>NZ_SISF01000033.1 GCF_004310285.1 Agrobacterium cavarae
ACCGTGCGCAGCTTCTCGATCGCCTCATCCACGTCAACGATGCGATGCGGTTCGGCAAAAAGCGACACGGTGCGGATATCGGTTGCCAACACTTCGCCATTGCGATCCAGAAGATCTGGACGCGAGGCCATCAGCCTGTCGGCGGGCGCAATACTGGAAACGGTTTCCTGCTGGGCCAAGCCATATTGCACCAGACGACCGCCGATGACGCCATAGAAGCAGACGAAGCCGAAAATCAGCAGGCCAACGCGGCTCTTGGCCTGCGAAGCGCGCTTCTTGCGTGCGCCCTCAAAGGCAGCATGGTCCGCTCCGCCGATCGTGCTGGCGGAAAAATGGGCCTTGCTCTTCAAAACCATGACGCGAGAGAGAAAAGACATCAGTCCACCGATCCTGTTATCGTTTCATCCATTTCGCCGGACTCGTCGCCAATCGGCGCTTTCGCAGCAGGCATTGGCTGCTTGGGCACACGGGCGACATGCGAGCGCGGTGCCGGTGCCGGAACAGGCTTGCCGCCAGTGGCGACGATCTGGCCGGCAGGTGCCGATTTCGGCTTGGCACCACCAAGTGTGGCGCCCGGCTTGGAGCCGTTGACAGCAGCAGCAATCACATCCTCGACGCTCATGCCCTCCGGCTCGGGCGGCTGGGGCAGTTGGGAACGCAACATGGGCAGCTCCTGCGGCTGTGCGAGTTGCGTCGGTAGCGTCGGCGTCAATTGAAGATCGGCCTGATACGCGTTCACCAGACGATGCAACCGGTTCGGCTGCGTCAGAAGCGCCCAGTCGGCCCGCAGAAGATCGATCGTATCGCGCTCGAGTTTGATTTCGGCTTCAAGCTTCTTGACGGATTCAAGCTTGAGATCGGCCTGATGCTTGATGGAATAGGTGACGACGGCCGCTGACACCATCACGCCGACGAGAATGAGGTCGAGTGTGCGCAGCATGTCAGCCTCCCATCTTTTCAAGGCTGGCGAGATCGGGAAGTTCGAAAATGGAAATGTCTGCCGGACGTGCCGGAGCGGTGGTGCGAATGCCGGCGCGCAGCTTGGCGGACCGGGCGCGCGGGTTCAACTCCGCCTCTTCCTCGCTCGCTGCAATCATAGGCTTGCCGAGCGAATCGAAGATCGCCGGCTTGTCTTCCACCATCGGCATGTGGCGAGACCCTGCCGCGCGGCCGGAACGATCGGCGAAGTACTTCTTCACGATACGGTCTTCCAGCGAGTGGAAGGTGACGACGACGAGACGTCCGCCGGGCTTCAACACCTGTTCGGCCGCAAACAAGGCCTTCGCCAGCTCGCCCAACTCGTCATTGACGAAGACGCGCAGCGCCTGGAAAACGCGGGTTGCGGGATGGATCTTGTCCTTCGCCTTGCGGGGCGTGACGATTTCGATCAGCCCGGCAAGGTCGCGCGTCGTGCGGAAGGGCTCTTCCGCGCGCTTCTTCTCGATGGCACGGGCAATGCGTCCTGACTGCTTTTCCTCACCGAGAAAGCCGAAGATCCGGATCAAATCGCCGACCTTGCAGCGGTTGACGACATCGGCCGCAGAGACGCCGGATGCCGACATGCGCATGTCGAGCGGTCCGTTTTTCTGAAAGGAGAAGCCGCGCTCCGCCTCATCGATCTGCATGGAGGAGACACCGATATCCAGGACGACGCCATCAAGGCCTTGTGCAGGCGCATGCGCTGCCAGATCGGAAAACTGCGATTGAATAAGAGAGAGCCGCCCGCCATTGGCGACAACCATCGGCTGGCCGCCAGCGATGGCAGTCGGATCACGGTCGAGAGCAATGACATTCGCACCGCGCTCGAGGATCGCCTGGGTATAGCCGCCAGCACCGAATGTACCGTCGAGAATGACCTTGCCTTCCGCGGGATCGAGCGCGCTTAGAACTTCGCGCAGGAGAACCGGAATGTGGCGAACAGGTCCGCCACCGGCATCAGAAGATCGTCCGCCAGAATTCGCCGCCATTCCGTGTCCCCGCCTTATACGGGACGAACAGCAGAAAAACTGCGCCCCGTTCTTGCCGCCGTCTGCGCCTCGTGAAACGCTTCCGGCTGCCACAACTGAAAATGATCCGCCCGACCGACAAAGGTCACTTCGGTGGTGATGGAGGTGAAGTCCCGGATGAAATCCGTGACCATCAACCGCCCTTCCCCGTCGAGCTTCATGAACACGCCGCCACCGTGAACCAGCAGCGACATTGCATTGGCTTCCGGCGAAAACGCATCCATCGACGCGATCTGCCGCTCGTAGCGATCCAACAGGTCCGGCCCGCCAATGCTGATGGCCGGAAAAGCGAAATCCTGAAGACAATAAAGCTCCTGAATGTCGCGTTGCGCCAGCACCGAACGAAACGCGGATGGAACCGAAACGCGCCCCTTGGCGTCGATCCTGTTCGTCACGTTCGATAAAAAGCGCCCCATATGACAACTCGCCAGAAACGCCTGAAGCCGCATGCTCAGGCGACACCGATACGCACGACAAATCGCTGACCGGCAGAACAAAAAGTCCTGCAGCCTTGGAAAGGCCTTGTCTCCGTTTCAGCGATTGCGGGTCAAAAACACGACCCCTTGTGGTGTGCATTTGGGATACCATGGGACACTATGGGCGTCAATGGGAGAAGGCGGCGCGAACCGACTTCGGATTCGAATATTCATATCCCGTTAAGTTTAACGAATGGTTTACCGGCAACCATTTCACGCGGCATCTCTGCCTTCCGTTACGGAAGTTTTAATGAAAAATAATTCAACGATAACAATGACCTATTGCGATCGCCGGAATCGGCTTCGCATGAGGAATGAAAAAGAGAGAAATCGCCAGTTGGCCTGTAAGCCGGGTTCTGTATGGCCCCGGTTTGACCCGGAACGTGGCAGCCATTCATCTGGGACGACATTTGCATGCCGCCTCGCGCAACCCACCCGGATGACTCGCCCAGAAACAGGCTGTAGGCACTGCTTTCGCGGCACCCCACGTCATCCCTATTCGGTCTTGCTCCCGGTGGGGTTTACCATGCCACCCCTGTTACCAGCGGCGCGGTGGGCTCTTACCCCACCCTTTCACCCTTACCACCTGAAAGGTGGCGGTCTACTCTCTGCGGCACTTTCCCTAGGGTCGCCCCCGCCGGACGTTATCCGGCACCGTGTTTCCGTGGAGCCCGGACTTTCCTCACCTTACCGCCTTTCGACATTGGTAAAGCGCGGCTGCCCGGCCAACTGGCACGCGCTCCTTAGACGGGTTCAAGATGAAAAGCCAACGGAAAATCGCCGCAAGTTGGGCTGCGGTTAAAGGGAGCCGCCAGACTTACTAAGCGAAGGCCGGTGCGAAATCCGTCTCGTATCCTTCGTCCTCGATATGGCCTTGGACCAACAGCACCGCGCCGAGCCGCCCGATCTCATCTGAACTCTTTGCGGCTGCGCCACAGCCGCCGGTCAGAACCGCAATCCGCCCAGACCCGCAATAACCGATCGCCGGATAGCCGCTTGGCGTGTAGGATGTGACGCAGCCCGCCATCGACAGTCGTGTCACATCGATGCTGGGAACAAGCATCTCTATGATTGCTGCGAAATTATCCCGCACCTCAGGCTTTCCGCCAGTCCGGAACCAGGCGCGGATCTCCGCATCCGTACCGAGCAGAATATTTTCCGGATCGCCGCCAATCTTCAGATAGGCCTTGCCATCGGGATAGACGACTGGCGGCAGAAGATAGATATGCTTGGTCGGGTCACTCGGCTCATAGATCAGCGACGGCATTTCTGAAAAGCCTCGAAGATCTGCATCATCGACCTCGAAGAATGCAACGGTGCGAGCATACACCTTCATCGAAAGTGGCTGCGGCAATAGCCCTTCCGCAATCGAAAATCCGCCCGCAGCCACGAGCACCTTTTCCGCCGTGTAGCTTTTGCCGGAGGCAGTGGTGACGGTCGCCACTCCACCCTCGTCCCGGACCGAAACGACAATATCGTCATAGCGCGTCACGCCGCGCTTTTCCGCTGCCAGGATTTGCGCCCGCACCAGTTCGCGTGGATTGATGTGACCGGCATTGCGCCTTTCGAAGACACCTTCGCAACCGCTTTCGAAGGAAAAATACGGGAAGCGCTCGATCAACTCGGCATCCCCAAAAACGTCGGTATCCACCCCAAGCGTCTCGGCCGCAGCGCAGACATTCTCGATATAGGGCACACCCGTGCCACGCGCCTTGCCGACAATCAGGCAGCCGAACTCGTGGTAGAAGCCTATCCCGCTCTCGCGCTCGATCTCCCGGTAGCGCCCAATCGAACGATTGGCGAGCCGCGCCCAATCCGCATCGTCATCGATGGTCCGCGTGATCCGCGCCGCATCGTAATGGCTGGCAAACACGCCCTGATGATTTCGGATGTCGGCGGGCTCATGCGGCCCGATCAGCGCCACACCATCCGATTCGAGAGACAGATGCCGGGCAGCAGCGGCCCCCATCATGCCCGCACCGACGACGATATATTTGAACTGCGCTGCCATAACTGCTCTCAACCGATTTCAGATTCTGCGTCAAAGACTTGTAGCGGCTTCCTGATTCACTGACAGAGGGATTTGAGGCTTTGATGAAGGACTGCGTCCGGACACATGGCCGTCAGACGAACACCGGCGCCATCTGCGCTGCAAAATTGTCCTCGCTCAACTGCCCCTCAAGAAGAAGCACCGCCCCAAGCCGGCCAATCTCATCGGAAGATTTGGCCGAAACGAAATTGCCACCGGTCAGCACCGCAATATTGGAAGACGATGTGTAGCCGATATAGGGGTAACCGGTGCGGGTAATGGAGGCAACACAGGAGCCGGAGGTGACGGGGCATCCTGCAAGAGCAGGCATCAACTCGATGGCGCGACGAACAAGGAAATCCACCTCACTTGCAGTTCCATCGGAATGGAACCACTGGACCGCCTGATCGAGCGTTTCCAGCCTGCCCTTCTCACTCTCCCCGCCAATCTTCAAATAGACCTTGCCATCCGGATAGCGAACAGGTGGCAAGATGTAGACGATGTCGTCTTCGCTCGCCGCCAGCACAATGGTGGAGGGCATGCCAGCAAAGGCTTCCTGCTTCTCCTCGTTCAGTTCGAAGAAGGCGATGGTGCGGCCTGTTGCCGCCATGTCCACTTTAAGAGGCAGAATGTCGGCCATATTGGTGAAGCCGCCCGCTGCGACGATCACCTTCTCCGCCGTGTATCGATGCCCCTCCGAGGTCTCTATTTCGACGCCTGAACCGCCATCGAAGACCTTCACCACCGTCTGACGAAGGATAGAAGCGCCCTGTTGCCGGGCAATCGTGATTTGAGCCTTCACCAAGGCGCGTGGATTGACGTAACCGGCATTGTGCGGCTCGAACCAGCCATGGTGATCGTCCGGCAGAGAGAACATTGGAAAACGAGAGGAAAGCGCGTCCGGCTCGTAGGTCTCGACTGTCAGACCCAGAGCGTCTTTCCTGCTCATAGCGCCCGAGACATAATCACCGGCCAGCCTATTGCCATCGCCGGTGAAGAGGCAGCCTACCTCGTGATAAAACCGGACGCCGCTCTTTTTCTCGATCTCGGCATATCGTTCGATCGAGCGCTTCGCGAGTTCCGCCCATACCGGGTCGCCGTCAAAACCGCGCGTGATCCGCGCCTCGTCATAATGGCTGGAGAACACGCCGTAATGGTTCTTGCGGTCTGTCGGTTCGGCAGGACCGATCAGCGCCACGCCGTCCGTCTGCGAGGAAAGATGACGTGCCGCAGCGGCTCCCATCATTCCAGCTCCGATCACGATGTATCTGAAGTCGGTCATCCTGCGCTCCCTCGTACAGCGCCGTGCGTACTATTGGACGCACAAAGGACGCTTTACCTTTTTGAATCGACGCATCGTGCTTTCCGAAAATCGCATCCGATTTTCGGGCCGATGCTGTCGCCGTTCTCGACTAACAAAATCTGCCGGCAGAAAGAAGCCCAAACCGCACCGACACGATCATCCCTGGAGCAGCGCCTGCACCTTGCCGCAATAGGCCTTCGACACCGGGTTCATGCGGGTTGCCCCATGCCCTGCATTGTAGCGCAAAATGGTGCTGCAGACTTCGCCGCCACCCAGTTGATGCGCCGTGGCGAGATATTGCATACCCCAGCGGATATTGGTTTCCGGATCGTAGAGCGCGTTCACCGTGCCGCGATAGCCCATCATCCGTGCGGTGGCGGGCTTGATCTGCATGAGCCCGACTTCGCCGGCACTTCCGCGGGCCTTCGGATTGAACCGGCTTTCCACCGAAACGACCGCATGCGCCAGGTTGGTCGGCACGCCGTAACGCTTGGCATATTTGACGATAAGATCGGAGTAATCGTTCTTCAGCGTGGCAGGAAGGGTTCGCTCAGGGATGGGGTAACCGGGTTTACGGAAATAGGTCTGCAGCGTCACGGTCTTGGTTTTCACGTCATCCTTGGCAACAACAATTCCGGTCTGCGCGGCCAGCATCGAGGTGCAGACCGAGACAGCAACAATCACTCTTCTCATCAGTAGAAATAGTCTCCAGTCACAAAGACATCCAGTAATGGACGCGCAAGGGCACGCATCGGGAAAGTCACGGGGACGATCCTCCGGAAAATCTTCGTCATTGATATTGACGGCGTCTAGGACAACACCCAGCCAGCCGCATTTCGATGCGGCGTTTAAAGTCGGCCAATAAGGATTTACTGTGGCAAGGGCCTGAGACCGCAATCTGGACCAGCGTCGATCACGCCGCTTTTATCGACAACGACGCCTACGCGCGCTTGAACTTCGGCAGTTGCGAAATCAACCGGTGCAGCGTGTCGATGGTGGAAAAATCGGCGATGCCATCCACCAGCGCAGGCCGGAAATGCCGCTGGAAAGCGGCGACTGCGCCTTCCGTCTTTTCACAATAACTGCCCGAAATTTCAACGCCGTAGCCATACAGCGACAGCATGGACTGCAAGGCCTCAACCGGTTGTCCGCTATCGCCGCGCTGGAAGAAGCGTCCGCCGCCGATTGGCGCGGGCTGGACCCAGTGGCCGACGCCCTTCTGCGACAGGATGTCCCATGGGAACTTCTCGCCCGGATCCACTTTGCGAACAGGGGCAATATCGGAGTGCGCGAGCACCCGCTCCGGCGCAATCGACCACCGCGCGCCACAGTCGCGACATAATTCGGCAACGGCGTCGATCTGGGCTTTAGGAAAATCCGGCAGTCCCGCAGGGTGGCCGCCATTTGCGATCTCGATGCCGATCGAGCGGGAGTTCAGATCGATTTCGCCCGCCCAGAAGCTCTTGCCCGCATGCCAGGCGCGGCGGCTCTCCGGCACCATCTGAATGACATGTCCGTCTTCAAAAACGAGGTAGTGGCTGGAAACCTGGCTTTCCGGGTCGCAAAGCCAGGACAGCGCGCGCTCGGCGCTTTCCATGCCCGTATAGTGAAGAATGATGGAATCGGGTGCGCTCACCCCCACCCGCTCGCCGTGGTTTGGCGAGCGCTGGACGCTGGCACCGGCATAATCCGGCAGAAAGTCACTCATGCGACGCGGCGTTCTCTCTCGATGGCCGCATAGGCGGCATTGAGTGCCGCCATACGCTCATTCGCAGCCGCATGCAATTCCATCGGAACGCCACGGGCAATGAGCTTGTCGGGGTGATGCTCGGCCACCAGCAGACGGTATCGCTTGCGAATATCGGAGAAGTCGTCGGATGGCGAAACGCCGAGGACGCGGTAGGGATCGCGACCGTCCATGTGGACATGGCGCGCCATGATCGTTTCGAAATGATCCTCGGTGATCCGGAAGATTTCCGCGATCCGTCCGAGAAAGGCCATTTCACGCTCGTGAATCAGGCCATCGGCCTTGGCAATGTGGAACAGGCCATCGACGACGCTTTCCAGCATCTCGCAATTTTCCCGGCCCGTACCGCAGAGACCCGCAAGCCGCTCGGCATAGGCCTCATAACCGGCAACATCCTGACGCGCGAGGTTATAGAGCCTTGCGACGTTCTTGGCTTCCTCTTCGGGAAAATCGAATATCTGGCGAAAGGCGCGCACCTCGGCATCGTTCACGACACCGTCAGCCTTCGCCATCTTGGCAGAAAGAGCAATGATTGCGACGGAGAAGGAGACCTTGCGGCGGGTTTCCGGATCGCCTTCGAAAACGGTGCGAACCGCTTCGATGACGCGACCCAGCACGTTTCCTGCCGCTTCGCCGATCGCGCCGAGCAGCCGCTCCCAAAGGGATGAAATGTGCAAACAGGCGAAATCGAACATCATGTCTCTCAGCATGACGGCTCCATGGTGTGAATGCAAGACGCATAAAGGTCGCAGATCATTAAGTTTTCGTCATCTTAGCTTCGCCTTATGCTGATCGTCTGACACCGTCGTAACAGCTTTTCCACAAGCCGGTTCCGAGGTCGTCGACACTTCTTGGCATTGAAACGATTATATTCGCCAAGCAGTTCACCGATATTCGAAAATACCGAGAAATACCCGTTTTTCTTGAGAAATTCACTTTACATGCAAAACAGGCTGTCGCATCCATTTGCCCCAACACGCATTGAGAACCGACAAAGGAGAGCCCCAATGGCCAAACAGAAAGTCGCAATGTTGACCGCAGGCGGACTGGCGCCCTGCCTCTCGTCTGCCGTGGGCGGATTGATCGAGCGTTACACCGACATCGCTCCCGAAATCGACATCGTGGCCTACCGCTCCGGCTATCAGGGCGTGCTTCTCGGCGACAGCGTCGCCATCACCAAAGAGATGCGCGAGAAGGCTCCCCTGCTGCATCGCTATGGCGGCTCTCCGATCGGCAACAGCCGCGTGAAGCTGACCAATGCGGCCGACTGCGCCAAGCGCGGACTGGTGAAGGAAGGCGAAAACCCGCTGCAGGTTGCCGCCGATCGCCTCGCCAAGGATGGCGTCACTATTCTTCACACCATCGGCGGTGACGACACCAACACCACCGCGGCAGACCTTGCCGCCTATCTCGGCGCCAATGGCTACAACCTCACCGTCGTCGGTCTTCCCAAGACGGTTGATAATGACGTGGTCCCGATCAAGCAGTCGCTTGGCGCCTGGACGGCAGCCGAAGTCGGCGCAAATTTCTTCGATAATGTCAGCAATGAACAGAGTGCAGCGCCCAAGACCTTCGTCATCCACGAAGTTATGGGCCGTCACTGCGGCTGGCTCACGGCTGCCACCGCACGCGCCTATATCCAGAAGGTCAAGGGCAACGACTATGTCGAGGGCCTGCTGATGGGAGAAGAGTTGAAGCGCATCGACGGTCTTTACCTGCCGGAAATGGCCTTCGACATTCAGGCAGAAGCGGCCCGCCTGAAGAAAATCATGGAAAAGAACGGCTTCGTCACCCTCTTCGTCTCCGAAGGTGCAGGCCTTGATTCGATCGTGGCGGAGCGTGAAGCGGCCGGCGAAGCGGTCAAGCGCGATGCCTTCGGCCATGTGAAGATCGACACGATCAATGTCGGCGGCTGGTTCCAGAAGCAGTTTGCAAGCCTTATCGGCGCCGAGCGCACCATGGTACAGAAGTCCGGCTACTACGCCCGCTCGGCCCCGGCCAATGGCGAAGACCTGCGCTTGATCCACAGCATGGTGGATCTGGCGGTCGAAAGCGCACTGAACAAGGTCTCCGGCGTCACCGGTCATGATGAGGACCAGGGCGGCAAGCTGCGCACCATCGAGTTCCCGCGCATCAAGGGCGGCAAGCATTTCGATATTTCGACGCCTTGGTTCTCCGAGGTGATGGACCATATCGGCCAGCCCTTCAAGGCGGCGTAACAGTTCCTGTCTCCCTAAATAATTAGGAAGACGTGATTGACGTGATGCATCCATCGGCCCGGAAATCCGTTTTGGTTTCCGGGCCGATGCTTTATTCCCCCATGGTCTTCTCCTGGAGGAATGCGTGGCTTTCGCACAACGCAGCGCGGGAAAGCCCGCATTGTTCCAAACTCCATGTGACGAAGGCTTTATTATCGCCTCATCGCTTGGTAAAAAGATGTGAAGGGCAAGGAGGTCGTCATGTCCGCACAAGTCTGGCTGGTGTTCTGCACAGCCTGTGCCATTCTTTTTGCGCTGCCATCGCCAATTGCTTTCAAAGTTGCAAATTATGCAGCGGTGCGCGGCAAGCGCACCATGATCGCTTCGGTCAGCGGCGCGACGCTTGGCGTCATGACGACATTTACCGCGGCTGCCATCGTGGTGGCTGGCGCGTCCTATGTACCCTCGTCCTTTCTTGATGTGATCCAATGGGCTGGAATCGGCTGGCTGATGCTGTTCGGCCTGTGGACGATCGCAACGCCTGCCGCGCGCGAATCACAGGCGGAGAATGACAATCTGCGCGCCAGAACACTCGGCGCCATCTTTATCGACTGCTTCGTCTTGGCGGCGCTGCGCCTGCGCTACTTCGCCTTCTTCATCGCCTTTCTGTCGCAGTTCATCAATCGCTCCCGCGACGTGGTGGAAACATTGACGCAGATGCAGGCCGCGACCCTGGTCCTGTCCCTCCTCTGCCTCACTCTGCAGGCCACTTTTGCCCGCTCGACGATCGCCATGGTGCGTCGTGCATCGGTGACGAAAAAGGTCCGAAACAACCGCGGAACGCGCTTCATTACCGGCCGCGCCGTCTCCGCCGGCTATCGTCGCATCGCCGCCTGAAACACATATGACGCCTCCCGTCTTGCCGGAATCCTTACGATAGGTTAATGATCCGCCCAGGAGACTGCGTGCTTCGTTTGATACGGGGGCATCAACGGGCAGGCAAAGTAGAGGCGGCAGCATGATATTTTCTGGCAATTTGCGCCGTGGATCGGCGTCACTTTTGTCGTCCACCATGGGCTTGACGCTGGCATTGGCAGGATGCACCAGCGTCGAATATTCAGCAAATTCCAACGTTCATTCCCCGAAGATTGCGGCCGCACCCGTCGCAGCGCCGGCAACCGCGGCAGGTCCCGTGGCCCCTGGCACGCAAACGACGACCGAGGGCCATCAGCCCGGCACCGTAGCAGCGGCAGCGACCAACGCGCCGACAGCAGCCGATGCGGCCTCCCCGGTTCAGGTCGCATCCAGTTCCGCGACAACCCCTATGCCCTCCACGCCGGCCCTCAAGGGCGGTCGTGTCGCCCTTCCCCCGGCAGCAGAAATTGCAGCCGCAGCCGCAATCTCCGCACAGATGCAATCGCCGACCGGCACGCCACAAATGGCATCGGCGACAACGGCAGCATCGCTTGGCGCAACGCCTGTTGCCGCGACGGCGATGACGACCAATCACGCAGCCGGCCTTCAGGCCGCAGCAAACACTTCCGCCACCGCATCCCTTCCGCAGGTCGTAGCCGTCAAGGGCTCCTTCCCACCGGCCCCGCCACCACCCGGTACGCCATCGGCGGCCCCTGTGCAGTTGACGGAAGACATGGTGCGCGCGCAAACGATCGTGCCGCTGCCCAAGCCTGACAGCACCGTTCTCGCCTACGCTTCCGCCCCGCAGAACGCAGCGCTGGCTGCGATCAGCACACGCGAGGGTCTCAGCACCGGGCCGCAGCCCGTCGGTCGCGAGAAGCTCAGCGGTCTGATCTCCAAATACGCCACCATGTACAGCGTCCCTGAAGATCTGGTGCACCGCGTCGTCATGCGCGAAAGCCGCTACAATCCCGGCGCCTATAATCGTGGCCACTTTGGCCTGATGCAGATCAAGCATGCCACTGCCCGTTCCATGGGTTTCAGTGGCCCCGCCTCCGGCCTTTTCGATGCAGAGACAAATCTGCGCTATGCCGTCAAATATCTGAGCGGTGCGTGGAAGGTGTCGGAGAACGATCGTGACGGCGCTGTGCGTCTTTATGCCCGCGGCTATTATTACGACGCCAAGCGCAAGAACATGCTCCACGTCCTGCGTCAGTAGCAGAAAGCTCTATTCCCTCAATTGTCTATGGTCTGACCTGCCCTTGAACAAAGGGCAGTTGAACGCCTTCTGCGGCATTGCTCCGGGCACCGTTTGTATCAACGCGTGCTAACGTTGCGACTGCCTCCCGCTCCTCCCGTCATTAAACTGTTGCGTCCTGACGCTACACGCCTGTCACCCGAACGATAGGTGGAATCATATGACGAGTGCTGCCCCCAAAACCGGCTTCAGCAAGAATACCAAGCTCAAGGCCGCCCTTCTGCAGCACAAGGCGCTTTCGACCAGCGGCCTGTCGGAGCGGCTGTTCGGCATGCTGTTTTCCGGCCTCGTCTATCCGCAAATCTGGGAAGACCCGGATGTCGACATGCAGGCCATGGAGCTTTGCGAAGGTCATAGCATCGTGACTATCGGTTCGGGCGGCTGCAATGCGCTGGCCTACCTGTCGCAGAGCCCGAAAAGCATCGACGTCGTCGATCTCAACCCCCACCACATCGCTCTCAATCGGCTGAAGCTCGCTGCCTTCCGCCACCTGCCGAGCCATGGCGATGTCGTGCGCCAATTCGGCAAGGCCAATATCGGCTCCAACAGCGAAGGCTACGACCGCTTCATCGCCCCGAACCTCGATGCGCAGACGCGCGCTTATTGGTCGAAGCGCACGATTGCAGGACGCCGTCGCATCTCCGTTTTCGATCGCAACATCTACCGTACCGGACTGCTCGGCCGCTTCATCGGCGCCGGACACCTCCTGGCGCGCCTGCACGGCGTCAAGCTCCAGGACATTGCAAAGACCCGCTCGATGGAAGAGCAGCGCCAGTTCTTCGACGAGAAGGTGGCACCTCTCTTCGACAAGCCGATGATCCGCTGGCTGACCAAGCGCAAGAGCTCTCTCTTCGGCCTTGGCATTCCACCGCGCCAATATGACGAGCTTGCCAGCCTCTCGGACGGCAACACCATCGCACCCGTCTTGCGCAGACGCTTGGAAAAGCTCGCCTGCGACTTCTCCCTGAAAGACAATTACTTTGCCTGGCAAGCCTTCGCCCGCCGCTACCCCGATGCCAGTGAAGGGACGCTACCGGATTATCTGAAACCCGAATATTACGACGCCATTCGCAAGAATGCCGATCGTGTCACGGTCCACCACGCCACCTTCACCGAGCTTCTGGCGTCCAAACCCGCCTCGTCGGTGGATCGCTATGTGCTGCTTGATGCGCAGGACTGGATGAGCGACGTGCAGATCAACGAGCTATGGGCCCAGATCAGCCGCACGGCGACACCCGACGCACGTGTGATCTTCCGCACGGCGGCAGAAAAGAGTGTCATCGAGGGCCGCCTCTCCGCCGATATTCGTGCCCAATGGTCCTATCTCGAAGACCGCTCGCTCGAACTTAACGCCAAAGACCGGTCGGCCATCTATGGCGGCTTCCACATCTATCAGAGGGCATCGGCATGAAGAGCATCGGAGACAGCGTCGGCCTCGCAAACGCCCAGCATGCGACCTTGATGGACAGAATGTACCGCCATCAGCGGCACATCTACGACATCACCCGCAAATACTATCTCCTCGGACGTGACCGCACGATTGAACGTCTGGATGTTCCCCATGGCGGCAGCCTTCTCGAGGTCGGCTGCGGCACAGGCCGCAATCTCCTGCTCGCCGCCCGTCATTTTCCGCTCGCCAAGCTCTACGGTCTCGATATCTCCGCCGAGATGCTGAGTACGGCGGCAGAGAACTTCTCGGGCAAGGTGGCGCGTCCGACACTGCGCGTTTCCGACGCCACCACCTTCAGGCTCGGCGAGTTTGGCCGCAGCGAAGGGTTCGATCGCATCATGATCTCCTATGCGATCTCGATGATTCCCGAATGGGAAAAGGCCGTGGAGCGTGCCCTCCTGTCGCTGGCACCGGGCGGATCACTGCACATCGTCGATTTCGGCCAGCAGGAACACCTGCCCGTCTGGTTCCGCAGCCTGCTGCAGGCGTGGCTGACGAAGTTCCACGTCACGCCGCGTGCAAACCTGCGCTACGTGCTGGAGACGCTTGCCGGAAGCCATAATGCATCCCTGGAGTTCGAGCCGCTCGCCCGCGGCTATGCGTGGCGTGCGGTGCTGACAATGCCGAAAATTTGAGAAAGCCGCCTTACCGCGCAGCAATGAATTCTCATCCATCCTCTTGTCATAACCGCTTGTTTACCCTGTTATGGTAAATGCGGATTAACGATATGCCGCGTCGGCCAATGAGCCAGCGCGCGCAATCGGCGGGAACTCATTCAACTGGGAACATCATGCGGCGGCTCATTCCGGCTCTTCTTGGCACCTTGCTGGTCCTTAGTGGCTGCACCTCGACCAGTTACGATTTCCTCGAGACTGCCTCCGTCGCACGACCGAAGTTCAAAGATAACGATCCGCACGATTTCGGGCGCGATTCGCCACACAGGCACGAGGTCCATGGCATCGACGTTTCCAAGTGGAATGGCGAGATCGAGTGGGCTACCGTGCGCAAGTCCGGTGTATCCTTCGCCTTCATCAAGGCGACCGAAGGCACCGATCGCCTCGATTCCCGATTCGAAGAATATTGGCGCGGCGCGTCCGCAGCCGGTGTGCCGCACGCGCCTTATCACTTCTATTACTTCTGCGCGCCCGCCGATGCGCAGGCTGACTGGTTCATCCGCAACGTTCCGAAGGAATCAATGAAGCTGCCGCCGGTGCTCGATGTGGAGTGGAACCCCGCCTCCCCGACCTGCAAGACGCGCCCGTCACCCGATGTGGTTCGCTCCGAAATCCAGCGCTTCCTCACCCGCATCGAAAACTACTACGGCAAGCGCCCGATCATCTATACCAGCGTCGATTTCCACCGGGACAACCTGGTCGGCCAGTTCAAGAACTATCATTTCTGGGTTCGTTCGGTCGCAGCCCATCCATCGGAAATCTATCCGCAGCGCCAATGGGCTTTCTGGCAATATACCGGCACGGGCGTCATTCCGGGCATCAGCACCCCCACCGACATCAACGTCTTCTCCGGAAGCGAGAAGAACTGGCGCACATGGGTCGCGTCTGCCTCCAACGCCCGCAGCTGACGACGAACGAAACGCCAGATCGCCGTGGGTAGCGAGTTCAGTTGCCACAAAAGCGTATACCACTTCTGCGCGACCTGCTTTGGACTTGCTTTTTGAGCCAATACAGGCAGATGTGCGACGAAATAATCGCAGGGGCGACGAAACAAAACCTCGGCGATTGTCTTTCACGATCTTGCCCATGCTTCCGCCACAAAGGGAAGGAAACCAGTGGGCCAATCGCACATTTGAGGAATTCTGATGTTCAGCTTCTCGCAACGCAGCCTGGTTCTTGCTGCCACTCTTTTTGCCTTGTCCTGCGGTTCTGCGCTCGCCGTGACCCCAACCGTCTCCCCCGATGATCCAAAGCAGGTTCCCTGCGGTGGCGATCTGTCGACCTTCCTCAAGGGCGTGAAGGACGAAGCCGTCGCTAAGGGCGTTTCGGCAGAGGCTGTCGACAAGGCGCTCGCCGGCGCCCAGATCGACCAGAAGGTTCTTTCGCGAGACCGCGCCCAGGGCGTCTTCCGCCAGACCTTCCTTGAATTCTCACAGCGCACCGTCAGCCAGGGCCGCCTGGACATGGGCCGCAAGAAGCTTCAGGAATATTCCTCCACCTTCAAGCGCGCTGAAGACGAGTTCGGTGTTCCCGCTGGCGTCATCGCCGCCTTCTGGGCGATGGAAACCGATTTCGGCGCCGTACAGGGCGATTTCAACACCCGCA
The DNA here is from genome assembly GCF_004310285.1 of Agrobacterium cavarae. Classification (GTDB taxonomy): domain Bacteria; phylum Pseudomonadota; class Alphaproteobacteria; order Rhizobiales; family Rhizobiaceae; genus Agrobacterium; species Agrobacterium cavarae. The sequence continues at coordinate 15,662 of NZ_SISF01000033.1, forward strand.
ATGCCTTGGTCACGCTGTCGCATGATTGCCGCCGTCCAGAGCTCTTCCGTCCGCAGCTGATCGCACTCACCGAAATGGTCCAGCATGGCGATCTCGACCCTGCGACCAACACGGGTGCATGGGCTGGCGAAATCGGCCAGGTGCAGATGCTGCCGAAGGACATTATCGCATTCGGCGTCGATGGTGACGGCGATGGCCACGTCAACGTCAAGGGTAGCTCGCCGGACGCGATTCTAACGGCTGCGAAGTTCATCCAGCACCTCGGCTTCAAGAAGGGTGAGCCCTGGATCCAAGAGGTCTCAGTACCGGAAAACCTGCCGTGGGAAAAATCCGGCCTTGGCGGCACCATGACCGCTGGTGACTGGTTCAACCTTGGCGTCACGCCGCGCGATGGCGACAAGAAGTTCGCCAATCTCCAGGCAGCGCTCATCATGCCGCAGGGCCGCAAGGGACCGACCTTCCTCACCTACCCGAACTTCAACATCTATCTCGAGTGGAACCAGTCCTTCATCTACACGACCTCGGCGGCCTATTTCGCCACACGTCTGATGGGCGCTCCGGTCTACAACAAGGGCAACCCGGATCCCGGCCTCAACGATGCCGAGATGAAGGAACTGCAGACGAAGCTGGATGCCAAGACACATGATGTCGGCAAGATCGATGGCATTCTGGGCTCCGGGACGCGCATCGCCGTTCAGCGCGAACAGCAGCGCCTGGGCCTCCCCGCCGATGGCTGGCCGACCCGCGAGCTCCTCGACAAGCTTTAATAATCTGAGACGATCGGATTCTATGAAAATGGCCGGGGGAAACCTCGGTCATTTACTTTTTTTACGACCGGAATAACGAAATCTTCACCGTGTAATATAAGTTGTTTTTCAATAGATTGCTGCCGCAATTTCACCCAGAACCGGCCTGTTTGGTGTGCAGCGCATCATAAAAAGCGCTTTTCAAAAGACACAAAAGGGTCATAATACTTACTGTCAACGAACAGGAGGCAGAGCATGGGACTTACAAATTCTCTTAATGCCTTGGCAGTCGGCGTGGCGTTTGCGTTTGTCGGATTGATGCTTTTCATCTGACGAAGCGTTGGGGTTTAGGACGCCCGGCCGCAAGTTGATCCTCATAAGCCATTAAAAAAGCGCAGGTTTTTCTACCTGCGCTTTTTTTATTTCCGTTTACAGCGGCGCGATCAGGCGGCAGATTTGCGCGCCGGCCGGAAGCCGACATTCTCTAGAACGGCATTGACCAGTGGTGCGCGGTTCATCGTGTACAGATGGAATTCGTTAACGCCGCGACGCTGCAGGTCGAAGATCTGCTCGGCAGCCACATCGGCGGCAACCTTGGCACGACCGACCGGATCATCATCATAACCGGCAAAGCGCTCGTCGAGAAAAGCTGGAATGCTGGTGCCGCAGCGACCGGCAAAACGCTTCAACTGCGTGAGGTTCTGGATTGGCATGATACCCGGCACGACCGGTATTTTGATACCGGCTTTGGTGACGCGCTCCATGTAACGCTCGAAGATATCATTGTCGAAGAAGAATTGTGTCAGCGCCCGCGTTGCGCCGCTATCCGCCTTGAGCTTCAGCATCTCGATATCGACGGCGTTGCTTTCGCTCTCCGGATGCTTTTCCGGATAGGAGGACACCGAAATCTCGAAGTCGCCCAGTTCCTTCAAGCCGCGCACAAGGGCAGCGGCGTTCTCGTACCCTTCCGGGTGCGGTTTGTAGGCCGTACCAATCCCCGTTGCAGGATCGCCGCGAAGCGCGACGAAATGCTTGACGCCCACATTGCGCAGCTCTTCCACAACCTCGTGTGTCTCGCGCTTGCTGGCATCCACGCAGGTCAGGTGCGATGCCGTCGACAAGCCTGCCACCGAGATCATCCGGCGCACTGCTTCCAGTGTCGGCGCCTTGGTGGTGCCCCCTGCCCCATAGGTCACGGACACGAAGTCCGGGTTCCAGCGCGAGAGGTCTTCCACCGTTTCCCAAAGCTGCACATCCATATCGGGGCTCTTCGGCGGGAAGAACTCGAAGGAGAGCTTGAAGTCGCTGGAAGGGTTGCGGTCGATCTCTGTCTTGGTCATGTCATGCCCTCCCGGCGGAAACGAATTGAGGCTCTGCGGATTGATCCCCGGCAATCAGCAGGCGCGGGTCGCGTGCAACCCAGATGGTGACGTCCAGCGACTGGGCGGATGCCTTGCCGGAATGCAAGTCCATCGACTTTTCCGGCGAGAGACCGGCCTTCTTCAGCCACTCTTCCATGGTCTGGTTCGAGAATCCCAGGCGGACATGCGCATGCTCTTCTCGCAGATATTCCAGCGAATGGGGCGCCAGATCGATGATCACCAGACGGCCATTGGGGCGCAGCATGCGCGCCGCCTCGGCAATCGCCATTTCCGGATGATCGAGAAAATGCAGAACCTGGTGCACGACGACCAGATCGAAATCCTGGCCTTCGAGCGGCAGGTTGAGAATATCGCCGTGACGCACGGAGGCATGCGCCACACCCACCTTGTCCAGATTGGAGCGCGCAACAGCCAGCATGTCGCGACTGGCATCGATGCCGATGGCACGGCGATAAATGCCGCTAAGAAGCTGCAAGATACGGCCGGTACCCGTTCCGAGATCGAGCATCGAATCAACCGGTGTCGTACCGATGAGCTTAAGAAGCGCCGCATCGACGGCCTCATCACTGACATGCAGGCGGCGAAGCTCGTCCCAGGCAGAGGCGTTACGGCTGAAATATTCCTGCGCGCGTGTCGCGCGCACACGCTTGACGGCCGCAAGTCGTTCACTGTCCCGCGATAGAACGGCGTCGGCAGAAGAAGCAAGCGACAGCAACTGCTTGACGAGTTCGGCAGACTTGCCATCCTGCTTCAGGCGGAAGTAAGCCCAGGCACCTTCCTGATACCGGTCGATCAGATCTTCTTCGGCCAGAAGCTTGAGATGACGCGAGATGCGCGGCTGCGACTGACCGAGAATTTCGGTGAGGTCGGTCACCGTCAAGTCACCGGCAGACAGCAGCGCCAGCAAGCGAAAGCGCGTCGGCTCCCCCGCTGCCTTCAACAGATCCACCAGATTATCCAACCCGAGCGCCAAAGCCGCAACCTCATCCAATCAACATATAAAGATATCTTTATACGATTAGCGAACAGATGCAAGACTGGACTTGCATCTGAAGGCGAAAACCAGTGGAGGAGCGCCCGCGCAAAATGTCCTTCCCGCGACCGAACACCTCTCGGCCGGCCACCAAGGGTCGCTTCCACCAAGATCAGCGGCTTTCCGCCACTGGAAATTTCTGCAAAGAATGCCTTGACCTCAACTAAGGTTGAGGTCGTACCAACACGAGCAACTCACAAGCCAGCCCCGAAGCAGGCGCATAACCAGGAGTACGCTCATGATTTCCCTCAAAGGTCTCTACGAAACCCATTTGACCGTTTCAAACCTTGATCGATCCATCGATTTCTACCGCGATGTCGTCGGGTTGGAGCTGGCACATGTCATACCCGAAAGAAACGTTGCGTTCTTCTGGGTTGCAGGTCGCGGGACCTCCATGCTGGGCCTGTGGTCCATACACAGCTCTCCACTGCGAAACCGGCTTCACATCGCTTTCCAAACAAGCCTTGAGCAATTGCTGAAGTCTTCCGACTATCTGCGCTCCAAGGGCATCACTCCACGCGACGGTGCGGGATCGGAGATCGAAGAGCCCATCATCTTCCCCTGGATGCCGGCTGCCAGTGTCTACTTTGATGATCCCGATGGCCACTCACTGGAGTATATCGCGCTCCTGCCAGATCAGCCTCGCAGAGACATACCCGGGACGCTAACCTTCTCCAAGTGGAAGCAAATTGCCGCTGGTCAATCTTAAAGCAGACACTGCTCCATAAAAAAAGAGAGGCGGAATGATCTCCCGCCTCTCTCATTAATCTAGGGCGTGGACCGCTTTCAGAACTCGGTCCACTCATTTGCAGCGACGGCTGCGTTGCCATGCGTCATCGGAGCCGAGCGCATGCGAGCGGCTTGTGGCTGCGGCGCCGGTCGTGAAGATGCTGCGTGACGCATCGTTTCGCCCATGCCGCGCAATTGGCTTGCGGCGTGGCCAAGCTCGAACTGCGAGAGAAGCTCCTTAAGCTTGATGCTTTCCTGCGCAAGTGCGGCGCCAGACGCACTCATCTCCTCCACCATCGCGGCGTTCTGCTGGGTAGCCTGATCCATGTGGTTGACGGCGTGATTGACTTCGGACAGCCCCACAGACTGCTCTTGCGCGGCAGTGGCGATGGCGTCCATGTGGATATTGACCGACTGTACGAGCTCGGCAATTTGCGAAAGACCTGAACCGGTGTCGCTGACGAGGCGAACACCTTCGCTGACCGCGACGGCGGAGTTGCTGATCAGCTGCTTGATCTCCTTTGCCGCACTGGCGGAGCGTTGCGCCAATTCGCGCACTTCCTGCGCGACGACCGCAAAGCCCTTACCCGCGTCGCCAGCGCGTGCCGCTTCAACACCGGCGTTCAACGCCAGAAGGTTCGTCTGGAACGCGATCTCGTCAATGACGCTGATAATCTGGCCGATCTGCTTCGAGGACCCTTCGATCCGCTCCATCGCAGCAACGGCGTTGCCGACGACCTCACCGGAATGATCGGCCTTCTTGCGGGCCTCGAGCACCACGTCGCGGGCTTCATTCGTGCGTCTGGATGTCGCCGTCACATTCGCCGTGATCTCTTCGAGCGCAGCAGCCGTCTCCTCTAGAGAAGCAGCCTGTTGTTCCGTACGCTTGGAAAGATCGTCGGACGCGTCCGATATCTCCCTGGAGCCGCCGGTGACTGTATCGACAGAGCCCCCGACGCTTACCAGGGCTTCGCGCAACTGGCGGACCGAGGTGTTGAAATCGTGGCGCAGTCCCTCGAACTGTGCAGCGAGAGGCTCATTGACTTCGCAAAGCATGTCTCCCGCCGCAAGGCGTTTCATGGCCGAGGCAAAGGTGCCGGTGGCCTGCACCAGTCGTGCTTCGGCCTCTTCTTCCGCCTGTCGCTGCATTGCCACGCGCTCGTTCTCCGAACGAACACGATTGGCTTCGGCCTCTGCTTCCAGCTGCTTGTTACGGATCGCAGCTTCGCGGAAGACCGCCACGGAGCTCGCCATGCCGCCGATCTCGTCGTTGCGGCTCGCACCATCGATCGTAACGGAAAGATCGCCATCAGCAAGCTGGCGCATGCTGCGGGTCAGGGCAGAGACTGGCTTCGTCACACGGTTGACGACGATGACCATACCGGCGACGCCGATCGCCACAGCAGCAACGAGAAGTACCGAGTAGAAGATAAGGGACTGCAGATAGGCCGCTTCATGCGCCATCGCGACGCGGTTCAGTTCGTCCATGGCAAGCGAAGCGACCGAAGCAATCGTGCCCAGCGCAGCCGTGACCTTAGGGCGCCATTCGTCGATGGAGACGCCGCCAGGCTCACCGGCCTTCAGCTTGCTGACGATTGCGGAACGCCAGCCAGCAAAATCACCCTTGAAATATCCATTGTCGGCCTTGACCAACTCATCCTTCAAGGTCTGAGCGACATCGGGGTGATTGATGAGGACGCGAACGGACTTCCAGGCGAAATCGACACCTGCATCCGCCGATGTGACGCTGATCACCTCGGCCGGGTTCAAACCGCGGTTCGCAGCGATCGCGCCGTTCATCACGACCGTACCGGTACCACCCAGCGCACGTGCGGCCCACGCCTGGGCACGGATCTGGATCAACGCGACCGAGCTTGGATCGAGATTGCGCATCTCACCTTCGATTGCCAGCGAGGAGGCCTCAAGCGAATTGAGGAATTCCGTACCCAGATCGAGCGTTACCTTGTCGAGGCCCTTTTCCCGTTGCTCCAGTTCAAGCGTGATGGCCTGGTCGATCTTCTTTCGATGAGCAACGAGCCGATCATACATGGAGCGAGTGGTCGCCATGGCGCTACCAATTTCTGGCGTCACCACGGTTTCGCTACCAGCCAATGCTTGAGAGATCGCGGCATCGACCTTAGCCCGCGCCTTTTGAACGGCTTCGTAGGATGTGGCGCCCGCGGCGCGCGACATCGTCAACGCAGTCGCACTATCGCCGCGCTCGCTGCGAAAGTTCAAGAGAACATTGAATAGAGCGCGATCGAGGTCTGCCAACTCGTTGACCGACTGGCTGACCTTATATTGCGAGTATGCCGAATAGGTCAAAGAACCGACGATGCCGCAGAGCATGATGCTCACAAGCAAAAAGGCACCGACAAGAATATTCCTAATAGAAAACATGGGTCCCTCAAAAAGCGGAGCCGCACGATTTGGAAAATCTTGACCGCGCGGGAAAGGTTGATGCTATGCTTTCCCAACCTAAGCGAGTGCGGCATAAAATTTGGTAAACCCGGGTCGAGTTTCGTGATGACGGCAACAAAGAGTTGCAAATCAATAGAAAAAAGGCACCGGCTTTCGCCGATGCCTCGTCCTCATTGCTGAGCATCAATCGAGCTTAACGCGTCAGGCGCTTGTAAGCCTGGCTGCCGGGGTTCAGCGCATCTGGGCCAAGACGACGGATCTTGTCCTGCTCGTAATCCTCGAAGTTGCCTTCGAACCATTCCACATGACCGTCGCCTTCGAAGGCGAGGATGTGCGTGGCCAGACGGTCGAGGAACATGCGATCGTGGCTGATGATGATGGCGCAGCCGGCGAAGGCTTCCAGCGCGCTTTCCAGCGCACCCAGCGTTTCGGTATCGAGGTCGTTGGTCGGTTCGTCGAGGAGAAGAACGTTGCCGCCGGCCTTCAGCATCTTTGCAAGGTGAACGCGGTTGCGCTGACCACCGGAGAGATTGCCGACCTTCTGTTGCTGATCGCCGCCCTTGAAGTTGAAGGCACCGCAATAGGCTCTGCTGTTCATGTCGAACTTGCCGAGCTTGATGATTTCCGCGCCGCCAGAAATTTCTTCCCAGACGGTCTTGTCGGCATCGAGAGCATCGCGGCTCTGGTCGACATAGCCGAGATGAACCGTTTCACCGATGCGGATCGAACCGGCATCCGGCTTTTCCTGGCCGGTGATCATCTTGAACAGCGTCGACTTACCTGCACCGTTCGGGCCGATGATGCCGACGATGCCGCCTGGCGGCAGCTTGATCGACAGATCGTTGATCAGCGTGCGGCCTTCGAAGCCCTTCTTGACGCCTTCCAGCTCGACAACGACCTGACCGAGACGTTCGGAAACCGGAATGATGATCTGGGCATCGCCGGGACGAATGTTCTCGGCCGCATCGACCAGCTGTTCGTAGGCCTTGATACGCGCCTTGGACTTCGCCTGACGGGCCTTCGGGCTGGATGCAATCCACTCCTGTTCGCGCGACAGCGACTTCTGGCGACCGGCTTCTTCACGCGCTTCCTGCTGCATGCGCTTGGCCTTGGCCATCAGATATGCGGAGTAGTTGCCTTCGTAAGGAATGCCGCGGCCACGGTCGAGCTCGAGGATCCAGCCCGTGACATTGTCGAGGAAGTAGCGATCGTGGGTGATCATCATGACGGCGCCGGGATAGTCGCGCAGATGCTTTTCGAGCCAGGCGATCGTTTCAGCGTCCAGATGGTTGGTCGGTTCGTCGAGCAGCAGCAGGTCCGGCTGCGACAGCAGCAGACGGCAAAGGGCGATACGACGACGCTCACCACCCGAAAGAACGGTCACGTCGGAATCCTTAGGCGGGCAGCGCAGCGCTTCCATCGCCATTTCGACCTGCTGTTCAAGGTCCCACAGGTTCTGGCTGTCGATGATATCCTGGAGCTTGGCGCCTTCATCGGCGGTCTCGTCGGAATAGTTCATCATCAATTCGTTGTAGCGGTCGAGCACGGCCTGCTTGTCGGCAACGCCTTCCATGACGTTTTCGAAGGCGTTCTTGTTGGGATCGAGCTTCGGCTCCTGTTCCAGATAGCCGACAGTCGCGCCTTCGGCCAGCCACGCTTCGCCCGTGTATTCCTTGTCCTGACCGGCAATGATGCGCAGAACCGTCGACTTACCGGCACCGTTGGGCCCGAGAATACCGATCTTGGCATCCGGGTAGAAGGAGAGGTTCACGTTCTCGAGAATCTTCTTCGCGCCATAGGACTTGTTCAGCCCGGACATGTGATAGATGAATTGGCGTGCCATTGTAGCGAATGCTCCGCGTCGGATGTGAAAATTCGGATTGGGAAATTTGCCGCTATGTAAGGTAAACGGGGCTGAGGAGCAACCTCTTGGCCAATAATAAGCAAGTGGAAGAGCGTATGGGCGACGATCTGATGTTCGGCAAAATCGAGCGGCTGGAAAGCGCATCCGGCGCTACGCTCGCCTATCGCCATGAAGCTGCCAGAGGCGAACCGCAAGGTGTTCTGATGATCTGCCACGGGCTTGTCGATCATGCCGGGCGCTATCGCCACTTCGCCGATTTCATGGCCGATCACGGCTTCGAGGTCTATGCGCATGACCATCGCGGCCATGGCCGCACACGCTCGGCGGACGCGCCAATCGGCCGCTTCGCCGCCAAGGAAGGGCTCTACAAGGTCGTCGAGGACGTCATCGCCATGCGCGATCTGGTCGAGCAACGCCATCCAGGCCTCCCCGTCATTCTCTTCGGTCACTCCATGGGCGGACTGATCGCACTCAACACCGCCGTCAGCCACCCGGATCGTTTCGACGCACTCTCCATCTGGAACTCCAACTTCAACACCGGCGTGATGGGCCGCATCGCGCAAAGCGTTCTGCGCATCGAAAAAATGCTGAAGGGCTCCGACGTGCCGTCCGCCGTTCTGCCAAAAGCCACCTTCCGCATCTGGAATGCGCGCATGCCGGAAAAGCGCACCACAGCCGACTGGCTGAGCCACGACAAGGCGGCCGTCGATGCCTATGTGGGCGATCCGCTTTGCCAGTTCGAGGCAAGTGTTTCGCTGTGGCAGGATGTCTTCGAAATGTCCTACCGCGGCCCGAAACTGATCCAGCGCTTGTCCAAGCAGCTTCCCATCCTGCTCGTCAGCGGTGACCAGGATGCCGCGACCAATGACGGCCGGGAAATTCGCTGGCTGGCGGAGAAATTCCGCAATGCCGGCTTCTCGGATGTGGAAGACACGATCTACAAAGGCATGCGCCACGAGACGCTGAACGAGATCGGCTGGGAAAAGCCTGCTGCGGATTTCGCGGCATGGGCTGCAAGAGTGACAGCCGGAAAGAAAAGCGTCGTTTCCCAAACGGAATAAGGCCATGAGATAAATTCACATGCGCGCCTCAACCCGCCCGTTTATAAGGCTCGGGAAAGCGCAAGGTAACTCATGGTCGAACCCTCATCGTCGAAAGAGCCGCCCCTGAAGGGCATTCGTGTCATCGAACTTGCTCGCGTTCTGGCAGGGCCATGGGCGGGCCAGATGCTTGCCGATATGGGTGCCGATGTCATCAAGGTCGAAAGCCCGGATGGTGGCGACGATACCCGTGCCTGGGGACCGCCCTTCGTCGAAGGCCAGGATGGCGACAACCTCTCGGCCGCATATTATCATTCAACCAATCGCGGCAAGCGCTCCATCACTGTAGACCTCAAGACCGAGGAAGGCCGACAGATCGTGCGGCGCCTGGTCAAGACCGCCGACGTGGTGATAGAGAACTTCAAGCGCGGCGGGTTGGAGAAATACGGCCTGGATTACCAGAGCCTTCGCGCACTGAACCCGAAACTGATCTACTGCTCCATCACCGGTTTCGGCCAGACGGGGCCATATGCGGATTTTGCCGGTTACGATTACATCGTCCAGGGCATGTCCGGCTTCATGTCGATCACTGGTGAGCCGGACGGCCAGCCGATGAAGGCGGGCGTAGCCGTCGCCGATATCTTCACCGGCATCTATTCCGTCACCGCCATTCAGGCAGCCCTGATCCACACCCTCAGAACGGGCCAGGGTCAGCACATTGATATGGCGCTGCTGGACGTACAGTCCGCCGTGCTGGCCAATCAGAACATGAACTACCTGATCTCGGGCAAGCCGCCCGTCAGGCTCGGCAACGCACATCCGAACATCTCCCCATATGAGGTGGTGCCGACAGCCGATGGCTTCCTGATTCTTGCCGTCGGCAATGACGGTCAGTTCAAGCGCCTCTGCAAGATCCTCGGCATCGATGCGATTGCCGATGACGAGCGCTATGCCACCAACAAGGCGCGCGTGGCGCACAAGCTGGACGTCCGGCAGATCGTTTCCACCGAGACGCTGAAATGGATGAAGCGGGATCTTTTGACCGCCTGCGAAAGCAATGCGGTTCCGGCAGGCCCGATCAACTCCATTGAGGAAATGTTTGCCGATCCGCAGGTTCAGGCACGCGGTCTTCGCATCGATCTGGAAGCCGCCGATGGCACGGTCATCCCCGGCGTCCGCACGCCGATCGTGCTCTCGGAAACGCCGCTGCGCTACACCCGTCCAAGCCCGCGCCTTGGAGAACATCAGGCCGAAGTTCTGGCCGAACTGGACGATATCGAAAGGAACATCGCGCAATGACGACTTTGGGAAAGAGAACCGGCGGGCAGCTGATTGTCGAGGCGCTGAAAGCCAATGGCGTATCGCGCGTCTCCTGCGTGCCGGGCGAAAGCTATCTGGCGGTTCTGGACGCGCTCTATGAAAGCGGCATCGAGACCGTCGTCTGCCGCCAGGAAGGTGGCGCCGCAATGATGGCCGACACCTGGGGCCGCCTGACCGGCGAACCCGGCATCTGCATGGTCACACGCGGTCCAGGCGCCACCAATGCGTCCGCCGGCCTGCATGTCGCAAGACAGGATTCGATCCCGATGATCCTCTTCATCGGCCAGGTGCAGCGCGACGCACGCGAACGCGAAGCCTTCCAGGAAGTCGAATATCGCCGCGCCTTCACCGAATTTGCCAAATGGGTTGGCGAGATCGACGATGCCCGCCGAATCCCTGAATTTGTCACACGCGCCTTTGCGGTGGCAACATCCGGCCGCCCCGGCCCCGTCGTGCTGACACTGCCCGAAGACATGCTGGTGGAAGAGGTCGAAGCCCCCGAAGCCAAAGCTTATACGCCGGTCGAAAACCATCCCGGCCGCAAGCAGATGGAGAAGTTCACAGACCTACTCGCAAACGCCAAGCGTCCGATGTTCATCCTCGGCGGCACGCGCTGGTCGGAAGCAGCAGTTGCCTCCTTCAAGAATTTTGCTGAAAGCCTGAAGGTGCCGGTCGGCTGCTCCTTCCGCCGCCAGATGCTCTTCGATCACACGAGTTCCTCTTATGCAGGCGATGTCGGCATCGGCATCAATCCGGCGCTATCGAAGGAGATCAAGGAGTCCGATCTCATCGTGCTTGTCGGCGCCCGCATGTCGGAAATGCCGTCCTCCGGCTACACCATGCTGGACATCCCCTACCCATCTCAGACGCTGGTGCATGTCTTCCCAGAGGCCGAGGAGCTTGGCCGCATATATCGCCCGGATCTCGCCATCTGCGCCGCGCCAGAGGACTTCGTCGGAGCTCTGGCAGAGCTCAAAATGGATGCAAACCCAGCTTGGGCAGAACGCACCTCTGCCATGCACGAGGCCTATCTGAAATGGTCCACACCACCCAAGACCGGTCCCGGCAACGTGCAGATGGGGCCGATCATGGACTGGATCGAGGCAAATGTGCCAGAAGATGCGATCTTCACCAACGGGGCCGGCAACTACGCCACATGGGTCCACCGCTTCCACCGTTTCCGCCGCTTCAACACACAAGCCGCGCCCACCTCCGGCTCCATGGGTTATGGCCTGCCCGCAGCCGTTGCGGCAAAACACCTCTTCCCGGCACGAGAAGTCATCTGCTTTGCGGGTGATGGCTGCTTCATGATGCACGGACAGGAATTCATCACCGCCGTGCGCTACGGCCTGCCGATCATCACGGTGCTCGTCAACAACGGCACCTATGGCACGATCCGCATGCACCAGGAGCGGGAATATCCCGGCCGCGTCAGCGCCACCGATCTCGTCAACCCGGATTTCGTCGCCTATGCCAAGGCCTTCGGCGGACATGGGGAGTTGGTGGAAAAGACCGAAGACTTTGGTCCTGCCTTCGAGCGCGCACGCGCCAGCGGCAAGGCGGCCATCATCGAAATCAAGCTCGACGCAGAAGCCATTACCCCTGCCCGCACGCTGACGCAGATCAGGAACAAGAGCTGAAGTCGCAGCCATTCCTCTCTTCCCTCGGTCCTGTCTCCGTGACAGAAATCAGCTGAAGCGCGTGAGCGCGATAAAGTAGACACGACAGTCCGGTATACCGGGCTGGCTTGATCTCTTTGACGAGCAGGAATGAGGAACGACAGACTGCCATGCACAACAGCAAAATCCCGGTCATAACACCCCGCAATGCCAAGATCGAAGCTTCGGCCGGTGCTCCCTTCGAAGCTATCCGAGTGGCACGCGATGTACTGCTGACATCACGAACCTGCGGTCTGGCAACTCTCGATCCCGCAAGCGGCTACCCCTACAATACCGCCACCAACATCGCCGTCGAGCCGGATGGAACGCCGTTCTTTTTCGCCGCGCGCCTGGCGCTTCATGCGCGCAACATCGAGGCTGATCCGCGCATCTCGCTGGTGCTGGCTCCCTTTAACAAGGGCGACGCCCTTACCTTGCCCCGTCTGACATTGGTCGGCCGGGCGGAACTGATGAGCGACGCGGAAACACCACTTGCCAAGGCGCGCTATATCGCGCGCTACCCAAAGGCCAAGCTCTACCTCGGTTTGCCGGACACCCAGCTTTACCGGATGAGGATTGACGGCGTGCAAATCAATGGCGGCCCTGCGCGCAACGCCAGCAACATCACCGCCGACGACCTGCGCACGGATTTGACCGGCGCAGAAAGTTTGATCGCTGCGGTCGATGACGAGATTGTCCGCATCAACGCGGTCAAAGGCGAAGCCTCACGGCTCGCCGTCATGGCCGGTAAAAAGCCCGGCGCATGGAAGGTCACCTCGATCGATCCGGACGGCATCAATCTGGCCTCGTCACAGGATCTGGCAAGACTGTGGTTTGCCGAGCGGGTCACCGACTTGAATCAACTTACCAAGGCACTGACTCAATCTGCGAAGTGATCGCGGTAAGAGATTCGGTTTAAACGATTTTTCGGCTTCACATATTCTCCGCAACAAAAAAGCCGGCCCAATGGACCGGCTTTCAAAACATCTGTCGCCTGATGATCAGATCGCGGCAGTGACGATGAACTCGACCTTGTAGTCCGGCGTTGCCAGCGCAGCTTCGCTGGTGGCGCGCGCCGGTGGGTTGGCCGGGTCGATCCAGCCTTCCCAGACGGCGTTCATCTCACCGAAGGTGGACATGTCGGAAAGGTAGATGATCGTCTGCAGGATCTTCGACTTGTCGGAGCCGGCCAGAGCCAGCAGGCGATCGACTTCAGCCAGCGCGGACTTGCTCTGTTCGGTCACGGAGGTGCCTTCGCCGACCTGGCCTGCGAGGTAGACGGTGTTGCCGTGAACGACGGCGCCGCTCATGCGCTTGCCCGGTTCGATACGCTTGATGCTCATGGAAATACTCCTGTTTGGTAGGCTTTAGATAAACGGCGCGGGATCAACCGCGCAGATGATGAGTCTTTTCGTAAATAGCGGTGGAGCGCGCACCGGAACGGCAATAGCCGAGCATCGGGCGCTGCAATTCGTCCAGCGCATCCACCATGCCGCTAACCGCATCCGGATCGACGCCGAAGCGACCAACCGGCACATGCATGATCGTCAGGCCGAGCTCTTCAGCCCGTTCGGCGATATCGGCAAAACGCGGCTGGCCTTCCTCCTCGTCATCGGGTCGATGGCAAACGATGGATTTGAACCCGAGCGCCTTCACCTCATCGAGATCGGCCACGCTGATCTGGCCGGTTACGGAGTAATCGTCATCGATGCGTCTGATATCCATCTTCTGTCCTCCGAGGGCGACGGCATTGCGGAACCCAAAGCCCCGCCATTTCGCAAAATCCGTATCCGATGTAAGGGGTTGAGCCGGACGCGTCAATGACAGGCTTTTTCAATTAAACAGCCGTTTAGAGAATAGAAAAGCGCAAACCATAGCTGCGGCTCTCACCCGGCTGCAACATATTGAACTCGCCTGCTCTTACCAACTCGGCACGGTCCACCCAGCGATGCGAGACCGGCTCTATGCCAAGCACATTGGCCGGCGCCTTCTGGTTTCGCCACATCTGCAGATAGGGCAATGTGTTAGTGCGAAACGAGACTTTCAGGCGCCGCCCACCAATGGATGCCATCGGCCCAAGCGTCAGCGATGCCCAGCCATTTTCTCCTTGCGCCGGCACACAAAAGACGCTGCCCGGCTCGTCTCCGAAGCGCCATCCGAAACCACCGCCGTCAAAGGACGCGCCCTGAAGCCGCACCGCACCGTCAAACAGCTTCGCGGCAACGTTCATGTGATACATGAGGAATGTCGGACGAGCATGATCGCTGGTGTTGGTCACCCGGTCCTCAAGGCTCACCTCACCGCTCGCTCCATCGATTCGCCAGACCCGCTCCAGGAGCGCTGTCCCGCCGTCAGCGAGCGAGACAGGAACCTGTGCTGCTGCTTCGGCATTACCATCCGATACGGACCAGCGCGTGATCTCGGCCGGATGAGAGGAGAAAGAGCCATGCAAGGGAAACTTTCTCCCGCTCGCATCACCCGGAATGGGCTGCGGATGACGGATATGGTCTGGACCGCAGGTGAACAAAAACCCCTCGAGCGAATGATCGATACGGGGGTCGCCATCGTCCGGAATGGCGCGCTCGGGCGCAATGTTCACACCTTCGACGATGCAGGGGCCGATATCGAGCACAGAGGTCTCGTCAAGGAAAATGGACGGCGACTTTCCGGCTTTGAACTCTTTCATCAGTGGCTTCTCCCACGCATGTCTATGACGCCTTCGAATGAGGCTTGTCCCGCGCGAATGCGTAATATCTGTGATGCTATTGACGCAAGTTCACGCAAAAGCGATCGCAAGGGCCAGAAATTAAGATTGCATTAACCGCGAATTCACCTTTTTCACAATAGGGTCAAGATTACCGTGTGTTTATTGGGACTAACCCAAGGGATCGCAAGAACGTGAAACTTTTTCTTAACGCCGTGTTCTGTCTGGCAGTCGCAGCATCGCCGGTGCTTGCACCGTCGCACGCCTCCGCACAGCAGCGCTATGTCACTCAGGAACAGGGCGTCCTGGTCGCGCCCGACGGCACCGTTCTCGACTATCTGCCGAACCCGAATGATGTGGTCATCAGCCGTGATCGCATGGGCCGCACCGTCTATTACGACCGCTATGGCAACCTCGTCGGCACGCAGATGCCGGGCGGCGCTCAGCAGCAGCGGCAGGCGCCGCGCGACCCGTACCAGGCGCAGCGAGATCCCTACTACAGCGAACCCGACACCTATTATCCCCCGCCGCCCGGCCGATACCGCGAGCCTGAACAGCCGCGCCGCAGCTATGGCTATCAGGAGAATCAGCGCTCTCAACAGGGTAACGGCCAGTACCGCGACTACCGTGAGTTCCGCAATGATGGCATCGGCGACGATGTCTATACGGGCTCGGTCGAGCCCCAGCGCGGCGATGTCGAGAGCGGCCCGTTGAGCCAGCCGATGCCGGGTGAAAGCACGACAGCCGCCGTGCCACAGCCGGACCATCTGATCGAGCGTAATCAGCCGGTCACCGCACCGGTCAATCGCTCGCGCCAGGAAATCGTCGCTCTTCAAGTCTTTCTCGACCGCGAGGGCATTTCGCCCGGCGTCATCGACGGCAAGATGGGCGACAACGTCAACAAGGCCATTTCCGCCTGGCAGGAGATGACCGGCGAGCGGCTGGACCCGAACAACACCGACGACATTCTCGAGCGTCTTCGTAACAGCGGCGGCATGGCGATCGTCGACTACACGATCACCGCAGCAGATGCGGCAGGCCCCTATGTCGCTTCCATCCCGGATGACTATGCCGCCAAGGCTGAGCTTCCCGCCATGTCCTACACGTCCACCACGGAAGCGCTGGCCGAGCGATTCCACATGGACGAGACCTATCTGAAGGAACTCAACCCCGGCGTTGATTTCACCGTTCCCGGCACGATCATCAAGGTTGCCAATCCGGGTGAACCAAAGAAGGGCCAGGTCGCGCGCATCGTGGCGCACAAGGGCATCAAGCAGGTCTTTGCTTACGACGAGGGCGGCACGCTGATCGCCGCCTACCCTGCGACCATCGGTTCTTCGGACACACCGTCCCCAAGCGGCACCCACACGGTGGAGCGTATCGCGCTCAATCCGGGCTATACGTACAACCCGAAGATCAACTTCCAGCAGGGGCAGAACACCCAGATCCTGCAGATCCCGCCAGGGCCGAACGGCCCCGTCGGGACGGTATGGATCGCGCTTTCCAAGCCGACATACGGCATCCATGGGACGCCGGAACCTTCCAAGATCGGCAAGACCAACAGCCATGGCTGTATCCGCCTGACCAACTGGGACGCCACGGAGCTTGCCAAGATGGTCCGCCCCGGTGTCGTGGTAGAATTTGCCGAATAGTATCCGGTCCCTTTGAACAAAAATCCCCGGCCAGGTCATGGCCGGGGATTTTTCGTTTGAGCGGTTTGTTTGACTCAGCAGATGATCGAGACCATCCGAAGCCTCAGCCCACTCTCACTGCCCGCTGCTCACTTCTCCGCTCTGTGAGGAAGAAGCCGAGAGCCATGACCGGCAAGGCGAAGCCTAGCCAGGATGCCGCTGTCCACTGTCCGTGGGAATAGGCCCAGCCGCCAAGCGCCGATCCGACCGCACCGCCCATGAAGAAGGTTGCCATGAAGACGCCGTTGAGGCGGCTGCGAAACTCTGCGCCGAGCGCAAAGATGGCACGCTGGCTCAGCACCAGATTGGTGGTGACGGCAAAGTCCAGGATGATGGCGGCGACAACCAGCAGTGCCAGAGACAGATGGGATCCTTCCGGCGCGATATGGGTGACGAGGAAAGACGTCGCAGCTGTGATGAGCGCAAAGAGCGTTGCCCCCCATGTCCAGCCGCGATCCGCGACGCGTCCGGCGATGGGAGCCGCAATCGCACCGGCCGCACCCGCCAAGGCAAAGAGCGCGATTTGTCCCTGCGTCAGTTGGAAAGCCGGGCCGCTCAGATAAAGCGGCGTGGTCGTCCAAAACAGGCTGAAGGCGCCAAACATCGCTGCCTGATAGGCAGACCGCCGCTGCAGGATCGGTGTCGTGCGCGCAAGCTCCGCCATGGATGCCAGAAGCGCACGATAGGGCAGCTTCGCATCCGGCATGCGCCGTGGCAACTGACGATGGAGCACCATTGCCAGAATACCCATCGCCACAGCAGAGACGAGGAAGACGCCACGCCAGGAGACAAACTCCGAGAGAATACTGGAGACCGGGCGCGCCAGCATGATGCCGACCATCAAGCCGCTCATGACATTGCCGACCACCCGTCCGCGGATCGCAGCCGGCGTCATATGCGCGGCGAAGGGCACGATCATCTGTACCGCAACCGAACTGACGCCGACGAGGAACATTGCAAACAGAAAGGGGCCGGCATGCGGCGCGAGCGCCGCGGCAATCAGAGCCAGAACCGCTGTCGCAACCGTACCGACGATCAGCTTGCGATTTTCCACCAGATCGCCGAGCGGCACGACGAACAGAAGGCCAAGACCATAGCCGATCTGGGTCAGAGTCACGATCAATCCAGTCGCTGCGGGTGATAGGCCGAGTTCATGGCCGATCACGCCTGCCAAGGGCTGCGCATAATAGATGTTCGCTGCCACGAGCCCACAGGCGCTCGCCAGCAAGAAAATCATGGCGGACGACATCGTCTCTGCCACCGCTTCATTCGTGTCGACAGCTTTCAAAGCCATAACGTCACTCCAAATTAGGAAACAATCATTTCCAAATTAAACAAAAGATCAATCGAAAATGCGCATGGCGGCATCCACGACCGAAGACATATCCTCCCGTGAGGGGCCGGTCTTGCCGACAACCCGCATTCCATACAGCAGGCAGAGCGCCGTCTTGGCCAGAACGTCCGCATCGCCCCGACCCGTAACAGAGCCATCCGCCTGCCCTTCCCGCACAAGGCGGGCCAGTATCTTCTCGCGCGCCTCGATGGCGCTGCGCACCACGCGCGCCACATCGGCATCGAGCGACGCCAGATCGGCGGCGGCCCCGACGATCAGGCAACCCTGCTCACCGGACGGGCCCGCCGAGTTGCCGGCATAAAACTCCATCGCCGCCCTCAGCCTCTCGCGGCCATTTTCACCGGCTTGCACCTTGGCCTCGAACCGCTTCGTCTGCACCAGCTTGTAGCGCTCGACCGCAGCGATATAGATATCCTTCTTGTCCTTGAACGCCTTGTAGAGACTGCCCTGCGTCAGTTCCATCGCCTCCGTCAGATCGCCCACCGAGGTGGCATGGAAGCCACGCTCGGAAAACACACCAATCGCCCTGTCGATAGCGGCATCAACATCGAACTCGCGCGGTCGGCCGCGCTGGCGATTGGGCAATGGCGAGGAGGCAATCTCTGTCATGGATCGAGATATAGGAAATGATCGTTTCCAAATCAAGCAAAAGTTTTCAGCCTTTGTCATGGAATGGCCTCCTCACAGAGAATTCCCCTCGTCAAAAAGGCCACAGAATGTTCCCGATTTGGGAATTTTCTTGCCTGAGCATGCCCTTTGTGTTACGTGGTGATGTATGCAGATCATCGCCAAATCAACGTTAAAGGCTTTCTGGGAGCACCACTCTCAAGCTGAGACTTCGCTGAGGACGTGGCATGCAATTGTCAGCAAAGCGGATTGGACGGGCCCCTCGGACGTAAAGGCCACATTTGGCGCTACGGTTGATTTTGTTTCGGACAACAGGATCATATTCGACATCGCGGGAAACAAATATCGACTGATCGTGCATGTTGCTTATGCGTATAAACGGGTGCTGATAAAATTCATCGGCACCCACAACCAATATGACAAGATCAACCCGGAGACAGTGTAATGGATAACATTCGCGCCATCAGGAACAATGATGACCTCGCATGGGCCATTGCCGAGGTCTCACCCTACTTCGATAATCCGCCGGAACGGGGAACGCCTGAAGGGGAACGCTTCGATATTCTAGCGGCTCTCATAGAAGCCTATGAAGATAAGCACTACCCGATCGATGCGCCTGAACCGGTGGAGTTAATAAGGTCGCATATGGAGATGACCGGCCGAACACAGTCGGATCTCGGCGCGCTTTTCGGCTCCCGCTCTCGCGCATCTGAAGTGCTGAACAAGAAGCGCGCCTTGACCGTAGACATGATCTATAAGCTTCATAAGGAATGGGGCATTCCCGCAGATTGTTTGGTGAAGCCCTATCATCTCGCGACCCAGCAAAGGGACGTTGCGTAAGTCAGAGCACCCCGTTGTCGTGGAAGCGATCATAACAGGGGCACGGCAAACCAGGACGGTGAGCGCCCTGGCTTGCATCGCAGTTGCCGATCATGCAGCCCTGCGGCCGAACCTGAAATCCCGGCCAGAACGAACGACACGTGCCGGGAGAAGAGCCAGCAGCTCGGCCGCGAAGAGCCGCACATTCTCCAGCGCCTTGTCGACATTGCTGACCTTTTGACAGTCGAGCGCGGCAATCGTGCCGCCGTGGTCGAAGATATCGCGGAAGGCGGCACGCTCTGCGATGGGTGTATTGAGCACACGCACGTTGCGGCTTTCGAGCAGCGTCTTCACCTGAAGCAGCGCACGCGTGCTGACCATGGCGTTGACGCGCGTCAGCACGACAGAATGATCGATCTTGCGGCCCATCTTCAAGTCGAGAAATGCCAGATGGTCAAGCACTTCCGCTGCCCCACGGGCGTCCATGGCCGAACCCTGCACAGGGATCAAGACGTGGTCGGAAATGCCGAGCGCCATCGTCAAGAGCGGGCTTTTGGTGCCAGGCAGATCGATGATGAAACAATCGGTATTGGACCGGTTCTCACGGATATGGCCTTCCAGCGAGGCCATCGTCACGTTTGATATGACACTGAGATTGTTGATCGAGCCAGAGATTTCAAACCAGTGCGAAATCCAAAGCTGCGGGTCCGCATCGAGAACCGTGACGCGGTGGCCTGTGCGGGCCAGTTCGGTTGCAAGCAAAAGAACCGCAGTGGTCTTGCCGGCCCCACCCTTTGTGTTGGCGAATGTGATGACTGTCATGGTGACCCCGAGATGTCAGAGCCTTTGTAATGCGATGCTCTGGAATGCACCGAAGCATGGTGCTTGATAGAGTGTTAACCAATATGGTTAACAAATTGAAAACACCTCTGAAGCAGCACGACGTCATCCCGGGTCGATACCAGTGACAAGGGTCAGTCGCCGCGCCGGGCAGCCTCGATCGTCGCCACATCGATTTTCTTCATCGTCATCATCGCCGCGAAGGCACGCTTGGCCTCCCCTCCGCCTGCAGCCAACGCTTCGAGCAGCGTGCGCGGCGTGATCTGCCAGGAAATGCCCCACCGATCCTTGCACCAGCCGCACTCGCTTTCCTGCCCGCCATTGCCGACGATGGCGTTCCAGTAGCGGTCGGTCTCTTCCTGATCGTCGGTTGCGATCTGGAAGGAAAACGCTTCGCTGTGCTTGAAGGTCGGGCCGCCATTCAGTCCGATGCAGGGGATGCCTGCGACGGTGAATGCCACCACCAGAATGTCACCCTGGCTGCCACTTGGATAATCGCCGGGCGCACGCGTAACCGCGCCAACCGAACTGTCCGGAAAGGTCTCGGCATAGAACCGTGCCGCAGCCTCGGCGTCTTTGTCGTACCACATGCAGATCGTATTCTTGCTCATGATCCTTCCTCCCGTGGAAGACAGGATCATAGCGCGTTTATCAGAACGTGGCGATATTGAAGGGCGGAGCCTGCACTTTGGTACCGGCAGGAAATGGACAAGGCGGGACGCGTGACGTCCCGCCTGCATCGATCAGAAACAAGCCTCGAACAAGGCCTTGGTATTTTCCAGCGTCATCTCAACCGGGTTGCCACCGCAGCTCGGATCCTTGATCGCCTCAGCTGTCAGCTCGTCGATACGATCCGGCTTGATGCCCATGGCCGTGAGGCTCTCAGGCACGCCAAGTTCCTTGCGAAGCTCCAGCACGTAATCGTAGAAGCCGTCGAACCCGCCCTCAATGCCGAGATAGGCCGCCGCACGCGCGATCTTGTCTTCGATCGCCGGGCGATTGAAGCGCAGCACGGCAGGCATCACCACAGCATTCGTCATGCCGTGATGGGTATTGTAGACGGCACCGATCGGATGCGACAGCGAATGGATCGCGCCGAGACCCTTCTGGAAGGAGACCGCACCCATGGCGGCTGCCGCCATCATGTTGGTGCGCGCTTCGATATCCGTGCCGTCCTTGTAAGCCCGAGGCAGGAACTCCTTGATCAGCCGCATGCCTTCCAGGGCAATACCCTGGCTCATCGGGTGATAGAAGGGCGAGGAATAGGCTTCCAGGCAATGGGCGAACGCATCCATGCCGGTGCCTGCGGTTATGACCTTCGGCATGCCGACGGTCAGTTCCGGGTCGCAGATGACGACGCCCGGCAGGAATTTTGGATGGAAGATGATCTTCTTCACATGGGTCTTGGAGTTGGTAATGACGCTGGCGCGTCCCACTTCAGAACCCGTTCCAGCCGTCGTCGGCACCGCTACAATCGGTGCGATCCCATCGGAATTGGCGCGCGTCCACCAGTCGCCAACATCCTCAAAGTCCCAAACCGGTCGCGTCTGCCCCGCCATGAAGGCGACAGCCTTGCCGAGATCAAGGCCCGACCCGCCGCCGAAGGCCACGACACCATCATGACCGCCATCCTTGAAGGCCTTCACACCCGCCTCGAGGTTGATCTCGTTCGGATTCGGATCGACGTCTGAGAAGATCGCGCGGCCAAGTCCGGCCTCGTCAAGAATATCCAGCGCATGGCCGGTGATCGCCATCCCAGCAAGACCGCGATCCGTGACCAGAAGCGGCTTCTTGATACCGAGCGTCTTGCAGGCATCCGCCAGTTCCTTGATGCGGCCACGCCCGAGCTTGATGGGGGTCGGATAGCTCCAGTTTGCGACGATGTTCATTTCGTGACTTTCTTCAGATGGTATGATTTTGGACGTGTCAGGTTCTGGAAGCCGATGACGGAGAGCGAACCGCCGCGTCCGGTTTCCTTGACGCCTGTCCAGCAGAGTGCGGGATCGAGATAATCCGCACGGTTCATGAAGACGGTGCCCGTTTCGATCTCGCGACCGATGCGCCCTGCCCGTTCGGCATCCTGGGTCCAGAGCGAGGCGGTCAGGCCGTATTTGCTGTCATTCATCAGCCGGATGGCTTCCTCGTCACTCTTCACCTTCATGATGCCGACCGCTGGGCCAAAGGTCTCTTCCGTCATGAACTCAATGGAGTGATCGACATCGATCAGAACCTGCGGCGCGACATAGGCGCTCTCGCCGTCATCAGCGGCGAAGAGCTTCGGATCGACCAGCGCCTTGGCGCCCTTCGCAATCGCGTCGGCCACTTGCTGGCGCACCACCTTGGCGAAACGCTTGTTGGCCATCGGCCCAAGTGTCGTTTCCTGTTCCAGCGGGTTGCCAAGCTTGTAGTTGGACACCCAGGCAACCGACTTTTCGACAAAGGCATCGTAGAGCGCTTCGTTGACATAGATACGCTCGATGCCGCAGCAGCACTGACCGGAATTATAGGTCGCACCATCCATCAGCGTATCAACGGCAACATCGAGATCGGCATCTTCCATCACATAGCCTGGGTCCTTGCCGCCAAGCTCAAGTCCAAGACCGGTGAAAGTGCCAGCCGCTGCACGCTCGATGGCGCGTCCGCCTTCCACCGATCCGGTGAAATTGACGAAGTTGAACAGCCCTTCTGAGATCAGTGCAGACGTCGTCTGGTGATCGAGGAAGACATTGACGAACACATCATCGGGAACACCCGCCTCGACAAAGGCGCGCACCATGCGCTCGCCGACGAGAAGCGTCTGCGCCGCATGTTTGATGACGACGGTGTTGCCGGCCATCAGCGCGGGTGCAACCGTGTTGATCGCGGTCATATAGGGGTAGTTCCAAGGCGCGATGACGAAGACCACGCCATGCGCTTCGCGCTCGATGCGGCGTTCGAAATTGCCGCTCTCCTCGATCACGAGCGGCGCCAGTGCGTCTGCGGCAATCGAGGCGACGTAATTCGAGCGTTCGTTGAAGCCCTTGAACTCCCCACCATAGCGAACCGGGCGGCCCATCATGTGAGCCAGTTCCGGTACCACCTCATCCACCATTTCGTTGAGGCGCGCCACGCCCTTCAAAACCAGTTGAACGCGTTCTTCCAAAGGGCGGCGTGCCCACGCTTTTTGCGCAGCCCGCGCCTTCAACACGGCGCCGCGCGCCGCATCCAGCGACATCGCCTCCCGTTCGGCATAGACCGAGCCGTCGATCGGCGAGATATTCTGGATCATGACCATGATATGTTCCTAGCCTGTTATGCTCTTTCGAAACCGCGCGCGACTTCCCAGTCGGTCACGCGGCGATCATATTCTTCCTGTTCCCACTTTGCGGCACGCACATAGTGGTCGATCACGTCGTCCCCGAAGGCCCCGCGCAGCATGGCGGAACCGTTCAGGTGATCCGTGGCGTCGCGAAGCGTTTTCGGGATCTCCCGAACTTCCTTGCCGCCATAGGCGTCGCCGACGAATTGCGGCTCAAGTTCCATCTTCTTCTCGATGCCGTCAATGCCGGCCGCAAGCAGTGCTGCCATGGCAAGATGCGGATTGAGATCGGAGCCACCCACACGGCACTCGATGCGGATGCCCTTGGTGCCATCGCCACACAGACGATAGCCGGCCGTACGGTTGTCCATGCTCCAGACTGCCTTGGTCGGCGCGAATGTGCCGGCCATGTAACGCTTGTAGGAGTTGATATACGGCGCAAGGAAATAGGTGATCTCGCTGGCATGCGCCAGAAGCCCCGCCACATAATGCTTCATCATCTCAGACATGCCGTGATCAGCATCCTTATCGAAGAACTTCGATGTCTTGCCATCCAGGCTCCAGAGAGACTGGTGAATGTGCGAGGAGCTGCCAGCGGCGCTATAGTTCCACTTGGCAAGGAAAGTCACGGACTTGCCCTTGGACCAGGCGATCTCCTTGGTGGCATTTTTGATGATGGCATGGCGGTCGGCCATGGTCAGTGCGTCGGCATAACGCACGTTGATTTCTTCCTGCCCGGCGGACGCTTCGCCCTTGGTGTTTTCCACCGGAATGCCGGCCCCTTGCAGGCCGTTGCGGATGGCGCGCATCACCTCCTCTTCCTTGGTGGTCTGGAAGATGTGGTAATCCTCATTATAGGCGCTCGCCGGATTGAGGTTGCGATAGCCGCTGGCGCGTACCGACTCGAAGCTCTGGTCGAAGAGAAAGAACTCAAGCTCGCTTGCCATATAGGCTTTGAGCCCCATGGCCTCGAGCCGGGCCACCTGGCTTTTCAGCATCGCACGCGGCGAATGCGGCACTTCGGCGTGGGTGTGATGATCATAGGCATCGCAGATAACGAGCGCTGTTCCTTCCAGCCAAGGCACCCGACGCAGCGTCGCCATGTCCGGCTTCAGCGTGTAGTCACCGTAGCCCTTCTCCCAGCTCGTGGCTCTATAGCCAGGAACCGTCTCCATCTCCATGTCGGTGGCGAGCAGATAGTTGCAGCAATGCGTTTCATCATACGCACTCTCGACAAAGAACTGCCCCTGGAACCGCTTACCCATCAGGCGACCCTGCATATCCACGAGGCACGCCAGAACCGTGTCGATGCGCCCTTCGGCGACATCCTTCTTCAACTCGTCGAATGTGTAGGTCGTCATGATCTCGTTGTTCCCTATGTTGGTTTTTGTCAAAGGGCGGCCCTAACAGCGCCGCCCTTCTCTTTTTGATCGTCAGGCTTTCGCGGCAGACGCTTTGAGTGCGGCTTGCTTGTGCTCCATCGCAAACTCCTCCTCCGGCGAGAGGATAAGGCGATGGCGACCGATGATGGCGAAATAGGCGATCGCCACGGCAAACCAGATCGCCACCCACAACACGCCCTTGGTGAAGTTCGGGTCCTGCACCTGATAAAGCAGTGTCACGACGGCGATGATGATGGTCAGCACTGCACCTGGCACGCCAAGCGGCGAACGGAATGGCCGTTCGATATGCGGCAGGTTTTTGCGCAGCAGAATGAAGGAGATCGCCTGCATGATGTAGGAGAACATCGCGCCGAACACGGCCATGTTCAGCAACACGCTGCCGATGATGCTGCCGCCCTGCTCCGCACCGAGTGCGAACCAGATGATCATCATGACGCCCAAGCCGACGATCGCACCCGTCAGCATGGCGACATGCGGTGTCTTGAACTTGGAGTGAGTGATGGACAACGCCGTGGGGAAATAGCCAGCGCGAGAGAGCGAATAGATCTGCCGCCCCTGTGCATAAAGGATGGTGTGGAAGCTGGCGATGAGGCCGGTCAAAGCCACGAGACCCAGCAACACCACGCCGCTATCGCCATAGACCGCCTTGAAGCCATCCAGGAGCGGCTCCAGTGCCGAACTGAGGTGGAATGCGCCGACGCCGGGAAGCGATGGATTGAGCAGCACGATCATGAAGGCGGACACC
Source organism: Agrobacterium cavarae (assembly GCF_004310285.1). Taxonomy (GTDB): domain Bacteria; phylum Pseudomonadota; class Alphaproteobacteria; order Rhizobiales; family Rhizobiaceae; genus Agrobacterium; species Agrobacterium cavarae. The sequence continues at coordinate 41,336 of NZ_SISF01000033.1, forward strand.
ATCAACGTGATGATGCCGAGAATGATGCCCTTCGGCATGTCGCGCTTGGGATCGACCGACTCTTCGGCTGCGAGCGGCAACTGTTCGATCGCAAGGAACAGCCAGACGGCAAATGGAAGTGTCGCCAGAACGCCGGAAATGCCGAACGGGAAGAAGGAGCCATTGCCCTCCGGCAGTTCGACCGCCTTGCCATCCGGCCCGACACCGATATTCAGCGCCCAGCGGGAGAAATCGATGTTGGGAATGGCGCTGATCCAGAAGAACACCAGAACGCCGAGCGAAATCAGCGTGATAACCAATGTCACCTTGAAGGACAGCTCAAGCCCGAAGACGTTGAGCGCCAGGAAGATGATGTAGAACAACACCCACAGAAGCGGCGAATAGGCCGGATCGAGCCCGAGAATGGAATTCACATAGGCCGTGATGAAGGTGACGATGACGGCCGGGGTCAGAACATATTCGACATTTTCGCAAAGCCCGGTAATGAAGCCGCCCCAAGGCCCCATCGCAGTCCGCGCAAAAGAGTAAGCCGCACCGGTGTGCGGCAACGCCGGGCTCATTTCCGCAATGGAAAAGGTCAGGCCCAGATACATGATGGCGATGATGATACCCGCCACGAGCATGCCGCCCCAGCCGCCGATGGCAAAGCCGAAATTCCAGCCGGAAAAATGTCCGGAAATGACAGCGCCGACGCCGAGCGCCCACAGCGACCAGACGCCCGCATAACGCGATAGTCCACGCTTTTCGAAATAGGATGCGTCTGCCTTTTTATAGCTGACGCCGGATGATGAACTGTCCATGCCTTGTCTCTCCTGATCAAGAAAAAAGCAGGCAGTCAGCCGGATTGGCCGATTTTGCCCCAGTTCGGCTGGCGGGACCTTCCCACCGGCCGCATGCATCTGCTGTTCCCTATCCCGTCTGGCGCGCGCCATTTTTGGCGTTCTGGACCACACGGCACATTATCCTTCGGCAGGGTAACCTGCCGACATGCAAGTCTAGTCTCCTATGCTGGCAAGCGCTCTTTCGAGGCTTTCACCCAAATAGTCGGCAGCGGCACGCTGTCCCGCCTCGTCTGCGATGAGATCGTTGCGAACTTCGATCATCACATTCAACAGACCTTCCGGCAGCGCGTGCAGACGAAGCGTGTGGGTTACGCCGTCCTCCGGCCCGTAGGGCTCATTGCGCTCAACCTTGAAAGAGGCCGCTTCCCGGTCGGCGAGCATCGCATCGGCCAGACGCGAGTCCCTGTCGTGCAGGATCCCGATTTCCACCTCGCGCACCCGCCCGTGATAGACCGGCGTAAAACTGTGAATGGTCACGATGACACTCTCAATGCCGAGGATCTTCCGCTTTTCGACGAGGCTGGACACGGCTTCATGAAACGGAACGTAGAGGGCGGCAGTCCGGAGAAACCGTTCGGCCTCATCCAGATCGGCATTGCCCGGAATGTTATAGATCTCGCTTGCGACCGGCATGGCGGAGGCCGATTCCGGCGGACGATTGCAGTCATAGATCAGTCGCGAAAACCGCTGGAAAACGAGCGCTGCATCGAGCTTCTCGGAAAGAAGACGCGCCACCGCGAGCGCGCCAGGGTCCCAGGCAATGTGGCTCGACAAGACATCCTCGGCAAGACCGAGATCGCCATAACGGGCGGGAAGCGTTTTCGAGGCGTGCTCGCAGACGAGCAGCACCCGGCTTTTCCCCGTTTCGTTTTCCACCGCGACTGCGTCACCTTCGTCGGCGTGGAAAAATTGCGAACGAACCGTCATGGTCGTACCCCATCTGGTTTTGCCGTTCCCCAACGACGCGAAGAGAATTCTTCACATATGCCAAAGTGTCAAATGGATTTTTGAAATTTTCTCTTCATTTTTCCGATTGACTCCGGCGTAACTGCGTATCTTAATCCTGCGCAAAACCCGGTGACAAAACCGGAAAAGGGGAAGAATTTGAGCAACACGTCGTCTGCGACGGTGTCGGAGGTCATCCAGACCCACTATGAGGGTTTGACGCGCGCCGAAAGGCAGCTCGCGGAGAGTCTGCTCGCGAATTACCCCGTGTCCGGCCTCGGCAGCATCACAACTGTCGCGGAAAATGCTGGCGTCTCCACCCCGACGGTTGCTCGCATGGTGCAGAAACTCGGCTACAAGGGTTACCCTGAATTTCAGGCAAGCCTTCATCAGGAGCTGGAAGCCACCATTTCCAACCCGATTGCCAAGCATGACAGATGGGCGAGCAACGCGCCTGGCTTGCATATCCTCAACCGCTTCGCAGCTGCCATCACCAACAATCTGCGCGACACGCTAAGCGATCTGGATACGGCCGATTTCGACAATGCTGCTGCACTTCTCTCGGACAGAAAGCGCGGCATCTATTTCGTCGGCGGGCGCATCACCGGTGCGATTGCGGAATATTTCTTCACCCATATGCAGGTCATTCGCCCGAAGACGGCGTTGATGTCATCCAACTCCAGCTCATGGCCGCAATATATGCTGAACATGAGCGCCGGCGACGTGTTGGTGATCTTCGACATCCGTCGCTACGAGCAGGACATGGTGACGCTGGCCCAGGTGGCGCATGACAACGATGTCAGCATTCTTCTGTTCACCGACCAGTGGACATCGCCTGTCTCCCGCTTTGCCAAACACACCTTCCGGGTGAAGATCGAAGCGCCGTCCGCATGGGACAGCTCGGTCGTCACCCTCTTCGTCGTCGAAGCGTTGATCGAGGCGGTGCAGAGCAATGGATGGGACGAAACCCGCCAGCGCATGAACGCGCTTGAAGGCCTTTTCGAGCAGACACGCCTGTTCAGAAAACCCGATCGAGGGTGACAAGCCGGACGATCGAAACCGACTAGAAGGACAAAAGGGAGAAGACGCAAGCAGAACGACAAATGTCGCACACACCGCAACATGACAAAAAAGTGACGTAATGATGGCAGGGAGGCCCAAACGGGGCTAGCGTGACCGCGATGAGCACCCTTACAACCGTCACATAACGTTCATGCAAGCCACGTACAGCGTCCGCCGACGCATGAGACACGAAGAGGAGAACTAAAGTGATCTCGCACAGCCGCCGACTGCTTTCGCTTACCACCGCAATCGTGCTTGCCACCACGGCAATCGCCACGGCAGCACCAAGCGAAGAACTCATCGCAGCTGCCAAGAAAGAAGGCATGCTGACGACCATCGCCCTGCCGCACGACTGGTGTGGATACGGCGACGTCATCGCGTCTTTCAAGGCTAAGTACCCGGAAATTCAGGTGAACGAGCTGAACCCAGACGCGGGCTCGGCCGACGAAATCGAAGCCATCAAGGCCAACAAGGACAACAAGGGCCCGCAGGCGCCTGACGTGATCGACGTTGGTCTGGCCTTCGGTCCGCAGGCAAAGAAGGAAGGCCTTCTGCAGCCTTACAAGGTCTCCACCTGGGACGAAATTCCAGACAACGTCAAGGATGCCGAAGGCTACTGGTACGGCGACTATTACGGCGTCATGTCCTTCTTCGTGAACAAGGACCTCGTCAGCAATTCGCCGAAGGACTGGTCTGATCTTCTGAAGCCGGAATATGCCGGCCAGGTCGCGCTTGCTGGCGACCCACGCGCCTCCAACCAGGCGATCCTCGGCGTTCTCGCCGCTGGCCTCTCCACGGGCGCCAAGGACGGCAAGGAAGCTGGCGAAGCCGGTCTGAAGTACTTCGCCGACCTCAACAAGGCTGGCAACTTCGTTCCCGTCATCGGCAAGGCCGGTACGCTGGCACAGGGTGCGACACCAATCGTGATCGCCTGGGACTACAACGCTCTCGGTTGGGCAAAGACGCTGAACGGCAACCCGCCGACCGAAGTCGTCGTTCCTGAAAAGGGTGTTCTGGCTGGCGTTTACGTGCAGGGCATCTCCGCCTATGCACCGCATCCGAATGCTGCGAAGCTGTGGATGGAGCACCTCTATTCCGACGACGGTCAGCTCGGCTGGCTGAAGGGCTTCTGCCATCCGATCCGCTTCAACGCGCTTGCCAAGGCCAACAAGATCCCGAAGGACCTTCTCGACGCCCTGCCTCCTCCGGCAGCCTATGAAAAGGCCACCTTCCCGACGCTGGAAGATGTCGATGCCAACAAGGCAGCGGTTACCGGCGGCTGGGACAAGGTTGTCGGCGCGAACGTCAAGTAAGACGTAAAGACCAATGGCCGCCCCGGCATGAAAACTCCGGGGCGGCCTGCTGCACATAAAGAACGAGACCGCGATGATCGCGGCATTGGGGACAGCATGTCATCAGCAGATACTGGCACAGCACTGCCGGTGAAACGGCGCTATCGGCCGAAGCTCGAATGGCTCGGCATTTTGCCTTTCGCCATTTTTGTCCTGCTTTTCCTGATCATGCCGACGATGAAGATCGTCATCGGCGCGTTTCAGAGCCCGGACGGCAGCTTCACCTTTGACAACATCATCGGGCTCTTCACGCCCTCCATTCTCGCGGCCTACTGGATATCGATCAAGATCAGCGTTGCCTCCGCAGCGCTTGGCTGTCTGATTGGTTTTGCCGTGGCCTCCGCCGTCGTGCTGGGCGGCTTGCCGCAGAAAATCCGCGCGCCGCTTTTGACCTTTTCCGGTGTTGCCTCGCAATTTGCAGGCGTGCCGCTCGCCTTCGCTTTCATCGCCACACTCGGCCCGGTCGGCCTGGTCACGCTGTTTCTCAAGACACAGCTCGGCATAGACCTGCGCGTGATGGGCTTCAATATTCTGTCCTTCTGGGGCCTGACGATTACCTATCTGTTCTTTCAGATCCCGCTGATGATCCTCATCATCACGCCGGCGCTCGACGGTCTCAAGCGCGAGTGGCGTGAGGCGGCCGAAATTCTCGGCGCCAGCGGCTGGCAATATTGGCGCATGGTGGCGTTTCCCATCCTGCTGCCATCGATCCTCGGCACCTTCTCGCTTCTCTTCGCCAACGCCTTCGGCGCCGTCGCAACCGCGATTGCGCTCACCGGCTCCTCGCTCAACATCGTTCCGATCCTGCTCTTCGCCCAGATCCGCGGTGACGTTCTCGGCAACCCCAATCTTGGCTATGCGCTGGCCTTCGGCATGATCGTCGTCACCTGTATCGCCAACACGCTGTACATCTGGATGCGCACGCGCAGTGAGAGGTGGTTGAAATGAAGCGGATTTTTGCCTGGGGCGCCCTCCTTTTCGGCATCCTGTATTTCGCCCTGCCGCTGATCGGCATGACCAACTTCTCGCTGAAGATGCGGCGCGGTGTCTACTCCTTCGATGCCTATGCCGTGGTCTTAAGCGATCCGCGCTTTCAGGAGACCTTCACCTACTCGGTCATCATGGCGCTCGTCACCATCGTCTTCGGTGTGCTGCTGGTGGTGCCAACCGCCTATTGGGTACGGCTGAAACTGCCGACGCTGCGCCCCGTGATCGAATTCATCACGCTGTTGCCACTCGTCATCCCCGCCATCGTCATCGTCTTCGGCTATATCCGCCTTTACAACACCTCGAGCTGGCTGCCTCTGACGGGTACGACCTCCGGTACCAACCTGCTGTTGATGTTCGGTTACACGACGCTTGCGCTGCCTTATATGTACCGCGCCGTCGATACGGGTCTGCGTACCATCGATATCGGCACGCTGACCGAAGCAGCCCAGAGCCTCGGCGCTGGCTGGACCACCATTCTTGCGCGGATCATTTTGCCGAACGTGCTGGTGGCTGTTCTTTCTGGCGCCTTCCTGACCTTTGCCATCGTCATCGGCGAGTTCACCATGGCAGCGCTTTTGAACCGACCGGCCTTCGGCCCCTATATGCAGCTTCTCGGCGCAAACAGAGCCTACGAGCCCGCTGCCCTTGCCGTCATCTCCTTCGGCATCACCTGGGGTTGCCTCGGTCTCATCCAACTCGTCTCCCGCTACCAGAAGGGCGCGCCTCCCAAGGCCTGAGGATTTTACATGAGCTTTTTGACACTCACGCACATTAAGAAGTCCTTTGGTCCGGTGCAGGTCGTACATGACTTCAACATGGCCATCGAGAAGGGCGAATTCGTTTCCTTCCTCGGCCCATCCGGTTGCGGCAAGACGACGGTCCTGCGCATGATCGCGGGCTTCGAGACGCCAAGCGATGGCGCCATCGTCATCAATGGCAAGGACCAGACGACACTTCGACCCAATCAGCGCAATATCGGTATGGTGTTCCAGGCATATGCGCTGTTTCCCAACATGAATGTCCGCGAAAACGTCGCCTTCGGCCTCAAGGTCGCGGGCAAGCCAAGGTCGGAAATCGATGCGCGCGTCAAGGAAATGCTGGCGCTCATCCATCTTGAACATCTGGCAGACCGTTATCCCTTCCAGATGTCCGGCGGCCAGCAGCAGCGCGTTGCGCTGGCCCGCGCGCTGGCGCCAAAGCCGGAAGTCCTGCTTCTCGATGAACCGCTTTCCGCCCTCGACGCCAAGATCCGCGTGTCGCTTCGCGAGGAAATCCGTCAGATCCAGCGCAAACTCGGCATCACCACCATCTTCGTCACCCATGACCAGGAAGAAGCCCTGTCGATTTCCGACCGCATCGTGGTGATGAATGCCGGACGCGCCGACCAGATCGGCTCGCCCTTCGAGATCTACAACAACCCCGCCACCCGCTTCGTCGCCTCCTTCGTCGGCACGCTGAACCTGATCGATGCCACCGTTGTCGATGCAACGACGAGCACGATTCTGATCGGCGATCAGAAAGTATCGCTGCAAAAACCGCTTGCAAAAGCCAATGGCGAAAAGGTCACCGTTGCGCTTCGTCCGGAAGCAGGATCGCTTGCAGAAAGCGCCAAGGGCGATGTCGCCATTTCCGGCGTCGTTACCTCAAGCCACTTCCTCGGCTCGGTCATCCGAACCCGTATCGATGTCGGCGGCAGCGTGCTTTCCTTCGACATGTTCAACGATCCCGGCACGGCGCCACCTGCCATTGGCGAGCGGATCACGCTGCACTTTGCATCAGAAGATTTGATGATTGTAGCAGAGTAGCGCACTGTTTCGGGGCCGAAAAACCGGGTAACTCCGGGCCAGATCAGGAGGCACCTATGCGCGCATTATTCTACGAACGGTTTGGCGAAGCTCCGAAAATTGCGAGCCTGCCGGACCCTGAACCCACGCCGGGCGGCGTGGTGATTTCAGTCAAGGCAACCGGTCTGTGCCGCAGCGACTGGCACGGCTGGATGGGGCATGACAGCGACATCAACCTGCCCCATGTGCCGGGTCACGAATTCGCAGGCGTGATTTCCGCCGTTGGCAAGAATGTGATGCGCTTCAAGGTCGGTGACCGCGTCACCGTTCCCTTCGTCTCCGGCTGCGGTCACTGCCAGGAGTGCCGCTCTGGCAACCAGCAGGTCTGCGAAACGCAGTTTCAGCCGGGCTTTACCCATTGGGGCTCCTTCGCCGAATATGTCACAATCGACTATGCCGATCAGAATCTCGTCCATATGCCGGATGAGATGAGCTTTGATACCGCGGCAAGCCTCGGCTGCCGTTTTGCCACCTCCTTCCGCGCCGTTGTCGATCAGGGTCGCCTGAAGGGTGGCGAGTGGCTCGCGGTTCACGGCTGCGGCGGTGTTGGCCTTTCCGCCATCATGATTGGCGCCGGTCTCGGCGCGCAGATCGTCGCGATCGATATTGCCGACGACAAGCTGGCGTTGGCCAAGGAACTCGGCGCCACCGTCACCATCAACAGCCGCAATGTTGCCGATGTGACCGAAGCGGTGCGCGATGCGACCGGCGGCGGCGCGCATGTCTCCGTCGATGCGCTCGGACACCCGCAAACCTGCTGCAACTCCATCAGCAACCTGCGACGCCGTGGTCGCCACGTCCAGGTGGGCCTGATGCTCGCCGATCATTCCATGCCGCAGATCCCGATGGCACGCGTCATTGCCCACGAGCTCGAAATCTATGGCAGTCACGGCATGCAGGCCTGGCGCTATGACGATATGCTGGCGATGATCCGCACCGGCAAGCTTTCGCCGCAAAAGCTTATCGGCAAACATATTTCGCTGACCGATGCCGTCACGGCGCTCCCCGCCATGGACAGCTTCAAGGATAGCGGCATCAGCATCATCAACCGCTTCGAGTGATACCCATGCAGATTGACGTCATCGACAGCATCAGCGATCCCGGCAAGCCAGAGCGCGCCAACGAAGATCGTCTGGCGTGGAATGCCTCCAGCGCATTCGTCGTCGATGGCGCAACCGGCCTCGGCGACCAGCAGTTCATGACGGGTTTCGGCTCCGATGCCGCATGGATTGCCGAGTTCGCGGCCAAGCGCCTGATGAGCGAGGTTACGCCTGAGGCTGATTTCGCAGACATCATTCGCCGCATCTCGCAAGATGCCAGGATCAGCTTCGAGGCCTTGGCCGGCGATCAGCCGCGCTACGCCTGGCCGGTCGCGGCACTCGCAGGCTTGCGCGTCACACCAAACGGACTGCAATTCGCAGGCCTCGGCGATAGCGTCGCCTATATTCTTCACGATGATGGCCGCGAGGAAAGTCTGATGGCGCTACACGACGCCTTCGAGCGAGAGCAGGCCGCCGCCCGCGCCCATGTCGCGCGTCTGGGTGGCATTGGTGCTGCGGGCATGGCAACCAGCGATCCAAAGACGCTCGCCGACCTTCGGCGAAACCGCGAAAGACAGAACACGGCAGACGGCACCGTCTGGTCCTTGAGCCTCGTTCCCGAAACGGCTGACCACATTGCCACCGCGACGATCGACATCGCCGGCGGCGCTACGGCCATTATCTGCTCCGATGGTCTGGCCGATCTTGTCAGCCTTTACGGGCAATACACGCCGGGCTCCCTCATCCGCCGCGCCGTCACCGCAGGTTTGCCGAGCTTGATCAAGGAGCTTCGCCAATTGGAGCGGGAGATCGATCCAGAAGGGCTGAAATATCCGCGCCTTAAACAATCGGACGATACCACCGCCATCCTGTGCAGGATCAACTGAAGCATCGTCCGCGCAAAGGTGTGCAGCGGTTTTGCGATAACGACATGCGGTGAAAGGACCAACTCAAGCGCAAGGAGCGAATCTGGACGATTACGACGCGCGTTAAAAGAGCCTGTGACATCTGCCGACAAAAGACTTGAATTAGCGGCGGCTATACCGCATGGCACAGGGAACGATCTCTGAAAGAAGAAACCGCTCATGTCTCCCACCACGACCCCGGTTCCCGCCCGCGCGCTGAATGCGCAGGATTACAGAACGCTTGGCCTCTCCGCCCTCGGCGGCGCGCTGGAATTCTACGACTTCATCATCTTCGTCTTCTTCGCGACCGTGATCGGCCACCTCTTCTTTCCGCCGGACATGCCAGACTGGCTGGTGATGATCCAGACCTTCGGCATCTTCGCTGCTGGCTATCTTGTCCGTCCCATCGGCGGCATCATTCTGGCGCATTATGGCGACCGTTATGGCCGCAAGCGCGTCTTCGCCTTCTCGATCCTGCTGATGGCGCTTTCCACGCTCGGCATGGCGCTGATGCCGACCTATGCGACGATCGGCGTTGCAGCCCCGATCCTGCTCATCGTGCTGCGCATGCTCCAGGGTGCGGCCATCGGCGGCGAGGTTCCCGGCGCCTGGACCTTCGTGTCTGAACACGTTCCCTTCCGCTATGTCGGCCTTGCCTGTGGTCTGCTGACCTCCGGCCTCTCCTTTGGCATCATGCTCGGCTCGCTCATCGCCTTTGCCATCAACACCATTTTCACGCCGGAAGACGTGTCTGGCTATGCCTGGCGTATCCCCTTCCTCATTGGCGGTATCTTCGGCCTGATCGCCGTCTATCTGCGCCGCTGGCTGGAAGAAACGCCGATCTTCACGCAGATGAAGAACTCCAAATCGCTCTCGGACAAGCTGCCGCTCAGCCTCGTCCTGAAGAACCATATGCGCGGTGTCGTGGTCTCGGCGCTGCTCACCTGGGTGCTGTCCGCGGCCATCGTCGTCACGACGCTGATGACGGCAACATTCCTGCAGAAGCTTTACGGCTACACGCCGACGCAAGCACTGGCAGGCACGAGCTTCGGCACACTGTTCCTGATCTTCGGTGTGATCATCGCCGGCGCGCTGATCGACCGTATCGGCAGTGGCATCTTCTTCATGGGTGCCAGCATCTTCTTCGGCGTCGCCACCTTCACCTTTTACAGCTATGCCGGAACGTCGCTCACCACCATGTTTGCGCTTTATGCGGTGATGGGTCTCTCCGTCGGCATGGCGGGTGCGGTTCCCTATGTAATGGTCCGCGCCTTCCCGGCATCGGTCCGCTTCTCAGGCCTCTCCTTCGCCTATAACGTCTCCTACGCCGTCTTCGGCGGCTTGACGCCAATTGCGGTCAGCTCAGCGCTTGCGATCAACCCCATGGCGCATGCCTGGTACCTGGTCTTCATCGCAGTGCTTGCCTTCTTCATCGGGCTTTATCTTCACCTTCGCGGCAGCGCCGTGGAAAGCCATGTAGGGGTGGAAGAACTGGCGACGCTTAAGGCACGCTAACTACACAAAAAAGGGAAGCGGCGCGCTTGGCGCCCTTCCCCACCAATCATGCGGCAGCCGGAATCTTGAAAGCCGAGCCGAGCTTGTAGCCGATGAAGGCTGCCACCAGAATGATCCCTATCATCCAGAACAAGGGCTCGCCGGGCAGCACGATGCCATAGAAATCGACATGGCTGTCCATCCTCTCTCCTTGCGAAATCATGGCATCGACCTGCGCAGGTGTCGGGGCACCGGCGATAGGCTGTCCGTCAAGCGTCGTCACGATATTGTATCCCGGCAATCCGGTCAGCAGGAGACCGAAGAAGGCGAAGACGATCGTCGAGAAGACCGGAATAACCCCGTTTCGAATAAAGCGCATATCTTTCCCCCAAATGTTCGAGGCAACATTGAGGTAAATTCGTGATTCGATCCAGCCACGGGTGCAGGCAGGTCAGACGGGCGCAAGCGCCTTGGGCGGCTCGAAGTCGGGGGCGACCAGACCGCCGGAAATCAACAGCTTTGCGGCATCCTCCGGCGACATGTCGAGCATGATGATCTTGTCCTTCGGCACAAAAAGCAGAAAGCCCGCCGTCGGAACCGGCGTTGGCGGCAGGAACACCGCCACCATTTCCTGACCTAACTCATTGAAGCGGAAGGCAAGCTCGCCCTTGGCCTCGGATGCGACGAAGACCATGGCCCAGGTGCCGGGCGACGGAAACTCGATCATGCCGACGCGCTTGAAGGAATTGGAATGCTCCTTCAGCACCGATTCAAACAGCTGCTTGATGCTCTTGTAGATCGGCCGCACCAGCGGCATGCGGTTGAGGATGGATTCGCCGACACCGACGATCCATTTGCCGATCAGATTGTTGCCGAGAAAACCGATGACCGTGATGCCGATGACGGCAATCAGCAGGCCGAAACCGGGAATGGCGACGTTGAAATATTCTTCCGGGTCGTACCGCGTCGGGATATACGGCTTCACCCAGCTATCGGCCCATTGCAGAAAGGTCCATACCAGCCACATCGTGATCGTGACGGGCGCCAGAATGAGAACGCCGGTCAGAAAGCTGTTACGCAGGCGTGTCGCGAAGGAAATTCTGATTGGGTGATCCGTCATCAACTCACTGAATGTTGGAGCATCTCCAGCCGAAGCATGATCGCTTTGGCGTCGGACAATGCGGCAGAACAGGGACCGAGAGCATTGAAGGTGGTCCCGTTATCACCGGAATGCTCTAGGCGATGTCACCGAAGAATGCCTGATGATAACGGACAATGCCGGACGGCGTTCCGCCCTGCAAGGGCAGGATCATGAAATATTCGTCATCAATCCCCTCGGCCTTCAGTCGCTCATCGTGGTGAAAACCGAAGCGACGATAGTAGGCCGGATCGCCCATGACGACGCATCCGCTGGCATTCAGCTGGCGCAACGCGTCGAGGCCGCGATGAACGAGCGCCGAACCGACACCCCGCCCCTGCCATTCCGGCAACACGGAAAGCGGACCAAGGCCGAACCAGATGTCACTGCTTCCAGAAAGTCCGACAGGCGAAAAGCCGATATGGCCTGTGATCGCCCCGTCCTCCTCCGCAACAAGCGAAACAGCGAGTGCACCGGCCCGCCGTAAGCGTTCGATGACGAGGTGCTCGTTATGGTCACTATAGGGAACATCCTGGAACGCCGCCTGCGTCACGACGCCGATCGCGTCGAGATCGCCGAGCTGTTCCGGCCGGACAATCATTCCACCGTAACCGACTTTGCCAGGTTGCGCGGCTGGTCCACATCCGTGCCCATGAAGACGGCCGTGTGATAGGCAAGCAGCTGGATCGGCAGCGAAAAGACCATCGGCGCAATGAGTTCATCGACGGTCGGCAGCACGATGGTCGCCATGGTTTCCAGCGACGAGGCCGCCGCACCCTTCGCATCGGTGATGAAGATGATGCGCCCACCGCGGGCTGCCACCTCCTGCATGTTGGAGACGGTCTTCTCGAAGAAGCGGTCATGCGGCGCAATGACGATGACCGGCATGTTCTCGTCGATCAGCGCGATCGGCCCATGCTTCAACTCGCCAGCGGCATAGCCTTCCGCGTGGATGTATGAAATTTCCTTGAGCTTTAGCGCGCCTTCCAGCGCCAGCGGGAAGGATGTGCCGCGGCCGAGATAAAGCACGTCCTTGAAGCGCGAGAGATCGCGAGAGAGTGTTTCGATCTGCGGCTGGATGGCGTTCAGCACTTCGCTCATCACCCGCGGCATCTCGATCAGATGACGGACAAGCTCGGTTTCCTGCGCCGCCGTCAGCGTGCCACGCGCCTTACCGGCTGCGATCGCCAGCGAAGCCAGAACGGCAAGCTGGCAGGTGAAGGCCTTGGTGGAGGCAACGCCGATTTCGGGGCCAGCCAGAATGGGGAAGATCGCATCGGATTCACGCGCAATGGTCGATTCGCGCACATTGACGACCGCGCCGATCTTCAGATCGTTCTCCTTGCAGTAGCGCAGCGAGGCGAGCGTATCCGCCGTTTCACCGGACTGGGAGATGAAGAGGGCGGCCTGCGTCGGCAATAACGGCATCTCGCGGTAGCGGAATTCGGATGCCACATCGATCTCGACCGGAAGACGCGCATAACGCTCGAACCAGTATTTGCCGATCAGGCCGGACAGATAGGCCGTTCCACAGGCGGAAATCGCAAGGCCGGTCAGCTTGGAAAAATCGATCGCCGGATCGACATCCTTGACCCGCTTGTCGGCAAAATCCACATAGTGGCTGAGCGCATGGGAAATGACTTCCGGCTGCTCGTAGATTTCCTTTTCCATGAAGTGGCGGTGGTTGCCCTTGTCCACCACATAGGCCGTCGCCTGGGAAATCTGCCGCTGGCGCTGCACCGGCTTGCCGGCGAAATCGATGATCTCGGCACCGGCTGCGGTGATGATGGCGCAATCGCCATCCACCAGATAGGTGATCTCGTTGGTGAAGGGCGAAAGCGCGATCGCATCCGACCCAAGGAACATCTCACCGCGTCCATGGCCGACGGCAAGCGGCGGACCGGAACGGGCGGAAAGCAGCGTGCCCGGCTCGTCCTGGAACATCACCACCAACGCAAAGGCGCCGGTCACGCGGTTCAGCATCGTCAGCATCGCATCGCGGTGCGACAGTCCCTCACGGGTGAATTTGGCAAGCAGTTGCGCCACCACTTCCGTATCGGTCTGGGTGGTGAAGGTCGCGCCCTCAGCCTTCAACTCCTCACGCAGCTCGGAGAAATTCTCGATGATGCCGTTGTGAACGACGGCGACGCCATCGACGAAATGCGGATGGGCATTGGTTTCGTTCGGAACCCCGTGCGTTGCCCAGCGGGTGTGCGCGATGCCGGTGATGCCGGGAAGCGGCTCTTCGAAGAGCTTCTTCTCCAGATTGAAGAGCTTGCCCTCGGCGCGGCGGCGGTCCATTGCGCCATCATGGATCGTTGCGACGCCTGCGGAGTCATAGCCCCGATATTCCAGCCGCTTCAGCGCATCCACAAGGCGCTCCGCAACCGGTTGCGTTCCAACAATTCCTACGATGCCGCACATACAGGTCTCCAAGATTTTTTGGTGAGCATCCGATGATCCGAAAACCGAGTCAGGTCTCCTGACGGATGCTTTTTCAATGGGCGGAAGTCGTAGCGATTTCCGCAAAAACCGCAATCGCAACAGCGGTCACTTTCAATGTCTATTCGTTACCTTTGTCAGACGGTTACGCCGGTTTCTTCTTGGCATCCTTGATCGCCTGGGCGCGGGCGCGAAGCACACTGGCGCGGCCTTCCTTGACCTCCTGGCGTGCCCGACCGAAGGCCAGCGCATCGCCGGGAACATCCTCGGTAATCACACTACCGGACGCAACGTAAGCATCATCGCCAATGGTCACGGGTGCCACGAGTGCTGAGTTGGAGCCGATAAAGGCATTTTTGCCGATTCGCGTCTCGTGCTTGTTGATGCCGTCATAATTGCAGGTGATCGTACCCGCACCGATATTGCTGCCCGCGCCGACGAACGCATCGCCGATATAGGTCAGGTGATTGACCTTGGCACCCTCGCCGATCTCAGCCTTCTTGATTTCGCAGAAATTCCCAACCTTGGATTTCGCCGCCAGATTGGCGCCCGGACGAAGCCGCGCATAGGGACCAACGGTTGCCCCGGCGCTGACATGCGCGCCTTCCAGATGCGAGAAGGCATGAATGACGGCACCCGATTCGATGGTGACGCCAGGACCAATCACCACATTCGGCTCGATCAGCGCGTCCTGACCGATCTTGGTATCCCAGGACAGAAAAACGGTTTCCGGCGCAATCATCGAGACGCCGTCGATCATCAACTGATGACGCGCCCGCTCCTGCCAGAGCCTTTCGATGATGGCAAGTTCGGCGCGGTTGTTGCAGCCGGTCATTTCCGTTTCGGGCGCATCGACAGCCACAGCCCTGCCGCCCTCTGCACGGGCAATCTCGACGATGTCGGTCAGATAATACTCGCCCTTGACATTGTTGTTGCCAATGCGGTCGAGCAGATCCAGCGCCCGGCGACCATTGATCGCCATCAGGCCGCTATTGCACCATGTGACCTTGCGCTCTTCGTCGCTTGCATCCTTCTCCTCGCGGATGGCGACCAGCTCCCCATCCTGCACCAGAAGACGCCCGTAACCCGTTGGTTTGTCAGTGTGAAACCCGATGACGACGACATCGACATTGTCGGTCAGCGCCTGGCGCGCCCGGTTCAGCGTCTCCGCCGTCAGCAACGGTACGTCGCCATAGGCGATCAAAACATCGTCGAAGCCCTTCTCGATGGCGTCGCGCGCCGCAAGCACGGCGTTGCCCGTGCCAAGCCGTTCCTTCTGCAAATACGGCTCGACGGAAACACCCGCCACCCGCGCGGCATCCGCCACCTTGTCCGCATCGCGCCCGACAACGAGCGCGGCAGCGGAAACCCCAGCACCGGAAACCGCCTGCATCACATGCGCAATCATCGGACGGCCAGCAACCGGATGCAAAACCTTCGACATGGAGGATTTCATGCGTGTGCTTTCACCGGCGGCGAGAATGACGGCAAGACAGGTGCGTTCCACTGATATCTCCATTCCAAGCATCGGATGTCTTTTGCCCGCTATAACCGCTCGACGATAAAGACACCATGGAAATTGCGTGACGGCTTGAAAAGCGACGTGATGGCGGCGGGGTTAGGCAAGTGAAAGGCGAGAACGCGCTTTCAACCGCCAAAGAATCCTCTAATCTGCCGCGACCACCTCATCCCGAAATGCGGAAATCTCCCATGTCCTCTTCGCACAGCGTCAGCCAGCCGGTCCGCGGCATGCTCATCATGGCAGCCTGCATGATCGTGCTGCCGGTGATGGATGCGATTGCGAAATATATGGCCCATGCCGGCATGTCTCCCGGCCAGGTCACCTTCTATCGCTTCTTCTTTCAGCTGGTCTGCACCCTGCCGCTGCTGCTCTTCATGTCGCCGAAGTCGCTGATCCATGCCAAGCGCCCCTGGCTCAACCTGCTGCGCGGCGTGCTACATGCCGCCGCGAGCCTGACATTTTTTGCCGCCGTCAAATACATGCCGCTGGCCGATGTCTTCGCCATCTATTTCGTCGAGCCCTTCCTGCTCACCATCATGTCGGCGCTGTTTCTAGGCGAGCGGGTCGGCTGGATGCGCTGGAGCGCCATCGCCGTGGGTTTCATCGGCGCGATGATCGTCATCCAGCCAAGCTTCGAGCTTTTCGGCCTCACCTCGCTTCTGCCGGTCGCCTGCGCTTTCCTCTTCACCCTCTATCTCTTCCTCAACCGCGCGATCGGTGATGGCGACAGCCCGCTGGTGATGCAGACCATGGCCGGCATTGCCGGAACGATCTTCATGGGCGGCGCTCTTTTGATCGGCACTGGCTTAGGGGATGCTAATTTCGAAATGTCCCTCCCCGGCTGGGATCACGGCCTTGTTCTCCTGATCCTTCTCGGCTCGATTTCCGGCTACATGCACCTGCTTGTGGTCAAGGCCTTTCGGCTGGCGCCGGTGTCGCTGCTTGCCCCCTTTCAGTATTTCGAGATCATCTCCGCCACCATTCTGGGATACCTGCTGTTTTCCGATTTTCCGACACCGTCCAAATGGCTCGGCATCGTCATCATCGTTGCATCCGGCCTCTTCATCATCTGGCGCGAAAGGCTGAGCGCCCGCCGCCTCAAGATGACAGAGGTCGCGGAAGTTTGAGGAATTGCCGCAACTGCACTTGTTCATGAGGCCCGCGTCGGGCAAAAAGTGCTTCCACGAATGACAAAAACACGAAGGAGACGAGACGATGGACGTTCGCGCCGCAGTCGCCGTTCAGGCAGGCAAGCCATTGGAAGTTATGACCGTTCAGCTGGAAGGCCCGCGCACCGGTGAAGTGCTGATCGAGGTCAAGGCGACTGGCATCTGCCACACGGACGATTTCACCCTCTCCGGCGCCGATCCGGAAGGTCTCTTTCCCGCGATCCTCGGCCATGAAGGTGCCGGTATCGTCGTCGACGTCGGCCCCGGCGTCACCTCGGTCAAGAAGGGCGACCATGTTATTCCGCTCTACACGCCGGAATGCCGCGAATGCTATTCCTGTACCTCGCGCAAGACCAACCTCTGCACGGCCATCCGCTCCACGCAGGGCCAGGGCGTGATGCCGGACGGCACCAGCCGTTTTTCCATCGGCAAGGACAAGATCCACCACTATATGGGCTGCTCCACCTTCGCCAATTACACGGTCCTGCCGGAAATTGCCGTTGCCAAGATCAACCCTGACGCGCCTTTCGACAAGGTCTGCTACATCGGTTGCGGCGTGACGACCGGCATCGGTGCGGTCATCAATACGGCCAAGGTCGAGATCGGCTCGACGGCGATCGTCTTCGGCCTCGGCGGCATTGGCCTCAACGTGCTTCAGGGCCTGCGTCTTGCCGGTGCGGATATGATCATCGGCGTCGATATCAACCCTGAGCGCAAGGCCTGGGGCGAAAAGTTCGGCATGACGCACTTCGTCAACCCGAAGGAAGTCGATGGTGACATCGTGCCCTATCTCGTCAACATGACGAAGCGCAATGGCGACCTGATCGGCGGCGCAGATTACACCTTCGATTGCACCGGCAACACCAAGGTCATGCGTCAGGCGCTCGAAGCCTCGCATCGCGGCTGGGGCAAATCGGTCATCATCGGCGTTGCAGGCGCCGGTCAGGAAATCTCCACCCGCCCCTTCCAGCTGGTCACCGGCCGCAACTGGATGGGCACGGCCTTCGGCGGCGCCCGCGGCCGTACCGACGTTCCGAAGATCGTTGACTGGTACATGGAAGGAAAGATCCAGATCGACCCGATGATCACCCACACCATGCCGCTTGAAGACATCAACAAGGGTTTCGACCTGATGCACAAGGGCGAAAGCATCCGCGGCGTCGTCGTCTATTGATGTGAGAAATGGCTGGCGCGGGGTCGGCTAAGGGTTTTCGCGCTGGAAGGTTTTGGAGGGGCTGCGAGGCCCCTCTTTCTTTTCGACGTCAGAAATGGCGGAACGATACGCCCTCTGTCCGGCAGGACAGAGGGGGGTGTCGCGTCTCACGCTTTACGTAAGACCCAAACCCACCCCATCAAGCCGCCGTCTCAACATCCTTCGCCGCATCCACCGGCACATAGTTCAGCACTGGTCCAAGCCAGCGCTCAATATCCTTCACGGGCATGCCCTTGCGCCGAGCATAGTCTTCCACCTGATCCCGCTCCACCTTGGCAACGCCAAAGTAATAGCTCTCGGGATGGCCGATATAGAGACCGGAGACAGACGATCCAGGCCACATGGCATAGCTCTCCGTCAGCACCACGCCCGTCTGGTTTGTCGCATCCAGAAGGCGGAAGAGCGTGTCCTTCTCCGTATGATCGGGCTGGGCCGGATAGCCGGGCGCCGGGCGAATACCGGCATAGGCCTCTCCAACAAGGTCTTCACTGCTGAAGCGCTCATCCGGCGCATAGCCCCAGAACTCCTTGCGCACCCGTTCATGCATGCGCTCGGCAAAGGCTTCTGCGAAACGGTCAGCCAGCGCCTTCACCAGAATGGATGAATAGTCGTCATTGGCCCGTTCGAAACGTTCGGCAATGGCCACTTCCTCGATACCCGCCGTCACCACGAAGCCGCCGACATAGTCGGCAATGCCGCTGTCTTTCGGCGCGACGAAATCCGACAGTGCGACATTGGGCCGTCCATCGCGCTTGGAAAGCTGCTGACGCAGCGTGTAGAAGGTCTCAAGCTCCGAGGTGCGGCTCTCATCGGTAAACAGACGAATATCGTCTCCCACCGCATTGGCCGGCCAGAAGCCGATCACGGCGCGCGGGCGGAACCACTTTTCCTCGATGATCTTCTTCAGCATGGCCTGTGCGTCGGCATAAAGATGACGCGCTGCCTCTCCCTGCTTCTCATCCTCGAGGATGGCCGGGAAACGACCCTTTAATTCCCAGGTCTGGAAGAAAGGCGTCCAGTCGATATAGCGCGACAACTCTTCGAGATCGTAACCCTCGAAGGTCTTTGTACCGATGAATTGCGGCTTGACCGGCTGGTAGCCCGTCCAGTCGACCTTCTGCGCGTTTTCGCGCGCACGCGACAGCGGCAGGCGCTGCTTTTCGCGTTCATTGCGCGCATGCGCATCGGCAACCTTGGCATATTCGGCGCGAATGCCGTCAATATAGGCTGGCTTCTGGTCTTCCGACAGCAGTGCAGAAACCACGCCGACCGCGCGCGAGGCGTCGGTCACATAGATCGCCTGGCCCTTCTCGTAACGCGGATGGATCTTCACCGCCGTATGAACGCGGCTCGTCGTCGCCCCACCGATCAGAAGCGGCAGGTCGAGCCCCATGCGCTCCATCTCGGAGGCCACATGCACCATTTCATCCAGCGACGGCGTGATGAGGCCGGAAAGACCGATGACATCGACCTTCTCCGCAACAGCCGTTTCGAGAATCTTGGTGGTCGGCACCATGACGCCGAGATCGATGATCTCGTAATTGTTGCAGGCGAGAACAACGCCGACGATGTTCTTGCCGATATCGTGGACATCGCCCTTCACCGTCGCCATCAGCACCTTGCCGGCCGACTTGCGCTGATCGCCGCCATTCAGGCGCTTTTCCTCTTCCATGTAGGGAAGAAGAACGGCAACAGCCTGCTTCATCACGCGGGCGGATTTGACCACCTGCGGCAGGAACATCTTGCCCGAACCGAAGAGATCGCCGACCACATTCATGCCCGCCATCAGCGGACCTTCGATGACATGCAGCGGACGGGCCGCCTGCTGGCGCGCCTCTTCCGTATCGGCATCGATGTATTCGGTGATGCCATTGACCAGCGCATGCTCCAACCGCTTCTCAACGGGGAGTTCACGCCACGACAGATCCTGAACCTTGCCTTCCTTGGCACCCGTACCCCGGTAACGTTCGGCAATCTCCAGCAGCCGCTCGGTCGCGTTGGGGTTGCGGTTCAGCACCACATCCTCGCAGGCCTCGCGCAGTTCCGCATCGATGCTCTCATAGACCGCAAGCTGGCCCGCATTGACGATGCCCATATCCATGCCGACCTGGATCGCATGATACAGGAACACGGCATGCATCGCCTCACGCACCGGCTCGTTGCCGCGGAAGGAGAAGGACAGGTTCGAGACACCGCCGGAAATATGCACGAGCGGCATGGTTTCACGGATGGTCTTGGTGGCCTGGATGAAGTCCACGCCGTAATTATTGTGCTCTTCGATACCTGTTGCGACAGCAAACACATTCGGGTCGAAGATAATGTCTTCGGGTAAAATCCCGGCCTTCTCCGTCAGGAGCTTGTAGGCGCGCGTGCAGATTTCAACCTTGCGCTGGTAAGTATCGGCCTGCCCCACTTCGTCAAAAGCCATGACGACGACAGCAGCGCCGTAATTGCGCACCAGACGCGCCTGCTCGAGAAACTTCTCCTCGCCTTCCTTCAGCGAGATGGAGTTGACGATCGACTTGCCCTGAACGCATTTCAGGCCAGCCTCGATGATCTCCCATTTGGAGCTGTCGATCATCACCGGCACGCGAGCAATATCCGGCTCGGCGGCAATCAGGTTGAGGAACTCGACCATGGCCTTCTGGCTGTCGATCAGGCCCTCATCCATGTTGATGTCGATGATCTGCGCGCCGTTTTCGACCTGATCGCGGGCGACGGCAAGTGCAGCCGTATAATCACCAGCGGTGATCAGCTTGCGAAACTTGGCAGAGCCCGTCACGTTCGTGCGCTCACCGACATTGACGAAGGGAATGTCCTTGGTCAGCACGAAAGGCTCGAGGCCGGACAGCGACATGAAGGACTTGTGTTCCGGCACCTTGCGCGGCTCAAAACCCTTCACGGCGTCCGCAATGGCGCGAATATGCTCCGGCGTCGAGCCGCAGCAACCGCCCACCACATTGACCAGTCCTTCGCGGGCAAACTCGGCAACCTGTGCCGCCATCATCTCCGGCGTTTCGTCATACTGGCCGAACTCGTTCGGCAGGCCGGCATTCGGATAGGCGCAGATGAAGGTATCGGCCACATCCGACAGTTCCTGCAAATGCGGACGCATAGCGTTTGCGCCAAGCGCACAGTTCAGGCCGATGGTAAACGGGTTGGCGTGACGCACCGAGTTCCAGAAGGCCGACGGCGTCTGGCCCGACAGCGTGCGACCGGAAAGGTCGGTGATCGTGCCGGAGATCATCACTGGCAGATGAATGCCCTTGGCAGCAAAGCGCTCCTCGCAGGCGAAGATCGCGGCCTTGGCGTTCAGCGTGTCGAAGATGGTTTCAATAAGGATGAGGTCGGCACCACCATCGATCAGGCCGTCGATCTGCTCACCATAGGCGAGACGCAGATCATCGAAGCTGACGGCGCGGTATCCGGGATTGTTTACATCCGGCGAGATCGACGCGGTGCGGTTGGTCGGGCCAATGGCACCGGCGACGAAACGGCGGCGGCCATCCTCGCGCTCGGCGCGTTGGGCGGCGCGACGCACGATGAAGGCGCCCTCGCGGTTGAGGTCATAGACCGCGCCTTCCATCTCGTAATCGGCCTGCGCGATGCGCGTGGACGAAAACGTGTTGGTCTCCAGAATATCCGCCCCCGCCATGGCGTAGCGGAAATGGATATCCTCGATCGCATCCGGCTGCGTCAGGATCAGAAGGTCGTTATTGCCCTTCTGGTGACAGGCACAGCCAATGAAACGATCACCGCGGAAGTGGTCCTCGTCAAATCCAAGGCCCTGGATCTGCGTGCCCATGGCGCCATCGAGAATGAGGATGCGCTCTTCAGCCGCCTGTTTCAGCGCCTTCAGAATTTCCGCGCCGTCGCGTTTGCCGCCCAGGGGGCCAAACAGATCGTCCAACATCGGCACTCACTCCTCATTCTTTGCAAATCAGCAAGATATCAAGTCACATAAAGATATCTTTATGTCAACATATCATCCGGCATTCGCGGTTCTGGACTAAAAAGGAAGCTACGAAATTCCGACCGTGGATGACACCCTTGCGCCTCAAAGATATAGGTATGCTCCAACGGCGCATCAAAGGAGGAACGGATGACCGAGACGGAAAGCACGAAAGCCTATTGGAGCACGCTGCCCTGGCATCGCCAATGGCTGGTAAAGCAGGCGGAAGGCCTCTTCGACTTCTTCCAGTATCGCGCGGTCAATCCCAAAGGCGGCTTCTTCGATCTCGACCGGAAAGGCGCTCCCCTCTCCTCCGACAATCCGGTGCGCGGCATCCACGCTTCTGCCCGCATGGTCCATTGCTTCTCCATCGGACACCTGCTCGGTCGCCCCGGCTGCGGCGATATTGTCGACCATGGCATGACCTATCTTTGGGACAAGCACCGCGACCAGGAGCATGGCGGCTATTTCTGGCAGGTGGACGACAACGGCCCTGCCGACGCCACCAAGCAGGGGTACGGCCACGCCTTCGTGCTGCTCGCCGCCTCCTCCGCCAAGGTCGTCGGTCATCCGCTGGCCGATGCGATGCTGGCCGATGTGACCGAGGTTCTCGAAACCCGATTCTGGGAAGAGAAGCACGGCGCCATCAATGAGGAGTTCCACCGCGACTGGTCGCCGATCGAGAATTACCGCGGCCAGAATTCCAACATGCACCTCACCGAAGCCCTGATGGCCGCCTTCGAAGCCACGGGCGACACGTCCTACCTCATCAAGGCCGAACGCATTGCCGACCTCATCATCCGCCGCGCCGCTGGCGCGCTCGACTTCCGCGTGCCGGAGCATTTCGACGAGAACTGGGTGCTGGACAAGGATTATCGCGGCAACGAAATGTTCCGCCCCTCAGGCTCCACGCCCGGCCACTGGCTGGAATGGTCGCGCCTCATCCTGCAGCTCTGGATCCTGGGTGAGCGCAAGCACGACTGGATGCCGACCGCCGCCAAGTCACTCTTCGTCCAGTCCATGGCGCTCGGCTGGGACCGCGAAAAAGGCGGTTTCTTCTATACGCTCGATTGGGACAACACGCCTGCCAAGACGGAAAAGCTCTGGTGGCCGATGTGCGAAGCCGCCGGTGCGGCACACTTCCTCAACGAGCATCTGCCCGCCGACGAATTCTACGAAGATAGCTATCGCCGCATCTGGAGCACGATCGCCAACACATTCCTCGACCATCAGTTCGGTGGCTGGCATGAGGAACTGACGGAAGACCTCGTTCCGGCCAACACTCTCTTCCCCGGCAAGGGAGACATCTACCACGCCCTTCAAGCCTGCCTCATCCCGCTTTTTCCGGCGGATGGCAGCCTGACGAAGATGATCGCCGAAAAAGGCGCGCGCTTCTGATCGAAGCATGACAAATCGCACGGCGAAGCGCAGAGACTCTAAAGCGCCGTGCGTCCTATTGGACGCACAAAGGACGCTTTACCTTTTTGAATCTACGCATCGTGCTTTCCGAAAATCGAGTCCGATTCTCGGGCCGATGCCGTATCGCCGCGCCATCAGGAAGCTCACTCGAAATCTGCTGAGTTGACCGTCACACGCCATTCCAGCCGCGCGGGGTCGGCCTGCTCATTGCTGCGCAACCGAAATGGCCGGCACGCAGCATAGCTCTCATGCGGCCCCAACCGCCTTTCGTTCGGCTGATAGGCTTCGAGCGAAATCGGCGCACGGAAGGCAGGCTCAAAACCTTCCAGCGTATAGGTCAACCGCTCGACCGCCACATCATTGGTATTCTGAAAGCTCACCCGGATCGGCGCATTCTCATCCCGACAGGTTGGATCATAGGCCGCCGTGGCAATGATCTTCTCCAGCCTTTCGCCAGAGCGGACCCAATCAAACAAAACCCAGCCTCCGAGGCAGGCCCACACCACGGCAAGTGCCGCCACAACAGGTTTCAGATGTCGCGGGAAAGCGATCAGAAACAACAGCAAGGCGACCGTCAGAACGATGCCGACGATCATGAACGACGCTCCGCGATATACGACATGATGTCAGTCAGTGTTTTTTCTCCCAAGGCCGTCGACAAAACGCATACGAAGCTCCCCTTATAGCCCTAAACGCGAAGCCGCACAGGCAGACGCAGTAAAGTCGGCGTGACAAGAGCACTCCGAACCGAAAAGACCATTGAGCTCTTGATCGCCACGATGAGGCGTAACTTGCCTGAATCCGCGACAACTGGCGGATTTCCTTCGCCATACAGGATCGGGCGACCAGGAGCCAACGGGAACGGACGTCCACTCAATTGACTGTTCCGAATATCGCACTCAAAAAATTCTTTCTTTCGATCGACTGCAGTTCGGAATTTCCTGGCGTCACTATCAAGGCCAGCCAGGCATTTCCACCCCTCATGAAAACCGTGAGTTCTGCGCGTGTTTCCGATGCAGTCGTGGCAATTCCGGATACCCGCATGATCTGCACTCCGTTGACATATGCTGCCCCCCAATCGGAGGTCGGTTTCATAATATGGTCGACGCGTCTTTCCAGATCCTTCAGATAAGCCGTCGGATCGGCGCCGTCATTCCCAATAAGCTCGTGGGAAACCAGTGCTGTCATCCCCAGCGTCGGCGCCCGGAAGACGAAGGTGTCTTTAGAGGAGTCATTATAAGGGTGCTCCCAGATTTTGCTGATCCTGGCGCCCCTGCCCGACCTGGGATTCACCCATGTTTTGGTTGAGTCGGTCGGTGTCAAATTCGGTACGACCATCCGATCGAAGGGGACACTTTCGTAAGATGGCACGGGAAGAGCGCCATGGCTCGCAGTGATCCTTTCGTCGGAGCGATAGTCGCTCACATTTACAATAGCGCAACCGATGAGAAGCAGCATAACCGGCACCATGATCAAGGCTGCAATGCGGCTTGGCCGAAGCACCAACACACTCGAGCGTTCCCTGTCATAGCTCGCGTTCAGATCGACCTTCAGTCGCCTGTACTGAAAAAGGAATGTGAGAATGAACAACGGCGGGATGCCCATCGCACACCCCCAAAACCACACCCTGTACTCGCGACCGAAATAAAATCTGAAACGTGGCCAAAAACTCTCGTGAGGCGCAAACACCCATACGCCGAATATGGCCTTGCCTGGCGTGGTGCCAAATAAAGCCATGCCTATTGCGGGTATCATAGCTGCGAGAGAGATCAGCATTAGATACAGGACGAGTGCAGCGAGGAGAAGACCGGGTCGGTTCCCATGGAAATAGAGGTAAGCAGCAACCAAGATGTCGTGTCCGACGATCGTGAACAAAGGTGACATCATCAATAGATCGAAAAGCCTTGCCCATAGGCGGCGCCAAGGACGCGCGGGCAAAAAGAACGGTTTCGGCGCGACACGCTGTTCCTCAGACCCGAGGGCCAGTGATGCAAAACTATCGGCAAAAACGCGATTGAGACCGGCCTTCTCCCAGTCCGTCATCTGTTCGTGCCAGAGGTAGTCGTCGCGGGTGACATGACCAGTCTCGATCAGCCTGCGAATAATCTCCTCGTCGACGGGTCCTGCGCGCTTCGGCCCGATGGTGTAATACCAGTCAGCCATACCGTTTCACGCCTCGTTTTCCCGGCTGCGTTTTAGCAGACCATAGCAGGACGATAATTTTGTATGACGGAACTCGGATCGGCGGGTTTCGCCAAGATGCGGTCGAATGTGAGGGCTTGGAGGGCACATCGGAAGGGCTATCGAGCCGTTCCGAACAGCTCATGGACAAAGTCTTCCCGCTCGCTTGTTTGCAAGTCCGAGCCGCCCTCGGTGAACATCAATAACCGCCACGCATTACGCCCATCCACAACAACGGTCACCTCTACCAGTTGGTTTGCATCCTTGGTGCTGACGCCACTTGCCCGAAGTCCCCGCACACGATTCACCGCAACCGGCTGCCAATCCGACGTCAAGGTGACGTTTTTCAGTCGCGCCGCGTAAAAGGCAGCATATGCGCGCAGGTCGACGTTTTCAGCAGGAAGCTCCAAATAGCTGAAAAGACCCTCCATCAGCAGCCTGCGGGCAACGAAGATAAAAGCATTCGGGACTTCAGGATCGTCAGGCAAAAGCTCCCAGTGTTTTTTGATCGTGGCCGTGTTCCCCGTAACCGGATTGACCCAATAGTGAGTAGCCGTGAGATCGGCCTCTGCTTTGTCCTCCATTCGCCACCCTGCGACGTTCGCGGCTAAAAGACCTGCGACGAGTGCAATGCCGAGGGTTAGACGCAGTTTGCTCGGATTGGCGACGACAGGCAGATTGTGCTTGTCATAGACAGCGGGACGACCTGTGGCCAGGCGCCAATATTGAACGATGAAGGTGATCAAAAACACAACCGGAATGCCAAGGGCAAAGCCCCAGAACCACACCTTGAACTCGCGCTTGAGATAGAACGAAAATCGATTGGCTTCCGGCGTCACCGGAACCCGCACACCTAAGATGGCCTTACCCGGCGTGTTACCGAACAGAGCCATACAAATCGCCAGCACGACGCCGACAAGTGGGAGAATGATGAAGCCGAAGAGCATATCATAGGTGAAGATGGTCATGTAGAGACGCGGGGCGTACAGGGCTGAAGCGACGACGATACAGACGGACAGCAACGGCCCGATCAGCAACATATCAAATATTCGCGCCCAGAATCGGGGCCACGGGCGCAAGCGAGGAGCAGCATCCATCTCTGGCTGAACTGGCTCCGAGGCAGTAAAGCCTGAACCAAGGGGCTGAGACTTCGACGGAACCGGCGGAGGTGTCACGACTGGAACCGGAGGCGGCGTAACAAAAGCGTCTGCAAACTCGGGATGCGTCCCAACAATCTCCCAGTCCGCCATCCCCTCCCGCCAGACATAGGCATCGCGGACAATCTTGCCGCTTGCAATCAACGCGCGGACTTGCTCTTTGCTGACAGGCCCTTCGCGTTCCTGCCCAACAGTGTAGTACCAGATCGTCATGCTGCTATGCCCCGCTTCCCCGAGCAAGCTTTAGCAAGGCGGTAGCAACCCGTAAAGCTGCGAGAATAACTACGGCAAAGCTCTCATCCCTTGAGAGGATGCTTGCGCTATCCAGTTGAAGTAAAAGAAAAATGTAGTTCGTCACATTCGACGATTTTCGCGCCTCCTGAGAACATTGATTTTCTTCAGGGCCATCGTCACCAACGATTGACTCTGCCGTCACATTCGTTGCTCCTGCGACGCCCTTTTCCCACAATCGATAATCCTTACCGCTGACTTCCGAGCCAAGCACCCCCAAGAGGAGTTGCCTCCGATGAAAGACGGCCCAATGATTGTCGGTGAATGCGTAGGCGAACTAGGGCGACCCAACGGTTGTCAGGACCTTTGAGGAGCTTAGGAAGTAAGCTGATGCTGGCCTCGAATACGAAAAGGCTCACGGGCAGTGGTCACAGCTGAAATACGACCATCCTGCAATAGGACTCAAGGCTCGCGGGTACTACAGCGGTGTGGATTTATTTCAAAGTGACCGTAGAGATTAGGTTACTTGCAGATCGCCGCCAACACATCTCTGGCTTGTGCCTACTGAATAGCGCCGGTATGTTGCGAATCAAGAATACCGGGCGGGATAATCTTGCAAAAAGACGATCTTCAAGCTGTTGATGCTCCTACAAAATGGCCAGGTGCTAACGCCCGGTTGCTCGGCGTTGGCGTCGGTTATGGTCTTCCAGTCAAGCCACTCGACAGGCTCGGACTGTTTAGCCCAGATGAGTTCGAGCGGTTTGTACTCGAATGGGCCCATGGTTATCTGAAGGAAAAGCTTGCGGGGGTAACTGATGTCCAGCAACGCGGCGGCGCAGGCGACAAGGGCCGTGACATCGTCGTGTGGTTTGGCGCATCGGGAGCTCCGGATCGGTTTTGGCATCTGTACCAATGCAAGCGTTATAAAGGAAAGATCGGTGCCAAGATCGGCCTAACTGAAATAGGCAAGGTTCTGTATTTTGCGTCTATCGGCAAATTTTCCATGCCGAAGGAGTATTGGTTCGTAACCCACAAAGGGGTTACGAATGATTTCCAAGACCTAGTAGATCAGCCTGAAAATCTGAAGGCCGAGCTGATCGCGAACTGGGACAGTTATTGCTCTAAGGAGATAGTCGGTAAATCGGTCATCAAGCTTGAAGGCGACTTACTGAAGTTTGTGGAGGGCATCGACCTCTCGATAGTCATGATCAAGCAACCACTTGATATACTCAAAGAACACTCCAACACTAATTTCCATGAAATAGTGTTTGGCAAACAACTGAGTGATAGAGGTCCTCCTCCAACCCCGCCTTCCTCCATCGCGGAGGAGGAGCGCGGGTATATTCAGCAGCTTTATGAGGTGATTAGCGAGATGATTTCCGCGCCGGTGACAAAACAAGCTGATTTCGCGACCCACCGCAAATCCGCGACATTGTTCGAGCGCTCGCGCATCACGTTTTACAGCGCTGAGGGACTCAAACGCCTCGCTCATGACCAGATGCAACACGTCGAATTCTTTCATGATCTGGTGAAGAAGTTCGGGGACGGCCTATATCATACATACAATGGTCAGGCGGCCAGCGGTCATGAGCGTCTAACTGCGACGGTCAAAGCCGCCCAACATCAGGAGATCGACGCACACGTTCTCAAGCCTCACATGGAACCATTGGATCGTGAAGGCATATGCCATCATCTTGCGAACGACGGCATAGCGAAATGGTGCCAGAATGATTAACGCCGCGCACGCTGAAACAAGACCGCAACCACCGCGCTTGTTCAACACTCCGGTCGAATGCGGTTTTCGGTTGCTGTTCATATTGTCGGCATCTAGGCCGGCTCTATTCGATGTTCAACGCCTCATCAGCTATGACTACCTCCTCGTTCACTCCGGCGACGTCGACGGGTCGCGTCCGAGCCTACATCCTGCGGTGCCGAACCGCGGAGCGGAATGGATTATAAAGCGGCAGATCGTCTATACCGGTCTATCCCTGATGTACGCGAGAGAGCTTGTCGTCCGGCACATGACTGATCGGGGAATCTATTATTCCGGCTCCGACCTCACATCCGCTTTTGTCGGACTTCTGAAGACAAGTTACGCAGAAGGTTTGCGGGATCGTGCCAAATGGGTAGCCGAGAGGTTTGACCCTTACACCGATGACCGTCTGCAGGCCTACATGGCGAACCAGGTGGGAAAGTGGGGAGCGGAATTCGATGCCCTTGCAGCCTTGAAGGATATTGTTCTCTGATGTCGCGAATAGCTGAGATACGGATGACCGGGAGGGGCCAGCTTGACGCGATGATACGCTTCAATCGTGGTCCAAACGTGGTTTCTGGCGACTCCGATACCGGGAAGAGCTACCTCGCGAGGCTCGTTGACTATGTCCTCGGTGCAGATGAGCTAAAAAAGACAATTGATGAAGCTGCCGACTACGAGACAGTTTGGCTCGAATTCAGGAATGCTGAGGATGAGGTTCTTACTCTGGAGCGAAGTCTCCAGGGTGGCGAGGTCCTCGCGTATTCCCATTCCATCTGCGACCTGATAGGGGACGACAATTTCGAAGCGCCTCGCCCCGACAAAGAACGGGTTCGCAGGGATGACAATCAGGTGGAAATCCTCGCCTCGAAGCGCCAAGGGCGGTCAGTTGTGCCCGATGTCACTTCGAGGGTGTTTCCGTTCTTCGGACTGCCTGAGACAGTGACGCTGCGGAAGAATGCAGGCGGCGAGACCCAGCGACTGTCAATCCGTACCATGCTACCGATATTCCTTGTCGATGAAAACGACATCATCACGGAAGGCTCCCCCATCTTGCGGGGCGGGTTCGGCGACACGGCAGAGAAGCGCATGTTCTCTTATCTCTTGACCGGAAAAGACGACGTCAGCATCGTCGCCCAGGAAAAGCGAGAAATTGTTTCGGCGCGGCTTCAAGCGCAACGCGATCTCCTGGCGGACTTGATTGCGCCTTTGAACGCTCGTTTGAAGGAACGGAAGGCGGATGAAGAAGAGGAGAGTATCAACCGCCTGGAAGATACCATCACCAGATTGTCGGAAGCTCTCGAAAGAAACGCGGCCGAGCGCTCGCGGCTTCAGTCCGAGAGGGGAACTGTCTACCAATCGCTTGTGAAGTCCGAGACGCAGGTTGTCGCCCTCGATGCCATGCTGACCCGTTATAGGCTGCTTGACGAAAGATATTTGTCCGACCTCCAGCGTCTCGATTTCATTGCGGAAGGCTCCTACTACCTTGATGGACTGCAGACCAACGCTTGCCCCTTATGCGGACAATCGCTCGAAGGAGCGGAGCACGACCACCCAGATGACCTTGGACCTAAATTCAGCTCTGAAGAGGTTTACGGATCGGCTTCGGCGGAGGCTGCCAAGATACGTGGATTGCAAGCTGATCTGCAGAACGCGATTTCCGACCTGCGACAAAGGCGCGATGACTGGAAGCATGGCGCAAGTGAAGATGCCGCCCGGCTACAGGAGATCGACAGACTACAAGACGCCGTCTTAGCCCCGGCCCGTCAACAGACCAAAGCATCGCTGGACGACGTAGTGAATAAACGGCTTGATCTACAGTCAGCTCGCGCCGACCGCTCCGAAGCCGCGAAGCTCGAGAGAATGAAGGCGGAACTTGAAAAGGCTATGGAGGAGCCGCTGAAGAAGCTGAAATGGGCTCCTCTCGATCCCATGGCCACGACCGAACTGTGCAAGGAGATCGAAGCGGTCCTCAAGGATTGGTCTTGGAAAGACGACGTCAGAGTCGAATTCGAGGAGAGCCAATATGACATAAAGGTCAATGGGAAAGTCCGTCGCGCTCACGGAAAGGGATTCCGAGCAGTAATGCATGCGGCTATTTCGGTGGCATTGTTGAGATATTGCCGCAGCCGCGGAAAGCCGCATCCGGGATTTATTGTTCTCGACTCTCCGCTGACGACTGTGAAGCAAGGTCGCGGTCAAACGAACATCGAAGCTGACGATGGCCGGATTGAGCCCACGATTGAGCCCAAGTTCTGGGAGAGCTTAGCGTCTGTCGATCCGTCTATGCAAATAATCGTCCTCGACAACAAGGAGCCGCCACCTGAACTGGCCGAAAAACTGAACCTACAGATTTTCGCCGGCCTTGGGGCTAAGCCAGGCGAACGGAGGGGATTCATTCCCGATCGTCCCCCAAACAAGTTATAAAAGAATACCGTGACGGCAGGTCTCACGCCTGGCTTCAGGCTGGAACGGTGATTGTCGATATTACCGCCGATCAGTTTGAAAAAAATGGTGGGCCCGG
The DNA here is from genome assembly GCF_004310285.1 of Agrobacterium cavarae. Classification (GTDB taxonomy): domain Bacteria; phylum Pseudomonadota; class Alphaproteobacteria; order Rhizobiales; family Rhizobiaceae; genus Agrobacterium; species Agrobacterium cavarae. The sequence continues at coordinate 72,511 of NZ_SISF01000033.1, forward strand.
AGGGACTCGAACCCCCAACCAAGCGGTTATGAGCCGCCGGCTCTAACCATTGAGCTACAGGCCCTTCGAAGCAAAACGCGTCGATGCGCAGGGCTGCAATGGTCCAGCCGGTGCGTGGGTCTCGCTCTAACGCAATTTTTCCGGTGCGACAAGCCGTTGAAAATCGGCTGACACAATCTATGCCGTAATAGTCTCATAATCTAAAGCCATAGGATGTAGAGGGACATCAACAGAGGACTTTTTCATGGTATCCAGACTGGCTCGTTCGATCGCTATTGGCTCCGTCACGCTTGCCGCGCTCGCGCCATTCGCAGCCCTTGCGCAAGACGCCAAGCCGCGCGAAGCGACGATTACGGTTTCGGGCGAAGGCAACGCCTCTACCGCTCCCGATATGGCCGTTCTTTCCTTCAGTGTCCTGAAGCAGGCGCCAACGGCCGCCGAGGCCTTGAGCGAAAACAACAAGGCGATGACGGAAGTTCAGGCAGCTTTGAAGAAGGCCGGCATTGCCGACCGCGATCTGCAGACTTCCAATTTTTCGGTACAGCCCGTCTATAAGCAGTTCGAGCCGAAGGATGGTGTCTATATTCCGCCCGAAATTACCGGATATCAGGTGACCAACGGACTGACAGTGCGGGTGCGCGACCTGACCAAGCTCGGCGGGATCCTCGATACGTCGGTGAAGCTCGGCATCAACCAGGGTGGCGATATCACCTTTACCAACGACAATCCGGAAGCGGTCTTCACCGATGCACGCAAGAAGGCGGTGGAGAACGCCGTTGCCAAGGCAAAGACGCTGGCCGAAGCAGCCGGTGTGAAGGTCGGACGCGTTCTTGAGATCAGCGAGAACAGCCCTCGCCCACTGCCGGTTCCCGCACCGATGATGCGCGCCACCATGCAAAAGGAAGACAGCGTGCCGATTGCCGCAGGCGAAAATACCTATGTCATCAACGTCAATGTGACATTCGCCATCGAGCAATAAATCAGAAAGGGCGCGCCTCCCAAGCGCGCCCCTTCTTTAATCTCGATGCTGAAACGTCGGCCAAAACAAAAATGCCCCCGCCATTCTCATGACGGAGGCATTGTTCTGATCGGATCAGCGATCAGGAATTAGCGGCGGATGACCGGGCAGCCACGAACATTGGCGAACACAACGCGGTCACGGCCGTAGCGATCGAAGCCGGCGACAACGACGCGGCGCGGCGAAACATCGACAACGCGAGCGCGACGAATGCCCATGCGGCTTGCTTTCTCTTCTGCAAGCCAAGGCGAGCAGCGATCACGACCGCGATCCGGACGGCCCCAACCCGGACCACCGTGGCCGCCATGGCGATAGCCATCCTGAACATACATGCCGTACCGGAAACCATCGGCAGAGGCGCTGGTGGCTGTGGCGGAAACGCCGCCGAGTGCAATAAGGGCTGCCAAACCTGCTTTTACAAAGTTGCCAATCATGGGTCTTGCTCCGTTTCTAAAAACCGTGGCCTAGCATTTGCGCCCGACCGATTGAGCAGACACTAATCAAGGCCTGCTGAACATGATCAGAACCGGCCATTCACCCATCGTTCAGGCAAGGAAAACTCTCAAACGGAAAGATGCAGCACCACGTCGCGCCGGTGCGGACGATCCCGATGCTCGAAAAGATAGATGCCCTGCCACGTGCCAAGCATCATCCGGCCCGCGGACACGGGAATGCCGATCGAGACCTGCGTCAGCGCCGCCTTGATATGCGCCGGCATATCATCCGGTCCTTCCATCGTATGGACGACCCAGCGCATCGTCGGATCGCTGGAGGGCGGCACGAGGCGCGAGAAGAATGTCTTGAGATCACGTTGCACATCCGGGTCGGCGTTCTCCTGAATGATCAGCGAGCAGGAGGTGTGCCGCACGAACACCGTCAAAAGCCCCTCCTCCATCCCGGCATTCCTGACGAACGCGGCAGCTTCATCGGTAAACTCGTAAAGACCCTGTCCCCGTGTGCTCAGTTCAATCGTCTTTTGCGGCATAATTATTCTTTCCTACTGCTGGAACCAAAGTAAAAGCTGGCCGTTATTGCTCACTATGGGCAAAGTCGGTGCGTACTGGACGCACACCCCACGGACGAGACGATCTATGAATTGCCTTGCAAGCGCAGAAGAACTTGGAATATGCACTTTTGACGAAATGCAAGACAACGGCTCTGGGACCTTTGCACCCTCTCCTTTAGGGAGAGAGATAACAAGGGATTTCCACTGGCCCAACTCTTCCCTTCAAAGAGCGGCCCACCTGCAGTCCAGCATAACACTGCGCTTGGAACACTGACCCATGATGCCTTTAGACGAGAAGGTCGATCTCACAAACTGCGATAGAGAACCGATTCACATTCCAGGCAGCATTCAGCCGCATGGATGTTTGATCGTGTGCGATAACGCAATGCGCACAGTCCTTCGCTATTCAGAGAACTGCAAGGCCTTCCTTGGCATAGCAGGCGACCTGACCGGGCGCCAGACCGAAGAAATCTTCGGCAATACGGCCGTGCACGATCTGCGCAATGCCTTGACGGTGACGGCAAACAGCAACCGTGCCGCCCTTCTGCCCAATGTTCGCATGGGCAATGGCAGAGCCTATGATGTTGCGATCCATCGCTATAAGTCCGTCACGATCATAGAGCTGGAAACAGCGACCGATGAGGCACAGCCTCTTCACACGGCTCAGTTGATGATCGATCGCATTCGCGAAGCCGACAATGTCGACAGTCTGATTTCCCGTACATCCCGTCTGATCAAGGCAATGCTCGGCTATGACCGGGTGATGATCTACCGCTTCGAGCAGGATGGCGCGGGCAAGGTCATATCGGAAGCAAAGCAGCCCGCGCTCGAGAGCTTCCTCGGCCAGTACTTTCCGGCAAGCGACATTCCTCAGCAGGCGCGCGCGCTGTATCTCAAGAACACGCTGCGCATCATTTCCAACACAGAGGGTGAAACGGTCCCAGTCATCCCGCGTCTCGACGCATCAGGAGAGCATCTCGATCTCTCCTACGCTCATCTGCGCAGCGTCTCGCCCATTCACTTGGAATATCTTCGCAATATGGGTGTGTCGGCCTCCATGTCGATTTCCATCATTGTCGAGGGCGAGCTGTGGGGGCTGATTGCCTGTCACCATTATTCTCCGCGAATCCTGCCCATGCCGGTGCGCATTGCGGCGGAAATGTTCGGCGAGTTCTTTTCCCTCCACCTGCAGGCACTCAAGCAGCAGAAAAAGCTGATGACCGCGCAGGACGCGCACGCAGCACTCGATCGATTCCTGCGTCTTGCCACCCACCAGACGAATATCGAAGAGCTTCTGGCGGACAACTTGCACGACTTCAAGACACTGATGCCCTGCGACGGCGTCGGTCTGTTGATGAACGACAATTGGTATAGCGTCGGCAGCACGCCGCCGGACACCGCCATTCCGCACATCGGCAGGCTTCTGCACTCCGTGGCAGAGGGCAAGGTGTGGGCGACCCATGCGCTCTTCAACCACTTGCCCGAGGCTGAGGAGTATAGCGGCGTGACGGCCGGCCTGATGGCCGTTTCGCTCTCGCAGGTGAAGAACGATTATCTTCTGTTCTTCCGCAAGGAGTTGATCCAGACGCTGAACTGGGGTGGCAATCCGGAAAAATCCTATCAGACAGGCCCGATGGGTGACCGTCTGACACCGCGCAAGAGCTTTGCCATCTGGAAGGAAACCGTTCACAAACAGGCCCAGCCCTGGACGGATGAAGACCGGCAGATTGCAGAAGCGGCCCGCGTTGCGCTGGTGGAAGTGGCATTCCGCCATAGCGAGTTGATGGCAGACGAGAGAGCGCAGGCAGAAGTACGCCAACGCATGCTGAACGAAGAGCTGAACCACCGCGTCAAGAACGTGCTGGCCATTATCAAATCCCTCGTGGGCAACCCCACCCAGGAAGGCCGCACCCTGCAGGAATATGTGACGGCGCTCAAGGGACGCATCCAGGCGCTCTCCTTTGCCCATGATCAGGTCGTCCGCGGCGAAGGTGGTGGCATGTTGAAGGATCTGCTGGAGGCAGAGCTTTCTCCTCATCGCTCGCCGGAAACTGTGATTACGCTCGATGGACCGGCCGTGGTGCTGGATTCGCGCGCCTTTTCGGTCATGGCACTCGTCCTGCATGAACTGGCCACCAATGCCGCCAAATACGGCGCGCTTGCCCATGCCGGCGGGGAGTTGTCTGTTTCTTGGCGCCTCAACGAGCGGCGTGACGTCGTGCTCGACTGGCAGGAAAAAGCCCGCACCAGAATAACGCCGCCAGCAAAAACCGGCTTCGGAACGGCACTCATCAGCCGCAGCGTTCCCTACGACCTCGGCGGCAAGAGCCGCATCGATTATCTGCCCCATGGCTTGGAAGCACAAATTCTCATCCCCGCGCGCCATGCCTCGGTCAGCGTCGTGGAAACGACCAACGACACGCAGATCGGCGGAAAAGTCGATTTCGCATCCTATTCCCCGGAGGAAAAGTTGAACGTATTTCTCGTTGAAGATCAGATGCTGATCGCCATGGACGTGGAGTACATGCTGGAACAGCATGGCATTACCGACATCGAAACCGCGACATCGTCCGCAATGGCGCTGGAAAAGCTCAAGACGGCCAAGCCGGACATTGCCATACTGGACATCAATCTTGGCAGCGATACCTCAATCCCGGTGGCCTACGAGTTGCTGAGACGCGAAATCCCCTTCATGTTCGCCACCGGCTACGCCGACGGCATCATGGTACCGGGCGAACTGGCGCACGTGCCGATCATCCGCAAGCCCTATGACGAGGATTCCTTGCTGTCGTCTATCGGCAAGCTTGTTGGCAAAAAGGTCGAGGCGTAAAACGCAGAGTGCCGTGCGTCCTATTAGACGCACGAAGGACGCGTCCCACTGTTAAAATCTGCGTAACGCACTTTTCAGGAATCGATTCCGATTTTCGGGCCAGTGCTATAGGGCACTTTTAGGGTAGTATTCTCGCTTCAAGCCCCGTTCACAGGGGTCGCTGAGGATCTTCCGACCAATACTCTGCACGCTATCAACCCTCTGGAAGCTTGAGGCGCTTGACGTCTTCTGGTGCAAACTGGCCACCGATGTGAAAACGGAAATCCGTAACGATGTATTTGTCGATGTCGACTTCGCATCGGTAGTCGACAGCGAACCATGTATTGTTGCCGACATTGAACGCACCCTTGGCGTTCATGAGGTTGCCAGCGATTGGATAGTCTTTGCCCGTATGCGGCTGCAATCCGATGAAACTACCCTTATTTACTCTGATTTGAGCCATTGTCTCCGCAATACATAGTTGCGCGACGCGCTCTTGCGGAGGCAACTTCCCCATGATTTGTCTAAGCATCGGTTTCGGGCGCTTACCGCTTGCCAGTATCTTTTTTGCGGGCTTCAGCTCTGGATTACCCTCACCGGAGGCCGGGGCATCCGCTTGCGAGGGCTTAAGTTCTTTTGGATCTGGCCTTGGCACAGGCACCACAGTGGTAACCTGATCCTGAACAGGCGGGTTCTGAGAGGCCGCGATCTCACCATTTGCGGCATTGGCAGGGATTGCAGAAGCTTCGGAAGACACTGGCGTTGATGGTGAAGGTGCGACCGGAGTTGCCGGCGGCTCCTGCTTGGCAACCATCTCTTCGTTCTGCGCTTCTGGAGCCGCTCCTTGACCCGGCTGTCTCTGTTCCTGCCCGCCTTGGTCCGTTTGTTCCCTTGGTTCATCACGCGCATCAAGCTGCGTCTTGTCGGGACGAATGGCAACGCTGGGAAGGCTGGCCGCGCGCTGATTATCCGGCGGCGGCGGCGGTGGTGGTGGTTCCGGCGTCTTCGCTTCTTCCGCCTTCTTCTCCTCTGGTGGCGGTGGCGGCTCCTCCTTCGGAGGGTCCACCAGTTCCACGCTCACGCTCTCCGGCTCAACGGGCATAGAAGCCTCATAGTCGCCGTAGAAATACAGTGCCCCGATGAGCACAACATGCAGCAGCACAGACGCTGGGATGATCCAGTTTCTTGGTCGCCGCATGTTCTGTTTCAGGGGTGTTTCCATAGGCGTTGACATCTCAAGCGACCGAAAATCGGCCCCGGCGTGAAAACTTTGACCGCATGAAAGCAAAAAACCCGGCCATCGTCTGACCGGGTTTTAAATCTTGTGCGACTGCCGATCAGCTGTCGAGGAACGAGCGCAGCTTGCGCGAGCGGCTCGGATGCTTCAGCTTGCGCAGTGCCTTCGCCTCGATCTGGCGGATACGTTCGCGCGTAACCGAGAACTGCTGGCCGACTTCTTCCAGCGTGTGGTCGGTGTTCATGCCGATACCGAAGCGCATGCGCAGCACACGCTCTTCGCGTGGCGTCAGCGATGCGAGAACGCGGGTCGTGGTTTCACGAAGGTTCGCCTGGATGGCGGCGTCGATCGGCAGAAGCGCGTTCTTATCCTCGATGAAGTCGCCGAGATGCGAATCTTCTTCGTCACCCACGGGCGTTTCAAGCGAGATCGGCTCCTTGGCGATTTTCAGAACCTTGCGGACCTTTTCGAGAGGCATCGCCAGCTTTTCAGCCAGCTCTTCCGGTGTCGGTTCGCGACCGATCTCATGCAGCATCTGGCGTGATGTCCGAACGATCTTGTTGATCGTTTCGATCATGTGCACCGGAATACGGATCGTGCGCGCCTGGTCGGCGATCGAGCGGGTGATCGCCTGACGAATCCACCATGTGGCGTAGGTCGAGAACTTGTAGCCGCGACGATATTCGAACTTGTCGACCGCCTTCATCAGGCCGATATTGCCTTCCTGAATGAGATCGAGGAACTGCAGGCCGCGGTTGGTGTACTTCTTGGCAATCGAGATCACCAGACGAAGATTGGCTTCCACCATTTCCTTCTTGGCGATGCGGGCCTCGCGCTCACCCTTCTGCACCATCGAAACGATGCGGCGGAATTCGGCAATCGAAATACCCGTTTCCTGCGCCAGGTTCTGAATTTCCTGACGAATGTCGCGGATCGTGTTGTTCTCTTCGCGCGCGAATTCCTTCCAGCCCTTGGCTGCAAGGTTGGCGATCGACTTCATCCAGTTCGGATCGAGCTCCGCACCATGATACTGCTCGAGGAAGCTGTCGCGCTTCACGCCGTAGGATTCTGCAAGACGCAACAGACGGCCTTCGTTCTGCATCAGGCGCTTGGAAATGTCGTAGAGCTGCTCGACAAGGCTGTCGATACGGTTCTGGTTCAGCGACAGCGACTTCACCGCCGTGATCAGCTGATCCTTCAGTTCCTTGTAGCGACGCTCCTGGCCGGTGGACAGCGTGCCCGTGCAGGCCAGACGCGCCTCGACCTGCTGATCCTGAAGCTTGCGCAGCTTCTTGTAGGTATCGGCAATCGTGTCCAGCGTTTCCATGACCTGCGGACGCAGTTCCGCTTCCATGGCGGCAAGAGACAGGTTCGACTCGTCGTCGTCCTCTTCTTCCTCTTCCGGCGGCAGGCCTTCGCCGCCGACATTGGTCACGTCGTCGTCGCCACCCGGATTACGGGCGCGGCGGGTCTTTTCCTTCTCTTCGGCAGCCTTGCGGTCGGCCTCGATCTTTTCCGGGCTCTGGAACTGCGGTGCAGCCTTGGCTTCGGGACCGGAATAGGTGGTTTCGAGATCGATGATCTCGCGCAGCAGCGTCGTGCCTTCGTTGAGCTCGTCGCGCCAGATGATCAGCGCCTGGAAGGTCAGCGGGCTTTCGCACAGGCCCGAGATCATCGTCTCGCGGCCGGCCTCGATGCGCTTGGCGATCGCAATTTCGCCTTCGCGCGACAGAAGCTCCACCGAGCCCATTTCGCGCAGATACATGCGCACCGGGTCGTCGGTGCGGTCGGTCGGCTCTTTCTTCTTGGCGGCCGCAAGTGCCGTGCCGCTCGAAGGCGCAAGTTCGCCACCTTCGGACTCGTCACTGTCGGAATCGTCGTTGTCAGCCTCGGGGGAAGCTTCCTCGGCGTCTTCGTCCTCGACCACGTTGATGCCCATTTCGCTGAGCATCGCCATGATGTCTTCGATGCGATCGGGATCGACCTGATCGGATGGCAGAACTTCGTTGAGTTCATCCATGGTGACGTAGCCGCGCTTCTTGGCGGCCTTGATCATTTTCTTGACCGCGTCATCCGAAAGATCGAGAAGCGGCCCATCCGTCGCGCCATCGCGTTCGTTTTCAGCTTCTTCGTTTTCTTTGACTTTGGTTGCCATCTATCTCGTCGCTTTCCCTGACGCTCACATCCGCCTTGGGCCAACGCCGTCCACCTTGGAAAGGTTTCCGGCGACAGCCCCGAATCACGTCAAACACCTAACGGAATGATCTTTAACTGCCGATTAAACGCGGCACTTACCGGAGGAACCTTAAGACAGTGCATTCGGAAATACATGCTCATGCAGTTTCGATCCGCCAAGGTCCATTCCACCTTACTTTTCCTGAAATGGTGATTCCCGCTATTTCCCGTTACGTCAAGCCTTTCCGGCCAGACCTAGGGTTAAAAACCGAAAAAGCCGTCATAGCGGCAACATTTTGCGGGCCTTCACCAACTTATCCCCTATTTAGGGCAATAATTACAAAAGGCAAGCCTGAGCGCGTCGAAACAACGAATGCACGCTGCACGAAAAGCGTCACGCGATTTTGCGGTAACGGTGGGCAACAACCCAAGACGCTAGCGCCTGAGCGGCCGATCTCCACCATCGAAACACGCTTCATCCATGCCCGTAAGCTGGACCCTTCACCCTGCCCGACATCACACCGAAGCCATCGATGATCGCCTCCTGGTTTTCCATCCGGCCGATTTCAAGCTGTACCTCGGAAAGGGCGCGCATCAGCAGAGTGACGCGTTCGCTATCTCCAGCCTCGATAGCCTCGGCAATTTCCCGTTCGAGATCGACCATCTGCCAGCGCAGAGCCTTGGTACGCTTGTGCAGCGAGAGCGCCTGAATATAACACTCACGCGCATCCTCCGGTGCTGCCTGCTCGGTCGCGGTCCAGAGCCGTGCATTGCGCACCTGCTGGTTCATCGCCTTCACCATCGCGTCGAAGCCATGTGCCTCCAACCGCTCCATGAGGCCAGTACGAGACAGCTCCGCCGCATTCTCCGCCGCATAGGTCAGCACCTGCGACCACAGCCGCTGAAGATCGCGGTTTTCGTAGTCGATCGCGGCAATCTCGTCATATTCCTCCAGCAAGAGTTGCGGATGGTTGACGATGGTCAGCGCCAGAACGCTTTCGCGAAGCGCCGGCGCCGTCAGATAGCCCTTGACCAGACCGGACTGGCTAAGCCGATCGGATATCCGCCCGCCGCCGCCTGGATAGGCTGCACCCTGCCCGCGTTGTCCATTCCTGCCATTCGGCTGCGCACCGCGACCGAAGTTGCGGTTCGGCATGTTGTTGCCGCCGCGCTGAAACTGCGGCTGGAAGAATGCATTCAGCCGGTCGCGCATATCCTGCTGGTAAAAGCGGCGCACGCTTTCGTCACCAATCACCGACACGATCTGGCGCAGACGGTTTTCCAGCTCGGCGCGTTTTTCCGGCGTATCGAAAGCGGTCGAGCTCGTCTCACGGCTCCAGATCATCGCAGCCAGCGGCTTCGCCTCGGCAAGCACGCGATCAAAAGGCGCCCTGCCCTCGTGGCGCACGAGATCGTCCGGGTCCTTGCCGTCGGGAAGCAGCGCGAAGCTGACCGAGCGTCCGGGCTTGATATAAGGCAGCGCCAGATCCGCCGCACGGTTGGCGGCGCGAATACCGGCGCCGTCACCATCGAAGCAGAGTACCGGCTGCGACGCCATCTTCCATAAAAGCTCAAGCTGGTTTTCGGTCAGCGCCGTACCAAGTGGCGCCACGACATTTTCGACGCCCGCCTGATAAAGCGCGATCACATCCATATAGCCTTCCACCGCAATCACCGTGCCGGCGGATTGCGTGGCGCGGCGCGCACGGGCGAAATTGTAAAGGACGCTGCCCTTGTGGAAGAGTTCGGTTTCGTTCGAATTCAGATATTTCGCCAGCGCATCTGCCGCCATGGCACGACCGCCAAAGGCGATGACCTTTTCGCGCGACGACAGGATGGGAAACATGATGCGGTCGCGGAAACGGTCATAGGAGACCGGCACGTTCTCATGCACGACAAGGCCACAGGCCTCCATCTGCTCCTTGGTGATCCCCTTGGCCGCAAGATGCTCTTTCAGCGCATTGCGGCTTTCCGGCGCATAACCCAGCCGGAAGGTCTCGATGGTGCGTCCGCTAAGCCCTCGATCCCGCAGATAGGCGCGCGCTCTCGCCCCTGCCGCCGTCTGCAACTGATCCTGGAAAAACAGGGTCGCCATTTCCATGACGTCCTGAAGCGAAGCCCGTTCCCGCTCGCGCCGTTCGGCCTGCACATCCGGCTGTGGCATGGCAACGCCCGCCATATCGGCAATCTGCTGCACGGCCTCCGGGAAGGCCATGCCGTCGAGGTCCGTCAGGAAGCGAAAATGATCGCCGGAAACGCCACAGCCGAAGCAATGGTAACGACCCTTGCGATCCTCGCAGTGAAAGCTCGGGCTCTTTTCGCCATGGAAGGGGCAGCATGCCCAGAAGTCGCCCTTCGAGGCGTTGCTCTTCTTCCTGTCCCACGTCACGCGTTTGCCGATGACATCGGAGATGTTCACCCGGTCGCGTATCTCGTCGAGGAAGGAGTTTGAAAAGCGCATTGTACCTGAAATCTCTGCCGGCCATCCGGCGATCTTCTATATAAGCCTGTCGGCTGCCAAATACCAAGCCTGACGCGTCCTCGTACACGTTATTCACAGCGTCCGTCATTGAACACAAAGCAGGGGCTCTATCGAAACTTCGGGCGAAATTGCGGCAGAAACCAACCGCCCCAAATTACCTATTTGTAATTTGAAGAGGAGCGAGACGCGTGGCAATCTCTCATCATCGACATGAGGTCGAGAGTGATGAGTACCATCGGAAGGCCCGGGCGAAATCCCCCCACCGCTCGCCCGATAAGAGGTCGCCAGTCCGCAGGCGCACCTTCCGATAAAAGAAAGGCAGGGCTCCCACATAGGCCCTGCCTTTCTTATTTTCATCGTCTTACACAGGTGGCTGGATTTACTTCAGCAAATCCTTGATCTGTCCCGATGCCTTGCCAAAATCGATACGGCCCGGATAGCGTTCCTTCAGAACAGCCATCACCTTGCCCATGTCCCGCAGGCCCGACGCGCCGGTTTCGGCAATCACGCCTTCGATGATGCCACGAACCTCCGCCTCTGGAATTTCTTCCGGCATGAAGGACTTGATGATGGCGATTTCGTCACGCTCCTGCTTGGCAAGCTCTTCGCGTCCGGCCTTCTCATAGATGGAGGAGGACTCTTCGCGTTGCTTGATCATCTTGGCGAGAATCTGTAGGATTTCCTCATCCGAAACAGGCTCCTTGCCAACGCCGCGATTGGCGATATCGCGATCCTTGATGGCCGTCTGCACCAGACGGATCGTCGACAGGCGAAGGGCATCCTTGGCCTTCATGGCTTCTTTCAGGGCGCTTGCGAATGTATCGCGGATCATCTCAGTTTCTCCTTGGAAAGCCGGACGTGAAGATATTTCCAGCCCAGGACTTTCCTTAACAATTGTGCGGGTGACATAAACGAGCAGGCGTCAATCGGCAAACTCTTTGCTCAAGTCTTTGAAGAAGCTTGCTTTTAATTCCTGCGGATTCACCGGCCCCGCGGTTGACCGCACGGACCGCTTCCGTTATTTTCCGGCACCTGCACGAGAATTTAACGAAGGTTACGACGCGAAGGCTTTCGCGCGTCCTTGCTCCGCGAGAAAACATGACCGCTTTCGTCCTGCCTTTCAAGAGGCGGGCCGGACCGGCAGAAACGGAAAACGAGATGACCGAGACAGCTCCCTGGACAACACGCAAACCGACCGCCATGCTCGTTCTTGCAGATGGCACCGTGATCGAGGGAACCGGCATCGGCGCGACAGGCAAGGTTCAGGCGGAAGTCTGCTTCAATACCGCGCTGACGGGTTACGAAGAAATCCTGACCGATCCGTCCTATCTCGGCCAGATCGTCACCTTCACCTTCCCGCATATCGGCAATATCGGCACCAATGACGAAGACATCGAAGACCTGACGCCGGCAGCACGCCACGGCGCGGTTGGCGTTATCTTCAAGGCCGACATCACCGACCCGTCCAACTACCGCGCCGCCAAGCACCTCGACGACTGGCTGAAGAGCCGCGGCATCATCGGACTGTGCGGCATCGACACGCGCGCACTGACCGCTTGGATCCGCGAAAACGGGGCTCCGAACGCAGTGATCGCCCATGACCCGAACGGCGTTTTCGACATCGAAGCGCTGAAGGTTGAAGCCAAGGCCTGGAGCGGCCTCGTCGGTCTCGATCTCGCCATTGAAGCCACCTCCGGTCAGTCCTCCGTCTGGAGCGAAACGCCGTGGGTTTGGGGCGAAGGTTACGGCACGCTCGGTGAGCAGGACGCCAAGTACCATGTCGTCTGCGTCGACTTCGGCGTCAAGCGCAACATCCTGCGTCTCTTCGCCGGTCTGGATTGCAAGGTCACCGTCGTTCCGGCACAGACCTCTGCCGAAGACATCATGGCGCTGAAGCCGGATGGCGTATTCCTCTCCAACGGCCCGGGAGACCCTGCTGCAACGGGCACCTATGCCGTTCCGGTCATCCAGAACCTGATCAAGACGGACCTGCCGATCTTCGGTATCTGCCTCGGCCACCAGATGCTCGGCCTTGCCGTTGGCGCCAAGACCGAGAAGATGCACCAGGGCCACCATGGCGCAAACCACCCGGTTAAGGACTTCACCACCGGCAAGGTGGAAATCGTGTCCATGAACCATGGCTTTGCGGTGGATGCGAAGTCTCTGCCGGAAGGCGTTGAAGAGACTCACACGTCACTGTTCGACGGCACCAATTGCGGCCTGCGCATCACCGGCAAGCCGGTCTTCTCGGTGCAGCACCACCCGGAAGCATCGCCCGGCCCGCAGGACAGCCACTACCTCTTCCGCCGCTTCGTCAATCTGCTGCGTGAGAAGAAGGGCGAACCGGCCCTCGCAGAGCGCTGATAAGACTCGGCTTTACTCCAGATAATGCTCGGCCCGCTTTGACGCGGGCCGTTTTCGTTTCAGACTTTACCAGCCGCTTTCATCTCACGCTTCACCAGCAGATAGAAGCGCGTGGTCAGCATGATCGCCGCAGCACTCAGCCCCACAACAAAGCCAGACCAGACGCCCACGCCCCCGAAGCCGAGTGGAAAGGCCATGGTCCAGGCAAGGCCAAAGCCGATCGGCCAATAGGAAATCAGAGCCAGAAGGGCTGGCACGCGTGCATCCTTCAATCCGCGCAACAGGCCCGCGGCCACGGCCTGGATACCGTCCACAAGCTGGAATAGACCTGCCATGATAATCAGCGTCGACGCATAAGCCAGCACCTGTGGCGCCTCTGGCAGCCGCTCATCGAGAAACAGGCTGCCGAGCCTTTCAGGCACCGCCGCGAACAGTATCCCGCCGCAAATCGCAATGACGCAGGCAACCGCATAGACGGTGATCGCCGCACGGATCAGGTTGGGATAATCGCCTCTGCCATGGGCAACGCCAACACGCACCGTTGCGGCCTGAGACAGCCCAAGCGGGATCATGAAGGCAAGCGATGCCAATTGCAGCGCAATACCATGGGCCGCAAGTTCGATCGTGCCGATCTGGCCGATCAGAATGGAAGCGGCCGAAAACAGCGTGACTTCCGCCAGAATGGTGATGCTGATGGGAAGACCGAGACGTAACACCTCGCCAAGCGCCTTCCAATCCGGCTTCCAGAAGCGTACGAAGAGCTCGTACTGGCGTGTTTCCTCCTGGGTCTGAATATAGACGACGATGAACACAAGACTGAAAAGATTGACGATGACGGCCACCACGGCAGCGCCATTCATGCCCATGGCGGGCAGGCCGAAATGGCCGAGAACGAGGGCGTAGGCCAGAACGCCGTTGATCAGCAGCATGGCGATCGTCGCATAGAGAACAATGCTCGCACGCCCGATAGCGCTGACCAGACCGCGCATCACATAGAAAAGCAGGCCCGGAAGCATGCCGAACTTGGAAATAGCAAGATAATCGCCCGTCAGCTTCGCCACATTCGGATTTTGCCCAAGCGCCACCAGAATGCGCTCCGCATTGTGGAAAATCCCGAGCGCCAGCAGCCAATAGACAATCGCCACCCACATGCCCATCCGAAGCGCGCGCCGGGCAGACGTCGCATCCCCCTGCCCGTAGGCATTGGCAACCATGGGGACGACCGCGACCGAAAAGCCGGAGCCGAAGATGAAGACGACAAAGAAGAACTGACCGGCCAGCACCATGGCGGCAAGTTTTTCCGCACCAAGCTGACCGACGATGATCATGTCGGTGGTATGGATGCCAAGCTGCGCCAGTTGCGCTCCGATGAGCGGAATACCCAATGCAAGCGTAGCGCGCAAATGCGCGGCCCATGAACTGCCGCCCTGCGACGCGTTCCCGACAGCTACCGACGAAGACATGATCTCACCTCAAACTGAAACCGCTTCCAGAGTATGCTGGAAGCGGTCGATGCCATGCATAAAAGACTTGGCAGAACTGCGCAACAAAAAGGCGCACTGCCTCAAAATCAAGCTTTCCGTTGCCGTTACGGAAGATCAAGTCGATCGATCCGCGAAGCACTATGGAAAACATCAGCTTAAGCTTATGTTTACAGTTTTCACTCTAACGCTTCTTAACTGACGAAAATCAATTCTCGGGTGCATGACGCGCGCCGCAATTGCCAGTGGCATGTTTACAGTCAATCCGGCGTCACGCCGGGCCATCCGAGGGACCATCTCTTGTCCACGAAATCGAACTTGATGACGCGGATCGTCATTTCCGCATCCTGCCTTGTCGTTGCTGCCTTTGCCGGCTTCTCCCTCTATATCGACAGCCTCCAGCGCGGCGCCGCCAACAGCTTTGTCTCCGACAAGGTGAGCTCTACCGGTGAAGAAGCGGCACTCAGCATTGCCAACTGGCTGAACGGTCGCGTCATCATGACCGAGATGGTTGCTTCGGCGCTGAGCAAGGGCGCCGACCAGGTCACGCTCGACAAGGCGCTCGAGAACGACGTTCTGGTGCGCGAATTCAAGTCCACCTATTTCGGCGATGAGGCCGGTGTGTTTACCACTTGGCCAAACGAGAAGATGCCGGAAGGCTACGATCCACGCAAACGCCCCTGGTACCAGGCGGCTGTTGCGGTCAACGCGCCGATCCTGACCGAGCCCTATATCGATTCCTCCACCAGCGAACTGGTCGTCAGCGCCGCCATTCCGGTAAAGCGCAACGGCAAGCTCGCAGGCGTCGCCGCAAGCGACTTCACGCTGACGAGCCTTGTCGACATGATCAAGAAGATCGATGCCGGCCCGGATGGCTACGCCTTCCTCGTCAATAATGACGGGACGATCCTGATCCACCCGGACGCGGGCGTGATTTCCAAGACGCTTGCAGATCTCTTCCCGACAGACACGCCGAAGATCAGCACGGCGCTCAGCCAGACGCAGTTGAACGGTGCCGATAAGATCATCAGCTTCATTCCGGTGCAGGGTCTGCCCTCGGTCAGCTGGCACCTCGGCTTCGTCGTCGACAGCAAGGCCGCTTTCGCCTCCGTTTCGACATTCCGTGTTGCCGCGATCATCGCCACGGCTCTCGCCGTTGCCGGCATGATCGGCTGCCTGGTTCTGCTTTTGAGCCGCGTGGTCATCACACCGGTGACGCGCATGACCTTCGCTATGGAGCAGCTTGCCGCCGGCAATCTCAACATCGCCATTCCCGGCCAGGAGCGCACCGACCAGATCGGCTCGATGGCCAGCGCCGTTGCCGTCTTCCGCACCAATGCGCTGGAGCGCCAGCGTCTGGAGGGCGATGCCGAGCGTAACCGCACCATTACGGAACAGGAGCGGGCTGAACGCGAGCGCCAATCCGCCAAGGACAGCGCCGATATCCAGTTCGCAGTCGATGCGCTGGCCGAGGGCCTGACCCATCTCTCCAACGGCAACCTCAACCATCGCATCAACACGCCCTTCGTTGCGCGCGTCGATCGCCTGCGGTCCGACTTCAACGCCTCCATAGCCAAGCTCAATGCGGCCCTCGTCAATGTCGGCCACAATGCCAATGCCATCGATGCCGGCGCGAGCGAAATCCGTCACTCGGCGGACGATCTCTCCAAGCGCACCGAGCAGCAGGCGGCCTCCGTCGAAGAGACCGCGGCAGCGCTTGAGGAAATCACCACAACCGTCAAGGATTCGGCCAAGCGGGCCGAAGAGGTCGGTCGTCTGGTGGAGCGCGCGCGTCAGAACGCAGAACAATCCGGTGTCGTCGTCGGCGATGCGGTAAAGGCCATGGAGGGCATCGAGCACTCCTCCAACGAAATCTCCAAGATCATCGGCGTCATCGACGAGATTGCCTTCCAGACCAACCTGCTGGCCCTCAATGCGGGCGTGGAAGCCGCCCGTGCCGGTGAAGCAGGCAAGGGCTTTGCTGTCGTTGCCCAGGAAGTGCGCGAACTCGCTCAGCGCTCTGCCAATGCCGCCAAGGAAATCAAGACCTTGATCAGCACGTCTACCACGCAGGTTGAATCCGGCGTGACGCTGGTCGGCAATGCCGGCAAGGCGCTGGAAACCATCGTTGCGGAAGTACAGGAGATCAACAAGCACATCGACGCCATCGTGCTTGCTACCCGCGAACAGTCGACCGGTCTGCAGGAGATCAACACCGCAATCAACACGATCGACCAGGGAACGCAGCAGAATGCCGCGATGGTGGAAGAACAGACGGCCGCGAGCCACGGCCTCGCGACAGAAGCCGCGGCCCTGAAGACGCTGCTTGCACAGTTCAAGCTCTCCCAGAATGAAAGCCAGTACAGAAGCTACGGCCAGGCCGCCTGATCGTCGGCACAGACCAGACAAACGAGGCCCGAGAACCGCGAGCGGTTTTCGGGCCTTTTTCTTTTACCCAGACGTCAGAGGGTCTGCCTGCCCTTGTCTCCCCGTGAGGCGCGAGCCATCTTCTCCACATCACGATTCGGGAGGGATAACGGATGTGGGAGATTCTCTGGCGCGGCGCGGCAATGGGGATTGGCGGTACGCTCTTCATGGATATCTGGGCGATCATCCTCCACCGCGCCTTCGGCCAATCGGCCGCCAATTGGGGTCCCGTCGGCCGTTGGTTCTGGCACCTGCCCAAGGGCAAAGTCTTCCACGACAGCATTGCAAAGGCCGAACCGCACGCCAATGAGGTCGCGATTGGCTGGATTGCCCATTATGCAGTCGGCATTCTCTACGGCATTATCCTTGCGTTGATCGTGCCACCGGGCTGGTTTGCGGCCCCGACCTTCCTGCTACCCTTCGTCGTCGGCATCGTTACCGTGGGTGCCGGCTGGTTCCTGCTCCAACCCGGTCTCGGCATCGGGTGGGCTGCCTCCAAGACGCCCAACCCCAACAAAGTGCGCGCGCTCAACCTCGTTGCTCATACGATCTTCGCGCTTGGTATGTTTGTCACTGCGTTGCTGATCGTCTAACTCTCACCCTGCAGAAGCGGCTTCAACAGCGGGTTGGGGAAACGGCGCTTGATCGTCACCGCATAAAACGATTCGACCATGCCCGGCAGCGCATCGAACTCCACCAGCGTACCGGCCTCCAATTCTCCTTTGACGACGATGGGTGGCAGAACCGCAAGCCCTGCCCCCTCTCGTGCCAGAAGACGCATCATTGCCATGTCATCGACTTCGGCTGCGATCTGAGGACTGAGGCCAAGCCGCGCGGTCAGAGCCTCGAACTGAGTACGCACGCTACTTTCGAGCGTCGGCAGGATGACCGGGTGTTCGGCCAAAAGATCAGCGAGCGTCGCTCCCGGCTTACCGAAGGACGGCCTGCCCACGAGGCTGACCCGCTGCTGATAGATATGTTGAGCGATGAAGGGTGTGACGGAATCCGCCATCGGCGGCTGGTTCAGGAGAACGATATCGAGGTTCAGTGTTTCCAGCGCGCCCAAAAGCTCGCTCGTACTACCCGAGCGCAGAATCATATCGACATCCGAACGCCCCAGGATCGGGCGCAAAAACTCGATCTGGAAGTTGCGTGATAGCGTGGCGAGCGCGCCAATGCGGATGGCGCGACGGCTGCGCCCGGTCTCTTTCAAAGTCTCGATCAGCTCCTCGCCAGCAGCAAAGATCGTGTCGGCGCGGTCAAGCGCAATGCGACCAGCCTCCGTCAGGTAAAGCTGCCGCCCTCGCCGCTCGAAGAGCGCGTGACCCAGCCGCTCCTCCAACTGCTTGATCTGAATGGACAATGCCGACTGCGACAGGTTCAGCCGCTCTGCCGTGCGCGTCAGATTGCCGTAATGAGCGACAGCGCGGAAATAGCGGAGGTGGTGATAATTCAGATCGGACATCGTTCTATTTTATAGAACGTTTTAAGAGAAACAATGAATTTTTATAGGGCTTCGGTTCTTGATAATCGGTCTATCACACGCCGCTGCTCATCCTCCCCAAGCAGCCCACAGACCGGAGAACTATCGTGATCTACGCTCTACCGCTCCTCGCGCCGCTTCTTCTCGCCTATGCATCGTATAGTGCCTTCAAGGCACCGGGTCTTCGTCCGCGCGCGGCGATCCACCTTGCCGAACTGGCCGCGCTCGCATCCATTCTCGTCGCTCTCCTCTCAGGCCTCGTCCTCGCTCTCTACGGACCCGGCACGAGCCCGATGATCGGCTACAGCTACGTGGCGCTCGCCTCGAGGCTCGACCTCGTCAGCCTGGTGATGCTTCTGCTCGTCTCCTTCATCGGCTGGGTGGTGCTGCGCTACGCCGGCACCTTTCTCGATGGCGAAGCCCGGCAAGGACCCTTTACCGGCTGGATGACGGCAACGCTTGCCGCGGTTTTGCTGCTCGTTCAATCCGGCACGTTGCTGCAACTCGTCATCGGCTGGTGTGCGGCAAGTCTTCTGCTCCACCAGTTGCTGATCTTCTATCCGGAGCGGATTGCTGCAAGGCGCGCTGCGCGCAAGAAGTTCTTCGTCTCGCGGCTTGGCGATCTCGCCCTGATCGGCGCCGTTGTCCTGCTTGCCGTCACCTTCAAGACCGGTGACATCGCCACCATCCTTTTCAAAGCACAACAGGGACAGGGCCTGCCGCTGACGATCGCCGCTGCAGCATTGCTGGCTGTCGCTGCCCTCCTGAAGTCCGCACAGTTCCCCACCCATGGATGGCTGACGGAGGTCATGGAGACGCCAACACCGGTTTCTGCACTTCTCCATGCGGGCGTCGTCAATGCCGGCGGCTTCCTGCTGATCCGCTTCGCCGATGTCATGCTGCAGGCTCCCATCGTCCTTGCGGCTCTGGTCATGGTCGGCGGCTTTACCGCGATCTTCGGCAGTGTGGTGATGCTGACCCAGTCTGCGGTCAAGACCTCGCTCGCCTGGTCGACAGTGGCGCAGATGGGCTTCATGATCCTGCAATGCGGCCTGGCACTCTTCCCGATTGCCCTGCTGCACATCGTCGCGCATTCGCTCTACAAGGCTCATTCCTTTCTGGCCTCCGGCTCGGCCATCGAAACCGTTGCCTCGATCCGCCGCCCCGGTCCGATCACCATCCCCAATGCCAAGGCCGTCGGTCGCGCCTTCCTGCTCGCTCTTGCCATCTATGCGGTGATCGGCCTCCTCTTCGGCTTTGCCGACAAGCCACCGCAGGCACTGGCACTCGGCGCGATCCTGATCTTCGGCGTGGCCTATCTGATCGCCCAGGGCCTGGCGGATGCCGCTCCGTGGGCGCTCACCTGGCGGACATCACTCTACGCTGTCCTCGCCGCAACTGCCTATTTCGCCCTGCAGAAGATCGCTGATACGCTGATGCACGGCACGCTCCCGCCTCCGCCCCAGCCCGACCCATTGGAATGGACGCTGATGCTGCTCGCCGTCGTCACCTTCGGCCTTGTGGCGGTTGCCCAGTCGCTCTTTCCCCTCTGGGCCTACCATCCGGCAGCAGCGGGTCTGCGCGTCCACCTCGCAAATGGGCTTTACGTCAACGCCCTCTTCGATCGCCTGCTCGGCGGCTGGAAACTCCCCGGCTCCGCAACCTCCGCTTCCGTGAAGGAGTAAGCCTCATGACCACCATAACCCCAGTCGATACACTTCACGGCGATGCTCTGGCAAAAGCTGCAGATCAGGCCGTGCGGGCCATTCCACCAGCCTGGCCCTTGACGGCGACGGTTGCCGTCAACCCTTTCCTCGGCCAGGCAAACGAGACCTTTGATCAGACGGCGGCGCTGCTAGCCCGCATCGGCGGTGTGCGGCTTGCTTTGCCCCGCAGGCATTTTACGGACAAGATTGCCACGGGTGACATGACGGATGAGGACATCCTCGCGGCACTCCAGACGAACGCCGCAGACCCGAGCATCGATCTGGCTGCGATCAAAGCTGCGCTCTCGAAGGAAGCGTCACCGATCCAGGCTCTGCCAACCGTTGCCGATATTGCGGCGAAGGCGACGGATCAGGATTGGCCGGGCGTGATCTCGGATCGGATCGAAACTTTCGCTGCGGGCTTTTTCGATCAGGGCCAGGCCCTTTGGGCGGCATCGAGACGCAACGGCCTCTACGCCGCCTGGCGGGCCTTTGCCACGCATGACCTCACCCCGGAAATCCTCGGTCTCAAGGGCTTCGGCATCCATGTGTCGGACACCCCCGAAACGCCGCATGCCGCCATCGAGCGAGCTGCCGTTTCGCTTGGGCTTGGCGCAGAGCCGGGCACCTATTTCCACCAGCTGCTGCTGACGCTTGGTGGCTGGGCGCAATATGCCCGCCACATCCAGTTCAAGGCCGAAATCGACGGCGGCGTCGACACAACAGCGCTTGAGCTTCTCGCAATCCGGCTGGTGTTCGAAGAAGCGCTATACCTGCAGCACAAGACGGATATCGAGGCCGAGTGGCGGAAGGTCCGCACCGCCCATGTAGCGTCTGTTGTCGCCAATCGCGACATCCAGATCGACAGCCTTCTGCAGTCTGCGGCCGAGCACGCGGCCCAGAGAAAGCTCGCAGCCGCTCTCGCCGCGCCTTCGACCGCCACCGTGGCAGACCAGCGGCCGATACTGCAGGCAGCCTTCTGCATCGATGTCCGTTCCGAAGTCTTCCGGCGGTCGCTCGAAAGCATGGACCCGTCCATCCGCACGATCGGCTTTGCCGGCTTCTTCGGCCTTGGCGCCAGCCATCACGGCTTTGCCTCCGATGTCGCAGAACACCGGCTGCCGGTGCTGCTGAAGCCATCCGTCTTCACCTGCAGCGCCGTCGATGACGATCATAGGGCTGACCAGAAGGCCCGCTTCGGTGCGCGGGCCATCCGCGCCTGGGGCCGGTTCAAGCTCGCCGCCGTCTCCTCCTTCGCTTTCGTTGAGGCAATGGGGCCGGTCTATGCCGGCAAGCTGCTCCGGGACGGTCTGCGTTTCACCAAGGGTATGAAGCTCGACAAGGCCAAGCCTCGCTTTGTCCAAAACCTCGACCTGGAAACGAAGGCAGCCATGGCGGAAAGGGTGCTGAAAGCCATGTCGCTGACCGAGGGCTTCGGCCGCTTCGTGCTGATCTGCGGTCACGGCGCCAATGTCGTCAACAATCCTTACGCCAGCGCGCTGCATTGCGGCGCCTGCGGCGGCCATGCGGGTGATGTCAATGCACGTCTGCTGGCCGATCTCATCAACGATCGGGCGGTGCGTGAGGCCCTCACTGCAAAGGGCATCACCATTCCGGACGACACCATCTTCCTTGCCGGCCTGCACGACACGACGACGGACGCCGTCACGCTCTTCGAAGATGATCTGGACAGCAACATCGCTTCGAAAGATCTGGCTCAGCTGCGCAAATGGCTGGCCGATGCTGGTCGCCTGACGAGAGCAGAGCGTGCACGCCACCTCCCGCGGGCGACAGGGGACAACCTGCATGCGCGAAGCCGCGACTGGTCGGAGACCCGCCCGGAATTCGGCCTTGCCGGATGCCGCGCCTTCATCGCCGCCCCACGGGCACGCACGGCGGGCAAATCGCTGGAGGGGCAAGCCTTCCTGCATGACTACGTCTGGCAGAAGGACGAGGACTTCAAAATCCTCGAACTCATCCTGACCGCACCTGTGGTCGTCGCAAGCTGGATCAGCCTGCAATATTTCGGCTCGGCGGTTGCGCCCTCCCTCTTCGGTGCGGGCAACAAGCTGCTGCACAATGTCGTCGGCGGCATCGGCGTAGTCGAAGGCAATGGCGGCAATCTGCGCGCCGGGCTTCCCTGGCAATCGGTGCATGATGGCGAAAAACTGGTCCATGAACCGCTGCGGCTGACTGTCGCCCTAGAGGCCCCGAAGGAGGCGATCACCGACATCCTGCAACGGCATCCGCAGGTGAGCGCGCTGTTTGACAATGGCTGGCTCGCGCTCATCACCATCGATGATCAAGGCCAGCTTGCATGGCGTTACAGGAACGGTGGAACTTGGGAGAAGATGGACGGCGGAGAAAATGACGCTCCATCGCAGAGGCTGGCGAGCTGAAGGCCAGTCAAGTTTGCACCCACCTCCTCGGGCTGAGCCCGAGGACGTGGAGCTATCGAAAGCCCCTCAAATATCAGCCGAGAATGTATCGCAATCCTCAACCCGCCCGCTCTCAAACCCGCGGCGGAACCATTCGACGCGCTGCGCCGATGTGCCGTGGTTGAAGCTATCGGGAACGACATAGCCCTGCGTTTTCTTCTGCAGCGTATCGTCGCCAATCTGGTGGGCGGCGTTCAGCGCCTCTTCCAGATCGCCAGCTTCGAGGATGCCCTTTTGCTGCGTGGACTTGCCCCAGATGCCGGCATAGCAATCGGCCTGCAGTTCCACCTTCACCGACAGCGCGTTGGCCTGGCTCTCGCTCATGGACTGGCGACGCTGGTTGAATTCCGGAAGCACGCCGGTGAGGTTCTGGACGTGATGGCCCACCTCATGCGCAATCACATAGGCCTGAGCAAAGTCGCCCGAGGCACCGAAACGCTGCGAAAGCTCGCGGAAGAAGTCGGTGTCCAGATAGACCTTGCGATCCACCGGGCAGTAGAACGGGCCGGATGCCGACGTCGCGTTGCCGCAAGCAGAGCGAACCTGGCCGGAGAACAGAACCAGCGTCGGCTTCTGATAGGTTTCCCCGGAGGCCTGGAAAATCTTGCCCCAGGTATCTTCTGTCTCTGCCAAAATGGTGCGGACGAACGCCGTCGTCTCATCACTGGATTGGCCTTGCGGGCGCGTGCCGGTCTGTTGCTGCTGACTGCCGCTATCGGAGTATGTGTCACCGCCCGAGAGCAAAGTCAGCGGGTTGATGCCAAGTGCCCAGCTGATCAGCAAAATAACGACAAGACCACCGATACCGATCCCGCCACCGCGGCCGCCGGTCGGTAAGCGAAAACCACCTCCGCCGCCCATGCCGCCGGTCGACATGCCGCGTCTATCTTCGATGTTGTCCGACTGGCGGCGCCCTCTCCACTGCATGGCAATCTCCCCTTCAATATGCTTGCGCTAAACGCTAACTACCGCAAAGCGTTCCCGCAAGAGGAGTACTCGTGTCAGCTGCGCGCGTAGATATAGGCTCCGCCTTTCTCAAGCGCGCGCTGGTAGGCAGGCCGTGCGCGTATGGTATCGAGAAAGCGCCTGATCGCCTTTGTTTCGCCAACGCCATCCGCTCGGCTCGTCGCCGCCTCGACCGGAAAGCTCATGGCAATATCCGCGCCGGTCAGCATGTCTCCGGCAAAATAGCCGTCCCTGGAAAGTTCGGCCTCCCAATAGGCCACATGGTCGATCAGTTGCGGATCGATGAGCTTTGCCGCCACCCCTTTGGAGATCATACCCGCCACGGGTCTTAAGAAAAACGGCATCTGGCTCGGCAGGCGCGAGAAGAGAAGCTTGAGCAACAGAAGCGGCATGGCTGATCCTTCGGCATAATGCAGCCAGTAGAGATAGCGCCGATAGCCATCCGTGCCTTTCTCCGGCCGCAGCCTGCCCTCTCCATAGGTATCGAGCAGATATTCGATGATCGCGCCGCTCTCTGCATAAACCGTGCCCCGATCCTCGATCACTGGAGACTTGCCGAGCGGGTGGACCTGTTTGAGGCTCTTCGGCGCGCGCATATCCGACCCGCGCTTGTAGGTCTTCACCTCATAGGGAAGCTCAAGTTCCTCCAGCAGCCAGAGAATGCGGTGCGCGCGGGAATTTTCCAGGTAATGAACGATGATCATGATTATCCTGCATCCGGTTGGAGGCGACGATTTAAGCGGTTGAAGAAGCTTACGTTTGACAACGCGCGAAGGATCACCCGGCATGATCCTTTTGCGGCGCGAGAACTTTCCTGTCGGAAAGCGAAGATTCGGGGTTCCGTTCGCCAAAACATTTGCCTATAAGCCGCTTCTAGCCTGAAAAGATTTGGAATTGCGCGCCCCGGCCGGTGAAGTTTCACCATGGCCGTTTTTTGCGCAACACGAAAGCGGAACGAGAGCCATGCCAAAGCGCCAAGATATCAAATCCATCCTCATCATTGGCGCGGGACCGATCGTCATCGGTCAGGCATGCGAATTCGACTATTCCGGCACCCAGGCCTGCAAGGCGCTGAAGGAAGAAGGTTACCGGGTCATCCTGGTCAACTCCAACCCCGCCACCATCATGACCGACCCCGGCCTTGCGGACGCGACCTACGTCGAACCGATCACGCCGGAAGTGGTTGCCAAGATCATTGCCAAGGAACGCCCCGATGCGCTGCTGCCCACCATGGGCGGCCAGACGGCGCTGAACACCGCGCTCTCCTTGAAGCGCATGGGCGTCCTCGACCGCTACAATGTCGAGATGATCGGCGCCAAGCCGGAAGCAATCGACAAGGCCGAAGACCGCGCCCTCTTCCGCGAAGCCATGGCGAAGATCGGTCTCGAAACCCCGCGTTCGATGCTGGCAAACGCCACCGAGATCAAGGACGCCGACCGCAAGAAGCATGAGGCGGCCCGCGCAGAGGTGAAGAGCAAGCTTTCCGGCGCCGACCTCGACAAGGCACTGGACGAGCTGGAAAACCAGTGGAACCTCGGCGAGACGGACCGCAAGCAGCGCTACATGGCGCATGCCATGGCAATTGCCGCCCAAGCGATCGACCATGTCGGCCTGCCAGCCATCATTCGCCCGTCCTTTACGCTTGGAGGCACCGGCGGCGGCATTGCCTATAACCGCTCGGAATTCTTCGATATCGTCTCTGGCGGCCTCGATGCCTCGCCGACGACGGAAGTTCTGGTCGAAGAATCGGTTCTCGGCTGGAAGGAATATGAGATGGAAGTCGTCCGCGACAAGGCGGACAACTGCATCATCATCTGCTCCATCGAAAACATCGACCCGATGGGCGTTCACACCGGCGACTCGATCACCGTTGCTCCGGCGCTGACGCTGACGGACAAAGAATACCAGATCATGCGCAATGCCTCGATTGCGGTTCTGCGTGAGATCGGCGTCGAAACCGGCGGCTCGAACGTCCAGTTCGCCGTCAACCCGAAGGATGGCCGCCTCGTCGTCATCGAAATGAACCCGCGCGTTTCGCGCTCGTCCGCGCTTGCCTCCAAGGCAACCGGCTTCCCGATCGCCAAGGTCGCGGCCAAGCTTGCCATCGGCTACACGCTGGACGAACTCGACAACGATATTACCGGCGGCGCAACGCCTGCCTCCTTCGAACCGTCCATCGACTATGTCGTGACGAAGATCCCGCGCTTTGCCTTCGAAAAATTCCCCGGCGCTTCGCCGATCCTGACCACCGCCATGAAGTCCGTTGGTGAAGTGATGGCAATTGGCCGTACCTTCGCCGAATCGCTGCAGAAGGCGCTGCGCGGCATGGAAACCGGCCTCACCGGTCTCGATGAGATCGAAATCCCCGGTTACGAAGAAGGCGAAGGCTCCAAGAACGCCATCCGCGCTGCCATTGGCACGCCGACGCCGGATCGCCTGCGCATGGTTGCCCAGGCACTGCGCACGGGCATGTCCGAAGCCGAAGTGCACGAGAACTCCAAGATCGATCCATGGTTCATCGCCCAGTTCAAGGCGATCGTCGACATGGAAGCGCGTGTGCGTGAACACGGCCTGCCGACCGACGCCGAAAATCTGCGCATGCTGAAGGCCATGGGCTTCTCCGACGCCCGCCTCGCTTCTCTGACCGGCAAGCGCCCGAAGGAAGTGGCCGAGCTGCGCAACAGCCTGAATGTGCGTCCGGTCTTCAAGCGTATCGATACCTGCGCTGCCGAGTTCGCCTCGCCGACCGCCTATATGTACTCCACCTATGAGATGCCTTTCGTCGGTGCACTGCGCTCCGAAGCGCAGGTGTCCGACCGCAAGAAGGTCGTCATCCTCGGCGGCGGTCCGAACCGTATCGGCCAGGGCATCGAATTCGACTATTGCTGCTGCCATGCCGCCTTCGCGCTGAAGGATGCGGGCTTCGAAGCGATCATGATCAACTGTAACCCGGAGACGGTTTCGACCGACTACGACACCTCCGACCGCCTCTATTTCGAGCCGCTGACCGCCGAAGACGTGATAGAGATCATGCGCGCGGAACAGGAAAAGGGCGAACTCATCGGCGTCATCGTGCAGTTCGGTGGTCAGACACCGCTGAAGCTTGCCGAAGCGCTGGAAAAGAACGGCATTCCGATCCTCGGCACCGCGCCGGACATGATCGACCTTGCCGAAGACCGCGACCGCTTCCAGAAGCTGCTGATGAAGCTCGATCTGGCGCAGCCAAACAACGGCATCGCCTACTCTGTCGAACAGGCGCGTCTCGTCGCCTCCGAAATTGGCTTCCCGCTGGTCGTTCGCCCCTCCTACGTTCTGGGTGGCCGCGCCATGCAGATCATCCATTCGGAAGGCCAGTTGCAGACCTATCTGCTCGATACCGTTCCAGGCCTCGTGCCGGAAGACATCAAGCAGCGCTATCCGAACGACAAGACCGGCCAGATCAACACACTGCTCGGCAAGAACCCGCTGCTTTTCGATAGCTACCTGACCAATGCTGTTGAAGTGGATGTGGATGCGCTGTGCGACGGCGAAAGCGTCTTCGTCTCCGGCATCATGGAGCATATCGAAGAGGCCGGCATTCACTCGGGCGACTCCGCCTGCTCGCTGCCTGCCCGCTCGCTCTCGCCCGAAACGCTGGACGAACTGGAGCGCCAGACGGCAGCACTTGCCAAGGCGCTGAAGGTCGGCGGCCTGATGAACGTGCAATACGCCATCAAGGACGGCACCATCTACGTTCTGGAAGTCAACCCGCGCGCGTCGCGCACCGTGCCCTTCGTCGCCAAAACCATCGGCGCGCCGATTGCCAAGATCGCAGCCCGCGTCATGGCGGGTGAGAAGCTCGACGCGGCGATCGCCGCTTACGGCGAGAAGCCCGATCCACGCAACCTGAAGCACATCGCCGTCAAGGAAGCCGTCTTCCCCTTCGCCCGCTTCCCCGGCGTCGATATTCTGCTCGGACCGGAAATGCGCTCCACCGGCGAAGTCATCGGTCTCGACACCGATTTCGCGCTGGCATTCGCCAAGTCGCAGTTGGGTGCTGGCGTCGACCTGCCGCGCTCCGGCACGGTGTTCGTCTCGGTTCGCGATCAGGATAAGGAAGGCGTTCTGCCGGCGATCCGCATTCTGGTGGAAGCAGGCTTCAAGGTTCTGGCAACCGGCGGCACACAGCGTTTCCTCGCGGAGCAAGGCATCGCAGCCGAGAAGATCAACAAGGTGCAGGAAGGTCGCCCTCACATTGAGGATGGCATCCGCAACCGTCAGGTCCAGTTGGTCATCAACACCACCGACAGCAACAAAGCGATCTCCGACTCCAAGTCGCTACGTCGCGCAACGCTGATGCAGAAGGTGCCCTACTACACCACTATGGCCGGTGCGGAAGCCGCAGCCCTTGCCATCAAGGCGCTGAAGGCCGGCAATCTCGAAGTGAAGCCGCTGCAGAGCTATTTCTAAGGCACCGTTTCCGTTCGAAAGGTAAAGTGTTCAAAACAAAGGCCTCCCCAACCGGGGAGGCCATTTTCGTTTCAGTATGTGGAAGGGCAATTAGCCCTTTGGAGCAGCGGCCTTGTCTGTCGAAGGCGTGACCGCTGCAGCATTGGCAGGCTTTTCTGCCTTTGCCTTGTAAGGCTGACCGTAGATATCGACGATGTTGAGCATCGCGTTATCCGTCACATCCTTCAGCAACGCATTGGCTTCATAGAACTTGCCCTGGTTGATCAGGTCGGCAGCCTTGCCAACATCGGTGACCGTCTGATTGAGCGGTAGGGCGGCGGTGATGAACTCGACATCGACATCCGCGACGGCAAGCTTTTCAAGCGCACCCTGGCGATCGGAGGTCTTCAGGCTCTTGTTGGCTTCGGTAATGGCCGCGACCTTTTCAGGCGTTGCCTTGAAGTCTTCACCGAGCGTCAACTGAGAGTCGACTGGCAGCCATTGGATGGGCGTCGCAGATGCGGGCTTTGCATCCGCCTTCGCATCACCTGCGACGGGTGCCTTGGTCGGTTTCGTCAGATCCGCTTCAGCCTTCATGAAGACTGCTTCGTCCTTGGAGGCCTTCTGCAGCTCGTCCTTCGCCTTGTTGATGAAGGTCTTGGCCTCATCCGGCTTCGCGTTGAAGATTGCCAGGCGTGTCGCCTGAATATCGGCCAAGGCCTGTGCGCCGTCCTGGGAGAGACGACCAACATCCTTGTCGATGGCCTTATTCGGAACAACAGCGCCCTTGGTTTCCGTCTGCGCTGCAGTTGTCGATGCAGCTTCGGCAGTGTAAGCAACTCCGCCGAGCATAGTACCGGCAACAAGAATAACAGCAAGATTATTACGAATAGACATGATACAAATCCTTTTATAACTTCCACATACAACATCCTAACCACCGTTGGATGTTGATGCTGATTAAACTCCCAAAAACGGAGATAGTCGCATTACAATTACTTCATGAACGGCTTTTAATGTTTAGAAACAGCGCATTTTCGAAAAGGGCGAACCGTTCTACTGCGGCAGCAAGAACCCAACGCGGGTACGCTTCACCTCACGCTTCGGACAATCGCCGCACGGCGCGCAGGTCTTCGACGAAGAGCGCCCTCTCCTGCGACTGACGTGCCGGGTCGGGAATTCTAAGCAGGTAGGATGGATGCACCGTGGCAAAGAGGATGCGCGAATTCTCCATAGGGATCGGCCGGCTGCGAACGCTCGACAGTGTCTCTTTCATCCCCGTCAAAGCGTAAACCGCCGTTGCGCCCATCGCGACGATAAGCTTGGGCTGAACGAGATCGATCTCCCGCGTCAACCACCAACGGCAACGCTCAACCTCACCGGCATTGGGTCTTTGGTGAATGCGTTTCTTGCCCCGCGCCTCATATTTGAAATGCTTGACCGCGTTGGTCACATAAAGCGATTGACGCTCAATCCCCGTCTCCCCCAGGACCTGATCGAACACCCTGCCCGCCGGACCGATAAAGGGTCGCCCGGCAAGATCTTCATGATCTCCCGGCTGCTCACCGACGATCATCACCTGCGCCTTCTCAGGCCCCTCGCCAAAGACGGTTTGCGTTGCGGCACAATGGAGCGGGCACATCTGACAGCTTTGAGCTTCACGCTTCACGCCAGCGAGCGTATTTGCATCCGGCAGCACTTCCTGTGGCTTGGCAGCGGCCGCCGCCTGGATGCGATGGTGAAACATCTGCGGCTCCGTCGCAGCCTTGGCCGCCATGCCGAGCACGCGCGCCTCCGCGCCAATGACAAGTTCCGGGATGAGATCGGCCTCTGGCAGGTTCTTCCAATACTTCTTCGGCATTTCCGCCGTCATGGCTTTGATCTTCAGCCGCGCCGGATTGAAGATATTGGCATAGTAGGTGCGCCACAACTCGTCCGTCTCGTCGGAAATATCCGGCCGCTCCGCCGGCTCTCGCGACGTCTCAAGCAACTGACCATTCCACCGCGCAGACCCTTTCGGGGTTGCAATCAGCCAATCCATGTCGTTGAAGCGACGCTGGAAGAACGGCGCCTTTCGCTCGACGATGAAATGATCCGGCTCGAACCACGCAATGAAGCAGCGCCGTGCTTGCGCGCCCTCGCCCGGCACTTCCTTGAAACGGACGAAGGCGGTCATCTTGTGGCTGTCGCGACGGACGGATTTCTCCATTTGCCGGGCCGCTTGAACATCCGGATCGGCCTTGATCTGCAAGAGTGCCCGATCCTGCTGCAGCCGCCACAGGAGACGATACAGCAAAGAAAAGCGCGCCGGATCGCTGTGGCAGATGATGGCTTCCGCCAACGGCAGAAAGGCCGATGGAACCGTGATCTGCGCTGGCGTCTTCGCTACCGGTAGAGAGGCCTGCTGCTCGAAATCAAGACGCGTACCGCGGTCGCTCTTCAGCCGCCAGTCCACATCGCTCGGTGCCACACTCGCCGCAAGAAGCGAACGCGCGGCATCGCGCCATTCGCCAAAATTGCCCCTGCCCTCCAGTTCGACCGCATACATCACAGCAACGACAACTGTTCCGGTGGCGGTGTGAACATGGCGCGCAGGTCGGGCCGCTCGGTCAACTTGCCCGGCGTCCAGCCATCCGCGACGACAAACGCCTTCACCTTCTTCAGCGATACGCCAAAGCGCGCCAGATCTTCCAAGCGCAGTCTCCGAAAGCGGCGCGAGGACAGAATGGAGTTCACCGTCTTCACGCCGAACCCAGGCACGCGCAGCAGCATCTCTCTCTCACCCGAATTGACATCGACAGGAAACTTCTGGCGGTTGCCGAGCGCCCAGGCGAGCTTGGGATCGATATCGAGATCGAGCATGCCGTTCTGTTGCGTCGAGGTAATCTCGCCGATGTCGAAGCCGTAGAACCGGTAGAGCCAATCGGCTTGATAGAGCCTGTGCTCGCGCATCAAGGGCGGCTTGATGAGCGGCAGGTTCTTGGATGAATCCGGAATAGGGCTGAAGGCGGAGTAATAGACGCGCCGCAGGCCATAGCTTCCGTAAAGCCGCGCGCTGGTCGAGAGAATCGTGCCGTCGTCGGCGCCGTCGGCACCGACAATCATCTGCGTGCTCTGCCCGGCCGGCGCAAAGGTCTTCACCCGCTTCGTCTTCAGGGTCGGCTCGCCCGCCTCCTCGATCTTCAGTCGGATATCCGCCATGGAGCGGCGAATATTGCCGGGCTGCTTTTCCGGCGCGAACTTGCCGATTCCGCTATCGGTCGGAAGTTCTATATTGATCGAGAGACGATCGGCATAAAGCCCCGCTTCTTCAATCAGACGCGGCGATGCTTCAGGGATGGACTTCAGGTGGATATAACCCCGGAAGCCATGGGTGACGCGCAATTCCTTTGCTACGCGCACCAGTTCCTCCATCGTGTGGTCGGAAGAGCGAATGATGCCGGAAGAAAGGAACAAACCCTCGATGTAGTTTCGCCGGTAAAATTCCAGTGTCAGCCACACGACCTCTTCCACGGTAAAGCGTGCGCGTTCGACATTGCTGGACGAACGGTTGATGCAATAGGCACAATCATAGATGCAGAAATTGGTCAGAAGAATCTTTAAAAGCGAGATACAACGGCCATCCGGCGCATAGGCATGGCAGATGCCCGAGCCCTCCGTCGACCCAAGCCCGCCGCTTTGCGCCGAGTTGCGTTTCGAGGTCCCGCTGGACGCGCAGGAGGCGTCATACTTCGCTGCATCGGAGAGAACTGCAAGCCGCTCTTTGATTGACTTCTTCATAGTATGTTCTCTATATGTTCCAATGACAAAAGTCAAATCACAAGCGGAGCACGTTGAAAATGCTTGTTTTTAACGGGCTTTTTAATTTGCTGGCATTTCAGGATGCTCTTCTGATATAGTCCGACAAATTGTGATTTTGACATGGTTCCGAAGTTTTGCTCCGGAACCTGTTTCTTTTTGTGTCTGCGACTACCGCGGTGCGAATGTGAAGGAATAAAAAGATGGTAGAAAAAGTACCGATGACCCAGGGTGGTTACGTCAAGTTGCAGGAAGAACTTCGCTGGCGTCAGCAGGAAGAGCGCCCGCGCATCATCGAGGCGATCGCCGAAGCGCGCGCCCATGGCGACCTGTCGGAAAATGCCGAGTATCACGCCGCCAAGGAAGCGCAGAGCCACAATGAAGGCCGCATCTCCGAGCTCGAAGATCTGACTGCGCGCGCCGAGATCATCGATCTCTCCAAGATGTCCGGTTCCAAGATCAAGTTTGGCGCCACCGTCAAGCTCATCGATGAAGACACCGATGAAGAAAAGACCTACCAGATCGTTGGCGATCAGGAAGCTGACGTAAAGGAAGGTCGCATTTCGATTTCCTCCCCCATTGCCCGCGCCCTGATCGGCAAGGAAGTGGGTGATAGCATTGAAGTGAATGCGCCTGGCGGCTCGCGCGGCTACGAGATCCTGTCCGTCAACTGGAACTGAAATCCCCCGCTCCTGTTGCGAGACTTCTACACTTGCCCCATGTCGATCTGAAAGATGTCTGCGTCCTTGCGCCGAACTTCAAGCGCAGGCTCTCGGGCGTGACATCCACGATCATTCAGCTCGTGCCGGTGCAGAACCGGCTCGGGCAGAAGATCGCCGTCATCGGCCCCGGCCTGCCCGAAAGCCTGCCATATGTGCGTTTCCGCGATCTGTGGCGGCTCTGGCAAAACGGTCCGGCAGGCAGACCGCGCGTCTGGCATGCGCGCCGCAATATAGAAATGCTGCCGGCCATCATCATGCGCGACATTCTGCGCATGAAGCTGCAGATCGTCTTCACCTCCGCCTCGCAGCGTAAGCACACTGGCTGGACCAAGTTTCTGATTTCCAGAATGGATGGCGTGATAGCCACCAATAGCCAGACGGCCTCCTATTTGGAGGTGCCGAGCACGGTCATCATGCACGGCATCGACACCGATCGCTTCTCCCCGCCCGCCGATAAGGCTGAGGCCAAGGCGGCTCGCGGTCTCGATCCTCAGCGCAAATATGCCGGCTGCTTCGGCCGCATACGGCACCAGAAGGGCACCGATCTCTTCGTTGACACGATGATCCGCGTTCTGCCAGATCACCCGCAATGGTCGGCCATCGTTGCCGGACGCGCGACAGGTCCGCATGTGGATTTCGAAAATGGCCTAAAGGAAAGAGTGCGAGCGGCAGGCCTTGCCGACCGCATCCTCTTTGTCGGAGAGCATACCAACATCAACGAATGGTACCGCGCGCTCGATCTTTTCATTGCCCCCCAGCGCTGGGAAGGATTTGGCCTCACCCCTCTGGAAGCCATGTCGACGGGTGTGCCCGTAATCGCCACGGATGTTGGCGCCTTTCCGGAATTGGTGCGCGAAGGCGAAACCGGCACCGTCATTGGCCGCGACAATCTTGATGCAATGGTTGAAGCGACGAACGGCTTCTTAAGCGATCCAGAGATGATGCAGCGAAGCAGTGCCGCTGCGCGCGAGACGACAGTGGAAAATTTCGCGCTTGAAGGCGAAGCCCGGTCTCTCGGCAACATCTATGCGCGCGTTTAGACAGCCGAATATCGCTTTTCCGATCGCAATACTGGACAGCGCCGTCTCAGCGTAAGCTGAACAGCGCGACGGCCTTCATCGCCTGCTGCTGCGCAATTCCTCGAAAAACTCCAGATATTGATCGACGATCCGCTCTGCGGAAAAGCGTGCGGCCAGTTGCTCTCGCCCACCTTGAACCAGCTTCGCTCGAAGCTCGGGCGACCCTTCCAGACGCAAGAGCGCCTGCGCCATGCCCTCGACATCGTCGATCTCGGTGAAGAGAGCGCTTTCATCATGCGCAGCTGCCCATGATGGCCCCTCGGTCTTGGTGGACACCACCGCCACTTCCGCCTTCCACCCTTCAAGCAGCACGTTGCCAAGCGGCTCCTGTCGGCTCGGCACGCAGAACATATCGGCCGCCTTGATGTAGGCCGCCGGCTCCGAAACCCAGCCGATGAAGCGGACGCGATCGGCAATCCCAAGTTCCTGCGACAGTCGCTCCAGATCGGCTCTATCCGGACCATCTCCAACCAGCCACAGCCACAGGTGGGGCGTCGCCGCGACCGCGCGCAGCAAGGTATCGAAACCCTTGGTCGGCACGAAGCGGCCAAGACCGCAAACCAGAGGAACATCGTCCGGCGTTGAAAAATCCGACCGCTTGACCACGGAAGTGCGAACCTCGCCCGGAAAATTGGATATAATCGTCGTCTTACCCTGCCAGCCGAGTGTACGGCAGTGTTCGATGACATTCGGTGCATTGCCGACGATGGCATCGGTGTTGCCGAAATAGCGGACGTGATGAGGATAATCGCCTAGACGCACAACGCGTATGGCATGACCGGTGCCCGGCATCAGCCGCGACGTCGGCGCACGCCACCCCATCACCACATCGGCTGGCCACTGCTTCATCGAGCGCTTCAGCAACTGCGTGCGCAGCCACCAGTTGGGCCAGCGGCGAAGATAGTAGCCCTCATGCACCGTCCCCCGATCGTCAAGCTCGTGACGCCATGTCACGCCCGGCCGGATGGCGAATTGCTGATCTATGCCACGCTCGTGAAAAGCGCGGGTGAGGCGTAAGAAAAACTGCTCGGTGCCGCCATCCGTGCCGAATTGCAGATGAAAGATCCGCTTCACGCTCATCGTAACGCACTTTCTCCGGCTTGGACTGTAAGGTGATTGTAACGGCTCGAACTCACGAAAAATACTTCCGCTTCGTCGCGATCAGCTTGTCCACCATAAGCCGCCGCTGTTTGCGCAGACCATAAAGGAAGCTGCGGGCATTACGGCTTCTCGATATCTTTCCGGGATGCGCGATATCGCTGACCGCATCGGTGGTGGAGACGGGTCGTGGAAAGAAAGAATAGCCGCCGCCAACCCGGGTGATCCAATGGCGAAAGAAGTTATCAACCGGCGCGAAGATCACACGGTGTCCATCGACGAACTCCTGCGCACCTTTCCTCGACCACAGAATGGCGCCTGTCGTCATTGGAAAATAGTGGGCGGAGCAAAGAGTAAATATATTTTTCCCGAAGCTCATGGTCTTCAGTGGACGGAAGATTTTGAGCTTCTCATTGCCCATGTTCACGATCCGCCACTCGGGATCATGCGCATTGAGAAAACCGATCGTTTCCGTCACGATCGCCTGCAGGGCTTCATGCGGTGCGGCGTCATCTTCGATCACGAGGCAGTAGGATCTGTCCGTCCGAAGAAACGCCTTCGCCGCATTCAAGTGACTGTAATAGCAGCCGATTTCGCCACCAACCAACTCGCGCCCCATATAGCGTCTGGCAGCCGCGGCATCATAATCGGCGACCGTATCGAGGGACAGCTTGCGTCCATCGAAAGCCGAGAGACGCTCGAATGCAACACCGGCTTTCTCAAGCGCCACCGATACCTTTGAGAAACGCTCCGTGCTGCCATCCAGATTGATGACGTAGCAGCAGAAATCGGCATTTGCCGGGATGTCATTTGAGTTGGAGACCATCAAAACGCCCTACCGTTTCATCTGCTTGAACAGATCGAGATAGGCATCCACCACCGCATCCTTGCGGAAATCGGCGTCGAGCCTCGCCCTGCCCTGCTCTCGCAGTTTCACCGCCAGTTGATCATCTGTGCGGATGCGATTGATCGCCGCAAGGGTGCCATCCACATCGTCGATGTCACACATGAGCGCATCTTCCCCATCTCGAATGAACCAGGACGGCCCTTCGGAACGGGTGGAGACCACCGGCACATCCGCCTGCCAGGCTTCGAGCACCACATTGCCAAGCGGCTCATGGCGCGATGGCATAACGAAGATCGAGCCCGCGGCAACATAATTCATCGGCTCTTCGACCCAGCCAGTGAAGCGCGTGCGGTCTGCCATGCCCAGTTCCTGCACCAGTTGCTCCATCTCGGCCCGCTTGTCGCCTTCGCCGATCAGCCACAGCCAGGCATCGGGAATTTGCGCCACGGCCTTGATCAGAACATCGAACCCCTTGCGCCGGATGAACCGTCCGGTGCCCACGACGAGGAAGGCATCTTCCGGTGTACCCATGCTGGCACGCGATACCGGCTTGATGGTGGTTTCACGAACGAAATTGGAGACGACCTTGACCGGCTTCGTCCATCCCAATTGCACGCAGGCCTCGGCAATGCCGGGCGCATTGGCGACAATGAGATCGTTGTTACGGAAATTCTTGAGATGACGGGGATAGTCGCCAAGCCGCGTCAGCCGCACGCTGTTGCCGTGTGCTGGAACAAGCCGCGAGGAGCGCGACATCCAGGCCATGACCACATCCGGCTTCCATTCGCGCATGATTTTGTTCACCTGCCAGCGAAGCCAAAGCGCCTTCGGCGAGATGCGGCGATATTCGCTTTCAATGGTAGGACCAAGGGCTGCAATCTCGTCGCGCCAGATGCGACCCGGACGCACGATAAAGCGCTGCTCGATGCCACGATCGCCAAACGCTGTTGCCAGATTGACGAAAAAGCGCTCGGCACCACCCTCCTTGCCGAAATGCATATGAAGAATTCTTTCGGCACTCATCCAATTCGCTCCGCACCCGGCCAATGCTTAAGCGCTATATAACCGCGTCCGATAATAGTCCACGTGACTTATCGGGCAAAAGCGTGCTTGGCGGTCTTGCGCACAATAAAGGTAGCCAGAAACTGAAGCTTACACAGACCCAATGACCGTCAGGGCGCGGAATCTTTCCAGAAAATCTCTCTGATGGCGCCGCGCTTGGTCAAGAAAACCACGAGCTGCCGGTGGATCTGGCTGATCTCGTTCCAGCCCCGACGCAGCTTTCTCAGTTTCAGCCGCCAGCCCTTGGGGCGAGCGGCCTTACCGAACTTGGCAATATCGGAGTTGTACTCATAGTGCCGCTGCGTTGCCATTGCCGGCTGGACGATGAAAGGCTTCAACTGCCGGAAGACCGGCGACACCGTGTCATTGAAGAGAAAATGATCGATAGGAACCCTCATCCGTCCGCGATAGGACAGCGCTATCTGCGCAGCCCGGCGTGACAGAATATAGGCCCCGCCCCCGACATGCCGTGAATACATACGGTGCAGAGCGCGCTCCGTGCCCGGAACCTTGATCTCGGCATCCCCCAAAAGAACCTTGGAGCTGCCGGAGCCGAACTTCTCCAGCTTGATCACGTCCACATGGGAGGGAATCCAGTCATCCGACCTCAAGGCATTCGCGACATCGCCCGAGAGAAACACATCGTCCTCAAGCATCAAACCGAACCGCGCGCCTGTCTGCAAAAAGGCTTCCCAGGCATAGGTATGGCTCACCGTGCAGGACCGGTCGCCAAGGCCCAGCGCACCGAGTGGCCCCGCAGGTGTAATGACGCCATCCAGAACCGCCTCATCCACCTTCGTCGCATCGCAGGCATCGACGCGGGTAAACGCCACGCCACGTTCTTCCAGATGATGGGACACGCGCTGCAGCCTGTCCTCGCGACGCGCAAGGTTGATGACGAAAACGGGAATGGCCTGGTTCATGTCGCACTCTTCCAACTCTTGAAGTCCAACAAGGCCTTCGCAGCTCAGCGACTCTATAGGCTTTTCAACGATCACAGCACAAGATGTGTCGCCGGCAAGGTCCGGTCTCGATACTCTCAAGACATCGGCATTAACTTCCCGGTTTATTTTGCCGACGACTTGCGGTATCGCAGCGTGAACGCGCGCCTGCTTCTGCTCGACGCGCCAGCGCGAAGAAAAGATGAAAGCAAGCCGATGTCCGAAAAAGTGAAAGTAGCCCTCATTACCGGCGTCACCGGTCAGGATGGTGCCTATCTGGCTCAACTGCTGCTCGATAAGGGCTACATCGTCCATGGCATCAAGCGCCGCTCCTCGTCCTTCAATACGGGCCGTATCGAAAACATCTATCAGGATCCGCACGAGGAAAACCCACGCTTCATCCTGCATTATGGCGACATGACGGACGCAACCAACCTCATTCGCATCGTTCAGGAAACCCAGCCGGACGAAATCTACAATCTCGCCGCCCAAAGCCACGTTCAGGTTTCCTTCGAAACGCCGGAATACACCGCCAATGCCGACGGCATAGGCACGCTTCGCCTGCTGGAGGCGATCCGAATTCTCGGTCTCGAAAAGAAGACACGCTTCTACCAGGCGTCCACCTCCGAGCTTTACGGCCTCGTGCAGGAAGTGCCTCAGCGAGAAACCACGCCCTTCTATCCCCGCAGCCCATACGCTGCAGCCAAGCTCTACGCCTACTGGATCGTGGTGAATTACCGCGAGGCCTACGGCCTGCATGCCTCAAACGGCATCCTTTTCAACCATGAAAGCCCGCTGCGCGGCGAAACCTTCGTCACCCGAAAAATCACCCGCGCCGCCGCCGCCATCAAGCTCGGCCGCCAAGAAAAGCTCTACCTCGGAAACCTCGACGCCAAGCGCGACTGGGGCCATGCAAAAGAATATGTGCGCGGCATGTGGCTGATGATGCAGCAGAACAAGCCAGACGACTACGTTCTCGCCACCGGCGAAACCACCCCCGTCCGCACCTTCGTGGAATGGGCCTTCGCCGACGCCGGCTTCACCCTGGGATGGGAAGGCGAAGGCGTCAACGAGAAGGGCATCGATACCGCAACCGGCAAGGTTCTGGTGGAAGTCGACCCCCGCTACTTCCGCCCAACGGAAGTCGATCTCCTGATCGGCGACCCAACGAAGGCTCATGAGAAGCTGGGCTGGAAGCATGAGACGAGTGTGCGGGAGCTTGTGCGTGAAATGGTGGAGAGCGACCTCGTCGTAATGGCGGGTGCGCCGTGAAGCGAGAAGTCCAGGCTGTTAAGGAAAGCACATGAAGATTTTGCTGACTGGCGGACGTGGGATGGTTGGCCGCAACATCCTGGAGCAGGCGGCAAAAAGAGGCGCTGAGGTCCATGCTCCCACAAGTGAGGTCCTTGACCTTACCAATGCTGCCAAAACGGCGGAATTCGTCCAATCGCTTCAGCCATCGATTATCGTCCACGCCGCGGGACGGGTCGGCGGAATTCAGGCCAATATTCGTGAACCTGTTCGTTTTCTGACAGAAAACTGGAGCATGGGTGAGAATATCGTCCGGGCAGCGAGAGCGGCAGGCGTCAAGCGACTGATCAATCTTGGAAGCTCGTGCATGTATCCGCGCGGCCACATGGACCCGCTGAAAGAAGATATGGTGCTGGGTGGACCCCTCGAGCACACCAACGAGGGTTACGCCATCGCCAAATGCGCGGTCGCTCGACTTTGCGACTATGTCACGCGGGAGGACGGCGAGTATCAGTACAAGACGCTCATTCCCTGCAACCTTTACGGTCGTTTCGACAAGTTCGATCCTGCCGTCTCCCATATGATCCCCGCCGTCATACACAAGCTGCATTCCGCCAAAGAAAGCGGTGCAGAAGCAGTTGATATTTGGGGCGATGGCAACGCCCGCAGAGAATTCATGTTTGCCGAGGACTTGGCAGAGGCCATCTTCTTCGCCATCGACCATTTCGAGGCGCTGCCCGCGCTGACCAATATTGGCCTTGGATACGATTATACGATCAATGAATACTACGCCGCAGCCGCAGAGGTCATAGGCTTCAAGGGCAGCTTCGTCCATGATCTTTCCAAGCCGGTCGGCATGGCGAGAAAGCTTCTGGACGTGACCCGCCAGACAGAGCTCGGATGGGTGCCTCGCACCAAGTTGCATGACGGCATTCGCAAGACTTACGACTATTATCTTTCCAAGGAAGTACAGAATGTCCTATCCGCTCGCTAATTCTGCCTGGGACCATGAGGAATATGAAGCCATTCAATCGGTCATCCAGTCCGGCATGTTCACGATGGGACAGAAGGTTGCCGAATTCGAAAAGGCCTTTGCGGACTATGTCGGCAGCCGGTACTGCGTCATGGTCAATTCCGGGTCCTCCGCAAATCTCGTGATGATCGGCGCGCTCCGATACAAATCGGAATCACCGCTTTTGCCGGGAGCCGAGGTGATCGTTCCGGCCGTATCGTGGAGCACTACCTACTATCCGCTCTATCAATATGGGCTGAAGTTGCGCTTTGTTGATATCGACAAGGACACTTTGAACTTCGACCTGGAAAAGCTCGAACAGGCGATCACGCCTAACACGCGGGCGATATTAGCCGTCAACCTTCTCGGCAATCCCAACGACTTCAACAAGATCAAGACCATCATAGGCGATCGCGACATCGTTCTGTTGGAAGACAACTGCGAGTCCATGGGCGCAACATTTGAAGGAAAGCAGACGGGCACCTTCGGCCTCATGGGAACCTATAGCTCCTTCTTCAGCCACCATATCTCCACCATGGAAGGTGGAATGGTCGTTACCGACGACGAGGAAATCTATCACATCCTGCTGGCTCTGCGCGCGCATGGCTGGACTCGAAATCTGCCGAAGCAGAACCGAATCACGACCGACAAGAGCGACGACCCCTTCACCGAGGCCTTCCGCTTCGTTCTTCCCGGCTACAATCTGCGCCCTCTCGAAATGAGCGGTGCTTTGGGACTGGCTCAACTGCGCAAACTACCGATGATCGTTCGCGAGAGACGAAACAACGCGGAACGTTTCCTCCAGATCATGAAGCAATTTCCCTATCTCAGAACCCAGAAGGAAATCGGCGAAAGTAGCTGGTTCGGCTTTAGCATGATTGTCGAACCAGACGCCAACGTAAGCCGCGAACATCTGATCTCAGCTCTGACGGCTGCAAAGGTCGACACCCGACCCATCGTCGCAGGCAATTTTGCCAAGAACGAAGTGCTGAAATGGTTCGACTATACGATTGCAGGCGACCTTACAAATGCCGAGCGGATCGACGACGCAGGCTTCTTCATCGGTAACCATCATTACCCGCTGGACAGTGAATTCTCGACGCTTGACGACGCCCTTGGGGCTTCAATGCAAAAAAACTAAATTCCTAGGCTAACTTCTGTGATCGGACCAACGTTATGGCGTGTCGCCTGAGAATTCAGCCAAGAGGTGGGACTGCCAATCAATTGTTGCAGTTCATGCTCGCTAAAAACATTGAGCGCGTCGTCGGCGACGTGAATGTTAGCGGCTGCCATATCCCAGAATGGGGTTTGCATGCAGCGGCAGATAATCACCCTCACAAAATGATAGAGCTGGCTCTGACCGGCAACTACATCTACCACGAAGACGTCGTTGACATCATTCGCAGAGGGCTCGCGTCGAATATTTTGTTAAAGGGGCACTCGTTCAGAATGTCGAATTACGCCCCGCCAGAATTTTATCGGCCGCTCATTGGCTCACGATTCGACAATGTAAAAGGATATGGCTCCGAACACGTCGTGTTTCACATTCGTGGTGGCGACATTCTCACCCCGGCGCACCAAGATTACTATCCTATTCCGTTTTCCTACATCGACGCTGTTCTGGAGAATACCAATGCAGCACCCGTCTTCATCGGGCAGTTAGAAAACAGCTACTACGCAGAAAAACTCCGCGAGCGCTATCCAAAATCTATCTTTTCTAAACCACAGACAGCGGTTGAGGACTTTGAGACCCTACGACGGTCTCGCGAGATTGCAGTATCGATCAGTTCGTTCGCGTGGCTCGCCGCTTGGTTGTCGCACGCAACAACCATCCATTTACCTGTCGCCGGCATGCTGAACCCAGTTCAGCGTCCAGACATAGATCTGCTCCCGTTGGAAGATCCACGGTACAAGTTCTATCGTTTCGATGAGTTTAAATGGAACGCAACGCCAAGCGACATCGAGACACTTTGGCAAAATCGTAAGCATGCCCTCTTTAGTCGAGAAGAGATGGCGGAGATAAAATTTTCCGCTGCAGACCGCACGAGAGCAAAATCTCGTCGTTCTCGGGTGAAATTATATGCCCGAGCACTACTCACTTTGTCAGCAGATAAAATCTGCCAAGCTGCCTGTTCGCCTCTCAAGTGGCATGGCACGGTGAGAAACTAGTTTTTTATGAGAATGGCGCTGCAGGCTACGCGATACGATCGCGTTCGGTAGCGTGGAAATGAGAGCAAGGACATGACGTTGCGGCCAGTTATTTATGCTCCCCAGCAAGAGAACATGGCGAATATATTTTGCCAGCCTGGCACTAGAGGCGATGAGCAAAATATATGGCACCTAATTCAAACCCGTTTTCGACAGCACGGCTATGAGTTGTATACTCCCGAGAATTATCACGGTGCATTAGAGGATGTTGCCTGGGTCATCTTTCAAAACATGCCCAGAGACTTCAAACCTATGCGCCTTACCAAACGGGTCAAACGAGCCGTCAATCAAATGCTGGGCAAGGGAACATTCTACCAGTGCTGCATAAAAGCAGGCTTAGCAGATAGGATCGCGGTTGCTCTATATGAACCTCCTATCGTAGAAGAATTTGCTTACGACAGAAAAAATCACTGTGATTTCACGGTTATATTTACATGGAGCAAAGATCTCCTAGAATTAGGAGGCAGATATAAAGAGTTTGTCTTTCCACAGCTCGATGCTTTGCCGCTACAACCAAGTCCGCACTTCCAAGATAGAAAGCTTATTTGTAACTTCTCCGCTAATAAGGTATCCACACATCCTGACGAACTCTACACCGCTAGAATAGAGACGATAAAATTCTTAGAACAGCATTGTATAGATGACTTTGATCACTACGGCGCGAGATGGACCGGGGAATACAAGTCTTGGCGCGGCAAAGTTGAGAACAAACTGGCGACAATGTCAAATTATCGTTTTAATCTATGCTACGAAAATGCACAAAATCTGCGCGGCTATTTGACGGAGAAAATATTTGATGCTTTCCACGCTGGCTGCGTCCCGATCCATTTTGGGTGCTCCAGACATCGAGGACATGATTCCAATCGATACATTCATTGATCGCCGGAGATTCTCCTCCGACGGAGAGCTCTTGGAATTCTTGAGAAGCGTCGATGAATCGCAGTGGAGAACATTCATAGAGGCTGCGCGGCAATACCTTCTAAGCGACGCGCACCAAAAGTACACCGCAAATGGAATGTTTTCACTCTTAAAGACTGGACTGAAGATATCATGACTTAAACGGACATAGAATATCGAGTTCGTTTGTGCAGCGCGCGAAGTTTGCCTACAATCTTTCCCACTTTGAAGGCACAATATCCGTGCTATCCCGCTCTGATGAACGAAACCATTGGGCGGGCGCTATCACGTGCTTTTCCTGACGCGGGTTCAGCCAAGCTCCCCACCAGCTGAAGGTGCTGTTGGCGATAATGTGGGAGTGGCACGCGGCCATAAGATGCATGTCTTCTGCATCTCTGCCGTCTGCCTGAGGCTCCACGAAGACAGCCCCATCAAATCTCGGAAGATTCGCTCTTGCCCATTCTGGGTCGTCGGAAAATATGAAAAAGGTTGGACTCGGAGTCTTGGCGGCCATCCTCGCCATTGCTTTCTCATACCAACTCGGCTCGCAGGTACCGTGGATAGCGTTCGCCCTCTGATTTGTGACATAATCGCCTCTCCTTACATGGACGGATATTGGCTCCTCAACACTGCGGATCATAGAAAAAACGTTCTGTCTCTGGTGACTATAGC
This sequence comes from Agrobacterium cavarae, assembly GCF_004310285.1. GTDB lineage: Bacteria > Pseudomonadota > Alphaproteobacteria > Rhizobiales > Rhizobiaceae > Agrobacterium > Agrobacterium cavarae. The sequence continues at coordinate 116,118 of NZ_SISF01000033.1, forward strand.
TTTGATTCAGTGAGAAGTCCTGACGGATAACGTCGGCATGCCGCACGAAATATTTCTCGCTCTGCCAGTAGCCGGAAAGGTGAGCAGGTCCCCGCCAATTCATAACGTTTGGATCAAAAGATTGGGTCTTCTCAAACAACTGGGGAATTCGCCCCCTATTTTTTAGTTTGGTGACAAGTCTTCCGAACAGACTCTTTCTGGGCGGATAGGGAATTTCCCCACGTTCCGCGACTTCATATATGATGTCGAATTGCTCGAGTTGAAAAGCGTGTACCGCGTAACGCTCCATTTCGGTCAGATCCAGCTTCAGGGTCTGATCGGTTTCGATAGAAAGCGCCCGCCCCACAGCATATTGAAACATCTGGTTGCCGAGACCACCAACGATACGGGTAATGATCACTCTCTTTTCTCGATCTTTCTGGTAATATAACCAAGCTGGCAGAAGAACTATTTCGGCATTCTGCGCCAGCGGCCAAAGTAGCGAACATTGCACATGAAACGGAGTGTCTTATCGTAAATTCGGTAAACTTTGCGACGGAAACGAAATCTGCTCGACGGCTCATCTCGGGCAGTTCCGCCCCAAATCTCGGACTTCTCCACTGTTTGAGCGGCATGTATAACCGGAGGTGGCGCGATATTGTAGCAATATATGCCATGACGCCAAAAACGATCGAGATGACAATCAACCGGTTCGAACCAGACGTTCGCTGTCTCAATCAGTTGTTTCGCAGCGCCTGGAGATACAGCATAGCATGATGTCCCATGAGGCCCGATCTTGAGTCGGATGATATCTAGCCCTTTGGAGAGGCTCTCTATCCTGACCCAGCGCCGTCTTTTGTGACGAGAAAAGCGGATGACACCGTACTTTTCTATCTTGTCACATGCAACCTCATAGGCACTCAGGAAATTGTCGTTCAGTGTCACGTCATCTTCGAAAATGAGCAGTGGTTTATCTTCAGCAACACATTGTTCCCAAAGTAAGTAATGGCTTGCGTAACATCCCAACTCACCGGGAGTCAGAATGTATCCGTGACGCATCTCAGACTTTAGGGGGTCGAAACGGCTGAAGAGCGGGTGAGGCTTGGCCCTTCCGTCGATGGCATCGAAAAAACGGTAGGGCAATCCTAATGGATCCAACAGTGCCCTCATCGCGGTACGACGCTCGTGGGAACGAGTTAAATTCACTACGACGATATCAAGCTTTTCCATGCGGGAATCCGAAACGAGTATTCCGCCCACTAGCACAAAGACGTCAGCGACAAAATTGGTATTCCTAAAACTTGTGAATTTATCCCGTTTGCTATCAGAAACGACCCCAAAGCCCATTCGCGAGGCCGACTATCGGGTTGCGCGGGCAGCAAAAGCGGACTTAAAACGGTATCGAAATCAGCAAGTCTAATTGAGGACAACATTTCGCTATGCCAACAATCGATATTTGCCTCGTTGCCGGCCGTCGACCTGACCTGCTGAAAACAACGCTACAGAGCTTCAGCGCGTCCGTGTTCGAAAATTTTGACGTCGCGAACTTTTACGCAAACATCGACCCGATCTTCGGTGGTACAGATGACGAAAAACGGACGCAGGACGTTATCCGCTCATTTTTTCCTGACGCCCATATCACAACACCGGAAAATCCCAACTTCTGTACTGCAGTGAGGCGGAACTGGCTTTCAACGCAATCTCCGTTTGTGTTCCACCTTGAGGATGATTGGGTGGTAAACGAGAAAATTTTCTCAGCCGAGATACTCGAAATCTTTAGCAATAAGGATGTCGCACAGGTGTCGCTAAATCACTTCTACAAAAACTGGAATTATAAGCACGGCCCTTACCATCGCCAGTGGCCGCGGTGGAAAGTGCTAGGAATCAAATTCAAGTTGGGCTTTTCATTTCCTTGCTTCACTACGTCTCCATCCTTTCTCAGAGGAGATTTCGCGCGTAAGGCAGGCGCATTGATGGATGAACGCTTTGACCCAGAGAAGCAGTTTCATAACGACGTCAACCGCCCGCTCAAGAAGTTTATCAAACCTTATAAGAACTTCATTTATGGCGAACGCAAGCCTTACGTCATCACGGATACCGGACGCAACTGGCGTGACGAGCGGAAGATAAAAAAGACGCTCGTCAACAGCACGTCGTCCTGGGAAACAACTGAAAGTTGACGATGAAGGGGTTCACTCCCCTCAAACCTCAACCAATCCCAACCGCTTCACCTGCCGGATGGTCAACATCGTCCGCACCGTCTCCACATGCTCGTCGGCGGTCAGCACCTCGATGACGAAATCCTGAAACTGCGTGAGATTTTCGGCCACGCAGTGAAGCAGGAAGTCGCTGTCGCCGGAAACCATCCAGGCCTGGCGCACCAGCGGCCACCCGTCGGTGGCGGCGGCGAAGGCTTTGAGGTTGGCTTCGGACTGGCGCTTCAGGCCGACCATGCAGAAGGCCACGAGATCGAAGCCGAGCTTGGGGGCATTCAGCATCGCGTGGTAGCCCTCGATGATGCCGGCCTCTTCCAGCTTGCGCACGCGGCGAAGGCAGGGCGGCGCAGAGATGCCGACGCGGTCGGCGAGCTCGACATTGGTCATGCGGCCGTCGCGCTGCAGTTCACGCAAGATTTTGAGATCGATGGCATCGAGTTCGACGCTGGCCACGCATGCATTCCTTCGTCAGCGGTTGTGTGCTTCCTTCTACTCCACGCGACGGGATTCGCAATAATCCGTCGTGCTCGCGACACAAAATTACGTGTTCTGTTGCAACTGCCTTGTTGGTAATGCAAGGCTGCCCTTGAATATCGGCACTGGACACCCTTAAATGCTGCGCAGGAAGGGTATCTATCCTGGCGCCACCTCCAAATCCGGCTGCCTGCACCCTGTTGAAAGGAACCGTCCCATGTCCGCCCGCCACACAAAGGTTTTGATCATCGGCTCCGGCCCCGCCGGTTACACCGCAGCCATCTATGCTGCCCGCGCCATGCTGGAGCCTGTGCTGATTGCCGGCATGGAGCAGGGTGGCCAATTGATGATCACCACGGATGTGGAAAATTATCCAGGTTATGCCGACCCGATCCAGGGCCCGTTCCTGATGGATCAGATGCTGAAGCAGGCGCAGCATGTCGGCGCTGAGATCGTCAACGACCTGGTCACTGAGGTCGAGACCACTGTCCGCCCCTTCACCGTCAAGACCGACTCCGGCGCGGTCTGGACAGCCGACACGCTGATCATTTCCACGGGCGCCAAGGCGAAGTGGCTGGGCATCGAAAGCGAACAGCACTTTCAGGGCTTTGGCGTTTCCGCCTGCGCCACCTGCGATGGCTTCTTCTATCGCAACAGGGACGTGATCGTGGTCGGCGGCGGTAACTCCGCCGTGGAGGAAGCACTTTATCTCGCCAATATCGCCAAGTCGGTCACCGTCGTGCATCGTCGCGACAGTTTCCGCTCGGAAAAGATTTTGCAGGAGCGCCTCTTCGCCAAGGAGAATGTGAAGATCCTGTGGAACACCGAGGTTGCCGAAATCACCGGCACGCCGGCCAAGCCACCCATGCCACCGTCTGTCACTGGTGCACGTCTGCGCAACACCAAGAGCGGTGAGATCACTGAAATGCCGATCCACGGCGTCTTTGTGGCGATCGGTCATGCACCGGCGGTCGAACTGTTCAAGGACAAGCTGAAGCTGAAGCCAAACGGCTACATGTGGACGGCACCGGATTCGACGGCAACGGATGTCGAAGGCATTTTCGCCGCAGGCGACGTTACCGACGATACCTATCGCCAAGCCATCACCGCGGCCGGAATGGGTTGCATGGCGGCTCTCGAAGCCGAACGTTATCTCGCGGCACAGGCGCCGCTGGCCGTTGCAGCCGAATAAAGAAGGGCACCAAACCGCATGCCTATGCCATTGGACTGGGACAAACTGCGCATATTTCATGCGGCTGCCGAAGCTGGATCCTTCACCCACGCAGCGGACAAGCTGCATCTGTCCCAGTCCGCCATCAGCCGCCAGGTCAGCGCGCTGGAGCAGGATGTCGGCGTCAAGCTCTTTCACCGCCACGCGCGCGGCCTGATCCTCACCGAACAGGGCGAATTGCTCTATCGAACTGCGCATGACGTTTTGCTGAAGCTCGAAACCGTCAAGATGCAACTGACGGAGACGACCGAGAAGCCAAGCGGCAAACTGCGTGTCACCACCACCGTCGGCCTCGGCCAAGGCTGGCTGACGGACAAGGTGCAGGAGTTTCTCCAGCTTTATCCGGAAATGGCGATCCAGCTCATCCTCGACAATGAGGAGTTGGACGTGAACATGCGTCATGCGGATTGCGCCATCCGCCTGCGCCAGCCACAGCAGTCGGATCTCATTCAGCGCAAGCTCTTCACCGTGCATATGCACGTCTATGCCGCGCCCTCCTATATCAACCGATATGGAGAGCCGCAGTCGATCGAGGATCTCGACAACCACAAGATCATCTCGTTTGGCGAGCCTGCACCCAACTACCTTCTGGACGTGAACTGGCTGGAAAATGCCGGGCGCTCATCCGACAACACCCGGCTTGCCCACCTGCAGATCAACAGCCAGACCTCGATCAAGCGCGCCTGTCTGCTGGGAATCGGCATTGCCTGCCTTCCTGATTATATTGTGGGACGCGATCCAGGTCTCATTCAGCTGTCGCTTCCGGCCGATATTCCATCCTTCGATACCTATTTCTGCTACCCGGACGAGATGAAGAACGCCGCCAAGCTGAAAGCCTTCCGCGACTTCATCGTGGCAAAGGCCCGCAACTGGAACTTCTGACGCGTCACTCAGTGGCTGAAAGATGAACCAATACAAGGCGATGAGCGGTACCATAGTGCCGAATTTCATCTCGGCGCAGTGGCAGCCTTGCGAAGAAAATATGACAAAACAGGCAAGCAATGCACAGCACGCATGCCTGTCTTGCACAAAAAAGAGTTGAAGCCTGCCCATAAAAGCATCATATCGCACATAGCTGATGCACACGGCGGCTTTTCCTCCCAGTTCCGCCGCATCAGCTGTTCCCCTCTGGAGGTTTTTTGACCTTCACAATTACAAGGGCCCTGGAGCAATCCGGCGGCCCTCTTTTTTTACCCGCAATAATTTTCTGGATTTGAATGCATTATTAAGGGAAATTGCCCTTGTTTCCAGCGTATTCCGCCTCCATATCTTGATCAGCACCCGACGCTTTCCAGTTGTCCGGTGCTGTTCCCCTCTGGAGGTTTTTACCTTCAAAACTGTCGGCCGCGGAGAAATCCAGCGGCCTTTTTTTTGAGATAAATTCCCACCATTCCTTGATATCGAAAATTCTCGATATAAATATCATGATGTTTAGATATGCAGGAATGAGATGAACCCCGAAGACGCATTGAAAGCCATCGCCCATCCGGTGCGGCTGAAGTTTCTCAACTGGCTGAAAAAGCCTGAGAACCACTTCAACCAGGCGCACCCTTTCAGCATGGGCGTATGTGCACATCAATTCGAAATCAGTGGTCTGTCGCAGTCCACTGTCTCGTCCCATCTCGCAGCCTTGCAGGCGGCCGGTCTCGTCCGCTCGCGCAAGGTTGGCCAGTGGAATTTCTATGAACGTGACGAAGAAAACATCGCCAAGTTTCTGGCCTATCTGAACGAAACCCTTTGACGTATTGGCGCAATCGCTGCGCTCCCTATCAACAGGAAGAGAAAGCACCATGACCAAACTGTTCGAACCCGCGCAGGCTGGCGATATCGCCCTGGCAAACCGCGTCGTGATGGCGCCGCTGACCCGCAATCGGTCCCCGGGTGCGATCCCGAACAACCTCAACGCCACCTATTACGAGCAGCGGGCAACCGCAGGCCTGATCATCACCGAAGGCACACCCGTCTCGCAGCAGGGCCAGGGCTATGCCGATGTTCCAGGCCTCTACAAGCAGGAAGCAATTGAAGGCTGGCAGAAGGTCACCGATGGCGTTCACAAAGTGGGCGGCAAGATCGTCGCGCAGATCTGGCATGTTGGGCGTATCTCGCACACCTCGCTGCAGCCGCATGGCGGCCAGCCCGTCGCCCCCTCCGCCATCAAGGCAAAGTCCAAGACCTACATCATCAACGATGACGGCACCGGGTCCTTCGCCGAAACATCCGAGCCGCGCGAACTTGGTACCGCTGAAATTCCGGTCATCCTGGAAGATTTTCGTAAGGGCGCACGCGCTGCCATCGAGGCAGGTTTCGACGGCGTCGAGATCCATGCCGCCAATGGCTACCTGATCGACCAGTTCCTGAAGTCCGGCACCAACCAGCGCACCGATAACTATGGCGGCTCGATTGAGAACCGTGCACGCTTCCTGCTGGAGGTGGTGGACATCGTTGCCAAGGAGATTGGTGCGGGCCGCACCGGCATTCGCCTGTCTCCCGTCACGCCTGCCAACGACATTGTCGAGACCGACCCGCAGCCACTCTTCAACTACGTCGTGAAAGAGCTTGGCTCCCGAGGCCTTGCTTTCATCCACGTGATCGAAGGCGCAACCGGTGGCCCGCGTGATTTCAAGCAGGGCGACAAGCCTTTCGATTACGCTGCCCTGAAAGCTGCTTACGTTGAAGCTGGCGGCAAGGGACTGTGGATCGCCAATAATGGCTACGACCGTGCATCCGCCATCGAAGCCGTAGACAGCGGCAAGGCCGATGCCATTGCCTTTGGCAAGGCCTTCATCGCCAATCCGGATCTCGTTCAGCGCCTGAAGGACAATGCGCCGCTGAATGAACCGAACCAGCAAACCTTCTACGGCGGCGGCGCGGAAGGCTACACCGACTATCCGGCGCTTGCCTGATCAGAGATTGAACGCCGCGCACCTCAAACGGGTGCGCGGCTTTCGTTGCGGGCTAGGTCCATCCCTGAGCCGGCAGAATATGGCTCAAGGCAATCCAAATCCTCGAGCGTCGCAAAGACTGCCGCATCGATCGGCGTGCGCGGCTCGTCGCCAAGAAACCCCACAAGCTTCTCATTGCTCATCCTCACTTCCTTTTGCCAGAGATAACGCATCTCCAGGATTTCCTTGAACAGCGGGACGAAGGGTGCGCAGATGCGAAACAACCACCATGGAACGCGCTTCATCTTAACGTGGTGCCCAACGACGCGCTCGATGGCGGCAGGCAAGTGGCGCCCATTCGCATCCCAGAAGCCTTCCATGTGAAAGACAGCGAAGGGTGGTAGCTCATCGGCACGCGCGAGCAGACGCATCATCGTCTCCGCCACATCCGGAAGATAGGCCCATTGGTGGCCGATCCCGGGTCTTCCCGGATTGGAGACGGCGCGCACAGGCTTTCCGGGCTGAATGAGACCCTGGCTAAACCAGTTGTTGCGCGCCTTCGGTCCAAAGAAATCTCCGGCGCGAACGATCAGCACCGGCACGCCGCGCGTTGATGCCGCGCGCAAGCGGTCTTCCATCTCCACGCGGATCTTTCCCTTGCGCGTCGTCGGCCTCTGCGGGCTGTCCTCCTTCAGCAAGGGAAACGCATCGGGGCCGAAATTATAGACGGTGCCGGGCAGCAATACGCGCGCACCGACTGTCTCCGCCGCATTGATGGCATTATCGAGCATGGGGAGAACTAGCGTCTCCCAGTTTCGATAACCGGGTGGGTTGACCGCATGAACGATGAGCGAGACGCCTTGCGCGGCTCGCAATACATCTTCCGCCATCATCACGTCACCGACGCACCATTCCATCATCGGGTGGTGAGAGGTTGGCGCCTTATCCCTGACGAGCGCCCGCACCTTCCAGCCTCGTCCAAGCAGAGCTTCGGTAATGTGCCCGCCAATGCCACCGCGGGCGCCAAGAACCAGTGCTGTTTGCTGCTCGCGCTCTTTTTCCTCGGCCATGATGAACTCCAATCCTTTTAGGCAACCGTTCTGGACTGGAGCATGGACGAAAAGATTGCTATACAGTATTAGCTAAACACGTTTACCGGCCATACAAAAATTATGATCGTCGATCGCGAAATCAGTTGGGATTACTACCGCACCTTCCTCAGCGTGCTGCGTGACGGCTCGCTGTCAGCGGCTGCAAGAGAGCTCGGCATCACACAACCAACCGTTGGTCGCCATATTGGTGCTCTTGAGGAAGCGATCGGCTATCAGCTCTTCATCCGCTCGCCCCACGGCCTTGTTCCCACAGATGCGGCGATTGCCTTGAAGCCCTATGCGGAAAATCTGTCTGCCACCGCAGCGGCGCTTGTGCGTGCCGCCTCCGGCGAGGTCGGCAAGATCGAAGGTGCCGTGCGCATCAGCGCCTCGGATGTGATTGGGGTGGAGGTCCTGCCACCCATCATCGCCGCGATGCAGGACACCTATCCAAAGCTCGAGATCGAGCTTTCGCTCTCCGACACTATCGAGGATCTGCTACGGCGGGAGGCGGACATCGCCATTCGCATGACCGAGCCGGTCCAGGATGCAATCGTCATGCGCTATGTCGGCAATTTTCGCGTCGGCTTCCACGCGACAAGCAGTTACCTGCAAAAAATGGGAACGCCGATGAAGAAAGAGGATCTGGAGGGGCACCGGCTGGTCGGCTTCGATCGCAAGACGCCCTTTATCAGAGCCATTCTTCAGAACATGAAGAAAGAAAATCCGGCGATCCCCGACGCCGATCAAATTCCTTTCGCCACGCGCGCCGATAGCAATCTGGCCCAGCTTGCGCTGGTGCGCGCGGGTGCGGGTATCGGCATGTGCCAGATCGGACTGGCCAAACGTGATGAGAGGCTAAAGCACATCCTGCCGGAATTCGAAGTGGCACTCCACACCTGGGTTGCCATGCACGAAAATCTTCGGACCTCGCCACGTTGCCGTGCGGTCTTCACTGCGTTGGTGGATGGGCTGAAAGCACATCTGAAAGCAACTGATCCCGAAGCGCCATCATCCAAGCGCTAAAGCATGGTCCGCACAAAAGTGGTCACCGGTTTTGCGATAACGACATGCGACAAAACAAGGGCTTGAAGCGTTTGGAGCGAATCTGAAAGATCGCGACACGCTTTAAGCCCCCTGAGAGAAGTCAACCGGGGGTGCCAGCCTGTCGTTGGGCATAGGTATCGACGACCTCCGCTTCCGGCCTGTCGCCGCCCTGACTGAACTCTTCGTGCCAGCGTCCGCGTTCGTCCTGGTAGCTGATTTCCTCGTCCTCACCCCCAACCTGCTGTTCGGCAGCGGCGATCTTCGCAGCCTGGACGGCGTCGGAGTGCGTGGGGAAGGCTTCGGAATAGGCACCGTTCATTCGGTACGCCCAGCCGCCATCGTGCTCGACGATTTCATAACACACCTTGGTCATGCGCATGTCCTCCTGTTATGCTTGGAGAAGATTGACAACCAATACCGCAAACAGGCATTTCAGGACTGAGATCGCGGTTTCGTTATCATGTCCTCGCGCTCACTATCCTACCAAATGGCCAAGAGTGCAAACCCGCCTCTCGACCTGTCACTGAAAAGATCATCGGCCCAAAGCATTTTCGCCTGCTCACAGTTAGGCGTGAAAATGGGCAGGGCCGAAAAGTTGCAGCAACGGAGCCGGTATTCGCCCGAACGGCTCTGAGATCTGGAGGAAAGATGTCCGTCGCCACCACTTTGAAGCAGGAGCGCATGCTGTTGCTGGCCGTTCCAGTCGCGATTGTCGCCTATCTGGCAGAACATAGCGTGCTGGAAGCAAGCAAGGCACTCTCCTTCGTCGTTGCGGCGGCGCTGATTGCCGTGATCGTCGCGGTGTCCATGCGGGTTGCCCATCACGCGGAAATCCTCGCGGCGAAGGTCGGAGACCCCTACGGCACGATGATCCTTACCCTGTCCGCTGTCGCGGTCGAGGTGCTGATCCTCGCCATCATCATGAGCGAGTCGAGCTCCCCTACCCTGGTGCGTGATACGATCTACTCGGCGGTGATGATCGACATCAACGGCATCCTTGGTCTGGCCGCACTACTGGGCGGGCTTCGTCACGGCGAGCAGCCCTACAATGACGATTCGGGCCGCACCTATGGCGTGATGATCCTGACGGCCATGGGCATTTCGATGATCGTGCCGGAATTCGTACCAGAAGCGAAGTGGCACCTCTATTCCGCCTTCACCATTGTCGCGATGATCGCACTCTACGGCCTCTTCCTCAAAATGCAGGTCGGCCCGCACAGCTATTTCTTCAGCTACAGCTACCCACGCGCAGATCGTAAAAAGGCCGCCCCGGAAGGCAATGCGCATGACGACAGTGAAGAGGACAATTCGGCCGCCTATTCGATCGGCGTCATTCTCGTCGGCGTGGTGCTGATCGGCGTTCTGGCGGAATTCATGGCCACCTTCCTCACCCATGGGCTGGAAGGAAGCGGCGCGCCTGAGGGCCTGATGGCTGTTGTCGTTGCCACCATTTCTGCAGCACCGGAAATCCTCACTGCCATGCGTGCCGCCTTGCGCAACCGCATGCAGCCTGTCGTCAACATTGCCATGGGCGCCTCGCTCTCGACCGTCATCCTCACCGTTCCGGTCATGGAAGCGATCGCACTTTATTCCGGCCAGCCCTTCATCATGGCGATGACGCCGGTCCAGACGGTCATGGTCTTCATCACCCTCATCGTTGCTGCCATCAATCTCAATGACGGGGAAACCAATGCCATCGAAGGCATGACGCATCTGATCCTCTTTGCCACCTTCATCATGCTGCTGTTTCTTGGGCTGTGAGGACGTAGGTTGTTCGATGTTAGAAGGGCCCAGTTGAGCAATGCGCAGGCCATCGCGCGCGTCCATGTCGACGTCTGGAGGGAGACGATGCGGGAGTTGGCCTCCCCTTCCGTCATCGCAGCGCTCAATGAGGAGCACCGGCTTCGTTACTGGACGAAGAAACTGTCCGAGGCAGAGCCGCACCAACTGGTTCTGATGGCGGAGGTAAAGGGCGAGGTCGTCGGCATCGGCGCGATCGGCCAGCCATCGGACCCGGTCTTCGGATCCCGTGCAGAGATCAAGAACCTCTACATCCTGTCCAGCTTCCAACGGCAAGGGATCGGCAGGCGTCTTCTAAAGGACCTGGCAATTCACGCCAAAACGATGGGCTACGGCGCCGTCGCCCTCAGCGTCGTCAAGGGCAATGAGCCCGCCTGCAGATTTTACGAAGCGCTACGTGCGCGCAAGATCGCAGAGTTTCGCGACCCGGGACCGATCTGGCGCTCGGACAATATCGTCTATGCCTGGGACGACATCGACCAACTCATCGAGCAATAAAAAACCCGGCATCGCTGCCGGGTTTCTTTTTATCAATGCCATCAAGGCTTAGCGGCAATTGGCGCAGAAACGCTGAATGCGGTTGCACGCCTCTTCCAAAAGCTTCTCCGACGTCGCGTAGGAAATGCGGAAGTTCGGGCCGAGACCGAAGGCAGAGCCGTGAACGACCGCGACACCTTCCGTTTCCAGAAGCTCGGTGACGAAATCTTCGTCGGTCTCGATCACCTTGCCGGACGGCGCCGTCTTGCCGATCAGGCCGGCGCAGGACGGGTAAACGTAGAATGCGCCTTCCGGAACCGGGCAATTGATGCCCTTGGCCTGGTTCAGCATGGAGACGACGAGGTCACGACGGCCTTCGAAGATCTTCTTGTTGGCTGGAATGAAGTCCTGGCTACCGTTCAGAGCCTCGACGGCTGCCCACTGGGCAATCGACGTGGCACCCGAAGTTTGCTGGCCCTGGATCATGTCCATCGCCTTGATCAGTTGCAGCGGACCGGCTGCATAGCCGATACGCCATCCGGTCATGGCATAGGCCTTGGAAACGCCGTTCATCGTCAGCGTGCGGTCATAGAGCGAAGGCTCCACTTCCACCGGCGTCACGAACTTGAAGTCGCCATAGGTCAGGTGCTCATACATGTCGTCGGTCAGGATCCACACATGCGGATGCTTGACGAGAACGTCGGTCAACGCCTTCAGCTCGTCGTGGCTGTAAGCCGCGCCCGACGGGTTGGATGGCGAGTTAAAGATGAACCACTTGGTCTTTGGCGTGATCGCCTTTTCAAGCGCTTCCGGCTTCAGTTTGAAGTTGTCTTCCAGCGTGGTGTTGACGAAAACCGGCGTGCCGCCGCAGATCGCCACCATTTCCGGATAGCTCACCCAGTAAGGTGCTGGAATAACGACTTCGTCGCCCGGGTTAAGGGTTGCCATGAAGGCGTTGAAAAGAATCTGCTTTCCACCGGTGCCGACAATCGTCTGCTCGGGTTTGTAGTCCAGACCGTTCTCGCGCTTGAACTTCTCGGCAATCGCCTTGCGCAGTTCCGGAATACCGGAGACAGGCGTGTATTTCGTCTTGCCCGCTTTGATAGCGGCAATGGCTGCTTCCTTGATATTGTCGGGCGTATCGAAATCCGGCTCGCCGGCGCCAAGGCCAATCACATCGCGACCCTGTGCCTGAAGTTCGCGAGCTTTCTGCGAAACGGCGATGGTGGCGGATGGCTTTACGCGGGAGAGAATGTCGGCAAGGAAGGCCATTTTTATCGGTCCTATTGAAGTTGACATCGACAGAAGTTGCAGGCGGAACGCCGCCCTCTGCGGCAAGTGGTATGTCGAAAGACCGAAAGTCTTTCAAGGTCAAAACCCATCAAAAGATACGATGAGTCGTATTTACTTTGTTGCAGAATGGGCGATTGGCCCCGCCCACATGAAACCGCGTCCATGCCTGAAAGATATCGTGTCGAGGCAAGCCCGGTCATCACGCCACAAACGGGCAGACGCCGAAAAAATCGGCAGATTTACCAGCCTTAACTTCTCGTTAACTGGTGTCTTTTTTTCGCCACAATAAATACGCCGGACTGACGAAATTCGGTCTCCAAGGGGTCCACTTCCAAGCCTCTTTTTGGCACGCGGGCAGAAGAGACAAGGACCACGGCGATGCTTATGAATGACCGGAATTTGGCAGATCGGCTGAAGATACAAAAGATGCTGTTCTCTCTTTGGATGGCGCTTGCGGCCATCATGGTCATTCTCACCATGGCAGCGGGTCTTGCCACCTCTTCCGACGCTTCGGAAGCGGTCGATCCCATGACGACATCGGCCATTGCCAGCGCACCGATTTCAAAGGCATCGGATCGCATCTTCGTCACCGGCCTCGTGGTGCTCGGCTTTGGCACCATGGCGGTTGGCGGCGTGCTCTTGACGCTCAGCAGCATTCGCGAAAGCCGTCTGCGTCGCAACCGCGACTGACCGCGCCTGCCCGTGCCTTGCCGAACCCCGCCCTTGCTGATAGAGCACCGATGAAATGGCTGTCCGAGGCACCTGCTACGATACGTAGCGATATCTCCGCCATCTTCAGGGTCAAGATCTGCTGCTTCATGCAACCCCGCCGGTTTTACGGAGCACTTTTGCTCGCCGGGCCTCAGGGGTAACGGATCGCCTTTTCGACAAGACGATGAAGCAACGGAGCGTTGCTTCTTTGATGGTGAAGAATGACGCGCATTCAGGCAAACCTCGTACTGCTTCTTGCTGCCGCGATCTGGGGTGGCGGTTTCGTCGCCCAGTCCACAGCCATGGAATCCATCGGTCCGTTCTGGTTCGTCGGCTTGCGCTTCGCCGTTGCGGCCCTTGCGGTCCTGCCTTTCGCGCTCATGGAAGCACGCCGTATGGGCTCAAAACCCAGCAAGGCGGAATACCGCGCCTTCGGTCTGGTGGGGTTGGCACTGTTCATGGGTGCAACCACCCAGCAGGTGGGATTGCTGACCACCTCCGTCACCAATTCCAGTTTTCTGACGGCGCTCTACGTCATCTTCGTGCCGGTGATCGCCGTTCTGATCTATCGGCGTTATCCGCACTGGGTGGTGTGGCCGGGCGCCACGATGATGCTGATCGGCATCTTCCTGCTCTCGGGCGGCGCCTTCAGCGGTTTGACGACAGGGGATTTCCTCAGCATCACCTGCGCCTTCTTCTGGGCTGTGCAGATCACACTTGCCGGGCGTGCCGTCATGGCCAGCAATCGACCGCTTGCCCTCTCCTGCGCCCAGTTTTCCGTCTGCGCCACTCTCAGCATGGTCATCGGCGCTCTCTTCGAGCCGATCAACACCCAGGCGATCGCCGCTTCTATCCGCGAAATCCTCTATGTCGGGCTCGTCTCGTCCGGTCTTGCCTTCGTTCTCCAGGTCATCGGCCAGCGCTATACCACCGCGCCACAAGCAGCGATCTTCCTGTCCTCCGAGGCTCTGTTCGGTGCTCTTTTCGCGTCCCTGTTTCTGGGAGAGATCATCCCGACGGCGGGTTACATTGGCTGCGCCATCATCTTTGCGGCCATTTTGCTGGTGGAACTGGTGCCGGAACTTACGAAAAGACGCCAACGAAAACTTGGCGAAATGGCCTGAACTCAGCCATGCGTTGATGAAGTCTTCATCACTGTGAGCGAAAATTGCCGGAAATTCCAATGCTAACGATGGTTTTGTTTTCTTAACCACGCCCTGACGGGAAAAAATTCCGCGCCACGCGTTATACGCGTCTAAACGCCCCCGATTGATCGCGGTTGGCGCCTAAAAACTTTTGCTTGCCAATTTTAAATAAACACATCACTCTATCGCCGTTCGGGCAATTTGCGAGCGTGGGAAGACCTAGAAATAGATGCATCGGAGACAATACTTCGAGCGGTGGGAACAACAAAACGTTGATCAGAACGTCAAGACTTCCACGGCGATGGTTCAATCTCTCAAACATCAAGAACTGCCTGCCGTACGCCCTAGCGGGCAAAACTGTAATGCTGCCTGGAGCTGAACACGGGCAGAGCGAAAAGGACCTGATGCATGGCCGAGACTGGCACCGTTAAATTCTTCAATACCGACAAGGGCTTCGGCTTCATCAAGCCAGACAATGGTGGCGCTGATATCTTTGTTCACATCTCTGCTGTACAGGCTTCCGGCCTGTCCGGTCTTTCAGAAAACCAGAAAGTGAGCTTCGACACGGAACCGGATCGTCGCGGCAAGGGCCCCAAGGCCGTCAATCTTCAGATTGCTGGCTGAGCCACAACGACTTTCTCTTCTAGTTGAAGCCCGGCAGGAATGCCGGGTTTTTTTATGGATCTGATTGAGAAGCGGTGCCCTCGCCTCTATCAGTTTTTACTTTTCTCAATCCCGCCTGGAGCCGCAGGCGCAGCCCCGATCGGTCCTAGATTTTGCAGGTAGGGGTTCGAGCGCCGCTCTTCACCGAAACGCCCGCCCGGACCATGGCCGCAGATGAACCCCACATCGTCGCCAAGAGGCAGCACCTTGTCGCGGATGGAGACGAGCAACTGCTCGTGGTTTCCGCCGGGCAGGTCCGTACGACCGACAGAACCATTGAACAGCACATCGCCGACATGGGCAAAGCTCTGCGCGCGATTGTAGTAGATGACGTGGCCGGGCGCATGGCCTGGGCAATGATAGACTTCGAAACTGTGGTCGCCGAAGGACACCACATCCCCATCCTTCAGCCAGCGATCGGGAAGCACGTTCTGTAAGCCGGTCATCCCATATTTCTGCGCCTGGGTTTCAATCCGCTCGAGCAGCGGACGATCGTCCTCATGCGGGCCGGTGATCGTCAGCGACAGACGTTCCTTCAACTCCTTCGCACCCCCTGCGTGATCCAGATGACCGTGGGTCAGCCAGATTTCCTTCAGCGTGATGCCGTTTTCGGCAACGGTCTGAACGATGACATCCACATCTCCGCCCGGATCGACAACGACGCCCTCCTTCGTGTCTTCATCGAAGAGAATGGTGCAGTTCTGCTCGAATGGCGTGACCGGAATGATCCCTGCCTGCAACTTTCCCATGATGACCTCCTGCTTTCAAAAAACCGCCCTCCCTATAGACTCCCATGCGCGATAGCACAATGAAATGTGAAAAAAAGCAAAGCTTCGAAAGCATTGTCGACAATGTTAAATGGGCAATAACATCAGTATCTTACAACAGGCTGCATAGTGCTTTTTCAAACATAGTGTTCACGATTCCGGGAACGGAAAAGCAAAAGCTGCGTTCTTGCCCCAGTCTTCAAAGGAGAGAGACAGATGGACAAGAAGCTGAAACTGATGATTGCTGGCGGCGCTTTCGCTTTGATCGCCGGTTATGCCAATGCAGCCATGGTTGCGACCACGGCATCTGACATTTCCGTGCGATCCGGCCCGGGCGAAGATTACCCGGAAGTGGGCCTTGCCACGCGCGGCAGCAATGCGGTTCTTGACGGATGCCTCGAAGGCAGCGCCTGGTGCCGTATTGAAGTCAACGGCGTTCGCGGCTGGGCCAATGCCGATTATCTGAACGTCATGTATGAAGGCTCGCCCGTCATTCTGCACGAGCGTCGCGCCGACATCGAAGTTCCGGTCGTGACCTACGAGAAGACCGCCAGCGTTCAGCAAGAAGAGCCGAACCCAGGCGATCCGAACCTCGGTCGCGTCGGTGAGGTGAACCCGCCGGAACAGGTCATCACCTATATCGATCAGCATCCGGGCAACGTCGTGCGCGTCGAGGGCGATGTCGCCATCGGCACGACCGTTCCTGCCAGCGCGGAACTCGTCACCATTCCTGACTACGAGTACAGCTACGTCCGCGTTAACGATCGCCGCGTTCTGGTTGAACCAAGCACGCGCCGCGTGGTGTATGTGTACGAGTAAAGTCGCGTAGAGTACCACCGTGTATGAGTAGTGAAGAGCGCGGCATGCCCGCGCTCTTTTGCTTGCATGCAATTGCCTATGCCTTGGCCGAGCTTCGGCATTGATGTTCAACCTGCGGCATATTATCGAACGCAACAGAAAATGATCGAGAGACGCCTGGGTCGGACACCATTTGGGCCAATCTCGTGATAATGATGGTCCACATTCGGTAATGTGAAGGAAGAACAGTGCCTGCCCAATCGTTGAAAAAGGCTGCCGTCAAACAGGCTCCGGCCCTGCCCCATGTCGATGATGCAAAGATCGACTTCGACACGATTGAGGCCTTCTTCTTCGCCTATCGGGATTTCGTCTCCGATCCGGACGCTATTCTGGAGAAGCTAGGCTATGGGCGCGCCCACCACCGTGTGGTCTATTTCGTCTGCCGAAACCCCGGCATGACGGTCGCCGATCTTCTCGATACGCTGCAGATCACCAAGCAGAGCCTCGCACGCGTGCTGAAGCAGTTGATCGACGACGGCTACATCCGCCAAATGGCGGGACCCGAAGACCGTCGCCAGCGCAGGCTCTACCCAACATTGACAGGTCGCGAACTGGCGCTTGCCTTGAGCGATCCGCAGTCGCGCCGCATCGCGCGGGCCTTGGAGGGCATGTCGACGGAGGCAAGGACCTGCGTTCTTGAATTTCTCGCCAGAATGCGCGACGCCGAAAAGACGGGAGCAGAATGACGATGGCCACAGCCACACCAAAACAGCCAGCGGATGACGACGCCCCCCATCTCCTCATCGTCGATGACGATGCGCGTATCCGCGATCTTCTCCAGCGCTTCTTGAGCGATAAGGGCTACCGCATTACCGCTGCGGCAGACGCCGCCGAAGCACGCCGCAAGATGCAGGGCATCCAGTTCGATCTTCTCATCCTCGACGTGATGATGCCGGGTGAAAACGGCCTGTCGTTGACAAAATCCCTCAACGAAAACAAGACCGTGCCGGTCATTCTTCTGACTGCTCGCTCGGAAGCGGATTCGCGGATTGCCGGACTTGAGGCGGGTGCCGACGACTATCTTGCCAAGCCTTTCGATCCGCGCGAACTCGTGCTGCGCATCAACAATATCCTGCGACGCAACACCTCACCGGACACGCCAAAAATCGACCAGATCATCTTCGGGCCGTTCAACTTCTCCCTCCACAAGAAGGAGCTTCGACGCGGTGCAGAGATGATCCGGCTGACGGACCGCGAACTGGATATCATGATGCTCTTTGCGCTGCGCGCGGGCGACACCATTCCCCGGCATGAACTGGTGGATGCGGACGCGGATGTCGGGGAGCGCACCATCGACGTGCAGATCAACCGCCTGCGGCGCAAGATCGAGGACGATCCGGCCAATCCGGTCTATTTGCAGACGGTGCGTGGCATCGGCTACCGTCTGAGCGTGGATTGAACCACACCCTTCTGGCGCGTCCGGAAAAGAGCCGGATGGACAGGTGATTTATGGCAAGCCTCGATTTCATGAGTTTCGCCCGAAACAGCGCCCCGGCACGAGGGTGGCGCTTCTTCGTGCGGTGGCTGCGGCACTGGCTACCCACCGGGCTCTATACCCGCTCGCTGCTGATCATCATTCTGCCCATGGTCCTATTGCAGGCGGTCGTCGCAGCTGTCTTCATGGAAAGACACTGGCAGCTGGTGACAGAGCGCCTCTCTGCTGCCGTCACGCGCGATATTGCCGCCATCATCGAACTGATCGAGACGGATCCTGAAAAGGACGACTATCAGCGGGTCATCAATATTGCACGCGAGAAGCTGGATCTCAGCGTCTATATCGAGCCGAAGACGGAACTGCCGCCTGCTCGGCCGCAACCCTTCTTTTCCATCCTTGATTCCATCCTGGCCGATCAGATCAAAGCCCAGATCGGCAGGCCCTTCTGGATCGATACCTATGGCAATGGATCGCTGGTCGAAATCCGCATCCAGCTGAACGATAAGACGCTGCGCATCTTCACGCGTCGCAACCAGACCTATGCGTCCAACACCCATATTTTCCTTGTGTGGATGGTCGGCGCATCGCTTGTTTTGCTGGGTATTTCCATCCTCTTCCTGCGCGGCCAGATCCGACCGATCCTGGCACTGGCCAAAGCCGCTGAAAGCTTCGGACGCGGCCAGAAGATCACCGCCTATTCGCCCAAGGGGGCCGATGAGGTCAGGCGCGCGGGCCTCGCCTTCATTCTCATGCGAGAACGCATCGAGCGGCAGATGGAGCAGCGCACCGCAATGCTGAACGGTGTGAGCCACGATCTGCGCACCATCCTCACCCGCTTCAAGCTTCAACTCGCACTTGCCAGCGACAATCCGGATCTAGAAGGCCTCGACAAGGATGTCGATGACATGCAGTCGATGCTGGAAGCCTATCTCGCCTTTGCCCGCGATGATGCGGAAGAGGATGTCGGCACACTGGAAGTGGAGCCATTGCTGCAGAAACTGCAAAGTGATTTCCACATGGTCGGCAAGACGATGACGTTTCAACTCAACGGCGTCTCACATCTTTCCGTTCGCCCCAACGCCTTTTCGCGGCTGATCGGCAATTTGTCCGCCAATGCCCAACGTTACGCGCAGACGCTTTCCGTTGAACTGCGGCGCGCACCCCGATCTGTCAGCCTTGTTTTCGATGATGACGGCCCTGGCATTCCGCGGGAATCCCGAGAGGATGTTTTCAAGCCCTTCTTCCGGCTGGATGAAGCGCGCAACCTCAATGCATCCGGCACCGGGCTTGGTCTTTCGATCGTGAGAGATATCGCCAGAAGCCATGGTGGCGACGTGACGCTGGACGATAGCCCGCTGGGTGGGCTGCGGGTGATCGTGAAAATTCCAGCCTGACCGGGTCAGAATCACCTTAGCGCGATGCGCGCTCAGCACATCTTCTCACCGTTCGGCACATCGCGCTCGACGGCAGCGAGCACGATATCGCCATTGGCATCGGCAAAACCGAGGGTGAGAACTTCCGAACGAAACGGCCCGATCTGTCGTGGTGGGAAGTTGACGACGGCAAGCACCTGTCGACCGATCAGATTGTCCAGCGTGTAGTGAACGGTGATCTGGGCGGACGACTTCTTGATCCCGATCTCGGGACCGAAATCGATCTTCAGCTTGAAGGCTGGCTTGCGCGCTTCGGGAAAAGCTTCGGTTTCGACAATGGTGCCGACGCGAATATCGACCTTTTCGAAATCCGCATAGGTGATCTCAGCGCTCATCCGCGTCCCTCTTTTAAAGCATGTCGCGATCTTTCAGATTCGCTCCTTACGCTTTAAGTCCTTGTTTTGTCGCATATCGTTATCGCAAAACCGGTGACCACTTTTTCGCGACATGCTTTAGTTCGCCAGTTCTTCCGCGCGCGTCTTGGCTGCGGCAATCGCCTTGTCGAACAAGGGCTGCATGCCGTCTTCGGCCATCAGCACCGAAAGCGCGGCTGCCGTCGTGCCGCCGGGAGACGTCACGTTCTGGCGCAGCTTGGATGCATCGTCGGAGGACTGGTAAAGAAGCTCACCAGCCCCCGCGACGGTTTCTCGCGCGAGACGCATGGCAAGGTCCGCCTGCAGGCCGGCTTTGCGACCTGCCTCTGCCATGCATTCCACGAGATAGAAAACATAAGCGGGGCCACTGCCGGAAACGGCAGTGACGGCATCGATATCACCTTCGGTCGCAACCCATTCAACCGGGCCGCTGACTTCCAGAAGCTCTTCCACCAGCTGACGCTGGTCGGACGAAACGCGCTCATTGGCATAAGCACCGGTCACGCCGCGCCCCACCATGGCGGGTGTGTTGGGCATGGCACGCACGGTCGCCGCCTCACCGAGATGGCTCTCGATAGACGACAGCGTCTTGCCTGCGGCGATCGAGACGATGACTGTCTCTTCACCGACCAGACCTTTCAAGCCCGGCAATACCGCATCCATCAATTGCGGCTTGACCGCCAGAAACAGAATGCTGGCCGTCACGCCATCCGGTGCGCTCTCGCAGTGGCGAGCGCCAGCCTGGCTCAGTGTCGAGGACATGGCGTCGGAAGGGCGCGGATCGATGACGATCACCGAAGAGCCGGAAACGCCCTTCTTCAGCCAGCCGGAAAGCATGGCGCCTCCCATGTTGCCGGCGCCGACGAGAACGATAGGGTTAGAACCGAAGGACAGCACGCGTATCAGGCCTCGCCCACTGTCTCGAACAGGGCTGCATCCATCGCAGCCTTGGCATCCATTCCCGACCAGACGACGAACTGGAACGCCTGGTAATATTGCTCGCAGGCTTCAAGCGCACTGGACAGCAGAACCTCGACCTGCTGGTTTGTCGGCTCGGCACCGCCTGCCAGAAGCAACGACTGACGGAAGATGATGACATCTTCCTGGCGCCACAGGTCAAAATGCCCCATGAGCGTCTGGCCGTTGACATGCGAGAGAAGCCGGATCACTTCATTGACGCGATGGTCGGGCACCCGGATGTCGAAGGCGCAGGCGAGATGCAGCGCTTCGAACTGTTCCATCCAGGAAAACGAAATATGATAGTCGGCCCATCGGCCTTCCACCGTCATGGCAATTTCGTCCTCGCCCGAGCGCTCGAAAGACCAATCGTTGGCGGCCGCCACGAACTCGATCATATCGACCGGGTTGGAGAGACGTTCAACTTCGAATTCTATTAGGCTCATACGGCACCTTTTCAGCCGGAGATGAATGTTCTGTTTCGCACACGAAAGCACAAAAACGCACATACAAATGCCGGTACATCAGTTTAGGACGATTGCCCGACGCCGCCAGATTAACGCAGTGAACCTGTCTGGAGCTTACCGAGTTCGTTTCGAATCATCATTTAAAATCAGTCTATAACGAGCGAGTCCGAGCGCCACCCCCCGTCGTCCCATTTTCCGGGGAGAACCGTGGATATCTCTTGGCGCGTCGGATCAGTTGGGAGTCATAACCGACTCTGCCGATTGCGCTTTTTGGATGTGTCCACAGAGTGAAAAAAAATGCTGATGAAAACGCTTGCTCTTTCTATACGAATCCGCACTCGCGTAGGTTGGCGGTTGGTAGCACGCGAATTGAAAAGGCCGCGCCCTTTTTGAGGGCACGGCCTGTCTGACAGAAGTCCAAAATCGAAGATCGGATTTGGCTTAGGAAGCGTTTCCGGAAAGTTTTGCCTCAAGCGCTTCGATCCTGGCGCGCAGCGCGTCGTTCTCATCGCGCGCCTTGATCGCCATTTCGCGCACGGCATCGAACTCTTCACGCTTGACCACGTCGAGGCTGTTCAGCCAGCGATCGGCCTGCGCGTGAAACGCCTGTTCCACTTCCTTGCGTACACCCTGCGCCGCCCCTGCGGCATCAGTCATCAGCTTCGCGAATTCATCGAAAATGCGGTTCGTTCCGGTTGTGCTCATGGCGCGGTGTCCTCGTCTTCATCCGGAGAAACATATTGCTCTATCCGGCTCATGCATTTCAGGTAGGCACTCCCTCGGCGCGTTGCAAGCAAAAACGGGATTATGACGGGCAGTAACCTTACTTGTGACAGTCGTGAAAGCGCCAAAGAATCGCCTTGACCGCTCCCTTTTCACCCGCCATTTTCGCCCGGCGGGAAAGATCGTGCCAATACTGCCTGCCGTGCGAAAACCCGGTGTTTTCGACAACAACAAGAGAATGGAATACGCGACTTGTTTTCACCGCTTGCCTCGCTTTCGATCATGCCGTTTCCCAACATCGATCCGATCGCCTTTTCCATCGGCCCGATCTCGATTCATTGGTACGGCATCGCCTATGTCGTCGGCATTCTTCTTGGCTGGTATTACGCACGCAAACTGAGCATGACGGACCGACTGTGGCCGGGCGACAAATCGCCCGTGACACCGGTCCATCTGGATGACTTCATCATCTGGGCGGCAGCCGGCATCGTGCTGGGCGGGCGTATCGGCTACGTGCTTTTTTATGATCTGCCTGCGGTCATGGCAAACCCCGTCCGCGCCTTCGAAATCTGGAATGGCGGCATGTCCTTCCATGGCGGCCTCCTGGGTACCACGATCGCGATGATCCTCTTTGCCCGTCGCAACGCCATTCCCGTCTGGAGCATGTTCGACATCATCGCGGCTGTTGCACCCGTCGGCCTGTTCTTTGGCCGCATTGCCAACTTCATCAATGGCGAATTGTGGGGTCGTCTGACGGATGTTCCATGGGCCGTCGTCTTCCCGACCGGCGGACCTTTCGCCCGCCATCCAAGCCAGCTTTACGAAGCCGGGCTGGAAGGCATCGTGCTGCTGATCATTCTCTCCGTACTGATATGGGCCTTCAAGGCACTGAAGACACCCGGTACCGTGACGGGCACCTTCGTTGCCGGATATGCGCTGTCACGTATTTTCGTGGAGTTCTTCCGCGAACCCGATGCGCAGATTGGCTATCTGGCAGGGAACTGGCTGACCATGGGAATGGTTCTCTCCGCGCCCATGTTCGCGCTCGGCGTCTGGGCAATCCTGCGGGCACGCTTTGCTGCCCGTGCCCGCCAGAACGGATAAGTGACATGCCAACGCCCCTTGCTCGTCGCATCAAGTCTCTTATTCGGCTCAACGGCCCCTTAAGCGTTACCGATTACTTTTCGCTGTGCCTGGCAGATCCCGAGCATGGCTATTACAAGACACGCCAGCCCTTTGGCCGGACGGGCGACTTCGTCACCGCACCGGAAGTCAGCCAGCTTTTCGGTGAAATGCTCGGCGTCTTCATGGTCCATGCCTGGCAGCGTCATGGCCTGCCCGGCAATGTCAGGCTTGTCGAGATCGGCCCTGGCCGCGGGACGATGATGGCGGATATGCTGCGGGTCATCCAGAGGATCGCCGCCCCCCTCTATGACGCCATGAGCGTGCATCTCATCGAAACGAGCCCGCTGCTGACCGAAACGCAGCAGAAGACGCTTGCCGCGCATGAGGGCAAGATCAGCTGGCACGAAAGCTTCGACGACGTGCCGGCTGGCTTCCTGCTGATCGCAGCCAACGAACTCTTCGATGCCATTCCCATCCGCCAGTTCGTCAAGACGCCCCAAGGGTTCAGGGAACGGGTCGTCAGCCTTGATGAGGATGACGAACTGATCTTCACCGCAGGCGTCGCAGGCATTGATCCGGACCTTCTTCCTCCACAGCCGGAGCGTCAGGCGCTCGGCACGATCTTCGAATATTCGCCTGCGCGCGAGGCCGTCATGGCCGCACTTTGTGAAAGGCTGCAAGCCAACAGCGGCACCGCGCTGATCATCGACTACGGCCATATGGTGGCCGGCTATGGCGACACCATGCAGGCGCTCAGAATGCATGAATATGATCCCGTGCTTGCCCATCCAGGCGAAGCCGATCTGACCAGCCATGTGGATTTCGAAAGCCTGGTGAAGACGGCAACGGCAAACGGCGTTCATGTCAACGGCTGCCTGCACCAGGGCGATTTCCTCTATGGCCTCGGGCTCAAGGAACGCGGACAGGCTTTGGCGGCCACCGCGACGCCGGATCAGACGCTGGCGATTGCCGAAGCCATCAACCGTCTCGCCGGCGAAGGTGCCGGCAAGATGGGCGAGCTTTTCAAGGTGCTTGCGGTCTCCAGCCCTGCCCTTCATTTGCTGCCATTTCGCGCGCTGGATTGAGCCTGCTGACAAGTGGAAACGCGCCGGACGCCTGAGAGGAGATTGACACGGGCAGTCCGCTTGGGCCAACATTGGGTCAATTCGAAGCAGAGCACATCTGCCGCACGGCATCTTTTTGAGATGCGCCCATCGGAAACACTCGCTCAGAATCATCACTGAAAAATCGGCGACACCGCAAAGGATTGAACACCCCATGCAGGACGACACGCTGCCGCTTCCCGTTCAGAGCACATTGCTTGAGGCGGCATCCGAAAACGGCATACGCCATGGTTTCTTCACCCGTGAAGGCGGCGTTTCGAAAGGCATCTATCGCGGTCTGAATGTCGGTCTCGGCTCGCAAGACGAGCGCCAGTCGGTACTGGAAAATCGCAGCCGCGTCGCCAGATGGTTCGGTCTTCCAGAAGAGCGGCTTGCAACCGTCCACCAGATCCACTCCCCTAACGTGGTCGTGATCGATGAAGCCTATGATGGCGACAGGCCCCAGGCCGACGGCATGGTGACGGCGACGCCCGGCGTCATCATTGGCGTGTTGAGCGCCGATTGCGGGCCGATCCTTTTTGCCGACAGCCAGGCTAGCGTCGTCGGTGCGGCCCATGCGGGGTGGAAGGGCGCGGTTCATGGCGTTCTGGAAAACACCATCGACAGCATGATCGCGCTTGGCGCACGCCGCGAAAACATCGTTGCCGCACTTGGCCCCTCCATCGCACAGGAGAATTACGAAGTGGGCCCGGAGCGTGTGGAAGACCTCAAGCGGCTCGACCCCACCTACGAACAATACTTCGCCCCCTCGAAGAACGAGGGCCATGCCTATTTCGACCTCAAGCAACTGACCATGGATCGCCTCGCCAAGGCAGGCGTCCGGGCCGAAAATCTCAATCTCTGCACCTATCCGGATGACAAGCGTTTCTTTTCCTTCCGCAGGACCACGCATCTGTCCGAGCCGGATTACGGGCGGCAGATCTCAGCAATAGCAATTTTGGAGACGTAATATGGCTCTACACTTCGAACCCGCCGAATTCGAGGCCCGTCGCGCCCGCCTGATCGAGAAGATGGCAGAGGAAAAGCTGGATGCGGTGCTGCTCTTCGCCCAGGAGAGCATGTACTGGCTGACTGGCTACGACACCTTCGGCTATTGCTTCTTCCAGACGCTGATCGTCAAGGCCGATGGCTCGGTGTCGCTTTTGACGCGCTCCGCCGATCTGCGTCAGGCCCGTCATACGTCGAATATCGAGAACATCGTCATCTGGGTGGATCGTCTCAACGCAGATCCGACGCTCGATCTCAAGAACCTGATGAGCGAGATGGATCTGCTCGGTTGCCGCGTCGGCATCGAGTTCGATACGCATGGCATGACCGGTCGCGTGGCGCGCCTGCTGGACAACCAGTTGGCAAGCTTCTGCCAGATCGTCGATGCCTCCTACCTCGTCAGCACGCTTCGCCTGGTAAAAAGCCCAGCCGAAATTGCCTATGCCAAACGCGCCGGAGAGCTTGCCGATGATGCGCTCGATGCGGCCATCGCCCTGATCAAGCCAGGCGCGGATGAAGCCGACATTCTGGCCGCCATGCAGGGCGCGGTCTTTTCCGGCGGCGGCGATTATCCCGCCAACGAATTCATCATCGGCTCCGGCCCTGATGCGCTTCTTTGCCGCTACAAGGCCGGCCGCCGCAAGCTCGATGCCAAGGACCAGATCACGCTCGAATGGGCAGGTGCGAGCGCCCATTACCACGCGGCGATGATGCGCACCGTCGTCATCGGCGAACCGGAGTTCCGCCACAAGGAACTCTACAACGCCTGCGCGGAAAACATCCGGGCCATCGAAGAGGTCCTTCGCCCCGGCTACACCTTCGGCGATGTGTTCGACGTGCATGCCAAGATCATGGATGAGCGCGGCTTGACCCGCCACCGCCTCAACGCCTGCGGATACTCGCTTGGCGCGCGCTTCTCCCCCTCCTGGATGGAGCATCAGATGTTCTATGCCGGCAACACCCAGGAAATCCTGCCGAACATGACACTCTTCGTGCATATGATCATCATGGACAGCGATGCCGGCATCGCCATGACGCTCGGTCAGACCTATGTGACGACCGAGGGTGCCCCACAATCGCTGTCCCGTCACAGCCTCGATATGCTGACCGCCTGATTTGACTCCAAACACAAACCACCCTTAAATCACAGCAATCCTGGGGAGGACGGAGCCAATGATGAAAAGATACAAGGCATGAAGAGGCTCGGTGCGCTCCTTGCAGTTCCGGGCCTCGTGATGGCTCTTTCTGCATGCAACACCAGCGATGCGCTTACCCCGCAAGTCAATGTCGGGCACAATCAGACGCCATCGACCCCCGTCAATCAGGGCGATCTCGACCAGATGGCGGCAGCCGCTGATCGCTCCGGTTCTGGCGTCGCTTCGCAAGTGCCGGCCTATGCGCCACAGAACACGCTTCAGGCGCAAGCCCAGGCGATGACGAGCGGCGTTCAGTATGGGCAGCCCGTCAGCCGCCAGGCTCAGCAGCCACCGTCCCAACCGCAGCAGCAGACGGCAGCGCTTGCGCCGTCGGGTGGCGCCAGCATTCGCTTCCTGCCGATCATTGGCGCGCCGGTCCAGGCCGTCACGCCGCTCTCCAGGCAACTGGGCGCCGAAGCCCGCGCCAAGGGCCTGACGATCCTGCCTTCCGCCGATACCTCGGCCAACAACATCCTGAAGGGATACCTGTCCGCCTTCGAAGATGGCAGCAAGGTTACGATCGTCTATGTCTGGGATATTCTCGATGCCAATGGCGCGCGGCTTCACCGCCTCCAGGGGCAGGAATCAGTGGCCTCGCGCGGAAGCGACCCATGGTCGGCTGTCACCGATGGCGTGATGCAGAAGATCGCAGCCAAGACGCTGGATGATTACCAGGCATGGCGGCAGAGCGGGCGTGGATAAGTCAGTCGGTCGAAGGCGCTTGCGCCGATCCAATCGATTGAAGCGACATTGAAAACAGCCGAGTCACAAAGTTTTCACGAAAATCATGGGTAACGCGGTTCCGGCTATTGCATTCACAGGCAACAGCGCTATTAAGGCGCCCATGGCAAAACGGCATGTCCGGCGCCCTTCTGGGCCGGGTATTCCTTCCCGTTGAACGACGCAGTGGCCGCGGAACAGACTTTAAAAATCCCGGGCTCAAGCGATGGCATGGAAAACAGGCGGCACCCATGAAGGTTTTCGCAGGCAATTCGAACCGGCATCTGGCCGAAGCGATCTGCAAGTATCTCAATGTTCCCCTGGGAAATGCCACAGTAAAACGGTTTGCGGACCAGGAAATCTTTGTAGAAATCGGTGAAAATGTACGCGGCGAGGACGTTTTCCTCGTCCAGTCCACATCCTTTCCCGCCAACGACCACCTGATGGAACTGCTGATCATGATCGACGCGATGCGTCGTTCCTCGGCAAAGCGCATCACCGCCGTTCTCCCCTATTTCGGCTACGCCCGACAGGACCGCAAGGCCGGTCCAAGAACGCCGATCTCGGCAAAGCTCGTTGCCAATCTGATTACCGAAGCCGGCGCCGATCGCGTCCTGACGCTCGATCTTCACGCCGGCCAGATCCAGGGCTTCTTCGATATCCCGACGGACAACCTTTTCGCCGCGCCAATTCTGGCCCGCGACGTCAAGGAACACTACGACACCAATAACGTCATGGTCGTTTCGCCGGACGTCGGCGGTGTGGTTCGCGCCCGCGCGCTTGCCAAACGTCTCGACTGTCTGCTCGCGATCGTCGACAAGCGTCGCGATCGACCAGGCGAGTCGGAAGTCATGAACGTCATCGGTGACGTCTCCGGCAAAGACTGCATTCTGATCGACGACATCGTCGATTCCGGTGGTACGCTCTGCAACGCAGCCGAAGCGCTGCTGAAAAACGGCGCAACCAGCGTCACCGCCTACATCACCCACGGCGTTCTCTCCGGCGGCGCCGTCGCCCGCGTGGCATCCTCCAAGTTGCGCGAACTCGTCATCACCGACAGCATCCAGCCGACCACCGGCGTACAGTCCGCCCACAACATCCGCGTGATCACCACCGCCACTCTGCTGGGCGAAGCGATCAACCGCACGGCGATGGAACAGTCGGTTTCGGGTCTCTTCGATTGATCTAGCTGCTCCTTCGCCTTCTACATCCGCCGTTGGAAACGAGTAGGACTCACTCCTATCTTGGTGTATTCTCCGATGGCGATATGAAGGTGATGACCATGCGCACAACACAGTCCCTCAGCATTACCCTACCATTGGACATGGCGGAAATGGTCAAAGCCAAGGTAGCGTCTGGTGAGTATGCGAGCGAAAGCGAAGTGATCCGCGATGGTTTGAGAACGCTCGCCGCGCAAGACGCGGCAGTGGACCGTTGGCTTCGGGATGAAGTCGTGGAGGCATACGATGCTCACAAATCAGATCCGACACGCACGGTTACGCTCGAGGAAGGCTTAGCAAACGTCCGATCCCGCGTCGCCAAGCGTGAAGGTCGCGGTTGAGTGAAACGTCATATGGTGCGTCTCACTCCCGAGGCGCAAAACGATCTTGTCAGCATCTACGACTATATCGTTGACGTGTCAGGCTCATCCCGCGTTGCTGACAGATATCTTGACTGCATCGGTAAATTCTTGAGTGGTCTGACCGTGTTTCCCGAGCGCGGCACGCTTAGAGATGACGTTCGTGACGGACTGCGGATTATCGGCTTTGAGCGAAACGCCAGCGTCGCGTTCATCGTTGAAGACGAGAGTGTCATCATCCTTCGGATTCTTGGCAAAGGACAAGAATTTCGCCAAGCCAACAAAGATTGAAGCAGCGTTAGTCGACTGCCACGTTTGAGTGTCGCTGCGAGGGCCACATCTTTGCCTTCGCCGCCCATGCCCGCAGATCGATCACCGTCTTCACACCTTTCCTGACCAGCATAACCAGCCACCGTCTCGCGTAGATTCGGGAGTAGTTCAGAATGGCGCGCACGTCCGTCACCACCGGGCGGACTGTGAAGACTTGCCGATGCTGCCCAATCGCGAGAACACGATAGAGGATAAGGGACGTCAGCGCGGCAAAGAGGATCGACATCGTCGTGTCACTGAGGAAATGGCGTCCCGCAGCCATGCGCATGGCGGCCGTTGCTGTGATCAGGAAAGCAGCGATTACCGTGCAGACGACCTTGCCGCTGCGTGGCAGCTGCGGCCAGAGCAAGACGCAGACCGGCAGGACGACGCTTGCAACCAGCGCCGCCTCGCCGGATGAAAAGGAACAGTTCTTGAAGCACTGATTGCTCAGCTGAAACGCCGGCGTGAATGTCTGAAACCCGCCGAATTCAATCACGCCGTCAGGCCTGGCGCGGCCCAGCCATGTCTTCAGGATACCATTGACCAGCAGTCCGGCGCAGGCCAGCGTATTGCCCCAGATGAACGCCCAGACCCGCCAGCCGGTCTGCTGCTTGGTTCCGATCAGGACGTTGCCCAGGAAGATGAGGAATGTGACGACAGCAAACGCCTCCCCGCCGTGACGCAACACATCTCTCCAGAACATGAAGTCCGGGCTGCGGCCCACCCAGTCACCAGCCTGCCCGTTAAAGAACAGGGAGGAAATTCTGAGGTCCAGGAAGGGGAAAGCCGCGAAGACGATGACGGCGCAAAGCGTTGCGATCGTCAGCCAGATGGTGAGCCGCATATGGAGGATGTCATGGTCCATGGTTCGCCCCCTCAAGGCAGGAGGCTGGGATTTTCCAAAGACCCACCGTAGCGCGTTCCATGAAGCCGGCGGTCGCGGCCCATTCGGCCTGCGGCGGCTCATCCTTCATGCAGGCGGGAAGCGAGTCGGCTCGCGATAGGAGAAGCGCGTTGGCCGTCTCGCCCGGCTGCAGCGGATAGAGCAGCGCATAGTGACTGGAGGGAGGCTCAACACCCTCGTTCCACGCCCGTGGCACAATGTGGTGGTCGTCTCTCAACTGATAGAACATTTCCGCCAGGAAGGACCGGTCGGACGCAACGAGAACGTGAGCGTCAAGCCTTCTCGCATCTGCAATCGCTGTCGATACCAGAGCAAACCGCCCGAGATAGCGCTTCAACGCCAGATCGCCATTGGGAAGACGCAACTCCGTACCGAAGATGGTCAGCAGCGGCAGGATGATGGCGGCGACGGTGTTGAGAATGAGCGACGCCCGCAGCCAATGCGGTCGTGCCGCAAGCCACGGCGTTGCAAGCAGGAGGCCTGCTGCATAGGCGCCGACGGCCCAGTTGGCGAAGGCGCGCGAGATCAGAGCCTGCGCGGTCATCAACAGGAGAAGTGGAATGCTGAGTGCGCAGAGAGACCGCACCGTCGGGTTTCTCACATCCCGCAGGGCCATCAGCATGGCGATGAAAACGAAGGGGCCGACGACACCGGCCTGCGCGCCAAAGAAACCCAGCGCCGAGCCGAAGTTCAGCCCGGCAGCATTCCAGTGGGCAATCGAGACCGTGTGGCGGGCAGTGGCGAAGTCATGCGCATAGTTCCACCACAGATTGGGCGTGACGACGAGCGTGGCGACCGCTCCCGCGAACAGAGCATGTGACCACCGAACCCGCCAGTTCCTGTCGAGATAGGCCGCCAGCGGCACGAAGGGAAACAGAAAGGCCATGGCGTATTTCGACAGAAATCCAAGGCCAACAGCAAAGCCAAGCCCGATCGCCAGTATCAAGGCCAGCGGCCCGCCTTCAGTCCTTATGGCAGAAAGTTTACGCCACAGGATCAGCGAGACGACGATGAAAAGCAGCATCGGCGTATCGGTGGAAATCAACAGGCTGGAAAGCGAGACGCCCGGCAGCGTGATGTAGATGATCGCCGCCAGCGCGCCGATCCGTGCATCGTAGATCATCCGCCCCAGATAGAACATCGCAGCCGCGGTCATCGCATGCAGGATTGGCGCCGCCAAACGGACGTCGAAAGTCCCCTCGCCGCCCATAATCCAGGTGGTCAAGCGAATGACCCAGCCGATCAGCGGCGGCTTGGAATAGGCCCCGAAGGCCATCTCCCGGCTCCACAGCCAATATTGCGCCTCATCGACGAAGAGGTCTGTCCTGTCGAAGGCAAGACAGATGATGCGGAACAGGGTAACGCCAAGGACCGAGAAGACAGCAATGGCAACCCAGCGCGAACGCTCCGTTTCCAGCCCGCCGATGCGTTCCGTGCCGTGAAATTGTCCGGCAACACCGCTCATGATTGGCACCAACAGGCGGCGCGAGCGGAATGAAAAAAGTAAAAAAAGAAAGGGCGCATATCGATCCACGCAACAATATCGAGGAGGATATGCGCCCGATTGATGACACTATTACGTCAACTCAGATCGCCTTGATACAAATGACATCGGCACTTTTTGAGGACCTTATGCCAGCCATGGCCGGAGTTGGCACCGGCGGAAATGCCGCCGGCACCGGGTTCACGCGGTATCAGAAGAAGCCGAGCTTGTTCGGGCTGTAGGAGACCAGCAGGTTCTTGGTCTGCTGGTAGTGATCGAGCATCATCTTGTGGGTCTCGCGACCAATGCCCGACTGCTTGTAGCCACCGAACGCAGCACCTGCCGGATAGGCATGGTAGCAGTTGGTCCATACGCGACCGGCTTCGATACCCCGACCTGCGCGATAGGCCAGATTGGTGTCGCGGCTCCAGACACCGGCACCCAGGCCATAGACCGTGTCATTGGCGATTTCGATCGCCTCTTCCACCGTCTTGAAGGTGGTAACGGAAACAACCGGGCCGAAGATTTCCTCCTGGAAGACCCGCATCTTGTTGTTGCCTTCAAACACAGTCGGCTGGATGTAGAAGCCGTCCTTCAGATTGCCTGAGAGCGATTTCTTGTCGCCGCCGGTCAGCACCTTGGCGCCTTCCTTCTTGCCGATCTCGAGGTAGCTCATGATCTTGTCGAACTGTTCCTGAGATGCCTGCGCGCCGATCATGGTGGAGGCATTCAGCGGATCGTCCTGGCTGATCGCCTGCACCCGCTTCAGGGCTTTTTCCATGAAGCGGTCATAGATGGATTCATGCACCAGCGCGCGGGATGGGCATGTGCAGACTTCGCCTTGGTTCAGCGCGAACATGGCAAAGCCTTCCAGCGCCTTATCGAGGAAGGCATCATCCTCGTTCATCACATCGGCAAAGAAGACATTCGGCGACTTGCCGCCGAGCTCCAGCGTGATGTTGGTGACGTTATCCGCCGCATAGCGCATGATTTCCTTGCCGACCGAGGTCGAACCGGTGAAGGCAATCTTGGCGATGCGGTTGCTCTGCGCCAGCGGCTTGCCGGCTTCCATGCCAAGCCCGTTGACGATGTTGAGCACGCCCGGCGGCAGAAGATCCTCGATCAATTCCATGACAAGCAGGATGGAAGCAGGTGTCTGCTCGGCCGGCTTCAGCACCACGCAGTTGCCGGCGGCAAGTGCCGGTGCAAGCTTCCAGGCAGCCATCAGGATCGGGAAATTCCAGGGAATGATCTGGCCGACGACACCGAGCGGCTCATGGAAATGATAGGCGACGGTGTCATTGTCGATCTGGCCGATCGACCCTTCCTGCGCGCGAATGCAGCCTGCGAAATAACGGAAGTGATCGATGGTCAGCGGAATATCGGCATTGGTGGTTTCACGAAGCGGCTTGCCGTTATCCCAGGTTTCTGCCCGGGCGATCAGATCGAGATTGTCCTCGATACGCTGAGCGATTTTGAGAAGAATATTGGAGCGTTCGGTGACGCTCGTGCGGCCCCAGGCTGCGCGCGCCTTATGCGCGGCATCGAGGGCTGCTTCGATATCACTGGCATCGGAGCGCGGCACTTCGCAGATCTTCTGCCCGGTAACGGGGGAGATATTGTCCATGTAGCGGCCGGACTTCGGCTCCACCCATTGGCCGCCGACATAGTTGCCGTATTTCAGTTTGAACGGGGTTTCTCCCGCTTTGTGCTGAACCTGGATGTTCATGTTTTCATCCTCCCTGATGAACAACGATCATTGGTTGATCGCGTGGAGAGAGGTTGTGCCTACAATCGGGCAAATCAAAGGGGCGGCAGGCCGTTCCGCAGTGCACAGTGTTTCACATCTGCGACAACGGCCAGGCCAATCAAGGCTTGCGCCTCCGTTTCAATGCACGGAGAGCTTCTTCATCTTGCGGTGAAGCGTCGCGCGGCTGATCCCCAGCAATTCGGACGCCTGAGTCACGTTGCCATTGGTGCGCGCCAGGACCCGTCTTAAAGCAGCGCGCTCGGCTTCCATCAGGTCGCTGCCTTTGTCATGCCGCTCTTCTTTGAGTGCGTCCGATGCGGGGATCCCTTGCGCTATCCGCGCATCATCGAGCCGCAGCGCCAGCCGTGCAGCGCGGGTCGCCCCCAGAATGATATCGTCCTGATCGACGGCCAGCAGCGACAGCATCGTCGATTGGCCAGGCGGCACGATCAGGATGCGGGCGCCCGGGAACGCGCGGCGGAACAGATTGCCCTCGATGCGCTGCGCGGCATCGCGCACGGTCTGCGTCACCATGGAAAAGGTCAGTTCGTTGATGTCGTCCCGGCAGGTGGAAATGTCGAGCGCGCCCGTCACCTGCCCCCGGTGGTCGCGGATCGGCGCTGTGGTGCAGGAGAGATTGATGTTGGAGCTGAAGAAATGCTGGTCGCGATAAACCACCGCCGGCCGCTCGTCGGCAAGTGCGGTGCCTATGCCATTGGTGCCGACACTCGCCTCGCTCCACAGCGCGCCGGACCAGAGCCCCGCCTTTCGAAAATCGTCATCATCGCCCGCAGCACCGCGCCGTTCCAGGGCAACGCCCTTGGCATCGGTCAGCAGCAGGCAGCACCCGGCCCTGCCGACGGTGGAAAAGATGCGGTCGATTTCATCGGTGCTTTCCGCCAGAAGAGCAGATGCCTCGTCGCGCGCCCTGCGAAATTCCGCTTCCGACAGGAAGATCGGCTTGCGGTTTTCCTCCGGCGTCAGATGATGCATCGTCATGCAGCGTCGCCAGGATGCGACGATGGGGGAACTTGCGGCAGCCGATGAACGGTTGGCGCTCTCATAGACATGATTGGCATGTGCGGCATCGTTCGACATAGGCTCCTCCCAAAGCTTCTGTTATCGTGCGCCGGTTGTGGCGATCTTTCAACGGTAAAATAGTCGCATGCGACGCCGCTTGAGCGTCACCACGCGTGGAGCGGGTGTGATCCGATGTAAAACCCCCGCGGTCTTGCGTTCAAGGCCGCTTTATACTATAGCGCGCGCATCCGTGTAGACACCCTTGGAGGCAACGCGGTCGGGTTGGCGCAAGCGCCGCCCCAGTTCTCGCCCGGCCACGCCGGTTTGAACTCTCCATATAACCTCGAAAAGGAAATGCCATGAGCAAAGAAACTTATGAGCTCAAGGCCGAGGCGCGCGAACGAGTTGGTAAGGGGTCCTCTCGTGAACTTCGCCGCAACGGTTTGATTCCCGCTGTCATCTATGGTGACAAGCAGGCCCCGATTTCTATCGCGATTTCGACCAACGAAATCACCAAGCGCATCCACGGCGGCGGCTTCATGACGACGATCGCAACGATCGACGTCAACGGCCAGAAGTACAAGGTTCTGCCGAAGGACTACCAGCTTGACCCGGTTCGTGACTTCACGATGCACGTGGACTTCCTGCGCGTTTCGGCCAACTCGAACGTAACCGTCGAAATCCCGGTTCACTTCATCAATGAAGAGAAGTCCGAGATCAAGACCGGTGGCGTTCTGAACATCGTTCGCCACACCATCGAAGCCAACGTTCCTGCGGACCAGATCCCTGACGCCATCACCGTCGACCTCGAAGGTCTGAAGGTCGGTGACAGCGTTCACATCTCGCAGATCAAGCTGCCGAAGAGCGTGGTTCCGACGATCACCGATCGCGACTTCACCGTTGCAACGATCGTTCCGCCGGTTGTCGACGTTGTTGAAGACGAAGCACCTGCTGCTGAAGAAGCGGAAGGCGAAAACAAGTCCGAATAAGACCTGTTTGGTTTTCTTGAAGAGGCCCCGTATCGAAAGATGCGGGGCCTTTTGCATGCAAGTTCATCCGCGCGACAACATCGCCAGCGCCATCTGACGCGCTTCGAATGCCGCCACTCAATTCAAGAATGATTAAGCATTCTGCGAAACGATACCTCAAAGCTTTGGTTCTACAACCGCAGCTGGAAAAGGCTCTCGAGCAATCGAAAACGCCCTCACGGCGCTTGGGCCTTTACCGCATGGACGGGAGTTTTTGAGGATCAAGAGAGGGCAGATGACCCATTCGGTAGAAAGGCGATTCCTGGTGATCATATCCGGCGCGTTGCTGGCTATCGTCGCGCCGCTTTTTACGATTTTGCTCAGCCTATCCTATAATGCCGCGATCTCCAGCCAGGCAGACCGGCTCGAAATTCTCATCGTCGCCAACGCACAGGCTCTCGGCCGCCCTCTTTGGGATCTGGATGACGAAAGCATCAACCAGATTACCGGCACGCTGATTACCGACCCTGCGATCTATATGGTCCGGGTCAGGGACAGTTTCGGCCAGCTCGACGTTACTCAGACATCAAGCGACCCTAGAAGCGACGACATGTCGTCGCTTAGCCGTGACATCTACTACAAGAACCTCGACGGCGAGACCAAGGTCGGGACGATCAAGATCTTCTTCCGCAATGTCGGCCTGTTCTCATCGCTGAACGGCATCGAGCTATCCTTCCTGTCGATCTTCATTCTGGCGATCTTGACGGTGTTTGGCGCCGCCATCGTCGGCAACCGGATGATGATCATGCGCCCGCTTCTGCGGCTGACGGCCGCCATTGAGGCAACCCGCAGGCTGGGCTCGCGCCACCATGTCGACTGGCGCTCGCGCGACGAGATGGGACGGCTCGCTCTCAGCTTCAACGAAATGCAGACGCAGCTCGAACGGGAAGAGCACGAGCTCAAGCGTGCCCATCGACGCACGACGGAAATCTACAACCGCACCCCGGCCATGCTGTTTTCACTCGATCCCGAAAATCGTGTCGCAGCGGTGAGCGATTATTGGGTGAAGGCAACCGGCTATAGTCGCGAGGATTCCCTTGGCTGCGCCTTTGAAGCCTTCCTCCATCCGGACGATCGCGAAAGTTTCCGCCAGCGCCATCAAAACCGCCCATCCGACCATACCGATGAGTCCTACGCGGCCGAGCTCACTGTGCGCTTCATCTGCGCCGATGGGCGTTCGATGGATGTGCTGATTGCCGAAAAGACGCTGCAAACCGGCATCGAGGAGACCAGCGCAGATGTGCTGAGCGTGATGACGGACGTCACGGAACTTCGTCAGTCGGAACAGCGCAACGGCCTCCAGGCCATTTCTGATCACCTGACCGGGCTTTTGAACCGCCAGGGTTTCGAAGCCATGCTGGACCAAAAGATACTGCATGCCGATGCGGCTCAGACGAAGCTTGCCTGCCTGTTCATCGATCTCGATCGCTTCAAGGGCATCAACGACAATTTCGGCCATGCCGCAGGCGATGCGGTTCTGAAACAATTCGTTGGTCGCCTTAAAGGCGTTCTCAATCCGCTCGACTCCGCGTCGCGGCTTGGTGGCGATGAGTTTGCCTTGTTGCTTGCGGGGTCGGACGCGGAAGAGCGATCGCTGCAAATCTGCGAGAAGATCGGCGCGATGTTCAACGACCCCTTCATTTTCCATGGTCAGAGCATTCGTCTCAGCGCCAGCATCGGTCTTGCCATCTATCCCGAACATGCCCGCAGCGCCTCGGAACTGCTGCAACACTCCGATCTTGCCATGTATACCAAGAAGCGGGCCGGAAAGAATGGCGCCCAGATCTTCGACGCCACGATCATGAACGAAGCGCGCCAGCGGGCAGAGATCGAGCAGGAAATAGAGCAGGCCATCGAGAAAGACTG
The DNA here is from genome assembly GCF_004310285.1 of Agrobacterium cavarae. Lineage (GTDB taxonomy): Bacteria > Pseudomonadota > Alphaproteobacteria > Rhizobiales > Rhizobiaceae > Agrobacterium > Agrobacterium cavarae. The sequence continues at coordinate 153,235 of NZ_SISF01000033.1, forward strand.
GCTTGAGGCACACTTCCAGCCCATTCTCAACTTGCAGACTGGCGTGACCTGCGGCTTCGAAGCCCTGATGCGCTTGAACCATCCGCGCAAGGGCATTCTGCCGCCCGGCCCGATCATCGGCGTGGCTGAAGAAAATGGCAGCATCAAGCGCCTCGGTAACCGCGTTCTTGAGCATTCCATCCGAAACCTCGCGGACATCTCGGCCGTTCCCGGTCTCGAAAAGGCCTATGTCGCCGTCAACTTCTCCGCCCAGCAGTTTGAGGCCGGTCTACCGACGCGCATCGCTGGCCTGCTGCACCACCACGGCATCGTTCCGCAGCGGCTCGTAGTAGAGATCACCGAAGCCGTGATGATGCATGACGACCCGCAGGTGCGCGCCGTCCTGAATGCCATCAGCCTGCTTGGATGCCGTATTGCGCTCGATGATTTCGGCACGGGCTATTCGTCGCTGAGCTACCTCAACCGCTTCCCCGTGGATATCGTCAAGATCGACCAGTCCTTTACGCGCTCCATCAGCAAGGATGCGCCCGACATCAGCAAGAAAAGCCGGATGCTGGTGGAAGGCATCAGCGCGATCTCCCACAAGATGAACTGCCTCGTCATTGCCGAAGGCATCGAGACGGAAGAGCAGAAGACGATGCTGCAAGAGATCGGCGTGGATTGCGGGCAGGGCTATTTGTTTTCCAGACCGCGCGCGATACAGTCTCTGATCGAAACCTATCAGGTTCCGCTGGAGGATGGAAAAAGGCTGAAAGCCGCGCAATAAACGCTGTGGGAGGGGTAGCAGTGTTACGAGCAATACTCTTATCGATCGGTCTGTCGACCTGCTTGCTGGCCGCGACATCGGCCAGTGCCGAAAAACTGTTTTTATCGACGGAATATTATCCGCCTTACAATCTGCGCGACGCCGATGGACAGCCAAGCGGCGTCTACTGGGATCAGTTGAAGATCATTCTGGAACGAACCGGCACGCAGTATGAAGCGACGGTCATGCCTTGGGCGCGCGCCATAAAGCTGGCAGAGACCGCACCCATGCACTGCGTCTTTGCCGCGGCCCGCACCGCCGAGCGCGAGCCCCGCTTTAAATGGGTTTCCCCCATTCACACGGATCGCAATGTTCTGGTTGCGCGTCAGGGCCACGTCATGAACATCAAGACGTTGGAGGATGCCAAGGAATATACCGTCGGAACACAGCGCAACGACTACACCGAAGGCCTGCTCCGCTCGATGAATTTCCCGCGGATCGACATCAGCGCCGATTTCAACAACACGCTCTCAAAGCTCGCCGCAGGCCGCATCGACCTGATGCCCATGTCGGAAAGCGCGCTAAAGAATCTCCCCCAGAAAGACTTTGAGGAGGTCATCACCTTCAGCCGGCAGAGGCTTGGTATGGCCTGCAACAAGAGCGTACCGGACAGCCTGATCGAGAAGATGCAGAAGGTGCTGGACGATCTGATTGTCGACGGTACCCAGAGACGCATTTACGAGAAATACGGTTTGATCATCAGCGACTAACAGCTCGCGCCCTCACAAAAAAGTTGACACCCGCCGCGTTTCGCGTTGGTGAAGTGTATCGATTTTGAGTGAAGCGGAATTTCGTCCATGATCATCATTGCAGGCCTCGGCAACCCCGGCAATCAATATGCGGGCAACCGTCACAACATCGGCTTCATGGCTGTCGATGCCCTGCAACGCCTGCCCTCCTTCACGCCGTGGTCGAGAAAGTTCAAGGCGGAGATCTCAGAAGGTGAGATCGCCGGCGAGAAGATCCTGCTGATGAAACCGCTGACCTTCATGAACCTGTCGGGTGAATCCGTCGGCGAAGCCATGCGCTTCTACAAGCTGGCGCCCGGCGACATCATCGCCATTCACGATGAGCTGGACCTGCCGGCCGGCCGCGCCCGCATCAAGACCGGTGGCGGGCATGGGGGCCATAACGGCCTGAAATCCCTCGACGCCCATTGCGGCAAGGAATATCGCCGCCTGCGCCTCGGCATCGGCCATCCGGGAGACAAGGGCCGCGTGCATGGTCATGTGCTTGGCGATTTCGCCAAGGCCGACAAGGCATGGCTCGACCCGCTGCTCGACGCCATCGCCGACAACGCCGCAATGTTGGTGAAGGGTGAAGACTCCCAGCTTATGAATAAGTTGGCCCTTGCGACCGGCGCGAAGGCCGAAGTCGAAAAGCCCATCAAAGCGGCAAAACCGGCGGCGCAGTCGCACATCCATCAGGCGCGAAACCACGCCCAGCCAAAGAAGCTGCCGGAGACCGGCCCCATGGCCGAGATGCTGAAGAGGATGTTCGGCAAGAAGGACTGACGACAAAAGTCCTCACCGGGCTTAGCGCTGATCAGACGGCAGGCCGACGCAGGATTGGGGACATGGCGCCTTGAAACACGGCGCGACCTCCCCATCTCTTTGCGCATGACCAATATCGGCCATTTGATTGTGACATTCCCGAATTGGGCGCGCCATGGATAAGGAAGCGCCACATCAAAGCATGGCGGCAGCGCTGAAGCGCCTGCCGCATGACCTCCCCGAACGCGTCACGCTCGACTGTCTGCTGGATCGGCTGGGCGACAAGGCGATCGCCTTCGTGCTGCTGGTCTTTGCCATTCCGGCGATCATTCCAACGCCTGGTATTCCGGCTGGCATGATCTTCGGCACGGCACTGGCGATCCTGTCGCTGCAGATGATGTTTCGAGCACGCAGGCTTGTTCTGCCTGGTGTCCTGGGTCGTCTCTCCGTCTCGCGCTCGATCATCGAGCTAACGGCAGACAAGGCAGCACCCCGGCTGGAGAAGCTGGAAGCGCTCTTGAAACCACGCGGCCACATGCTGGCACGCTTTGCCGGACCGGCTTTCATCGGCATCGTGATTTTTCTGATGGCCGTGATCATCGCGCTCCCGATCCCGTTCGGCAATACGCTCCCCGGGATCACGGTGCTGATCATCGCCCTGGCGCTGGCGCAACGCGATGACCTCGCGCTCTTGGGCGGACTGGTTCTGGCCATCGTCTCGGTGCTCTTCTCCATCGGCATCGTCTATGGTGGCTGGGCGCTGATATCCGCTTGGTTCGGCTTCGGACAGCCTTAAGCCTACTCGCAAAAGGGCGGATTTCTCGCCCTTTGCTGCAACAAGACTTGACCTTGCTCCGGCGTTTCCGCAAAAGGCTCGCAATCGGAAATTCAAAAGTCAAAGACAGGTTTAAGCCATGGGCTTCAAATGCGGTATCGTCGGCCTGCCGAATGTCGGCAAGTCCACCCTCTTCAACGCGCTGACGAAAACGGCAGCAGCACAGGCGGCAAACTATCCCTTCTGCACCATTGAGCCGAACACCGGTGAAGTCGCCGTGCCGGATGCCCGCATGCGCGTTCTGGCCGACATTGCCGGCTCGAAGGAAATCATCCCGACCCGCATCTCATTCGTCGATATCGCCGGCCTCGTGCGCGGGGCATCGAAGGGCGAAGGCCTCGGCAACAAGTTCCTGGCCAACATCCGTGAAGTGGACGCCGTCGTTCACGTGCTGCGCTGCTTTGAAGATGACGACATCACCCATGTCGAAGGCCGTATCAACCCGGTCGGCGATGCCGACACGATCGAAACCGAGCTGATGCTTGCTGATCTGGAAAGCCTGGAGCGCCGCGTCGAACAGACCCGCAAGCGCGCCACGTCCAAGGACAAGGAATCGCTCGCGCAGTTGCCGGTCATGGAAGCGGTCATCAAGCTTCTCAACGAAGGAAAGCCCGCCCGCCTTCTTCTGAAGACGCTGGCAGCCGATGAGATCGAAGTCCTCAAGGGCCTGAACCTTCTGACCTCGCATCCAGTCCTCTACGTCTGCAACGTGGCGGAAGCCGATGCAGTCGATGGCAACGAACACACCAAGGCCGTTGCCGAAATGGCAAAGGCGCAAGGGGCCGAGTGCGTCATCATTTCCGCGGCAATCGAATCCGAAGTCGCACAGCTGCCGGAAGACGAATCCAAGGAATTCCTGTCAGCCCTCGGCCTCGAAGAGGCTGGCCTCGACCGGCTGATCCGCGCCGGTTACCACCTCCTCGATCTCATCACCTACTTCACCGTAGGCCCAAAGGAATGCCGCGCTTGGACCATCGTTCGCGGCACCAAGGCACCGCAGGCCGCAGGCGTCATCCACACCGATTTCGAGCGCGGCTTCATCCGCGCCTTCACCATCGGCTATGACGACTACGTCGCCTATAAGGGCGAAGTCGGCGCCAAGGAAGCTGGCAAGGGCCGCGATGAAGGCAAGGAATATGTCGTTCAGGACGGCGACGTTATCCACTTCCGCTTCAACACCTGATCGAGTCTCGCCGCAGGTGGCGAAACACCTGCGGCGCTCGGACGGCCGCAAAAGTTCCTGCCGTCCTCTGCGTCACCCGCGCTTTAATCGAGGCTTGTGTGGGTAGCGCTCGACATAAGTGCGCTTCCCCGTGAGAGGAAGCATCATTTACAACTTCAAATGCCAAGCACCTCCGCTCCTCTTACCCATCATCGATTTTCATCAACCCGCGACCGATCTGACCTTTACGTAAAGGGAACATTTGCGTTAGCTTGCAGTCGGAACGTGTTTGGAAGCCTGACACAGAGGTGCGCGACATGCATCGCGAAATCGACCTGTCGGATTGTCCGGACCGGCTCTGAGCATCAAGGGACGGAGGAGTAAGCTCGTGAAATATAGTTTCGACGATTTTGCGCCAGGGCGCAGCTTTCCGCTTGGGCCAAAGACGGTGACGGCGGAAGAGATCATTGAATTCGCAATGGAATTCGATCCGCAGCCCATGCATCTTTCGGAAGAAGCCGGCAAGGCCAGCATTCTGGGCGGCCTCGCCGCCTCCGGCTGGCACACATGCGGCATGCTGATGCGCATGACTGTGGACAGCTATATCGGTCAATCGAGCGCCCACGCCGGACTTGGCGTCGATTTTGTCGAATGGAAAAAGCCGGTTCTGGCGGGCGACACGTTGATAGGCTCCTCGACTGTTGTCGAACGCCGCGTGGCGAAATCCCGGCCAGACCGGGGCGTCGTCAAGCTCCGTCATGAACTGCAAAATCAGCACGGCGACACGGTCTGCATTGTCGAATTGAATGCCATGCTGGCGACATCGGCGGAGGCGAAGCCATGAAGTTCACCGAACTTTACCCCGTGGGCCATAAACTCGAACTTGGCACGGTCCACTTCTCGGCCGAGTCGATCATCCGCTATGCCGAAAAATTCGATCCGCAGCCATTCCACCTGAGTGAAGAAGGGGCAAAGAACTCCGTCTTCGACGGTCTGTGTGCCTCCGGCTGGCAGACAAGCGCGTCCTGGATGAAGTGCTTCCTGAATTACTGGACGAAGGAAGTGAAGCGGCTGACGAGCGAAGGTATCGAGCCGCCAAAGCTCGGTCCCTCCCCGGGCATCGCCAACCTCAAATGGTTGCATCCGGTCTATGCCGGTGACGACGTCACCTATTTCGCCACCCTTCTCGCTGCCCGCCCGCTTGCCTCGCGGCCCGGTCTGCTGCTGAACACGACGCTGAACGAAGGCGTCAACCAGCATGGCGAGCTCGTGGTCACGTTTGAAAGCAAGGTGCTGGAGTTCGAGTGAAGGTAACGCAGCAGGCAGGATCACCGGCGGATGACAGATGTTCTGAAAGGCTACGCAGAGGCAGCGACCCCTGAACTCATATCTCGCTTCGATAATTTGGACTGCCGCGAGGTCTACGCGCCCGTTTTGGATTTGCTGCCCATCCGTCCTGTCCGCATTGCTGATATCGGTGCCGGAACCGGTCGCGATGCCGCTTGGTTCGCGAGCCAAGGCCACGAAGTATTGGCGGTGGAGCCTGTCAGTGAACTCCGCGAGCCTGGCATGCGCCTGCATGCTTCCGAGAGAATCAGATGGCTTAGTGACAGCTTGCCAGTGCTCGATAAAACTCTCACCCATGCGCCCTTTGATCTCATCACGCTGTGCGGGGTATGGCACCACATCGAAATCGAACAACGCCAGCTTGCCTTGGAAGTCCTGACGCGCATGATGGAAGAGGGCGGGCTGCTGATCATGTCTCTCCGGCACGGGCCGTCGCCGGCAGGACGGCCATCCTACCCAATCCGTCCTGACGAAGCCATCGCCCAGGCGAAGAAGGCAGGGCTCGGCCTAATCCGGGCCTTGGAAACCGATTCGATTCAAGCAGGCAATCGAGCTTCAGGTGTTACTTGGACTTGGATCGTCCTGAAAAAAATCCATACCAAAACTTAAGCAGTCGCCTCTTCAGGATCAGTGCCCCGAGAACTCCACGAGCGTCCGCACCTCAACGCCAAGATCTTCCAGCTTCTTGCGACCGCCGAGATCGGGAAGGTCGATGACGAAGCAGGCTGAGACGATCTCGGCGCCCATCTGCCGCAATAGCTTCACGGCACCCTCGGCCGTTCCGCCGGTTGCAATCAGGTCATCCACCAGAATGACTTTCTCGCCCGGCTGGACCGCATCCACATGCATCTCCATCTCGTCGACGCCATATTCGAGGCTGTAGGCAACACGCACCGTCGTGTGCGGCAGTTTGCCCTTCTTGCGGATCGGCACGAAGCCGGTGGAAAGCTGATGCGCCATGGCGCCGCCCAGAATGAAGCCACGCGCTTCGATGCCGGCGATCTTGTCGACCTTGGTGCCCGCATAGGGATTGACGAGTTCGTCCACGGCGCGGCGGAAGGCACGCGGATTGCCGAGAAGCGTGGTGATGTCGCGAAAGATGATGCCGGGCTTCGGATAGTCGTTGATCGAGCGGATGGCGGCAGCAAGTTCCGAGGCAATAGCGGTCATGATATGTCCAGTTGATGTGGCAGGTTGGAAGGTTGCCGCACCCTATCAAGTTGATGTCGGCGAACCAACGAAAAAGGTACGGCCCTTATTCGCCGGTCGTCATGCTCGGTATTTTGGCCCATACCGGGCAGACATCCTCGAAGGAATGGGCGTGAGGCCGCAACGCCTGATCCTCACGATTGTCAAAACTTGCCCAGACAAGCGCAACGACAGGCTCATCGTCGATTGCGCCAAGCGTGCTGCCGCAAGCGGCGCAGAAGGCGCGGCTGGAATAATCGAAGGAACGATAGGCCGATGGCGCACCGCCGGACCCGATCCTGACAACATCGTCCGCGTTGAACTCCACCCAGGTGAGGCTGGTCGCACCGGAGTGCCGCTGGCAGACCTCGCAGGAGCACGTGTGAGCATTGCGCGGCACGGCCCTGGTTTCAAAGCGGATCGAGCCACACAGACAGCCTCCGGTTCGAATTTTCGTCATCGAGCGCTCCCACAGGTCACAAAAAAGCCCCGCGGGTGACCGCGGGGCTCTTACGCAGATCATGCGAAAGCTATCAGTGCTCTTTTCGCGAATAAACCGACTTCTTCGTGAGGTAGATCAGCACCGTGAAGATGAACAGGAATATCATCACCATGAAACCCGTGCGCTTACGCTGTTCCAGATGGGGCTCGGCAGCCCACATGAGGAAGGCCGAGATGTCTCTGGAATATTGCTCCAGCGTCTGCGGCGTACCATCATCGTAGGTCACCTGATCGTTGCTGATGGGTGGAGCCATTTTCAACGATGTAGCGCTGCCGAAATACGGATTGAAGTGGGTGCCTTCCGGAACCTTATAGTCCGTACCATCCGGGTTCTTGATGCCGGCTGGCGGCTCCTGATATCCCGTCAGCAGCGCGTGGATGTAGTCCGGGCCACCTTCCTGATAACCGCCAACGATCGGGATCATGTCGATGATGAACTGCGGGAAACCGCGTTCAACACCGCGTGCCTTGGCGAGCAGCGACATGTCCGGAGGGGCAGCGCCGCCATTGGAGGCAGCAGCCGCTTCCTTGTTCGGATATGGCGACGGGAAGTGATCGGATGGTACGGCCTTGCGGGTGAACATTTCACCGTCGGCATTCGGACCGTCCTGCACTTCATATTCCGCAGCGAAAGCCTTGACCTGATCTTCCGAGTAGCCGAGGCCCTCAAGCGTACGGAAGGAAACCAGGCTCATGGAGTGGCAGGCGGAACAGACTTCCTTGTAGATCTTCAGGCCGCGCTGCAACTGACCCTTGTCATATTTGCCGAAGGGACCAGCAAAGGACCACGTCTCCTCATGCGGCTTCAGGATGGGGAAGTGCCCGCCTGCAATCGCATGGGTCGCCTTCGACGCGAGGTCGTCATGGCCTTCTTCTGCTGCCATGGCGGCGGTAAACCCGCCGAGAGCGGCCATGAGCGCGATGCCCGTTACAAGCTTCTTCATTGTCATCATTCTCTCCCGCACTCAGATCTTCACGCCGGCAGGCGCGTCTGTGGTCGCCTTGGCGTTCTTTTCAAGAACGGCCTCGGTGATCGAATTCGGGATTCGCCTTGGCGTCTCGAACAGGCCGAGAAGAGGCATGATGAGGAGGAAGAAGCCGAAGTAGTAGAGCGTACCCAACTGCGACATCGTCACATAGAGGCCTTCCGCGGGACGCGAGCCAAGCCAACCGAGCATGATGGCATTGGCGACGAAGATCCAGAAGAACAGCTTGTACCAGGGGCGATAGACCGCAGAGCGAACCTTGGACGTATCTAGCCATGGCAGGAAGAACAGCACGACAATCGCACCGAACATCACCAGAACGCCACCGAGCTTGGAATCGATCGGGCCGACATTGAAGGTGATGGCGCGCAGCATGGCGTAGAAGGGAAGGAAGTACCATTCCGGCACGATGTGGGCCGGCGTCTTCAGCGCGTCCGCCATGATGTAGTTGTCGGGATGGCCGAGGAAGTTCGGCATGTAGAAGACGAACCAGGCGTAGGCGATCAGGAAAATCGACACGCCAAGCGCATCCTTCAGCGTCGCATAGGGCGTGAAGGGAACGGTGTCCGTCTTGCTCTTGACCTCGACGCCCGTGGGGTTTGTCTGGCCGGTCACGTGCAGCGCCCAGATATGCAGGATGACGACGCCGGCAATCATGAAGGGCAGCAGGTAGTGCAGCGCGAAGAAGCGGTTCAGCGTCGGCTGATCGACAGCGAAGCCACCGAGCAGGAATTGCTGGATCCACTCACCCACCAGCGGGAAGGCGGTGAAGAAGCCGGTGATAACGGTCGCACCCCAGAAGGACATCTGGCCCCAAGGCAGAACGTAACCCATGAAGCCGGTTGCCATCATCAGAAGGAAGATGACGCAGCCGAGGATCCAGAGAATTTCACGTGGCGCCTTGTAGGAGCCGTAATAGAGGCCGCGGGCAATATGCAGATAGACCGCGATGAAGAAGAAGGACGCGCCATTGGCGTGCATGTAGCGCAACAGCCAGCCATGGTTCACGTCGCGCATGATCTTCTCGACGGAGGTGAAGGCGACCGTCGTATCAGCAGCATAATGCATGGCAAGCACCACGCCCGTCAGGATCTGCACGATCAGCATGACGGCGAGCATGGCACCGAAGGTGTATGCGTAGTTCAGATTGCGCGGAACCGGATAGGCCACGAAGCTGTCATAGATCATACGCGGCAGCGGAAGGCGGGAATCGACCCATCTCTCGATACCGGTCGATGGCTGGTAACTGGAATGACCACTCATTTCATCTGTCCCCTTATCCGATTCTGATCACGGTATCGGATGTGAATGCGAAGGTCGGAATATGCAGGTTTTCCGGCGCCGGACCTTTGCGAATGCGGCCCGCCGTATCGTAGTGCGAGCCATGGCAGGGACAGAACCATCCGCCGAAATCGCCCGCCTGACCAAGCGGAACGCAGCCGAGGTGGGTACAGGAGCCGATCATGACGATCCAGTTTTCCTTGCCCTGACCGGCCGAGCGGTCGATGTCGGTGGCCTGTGCATCGGGCGCAAGGTTGGCGTTGCGGGCAACCGGATCCTTCAGCTGAGCCAGTTGAACGGCATTGGCTTCCTGAATTTCCTTCTCAGTGCGGTTGCGGATGAAGATCGGCTTGCCGCGCCACTTGACGGTCAGCGACATGCCAGGCTCGACGCTGGCAACATTAACTTCGATGGAAGCGAGTGCGAGCGTGGATGCATCGGGACGCATCTGGTCGATGAAAGGCCATGCAACGGCGGCGGCGCCAACGGCACCGGCCATACCCGTCACAAGGTAAAGAAAATCGCGACGGGTGGGTTCACCCGACGCGTCATGGTCATTTACGTGCTCGCTCACCGCTACACCATCCTCTGCGCTAATTTCGTTGAAAATCGCATGAGTCCTCCCGCTCCGATTTGATCCAAGACAAACTCCATCCCCAGCGTCTTGGTCATGCATGCGCGAAGATAAAATCGCGCTTATATGTGTGATCGCAAAATATGCCCGACCTTGGCAAGAGGAAAGCACACAAAGCTGCCGTAATTTCGCCTTGAGCCGCATCTTTTCGTCCGTTTTTCTCAGCCGGCTGTCCATCCAGCAACATTGTGTGCGGGCATGGGCCGTGCTAAGCGACCTCCGGGAGCGCGAGAAGACGGGAATTTAAGCGTGAAAGCACGGCTCACCTGCATCGCCTCAATGGCGATCATCGCAGCTCTTTTTTCAATAAGCATCAGATATGTAAGAGATTTTTGGCTTCTGGCCTTCGTCAACAGCTTCCAGCTACATATCGCGGTGCTGGCCGCTCTTGCCTGCATCATCTGCTTCCTTGTCCTGCGCTCGCGCCTCTTCGTGGCACTTCTGGCATGGTCGTTGGTTCTCGCCGCGCACGCTGTTTCCATGCAGTATGATTTCGTCACGGACAGGCAATATCCGGCGGACGCCAAACCTTTCCGCCTCATGTCTTTCAATGTGCTGCGCGAAAATCGACGAAGCGCCGAATCAATCGCAGACGCCATCCTCTCCTCTCAAGCCGATGTCGTTTACATCATGGAGGCCGCAGCCCTCCGCAGCGTTTTGCCGCGTCTACAGCAGACCTACCCCCACCGCCTCGGCTGTGGTGCGGGCACAGCATCCTGCGATCTTTTGATGCTGTCCAAGCGACCCTTGCGCGATGCCAGGATCGGGACACTCAGCTATGTCAGCCCAGAGCGCGCCGGTTTTGCCCAGATAGACCTTGGTGGTGTCACGCTCAATCTCGCGCAGGTGCATCTGACAAAGCCCTATTTCGATGAGAACCATGGTGAGGAGCTGCTCAATCTCTCATCTGTGCTGAGAAGCATGCAAGGCCCTGTCATTCTCGGCGGAGATTTCAATTCCGCCAGCGTTGTTCCGGATATGCGTCGCTTCATGGAAAATGTAGAGCTGGAGAAAGTCAGCTGGGAACCCGCGACATGGCCAATCAAGGCCGGACGGTTCGGTATCGCTATCGATCATGTCTTCGCTCGAAAGCCCGCGACCCTCATCAGCGTCCAGCGCATGCCCAACAATCTGGGGTCCAACCATTACGGGCTGACTGCGGATTTCATGATTGCAGCAGAATAAGTCCCCAGCAAATAGAAACAATGAGTTGAAGTACGCCTCTTCTCTACCGGGTGGAAGCGCTTAAAGCTCTTCCGCATCCAGAAAGCCGCCGGACTGGCGCGCCCAGAGGTCCGCGTAGAGCCCGCCGCTCGCGACCAGCTCGCTATGGGTACCCTGCTCGACGATCCGCCCGGCATCCATCACCACCAGCCTGTCGAGCGCGGCGATCGTTGACAGACGATGCGCGATTGCCAGCACCGTCTTGCCCCTCATCAACGCGTCGAGATTGCTCTGGATCGCCGCTTCCACCTCGGAGTCGAGCGCCGACGTCGCCTCGTCCAGAATGAGGATCGGCGCGTCTTTCAGCATCACACGCGCAATCGCGATGCGCTGACGCTGACCACCGGAAAGCTTGACGCCGCGTTCGCCCACATGGGCATCGAAGCCCTTGCGGCCTCGCTGGTCTTCAAGCCGCGCGATGAAATCGTCGGCCTGCGCTCGACGTGCGGCTTCCAGTAACTCCTCCTCGGTCGCGTCCGTCCGGCCAAACATGATGTTGTCGCGAATGGAGCGGTGCAGAAGCGAGGTATCCTGCGTCACCATGCCGATATGGGCGCGCAACGTCTCCTGTGTCACATGGGCAATATCCTGCCCATCGATCAGGATGCGCCCCTGCTCCACGTCATAGAAGCGCAAAAGCAGATTGACGAGTGTCGACTTGCCGGCGCCTGAGCGTCCGACGATACCGACCTTTTCGCCGGGCGCGATGGTAAGGTTGAGGTGATCGATGACACCCTTGCCGCGTCCATAGTGGAAGCTAACATCATCGAACTGGACGCTCGGCGTCGTCACCTCGAGCGGCTTTGCATCCGCCGCATCGACAAGGCCGATCGGCTGCGAGATCAGTTCGGCGGCGTTCTGCACCGTGCCGAAATTGCGCATGATGCCGTTAAACTGCGTCATCAGCCGTCCAAGCAGGAAGTTGAGCCGCAGCACCAAGGCAAGCGTGAAGGCCACCGCACCGGAGCTGATCTTGCCGGAGAGCCACAGATCGATGCAAAGGGCTGCCATCGACGTGATCATGATGCCCGATAGCAGCGCCATGGACGCCCTGACCCCCGTGATGAAGCGGGTAAAGGTCATGGTGGTGCGCTGGAAGGTATCGAAGCCCTGGCGCATATAGCGGTCATTGGCATCAGCGCGACCGAAGAGGCGCAGCGTCTGGATATTGCTATAGGCATCCACCATGCGCCCGTTCAGCATGGAGGCAGCTTCCGCGGTCTCGCGCGAATGGAAGCGAATGCGCGGCACGAAATAGCGCGCCAGCATGGAGAAGATGCCGACCCAGAGCACCACCACCAGTCCAAGCCGCCAGTCCAGCCCGCCGATCAGGAAGAGCATCGATACCGAATAGATGCCGACGAACCAGACGCTTTCCATCAGCGATGTGACGAGATCGCCCGCCGCCTGCCCGCCCGACCAGACCTTGGTGACGATCCGACCGGAGAAATCGTTCTGGAAGAAGCTCAGCGACTGCCGTGCCACATGCATATAGGACTGCCAGCGCACGAGGTTGTAGAAACCCGGCGTGATGATCTGCTGATCGACGAGCGCCGTCAGCATGGTGACGACGAAGCGCACCACAGCGATCAGGAACAGCATCCCGACCAGCTCATAACCGTGGCTCGCCAGCAGGCCAGACCAGCCATCGCCCGGCTTGACGGTCGAGAGTATATCGACGAGCCGCCCGACGAACCAGAAGAGCGCCGCTTCGATCGCAGCCGTCAATCCACCGAGCACAAGCATGGCGAAGAACGGTGCCTCGGCCTGACGGAGATAGAACCAGATGAAAGCAAATGTGCTTTCCGGCGGCCTCAGATCGTCCTTGCGGGCGAAGGGCTCGATCCAGTTTTCGAAATAGTGGAAAACACGGGTGATGATCATATTGATTGTATAGGCGGATTCTTGAGAGGGGCAAAGAACAGGGCAGATTATATTTCGGTAATGCGGCCCCACAAGATCGATCGGTTGTTGGGCCAGAGGAGACCACCTGTAATGAAAAAAAGGCGGGAGATGTTCCCGCCTATAGGACTGATCGGCACGCAATCAGGTCAGAACTCCGTCCAGTGGTCCTCAGCAACCGCCACCGCCGCAGAACCCCTCCCCGTGAAGGCAGAGGCAAGTCGCTGGCCCATCGCGCGGGCTGGCGATCGTTGCGCCGGCTGGTTGGACGCCTGGACCGGCTGAGAGACGGACCGGGCCACAGCCCCCTCTTCCAGCTTGAACTGGGAGAGAAGCGCCATCAGCGAAGCCGCCTGCGTTGCAAGGCCATAGGTCGCAGCACTCGACTGCTCCACCATCGACGCATTCTGCTGCGTGCCCTGATCCATCTGGTTGACGGCCGAGTTGATCTCAGAAAGACCGGTGGACTGTTCGCGGGCAGAGGCGACGACGGCTGCCACGTTCCGGTTGATCTCCTGAACCTCCGCCACGATCGCTTCAAGCGCCTGCCCCGTTTCGCCAACCAGCGTCACGCCGTCACGCACCTGCTCGCCGGATTTGGTGATCAGCGTCTTGATTTCCTTCGCCGCACTTGCCGAGCGTTGAGCAAGCTCGCGCACTTCCTGAGCAACGACGGCAAAGCCCTTGCCCGCCTCGCCGGCACGTGCTGCCTCCACCCCTGCGTTGAGCGCCAGCAGATTGGTCTGGAAGGCGATGTCGTCGATCACGCCGATAATATTGCTGATCGCATTCGACGAGTTCTGGATTTCGGTCATGGCGGTCACGGCTTTCCGCACGACCTCGCCGGATCGTTCGGCACCGGCTCTGGTTTTCGCCACCAGCTCACCGGCATCACCCGCCTTGACGGCGGAATCCTTCACCGCCGTCGTCACCTGCTCAAGCGCTGCGGCGGTTTCCTCCACCGATGCGGCCTGCTGTTCGGTGCGTCTGGAAAGATCGTCGGTTGCCGAGCGGATCTCATTGGCGCCAGCATCGATCATTCGCGCATTTTCACCCACCGAGCGAAGCGCTGCCTGCAGCTTTTCGACCGACTCGTTGAAGTTCAACCGCACACCATCCAACTGGCTGACGAAGGGCGTTTCGAGCCGGAAGGTCATGTCGCCATCGGCAAGGTGCTTCAGACCATCGGCTAGACCATCCACCGCCAACGTCACGTCCGCAGCCTCCTTCGCCTTCTGCTTCTCGCGCGCTACCCGCTCCTGTTCGCTGAGACTGCGATTGGCTTCCGCTTGCCGTTCAAGTCGCTCACGCTCCAGCGCATTGGCGCGGAAGACACAAACGGCGGCAGCCATTTCACCGATCTCGTCGCTGCGCTCCCCATGGGGAATGTCTCTTGCGGTATCGCCCGCCGCAAGCGCATTCATCGCCTCGGTAATGTCGGTGATCGGCCGCGCAATCCGGAAGAGCGACAGAAGAGCCGCGCCAATCGCAATGATGCTCACCGCAATGAGAGCCGTCATCGTGGCTTCCAGAGCAAAGTCCGAGGCATCCTTCAGATGCTGATGGGACTGAGCCGTCAGAACCTTGTTCGCGGCAATCAGCGCATTGATGGCTTTGGTCGACGCATCCGCCGCCGGAGTCATCCGCGCGGTCCTGAGCTCCATCGCTTCATCCACTTTGGAGGCGGCAAGAAGGCTGACGAATTCGCTGCCCGCCTTCTCGTACTCGCCGACAGCCGCTGAAAGCGCCTCGAAGACATGCTTTATCTCGGGAACGGCCACGGTCGAACCATAAGCGTCGAAGGCCGCCTGGCGCGCCGCGATCGCGGACTGAAGTGGTACGGAGGCCTTTTGGACGTCGTCTGGCGTTTTGGCACTGAGAAGAACGACATATTCCCGGCGCACGTCGCCGAAGCTTCGATCCATATCGCCGATGAGAAGTGTGCGCGCAAGCCGGTTCGCCAGCTGTGTGCCCTCCTCTTTCATGACGCTCATGGAATAGATTGCCAGTCCGCCCTGTATCGCCCCCAAGACAATCAACAGCGTGAAGAGTGCAGGCAAAAGTAGTTTAATTTTCATTCTGAACAAGCACATGACACCCCCAATAGTAGAATTGACATCCGAAAACCAACCATTGCACTACTATTACGAGTGATTCTTAAAGATAATGTTATTGATAAATATCAAGAAACGAGAATACACTTCAAAAAATAAGGTCCCCACATGATGATGCGGGGACCCAATACTTCAGTATACTGATTATGCCGGACTCAGGTTATAGAGACTTCCTATTCGCCCGCTGCTTTCATCTCCGGCTCCTCATCGGCAATGAAGCCGCCCGACTGGCGCTGCCACAGATCGGCATAGATGCCGCCATGGGCCACCAGTTCGGAATGCGTTCCGGCCTCGACGATCTTGCCCTTGTCGAGAATGATCAATCGATCCATCTCGGTCAGTGTCGAAAGCCGATGCGCGATCGCAATCACCGTCTTGCCTTCCATCAGCGCAAACAGGTTCTCCTGGATGGCCTGCTCGACTTCCGAGTCCAGCGCCGAGGTCGCCTCGTCGAGAATGAGGATTGGCGCATTCTTCAGGAACACACGCGCAATCGCGATACGCTGACGCTGACCGCCGGAAAGCTTGACGCCGCGCTCGCCAACCTGCGCATCGAGCGCGTGGCGGCCATGCATGTCCACCAGCGTTTCGATGAAGTCCCAGGCATTGGCACGCTTGGCCGCAGCGATGATCTCCTCGTCGCTTGCACCCGGATGACCATAGGCGATGTTGTCGCGAATGGAGCGGTGCAGAAGCGAGGTATCCTGCGTCACCACGCCGATCAGGCTGCGAAGGCTGTCCTGCGATACGTGCGAGATGTCCTGCCCGTCAATGGTGATCCTGCCGCCTTCCAGATCGTAAAAGCGCAACAGAAGGTTCATCAGCGTCGTCTTGCCGGCACCGGAGCGCCCGACGAGACCGACCTTCTCACCCGCCTTGATATCCAGCGTCAGCCCATCGATGACACCCTTGTTCTTTCCGTAGTGGAAACGGATGTCGTCGAACAGGATTGCGCCCTTGTGTGCGCTTAAGCTTGGTGCGTTTGCAGCATCGACGATATCGTGCGGCTTGGTCATCATCGACATGCCGTCATAGACGGTGCCGATGTTTTCAAACAGCGCGGTCACTTCCCACATGATCCACTGCGACATGCCGTTGACGCGCATGGCAAGGCTGATGGCAATGGCGACCGAACCGGCGGTCACCGAGCCCTGCATCCAGAAGTAAAGACCAAGGCTCGCCGTCGAGAACATGACGATCGCATTGTTGATGTCGATCAGCATGTTGAAGCCGGAAATCTTGCGCATCTGGCGGTGAACGGTTCCAAGGAACACGTCCATGCCCTCACGCGCATAAACCTCCTCGCGCCCCGCATGCGAGAACAGCTTGATGGTGGAGATGTTCGTGTAGCTATCCACGATGCGGCCCGTCATCATCGAACGCGCATCCGCCTGTTCCTGCGCCAACCGGCCAAGCTTTGGCACGAAATAGGTCAGGATGCACAGATAGATGCCGAGCCACGCGAGCAAGGGAATGACCAGGCGCCAGTCGGCGGCCGCCACCATGAACAGCATCGAAATGACGAAGCTGATCGCGTAGACGAAAACGTCGATGATCTTCAACGCCACTTCGCGGATGGCGAGCGCCGTCTGCATGACCTTGGTCGAAACGCGCCCCGCAAACTCATTGGCGAAGAAGGTCATGGAGTGGCGCAGCAGATACCGGTGCATCCGCCAGCGCGCGATCATGCCGAAATTGCCGGCCAGCGTTTGGTGCATGGTCATGGTGTGGATCGAGCCCATCAATGGCAAGCCGATCAGAACGAGCGCACCCATGCCGACAAGATGCCAGCCCTCATCCGCAAAGAAGGTCTCGCGGTTGGCGGTGGAGAGCCAGTCAACGATGCTTCCAAGGAACTTGTAGAGCATGGCTTCGGCAATCGCGATGCCCATGGACATCAGGCCGAGCAGAAGAAGCCATGGCCATGCCGGCTTCACGTAGTGCCACATGAAGGCAATCAGCGTCTTCGGCGGCGTTGACGGCGTGGACGAAGGAAATGGATCGAGTCGTTTTTCAAACCAGCCAAACATGAGGCTAAGCTCCGAATAGAATACCCCGAAAGAACATGCGCAATGGACATGAAGCGCCACCGCCAGAACGGGAAAACACATGGAACGCGGCCGTAACAGCCACATGACGAAATTTTAAATCGGAAAAATGCGGGAGACCCGCAAAGACACACCTAGGCCTGAAGCGGCACTACAAAGGCCGGGAGGCGATATCGATTGTGCTGATCCATCTGAACCTCCTATGGCTGGTGTTGAAGATGAGGCCTTGTAGCTCAAAATATAATCATTGACCAGATGTAAACAGCTGCACATCCAAGATTGTGTCGTGCAATCGCCAGGTTGTGGCGTTTCAGTGACATCAAGGTCGCCCTTTGACTGATCATCAAGAGCCCTCCATGCTCACCGCCTCGACCTCGTCGAAAACAGGAACACCATCATGTCCAACATCAGGATCGCTCTTTATCAACCGGATATTCCTGGCAATACCGGCACGATCCTGCGGCTTGCGGCCTGTCTCGGCGCCGGCGTCGATATCATCGAGCCCGCAGGCTTCGATATCTCCGACCGCAACCTGAAACGCGCGGGCATGGATTACATCGCTTCGGCCGCACTCGTTCGCCATGTCAACTGGGAGCGGTTCGAGGGATGGCGCGCCACAACCGGACGGCGCCTGGTCCTGGCGTCCACAAAGGCTGCCCTGCCCTATACCAAGGTGGAGTACCGACCGGACGATATCCTGCTCTTTGGTCGGGAGAGCGCCGGGGTGCCTGACCACGTGCATGACAAGGCGGATGAGCGGGTTCTGATCCCGATGGTCGAAGGCCAGCGTTCGATCAACGTCGCCATGTCGGCGGCAATGATCACCGGCGAAGTTCTTCGTCAAACATTTTGGCCATAAATTTCTGGAAATTCTGAAAAGATTGTTTCAGAAACCTCTGTACCACTGAACTTTTCGTCCCTATGTTGGTTAGCCAACGAAAGATTTCCCGCTCGATTTCTTCCTGCCCGCCGCACGCGCTCGGCGACGAAGACCTCGTGCAAGGCTATTCTTCGATCATGACCGAATAGACGGAAAGGAGTGGCCGCTCATGGAATCCACCATCGTTATCGTCAATTTGCTCGGAGCGGTCGCGCTGCTGCTGTTCGGTCTGACGCAGGTCAAGGATGGCGTCACGCGTGCATTCGGGCTGAAGCTTAGAACCATCCTTGCCACCAGCACCCGCAACGGGCCCCGCTCCTTCGTCTCCGGCTTCTTCGCAACCATCGCGCTCCAGAGTTCGACCGCGACCGCACTCACCGTCGCCTCCTTTGCCGAGCGTGATCTGATCCGCCCGCGCATGGCGCAGATCGTTCTCCTCGGCGCCAATGTCGGCACCGCCGTCACCGCCTGGATTTTCGCAACCGGTGTGGCATGGCTGTCGCCTCTCCTCATTCTGTCCGGCATCGTGCTGCGCAAGGGCAACTCCAATGCCCGCCAGGGGGGCGGCACGGCTCTCGTCGGTGTCGGACTGATGCTGCTCTCGCTGCATCTCTTAAGCAACGCCACCGAGCCGATGCGCGCTTCACCGGCACTCGGCGCCTTCATCGGCCTGCTCGACGATGCCTGGCCGGTTGCGCTGCTCCTGTCGGCAGCCATGGCCTTCTTCTCCTCTTCCAGCCTTGCGATGGTCGTGCTGATCCTGTCGCTGGCTTCGGCCGGCATTCTGTCGACGGGGCTCATCATCGTTCTCGTTCTTGGCGCCAATCTCGGCGGCGCGATCCCGCCGGTCATTGCCACGATGAGCGGCCCTGCCGCCGCGCGGCGCATCACGCTCGGCAATCTGGTCATTCGCGCCATCGGCTGCGCCATCGCCATGCCGCTTGCGTCCTATGGCGCGATCGCGCTGCAACAACTTCCGCTGTCGGAAAGCATGCTGCCGGTGGATGCCCATCTGATCTTCAACATTCTGCTGACGATCGTTGCATGGCCGCTTTCAGGCTTCGTATCCGATCTGATGGCAAAGGTCGTGCCAAGCGATGTGCAGAGCGATGACGGCCCGCGCTTTCTCGATAAGGACGCGCTCGATACGCCGGTCGTCGCACTGGCCAATGCCACGCGCGAAGTTCTGGTCATCGGCGATACGATCGAGCGCATGCTGATCCGCGCTGAAAACGCCTTCAAGCACAACGACCTGGCACCGCTTGCCGAAATCGCAATGCTGGAAAAGAAGGTGGACCAGCTACAGCAGGAGGTGAAGATCTACCTCTCGCAACTCGGCCGCAAGGGACTGGACGAGAACGATGCGCGCCGTTCGATCACGGTCATCGACTACGCCATCAATCTGGAACATATGGGCGACATCATCGAGAAAGGCCTGTGCGAGCAGATCCGCAAGAAGATCCTGAACGGCTTCAAGTTCTCCGATGAAGGCTATGACGAATTGAAGACGCTCTTCGACATGACCATCGAGAACCTGCGCGCCGCCCAAAGCATCTTCGTGACCGGCGACCTGTCGCTTGCCCGGCGACTGATGGAGATCAAGATCGATATCCGCCGCCTCGAAAAGCGCTCCTCAGGCCGTCATCTGGAACGTCTGCGCGACGGATTGATGGAAAGCCTGCAGACCAGCTCGCTGCATCTCGACATGCTACGAGACCTGAAACGCATCAACGCCCATATCGTCTCGGTCGCGCATCCCATTCTGGATGAAAGCGGCATTCTGGGCGAGAGCCGTCTACGCACCGCCGAGACGCGGGCGTAAGGGTTTACCGGCTACGTTCTTGGCGGGCTCTGCCATCCGCGCCACCCATCATCGTCATCCTCGGGCTTGACGCGAGGATCCATCTTTATCCAACGATCTTATGAGGTTGTGAATCCTCGGGTCAAGCCCGAGGATGACGGCAGTCAGTGTGGACAGTCCCGGCAAAACAGCGACCGCCCCTCAATCCGCCGAGGGCAAACGCCGCATGGTGAACTCGATCTGATCGCCTTCCAGCTGCCGCCAGCTTTCGACTTCCGTCCAGTATGCGGCCTTTGGATATTCCTCGAACCATTCTTTCGCCTTGGCACGGGCCTCGGCCCGCGTCATGCAGAATGTCTGGCGCACGAACATGCCGCTTTTCTGGTTTTTGGGTACGCCGCCATCGCGGTCGCGGCGGTGCGCGGCGATCCTGCGTTTCAAGCCTTCAAGCGGTGGCGGTCCGGTAAATTTCGTCATGCCAATACCTCTGATCCTCAAAAGATAGTGCGCGACTGCGCGCTTGGCGAGTCGAAATCGCATCCGCAACCCATGGCGATCACCTTTTGTTGGGACGTCATTTCCCTGCGCAAAACCGCTACACACTTCTGATGGAAATGCTCTAAATCGTCAGAACAAAATCGAATCGCATGAAGGAGACCGGATATGGAACGCCCCGTTTTGCCAAAGGGCCTGCCGGACGACATCGAGGACAAGAAGGCGATCGCCAAAGCCTGGTTCGAGAGCCTGCGAGACACGATCGTTGCCTCCTTTGAGACCATCGAGGATGAGCTTCAGGGTCCGCTCTCCGATCAGCCGCCTGGACGCTTCGTTCAGAAGAAATGGCTGCGCGATGAAGGCCAAGGCGGCGGCGGCATCATGTCGATGATGGAAGGCCGGGTGTTCGAGAAAGTCGGCGTCCACACCTCTACCGTTCATGGCGAGTTCTCGGAGGAATTCCGCAAGCAGATGCCGGGTGCCGACGAGGACCCAAGCTTCTGGGCGTCCGGCATTTCGCTGATTGCCCATCCGGTCAATCCCAATGTACCTGCCGTGCATATGAACACACGCATGGTGGTGACGACCAGCCACTGGTTCGGTGGCGGCGCCGATCTGACACCAGTCCTCAACCGTCGCCGCACCCAGGATGATCAGGACACGCAGCTCTTTCACCGCGTCTTCGAGATTACCTGCAACCGGCACGCGGTCGCCGATTATCCGCGCTACAAGCAATGGTGCGATGAATATTTCTTCCTCAAGCATCGCAACGAGCCGCGCGGCATCGGTGGCATCTTTTTCGACTGGTTGCATCCGGGTGAGGACAAGGGCGGCTGGAACGCCAATTTCGCCTTCGTCCAGGATGTCGGCCGCGCCTTCAACCTTGCCTACCCCAAGATCGTGCGCGGCAATTTCAATCAGCCATGGACCGAAGAAGACCGTGACGAACAGCTGATTCGCCGTGGTCGCTACGTGGAATTCAATCTTCTCCACGATCGCGGCACGATTTTCGGCCTGAAGACCGGGGGCAATGTGGAGTCGATCCTGTCGTCCCTCCCGCCTGTCGTGCGCTGGCCTTAAAAAAAATCAAGCAATCACGAAAATTTTGATCGTCCTTCGCGTGAAGTGGCGGTTTTTTGAAAAATTGACCCTATCGCAAAAATCGGGCGGTGATAGTCTTTGAGTGCTAGATGGACTGGAGGAGCTATCGTCATGATTACTTCGAACAGCATGCCCATTTCTACGGTTGACGGCAAACAGCCGCGCATCATCCCCACATCAGAACTGATCGACCGGCTGGCCACGGAAATGCGCGAGACGGGAGATCGCGAACTGCCGCTGTCGTTCTATGTCGAGCAGGTGAAGCGCAAGCTGGCCAATGAAAACGCCGCCAATGACGACAAGGTGAATGAGAAGACCGGCCCTGCCGTTGCAACATCTTCGGTCTTCGCTTGCTGGGCTTTGCCCGAACAAGGGTGAAGGCGAACGATATTTCTGGCGCGTCTCGCTGGGAAGTGCGGCGCGTCAGGATAACACCCCTCATAGTTTCAGCTTAAAATTTCATAGAAAATTAACATCCGCACCCCAGAAACTGGATTTCTGTTTCTAGGAGTTGCGATTTGCCATATTCACGCGCGCTTGCCCCGCAGGAGTTGTTAAACGAGGCCGTTGATCTGAGGTCGGTGCCGACCCGGCGTCATGTGGCACAACATCCTTTCATGGAGAGGCTGCGCAAGGCCGTGCCGTTTGACTTCTTTGCTGTAGCGGGACTCGATTTGGACGGATATCGCTTCGGTAGCGGGTTCTCGATCGACACGGACGTGCCGCCGGCGTTTCTTGATGCCTATTACGGCGACGATCTTCTGAAAGCCGACCCATTCGTTCAAGCCTCCGTAACGGCAACAGATGTCATCATCGACGAGAAGGTTTACGAGCAGGCAGCTCCACCGCAGCGGCTGATCTATCTTGCACGCACCTTCGGCGTTCTGAACCGGACGTTGTTTCCCATACGGCGTGGCGACGTTGTCTTCGGCGCAATAACCTTCTCGAGAGCGACGCCGTTCGATCAGGATGAAATCAGCTTCCTCAAGGAGCAGGCGGAAGTGACGCACCGCGTGATCACGCGTCCGATCATGGAAAAGTTCTCGGCTCAGACCCTGAAACTGAGCGAGGGCGAAATCGTCTGTCTACGATATGCCAGCCTTGGCAAGACGACGGATGATATCGCGAAATCGAGCGGCTATACGCCCGATACGGTGAACAGCTATATCAAGACGGCTATTCGCAAGCTTGGCGCGGACAATCGTGTTCACGCAATTGCCGAAGCCATCCGCCGCGGTCTGATCCATTAAGGCCGGCCGCGATCCTTCAGGCTCGCTCGCCCTGACTTCAGTTCTGGCTTGATCGGACGGCCTTTTCGCGCCCCCACAGTTCTGCGCCGCCTAATTTATGTCCCTGCGTCAAACGACAGCAGCGGCCCGAAAACCGAAATCGATTTCCGGAAAGCACAGATGCGTAGATCAAAAAAGAGAGGGCATCCTTTGTGCGTTCAATAGAAAGCACCGCGCTCTATGAATCACTTATTGGGCAAAGCGCATAATTTATGAGCAAAAGCTCAATTGCGGATATTGGCATTAAGCCTTTGGCAACAATTGACCCCTAAAACTGGGGGCGACAGGACGAAAGCAGCTCTCAAAACAATTGGTCGCCCTGCCTGTATTGCGTTTAACAGCCGTGGCCAAAATGACCGAGATCGATAGGGATCAGGCACCCGAGCCTCCGGCAGATAGGGAGTGTCTTGAGAATGATGTCTTTGAGTTTCTCGAACGACGCCAAAGCCGTTTTGGCTGCAATGAGTAAATCGCAAGCGATTATCGAATTCGATATGACCGGCAAAATCCTGACGGCGAATGAGAATTTTTGCAAAGCGCTCGGCTATGAGCTGAGCGAAATCGTTGGCCAACACCACCGCATCTTCGTCGATCCGGCTGAAGCCGCCAGCGCAGATTACAGGCAATTCTGGAGCGAACTCAACGCCGGCAGGTTCGATCGCCGCCAATACAAACGGATCGCCAAAGGCGGAAAGGAAGTCTGGATCGAGGCATCCTACAATCCGGTGTCGCGCGGCGGCAAATTCTACAAGGTGGTCAAATTCGCAACCGACATCACCGAGCAGAAATTGAAGTCTGCCGAGGATGCAGGCAAGCTCGATGCTCTCTCCCGCTCGCAGGCCGTGATCGAGTTTACACCGACAGGCGAAATTCTGACAGCCAACCAGAACTTCCTGACGGTCCTCGGCTATCAGCTGGCCGAGATTAAGGGCAAACACCACTCCATGTTCTGCGACAAGGCCTATGTCGGCAGCAACGACTACCAGAATTTCTGGGCGCGCCTATCGGAAGGAGAATTTGTCGCAGACGAGTTTCTGCGCATCGGCAAGGGTGGCAAAAAGGTGCACATCCAAGCGTCCTATAATCCGATCTTGGACATGAACGGTAACGTCTTCAAGGTGGTCAAGTTTGCGACCGATGTCACGGCTCGCGTAGACAACGTGGACTTGCTTGCGGCAGCGCTCCAGAGCGTCGCAGAAGGCGATCTGACACAACAGCTTTCAACACCGTTCTTGCCGGCGCTTGAGAAACTCCGCACGGATTTCAACGTTGCGGCGTCAAAACTCTGCTCGGCAATGGAAGCGGTGTCGGAGAACGCAAGCGCCATAGCGGCCGCATCCCAGGAAATCCGATCTGCCTCTGACGATTTGTCCCGCCGGACGGAACAGCAGGCCGCGTCCGTCGAAGAAACGGCGGCGGCTCTTGAGGAAATAACCACGACCGGTTCGGATTCCAGCCAGCGCGCGCAGGAAGCAGGACAGCTTGTTCGCAAGACGAAGGACAATGCCGAGCGCTCCGGTCTTGTGGTTCGCCAGGCCGTCGATGCAATGGGCAAGATTGAATCCTCTGCGTCCGAAATTGCCAATATTATTGGCGTCATCGATGAAATTGCCTTTCAAACCAACCTCCTGGCATTGAATGCCGGCGTTGAAGCGGCACGCGCCGGAGACGCAGGCAAGGGTTTTGCCGTTGTCGCGCAGGAAGTTCGTGAACTTGCGCAACGCTCGGCGAAGGCCGCCAAGGAAATCAAAGGTCTGATCAGCGCCTCGAATGGACACGTCAAGAGCGGCGTGGCTCTTGTCGGCGAAACAGGAAAGGTACTGGAGGAGATCGTCGGACAGGTCGTCCACGTCGATGCGAATGTTGTCGCGATCGTCGAGGCCTCAAGGGAACAGGCGACAGGGCTTAAGGAAATCAACACGGCCGTGAATACGATTGATCAGGGCACCCAGCAAAATGCTGCCATGGTCGAAGAAACATCGGCTGCGGCCCATAGCCTTGCAAAAGAAGCGGAGGCGCTCTTCCAGCTGTTGTCTCAGTTCAAGATCGGCTCAAACGCACCCGCGCGCCGTTCGATGCCGGTGCCTGTATCAGTCGCTGCGCGTCCCGTGGCATCCCAGCCCCGGCAGATGGTGGCAAGGATATCAAATGCGTTTCAAGGCAATGCCGCGATCAAAACCGACAGTTGGGAGGAGTTCTGATGTCCAACCTTTCGCAAAATATGAACGGTCTGACGACGCTCGATATCATCGCCTTCCAGCTTGGAGAGCAGACCTTCTGCATCGAAACAACCTCTGTTCGCGAGATCCGTGGATGGGCTGCTTCGACACCGCTACCGCATGCCTCGCCAGAGCTTCTTGGGATCATCAATCTGCGTGGGATGGTCATTCCCACGATCGACCTGTCGCGCAAACTCGGCATGCGATCAGGCGAGACCACGGAGAGGAGCGCCATCGTCGTGGTGGAGGTGAGCGGCACGCCTTTGGGATTGGTGGTCGATCAGGTGACCGACATGCTGTCTGTCACCTCCGATCAATTGCAGCCGACACCGTCCGTTGCCAGTTCCTTCGATAGATCCTGGTGCGCAGGCATCATCACCCACATATCGGGCATGATCTGTTTTCTCGATCTCCAGGCCATGTTTGCATCAAGTGATGCGCTGGCAGCTTGACGCGTTACCGCAGGTGTCGAGGCAGAATGCCTTAACACGTGCGAAACGCATATTCGGCAATATACATAAACGTTGGGAGGATGCATTCCCATACGACCGGCATGATGCCATTTCTCAGCGCGAGGCAGAAACGTCATGCCGTCCATGCATCCAAACCGCGCCAAATGGGAGGCGATTGTCTGGCTCCTCGCATTTGCGCTCATCTATGGCACCGCCTTCCTCTTCGACGGCCACGAAGCTATCGACGCCCTGTTCGTCTCTCAAGAAGCCTACAATCTCGATGAGATATTCACCGCGTTGACGATAGCCGGCGGGCTTGGTCTGATTTACTCGGTGCTTCGCATCAAGGACATGCACCGAGAAATCCAACTGCGTGTAACGGCTGAGAAACATGTCGACTGGATTGCCTGCCATGATCCGCTGACGGAGTTGCCGAACAGGAGGTTGCTGGAGGTCGCCCTCTTAAAGCTTCTAACCCTCTCTCAAACGCAGCGAAGTGCGATCTTTAGTCTCGACCTGGACGGGTTCAAGAAGGTGAATGATCTTCTCGGCCACGAGCATGGAGACCAGGTGCTGAAGGTCGTGGCAAAACGGCTCTGTTCGATGTTCCCGGAAGACAATGTCTATCGGCTGGGTGGCGATGAATTTGTGGTGGTGGTCGAGAGAAAGGGCAATCAGGATCTGTCTGCCCTGGGAAAACGCATGGTTGTTGCGATCAGTAAACCCATCGCCATCAATGGCGCGACTGTTGAGATTGGTGCGAGCATTGGATTTGCTCGTATCCCGGAAGACAGCGCCTTCCCGGCAGAAGCCATCCAATACTCCGATTGCGCGATGTATGCGGCCAAGAAAATCGGCCGCAACATCGTCAAGGCCTTCGTGCCGGAGATGCAGGAAGAGTTGATCAAGAAAATTCAGATGGAAGCGGACCTGAAGCTTGCCATGAAGCTGGGAAAAATCCGCCCATACTATCAGCCGCTCGTTGATCTCAAGACACAGGAAATTGTCGGCTACGAGGCACTTGCCCGTTGGGAAAGAGAGCCTGGCAAATTCGTTTCCCCGTGCGAGTTCATCCCTTTGGCGGAAAACGCTGGACTGATTGTCGAACTGACCGACCAGTTATTCCGCATTGCCTGCCAGGATGCGTTATCATGGCCCCCTCACACCGTTCTGTCCTTCAATATCTCTCCAGTCCAGCTCAGCGACAGGCTGCTTGGACTGCGTCTCCTCAAGGTGCTTGGCGAGGTCGGTTTACCCGTGCATCGCCTGGAACTTGAGGTCACAGAGAGTGCTCTCATCAACGACGCCGAAACGGCGCGCGACGTTCTTGACGGTCTCGTCAAATCCGGCATCAAAATCGCTCTGGATGACTTTGGGACCGGCTATTCCAGTCTTTCTCAGCTATCAAACTATCAGTTCAATAAAATCAAGATCGACAGAAAGTTTGTAGCAACATTCGAGGAAAGCGATCGGCAGGAAAAGGTCGTCCGGGCAATCATTGCGCTTGGGATTGGGCTCGGGGTCAAAATCACCGCAGAGGGCATCGAAGACGCATCACAGCTCCGGCGGCTCCAAGACCTCGGATGCGATATCGGTCAAGGCTACCTCCTTGGAAAACCTTGCCCCATCGAGGAGACGCTGGCGGTCTCTGAACGACAAATCGCGTGAGCCGATAAAGCATAGGATCAATCGGACGCACGGCGCCTTAGCCGACAACGCCAGGAACATAACCCTGTCGCGACCGTTTGAACGTCAGGCCGGTTGCAACAGTGACCTTGGCCGACCATCCATATAGGGAGGCTGTTATGAGACTTTTCGAATGTGGAACATTGGTACCCGGTTGCGAATGGCACACCCGCGCCGATGAAGACGCCGAGGTTGTACGCCGCAGCGTCGAGCACATGCGCCAGGCCCATGGTGAAACCATCATCCGCGAAAACATGGTCGAAAACATCAAGGCCCGTATTCGCGATGAAAACCAGGTCGAAGCCTGAGCTTCGACGCGCCCAATCACGTATCACCCCGGACGTTGTCCGGGGTGGAATACATCATGAGCGCTGCTGCAGTTTCGTCACCAGGCGTGTAAGCAACGTCTCACGGTCAGCCGCGAAGTTGCCATCCACCCACGCCGCTTCGAGTTCACCCAGAACCTCGCCCACCTGAGGGCCAGCAGGAAGACCGGCTGCCAGCACATCCGCACCGCTGAGTGGGAAAGAAGGCTTGTTGAACTTTTCGGCACGCGCAAGCAAGGTGGAAAGCTTGGCAATCTTCTGCATCGCGGCGTCCCCCGCAGACATGTCCGCTCTTGCAGAGGAAAGAGCAAGTTTCAGCCCCGTCTTCACGCCCTCGACGCCTTGTCGATAAAGGAGACGATCGAGTGCGGTCTCGGCGAGTGACGGATCGACTGCCGGGGCTTTCGCCCATTGATCGAGACGCGCCGCTTCGTTCTTGGACATGCGCAACCGGCTGGAAAGAACGGCGACCCGCTCTGCATCGGGCGGGATGATGGAGGCGAGCCGTAGCATCGGGTCGGGCTTCCAGCCCAGCGCCTGCTCGGTTGCGACCAAACCGTGGATCGAGTCGATGCCCCACTTCTCCGTCTCGGGGAGGATTTGCGCCAAAACGCCGGCTTGCCGCATCCAGAGCAGTGCCCGCGACGGGTCCTCGGCGCCAAGCAGCTTCTTCATTTCGCTCCAGACCCGTTCGGCCGATAGCGTCGAAAGCTTGTCCTTGGCGCGCGCACTCGCCCGCAGGCCATCCGCATCCGGGCGACCAGAACCATAATAGGCAAAGAAGCGGAAGAAGCGCAGGATGCGCAGATGATCTTCGGCAATCCGTGTTGCCGCATCGCCGATGAAGCGAACGGTCTTGGTTTCGATATCGGCAAGTCCACCGATCAGGTCGATGACCTCGCCGGAGGCGTCGGCATAAAGCGCATTGATCGTCAGGTCGCGCCGTTCGGCGTCTTCTTTCCAGTCCGTACCGAAGGCGACCTCGGCGTGGCGCCCGTCGGTCGTCACATCGCGACGAAGCGTCGTCACCTCATAACCTTCACCATCCACAACCAGCGTCACGGTGCCGTGGTCGATACCCGTCGGCACCGCCTTTATACCGGCATCTTTTGCCCGCTCCACAACATCCCGCGGCGGCAGCGTCGTCGCCATGTCGATATCGCCGACCGGCAGTCCCATAAGCGCGTTGCGCACAGCCCCACCCACCACGCGCGCCTCGCCGCCATCGGCGTTCAGAAGCGAAAAAATCCGCTGAAGGCCGGGTTTGGAAAACCAGCTCTGCCCGGCAATGCCGCTCATGAATAGAACCTCTCGTAAATGCTGCGCACGATGCCCGCCGTAATGCCCCAAATGTAGCGTTCGCCATAGGGCATTTCGTAGAAAAACCGCTCTCTCCCCTGAAACATCCGGCTGCCACGGCTGTGGTTGGCAGGGTTCATCAGAAAGGACAATGGTACCTCGAACACCTCATCCACCTCCGCCGGGTTCGGCGTCAGTGTAAATCCAGGCCTGACGACAGCCAGAACCGGCTTGATGCGAAACCCCGTGCCGGAAATATAATCGGGCATGCGCCCGACCGTTTCGACAAACCGGCGCGACATGCCGATTTCTTCTTCCGTCTCGCGCAGTGCCGCCTCTTCCGGCGAGCGATCCTGCGCATCGATGCCGCCACCGGGAAAGGAGATCTGGCCGGAATGATTGCGCAACGTCTTGGTCCGCTGGGTGAAGATCACCCTCGCCTCGTCGCCGTCATCGATGACCGGAACCAGCACCGCCGCATCCTTCAGCCGAATACCATCGCCGGAAAGTCGCACACTCGGATTGAGAATATGATCGCCGATATCCCCCGCGTCGCGATCCTCCCGCTCGGCAACACCCTCGCCATCCTCCAGGACCCGCCGCCGGAAGTCGGCAGCGGAAAATGCCATCAGTTCAGCTCTCATCGGGCAAGCGCTTCCAGCTCATCCGCAGGCATGATCGGAAACACCTCTCCGCCGGAGCGCACGGAGAACATCGCCCGGCCGTCAATATCGATCGCCTCCCCGAGCTCCACCAGATCATACATCACCGCGCGCGACACCAAAGCCTCCAGCCGCCCACGCACGAGGATATAGGGTTTCAGCTCATTATTCTCGCCGTCTGTGGTGAAACGAAGGGGATGCTCAAGCCCGGCTTCGACCACATCACCAACATTTGTTCGGAAGGTCAAAAGCGGGGCGCCGTCCTTCTCGCCGACACTCATTTCGACGGCGATGAAAGGCGCATCGACGACCCGGATGCCGACTTTTTCCACCGGCGTGACGAGGTAGGTCTTGCCATCCTCATCCTTGCGCAAAACCGTTGAAAACAAACGCACAAGCGGTGCTCTGCCGATCGGCGTCCCCATATAGAACCATGTGCCATCGGCGCGGATTTCCATGTCGAGATCGCCACAGAAAGGCGGGTTCCATTTCTCCACGGGGGCCGGTCCCCGGGGCTTGTCACCCGTCTGCTCGCTGGCGCGGGAAATCAATGCCGCAAGCCCTGCCGCATCCGTCGCCGCATTAATCCTGTCATCTGCCATATTCGAGCCCTGCTTTGCCAATTATGCAATAAAGGAACATGGGTAACGAGATAGTCACTTAAAGGATGCTTGTCAGCGGTTTGCGTGGCAATAAGCTATAGGCAGCGCCAAATCCCTCCTGTATTCCAATAGGAAGGTTGAACGTCGGAGTTTGTCAGGGATAAGTGGAAACCGGTTATCCCGAAGAGACAAACGGCAACAAAGAATCGATTCTGGGACCGCTGCGGCGGGGTTTTGAGGAGAGCCATATGGGCGTGATGAACACCACCGAAACCCTCGACGAAAAGGCGATCGTCGCCGCTGCGGAAAAGGCGCTGGCCGATATTGCCGCTATTCGCGGCGAAGTCTCCAAGGTCATTTTCGGTCAGGAAAAAGTGGTGCAGAACACGCTTCTCGCCATTCTCTCCGGCGGCCACGCGCTGCTCGTCGGCGTTCCGGGTCTGGCAAAGACCAAGCTCGTCACCACGCTCGGCACGGTGCTGGGGCTCGATGCCAACCGCATCCAGTTTACCCCCGACCTGATGCCCTCGGATATTCTCGGCTCCGAAGTCATGGATCAGGACGAGAGCGGTCGTCGCTCCTTCCGCTTCATCAAGGGACCAATCTTCGGCCAGTTGCTGATGGCCGACGAGATCAACCGTGCCAGCCCGCGCACCCAGTCGGCGCTGCTGCAGTCCATGCAGGAATATCACATCACGGTGGCCGGCCAGCGTTACGATCTGCCCAAGCCCTTCCATGTGCTGGCAACCCAGAACCCGTTGGAACAGGAAGGCACCTATCCGCTGCCCGAAGCGCAGCTCGACCGCTTCCTCCTCCAGGTGGATGTGGATTATCCGGAACTTGCCGCCGAACGTCAGATCCTTCTCGACACCACTGGAACGGCATCGGCCGAAGCACGCCGCATGATCGAGTCCGAGCGGCTGATCGAAATCCAGACCCTGATCCGCCAGATGCCTGTCAGCGACAAGGTGGTGGATGCGATCCTCTCGCTCGTCCGCTCGGCCCGCCCAGGCCAGGGCAACAAGCTGACCGACAAGAACGTCGCATGGGGTCCAGGCCCGCGTGCCGGACAATCCCTGATGCTGACGGCCCGCGCCCGCGCGCTTTACGAAGGCCGCCTGGCGCCCTCGCTTGATGATATCTATGCGCTGGCAGAGCCCGTGCTGGAACACCGCATGGCGCTGACCTTTGCCGCACGCGCCGAGGGAATGTCGGTACGTGACGTGATTGCCGGCCTCGTAGAGCACGCCAAGAACTAAGCCGTCACCAAAGAAGACGACGGTCTTTAGAAACAGACAGGAGCGCATGTGGCATCCATCGGCCAGATCGTAGAGCAGACATCGGGCAGCGACGTGCTGGCCCGTGCGCGCCAGCGCGCCGCTCTGGTGCCGGATTGCATGGTCGAAGCCAGGCGCATCGCCAATACCGTGACCGCCGGCTGGCACGGTCGCCGCAAGCGCGGCATCGGCGAAAACTTCTGGCAGTTCCGGCCCTATGCCGATGGTGAAAGCCTGTCGCGCATCGATTGGCGGCGTTCCGCCCGCGACGATCATACCTATGTGCGCGATCGCGAATGGGAAGCCGCTCACACGATCTGGCTTTGGGCGGATCTGTCGCCCTCTATGATGTATAAATCGACGCTGGGAACCGTCTCCAAGGAAAGCCGCGCGCTCGTGCTGCTGCTGGCACTGGCGGAGATCCTCGCCCGTTCCGGTGAGCGCATCGGCTGCCCCGGCATCATGGAACCGGTCTCCGCCCGCAACGCCGCAGAACGGCTGGCCAATGCCATCATGCACGCACCCGCCACCACCGGCCTTCCCGATACCAGCATGATCCGTGGCGCCAGCGACATCGTCCTGATCGGCGATTTTCTCGATGATGCGACCACGATCATGGAGCGGCTCTCGCCGCTGGCACGCCGTGGTCTTGGCGGTCACGTGGTGGAGATTGCCGATCCGGCGGAAGAGGTGTTCCCCTATAGCGGGCGCACGGAATTTTCAGATCCCGAAACCGGCGAGAAGCTGACCTCGGGACGTGCCGAAACCATCCGGGAGGACTACACCCGCGCCTACTTCGCCCGTCGTGAGGCGCTTTCCTCGTCGCTGCGCCGGCTTGGCTGGAACTTCATCTTCCACCGCACCGACCATCTGGCATCCGAAGCGCTGGTCGCCATGCACATGTATCTCTCCGGCTCACCAGCTGGCGGGCGAAACGGAGACCGCCCATGAGCGCGCTCCCCTTCGTCTTCACCAGCCCCTATATTCTTTTCGGCCTCCTCGCTTTGCCCGCCATCTGGTGGCTCTTGCGCCTCACGCCACCGCGCCCGAGGGCGGAAGTCTTTCCGCCGCTGCGTATTCTCGCAACGGTTCTGAAGCGCGAGGAAACACCGTCGAAAAGCCCCTGGTGGCTAACACTCTTGCGCATGCTGCTTGCCGCAGCCGTCATCTTTGCGCTTGCCGATCCCGTCATCAATCCGCGCAACAACACGCTGGCGGGAAGCGGCCCGCTGGTGCTGATCGTCGACAATAGCTGGGCTGCCGCCCCGGATTGGGAGCGCCGCGTCAGAACCGCAGAAGCCTTGATCGGCGATGCGGAGCGCGCCGAGCGCCCCGTGTCTATCACCTTCACCTCGGACCGGGAACATGATGCCGAGCCTGGCACGACAGCAGCCGCACTGGAAAAGCTCGCCGCCGCCAAGCCACAACCGCTGGTCCCGGACCGTGTTCGTGCTGCCGAGTCCGTCATCGAGGCGATGAACGGCACCGCGCCCGGTACACTTGCCTATATCACCGATGGCGTCGCAACACCGGAAGACCGCGCGGCACTGAGCAGCCTTGCCAGCCTGCAGGCCTCCGAGTTCCGCGTGATCGAAGGCGACGGTCAGCAGGTTGCCGCGATTACCGGCGCGGAGAACGGCGCCGACACCATGACGGTGTCCCTCTCTCGCCTCAGCACCAGTGGGGCGGCCAACTACACGATCAATGCGCAGGATTCCCAAGGACGTATTCTCGCCAGCGACGGCGCAAGCTTTGCGCCCGGTGCCGCTGAAACCACAGCGAAGATCAATGCGCCATTCGAGCTGCGCAATGATTTCGCCCGTCTCTCTATCGACCGGCTGTCCACCGCTGGTGCGGTCCATCTTCTGGATGACGGTTTCCGCCGCCGTCGCGTGGCGCTTCTTGCCGGTGAGACCGGCAATGATTTCCAGCCACTGCTCCAGCCGCTCTATTATATCAGCCGCGCCCTCCAGCCCTATGTGGATCTGGTGCCGCAGCAGCAGCCCGATCTGGCCGTCGCCATTCCAGAATTGCTGCAGACCAACCCTTCCGTCATCGTCATGGCCGATATCGGCCGCTTGCCGCAGGAAACCTATGCGCCGCTCGAACGCTGGCTTTCGCGTGGCGGCACGCTGATCCGCTTTGCCGGTCCACGCCTCGCCGCCGCGCCGGCAGACGATCCGCTGGTGCCGGTGACCTTGCGCCAGGGCGAACGCGCTCTCGGCGGCGCTCTGTCCTGGGCCGAGCCTCAGCCGCTGGCGGACTTCCCCAATTTTGGTCCCTTTGCCGGAATGCCACGTGCCGAAGGCGTTCACATCAAGCGCCAGGTTCTCGCCGAACCGACGCCCGATCTTGCCGAGCGCACCTGGGCAAGCCTTGCCGATGGCACGCCGCTGGTGACCACGCGCACGGTCGATGCCGGTCGCATCGTGCTCTTCCATGTCAGCGCCGAAGCAAGCTGGTCTGACCTGCCCATCTCCGGCCACTTTGTCGAAATGCTGCGCCGGATCGTTCAGCAGTCGCAGGTCGGTGGCTCTTCGGCGTCCGCGAATGCGCCGGCCGCAGCCTTGCCGCCTTATCGCGTGTTGACCGCGACAGGCTCGCTCTCACCCGATATTGGCGCCGCCCGCCCGCTGGAAGCGCGCCCCGGTCAAGCGCCGCGCGCAAGTTTCGACAATCCGCCCGGCCTCTACGGCACGGAAACCGGCTTCGTTGCCTTGAACCTTCTGCCACCTGGGGCGACGCTTCGCCCGATCGACACGTCACTTGCCGGCACGCCCGTCGCTACCGAAGGTCTCGTCGGCGAAGCGGCAACGTCGCTGCGCCCTGCTCTCTTCATCGCGGCTCTTCTCATGCTCTTTGCCGATAGCCTGATCATCCTTTTCATGAATGGCGCATTTTCCAAGATGCCGCGCGCGCGCTCATCTGCAGCCGCGATCCTCATTGCATCACTCGGTGCCTTCGCCCTGCTGACGCCAAATCCGGTTCATGCCAATGACGCCAAGCCGGGTGACGAGGAAATCCTCAACCGTCTCGACACCACCCATCTTGCCTATGTGAAGACCGGCGAGGATGATGTCGATCGGGTGTCCCAACAGGGCCTGCAGGGCCTGACCGAGTTCATGACCTGGCGCACGACGCTGGAACCGGGTGCGCCAGTCGGGCTCGATATCTCCAAGGACGAGCTCTCCTTTTATCCGATCATCTATTGGCCGATTTCCGCCACAGCACCCATGCCGTCGACGGCGGCCATTTCGCGCATCGATGCCTATATGCGCGCCGGCGGCACCGTACTCTTCGATACGCGAGACCAGTTTTCGTCGTTGAACAGCGGCACCAGCGCCAACGGGCAGCGGCTTCAGGAAATCCTCGCCAATGTCGATATTCCGCCGCTGGAGCCCGTGCCGCAGGATCACGTCGTTACACGCTCCTTCTATCTGCTGAAGAATTTTCCCGGCCGCTACACCGGCAGCCCGCTGTGGGTCGAGTCGCGCCAGGATGCGGCCAAGACCACCTCCGGCATTTCGTCTTCGGGCGATGGCGTATCGCCGATCATCATTACCGGCAACGACTTTGCCGGTGCCTGGGCGGTGGATGACAATGGCGCGCCGGTTCTGCCAACCGTGCCGCCAGACGAGATGCAGCGCGAATATGCCTACCGCGCCGGCGTCAACATCATGATGTATATGCTGACCGGAAACTATAAGGCCGATCAGGTGCATGTGCCCGATATTCTCCAGAGATTGGGGCAGTAACGCATGACGCTCTCATTCGCCCCCTTCCTCCCCTGGACCGTCATCGCCATTCTGGCCGCAGCCGCGCTCGTTCTGGCTGTCGCCGGTCTGCTGCGTGGCGTGCGCGGCGCATGGCTGCGCGGACTTGCGCTTGCAGCCCTTCTGCTCGCCATCGCCAATCCGCTGCTGACCAATGAGGAGCGCGAGCCGCTCTCCACGATCGTGCCGGTGATCGTCGACCGGTCGCAGAGCCAGGACGTGCAGCAGCGCACCGCGCAGACCGATCAGGCCTTGGCCAATCTCAGAGAGCGCCTTGCTCGCTTCCCCCGGATCGAGCCGCGCATCGTCGAGGTTCGCAACGACGAGAACAGCGACTCGCCCGCGACGAACCTTTTCTCGGCACTCTCGGCCTCCGTCTCGGATGTCTCGCCCTCGCGCGTCGGCGGCGCGATCTTTCTCAGCGACGGTCAGATCCACGACATTCCCAACGCTACGCCGGATGTCGAACAGACGCTTGGCTTCAAGGCGCCGATCCATGGCCTGATCACCGGCCGCGCTGACGAATTCGATCGTCGTATCGAGGTCGTTCGCGCTCCCCGCTTCGGGATCGTCAATGAAGAGCAGCAACTCACATTGCGCGTCTTCGACGAGGGTCGCACGCAAAGCGGCACGGCGAATGTCACCATCAAGATGAACGGCCAGGAAATCGGCAATCTGCAAGCCGTGCCGGGACGCCCCATTCCCTTCACCTTCAAGGTTCCGCGCGGCGGCAACAATGTGATGGAATTCTCCGTCGCGGAGCTGCCGGGCGAAGTCACCACCGCCAACAACCGCGCCGTCCATGTCATCGAGGGTATTCGCCAGAACCTGCGTGTGCTGCTCGTCTCCGGTGAGCCGCATGCCGGTGAGCGCGCCTGGCGCAACCTGTTGAAGTCGGACACCTCCGTAGACCTCGTTCACTTCACCATTCTGCGTCCGCCGGAAAAGCAGGATGGGACGCCGATCAATGAACTGTCGCTGATCGCTTTCCCGACGCGTGAACTCTTCGTCGAAAAGATCAACGATTTCGATCTGATCATCTTCGACCGCTACCAGCATCGCGGCGTGCTGCCGATCCTCTATTATGATTACATCGCTCAATATGTGGAAAAGGGCGGTGCGCTCCTGATTGCCGCAGGCCCTGAACATGCGGGCCAGGATTCGATTGCGATGACGCCGCTGGAATCGGTGCTGCCCGCCCAGCCGACCGGCCAGGTCAATCAGGGCGCCTTCTTCCCGCGCCTTTCCGAAGCCGGTAAGAAGCACCCGGTCACACGCGGCTTGGAAGGCTCTGGCGACGAGCCACCCCATTGGGGTCGCTGGTTCCGCACTGTCGGCGTGGAGCAACCCCAGGGCCAGACAGTCATGCTCGGCGCCAGCCAGGACCCATTGCTGGTACTGA
Organism: Agrobacterium cavarae; assembly: GCF_004310285.1. Classification (GTDB taxonomy): domain Bacteria; phylum Pseudomonadota; class Alphaproteobacteria; order Rhizobiales; family Rhizobiaceae; genus Agrobacterium; species Agrobacterium cavarae. Next base: position 190,019 of record NZ_SISF01000033.1, read on the forward strand.
ACCGCCAGGGCGAAGGCCGCGTCGCCATGCTGCTGTCCGACCAGGGCTGGCTCTGGGCGCGCGGCTTTGAAGGCGGTGGTCCGCATGTGGCGCTCTATCGCCGCATCGCCCACTGGCTGATGAAGGAGCCGGAACTTGAGGAAGAGGCCCTGACGGCGCGCGCCAATGGCCGCATGCTTGAGATCACCCGCCAGACCATCGGCGACAATCCGGGCGACGCCACGGTCAAATTCCCCTCCGGCAAGACCGAAACGATGAACTTTACCCAAACGGACCCCGGTCTCTACAAGATCGAACGCCGCATGAACGAGACGGGTCTCTACGAAGTCTCCAACGGTGACTTCACCACACTCGTCCATGTCGGCGCAGTCGATGCGGCGGAATTCAAGGCGATGATCTCCACCACGGATACGCTGAAGCCTCTGGCCGATGCGACAAGAGGCAGCGTCCATCGCGTGGTAGACGACGCCAATCGTGTGGTCCTGCCGGATATTCTCCCCGTGCGCGGCGAAGTTCGCGTTGCAGACAATGACCGCATGCTGATCCGCATGACGGATGAGACCGTGCTGAAGGGCGTCAACACCCTGCCACTCTTTGCAGGCTTCGCCGGCCTCGCCGCCCTGCTGCTGGCCTTCTCTGCTCTGTGGTGGCGCGAAGGCAGATAAGATGCACGACAGGATCGAACTCAGCGATGGCGCGGATGAGAGCGCCACGGCCGCCATTCTCGCCGGCCTGAAAGACTACAATCTCCATCGCTTCGGCCCTGCCGATTGGAAAGAGCTGGTCATCGCGCTGAAAGACGAAGACGGCAAAGTGATCGGCGGCCTCTCCGGCCACACCGCCCGCGGCTGGCTTTATACCGCCCTTCTCTTCATTCCCGAAGACCTGCGCGGACAAGGCCTCGGCCCCAAGCTTCTTCAAATGGCAGAAGACGAAGCCCGCAAACGCGGCTGCACCGGCGCCTATATTGACACGATGAGTGCTGACGCGCTGACGCTCTACCAAAAATGCGGCTACGAGATCTTCGGCCAGATCGCAGAGTTCGGCCCGAATTACGCCATGACGTACTTGAAGAAATTGCTTCAAGACGCGAAAGTTAGCTGAAAGCGAATTTTCTTGAAAAATTTTCGCATTTAGCTATTTTAAGTCATGAAGAAAATTGCCTACAGCAAAGCGTCGATCAGAACTCTTCGTCGCCTGTCGGCAACCGAAGCAAAGCGGATTGTCGCTAAGATCGAACAATATGCGGATGATCCGACCTCTCTGACCAATAATGTCAAGGCGCTTGTGGGATCACCATACATCAGGCTTCGAGTGGGCAATTGGCGCGTCATAATGGACGACGACGGGCATATCTTGGAGATCATTCAAATCGGCCCGCGTGGCAGCGTCTATCAGTAGGAGTTGCATATGCAAACGATAAAGACACCCAACGGCGAAACACTCGTCATCCTACCTCTAGCGGAGTATGAGAGCTTGATCGACCAGGCAGACATTGCCGCGGCAAACAGGATCAAGGCAGACATCTCGGCCGGACGTGACGAACTTGTGCCAGCGGAAATCGTAACCCGCCTTCTTTCTGGGGAGAGTGCCGTGAAGGTATGGCGTTCTCACCGAGGACTATCGGCGAAAGACCTTGCGGCCGAGGCGGGCATCAGCGCGCCCTATCTTTCAGAGATTGAAGGCGGCAAGAAGGAAGGAAGCCTCTCCGTCATGAAGAAGATCGCCGAAGTCCTCAAGGTGGACCTCGACGATCTGACTTGAGGTCCGTTCAAGACAGGCTGACCTGCCGCGTCTCGGCATTGATCATGGTTGCGGCGATTGCCGCCAGCACCAGGAGACCTGCGAATATGCCAACTGCAAACCCAAACCCCTGAGCAATGGCATAGCCAAGCACCGAAGGTGCCAGCAACCCGCCGAGGCGGGCCATGGCACCGGCTGCCCCCATGCCGGTGGCGCGTGATTCCGTCGGGTAGAGCTCCGGCGTATAGGCATAGAGCGCGCCCCATGTGCCGAGCAGCGCAAAGCTCATCAGGAGCAGAGATGCGGCGATGATCGTACCGGTCGTCGCGAGTGTGAAGAGCAGGCAGCCGAGCGCGGAAAGCAGGCAGAAGCCGATCAGCGTTGGCTTGCGGCCCCATTTTTCCACGCCGTAGGCAGCAAGCGCATAGCCGGGGATCTGGGCGAGTGCGACGAGGACCAGGAAGCCATAGCCGCGAACGAAGCCGAAGCCTTCACCCGCAAGTCGGGCGGGCATCCAGGTGAAGACGCCATAATAAGAGACCGAGACCAGGAACCAGATGGCAAGGATCATGATGCTGCGCTGACGAAGAGCCGGCGAAAACAGGCCCTGCCCCTTCACAGCCTTGGACTGGGCGATGCCTGTGCCTGCATCCAGTTGCGCGCGACCATTGGTCTTCAGCATGGCATTGACCACGACTTTCGCTTCTTCCGAACGACCGCTCTTCAACAGATAGAGCGGCGATTCCGGCACGAGGAAACGCAGGCCGATGCCGATCAGCGCAGGGAATGCGGTGACGGCAAAGATGTAGCGCCATGCATCCTGGAGTTGGTAAAGGCTCGCAATCCATGCGGCAATTGCCACCACGAGCGTACCGACGGCCCAGAAGCCTTCCAGCAGAACGAGCCAGCGGCCACGGTTTTTTGCCGGCAGAAATTCCGCCATCATCGCATAATCCACCGGCAGCGTACCGCCGACAGCTGCACCCGTGAGGAAGCGCAGAACCAGAAGAATGGTGAAATCCGGTGCAAATATAGAGAGAATGCCGAAGACGGCATCGCAGGCCACGGTGACGATCAAGACCCGACGGCGACCATAACGATCCGCCATCCGACCAAAGCCGATGGCGCCAAGCAGCATGCCGAGGAAGAAGGCGGTCCCCGTCTGCAGTGCCTGCGGGACGGTAAGCCCGAACGTCGCGGCAATCGAGGCGGCGGTGAACCCCACCGCCAGCACCTGCATGGCATCCGCCGCCCAGACCAGTCCGAAGATACCCATCAACCGGCGCTGGTAGGCACCGGCTCCTGCGCGAGCCAGCGCATCGTTCATCGTAATTGACGTCATCATCGCCCCCTTGCGACCAGAGTCGTTACCCTAGGGCAAAGTGCTACGGTCCGCTGGTAGAGACTGTCAAGGCGTTATAGCTGCGGTTGCGTCAACCCATGGCACGAAGAGGCAGATTAAACACAACCTCGTCCTGCGCATCCACCGCTTCGGCGTCGTCATTCCGCCAGCCAATCGTGCCTTTCAACCGAGCATGAACATCATCCACCAAGGGCACGACGAGCACCCGGTTCATGTCGACAGGTCCTGGAAAATCGAGCGCACCATAGGCGACCTTCTCGAAGCCGAGCGGCATGTAATAGGGTGGATCGCCGATCAGGATTACCGCCTCGGAGCCCTTGCGCTTGGCAGCTGCAATCGCAATGCGCACCAGTTCACGCCCGATGCCCCTGTTCTTGTGCGAGGGCCGAACCGCCAGCGGCCCAAGCATATGGCCCTTCACCTCACCTGCGCGAACCGGCGTCATCCGCACCGAAGCGATGGTCTCGCCATCATCGGCGCAGATAAAGGAGAGCGAGCGGTCATGAGGCCCCTGCTCGCGGATACGCGCGGCAGCGCGTGTGTGCCGGCCTGGGCCGAAAGCTTCTGCATTGATAAGTTCGATAACGGCGTCGTGAGACGCGTCCTCGGTGAGGTAGACCAGTTCGTGCTTGGACATGAAGAGACCGGAACGTTGAATACGGACATGACGATATGTGACGGTGCACCTGACATTGCCTGACAGGGCAAGAAGAGCGTCAGCGTCGTCGGAGCGTCCGTGGTTCGGTCATAGGGGAGAATTTCCTCAAGATTATGAAAATCGCAGATATCAGGAAATTATGAGACGGTCCAGAACAAATGGCCCTGCGGTTGCATTCACGAAGGGAGAACGCATTGTTCATTGATGCGAGGGTTCGCTTTAACCGCTGAGCGCCTTAGGGTGAGAGAAGAAACAAAGGGAGAATGCAGATGGGCAGGCTGGTCGAGGGCGTTTGGCAGGATGTGTGGTACGACACCAAGGAAACCAAGGGCCATTTTAAGCGCAGCGCTTCGCAGTTCCGCAACTGGATCACCGCCGATGGCGAGCCCGGCCCCTCCGGCAAGGGCGGCTTCAAGGCGGAGAAGGATCGCTATCACCTCTACGTCTCGCTCGCTTGTCCCTGGGCGCATCGCACCCTCATCTTCCGCAAGCTGAAGAAGCTCGACGACTATATTTCGGTTTCCGTCGTCGATCCGCTGATGCTGGAAAACGGCTGGGAGTTCAAGCCTCAGGAGGAGCGCACGCCGGGCGCGACGGAGGATCATCTCTTCGGTTCGTCGTTTCTCTGGCAGGTCTACACCAAGGCCGATCCGCACTATTCCGGCCGCGTCACCGTGCCCGTTCTTTGGGACAAGCAGCAGAACACCATCGTCTCCAATGAGTCGGCGGAGATCATCCGCATGTTCAATAGCGCCTTCGATGCGTTGACCGGATCTGAGCTCGATTTCTATCCGGAACAAAGGCGCAGTGAAATCGACCAGCTCAACGACCTGATCTACGACACCGTCAACAACGGCGTCTACAAGGCGGGCTTTGCCACCACGCAGGACGCCTATCAGGAAAGTGCCATCAAGGTCTTCGAAACACTCAACATCCTTGAAGAACGCCTCTCAAACCAGCGCTTTCTTCTAGGGCCTGAGCAGACGGAGGCCGACTGGCGGCTGTTCACCACGCTCGTGCGTTTCGATCCGGTCTATGTCGGCCACTTCAAATGCAACATCCGCCGCATTCACGACTACCCGAATCTCACCGGCTATCTGCGCGATCTCTTCCAGACGCCCGGCGTGCCGGAGACGGTCGATATGCGCCACATCAAGGAGCATTATTACCGCAGCCACAAGACGATCAACCCGACGGGCATCGTCCCGGTTGGACCGGAATTGGAGCTCGAAAAGGCCCATGATCGCGCAAGGTTGGCGGGAGGCTACCAGTAATCGTCCGGCAAAGCGTCACCCGTGAGGTCCGCGAGACGACGACGCGTCGCTGGTGTCGTCCCGTCGGGCAGAGCATCGAGCGGGAAAAACCCGCTCTCGGCAATCTCGCGATCCGGCACCTTCACCGCGGTCTGTCTAACGCTGAGGCGATAGAACAGCACATGGTCGCGATCGCTCGTGCGGTTGTTGAAATAGACGTGCATCAGGTGAGGAGCAGACGTCGCGACCAGATTGCCCTCTTCGCGGATTTCCTTGTGCAGCGCCTGCAATCCCGTTTCCTGTCGCTCAACGCCGCCACCCGGCATATGCCAGCCGGAGACATAGGTGTGGCGCACGAGAAAGATGCGGCCCTCATCATCGAAACACGCCGCCCGCACCCCAAGCGTCATGCCGCGCCGCAGAAAAAAGAACCGGTGTACAATCCTTTTGGCGATATTCCGAAGGAGTTGCCGGAACCCTTCACCGAGCTTGCGGTTCTCAACCAACGTTCAACTCTCCGTCACCTGATGGATTTCTGCCCGATTGAAGCACTTATCCCCTTGAAATGCCGAGGCTTCGCATTGGACGCCTCAACACGGATACGATATGTCTGACCCCATGTTCAAGCTCGCCCATATTTCCGACGTTCACCTCGGCCCATTGCCAAAGCTCACCTTCCGCGAATTGGCGTCCAAGCGCATCACCGGCTTTGTGAACTGGCGGCTCAACCGCCGCAAGCATCTTTTCACCGACACGCTGGAGCGCTTGGTGGACGATATGGAAACCAAGGCGCCGGATCACATCGCGATCACCGGAGACCTCGTCAATCTGGCGACCGGCATCGAAATCCGCGCTGCCGCCGACTGGCTGGAGGAAGTGGGCGACCCGCTGAAGGTGTCCGTCGTGCCCGGCAACCACGACGCCTATGTGCCTGGCGCACACGACAAGGCCATGGCGGCCTGGTATCCTTACGTTCGAGGCGATGGCGATGCGCAAGACTGGAATGAAGACCGCAAGATATTCCCCTATATGCGCGTGCGCGGCCCGGTCGCACTGATCGGCTGCTCCACCTCGATCGCCACCCCGCCCTTCTCCGCCACAGGATATTTCGGCCGCCGCCAGGCGCGTGCGACCGCGGATCTGCTGAAAAAGGCCGGAGAGCAAGGCCTGTTCCGCGTGGTGATGATCCATCACCCACCCGTGCGCGGCGCGGCTGCTACCCACAAGCGCATGATCGGCATCCGCCGCTTTGCTGCAGCACTCGGCACCGGCGGCGCCGAACTCGTGCTCCACGGCCACACCCACCTCAACACCGTCTACTGGCTGAACACCCATCGTGGCCAGGACCACATCCCTGTCGTCGGCATCGCCTCGGCGAGCCAGGGGCCGGGCGCCGAGAAGCCGCGCGCCGGCTACAATCTCTTCAACATTTCGGGCGGCCCCGGCACATGGGAGGTGACCTGCGAACGCTTCAGCCTCAACGAGAAGGCAACCGGCATAGAACTCGAAGACATCCGCGTCTTCTACCACAACGGCCACCCGCTTGGGTTCAGCAACCCGGTGGAACAGGCGCCGGAGGAGTAGATCTGTCTGGTTGAAGGAAGAGTCTTGGGTGATCAAAGACTTGATCACGCTGGATCCCTGTGACGAGCACAGGGATGAGGGAGGTCATTGAAACCGTCCTGCCAATCAAAGACTTCCGCGCCTTGGGCTAAGTGCGCCCAGACGTGAGCATCTTGCATCGTCATCTTTCTCCCGGCAGGATGCGACTATGAAAGGTTATGTCTACATTCTTGCCTCGAAGCGAAACGGCACCCTCTACACCGGTGTAACGAAGGACTTACCCAATAGGCTTTTTGAGCATCAAAACGAACTAACTCCAGGCTTTACATCCAAGATATAACGTCAAAACCCTGGTCTGGTTTGAAGAGTACGATCTGCTGACGACGGCAATTACGCGTGAAAAGACGATCAAGAAATGGCCTCGCCAATGGAAGTTGAACCTCATAGAGGCGGAGAACCCCGATTGGCAGGATATTTCTCACTACCTGCACGGTTTATGATCTCTCGAAAAGCTCCTCACTCTCCCCTCATCCCTGTGCTTGTCACAGGGATCCAGCCGTTGCGCGTCTGCGCAACGAAGAGGACGTCAGCCCGAAACTCGGGCTGACCAGATACGCTCCACTTACTTCGCCCGCTCTTCCAGCACGCGGTTGGCCGCAGAAACGATCGCTTCCAGCGAGGCCGCAACGATGTTGGTATTGATGCCGGCACCGAAGAGCTTTCCGCCCGGATGCTCCATCTCGACATAGGCGATGGCCGATGCGTTGGAGCCGTGCTGCAGCGAGTGTTCGGAATAGTCATTCACCGACAGATCGATGCCGAGATAGGTCGACAGCGCATTGATGAAGCCATCAATCGGACCGGTACCCTTGCCCTCGATCCGCTTCACTTCGCCCTTGTCCATGATCTCGGCAGCAACGACGCGTACGCCCTTGAAGTCGCCAGCCGGATAGGTGTGGTGATCGACGAATTTCAGACGCGCATTGGACTGCGTCACATAGCGCTCCATGAAGCGCTCATAGATGCGCTTGGCGGGCAGTTCCACGCCTTCCTCGTCAGTGATGCGCTGAATGTCCTCGCGAAACTCCACCTGCAGATTGCGCGGCAGGTTCAGGCCGTAATCCTCCTGCAGGATATAGGCGATGCCACCCTTGCCGGACTGCGAGTTGATACGGATGATCGCCTCGTAGGAGCGGCCGACATCCTTAGGATCGATCGGCAGATAGGGCACTTCCCAGACGGGGTGATTGGCGACCTTGATCGCCTTCATGCCCTTGTTGATCGCATCCTGATGCGAGCCGGAGAAGGCGGTGTAGACCAGTTCGCCGACATAGGGGTGACGCTCGGGGATCGTCATTTCATTGGAATATTCGTAGACGGCCTTGATGCGCTCGATATCGGTGCAATCCAGTTCCGGGTCCACGCCCTGAGTATACATGTTCAGCGCGAGCGTCACCACATCCACATTGCCCGTGCGCTCGCCATTGCCAAACAGCGTGCCTTCGACACGGTCAGCACCAGCCATCAGGCCGAGTTCGGTTGCGGCAATGCCCGTGCCGCGGTCATTGTGCGGGTGCAGCGAGATGATGATATTTTCGCGGTTGTCGATATTGCGGCACATCCATTCGATCTGGTCGGCATAGATGTTCGGCGTCGCCATTTCCACGGTGGAGGGCAGATTGAGGATCAGCTTGTTATCGGCGGTCGGCTTCACAACGTCGATCACGGCGTTGCAGATGTCCAGCGCCACTTCCAGCTCCGTGCCGGTAAAGCTTTCCGGCGAATATTCGAAGCGATAACCGCCGCCAGCCTTTGTCGCCATGTCGGTGATCATCTTCGCCGCATCGACGGCAATCTGCTTGATGCCGTGGACGTCCTTGCCGAAGACCACGCGGCGCTGCAATTCGCTGGTCGAGTTGTAGAAATGGATGATCGGGTTCTTGGCACCTTCCAGCGCCTCGAAGGTGCGGGTGATCAGTTCCGGGCGGCACTGCACCAAGACCTGCAGCGATACGTCATCCGGCACATTCCCCTCTTCCACGCACCAGCGGGCAAAGTCGAAATCCGTCTGCGAGGCGGATGGGAAACCGATCTCGATTTCCTTGAAGCCCATGTCGAGCAGCAGCTTGAACATGCGCGCCTTGCGATCATGACCCATTGGATTGACCAGCGACTGGTTGCCGTCACGCAAGTCCACCGAACACCAGATCGGGGCCTTGTCGATGGTCTTGCCGGGCCATGTGCGGTCGGGAATGTTGATGGCGGGATAGGGGCGATATTTCACGCCTGCTTCCGGCATGCCCTTGGAAATGCTGTTTGTCTTCGCGTCCATCGTCTTGCTCCTTGAGCATCCAGGCGCTTGAAAAGCCGCCTGCGGATGCTTCACCCGTTGTCGGGCCTAAATCCAGAATGAAATGAGATTTCGAGATGAGGAGCATTGGCACCAGCGGGCTTTCGGCCGCCGGGCGCTCCTCACTGGACCCGGCAACCGCGTGTAAGGTCGAGGCTAAGAAGCGAGAGTGCACCGCACGGCGAAGCCTTCGCAGAAATCTGCGCGCTCATGCCGGAAAAGATCTTGGTGCAACTGGTCATGGTTTTTCTATAAACAGCGGTTTTTGATCTGACAAGTAATCTTCTGCCGTGACTTGTCATTTTAGCGAGCGTGCTCGCACGGCGATGACAGCTCGCTGCAGCGCCAGCATCAGCCCTCCCCCGAGCAAACCCCAGAATGCGCCGGAAATTCCACCGAAGGAAAGCCCGGATGCCGTGACGAGAAACGTGATCGCCGCCGCTTCCCGTGTCTCCGGCTCCTTGAAGGCAGCAACCGCCGAGCCCGAAAAAGCGCCGACAAGCGCCAGACCCGCCACCGCTTGAATGAGAATGGGCGGCGCCAATGCAACGAAGGCGGTCACGACACCGGCCAGCAGGCCTAAGATGATGTAGCCGACGCCGCCAATGATCGCGGCCCAGTAGCGGCGCTTGGGATCGGGATGGGCGTCCTCACCGGCGCACATGGCAGCGGTGATGGCGGCGAGGTTGACCGCATGGCCGCCGAAGGGTGCGGAAAGAAGCGAAAAGAAGCCGGTCGTTGCAAAGAGTGGCCCGGGCTGCGGATCGTAATGATTGACCTTCAGCACCGCGATGCCGGGAATATTCTGCGATGCCATGGTGACGATGAAGAGCGGCAATGCGATGGAAACCAACGCATGCAGGCTGAAACTCGGTGTCACCCATTCCATCGGCGGGGTCAAAGATTGCGCCAGCGCATCGAAGGCGCCAGCCGGGATGTCCACGCCGAAGATCATCACCAGCACGAAAGCTGCGAGTGCTGCCGGCACGGCAAACAGCCGCTTGAAGGCCCCAACGACGATCCAGGCCAGAATGATCGGCAGGCCGAGCGCCGGATTGAAACCAATCGCCTTGATCGGCGCAAAGCAGAGCCCGATGATGACGCCCGAAAGCATGGCATTGGCAAGCGGCGCCGGAATGGAGGCCACCGCGCGCCCAAGCGGGCGGAACAGCCCGGCAATGATGATGAAGGCCGCGCAGATGATGAAGGCGCCCACAGCAGCCGGAAACCCGCCCTCGATCACGCCCGTCGTCGCCAATAGTGCTGCTCCGGGCGTGGACCACGCGATGCTGACCGGCAGTCTCGTCGTCGCCGACAGCACGATGGCGCAAAGCCCCATCGAAACCGAAAGAGCCATCAAGCCGGACGCCGCCTCGAAATCCGTCGCGCCAACCGCCTTCAACCCTTGTAGCACCACGGCAAAGGAGCTGGCAAAACCGACGAAAGCCGTGAGGCAGCCCATGAACAGGGCCTGGAGGGAGAAATCTTTCAACATGGTCTACTCTGATAATGGATCGAGTAGAGGCTGACCAAAAAACACAGAGTCGTGCAAGGCCATTACAGCCATTCCGGGTGCCGACCTGCTCTTTCGCTTGCCTTGCAGGCCTCGCATTGCGTGAGGTTGCGGTGGGAGATGGCCAAGGTTCAGACCCAAAGCAAAAAGCCCGCGCCGCTTTCACCGGCACGGGCTTTGAATTCAGATCGAAACGTCTCACAGTCTGTTCAAGAATTGTCGATGGTGAGACGAAAATGGTGATTTCAAGAACTGGAGCGCAGCGTACTTAAGGTACGTGAGCACCGGAAGCGCAGAAATTGCCATTTGCGGTCCACCAACGGCGATTATCGGACAGACTGTCAAACTTCCGACTGGTGCTCGACGATCTTGCCGACCAGACCATAGGAAACGGCATCGTCTGCGCCGAGCCAGTAATCGCGATCGATGTCCTTGGCGATCTTTTCTTCCGTCTGGCCAGTGGCCTTGGAGAAGATCCTGATCAGGCGCTGGTTCATCTTGATGATTTCGCGCGCCTGGATTTCGATGTCGGACGCCATGCCGCGCGTGCCACCGGAGGGTTGGTGCAGCAGGAAGCGCGTGTTCGGCAGGCAAAGACGACGTTCCTTCGGCACCGATACGTAGATCAGCGCGCCGGCAGATGCGACCCAGCCCGTGCCGATGATGTACACCTTCGGCTTGATGAACTTGATCATGTCGTGGATGCTGTCGCCGGACTCGACGTGGCCGCCTGGCGAATTGACGTAGACGCGGATGTCGTCGTCGCTCGCAGCAGCGAGGGCGACAAGCTGCGTGCAGACCTTCTGCGCCAGTTCCTGGGTAATACCGCCATAAATGAAGATCGAACGCGACTTGAAAAGATTCGCTTCCGTTTCTTTACCGATCGGCAGTTCCTTGCTCTTGTCGTCTTCTTCTTCGTTCATACGGACGGTCTCCAACATAATTCAGTGCCTATCGGACATAGTGTGATTTGTGTCGTAAAACAATGAGCGAAAAAGACAAGGCGCGGAACTGCTTAATAAAAGCGCTCAATCCATGGACCACCGGCAAATGCCGCATGGACAGGCTCTTCTGAATCGACATATCGTTGGCCGCGATAAGGTGTGGCCGTTATCCCAAGAACGGCAGGCACCCGACCAGACATTCGAAGAGGGAACGATGTTGAAAAGACTTATCCTTGCCGCAGCCGGCCTTGGCGCCACCACCCTGCCCGCTTTCGCCCATCTCAATCCGGAAGAGCACGGCTCCTTCATGGCCGGCGTTTCACACCCGCTGTTTGGCGCAGACCATATCCTTGCCATGGTGGCGGTTGGCCTTTGGGCATCGCAGATCGCGACGACAGAGGGCCGCAGAAACGCATTGTGGGCCGTCCCGGCAGCCTTTGTCGGCACCATGGCGATCGGCTTCTTCATGGCGGTCTACGGCATCGAGCTGCCCTTCGTCGAACCTGCGATCCTTGCGTCCGTCATCGGCCTTGGCCTTCTGGTCGCCATCGCTGCCAAGTTGCCGACCGTTGCGGCGGCCGCCATTGTCGGCGTTTTCGCACTCTTCCACGGTCACGCCCATGGCGGGGAACTTGGAACGGCAGGCGCGCTGCAGTTCGGCATCGGCTTTATGATCGCCACGGCACTTCTGCATCTTGCCGGTGTGGCCCTTGGTCTCGGCGTCTCGCGCTTCGGTCCTATCGCAGCCCGCATCGCCGGTGGCATGACAGCGCTGGCAGGTCTCTCGCTCGCCTTCGGCGGATGAGGTATCGGATTACAGAAATGTAAGAAATCGGGGCTTTGAAAAATCCGATTTGAACTCTACTTCCTTGGTATGCGTTTCTCGACATGCCAAGGAGGCAAGAGATGTCACCAGAAGAAACCCAACTGCTCAAGGGCCTGTTCGACAGGATCAGGACCGCATCGTCCACCGCCCGTGACCCGGAAGCCGAAGCGCTGATCGACCAGTCGGTCCGGGATCAGCCGCATGCACCCTATTACCTCGCACAGGCCGTTATCGTGCAGGAAAAGGGATTGGAAGCGGCCGCCGCCCACATCAAGCAGCTTGAAGAACGCATCCACCAGCTGGAAACCGGTGCGGGCGATCAACAGCGCGGAACCCAGGGCGGCTTCCTAAGCTCCATTTTCGGCACCAATCAGCCGCAGGCTCCCGCCCCTGCCCCAACCCCGCAGCCCCCACAGCCGCAGTCGGTCTATCGCAACGACATGTCCGGCCAGACATCTGGACCTTGGGGCAGAAGCCCTGAGCCACAGCAGCCGAGTGGGCCGTGGAGCCAGCAGACATCCGGCTTCGGACGGTCCGGTGGCGGTGGCGGCAGTTTCCTTCAGGGTGCGCTTGGAACGGCCGCGGGTGTCGCAGGCGGCATGCTGCTTGCCAATTCGCTGAGCGGCATCTTCTCCAACCACATGGCGTCGTCCGGTTGGGGTTCGCCCTTCTCCGGCGGCAATGCACTTGGCAATGCGCCGGTCGAGGAAACGGTCATCAACAATTACTATGGCGACGACCAGCAGCAGGCCAATGCCGATAACAACGGCAACGACGTGCAGCAGGCCGACTACACGCCTGATGACAACGACCCGAGCTATGACGACAGCAGCAATGACACGGACTACGACTCAGGCGACGATAGCTCCTTCGTCTGAGTCTTGATCACTTTGACCAGGAACTTCCGTTGGTGTGAGCACCGGAATTGCAGACATTGCCATTTGCAGGCGACCAACGGAGATTCCTGGATAGGCTGTCAGCCGCGACCACGATAGGTCGCCACTCCCTGATCCGGCAGCCAGACGCCTTCGGGCGCTGTCCCGGTCTGCCAGAACACATCGATGGGAATGCCGCCGCGCGGATACCAGTAAGCGCCGATACGCAGCCACTTAGGCGCCAGCAGATCGACCAGCCGCTTGGCGATATAGATCGAGCAATCCTCGTGGAAGGCACCGTGGTTGCGGAAGGAATGCAGGAAGAGTTTCAGCGACTTCGATTCCACCAGAAAGTCACCGGGAATATAGTCGATGACGATATGGGCGAAATCCGGCTGTCCCGTCATCGGGCACAGCGAGGTGAATTCCGGCGCGGTGAAGCGCACGACGTAATCCGTCCCCGCATTTCCGTTCGGCACGCGCTCCAGAACGGCACTTTCTGGATTTTCAGGGGCTGCGACCTGCGCGCCCAGCTGGGACAGGCCGGAAACATCCGTCACTGACATGGCTTAAACTCCTGGTTCTAGAACATTGACCCTGACGCCATGCGCCTGTTCGCTTTCAGGCTCGACGTGGATGGCGAGTGTGGCTCCGGGTATCACGCCCCTTATGGCATCTTCAAGGCGATCGCAAATCTCATGCGCCGCGCCCACCGACATGCTGGCGGGCACGACGACGTGAAAATCGATGAAGGCGGCAGACCCTGCACGGCGCGTCTTCAAGTCATGCACGTTGAGGACGCCGGCGGAATGCTCTGCAATGGCCTTCTTGATTGCCTCGTCCTCCTCTGGCTCCACCGCCTTGTCCATCAGTCCGCTCAGCGAGTGTAGAATGACCTTGGAGCCCTGAATGAGAATATTGATGGCAACCAGAATGGCGAGCAGCGGATCGAGGATCGCGTAGCCCGTGACGATCGCCAGCACGAGCCCGATCAGAACGCCAACCGAGGTCACGACATCCGACATGATGTGATGGCCATCGGCCGTTAGCGCCGGCGAAGCATGCTTGCGACCGACGCGAATGAGAATGGTTGCCCAGACCGCATTGAGACCGCCGGCAAAAGCATTGATTGCCAGACCTAGCACCGGCGCTTCCGGCAGGCGCGGCTCGAACAACCCACCCCAGGCTTCCTTGACGATCAACAGCGCCGCCACGACGATCAGCACACCCTCCACCACAGCAGATATATATTCTGCCTTGTGGTGACCAAACTGATGATCGTCATCGGCTGGCTTCTGCGCATAGCGAATGACGAAGTAGGCAATGAAGGCCGCAACCACATTGACGGTCGATTCCAGACCGTCGGACAGTAGCGCGACGGAGCCCGTGACCCACCATGCCGAGAGTTTCAGTCCAAGGACGAGAAACGAAAACGGAATGCCCCAGAAAGCCAGCTTTCGGACGAGAGCGTTACCTTCATCATTCATGGCGAAACCCTGTGCAGATGCAAACGAATTGCAGAAATGAACCCCAAAACGCACGAACCGCCCGCACGAGGGTTCGTGCAGGCGGTTCGCTGTTGGCGCGTTCTATGATTTAATCTCGCAGAAGGGTCAAGCGCTTTCCGTCTCGAGCCGCTCGCAGAAGCGGATACGATTGCCGAAGGGATCGGTCACTTCCATCTGCAGGCCCCAGGGCAGCGGCTCGACGCCCGGCTTCATGTAAGTGTAGTCCCTCGCCGCAAGCTCGCGCTGATAGGCTTCCACCCTAAGCGTCTCGACAAACACAGTCGAACCAGGCGTCGCATCGCCATGATGTCCGGAGAGGTGAAGAACAAGCCCGCCGCGCGAAACCTGCATATAGAGCGGATAGTTTTCCCCGAAGCGATGCTCCCAATCCACCGAGAAGCCGAGGAAGTCGACATAGAACTCCCGCGCCTTGGCCTCATCGAAAATACGCAGGATCGGGCAGACACGGTTGAAGCGGATGGTGTGCGTTTCGTGCGACATGTGAAATCCCGTCTGATTGGCGCAGTCTATCAAACCCTGCTGAGCAGCAGCTTAATACCGGCAAAGCCAAAGAAGAGCGCAAGTGTTGCCTCAATCGAGCGCTTGGCCTTTTGATACATGCGGATGGCGGGCGCGGTGGAGAACAGCAACGCATAGCCACAGAAAACCACCAGTCCAAGCAGCCCGCAACCGCCAACGATCGCGGCAAGCGTGGCGGGACCAGCACCGGGCTTGAGGCCAAGCGACATGACCGCCATCCACCCGAGAACCGCCTTCGGGTTGGTGAGATGCAGCAAAAGCCCACGCCGATAGAGCTTGCCGTAATCCGCCTTGCCGCCATTCCCTGCACCAACCCCTGCTTGCGGCGCGTTGATGAAAGCAGAGCGCGCAGACTTGTAGGCAAGATAGAGCAGATAGATCCCACCCAATATCTTGATGACGAACAGCGCGTTGGCGAAGGAAGCCAGCACGGCGGAGAGGCCAGTTGCGGCAATCGCAGCCCAAGTGAGAGACCCGGTCATCACACCGAGCGCAAGCACCACAGCCGGCGCCCTGCCCTGGCTCATGGCGACGCCCATTATCGTCATGTTGCTCGGACCTGGGCTCGCGGTGGCAATGATGTAGGCGGCGTAGACGATCAGAAGTTGGTGGGGGTCGAGCATTGTGGCTGGCTTCCTTTGGGCGAGGCTTCAGGTGCCATGTCATCCGACTGGCAGTGTCGTGTCAATTCGGGGCGCGCCGAAGCGTTGAACGTGAGGGGGTACAGCAACAGTGCCAACCGGCTCGACCGTCGCTCACCCCAAACCGCCGACCCGAAACGGCCTCCCTGAGAACACGCCCGCATCATTATGCAAGCGCAAGGACGTCGTTAAAAGCCACGGCAAAGGCGTCCACCACCCCGTGCCGATCCCCGCCTGACGAAGTGCCGCCGCCGTCCAGATGTTGCAGCCGACCAGCACGTTGAAAGCGCCTTCCGCTTCGAAAAACGCATCGTCTGCACCGTAAGACTGGCCGATGAGCGGAACCTCCCGACCCTCCGGTCGGGAAAAACTCGCAACAATAAAATCGAGCATTCTCGCATATCCTGCGGCCGAGAGATCAACCGGCATGACACTCGGTTCCGACAGCGGGATATCGCCGGCAAGCGCCACATGCATCACCGACTGGTCGATGGTAAAGCTCTTCAACACAGGCATGGGTTTAAGATCCGCCCATGTCGGCGTTTGCGTGTAGAACGCCCGGCCGCCCCAGCCGAAGACGATATAGCGAAGGCCGGGATGATCGATCTCGAGGTTGCCATCCCTGAGGAAGGCAAAGCGCGCCAGCAGTTCCGCATCCACCGGCACCGCAATGTCTGTATGGATGGGATTGCTGAGCACCAAAATGCGACGGGACGCTTCTGCGGGTGACCCGTCATCGGAGACGGCTGGCTGCCTTGGCACAGCCACGCAAAGGCCGATGCCCGTAACGGCAAGAACCAAAACGATAAATATATATTTTAGGATCTTCACCAGCGCTCACGCGATCAGGAGAAATGGCGGCGCCTAAAGTCGCCGCCAAAAGATTTCAAATGATCACGCAGCCTTGGTCTTCGCCTTGCGCACCAGATGCGTCACCACATTCTCGATCATCCGCATACCGGCATCGCCGCCAAGCGTCATGATCGATTCCGGGTGGAACTGCACCGCTGCCACCGGCTCCTTCGTGTGCTCGATGCCCATGATCGTGCCGTCTTCGCTTTCCGCCGTGATCATGAAATCGCGGTGAAGCGTGGCCGGATCGGCAAAGATCGAGTGGTAACGACCGACGGTGACTTCGCGGCCCAGACCGGAAAAGACAAGGCCCGGCTCCAGAACGCGGATGCGCGAGGGCTTGCCGTGCATCGGGATCGCCAGTTGGCGAAGCTCGCCGCCATAGGCTTCGGCCAGCGCCTGGAGCCCGAGGCAGACGCCGAAGATCGGCAACTCGCGCGCACGGGCAGCCTTGATCGTCGCCTTGCAATCGAAATCGCCGGGGTTGCCCGGTCCGGGTGAGAGAACCACGAGATCCGGCTGGAAGCGATCGAAGATTTCCGCCGGAACCGGTGTGCGAACGGTCGAGACCGTCGCACCCGTCTGCCGGAAGTAATTTGCCAGAGTATGCACGAAGCTGTCTTCGTGATCGACCAGCAGGATCTTCACGCCCGTTCCGACTTTGGCCGCATCACGCTTGCCGACGGTCGAATTCTGGGCTTTCGCATCGCGAATGGCTGCAATCATGGCCGATGCCTTCAGTTCGGTTTCCGCTTCTTCTTCCTGTGGAATGGAATCGTTCAATAGCGTCGCCCCTGCCCGCACTTCCGCAATGCCATCCTTGATGCGGATGGTGCGCAGCGTCAGGCCCGTATTCATGTCGCCGTTGAAGCCAACCATGCCGATGGCGCCACCATACCATGCACGCGGGCTCTTTTCATGGTTTTCGATGAAACGCATCGCCCAAAGCTTTGGCGCCCCCGTCACCGTTACAGCCCAGGCGTGGCTGAGGAAGCCGTCGAATGCATCCATGTCGTCGCGCAGGCGTCCCTCGATATGGTCCACCGTGTGGATGAGGCGCGAATACATCTCGATCTGGCGACGGCCGATGACCTTGACGGAGCCCGGCTCGCACACACGGCTCTTGTCGTTGCGGTCGACATCCGAGCACATGGTGAGTTCGGACTCGTCCTTCTTCGAATTCAACAGCTTGAGGATCTGCTCGCTATCGGCAATCGGATCGTCACCGCGCTTGATGGTGCCCGAAATCGGGCAGGTCTCGATACGACGACCGGAGACACGCACAAACATTTCCGGCGATGCACCGACCAGATATTCCTGATGGCCGAGATTGATGAAGAAGGAATAGGGCGACGGGTTGATCGCCTTCAATCGTCGGGAAATCGCCGATGGATTGCTGTCGCAGCGCTCCATGAATTTCTGGCCTGGCACCACTTCGAAGAGGTCGCCACGGCGGAAGCTTTCTTTCGCCTTGATCACCAGTTCGGAATATTCGCCAGGATGATGATCACCGCGCGGCGGGATCGCATCAGTGGTCTTGAATGGCTCGGCCTCGGTCTCTTCCGACTTGCCCTCGGTCGTCAGCCCGGCCTTCTCGAAGTCGTAGCGGTCGATCCAGGCTTTGGCGGAATAGTGATCCACCACCAGAATTTCATCCGGCAGGAAGAGCACCATGTCGCGCTGGTCTTCCGGGCGCTGCAGCGAGAGCTTGATGGCATCGAACTGGAAGGCGAGATCGTAGCCGAAGGCACCGAAAAGGCCGATGGCCGAATCCGCATTGGAATAGAACAGATCGACAATGGCACGAAGCGGGGTGAAGACGGTCGGAATTTTGGAACGCTCTTCCTCGGTAAAGACGCGGTCCGGCTCGTTGACCGTCAGATCGAGACGGCGGGCGGTCAACGCACCAAGCGTCAGATCCGGCGTTGCTTTCAGCTTCTTTGCAATGAAGGAAAGCAGGACCTCGCCGCGGCCGTTATAGGCTTCGATCCACATCTTGCGGCCGAAAGAGGAAATGCCAAGCGGAGGATCGATGATGGCGGTATCCCAGCGCGTGTAGCGGCCAGGATATTCATAATTAGACGAGAAGACCGCGCCGCGACGGGAGTCCAGACCATCGACATAGCTGTCGATTGCGCTAGCGTAATCGGCTGCGCGACGCTTGCGCGAGACCTTGATGCCGCCCTTCGTCTCGTAGATTTCCGAACCGTCATCCTGAGTGATTGTAACCATTTTACCTGCAGTTCCCGTGTTTTAGACCCGATGATGACCGGCGGCAGAATAACAAAAAAGCCGCCTGAAATTTCGGGCGGCTTGGACGTGTCGTGTGAACATGACTGGTCAAGGCCGCCTCAGCTGCCCCACCACCAGATCGCAATGTTCTTCGATGTTGTGTTCATGGGCGAAATTGTTAGCGGCAATAAAGCCGCTTGGCAAGCGGATTTGCGGGCCGTTCCTGAACCGTATCGCCCGTTGGCGCGTTCTCGCTTTTGCGCAACCATCTGCGCGACAGAGGGCGACAGACCGACATGCTTCACCGTTTCTTCATTCTGGCAGCGGCATCGCTGCTGATTGCCGCATCCGAACCGCCAAAACAGGTTCCCGTTCCGGAAGCAAAGCCACAGCAGGAAACGCCTGAAAAGGCGACCTCGCCGGAGAAGAACGAGAAGGCTCCCGAGCAGGTCTCGCCACCACCAGAGAACACGGTGCCTAAGCCGCAGGAAAAACCT
Source organism: Agrobacterium cavarae (assembly GCF_004310285.1). Classification (GTDB taxonomy): domain Bacteria; phylum Pseudomonadota; class Alphaproteobacteria; order Rhizobiales; family Rhizobiaceae; genus Agrobacterium; species Agrobacterium cavarae. The sequence continues at coordinate 209,377 of NZ_SISF01000033.1, forward strand.
CAGACGCCAGAGCCCCAAGATGCGTCACCGAGCGAAAGCAACACGCCGGAGGAGAAGAAGTCCGAGGATGGAAAGCCGGAGGCCGACAAAGCCGAACAAGGCAAGCCCGGCGATGCAAAGCCGACCGAGGAAAAGCCCACTGAAGAGAAGAAAGCCGACGAGCCCGCGCCCGAACCGGTGATGCAAGAGAACCAGGAAGAGCTGAAGGCCTGCCTGTCTCAACTGAAAGAGCTCGGCGCCGAGTTTCGGGAGATCGAGCCGATCAAGGGCGAAGAAGACGGCTGCGGCATTGCCTCACCCCTTGAGGTCTCCGCGGTTCTGCCCGGCATCAAACTCGAGCCGAAGGGAACGATGCGCTGCGAGGCAGCCCTTGCGCTTTCCCGCTGGACAAAGGACGTAGTCATCCCCACCGCCAAGATCGCCATGCCCGACCGTCAGGTCACGGCCTTTGGCAATGCCTCCACCTATATCTGCCGCAATCGCAACAGCGCGGCGACAGGCAAGATGTCGGAACATGCCAAGGGCAACGCCGTCGACATTGCGACCATGACCTTCGACAAGGGCGAGCCCCTGGTGATGAAACCGCGCACCGAGGACGGCACCATGGAAGGCGCCTTCCAACGCACCATCACCACCGCCGCCTGCCTCTTCTTCCGCACTGTCCTGTCGCCCGGAAGCGACGCGACCCATCAGGACCATCTGCATCTGGATGTGCTGGAGCGAAAGGGCGGTTATTTGTATTGCCGGTAAAAATCGCGGCGTAGTTCAGTTGAAACGGTGGCGCTTCCGCGCCACCCTATCGATCTGGGAGAACCTGATCAGAACGTCTTGGTCAGAGAGACCTTAAACGACCTTCCCGCCTCGGTGTAGAAATCGACCGGCTGATTGCCGCTGGATTGTGCCGTCGGGTTGACGTCGCGAGCGGCAACGGCGTTCCAATATTTCTTGTCGAAAATATTGTAGACGCCAGCCTGGATGCGAAGGCCGTTCAACTGTTCCGGCTCCCACCAGCCCGTCAGGTTGGCGATGCCGTAGCCCGGCGCATCGAACGTGTTGGGATTGTTATCGTTGGGCATTGGTGCTGAGAAGATGCCGGACAATTCGACGCCCCAAATATCCTGATCATAGCCGACGCCTGCCACCGCCTTGAACGGCGCAACGGATCGTAGATAGGATTTATCAGTGCTGTTTCGTCCATAGGCGTAGGCAATAGAGCCGTTGAGGAAAAGCCCGTTTGCAAACTCCTTGCGGGTTTTTAGCTCGATACCAGAAATCTGCGCCTTATCGACATTGCGCCATGACATGACGAGCGGCGCCTGTGAGACGGTGTAGTCCTCGATGAAGTTCGAGTAGCGGTTATGGAATACGGTGACTTTTCCAGAAAGATCGCCGCTCTCATAATTCGCGCCGACCTCGAACCCCTGCCCGGTCTCTGGTTTCAGGTCCGGATTGCCGCGAACCTCGTAGCCGATATTGGGGAAGTAGATGTAATACTCATCGATCGTTGGTGGCCGATATGTCATCGACCATTGCGCGAAAAGCTCGGTTTCAGGCGTGACTTGATATGTCGCCAACACTTTCGGCGAGAGGCGCGTCCCGCTCTTTGGTGTCAATGCGCCGTTGTAACCGGCCGTCGTTTGCGGATCATAATCATACCAATCGAAGCGCACGCCCGGGGTCAAAGCAAAACCGCTATCGCCAAAACCGATACGATCATCGAGATAGATGCCAAGCTTCTTGCCATCCACATCCGGCATATCTGGCTTGTTGACGGCAGCGCTTGCGGGCAGACCTGCCAGATATTGTTCGGTCTGGAAAAACTGCAGCGTGCCGCCAAAGCGAATTTCGTGGTCGAGAGAGCCGGCATCGAAACGCGAGATGGTGTTGCCCGTCAGACCGTAGGAGTTTTCCTCCACCCTGTTGTGTCTCATGTATCGAGCGGAATCGCTGGTGCGCAGGCCATCCGATCCAGCTTCTTTGGTCAGCTTTTGCCAGAAGATCGTTGCATTGGCCGCGTCGATAACGGAGTCTTCGCTCTCCGCCTCGTAGCTATAATCGAAAGATACGCGGTCGCGGTGGGTGTTTTCCTCACCCCAGCCCTGACCGGGCAGATAGGTCGTAGCAGGACGCCCGCCGGATATGACGACTGTGGGGCTCTGCATTGTTCTCAGGTCGAAATCGGTATCGAGATCATAGCGCTCTGCAGTCACGCCAATGCGATGCCCACCAGCAAGATCCTGACGGACCTTGGCCATGACATTCTTCTGATCGAAATCGGCAGGGTTTGGCGCGGTCCGCTGGAAGCCGTCAATGTCTTGCTTGCCGAGGTTGTCGCGCTCATGACCCTTCTTGTAAGCGCCTTGGAACAACACCGAAGTGTTCTCGATCTTTTTCGCAACCGCCAGCGAACCACCGAGGCTCTTGTCGGAGCTGTCATAGCCAAGCTTCGCCACGCCGCCCCAGCCCTTTTCTGGGTCTATCAGGTCTTCCGGTTCAAGCGTTCTCAGCACCAGCGCGCCGCCCATGGCACCTGGACCGATCCGGCTCGAATCCGCGCCGCGCACAACATCGACAGCCGAGAGCGCTGCAAAGTCGAACGTGTTTGCACCGTCACTCAAGCCCGTCGTCGGAGACGATGGACCTGAACGCACGAGGTTGCCGAAGGACGATACCGGGATTCCGTCCAGCAGCGTAACGATGCGTGGACCACCGAGACCGCGGATGAACAACCCGCCCACCTTGCCTGGCTTGCTCTCGGTGAAATCCACCCCAGGCTCCGTCGTATTGCCGAGATCGCGCAGATTGCTGATGTCCTTCTTGCGGATCTCGTCTGCCGTCGTCACGCTCGCAAGCGGCGTATCGGACGCTGCGTTCGCCGCCGGGTTACCCGACGCAACGCGCGCGCCCTTGATGGTAATCCGTTTCAGCACAGTGGGCTCTTGTCCGTCCTGCGGAGACACGGTCTGCGCCTGCGCGCCAACGCTATTGAGCACAAGCGCCAGCGCCGTGCAGACGAACAAGGCGGATTGAGAACCGCGGATAAGCATGATGACCCCCTGATGTCGGACAGCAAGAGGCAAGCGCGACGGTGCGCGCTACAGCCTCAAGGCTAGCTCGACGGATATGTGCTGAAATGTGACGGCTGAGCCGCTGGGGGAGAATTAGAAAACCTGATTATGTGAGTCAACATAATAAATATGATTATAACACTCACCATTTTGCGAGGACCATATTGTTGCAAAATTGTGACGCCGAACGTGCGGCGACCTCAGGCTCGGTCCACCGTAAAACATCCCGTGATAAACAGAATGTGCAGCATGCTATGGTCTTGAAGATCGGTCTTTTCCGCTTAAATCACCGCTTTACGAATACGCACATTATCTCAACGCGAGCCAAGGGCGCCCCGCTGACATGAAATCACTTGAACTCATTATTGAACGAATCATTCTCTCAAGCCGCTGGATCCTCGTCGTCTTCTATTTTGGACTCGTGGCAGCACTTGCCGTCTACGCTTTTTCCTTCGCACTGAAGTTTCTGAAGATCGCCCAGAACGTCTTCGTCTACACGGATGCGGACATGATTCTCGCCATGCTGGCCTTGATTGACGCGGCGCTGGTGGCAAGCCTTATCGTGATGGTAATGATCTCCGGCTATGAGAACTTCGTCAGCCGCTTTGATGAAGCGGACGATGAGGTATCGTTCCTCGGAAAGCTCGACGCCGGCAGTCTCAAGATCAAGGTCGCCTCCTCAATCGTGGCGATCTCCTCGATCCATTTGTTGCAGATCTTCCTGAACGCCAACCAGTATTCCGACAGCAAGCTGATGTGGTTCACCATCATCCACCTCGCTTTCGTCATCTCTGCCGTGATGTTGGGTTTCCTGGAAAAGCTGATGAACAAGCCGAAGCCCGGCAAGGCCGATCTCGATCTTTGATCTCGTCGATCAAATCGTGTCGCGCAAAAACGTGCAGCAGTTTTGCGCGACACGCGGGCACGCTTAGACAGGCACAAGGCGAGAAGCCGGTGGTCGAGCAAACCACGCGACTTTGAAAGTCGTGAGTTCAATCGCTCCAATAATCAAGATATTCAAACGATTAGAAAAACACCGTGCTAACCAAAGTTGGGACTATTGGAAATTAGGGGTGGAAATTTGTTGCCGTTCGTATATTTCTTGATGTTAACATATAAACCTTATCGAATGTAATCACCATGACAACACTGGAACGGCAGTCTGTATTCAGTCAGGAGATAGTGGCCTCCCAAAGTCGTCCTGAGTGGCTGCAGACCGTCTCCCGTCTCACCAAAACATTCGGCTTCACCCACACCACGCTGATGAAGGTGCCGACCCAGGGCGACGACCTTCTGGCTCCGGTGGTGCTGGAAACGACTGTCCCGGTCAACTTCATTCGCAGCGTCGATCAGCATCGCAAACTGCCGGATTGCCCCATCCTGGCAAAAATTGCCAATTCATCGATGCCGCAATATTGGTGCTTCGAAGACGACATTCCCGTGCCGCCCTATAGCGCGGAGTTGAAGAACTTGATGGTGCAATACGGGCTCGTCAGTGGCGTGATCGCGCCCATCAACTGTCTCAACGGTCGTCGATACGTTCTGCGCTTCGAAGGAGATTCGCCAAAGCCCAGTCAGAATGTGCTCAATGAGCTGGGCATTGTCGCCATCCATGCCTTCGACGTTTATGATCGTATTCGCAAGGCGGAACTGGTGGCGCCGAAAACGCTGACGAAGCGCGAGATCGAAGTCATCCGGTGGACGTCTCACGGAAAGACATCCTCCGAGATCGGACAGATCCTTTCGCTGTCCGACCACACGATCAACGCCTATTTGAACAATGCGATCAAGAAGCTGGATTGCGTCAACCGGACCCAGCTCGTCGCCAAGGCGATCCGGCTGAAAGTGATCAGCTGATCATGATCGAAACGCTGCGCGATGTCGCGGCTCGCTCCTGACGCTTTACGTCTTCGCTTGACGGAGCGTGCCAGCCGCACAACCACTTAGTCGTTTCAGGGCCGGCTCAAGCGCTCCGCTATCCAGTCGGAGCGCAGGCTAAGCTCCTGAGCTCAGCGGTCCAGCACGGAACGCAACTCTACAAGGTTGGAGCGCACTCTCAGTACATAGAAGCCCATGGTCGCCAGATGCGATGGCATGATCCACCCGCTTTCATCGCCATTGGAGATGATGAAGGGCTGAATGCGAAGGGCTGCCCGCGTCTGCGCCAATGTATCGTTCCACAAGCTGGTCACGTTTCGCTCGCGAATGACCTGCTGGAAATCCGCGCCAGCGGCTGAGAGGATGCCGTAGTAACCGTAAAGCTGGCCATAAGCGAACCAGAAGCGATCGTCGGCGCGCGTGTCGAACCAGCCGCCATTATAATTCTCGGAACGCTCGCGAAGGATTGCGGAAGTGCCGCCAATATCGTTGGCGATGCGATCGATGAACTGGATGAGGTTGTCCGCACGCGTATCGAAGACAGAGGCGCATTGAGCAAGACTGGTGTTGAACTTGCGCAGACTGTCTGCGGCCGAACGGTAGTAGCTTGGCGTCGGCGTCTTCGGGCCGAAGGGGCTCAGACCGAAATACCAGGAATACTCATCATACTGCAGATTGCCACGGGCATTCTGCAGGTCGTTGTTGATGCCGGACGTGCCGCGCACACGACCGAGCGTATCGACTAGCTCCACCGCGGTACGGCGAACGGCCTGGTTCACGCCGCGCTGGAAGGAGGCCTTGTTGTCCAGAAACGGCGTACTGTCCCAATCGACGCCGAAGAGGCCAAGCTTGTAGAGCAGCATTGAAGAAATCCAGGCATTCTGATCGACATTGAAATCGATAAGCCCTGCTGCAACATCGACGGTGGCGGATGGCTGGCAACTGCGAGCAGCCTGAGCTGCGGCAACTGGGGCCGGCGCTGTTGCGGCCCCCTCGGTCGTGGGCTGCGCCTCTGTTTGCGCTTGAGGCACTGTCGCAGGCGTGGCAGGCAACTCCTGCCCTGCTCCGACCGTGCGGGTCGAAAGCTTGTAGTCGTTGACGTAATCCGGATTGAAGTTCGTCCAGACCTGGGTTTGCCAGATGAAGTAGCCATAGAGACCGAAGATGAGCACGAGGCCGACGGCAAGCGGTGCCTGTACCATCCATGCCCGCGGGCCGGCAGATCCTTGTCTGGCGCGGAACGGCCAGATCAGCGCCGCGCCAAGAACCGACAGGCCTCGTCCAAGCGCGCTGAAAACACGTCTGAAGAACGCCGAAACGGAATCAAGCATACCCACCTCTCTCGATTGTCAGTCAACGGCCCACTCCTCTGCGAGTACAGCTTCGTTCTCAGATAGGTGCGCGCGCGATGGATACAACGCAGCAAAGGTATCTTTTTACCGCGCAGCACCTTCAATTGCCACGATACGGGATCGTTCTATTCTGTAGCGACGGACAAAAGCCTCGCTGACGGGGGCCTTGCGCTTGTCGATATCATCGAGCGTGATGGCGTTGTGTGCGTGGATCCTGAGAAGATCGAGAAGATGGGGATGTGGCGACGTGTCTTTTTCAATTTCCCGCATCAGCCCGTCAAGCGTCATGGTCACGGCGCCGTAGAGTTGGATGGCGCGCTCCATCGCCAGCGACAGCATGTTGTAGAGCATGGCATGTGCCGAAAGCCGCTGGGTTGCGCTTTGCGACAGCGATTCCTGCAGCTGGATCTGGTCTTCCAGACGCTGGTGGCGGGTTCTCAAAACCTGATAGGATTTTTCCTGTTCTTCCAGTTCAAGCGACAGGCTTTCCCGTTCGGATTCCAGTGAAGCGCGGCGCTTGTCATCCGTCACACTGCCAAGCTTCCATTGCACGGTTGCGAGCGACGCATTGATCTCCTTCAACCGCTGACGCCCAGCCTCGATCTCGGCTGCCGACTGGCGGCGCTTCTCCATCATCGCAGTCAGCGGCGCTTCGCATCTCTCGTAAAGCTCCGAAGCGGCAGCTTTCTCGTTCGCCAGAAGCACGGCCACATCGTCCGAAAGAAACAGCAGCCGCTTCAAGGTCCCGGCGATCGCAAACGTCTTCACCCGTTCGGCCTGAAGCTTCGTCGCCCTGTTGCGCGAGAAGAAGGCGACGAAATTCTCATAGCGCGTCCGTTCACTGGCGGCGTCAAAACGTTCGAAGCATTTTTCGATGTCGCCGGAAAGGTAGAGCGTGAGATTGGCGAGAGTCTTCTCAACCTCATCATAGCGTGCAAGGAGGGAATCGAGCGCCTGACGCTCGCGCTCATGACTGACCTGCGCCTTGTCATCCGCCCCATCTGCGCCAAAGAGTGCCGAGAATTGTTGGAACAGGCTGACCTCGGCTGCGCGTGTGTCGCTGATCGCCGCCTTGGCCTTTTCAATCTCGCTCTCAAGGGGCGGCGTCTTCGCCATGGCAGGTTCTCTCCCGAATCGATGGGGCACTAAAGCATGTCGCGCAAAACTGTGCAGCGGTTTTGCAAAAACGACATGCGACAAAACAAGAGCCGACGCGGGGAGCGAATCTGAAAGATCGCGACACGCATAAGGCCGCTCGTTTCATATATCCACGAACGGCCTCATCTCAATGCGAGAGCTTGAAGGAAGGCAGGCTTATAGGTTGAGCTTTGCCAGTTCCGCATCCAGTCTCTCACGCGCCTTCTTCGGCATCTTGCCAGCCTTCACCGCATCCAGATTGGCAGGCTGATCGCCAACGACCACAAGCGCCACCATGCCCATGCCGAAATGCGGCGTGCACTTGAAGACATAAGCGCCTTGCCTGTCGACCGTCACCTTCAGCGTCTCATTCATCTTGCCCTTGGCTTCCGCCACACCCTCCGGCACCAGTTCCTTGATCGAAGCGGCATCGTGACCCTTGTCGACCGGAACGAAGGTGATGACATCGCCAACATTTGCTTTCACGGCTGCGGGCTCGAACACCATGGCCTGCCCATCTGCGCCCTTGTTCAGCATCTTGATCTCGATTTCGGCGGCAGCGGCCGGAAAGGTGAAGAAGCCGGCAATGGCAGCGGCTGTGAGAAGACGAAGAACGTAACTTTGCATTGCGCTTACTCCTGAAGTGGAACCGCCGGATGCGGTCTTTCCACGCCAGGTCCTACTCCCCCACGCACCTGCCTTCTTTGACCAAAATCAAACGCAGCAGAACGCGCGGCTCAGGCGTCTTGAACGGCCTCCACCCAGTGACGGCGGCAGAAGGAGACGTATTTTTCGTTGCCCCCCACATCGATCTGCGCGCCCTCCTTCACCACCTTGCCGCTTTCATCGAAGCGCGCCACCATCGTTGCCTTGCGGCCGCAATGGCAGATGGTGCGGATTTCCCGAAGCTCGTCGGCAATCGCAAGAAGCTCCTTGGAAGCGGGAAAAAGCTTGCCCTGAAAATCCGTCCGTAGACCATAGGTCATCACCGGAATGTTCAGCCTGTCGGCAATCATGGCGAGCTGCCAGACGTGGTGTTCGGAGAGAAAATTCGCCTCGTCGACGAAGACGCAGGCGACCGGCTCCTCGTCATGCAAGCGCGCCACCTCGGCGAAAATATCCGTGCTGTCTTCAAAGATCATCGCATCCGACGACAGGCCGATGCGCGAGGCCACCTTTCCCACACCGGCCCGGTTGTCGAAGGCGGCGGTGAAGATCAGGGTCCGCATTCCGCGCTCCTGATAATTGTAGGACGCCTGCAGGAGCATGGTGGATTTTCCGGCATTCATCGCGGAGTAATTGAAATAGAGCTTGGCCATCATGCCCTCTAAAGTCTGTCAGGGATAAGCGGGAAACCGGTTATCCCGAAAAGACAAATGACAACAAAAGAATCAGGTTTCAGGCTCTTTTGCCCCGCAGAACCCACAGAAGGAAGGGTGTCCGAACGAAAGTCACAGCTTTAGGGTCGAAACCCGATTCGAATAGAAATTCTGTTCGTCGCGGCTGATAGTGTACAATGTCGCAAACAACACCGCCGCTCACGCAAATGCGCATGAGTTGATTGTGATTGGCGGATATTGATAATGATAAGGGAACAAAAAAGGGAGTAAGCAATGCTTGCACATCAACGTCGCTGTCTGGCTCTTGCCGCGGCAATTTCCGCAATCGCCGTCTTTTCCGCCAGCGCACAGGCTGCCGAACCGGCAAGCTGCGGAACCGTCCGCTTCTCCGACGTCGGCTGGACCGACATCACCGCGACGACCGCCACAGCCTCCGTCATTCTGAAAAGCCTCGGCTACGACACCGACGTGAAAATCCTCTCCGTTCCGGTGACCTATACGTCGTTGAAAAACCAGGACATCGACGTCTTCCTCGGCAACTGGATGCCGACGATGGAAGGCGATATCAAACCTTACCGCGAAGACAAGTCGGTCGAGACGGTGCGCGAAAACTTGACGGGTGCAAAATATACGCTTGCCACCAATGCCAAGGGTGCCGAACTCGGCATCAAGGACTTCAAGGATATCGCACCCCACAGCGACCAGCTCGGCGGCAAGATTTATGGCATCGAGCCGGGCAATGACGGCAACCGCCTGATTCTCGGCATGGTCGAGAAGGACACCTTCGGCCTGAAGGACTTCCAGGTGGTGGAATCCTCCGAGCAGGGCATGCTGGCGCAGGTGGCGCGTGCCGATAAGGCTGGCGAGCCCATCGTGTTCCTCGGTTGGGAACCCCACCCGATGAACTCCAATTTCAAGATGACCTATCTGACAGGCGGCGACGACGTCTTCGGTCCGAACCTTGGCGGCGCGACGATCTACACGAACGTGCGCAAGGGCTATCTGGACGAATGCCCGAATGTCGGCACCTTCATCAAGAACCTGCAATTCTCGCTTCCCATGGAAAACGAGATCATGGGCAAAATCTTGAATGACGGCATGGAAGGTGAAGCCGCAGCCACCGCATGGCTAAAGGCAAACCCGAGCGCCATCGAGCCATGGCTCGCAGGCGTCAAGACCAAGGACGGCAGCGGCGACGCGCTGGCTGCAGCCAAGAAGAATATCGGCCTGTAAAGGCCGGTTACCCGCCTGCTACGCCCGGCCTCCGACCTTCCAAGCGTCGGAAGCCGAACAGATGAACCCGTTCACGAAAGGCAAAATCTTACCGTGGAATGGCTCAGTGCACCCCAAAATCGTTTACCGGTCGGTCGTTACGCCAAAGAGGCAGTTGACTGGCTGACCACAAATCTTTCTTTCTTTTTTGATTGGTTAGCCTTTATTTTCGGAAGCGTTATCGACGCTATCCTCTACCTGCTGCAGGCGCCCCACCCTCTTATCATCGTGGCGCTTTTGACCGCGCTCTCCGCCTGGATGCGACGCTCCATCGGAATGCCGCTCTTCACAGCCCTTGGCCTGCTTCTCATCATCAATCTCGGATATTGGAAAGCAACCACCGAGACGCTGGCGCTCGTGATCGCGGCAAGCTCCGTCTGTATGCTGATCGGCGTCCCGCTCGGCATTCTCGCCGCACGGCGCAAATGGGTCTACAGCTTCATGCGTCCCGTTCTGGATTTGATGCAGACGATCCCGACCTTCGTCTATCTGATCCCGGCACTGGTGCTCTTCGGTCTCGGCATGGTGCCGGGCCTGATCGCAACAGTGATCTTCTCCGTCCCCGCTCCCATCCGTCTCACGCGACTTGGCATCATTTCCACGCCGCCGGCGCTGGTGGAGGCGGCCGTCGCCTTCGGCGCCACGCCCTCCCAGGTGCTGCGCAAGGTGGAACTGCCCTTTGCCATGCCGCAGATCATGGCGGGGCTGACACAGACCATCATGCTATCGCTTTCCATGGTGGTGATCTCCGCTCTTGTCGGCGCCAACGGCCTTGGCGTGCCGGTGGTGCGCGCGCTAAATACGGTCAACATTGCCATGGGCTTCGAAGCGGGTCTCTGTATCGTCATCGTGGCGATCATTCTTGACCGGCTCTTTCGCCTGCCAGGCTCGGAGGATGAAGTATGAGTGACGCGATCATCTTCGGAAATGTCGATATCGTCTTCGGCGACAATCCTCACCTTGCGCTTCCGCTGATCGATGCGGAGCGGACCCGCAGCGAAATCAACAAAGAGACCGGTCTGGTGCTTGGCGTTGCCAATGCCTCCCTCTCGGTCAAGGAGGGCGAAATCCTCGTCCTCATGGGGCTGTCGGGCTCCGGCAAATCCACGCTGCTGCGCGCCGTCAACCGCCTTGCCCCGGTGGTGCGCGGCAGTGTCAGCGTCAAGACCGATACGGGCTATGTCGATCCCTATCGTGCATCGTCCAAGGTGCTGCGCGATCTTCGCTCCCGCACCGTCTCCATGGTCTTTCAGCAGTTCGGACTCCTGCCCTGGCGCAATGTTGCCGATAATGTCGGCTTCGGGCTGGAGCTTTCCGGCGTGCGGGAGGCCGAGCGCAAGAAGCGCGTTGCCGAACAGCTCGAACTCGTCAATCTGTCGGACTGGGCCGAGCGCAAGGTGGGCGAGCTTTCCGGCGGCATGCAGCAGCGTGTGGGTCTTGCCCGCGCTTTTGCGACCGGCGCGCCGATCCTCTTGATGGACGAGCCGTTCTCAGCCCTCGACCCGCTGATCCGCAGCCGACTTCAGGAAGAGCTGCTGGAGTTTCAAAGCAGGCTGAAGAAAACGATCCTCTTCGTCAGCCACGATCTGGACGAGGCCTTCCGCATCGGCAATCGCATCGCCATGATGGAGGGTGGACGCATCATCCAGTGCGGCACGCCGCAGGAGATCGTGCGTAACCCCGCCACCCAGTATGTTGCGGATTTCGTCCAGAACATGAACCCGATTTCCATGCTGACGGCCGCCGACGTGATGCGGCGCGGCGTGGCAGTCGATAACGGCAACAGCCCGGTCGTGGCCACGGCTCGCCCTTCTTTGCCCTTGATCGACATTCTCGATGCCATGGCGAGACAGCCCGGCACGATCGGCGTCGTCGAACAGGGTGCCGTCATTGGCACCATCACCTCGGAAGACATCGTCCGAGGACTGACGCGTCACCGCAACGTCTAAATTCTGCCTGGCTGGAGGACAACCAGCCAATGGCGGGCTGATCCCAAAGAACGGGATCTTTTCAATACCACGGCATTCGAAGCAGCGTTGGCCCGACAGGCCTGCGCTGCTTTCTTTCCCTCACCCCGCAACGCACACACTACTAGATTTGGGACATGCCGAGATTTGAGATTAAAATATGACTACATCAGTCAAAATTACGAAGAATAAAAAAATATTATTTTTGACCGGATTTGACATTAATCATTTCTTCGTTCGCGTTACTTACGATTTTTAGCAGAAAATAATACTCCAAAACAGCCTTGCGAGATAATGAGTGCCTAAATTACGACACTTCTAATAAAGCGTGGCCTTTACCTTAGATTTAGGTATATACAGTCTCGCGACCATGTTGGTAAAACTTGACGCATGGGGCAATTCGTTGCCGGACTAGAAAGCCAGGGGCGGCTTCGAATTTAGGAGACTGGAAATGACGACGCAGACCTTATCAGACCAAGCTAATGTTGCAGCAGGTCTTCTGTCGGCAATGGCTAATCCCAAAAGGCTGATGATCCTTTGCAGCTTGGTCGAGGGTGAAGTTCCTGTCGGCGTTCTGGCAACACAGGTAGGCCTCAGCCAGTCGGCCTTGTCTCAGCATCTCTCCAAGCTTCGTGCACAACGCCTCGTCAAGACGCGCCGCGATGCACAGACGATCTATTATTCCAGCACGTCGGACTCGGTGAAGAAGATCCTGGCATCGCTGGAAGAAATTTACTGCGCGCAGAGCGACAGCAAGTCCGCGGCCTGATCGACAGCATCGGCCCGAACATCGAGTTCGATCTTCGAAAAGCACGATCAAAAAGGTAAAGCGTCTTTATGCGCCCAATAGGCCGCACGGCGCTTTAAAGCATGGTAAAAGCAAAACTGTTCAGCGGTTTTGCGACACCGACCTGCGACAAACCAAAGACCTAAAGCGCAAAGAGCGAATCTGAAAGATCGCAACGCGCTTTAGAAGCCCGGAGCCGGGGTGCGCGGCGCTCCAGATGAGTGTTTAGTGCTCAAGCCACGCAGGCACCTCGACCGTTCAGACCGATGACGCCGAACGCTCTTTCAGCATCTGCGCCGCGCGTGCATAGCCACCGGCAGCCCCATCGACAAAATGCATGTGATCGCGTGACAGTGGTGACGGGACGACGCAGGTCATCAGGGCCGCATCCTGCTCATGCAATCCATAAAAGCAGACACCGTCACGCTCCGCACCTTCCAGCCGTGCCTTGATGCGAGAAAGCCGGTCTGCATCCACATCGATCGTCATCTTCAGCCCGTCATCAAACTTACGAAAGTCCGTATTGCTCGCGACAGTCGTCTTGTACTGAACAGGGTCGAAGCGCCCCACCGGCTTTCGCAGCCAGTAGAGCACCGTGATCAGAACGGTCTGGAACGCCACCCAACAGCCTTTGCGAAACTGCGACACGCGATCACCGAGACCGGACAGCGCTTTGGCCTCCATCACCAGCCCCTCACGAATGAAGCCGAGTGCCGGCCCCTCGACAGGCACGGGGTGGCCTTCGCGACCGTCTTCATTCGCAAGTGTGACGATATCGGCAACCAGCCGACGGAAGGCCGCCATGTCTCCGCCCGGACGTGGGGTGGCGATGATCGACACCACCGCACCATAGCGCGCCTGTATGGGATTCCATCGGCACGACAGGCCGGAAAGATCAGGCCTGTCGCCTGCCTCCGCCTCGTCGACAAGATAGTGCCCGCCCTTCATCTGCATGTCCGCCCAGTTGTTGCCGCCACCGGAGAACATGGCATAGGACACGTCATCGCTCGCCTGAAACCGCGCAACGCGCACATCCAGCCCATTGGCCCTGATTTCCGTCAATGGCACGAGTGCTGCACGCAGCGTCAGACCAAGATCCTCGCTCACCCACCGCCGGACTTTCGAGAGCGCCGCGCGCGATGCTTCGATCGCCTGCGGCGGCACGGCGACAGCCGCACCATCGCCGCCGAAAACAAAGGGCAGATCATGGCGCGCCAAGGCGTTGAGGATGCCGGAGATGACGCCAGCACCCGCCATATTGACGGACTTGTACCGGCCTTGCGCAATGGCATCGGTGGAATCGACGATGTCGGCAAGCGCCAGCGCCCAGCCATCGGGAAGCGGACGATAGAGTTCCGGCTCAGCGACATCTTCGAAATGTCGAAAGACAGGCAGGTGGGACAGAAATTCTTCATCGGACGACAGCATCGTCATAATATCCTCCCCGCCTGATGGAAAAGCCAGTCTTTATCGCGCTGTCATAGACCAAACCTCGCCTCCCTACTGTGGCGGCGATCACATAGCTTTTACAAGGGCTTTTACGTCCACGCGCCGCTTCCAGATCAAACACGACTTGCTAAATCGCCACCGCCTTGTCACAAAGCAAGACTGGGGTACGGAATTCAAATGTGAAACGGCACTCCTTTGCCTGACGAACGGCGCCTCGTATCAGCGAGCACATTGCCGGTATCGGGCCGAATCGGGCGATGCGCCCAACCCAAGGAGAAATGAATGAAAATCAAGATTTTGACCGGCCTGGCGCTTGCCGCCTCCGTGGCCTTTGCACCCGCAGCGCATGCCGAGATCGTCATCGGTCTCGTGGCGCCGCTCACGGGTCCGGTTGCCGCTTACGGCGACCAGGTGAAGAACGGCGCGCAGACTGCCGTCGACGTCATCAACAAGAATGGCGGCATTCTCGGCGAGAAGGTCGTGCTGAAGCTTGCCGATGATGCCGGCGAACCCAAGCAGGGCGTTTCCGCCGCCAACCAGCTGGTTGCAGACGGCATCAAATTCGTCGTCGGCCCGGTCACGTCCGGCGTTGCCATTCCGGCCTCCGACGTTTTCGCTGAAAATGGCGTCGTCATGGTCACACCCACAGCAACGGCACCGGACCTCACCAATCGCGGCCTGACAAACATCTTCCGCACCTGCGGTCGTGACGACCAGCAGGCTGAAGTGGCTGCGAAGTTCGTTCTGGCGCAGCTTAAGGACCGTCAGATCGCCATCATCCACGACAAGGGCGCTTACGGTAAAGGCCTTGCCGACGCCTTCAAGAAGACCTTGAATGCCGGCGGCGTGACGGAAGTCATGTATGACGCGCTGACACCGGGCGAAAAGGATCTGAGCGCGCTCACCGCCCGTCTCAAGTCCGAGGGCGTGGACGTCGTCTATTTCGGCGGTTACCATCCGGAAGCCGGTCTTCTGGTACGCCAGCTGCACGACATCGGCGCGAAGGCAACAGTGATTGCCGGTGACGGCCTTTCCAACTCCGAATTCGCCAATATCGGCGGCACCGCGGCAGATGGCACCATCTTCACCAATGCTGCCGACGCAACGAAGAGCGCAGACTCCAAGGCAGCCGCTGACGCGTTGAAGGCCGCCAACATTCCGGCCGAAGCCTTCACCCTGAATGCCTATGCCGCCGTGGAAGTTCTCAAAGCCGGCATCGAAAAGGCTGGCTCTGCTAAGGATTCCGAAGCGGTTGCCACGGCGCTGAAGGGCGGCGAGCCGATCCCGACAGCCATCGGCAAGCTGACCTATGGCGAAACAGGCGACCTCACCTCCCAGGCTTTCTCGCTCTACAAGTGGCAGGGCGGCAAGATCGTTTCGGCCGAATAAGGTGCTGCGCCCTCCTCCGCTGATCGAGCGCGAGGATGGTGACCGCAACCGAAAGACAAGCTGATCGAACCGGGCGCGCTCAACGCGCCCGGTTTTCTTTTTGCATGAAAAGCGCTTTCCAGGCTTAATTGTCGCAAGGCACAGAATCGAAATGAGGTGACGCGTGGTATCGAAACTCGAACGCAAGATCGACCAGGGAACCGGACGTGAGAAGGCGGATATCGTTCTGAAGGGCGGACGCTTCTTCGATCTGGTCACGGGCGAACTCGTCGCTTCCGATATTGCGATCTGCGGCGACACGATCGTTGGCACCTGTGAGACCTATCACGGCGTCGAGGAGATCGACATCTCCGGCAAGATCGTCGTGCCGGGCTTCATCGACACGCATCTTCACATCGAATCTTCGCTCGTCACGCCGCACGAATTCGACCGCTGCGTCCTGCCCTATGGTGTGACGACCGTGATCTGCGATCCGCATGAAATCGCCAACGTGCTCGGCGCGGAGGGTATCCAGTTCTTCCTGGATTCCTCGCTTGAGACGATCATGGATATCCGCGTGCAGCTTTCCTCCTGCGTGCCCGCCACCCATCTGGAAACCGCTGGCGCGGATCTGCCGATCGAAAAGCTCCTGCCTTTCCGCGATCATCCACAGGTCATAGGCCTTGCGGAATTCATGAATTTTCCCGGCGTGATCCATAAGGATCCGATCTGCATCGCGAAACTCGAGGCGTTTCAGGGACAGCATATCGACGGCCACGCGCCGCTTCTGTCCGGCACCGGGCTTAACGGCTATCTCTCGACCGGCATCCGCACCGAACATGAATGCACCAGCGCCAAGGAAGCGCTCGAAAAGATCCGCAAGGGCGTGCATATTCTGGTCCGTGAAGGGTCGGTATCGAAAGACCTGCACGCGCTGATGCCGATCATCACCGAGCGCCTGTCGCCCTATCTGGCGCTCTGCACCGATGACCGCAATCCCCTCGATATCGCCGAACAGGGTCATCTGGACTATATGATCCGCACTGCCATCGCCAATGGCGTTCAGCCGCTGGCCGTCTACCGCGCCGCATCGATTTCGGCAGCCAAAGCCTTCGGCTTGCGAGATCGTGGCCTCGTCGCGCCCGGTTGGCGCGCCGATCTGGTGGTGATCGACACGCTGCAGAACTGCAAGGCCTCCATGGTCTTCTCCGCCGGCAGACGCGTCACGGACGCGCTTTTCGCCACCCGCAAATCGGTTGCTCCCGTCGGTCTCGACAGCGTCAAGGCAAGGCGGGTGCTCGCCGCCCATTTTGGCGTGCCGGTAACGGAAGGTAAGACGTCCGTTCTCGGCGTATTGCCGGGCAAAATCATCACCGAACATCGCCGCTACAAGCTACCGAGCGACGGCAACCAGACGAGCGTCGATCTCGACAACGACATCATCAAGGTGGCCGTCATCGAGCGGCACGGCAAGAACGGCAATCACGCCAACGGCTTCGTTCAGGGCTTTGGCCTGAAGAAGGGCGCCATCGCCTCCACCGTCGGCCATGACAGCCACAATATCTGCGTCGTGGGCGTCAGCGAAGACGACATGGCGCTCGCTGCCAATCGTCTCGGAGAGATCAAGGGCGGCTTCGTCGTGGCGGAAAACGGCAGGATCACCGGCGAGATCGCCCTACCCGTTGCCGGTCTGATGAGCCTGGAGCCCTATGAGACCGTGCGCGACACGCTGCACACCCTGCGCCAAGCGGCCTATGCGCTGGGCACGACACTGGAAGAACCCTTCCTTCAGGTGGCGTTCCTGCCTCTTCCCGTCATACCTCACCTGAAGATTTCCGATAAGGGCCTGGTGGATGTCGATCTTTTCAAGCTCATCACGGCTGAAGGATGAACACGTGCCTGCTCGCGGAGACAATCATAAGTAAATAGTCTAATTCTATTTCCCGCGCGCGCCAAAATCATAGTAAATTAAGGCCTGAGGAAGTATATATGATGATCGTTCAATGACCGGCGACCTGGAGGAAATCTTTGGTCATCAAACGCATCGACAAAAAGCAAGTCAAGATCGGCATGTTTGTCGAGGGCATAGAAGGCCCCTGGCAGGATGACCCTGCTGTTGGCCGCCGTTTCACCGTAAAGAACGCCAAGCAACTCTCCGCCATCGTGAATGGTGAGATCAGCGGTGTTTTTATCAACACTGCGCTCGGCACGAATGCCCCGGACACTGGTGTTGACGGTGCGGTGCCGAAAACGATCAGGACTGCCAGCAAGGAAGACAAGAGCCGCGTCGCACAAAAGATAAGCGCACAGGCCGATGAAGCGAAAAGCCTCATCGAGGGTGTGTTTGACGGTCGCGATATCGCCATCGATGCATTTGCGCCGCTTGCGGACGATATCGGCCGGGCAATGGACGAAAACCCTGGTCTTTACATCGGGATCTCACGCCTTCGGTCACGCGATACCGCAACCTTTGTCCATTCGTTGTCCGTTGCGGCGCTGCTCACGCATTTTGCCCGATCGCTGGAAATGGATGAGGCCGTGGTTCAGCAGCTCTGCATTGCCGGAATCCTACACGATGTCGGCAAGCTTTCCATCCCGCGGGAGGTTCTGCACAAGCAGGGGCCGCTCACCGCCGAAGAGCGATTATACGTCGAGCAACATCCCGAGCTTGGCTACAAGATTCTGCAAAAACAATCGGATATGCCGGAACTGGTACTGGATATCTGTCGATACCATCATGAGCGGATTGATGGCAGAGGCTATCCGCAGGGTCTCTCAGGCGCGCAGATCAGCCCGGAGGTGCGCATGAGCACGATCTGCGATGTGTTCGATGCCCTCACATCTGCCCGTTCCTATAAGAAGGGCTGGTCCTCACAGCAGGCTCTGTCCTGGATGATGGATCGCGAGGGCCAGTTCGACAGGACATTGCTGCGCCGCTTCATTCTCAGCCTCGACACCGACATGACGAAGGGCCTCCTCTGAGACCGCATGTCAGTGATCCAATGAATTACGACCGCTCGATCCGTGCGCAGAACGCATCCAGTGGCTCCAGCTTCACCATATCGATATCGAAGGCCGGCTCAAACCCGGGCATTGCCAGATGCTCGACGACGCGAAACTCCGGCGGCAGGCGAAAATCGGCTGGCTGACGCGTCAGGTTGAAGACGAAGAGCAGGCTCTCGCCGTTCTTCTCACGTGTGAAGACGAGCAGATCCTGATTCGTATCGAGAAACGCCAGGTCGCCATCGCGAAGGCCCGCATGGCTGCGACGGAAGGCCAGCATCGCCTTGTAATGATTGAGAACCGAGTCCGATTTCCGCTCCTGCCCATCCGCCGCCAGCATGGCATGGGCGTAAGGAACCGGCAGCCACGGCTTTTCGGCGGCAGTGAAACCGGCATGCGGCTTGCCCGTCTCCCACACCATCGGCGTGCGGCACCCATCGCGGCCCTTGAAAGCCGGCCAGAAGCGAATGCCGTAAGGATCGCGCAGATCCTCGAAAGCAAGATCCGCCTCCGTCAGCGCCAACTCTTCACCCTGATAAAGGCAGATGGAGCCGCGCAGGGATGCCAGCACGCAGACGGCAAGCTTTGCCACGCGGATCTGCTCTTCCACATTTTCGGCAAAGCGGCTGAGATGACGGACAACGTCGTGGTTGGAAAAAGCCCAGCAGACCCAACCATCGGTCACGGCTTTCTGAAAGCCATCGACGGCACCGCGAATATGGCTGGCGGTGAAATCCGGCCCCAACAGGTCGAATGTGTAGCACATGTTGAGCTTGTCATTATCCGCCGTATAGGCGGCGACGGTTTTGAGTGAGCGCGCACCATCGCCCACCTCGCCCACCGTCATGCGTCCCTCATACTCATCCAGCAGAGCGCGGAAGCGCTTGAGGAAGGCGAGGTTCTCCACCTGCGTCTTGTCGTAGAGATGGCTCTGCATGCCGTAGGGATTGACGTCCGGCGCATCGAGACCGGCATCGTCGCTATCCGGCTCATGCGGCGGGTTGTCGCGCAACAGCTTGTCGTGGAAGTAGTAGTTGACCGTATCCAGCCTGAAGCCGTCGACACCCCGCTCCAGCCAGAACCTGACGGTGTCCAGAAGCGCATCCTGCACGTCCGGATTATGAAAATTGAGATCCGGCTGCGAGCCGAGGAAGTTGTGCATGTAATATTGCTTGCGCACACCGTCCCATTCCCAGGCCGGACCGCCAAAGACCGAGAGCCAGTTGGTGGGCGCCGTTCCATCCGGCTTCGGGTTTGCCCAGACATACCAGTCCGCTTTCGCATTGGTGCGGCTTGTCCGGCTTTCCTTGAACCAGGGATGCTGATCGGATGTGTGCGAGATCACCTGGTCGATGATGACCTTTATTCCGAGCTTGTGCGCCTCTGTGATCAGTTCATCGAAATCTGCAAGCGTCCCGAACAGCGGATCGACATTGCAGTAATCGGAAACATCGTAGCCCATATCCGCCATGGGCGAAGTAAAGAAGGGCGAGAGCCAGATGCCATCCACACCAAGCGCATGGATATAGGGCAGATGCTTGGTAATCCCCGCCAGGTCACCGAAACCGTCCCCCGTCGTATCCTGAAACGAGCGTGGATAGACCTGATATATGACCGCTCCCCTCCACCAGTCTGCATCGTGAACTTTGTGTCCGGTGGTAGACAAGGCTTGCGGCATGAACGATCTCCAAAGTGAAGCTGCCCAACCATATAAAGCCCGGATTGATCCGTAAACGGCCAATGCTTGTCGAATGTGAGAAGAGACACGCAATCGGCTTTCGCCGCCCTTGCAAGCCTGGCCTTAGCGTCGTAATGGCGAAGCGTCACGACAGGAGGAGAGTGCAGTGGGTGGACGGTTTCTTTCGATCGGCGAATGCATGGTGGAGCTTTCGCAAGCCGGTGACGGCCTGCTGCGCAAGGGCTTTGCCGGTGACACGCTGAACACCGCCTGGTATGCACGCGCCTGCCTGCCGCAGGACTGGTCTGTGGATTATTTCACCACGCTGGGTGACGATCCTCTGTCGCAGGAGATGCTGTCCTTCATCGAGGGCGCCGGCATCGGCACGCAGCACATTTCCCGTATTTCGGGCGGCACGCCTGGCCTCTACCTCATCAATCTGAAAGACGGTGAGCGCACCTTCAGCTATTGGCGCAGCGCCGCTGCCGCCCGCCAGCTGGCGGCTGACGCCGATCATCTGCGCGAGACTATCGACGCGGCCGACATCGTCTATTTCTCCGGCATCACCCTTGCCATTCTGTCCACCCCGATTGCGGTCGATACCTTCCTCGCCGAACTGCGCCGCGCCAAGGCCTCCGGCAAGCAGGTCGTGTTCGATCCCAATATCCGCCCGCGCCTTTGGGCCAACCGCGAGATCATGCTGGAGACGATCACCAATGGTGCGCGCGCTGCCACGCTCGTCATGCCAAGCTTCGACGACGAGGCTGGTAACTTTGGTGACACGGATGTGGAGGCGACCATCGCGCGCTATCGCGCGCTCGGCGTTGCCAATATCGTGGTGAAAGATGGTGCCAAGGGCGCAACGCTCGATTTCGGTGGTGAGCGCAGCCATGCGCCCGCCGAGCAGGCCGTGAAGGTGGTGGATACGACAAGTGCCGGAGACAGCTTCAACGGCGCCTTCCTGTCTCGCTTCGTCACCGGCAGCACACCCGAAGAAGCGGCCACTTTCGCCGCCAAGGCTGCCGCCACCGTCATCGGCCACCACGGCGCACTGATCAGCCCGGACCTGCTACCGAAGGCCTGAAGGACGTCGCGCAAACGCGTGGAGCGGTTTTGCGATAACGACATCCGAAAAGACGAGGATTTGAAGCGTGAGGAGCGAATCTCAAACTTCACTGTCCGCGTTAAATCCGCTGACATGATGCTGTAACACGCCTGTCGCATACACGCGAAGGCCGGTGGATCACCGGAGAGTCGCAAGCGGCGAGGGTCGGCACGGCATGACCAGAATTACCATCGTCACGGATGCATGGCATCCCCAGGTCAACGGCGTGGTGCGCTCGATCGAGAACACCAATGTCGAGCTTGAGCGCATGGGCGTCGAGGTCCGGATGGTGACGCCGCAGAGCTTCCACTCCATTCCCTGCCCCACCTATCCGGAAATTCGCCTTTCCGTCGCCAGCTATCGCCGGGTTTCGAAGGAAATCGAGAAGAGCCAGCCATCCTATGTGCATATTGCCACGGAAGGTCCGCTCGGCTTCATGGCGCGCCGCTGGTGCATCAAGCATGGCATGGGCTTTTCCACCAGCTACCACACACGCTTTCCCGAATATGTGGCGGCACGCTTCCCGGTGCCGGAAAGCTGGCTCTACGGCTTCGTGCGCTGGTTCCACAATGGCGGCAGCGCCTGTATGGTGGCAACACCAAGCCTCGAGACGGAACTCCAATCCAAGGGCGTGAAAAACCTCAAACGCTGGAGCCGCGGCATCGACGCCAAGCTCTTCCGCCCCAGACAAAAGGAAGAGCGCCCCTTCGGCCTCCCCCGCCCGATCTTCATGACCATTGGCCGCGTCTCGGTGGAAAAGAACCTGCCGGAGTTTCTCGATCTCGATCTGCCGGGCTCCAAGGTCGTGGTCGGTGACGGCCCTGCCCGCGCCGAGCTCCAGCAGAAACATCCCGATGTGCTCTTCACCGGCGTGAAGACCGGCGAAGAGCTGGCAAAGGCCTATGCGCAGGCAGACGTCTTTGTCTTCCCCTCCAAGACAGACACCTTCGGCAACACCATTCTGGAAGCACTCTCAAGCGGCGTACCGGTCGCAGCCTTCCCGGTGACCGGCCCGCTTGATATTCTCGGCGGACATCCGAAGGCGGGCGCGCTTAGCTCGGATTTGCGCAAGGCCTGCCTTGCCGCACTCGATTGCTCCCCGGAAGCAGCCCTTGCCGTTTCCCGCAACTATTCCTGGGAAAAGGCGTCCCGCCAGTTTCTCGACAACGTGACCTCTGCTGCCGCAAGCCGCCTCCCCGGCTTCTGCGCCGCCCACGCGATGTGAACGGATTATAGGCGAATAGCCTGCATTTTCAGTGGACGCACGAGCCCATTGCTGTCAGAAGGCGTCAGGACGCGACTGCCGTTATCTTTAGAACGGGGTCGGGCTGCTGATTGACGTCAGGCGGCTGCCGCGAGGTTACGCAGGCCGTCCACTTATCGCAAAACCGCGGTACACGTCTGCGCGCATGCTTTAGATCACCAAGCGCCGTTCAGCATATTGCCTGCGAGCGGGATCGTGCGGCTCTTGCCATTGCTGTCGTTGACGGAAATCTCGCTTCGCATCTGCTTGGGAGACTTGCGAAACCAGCCGGCTGCGATGGAGGCGAGATCGCCGATCATCCCATGTTTGCGCCAGTCGGCAAAGCGCTGCGCCATGGCCTCTGCCTCATGCTTGAAGAAGAAGTCGCCCGACTGGGCCAGGTCGTTGATGGAAGAGGCCATGGATGACAAAGGCTTTTGGAACATCTTCGGCGGAACCGAGAGGCCGTGCGCCGCTTGCGGAAAAGCCGGCGCCATGAAATCGATCGCCCAGCCATCTGCCTCCACCCAGCAATGGAAGTTCTCGCCAGCACCCGTCACATGGCCGTCTTCGCGATGATCGGCAAACAGCAGCATCGTGCCGCCAAGATTATAAGCTGCCAGCCCACCCTTCGGCTTCGCCTTCACCTTGTAGTGGTGCTCCAGAATGAAGGCACCAAATGTGCTGAAATACATCGATGCCGTGGCGGGATCGGCGTTCTCGTTGAGAAGCAGGCTGTTGATGACGCGATAGATGCGATGATAGTCGCTCTGCTTGATCAGCATGATGTTTGACCTGAAGTAAGTGCATGGGCAGCTTGATGGGGTGCGCTACGCTCCCCTCCGCCATCATCCTCGGGCCTGACCCGAGGATCCATTGGTTCCGGATGCGTGTGTGTCCTCGGGTCAAGCCCAATGATCACGGAGTGTAGAGGCGCCCCTCAGCGAGCCCCCCCCTGACTACCGCTTCTTCGCCTTGTGCTCGAAGGGATTGTCCGACCCGCGATAATGCACCCGGATCGGCACGCCCGGCATGTCGAAATCCTTGCGCAGACCGTTCACCAGATAGCGCGTGTAGGATTCCGGAATGGCCTCGGGCCGTGTGCAGGAGATCATGAAGGCCGGTGGCCGTGCTTTGACCTGCGTCATGTATTTCAGGCGCAGACGACGGCCCGACACGGCCGGTGGCGGATGCTGCGTCACCTGCATATCCAGCCAGCGATTGAGCTTGGCGGTGGAGATACGGCGGTTCCACACCTTGTCGGTGTCGATGATGCTCTGCATCAGCCGGTCGAGGCCGTAGCCCGTCTGACCGGAAATCGGAACGGCACGAATGCCGCGCGCCTGCGGCAGAAGGCGCTCGGTCTTCTCGCGCAGATCAGCGAGAAACGCCTGTGCATCCTCGACCAGATCCCACTTGTTGAAAGCGAGCACCGCAGCGCGGCCTTCGCGGATAACCAGATCGACGAGCTGCAGATCCTGCTTCTCGAAAGGAATGGTGGAATCGAAGACGATGACGACGGTTTCGGCGAAACGGATGGAGCGCAGCGAATCCGCCACCGAAAGCTTCTCCAGCTTCTCGGTCACCTTCGCCTTGCGACGCATGCCAGCCGTGTCGAACATCTTGATCGTGCGGCCGCGCCAATCCCATTCGACCGAGATACTGTCGCGCGTAATACCGGCTTCCGGACCGGTCAGAAGGCGATCTTCACCGAGAAAGCGGTTGATCAGCGTCGACTTGCCGGCATTCGGGCGACCGATGATCGCAACGCGCAACGGCTTGGTGTCGTCATAGGCGGGCTCGTAATCCTCGTCTTCTTCCTCTTCAGCGGAAAGCACGACGTCGGTTTCAGCCTCTTCGAAATCGTCTTCCGGCGGGAAGGCGACATCTTCCCCGATCGCGGCAACGATGGCATCGCGCAGATCGATCATGCCCTGCCCGTGCTCTGCAGAAATCGGGCATGGCTCGCCAAGACCAAGCGTATAGGCATCATAGAAACCGCCATCAGAGCCACGAGCTTCTGACTTGTTGGCAACCAGCACGACCGGCTTGCCGCGACGGCGCAGCATTTCGCCGAGCGTCTGGTCAGCCGGTGTCAGGCCGTATTTGGCGTCGACGACGAAAAGCGTCAGATCGGCTTCCTCGATCGCCTCTTCCGTCTGCGCCCACATGCGACCCTGCAGCGTCTCCGGTGCGGATTGCTCGAGACCCGCGGTATCGATGATGGTGAAACGCAGATCCACGAGCTTGGCGTCGCCTGGACGACGGTCGCGGGTCACGCCTGGCGTGTCATCCACAAGCGCCAGCTTCTTGCCAACCAGACGGTTGAAAAGCGTGGATTTGCCGACATTCGGACGTCCGACGATGGCGACGGTGAAGGTCATGATAGTGCCCTAACTTCTATAGCGTCGGACCGGAAACCCAATGGGCTCCGGTCCGACGCCTTCAACAGAAAACCGATGCAGTCCGCGGCGATCCTTATGACCGCCCGTCGCTGCAGGAAATGAGAATTTACGCTGCCTTGCCGGATGCGGCAATATTATCGAGCAGGACCTGCGCCCGGTTCGCCACATTGCGCGGCGCCTGGGAATCACCGGTGATGAGTTCGAACCACTGCTTTGCCTGGGCAAGATTGCCGGCCTTATAAGCGGCAAGACCAAGCGCTTCGCGGGCGGAGTTGCGTAGCGGCTGGCCATCGCTGGACAGCGCTTCTACCTCTGCCGAGACCTGCTCATACGTGCCGTTGTCAATCAGAAGAAACGCTGCGCGCACCTTGGCCATGTCCCGGAAAATCTGCGGCGCGCTGGAGTCGTTGCCAATCGCGGTAAAGGCTGCGATAGCGCCAGCGGCATCGCCCTTCTGCGCCAGAAGCGTTGCAGCGCGGAACTTGGCGAGGATCGGGTACTCGCCGTGGCCGGCGCTTTCCAGTTCCGTCAGTGCCTTCAACGCTTCGTCATTCTTGCCCTCGGAGGCAAGCTTCAACGCGTTGGAGAACTGGTCGCCAGACGCCGAAGCCCGGCTGTTGCTCCAATACTCGTAAATGCCGGCGCCCGCGGAAGCGAGCACGATCAAAACGGCAGCGCCAATCACGACCGCGCCGTAACGACCCCAGAAGTTGCTCAATTTTTCTGAGCGGATCTGCTCGTTCACTTCGCGGATGAAGCTGTCATTCTCGTTCGCCATCGAATTCTCCGTTACCCGCACCGAATGGCAAAAAGCCGATCGGTCTGCGGACATGCCAAGGCAATCTGGATGCGGCAAGCCGCAAAAAGGCCAACCACATTTATTGGTGGGCCTTCTAGCCTATTTTCCCTGAGATGTAAGGGGGAAACGTCAGTTTCCTACATCGCAATCGGTTGGACGCCGATCAACCATTCGTGCAGCTTCCAGATGAATGCAGCCCACAGCACCACGCCAAGAAGAACCGCGATCGCATCGTAGCGCGCCGAAACGAAGGGACGAGTGAGATTTTCGCCAGCGCGTGCGCGGCGCTTGAGGACAATCCGCATCACCACGCCCCAGGCGAGGAAGGAGGCAAAGAGGATGACGGAGGAGGTCTCGCCATTGGCAAGCAGGTGAGAAAAAGCCCAGATCTTCACCGAAAGGATCAGCGGATGCTTGGTCTTCGTTGCGATGTGCCCAGCCGGCAGGGCACTTGCCACAAGACAGATCATCGCAATGAGCATCAGCGTGACCGCGATATGGGCCATCCAGACCGGCGGATAGTAAAGCATGCCCGTCACCTGCCGCGCTTCATTGAAGGCATAGGCAATGAAGACGATGGTGAGAATGCTGACGAGCGAATAGACACCCTTGAAGGGCTTTTCGCCCATACTATCGATCAGACGCGCACGAAGCCCCGGCGCAAAAAGCCTGAGAGAATGGGCGGCGAAGAACAGGATGAGAGAGACGACGAGCAGAAGCATGGTGGCGTCCTTACGCGGGGGAAGATAATCTTTTGACAATGAGTTATGGCGAATACCAAAGATCACTGATGCTGACCCCTTGGATAGCCTGGAAACGGTCGCCCGGGTAGGAGAAACCGCAGAGCGATGCTTTTTCATCGGTCGAGGATTTCGACGCCCCCGGCGGCCGATTTCCGGGCTATCGAAGGGATCAGCATCGGTGATCTTTGGTATAACCCCTGGAAAAAGCCAGTCAAATCAAAGCTTCGCCTTATTCCAAGCTCAAAAGGCCGCTTTTGAAAATTCCGCGTGGTTCCCTCATGTTGCGTTCGCTTGCCCTCATCACCCTGTCTCTCGCCTGCGCGCCGCAAGCCTATGCGCAGGCTGTCGAAGGTGCGGCAAAGCCAAAGCAGCTTGTACTGGTGTCCTTCGATGGCGCAGGCGACAATGCGCTGTGGGCCAGAAGCCGCACAACCGCCAAGGAAGTCGGCGCGCATTTCACCTATTTTCTTGCCTGCACGCTGGTGATGGACCGCAAGACCAGCGCCAAGAGCTATCAGGGGCCGGGCCAGAAACTCGGCCGCTCCAATGTCGGCTTCGGCCAGTCGGTGGAAGAAGTGGCAACGCGCCTGCACCACATATGGGAGGCCCGCCAGGAAGGTCATGAAATCGCCAACCACACCTGCGGCCACTTCGATGGTGGCAACTGGACTGCGGATCAATGGGACGCAGAATTCACCACCTTTACCAGCACGCTTGAAAACGCCTGGGCTGCGATCGGCAAGAAGGACGAGGAGCCGCAGGGCTGGCACGATTTCGTGCGCGGCATCAACGGCTTTCGGGCGCCCTACCTGTCGCAAGGCGATGCACTCACCGCCGCGCAGAAAAAACACGGCTTCGTCTTCGACGCCACCAGCATCACGAAAGGGCCGGCATGGCCCGTGCGCAAGGATGGCATCGAACATTTCGGCCTGCCGTTGATCCCGGAAGGACCGGGCGACCGGCCGATCATCGCCATGGACTACAACCTCTTCGTCCGCCATTCCATGGCAATCGAGACGCCCGCAAAGTCCGCCGAATTCGAAGAGCGCGCCTACAAGGCCTTCCGCGCCGCCTTCGACAAACAATATGAGGGCGAACGCATCCCCCTCCAACTCGGCTTCCATTTCGTCAAGATGAATGGCGGCGCCTATTGGAACGCCTATGAGCGCCTGCTGCGCGAAGTCTGCAAGAAGGACGATGTCGCCTGCGTCAGCTATGAAGAGGCGATGCCGATGATCGACGCGCGGCGTAAGGAAAAGTCGCAAGGGTGAGAGAGCAAGTGCTGCAGGCGCAGCGACGCAGTCTCATTTTCAGTCAACGGCTTTCAATTGACCATCATTCCGGCCCCAGCCGGAAGCGGGCCAGCACGAATCCTCCGGCTGGACCCCGGCTCGATGCCGGGGGTGGGTGTCAGAGTTGAACGCTTCGAGCTTTACGGCTTGTCCGCCGCCAACTCGCCCTCTTCCGCTTCACGCTTCAAATAGCGCTGATCGATCTCCGGTAGCGGTTGGTCGTAGATAGCAGCCTCAAACGCTTTCAGACGTTTGTAGATCGACATCAATTCGACGATCGTCGTCCAGGAATTGATGAGATACTGGAACGATCCGCGCACCTGATCGAACACGTTGCCGATCTGCGTGAACACGCCAAGCGTCACCTTGCCTGCTGCGATTGATGGAATGAGAACGATCAAGCTGTAGATGTTGTCAGCCTGCAGATAGAAAATGCGGGCAACGTTGAAATACATGTAATGAAAATAGAGCCGGAAATAGTTCTTCCGGACATTCGAAAACAGCTCCTGCACAGTCGGCGGCTGAGCACGATCTGCGTGGTCTTCACCATAGACCAGCTCCTTACGATAGGCCGCTTCCACGCGCTGATTGCGGAATTCAAGGCCGGGTAGCTTGATACCCACAAGTGCAAGAAAGCCCGTTCCGAAGAGCGACCACAAGATCGCCGCCCACACCAGAGCATGCGGGACGTAACCGATAATCGGCAACTCGTTGATGGTTTCGGAGAAGGTGAAGAGGACGGGGAGGAACGCGATCAGGGTCATGATGGCCCTGACGAAACCGACACCCAACCCCTCGACGGTCGAGGAGAAGCGCATCGTGTCTTCCTGAACACGCTGCGAAGCGCCTTCGATGTGACGAAGCCTATCCCAGTTTGCCATATAGAAGTCGTTCATCGCCGTGCGCCAACGGAAGATATAGTGGCTGACGAAGAAGAGATTGAGCACGCCGACAGTGATCGCAAAAAACAGGATGCCTGAAACGCCGACGAGGCCGAGATAAAGCTGCTCGGCAGTCACCGGCGCGGTCTTGGCAAGCGCTTGCTGGATGAGGTCATAATAGGGGCCGTACCATGCGTTCATCGCCACGCTGACTTGCACGGAGAAATAGGTCGCAAAGACAATGAGGGCAGAGCCGAGAACGGACCACATCTGCCAGCGATGTGGGCTGTAAGTGAACCAGAAGCCCGCAAACACAAGCACGGCAGCGGTGTAATAGATATAAAACCAGAGGAATGGCGGGGACCAGAAAATCGATACGCCCGTGATCGGCGGCTCTCCAGGTGTTGCTGAAGGCATGCCGAGTGCCGCACCCCAGTTTCTCCCGCCTGCATACCAGAGGCCTATCATGAGCAAGGACCAAACAATGGCAGAGGTAAAAAACAGCTTGGGTTTGGGAAAGAAGGAATGAAACACGTTCGAACTCTCGCGAGCTTGAGATCAGCCATTATTGGCGAAGCAGATTTTGGGAGAAATTAGGCCAGACACTTCGCCGACGCAATGCAGCAAACGCTAAGTTACGAAGATGTAAGCCAAAACCGGCGATGGCGGCTGCAACACGACAGCCGCATTACATCGAAGCCGTGCAAGAGCGGCCGTCTTACTCGGCAAGCGTCAGGATCAGCGGGCCGTTTTTGGTGGCGATGACGGTGTGCTCGAACTGCACGGTGGGCGCGCTCGGGTCGCTGAACAGCGTCCAAGGGTCGTCATCGCCATCTTCGGCCCAATAGGCACCCGTGGAGAGAAATGGCTCGACAGTGAAGACCAGCCCGTCGGTCATGATCCGGGTTTCGTCCTTGTCCGGCCAGGTGGCAAGCTCTTTCGGCTCCTCGTGCAGCGAGCGGCCGATGCCGTGACTGGCGAGATTGGTGATCAGCGTGTAGCGGTTCTTCTTGGCAAAGGCGCCGATGGAATTGCCGATATCGGCAAGCGGCCTGCCCGCTTTCACCTGCTGCAACCCGGTCCAAAGCGCGCGTTTTCCATCGCGGCAAAGGCGTTCGATATCCTTTTTCACCGGCGGCACGGCGTAGGAAGAGCCGGTATCGCCAAAGAAGCCATCCTTCACCGCCGACACATCGATATTGACGAGATCGCCCGCCTTGATGATGCGCGGGCCTGGAATGCCGTGGGCCACTTCCTCGTTGACGCTGATGCAGGTGGCGCCCGGAAACTGGTAGCAGAATTCCGGTGCCGACTGCGCACCATTGCTTTCCAGGATATTGCGACCGATGGCGTCGAGTTCGGCGGTGGTGATCCCCGGCTCAAGCGCGTCGGCCATGGTCTGCATCGCAAGGGCGCAAATCCGGCCAACATCCTTCAGCTTTTCGAGCTCTTCTTCCGTCGAGATAACCATTCTGCGTCCATATCCTGCGCAATGTCTTCGGCAAAGGGCGCCAAAAGGCGCCCGATCATGCCGTCGCTTTCGCCCTATCGGCACTGCCAGTCAATTCTTTTCTGACGATTGGGGCGACTTTCGTGCCGTAAAGCTCGATCCCGCGCATGATCTGATCATGCGGCATCAGACCGATTGCCATCTGCAACAGGAAGCGATCATTCTTGAAGACGCCATGCGCCTTGATGATCTTTTCCGCCACCAGTTCCGGCTCACCGAGGAAGAGATTGCCCTCCGCACTTCGCGCCATATCGTAATGCGCCCGGCTGGTCGGACCCCAGCCGCGCTCACGGCCAATCCGGTTCATCACCTCCGCCTGCGGGCCATAGAACTGGTCGGCCGCCTTGTCGGTGGTGTCGGCGATGAAGCCGTGAACATTAATGCTGGTCTTCTGTTTTTCGAGTGGCTGACCTGCTCGGCGCGCGGCTTCCCGGTAGAGATCGAAGAGCGGCGCGAAGCGGCGATATTCGCCACCGATGATGGCAAGCGCCACCGGCAGACCCATGGCACCGGCTCGCGCCACCGATTGCGGCGTACCGCCAACCGCGATCCATACGGGCAGAGCCTCTTGCAACGGACGGGGATAGACACCGCGCCCATTGATCGGCGCGCGCTTTTCACCGGACCAGGTGACGATTTCGCGGTCTCTCACTGCCAGAAGCAGGTCGAGCTTTTCGGCGAAGAGATCGTCATAGTCCTCGAGATTGTAACCGAAGAGCGGATAGGACTCGATGAAGGAGCCGCGCCCCGCCATGATCTCGGCGCGCCCATTCGACAACAGATCGACGGTGGCGAACTGCTGGAAGACGCGGATCGGATCATCGGAGCTCAGAACCGAAACGGCACTGGAAAGCCGGATGGTCTTCGTCTTGACCGCCGCAGCCGCGAGCACGGTCGAAGGCGATGATACGACGTAATCAGGCCGATGATGCTCCCCCAGGCCGTAGACATCAAGCCCCACCTGATCGGCAAGCTCGATCTCTTCCAAAAGGTTCTTCAGGCGACGCACACCTTCCGGGCCACGACCATCGGCCGGGTTCGGATTGACATCGGCAAAGGTGTAAAGACCAAGTTCCATGGGTGCGCTCCTCGCTTTGTCCGGAGCGCTCGCTTGCAAAAACTGGCTACGCTCATGCCCTCAGATAGACATCGAAGGTTCCCGGCGCAAATTCAAAATCTGAACCGGAAACTTCGATTTTCTCGATGGATGGAGCAGTGCTCAAAGGTTGCTGAGCGTCCGGCGCACCGCATTCTTCCAGCCTTTGAGTTTCCGCGTGCGCACCTCGTCATCCATCTTCGGCTCGAAGCGGCGGTCGCGCGCCCAGGTTTCGGCAAAGGCCTTCATGTCCGGCCACACCCCTGCCCGGCTGCCCGCAAGCCATGCGGCACCAAGTGCGGTGGTTTCGAGGATCACCGGACGGTCGACAGGCGCATCGATCAGGTCTGAGAGGCGCTGCATCGTCCAATCGGAAGCAACCATGCCGCCATCGACGCGAAGGACGATATCGCAATCGTCGTTCTTCCAGTCCTTGTGCATGGCATCCAGCAGATCGCCAGTCTGGTAGCAGACGGCCTCCAGTGCGGCGCGGGCAAATTCGGCGGGGCCGGTGCCGCGCGTCAGGCCGAACATTGCGCCGCGTGCTTCGGCATCCCACCAAGGCGCGCCGAGACCGACAAAGGCGGGCACGAGATAGACTTCCTGTGCATCGTCAGCCTTGTCGGCGAGCGCTCCGGTTTCCGGTGCGGAGCCGATCATCTTCAGCCCGTCGCGCAGCCACTGAACCGCAGCACCGGCAACAAAGATCGAGCCTTCCAGCGCGTAATAGGACTTGCCGTCCAGGCGGTAGGCGATCGTCGTCAGCAGCCGGTTTTTGGAGCGAACGATGTCCTCGCCCGTGTTCAAAAGCGCAAAGCAGCCCGTTCCATAGGTGGATTTCAGCATGCCGGGAGAGAAGCAGGCCTGGCCGATGACGGCAGCGTGCTGATCTCCGGCGACACCCAGGATCGGAATTTCCGCGCCGAACAGGTCAGCATCGGCAATGCCGAAGTCCGCGGCGCAATCCAGAACTTCCGGCAGGACGGATTTCGGCACGTCGAGAATGTCGAGGAGTTCCTTGTCCCAGACATTCTTCTCGATGTTGAACATCAGCGTGCGCGAGGCATTGGTGGCGTCGGTCACGAAAGACTTGCCGCCCGTCAGCCGCCAGATGAGGAAGGTATCGACCGTGCCGAAGCAAAGCTCGCCCTTCTCCGCCCTCTTGCGCGCGCCCTTCACATTGGAGAGCAGCCAGGACAGCTTGGTACCGGAGAAGTACGGGTCGAGCAGCAGACCGGTGCGCTTGGCGAAGACCTTCTCATGTCCGGCCTTCTTCAGCTTGTCGCAAAGCTTGCTCGTGCGCCTGTCCTGCCAGACGATGGCATTGTGCAACGGCTTACCGGTTTCGCGATCCCAGATCAGCGTCGTCTCACGCTGGTTGGTGATGCCGATGGCGGCAATGTCAGATGCCTCAAGATTGGCTTTCTTGAGAGCCTCCTTGATCGACCAGACGACCGTTTCCCAGATTTCCTCCGGGTCGTGCTCCACCCAACCGGAATTCGGGAAAATCTGCCGGAACTCCTTCTGGCCTGTCCCGGCTACCTTCATGGACTCATCGAAGATGATCGCGCGCGTGGACGTGGTGCCCTGGTCAATGGCGATAACGTAGCCGCCCATTCATTCCTCCCTGAAATCAGTCGCGCGCACCACAATATGCTCAACAGACAAAGTCAAGCCACAGCGGCGTCGGTTTCGAATCCAATTGCCAGTTCCCCCGGTTTGAGCATAACGTGCTGTAAAGTCTTGCATCGACGTCGAAAAAAGGGGAACGCATGCTAAGGACAGTGATCGTTACGGGCTCGACCAGCGGAATTGGCTTGGGCATCGCGCAAGCCTTCGCAAATAATGGCTGCAACGTCATGCTGAACGGCTTCGGCGATCCCGACGACATCGAAAGCAACAGGCTGTTGATGGAGGCGGAAAGCGGCACGCGCGTGCTCTATCACCCCGCCGACATGACAAAGCCGGACGAGATTTTCGATCTCGTCAAAACCACGCAGGAGAAGCTCGGCTCGGTGGATGTGCTGGTCAACAATGCGGGCGTCCAGCATGTGGCACCAGTAGACGAGTTTCCGCCGGAAGAGTGGGACCGCATCATCGCCATCAATCTGACAAGCGCCTTTCACACCATGCGCGCTGTCATCCCGCTGATGAAGGCTGCCGGCAAAGGACGCATCATCAACATTGCGTCGGCCCACGGACTTGTCGCCTCGCCATTCAAATCTGCCTATGTTGCGGCAAAACATGGTATCATGGGCCTGACGAAATCCGCAGCACTGGAGCTGGCCGAAACCGGCATCACCGTGAATGCCATCTGCCCAGGCTATGTGCTGACATCGCTGGTGGAAAAACAGATACCGGATACGGCCAAGGCCCGCGGTATCAGTGAAGAGGCGGTCAAGAACGACGTGCTCTTGCGCCTGCAGGCCACCAAGGAATTCGTGGCCGTGGAAGATGTGGCGGCAACGGCGCTCTTTCTCGCAAGTGACGCGGCAAAGCAGATCACCGGCACGCATATTTCCATCGACGGCGGCTGGACCGCGCAGTAGATCGAACACCACAATTCATTCGGGCCGAACCCGAAACCGGAACAAAGACGAAGGCAGTGCATGAAAGACGCAATCAGCTTCATCCTCAATAACGAGACAATCACTCTGTCGGACTTCGCGCCGACGGAAACCCTGCTCGACTATCTGAGGCTGCGCAAACGCCTGACGGGCACGAAGGAAGGCTGTGCCGAGGGCGACTGTGGCGCCTGCACCGTGCTGATCGGCAGGCTCCTGGAAGGCTCGCTGCGCTATGAAAGCGTCAATGCCTGCATCCGTTTCTTAGGCTCGCTGCATGGCACGCATATCGTCACGGTGGAGCATCTGGCCGGCAAGGACGGTACGCTCCACCCGGTTCAGCAGGCCATGGTGGATTATCATGGCTCGCAATGCGGCTTTTGCACGCCGGGCTTCGTCATGTCGCTTTACGGTCTCTGGCTGTCCAGCAGCAAGCCCTCGCGCGCCGATATCGAAAAGGCGCTGCAAGGCAATCTCTGTCGGTGCACCGGCTATGAGCCCATCGTCAAAGCCGCCGAAAGCGTGACCGCTGCCAGGCCAAGCACGCTGTTCGACCCGATCGAAAGCGACCGCGCCACCATCATGTCGCGCCTCTGGGGCATTCAGCAGACCGACACGATTACCGTCACCAAGGACGGCCATCGCACCATCATTCCGGGCAATCTCACCGAGCTTGCCAATGCCTATGCCGCAGAGCCGAAGGCGACCATCGTTGCCGGATCGACGGATGTGGGTCTTTGGGTCACCAAGCAGATGCGGGAGCTTAAGACCGTCATCTTCATCAATCACCTGAGCGAGCTGCAGTCGATCTCGGTTGCTGACGGTAGGATTTCGATTGGCGCTGGCGTGACTTACGCCCAGGCCTTCGACACGCTTGCAGACAACATCCGGGCTTTCGGTCGGCTGATCGATCGCCTCGGCGGACAGCAGGTGCGCAATATGGGAACGATCGGCGGCAACATCGCCAACGGCTCGCCCATCGGCGATACGCCCCCGCCGCTCATTGCGCTCGGTGCTGTGCTGACGCTGCGCTCGTCCTCCGGCAGCCGCTCGATGCCGCTCGAAACTTTCTTCATCGAGTACGGCAAGCAGGACCGGCTTCCCGGCGAATTCGTCGAGAAGATCGAGGTGCCCTTGCCAACAAATGACAGCCACTTCGCCATCTACAAGATCTCCAAACGTCGCGACGAGGACATCTCGGCACTCTGCGCCGCCTATCATCTGACCCTTGGCGAAGACGGCATCGTGCAGGATATCCGCATCGCCTTTGGCGGCATGGCCGGCACGCCGAAGCGGGCGAAGGCTCTGGAAGAGGCGCTGAAGGGCAAGGCCTGGACGCAGGACACCATCGATGCCGCGCGCGATACGATCGACGCGGATTTCCGGCCGCTGACCGACTGGCGCGCCACCGCGCAGTATCGTCAGCTGACGGCAAAGAACCTGCTGACCCGTTTCTTCCTGGAGACATCGGGAAAGAAGCAGGAGTTGCAGCGTTTTGAGGAGATGGCGTGATGGGGAGCTTGGATCATTCCTCCCTCATTCCTGTGCTTGTCACAGGAATCCAGTGCGCCCAAGTCCTTGGGCGCGAAAGAGTTTTATGCGGCGCAGACGCGCCTTGGCTGGATTCCTGTAACGAGCACAGGAATGAGGGCGTAGGGAAACCCTTTACCTCTCCAGCGAGAAGAGAGGTCTGACACATGGACACCACCACATTCGAACGCGCCAAGAACGATGTCGATGGCAAGATGCATGGATCGCTGCGCCATGATTCAGCGCATAAGCATGTCACCGGAAGTGCCGAATATATCGACGACATTCCAGAACCCGCAGGCCTGATCCACGGCGCGCTTGGCCTGTCGGACCGCGCCCATGCCGAAATCGTATCGATGGATCTCTCCGAGGTCGAAGCCACCCACGGCGTCATCTGGGTGATGACCGGCAAGGATGTGCCGGGCGAAAACGATGTCTCCTCCGGCGGGCGCCATGACGAGCCGCTGCTGGCGGAGAAACTGGTGCAATTCCACGGCCAGCCGATCTTTGCCGTCTTTGCCGAGACCCGCGAGATTGCCCGCCATGCGGCGCGCAAGGCGAAGATCACTTACAAGGATCTGCCGCACTTCACCGATATCGACGCTTCGCTTGAAAATGGCGAGCCACTCGTTACCCCCGGGATGGTGCTACAACGCGGTGATGCGGATGTGGAGATGGATGTCGCACCGCGTCGCCTGACCGGTACCATGCGCATCGGCGGACAGGAGCATTTCTATCTCGAAGGCCATATCGCCATGGCAGTGCCCGGCGAGGATGACGAGGTGACGGTGTGGAGTTCCACCCAGCACCCAAGCGAAATCCAGCATATCGTCAGCCATATTCTACAGGTGCCCTCCAACGCCGTCACCGTGCAGGTTCGGCGCATGGGCGGCGGCTTCGGCGGCAAGGAGACGCAGGGCAACCAGTTTGCCGCACTCTGCGCGATTGCTGCCAAGAAGCTGAAGCGTGCTGTCAAAATCCGCCCGGACCGCGATGAAGACATGGTCGCCACCGGCAAGCGTCACGATTTCCGCGTCGATTACGAACTGGGCTTCGATGACGAGGGTCGCATTCACGCAGTCGATGCGACCTATGCCGCCCGTTGCGGCTTCTCGTCCGATCTTTCCGGCCCGGTCACCGATCGCGCGCTGTTTCATGCGGATTCGAGCTACTTCTACCCGCATGTAAAGCTTTCTTCCAAGCCCTTGAAAACCCACACGGTTTCCAATACCGCTTTCCGTGGCTTCGGTGGCCCGCAGGGCATGCTGGGTGCCGAGCGCTTCATCGAGGAAATCGCCTATGCGGTTGGCAAGGACCCGCTCGATATCCGCAAGCTGAACTTCTATGGCGAGACCGGTTCTGGCCGCACCACCACGCCCTATCACCAGGAAGTGGAAGACAACATCATTGCCCGCGTGGTGGAGGAGTTGGAGACCTCCAGCGATTACCGCGCGCGCCGTGAGGCGATCGTCGCGTTCAACCGCACAAGTCCGATCCTGCGCAAGGGCATTGCTCTGACACCGGTGAAATTCGGCATCTCCTTCACCATGACCGCCTTCAACCAGGCGGGTGCGCTGGTGCATGTCTATAATGACGGCTCCATCCACCTGAACCATGGCGGCACGGAAATGGGCCAGGGTCTTTACACCAAGGTCGCGCAGGTCATTGCCGATACGTTCCAGGTCGATATCAGCCGGGTCAAGATCACCGCCACCACGACCGGCAAGGTGCCGAACACCTCGGCGACTGCCGCCTCCTCCGGCACCGATCTCAACGGTATGGCAGCGCTTGATGCGGCCCGACAGATCAAGGAGCGGCTGATCAAGTTCGCCGCCGAAAAATGGAATGTCACGGAACAGGATATCGCCTTCCTGCCAAACCGCATCCGCATCGGCGCAGAAGAAATCGCTTTCAACGATCTCGTTCGGCAGGCCTATTTCGCCCGCGTGCAGCTCTCTGCCGCAGGCTTTTACAAGACCCCGAAAATCCACTGGGATCGCGCCGCCGGACGCGGCACGCCATTCTACTACTTTGCCTATGGCGCCTCCTGCTCGGAAGTCACCATCGATACGCTGACCGGCGAGTACATGATGGAGCGCACCGATATTCTCCACGATGTCGGCAAGTCGCTGAACCCGGCGATCGACATCGGCCAGATCGAAGGCGGTTTCGTCCAGGGCATGGGCTGGCTGACGACGGAAGAACTGTGGTGGGATGGCAAGGGACGGCTGCGCACCCATGCGCCCTCCACCTATAAGATTCCGCTCGCCTCTGACCGTCCGAAGATCTTCAACGTCAAGCTGGCGGAATGGTCCGAAAACGCCGAACCCACCATCGGTCGCTCCAAGGCCGTTGGCGAACCGCCCTTCATGCTCGCCAATTCGGTGCTGGAAGCACTTTCCATGGCCGTTGCCTCGGTCGCCGACTACAAGGTCTGCCCACGCCTCGATGCCCCGGCAACGCCGGAGCGCGTGCTGATGGCGGTGGAGCGGTTGAAGAAGGTGTGACGGAAAGTGGAGAGGGCTGTTTCGACGCTCGATCAGCATTACCTCGACCGCGATCTGGCCCGGTTGTATGATCTGGATAGCGGCTGGTCAGAGGATCGTGATTTTTATCTTCGTCTCCCCACAAGAGAGCAATGCCGCATTCTGGATATCGGATGCGGCACGGGTCTCTTAGCCGATGCCTACGCAGCGCGCGGCCATCGCGTCACCGCGATTGACCCGGCGGGTGCGATGTTAGATGTCGCGCGAGAAAAGCCGAACGCTGCATCGGTTGAGTGGGTCGAAGCCGACGCTGAAGGTTTCCGTAGCGACGAGCGCTATGACCTTATCGTTATGACCGGCAACGCGATGATGGCTCTCAAGGACTCGGCATCGATGCGTGCTTGTTTCGATACGATGCGATACCATCTCGACCGTGAGGGCAGCATCGCCTTCGAGGTTCGGAACCCGAATATCGATTGGTCATCGCAATGGGAATACGACATCACGTTGAGAGTGGATGACGCGATCGTCAAACAGAAACGACGTTTCGTCCGCATGGCCGGACCCGTCATGCATTTCGAGTTTGACTATGAGTTTAGCGACAAAACCTTCAAGACTCGAAGCGCGATCCGCTTTCACAGCAAGGATGAAATTGTCCGTGGCTTGGGCGACGCGGGCCTTCGGGTGAGCAGCATTGTCGGCGGCTGGCAACGTCAAGATTTTGATGCCGCTTATTCGAGGTATATGATCTTCACCGCAACACATGCTGCTTGAGCGCCGCCAATGACAGATTTCCAGACTCTCCTCTCCGAAGGGCCTGCGATCCTCGTAGAGATCGAAGCCGTCAAGGGCTCGTCACCGCGCGAGGCTGGCACCTGCATGCTGGTGTCGGCCACCCGCATCTGGGAGACGATCGGCGGTGGGCAGTTCGAATATATGGCGATCGATCACGCCCGTGCCATACTGGACGGCAGGACGGAGATAGACGTCCTGGACATTCCGCTCGGCCCGGAAATTGGCCAATGCTGCGGCGGACGAACCCTTCTGCGCTTTACCAAGGTGACGGAAGCGGTCGCGGACGCGCTGATTACGCGCATGCGAAAGGCCGAGGATCAGCAACCCTCCGTCTTCATCTTCGGTGCCGGCCATGTGGGCAAGGCACTGGCAAACAGCCTGTCGCTTTTGCCCCTCAAAGTCTCAGTCTTTGAGACCCGCCGTGAGGAGCTGATCGGCGTCCCCGGCACCGTTTCGACGCATCTGACGGCGATGCCGGAAGCGATGGTAAGCAACATTCCCGCAGGCGGCGCGGCGATCATCGTCACCCATGATCACGCGCTGGATTTTATGATTGCCAAGGAAGCACTTGGTCGGGACGACCTCGCCTATATCGGCATGATCGGATCGAAGACCAAGCGCGCCACCTTCGCCAACTGGGTCGCGCGTGAGGGGCATGTCGGCACGCTCGACAATCTCGTGCTGCCCATCGGCGGCACGCTAGTCAAAGACAAACGCCCCGCCATCATAGCGGCCTTGGTAACGTCCGAAGTGCTTCACGCAATTCAGCACTTTGCTGCACGGGCTCAGGTCCAATCCGGTTCCGCCCTTCGCTGAAGCCGAGATCGCGCTTCAGGTGGTCGCTCAACTCCTCATCGTGGAGCGTGTTCGACGGCGTGTGACCCTCCCCAAACCAGTCCGTGTTCCATAGCCACGCGAATATGCGCAGCCAGACGTTTAACGCCGTGGCACCCATCGTTCTGTCTCCTCAGGTGGTTTGATGCTGTGAGGAGAATTTGCTTGATTTTGCCGCTGATAACCAATGAAACATTGGACAGCATGAATAAAGAGAGCTTATCCATGAAGATGTCGAGAAACTTTCCTCTGAATGCGCTTCGCGTCTTCGAAAGCGCGGCACGGCATTTGAGCTTCACCAAGGCGGGTGACGAGCTTGGCATGACGCAGACGGCGGTCAGCTACCAGATCAAGCTCTTGGAGGATTATGTCGGGGCGACTCTGTTCGTCCGTCGGCCAAGGCAGGTCACGCTCACCTCGGCGGCGGAGAAGCTGGCGCGACAGACATCCGAAGCCTTGACCATGCTGGAAGCAGCCGTTGCCGATACGAGGAAGAGCGTCTCCGATGTGCTGACGATCTCCGCGACGCCCACCTTTGCTCAGCAATGGCTTGCACGGCGGCTCGGCAGTTTTCAGGAGGCCAATCCCAAGACGGCCGTTCACCTTGCACTCAGCAACGAGATCATCGATCTCTTGCGTGAAAACATCGATGTCGGCATTCGCTGGGGCAAAGGCGACTGGCCGGGGCTGATCTGTCACCGTATCATGCGCCTGGATTTTGCGCCCGTCGTTAGTCCGCTGCTGGTGGAAAAGATGGGTGGCTTGAAAGAGCCAGCCGACCTCCTGAAGCTGACGATCATCAGCCCGCAGGACCGGTGGTGGAAGCACTGGTTCCGCGAAGCCGGCGTGCCGGACACCGATCTCGACAGCCGTACCGGCAGCAGCTTCGGCTTTCAGTATCTCGAAGCCGCGGCAGCCATGGCAGGACATGGCGTCGCCATCGTCAACCCCACCCATTTTGCCGAGGATATGGCCGCCGGGCGACTGATCCAGCCCTTCGACCTCGTCTGCAATGACGGGCACGACTACTGGCTGGTCTATCCGGAAAGCCGCCGCAATGTGCCGAAGATCAAGATCTTCAGGGACTGGATCCTCTCGGAATTTGCCGACGCTGTTTGAGGGAGGCAAATGACCTGCCTAAACCGCACGACATTCCTGCGCAAAACACCGCATTGCCTCTTCCATCGCACAACGATTTTTCGCATTGTGCGATGCAAAGACAGGGGAACAGAATGTACGAATACGCCATTGCGTGGGAATGGATGGCCTTTGCCGTCCGCTGGCTGCACGTGATCACCGCCATCGCCTGGATCGGCTCTTCCTTCTACTTCATCGCGCTCGATCTCGGGCTGGTGAAACGCCCGAACATGCCACCGGGCGCTTATGGCGAGGAGTGGCAGGTGCATGGCGGCGGCTTCTATCACATCCAGAAATACCTGGTCGCACCCGCACAGATGCCGGAACATCTCACCTGGTTCAAATGGGAAAGCTACGCCACCTGGCTCTCCGGCTTTGCCATGCTCTGTATCGTCTATTACGGCGGCGCCGATCTCTTCCTCATCGACCATTCGGTGCTGGAGCTCACGCAGCTGCAGGCGATCGGCCTGTCGCTCGCCTCGCTTGCCGTCGGTTGGCTGTTTTATGATTTCCTCTGCAAATCGCCGCTCGGCAACAATACCTGGGGCCTGATGATCGTGCTTTATGTGGCGCTGGTTGCGATGGCCTGGGGCTATACGCAGGTCTTTACCGGCCGCGCCGCCTTCCTGCATCTTGGCGCTTTCACCGCCACCATTATGTCGGCCAACGTCTTCTTCATCATCATCCCCAACCAGAAGATCGTCGTCGCAGACCTGATCGCGGGGCGCACGCCCGACCCGAAATATGGCCGCATCGCCAAGCAGCGTTCGCTTCACAACAACTATCTGACGCTGCCCGTCATCTTCTTCATGCTGTCGAACCATTATCCGCTGGCCTTCGCCACGCAGTTCAACTGGGTCATTGCAGCGCTGGTCTTCCTCATGGGCGTGACGATCCGTCACTGGTTCAACACCACCCATGCCCGCAAGGGCAAGCCGACATGGACTTGGCTCGTCACCGCCATCATTTTCATCCTCATCATGTGGCTCTCCACCGTGCCGAAGGTACTGACAGGCGAACAGGAGGCCGCTGCGGCAAAACTATCGCCTGCCCAGCAGATCTTCCTCACAGACGCGCATTTCGCCAGCGCTCGTGACGTGGTCCAGGGTCGCTGTTCCATGTGCCATGCCGCCGAACCGGTGTGGGAGGGCGTTCCCTTTACGCCGAAGGCTGTGAAGCTCGAGACCGATGCCCAAATTGCCGCCCATGCGCGGGAAATCTATTTACAGGCGGGCCGCTCCCATGCCATGCCCCCCGGCAACATCACGGCGATCACGCCACAGGAACGCAAGGTGCTGACCGCATGGTATGAAAGCGCCGTTTCTGAAGGAAAGACTGAATGAGCATGCTGCTGCTGCGCGGACGCCTTTTGAGCTTCAAGCGCGCCCCCCTCTCCATCGACGACACCGCAAGCTATCTCTATATCGAGGATGGCGGATTGCTGGTCTCCGAGGGAAAGATCGCAGCGATCGGCGAGTATACCGATATTCGCGCCAAGGCGTCCGAAGACGTGACGGAGAAGGATCACCGCCCTCACCTCATCGTGCCGGGCCTTATCGACATGCATCTGCATTTCCCGCAAATGCAGGTGATCGGCTCCTATGCCGCAAACCTTCTGGAATGGCTGAACACCTATACGTTCCCGGAAGAGTGCCGTTTTGTCGAAAGCGCGCATGCTCAGCGTATCGCAACGCATTTCTACGATGAGCTGATCCGCCACGGTACCACCACGGCGGTCGCCTATTGTTCCGTCCACAAGACGTCTGCCGATGCCTTCTTTGCCGAAGCCCTCAAGCGCAACATGCTGATGGTCGGCGGCAAGGTGATGATGGACCGTAATGCGCCACAAGGGCTGCTCGATACCCCCGAACTCGGCTATGACGAGACGCGCCAGGTGATTGCCGACTGGCATGGCAAGGGCCGCAACCATGTCGCCATCACCCCGCGCTTTGCCATCACCTCCACGCCGAAGCAGATGGAAGCTGCCCAGGCCTTGGCGCAGGAGTTTCCGGATCTCTTCATCCAGACGCATCTCTCGGAAAATCTCGACGAGATCAAATATACGTGCGAACTCTACCCTGAAGCGATCGACTACACTGACATCTATGTTCGCTACGGCCTGATGGGCAACAAGACGCTGCTTGGCCATGCCATTCATCTGTCCGATCGCGAAGCAGACGTTCTGTCGGAGACGGGCGCTGTCGCCGTCCACTGCCCAACCTCCAACCTCTTTATCGGCTCCGGTCTTTTCCCGATGAAGAAGCTGCAACGGCGTGAGAAGCCGGTGCGCATCGCGGTCGCGACCGATATTGGCGGCGGCTCCAGCTACTCCATGCTGCGCACGATGGATGAGGCCTACAAGATCCAGCAATTGCTCGGAGAGCGGCTGAACCCGCTGGAAAGCTGGTATCTGATGACCCGCGGCAATGCTGAAGCCCTGTCCATGGTGGACAGGATCGGCACACTCGATGCCGGGACCGATGCCGACATCACCGTCCTCAATGCCTCCTCCACGCCCGCCATGGCACTGAAGATGGAAGTGGTCACATCGTTGACGGAAGAACTGTTCCTGATGTTGACGATGGGTGACGACAGAACTGTCGTTGAGACCTATGTGGCAGGCAGCGCGTCAAAAGCTGCGCAGTAAGTAAAAAATAGACATAATACTAATAGTTGCATAATTATTCATTAATATTAATCAATGCTTATAATTATTCACTTCATTTAAACTATATTGTCTTACGTTGTGACAGACAAAGAATGGTCGCCATGATGGCTAGGACCCTTTGTCATGTGGAGAGTCTATCTGCCTTAATCCCTGCAGTGGCACCGGGTTCCCGGTTCCAAAAGTGCTGCCCCTGCGTCGTACAGGCATTTTTGATCGGAACGGAAGATCTATGTCATTTCTGAAGAATGCCAGCATTCGCACAAAAGTGTTGTCTCTTGTGCTGCCTCTGTGCGCTGTTGGAATGAGCGCCACGCTCTACATGTCCTACAATTACAAGCTCGCCGACAACACCTACTCAACCTTTATTTCGAAGGACACCACAGGGGCAACCGCGATGGCCCGTGCGAACAGAAACCTGACGGCCACTGCCTATGCCGCCTACCAGATTCTCGTTTACGATCGGGATAGTGCTGGCATGCAGAAGGCCATTGCTTTCTACAATGAGAGCAAAACGAAAATATTCGACCGGCTCGCAGCCGCGCGCGAAGGGCTGCCAGGGGAGCAGGCTGCCATCGATGCAATCACTGCTCAGGCGAAAGCCGTCGTTGCCATTACCGACCAAGCGGTCAAACTGGGTGCCGCGGATCAAGATGCGCAAGCAAAAGCAGAGCTGGCGAAAGCTGATGACTTGCTCATCCCGCTGGCTGACGAGGCATCTAAATTCCTGACACAGGAATTGAATGAGGTAGCAACGAGAAGCAAAGCTCTTAGCGCAGAGACGGATGTCACGATCTTCTGGTCGCTTTCCCTTGCCGGCTTAGCATTCGCCATCGGCATCATCGCATCGCTGATTGTTGCCGCAAGAGGCATAACGACCCCGATCGCAAATCTGCGCCAGCGCATGATTTCGCTGGCCGATGGTGAAACGCAAGCACCCGTTGAGGGCCAGGAACGCCACGACGAAGTCGGCCAGATGGCCAAGGCCGTTTCCGTCTTCCGCGACAATGCGCTCGACAAGATGCGGATGGAGAAAGAAGCCGCAGCCAATCTCAGCCTGACGGAAAAGGAACGCGCAGAACGTGAGGCACAGAAGGCCAAAGACGTGGCGGACATTCAGTTCGCCGTCGATCAACTGGCAACCGCGCTGAACAAGCTGGCAGCAGGCGACGTTGCCAACCGGATCGATACGCCGTTCGTCTCTCATCTCGATACGCTGCGCACCAACT
This sequence comes from Agrobacterium cavarae, assembly GCF_004310285.1. Taxonomy (GTDB): domain Bacteria; phylum Pseudomonadota; class Alphaproteobacteria; order Rhizobiales; family Rhizobiaceae; genus Agrobacterium; species Agrobacterium cavarae. The sequence goes on from NZ_SISF01000033.1 coordinate 253,990, forward strand.
TCAACAGCTCTGTCGGAAACCTGAACGATGCGCTGCGGGCCGTCGGACAAAACGCCCGGGGCATCGATGCCGGAGCCAATGAAATCCGTGCCGCGGCAGACGATCTTTCCAAGCGTACCGAACAGCAGGCAGCTTCCGTCGAAGAGACCGCCGCCGCTTTGGAAGAAATCACGACAACGGTGAAAGACTCCAGCAGACGTGCGGAAGAAGTCGGCAAGCTGGTGGACAAGGCGCGTCACGGCGCCGAAAGATCCGGCGATGTCGTCCGCAAGGCCGTCACCGCCATGCAGGAGATCGAGCGCTCATCGGGAGAGATTACCAACATCATCTCCGTCATCGACGAGATCGCCTTCCAGACGAACCTCCTAGCGCTGAATGCAGGCGTCGAGGCGGCACGCGCGGGTGAAGCCGGCAAGGGTTTCGCGGTCGTTGCCCAGGAAGTGCGTGAACTGGCGCAGCGCTCGGCAAAGGCCGCTAAGGAAATCAAGGAACTCATTACCAATTCCGGAACGCATGTTCGCTCAGGCGTGGAACTCGTCGACGAAACTGGCCGCGCGCTTGAAGTCATCGTCGGTGAAGTCCAGGAGATCAACCGTCACGTCAATGCGATCGTCGAATCCTCGCGCGAACAGTCGACCGGTCTCCAGGAGATCAACACGGCCGTCAACTCGATGGATCAGGGAACGCAGCAGAACGCGGCGATGGTCGAGCAGACGACCGCAGCCAGCCACAGCCTTGCCAAGGAAGCGGCATCGCTGAACCAGTTGCTGTCTCGCTTCAATCTTGGTGAAACGGCTGCTTGGAACCGCAGCACGGCAGCACCGGTAGCAGGCACACCCAAAGCCGCCACAAGCGCCTCCAAGCCTGCCGCCTCCCCTGCACATGCCCTTGGTCGTAAGGTCGCAAGCGCGTTCGGCGGCGGTGCTGCAGCCGCAACAGCCGCTTCCGCCAGCTGGGAAGAGTTTTAAGACAAGAAGTCTCCAGCGAAACACATGCGAACAGGCGGCCTTGAGCCGCCTGTTCTGTTTTTTGCCACCGTGGTTTTCTTGACGGCAGCTCTATTGGAATCGGGGATATCCTTCGCTTGAAGTCCAGAGTTTATCGATTTTGAATTTCTAATTTAGCGATAATAGGAACTCCTGCAGCGAATCCGACTTCAGATGAAGGGACACTCCCGTTTCAACAGCAGGGACAGATTTGAATGACACAGCTCGCCGATCACTATCGCGCCTACATTGCCTGCCTCAACGACCAACGCTGGGATGATCTCGAGACATTCGTTGCCTCTGACGTGACGCATAATGGCCGGAGGTTCGGGCTCGATGGTTACAGGAGCATGTTGATTAACGACTTCGAGACGATTCCGGATCTTTCCTTCAAGATCGGGCTCCTCGCCTGCGATCCGCCCTTCATCGCGGCAAGGCTGGAATTCGACTGCGCGCCGAAATCCATGTTCCTCGGACTTCCTATCAACGGGCGGCGCATTTCATTTGCCGAGAACGTCTTCTATGAGTTCCGCCATCTGCAGATCGTCTCTGTCTGGTCCGTGATCGACAAGACTGCGATTGAGGCCCAGCTGGGCCTCTAATCCGCCGCTTCATGCTCAAGGAAGACGTGCGATCACCTTGATTTCGAAGTCGAAACCGGCAAGCCAGTTTACGCCGACCGCAGTCCAGTTCGGATAGGGCGCCTGCGCAAAGATCTTGTCCTTGACCGCAAGCACCGCATCGAATTGCTGCTCCGGATCGGTATGGAACGTCGTCACGTCGATGATATCGTCAAACGTACCGCCGGCGGCCTCCAACACCGCCTGAAGATTGTTGAAGGCCAGTTCAACCTGCTTTCCGAAATCCGGCTCGGGCGATCCATCCTCGCGCGCGCCAACCTGTCCGGAAATGAACAGAAGATCGCCGGATCGGATGGCGGCGGAATAGCGGTGCATGTCGTAAAGGGCCTGACGGCGGGCCGGGAAAATTGCTTCTGATTTTGTCATGTGCTTCTCCTTCTTCAATCGGCCGGGATCGTTCACCTCGGCTGTTGGAGAGATAGCAATGACGCATAGATGCGATTAGACGTTGTAGTTGGGATGCGCTCATGCAAAATTCCCATCAATCATGCGTCCATCCCTGACAGAACTCACCGCCTTCATGGCCGTCGCCACCCATCGCAGCTTTCGGCGTGCGGCGGACGAGCTTGGAACGGCGCCGTCCACATTGAGCCACACGGTGCGCGCGCTCGAGGAACGCCTTGGCGTGCGGTTGCTCAACCGAACGACCCGCAGCGTCTCGCCCACGGAAGCGGGACTTTCACTGCTCGATCGGCTGCACAAGGTCATGAATTCATTGGATGAGGCGCTCGATGCCACGGCTGCCTTTCGCGGCAATGTGGCGGGGCGAGTGAGGATCAACGCGCCGCGTGTCACCATCGCCTATCTTGTGCGGGAAATCCTGCCGCTGATGACGGAGCGGTATCCGGATGTCGAGGTCGATCTCGTGGCAGATGGCCGGTTGATCGATATCGTGTCCGCGGGCTTCGACGCCGGTGTTCGCCTGATGGAGGCCATCCCGAAGGACATGGTCGCCGTCCCTTTCGGCAAGCCCGTGCACTTTCTCTGCGTCGCCTCGCCCGCCTATCTCGAGCGCGCCGGAGAACCGCTCACGCCGCACGATCTCACTCAACATCGCTGCATCGGCCACCGCCTGCCGAGCGGCAAGCTTTACAAATGGGAGTTCGAGCGCGCTGGACAAGAACTCACCGTCGAGACTGGCGGAACCGTGGTGCTGGATGACGAGGATCTGATGATCGAGGCTGCCGCAAGTGGTCTGGGGATCGCCTATGTCGTCAGCTGGATTGCCGAACCCGCCATCGCCGCCGGCCAATTGACACCGGTGCTCACGTCCTGGATGCATGCGCCTGAGAGAATGGCGCTCTATTATCCCGGTCATCGATCGGTTCCACCACCGCTGCGCGCCTTTATCGACGTGGTGAAATCCCAGCCGAGCGCATAAGCTGAGCGCGGCTGGTGGCTCTTATCCCGTAGGGAAGGCGAAGGAAGCCGGCTCCCTCCGCCCTGTTCACATCAGGCTCCGAAGGCGCCGTCGATCGTGTGCATCGCACCGGTCACGAAGCCCGCTTCCGGGCCGGAAAGCCAGGCCACCATGCCAGCCACTTCCTCCGGGCGGCCATGGCGCTTGATCGCCATGAAGCTGTGCATCAGATCCTTCATCGGCCCGCTTTCAGGGTTGGCGTCGGTATCGATGGGGCCGGGCTGCACGACATTGATGGTGATGCCACGGGGCCCGAAGTCACGCGCAAGCCCTCTTGCCAGTCCCTGCAGCGCCGACTTGCTGACCGCATAGGACGCCATGCCAGGCACCGGCATCCGGTCGCCATTCACCGAGCCGATGACGATGATGCGCCCGCCTTCCGGCATCTGCCGCGCCGCCTCGACCGATGCGTGATAGGGCGTCTGGATGTTGATCTGGAAAAGACGATCGATTGCATCCGGGTCCTGGTCGAGGGCATCCCCGAAGATGGCGATGCCGGAATTGACGATCAGGATATCCAGAGGGCCGCTCTCGCGCACCACCTTGATAACCGCATCTCTGTTAGCGCTATCGGCCTGGATTGCGGTGCTTCCCGTTTCGCTCGCCAGGCTCTCCGCCGCATCTTTGGATGCGCCATAGGTGAATGTGACCTTCGCGCCATCGGTTGCGAAACGGCGCACGATGGCGGCGCCGATGCCACGGCTGGCGCCGAGCACCAGAATGGATTTTCCTTCGAACATGGTTTTTGCTTCCTTGAAGATTAACGTAATGATCGATACATAAATACCCAAAGATCATCACGGTCAAGGCATTATGTAATGAGCGATACAAAAGTCTCCAAGCCCCGAGGCCGCCCGCGCCGCTTCGATCCCGATGAGGCCGTTGCTACGGCAAAACATCTCTTCCACGCGCGCGGCTTCGATGCGCTCGGTGTCGCGGAGATTACGGCGGCACTCGGAATCAACCCGCCCAGCTTTTATGCCGCCTTTGGCAGCAAGCTTGGTCTCTACCGGCGGGTCCTCGATCAGTACAACAGGACGGACGCTATTCCGCTGCCAGACCTGTTGCAGTCGGATAGGCCCATCGGCGAAAGCTTGACGGCGGTGATGGAGGATGCTGCGCGGCGATATGCGGCAGATCCCGAGGCCAGGGGCTGCTTGGTGATCGAAAGCACTCGCTGCGACGACGAGGAAGCCCGAAACGCTGCAAGGGTTTTCTATGCGGCGGCAGGCCAGGTCATCCGATCTCACATCGCGCAGAAATTTCCCGACAAGGCGGATCGGCTGGCCGACTTCGTCTGCTCAAGCATGGCCGGCCTTTCTGCGATGGCCCGCAACGGAGTAAGCCTCGCGCGCCTGCTGGAAATCGCACGGCTGGCGGGCAAGGCAGTCCAACTGGAACTTCATTCCGCGAACGGATGAATGCCGCTTTGCCCTTGCGGCACAACACGCGAAGTGAGCACCCTTTCCTGCCCGCTTGCGCAACGATTCCGGTGACATGGTGCCGAAATCCGTGCTATGGCCAACTGTCATTCAAATTTGAAGGCTTTATCCATGAGCAAAATCCTCACCATCGCAGACCTGAAGAAACAGGCGCAACGTCGCGTGCCGAAAATGTTCTTCGACTATGCCGATAGCGGCGCGTGGACCGAAGGCACTTACCGCGCCAATGAGGATGATTTTCAGAAGATAAAGCTGCGTCAGCGCGTGCTGGTGGACATGACCAATCGTTCGCTGGAAACGCACATGATTGGCGAGAAGGTCTCGATGCCGGTCGCACTCTCCCCAACGGGCCTCACCGGCATGCAGCACGCCGATGGTGAGATGCTGGCGGCCAAAGCCGCCGAAGAGTTCGGCGTTCCCTTCACCCTTTCGACCATGAGCATCTGCTCGATCGAGGATGTCGCCTCCGTCACCTCGCGACCCTTCTGGTTCCAGCTCTACGTGATGAAGGACCGCGACTTCATCAACAACCTGATCGACCGGGCAAAGGCCGCCAAGTGCTCGGCGCTGGTCCTGACGCTCGACCTTCAGATCCTCGGCCAGCGCCACAAGGATCTGCGCAACGGCCTTTCTGCCCCGCCGAAATTCACGCCCAAGCACATCTGGCAGATGGCGACGCGGCCGAAATGGTGCCTCGACATGCTGCAGACCAAGCGTCGTAGCTTCGGCAACATTGTCGGCCACGCCAAGAATGTGTCCGATCTTTCCTCCCTCTCGTCCTGGACCGCGGAGCAGTTCGACCCGCGGCTTTCCTGGAAAGATGTCGAGTGGATCAAGGAACGCTGGGGCGGCAAGCTAATCCTCAAGGGCATTCTCGATGAGGAAGATGCCCGTGCTGCGGCTGATACGGGTGCGGATGCCATCATCGTCTCCAACCATGGCGGTCGTCAGTTGGATGGCGCACTCTCCTCCATCGCCATGCTGCCGAAGATCGTCGATGCCGTGGGTGACAGGATCGAAGTCCATATGGATGGCGGCATTCGTTCTGGCCAGGACGTGCTGAAAGCCATCGCGCTCGGCGCCAAGGGCACCTATATCGGCCGCCCCTTCCTCTACGGCCTCGGCGCCAACGGAAAGCTTGGCGTGACGACAGCACTTGAGATCATCCGCAAGGAAATGGACATCACCATGGCGCTTTGCGGCAAGCGTCTCATCACCGATATCGATCGCAGCATCCTCGTTCAGAACGCCTGATTAAGGCAAAACCGCACCGATCCGACCTTCCGGCGCCCTCACAATGACGTGAGGGCGACATGCCTGAAGGCGGCTCTCAAGATGACGCCGGTTGATCTGCCGAGCGTATCTGTTACCTCCTGTGCGGACGCCCCGCCTTGTGTGGCGACCATCTAAAAAACCCCGAAAATTCAGCACTCGCAGATGGCCTTTCCGGGTGATTGCTATCGTGCCGAGCCGCCTCACATGCACGTCCGAAGCACTGCAGAAACCCTTCATCCACCCGCCAAGTCCCAAATCTGACCCGCCACCAGTAAGGGTCGATTTTCATACTTAATTAAGCATGAAGGCAGTCTTTAAACTTTGAACGGTTTTGTTGCCCGAAAGCGGCGTTACCTTATGCGGAACGGGCAGCTTCGGGACGGACCCACATTCGATGGGCAGTAAGGGGAATTTCATGTCGGGTAAGATCAGACGGGGAACGGCTGAAGCGTGGCTTTTCGCTTTGGCATTTTTCTGCGCGATCCTCACTTTCGGGGCAGCACCAGCGCAGGCACGCTATGCGCATATCGTCATCGATGCGAATTCTGGAAAGGTGCTGGATTCGCAGAATGCCGATCAGCTGAAATATCCCGCATCGCTGACCAAGATGATGACCCTTTATCTGACCTTCGAGGCGCTGCATAAGGGCCGCATCACCTGGGATCAGCGCATCACCATGTCGAAGAATGGCGCGGCGACCATTCCCTCCAAGCTCTATGTTCGCGCCGGCACGACCTTCACGGTACGCGAAGCCGTCTATGGCATGATCGTCAAATCCGCCAATGATCTGGCCGAAGGCATGGGCGATTATCTCGGCGGCTCCGAAGCCCGCTTCGCCGACATGATGACGCGCAAGGCGCGCCAACTTGGCATGACGAAAACCGTCTTCCGCAATGCATCCGGCCTACCGAACAAATCGCAAGTCACCACCGCGCGCGACATGGCGAAACTCGGCCTCGCACTGCAACGGGATTTTCCCCGCGAATACAAGATGTTCAGCTCCACATCATTCACCTTTCGCGGCAAGACGATCCGTGGCCATAACCGCCTGCTGACGCGCTACAAGGGCGTCGACGGCATCAAGACGGGCTACACCAACGCCTCCGGCTTCAACATCGTCAGCGCCGTCAATCACAATGGCCGCAGCGTCGTCGCCGTCGTCTTGGGTGGGCAGAGCGCCCAACGCCGCGACAATCAGGTCGTCGCGCTGCTTGACCGCACTCTTCCGAAAGCATCGCGCACCCGCAACACCGAGCAGCTGGTCGCCAGCGCCAGCACCAGCCGCACCTTCGACACGCCACCCTCCGTCGTACCTCTTCCGATGTTTGCCGAGCGCCATGACCCGATCGCAAATCAGATTGCGGCGGCAGATGGCATGATGGCCGATATGATGCAGACTTCCGTCGCAGCTCCCTCCGCCGTTCCTCCAGGCAGAAGCCGCTGGGAAGTGCAGATCGCCGCAACCGACTCCGAAGCCGCCGCCCTCTCCATGCTGAAATCTGCCAAGGATTCGCTATCCTCAGGCCATGCCGGTGTGGCACCCTATACCGAAGCGGTCAGAACCGGCGGCGCAACGCTCTACCGCGCCCGCTTCACCGGCTTCGACACCCAGGCAGAGGCGCTTTCGGCCTGCAAGGACCTGAAGGCACGCTCCTATTCCTGCGTGGTCATGACAAGCAACGGCTGAGCTCTGACAGCAGAGCTCCACCCAGATCAGGCCAGTTCAGTCCAACCAGCCGCTCTCGATCGCGTTGCCGACGCGGTCCATGCCATTCTCGCGAGCCAATGCCGCCATGGGGGCTGCGTCATAGCGGATATTGCGATGGGTCACCTGCCAGCCATGCGCGGTGTCTTCGAGAACCGCGTAGGCCGCCAGTCCATGGCCGACATCGACCTGGTGATAGACCGGCTCGTCATCCTTCCAGCCGGGACAACCCACACTGCCTGGATTGACGATCAGGCGACCGTCGGAAAGCTGCACGGTGCGGGCAATATGGGTGTGGCCGCAAAGCATGATCGGCTGATCGATGCTGCGGGCAAGCGCTTCGATCTCGGCGCGGGCACGCAGATGCAGCACGCCCTCCGGCAGGATGCGCTCCAGCCAATAGTCCAGATCGCCAGCCGGTGAACCATGGCAGCAATAGGCCACGTCCTTGAACACCATGTCGAATGGCAGCGCTTTCAGCCATTCGAGATCCCCTGGAGAAAGCTGCGGGTAGATCGTCTTTTCCCACGACCCCATCTCATCCGGCTGCTCCTCGATCAAGGCGCGGTCATGATTGCCGCGCACCGTCGGAATGCCTCGGTCGATCAGCAATCTCGCGGTGCGCCCCGCTTCCAGCGGACCGCTGAAACAATCGCCGAGATTGACGATGTCGGTGATGCCAAGCTTTTCAATATCGGCCAGCACCGCTTCAAGCGCTGCATGGTTTCCGTGGACGTCGGCAATCGCAGCAAAGATCATGACGATCAGCTCCCGCGATAGGTGGAGTAGCTGAAGGGCGAAAGCAGCAACGGCACGTGGTAATGCCCGGCCTCATCGGCGATGCCGAAGCGGATGGGGATGATGTCGAGGAAGGCCGGTTCAGGCAGCACAAAGCCTTTCTGGCGCAGATAATCGCCGGCATGGAAGACCAGCTCATACTGCCCCGCGCGGAAATCCTCACCCACCAGCAGCGGCCCACCATCCACCCGGCCATCGCTATTGGTTTCCACGCTCTTCAGCTTCTCGCGACGCTCACCATCCAGCCGGTAGAGATCGATTTTCAGCCCTTGCGCAGGCGTACCGTGGGCAGCATCGAGAACATGGGTCGTCAGGCCGGTCATGGACGTGGCTCCGCTATGAAAAAGGGTTGCTCGTAAAAATACTCTTCCAGATTGATGCCTGGACCATCGCGGTCCACCACCAGAAAATCGCTCGTTTCACCGATCGTCATCAGCGGATGGTGCCAGACATTGCGATGATAGTTCACCCCTTGGCCGGGCGCCGCAAGATAAGCCTGGGGCCGACCCGGCTTGCCACCCTCATCCTCCGCGACCACCACCAGAAACGGTCGCGCAGAGAGCGGCGAAAAGCTCTGGCTGCCAAACGGATGCCGCTCCATCATATCGATCGCATGGGGAAAGCGTCGGGGCGTGCCGCGAAAGAGATTGATGACGACGCGCGCGCCCTCACCGACCACATCGGCTTGAGCGAGCGCATGATACCGCTCGGTATTGCCGCCATTGATGAGGCGCATCGTCGACGGATCGGCTTCGATAACATCGCCAAAGGCACGAAAGGCTTCACGCTCGAGAGGGCGGATTTCCAGAAATTCACTCAAATGCTTATTCACCTTGCGCGCGCCAGTTTCGGATGGTGGCAACACCTTCTTGCAGATCGGGGATGATTTCAGTGACCGCCTGCCAGATGGCAGGCAACTCGACCTGGACATAGTCAAGCAGAATGAGGTCTCGCATATCTCTGATCGGTGCCCAAGGCACATGGGGATGCTGCGCCAAGAATTCCGGTGCCTCACCATCAATCCTGATCACGGCTTCGCCGATGAGAACCAAGCACAGCATCACCGCCATCTGGGTCCGCGTGTCGGAGAGGAAAGACGCCTCGTCCATGTCCCGCACGAAGGTCTGAACTCTCGACGCGATCGTCTCGATCGTCTCAATATGCTGAAGCAGGCTGTCAGATCTCATATCGGACTTGCTTCTTCTACGACCCGAAAGCGAATGCGCTCAGGAAGATCGCCCGCCGTGAGAAGATGGACATTAGTCCCTCTCATCATGTCCGAAAGCTCCTCCAGCAACCCGCCGAGATCGAAGAGGGTCGTCCCTGGCAAGGCATCGACCAGAATATCGAGATCGCTGTCCGGCCGGTCCTCGCCGCGCGCAACCGAACCGAAGACGCGCGGATTGGCCGCATTGAAGCGCTTGGTCGCTTCGCGGATCGCCTCCCGATTCTGCTCCAGCACGTCCGACGGTCTCATCGCCTAAATCCTTTGCTGGCGGGGAATATAGGGCGCAAAAGGCCGCATGGAAAGCTGCCGCATCAGGCGGCAGTCTCGGGCAACAGCGCGGAAAGGCGCAAGTAAGCGATCTTCTCCACCTGTGCGGTTGCCGTCGCAAACTCCTGTTCGGCATCGTTGTGAATGCGCTCTTCGAAGGCACGCAGAATATCGTCCTTGTTAAGCCCCTTCACCGCGATGATGAAAGGAAAACCGTTCTTCTCGACATAAGCCGTATTGAGGGCGGTGAAGCGCGCATGCTCTTCCGGCGTCAGCCGATCGAGCCCGGCACCGGCCTGCTCCTTTTTGCTGTCCTCTGTCAGCCCGCCGGCAATGGCGAGCTTACCGGCAAGATCCGGATGCGCCCGCAAGACGCCGAGACGCTCCTCATATGAGGCGGCACGAAACGGCACGCGAAGCGCCTCGTGAACACCTTTCGCCGTCAGCGGCTCCACCACAAGACCTGCATCATAGGCGCGCTCGGCGATGAAGGGAGAATGCTCGAAGACGCCGCCGAAACGGCTGATGAAATCGTCGCGCTCTAGCATCAAAGCGCCTCCGGCTTATGATGCTCGTGCCAGTGGCGCGCAATGTCGATCCGCTGCGGTATCCAGACCTTCTCGTGGCCGAGCACATATTCGATGAAGCGACGAAGCGCTGCCGCACGTCCCGGACGTCCGACCAGACGGCAATGCAGGCCGACACTCATCATCTTGGCGGAGCCTTCCGCGCCCTCCTGATAGAGCACGTCAAAGGCATCCTTCAGATAGGTGTAGAACTGATCGCCGGAATTGAAGCCCTGCGGCGTGGCAAAGCGCATGTCGTTGGTTTCGAGCGTATAGGGGATGATCAGGAATGGATCGTTCTTAGAACCCTTGACCCAATAGGGCAGATCGTCGGCGTAGGAATCGGAGGAATAGAGGAAGCCACCCTCCTCCATCACCAGCTTCAGCGTATGGTCGGACGGCTTGCCCTGATACATGCCGTAAGGCCGCTCGCCGGTCAGTTCGGTGTGCAGCCGCACCGCTTCGAGAATGTGCTTGCGCTCTTCCTCTTCGGAGAAATCCTTATATTCCAGCCAGCGATAGCCGTGGCTGGCAATCTCCCACCCCGCTTCCTTCATCGCCGCAACCGCTTCCGGATTGCGCGCCATGGCGGAGGTCACGCCATAGACAGTGGTGGTCACGCCAAGCGAGGTGAACATGCGCCAGAGACGCCAGAAACCGGCGCGCGAGCCATATTCGTAGATCGATTCCATGTTGAGGTTGCGCTGACCGGCCCACGGCTGCGCCCCAACGATTTCGGAGAGCAGCGATTCCGACGCCTTGTCATTGTCGAGAATGCAGCTCTCCCCGCCCTCTTCATAATTGATGACGAATTGCACGGCGATGCGCGCATCTCCCGGCCATTTCGGATCGGGAGCGTTGCGGCCATAACCAATGAGATTGCGGGGATAGTCTGCGGAAATCATCAAATCACCTTCACGAAATTTCGTGAACGGTAGCATCGCAGACCGGAAAGTCGAGAGCGTTTCAGCGCAATTTCACCAAAAGCGCCCGCTGCTTTTACGCTGGGCTGAAACGTCCAGCGCGCCTTGCAATCAGGCGATCTTGCGCGCCGAGACGCGGCCCATCGGATGCAGCGAATGCACCCTGAAAGGTGCCCCCGGCTCTTCTTCGACGAAGAGCGCCAGATTGGCGAACTCCAGCGGTCGCTCCAGCAGGGCGGCGAAAACGCTTCGCAAGGCCCGCTCCAGGCGAGCGCAATCGGCTGGCACGATGGCGCCGGTCAGCGTCATCTGAAAACGAAACTCATCCATGACGTAAGGGTGTCCCCAGCGATGCAGATTGGTCAACTGTGTAGCAGAGAGCCGGTGCGGATCGGCCCGGTCGATGTCGGCGTCAGAAAGAGGCGCGCGGTAGCGATCGAAATCCTGCACCACGCTCGCGGCGAGGAAATTCAGCGTCTCCGATGGCCAGGACGGGACGAGCCCATAGCTGTTGCCCAGCTTGGCGATTTCAAGCGGCGGCAGCGTGAAGGGCTGGTGCGCGCCGGCAAACCGCATCAGGTCGCGAAGAAGCCCGGCTTCGGTCATGCCTTCGGCAAGGTAAAACGGCGCCTTGATTGCACCGTGGAAGCCGTATCGGCGCGGAAGTGCAGTGAAGTAGGAGAGCTCCTGCATCCCAAGCCCGGTCTGCGGCGGTGGCTCGATGCTGTGGCCGGAATAGACGTCGCGCCCAAGCCACGATGCCGCGGCAAAGGTCATCGGATCGTTCGGGGAAGGCGTGTAATGAATGGCGTACCGCATGCGTCGTCACCTCGCCCCGCTCAACTGGGATTTACGTCTGTATGTGCATGGCGACAGCAGATAGGTGATTTGCGTGACAGATTGACGACGCAAAACGAAGACGAATCAAAGATTTCCGTGAGCGAGAGCCAGGTGCGTTTCGGTGCGGAAGCTTGAGGGCACATCCATATTCTGGCCCTGAACGGCGCAAAGCGCAGCATTCGCAAGACGATGCGCCAGACCGAAGCTCACCTTGAAGCCGCCGGTCAGGGCTACAATCTGAGGGCAATCAGGATGTGCACCCACCATCGGATCACGACCAATTGCTTTTGGACGAAGACCGGCCCAACGCTCGATCACCTCGGCCGTTGAAAGCGCCGGCACAATTTCCCTTGCCGCATCCATCAGAGCGTCCAGCTTCGCATCGGTGCTGAAGGCATCGGCAAAGTCTTCCTCGCTGGTGCTGCCGATCGCAACCGTTCCGTCCTCATGCGGCACGATGTAAAGCCCGTTGAGGAAGACCACCGGCATGGCCGGATCGATCGTCGCCCGCAACAGGGCGGCCTGGCCCTTCACCGCCTGACCCAGTGCTGGCTCAGCGGGAAGCGCAAATGCCTGCGTCAAGAGTGGAAAGGAAGTATGGCCCGCCGAGACAATGGCATGGGAAAATGACAGTCGCGCGCCATCGTCGAAATGCGCGACGCGCTCTTTGCCCAGCGAGACAACCCGTTGGCCCTCCACGACACGCACGTGTCGCGAAGCTTTAAGACGCACGGTGAGTGCTGCAACCAACGCCCGCGGCGAGACCTTGGCGGCAAAGGTATCATGCACAAAGCCCGCCTGCCCCGCGGATGCATCGACCCAGTTTGCCACCGGCGGCGCATCCAGCACATGCCAGTGAAAACGCTGCCCCTGCTGATCCCAGTTGGTCAGCGCCTCCTGGCGATGGCGTTCGGCGATGGGTCGCAGATGCGGCTTCGGCAGCGGGATGATGCGCCCGCATCGCCGGTAACCGGCCGACATGCCGGTTTCGGCTTCCAGCTGCGCAATCTCGTCTTCAAGCGTCAGAAGCGCATCGAACTGAAACTGCTTCTTGTCGTTCCAGCGATCCGGCATGTGCGGCATCAGGGCGCCGAGCAGGCCGCCGCTTGCGCCGCTTCCCGTTTGGCCCGCATCGACCAGCACCGTATCGACCCCCAGACGGTCCGCCTTCAGCGCCGCCCACAGGCCCATTATGCCGCCGCCGACAATCAGCAGCGCGGTACGGGAGGGCCAAGGCGATTGACCTTGGTGATCGGGAAGACTATCGGCTTGGACCATGACACATCCCGAAGACGCAAGACCGGACAGCACCGGCAACAACATGCTGGATTGGCGAGAGGGCGATATGCCCTATTCCCTGGCCTTTGGCGATCATTTTTATTGCCAGACCGAGGGGCGGCTGGAATGCGAGCATGTCTCTCTCAACGGCAACGGACTGCCGGATCGCTGGGAAGATCACCCGAAAGAAACCTTCGTGATCGGAGAACTCGGCTTCGGCACCGCGCTCAATCTCACCGAGACATGGCGGCAGTGGAGGATTGCGCGCAAGCCTGGCAAGACATTGCACTTCGTGTCCTTCGAGCTTTACCCGATGCGCGCCGCAGAGATCGACCGGGCGCTGTCGCGCTGGCCCGAGGTGAATGCCGAGCGTCAGGCCCTCGTCGCACTTTGGCCGGAAGAGCCCCACGGTATCGTTGAGCTGCAACTGGATGAGCAGACGAAGCTCACCGTCGTCTGCGGCGAGGCGTTACAGGGTATCAAGCAAAGCGACCTCGTCTTCGACGCCTGGTACCTCGATGGCTTTGCGCCAGCGCGCAATCCAGACATGTGGTCGGTAGAGATCATGAGCGCGATCTACGACAAGACGCAAGAGCGCGGAACCTTCGCGACCTATGCCGCCGCTGGATTTGTCCGCCGAAACTTGCAGTCCGCAGGCTTTGCAGTCGAGCGCCGAAAGGGCTTTGCGGGCAAGCGGGAAATGCTCTGCGGCACGAAGCAGGGCGATAGCAGATCGGCCGAGTAGCCTCGCCGTCCCATCGACAAGATGCCCAAAACAAAAACGCCCGGATCATCGTCCGGGCGTTTTCGAATTCATCAGATCAGATCAGCCGCGCTTGCGACCGCGACCGGCGTTACCGGCAGGACGAGCCTGACCGGCAGCGGCAAAGGAGCCAGCCTTGCGGGCTGGACGGCCCTGGCCGCCACGATGCTTGCGCGGACCTGCAGCCTTGGCGCCTTCGGCACCTTCAACCTTGGTACGCTTGAAGTCGGACGTGACTTCCAGATCGTTGTCGCGCTCGACAGGAGCGAACTCGCCCGCACGCTGTCCACGGAAATCGCCATTGCGGCGTCCACCGTCGCGATGACCACCTTCACGGGGACCGCCTTCACGATGAGCACGGGCCGGACGATCGCCATGCGCACGCTCGCCGCGCTCGCCACCCTGACGACGACCGCCATTACCGGCGCCGTTTCCACGACCGCCACGGTTGCCGCTGCCACGGGTCGGGCTGGCAAGACCTTCTGGACGCTCGCCGGAGAGGACCGGAATTTCGATCTTCATCAGCTTTTCGATGTCATGCAGCAGGCGGGTTTCGTCCGGTGCGCAAAATGCAATCGCAATACCATCGCGACCCGCACGGGCCGTACGGCCGATACGATGCACATAGGCATCCGCCACTTCCGGCAGATCGTAGTTGAAGACATGCGTCACGGCAGGAATGTCGATACCGCGTGCAGCAACGTCCGTCGCCACCAGCACCTTGACTTCACCATCCTTGAAGCCCTTCAACGCGCGCTCGCGCTGGCCCTGGCTCTTGTTGCCATGGATCGACGCGACCTTGAAGCCGATATGCTCAAGATGCTTGTAGAGCTTTTCCGCACCATGCTTGGTGCGAAGGAAGACGATGGCGCGGCCATCGGGGTTTTCCGACAGAGACTTCTTCAGAAGATCGGTCTTGTCGTTCTTGCCGGCAACGAAGTGAACATACTGCTCCACCTTGTCGGCAGCCTTGCCCGGAGGTGTCACTTCCACCTTGACCGGATCGGTCAGGTAGCTACCGGCAAGATCGGCAATCGTCTTCGGCATGGTCGCCGAAAAGAGAAGCGTCTGACGCTTGGCAGGCACCATCTTGGAGATCTTGCGCAGATCGTGAATGAAGCCGAGATCCAGCATCTGGTCGGCTTCATCGAGAACGAGATGCGTGACCTTGGACAGCGAAATCGCGTTGCGCGCGATCAGGTCGAGCAGGCGGCCAGGCGTGGCGACCAGAATGTCGGTACCCTTTTCCAGCTGCAGCTGCTGCTTGTTGATGGATGCGCCACCGACAACCTGGTTGATGCGAAGCGGAGTCTTCTTCACGAAGGCGCGCAGGCTTTCACCGATCTGGTTGACCAGTTCGCGCGTCGGCGCAAGGATCAGGGAGCGGGTGGTGCGGTTTGCAGGACGTTCGGCATGCTTCATCAGCATTTCGATCATCGGCAGGCCGAATGCAGCGGTCTTGCCGGTGCCGGTCTGAGCCAGACCAATGACGTCGCGACCTTCCATGAGGAAGGGAATGGCTTTCGCCTGAATAGGTGTTGGTGTCGTGTAACCGAGAGCGGTGACCGCAGCCACGAGCTTTTCGGAGAGGCCGAGTTCGTTAAAACTGGTCAATAGAATACCTTTCGGGGCGCCAAAACGCTTCAGCCGGTTCAGCCCATGCTGTCCGGTTGTCTTGGCGTCAAGAACCCCGCGTGAATTGGGAACTTGGTGGTTGAAATGACTTTCTGCGCTTAGCACCGGCGAAGGGTCGCCGTATTCTGTATTGCCTGCGCTTTTCCTTCATGCGTGCGTATAATTTTCAAGTGGACGCTACAGCTCACGCGGCTGTGGAAGGTGAAAGCTTGACAGGCATGTGGTCGTTTTGCCGAAAAAAGTCAAGCAATTCTTTCGCAGGCACCACGCTCTCAACCTGATGCTTATGGTTAAAAAAGCGTGAAAAGCCTTGGTCGCCCATGGTTTTTCATGCTCACCTCTCCTAGCTTGCGATCAGATTAAAGATATTTTGATTCCATTGATGGTGCGGAGTACGGCTTGAGTATCGAGGGCAGCTTGTTGGAAAAGGCTTGCCAGGGCGTTTCGTCCCTGCACCTGCCGGCTTGCGTCAAGAATAGCGAGTTGCGCTATATCTGCGTCAACGCAGCCTATGCCCGTTTTGCCGGAAAGAACCAACAAGACTTCGCCGGGCAAACCAGCCGCCTCATCTTCAACACCGCGGACGATGTGGAGCGGGAGGACAAGGAACGCCGCTGTCTGGTCTTCGCCACCGACGAGGTCGCCACTTGCCGGGGCATCTTGCCCGACGCGCAGACCTTGCGATGCGAGCGCTTCATCGACGAGGCCGGGCAAATCTTTCTCTACGAAGTCTTCGAAAAGATGCCGGACTTCGACAGCGCGCCACGGGCGAACCCGGTCAGTGTCATGGAAAATGACGCTCAAAGTGCAGAAGAAGATGATCTGCACCGCAGCAATGCCGCCCGCTGGCTCTCCGAGATCAAGACGCCGCTCACCGGCATCCTTCGCATGGCAGACGCGCTGGCCCGAACCGACCTCGACACCCGACAAAGGATCTATGCGGACACAATCGTCCAATCCGGCAACGCGTTGCTGCGAAGCCTGGACGCTGTGCTGAGCGCATCGGAGACTGACGCCTCAGCATCCTTGCAGACCAGCCTCTTCGATCCCGCGGAGCTGGTGGAAGAGATTGCGGCGCTGCTCGCCTTTCATGCAGATGAGAATGGGCTGACACTCTTTACCGACATCGATTCATCGGCAGAGATCACGATCGAAGCGGACGCAGCGCGCTTGCGTCAGATCGTCACCCACCTCGTCAGCAACGCCATCCGCTTCACCCGGTCCGGTCATGTTATTATCAAGCTGAAGGCTGAGAACGTCGCGGACAGTGCCTCACTTCGGCTGACCGTCGAAGATTCCGGCATCGGCATGTCGCAGGAGCAACTTGCCTCTATCCTTGGTCAAAACAGTCGTTCTGCACCCGCCGCAACCGGGCTCGCTGAAACCCTCAGGATCGTATCTTTGTTCGATGGCCGGATCGAAGCGAAAAGCGAAGAGGACAGTGGATCGGTCTTTACCGTGACGCTGCCGGTTTGCGTGATTTCGGCGCAACCCGTCATACCTCTATGGCCTGCCCATGCAAGCATCCTGGTGATCGATGGCAATGCGATGAGCCGCGATATTCTGACAAGACATCTCAGCGACTGGAAGCTGGACGCCTATGCCGCCGAAGACGGCACGACAGGGCTTGCCGTTCTGGAGGAAGCCATAGCGCTCGGTCTGCGCCCCGCCGCCCTCCTTGTCGATGAAGCGATGTCCGATATGCGTGCCAATGACGTGGCCGGTTACCTCCGCCGTCATCCCGGCATGCAGGACATACCCGTGATCCTGCTGACCGCGCTTGGAGAGAAAGACGCTTGCGAGAACGCTCAAGCCTACCTTGCCAAGCCGGTGCGCAGGCGAAAACTTCGCGAGACGCTGGAAGCGCTCATTCCCGCTCCTGTTCTGACAGACATCCCCTCGCCTTTAATCACCGCACCTGTCGAGGATGACCAGCCGTTTCACCTGCCGCAGCCGCCCCGCAAGAACGGCTCCGGCATCGACGTGCTGGTGGTGGAAGACAATGATGTCAACCAGATCGTCTTCAGCCAGATCCTGCAGCAAACAGGACTCAGCTTCCGCATCGTCGCCAATGGCAAGAAGGCCGTGGAAGCCTGGCGCAACGAGAGCCCGGCGCTCATCTTGATGGACGTGTCGATGCCGGTCATGAGTGGCTACCACGCCACCCAATCCATCCGCCAGATGGAAGATGACGAAGACGGCCGCCTCGGCCGCGTGCCGATCATCGGCGTTACGGCGCACGCTTTGGATCTGGACAGCGAATTGTGCTTGGCGTCTGGCATGGACGACTACGTCTCTAAGCCCATCAGCCCGGAACTGCTGCGCGCCAAGATCAGCCAGTGGCTACCGAAAGGCGCGCTGGAAGCGTTTTAAAGCGCCGTGTCCTATTGGACCCTCCAAGGATGCTTTACCTTTTTGAATCGACGCGTCGTGCTTTCCGAAAATTGAGAAGCCACCGACTTTAAGCGCCTCCGATGGGAGTTGCGGTTGAATCCCAATAGCCCGCTCTCCGCCATCCTTGGGTCGAGCCCAGGGATGACGGCGAACAAGGGCGTCTTAACGCTTATCGACTGCGAACGCACCCGGACCGGCGGTCACCAGGAACAGGAAGACGAAGCAGAAGAGGATCGCAGCATCACCGCCATTGATGGCGGGGAAGAAGCTCTTCGGCGCATGTGCCATGAAATAGGCAAAGGCCATCTGGCCGGAGAGAATGAAGGCGACCGGTCGCGTAAAGAGGCCGACAAGGATGAGAATGCCGCCGACGAGTTCCAGCAGCGCGGCCGCAAGAAGAAGCGGCGGAAGCGAGCCTTCCATTGTAGAAGGAGGAAAGCCGAACAGCTTCTGCGTGCCGTGTTCGATAAAGAGAAGTGCTGCAATGATACGCAGTGCTGCAAGGGCGTAAGGCTGGTAGCGGGACAATTTTTCAAATACCGACATTCAAGCGTTCCTGATTGGCGCATTTCCAGCGGCGGTGCTTAGCTTCGTGTCTAGAAATGCTTAAAAACAAAGGGTTGAAGCTCATACGATGGAAATACGGTCATCGCATTTGCTCTGGGTTGCGCTTCGTCGATAGGCGCGAAATCGAGCGCTCGATAATCACATTTCCGCTATCGAAAAGAAGGAGATCTATCAGCCACAGGCGCAACTCTCCGTTGAGTTGAAAAAATGGTCCGTTTCCCGCCTCGCATAGCGGAATTCAACCGGCAGCATCTATTGGCGCCAGAAATTAATCCACATATTTTAGGTTTCGGTTGACGGCACACCGCACTCAGGCGGTCATCAGAACCGCATCGCGATAGTAAGGCGTGAAGGGCTTGAACTCGATCTTGCCCTTGGTCACCGTCGCCACCGTATTGGCAGGGATGATTTCCCACATCTCGCCGCCGGTGCCGAAAGGTTCGGAGGCGATGGCGATGCCCTCTCCCATATTGCGCCAGTATAGGGTCGGCGGGCGCGCGTCGCTCGACCAGCGAAAGGCATGCAGCGTATCGCCATCGGCGTGGATGGCGCTGAAACGGATAGGTTGATCAACGCCTGCATCCAGCACCACATCCATGCAGATTTCGATGGTGCGCGAAAGCGCATCGACCGGGTCCTTATCGAGACCGAGGCCAGCGGCAATCAGGAACATCGCCTCGCTATCGCCGTTGCCGGCCCGCGAGCAATAAACATCATCGGAAATATGCGCCTCGATGGCGCGCTTCACCTTCTCATAGCCGCCGATCTGGCCGTTATGCATGAAGAGGTGCCGGCCGAAACCGAAGGGATGGCAGTTGGCCATGGAAACGCCGCCGGTGGTGGCGGAGCGCACATGCGCCAGAAACATGCCGGCGCGGATTTGATGACACAGCGAGGTGAGGTTCCTGTCAGACCATGCGGGCAGGATGCCGCGATAGATCCCCGGCTCGGGCCTTTCGCCATACCAGCCGATCCCGCACCCATCGCCGTTCACCACCGTCTTGGCTTCTCTTGCGGCAAGCGACTGGCTGATCAGCGAACTTTCCGGCTCGATCAGCAGAGTGTCTAGCCAGACAGGTGAGCCGGAATAGGCAAGAAAACGGCACATGCGCATACCTTTGTATCAGGTTGAAAGCGCCCCACCGATCGGGCCATTGGGGCGGCCTCATTGTTCAACAAGGCCGCTCTAACGCCCGATCAGGGCGTTAATGAGATGCTTCACGCCTGGATCACGACCACGCGGGCGCCGACCGGAACGCGCTCGTAAAGGTCGATGATATCGTGGTTGAGCATACGGATACAACCACTCGACATGGCGTGTCCGATCGACTGCGGCTGGTTGGTGCCATGCAGGCGGAACATCGTGTCATTGCCGTTGCGATAAAGATAAAGCGCACGCGCACCCAGCGGGTTATTGAGACCGCCTGGCATGCCGCCGGCATATTTCAGGTTCCGTTCCGGCTCGCGGCGGATCATGTTCGGGGTCGGCGTCCAGCTTGGCCATTCGGCCTTGCGGCCCACATAGGCATTGCCCTTCAGCGCCAGTCCCTGTCGACCGACACCCACACCGTAGCGAACGGCGCGGCCATCGCCGAGAACGAAATAGAGGCGGCGCGCCGGCGTGTCGACGACCACGGTTCCGGCCGGATAGGTGGTTTCATAGGCCACTTCCTGGCGGCGCAGTTCCGGCTTGATCTTCTCAAGCGGCATGGCTGCCATGGGAAACTGCTCATTCGGCAGAGCCGCATAGTTCTGCCGCTGGCCCGCGGGATTGATACTTGCACAGCCTGCCAGGAAAAGTGGCAACCCGAACAGGACACCACGACGCGAAATCGACATATTACCCCCTGCCGTCACGAATCTTTCGATTTAACCAGAGGTATATTTTTATGATTAACAAATATCTAATATCCCTGCCCGGAGGTTAAGGACGAGCGGGCACCACATCCCTCTGCCGAGTCCATTCTTATTCTGCCCTGGCCGCGCCGCATCTTCTCCTCCGGCACTCAATTCTGGGGGAAGGACGCATAATAAAAATGCGCTCAATTTATAGGCATTGAGCCTTCGCATCGGGCGTAAAAACCTCCGCAATTCTACCGACACGGAATGAACTTTCCACGCGCTGCCGCATTTTGATGCTGAGAGGGAAAGATTGCTTTATTTTCAGTCGCTTTGAGGGACCGAGGCGGCCCAAAAAATCTGGATCGCCGACCGCTCATGCGGCTTGCATTGCTTCCAACCTTGTATTCAAATGTACAAAAAGGGGATCTGAAAGTTGGCATTTGATGAAATGATAAATGCGGACACCACGCCGCGAAGCCCATACGCAAACTACAACGACTGGTATAGCCGACAGGACCGGTCGCATCTGATCCAGAAATCCAAGGACGCGGAAAACATCTTCCGCAGAACCGGCATTACCTTTGCCGTCTATGGCCACGCCGACAGCGCCGAAAAGCTCATCCCCTTCGACATCATTCCGCGCATCATTTCCGGCAAGGAATGGCGCAAGCTTGCTCAGGGCATCGAACAGCGCGTCATCGCGCTCAACGCCTTTCTGGACGACATCTACCACAAGCAGGAAATCATCAAGGCAGGTCGTATTCCCCGCGAGCTGATCGAGAAGAACGAAGCCTTCCTGCCGCAGATGATCGGCTTCCGCCCGCCCGGCGGCGTCTACACCCACATTGTCGGTACCGACATCGTGCGCACCGGCGAAGACCAGTTCTACGTGCTGGAAGACAATGCCAGAACGCCGTCGGGTGTCAGCTACATGCTGGAAAACCGCGAAACCATGATGCAGATGTTCCCAGAACTCTTCCATGAGAACCGGGTTCAGCGCGTCGAGGACTATCCCTATCAACTGCGCCAGTCGCTGGCGTCGCTCGCGCCCCCCGGCTGCAAGGGCAAGCCACGCGTGGCGGTATTGACACCCGGCATCCACAATTCCGCCTATTACGAGCATTCCTTCCTGGCCGACATGATGGGCGTGGAACTGGTGGAAGGCTCTGACCTGCGCGTCATGGACGGCAAGGTCAAGATGCGCACCACGCAAGGCTATGAAGCCATCGACGTGCTCTATCGCCGGGTCGACGACGATTTCCTCGATCCCCTCACCTTCCGCCCGGACTCGGCGCTTGGCATTCCCGGCATCATGGATGTCTACCGCGCCGGCAATATCACCATCGCCAATGCGCCCGGCACCGGCATTTCCGATGACAAGGCGATCTATTCCTACATGCCGGAAATCGTCGAGTTCTATACCGGCCGCAAGCCGCTTCTTGAAAACGTGCCGACATGGCGCTGTTCGGAACCGGACAGCCTGAAATACGTGCTCGATAATCTCGCCGATCTCGTCGTCAAGGAAGTGCATGGCTCCGGCGGTTACGGCATGCTGGTCGGCCCGACAGCCTCGAAGAAGGAGCGCGCCTTGTTTGCCGAGAAGCTGCGCGCGCGGCCGAACAATTACATTGCCCAGCCGACGCTTTCTCTCTCGACTGTCCCGATCATGGTGAAGAACGGCATCGCGCCACGCCATGTCGATCTTCGTCCCTATGTGCTTGTGTCCGACAAGGTCAAAATCATTCCAGGCGGCCTGACCCGCGTGGCCCTCAAGCAGGGCTCGCTCGTCGTCAATTCCAGCCAGGGTGGCGGCACCAAAGACACCTGGGTACTGGAGGACTGAGCCATGTTGGGAAGAACTGCAAACGGGCTCTACTGGATGTTCCGCTATATCGAGCGCGCCGAAAACATAGCGCGCCTCGTCGATGCGGGCCTGCGTGTCTCGCTGACGCGAAGCGGCAGCGCGGATGAAGATTGGGACGGCGTGCTGCAAAGTGCGGGCGTTCGCGAAGCCTTTCTCAAAGACAACGAAAAGGTCACGTCGGCAGATGCGATCGACTATCTGTTGCGCGACAAGAGCAACCCGTCGAGCGTGATGTCCTGCATCGACTCCGGCCGCAACAACGCCCGCATGGTGCGCACGGCACTGACGCGCGAGACCTGGGAAGCGACCAACGAGTTCTGGATCGAGTTGAAAAGCCTGCTCGGACGCCGCCTCAAACCGGCGGAAATGCCGCATGTCATCGATGTCATCAAGCATCGGGCAGGCCTGGTGCGCGGCGCCTTCCACGGTTCGATGCTGCGCAACGACCTCTACAATTTCTCGCGCATCGGCACGTTCATCGAACGGGCGGACAACACCGCGCGCATTCTCGATGTCAAATATTACGTGCTTCTGCCGGCAGCGGCGCAGGTTGGCTCCTCGCTCGACAATGCACAATGGGAATCGATCCTGCGCTCAGTGTCGGCCCACCGCTCCTATGGCTGGGTCTACGACGCGGAATACAAACCCGCCAACATTGCCGACTTCCTCATTCTCAACGCCCGCATGCCGCGTTCGCTCGCCTATTGCTATGAGAAGATCGTCAGCAACCTCGGCTATCTCGCCAAGGATTATGGCGAGCGGCACAAGGCACACGAAACGTCGGACGCCATTTTGTCGACACTGAAGGAAACCACCATCGACCGCGTGATGGATCGGGGCCTGCACGAGTTCCTGGAAGCCTTCATCAACAGGAACGGCCAGCTGGGTCAGGAAATCACGGAAGGTTACCGCTTCTATCAGTAAGCGGTACAAGACGGGGATACGGGGCGAATGCGTCTGAAGATCAATCACACGACCGAATATCTGTACGAAGAGGTGGTGCCATACTCCCTTCAGCGCCTGCGCCTGACACCGCTCAGCGGCCCGATGCAGACCGTGCTGAACTGGGACGTCGTCGTTGAGGGCGCGACAGTAGAAACGCGCTACGACGACCATTTCGGCAACCGCATCGAGCTTGTGGAAAGCGAAGGTCCGAGCCGCGCCGTGAAGGTTACGGCAAGCGGCGAAGTGGAAACGAAGGACAAGGCAGGCGTCTTCGGCGCGCATATCGGCAACGCGCCGCTTTGGCTCTTCATGCGCGATACGCCGCTGACCAAGCCCGGCAAGCTGATACGCGAGATGGCCCGACAGAGTTCAGGCAGCACCGAACTGGAACGCCTTCACGAACTGATGGCCTTGATTCACCTGGAGGTTGAATATCAAACCGGCAGCACCGGCACCGAAACCACGGCGGAACAGGCGCTGGAAGCCGGCAAGGGTGTCTGCCAGGACCACGCCCATATCTTCATTGCCGCCTCCCGCCTGCTCGGCCACCCTTCCCGCTACGTCTCCGGCTACCTGATGATGGAAGGCGTCGAAGAACAGGTGGCAACCCACGCCTGGGGTGAAGCCCATCTTCCCGGCCTGGGCTGGGTCGGCTTCGATGCCGCCAACAAGATCTGCCCGGATGAGCGCTATGTCCGCATCGCCACCGGCCTGTCCTACCGCGACTGCGCCCCGGTGTCGGGCATGCGCGTTGGCGTTTCCGGCGAAAGCCTGAGCGTGTCCGTCACCGTGCATGAATCCCAGAGTCAAAGTCAGTCGCAGAGTTAAGGCGCCGTTGCGAAAATCGAGTCCGGTTTTCGGGCCGACGCTTTAGAGCCAAAATCCACGCCCGTTTGAATGGACTGTGCGATCAATCGCGACAGGCGTCTCCAGGATCTTTCACCGCGCTATGCTCGGCTTCATCGTCCAGCTGACAGATCAAGACGCTCCCCGCGCCGCGATTGTAGCCGCAAGGTTGGAGCGGTGGCAGCGTTCGTAAAACTCCCGGGCCCCGAAAGACATGCCCGCCGGAAGATCAACGAAGTCTTTCAGCCTCATTCCCTCGCGTTGAGCCAGAGCCGCGCTCATCAACTCAGATGCAGGAACGAGAGCCACAGCCTCTTGAATGTTCTCAAAATAGGCGATGTTGCGATCCAAAACGGCGTGGTCACTCGTCTGTCCATGCGCAAGAACAAGCTGTTTCGGGTTCAGGCTGCGAATGAGGTCCAACGAGGAGCGAAGGCTGCGCAAATCATCAGGCGCGCTGCTCCAAACCTCCGGAATGGGATGCTCGACCGCATCCACCGCCAGACACGTCTCGATCTCCGGTATCCAGACGGCAAGATGATCTGGCGTGTGTCCGGGCGTGTGCAGAAGATGCAGGCTGAGATCCCCGCCATGCAGCGTCATGCTCTCGCCGCTGAAGGTCAATGTCGGTGGCACAAGCTCGACCTCGTCAAAGCGGGGCTCGGTCGTTCTCTTCTGTTCAAGCGTTTGAAGCGCAGACGGATCGCGCAAGCGATCGATCGCGGATTGATGGGCAATGATCGGCGCGCCACCGACGGCACGATTGCCCCAAAAATGGTCCCAGTCCATATGCGAGTTGACGACGATGAGCGGTCGATCCCGCATGCGATCGGCAAGCAGCTCCAGCGCACGCCGGCACAGGCTCGGCGTCCCCAGCGTATCGACCAGCACATTGAAACGCTCGGTGCTGACGAACACAGCATCGACCTCATCACCCGCCCGAATAACCGTAATGCGATCATCGAGACCCGGGTAAGATGTCAGACTCACATCAACCGTCATCATCACACCTTTCTGACGCAAACGAACGGGCCCGTCCTGCGGCTCCTCACAATCATGGTGGTGCCGCTCTGACATCGTCAAGCTCTGAAACACTTGTGGTGGCCAGTGCACCAATGGCCACCCATCAAGCCTGGAAGCAGTCTGAACCCAACCGGCAGAGGTGGAGACGATCGCGCAAAACTGCTAACCGCTTGACCTCAATGGAATGTGACTGAGGAGAGAGAGCATCCATGACTGCCCGCGATGATCATACGATCGGCTTCTACGCCCGAGAAGTTGCCGCCTACACCACGCGAGGCGTAGACGCCTCCCCTCGCCTCAAGGCCTTTCTCGCAGCGCTTCCGCCCGGCGGCCGCATTCTCGAACTCGGCTGCGGCGCAGGCCAGGATAGCGAAGCCATGCTTGCCCGCGGCTTCGACGTCCATCCCACCGATGGCACGCCTGAAATGGCGCGCGCGGCAGCAGAACGTCTGGGCGTCGCAACCAGCACCTTGCTGTTCGAAGACATTGCCGAGCAAAACGCCTATGACGGCATCTGGGCCAATGCCTGCCTGCTGCATGTGCCCCGCGCCACCCTGCCATCGATCATCGCCCGCATTCATGCCGCCTTGAAAGACAAGGGCGTCTTCTATGGCAGCTACAAGGCCGGAACGGCCGAAGGCCGCGACGAACTCGATCGCTTCTATAATTACCCGTCACCGGATTGGCTTTTAGACGTTTACCAGCAACTCTCATGGGAGCAGATCACCATCCATGAAGCCAAAGGCAGCGGCTACGACAACAAGCCGACCGACTGGCTGCATGTAACGGCTGTGAAACCATAACTGTCTCATTAATGGGCGCACCCCTGTTTTTCACGATGGATGCCGCACAGCCGCGGAACCTAATCCACCCGGAACTGTTTGCCGGGTGGGGAACAACAGGGACAGATCAGTGACAGGACAAGACTATCGCTTGGCTAGGTTTTTGAGCCACGACGCCATAAAGCAAGCATCACGCCCTGCATCGAGAAGATCGGTACAGACGGACGAGCTTTTCTCACATCTCCTACAGCAACTGGACGAGGCAGAAATGCCTGGGGACCGTTCGTCCCAACATGAGAACCACGACAGCCATCGGATTTCAAGAACCCGTAATTGACGATGGTCCGGATAGAGATCGAGATCGATTTTGGACTCCGGGACTATCTCACCATTCTGCTCGTTCGAGCCGGTAGCAATGGCAGCGAGTGATCGCCCTTTATCAGCGCTCTCGTCTTCAGCTTAGATCGTGGAGATCCTTTGTGGTCGCCGGACCAATCGTGAACTCGGAGAAATGGACGCTCAGTCCGCTGCGTTCCGGCGTACAGGCCGTCGGACCAACCTCGTAAGTCTCGGCAACTGGAAAAGACGCCAGCCGAAGAAGGGGCCAAAAGCTCCGATCTCGCGATGCCTGAATCCGCATCGCCCCTTTTGACAGCGTGACGCGTATGTAGAAATCGTCAACCTGCTTGAAAGGCTGCGAGACGGACCAGTCCGATCGTCCGTCGGTGACAACCGTGCTCAGGAATGCCTCTCCGTCGGTGAACTCGACACCCGTCTTGACCCAACGGGTCTCATCGATCCGCACCATCAGGCCGGCCTGATCGTACAAGGTGCGAAACTCGCCTTGCACACGGATTTCCGCCGTGAACCCGTCCGCTGCCGGTATGCCGAGAAAATGGCCCGTATCACGGGTGAAGCCATAATAGGTCTCGCGCCAAAAATCCGTCTTCGCATCCGTCGTGATCCTCAGGCTGTCTTCCGTAACCTCCGCGTTGACCGGCTCGTTCAACCATCGTCCACGTCTAAAATCGATCGTCACAAGCAGGCTCCGTGCATCTGAGAATGAGAATGAGAATGAGAATGAGAATGAGAATGCGGTGCGTCGCACGAAATGCGCACGACCAACAATGGCAAAATCGGCTGATTTCGACACTTCCGTCAAGACCGGCAACACTTTAACAGCGCCCAATGCGGCGTTCCACGTCGCGTGTCCGATCACCGCCCCCTCGCCTATGGACTGCCGAGCGCGACGATTGCATCGATCAACGCTCCTCGCCCGCAGCAATTGGCTTCTGGCCCGGTGGGCCTCGATCTGCGGATCAGATTTCGGAAAGCGATGCGAGACTGGTCGATGCCGTGAAGACGACGCCTGTTTCGTTGTAATCGATCGAGGCTTTGCCACTCAGGCCGAGGCCCAGCATTCTGATCAGACGTGTCCCGAAGCCTGACTTCTGGGGCGTCACCACGGGCGGTCCGCCGCTCTCGGCCCAGCTGAAGTGGAAGTCCTCGCCCTCGATCCGCCACTCGATGCGAACCTCGCCGCCGCTTTTCGACAATGCGCCATATTTGGCCGCATTCGTCGCAAGCTCGTGCACCGAAAGCGCCAGCGTGTTGCTGCCCTGGTGGGACAGGAGAAAGTCGGGACCGGAGATGACAAAACGCTCGCCGGCATCGAAAGGCTCGATGGCGCGTTCGATGACTGCCCTGATATTGGCCGAAAGAAAGTCCCTGGACCGCAGCACATCGTGAGACCGGCCAAGCGCATCGAGGCGGCTGGTGATGTTGTTGCGCATTGTCGCCACGTCAAAATCGCCGCGCATCGACTGGTTCACGATCGACTGGACAGTCGCCATCATGTTCTTGATCCGATGCCCCATCTCTTGCGCAATGACGGCTTTCTCTGCCTCAATTGTCTTGCACGCGGTGATGTCCATCGAGATGCCGTTCATCATGATCGGCTGCCCGTCCGCGCTGAACTTCGTTTCTGCCCGAACTTCAACCCAGCTTAAAGTCCCGTCCGGCCGGACGACACGATACTCGACCTGGAGGTTGCCATCGGTGGAAAGAGCAGACATCACCGCATCCTGCCAGCGGTTGAAGTCACCTGGATGGATGGACGCCTTGAGTTCCTCGTAATCGAACCTGTCCGTCGGGCTGCGGCCAAAGTTCTTCTTGCAAAGAGCAGAACAAGACAGCTTCTGCGCTGGAACGTCGAGCGCCCAGGTTCCCAAACCACCTGTCTTGAGCGTGAAATTCAAACGCTCTTCGCTGGCAATCAGATCGGCGATCCGCTGCTCCAGTTCGAGCTGGTAGTCTTCCTGATGCTCAATGGCCTTGACCGCACGCTCGCGTGTGACGTCGTATTGAGTGGCAAAGAAATACACCAGTTCCTCGCCCTCAAAGACCGGCGAAATCAGCAGCCTGTTCCAAAAGATCGACCCATCCCGCTTGTAGTTCAGCAGGTCCAGTTCGACGGAACGGCGCTCCGCGATCGCCTGCTTAAGGCGACGAACGTCGTTGGCATTCGTACCCGGCCCCTGAAGAAACCGGCAGTTCTTGCCAAGCGTTTCCTCACGGTTGTAGCCCGTCAACCTGGCAAAGGCATCATTGACAAAGATGATCGGGTTATCCGCCTTTCGCGGATCGGTGATCACCATCGGCATCCGCGACGCGCGCATTGCGGCCGCAAACGGGCCGGCACCAGATACCAGCTCGCTGATTTCATGTTCGGTGTACAGGTGCTCGGGATTGTCCATGAGAAATCCATATACTCCCTTTGTTCTTTTGTATTGTGGAAAATGGATGTGGGACAAAAAGGAGTATTGGCTGTCGGCGCAATGCGTCCGCGGCGCCACCACACGGTCCCCGAAAGCGCTTACAAGCGATCTTGGCCCGGTTCCCCGCCAGGGTATATCCCCGTCCCGTGGGAGCGAAATGCAGGGCTACAGGATACAGATTTCCTATACGCATGCGACCTCAAATTCGGCATAGTGCCGGTTGCCCCGGGTGATGCGTCAATCTTTCGATCAGCCCGCGAACGACTGAGCTTTCAGGGAGAACTGCGCGCGTGAAGATTTGTATCGTCAACCCACCGCATACGGCGATCGGGAGCCGGGTTCCGGACGATCACCTGCCACCCTTGGGTCTCCTCTCCCTCGGTGGCCCATTGATCGACGCCGGGCATGACGTATCGCTCATCGATGCGGAGTTCGGACCAATGTCGATTACGGCGATCGTGTCGCAGATCGTGCTTAGCGCGCCCGACGCCGTGCTCATCGGGCATTCCGGCTCAACCTCGGCGCATCCGACAGCGCTTGCCATCGCGCAGGCAGTGAAGGCTCAGGATGACACGGTACTCGTCATCTATGGGGGCGTGTTTCCGACCTACCACTGGCGAGAGATACTGACCGAAACAAACGCCTTCGACGTGATCGTTCGCGGCGAAGGAGAGGCGACGATCACGCTCGTGATTGACGCTCTGGAGACAGGACGGCCTCTCTCGATGGTGAATGGCATCGCCTATCGCGGAGAGGACGGCAGCGCAAAGGCAACCGCCCCCGCACAGGCAATTGCCGACCTCGATAGCTGCAGGGTGGGCTGGGAACTGATCGATCATGCACGTTACAGCTACTGGGGCGGCAAAAGAGCCGTGGTCATGCAGTTTTCAAGAGGCTGCCCGCATCTCTGTAACTATTGTGGTCAGCGCGGCTTCTGGACCCGCTGGCGGCACCGAGATCCGGTGCTGTTCGCACGTGAAATCGCAAGGCTTCATCGCGACCATGGCATAGAATTGGTCAATCTCGCCGATGAGAACCCGACCTCGTCAAAAAAGGCGTGGAAGGCGTTTCTGGAAGCGATGATTGCGGAGAATGTTCCCGTCCTGATCGTGGGCTCCACGCGTGCCGATGACATCGTGCGTGATGCAGATACCTTACATCTTTATCGCAAGGCGGGCGTCATCCGTTGGCTTATCGGCATGGAGAATACGGATGAGGCCACATTGGCGTTGATCCGAAAAGGTGGCGGCACGTCTTCGGATCGCCAAGCGATCCAGCTTTTGCGCCAGCACGGTATCCTGTCCATGGCGACATGGGTCGTTGGCTTCGAGGAGGATCGCCCGAAGGACCTATGGCGTGGTTTCCGCCAACTTCTGTCCTACGATCCTGACCAGATACAGGCGCTTTACGTTACGCCACATCGCTGGACACCGTTCTTCCGGATCGCAAAGGACAGGCAAGTCATTCAGGCAGATATACGCAAGTGGGACTATAAGCATCAGGTCCTGGCCATGGCACACTTCCGACCGTGGTTGTTGTTTGCCTGCGTCAAAGCAATCGAACTGGCCGTCCAGGCGCGACCGCGCGCGATAGCACGCATCCTTTTTCATCCCGACCCGGAGCAGCGCCATTCGATGCGCTGGTATACCAAGATGGGCAGACGTGTATGGCTGCGCGAAATCGTCCAATTCATTGTCCAAGATCGATTTTTGGCCCAACGGCCAAGCCTGGAAGCATTCTGGGGAGATCCGCAAGATGCCGAAGAGGAATCGATGACGCTTCCCGCACCGCGCCGTAAACAGGTCAAGCAGAACGCGGCACACACTGGATAGTCATGGGACTGATATGGGAGCGAAATCGGTTCGGGCGTGGAAGATTGATGAATTCGTGTTCGACCCTCCACGTTCGAGTGGCTAACATTCCACAAACACCGACCTCAAACGGAAAGCCACCAGATGAGACCACCGAAAGCCATTTTGGAAACCGTGATCTATGCGACCGATCTTGATGCCGCGGAGCGTTTCTACCGTGATGTTGTCGGCCTCGAGGTGGTCAAAACTTTCAAGAACCAGTTCGTTTTCCTGCGCTGCGGCGAGCAGATGCTGCTGATCTTCAATCCGGAGACCTCACGTATCGCGCAAGGCGGCAATCCGCTTCCCCGTCATGGCACCACAGGGGCCGGGCATGTGTGTTTCAGGGCTGAAAACAAGGCAGAGGTCGATGCATGGCGCGATCACTTCGTCGCCAAGGGTGTAGAGATCGACCTCTATTTCCGCTGGGACAACGGCACCTATTCCGTTTACGTCCGCGACCCGGCCGGCAACTCCGTCGAGATCGGGGAAGTGGGTCTGTGGGCGAGTTGAAGAAGACGTCTTACGGCATGGCCCGAAAATCGGGATCGATTTTTGGAAAAGCACGATGCGTAGATTTCAAGAGTGAGGCCGGTCCTTAGTCCATCCAAAAGGACGCACGGCGTTTCAATCGGTACTTCCCTTGCGACACAAAAAAAGGCTCGAACGCCATGCGCCGAGCCCTCTTCATCATGTCTGTGGGGCGGCAGTCCTCTCAGGAGAACCGCCCTGCTTATTAGATTTGACGAACCGTAATCGTTTCTTCTTCGGCAACCTTCAGTGGGTTGCGAAGTGGCAGGCCAAAGCCGCCAGCTTCGATTTCGAAGACATCGCCGGCTTCGGTCTTGATACCATCGGCAAAGGACAGCGTCGCCGTGCCGAACATGTGCACATGCACTTCGCCCGGAACGCGGAACAGGCCGTATTTGAAATGGTGGTATTCAAGGTTCGCGAAGGTGTGGGACATGTTGTCCTCACCGGAAACGAAAGGCTTTTCGAAAATCACCTTGCCGTCGCGCAGGATACGGGACGTGCCGCGGATGTCGGATGGCGGTGCGCCCACACGAATTTCCGGGCCGAAGCTTGCCGGACGCAGCTTGGAATGCGCCAGATAGAGATAGTTGATCCGCTCCGTCACATGGTCGGAGAACTCGTTGGAAACAGCAAATCCGATGCGCACGGGCTCGCCCTTGTCCGAAATCACATAGATGCCGGCCATTTCCGGCTCTTCGCCGCCATCAAGCGCGAAAGAGGGGGAAACGAGTGCCGCGCCCGGGGCTGCAGAGACATGGCCGTTGCCCTTGTAGAACCACTCTGGCTGAACACCCTTTTCGCCAGCCTTCGGCTTGCCGTTCTCCAGACCCATCTTGAACATCTTCATCGAGTCCGTCAGCGTGTCGTCCGAGGCTTCGCTGGTCTTCTTGTGCATGCTGTCGCGCGTGGCGGCAGAGCCCAGATGCGTCAGGCCCGTACCGGTCAGATGCAGATGCGCAGGATCGAGATGAGTGATCGGCGGCAGGAATCGACCTTCGGAATAGGCTTTCTCCAGATCGACCGCTTCGCCATAACCATGGGCAGCAATCACATCGGCAAGAGACTTGCCGCCATTGGCAGCTTCCATCGCCAGCGCATAAACCGACTCGGCATTGTTGACGGCTCGGGCCTCGCTGCCATCTTCACGCGCGGCAACGATGATCTTGCCGCTGGCGTCCTTGATTTGAGAAATGAGCATAGTTGTTCCTTCCTGGGCGTCCTCAAACGCCCCCTCCTCATGGAAGTGGCCGGAAACCGGCCACTTGCTATCGTTCAAAACTGTTGGCGAACGCTAAGGTCAGCCCTTGTTCTTGTTGTAGACGTCGAAGAACACGGCGGCCAGAAGCACGAGGCCCTTGACCATCTGCTGGAAGTCGATGCCGAGACCGATGATCGACATACCGTTGTTCATCACGCCCATGATGAAGGCGCCGATGACCGCACCGGTGATCTTGCCAACGCCGCCGGAAGCAGATGCGCCGCCGATGAAGCAGGCCGCAATCACGTCCAGTTCGAAGCCCACACCGGCCTTCGGCGTCGCCGAGTTCAGGCGCGTTGCGATAATCATGCCGGCAAGACCGGCGAGAACGCCCATGTTGACGAAGGTCAAGAAGCTCAAGCGTTCAGTGTTGATGCCCGAAAGCTTCGTCGCCTTTTCGTTACCGCCCATCGCGTAGATGCGACGGCCGATCGTGGTGCGACGGGTCACGAAGCTGTAGATCGCAATCAGCACCAGCATGACGATGAGAACGTTCGGCAGGCCGCGATAGGTCGACAGGCTGTAGCCGAGGAAGAGGATCGCAGCGGCAATCAGAACGTTCTGCACCAGGAAGAAGCCAAAAGGCTCGACCTCGATGCCATGCTTCTGATTCACCTGACGGCGACGGAAAGCCAGAACCAGAAGAACGACCGAAATCAAAATCGTCAGGATCAGCGAGGTGGTGTTGATGCCTTCGATGCCGCCAATATCCGGCAGGAAGCCGGTGCTGATGACCTGGAAGTCGGACGGGAACGGACCGATGTTCTTACCGCCGAGGACAAAAAGCGTCAGGCCGCGGAAAACCAGCATGCCCGCCAGTGTCACGATGAAGGACGGAATGCGGTGATAGGCAATCCAGTAGCCCTGGGCAGCACCGATGATACCGCCGACGATGAGGCAGATCAGCGCGGCCAGGAACGGGTTCATACCCCATTGGACCGTCAAAATGGCCGCTATGGCGCCGACGAAGGCGACGATGGAACCGACCGAAAGGTCGATATGCCCTGCCACGATAACGAGCAGCATGCCGAGCGCCATGATGACGATAAAGGAGTTCTGCAACACGAGGTTGGTCAGGTTGACCGGACGGAAGAGAATGCCGCCTGTGTAGAACTGGAAAAAGAGCATGATGGCGACGAGCGCGATCAGCATGCCGTATTCACGGATATTGGACCGGATATACGAGCCGACCGAGATGACGTTGTTCTCTTCGGTGGATGTGTTGGTCGAACTCATCAGTTCTTCTCCCCTGAGCGCATGATAGCGCGCATGATACTTTCCTGGCTCGCCTCTCCCTTCGGCAATTCGGCGACAATCCGTCCTTCGTTCATAACGTAGATGCGGTCGCAATTGCCAAGCAGCTCGGGCATTTCCGATGAGATCATCAAAACGCCCTTACCGTCGGCGGCAAGCTGGTTGATAATGGTGTAGATTTCGTATTTCGCGCCGACGTCGATACCGCGCGTCGGTTCATCCAGAATGAGGACGTCCGGGTTGGAAAACAGCCACTTGGACAGCACGACCTTTTGCTGGTTGCCGCCGGACAGATTGACCGTTTCCTGGAAGATGCCGGACGAGCGAATGCGCAAGCGCTTGCGGAAGTCCGTCGCGACCTTCATTTCCTGAATGTCGTTGATGACGGTTCCAGACGACACCCCGGCCAGATTGGCAAGCGTGGTGTTGTGCAGAATGTTGTCGTTCAGAACGAGACCCAGATGCTTGCGGTCTTCGGTAACGTAAGCCAGACCCGCATCGATCGCCTTGCGCACGGTGCTGACATCCACCGGCTTGCCGTGAAGCAGAACCTCGCCGGAGATCTTGTGGCCATAGGACTTGCCGAACACGCTCATGGCGAATTCGGTGCGGCCCGCACCCATCAGACCCGCAATACCGACAACCTCGCCCTTGCGGACGTTGATGTTGATATCGTGCAGGACCTGACGGTCCCGGTGTTGCTGGTGAAAGGCGTTCCAGTTCTTGACCTCGAGGATCGTCTCGCCGATCGGCACGTCACGCGGCGGATAGCGGTCTTCCAGATCGCGGCCCACCATGTTGCGGATGATCACGTCTTCGCTGATCTCTTCCTTGTGGCAGTCGAGCGTCTTCACCGTCATGCCGTCGCGAAGCACGGTGATCTGGTCGGCCACCTTGCGCACTTCGTTCAGCTTGTGGGTGATGATGATCGAGGTCAGCCCCTGGGTGCGGAACTCCATCAGCAGATTGAGCAGCGCTTCGGAATCGCTTTCGTTAAGCGAAGCCGTCGGCTCGTCAAGGATCAGAAGCTTCACGCTCTTCGACAGCGCCTTGGCGATTTCCACCAGCTGCTGCTTGCCGACACCGATATCGGTGATGAGTGTTTCGGGCGATTCCTTCAGGCCAACCTTCTTCAGCAACTCGCGGGTGCGATTGAAGGTCTGTTGCCAGCTGATGACGCCGTTTTGCGCGACTTCGTTTCCGAGGAAAATGTTTTCTGCAATCGACAGAAGCGGCACGAGCGCCAGCTCCTGGTGAATGATGATGATGCCGATATCTTCACTGTCGTTGATGGCGCGGAAATTGCGCAGCTCACCTTCGTAGTGGATTTCTCCATCATATGTGCCAGCGGGATAAACGCCGGAAAGGACCTTCATGAGGGTCGACTTTCCCGCGCCATTCTCGCCGACGAGCGCATGTATCTCACCTTGGCGAACCTTGAGGTTCACGTTTTCAAGCGCCTTCACGCCTGGAAACGTCTTGGTGATGTTGCGCATTTCGAGAATGGTGTTGTCCATATCACAATCCTGCGCCGTACAATCCGGCGTTCTTATTTGGATAAACGGGGAGCGACGATCACGTCCCTCCCCGCCACGATCATGAAGAAATTACTTCAGCTGGTCAGCCTTGTAGTAACCGCTTTCAACCAGAACCTTTTCAACATTGTCCTTGGTCACGGCAACCGGCTTCAGCAGGTAGGACGGAACAACCTTGACGCCGTTTTCGTAGGTCTTGGTGTCGTTGACTTCAGGCTCTTTGCCTTCCATCAGCGCGTTGACCATGTTGACGGTAACCTTGGCGAGTTCGCGTGTGTCCTTGAAGACGGTGGAGTACTGTTCGCCAGCCAGGATGGACTTGACGGAAGGAACTTCAGCGTCCTGACCGGAAACGACCGGCAGCGGCTGGTCCTTGGTGCCGTAACCTACGCCCTTGAGCGAGGAGATGATACCGATGGAGATACCGTCATAAGGAGACAGAACGGCATCAACCTTGGCGTCGGTGTAGTAAGCGGAGAGCAGGTTGTCCATGCGAGCCTGGGCCGTTGCCGGATCCCAACGCAGCGTGCCGACCTTGTCCATGCCCATCTGGCCGGACTTCACGACGAGCTTGCCGCTGTCGATGTAAGGCTTCAGGACAGACATTGCGCCGTCATAGAAGAAGAAGGCGTTGTTGTCGTCCGGCGAACCGCCGAAGAGCTCGATGTTGAACGGACCCTTGCCGTCCTTCAGGCCAAGCTTGTCGACGATGGAGGTTGCCTGCAGAACGCCAACCTGGAAGTTGTCGAAGGTTGCGTAGTAGCTGACGTCGCCGCTGTTACGGATCAGGCGGTCATAGGCGATAACCTTGATGCCCTGTTCGCCGGCCTGCTTGAGAACGTCCGACAGAGTCGTGCCGTCGATCGAAGCGATAACGAGGACCTTGACGCCCTTCGTGACCATGTTTTCGATCTGGGAAAGCTGGTTCGGAATGTCGTCGTCAGCATACTGAAGGTCGGTCGTGTAGCCGGCGTCCTGAAGCTGCTTGACGATGTTGTTGCCGTCGTCGATCCAGCGCGCGGAAGACTTGGTTGGCATGGCGATACCGACCGTGCCCTTGTCCTGCGCCCAGACGGGCGACGCAAATGCCGCAGCGCCGATAGCGCAGGCAGCAAACAACGAAATGATGGATTTCATGAACTCTCTCCCTTGGAACCCTTTTAGGCTTCTGTATCCTTACAGAATGCCGTCAAATTCATGCGCGGTAGTGAAGAATCGAGCTTACTCGAACGGGCTCCCTGAGCATAATCCGTCTTTCATCGCTCCTCCCCGGCACGAGGTGCAAACTGTTCTGAATCTATATAACTGTCAAATAGAATATCTCTCTTTTCCTATATCATTTTTGATATATTAAATCGATACAAATTTTTATTCTAAGCTCTCCTGCCATAAACGGTGACGAAAATGGAACGCGATGAAACGAATCTGAGTGAGTTTCCTTCGATCATCGAAGACAACCCCCTGTTGCGCGCCGGGCTGAAAATGACCCATTTACGTATGCTTGTGATGGTAGAAGAACACGGCCAGGTAAGCGCTGCGGCCGCAGCCCTCAACATGACGCAGCCTGCGGCCTCGCGCGTTCTGTCGGAGATGGAGGCCATCGTGAAGAGCCCGCTCTGTCAGCGCGCATCACGCGGCGTTGTCTTAACCAAGTTTGGAGAAGCCTTGGCAAGACGGGCCAAGAAGATCCTTTTGGAGCTGCGCGAGGCAAGCCGGGAGCTGGCGCAGATGAAATCCGGCAGCGGCGGCTCGGTCTATATCGGCGCGGTCACCGCGCCTGCCATCAGCATGGTGGTGCCCGCACTTCGTAAAGCAATGGATATCTATCCGGGCATCGAAATCAGCGTGCAGGTGGAAACCAGCAATATTCTCGCGCGCGAGCTTCTGGCAGCACGGCATGATTTCGTCATCGGCCGCATTCCAGACGATCTCGATCCGGCCTTGTTCAACGCCCATGAAATCGGCATCGAGCGCGCCTGTCTTCTGGTCGGCAAGAATCACCCGCTGCTGAATGCCCCGCCTGCCCGGCTGGAGGATATTTGCGACTACGACTGGGTGTTCCAGCCGCCCGGCACACTGCTGAGGCGCACGATCGAGGATGCCTTCCTTGCCCAGGGCGTCTCGCTGCCGCGTAACATCATCAACACGCCCTCCACCGTGCTCACCCTTGCCATTGTCAGCACCACCCACGCAATCGCGCCGCTTGCGCTGGAAATGGCCGAGTTTCTCTCCGGCCAGCATTCCCCTATGGGCGACATCCGCATTCTGCCGACCGAGTTTGAGCTCAGCGTCAAACCCTTCAGCCTGCTGACGGTGAAGGACCGAGTGCTGCCGCCCAGCGCCCAGCTTCTTTATGATCTGGTGCTGGAGGAAAGCCGCAAGGCCGCGTAACGCTCAAGGCTCGGGCAACATTAGAGTGATTCTCTCTGCGGGAAGCAACGACCGCCGCTGTAGACCTGCTAAAGCGCCGCGCGTCCTGTTGGACGCACAAGGCCGCTTTACTTTTTGAATCTACGCATCTTGCTGTCGCGCGGTCGCAAAGAGATGGGGTGTCATGCTTTTCGGCCAGTCGGTGTTCCAGTCTGTCGTCGCGCGCCTTGAGCGCGAGGCGGAAGATCGACCTGAGGAGGAAATTGCGACACCCTTTAGCGCGCGCGTCATCTTCGACCCCGGCCCCATCGCGACATCCGGCATATCCGAGACAGAGCCGGACAATCGCCCGCTCTCCGCCTATCTCGATGTGCTGGAGGAGATGCCGACCCTCGACATTGAGCCGAGGGATGAGGAGCCTGAACCGGCGCCGATGCCGATACCGGATTATCTTCAAAAGACCTCTCTGGCAGATGTCAGCCACGAGCTTGCCATCAACGACAGGGACACGCTGGAAAGCCTCAGCGAAAAGCGGCGGGCGTTTGCCAGGCTCAATCACCCCGACGCAGTCCCCGCTGCCTTTCGCGAGAACGCACATTTGCGCATGACAGCCGCCAATCTTCTCATCGACCAGGCCATCCGGCTTTTGCCGCTGATGGGCCGAACCTGAAAACCCGCCCGGTAAAGCGCGTGTGAGACCTCAGTCCTGCTCGGAGCGAACCGCCGGCTCTTCCGGCTTTGGCTCGGCCGGCTTGAAGGTAAACAGCAGCACATAGGCCGCATAAAGCGCGATGCCGCCGACGACGGTCATCCAGAAGGGCTCATTGTTGACGAACTCCAACACCGCCCAGCCGGCGCAGACGCCAACGATCAGCAGCCGCACCCAGAGCGGGCGATACATCGGATGGTTCGTATCGATCAAAAGCATGGTCTCTCCCTTGCGCCAGCCCCTCATGCGAAATCCACGCAAGCATCCGGCTTTACTGCATCGGCCTGAAAATCGAAATCGTTTTTCGGAAAAGCACGATGTGTCGATTCAAAAAGGTAAAGCGTCCTTTGGGCGTCCAACGGACGCACGACGCTTCAAGCATTTTGCCGAGCATATCCCCTCAGAAACGCAACAATGCAAGACCGCAGGCCAAAGAGAGGCGCGAGAATCCCCTATCCAACCGGATTGTGATCGACCGAAGGCCAATCCACTGCGCTGGCGTGGGCAGGATATGCCAACATTTAGAGAAGGCCGACGCGTGACCTATGGCAAGAGCCTCGCTCCAAGGTCAGGATCCAGCCAGAGGATTGGCATACCCATCCCGGCGCTATTGGAGAAACAGCCAGACCATTGTCCTTGATATGAGAGAACTTGCCCTAAGCGGCTCTGCGTGTGGACTGGCGAGCGACAGCACAATACGGATGAGGAAGCCCGCTCGCTACCTCTTGCCCCAGAGCCAACGCACAATGAAGGGAATGGCGTAGCAAGAGGTTTCGTCGAAGGATCGTGCTGCAATGGCGAACACCATGACGGGTCAGTCCGCTCATCGCAGACGCGCCACCCCTAACCCCTCAACAAAAAAGCGGCGCAAAACTGCACCGCCTTCAGGTGTTCAATGGAGAGCACCGAGCATTATCGTCCAGGATCAATCCTCGATCTTGCGCAACAGCCCCACAAGTTGATCGCGAGCCTTCTCGCCACCCAGTCGGCCAACGAGCTTATCCTCATGGGCTTTCCAGATCTGCAGGATTTCGTCGAGCGTGGCTTTGCCCTCTTCCGTCATCTCCAGATAATGCACACGGCGGTCGGTCGCTGATCTGCGGCGGGCGAGCAGCCCCTTGTTTTCCAAACCATCGATGATCGCCACGAAGTTGGCGCGCTGAATTCCAAGCGCCTCTGCAACATCGCTCTGCTTCAGATCGGTATTGTTCGCCACAACGATCAGCACGGAGAAATCAGCCGGACGAAGACCGTAGGCAAGAAGGCTCTCGTTGAAGTCCCCCACCACCGCGAGTTGCGCCCTCCGGAGCCTGTAAAGTACAGCTTCGGAAAGAATGGAGTAATCGACATCGAGCTTCGAGAGCTTGGAATGCCCAAGCGACGGCTCATCGGCTTCCGAGTATTTACCCTTCGCGCGACCTTGCTCAAAAGCCATATTCAAAGTCATCCCGGCCTCCTGTGATTCATCCGCTTGAGAGGTCATTAGCGGCATATGTTTATTAGAACAATGTTTAATAGTAATTAATCCATAGGTCTAGGGTTCGTACGGACGAAATCTTCCATCGTGGAAACGATAAGCACTTCCTACTATTAGCATCCCATAAATATTGGTTCTTACAACCAATATATTGTAAACAAACCACTAATCTCGCTCTTATCAAACTCGAGCGCGAAAAATCATCATGCACGTTCTCGTTAACTAGCCACTCATCATGCAACCGACGAAAGATGAAGTACAAATTCCAGCCCGTAAGAATTAGACACAAGCAAAGCGTGCAAGAAGTAATAGATGATTTTTAACCATACCGATTCATCGGCAACATCATTGTCGCCGGCGACATTTTACGGATTGAAGAGACAGGAAAGCTAGTTTAAGAAACCCGGCATATCCAAACGCGACTCAAAGACGCGTCACGAGTGCACCCGTAGCTCAGCTGGATAGAGTGTTGGATTCCGATTCCAAAGGTCACAGGTTCGAATCCTGTCGGGTGCGCCATTTTCCAAAAGTTCTCTTTGACGTGCATATGGCGCTCGCGATCCCATCTTCTGCGGATATTTGGTCTGCTGGAGACACGCCTTCGAAATCGCGTCAAACCACCGTCTTGACTCTTCCCAAAAATGAGAACATTTATAGAACAAATGAGAGAGTGAGACATGCCCGGAGCTGAGAAGATCATCGTGGTGCAGTTTAAGAAGGGGCGCGGCGGTATTGTGCCGGGGGATATTCGGCAGGCTTCCAACGCCGCCTCTGCCGAGAAGATTGCCGGTGCAATGGCGTCTCGCCATATTGGCGTTGCTGCCTATGCCGTCACCGTGGATGAGGAGAGTGGCGACATGGGCGATCCCCGTCTCCTGGTCTCTCATGGCGAGATTACCGACTTGATGCCTGACTGACCGGACGGGGATCAATCATCTTTCACATCAACGAGCAGGTGGCTCTGAAACAGGAGATCGGGAACGTGTGTGCCGAAATCAACGAACAGGTCGTGGATGTTGCGGCATATGTCATCCAATGCCACGACGGGGATGCGAAGGCGGCGGTAGAAACGCTGCTGGATGAGATCGAGCATCTGCAACAACAGCTTTCGGTCGCCGTTGCCGCCATGGGACGAGGATTTACGCGCGGGTGGATACCGAACGGCGAGCGGGAGTGACATGCGCCACCGTCGCGGTATCGATCTGGTGGGCGCGGGCGACGAGATAGCAGGACAAAAGGCCAACGAGGTTACATTTGCCGACCTGCCGCAATGGTATTCGGTCAGCGGCAAATGCGGACAATGCGGAGAGGTGAGCATGCTGGAGCGATGGGAATTACAGCGACGGTTTGGCAAGTCGCAGCAGTTGATGCCGCTGGAACGGAAGTTGCGGTGCAGCCGATGCGGCAACGGAACTGGCAACCATTTTGTCTTCGGGCATGTATCGCGCGATTGAGGACGGATGCTGCTTTGAAAGATGCAGATCGCCGCTCGACGATCGTCTTGCCTGTACACGCAGATTGATGCCGGGGAGAATGCCAGCCGCTCAGTGAGAGCCATCCGCCAATCGGATAGCGGCCACTGAAGCTAAGGCAAGTCTTTACTCACCGATCGCACCCACTCGGTCAACGGCGGTCGTAACCGCCACCCACGAACGACGCATCGAAACGAAGAGATAGGGAGAGGATCTCAGACAAAGAGGGGTCAAACACACGGTGACCTGCACATGGCGGGACGTAAAGCGGAGGTCGTCTTTCCGCAGCGCTATTTAACCCGCGGCTACAAAGGACGGATAGGCAAAACGATAGTGAGGTCGGCGCGATGGATAGACAAGAGACCGCACGGTTCCGCGCGACGCCTTAACCCTGACAGGAATTTTCATCAGCCATGCAAACGGAGGTTTCCAGCATGCGACGCGTTTCGTTTTTTTGTACTCTTTTCATGATCTCTCCAACACTGGCACTGGGCTGCTCCGAGCCCTCCAGCGATGTCCGCATTCCCAGGGCACCCTCCAAAATTTCGCAGCCCTCCTGCGTGCTTTATTCCAATTGCTCGGAGTATGACATGCGCTCCTACAAGAACGACGTCGCGACCTATATTCGCGCCCTGACGGAATATGCAGAGGACGCAGCCGATGCCGCCGATGCGGCGAAGGACTTTGCCAGCAATGCGGCAGACTATGCGCGATGCGAAGGCAGT
This sequence comes from Agrobacterium cavarae, assembly GCF_004310285.1. Taxonomy (GTDB): domain Bacteria; phylum Pseudomonadota; class Alphaproteobacteria; order Rhizobiales; family Rhizobiaceae; genus Agrobacterium; species Agrobacterium cavarae. The sequence continues at coordinate 295,981 of NZ_SISF01000033.1, forward strand.
GACGCCAGTTCACGCATACGGTGAGCTTTTATATTCGCACGCATCTCCCGGTATCACGGCGAAACGTTTGCCCACCCAAAGGGACGAAGGCGCCGTGCTCCATCTCGGCCGGGAGATGAGCGCAGGCATCTCCACCGCCTGCCCATCCGGATGGATTCATCACCCGGGCGAATCCTGCGGTCATCGTCCAGAACAGTTCAAATCGATGTCACTTCCAACTGAACACAAAGCGAAAGGATCAAACTCATGAAGCGACTTATCCTATCTTCCATCATGGTGCTTGCAGCAAACAGCGCCTTCGCCGAGTGCGGGATGAACGCGTCGCGATGCTTCAAGAAAGATGGAAGCACCTACGAACTCCAGCAGAATCTTGGAGGCGGATATGCCGTCAGCCGCGACGGCAAAAGTGAAGGAAGGCTCTCGCAAAATCTCAGTGGCTCCTGGACGTTGTACAGGCCGGACGGCACGACGGAAACGTTCGACCGAAAGCCATCGTCCATTCCGAAATACTGAAGCACGCCGCGCAAGGGGGTGCAGCGGTCTGTCGATAACGACAGACTATAAGACAACGAACTGAAGCGTGGTGAGGGAATCTGAAGATCGCGCCACGCTTTAAAGCATGGTCCGCGCAAAAGTGTGCAGCGGTTTTGCGATAACGACATGCGACAAAACAAGGGGCCAAAGCGAAGGAGTGAATCTGAAAGATCGCGACACGCTTTGGCAATTGCAGCCCACATCATTATACATTATAAAATAATATATAATGACTTAGGATGGAGGGCATTTATGCCGGTAACCAGAATCTCCGACAAGCTATCGGTCTCGACCCAGCCAAGTGTCGAAGACATCTGGGCCCTCCACTCGCAAGGCTTCACGACATTCATCAACAATCGTCCGGATGGCGAGGACACGTCTCAACTCGGCGCGAAAGTGGAGGCGCAGGCAGCGGGCCAATATGGTCTGGCCTATAGCCACATTCCGGTGACGATGAGTACCATCACCGAGGCGGACGTGCGGGCCTTCCAGGATGCCATGCGCCAGTCCGATGGCCCGGTTTTCGCCCATTGTAAAGGTGGCACCCGTTCGCTCAGCCTCTATGTGATCGGCGAAGTTCTGGATGGGCGGATGAAAGCAGCCGATGTCGCTGCCTTCGGCCGCGCCCATGGCTTCGACATGTATGTCGCAGAGACGTGGCTTGCCCGCCAAACCTCTCTGCGTCCGCAGGTGAAGGGCTTCTTCGACGCCCGCACCTTCAGCATTCAATATGTGGTCTCTGATCCCGATACCGGCAAATGCGCCATCATCGATCCGGTGTTGGATTTCGACGAGAAGTCCGGCGCCACAGCCACCATCAATGCCGATGCGATCCTCGATTATGTGCGTGCCCAAGGTCTCACCGTCGAATGGATTCTCGACACGCATCCGCATGCCGATCATTTCTCTGCCGCGCACTATCTGAAACACGAGACAGGTGCCCGCACCGCCATCGGCGAGCGCGTCGTGGATGTCCAGGCGCTATGGAAGGATATCTATAACTGGCCGGACCTCGCGACCGATGGCTCGCAATGGGACCACCTGTTTGCCCATGGCGAGACGTTCAAGATCGGCTCACTCGATGCGCGGGTTCTCTTCTCTCCCGGCCACACGCTCGCCTCGATCACCTATGTCATCGGCGATGCGGCCTTCATCCACGACACGCTGTTCATGCCGGATGGCGGCACGGCGCGCGCCGATTTCCCCGGCGGGGATGCGGATGCCCTCTGGCACTCCATTCAGGATATTCTGGCCCTGCCGGATGAGACGCGGCTTTTTACCGGTCATGATTATCAGCCGAATGGCCGAACGCCGCGTTGGGAAAGTACGGTCGCCGAACAAAAAGCCTCCAATCCGCATATTGCGGGCGTCAGCAGGCAGGATTTCACTACGCTTCGTACACAACGCGACAAGACGCTCCCCATGCCGAAGCTCATGCTTCATGCGCTACAGGTGAATATCTGCGGTGGCCGCCTGCCGGAGCCGGAGGCGAACGGCAAACGCTATCTCAAGTTTCCGCTGGATGCCTTGCAGGGAGCCGTTTGGGAATGACCGCTTTGCCAAAAGACCTGGTGCTTTCGCCTGCCGAAATGGCAGATCGCGCCGCAGATGTCGCCACCCTGCTGAAAACCCTGTCGCACCCGGCGCGGCTGATGATCGTCTGCACCCTGGTCGAGGGGGAGTTCTCCGTTGGCGATCTGGAAGAGCGGCTCGATCTGCACCAGCCGCATCTTTCCCAGCACCTCACCGTGCTCAGAGGCTCCGGCATTGTCGATACCAGGCGTGATGGCAAGCAGATTTTCTACCGTCTGACCGAGGAAAAGGCCGCCCAACTGGTCGCCGCTCTCTATAACATTTTCTGCGCAAGGGAGACGGCATGAGCCCTTATCTCGCCTCCCTTGCGGGCGGCCTGTTGATCGGCGCCTCCGCCGTCATGCTGCTCATCCTCAACGGTCGCATTGCCGGTATCAGCGGCATTGTCGGACGCCTGGCCAAAGGTGTCGGGCTCACCACCAATCTCGCCTTCGTGCTGGGCCTGCTGCTCGGGCCGATGGCCTATCTTTCTTTCTTCGGTGGCTGGCCGCAGATCGAGATCACCACGCCCTGGCCACTCATTGCGCTCGCAGGCTTGCTGGTCGGCTTCGGCTCGCGCATGGGCTCCGGCTGCACCAGCGGCCACGGCGTGCTGGGGCTCGCACGGCTGTCTCCCCGCTCCATGGCGGCGGTCGCGACATTTCTGGCAACGGGCATCGCCGCCGTTGCCGTCCTGCGGAGCATCGGATGATGAACCGCTCGATCCTTCGATTTTCCGCAGCACTGGCATCCGGCCTGATCTTCGGCCTCGGCCTGTCACTTTCCGGTATGCTGAACCCTGCCCGCGTTCAAGCCTTTCTGGATGTCTTCGGCAATTGGGACCCGAGCCTCGCTTTCGTTCTTGGCGGCGCTGTCCTTGTTGCCTTTATCGGCGGGCGGGCAGCACAACGCATGGGGCATCCCGTACTGGACGATACGTTCCACCTGCCGACAAAACAGAAGATCGATGCGCCGCTCATCATCGGCTCAGCGCTGTTCGGCCTCGGCTGGGGGCTCGGCGGCTTCTGCCCCGGCCCGGCCATCGCGTCTCTCTCGGTGACAGCACTCACCAGCGGTGCGCCGCAAGTCATCCTCTTCGTCGTCGCCATGCTTTTGGGTATGACGCTTCATGACCGCCTGTGGAGCAGGCGTCCCTAACGACACGGACTTGCCACGAAATTCGGCACCGGGACGTTGAACGTGCTTGTCAGCGCTCCCCGGCAAGGCGATTTTGCGCAATGCACAGCGAAGAAAATCCGACGTGAAAGACCTCACGTAACGTCATTAACGAAGTATTGATGGGAACTTCTTCTTCTGTTGCGCCTTAAATGGTTATGGTATTGAACTAGCCTGTGTTTCTCGCAGACCCGCATCTTATTCAAGGTAATTTCCAGTGCTGGATAGCCACAATAGTTCTCGCTTCATTGCCGCTGCACTCGCTGTTTCGGATGACTGCATCAAAGTCATCGGCATGGATGGGTCCCTCCAATTCATGAACGAAGGCGGCCAGCGGGTGATGGAGGTGGACGATTTTTCCCAGTTCAAAGGTTGCTACTGGCCCAATTTCTGGGAGGGCCAAGGCAATACCGATGCTGTCGCCGCACTGGATGAAGCCCGCGCCGGTCGCGCCGCACGCTTCACGGGCTTTGCCAATACAGCCAAGGGCACGCCGCGCTACTGGGATGTGAAGGTCTCCCCGCTTTTCGATGACAAAGGTGCTGTCGAAGGCATCCTTTCCATTTCAAGAGACATCACCGCTCTGAAGTCCTTCGAGGATGAGCAGATCCTGTTGCGCAACGAGCTTGCGCACCGCATCAAGAATATCCTGGCCCTTGTGCAGGCCGTCGCGTCGCAGACGTTGAAAGACGATGCTGACATGGCAACCGCCAAGCCAACCTTCCTCTCGCGTCTGGGCGCTCTCAGCCGCGGGCATGACATCCTCATCAACGCCCACCACAACCCGACGCAACTGCGCACACTCGCCGAGGCCGTCGTTGCCGAACATAGCGCCGGCCGGGTTTTGATCGATGGCCCCGAAATCGATCTCTCGGCCAAATGCGCGCTTGCGCTTACCCTCGCCTTCCACGAACTTGCCACCAACGCCTTCAAATACGGCGCGCTCTCCAACGACACCGGCATCGTCTCGCTCACCTGGAAACTCAACGAAAACGCCGACCGTCCCACCCTCGACCTCACCTGGAAAGAAACCGGCGGTCCCGAAGTCTTCCAGCCAACCCGCCGCGGCTTTGGATCGAGGATGATCGACAAGGCGCTCTCCTCCTATCTTGGAGGCACGAGCCGGATTGATTTCGACAGGGACGGGCTGGTGTTTTCGCTTTCGGCACAGGTTGCCAATCTGATCGAAAACTGAGCCAATCCAGGAGCCTGCGGCGTTCTCCACGCCCGAAAGACGTGCCCTCTTGACGGAAATTAAATATCCATTATTCTGGATATATGGATACTAACCTTGCCATTGCAGCGCTGTCGGCCCTTGCGCAACCCACGCGTCTTGAAACCTTCCGTCTCCTCGTGAAGGCGGAGCCCGATGGTGTGGCGGCCGGTGAGTTGGCTCGGTTGGTGGACGTGCCCCAAAACACGATGTCGGCCCATCTCGGCATCTTGCAGCGAGCAGGCATCGTGAAAAGCGACCGGCAAAGCCGCTCCATCATCTATCGCGCCGAGCTCGATGGTTTTCGTGCGCTCACACTCTTCCTGCTCAAGGATTGCTGCAATGGCAATGCCGCGCTCTGCGCCCCGCTGATCGCCGATTTGACGCCCTGCTGTAGCGTTGAAAAGGCGTGACGCAGCATCACGCCAGGATCAAACACCGGAAAGACAAGTTGATGTCCACATTCGAACGCTACCTGACGGTTTGGGTCTTTCTTTGCATTCTGGTCGGCATCACGCTCGGCCACCTGTTCCCAGGGGTCTTTCATGCGATCGGCGCAGCTGAGGTCGCCCGCGTCAACATTCCTGTCGCCGCCCTGATCTGGCTGATGATCATTCCCATGCTGCTGAAGATCGATTTTGGCGCGCTGTCGAAAGTCGGACGATATTGGCGCGGCATCGGCGTCACACTTTTCATCAACTGGGCGATCAAACCTTTCTCCATGGCTCTTCTCGGCTGGCTGTTCGTCGGCTGGCTGTTTCGACCGTTGCTGCCGCAAGATCAGATCGACTCCTACATTGCGGGATTGATCATCCTGGCTGCGGCGCCCTGCACAGCGATGGTCTTCGTCTGGTCGAACCTGACCAAGGGCGAGCCTCATTTCACCCTGTCTCAGGTGGCGCTCAATGACGCGATCATGGTCATCGCCTTCGCGCCGATCGTAGGCTTGCTTCTCGGCCTCTCAGCCATAACGGTGCCATGGGATACGCTGACGATTTCGGTCGTTCTCTATATTCTCATCCCCGTCGGCATAGCCCAACTTCTTCGCAAGATGCTGACCGCCGATGGAAAGACGCGCGCGCTGGATGCCCTGCTTGCCCGGTTGCAGCCGCTTTCTCTTGTCGCTCTCTTGGCAACGCTCGTTCTCCTGTTTGGCTTTCAAGGCGAGCAGATCATCGCCCAGCCTGCCGTCATCGGGCTTCTTGCCGTGCCGATCCTGATCCAGGTCTACTTCAATTCGGGCCTTGCCTATCTCCTCAATCGGGTATCGGGCGAACAGCACTGCGTGGCCGGGCCTTCAGCTCTCATAGGGGCGAGCAATTTCTTTGAGCTCGCGGTGGCCGCAGCCATCAGCCTGTTTGGCTTCCAGTCTGGCGCCGCACTCGCAACCGTCGTCGGCGTGCTGATCGAGGTGCCCGTCATGCTGTCCGTCGTCTGGATCGTGAACCGCTCGAAGGGCTGGTACGAAAGCGCCCCCTCCGTTTCAAAGAACGCCCACGCCAAGGAGGCATAATCATGCAGGTGACCATCTATCACAATCCGTCCTGCGGAACGTCGCGCAATACGCTGGCCATGATCCGCAACGCCGGTATCGAACCCACGGTCATCGAGTATCTCCAAACCCCGCCATCACGCGCGGAGTTGAAGGCAATGATCACCGATGCGGGACTGACGGTCCGGGAAGCAATCCGGGAAAAGGGCACGCCCTATGCCGAACTTGGATTGGACGATCCGGCGTTAAGCGACGAGCAGTTGCTGGATGCCATGGTGAAGGAGCCGATCCTCATCAACCGGCCTTTCGTGGTTACGCCGCTCGGAACACGGCTCTGCCGTCCGTCGGAAGTGGTGCTGGAAATTCTGCCCGACAGCCATCAGGGTGCCTTCACCAAGGAAGATGGAGAACAGGTTCTCGATCACGAGGGAAAGCGTATTGTCTGAGCAACTTCCCGCTTTAAGCAGCGAGCATCTCGATCCCATCGCGGCCGAGGCCCTGCGGCCTGCAATGTCGGTCCACAGCCCGCGCATCCTCATACTCTATGGATCGCTCAGAGAAGTGTCCTATAGCAGGCTCCTCGCCTTCGAGGTCCGGCGCCTGCTGGAGCATTTGGGGTGCGAAGTGCGGTTGTTCGACCCCGCTGGACTTCCGCTTCCGGATGAAGCACCAGCCAGTCATCCCAAGGTGCAGGAACTACGCGACCTCTCGCAATGGTCGGAGGGGCAGGTCTGGATCAGCCCGGAGCGCCACGGCGCCATGACCGGTATCATGAAATCGCAGATCGACTGGATTCCCCTGTCGCTCGGTTCCGTGCGCCCCACCCAGGGCAAGACGCTGGCGGTGATGGAGGTTTCCGGCGGCAGCCAGTCCTTCAATGCGGTCAACCAGATGCGCATCCTCGGTCGCTGGATGCGGATGATCACCATTCCCAACCAGTCTTCGGTCGCCAAAGCATTTCAGGAATTCGATGCCGAAGGGCGGATGAAGCCATCCTCCTATTATGATCGCGTTGTCGATGTGTGTGAGGAACTGGTGAAATTCACGCTTCTGACACGCGACGCCTCACCCTATCTGACCAGCCGTTACAGCGAGCGGAAGGAAGAAGCTGCAGCACTTGAGAAGCGGGTGTCTCTGAATTCGATCTGACCGGCGGCGCGCTTACGCCACCTGAGAGCGGCAGGACCGCGCGACGATGACGAAAGCGGCAATGCTGAGCGCGCCAAGTCCTGCATTCGCCGCAAGCGCAAAGCTTAGGCCCACATTTTCCATCGCGGAGGCAAAGGCGAATGGCGCGAAAGCGCCAACCGCAAGCCGTGCCGCGGTCAGTTTGCCGGTCATTGCGCCATAGCCTTCCGAGCCGGCGAGATAAAGCGGCAGGCTTCCCTGGGCGATGCTGTTGATGCCGGAACCAAGCCCGAGACAGATGGCAAAGGCCACCGCACCCGGCAACCAGTCTGCGCTCATCAGCAGCATCACCACCCCGGACACGATCAGCACCGCGGACAAAACGGCAAGGCCCGGCGGCGAAAGACGCTTTCCAAACACCATGTTGATCAGACGGCTCAGAACCTGGGCCGGGCCGAAGAGAGAACCGATCACGACAGCGGCAGCACCCAGCCCGATCGATCCCAGCATGGGCACCATATGCGCCAGCATGGCGGAAAGCGTAAATCCGAGAAGCGCGAAAGCGACGGAGACGATGAGCATGGTCCGCTGGCGCATATGCGGCGGAACGGCGCCGACAACGGTCGGTTTCGCGCGAGCGGGCAAACCGCGCGCCGTCTTGCCAAGGCTCCTGATCCAGACATGCAGCGGCATGCAGATAACAAGGTTGAGCGCCGCAAAGACGAGATAGATTTCACGCCAGGAAAGATGGCTGGCCAGCACGCTGGAGATCGGCCAGAAGATCGTCGAGGCAAAGCCGCCTATCAGCGTCAGATAGGTGATGCTCCGGGACGCGCTATGGGCGTCGCTCTCCACCAGCGTGGCGAAGGCCGCCTGATATTGCACCATGCCGGACGAAACCTCGAGCAGGATGATGGCAATGGCAAACGTCGCCACCGAAGGTGCCGCGGCGCACAGCACGAGCATCACCGATGCCAGCGCGGACCCGACCGCCATGATGGTTGCCGCACCCAGCCGGTCCATCTGCCTGCCAATGTAAATTGCCGACAGCCCGCCGATAAAAAGGGAGACGGAGAACACCCCGAACACCTGCGCCAGCGAAAGCCCAAGATCCTGCGCCATGCCCGGCGCCAGTATGCTGAAGCTGTAATAGAGCGTGCCGTAGCCGATGATCTGCGTCAGGCCGAGCGCTGAAACGAGAGAGGCAGAAACGCGCGACCTATTCAACAACGTTCACTCTTGCGGCAGACCCACGACTCTCGGACAGCGGGACTTTATGCCGGATCGCGGAGTGGCCAGCGCAGCAGTCTTCCATCAGGAAGGTCACAAGTTCGGCAAGCGTCTCGAAGCTGGCACGATAGATGATGGAGCGTGACACCCGTTGCTGGTTGATTAGCCCGGACCGCTCCAGTTCCTTGAGGTGGAATGAAACATTGGTGGCAGAAACGCCCATGCGTTCGGCAATTTTACCGGCCGCAAGTCCATCCGGACCCGCTACGACCAGCGCCCGCACGATGCGAAGCCGGGTTTCCTGGGCAAGTGCCGCGAATGAAGAAAGCGCCTGACGCTCGTCCATATTTCAACAATCCTTGAACTATTGGATTGAGACATACGGCATACAACGAAGGTCGGCAAGTGTGGCTGTGACTGGTCGAAATATCGTCCTGCCGTCACATCGCGCCCTTGTCGCTGGCAATCCGCGTTTCCACCGTTTTGGCGATGGCCTTCAGATTGCGGGGCTTGCCGGCAATCTTTTCCAGCGCGGCGACGACCAGATCACGGGCGACGTAATCCGACTTGTGGCCGAGATTATGGACGACGATGAGCTCTGCTCCCGGGATATCGCGGGCAAGATGCTTGGAGTGGATTTCGGTCGAGACCACGCCGTCCCTGTCTCCGGCAATGATGATCGTCTTCGCTCTGATCTGCCGATAATTCGCAGAGGCATCTTTTGCCCAGCCGTTCAGCGCGCCCACTTCCTGGGCATTGTGACGAAAGGCGACGGGGCGCAGGGCGCGGTAGGCTTTCGTCTTCGAAACATAATCGGATGGCATGGGGTTGGGTGCGAAGACACCTTTCACAGCACCGTTCAACACAATCAGCCCGGCAGGCGGGGCAATCAAGGTGCTGAAGAAGACGCCGGCCACGGGCACGCGCGCGGCGTCATAATACCAGCTGATGCCACCCGGCCACGGGTAGAGTGCGGGTGACAGAAAGACGAGCCCTTCGACCATGTCCTTATGACGCAGCGCGAAGGCGGCAGTGATCGCGCCGCCGAAGGAGTGGCCGACGATGATCGCCTTGCGGATGCCGCGCTTTTTCATCGCCTCGGCAATCGCATCGGCCTGCGCATCCGGCAGGATGTTTTCCTTCGGCCCGATATCGGAAAGACCGTGCCCCGGCCGGTCGACGAAGAGCAGCTTGGCGCGCCCTTCCAGCGGCTCGCGGAAAGAAAAGAGCGGATCGTAGAGGCTGGCACTGGCGCCATGGATGAAGACGATCGGCGGAAGATCGGCCTTCTTTCCGGCGGGCAGCAGGATGCTGTTCAGCTTGAAGCCGCCGACATCGACCCTCTCCTCGCCCTTGGTCGGGCTGTCCGATGCAGCGATCGCAGGCGTCATCATGCTCATGGCAAGAACCGTTCCGAGCATCGGCAGAAAACTGTTGGGCATGATCGTCCTGAGAAGAAAGATAACATCACGTCTTGAACCCGGCCATCTCGATACGCAAGACGGAAATGGCCGGGTCCTTAATGGGCAGAACGCCCATTCAGCTTTCCCGTCAGCCAGCAGGAGCAGAACGCCGTGGCCGCGGAAAGTACCGAACCCCAGATGAGGTCGGCAATGGTCAGTGTCGTCGGCCAGGTCACGAGCGTCGCCTGATTGGTGAGGTCATAGGTGCCATAGGCAGCAAAGCCGAAGAAGGCGCCGTTGCGCAGCGCCACCACCAGCCGGCGCTGGTCGAGGCCGGGAAGAACCGCAAAGAAGCTCAAGGCCGCACAATAGATCAGATAAAAGAGAACGGCGGGGACAAGGCGGAACTGCGGCGCCAGAAGATCACCCAGAAGCGGACGGTAGAGACGGTCCGCCATGGTGCTGAGCCACACCGCATCGATGGCCAGGAAAAAGACCATGGTCGCGATATAGGCGATGACGAACCGTTTCATGAGAACTCCCACGTCTTAAAGCATTTCTGGACGCACAGCGCGCGAACCTGCGCGCCCGGCCCCCAGGATCAGTTGATACGCGTCCAGTTGACGCCCTTGCAGATGATGCCTGCCAATACGCAGCCCTTGGTCGTCATGCTGGCGCCTTTGACGGACACGGTCAGCTTATAGGTCAGGTCGCGCTGCGGATCGAAAGCGGTGCCGGAATATTCGCCGTCGGATGTCGGCTTGATGCTCATCACCAGCTTGTCGCCCGTCTTTTCCTTTGGCGTGCCTGGCTTGATCCAGGTGTTGATGGCGCAGATGTCGGAGCCGCAGGGCGCAATCCGAACCTTGGCATTGCCATCGCCGCGCGCCCACTGGCCCTCGATCGTATCTGCAAAGGCACTGCCGCCACTCAAAGCAAGGGCAAGGATGGACAGTCTAAGAACCGTTTTCATGCTCAAATCCTTTAACAAGAGGCGTCACTGCGCATCGATGACGAGAACAACGCGCCGACCTTGATTTCGGATCACAAGAAACGGCGGAAGAATTTTTTTTCTTCTGCAAGGAAACCATGACCGGTCGTTCTCCGTAGATTTGGCAGACTCATCATGCTGATCACGGAAAGAACTTTCCTATGGATGTCCTCTTCCTGTTTCTGATTGCCCTTGGCCTGTCGCTTGCCATGATTGCGGCCTGGGCCGTGCAACGCCGCACGGGGGCAAGCGGCTGGATCGATACGATCTGGTCTTTTGCCGTCGGTATCGGCGGCATTGTCGCAATCCTTATTGCCGATGGCACGCAGGAGCGCAGGCTCGCCGCATTCCTGCTCGTGGCCGTCTGGTCCATCCGGCTGGGCAGCCATATCGGCTCCCGCACCAAGGGCGGCGGCGAAGATCCGCGTTATGCCAAGCTCGTCGAGGAATGGGGCGACAACGCCTCCAAACGCCTCTTCCTGTTTCTGCAGATCCAGGCTCTTGCCGGGTTCATTCTGGTCCTTGCCATCTATCTGGCAGCCTTCAGCACAGCCAGCTTTCCCCACTCGCTGGATCTGATCGCCGTCGTCATCGGTCTTCTGGCCATTGCCGGCGAAGCACTGTCGGACCGGCAACTGGCACGCTTCCGCAAGAAGCCGGAAGCCAAGACCGAAGTCTGCGAGGAAGGCCTGTGGCGCTATTCCCGCCACCCCAACTATTTCTTCGAGTGGCTCTACTGGTGCTCATGGCCGCTACTGGCTCTGACGGGGCCCTCGCCTTTCGCCTGGGCAGCGCTTCTGGCGCCAGCGTTGATGTATTGGCTGCTCGTCCATGCGTCCGGCATCCCGCCGCTTGAAGAGCACATGCTGCGTTCGCGCGGCGAGAAATTCCGCGCGCTGCAGCGTCGCGTCAACGCATTTTTCCCCGGTCCACGCAAAGAGGAGGCATGACATGAACATGTTGGCATTCGCCATCAACGCAGCCGAAAAGGCACCGCTGTCCGACGGCCTCACGCTGACCGGCATCGATTTCCTCTGCAACCGCACCAAGCGCCGGCTGGAGAAGGTGCCGGAGAGCAAGGAGGCGGCCTTTGCCCGTGACATGGCGGATTTTCCTGTCGCCACACACACCGATGACGCCAACCGCCAGCACTACGAAGTGCCGGCGGAATTCTTCTCTCTGGTGCTCGGGCCGCAGCGGAAGTATTCCTGCTGCTATTACCTCGGCGATTCCAGCACGCTTGCCGATGCGGAAACCGCGGCACTGGCTGAAACCGTCAAGCACGCCGATGTCCATGACGGTATGGATGTTCTGGAGCTTGGCTGCGGCTGGGGTTCGCTATCGCTTTATCTGGCGCGGCAGTTTCCCAATGCCCGCATCACCTCGGTTTCCAACTCCGCCTCGCAGCGCGCCTATATCGTCGGTGAGGCAGAGCGCCAGGGCCTCAGCAATCTCACCGTCATCACCGCGGACATGAACGACTTTTCCCCAACGGGGACGTATGACCGCATCGTTTCGGTCGAGATGTTCGAGCATATGTCCAACTGGCGCGCTCTTTTCGAACGCACCAATGGCTGGCTGAAGGCGGATGGAAGGCTCTTCATCCACGTCTTCACCCACAAGAACCGCTCCTACCGCTTCGATCCGAACGACCCTGCCGATTGGATCGCACATCACTTCTTCACCGGCGGCATCATGCCGGCGCATGATCTCCCGCATCGTTTCGCCGATGTCTACGCCGTGGAAGCCGAATGGCGCTGGTCCGGCACGCATTACCGCCGGACTGCCATGGACTGGCTTGCCAATTTCGATCGCGAGGCTGACAGGATCACGCCGATCCTGCAGCGTGTGTACGGCAAGGACGCCTCGCTGTGGCACCGCCGCTGGAGACTGTTCTTTCTCGCCACCGCAGGGCTTTTCGGCCACGACAAGGGCGAGGTTTGGGGCGTCGGACACTATCTGCTGAAACCGGTCGGCAAATGACAGACAGAGGCGCAAGCGCGAAACAGGACGCGTTGACGGCAGCCACCGTCACCGTGGCCTGGATCATCATTGCCAACAAGCCGTTCTACCCCCCGACCATCTGGTGGGTGGTCGGCAATGGCGTCGAGGCGGCATGGATCAGCGTGCTTTCCATGCCCTTCTTTCTCGCCATCCCTTTCATCGCCAGGCGGTCCGCGCTGGCGGCAAGAATTGCGCTTCCCCTCGTCGGCACCATCGACACGGTGTTCGAAACCAAGCTCTTCGGCACGGGATCGGGCACCGAGTTGTTCTTTGCCGCCTGCATCATGCTGGTGGCACTATCTTTCAGGGCAAGCGAAAAACTCTGGCAGATCGGCCTGACGGGCGTCGTCTTTGCCGGCTTCTTGACCACGCGCTACCTGATCGGCGATGCGTTGCACATCTGGAGCGCGGAGGATCTGGGCAAGCTGTTCAACCTCAATGCTTTTGCCGTCGCCTGCCTCACCGCCTTCATCGCGCTTCGCTATTCAGGCCTTCGCGGCGCCGATCACTCCTCGGGCACAAGCCCGTCATAGACTTCTAGAAGTGCGGCGGAGATGGCCGCACCCAGCGCATTCGCCGCATCGCGGATCTCCTCGTCCTTGCCATCGCGTGACGCGATCGCCAGCGCCGAAGCCTCGACCGCGATGATCTCCTTGGCACGCTCAATGGCCCAAAGGCCAAAGTCGCCGCGATTGTCGATCGATACTGTGTCCATTGCTTTGTCATCCCCTGGAAGCAATGCGCCGATATGGAGCAGTGCCAGAAAAAGTCTGTAAGCAAAAAGGCCGGCAAAAGCCACCGGTTGCAGGCTTTGTAGGAGGATCGAAGCCGCTCGCACGTTAACGCAATACCGTCTTTCCTGATGACAGGCCGGGATCAATGCCGCATGTTCCGGGTTAGAAAACTGTGAGCCCAAGTCTCTGGCCTCGAATAGATTTTGAACAAGGAGCTTTTTTGAGATGAGTTTGAAGTTTGGAACGAGCGGTCTGCGCGGCCTGTCGGAAGATCTGAAGGGCAAGGCTTCCGCCCTTTATGCCACAGCCTTCGCCCATCATCTTCTGAACTCCGGCCTGGCAAAACAGGGCGACCCGATCCTCATCGGACAGGACTTTCGCGACTCGAGCCCGGCGATTGCCGCAAGCTGCATCGGCGCGCTGAAGGCCGCCGGCCTCAAGCCGCTCGATTGCGGCGCGCTGCCAACGCCGGCGCTGGCGCTTTACGGCCTGTCGCTCAAGGCAGCGGCCCTGATGATTACCGGCTCTCACATTCCCGCAGACCGCAACGGCATCAAGTTCTACCGCCCCGATGGCGAAATCGACAAGCAGGACGAAACCGCGATTGCCAATCTGGCCGCAAGCCTGAAGCAGGACGAGCTGACGGTTGAGGAAGGCACGGGCGAAAGCCGCGGCAGCGAGGCAAACGAACTCTTCTATGAGCGCAACATCGGCCTCCTGCATGACGATGCGCTGAAAGGCCTGAAGATCGGCGTCTATCAGCACAGCACCGTGGCGCGCGATCTCTTCGTCGACGTCCTGGCCCATTACGGCGCCGACGTCGTGCCGCTTGGCCGCTCGGAGAGCTTCATTCCGGTCGATACCGAGGCCGTATCTCCCGACACGCTGGAGAAACTGAAGGCCTGGGCGCCGGAGCACGGTCTGGATGCGATCGTCTCCGCCGATGGCGATGGCGACCGGCCTTTGCTTGCCGATGAAACCGGCACGCCGCTGCGTGGCGATCTTATCGGTCTCATTACCTCGAACTTTCTCAGAGCAGGCGTCGTCGTCACGCCGGTCACCTCCAATTCCGGCATCGAGGCGGCGGGTGACTTCAAGGTGGTGCGCACCAAGGTCGGCTCGCCCTTCGTCATCGCTGGCATGGCCGATGCGCTGTCGGAAGGTCGCGACCACGTGGTCGGCTTTGAGGCCAATGGCGGCTTCCTGACGGCAACGCCCTTTACCCTGCACGGCAAGCAGATCGCGCCCCTTCCCACCCGCGATTGCTTCCTGCCGATCCTCGCCACACTGCAATTGAAGGCAAGCCAAGGCAAGACACTGTCCGAGGTCGCCGCTACCTACTCGCTGCCGGTCGCAGCCGCCGACCGCCTGCAGGATTTCGCCCAGGAGAAGAGCTCGGCTCTGATGGAGCACCTGCGTGCCTCGCGCAGCAATCTCGAAGCGTTCCTCAAGCCCGTCGGCGCGGTTCAGTCCACCAGCGATATCGACGGCCTGCGGGTGACGCTGACCAATGGCAACACCATCCACTTCCGCCCCTCGGGCAATGCCCCGGAAATGCGCTGCTACGTGGAAGCGGCGAATGAAGACGAGGCCAATGCGCTGCTGAACCAGGGGCTCAACCTCATCCGCAATTTCGGCTGATCGTTTTTGACAACCATCAGGATGCGGCAACGCAAATTGCCGCATCCTGGCCTTTCCATTTGCACTTTGCCTGAGGACGGGCCAAAAGCGGAGCAAACGGAGACGGCTAAGGCGTGGCAGACGATACGATCACTCTCTATGAAGCCATTGGTGGAGACGCCACCGTGCGTGCGCTCACGCGCCGCTTCTATCAGCTGATGGACACATTGCCGGAAGCCGCCCATTGCCGCGCCATCCATCCCGCTGATCTGTCCGGCAGCGAGAGCAAGTTTTACGATTACCTGACAGGCTATCTTGGCGGGCCGCCGGTCTATGTGGAAAAATACGGTCACCCCATGCTGCGCCGCCGCCATTTCGTCGCACCGATCGGTGCAAGCGAAAGGGATGAGTGGCTGCTCTGTTTCCGCCGCGCCATGGATGAGACGATCGAAAACCCGAAGCTGCGGGACATCATCTGGGCGCCGGTGGAAAGACTGGCCTTTCACATGCAAAACCAGGAAGAGGCGCAGCCATGAACCAGGGCATCCTGAAAGCTGGGACACTGTTTTTGAGCGGCGTGCTCGGCGCCTCCGGTGTGGCACTCGCCGCTGCGGCCACCCATACGGGCGCGACAGTGCTGCTCGGCAATGCGTCCGCCATGTGCCTTGCCCATGCGCCTGTGCTCCTCGGTCTCCACCTTGGTTGGGATCGCATCAAGACCGCCCTGCCCACTGCCCTTCTTCTTGGCCTTGGAACCGCACTCTTTGCCGGCGATCTCGTCTCCAAGCATTTTGCCGGTAAAAGCCTCTTTCCCATGGCCGCCCCCGCAGGCGGTCTCGGCATGATCTTCGGCTGGTTGGCGCTTGCGGCCTCGGCCTTTTTTCCATCCGCACGGCACTAGCACGGCGAAATCGCGGCTCATGGAAACCACGGCAAACGCGTCCAGCCCGACCAGAAGCGCCGCGACCCATTTACGGAACGCCCTCTGCGTGACGTCGTTATCGCTCTGAAAAGTGTCTGAGTGAGGCCGGGTCGTCGGCGATTGTGGGCGATCGGTTGCAATGGAGCGGGGGCTATATGACATCGAAATGGCAATGGTGGCTCAACCAGATCGTGCGGCGAATATGGTTCAGGGCCACGTTGTTCTCGGTTGGAGGGGTCGTGACCGCACTTCTCGCCGTCGCCTTCTCCTCCTACATCCCGGCAGAGCTTCCGGCGAAGATCGGTGCCGACGCTGTCGACAAGATCCTCGGCATCATTGCCTCGAGCATGCTGACAGTGACCACCTTCTCACTGAGCACGATGGTCGCCGCCTATTCGGCGGCAACGAACAACGTCACGCCACGGGCCACCAAGCTCGTGATGGAAGACAGCACGACGCAAAATGTGCTGGCCACCTTTGTCGGCTCGTTCCTCTTCAGCCTCGTTGGCATTATCGCACTTGCAACCGGAGCCTATGGCGACCAGGGCCGCGTCATCCTTTTCGTCGTGACGATCGGCGTCATCATTCTGATCATCGTCACCCTGCTTCGGTGGATCGATCACCTTTCACGCCTTGGACGTGTGACGGAAACGACGGAGCGCGTGGAGAAAGCCACCATCGAGGCCCTACGGTCCTGGATAGAAAGCCCATGTCTGGGTGGGAAAGAACTCAAGGACAACGATCCGAGGCTGAGCGCGCCGAACACGCCCGTTCACCAACCGAAGGTCGGCTATGTCCAACATGTGGATGGCGGCGCGCTCGGGCAAATTTCGGAAGAACTTGACGTGGAGATCGCAGTGGTGGCGATAGCCGGCAAGCTGGTTGCCCCCAATATTCCCCTGGCCTGGATCATCGGGGATGTCGATGAAGAGGGTCAAAAACGCATAGCATCGGCATTCACGATCGGCGATGTCCGGTCCTTCGATCAGGACCCGCGTTTCGGTGCTGCGGTTCTGGCTGAAATCGCGTCCAGGTCATTGTCGCAAGCCATCAACGATTCCGGCACCGCGATCGATCTGATTTCGAGATACATGCGTGTCCTGACGGTCTGGGATGAACACGCCGACGAGATCGATGTGCAATATCCGCGCCTGCATGTCGCGCCCATCAGGCTCGAAGATGTCTTCGACGATCTCTTCATTCCGCTTGCCCGCGATGGCGCCGCGATCCTTGAAGTCGGCATTCGATTGCAGAAGGCGTTCATCACCCTTTCCGGTTTTCGCCATCCTGAGTTCAAACGCATTGCCGTCCAACATTCCAGAAGCGCAATCAAGCGTGCCGAAGCAACATCGATGATCGAAGAAGACCTCGACAAGCTTCGGCGTATCGCAAGCCTGTTGGGATCGGCATAAGACCGCGCGGCGGACAAGGGCGATCCTGAGATCGCCTCGCTCGGCGTGTGAAATGGATAGCGATCCACTTTGACCACAACGACGACGTTTCGGTGCGTGTTTGCCAGCACGCGCATGCGGTTTCACGTCGATCTCCATGACCGCCAGGCAACTTCTATTACACAAGACTGTGCACGCAAACGCATTTGACAACGCTCATCATCCCGCTACAGTATGACGCAATAAGAATGCATATTCCATTATTGTGGATTCAAAAGAGGGAACGTCATGCTCAAACGCACTTTGCTTGCAGCCTCCTTGTTCTTGCTGCCCGCCATGTCCACGCCGAGTTTTGCCAGCGGCGTCGTCAATGTCGCGACGATCGGTGAACCGCCCACGCTCGACCCGATGGCCTCGACCGCCGATGTGGTGGGCATGATCACGCAGCACATCTTCGAGACGCTCTTCACCTTCGACGCCGAATGGAACGTCGTTCCGCTGCTGGCAGAGGGAATGCCGACCGTTTCCGCCGACGGCAAGACCTATGACATTGCACTCCGCAAGGACATCAAGTTCCACGACGGCTCCATCATGACATCCGCCGATGTGGTCGCCTCGATCGAGCGCTGGGCCAAGATCGCATCACGCGGCAAGCAGGTCGCACCCTATCTGAGCTCGGTCACCGCCAAAGGTGATGACGGCATTCAGATCGTGCTGAACAAACCCTATGCGCCGTTGCTCTCGCTTCTCGCCTTCAACAATTCCGCCGCCGTCATCATGCCGAAGGCAAACCTTGCCGAAGACCCGCTGACCAAGATCATCGGCACCGGCCCCTACATGCTGAAAGAACGCAAGGCCGACCAGTATATCCAGCTCGTCCGCTTCGATGGCTACCAATCGCGGTCCGAAGCGGCCAACGGCTTTGGCGGCGCGCGCAAGGCCATTCTCGATGAAGTCCGCTTCGTGCCGGTTCCCGATGCCAATACCCGCCTCGAAGGTGCGGTCTCCGGCCAGTTCGACTACGCCGACTCTCTTCCGCCTGAAACCTTCGACCGCCTGAAGGCGTCGCAGGCTTCGGAGCCTGTGGTGCTGAAGCCCTATGGTGCGCCAGTCATGGTGATGAACACCAAGGAAGGCGTGCTTGCCAACAAGGAGATGCGCCACGCCATCCAGGCAGCGCTGAACCCGGAAGACATGCTGCTGGCCGCTTTCGGCAATCCGGAATTCTTCGCCGTCGATGGCGCGCTCTATCCACAAGGCTATACGTGGCACACGGAAGAGGGCATCGAGCGTTATGGCGCGGGCGATCCCGAAGCGGCAGCAGCCATGGCCAAAAGGGCCGGTTATGACGGTGAAAAGCCGATCCGCATCCTGACCAGCCGCCAGTACGAGTTTCATTACAAGATGGCACAGGTGGCGGCTGAATATCTGAAGGCCGCCGGCTTCAAGGTTGAGCTTGGCGTCTTCGACTGGGCAACGCTGACCACCCGCCGGGCCGATCCGAAATTGTGGGACATCTTCATCACCCACGGTCCCTTCCCGCCGGAACCGATCCTCAACGGCTGGATGTCCGACAGCTATCCCGGCTGGTGGGCAACGCCTGCCAAGGCGGCAGCAGTCGAGCCCTTCATTGCGGAATCCGACCCGGAAAAGCGCAAGGCCCTCTTCGCCGAAATTCAGAAGGTCTTCTATGAGGAAGCCCCGGTTTACAAGGTCGGCGATTTCAATGCGCTGAGCTCGAAGAAGAAGACACTCAAGGATTTCAAGCCATCCCCTTGGCCGTATTTCTGGAATGTCAGCACCGGCAACTGAGGTCAACTCTCCTCCCAAGAAGACACGTGTCCCGCAGTCCGTGCGGGGCACGCCGCAAGTCTCCTTCATCGATAATGAGCATCTGTCATGACGCGTTCTTTTCCCAAGGACTTTCTCTGGGGCGTCGCCGCCTCCGCCTTCCAGACCGAAGGCGCTGTCAACAAGGATGGCCGCGGCCAGAGTGTCTGGGATGTCTATGCCCACACGCCCGGCCGCACCACCAATGGCGAGACGGCGGACATCGCCTGCGATCACTATCACCGCTATCCGGAAGATATCGGCCTGATGAGCGGTCTTGGCGTCGGCGCCTATCGCCTGTCGACCGCATGGCCGCGCATTTTTCCGCAGGGCTCCGGCCAGGTGAACCAGCGCGGGCTCGATTTCTACGACCGCGTCATCGACCTCCTTTTGCATGAAGGCATCGAGCCGTGGATTTGCCTGCATCACTGGGACATGCCAGTGGCGGTGGAAGAAAAGGGCGGCTGGCGCTCGCGCGAAACCCCAAAGATCTTCGCCGATTACGCCGCCACGATTGCCCGCCACTTTGGCGACCGCGTCAAACGCTTTGCGCCGATCAACGAACCGAACGTCATTCCCTGGGTCGCCTATAATGTCGGCCGCCACGCGCCGGGCAAGCAGTCCTATGAGGACAGCCTGCAGGCCATCCACACGCTGAACCTTGCCCATGGTTACTCGGTCAAGGCCGTTCGCGCCGAAGCGCCCAAGGCAGAAGTCGGCAACATCGTCTCGCTCGGGCCGGTGCGTCCGCATTACGACGACGCGGCCCACGAGGAAGCCCGCATTCTGGGCGATTGCCTCTGGCGCCGCGTGACCGTCGATCCCCTGTGGCTCGGCACCTATCCAGAGCCGATCGCCAAGCAAATGGAGCCGTTCATTCTTGGCGACGACATGGCAGATATCAGCCAGACAATGGATTTCTTCGGCCTCAACCACTACAATCCGGTCTTCGTCGGCCCCAACAAGAACACGACCTTCGGCGTCGCCGAGACCGCCCCGCCGACCGGCATGGGTCCGCTGACCGATGTCAACTGGGTTGTCGATCCGCAAGCTTTCCTCGAACAGATCCGCGATACCAGCGAGCGCTACAACAAGCCGACCATCTACATTACCGAAAACGGCGCCTCTTATCCGGACGCGCTCGGCCCGGATCGCAAGGTCATCGACAAGGATCGCATCGCCTATTTCGAAGGCTACCTGAACGTTCTTCTCGACGCGCTGGAAGAGGGCCACGATATCAAGGGCTATTTCGCCTGGTCGCTGATGGACAATTTCGAATGGGGCCGCGGCTATTCCAAACGCTTCGGTCTGGTCTATGTCGATTACCCGACACTGCAGCGTATTCCGAAGGCTTCATATCACTGGCTGACCGATGTGATCCGGAAGAACGCTTTGTAGAAGGTGGCAGGAACCCTCCCGAGAGAGGTGGCACGGCAAGCCTCAACCTCTCCTTCATCCTCGGGCTTGACCGAGGATGACGGAAGGAGGCCATGAGGAAGCACCATCGAACTTGAGAGGCCTCCTAAGCCCTCTCAGCATCATCACTTAATTCGCACCGCGCTCATTCATTGTCTGCAGCGCCCGTTCGAGGCTGGACTTGCTGCCATTGCGCAACGGGATGAAAGTCTTGCCGAACTTCTTGCAGCCGGATTTGACGCGCAGGCACGCGTCGTGGCTGATACAGTCGATGGGGCAGAAGACGCAGTCGACCGACGGTAGCAGCGTGTCAATGCGGGAAACCGCTTCGCGCAAGCCCCCGTCATGGTGGATCAGTTCGGCATCGAAATTGCTGGCGATCTGACGCAGATGCGCCACCTGGCAGTCGCGCCCGCCGACATAGAGGAAGCTCTTCGGACCGGAAGGTGCCTGCTGTTGTACGGACGTGTCCGGCGATTGAGAGCGATCATCCTGCTTGCCCCGAACTGCCTTCTTCTTTTCTTTCCGCGCCATGCCTCACCTTGCCGTTGAAACCCGGCCCTCTGCCGGTTCTTGGAGCGCACGATATTAAAGATGAGTTTTAGAGTAAAGAATAAAGTTGATGATAATCGTCATGTTTTTCTCAAACATGCAGCGCACCGCACGGAAATTCCTGATAGGCTGATACGTGAGTGCAGATGAACCCGTCGGCCACCCATCTGAAGGCTATTCAAAAATGTATAGCCGGGCCATCGGCTAGACGGATTGAAAAGTAGCGATCTCGCATTTACATTCCCCTCACCAGAGCTTTTACAAAGCGTGCATCAGGGGAATGGGACACGCTTGCGTAATATCGCCGACATCGCGGTCAGGTAAACCGGATGGAGGCTGATATCGTAGAAGAGTCTAATGAATATCGCATGCACTTCTCGCCGAAGATGATTGGCGCCGATGACGGCGCATGATCATCGCGCGACCCACTGTGGACGGACAAATATATGCAGCGCATCGCACCGATTGCAGGTTTTACTGCCCTTCTTCTTCTCGGCTCCGCTCTTCAGACAGTGGCTCAGGCAGAAGGTGAACCCGTACAGGCAAGCCGCAACAACCTGCCCGCCATCGTGGTGACGGAGGTGTCAAAGCGCGATCTCGTGGACCGCGTGATTGCCACCGGCACCATTCGCCCGGTGGACGAGATTTACGTCCAGCCGCAGGTGGAGGGCCTTGCCCTCGACAAGCTCAATGTCGATGTGGGCGACAAGGTGGAGGCAGGTGCGGTTCTCGCCGAGCTTTCCCGCGACAGCCTGCTTTTGCAAAAGAGCCAGTTGGAAGCTAACCGGGCGAAAGCCGAGGCAGGCGTTGCCCAGGGCAAGGCGCAGGTGATCGAAGCCCAGGCCAATCTGGATGACGCCGTGCGCCAGAAGGATCGTGCCGCCCGCCTTGGCCAGTCCGGCTCGGGCTCCGTGTCCCAGGTGGAACAGACGGCAGCGGCGGCAGATGTTGCCAAGGCGCGCCTCGAGGCAGCCAGGCAGACCGTGACTGTCGGTGAGGCCGATATCAAGGTGGTGGATGCGCAGATCGAGGATATCGATCTGAAGCTCGCCCGCACCGGCGTCAAGACGCCCGTCGCCGGCGTCATTTCTGCCAAGAATGCCCGCATCGGCGCCATTGCCAGCGGGTCGGGCAACCCCCTCTTCACCATCATCCGGGATGGCGCAATCGAGCTCGTCGCCGACCTGTCGGAGACCGATATTCAAAAGGTCGAGGTCGGCCAGAAGGCGCGCCTCACCGTCGCCGGCGGCCGCCAGAAGATCGAGGGCACGGTGCGCATCGTCTCTCCCACGGTCGATCCGACCACGCGCCTCGGCGCAGTCCATATCGTGCTTCCAGCCAATAGCCCGGCGCGCGCCGGCATGTATGCCAATGCCGAGATCGTCGTTGCTTCCGCGAATGCGCTGGCCCTCCCCCTGTCGGCTGTTACCTCGGGGCGTGACGGCTCCACCTCGCGCAAGGTCGAAAACGGCGTCATCAGGCAGGTAAAGATCGAAACCGGCATTCAGGATTCCGGCTTTGTGGAAGTCAAACAAGGCCTGTCGCAGGGCGACAAGGTCGTGGAGAAGGCTGGCGCTTTAGTCCGCGACGGTGACAAGATCAACCCGGTTCCGGCTGCTGCCGCGGCCTCGAACTAAAGCGAAGGCACAACCATGAACTTCTCTGCATGGTCCATCCGCAATCCGATTGCGCCGCTGCTTGCCTTCGCGCTGCTGCTCTTCCTTGGCATCAAGGCATTCTACGACCTTCCGATCACCCGCTTCCCCAATATCGACGTTCCCGTCGTCGCCATCACGGTCACGCAGAGCGGCGCCTCGCCTTCCGAACTTGAGGCGCAGGTGACGAAGGAAGTGGAAGATGCCGTCGCCTCGATCAGCGGCATCGATGAAATCCAGTCCACCGTGACCGACGGTCAGTCGCTGACGACCGTTCTCTTCCGCATCGAAAAGCCGACCGAAGAGGCCGTGCAGGACACCAAGGACGCGATCGACAAGATCCGCTCCAATCTTCCCGCCGGCATCGAAGAACCCGTCGTCAGCAAGATCGACGTCGAAGGTCAGGCGATCCAGACCTTTGCGGTCTCCTCGCCGAACATGACGCTCGAAGAGCTTTCCTGGTTCGTTGATGACACCATCAAGCGCGCACTCCAGGGCCAGCCGGGCGTCGGCAAGATAGACCGCTATGGCGGTGCTGACCGCGAAGTGCGTGTGTCGCTCAACCCGTCAAAGCTCGATGCTTACGGCATTACCGCAGCCGAGGTGAACAACCAGCTACGCGGTACCAATATCGATCTGGGTTCCGGCCGTGGACAGGTCGGCGGCAACGAACAGACGATCCGCACGCTCGGCGACGCCCGCAACGTGGCGGAACTTTCCAATACGACGATCGCACTACCGAACGGCAACTTCGTCAAGCTGTCGGAGCTCGGAAGAGTGACCGATACGTATGAGGAGCCAAAGTCCTTCTCGCGCTTCAACGGCAATCCCGCCGTCACCTTCGCCGTCTTCCGCGCCAAGGGCGCCAGCGAAGTGACGGTGTCCGAAACCGTGGCGCAGAACCTCGACAAGGTGCGCACAGACCATCCGGATGTCGCCATCCAGATGGTGGATGACTCGGTCTACTTCACCTATGGAAACTACGAGGCCGCCCTTCACACGCTGATGGAAGGCTCGATCCTCGCCGTCATCGTCGTGCTGCTCTTCCTGCGCAACTGGCGCGCAACGCTGATTGCGGCCGTCGCGCTGCCGCTCTCGGCCATCCCCACCTTTTGGGTCATGGACCTGCTCGGCTTCTCGCTGAACCTTGTCAGCTTCCTGGCGCTGACGCTGGCAACCGGTATTCTCGTCGATGATGCGATCGTGGAGGTGGAAAACATCTCGCGACACATCAAGATGGGCAAGACGCCCTATCGCGCAGCGCTTGAAGCTGCCGATGAAATCGGCCTTGCTGTGATCGCCACCAGCTTCACCATCATCGCGGTTTTCGTCCCCGTTTCCTTCATGCCCGGCATTCCCGGCCAGTACTTCATCCAGTTCGGCCTGACGGTCGCCTTCTCCGTCTTCTTCTCGCTGATGGTGGCGCGTCTGATCACGCCGCTGATGGCCGCCTATCTGATGCGCGCCGACGATGCCGTCGATGATCACCACGATAACGACGGTCGCCTGATGAAGGCCTATACGCGCATGGTGACGGGCACGACCCGCAAATGGTGGGCGCGCTATCTCACCCTCCTCGGTGCTATCGGCTTCCTCGTGGCCTCGCTGATGCTGCTCGCCCAGGTGCCCGGCAGCTTCCTGCCGCCGGACGACTCCTCGCGCGTCGTGCTGTCAATCGAGCTTCCGCCCAATGCGACGCTCGACGAGACCGACGCCACGACCGCCAAGATCAATGACGCCATTAAGGGCATCGACGGCGTGGAAAGCATCTTCATCCTCGGCGGCGCGTCCCCTAAGGGTGATCTTGAACTGCGCCGCGCGACGGTGCGCGTCATCTTGAAGAAGATCGACCACTCGCTGCTGAAGACCATCGTCAATCAGGGGTTCGGCTCCATTCCGCTGATCGGTCCTCATCTGCCAAAGATCGAAGAAAATGGCAGAACCCGGCCCCAATGGGATGTGGAGCGCGACATCTTCGCCAGCGTTCACAACATCCCGGATGTCCGCATCATCAAGCTCAACGACCGCGCGGAACGCGAACTCGCCTTCAACTTCCTCTCGTCCAGTGAAGAGGACCTGAACCAGGCCGTCGGCATTCTGGAATCACGCCTGCGTGCCTCACCGATCCTCGCCAATGTCAGCTCGGAAGGTGCCTTGCCACGTCCCGAACTGCAGATCCGCCCGCGCAAGGATGAAATCGCCCGCCTCGGCATCACGCCACAGCAGATTTCGCAGACCGTGCGCGTTGCCACCATCGGCGATATCGATGCGCAACTGACGAAGATTTCGCTGGATGACCGGCAGATCCCGATCCGCGTCCAGACCTCGCTCGATGTGCGGCGCGATCTGGCCGCCATCCGCGCGCTGAAGATCAAGACGGCTTCCGGCGCAACCGTGCCACTCTATAGCGTGGCCGATATCGACTATTCGGAAGGCCCAAGCTCCATCAAGCGCAACGACCGCAACCGCGTTGTCGCCATCGGCTCCGATGTCCCCTTCGGCACGGCACTCGATACCTCAACGAATGAGTTCAAACGGATCGTCGAAGAAACAAAGCTTCCGCCAACGGTTCGCCTGGCGGAAAGCGGCGACGCCAAGGTGCAGGGTGAAATGCAGCAAGGCTTCGTCAATGCCATGCTGCTCGGCCTGCTGCTGGTGCTCGTCGTTCTCATCCTGCTCTTCAAGGACGTCATCCAGCCCTTCACCATTCTCTTCTCGCTGCCGCTTGCGATCGGCGGTGTGGCAGTGGCGCTGATCGTCACGCAGAACGCGCTCTCCATGCCGGTTCTAATCGGCATTCTGATGCTGATGGGCATCGTTACCAAGAACGCCATCCTGCTCGTCGATTTCGCCATCGAGATGCGCCGCCACGGCATGGAGCGCGTTCAAGCCATGGTCGAGGCCGGCCGCAAGCGCGCCCGTCCGATCATCATGACCTCGATCGCCATGTCCGCCGGCATGCTGCCATCCGCACTCGGCGTCGGCGAAGGCGGCTCATTCCGTGCGCCGATGGCAATCGCCGTGATCGGCGGCATCATCGTCTCGACCGTCCTGTCGCTGATCGTCGTTCCGGCCTTCTTCCTGATCATGGACGACCTGTCGCGCCTGCTCTCTCACCTCTTCGGTCGCTTCATCGGCAAGAAGGAAGAAGAGCATCCGATCCTGTCATCGGAAGAACTGTCGAACGTCACGCGGGAAAACAGCGAGGCGATCGCTTCCATGGAAGAGCGTATCGCAGCGGTGGAGAAGAATGCGCCGAAGGATAACCGCAGCGGCAAATCCGACAACGTGCTTCGACTTCCGCCTCTCGCGGCTGAGTAGATCACGTCCTCAAAACGTCCTTCAATCCGGTGAAACCGCATTCACCGGATTGCCCACTCAGGGCCACGTCATAAAGAACATCTGTATCATATCATGATACATACCACTTGATGTTGGCCATGTATCACGCTATGATACATTTCGTAGTTAGGGGCCAGACGTGATCCGCTCTTTCAAAGACTCCATGACTGAGATGGTCGCGAGCGGAAAAACCCCGAAAGGTTTTCCGGTCGACATCGTCAGATCGTCGGTTCGCAAATTGACGATGATCGACGTGGCTCATGATGTGGAAGACCTTCGTTCGCCGCCGGGCAACAGGCTGGAGGCGTTGAAGGGAAATCGTGCAGGTCAGCATTCGATCAGGATCAACGATCAATGGCGCATTTGTTTTGTCTGGAAAGACGGCGGCGCCGAAGACGTTGAGATTGTCGACTACCACTGAGAGGAGCCGTTATGACAAGTGTCTTGCCCCCTGTTCACCCCGGTGAAATCCTTCGAGAAGAGTATCTCCTGCCGCTTGGGA
This sequence comes from Agrobacterium cavarae, assembly GCF_004310285.1. Lineage (GTDB taxonomy): Bacteria > Pseudomonadota > Alphaproteobacteria > Rhizobiales > Rhizobiaceae > Agrobacterium > Agrobacterium cavarae. Next base: position 322,688 of record NZ_SISF01000033.1, read on the forward strand.
TGAGTGCTGGCGCACTGGCAAAAAAGCTGCAGGTGCCCCGAACGCGCATCGAGCGGCTCGCGACCGAGCAGGCTTCGGTGACGCCCGATACCGCACTTCGTCTGGCGAAGTTCTTCAAAACCTCTCCGCAGTTCTGGATGAGCATGCAGGCCAGTTACGACCTGAAGATCGAAGCGGCGCATTTGAAAGATGCACTGGAGACCATTCCTGAAATCGATGTCGCGGCGGCGTAATTGCGGCGCATAAGCGAAGCGGCGAGCTCTTAGTCCAGCGTATTGGGCGGGTACCCACACTTCTCAAATTTCATCAAAGTTTGATCGAAATCAATTTGAGCTCTGCAGAACCGGCTATCCTCTCCCCCATGACAACATCCATGGCCGAAGTTCGCGCCTCTTCCAATCGACCTGACGAGACGGACGCGCAGATGGTTATGGTTCCGGGGGACGAGCGTGAGCAAGATCGAGAAACTGACCAACAGGGACAAAGCCCTTCTCATTCGCAGTGACCTTCTCTCTCCCATGAGCGAGACATCGGCGCGGTCGGTCATCGACGCCGCGTCGCTTTTGACGCTACCCTCCCGTCATGTGCTCTTCACCGAGGCGAGTGCGGCGGAATATCTCTATTACGTATTGAACGGCCATGTGCGCCTGTTTCGCACCAGTCGCGACGGGCGCGAGGCCGATATCCGCATCTGCAGTCCAGGCGAAACCTTCAACGATTGCATGATCTTCGAGACCGGCAACCACCGCTACAGCGCCCAGACCACCGAATGCTGCCTGCTGGCAAGGCTGGAACTGTCGCGCATCAGGGCGATGCTCGAGGCGGATCCGACGGTAGCGCGGGCCATGATCGAAACCCTATCGAAGAACAATCTGAAAGTCATGGACTGCGTTGCCAATGACAGGTTGCAGACCGCGCCTCAACGCGTGGCGCATTACCTGGCGACCCAGGCGCCGACGGACAATGGCTCCTATTCGCTGCGCCTGCCGTTTCAGAAAAGCGTGCTGGCGGGCAAGCTCGGCCTTGCACCCGAAGCGCTCTCGCGCGCCTTCTCCACCCTGAAAAGCTGCGGCGTCAGCGTGCGCGGACGCGTCATCCACATCAAAGACCCCGCAGCCCTGAACAGGCTTTAGGACGTGCATCGCCCAGACCTATTCCGGCCATGTGAGCGCCAGCGAGCGTGGGAGATAAAGGTAAATCCTGTGCCTCATGGTAACTTCCTGTTTTCGAAGAGAATGCCTGCAAAAGTTCCGGCGACGATCAGACTGGCGCCGACCAAGCTGGTAGTTGTGATAGGCTCACTGAGCAGAGCATGGGCAAGGAGAAAGCCAAACAACGGCTCTGTACCCATGAGGAGGCTGACGCGCGTCGGTGACGTGCGACGCACCGCTGCATTCTGGACATAGAATGCCGCGATCGTGCAGAAGAGCGAGAGGAATGCCACAGCAAGCCAGAAGCTTGTGTCGCCGGCGAAAAAAAGGTCGTCGGACTTGCCCAGAACAATGATCATGAGCATGGTAGACAGAGCAACGGTCCAGGCCTGAATTGCGGTGAGGGCTGCCGTCGACATGGTTCGTGTTGCCATCAGACGTTTCGTCGCCACAACCATGACCGCCCGGAGTACCGCCGCGGCAAGAACAAGGAGATCGCCCCCTGTAAAGGTAAGGTTACCTCCGGTAAGCACACCCACGCCTACACAGCACGATGCTGTCGCGCCAATGATGCCCAAAGGCGGCAGCCGACGTGACAGGCCATAATCGAGAATAGGCGTGAAGACCACACAGAGTGAAATGATAAGGGCGGTGTTCGTCGCGCTGGTCAGCGTGACCCCGTAGGTTTCAGCGATGAATATCGCAAAAAGAATAGCCCCAAGAAGAATGCCACAGGCACGGTCGTAGACATTTGTGCTTGTAAGCTCTTTCCCGGCGATCAGCGACATTGCCAGCGCCGTCAAAAGAAAGCGGCAGAAAATCAGCACAAGGACGGGGGCAAGCACAAGTGCGCTCTTGGCCACGGGATAACTAGCACCCCACACCAAGGCGACTCCAAGAAGGGCGAGGTCTGCCCATGCCGATGCTGATGGACGCCGGTTTTCCAATACCGGCCTTGTCTGAATTACGGTCAAGCTATGGCTTCCTCTCCGGTTAAAGCGGTCCGAACTGGTCCGCCTCAAGAACGGGCAAAGGAATAGCCTTGTGGTAATTTTCGCTATAGTACGAAAACGCGGATCGCGATAATTTCAGCCAAGGGCTTGCTTGTAAGCGCCCGGAGTCATGCCGACTGTTGCGACAAAATGGCGAGCCATATGGCTCTGATCCACGAAGCCCGACTGGGCGGCCGCCTCGGCCGGTGACAAGCCTTGGGCGAGCATGGATTTCACAGCGTTGATCTTCAGCATGAGATGATAGGCATGAGGTGGGAGGCCTGTAACCCGCTTCAAAGCCTCAATCGTCTGACGGCGGCGAAGTCCTGCGATCGTGCACAATTCATCCAAGGGCACATCCCGCTCCACGTGCTCCCTGAGATACTCGATCGCATCGCAAATGCGCCCGTCCGGCCCCTTTGACGAACCTTTCTGAAGCGCTGATGGCGCCAACACGCCAACGATAGTCTCCATCATGGCATTAAGAGCTACATCCCTGGCAAGCGTCAGAGGTGAAGAATGCAGGACATTGTGGAAATGTGCGAAGCAGTTTGATAGCTCCGGGAGTGCGTGAAAAGTTTCAGAAAAACGAGGAAGAAAGAAGCTACTGCCATCGACTGCGTCATCGACGAACCTACGCATTTTTTCTTCGCTGACATAGACCATGCGCTGCTTCCAACCGGTCTCATGTCCTGCGCCCCCATGATGAACGTCACCAGGATTCATCGTGACGACTGTACCAGCGCCCACCTGGAAATGTTCACCCCGGCACCAAACCGAATGGATACCATCCTCGATAATCCCGATGACGTATTCGTCATGGGAATGAGGTTTGAAAGCCTGCTTCACATAATGAGCCGCCATGCTTTCCAGACCGACCTTCGCCGGGAAACGACGAATTGACACGTATTCATTCACGCGCGGTTTCTGAAGCAATCGTTCCGAGGTTTCTACCATGCACCGCCTTTTGTTTCGCTGCTCTCAAAAGCCCAATCCGTATCATGATTAGGTTGTATGTATAAAAATGCGATTGCAACTCAATTATGCGGCATAGCCGTTTGCTCATTCGACAGGTCCTGAGAAGACGACCAGCGGAATCAAGGCTTATATCCAGTCAGCCTCATTCACGATTTCTCCGGGTCGAGGCTACCGATAAAAAGTTGAACTGTTTCATAATATCAGGCCGAGGCTTTCACGATATCGGCCGGGCTGAGCGATATCTTGATACGCACGGATCGAGCCTGTGGACGTGTCAAAGCGGACCGGCCTCCCACAGGCTAATCCTTTTACAAGCCGCCCTGCTGCTTCAGAAAGCCGACGATACGGTCGATGCCCTCTCCGCGCTTCATGTCGGTGAAGAAGAATGGCATGTCCTTGCGCATGCGGGTGGCATCGCTGTCCATCACCTCAAGATCGGCACCGACATAAGGCGCCAGATCCTTCTTGTTGATCACCAGAAGGTCGGAGCGGGTGATGCCTGGGCCGCCCTTGCGCGGGATTTCCTCGCCCTGGCAGACGGAGATGACATAGATGGTGATGTCGGCGAGATCGGGAGAGAAGGTGGCCGCGAGATTGTCGCCGCCCGATTCGATGAAAACCACGTCGAGATCGGGGAACCGCTCGTTCAAACCGGCAATCGCCTGAAGATTGATCGTCGCATCTTCACGGATCGCCGTGTGCGGGCAGCCACCGGTTTCCACGCCGACGATGCGCTCCGATGGCAGTGCCTGCATGCGCACCAGCGCTTCGGCATCTTCCTTGGTGTAGATGTCATTGGTGACGACGGCGACGGAGAATTCAGAGCTCATCGCCTTGCATAGCTTTTCCGTCAATGCCGTCTTGCCGGAACCGACAGGCCCGCCAATACCAACTCTGAGCGGCCCATTTCCCGATTTCATGCCTGCTTCCCTTCTGGATGTGTTTTGCCGACCATAGCGGCCTCACGCCTGCCTCATCAACACCAAAGTAAAGGGACGGGGTCAGGAGCGGAAGAGCCGCGTGCCTTGCACTTCATGGCGCATGGGGGCCGTATCGGCAATGATGGTGGCCGATCCGAGATCGTCGAGCGTGGCAGTAGAGGCGCGGCTTGCAACCTCTCCCACCACCTCCTCCAGCCTCGCCAGGATCGCAACACCGTCCTTCTGCCCCGCGACACCGAGACGGATGCCTGCGGAAATCAGTTGCGACAGGCCGGAATGCAGATAGGCGGCGAGAATATCCTCCAGCGCAACGTCATGCGCGGCTGCCACGGCACCCACCGCAACCGGATAGGTCGGCGAGGCCGGCAGCCTGTCGAAGACTGGGGACGGCCAGGCGCGTGCGGCATCCACAAAGGCATCGCCCAGGAGAACCGTCTCGCGATAGCGCTCCGCAGAACCCGCGAGAGCCCTCGACAGTTCGGCAGTCTCGTCCAGCATGGCGTCGTCGGCAAAGCCGTTCCAGGCCTGGCACACCATCACCGCATCGTTCCACAAGGTTCCACGCTGGAGCGAAAGCCCAATCCAGTCGCTGAGACTATCAGCATCCGAGATGCGGCGGTCGGCGACCGCGCTTTCAAGGCCGCCGGAATAGGAGAAGGCGCCCACCGGAAAGGCAGGCGACATCCAGGCCAGCAGTCTGAGCAGGCTATCCACATTGTGCTTCGGCATCATGCGTCAATCGTGATGGTGGTGGCCATGGCTACCGTGTCCATGATCCCCATGCCCGTGATCGCCATGGGAATGGCCGCCATGCGAATGCCCACCATGTGCATGATAGGCGCCGCGGGCCGGCTGGAAGGGTTCTTCCACATCCCGCACCGTTGCACCAAGGCCCTCCAGCATGGCACGGATGACGTGATCGCGCAGGATGAGAATACGATCCTCCTCGATCTGCGCCGAGAGGTGGCGATTACCGAGATGCCAGGCAAGCTCGATCAGATGCAGCGGGCTCTTTGCGGTGATCTCAAACAGCTTCTCATTGGCTGCGCGCACCTCCACAAGGTCGCCATTTTCGACGACCAGCAGATCGCCATGGGCAAACAGCACGGCTTCCTTCAAGTCCAGCATGACCATCTCGTCATTCTGGAGATGCAACAACTTGCGTCTCAAATGTCGCTGGTCATGGGCAAGGGTGACATAGCCGCTCGGCTCATCGGCGTGTGTGCCTGCGGGGAGATAGGATTGAACACGTAACATGGAGTTGTCCGGCCTGACTGTAATGCTTCAAGCAATGAGTCTTGCCGGATGGGATGGGGGATTGCAAGCCGCTACAGCATCGGCCCGAAAATCGGGATTGATTTTCGCAGACGCACGATGCGTGAATTCAAATAGCCAACGCCTCCAGCGAGCACAAATGCGCCTCATAGAATGACGGCGACACCGGGGTCCCTTCGGCTCAGGAGGCCGCCTGGAGTGCCATGCCAACTGTCTCGTTGCGTTCCACACGGGCAAATCCATCGCTATGGCAAAGGCGATTGCGCCCGGCGGCCTTGGCAATATAGAGCGCCTTGTCGGCCAAGGCGAAAGTATCGTGTTTCGATCGCGACGGCTCGATTTCGGCAATGCCGACGGACACCGTCGTCTGCAGCAGATTGCCTTCGAAATTGACGGAAAGACAGGCAACACGGACTCGCGCCATTTCGATCAGCGCGACGCGATCCTTGCGCTCTCCGCCACAGACGATCACGCCGAACTCTTCGCCGCCGAGCCTTGCGACACAGTGGAAATCGCCGAACACATCCTCGATTGCCCGGGCAACGCGCTTGATCACCAGATCGCCAGCGCTGTGGCCGAAATTATCGTTGATCGACTTGAAGCGGTCGAGATCGAAGATAGCAAGCGAGGCGTTGTTCTGAATGTCTTCGAACGCCTGGTTGAACGCGCGGCGATTGGCCAGGCCCGAGAGCGTATCGGTGCGGCTCAGCCGCTCAAACTCCGCCTGCGATTCCCGCAACTGGCGGATCGCCTTGGCAAGAACCGTGCAGAGAATTCCGGCGACCAGGCCGCCGACGATCCAGCCCATGGCGATACTGTAGGAAACAGCTTCCGCAAGCGGAACGGGAAGAAGCCCCAGCGCAGAACCGATCAAAATGACGGCCAGACTGATCACGATGGACAAGGATATGGAGATGAACACCATTTTCATCGCAAAGCTTCGCAGCGTCTGGCCCCGGCCTTGATCGCTGAGGCTCATATCGAGCGAGATAAACTTTGCGAACCCGTCAGCCATCAGCCTCTTACCTCCATAAGGCAACCGATAAGCAGAAAAGGTTGCGACATCTTCAATAGAACAAGTAAAAGTTTAAGCTAGTTTTATGCATGTGCGGTCGTGGTGAAATTAATCGCATATGTGCTTAAACAAGGATGACCTTAAGCTTGTCATTCCCCACGGGCATGAACGGCGAAGCAGCAGGAATGATCCGCAGAATTCTCATGAAAATGCTGTCGGGCGCCTCCGCTTTGCCGCACGCGGCCCCAGTTCTGCTTTGGTGTCGTTATCCCCCAGATTTCCGTATGACAGCGTCCGAGGGCTTTTCGCGGCATGCTCTCAAAGAACGAAGAGAGCCAGATCCTAGCTCTCATCCCGAGATTTTCGGAAAGAGGATGGGGAGATACCAAGGCGCTGCAAACGCGCATACAGGCTCCGTCGTGGAAGTTTCAACGCCTCGGCAACAGCCGTAGCGTCACCGCCATGGTTTTGAAGTGCCTGGGTGAGAACGCTCGTTTCGAAAGCATCCATCTGCTCCACCAGGCCCAACCTTGTCGACAGGCCTTGGCGCGGTGACGCAAGGCCAAGCGCGATCTGCGTTGCATAGTTGCGCAATTCACGGACATTGCCCGCCCATTCGTTGCTGAGCAGAAACGCCTCGATCTCGCCATCGATCTGCGGGCTGGGAAGCCCATGCCGACGCGCCGCGTCCTCTAAAAACACGTGGAAGAGGATGGCGATATCCCCCTGCCGCTGGCGCAGAGGCGGCACACCGATGCGCACGGTCTCGAGGTGATACAACAGGTCCTTGCGAAAGCCCGCCCTTTCGTCATCACCGGCAAGATGTTTGCGTGTCAGGGTGGTGATGATCCGGATATCCACGGGCATCGTCCCGCCACTGGGATTGGGCATTTCGCGGCTTTCCGCCACGCCCAGCATTCGCCCCTGCATCAGGGCAGACATGGTCTCCGCCCCATCCAGAAACAGCGTTCCGCGCTGGGCCTCGGCAATCAGCCCACGTCGCAGGCGCGTCCCGAACAGCGTCTCGTCAACCATCGCATCAGAGATCGACGCGCAATCGACGCGGATGAAGGGGCGCCCACGTCGCGCGCTCCCCTGGTGCAACAGTCTGGCAATCAGCTCCTTGCCGGTGCCAGTCTCGCCTTCGATCAGAACATTAACGTCCGTTGGCGCGACCCGTTCGACCAGGTCCCGCAACTGCACCATCGCCGGTGTCTGGCCAAGCAGCGGCGATGTCAGTTCCGCTTCCAGGGCCGCCTGGCGCAGCCGCCGATTGTCGACGACGAGGCGGCGGGTTTCGAGCGCCCGCCGGACGGAGGCGATCAGATGGTCCGTCATGAACGGCTTTGCCACGAAGTCGAAAGCGCCCCGCTTCAGGGCAGCCACTGCCATGGCGATATCGCCGTGGCCCGTCATCAGGATGACCGGCAATTCCCGGTCTCGCGCCAGAATGGCATCGAACAGGTCGTTGCCATCCAACCGCGGCATGCGAAGATCGGTGACGACGACACCGGGCAGCGTCGTGGAGAGGCTGGCGAGCGCCGATTTCCCATCGTCATGCACTTCCACCTCCAACCCGGCGATGGCGAAGCTGTCCGCCAATGCTGCACGAAAGGCGAGGTTGTCTTCAACCAGCAGAATCTTCTCCGGTGCGTTCTGCGTCATGCCGCCCTCATCGTCACAGTAAAGGCCGCGCCCCCAAGCGCCGACGCCGTAATGGTGAGAGAACCGCCGAGATCCTTCATGATGTCTTGGGCAATGCCGAGACCGAGCCCAAGACCATTGGGCTTGCCGGTGACGAAGGGCTCGAAGACTTGCTTGCCAAGCTGTGGATCGATGCCGGGGCCGTTATCGGCAACCGTCAGGCAAATCATGCCCTCTTCACGCTCCACGGTGATCGCAATCTCTGGATCGGGATGTCCCTCCAGCGCATCCATGGCGTTCTGCAGCAGATTGACGACAACCTGTTCGAGCGGCACACGCTTGCCCAGCACAGTTGGTTGACCGCCTGGCGGCAAAGTCAGGCGAATGCCCGCCCTGCGGATACGATCTTCCATCAACAGCATGGCGCCGGCGATCATCTCGTCCAATGGCTCTTCGCCGATCTGCCCCTCCCCCTTGCGGGCAAAACCGCGCATTTCCTGCGTTAGCGTGCCGATCCGCTCCGTCATCGCAATCATCGTGCCGAGGCTGTCGCGAACACGCTCGCTGCGGCTGGCGGCAAGATGGTGCAGCGCATTTTCCGACAGGGTGCGAATAGTGGCAACCGGCTGATTGATTTCATGCATGAGGCCAGCGGTGATGGAGCCGACGGAGGCGAGCCGATTGGCCTGTGCCAGCTCCTCGCGCGCCTCCCGATAACGCTGATCGGCAATTGCCCGATAGCCCATTTCTTCACGCAGCTGCGCCGTTCTTTCAGCGACCGCCGCCTCGAGGCTACGCCGCTCCGCAGCACGCCTTGCGGTGCGATTGGCCTGCCACCAGACGGCGAAACCGGCGAGAAGCAGAAGCGGCAGGATGGCAAGCGTGGCAAACGTCGCTCGCCGGTCCGCGGCGATACGCGCTTGCCGCGTATTGAGAAGATGCAGGATGCGAAGATCCGTTCCGGCAATGGGAAGTGCGGCATAGACCATGTCAGCGCCCTCAGCCGTCTCGATATGATCCGGACCGGCAAACCGATAATTGCCCGGCTCCAACTTTGCATCGCCATACTGGCTGATCGCATCGATACGCTGGCGAACGGCGGTTGGCAGCGGCGCCAGCGTTGTCAAAATCTGGTCCTTGTCGGGTGCCGCCAGAATGATGCCGTTGGCATCGACGATCAGCGTGCGCCCCGGATCACCGGCCCAGATGGAGGAAAGCGCACCGAACTCGTATTTGACGACGACGACGCCGGATGCCGCATCATTTTGGCCGACGCGCCGCGCCAGAAACAATCCCGCCTGACGGGTGAGTAAGCCGGCACCATAATACTCCGCCTTCCCGTCGCGCATGGCGCCGGAGAAATAGGGCCGGAAGCCGAAATCCTGCCCGACGAAGCTGCTGTCATCGCTGGCATTGGAAGCGGCAACGGCAACGCCGTTTCGATTGATCAGATAGATATAGGAGGCTCCGGTCTCTCGCACGAGAGAGCCAAACTTGTCGCTGAGCCGCGCTGCCGTCTGAGCATTCCTAGTCGAGAGAACATCGACCAGATCGCCATATTCGCCCAGAACGATCGGCATGAGCCGAAAACGGGCAAGTTCGCTGTCAATCAGCAGGCTGTGCTGGCGCACCAGCAACTCCGCCTCTTCGGCCAGTTGCTGCGCCGCTTGCCGACGCGACCAGAGTGACGCTCCGCTCCAGACGAGAGCGATAGCGGCCAGGACGAGCAGCACCAGCACGACGATTTGCAGACGAGGTTTCACTGACATCTGTGCAGGATATTGCACGATCTATCAGAATGCCATGCATAAATCAGCACAAATTTCTTTCGCAGTACGCGGATAAATTTTGAAAAAATAATAAAATTCAATAGCTTGACCAAAGAGCAACAAAACCTTCACACGTCGACCGCCCCTCCCGCAGATTGCATGAAGAGGACGCGCCGTCGGGAGGATGGCCCAACAGCTAAAAATCAACGGCCATGTGCTGATCAGCAACCACGCTTTAAGCGGGACAATCGCTGGTCACTCTAAGGGAAGACCCAAGCCCCAAGCCGCGCGTCACGATCTTGGCCCTGCCTGGAAGAATGCACCGGGCGTCTTTGTAAAACTTGACCAAGGGAGGGTCTGAGTGTGTTGATCGAGACCGGAAATACTGTCACCCAGGGAAGCGCCGCGCAGTCGGCGGACCGCAAGCACCGCCTGAAATCGATTATCGGCGGCTCGACGGGCAATCTCGTCGAATGGTTCGACTGGTATGTCTATGCCGCCTTTGCGCTTTACTTCGCACCGCACTTCTTTCCCGCAGGCGATCAGACCGCACAGCTTCTCAATTCCGCAGCCGTCTTCGCCGTCGGCTTCGTGATGCGCCCTGTCGGCGCATGGATCATGGGCCTTTATGCCGACCGTCATGGCCGCAAGTCCGGTCTGGCACTTTCGGTAACCCTCATGTGCCTGGGCTCGCTGATCATCGCTCTGACGCCCGACTACAACACGATCGGCGTGGCCGCGCCCACACTTCTCGTCATCGCCCGCCTGTTGCAAGGTCTTTCCGTCGGCGGCGAATATGGCGCCTCTGCCACCTATCTTTCCGAGATGGCCGGCAAGGAACGCCGCGGCTTCTTCTCCTCCTTCCAGTATGTGACGCTGATCTCGGGCCAGCTCCTGGCGATCGCCGTCCTCATCATCCTGCAGAACGTCATGAGCACGGAAGATCTGAATGCCTGGGGCTGGCGCATCCCGTTCTTTGTCGGTGCGGCACTGGCCGTGGTGGTCTTCTGGCTGCGTCGTGGCCTTGCAGAAACCGAAAGCTTCAAGAATGCCAAGGCTGAAGGCAAGCCGAAGTCTGGCTTCTGGCAGCTTCTGACCAAGCATCCGAAAGAGACCGCGCTCGTCATGCTGCTGACCGCAGGCGGCACCTTGGCCTTCTACGCCTACTCGATCTACATGCAGAAATTCCTCGTCAACACCTCCGGCTTCTCGCGCGAAGTTGCCAGCGAGATCAATGCCATCACGCTCCTCATCTTCATGCTGCTGCAGCCAATCGCGGGCGGATTGTCCGACAAGATCGGCCGCAAACCCCTGATGATCGCATTCGGCGTGATGGGCGTTCTTTTCACCTACCCGATCTTCTCGGCCCTGGAGCACACCAAGGACCCGCTGATTGCCGGACTGCTGGTCATGGCCGCACTGGTGATCGTGACGGGCTACACCTCGATCAACGCGGTGGTCAAAGCGGAACTCTTCCCCGCCCATATCCGCGCACTCGGCGTTGCTCTCCCTTACGCGCTCGCCAACACGCTCTTCGGCGGTACCGCGGAGTTCGTCGCACTGCGCTTCAAGAGCGCCGGCTGGGAACAGGGCTTCTACTGGTACGTCACCGCCATGATCGGCGTGTCGCTTGTCGTCTACCTGTTCATGCGCGATACCAGCAAGCAGAGCGAGATCATCGAAGACTAAAAGACCCTCATCAGGGGTCTGCAATCGATGACAGATTGAATGCGGGCGCCGTCTTCGGACGGCGCCCGCTTCATTGTGGGTAGACGAATTCTCGTAACTGACGTCAGTATCGCAAAAGCACAACGCATCATTTCAAACACGTGCGCCCCTCGCCGATCCGCCGACGGAGCGGAGACGGCGCTAAGGCGACGATCGCGCAGTTATGCGGACCGTTTGAAAAAGCCCGATATCAGAACAGGAAGTAGCGCTGCGCCATGGGCAGAACCGTTGCCGGTTCGCAGGTCAGCAACTCGCCGTCGGCGCGCACTTCATAGGTCTCCGGGTCCACCTCGATATGCGGGGTCAGCGTGTTGTGGATCATCGAGGCCTTCGAGATGCCACCACGGACATCCTTCACCGCCACCAGCTTTTTCGCCACGCCGAGACGCTGTGCCAACCCGCCATCGAGCGAGGCCTGCGAGACGAAGGTGACGGAGGAGTTGGTGCGCAGCTTGCCGTAAGCTGCAAACATCGGCCGGTAATGCATTGGCTGCGGCGTGGGAATGGAGGCGTTCGGGTCGCCCATGGGTGCCGCCGCAATCGAACCGCCGAGCAGCACCATTTCCGGCTTCACGCCGAAGAAGGCCGGGGACCACAGCACGAGGTCGGCGCGCTTGCCGACTTCGACCGAACCGATCTCGTGGCTGACCCCATGGGCGATCGCCGGATTGATTGTGTATTTCGCGATGTAGCGACGAACCCGGAAATTGTCGTTCTCGCCCTTCTCATCCTTCAGGCGGCCGCGCTGACGCTTCATCTTGTCGGCCGTCTGCCAGGTGCGGATCGCCACCTCGCCGACACGGCCCATGGCCTGGCTGTCGGAAGAAATGATCGAGAAGGCGCCGATATCGTGCAAAATATCTTCCGCCGCGATGGTCTCCTTGCGGATGCGGCTTTCGGCAAAGGCGATGTCTTCAGGAATGGACGGCGACAGATGGTGGCAGACCATCAGCATGTCGAGATGTTCCGCCAGCGTATTGACCGTATAGGGCCGTGTCGGGTTGGTGGAGGACGGAATGACGTTGGGGTTGCCGCAGATCTTGATGATATCCGGCGCGTGACCGCCGCCTGCCCCTTCCGTATGGAACGCATGGATGGTGCGGCCCTTGATGGCGGCCACCGTGTCTTCCACGAAGCCGCTTTCGTTCAGCGTATCGGTATGGATCATCACCTGCACGTCGAAGGCGTCGGCCACCGTCAGGCAGTTGTCGATGGCAGCCGGGGTCGTGCCCCAATCCTCGTGCAACTTCAGCGAGGAGGCGCCTGCCAGGATCATTTCTTCCAGCGGCTTCGGCAGCGAGGCATTACCCTTGCCGGCAAGTGCAAGATTCATTGGAAAGCCGTCGAAGCTTTCGATCATCCGTTCGATATGCCATGCACCGGTGCAGGTGGTGGCAAGCGTTCCATGCGCAGGGCCAGAACCGCCGCCCAGCATGCAGGTCACACCGCTCATCAGCGCTTCTTCGATCTGCTGCGGGCAGATGTAGTGGATATGGGCGTCCATGCCGCCAGCGGTCAGGATCTTGCCCTCACCTGCAATGGCTTCGGTCGAAGGGCCGACGATGATCGTCACGCCCGGCTGCGTATCCGGATTGCCCGCCTTGCCGATCGCGTGGATGCGCCCGTCCTTCAGGCCGACATCGGCCTTGTAGATGCCCGAATGATCGACGATCACCGCATTGGTGATGACGGTATCGACCGCACCCTCCGCACGGGTCGCCTGGCTCTGGCCCATGCCGTCACGAATGACCTTGCCACCACCGAACTTCACCTCTTCGCCATAGGTGGTGAAATCCTTTTCGATTTCGATGAACAGCTCCGTATCGGCCAGGCGCACCTTGTCGCCGGTGGTCGGGCCGAACATGCTGGCATAGGCGGCGCGGGAAATCTTGTAGGACATGGGCGGTCTGGCTCCCTCAGAGGCGGAGAAGGCGATTGTTTTGATAAAGACCAAGGCGGCATCCGCCTGGGCCTCGTGACGTGTCTTGACAGATCCGTGCTACCAGAACTGTGCGGAAAGCGTCTTTAACTCCTGCGTCCGATCGCGGCTCATCTGCGCAAGGCAAGAGGCGACAAGCTGCGGCTCCATCGACCCGCCACGCGCCTGAAATCCCGCGAGTTCGCAATTGGCATCGCGGTAGGCGACCCAGGCGCGCTGCGCAGCAACCAGCGCGTCGACCGCGCCCTTGCCGTTCTCGTCAGCCGCCTTGTCGCGCTCGCCTAAAAGCTTGCGAAGCTTCTGGTACTCGACATTCAAGTCCTTGTCGGCCTTGTCGTAGTCTTCCCCGGCGCACTGGGTCATCTCCATCTGCGTCTGAGGGTCGGCGCAATTGACCTTTTTGTCCTGGGCAAACGCCGCGGTGGCGGCGCCGGAGCCGATAAGCAGAAAGAGCGAAACCAACGCGCTCAGATGCAACTGCGAGGCCATCAAAGCTTCCCCATCACCTGCTGGCGAAAGCCATACACCTCACGCTTGCCGGAAAGCGGCACCAGCGTCACTTCACGCTTTTGCCCCGGCTCGAAACGCACCGCCGTGCCGGCCGGAATATCCAGTCGCATGCCGCGGGCCTTGTCGCGCTCGAAGATCAGCCCGGCATTGGTTTCGAAGAAATGATAGTGGCTGCCCACCTGCACCGGGCGGTCACCGGAATTGGCCACCTCGATGGTCACCGTCGGCTGGCCGGCATTGAGCTCTATCGTGCCCTCGGCAGCAATGATCTCACCTGGTATCATGGTCGTGCTTCCACTGTATGGGTTTCAGTTGTGTATTTGACTTGGTTATCCATTTTTCGCACCATTTCGGGCGCAACCAAACACACTACAAATAGGCTCAAAGAAATGCAAAACGCTACGATCCAAAAGGTGAATCTTGCTGTTTTCAAATTACCTGTCTTTTTCCGGTCATAGTACTTTACAAGTCCACTTAGACTTGTCCTGCCAAATATTTTTCGCTCTATGTGAATCTTAATATATGCTTCATGCACCTTGATCACATGAGCATGAGCTCGATAGCGAAATATGCCGTAGCCACTTATCAAGACCGGAAAGAAGGCTGACAAAGCTAAAGCAAGCGGCCTTAAGCTCTCAGCGCTTAAGACGAGCCAATATATTAAACCGACCGCTACCATACTGAGAATTTCGAACTGGTTCATCGTTCGAATTTCTTCATCGATTCTTGTACGTGCTGCCTTCATCTCTTCTAGAAGGTATTGATAACGAACGTCGGCACTTGCACGCACTTGGAGAGGCGTTCTGCTACCTGAAGGTTGATCATCAGCGCTCATCGACAAAGCCCTTCCGGTAGATCACCTAATCGGCTCATGCACGGTGACGAGTTTGGTGCCATCCGGGAAGGTGGCTTCCACCTGCACATCGTGGATCATCTCGGCGATGCCTTCCATGACCTGATCGCGCGAAATGACATGGGCGCCCGCTTCCATCAGGTCAGCCACGGCGCGGCCGTCACGCGCACCTTCCACCACATAGTCGGTGATCAGCGCGATCGCCTCTGGATAATTGAGCTTGACGCCGCGTTCGAGCCGCCGGCGCGCCACCATGGCGGCCATGGAGATCAGGAGCTTGTCTTTTTCCCGGGGAGTAAGGTTCATCGTCGTCCCATTCCAGCCGAGCGTCCTTCAGGGCTTGGAAGGTACGCTCAAAATCATCCCGCCGATGCAGTCACTTAAGCCCAACATTCATCCGGCTTTAGGGGCGCTGCACCCGCTTCACAGATTCCAGACTTTCGGCACTGGCGCGCCGTTGCGCAAGAGCGAAATGATAGGAAAAAGCATTTTTCTCAGGGAGAAACCGTCCTGCGCAGACAGTCGCACGACGAGCTTCCCCTGCCATTCGCTGGCGCCGCCGCTTTCTCCGGCAAACGCTCTGATTTTAGGCAAGAGCGCCTCAGCCAGCGGCCCGATATAAAGGATGGTGGCGAATGCGACCCGGCCCGCGAGAACGGAAGAGTGCTGCGTCAGATCGGCAATGCGACCGTCGAGAAAAAGCTCCTCCGCATGAAAGAGCTTGCCGCCGTGACGAATGCGCCAGCGGTCCCGAAACAGCCCCTCTTCCATTGCTTCGCCCATGGCCTGACGGCCAAGCAACACCGCTTCCACAGCGAGAAACTCGGACGAGGCATGCAGATCAGCCTCCAGCCTGCGTGTCAGCGAGGCGCGATCGAAAAGGATGGTTTCCTGGGGAAGCCAGTGGAGCCGGGTGTTTTCTTCCGCTGTGACACGAACGGAGACATTCGCAGTTCCGGCAGCGGCCTTGTAGACCTTTTCGCAGGCCTGCGTGGTAACGACAAGGCTGGTGCCTGCCTTGGCATGCGCCTGCCATTCCACCTCGTCTCCCCCGGTCAAACCGCCGGAGGAATTGATGAGAATGGCTTCCATTTCATTGGAAAATGTATCGGGGAGCCTGATCTTGGCGCAGCCTTCCTGGAACAATTCATCCAGACGACTGCGCCCATCACGCGCTTTGGTTACAATGCGTCCTCGGCCACGGGCGCGTTGCGGACGGGGTTGGCTGATGCTTTCAAGGACTGGCTGCACGTCGTCTCCGAGGGCTTCGCGGATGCGGAAACCGCTTTCACAGAGCAATCCGTCTTCGACGTTGCGTCGACAACCATCTGCCCTTCCGTATTCTGGAAGAAATCCCACATTCTTTCGGCTGCATCAACCTGTCTTGCGCTCTCATCACCCGATGTCCTGCGGTCCACCGCAGGCTGCGCCTTCGGCGTCACATCGCTGCCGGGCTTGCGGGTCAGAACGGCAGAAGCGGCAATGACGTCGGACTTCATCGTGGCGCGCGGCCATGCATGATCCCAGGCGTCGATCACATAGGAATGGATGCGCGATCCGCTCTTGCAGACATCATAGGAATTGAAGGTGAAGTTGCCGAGAGACTTGCTTTTGACAGCACCCTTGCAGCCATCGAGCTCAGCCCAACGCTTCAACGCCGTCTCACCACCATACTGCCAGTAAGGCTTGCCACCGCCCTGATAGGGATTGGCTGGATCCTTCGTGCCGGCAAAGGCGATGATCGACATGGGCTTGGCCGGCGTGCAGCTTGCCATGTCCGGCCGCCAGCGGCCTTCGGCTTCCACCGGAACGCCTGCGCGAAGTGAGGCAACGAAGCCAGCCGCGGCAAAATCATTGCTGCCGCTGCACAGATATTGGGAAAGCATACGCCCGCCGCCGGAATAGCCGGAGCCATAGAAGCGCTCTTCATCGACGCAGAACTTCGACTTCACCATGGAAACCGCATCGCGGATGAAAGAGACCTCATCCAGCCCGCCCTTGCGGGTGGTCACGCCCGGCACGTTCCAGGCATGGGTACCGGGCAGATCGCCGTCGAGACTGCCCTGCAGTGCCACGACCATGACGCCCGTACGTTCGGCGACCTTGTCCCAGCCACTGCGATCCAACTGGCCGTTCGGGTTGCTGTTGCTGCCATGAAAGTCAAAAACCACCGGCACCGGCTTCGATCCATCATATGAGGATGGAACGAAATAGACGCCGTCGCGTTCTGCTCCCTGTGACATGAGCGAAAACTCATGCCGACCGGGCTTTGCCGCCTGACCACACATCGACGCCGATGCTGCGGCGCTCATGCTTGTGAGAATGGCAAACCCTGCGAACAATGTCTTGGCAGGAAATTGAAGCCGGAACGTCCGGCCAGCAACAGTCAAATTCATCGGCACGCCTTTATTGGCACAGTTCTCCGACAAGATGCCGGAAAATTCGCGGAATGTAAGGGATCGACGGTCGCGGCGTGCAGATGACCTCTCGGGTGTGTCTTGCATGCAGCATTCATGTTGCCAATAACACAGGACTTTGGTGAATGAAACGTAAAAACCTGCATGAAAGCCATGCCTGAGCGCATGGCTGTTCACTTTATCACGGGGTTTTTATTACGGCGTGAGCAAATCCGCAGCAACTATACTGTCAAATGCCGCCGCGCTTCCGGCGTGTCGAGCGTTTCCGCCGCACCTTGATGCACCACCTCGCCGCGATCCATGATGTAGACATAGTCGGCAAGCTCGCGGCAGAAATCCAGATATTGCTCGACAAGCAGGATCGCCATGCCGGTGGAGTCCCGCAGATACTTGATGGCCCGGCCGATATCCTTGATGATCGACGGCTGAATGCCTTCGGTCGGCTCATCCAGCACCAGGATCTTCGGACGCGTCACAAGCGCCCGACCGATCGCCAGCTGCTGCTGCTGCCCACCGGAAAGATCGCCGCCGCGGCGTGACAACATGCTTTGCAGCACCGGAAACAGGCTGAAAATATCGTCGGGAATAAACCGCTCCTTGCGCGGCAACGGCGCATAGCCGCTCTCCAGATTTTCCTGCACCGTCAGCAACGGAAAGATCTCACGCCCCTGCGGCACGTATCCCACACCGCGCTTCGCCCGCTGGTAGGGTGCAAGTCCATTCAGGCTCTCGCCACCAAAGGTAATCGAGCCGCCGCTGATGGCATGCTGCCCGGTGACCGCACGCAACAGCGAACTCTTGCCCACCCCGTTGCGCCCCAGCACACAGGTGATCTTGCCCATCTCGGCATTGAGCGAGATGCCACGCAAAGCCTGCGCCGCGCCATAGTGAAGATTGATGTTTTCGACGCTTAGCATGGTGTTACCTTCGGCTGCGGCTGTAATATGGATCCTCGGGTCGAGCCCGAGGATGACGGCAGTGGGTGGAGCGACCCTTGAGTCAAACCCATGGACAGCGCCTGAGCTCGGGGCACCCCATCAAACTCACTCTCTTCCGTCATCCTCGGGCTTGACCCGAGGATCCACGGCAGCACACGCAGACGCTCGAAAAACTCGCTCATCCCCTCACCGCCCCAGATAATTCTCGATAACCTTCGGATCGTTCGAAACGAAATCGATCGATCCCTCGGCCAGCACGGAGCCTTCGGCAAGGCATGTCACCTTGACGCCAAGCTCGCGGATGAAGCCCATGTCGTGTTCCACCACCACCACGGAACGGGTCTTGGCGATTTCCTTCAACAGCACTGCCGTTTCCGCCGTCTCGGCGTCCGTCATGCCCGCCACCGGTTCATCCACCAGCAGAAGCTTCGGCTCCTGCGCAAGCAGCATGCCGATTTCCAGCCACTGTTTCTGGCCGTGCGAGAGGTTCGCCGCCAAGTCATCTCGGCGGTGGCCGAGGCGCACAGTTGCGAGGATTTCCTCGATGCGCGCCTTGTCCTCTGCCGTCAGACGGTAGAACAGCGTGGCGAAGACGCCGCGTTTGCGGTTCAGCGCCAGTTCCAGATTGTCCCAGACCGTGTGGCTTTCGAACACAGTCGGCTTCTGGAATTTCCGGCCGATGCCGAGCTGGGCGATGTCCGCCTCGTCCTTCTTCGTCAGGTCGATCTGGTCTTCGAACAGCACTGTGCCGCTGTCCGGCCGCGTCTTGCCGGTGATGATGTCCATCATCGTCGTCTTGCCGGCTCCATTCGGGCCGATAATGGCGCGCAACTCGCCGGGCTCCACCACGAAGGAAAGAGAGTTCAGCGCCCGGAAGCCATCGAAGGAAACGGAAACGCCGTCGAGATAGAGCAGGCTTTTTGCTCTCGTATCAGAAACTGTGTTCATATCCGCCTCACTCCGCTGCCTGATGCGCCACCGCATCGTCATTGCCGGGCTTTGCCGGATTGTCTTTGGGCTTTGCACCCTTGCCGCGACGACCCGCCATAGTGTGCTGGATGGTGCCGACAATGCCCTTGGGGAAGAACAGCGTCACGGCGATGAAGAGGCCGCCCAGCGCAAAGAGCCAGAACTCGGGAAAGGCGCCGGTAAAATAGCTCTTGCCGCCATTGACCAGCAGCGCGCCGATGATTGGCCCGATCAGCGTGCCGCGACCGCCAACGGCCGTCCACACAACCACTTCGATCGAGTTGGCCGGCGCGAATTCGCCCGGATTGATGATGCCCACCTGCGGCACGAAAAGCGCACCGGCAATGCCCGCCATCATCGCCGAAACGACGAAGGTGAAGAGCTTGATGTTTTCGACGCGAAAGCCAAGGAAGCGAACCCGGCTTTCGGCATCGCGCACACCCACCAGCACCTTGCCGAACTTGGAGTTGACGATACCGGAGGCAATCATCAGGGACAGCGCCAGCATCAGTGCGGTCATGGCAAAGAGTACCGCACGTGTGCCATCCGCCTGAACGGAAAAGCCGAGAATATCCTTGAAGTCTGTCAGGCCGTTATTGCCGCCAAAACCCATGTCGTTGCGGAAGAAGGCAAGCAGCAGTGCATAGGTCATGGCCTGGGTGATGATCGACAGGTAGACGCCATTGACGCGCGAGCGAAAGGCGAACCAGCCGAAGATGAAGGCAAGCAGACCGGGCACGACCAGCACCATCACCATGGCGAACCAGAACATATCGAAGCCGTGCCAGAACCACGGCAGTTCCTTCCAGTTGAGGAAGACCATGAAATCCGGCAGCACCGGATCGCCATAAACGCCGCGCGAGCCGATCTGGCGCATCAGATACATGCCCATGGCATAGCCGCCGAGCGCAAAGAACGCCCCGTGGCCAAGCGAGAGAATGCCGCAATAGCCCCAGACGAGATCAAGTGCCAGCGCCAGAAGCGCGTAAGCCAGATACTTGCCGAGCATCGACATCATATAGGTCGGCACATGCAGCGGGTTGCTGGGCGGCAAGAGCAGGTTCAGCGCCGGAATGATGAGCGCCACGGCCAGAATGATGCCGATGGCAATCGAGATGCGGCGGTCGAGCGCGCGAAGGAGAAAGCCGGTAATCATGCTTCGATCGCCCTTCCCTTGAGTGCGAAGAGACCGCGTGGCCGCTTCTGGATGAACAGGATGATGAGGACGAGCACGAGGATCTTGCCGAGAACGGCACCGACGGTCGGCTCCAGGAACTTGTTGAGGACACCAAGCGACAGCGCGCCGACCAGCGTTCCCCAAAGATTGCCGACACCGCCAAAGACCACGACCATGAAGCTGTCGATAATATAGCTCTGGCCAAGATTGGGCGACACATTGTCGATCTGGCTGAGCGCGACGCCCGCAAGACCCGCAACGCCCGAGCCGAGCGCAAAGGTGAAGGCATCGACCCAGGGTGTGCGGATACCCATGGAAGAGGCCATACGCCGGTTCTGGGTCACGGCGCGCATCTGCAGGCCGAAGGACGAGCGCTTCAAAAGCAGAAGCAGAGCGAAGAACACCGACAGCGAGAAACAGACGATCCAGACGCGGTTCCAGGTGAAATTCAGATAGCCGACGCTGAAGGAGCCGGACATCCAGCTTGGGCTGCCGACCTCGCGGTTGGTCGGCCCGAAGATGGAGCGCACGCCCTGCTGGAGGATCAGCGAAATACCCCAGGTGGCCAGCAGTGTTTCCAGCGGCCGGCCATAGAGAAAGCGGATCACGCCGCGCTCGATGACGAGACCGACAAATCCGGTGACGATAAAGGCGACCGGCAGCGCGATGGTGAGCGACCAGTCGAACAGTCCAGGGAAGTGGCTACGAATGATGTCCTGCACGATGAAGGTGGAATAGGCGCCGATCATCACCATCTCGCCATGGGCCATATTGATGATGCCCATCACGCCGAAGGTGATGGCAAGGCCGATGGCGGCAAGCAGCAGCACGGAGCCGAGAGAAAGGCCGTACCAGATATTCTGCGCGGCATCCCATAGCGCCAGCGAGGATTGGATATGCGAGATCGCCGCGTCGATGTCCGGCTTCAGGCTGGCATCGACGGAGGATGATGCAGCCATCAGGATGCTTATGGCATCACGCCCGCCGATCGTCTTGATCGTGTCGATGGCACCGCGCTTGTCTTCAACGGAGCGGTCGGAACTCAGGAGGGAAACGGCACGCGCCTCTTCCATGCGTGCGCGAACCTGGCCGTCGGTTTCCTTGGCGAGAGCGGCTTCCAACAGCCCGAGATTTTCAGCACTCGGCGCTTTCAACACGGCGTCCGCCGCGGCAAGCCGCACGCCACGATCCGGGCTCAGCAGCGTTAGACCGCCAAGTGCTGCACGCGTGACACGGCGCAGCGTATTGTTGACCTTGATCTTCGTCACCGCCGCCTTCGGCGCTTCACCGACCGCCTCACCGGTCACCGGATCGATCAGCGTCAGATTATCGCCGGCGGGCTTGGTGAGAAACACCAGGTTGTCAGCCTTGCGAACATAGAGTTCACCGGCGGCAAGCGCTTCGAGTGCAGGCACGACGCGTGCATCGCCGGTCGCAGCAATCTGCCCGATCAGCGCTTCAGCCTGCTTGAAGTCGGCCTTGCCCAGCGCATCGATCAACGGCTTGGCATCGCCCTGCTGGGCAAGCGCCGAAGCCGTCAGGCTGAACAAAAGGCCGATCACGGCCAACAGTCGGAAAAACATGGTCCCAAGTCCCCCTTGGAGCCTCCCTCCCTCTCGACGTCATCCTCGGGGCTCGACCCGAGGATCCATCACGTCAGCCAGAAACCAGCGACGCTAGAGAGAGTGAGTGTAAACAGTGGATCCTCGGGTCAAGCCCGAGGATGACGGCAGTGTGTAGGGCGCTTGCCCGGTCTCCCTCACCCCGGAGTTGAGCCGGAGTCCAGTCGAGGCGCATCAGCGCCTCGAGAAGGATCACCAAATCACATGCCCTTGCCGCCGCACTTGCCCGACGCAACGTTGAAGTTGCCGCAGGACATTGGCTTGCGCCAATCGGAAATCAGGTCCTTGGAGTCCGGCAGGTAATCGGACCACTCGTCGCCCACGACCTGCGCGGTCTGCTGCACGATCTGGAACTGGCCGTCCGACTGGATTTCACCGATCAGCACCGGCTTGGTGATGTGGTGGTTCGGCATGACGGTGGCGTAACCGCCAGACAGGTTCGGCACCGAAACGCCGATGATGCTGTCCAGAACCTTGTCGGTATCCGTGGTGCCGGCAGCCTCGACGGCCTTCACCCAGGCGTTGAAGCCGATATAGGCGGCTTCCATCGGGTCGTTGGTCACGCGCTTGTCGTTCTTGGTAAAGGCGTGCCATTCCTTGATGAACTCGGCATTGACCGGGGTATCGACGGACTGGAAGTAGTTCCAGGCGGCAAGGTGGCCGACGAGAGGCGTGGTATCGAGACCGGCAAGCTCTTCTTCACCGACGGAGAAGGCGACGACCGGAATGTCTTCAGCCTTCACGCCCTGGTTCGCCAGTTCCTTGTAGAAGGGAACGTTCGCGTCACCATTGATGGTGGAAACGACGGCGGTCTTCTTGCCGGCAGAGCCGAACTTCTTGATGTCGGAGACGATCGTCTGCCAGTCGGAATGACCGAATGGCGTGTAGTTGATCATGATGTCCTCTTCCTTGACGCCCTTCGACATCAGGTAGGCCTTCAGGATCTTGTTGGTGGTCTGCGGATAGACATAGTCCGTACCGGCGAGAACCCAGCGCTCCACGCCTTCGGTGTTGGCAAGGTAATCGACGGCGGGCATCGCCTGCTGGTTCGGTGCGGCACCGGTGTAGAAGATGTTGCGCGAGGACTCTTCGCCCTCATACTGCACGGGGTAGAAGAGGATGGAGTTCAACTCTTCGAACACCGGCAGAACGGATTTGCGCGAAGACGAGGTCCAGCAACCGAAGACGGCGGCAACCTTGTCCTGGCTGATCAGCTGACGCGCCTTTTCGGCAAAGAGCGGCCAATCGGAGGCTGGATCGACGACGACGGCTTCCAGCTTCTTGCCGAGAACGCCGCCCTTCTTGTTTTGCTCGTCGATGAGCATCAGCATGGCGTCCTTCAGCGTCGTTTCCGAAATCGCCATCGTGCCGGAGAGCGAGTGCAGCACACCGATCTTGATCGTGTCGTCAGCGGCAAATGCGCCGTGGAATGCAGTGGTGGACATGATGGCGCCGAGCAGCGCGCCAGTGAGCATCTTGCTGAAAGTCATCGGAAGAACCCCTCTTCGTGTTGGGCCGTGAAGGCCTCAGCGGCATGTTGAACCGCTGCTGGAGGGGACTATCGGGCTCGGTGCCGCGAAACCGTATACGTCGTTTGACGTAGGTGGGGTGGCGAAATCAGCACATGGAAGTGTGGGCGGCCGACCCAAGGTCAGCCGGCGGGATAAGCGAGAACGCGAGATACCTCAGTTATGGGGCTTTTCGTCCTCGGCAATGGCGTCCTGATGGTACCAGCTGTCGAAGTCCACACGCGGAGCCTCTGCCTGGATGGACTGAACCGACGCATCCTTGCGAAAGCCTCGGTAGCCTGCGCGGCCTCCGACGGGGAACTGATAGATCTTGGCACTTTCAAAATTGGGTTCGGTTCTCATGACGGCCTCTTTTCTTCCAGTCAAACACCTCAGCACCATGCTTCGTTCCGGACTATAGCCGATTGAAAGCCGAAATTCACCCCATCCGCTTAAAAAAATATCACAAAGCCTAATTTTTAATCACATTGATTGCGCGTCGGTTAATCGAATAGTCTTTATGCAGCTAATCACTCAAATTTCGCACTTTCAGGTCAAAAAACATTCAGAACGGCCCTATCGCTTACAGTTTCAGCAGAAAATCGGCCAATTTCGCTTCATAAAGCCTTCATAATTCTAAAAATTTGGGAAAAACCCTCACCGCACGTCAGGACGGAATTTTGCCGTACCAACCGGTTCGCCAGCGAGGTTGGTAGAAAAAAATGACGCGTCAATTCGAGACGGGCGCGAATTGGCACGCGGCATGCATATCTATCGGCAGCCCTTGAAAGCGAGAGCGTTTTCCACCGGTAACCGGACGAAAACAATCAAGGCTTCGCATCTTAACCCATGAGAGGTTCGTAATGACTAAGTTCAAACTCGAGTACATCTGGCTGGATGGTTACAAGCCGGTAGCAAACCTGCGCGGCAAGACGCAGATCAAGGAATTCGACGAATTCCCGACACTCGAGCAGCTTCCGCTTTGGGGCTTTGATGGCTCCTCCACCATGCAGGCCGAAGGCCACAGCTCTGACTGCGTTTTGAAACCAGTCGCAATCTACCCCGACCCTGCCCGCACCAACGGCGCGCTGGTCATGTGCGAAGTCATGATGCCGGATGGCGTCACACCGCATCCGTCCAACAGCCGCGCAACCATCCTTGACGACGAAGGCGCCTGGTTCGGCTTCGAGCAGGAATACTTCTTCTACGAAGACGGTCGTCCGCTCGGCTTCCCAGAGCAGGGCTACCCAGCTCCGCAGGGCCCATACTACACCGGCGTCGGCTATAAGAACGTCGGTTCGATCGCTCGCGAAATCGTCGAAGAGCATCTCGACCTCTGCCTCGAAGCAGGCATCAACCACGAAGGCATCAACGCCGAAGTGGCCAAGGGCCAGTGGGAATTCCAGGTTTTCGGCAAGGGCTCCAAGAGTGCCGCCGACCAGATCTGGATCGCTCGCTACCTGCTTCTTCGCCTGTGCGAAAAGTACGGCATCGACGTCGAATTCCATTGCAAGCCGCTCGGCGACACCGACTGGAACGGTTCTGGCATGCACTGCAACTTCTCCACCAAGTTCATGCGTGAAGTTGGCGGCAAGGAGTATTTCGAAGCCCTCATGGCTGCCTTCGAAAAGAACTGGAAAGAGCACATCGACGTTTACGGTCCAGACAACCACCTGCGCCTGACCGGCAAGCACGAGACCGCTCCGTGGAACAAGTTCTCCTACGGCGTTGCAGACCGTGGCGCGTCGATCCGCGTTCCGCACTCCTTCGTCAACAACGGCTATCGTGGTTACCTCGAAGACCGTCGTCCGAACTCCCAGGGCTGCCCATACCAGATCGCTTCCGTCGTGCTGAAGACGATCGCAGAAGTCCCGACGGCAAAGTCGGCTGCTGCCTAATGTAAAATGAATGGCGTCGCTCTGTCCGGGCGACGCCATTTTTCCGTCTGCCGTTTGCGGGCAACGTGGACTCAACGACCGCGGCGCGCTCGTCATCCTCGGGCTTGACCCGAGGATCCAGGTTTCCATCCGCTGGTGGATGGTCGGGTCAAGCCCGACCATGACGCCGGAGAGAGATACGGACACCAAGCTCTAGTGGAGGCTGTGGAACACTGGCATGGCCGCACGGCAACGCATCATCCCCGTCAGACGCGAATATAACCGCTGGGTCGCGAACCAGACGCTGGAAGATTACGCGCTGCGATTTACCGCCAAGAGCGCCCGGCAATTCTCCTCGAGCCGCATTTCTCACACCGCCATCGGCGCGATCTCCTTTCTGGCGCTGGAAGCCATTGGCGGTGCCATCACCCTCTCCTACGGCACGACCAACGCCTTTTTCGCCATCGTTGCTGCTGCGGTCGCCATGCTGCTCGTCGGCCTGCCGATCAGCCGCTACGCCATCCGCCATGGCGTTGATATCGACCTTCTGACGCGCGGTGCAAGCTTCGGCTATATCGGCTCGACCATCACCTCTCTGATCTACGCCGCCTTCACCTTCATGCTCTTCGCCATCGAGGCGTCGATCATGTCCGGCGCGCTGGAACTGGCGCTCGGCATCCCGCTGTGGATCGGCTACATCATCTCTGCCGTCATGGTCATTCCGCTCGTCACCCATGGCGTGCGGCTTATCAGCAAGTTCCAGATCCTGACGCAGCCCTTCTGGATCGTCCTCAACGTTCTGCCCTTCATCTTCATCGCCCTGATGGATTGGCAGAAGTTCGATCTCTGGCTCGCCTTCTCCGGCATCCACCATGCCTCTGCCTCGCCGGGTGAAATCGCCTCTTTCAACCTCATCGAATTCGGTGCGGCCTCCGCCGTCATCCTGGCGCTGATGTCACAGATCGGCGAACAGGTGGACTTTCTGCGCTTCCTGCCGGCCGAAGGTCAGAGCAAGTGGCGCCACAAGTTCGGCGTTTTCCTCGCCGGTGCCGGCTGGGTTCTGGTGGGCGTTCCCAAGCTTTTGGCGGGCTCCTTCCTCGTGGTGCTGACGCTGTCCTCCGGCGTGCCGGTGGATCGTGCCGCCGACCCGTCGCAGATGTATCTGACCGCCTTCGGCTACATGATCCCGAACCACAATGCCGCGCTGATCCTGATGGTGGCCTTCGTCGTTGTGTCGCAGTTGAAGATCAACGTGATGAATGCCTATGCGGGCTCGCTCGCCTGGTCGAACTTC
The DNA here is from genome assembly GCF_004310285.1 of Agrobacterium cavarae. Classification (GTDB taxonomy): domain Bacteria; phylum Pseudomonadota; class Alphaproteobacteria; order Rhizobiales; family Rhizobiaceae; genus Agrobacterium; species Agrobacterium cavarae. The sequence goes on from NZ_SISF01000033.1 coordinate 349,285, forward strand.
TTCTCGCGCCTCACCCACAGCCATCCGGGCCGCGTCGTCTGGCTGGTCTTCAACGTGGCGATTGCGCTCCTTCTGATGGAGCTTGGCATCTATCGGCTGCTGGAAGAAACGCTCGGCATCTTCTCCATCGTCGCCATGGCGTGGCTATGCACCATCTCCGCCGATCTCTTCATCAACAAGCCACTTGGGCTTGCCCCGCCCGGCATCGAGTTCAAGCGCGCCCATCTCTACGACATCAATCCCGTCGGCGTCGGTTCCATGGCGCTCTCCGCAACGATTGCACTCAGCGCCCATTTCGGTCTGTTCGGCACGCTTGCCGCATCGCTGGCGCCCTATATCACCCTCATCGTCGCCTTCATTGCCTCGCCGCTGATTGCCTGGGGCACGAAGGGAAAATTCTACCTGGCGCGCAAGCCGCGCCAGAAGTGGAAGGAGCTTTCCAGCATCACCTGCTCCATCTGCGAGCATCCTTTCGAGCCGGAAGACATGGCCTGGTGCCCCGCCTATGCCGGTCCGATCTGTTCGCTCTGCTGCTCGCTGGACAGCCGCTGCCACGATATGTGCAAGCCGAAGGCGCGACTAAATTATCAGACGGCCCAGGTGGCCAAGACCTTCCTGCCGGAACAGCTCGTCGCCAAGCTGTCGACCCGGCTAGGCCGCTACGCCATCTTCTCGATACTCGCCGTTGCCGCCATTGGCGGCATTCTGGGGCTGATCGCCCATCAGGTCGGCACCGGCACGCCAGCGACGGCGGATGTCGTCAACCGCACCATCCTGATCGTCTTCTTCGTCTTTGCCGTCATTGCCGGCATCGTCTGCTGGTTCCTGGTGCTCGCCCATGACAGCCGCGTCGTGGCGGAGGAGGAATCCTCTCGCCAGAACACGCTGCTTTTGAAGGAAATCGCCGCCCACCAGAAGACCGATGCCGCCTTGCAAAACGCCAAGGAAACGGCCGAAGCCGCCAACCGCGCCAAGAGCCGCTATGTGGTGGGGCTCAGCCACGAATTGCGCACCCCGCTTAACGCCGTGCTCGGCTACGCCCAGATCCTTGAGCGCGACGAGACCATTCCCGCGCCGCGCCAGTCCGCCATCAAGGTCATCCGCCGCTCCGCAGATCACCTCTCTGGCCTGATCGACGGTCTCTTGGATATCTCCAAGATCGAGGCGGGCCGCCTGCAGGTGCAATCCAACGAAATCAACATTCAGGATTTTCTCGACCAGATCATCGACATGTTCCGCCCGCAGGCGCAGGCCAAAGGGCTGACCTTCCGTCATGAGCGGGCACGAGGCCTGCCGCAATATGTGCGCAGCGACGAGAAACGCCTGCGCCAGATCCTCGTCAACCTGCTCTCCAATGCCATCAAGTTCACCGACGAAGGCACTGTCAGCTTCGACGTCACCTATCGCAGCCAGGTCGCCACCTTCACCGTCACCGATACCGGGCGCGGTATCGCGCAAAAGGATCTCGCCCGTATCTACGAGCCTTTCCAGCGTGGCGAAGCCGAAAGCATCAAGCCGATGCCTGGTCTCGGCCTTGGGCTCACCATCACTCAACTGCTGACCAACACGCTCGGTGGCGAGATTTCCGTCGAAAGCGAAAAGGATGTCGGCTCGACCTTCCGGGTGCGGCTGATGCTCTCCTCCGTCGATCGTCCCAGCACGGCACTCGCACCGGAAAAGAAGATCGTTTCCTATGCCGGTCCACGTCGCACCATCGTCGTTGTCGATGACAACGAAGATCACCGCGACCTGATGATGGAGGTGCTGTCTCCGCTCGATTTCGTCGTGCTGACGGCGCAAAGCGGGCCCGACTGCTTGGCGCTGATCGAGGCGATGCAGCCGGACGCCTTCCTCATCGATATCTCCATGCCGGGAATGAGCGGCTGGCAATTGGTGGACAGGCTGCGCGACGCAGGCCAAACGGCGCCCATCCTCATGCTCTCGGCCAATATCGGCGATACCGCCATCATCGGCGCTGGTACGGATGGCCATAATGACACGCTGGCAAAGCCCGTGGATATCCGCAAGCTCTGCGACCGGCTGGCCGTTCATCTCGGTCTGCAATGGGTTTATGATACCGACCTGCCCCCGGTCTCATTGGCCCAGAGTCAAGCAAAGCCCGGCGCAATACAGGCACCGGCACCGGCTCATTTACAGGATCTGATTGCACTTGGCGAAATAGGCTATATTCGTGGCATCGAAGCCAAACTTGATAGCCTTGCGGCTGAACCTGAAAACCTCGCCTTTACCGAAGAAGCCCGCCGCTTCGTGCGCGCTTTCGACCTCGCCGGCTATGCCGATTATCTCCAGGCTTTCGACAGAAAGGACGGACACGGATGAACCGATCGTTGCAGCCCCGCGATATCGTTCTTCTCGTCGATGACAGCCCGGAAGCGCTCGGCTTTTTGACCGAGGCGCTGGAACAGTCCGGCTTCTCGGTGCTGATCGCAACCTCGGGACAGGCAGCCCTCAACATCGTCGAGCGCGTGACGCCCGATCTCGTGCTGCTCGATGCCGTCATGCCGGGCCTGGATGGCTTCGAAACCTGCCTGCGCTTGAAGGCGAACGCCGCCGTGGCGCAGGTGCCGGTGATCTTCATGACCGGGCTGACCGAAACCGAGCATGTGGTGCGCGCGCTGGAATGCGGCGGCGTGGATTATCTGAGCAAGCCGATCAATATCGACGAACTGCGCGCCAGGCTTCGGGTTCACCTCTCCAATGCCCGCTCGGCCCAAAGCGCGCGCGTCGCGCTGGATGCCGCTGGCCGTCACCTTCTGGCGGTGCGCGCCGATGGCACGATCCTCTGGTCCACGCCACAGGCAACGCGCCTCATCAACGCCGCAACCGGCAGCAATGATGGCCTCGATATCGTGTCGCGCACCATTGGCGAATGGATGGAGAAGCAGGCCTCCCGTGACACGCCGCTGGTGATCACGCAGTCGGATCGGCCTTCACTGCAATTTACGTTTCTGGGTGCCGTCGGCGCCGACGAATATCTCTTCCGCCTCACCACCACCAACGACAAATCCGGCGACGCTTTGCTGCGTGACCGCTTCTCGCTAACGACGCGGGAATCGGAAGTGCTGGTCTGGATCGCCAAGGGAAAATCCAACCGCGATATCGGCGAAATTCTCGGCCTTTCGGCCCGCACGGTGAACAAGCATCTGGAACAGATCTACGTCAAACTCGGCGTCGAAAACCGCGCCTCTGCCGCAGTGAAAGCGGCAAATGTGCTGCACGATAGCTGAGATCCCAGGAGCCGTCTGTCTCCGCCGCCTTCTTCCCCGATAAATAACCTCCGATCTGCGAGCCCTTGCGCGCTCCACAGTGTCACGCTCCGTTGCGCCCTTGCCGCTTGATCACGACGGGTCTGCACATCTCATCCATTAAGGCGCCGTGCGTCCTACAGGGCGCGCAAAGTACGCTCTACTTTTTTGAATTGACGCATCGCCTTTCCGAAAATCGAGGTCGATTTTCGGGTTGATGCTGTAAGGATAAACCCATGGCCAAACTCGTCATCCTCTCCGGCTGCTCCGGCGGCGGCAAATCCACGCTCCTCTCAAACCTTTCAAAACACGGGTTCGCCACGGTGGAAGAACCGGGCCGACGCGTCGTCGCACAACAGCTGAAAACGGGAGGCACAGCCCTCCCCTGGCTCGACCTCAAAGCCTTCCTTGAGCAAGCACTTGCGATGGCGGAACAGGACTACGCAGCCGCCCGCGACACATCAGGCATTTCGATCTTTGACCGTAGCCTGATCGACGCCGCCTCCGCGCTTCGCCATCTTGGTGACGACCTATGGTATGAAAGGCTGTGTAGCGAATTTCGTTACGACAATCGGGTCTTCCTCACGCCCCCGTGGCCCGAAATCTACGCAACCGACAACGAACGCCGCCACGGCTTCGAGGACGCCGTAGACGAGTATGAGCGGCTCTGCCGCGATTACGATGATCTGGGATATGACGTCGCCATCCTGCCGAAGACGGGCGTTGATGAGCGAGTGGAATTTGTGCTGAACCTGCTTCAAGACAAATGAAAAAGACGGGCCCGCTTAAACCGATACGAAGCAAAAATCCCGAACGTCGACGCTAAACTGCGTCGGCGCCCTTTGCCGACCCCCCCTTGAGGGGGAGATGTCCGGCAGGACAGAGGGGGTAGCCACCACTCAGATCCCCCACAATGCAAAAAAGGCGGAACTCTGTCCGCCATACACACCCACTCAACAAAGAACAGCATCAGACCTGCCCTCCCCGCCGACACCATCGGAGGGGAGGACAAGCACGGAGATTAGCGGCAAACGCGCGTCTTGCGGACGATGATCTCACCGTGGCGGCGGATGCGTTCCTTCTTGACGAAGCAATCACGCGGGGCATGGCGGTAGTGGCGCGGGCGGTATTCTTCACGGACCGGCTCACGCATGACGCGCTGCGACGTCGTCACGGTGACGGTTTCAGCGAAGGATGGTGCGGTGACCGAGAAGAACGACGCGGCGGCGAGCACTGCGGAAACAACAAGCTTTTTCATTCATGAACTCCTGAATTGAGGCTGCGGGAAACGTGGCGCGTCGCAGCCGGTTCCGCCCATCATCACATTTATCTAATTTATCGTGATCGAACATGCTCAAAGGTGGGTCTCACTCTGTCCTCTCTCCGCCGGGAACGACAGCAGGATGCTTGATAGAAGACTGAGCTTGCCGCCGGAGGCCGATACTACCGGGAGCCAAAGAACGGAAAAAGCCCGGCATCGCTGCCGGGCTCCATCAATCTCAAATCCAGAAAGCAGATTACATGCCCTGCTGGAAGTAGCTGTACTTGCCGTCCGGGCCCTTCTTCCACTCGTACATGACGTAGCCAGGAAGCTTCGGGTCGCCCTTTTCGTCGAAGGAGATATCGCCGAGAACGGTCTTGAAGGTGCCCTTCTTCAGCGCTGCAGCAACGGCTTCAGCGTCGAGAGAACCGGCAGCCTTTGCACCTTCGGCAATTACCTGAACGGCGGCGTAGGAGTAAAGCGTGTAAGCTTCAGGATTGAAGCCTGCAGCCTTGAACTTCGCAACCAGGTCCTTGTTGTCCGGACGCAGGGTCGGATCAGGACCGAAGGTGTTCAGCGTGCCTTCAACGGCGTCGCCAGCAATCGAAGCCAGTTCGTTCGAAACGATACCGTCACCGGAAACGAGCGTGGCCTTGAGGCCCTGGTCCTTTGCCTGACGGATGATCAGGCCGGCTTCGGTGTGGAGGCCGCCCCAGTAAACAACGGAAACGCCAGCTTCCTTCATCTTGGCGATCAGGGCGGAGAAGTCCTTGTCGCCGACATTCACGCCTTCATAGATGACTTCCTTCACGCCAGCGGCGTTGGCAGCCTTCTTGGTCTCATCGGCAAGGCCCTGACCATAAGGGGTCTTGTCATGAATGATGGCGACCTTGGCATCCTTGAAGTGGTCCGCGAGGTACTTGCCGGCGATGCCGCCCTGCTGGTCGTCACGGCCGCAGGTACGGAAGGTGTTCCACAGGCCGCGCTCGGTGAAGACCGGGTTGGTCGCAGCAGGCGTGACCTCGAGAATGCCGTTTTCAGCATAAACCTCAGATGCCGGAATGGAAACGCCGGAGTTGAAGTGGCCGACGACGAACTTCACGCCATCGGCTGCGAACTTGTTGGCAACCGAGATGCCCTGTTTGGGGTCGGACACGTCGTCGCCGAGAACGATCTTGATCTTCTCGCCGTTGATACCGCCAGCAGCATTGATGTCCGCTGCGGCCTGCTCTGCACCCTTCTGGAGCTGAGCGCCGAAAGCAGCGTTAGGGCCAGTCAACGGACCACCGACGCCGATCAGGACATCGGCCCATGCCGAACCGCTGAACGCGACCATTGCGGTCAGCGCAACTGCGGAAAGAAGAGACTTCTTCATTATATTACTCCCAGTTCCTTTGATTGGGTTGGTTTTCTCGACCTGTCCAGCACCCAAATTAACTGTCCAGGCTGTTCCTCTCAGGAGGGAATTCTGATTTCAGAAAAACCCGTCTGTCAATGTTTCTTCTTATAGGAAAATGCCGATGTCCGGTCGTAGAGCCAGTAGTAGTTATCGACCATCTGGCTGGTCCGGCGGATGCGGAAGCCGGCCGTTGCGAAGGCCAGGAGAACCGCGACATCGATCAGGTAGTAGAAGCCGTTCAACAACGGACCGGCAAAGAGCGCGTAATGCAAAAAGCGCATGACGCAGCCCAGAAGCAGAGCGTAAATCACCACCTGCGGATATTGACCCCAGCCATCGGCAACCGACTTGCCTGTACGCCAGGCAGTCCAGAAGCCGAGAAGAACGACGAGGCCACGCAAGATATAGCGAACGCCACTATCGGTTTCGAAAAAAAGGCCCTGCATCTTTTCCCCAATCAGCACCGCCGCCACGAGAAGCAAACGATCCTGTTTTCTGTTTCGCTTGACCGTTTTCCGGCAAGCTTTATTGTTTGTTTTTGATCCGCCAAACCGGCTATGCAGTCTGACAGGCTCTCAGCAGATTTGCGCCCAACGCCTTCGAAAGCAAGCATTTTTTCATGGGCAGCGGCACAAAATCATAAAAACTTTTGCGCCTTTTCAAAGGACGGGGATCGACGACCCCCGCACCCTCTCATCGTCAGTGGCGTCCGCCTTCGAGATAGGCTGCACGCACTTCCGGATTGGCGAGAAGCTCCTTGCCAGAACCGCTCATCGTCACCTTGCCATTGACCATCACATAGGCGCGGTCGGAAAGCTTCAGGGCCGCGAAAGCGTTCTGCTCCACGAGGAAGACAGTCAGCCCCTCTTCCTGGTTGAGCTTCTTGATCGCCTCGAAAATGCCTTTGACGATCAAAGGAGCCAAGCCGAGAGACGGCTCGTCGAGGAGCAGAAGTTTCGGACGCGACATCAGCGCGCGACCGATGGAGAGCATCTGCTGCTCGCCGCCCGAAAGCGTGCCGCCACGCTGGCTCTGGCGCTCCTTCAAGCGCGGGAACATGGTGAAGACCTTCTCGACATCTTCCTTGAAGTATTTGAGGTTGTCGAGATTGGCGCCCATCTGCAGATTTTCCAGCACCGACATGCGCGGGAAAATTCGGCGGCCTTCAGGCGACTGGGCGATGCGCTTGCGGGCAATCATGTGCGTCGGCAGGCGGGTAATATCCTCGCCGTCGAAAATGACTTCGCCATTGCGTGCCTGAGGCGCGCCGCAGATCGTCATCATCAGGGTCGACTTGCCGGCACCATTGGCGCCGATCAAGGAGACGATCTCACCCTTTTTCACTTCCACATCCACGCCAGCCAGAGCGCGGATATTGCCGTAATAGGTTTCAACGCCTTGAATTTTCAGGAGAGTGTCAGACATCAGACTGCTCTCCCGTCAAGTTCTTCTGCAATCACATCTTCCACTTCATCGTCCTCGACACCAAGATAGGCGGCAATGACCTTGGGATCGTTCTTCACATGATCGGGCGTACCGTCAGAAATCTTCTGCCCATATTCGAGGACCACGACGTGGTCGGAGATTTCCATGACAACCGACATGTCATGTTCGATCAGAAGCAGCGAGGTTCCCTCGTCGCGAATGCCGCGCAAGAGGGCGTTGAGCGCAAGCGACTCCTTCGGGTTGAGACCGGCGGCCGGTTCGTCGAGGCACAGAAGCTCAGGCTCGGTGCACATGGCGCGCGCAATTTCCAGACGGCGCTGCGCGCCGTAGGACAGATCGCCCGCCGGATCGTCGGCACGATCAATGAGATCGGCCTTCTCCAGCCAGTATTTGGCCTTTTCGACCGATGCTTCGGCCGCATGCGTATAGGTCGGAAGCCCGAGCAGGCCGAGGATGGTGTAGCCGGAGGCCTTCATCAGCCTGTTGTGTTGCGCAACCAGGAGGTTTTCCAGAACCGTGAGGCCTGAAAACAGGCGGATATTCTGGAAGGTACGGGCAACCTTGGCCTTCTTGGTCACTTCGAAGTCCGGCAGACGCTCGAGCAGATGCTCCTCGCCATTGCTGCGCACCATGGTGATCATGCCCATCGTCGGCTTGTAGAAGCCGGTGATGCAGTTGAACACGGTGGTCTTGCCGGCCCCGTTCGGACCGATCAGCGCGGTGATATCGCCGCGCTTCACATCGAAGGAAAGGTCGTTGATCGCCATCAACCCGCCAAAGCGCATCGAAAGATGTTCGACCTTCAGGATGGTATTCTTGTTCATCGCAGTGTTTCCGGAAGCCATCAGCCGTGACCTTCCTTGGTGAAGCTGCCGGAGACAGACTTGCGTTTCTTCAGGAAGGCCGTGGGTTCACGCGAGCCGACGAAGCCGCGTGGCTTGAACAGCATGACGATAACCATGGCAAGGCCGAAGAGCAGCATGCGGTAAAGCTCTGGCGTGAAGTCCGGACCGAAGACGTGCTTGAGGAATTCCATCTCACGCAGCAGTTCCGTACCGCCAACCATGACGACGGCAGCAATCGCAATACCGGTCAGCGAGCCCATGCCACCAAGAACGACGATGGCGAGGATGACGGCCGATTCAAGGAAGACAAAGCTTTCCGGAGAGACGAAGCCCTGACGTGCGGCAAAGAAGGACCCCGCAAAGCCACCAAACATCGCACCTGTTGCAAAGGCGGTGAGCTTGGTCTTGACCGTATCGATGCCGAGCGAACGGCAGGCGATCTCATCTTCACGCAGCGCTTCCCAGGCACGACCGATCGGCATGCGGCGCAGCTTGATGGTGACATAGGCCGTCAGCATGCACAGAAGCAGGATCACGTAGAAGAGGAAGATCTTGTAGTAACCCGACGACATCGGCAGGCCGAAAGCCTTGGCGAAGTTGTTCGGCGCACCAACATCGAAAGACCAGATACCAAAGACCGAAGCCTTGGCAATTCCGGAAATACCGAATGTGCCTCGGGTCACATCCGTCCAGTTCAACAGCACAAGCCGGATGATCTCACCAAAGGCAAGTGTCACGATGGCGAGATAGTCGCCGCGCAGACGCAGCACCGGGAAGCCGAGAATGATTCCCCAGAAGGCGGCAAGAATCCCGGCAAGCGGCAGAAGCACCCAGAAGGACAGGCCGAAATAGCTGGACAACAGCGCGTAGGAATAGGCGCCGACGGCATAGAAGGCGACATAACCGAGATCGAGCAGACCCGCCAGACCGACGACGATGTTCAGGCCCCAGGCGAGCATCACATAGATGAGGATCTGGATACCAAAATTGTCGACGAAGATCAGCGAGCCCTGAGCGCCTCGGAAATAGACGGCAACCATCGGATAGAGCAGCAGGAACACCAGCGCGATTTTCAGGAAATGCTTGTGGAAAAAGTTCTTTTCCTCAGAAATTTCCAGAATGCCAGCCTTGGATTTGGCAAGCTTGCGGCGGTCGAGATGCGGCTCGATGACGCCGACCACGACGAAGCGACCGATGGCGGCGACGGCGACGAAGATCGCCAGGAGACCCCAACGTGTGCCCCAGACCAGCTGGTTGTTGATATCCTGATAGGTGACGATGCCCACATAGAGCAGGAACATGCCGAGGGAAACGAAGCCAGCAATAATGGCTTCCTTCACCGCTCTTGCCATGACGTCCTGCTCGGCGGTGTTGTCAGAAGGAATGTTTGCCATGTGCTTAAACCTTCTCGACTTCCGGACGGCCCAGAATGCCAGTCGGTTTGAATATCAGCACGAAAGCCAGGATACCGAAGGCGGCCACGTCCTTGTAGGCGATGGAGAAATAGGCCGACCAGAGCGACTCGATAAGCCCGATCAGAAGACCGCCGAGAACAGCACCCGGAAGCGAGCCGATACCGCCCAGAACCGCAGCCGTGAAAGCCTTCACGCCGGGGATGAAGCCGTCATTGAACGAGGCCACGCCGTAATACATCAGATACATCGTACCGGCGACGGCGGCGAGCGCTGCACCCATGACGAAGGTCACCGAAATGGTCCGGTCGACATCGACGCCAAGCAGCGCCGCCATCTTGCGATCCTGCTCGGTGGCGCGCTGTGCACGGCCAAGCGGCGTCTTGTTGACGATGTACCAGAAGGCGAACAGCAGCACCGAGGTGATGGCCACGATGAGAAGCTGCTTCAGCGAAATGGTGATTGCGCCGAAATGATAAGTCTCGGTGACCATGGGCGGGATTGGCTTGTTGCGCGGACCCTGCGTCACCTGGATGAAGTTCGACAGCACGATCGACATGCCGATTGCCGTAATCAGCGGCGCAAGGCGGAACGAGCCGCGCAGCGGACGATAAGCGACGCGCTCGATTGCCCAGTTCCACAGGCCCGTCACCAGCATGGCAACGACCATCATCACCAACAGAAGAATGGCGACCGGAATGCCTGCGATGAAGGATGTGAGAATGAGAAAGACGATCAACGCGGCAAAGCCGCCAAGCATGAAAATGTCGCCGTGAGCGAAGTTGATCATGCCGATGATACCGTAGACCATCGTGTAGCCAATAGCGATGAGGCCGTAGATCGATCCAAGAGTCAGCCCGTTGATGAGCTGCTGGATAAAATACTCCATATTTTTCCCCCGGGCACGTCCTCAAGTTGGAACGCACCTCGTTTATGTTGCTTCCTGAGGGCTCTCATTGCTGTTTTGGTCCCTCTTGACCCAAACCCATATCGCGTTCGTTAAAAATGTGAAGCTAAAAAGGTGGAAATATGCACAAAATTTAATGTTGACCCACCGATTGCTGCAATCGGCATCAAAAAGATGATGAAAGCGGCAACAAGGCCCGAAATTTTAAGCGCTGAAGACAACCACTTTGTTTATAAATAGATATATTTGACCATCGCTCTCTTCAGGCGTAACCAACCTTCACCGGATCGCTTCTCGTGATGACAGAAAGCCTTGCAGCAGAAGGGCTGTGGGCTTGCGGGTTCTGAAGGAATGGAAATGCTGGAAAGTCTGATCGCCGCGGCTTTGAGCGCTGGTAGGGAAATCATGGCGGTTCATGCCGCAGGTCCGCAGGTCACCTACAAAAATGACTGCTCTCCCGTCACCGAAGCCGATGAACGCGCCGAAGAGGTCATCCTCTCCGCCCTCGCGCGCGACTTTCCCCGCATTCCGGTCGTCGCCGAAGAAGCCGCCGCCAGCGGCCACATCCCCGAAATCAAAGGCGACTTTTTCCTCGTCGATCCCCTGGACGGAACCAAGGAATTCATTTCAGACAAGCAGGATTTTACCGTCAATATCGCGCTGATCCGCGACGGCACGCCTGTGCTCGGCGTCGTCTATGCGCCGGCCCTTGGCGTGGCATGGACCGGCGAAAAGGAAACGGCACGCAAGCTCTTCATCTCAGGAGAATTCGAGAGCGTGTCGAACCACTCCATTCGCTGCCGTGCCAAACCACCCATGCCGGTCGCCGTCATCAGTCGCTCCCATTGCACGCCGAAGACCGAGGCCTTCGTTGCCGAAAACGGCCTGATCGACAGCATCTCCATTGGCTCGTCGCTGAAATTCTGCATGCTCGCGGAAGGCGCGGCCGACGTTTACCCGCGCTTCAGCCGCACCATGATGTGGGACACCGCCGCAGGCGACGCGGTGCTCAGGGCTGCCGGTGGCATCACGCTCGATATGGCGGGCCTGCCGCTGCGCTACGAAATCAACCAGAGCAATGACGACATGCTGGCCAACCCCGACTTTATCGCCTGGGGCGCTCCCCCGCGATAACGGCTTCCCGTATCGCCGCAGGAGTCTCATTCTTACCGAGCGACTTGGCGCTCCAAAGATGCAATCCAATGCCATGCGATGAGCTGGGTGCGGGCCTGCAACATAACCCGTAGAAGCCACAGCCGCCCATCCGCGCGCGCCTTGCAACCTCTCCCGAATTTGGTTTCCGGCAAAAAAATTTTTGACAATTCCGTGAGCTGTAAAGCGCTCATTTTGCGCGTATGTGCCGCGAAGCACGAACAAACGCAGCGAAATCATTCAAATTGTTAATAAATTATCTCTGCACGCTTAGGTATTTTTTAAAGGTACGCCCCTAAAGTGCCCAACATATGGTCTTGAGTTTGTGTAGAGTGTCCAATGACCGAAATGATACGCCCGCGAGTTAAATATGTCATCGGTCCCGATGGCAGCCCCTTGACGATTGCCGATCTGCCACCAGCCGACACCCGTCGCTGGGTTATCCGCCGAAAGGCCGAAGTCGTCGCCGCCGTGCGCGGGGGTCTTCTCAGCCTGGAGGAAGCCTGTGAGCGCTATACGCTGACAGTGGAAGAATTCCTGTCCTGGCAGTCTTCGATTGCAGATCATGGCCTCGCCGGCCTGCGCACCACGCGCATTCAGCAATACCGCCACTAAGAGTTTAGGCTTGGGCGCATTGGTTGCGTCCAGCCTTGCCAGATACGGCGTCACGCCATCCCGCTCATCCGGGACGGCATGGCGCTTTTTTGTTTTCGAGCCTCACACTGTCTTAATAGCAAGTGGTTGGGATTTCTCCCCGCCCCCCCCGATCTGATCGGTCGGTAACCCATAAAAAAATCCGCCCGGCTTTCGCCAGGCGGACCGTCATCTACAAAAATGACACAGCGTCATTGAAAGCAGCCTCCTGATCAGCTGGCCGCCGTCAATGACGTCAGGATCAAAGCACTCGCGTTAACGCAAAAGCGTCAAGCGCGGGCGCGCACCGCCGTATCGCGGTTTTCCAGTGCCGCGGCCTTGTCATATTCGGCCTGCACTTCTTCCAGAGAGGCTTCCGCGGCTTCCTGCTGCATCTTCAGTTCGCGAATGGAGACCTGAAGGTTGTCGGCACGTTGGCGCGCAGCTTTGGCAAACGTCGGATAGGCGAAGTGGCTGGGATCGCTGATCCCGGACTTGCTTTCTTCCAGCGAGATCTGATGGACCAACTCCTTGGCCATCCGTTCGAATTCGGACATCATCGACTGCAGCTGCTGCAACTGACGACGTTTTTCGTTGACCTGAAATTCCTTCAGGCGAACTAGGCTGTCACGCGACTTCATACTCAATACTCCGTGGATAGCGAGACCCCGGTTCAAACAGGAACCAACCCGCCACTCCGGCTGTGCCGGAATGATTCTCAAAAGTTACCCGCCATTAATAAAAAAACTGCGCTGTTAACTTTTCATTTACGGGCATCGTTAATGATAAGGGAGATCATTTAAGGGTCGGTAAATGCCAAGCCCAAAAAACCACTGGGCACGACAATGCAAGAGTCGATTGAATCACTTAGGGGGTTTTCCTCATCTATTGGTTCATGTTTGGCGATGAGGGATTCACGTTGAAAAACAGCAGAGTGCCCGAATTATTTAATAAATTCTGCATACCTTGCCAAAGGAGAGAAGAATTTGTTAACCATTTGGTGGCAGCCTGCAAATCAGGCAACGTCTGGATCCGCATCGCGCAAAGGCATTGATTTACCAACCGCGGGCGGCAAAGGGGATAATTATGCGGGTTCTACTTATTGAAGACGACAGCGCAACGGCTCAGAGCATTGAGCTGATGTTGAAGTCAGAAAGTTTCAACGTCTATACGACCGACCTCGGTGAGGAAGGCGTGGACCTTGGAAAGCTCTACGATTACGATATTATCCTTCTCGATCTCAACCTCCCGGATATGTCCGGTTACGAGGTCTTGAGAACACTCCGTCTCTCGAAGGTCAAGACACCGATCCTCATTCTGTCGGGCATGGCTGGTATCGAAGACAAGGTGCGCGGTCTCGGCTTCGGCGCCGACGATTACATGACCAAGCCGTTCCACAAGGACGAACTGGTTGCCCGCATTCACGCCATCGTGCGCCGCTCCAAGGGTCACGCCCAGTCGGTCATCGCCACCGGCGAACTGATCGTCAACCTGGATGCCAAGACTGTTGAAGTTGGCGGCCAGCGCGTTCACCTGACGGGCAAGGAATACCAGATGCTGGAGCTTCTGTCGCTCCGCAAGGGTACCACGCTCACCAAGGAAATGTTCCTCAACCACCTTTACGGCGGTATGGACGAGCCTGAACTGAAGATCATCGACGTGTTCATCTGCAAGCTGCGCAAGAAGCTCGCAAACGCAGCAGGCGGCGCGAACTACATCGAAACGGTCTGGGGCCGCGGCTACGTTCTGCGCGAGCCGGACAGCAACACCGAATATCTCGAGACCGCCTGATTATCTCCTGAACATGCCTCCCAAGCATGATTGTCATGACAAACCCGCCGCGCAAACGGCGGGTTTTGTTTTTTGCGACACCGCGAGACAACGGAAAAAGAGCATGTCATGACGATTCGCAGAGCCTCTAAAGACGACGCCTCTAGCCTTGCGGCACTCTCCATCGAAGTCTGGATCGGCACCTATCTCAGGAACGGCGTGTCGAAATTCTTTGCCGATTACGCCTCTCGACCTTCACCACGCAGATATTCGAAGCCTTCATCGATGATGAAAACGAGATCGTTCTCGTCTCCGACAATAGCGACGGCATAGACGGCTTCGTGCGCGTCACGCTCCATAGCCCCGCCCCTTTCGAGAACGGCCCGGAAACAGAAATCGCAACGCTCTATGTTCAGCCGCGACACAAGGGAAAAGGCATCGGCAAACGGCTTCTCGATGAAGTTTTCAGGCTCTGCGTCGAACGGCAATGTGACGGCGTGTGGCTCGCGGTCAACAGTGAGAATCAGGACGCCATCGCCTTCTATGAACGTCTCGGTTTTACACGCGAGGGCCAGACTACGTTCCGGATCGGCGACCAATCCTATGCCAACGCGGTGATGGTGACGCGGTTTTGACGATCCGGCGAAGCGTCATGTGACGTGATCGACAGCGACGACTGGTTCGCAGCCACCCCCACATTTCACTCGGCACAAAAAATGGGCCACCTCACGGCAGCCCACATCAGAATCAGGCCGCTTCGGCGGCCCCGGCCATGGAGGCTGTAAAGACCACGCGGTCCTCATAAATCTTGTACTCAATCTTCATGCCAGCTTCTTCCGCCAGAAGCAGCGTGTAGTAAGGCTGGACGGAATGGGCGTCGATTGCCTCTTCTTCCGTGCCTTCCGCAAGGGCTGCAAACTTGGCGGGCACGCGCATCATGCGGCCCTTCACCGTGATTTCGAAGCGGGCATCGCCTTCGGGGTTTTCCAGGACGATATCCGCATTGCCGCCGCGCGGGATCGCGCCATAGGCAACAAGGAAGAGGTTCAGCAGCAGCTTGACGCGGTTCTTGGCGACGATGGCGCGCGGACCGGACCAGGTGACTTCCACCTTCTTTTCCGCAGCGGCAAAATCCTTGGCAGCCTTCTCCGCTTCGCCCGTGTCGATCGACGCACCGGCCGAGCCGGAAGCACCGAAGGCAAGACGTGCAAATTTCAGCCTTACGGAGGCATTCAGCGCCGAGGTGCGGATAAGGTCCAGCGCATCGGCATCGGTGCCGCCTTCGTCGAGAAGTTCAAGACCGTTATTGATGGCTCCGACCGGCGAAATGACGTCGTGGCAGACGCGGCTGCACAGAAGTGCCGCCAGATCCGGGCCGGAGAGCGAGATATTGAATTTTGATGTCATAGATTTTCTCCTGCGCGGATGGAGCGCGGACCCTATAAAAATTGCTTCAGCATTGGCCCGGAAATCGGAACCGATTTTCGGAAAAGCACGACGCGTCACCTCAAACTGTTGGAGCGCCCCACGGGCGTCCGAAAGGACGCGAGGCGCTCTCATGAGCTTTTCCTTGTTAAATACAATATGTCCTGTCGAAAACGTGCTTCGCCGGACCGATTCCATTTAGCAAGGAAACGCTCTAAGCCATAATGACACCATATTTGGTAAACCGATTGTTAATATCATGGTCTCAAAATGCCAAATGTCTTAACACGGCAATGGTAACAAACAGACGGACGGAACTGACGATGCGACTTAACCAACTCCGCACCATCGCACGCCTCGGACTGGTAAAGATTTTCGTGATGCTCGCGAGCCTGTCTTTGTCGGCTGCGCAGGCATCGGCACAAAGCAGCGATCAATACACAATCCAGGAAATTGTCGATGCCGGTCACGGCTTCTTCGGCGAGACGACGGGCGGCCTTGCGAAGGTCGTGGAACGCGCATTCCAGCAATATGGTCTGCCGAATGGCTACATTCTGGGCCAGGAAGGCTCCGGCGCCTTTGTTGCGGGCCTCACCTATGGCGAAGGCACGCTGTATACGAAGAATGCCGGCCAGCATCCGGTCTTCTGGCAGGGCCCATCACTCGGTCTCGATTACGGCGGCCAGGGCACGCGCGCCATGATGCTCGTCTACAACCTTCCTTCCGTCAACGCGCTCTATCGTCGTTATGGCGGCGTCAGCGGCTCGGCCTTCATCGTCGCCGGCGTTGGCATGACGGTTTTGAAGAACAGCGACGTCACCATCGCCCCGATCCGTACCGGCATCGGCGCGCGTCTTGGCATCAATGTCGGCTATCTGAAACTCACCCCGCAGCCGACCTGGAACCCTTTCTGATTCGTCAGCCGCTCACTTTTGCAGTAAAGTCCTCTAACGCGACTACAGCATCGGCCCGAAAATCGGAATCGATTTTCGGAAAGCACGATGCGTAGCTTCAAAAAGGTAAAGCGTCCTTCGTGCGTCCAATAGGACACACGGCGCTTTAGCGTGTAAGGCGATGACCGCCTGGCGCAAGATTGCCATGACAGTCTTCGCCGCGACGATGAAATGAGCTGCCATTTTGGGTCATCGACCCATGGCGCTTCCTGTGGAGACGACCACGCGTGATTGAGTACGCCCTTATTTTCGGCCTTGGTTTTCTCTGCGCAATTTTGCTGGTTTCGTTGATTGCCCCTGCGATCCATCGGCGCATCGTGTCCTATACCGAAAAGCGACTGCGTGCGACGATGCCAATGAGCCCGCAGGAGGTGCGTGCGCAAAAGGACATGGCGCGTGCGCTCTATGCCGCGGAAAATGCCCGCACCCGTCAGGAACTGGATTCCGAGCGGGAGAAGGCTCTGGCGCTGAAGTTCAAGAATGAGGCGGCCCAGGGCGACGCCGGACGGCTTCTTGCCGAAACCCGCGAGCTGAAACTGCAGCTCGAGCAGATGACGCTGGAGGCCGGCGACCTGCGCGCCAAGGCCCGCCGTCACGAGGACGCCGTCGCCCGGCTGACGACCAAGCTCAACGATGCTGAAGAAACGGCGATTGCCCGCACCCAGGAAATCTCCAATCTCACCAAGCGCGTCAGCGCCATTTCCCGCGAACTGGACGATCTCAAGATCGCGCTGTCGGCCCGCGATCTGGAAGTGGAGCAAGGTAAAAGCAAGGCGACCTCCTGGCGCAAGGAGCGTGAGGACATCACCCGCCAGCTGGAAAACGCCGCCGCAAAAGCGCGCGAGACCGCCCAGCATATGAACCGCGAAAGCCGCAAGATCGCTCGCCTTGAAGATCAGCTTGCCAAGGAAATGGCGCGCAATGCCGATAGCGAGATGCTGCTGGAGCGTCGCGCCCAGGAAATCGCCCGCCTGAAAGAGCGCATGAGCGGCAACGAGGGCAGCAAGGATGCGCTGAGCACCGCCCCTCTTCCGCTCATCCAGTCTGAAACCTCTGTGGAAACGCCAGAACGGCTTCCGCGTGAAATCGAGGATATCCGCAATCAGGGCACGGCGCTGACGGAGCGGCTGTTGAATATCAAGGGCGACACCCATGATGAGGCGATCCGCAACGAGATCAGTCAGATTGCCGCACGCATGATCGCGCTCACTGCCGCGCAGGAAGGCGAAAGCTCCCCCATCCCCGCTCTCATCGCCAATGCCGAAAGCGCCGGTGGCCGCCAAAGCCTTGCCAACCGTGCCAGCGAGCTGATGGCGCGCCGCGCCGGGTCATCATGAGAAGAATGCTCACGCTGTAGCGAGGGCGAGCACCAGCATCGGCCCTCTTGGGAATAGGTGTAGCCTCAGCCACGCGCAACGATACACGGCGTGAAGGATCAGCTGACCCATCGGTTCGGCGCGAATATTGCGACAGCCGCGGCGACCAGCTCGGCATTCCCGCTGGACAGGGTGCCATCCGGCTTTGACGGGCCGTCTTCCAGTCCGACCCGCGTCGACCAGCGCCGCTCTCGCGCGCGTCGCACGAAATGCCAGACGGTCGCATCGAAGCCGTGCAGCAGGATTGGCCGGGACAGCCCGGCGTCGGCCAGCACCTGCGCGATGCCATCGGCGATCTCGTCGGCTTTGTTGATATCCTGCTCTTCGATTTCGATTAGCACCCGGAACAGGGGCGGACAATCCGGCAATGCGATGAGCCGCTTCGCGTCGGCGATCGTCGCCAGACCGGCTTCGATGCCGACTCCGATCCTGTCAAGAATCGCCATCACCGCGGGAGCATCCGGTTCGGAGAGATTGACCGACGCATAATCGGGCCGCTCACGCCAAGCCGCGATGCGTGCCCGCGTGGTTGCTGCATTTGCTTCGATCCATGCGCCCGTGGAAACGCCGATCAGCGTGCCTGGGCAGGCGCGGCGCATGGCACGGATCGTGTCATCGACGGCCTCAAGGCTCTCCCGGCCCGAGTCATCGCGCGGGTGGATGTGCAGTTCGGCGGCACCCGCCTCGATCGAGGCAACACCATCGCGGACCATGCCATCGACCGTCAGGGGCAAATTCGGATGGTAATCGGCGGGACGGGCTCCGTTGATGCAGGCTTGGACGATCATGTGAGCTTCCTGTCGCTTTTGTTGTGGCGGACGTGGCTTCCCAGATTTTGCCGACAGCATCGGCCCAAAAATCGGAATCGATTTTCGGAATGCGCGATGCCTGGATTAAGGACGATAGAGCATCCCTTGTACGTGCAATAGGAGGCACGGCGCTCTAGCGGCCATTGTCCTGCGGTTTCGACGACGGCGCGGAGGACCGGCATACGGCAATGACTGTCTCGCGAAGCCAGCGATGCGCGGGATCGGCTTCCATGCGGGGATGCCAAAGCGCCACGACGGCGATCTCCGGCGTTTCCACCGGTAGCGGGAAGCTGACCAACTGATCTTCGAACCATGGATAGGACAGGCAGGACTGTGTGACCAGTGCGACGAGATCGGACTGGCGCGCAATCCGCAAGGCATCGGGGAAGCCCGGCACCACGGCCACGATCTCGCGGGTCAGGCCGAGCGTCTCAAGAGCGTCATCGACCGGCCCGGTGAATTGCCCGCGTCGGGACACGACGACATGCCGGGCGGCGGCATACCGCTCAGGCGTCACCGGTGCTAAGAGCAGCGGATGCTCGTGTCGGACAACGCCGACAAAGCGGTCGCGAAAGAGAAGATGCGTTCTAACCTCGGGCGCAAAGTCGCCCAGCACTCCGATCTCCAGGTCGATCGTTCCATCCCGGAGCGGTCCCGCCTCTTTAACCGGCTTCGGCGCAAAGCGCAGGCGCGCATGGGGAGCGGTCGCAACCACCGCGGCGGCTAAGGGAGCGGAAAACAAGGCGATGAAACCTTCATTGGCCCGGATCGTGAAGGTCCGCTCCAGCGTGGCCAGATCGAGGGTACCGTCCTGCGGGCTCAGAACGGCGCGCACATCGCGCGCCAGCACATGAACGCGCTCACGCAGCGCGATGGCGCGTGGGGTTGGCACCAGCCCGCGACCTGCCCTTACGAGCAGAGGATCGCCGGTTGCGGCACGCAATCGGGCAAGCGTCCGGCTCATGGCGGATGAACTCAGGCCCAGCCGCCGCGCTGTCGCCGTTACGCTTCCTTCAGTCAGAAGCGCATCCAGTGCCGGCAAAAGATTGAGGTCGATGGTGTCCATCGAAACACTCTATCCGATACCCGACAGATGCATAGCGCCTTGTGCAACAATAGTTTGCATCCTGTGCGTCTGGCGCATTTCATCTGCGAGGAGGATGATGGCGTCCGACATCAAGAAGGAAAGGCGAGATCATGACCTCGAACCATGCAAACGAAACCAACAAAACCACTCTCATCGTCGGCGCATCGCGCGGACTTGGCCATGCAATGGCGGCGGAATTTTTGGGACGCGGCTGGAATGTGATCGGGACGGTGCGCGGATCGGATCGAAGCCAGCTGCACGACCTTGCAGACGCACATCCATGCCGTGTCGAAATCGAACAGCTCGACGTCACAGAACCGGAGCAGATCGCCGCGTTACGTGATCGGTTGGCGGAGGAACAGATCGACATCCTGTTCGTGAACGCTGGTACGGCGAACACCAATCAGGATGAGACCATTGCGGAGGTGTCAACCGATGAGTTCATCCGCGTGATGGTCACGAATGCGCTTAGTCCCATGCGGGTGGTCGAAGGCTTGCAGCATTGCGTGACGCCGGTTGGTCTGATCGGCGTAATGTCGTCCGGGCAAGGCAGCATTTCCAACAACAAGAATGGCGGTCATGAGGTCTATCGCGGCTCCAAGGCTGCGCTGAACCAATATATGCGCAGCTATGCGGCTCGCCATGCCCACGATTCTCGCGCCCTGGTGCTGATGGCGCCAGGCTGGATCCGCACCGGACTTGGCGGCCCCGATGCGCCCTTCGGCATGGAAGAAACCGTACCGCAGATCGTCACCACGCTTCTCGCGCAGCAGGGAAAGCCAGGTCTTCGCTATCTCGACCGGGAAGGATGTGACGTTCCCTGGTGAGGATCGCCAAAAAAAATGCGATGAGCGGCATTAAAAATAAAGACCGATAAAATTGTACCGATCGATTTAAACGCCCCGAAAATTATGCCTCGTAATGTCGTCTTCAACAGAGGCCGGACAACGAAAGAAAAACCGGCCCGGTAACCGAAGCGCAAAAGAAACCGGCGGGCAAGCCGGCCACGAAACGGGGTTAGACATGTTGAAGAAGCTTTTCGCAGCCGCACTGTGCGGCATCGTTATCGCATCCATCGCAAGCCACGCAGACGCGGCAGGCCCCGGCGGTCTCGCCAGAAGCTTTGCCAAGATCGAGCGCAACCTCATTGCATCAGCCCCGTCGATCACACAGGGCGAGCAAGTGGACATCGAGCGCAAGGCCGCGATCGCCTCGCTCGACTTCTACTTCCAGCGCTTCGACCAGTTCGAAAAGCTGCGCTGAACCGAATATCCAAGAGATTCATGACCGACTGCCGCCCGTCGCTGCGCCCTTGTGGCCTACACGACAGGCGGCTTTTTTCGTTCGGCCACCGCAATGCCGCCAAGCGCCAGCAAAAGGGCGATGATCTGATAGAGGTGCAGCGTCTCGCCGATGATCATCACCGATAGAAACGTGCCGAAAACCGGTATGAGGTTGATGAAGAGCCCGGCGCGGTTCGGACCGATCTCTTCCACGCCCTTGATGAAAGAGATTTGCGCCACGAGCGACGGGAAGAGTGCAGTATAAAGCACGATCGCCCAACCCTTCGCTTCGGGCCAGATCGCCTGGTCGCTCAAGACTTCCCATCCCATCAGCGGTATCGAGGTCAGAAGAGCGGCCGTCGCTGGAATGGCCATCAGCGTGCGCCAGTCCACCGCCGGCTTCCAGCGCAGGATCACGGTGTAGATCGCGTAGGCGAGCACGGCGAGCAGCATGATCGCATCGCCTGGATTGAACTCCAGCCGCACGAGCGACATCAGATCGCCGCGGGATGCGAGAAGCGCAACCCCACAGATGGTCAGCATGAAGCCGATGATCTGGACGGCGAGCACCTTGGTGCGAAAGAGCGCGAAGTTGAAGATGAAGATCACCGCCGGAATGACAGCCTGGATGACGGCGGCATTGATGGCGGTTGTGTATTTCAGCGCCGAGTAGAGGGCCGCGTTGAAACAGGTGTATCCCACCGTACCGAGGATGAAGAAATAGGGCAGTCGCTTTTTGACCACCGGCCAGTCGCGTGCCAGTTGAGGCAATGAGATCGCGACAATGATCGCCACCGCAACCACCCAACGCAGAAAGGTCAGCACCATCGGGCTGATATGGCCCACCGCAAGCTTCCCCGCGACGGCATTGCCGCCCCAGCACAATGCGGCAATGGTGAGGACGAGATAGGCTCTGGAGGGCACGGGCGCAGAACTTTCATTCAAAGACGTGCCCGATTTCTGCACTCGCCCTCACAGCTTCGCAAGGGCAGTTGCACGCTTTTCAGCCATAGGATGGGCACAATTATCCTACAAAAGCAAAATTCCGCTGCATAAACAGGGTCGCTTTCCGCAAAACAACGCAGTATAGATTTGCGGGTTTGAGGTAGGGGCGCCCCGGCGCCATGAGCAGGAAAGCAAGAAATGACGAATGTAGTCGTGGTCGGCTCGCAGTGGGGCGACGAAGGCAAGGGTAAGATTGTTGACTGGCTCTCCGAGCGCGCCGACGTGGTCGTGCGCTATCAGGGTGGGCACAATGCCGGTCATACGCTTGTCATTGATGGCGTCAGCTACAAGCTGTCCCTGCTCCCTTCCGGCGTCGTTCGTCCCGGCAAGCTTGCCGTCATCGGCAATGGCGTGGTGGTCGATCCTCACGCGCTGATTGCGGAAATGGGCCGTCTGGAAGCCCAGGGCGTCAAGGTGACGGCCGAAAACCTGCGCATCGCCGACAATGCCACGCTTATCCTTTCCTTGCACCGCGAACTGGACGGCATGCGCGAAGACGCCGCCTCCAACAGTGGCACCAAGATCGGCACCACCCGCCGTGGCATCGGTCCAGCCTATGAAGACAAGGTCGGCCGTCGCGCCATCCGCGTGATGGATCTCGAAGACCGCGAAGCGCTGTCGGCCAAGGTCGACCGCATTCTGACACACCACAATGCCCTTCGTCGCGGTTTCGGCGCTGCCGAAGTTGCGCATGAAACCATCATGGAAGAGCTGACATCGATTGCCGATCGCATTCTTCCCTTCAGTGAAACGGTCTGGCTGCTGCTCGACAAGAAGCGCCGCGCCGGTGCGCGCATCCTGTTCGAAGGCGCGCAAGGCTCGCTTCTCGATATCGACCACGGCACCTATCCCTATGTGACGTCGTCCAACACGGTGGCGGGTCAGGCGGCTGCCGGTTCGGGCATGGGCCCGGGCTCGCTCGGCTATATTCTGGGCATCACCAAGGCCTATACGACGCGCGTCGGCGAAGGCCCCTTCCCGACCGAACTGCACGACGAGATCGGCCAGTTCTTGGGCGAGAAGGGTCATGAATTCGGCACCGTTACGGGCCGCAAGCGCCGCTGCGGCTGGTTCGATGCGGCATTGGTGCGCCAGTCGGTCGCCACCAACGGCATCACCGGCATTGCGCTCACCAAGCTCGATGTTCTCGATGGCCTGGACGAACTGAAGATCTGCGTCGGCTACAAGCTCGACGGCCAGGAAATCGATCACCTTCCGGCAAGCCAGGGCGCACAGGCTCGCGTCGAGCCGATCTACATCACGCTTGAGGGCTGGAAGGAATCGACCGTCGGTGCCCGCAAGTGGGCAGACCTGCCGGCCCAGGCGATCAAATATGTGCGTCAGGTCGAGGAACTGATCGGCGCGCCCGTGGCACTGCTGTCCACCAGCCCGGAGCGTGACGACACCATACTTGTGACTGACCCGTTTGAGGACTAATGTCCTCGGCGATCAAACTTCATAAACCATTTCGGGTCAGCGTGTTGCCGGTCCCGACGAGAAAGTGCTGATGGCGGATTTTGTAGCAGTCATTCGCAAGGCCGTGGATGGCTTGGCGAACAATACTCCCGAAAACCGGGCCAAGGTGTACGACAAGGCACGTATCGCCGTCGTGCGCCAGCTTGAAAACATGAAGCCGCGCCCGCCGGAAGAAATGCTCCAGCGGCAGATCATGAAGCTCGACACGGCGATTGCCGAGGTCGAGGGCGAGTATTCCGAAGCACTTCCCGCAGTGGAGGACGAAGACGATGGCGCGGCCGCCGCTTACGCGGCGCCTGCGACCGAAGACGTGTCGTCGCCCTATTATGAAGAAAGCGTCGCGCAGCAACAGCGCCACGCCGATGACTATCGGGAAGAGGCGGAGCCCGCCCATCCTGATCAGCAGGCCGAGCCTGAGCAGCACGAAACCTATGCTGCCCACCAAGATGTGGAACGGCACGAAGAGCGCGAGCCCGCCTATCAGGCTGAGCCTGCCGAAGAGCCGGCCTATCGTGCCGAGGAGACGGCAGAAGAAGCCGAGCGTTACGAGCGCCCGGCATTCGATGAGGCACATGAACCTCATCAGGAGCCGGAGACCTATCGGCACGAGGCCTCGGCCTATTCTCATGAGCATGAGGACGAGCACCATGGCGTCGAAGCGCGTCATGAGCCCGTCGCCGAGGAAGACCACGCGCACCGCGACTGGGTCGGCCAGGACAGCCATCTCGAGCCCGCCCCGTGGGAGCGCGAAGAGACAACGGTCGGCGACCATGTGGCTGACGATCAGCTTCATGCCGCTTATCGCCACGACGAGGTTGCCCATGACGATTACCGTCATGAGGAAATCCGTCAGGATGATGAACCGCGTGAGGCAGAACCCTTCAGCACTGAAACCGTGCTGCATGAGAACGCACCGCTTCCCTACACGGCTGGCTTCGACGGCCATTCCAATTACTATGGCAATGTCAGCGTAGAGCCGGAGAACCGTCCCGCCGCCGACGATACGCATTATGCCGCCTTCGACGAGCATGACGCCCGTCTCGACCAGTCTGAAACGGCGCAAGCCAATGCCGCTGGCAAGGCCGCGGCTCCGGTCGACGATTTCTCTTCGTATTTTCAGGACACGGCACTCGATCTGCCGCCGAAGTCCTCGCCTTCCCTGCCCCGCGCCGATGAAGATCCTTTTGCGGCAAGCGCCAAGAAGGACGACAAGGAACGCACGCCCTGGGACGATCTCGAAGAACTGATCGGCTATGATGGTGGCGCAAACGATCGCTCCGACAAGACGGCCGGCAATAACTTCGACAGCGGCTTTACCGGCGCCGGCATTCCGGCCGCCGCCTATGCGACGAAGAAAAAGCCGAAGCGCAATTACGCGGGCATGGTTCTTGGCCTTGGCCTCCTCGTGCTGCTTGCAGGCGGTGGCTATGCCGCTTGGATGAACCGCGAGGCCCTGAACGACATGGTCGGCGGTCTGGTCAATTCGGCCAAGACGGGCACCTCGACCGAGACACCATCGGGCGGAAACTCACAGACTGCATCGGCACCGGCCAATGGCCAAACACCGGCTGGCAATCAGCCAGCGGCCAACGGCCAGACACCGGCCCAGGGCCAGGCTTCGACCGCGACGCCGGCAGCGACGCGCCCTGCCGATGATGGCTCCGTCACCGGCACGAAGTTCACCCAGCGGCTTCTGGCCGATGGTACCGAGAAGGACGAAGGCCCAGGCCCGGGCGCCAATGGCCAGCCTGTGACCGCAGAAGGCCAATCGGTCTATCAGCAGAACGAAGCGCCTTCGGCCCAGAATACCGCTGCCGCGGCACCGGCCGCCTCTGGCAGCCAGCCCGCCGCACAGCAGGCCGCGACGCCCGCAGCCGCAGCAACCGGCGACCGCATGTTCCTTTACGAGGAAGTGCTCGGCCAGACGGTTCCGACAGCAATCGAAGGGACGGTCTCCTGGACGTTGCAGAACGAGAAGGACGAGGCTGGCAAGCCATCGCCTGAGGTTCAGGGCCAGATCACCATCCCCGGCCGTGGCCTCAGCGCACTCATCACCTTCAAGCGCAACACCGATCCGTCGCTTCCCGCAAGCCATCTGGTCGAGATCGTCTTCTCGGTCTCGCCGGGCTTCGAAGGTGGCGCCATCGACAGCGTCCAGCGCATTGCCATGAAGTCCACTGAACAGGACCGCGGCAACGCACTCATCGCCGTTCCTGCAAAGATCACCGACGATTTCCACATGATCGCGCTGAACGACTTTCCTGACGCACGCAAGACCAATCTGGAATTGCTCAGAACCCGTGACTGGATCGACATTCCGGTGTCCTACCGCAACGGTCGCCGGGCGCTTCTGACGCTGCAGAAGGGCGCTGACGGCAAGTCCGCATTTGAAACCGCGCTTCGCGAATGGATGGCGGCATCGCCGACGCCCGCGCAGTAAGCTGTTCGGATAACTCGACCAAAACGAAAAGCCCCGGTGAAGATTTCACCGGGGCTTTTGCTTGGAAGGTGTATTCATCGAATGCCTGCAGCATCCGCCCGAAAATCGAAATCGATTTTCGGAAAGCACGATGCGTAGATCAAAGAAGATAGAGCGTCCTTTGTGCGTCCAATAGGACGCACGGCGCTCTAACGCATGTCGCGCAAAAGTGTGCAGCGGTTTTGCGATAACGACATGCGACAAAACAAGGACTTAAAGCGTAGGGAGCGAAGCTGAAAGATCGCGACACGCTTTAAACGTATCAGGCGTCCACGAGCCGGAGTGCCTTGGCAGCCTCTTCGGCTTGCTTCTGCACCGCGTCCTGCACCTTTTCAAAGGCGCGGACTTCGATCTGGCGAACGCGCTCGCGGCTGATGTCGAACTCGGTGGACAGCTCTTCCAGCGTCACCGGATCTTCCGCCAGACGGCGTGCCTCGAAGATGCGGCGTTCGCGATCGTTCAGAACGCCGAGTGCCTTGGAGAGCATGCGGCGGCGGGTTTCCAGCTCGTCCTGCTCGATCAGCACCGCTTCCTGGCTTTCCTGGTCGTCCACCAGCCAATCCTGCCACTGGCCGGATTCGCCTTCGGACGCCTTGATCGGCGCATTCAGCGAGGCGTCGCCGGACAGGCGGCGGTTCATCGAGATGACTTCTTCCTCGGACACCTGCAGCTTCGTCGCGATTTCCTTGACGTGCTCGGCCTTCAGATCGCCGTCATCGATCGCCTGCAGACGCCCTTTGAGACGGCGCAGGTTGAAGAAGAGGCGCTTCTGGTTGGCGGTCGTGCCCATTTTGACCAGAGACCACGAGCGCAGGATATATTCCTGGATCGACGCCTTGATCCACCACATGGCATAGGTCGCAAGACGGAAGCCGCGATCAGGATCGAACTTCTTCACCGCCTGCATCAAGCCGACATTGCCCTCCGACACGACTTCGCCAATCGGCAGACCGTAACCACGGTAACCCATGGCGATCTTGGCAACGAGGCGAAGGTGACTGGTCACGAGCTTGTGGGCGGCATCTCTATCGCCGTGCTCGGCATAACGCTTGCCGAGCATATATTCTTCCTGCGGTTCCAACATCGGGAACTTGCGAATTTCGTCTAGATATCGGTTCAGACCGGCTTCACCAGCCGTAATCGATGGCAAACTATTGCGGGCCATAAAGCACCCCCTTTATGTTTTTTCAGGCACGGTTCCCAAACCTAAGGCGAACCTTATCGCGGTTCATTTCCGACCCCGCTTCAAGCCATGTCTTAAATATGTATGCGGATGTCACGTTTCAAGGAAACGCGCCACTCCCATATCAACCAATAATACCTCATCACGGGACGTTGAAAAAACAGATCTCGGCTGAAATCGTTCCCAAAAAAATCATCACTGAAAAACGGCAGGGTGGCGCGCGCCCTCAGCGGTTGCTTACGGCTTAAGCCCGCAACGCATCCGCCAGTTCCGCCATGTCGTCCGGCATATCCGTTTCGAACTCCATCACCTCGCCGGTACGCGGATGTTCGAAGACCAGCAAATAGGCATGCAGCGCCTGGCGCGGGAAGCGGTTGACGACGATCTTCGCCGGCTCCGGCAGAAGGTTCGCCTTGGTGCGGAAGGCCGCCCCATATTCGGGATCGCCGATCAGCGGATGGCCGATATGGGCCATGTGAACGCGGATCTGGTGGGTGCGTCCGGTCTCCAGCTGGCATTCCACCATGGAGGCAAGCGAGGTTGCATCCGGCTTTTCGTGATAGCGCTCCACCACCTCATAATGGGTGATGGCTTCGCGCGCATCGTCGGCATCCTCGCGCTTGACGGCGCGTTTCGTTCGGTCGGTGCTGCGTCCCAAGGCCGCGTCGATCGTACCGCGCAGGCTCTTCGGGCGGCCCCAGACGATCGCCTTGTAGGCGCGCTCCAGCGGGCCGGTGCGGCCGTGGTCGGCAAATTGTGCGGCCAGATGCCGGTGGGCATTGTCGTTCTTGGCGACCACCATCACACCGCTGGTTTCCTTGTCCAGCCGGTGAACGATGCCCGGACGCTTGACGCCACCAATGCCGGAGAGACTATCGCCGCAATGATGGATCAGCGCATTGACCAGCGTTCCGGTCCAGTTGCCGGCACCCGGATGCACCACGAGACCGGCGGGCTTGATCAGCACGATCAGGTCATCATCCTCATATTCCACCTCGAGCGGAATATCCTCACCCTTGGGTTCGGGATCTTCCGGCTCCGGCATGGTGATCTCGATGCGGTCGCCGACGCGGATCTTCTTTTTCGGCTCGGTGACAGCCACACCATTGACGAAGACGGCCCCCTGCTCGATCAGCGCCTTGAGGCGGCTGCGGGAAAGATCGCCCCCAACTTCGGCTGCCAGCCAGGAATCGAGGCGCCCTTCGGCATCATCGCCAGCAATCAGGACTTTCCTTGCGTCTTCGCCTTGTTTAAAGGGGTCGTTCATTGTTATTTTTCCGATCAATCCGAGACTTCCAAGGACCCCGATGACGCAGATCGAGCAAGACGAACAGGACGACAAGCCGCTAGACCCGGCCATGGAAAAAGTTCGCCGCAAGATGATCCGTTTGCAGATCGTGTCGGGCTTGGTGATGTTTATCAGCCTTATGGCCGTCTTCGGCGCGGTTGTCTACAAGGCGATGGGACCATCGAAAACCGCCACACCGGCGGCGAGCCAGTCCATGCAGGTACCGTCCGATCAGCCGGTCTCGGCAACGGCCAGCCTGCCGCAGGGCTTTACCATCGAGAACGTCTCCTTCGCCAATGGCGACATGCTGTTCTATGGTCGCCTCGCCAACGGCACGCGCAAGGCTCTGGTCTTCAATGTCCAGACACGCCGCTTCGTCGCAGACGTCACCATCGATGCTCAATGATCTGCCTGCCCTGCCGAATGGCGCGCGTCCCATTGCGATTGAGAGAGCAGACGATCCAAGGATCGCTGCCTTTCGCGATATCAAGGAACGCGACCTGACCGGCAGGCACGGCAAATTCATCGTCGAAGGCACGGTGGTGCTGCGCATGCTGGCGGCAGCCCACAAGACGGGCAGCGATTTCCGCGCCGAATGCATCCTGATCCTGAAAAATCGCCTCGCCGGCGTACTGGATATTCTCTCCGATTTTCCGGCAGACGTGCCGGTCTACGTCGCAGAGGCCGAGGTGCTGGACACCATCGTCGGCTTTCACCTGCACCGGGGCATATTGGCTCTGGGCGTGCGGGTGGGAAGCCGCGAAAGAGCGCAGACGATTGCCAGCCTCCCGGAAACCGCACTCGTCGTCGCAGGCTGCGGCCTTTCCAACCACGACAATATGGGCGCCATGTTTCGCAACGCCGCAGCCTTCATGGCGGACGCGGTGTTTCTGGACGCCACCTCCTGTGATCCGCTCTACCGCAAGGCGCTGCGCGTCTCGGTCGGCTCGGTCCTGTCGGTGCCCTATCATCGCGGGAGTGACGCGCTTTCCATGCTGGAAGCACTGGCAAATGAAGGTTTCGAGATCTGGAGCCTCTCGCCAGCGGGCAAAACGGAGATCCGACACATCCCGCCCTCGCCCCGCATGGCGCTCGTGATCGGTACCGAAGGAGAGGGCCTTCCGCCTGCCGTGCTTTCGCGCTTCCATTCGGCCCGCATCGCCCAATCGCCGCAGCTCGATAGCCTCAACGCCGGCACCGCATCCGGTCTCGCGCTCTACCAGATGGCCTCCGCCATCGGACGTATCTGAGCGGTTAATCGATCCTTAACAGATCGCATTTGCATTAACCCTGTCTCAAAACCGAGCATTAAGATTTACGATTTACTAATACGCAGAACGAAAGGTTTTCGCGATGCGTAGCGTTTTTGTCGCCCTTTTTCTTTTGATCGTTCTGGCAGGTTGTGCGACAGCCCCGTCGCAAATCACCAATGCCTGTGCCATTTTCGAACAGCGCAACGGCATGTTCAACAACTGGCGCAAGGATGCTGAGGCCGCACAACGCGAGTTCGGCGTGCCCGTGCCGGTGATGATGGCCACGATCTATACGGAATCGAGCTTCCAGCCCTATGCCCGCCCGCCGCGCACCAAGCTTCTCGGCTTCATTCCGTGGAAGCGCAAATCCACCGCTTACGGCTATGCCCAGGCGCTGGACGGCACGTGGGATCGATACCGGCGCGAAACCGGTCGCTGGGGCGCCAGCCGCACCGACTTCACCGACGCCATCCATTTCGTCGGCTGGTATCACTCCACCAGCAACCGCCAGAACGGCATTGCGCTGAATGACCCCTACAATCTCTATCTCGCCTATTACTCCGGCCATGGCGGCTACGCCAATGGTGTATGGCGCAACAATACGGCCATCCAGAAGGCGGCACGCCGCTCGGCCAATATGGCGATCCGCTACGAAGCACAGCTTCGCCAATGCGGCTATTGAGAAAAAGCCGCGGCTGAGCAGCAAATGGGCTCGGCCGCCGCGTCTCTTATGCCTCACATATAGGGCGTCAAAAACGCCCGCACCGCTTCGATTTCATTCGACCGAATCTCATGCCCGCCCGGATGCCACTCTTCCGTGACCTCTCCGCCTTGGGCTTTCAGATAGTCCGCAAAGGCCTTGGTCATCGGCACCGGGCAAATCGGGTCGCGCTCTCCAGCCGTGATCAGAACCCGGCGCGTTTGCGGCGCAGGCGCCGCTTTCGGCTGGAACGGAATAAGCGGATGCATCAGGGCTGCCGCATCGAAGAGATCGGGAAACTCGATCAGGACATTGGCAAGGATATTCGCGCCATTGGAAAAGCCGAGCCCGACAACCTTGCCTGCCTGATGCGCGTCGCGGTGCGCCGTAATGAAATCGGCCATGCGGCGGGTCGCCCGGTCGAGGTCGTCAAGATCGTAGACGCCTTCCGCCTTGCGGCGGAAGAAACGCGCCGCACCATGTTCGGAGACATCGCCGCGCGGCGAAATCACTGTGGCATTCGGCAAGAGCCGTGAGGCGAAATCGAAGAACTGGTTCTCGTCGCCACCAGTGCCGTGAAAGACAAAGAAAGCCGGCTGGCCGGGCGTGCCGACGCGCAGCTTATGAATGTAACTGTCGGTGCTCATCTCGTACTCCTCAAATCCTCGACGAGGCCGGCGTTTGAGCCAGCCTCGTTCCCCTGATGTTCAAGCCTTTAGCGAGCCATCGAGCGGCTCAAGATGCTGCTCGAGGAAGGGCCGCAGATGCTTGTGCTGCTCAGGCAATTGCAGCGTTTCACCCAGATGCGCGGTATCTTCATCGCGATCGAAGCCCGGCTCGTTCGTGGCGATCTCAAACAGCACCCCACCCGGCGTACGGAAATAGATCGCCCAGAAGTAGTCGCGGTCGATGACCGGTGTCACCTGATAGCCAGTGTCCATAAGCGCTTTGCGAACCTCCAACTGCTTGGCGCGGTTTTCGACAGCAAAGGCGATGTGATGGACGGAACCGGCACCCAGACGCGCGCCGGAGATATTCGGCATGGTCTCGATATCGATCACATCGGCACCATTGCCGCCGGGAATGCCAAGACGGACAACGCCATCTTGGCGGTCCATCTCCTGATAGCCCATGAACTTCAAGAGCTCTGCCGTCGCACCCTCATCGCGTAGGCGCAGCGACGCACCCTGGAAACCATGGATCGCCTGATCCTGACCGACACCATTGCCCGTGAACTGCGCCCGGCTGTCATCCTTGACTTCCACCAGCGCAAAGCCATCGCCATCGGGGCCAGCAAAATGCAGGCGCTTGTTGCCAAAGGCTTCATCGCTCTTCAGCCCCTCGACATTCGCCTTGGAAAGACGATCCTGCCAATAACCGAGCGAACCTTCTGGAACTGAAAACAGCGTGGTGCCGACTTCGCCGGTGCCCGGACGCCCGCGAGCAATATGCGGAAATGGGAAGTAGGTCATGACCGAACCCGGCGAACCGACCTCATCACCATAATAGAGGTGATAGACATCCGGCGCATCGAAATTGACGGTCTGCTTGACCCGGCGCAGACCCAGCGTATCGGTGAAGAAGCGGTTGTTGCCCGATGCACTCGCGGCCATGGAGGTGACGTGGTGCAGGCCCTTGATCTGGTTCAACATGATAAAACCCTTGTGCTTCGGCGGAGGCTTCATTCTGGAAGCAGGTGCCGTGTTTGATGGGCTGAAGATGGTGCAGATCGGCCCTGACGCATAGAGTGAACAATCAGAACGGATCGTTCTTTTTCTGAGAACAGTTTTCGGCTGCCAGTCGTCACCAGCTTATCCGCAATTACGCAGATTCCTCGCTGACAGTTGTTTTCTCAATATATCTCAAGTCGCTGAAATACATGCGCAATTCTAAACGAAATTTAATTTGACTGTACTACCGGCACTTCTAGATTTCGCGTGTAAATTCCTCGGTTGGGACAACCACCATGAACAAGATCCTCCTTAAAATTTCTGCCGCAATATTGATTTCCACTGCAGTAGCAAGCTGTGTCACCACGAATGCCGAAGGCATCAAGCAAACCACTTATACAAAGAACGCCCTCAGCGGCGAGCCCACCAAAATCGATTGGGCTGTGGCGGTGAAGGGAGATTGCAGCGCTCGCGTCATCCCGGAACTGCGCGTTCTGCAAGCCCCTCAACACGGCACCGTCGACATCGTCCACGAAAAGCTAGATGGAAAGTTCCACGGGACCTATGCAAAATGCACGGGAAAAGACGTGCAAGGGGCCGCCGCTTACTACACCTCGAAAAAGGGGTTCACCGGCACTGACAAGGTTGTGATCCGCAACTCATACAAGGACGGTGTGGTGCGAGATTCTGTCGCCGAGATCAACGTCGTCAAGTGATTGACGTTAAAGGCTGAGACCGCTCGGACGGTCGTGTTGGAACCCGCAGTTGCTCATTCGGCGCTGCGGGTTTTTGCATGCCCCCTGACGATCACAGCCCTCACACCTCGTCCGGCAACTGCCAGTCGATCGGGTCTCGTCCATGCGAGATGAGGAAGGCATTGGCCTTGGAGAAATGGTGGTTGCCGAAAAAGCCATTATGGGCGGAAAGCGGCGATGGGTGGGCCGATTTCAGCACAAGATGTTTGCGCTGATCGACGAATGACGCCTTCTTCTGGGCGTAAGCGCCCCAGAGCAGGAAGACGACATGATCGCACTGCTCGTTGACGGCCCGGATGACGGCGTCGGTGAACGTCTCCCAGCCTTGCCCCTGATGCGAGGCGGCCCGCGCCTGCTCCACCGTCAGGACGCTGTTGAGAAGCAGAACGCCCTGCTTGGCCCAGCTTTCCAGAAAGCCGTGCTTGACCGGATGGACGCCGAGATCGCTCTGCAATTCCTTGTAGATATTGACGAGTGAGGGCGGAATGCGCACGCCGGGGCGCACGGAAAAGCAAAGACCATGGGCTTGGCCCGGACCATGATACGGGTCCTGCCCCAGGATCACGACCTTGACCTCGTTGAGCGGGGTCAGATCGAGCGCGCGAAAATACTCCGGCCCCTTGGGAAAGATCTGCTTGCCGGCTTCCTTTTCGGCCAGCAGAAAACCTTTCAGCTTCTGCATATATTGGCTGTCGAACTCACCCGAAAGCGCCTGTTTCCAGCTCTCTTCGAGTTTCACGCCAGCCTCTGCCATGGTGAGCCGTCCCCTGTAAGCTGCTTACTTGAAGCGATTGCCGCGCTGCAGCACTTCGATCTTGTAGCCGTCCGGATCGCAGATGAAGAAATATTTGGCGAACGGCATGCCTTTGTAGTCCGCCTCGATGATCTTGCCAACCGAAAGGCCGAGTTCGGAAAGGCGGGCATGCTCGGCATCCACATCTTCGACGCTGACGGCAAGATGGCCGTAGCCGTCACCCAGAGCATACGGCACCTCGCGGCCCTTGTTGACCGTCAATTCCAGCTCGAAGTCGCCCTGGCTGTTGCTCAGATAAATCAACGTGAAGGTTTCGAATTCGAAGCGCTCGGCAACATCGAGATTGAAAGCCTGCTTGTAGAAATTCACCGAACGCGTCTCGTCCAGCACCCGGACCATCGAGTGGATCAGCTTGGCCATGGTGTTTTCCTTCTTCCTGTTAAAGCGTGTCGCGATCTTTCGGATTCGCGCCTCACGCTTCGAGTTTTGTTTTGTCGCATGTCCTTGTCCCAAAACGCTCACGCATATTTGCAGGGACTATGCTTGGCCGGTTGTACCCCGGCATTTTGGCAGCCAGATAAAGCCGAAAGGCAGAGAGTTCAACCCCTTGGCTCGGAACGAGGGTCTGCCACGCTTTTTCTTTGTCAGGAATGGCACGCCTGTGTTACCGGCAGATATGCGCATTGTTTATCTCTGTCTCGGCTGTGTGATGGTCGCCACCGGTGTGGTCGGCGCGTTTCTGCCCGTGTTGCCGACGACGCCATTTCTTCTGCTGGCGCTCTGGTGTTTTTCCAAATCGTCGCCGCGACTGGAAGCCTGGCTGCTGAACCACCCACGCTTCGGCAAATCCCTGCGCAACTGGCGCGAACACGGCGCCATTCCGCGGCGCGCCAAGATCGCCGCAGTCTCTTTGATGACAATGAGTTATCTGTTTTACCTCGTCATCATGGCTCCGATGGCGCTTCATGCGCTGATCGTCGCGGCGGTGATGATTGGTGCCGGAACTTTCGTCGTCACGCGGCCATCGCCGCCCAAGGACTGAACGAGCGGCCTAACGGTGCCGCGCCTGGGGCAGCACATAGGCGATATGATCGGCCGGCAGACGCCCCACCGCGCCGCTCACGCCATAAACCTGGGCAATCGTTTCGTCATTGATGGTCTCGAGCGCCGATCCGCAGGCGGTGACGGTGCCCCGGTGCATGACGATAAGTTGATCGGCAAACTCCGCCGCAAGATTGAGATCGTGCAGGATTGCGAGCACCGTGCCGCCAGCCGCAACAAAGTCCTTGGCCGTTTCCAGGACGGAAATCTGATGACCGAGATCGAGGCTGGAGGTCGGCTCGTCGAGAAGCAGCACACGGCTCTCGCCGTTCTCCACGGCAAGCGGCACCTGGGCGAGCGCACGAGCAAACTGCACCCGTTGTTGCTCTCCGCCGGACAGCATGTTGTAGGCCCGGCCCTCGAAGCCGTTCAAGCCCACTTTCGCAAGCGCGCGTCGTGCCTGTTCATCCGGGGTGCGCGACCCTTGCGCCACCGCACCCATCCGCACGATTTCAAGCGCGGTGAAGGGAAAGGCAAGCACCGTGCTCTGCGGCAGCACCGCGCGACGGCGCGCGAGTTGCACCGGAGAGAAAACCGAGAGGTCGACATTGCCATAGGCGACATGACCCTGATCGGGCGCCATCTCGCCGCACAACACCTTCATCAAGGTCGATTTTCCCGCACCATTGGGGCCGATGATGACACTGAAAGTCCCAGGTGCAAGGCTGATCGACACGTCATCGATCAAATGCCGCTCTCCGCGCGTGACGGTGACATTGCGCGCCGAAATCATGTCGTGCTCCTCAAACCAAGACCATTCTTGCCAAGTAGCAGGAAGAGGAACACCGGCGCACCGATCAGCGCCATGACCACCCCGATCGGCAATTCGGCGGGAGCGGCGACGGTTCGGGCAAAACTGTCCGCAAGCAGCAGAAGTGCCGCTCCGCCAATCGCCGAGGACGGCAGCAGGAAGCGATGCGACGAGCCGATGACGAGGCGCAGCAGGTGCGGCACGACAATGCCGACGAAGCCGATGGAGCCCGCCGCCGCGACACTTGCACCACAGGCAGCGGCCACGACGACGATAACGATCCGCTTCAGCCGCTGCACCGGAATGCCCATGTGGAATGCCGCGGCATCGCCAAGGATCAGCGCATCCAGCCCCTTCGAGACAAAGGGAATGCTGACAAGGATCGCCAGCACGAAGGGCAGCGTCGCCAGCACCTTGGTGGAGGTGGCGCCGCCGAGCGAGCCAAGGCTCCAGAAGGTGATGTCGCGCAGCGCCCGGTCGTCGGCCATGAAGATCATCAGGCCCGTCAGGGCACCGCTCAAGGCGGCCACCGCAATACCGGCAAGGATCAGCACCGTGGTCGAGGTGGCGCCATTGCGCGTGGCAATGATGTAGAGAAGGAATGTGTTGATCAGCCCGCCGGCAAAGGCCATGACCGGCAGAAAGTGGACGCCGAGGAAGAGCGATAGCGGCGCAAGAAGCCCGCCGCCCAGCGCCAACGCTGCAACGGCAAAAAGGGCGGCCCCGGAGGTCACGCCGACAAGGCCCGGATCGGCCAGCGGATTGCGAAACAGCCCCTGCATCATCGCACCCGAAACGGCAAGGGCAGCGCCGATCATCAGCCCAAGCCCGGTGCGCGGCAGGCGAACGGCCTCCAGAATGATGCGGTCGCGCGCATCCATGCCCTCGGCACCGCCGGTAAAATAAAGCCAGAGTTCATGCAAGCCAACGCCTGTCGGGCCGCTTGCCAACGACACGAGACAGGCGAGAAACAGGATGAGGCAGAGTGCGCCAAGCGTCACGACGCCCTTGCGGGAGCGATCTCCTGGCACCCTTCCCGCAGCCGCATTCATCGCAATCGCACTCACGGCTTGACGATCTCCGGATAGAGTTTCGACGCAAGCTCACGGCCGGCGGCGGGCGTGCGCGGGCCAAAGCCGATCAGGTAAAGCCCGTCCATGCTGATCAGGGCTTTTGCCGCAGCAGCGGGTGTGGACTGGAAGGCGGGCAGCGCAAAGACCTCTTCGGGCTTCGCCGCATGATTGCCCCGCTGCATGGTGAGAATGACATCAGGGGCTGCGGCAATCACCGCTTCGTCCGTCAGCGGCTTGTAGCCGGTGATCTCAGGCGCGGCATTGACGCCACCCGCAAGCTCGATGATCGCCGCAGCTTCGGTATCCTTGCCCGCCGCCATGATGCGACCACCGGCCATCGAAAGAACGAAGAGGACGCGCTTCTTGTTTGTCCCGACGGCAGCAACATCCTTGGAAAGCGAAGCGAGTTCGGCATCGACCTTGTCGGCCAGTGCCGTCGCCTCGCCTTCCAGGCCGACAGCGGCCCCGACATCCTCAATTTTCTTGGCGATGGCCTTTGCATCTGGCGGCGTATCGATCGTCACCATCGGCACTTCACTGGCTTTCAGGATGCCGATCACATCCGGCGGTCCGGCACCGTCTTCGGAAAGGATGAGGTCCGGCTTCTGCGCCAGAACGCCTTCCGAGGAGAGCGCCCGCATGTAGCCGACATCCGGCTTTTGCACGGCCTCGGCAGGATAGGTGCTGGTGGAATCGCGCGCGATCACGCGCTCGCCCGCACCCAGTGCATAAAGGATTTCCGTGATCGTGCCACCGACGGCAACGATCCGCTTCGCCTCAGGATTGCCCTTGTCCGAGGCTACGGCTTGCAACGGCACCAACGCGACAAGCGCTGGCAAAACAACACCAAAGAGAGCGGAACGCGTGAAAACCGGCATGTCATAACCCTGCTATCGAACGGTGCGGCAGGCGTGCCGCCTATAAGTTGAGTTATTTACACATCTTTAAAATGCGCACAATCCGATAAAGTGGAGTATGAGCGTTATCTTTTCTATTTTCCTCTTTTCATTTGCCAAGGCGCTCAATATCCTGAGTGGCATACACCACTTAATGGAGACCCCAATGTTTATCGCAATGAACCGCTTTCGCGTCGTCCCGGGCTATGAAGAGGCCTTCAAGACCATCTGGCGCGAGCGCAGGCGCCATTTGGCCGAAATGCCCGGCTATCTGGAGTTTCATATGCTGAAAGGCCCGAAGGCCGACGACCATACGCTCTACGCATCGCACACCGTCTGGGCCACCAAGGACGATTTCACCGCATGGACGCGCTCCGAGCAGTTCCGCGCTGCCCATGCCAATGCCGGCAACAATCGCGGCAAGGTCGAATATCTCTCCGGCCCGCATTTCGAAGGCTTCGATGTCATCATCCATGAAGACGCCAACGGCGAAACCCGTTCGGTCGCCGCATGACGATGACCGCCGCAACGCTGAACGCTTCGAGCGAGGCAAACGAACGGCGCGCCCGTGCTCAAGCCGCGCTCGCCGAAAAGCCCGATGGAGTGGTGGAAGCCATTGCCGGCAAGGCTGAGGTGACACCTGCCGAAATTCTGGCGATCCTGCCACCCGGTGCTGCTGTCCAGGCGCCTGCCGAGAGCTTCAACGCCATCTGGGACGAGCTGCGAAGCTGGGGCGAAATCCTGATGATCGTCCAGACGCCGGATATCGTCTTCGAAGTGGCAGGCACCCTGCCAGAGGGCAGCGAGGGCCATGGCTGGTTCAACATCCACGGCGATAGCCCGATTGGCGGCCATATCAAGAAAGAGGCCTGCGCCTCCATCGCCTTCGTCGACCGGACCTTTCATGGACGCCGGTCGCTCTCGGTCTGGTTCATGAACGCGGCGGGCAGCGCCATGTTCAAGATCTTCGTGCGCCGCGACAAGGAGAAGGAATTGCTGCCCCACCAGGTCGCCCGCTTCGAGACCCTGCGGAACAGTTTTCACCACTGACGGCCGTGAATCCGGGGCTGCCGAAGATCCCATCGCGGCGGCCCGACGCCACTCCTGCTTTGAACAGCCGATGTCGCTCCCGGCATGTTCCACGCGCCTCCTCTGGCTTATGAATTCAACACATTGATCTGAAGCGCAAAAGCGGCGCGATGGAGGACTTGCGCCCACGCACGCTTGCGCTATTAGGCACCATAAAGATCGCGAGGGGTAAGACCAGATGACGACCTATGTATTGACCGTAGCTTGCAAATCCACACGCGGCATCGTCGCGGCCATCTCGGGTTATCTCGCGGACAAGGGTTGCAACATCGTCGACTCTTCGCAATTTGACGACCTCGAAACCGGCAAGTTCTTCATGCGCGTCTCCTTCATTTCGGAAGAGGGCGTGTCGCTTTCAGACATCAAGGAAGGCTTCAAGCCGGTTGCCGAGCGCTTCAAGATGGAAGCCGAGATCTTCAGCGATGGCGAACGCACCAAGACGCTGCTGATGGTCTCGCGTTTCGGTCATTGTCTCAACGATCTGCTCTATCGCTGGAAGATCGGCGCGCTGCCGATCGATATCGTCGGCGTCGTTTCCAACCACTTCGATTACCAGAAGGTTGTCGTCAACCACGACATTCCCTTCCACCACATCAAGGTGACGAAGGAAAACAAGCCGAAGGCCGAAGCGCAGCTGAACGACCTGATCGAAAGCACCGGCACGGAGCTCGTGGTCCTGGCACGCTACATGCAGGTTCTGTCCGATGACATGTGCCGCAAGATGTCCGGCAAGATCATCAACATCCACCACTCCTTCCTGCCAAGCTTCAAGGGCGCCAACCCCTACAAGCAGGCCTATGAGCGTGGCGTGAAGCTGATTGGCGCCACCGCCCATTACGTCACCGCCGATCTCGACGAAGGTCCGATCATCGAGCAGGACACGGTGCGCATCACCCACGCCCAGTCGGCAGATGATTACGTCTCGCTTGGCCGCGATGTCGAAAGCCAGGTTCTGGCCCGTGCCATCCATGCGCATATCCACCACCGCACCTTCATCAACGGCAACCGAACCGTGGTCTTCCCGCCAAGCCCGGGTTCCTACGCGTCGGAGCGGATGGGCTGATTGGCTAAAGCATGTCGCGCAAAAGTGTGCAGCGGTTTTGCGATAACGACATGCGACAGAATAAGGACTTAAAGCGTGGGAGCGAATCTGAAAAATCGCGACACGCTTCAAGTACCACGGAAGCCAAAAATAATTTTGGACCATAAGCAACTGACGGCGCTCCGTGCCGTTTCTCCTGCGCAGTCCAACCAAGAGGCTTCCCCATGAAAAAGTTGATTATCGCTGGCGCCGCGCTCTTCCTTGCGGCCGGAACCGCCTTTGCCCAGCAGCCACCACCACCGCCGCCTCCGCCGGCAGCACCGGCTGACGGAATGGCAAAGCCCGACGCTCCGCCGCCACCACCGCCACCAGGCCCTCGCGGCCCCATGGAGCGCGGCCCCGGCCCAGATGGTCCAGGTCCGGACGGCCCGCGCGGTCATATGCCTCCGCCGCCGCCACCTTCCAAGGGTGCGCATTTCCGCATCGAGAGCGGCGAGACCAAGATCGACGTCAAATGCGCCGACGATGAACCGATGAAAGCTTGCGCCGATATCATGATGCAGCTCATCGACAAGATGAACGATTAAGCCTTTGTATGTGGCAGGGTGGCGATGCGCTGCCCTGCCGCCTCACGCTTGTCGATCAGAACCGGATCGACGCTTTCAGCCCCTGTCCACCCGCGCCATCTTCGAGCACAAGTTCCGCCTTGAAGAGCGTCGCGATCTCCTCGACGATCGCCAGCCCCAGCCCAGCGCCGGGCGCCACATTCCCCTCGCCGCGCGCAAAGCGCTGGCGGACGATAGCGCGCTTCTCGGCTGGGATGCCGATGCCGTTGTCCTCCACTTCCAGACAGGCCCTGCCATCGATCTTGCGCACCCGCACGGTGATCTCACTGCCGCGCCCCGCATAGGCAATCGCATTGCTGATGAGGTTGCCCAGAAGTTCGCGAAGCAGCAGCGGTTCAGCCTCGACGGTCGCAGGCTCCACCTCCTCGAAACCGAGGTCGATATCGGCATCTGCCGCACTCGGCACGAAATCCGCCGTCACCGATTGGGCAAGTGAAACGAGATCGACAGCGATGAGGCTCTGCTTCTCGCCGGAGCCCGCGGCATCGATATTGGCCATGCGCAGAAGCTGCGCCAGAATGTGCTCGGCATGCGCAACGGAAGCATCGCCTTTCTTGGCTGCTGCCTTGGCCTCTTCCAGCGTCTGGGCACGCGCGGCCAGCGCCAACTGGGTGCGGATGATGGCAAGCGGCGTGCGCAACTGGTGGCTGGCATTGCCGGTGAAATGGCGCAAAGCATCGAGTGCCGATTGCAGCCGGACCATGAAGGAGTTGACCGTTTCCACCAGGTTCTCGACCTCGACCGGTACGGATTGACGGATCGGATGCAGATCGTCCGGGCTGCGCTCGTCGATCGCCTCGCTCAAGCGATAGAGAGGCCGAAGCGATATAGTCACTGCCACCCAGACAATCGCTGCGGCACCGAGGATCATCAGCAGCAGTCGCAGCGCCGAGCGCAGGATGATGGCGCGGGCAAGCCGGCTGCGGGCAATGGTGGTTTCCGCCACCGTGACCGTAAAGGGCACGGAGTTGATCCCGGTGGAGGCAAAGCGGCGCAGGCCTGCAATCCGGATCGGCTCGCCACGAAACACGCCGTCCATGTAGCGCGGGCTATCGCCTTGCAGGCCATTCACCGAAGGAAGGTTCTGGTAGCCCGTGAGAAACTGGCCGTTCGGCCCGTCCACCCGGTAAAACACGCGATCCTGTGCAGCTGACGTCAGCATCTCCAGCGCGACATAGGGAATATCGACTTCCAGCGTGCCGTTCTCCGCCACGACGACGCGCTCGGCAATAGCAAGCGCCGAACCGGAGAGTACGCGGTCCGAGACGATATTGGCGGTGTTGATCGCTTCGCGATAGGTGTCGGCCAGTGCCACGCAGCCGATGATCGCGGTAGACACCAAGAGCCAGCCGAGAAGCCTGCGCCGAAGCGAATAGGCGACCTTTCTCATTCGGCGGCCTCGGCCAGCCTTTCGAGATAATAGCCAATGCCGCGCGCCGTCTTTACCGTCAGCCCGTGCGGTGCCAGGCGCTTGCGCAACCGGCTGACATATTGCTCGATGGCATTGCCGGAAAGCTCGTCGTCAAAGCCTGTCAGCGACTGGACGATCGCCTCCTTCGCCACCACCTTGCCTGCGCGCATGAAGAGGACCTCGAGCAGCGCCACTTCGCGCGCCGGAAGATCGATCGGATGACCACCGGCGGAAAAGGTGCGCGAGGTGAGATCGAAGGAGACATTGCCGAAGCTGACGAGAGAGGAGCGCAGGCCGGCGTTACGACGCAAAAGCACCCGCACCCGCGCCTCGAAC
The DNA here is from genome assembly GCF_004310285.1 of Agrobacterium cavarae. Taxonomy (GTDB): domain Bacteria; phylum Pseudomonadota; class Alphaproteobacteria; order Rhizobiales; family Rhizobiaceae; genus Agrobacterium; species Agrobacterium cavarae. The sequence goes on from NZ_SISF01000033.1 coordinate 391,197, forward strand.
TCGGCAATGTCGAAGGGCTTGATCATGTAATCGTCGGCGCCGAGATCGAGCCCCCTCACCTTCTCCTCAGGCGTGCCGCGCGCCGTCAGGATCAACACGGCAGCCTTGTCCTGGCGCGCGCGCATGGAGCGCAGCACATCGATACCATCCTTTTCCGGCAGGTTGAGATCGAGAATGACAAGGTCGAAATTTTCAGCGGCAATTGCCGCATCGGCCGAATTGCCATCGGACACCACGTCCACGGCATAGCCACTGCCACGCAACAGCGCAGACAGTCCCTCCGACAGAACCTGATTGTCCTCCACCAGCAGAATGCGCAAACGTCAAATCCCTCTTTCCCCCCGGACGTTAGCGAAGTCGCTCGCGCTTGTGAATGCCCATCTCGAAGCGACTGCTCATGAACCCCGCTTGTGAAGAACAGCGCCCTGCGGCATGATTGCGCCCATGCGTATTGCCCTTGCCCTTTGTCTTGTCCTTCTCGGCACTGCCGCCTCGCAAGCGCAGCCGATGCTCTTTCCCGCGCTTTCGGGGAAGAAGGATGCGCAGACGCTTGTGGTCTATTCCTCGCTCGATGAGCCGCTCGCAACCCCGATGATCGAAGGCTTTCAGCGCGCCAACCCGGATGTGGCCGTCTCCTATGAGGACATGCTGACCGGCGAGATCTATGACCGCATCGTGGCAGAGACCGATAGCGGCAAGAAGACCGCCGACTTTGCCTTTTCCTCCGCCATGGACCTGCAGGTCAAGCTCAGCAATGACGGCTACGCCCAGCGCTCCGACCTGCCCGGCAGCGCGCTCTGGCCCGCCTGGGCCAACTGGCGCAACACCGCTTACGCGCTGACCTTCGAACCCGCCGTCTTCGTCTATCACAAGCCGAGCTTCGTCAACGAGAAGCCACCGACAAGCCGCGCCGAGTTCGTCGATTATCTTCAGCGCCACGCCAAGGATATCCACGGCCGCATCGCCACCTATGACATCGAGCGCTCCGGCGTCGGCTTTCTCTTCATGTCGCGCGACCAGGAGCAGTTCGGCGATATCTGGAACGTCATCAAGGCCATGGGTGCGGCGGGCGTGAAGGTCTATTCCACCAGCTCCGCCATTCTCGAGCGCATCTCCGATGGCCGCTTCGTGCTGGGTTACAACATCCTCGGTTCATACGCTGCCGATTGGGCCGCCCGCCACCCGGATGTCGGCATCATGCTGCCAAGCGATTATACCGTCGTCATGTCGCGCATCGGCCTCGTGCCGCAGGCCGCAGCCAATCCAGAACTCGGCCGCCGCTATCTGCAGTTCTTCATGTCGAAAGAGGGCCAGACGATCATGGCACGGCAACTGCAGATCCCGGCCGTCAGTCCGGAAGTGGCCGGCGAAAACACCGCCAACACCATGCAGGCCATCCACGGTGCGCAACTGCGCCCTGTTCCCGTCAGCCCCGGCCTGATGGTCTATCTCGACCAGGTCAAGCGCGCCCGCATCATCGAGCGCTGGAACGAGGCCTTACGGTCGCAGTAATACCCCGCTTCTCATTCCTGTCCTTGTGACAGGAATGAGGGATGCCCGGGGTGATGCGACTGAAACAAAACACCCTCTCGTAAAAATTAACAGCCCGTAAACAGCGCAACCTTCATCCCGCGTCAGTTAAATGACAGCTTTGTATGGTGCTCTGCAATTCTTCTTCATGCCGTGGAGGCGGCCGGGGAAGCGGGAGGCAAGTCTCATCGCATCATACCGTTCAACAGGCAGCGTCTTCGCGCCAGGTCGGTAAATGTGCGTGCTCCTTCCGTTGTCAATGATCGCAACAATGCCGAAACGGCATTCAAGGAGGATTCACTTTGAAGCATTTTTTCCTCGCCTCGCTTCTGGCTGGCGCCATCGCTCTTCCCGCAGCAGCCGCTGATTACACCATCATCGCGCCTGCCAATCCGGGCGGCGGCTGGGACCAGACGGCCCGCTCGCTGCAGACGGTTCTGCAGGAAGAGGGCATTTCCAAGAGCGTGCAGGTTCAAAACGTTCCAGGCGCTGGCGGCACCATCGGTCTTGCCCAGTTCGCAAGCCAGCAGAAGGGCAACGCCAACGCGCTGATCGTCGGCGGTTACGTCATGGTGGGTGCCATCCTCACCAACAAGGCGCCCGTCACGCTGAACGACGTCACCCCGATTGCCCGCCTGACCGGCGAATTTGAAGCGATCGTCGTTCCTGCCTCGTCGCCAATCCAGAACATCAACGATCTGGTCGCGCAGCTGAAGAAGGATCCGGGCAGCGTGTCCTGGGGCGGCGGTTCGGCTGGCGGCACCGACCACATCACGGCGGGCCTGATTGCCAAGGCTGCCGGCGTCGATCCGACCAAGATCAACTACATCGCCTATTCCGGCGGCGGCGAAGCACTCGCCTCCATCCTCGGCGCCCAGGTCACCGCCGGCATTTCCGGCTATGGCGAATTCGAAAGCCAGGTGAAGGCCGGAACGCTTCGCCTTCTCGCCGTCACCAGCGCAGAGAAGCTTCCAGGCGTCGACGCACCGACGCTGAAGGAAAGCGGCCTCGATGTGGTCGTGCAGAACTGGCGCATGGTTGCCGCTCCTCCCGGCCTGACGGCGGATCAGGAGAAGGCTGTGAACGCCGATATCGAGAAGCTGGTCAAATCCGCCAAGTGGCAGGAAACGCTGAAGACCAAGGGCTGGACGGATACCTATCTCGCCGGTGAAGCCTTCAAGGCGGAGCTTGCCAAGGATACGGCCGCGACCGAAACCATTCTCAAAGACATCGGACTTGTAAAATGAGCCAGGGTATCAACCCCTCACAATCACAAAAACGCCGCCCTGATTGGGCGGCGCTCCTCATCGCGGTGGCGCTGGTCGCCATTGCCGCCGTCATCTTCTGGGATTCAGGCCGTCTGGCCAGCGTCACCGGCTACTCGCCTGTTGGTCCGGCAACGGTACCTTACGCCATCGGCTTCTGTCTTGTGGGTCTGGCAATCTGGACGGCGATCGAAGCCTGGCGTGGGGATTTCCCCGAGCGCGACCATCAGGAAGTCGGACCCGTGGTCTGGGTTGTTGCAGGCCTTGCCGCACAGATGTTGCTGTTGAAGGTTGCGGGCTTTTCCATTGCCACCGGCCTGCTGTTTGCCTTCACCGCGCGCGCTTTCGGCAAGAAGAAGCTCCACTATTCGATCCCACTCGGCATCGCGATCAGCTTCGTCGTGTGGTTCATCTTCGCGCGCCTGCTGCAGCTGTCTCTACCCGCTGGCCCGATCGAGCAGCTCTTCATCTGACCGCAAATTATAAAACAACAAAGATCAGAGGTTTGACCGCAGTGGGACGCGAATTCCGCGGCAGCCTCGCCCGACAGGGGAACATCTGTCCATGAGCACATTCGAATTCCTTTTGCACGGTCTTGAGGTTGCAGCCCAACCCATGAACCTGCTCTACGCGCTGATCGGCGTGACACTCGGCACGGCCGTCGGCGTTCTGCCCGGCATTGGCCCGGCTCTTACCGTGGCGCTTCTCCTGCCCGTCACCTACAGGCTCGACCCTGCGGGCTCGCTCATCATGTTTGCCGGCATCTATTACGGCGGCATGTATGGCGGCTCGACCACCTCGATCCTTCTGAACACGCCGGGCGAAAGCGCCTCGATCGTGACCGCACTCGAAGGCAACAAGATGGCCCGCAAGGGTCGTGGCGGGCCGGCTCTTGCCACCGCCGCCATCGGCTCCTTCGTTGCCGGATTGATCGCAACAATAGCGCTTGCCTTCGTCGCGCCCTATATCGTCAAGCTGGCGCTGGTCTTCGGCCCGCGCGAATATTTCGCACTGATGGTTCTTGCCTTCGTCACCGTCTCGTCGGCATTCGGCGATTCGGCTCTGCGCGGCCTCACCTCGCTCTTCATCGGCTTCACGCTTGCCATTATCGGCATCGACCAGCTGACCGGGCAGACGCGTATGAGCTTCGGCGTTCCGGACCTTCTCGATGGTGTCGAAGTCACGACGCTTGCCGTTGCCATGTTCGCCATTGGCGAGACGCTCTTCATCGTTGCTCAGGGCCAGACCGGCCAGGACAAGATCGAAGCCGTCAAGGGCTCCATCTGGATGAGCGCGCAGGACTGGGCACGCTCCTGGAAGCCATGGCTGCGCGGCACCTTGATCGGCTTCCCCATCGGTGCGATGCCTGCGGGCGGTGCGGAAATCGGTACCTTCCTCTCCTATGCGACGGAGAAGAAGCTGAGCAAATATCCGGAAGAATTCGGTGAAGGCGCCATCGAAGGCGTTGCCGGTCCGGAAGCGGCCAACAACGCATCGGCAGCCGGCACGCTCGTTCCGCTCCTGACGCTCGGCCTGCCCACCACGGCAACCGCCGCCATCATGCTCGCGGGCTTCCAGCAATATGGCCTGCAGCCCGGCCCGCTGCTGTTTGCCACCAATCCGCAGCTCGTCTGGGGCCTGATCGCCAGCCTCTTCATCGCCAACCTCATGCTGCTGGTTCTCAACCTGCCGCTGATCGGCCTGTGGGTGAAGCTGCTGACCATTCCGAAGCCATGGCTTTATGCCGGCATTCTGCTGTTTGCGACGCTCGGCACCATCGGCGCCAATCCATCGGTCTTCGAACTCGGCATGCTGCTCGCCTTCGGTATCCTCGGCTATATCATGCGCATCTTCGGCTATCCGATCGCGCCGGCTGTCGTTGGCCTCATCCTCGGCCCGCTTGCCGAACAACAGCTGCGCCGTGCACTTGCCATCGGCCAGGGTGACCCGAGCGTCCTCTTCACCTCGCCCATCGCCGTCGGCCTCTTCCTCGTCGCCGCAGCAGCCTTCATCGTTCCGCTGATCATGCGTATTCGCGGACGCGGCCAGGTTCTGACGCAGCTTGCGGCCAACGAAGACTGATCGTAACCAGAACACCTCCCAAGACAAAGAGCCCCGTATCTTGCACGATGCGGGGCTCTTTCCTTTGGAACAGACGCGAAGAGCCTGAGTTACACTCTCATACTTCACCTACATTCAACGGGAGCCACCATGCGTAAACTCGGCCTTCTCCTCGTTCTGGCGCTTGCCTCCTGCTCCACAGCCGGGTCCACCGTCGAACCCATTCCTGGCAGCATTACCTATGGCGGCCAGCCGCGAGAGAGATTGGTGAAGTCGCCGGCAGGCTCCACCTTCAGCCATAGCTTCCGCACCGGCGACGGACGCCTTGCGCTGGAAACCTATCGGATCGAGCCGGACCGTTCGCTGACCCTTCTGCGCCGCGAGATCATCAGCGACTATCCGGAAAACTGACCGCGCGCTAAAGCATGGTCCACGCAAAAGTGTGCAGCGGTTTTGCGCGACATGCGACAAAACAAGGACTTAAAGCGTATGGAGCGGATCTGAAAATCGCGACACGCTTTAAGCGCCGCGCAAATTTTCCCTCGTCCCTTTGACGGCAACGGAACATCACAAGCCGCTGCCCGTTCCTCTCCTGAACAGCACAAGCGGCGCATCGCCGCGACCGTCCAGGAGAAGAAAATGAAAGCCCACAAGACCAGAAACGACCTGCCCTCCAACACCAAATCCACGGTGATCGGGCTTTTGAACGAAGCGCTGGCTTCGATGATCGATCTGGCACTCCTTACCAAGCAGGCACACTGGAACCTCAAGGGTTCGCAGTTCATTGCCGTGCACGAGCTTCTCGACAGCTTCCGCAAGCTGATCGACAACCACACCGACATTATCGCAGAACGCGCCGTCCAGCTCGGCGGCACCGCACTCGGCAGCCTTCAGGCGGTCTCGTCCACCACTAAGCTCAAGGCTTACCCGACCGATATCTACAAGATCCATGATCATCTGGATGAGCTGATCGAGCGCTATGGCGATGTCGCCAATCTGGTGCGCAAGTCGATCGATGAGGCGGATGAGGCAGGCGACGCCAGCACGGCGGATATCTTCACTGCCGCCTCGCGCGATCTCGACAAGTCGCTGTGGTTCCTTGAAGCCCACGTGCAGGAAAAAGCCTGACACGACAAAGCGCCCGGCCAAGACCGGGCGCTTTCACCAAGATAGTGCGGACTAAAGCATGTCGCGCAAAAGTGTTCAGCGGTTTTGCGATAACGACATGCGACAAAACAAGGCCTAAAGCGAAGGAGCGAATCTGAAAGATCGCGACGCGCTTTAGTGCCGCCGCAAGACTGCGCGGCCGATGTCCCGAAGCATGTCGTGATCAAGAATGCCGCGCTGGGCGCTTCTGATCAGCACGGCGGCACATTCATTCGCCACCTGACTGCTGCGATCCTCCAAGCATTCGAAACAAACACCGTCAAATATAGTCTGCAGATCCGTGACCTGCTGGGGCGACAACTGTCCGCCGACTCGTTGAAATGCCGCGTACGACAAGGCTCATCCTCCCGCAACATGCTGACAAACGATGTTAATTTCCATGAACACTTAATTTTTACACCTGATCGAATCGGATGTCGAATCAGATTTTAACGAATTATCAATCATTCATTTATTGGAACCACAGCTTCATGCGCCCGTTATATCTCCAGAATGCAATAGAGGAGACACCACCATGGACTGGAACCGCGTCGAAGGTAACTGGAGGCAGGTCAAGGGCAAGATCAAGGAGCAGTGGGGCAAACTCACTGACGATGATCTGGACCAGATCGCAGGCAAGCGCGACCAGCTGGAGGGTAAGATCCAGGAGCGCTATGGCGTTGAAAAGGATCGCGTCAAGAGCGACGTCGACAGCTGGTACGGCCGCCAGGGCTGGTAACCGCACACTAGCAAATTTATCCGAGAACGGGCTGCGTAACACGCGGCCCGTTTTCACGTTTGGATTGCGCTACTGGCGGGTGATGCCCTCGCCCAGTATCTTTTCGGGGCTGACATCCACCATCCAGCCGATCCCCCTGAGAGGCACGCCGTCCCGGTCGTAGATCAACCGACCGCCCACCCGCACGAGACGAAACAGACCAGGCTCATATTCAACCGGATATTCTTCCTGGTAGAAATTGCCGTAGAGAAGACTGTCATGGATGGCCTTCGCCACCCGCTCCCTATTGGCAAGGTCGATCTTCATCAAAAAGGCCTCGATCGGAATCCCCTCTGCCCCTTCCGCCTCTGGTACGCCACACATCGCTGCGCAGACGCGATCGAGCGACAATCGGTTCTCGATGATGTCCCACGTATGATACCCAACTTCACTTGGGTCCCTGCCCAACAGGCAATCCATGTCCCACTCCAAATCCTGATCGCCCCCCGTCAATCATTCAGGAGGCGCAGACCGCTTGCGCACATCCGTGGCGCTATTGCCGGTACGGGGAACTTAAGGAGACCCTAACATTTATATGCGCGCCGGGTGAAGTGTCGATTTCATAAAAACAACACTATCAACGAAATTTGTGCGCAGAAAGAAGCTGGACGCAGCAAATCTTCCCAAGATTTGTATGCATTTACAAGTATTAGGGCCTATTTGATCTTGGAATATACAAGGCACGGCGCAAGGCCGGGCATACTGACAACGCCTATTCCCTGCTGCCACGACAACGAACAGCTTGAACTCCTTTGCGCGCGCAAACCGCAACGCAACTTCAAAGGGATTTTTTGGCTTATCGATCGCTAACTGTTGCATAAAAATCTACAGATTTTTCAACCAAAATGCGTTTTAGTACTCTCTCATATAAGGGAGTAAAGACCATGAAAAAGACGATCGCCACACTGGCATTCCTTCTCGCAGCCTCCACCGCCATGGCAGCGGACGCCGTTTACTAAACCCCGGCTGCACCCGTCGCCGACGTTGCCCCTGCCTTCAGCTGGACCGGCTTCAACATCGGTATTCAGGGCGGCTATAACTGGGCCAACCAGGACGTTTCGCTCCTCGGCGCAACCGGCTCTGCTGACGTTGACGGCGGCCTTCTCGGCGGCTTCGTCGGCTACAACCACGAACTCGGCAACAACTGGGTCGTCGGCCTTGAAGCGGACTTCGAAAAGAACTGGGCCGATGACACGGCAGACCTCGGCGGGATCGCCACGGTTGACTACGGTCTCGATTGGCAGGGCTCCGTCCGCGGCCGCGTCGGCTACGCCTTCGACCGCGCACTGGTCTATGGTACCGCCGGCTGGGCCTATGCCCGTGGCTTCGCTGAAGTCCCAGGCGCCAGCGAAAAGGAAACCTTCAACGGCTACACCGTTGGCGTGGGCGTCGACTACGCCTTCACCGACATGATGTTCGGCCGCATCGAATACCGCTACACCGACTTCGGCGACAAGGACTTCGACCTCGGTGGCGGCGCAACGCTCAACTCCGACGTCGACCAACACGCGATCCGCGTCGGTCTTGGCGTGAAGTTCTAAGGTTAGAAGTACACGTTGATCTGAGAAAGCCCGGCCACTGCGCCGGGCTTTTTGTCTGGTGCGATCCTACCCCACAGGTAGGCCTATCGGGCATTCTCCTGTCTCTATCTCTGCAGGCAGCAGCATCGATTGTTCTGCTGAACCAAGATAGCGCGGTTGGGATAGTAACCTGCCTCAATGCTGCAACAAGCACATTGAAAGCTGACGGCTGGTGCTGCGGGTTCCGAGACTAGCATTGGTGAGCCGGTTGCGGCTATCATCTGTCTGACAGTACGAGACCATCGGTATCGTTAGGCCGAGCGGCGGAGGCTCGCATTGGACAGCAATCGTAGAAATCTGATCCTTGGCCTTGGTGTTCTCTCGGCTGGCACAATAGCCCCATCGCTTGCGAAAAGCACAGGACGTGCGGTGGCAATGACGGCAACGGCGCCTCGCGCTGGTATCCCGCTCGACGCACCGATCGCCAAGGCCGACAAGGCGAGCACTATTGCCGCCTTCGGTAATGCCCGGATGGTCGCCGATTGGACCTCCCCGACTGTCAAGGGAACGGATATCGACACGGGTGCAGTCTTCCAAAATGGATGTGACGCGCTTGGTCGAGAAACGGTGTCAGCAATTCCGTCAAATGCAGGTTTCCTGTCTTGGCCTGACCAAAATGGCTCTCAACTGACCATGGTCGCCATAGATGGCACGCCCGTCATGAGCGCTGCGGGCATCGTCCCCCGCTTCGCCACAGCGATGCGGAAAGGCAGTGATGCACAGGAGGTAAGGTTAACTGATCGGGGTGGCACGGGAATCGATCTCGCAGGCGCGAGCGCCTTGTCGGTGACATTACCCATACATCTGTCTTCAGGAGAACAGTTCGAGGTTCATATTCTTTGGTCGCCCAATCAACGCATGTCCTCTGCACAAGACGTCATGAGGGGCGTTCCGAATGGAAACGATCCGCTCGATGGTTTGAACGCTCGTAACAACATTGTCACCCTTGGCAATGGCAAGGCGAACCGGTTCCAAGCCTACGCTGGTGGCGGTGGCTCCGGTCCTGATCGCGTGAGCATCGCCACTGGCGGCACGACCATTTCAGCAACCGGCAAAAAATCAGGCGCGACCTATCGGTTCCCGAAGAACGCGCAATATGTAACCACCCACATTTTCTCATCCACCCGCTATCGGGAATTCGAGAATGGCGCAATCACGAAGGATGTGGCCCTCAGCGAAGCTCAGACATCTGCTATTCTGGGTGGATCGATGGACAACCCTGATCTCGCTATCGGCTCTATCTTTTCCGGCAGCGACAAAAAACTGTCGAAGCGCAACCGCGGCAACATCCTGGTCGGCGGCGTTGTCGTCACAAAAAATAGGTCAATGGGGCAAATCCGAGCTATCCAGGCGCGCATGGCGCTTATTGGCCAGCAGCATCTTGCGGCGACACTCGCTGAGGTCAAGGCTTTGTTCAATATCGACCTGATCGACATGCGCAGGGCAGACCCTTCTACCGGGCGAGTTGCCGGCGAGCGCGGAAACGTGAACTTGATATTCAATACAAACAGTACGCTCCAGTTTGGCTACACCGATCCGGATACGGGCCTTCAAGGCATTCATAGCCCCGACAACAGTAATTTGAACAGTTATAGGTCGGAAGAGACGTTCAACCTCGGTCGCAACGGCTTCACGATTCTATCGTTCGCGATGCTCGAAAGCGGAGCAGCCGATAACAACGTACAGGTAACGTGGAGTCTGTCGAAAGGTGATCCGCAGGCTGATACGCGGTCAGACGCAATCTGGATGCTGGGACATCATCATGCTGTGCCGGCGGTTGCGACCAAGCCGTCTGCTACAAAGGACGCCGCAAGTGTCGTCGCACGCCGTAAACTCGCCGATCTTACGACGAAATTTAACTACGACGGCCTCATGCAGACATTGCTAAAATACAATTATTGGACTGCCCTGATCCGCAGGTTCACCAATGAGGTGATCAACACGTCTCAGACGGACAATCAGGACCTGACGCTAACCGCATCCGTCCTCGAGAATATCGATGACTCTTCGCCTATAAAGTTCGATGCGCCGCTTCCGCAGCAGACGCGCGATAACCTGCAGTACCTCTATAAGGTCGGTCAGGAACAACTGATGGTTCACGTGCACGAGCCTTCGGCCGTCTATAATTACGAAGACGCCCCCGACCACATGAAATTCTTCACGGCAAAGAACCGGCTTTACGTCAGCGGCGGCGGCGTACAGCCATTCGGGCACATGGACGGAAGCATAGCCGAAATGCCCTACGCTCCAGTCGTTCACGGAGACGGTGATGAACGGTTGCAGTCGGTGCCCTACCAAAATCAGGCCAAAGCAAACAGAGCTTATCTGGCAATTGCAGATCGACCGCTTTCTGATGAGGATGTCCGTAAGGTGCAAGCAAATTGGTACAAGGTGCAGGAATCGACTTGATTGCACCTGCAAAATGCAGACGACTTCACTCCAAGCTGAAGCCCGCAGATCTTTTTAATGTGTTATTTCGAAAGCTCTCATACTCCCTGTTGACGGGATCGAAATAAGTAATAAAAGAATCCTCTAATATAAAAACATCTAAATAAAAGATGTTCGCGTCTGGGGGGATGACTTGCGCAAATTCTTACGATGGGCCTCTATGCTTGTGACCGCTGGCGTACTGATCGCCGCTGGAGCTGTTCTTGATCAATCCAGCAGCGTGGTCCGAGGTGGAATTCGAAAAGCCGCATGGATGACCCTCGGCAAACCTTTGTCCGAAGATCAGGTTCACGTTCAATACAAAGCTGTTTTAGCGAGTGGGATGCCATCGTCTCGGTTCGTCATGATGGGCGACTCGCTGACCCAGTTCGCCAATTGGCCAGCTTTGCTTAATCGCTCAGATATACTCAATTTGGGACTGGCGGGAGACACAACAAGTGGAATGCTTGAGCGGGTCAAAAGCCTGAATATAACCCGTAACCGCGTGCTCGTCATGGGTGGCGTCAATGACATTTTGGCCGGAGTGGGCGTTGACGACATTATGCACAATTTGACAGAGATCGTTCGCCAACTGAATAAGGATGGGAACACCGTATTTCTGCAATCGACAATCATGACGCGCCGTCCCGCCGCAAACGAGCTCATTTCTCAACTCATCGAGCGGCAACGACAGCTTTGTAAATCTGAGAAATGCACCTTTGTAGATGTCAACAAGTCCGTAACGAACGGGCGAGAACTGACCGAAGCGCAAAGCGTGGATTACGTACACTTAAATTACGATGGATACCTGCTGTGGAAACAGGCAGTGGAATTCATTTTTCAAGACGAGCAGTCCCGTCTGTTACTCTAGGACTGCCAAGCGACACCCCATGGCGTACACCAGTCCATTACACCATTAAAAGACGCCCCGGGAGAGCGTACTCCATACACATTGGATCGCTCCACATGGGCTCGCCCGGGGCTGCTCCCATTGAGACGATGGGCGCGAGAGACGTCTTTACGATCGTGTTCAGCCGTTCAAGGATACGGGGAGCCGGTCACGCGGGTTTCTCATTGTTGCCGGCGAACCCGCAGCCACCATTCCTCCTGGAACGTCCTCGTTCACGAAGCTCAGAGCGGCAACTTGAGCGCCGGGGCCCACATTAATCTCGCCAACAAGAACCGAGTTTGCGTAGACAGTGACGTCATTAGAAAGCGTGGGATAATCTCCCTTGCCTTCCTTCGAGACACCGAGCGTAACGCCTTGGAAGATCGTTACGTTGTCGCCCAGTTTGACACCTTCGCCGATTACAATGCCCACTGGATGCGGCAGGTGAAATCCTTTGCCGATTACAGCTTTCGGCGAGATATACGCACCCATTTTGACATTGGCCACGAATAGCGGCTTGTGGAGAATACGGCCGAGCAATCCGCGCTGGTAAAGCCACCGGTACATGCGGTAGCGGGTAACGACCTTGAAACTCGGTGATATAAAATATCTGATAACCGCCTGCGCCAAAGACAACTTATTCGTGTTAATATTTAGGTCTTCTCTCCAATGCATATGCGATACTCCCCTATGATCGCGCTTAAGCATGTTAGACACCTCTCAATACACGCTAGTCTCCTTCTTTTCTCTCTTTATATTTCATGATGAACCCTTACCACTTCCTGGCGCGACGGTGGGATTGTGGTTTAAACTAGAGGTTTCAAGGTCGCATAGCCGAATGCGGATGCCAGCCACAGAATGCGGACACCCTTCTTTCATGCCCATTGCAGGGTGTGCGTGCAGAGGCTCGATTTCGTCGACTTCAGGAAGCGGTCGAGAATGCCTTGGACATTCGTCGAGGTGTAGAAGCTCCTAGTGAACAACTACAGGCGTTACGCGCCGTAATGGCGCGCAACGCTAAGCTATAAAATCGATATGGATGAGCCCTGCGTCAATGCGTAGTATTTCGCCACATTGTCGCGGAGGTTTGAATGGTTACGTTTATTAATATCTCTGAACTTACAGACCATCTTGATCAAATTGTGAAGTTATCCAGATCTGCGCAGAGCAATCAAAGTCTTCCACAAAGCAGCGTCAGTGGCTGATGATCTATTCATCGCTCGTGATGCACTCGATATTCTCGATAGCCACAACGGAGGGGAATCAGATGGCTAGAGACTTAGTGATAAAAGACGGACTTACTGCGACGTTTATGCGGGACGGACAATTCGTTGAAACGATTGATGGCACGCCTGTAGCTGTTGTTGATGGGATCGCGGCCCTCGGCTCAATGATCATGTTACGAGGCCGTCTCCCAGAGGATGAGATGAAAGAGATGGCGAGGAAACTACAACGCAGGCTTCCCGGGAATTCGCCTAAACTCACCTATGTGCTTGACATGAAGATTGATCGGATACCTGCTAGACCGATTATTAAAATGATGCGCTCCGATCATGCAAGAGCCTTCCTTGAGACCGGCAAGCTGCGGCTAGGTTCAATCGCTCATTTCCGACAATACGAGCACCCCGAGATCGGTGACAGATCCGAAGGTGAAACCATCATGTTCGGAATTGGAAATCGTGGCACTATTGTGCGCCAAGTGATTGGGGGGTTGAATGAATGGATACTATGCTGCTTCGCAGGCGACGCGGCGCCAGTTGTAATTGAAAAGTTCGGCTACGATGCAGCGATTAGGATCAAGGACCCCGAAGCTTTCGGCATGGCTATATCGGAGACCCTCGGTGGACTTGAATGCCACTTTGCCAGATGCGTCTATAGTGATGGGCGAGTTCTAGTTGGCCTGACTAACGAGGACATTCCTGAAGAGGGAGATAACCGAGACATCATATTGGGTACCGACTTCGCGGATATGCTCGGTCCCGCGCGGGCCTTCCTGAAACCTGAGCGGTATTCCCATCAGAAAGAATTCCGGTTTACTTGGGCCACTGAGACAGGAGTGACCGGCTACCATGACATCGTTAGTCCTGAGGCAGCGAGCTACTGCGAGCTCGTGACACTTTAATCGAGAGAGTAAACCAATTTGAAGTCGCGTTAGACGCTTTGACACGGGTTAGGAATAAACAAAATTCCAGTTTCTCGTGTCAAAATTCCGAAATCGCGCTACAGAATACAGCGCCAAAGAGTACATTAGGTAGAAACTATTACCCATGTATTCGGTATGAACACGTAAAGAATGGTAGCGGGAGAGGGACTTGAACCCCCGACACGCGGATTATGATTCCGCTGCTCTAACCACCTGAGCTACCCCGCCACGAGGGAAACAAAGCTGCGATGTGCGGCCCGTTTCATCAGGATGAGCGGCTTATAAGGTGCCGCTCCCTAAAGTGTCAAGCGCAAGATGCGCAAAAAGTCAGTCTTTCGACAGACTTGGCCGGAGTGCCGATTTCAGGCTGCGACCGGGTTGGCGAGCAGAGCTTTGAGCGATGCCTCGGCCTCTGCCGAGCGTTCCGAGCGCTCGATGAAACCGCCGCCATAGACGCGCGCGTCCGCGCCCGGTGCGGAGTAGAGAACGCAGGCCTGACCGGGTGCGATACCCGCCTCGCCGACGGCGAGATCGACATAGATGCCTTTCTCGTCGGTATGGAGAACGGCTTCCGCCGGTGGGCGGGTGGAGCGGACCTTGGCATAGCAGGCAAAGCCGCCGGCCGCATCCTCTTCAAGTGCTGCGTCGCCGAGCCAGTTCATGTCGCGCAGATAGACGCGGTGGGTCTCCAGCGCCTCGCGTGGGCCGACGATGACGCGGCGTCCGCGGGCGTCGAGATGGACGACATAGAGTGGCTCGCCGGTTGCGACCCCGATGCCGCGGCGCTGGCCGATCGTGTAATGCACGATGCCGTCGTGGCGGCCGAGCACGCGGCCATCCAGATGGACGATATCGCCCACAAGGGCTGCATTCGGCTTCAGCTTGTTGATGATGTCGGTATACTTGCCCTGCGGCACGAAACAGATGTCCTGGCTGTCAGCCTTCTTGGCCACCACCAGGCCCATCTCTTCCGCCAGCGCACGCGTCTCCGCCTTGGAGAGGCCGCCAAGAGGAAAGCGCAGGTAATCGATCTGCTCCTGTGTCGTTGCAAACAGGAACCAGCTCTGGTCACGGTCACTATCGATCGGGCGATAGAGCGCGCGGCGGTTGGGGTTGCCCGCCACCGGGTTGCGGCGCGAACGGATATAGTGGCCGGTTGCCAGCGCGTCGGCACCCAGTTCCTGCGCGGTGGCCAGCAGATCGGCGAACTTGACCGTCTGGTTGCAGGCCACGCAGGGCACAGGCGTTTCGCCCATGGCATAGGCTTCGGCGAAGGGGTTGATCACCGTCTCACGAAAACGCGCTTCGTAATCCAGCACGTAATGGGGAATGCCGAGCGTTTCGCACACGCGGCGTGCATCGTCGATATCCTGGCCCGCACAACAGGAGCCAGCGCGATGAACGGCGGCGCCATGGTCGTAAAGCTGCAGGGTGATGCCGAGGACGTCATAGCCCTCACGCTTGAGAATGCCAGCCACCACGGAGGAATCGACGCCACCGGACATGGCAACGACAATCCGGGTATCTTCCGGCTTCTTGTCAAAGTCGAGCGTATTCAAGGTTTTTCCAATCGTCAGTCATAACGGGGGTAAAGGCCCCGCCGCCTGTCGTCAAATCCATGAGGCTCCGCCTCAAGAGAGGCATGGAAGCTTGGATTTTCAAGCGCTGCATATAGAAAGAAAAGCCCTTAAACGCAAGTACGGGGCGGCACGTGCCACCCCGTAGAGGATTTGTCGTTGCGTTGCCGGATCAGGCGCCAGCAGTCTTCTGGCTGTTGCCGATCCACTTGTCTCGTTCGCGCCAGAGAGCGGGGATCGCCAGCATCGCGATACCGACGACGGCAATCGCTGTCTTCTGGATCTGCGTCAGCTCTGCCGTGCGGCCATCCAGATAGTAGATGCCGTAGACGATGGCGACGTGCCACACATAGACCTGCAGCGAGTGGCGACCAAGAAGCTGCAGGAACTTCAGGGACAGCACCCAGATGACGCCAGCGGCGATCTTCTGCACGATCGGGTTGTGATGCTTTGGACCGGCGATGATGAGCCATGTGAGGCCAACACCGACGGCAAGGAAGTTGATCAGGTAAACCGGGCCGAAGTCGGCGCGGATTTCCATGGTCGAGAACTTGCCGAGCACGAATTCCGGCATCAGGTTCCAGGCGGTGGCAATGCGCAGCGGCACGAAGAACACGCAGACGATCAGCGCGGCCTTGGCAATCCAGCTACGCTCCGGCGAGAATATCTTCGTCCACGGAATACGGTTTTGCGCAGTCATCGCGCCGAGTACCAGTGCCGTGTAGAACACCAGCTGCCAGCCAAACAGGTTGAAGCTGACGCGAATGCCCTGCTCGTCCACGCCCTTGACGATCTCGTTCATCGGCGCGGTGAAGAGCTGCTGCAGGCCAAGCTGTCCCGCCATCCACACCAGCAGAGACCCGGCCATGACATAGGCCCACTTGCCGTCGATGCACAGTTTCACCAGGAAGGGCGCAAAGATCATGTAGACGATATATTGCGGCAGGATGTCCATGAAGGTCGGCTGGAACAGGAAGGTGGCTATGGCCGCCAGACGAAGCGGATCGTCAAAGGACGTCATGCCGAGCCAATTGTACCAGATATAAGGAGCGTGCGGGATGACCATGCGTGCGAAGAGGACGGCGATCACCAGTCCCATCGCGTATTTGTACAGTTCGAGCGCACGGTTCCAGATCATGTCGCGCCCGGCCTCGTAGCCGTATTTCACCATCTTGCGGGCATACACCATGCCGATCAGAAGGCCGGACAGGAACACGAAGCCCTGTGCGTCCTCAACGAAGGCAAACTGGCGATGGTTGATTTCCACCAGCCAGAAACCGCCTGCGAAGACCAGATGGTTGATCAGCATAAAGACGAGGAAATAGCCGCGCATCCCGTCGATCAGGTCGAAGCGTTTCATCGTTAAAGCTCTCCATTTCGCGGACCGCGCTGTGGCTGGTCGCCGTGTTCCTCTGCTCGGGTGTTGTCCGAAGGTCGGCCCGAAGTTCGGATTGTCAACGCGAATAAAAGGCGGGAGTTCCGCCTATGCGCGCATTTGCTAAAACGCGAGCGGTTCACATTGACGTGTGCCTGTCTGGTTAGAAGGCCGCGACTGAATGCGGGATGAACGAAAAAAGGCAATACGTGGACAAGGTTGGGCACCGTCCCTCCCCCATTTCACGCCGGTCGCCTGAACCGCCTGCTCACCAGTGCAAAGCGGCAAAAAAGAAAAAGGCGCTGGGGTCTGACCCCGGCGCCATAAATCATTGGAAGAAATCGATGCGCGTTACGCAGCGGCCTGGATTGCGGCCACCTGCCAGTCGGATCCGCCCTTGCGAACGAAGGTCCACATCTCGACCGATTCTTCCGGTTCGTGCTCATTGCCTTCGATGACCTTGCCGGTGGCGCGGTCGCGCATGATGTCGATCGCCGAATAACGCATCGCAACGGTCGCGTAATCCTGGCCCTCTTCGTGCCAGGCTTCGGCAACGTCACCCTGCAAGAGCGTCACATCGCGTACATCGTTCTTCACGCCGCTCGTGGCATGGTCGCTGAGTTCTTCGGCAAGATAAGACATGGCCTCCGGCGTCGTCAGCTTGCGTAGCGTACCGTAGTCTTCCGCAGCATAAGCGGACTGAACCTGCTGCAGCATGTGCTGGAAGGTTTCGAGGTCGCCATGCGTCACGCCGATTTCGTCGCCTTCGGACATGGCATTTTCATGCGGTACGGGTTTGGCAACCACGGATTCGGCAGCCGCCGTTGCGGCAGCAGCGCCACCAAAGGCACCGGCACGCGAGCCCATCTGCGGGATCTTGAAACCACCATGGCCCTGGGGCTGATTGGCGGAATAGTCGCTGCGCGCGTTGTTCGAGCCGCCTGCACCGCCATAAGCGGGCTCAGCGGCCTTGCGGCGCGAGGCGAAGAAACGCATGGCGAGCATGATGAGACCGCCGATCAGCAGTCCCTGCAGCAGCATTCCGAAGAAGCCAGCCAGACCGCCGAAGCCGCCACCCATGAGCATGCCGAACAGGCCGCCCATCAACAGGCCGCCCATGAGACCGCCCATCATGCCACCGAACATGCCGCGGTTCTGCTGCGGCGCCTGCGCGCCTGGACGTGCCGGCTGCGCTGCATTTGGCTGGGTCGCTTGGTTCGTGTTCGGCGTCATGCTGCGGTTCATCGGCGCGGCCTGGCCCGGTGCGGTATTGGTTGCGGGCGGTGCCGAAAAGGTCCGCGTGCCGCGGCTGCCGAAACCGCCGCTCGCGCGGCGCGCTTCTGCCATATCGACAGCCACGAACGAAACCGCAATCCCCAGAGCGGCAACTGCGAACAAACCTTTAAAGCGCCGAATGGCAGCAAACATCGTCATCTCCTGTTGGGTCGCCCTCCCATTGAGCGACAAAGAACAAAAGGCATATAGCAACTATCGGTCTTTGTTTTGAGGGTGAGAACCATAAATATTTCGTGATATGCAATCCTCGGTAGATTTACGCTTCATCGCGCAATAAAAAGCCCGGTGCAGATAGGATCCGCACCGGGCTAAAACGGTCAAGAAGGCTCTCGCCGATCAGTCGATGTTGAATGTCAGTGGCTTGACCTGACGGATGGCCGGGTTGGCGCGCAGCTTGTCGAGCACCTCTTCCGAAACGGGGCCGTCGACATAGAGCAGCGCAATCGCATCGCCACCATTGGCTTCGCGGCCAAGCTGGAAGTTTGCAATGTTGACGCCTGCCTCACCGAGCGTCGTGCCCATGAAGCCGATCATGCCAGGCACGTCGGTGTTGGTGATGTAGATCATGTGCTGACCGACATCGGCATCCATGTTGATGTTCTTGATCTGGATGAAGCGGGCCTTGCCATCCGAGAACACCGTGCCGGCAACCGAACGAACCTGGTTTTCGGTCTTGACGGTGAGCTTGATGAAGCCGTCATAGACACCGGTCTTGTCGCGCTTGACCTCGGAGAGGATGATGCCCTTTTCCTTGATCATGATCGGTGCGGAAACCATGTTGACGTCTGCCACCTGCGGACGGATGAGACCGGCCAGAAGCGCGCTCGTCAGCGCCTTGGTGTTCATGTTGGCGGTTGCACCATCATACAGGATTTCAATTTCCTTGGTGGCGCTTTCCTGCACCTGACCAACGAAAGAGCCGAGGACGTCGGCAAGCTTGATGAAGGGCTTCAGACGCGGCGCTTCGTCAGCGGTGATCGAAGGCATGTTGATGGCGTTGGAAACCGCACCCTTGACGAGGTAATCCGACATCTGCTCGGCAACCTGCAGCGCGACATTTTCCTGTGCTTCCGTGGTGGACGCGCCGAGATGCGGCGTGCAGACCACATTCGGCAGGCCGAAAAGCGGGCTTTCGGTTGCAGGCTCGACTTCGAAGACGTCGAAACCGGCGCCAGCCACATGGCCGGACTTGATGGCGTCGGCAAGCGCTGCCTCATCCACCAGACCGCCACGGGCGCAGTTGATGATGCGGACACCCTTCTTGGTCTTGGCAAGGTTCTGCGCACCCAGAATACCGCGCGTCTTGTCGGTCATCGGCACGTGCAGCGTAATGAAGTCGGCCTGGGCCAGAAGCTCATCGAGCTCGACCTTGGTCACACCCATTTCCTGTGCGCGTTCCGGCGACAGGAAGGGATCGTAAGCCAGCACGTTCATCTTCAGACCGAGCGCACGTGAGCAGACGATGGAGCCGATATTGCCGGCACCGATGACGCCGAGCGTCTTGCCGGTGATTTCGACACCCATGAATTTCGACTTTTCCCACTTGCCGGCCTGGGTGGAGGTATCCGCTGCCGGAAGCTGGCGGGCAACGGCAAACATCAGCGCGATGGCGTGTTCTGCCGTGGTGATGGAGTTGCCGAAAGGCGTGTTCATGACGATGATGCCGCGGCGCGATGCAGCGGGGATATCGACGTTATCGACGCCGATGCCGGCGCGGCCGATGACCTTGAGGTTCTTGGCCGATTCGATAAGCTTTTCCGTCGCCTTGGTGGCAGAGCGGATGGCCAGACCATCATAATTGCCGATGATTTCGGCAAGCTTGTCTTTGTCCTTGCCGAGCTTCGGCTGGAAATCGACCTCGACGCCACGGTCGCGGAAGATTTGAACGGCGGTTTCCGACAGTTCGTCAGATACGAGTACGCGAGGTGCCATGGTGTGGGCTCCTTGAAAAGCGGTTTATGCGTGAAAGCGAAAAGTGTGTGCGGCCCTGCAACGCGCAGGGCCGGAATTGATCAGGCCGCAGCCTTGGCAAGCGTTGCCTTCTGCGTTTCGAAAGCCCACTTCAACCAGGGCATCACAGCCTTCATGTCGGCCGTTTCGATGGTCGCACCAGCCCAGATGCGAAGGCCGGACGGCGCGTCGCGATAGGCGCCGATGTCGAGCGCGACGTTTTCCTTTTCGAGAAGGGCAACCATGCCCTTGGCGAAATCGGCCTGGGCGCCAGCATCAAGGGCTGCAACATCCTTGCAGACGATCTTGAGGCAGACGGAGGTGTTGGAGCGCGTCTCATCGGCAACCGCCAGATTGGCGATCCAGTTGTTCTCGGCGACGAAGTCGAAGATGACCTTGGCATTGGCATCGGCACGGGCGATCAGCGCCTTGAGGCCACCCAGGTTCTTCGCCCAGAGAAGCGCATCGATATAGTCTTCAACGCAGAGCATCGAGGGCGTGTTGATCGTCTCACCTGTGAAGATGCCTTCGATCAGCTTGCCGCCGGACGTCATGCGGAAAATCTTCGGCAGTGGCCAGGCGGGAACATAGGTCGTCAGACGCTCGACGGCGCGTGGCGAAAGAATGATGACGCCATGGCCACCTTCACCGCCCAGAACCTTCTGCCAGGAGAAGGTCGTAACATCGAGCTTGGCGAAATCGAGATCCTGCGCGAATGCGGCAGAGGTTGCGTCACAAATGGTAAGGCCCTTGCGATCGGCGGGAATGAAATCGGCGTTGGGAACGCGAACACCGGAGGTGGTGCCGTTCCAGGTAAAGACCACGTCGCGGTCGAAATCGACCTCTGCAAGGTTCGGCAGGAGGCCGTAATCGGCCTCGAACTTGCGAACATCTTTGAGCTTCAGCTGCTTGACGACATCGGTCACCCAGCCGGCACCGAAGCTTTCCCAGGCAACCATGTCCACGCCGCGTTCGCCAAGCAGCGACCACAGGGCCATTTCAACGGCGCCGGTGTCGGATGCGGGAACGATACCGATACGATAATCGGCGGGAACATTCAGAATTTCGCGGGTGAGATCAATGGCCTGCTTCAGCTTGGCTTTGCCAACCTTGGCACGATGCGAACGGCCAAGCGGTGCATCGGCGAGAACTTCAAGCGACCAACCGGGGCGCTTCGAGCAGGGACCTGAAGAAAAATGCGTATTGCCCGGACGCACGTCCGGCTTCACTATATCTGTCATTTGACTATCCTTCCAGATAGGCGCTCCACGTTAGGGTGGAGTGTCCTGACACCGTTGCTATTCCTCTCGCCCGTTTCCGTCAAGCGGAATATGTCGCAAGCTTCGATAATTTTGTCCGATCTGCGCCAGAAGCCGATAACCGCACAAACGAAAACCGCCCGTATCGATGAGATACGAGCGGTCGAAGTCTATAGTCGGTCTGTGACGTTTACTTGTAAACGGCAGGCTGAACCGGAATATCGGCTGGTGGCATGTACTGTGCGGTATCGCAGCCATTGAAGACATAGCGGCCGCCGAGACGGATTTCATGCGAGGTCAAGCCCTTGTCGCGACCAGGACCAGCAGCGCCATTGAGACCGAACATTTCGCCCTGGCCGATCTGGCGGAAGCGATAGCCGATATCGGCCTTGAAGTCGCAGGTGACATCAACCGAGGCACCGGCCATCAAAGCGTAAGCGAAGCGCCAGCTGCCCTTGCCATCGAATTCGCAGCAACCCGAATCGGTCTTGAACGTATCCCACTTCACATGCGCGCCACCGATACCTGCACCGAGATAGGGGGTAACACGGCCATAGGTGCCGAGATCGACATAGGCGTTCGCCATCAGGCCAAAGGCCTGCAGCGAGGTGTGCGACTCGAGGCTTGGAGCGGAGCCCCGGAATTTCGACTTCGACAGATAATCGAGGGTCAGGTCGGTTCGCAGATAATTGTTGATCTGGTAGCCCACGCCTGCGCCGAAGAGGACACTGTCCTTCTGGGACGTGCTGGTAAAGCTCACATCTTCCATCGCGGATGCCGACACTGCCCGGTTGAAGCTGCCGCCACGGAACTTGTTGAAGGAATAGCCGACATCGCCACGCAGATACCAGCCGCTTGCTTCCTTCACCTGAATTTCCGGTGCGGGCTCAATATAGGCTGGTGGGGCTGACTGATAGACATCCGCAGCGAGTGCGTGCTGACCTGCCATCAGAGCGGCAACGACACCGATCAGGCTCTTCTTCATGTGGGCGGCTCCATAAACGGCATACGCGAACGGCGCGTACACCAGTGAATTCTTCACTTATGAAACATGAAGGAAATTGGTTAAGTGACGATTAATATCACGGCCAGTACAGGTCGTTTTGCTAATAAATACAGTCAACACCCGGTTAAAGGAAGCAACGTCTACACCTCAAAGTGCGCATTCACACGCAGGAATGCGCTCCAGCACATCCAAAAGCTGCACGTCAGCAAGTCTACGCCGCTGCGCCGAACCGGTACGTTTCTGTAGAATTATTCCCTTTTGATAGACAACAGTATTAACCGGCACACAGTATAAAACGAAACGTGTGTGAACATCGGGAAACTTAGACCCTTCCAGATGGTTCAAACGCAGAACGTTTAGACTTTGCCCGTCATCGTCCCCACAAGCGACCACGACGAAGCCACTCACAGCGTTCGCTAGCAACTGCATCACGACAATCCCGTTGAGAAGACGACACAACAACTGTTCGAGAGTGGCCTTCGTTGAAAACCAATCTGAAAAGCATCTTCGACTTCTCTCCCACACCTCGGGACAATCCGGTGTTGTTGAGAGCGCAATATGTGGCCTTCAGCCAGCAGATGCCGATGATGTACTTCATTCTACTCTCGAGCACGTGGGCGCTGGCCTTAACCTATCTGCACACCGCGCCGAGGCTGCTGTCGCTTGGCGTCCCATGCCTCTTCACCGTGATGTGCGGGGCGCGCATCCTCTTTTGGCTACGGTCTAGAGGTGATACTCCGCCCATTGCGGCTGTCGCATCCAGCATGAGGCGGATCAACATCCTTGGGGCGGTAATTGCCGCGTCCTTTACCACATGGTCCTGTCTTCTCTATCCCTATGGGGACGCCTTCCAGAAATCACATGTCGCCTTCTATATGGCGATCACCGTCATTTCCTGCATCTTCTGCATGATGCATGTGCGCTCTGCCGCCCTCATGGTCACGGCGATCGTCAACGGCACCTTCGTCGTTTTCTTCGCATCCACCGGGCACCTGACGCTCATTGCCACAGCCATCAACATTCTGCTCGTCTGTTTCGGCATGCTGGTCGTGCTGAAGATCAACTACGATAATTTCGAGCAAATGGTGCTGGCGCAGCAGAAGACCGAAGCCCTGAGCAACGAGAACCTCAAGCTCGCCAATATCGATAGCTTGACCGAACTCCCGAACCGCCGCGCCTTC
The DNA here is from genome assembly GCF_004310285.1 of Agrobacterium cavarae. Lineage (GTDB taxonomy): Bacteria > Pseudomonadota > Alphaproteobacteria > Rhizobiales > Rhizobiaceae > Agrobacterium > Agrobacterium cavarae. The sequence continues at coordinate 414,660 of NZ_SISF01000033.1, forward strand.
TTTCATCATCTCGACACGTCCTTCACCCTCGCCCAGGCGGAAAATCATCGCCTCGCCGTCGGTGTGATCGATCTAGACGGCTTCAAACCCGTCAACGACCTTTACGGGCACTCCGCTGGCGACCGGCTTTTGAAAGAGGTCGGTGAGAGGCTGCAAGACGTCTGCAACGCCGAAAGCATGTTCCTGTCGCGCTTGGGTGGCGATGAGTTTGCTTTCATCATCTCCGGTCAGGTGAACGAGAATACCGTTCTTGCCGCGGGAAACCTGATGGGCTCCAAACTCCGCATCCCCTTTGAAACGCCGGATGCGACGATCATGATTTCCGCCTCGATCGGCATCGCCATCTATCCGGATGTGGCGTCCACGCCCGAGGAACTGTTCGACCGGGCCGACTATGCGCTCTACCAGAGCAAGCGCGAACATCGCGGCAACAGCACCCTGTTCACCACCAAGCATATCGTCGAAATCCACCGCGATGCGCGCGTGGAGCAGACGCTGCGGCAAGCCGATCTCGCAAACGAGTTGTCGGTGGTCTATCAACCGATCCTCGACGTCAACTCCGGCAAGACAGTCGGTTTCGAAGCGCTTGCGCGCTGGAACAGCAAGCTTCTCGGTACTGTCCCACCGGCACAGTTCATTCCGATCGCAGAGCGCGCCGGCATCATCAACATGCTGACCAAACCGCTGTTGAAAAAGGCATTGGCCGCTGCGAAGACATGGCCGCAGCACATTCGATTGTCCTTCAATCTCTCTGCCCAGGACATCAACAGCTCTGAAGCCACGCTTGGCATCATCGCCATCATCGCCAATAGCGGCTTCGACCCGCAGCGGCTGGATCTCGAGATCACCGAAACCGCGATCATTCACGACACCCGGCAGGCACGCAAATCCGTCGAGATGCTACGAAAGATCGGCTGCGGCATTTCGCTCGACGATTTCGGCACCGGCTATTCGAGCCTGACCTCGCTTCACTCTTTACCGCTGACCAAGCTCAAGATCGACCGCAGCTTCGTCAGAAACATTCAGGATAGCGACGCCAGCTACAACATCGTCCGCTCGCTGCTGACGCTCAGCCGTGAAATGGGCCTGGACACGATTGTGGAGGGCGTCGAAACTCAGGCCGAACTCGCCGTCATCAAGGCGCTCGGCGGTACGCTGGTGCAGGGCTATGTCTTTTCCCGTCCGATCCAGGCGGATGATGTGCATGCCTTTCTGAACGGATGTGTTGAGGACAGCCTTCAGCAGTGGGCGTGACGCGGTCATAGGCAAGCGGGCGGCAAAGCAAGCGCAGCAAAAATACCGAGGCGTTCTGACCTCGCCTCTTGATCACCCTTGGTCTGGACCCATTGCTGTCCGGTTCGATGTTGTGACGTACGACGTATGTCTTTGATCGAGCTTATCTTTTCTGTGTCTTCGACGAGTTGCACCGCGACGGCGACGAAGGAACGGGAGCATTGATAGTTACGTTCGTCATTCCTGTGCTTGTCACAGGAATCCCGTCAAACCAAGTCTTTGGTCTGAAAGAACTCCTCTCGCCGCGCAGACGCGCGGCGGCTAGATTCCTGTGACAAGCACAGGAATGAGGAAAGACGTTACCTTTCCCCGTCCTATCAGTTGATTACCTTCAAGCCGCCGACTTGACGCTGCCAATCACACCGACCAGATCGTTGACGATCCGCTCGACCTGGGCACTGTCATCGCCTTCTGCCATGACGCGGATCAGCGGCTCGGTGCCGGATGGGCGAATGACGAGACGGCCCTTGTCGGCAAGCGCGCTTTCGGCATCGGCAATCGCCTGCTTCACCACCGGGTTCTCCAAAGGCTTGCCACCAGAAATGCGGACATTCTTCAAGAGCTGCGGCACGGGCTCGAACTTGCGGCACACTTCGCTGACCGTCTTGCCCGAGCGCTTGACGCGCGCCAGAACCTGAAGCGCCGCGACAAGACCATCGCCCGTTGTGCCGTAATCGGAAAGCACGATATGGCCGGATTGCTCGCCGCCGACATTGAAATCGTGGTTGCGCATGTGCTCGACCACGTAACGGTCGCCCACCTTGGTGCGCGCCAGCGTCAGCCCCTTGTCGCCAAGGAAGCGTTCGAGGCCGAGATTGGACATGACGGTTGCGACGATGCCGCCGCCACGCAGTATATTGTCGTCGGCCCAGCTATGGGCGATCGTCGCCATCAACTGGTCGCCATCGACGATCTGGCCCCGTTCATCGACGATGATGACACGATCGGCATCGCCATCGAGCGCGATGCCGATATCGGCGCGCACTTCATGCACCTTCTTCTGCAACGCGTCCGGATGCGTCGAGCCGCACTCGAAATTGATGTTGGTGCCGTTCGGCTCGTTACCAATGGTCACGACCTCGGCGCCGAGCTCCCAAAGCGCTGTCGGTGCAACCTTGTAGGCCGCGCCATTGGCGCAGTCGATTGCAATCCTGAGCCCGCTCAAGGTCACGTCGCGTGGCAGGGTGCGCTTGACGAATTCGATATAGCGATAAATGTCGCCGTCGACGCGCTTGGCGCGACCGATCTCATGCGGCTTGGCAAGCTGTGCATGGATGTCCTTGTCGAGCAGGTCTTCGATTTCCAGCTCCAGCTCGTCGGAAAGCTTATAGCCATCCGGGCCGAAGAGCTTGATGCCGTTATCTGCGAAGGGATTGTGCGAGGCGGAAATCATCACGCCGATATCGGCACGAAGCGAGCGGGTCAGCATGGCAACGGCGGGAGTCGGGATCGGGCCGAGCAGGAAGACATCGAGACCGGCGGCGGTGAAACCGGCGACCAGGGCGTTTTCCAGCATATAGCCGGACAGACGCGTATCCTTGCCGATCACGACGCGATGACGGTGATGGCCACGACGGAAGATCGTGCCGACGGCAATCCCCACCCGCATCGCCAGATCCGGCGTCATGGGGAAAACGTTGGATTGCCCGCGAATGCCATCAGTTCCGAAATAGCGACGTGTCATGTGAACTCCAAATATATGGCGGCGCCGTGCACTAAGATGCGGCAACCTTTTTTCGCTAGATGCCACAAAGCGAGTCTGGCAGCACGTAAATTACCGCAAAAACGAAATATATGTCGTGACCGGCCCAGGTTCTCCCCAGGAAAGCGGAGGCTTCGCGGGCGAAGCGACAACAATAAGAGGGGCTGATTACAGACGGGAAGCTATGGTACTGGCGCCGCCGCCCCCACACCCTGCGTCATCCTCGGGCTCGATCCGAGGATCCATATGTTTCAATCGCTTACGGTTGTTGCCAATGGATGGTCGGGTCAAGCCCGACCATGACGACGGAAAAATTTGCGACAGCTTTTGGACAAGCAAGCGTCGCCGGCGACACCTAAAAAACAAGAAGGCCGCTCTTTCGAAGCGGCCTTCCCGTCGTAAACTTATGCACGAAACTCAGTGCGGCTGGGGCTCCATGCCGCCTTCCGCTTCGCCATCGCCCTTCGCCTCGTTCGGGCCATCCTTCTTGGCGCCCGCCTTCGGCACGGCCGAGCCGCGGTTATGGGGCGAATCGTCGCCCATATCGCGGGCAGGCTTTTCGCCCTTCAGCAGCGACTTGATCTCTTCGCCCGACAGCGTCTCATATTCGAGCAAGCCTTCGGCAAGAGTCACGAACTCGTCGTGCTTGTCGGTCAGGATGCGGCGCGCTTCAGTGTAAGCCTCGTCGATCAGACGGCGAACTTCGCTGTCGATCGTCCGCGCTGTTGCCTCGGAAACATTCTTCGACTGCGACACGGAGTGACCGAGGAAGACTTCCTGCTGGTTCTCGCCATAGGCAACCTGTCCGAGTTCGTCGGAGAAGCCCCACTGCGTCACCATGGCACGCGCAAGCTTGGTCGCCTGCTCGATATCCGAGGATGCGCCCGAGGTGATGTTTTCCTTGCCGAAGGTCAGTTCTTCGGCAACGCGGCCGCCCATCATGATGACAAGGCGCGACACCATCCACTTGTAGCTCATCGAGTAGCGGTCGCCTTCCGGCAACTGCATGACCATGCCGAGCGCGCGACCGCGCGGAATGATCGTCGCCTTGTGCAGCGGATCGGCCACCGGCACGTTCAGCGCCGTGATGGCGTGGCCTGCCTCGTGGTAAGCGGTCAGCTTCTTTTCGGCCTCGGTCATGGCGGTCGTGCGGCGTTCCGCACCCATCATGATCTTGTCCTTGGCGTCTTCAAATTCCTGCATGGTGACGACGCGCTTGTTGCGGCGCGCGGCCATGAGGGCTGCTTCGTTGACGAGGTTCATCAGATCGGCACCGGAGAAACCGGGCGTGCCACGGGCCAACACCTTGAGATCGACATTCGGCGCCAGCGGCACGTTGCGCGCATGCACTTTCAGAATGCGCTCGCGACCGACGATATCCGGGTTCGGCACCACGACCTGACGGTCGAAACGGCCTGGACGCAACAGTGCGGGGTCAAGAACGTCGGGACGGTTGGTCGCGGCGATCAGGATTATGCCTTCATTGGCCTCGAAGCCGTCCATCTCGACCAGCAACTGGTTCAGCGTCTGTTCGCGTTCATCATTACCGCCGCCAAGACCGGCGCCACGATGGCGACCGACGGCGTCGATTTCGTCGATGAAGATGATGCAGGGCGCGTTCTTCTTCGCCTGTTCGAACATGTCGCGGACACGGGATGCACCCACACCAACGAACATTTCAACGAAGTCGGAACCGGAAATGGTGAAGAACGGCACATTGGCTTCACCGGCAACCGAGCGCGCCAGAAGCGTCTTACCCGTACCGGGAGGACCGACGAGCAGCACGCCGCGCGGGATCTTGCCGCCGAGACGCTGGAACTTCTGCGGGTCACGCAGGAATTCGACGATTTCTTCCAGGTCCTGCTTGGCTTCGTCGACACCGGCGACATCGTCAAAGGTGACGCGGCCATGTGCTTCCGTCAGAAGCTTCGCCTTGGATTTGCCAAAGCCCATCGCGCCGCGCGATCCACCCTGCATCTGCCGCATGAAGAATAGCCACACACCAAGGATCAGGAACATCGGCAACAGCGTACCGAGATAGCTCAGGAAACCGGAGGAACCATCGCTTTCAGGACGCGCGACAATGGTGACGTTCTTCTGCTGAAGACGGTCCATCAGCGAGTCGTCAATGACCGGCGAATAGGTCTGAAAGGTCGTTCCATTCTCGGTATAGGTACCAAGAACGCGGTTGCCCGTTACCGTCACTTCACGGACACGGCCTGCATCGACATCACGAATAAATTGCGAATATGGAATTTCGCGCGAGCCGGATTGAGACGGCGACGTCTGAAACATGCTGAAAAGAGCAATCAGCAGAAGAGCAATCACCGCCCACAGGGCGAAATTTCTAAAATTTGGGTTCATTGAACTCCCCGAACTCCAACGGACGGATGACCGCCCGCCATTATGTTGCCCCTAACATAAGGAGGACAGTTGCGGTTGCCAAGGCGAAGGGAGGAAGGAGATGTGTTTTGCGGTAAAAACTCTGCGAAATTTACCACAAACTTTGCAGCGGAAGCTGCGGATAGACGCCGCGCCCGAGACTGAGCGCAATTGCGTTGGCCAAATCGAGGTCGAAGCGCGGGAGAAACAGGTCGTAGGGAGCTAGCAATGGGCGCATGGTGATCGATCGGAGATCAGCCTCCCCCTGCCCTGCACCCTCCGGAGTAACACGTGGCTGCGAGAGCTTCGCGCGTTTCAGCACGCCAGCCGGAACGGTGGTGAGCGTGGTATCCTCTCCGTGAGCAACCGCCCCGCCGGAAACGGTCACCGGAGCCAGAGAATGATTGACGATCTCGAACCGCTCATCCCACCTCGCGGTCTCGCCGGGAGCAACGGTGATCGTCGGCACGTCCCGGTTCTCGCGCATCAGGTATAACCCATCCTTGCGCCGGTCGAAGATGACTCGCCCTGCCGTCAGCCTGCCTGGCTCTCTGGCGGTGACGAAGGCCATCACCCGGTCCATGCTCTCCGCTGCAAGCGGATAGGCGCGGCCACCTGCAACGCAAGTGAGCGCAGTAAGGGCATAGCGGATGACGGCGGGATCATCGCCAAGGCAATCGGCGCTGAGCTTGATCAGACCACCCGGATAAGCCTGCACCGCGCCAGAGACGAAAGCCGCGGCGCGGGATGCGAGTTCCGTCCTGTCGAGCAACGGCTCTCGGGACGGTGGTTCGGCATCCCTTGAGAGCTTGCGCACGCGCACCCGCTCATACGTGTCGTCTTCATTGCTGGGGTCATCGAACCAGCCCTGCCCTTTGGCGGCGAGATAGTCGCGAATATCCTCGCGCCGCACGCTCAAGAACGGGCGCAGCACCCAGTGGCGGGCATTGTAGAGAACCGCATCCGCCATGCCGGAGAGGCCGGGCATGCCAGCCTGCGCGCTTCGTTGACTGCGCATCGCGATTGTCTCGCGCTGGTCGTCCAGCGTGTGTCCGACCACAATGGCTGTTGCGCTGATCGTCTCGGCGACCTCTCCGATCAGCCGATACCGCGCGAGCCGCGCTGCGGCGGAGATGCCGGTTCTCGGCTTCTTGTCATTCCAGCGAAGGATGTCATGGGGAATATTCAGCCCGCGGCACAAGGATTGAACGGCTTGCGCTTCATCCGCCGCTTCGGGGCGCAAAGCGTGGTCGATGGTCACGGCATGAAGCTGGACATCGTCTCGACCGGAGACACGCAAAACCTCGTGAAGGGCAAGAAGCAGGCCGGTGGAATCACTTCCACCTGAGACCGCCACCAGAAGAAGGGCGGGTGTTGAAATGCGTTCTAGAAGATTCCGCGCTGCCTCGATCGGCGCTAGCGGAGAAGAGAGGGGTGCCATAGCGGGGGCGGCGAGCAGGCTCAGCAGCCGATGCGCTTCTGTTCACTGGTAACTTTGCCAAGAACGGTCTTGGAGGCGCTGGGGTAGCGCTTCGGAACTTCGCGCAGCGTGGCGCAGGCGGTGTCTTTGTTATCAAGTGCGGCAAGCGACATGCCGAGCTTCAGCAGCATTTCAGGTGCCTTGGGAGACTTGCCGTAATTCTTGTGTCCGTCGAGAAAGGTCTTCGCCGCAGCGGTGAACTTGCCCTGGGAATATTGCGCTTCGCCAAGCCAGAAGCTGGCATCCGCCGCCTTCGAGCCGTTGGGATAGCCTTGGATATACTGTTCGAAGCCCTGCTCCGCCTGCTTGTAATCGCCAGCAAGCACATGGCTGTAAGCCGCCTGGTAGATATCGTTTTCGCTGGTCAGCGCCGCGGTATTGACCGGATCGGTGCTGGTGGACTTGCCACCCGTGCTTACACCTGGAAGCGCGCCTGCAGAATTGTTGGCACTGGAATTCAGCGTGCCGCCAACCGGCAGGCCACGCGAATCGAGCTCGATCGAGCCAAGCGTCGTCTCGCCGGGTGCCGCGTTGGACCGCGGACCGGTGGGTGCTGCGCTGCCTGGCACCGAAGCGCCGTTGGTGGACGGCTCTCCGATAATTGTTGCGACATCGTCAGACGGACCGGCGGAAGAGCCTGCAGGCGGAAGATCCGCCTCGGCCTTTTTCTTGGGTGCTGCAGCCGGTGCAGAGGACTTGCCGCCGCCTTCCAGTTCCTGGAAGCGGTACTCATTGTCTTCCTGCGCCTTGCGAATGGTTTCCTGCATCTGGAGAAGCTGGAAGCTCATCTCTTCGATACGACCGTTCAACTGACGGATCTGCTCTTCAAGCTGCTGTACGCGGTAGGTCTCGTTGGCCTGGACATTGACCACCGGAGCCCGCGAATTGGTCGTGCTAGGGTTCCCACCCCAGCCAAACAACGGCTGCGACACTGCAGTGCCGCTGAAGCCGGTGCAGGCTGCAAGCCCCAGCATTCCCGCCACGACAAGTTTCTTCATAGTGCTTCCTGTCTCATTGATTTGCGCCCCAGCGGCGCAACTCCGGATTTTTTCCATCTGCGATGAAAAAGCAACTTAACTTCGGCCAAACTATGAAAAAAACGAAAGGCGACCCGAGGGCCGCCTTTGCAAATTTCATCACGATTGCGCGAGGCAATTACATGCCTGCGCCACCGAGAACGGTAACCGCGCGGCGGTTCTGCGACCAGCAGGAGATGTCGTCGCAAACGGCGACCGGACGTTCCTTGCCGTAGGAGATGGTCTTCATGCGGTTGGCCGGAACGCCCTGGGATGCCAGGAATTCCTTGGTGGCGGCCGCACGGCGTGCACCGAGCGCCAGGTTGTATTCGCGCGTGCCGCGTTCATCGGCATGGCCTTCAACCGTGATGGCGTAGTTCGGGTAACGAGCAAGCCACTGGGCCTGGCGCTGCAGCGTCTGCTGTGCGTCGGCGCGGATCGAGGTGGAGTCGGTATCGAAGAAGATGCGGTCGCCGACATTGACGGTGAAGTCCTGCTGCGAACCAGGCGTTGCGGAACCAGCACCACCGCCGAGGCCAAGCTCGCCAGCGCTGTTCGGCATGTTCTTCTTGTTCGCGCAACCGGCAAGCGCCAGAGCAAGCGTCAGAGCGATAACAGCCGGATTGCGGGCGATTTTCTGCATTGGGCTAAGCGCCGAAGTTTGTGTACGGCTCATCGCCGGTCTCTCCTTAGGATTTCGATAACGTTGCCAGACGCTAACCGATTGAGGTTAACGGCCCCCGAACGCTTATGGTTAACAAAACGGAAATGTCCCACTTTTCTGCTCCCTCACAGCATTTTGCGGCAAGAAAGAGGCGCATTCCCGGTATTCTCCACAAAACCGCCACAACAACTCCGGTTCGAGATGCTGTGGCGGGTATTTATCAGGCATGGTCGAAGCAAAACGGTAGAGCGGCTTTGCGAGAACGACATGCGAAAGAACAAGGCCTAATGCGCAGGGAGCGAATCTGAAAGATCGCAATACGCTTTAGTCAAGCAGTGGCGACCAAGCAGGGTCGGACGCATAGGTCGGGGTCTTGACCATCTGCTCGTTATAACCTGTCAGATCGATGGAATAGAGCTGCGGACCACCGGCGCCGGCATTCTGACGGAAGAACATCAGCACACGTCCATTCGGCGCCCAGGTCGGTCCCTCATTGTGGAAGCCGGACGTCAGAATGCGCTCGCCAGAACCGTCTGGCTTCATCACGCCGATGGAGAACTTGCCGCCCGATTGCTTGGTAAAGGCAATCAGATCGCCGCGCGGAGACCAGACCGGCGTAGAGTAGGACCCGTCGCCGAAGGAAATACGCGTCTGGCCCGAGCCATCGGCATTCATCACATAGATCTGTTGGCGTCCGCCACGGTCGCTTTCAAAGGCGATGCGCTGGCCGTCCGGCGAATAGGACGGTGCCGTGTCGATCGCACCGGTATTCGTCAGACGCGTCGTGGTGCGCGAGCGCAGATCCATCGTGTAGATATTGGCATTGCCCTCCTGCTGAAGGCTCATGATCACCTTCTGACCATCCGGCGAGAAGCGCGGGGAGAAGGTCATGCCCGGGAAGTTGCCGACGACTTCGCGCTGTCCGGTTTCCAGTTGCAGCAGGTAGACGCGCGGCTGGTTGCCTTCGAACGACATATAGGTGACTTCCTGCCGGTTCGGCGAGAAGCGCGGCGTCAGCACCAGATCGTTGGTGTTGGTCAGGTTACGAACGTTGAAGCCATCCTGGTCCATGATGGAGAGCTGACGCTTGCGCTGCTGCTTCGGGCCGCTTTCGGAAACGAAAACGACGCGGGTGTCGAAGTAGCCCTTTTCACCGGTAATGCGCTCATAGATGGCATCGGCGATGATATGAGCGACGCGGCGCCAGTTTTCCGGCTGGGTGAAGAACTGCTGACCCATCATCTGCTGGCCGGCAAAGGTGTCCCACAGACGGAACTCGGCGCGAAGACGGCCATCGGCCTCCTTCGTCACGCGGCCCGTCACCAGTGCCTGGGCATTGATGACCTTCCAGTCTTCAAAGCGCGGGGACTGGTCCGGATTGCTGATCTTTTCGATGAAGGCGCTCTTGTTGATCGGCGCAAACAGGCCGGAGCGCTGCAGGTCTGCCGCAACCACAGCGGAAACCTGCGCACCGATGCCGTCACCCGACATGAAATCGGTGATCGCAATCGGCAGCGGCTGCACATTGCCCTTGGTGATATTGAGCCGAACTTCCGCGTTGGCTGGAGTGATCGCAACGAACGACAGGATGAGGCCGGAGGCCACCATCATCGCGCGAAGGAAAGAGAACTTGATCATCGAGACAAGCCTTTCAGCTTTTTTTCATAAATTGCACATCGATTGGAATACGGATGCCCGGCGCCGAAAGCGGCTGCTTAGACACCGAAGTCTTCCGGCGTGAACGTCAACAACAAGGTGTTCCATCCTTTTTCACCGTCGTACTTATCCGGTGGGAGATTGGTAAAGGGCGCGGATCGGGTGACGGCGCGCCTTGCGCTGCCTTCCACCGCACGGCGCGTTCCGTCCGGTCCGCCTGTCGCCGAAACCTCAAGCTGGCCAACGATCTCACCCGATCTGTCGAGATGGACGCGGACTTCAACGACCACCTGCGCCACATCGGTCAGGCCGGCAACCATCGACCAGTTCTTGGAAATCTGCCCGCGCAGAGCATCCATCTCACTGGCGCTGAGGCCCGTGCCGATCGTCTTCTTGCCACCAAGGGCTGCCGTCTGGGTGGAGCGCTTCGCGCCACCGCCGGAAGGCGCCTGCTTGTTGAGAAGTGCAGAGATTTCATCGGCATTGAACTCGCTCTGCTGGGTTGCGGCAGCCTTTGCCGTTTCCTGCTTGCGATCGGAGACCTTCTTGTCGGAAGGCTTTTCATTGGCCTTGGCCTGGTCGGTCTTCTTTTCAGTCGGCTTTTCCGCAGGCTTCTGCTCAGCCGGCTTCTGCGGCTCGGGCTTTGGCGGCTCCGGCTTCTGTTCCGGCGGCTGCGGACGCGCATTGGGGCGCGGCACGTTCTGCGGCACGGCAATTTCTGCCGGTTCCTGGTTCTGCGGAGGCGGCTCTTCGGCCTTCTGCTCGGCTGGCGGTGGCTCGGCTGGCTTCGGCGGCGTCGCGATTTCAGGCTTTGGCTGTGGAAGGGCCGCGATCTCCTGCGGCTTCGGCGCGGTCTCTTCCTTCACGATGTCCTTGACGTCGTTCGGATTGGTATCGACCACGGGTGCCGGCTGCTCCTGCTTGGGCGGAGCGGCAGCACTATCATTGTTGTTGGGCTTTTCGGTTGGCGTCGGCGGCGCATCGAGGTCGGCATTGTTGTTGCCGACATTCTGCGCATTGGGCACGGTGTCGGGACGCGTGGTCGGGACCGGCGCCGATTTCTCCGCCTTCGGCGCCTTCTTGTCACCCTGCTGAATCTGCGTCATTTCCTCGACGGACACGAGTTCGACAGGCATCGACTCGGCCTGAGACACCTCGAGCGGTGCCGGCGAGCCCAGGGACACAAGGGCAAAGGCCAGCAGCGAGGCGTGCACGATCGCAGATGTGGTAATGCTACCCTTCATCGCCGAGGTCAATTGTCCTGTTTCTGTTGCGTTACGAGGCCGATATTCTTGAAGCCCGCACCCTGAATACGCGCCATGACATCCGCGACAACGCCGTAAGCGGCGACGGAATCGGCGCGCACAAAGACGCGTTCATTGTATCCGGTGGTGGCGATCGCCTTCAGCTTGTCCGCCACTTCCGCCGCTTCGATCGGCGTTTCCTGCAGATGGATCTGGCCATTGGCATTGACCGAAATGGTGATCGGCTGCGTTTCCGAGTTCAGAGCGGAGGCAGAGGTCTGCGGCAGATCGACCGGCACGCCGACCGTCATCATCGGTGCTGCCACCATGAAGATGATGAGCAGCACCAGCATGACGTCCACGAGGGGCGTCACGTTGATTTCGCTGATCGCACCGCCGCCGCCACGACGACCGCGTCCACGGCCGCGACGACCGCCCGAACCACCACCGCTACCGCCTGCTGACATACCCATCGCGTTTTACTCCACTGGCTTTCGGCGTTGCGTTTTACTGCGCGGCCTGACGCGTCTGCAGCTTCTCGTCGATCTGGCGAGACAGGATCGCGGAGAACTCGTCGGCAAAACCTTCCATGCGCGAGGAAAGCTTGTGCGCGTCAGCCATGAACTTGTTGTAGGCCATGACCGCCGGAATAGCGGCCACGAGGCCGATTGCGGTTGCCAGAAGCGCTTCGGCAATACCGGGCGCCACGACCGCAAGGTTGGTGGACTTCGAACCGGCAATCGCCTGGAACGAGGTCATGATACCGACAACCGTACCGAAAAGACCGATGAACGGACCGGCAGAACCGATGGTCGCCAGCGAACCGAGACGCGCTTCGAACTGCTCGGCTTCGCGTGACATTGTCACATCCATGGCCCGGTCGATACGCATCTGCAGACCGATCGGAGACCGTGCGCCGCGCTCGAAGGACTTCTTCCATTCGCGCATGGCGGCCACGAAGATCGCCGCAAGGCCGCCATTCTGGCGTTCGGCCAGGGTGCGGTAGAGCTCTTCAAGCGACTGGCCGGACCAGAACACCTGTTCGAACTGATCGAACTGGCGCCGCGCCTTGGTGAAGCTCATATATTTGTCGATGACGATGGCCCACGTCCAAACCGAGGCGGCTAAGAGGCCGATCATCACCAGCTTGACGATGAGTCCTGCCTGCATGAACAGTGCCCAAAGACTCACATCATGCGTTGCCGCTGCCAAACCTGCCTGTTCCATAAATATTCCAATCCCCGAATCCAAACGCCCGGTGCATGACCGGGCGATTCAAACACGCATTGATGCGTTAAGCGTCGCGGTTGAAAATCCGCCAGCCCGTCGCCTTTGCCCCGATAAGTGCCAGTACGCCTTATTCGCCGGTAAATTTGGTAAAAGGAAGGCGCATAGCCCACAAATACCGGGCGTTTCAGTAAGACTACATTATGGTTAAGGGAGTGTTACGAAACATGGGGCCGCAGGCGGGTTTTCTGTCCCGCCCTCCGGTTTACTTCAAAAACTTCTCCGCGACCGTCTCCGGCAGACGTCTTGGTCTTCCTTTGGCGTTGATGACGGCAATGATCACTTTCGCTGCAACCAGCAGCGTCTCGCCACGACGGATCTCCTGGTTCAGCACCATCTTTGCCCCGCCCGCCTTTTCGGTGATGGTGGTGATGGTCAGCACATCGTCCATCCGCGCCGGTGTCTTGAAGTCGATCTCCATGCGGTGAACGACAAAGACCAGCCCCTCCTCATCCGCCGTCAGGAGTGCACTCTGCTCGCAGCCAAGGCAGCGCAGATAGTCGGTGCGGCCGCGCTCGAGGAAATGAAGGTAGCGCGCGTGATAGACGAGGCCGGAAAAATCCGTGTCCTCGTAATAGACCCGCTGCACCAGCCTGTGGCCAAGCTCGATCAACTCTCCGGAAAGGGAAACGGTGATGTCAGTCATTGTCTGTCCTGGGTTGATTGCCTTCGCGCACGATCACATGCCGATGCCGCTCCGGCAGTGCCTCTATACTATCGGCAATGAAGATCGGACGCAGATCGTTTTCCCGCAGGGCTTTCGCAGTTGCGGGCAACCAGCGGAACTCCACCTCGCCGCCATCGGCGACGCGGTGAACGATATCATTCTCATGAAACGGAAACGCCTCTTCCAGCCGGATTTGATAATAGAAGGCCATCTCATGCGCCTGATAGTCGCCGTAAGTGAAGAAGCTTTCTGCCGACCAGACGAGACGCTCGATGCGCGCCTTCACATGCAGCTCTTCCTCGATCTCGCGCAGGATCGTTTCGTCGGTGCTTTCCCCGATTTCGGCCCGGCCCCCCGGCAGCGCCCAGTAACGATCGGCCACGCTCCGGTTCACCAGAAGATGGCCTTCATGGAAAATCAGGGCTGCCACACGAAAGCTGAAGAGCTGCGGCTTGTGGTCCAGCCGGATCATGTGGCGCGGTTGAGGGTCGCTCATTTGTCGTCCAGATTGCCGTCATCCCAGACCACGTGGCGTGTGGAGGCGGGCAAGTTTTCGATCTCTGCGGCGATGAAATAGGGCGGGATGTCGAGTGCCGTCAATGCTTCTGTCGTCGCCCTGGCCCAGCGAAACTCAAGCGCATTCTTGCCGTCCTGAACCCGGTGGACGATCTTTTCCTCATCGAAGGGGAAGCTCTCGGGCAGGTCCATCAGGTAATAGAAGCCAAGCTCGTGCCAGTCCTTGCCCTCGTAGTGGAAGAAGTTCTCCACCACCCACAGCAGCCGCCCAACGGAGACCTCGGCACCCAGTTCTTCCACCATTTCGCGCGCCAGCGTCTCTTGCGATCGCTCGCCCATTTCGGCGCGCCCGCCGGGAAAGGTCCAGAATTTCTCATGGGTTGCGCGGTGCACCAGCACATGGCCGTTGCGAAAGGCGATGCCTGCGACGCGCATCTGGAAAATGCGCTTCGGCTTGAATTTCATGCGAATGCGGGTGTCTTCAACCATCAGGTATCCAAAGGATTAAACAGGAAACATCAAATCAGTTTCCGTCCATCCTAATGCCTGTAATTCCGTTTTGCGAACAGGCGCATCGTCACCGACGATAAATTCATCCAGCTGTGGCGGCTTGAGGCGCGTGCCGGAGAGCATCGCATGAAGCTGACCGCGGTGGTGCGTCTGGTGCTGAAAGAGGTGCGAAAGAATATCGTCACAGCGATCCTGCTGTACCCGCCCACCCCGATGAACCTGGACCGTAGCGGCAAGCCCGTCCGCGTCGAGGCCGTCGACGAAAGCGATCAGATCCATATCGAGTGCCGCTTGCGCCTCTGCCAAGGACGCCATGTCGCTATAGGGCTCAGGCTCGCCGAAAACGCTATGCCCCAACGATCCGCCCTTCATCGCATCGAGATAGAAGAGATCCACCAGGTATATGTGGTTCAGCGTTTTGCGGATCGTCGGAAAAAAGCTGGTGCGCGGTGCCACCAACTCATCAGCGGTTAATTGAAGACAGGCGTGGTGCAGGCGCAGATTGGCAAGCCTGTTGTTGCGCGCCAGCTTTTTGAATATCCGCGTTGAATCATAGGTCATCTCGCCACCCCTTTTGCATATCGGCCGAAGGCCCGAGGCGATCGCGCCTTGAGCCTTTTTTCATCAGTGGCGGCGAGGTGTCGGCTCAACTCGCCTTGTCGAGCTCCGAATGGCTCTTCAGAACTTTGCCGCCATCTTCCTGCTCGATCAGATAGGCAGGTTCATCCTTGCTGGCCTTGCGCTTGATCGTCGAGCCGTCGATCTTGCGTTCGACATCCTCGGTAAAGCTTTCGGCCACCTTGCCCTCGCCCTTGCCATTGCCCCACTTCCAGCTGACCTTGGTGCCTTTGCGATATGTCGTCATGCGGCTTCTCCCATTGAAAGAACGGGAAAAGGCGGTGGCGGTCATCTGGTTCCGTCAGCCGACCAGATCGATCACGACGATTTCCGGCGGCGACATGAAGCGGATCGGGGCGCCGGAACAACCAAGCCCGCCCGACACGACAAGGTGGCGATTGTTCTCCACCTTGTGCCCATAGGCATATCGCTCGCCGAAGAGCGATGGCACGACAGGTCGCCAGCCGAAGAGATTGACCTGCCCGCCATGCGTGTGACCTGACAGGGTGAGTGACACTCGCTCCGGGATCGTCGGGAAAATGTCCGGCTCATGGGCCATCATGATGATCGGCGCGTCATCGGTAATCTGCGCCATCGTTCCGGGAAGATCGTCGAGCCCGACAGCCTCGCCACTTTCGCGAAAGGCCCACTGATCCTCAAGTCCAGCGATCCAGAAGGGATGCTCTTCGCTCCCCGTTCGGATCGCGGTGTTGGAATGAACGGTGATACCGACGGCGCGAAGCGCCCTGTGCGACACGGTTTCCTTCAGCCGCAGCCTCTGGGCTTCGGCATCCTGCGCCCAGTCATGATTGCCGCACACGGCGTGAACGCCATAGGGTGCGGTCAAGCCGGAAAGCGCCTTTGCCCATTCCGCTGGCGGGACGATATCGGTGATGAAGCGTTGCATGCCGGTGACGTAGTCGCCAAGCAGCAGAATGATATCTCCGCCAAGCGTATTGGCATAGTTGGCGATGCCCGAAATCCGTTCCGTTGACATCCACGGTTCGCAGGCATGCACATCGGCAAGGATGACGAGGCGCAGGCTCTGCCCGGCCGGCCAGTTGGGTGGGGTGATGCGATAGCGCGTCGTGGCAAGCCGCAGCATAGGTTCGACACCACCTGCATAGGCCCCAAGAGAAAAGAAGCCTGCGCTGGCAGTCGCGGCCATTTTAAGAAGCGCTCGACGCGTGATCAAATTTACTCGTCCTCGAGAGATAGGCGAAACTGCGCCGCTTCCAGATCCTTAGGCGGCTGCATACCGAGATGCTTCCACGCTGTCGCGGTCAAAATACGGCCACGTGGCGTTCTCTGGATAAATCCCTGCTGGATCATATAGGGCTCGATGATATCTTCGATCGCATCGCGAGGCTCTGAGAGACCGGCGGCGATGGTTTCAATGCCAACTGGCCCGCCGCCGAAATTCACTGCGATCATCGTCAGATAGCGCATATCCAGCTGATCGAGACCCATATTGTCGACCAGAAGCCGCGTCAGCGCCTGATCGGCAATCTCGCGGGTCACAGCCTCGGCGCGGGCCACTTCGGCAAAGTCGCGCACGCGGCGCAACAAGCGCCCGGCAATACGCGGCGTCCCACGCGCGCGGCGCGCAACTTCGCGCGCGCCCTCATCCGTCATCGGCAGACCCATCAACCGCGCACCACGGCGCACGATCAGTTCCAGCTCATCCACCGTGTAGAAAGAAAGCCGCACCGGAATGCCGAAACGGTCGCGAAGCGGCGTGGTCAAGAGACCAAGGCGCGTGGTGGCGGCAACAAGGGTAAATTTCGACAGATCGATCTTCACCGAGCGTGCCGCAGGCCCCTCGCCAATGATCAGATCGAGTTGGAAATCCTCCATCGCCGGATAGAGGATTTCCTCCACCGCCGGGCTCAGCCGGTGGATTTCATCGATGAACAGAACGTCGCGCTCTTCAAGGTTCGTCAAAAGTGCTGCAAGATCGCCCGCCTTGGCGATGACCGGGCCGGAGGTGGACTTGAAATTGACCCCAAGCTCCTTCGCCATGATCTGCGCCAGCGTCGTCTTGCCGAGGCCTGGCGGGCCAACGAAGAGCACGTGGTCCAGCGCCTCGCCGCGGTTCTTCGCTGCCTCGATGAAAATCTTCAGATTGGCGCGCGCCTCCGCCTGGCCGGTAAAATCATCCAGCGTCTGCGGGCGCAGCGTCGTGTCGATATCCTCGCCGCGCTTCTCAGAAGAAATCAGCCGTGCAGCCTCACTCATGTCAAAAGTTCCATTCCGGGTATTTTTCGCGCTGCCTTGATGTCGAAGGTATAAATCGTTTTGCAGCCTTCGCCGAGCGACTGACACGCGATAAGCGCGTCCGTGAAGTCGGCATTATGGCGCTCAACCAGACGGACGGCTGTGACGACCTTATCGTGTCCTTCAACGACCAAACCCCTTGTGTGCAGCAACTTGCGAATGGCCAAGCTGATCTGTCGTCGATCGAAACCGTATTGTGACTTCAAAGCCCAACTGAGCTCGATCAGAGTGAGAAGCGTTACGAAGACAGTGTAGTCGCGGCCAATCCCTGCTCCGAAACGCAGCGCTGCTTCCCGTTGGCCTGGCTCATCATCAACGAAAAGACGAAGAACGACGTTCGTATCCACGCCATAGACCATCATGCAGCGGCATCCGCCTGATCATCATCGGTATCGACGACGTTATGGCCTGCAGCCTTGCTGACGGTCTCGTCTATTTCTTCCAAGGTGGCACGGCCCTTGGGAGGCTTACCTAAAAGGCCAGCGAGATCATTGAAATCAACATTCTTTGGCGTCAGCACCACTTCGCCATCGATGATGGAGTAGACGACCTGATCACCGGGCCTGAGGTCGAGCGCTTCACGCATGTCTTTCGGCAACGTCACCTGCCCCTTCGACGAAACGACAACTTCCCATCCCATTATAAGCACCCGTAAGAAAAAACTTCATATGGCGGAAATCTTATCATTCATCCGCCAGAAACACAAATGTCCGATTTATCGCGAAAGCTCCTTCAAGCCCAATCGGATCAGCTTGGCGCTATCGCCACCCTCACCACCATTCTTCAAGGCGGCAGCCACCGCATTGGCGGCCTGGTCGCGGGAGTAGCCGAGATTGGTCAGAGCCGAGACGGCATCGGCCACAGGTGCGGGTGCCGCGCCTTCGCCGATTTCCTGCTTGAGACCGATGGTACCTGCCGCCTCTCCGGCAAAGGCCGGCGCCTTGTTGCGCAATTCGGTGACGATGCGGATCGCAACCTTCGGGCCAACGCCGGGTGCGCGGGAGACAACAGCCTTGTCCTGCAGTGCGATGGCGTTTGCGAGTTCGGACGGCGAGAGGGTAGAGAGAACCGCAAGCGCCACCTTGGAGCCCACACCCTGCACGCTCTGCAACAGATTGAACCACTCGCGCTCAAGAGCGCTCATGAAGCCGAAAAGCTTCAACTGGTCCTCGCGCACATAGGTCTCGATGAACAGCACCACCGCCTCGCCCGCGGAACCAAGCCTGGACAGAGTGCGCGCCGAACAATGCGCCACGTAGCAGACGCCATGAACGTCAACGAGAACGTAGTCGTCGCCGATTTCCTCTATGGTGCCTTTGAGTTTGCCGATCATCGTCGCATCCGTGATGTTTGAGAGAGAGGTGAAAAGCCGAAGAACGCCCGCTTAGCCCGCAGCAAGAAGCCGGCGCATCCGGTCGCCCCCGCGGTTGTGCGCATGGCAGATGGCAATCGCCAGGGCATCGGCGGCGTCGTTGCCCTTGAACTCGGCCTTCGGCATCAGGATTTTCAGCATCATGTGGATCTGCTGCTTTTCACCATGCCCCACACCGATCACCGCCTTCTTCACGGCATTCGGCGCATATTCGGACACATGCAGGCCCGCACGGGCGGGAACGAGCATGGCAATGCCACGCGCCTGGCCAAGCTTCAGGGTCGCCACCGCATCCTTGTTGACGAAGGTCTGCTCCACCGCCGCTTCATCCGGCTGATAGGAATGAACGACATCCGCCAGCCCGTCATGCAGCTGACAAAGGCGCGAGGCGAGGTCCATGTCGCCATCGGACGTTACCGTGCCGGACGCCACGAAACGCAGGCTGTTGCCGATCGTCTCGATGACGCCCCAGCCGGTACGCCTTAAGCCCGGATCAATGCCGATAATTCGAATCGCGTTTTGCATGTCTCACCCTATCGTCTGGTCAGGAAACCTGCCAGCCATAAGTGAACAAAACAAAAACATTCAATGAGAAAATGCGCCGCGCCAGCGGATCTCCATCCACGCTTAAGCCGTCAGTTTTTTTGAACCATGGATCAATTCGCTACGACGAGGATGGCAAACACGACGCCACACATTAAATAAGGTCCTAAATAAAGGCCGGAACCGGAAGGAGCATGCCATGATTCCCTTTTCCATTCTCGATCTGTCCCCGATTGGCGATGGGGAGAACGCAAGCCAGGCGCTCGATAACTCCCGCCGCATGGCAATCAAGGCGGAAGAACACGGCTATGAGCGTTTCTGGCTGGCCGAGCATCACGGCATGCCGGGGATCGCAAGTGCCGCCACATCGATCGTGATTGCCCATGTGGGTGCCGCAACCTCGCGCATCCGCGTCGGCTCGGGCGGCGTCATGCTGCCCAACCACTCTCCACTGGTGATCGCTGAACAGTTCGGCACGCTGGCAGCACTGTTGCCCGGCCGTGTCGATCTTGGCCTTGGTCGTGCACCCGGAACGGATATGCGCACGGCGCGTGCACTTCGCCGCAATCTCGATGCCGGAGCCGAAAACTTTCCGCATGATATTGTCGAGCTTCAACGCTATCTCGGCGCGCCCGAACCGGATCAGGCGATCCTTGCCGTGCCGGGCGTGAACTCAAACGTGCCGATCTGGCTGCTGGGCTCCAGCATCTACAGCGCCCATCTGGCCGCAGCCCTTGGCCTGCCCTATTCCTTCGCCTCGCATTTCGCGCCCGATATGCTGATGGATGCCATCGCCATCTACCGCGAACGCTTCCAGCCGTCACCAACGCTCTCGGAGCCCTATGTCATGGTGGGCATCATGGGCGTCGGTGCGGATACGGATGAGGAAGCCCGGCATCTCTTCACCTCGGCCCAGCAGCAATTCGTCAATCTGCGCAAGAACGTCCGCACGCCCTTCCCGCGGCCGGTCGAGAGCATGGATGGCTACTGGAACGACATGGAGCGGATCACGGTCGAACACACGCTGCGTTACGCCGCCGTAGGCTCGCACGCGACCATCGACCGCAAACTGCAGCAGTTCCTGGGCGAAACCGGCGCAGATGAATTGATCGTCTCCATGCCGATCCACGACATCAACAAGCGGCTGCGGTCTGTCGAGGTTTTCGCCGAGGTACGAAATGGCGTAAAGAAGGCCGCGTAAAAGCCAGGATGCAATCCTGTCCCTGCATTTGATAGAAGCCGACCGCTTGTCGCTGCTTCATCATCAGGTCGATGGAGCGGGCTTGTGCCCCTCTCCAGCGTCATCCTCGCCCTTGAGGCGAGGATCCACACTTTCGACGCGTCACACGTGGGTTAGATCCTCGCCTCATGGGCGAGGATGACGTCGCGGAATGGTCGAAGCCGATATCAGGCTGACAGCTTCGCCATTACTTCTTCGGACACTTCAAAGTTCGAATAGACGTTCTGCACGTCGTCATCGTCTTCAAGGTTGTCGATCAGCTTCATCAGCGACTGCGCCTTTTCCTCATCCACCGGAACGGTGTTCTGCGGACGCCAGACGGCCTTGACGCTGTCGGCTTCGCCGAGCGTGGCTTCAAGCGCCTTGGAGACTTCGTTGATGTCTTCAAAGCCGCAGATGATCGTGTGGCCGTCTTCGCTGCTTTCCACGTCTTCGGCACCGGCTTCGATCGCCGCTTCCATCACCTTGTCCGCATCGCCAACCGACGCCTTGTAGGTGATTTCGCCAACGCGGTCGAAGGAGAAGGAAACCGAACCGGTTTCACCCAGCGCGCCGCCGGCCTTGGTAAAGATCGAGCGGATGTTGGATGCCGTGCGGTTGCGGTTGTCGGTCAGCGCTTCGACGATGACCGCCGTGCCGCCTGGGCCGTAGCCCTCGTAGCGGACGGAATCGTAGTTTTCCGCATCCGCGCCGGATGCCTTCTTGATGGCGCGGTCGATATTGTCCTTCGGCATGGACTGCGCCTTGGCGTTCTGCACGGCCAGGCGAAGAGCAGCATTCATGGTCGGGTCCGGAAGACCGGACTTGGCTGCAACGGTAATTTCACGCGCAAGCTTGGAGAACATCTTCGAACGGATCGAATCCTGTTTCCCCTTGCGATGCATGATGTTCTTGAACTGTGAATGGCCAGCCATGGCACCCCTGATCGGATCGTTTGTTTGGATTGTGGGCTTTATAAGTGCGATGGCGCGGCTGTTCAAGCCCGTAACCCCCTTCTTCTCGCATCCACATGACAGCGCTGCAAGGAACAGAAATCCTCTCCCGCCGTTGTGATCACAGGCGGCGCGATCATGACCGGATCGCTGCCGGAAGGAACAGGAACCGCAAGGAGATCACTGAATGGTAAGTCTGACTGAAGCACGCGAACAACCCGCCCGTCAGCTTTGGGACGAGATCAATTCCGTCCATGCAGGCATGCTGGGTCTGGAAGGTCTCCACAACCACATGCAGCCCATGGCACCGCATGCCGATCCGAAGACCAACACCATCTGGTTCTTCTCCAAGAAGGATACCGACCTTGTTCAGTCGCTGAAGTCCGGTTCGCGTGCCCACTTCTGTGTCATCGGCAAGGATCATGATTATCACGCCTGCCTGTCCGGCAAGCTGGAAGTGCGCGACGACAAGACCAAGCTCGACGAATACTGGAACTCCGTCACCGCCGCCTGGTATGAGCACGGCAAGAGCGACCCGCAGCTCGTCATGCTGGCTCTTCACGTGGACGATGCCGATATCTGGGCGTCCACCGACAGCACGCTGAAATTCGGCTGGGAAATCGCCAAGGCCAATATGTCCGATGAAAAGATGCCGGATGTCGGTGTTCGCCAGCACCTGACCTTCGCGTAATCCTGATCTAAACTTGTCTGGAAAAACGCCGTGCATCCTAGGGACGCGCGGCGTTTTTGCTTTAACGTATGACGTTTGCGCCAATGCGGCTACATGCCCTGCGGCACGAGGATCTGCGGCTGCTTGGGAAGATTGCGCATCGAGACGCGGATCACCGGATCGCTGGCATAGGCAATCTTGAACTGTGGGCCGAAGGCGACGAGGAACCGCTCCAGCGCGCTCGGCTGGTGCATGGGCAGGATAAGCGCTGAGCGCAGCCGCTTGACGATCCGGCTCATGCTGTCGGCACCCATCGTCAACCCACCATCGACTGGCACCATCAGCACATCCAGCCTGCCGATCTCAGCATATTGGGTTTCCGTCAGCTCGTAATGCAGGTGCCCGAGATGGCCGATACAAAGGCCCGCCACCTCGAAAATGAAGATCGAATTGCCGTCCTTCGTCAGAAGACCGCCGCCACCCCAGCGGTTGCGAATATCCGAGGTGACGTTGCGGATATAGACGTCGCCCACCTCCAGCTTGTGCACGGCCTTGTCACCCGGCACATCGCTCCAGCCATGCAGCACATATTTGATCTCAGGCTCCGGCGAGAGGGTATAATGCGTGGTGTGCGCATTGTTCATCGTCGCCACGGTCGGCATGACCGGCGGGCGATAGACGCCATTATAGTCGGTGGCGATCACCACACCCTCTGGCGACTCGATGGTGTAGGTCGAATGCCCGATATACTGGATTTTCACCTCCTCGCGGTCGCTCAACTGGGCCTTCTTGACATCGGTCGGCTTGAAGCTCGCAAACGTGACGCGGGGAAGAGCCTGCGCAATCGCCTGGCACTGGCTGACGGGCGGTCGATCGGGAGGCTCCTGCGCCGCGACAGACACGGCGCTGAACAGCATGGCGATCAATGCAGGCATGAACATGCGAGGCATGGCACCACTCCCCGGAAAAGGCGAATGGACGAAAAGATGCGGCAAGGATGGGGGTTCGTCTAGGTGTAAGCGTTGGGGCGCGCTCACATTGTTGTCATTGGACGGGTTGGGCGTAGCTTACCCCCGAACCGGCCGCAAACCCATCAAGCCCAAAACGCAGGCACAGTCTCCGCCAGTCTCGGTCCGATCCGCAAAGGCGCGATCTTCTCCGCCAACCCGGTGCTATCGGAAATCTCGACCCCAACGCCACACAATGTCGCAGGACCACTGGCCGCCTCGAAGCGACCCTTCGGCATTTTCGAAATGAACCGGTTGATCGGCTCTTCCTTTTCCATGCCAAGCGAGGAATCGTAATCGCCGCACATGCCGGCATCCGACATATAGGCGGTTCCGCCGTTCAGGATCTGGGCGTCAGCGGTCGGCACATGCGTATGCGTGCCGACGACGAAGCTGGCGCGACCGTCGACGAAATGGCCGAAGCATTGCTTCTCGCTGGTCGCTTCCGCGTGAAAATCGAAGATGATCGCATCCGCCTGCTCTTTAAGCGGGCAGGCCGCCAGAATGCTCTCCGCCGAACTGAAGGGATCATCCAGCTCAGGATGCATGAAGACGCGGCCCATGATGTTGGCAACCAGCACACGCGCGCCATTGCGGGCATAGAACAGGCCGGAACCCTTGCCGGGCGTGCCCTTCGGGTAGTTGGCGGGCCGCAGGAACTGGTCGTGGCGCTCGCAGAATGACACCGCTTCCTTCTGGTCCCAGACATGGTTGCCGGTGGTGACGACATCCGCGCCTGCATTGATCGTTTCCAGATAGATGTCTTCTGTAATCCCGAAGCCGCCAGCGGCGTTCTCGCCATTGACGATGACGAAATCCAGTTTCAGGTCGGAGATCAGCCCCGGCAATTTTTCCCAGACGGCCGTGCGTCCGGTCTTGCCCACCATATCTCCGAGAAAAAGTAGTCTCATGCCCCTGCCCTGCCAGAAAAATGCCGCAAGCCGCTTTCGGTCAAAATCGCGTCCAGCGCAACGTCATGCGCTTCAGCCGGCACTGATGGCACTTCCTGGCAATCGAATGCAATGCCTATCAACAGTGGTTCCAGTCCTTTTGCATGCAGTCGGGCAATGGCGCGGTCATAATGCCCGGCACCATAGCCGATGCGCTGACCGTGGCCATCGAAGGCGGAAAGCGGCACGAGCAGGATATGCGGATCGAGGACGGCGGCACTTTCATCCGGCCCGCTCGTGCCGAAGCCCGTTTTCACCAGTTCGGCGTTGCGGGCGAAGGTGCGAAAGACGATGGTCTCGCGGTCGAGCATCACCGGCAGGCAAAGCGTGGCGCCCTTGTCGCGCAGGGCTTCCATCAGCGGCCGGGTATCGGCTTCGGAGCGGATCGGCATGAAACCGGAAACGATCGTCCCGGGGCTAAAGGACAGAGCCTGCGCACCCAACTGCGCCATCTCAAGACTTTTTGTTTGGCGCTCCTCAACGGAAAGAGCGTCCCGCAGGGCGAGACGCTCGAGACGCAATTGCGCTTTTGTCAGAGAACCGGCTTCGTTCATCACGCAGCCCGGCTGACCAGGACCTTGTCGATGCGGTGGCCGTCGAGATCGATAACCTCGAAACGCCAGCCGTTGCGGGTTATGTGCTCGCCCAGTTCCGGCAGGCGGCGGAACTCGTCCAGCACCAGACCGGCGACGGTTTCGAACTCGGCATCCTCATCGATCTGGAAGCCCATGCGATCGGCAAACTCATCGGCCGCCATCCAGCCGGCAACCAGGAAGCTGCCATCCTCGCGCTCCACCATCGCAGGCTCTTCGCCGTCGTCCTCCTGGAAGGCACCGGTAATGGCCTCCAGAATGTCGCCGGAGCTGATTATGCCTTCGAAATGGCCGTATTCGTCATAGACGAGAACCATATGCACCGTGGAACGGCGCAGAGATTGGATGACGTCAACGGCGCTGGTGAGGTCGGAAACAACCGGCACTTCACGCAGCAACTCGCGAATGTTGAGTTCCTTGCCGGACGCCAGCGCATCGAAGGCATCCTTGGCGAAGAGAACGCCGAGAATTTCATCCGAGGCACCGTTGCGCACCGGAAGGCGCGAACGCTGGGTGGCACGAAGCTGCTCGCGGATCTCCTCAGCCGTATCCTCGATATCGACGACTTCCACATCGCGACGCGGCGTCATCAGGCCGCGGGCATTGCGGTCGGCCAGGCGCATGACGCTGGTGATCATCGCCGATTCCTCGGTTTCGATCACGCCGGCACTGTGCGCTTCGGCCAGAACGGTGCGGATTTCATCATCGGTGACGGAAGCGTTGGATTCACCGCTATGACCGAGAAGGGCAAGCACGATCCTGCCCGACTTGTCGAGAAGCCAGACGACGGGCGCGCCGATCTTCGACAGGAACACCATGGCAGGCGCGACGCGGGCCGCGACCTTCTCAGCGTCGCGTAGCGCGATCTGCTTCGGCACAAGCTCGCCGACGATCAGCGATAGATAGGTAATGGCAACAACCACGACGCCGACGCCAAGCGCATCGGCGGCACGGTCCGGCACGCCCTGTTCAGCGAGCCAAAGCGTGAAGCGGGCACCAAGTGTGGCGCCTGAAAAGGCACCGGAGAGAACGCCGACCAGCGTAATGCCGATCTGCACGGTGGACAAAAACCGTCCGGGATTTTCAGAAAGATTGAGCGCCATCGTGGCGCCCTTGCTGCCTTGAGCGGCCAGCACTTTAAGTCTCGCCGGTCTGGAAGAGACGACAGCAAGCTCGGACATGGCGAGCACCCCGTTCAATACGGTGAGCAGGACCACGATCATAATTTCAGTAAACAAGTTTAGCTCTTTGGGCTGTTGAACGGCACGTCGCGGTTGCAACCGCATTCGCCTTGAGGACAGGCTGAACGGACATACCAATCCGAATAATAAAGATTTGTTCCACCAATGCAATGACAACATAGCGCCATTGCAAAGCTTTCATCGTAAAGCGGATAAAATAATCGTGGCATCCCGTTCAAGCAAAAGGACGCGATTTGAAACCGATGGTTTGTTGCCACGCCAGAAATGAGCACGGCAGCATAAGGCAAAAATGATAAAGTGCGTCCGCGACGACCGATGGATGTTTACGATCCTGGGTGCCTACAAACGTAGGTGGGCACCGTGTGTCCAGCCCCACGAGGCTGGCCAGGGACAGCTCCCTTTGGATCGAGTATGGCCCCAGGGATTGTGGTTCCTGTCGAGAAGCGCAGAACGCACGCTCTATATATGATGGATCGGTCCGTTTCGAAAGAGGCTATCGAAGACAATCTTGATGGCAGCCTTACGCTCGCAAGCTCAATTGACCGAAGGCTTCGGTCTCTCCACCAGTTTCTCGGTAATGCCGTTCAGCCGCATGGCGAGATCGGAGATGGCGAGCACGATCTGCTCGTCGGCCTTCGCCTTGCTTTCGGCCATGCCGTCGCGGTTCTGCTGCAAGGACGCCACCTGGTTTTCCAGCGCTTCGATCTTGCGCGACAGCTCGGACATCTCGTCGGTAATCATGATGCCGGCCATGACGGTCAGCCTCAGATCGCCGATTTCGCCGAACTGGCTCTTCAGATGGCCGACATAGCGGTCGAAACGCGCTGCGAGATCGGTCAGGTGGTCTTCCTGCCCGGCTTCGCAGGCCATGCGATAGGCCTTGCCGTCGATCATCACGGTGACTTGAGCCATGCGGGCCTCCTCTTATCTGTCCAGTACGGCGCG
This sequence comes from Agrobacterium cavarae, assembly GCF_004310285.1. Lineage (GTDB taxonomy): Bacteria > Pseudomonadota > Alphaproteobacteria > Rhizobiales > Rhizobiaceae > Agrobacterium > Agrobacterium cavarae. The sequence continues at coordinate 441,426 of NZ_SISF01000033.1, forward strand.
GATGGTTTCCATGGCGGTCACCAGGCGGCGCGAGACCTCGCGGTTCACCTCTTCCAGGCGATTGGCGCGGAACTGCGACTGGTCGAGCTCCTGTGCAAGACGGGCACGATCCACGTGCACGCGCTTGACCTCACCCTCCACCTCGGCACTTTCCCGCTGGCGCTCCAGGCGCATGTCGAGGGCGTTTTCAAGGCTGGTGATTGCGGAGCTGAGCTCCGACAGCGCGACTTGTATTGTTTTTTCCGCCGTCATCGTTTCTTCCAAACCGCATAAGCGGCACGCCCGAATCGTTGCCGCCCGATGTCACTCAAGGCATTGATACGATATTACCCGTTTTGCGCCCGCGTCAATCAAACCAATACATTCAAGCACTTTGGGCTGTGGATGAATGCAAAGTCGCAAACATGGGCTTCGCCATCCCTGCCTGATTATGGCCACAGCGCGGCGCGAAGCTTGCGCGAGATCGAATGTGGCCAAGGGCGGCGAGCGAATCTTTTGATGCGAAACGATTTTTGTGACCGATCGAACCGCAACATCAGGCTGGATTTATTGACAGAGCCGCCCTACCTGCTATGGATCAACCCGCTTTTTGGATAGTTAGAACGACTATCTCCTTTCACCCGGAACAAACGGAAAAGCCATGATTTCTCGCGACAAACACGACCGGATGGCCAATGCAATCCGATTTCTTGCCATGGATGCTGTGGAGAAGGCCAATTCCGGCCACCCCGGCCTGCCGATGGGAGCAGCGGATGTCGCCACCGTTCTCTTTACCCGCTACCTGAAATTCGATCCCAAGGCGCCGCACTGGCCCGACCGCGACCGTTTCGTGCTGTCCGCCGGCCACGGCTCCATGCTGCTCTACTCGTGCCTGTATCTGACCGGCTACGAAGACATGACGATCGACGAGATCAAGCGCTTCCGTCAGCTCGGCTCCAAGACCGCCGGCCACCCGGAATATGGTCATGCCACCGGCATCGAGACCACCACCGGTCCTCTTGGCCAGGGCATTGCCAATGCTGTCGGCATGGCGATTGCCGAGCGCAAGCTGGAAGAAGAATTCGGCTCCGACCTGCAGAGCCATTATACCTACGTTCTGTGCGGCGACGGCTGCCTGATGGAAGGCATCAGCCATGAGGCGATCGCGCTTGCCGGCCATCTGCGCCTGAACAAGCTCGTGCTCTTCTGGGACAACAACAACATCACGATCGACGGCGCAGTCGGCCTGTCCGACTCCACCGACCAGATCGAACGCTTCAAGGCCGTTCACTGGCACACGATCGAGATCGACGGTCACGATCCGGAAGCGATTGCCGCGGCCATCGAAGAAGCCCACAAGTCCGATCGTCCGACCTTCATCGCCGCCAAGACCACGATCGGCTTCGGCGCCCCGAACAAGGCCGGCACCCACAAGGTGCACGGCTCGCCGCTCGGCGCAGAAGAAATCGCTGCAACCCGCAAGCATCTCAACTGGGAAGCCGAACCTTTCGTCATTCCTGAAGACGTGCTCGACGCATGGCGTCTGGCAGGCCTGCGCTCCACCAAGACACGCCAGGAGTGGGAAGCCCGCCTGGAAGCGGTCGAGGGTGGGAAGAAGGCCGAATTCAAGCGCCGTTTCGCCGGCGATCTGCCCGGCAACTTCGACAGCTCCATCGACGCCTTCAAGAAGAAAATTGCGGCCAACAACCCGACGGTTGCCACCCGCAAGGCTTCTGAAGACACGCTGGAAGTCATCAACGGCGTTGTGCCGGAGATGCTCGGCGGCTCCGCCGACCTGACACCGTCCAACAACACCAAGACCAGCCAGATGGTGTCGATCACGCCGACCGACTTCTCCGGTCGCTACATGCATTACGGCATCCGCGAACACGGCATGGCTGCGGCCATGAACGGCATTTCGCTGCATGGCGGTCTGATCCCCTACTCCGGCGGCTTCCTGATCTTCTCGGACTATTGCCGTCCGTCGATCCGCCTTGCCGCACTGATGGGCATCCGCGTCGTTCACGTCCTGACGCATGACTCGATCGGCGTTGGCGAAGACGGCCCGACCCACCAGCCGGTGGAACAGATCGCAGCACTTCGCGCCATTCCGAACCTTCTGGTCTTCCGCCCGGCAGACGAGACGGAAACGGCAGAAGCCTGGCAGCTTGCCCTGCATGAAAAGCATCGTCCCTCCGCGCTGGCACTCACACGCCAGAACCTGACGCCGGCCCGCAAGGACTATGAGGAGAAGAACCTCGTTGCCTACGGCGCCTACGAACTGGTTTCGGCAAGCGACGCGAAGGTCTCGATCTTCGCGTCCGGCTCGGAAGTGGAGCTTGCGCTGAAGGCCGCCGCAACGCTGAAGGACAAGGGCATTTCCGCCCGCGTCGTGTCCGTGCCCTGCTTCGAACTCTTCAAGGAGCAGCCGGAAACCTATCGTCAGGCGATTATCGGCGACGCGCCGGTCAAGATCGCCGTCGAAGCGGCCATTCGCCAGGGCTGGGATTACTTCATCGGCAATGACGGCGCTTTCGTCGGCATGCAGTCCTTCGGTGCCTCCGCACCGGCCAAGGACCTCTTCCCGCATTTCGGCATCACCGCGGAAGCGGTTGTCGCCGCAGCCGAAGAAAAGCTCGGCTGATCCCATTGGCCGAAGATCAGGGCGGCTTGCACGCCATGACCTTCGGTCGTCGACCGCCGCAAGCGGTGAAGCGCGCCATACGCCTTCACCACTTCGCGCCCAAGCTATTCCATTCAGACGTAAATTATTGATCGGGAGACTGTAAATGACTGTAAAAGTAGCCATTAACGGCTTCGGCCGCATCGGCCGTAACGTCCTTCGCGCCATCGTCGAATCCGGCCGCACCGACATCGAAGTCGTCGCCATCAACGATCTTGGCCCTGTCGAGACCAATGCACACCTGCTGCGTTACGACTCCATTCACGGCAAGTTCCCGGCCGAGGTGAAGGTCGAAGGCGACACGATCACCGTTGGCGGCGGCAAGCCGATCAAGGTCACCGCCGTTCGCGACCCCGCAACGCTGCCGCATGGCGAACTCGGCGTCGATATCGCGCTGGAATGCACCGGCATCTTCACCGCCCGTGACAAGGCTGCCGCGCACCTGACCGCTGGCGCAAAGCGCGTCATCGTTTCGGCTCCAGCCGACGGCGCCGACCTGACGGTTGTCTTTGGTGTAAACCACGACCAGCTGACGAAGGACCACCTCGTCATCTCCAACGCCTCCTGCACCACCAACTGCCTGGTACCGGTCGTCAAGGTTCTCGATGACCTGATCGGCATCGACCACGGCTTCATGACGACGATCCATTCCTACACGGGCGACCAGCCGACGCTGGACACCATGCACAAGGATCTTTACCGCGCCCGCGCTGCAGCGCTGTCGATGATCCCGACCTCGACCGGTGCTGCCAAGGCGGTCGGTCTCGTCATGCCGCACCTCAAGGGCCGCCTCGACGGTACCTCGATCCGCGTTCCCACACCAAACGTCTCGGTCGTCGACTTCAAGTTCGTCGCCAAGAAGGCAACCTCGGTCGAAGAAATCAACGAAGCCATCAAGGCTGCGTCGAACGGCGCGCTGAAGGGCGTTCTCGGCTACACCGACGAGCCGCTGGTTTCGCGTGACTTCAACCACGACAGCCACTCCTCGATCTTCGCCACCGACCAGACCAAGGTCATGGAAGGCAACTTCGTGCGCGTGCTCTCCTGGTACGACAACGAGTGGGGCTTCTCCAACCGCATGTCCGACACGGCCGTGGCTTTCGCCAAGACCATCTGATCTGGCGGTCGATGACAATCCAAAGAACCGGTGGGAGCAATCCCGCCGGTTTTTTTATGGGTCCGTCGCCGGCGCTGGCACTCCCGCCTTGCTCTGGTCCATTTTCAACCTGAACAATCACTGACAAGATTCGGTAGTCGCAGACGGGAGGCTGTGCGCCAGCTTCAAAGCATCGTTTGCAAAGGTTAGGGCATTGGAATCATTTTATCTCTTGCTGCTGGTCGCCAACGTCCTTGTGCTTGCAGCCGCCTTTTCCAGCCTGATCGCCTATCGCTTCGGCGCGCCCCTGCTGCTTCTCTTCCTGATGATCGGCCTTGCCGCGGGCAAGGATGGTCTCGGCATCGAATTCACCAACAGTGCGCTGGCCTATATGCTCGGCTCGCTGGTGCTGGCGGTCATCCTCTTCGATTCCGGTTTCAGCACGCCGTTACAGACCTTCCGGCTCTCGTCCCGGCCCGCCCTCACACTTGCCACGGTCGGTGTCGTCCTGACGGCGGTGTTCTTCGCGGGCGCTGCTGCGCTGCTGCTCGGTTTCTCCTGGCTGGAAGGACTGCTGCTCGGCTCCATCGTCGCCTCCACCGATGCGGCAGCCGTGTTCTTCCTGCTGCGCATCGGCGGCATCCATATTCGCGACCAGGTGCGCTCCACGCTGGAAGTGGAGTCCGGCACCAACGATCCGATGGCGATTTTTCTGACCATCGCCCTAGTGGAGGTCGTTGGCCGCGGCAAGGGGTTGGCGGGTTTCGATACCGGCTTCCTGCTGATGTTCCTCGAAGAAATGGGACTTGGCCTGATCTTCGGCGTGCTTGGCGGCTTGATGATCGTCAAGGTCGTCAACCGCTTCACTATGGATCGCGGGCTCGCACCCATCCTCGTTCTGGCCTTAGCGCTCCTCGTCTTCTCCTTCACCGGCGCGTTGAACGGCAGTGGCTTCCTCGCCGTCTACGTCGCGGGCATCGTTTCGGGCAACCGCAAGATTTTTGCCAAGGGCGCCATCCGCCGTTTCCACGAAGGCATGACATGGCTGGCGCAAATCATCATGTTCCTGATGCTCGGCCTGCTTGCGACACCCTCGCAGTTCCCAGCCATCATCATTCCCGCCATCCTGCTTGCGCTCTTCCTCATCTTCGTCGCAAGACCGCTTGCGGTGTGGCTGAGCCTCATGCCCTTCAACTACACCCAGCAGGAAACGAGCTTCGTTGCCTGGGTGGGTCTGCGTGGCGCCGTCTCCATTCTGCTCGCCATCCTGCCCGCACTTGGGGGGCTCAACAATGCCGAGATCTATTTCAACGCCGCCTTCATCATCGTGCTGGTCTCGCTTCTCTTGCAGGGCTGGACGATCAAGCCCGTCGCAACCCGTCTTGGCCTCGTGGTGCCGCCACGGATGGGCGAGGTGGACAAGCTGGAAGTGGATCTGCCCGGCACGGCAACCCACGAGCTGATCTCCTACCGCGTGGCCAAGGGCAGCGCGATCCTGCAGGGCGAGCGCATTCCCCGCTGGGCCATGCCATCTCTGGTCGTGCGCGACGGCACCTCCATCCGCTATCAATATGCCGGCAGGCTTCGGGAAAACGATCTCGTCTATCTCTTCGTCATCCCCAGCAATGCAAGGCTGCTCGACCGCCTCTTTGCCAGTGCCAAGCCGGTAACCGCCGATGACGAAGACATTTTCGGCACCTTTGCCATCTCGCCGCAACGCCCGGCGACGGAACTGGATGCATCCTACGGGCCGGGGCTGATCACAGCGCAGGAGCAGTCCCTCACCGTTGGCGAACTGATCGAAACCCGCCTTGGCGGAAAGGCCGAATATGCCGATCGCATCCGTCTTGGCTCGCTGATCCTGATCGTCCGCGATCTCGATGAAAACCACGCGATTTCCAGCATCGGCATTTCGCTCGAACCGGTCGAACCGGCGACCACGCTGCCGATCTTCATCAGCCTGAAAGACATCATCCACCGTGCCCGCGAGCACCGCAAGGAAAGGCGCCGCGCGCGCCTGAACGCGAAGTGAAAGCGCGTCATGGCATCGTGACGAAAACGCCTTGCGTCGTCGGTCAGGCATAGTATGGTCGCGCCCGAAGACATTGTTTCAAACACGTTTTACAGGATTGATCTATGCCCGCCTTCAAGACCCTTGACGACCTCACCGACATTTCCGGAAAGCGCGTTCTTGTTCGCGTCGATCTCAATGTGCCGGTTGCTGACGGCAAGGTGACGGACAAGACCCGCCTGGAACGCGTGGCACCCACCATTCTGGAGCTCTCGGACAAGGGCGCCAAGGTCATTCTTCTCGCCCATTTCGGTCGCCCGAAAGGTGAGCCGGTTGCCGACATGTCGCTGTCGCTGATTGCGCCTGCGCTTGAAGAGGTTCTCGACCACGCCGTCCACGTCGCCACCGATTGCATCGGCCCGGCTGCTGCAGACGCCATCGCCAAGATGAATGATGGCGATATCCTGCTTCTGGAAAACACCCGCTTCCACAAGGGCGAGGAAAAGAACGATCCGGCCTTCGTCACCGAGCTTGCCAAGAATGGCGATGTCTACGTCAACGACGCCTTCTCCGCCGCCCACCGCGCCCATGCCTCCACAGAGGGTCTCGCACGCCATCTGCCGGCCTATGCCGGCCGCACCATGCAGGCGGAACTGGAAGCGCTGGAAAAGGGTCTTGGCGCCCCTGCCCGCCCGGTCGTTGCGATCGTCGGCGGCGCCAAGGTCTCCACCAAGATCGATCTCCTGATGAACCTCGTCAAGAAGGTCGACGCACTCGTCATCGGCGGCGGTATGGCCAACACCTTCCTAGCCGCCCGCGGCACGCAGGTCGGCAAGTCGCTCTGCGAGCATGATCTGGCCGAAACCGCAAAGCAGATCATGATCGAGGCCGCGACAGCTGGCTGCGCCATCGTGCTGCCGGATGACGGCGTCGTTGCTCGCGAGTTCAAGGCCAATGCCGCCAACGAGATTGTCGATATCAACGCCATCCCCGAAGACGCCATGGTGCTCGATGTCGGTCCCAAATCGGTCGAAGCCATCAAGGGCTGGATCTCCCGCGCCGAAACGCTGGTCTGGAACGGCCCGCTCGGCGCCTTCGAAATCGAACCCTTCGACACGGCAACCGTCGCTGCCGCCCGTCATGCCGCCGAATGCACCAAGTCCGGCAAGCTCGTCTCCGTCGCCGGCGGCGGTGATACGGTCGCAGCGTTGAACCATGCGGGCGTTGCGGAAGACTTCACCTACATCTCGACAGCCGGCGGTGCCTTCCTCGAATGGATGGAAGGCAAGGTCCTGCCCGGCGTCGCCATTCTGCAGGAACAGAAGTAACGCGTTTCTACCAAGAGGCGCCTGAGTGAAAAACGATTGACCGACGCCACAACCGGCGTCGGTTTTTTTATTGCTTCAGCAACCACCTCGTCTTCGGAACCAAACGGCGCATCAAGCGTCTTCTTTTTCGCCGATTTCACACGTCGTAGACAGCCTTAAAAAACGTTGACACATCAAAACCTTTTCAAACGATTCAAGGCTTTAGCCTGCCATCTTTCTGCCTCTGTCTGGTATCTGAGTATGATTATGTATTGGGAGAACTGCACATGACCGAACGTCTTCAAGATATTGCACAAAAAATGATGTCGAACGGCAAGGGACTGCTGGCGGCGGATGAGTCCACCGGCACGATCAAGAAGCGCTTCGATACGATCGGTCTGGAATCGACCGAAACCAGCCGCCGTGATTATCGCGAAATGCTGTTCCGCACCGAAGAGGCGATGACGAAATGCATCTCCGGCGTCATTCTCTACGAGGAAACCCTCTTCCAGAAGGCCGCCGATGGCACGCCTTTCGTCGAGATCATCAAGGCCGCCGGCGCCGTTCCCGGCATCAAGGTGGATAAGGGCGCCAAGCCGCAGACCTTCTTTCCCGGCGAGACGGTGACCGAGGGCCTTGATGGCCTGGCGGATCGCCTGAAGATCTATTACGAGGCCGGTGCGCGCTTTGCCAAATGGCGCGGTGTGATCGCGATCGGTGATGGGCTTCCGACATGGGGGGCGATCAAGGCGAATGCCCAGGCGCTTGCCCGCTATGCAGCCCTTTGCCAGCAGGCCGGTATCGTGCCGATTGTCGAGCCGGAAGTATTGATGGACGGCAAGCCCGGGACCCACAGCATCGACCGTTGTGCCGAGGTGACCGAATGGGTGCTGCGCACCGTGTTCACCGATCTTTACGATGCCCGCGTCGATCTTGAAGGCATGATCCTGAAACCCAACATGGTGATCGACGGCAAGAATGCCCGCAAGGCAAGCGTTGAAGAGGTCGCCGAAAAGACCGTGAAGGTGCTGAATGCCACCGTGCCATCCACTGTGCCCGGCATCGCCTTCCTCTCCGGCGGCCAGTCATCGGAAGAAGCCACAGCCCACCTCTCGGCTATCAATGCCGGCTATGACCTGCCCTGGTCGGTCACCTTCTCCTATGGCCGCGCATTGCAGGAAGCAGCACTCCATGCCTGGGGCGGCAAGCAGGAAAATGTCGCAGCCGGCCAGCGCGCCTTCCGCCACCGCGCCGAGATGAATTCTCTGGCAGCGCGCGGCAACTGGAAGCAGGAGCTTGAGAAGGCGGCGTGACGTCGCTCCTCTCTACGTAAGCCCTATCTAAGACTGTACCGGAAAGCCGCTCCTTTCGAGCGGCTTTTTCTTTTCGCGGCGGCTCGCCGCTCTTCAAATTCACGCTCGCCCGGCGCAGTATGCCGCCATGACAGGCCCGTCACCGTCCCGACAGCAACCCGACAGTCGGGCGGATGGCGTGGTGATCGATGGCGGTTTGCGGAAATGTCGACCGCGTCGAACCTTGGAGAAAGTAATGCTGGTACAGAAACTCAGGCTACAGCGTGGCTGGTCGCAGGAGCAGTTGGCAATCGTCAGTGGCTTGAGCGTGCGCACTATTCAGCGTATCGAGCGCGGCCAATCCGCGAGCCTGGAAACGCTCGCCACGCTGGCATCCGTCTTCGAGATCGACGTGTCGCAACTGACCGTAGAAAAGGAAACGGATATGCAAAGCATTGCTGTCGACTCCAGAGAAGCCGAAGAAGCCATTGCGTTCGAGCGCGTGCGAAAGATCAAGAAGTTCTACCTGCATGTCGCGCAATATGTCTTGGTCATCGCCATGCTGGTCGTCATCAACCTTGTTACCAGCCCCCATTACTTCTGGGCCATCTGGCCGGCCCTCGGCTGGGGTGTCGCCCTTGCGATGAACGGCATGACCACCTTCGACCTCGTGCCCTTCCTCAATGCCGCATGGGAGCGCAAGAAGGTCGAGGATTATCTCGGGCGCAAGCTCTGATCATCTAAAGCGCCGTGCGTTTTGTTAAACGCACAAAAGACGCTTTGGCTTTTTGAAGCTACGCATCGTGCTTTCCGAAAATCGAGAGCGATTTTCGGGCCGATGCTGCAGGCGCTTCCATCATCGATGGGAGCGCCAAAATTCAAGGCCGCAGGAGCAGCACCAGCGTCCACAGAACAAAGGCCACCACGGCGATCTTCCAAAAATCGGCGCGTCGTCTAAAGCCCGGGAATCCGAGCGGGCGGATGAGCTGGATACCCATGGCCAGAAGTAGCAAAAGGCCGATCGCCTTCGTCATCACGCAACCTTTTGGCTCAATCGGGCAAGCTGTGTGCCACCGTTTCTGCCATCTTCTGAGGGAACCCTTGGCAGCTGCCGCCGGTTCAACTGCAAATGTCTATTTAGGGGCTTGCCGCATCCGTGAGCCAAATGTCAAACTCATTCTACATCGTCACAGGGTGGACATTTTTATGCTCACCATGGCGGCGTCTTATTCGCACCATCTTCCGCATGATACCGGCAATAGCATCAGCATGAGAGAGACTTTATGAGCAGAAATATTCTACCCGTATTCGCTCTTCTCACCAGCACCCTCTTCCTCTTCCTTGGCAACGGCCTGCAGGGCCTGCTTCTGCCGGTGCGCGGTTCGGAAGAAGGTTACTCCAACGAAGTGCTCGGTTTTCTCGGCACCTCCTGGGCGGCAGGCTTCGTCATCGGCTGTTTCGTCGCACCCGCCATCGTGCGCCGGGCCGGCCACATCCGTGCCTTCGGCAGCTTCGTTGCGGTCATCTGCCTTACCGTTCTCCTGACCGGCCTCTTCATCGACGACGTGTCCTGGGTTGCCCTGCGTGCCCTGACGGGCTTCTGCACCGCCGGAACCTCGATGATCATCGAAAGCTGGTTGAACGAGCGCGCCACCAATGAAAGCCGTGGCGCGATCTTCTCGCTCTATATTGCCATTACGCTCTTCGGCGTGGTGGCCGGACAGCTCGTCATCCCCTTCGGCCATGTGGGCAATACATCGCTCTTCATGGTCTGCGCCATCATCTATTGCGTCGCGATCCTTCCAGCCATGTTGTCGAAAGCAGAGAGCCCGCAGCCGCTGAAGAAGGTCAAGCTCGATCTTCGGGCGCTCTACCGCAATTCGCCGGTATCCTTCGTCGGCATCCTGCTGGTTGGCATCGCCAATGGCGCCTATGGTACGCTTGCCGCTGTCTTCGGCGCGCGTGCGGGGCTTGATCCCACCACCATCGCCATCATGGTCAGCTCCACCATCTTCGTCGGCGCGCTCGCGCAATTTCCGGCCGGCAAGCTGTCCGACCGTATCGACCGTCGTTTCGTGTTGGCAGGCCTCTCGGCGCTCGCCGCCGTCGCGGGCCTTGCGATTGCGATCATCCACCCGACACATGTCTACGTGCTGATTGGAATGATCTGCGTTTATGGTGCCGCCGCCAATGCGCTCTACCCGATTGCGGTCGCACACGCCAACGACTTCGCCTCCTCGGAAGATTTCGTCAAAGTCTCGGGCGGCCTGCTTCTGCTTTACGGCATCGGCACCATTATCGGCCCGACGCTTGGTGGCCCGATCATGACCTCCTTTGGTCCTTACGCGCTGTTTCTGGTGACAGCGGTTTCGCATCTTCTGATTACGGCTTATTCTATCTTCCGCTCGAGGCAGCGCGCCGCGCTCACCACCGCGGAGAAGGATAACTTCTCCACCATGCCGACGGCCCCTGCGCCGCTACTGACACCGGAAAGCGCTTCGCTGGACCCCAGAGCACCGCAATATCCTGAAGAGGAAGCAGATTTGCAGAAGGGAGCAGGAATATGAGTATCTTCAACGAGGATCTTCCGCAAAAGCAGAACTCCACGCATATCATCGGCGCCGACCTGACGCTGCTTTCGGTGGATGAACTGACCGCACGCATCAATATTCTGTCAGCTGAAATCGAACGGCTGGAGGGTGAAAAGGAGAAGAAGTCGGCGGGCCGCAAGGCCGCGGAAAATCTGTTTCGCACCAGATGAGAGCAAGAATGCCGAGCAAACGTTACCCCGCGAGACAGTTTTTCGTTTACCATTAACCCAATATTAAGCTTTCTGAGAGATTACTATACATGTTCAGTTCTGCTGAACCTCAGGCAGTTTCTCCTATCGGCGAATTGGTCTGATTTTTCTCCCTGTTTTACCTTGAGAGCCGCTTTTGCGGCTCTTTTTTTATTCTGTTGGAAAACCTGCAAAACTGTGGGTATTAACCTTTCTTTAATAATCAGCTTGCGCATTTGCGGTATTGGTATCATCCTGAAAATACAAAGGCCGGAACAATTCACCCGCTAACTCCGTTGCCTCACCGTATCATGCGTAAGCAGGGATTAAAGAAATGTCGGAACAGGTTTTGAATACCATCAGCTTCGCCGGCCGCGCCGCAGCCTCGAACCAGTTCAAGACTCTCTATGCCGAGGGCATGGGCCTGGTGGAAGAAACGGCAAGCTACCTCGATGGCTCCGGTCGCGCAGCCTCCAAGGTGCTGCCGCGCATGGCATCGGTGCTCTATGCCGCGGAGTCCATGCGCCTCACCACCCGCCTGATGCAGATGGCCTCCTGGCTGCTGCTGCAGCGCGCCGTCAACAATGGCGAGATGACCCGCGACCAGGTTCTCAACGAAAAGAACAAGGTGCGCCTCGACAACTTCAACGTCGATCGCAATGCCCCAGGCTGGAACGACCTGCCGGAATCCTTCCGCGATCTCGTCGAGCGTTCGCTTCGCCTGCAGAACCGCGTTGCCCTTCTCGACCGCGAAATCTACCGCCCGTCGGAAGCAAAGGTACCGGACAACGAAAACAGTGTTCAGGCACAGCTCAACCTGCTGCGCACCGCGTTCAACAGCAACTGAACGCGCTATTCCCGACGCATGATTTTGAAGAAGCAGGCTCCGGCCTGCTTTTTTGTTGTCTGGGGTTCGCCCGCCACGGGGTAAGACGGATCTGATTTTTTTGGCTTCTTGGCGCCTAATCCGGTTCTTGGAACCATGCCTGGATAAGCCCCATAATCAACGCGAAGACCTCTCGGTTGCCGCCATCAGCCTTGACCAATGCTGTAGGTAACGCTCTCCCCTCCACCCTCATTCCTGTGCTTGTCACAGGAATCCAGCCGACGCGCGTCTGCGCGGCGAGGAAGCGTTCTTTCAGCCCAAAGACTTGGTCTGACTGGATTCCTGTGACAAGCACAGGAATGAGGACCGAGGTTTTTGGCGCGCCAGTTAATCCACGGCAGTCCCCTTCAGGCGAGGATGACGGTGAGGAGAAGTTGAACCTCAATGCATGATCGTGGACGGGAGCCTCCGCGTCACATGGCGAGCTCGACGCAGACCAGCCGGCCACATCTTGTCCCTTGAGCCCGTCCCGTAGGCTCGCTCCGCCATCCAGACAACAAAAAACCCCGGATCGCTCCGAGGTTATTTTGCCGTCCATGATCAAACGGATTAGAGGCCGAGGCCGCCGAAACGCTTGTTGAACTTGGAAACGCGACCGCCGCGGTCCATCAGCTGCTGGTTGCCACCAGTCCAGGCCGGATGGGATCTGGGATCGATTTCGAGGTTCATAACTGCGCCCTCGGAACCCCAGGTCGAACGGGTTTCGTATTCGGTACCATCGGTCATGACAACTTTGATCATGTGATAGTCGGGATGGATTTCAGCCTTCATGACAATCTTCCTGCGTAAGTGGGTGCGGACCATTTGCCGCAATTGCGTCAACTGAGCCGATTCAATAAATGAAACCTGAGCCCTTTAGGCCATGGCTTCCCAATTTGATGCGGAGCCTATACATGAAGGGCGCCGAGATAACAAGTGCCTGCCGATCACGGCAAGACACATATCAAGACGCCAAAACGGCGTCGCCGCCGGACCTGTTGATCCTGCGGCACCAAGGAGTAATGCACGTGGCAGACATTGAGGCACACAAGCCCGCAAGGCGCAGGACGCTGAAACCTCTGGCAAGCCTGTTTCCCTACCTCAAGCGCTATCGCGGTCTGGTTGCCGCGGCCCTTTTTGCGCTCGTGCTGTCTTCCGCCACCACGCTTGCGCTACCGCTTGCCGTGCGCCGCATCATCGACCACGGTTTTGAAGCGACCGATGGCGCGATGATCAACAACTATTTTGCCATGCTGCTGGCGATCGCCATCATTCTCGCGCTCGCCAGCGCCATGCGCTATTATTATGTGATGATCATCGGCGAGCGTGTGGTGACCGATCTGCGCCGTGATGTCTTCGCCCATCTGACCTCGCTGTCGCAGGCCTTCTTCGATACCAACCATTCCGGCGAACTGACCTCGCGCCTTACCGCAGACACGGTGCAGATCCGCTCCGCCTTCGGCTCGTCCGCTTCCGTGGCGCTGCGCAACACCCTGCTCTGTCTCGGCGCCGTGGCAATGATGGTCTATACCAGCCCGAAGCTTGCGGGTCTTGCACTTCTCGCCATTCCCTTCATCGTTTTTCCATTGATCGCCTTTGGCCGCTCGGTGCGCTCGCGTTCCAGAACCACGCAGGATACGCTTGCCGCCTCGTCTGCCTTCGCCTCCGAGACGATTTCCGCCAGCCGCACCATCCAGTCCTTCAATGCCGAGATGCTGGCAAACAGCCGCTACGATGCCGCCGTGGAGAAGGCCTATCATGGCGCCCGCGCGGCGATCAGCGCTCGCGCCATTCTAACGGCCGTTGCCATCAGCCTGGTCTTCGGCAGCGTCGTCGCGATTCTGTGGTATGGCGCGCATAGCGTCCTGACCGGCGCGATCTCCGCCGGTACGCTCAGCCAGTTCGTTCTCTATTCCGTCATCGCCGCAAGCTCGCTTGGTCAGCTCTCGGAAGTCTGGGGCGAGCTGTCGCAGGCAGGAGGTGCAGCCGAACGCCTCTCTGAATTGCTGGAGGAGAAGTCCCCCGTCGAAGAACCGGCCTCCCCCGTTTTGCTGCCCGTTCCGCCGCGCGGCGAAGCAAGCTTCGAGCATGTGGCCTTCCATTATCCGAAGGGTGCAGGCAAACCGATTATCTCCGACCTTTCCTTCCACGTCGCCGCCGGCGAAACAGTGGCGATCGTCGGCCCGTCGGGCGCTGGAAAAAGCACCGTGTTCTCGCTTTTGATGCGCTTCTACGATCCGCAATCCGGCCGCATCACCATCGACGGCACCGATATCCGCTCCGTCACCTTGAAGGAGCTGCGCTCCAGGCTCGCCATTGTGCCGCAGGATGTGGCGATCTTCGCCTCCTCCATCCACGACAACATCGCCTTCGGCAGACCGGATGCCACGCGTGAGCAGGTCCGGGCAGCAGCGCTCGCCGCGCAGGCGGATGGCTTCATTGCCAGACTGCCGGAAGGTTACGACACCGTGGCCGGCGAACGCGGTGTCACGCTTTCCGGCGGCCAGCGCCAGCGCATCGCCATTGCCCGCGCCATCCTGCGCGATGCGCCGATCCTGCTTTTGGATGAAGCGACCTCAGCGCTGGATGCCGAAAGTGAAACGCTGGTGCAGAAGGCGCTGGACGAGCTGATCGCCAAGCGCACCACCATCGTCATTGCCCACCGCCTCGCGACCGTGCTCAAGGCCGACCGCATTCTGGTGATAGATGAAGGCCGCATCATCGAGGAAGGCACGCACCAAAGCCTAATCCGCCAGGGCGGTCTCTATGCCAAGCTGGCACGCCTGCAATTCAACACGGACGCCAACGACGCGGCTTGAAGCATGGTCCGCACAGAACTGCGCAGCGGTTTTGCGATAACGACTCGCGATCAAGTACAGAACTAAATCGTTGGGGATCGAATCAGAAAGATCGCGACACGCTTTAAAGGCCGCGATCCCGATGCGAGCGCAAAGCGCCCCCCCATCGCCCCAAGAGGATCAGCGCTCCGTCAGCTTCAACTCGATACGGCGGTTCTGCGAACGGGCTTCCGGCGTCTCGCCTTCCGCCAAAGGCTGATATTCGCCAAAACCGGCTGCGACCAGACGGTTGGCCGGCACGCCCTTGGAAATCAGGAACTTGACGACGGAGGTGGCGCGGGCCGACGATAGCTCCCAGTTGTCACGAAAACGTCCGGAGCCGGACAGAGGCACATTGTCGGTGTGACCATCGACACGCAGCACCCAGTTGATCTCCGGTGGGATTTCCTTGGCAAGATCGATCAGCGCTGCGGCAAGCTTCGCCATTTCCACCTGCCCCTCCGGATTGAGATCCGTGCCGCCCGACGGAAACAGGACCTCCGACTGGAAGACGAAGCGGTCGCCGACGATGCGGATGTTCTCGCGGTCCGAGAGGATTTCGCGCAGGCGTCCGAAGAAGTCGGAGCGATAGCGGTTCAACTCCTGTACGCGCTGCGCCAGCGCCACGTTCAGACGACGGCCGAGATCGGCGATCTTCACCTGAGAGGATGTGTCCCTGGCTTCCGACGCCTGCAGTGCCGCCTCGACGGAAGCGATCTGAGCTCTGAGTGCGGCGATCTGCTGGTTCAGCAATTCGATCTGCGTCGAGGCTCTGGCACCGGCTTCGCGCGCATCCTCAAGCTCACCCGTCAACTGCCCGACACGGGCATTGGCGGCGGAACTGTTGCCCGCACCGGAATCGAGTAGCGCCTGCAGACGCGAGCGTTCGTTTTCAGATTGCGCAAGGGTCGATTGCAGATTGGCAAGCGTGTCTTCGATATCCTGCTTGCTGCCTTTTTCCAGCGCCAGCAATTCGGTCAACTCGGCAATCTGGTTGTTGAGGCGCGTCATGACCTCGTCCTTGCCGGAGATTTCGCGCGAGAGCACGAACTGTGCAAGAACGAAGACGGTGAGCAGAAACATGATCGCCATGAGCAGCGTCGACAGCGCATCGACGAAGCCCGGCCAGTAATCGATACCTCTGTCGCGACGGCGGTTGCGCGCAAGCGCCATGATCACGCGCTCCCGTTATCGTGGGGAGTGGATCGCCTGGCCGCCTTCTGGTCGGCATCCATTCGTGCAGTGAGACGGTCAAGCGTGCGACGGAGCGCCTTGGATTCCTCCTGCTGCGCTTCGATCCAGTCACGCAGCATTTGCTGCTCGCCGCGCATATTCTTCACCAGCCCCTGAATGCCCTCCGCCAGATTATGCATGGCGGCAAGTGAACGCTCGGTACCCGCCGCACCGCTCGCCGCAACGGGCTTGCCATCAACGGACAGATCGACGCCCGGATCGGTAACAGACGACAGCCAGTTTTCCAGCTGCGTGTAGAAGCGGTTTTGCGCGCGGCCCGCCTGAAGATCGAGAAAGCCGAGGATCAGCGAGCCGGAAAGACCGAGCAGCGAGGACGAAAACGCCGTGCCCATGCCCGACAGCGGCGCCGTCAGGCCGGATTTCAGCGAGGAGAGAATATCGCTGCTGTCGCCGGATGTCGGATCGAGGCCCTGGATGACGTCGCTGATGGCGCCGATCGTGCCGATCAGACCCCAGAAGGTACCGAGCAGACCGAGGAAGACCAGAAGGCCGATGAGATAGCGCGACGTGTCGCGCGATTCATCCAGACGCGTGGCGATGGAATCGAGAATGGAGCGCTGCGTGACGGTCGAGACCCGCACTTCGCCGCGCTTGCCGATCAGCGCCCGCATCGGCGCCAGGAGCTTCGGCGGACGCCCGGCCTTGTCGACGCTTCCGGCCGCCTGGAAATTGTTGAACCAGCGCACTTCGGGGCGCAGGCTCAAGATCTGCATGAACACCAGAACGATGCCGATGGCGAGAACGCCGAGAATGAAGCCGTTCAGACCCGGATTGGTCATGAAGGCTGACTGGGCCTGCCGGAAGAGAATGGCGGCAAGGAAGGCAACGATGATGAGGAAGATCATCATCGTCCATAAGAACGGCGTCGGGCTGGACAGCTTGTGATGATATTCTTTCGTCAGCGGTTTCTCGACGCCGACATCGAGCAGTTCCGTATCCGCCATAGGGCCCGTTCCTTTGATGCTGCCATGACCTTGCCCTCAAGACTGGGGCATCAACATGGTTCGGAGCGGAAGCTAGAGTAAAATTACGACGAATTGAAGTGAAAAGCCTTTTGAGAACAAAGCTTTTTCAAAGAATGAAAGGGAGGCTAAGGTGAGGTTCGGTCGTACCGTAGGGATCGAACGCATAGGCGTCGCGGTAGACCGGGCAAGTGCCTTGAGCAAGGATTCCTTGACCCACCCTCACTCCTGTACCGTCACGGGAAGCTTAGCCGTCGCGCGTCAGCGCGACGAGAAAACATTCTTCCAAACCAAAGATTTGGTCCGACCGGAGTCCTGTGACGGGCACAGGAATGGGGGCGTCAGAGGAGACGCCTCGGTCCCTATCAGCGGCCAGGAACCGGACGGTTGACGACGTCCAGCAGCGCCTTCTGGATATACTCGTTGCCCGCAACCACGCTGCGGCTTTCGAGCATGCTGTTCGCGCCGCCCATATCGGAAACGAAGCCGCCGGCTTCGCGGATGAGCACGATGCCTGCGGCGATGTCCCAGGGGGACAGTTCCGCTTCCCAGAAGCCGTCGAAGCGACCGGCTGCGACATAGGCGAGGTCGAGAGCAGCGGCACCCATGCGGCGCACGCCTGCGGTCTCGCCCATTACATGGCGAAGTTCGACGAGGAACTTGCCGTGGTTGCCGCGGCCGAGATGCGGAACGCCGCAGCAGACGACGCTGTCGGAAAGTTGCTTGCGGGCCGCAACGCGAATGCGGCGATCATTGAGGAACGCCCCGCCGCCACGCTCGGCGGTGTAAAGCTCGTCCGTTGCCGGGTTGAAGATGACGCCGGCGACGATTTCGCCGCTGCGCTCCAGACCGATGGAGACCGCAAACTGCGGAATGCCGTGCAGGAAGTTGGTGGTGCCGTCCAGCGGATCGACGATCCAGCGATGGGCGCCATCGGTGCCGATTTCCTCGCCGCCCTCTTCGCCGAGGAAGCCATAGGTCGGACGTGCCTTCATCAGCTCCTCGCGAACGATCTTTTCAGCCTTCAGATCCGCCTGGGACACGAAGTCGCTCGGTCCCTTGACCGATACCTGCAGGTTCTGCACTTCACCGAAGTCACGCGACAAAGATTTTCCCGCCTTCAAGGCGGCCTGAACCATGACATTGAGAAGGGCTGAACGGGCCATGAAAACATTCCTGGAAGGTGGCTGAACCGGCCGCGCAAGATCGGGGCAGGCAGGCATATTGGTTTCTATTTTAGATTTGCGGGTTCAAGACCACAAAACGCACCGAAATTCAAGGCTAAAGCATAGTCGCGCAAAAAGGTGAAATGCCACGGTACACGGCGCATCTGCTTTTCCGGGGCCTTGACGCCAATCAAGCGTCTCGAAGTACCGGTTGAGATAATCCTGTGATCAAGTGTGAAAACCTCTCGTTCGTCCTCCTCGGGCTTGACCCGAGGATCCATCTTTTTCAACTGCTTAACGGTTCGACAGTGGATCCTCGGGTCAAGCCCGAGGATGACGGTGAAGAGAGGTTCGGCGTTATCACAACGTCGTGCGACGGTGGGCCTCCCAACAATTGAAACAGTAAAAGGACGACCCGTTCGCCTCGTGAGCCGTGGCGGCGCCTTCGCCCTCAGTTGGGCCGGAACTTGTTGGCCGCGTCGATCGCCTGCTTCTGCTGACTGTCCTCGATGCCGAGATAGAAATCTTCCAGCCCCGGGTCTTTTAGACCTGCGCGGCGCGACAGCACATACCACTTGGCCGCCTCGATCGGATCGGGGCGCGTTCCGAGCGCCTGGATGTAGAGATGCGCCACCTTGTTCTGCGCCACGACATTGCCGCGCTGAGCGGCACCATTCAGCCAGCGAAAACCTTCTTCCAGATCGCGATCGCCGGCCGTGCCGTTGACCAGCCAGATGCCGAGATCGACCTGCGCGGTATCGAAGCCCGCCTTTGCGGCACGCGTCAGCCATTCGCGCGCCTTTGCCTTCTTTTCCTTCGGCACCTCCGGCACGTTCAAATAGATCTGCGACACGGCATATTGGGCATCCGCAATCCCTTTTTCCGCCGACCTCTCATAGAAGGGCAGCGCCGCCATCAGACCCTTTGGCCCGGGCGTCTGGGAAACGAGGATTTGTGCCCAGTTGAATTCGGCTTCCGGATTGCCTGCCTCAGCCGCACGGCGCATGTAGTCGTCGGCAAGCGTCTTGTCGTGCTTGACGAGCCGGCCTTCCATCAGGATCAGCGCATATTTGAACATGGCAACGGGATCGCCATTCTTGGCGGCCTGCTCGTACCAGAAGGTGGCGGTCTTGTCGTCGCGGGCAATGCCGAGGCCGCGGCTCATCATTTCAGCGACCAGCGTCTGCGCTGCGGCATCGCCGTCCTGCGCGCGCGTCAGCGCCTTGTCCAGCGCCTGCACATATTCACCGCGCTGGTAATGGCCATAGGCCTCGTCGATCTTGCCCTTGAATTCCTTTTCCTTCGGCAGCGGCGGAAGCTCGGCGCCCATGCGCTGA
This sequence comes from Agrobacterium cavarae, assembly GCF_004310285.1. GTDB lineage: Bacteria > Pseudomonadota > Alphaproteobacteria > Rhizobiales > Rhizobiaceae > Agrobacterium > Agrobacterium cavarae. The sequence continues at coordinate 460,994 of NZ_SISF01000033.1, forward strand.
TAGACGGTGACGCCCTCCGAAGGCTGGAGATCCTTCTGATCGCCGCCGGTCACCCGGCCTTTCCGCAGCGGATCGGCATCCTGGTCTGTCGGTCGCGACAGCACGTCCGGTTCCTGGTTCACCACCGGTCCAAAATCGGTGTCTTCCTCGCCGGCGCCATCGACACCTTGCGCCTGCGGCTGAAGGCCCGGCAAAAGATCAGGGCTTGCCTGCGGCTCACCCTGCTGCGGCGCTGGCTGTTGGCCGGCCGCTGGAGCCTGGCCCTGCGCAAAGGCAGGGGTCGCGGTGATGGCAAAAGCCATCGCCAGAAGCGAGATCGATGGGGAAAGGCGGAGCAAGCGAAGGATCATCGCCCGTATCAACCGCCAAACCGTGGCGCTTTTTCGTCAAGCAATGCATTAGCTTCGGCAACGGCATGCGCCGCGCCGCCCGCGTGAGCGAAGACGGCCTGGCGCAGTGCCACGAATTCCACGCCGCTTTCGGCAACCGCAACCACCGAGGCGACATCCGAACCGCCCATGACGATCGACGGAATTTCGATCATCGACGCCCACCATTCGCCGAGTGCGACGTTCTTCGGGTGTGGCTCCGGCTTGATATCACCCTCCAGCTTGCCGAAGAAGATATAGTCCGGGTTCGCTTCGCCCTGCTCCAGCGCCTTGTGCCGGTCATCGGCATTGCCGCCGCCGACGATCATCTTCGGCGTGAACTTTTCCACCGCTTCCGCCAGCGGCTCCACGCCGCCTATCACATGCAGACCATCGGCCTTCACGCGGCCGGCAACGCGGCTGTCACCGGCAACCAGCGCTGCGGCACCCGCCGCCTGCACGATCGGCACCAGCACTTCCGCGCGTTTCTGGAAGCTGTCGTCATCGAGAGCGTATTGGGGAATGATGACGGAGGCGACGTCGCCGCCCCTCAGGGCATCCTCCAGCGCCTTGGCTTGCAGGCCAGCATCTTCGGCTTGCGGCACGATCAGAACCAGACGGCAGCGATCTTCAGGAGAACCCATGATTTTTCCATTTTCCGCAGAAAGAACGCTTCATCGCCAATCTGCACTCGTTTTCATATACTGTTTCCGATAAACCGGACTGCACGAAGGATCAACAGTTCATAGCTGGACTCTTTGTCGTCCTTTCCCCCCGCGGCCTGTTCCAATGGTCGTCTCACACGCTCATCTCAAGTCCTGACCATGTCGCTCGATCTCCATTTCTTCCTTGTTGCCATTCCCGCTGTCGTTCTGGTCGGCCTGTCGAAAGGCGGGCTCGGCGGTGCCCTGGCCTTGATGGGCGTGCCGCTGATGGCGCTGGCCGTGCCGCCGGTGCAGGCGGCGGCGATCTTCCTTCCCATTCTGATCGTCATGGATCTGGTGGCGCTCTGGGCGTGGCGTCACCACAACCACCGGGAAACGCTGCTGTTGATGCTGCCGGGCGCCATTGCCGGCATTGCGCTCGGCTGGGCTACCTCGACGCTGATTTCTCCCGACGCGATGCGCCTCGTCGTCGCAACCGTCACCATCCTCTTCGTGCTGCGCTATTTCTACGAGACCTTCCGCGCCCGCCGCGGACAGGAGATTGCGCCAAAACCGCAGAGACCGGCTGCCGCCACGCTCTGGTCGTCACTTTCCGGCTATGCAAGCTTTGTCGCGCATGCCGGTGGTCCACCCTTCCAGATCTATGTGCTGCCGCTCAAGCTGGATCCGAAGACCTATACCGGCATGAGCGTGCGCTTCTTCGCCATCATGAATGCGATCAAGCTCATTCCTTATTTTGCGCTGGGGGCGCTGGATTCCACCAACCTCACCACCTCGGCCACGCTGCTGCCGGTGGCGATGATTGCCACATTTGCAGGTGCGAAGGTTGTCAAATACATGAAGCCCGCCGTCTTCTATCCGCTGATGTATGGAATGGCGTTTATCGCGGCGTTGAAACTGCTCTGGGATGGCTTGCCGGCGTAACAAATGTCCCTTGCGGCGCATGCATCCGCAGCCTCCTACAGACAAAACGGAAAGGCCCTGATCGCGCTTTGCAACCAGGGCCTTGAACTTTTACCGCTTCTCAGGCGAAAACTCGCCCTGCGGTCTCAATAGTTATTGAAAATCAATGTTTCGTGGTCGCTTTCAGCCTCTGCAACTCGTCCTTAAGACGCAGCTTTCTGCGCTTGATATTGGCAATCTCCCGATCGTCGGAAGACGGGGAAGCAAGAATACTCTCGAGCTCTTCCTCCAGAGCACCGTGTTTCTTTTCGAGCGATGCAATATGAGCCTGAATGGTCATGCGGCACGTCCTTCCTTGTTGAACCTACCTCCAGCGCTCCATCGCTGGAGTTTCAGGTTTACGACAGCACTGTGACACGGAAAGCGCGCTTTGTCGAAGGCGAAATCGGGGCAATAGTGCGGCAAAAATGCTATAAGAGCGCTTCCTTGTTAAATGGAAACAGTTCTGTTGGTTCAAACGGGATCGACTGATTGTCCGGATGGCGCGTGCCGTAGCCAACGCATACGGCCAAGCCGTCCGGGCAAGCAGGTGGCCCGTTTCAACCAACCCGAAGGGCCGGGGATTTTTCCGCCAGGATCAAAGGCGATCGGCTCGGCCGTACCTTTGGGTATGCCCTTCGCCAATCGCCTTTGCCCTGACGAAAACCTGCTCCGGCAGAACGTTGCCATTTGACAAGGAAGCGCTCTAAGGAAACTTCCCGTTACCGCCATTTGATGGTACAGGCACGAAGACCAACAACAGAGATGCCGGATGGCGGTCCGGTTCATTACAATGGGGACGACGAGATGGCCGACCAGGAACAGGCGGACGTCCGGCTTACGCTGGCAAGGCTGAGGCAGGAGCATGAGGATTACGACACGGCCATCAACGCGATGATCCAGACCAATTGCGAAGCGCTCAGAATTCAACGGATGAAGAAGAAGAAGCTGGCCATCAAGGACAAGATGACCCAGATCGAAGATCAGATCATTCCGGATATCATCGCCTGATAAGCTCTGGACCCTGACAACCCTCTGGACAAGGAGAGGCCGCTTGACCACCGAAACGCCGCCCGTCGCCATCATCATGGGAAGCCAGTCTGACTGGGAGACCATGAAAAACGCCGCCGATACGCTGGATGCGCTCGATATCGAATATGAGGCGCGCATCGTGTCCGCCCACCGCACGCCGGAGCGGATGTTCGATTTCGCCACCAATGCGAAGGATGAGGGCTTCAAGGTCATCATCGCCGGTGCCGGCGGCGCCGCCCATCTTCCCGGTATGACGGCAGCGCTGACCCCTCTCCCCGTCTTCGGCGTTCCCGTTCAGTCGAAAACCATGTCCGGACAGGACAGCCTCTATTCCATCGTGCAGATGCCGGCGGGCATTCCGGTCGGCACGCTTGCCATCGGCAAGGCGGGCGCCATCAACGCCGCCCTTCTGGCCGCCGCCGTGCTGGCGCTTTTCGACGAGGATCTGGCCGACCGGCTGGACAATTACCGCGCCCGTCAGACGGCCATCGTTGCCGAATATCCCATGGACGCCCCGCAATGAAATCGTCCACCATCGGTATCATCGGCGGCGGCCAGCTTGGCCGCATGCTGGCCATGGCAGCCGCCCGCCTGAATTTCCGCACCGTCGTGCTGGAACCGCAGGCCGATTGTCCGGCGTCGCAGGTCTGCAACCGCCAGATCGTTGCGGCTTACGATGACGAAAAGGCGCTCGCCGAACTGGCAAGCCTCTGCGATGTCGTGACCTACGAGTTCGAAAACGTGCCCGTCGTCGCGGCCGAAACGCTCGCCGCCTCTGTGCCGGTCTATCCGCCGGCTGAAGCGCTGAGCGCCTCGCAGGACCGCCTGACGGAAAAACGCTTCCTCAATGGCTGCGGTATCCCCACAGCCGATTTCCGCGCCGTGGACGATCAGGCGGGTCTTGAAGCAGCACTTGCAGCATTCGGCGGCAAGGGTGTGCTGAAGACGCGGCGCATGGGCTATGACGGCAAGGGTCAGCGCGTCTTCAAGGGCGGGGAAGATCTGACCGGCGCCTTCGATGCGCTCGGCAAGGTGCCGCTGATTCTCGAAAGTTTCATTCCCTTCGAGCGTGAGATTTCCATCATTGCCGCACGTTTTCAGGATGGCACCGTCACCTGCTACGATCCGGCCGAAAACGTTCACCTGAACGGCATTCTCCATACGTCGACGATTCCCGCCGATCTCTCTGACGCGGCAAGAACAGTTGCGGTCGAATCGGCGCAGAAGCTGCTCGCCGCGCTGAACTATGTGGGCGTCGTCGGCATCGAGTTCTTCGTGCTGGCGGATGGTTCGCTGGTGGCCAATGAGATGGCGCCGCGCGTCCACAATACCGGTCACTGGACGGAAGCGGCCTGCGTGGTCTCGCAGTTCGAGCAGCATATCCGCGCCGTCGCGGGCCTGGCGCCTGGCAGCACCGCGCGTCATTCCGATTGCGTGATGACCAATCTGATTGGCGACGACATCGACAGCGTGCCGGATTGGCTGAGCCAAAAAGACTGCCTTGTGCATCTTTACGGCAAGACGGAGGCCCGTCCGGGCCGAAAGATGGGCCATGTGACGCAACTCACCAAGGCTGGAAAGCCGGGGTTTTCCCGGTAAAAGCTTGCGTAGCGTGTTGACAGGCCGGTGCTGAAAGGGTATCTGCCTGCCAACCGAAAAAGGCGCGCCCCGTTGCGCGCTTTTGATTGTTTAGATTATGCGTGCGAAAGCCCGCCAAACTGCGGACCAGAAAAATGAAGATCAAGAACTCGCTCAAAGCGCTTAAGGCTCGTCACCGCGACAACCGTCTGGTTCGCCGCAAGGGCCGCGTCTACATCATCAACAAGCAGAACCCACGCTTCAAGGCTCGTCAGGGCTGATTGCGTTTCTGCAGTGCTCCGTTTGAAAAGGCGGATCACTTTGTTGATAGCAGACAGAATTCGATTTCCTAATTGGCGCATACGGATTATCGTGATCCGCATGCGCCAATTTCGTTTTTGTGCCCTCCTCCTCGCCTCGCTCAGCCCGCTTGCCCCGGCCGCGACGCTTACCGCCCATGCTGCGGAGCCGGTAACGACAGCGCCTCAGCCTGAGCAGCCTGCCTCCAAAGACCCGGTCGGCGATCTCTTCAACAATCTGAAGAAGGAGAGCGACGCCAAGAAGGCCCGCGTCATCGCCACCGAAATCGTTGGCCAGTGGAGCGATTCCGGCAGCCCCACCATCAATCTGCTGATGCAATGGGCCGAAGAGGCCAATGAACAGAAGCGCAGCGCCGCAGCCTATGACTTCCTCGACCAGGCCATCTTCCTCGACCCGGACTACGCCGGCGCCTGGTACCGCCGCGCCATGATACATCTGGCCGATGGCGACACCCGCAAGGCCATGGCCGACCTCAACAGCACATTGGAAAAAGAACCCCGCTTCTTCCCCGCCCTTGCCGGTCTCGCCAATATTCTGGAAAGCTCAGAGCGCAATGAGACCGCGATGAAGGTATGGGAGCGCTACCTGACGCTCTACCCCGCCGACAAGGAAGCGCAGAAGGAAATGGGCGAGCTTTCCGAAAAGCTGGCTGGCACGCGCAGCTGATACGCCTGTCGCTTTTGCCCTGCGGGATGGGGCGTCGTTGATGCCCGTTCGGTACAGTCACTATCACTGGTGACGGCGCTGCGCCACACTCTGCCGTCCTCCTCTGGCTTGACCCGAGGATCCAAACCCGTCGACGCGAATGCAACGGAGATGGATGTTCGGGTTAAACCCGAGCATGACGATGGAGAGGTCGGCGCCACAGCAATCCATGCGCCTTCCAAAAAGCAAAATCGCCGCAGAAGCGGCGATTAAACAGGTCACTTATCGAGCAAGCCCGAAGCTCACTCCATCCCAAGCGCAGCCATGTACGTCTGCAGGATCGTCTCTTCCTCGATGCGCTCATTGGCGTCCTTCTTGCGAAGACGGATGATGGTGCGGATCGCCTTGGTGTCGTAGCCGCGGCCCTTGGCTTCACCCATGACATCCTTGATGTCACCCTGGATTGCCGCCTTCTCTTCTTCGAGGCGTTCGACGCGCTCGATGAACTGGCGAAGTTCGGCGGCGGCGACGGTTTCGGTTGTGGCTGTTTCGTCCATTCCATGATCCTTCAATAGTTCGGCTCGCTTCGAGCCCGTTTCTGTGCGGCGAAATCTTCGCCTGCTGCTCATCAAAGGCAGCCAAAATTCCCGGCTGGTGAACTGCCCGTGGAAAGGCCTCACGTCAAGCCTAATCGGGTGGGAGACAGCTATTCCTTCGGGCGGTTTTCTTCGAAGGCGGCTTTCTGGCCATCGCTCGCTTCGCTCTGGTGAAGACGCTTCCAGTCTTCATAGGGCATGCCGTAGATGATCTCGCGCGCCTCGTCCTTGCTGAGATCGGTACCGGCATCCTTTGCCGCATCCGCATACCAGTTGGATAGGCAGTTGCGGCAGAAGCCGGCAAGGTTCATGAGGTCGATATTCTGCACCTCAGGGCGATTGCGCAGATGGTTGACCAGCCTGCGGAAGGCGGCTGCCTCGAACTCAGTTCTTTGCTTCTCGTCAAGCTCGCTCATATCGATGTCGCCTTTCAATAAGGACCAGTCCGCGAGGCGAACTGCTTGTACTCATGCAGGGTGGGATCGTCATTCATTGCGGCAAAAATGGGAGCGAGACGATCAGCCCAGGCGGCAATGCCAGCCTCATCGCCGATCAGGTCCTGGCGCACTTCCAGAAGCGCGTGCGGGATGCCCTTCATCATGCAGTGGCGATACATGGTGTCACCCTTCAGCGCGCCATCATAAGGCTCGTTATCGCCCACAAGAATATCGCCGCTCGCCCTCAGATGCTCAATCAGCGGGTGAACGGCACGGTGGTCCGTGTCCCACAGAACCGCCGCATGCCAGGGACGCGGAACGGACTTCCAGAACGGCGTGTAGGAATGCAGCGAAAACACCAGTGGTGCCTTGCCAGACGTCTGCGCCGTTCTGGTCAGAACCGTATCAACCGCATTGTGATAGGGGCGATGATGGGTTTCGAGCCGCCTCTCCCACTCCTCGTCCGTGATCGGATGGTTGCCCGGCACGACGGCGCCATCGGAAATCTTCATGATCAGCGTCGGATCGTCCTCGCCGCGATTGGGATCGATCAACAGACGCGAGAAGCGGCCGAGAACGGCAGGCACGCCAAGACTAGCCGCAAGCTTTCTGGTCAAACCTTCCACACCAATGTCATAAGCGATATGGCGCTCGAACGCGGCTTGCGGTAGACCGAGATTGCCGTAAGCTTGTGGAAGAAGGTTCATGGCATGGTCTGCAAGCAAAACCATGCCTTTGTCATAATCGCCTTCTATGATTTCGTATGGCTGAAAGTCTGGCATAATTGATTTCTGGGGCAGCTAAGGGAGAGACGCTTGATGGCATGGCTTGACGCCACGCGCAAGTTTGCACGGGTAAACGGCCATCGACAGCACCGCACCAGAGACCCGACCTGATAATATAATCGATTAAACTCGCGTTGACATTCTTGGGCCTCCGCGCCTAGAAGTGTTTTCACTATAACCATGGAATCCGGATGGACGCCGTGACATACACATTCCCCGCTCTCCTCGAGAAACATCGGCGCGCGATCCGCATTTTCACCGCAGCCGCCGTCCTCTCTTCTCCCCTTTTGATAGCGCAGCCGGCATTGGCGGATTTCCGCGTCTGCAACAGCACGCAGAACCTTGTCGGCGTTGCCATCGGCTATCGCGCAAAGGAAGGCTGGGTCAGCGAAGGCTGGTGGCAGGTGCCTGCCTCCACATGCGCCACGCTGATCGAGGGTGAGCTGCAATCGCGCTACTACTATCTCTACGCCGAGGATGCGGCCCGCGGCGGGCGCTGGACTGGCGACGTCAACATGTGCGTGGCCGAAAACGAGTTCAAGATCAACGGCGTCGATGATTGCTATGCCCGCAGCTTCCAGCGCATGGGCTTCAAGGAATACGATACTGGCCGACAGGGAAGCTGGATGGTCCAGCTTTCGGACACGCCAGGAACACAGGAAAGTCAGAACTGATGAAGCGTAACCGCAAAGTCAAAATCCTTGCAACTCTTGGCCCCGCTTCGGCAGAAGAGGCGATGATCGAGAAGCTTCATCTTGCCGGCGCCGATCTCTTCCGCATCAATATGAGCCATGCGAGCCATGACGTGATGCGCACGCTGATCCAGCGCATCCGCTCTGTCGAGAGCCGCAACGGCCGCCCGATCGGCATTCTGGCGGATTTGCAGGGACCGAAGCTGCGCGTCGGCAAGTTTGCCGATACCAAGGTCGATCTCGTCGCTGGCCAGACCTTCACGCTCGACAACAACGAAGCCCCTGGCGACAAGAACCGCGTGTTCCTGCCCCATCCGGAAATTCTCGAATCCGTCAAGCCGGGCGACCGCCTGCTGATCGATGACGGGAAGCTGCATCTGCGCGCCGAAAAGTGCGACGGCAAGAGCATCGTCACCACCGTCGTTTCCGGCACCAAGATTTCCGACCGCAAGGGTATCAGCCTGCCCGACACGCTGCTCGGCGTTGGCGTTCTGACCGACAAGGACCGCGCCGACCTTGCCGCAGTTCTCGCAACCGAAGAAGTCGACTGGGTCGCGCTGTCCTTCGTCCAGCGCCCGGAAGACCTGGCGGAAGTGCGCAAGATTGCCGGCAACCGTGTCGGCCTGATGTCGAAGATTGAAAAGCCGCAGGCGCTCGAACGCATCGAAGAGATCATCGAGCTCTCCGACGCACTGATGGTGGCCCGTGGCGACCTTGGCGTGGAAATGCCGCTCGAAGCCGTTCCCGGCATCCAGAAGCAGCTGACCCGCGCCTGCCGCCGCGCCGGCAAGCCGGTCGTTGTTGCGACGCAGATGCTGGAATCGATGATTTCTGCACCGGTCCCGACCCGCGCTGAAGTCTCCGACGTCGCTACCGCCGTCTTCGAAGGCGCGGATGCGATCATGCTGTCGGCTGAATCCGCTTCCGGCGATTATCCGGTCGAAGCCGTCTCCACCATGGCTTCCATTGCCAGCACCGTCGAGCAGGACCCGCACTACTCCAACATCATCTACGCGCAGCGCGCCCAGCCGGAGGCGACTGGTGCCGACGCGATTTCGCTCGCTGCCCGCCAGATTGCCGAGACGCTGCGCCTCGCGGCCATCGTCACCTACACCTCGTCCGGCACCACCGGCCTTCGCGCCGCGCGTGAACGCCCGCAGGTTCCGATCATTGCACTCTCGCCGATCATTCAGACGGCGCGCCGTCTGTCGGTTGTCTGGGGCCTGCACTGCGTCGTCACCGGGGATGCCAGCGACCTCGACGACATGGTCAACCGCGCGTGCCGCATCGTCGTGGCCGAAGGCTTCGGCAAGCCCGGCGATCGCATCATCATCTCGGCCGGCGTCCCCCTCGGCACGCCCGGCGCCACCAACATGGTCCGCATCGCCTATATTGCCCAGGACGGCCAGAGCGGCGTTTGATCGCAGTGAAAGAGGGCGAGAGCGAAGCTCCGCCCTCTTGTCCTTCGCCGTTTCGCGCTTGATGCGCAGCGACGCTGCCCCAATCCACTCCGAGTGCTTGGGAAGTTTCTGTTAAAGCGTGTCGCGATCTTTCAGATTCGCTCAAACGCTTTAGGTTCTTGTTATCGCATGTCGTTATCGCAAAACCGCTGCGCACTATTGCGCGACATGCTTTTGGGTTTCATCCCTTCCGCCTTGCTTGAGTCGGACACCAGCCCGTTACATGCGCAAAGTGAAAATGTCTGCTGTGCCCTGAGACTGGTCGTGCTTAATCTCTGATCGCGTCCGGGATGGCGCGTTGAAGGGATTTTGTAAGGTCCGCGCAGCCGCAGCCAAGCCGCACTCGAAGGAGGGCTTCAGAACTGCGATGATGATCGCGGCACTGAGGACGGAGGCTGGTGCCGTTTTCCGGCAATCCTTACCCTTAACCCATCTCTCGATCACACACTCCGATAGGCTGCGATCACGATATCGACCTGCGCGGGGCTCATCCCGTCCACCTGACTGGACGAGAAGGCAGAGAGATGGCTGGTGTCGAGGCCGCTCAGGGCGCCTGTGCTGAGCCCGGCAATCGCCTTTTTCTTGATGGCGGCGATTTCGGCGGTGGTAAAGCTGTTGAGTTCACCAGCCGACAAGGTTGCCAGTTGCGTGCTGTTGAGAGCGCCGACCTGAGTTTCGGTCAGTGCTGCGATACCAGCGGAACTCAGTGCATCGAACTGCGCCGTCGTCAGGGAGGCAATCTGGCGTGTGCTCATGCCCGCAAGCGTCGCCGTGGTGAGATTGGCGATCGTTGCAGTGGAAAGCGTCGCGATCTGAGTGGTCGAAAGCGCCGCGAACTGGCTCGGCGTCAGCGCCGAAATCTGAGCAGAGGTCAAGGCGTTGACCTGCGCGCTGGAAAGGCCCGCAATCTGGGCTGTCGTCATCGCCGACAGCAAGGTGGTGGAAAGGCCGGCGATGGTGGCTGTCGGCAAGCCGCCCAACACGTTCTTCTTCAGGCTTGCGATCTCCGCCGTGGTGAAGCTGTTGAGTTCTGCCGCAGACAGTGTTGAAAGCTGCGCCGAGGTCAGTCCCGCGACCTGGGCTGCGCTGAGAAGCGCAATATCCGCGCTGTCGAGCGACCCGAATTGCGCTGTGGTGAGCGCCGAAATCTGGCGTGTGGTGAGCGCCGAAAGCGTCGCGTCGCTCAAGCCCGCGATCACCGCGGTCGACAGGTTGGCGACCTGCTGCGGCTTTAGCGCGGAGATCTGTGTCGCCGTCAGCGCCGAAAGCTGGGAGGAGGTCAGCGCCTGAAACTGCGAGGACGTCAAGGCCGAGATCTGGGCTGTCGTCATTGACGCGATCAGGGTGGTGGAGAGCCCAGCAATCGCCGCCGTGGACAGCCCTGTCAAAGCACCCTTTTTCAGAGCGGCGATCTCTGCCGTGGTGAAGCGGTTGAGTTCCGCAGAGGACAGCGTGGCGAGTTGCGCGGAGGTCAGGCCGGCGACCTGATTTTCGTTCAAGAGCGCGATGTCGTCGGAGCTCAAGACGTCGAATTGCGCAGCGGTCAGCGAAGAAATCTGGCGCGTGGTGAGCGCCGACAGGGTCGCATCATTCAGGGCAGCGATTGCGTCCGTGGTGAGGCTGGCGATCTGGTCCGGCTTCAGCGCGGCGATCTGCCCGCTCGAGAGCGTGGCAAGCTGGGCTGCCGTCAGGGCTCTCAACTGCGCAGAATTCAGGCCGGCGATCTGCGCCGTCGTGATTGCCGAGACAAGGCTGGTGGAAAGACCGGCAATCGCGGCGGTGCTGATGCCCGCCACGACGTTCTTCTTGATCGCTGCGATCTCATCGGCTGAGAAGCTGTTGAGCTCGGCGGCCGTCAGCGTTGCCGCCTGTGCGGCTGTCAATCCGCTCACCTGCTGGCTGCCAAGGGCTGCAAGGCCGGCACTGCTGAGAGCATCAAATTGGGTGGCGGAGAGTGCCGACATCTGACGGTTTGTCAGGCCGGCAACCTGCCCGGAACTGAGGCTATGGAGGACGTCGGTCGAAAGCCCGGCGATCTGCTTCGGCGTCAATGCACCCATCTGCGCCGGCGTCAGCGCTGCGAGCTGCGCACTCGTCAAGGCGCTCATCTGCGTTGAACTGAATGCGGCAAGCTGGGCAGGCGTCAGCGCCGCAAACTTCGTCGTCGACAGCCCGGCGATGACGGCGCTCGACAGTCCGCCAATATTGACTTTCTTGATGGCGGCCAGTTCATCGGTGGTGAAACTGTTGATCTCGGCAGACGAGAGCGCCGCGAGCTGTGCGCTGCTCAAGGCACCCACCTGGGCCGAGTTCAACGCTTCGATCAGCGCGCTCGATAGATTATCGATCTGGCTGCTGTAGAGCGATGCGACTTGCGCTGTCGTCAGCCCGGATACCTGTGTCGTGCCGATGGCCATCAATTGCGACAGGGTCAGACCGATGATCGACTTCGGCGCGATGGCACCGACATCGGCAGAGGAAAGCGACGAAATCACGGAGGTATTGAGCGCGCCGATCTGCGTGCTGGTCAGCGCCTTGATCTGCGCCGAACTCAGCGCGTCGACATCGGCACTCGTCAACCCCGCAATCACGGAGGTGGAGAGCATGGCGATCTGGCGTGTGGCGAGCAAGGAAATCGTGGTCATGGCGCGTATACCGTCGAGTGGCATGCCCATGTGACGACGAACCAGCCTCAACGCGTTTCGTGCCCGTGGCCGAAGGAAAGAGCGTTGAGACGAGATTGAAAACGGCCTTGCGGCGCGTCTTTTATCGACACAGGAACACGGAATTCATCAGGGACATGGTTCGTCAGAACCGGCGCATTGAAAGAGCTTCATGCGTGCAGCGTCTCTCAAGACCACTGCCTTTGCGCGACCTAAAACAAATGACGTGCGGCGAGACACACATAACTTTCGCCGCGACAAACAAAGCAATGAAAAAAGCGTTAACAGCGCCATCAACGCCCGTCAAGGTGACAGCGTGGCTGACGAAAGCTCCGCGCACGCTTCGGCAAGAACAGACATTGTCTCAATCGCCTGAGACGCCCTCTCCGTGGGGACTCTCTACAGCATCGGCCCGAAGATCGGCCTTGATTTTCGCAAAAGCACGATGCGTCGATTCAAAAAGGAAAGAGTCCTTTGTGCGTCCAGTAGGACGCACGGCGCTTTGGTGAGACACAGCGTGGTCGCCTGCAAAAACAAACGACCCGAAAATCGATGTCGATTTCCGCGCCGTCACTTATCTTATGCTCTGCAGAAGCTGATTAAGGCATTCTGACCGGTGAGCTGAAGCGGCTGGAGTCGATCGCCTTGGCACCCTGGCGGAAGCTCGCATTCGAGGCCGACATATCGTGGCTCAGCATGCGGTTGCTGACGCGTGGTGCCTTCACCGCACGGACAGTCGCACCCTTGTTCTGGCTGAGCGCCCAATCGGAAATCGCTTCCTGCGTCAGGCGTCCACCGCTGACCATGGCCTGCTGCGATACGACGGCATCCTGCTTGCTTGGGCGACCACCCTTGGTCGGCAGGCCGGCATTGAGGCCGCTATTGTTGGCAGCCGCTGGCTTCGGATCGAACTCGTCGCCAAAGCTCTTTGCCTTCGGCGTCACCATCGGATCAAGCTTGGCAACCTGGCGCGGCGCCTCAACTGGGGTCGGTGCAGCATAGGCAGCAGCCGATGACGGGAATGGTGCAGCCGTCGGCATGGCAGCAGCCGTCACGGCAGAGCGTGCATCCTGTCCGCTCTGTTCCAGAGCAGCAATCACCGTCGGAGAGAGCGATGCCTGGCTGTCGGCTACGTCATCCTGGCCTTCCGTATCGGCATTGGCAGAGGCGATCAGTGCTTCTGCAACAGCCGGACGATTGGCCGGAACCGGCACATGGGCGACCAGCGCATCGGCCGGTGCATTTTCAGAATCGAGTGACGCCGTCATGACCGAACCCTGAGCATCACCACGCATGCCGCGCGGTCCAAGCAGGGTCGGAACCGGAACCGAGACCTCGGCCAGATCGGCGAACTTCTGTTCAGCCGGTGCGGCTGTCGGTGTTGGCGTGGTCGCAGCCTGGAGCGCATCCTGAGCGGCATTGCGACCTGGCGAATAAAGCGCCGTCGCTAGGCCAGTCGAAGCTTCTTCGCCACGGAAGGCCGGACGTGCGGTCGGAAGCGGCGCATTCACGGCACTCGGCACGGGCGCCGCAGAGGCCACCGCGACCGGGGCTTCTTCCGCCTCTTCCGCTACAGGAGCAGGGGCAGGCGAACGACCGGCAGGTGCAGGTGTCGCGATTTCTTCGGAATCTTCATCCTCGTCGCCACCGCCAAAGAGGGCTGCAAGAAGAGTCTTGCGCTTGCCGCCGGAAGAAGATGTCGCAGGTCCGGAGCCAGCGGTGCTCGCCACCTGGATGGACGAAGAGCTCACGCGCTTCTTGTAATCGGCCAGAGCCTGATCGTAACCCGGCAGCGGCTTTCCGTCTGCGGGAAGGTGAATGGTGTTGCCGTTCGGGAAGATGCGAACGAGTTCCTGGCGGCTCATGCGCGGCCATGCACGGACATTGCCGACATCCATATGGACGAAGGGCGAGCCGGAGGTTGGGTAGAAGCCGACGCCGCCGATCTGCATCTGCATGCCGATCTCACGCAAGCGGGCGAGCTTCACGCCGGGAATGAAAAAGTCCATCGCCTTGCCGAGCGTGTGCTGGCTGTGCTTGGCAACACCCTTAGTGCGCGAACGCAGCATGCCATTGGTCTCAGGCGAGCGGAAAGCGGAAACGACGTTGATGTAGTCCGTGGCGCCGGAGCGGCGATACACTTCCCAGACCAGATCAAAAAGGCGCGGATCCATCTTGGTGGGCTGGTTGCGACGCCAGTCGCGCAGGAAGCGATTGAGTTCCTGCAGGCCCTTTTGATCGTACTTGCCGTTTCTCTTGAATGTGATGACGGCTTTTTCTTTGGTGTGGATATAATAGAGCTTCAAACTGCGTGTCTCGGCGGCGGCTTCCGTCGCTGAAACGCTGAAGATGGGCATTGCGGCTAACATCAGGCACGCAACGGTGACAACGCGTGCCGACAGCTTCGTGCATATATCTTTGATCAAGCCGCGCGCAGACTTGCCCGCATGCGCGTTATTCCGATTCAGATATGGCAATTCGATCCCCGCCTGGCAGACAATTTGTCACATTGTCCCACTTGAACCTCAATTACGGTGACACGATGGCAAATTTGCCACACACATACAACCTTCCTCTATATAGTGAACAGACAACTAACAAGAGGTTTATGAAGGGTAAGCGAATATCCTTGCTCAGGGGTTAACAAAAATCCGAACGCCTAATTTAGGTTTCATCCCTCATCGTCATGCCGCGTCATGCATCGGATTATCGGGATCAATGCCATAATCCTTCAACTTCCGGTAGAGAGTAGAGCGCCCGATACCGAGTTTTCGCGCCACCTGGCTCATCTGTCCGCGGTAGAATCGCAGTGCGAACCGGATCAGTTCCTCTTCGATTTCGGCAATGGTGCGCACATTGCCGGTCTCATCGGTACTGGCGATCAGACTGCCGCTGGGAAAAACGCCATCATTCTCCACGTCTGCCTCCTCGCTTGCAGTCCCATGCGTACCCGGTGCTTCAGATGCCTTGACCTCGACCAGCGAAGGCGCGGTTCCAGCCACGGACCGATCCGCGGCGTGTGCGCCTGCCTCTCGCGCATTGCCTTCGAAGCCTGGAACCTGCGCGGTGATCTGGACGAAATCGCTTGGTGCCAGCTCGCGGCCCTGCGCCAGAACGGCTGCGCGGAAGACGGCATTTTCCAGTTGGCGGATGTTGCCCGGCCAGTCATAGGCGGTCAGCAGCGCAAGTGCTGCGGCACTGACGCCGACCGTCTGCGGCAGTTTCTGCTCGAGGGAAAATCGTTCGGCAAAGGTGCGCGCCAGGAAGGGAATGTCTTCCTTGCGGCGGCGCAATGCCGGAATGGTGATGGGGAAGACATTGAGGCGGTAATAAAGGTCTTCGCGGAAGCGGCCTTCCTTCACCTCTTCGATCAGGTTCTTCGCCGTGGCGGAAATCAGCCGCACATTCACCTTGCGGCGCCTGGACGATCCCGCGGCTTCGATCTCTCCGCTTTGCGCTGCCCGAAGAAGCTTCACCTGCACCTCGAGCGGCAGATCGCCAAGCTCATCAATAAACAGCGTGCCGCCATCGGCCTGCAGGAACTTGGCCTGCTGGCGCTCGCCAGCCTCACCTTCATCCATCGTTGAGCCGCCAAATAGCATGCTCTCGATCAGTTCAGGCGCAATCGCGCTGCAGTTCAAAATGACGAAGGGCTTCGTCGCCCGGTCGCTGCCCGCATGGATGGCGCGCGCAATCATCTCCTTGCCGACACCCGCCTCGCCTTCCAGCACCACCGGAATGGTGGAGTGGCTGGCGCGTTTTGCCAGATCCACCACCCGTGCCATCGCAGGACTGGCTGACACGATATCCGCAAGACCAATCGGCTGGTGGCGCGCGCGCCGCAGGGATCGACCCTTTGGATCGTCGGATTTCAGCGCACCGGCAATCGCCGTTCCAAGGCGTTCGGGCGAAACCGGCTTGACGACGAAATCGAAAGCGCCTGCCCGCATGGCCTCGACAACCGCGTCGATGCCGCCCTGCCCGGTCTGGACGACAACGGGAACGTCCATGCCGAGATCGTGAACCGCCTGGATGAAGGAAAGACCGTCCAGCCCGCGCATCGCCAGATCGATGACGACGACACCGATCTCCGACCCACGTGTTTTCAAAAACCCAAGGCCCGCCTTGCCGCCCTCGGCCAACAGGCACGCATGTCCATTCTGCTCCACGGCCTGTTTCAGCACACGGCGCTGGACGGGATCATCTTCGACAATGAGAACGTGAACGGTCATTTCGAGCTCCGGTTTCCGGTT
The DNA here is from genome assembly GCF_004310285.1 of Agrobacterium cavarae. Taxonomy (GTDB): domain Bacteria; phylum Pseudomonadota; class Alphaproteobacteria; order Rhizobiales; family Rhizobiaceae; genus Agrobacterium; species Agrobacterium cavarae. The sequence goes on from NZ_SISF01000033.1 coordinate 477,431, forward strand.
TATGAACCTGCCTCATGCAGGCTCTTTGGCTCGACTTTGCCACGCAAGACTTCAACATCGGGTTGTGAGAATTGCTTGCATTTTAAGCATTGCCACAGGAAACAAAGGCACCCATATGCTTCGATGCGAAGACAAAAAGGACGCGTTTCATGACCTTGACGACATCGACCCCCATGCCTGCCTTCTCTCCCGCCGAAAGCGCAAGCGCTGCTCTTGGCGACCTGCCGGTCTGGAAGCTCTCCGATCTTTACCCCTCAGCCGATTCCGCTGAATACAAGGGCGACCTGAAAAAGGCCGAGAGCGATGCCAAGGCATTCGAGACGAAATGGAAGGGCAAGCTTGAAGCTGCCGCCAGCCGTTCGGGCGATGAGGGCATCGGTGCGGCATTGAAGGAATATGAAGCACTGGACGACATTCTCGGCCGCATCGGTTCCTTTGCGGGCCTCACCTACTTTTCCGATACGTCGAACCCGGCCAATGGAAAGCTCTACGGCGATGCCCAAGCCAAGCTCACCGATATCGCCTCGCACCTTCTGTTCTTCCCGCTGGAACTCAACCGCATCGACGATGCGCTGATCGATGCCGCATTCGACAAGGATGCGCTTGCGGCGCACTACAAGCCGTGGCTGGTGGACCTGCGCAAGGATAAGCCGCATCAGCTGGATGACAGCCTGGAGCAGCTGTTCCTGGAAAAATCCATGACGAGTGCAGCCGCCTTCAACCGCCTCTTTGACGAAACGATGACCGACCTTCGCTTTGACGTTGACGGCGAAGCCCTGCCGCTCGAGCCGACGCTCAACATGCTGCAGGAGCCGGATCCGGAAACGCGCCGCAAGGCGGCAGCCGCGCTCAGCGCCACCTTCAAGGAAAACTTGCGCGTCTTCACGCTGATCACCAACACGCTGGCCAAGGACAAGGAAATCTCCGACCGCTGGCGCAAGTTCGAAGACATTGCCGACAGCCGCCATCTGGCAAACCGCGTCGAGCGCGAGGTGGTCGATGCGCTCGCGGCTGCCGTGCGCGAGGCCTATCCGCGTCTGTCGCATCGCTATTACAAGATGAAGGCCAACTGGCTCGGCATGGAGCAGATGAACTACTGGGATCGCAACGCGCCGCTTCCAGATACGTCCAACGCCATCATCCCCTGGGGTGACGCGAAGGATATGGTGCTCTCCGCCTATGGCGCCTTTGCCCCGGAAATGGCCGATATCGCCCGCCGCTTCTTCGATGAGGAGTGGATCGATGCGCCCGCCCGCCCCGGCAAGGCGCCGGGCGCCTTTGCCCATCCAACGGTGCCGTCCGCCCATCCTTATGTTCTGGTCAATTATCTTGGCAAGCCGCGCGACGTCATGACGCTTGCCCACGAGCTTGGCCATGGCGTGCACCAGGTTCTAGCCGGTGAGCAGGGTGCGCTGATGTGCGCCACGCCGCTGACCCTTGCCGAGACGGCCTCGGTCTTCGGCGAGATGCTGACCTTCCGCAAGCTTTTGGAAGCCACCACCGATCCGCGCGAGCGCAAGGCCATGCTGGCGCGCAAGGTGGAGGACATGATCAACACCGTCGTTCGCCAGATCGCCTTCTACGAATTCGAGCGCAAGGTGCATACCGCCCGCAAGGAGGGTGAACTGACCGCCGAGCAGATCGGTGAATTGTGGCTGTCGGTGCAGGAAGAAAGCCTCGGGCCGGCGATCCGCATTTCGGAGGGTTACGAGACGTGGTGGACCTATATCCCCCACTTCATCCACTCGCCCTTTTATGTCTATGCCTACGCCTTTGGCGACTGCCTGGTGAACTCGCTCTATGCCGTCTATCAGAATGCCGACGAGGGCTTCCAGGCGAAGTATTTCGAGCTTCTGAAGGCTGGCGGCACCAAGCACCATTCGGAGCTTCTGAAACCCTTCGGCCTTGATGCGACCGACCCCTCCTTCTGGAGCAAGGGTCTGTCGATGATCGAAGGGCTGATCGACGAGTTGGAAGCCCTCGACGCGCCGTCAAAATGAGACCGTGACAACAAAAATCGGCGACGCTCCCATTTCGGACAAGCTTCGCCGGTTTTTATATCCCGTCGGAACAGATGCAGAAGACGGACCAGGAGCATGAAGCGCAAGCCCGCTGACCTTACCTTGAGGGAAACATTGCGATGGGAGCCGCAAAGCGGCTTCCAGCGGCTGGAACAGCATCTGCGCCGCCTGCTGCGGTCTGCCGATGCGCTGGGTTTTCGCCCGCCGAAAGATCCGGCCTCGGCACTCAAAACAACCGTGAACGGCGACGGCCCTCTGAAGGTCGCTCTGGTGATGAACTACAAGGGCGAGCTGGAGATTGCCGCAGAGCCCTTTCAGCCGCTTGCGCCGGATGCTGTCTGGCGGCTGAAGATCGCTGAAAAGACCAGGCTCGATTCCAGCGACACTTTCTACCGGCACAAATCCTCGCGGCGCGAACCCTATGATGCCGCGCGTGCCGAGTTTTCATCCAAGGAGGCTGACGAGGTCCTGCTTCTCAACGAGCGTGGTGAAATCTGCGAAGGCTCCGCCACCAGCCTCTTTGTCGAAGGCCCGGACGGCCAATTGCTGACCCCACCGCTCGATAGCGGCATTCTGCCGGGTGTTTTGCGCGCAGATCTTATCCGCGAGCGCAAGGCGCGTGGACAGGCGCTGAAGCCCGAAGATCTGCAAGGCAGGAAGATTTTCGTCGGCAACTCGCTGCACGGGCTGGTGCCGGCCGAACTGGTCTAGTTCGAGCAGGGATGATCGACCGGATTTAAATAGAGCCCGGTCGACAATCACTGAAACCTCAGTCTCATTTGGCGAGAAAAGGGTTCTTCGACTTCGCGGGAACTTTACCATCGAACATACGGAACAATGTCCACTCCTCAACGATCTTGTTTTTCGTCAGGTAGCACAAACCGATTTCGTCACCGGAGGACAGTTTGGCGCTGACGGAACGACCGCCCATCTTCGCGCAGAAATCTGAAGCAGGATTGCTCATTGCCATTGCGCTCGAGCCGAGGCCAAAAATCGTTGCACTGACGGAAAGAGCGAGCAATATCGTTTTCATTACATTTTCCTCTTGAATGATCGATGATGCGACACCCGGCACTATCACGTCGATCTGGACCGATCTGTGACTAAGCCCATGATTTAGAAAAGACTTTAATGTTTAGCGCTAATTGACAATCCACTCAAGCCGGGCGCGGCCATTCTGCTTGGCGAGATAGAGCGCCCGATCGGCGCGATGGTAGAGTTCGTTGCTGCCCTCACCCGCCTTGTAGAGCGCAATGCCGGCCGAGCAGCTATAGGAAAATTCGGGATGGTCGGCGAAGGGTCGTGACTCTGCCGCTTTTTCCAGAATGCGTCCGACGATCGAGGCGCATTCTTCCAGTCCGGTTCGTGGCATCACGAGCATGAACTCTTCGCCGCCGACACGGCCAAAATAGTCCGGCCGGCGAATGGTCGAATGGGCAAGCTTGACGAAGTCGCGCAGCACCGCATCGCCACCCTGATGACCGAAGCGGTCGTTGACCCCCTTGAACAGATCGATATCGATGATGGAAATGCTGAACGGGGGCTCGATGTCCTTGTCGACATTTTCGGCGTGATCTGCCAGGCGAGCGAAAACAAAACGTCGATTGGAGGTTCCGGTCAACTCATCGGTCTGCGCGGCGCGCAGCGCAAGGTCGCGATCCTGCCGCAGACTACGCTGGTTTTGACGAAGTGCGGTGATGTCGGTGCCGACGCACAGCATCCAGCCATCCGTTTCCACCGTCTCCGTCATCCAGATCCAGCGCCCGTCATGCATATCGAGTTCGAGCCCGCGAAAGGCCTGCTTGCCGCGCCGGGATTGAGCGGAGAGAAGCCAGGCCTCGAAATCCCTTGTATTGATGATCAGGCCCTGACGGTTCTGATAATTCAAACGGATGATCTCGGCCCAGGTGGGAAAGCTGTCTTCGGAAAGATGGAAGGCTTCGCGAAAGGCCCGGTTGGCATAGCGAACGCGGTCTTCCGTATCGTAGAGCGCGATAAGAACAGGCGTTACGTCTTGCAACGCCGCCACGCGCTCCAGAAGACCGCCGATATAAGACTGCTCATCATGACGGAACATTCGTCACCTGAAATCCGGCCAGCGTCCCTCATGGCCGCTTATTTAGCAGACAATTATATCGGCTCGTGTCAAAATTGCGATTGCGAGAAAGGATGCATCATTCTCGATAGTAAAGAGAGAATGAAGACGTGCTTCATATTCGCGTCATGTGGTTGTACTTTATTGATACGAATGGATAATCTGGTTTTAGACCATAGTTTACGAAGGGAATTGAAATGACGGAAGCTGCATACCCGATCTACGGGGAGATCAACGGCCCCATCATCATGATCGGTTTCGGCTCTATCGGCCGTGGCACGCTTCCGCTGATCGAAAGGCACTTTACCTTCGACCGGACGAAACTCGTGGTCATCGATCCGCGCGAGGACATCGCCGATGATCTGGCCGAGAAAGGCATTCGCCACATCCGCACCCATCTGACCAAGGATAATTACAAGGACGTGATGACGCCGCTGGTCGAAGGCGGCAAGGGCGGGTTCTGCGTCAACCTGTCGGTGGATGCGTCCTCCGTCGATCTGATGAAGCTCTGCCGCAAGCACGACGTGCTTTATATCGACACCGTCGTCGAGCCGTGGCCGGGCTTTTACTTTGACGACAAGGCCGACAATTCTGCCCGCACCAATTACCGGCTGCGCCAGACCATGCTGAAAGCCAAGGAAAAACATCCCGGCGGCACGACGGCCATTTCCACCTGCGGCGCCAATCCCGGCATGGTCTCCTGGTTCGTCAAGCAGGCGCTCGTCAATCTGGCGAGTGATATGGGCGTTGAGATCGAGGAGCCGAGAACCGGCGACCGCGAAGGCTGGGCAAAGCTGATGCAGACCCTGGGCGTCAAGGGCGTGCATGTGGCAGAGCGCGACACGCAGCGCGCCCGCGAGCCCAAACCCTTTGGCACTTTCTGGAACACCTGGTCGGTGGAAGGCTTCATCGCCGAAGGTTTGCAGCCCGCCGAACTGGGCTGGGGCAGCCACGAAACGTGGAAGCCGAAAAACGCCAGGAAGCACAAGAAGGGATCGAAGGCAGCCATCTATCTGGAGCAGCCCGGTGCCGATACCCGCGTGCGCACATGGTGCCCGACCCATGGCGCACAATATGGCCTGCTCGTCACCCACAACGAGGCGATCTCGATTGCCGATTACTTCACCGTGCGCGACGAGGATGACAAGGTCGCCTTCCGCCCCACCTGCCACTATGCCTACCACCCTTGCAACGACGCGGTTCTGTCTCTCTACGAGATGTTCGGCAATGGCGGACAGGCGCAAGCCGTGCAGCATGTGCTGACGGAGGACGAACTGGTCGATGGCGCCGACGAGCTCGGCGTGCTCCTCTACGGCCATGAGAAGAACGCCTACTGGTATGGCTCGCGCCTGACGCTGGAACAGGCACGCAAGCTTGCCCCCAACCAGAATGCCACCGGCCTTCAGGTCAGTTCCGCGGTTCTGGCCGGCATGGTCTGGGCGCTGGAAAATCCGGACGTCGGCATCGTCGAAGCGGACGAGATGGATTATCGCCGCTGCCTCGAAATCCAGAAGCCCTATCTCGGCCCGGTGGAAGGCCATTACACCGACTGGACCCCGCTGGACGGTCGTCCCGGCTTCTTCCCGGACGATATCGACAAGGACGACCCCTGGCAGTTCCGCAACATTCTGGTGCGCTGAGCCCTGATGGAAAGGAAGGCGCTCAGGCCAAAACCTGAGCGCGTCCCGCTGCGCATTGATGCAGTTTTGCCACGCTTGCGGTTTTGTGGTGCGATGCCGGAACCGGTGTGTATCGCCTGTCGTTCGCTTGCAATAAACCGGAACTCGCGCCATGGTCATTAACCATTGGCTGAAGAATCGCAGGAGAAAAGAATAATGTATTTCAAGACAAGTGTTGCCTTGCTGTTGGCTGCAGTTGCCGTTTCTTCTTGTGCTCCAGCCTCAAGCCCCATGCGGCCCATGCCGTCGATTTCGCAGCGCCCCGCAGTGGATGGCCGCTGGATCGACCGTAACGGCATCGTCTCCACGTTCCAGAACGGGTCCTTCTCCACCCGTTCCTCCGACACCAACACGCTTCTGGCATCCGGAACCTACGTGGCGATCTCCCCCACCCTTTACGAGATCAACATGACCTCGCTGGTGCGCAACACCCAGTCGCGCGTCAATTGCGCCCTGATTTCCCCCGGTCAGTTGAACTGCACGACGGATACCAACAGCCAGTTCACTCTGACTCGTCAGGGCTGAGCCGAAAGGCCCCACCGAATAAAGAGCGATCTCTTATTCAACGCGCGCGTGTAGCGCGCGTTTTTTTATTGTCACTCCACCACAAGAATTCTACTTGCGGCAGATGCTTCAAGATGGAAACATGCCTTCGAATGGCTGTCACAGTCTTGCATTAGCTGTGAATGTTGACGGTCTGAAACGAAAAGCACGACATCAACAGGAGAGAGACTGATGAACAGGATTTTGAGATTTAGCCTGATGACCGCGTCCGTGGTCGCGCTTTCGGCGGGTGCAGCACTTGCCGACTATCAACTCAACATCCTGCATATCAACGATCTTCACTCCCGCATCGAGCCGATCAACAAATATGATTCCACCTGCTCGGCTGCCGAGACGGAAAAGAAAGAATGCTTTGGCGGCATTGCCCGGGTGAAGGGCGCGATCGACGCGCGTCGCGCCGAGCTTGGCCCGAACGCCAATATTCTGGTTCTCGATGCCGGCGATCAGTTCCAGGGCTCGCTCTTCTATACGCAGTACAAGAGCGGCCCGGTTGCCGAATTCATGAACGGCATCGGCTTCGACGCCATGGCGATCGGCAACCATGAATTCGATGATGGCCCGGCAGAACTTCTGAAGTTCATCAACGCCGCCAAGTTCCCGATCATTTCCGGCAACACCAAGATTGCCGACGGCTCGGAACTGAAGGACAAGTTCAAGGGCTATGTCGTCAAGGACATGGGCGGCCAGAAGGTCGGCGTGGTGTCCGTTCTCGCCACCGATACGGGCGAAACCTCCTCTCCGGGCGACAAGGTCTCCTTCGAGGATGAGGTCGCCTATCTCAAGGGCGCGGTGAAGGAACTGCAGGACCAGGGCGTCAACAAGATCGTGCTGCTTTCGCATGTCGGCTATGTGCGCGATCAGGAAATCGCGAGAGAAGTGGATGGCATCGACGTCATCGTCGGCGGCCATAGCCACACGCTGCTCTCCAGCACCGATCCGAAGGCCGCCGGCCCCTACCCGACCATGGTCAAGAACCCATCGGGCGTCGATGTTCCGGTCGTCACCGCTTATGCCTACTCCAAATATCTCGGCGATCTCGCCGTCACCTTCGACGATAACGGCGTGGTAAAATCCGTCAGCGGCGCACCGAAGTTGCTCGACGCAGCCGTTGCCCAGGACGATGCCTACAACAAGCGCGTGGCAGAACTCGCCGCACCGCTGGAAGAGATGAAGAAGAAGGAAATCGGAGTCAGCGAAGCCCCGATCGACGGCTCGCGTGAGGTCTGCCGCGCCAAGGAATGCTCGATGGGCAACCTCGTTGCCGACGCGCTGCTTGACCGCGTGAAGGATCAGGGCATCACCATCGCCATCCAGAACGGCGGCGGTCTTCGCGCCTCCATCGATGCCGGCCCGGTCACCATGGGTGAAGTTCTGACGGTTCTGCCGTTCCAGAACTCCATCGCCACCTTCCAGATCAAGGGCGCCGACCTTGTCGCGGCTCTCGAAAATGGCGCAAGCCAGATCGAGGAAGGTGCGGGTCGCTTCGTCCAGGCGTCGGGCCTGAAATACACCTTCGATCGTTCCAAGCCTGCCGGAAGCCGCATCGTCTCCGTCGAGGTCAAGGAAGGCGACAACTTCGTCAAGCTCGACCCGGAGAAGACTTATGGCGTCGTGACCAACAACTACACCCGCACCGGCGGCGACGGCTTCAAGACCTTCGCCACCAAGGCGATCAACCCCTATGACTTCGGACCGAGCCTGGAAGATGCGGTGGCTGCCTATATCGGCGCGCACAGCCCTTACAAGCCCTACACGGACGGTCGCATCGTAGACGCAACGCCTGCCGGTTACGTCGCCCCACCAAAGCAGCCCGCCGCACCGGCAGCACCCGCTCCGGCCACCACGGCTCAGGCTCCTGCGGCACCCGCGCCTGCTCCTGCTGCACCGGCTCCCGCCACGCCAGCACCGGCAACACCAGCGCCGTCTACCGCCGCACCTGCAGCTCCGGCTGCTCCTTCCACCACGACGCCATCCGCACCGGCAGCCGCCACCGCGGCAGCAAAATATGTCGTCACCAAGGGCGACTCGCTGTGGAAGATCGCCGAGGAGAAATACGGCAAGGGCATCGACTGGAAGAAGATCGCCGAAGCCAATGAGTTGCGCCGTCCAAACCACATCGAGGTGGGCGAAGAGCTGACCATCCCGGCCAACTGATCTTTGGTTGATTGATGACAAGAGCCGGTTCGCATTGCGGGCCGGCTTTTGGTTTTCCACTCGTCCCCGGGCCGAGGGTGGACATGATCGCCCGCAAGCCATTGACAAGATGGATCCTCGGGTCAAGCCCGAGGATGACGGTCGAGAGGTTTTCGTCGTCCGAGATTCACAATGGACCATCCGCCGATCTTAGGACCTTTAACCGGATTGCCTGTTTCGCCGATCTTGCCAAGCGGGATCCAACCCCTCCTCTGCCATCCGGCAAAAGTGTCAGGGATGTCTCCGAACAGATGTCAGGGATGTGTCCGGTCTTTACACTTGACCCGAGGATCCATCTTTCCACCGGCTTACGAGTGCCCGGAAGGGACAATGCCAATGCCGCGGCCCTCGCAACGGGGCGTCAACCGCTCAATCATCCCGCATCGCGCTGATATGCCACGTGCGCTTTGTCAAAAATCAATTCAGATCAGGGGATTGATGGTCTAAAGATTGATCCAAGAGATCAAAGCGGACGTAGTCTTCCGCGATTCATGAGAGTTCAGGACAAGTTAATGGCCGCAGATATCACCGCTTTCCCCGCAAGCCACCTGCCCAAGGACCATCCGAAGGTTTCCTTCGGCAAGGTCGGCGTTCTTCTCGTCAATCTCGGCACGCCGGATGGCACGGATTACAAGTCCATGCGCCGCTACCTCGCGGAGTTCTTGAGCGACAAGCGCGTGATCGAGTGGTCGCGCCTCTTCTGGTATCCGATCCTCTACGGCATCGTGCTGAACAAGCGCCCGCAAAAGGTCGGCAAGGCCTATGAGGAAATCTGGAACCACGAGAAGAACGAAAGCTACCTGCGCACCTATACCCGCAACCAGTCCGAGTTGATGGCAAAAGCACTGACCGACCTGCCGAATGTGGTGGTCGATTGGGGCATGCGTTATGGCCAGCCCTCGATCGCCTCCAAGATCGATGCGCTGAAGGCCGAGGGGTGCGAGAAGATCCTGCTCTTCCCGCTCTACCCGCAATATGCCGCCGCGACCACGGCCACCGTCAACGACAAGGCCTTTGAGCATCTGATGAAGATGCGCTGGCAGCCGGCACTGCGCACCGTGCCGCCCTATCACGATGACGAAACCTATATTGATGCTCTGGCCAGCTCGGTAAAGGCCCATCTGGCGACGCTGGATTGGGAGCCTGAAAAGCTGATTGCGTCCTTCCACGGCATTCCGCAATCCTACTTCAGGAAGGGCGATCCCTATCACTGCCAGTGCATGAAGACCGGTCGCCTGCTGCGCGAGAAGCTGGGTCTGGACAAGGACCGCTTCCTCATCACCTTCCAGTCTCGCTTCGGACCGGAAGAGTGGCTGCAGCCCTATACCGACAAGACGGTGGAGAGGCTGGCAAGCGAAGGCGTCAAGCGCATTGCCGTGATGAATCCCGGCTTCGTTTCCGATTGTCTTGAGACGCTGGAAGAAATTGCCGGCGAAGCGGGCGAGAGCTTCCTCCACCATGGCGGCGAGAAGTTCACCCATATTCCTTGCCTCAACGACAGTGCGGATGGTATGCGGGTTCTCGAAAAAGTTGTGCGCAAGGAATTGCAGGGCTGGGTCTGATCCCACCCTTTCTTTCGCCCGGTGATTGAACAGGAGAGCAGGAATGGACTTGAGCGGTTTCGATATTTTTGTCATTGCGGCGGTTGTTCTTGTCATCCTGACGCTGGTTGCCGGTATCAAAACCGTGCCGCAGGGATACCGTTATACGGTGGAGCGCTTTGGCCGCTACACCCGCACGCTGGAGCCCGGCCTCAACATCATCACCCCCTTCATCGAGCGGATCGGCGCACGCATGAATGTGATGGAGCAGGTGCTGGATATTCCAACCCAGGAAGTCATCACCAAGGACAATGCCAGCGTGTCGTCCGATGCGGTGGCCTTCTACCAGGTGCTGAACGCCGCCCAGGCCGCCTACCAGATCGCCAATCTGGAATTCGCCATCCAGAACCTGACCATGACGAACATCCGCTCCGTCATGGGCTCGATGGACCTCGACGAGCTTCTGTCCAACCGCGATGCGATCAATGACCGCCTGCTGCGCGTCGTCGATGAAGCGGTCGGCCCGTGGGGCATCAAGGTCACCCGCATCGAAATCAAAGATATTGCGCCGCCGAAGGATCTGGTCACCTCCATGGCCCGCCAGATGAAGGCCGAGCGTGAAAAGCGCGCCCAGGTTCTGGAGGCGGAAGGTTCGCGTAACGCGCAGATCCTGCGCGCCGAAGGTGCCAAGCAATCGGCCATTCTGGAGGCCGAAGGCCAGCGCGAAGCCGCCTTCCGCGATGCCGAGGCGCGCGAACGTCTGGCAGAAGCCGAAGCCAATGCGACCCGCATGGTTTCGGAAGCGATCGCCGCCGGCGATATCCACGCCATCAACTACTTCATCGCCCAGAAATACACCGAGGCGCTCGCCGATATCGGCAAGGCGACCAATTCCAAGATCGTGCTGATGCCGATGGAAGCCTCCTCGCTGATCGGCTCGCTCGGCGGCATCGGCGCCATTGCCCGCGAGGTCTTCGGCAGGGACAATGACGGCACGACCCCGCCACCAGCGCCCCGCGCCACGACAAGCCGTTCCTCCGTTCCGCCATCCAACCGCCCCAGCGGCCAGACGGTCAACGTGACCGTTCCAAACCCTTTCGCCGGCCCGACGGACAAGTGACATGATCCAGAAACTCGTCGCCGATCTCGGTCCCTGGAGCTGGTGGCTGCTGGCGGCCATCCTGCTGGTGGCGGAACTGGCGGCACCCGGCGTGTTCCTGATCTGGATCGGTGCGGCTGCCCTGGTGGTCGGCGCGCTGTCTCTGGCGCTGTGGGACATGGGTTTCTGGGGCTGGCAGATCCAGCTCCTGCTCTTTGCAGCACTCTCCGTCGTCTTCGCCATCGCCGGTCGCCGCTACTATGACCGCAAGCATGCGACAACCGACGAACCCTTCCTCAACCAGCGCGAGGCAAGCCTCATCGGCCGCACGGCCACCCTTCAGGAGCCGATCACCGAAGGCCGCGGCCGCATTCGTCTGGATGACACCTGGTGGCCGGTCCAAGGCACCGACCAGCCCGCCGGCACGCGCGTGCGCATCGCCTCGGCCCATGGCCGCACCCTGACGGTGGAGAAGGCTGAAGGCTGACGCCGCTCAAAGGGTTAAGCCACAAGCACGTTTCCGTGTTGGCTAGAAACACTCTCGGGCGATGACGTAAGGCCGATGTCGGCCGATTTGTCGCCTTCGGCTGGCTCTATGCGCTGCGGACCTGCTCATCGCGGTCACGACGCAGTTTCGCGATCGCCAATTTTCGAAAACGCGCAAAGGCTTCCAGATCATCGTTCAGCTTGACGCGGATGATCGCACCTTCATAAGCGTCGATCAGCTCCACGGCAGCCATTTGCGGATCGACACCCGCCCTCAACTCTCCAGCCTTCTCCGCCTCCTGAAGAAGACCCGCGATGCTGTTTTCCCAGGAACGGTAAGCCTCAGCGAGCTTCGCCCGCAGCATGGCGCTTCGGCCTGAAATGGTCTGTCCCAAGACGCCAAGCAGACAACCGCCTGCTGGGTGCTCTTCCTGGATCGTACCTTCCAGCACTGCAAGATAGGCATCGAGACGTTCCAGCGAACTCAGCCTCTCATCGGCAAAGATGTCTTTGCGCCGCCCGTCCCAAATCTCGGCGTAATGCTCGATGATCGCGCCGACGAAATCGTCCTTGCTTTTGAAGAAATGGTAGAACGATCCCTTTGGGACATCCGCACTGGCAAGGATCGGCCCGATACCCACCCCCTCATAGCCATGCGCCATCAGGCCTTCCAGCCCTTCGCAAATAAGCTTGTGTCGTGTCGCATTCTCTCGTGCCATGACTAGACGACCGGTCTACTATGTGATTCACATTGAGGCATTAAGGGGTTTGTGGGTGGCCGATGTCAAATGAAACCATCATACTCAGCACCCCTCGCGAAGGTCCCGCCACGCCTCAATGTCTGCAGGTGCACGAAGAAAACGCCGCAACGTCATCGGTGACCATCACCCGCGAGAAAACCGCACTCGGCATCATCCTGGTCTGCGGCTCCTACATGATGTACTCAATGCATTATGCCACGATGACGTGGATGGGAGACCTGTTCGGCGTATGGCAGCTCATCTTCATCCGCAGCTTCGTGATGGTGGTTGCCACCCTCGTGATAAAGCCTGCCGCGTGCCGGGAGGTCATCAAGAGCCCCTATAAGTGGGCAACAGCGCTGAGGGCACTGTTTCAAATCGCCTGCACCTTCTGTTTCTTCGCCGCGGCCAAGCTTATGCCGCTTGGACAGGTCACGACGCTTTACGCCACAGCCCCGCTGATCATCGTCGTCCTCTCCATACCGATCCTCGGCGAAAAGGTGGGAAGAGCAAGCTGGGCAGCGGTCGTCATGGGGATGATCGGCACGGTGATCGCCGCCAACCCGGCCGGTTCCCTCAACCTCGCGCCAACGCTCCTTGCTTTTGCTTCCGGCCTGTTCTGGGCTCTCACGGTTGTCTACACCCGCAAGGCCGCGACGAGAGAGAGCACGCAGGCGCAGTTGCTGACGACGGGTCTCGTCTTTTGTCTGGTCAGCGGCCTGCTGATGGACTGGACCATGCCAGCCAGCTGGTTCGAAATCGGCATGTGCGCGATCCTGGGAATAGAGATCGTGCTCGCGCAGGTGCTGTTCCTGGAAGGCTATCGTCTTGCGCCGGCGTCTCTCTTGGCGCCGCTGGAATATCAGAGCCTCATCTGGGTCAGCATTCTGGGCTTTCTGATATTTGGAGACGTGCCCACCCTCCAAACCGTGATGGGGGCGACGCTGATTGTCGCGGCGGGTCTCCTGCTCACGCTTTACGGCAACAGACGCAAGCCTGCGATGACGGGGGATTAAGCCACGCCGATGCGAAGCAGATCGTGGAAGTGAACGAGGCCGATCGGCCGCTTGTCGGCATCGATGACGATCAGCGAGCCGATATGGTGCTTCTCGAGCGTGGCGAGTGCAGCCGTCGCCAGAACCTCTTTCGTCACGGTCTTCGGCGTCCGTGTCATGATGTCGTCTACCGTCAGTTCCGCCAGATTGCGCGTCAGGTTGCGCGCCATGTCGCCCTCGGTGACGATGCCGCAAAGGCGGCCATCTTCATCCAGTACCGCAACGCAGCCGAAATGCTTCTGCGCCAGAACCCGGATCGCCTCGGCCATCGGGGTCCCCTGCGCCACCAGCGGCACGCGCTCGCCGGTGTGCATGATGTCGCCAACAAGCGTCAGGCTGGCACCGAGCTTTCCGCCGGGATGAAACACGCGAAAATCGCCAGCGGTAAACTTGCGTGCTTCCAGAAGCGCAATCGCCAGCGCATCGCCAAGGGCAAGCTGCATCAAGGTGGATGTGGTCGGCGCCAGCCGGTGCGGGCAGGCCTCTTCCTCATCCGGCATCAGAAGGACGATATCGGAGGCTTTCGCCAACGATCCGCCCTTGGCGCAGGTCAGCGCGATCAGCGGAATGGCAAAGCGGCGGGTGTAATTGATGATGCTGCGAAGCTCGGCACTCTCGCCACCCTTGGAAATCGCCAGCACCACATCATTGCCACCGATCATGCCCAGATCACCATGATTGGCTTCCGCCGCATGCACGAAGAAGGCAGGCGTGCCGGTGGAGGCGAAGGTCGCCGCAAGCTTGGCGCCGATATGGCCGCTCTTGCCGACACCGGTGATGATCAGCCGCCCGGTGATGTTGCCGATCACATCGACGGCTTTGGCAAAGGCGTCGCCAAGCTCTCCGGAAAGCGCAGTCTCCAGCGCCGCCAACCCGTTCCGCTCGATCGAAACGGTTCTCAGCGCAGACTCGATGGCGTTGTTTTCGGTCAGGGCAGCAGATCTCGTGGTCATGGCGGGACTGTTACTATTTTCGTCTTTGCCTGTCTATTGGCGAAATCCGCTCCTGCCCCTGATGGTGAGCCGAAAGAGGGCGCATAATCAACCAGATATTAACCATGCGACTTTACCTTTGAGTAACCAAGATACCGAACCGGGTGAAACGCATGACCTCTCACAGCACCGCGCTACGTCAAAAGACGTTGCGCAGAGCAGCCGCCGCTCTGCCGGCCTGCCTGTCGCTGTGCGCGTCCCTCTCCCTCGCCTTGCCCCTGCCCGCGCAGGCGCAGACGCTCGGGCAGAATAGAGGCCAGAACACGGGCCAGAATACCGGACAGAATACGGATCGGAACACGCCGGTGCAGCCTGCCGGGCTGCAAAGCGCCGACCCTTATGCCAACGATCCGGCCTCCGGCAAGAACCCGACGCCTGCCGCGACCGTCGTTCCCACGCCGAGACCGACCACCGGCACCACGACCACGAACGGTACGCGCACAAGCGTCGATCCTGGCAGCGCCGTGGCGGAGCCAGTCGATGAAGCGATAGAACCGGTCGATCGGCGGGAAAACACCTATGAGACCACGCTTGACGGCGGCGAAAAGGTTGCGATCGATGATGGCACCGCGCCCGGCATCCGCATCGGCACGCTGACGCTGCGCCCCTCCATCAGCCAGACGATCAACCATGAGAACAAGACATTTGCCACAGGATCGACCAACCGCAATTATCTGGCGACCGGCATTCGCGGCACCTTGACGAGCGACTGGTC
The DNA here is from genome assembly GCF_004310285.1 of Agrobacterium cavarae. Classification (GTDB taxonomy): domain Bacteria; phylum Pseudomonadota; class Alphaproteobacteria; order Rhizobiales; family Rhizobiaceae; genus Agrobacterium; species Agrobacterium cavarae. Next base: position 492,611 of record NZ_SISF01000033.1, read on the forward strand.
CCGCCATGCGCTGACCGTCACCGGCGAAGGGATCTACGAGCGCAATCTCGGCGGCAGCAGCGCGGGCGAAAGTCCGAGCGCCAATGTGCAGGCCGAACTGCGCCTCGATCTGGCCGACCAGACGACAGCCAGGCTGAAAGCCGGCTACACCTTCAGCCGCGAGGATACAACCGATCCGAACGCCATTACCGGTGCGGCGGTGCAGGGCGGCGAGCACCTCTTCACCACCGGTGCATCGATCGAGCACAATGTCGCCCTCGTCAAGACGCTTGCCGCACTCGATCTGTCGCGCACCGTCTATACCGACGCCAAGGGGCTCAACGGCCAGCCGATCAGCCTGTCCGATCGCGATCGCTCAGGTGCCGCCGTCCGCGGACGTGTCGGTTATGAAGTGTCGCCCGCCCTCATTCCCTTCCTGGAAGCGACAGGGGCGCTCAGCTCCTACGACCAGAAGACAGACAGAACCGGCTACCAGCGCTCATCCGTCTCCTATGGCGCGAAGGTCGGAACGCAGATCGATCTTGGCGAGAAGTGGCGCGGCGAAGTGGCCGTCGGCCTTCTTCGGCGCGACTATGACGATAGCCGCCTGGCATCCGTCAACGCGCTGACCACCGATGGCACACTGACCTGGTCGCCGATGCGCGGAACGGACGTCAACTTCGGCCTGAAGACGGACATCGAAGACTTTGCCGGCGGCCCTGAGGGCGGCTGGGTGACGCGTCAGTTGACCGTCGGCCTGATCCAGCAATTGCGCTATGACCTCGTGGCACGGCTGACGACCGGACTGGAACACCGCAACTTCCAGACCTCCAGCATCAGGGACGAGACGAAATATACGCTTGGTGCCGGTCTGACCTGGAATATCAACCGCTACCTCGATTTCACCACCGACGTCAGCTACGACACCACGCCCGTGACCAACAACCACAATTGGCGCATCGGCGCTGGCCTGACGCTCAAGCGATAGGCCGTTGGTGCTGTCAGGGTGATCCTTCAGCTTGACCCACTGCTGTCCGGTTTAATGAGCCATAGCTATCGTTTGCACCCTCATTCCTGTGCTTGTCACAGGAATCCAGCCGACGCGCGTCTGCGCGGCAAGAAAAGTCTTTTCAGACCAAAGACTTGGTTTGACTGAACGAGCCCCGACCATGGCACCGGACAAGTGTGGGCCTATGCCACAAAAACAAATCCCGGCACGATGCCGGGATTGACGTTTTTCAGAACCGATGCCTCCCCCGCCACTTGGGACCAAGTCCGACATGGCAGGTCAGGAGCGATACGGTCATCAGCCCATCTTGGCGATGATGTCCTTCAGCGGGCCTTCGATCAGCGGACGGATGTCCTCGCGCTGCAGGGCGAAAGCGAGGTTTGCCAGAATGAAGCCATCCTTGGCGCCGGTGTCGTAGGTCTCGCCGCGGAACGGATAAGCGGTGAAATCCTGCTGCTTCAAAAGCTTCAGCATGCTGTCGGTCAGCTGGATCTCATTGCCGGCACCGCGCTCCTGCGTTTCCAGAAGCGTGAAGATTTCCGGCTGAAGGATATAGCGGCCATTGATGAAGTAGTTCGATGGCTGCGTGCCCTTGGCGGGCTTTTCCACCATATCGATGATGCGGAAACCGTTGCCGATCTCTTCGCCGGGCGCGACGATGCCGTAACGATGGGCGAGTTCCGGTGCGCATTCTTCGACCGCCAGAACGTTGCCGCCGCTCTGATCGTAGAGCTCGACCATGCCCTTGAGGCAGGACTTGTTGTCGCCGGTCATGATCATGTCGGGCAGAAGAACCGCGAAAGGCTCGTCGCCGACGATGTCACGGGCGCACCAGACCGCATGGCCAAGACCGAGCGGAACCTGCTGGCGGGTGAAGCTGGCCGTGCCGGCCTTGGGCAGAATGTTCGTCAGCAGCGTCAGTTCGGCATTCTTGTTGCGCTCGCGCAGCATCTGCTCCAGTTCGAACTGGATATCGAAATAGTCTTCGATCACGCCCTTGCCGCGTCCGGTCACGAATACGAAATGCTCGATACCAGCCTCAGCCGCTTCGTCCACCACATATTGGATGACCGGCTTGTCAACGACGGTGAGCATTTCCTTCGGAACAGCTTTGGTTGCCGGCAGGAAACGGGTGCCAAGGCCAGCCACCGGAAAGACCGCTTTCCGAATTTTCTTTTTTTCTACCACACATCCCTCCTCAGAGATTTCAACGGCATTTAAGTAACGCACACGAACTTGTTATGACAAAAGTGGCAAGTTTTTGCAAAGCGTGACCTTACCTATCGTTAATGGTAAAGAATTTGTTGACTTTAATTTGGTACCCCATCGTGAAGCCCGATGCGTATCTCGCAATCGAACTGACATTCGAGAGAAACGAAAGACTGACGATGAAAAAGATGATCCTTTCCGGCGTCCGTAAATTTGGCTGCGTGGCACTCGCAGGCCTGACCATTGCTTTGACGCCCGTCACTGCAAGTGCAGATGCGGGTTTCAAACAATGGATCAACCAGTTCTATGCCACAGCCGCCAAGGAAGGCATTTCGCGCGCGACCTATCAGAAAGCCTTTGCAGGCGTAACTGAACCTGATCCGGACGCGCTGCGCAAGGCAACCTTCCAGCCCGAATTCACCACTCAGATATGGGATTATCTCGACAGCCGCGTGAACCCCTACACGGTGCGCATCGGCCGCGAGATGAAGATGAAGCACGCCACGACGCTCAACTGGATCGAGCGCAATTTCGGCGTCGACAAGCACGTCATCCTCGCCATCTGGTCGATGGAATCCAATTACGGCGCGGTGCTGGAAAAGCCCGAACGCCTGCATAATATTCCTCAGGCACTGGCGACGCTCGCCTATTCCGACCCGAAGCGTGCCAAGTTTGCCCGCACCCAGCTGATTGCCGCACTGAAAATCCTGCAGTCGGGCGATGTGACGCCAAAGCAGCTGACCGGCTCCTGGGCGGGTGCCATGGGCCACACCCAGTTCATCCCGACGAGCTACCTGCTCTATGCGGTCGATGCGGACGGTAACGGCAAGCGCGACATCTGGCATTCCGTGCCGGATGCGCTGGCAACCGCTGCAAATCTTCTGGCCAAGAACGGCTGGGAGCCCGGCCGCACCTGGGGCTACGAGACGGCCGTGCCTGCGGGTGGTGCTCGCTATGCGGACCAGACGAAGAGCCTGGCCGAATGGCAGAAGCTCGGCTTCTTCCGCCCCAATGGTAAGGGTTTCCCGCGCGGTTCGGATCGCGCGACGCTGAAGCTCGAAGGCGGTTCCAACGGTCCGGGCTTCCTGATGACCAAGAACTTCTTCACCATCAAGCGCTACAACGCGTCGGACAGCTACGCGCTGGCCGTCGGCCTTCTGGCCGACGAGATTGCCGGTTTCGGCGGCATGCAGCAGAAGTGGCCGCGCCCGAATGGCACGCTCGACATCAAGGAGAAGTTCGAGCTTCAGACGCGCATGAAGGAACTCGGCTATTATGATGGCGAAATCGACGGCAATTTCGGCTCCGGCTCCAAAGCGGCAATCAGCGCCATCCAGAAACGCATGGGCCTGCAAAATGACGGCGAGCCATCGCAGACCTTGCTGAGAGCGCTTCGTAACTGATCGGGCAACCGATCGCCTAGCGGATAAAAGTCCTGACGAGCCTCGTACATTAGAATATAATCAATGGGACCGTCTCGGGAACATCACGCCATGACCACAAGAGAAGCAGGACCCTTTGCAAAGATCATGAAGCGCGGCAGCGTCGCGCTTCTTGTCGTGACATTCAGCCTGCCCTCCTGGACAGCACCTGCTATTGCGCAGGAGTATCGCGAGCGCCGCACGCTGATGGAAATGCTCTTCGGCGGCCCCAACCAATATAATGATCGTCTCTATGCGCCCGAACGCCGCGAGCAGCGCCGGCAGGCAGCCCCGCAGCGGCAAAATTCCAGCCGCTCCGTCACCAGGCCTGCCGCACCGCGCAGCACGCCCTCGGTGGTGCAGATGCGCACCGCCAAGCCCGCACCGGTGGAGAAGCTGGAGAATGCCCGACGTGTTCTCGTCGTCGGTGATTTTCTCGCCGGCGCCATGGGCGAAGCGCTGGTCTCCACCTTCGAGACCTCGGCGAGCATTGCCATCGATGTGCGCGCCAATGGCTCATCCGGCCTCGTGCGCTCCGATTACTACGATTGGTTTGCCAACCTTCCGCAATTCATCAAGGACACCAAGCCCGCCACCATCGTCATCATGATGGGTTCCAACGACCGTCAGGCCATGGACATTGGCGGCACCAAGGAGAAATACGGCACCGAGATCTGGTTCAAGGAATATGAGCGGCGCATCGATGCGCTGATCACGCTTGCCAAGCGCCAGCAGGTGCCGGTGCTCTGGGTCGGCCTGCCCGCCTTCCAGTCGCCATCGCTGACGGCCGATTTCGTCGGGTTCAACCGGCTTTACCGCAGCCATATCGAAAAGCTCGGCGGCGAGTTCGTCGATGTCTGGGATGGCTTCGTCGATGAAGGCGGCAAATACGTGACCACCGGCTATGATGTGAACGGCCAGCAGGCCCGTCTGCGCGAAGCGGATGGCATCGGCATGACGCAGGCCGGAAAGCAGAAGCTTGCCTTCTACGTGGAGAAATTCGTCCGCCGCCATCTGGATAGTGCCGAGCCCGGCCTCGGCACGCTGGACGGCAGCAACCTGCCCTCCCTCACCTCGCTGCCCGCTATGGGCATCGATGCGCAGCAGGTACGTACTCAACCGATCAGCCTGACCGACCCTGACCTCGACGGTGGCGACGCACTGCTGGGCGGAAAGCAGGCGCCTGCGAAATTCTCCGTCGTCGAAACACCACGCGAAAGACTGACGAAGCGCGGACTGATGGAAGATGCGCCGCTTGGCCGCGTGGATGATTATCGCATGCCGCCAACGGATGAAACCGCCGCGAAATGAACGTCCTGCGGGAAAAACGGTAGTCGGCTACCCGAACGACGATCTTTGTCATCACGAAATATTAAAATCGGAACGATCGACGCTGGCCTCGTGTTAACGCCCGGCAAGGCATGAGGCCTTGCATAAAAAGATGGATATGAGGAGTATACCGTCATGGCCAATCAAGGTGGCACGCACGAACAGCACGTCAAAGCCGGCAAGCAGTCGCACAAGAATAGCGACGACAAGGCAACAACCCGCAGCGCATCTTCCAAGTCCTCGGCGGACAGCAAGAGCAGCGGCAAGCAGGGTGGCTCGCCCGAGCAGCACATGAAGGCCGGCCAGCAGAGCCACAAGAACAAGCATTGATGTCCACACATGTGGAAAACGGCCCTCGCGCAGATGCACGGGGGCCGTTTTTTTGTGGGGATGCGCTGGTGAGCCACCGCTATCAAGCAATCTGGCCGACCAGCCGTTCCCGCTCCTGACGTGAGCGCGCGATCCGACCTTTCGCCTTGTCCAGAATATCGGGCGACGCCTCTTGCGGGGTGCCCGAATGGAAGGGCGGCGCCGGCGCATATTCCAGCGACAGTTGCACGATCTCAGCTTCCTCCCGGCCCATCAACTCGGCCAGAAGCGAAAGACCGAAATCGATACCGGAGGTCACACCGCCAGCAGTGATCAGATTGCCGTCCTTCACCACGCGCTCATGAACGGGCGTCGCGCCGAAATGGGGCAGAAAATCCATCGCGTTCCAGTGCGTCGCCGCCCGTTTGCCCTTCAGCAGTCCGGCAGCGCCAAGCACCAGCGAGCCGGTGCACACGGAGGTGATAAAGCGCGCGCCCTTTGCCTGGCTGCGGATAAACTCTAGCACCTCTTCATCGCCAAGCAGCGCATTGACGCCCCCGCCGCCCGGAATGCAGAGCACATCAAATTGCGGGCTATCGTCGAAATCGACATCCGGCGTGAAGCTGATCCCGGTCACGGAGCGAACCGGGTTCTTGTCCTTCCACACCAGATGCACCGCGCTGTCTTGCGCCGACGCAAAGACCTCGTAAGGCCCGGTCAGATCGAGCTGCTGGATATTCGGAAAGACGAGGAAACCGAAGCGATAGGTCATGTGAACTCTCCTGTTGACGAGAGCATGATAGGCGCGCATCGTTTGGCGAGATTGCCATTCATCCCACGCTTCAGGCCAAAATGACCCGCCGCATCGAAATCCTCGCCTTCCCTGACGTCCAGCTTCTGGATGTCGCCGGCCCCTTGCAGGTCTTCGCCTCGACCAATGATTTCTATCTGCACGCCGGAAAGCCGGCGCCCTATCAGCCCGTGGCCGTCGGCGCTGACAATCCGATCGTCACATCCTCTGCATTGCCGATCGGCACCTCTCCCCTGCCCTTAAGCGACCAGCCGATCGACACGCTGATCGTTCCCGGTGGCTGGGGCGTTTACCGTGCCTGCGAGGATCAGGCTTTGATCAGCTGGATCGCAGAGCGCTCCAAGGTGGCGCGACGAACGGCATCGGTCTGCAGCGGTGCCTTTCTGCTGGCCCGTACCGGGCTGCTGGACGGCAGACGCGCAGTCACGCACTGGCAGCGCTGTGGCGAGTTCCGGAAACGCTTCCCCAAGGTCCGGCTCGATCCCGACCCGATCTTCATTCAGGACGGCAGCATCTGGACCTCTGCCGGTGTTACGGCCGGCATCGATCTGGCACTGGCGCTGGTGGAAAACGATCTCGGCCGCGATGTCGCGCTCGCCGTCGCGCGCCAGCTCGTCGTCTTCCTCAAGCGCCCCGGCGGGCAGTCGCAATTCAGCGCGGCCCTCACGCTTCAGGATGAAGGCGGGCGTTTCGATGGCTTGCATGCCTGGATGATGGAAAACATCACGCAGGACTTGTCACTTGGCGATCTTGCCGACAAGGCAGGGATGAGCCTGCGCAGTTTCTCCCGCCACTACCGCGAACTGACCGGAGTGACACCGGCCAAAGCGCTGGAGAAAATGCGTCTGGAAACCGCAAGGCGCCTCCTGGAACAAGCGCAGCCGGTCTCGCGCGCTGCCCGCCGCGCCGGCTTCGGCAGCGAGGAAACGCTACGTCGCCTGTTCCAGCGCCGCTTCGGGGTCAGCCCGCAAGCGTACCGCGAGCGGTTCATGGCGGCGGAGTGAAACACAAACGCCCGGAACGATGTCCCGGGCGCTTGATAATCTGACAGATGAGCCGCTGATCAGCGCGGCAGAACCGAGCTTCCCATCAGGGCTTCGTCGATGGCGCGCGCCGCCTGGCGTCCTTCGCGGATGGCCCAGACGACCAGCGACTGGCCGCGGCGCACGTCGCCGGCTGCCCAGAGCTTGTCGATCGAGGTCTTGTAGTCGCGATCATTGGCAACGACGTTGGTGGAGCCACGACGGTCGGTGTTGAGCGTCAGCTTGCCGTCCAGTTCCTTCAAAATGCTATCGGTGAAGGGGCCGGAGAAGCCGATGGCGATGAAGGCGAGGTCCGCCTTGATGATGAACTCCGTGCCGGCGATCGGCTTGCGGCGCTCATCCACCTGGCAGCACTTCACGCCCGTCAGAACACCATCCTCGTCACCGACGAATTCAAGCGTTGCCACCTGGAACTCACGCGCGGCACCTTCGGCCTGCGAGGACGAGGTGCGCATCTTGGTTGCCCAGTAGGGCCAGACGGCAAGCTTGTCTTCCTTCTCCGGCGGCATCGGGCGGATGTCGAGCTGGGTCACCTTGACGGCACCTTGGCGGAAGGCGGTTCCGACGCAGTCAGACGCGGTATCGCCACCGCCGACGACGACGACATGCTTGCCGCCAGCAAGGATCGGATCGGCAGGCCAGCCGACGCTGTCGATATTTTCGCGTCCGACGCGACGGTTCTGCTGCACCAGATAGGGCATGGCATCGTGAACACCATGGAACTCCGTGCCGCCGATACCGGCCGGACGCGGGGTTTCCGAGCCGCCGCAATAGAGCACGGCATCATGCTCGGCCATCAGCTGTTCTGCACTCATGTCGACGCCGACATTGACGCCGTAATGGAAGGTGACGCCTTCGCCCTTGATCTGCTCGACGCGGCGATCGATGAAGTTCTTCTCCATCTTGAAGTCGGGAATGCCATAGCGCAGCAGGCCACCGGCCTTGGTTTCGCGCTCATAGACATGCACCTCGTGACCGGCACGGCCAAGCTGCTGGGCAGCGGCAAGACCGGACGGGCCGGAACCGATGATCGCGACCTTCTTGCCGGTGTGGACCGTGGCGGGCTTCGGCACGATGAAGCCAAGCTCATAGGCCTTGTCGGCAATCGCCTGTTCCACCGTCTTGATCGCGACTGGCGCATCTTCGAGGTTCAGCGTGCAGGCTTCCTCGCAAGGAGCCGGACAGACACGGCCGGTAAATTCCGGGAAGTTGTTGGTGGAATGGAGGTTGCGGATCGCCTCCTCCCAATTGTTGTTATAGATCAGATCGTTCCAGTCGGGGATCTGGTTGTGCACCGGGCAGCCGGTCGGGCCATGGCAATAGGGAATGCCACAGTCCATGCAGCGCGCCGCCTGCTTCTGCACCTCGGCATCCGACATGGGAATGGTGAATTCCCGGAAATGGCGAATACGATCCGACGCCGGCTGGTATTTGCCAACCTGACGATCGATCTCCAGAAAACCTGTAACCTTGCCCATGTTACTTTCCTCACATCAAAGCAGGGTCCCGCTCGGACCCCAGTACCAGTAAGCGATGCCCATGATCGCCCCCAGCACGATAAACTCAAATCTGATTTCGCCGCTGGCTACCCACATCGCCGCTGGTAGGGCGAGTGCGATGAGCAGCGAAATCAGTCGATGAACCGTTGCCAAGCGGCGGATTTACTCCGCCGCAACACCCATTTTCAGCCGCTCCATTTCCTCAAGCGCACGGCGGTACTCGACCGGCATGACCTTGCGGAACTTCGGACGGAACTCGCTCCAGCGGTCAAGGATGTCCTTGGCGCGGGTGGAGTTGGTGTAGTGGAAGTGGTTGGAGATCATCTGGTAGAGGCGCTCCTCATCGTGACGTGTCATGTCCTCGGAAACGTCGACGCGTCCCTTGTGCATGAGGTCGCCGCCGTGATGGTGCAGCTTTTCCAGCATGTCGTCTTCTTCCGGAACCGGCTCCAGCTCGACCATTGCCATGTTGCAGCGCTTGGCGAAGTCGCCCGTCTCGTCCAGAACATAGGCCACGCCGCCGGACATGCCGGCTGCGAAGTTGCGGCCGGTTTCACCCAGAACCACGACGATGCCGCCCGTCATATATTCGCAGCCATGGTCGCCCACGCCTTCGACAACGGCAATCGCACCCGAGTTGCGCACGGCAAAACGTTCGCCGGCCACGCCACGGAAGTAGCACTCGCCGGTGATCGCGCCGTAAAGCACGGTGTTGCCGACGATGATAGAGTTTTCCGCAACGATGCGGGCATTTTCCGGCGGACGCACTATGATGCGACCACCAGACAGACCCTTGCCGACATAGTCGTTGCCGTCACCCACCAGATCGAAGGTGATGCCACGTGCCAGGAATGCGCCGAAGGACTGACCAGCGGTGCCGCGCAGCGTCACATGGATCGTATCGTCCTTCAGCCCCTTATGGCCCCAGCGCTTGGCAAGCGCGCCGGACAACATCGCACCGGCGGAGCGGTCGACGTTCTTGATCGGCACTTCGAAGACCACGGGCTCGCGGTTTTCCAGCGACGGCATGGACTTCTCGATCAGCTTGCGGTCGAGAATGTCGTCGATCGGGTGCTTCTGGCGCTCGGTCCAGTAGGTCGCTTCCTTCGGCGCGTCCACCTTGTGGAAGATGCGGCTGAAATCGAGCCCGCGTGCCTTCCAGTGCGCCAGCATCTCATCTTTCTCGAGAAGCTCCGAAGCGCCGATGATCTCGTCCAGCCTGGAAACACCAAGCGAAGCGAGGATTTCGCGCACTTCTTCGGCAACGAAGAAGAAGTAGTTGATGACGTGTTCCGGCGTGCCCTTGAAGCGCTTGCGCAGAACCGGGTCCTGCGTGGCGACGCCCACGGGGCAGGTGTTCAGATGGCACTTGCGCATCATGATGCAGCCTGCCGCAATCAGCGGCGCGGTGGCGAAGCCGAACTCGTCGGCACCCAGAAGCGCGCCGATGATGACATCGCGACCGGTCTTCAGACCGCCATCCACCTGCAGCGCAATGCGCGAACGAAGACCGTTCAGCACCAGTGTCTGCTGAGTTTCGGCAAGGCCGATTTCCCATGGGCTACCGGCATGCTTCAGCGAGGTGAGCGGCGATGCTCCCGTGCCGCCATCGAAGCCGGACACGGTAATATGGTCGGCGCGCGCCTTGGCGACACCGGCAGCAACCGTGCCGACACCCACTTCGGAGACGAGCTTGACCGAAACATCGGCTTCAGGGTTGACGTTCTTCAGGTCGTAGATCAGCTGTGCCAGATCTTCGATCGAATAGATGTCGTGGTGCGGCGGCGGCGAAATCAGGCCAACACCCGGCGTGGAGTGGCGGGTCTTGGCGACCGTTGCATCCACCTTGTGGCCGGGCAGCTGACCGCCTTCGCCGGGCTTGGCACCCTGCGCGACCTTGATCTGCAGCATGTCGGCATTGACGAGATATTCCGTCGTCACACCGAAGCGGCCGGAGGCGATCTGCTTGATGGCGGAGCGTTCCGGGTTCGGCTGGCCGTTGAGAAGCGGCATGTAACGGTCGGACTCTTCGCCGCCTTCCCCCGTGTTGGACTTGCCGCCGATGCGGTTCATCGCAATCGCAAGCGTGGTATGCGCTTCACGGCTGATCGAGCCGAAGGACATCGCACCGGTGGAGAAGCGCTTGACGATATCGACCGCCGGCTCGACCTCATCGACGGAGATCGGCTTGCGACCAGACTGCTCGGCGCCCTTGAGCTTGAACAGGCCACGAATGGTGTTCATGCGCAGGTTGCTGTCATTCACCATTTCGGCGAATTCGCGGTAGCGCTCCTGGCTGTTGCCGCGCACGGCATGCTGCAGGGTGGCAACCGAATCCGGGCTCCAGGCGTGGCTTTCGCCGCGCATGCGATAGGCATATTCGCCGCCGATATCGAGCGTGTTGGCAAGGATCGGGTCCTTGCCGAAGGCCGCCATGTGGCGTGTCACGGTCTCTTCGGCAATTTCCTTCAGGCCCACACCTTCGATGGTGGTGGCGGTGCCGAAGAAATACTGCTCGATGAATTCCGACGACAGGCCGATAGCGTCGAAGATCTGCGCGCCGCAATAGGACTGGTAGGTGGAAATGCCCATCTTGGACATGACCTTGAGGATGCCCTTACCCACCGCCTTGATGTAGCGATAGACCACTTCATCGTCGGAGACTTCCTTCGGGAAGGCGCCATGCTTGTGCATGTCGAGCAGCGTGTCGAAGGCGAGATAGGGGTTGATCGCTTCCGCACCATAGCCGGCCAGCAGGCAGAAGTGATGGATTTCGCGCGGCTCGCCGGTTTCGACAACGAGACCGACCGAGGTGCGCAGACCCTTGCGGATCAGGTGATGGTGCACGGCGGCCGTTGCCAGCAGCGCCGGGATGGCGATGCGGTCCGGACCAACCTGACGGTCGGACAGAACGATGATGTTGTAACCGCCACGTACGGCAGACTCCGCCCGCTCGCACAGACGGTCGAGCATTTCCGGCATGCCTTCGGCGCCACGCTCCACATCATAGGTGAAGTCGAGCGTCTTGGTGTCGAAACGGTCTTCCGTGTGGCCAATGGAGCGGATCTTTTCCAGATCGCCATTAGTCAGGATCGGCTGGCGCACTTCCAGACGCTTGGCGCGGGCTGCACCTTGATGGTCCAGAAGGTTCGGGCGCGGGCCGATGAAGGAGACAAGGCTCATCACTAGCTCTTCGCGGATCGGATCGATCGGCGGGTTGGTGACCTGCGCGAAGTTCTGCTTGAAATAGGTATAAAGCAGCTTGGACTTTTCCGACATGGCCGAGATCGGCGTGTCAGTGCCCATGGAGCCGACAGCCTCCTGGCCGGTGGTCGCCATCGGAGACATCAGAAGCTTGGTGTCTTCGCTGGTGTAACCGAAGGCCTGCTGACGATCGAGCAGCGACACGTCGCGGCGCAGCGCGCGCGGCTCCACAGGCTTCAGGTCTTCCAGGATCAGCTGGGTGCGATCGAGCCAGGTGCGGTACGGATGCTTGGCGGCAAGCTCGTGCTTGACGTCCTCATCCGAAATGATCTCGCCCTTTTCCATGTCGATCAGCAGCATCTTGCCAGGCTGCAGACGCCACTTCTTGACGATGCGCTCTTCCGGCACCGGCAGCGTGCCGGCTTCTGACGCCATGATGATGCGGTCGTCATCGGTGACGAGGTAGCGGGCTGGACGCAGACCGTTACGGTCGAGCGTCGCACCGATCTGCTTGCCATCGGTGAAGGCAACGGCAGCGGGACCATCCCATGGCTCCATCAGGGCCGCGTGATATTCGTAGAATGCCTTGCGCTCGGCCGACATGGACTGGTTGCCAGCCCACGCTTCCGGGATCAGCATCATGACCGCATGGGCCATGGAGTAGCCGCCGCGCACCAGGAATTCCAGCGCGTTGTCGAAGCAGGCGGTATCTGACTGACCCTCATAGGAGATCGGCCAGAGCTTGGAGATATCGTCGCCGAAGAGTTCGGACGAGACCGAAGCCTGACGCGCCGCCATCCAGTTGACGTTGCCGCGCAGCGTGTTGATTTCGCCGTTATGGGCAACCATGCGGTAGGGGTGGGCGAGCTTCCAGGACGGGAAGGTGTTGGTGGAGAACCGCTGGTGAACAAGCGCAACCGCACTTTCGAAGCGCGGATCGGCGAGGTCCTTGTAATAGGCGCCGACCTGATAGGCCAGGAACATGCCCTTGTAGACGATGGTCGAGGAGGAGAGCGACACGGGATAGAAATCCTGCGCTTCCTTGCCGCCGCCGGCATCATAGATGCGGTTCGACAGAACCTTGCGGATCAGGAACAGACGGCGTTCGAATTCGGCATTGGTCGCAGCTTCGCGACCCGCGCCGATGAAGACCTGCACGTGATGCGGTTCGGTCGCGGCAATGTCCGCCGCCTTGGAGAGCGAGGCATTGTCCACCGGCACGTCGCGGAAGCCGAGAAACTGCTGGCCTTCTTCGCCGATCACATCGACGATCACCTTCTTATAATGCTCGATGCGTTCCGGATCGCGCGGGAAGAAGATGTGACCGACGGCATATTCGCCAGCCTTCGGCAGCGTCACGCCCTGCTTTGCCATTTCCTCACGGAAGAAGCGGTCGGGGATCTGCACGAGGATGCCAGCGCCATCACCCATCAGCGGGTCGGCACCGACGGCGCCGCGATGCGTCAGGTTCTCAAGGATGAAAAGGCCGTCCTTGACGATCTGGTGCGACTTCTGACCCTTCATATGTGCAACAAAGCCGACGCCGCAGGCATCGTGCTCGTTGCGCGGATCGTAAAGACCCTGCTTGGCCGGAAGACCGCCAATCGTGGCGCGAGGCGCGATCGCCTTCGGCGCGTCGCTCGGACAGTCATTCGTCTGAAGTGCCAGGGTCTGAAGTCCTTGGGCGTTTTCGCCTTCCAGCCGTATGGTCATTTTCATCCCTCCTGCAAACTCGTTGCATGGTGTCACGCAGAGAGGCGGAGGCCGACCCGGCTTCAATCCTGAAAGCCAAATCCGTCTCCGCATTTCAATTTAGGACAGCAATGCTGTCTTAATTCTGTCTGAACAATGACAGAAACACCCACCTTCCGCAAGGGGATGCCGTTAATTTATAGAGAACCATTGTGACGTGAAATTTCAACAGAAGATAGCAACGCGTAATTTTCTTCTCCGCGGGTATCGAAATAATTGCTTTCATTACCGGATTTGCCTTGGCTGAAATATGCTCGTAAAACCACGGACCTAGTCTTGCCAAACATCCCAACCGCGCGACATTCCTGCCCGCAACATGCTTGAAAGTGCTGACGATGATTTTTGCCTCTGATAACTGGGCTGGCGCCCACCCGGCCATCAACGAGCGGCTGATGAAGGAATCCACCCGCTTTGCCGCCGCTTACGGCACCAGCGAACTGGACCAGGCGATTGAGAAGAAGTTCAATAAAGTCTTTGAGCGCGAAGTCGCTGTCTTCTTCGTCGGCACGGGCACGGCGGCGAACTCCTTGGCGCTCGCAAGCGTCGCCCGCCCCGGCGGCATCGCCTTTTGCCATTCCGAAGCCCATGTGATCGAGGACGAGTGCGGCGCGCCGATCTACTTCTCCAATGCCTCGCGGCTGATGCCGGTGGCAGGGCCAAACGGCAAGATGCTGCCAAAGAACCTGAAAGCCGCCATCGACCGCTTTCCGCCGGGCTCCATTCACCAGGGCCAGCCGATGCTGGTGACCATGACGCAGGCGACAGAGCAAGGTACTATTTACGATCTCGATGAAATTTCCGCGATCTCCGAAATCGCCAAGGGTGCTGGCGTCCCGCTGCATATGGATGGCGCGCGCTTTGCCAATGCACTGACCGCGCTCGATACAACGCCTGCCGAAATGACCTGGAAGCGTGGTGTCGACATCCTCTCCTTCGGCGCCACGAAGAACGGCTGCTGGTGCGCGGAAGCCATCGTCTACATGGACCCGAAAATGGCAGAAGACCTGCCCTTCATCCGCAAGCGCTCCGCCCAGCTCTTCTCCAAGACCCGCTTCATGGCAGCCCAGTTCGACGCCTATTTCCAGAACGACCTGTGGCTGGAGCTTGCCGCCCACGCCAACGCCATGGCCAACCGCCTGCGTGACGGCCTTTCGGCCTCCAACAGCGCCCGCCTCGCCTGGCCCACACAATCCAACGAACTCTTCGTCGTACTGGACAAGCAATCTGCCAAGGCTGCCCGCGATGCCGGCGCCAGCTTCTACGACTGGCCCGTCCCGCACGACATGCAGCAGCCGGTCGGCGAAAACGAACAGCTGATCCGCCTCGTTACCAGCTTTGCGACGGAAGAGAGCGATGTGGATTCGTTTTTGCGCATTTGCGGTCGGGCGTAAGAAGCTGCACGCTCAAGCATAACTGCCCGGGACCATCCCCTTCGCCGTGACCAGCGACGACAGCGCCCGCACCAGTTCTGCATCCGCGCCCCTGCGCGGCTGCAGCACGAACTCCACGTCTTCCAGCGATGGCAGACTGCCTTGCGGCAACTCCCGCAAGCCGGACGGCGCCATGCTGCGAGGCTGGACAAGAACGCCCATGCCGGCGCGGGCGGCTGCCGTCAGCCCGCTGAGGCTTCCGCAGGTGCAGACGATCCGCCAGGCAACGCCAGCCCGATCGAGCGCTTCTTGCGCGGCTTTGCGTGTGATGCTTGGCGGCGGGAAGGCGATGAGCGGCAGCGCTTCCTTGCGGGCTAGGATCGCATCCGGGTCCTTGGCAAGCCAGATCAGCGGTTCGCGATAAAGGAAATGACCGAGCTGATCGCCAAGCCGGCGCTTCGCCAGCACGACATCCAGTTCGCCATTGTCCTGCATCTGATAGAGCACGCCGGAGAGCGATACCGTCAGCTCCAGATCGACCAGCGGATAGAGCCTCGTGAACTCCTCCAGAATGACGGTGAGACGGCTTGCGACAAAATCCTCCGAGACCCCGAGACGCAGGCGACCGCGCAGCCTGCTCTCGCCAAAGAGGGCCGCGACCTTGTTGTTGAGATCCAACATATTGCGGGCATAGCCAAGAAGCGCCTCACCTTCCGGCGTCAAGCGCACCCGATGGGTATCACGGGCGATCAGCTTTTGGCCGAGCGACGCTTCCAGCCGCTGGATGTGCTGGCTGACGGTCGATTGGCCGATCCCCAACCGTTCGGCGGTTTGGGTGAAACTCATCGTCTGCTCCAGCGTGACGAAGCTTGCAAGATGTTGGAGGTTCAGCATGGCTATCTCGAAACGTGATAACTGTTAGTTTTTGCATCTGATTTCATGATGAGCGATAGTAGGGCCGATTTCAATCCGCAAACCGGCTTGGAGGTTGCGGGATCTTTCATGGTCCTGGCGCTTTAGATCGGCTACGACGGATCAAACGATTGCAGAGCGCCGTGCCCCTCTGCGCACCACATTCTAGAAAGGCCGCGCCATGAGCCGCTTCCTGCCAGACCGCTTCACCATGATGCTGGTCGCCACCGTCATCCTCGCGTCGCTGCTGCCGATCAGCGGAGAGCCGGCACATTACTTCTCCATCGCGACGAAATGCGCTATCGCGCTGCTCTTCTTCCTCCATGGCGCGCGCCTATCGAGAGACGTCGTGGTGGCGGGCATGCTGCATTGGCGCCTGCACATCGTCATTCTTCTCGTCACCTTCGGCATCTTCCCGCTTCTCGGACTTGCGGTAGGCTATATTCCAGACAGCATCTTGCCGCAGCCGCTCTATATGGGTGTCCTTTTTCTCTGCGTGCTTCCCTCCACCGTGCAGTCGTCCATCGCCTTTACCTCAATGGCCGGCGGCAACGTGCCAGCGGCAATCTGCGCGGCATCCGCCTCCAACATTTTCGGCATGTTCCTGACGCCGCTTCTCGTCGGCTTCCTCTTTACCGTTGGCGGCCATGGCGGCGGTTTCTCGCTCGATGCGTTCGGCCAGATCTTCCTGCAGCTTCTGCTTCCCTTCATTGCCGGCCAGGCATTGCAGCCCTGGATTGGCAAGTGGATACGCGCCCGCAAGACGCTGCTGGCCCCTGTCGATCGCGGCTCGATCCTGATGGTCGTCTATCTCGCCTTCAGCGATGCGGTGGTGGAAGGCATCTGGAACCAATTCACCTTGCGCGACATCGGCGTCGTGATCGGCATCAACATGGTTCTGCTGACCCTTGTCCTATGCCTCACCATGTTTGGCAGCCGCCTGGTTGGCTTCAAGAAGGAAGATGAAATCACCATCACCTTCTGCGGGTCGAAAAAGAGCCTTGCGAGCGGCGTGCCGATGGCAGGCGCCATCTTCGCCGGCCAGAGCATCGGCGCCATCGTGCTGCCCATCATGCTCTTCCACCAGATTCAGCTGATGGCCTGCGCCGTGATTGCACAGCACTATGCGAAGAAGGCAAAGGAAGCGGAAGCCGCAAAGATCGCGGCGCCCGTGGCAGATGCACCGGAGGCGACGGCGATCGCAGCCAAGACAGCATCGTAAGTCTCCCTGCCCGCCGCTCAGGACAGTCGATCCTCGCGCCAGTACCGAGGATGACGACAGAGTGTGTTCGTCGATCCAGAAACGCAAAAAAGACGGCCCCCTTGCGGGAGCCGTCTTCTCATTCACGCGCTAACCTCGAGGTTTAGTTCACCTGGGTTGGCGTTACCTGTGCCTCGATCTGCTTCGGCGCGTCCGATGCGTCGGTCGCAATCGCGATGCGGCGGGGCTTCATGGCTTCGGGAATGTTGCGAAGAAGGTCGATATGCAGAAGACCGTTCTTCAGCGAAGCATTCTGCACTTCCACATGGTCGGCAAGCTGGAAGCGGCGCTCGAAGGCGCGCGTGGCAATGCCGCGATAGAGGAAGTCGCCCTCGGATGCCTTGGTGTCTTCAGCCTTCTCGGCCTTGACGGTCAGCACATTGGCGCGCGATTCGATGCTGAGTTCAGTCTCGTCGAAGCCGGCAACCGCCATGGTGATGCGATAGGCATTCTCGCCGGTCCGCTCGATATTATAGGGCGGGTAGGCCTGAGCCTGCTCCGGCTGGCCGATGCTGTCGAGCATCGAGAACAGACGGTCGAAACCGACGGTGGAGCGGTAAAGTGGGGAAAAATCAACGTGACGCATGGTGTCCTCCTTAGAAGCGACTGTTTGCGATAGCGGCTCTCCATCCCGTTCTGGCGATGAAAGAAACCTTGATACGGCCCCGTTCTGGCGACCGTAAGCAATAGGTGGGAATGGTGTTTTGGCAGTTCAAGAGGGAAAAAAGCATTCGACACACCTGAACGATTTCTGAATGGCAGGTTCCAGATCCGTTCATTGAGCGCCCGCTAGAACCACTCCATCGAAGGCAACTTCGAGGGCAGAGAAGCATCGTCCCTTCTTCT
The DNA here is from genome assembly GCF_004310285.1 of Agrobacterium cavarae. Taxonomy (GTDB): domain Bacteria; phylum Pseudomonadota; class Alphaproteobacteria; order Rhizobiales; family Rhizobiaceae; genus Agrobacterium; species Agrobacterium cavarae. The sequence continues at coordinate 510,565 of NZ_SISF01000033.1, forward strand.
TTGTCCGACTGGCCGGAACCGCGACTGCTAAACCGACGGTTCCGGCAATTTTTTCCGCCTCGTCCGTTTTGCGCATGTTTTCCTTTGACGGACACAATCGCTCAACCTATCCCCTTGAAGCACCTCTCCGCACGACCACGATTTGCCCCGAGGCAGGATATCGATGACCGAAGCCATTCTCCATGAGACCAAAGGCAACCCTGTGCCCGACAACCACCATGTCGGAACCTTTGAAGGCCATGGCAAGAAGAGCCTGCGCTACGCGATCTTCCGCTCCGAGCGGCCGGTCGCGCGTGGCACCATCGTGCTCTTGCACGGACGCAATGAAACGATCGAGAAATACTTCGAGACGATCCGCGATCTCACGGCCAAGGGCTTCTGGGTCGCCACCTTCGACACGCGCGGCCAGGGCGGCTCGGCGCGGCTTTTGAAAAAGGCGGATGCTGGCTATGTGCGCCGTTTTTCCGACTACCAGAAGGATGTATCGCTCTTTCTGGAACAGGTGGTGCTGCCGGATACCCGCCTGCCCTTCTTCTTGATAGCACACTCCACCGGCGGGCTGATCGCGCTCTCCATGGCGCCGGAACTGTCCAACCGCATCGAGCGCATGGCGCTCTGCTCGCCCTTTGTCGGGCTTGGGGGCCAATCCGTTTCGCCACGCTGGATCAAGACCGTTGCCACGGCGCTGACATGGACGGGTTTTGGCGGCAAGCAACTGGGCAGGGATAATCGCGAACGGGATTTCGATGGCAACCCGCTGACCTCGGATGCCGACCGCTTTGCCCGCAACATTGCGATTGCCAACAGCCATCCGGAGCTTTTCATCGGCAGGCCTACAGCCCGCTGGCTCTATGAGGTGATGAAGATCATGCCGAAAGTGACGCGGCAGGATCACCTGACCCGCATCACCATTCCCACCCTGCTGCTGGCCCCGGTTCTCGACACCATCACGCCCTATGCGGTGCAGGAGGAATTGTCGCGCAATTTCCGCGCAGCCCAGCTGATCCCGGTCATTGGCGCGCGCCACGAACTGTTTCAGGAACGCGATATCTACCGTGCCCAGGCGCTTGCGGCGATCGACGCCTTCTTCGCGCCGGACGAATAGCGTCCCACTCCAGAAGGGTCAGAGGTCTGAGAGCAGCGCGAGCGCCTCCTCATGCACAGCCTTGCTGCCAGCAGCGATGATCCGCCCCGCGCCTTCCGGTCGTCCGCCATCCCAGGTGGTGATGATGCCACCCGCCTGCTCGATGATCGGGATCAGCGCACCGACATCATAGGGCTTCAGGCCGGATTCGATCACGAGATCCACATGACCGGCGGCCAGCAGCGCATAGGCGTAGCAATCCACGCCATAGCGGAAGAGCCGCACCTTGTCCTGAATCTGGCCGTAACGCTTGGCCTCGTCGGCCGTGAAGATATGCGGCGAGGTGGTGAAGAGCACGGCATCCGATAGCGACTGGCACGCCCGTGTCTTGATCTGCTTCTCACCCTCCGGCCCCTTGTAACAGGCCTTGTTCCCATCGGCGAAATAGCGCTCACCGGTAAAGGGCTGGTCCATCAGACCCATCTTCGCGCGCCCGCCCGATTGGAAGCCGATCAGCGTTCCCCAGACCGGCACACCGGAAATGAAGGCGCGGGTGCCGTCGATCGGGTCGATCACCCAGATATGCTCACGGTCAAGGCCGATGCTGCCATGCTCTTCGCCAAGAATGCCGTGATCGGGAAAATGCTCGGTGATCAAAGCACGAATCGCCGCTTCCGCCGCCTGGTCGCCTTCCGTCACCGGATCATAGCCGCCAGCCTGCTTGTTATCGACGGCGATGCCGGTGCGAAACCGGGGCAGCGTCTCGGCCTTGGCGGCATCGGCAAGGCGGAAGAAGAAATTGCGATCTGGCAGCATGGAAGTCCCCGGCGTCTCTTATGGAAGAGAGACATAGCGCGCTGGACCGTCTCTCGTCCACTCCCAAACAAGACGTGAAATTGCTCAGGCGCAGGGCATATTATCTGAGAATTCGCACAGCAGAAAAGCAAACGCCTTATTGCTGTGCATTTTTTAATCAAAAATAAAAATGATTGACAATTAAGCAGATTTCTCTACTCTGAAGATCACAGTCTTTGACTGTAAATACCCTCCTTGGGTGTTTCCTCCCTAGACTTAACCGCGCGAAGGCGCGGTTTTTTTTTGCCCATGCGAAAACGGCAGGGCAGGAACAGTTGAACAATGAGAGGGTGTTGAGCGCCTTATTCGGCGGCGAGCGCCATGTCGATCGCGTATTCCGACACGAAAGCCGCCAACTGGCGCATGAAGATTTCCAGGGCCGATTGCATGGCCGGAAAATCCGCCGCTTTCAGAAACGTCTTCTCGTCCACATAAAGCGCACGGTTGACCTCGATCTGCAACGCATGCAGCGAGCGGATCGGCCGACCGTAATGTTCGGTGATGAAGCCGCCGGCATAGGGCTTGTTGCACACGGCGGTAAAGCCGAGCTCTTCGAGAAAATGCAGTGCCGCACGGGAAATCTCGGCGGAAGCACTCGTGCCGTAACGATCGCCGATAATGATATCGGGACGGATGTTCGAGCCTGCGAGACGAATATTGCCGGGCATGGAATGGCAATCGATCAAGACAGCCATGCCGTGATTGGCATGGGTGCGTGAAACCAGCCGGCGCAGGCACGTATGATACGGCTTGTAGATGCCCTCGATGCGCGCCAGTCCCTCTTCCACCGAAAGCCGGTGGGCGTAGATATCCATATTTTCCGCCACGATGCGCGGCACGGTACCGAGACCGCCCGCAACCCGCATGGAGCCGATATTGGCGTAAGATGGCAGTGCCCCATCGAACATGCGCGGATCGAGCTCATAGGGCTCGCGATTGACATCGAGATAGGCGCGGGGAAAATTGGCTTTCAGCAGCGGCGCGCCGAGGTCGGGAGCGCTGGCAAAGAGCTCGTCGACGAAGCAATCTTCCGAGCGGCGGATCTCATAGGAATCCAGCCGCGAGGCTTCGAGGAAGGAGACCGGGTAGCAGCGGCCGCTGTGAGGGGAGTTATAGACGAAGGGAATGCTGTGCACGGTGGGCTCGCGCACCTCGAACAATTCATATTCGCCCGTCACCCAGTCCATGCCGTCCCGTTTACCATGTCATAATTCTGCCAGACGCATCATGTTGCCAGTTGCGCCAGTGCAAGTCCATACTGGCAGGCAGTCACCCTCTCGTGATTCTACCATTCACATGATATTTACTCCGACAATGGTACAATCGCGATAGGGTATCCCAATAATTCTGTAGTTACGGTCACTTATATGGTTCAGA
>NZ_SISF01000017.1 GCF_004310285.1 Agrobacterium cavarae
TACGAGATTGTCTTCCAGATGATAGAGGAACGAGCCACCGCCCGTTTTCATGCCGAGCGGCCAGCCGAAGGAATGCTGCACGAGGCCTTGGCGGTGGTTCTCAGGCTTGACCTGCCACAGCTCCTTGATGCCGATGCCGAACTTCTGAACGTCGCTGTTCCTCGACAGATCGAATTTCTTGATGAGCTGCTTGGCAAGCGAGCCGCGCACGCCCTCACCGATCAGCACATATTTGCCATGCAGTTCCATGCCGCGGGTGAAGGCAGGGCCGGGCTCGCCATTCTTCTCGATACCCATGTCACCGGTGGCAACACCGATGACGGCGCCTTCGTCATTGTAGAGAACTTCGGTTGCGGCAAAGCCCGGATAAATCTCGACGCCGAGCGCTTCTGCCTTTTCCGCAAGCCAGCGACAGACGAGACCCAGCGAGACGATATAGTTGCCGTGATTGTTCATCAGCGGCGGCATCAGGAAGTTCGGCAGGCGGATAGAGCCGGCAGGTCCGAGGAACAGGAACTGATCGTCCTTGACCTCCGTCTTGAAGGGATGCCCCTCCTCTTCGCGCCAGCCGGGCAACACACGGTCAATCCCGATCGGATCAACCACCGCACCTGAGAGAATATGTGCGCCGACTTCCGCGCCCTTTTCCAGCACCACGACGGAGAGGTCCGGATTGACCTGCTTCAACCGGATTGCGGCAGAAAGCCCAGCAGGTCCGGCGCCGACGATCACGACATCGAACTCCATCGATTCACGTTCCGGCAATTCCATTTCTTCCGTCATAAGATCCTCGTCGGTTCGCCGGTCCCGTCCGGCTTTTCGTTGTTCCTGCCCTACACCACCGCGCAGCCGAGGACGCGTGAAAAAACGTCGTCGCAACAAGCAGTTCGCGTCATCGTTCTTGGCAAAGCAAAAGCGCTTTGTCGAGATCAATCACCATCAAGCCTAACCATCACCATCAAATTGTCTGACAACCTGATGACAATTCAATTACTTTTACGTGCACGTAATAATGAGAATAGGAGCGACGCTTTGCGTCGTCAAGGGAGCCGGCGATGGTGGCAGACCGTCAAATCGCCCACTCCTCGTCGGTGGTGAACATGATGGTGAGCCAGCGGTCGTGTCCTTCGCCGCCCAGCGCCTCGCCCACTTGGTCGCGAATGGCGTCCCATTCTTCCAGCCGCCGGGCGGGTGCGTTTTTGGGCACGATGAAGAAGAGTTCGATCTGACGTCCGCGTCCGACGCGCGCGACGTAGGAATAGTGCGAGGAGAAACCGAATTTCTCCACCACGTTCCTCGCCACCTTGTCCACGTGCTGCTTGAACTCGGCAGGTGTGACAAGCAGGATGTCGGCCAGCGCCTGCTTCACATTGGCAAAGGGCATCGGGATGATGACGAGGCAAACGAGAGCCAGAACGGCCGGATCGGTGTAGGAGGCAAGCCAAGCATAGGGAGACTGCAGCAGGGCATAACCAACGACAAAGGCTATGAAGAGCGAAGCGCTCAACATGGCGCTCATCAGCCAGCTTTTGGCGTCGAGCGCAACAAAAGCCGATTTCAGCGTTCGGTTTTTCCGCTGAATGAACAAGGCCATGCCAAGCGAGACGGTAAAGGTGAAGAAAGTGACGATGATCGCATAATCAAAAGCAATCATGCGCCCGCCATCCATCAGGCTATCCACCGCGTTGATGAGCGCATAGATCGCGGCGCCAATCAAAAGCGTACCGTTCAAACCAAGGACCATCGGCTCCAGATGCCAGAACCCCATGGTGAAACGTTCCGCAAGCTTGCCGCCGGGATTGGGGAGCGCCGAGTTCGCGATCAACCTCGCCACCATCAGGGCCAGCATCGTCATGAAAGCGTCGGTCAGCGAGTAGATGCCATCGAACACCACGGCAAAAGAGGCAGCGTAAAGACCGGCACCAATCCCGCACAATGCCAGGATCACGGTCACAGCGATCGAAAGCTTGAGCAGCGATTGTTCGGTCATGACATGAAAACTCCTTGAATATATTTGGCGAGCAACGGGTAATCTTCTGCCTTTAAAGCCTGTCGAAAACGGACCCTGCGCCTGGTGAAAAGAGGCGCTCATAGGTCCTAATGAGATACCCATCCGTCATCCCGGCAACGAAATCGCAGATGATGCGCAAATCCCCGCCGGATTTTTCATAGAGCGGGAAGACATCTTCCGGCAGCAGCCGTTCCGGATCGGACTGGAGCGCTTCGAAGACGGCAACGACCATCCCCTGCCCTTTGAATTCCATATGCTGAACGCGCGGGCTTTTGATCACATGTCTGCGCACGACATCCTGAAAGGCCTTTAGCAATCGCACTCTGTCGTCCCCAAGTCTTACCCGGTGACGCAAGAGCGGCGTTTCAAACCGATCGTCGTCCATGTAGCGAACGTCCGTGATGAAATAACCGACCAGCATGCTGATGAACATTTTGCGATCGCCGCTAGGGCCGAAGAGCCCATCCACGATTTCGCGATGAACATCGTTGCCGCGCTTATCCTTGTGGTTCTTGTTGAGCATCGCGATGAAGCTCTCGCAATCCTCCGCCGTCACCTCCTTCTCGAAGGCATCTCTGGTGATGAGCTGCATGGCGATTGCGTCCTCAAGATCGTGGACCCCGTAGGAGATATCATCTGCAACATCCATGATGGTGCAATCGAGCGATTTGTAGAGCGACTTCGCGTGCTTGCCGTCTTCACGCGTCACCGTCTGGAAAAGATCGCGGTCGGGCTGCGGCAGAGGATCAAGCACCCAGTCCACCACATCCGTCTCGCAATCCATGTAACATTTTGGCGGCTTGGAAGCCTGCGTGTCGATGATGCGCAGCGTGGAAGGTCCGTCATGCAATTTTGGCGCGCGCGCCGGATGAGCAGCTTTCGAATAGGCTACGGGGTACTTCAGGATACCCAGCAGCGTGCGCCGCGTGAGATTGGCGCCATGGGCTTTTGAAAATGCCTCGAGGCGACTGAGAATGCGTAAGGTCTGGCCGTTTCCTTCAAAGCCCGCCTTGGCGATGTCGGTAATAACGCCATTGCCGTTTCGCCCTGCTTCATTCGGATTTGCCGCCACGCGCATGCAGTAATTCAGCGCGACTTCGCCACCGTGACCGAAGGGAGGATGGCCGAGATCGTGGGCGCTGCCGATCGCCTGGATGAGGCTGTGCTCTGGCAGTTCAGCCGTCACCGGATGATTGGGAAAGGACTTGCGCAGGTGCTTGACCAGACCCGCAGCGATCTGCGCCACTTCGAGGGAATGCGTGAGGCGGGTGCGGTAGAAATCGCTGTCGCCGAGATTGAGGATTTGCGTCTTGCTCTGCAGGCGCCGAAAAGAGGTGGAGTGAATGATCCGCCCATAATCGATATCGGTTTCGCTGCGGGCATCATCACTCTTGCGGTTTTCGACTTTCTGACGCTCGTTCCACACGTTCAAGCCCGCCTCTCCAAACATAAAATTCACGGGGCTGTCTTACCGAGGCGCAACAGGGCGCGCAAGCAAACGGGTCAATACCCAGCCGATCAACACTTTTCAGGGCCGGACGCAGACGCTACAAGCGTGGGCAATCGTCATGAGCATGAAAGGACACCGTCATGGATTTGGGTATTTCCGGCAAGCGCGCATTGGTTCTGGCCTCATCTCGCGGCCTAGGTCTCGGCATCGCCACGGCGCTTGCGAAAGAGGGTGTCAACGTGCTGATGGTGGGCCGTAGCGGCGAAAAGCTGGACGCCAATGCCAAGACGATCAACGCGCTCGGCAAGGGCAAGGCGGAATGGGTCTGGGGCGATCTTGGCGAGGAGACCTTCGTGCTGTCCATGATCGATGCAGTGAAGACGAAGCTCGGCGGTATCGATATTCTCGTCAACAACACGGGCGGCCCGACACCAGGGCTGGCTCAGGACATCACCTCGGAAAAACTCGATACGTTCTTTCAATCCATGGTGCTGCGCGTCATCACCCTGACCAACGCGCTTGTCCCGCAGATGAAGGAGCAAGGCTGGGGCCGTATTCTGACCGTTGCTTCCTCCGGCGTGTTCGAGCCCATTCCAAATCTCGCGCTCTCCAACACGCTGCGCGGCGCACTTGTTGGCTTTAACAAGACGCTGTCCAGTGAAGTCGCAGGCTTCGGTATCACCGCCAATATGCTGCTGCCCGGTCGCATCCACACCGATCGTATCGATGAACTGGATGGCGCAAACGCCAAGCGCCTTGGCAAGAGCATGGAAGAGGTTCGTGAAACCTCGGTCAAGAGCATCCCCGCCGGCAGGCTTGGAACGGTGGAAGAATTCGCCGCCGCAGGTGCATTCCTGTGCTCGCAGCCAGCGAGCTACATCACCGGCACCATGCTGCACGTGGATGGTGGAGCGGCAAAGTCGATCTGATCATCCCGATCGCTTATAGGTAACGCTTTGAATTGGAAGCCTTTCCGGATAACATTCGGAAAGGCTTTGCTTTTGGGAGACGATCATGCAGGGACTTCGCACGATTTTAAGCATACTGGGTGTTCTGATCGTGCTGATGGGTCTTGTCTGGATCGGACAGGGCAGCGGCTATTTCCCCTACCCAGCCTCCAGTTTCATGATCAATCAAAGCCCATGGATCTTGCGCGGCGCGCTGACAGCCGTGGCAGGCATTATCCTCATCGTCGTCGCACGCAGGGCGCTTCGCTGATCGTCATTTGACGCGTTTGGGTAGATCGGCAATCAAAGCGTCGCGGGTTGCAAAACTGATCGGCTCATCGCCTCTCCAATCATCGATATTCAGGCTGGCAAACACGACCTTACGTTCGCCCTTCTGCGCCCAACCGACAAACCAGCCAAGCCACCAGTCGCCATCATAGGTGTTGGCCTTGGTGCGCATGCGCCCCGATCCCGTCTTGCCATAAACCTGCCATCCGTCAGCCGCTGAAAACTGCGGAATGATCGCCTGCGTCTTCGCCATCGCCTCCTTCGATACGGGCAGCTTTCCGGTGACGAAGCGACGCACAAAATCGACCTGCTGATCGGCGGAGATTTTCAAAGAGGACATCAACCAGGATTCCGTCAGGCCATCCGTCTGCCCTGGCACCCCACGGACATCGGCATTGCCATAACCGAAGCGCTGCACATAGTCAGCAAACTTGGCCTTGCCCAATCGCCGGGTGATTTCCTGCGAATACCAGACGATCGAATCCCGCTCCCATATGGTCGGATCGACAGATTTCTGTTCGCGCTTGGGTCGTTTCCATTCCGTCTTGTAGTTCAAGCGCGGGTTGGTCGCGTCCTTCAGGATCCCGGCGTCATATCCCATGATGGCGAGAGGAAGCTTGAAGCTGGATTGTGGGGCGAAAGCTTTATCGCACGTGCCGTCGCGGTGCAGAACGCCGCCGCTTTCGGCATCCAGCACAACCGTGCAATGCAGCTTTTCGGCTGCTTTGGTTTCCATCGAAGCAAGGCTCGAAACGGCCAGCGTCACGACGAAAGCCGCTGTTCTTCGCTTCTTCATTACCATCGGACGATGCATGACTATCTCCTCTATGCGTCAACGCTAAAGTTTTGATGAAAGAGACTTACGGTGGTTTGCGCGGGTGGGACAAATGATGATATCTGGCTTCAGCCATGAATTAAACTTGGCCATCATTCCTCTGGAGCTGATCTTGCATGGTTCGCCCTCACCTTCCGCTGAATGCACTGCGCGCCTTTGAGGCCGCCGCCCGGCACTTGAGCTTCACCCGTGCGGCCATCGAGCTTTGCGTGACGCAGACTGCGATCAGCCACCAGGTCAAACTGCTTGAAGAGCGTGTTGGCGCGACGCTGTTCAAGCGTCTGCCACGCGGCCTGATGATCACCGATGAGGGCCTGGCGCTCCTGCCGACGCTTCGTGATTCCTTCGACCGCATGGCCGATATTCTCCAGCGTTTCGAGGACGGGCATCTGCAGGAAGTGTTGAGCGTCGGCGCTGTCGGAACCTTTGCCGTTGGCTGGCTCCTGCCCCGGCTCGCCGAGTTCCAAGACCTTTATCCCTTCATCGACATTCGCCTCTCCACCAACAACAACCGCGTCGATATCGCTGCCGAGGGCCTCGACTTTGCCATCCGTTTCGGCAATGGCGCCTGGCACGACACCGAGGCTGAGGAATTGTTTTCCGCGCCGCTCTCGGCGCTCTGCATTCCTACGATTGGCGCGCAACTCAAGAGCCCTCATGACGTGGCGCAACAGACGTTGCTGCGCTCCTATCGCGCCGATGAATGGCCGGACTGGTTTGCCGAGGCTGGCGTTGCCTCGCCAAGGATCAAGGGCATCGTCTTCGACTCCTCGGTTCCCATGGTGGAGGCGGCCCTGCAGGGATCTGGCGTCGCGCTTGCCCCACCCTTGATGTTCCAGCGCCACCTCTCCGCAGGCGATCTCGTCCAGCCCTTCCCGGTCTACGTGTCGAAGGGCTGCTATTGGCTGACACGGCTCAAGTCGCGACCTGTGAGCAATGCTATGGCAACATTTGCTGCATGGCTGAAAGAGAAGGCTGCCGCGATGCCACAGCACGCCTGAAAAATCTGCACCCGCACGCTTGCCATTCACAATTCGCTGTGCCATCACGCGCCCTCTTCAAAACAGGCGGGCGCGGTTGCGTGCCTTTTATTGCCCGGATGCCTGCATTCCGGGAATGCTCTCTCGTTGACTGACAAGGATCCTCTCCATGGCACGGACACTCGGGCTCGATTTTGGCACGACCAACACAGTTATGGCACTTTCGGACAACGGCAGCAGCAGCCACTCCATGCGCTTCACCTCCAGTGCCGGAACGACTGACAGTATGCGCACCGCGCTGTCTTTCATGAAGGACAAAGGACTTGGTGCAGCAGCGCTGCATGTCGAGGCCGGCCAGGCAGCAATCCAGCAATTCATCGAGAATGCCGGGGAGTGCCGCTTCCTGCAATCGATCAAGACGTTCGCTGCCTCGCCTTTGTTTCAAGGCACGCTGATCTACGCCAAGCGTCAGAGCTTCGAAGATCTGATGGAGGTGTTTTTGCGCAAGCTGAAGACCTATGCAGGCGACGAATGGAAAAACGATGTGTCGACCGTGATTGCCGGTCGCCCCGTGCGTTTTGCCGGCTCCAACCCGGATGAAGCACTGGCGCTTGCCCGCTACAATGAAGCCCTGACGCGTGCCGGCTTTCCCGAAATCCATTATGTCTACGAGCCGGTGGCAGCCGCCTATTACTTCGCCCAGAGCTTGAAGAAGGATGCCAATGTTCTGGTGGCGGATTTCGGCGGCGGCACCACTGACTACTCGCTGATCCGCTTCGAAACGCATGGCGGCAAGCTCTCCGCCACTCCGATCGGCCATTCGGGCGTCGGCGTTGCGGGCGATCACTTCGATTTCCGCATGATCGACAATCTGGTGTCGCCGGAAATCGGCAAAGGCAGCAAGTTCAAGAGCTTCGACAAGGTTCTCGATGTGCCATCCGGTTACTACGTTAATTTCGGTCGCTGGAACCAGCTGTCGATCTTCAAGACGTCCAGAGAGTTTTCCGATCTGAAGTCGCTACTTCGCTCGGCGCTTGAGCCGGAAAAGCTTGAGCTCTTCGTTGAACTGGTCGAGCATGATGAGGGCTACCCGCTCTACCAGGCAATCTCCGCCACTAAGATGGCGCTTTCGTCCCAGGAAGAGGCAGAGTTCAACTTTTCGCCGCTTGGCGCCGCGGGCAAGAAGATGGTCAAGCGGTCGGACTTCGACCAGTGGATTGCCGACGATCTAGCCAAGATCGAAGAGGCTCTGGATGAGGTTCTGACCAAGACGAACACCGCTCCGCAGGCCATCGACAAGGTCTTCCTCACCGGCGGCACCTCCTTCGTTCCTGCTGTGCGCCAGCTCTTTACCCGCCGGTTCGATGCCGACAAGATCGAAAGCGGCGGCGAACTTCTTTCGATCGCGCATGGTCTGGCGATGATCGGCGAAAGCGGCGACGTTGCGCGCTGGACGGCGTAAGAAGCGTTTTGCAATAGCGGGTTTCGACAGATCGAAGGGCGTTTGGCGAGTGGCCTATCCAAAGCTACGGTCGAGCATGTCGGCTTTAAGCCCGGCAGAAACATGCCTGGCGGAACTGCTTCCATTTCACAAGGAAACGCTCTAGTTTGCGGGTCATGATCTCGGCACAAGACCTCTCCCCGGCAGAACTGGCGGCGCTTCTGCATTTCCATGCAGATGCGGGTGTTGACTGGCTGCTGGAAGACGAGCCGCTGGATCGATTTGCCGAATTTGCGGCAGGGCGTCAGGCGCGCGCTCCGCAGAGAAGCAGCGAACCGCAACAGCCGGAGATACGAAGCGCACCGCAGCAAGCTGCCCCCTCTCCCCGGCAAGCTGCCCGTGCGCCTGCCGCTGCGCCCCCCGCGCCGGTCAACGTTGCACTGCCGGACGATCAGGCGATCGCTTCGGCACGCTTCGCGGCCGAGAGTGCGCGATCGCTTCTCGAGTTGAAGACCGCGCTCGAAAGCTTCAACGGCTGCAATCTCAAAAACAGCGCCCGCAACACGGTGTTTGCGGAAGGTAATCCTTCATCCGGCATCATGATCGTCGGCCCTATGCCGGACGCGGATGACGATCGGGAAGGCCTTCCCTTTACTGGAAAGACTGGCCTCCTTCTCGACCGCATGCTGGCGGCGATCGGTCTTGATCGTGGCAAGCTGATGCTCACCAACGTCGTTCCCTGGCGCCCGCCGGGCAACCGTTCGCCGTCGGGCCCGGAGATGGAAATCTGCCGCCCGTTCATCGAGCGACAAATCGCTTTGGCCGAGCCGAAAGTACTGTTGCTTCTCGGCAACTTCACAGCGCGTTTTTTCTTTGGCGGCTCCGGCACGATCCATACGATGCGCGGACAGTGGCGTGATGTCGCAGTTGGCCCCAGCACAGCCCCTGCCATTGCAACGCTGCATCCGCAGGAGCTTTTGAATGCTCCGGCGAGTAAGTCATTGGCCTGGAACGATTTATTGGCATTTCAGGCGCGCTTGCGCGATTTATGAATGCTTCCTTTTTGATCATTGTAAATAGATTATGAAAAAAGCCATGCAAATGGCGCATAACAGCGACGCATTCGGTCGGATTGCCGAATCTATGCCGCACTGCAATAAGAACCCTGTCTTGGGAGGAAAAGGTTTAAGGAACCAAGGCAATGACCACGCGCTACCGTCCGGTTCACTCCGGCTTTGAAACGCTTCGACTGGCGGGCCTCGGCCCACGCTCCAGTCAGGGCTACCACCGTTTCGGTGTTACAAACGAACAGCTGACCGCTCGTGCTTCGACGCAGCAGGTCCGCACAACCCGTCCTTCGGCGGTTTTTGCAGACCTTCGCGAACGCTGAGACGATCTTCGTGCGGTCACATCCGCACATGCTGCATGCGTTGCCATGCTGATGAGGCGCCTTTCATCTGGAAGGCGCTTTTGCATTTTCAGACGTTAAGTTTACGCAGCAGTCCTGCCCTTGGAGCAATGGACCCGATTGTTTCTCGGCGTGTACCAGCTTCTTAAGCGAAGGATGCTTCTCGACCTTTCGCGCTTCACCGTGCCACGTTCACCTGGTCTCGAAGCAGTGATTTCGCTTCGAAAAACGCGTCTTCCACGTGCTTCAACTTCCTCGCTTGCCAGCCGCAATATTCGCCAAGAAAATCGCGCGACAACCACATGGCGCTGCGGGGCGTCGCGTCTATCCAGCCGACGCTGCCCTGTTCCGCTGCCTTGTTGAGAAGCCGTTGCAAATGCGTGCGTGACATCATGAAGGTCGCGGCGAGTGCTCGGACGTCGATATAGCCGATATCGATGCGCTCGTTTTCCGTATCCCGCACACGGGTGACAATCTCATCCATGACGAGACCGCCCGCTTCCACCCATTGAAACAGCCCGACGCGCGCTGGTGGCTCTACCCAATGTTTATCGGCCAGGCAGGCGCGCGCTGCGGTGGGTTGCGCATGCACAACGATCTCGGGATATGCCATCAGCGTGGCAGCGCGGTTTCCATGGTCCATGCCATCAATGGCTGAGAGGTTTGCAAGGTACCAGTTGAATATTCCCTGCTCACTGATCTGCGTGGCGCGGTACCGCTTGGGTCTCGTCGCCGCAGAGCGGTTCGCCTTCTCGAGGTAGCGATAGATCTCAAGCTGATCGAGATAGTTCTGAACGGTGTTGCGGCTGGCAACGCCGGTTGAGGTTACGACCTCGCGCAGTTGCGCAACCGTGAAACCATGGGCTCGCTGTTCGGCGCTGAGGCCCATCGCCATCTGTGTCAGCAGCCATTTCTGATGGGCCGAGAGCAGGCGCGCAAGACGGGGATTTTCATCGAAGCGTCCGCGCAACGTGCGCGCCAGGTGTTGAATCGCGCCTAGAAGACCTGGATGAGCAACGAAATTATCATAGGAAAAGCTCATTAGCGCATCTCCACGCTCAATGATTGAGTGTGCCGTCCCCCTAAAAGAAAAAGAGGGCGGCTGACATTTCTTCCTCGCTGATCACTTTCTTCTGGCTTGAAATCCCAACGCAAGATGCATCACCCAATACCCACAACCTATAATGTACATAGCACATTTCTGCGTCAGACCATGAATTTTTCTTAAAATTCACAGGTGTTTATTCACAGGTGGACGAAATTAGCCGGATGGTGTCGAGGCCTTGCGTGCGGCCTTACGCTGAAGCCCCAGTTGGTGCTCGCGGAAGATGATGAAGATGCCTGCACAGACGACAATGCTGGTTCCGATCAGCATGGTGAGGGTCGGCACATCGCCGAAGAGCACGTAGGAAACGCCGATACCGAGAAGGATCGAGCTATATTCGAACGGCGCGATGGTCGACACTTCCGCGTGACGATAGCTTTCTGTCAGCAGGATTTGGGCTATCCCGCCGGCAATGCCGGCAGAAATCAAGAGAACGGCCTGCCGCATATCCAGCCACTCCCAGCCGAACGGCATGCTGAAGGCGGAAATGAGCGTGCCGGTCAGCGAGAAGTAAAGCACGATCGTCGGGGTACGTTCGGTCACAACCAGTTGGCGCACCTGCACCATCGCCAGTCCACCGAGGACGGCACCAAAAAGAACGGCGAGAGCCCCAATGCTTTCGCTCGCCTCAAGGCCGCCATTCTGCAACAGCGTCATCTTTGGCCACAGGATGATGACGACGCCCATCATGCCGACGACAACCGCTGACCAGCGGTAAACGCGCACCGTTTCGCCCAGCATCACGGCGGCGAAGACGACAGACATCAGCGGCGAGGCATAACCGATTGCAATGAATTCCGGAAGCGGCAGCAAGGTGAGACCGTAAAATCCGCACATCATCGACAGAATGCCAAGAAAACCGCGCTTGAAATGGCCGAACAGATTGCTTGTGTGAAAGGCCCGCGTGAGGCTGCGGAGCCATGCCAGATAAAGGATGATGGGAAGGATGGCGAAAGCCGAGCGGAAGAAGGTGATCTCTCCCGCAGGAACATCCGGCCCGGCTGCCTTGATGCAGGTCTGCATGACAAGAAAGAAAGCGACGGAGGTGAGTTTGAGGACAATACCCCGGACGGGATTGTACGTATCTGCACTCATGGGAATTTGCGATCGGGATTTGCAGACGAGATGCCCGCAGATTGGAGTTTGACCCGAGCGCACAGCACAGCAGATCGACTTTCATATTCATTAGATCATGCTGGCTGACGGAGGTAAACCGATTCGGCGGCCCCTGCCGGCCGGTCCCATTGTCTACAGCATCGTCCCGAACATCGGAATCGATTTTCGCAAAGCACCATCCGTGGATCAAAGACGATAGAGCGTTCCTTGTGCATTCAATAGGACGAACGGCGCTCCGGGGTGGCTATGGCTGCGCGTAGCGAGGCTCATTTTCAGGATATTCTCTTTCCACGTGTCCGCAGCTTCAGTAATCGTTCAACATTTCATGAAATCATGCATCGATCAGAAATGCTCAGACGCGGGGTAAAACTTCTGTCTGGTAGTATTTTAGGGACGCATGTCCCCCGCCTCTCCATGATGGTGACGCGTGTCGACAAGTTTACTTTCACCCATCATGCTCGCATGATGGTCAGGCAGCGGCAGAAGCAAGGTTCATTCGGGAATAGTTATGCGAACAGATACGGGTCAGATTGTTCAGTTGGCGGATTATCGCCCAACGGATTTCGTGCTTGAACGGGTTGACCTCACATTTGAACTGGACCCACAAAACACAAAGGTGGAAGCGCGACTGATCTTCCATCGCCGCGAGGGCGCCGACAAAGCAGCACCGCTTATTCTCGACGGCGACGAACTGACGCTTTCGAGCCTGCTTCTCGACCAGATCGAGATGCCGACGGCACAATATGACGTGACGCCAGAGCGACTGACGATCCGCGATCTTCCTGAAGAGATCCCCTTCGAAATCTGCGTCACCAATTACATCAATCCGGAAAGCAATACCCAGCTGATGGGTCTCTATCGCACCAATGGCGTCTATTGCACGCAGTGCGAGGCAGAAGGCTTCCGCCGCATCACCTATTTCCCGGACCGGCCGGATGTGTTGGCGCCTTACACGATCACCATCATCGCGGCCAAGGAAGGCAATCCCCTCCTCCTGTCGAACGGTAATTTCCTCGGCGGCGGCAATTATGATGAAGGCCGCCATTTCGCTGCCTGGTTCGATCCTCATCCGAAGCCGAGCTACCTTTTCGCACTGGTCGCTGGCGATCTTGGCGTTGTCGAAGACAGCTTCACGACCATGTCGGGCCGCGAAGTCGCGCTGAAGATCTATGTCGAGCATGACAAGGAGCCGCGCGCGGCCTACGCCATGGATGCGCTCAAACGTTCCATGAAATGGGATGAGGAGCGCTTCGGCCGCGAATACGATCTCGACATCTTCATGATCGTCGCCGTATCCGACTTCAACATGGGCGCTATGGAGAATAAGGGCCTCAACGTCTTCAATGACAAATATGTTCTGGCCGATCCGGAAACCGCGACCGATGCCGACTACGCCAATATCGAGCGCATCATCGCGCATGAATATTTTCATAACTGGACCGGCAACCGCATCACCTGCCGCGACTGGTTCCAGCTTTGCCTGAAGGAAGGTCTGACCGTCTATCGCGATCAGGAATTTTCCTCCGACATGCGCTCTCGCGCGGTCAAGCGCATCGCAGACGTTCGCCACTTGAAGTCGGAACAGTTTCCCGAAGATGGCGGCCCGCTGGCGCACCCACCTCGTCCGGATAAATATCGCGAAATCAACAACTTCTATACGACAACCGTCTATGAGAAGGGCGCCGAAATCACCGGTATGATCGCAACGATCCTGGGAGAAGACGGCTTCCGCAAAGGAACCGACCTCTATTTCGAGCGTCACGATGGTGATGCGGCGACGGTTGAGGATTTCGTCAAGTGCTTCGAGGATGCGACCGGGCGCGATCTGACGCAGTTCTTCCGCTGGTATATCCAGGCCGGAACGCCGCTTGTCAGCGCCTCCACCGCTTATGATCCGGCGTCCGCGACCTTCACCCTGTCGCTGGAGCAGACGGTTGCACCGACGCCCGGCCAGAGCCGCAAGGAGCCGCTGCACATTCCGCTCTCGACCGCGCTCATTCTGGATAATGGTCAGATCGCCACGCCGATCAAGGTTGAAGGTGGTGAGTTCAAGGACGGTGTCCTGCATCTGACAGAACGCAGTCAGCGCTTCACCTTCACAGGCATTTCGTCGCGACCGGTTCTGTCGATCAACCGCAGTTTCTCTGCCCCGATCAACCTGCATATGGAGCAATCGTCGGACGACCTCATCCAGATCGCCCGTCACGAGACAGACCTCTTCTCGCGCTGGCAGGCACTGACGGCCCTTGCCTTGCCGAACCTGATTGCGGCAACGCAGGCCGTGCGGTCGGGCAACGAGGTGAGCGTCGACCCGGCCTTCATCTCGACCCTGATCGAGATCGCCGGCAATGATGAGTTCGAACCGGCCTTCCGCGCCCAGGCGCTGACTCTCCCGAGCGAGGCGGATGTGGCGCGCGAGATGGGCAAGGACAATGATCCCAACGCCATCCACAAAGCGCGCAACGCTGTGATGCGTGCGGTCGCCAAAGCCGGTGTCGAGACCTTCAAGGGCCTCTTCTCAAGCTTCGAGGAGAAAGACGACTATTCGCCGGATGCGGCAAGTGCCGGACGCCGTTCGCTGCGCAATATCGCCATGAGCTATCTGTCCTATGCGGAAGAGACACCCGAGCGCGCTGCAAAGGCCTTCGCCAACGCCTCCAACATGACCGACATGGCGTATTCGCTCAGTGTGCTGACACAGCGTTTCCCTGACTCTGCCGAGGCCTCCGACGCGCTGGCGACATTCGAAACGCGCTTTGCCGACAATGCTCTGGTGATGGACAAGTGGTTTACGCTTCAGGCTGCCATCCCAGGTGATGGCGCATTGGCACGCATAACGTCTCTGATGGCCTCCAAGCACTTTATCGCCACCAACCCGAACCGTGTGCGTTCGCTGATTGGCACCTTTGCCTTCGGCAATCCCACTGGCTTCAACCGTGCAGATGGCAAGGCCTACGACTTCCTGGCCGAGCAGATCATCGCCATCGACAAGCGCAATCCGCAACTGGCAGCGCGCATTCTGACCTCGATGCGCTCCTGGCGGTCGCTAGAGGCAGTGCGCGCCGATCACGCGCGCGAGGCCCTCACCACGATCGAGCGCAGCGCTGGGCTCTCCACCGATGTTCGCGACATTGTCGAGCGCATGCTGAAGGGTTGAAAGCCTCCCCTCCTCTATGAGAAAAGGCCGGACGTCCGGCCTTTTCTTGTTTTAGATCAAGAACAGCATCGCCCTCTCCTCGTAGATTTGCCTGATCGATCGGCATAGAGAGGACGCGACATGACCATCAGCCCAGCATTTCAGAGTTTTGCCAGGCAAGCGCCCGCCCACCACGCAGCCTGGCTGCAGGCCGTGGCCGGGCTTGGCACCGCGTCAGCGCTTGAAGGCAAAACCCAGAGTCTCGTCTATATTGGCATCCTCGCAGCCGCGCGGTTGGAGAGCGGCCTTGCCTTTCACGTTCAGGAAGCAAAGGGGTATGGCGCCTCGCGAGACGAGATTATCAGCGCCGTTCTTGCCGGCCTCCCGGCCGTCGGAAACTGCGTCGTGCAAGCCCTGCCCGCCGCGCTTGACGCCTTCGACCACAACTGACGTAAGGGCAGTCAAAACCGTCTTTTTGGAGGTTCGAAAAAAAGCGCGAGTCGGTTCAAAGGGTTAAAAATCTTTTAACTTTCAGCTCTGGACAAGGCGAATCAGCTTTGATTCATTAGGCGCAGATTCGAGCAGCGGCGCTTCGAATCTACACGAGGGACATCAAGGCGGGACAATGACGAACGTGCGGCGGGCGACTGCGGGCGATGAGCGACCGTATGCCAGATTTGCTGAAATGGCGGCGTTGGTTCACAGAACGGCGGAGAGCTTCTCCTCAGCCGGAAATCTGCTCGCAAGGCTGTGGCAGGTCCGCAGGCTTGAGACACTGCTCAAGCGTCTCATCCCCATTCTCATTCTGGCATTTCTGGTCGTCATCGCAGCATCGCGCATGTTCGGCATTACTGCGGAATATGGTCGCATGGAGACTGCTGCCCGGCAGACGACGGCGCTTTCCGCGCTGACCGCGCGTGCAGCCCTTTCCGGCGTCGAGACCCTGGCAGCCACGCAGGACCGGGCAGCCGTCGAGCGTCGCCTCAATCAATCCTTTCCCGCCGGCAGCATGGATGACGACACCGTCGTGTTGGTGGCCGGCATAAATGGCCGCGTCTTCGGTGGCGTCGGTCTGCATGCCGCATCCTATGTCGGCACGTCGCTGACTGCCCTGCTTCCCGAAATCGCGATCGTTCGCAGGTTCCCCGGTGCACCAGGAACGATCGAGACGAATATTGACAACACCCCACATTACGCCACGATGCTGCCGCTTGGCTCCGATGGCGGCATGATCATTACAGCGCGGTCTTTGGAGCCGATGCGCGCGTTCTGGCGCAGCGAAGTGGCGATGAATGTCACACTCTTCGCCGGCATCTCCTCCATCCTGCTCGTCATTCTCTATGCCTATTACATGCAGGTGAAGCGGGCGCGCACCGCCGACGAGGTTTTTGTTGAATCCAACCTTCGCGTCGAGACGGCCCTGTCTCGTGGTCGTTGCGGCCTGTGGGACTTCGATCTTTCCACGCGCCGTATGTTCTGGTCTACCTCGCTGTACGAAATCCTTGGTCTTCCGCCGCGCACCGAACCGCTGTCTTTCAGCGATGCGGCGCGGATGATGCATTCCGAAGACGGAAACCTCTATGAGCTGGCACGCTCGGTCGGCTGCGGTGATCTGCGCCAGATCGATCAGATTTTCCGCATGCGCCACACCCATGGTCATTATGTCTGGCTGCGCGCGCGTGCTCAGGTGATCCACACGGCAAACGGCCCGCGCGTCATCGGCATCGCCATGGACGTGACCGAGCAGCACCGTTTGGCACAGCGCTACGCCGAGGCCGATCAGCGCCTTGCCGACGCCATCGAATGCACGTCCGAAGCTTTTGTCCTGTGGGACAAGAACGACCGCCTCGTAATGTGCAACACGCACTTCCAGCAGGCCTATGGTCTTCCCGACAGCGCACTTGTGCCCGGCACGGAACGCTCCGTCGTCTATAGTGCTGCAGCCCGCCCGATCGTCGAGCGCCGCGTGGCGGACTCCGATCAATCGGGACTGTCGCGCACCACGGAAGTGCAGCTCGCCGATGAGCGCTGGCTGCAGATCACCGAACGCCGCACCCGCGACGGCGGTCTCGTCTCTGTCGGTACGGATATTACCCTTCTGAAGCGCCATCAGGATCGCCTGCGCGAATCCGAGCGCCGCCTGATGGCAACGATCGGCGATCTCTCCGCCTCCCGCCACAAGCTCGAGCGGCAGAAGACCGAGCTTTCGGACGCGAACGCGCTCTATCAGGCGGAAAAGGAACGCGCGGAGGCCGCCAACAAGGCGAAGTCCGAATTCCTCGCCAATATGAGCCACGAGCTGCGCACCCCGCTCAACGCCATTCTCGGCTTTTCCGAAATTCTGGTCGCCGAGATGTTCGGCCCGGTCGGCTCGCCGAAATACAGCGAATATGCCCGCGACATTCATGATAGCGGCCAACATCTGCTGAACGTCATCAACGACATTCTTGATATGTCGAAGATCGAGGCAGGCCATATGCGCATCAACCGCGAGAAGGTCGATCTTGCGCCGTTGGTGGAAGAGACACTGCGCCTGACCGCCATTCAGGCAGCGCAGAAGAACATTACCATCCAGCAGCGGCTATGCAGAAACATGTATATGAGCGGCGACCGCCGTGCCATGAAGCAAATCATGCTCAACCTGCTGTCCAATGCTGTCAAGTTCACCGACGAAGGTGGGCGCGTCGAGCTTCGCACCCATGTGCACGAGAACGGCCTGATGATGACGATTGCCGATACCGGCATCGGTATTCCGACAGCAGCGATCAACAAGATTGGTCAGCCTTTCGAGCAGGTGCAAAGCCAGTATGCCAAGAGCAAAGGCGGCTCGGGCCTTGGTCTTGCCATTTCCCGCTCGTTGGTCAGGCTCCATGGCGGCAAGATGAAGATCCGCTCCTGCGAGGGCAAGGGAACGGTGGTCACCATCCTCATTCCGCATGTGCATGTCGCCAAGGATATGCCGTATCTGGCCTATCAGGCGAGAAACAAGCTGGAGCTGCTGCGCTCGCACAAGCTGAACTGACGGCTTTCGCTTGACCCAGTTGGGATCGCAAAGCCGCCGAACGGCTTAGCGCGACCGCAAGGTGATCCTGGTCAGTTCGGAGGGAATGCCGAGCCGCAGCGCAAAGCCTGGCCAAAGCGCCGTGCCGTTGTTGACGTAAAGCTTCATGCCCCCGACATCGTAGAAACCTGAGACGAAGCCGTTATTGGGCCGTGCCACCACGCGATCGAGCCCAACGACCATGCCGCCATGCGTATGGCCTGAAAGCTGAACCGCAACGCCCAGTGCTGCATTGGCTGCCGCCTGACCGGGCTGGTGATCGAGGAGGATCACAGGTGCACCGACAGGCGCGCCTCTGAGCGCTGCCGCCGTGTCATGCGCGGGAAACGCCGTTCTCGTCGATGAAAGATCGGTGACGCCAGCGATCACAAGCCTGGCGTTGCCGCGCTCGATGACAGCGTTGCTGTTGGCAAGGGTCGTCATGTTGAGGCCCTGATAATAGGCCATCCATTCTTCATAGCCGAAGAAGTATTCGTGGTTTCCGGGAATGGTGTAGACGCCATCGCGAGCCTTCAGCTCTGCCAAGGGCGCAATGTCGCTGCTTCTCGCTTCGACCTTGCCGTCAATGAGATCGCCAGTGATGACGATCAGGTCGGCATTGAGGGCATTGGTCTTTTCGACCACTGCCCGGGTCCAGGAGGCGGGAAAGAGGCGACTGATATGCAGGTCCGTCAGCTGCACGATCTGATAGCCGTCGAAAGCCGGATCGAGACCCGGAACGGCGATCTCGATGTCCTTCAGCGGCGGCACACGGATCGCCTGGCTGACGGCAAAGGCGGAGAGAGCCAGAGCAAAAGCGGCCATTCCATAGCGGACACCGGCAGGCACCAGCGGGAAGTGCGCCTTGAACAGCATCAACACCAAAGACACCACATCCAGCGCAATCTGGAAGACGGCAAGCAGCAGCATGAAGCCGAAGAGAAGGTTGAAGCAGATGATCAGCGGTCTTGGAAATTCAGGCGAGAACACCGAACCGGACGAGAGGCGACTGAAAAGGTGATATTGCGAAGCGGCGAGTAGCAGCAGCGCTAGGGCGAGCTTCAACGGCCAAACCCACGGCAGTGGCTGAATAAAGCGGACAGCGACCACCAGCCATGGAATTCCGAAAATAAGGTGAAACATCAAGACGCTTTCGTTCTACTTAGGCGACGCAGGGGTGCACGCCAAACGATGAACCCGATACGGCAGGATTTGATCCATTCCAGACTGTGCTGTGTATCGATCAAGCAGATGTCCTGTGTACGTCTTAGCAGACAAACGCGATCTTGTTGCCGTCTGGGTCACGGAGATACGCAGCGTAGAACCCTTTGCCGTAATGCGGACGCAAACCGGGCGGACCTTCGTCAGAACCACCGAGGCCCATTGCAATAGCATAGAGTCTGTCGATCTTGACGGTGCTATCGATTAGGAATGCTGTCATGCCACCATTGCCTACATTGGCGATCTCTCCGTTGAATGGGTAGCCGGTTGCAAAGCGAGGCGCTTCGACATTGACCTTGTCACCCCAGAACGACACCTGATCGTCCTTGAAACATCGTGTGAAGCCCATTTCCGTAAAAATTGCATCATAGAAGACCACGGCACGATCAAGATCCTTGGTGCCGACCATGGTGTACCCAATCATCATCTTTCTCCTGAAAGCGTAACCCGAAATCCAGCCTCATCGTTTCCCGACACGACCGCCAAAAAAGCCTTGCGGACGGCTTTCGACAGACGCTTTATCTCACCCTCCAGCGTCGCAATATCGGGGCAATCACCCGCCCTGCAAACGAGATCGATCAAACCCGCAGGCGCCTGTTTCGGATCAAAATCCGTATCGATGCACAGCCTTATGATCTGCGATAGTTCGGTGAAGAGCCGCATTGCTTCGATGCAATCGTCATGTGTCTGGGGCTCCATCGCCTCTGAGGCCATGCGTTTGAGCGCATCGGATGTGCTCTCTCCCGGCTCATGCAGAGGCAGACCCTTTGCCGGCGCGACAAGTGTCAGATATTGCGCAATGAATTCCAGATCGACCAGTCCGCCGGGGATGAGCTTGAAATCCCAGAGGCTTTCGGCAGGCTTTTCCTTGTCGATCAGCTGGCGCATCTCGCGAACGTCGGCGGCGACCTTGGCGACGTCTCGCTTTTGCGACAGGACCGAGGCAATGATCCGATCGGCATCTGCAATCAAGGTTGCGTCACCGCAGATCAGTCGGGCTCTGGAGAGCGCAAGATGCTCCCACGTCCAGGCCTCTTCACGCTGGTATTTTTCGAAAGTCGAGATGCGGGTCGCCACCGGTCCTTTGTTGCCGGAAGGTCTGAGGCGCATGTCGACCTCATAGAGCACGCCTTCGGCCGTTGGGGCGGAAAGAGCCGCGATCAATCGCTGGGTGACCCGCGTGAAGTAGCGCACCGCATCGAGCGGCTTGGCGCCGTTAGATTCGGTAGCCCCGTCGTCGTAATCATACAGCAGAATGAGATCGACGTCGGAGCCGGCGGTCAGTTCAAAAGAGCCGAGCTTACCCATGCCGATGACGGCGACGCGCCCGCCCGGATAAGCGCCATGCGTGGTCGCCATTTCGACCAGGACGGCATTCAAAGCCGCTTCGACCACGAGATCGGCAAGGTGAGTGAATGCGCGGCCCGCCACCTCGCCGGTAATCGCACCGGTCAAGAGCCGAACGCCGATCAGGAAGCGCTGCTCGGCAGCAAAAATGCGCAGCCGGTCGAGAATGTCCTCGTAATGCCGCGCAGGCGAGAGAAAGCCCTTCATGCGCTGGGAGAGATAATCACGCGTCGGGATCTCGGTCATCAGCGCCGGATCGAGCATGCCGTCGAAGACGTGCGGTCGTGCCGCGATGATTTCCGCCAGTCTCGGGGCGGACGACATGATCGTGACCAGCAGCGACAGCAGCGCCGGATTGTTACCCAGAAGGGAGAAGAGCTGGATGCCCGCCGGCAGCCCGGAAAGGAAGTTGTCGAAGCGGAGCAGCGCCTCGTCGGCGCGTTTGCTCTCGCCGAAGGCCTTCAGCAGGTCCGGCGTCAACTCGGTCAGTCTTTCGCGCGCCTCGACCGATTGTGTCGCGCGGTAGCGGCCATTGTGCCAGGTGCGGATCACCCGTGACATGTCTTCAGGACGTTCAAAGCCGAGCCGCTCCAGCGTATTCAATGTGTCGGGGTCATCCTTTTGACCGGTGAAGACAAGGTTGCCGCTCTCGCCGGACAGCTTTGTTTCCTGCTCGAAGAGGGCGGAATATTGGCGCTCCACCAGACGCAGCACGTCCTCCAGTTTTTCGGAGAATGCTTTGGTGTCGGCAAAGCCGAGCATGAAGGCGATGCGCTTCAATTCGGTTTCCGTATCCGGCAGGATATGCGTCTGCTCGTCGCGAACCATCTGGATGCGATGTTCGACCTCGCGCAGGAACCAATAGGCTTCGGTCAGACTGTCACGCGTCTCCGCGTCGATCCATTTGGCATCCGTCAGTGCCGCAAGCGCTTCTTCGGTCGAGCGGACACGCAAGGGCGCCATGCGCCCGCCTGCGATCAATTGCTGCGTCTGGGCGAAGAATTCGATCTCGCGAATGCCGCCGCGTCCAAGCTTGACGTTATGTCCCTTCACCGCAATCGCCCCGTGGCCCTTATGCGCATGAATTTGTCGCTTGATGGAATGGATATCGGCAATTGCAGCGTAATCGAGATATTTGCGGAAGACGAAGGGAGTCAGTTCCCGCAGGAAGCCCGCGCCCGCCTTGATGTCACCTGCCACAGGTCGCGCCTTGATATAGGCCGCCCGCTCCCAGTTCTGCCCCCTGCCCTCATAGTAAAGCAGCGCCGCATCGACCGGTATGGCGAGCGGTGTTGAGCCGGGATCGGGGCGAAGGCGAAGGTCGGTTCGAAACACATAGCCGTCGGCGGTACGCTCCTGCATGATACGGATCAGCCGCCGCATCATCCGCCCAAAGATCTCGAGCGCATCCAGCGGATCGGGCACGATGCCAGCCATGGGCTCGAAGAACACGACAGCATCGATATCGGAGGAATAATTGAGCTCGCGCGCGCCGAGCTTGCCCATGCCGAGTACGATGAGACCCGAGCCTTCGCTCGGTGCTTGCGGATCTTTAAGCGTGACCTTGCCGCTATTATGGTTGGCGAGAAGCAGATGATCGATTGCGGACGATAACGCTGCGTCGGCCATGTCGCTCAGCCATCGTGTCGTATCGCGGGCGGTAAAGATGCGGCCGAGATCGGCCAAGGCTGCAATGAAGGACAGGCGGCGTTTGGCGACGCGCAGCGTTGTCATCACCTCCGCCTCCGTCGGAATGGCGCCATCCTCACCCGGTCGCCAGCAATTGCGGGCCTGTTCGACCAGTCTGCCGAGCGATGTCTCGACCGGCTCAGAAACAGCGAGCGTCAGCAGCCTCTCGTCGGCGCTCGCCGCATCCCGCAGGTAGGGAGACAAGGTGAAGGCGTTGGCGACGAAATCCTTGAGCGGGCTGTCGCCCGCCATCATTTCGGTGATTGCGGGTTCGCGCTTGGCAATGTCTTTCAGAGACGAGAGAACGGATTTCAGTTCGGTTTGGGTGAGCGCACGGATCGTTCCTGGTTGCACTTCATCAAG
Source organism: Agrobacterium cavarae (assembly GCF_004310285.1). Taxonomy (GTDB): domain Bacteria; phylum Pseudomonadota; class Alphaproteobacteria; order Rhizobiales; family Rhizobiaceae; genus Agrobacterium; species Agrobacterium cavarae. Next base: position 22,378 of record NZ_SISF01000017.1, read on the forward strand.
CCGTGTTGCTGCGGATACCGCATCTGTCATGGTCTCTCCTCCTGCATGTCACCCTGTTGGACGGGCTTTTTCTCTCCCTGCACCACTGTGCGTGCCACAGGCTTCAGGGAAAGAGACATAACCTTACGGCTTGGACGCCGGAAAGACCATGGACACGGTGAGACCAGGCGACGCTGGATTGCCCGGATCGGTATCCGAGAGACGCAGTTCACCGCTGTGAAGCTCCATCACCGCCTCCACCAGCGAGAGACCGAGGCCAGTTCCGGGCTTGGAACGGCTCTCATCCAGTCGTACGAAGCGTTTGATCACCTCGGCGCGCTTTTCAGCTGGAACGCCCGGGCCTGTATCGGCAACCGAAAGGATGATGCCTTCCTCGCTTCGACCAAGCTTTACGACAAGCCGCTTTTCACCGTCATGCCCAGCCGAATATTTGATGGCATTGTCGATGAGATTAGTCAGTGCCTGACCGATCAGTTCGCGATTGCCCTGTACGACCAGTCCGGGCTCGATGGCCGCAGTCAAGGTCAAGCCTTCCTCATCGGCCACAGGTTCGTAAAGTTCGGCGCTGTCTTCGGCAATGGCAGAGATATCCACGTCGGTCATCTCCGCGGCAATCGAGCCGGCCTCGACGCGCGAGATCATCAAAAGCGCATTGAAAGTGCGGATCAACTGGTCGGATTCGGCGATGATGCCTTCCAGCGCCGCGCGCCGCTTGTTGTCGTCCGGATCATCAAGCGCATCGGCGGCCCTGTTGCGCAGTCGCGTCAGCGGTGTCTTTAGGTCATGGGCAATGTTGTCGGAGACCTGACGTAAGCCCTCATTCAGCTTTTCGATGCGGCCGAGCATGGCATTCAGCGAGCCGGAAAGCCGATCGAATTCATCGCCGGATCTGCCCTCTGGAAGCCGTTGCGAGAGATCGCCCGCCATGATTTTCTTCGTTGCGGCCGACATTCGATCAAGGCGCTTCAACGCGTTTTGCCCGATGGCAAACCAGATAATGAGCGCACCGCCGCCCATGATCGCCAGCGCCACCATCAGCGCGCTGCGCACCAGCAGCCGGAACTTCGTGGGCTCGCCCAAATCGCGGCCGACGAGAATGCGGAGGCCATTGTCGAGGACGAAGATATTGGCAGTGGCAAGGTGTTTTACGCTGTCGCCGCTTTCGGAGTAGCGCTCATAGGTGAAAGGAAATTCGGTCCAGCCTTCATTGTCAAACACGCCGGGCTGTACCGAGGCAACGTTGCCGCCGAGGATTTCACCATTGGGTCCGGCGATGACGTAAAGGCTTGCACCCGGCTGGCGGGCGCGTCGTTCCATCATCCGCAAAAGCGGATTGATCCCGCCACGCTCATAGACGCGCTGAACGTCGTTGACCTCCTGCAGCACGGCATCGCGCGTTTGCTGGTTCAGCAGACGTTCCGAAAGTGCGGTGACGTAGAAGACGAGAAACGCCGCGCAAAGCGCAAACAGCAGAATGTAGAGCGCGGAAAGACGGACAGCAGTGGAGCTGAAAAGAAGGCGCAAGCGCGAAGGCATCGTTTAGCCTTCGTCCTTCATCATATAGCCAGCACCGCGGATCGTCTTAAGCAAAGGCTTGTCGAAATCCTTTTCGATCTTGGAGCGCAAGCGCGAGACGTGCACGTCGATGACATTGGTCTGGGGATCGAAGTGATAATCCCAGACATTTTCCAAGAGCATGGTGCGGGTCACCACCTGGCCGGCATTCTTCATCAGATATTCCAGCAGGCGGAACTCACGCGGCTGCAGCAGGATTTCCTTGCCGTTACGGCGCACGTCGTGTGAAAGCCGGTCGAGTTCGAGATCGCCGACGCGATAGATCATGTCCTGCTCGGGCTTGCCCTTGCGGCGACCAAGCACCTCGATCCGGGCAAGAAGCTCGTTGAAGGCATAGGGCTTGGGAAGATAATCGTCGCCACCGGCGCGAAGGCCGGTTACGCGGTCATCCACCTGACCAAGTGCTGAGAGAATGAGCACGGGAGTCTCGACACCCTTTCTGCGCAATTCCGAAATAACGGAAAGGCCGTCACGACGCGGCAACATGCGGTCGACGACCATAACGTCGTAAACATTTTCGCAGCCCATAAACAGGCCGCTTTCGCCATCACTGGCGTGGTCGACAACAATACCAGCTTCACGGAATGCCTTCGTCATATAGGCGGCGGCTTCCAAATCATCTTCAATAACAAGTATTTTCATGTGGGGAACATTAACGTCGATATCATCCAGCGCACAACTGGAAAGAGGTTCGCCCGCAGCATTATGCAGATGACTTTCCACGGATTGCCTTATGAGTTCGGCCATGATGATGTCTCCTGTCTGCCTGGCCTGCCACCTTTGCAATAAGCGGCGTGCCGCTCCAGGTGACTTCGGCCTTGGATGGCCGAGAGCCGGCCACCGGATTATCGATCGTAAAATACGAAGCCGCCGCAGATATACGCGGCTCCTTGCTGTTCTACGGCTTAACAAAAGAGAGGGGCAAAGCGCCCCTCTCGTATCTCTTCCCTATCAACCCTGGTCGATGTCGAGGGCGATGAAGCGGCTGCCCTGCTCGGTTTCGATCTGGAAGAGAGCCTTGGTGCGGCCGTCCTTCTTGGCCTGATTGATAACCTTCTCGACATCGGCGGCGGATGCGACCTGCTGGTTGTTGACCGAAGTGATCTTTTCGCCCGTCTTGAGCCCGCGGGTTGCGGCGTCGGAGTCCGGATCGACATCGGTAATCGCAAGACCTTTGCCATCTTCAGCAGGAGCAACCGTCAGGCCTAGGCTGGAGAGAGCCTTCTCGCTGGAAGACTGACCGCCGCGATCATTGTCGTTTTGACCCTGGGCACCTGCAGACGCGTCATCATTTGCCAAATCACCCAAGGTGACACTGACCGACTGCGACTTGCCATCGCGCCAGAGAGACAGTTCGACCTTGGTGTTGGGTGCCAGCGCGCCAATACGGCGGGACAGTTCGCGTGCATCCTTGATCGGATCGCCATTAACCGCGGTGATGATATCACCCTGCTTGATGCCGGCCTTGTCACCGGGAGAACCCGGCTGCGGAGCCACGACGAGCGCACCCTTGGCTTCGGAGAGGCCGAGCGATTCGGCAATATCCTTGCTGACGGGCTGGATCTGTACGCCTAGCCAACCGCGCTCGACCTTACCGTCCTTCATCAGATCCTGAACGACATCCTTGGCAACGGATGCGGGGATCGCGAAAGCGATACCGACGTTACCGCCGGAAGGCGAGAAGATCGCGGTGTTGATGCCGACGACTTCGCCATTGAGGTTGAAGGCGGGGCCACCGGAGTTACCGCGGTTCACGGCCGCATCGATCTGCAGGTAGTCGTCATAAGGGCCGGAGCCGATATCACGGCCACGGGCAGAGACGATACCGGAGGTTACCGTGCCGCCAAGACCGAAGGGGTTACCGACAGCCACGACCCAGTCACCGACGCGGATTTTGCTGTCATCGGCGAACTGCACATAGGTGAACTTGCGATTCACATCGACCTTCAGCACGGCAAGGTCGGTGCGCCGATCGCGGCCGATAAGCTTGGCGTCGTATTCGGTGCCATCGTTGAGCACCACCGTATAGGCGGAGCCGTCGTCGACGACGTGATTGTTGGTGACGATGTAGCCGTCTTCCGAGATGAAGAAGCCGGAGCCCTGAGCGACAGGGCGCAGCGGGCCTTTACCTTCGCGGTGGCGATTGGGGCCACGCTTGTCTTCATTTGCGCCGGGGCCACCGAATTCCTTGAAAAAGCGCTTGAGCGGATGGTCGTCAGGAAGCTGATCCAGACCACGACCGCCGAAGGAAAAACCGCTGCTGTCGTCAGAAACCGGCTCGACATTGGATTTGACGCGGACCGAAACGACCGCGGGAGAAACGGCGTCAACAACACTGGCAAAGCTCGGTACCTGGGGTGCGTTCACCTCGACAGGTGCTGCAAAGGAACGGGCGATTGGGCCAGCGGCGCCGGTGGTCAGCATCAGCGCGGCAAGACCGCCGACGGCCGAAGACTTCAGAACTGTCTTCAACGAAGAGCGTCCGTTTTGCATTTGAGACATTTGATTTCCTTCTTTCTTCATCTGACTGGAGCCTCCGAGGAGGATCGGAGCAGCGGTGGATGACAAAAGATATAGGAACTCCCACCTTACAGCGAAGTGTCTGCCTTATGAAAAATTAGTAATATTGCCGCATCGAGCGATATGGCGGTGCAAACCTCAGCGTTCCAGCAAGTCGCGGATCCTGGCTTCTTCATCAGCCGTCAATTTCTGGCCTTCCGAGAGCGCGGCACGGCGACGGGAAAAGACGAAGACCGCCACTCCGCCTATCAGAAGAAGACCGATCGGCGCCCCCCATAGAGCCAGAGTCCTTGCGCTGAAACGCGGTTTCAACAGCACGAATTCGCCATAGCGCGAGACGACATAGTTGATCACCGCATCATCGCTGTCACCCTTGACCAAACGATCGCGCACGAGAAGACGCAGATCGCGGGCAAGCTCCGCATTGCTGTCATCAATCGACTGGTTCTGGCAGACCATGCAGCGCAATTGGGCCGTAAGGTTACGCGCCCGTGCTTCGAGCACAGGATCGGAAAGCACTTCGTCCGGGTTGAAAGCGGAGGCGGGAAAGGCCCTGAGCGCCAGAATGATGAGCAACGATAATCTTGCGAGCATCGCTCTCATTCCGCCGGCTCCAGGCTTGCCGCTTTCGAAGGCTTTGACTTGCGACTTGGCGCGCCCACACGCAGGCGACGGTCGGAGAGCGAGATAAAGCCCCCCAGCATCATAAACACTGTGCCGCCCCAGATGCAGAGGATAAAGGGCTTCCACCAGATGCGCACGACTATACCGCCATCCTGCATCGGATCGCCGAGGGACACATAGAGTTGTGAGAGACCGAAGGTCATGATGCCGGCTTCTGTCGTCGGCATGCGGCGCGCGGTATAGAGGCGCTTTGAGGACCAGACGTCTCTCACTTCCACTCCCGCTTTACGGGCGGTGAAGTGGCCGCGATCTTCGGTGTAATTCGGGCCGACGTGATGACGGATGCCGTCAAAGGTCAGGCTATAGCCGCCCGCCTCCACCACCATGCCCTGCTTCATCTCAACCACGGTTTCCGTCTCGAATGTGGTGACGGTGACGATGCCAAGCACCGTGATGCCGAGGCCGATATGTGCAAGCGCCGTGCCGAAGGCCGAGCGAGGCAGACCTTTCAGGCGGCGAAAAGCAACGCCAAGCGTCAACTTGCCGAAATTGGCACGGTACCAGAGATCGGCAAGCGCGCCGAAGATCAGCCAGAAGCCTGCAGCTATGCCAAGCGCTGCCAATACCGGCCCGCCATTTTGGATGTACCAGAGCGCCAGTCCTGCGAGAGCCGCAAGAGCCGCGGCCACGTAGAGCCGCTGGAAGGCGCCTAGAAGATCGCCACGCTTCCAGGCAAGCATCGGACCGAAGGGGGTGACGATCAGAATCGGGATCATCAACAGGCCGAAGGTAATGTTGAAGAAGGGCGCGCCGACAGAGATCTTTTCACCTGTCAGGGTTTCAAGAACCAGCGGATAGAGCGTGCCGATCAGCACCGTGGCGGTGGACACCGTCAGGATCAGGTTGTTGAGAACCAATGCGCCCTCGCGCGAAATCGGCGCAAACAGACCGCCTGCCTTCAGCGTCGGAGCGCGCCATGCAAAGAGCGAAAAAGCGCCGCCGATGAAGACCATCAGAATGCAGAGAATGAAAATACCGCGGCTCGGATCAGTGGCGAAGGCGTGCACCGACGTCAGCACGCCGGAGCGGACGAGGAAAGTGCCGAGCAAGGACAGCGAGAAGGTCATGATCGCCAAAAGGACGGTCCAGATCTTCAGCGCCTCGCGCTTTTCCATGACGAGCGCCGAATGCAGAAGTGCTGTTCCCGCAAGCCAGGGCATGAAGGAGGCATTTTCGACCGGGTCCCAGAACCACCAGCCTCCCCAGCCAAGTTCGTAATAGGCCCAGTAAGAGCCCATGGAGATGCCCGCCGTCAGGAAGGTCCAGGCAGCCAGTGTCCATGGACGCACCCAGCGCGCCCAGGCGGCATCAATGCGGCCTTCCATGAGGGCGGCAACGGCGAAGGAAAAACAGACGGAAAAGCCGACATAGCCGAGGTAAAGCAGCGGCGGATGAATGGCGAGACCGAAATCCTGGAGGATGGGGTTCAGATCCTGTCCCTCAGCCGGCACAGGGTCGAGCCGCAGAAACGGATTGGAGGTCAACAGAATGAACAGCAGGAAGGCCGTGCTAATCCAGGCCTGGACCGAGAGCACATTGGCTTTCAACGTATCGGGCAGATTGCGGCCATAGACGGAAACCAGCGCACTGAAAAACACCAGGATCAGCAGCCACAGAAGCATAGAGCCTTCATGGTTGCCCCAGACACCGGTCAGTTTGTAGATCATCGGCATCAAAGAATGCGAGTTCTCGAAGACGTTCTTCAACGAGAAGTCGGACACCGCATAGGCGTGCGTCAACGCACCGAAGCTGAGACCAACCAGGAGAAACATCAGAAGAGAGCCGGTGGACGCGACATCCATCAGCCCGCGATCGTGACGACGAACGCCGATAACCGGCAGGATGGAGACGACCACGGAAACCGCGAGCGCAAGGATGAGACAGTAGTGACCGATTTCACTGATCATTTGGTCGCCCCGGTCTTGTTGCCATCTTGCGTCTGCTGCCAAAGCCCCTTGTCTTTCAGCCGGTCGGCCACTTCCTTCGGCATGTAGTTCTCGTCATGTTTGGCAAGCACGCTATCTGCCATGAAGGCGTGGGTCGCAGCATCGAAAACACCTTCCGTCACTACCCCTTGGCCCTCGCGAAACAGATCCGGCAGGATGCCGGTGTAGCTGACTGGAACGCTTCCGGAGCCGTCCGTCACGGTGAAGCTGACGGTGCGGCCTTCCCCACGCTTGACCGATCCTTCGGCCACCAGGCCGCCGAGGCGGATACGCGTGCCTGGCGCCACGGAGGTCTTTTCGAGATCAACCGGCATATAGAAGTAAGCGATGGACTGGCCGAAGGCGAACATCACCAGAAAGACAGCCAGCATGATGAAACTCACGCCGCCGCCGATGATCGCCAATCGCTTCTGTTTGCGCGTCATTGCGTCACTCCGTCGGCGGGAATTCCAAGTTGCTGCGCCAGGGCGAGCAGTTTCTTGCCCTGCTCGCCGTCCGGCGGAAAGGCCTTTAGCCCGTTTTGCAGTGCTTCCTTCGCCTTACCGTCATTGTTGAGCATGGCATAAGAGCGTACGAGCCGCATCCAGCCCTCAAAATTGTCAGGTTGCTCACGAAGCTTGCCGTCCAGACTCTCGACCATACCGGCAATCATCGCCTGGCGATCCTCTGGTGCCATGGCGTTGGCAGCCTCTATATCCTCAGCCGTCGGATTGCCCGGTGCTTCGGGCTTCGGCACGGCAGCAACTGCCGCATCGCCACCGGTTGCCTCAAGATGGGCCTGAACGAGCGGTATCCAGGGCGCGCCAGCGGGAGAAGCCTTCAAGATCGCCGCGAATGCGTCGCGCGCCTCATCCTTCTTGCCGGCTTGCTCCAGCGCAAGCGCCAGATAGAAGCGCGCTCGCGGATTGCCGGGCCGCAATTTCTCCGCATCGGCGAAGGCGGATTGAGCTTCCTGCGTGACGATGCCCTGATTGGCCGTGACAAGTGTTTCGGCCAATCCGGTCAATCGCTCGGGGTTATCGCCCAGCAAGCGGATGGCGTTTCGGTAGGCCATTTCGGCATCGCCAAAGCGCATCGTCTTGAAGTAGATCGGCGCCAGCACATCCCATCCCGCACCGTCCGCAGGGTTCTGCGCCAGATGGCGTTCCGCTTTGGCGATCAAAAGGTTCATATCGCTGCCGGGATTTTCCAGACGTGCTTCCAGCGGCATGTCCGGATGATTGGGGCTTCCCATGAACAAGTAAAGACAGAGCCCTGTGATCGGTAAAGCCGCCGTTACAAGGCTTGCGATCACACTATGTCGGCGAGCGGTCAAGGCAGTGTCCTGCTCACTCTTTCCCGACGCCGCAGCCAGAAGGCGTCGCCCGATCTCGGCGCGCGCATATTCCGCTTCCGTTTCTCCGATCAGGCCGGATGCGCGTTCGCGCTCAAGCTCTGCCAGCTGATCGCGATAGACGGCAACCTCCCCTTCCCCATCGACAATGGCAGACTGCTTGCTGCGCATCAAAGGATGGGTGAGAATAATGGCGACAGCCGCCGTCAATATGGCAACGAGAATCCAGAACATTCCCACTCAACTACTCGAATGCGCGCCGCTTTGAAACAAGCCGCAACGGGATGACACGAATTTGAAGCCATCGGCCGCGCGACGTTCTCTCACAGGAAGACGTACGACTTCCTTGACACAAGTCAAATGGAAGAATTCCCTTCCGCTAGGACGATGACCCAGGACCCCGTCGCGAGCGCCGACAGCAAGGCAAGAACCCGCGCGCGCGCGCTATCGAAATGATCCCGCGGGGGCAGACGTCAGGTGAGCGGTGTCCAGGTTCCATCCGCGTTGCGGCAGGCCGCCCCGCGCACCTTCGCCTCGCGACCATTGTCGTTGATGGTGTGGGAATATTGACGGCAATTCTGGTTGCCGACTTGATAGGGCGCGTTGGCGATGACCTCACCATTTGCACTGCCGCTCCAGGTCACGGCCTGTCCGCCGGGCGCGGTCTCGAGCGCGCGATACTCTGCCTCCAGAGCCTTGTTGTAATCGCCGCGGCTCAACTGGATGCCGCTGCGCGACACGATGCCGCCCTGGAGGTTGGCGATATAGGAGACGGAAGACGATCCGCGACCGCTGAAAAGGCCTCCGCCGCTTGCAGGTCCGCGCGTATTGGATGTCGTGCAGGAGCTTAAAACGGAAACGACAATCAGGGACAGAACGGCAGGTCGCGCCAAGCGAGACCCTGTTGCTCTCACACCTGCACTGCACATCGCTTCCATCAAAATACTACTCCTTGCCAACGTCTAATCACTGAAACCTGCTGAGCAACGCCGCAATGCCGCGCATCATCAGGCACATCGTCATCACTCTTCCGGCTTGAATTAATTGCCTTTTCGCTTGTCTTAAGCAAGCTCTTTCGACAGGCCCGGCAAAAGCAGTGTGGCCTTCAATCCACCGAGTTCGCTGCGCGACAGGGTGAATTTTCCGTGATACTCGGAAACCACTTCGCTGACGATCGACAGTCCAAGACCGGTGCCGGGCCGGCTTTCATCCAGCCGTCGCCCGCGCTTCAGCGCCTCGGTGATCTGGTCGGGCTCTAGACCAGGCCCATCATCCTCCACCGTCAATTCGATCCAGGCACGGCGGGTGATATCTGGATCGGAGGACGGATGGCTGCCGGTTGTCATGCGAACGACGATACGCTTGTCCGCAAAGCGGGCAGCATTTTCGAGAAGGTTGCCGACGACCTCTTCCAGATCCTGCTGCTCCATGGCCAGCAGCGTGCCTGGCTGGTGAAGATCGAGTTCGAAGGCCTTGTCGGGGTTGAGGCGCCGCATCACCCGTATAAGGCGCTCCAGCGCCGGTTCGGATTCAGCTCGCGCCAGGATCGAGCCGCGCTGGGCGGCGATACGGGCCCGCGACAGATAGGACTGGACCTGCGCCTGCATGGCGTCCACCTGGGATCGCACCAGATCGCCGTGCTGATTGTCCAGCGTGCGCGCCTCGTTCAATAGCACTGCGATCGGTGTCTTCAGCGAGTGAGCCAAGTTGCCAACCTGCATGCGCGCGCGTTCGACGATGCGGCGGTTGCTTTCAATCAGCGCATTGATCTCATGCGCCAACGGCTGGATTTCACGCGGGAATTCACCCTCCAGCCGCTCGGCCTCACCGCCGCGAATCTTGCCAAGCGCCACGCGTGCATGATCGAGCGGGCGAAGACTGTAGAGGATGGCGAGACCGTTGACCACGAGACTACCGACGCCGAAGACCGCGAGCGCCAGATAGAGGCTGTTGGAAAAGTCGCGCACATCGTCTTCGACGACGTTCAGATTGCCGGTCACGCGAAACCGTGCAGCCCTGCCCTCACCATCCAGCACGACTTCGGTCTCGGCCACCTGAATGCGGTTTCCGGCCTGATCGGTCAGCGTGTAATAACGTTCATAGCGGTTGTCGAAGGGCACATCGAGAATGCTGGGAACGGCAAGCTTGGAGGCGCCAAGTGATGAGGAGACCAGCGGTGCAGTCTGGAAGTTGCCGAGCGGCTCCACGAGCCAGTACCATCCCGTATCCGGCTGGGAGAAACGCAAATCTCCGAGCTGCGGACTGCCGGCCAGCGTGTTCTCATTGGAAATCGTCACGGAATTGATGACGTTATAGAGCTGGGCACGCAACAGATCGGTAAAGCTGCGCTCGACACCCTGGCGGTAGAGCGTCGAAATCACCACCGCGATCACCACCAGCGCCAGCACAGACCATGCCGAGGCGAGTAGCAGAACGCGGGCGGTGAGTGAATTACTTCGCATCTTGCGGCGCTTGCATCCGGTAGCCAAGACCACGAATGGTCTCGATGAGGTCAACACCCAGCTTCTTGCGCAAGCGTCCAACGAAAACTTCGATCGTGTTGGAATCGCGGTCGAAATCCTGATCGTACATGTGCTCGACCAGCTCGGTGCGCGAGACGACCTCACCCATGTGATGCATGAGATAGGAAAGCAGCCGGAACTCGTGCGAGGTCAGCTTCAAGGTCACGCCATTGACGGTTGCCTTGGATGATTTGGTGTCGAGCCTGACAGGACCACAGACAATCTCGGAAGACGCGTGGCCTGCGGCACGACGGATCAACGCACGCACACGCGCAAGCACTTCTTCCACATGGAAGGGCTTTGTCACGTAATCGTCGGCGCCAGCGTCGATACCCGCCACCTTGTCGCTCCAGCGATCACGTGCCGTGAGAATCAAGACGGGCATGGACTTGCCGGCAGAGCGCCATTTCTCGACAACGGTAATGCCATCCATCTGCGGCAGGCCGATATCGAGCACGATCGCGTCGTAGGGCTCGGTATCGCCGAGGTAGTGACCTTCCTCGCCATCGAACGCCTGATCGACCACATAACCCGCTTCTTTCAGCGCGTCGGTCAGTTGTCGGTTGAGGTTGGTATCGTCCTCGACCACGAGAATGCGCATCGTCTGCCCCTTTTCAGTCCAACCGGCAGCAGAGCCGGCATTCGATACTTGTCTATCGCAGATGTATGGAGATTTCGATCAAGGTTCAACTACATCGGCACGCGCATCGTGACCTTGCGGGGGCGCTCGCCATTGCCCTGCACCAGAACTGTGACGACGCAGGATTGACCGTCGCCGGACGGATAGACGGACAGGAGCTGTCCACCGGTTTCGCGAACGACGCGGGAGACGGCGCCGGTGCAGTCGCTCGCAACGCGAACAATCGGCGCCTCGACGGCACCGGCCCGCAAATCAGCCTGCGGCGCGGGGAAGCCGGACATTCCGGCTGCAAGCGTCGCGATGATTAGAGGTGATGCCATTTGCAAAAACTTCCACCAAAAGTCGGATGCACGTCGAAATAGTTTGTTGAGGCAATATTTAGCCCAAAGCGTCTGAATGGCAAATGAATGTGGGCTTTTGCGTCCGTTCAAGCTGGGGATAGCAACCCGACCGAAGCAGCAGCACCATCATCTTTTCAGAGATATGTAACCATTGCTGCGTAAAATGAAGAGAGTTCTTATCGCGGCAGCCATGAGCCCGCGGCGGCTTTCCTTTGCCATTTCGTTGAGTCTTCTGAATCACTTGCGACCGGGACTTAACAGATTGAGTCTCCTCGTTAAGAAACCAGTTGAACACAACCCCAAGCGGCGGCATGCTTTCTGAAAAATACGAGTTCTATCAGCCACTTATGCTTTGGCAATCAGCATTCCCTGCGGTTGACCTCGCAGATACCTTATGTGATCGGAGAGGTCACCGCTTTATCGGCATCGAAGTCCGCTGCAATTCGCGTATCTCGGAGAGGCTTTACGGTTCTGGTGGATAGATCATAGGCTGGGTCAGCCTTGTAGGCGGCGAGCGCCTCTTGGCTCTCGAACTCGCCGTAGACGATGAAGTCGACCGAGTTGCCCCACTGGTCCTTCTTGACGTTCTCGCCGATCTCGAGCTTCGAAGCGTGGGGAATGGCCGTCAGGCCTGAAAGTCCCTTGCGCACGGCGTCACGATTGGCTTCAGGAACGGTGAAGAAAACGATGTGGCGGATCATGGGCATGCACCTGTCAATTGAACGTCGCGGCAGAACACTGGAGCAATCGCCTATCATCCTGCCGCAACGGGTTCAATCCAGCTTACCGGGTGGATGTCACGCGGCGCCTTTTCTCAGCCGGTCTCTTAGTTACGAAGAAGGCCAGCGACTGTCCCCTCTTGCGGAGCGGGTTGAAGCTGGCGAAACGGCTTGTGACGACCGGGAATCAGGGTCAGCGGATGATCGGATGGGGTTTTCGAAAAGCGACCTTCGGCAAGTCGCGGATTTTCCACATGCTGGCAGCGCCAGTTAAATCGATTTGAAAATTTCTTAATCGATTTTAATATCTGCGAACCGATTTAAGAGAAAATTATTGCTTGAATCTGGGAACCTCTCACCCTCTTACTTGGTTTCAGAGCCCGCTAATGGAGCTGCATCAACCCAGTCAGGAGGAATGCCATGACAGCGACAATTCCCCAGAACATTTACGACCGCCTCGAGAGCGAATGGCGGCAGATGCGCGAAGGTGGCAGCCAGCCAAAGCCTTCGCAGTCTCCAAAAAAGTGATCGCCGCTTGCACGCCTTAGGGTGTGCTCCGGGAGATGGAAATAGCCCGCGACATGATGATCGTCTGTCGCGGGCTTTTTGTTGCGTCCGATTCTTTCCACCGTCGCAAAGCTCGTATTAAACTGGCGCCTAGACCGCAAATCACGCGGTCAGCTGGGGCCGGTCTCCCGTGGTTCCCAAGTCCTTGGAGGAACATACTATTGCGGTGGATCAGGCGCTTCATCGGACCGCTGTCCAGCACTGGCATCGTCTTCGGGACATTGCTATTTTGTGCGTCGCTGACGCCCTCGCTTCTCCCGCGCACCTTCGTCATGCAAGGCGTTCTCTGTGGCTTTTCCTTTGCCATCGGGTACCTCATCGGCGTGGTGGTGAAGGAGGTCTACCTCTATTTGGAGCTGCCGCAGCTTTCCCGGCATGATCGGCGCGGTGTCCGCTTCGTCCTGTCGCTTGCCGCCGCCATCGCTGCGGTCGGCTTTCTTTGGCAGGCGGCCACCTGGCAGAACTCCATCCGTATCTTGATGGAGATGAGCCCGCTCGATAGCAGCCACCCGTTCAGGACAGGGGCGATCGCAATCGCCGTTGCAGCAATCCTGATTGGTTTCGGGCGCCTTTTCCAACTCGTTCGTCGCCTGTTGGCCTTGCGCAGTCGTCGCTTCCTGCCGCGTCGGCTGGCAAATGTCGTCAGTGCCGTTGCGGCGATCGCGCTCGCGTGGATGGCACTGAACGGGCTGATCTTCGACATCGGCCTGCGATTTGCTGACAGTTCGCTAAAACAGGTTGATAGCCTGATCGAGCCGGACGTTCCGCAACCGACGGACCAATTGAAGACCGGCAGCGACACTTCCCTGATGACGTGGCAATCGCTCGGCCGACGCGGACGGGAATTTGTGGCGACGGGCCCTACAGCGCAGCAGATTTCGAGCTTCACCGGCAAAGCCGCGCTTGAGCCGATCCGTGTGTATGCCGGGCTCAATTCCGCGGATACGCCAGCTGCGCGGGCGAAACTTGCGCTCGAAGAGTTGAAACGCGCAGGCGGCTTCGAGCGCCACGCTCTGCTCGTCGTTGTACCGACCGGCACAGGCTGGATCGATCCCGAGGCTCTGGATACCCTCGAGTATCTCCACAATGGCGATATCGCCAGCGTTTCGGTGCAATATTCCTATCTCTCCAGTTGGATCGCTCTTCTGACCGAACCGGATTACGGGGTCGAAACGGCACGCGCCTTGTTCGAGGAAATCTACGGCTATTGGACGACGCTGCCGAAAGAGACGAGACCGAAGCTCTATCTTCATGGGCTTAGCCTCGGCGCGCTGAACAGCCAGAAGTCTTCCGACCTCTTCGACGTGCTGGCCGATCCGTTTCAAGGCGCGTTGTGGAGCGGACCGCCCTTCGCAAGCCCCACATGGCGGATGGCGACCAATGGGCGGGTGCCCGGCACGCCGGAATGGCTGCCGAAGTTTCGCGATTCGTCCGTCATCCGATTTGCAGACCAGTATCAAACAGCGACGATGCCGAATGTTGCCTGGGGCCCGATGCGGATCGTCTATCTGCAATATGCAAGCGACCCGATCACCTTCTTCCAGACCTCATCGGTTTATCGGCGACCCGAATGGATGAACCAGCCCCGCGGCCGCGATGTCTCCTCCTCGTTCCGCTGGTTCCCACTCGTCACCTTCCTGCAATTGACGCTGGACGTGGCTGCCGCAACTACCGCGCCCATGGGCTACGGCCATGTCTACGCTCCCGAACACTACATCGATGCATGGATGGAGGTGACAGCACCGGAAGGCTGGAGCGCGGACGATCTTCAACGACTGAAGGTGTTCTTCAAGGCCCGCCGTGGAAGCCTCGACGAGGCATAAGACCTCGGAGAATAACGGACTGAGCCGGGCTGGATAGCGCCTCAGCGAGAGATGCGCGTCGACAGGATAATCGATGAGAGCGTGCGCTCCACTCCATCCAGCGCGCCGATCTTGTCGATCAGCCCATCCAGATCGGAGATGGAGGGAGCGGCAAGGATCGCAATCAGGTCGAAAGTGCCGCTGACGGAGTGAAGTGTCGTGACTTCCTTGATGGCGGACAGTGCGACGGTGACGGTTGCCAATGCCTTGGGGCCGATCGTGATCAGCACATGGGCGCGCACCAGCCCGGACAAGTAGTTCTCCGACAGTCTCAGGCCGTAGCCGGCGATGACGCCTTCTGCCTCCAGCCGCTCGATGCGGGCCTGGACCGTTGTTCGCGACAGGCCAAGCTTACGCGCCAGTTCGGCAACGGGCATGCGGGCATCGCTTCCAAGCAGCGACAGCAAGGCGCGGTCTTTATCGGTGATTGTCATTATGCGCATTCCCTTTGGCGGTATGCACAAATTTATACGGCCATGTGAACAAAGTGAAGCTACGAATCGTCTCGTGGAAGCGGCATTCTGTTACCTCAACACATGTCTTGAGGGGACGGATCATGAAACATATCGCTGTCGTTGGTGCTGGCAATATCGGCTCGGCTATTTCCTGGATGCTTGCGGTTACCGGCGACTACCGCATTACCGTTGCCGACCGCGCGGTCGATCAACTGGCCAATGTCCCATCCCATGAGCGGATTGACACCGAGGTGGTGGATATCACCGACCGCCTGAGCCTTCAGGCCTTGTTGAAGGACAAGTTCGCGGTTCTTTCAGCCGCTCCCTATCATCTTACTGCGGGAATTGCCGAGGCAGCCGTTGCGGTCGGCACCCACTATCTCGACCTCACCGAAGACGTGGAATCCACCCGCAAGGTCAAGAAGCTTGCCGAAACGTCGGAGGTAGCTCTCATTCCCCAATGCGGCCTGGCACCGGGCTTCATTTCCATTGTCGCTGCCGATCTGGCATCGCGCTTCGACAAACTGGACAGTGTGCGCATGCGCGTTGGCGCTCTGCCGCAGTACCCGTCCAACGCCTTGAACTACAATCTCACCTGGAGCACGGACGGCCTGATCAACGAATACATCGAGCCATGCGAGGCGATCGTCGAAGGGCGCCTGACGGCCGTTCCAGCCTTGGAAGAGCGCGAGGAGTTCTCCCTCGACGGCATGACCTACGAAGCCTTCAACACATCCGGCGGGCTCGGCACGCTCGCCGCCACGCTGGAAGGCAAAGTGCGGACCATGAACTATCGGACGATCCGCTATCCCGGCCACGTTTCGATCATGAAGGCGCTTCTCAACGACTTTAACCTGCGCAACCGTCGTGACGTGCTGAAAGACCTCTTCGAAAATGCCCTTCCCGCCACCATGCAGGATGTGGTCATCGTGTTCGTCACCGTCTGCGGCACCAAGAACGGTCGCTTCATGCAGGAGACCTACGCCAACAAGATCTATGCCGGTCCTGTCTCCGGGCGCATGATGAGCGCGATCCAGATCACCACTGCCGCAGGCATCTGCACGGTTCTCGACCTTCTTGCCGGAGACAAGCTGCCGCTGCGCGGCTTCGTCAAGCAGGAGGATGTGGCTCTCGATGCTTTCCTCGCCAACCGCTTCGGCCAGTATTATGTGCCGCGAGAAGGTCTGGCAAAGGTCGGCTGACAGGTACCCTCGCCTCTCTCAGTAGAAAGTTAGAACAGGTTTCCGAGGCTGGCGCGATCGAAACTTCGCTCCAGCCTTTTGATTGCCTATGAACGCACTCGGAAACTCGCTCCAGAAACGCAAAAAGCCGACCCTGAGGTCGGCTCAGACTGCTGACAAACCCCTGGCGTGAGCTAGGGGTTTATGATTCATTGGGACATGTTGAAGA
>NZ_SISF01000016.1 GCF_004310285.1 Agrobacterium cavarae
TTGAGCAGATCATCGACCGCCGCCGCAGTCTGATCGGTTTTGCGCCCGAAAGCATCTTCGCACTCAATCGCTGGGCTTCCAACGATTACGGCACCATCGTCTCGCGGCTCGACATCCTGCGCGCTGTCGGGCGTGGCGAACCGTACCAGACCGTGCCCTTCGTTCGTCCTGGCGGCGAGATCCTGCTGCGTATCGATGGCTGGCGACAAGTCCAGCGGGTGTTGGCCCTGATCGATGCCGTGGACGCGCTAGGCGTCGATCCGGCGGATGTTGCGCCGGAGCATTGGCGGCACGTCCACAACCGTTTGAGTGCTGGTCAGGAACCCAATCCCTACACCCCGGAGCGCCATGCCGCATGGGTCAGCCGCCGGAGGATCGCACCATGAGCCGTCGTCATATCCTTGCCGTGTCCATGCTGGCCGTCGGCACGCTTGTCGTCACGGCGGTTGCCGATCTGCCAACCCGGCTGATCTGGAATGCGACTGCCAGCGCGCCCATCGGCTTCTACACAGTTGCTCCCGCCGATGCGCTCGAAGTGCCCGAACTGGTCGCCATCATGCCGTCTGAGCCGCTGGAGCGGTTCATGGTCGATCGCGGCTATATCGGACGCGGCGTGCCGCTGCTGAAGCGTGTCCTCGGCCTGCCGGGACAGCGCGTTTGCCGCAACGGTGCGACCATTACCGTCGATCATGTCGAGATGGGGGACGCGCTGGAGCGCGACCGCATGGGCCGCGATCTGCCGGTCTGGCAGGGCTGCCGCATTATCGGCGACGGTGAACTCTTCCTCATGAATTGGGACATCCGGGACAGCCTCGATGGCCGTTACTTCGGACCTGTTCCCGCCAGTTCCGTCATCGGCCGGGCGCTCCCGCTCTGGACCGATGAGGAAGGCGATGGCCGCTACGAATGGCGGGCGGCCACGCATTGAACCCACGCCGAAACCTCAACAACAGGAGATTTTTCATGCCACAGATCGGACTGTTCACGCGCGATGAAACGGGCTTTTCCGGGCGCGTTCACACGCTCACGCTCTTCCGTGAGCTTACCATCATGCCAGCCGAGCATTCGGACGCCGAAAACGCGCCGGACTACCGTGTCCATCACGGAGCTGATGACGGCCCCGAGGTCGGCGCTGCATGGAAACGCACCGGCGAAAAGGCTGGCGAATATCTCTCGGTGCTGCTCGACGATCCCGCCTTGCCGCAGCCGATCCGCGCCAACCTGTTCCGCGACGACGATGCAGGCTCGTCATGGTCGCTGCACTGGAGCCGCCCGCGGCCCCGCGAAGATCGGGACTGAGATCATGCGATCCCGCGCCCTTCTTCTCTTCACGGCCCTTCTGTCGGCTGGCAGCGGATTGACGCCAGCGCTTGCGCAGGTCACGCAGCAACCCGCGCCTGTCACTGCGCATCCCCATGCTGCTTTCATTGCCGAGGCGTCACAGCGTTTCGGCATTCCAGAGCACTGGATTCGGGCCGTGCTGCGTGTGGATAGCGCGGGCGATGTGCGCGCCATCTCATCGGCGGGTGCAATGGGACTGATGCAGGTCATGCCCGATACCTGGGCGGGCCTGCGCAGCCGCCATGGCCTCGGACGCGATCCTAACGATCCGCGCGACAACATCCTCGCAGGTACGGCGTATCTGCGCGAGATGTGGGACCGGTATGGCAATGTCGCGGCCATGCTTGCCGCCTACAATGCCGGTCCCGGTCGCTATGATGAGCATCTGGCGACAGGTCGCACTTTGCCCGCAGAAACACGCGCCTATGTCGCCACGCTCGCACCTGTTCTTGGGCTTGCGACTGCGCCTGATGTGCCGATGATCGTGCCGCCGCCACCGCCAGATTGGCGCGAAGCTCCGCTTTTCGTGGCGCAATCCAGCGGCAATTCGGTTGCAGCCAATCAGCCGTCGAACGACGTCCGCGCAACCGTTCCTATGCGCGTTTCCGTCGATCAGGAGCCGCAGGACGGCGGCATATTCGTGGCCCGTGCGAGCAATGGAGATGCGCCATGAGCATGGCGTCTCCACGCGCTTTCGGTCCGCTTCCGGTGTGCTGTCAGGCAAGGGGTCGCCTGGCTGCATTCCCGGCAGGAAGGGCAAAAAGGGCAGGGAAGGCGGAGGGCAAGATAAAGGAAACCGGCACCCTGTCGGGCCGGTTTCTGGGCAAGCCCTTGTCTGCACACTGTTTTGGGGCGCCGCGCACGGCACCCTGCTTTTGGGCCTCGCGTGCCGCGATATGGCGCAAGGCCTTGGCTTTACTGGGTTTTGACCAGCACTCTAGCCAAATATCTGCCGTTTGCGTGCCTAAGCGGCATGGGATGCGCCCATGAGCGCCGAAGACGAGAACCGCTTTCGTCCCAGGCCGGGTCGGATCAAATCCGACGTGCCGAAAGCGGGCAAGGCGAAGAGCTTTCTGACGCAGGCGAAGAAGCTGGCGCGTCAGCATAGCAACAGCCCTAGCAGATCATCTTCATTCGCATCACGGACGTCCTCGTCGCCTTCATCTGGTTCGGCCGGAAAGAGCGGGAATGCGTCGCGGCCTGGCAAAGGTCCGGGCGTCAAGCGTGGCCGCGGCGCAGCCTTTGTCCGCGCCCGAACCCTATCGGGCGGGTGGCGGCACAGTGCGGCTGGTGCGCGCCGCGTCGTCGTCAAAACCCGGTACGTCCAGAGCGCGGGGAAGAACGGCAAAGGGGCTGCCCATCTGCGCTACATCCAGCGCGATGGAACCTCACGTGATGGCGAACGTGGCCAGCTCTATTCGGCGACCGAGGATCGTGCCGATGGAGATGCCTTTCTTGATCGCGGCAAGGATGATCGCCACCAGTTCCGCTTTATAGTTTCGCCCGAAGATGCTGCCGATCTTTCCGACCTCACCGAACACACCCGCGACCTGATGAACCGCATCGAGGCCGACCTTGGCACGAAGCTCGACTGGGTGGCGGTCAATCACCACAATACCGGCCATCCCCATGTCCATGTCATCGTTGGGGGTAAGGACGATCTGGGTGAGAACCTGGTCATCAATGGCGACTATCTCGCCAATGGTATTCGTGAGCGAGCAAGCGAACTGACCACGCTGGAACTTGGCCTCGTGACCGAGATCGAGCAGAGCCGCAAGCTCTCTGCCGAAATCGATCAGGACCGCTTCACGCGAATTGACCTCGCCATGACCGAGGAGGCCGACGAGCGGTTCCTCGATCTGCGCCATGAACCGGCAGATGCACGCCGCCAGTTCGACCGCACGCTTCGCCTGCGCCGTCTCGCCAAGCTGGAAAAGATGGGGCTGGCCACCGAACACGCGCACGGCGTCTGGGAACTTGGCGCGAAGATGGAACCGGCGCTGCGTGAACTCGGTGAACGCGGCGACATCATCCGCAACATGCACAAGGCGCTGAAAGCCGACGGGCAGGAACGTGATCCGATGACCTTCCAGCTTCATGATGCGGCACCTGCGGCACCCATCACCGGCCGCGTCGTGGACAAATACCTTACTGACGAGATGGGCGAGAACCTTACGCTCGTGGTGGACGGCATCGACGGCCGGACGCATCACGTTCCGGGTATCGACCCCACCCGCGTCGAGGACGCCCGGATCGGCAGCATCGTGGAAGTCGGCCCCGCCGACACAGCGCAACGTCCCTCTGATCGGACTATCGCTGCGATCTCGGAGAATGGTATCTACCGACCAAGCCGCTACCTCGAACAGGCGAAGTTCGAGGGACGTATGCCAGGCGGCGATTACGAGGGCTATGTCGATGTCCATGTCCGGCGACTGGAGGCGCTGCGCCGCGCTGGCATTGCTGAGCGGATCGACGCTGACCAGTGGCGCATCCCCGATGACTTCGAGAACCGTGCTACCGCCTACGATGCAGGCCGCAACCGGCAGGCCAGCATCCGTGTCATCTCGACCTTCGATCTGGAAAAGCAGATCGGCGCCGATGGTGCGACCTGGCTGGACCGGCGACTGGTTACGCCGGACGCTTCGGACCTTACTCCGGCAGGGTTCGGTCAGGAGGTGCGCGAAGCTATGGATCAACGCCGTGAACATCATATCACGCAGGGGGATGCCACTCGGCAGCAGAACGGACGCATTCTCTATCGGCGTAACCTGCTCACCAACCTGCGGGAACGGGAAGTGGCCCGCGTCGGTGCGGAAATGGCAGGCAGCAAGGGGTTGCCGTTCCGTGCGGCTACCGATGGCGAGACTGTCAGCGGCAAGTTCACCGGGACCGCACATCTATTGAGCGGCAAGTTCGCCGTCGTCGAGCAGAGCCACGAGTTCACCCTTGTCCCTTGGCGACCTGTCATCGGCCGCCAGATCGATCGGGAAGTAATGGGTATCGTGCAGGGCGGATCGGTATCGTGGCAGTTGGGGCGGCAGCGGGGGCTCGGATTGTAGGGGCTTCTATTCCGCTGCTTGACGACTGTCTCCGTCGCGCTTGTTTTCGCCGGACGCCTCGTCCATCATCCAGTCAACGAAACCGCGAACCAAATTTCCAGGATCGGCATGACGGGGGACGACTGCGACATAACCCGTCCGAGGAACCCTGATGTCCGGAAGCGGCGTCATCAATCTTCCGCTGGCAATGTCGATATCCAGCATCGGAAGCGGACCAATCCCGATGCCAAGTCCATCCTCTACCGCCTGGCGCGCGACGAAGAAGTGGTCGAATGTCTGGCGCGGCAGGCCGGCCAGATGCTGGAGGTTTGCCGCTTCAAACCAGTTCATCCAATCGCCGGGACGCGTTTCGCTGGCAAGCAGCGTATGCCCCTCAATGTCCGCGGGCTTGAGGATCGGACGCTCAGCAAATAACGCGGGGCTCATGATCAACGTATCCACATCGTCGAGCACTGGAACGACATGGTGCTGGGGCCATATATCTTCCCTAACCACACCGCGCCGGATCGAGAGATCCACGCCGCCGCGCAATTCTTCCTGAACACAGGACACGGTCGTAACGACGACTTCGACGTGCGGGTGATTGGCGTGGTAACTGCCAAGCCGAGGGATGAGCCAGCGCATCGCCAGGCTGGTTGGGGCGCTGACGCGCAGGATGCGGCGCGCGTTCGGGCGCCCGCAGGCCTCTGCTGCCACAGCCAAGCGATCGAATGATAGGCCGACCTCCGCGGCAAAGATTTTCGCCGTTGGTGTTGCGACCATCCGGCGTCCTTCCCGCACGAACAGCTTTTGACCCAGCCAGCCTTCCAATGCGGCGATCTGTCGGCTCACTGCGCCATGGGTGAGGCCGAGTTCAGCTCCTGCCTCGGCATAGCTCCCCGTCCGGGCAGCGACTTCGAATATGCGCAGGGCGTTCAAAGGAGGAAGACGGCGCATTCAATATCCGTGAGAAAAGCGAACGATATGCGTGAGAAAATCCATACTAGTCGATGAAAGCTCACACGTATAGCGTCGAACGAGAAGATGGCCAGACATGGCAAGGCAAACAGCATTCCGAGCAGAACCGTGAGAGATGACCCGCAGCAGTCGATGGAACACACAAAAGCGTAGCCTTGTCGGAGCGAGCCTCACACATGCCCTGCATGATGGTTACACGGACTCCCTCTATGCCTTCATGCCGGTATGGCAGGCGCAGTTTGGGCTGTCCTATGCGGCTCTCGCCGTTATCCGTGCCCTCTATTACGCGACCATGGGCGGCCTTCAGCTACCTGCCGATCGGCTTCTTCGCGGCTGGTCGCCGCGCGCCGCTCTGATCCTTTCGACGGCTATCGCGGGGACCGGCCTTGTGATCATGGCTCTGCCATTGGGGCTGGCGGGACTTTGCGTCGGCCTTGTCGTGGCCGGTATTGGATCGAGCATCCAGCACCCGCGCGCCTCCCTGCTTGTCACCGACAGCTATGGGGATGCCGCGCGCCACCCCCTCGGCATCTACAATTTCGCGGGCGATCTGGGAAAGGCCGTGCTGCCGGCGCTTGTCGCGCTGCTTCTGACGGTTCTTGCCTGGCAACCAGTGCTCAGACTGATGGCGATGCTCGGAATCGCTTTGATCTTCACCTTGGTTCGGCTGGTGCCCTCCGTTTCCGCCGCCACGAAAAGCAGAAGACAGGCCACGATCAGTCGTCAACGCGGCGGCTTTCGTATTCTGACGGTGATTGGCGGCTTCGATACAGCCACCCGCATGGGGTATCTGCTGTTTCTTCCCTTTCTCGTTCAGGGTCGTGGTGGTGGCCTACCGACAGTCGGCGTCGCTCTAGCCCTGCTGTTTATCGGTGGAGCGTTCGGGAAAGCGGTTTTCGGCGGCCTTGGAGAAAGGCTGGGCGTCGTCAGGACCGTGATGATAGCCGAGGCCACGACAGCCTCGCTGATCTTCGCGACGCTGTTCACGCCACTTTCCTTGACGCTCGTCCTGCTGCCGCTGCTCGGCATTGTTCTCAACGGCACATCGTCGGTGCTCTATGGCACCGTGCCTGAACTGTCGGACGGCGATACAGGTTGGGCTTTCGCAATTTTCTATACGAGCGTTATCGGCTCCGGTGGCCTCGCCCCGATCTTATATGGCGCCATTGCCGATCACAGCACCCGCTCGGTGGGCGTTCTTGCGGCGGCCGCCACCGCTGTACTGATCATTCCACTCGTGCTGGCGTTAGGCCGCCATCTGCGAAGCCCGGCAACCGAAATCCAATAACCGGCCGGCTTCCGACCGGCCTCATCCAATCCCCTAAGAAAGGCCAGAAAATGAATAGCGTTTCGCAGAGACCCCTTATGTTGATAACCGGAGGAAGCCGTGGCGTGGGTGCTGCGACTGCGCGGCTTGCCGCGGCCAGAGGCTATGATGTCGTCATCACTTTCGTTTCTAATCAGGCCGCTGCTCATGCGATCACTGCCGATGTGGAAGCAGCCGGGCGCAGGGCTTTGGCCGTGCGGGCAGACAGTGCCGATCCCGAGCAAATCAGCCAGCTATTCTCCAAGATCGACCGAGAGTTTGGCCGGATAGATGTGCTGGTGAACAACGCCGGAATCATCGCGCAGCAATCCCGGCTGGAAAACATCAGCTTTGAGCGCATGCAGCGTATATTCACGGTCAACGTGATTGGCCCGATGCTGTACGCTCAACAGGCAGCCAAGCGGATGTCCACCCGTGCCCACGGGCGGGGCGGCGTCGTGATCAACATCTCGTCTGCATCGGCACGGCTAGGCAGCCCAAGCGAGTATGTCGACTACGCCGCCTCGAAGGGTGCCTTGGAAACTTTCACTACCGGCTTTTCCAAGGAAGTGGCGCGAGAGGGTATACGCGTTTGCTGCATCCGCCCCGGCCATATCTACACCGAGATGCATGCCAGCGGCGGAGAACCCGGACGGGTGGACCGCGTCAAAGACACAATCCCAATGGGAAGGGGTGGCCAACCTGAAGAGGTAGCCCGCGCCATCCTTTGGCTGGCCAGCGAAGAAGCCTCCTTCATCACCGGGACTTTTCTCGACGTTACAGGTGGCAAGTGATGCTTCCAGTTGGGGCAGCAACGAGGGCTCGGTAAATGAGAACCCATCGAGCGCTCACTCTTCATTGTCCGTGTGGGACTGACTGTGGGTGATACCTGCTTCATCATCGGAAACCGACAGTCCATAGATCGCTGGCGAAACGTAGCAAAAAAACGGAACTGCCATGCAGGCATACATATATGCCTCGAACGGATCGGCGCACGAAACAGACGGAGTGGTTGGCGGCCGGTGGCTAAAGAACCTGCGGAATTTTACTAAGAAGGTTTTGATGAATTTTCGCGGGAAGCGTGAGCGAGCTGTAGCCACACGATGTGTCGGTAAAATGCAAGGTCTGCCGTAGCGCTTCTGAGGTAGTCTCATTTCAGTTGGGAAAATATCAGACCACCATTGAGGCTCATGCTTTTGAACTGACATCGTCATTCTCCGGATTATTTTGAATGACTCTATCGACAATGCGCACCGGAGAATTTAGATATTTCCCCATATGATCACTAAATCAAACCATCTCAGCGCATCTCTCTCGGAAGCTCTGGTCCAACAAAACCTTGAGGGCGCATACGCGCGAGCGCATGCGGTGCGGATTGACGTATCGCAGAATGAACGTGAGGCGCCTGAACATCGGCATCGAAAAGGGCAACTCGTCATGGCGTTGCGCGGAGGTGTAACATGTCGCGTTCCGAACGGAATGTGGATGGTTCCACCTCACTGCGGTGTCTGGGTTCCCGGAGGGATGCTGCACAGCAATGTTGCGACCGCCAATGCACGTTTGTTTTTTCTGTTCATTGAGCCGGATGTCACCGATCTTCCAAGTCGATGCTGCACGCTCTCACTTTCCCCGCTTGTCCGAGAACTGATCATAGAACTGGCTGATCAATCCACAGTCGCAAAAGCCAATGCCGACACAATAGAAACGCTGCTTCTTTCCGCACTGCCGTTAATGCCTATAGAGGATTTGCATTTGCCGCTGACAAATGAACATCGTCTTGACCGCATCGCATCGGCATTAATTGAAGATCCATCTGACCGTGGTACGCTGAGCGATTGGGCGAAGCGAGTGGCAATGAGTCAGAACTCGCTTGCCCGACTTGTTCAGCAAGAAACGGGCTTGACCTTCGGCCATTGGCGAAAGCAGCTACAACTGATTATTGCAATTCGAAGCCTTGCCGCAGGCGCCACCGTGCAACAGGTATCTGGCGATCTTGGATATGCTTCAGTATCTGCGTTCATTACCATGTTTAAGAAAGCGCTCGGCGTGTCTCCCGCGAAGTATCTCAATCGTCTTGATAATTAGCCATCGTGTGCGAGGATTGGATGCGTTGCGCGAAGTACTGAGCGGGAGTGCTTCCCAAGGCTTTCTTGAACATGGTGATAAATGCGTTAACCGAGTCGTACCCGAGTGTAGCCGCCACATTCTGCACGGGTTCGCCAGTTGCCAGTTCACGAAGGGCAACGACAAGGTGGAGTTGCTGCCTCCAGCGCCCGAATGTCAGTCCGGTCTCTCGGATCAAGAGGCGCGCCAGTGACCGCTCGCTCATTGCGACCCGGTTCGCCCAATCGCTCAGCGTGCTGCGATCGGAAGGCTCGATTGTTAGAGCGTCTGCCATCGCTCGGATTTTCGGATGGCTGGAAATTGGCAGATTGAACCGCTCATGCGGCATCTGCGCGAGTTCGTCGAGGATCACCCGCGCGATGCGGGCGGCATGGCTGTCGGCGTGATAGTCCGCACGCTCGCGAGCAAGCCGATCGACCATTTCGCGGATCATTGGGGAAACTGCCAGCGTGCAACTGTTTTCAGGCAGTTTGGCAGACCCCGGTTCGACGAACAGATAGTTAAGCCGGGCATTGGCGGTTGCGCGTGCACTATGGGGCACGCCGCCCGGAATCCACACACCGCAATTGCGCGGCACGATCCAGATTTCGTTGCCCGCAGTGCAGGTAACAGCTCCGTGCAGAGCGAGAATCAACTGACCCTTGCGATGAACGTGCAGAGGCACTTCCGCCTGGTAATCGGCGAAATTGAGCTTGTGGGCGACCGCAGGCAGAGAGGTGAGGTCAGGATCGAAAACGGAAACGACAGATCGTGCCACAGACATGAGAATGGCCAATTTTAGGTATTTTATGTCATAATAGCCAATTTATGTGATGTTGCAAATCGATCATAACTAGCGGCATGAACACCGTGCCATCCGTAAACACCCCCTCAAGCAGGACTGTTGCAGCCATTTTTGAAGCTGGAACGAGCTTCCTGCGCGCATCCTCCCTGAAGGCGGATGCGGACGCGATCCTGTTTTCGGCGAAGAGTTTCGCCGCGGCTATGCTGGCCTATTACATTTCGCTGCGAATCGGGCTTCCCAAGCCGTTCTGGGCCATCGTAACTGTCTACATCGTCTCACAGACGTCTGCCGGGGCGTCCTTTAGCCGTGGTGTCTATCGCTTCGCCGGGACGCTGGTCGGCGCCATAGCAACGGTCGCGATCGTTCCGAACTTAGTGAACGATCCGATGGTGTGCAGCGTCGTGCTTGCGGCCTGGATCGGACTGTGCCTGTTTTTCTCGCTGCTTGATCGCACACCGCGCGCTTATGCCTTTGTTCTTGCCGGCTATACCGCAAGCCTGATCGGGTTCCCGAGTGTGCTTGATCCAGGCGCGATTTTCGAGACGGCGTCGGTGCGCGTTCAGGAAATCTTGATTGGAATTTTGTGTGCCGTCCTGATCCATCGCTACATTCTCCCGAAACGCATGACCGGCCAGTTCACCGGCAAGCTGTCGGCCACGCTGCGGGACGCTCGTCGGCTGGCAGGCGATGCACTGCGTGGAACGCCGGGAGAAAACCGCCGCGACCGCCATCAACTCGCAGGGGACCTATTGGCAATCCAGGGGCTTGCCACGCATCTGCCCTATGATCCGGCGCCCACACCGCCACGGCAGATACTGCAACTTATCCATGACCGGCTTGCCCGCTTGCTGTGGCTCGCAGCCGAGATCGAAGACCGGATTGAGGTCCTTCGCTTAGGCGACAGCGATGCGCCCGGTGAGCTGATCGCCTTGGTCGGTGACGTCGGTGTCTGGGCCGCAAGCGCCGAAACGGAAGACCGGGAGGCTGCCGCAGCCCAACTCATCGCGCACGCACGATCAGTCCAGAAGCGTTTTGGCGCCGAGGCTGCGATACCCGGCGACAGGCTTGCAGCCAACCTCGCAGGTCACCTCGCCGAGATGGTCGGTCTGCTACAGGACTGCGACAGGCTCGGGCGGACCATTGCGGCGACCGGGCGATTACGCGACGCTAGGTCGCTTCATGGACCGAAGCGAGCGAAAGGCTATGTCTATCATCGCGATCCCTGGATGGCGGGGCGAACCGCGCTCGGCGCGATCGTCGGCATCGTCATCGGCTGCGCCTTCTGGATCTGGTCGGCCTGGCCGGAGGGAGGAGTGGCCGTCTCCATTCTCGGCGTTTGCTGCACGCTGTTCGCCAATTTTGATGCGCCTGTGCCTTTTGTCATCAAATACTTCGTCGGCTCCATCTACGGGGTGGTAATCAGCCTTATCTACAGCTTCTTCATCTTGCCCCAGGTCACGGACTTTCGGGTTCTGGTCGCGGTGCTTGCGCCAGCGTTCCTGTTCGCGGGCTCTCTCCAGGCACGCCTGCCGACGACCTTCATGGCGCTTGGCATCACGCTGACCATTCCGATCCTCTCGGCCCTAGGTCCCTATTACACCGGAGACTTCGCCACCTCACTCAACAGTGTGATCGCGCTGTTCGCGGCGGTAGGCTTCGGCGCCGTAAGTATGTCCCTGTTTCAGACCTTGCCGGTCGATGGAGCGATCAACCGCTTGCTTCGATTGAGTCGCCGGGACGTTGGCCGACGCGCGCTCGGCGCTGCACCCGACGAAGCGCGCTGGGCAAGCCTGATGATTGATCGGACAGCCTTGCTGCTGCCAAGGTTGCGGCTGACCGGCAAAGCCTATCCAGATGTGCTCGACGATACGCTGAACCACCTTCGCATCGGGCATGTCGCCGGACAGCTTCGCAAGACAATTCCGCAGATCAAGGGCGAGGCCGGCGTTGAACTGAACGAGCTTCTATTCGTCATCGCCGCACGCTTCAGTGGCCGGAGGCCGTCAACGCCTGCCGACCTCCTCGACCTCGATAAGCGGATAGAGACCCTGATCGAGAAGACGGCCGGCGGCGTGCTCAAGAACCGCCTGCAGATTGTCGATCTGCTCATCGACATGCGGTTCGCGCTTGGCTCTCAGGCAGACAGGAGGATCACGACCGATGATCGTTGATCTCAATATCGGAGGCGTCCTGATCCCCGGCCTTGTGGTTATCACGTTCGTCGCTCTGGTCGCCACCATGTCAGTGCTCCGCCTGTTTACCGCCTCGGGTCTCAATCGCCGGTTCGCTTATCGGCCGCTGGTCGAACTCGCAACCTTTGTCATCATCTACGGTCTGCTCGTGCAGTACCTGCCATCGATCGGACTGCTGCGTTGAAACCTGTTCTATCTCTGCTTGGTCGCTATGCCCTGACCCTTTGCTTCGTCGCCGTCTCCGCCTTTATCGCGCTGAAGACGTGGAACCATTACGAGCGGACGCCCTGGACCCGCGACGGACGGGTTGGCGTCGATGTCGTACAGATCGCGCCGGAAGTCTCTGGCACGGTCAACGCGGTTCCCGTGGTGGACAATCAATATGTACGGCGGGGAGACATCCTTTACGAGATCGACCCCGAGCGGCTCCGGCTGGCAGTGGCGTTGGCTGAGGCTGAGGTCGAAGCCAAACGCCAGGATGTGATCGTTCGTCAGGCAACGGCGCGGCGGCACAGCCAACTCAAGGACATCGTCTCCCAGGAGGCGGCTCAGCAATCGAGCGGTGCTGCTGCGGTCGCCGGCGCCGCCTATCAGTCAGCGGTGGCGGCGCTTGACCTGGCAAAACTCAATCTTGCCCGCGCGACTGTCCGTGCCCCGGTCGACGGTTATGTCACCAATCTGAGGCTTCGGCCGGGCGACTATGCGACGGCTGGTGTGACGAAGGTCGCCGTCCTCGACGCCGCCAGCTTCTGGATAACCGGTTATTTCGAGGAGACGAAGATCCGACAAATCCGCGTTGGCGACCAGGCTCGCATCATGCTGATGGGTTTTGCTCAGCCAGTCACTGGTCATGTCGAAAGCCTCGGTCGGGGAATCGAGAACAGCAACGATGCGCCCGGCCATCTCGGCCTGCCCAATGTGGCTGCGACATTTTCCTGGGTGCGGCTTGCCCAGCGCATCCCGGTACGCATCAAGATTGATCGGGCGCCGTCCGATGTCGAACTAGCGGCGGGTATGACGGCAACGGTTGAGATATTAGCCTCAAATGCTGAGTCAGGAACGAGAGAGCGGCCATGATGGCCATCTATGCCGGCTACTATTGGATAAGTTGGCGTCCCCCGTTGAGAACGATAGACGACGCTCACGGATGTCCTAAGCGACAGTTTCGTGGCCAATCATCGATGATGACGACGTTGTGGACCGTTCTTTTCGGCGGCGGTACGATTTAGCTTTGCACAATTATTAGCGCTCCAGGCGAACGTGGCGGAAGTTCCAACTATTTCGATGTTCGGAGAACTAAGGGCAAGAAGACCTCATCTATGATTTCCTTGATGCTTGTGTCAGAAAGAGGTCTGAGCGTCATTAGCATATCGTGGCGTGCCAAGTCAGTCGGTAGAGAAATTATACGGGGCGTGATCCGCGATGGATCAATTTCGCCGCGTTGCGCCCCTCGCGCTAATATGTCAGCCACTAATCCCTGCTCGCCAATTCTTCCTGGAAGGTCTGCCAGGTGAATATTGTCTTTCAGGAGATCCTCTCGCATATCGAAAAGGATCCGAATCAAATGCGGTTGTGCTCTTTCTGACAGCCCCTGAAGAAGCGATATCATCTCGCTGCGGACACTGCCTTGATCCGTCACATTAATAGGGTTGCGGGCCACGTAGCGAGCAAGTGCAGCGACGACAAGTTCACTACGGCTCTTCCAACGCCGGTGAATAACTGGTCGGCTTGTACCCGCGCGGCTTGCAGCGGAATCTAATGTCAAACCACCATATCCCTTGGTCGTTATTTCATGCCAAACGGCATCTAAAATCGCTTCGTCCAACTCCGGACCACGTCTTCTCTGGGCTTTAGCGCTCATTTTTCCCTCAAATAAGATGCGGAGCGCATCTTGACTCTTTCGAAATAGGATGCGACGTGTATCTTATAAGCAGGAGATACTCGTATGTCAAAACGTGAGAACTTTCCACGAAGAGTACTAATTTCGGGAGCAAGCGTGGCTGGTCTGACGACAGCGTACTGGCTTGACCGATTTGGATTTGACGTCACTCTAGTCGAGAGGGCATCAACTGTACGTAGTGGGGGATACCCCATTGACGTGCGTGGGACGGCGATTGGCGTTCTTGAGAAAATGAGCCTCGCGCCGCAGGTTAGGTCGGAGCACATAGACTCCCGCTCCATGACGTTCGTCAACGGTCATGGACAGGTGATCGGTACCATTCCGCCCTACGTCGTCATGGGGAACGAAATAGAACGCGACGTCGAACTTCCTCGCGGGGCGCTCACCGCTCTTATTTATGGTTTCGTCAAAGAAAGCCGCGTTACTTGCCGTTTCAGAAACTCCATTGAAGCCCTCGATGATGACGGTGCAAGCGTTAGTGTGCTTTTCGAAGATGGAGTAAGAGAGAAATACGATGTCGTTATCGGTGCGGACGGCCTTCATTCCCGCACACGTCAACTAGCATTCGGGCCAGAGGATAAGTTCAGCCATTATCTGGGCTACTGCTTCAATCTTTTCACGATGCCAAATGACCTGCGGCTGGCGCATGAGGCAATCACGTACGCAGAACCGGGTCGCGCCGCTGGCATGATCGCAGTACGAGAAAGCCATGACGTTTTCGCTTTCCTAATCTTTGCGACAGAAAATCCTGGTCCAGCATTATCGCGTGATCTGATCGAACAGAGACGGCTTACAGAAGCGGTTTATGCAGAAAGCGGGTGGCAGGTACCTAAATTGCTCAATGCAATGGCTAATGCGGATGATCTTTACTTCGATTCCGTCAGCCAGATCCGAATGAGTAATTGGGCAAAGGGGCGAGTTGGTTTAGTCGGAGACGCAGCTTACGCGCCATCGTTTCTGTCTGGGCAAGGCACGAGCCTTGCACTTGTGGGTGCCTATGTTCTCGCCGGCGAGCTTGCCTCCCATTTTGACCCTGTCGAGGGTTTTATGGCTTATGAGAAAACCATTCGCCCTTACGTGGAAGCCAACCAAGCCTTGGCGACCGGTCAAGGAAGTCATTCCTTTTTCCTTCCCCACACACCTGAAGAAATTGAACAACGTGACGAGATGTTAATCCGCTCAGCAAACGGGGAAACTCTAGGTGCGGCCAGTGAGACCTCCGTCAAAGCCTATAACCAGCTAGAGCTTCCGAAATACTAGCTGAACGAGAACAGGCGGGAACATCCAGCCTAAACAGGCAGCAAGTGTCCTGGAATGTGTTGTTTAACGCACGCGATCCTGTCCCACCGCCCTCATACAAATTTTCGATTTAGCTGCGCTCGGTCAACAACCGTCGGCTTTGCGCTGATACCCGTAAATGGAGCAGAGACATGACCATCGAGTTTGGCCACTGGCCAGAAAATCCCGTGAGATCATTTCAGGTTACCAAGATTCTGGGGCTTGCGTCCCTTGGATTTGCAGACGTCACCGAGATTTTTGAAGCCTGCAAGAGAATTGACCCGGAGAGTGACGACTCTTGGATCAGGGAATGGCTTGCGACATCGAGAGCCGTGGAAAAGCACGGGCGGGATGCTGAAGCCACCGGCAACTGGCTCTCCGCAAGAAACGCCTACTGCCGAGCGTGCAACTACAACCGTGTCGCGGAATTCTTGATTGAGGCCCAAGACACGCGAAAAATTGATCTGCTTAAAAGGACATCTGAGCTATTCGACGCCGCCTCTCGCTATTTCGATGTGGTTCCTGAGAAGGTGCAAATCGACTACGAAGGTGTGAAACTCGAGGGGTATTTTTTCGCCCCACCCTGGGTGCAGGAGCCTAGAGCGACTGTATTGTCTTTGAATGGCGGCGATTGCCAGACTACGGAAAACTATTTCAACATTGGCCCAGCATTAATCCAAAGCGGATACAACTTCTTCGTTTATGACCAGCCCGGCACAGGACTATCCCTTTACGAAAAAGGACAGCCAAGGCGCGCAGACGCGGAACACTTTCATTCCAAGGCAGTAGATTTCCTCGCTTCCCGGCCCGAGGTTGATGCGAGCAAGATCATTGTGTTCGGCGAGAGTTTCTCAGGCTACGATTCACTTAGGCTTGCCTCACAGGATCCTCGTTTGGCCGCGGTCATTTCTAATGGAGGGCCACACAAGTTCAATTGGGGTGAAATGCTCAAGTGGATGCCGCCCAGCTACGCAGCCCACGCAATGCATATTTTGGGCGCAGAAAGCCTGGACGATTTTGCGAACGACCCTCGTTTCAACTACAATCTCGATGGTTTTGTGGAAAAAATCGAGTGCCCTCTTCTCGTCGTGCACGGCGTAGAGGAGGTGATGGTGCAACCAAATCCGCTCCATCAAGCTCTGACAAATTATCAGCAGGCAGGGACGTCCAACAAATCCTTCGTCGCGATCGAAGATCGGCGGCTG
The DNA here is from genome assembly GCF_004310285.1 of Agrobacterium cavarae. GTDB lineage: Bacteria > Pseudomonadota > Alphaproteobacteria > Rhizobiales > Rhizobiaceae > Agrobacterium > Agrobacterium cavarae. The sequence continues at coordinate 16,147 of NZ_SISF01000016.1, forward strand.
GGTGGTCTTGAACATTGCCAGGTGGACAATCGAAACGTCACGCATGAGGTCGTATTGAATTGGCTGTGCTCTATCGGTCTGGGTCCGGCAGCGCCGCGCGGAATGACTGAGATTGTGCAGCCATGACCAGACCCAGAATACTTATTGTTGGGGCCAGCATCGCTGGACCTGCGGCCGCTTTCTGGCTCGTGCGTGCCGGCTTCGATGTCACCGTCGTGGAGCAGGCATCTGAGTTGCGCCGGGGCGGAAACGGTGTTGACGTAAGGTCGGAGGCGCTCGCAGTTATCGAGAGAATGGGCCTTTTATCTGCTGTTCGCGCCAAGGTCCTTAGAATCAAGGGCATGCGTTTCGTCGATCACCGCGATCGGGAACGCGCGAGAATGCCGCTTGCTGCAATGGAACGGATGGTGGGTTCCGAGGATCTGGAGATCAAGCGCGGCGATCTGGCGGAACTGCTCTTCGACGCAACCAAGAACGACGTGAACTATATATTTGGCGAAACCATCAAAACTTTCACCCAAGATGAACGTGGGGTTGATGTCACGTTCGCAAAGGGGCCGCCTCAACGGTTCGACCTAGTCATCGGCGCGGATGGACTGCATTCGAGTGTGCGTCGTGCAGTGTTTGGGGCAGAGGAGGCGTTCCTGAAATTCAAGCGACACTACTTTGCTTTTGTGAACGTCGATCTTCCCATGGGCGAATACGGGTGGGTGACATTTTACAACGAGCCTGGAAAATCCGCGGCAATCTTCCGCGCCGAGCCTGGACTTGGGCAAATAAACTTCATGTTTCGCAGCGATACTCCGCTCAGCTACCATTACCGAGATGTCGAGAAGCAGCGCGCTATGCTACGCGAGGCCTTTACGGGTCTCGGCTGGCATGTACCTGCCCTGCTTGAGAAGACCGACAGCTCTCCTAATTTCTACCTTGATGCGCTTGCTCAAGTTCAGATGCCATCATGGTCGTCGGGGCGGGTGGTGCTTGTGGGAGATGCCGCATATTGCGCGTCCCCTGCGTCAGGTGCAGGCGCGCTTCTTGCATTAACCGGCGCTTACCGGTTGGCAGGAGAACTGGCTACCCATGGAATTTCTTCCGCAGCCTTGTCAGGCTACGAAGCCGCCCAGCGCCCGTTGGTCGCGCAAAAGCAAAGGCAGTTATTTACGGGGCTATCTACGCCTCGCACCCGCTTGGGTATTATCACTCGCAACTGGCTACTGTCGCCACCACTTCGTGCGGTGATCTCAAGGATGCAGGGCAAGGAAACGCCAGCCAATATCCACGAGTACTGTTTTCGACCTGCCGTCTCGCTGCAAGCAGAGGGTGCGACTGGACTTGCAACTGAGAGGCTGCCTTCTAGCCCGTTTGCGCGCGAGGGCAGGGGTGTCGAGCGTTGATAAAAATAAGTATTGGAAGAGGTGAGCCCGCGCAGACAAATGCGATAAAGTTCGGACGGGACAGAATGCGGTTCATCACGAAACACGCGTGGCGTCTTGATGGAACATTGGTATCCTCATGCCGTACGGGACTCTTTTTTTTGTTGGCTATGCCCTTGCTTACCGCATGCACAACCGTGCCTCTAAAAGAGGGCGGTACGCTCAGCTCGTACAGTCGCCTTAGTCCTGAGAAAGGCAAACTGTCCAAGCGGCGAACTTATGTCGACAGCGCGGCTCTGTCACCGTTGAGAACTGCTACGATCATTCCTACGAGCTTCACTCAGGCAGCCGCTTTGCGAGTGCAGACCCCGGATGATCGCAGATTGGTGACGAACATCCTTGATCGCTCACTCTGTATCGCGCTTAGTGACCGGTTTTACATGGTACCCTTCGGCCAGGGTGCCGACGTTACCATTCGCGCAGTCGTCACGGATATAATACCGACGGACAAAGTCGCAGCGGGAGCTTCAACGGCGTTAACGCTCGGGACCGCAGTAGCGCTTCCCCTAGCCGCTCCACGCCTGCCAATCGGGCTCGGCGGCATTGCGATTGAAGCCGAAGCAGTTGGCCAGCGAGGGAATCAGCTCGCTGCGTCGGTCTGGGCGCGCGGAGCTAACTCGATTTCGAACACGCCACAAGTATCCGAGGTTGGAGATGCTTACGCATTAGCGGCCACTTTTGGGAGCGAGTTCGCAAAGCTTCTGGTCGATGGCCAGGATCGAAATGGACCCGATTTTTCGCTGCCATCAGCCAACCGGATCCAGTCATGGTTTGGTGGCAAGCCCAAGCACGCCGCGTGCGATACCTTCGGGCGCTCACCGGGTATAGCTGGCCGGATCGCTAATCGGCTGGGCGCTCCGCCTGATTGGACCGACAAACAAGCTGAGCTAGAGGCATCACGCTAGTGCTGCGCTGGAGGACTGTCATCACTACACCATGCGCTCTCACTATATCAATGATGATCAAGGACATGTTCATGCCTAAGCCTTTTAAGTGGCGACTGGACAGTCGCGGACCCAAGTCAGCGAAACACCTCCCACCCGGCTCACGGTGAGTGGTTTCGTGGGCATGAGTTCTAAAGCAGCGATGGCAAACTCGCGGTCACCTGCCTTAGATTGTTGCGAACCTTATCACAGAGGTAGTTTTGCGCCGTAGCAAAGGTCGCGCAACAAGAGCGTCACGGATTTACGCACTTATAGACGGACGGGTTTCACTGAAATCGCTCGTCCAAACGCTGGCTGTTGCCGAGTATTTGAGTTTCCAACGGGCCGCTGCGGCGCTGGGCACCAGTCAATCGAGTGTCAGCGCCCGGATCAAGCTGCTGGAAGAGGACCTTGGTGTCATTCTCTTCCAGCGCAACACGCGCGGCGTTCGACTCACCGATGCTGGACGCGAGTTCGTCGATCAGGTTCAGGAAGCTATCAGCATTCTTGATGCTGCGATCAACAACGCCGGAATGAACGCGCGCGGGGGTAAGGGCGAACTGCGGATTGGCGTTTATGCTCTTACAGCAGGCTGGTTCCTCGACCGATTACTAAATCAATTCCACGACACGTATCCAGATATTCAATTGCAAATCACAGAAGCAACGGCCCGTGATGCTGAGATCATGCTTCGGGAATGCAAAATTGATATCGCTTTTATGGCCCAGAACCATGAAATTTCTGACCTCAATTCGCGAGTCATATGGCGCGATCGTCTGGTCGTCGCGTTACCAGTTGTGCATCCTTTGGCCCTGCGGACAAACATCGAGTGGCGTCAACTCGCTGGTGAAACATTTCTCGTTCGGCATGGCGGAAGCGGCCCACAGATTCATGACCTGATCGTCACGCGGGCGACTGGAAACTGGTTGACGCCGACAATTCACCGTTGCGATGTTGGACGCAGCACGCTGCTATCAATGATTGCGGCCGGCCATGGTATTTCTCTGTTTGTGGAGGAAGTCATCCAAGCCAATACTGCGAACGTTTGCTTTCTGCCGATCAGCGACGAACCGGAAACGATCGCCTTTTCTGCGGTGTGGTCGCCCCAAAATCGCGATCCTGCGCTTTCAAAACTCCTCAGCATCGCGAAGAAAGTAGACTGCCACCACCTTTCCTCTTATATTCGGTAACGCATCCTGGGAGGCAGCTGCAGCCATCCTATTTGCCGCCGATGGTATCCGGCATTCCTCCGGCAAGACCTTTTCTGTTGCCACTCGCGTAAACCGCTATTCTCTGATCGGCTCCGTCACTCTTGCCAATTGGAGCCTGTATGCGTGGAGGCCGAATACTCTGGGGCCATGTCACTGTTGTTTTCACCATCGTCGTGCTGATGGTCTGGGCCGCGACGCAATGGGTTGCTTTCCGGCTTGGCTTCCAGCCCCAGCTCGGCGATCCCTGGTTCGATATTGCCGGATGGCCACTCTATTATCCACCGGCCTTCTTCTGGTGGTGGTTTTCTTACGACGCCTATGCGCCCGGCATCTTTACCGAAGGCGCGTTCATCGCCACGACCGGCGCGGTTCTTGCCATAGCTGCCGCCTTCTTCATGTCGATCATCCGGGCACGCGAAGCCCGCAATGTCGCCACCTATGGCTCAGCTCGATGGGCCGAGGATAGGGAAATCCATGCGGCCGGATTGCTCGGCCAGGATGGCGTCGTGTTGGGGCGACACCGCAAGGATTATCTGCGTCATGACGGCTCCGAGCATGTGTTGTGCTTTGCGCCTACCCGATCCGGCAAAGGTGTCGGCCTCGTGGTGCCGACGCTACTGACCTGGCCGGGTAGCTGTATTGTCCATGACATCAAGGGTGAGAACTGGAATCTGACCGCCGGCTTACGGTCCAATCATGGCAGTGTCCTGTTGTTCGATCCGACCAATGTGCATTCGGCAGCTTACAACCCGCTTCTGGAAGTGCGGCAAGGTGAATGGGAGGTCCGCGACGTTCAGAACATCGCGGACATTCTCGTTGATCCCGAAGGCAGCCTCGACAAACGCAACCATTGGGAAAAGACCAGCCACAGCCTGCTGGTCGGTGCGATACTGCATGTTCTCTACGCCGAGAAAGAAAAGACACTGGCGGGTGTCGCCAATTTCCTGTCCGACCCGCGTCGTCCGGTCGAGGCGACATTACGCGCGATGATGGACACGCCGCATCTGGGCGAAGCCGGTGTGCATCCCGTCATTGCCTCGTCTGCGCGGGAGCTTCTGAACAAATCCGAGAACGAACGCTCCGGCGTGCTTTCGACCGCCATGTCGTTTCTCGGTCTTTACCGAGATCCGGTTGTGGCCCGCGTGACGGCGCGCTGCGATTGGCGCATTGCCGATCTGGTCGGTGCAAAAGAGCCCGTCAGCCTCTATCTCGTCGTGCCACCCTCGGACATCAACCGCACCAAGCCTCTTATCCGCCTCATCCTCAATCAGGTCGGGCGGCGGCTGACCGAGGAACTGAAAACCTCCGGCAAGCGGCACCGGCTGCTGTTGATGCTGGACGAGTTCCCCGCACTGGGGCGGCTGGATTTCTTTGAATCGGCGCTCGCCTTCATGGCCGGCTACGGTCTGAAAGCGTTCCTAATCGCCCAATCCTTGAACCAGATCGAGCGCGCCTACGGGCAGAACAATGCCATTCTCGATAATTGCCATGTGCGCGTTGCCTTTGCGGCCAATGACGAACGCACTGCCAAGCGGATCAGCGATGCGCTCGGTACGGCCACGGAAATGCGCGATTCCACGAACTATGCAGGCCATCGCCTCGCGCCATGGCTGGGGCACCTCATGGTGTCGCGGCAGGAAACGGCGCGGCCACTCCTGACGCCCGGCGAAATCATGCAGCTTCCGCCCACCGACGAGATCGTCATGGTGGCGGGCGTGCCGCCTATCCGCGCGGCCAAAGCACGCTACTATGCTGATGCGCGGTTTCAGGAGAGGGTGATGTCACCGCCCGATCTGCGCAAGCAGCTGGTGAAAATCGCCACATCGGCGCAAGACGACTGGACAAGCCGCACTGTTGCGGCTGCGACCGGCAATGTCTCCGCCTCAGATACATCCGATGACGATCCGGCCAATGCAGGTATCCGGCGTCAACCGGAACTGCCCGAGCATGAGGAAATCATCCCGCCACCTCCGCCACCATCGCAGGAGTTCGATTTCCTCGATGATGAGCCAGATGTCGATGCCGCCAAGGCCCGTGCCATGCGCCAGCGTATGCGCATGGTGGCGCGGCAGGCGTCACTTGACCCAAATGACGGCATCGAGCTTTGAGAGCGGAGACAAGCATGACGACGCGCACCCGCATGAATGTCTATTTCGATCCCGCTCTGCTGAAACAGGTGGAAGCGCTGGCCTTGCGCCGAAATGTCTCGAAATCCGCAGTGATCGAGGCTGCCGTGGCATCCTTCATGTCAGGCGATACGACTGAACGGCTGGAAGCCGCCATGTCACGCCGCCTGGACAAGCTTGGCCGTCAGTTCGACATACTGGACGAGGATATCGCCGTGCTGGGCGAAACCCTTTCGCTATTTGTACAATTCTGGCTGACCCTCACGCCGCCGCTGCCGGACAGTGCAAAACAATCGGCGCGCATCAAGGGAAACGAGCGTTTCGAGGGGTTCATGCAGTCGCTTGGTAAGCGCCTCGCCACCGGTGACAGGTTCCTCAAAGAAATATCGTACGACATGGCTGCGCTACATGACACCCCACCGGGGGGTAAAACCGAAGGTGACGGCGATGGGATCTAGGATTGCAACCCGTCCTATTCACCGCCATGCCCCGCCGATGGCCGCACGCGCGTAAACATCTGTTGAATAAGTCCAAAATCAGGTTCTTTTAATCGACCCCGATCCGGGGTCTGTCTTTTGCGCGCCCCGTCATGAACGGGGCCGCCATGACTGCGTCACATCAAAAACCGGAAACGATTGCCCGCGGCGCTCGGATGCTGCGCACCGCGCTTGGGGCATCCATCGCCCGGTTTCTGGAAGATCCCGGTGTGGTTGAGGTAATGCTGAACCCGGATGGCCGTATCTGGATCGACCGGCTGTCCGAAGGCTTGGCCGATACGGGGGAAAAGCTTTCTGCCTCCGACGGCGAGCGGATCGTGCGCCTCGTCGCCCATCATGTCGGCGCGGAGGTTCATGCCCGCAACCCGCGTATATCAGCGGAGCTGCCCGAAACCGGTGAACGGTTTGAGGGGCTTCTGCCGCCTGTCGTCGCCGCACCTGCCTTCGCCATCCGTAAGCCCGCCGTCGCGGTGTTCACGCTCGACCATTATGTGGCTGCCGGGATCATGACCAGCCTTCAGGCCGAAGTGCTGCGTCTGAACGTCGCCACGCGGGCCAACATCCTCGTTGCAGGCGGCACCTCTACCGGCAAAACCACACTTACTAATGCGCTGTTGGTCGAAGTGGCGAAGACCTCGGATCGCGTCGTCATCATTGAAGACACGCGCGAGCTGCAATGCGCCGCGCCCAATCTCGTTGCCATGCGGACCAAGGATGGCGTGGCCACACTTTCTGATCTGGTGCGCTCCTCGCTGCGCCTTCGCCCTGATCGCATTCCGGTCGGTGAAGTCCGCGGGTCCGAAGCCCTCGATCTGCTCAAAGCCTGGGGGACGGGACATCCCGGCGGCATCGGCACCATCCATGCCGGTTCCGGCATCGGTGCGCTGCGCCGTCTCGAACAGCTCATCCAGGAAGCCGTCATCACCGTCCCGCGCGCGCTGATCGCCGAGACCATCGACCTTGTTGCTGTCCTTGCCGGACGCGGATCGTCGCGACGGCTGGTCGAACTCGCCCGCGTTGATGGGCTGGGACCGGACGGCGACTACGCCATTACCCCCGCAACCACCTCGAAAGGAGATCCTTCATGATCCGCACGATTTCGCGCGGCCGCCGCATCATGGCAACCGCCGCCGCAACTGTTTCCATCAGCCTGATGCTGGCGCCCGCCGCACATGCATCCGGCTCGTCGATGCCCTGGGAGGCGCCGCTTCAATCGATCCTTCAGTCGATCGAGGGGCCGGTCGCCAAGATCATCGCGGTGATCGTCATTATCGCCACTGGCCTCGCGTTGGCCTTCGGCGACACCTCGGGCGGTTTCCGCCGCCTGATCCAGATCGTCTTCGGCCTCAGCATCGCCTTTGCCGCCAGTTCGTTCTTCCTGTCGTTTTTCTCGTTCGGCGGCGGGGCGCTCATCTGATGGCGGGCGGTCTCGAACAGCTCGACGCGGTGCCGGGATTTTCGATCCCGGTCCATCGGGCGCTGACCGAGCATATCCTCCTCGGCGGCGCACCGCGCTCCATCGCTATTGTGAACGGCACGCTGGCCGGGGCCGTCGGCCTCGGCCTTCGTCTCTGGCTGGTTGGCATCGCCATCTGGGCGGTCGGTCATTTCCTCGCAGTATGGGCAGCCAAACGCGATCCGCTCTTCGTCGAGGTCGGGCGCAGGCATCTGCGCATCCCCGGTCATCTGTCGGTGTGAGGGCGCGGGCATGATGAACATCACCGAATATCGCCGCACCTCCGCTCGCCTTTCCGACTACCTGCCATGGGCAGCCCTGATCGGCCCCGGCATTGTGCTGAACAAGGACGGCAGCTTCCAGAGGACCGCGAAGTTTCGCGGGCCGGATCTGGATTCTGCTGTCGCCGCCGAACTGGTTGCGGTTGCCGGTCGCATCAACAACGCCGTGCGCCGTCTTGGCTCCGGCTGGTCTATCTTCGTCGAGGCGCAGCGTTCCGAGGCCGCAATCTATCCCGATAGCCGTTTTCCAGATGCGGCTTCCGCACTGGTCGATGCCGAGCGCAAGGCCGGGTTCGAGGAAGCGGGTACGCATTTCGTGTCCGGCTATTTCCTGACCTTCCTCTGGCTTCCGCCCGCCGAAGATGCCGCACGCGCCGAAGCCTGGCTCTATGAGGGCCGCGAGCAATCCGGCGTCAATCCATGGGAGCTAATGAGCGGCTTCATCGACCGCACTGACCGCGTGCTGGCGCTGCTCGACGGCTTCATGCCGGAATGCCGCTGGCTCGATGACGCTGGCACGCTGACCTACCTCCATTCGGCGATTTCCACCAACCGTCATCGAGTGCGCGTGCCTGAAGTGCCTATGCACCTCGATGCGCTGCTCGCCGATCAGCCACTGACCGGCGGACTGGAGCCGCGCCTCGGCGATCAGCATCTGCGCGTTCTGACTATCATTGGCTTCCCGACAGCGACCACGCCTGGCCTGCTCGACGAGATGAACCGGCTCGCTTTCCCGTATCGCTGGTCAACCCGCGCCATCGTGATGGACAAGACGGACGCGACGAAGCTGCTGACCAAAATCCGCCGCCAATGGTTTGCCAAGCGCAAGTCCATCGCTGCGATCCTCAAGGAGGTGATGACCAACGAAAAATCGGCACTGTTGGACACCGATGCGTCCAACAAGGCGCTCGATGCCGACATGGCCTTGCAGGAACTGGGCGCTGACGTCGCGGGCATGGCCTATGTCACAGCGACCGTCACAGTCTGGGATGCCGATCCGCGTATCGCTGATGAAAAGCTGCGTCTGGTCGAGAAGATCATTCAGGGCCGTGATTTCACGGCCATGCCCGAAACCGTTAATGCCGTCGATGCCTGGCTTGGCTCGATCCCCGGACATGCCTACGCCAATGTCCGGCAGCCGCCAATCTCGACGCTTAACCTTGCCCACATGATCCCGCTATCGGCCGTGTGGGCGGGACCGGAACGGAACGAACACCTCGGAGCGCCCCCCTTGCTGTACGGCAAGACCGAAGGTTCGACGCCGTTCCGGCTTTCCCTTCATGTCGGCGACGTGGGCCATACCCTCGTCGTCGGCCCGACCGGCGCGGGCAAGTCCGTGCTCCTCGCCCTCATGGCCTTGCAATTCCGCCGCTATGAACGCAGCCAGATCTTCGCCTTCGATTTCGGGGGATCGATCCGGGCATCTGCGCTCGCCATGGGTGGCGACTGGCATGATCTCGGCGGCGGGTTGACCGAGGGATCGGAGGTTTCCGTCTCCCTGCAACCGCTCGCGCGAATTGATGACGCTTATGAGCGGCCATGGGCCGCTGACTGGATCGCCGCCATCCTGATGCGAGAAGGCATGACCATCACGCCGGAGGTGAAGGAGCATATCTGGACGGCTCTGACCTCGCTCGCATCCGCCCCCGTCAATGAGCGCACCATCACGGGCCTTGCGGTTCTCCTGCAATCCAACGACCTCAAGCAGGCGCTGCGACCCTATTGCATTGGCGGTGCCTATGGCCGGTTGCTCGATGCCGAGGCCGAACATCTCGGCCATGCCGATGTGCAAGCCTTCGAGATCGAGGGACTGGTGGGCACGGGCGCTGCGCCGGCAGTGCTGGCCTATCTGTTTCATCGGATCGGCGACCGGCTCGATGGTCGGCCAACCCTGCTCATCATCGACGAAGGCTGGCTGGCGCTGGATGACGAGGGTTTCGCCAATCAGCTCCGCGAATGGCTGAAGACGCTCCGCAAGAAAAACGCTTCCGTCATCTTCGCAACGCAGTCGCTCTCGGACATTGACGGGAGCAATATCGCGCCCGCCATCATCGAAAGCTGCCCGACACGGCTGCTTCTGCCGAACGAACGGGCGATCGAGCCACAGATCACCTCGATCTATCGGCGGTTCGGGCTGAATGACCGGCAGATCGAGATCCTCGCGCGGGCAACGCCCAAGCGGGATTATTACTGCCAGTCGCGCCGTGGCAACCGCTTGTTCGAGCTGGGTCTTTCCGAAGTCGGCCTCGCGCTCTGCGGTGCGTCATCCAAAACCGATCAGACCCGCATCGCCGCTCTCGTCGCCGAGCATGGGCAGGAGGGCTTCCTCACCGCCTGGCTACGGGAGCGCGGCGTCGAATGGGCGGCGGAGCTGATCCCCGATCTCACCAATCTCATCCCCCAGACCGAAAAGGAGTCCTGACCATGACTATCCGTCTTTCCCGTTCGCGGGCCATGCTCATGGCGGCAACACTGCTTGCCGCGCCGCTTGCGCTCTCGCCCTTGCTGACCAGTCCGGCCCATGCGCAGTTCGGCTTCGGCCGCATCGTCTATGATCCGACCAACTATGCGCAAAACTTGCTCACGGCCGCGCGCACGCTGGAGCAGATCAACCACCAGATCACGTCGCTTCAGAACGAGGCGCAGATGCTCATCAATCAGGCGAAGAATCTGGCGAGCCTGCCATATTCCTCGCTTCAGGCGTTGCAGCAGAACGTCCAGCGCACGCAGCAGCTCCTGAGCCAGGCCCAGAACATCGCCTTCGACGTGCAGAACGTCGATCAGATGTTCAGCCAAAAATACGGCAATGTCTCGCCGTCGGCCACCGACACCCAGCTTGTCGCGGATGCCCGTTCGCGCTGGCAGAACACAGTTGGCGGTTTGCAGGATGCCATGCGCGTGCAGGCTGGTGCGGTCGGCAATATCGACACCAACCGCGCCGAGATGTCGGCTCTGGTCGGCCAGAGCCAGAACGCCACTGGCGCCTTGCAGGCAACGCAAGCGGGCAACCAGCTTCTCGCCCTCCAGTCGCAGCAGCTTTCCGACCTGATCGCGCTGATGTCGGCCAATGGCCGCTCGGAAGCGCTGGTCGAGGCCGAGCGCGCCACCGCTGCCGAACAGGGCCGTGTCCAGCGCGAGCGCTTCCTGACGCCGGGATCGGGCTACCAGCCGGGCAACGCCCGGATGTTCGGCAACGGCAACAACTGACCGGACAGGAGGGGCGTGAAATGGACGGCAAGATGCTGGCCCGGCTGGGCGCGATCATATTCGTGGCTATCGCCATCACCGCCACGGTGATCGAAATGACCCGTGAGGATGAACCTGCGCAGAACCGTCCGGCTCCTTCGCTTCAGCCCTCTGCCGATCCGCTGCGCCAGAGCCTGCGCGATTGTCAGCGTCTTGGCGAGGCCGCCGCGAGCGAACCCGATTGCCTCGCCACCTGGGCGGAGAACCGCGACCGCTTTCTCGGCCGGACGCCGGTGCCCACCGCCCCGCATCAGAACGGGGGAGAGTGAACCATGGGTGGCACCGGCGTCATCGACTCGTTTCTAGGCGTATTCACCAGCTATATCGACAGTGGCTTTGGTCTGCTTGGCGGGGAAGTCGCCTTCATCGCCACCACGCTGATCGTCATCGACGTGACGCTGGCGGCACTGTTCTGGTCTTGGGGTGCCGACGACGACATCATCGCGCGATTGGTCAAGAAGACGCTCTTCGTGGGCGTCTTCGCCTATCTGATCGGCAACTGGAACAATCTCGCCCAGATCATCTTCGACAGCTTTGCCGGTCTGGGCCTCAAGGGATCAGGCACCAGCTTCTCCGCCGCCGATCTGCTGCGTCCCGGCAAGGTGGCGCAGACCGGCCTTGATGCTGGTCGCCCGCTGCTCGAATCCATCTCCGATATGATGGGCTACTGGTCGTTCTTCGAGAATTTCATCCAGATAGCCTGCCTGATGTTCGCCTGGGCGCTGGTGCTGCTAGCCTTCTTCATTCTCGCCGTGCAGCTCTTTGTCACGCTGATCGAGTTCAAGCTGACCACGCTAGCCGGGTTTGTGCTGATTCCCTTCGGCCTCTTCGGCAAGACCGCCTTCATGGCCGAGCGCGTTCTCGGCAATGTAGTCTCGTCCGGCATCAAGGTACTCGTCCTGGCCGTCATCATCGGCATTGGATCGACGCTGTTTTCACAGTTCACGGCAGGCTCCGGCGGCGTGACGCCGACCATCGACGACGCCATGGCGATCGTGCTGGCCGCACTTTCCCTTCTCGGCCTTGGCATATTCGGTCCCGGCATCGCTTCCGGGCTGGTTTCCGGCGGCCCGCAGCTTGGCGCAGGTGCTGCCGTTGGAACCGGCCTTGCCGCAGGCGGCATGATCCTTGCCGGGGGTGCGGCCGCTGGCATGGCCGAGAAGGGAGGAGCCGCAGCGCTCTCTGGTGGAGCGGCTGCCGTGCGGGGTGGTGCCACCGCCGCAGGTGCAGCGAGCGCCGCCTACAGTGTCGGTTCGCTTGGCCAATCCGGCGCAGCCAGTGTCGCCTCCGGTCTGGGTGGTGTTGCCCGTGCCGCAGGCTCCGCCGCCGCATCGCCCCTGAAACGTGCCGCCTCGAAGGCATCGGAAAGCGTCCAGTCCAGCTTTTCCGATGGAGCGCGTGCCGGTTTCGGCGTCAGCGGCGGGTCTTCGACGGCTGGAACAGTCGGAGGCGCGAGCGAGGCCGCGAACGCTGCCCCATCACCCGCAACTCAGGCTGGCGGTTTTCCGGCATGGGCAAAGCAGATGCAGCGCAAACAGACACTCAGCCACGGCACGTCGATGGCCGCCCATGCCGTGCGCTCCGGCGACAGCCATGGCGGCGGCTCCTCCATCAATCTTTCTGAAAGTGACCGCTCATGAACATCTTCAAACGTCCATCGGCCCATTACGGCAAATCGCCCGAACCCGAGACGCCCTATCAGAAAGCTGCCCAAGCTTGGGACGAGCGTATCGGCTCGGCTCGCGTGCAGGCAAAGAACTGGCGCATCATGGCCTTCGGCTCGCTGATCCTCTCGGCCGGTTTCGCCTCTGCCCTGATCTGGCAATCGGCGCGGGGGACGGTCGTTCCCTGGGTGGTACAGGTCGATAATCTCGGCCAGTCACAAGCCGTCGCGCCTGCCGTGGCTGACTATCGCCCGACCGATCCGCAGATAGCATTCCATCTCGGCCGCTTCATCGAGCAGACGCGCTCGATCGCGTCCGACGCCATCATCGTTCGCCAGAACTGGCTGCGCGCCTATGAGTTCACTACGGATCGGGGTGCTGCGACCCTCAATGATTATGCCCGTGCCAATGACCCGTTCACCAAGGTCGGACGGCAGCAGATTGCGGTCGAGGTGTCGTCGGTGATCCGAGCCTCGAATGACAGCTTCCGTGTCGCCTGGACCGAGCGCCATTACGAAAACGGCCAGCTCTCCACCACCGAACGCTGGACGGCGATCCTGACCATCGTGATCCAGACGCCACGCGATGCTGAACGCCTGCGCGCCAATCCGCTCGGCATTTACGTTAATGCAATTTCATGGGCGCGGGAGATGAGCCAATGACCCGCACAATGGTTCGTAATTCCGGCTTGCCGGTTCTCCGTAAACCCGCTTTGGCGGCTTTGCTACTGTCCGCCACCATGCTGGCCGGTTGCGCAACCAACCGCACCCCGCAGTTCAGCTATGATGCCGATGTACCCGCGTTGCCCGCGGTGCCGGCAGCCGTTACCGACGACCGGCCCCGGCCTTTGCACACGCCGCCCGCATGGACGGCCGCGCGTGGCGGAACCGCTGCCGGAACACCGACTGGCCGGGTAGAGAATGCCAATGCCGCCGCCCGCGTCGAACCGCGCAGGGAAGGCTATTACAACGCCATCCAGATCTATCCGTGGTCGGAAGGCGCTCTCTATCAGGTCTATACCGCACCGGGACAGATCACGGTAATCGCGCTGGAACCGGGCGAAAGCCTGACTGGTGCGGGACCGATTGCGGCGGGCGACACCGCCCGATGGATCATTGGTGATACCGAAAGTGGATCGGGTACAAGCCGCCGAGTCCATATACTCGTGAAGCCTTCCCGATCCGACATCTCCACCAATCTCGTGGTAACGACCGACCGGCGCACCTACATGATCGAGCTGCGCGCCCGCGAGACACTCTATATGCCCGCTGTGGCCTGGGCCTATCCCGCGCTACCTGCTGGCCAGCGCCAGACCGTTCTCTCAGCGCCCATCCTCCCTGTCGAGACGGCACGAAACTATCGTTACGGACTGACCGGAGACACGCCACCATGGCGGCCAATTTCCGTCTTCGACGATGGCCGCCGTGTCTATGTCGTTTTCCCGCGTGGCATCGTGCAAGGCGAGATGCCGCCGATCTTCGTCATCGGCTCCGAGGGTGAAACGCAGATCGTCAACAGCCGCATTCACCAGAACATCCTGATCGTGGATCGCCTGTTCGGTGCTGCCGAGCTGCGCCTTGGCAGCGGCGATCGCCAGCAGACCGTCAGGATTGTCCGCGTTGAACAAAGGCAGGCCGCCCATCCCGCGAAAACGGGAGAGAATCCGTTATGAGCGAAGAGACGACCACCAACGCACCTCCTATGCGCCTGCGCGCCGAGCCGCCGCGCGTCACCCGCCTGTCGCGCAAGATGCTGGCCGGTGTGGGCGCCGTCGCCCTCCTCGGTATTGGCGGCGCATTGATCTATGCGCTCCAGACCCGCGATATGAGTGGAAATGGCGAGGAACTCTATTCCACCGAGAACCGCGCCACAGCGGACGGGCTGGCCGGTCTGCCGCGCGATTATACCGGCCCCGTCTTGGGACCAGCTTTACCGGGCGACCTCGGCGGCCCGATCCTCGACGCCCAGAACAGGGGGCAGCGCGTTACGCCGCCCGCTATGGCTGCGCCCGCCCGTGATCCCGCCGAGGAGCGCCGTTTGGCCGAGGAAGAAGCCGCACGTCTCAGCACCGTGTTTTTTCAGTCGGGCCAAAGAACGACGATGACACCTGGCTCCATTATGCCCGGCCTTGCTGGCCTTGACCTTGGCGGTCAGCCCGCAACGCAGGACCGGCACACGGCATTTCTGAATGGTCCGGTGGATCGCCAGACCGTCGCCACCGACCGGATCATGGCGCCAGCATCGCCCTACATCCTTCAAGCCGGGGCAGTAATCCCGGCGGCGATGATTACCGGCATTCGCTCGGACCTTCCTGGCCAGCTCACCGCGCAGGTCACGGAAAATGTCTATGACAGTCCGACCGGCGCATTGCTCCTGATCCCGCAGGGAACGCGCATTATCGGCCAGTATGACGCCGGTGTGCAGTTTGGGCAGCGCCGCGTGCTACTGGTCTGGAACCGCTTGATCCTGCCCAATGGCCGTTCCATCGTCCTGGAGCGCCAGCCCGGTGCAGACGCTTCCGGTTATGCAGGTTTGGAGGATGGCGTCGATTATCACTGGCGGGATCTGATGAAGGCTGCCGGCCTGTCCACACTGCTCGGCATCGGCACAGAACTGGCGACCGACGACGAAAACCGCTTGATCCGCGCCATCCGCGACGGGGCACAGGACACCATTAATCAGGCCGGGCAGCAGATCGTCCAGCGCCAGTTGCAGGTTGCCCCAACGCTGACCATCCGGCCTGGCTATCCGCTCAGGGTCATCGTCACCCGAGATCTCGTACTAGAACCTTACAGGAATTGACCATGACGAAGCTGAAACTCGGGCCGCTTGTTGAGGATAAACCCGTCAAAATGACGGTTGAGCTGCCGGGCGAACTCGACCGTGATCTGATCGCCTATGCCGAAGTGCTGGCCCGCGAGAGTGGCCAGCCCGCCGCCGATCCCGTCCGGCTGATCGTGCCGATGCTGGAGCGCTTCATCGCTACTGATCGCGGGTTCGCAAAGAAACGGAGGGAGAAAAGTCCGAATTAACACAGTCCAAGACACAGAGAAAAAATGTTTGCTGTCCCAATATTCGGCTTTTTTGGCAATATATGGTTTGCCGCCTATTTTCCTCGTCGAGACTGGAAAAAAAACGCCGGAACCAGTGCTGAGCTAGGTTGGGGTCAACTCGCCTGAACAGGTTCTCGCAGAACTACTGTCCTGATGGTCCCGCAGGGCGCCGCAACGATAGTGATCAAGTTTTCGGTTGCCAGCCCATGGGCCAAATTGATTTCCGTTGTGTAGAAAAGCTTAATGACACTTTGACGAACCTGAGTTTGTCCCGCAATCCACCGGTGAGGTCAAAAGTGTCGGTAGAGAGTGAAATTATTTGGAAATCGCTACCCGGCTGATTCTCAAGAGGATTCTGCGCATTTTACTGGATTGGGATAATATTCCTGCGTTTTTTGCCGCTTGACTCTTTTGTTAAGTAGGAACAAAAACAGAACATCTGCAAACTGATCTCAGCCTGCTAACACGACCTTGAAGGGAGCCGTGATGGATGACTGCTGCCCTTGAAAGTGTTCTTATAGATCTGCGTGAGCGTATCGCGTTGATGGAAACCGGTCATGTGCGGAAAGTCGGCTGCCTGGCGTTTGGCGTGCCAGAGATCGACGCTG
>NZ_SISF01000020.1 GCF_004310285.1 Agrobacterium cavarae
CCCATGCTCGATCCTTCGTTGTCCTGATGGCATCGGTGGGGAACAGTTCTTCCAGCGCCATGCCATGCCCGGAACATCCAATCTTCTGGAATTTGTGACCGTCTTCGGAGACAAGAAGCCCTATCTCCAAATTGACCGCGTCGAAGGACTTGCCGCCATCGCCCAGATCGGTGGGATCGAACTGCACCCGTGGAACTGCCTGCCTGATCAGCCGGAAGTTCCGGGCAGGTTGGTTTTCGATCTTGATCCCGGCCCCAATGTCGAGTTTTCAGCGGTCGTCGAGGCCGCGCGCGAGATACGCGACAGGCTGGAAGAACTGGGTCTTGTCAGTTTCTGCAAGACGACAGGTGGCAAGGGACTGCACGTCGTGACGCCACTCTCTGCATCCAGGGGTAAGAAGCTGAGATGGGAGGAGGCGAAAGGCTTCGCGCATGACGTCTGCCAGGATATGGCGCGAGACAACCCGGATCAGTACCTCATCAAAATGGCGAAGAACCAGCGGGAAGGGCGGATATTCCTAGATTACTTGCGCAACGACCGCATGGCGACGGCCGTGGCACCGCTGTCTCCGCGAGCACGTCCGGGCGCAACTGTGTCGATGCCTTTGAACTGGACGCAGGTGAGGGCTGACCTCGATCCAACACGCTTCACCGTCAGGACAGTGCCGGGTCTGCTGAAGACGAGCACTGCATGGGAGGACTACAACGAGGGCCACCGCTCCCTGGAGCAAGCCATCAAGCGACTGAACAAAGCTAGGAGGGCGTCCGCCTGACGGCTCCTATTTCCGCCTTGTTTCTGCTGCGACCGACTTCTTCAAAGCGTCCATGATGTTGATGACATTGCTCGGCTTCGAAGGTGAAGCGGGCGCCCTCGTTTTGCTTCTGGTGGGCTTCTTCTGCTGTTTCTTTTTCGCCTTGATGATGTCGAGGAGACGGTCCTGCACGGGATCGACGACCATCTTCGCATCCCAGGGCTTCGTCTGCTTTTTGATCAGCTTTCGAATGAGAGGCATCATGTCGGCGTCCGGTTTTTCATCGGCTATGCTGTCGAAGTAGCTGTCCTCGTCGCGGACCTCGTCGCCATACCGCAGCGTCCACAACACAATTCCTTTGCCACGAGGCTCCAGCATGACAGCGCGTTCTCGGCGCGAAATCACCAATCGGGAAATTCCAACCATGTCCTGCGACGCCATGGCGTCTCTGATCACGGCGAAAGCTTCCTGCGCCACCTTTTCGCTCGGGGACAGGTAGTAGGGGGTATCGAGCCAAATCCACTCGATCGTGTCCCGTTCGGTGAACGTCGAGATGTCGATCGTGCGTGTGCTGTCGAGTGCGACATTCTCCAGTTCTTCCTCTTCCAGGATGACGTAGTCGTTCTCGCCGCGGGCATAACCCTTGACCTCGTTCTCGTCTTTCACGTCCTTGCCGGTAACGGAATCCACGTAGTGACTGACCACCCGGTTCTGGGTGACGCGGTTTAGGGTGTGGAAGCGAACCTTCTCGCTCTCCGACGTCGCCGGCATCATCTGGACCGCGCAGTTGACGAGAGAGAGCTTAAGGTGGCCTTTCCAGTAGGGGCGAACAGCCATGCCGGTTTCCTCTTAACTTGCGCGGCGGCTGGGTGCCGCGGTGGCTTTTGCCTTGCCGGCAGCGTTCTTGGTTCTTGAACGGCTCGCGCCGGCATTGGCGTTGGCAGCGGTCCGGCTGGATTTGGACTTCTTGGCGCCGAGACCCGCGCTTTCGCGCAACGCCTGTAGTAAATCAACCGCTTTCGCCGCAGGGGCAGCCTTCTTCTTCGGCAGCGAACGGCCTTCGATCTTGGCTTTGACGAGTTCCGTCACCGCTTCTTCATATCTGTCGTCGAAGGAGCTGGCATCGAAGATGCCCTTCTTCTTCTCGATGATCAGCTCGGCGATCTCGAGCAGTTCCGGATCGCTCTTGATGTCCGGCTGTTCTTCGAACGCTTCCTGCGATGACCGAACCTCGTAGTCGAAGTTGAGAGTGGAAGCGATAAGGCCATTGCCGTGAGGACGAATAAGCACGGTTCGCAGGCGGCGGAACAGCACCGTACGTGCAATCGCCGCGACCTTGGCCTTCTTCATGCCCTCGCGAAGCAGGATGTAGGCTTCCGTGCCCATCTTGTCCGGCGTCAGATAGTAAGGCTTGTCGAAGTAAACGGTGTCGATCTCGGAGCACGGAATGAAGGACTCGATCGCCAGGGTCTTGTCGCTTTCCGGGACTGCGGCGGCGACCTCCTCTGGTTCGAGGACGATGTAGTGTCCATTCTCCGTCTCGTAGCCTTTGACCTGGTCGTCCTTCTCGACCGGATCTCCCGTCTCGCTATCGATGAACTCTCGCCTGACCCGGTTCCCCGTCGCCCTATTGATCGTGTTGAAAGCGATGCGCTCCGAAGCTGACGCCGCGGTGTAAAGCGCAACGGGGCACGACACCTCTCCGAATTTGATGAAGCCTTTCCAATTCGCTCTCGGGGAACCCATGGCACGCGTACTCCTGACACAACCGACGCGATTCAAACCGAATTGTCGCGCGAATCGTTCCGGGCAAAATGAATCGTTTTTCAATGACTTAGCGAGGCGCGCACGCTCGTTATGCGAGTCTCGCCTATGGTGCTGATTCGAATGCATCTTTCGGGCGCGCAGCGCGTTTGCCTTTGCAACCTATTCAAAAAGGAGGTCTTTGATGACCAAGCGAGAACTGATCGATACCGGCACCGACAAGCGTTATGTTCGCCGCGACGAAGACGGGAAGTTCAAGGAGAGCGTGGACGTCTCCCGCTCGCTTTCAGCCGACGCGCGCCATGACGCGAAGCACGATACGAAATCAGGCGAGGGGGACAAGGGCGACCGCAAACGCTGACCGCATAGGTGAAGATCGCCACTTTCAACGTCAATGGCATCAATGGTCGCCTCGCCGTCCTCCTTCGTTGGCTTGAAGAGGCGAGACCGGACGTGGTCTGCCTTCAAGAGCTTAAAGCGCCCTCCAACAGGTTTCCTCGCAAGGAGTTGGAGCGCGTCGGCTATGGCGCGACTTGGCACGGCCAGAAATCGTGGAACGGCGTCGCCATCCTCGCGAGAGGTCAGGAGCCGCTGGAAACGAGACGGGGGCTGCCTGGCGGCGAGGACGACGACCAGAGCCGTTACATTGAAGCCGTTATCGATGGGATTGTCGTCTGCTGTCTGTACTTGCCACACGGCAATCCTGTCCCAGGCCCGAAGTTCCAATACAAGCTGGAATGGTTCCGGCGACTGCATTCCTACGCGGCCGAGCTTTTGGAGCTCGGGGTGCCTGTCGCGCTCGTGGGCGATTTCAACGTCATGCCAACCGACCTCGACGTCTACAAACCGGAGCGCTGGATCGACGACGCACTGTTTCGGCCAGATGTGAAGAAAGCCTATGCCGATCTAGTGGCCCAAGGCTGGACGGATGCACTGCGGCACCTCCATCCAGACGACCGCATCTACACGTTTTGGGCATACTTCCGAAATGCATTCGCACGCAACGCCGGCCTCCGGATCGACCACTTTTTGCTCAGCCCGGATCTCGCCGACAAACTTGTAAGAGCCCAGGTCGATAAGCATGTCCGGGGCTGGGAGCACGCCAGCGATCACGCGCCGGTTTGGATAGAACTGATTGAGAAGACAGCAAAACAAAGGAGAGAAAAATGACCGACGATTGGAAGCGCGACGTTCGTACCAGGCTCGAGGAATTGGTTGATGGCCTCGTGGTGAACGGCGTCAGTTACGAGGACGCCTGCAGCATGATTGTGGTGGAGGTCAACGCCCTAATGGTGGCCCACGAAGACGACCCGGATCCCGCTGACGATGAAGCCGTTGATGAGCCGGCCAATGACTGGCCGGCGGCGGAAGAAAGACGATCTGTCGAATAGAACGTGAGGCGACCCCTCACCAATCTCCTTGAGGGGCCGCTCGATGCTTACTGGGGCGGCTGACCATTGGACGCAGACATGCCGCCATCCACAGGCAGGTTGACCCCAGTCACGAACCGGGCGTCGTCGCTTGCGAGGAATGCGATCACGGCCGCAACGTCTTCGGGCTCGCCGGGTCCTTCAAGTGCGAACCGTTCGTTAAACTTCGCAATCAGCTTGTCGTCGTCCATCATGTCTTCGGTCATGCCTGTTCGTGTCAGGCTTGGGCACACCGCATTTACCCTGACGCCGTCTTCCCCGTGGTCCATAGCCATAGCCCGCGTAAGATTGGTCACTGCACCCTTGGCGGCGTTGTAGGCGGCCATGCCCCAGTCGCCGCCCATGCCGGACACCGAGCTGACGTTGACAATCGAGCCGCGCGACGCCTTCAGATGTGGGATCGCCGCACGACTGGCATAGAAGACGCCATCCACATCCGTTGCCATCACTCTACGCCAGTCGTCTGTCGTCAGGGTGCCGACATCGCCCTCGGCGACGACACCAGCATTGTTGACGAGAACGTCCAAGCGTCCGAACTTCTCGACGGTACGAGAAATCAGGTCCTTTACCTCGTCCTCATTCGAAACGTCCGCCTCGGCGATCATAAATTGATCATCACGGAAAGGCTTGGCGACGTCTTCGAGCTTCGACTTCGTGCGACCGACCAGTGTCACGATAGCGCCTTCCTCGAGGAAACGCTCTGCCGTCGCCTTACCTATTCCTGAGCCTGCGCCAGTCACGACGACAACCTTGTCTGCAAATCGCTGCATTGAAATCTCCTTGAGTGCGCAGTGGTGCATCCGCTCGAACGGGAGATATGCGGGGGTTGTTCCCGATCCATGGGCTCGGCCGTTTCGAGGGACCATGACCATAACGAGAATGTCAGTGCCGGTTTGGCAGCGAAGCGGAACGAACATTCGGAGTGCAGGTTGATTGGATGTAACAGGAAAGCCCCATGACGCCGTCACATCTTGCAACCCTATTCTCTCTTTTCATCATCCTTGTCGGCGCGATCTCCCTCGTCGCGAAGCCGGATCTAGCGTTTGCTGCAGACAGAGGAGGCAAACTCGTGTCTCAAGCGGTCGACCCTGCCGCAAAGCCTTTGCAAATTGTGCAGGCGGAACGCACCCAGAAACAAACCGCCTCTCAAAAAGGAAGGGTTCGCGCCGATCACCTGGTGATCCTGTTCCACGGGATCCGAGGACGTGGGTCCGTTATGCAAGCGGTGGGAAATTCCTGGCAGGCGACGCTTCCGGACACGGCATTCGTCGCGCCGGACGCGCCGTTTCCACATAGGTCAGGCGGTCTTCAGTGGTTCGCCGTCGATGACCAGATCATGCGTCCTGAGCGGATCGACGCAGCGCGTCGAGCGTTCGACGGCGTGGTCTCCGAGATCATCAAACGGGAAGGGTTCGAAAACGCGCTCGGTCGGGTGGCCTTCGTCGGGGTCTCGCAAGGCGCCATCATGGCGCTGGATGCGGTTGCTTCGGGTCGTTGGAAGGTAGGATCTCTCGTCACCTTCGCCGGACTGTTGCCGTTGCCGCCGACTTCGTCTTCTGTCGAAACGGAAATCTTTATGATGCATGGTTCTGCGGACAGGACCATACCATCCGCTGCGACGACGACTGCGGCGAACCAACTCAAAGCAGCGGGGTTTGCCGTGACGTCAAAGATCTATCCAAGCGTCGGACACACGATCTCTTCGGAAGAAGCCCGAGATGCCGCGATCTTTCTTCGCGACCGTTTCAAATAGGCGCTGACAAAAAGGGGGCGTGCAAGGTCCCTTTTGGAAGTGCGCTGCCGAAAAGCGCGGTATCTATACGAGGCGTCCTTCATCGCACCACGCTCACCGCTTGAGCTTTCCTGATCATGTTGTAACCATGGCTTCGGCCAATTACGGCCAAGGAGGATTCCGGAATGTGGAAGTCAGTTTTGATTGTCGCCGCCCTCGCGACTTTTGCCGCTGCGCCGGCGAGCGCTGAGCAGTGCCGCGACGCGAAAGGCAAGTTCGTCAAATGCGAGACGACAAAGAAGAAGGTTCAGTGCAAGGATGAGAAAGGCAAGTTCGCGAAGTGCGGCACCGCCGGCGCCACGCCTGTGAACTGAGCCGAAATGGGGGTGGCGGCCTTCATTCGGGCTGCCATCAGCCTCTAGGGATTGCCGCCAGCCTCACCTTCGTCGTTTAGATCCAGGACCGGTAGATAGGCGTTTTGCTCTAACCATTCTCTGACAATAACCCGCAGCATCTCTTCACGGCTGCATCCGAGTTCTTGGGCGACGCTGCGTACGGCTTCTTCGATGTCGTCGCCCAACGTTGGGGCGGGAGAGGGGAAAGAAATCCTCATCCTAGTAGCCGCCTGGACGCAGCGACGCCGCACGACGGCCGCAAAGACTCCCATCGGCGGCTAGATCGGACGGCGAGTAGCAGTTGCCAGGATACCTTATGGGACGCTGAGTGGCGGTGCACGCCGCCATCAGACAAGAGATGAGAAAAGCCCCACGGATCGAAAAAGAACCGTTTGCATGTGGTGCTCCCAATAATCCTAGAGAGAACAGCCTTGTTTGGGAGCCTATCACAAAAGGACGCCACCCGGTGCTGGCCTTGCCCAGCGCCGGGTGGGGCCCGCTTGTTCCAGCGGGCCCAAACATATTACCAGCGATCCCGGTAGTCGTATCCGCCTCTTCGCCATTCACGCTCGCGTTCCCAAGCCCTCCGCTCGTGCCACTCCCGCCTTGCTTGGCGTTCTCGCCACTCGCGGCGCGCTTCCCAATCCCCGCGACCACCCCACTCGCGTTCGTAGCGCGGCGGGCCGTTTGGCCTGCAGAAGCCACGCGGCGACAGATGGTATCCACGACCGCAAGCATAGTCGACCGCCTGGATGTCAGTAGTATCCCTCGCCAAAGGTTGCGCCAGGGGCATCGCATTTGCGCTTGCTCCCATCAGCCCGCTTATCAGCAGCGCCGCGCCTAGAACTATATTGCGCATTTCAATCACTCCTCGTTTGATGAGGCAGGCGATTTAGCTCTCGGTCTCGTGAATGGCGCCTGAATGAATAGTGATGGTTTTGTGGCGTGAGCGCGCGTCTATCTGGGAGCGAGCTTTGCGTTACTCAAGCCGCATGACCGATTTCAAGGGAATTTCAGCGATTAACACGCCATCGCTTCGTACCACTTCAAATACAGCGCCATCTACAACCTCATCCCTCAGAATCTTTTCTGCGAGCATTTCTCGCGCTGCCTGGGCAGCTTCGCTCCGTGCCTGTTCATCGTTGGACAACATCGCCCCTTCCGTATCAGCAGAGTAGTCACCGGCTTCTCGGATATGAAAAAAATAGAGCGGCATATGACGACGTCCTCCTGCGTTGGTCCAAGTCGAACGGCAGGCGAGAATGATGGTTCCGAGTTCGCTCCTATTGGCATTTTTGGTTCACAATAGCGTTCCTTGCGGCGCCGCTTCCTCAACAGGCAAAAGTATCAAGCGTTCTTCGGGTAAGGGTCGCTGCAACGCTTTCGCCTCTTCCCATGGTGCGTTCATCCAAACGTCTACTTCCTCACGTGTTGTCAGTATGACCGGCATTGCCTTTGGATGGATCGGCTTGACGATGTCGTTAGGCTCGCAGGTCAGGAAGCCGAAGAGCTCGTGGCGACCGTCGCGTGGGTTCTTCATCGATCCACGTACGCCATGCCATTCGGTCCAGATGCCGGCGAAGAAGGCCAGAGGCTCACTGTCATCGATCGCGAACCATCGCTTCGTCTTCCTGGGCTTGGTGTCTTCCCACTCGCAGAACCGAGTCCACGGAACCATGCAGCGGCTTTCGGGTCTCAGCCATCGGCGCCAGTGAGGCGAAGTAACGTTGCGAATGTTGGTGACGCCCGTATCATGCCGATCGCCAAGAATGTTTGGCGGCGTCGGCATGCCCCAAGTGAGCCCGACGAGTTCGCGCGCACCATCGCGCTTGCGGATGACTGGGGCAGGGCGGTCTGGGTAGACTTCCACAACCGGCTCAAGGTTCAGCCGTTCGCTCATCGCGCCGGCGATGTCTCGCATGGCTTCCTGATTAGTTCTGACCTGATAGAGATTGCACATGTGTCACCTCGGCGTTTTGGCTATGGACAACTCAACGTGATCCTTGTGGTTGCACTTGCTGCATCGGAGAAGCTTCTTAAGGCCGTCAAGCGCCCTCCCTAGGGTCGTTCTCGACGTGCTCAAGTCGGCGCCCTCGTAATCGAAGCAGCCCACGGTAATCCAGACGCCGCAGCACCTCGCGGCCGGGACATATGACAAAAATCTGCTCGTCCTTCAGTGCCGACCGCGTTGATAGCCTTCAGCGGGCATCGCGTTCCTCGCTCGGCATCCATCCTCTCGTGTATCCCGCACTCATGGCCGCGGTTGCCAATGCAAGCTGCTCGCGCAGGTGCCGCACGTCCTCCATCAACGTCTGGATGGCAGCTCGGTGGTCCCCATCATGCCATGCGACGAGGTGGGCAACAGGATCTGCTACAGAATTTTTCGACGTCGGGCGCACGTTCTCATCTCCGTTTTCGAAGTTCAATTTCCGAATGTTGTGGTCGGAAGCAAGCGCGTTTCGTACCATCTATGTTCTTTTTATGTTCTTGTTAATGTAAGAGTCAATAACGATTCAATTGAGGGGCGCGGGTCTGTCGGAGTTCAACAAATCGGCGTCGACACCCGGGCACCCTGTCGTTCGCCTTTGCCTTTGTAGCGCTGAAGGGATAGTGCGCAGGGCGCTGTAATCGGTAGCTCTTGAGCTATCTCTTTCACGAAACGAACGGACTATCTCCAAGCCTAGGCTCAATCTGGAATTATGACATGATGAAGACAACCTCGCTCGTATTTGCCTTGGCGTTCACTCCCTCGCTTGCTGCACCGGCCGATATTATCGGGCGGGCATCCGTCATCGACGGCGATACGATCGAGATAAATGGCGTGCGGGTTCGCTTCGAAGGCATCGACGCACCTGAGAGCCGGCAGACGTGCGAGAACGCTGCCGGAGAGGCGTATAGGTGCGGTCAGGCGAGCGCGAAAGCTTTGGATGCCTTCCTGGCCAAATCGCGCCCCACGATATGCACGGCGACTGGTACCAGCTACGACCGGATCGTAGGCTATTGCGTGCGCGCCGACGGGACGGACGTCAACACTTGGATGGTGCGCAATGGGCACGCCATCGACTGGCCGAAGTACTCTGGTAGCCGCTACGCCTCTCAACAGTCGGAAGCCCAAGCGGCGCATGCCGGCATATGGGCCGGCGCATTCGACCCTCCCTGCCTTGTACGCGGCGCGCGATGCGATTGAGGCATGGCGGCGCATGATGGGCTAGCCGGGTTGCGCCACTCTTGAGGCGGTGGTTGTTTGGGACGTTCTGTCGTTGGTTCGGTTGAATGGTCAGCAAAAGGAGAAAAACCATGAGTGACAAGAAGCCAGACCCATCAAGCGATGCCGCCCGCACCGGTGAAGATGCAGATAAAGATCGCGAGGAACTCAAGAAGAAAGCCGAGAAAGGCATTGAAGACGCTACTGGCAAGAAGCCGAAGGGTGAAATCTAACCGAATAAATTGGGGTCAAGGCGAAGTCCTGCAGTCCGAACTATGTTCCTCATTCTCAATTTCGCACTTCTGGCAAAGAGTCGGGCGGCTAGCCATCTGCATAGCGACTGAGACATCGAAACCCCATCTCGCAGAGGTCGCCGTCGGGATGGCATAGACGGTCGCAACCCATAGCCAGGCGTCGGCGGAGCCTGGAGAAGCTCACACTGGCGCCGAACTTCGCAACAGCCGCTTTTCGTTCGAAGCTATCAACGTGTTCACACCGGATACACTCGATTTCGATGGTGGGCAGGCGGACGTCCTTCAGAGTGTAGCTGCGCTCGCTGTCGGGCGTCGGTCTGATTTTAGGCGTCTTGGCCACTACACCAACTCCCTTCGGGATCTCTGAGAACTTCGGATATCCACATCCCTCCATGATAACAAAAATATTTTCCACGAAAGGTGCAATGTAGAATCTGCTTACGGTTTTGATTCAACTTCACGAATCTGCCGTGTTGCTAATCTTGAGCGATGATTCCTGATTTTCAGGCATCTTGACGCCGAGCAAGATACGGAACAGAAGGGGAACAATCAAGTTCTAGCGACATGATGTCGTCCCTGTTCCACTGCGATTTCGGAAGGATTCGTAACCGATGTCGGCTGCCCGCGATCAAGTGATTACTGGTCTGCGAGAGCGCATCTCTTCCATTCAAGGAGAGGGCGTGAAGAAGGCAGGGTGCCTAGCTTTCGGCGTCGATGAGATCGACGCAATCCTTCCGGGAGGCGGCCTGGCGTATGGCGCGCTGCATGAATTCGCGGGCGGCGGTTCTGGAACCGTTGACGGAGCGGCCGCCGCGCTGTTCGCAGCCGGCATTGCCGCACGCACGAAAGGTCCGATCGTCTGGTGCCTGACGAGGCCTGACCTTTTCTTCCCCGCGCTCGCTCAGGCGGGGCTGCATCCTCGCAGAGTAATCTTCGTCGAAAGCGACAAGGAAGAGGACGTCGCTGCTAGCATGGAGGAAGCCCTTTCATTCGGAGGTCTTGGCGCAGTTGTCGGGGAAATGGTCAGACTGCCGATGGTCGTCAGCAGACGCCTGCAGCTCGTCGCAGAACGTACAGGCACCATGGCGCTCGTGGTACGGCGGTGGCGAAGGCAGACCGAGGCCAGTGATTTCGGTCAACCGACCGCTGCCACGACACGGTGGCGCGTGGGTTTACTTCCTTCAGAGTCGCTCCCCGTCCCAGGCATCGGGCGGCCTAGGTGGTATTTGGAATTGCTCAGGTCGCGTGCGGGCGAGTGTAGAGAGTTTTGCGTCGGAGCGTGTGATGAGCAGGGTCGTATCGATCTATTTTCCGGATTTGGCCACGGACAGGATCAGGAGGGACGATCCCTCGATACCGGGTGAGCAGCCGATCGCTGTGATTTCAAAGAGTGGATCCAAGCGATGGGTATCCGCGGCCGATGGCGCCGCAAGGAAGATTGGGGTCCGTGTTGGGATGCCCGCCGCCAAGGCGCAGGCAATCTTCCAGGGTCTTATATTGGTTGATGCTGATCCCGCCGCGGATGCTGTCGCACTCAATCGTATCGGTTTCTGGGCGCTTGCGCACTATTCGCCGATCGTTGCAGTCGACGGCGTTGACGGTCTCGTCATGGATACCGAGGGCGCGGATCATCTTCAGGGCGGGGAGGTGCCGATGACGACCGGTATCGTGAACACCTTCCTGTCGCGAAAGCTGACGGCGAAGGTTGCCGTGGCAGATACCTGGGGAGCGGCCCACGCGTGTGTTCGGGCCATCAACCGCGACACTGTGATAGTGCCTCGCGGTGAAATAGTGCGCGCAGTCGAGAAACTCCCGATCTCTCTGTTGAGGCTCTCCGACAAGATCGTCCAGGATCTCCGTGTTCTTGGCTTCCATTCGATCGGCGAACTGGCGAACACGCCGCGTGCGCCTCTGGCGCTTCGTTTCGGACCGGAAGTCGGCAGGAGACTGGACCAGATTTTTGGTCGAGTATCGGAGCCGATCGATCCCATAAGGACGGCGGATCTTGTCGAGGTCTCCCGTTCTTTCCAGGAGCCGATCGGAGCGGCGGAAACGATCGACAAGTACGTCGGCAGGTTGGTGGTCCAACTTGTGGCGGAACTAGAGAAGCGCGGACTTGGCGCGCGAAGGACCGATCTCATCGTCCACAAGGTAGACAACACCATTCAAGCAATACGCGCCGGAACTGCGAAGCCCGCACGCGACGTCGGCTGGCTGACGAAACTCTTCAAGGACCGGACCGAGAAGATAGAGCCAGGATTCGGTATCGAGAGACTTGTTCTTGTCGCCGTCGCGGTCGAACCTTTGGTCGAGGAGCAGAGGGCATCATCGCTCGTCGAGGAGGAGCATGGCGACATCACTCCGCTGATCGACATCTTTGCGAACCGTGGGCAACGGGTATATCGAGTGGCGCCCGTCGCCTCCGATGTTCCTGAGAGGAGTGTCCAGCGGGTCCCGGCCATTGCGGACGCTGTGGAGACTGCGTGGGTAAGCCATTGGCGGAGACCCGTGAGGTTGTTCGACCGACCGGAGCAGATCCAGGCGATCGCTCTCATGCCCGACTATCCGCCAGCAAGCGTGACGTGGCGCGGGAAGCGCCATCGCGTGAAGCGAGCCGACGGCCCAGAACGCATTTTCGGCGAATGGTGGATGCGGCCCACGGAACTGGAGGCCGTGCGGGACTACTTCGTCATAGAGAATGATGACGGCGAGCGCTTCTGGATTTTTCGCTCTGGAGACGGGATCGACCCGGAGACGGGCTCGCATAAGTGGTTCATGCACGGAATTTTCGCATGAAGTACGCGGAGCTTCAGGTCACGACGCATTTCAGCTTCCTGCGTGGAGCTTCCTCGGCGCATGAACTGTTTGCGACGGCAAAGGAGCTTGGCATCGACGCCCTCGGCGTTGTCGACCGCAACAGCCTGGCTGGAATCGTGCGAGCGCTCGAGGCTTCTCGCGAGACAGGGGTGAGGCTAGTGGTAGGCTGTCGGCTCGATCTGCAGGACGGCACGTCAATCCTTGTCTATCCAACGAACAAGGCAGCCTACTCGCGGCTTACCCGCCTGATCACTTTGGGGAAGGGCAGAGGCGGGAAGGACAACTGTATCCTTCATCTGGATGACCTTGCCGTTTACGCCGAAGGGATGGTCGGCATCCTCATGCCAGATCTTGCCGACGATGTCTGCGCCGTCCAACTTAGGAAGATGAACGAGATTTTCGGCCGGCGAGCTTACGTGGCGCTCAGTCTTCGGCGCAGGCCAAACGACCAGATGAGGTTGCACGAGCTTTCGAACCTTGCGGCGAAGTTCAAGGTGAAGACGGTCGTCACCAACGACGTTCTCTTCCATGAGCCGTCGCGAAGACAGCTTCAGGATATCGTCACGTGCATCCGCACGAATACGACCATCGATGACGTCGGCTTCGACCGCGAACGTCACGCCGACCGCTATCTCAAGCCCCCAGAAGAAATGGAGCGGTTGTTTCCGAGATACCCCGAAGCGCTTGCTCGGACGATGGAGATTGTGAGCCAGTGCACCTTTAGCTTGGAAGAACTGACATACGAATATCCCGAGGAGGCGCTGATCGACGGGATGGACGCCCAGCAGTCGCTGGAGCACTGCGTCCGCGAGTGCATCCCCAACCGTTATCCGGAAGGCCTGCCGCAGAGCGTGCTGCGAGCCGTCAGGCACGAGCTCGATCTGATCAAGGAGATGGAGTACGCGCCGTATTTTCTTACGGTCTACAGCATCGTTCGCTTTGCACGCTCACGAGGAATCCTATGCCAAGGAAGGGGATCGGCGGCGAACTCCGCAATTTGCTACATTCTTGGCGTCACGAGCATCGACCCCGAAACCAATGATTTGCTCTTCGAGCGCTTCGTTTCCAAGGAGCGTAACGAGCCGCCAGACATCGACGTCGATTTCGAACACGAGCGTCGGGAGGAGGTGATCCAGTGGATCTACAAGACATACGGGCGCGATCGCGCGGCGCTGGTCTGTACGGTGACGCGCTACCGCGCCAAGGGGGCGATCCGCGACGTCGGCAAGGCTATGGGTCTGCCGGAGGACGTGACCAAAGCCCTTTCGTCAGGGCTGTGGTCGTGGTCGGAGGAGGTGACGGAGCGCAATGTGCGCGAGCTGAACCTCAATCCCGACGACTACCGTCTTGTGATGACGCTTCGTCTTGCTCGAGATCTCATGGGTGCTCCTCGACATCTCGGCCAGCATGTCGGTGGCTTCGTCCTGACGCGTTCGCGACTTGACGATCTTGTTCCGATAGAGCCTGCGGCGATGGAAGACCGGCAGGTGATCGAATGGGACAAGGACGACGTCGAAGCGCTCAAGATGATGAAGGTCGACGTGCTGGCACTCGGCATGCTCACCTGCATGCAAAAGGCCTTCGATCTTATTCGAGAGCATAAGCACGAGGATCTCGATCTTGCCAAGGTCCGGCAGGAAGACGGGGCGACATATGCAATGATCCGCAAGGCCGACACGCTCGGCACTTTTCAGGTCGAGAGCCGGGCGCAGATGGCAATGCTGCCCAGGCTCAAGCCCAGAACGTTTTACGATCTCGTCGTTCAAGTCGCAATCGTCAGGCCTGGGCCTATACAGGGCGATATGGTCCATCCCTATCTTCGTCGTCGGGAGGGCAAGGAGCCTGTCGAATACCCGACGCCAGAGCTTGAAGCGGTGCTTGGCAAGACGCTTGGCGTGCCGCTGTTTCAAGAAAGCGCCATGAGGGTGGCGATGGTCTGCGCCGGGTTCACAGGCGGCGAGGCGGACCAGCTTCGCAAGTCGATGGCGACCTTCAAGTTCACAGGAGGGGTCTCACGCTTTAAGGATAAGCTCGTTAGCGGTATGGTGCGGAACGGCTACACGCCGGAGTTTGCCGAGAAGACGTTCTCCCAGCTTGAGGGTTTCGGATCTTACGGTTTCCCGGAGAGCCACGCGGCGTCTTTCGCGCTCATCGCCTATGCAAGCTGCTTCGTGAAATGTCATTACCCGGACGCTTTCGCGGCAGCGCTCATCAATTCGCAGCCAATGGGCTTTTACGCTCCAGCACAAATCATCGGAGACGCCCAGAAGCATGGCGTCGAGGTACGGCCAATCTCCATCCAACATTCTCGATGGGACTGCACGCTCGAAGAAATTCCTGGCAGCAACCGACACGCCATCCGGCTAGGCATGCGCCAGGTTGCCGGGCTAGCCGCTCGGGATGCCGCGAGGATCGTGGCTGCCCGGATCGAGCGGCCGTTCGCGAGCATCGACGATGTCTGGCGGAGATCGGGGGTCTCATCCGAGGCGCTTGTCCAACTTGCCGACGCAGATGCATTCAGGCCGGCATTCGGTATCGAGCGACGGGACGCACTCTGGGCGATCAAAGCGTTGCGCGACGAGCCGCTGCCTCTCTTCGTGGCGGCCGCCGAACGGGAGATGCAGACGGTCGTCGAGCAGCAGGAGCCGGAAGTTGAACTCAGGCAGATGACCGAGGGGCATAACGTGGTCGAGGACTACCAGCACGTCGGCCTGACTCTGCGCGCGCACCCTTTGTCATTCCTGCGGCCGGATCTTACCGCGCGCCGGATCGTCACATGTGCGGACGCGATGAATGCTCGAGATAAGGCGTGGGTCTGCGTTGCCGGGTTGGTTCTCGTCCGTCAGAAGCCCGGTAGCGCTAAGGGAGTGATGTTCATCACGATCGAGGACGAGACCGGCCCAGCGAACATCGTCGTTTGGCCGTCGCTTTTCGAGAAACAGCGTCGTATCGTGTTGAGCTCAAGCATGATGGCGATTCACGGCAAAATCCAGCGAGAAGGGGACGTAGTTCACTTGATCGCGCGGCAGCTTTACGACCTCTCTGCCGATCTGTCATCTCTGTCGGACCGCGACACCGGGTTTCGGAATCCCAGTGGTCGTGGCGATGAGTTCGCGCATGGCTCTCACGGTGGAGGAGATGTCCGGGACAGGCCAAAGCCGAACAAGGTGCGTGACATCTTCATCCCCGACCTCCACATCGACACTCTTAAGGTCAAGAGCCGGAATTTCCAGTAGGGTGATCTAGCCGTTTGATCGTCAGCCTAGTGAAGATGTCCACTGTTTCGGCGGTTGAGGCTTCTTTCCGTCCGGTAGCATTCGTTGCAAGTGATCGTGAACGACGTCTGCACTGAATGGCTTTCTCACGAATGTTGCACCTTCCGGGAGGTCGTCCACCTTGGGCATGATCTGTCCCGATGCGACTATGATTCCAATTTCCGGCCAGGACGTTGCGCTTTTTTTGGGTGATAAGCCATCGAGCTTGCTCGGCGGCATCTGCACGTCGGTAAAAAGGGAGTTGTACGCTGTCGCACGCTGCTCCAGGATCAATAAAGAGTGCTCGGGCTAGCCGCCTCCAGCACTCGAAATCCAGCGTCTTCCAGAATATCCGAAGCGTCCGTTCTTACGAGCGCATCGTCGTCTATACGGTTGGGTTGTCCGGGAGTTTCGGGTTCGTGATGACCACAGGCGTCGTGCTAACGTTTGCTGCATGCACGAGGAGACATGTCCTGCCAGCCAGACCGATCATAAGCCCGCCGGCAGAAAAGGCGCGCATCACGCGCCTTGATTTCGAGGCCAGCCCATATCCGCGCGCGGGACAAGATCAGTTCCCCCTGGGGATTTACTGGAACGGTTGCGGTGGAATAGATCATGATCTTCTTCCTCGTTGTCGAGGGTTGGCCCGGTTCAGGCAGATGCGGCAAGTCGCGAGGCTAACTCGCGATAGCTGTGCAGCGGGCGGCCTAGGATTTGCGTCAGACGCTCGATATCGCCAGCGTTCGGAACCATGCCGTGGCTGACGTAGCGCTCAGCCATCAGGCGCATTTCATAGGCCATCCATTTGGGCATGATATTGGCGAGGTTCTGTTCGAGGCCGGATGGATCATCGCCGCCATAGACGACAGGACGATCCAGAATATCAGACCAGATGGCTGCGAGGTCCGAGCCGGTCAGCGTGTCCGGGCCGACCAGATTGATCGTCTCGCTCGGCAGCTTTTGGGCGGCGCGGTCGCGACGAACGAGCTCGGAGGCCGCCACTTCAGCGATATCCCTGGTATCGACCATGGCGACACCCTTGCTACCAATCGGCATCGGGTAGACAGCGTAGTTGAAGATGACGTCCTTGATCATGACCTCGTTGTCGATGAAGTATGCCGGTCGCAAGATCGTGGCGCTAAAACCCATCGCCTCCAGCATGCGTTCCGCGCCAAACTTGACGGCGAAGTGCGGCACATTCACAGCGCGATCGGCATCGAATACGGAGAGGTAGACGACACGTTCGACGCCGGCTTCGCGCGCAACGTTCAAGGCGATGATGGCCTGGGTGAATTCGTCACCGGCAACCGCGTTCAGCAGGAACAGCGTGCGGACTCCATTGAAGGCGCGGCGGAGCGCGTCGAGATCGAGCATGTCTCCCTGCACGACATCGACGTTCGAGGCAAAATCGGCCTTGGCGGGCTCACGCACGAGGACACGGACGTCCGCATTGCGTGCGATGAGCTGGTCGACGACATGGCGGCCGACACGGCCAGTGGCACCGGTTACGAGAATAGTCATTGGGGTTCTCCTTGGTTGCTGTGAACGACTTAGGTTTCGAAGACACCCCGACTATGGCTGGTTCACATTCAACCCAATAGACGCTAAAATAGACGCATCGTCTCACTGGTGGAACACTCATGGATTTGACTGCCCTTGTTGATTTTGTCACCGTTGCCCGCCATGGCGGCTTCGGCCGCGCTGCCCGCGGCTCCGGCCGCCCGAAGGCGACGCTTTCCCGCCGGGTCGCTGAACTGGAAGCAAGCCTCGGTATACGGCTGTTCGAACGCGGCTCACGGATGCTCAAGCTGACGGAGGAAGGGCGGGCGCTTCAAGAGCGGGCGGGTGCTCTGCTGATCGAACTAGACGAGACTGCCGCCGCCATTGCTTCCGGTGGCGACAAGCCGCGGGGCAGGTTGCGGATCAGCGCGCCATTGCTGTTCTCCCAGACTGCCATGGGTAAGCTGGCTGCCGGCTTCTCCCTTAAATATCCAGAGGTGCGCTTGGAGGTGACGACGGAGGATCGCCCTGTCGATATGGTGGAGGAGGGATACGACCTCGTTATCAGGGTGAACCCCGATCCAGACGAGAGCCTGGTGGGCCGCGCCTTCCTGCGTGACCGGTTGGTGGTCGTGGCGGCACCACACCTCGCATGCGACAGCGGCGCCGCTGTGCCAGTCGTCATACGCGGCACTCTGGATCAAACAAGGTCTTGGACAATTAACACTCCGACAGGGCAGATCAGTCTTCAAATCAATTCCGTGCTCAGCCTTTCCTCAATGACCATGGTGCGCGATGCGGTGCGCATGGGCGTCGGCGCAGCCCGCCTTCCTCTGTCTTTGGTAAGCCACGATCTCGCTGAGGGGCGACTGGTTCGTTGGGGAGATGTCGAAGGGCCGGAAACGGTGCTATGGGCGCTCTACCCATCACGTCGTCTCCTCAGCGCGCGGGTATCTGCCTTCCTTGACTATCTCAAGCAAGCCTTCCCATTGGGGACTGCCGATGAGCTGGCAGCCTATGTCGCGGAATAACTTTGCAGGCGTGACGCTTCTCGCCGGGGCGACATCAAAGGATCGGAGATCGCGCTCTGGGCGCTTTATCCGTCGCGGCTTCTCTTGAGCGCGCGGTCTCTGCCTTGCTTGATTTCCTGATGCAGGCTTTGCCAAAGGACAACCCGAAGAACCGACCGCCCAGATCGAGGGTGAAGGTCGGACGCTTTAAGCCGCAGCAGCAACCGCCCGCGAATAGGCGCCGGGCGGCATTCCCGCATGCCGACTGAAGGCGACGCTGAAAGCGCTTGTCGATCTATAGCCCACGCGCTGGGCGATGTCGGCGATGGCCATATCTTGGCGAAGGAACTCTTTTGCTAGTGCCATGCGCCATCCCGCCGCATATTCCATTGGCGCCACCCCAACTTCCTTTCGGAAACGATCGAAGAAGCTCGAACGCGACATAGCAGCTTCCTGGGCAAGCGTCTCCACAGTCATGCTGCGACCCGGGTCTGCGTGGATGCGTCGCAAGGTTGGCGCCAACAGCGGATCGGCCATGCCCCTCAGGAGGCCCGGCGGCGCCTTGGCACTTGCAGCCGATCGTATTGCATCGATGAACAACACTTCGAGCAACCGGTGAAGGACCATCTCGCGCGCGACGCGGTCGGCCCTCGTCTCCTCGTTGATCATGCGGACCAGGGCCATCAGTCGATCTTCACCCTGAACATGGATTACTTCTGGCAGCAGCGATACAAGAAGAGCCTTGTCGTCCGAGCCGAACGTACAATGCCCGACCAGTGCTTTGATCTCTGCCGGTGCTTCCGGGTCGCCGAGGCGAAATACGCCTGGGCTGGTCTCCAGACGCTGGGGAAGGGCGCCCCGTGGCGGCGGTTCCATGCTGCTCATTGTGAACGAGAAGATCTTCGGAACCAAGATGAAGTCACCCGTAGTGAGCACCATTGAGTCACGACCGGCAATCGTCATCAGGCAACGGCCCTCGACCACGGCGCAGTAGAAGGGATTCCCGAGCTCCGTTCGCTCGACCAGCCACTCGCCACCTCCCGTAACCAGCTTTGAAATCGAAGGGTTTGGCTTGAGTAGCGAGACAACTTCGGCGACGGGGTCGGTCATCATTCGGACTTTCGCTAAACACTATTGGACATTCGCATATAGCAAGTCCGGGCGATCAGGTCCATCTTCAGTTCATCAAATGTCAGGAGACGGAACATGCCAAAGATCCTTATCACCGGTTGCTCGTCCGGTTTCGGCCTCGCTATCGCGCAGAAGTTCGTAGATGCCGGATGGGACGTCGTCGCGACCATGCGCACGCCGCGAAACGACCTCCTTCCTTCAAACGACAGGCTTGAGATCCTGCGACTGGATGTCACATGCGCGGAGAGTATTGCTGAAGCGGTAGAAGCCGCCGGCACGATCGATGCTTTGGTCAACAACGCCGGCGTCGGCATGCTCAATGTGCTTGAAGGCTCGGAGATGTCGAAGGTTCGCGAACTGTTCGAGACAAACATCTTCAGCGCCATGGCGATGACGAAAGCCGTTCTGCCGCAGATGCGGACCCGTCGCTCAGGCGTCATCGTCAACGTCAGCTCCGCCGTCACGATAACGCCATTGCCCGCGCTCTCGGTCTACAGCGCCAGCAAGGCGGCCCTCAATGCTTTCACGGAGAGCCTCGCGCTCGAAGCCGCGCTGTTCGGCGTCCGCGCCAAACTTGTCTTGCCTGGCTCGGCGCCGACGACCGGCTTTGGCAAGAACGCAGTCTCCCGCATGGGCATGGAAATTCCCGAGCCATATACCGCCTTCGTCGACGACTACATGACGAAGCTGCGTTCGGGCACCGAGGTCACGACAGCGGAGGCGGTTGCAGAGGCCGTCTGGCGGTCTGTGACAGAGATCGACGCGCCGATGAAGATCCCCGCGGGGGCCGACGCGGAAACCTCATTTCGCGAAGCGGGTCATTTGCTCGCATGAACATCACCAATCGAAATCTACCTTTGAAGGTCCCGACCCATGAACAATCTGATCAATCTCGCGAAGCATATTCCGACGCCTGAAGCCACTATCACCGTGGCCTACACGCCGATCCGTCTTTCGATGCCCGGCCGTCAGCCGCTGGAATTGCGTCTGACCGCGCCCGGACTAGGCGACAAGCTCCCGATCGTGCTGCTGTCGCATGGCTACGGTCCCTCGAACTATATCCCGTCCAAGGACGGCTATGCACCTCTTGTCCAGTTCTGGGCGGAGAGAGGGTTCGTCGTCATTCAGCCGACGCATGCGAGTTCGCGGGTCGGTGGCTTGCCGTCTGATTCAACCGGCGCACCCTTCTTCTGGCGTGAGCGTGTCGAGGAGATTAAGTCGATCCTCGACCAACTGCCGGAGATCGAGAGACAGGCGCCGGACGTTGCTGGGCGGATGGATCACGCACGCATTGGCGCGGTGGGTCATTCCTTTGGCGGCCACACGGTTGGGCTTCTGCTCGGCGTACAGGTGGACGGTGAGGATTTTTCCGATCCACGCATCTCGGCTGGCGTTCTCCTGACAACACCAGGACGCGGGGGCAAAGACATGACGCCTGAGAGTGCTGCCCGGTTTCCCTTCTTCGACGTCAATTTCTCGACCCTGACGACACCCAGTCTCGTCGTTTGCGGTGATATGGACAATCCGCATTTTACCACCCGCGGTCCTGAGTGGCATGCAGATGCATTCCACGATGCACCAGGCGCTGAGGCAATGCTGATGATGCACGAGGTCGGGCATGGTCTTGGCGGCATTGCAGCTCTCGACGCAAAGGAAACAGAGACTGAAGCACCAGACGTGCTGGAAGCGACACGACGTCTTACGCTCGCCTGGCTTCAGACAGCGCTTGGCGCGGACGAGGGCGCTTGGCCGAGAGCTTGCCTCGCACTTAAGGGTGAGGCCGCAACGCTTGCGACGGTCATGGAGAAGCAGCTTTAACCGCCGCGGCAGTTGGCTCGGTTGAAGCCGTGCCAATGATGAGACACCGGGCGCCACGTGCTGGCGCTCGATGCACTCGACAACCCGAGCCTCCCGGTCCCGATCTACCCAACGCTGATCGATGTCGAGGGGGAGGTAAGCCTCTCCCTCATCTCGTCCCGATCAAACCTAGACTGATCTGGAATGCCCCGCCCGCCATTGCGCGGCTCTCCATGTCGGGGGTCACTTGTTCAGTGCATCCTTGAGCGCCTTGGCAGGCGCGAAGGTGAGCTTGTTGGAAGCCGCGATCTTCATGGCTTCGCCAGTTGCAGGATTGCGCCCTTCGCGCTCAGGCGATGCCTTCACTTTGAACTTTCCGAAGCCAGGGATCGAGGTTTCCGCGCCGG
Organism: Agrobacterium cavarae; assembly: GCF_004310285.1. Lineage (GTDB taxonomy): Bacteria > Pseudomonadota > Alphaproteobacteria > Rhizobiales > Rhizobiaceae > Agrobacterium > Agrobacterium cavarae. Next base: position 21,448 of record NZ_SISF01000020.1, read on the forward strand.
AGCTTGCTGCGTCGGCAATGGCGTGAAAAACGGCTTCGACGATTGCCTTGCCCTGAACCTTTGTCAGGCCGTTGTCTGGGGTCAGAACAAGAGCAGTCCGAAATCGTACGCTAAGGCCGAACGAAGCATGAACAATGCCATAGCTCGGATTTGGGGCGTTCGATCTCTGTGGATTGCCATCGATATTCGCTGGTTTTGATTTCTCTGTCCGGCCCGACTCGACAACGCTAAGTGCAGATTGGTTATGAATGGAGTCGGGCTATGGCAAAGCGCAAGCTTCTCAAAGATCAAGATCGCCGAAAGCTTGTCGATATCCCTGTCGACGAGGACAGCTTAATCCGACACTACTCATTGTCACCGGCCGATCGCCTGGAGATAGAACTGCGCAGACGTAATCACAACCGGCTTGGCTTTGCCATTCAGTTATGTCTGATGCGATACCCGGGTCGAGTGCTGGGGGCAGAAGAAATTCCGCCACGCGCCATGCTTAAATATGTTGCTGATCAGATCGGCGCCGCCCCGGAAGCATTTTCGCTCTATGCACGCCGTGAAGAAACCCGTCGGGATCACACAGCACGGCTAATGATGTATCTGGATACGAGAAGCGCGACGCTGCAAGATCGCCGCGCCGCGCTATTGTCTGCAATTCAGGCGGCGGCGACGTCCGACGACGGTGCTGCGATAGTCAGTTCGATTGTCGTCGCGTTTCGTGAACGCGGCGCTCTTCTACCGGCGATCGACACGATCGAACGGATTGGCCTTGCCGGCCGTGCGATAGCCCGCCGTTGGGCAGAGACAACTCTGATTAAAGACATCCCGCTCGATACGCTCCGATCATTGGACCGGCTGTTAGAAGTGGACCCGTCGATCGGCCAGACGCGCTTCCATTGGCTACGCTCGGCGCCAGAAGCGCCAGGTGCGTCGAATCTGGTCGGGCTGACAGAGCGGATAGCCTTTCTGCGGCAGCTGGAGATCGATCCGACGTTACAGGCGCGCATATCAGCAGGACGGTGGGGCCAGATGATCCGGGAGGGTAACGCAACCCCGGCCTGGCTTGCCAACGACTTCAATGCCAGCCGTCGCCACGCTCTGATTGTGGCTCAAGTCATCAAGCTTTGCCAGAAGCTCACGGACGACGCGGTAACGATGTTCATCAAGCTGATGGGTAAGTTGTTCTCGCAAGCCAACAACCGAAAGAAGCAGCGGCAGATGGACTGCAGAGCGAACACCGCCAAAGCGCTGCGCATGTTTCTCGATACGATCACCGCGCTGCAGTCCGCCAACAACAATGGTCGGAATGCAATGGATGTTCTCGACCAAAGAGTCGGCTGGGATCGACTGCTTCGGATGAAGCCTGAGCTCGAGTCGATGGTCGACGACAACGAGGCGCCGTCGTTGATCGTAGCGGCCGAGCAATATGCGACCGTCCACAAATACACTGGTGCATTCCTTCGGGCATTCACGTTCCGCTCGGCGCGCCGCCACGATCCACTTCTAGCGGCAATTGCGCTGCTTAAACGGCTTCATGCCGAGAAGCGACGGACGCTCCCTGATCGCGTCCCGCTCACCCACCTTAGCCAAACTGACCGGCGGCTCATCTTCGAACGAGAAAAACCTGATCGCCGACTCTACGAGATCGCAACGCTCGCTGCTTTGCGAGACCGGCTTCGATCTGCGGAGATATGGGTCGACGGCAGCCGATCTTTCCGGCCCATTGACGAGCATTTGATGCCGCGAACAACATTCATCACGTTGAAGGAGGAGGATCGTCTCGGATTAGGCGTCCAAGCTGATGGCGCGCAGTGGCTTGCCGAAGCGCGTCAAATGCTCGATTTCAACCTGCAGCGTCTGACGCACAGGGCACGATCCGGAAAGCTCGAAGGAGTTCGTCTTGAGGCCGGAACGTTGATCATCACACCAACCGCCAGCGAAATCCCTGCGGCCGCCGAGGCACTGAATGCCGAGATCAGCGATATGTATCCGTTGGTCGAGGTTCCCGATCTGTTAAGGGAAGTGCATGAATGGACCGGCTTTACGGATCAGTTCACGCATGTTCGGACCGGCGACGTACCAAAAAATGTCTCTGCAATGCTCGCTGGTGTACTGGCGGATGCGACGAACCTCGGCCCGAAGCGAATGGCGGGCGCATCCAAGGGGATCAGCGCTCACCAGATTGGGTGGATGCGCACATTCCACGCTCGATCTGAGACTTACCGCGCAGCACAAGCGTGTATAACCGAAGCGCACACCCGGCATCCGCACTCCCGCCTTTGGCGCAATGGCACAACGTCATCGTCCGATGGCCAATTCTTCCGTACGAGCGACCGGGCCGCAAAGCGCGGCGACATCAATTTGCATTACGGTAGCGAGCCCGGATCGAAATTCTACAGCCATCTGTCAGATCAATACGGCTACTTCAGCATTTTGCCCATCAGTCCCACCGAGAGCGAGGCGGCCTATGTGCTCGATGGGCTATTCGATCAGGACACTGTCCTCGACATCCATGAACACTTTACCGACACAGGCGGCGCGAGTGATCATATCTTCGGGCTCTTCGCCTTGATCGGAAAGCGGTTCTCACCGCGACTGCGCAATCTCAAAGACCGGAAGTTCCACACGCTAGAAACGAGCGGTGCATATCCGGCACTGTCGAACCACATCGGCGCGCCGATCAATACCAGTCTGATCCTCGATCATTGGGACGATCTGCTCCATCTTGCAGCGTCGATTACGACGCGGTCCGTGGTGCCGTCTACGATCCTGAAGAAGCTTTCTGCGTCTCCGAAGCAAAGCCATCTCGCAAAGGCGCTCCGCGAACTCGGTCGGATTGAGCGTTCGCTCTTCATGATCGAATGGTACTCAAGCCCGGCACTACGGCGGAGATGCCAAGCCGGTCTCAACAAAGGCGAGGCCGCCCATAAGTTGAAGCGCGCTGTCTTTTTTCACGAGCGAGGCGAGATCCGTGATCGGTCGTTCGAGAGCCAGGCATTCCGCGCCTCTGGTCTCAACCTCGTCGTCAGCGCAATCGTGCACTGGAATACAGTCTATCTCGACCGCGCAATCACACAGCTGAAGCGAGCGGGCCGAAATATTCCTGATACTCTCTTGAAGCACATCTCGCCGTTAAGTTGGGAGCATATCAACCTTACCGGCATCTACACCTGGGATGCCGAACATCAGATGTCCAACGGATTTCGACCGCTCCGTCTGCCAGTCGGGCTACGGCGGGTCGCATAAGTTCTCGATCCGTTCGCCCTTAGCGTACGATTTTGCACTGCTCTTGTTCTGACCCCTGGTACACTCGACCGGTACATGTCCGATCGTCCCGCCGGAATCGAAGGGAACGTAGCTCAGTCAATTGTGAAGGAGCATTTCCATGGAGATAGGGCGGCATTCTCGGGGGAATCCAAATCGAACCAACAAGACTTTGAAAGCGAGATGACTTTCACCGACCCGTCTGACGTGAAACGCACGCTTTTTGCGCATTGGCACGGAAAGATCAGCCATAAGTTCTATCGTCTGCATTTCGAATGGCCTGTTCCGGCGAAACAGACAGTGCTCAAGGTTCTCTACATAGGACCAAAATTAACAAAATCATGAGGCAGAGCGCTGTAGCGGGTTTTCGGATGCGACTAGACATCGAGGTGAATTTAGCGTTCGCCCGAGAGAGTGGTTTGTCAGCCGCGTGCGCGTGTAACGCGTTGATCAGACTAATCTTTGTAGCCAGCGCGTTACATAACTAATAGAGAGGTCGACGGTTCTTATCCGTTCTATGAGGCCAACCCCATGAACCAGAATATTCTGCTCGTAATCGCCACCGGCGTTTAGAAAAAATTTTTCTTGGCCATTTTTGCCTCCGAGACTGCTGTCAAGAACCTTTCCATGACATGGTGGTCGATAGCGCCGATACATCCCACTCGAAAACTGTCCACGGCCGTGGTCTTCCCCGGGTAAATAAGAAATCCCCGCGACAAGAGACTCTCATAGAACGTTCGAAAGACAAATGTCTTGTCAGAAGGCGTTAAAAATGTTGCGATTATAGGTGCCTGAACGGCCCGCGCTAAAAGACTGACAAACCCCAATTTTTGCATTCCAGCGAGAAGAAGGTTCATGTTGCGTTGGTAGCGGTTAAGCCGCGCGGGTGGACCTCCTTCTTGTTTCAATTGATGTAAGGCTTCCACCAAGGCCGCGACGACTTGAACTGGAGGAGTAAAACGCCATTGTCCAGTGGCTTCGAACGCTGCCCACTGGGCGTGTAGATCGAGGCTCAAGCTTGGGCTAACGCTGGCCGCGTTGGCAATCAACGTACGCTCCACGACTACGAAGCCGACGCCTGGTACGCTTTCGAGACACTTGTTGCTTGATGCAACCAAAGCGGCGATTGGGCTGATCGTTACATCGATTGGCAATGCGCCGAAGCTGCTCATCGCATCTAGGATCAACAGCCTCCCAAAGCGTTCAACGATACATGCGATTTCTTCTAATGGGTTCAGCACCCCGGTTGTCGTTTCGCAATGTACGAGCGCGACGTGCGTGATTTCCGGGTTGTTGCGTAAAGCAGCCTCGACGTGATCAGTGTCGATCGGTCGATCCTCAGGACCGCGGATGATCTCAACTGGAATACGCAATCGACGAGCTATTTCTACGACTCGTTCGCCATAGGCTCCGTTCACAAGCACAAGCAACCTGTCGGTGGGACCGACGAGGGTGCCTATAGCGGCCTCAACGGCCGAAGTGCCCGGTCCACCTATCGGGACGGCAACGTGAGTATCTGTACCGTTCGCTAGGCCGGCGAGCATGAATCTCAGTTCTGAGGTCAGGTTGACAAAAGCTGAATCTCGCGAACCCCAATCCCGTTCCATAGCTTTTCGGACCAGCGGCGAAGTTGTAAGAGGCCCAGGTGTCAACAGAGTCAGATTTTCATGTGCCACTTCGACCTCCACAGATCAGATTTCATGATGGTCAGCGAGGAAAGCCTTGAACCTTCTGGCAACGACCTCGGGCGGAAGTGCTGGCCGTCCGAGTTTGGATATCGAGCCCGATGCTATCCGCATGTGAATGCAGGCTGGTCCGTCAATCCTTGACGCTGCCAGGAAAGCCTCTTCAAACCCATGGATGTCGGCACAGTCAGCAACGAAGGCATAGCCGCAGGCCGTAGCTACCGTCGCGAAGTCGACTGGAGAGGTAGCCTGTCCACCGGTAGAGTCATGCACGCCATTGTCTAATATAATGTGCAATAAATTGGATGGTCGCGTTGCGCCGATCGTCGCTAGCGCTCCCATTTTCATCAGAACCGAACCATCGCCATCCAAAACTGCCACTCGCGTTGTGCTGTTTAGCGCTACGCCTAGCCCAACTGAGGACGCGCATCCCAACGCACCAACCATGTACAAATGTTGCGGGCGGTCAGCCAGAGTGAACAACTCCCTACCGCACTTTCCGGTCGTAGCGATCACGGCCGTCGTCTGATCGACCAAACTCAGGAAACGCTCCAGGACAGCCATGCGTGAAGGGCGTTCCCCTGTCGGCTGCCATCCAACGCGTACACCTTCGGAGCGGTGAACAGCGGGCATACGCGGTGCTTCACATCGCTCCAAGGCGCCATCGGCAGCTACGAGCGCAAAAGGCAAATCTGTGCTGCTCATATGAGCGCATGCTTCGTCCAAGGCTATATGAATTGATTGCGCCGTCTCGGGAAATGCACCGTGGGGAATTTGCATAAGACTAAGCAGTTGTTGCGTGATCGTCCCCATCATCGCATGTTGAGGCTCGTCTGGTATCCCCGGTTGACCTCGCCAGCTCGTGACGACCAGGACGGGAATGCGAAATGGAATGTTCAAGGAGGTCAGTGGATTTACGGCGTTTCCTAGTCCTGAGTTCTGGCACAGAATTGTGCCAGGACGGTTAGCCAGCCAAGCGCCGGACGCGATCGCAACCGCTTCTCCTTCGCTACTTGCTCCAACGTAGGTAGCATCCGGCCGCGTCAGCGCCCCGTTGATCAACGGTGCCAAGGAGCTACAAGGCACCCCGACATAGAAATCGTGTCGGCGAGCCTTTGCGGCGGAAAGGAAAGTTTCTGAACTAATCATTCCTGGCCTTCAGACAAAGTTGCGGGCGTCGGCGAGATCGACCAACGTGTTCACGTCCACCCAATCTGATGCAAAATACAACACGCGCACCGAACGATACTTGGCCATCCGTGAGAGGAGCAAAGGCATGTCAGCTTCTTCCAGCAGTCCCTCATCTTCCACGCGGTCCAACTCCTCGCAAAGCCAACGGGCACCAATGGCGCTGAAGCGAACCAGACCGATCCACTCACCAGTAATCTGCGAGTGGGGAAGACCACTGTGGATATGCTTTAGACTGACGAACGAGTCATCTAGGTCGGTAGCGATGTAGGGAAGGTCCCCAGCAACATAGTCGCGGTCCCTTGTTATAGAATGCATTGGGCCAGATAGTCCATCGACTGCTACTACGATGTCGGCATCGCAGTTGAGCACTGCATCAAGGATGTAGCGGCGAAAGAGAACGTCGCCATACATGACTACAGTCTCGCCCATCAGATGCGATCGAGCGCAGGCCAGGGAGAAAACCTCATCCGTCTGGTCATACCTATCATTATCGATAGTGACGATGCGTGGATCGTCGATGGAATTCTTTCGGTACCCCCGTACGACCGCTATCTTGCTCAAGCCTGCATCTTGGAGCGTCGAGACCAGCCGGCTCAGGAGAGGTACTCCACGTACATCGAGCAAGCATTTCGGGCGATCCTCGGTAAGCTCAAGGATCTCGCCCCGAGTTGCAGCCAGCACAATGGCCTGGGGAATAGCTTTGGCGGGAAGGTAACGTCGTTCGGCAGCATCGAGTTCGTCATTCCCGGATAAACGAAACAGCTCGTCCACTGGTACGATTCGATCCTCAATTTGCACTAGGGTTTCGTTGACTCCTATGTTTGTTGCAGCCTGTTTCATCGCCGAGACCGCCGCTCGCAGCAGGTGGTTGGCCCAGATGACGGTGGATATTTTCGCTTCACGGAACTGGTCGGTAGGTGTCGCGTAGTATTTCGTAGGCACGATGATCAGAGGAGACCTGCCCGCCCACTCCTTTGCAAAGCTTAGGACCTCGCTGGCAGTTCTCTGCTTGGAATGGATGAGAATGGCATCCGCGCCCGCTGCATGGTAAGCTTCAGCCCGCCTGAGAGCTTCTTCCATTCCCCTACCCGAGATTAGCGCTTCCACGCGGGCAACGAACACAAAATCATCATCAGTTTGGCTGTCCTTGCCTGCCTTGATGCGACCACAAAACTCGTCGATTTCTGCCAGCGGTTGTCTTTCGCCAACAAACGAGTTGGTCTTGGGAAAGAGCTTGTCCTCTACGCATATCCCTGCGACACCGCGTTCGCATAGTTTGCGCACGAAACGACGAACATTGTTGAAATTACCATGGCCCGTATCACCGTCGACAAGTATGGGTAGTCTGGTGGCGTCCGTCATATACTCGAGTATTTCCAGAACCTGGGTCCAGGAGGCCTCATTGCTGTCCCTAAGCCCGAGGCTGGTGGATATAGTCAATCCGGAAGCCCAAATACCCCTGAAACCTGCCTCTTCGACAATTCGGGCGGACAACCCGTTGTGGGCTTCCATTAGGAATTCCAGGTGTGGAGACTGTATGAGTTGTCGCAGAGCGGCAAAGGATGTCTGAACCCTTGCTGACGTTGTCTGGAGCGATCCGTCGCTTTGGCCGGCAGATGCCGCGTTTACCCCGTATCGGTCATGTACGTCGATTTGAGCAGGAGGCGGTATGTTCATCTTGCGGTCACACCTTGAATGTGTAAGTGGTATTTGCTTCCCGCTCTATGTCCGGTGGGAAACTCGCTCGCTTGTCTTCGAAGTAGGCTTCTCTGTGATCTCCCTCTGATCTCAGGTTGTAGGTGAGGTACAACAACCGCCTCTTGGTCTCCGACAGATTTGGTTTCGACGCGTGAAGTGCGAAGCTGTCGAAAAGCAATAGGTCGCCTGGCTCTGTCGGTACGGGAAAAAGCTCCACCCCTGCCAATTCCTCTTCTGCTACAGGACGCCACTCCGGTGCAATGAGCTTCTTCAAGCGTGGGATTTGCGCCATCTCCAAGCATCCGTTAGCTGTTGTCGCCGCATCGAGGCAAACCAACGCGGTAATGAATAGAGGTGCATACTTGGACCAGCCTGCTTGCTGATCCTGATGTACGTCGAACCCGGCGCCCCCGCTCATTTTGAAATTGATCTTATCCTTGAAGAGACAAGCGTCGCCTCCCAGGACTTGTGAAACGGCCTTGACTAAGCTGCTTTGACGCACGAGCTCATCGAAACCAGCATGACGAGGGCAAAAGTTCTCGATGCGTTGGATCACCAGAGCGCCAGGGTCCAGCAAACTAGGCTCGTGGTACACCATGTTGCCTCCGGCAACCTCGGGCATACCGGTCACTTCCTCAGTCCAGGAAAGAAGATCGGATGTCGTCTTAGCATCGAAAAACCCAGGGACTAGCACCCATCCGTGACTGTCGAAGAATGCAACCTGCTCCTTCGACAGGATATGGTCCGTCGTTTCAGAACTCTCGAACATTGCTAAATCTCCAAATTTGGCAGGATGTCACGTTCGGCGCGCTCAACGTCATCGTCGAAATCGATCTCGGTCCAGAACTGAGATGTAATGTCGGCGGCGCCGAATTTGCTTGGGTAGCTGATAATCAGGTCCCGGATCGCCTCCTCATACTCTAAGGAGGTCTCACCCCTGCTGATGTAGTCGTCAGTGCGCCGGGCTAGTTCACCCGACATCGCACCGGAAAAAAGAAAGAAGCCGACAGACTCCCCGAACCAATCGTAGGGGTTTACCGGCATCTTGCGGAAGTCCACTATGTCTCCGCCGCGGAAGCATACCTTGACGGGCTCGTCTCCCGGTTCGATGTTTCGGTCCAGCAACAAGCGATTTTCTGTGACGTCGTCGAGCAATGCGGGAATCATCGCCGCGCCGTAAAGGACATCTCCATCCATCAAGAGCACGGGATCCCCGCGGCTCAGTTGAGCCCGCTGATGCCATAGAGATACCATGCTTCCGAGGAGGTAATCCGGATTATGAACGAGCTGGATCCGCGCAGAAGGGGCTATTCGTTCGATCTCAAGGGCGATCGCGTCGGCTTGGTATCCTACGGTGATCGCAATTTCCGCTATCCCGTTAGCCTCTAGTGCCGTGACATGTCTTTCCAATAGGGTTCTGCCGGCAAATTGAAGAAGTACTTTTGGTCCTCGCCAACTTGCCAAGCGCCTGCCGGAACCGGCTGCCAGGATAATTGCACGGTGAGGCTTCTGTTTAGGTGTCGCCATGTTTGTCTCCTTGGAATTGCACTATGGGTCGGACCCTTGTGTTGCGGAGGCGCACGCAGCTCTGAGGAAACTTGCCAAACGCTCTGTTCCCACCTGGATTTGCTCTCTGGTTAGGTAGCTGCAGGAAAGTCTGATCTCGTTGCGCCCGCCGCCGGCTGGATGAAAACTGACCATAGGCGTCCAGATAACGCCGTACTCACCGGCCGAACGTCTTAGGAGGTTTAGGTCTACTTCAAGTGGCACCTTGAGGCGCACGAAGAACCCCCCTTCCGGCCTCGTCCACGCGATGGTGGGCCACTCCGCGACCAGCGGCGATAGCTTGTGATCGAGTGCATCAATCAACGCCTGCAAGTTGGATCTATAGAAATCAGCCTTGGCGCGTCCCAAGGCTCTAATGGAGCCTCCGTGGCGCAACAGCATGCCCCCGGCCACGGCTTGGCAGATCGGGGAGGTGTTCACGCTTATCATGCTCTTCAAACGCCCGAGCGCGTCCGCCAAGAACTCGTCTTTACCATCTGCGTTTCTGGTCCTCTGGTCGGCGACCACAAAGCCGACGCGTAGCGCTGGACTGCCTATTTTCGAGAAGGTGCTGATCTGTACTACCCGGTGCTCGGTGTCCAGCGCCTTCAGACTTGGTGTCGGATCTGGAACTCCCGCGGTGAACGCGTAAGCGGTATCTTCGACAATGAAAAAATTCTCTTTGCGAGCCAAAGCAAGGAGCTGCTCCCGCGCTGACCTGCTTATTATCGTCCCGGAAGGATTGGCAAAGTCGGGCGCAACGTAGAGGGCTCGTATGTTGCTGCCTTGACTGCGGGCATGGGCGACGGCACCCGCGAGTCCAGCAAGGTCGAGGCCATTATCAGTCTCGTCTATCGGCACGGTATCAACACCTAGAGCCTTTGCCGCGCCTATGATACCGACATAGCAGGGAGTAACCACGGCCAACAGGTCCCTTGGGGAACGGAACAGCGCACGAAGCGCTAGCGCCATTGCCTCTTGGGCACCGACCGTAACGACAATGGAGCTAGGTGCAACATCGATACCCTCGTCCATCGCCAGCGCGTCAGCGATCAGTCGATTCAAGATTCCTTTGCTCGGGCCGTAGTCGTATAGAAGGTTGCTTGCATCTTTCGCAGTGCATCCGGTTTGCTCGATCAAATGTTCTTCGAAACACGCCAGACATTCAGGTATGGAGAAGTCATCGCGGAACGCGTGATTAGGCGCTCCCGGGCCAAATGAGATCGCGCTGGGATACTCGCGCATGATCTCGTTCAGGAAATTCATGGAGCCGAACACAGGATCGTTTAGAACAGGATGTACTTCCAGCACGTGGTTCGTCACTGCTGCACCCTCTCAGTGGTCGTGCCGCCATGGTTTTCGAAAGCTTTGGCCTTAGCAGCCACGTCCGGTGAACACATCCTTTGCGCTTGAGTGAGTCCGAAGTCGGCGAGGTACTTGCGAAGCTCCTCCGGGCGTTCGTCGGCGCGATTTAAAAAGACACGATTTACCAGCGCTGCCTCCTCGCTGAGCAACGCCGCTGCGCCCAGAATCACAGCGTCCATTTCAGCGGAAGGAACAACTTGATCGCATACGAGGCCGGCCTCCGGGCCGGTGGCCTTCACTGTTGAACCGCCTAGGATCAGGCGGCGGGCTAACCTATGCCCTACAGTGCGGCTCAGCCGGAAGTTGGCCAGTCCGGGCAGGAAGCCCTCCCGGGCTGCAGGCAGGTTAAACCAAGAGTCCGTCGCCGCTATGACCCAGTCGGCTACTAGGAGTAGCTGCATTCCTCCACCAATCGCGAAGCTGTCAACTGCCGCGATCCATGGTTTTTCAACTCGAGCGCCATATGCGCCGCGTTTCCCCTCCAGCAAGATGCCCCTGTGCAGTTTGCTCATGAGGCCAAGCTCCCTGGCGATGAGATAGTCGACGACCGGAATGCGGCCTTTGGCTAATTCTTTTAAGTTCAACCCGGAGCAGAACACCCGTCGACCTATGTACTTGGGGTGCTTCATGTGGGCGCCACGAAGAACCCCGACTCGGATTTGGTCGTCCATGAGCACGAGGTCCACTGCGGCTTCGAAGTCCCTCAGGAAAGGCAGGTCTTCTGCATTGAGGCTCGTGAAGTTATGGAAGGTGATGTGGCCCACGCCGTTACGTCTCTCGACACTCACGCTGTCCAAAATCACGTTGCCACTTCGCTTGAAACCATCGATTAGCTCATGCGCACGGCGCGTCGGGCGGACCATAGAAGCCATGAGGTGGTTGCCGACGTCAGGTACAGACAAGAAGGCCTGAAGCAGTGCAGCCTGGTCAATTTCCAATCCCAGCTTGTCAGTCTGCCGCCGTCGTCTTTCCTCCGCCATTTCTGCGCTCGTCGGTACTAGGTCAGGAAATCGCTCGGCGCAGGCCAACACCAGGTCCTCGACGCGCAAGTTGAGCCGTTTATCGCTTGTTATCGCGTGGTATACCTCCCGAGCGTGAAGAAGCATGAAACCACGTCTTAGGGCCCTAAATTGGCTTGCGTCGCGAGAGATGGGCCCGTTACGGAGTTGCCGCAAAATATTGGTATCTGCCGTCAAATTCCCAACGAACGGATCCGGCGAGTGATCCGGGTAATCACCGAAATGCGCACTAGATGGATCAACCGGTTCAGTCATTGTCGTTTATCGTCGTTCTTTTAAGCGTACGATCACACGCCGCAAGATGAGTCCCTAAAGCGTCCTCGTATGATGTCGATATCGCCTCCTGGAGCAGCCTGCGCCTGATAGCTAAGTCGGACGTGGAAACATCGGTAAGCTTGGCAAGTTGGTCAGCCAAAACCGTGTCGATGTCCGACATGGAGGGATCGACTAGACCGAGCTCGATGCAGCGGGAGCGGTCAATCTGCTGCTCCTGGAAAACTATCCTACGGGCTTGAGCCAGCCCTACCTGCTGAGCGAGACGATACATGGCCATTCCAGGCCAGAACTGACCCTCGCAACGCGGCAGCTTCAGTTGGAAATCCTGAGATGCGATCCGACAGTCGGCGACGAGCAGAAGATCAAGCGAAATGCCTCCGCAGACCCCGTAGGCCACTGTGATACCAACGGCGTCGAGACGCTCAAAGCGTCTGACTGCCCGTTCCCACCGTCCGGCGGCATGCGTGGTCAGGCGTGTGCCAGCAAACGAAACGCTGCTATCGGGCTGCAATCGCACAATTGCCACACGAGGCTCGGGCAGAGACGAGATGTCGGTGCAAAGACGGTCAAGCTTCTCGGTGGCTCGGACTAGGTCGTCACTACACTCGAAGGTCAGCTCGACGACCGACTGCATCCCGGGCGTTGCGGATTTCGATAACGTTCCTACCAGCAGATTATCTACCATTGCAAAAGCGCCGTCTCGATAGTGGAACCTGGGCCCATCGTCATCATCACTCCAGTGTCTCCAGGCGATACGGAGCCCTCAAGATTGAGCCTCTCGTACGAGAACAGAAAGGAACCACTTGAAAGATTTCCATGATCGCGAAGTACTCCAAGTGTGTGTCGTACATCTGAGCGGGTAAGACCGAGATTGACACGAACGGAGTCGATGACTTTGCGACCGCCTGAATGGATGATCCAATGGTCAATATCGGAAGGAAGAAGGTGTGCTGCTTCGAGAAGCCTAGTGATTGGATTGATGGCATGGGCACCAACGACGTAAGGAACGTCCTGCTCGAGCGCGAACGAAAATTTCCCGTGCCCCTCATGCCAATCTATACGCATAGCGTCAGAGGCTTCGGGAATGATGTGACTGGCAAAATTCATCAGCGACGGCGCGTTCAGGCTGGAGCCGCCCCTGCCGCTGATCAAAGCGACAGCAGCCGCACCGTCTCCGAACAAACTGTTGACCACTGCAGACGACATCTCGTCATCGAATACATAAAGTGCAGAACAGACTTCTATGCATATCATCACGGCTAATTCGCCCGGGTGGAGTTCAGACCAGCCGGCGGTAGCCCCGAGGCCATTCAGACCTGCATTACACCCCATTCCTACAACGTCCAGGCGCGAACAATTCGTCGATAGCCCCAGTTCCTTGATCAGCAGTGCACTGAAGCCAGGGACGATGAAGCCTGTAGACGAGACGCAGCAAATGTAGCGTACGTCATCAAGTTCGGCGCCCGCCTGTTTTAGACACGAAGCCAAAGCCCTCGTCCCTATGTCCAGGCCGACAGTCACATGCTTGGAAATGAGTTCTGCTTGTGTCTCAGTCCGCAAGGAGCCGTCTTCAACACTCGGCAAGCACAAGTTTCGTCGATCGATGCCGCCATTGACAAAGACCGAGCGGATTCTCCGATCCTGAACATCGAATGCCTCCAGGATATCGGCTTGACTGTAAGAACTGGCGGGAACCGCCGTCCCCACACCTAAAATCAGGGATTTCTGGCGGGGACCTCGGCTTGCTGTAACATCGTCGTAGGTCAAGTTTTTCACCTGATGCCTCTTCATTGCGAAGCGGGAATTGAGAACCTTTCCAACCAATTCGGACGGTTCAGTCCAAGTAGTTCTCGGCCGCTCCTTCCCGGACGGTATCGAGGGTGAAACAGTGAAATCCTCCGCCGAACAGACGCCGATGTCGGTGGCGAACGGGGACTACTTGAAACCGATTCGCCTCAAGCGTCTTGATAAGCTCGGGATACGCCTCGTTCACCAAAACCGTGTCTGGCGACACCGATAGCACGTTGAGATCTATGTAGAGGCTCGTCAAAACTAGGTCGTCGTTGTCGTAGGTAGGATAGTTGTTCTCGTGCGGGTCAGGTGCCACGATCATATCCCAGGACCTGAGCTTCTGTGGCAGGAACTCAGCCACATCGAGCGAACGGACGAGTAACTTCCCCGGAGCCAACGCCAAGACCTTGCTGTCGATGTGGCTGTCGCTGAGGCGGTAGACGCGATGAATCCGAAAACGTCCTTCAAGATGGCGTTCGAGCCAATCACAAGCCAAGCTGTGGTTTTCGGTGGCGATGTTCACAATCAGATCCTTGCCCAACCGGAGACATTGAGCGCCATCCCACATCATCTCGATACCAACGTCGTACGGAGATGCCCGAGGATTTTCGATCGGCTCCATCGGCCCGCCTGCAGTGCTTAGAGCATAGGAGGGATCGAATGACCTGTCGGTCATAAGAGGACGTGGCATGACGGTCCAGCGAGCGCCTCGGCGGAAATACTCTGCAAATATCGGCTTCAGAAATTGAGTCTCGAAATAACGTGACCTGAGCATCGGGGGAGTCTCGATGACCTCATCCCCTACAACAAGTGCGATGTCTCTGACGTTGAGCGGAGGAACGACGGCCGCAGTCCAGCCCAGCGTGCTGACATCACCGGTAGTGGCGGCGAGCGACATAGGTCGATGAACCATGACGCCTAAAGAAGTCAACGTATCGGCGATACCTTCAACGTCTTCGCTCAGCTCATCGAGGTATCGGCGTTTGATTTTGTATTTTTCGCGTCCTTGATCTTCGCTTTTGTTTGAGACGCCCGAAAGTCGAGGATAATACCATTCCGAACGGTTCTTGAGGTTGTCATGGAAGAATAGATCGAAAGACAGCTCGCGTTCATGCGAAACGTAATTCTCAGCGTTTCCGACGATCACTTCCTTCAGATTCGACCATTCGTCATAGGAATGCAGAGGCATATTGGCTCCATGTACAGTGGATGTTAGGTGCCGTGAGTTTAAGAACGGCTTCTAAGTTCATGCGACGAGTTGCTACTTCGACGCGTCGAATACTAAGAAGGCTCGTCCGCACGGGGGGTACGTGTTGAACTCGACCAAGCGACGCCCGAACCGGTTGGCGGCCTGGAAGAGGGCTTGCTCGTGCCACAGCCCTGACGCGGTCAGGTTGAGAAAGAAGTCGTCGAGATACAGCACACCGCCACTAGTCATACGTGGCAACAATGCACGGAGCGCGGCCTCGATAGACGACTCCAGATTGCAATCGATCACGCCCACGACAACTGGCTGAGCTGGCTCTCCATCGCGGTCTTCTAATTTACGAAAGTCGCCGACGACGAGTTTCGCCCGATCGTTGCCTAGTAACTTCTCCAGAAAAGTACGGACTTCTGCTTCGTCGCTCTTATAGTCACCTGGAGCAATGAACGGTAGGCGAGCAGCCTCGCTAGGTGTCATAGAGGGTTCACCGGCGAAGTTGTCGAAGCCCACGTACCGCCGGATGAGTCCTAGATGATCCAATATGTAATGAGCGCCGATCATCATCTCGGCGCGGTAGAGGCCAAACTCGACGTAGTCGCCCACGGGCTTGTTCATTGCCAAGTATCCGCGGATGTCCAAGAAGAATTGTACCTTGCGTTGCTGCCGATGTTGATGATCAAGCCTGTCTGCAAGCTCAGCGATTTCTGCCGACAAGGTGTCAATACTTGTGGACAGATCATCAATATGCGTACGCATAGGACAGTTCCTCAATATAGATCCGCATCCAGTATGAATAATAGCCTGTGTATTGTGACGCCTGTGTGAAGCCTGTGAAGCTACTTCTACCGGCCGGGGGTAGGGTCGTTACCCTCATGTACTCCAGTCATACTGTTGTCATGGGGCAAGTGATAGCAGAACTACTCTGCTCGGGTTCGGCGTGTAGCTAAGGTCTTTGTTCATGACTGATAATCCTTCTGAGAAAATTGCTTCTGGCCCAGACGGCGCCGCGAGGAGGCTCCTGTTCGTCGACCTGCGGCCACTAAAGGCGTCGACGGAATTCCGGCGCTTGTGGATAGGTCAATCCCTTTCCGGGATGGGCAACCAGATGACGAGAGTGGCGGTCGCCATCCAGGTCTACGAAATGACCCAATCGTCGCTCGCGGTAGGCATGGTCGGTCTAGCGGCCGTGGTCCCTGCGATACTCTTTGGACTCTGGGGTGGTGTGATCATCGACAGGGTCGACAGGCGCAAGGTTGTATTAGTCTGCTCGACTGTCTTGTGCGCCACTGCCGCCTTGTTCGCGACGCAAGCATTGTTTAGGACCCCCCTGCTTCTACCGCTGTTGTATGCGCTTGTTGCCGTTCAGGCGGCATTCACGGCGATCGATGGTCCTGCACGGCGTTCGTTCATCGCGCGACTTCTGCCGGCAGATCTTATCCCCGCCGCCGCATCGCTGCTTCAGCTATCCTTCCAACTCAGTCTCCTGGTCGGCCCTTTGGTAGGCGGATTGGTGATTGTACAGTCCGGACTCGCAGCTGCCTATCTTATCGACGCAGTCACGTTTCTATGCGCCCTGTACACAGTCTATCGCATGTCCCCCATGCCCGTTGAAGGGGGAGGCAAGATATCGGGTCTCAGCGCGGTTATCGAGGGTATTCGCTTCGCGGCGACAGAGCACATCCTGGCCGCTGTGCTCCTTGTGGACCTGTGTGCAATGGTTCTAGCCATGCCTAGAGCTCTGCTTCCGGCGATAGCAGTGGAGCAACTCGGTGGAGGCGCGGACCTTATAGGTGCTCTCTATGCAGCTCCGGCAATCGGCGGGCTGATCGCGGCGGTCCTTTCAGGTCCTCTGTCTTCCGTTCGGCACCAAGGCATGGTTATCATCGCCATGGCTGTGGTCTGGGGAGGTACCAACGCAGCCTTGGGCTTCGCTAGTTCCGGTTGGCTTGCCATCAGCCTGTTGGCGGTCGGCGGGGCAGCAGACATGATCGGAGGCGTATTCAGGGCGACACTTTTGCAACTTCGAACTCCCGATCATATTAGGGGTAGGGTCAACAGTCTGGCTTCCGTCGTGAGCACTGGCGGTCCAAATCTTGGCGACGTACGAGCGGGCTTGCTTGCCTCCGTTGCGACCTCCGGGCAGAGTGCTTTCATCGGAGGCTTAGCGTGCATTGCAGGGGTAGTGCTGGTATCTATGGTTAACCCTACATTCCGGCGGCTAGCGGTCGGGTTTGGACGGACATGAGGATCGTCATCCCTGATCAGCACTAGCTATCGTCGTCGCCATACCTTGGTGGTCGTAGATCGCGGTAGTCACAGTGCTTCCAACTTTCTGCACCATGTCGATACGGGAACCGGGATGGTCGGTTAAAACACGCAGGTTCCGATATTCGAAACGCCTTGGACCCCCGCTGTTCGCCTTCGCGCCGATGTTCAGCAGTACCGTAGCCTGCAGGGGACCCTGCACGACTAGGCCGTCTACCTTCTCCACCGAGGATGAATAGCGTCTGTCGAAATGGATCCGATGCGAATTGAAAGTCAATGCGGAGTACCTAAACAGGAGCACCGGGTCGGGATCGAAACGAATGCTGGCTGAAACGAGGCCGGGTGCCGGCTTCGGCTCTTCGGCTGAGGCACCCTGATGGGACTGGCGATCTATCAACGCCAATGTTCTCCATTCCTCAATGCAAAGTCTCTCCTCGGTCTTGTACTCGACTTTGAGATTGATGAGGCAAATCGGGCCTCTGCGACCCGCCTTTGTATTCACCGTCAAGACCCTTTCGTCCCGTCTGACCGTAGCCCCGATAGGGATTGGCGAATAGAACTCGATATTCCCGCCTGCCCAGACCCTGTGCGGCAGATCGCGTCGTGTCGGTCCTAACAGTCCGGGGGTACTCCCGTCCTCCGTTAGTTCGTCCTGCGTCAATATGTCATTTCCGATACACCAATGGTATCCAAGAGGTGCGGTTCGAGGATCTACAGCTGCGACATATTCCGAGAGGGTCGCGACGAACCGGTCGACCGATTGCTGAGTCACGATATCGTCGCTCGACCGACTTCGCCCGACATACGCAAATGGATCGGTATCGTTCATGGACGATGGCCGGTCGTGAGCCCATGTTCATAAGGCAGGTCGGTTATGGTGCTGACATTGAGAAACCCTACGTCGCGCATAGCCGACTCGTAGTCATGTGCCGAATAGGCCATCCCACGTCCAGAAGCCAAAACATTCAGATACAATGCAAGCCGAGCTCCGAACACACCAGAGGTCTCGTCTTCGGATGACAAAAATCCGTAGATCATCACCTTTCCGCCTGAAGGAAGAACATCGAAGGCCTTCTTCAGCAACGTCCGAATCTGATGTTCATCGAAGATCTCTAGGACGTGGCTGAAGAGAACCCCGTCGACATCAGCTGGAAATGACGCCTCGAAAAAATCGCCAGGTACGATACAGATACGCGTGGCTTCGGATGTTTCGCCGTTCGCTAGTGCGGCCACCGTGGGAACATCTAGGATTGTGATGCGTAGATGGGTATTATGACGGACCAACGCCATCGCCGTAGTACCGTCTCCTCCTCCCACGTCAAGCAGGTGCCGGGTCGCAGCCAAATCTACGTTATCGAGCAATCCTCCCATCGACTGTAGGGTGAATGCCGACATGGCTCTGTGTAAGATCCCTTCCAGTTCCGGATCAACCGCGAGGCGTTGATAAAGCGTCTCTCCCTCACCGGGGAGAAGATCTAAGGCGACGTTGCGACCTTCTCGCATCGACGCCGTTAAGTGCTGAAAGGCGGGGTAATAAATCCGTTGCCAACCGCTTAGGATGTGTTTCCAACTCTCAGGGCCGTCGAGAACGAAGAAAGCTTCTGCCAAGTCGGAATTTCTATAGATGCCGTCGCGCCGGCTAATCAACTCGGTAGAGCAAAGCGCGAACATCAGGGCGCGAAGCTGAGGTCTTGGGATCCCGATGCGCTCTACCAACGCTTCCAAATCTAGACCGCCGGTGAGGGAAAGGTTTCCGAATACGTTCAACTCATAACCGGCGACTATCGCGTTGAATAGCGCAGGTCCATTTACTATGAGCTGGAATCGATCAAATATCCGATCGTCGGTTACGTTGGCCACAATTCATCTTTCCAGTTGGGATTGAAGTTCCAGCGACAGTGCATATGCCCTGAAGTATTGTTTCGGGACCATGCCTTAGCTTAGGTAACCACTGCTTCGTATTCACTCGAATCCTTCGATGGGAAGCGGCGGCAGACGTGCGTTGGTATCGACAGCGAACAATTCCGCCAAATGGCGTTCAATTTGTCGAGCGGACAGAATATCCGGGGCAGCTATGCAGTACATCACGCCTTGCGACTGGGCATTGTAAGCATTCGTGAATACAACGCCGGTCCGGGTGTTTGGGTCGAAGGCCAAGCCTGCTTCGAACACGCTATCGCGGGCGGCCCCAAAGGATCCTACTCTCCAGCCGTCCGGCCATATCCGCTCAAGTATGATGCGATCGTGGCCAAATCCGCTTCCTATTATGCGATCACCGATGATGGCGTAGATATGGGTGGAGCCGGTGACGCGTCCGTTATATTCAGTGAAAAATACTTCCCCCTGCGGGGTCACAATTGCATCTGCACTCAGACGTCCTCGAAAGCCAAGCGTTGCCATGCATTCGGCGAGGCGCATGCCGTTCGACTCTATCAAAGCCATGGCATCTCCCTCGAAGCCGACAGGAGGCATCACCTGTGCGCAGGCAAACGGCGCAGAGAGCAACTCGCCGGTACCTCCCAAGGTTACCGATCCCTCCTGGATGGAAAACTCGGCGAATGCAGCGCGACTATCTCGATGGTATCTCTCTACGACCACCCGATCGCCGCGGCGGCCGCACAGCTCCTCCCAATGTGCCTCTACATACTCAGCAACCGAATAGTCGGTCGGCGTTTGGACAACAGCGCGAGCACCGACGGGATCGAATGTTTGTCCCGAAGTAAAAATAACGTTTCCTGCACCGCCCGTCATGTAATCCTGCTTGACAATGACGGTATCCGAAATATCAAAAAGGCTCTTGATGGCCTTGTGTAGTTCCTGGTGGCTTTGGCAGACCGCGCCGTCAGGTATAGGAACCCGCAATCCGGCGGCGATCGCTCGGAATACTGACTTGCTGTTGACCAGGCGTCCGCCATCTTGCGAAAGGAAGCTTAGTCCAGGCATCGCATCGCTCGCGTCGATTGATCTAGCGAAGTCCGCCAGGGCCGCATCGGGCCACAGAGCAAAGATTTCGTGGACGTTCCGGCCCGCCATCGCGGTCGATAATGCAACTTTGAAATCCGCATTGGTCAAACGTTCGACGAAAGGAACTCTCCGGTCCCCTACAACCTGGGGTGGTAATATCAATATAGAAAGGGATTCTAGATCCACACCGATGAGCTTAGTTGCATAGTCCATGAAGCTTCGGTCGGCGGCCGACGGCAAAATCAGGATGTCACCGTCGCTAGCAAACCATATTACACGCTGAACCCACCAGCCGGGCCAATCTTCGCTAGCTCGCAGATTGTCGCTGAAACCGTTTGCAATTAGTATCTTCAAAGATTCAAACCTTATTAGTTCAGATCACCAGGTGACTGGGAGGGTTTCGACACCGTGAAAGCCGGCATGACTCAAAGGGACTTCTGGCTCGGCTACTGTGAGCCGAAGCGTTGGAAACCGCTGGAACAGCTTTGCTAGAGCAATTTGAAGCTCAAGCCGGGCCAGATGTTGACCGCTACATTGGTGTATTCCATAACCGAATGCGAGATGCTTGTTGGGCGACCGCTGAAGATCGAATAGGTGTGGTTTGTCAAAGGAAGCGGGATCTCTGTTAACCGCCGGCAAAGCAACAGTCACACTATCCCCGACTTGGATCAGATGATCGCGGATTACGAGCTGTTCGAGTGCAGTGCGAGGCACCCCATGATGGAAGATCGTCAAGTAACGAAGAAGCTCCTCCACAACTCCGCTAATTGAGTCAGGCTGAGACGTAAACACTTTTCGCACATCCGGCCGTTGTATTGCGAAGAACGCGCTAAGCCCGATAGTTCCCGCGACGGTCTCGTGTCCTGCTGTCAGCAAAAGGACAGACAAACCGACTGCTTCGTCTTCGGACAGGTTATGGTCGTGAGCCATCTGGCCTAGAAGGTCATCGGCGCCGGAATGGCGTTTCGTCTTGAGGATCTCGCGAATAAGACCCTCGAGTTGGTGCATGGCGTCGGCCGCCTCAGCCGCACTTGCGGTCAAGCTAAACAAAGACCGGCTTGCCTTCTGGAATTCCGTGTGGCGTTCGTACGGCACACCAAGCAGTTCACAAATGACCAGCGTTGGAACTGGCAGGGCGAAAGCACTGATAAGATCGACAGGGGTTTCGCGTTTGGCCATGAGATCCAGCTGCAGATTTATGATTGCCTCGATTCGAGGCGTCATCTTACGTATACTTCGCAAGCTAAGCCGTTCGGACACAGTTCGCCTAATGCGAGTGTGCTCGGGGCGGTCCATATCAACGAACCATCCGGGAAGTGCTGGCTTGCCAATGAAGGGCGCGGCGCTTGGTCTGAGGACTGGCGCCCTTTTGAGCTCCGAGCGCGCGCTGAAGCGATCGTCGCTTAGAATATCTCGGGCAACGTCCGCACCAGTAACAAGCCAGCCGACGTGCCCATCTGGATAGACTAGCCGGCATATCGGACCGGAGTCGGTGGCAATTTGCGACAAGACTGGAGGTGGATCAAAAGGTGAGAGGCGATCGGTAGGGTATTCTACGGGATCGTTCGAAGCCTTCGCGGACTCTGCCACTTCGCCGATAGACGACAATGGACAACGCTCTGTCATACTGGATCTCCCAGATGTTTGGTTTCGAGGCTTCAGAACCCAACGACACGGGATCACCAGTATAATTCTTTTGTTACATCTCAGTGACGAACATAAATCATTCGGGGGCGGAAGACCGTCACCGAACTACAGCGATTTTCCAGCGGCACATTGGACTGGCGGCGGAAAGGCATCTGGTCAAGTTCATGGACATCCTTGGTGTCCGCGGTCACTTCTTGCCTTAATTGAAGGGACGGCATGATTTCCTCATGCTCCCGACCTCGGGCGGAACAGCTGGAGAGAGGAGACAAGGACTACCGGAGCCACCCGATGGGCCGCACCGGATTTTTGATGAAAATCGCGCCGGTGCTGCAAGCTGTGGCCTGAAGCATCAAGACCGGTTTAATGCTCGTGGGAGAGAGGGGTCAGAGCAGGATGCTGGAGGTGACCCCGCGAGCGACGCGGCGGATTGTTTGGAGCTCCGCCTCAGGGAGATGACGGGGAGGGGGATTGGGGCGGTGGGACTGCTTCAGCCGCAAAGAAGAAAGCTATACTTCTATTCTATCGCAATCGCCAAGCTTAGGCCGTTCAGGCCTTGAGCTCGACGGCATAAGGGTGGGCGAGCGTCGCTTCAGCCATGCCTGGGGATCGGCGGAATTCATCTTTGCAGTCTGCAACAGCGTCGCGATTGTTTCCCATGTTCTGCCGCGGTCACTGCCAGCGAAGAGACTGTTTTTCTTGTGATCGCCTGCGGTCTGATCGCTCGCTCGACTATGTTGGAGTCATCTCGACACGGCCGTCCGTCAGGAAGCGTTCGAATATATCACGACGCTTTATCGAGTACCGAAGAGCTTCGGCGAGTTTGGATTTGCCTGATACGCGCGGCAAAGTCGCCTGCCACAGAGTGAAGAGGTCTCGTATTATCGCCGCCGAGCGTTGTTGTCGGGCAGCGACACGCGCCTCAGGGCTTTGACCACGGACGGTATCCGCCATCGTTTTCTTGGCCATTCCTTCACCGAGCAGGTGGCAATCGCAAGAACATCTATAACGAAGAGAAACTTCAACACGCAATGGGTAGAGGTCACGCCGATTGCGATGGAAACATCGGTTATGTTGGAGCGTTCAGCGAGCGCCCGACGTACCCGCGTGGAAATCCACACCGCATCCTCCGGTGTTGGCAAAACCAGCTTGCCATGCCGTGCCATCGTCCGCCAAGTCGGAAGGCTGTTCGCTCGCAATCCATAGCACTGCGCAAAGTCATTGACCGTCGTGCCAAGCTCAAGCTTTCGCAAACGATCTTCGCCTTGACCTCATCAGGCCAATATTAGTCTACCTCACGTTAAGGCTTCCACTCCAACGTACTCTCTGTCGAGAAATTTCCGTTCTCCATCCGTGGAAAGCCAATCACAGGTCAGGCCGGTGGGAACAATGCGGGATGGGAACACCGGTTACCCTGCATCGCGGTGTTTTGCGTATGTCTAAAAAGGAGATGCGGTCAAAAGCCTACAATAATGCTTAGCGCGGACGCTCTGAATGCCACACCGATACTAGTTTCATCAGCGTAGTTTCTGCACGGCCTTCGTCCCACTCGTATGCCAACCTCAGTCCTCTTATAGACAATGAAGCATTCCGAAAGTTAGGAGTCGAGGCTCGAAAAATGCAGGTTCGCGGCTCATGTTCCATCAAGGTGTTAGGCTTTTGTTGGTTCCGGAATTTTTGGATTTCAGCCGGCATGCATTCAGAGGGTCGACCGTTCGATTCCTTTCAAGGCGTAGGAGGCCGAAAAGCCGCCCCTGTCGCACGAGAGTTTTACGGGAGGACATTATTCACCGACGAAGTCGGTCGATATCGAGACCGTGCGCCATTCGGAAAGGATGGCAGCGTCCTGTGCATGCTTTTTTTAGATCGCTGCGACCGTGTCACTGCCGAACGGCATGTGTGTTCTGATTGGTCATGGCGAAGGCTCCCAAAGCTACGGGGTCAGGCGGCAAAGGCGGTCAGGCTGAGAGCTTCACAGACAAGTTTCATGGTGGTGTCTCCAACGGTTCCCGATATCCGAGAGAGCAAGCCCCGCAGTGGGCGAAGCCCGCTCCCGTTGGTCTGCCGGGCTAGTCATGGGTCCGGACGGCTGAAAAACGGAAGGTTTGGCGCGCAATCGGTGAAAGCCGTTTTTCTGACGGCCAGACAGGCGAAGCCTGCTTGCCCATTGGCGAGACCGGAGGCCATCGTAGAGCGGGGAAACAGACAGGACGAAGGGCGGCAAACTACGCGTCTGCACCATGCGGCAGCGAGCGCCTGGTGGCGATCACCGTGGGAGCGTAGCGTCCGTACAAGCGATCGTTACCGGGAACGGCGGAAACGGCTTAAGGCTTCCGTGGCAAAGGCATAGAGCGCGGTTGCTGAAAGCGATGACCTCAGTAAAACCGGGCAAGCAATTATTTATTATTATAATAAATTATCCACTCGTGAACCAATGTCAAAACCCATCCTCTTTTGAGGCGTGCCCAGCTTGCGGCGGTGGCATTGAAACAGAAATATCTTTGGGGCCGCATGATGCGGCCATGCCTGTCCAGCAGCACGAAGTTCTCTGCGGCTAATCTCCAAGCTTGTGTTTACTGCTGCCGGACTGCGCAATCGTGCGATGATTATTAGTGGTTCCGAGCGCCTGGCACGGGAGAGCGCGGTTCTTATTCACTCTAGGTTGACAATGTCTTTTCTCCGACACGTACGCATTCGCGGCAAGATACTTGCAGTAATTCTTCCACTCACCGCTTTCGGACTTGGTGCTCCGAGCGTAATGGCGTATTTCTACAAGTCTGCCGACACTGACTATTCCAACTTTATTGCTAACGACAATGGCGGGGCACTCGATCTTTCGAGCGCCAACGGCAGCCTCAACACTCTCTCCGCAGCTGCTTACCAAATGATGGCATACGATGCTGCGACTGCTGGATTCGCTACGGCAAAAGAGCGTTACCTCAACAGTGTCAAAGTAGTGCTGAGTAGGTTCGAGACCGCGAAAGCTGAGCTTCCCGGTTCGTCCGCGGAAATCGATCAGTTCACCGCTCGCGCAAAGGCTGCGATTGCCGCAGCCAACATTGCCGTCGAACTCGGAGCAGCAAACAACGATGCGGATGCGACCGTTCAACTGGCCAAGGTCGATGCACTCATTACGCCCCTATCCAAGGACATCGGCAATTTCGTTTCTGACAAAACGCAAGAGATTGTCGATAAGAGTAACGAGCTAACCGATCAGACCAACTCTACTATTCTTGTCTCTTTGTCCACGATCGCGGCAGTCTTCCTACTCGGGATAATTGGTGCTCTGGTGATCATCTCCCAAGGCATCACTACTCCGATCGCGAAATTACGAGAACGTATGTCATCGCTGGCCGTGGGAGAAACCACCTCTGTTATATACGGAATGGACCGCCGCGACGAGGTTGGACAGATGGCGGCCGCTGTACGGGTCTTCAGGGATAACGCGGTTGAGCGCCTTCGCCTAGAGCAGGAAACCGAAGCCAATCGATCGATGAGCGAACGCGAACGGGTCGAGCAAGAGAGGCAGAAGGCCAAAGAGGCAGCTGACGTCCAGTTCGCCGTCGATAATCTCGCGTCGGGCCTATCTGCGCTGAGCGAAGGGGATGTGTCCTTCCGGATCAACGAGCCATTCGCTGCGTCTCTCGACACCGTTCGTTCTAATTTCAATGCGTCGGCAGAAAAGCTGCGGGATGCGCTGACTGATGTGGCCCAAAACGCCCGAGGCATTGACGCTGGTGCAAATGAAATCCGTTCTGCGGCAGACGATCTCGCTAAACGTACTGAGCAACAGGCCGCAGCCGTTGAGCAGACGGCTGCTGCACTGGAGGAAATCACCGCTACCGTCAAAAACAGCACGATTCGGGCTCAAGAGGCCAGCGATCTGGTCAGCCGTGCAAAACAGGGTGCTGAACAGTCGGGAGATGTCGTTCGCCGCGCTGTTATCGCCATGGAGCAGATTGCCAAGTCGGCCCATGAAGTTTCCAATATCATCGGTGTCATCGATGAGATTGCTTTCCAGACAAACCTCCTGGCGCTCAATGCAGGTGTGGAGGCAGCACGTGCCGGCGAGGCTGGCAAGGGTTTTGCCGTGGTCGCACAGGAAGTGCGTGAACTTGCA
Source organism: Agrobacterium cavarae (assembly GCF_004310285.1). GTDB lineage: Bacteria > Pseudomonadota > Alphaproteobacteria > Rhizobiales > Rhizobiaceae > Agrobacterium > Agrobacterium cavarae. Next base: position 47,470 of record NZ_SISF01000020.1, read on the forward strand.
CAGCGATCGGCCAATGCGGCGAAAGAGATCAAGGCGTTGATTACTACGTCAAACGTGCAGGTGAATCAGGGCGTGCAGCTTGTGAGTGAGACCGGCAAGGCACTTACGACAATCGTGTCGGAAGTACAGGAGATCAACCGGCATGTGATGTCGATCGTAGAATCGGCGCAGGAGCAGTCGTCCGGACTTCACCAGATCAATACGGCCGTCAATCAGATGGACCAGGACACGCAGAAGAACGCAGCGATGGTAGAAGAGACCACAGCTGCGACGCACAGTCTTGCCCGTGAGGTGAACTCACTCAACGAACTTTTAACCCAGTTCAAGCTTGGAGAAACACACCACCATGGCCATGCTGCGGTTCGACCTGCAATTCGCAGCGACGGACCCGTTGCTTCCCCTGCACGCATGCTGGGACGCAAGATCGCATCCGCCTTTTCCCGCAACGCAGCTCTCGATACCAGCAAGGACGGATGGAGCGAGTTTTGACGGTTTGATTTTTGTATCTGCGACCGGGGCAGTTTCCTCGGGTCGCAGATACAGTGTCACCAACTGTCTGATGCCCGGTGAGGTAAAAGGACGACATCATGAGTGCAACAACTCCTGTCAACCCTGTTAAACTTGGAGATGATGCCCTGGAAAACGCTCGCGCAGCAGGGCATGACCCGAATGAAGAGATGATCACACTCTTTTGGCGTATCGCGCGGGGAGAAGCGTCCTCTCAAGAGATCCATTCCTAGGCAGGTGATGCGCGACGTTACATGGAGGCGAAGTCATTGGATCAATTCATGGGCTTGACCTCAAGGGACCCCAGCCTTGCCAAGGTTGTAGGGGAGGTCCAATCTTTACTAGTTGAACTGCGTGAAAAAGTGGCGACGCTACTCCGTAAAGTCTCGCAAGCGGACGGTATTTCAGACTGCGAGGATCCGTAAAATGAGGATTAGAGTGCAGCAGGCAGGCCTGCAACGGGATGTATGTAGAGGAGATTGAGGATACACAGCTTTGTCCCTCGCGCCGTCCTGCCGCGCCGTTTCTCCGGTTACCGAGGCCGACGTTCACCGGGTGCGACAAAGTAACGTCATGAGTTTCGTTATAAATACACGGTGCCGATGGTTTGATAAGCGGCAGAGCAAGAGGTAGTCTCTACGCCGCAATCGATCATGCCGGCAGCTACAACGAGATCGGACGCACCTATTCCGAGCTCATGGATAACTGGCTGGCCTCACAACCCCGCTATACAGTTACAGACGATCCCTCGCTCTAGATCTACGACGTTCCACACATCCAGAAGAGCGCACAATAGTTATTGAAGCTGAGTATTCTAGCGCCGCTTACGCGAGGCGTTATGAGAGATCGGTAGCAAGCTCACGCAACGTCATCAGTAAAAAGGCCTCGGCACGACGATGCTGTTCAGGACCCCTCTGCAGCCCAGTTGATCGCATTGTCGTCGGTGATGTAACTCACCACTTCTTGGCACGAGCTTTCGCGTTAGCCGACCGACTTTTCATCGTCGCCTGATCCAGGCATCATGATGTGTGTAATAGCAACGAGTTTCGTGGGCACCCTCGGGTTAGATTATCTGCTTCTTCTCGAGCTCTACCGGAGCTTCATCACTTGACGGTAAGCCTTGCGGCCGAGCCGCTCTCGCTTCAGAAAATTGAAGAAGATCTTGGCACGGCATTATTATGGCAGTTAGAGTCGGCTCAAATTCGCGGGCCTCATCCTCTGAACGGGCCTTTACAAGGGCTGGATCGGACGAACGCCCTGGCCGGACCCCTCGTTGCGCACAAGCGCTTGCAGCAAGGAAGAACTGTCCCAAAGTGATTGCAGAAGGCGAGATGTTTGGCGCCGCGGTGAGGCGGCGCGTCAAGCAATGTTGCAGCTATTTGTTACTGGCTAATGAGGCCGATGGCACGGCCCATGCCACCTGTTGCGCCTTCAAATTTATGCGGAAGAAAAATAAAGATTGCACCACGCGTTGGCAACTTACCAAGGTTCGTTAGGTTCTCCGTTGCAATCATCCCGTAGCCTAACGCAGCCCAGTGTGGGGTGTAGTCATCCTGCATCAGCCCGATGCCGCGACCGTCAATCCCGATATGTTTTACGCCACGTTCGTGAAGAAGTTCAATTCCGTCGGCGCTTGGTGCAGGATGTGATCGATCGTATTTGAAGCCTTCAGGATAAGGCTTGAAATATTTATCGGACCAGTCCGTACGAAAAAGCACGATGTCTCCCGGGGAGAACGCGCCATTTTCCTTTTCCCATGCTTCGAGGAACGCCCTGTCGATGGCGGGGCTCTGGGCAAGATGGGTCGTTTCGCCCTTTGGCACTGTGTCGATCAGCGGACGAACATCCACAACCACGGCTGGGCCGATCATTTCGTTGAGATCGAGCTGCTCGATCGTGACACTGCCGAATTCGTTCGCATGGGGCAGACCCGTATCGGGCGCAGGGATCATGTGGCATGGCGCGTCGCAATGGGTGCCCGTGTGATCATCATGGACCTGAACGTATTCAAGAAATTGTCCGCGCGGCCACGTGTAGTGGTTCATCATATACTGGCCGAAACGCTGACCTTCCGGCGGCGAGGACGGTTGATTCTCTCCTGTGAGAACCGAGAGATCAACAAGCGTCGCGCCTTTGATCAGAGATAGGAGCAGGTTAGCGTTTGACATTGACGGTACCGAAGTTCGAGTTGAGATGCCCGGATTGGACAGATCAACCGGCTTGTTGTCAATGGTTTCTCATAAGAAAAATAAAATTTCTTAAAAGAGACGATCTAATCCATCACTCGTCTTTTTTCTTTGACCTCTTCCCGAGTCTGGAGCTTAAAACCTCTCTGAGTGTCTGTGCCAGGTTGGGGGTCGCGCTGGAGCACATAACAAGTAATTTTGCCGGCTTGTCTCCTGCTGCGAGATAGGCGTGTCCCATCGTGCTGTCGAAGTAGGCCGAGTCGCCCTGTTTCAGGAGTGTCGGCTCGTACAGCTCTGTTTGCAGTTCAATACTGCCTTCGAGCACATAAATATACTCCTCGCCGACGTGGTTCCAGAGACCGCCGACCTCATTTATCGAGTGCGCTCTCACCTCGATCATCATTGGGATAATGCGTTTATGAGCGATATCTGTGCATAGATATGTATAGGTGAAATAATCATCGCTCATCACCAGCCCGGAGTTGCCGTGAGAGACACTTCTGCGGCCTGTCAGCCGACGTAGATCTCCTCCCTTCGCGTTGGATCCGGAAACGAGATCACCAATCTCGATACCTAACCCAGCACAAAGCTGCAGGATTGATTGATATGAGGGCGAGATGAGATCGTTCTCGATCTTAGACAGCGTGGATTTGGGGATTCCTGTCCTCGTAGCCACATCGGCGAGGGTCCAGCCATGATAACCCCGACGTTCGCGCAATGCCTCGCCGATGGAAGGCGTCCTGATGTTAGAGGCTTTTTCTGACGTCATTTTCTGATCCGAAACCTTTATTAATTTCGCTTGTCAATCCTAAGGACATTTCTGGGAGCAGTTCAGGCACTTTCGATTCACAAAGCGAAATGTGACTTTCACGATGTTTCTTAATTGACATTGAGTTTCTTAAATGAAACTATCGATCTCAATTAGGCAACAGTGAGGAAACACCCAGGATGAGCCATTTGTCAAACAAGATTGTCTGGGTCACGGGTGCGGGGAGTGGCATTGGCGAAGCGTCTGCCATTGCGCTTGCCGAGGCGGGAGCCGTTGTGGTTCTGACCGGACGTCGGATGCACGCGCTCGAAGCGGTTGCGGAGCGGATTGCCGTTGCGGGAGGTCGGTCGGTCATCATGCAAGGTGATCTCACCGATGCCAGCCAGGTGCAAGCTATCGCCGACTCGATCGTTCAGCAGTTTGGCAAGCTCGATATCCTAGTCAACAATGCCGGAATTAATATCCGCGACCGCAGTTCCGCGGACCTCAAGCCTGCGGGGGTCGATATACTGCTCGCGACCAACCTTGCCGCAGCATTCTACTGCGTTACCAGCGTGCTTCCGATCTTTAGAGCCGAGGGTGGTGGGTTGATGATCCACACCGCGTCTTGGCTTGGACGCCACAGCCATAAATTGGCCGGTGCGGGATACAGTGCGACGAAGCATGCGGTGGTGGCCATGAGCCATGCCATCAACATGGAAGAGTTTTCAAACAACATACGCTCATGCGTGCTCTGTCCGGGGGAAGTGGCGACACCTGTTCTTGAAAATCGACCGGTCCCTGTTCCACAAAGCGAACGGGACCGAATGCTTCAACCTCAAGATCTTGCAGACATGGTCTTGATGGTCGCCTCACTGCCAAGTCGGATTTGTGTCAACGAAATCGTCTTAAGTCCGACCTGGAACCGCATGTTTCTTTCTCAGGAGCAGTCTGGCCTTGTCGCGCCCCGACAAGATGCGGTCGCGTGAGGGATAGCTGAGATGACGGCTGGCGCCTCGCAAAGTGTTCATCGGACGGTATCAAATCCATTGCTGCAGATGCGCAACATCACCAAGCGATTTGGTGCGTTTCATGCGCTGAACGGCGTCAATCTTGATGTGTATGAAGGAGAAATTCACGCTCTGATGGGTGAGAACGGTGCCGGCAAATCGACTTTGATGAAAGTCCTCTCAGGCGCGCACAAAGCTTCGTCTGGGGAGGTCCGGGTCGATAGCAAGCCGGTGACGATCTTGGGACCTGCCCATGCAAGCGCACTCGGGATATCCATCATCTATCAGGAGCTGGCGTTGTCGCCAAACCTGACCGTTGCCGAAAACATGCTTCTTGGACGTGAACGGTCAGTCATGGGCGTCTTAAACCGCGGTGCTATGCAACGGGCCTGCGAAAGCGTTCTTCGCGATCTCGCCGTTGATTTTGACACTGGAGACAAAGTCGCCAGCCTGTCGCTCGCGCAACGACAGCAGGTAGAAATCGCAAAAGCGCTCCTGTCGAACTGTCGGATTCTCGTCATGGATGAGCCTACAACATCCTTGTCATCGACGGAATGCGATCGACTTTTTCATCTCATTCGTCGGCTACGCGATCAGGGTCTTGCGATAATCTATATCAGTCACCGCATGAGTGAAATCTACGAGTTAAGCGATCGCGTGACGGTTCTTCGAGACGGCAGCGATGTGGGCTCCATCGAACGGTGCGAACTCTCAGAGGAGCGTCTTGTCCAGATGATGGTGGGCCGCGATCTTTCAAGCTTCTATCAGAAGGTCAGGAATGTCTCGTACACGCCGGGTCTCAGGACTTTGGAAGTCAAGGGAATGTCGGATGGACGTAAGGTACGTGGTGTTTCTCTTGATCTTCATGCGGGCGAAATTCTGGGTCTTGCCGGTATCGTAGGTGCTGGCAGAACTGAGCTGGCGCGCCTTATCTACGGAGCAGACAGGAAAACGGATGGCGAAGTCATTCTAGAGGGTCGGTCGCTGAGTATCCGCGGTCCCCTGGACGCGATTGCAGCGGGTATCGTCTATCTGACGGAAGACAGAAAGGCGCAAGGCCTGTTCCTTGACATGAGCGTGTCAAAGAACATCAACATCGGCGTGCTCGATGAAGATAGCCACGGATGGGGGATCCTCAGCGCCGACAAAGCTGCTGAAAGGACACGGGCAGCTATCCTGGATATGAAAATTGCAGTGGCCAGCCCTGAGGTTAACGTCGGCTCGCTATCGGGCGGTAACCAGCAAAAGGTTCTGCTGGCACGACTGTTGCAGACCGATCCCAAGGTTCTCATCCTAGACGAGCCGACCCGAGGCGTCGATATCGGTGCCAAATCGGAAATCTACAGAATTATCGAGGCGCTGGCCGCGCGCGGAACAAGCGTGTTGGTCATTTCCAGCGAGTTACCTGAGCTCGTTGGTATGTGTGATCGAATCGTCGTTATGCGCGAAGGCATAATTGCAGGAGAAGTCGGCGGAAGCACCGGGATTGCCATCGATTCCGAGGCGATCATCGCGATTGCGACAGGCTCGAACAAAAGACAATAATAGGGAACGACTACAATGACAGCTCTAGAGACAGGCCAGGGTAGCCCCGTGATGCGGCGGCGACCAAGCATAAGATCATCTTTTCACGCGTTGGGAATGCTTCCGATCCTTGTGCTGATCGGCGTACTGTTTCAGATTTTAAGCGGCTACGCCGATAGCGGCAGCCTTTCGGAAGCTTGGTCATCGGGTCGCTTTCTGTCTGCCCAGAATCTCTCCATCGTAGCGCAACAGGCGTCGATCAACACAGTTCTCGCAGCGGGAATGACGTTCGTCATCTTGACGGGAGGGATCGATTTATCCGTTGGCTCCGTTCTCGCAGCCTCAGCGATGGTGGCCGTTTTGACATCGCTGTTACCGGACGGATACGGATATTTGGGCGTGCCGGCAGGCATCGTGCTTGGTATGCTGTTGGGGTTTGCAAACGGTGCCCTTGTGGCCTTTGCGAAATTGCCCCCTTTCATCGTGACCCTTGGCACGCTGACCGCTGTGCGCGGCCTGGCGAGACTTCTCGGGGCAGACAGGACCGTCTTCAACCCGGACCTGCCATTTGCATTCATTAATGGCAATGCCGTTATGGGAATTTCCTGGCTCAGCGTCATCGCTTTCGTCGTCATCCTCATCTCTTGGTTCATCTTACGGTTCACGGCGCTTGGGGTCCGCATCTACGCTGTCGGCGGCAATGAGGTTGCAGCACGTCTGTCAGGAATAAAGGTCTCGGTCGTGCTGCTTTTTGTCTACGTCACCTCCGGCATGCTTGCCGGGCTGGGTGGTGTGATGTCGTCGACGCGGTTGCTGGCGGCCAATGGCTTGCAGCTCGGGCAGGGTTACGAACTCGATGCTATCGCCGCCGTCATACTGGGCGGCACGAGTTTCGTCGGCGGTGTTGGCACGATCTGGGGAACGTTGATCGGCGCTCTGATCATCTCCATGCTCTCCAACGGCCTTATTCTTACTGGCGTCTCCGACGTCTGGCAGTTCATCATCAAGGGCCTCGTCATTATTGGCGCCGTCGCTCTCGATCGCTATCGCCTGAAGGGTTCCGCACGGACTTGATCAGGTCGGTGCCAGCAAAACGCTTCGGCCGTTTCCTGGCCTCTCAACAGCCGACAAGTAATAAGGGAACATACGATGAAACGCATTCTTCTGACCGCAGTCTCGCTTCTCGCGATCGGCACCTCATTCGCGTCCGCCGCCGAACTAAAATCGATCGGCATTTCGCTCGCGTCGCTCGGCAACCCATTTTTCGTTGCTCTGGCGAATGGTGCAGAAGCAGAAGCAAAGAAAATCAACCCTAACGTCAAGGTCACAACCGTCGGCTTTGAGCAGGATTTGAACAAGCAGGTGGACCAGATCGACAGCTTTATCGCCGCGGGGGTTCAGATGATCTTGCTTAACCCGGGCGACCCGAATGCACTGGCTCCCGCGATCAAGAAGGCGAAGGACGCCGGGATCGTAGTCGTTTCTGTCGACACAGCGGCGAAGGGGGCCGACCTGACCGTTACCACGGATAACGTTAAGGCGGGTGAGGTGGCCTGCAAGTTCATCGTCGAAAAGCTTAACGGCAAGGGCGACGTTATCATCCAGAACGGCCCGCAGAATTCGGCCATTATTGATCGAGTGAAAGGTTGCAAGGAGGTGTTCTCGGCCACTCCTGGCATCAAGGTTTTGTCCGACGATCAGGACGGCAAGAGTTCCCGTGACGGTGGCCTCGCTGTTATGCAGTCTCAGTTGACCCGCTTCCCGAAGATCGATGCCGTTTTCGCGGTCGCCGATCCTCAGGCCATCGGCAGCGCCCTGGCGATCAAGCAGCTCAATCGCAAAGACATCATCATCGCGTCTGTCGATGGAGCGCCCGATCTGGAGGCGGAGCTGAAGGATTCTTCAAACCCAGCGATACAAGCGACCGCAAGCCAGGACCCATACATCATGGCTAGCACCGCGGTAGAACTCGGTTACAAGGCGCTCAACGGGGAAAAGCCGGAAAAGCCGGTCATTCTGCTTGAGCCTAAGCTCGTAACGCGTGACAATGTTTCGCAGTACAAGGGCTGGGAAGCCAAGCGGGATTAAACCGCTGTTGCTGGCCTCGTTCGGTGCGAGGCCAGCAACAGATACTTGATGATCTCAACAACGAGACCCATCCTCCGGACTCTGGTGAGTCTGGTCATCTCATCGACAGTTCAATGCCGTGAACGCTATGTCCCGCTAGAGAAGTTGATTACTTTTGCGGATCAGCGTCCTTGATGGCCGGACCGCAGTTCTGCTGCAGTATCATCCGTGTACCTTCTTTCTTTCATACTCCATCCTTGCCAAGTAGTGGCGACACTGAATTCCTGAAGGAAAAAAAGATGAATCAGACAGCTTCGAACGTGAAATCACGGAATATCCTGGTGCTGGGTGCTGGAGAACTCGGCATGCCGGTCCTGCGCAATCTTGCGCGTCGCGCAAAGGACATCGACGACGCGAAGATCAGCGTTCTGTTGCGGGCGAGCGCCGTAGAGTCTGCTTCACCCGCCAAGCAGCGCGATATTGCTGAAATCCGGGACTTGGGGATCGAGATCGTCTTTGGTGATCTGGTTAAAAGTTCAATTGACGAATTGGCTTCTCTGTTTTCGCGGTATGACACCGTCATTGGCTGTACAGGCTATGCAGCTGGCATCGACACGCCGATGAAACTGGCAAAGGCTGCTCTGCAGTCAGGGATCCCGCGCTACTTTCCGTGGCAGTTCGGTGTTGATTTCGAAGCAATCGGTCGAGGTGGTCCGCAGGATATCTTCGATGCGCAGCTTGATGTGCGTGAGCTGCTGCGCTCGCAAAACAAGACCGAATGGGTGATCATCTCCACGGGCATGTTCATGAGCTATTTGTTCGAGCCAGAATTTGGTGTCGTCGATCTGGAAAACAGCACGGTCAGGGCCCTTGGCAACTACGACAACGCTGTCACAGTGACGACGCCCGACGATATCGGCGTGCTCACTGCTGAAATCGTGTTCTATGAGCCGACTATTGCCAACGAAATCGTATTCCTGGCGGGGGACACGGTCACCTATGGTCAGCTCGCTGACAAGCTGCAAGCGGGTTTGAAAAAGCCCATCAGCCGGTCCGAATGGACGGTGCCAGTCCTTATGGAAGAACTGGCAAACGATCCGCAGAACATGATGCGCAAGTATCGAGCTGCCTTCGGTATCGGGCGAGGCATGGCATGGGACAAGGCCGGCACGTTCAACGTACGAGAAAACATCAAGGTCACGGATGTTTCCGATTGGATCAACGCGAACTTGACGTCTAACTGAGGAGCTCAAGGTGCGGCGGGGAGTGCGATAGTTTGCTCTCCTCCGTCACGCTACGTCGCAATCGCCAACTTCAGCAGCGGCTGGTCTTTCATACGAATGAGAAGACCCATTCGCAATTCTCTCAGTTCGTATCCTACTCGAGGCGGCATCTCTATCAAACCATATCGCGTGAGAAGGCCATCTGTTTCGAGTTGACGTAGGTGCGGGTAGCATCCGTTCCTGCCATCACGCGTGCCGCGTGGCGCTCCTTCAGGGTCTGACGCCTACTATTGTGAGAACGAGAGCTTTTACATCGCCATCTATCACGCCAGCAGCAATCCCTCTCTTGAAGAGCAGGCCCGCGCCCTTCACCGCCGTCTAAACCGTAGCGTCGGCTACAACTCAGGACTCTCAACCGCATCGACTACTCCTTCGCCGAGCACGATGGAATAGTAAGGGCTATCCTGAATGGACGTGGCAAGGAACCGGGGCAGGCGCTGTGGAATCATGCGATGATCCAGGCTAATAGCTTCCATGATTTCTTTGCGGGCTGCAGAGGGCCAAATTACGAGCAGCCATATAATTGTCAATTCTACTCAAAGGAGCGATGAAGAAAACACGAGGGCTTCAAGCCCTGCCGACTCAGCTGCTCCCAGATCACTAAGCTTTGATACATCCACAGTCACCAAGCCATTATCTGCGCCATCATTCTCTGGTAGCGCGGAGACAAGCCCTTCCACAAACGGGGTGGCAGCGGCTAAGGGGCCGGCTACGATGATATGCGCCGGCGAGAGAATGGCGAGCAAACCCGCAAGAGCTGAGCCCAAAGCTGCGCCCGCGTCTCGGAAAACGCGAATGGCTCGTCGGTCACGGGCATTTGCCTGTCTGATTGCATGGGGAACGCCAAGACGCAGACCGTCCTGGCCGCTGCCGTCCATTTGATCCAAGTGCCCGAGCCGCTTTAGAACAGCGCCAGCAGAAGCAACCGTATCCAATGGTTGCCAGCAGTTACTAACGGGATCGTAGATCGTTTTTAACTTATCGAGCCGTCCTTCGAACGTGCTGCGTGATGAATTCTCGGTAACGACAATCAAGCTGACATCTATAGAAAACCCAGCATGGACCATGATGCTCGGCGATTTTGGGATGATCGCCTCTTGCCGGGTTTCCGCAATATGCAGCGCGTCCGCGATCGCTGCTCTGCTAACGGGAGCGAAAAAACGAGTCTCGATCTCGCTCGCCAGTACACTAAGCCACGCTTCAGTATCTAGTTCTCCCGGGATGTTCAGATCGGGGGACGAAACGAGCTCAATGCCACATAATTTCCGATAACCAAGATTGGGTTGGCTTGCTAGACGATCTGTAATCTCTGAGCACTTCTTGAGGAGATTTATGGCGAGGTTATCCAATTCCCCTGAGACGATGTCCTCCACGATGCGTTGACCCAAAAGATTAATGATCGAGATTTTTTGTTCGTATTTTGAAAGCACGATGCACAGAAGAAAAATGTTGGTGCCGTTCAAATACAGCCCGACATTGGGCCGACCGCGGACTGCCTTCGGCGATGTCGCACGTTCGAGAAGAAAGCCGTCGGCGATCAACTCACGCGTGATGCGCGAGAGGTTGGAATCGGTGCTTTCGAGCTGGCGTGCAAGTTCGCGCCGGGACACCCCAGGCTTATGGCGAACTGCGGCGAGGACAGCAGCCTTTTTCAACAGTTTAAGGCGAGAGGCAGGGACCAGCATGTTGCGACTTTTAAGAGTACATTCGGGCTACGTTTGCTTGATCCATGCCGAAAATTCAATACGGACCAACAAATAAGCAAGATCTCTATCTGCTTCGTATGTGTGCACTCGCTGCCCGTTTAGTGGGCAGGGGGATTTTCGGCGTGAGCCGATGGTCCTTCCAACCCGACATCGATAATAAATTATTCAATAATTTCATAAGTATGAGATTTATTTGCGATGCGCAAATAAATTGGCATGGGCTTTGCAACCATGGAGATGTTGGGCGAGTGGGTCGCCGCTAAATCGGAGCAATAGGATGGATCGTCGAAGTTTCCTTATAAATACTGCCGCTGCAGGCGTCGCTCTTGCCACGCCCGCCCTCATAGCCAGCCGCGCTCGAGCAGCCGAAACGCTAAAGCTCGGATGCTTGTTCTCATCATCTGGAACGATGGCAAACATCGAAGGTCGCTTGAATGCCGTCGTCAAAATGGCGGCGGATGAATTGAACGCGAAGGGCGGCGTTCTGGGCAAGCAGGTGCAGGTACTGGCGACCGACCCTGCTTCCGACTGGCCGCTTTATGCACAGCTGGGCCGCCAGCTTTTGCTGCAGGATCAATGCTCTGCGCTGTTCGGTTGCTGGACTTCTGTTTCCCGCAAATCGGTGCTCCCAGTCGTGGAGCAGAATAACGGTTTGCTGTTCTATCCATTGCATTTCGAGGGTGAAGAAAATTCCAAGAACGTTGTTTACCTGAACTCGCCTCCCGCGAGTTCGGTTTTGCCGGCACTCGAATATCTCATGGGTCCCGAGGGCGGCGAGGCAAAGCGGTTCTTCATGCTCGGTTCGGACTACGTGTGGCCGCGGACGATCAACAAGATTTGCAAGGGCTATTGGGCATCAAAGGGCTTCGACGAAAGCTCGTGGAAAGAAACCTATGTTCCTGTCGGGTTTTCGAATTTTCAGACGATCGTCAATGACATCCGCCAATTTATTAACCAGCCTGGCGGCCAGCCCATCATCATTCTGACGGTTGTCGGTTCTTCCATTCCTGACTTTTTAAAGGAAATCATCAATCAGGGGATCAAGGCGACGGACATTCCCGTTCTCGGCCTGGATATGCTTGAGGCGGATCTCGAGGGGCTTGATACGACGACACTCGTCGGGCACCTCAATTGCTGGGCCTATCTGCAAAACGCCGAAGCGCCTGCCAACACAGCTTTCAAGGCGAACTGGGGGAACTACGTTAAAAGCGGAAGTCTTCCATATTCACCGACGACGGTTATCGATCCAATGGTTTCCGCCTATGACGGCGTCCACCTGTGGGCCAAGGCCGTGGAAAAGGCTGGCCAGGCCGATCCTGATGCCGTTCGTGCCGCATTTGATGGGCTGAGCTTCAATTGCCCTTCGGGTTACGACATCAAGATGACCGCCGAAAACAACTACGTTTCGCGGGGCGTGTTCATCGGTTCGGTAAAAGAAACCCAAGGGTTCGATATCCTTTGGCAGTCAAAAGACACCCCGAAGCCCGTGCCATTCAGTCCGTATATGTGATCTCGTCATGGGAAATCTTAAAATGTCATTTTGGACGACCGGTCCCGCCACTTTGTGGCGGGGCTTGCTCTCGATGCTGTTTTTGGTCATTGCCCTAGGGGCGGCCAAAGCAGACGAAACAACGAAACAGAATATAGTCGCACGGCTATGCTCATCAGCGGCAGCAGAACAACTAAATGGTGTTTCCGATCTCCTTCTCGCCGTCGAGGCCAACAATGTCGAACCCGCCTGGGGTCTGACAATTCTGGACGCGATCAGCCGACGAGCCCTGATTTGCGAAGGGCCCGAAGCGGTGGTGATCACGTCGAAGGAGATGCTTTCGGCTATTTCACTGGCGCCAGCATCGCACGCGCCTGAAATGAAAACGGGCGCCTTGGTCAATCTCAGAATGCGGGGGAAAGTGGACGCAAGTTTAGCGCTGCTTCGCTTGCTCGTCGATACCGGCGGCCCTGGCGCGATGAGAGATGCCGAGGAACTGGGCAAGCGGGTCCAGATGGTTCCGATCGCGCTCATCGAGCGCGCTGCAAATCTTGCGACCAATAGTGCGCTGGCGGAAAAGCTGAGAGATCTTGTCGCTTCAGGAGCGCTGCAAGACGGCGATCCGGCAAAAAAGCTGACGGCCATAGCGACTTTAGCGGCCTCTCCGTCAAGTCACAACTTGAGCTTGCTTTTAGAGGCGCAGAAAAATCTGACGACTGAAAACGCCGAAATCCAAAAAGCCCTTGCTTCAGCAATCTCGCAGATAAGGTTGTGGCTCGAGATTGGCCAGATTTCCCAATTGGCTTTCAGCGGATTGAGCTATGCCAGCATCCTCTTCATGGCTGCGATGGGTCTAGCTGTCATTTTCGGGTTGATGGGGGTCATCAATCTCGCGCAAGGCGAACTGATCATGATCGGGGCCTATGTCACCTTTCTGGTGCAGGAGGCCTTGAAGCTGCTGGCGCCGGGATTGGTGGGCTATTATCTGTTGATAGCAATACCATTTGCTTTCCTGGTTACCGGCGGCGTCGGCGTCGCGATGGAAGTAACTGTCATCCGCCATTTATATAAGCGTCCGTTGACGACGTTGCTGGCCACCTGGGCGATTAGCCTGCTGCTCATCAATCTGGTGCGGGTGCTGTTTGGAACGCAGAATCTGGAATTTGTCACCCCCGTCTTTTTGAGCGGCGGCGTTCACATATTCGCTGACTTTTTCGTGACCTGGAACCGCCTTTTCGCAATAGCATTCGCGTTCATCGTACTGTGCGCTGCTCTCGTCGTCCTGCGTTTTACCCGGCTCGGTATGTTTATTCGCGCGGTTACAGAAAATCGCACCATGGCGAGTTGTATCGGCGTTTCGGTGCGGTTCGTGGATATGGTCGCGTTTGGCTTGGGTGCCGGGCTGGCCGGTCTCGCCGGTCTCGCGCTGTCTCCAATCTACACCGTTAACCCCGGCATGGGCACAGGGTTTATCGTGGATGCCTTCATGATCGTGGTCCTTGGCGGCGTCGGCAGTCTCGTCGGCACCGCGGTTGCGGCCCTGAGCATAGGGATGATCAACGTAATCATAGAACCCGTTTACGGAGCGGTCGCAGCAAAGGTCATCGCTCTTTTGATCATCGTTGTTTTTATTCAGTTTCGTCCAGAAGGCATGATTGCCCAGAAGGGGAGGCGTTAATATGCGAGACATCCTGTTCTCCTATCGCCAAAAAGTTGCAGCCGAACGCCGAACCAATGATGTCATTGCAATGCTTCTGGTTTGTCTCGGCCTACTTATATTGGCGTGCGGCGTCACGGGCGCCGGGCCGTCAAGCTACGTCCTCAATCTCGTCGGCCAGATAGCGACGTTCGGCATACTTGCCATATCGCTCGATATCATCTGGGGATACGCGGGGATTCTCAGTCTTGGTCATGGACTGTTCTTTGCCATCGGCGGCTATGTCGTTGCCATGCACATGGTGAAAGTCGGTTATCTCTCAACGGGCGCACAGCCGGACTTCATGGTATTCATGGGATGGAGCGACCTGCCATTCTATTACGCGGGCTTCGAATTTGCGCCATACGCGCTGCTTGTCGCCATTTGCGTCAGTGCGCTCGTGGCCTTTGTGATTGGCTACAGTGCCTTTCGGGCGCGGGTGGTCGGGGTCTATTTCTCCATCATCACCCAGGCTTTCGTTTACATCGCCATGCTGCTGATGTTTCGCAACGATACCGGTTTCGGTGGAAACAACGGCATGACCGGATTTAGCACTCTGCTTTCATGGCCTCTTGCTGAACGCCGTACCGTCGCATTTCTTGCTGCAATATCTGTGCTTTGCACGGCCTTGCTGCTATTCGCAATGGCAAGATTAGTGACGTCCCGTTTCGGTCAAATGCTTGTTGCCATCCGGGACGACGAGGCTCGCCTGCGATTTCTTGGTCGCGAAACGCTATGGGTCAAACTCGGCATCTGGACGCTGTCGGCAATCTTAGCAACGCTTGCCGGAGTTCTTTATGTGCCTCAGGTCGGGATCGTTAACCCGAGGGTTCTGGCGCCCGATCTTTCGCTGGAAATCGCCGTATGGGTGGCGATCGGCGGGCGCGGTTCGCTTTCTGGCGCGCTGTTGGGAGCGATCGTCATCAGCACTCTGAAGTTCATTCTGACGGCTGTTGCACCCGATCTCTGGCCGTTCATTCTCTCCGCACTCGTGCTTTTTGTTGTGGTGATGCTTTCGAATGGCCTGAGCGATCTGCCGGGGATGTTCGCAACGAAAGTAAGAAAGATGGCGCGATGACCGAGGCACTTCAGGTTGATGGCGTTACCGTGACCTTCGGGACATTCCGGGCAATCAACAATCTAACATTTCATGTCGATTACGGAACCGTTTGCGCGATCATTGGCCCAAACGGCGCAGGAAAAACGACACTGCTGGATGCCATAACCGGGAAAAGCTCGGTTTCAAATGGTTGCATCACGCTGGATCGGCGGATTGAGCTGACGAAACTTCAAGAACCCGAGATCGTTCTTGCCGGCGTTGGCCGGAAGTTCCAGAAACCGAGCATTTTCGAAGCGTTGACCTTGATGCAGAACCTCATGCTGGCGTTGAACGTCTCAAAGCGCAGAACGATTATGGAGCTGTTTTCTCTGCCAACCGCGCAGCAAGTAGCATTGATCGAACAGACGTTTGAAACGATCGGGATGGCGGACCAGCACGATCAAATCGCCGGCACGCTCAGCCATGGCCAGAAACAATGGTTGGAGATCGGCATGCTGCTGATGCAGGAGCCGCGGGTTCTTCTTCTGGACGAACCCGTGGCGGGGATGAGCGACAGTGAAACGGAGCGAACGGCGGACTTGATCGCAAAGCTGAAAAGCCCCGATCGCGCCATTGTCGTCATCGAGCACGATATGGAGTTCGTCGAAAAAGTTGCGGACAGGGTAATCGTTCTGGATGGAGGTCAGCTTCTGGTCGAGGGACGAATGGATGCGGTCAAATCGGATCCACGTGTCGTTGAAGTCTATTTGGGGCGATGATCATGGGACTGACCATAGAGAAGCTAAATCTGCACTACGGCAGCAGCCATGCGCTGAAAAATATTTCATTTCAGACCGCAACAAAGGGCTGCACCGCTGTCATGGGACGCAATGGCGCCGGTAAAACGACGCTCCTGCGTTGCCTGATGGGAGTTCTCCCAGCGACCTCGGGCAAAATTTCCTGGAACGATCAAGATGTTGCGATCTTGCCGCCATTTCGTCGCGTAAGAGAAGGATTCGGATACGTCCCCCAGGGGCGCGAGATTTTCGCAAATCTCACGGTCGGACAAAATCTCGAAATCGCGGCGGCGGCGGCGAAGGTCGAAGAACCCGAGGAGGTAATCGCGGAGGCCGTCGCGCTCTTCCCTGTCATCGGAGAGATGTGGAAGCGCCGAGGCGGGGATCTTTCCGGGGGGCAACAGCAGCAGTTGAGTATAGCACGCGCGCTTGTAACGCGGCCCGAGTTGCTGATCCTCGATGAGCCAACCGAGGGTGTTCAGCCCTCGATTGTCAGCCGCATCGAAGACGTGATCGCGCAATTGCGCGGTCGCCTCTCGATCTTGCTTGTTGAACAATATTTCGATTTCGCCCGCTCCATCTCGGACCACGTAGTGGTCCTTTCCCGAGGCGAAGTTGTGCTGCATGGCGCCGCATCGGACATAAACGATGAAGCTGTGAAACGACATCTTTCAATCTAAATAGAAAGTGATACATGATGTTTGAAGTAAAAGCCTCTCCTGAGAACCTTTACTGGGGCTATTTCGATGCGGAGACCAAGCCAGTACTGACCGTTCCTTCCGGAGCGGAAGTGATGCTGCATACGCTACCTGCCTGCTTTGAAGAGGATGTTCCCCCTAATTCCACGCTAGTTACGCCAGATCACCGCATTGCGCTGGACAATCTGGTACCAGGCGGCGGCGACGGAAAAGTTGTGGCTGGCCCTGTCGGTCCCCACGTGCTCACAGGACCGATTTTCGTGGAAGGCGCAATGCCCGGGGACGTCTTACAGGTTGATATTCTGGAAGCCACACCCCGCCAAGACTGGGGCTTCTGCGCCATCCTGCCCCTTCTGGGAACATTGCCGGAGGAATTCACCAACTACGAGCGCATGCACGTTTCGATCGATCGCAATCGGCAGATGGCGAAATTGCCGTGGGGACTGGAGATTGCCCTTGATCCCTTCTTCGGCATCATGGGTGTTGCGCCACCAAAGGAATGGGGCCGAATTGGCACCCCGGAACCACGGGCGTTTGGCGGCAATATGGACAATAAAGATCTCCGGCCAGGAAGCACCGTTTATTTCCCTGTATTCAACGAAGGCGCATTGTTCAGCGCCGGTGACGGACATGGATGCCAGGGACACGGTGAGGTTTGTATCACAGCGCTGGAGACAGCACTCAACGGAGTCTTTCGCCTTACCGTGCGCAAGGACATGAAACTGGCTCAGCCATTCGCGGAGACCCCAGACAAACTCATCTCGATGGGTTTCAATAGCGACCTTGATGAAGCAGCCCGGCAATCGGTGCGTGAGATGATAAGGCTGATATGCGAACGTACGAATCTGGATCGGAACCAGGCATATATGTTGTGTTCACTCGTGGCCGATCTCCACGTAACTCAGCTGGTTGACATCAACAAAGGCGTTCATGCAATCCTCGACAAGAGGCACCTCGTAAACGCACTAGCAAGGCGCGAAGAATACTCACTTTGATCTCGCAATTTTAGAGTTGCCAACCGGGAGTGTCGCGTGTGGATGCTCCTGTTTTGGCGGGAACAATTTTTCAACTGCAGTCTGCGAGGAACTGGGTCGCAGCAATTCGCCCCTATAGCGATCATCCTCTGCCAGCGATGAGCCACTGATGCAGATTGCCTTGGCACCGCAAAGTATTCGATTGCGGACACTGCAGGGCCGACGACACTCGTACCTAGTTTTTTTGTCTGTGGTCCCAGCGATCATGGTACCAGAGCCACTGCTCTGGGTATTGCCTTATCCAGGTTTCTAGCTTCACATTCAGAAGCTGCGCTGTCTGCTGGAAATCCACTGCGCCTTGCTTGTTGCGAGGAATTTTAATCTTGGGCTCAAGCTCTAACCGGAACCGATTGTAGGGCAAACGAATGCACCGAGCCGGAAAAACATCGCAATCGAACTGCCGGACTGATTTTGCCAGCAGGGGGTTGGTTCTGACGTCCTCACCGAAGAACTTGGTCGGCAGACCCTTCCGAAACTTCTGATCGACCAGAATCCCCACACCGCCACCACAATCCAACTGACGGGCGAGTGCGAACGCAGATCCTGCGTGGGAGGGCACAAGGTTTCCGATCCTCCTTCTTCTAAACCTGGAAAGTTGCTCAGCGCCATAGGGGTTGTTTGGAGGACGAAACAGGGAAGTCACATTGGGACCGAAAGTGGCTGCAACGACCGCGAGCAGTTCGAAATCGCCTGTGTGCGCAGTAAACACAATGAACAGGCGTTTATGGTCGAAGCTCTGCGAACTCTGCAATTCCAGAAACTTCCACTCGCCCTGGCTGAGTCTGCTTGGGATCATAATCGAACAGTTGATCTAGGAAGACATACTCAGCAGCAAGCCTGCCAATGTGTTCCCAGCTCGCCAGGGCGATTTCGAGTCGTTCGCTTTCATCCTTGTTCGGATATGCGAGAGCCAAATTATGGAGGGCAAGCTGGTGGCGTGGGGTGAACGGGCCAACTAACCGTGCGAAGCGATCAGCAAACTTTATTCGGCATCAGCAGGGAATTGTTTTAGAACCCTCAGAAAACGAAAGGCTATGGTGGCATTAAGCCATTCGCGAGCGTTGTCGGTGCGAGTGGCAAGCTACCTTAGATTCTTGTTCATATTTTTCTTTCGTATGCTCGTCCTAGCTCGCCTGATTGTTTGGAGACGATCAGTGAGTGATATTTGTTTTTCGTTGTTATGACCATACTCCGGACCATTGAGATGGCAAATGTTTCCAAGGGTTGATAAAACGAACCGGGTATGATGCCGAAGGCAAGGGAAATGACCAGAGAAGAAATCCTCAGCTATTCACAAGCGGTCTGTGACGGTCTCCGAGAAGACGAAGACGGTGTGAGACGCGAAGTTCTGACGCATGCCGGAAACAGGTGGTCGCTTGGCGTGATCCACACCCTTGGAGTGTACGGTAGACTTCGGCACGCGGATATTGGACGACGAATGCATGGCGTCACGCAGAGGATGCTGACCCGCACACTACGCCAGCTAGAGCGGGATGGGCTCGTTACCCGATACGATCTCGTCGAAATGCCGCCACGCGTGGAATACGAACTGACAGAACTTGGCATGGGACTTCTTATCCGCATGATTCCACTTTGGACGTGGGTCGTCGAAAATTCCGATCTGTTTCGAAAGTCACGCGAGGATTACGACGCTCGTCCACCTGAGAAGCCTTCTTGGCAAACTTTCTGAGACGCAGGGTGCCGCTAAGTATAGATTCTCACGCGTCGTTCGCTGAGATCAAAGAACGGATGCCTTGGATTGGCGAGCGCTTAGCCGCGCTCACCAATACGGAGTGACCTGATCACCTATGGCTGGGCAAAAGTATTCGATTTGAGGAACGCGGCAAAGCCGCCATCCAGCTTTGAAAGAACGCCTTGCTTTCATCGCCGAACGTCCCATCGCGAGGCCGCGCACGAGACCTTATCCTTGTCGCGGTCGTAACGATTTGCGGTGCATATGTGTGGTGACGTTAGAAGCAATTTTACTTTCGATGCAGCTGGCGCTTCTGATGCTGAGCGCGCCAGTGAGAGGGCGTCTGGCCAGTCATGGAGTGAAACTCGAACAGCTACAAAGTGATGATGCCTACCGAGGGGGATGTGTTCAATCAGAGTTTTCTTCGCCGGGCCTATGCCAAGGTCGGCAAAGGGATCCGTTCGATAGCGCCGATTGCTGGAGAAGAACTCCACGTTCGCGAAGCGTTGCGACGATGGAACTGCATATGCAGCACGGTTGCCGGTCGTCCTCGTCGTCTGGATAACAGGCAATAATGCAGCGTGACGATCTTGCGCTATCGCCCTTCTCATATCCAGATACTCCTTTTATCGCATCCCTTTTGGTATCTGGCGTCGGATTATATTGTCGGGGCAGGTCCTTGCTCAATCGGGAGACGATTATTCTTCGTTGCCGCCCCGAGTTGTGTTCTCTCCAGACGCTTGGGCGGTGCCCAATCTTGTCTGGCTTCCTCTGAAAGTACCAGCCCGTGGCCGGGTCTGTCCGGCGCGTAAGCGTAGCCGTCGCGAATCTCGATAGGCGTTTCCACGAGATGGTCGAAATTCTGGAAGGAATATTCCAGCCATTCGACCTCTGGGAGAGCTGTGGCCATGTGGACGCCGACTTCAAGGAAAGTATTGCCGAGGCTGATCGGTATGCCCATTTCCGCGGCAAGCCAGCCGATACGCATGACATCTGTCACCTGTCCGTGGACATTGAGCAGATCCGTGCCATGTTTTCGAGAAGGATGCGCTTTCCGGGCATATCGAGATATTCGCCGCTGTTGATTTGGGTCCAGTTGACCGCATGACGCAACGTGCGCAGGCCCTCGAAGTCATGGCGCAGAATAGGGTCTTCGACCCAGAGCAACTCATGCCCGGCGTCGCGAATGGCAGTCAGCTTGACTAGCGCCTCTCTCGAGTTCCATGCCTCATTGGGATCGATCATCATCAACGACCCTTTCGGCACTGATTGCTGAAGGAGATCAAGTCGCTTTAGGTCACGACTGAAGTCTGGATGGCCGACTTTGATCTTGAACGCTGTATACCCCAGGCTCGAAGCATACGAGAAGAGCGCGCAAAATGCCTCGTCGCTTAGGTGAAAATCAAGGCCGCTGGCATAGGCACGGACGCGATCACGCCTGCTGCCGAGAAGTCGGTGCAGCGGCATGCCGGCCTGTTTGGCTGCAAGATCCCACAGCGCGACTTGTAGTGCTTCGTGGAATGGCAGCAATGGGCGCGGCAAATCTCTCTTGACGCGAAGTCTTCGTTGGAACAGGTGAGGCTGCAGTCGGGGCTGCGGCAGAGGCCGGGATAGGGATTGCGCTAATGGCGCGCAGTGGTGCGCCCGCCGGCGCGGTCGAAGTCGAGGCCCGGGGACTTCCGCAGTTACCTCATTTGGACGTGATGTTAATATCCAATGTCACCGGTGATCGCACGACGGCCGCATTGCGTCGGATCTCGAGGGTGTTTCAGGCAGGCGGACCAGTTATGGCAATGGGATAGGGAGAAACTGCGATAACTCTTAACTTTCAGATACGTAAAAGTTCTTTCACCGGGATGAGGACCGGTCGCAGGTTCGAATCTACTCAAGAGCTAAAACCTGGCCAAGAACCCAATTTGCCACAAGGGCATTGCGTATTCAGGACAGGGGTCATATATGTAGGTATGTTTCTACATGGAGCTTCGTATGGGTACCATCAGTTTGACCAGCCGCGAATTGAACCACGATGTTGGCAGAGCAAAGAAGGCTGCTGAGGCTGGACCTGTCGTTATTACTGATCGGGGCAGGCCATCGCACGTCTTGATGACTTATGGTGAGTTTGAGCGTCTAACAGGGAAACGTCATAATCTTGTCGATGCGCTATCGATGCCGGGTTTGTCGGCGATCGATTTCGATCCTCCTCGATCGATAATAGCAACCCGCGAAGTTGATCTGTCTTGAAATATTTGCTCGATACAAACGTCGTCTCCGAACTTCGAAAGGTGGGCGACGGAAAAGCCGATCCGAATGTAACGGCTTGGATAGGTGCGCACGATGCCCGTGATCTCTGCATTTCTGCGATAACAATTTTAGAGCTTGAGCGCGGGATACTTAGCGTTCAGCGCCGCGACCTTGCGCAAGGCTCTCGTTTACGTGCATGGATGGATGGCCGGGTTCGCCCGGAGTTTGCTGAGCGCACAATTGTAATCGATGATGTTGTTGCTACTCGTTGCGCCCACTTGCATATACCAGATCGCCGTAATGAAGCTGATGCAATCATTGCCGCCACGGCGCTTGTCCACGGACTGGCGGTGGTGACGCGGAATATTTGGGACTTCCAGGGAACAGGGGTAGTCCTTGTAGACCCATGGAGCGTCTGAGGCCAGGACGGCAGGGGCCTGGATCGTCTCTGCGAGTTGGGCAGAATAACGTGTCGCCGGTTCATATCCCTTCAAGGCGATAACGGGATTCTTAGATTAGAAGAGCCGAGCTGCTTACGTCTATGGTACACGATCAAAAATCGAAAAGTGTACTTACATTATCATGTTTTTAGTATATCTAGAGCGAGATGCTCTCGCACCTGTGAGCTGGCAGATCCCTAAGATGGAATTCGAATGTGCAGCAGCCTATCATCATGAGCCATGCGTCAACAGCGCGTCGTTCCAGTGGTTGGCGTTGCAAGCCCGATCGGAATATGTCGAGGCAGCCGTGTCAGCCATCCTGAACTCCGTATTTGCTCTTCACCGGCGCTCGCTGCTTTCAACCGTTATGCGCATTGTCCGTGACCCACATACAGCCGAGGATCTCACACAGGAAACCTACGTTCGCGCGAAAAAAGCATTTGATGACGGTGAGGTAGAGCATCCGGAAGGTTTTCTGCATCAAACCGCCCGCAACCTGGCACTGGATCACCTGCGCCGAACGGGTTCACGCAACGTGGTGGAATCGGTCGGACTTGATGACAATGTTACCGAGAATGTTGCAAGTGATGTCGTCCTGATCGAGACTGAGATCATAGAGCGGCAAAAATTTACAGCTTTCGAGCGCGCTCTACACGATCTTCCGGCGCGCGCACAGACGGTCCTCATTCTAGCGAGGATAGAACGTTGGGCTCACTATCGCATCGCAGAACATCTCGGAGTATCAGAGCGAACGGTCTTTAATGACCTGAAGATGGCCATGGCACATTGCCGCGATGCAGTTACCCGGCATGAGAAAAACTGATGGGCGTAGCCATGACGAGCTTGCAAAGATCCTCAATACCCGCCTGCTGTAAAGGAATGTTTGCCGGATCTCCGGTCGCCGAACGTCTAGTAGGTTGTAAGAAGGCTTTGTTACTGACGAATGGATGGTATCGGTGATAGGCGGCGATAGCACCACCCCACGGAAGATAAAAACCTGCTACGAGCACGATGATCCCATCGCTGACGCGGCATTAGAATGGTTCGTTCGCCTCCAGGGTGCAGAAACTTTGAACGAGGAGTGGCAGCTTTTCGAGCGCTGGCTAGACGAGGACGTGCGCCACAGGCAGGAGTTCGATAAACTTAACGAGATTTGGGGATCGCGGTCTTTCGAACGAGCGATCTCGCAATTGACGCCTTCCTCATCAAAACATCTTGTTTCTGCGCGTCGGTCCGCACGTTGGACAATCCGCACAATGGCAGTTGCTGCATGCGTGATCGTCTCTGTCGGATTATGGCAGGGGCCGGCTATGATGGTGGCATATCAAGCTGACTATGCGACTGCGACAGGCAATCAGTCGTTGGTCTCCCTGCCAGATGGGTCAAGCATGTTCCTGAACACTGACACAGCCGTAAGCATCGATTTCGATGATGGCCGAAGACGGGTTCAACTGCTTAAAGGCGAAGCATACTTCGACGTCAAACACGATCAGGCTCATCCGTTTCAGGTTGCTGGCGACTACGGAAAAGTAGAGGTGAGGGGAACAGCTTTCTCCGTTCGCACAGACAGTTCGCAAACCACTGTTGTTCTCGAACGCGGCCTGGTCGACGTTACCTGTCTGTGCGCGTCCCGGGGAGAAGCACAGCTGCTTGCAGGGCAAACGGTCACGGCCTCGGCAACTGCGCTTTCCGAGATCTCAAGCTCTGATCCCAGTAGAGTCCTTGCCTGGCGCAACGGCCGCATCGCCTTCGATGATGTACGACTTGGAAGCGTGATTGACGAACTCGGTCGCTATTATCACGGTCGAGTGTTCATTGCGAGCAATCGGGTGGAGCAACTGGTCGTGTCGGGTAACTACCGCCTCGACAATATCGAGGGTGCAATCCGCACTTTGGCTGACGCTGCTGGCGTCGGCATGACCCGTCTTCCAGGCGGCATAATAATCCTTCGTTAAAATGACAACTTTTTTTGCCGGATCGTAAAACCTGCTGCGTCAATCAGTTTGAGGGTGGCGTTCAGCAGGATGCGAGGCGACCCTCAGAGTATTCGAGTGAGGGTATCTTGGAATGATGACGGGACGGTCACACTACAATCGCATGCAGGACGTGGGGCGAGCAAAACATAGGTTGACGATGAGAAGGTTGCTTGCGGCCACGGTGCTCGGCTCCGCTTTGCTTGCTACGCAAGCGCCGGTGTTCGCGCAAGCACGATCGGCGGCCTCGTCATCGCAATCGGTGTCTTTCAACATTCCGTCGCAATCATTGTCCTCCGCGCTCGATGCGTTCATCAACCAAAGCGGCTGGCAGATCAGCTATTCGTCTGCACTCGTTCGCGGAAAGCAGTCCCCAGGCATTCAGGGGAGTGCGACGCCGACCGCCGCACTGAACCGGTTGGTTGCAGGAAGCGGGATTTCTGTCAGGATTGGTGCGCCGGGATCTGCCGCCCTTGTCGCACGGTCTGACGTTGCGGGTTCAACTGGCGATGCCACCATGCTCGCGCCTATTGTGATCTCGGGCGAGACTGCATGGGGACCGGTGGACGGCTACGTGGCCAAGCGGAGTGCCACGGGCACCAAGACCGACACGCCGCTTATGCAGACGCCGCAATCCATCAGTATCGTGACGCGGGAGCAGGCGGAGGCTCAAGGCGCGCAAAGCCTCGCCCAGTCGCTTCGCTATTCGGCAGGCGTCGCCGCCGAAGTCCGCGGTTCGGCAACCCGCTACGATATTCCCTATATCCGTGGTTTCGGCTCCCCGACCGACCCGGTCCAGTTTGTCGATGGCCTGCGGCTGCTGCGTGGAGGCGGTTACGCCTTCCCGCAGATCGAGACGTACGGCGTCGAGAGGATCGAATTCCTCAAGGGGCCTTCCTCCACCCTTTACGGAGGAAGCATGTCCGGTGGTCTGATCAATTCGGTCTCGAAGCGGCCCATCAGCGAGCAGCAGAACGAAGTCGAGGTGCTGTTCGGCAGCCATAACCGCATGCAGGCTGCCTTCGATTCATCCGGCCCGCTCGATGCGGAAGGCACAATGCTCTACCGCATCATCGGGCTTGCCCGGAAATCCGATACGCAAGTGGTCAATGCCGAGGAAGAGCGGCGCTACATCGCGCCGTCGTTCACCTGGTCGCCGGATGAAGATACGAGGCTGACGGTGATGGGCAGCTATCAGCACGACCCGGAAGGCGGCTACTATGGCATCCTGCCCACGGTGGGCACGCTCTGGTCGAGCCCGGCCGGCAAGATTCCGCGCTCGTTCAACGATGGCGACCCGGCATATCATGGCTTCGACCGAAAGCAGGCGATGCTGGGTTACGAATTCGAGCATCGCTTCAACGAAACCTGGACTGTCCGCCACAACCTGCGTTATCTCGACCTGACCACCGTAACGCAGGATGTCGCAACGAGCGGCATGGCGCCGGATGGGCATACGATCAACCGCTATGCGCTGGGCCAGGATGAGGCGATCCACGGCGTCACGTCGGACCTGCAGTTGCAGGGCGAGTTCGATACCGGCCGCCTCCAGCACACCGCGCTCTTCGGCTTCGACTATCAATATTCGGACTGGCGCCAGATCAGGGACTACGGCGGGGCACCGTCGATCGACTTCCTCAACCCGGTCTATGGAACGGCGAGCAACCTGGTGCTGGCGCGCATCACCAACCAGCAGCAGTCCATCCGTCAATCGGGTCTTTATTTGCAGGACCAAATCGCTCTCGACAATTGGACGATGGTTCTTGGCGGCCGCTATGACGCTATTCGGACGACGACGGAAAACTATCTGAACGGTAGCAGCCAGACACAGGACGACGGCGCGTTCAGCGGCAAGGTCGGTCTGATCTACAATTTCGACAACGGCGTTGCGCCTTATGCGAGCTACTCCAGCTCCTTCCTGCCGGTAAGCGGAGCGGACGCAAAAGGCGCCGCCTTCAAGCCTTCGACGGCGGAACAGTTCGAAATCGGGGTCAAGTATCAGCCGGCGGGTTTCGACGGCCTGTTCACGCTGGCCTATTTCGACATCACTCAGCACGATGTCGTGACCGCCCTCAACCCGATCACGCGCTACCAAAGTGGCGAGCAGCGCTCGCGCGGCCTTGAGTTCGAAGCGAGGGCCGCCGTGACCGACAACATCAACGTCACGGGCGCCTTCACCTACACCGAGGCCGAGATCGTGAAGGGCCTCGGCGCTGATGTCGGGGACTATCCCATCGGCATTCCCGATCTGACCGCATCGCTTTGGGGAGACTATACGTTTGACAGCGGCGCCCTGGAGGGCGTGAAGATCGGTGGCGGTGTACGCTATGTAGGAAAGACGGTCGGCGGATATTCTCCGAACGCCTTCACCCCAGGCGCGACGCGCCTCGATGTACCCGGCTACACGGT
>NZ_SISF01000022.1 GCF_004310285.1 Agrobacterium cavarae
TCTATCTTCTTTGATCTACGCATCGTGCTTTCCGAAAATCGATTCCGATTTTCGGGCCGATGCTGTAAAATTTCAAAAGCCCGGGAGACCGGGCTTTTTTTGTGCCTTCCGAAGCGGCGCAATCATGCGGCCGCCTTGTTGGGCTTGCTGGCCGTCTCGCTATTGGCCTCATGTTCCATCGTGTGACGGCGTGAGAACAGCCTGCCAAGAGCTTGGCCCGCACGCTCCATCTCGACGAAAATCACCGGCGTGATGAAGAGAGTAAGGACCTGTGAGACCAGCAGGCCACCGACCACCGCGACACCCAGAGGCTGGCGAAGTTCGGAACTGGCACCGGAGCCAAGCGCGATCGGCAACGCGCCGAGAAGCGCGCAGAAGGTGGTCATCATGATCGGGCGGAAACGGCGCACGCAGGCCTCGTGGATGGCGACAGCCGCCGCCTCTCCCTTGCTGCGCATGTTGTCGACCGCCACGTCGATCATCATGATCGCATTCTTCTTGACGATGCCGATCAGCATCAGAAGGCCGATCAGGGCGATGATGGAAAAATCCATGCCCATGATTTTAAGCGCCAGGAGTGCACCGAAGGCTGCCGCCGGCAGGCCCGACAGAATGGTGAGCGGATGGATGAAGCTTTCATAGAGAACACCCAGCACCACGTAGATGGTCAGCACCGCGGCCAAGATCAGCAGACCGGTATTGCCCTGTGACTGCTGGAAGATTGCTGCCGTGCCGCCATAGGTGGTGAAGACATCGTTGGGAAGGCCGATCTGCGCCTTGACCTGATCGATGCGCTGCATGGCCTGGCTGAGCGAGACACCATCCGGCAGATTAAAGGAAATGGTGGTCGAGACCAGCTGTCCCGTCTGGTTGATGGCAACCGGCGCCGGCTTGCTCTCCACCGTGGCAAAGTTGGACAGCGGCACCAGCGTGTTGGTCTTGGTGGAGAGAATATTGATGTCGCGCAGAGAGTCTGCCGTCCAGGGCTTGGAGCGATCGAACTCGACGATCACATTATAGCTGTTGCCCGTCGATTGGATCTGTGCGGCGTCATAGCCACCAAAAGACATTTCCAACGTCTTGCGCAGCTGATCGTTGGTAATGCCGTAGGCGGCTGCCTTCTCGGAATTAATCACGATGGTTGCGGCAATCGCGCCATTCTGCGCGTCAGATGTGACGGACGTGAATGTCGGGTCCTTGCGCATCTCGTCCATCAGCTTGCCCGACCAAAGGCTTGTAGCATCGGCGCTCAGGCCCTGTACGACGAGCTGATATTGCGAGGCCGAACTGCGGCCACCAAAACGAAGGCTCTGCTGCGGCGTGATGTAGGTTCTGATACCGGGAATCTTCGCGGTTGCCTTGGTGAGCTCAGCCAGTGTCTGCTGGAGCGGTTCTCGATCCGCTTTCGGCTTCAACTGCACGAACATGGAGCCATTGTTCAGCGGGCTGCGCGAACCGCCGCCAACGATGGAGGTGACATGCAGGACGGCGGGGTTGGTGCGGATCGCTGCCGCCACCTGGTTCTGCAGGTCACTCATGTCCGTATAGGAAATGTCCTCACGCGCACGGGTCGAGACCGACAGCTGACCAATATCTTCCTGCGGGAAGAAGCTGGATGGCAGGGTCCAGAACAGCAGGCCGGATGCTGCGACCGAGCCCAGGAAGCACAAAAGAACAAAGCCGCGATGGCGCAGGCACCATCCAACGGCGCGGTCGTAAACGCCGAGCGTCCGGTCAAAACCGGCATCGAACCAGCGAATGATCGCCGGCGGTCTGGAGGAATGAGACGACAGGCGCGAAGCGAGCATCGGCGTCACCGTCAGGGACACGAGCGCCGATGCCAGGATGGCAAGCGTCACCACCATGCCGAATTCGTTGAACAGGCGGCCAACCACACCGCCCATCAAAAGAATAGGGATGAACACGGCAACGAGCGATATCGACATGGACAGAATGGTGGAACTGACTTCCGCCGCACCTTTAAGTGCGGCTTCACGCATGGGCAGCCCCTCTTCATGCAGGCGCAGAATATTCTCCAGCATGACGAACGCATCATCCACCACGAGACCGACCGAGAGCGTCAGCCCCAGAAGTGAGATGTTGTCGATGCTGTATCCCAGGACATACATGGCGCCGAAGGCCGCAATCAGCGACAGGGGAACGGCAAGGCCTGGAATGATGGTCGCGGTCAGGTGTCCGGTGAAGAGATAGATGACCAGGACAACCAGCGCGATGGTCAGGAACAGTGTGAACTGAACATCCGAAACGGCGTCCTTGATCGCAACGGACGTGTCATTCATGACATGGATGTTGATCGAGGGCGGCAATTGTTCGCGAAGCGCCGGCAACTTGTCCTGTATGGCTTTCACCACATCGACCGTATTGGCATCCGATTGGCGCTGGACGGCGAGAATGATGGCGGGTTCGCCGTCGAACCAGCTGCCGGCATCCGGATTGTCCACGCCATCCTGCACATTGGCGACATCACCCAGATGGATCGGCGCACCGTTTGCGGTGGCGACGACCAGCGACTTGAACTCCTCTGCATTGGTTCTTTGCGTATCGGCATCAATCGTCAGGCGCTGGCTCTTGTTTTCCAGCGCGCCGACCGGGACCTGATTGTTCGCCTGTGCAATGGCTGTCGTGACCGTATCGACGCCAAGATTGCGGGCCTGAAGTTTGGAGGGTTCTAGACCCACCCGCACCGCATAGGTTTTTGCTCCGTAAACACTCACCTGCGCCACGCCTGAAATTGTCGAGAGCAGCGGCGAGATGATGTTCTCAGCAATATCGTCCACCTTGCTTGCCGGCATCTCCTTGCTGTTGACGGCCAGCAACAGGACCGGCGCGTCCGCCGGGTTGGTTTTGCGGTAGCTCGGCGCGGTGGTCATGTTGCTCGGCAACTGTCGCTGCGCGCGCGAAATGGCCGCCTGGACATCCGCTGCAGCTGCATCGATATCGCGGTTCAGATCGAACTGGATGACGATGGAGGCGTTGCCGAGCGTGTTGGTGGCGCTGATTTCACTGATGCCGGGAATGGTCTCAAACTGCTTGACGAGCGGTGTCGTGACCGAGGTCGCCATGGTCTCCGGCGAGGCACCGGAGAGCGACGCCGAGACGTTGATGGTGGGAAAGTCCACTTTTGGCAGCGCCGCCACAGGCAGGAGCCTGTAGCCGGCAAAGCCAGCGAGCGTCAGCCCGATCGCAAGAAGGATGGTCGCAACGGGGCGATTGATGCAAAAACGTGCGATCACTGGGCAATCTCCGTAGCGGGCGCGTTCTGTGCAACTTTGTTTGGCTGACCGGCGGCAGCTTCCGGCGTATCGACGACCGTCTGACCATCCGTCAATTCCGACTGTCCTTCGACGATGATGCGTTGTCCGGCAGAGAGGCCGCTGGCGATCGCCGTCATATTGCCGTTCGAGCGGATGACATCGACAGGCGTCATGTGAACATGGTGGCTGTCATCCACGGTGTAGACGAATTGCCCGTTTGGTCCCGCCCTCAGCGCCACTGTCGGCACAACGATCTGCTTCTGATCCGACTGGAAGTGAACGACGACGTCGGCGGACTGCCCGGGCCACACCAGGCCCTTGTCGTTCTTGAACGCGGCCTTTACCAGCACCGTACCCGATGCCTGGTCGACGGTGTTGTCGAAATAGGCAAGCTTTCCCTGGATCGGCGTTCCGCCGGTTGCCACCGGGTCGATATCGACCGTCGCGCCGTTTTTCATCCCTTCACGCAGTTGCTCCAGATAGCGCTGAGGCAGCCTGAACTGCATGTAAATCGGATCGTAGCGGGTGATGCTGACAATCGTCACACCGGCACTGAGATAGGCGCCAGGGCTTATGGTGATGATGCCGAGGCGACCATTATAGGGCGCGCGGATTTCGGTGTCCTGAAGGGTTGCCTCATCGGACTGCAATGTTGCCTTGTCGGCATCGATCTTGGCGGCGGCCATGTCGCGGGCTGCGCGGGCCTGATCCAGCACCTGTTGGGACTCCGCACTCTGTTTGGCAAGAGCGGTCGCGCGATCGAATGCCGCCTGTGCCTGTGCCAGACTGGCCTGATCGGACGCAATGTTGGCCTTGTCCTTGGCAACGGCAGCGCTCGCAAAGCGATCATCCATCTTGATGATGAGATCGCCCGCCTTGACCTCCTGGCCACTCGTGGCAGCCACAGACGCGACCGTACCCGCTTCACGCGGGGCGATGTTGGTGGCATCCGCAGCAACAGCCCAGCCGGTCGCTTCCACATCCATAGGCAAGGCCGCTTCTTCGACGGTGACTGTCGAAACTGCAGGCGGACCACCATTGCGCCGCCCGCCGCCCTGGCCCTTCGCCCGGTCGTGACCGCCGCCATCCTGGGCGGCGGCCTTGTCTCCCCCGGCCTTTCCATCAGCAGAAGCCGTGTGCGTCACGGCCCCTTGCGAAGCGACGAAAGGCAACGATTTGATATAGGGGATCTCGTCACGAAACGGCCAAGCCGCAACAGCGACGACAACCAGTATGCTGAAGAGTATCCAGATTTTTTTCATGCGGGGGGTCCGACTTGATGGAGAAAGCCGCGATACGCCCACCGTATCGTTGAGACCTTCCAGTCTCAGGAAACATCCTTATCACGCCAAAATCACCTTAAGTTTTGGTAACATGGACAAGTTTTAATTTTGGGAGGGGTGCGCGGAGCGCAAAGCAACGACAAGAAGAGCCACGCAATGCGCGAGATCTTTCGAAATCCAAAAATATCGTGAGAATTTATAAGCGCGAAATGGCGGACAGGGTGGGATTCGAACCCACGGTACGCTTTCACGCACACACGCGTTCCAGGCGTGCGCCTTAAACCACTCGGCCACCTGTCCTTCTTTACAATCTGCATGTTTGGGAAATGCAAATCACTGGAACGGCGCGATATATACCGATGAATTCGCGGCGATCAACCCGATTCTGACAGTTTTTTTAAATGTCTGTGAAAAGGCTGTTCATGAGGAGATTGCAAAGCGCTGCTTCGGACTTTATCCAGAACCAGGAGAAGGTCGCCTTGGGCGACTGTCCTGTTGAGTAAGCCGCCGGGGAGTCCTGCCATGAAAGCCTTGTTCCGGTTTCTTAGCTTTCTGCTTCTTCTGTGCGCAATTGGCGTTGGCGTCTTCGATTCCATCCGCTCGGTTTCCACATCCTCCGTCGATCTCTTGAGCTTTCGCGAAGGCTGGGCGGAAGTTTTTCCTTCCTCGCTTGCCATGGCAGAAAGCGTGACGGCACACTATATTCACCCGGAAGCGTGGCGCTGGATCGAAAACGGCTTGAATGCCGTTCCTGCCTTCGCGGTTCTTCTTGGGCTTTCGCTGCTTTTCTGGATGGCAGGCTACCGAAAGCCAAGACCGCTCGGTCGTTTTGCGGCCTGACGATACCAGCATCCCACACTGCATGAGAGCGGAACGCGGCGCCGATCGCCGCAGGGAGACTGCAATGTTTGGATTCGATACCCTTTCAAAAAAGACAGTGATGCCGACCGCAGAGACCGCGATCCCCGGCCGGGATGAGGCGGTGGTCGTGCCGGAACACCATTTCGTCAATGGAAGAAGCCTGAAAGGCCCCTACCCCGACGGGTTTGAAACGATCTATCTCGGAATGGGCTGCTTCTGGGGTGCCGAACGGTTGTTCTGGAAGACGCCCGGCGTCTACGTCACTGCGGTTGGCTACTCCGGTGGAATGACCCGTAACCCGCACTACCAGGAAACCACGACAGGGCTGACCGGCCATGCCGAGGTGGTCAAGGTGGTCTATGACCCGTCACAGGTGACGCTGGCTCAACTCCTGAAGATCTTCTTTGAAGAACATGATCCGACCCAGGGCATGCGTCAGGGGAACGATGTCGGCACGACCTATCGCTCGGTAATCTATACGACCAATGATGCGCAACTCGCCGAAGCCAAGGCCGCCCGCGATGCCTTCCAACAAGCGCTGGAAACGGCCGGTCATCGTCCGAAGATCACCACCGAGATCGAGCCGCTCGATATCTTCTATTATGCCGAGGACTACCATCAGCAATATCTCGCCAAGAACCCGGGCGGCTATTGCGGGTTGAGGGGAACCGGCGTGACCTGCAACATCGCCTAGTTGTATGGCAACTGCCCGGTGGAAGAGATTAAAAAACCACCAGAAAAGAGGTTTTCCACCGGGCAAAAAAAACGGGTGAATTTTTCTCGCAGCCGTGCAAGGATGCTCCTCACGCTCAGCCCACAAGGCTGGCTTTTCCGCAGAACATGCCCAGCATAAGGGCTTGCGGGAGGACCCTTTTTAATAAAATTAAACTGCAACAACAGGGCTGCAAAATGAAAAAATCCCTTCTGACGCTTTTCGCGCTTGCTGCGATGTCGGCTTCCGCCTTGGCCGCGGATATCAAGCCTGCATTGGTCTACGGAACGGGCGGCAAGTTCGACAAGTCGTTCAACGAAGCTGCTGCAACGGGTGCTGAGAAGTTCAAGTCTGAAACCGGCATCGAGTTCCGCGATTTCGAGCCGACCAGCGACACGCAGGGTGAACAGGCGATCCGCAACTTCGCAAGCCGCGGCTTCAATCCGGTGGTTGCAGTGTCCTTTGCCTGGACCTCCGCGATGGAGAAAGTGGCTAAAGAATTTCCCGACACCAAGTTCGTGATCGTCGACTCCGTCGTCGACCTGCCGAATGTACGCTCGGTCGTCTACAAGGAAGAAGAAGGCTCCTACCTCGTGGGTCTGCTCGCCGGCATGGCGTCCAAGACCGGCAAGGTCGGCTTCATCGGCGGCATGGACATTCCGCTGATCCGCAAATTCGCCTGCGGCTACGCCCAGGGCGCCAAGGCTGCCAATGACAAGATCGAAGTCTTCCAGAACATGACCGGCACGACGGGTGCGGCCTGGAACGACCCGGTGCGTGGCGGTGAACTCACCAAGAACCAGATCGACCAGGGCGCGGACGTGATCTACGCGGCAGCCGGTGCGACGGGTCTCGGCGTTCTGCAGACTGCGGCTGACAACAAGAAGTACTCGATCGGCGTCGATTCCAACCAGAACCACCTGCATCCGGGCTCGGTTCTGACATCGATGGTCAAGCGCGTCGATCTCGCCGTCTACAACGCGTTCAAGGACGTCAAAGACGACAAGTTCACCGCTGGCGTCAACGCGCTCGGCGTCAAGGAAGATGGCGTGGCTTATGCTGTCGATGACAACAACAAGGCTCTGATCACGCCTGAAATGGCGGCAGCTGCCGACAAGGCGAAAGCAGACATCATCTCCGGCGCCGTCAAGGTTCACGACTACATGTCGGACAATTCCTGCCCGAAATGATATGAAATTTGACAGGGGC
Source organism: Agrobacterium cavarae (assembly GCF_004310285.1). Classification (GTDB taxonomy): domain Bacteria; phylum Pseudomonadota; class Alphaproteobacteria; order Rhizobiales; family Rhizobiaceae; genus Agrobacterium; species Agrobacterium cavarae. Next base: position 7,341 of record NZ_SISF01000022.1, read on the forward strand.
GCATGATGTTTTTCATCTTGCGCCCTTTTCATATCCAGCCTTCGGAGAGGTTTTGGTTTGAGTATGAACCCTGCAATCGAGCTCGTGGGCATCGACAAGTCGTTCGGTGCCGTTCACGCCAATAAAAATATCAATCTGACCGTTGCCAAGGGGACCATCCACGGCATCATCGGGGAAAACGGTGCCGGCAAGTCGACCCTGATGTCGATCCTTTACGGCTTCTATCAGGCCGATTCCGGTGAAATCCGGGTCAACGGCAACCCCGTTACCATCAAGGACAGCCAGGCTGCCATCGACGCCGGTATCGGCATGGTGCACCAGCACTTCATGCTGGTCGAAAATTTTTCCGTGCTGGAAAATGTCATGCTCGGTGCGGAGGGCGGCGCTCTTCTGTCCAAGGGCACGGCGGCCACCCGCAAGGAATTGAAGCGCCTTGAGGATGAGTATGGCCTCGAGGTCAATCCGGATGCGATCATCGAGGATCTGCCGGTCGGACTGCAGCAGCGCGTGGAAATCCTGAAAGCCATGTATCGCGGCGCAGAAATCCTGATCCTCGACGAGCCGACCGGCGTTTTGACGCCTGCCGAAGCCGATCACCTGTTCAAGATTCTGAGCGTGTTGCGCGACCAGGGCAAGACGGTCATCCTCATCACCCACAAGCTGCGCGAAATCATGGCGATTACCGACGAGGTCTCTGTCATGCGCCGCGGCGAGATGGTGGCAACGCGCAAGACGTCGGAGACGACGGTGGAAGAACTGGCCGAGTTGATGGTCGGTCGCCGCGTTCTGCTGCGCGTCGAAAAGGGTGAGGCCAAGCCTGGCGCGGTTCTTTTTTCGGTTCGTAACCTGACGGTGAAGGACAGCCGTGGCGTGACCATGGTGGATAATGTTTCCTTCGATGTGCGCGCTGGCGAAATCGTCGGCATTGCAGGCGTTGCCGGAAACGGTCAGTCCGAACTCCTGGAAGCCATTGCCGGAATTCGCAAGCCGCATTCGGGTGAAATCCTGATCGGTGGCAAGCAGGTGGACAAGGTCGATCCGGCCATCTTGCGCCAACTCGGTCTGGCCCATATCCCGGAAGACCGCCACCATATGGGCCTGATCTTGAAATTCGAGGAATATGAGAATTCGATCCTCGGTTATCATCGTGACGAACGCTATGGAAAAGGTCCGTTTCTCGATCCCGAAGCCATTCGTAAGGATGCGGTCGAAAAGATCGAGAAATACGATATCCGCCCACCAAATGCCCGGCTGAAGACTGCCAATTTTTCCGGGGGCAACCAGCAGAAGATCGTCGTTGCGCGCGAAATCGAGCGCGACCCGAGCATGCTGATCATTGGCCAGCCAACGCGTGGCGTCGATATCGGGGCGATCGAGTTCATTCACCGCCGCATCATCGACATGCGCGATGCGGGCAAGGCCATCCTTCTGGTCTCCGTTGAACTGGATGAAATCCGCTCGCTCTCGGACCGCATTCTGGTTATGTTTGCCGGCCGGGTCGTTGGAGAAAAGACGGCGGAAGCCGAAGAACAGACGCTGGGCCTGATGATGGCCGGCATTGCCGCATAAGGCCACACACATGAGTACAGCTTCCGTTCCCCTGCCCGGTTGGATCACATACGGCCTTCTGCCGTTTCTGAACATCCTGACGGCCTTCTTCATCTCAGGCCTCGTCGTCTGGTCGATCGGCGAAGATCCCTTCGCAGCCCTTCGTCTCTTGATCGAAGGCGCGCTCGGTCGTGGCGACGCCATCGGGTTTACCCTGTTCTATACGACAAGCTTCATCTTCACCGGCCTTTCCGTCGCCGTCGCCTTCCATGCCGGGCTTTTCAATATCGGCTCGGAAGGACAGGCCTATATCGGTGGTCTGGGTGCGGCACTCGTGGCGCTCACGCTCGACCGTTACGTTCCCTGGTATGTGACGATGCCTTTCGCCGTCATCGGTGCCGCTGTCTTCGGCGCTGCCTGGGCGTTCATTCCCGGCTGGCTGCAGGCCAAGCGCGGCAGCCACATCGTCATCACCACGATCATGTTTAACTTCATTGCCGCGGCATTGATGGTCTATCTGCTCGTCAACGTGCTGATCGTTCCGGGCAAGATGGCGCCGGAAACCCGCACATTCCTGCCCGGCGGACAGTTGCCGAAGCTCGATTGGCTGATGGCATTGTTCGGCCTCAAGCTTGGCCCCGCGCCCTTCAATGTGTCCTTCATCATCGCGCTCGTCATGGCGTTTCTGGTGTGGGTGCTGATCTGGCGTACCAAGCTTGGCTATGAGATGCGCGCTCTCGGTTTCAGCCCGCAAGCGGCTATCTATGCCGGTATGCCCTATTCGCGCACGGTCATCATCACAATGCTGATCTCCGGCGGTCTTGCTGGCATGATGGCGTTGAACCCGGTCATGGGGGCGTCAGCCCGTCTTCAGGTGGAGTTCGTCGCAGGTGCCGGCTTCGTCGGGATTGCCGTCTCGCTGATGGGCAGAAGCCATCCGCTCGGCATCGTCTTTGCGGCGTTGCTCTTCGGCATTCTCTACCAGGGCGGCGCGGATCTCTCGTTTGAGATGCCCAACATCACCCGCGAGATGATCGTCGTCATCCAGGGTCTGGTGATCCTGTTCGCCGGTGCCCTTGAATTTATGTATCGCCCCGCGCTTGTGCGCATCTACCAGAATTTCGTGAAGAGGTAAGGCCATGGAAAGCTTTGACATGCTGGTCAGCATTCTCGGTTCGACCGTCCGCCTGACCATTCCGCTTCTGTTTACCGCCCTTGCGGGGCTATTCTCCGAACGCGCCGGCGTGTTCGATATCGGCCTGGAAGGCAAGATGCTGGCTGCCGCCTTCGCATCCGCCTGCGTTGCTTATCTGACCAAAGACCCATGGGCCGGCCTTGCCGCCGGTATCGGTATCTCGATCTTCTTCTCGCTGGTGCATGGCTTTGCCGTCATCACCAACCGCGGCAACCAGATCGTCTCCGGCGTGGCGCTGAACTTCGTCGCCGCTGGCCTCACCGTCGTTCTGGGTCAAGCCTGGTTCGGCCAGGGCGGACGCACGCCGCAGATTACCGGCGAGGGCCGTTTCACGCCGATCATTCTTCCGGGTGTGGACATGATGCGTGAGGTGCCCTTCATCGGCCCTATCTACGCCAATGTCATTTCCGGCAACAACATCTTGACGTATCTCGCCTTCCTGGCCGTGCCGATTTCCTGGTGGGTGCTTTACCGCACGCGCTTCGGCCTTCGCCTGCGCGCTGTCGGTGAGAACCCAGGTGCCGTAGATACGGCTGGCATTTCTGTGGCATGGATGCGCTTCCGCGCCGTCATCGTTGCCGGTTTCCTGTGCGGCTTTGCCGGTACCTATCTTGCCGTTGCGCAGTCGGCAGCCTTCATTGCCAACATGTCTGCCGGCAAGGGCTATATTGCACTTGCCGCTCTGATCTTCGCCAAGTGGAAGCCGGTCCCGGTCATGTTTGCCTGCCTTCTCTTCGGCTTCCTCGATGCGATGGCGAACTTCATGCAGGGCAAGGCGATCCCCGGCATCGGCGAAGTGCCGGTGCAGATCTTCCAGGCGCTGCCCTATATCCTCACCTGCATTCTGCTCGCCGGTTTCATCGGCGTCGCCAAGCCGCCAAAGGCCGGTGGTGTTGCCTACTCCAAGGAGCGTTGATCGATGCTGAACGAACCGACGACCCACGCGCTCTTCGAAGCCGCCCGTGAGGCCATGGGCTTTGCCCATGCGCCCTACTCGAAGTTCCCGGTGGGCGCTGCGATCCGTGCCGAAGATGGCAAGGTCTATAAGGGTGCCAATATCGAAAACCTGTCCTTCCCTCAGGGCTGGTGCGCGGAGCCTTCCGCCATCAGCGCCATGGTGATGGGCGGCGCCAGGCAGATCAAGGAGATCGCGGTCATCGCAGAAAAGCTGGCGCTCTGCCCCCCTTGCGGCGGCTGCCGCCAGAAGATTGCAGAGTTCGCAAGCGCTGAAACGAAGGTCTATCTCTGTGACGAGAGCGGCGTGCAGAAGGTGATGACCATGGACGAACTTCTGCCCTTCAGCTTCAAGACCGAGTTGTAAGATGGATCACGCGATCATCGACGTTTTGGTGGAACGGCTGAATGGGCTTGTTCCCCGCACAGCCATCGTGCTCGGCTCCGGCCTCGGCGTGCTGGTGGATGAGGTCGTAGACCCGATCCGCATTCCCTATTCGGATATCCCAGGTTTTCCGGAAAGTGCCGTCTCCGGCCATGCCGGTGAAGTGGTGGCCGGGTATCTCGGCGGCCAGCCGGTCATCATGCTGTCCGGCCGTGTGCATTACTACGAAAAGGGCGATGCATCCGCCATGCGCCCGGCAATCGAGGCGCTGGCCGGTATCGGTGTCCAATCCCTGATTCTCACCAACTCGGCGGGCTCGGTTCGCCAGGATATGCCGCCCGGTTCTGTGATGCAGATTACCGATCACATCAACTATTCGGGCATGAACCCGCTGATCGGCGAGGAGAGCGACAAGCGCTTCGTCGGCATGACCAGCGCTTACGATGCGGATTTGACGCTTGCCATGCGCAATGCGGCGATCCGTGCGACCGTCCCGCTGTTTTCCGGCGTCTATATGTGGTTTTCCGGCCCAAGCTTCGAAACGCCCGCCGAAATTCGCATGGCGCGCACGCTTGGTGCCGATGCTGTGGGCATGTCCACCGTACCGGAAGTGATCCTTGCACGCTTTTTCGGGATGCGCGTTGCCGCAGCTTCCGTTATTACAAACTACGGTGCCGGCATGACCGGTGCAGAACTGAGCCATGACGAGACCAAGGACATGGCTCCGATTGGCGGCAAACGTCTTGCCGCCGTTTTAACGGAAATGATTTCGGGAGGAAACTAAGCATGGAACTTCAGCGCCCGCGCGAAGCAGCCAGCCTCGCTTTGTCCTTGCTGGACCTGACCAATCTGAAAGACGATTGCACGCCGGAGCAGATTGCAAGCCTCTGCCAGAGAGCCCATACGCAGTTTGGCAACACGGCGGCCATCTGCATCTGGCCGCGCTTCGTCGCCCAGGCGCGTACGGCCTTCGGCAACAACCATTCGATCCGCATCGCGACCGTCGTGAATTTTCCGTCCGGCGATCTTGATGTCGCCACCGTCGTCGCGGAAACCGAGCGCGCCATCGCCGACGGTGCAGATGAAATCGATCTGGTCATTCCCTATCGCAAGTTCATCGCAGGCGATGAAGCCGCGGTTGCGGAGATGGTGGCGGCAGTTCGCCAAGCTTGCCCCGAGCCGATCCTGCTGAAAGTCATCCTTGAAACCGGCGAGTTGAAGGACAAGACCCTCATCCGCCGCAGCAGCGAGATTGCTATTGCCGAAGGCGCTGATTTCATCAAGACTTCCACCGGTAAGGTGGCCGTCAACGCCACGCTTGAGGCGGCAGACATCATGCTGCAGGCCATCCGCGACAGCAGGAAGAAGGTTGGCTTCAAGCCTGCTGGGGGGATCGGCACGGTTGCCGATGCTACGCTTTATCTTCGTCTGGCAGAAACCATCATGCAGCCCAACTGGGCGATGCCCTCCACCTTCCGCTTCGGCGCCTCCAGCCTGCTGGATGATGTTTTGAATGTGCTTACGGGTGGAGAGCCAGCCGAAGCTGCAACCGGATATTGACGCCTCATGATCCCGCAAGAGATCATCCGCCGCAAGCGTGATGGCGAGACGCTGGCCGCTACCGAGATCGCAGATTTTATCGCGGCACTGTCCAATGGGTCTATTTCAGAGGGACAGGCAGCAGCCTTTGCCATGGCGGTGTTCTTTCGCGGCATGACGCGCGAGGAGACGGTTGCGCTGACACTTGCGATGCGCGACAGCGGCGATGTGCTGTCCTGGGCCGACATCGGCAAACCGATCTCGGACAAGCATTCGACCGGGGGCGTCGGCGACAATGTCTCGTTGATGCTGGCACCCATCGTGGCAGCGTGCGGGCTGGCCGTGCCGATGATATCCGGTCGTGGTCTTGGCCATACCGGTGGGACGCTGGACAAGCTCGAAGCCATCCCCGGCTATGATGTGATGCCGAACGAGGCGCTGTTCCGGCGCACGGTCAAGGATGTGGGCTGCGCCATCATCGGCCAGACGGGCGATCTCGCACCTGCGGACAAGCGGCTTTATGCCATCCGCGACGTAACGGCGACGGTGGATTCCATACCGCTGATTACCGCCTCCATTTTGTCCAAGAAGCTCGCAGCGGGTCTTGAGACGCTGGTGCTTGACGTCAAATTCGGCAGTGGTGCCTTCATGCTGACTGCCGAGGAAGCCGAACTGCTTGCTGCGGCCCTGGTGCAGGTCGCCAATGGTGCGGGCGTAAAAACGTCGGCGTTGATTACCGATATGAACGAGCCTCTGGCGGATGCGGCTGGTAATGCGCTCGAAATCTTCCACTGCCTGGATTTCCTGCAGGGTCGAAAAGGCGGCACGCGCATCGAGACGCTGGTGCTTGCTTTTGCCTCAGAGATGTTGGTGCAGGGCGGTGTGGCATCAACGCTGACCGATGCCGAGGCAATGGCGCGCGAGGCGCTCTCTTCCGGTCGCGCCATGGAGCGCTTTGCGCAGATGGTCAGCGCACTTGGCGGCCCCACTGACTTCATCGACCGGCCTCAACACTATCTGAAAGCCGCACCGCACGTCGTACCTGTTACAGCCCAGGCGAGTGGATGGCTTGCATCCTGCCAGGCGCGGAATGTGGGCATGGCGGTCGTCGAGCTTGGCGGGGGCCGTCGTCACCCAAGTGACCGGATCGACCACCGCGTCGGTCTGTCAAACATCCTGCCGCTCGGCACCAAGGTAGAGGAAGGCCAGCCGATTGCGATGGTGCATGCGGCGAGCCGTGAAGACGCAGATCGTATCGCCGCATCCGTGCGAAGCTATTACGCAATCTCGGGCGCACCGATTGCGTCCGCACCCGTTATCGTCAAGCGTCTGGCCTGAGAGAGGGCGGCATTCATTGCCGCCGCTCAATCGTTGTCTCTTACAGGCCGAGCCCTTCGAACAGCGCGGTAGAGAGATACCGTTCCGCGAAGGACGGAATGATCACCACGATGGTCTTGCCAGCATTCTCCTCCCGCGCACCGACCTTGATGGCGGCAGCAAGTGCTGCACCTGAGGAAATGCCGACCGGAACGCCTTCCAGCCGTGCCGCGAGGCGTGCGGTTTCGAAAGCATCGTCATTGCTGACGGTGACGATCTCGTCGTAGATCTTGGTATCGAGAATGCTCGGCGCAAAACCCGCACCGATGCCCTGGATCTTGTGCGGGCCGGGTGTACCGCCGGACAGAACCGGACTGTCTGTAGGCTCGACCGCCACGACCTTGATATCTGGCTTGCGGCCCTTCAGCACCTGACCGACGCCCGTGATCGTCCCACCGGTGCCAATGCCGGACACAAAGATATCGACCGAGCCATTGGTGTCGTTCCAGATTTCCTCTGCCGTCGTCTTGCGGTGAATTTCCGGATTGGCGGGGTTTTCGAACTGCTGCGGGATGATGGCGTCGGGCAGCGTTTCTGCCAGTTCATGCGCCTTGGCAATGGCGCCCTTCATTCCCTTCGGACCTTCCGTCAGCACCAGTTCGGCGCCGAGCAGCGCCAGCATCTTGCGGCGCTCGACCGACATGGTCTCTGGCATGGTGAGGATCAGCTTATAGCCCTTGGCGGCAGCGGCGAAGGCCAGCGCAATGCCGGTATTGCCCGAGGTCGGCTCGACAAGCGTCGTCTTGCCGGGGGCGATCTTTCCTTGCGCTTCCAGCGACTCGATCATCGCCACGCCGATGCGATCCTTGACGGAGGCGATGGGGTTGAAGAATTCGAGCTTTGCCAGAAGCGTCGCGTGCACACCCTTTTCCTTCGCCAGCTTGTCCAGACGCACCAGCGGCGTGTCGCCTATCGTTTCGGTGATCGAGGAATAGATGCGTCCGCGTCCGGGTTTCTTCGCTTCCGACATGCCTGCTCTCCTGCCTTATGTCCTCATGCAATCGCGCGCAGGATAGGGCGATACTGGCAGGGAAGCCAGAGAACAAACGTGCTTATAGGGCGAGGTGCCTGGGATAGATCACCAATCTCAGGGCCTGATGTAGAAGACCGTTCTCAACTGGCGCGTGTTGCGATCATCGCCGCGGTTCCCGCCAGGATGCCTGCTGCGGTGCGGTTGAGGATCGTCAAGGCACTTGGGCGCTTCAGCAATGCGCGGGCTTTGGAGGCCAGCAGAATATAGGGCAGCAATACCGCCATCAGAACGGTAAAGGTCAAGCCGATCAGAAGCGCATATTCGGGAAGGCCGATCCCGCGGATGTCGATCAGGGTCGGTACGAGCGCGACATAGAACAACATGGTCTTGGGATTGCCGAGCGTGATGAACAGACCGGACAGGAAGGACATGCCGATGCTGGTGCTTTTCTTCGCCTGCAAGTCCTGCGGCAGAAGCCCGGCGGTCCAAAGCTTCCAGGCGATGTAAAGCAGATAGGCGGCACCGGCGAATTTCAGCACCATGAAGGCTTCCTGAAAGGTCTGTGCGACGAAGGCAAGACCGAGGATGACCGCCGTCAGATAGACCATATCTCCCAGCACCAGACCAAGCCCCATGAAGAAGGTCTCGCGGAAACCCGAACCCAACGCGCGCGCAACGATCGCCGTCATTCCCGGGCCTGGAATGGCTGCAGCGATGAACAGGGCCATGGCATAGGCAAGGATGGTGGTGATGGTCATGGACATGTCCCCCTCGTCAGTCCGTCGAGACATACTCCAGAATTTGCCGCCTCACAACGTCGTGATGACTAGACACCGGTCGAGCCGAAGCCGCCCGCACCGCGCGTCGTCTCCGTGAACTCGCTGACCTCAGTAACCGTCACCTGCGTTACCGGCGCAATCACCATCTGGGCGATGCGCATGCCACGCTCGATAATGAAATCCGCCTGCCCGAGATTGGCGAGAATGACCTTCACCTCGCCGCGATAGTCGCTATCCACGGTGCCCGGCGAATTGAGGCAGGTGATGCCGTTCTTGATCGCAAGGCCGGAGCGTGGACGGATCTGCGCCTCATAGCCGAAGGGGACTTCGAAGATGAAACCGGTCGGCACCAGTGCTCGCTCACCGGGGCGGAGCGTCATCGTCTCGCCAGCCTCGACGGCAGCGCGAAGATCCATACCGGCGGCGCCTGTCGTCTCGTAGGACGGTAGCTCGATGCCTTCACCATTGGGAAGACGGATGAGTTTCAGGGCGGGAGATGGGGCGCTTTGCGTGTTCATGCGGCATTAGTTTGCCCTCCATGGGTCAAGGTCAATTGCAAAAGCGGGCTCGAAACGCTAGATAGCCCGCAATTCCACAGGATTTGTTAGATGGCCGAAACACTTGCCGAGGCGGTCTCCCGCCGCCGCACCTTTGCTATTATCGCGCACCCGGATGCGGGTAAGACGACGCTGACCGAAAAGCTCTTGCTGTTCGGCGGTGCGATTCAGCTTGCCGGTGAAGTGAAGGCCAAGAAGGATCGTATCCAGACCCGTTCGGACTGGATGAAGATCGAGCGAGAGCGCGGCATCTCGGTCGTGACCTCGGTCATGACTTTCGAATACAATGATCGCGTCTTCAACATTCTCGATACACCGGGCCACGAAGACTTCGCCGACGATACCTACCGCACGCTGACGGCCGTCGATGCGGCCATCATGGTGATCGATGCCGCTAAGGGTATCGAGCCGCGCACGCTGAAGCTTTTCGAAGTCTGCCGCATGCGCGACATTCCGATCATCACCTTCATCAACAAGATGGACCGCGAAAGCCGCGACGCCTTCGAGATTCTCGATGAGGTGGAAGAAAAGCTGGCGCTCGACACCGCACCGATCACCTGGCCGGTCGGGCGTTCGAAGACCTTCTGCGGTGCTTACAATCTCGCCGAAAACACCTTCCGCGGCAACGACACACAGATCGATGGTCTGCCGGTCAACGGTCCGCAGGCGGTTGCCGACAGGCTGCCTGAAAACGAGCGGGATGCCTTTATCGAAGAAACGGAACTGGCCATGGAAGCCTGCCGTCCCTTCGACCGTCAGGCGTTTCTCGAAGGCCATATGACGCCGGTTTTCTTCGGCTCGGCGCTTCGCAATTTCGGTGTGCGCGATCTGATCAATGCGCTTGGCGATTTCGCCCCGCCGCCGCGTGACCAAGTGGCCGATACCCGCCTCGTCCATGCCGCTGAAGAAAAGATGACGGCCTTCGTCTTCAAGATCCAGGCCAATATGGACCCGAACCACCGCGACCGCATTGCCTTTGCACGCATCTGCTCCGGCAAGCTGGAGCGCGGCATGAAGGCGCGTCTTGCCCGTACCGGTAAGCAGATGGGCCTCACTGCGCCGCAATTCTTCTTCGCCTCGCAGCGCCAGTTGGCGGACACGGCCTATGCCGGTGATGTGGTCGGCATTCCCAATCACGGCACGCTTCGTATCGGTGACACGCTGACGGAAGGCGAGAACCTCGTCTTCCAGGGCGTGCCGAACTTCTCGCCGGAAATTCTACGTCGTGTCCGGCTTGAGGATGCGATGAAGGCGAAGAAGCTGAAGGAGGCGCTGCAGCAAATGGCCGAAGAAGGCGTCGTGCAGCTGTTTTCGCCAGAAGACGGTTCGCCAGCCATCGTCGGCGTCGTCGGTGCGCTGCAGCTCGATGTGTTGAAGGAACGGCTGATGGGCGAATATGGCCTGCCGGTGTCCTTCGAGATGTCGCGCTTCTCCGTGTGCCGCTGGATTTCGTCCGATCAGCCTGCCGAGTTCGAGAAGTTCTTGAACGTCAAGCGCGGCGATATCGCCCGCGACCTCGACGGCGATCCGGTGTTTCTGGCGCAGGATGCCTTTTCGCTGCGCTATGAAGCCGAGCGTTTCCCGGCGATCAAGATGGTCGCCATCAAGGAATATCACGTCGCCAAGGCGGCGTGATTGCACTTTGCTTACCAACGGTTGGAGCCATTTGAATTGGCGCATCGTGCTTATCCGAAAATCGATTTCGATTTTCGGGCCGATGCTGTAGTTTCCCGCATAAACGGGAAACTGGTCTTTGCGCATGGCTCTGTCGAACAAGCATATTCTGCTCATCATTTCCGGTGGCATTGCCGCCTATAAGAGCCTTGATCTCATCCGCCGGCTGAAAGAGCGCGGTGCCAAGGTGACGCCGGTGATGACCAGGGGCGCACAGGAGTTCGTCACGCCGCTTGCCGTCGGGGCGCTCTCCGCCACGCATGTTTTCACCGAGCTTTTCTCACGACAGGACGAGCAAGATGTCGGTCATATTCGGCTGGCACGCGATTGCGATCTCGTGCTGGTGGCACCCGCGACCGCCGATCTTCTGGCGAAGATGGCAAACGGGATGGCGGACGATCTTGCCTCCACCGTTTTGCTGGCGACCGACCGACCTGTTCTGGTCGCGCCGGCAATGAACCCGAAAATGTGGGAGGCCAAGGCTACCAAGCGCAACATCGCGACGCTGAAGAGCGACGGTATCGCCTTTATCGGTCCGATGGCAGGCGAGATGGCGGAGAAGGGCGAGGCTGGTGTCGGTCGGATGGCCGAGGCCCTGCAGATTGCCGAAGCCGTCGAGCACCTGCTGGACGACGCACCGAAGCCGCTGAAGGGCAAGACAGCCATCGTGACTTCCGGTCCAACGCATGAGCCAATCGATCCCGTGCGATATATCGCCAACCGTTCATCCGGCCAGCAGGGCCACGCCATCGCCGCTGCTCTTGCAAAGCTTGGCGCAGAGGTGACGCTTGTCTCCGGTCCTGTGACGATCCCCGATCCCGCTGGCGTGACGACCATCCATGTGGAGCGTGCCGAGGAAATGCGCGACGCCGTGCTTGGCAAGCTGCCGTCCGACATCGCCGTCTTCGTCGCCGCGGTTGCGGATTGGCGCGTCGCGAGTTCTTCGGAGCAAAAAATCAAGAAGCAGCCGGGTGACGCGCCGCCAGCGCTGCAACTGACCGAGAACCCCGATATTCTCAAAACCGTCGGCCACCACGAAAAGCGCCCTCGCCTCGTCATCGGCTTTGCAGCGGAAACGCAGAATGTCGAAGACAATGGACGCGCCAAGCTTCAACGCAAGGGCGCCGACATGATCGTTGCTAATGATGTTTCGCCGGAAACCGGCATCATGGGCGGAGCCCGCAATCAGGTGAAGATCATTTCTGCAAGCGGTGTCGATGCCTGGCTGGACCTGTCCAAGACCGAGGTTGCAGAACGGCTGGCGGCATTGATCGCAGAGAGATTGACATGAGCCTCTTCGACCGCAAGACTTTCGACGCGACGCTTGGTGTCTGGCCGGGCGTGAGCTTCGTCGATCAGTGGGATTCGCATGTCGCCAAGGTCGGCGACAAGGTGTTTGCGGTGCTCGGCGAACGGGACGACTGGCGGCTTGTCGTCAAATGCTCGGAGGAAAGCTTCGAGATATTGACGTCGCTGGAAGGCATTGCCCAGGCACCCTATTTCGCCAAGCGCAAATGGGTGTCGATCAGCGATCATTCCCCGCTGGAAGGCGAGGAGCTTGAGCACTATCTGCGCCGCTCCTACGAACTCGTGGCGGCAGGGCTGACAAAGAAACTGCGCGCAGAACTCGGCATCGTGCTGGATTAGGTGAGTCAGGCTCGGCCAACACCTGCTGCGACGCCATCCTCGCCCTTGAGGCGAGGATCCACGGCCAAAAGCAAGGCTCTCAGCCCTTAAGCACCGACCTGCGCAATCCAGTCATTGAGATTGTAGTAATTGGTCACGCGCGCGACCTTGCCATCCTTCAACTCGAAGAAAGCACCAGCTGGCAGAACATAGGTCTGGCCGTTCGCTTCCGGCAGACCTTCATCCGTCGCCAGGTACTCGCCATTGACGACGAATTCGGCCGACGCGCGCTTGCCGTCTTCGCTGGCCATGATCACCATGTCGGTCAGGTTTTCCTTGTAGCAACGGTTCATGTGCTGCATGAACGTCGCGAACACCTGCTTGCCGACCTGCCGCTCGCCCTGATTGATGTCATGCACCACATCGTCGGTCAGGAGAGCAAGAAAGGCATCCATATCCTGGCGGTTGAAGGCATCGTAGTAGGCGCGGATGGTTTCAATGGCGGACATGATCGGTCTCCCTCGAGGCTTGCACAGCATTTCCACGACGGTATAACCAAGGAAAATGCAGGTGAACATGCCCATGACCGTCGAAATCCGTTCCCTTTCCGGCATTGATGCCGCACCTTTCTTCGATGATCTGTCTCGGTTGCGCATCACCATCTTTCGCGCCTTCCCCTATCTTTACGACGGATCATTCGATTACGAGCACACCTATCTTTCGACCTATGCGAAGGCTGAGGGCGCGGTGTTCGTGCTCGCGATGGATGGCGAAAAGATCGTCGGCATGTCGACGGGCATGCCGATGATTGCGGAAACGGATGAGGTGAAGGCACCTTTCCTGGCTGCCGGTCATGACCTCGAGAAAATCTTCTACTTTGGCGAAAGCGTGCTCATGCCCGAATACCGCGGCCATGGCGTGGGAGTGCGTTTCTTCGAGGAGCGCGAAGCGCATGCAAAGCGCCTCGGAGGTTTCGAGTGGTGCACCTTCTGCGCCGTCGAGCGTCCGACTGACCACCCCCGACGTCCCGCCGATTATGTGCCGTTGAACGACTTCTGGGCAAAGCGTGGTTACGCCCATCACCCGGAGCTTTGCACCGCCTTCACATGGCGGGACCTAGATGAAGATGCAGAGAGCCCGAAGCCTCTCTCCTTCTGGATGAAGAGGATTGCCGCATGACCCGGCTTGCCGCCTGCCAATATGCAATCGAGCTGATCGAGACCTGGGAGGACTATGCCAAGCATCTTGCTGCGATCGTAGCCGAGGCGAAGGCAAAGGGCGCGGAACTGCTTCTGCTGCCGGAATATTCCGCCATGGCGCTGACCGGGCAATTGCCGAAAGATGTGCGCTCCGATCTGCACGGCTCGATCGAGGCGATGCAAAGCCTGATCCCCTCCTGGGTGGAGCTCTGCGAAGAACTGGCGCGGGAACATCAGATCCTGTTCCAGCCCGGCAGCGCGCCGGTCAAAGATGCCGATGGCAAGTTTCGTAACCGCGCCTGGCTGTTTGGTCCCGAAGGGCTGATCGGCTATCAGGATAAGCAGATCATGACGCGTTTCGAGCGCGAGCAATGGTTTATCGATGCGGGTGTGGACGGTCTGAAAGCCTTCGACACCCCTATCGGAAAGCTCGGCATTTTGATCTGCTACGACAACGAATTCCCGATGCTGGGCCGCAGGCTGGCGGAGATGGGCGTGGAACTGGTGCTGGCGCCGAGCTGCACGGACACGCTGGCTGGCTCCTACCGGGTGCGGATTGGCGCACAGGCGCGCGCCCTGGAAAATCAGTTTGCCGTGCTCTCCTCCCCAACGGCCGGGGACGCGCCATGGTCGCCGGCGGTCGATGAAAATCGTGGACGTGCCGCCCTTTACGTTCCCTCCGACTACGGCATGCCGGCCAATGGCATCGTGGCGGAAAGCGATAGCGATGCGGTGAGCGAGAGCACGCTTCTGATCGTCGATATCGATCTTGCCGATGTGGCGCGTCTGCGCACGCAAGGGCAGGTCGCGACGCGGCGGGACTGGAGCGAGCAGTTCCCCGGCTGAAAAGCCGATTTCGCCGCCGTTTGCCGCCATAGAACAGCTTCCATTTGCCCGCGAAACCCTCTATAGCGCGGGGCATGAGCACCAATTCGACCCGTACGCCCCTCGACCATATCCGCAACTTCTCCATCGTCGCCCATATCGACCATGGCAAATCCACCCTTGCCGACCGGTTGATCCAGTCGACGGGCGGTCTTGCCGAACGCGATATGTCCGAGCAGGTGCTGGACAATATGGATATCGAGCGTGAGCGCGGCATCACCATCAAGGCTCAGACCGTGCGCCTGCATTACAAGGCGAATAACGGCGAAATCTACGTGCTGAACCTCATCGACACGCCCGGCCATGTCGACTTCGCCTATGAAGTATCGCGGTCGCTATCGGCCTGCGAAGGCTCGCTTCTGGTGGTGGATGCCTCGCAGGGTGTGGAAGCGCAGACGCTTGCCAACGTCTATCAGGCGATCGACAACAATCACGAGATCGTCACGGTGCTCAACAAGATCGACCTGCCTGCTGCAGAGCCGGATCGCATCAAGGAGCAGATCGAGGAAGTCATCGGCATCGATGCCTCCGAAGCCGTGATGATTTCGGCCAAGACCGGTCTTGGCATTCCCGACGTTCTGGAAGCCATTGTCCACAAGCTGCCAGCGCCCAAGAGCGAAGCTGGTGAAAAGGGCGCGCTTAAGGCGCTGCTCGTCGATAGCTGGTACGACACCTATCTCGGCGTCATGGTTCTGGTGCGCATCATCGATGGCGTGCTGACCAAGGGCCAGCAGATCCGCATGATGGGCTCTGGCGCCAAGTACACGATCGAGCGCGTCGGCGTTCTGACGCCGAAGATGCTTACCGTGGACAGCCTTGGACCTGGCGAAATCGGCTTCATCACCGCCTCGATCAAGGAAGTGGCCGACACGCGCGTCGGTGACACGATTACCGATGACAAGCGCCCGACGGAAAAGGCCCTGCCCGGTTTCAAGCCGGCCCAGCCGGTGGTGTTCTGCGGTCTCTTCCCGGTCGATGCGGCAGACTTCGAAGATCTGCGCGCCGCCGTCGGCAAGCTTCGCCTGAATGACGCGTCCTTCTCCTTCGAAATGGAAAGCTCCGCAGCCCTCGGCTTCGGCTTCCGTTGTGGCTTCCTTGGCCTTCTGCATCTGGAAATCATCCAGGAGCGTCTGGAGCGCGAGTTCAATCTCGACCTCGTCGCCACTGCCCCTTCGGTCGTCTACGAAATGACCCTGACGGATGGCACCGAGAAGGAACTTCACAACCCGGCGGACATGCCGGATGTGGTGAAGATCAAAGATATTCGCGAGCCCTGGATCAAGGCGACGATCATGACGCCGGATGAATATCTCGGTGGCATTTTGAAGCTTTGCCAGGACCGTCGCGGCATCCAGACGGAGCTGACCTATGTCGGCAACCGCGCCATGATCACCTATGAGCTGCCGCTCAACGAAGTGGTGTTCGACTTTTACGACCGCCTGAAGTCGATCTCAAAGGGCTATGCCTCCTTCGACTACAACATCATCGATTACCGCGAGGGCGATCTCGTAAAGATGTCGATCCTCGTCAATGGCGATCCGGTCGATGCGCTTTCCATGCTGGTTCACCGCTCGGCAGCGGACCGTCGCGGGCGCGGCATGTGCGAAAAGCTGAAGGAACTCATTCCGCCGCACATGTTCCAGATCCCGATCCAGGCCGCCATCGGCGGCAAGGTCATCGCGCGTGAGACCGTTCGCGCGCTGCGGAAGGACGTGACGGCCAAGTGCTACGGCGGCGACGCCACCCGCAAGCGCAAGCTGCTGGACAAGCAGAAGGAAGGCAAGAAGCGCATGCGTCAGTTCGGCAAGGTGGAAATTCCTCAGGAAGCCTTCATTGCCGCGCTGAAGATGAACGACGAATAGCGCGTCATCGTTTCTGTTTCAAAAATCCCGGCCTACAGCCGGGATTTTTTCGTTTCATCGATCGCTATAGATCTGGAAACATCAGCGAACGGTGGGCCGCAGCGCCAGCCATGGCTCCGTCTCCCACGGCAAGTGCGACCGAACCGGCTGGGCGAGCGATGTCGCCGCAGGCAAAGACACCGCGCGTCGTTGTCTGCTTCATCGCATCGGTGCGGATGGTCGTGCCCATCGGCGTTTCCTCCAAAGAGCAACCCAATGGCTCAATCCAGGATGCGGATATCCGGAGCGTCGGTTGAGTGAAAAGCCCGTCCATTGCAAGCCTTCGTCCGTCGGTGAGAACAACATCCGCCGTACCCGCGATCCCCTGAATTGAACCCTCTTCCACGTCTGTGCCGCGCGCGGCCAGGTGGGCGCGCTGCTCCTGGTCCGGCACGAAGGCGCCATTGGTGAAGAGGGTCGTCGTTCCCCAATCGGGCAGCATCAATCCATGATGAATGGCGAGCGCGGACGCGGCAATCACGCCGATCCGACCCTGGTTCAGCTCATAACCATGGCAATAGGGGCAATGAAATACGCTCTGCCCCCAGCGTTCATGCAAACCCGGTATTGGTGGCAAATCATCCGTGACACCTGCGGCGATGACGAGCCTTCGACCCGTTTTCCGCTCTCCTCCGTCAATCTCGACCTCGAAGGCATCGAAGGCGCCGCTGACATTTCCTGCAAGACCATCGATCCAGTCGATCGTCTCATAGGCCTCAATCTGGCGACGGGCCTCGGCAACGATCTCGCCTGGCGCTTTTCCATCCTGACCGAGAAAGCCATGCGAGTGGCTGGTAAAGCGGTTGCGGCGATTGCCCGCATCGACGACGAGAACGCGTCGGCGGGCGCGCCCAAGCTGGAGCGCTGCGGAAAGGCCCGCATAACTTCCTCCGATAATGATGACATCATAGGTCATGGCATGGACTCCCTCTCAAAACCAGTTTCGTAACTTATATTGTTACGTGAAATTGTAAGTCAATGTCATGTAACTCTGATTGTTACGTTTCTATCGTCGTGGTACGGTTTGGGATGGAGATCCGATGAGACAAGACACCCGCCTGTCCAGAGTGCTGCATGTGCTGATCCACATGGAAAAGCATGAGAAACCAGCGACATCCGACGCAATCGCTGCCATGTTGCAGACCAACCCGGTGGTTGTCCGGCGCACCATGGCGGGCCTGCGCGACGCTGGCTATGTCACGTCAGAAAAAGGCCATGGCGGCGGCTGGGTTCTGGCGCGACCGCTCGCGGAGATCACGCTTCTCGATATCCACAAGGCGCTCGGAAATCCCGATATGTTTTCGATCGGCCTTTCGGGGGACAATCCGGCCTGCGTCATAGAACAGTCGGTCAACGTCGCGTTGGCGGATGCCATGACAGAAGCGCAAGCGCTCCTGTTTGCCCGTTTCGGCAAGATCACGCTTGCCGATCTCGCCCGTGAATCCTTCAACCGATGGGCTCAGTCGGGTCACAAGCCGTCGGCGATGGAGGGCTTTTAACAAAGAAAAGCCGCCTGCCTTTCGGCAAGCGGCTCTCTCAAGTTACGTCAGTGGCGATTACTGCTGTGTCGACGTGCCGTTGGTGTTCGGCGAAGCCGGAGCAGCGCCATTCACTGGCGGTGTAGCCGGAGCCGTTGGCGTCATCGGTGCCGGGGCCGGAGCCTGATCGCTGACAGCTGGCGGCGTCGTGGACGACGTCGTGGTCGGGTCGGTCGTGGACGGGCTGCTCATCTGCATCCAGATGAAACCGCCGACGAGCAGAACGACGATGATGGCTGCCCATGGTGCCCAGCCAGCGGACTTGCGGTGGGTTTCGGGCGTTGTGCGCAGTTCAGGGCGGTCCGGACGAAGGTTCGGGTCGCGGGGCAGATTTGGGTCAAAAGTCATGGTGTTTTCTCCTCTTCCAATGCGAAGAAAATGCACGTATGCGTGAATGGTTCCTAAAATGCCAAAAAACGTAACAGTCAGCGCCTCGCCAGCTTGATAGCTCTCTCGAGAATATCAGCGAATTGCGGGTGATCGCACTGCGACACGTTAAAGCGCATGAAGCTTGAGGCCGTGTCCGACTGGCTGAACACATTGCCGGGTGCAAGAACCATATTCTCGGCAAGCGCGTGGCGCGCTAAGTCGGCAGCATCGCCCCCTAAAGGAAGCCGGCACCAGAGGAATAGGCCCGCCTGCGGCTCTATCCATGGCTCGATGCCTAGCTGCCGCAATGTCGGGATCAGGCTCGCTCTTGCTTTTGAAAGCCTCGCCTTCAACGCTTCCATATGCCGCCGGTAGCTTCCGTCTTTCAGGACTTCCAGCACCAGAGCCTCGGACATCTGGCTTCCGGTGAAATTGGAGGCGATCTTCATGTCGACCAGCGGGTCCAGCCATTCCTTACGGGTGACGATGTAGCCGCATCGGGCCGAGGCCGAGAGAGCCTTTGAGAAGCTTCCGATCTGGATGACACGGTTGAGCGCATCGAAGGCGGCAAGCCTTGGCGCTTTGCTGATCTCGAAATCGGCAAAAATATCGTCTTCGATAATCGTGAGGCCCGCACGCTCCGACAGCATCAATAGACGATGGGCGTTGACGGGAGAGAGAACGGCGCCGGTCGGGTTGTGGATCGCCGAATTGGTGATGTAGAGCCTTGGACGATGCTCTTCCAATGCCTGCTCGAAAAGCGCGACATCCGGCCCGTCTGCCGTGTAGGGCACCCCGATCACCTTGACCCGGTGGGCGCGCAGCAAGGCATGGAAATTAAAGTAGCACGGATCGTCGACCAACACCGCCTGCCCGGGCTCCAACAGAAAGCGGCAGATCATGTCGATCGCCTGCGTTCCGGAATCCACCAGCAGGATTTGATCGGCCCTGACCACCAGACCGGATTCGGCCATTCGCCGCGCCAGAAGCTGGCGCAGCGGCAGCAGCCCGAGCGGCGTCCCGTAATCCGTCAGAACGTCGGCATTGGCGCGCGAGAGCGTGCGGAGCGCCTTGCGCAACGCCTCTTGCGGCATCCATGAGGGCGGCAGCCACCCGCAGCCGGGCATGGCAAAACCCTGTCCGCCTTCCAGTGCCAGTCGGGATACCCAGAAGGGATCGACCTGTCTGTCGAGCTTCGGCCCGATCTCCGCAAGCGAAAGCGGCGCCAGCTGACTGGCCACATAGAAGCCGGATCCCGGACGTGAGCGGATTGCCCCCTCGGCCACCAGCCTCTCATAGGCTTCCACCACGGTGGAAGTGGAGACAGTCAGCGCTTTTGCCAGCGCTCTGACGGAGGGAAGTTTCGCGCCCGGCGTCAATAGGCGCGCGGCGATGCGACGACGGATTTCGCCCATCACCGCATCGATGCGGGGCGATGCACTCTCCACTCGCCTTGGCGCCAGATCCATCTGTCCCGCTCACCCCACCATAACAGTTTTGCCAAACTGTACGTGACTGTTTCTGGCGGCGCCAGGGATTTCGCGACATAGAACTCAAAAAAGGAGTGACGACATGAACAAGGTGTCGAGCGGCTGGTTGAGCGGCTTTATCGGAGTATTGATTTTCAGCGGATCGCTGCCAGCCACACGCCTTGCGGTGACGGGTTTCGATCCCCTCTTCCTGACACTCGCTCGCGCCAGTATCGCCGGGCTGCTGGGAGCGGCACTTCTTCTTGCTTTTCGCCAGGCAAGGCCGGCGCGCAACGACGTGGTATCGCTCACGATCGTTTCACTCGGCGTTGTCGTCGGCTTTCCGCTTTTAACCGCGCTTGCGCTGAAGCACGTCACGTCCGCCCACTCGATTGTATTTATCGGCCTTCTTCCCCTCGCTACCGCGATCTTTGCGGTGCTGCGTGGCGGTGAGCGACCCCGCCTGGCCTTCTGGCTGTTCTCCTGCCTTGGCAGCCTGCTGGTTGCGGGCTTTGCTGTCAGCCTCAATGGCGAGGGAAATCTTACCGGCGACCTGCTGATGGTCGCAGCGGTTCTTGTTTGTGGCTTGGGTTATGCGGAAGGTGCCGCGCTTTCGCGCCGGCTTGGTGGCTGGCAGGTAATTTCCTGGGCGCTGGTCATTTCATTGCCGGTCATGTTGCCGCTGGCGCTTTTTTCCATGCCCTCCACATGGAGCGGCATTGCCGCACCGGCCTGGGGCGGATTGGCTTACGTCTCGCTTTTCAGCATGCTGATCGGTTTCATCTTCTGGTATCGCGGATTGGCGCTCGGCGGCATTGCCGCCGTCGGTCAACTCCAACTGCTGCAACCCTTTTTCGGTCTGTTGCTGGCTGCCACATTGCTCGGCGAGCCCGTCAGCCTCGCCATGCTGGCAGTCACGCTCGGCGTGGTCGCCTGCGTGGCGGGCGCGCGGAAGTTTGCGAAATAGACAGGAGGATCAACCGTTACCGCCGCGACCGATCCAGCGGTGCCAGTCCTCTTCTCTGCCGTTGAAGACATTGAGATCGATCTTGCCTTCAACGCCGTGCGAGAGCCCGGAACCGGAATATTGCCAGAACAGCCACTTGCGATCTGGATAGACCCGCGACGGATGCTGGGCCACCGCACGCAGCCAGAAGGGGTAGTCGCGCAGCTCGCCGGACAGGTGATCCTTGTAGAAATCCGGTGCGGTATAGATGATCGGGCGCTTGCCGTAATGGCGCTCGAGCCTGTCCATGAAGACCTGCATCTTTTCCAGCACCTGGGCGCGGGAAAGCCGCATCTTGCAAGAGGATTCGCCGTTATATTCGACGTCGATCACCGGCGGCAGCGCGTCGGGATCTCTCGGCACGTTGCGAATGAACCAGTCCGCCTGATGGCTTGCCGGACGGCACCAATAGAAGAAGTGATAAGCGCCGCGGCGAACACCCGCCGCCTTTGCGCGCTCCCAGTTCGTCCGGAACATCGGGTCCAGATGGTCACCGCCATCGGTTGCCTTGATGAAGGCAAAGTTGGCGCCGCGCGTTCTCAAACGCTCCCAGTCGATATTGGCCTGCCAGCGCGAGACATCGACGCCGTGAACTTCAAAATGCTTTGGTTGAACCCTGCCAAAATTGATCGGCTTGGCGTCGGAAAACGCCGGGCGAAACACGCGCGAGCGCGCGGACGATCCCGCACTCATGGCAACGCTGCCAGCCATCGCCAGTTGGACGGGCCTGTCCTGAGGAAGATTGACGCGGGCTTGGGGAACGACGGGAGGTGCTATGACCGGTTCTGGCCGCTGCTGCGTCGACATCTGCTTGTCAACGGCCGCGAAAGCGGGCGAGCCCGCCGGCATCGGTCCGCCCCATGCCAGGACTTCCTGATGCTGCTTGGTGTTGAGAGCCACTCTCTGATCGGTCTGTCCCACGCTGGCCTGCGGAACGGGGGCGGAAGGCGTAACGGAATTCGTCACCTCCTTCGAAGGCAGACCCGCCACCAGGGCGTCCGGCCCGGAATTAGAGGTACAGCCCGTAAGAGATAGGCAGGCGAGAACAAAAGCTGGCACTGTCGATCGACGCATGTGAACCCGTACGCAAAACAAAATCGGGACATGCGCAACTGCCGCCGGTCCTGATAACCAAAAGGTATGACTAACGGGAAATTATCAAAAAAGACTGAATCCAATCTTTACGACCGGACGGACCTTATGCGGGTAAAAAGCGGCGTGTCTCAACTTTGCGTGAGGAGCCCGTCATCTAAAGTGTGTCGCGATCTTTCAGATGCGCCCATACGCTTTGGGGCCTTGTTCCACAGCATGTCGTTCTCACAAAACCGATCCACGCTTTTGCGTGGACCATGCTTTAACGGATGAACAGCCGGTTCCGCTGGGTCAGTTGCCCATCAGGATATCAAGGAGCGTCGTCTGCTTTGGCCCGCTCTGTCGCGGTGGTGCGCCTCCGCCGATATCCGCAGGCGGTACCGGTCCACCTGATTGCTGAGGCGGATAGGCTTGCTGCGGATACTCCGACGGTGGTGCTGGCACCGTGCCTGCGGTTTGCTCCGCACCCACGGGTGCGGGCGGATAATCCGTCGGTGTTGGGGCAGAGCCGCCGCCCAGCGCATTGGAGATGATATCGCCGATCGTCGCTGGAGCCTGCGGGCTTTGCGCCATGGGTTGGCCGATTTCCTGCCCGCCATAGGCCCCAAGCCCAAAGAGCGGTGATGGCGACAGGCCACTATGGGCCGCCGTCATGAAATCCTTCCAGGCCTTGGCCGGCAAGCCGCCGCCCGTCACCTTCTTCATCGACGTGCCGTCATCATTGCCGAACCAGACGCCGGTGGTCAGTTGGCTGGTGTAGCCGACGAAAAGCGCATCCCGGAAAGACTGCGTCGTGCCGGATTTGCCCGCCGCCTGCCAACCTTTGAGACGCGCAGCCTTGCCGGTGCCCTCATTGATGACGCCGGTCAGCATGCCGTTCATCGTCGCGGCGATGCCCTCATCCAGAACGCGGGGCGGGTTGTCGTATTTGTTCTCGTATAGAACCTTGCCGTCGGCATCGGTGATGCGCTTGACGATATGCGGCGTTGCCTTGAAGCCACCATTCATCATCGGCGCATAGGCCGAGGTCAGCTCCAGCAACGACACTTCGGACGTGCCGAGCGCAATCGAGGCATTGGCCTGAAGGTCGGATTCAATGCCCATCCGGTGCGCCACCTGCGTAACCTTGTTGGGACCGACTTCCATGACGAGTTGGGCCGCAATCGTGTTCAGCGAATTGGCGATCGCGGTGGCAAGCGTCACTTCGCCGCGATATTTCTGATCGTAATTTTCCGGCGTCCAGTTGCCGATCCGGACCGGCGCATCGTTACGCACCGAGTTGGGTGTCAGGCCGAATTCGAGAGCGGCAATATAAACGAAGGGCTTGAAGGCGGAGCCTGGCTGGCGCTTCGCCTTGGTGGCGCGGTTGAACTGGCTTTCGGCATAATCGGCACCACCGACGACGGCGCGGACGGCACCCGAGCCGTCCATCGACACGAGCGCGGCCTGCGAGGCACCGAGCTTCTTGCCTTCGCTCTTCAGCACGTCGTTGAGCGCCTTTTCGGCATCCTTCTCAAGAGTGAGGTCGATCGTGGTGTCGATCGTCAGATCCTGCTTCACGTCGCCGATGAGACTTTTGACCTCATCCATCACCATGTCGGCCGCGTAGTGCTCGGCACCCGACCAGAAGCGCTTCGCCTTGGTGGGCGGCTGGGACATGGCAGTCTTGATCTCGTCTTCGGAGATGAAGCCGACATCGCGCATGGACTGCAGTACCACCTGCGCACGCTCTTCCGCCGCTTGTGGGTCACGCGCAGGAGACAGGCGCGATGGCGCCTTCAGGAGCCCTGCCAGCATCGCCGCTTCGCCAAGGTTCACATCACGTGCCGACTTGTTGAAGTATCGGCGCGAGGCGGCCTCGACGCCATAGGCGTTCGAACCGAAATAGACGCGGTTCAGATACATCGCGAGAATCTGGTCCTTGGTGTATGTCTGCTCCAGCCAGATGGCGAGCAGCGCTTCCTGGATCTTGCGCTCCAGCGTCTGCTCCGGAGAGAGGAACAGGTTCTTGGCCAATTGCTGCGTCAGGGTCGAACCGCCCTGAACCGTGCGACCATGAAGAAGATTGGTGACCACTGCGCGCCCGAGGCCCAGCGGATCGACGCCGAAATGGGAGTAGAAACGCCGATCCTCGATGGCAATCACCGCCTGCGGGATATAGGGCGACATGTCCTCAAGCGACAAAGCCTCACCGCCCGTCGTGCCTCTATTGGCCAGAACCGTGCCATCGACGGCAACGATCTTCAGGTTCGGCGGGCGTTCGGGAATGGCCCATGTGCTGGCGCTCGGCATGCGCGCGCCATAATAGATGACGACGCCAGCCACCGCGATGCCGCCCCAGATGCCAAGCACGATGCACCAGTAGAAAATCCTGCGGAAAAAGCCGGTAATGCCGCCGCGCTCGCGCGTCTCACGTCTTGATTTCGATTTCGAAGGTTTGCTTCCGCGCTTTTTCGGCGGCGGTGCATCGGAAGGACCAGACTTCCGGCCACCACCATTGGTGCCGGCAACGCGATCACTGGCATCAAGACGCAGGTCGTCGCCGGAATCGTGAAAATCCCCAAAAGAAGGTTCAACTCTCTGGCGTGATTTTCCACTACCTGCCATCTGTCAGAAACTGCTCCGTGATAATGATGCCGCGACGGACATGCTGTCATTCAACACATGTCCCGTTGAAGCTTAAATGCGGCGATTTAAGGTGGCGTTAAGGCCCAGAGCCCCTCACATTGGTGTCACCGCGCCCCGCTTACTGGCAGACGTCGACCCATTCGGCCTTTGTCAATTGCACCAGCCGCTCGGGCGAGATGCGCACGGCGGCATTGATGGCACCCGCTGCAGGAACGACCTCGGCGTAATTCTTGAGCGACACATCGCAATAGACCGGTAGATCGGATGGCAGGCCGAAAGGGCAGACGCCACCAACGGGATGGCTCGTCACCTCAACTACCTCTTCGGCACCCAGCATGCGTGGCTTTGCAGCAAATCGACCCCGGAATTTGCAATTGTCGAGACGCTTCATGCCAGCCGTCACCACCAGCAGAATGGTATCACCCGCCTTGAGGCAAATGGTCTTGGCAATCTGATCGGGATCAACGTCATGCGCCTCGGCTGCCAGCGCCACTGTCGCGGAACTGGTCTCGGTCTCCAGCACCTTGATCTCTGGGGCATGGGTTGCGAAAAAATCTTGGACGGAACGAAGGCTCATGCGCAATCTTTAGGCGCACTTGGTGCTGAAGGCAATGGGACAGGCCCTAGCTATGCAATTTACGCAATGCTGCGCTGCAATGATATGTCTGTTTTCGAACGGGAACTCCTGTATCTTGCAAGCATCGAAGCGACGCACTCCTCCTCCCAGCGTCGCCCGATTGGACTGACAGCACTCCTCCTCCCAGTTGTCAGTCAGTTTTAAAAACCCGGCGCACCTCCTCCCGCGCCGGGTTTTTTATTGCCTGAATGGCAACCTCCTTCGCGCACACCATCATTCGACGCGCCGGAATTTCGTCTTGAAGAGCGCGATTTTGTCCTTGCGCATTCAGAGTGCTGCGAACGGCTCTACTGAAAATCGTCCGTGAGATTTGTCGCAAAACCATGCTTGAGGGAAACTTGACTTATTTGCTTCCTCGCCCTACTTCTCTCGCATCGATATTTGTTTGACGACCAGAGCTTCGGCGTTCCAAAAACGCACAGACGATCTTTCTTTCCTTCAAATTCGACCAACACCGCGCTGATTCTCAGCGCAAAAGTAATACGCCAACGGAAGGAACTCGTTATGGCTACTGGTACAGTTAAGTGGTTCAACGCAACCAAGGGCTACGGCTTCATTCAGCCTGATGACGGCGCACAGGACGTGTTCGTACACATCTCTGCAGTCGAGCGCGCTGGCATGAGCGGTCTCAAGGACGGTCAGAAGATCTCCTACGAACTCGTTCAGGACCGTCGTTCTGGCAAGATGTCTGCCGACAGCATCGTTGCTGCCTAATTACGATTTGGCTGGTTCGTCCAGCCTGTCAGCTGAAAAGCCGGGACCTCGCGTTCCGGCTTTTTGTTTTTGACGCCCGCTGCAATTAATCTCGGGCTGGCCTTGTAAAAGACATGATGCGTACCGATATAGGGTTCATCAGTGTTACAGCAGTTCCCGATGAGGCTTTGATGAGCCGCCGCGTTGTACCCTCGTTAATGAAAAATTAACCTAGGCGCGCAATGATGAAAGGGAAGACATGAGCGACAGCCAAAAAGCTGGCGCCGTGCTGAGACACATACCGTTTTGCACTTTGACCACGGATGTACTGGCACTGATCGCACAAACGGGAATGAAAGGTCGGGCTTGCCCGGCCTTTTTGTTTTTTGGAGTTTCGGCTCCCGTGGAGCAGTGCCGCTAAAGCGCGGCACTGCCTTTTCCCAACCTCGACTACTTCGCACTCAAGGCCGACAGAACCCGCACCCAGGAACGCGTGCCCTTGTGGAAGGACTTCAACTCGTACTTCTCATTGGGCGAGTGAATGCGGTCGTCGGTGAGGCCGAAGCCAATCATCAGCGAATCCATGCCAAGCATCTTCTGGAAGTCGCCGACAATCGGGATCGACCCGCCCATGCCGATGACCACGGCGGGCTTTGCCCATTCATCCGAAAGCGCCGACTTTGCCTTGGTCAAGGCCGGCGAATCATAGGACAGATGGATGGCCGGTGAGCCGCCATGCTCGTGGAACTCGACCGAGCAATCCGCCGGGATCTTTGAGCGCACATAGGCGCGGAAGCTTTCGCGGATCGCAGCCGGGTCCTGGCGGCCGACGAGGCGGAAGGAAACCTTTGCAGAGGCTTTGGCGGCGATAACGGTCTTGAAGCCCTCGCCTGTATAACCGCCGGTGATGCCGTTGACTTCCGCCGTTGGGCGCGCCCAAGTCAGTTCGAGGACGGAGCGTCCCTTCTCACCTGCTGGAATGGACAGACCGACTTCGCCGAGGAAGGATTCGGCTGTTCGGCCGAGGTTGTCCCAGGATGCCTTGATGTTGGCCGGCGTTTCCTCAACGCCATCATAGAAGCCGGGCAAGGTCACGCGTCCCGTCTCATCATGCAGACCGGCGAGAATATCGGTCAGAATATGGATCGGGTTGGCAGCAGCACCACCGAAGAGGCCGGAATGCAGATCGCGATCGGCAGCGGTGATGACGATTTCCTCACCGACGAGGCCGCGCAGCGCTGCGGCAATCGCCGGCGTCTCGTGATCCCACATGCTGGTGTCGCAGACCAGAGCGTAATCGGCTTTCAACTCATTCGAATTGGCGTCCAGGAATGGCTTGAGCGACGGCGAACCGGATTCCTCTTCGCCTTCGAAGAGAATGGTGACGCGGATCGGCAGCGAACCGCTGACCTGCTTATAGGCCCGGCACGCCTCGACGAAGGTCATCAACTGCCCCTTGTCATCCGACGTTCCACGGCCCGAAATCACCTGTCGACCCTCACCGATATCTTTCAGCTTGGCATCGAAGGGATCGTCCTGCCACAGATCGATCGGATCGACAGGCTGGACGTCGTAGTGGCCGTAAAACAGCACATGCGGCGCGTCGGCGGTTGCGCCATCATGATGCGCGACCACCATGGGGTGACCGGCGGTATCACGGATCGACGCGTCGAAACCGATGCTCGTCAGATCGCGCACCAGCCACTCGGCGGCCTTGCGGCATTCCGTCTTATAGGCTGGATCGGTGGAGATGGACTTGATGCGGACGAGTTCGAAAAGTCTCTCAAGGCTGGAGGGAAGATTGTCGTCAACCGCCGAGAGAACGGGGGAAATATCTGTCATTGCATGATCCTGTCATGTCTGGCCTGTCACGTGTGGAGCGCCAGTCATCATTTCACTGAGCAAGGCGGGTTCCACCTCTTTAAATCTCCGCAAAGGCGTGACGACGACAGCAATGGTCATCGCGCCAATGCGCCAGATGGCAGGACGATAGAGCAAATATGAGACGGTTTCGAGCCGGAAAACTTACTTTTCCGATTTAGCCACGCTGATGGCGCGGCTCATATATTCCAGCAGCAATTGCCGCTCGAACTTCAAGAGATCCTTGAGAAGCGCCTCTTCCGTTTCTTTCGATGCGGCAATGGCGGCCTCTTCAAGCGCGGCACCTTTTTCCGTCAATGTGATGATCTGCGAACGGCGATCTGTCGGGTGGGGTTGGCGCTCAATCAGCCCGTCACGCGCCATGCGCGCCAGCGTGTTGGCAAGTGTCGCCTGTTCGATATCGACCCTGTCGAGCAATTGACGCTGCGTCAGCCCATCTTCCTGCCAGAGTTCCAGCAGGACAGGAAATTGGCCGGGCGAGAAGCCGAGGGCACCGGTACGCTTCAGCAGAGCCTGGGAAAAACCCTTGGCCAGTTGCGCCGCGAGATAGGCTGCAGAGTCCTGTCGAGAAAATCCCATCGGGCACATCGTCCGGATCATTTACATATCGTGCGATGTAGACGGTCATGCTTTCGCGAAGCATGCGGGTAGGCCCATTTGCGCAAAAGAAAACCGCCATGACCGGGAGGGGACGGTCATGGCGGCATATTGAGGGACAAAGGCCCGGAGAGGGGGAAAGGCCTTTGTCCGGTCTGACGCGGCGGGGGACGAGCCAGCTATCAGACTACGGCGTGATCAGTCGCCGTCCTCTAAGAAATGAGGCCGCAAATGCGGCTTTTCAAGGGAACATCGAATTACAAATCGGTAACGTTCCGGTGAGATTATTTGGCGCTATTTTGACGCCTCTGTCGGAGCCAAGCTGCGGCTGTCAGCGTTCCGCCTGTCAGCGCCGCGATCCAAACAAAATCCATCACCATGCGGCTCGCAGCGCTGTTTGCATGCGCCGCGACGACGACGACAAAAGCGGCGAGCAGTGCTGCCTCTGAGAACTGAAATCTCATAAACGCCTTGAGATCCGCATCCTCCAGAGAGCTATTCTGGAGGTACGCCCGAAGCCCTTTTGTCGCAAGAAGGTAGAGGGGAACGATGGCTATCTTTGCCACGGTCACCGCAGCTTGATCGCCGAGGTACCAGGACGTTGCAGCCACGCCTGCCATCAGGGTGATCGAAACGAGCCACGCTGTTGTGGTCGGCATCGTGCGCATGAAGAACCTCGCGAGACCATGGAAGAAACTTGCTGGGTACTTGAGGGCAACGATAGACCTTTCTGCCGTGTCGCGCTATCCATGCTTCCCATGAAAAAAGGCGATCATCTCTTCCTCGTGGACGGCTCCGGTTTCATTTTCCGCGCCTTCCATGCCATCCCTCCGCTCAACCGCAAATCCGATGGATTGCCGGTCAATGCCGTGTCCGGCTTCTGCAACATGCTGTGGAAGCTGCTGAAGGATGCGCGCAACACCGATGTGGGGGTGACGCCAACGCATTTTGCGGTGATCTTCGACTATTCGTCCAAGACCTTCCGCAACGAGCTCTACGACCTCTACAAGGCCAATCGCTCGGCGCCGCCGGAAGATCTCGTTCCGCAATTCGGTCTGATCCGCCACGCCACCCGCGCCTTCAACCTGCCCTGCATCGAGACCGAAGGCTTCGAGGCCGACGACATCATCGCCACCTATGCCCGCCAGGCGGAAGCAATCGGTGCGGATGTCACCATCATCTCCTCCGATAAGGATCTGATGCAGCTCGTCACGCCCAATGTGCATATGTACGACGCGATGAAGGACAAGCAGATCGGCGTGCCGGACGTCATCGAAAAATGGGGTGTACCGCCGGAAAAGATGATCGACCTGCAGGCGATGACCGGCGATTCCACCGACAATATCCCGGGCATTCCCGGTATCGGGCCGAAGACGGCAGCGCAGCTGCTGGAAGAATATGGCAACCTCGATACGCTGTTGGAGCGCGCAGGCGAAATCAAGCAGCAGAAACGCCGGGAAAACATCATTGCCAATGCGGAACTGGCGCGCCTCTCCCGCCAGCTCGTTTCGCTCCGGACCGATGTGCCGCTGGAACTTGCGCTGGATGCGCTGACACTTGAAGTCCAGGACGGCCCGAAGCTGATTGCCTTCCTGAAAGCGATGGAATTTACGACGCTCACACGCCGCGTCGCGGAAGCGACAGGTGCAGACGCATCGGCCATCGAACCCGCCCATGTTCCGGTCGAGCGTGGCGTAGAGGCCCACGGGCCCGATCTTGATGCCAGCACCGATACGGGTCGCGACGCTCCATCCGTTCCGCTTGGCGAAGCGTCGGTGGCGGATGTCGGTGCCGTGCTGTCCAAGACGGAAGGCGACACACCGCAGGAGCTTGCCTCCGCGCGCGAGACGATCTTTGCTGCCGCCAAGATCGATACGACCGCGTACCAGACGATCCGCTCGATCGAGGAACTGGATCGCTGGGTCGCCATGGCGCGCGAGACCGGCGTCATTGCCTTCGATACCGAAACGACCTCGCTCGACCCGATGACGGCGGAGCTCGTCGGCTTTTCGCTTGCGGTTGCCGACAACAGCAAGAATGCCAGTGGCTCGGACATCATCGCAGCCTATGTGCCGCTCACCCACAAGACCGGCTCTGGCGGCGATCTCTTCAGCGACGGCATCAAGCTGGCGCCGGACCAGATCCCATTCGACCTGGCCCTTTCACGGCTGAAAGACCTGCTGGAAGACCCGGCTGTTTTGAAAGTGGCGCAGAATCTGAAATATGACTACCTGCTGGTCAAACGCCTCGGCATCGTGATGCAGAGCTACGACGACACGATGCTGCTTTCCTACGTGCTGGAAGCCGGTAAAGGCTCGCATGGTATGGATGCGCTTTCCGAGCGCTGGCTTGGCCACAAGCCGATCGCCTACAAGGATGTTGCAGGCTCTGGAAAGTCCGGCGTGACCTTCGACTTCGTCGATATCGACAAGGCAACGGCCTACGCTGCCGAAGATGCCGATGTGACGCTGCGCCTGTGGATGGTGCTGAAACCCCGCCTCGTCGCCGACCGTCTGACCACTGTCTATGAGCGACTGGAACGACCACTGGTGCCAGTGCTCGCCCATATGGAAGAGCGCGGCATATCCGTCGACCGGCAAATCCTGTCGCGGCTTTCCGGCGAGCTGGCGCAGAAGGCTGCTGCCTTCGAGGAAGAGATTTACGAACTGGCGGGCGAGAAATTCAATATCGGCTCGCCCAAGCAGCTGGGCGATATCCTGTTTGGCAAGATGGAGCTGCCCGGCGGCTCCAAGACGAAGACCGGACAGTGGTCGACCTCTGCCTCCGTGCTGGAAGACCTTGCTGCCGAAGGCATGGAGCTGCCGCGCAAGATCGTCGACTGGCGCCAGCTGACCAAGCTGAAATCCACCTATACGGATGCGCTGCCCGGCTATATCCATGCCGATACCAAGCGCGTCCACACCTCCTATTCGCTGGCATCGACCACGACGGGTCGCCTTTCCTCGTCTGAACCGAACCTTCAGAATATCCCGGTGAGAACGGCGGAAGGCCGCAAGATCAGGACAGCCTTCATTTCCACGCCCGGCAACAAGCTTCTTTCGGCCGACTACAGCCAGATCGAACTCCGCGTGCTGGCGCATGTCGCCGATATCCCGCAGTTGAGAAATGCCTTCGAAAATGGCATTGATATTCATGCGATGACGGCATCGGAAATGTTCGGCGTGCCGGTGGAAGGCATGCCGTCCGAGGTGCGTCGCCGCGCCAAGGCGATCAACTTCGGTATCATTTACGGCATTTCCTCCTTCGGTCTTGCCAATCAGCTCAGCATCGGCCGCTCTGAAGCGGGCGAGTACATCAAGAAATATTTCGAGCGTTTCCCCGGCATTCGCGACTATATGGAAAACACCAAGGCCTATGCCCGCGAGCATGGCTATGTCGAGACCATCTTCGGCCGCCGCATTCACTACCCTGAAATCAAGTCGTCCAACCCGTCGGTAAGGGCGTTCAACGAGCGCGCGGCGATCAATGCGCCGATCCAGGGGTCTGCGGCCGATATTATCCGTCGCGCCATGATCCGCATGGAGCCGGCACTCGAGCAGGCGAAACTTTCCGCCCGCATGCTGCTTCAGGTCCATGACGAACTGATCTTCGAAGTCGAGGACAGCGAAATCGAAAAGACGCTGCCCGTTGTCGTCTCCATCATGGAAAACGCCGCCATGCCGGCCATCGACATGAGGGTGCCGCTCCAGGTGGATGCCCGGGCCGCCAGCAACTGGGACGAGGCGCACTAAAGCGCCGTGCGTCCTATTATGGGACGCACAAAGGCTGCTCTACCTTTTTGAACCGACGCATCGTGCTTTCCGAAAATCGGGTCCGATTTTCGGGCCGATGCTGTAACATTTCGAATGTCATGTGCCTGTCGCCCATGAGGCGTAGGGGAAATCTTCTATCAAGGAGCCCTCCCATGCACGCCCCGTTCGTTTCGCCACAACTTTCCGCCTTCTCGACCACCCATCACACCGCACCGCCCCGACATCTGGGAACGCGCTATTCTCCCGAGGGAGACTTTCTGCCCGAGCCGGGCAACACGGTCGTCTGCCATCTGGTCGAAGGTTCGCCGTCTCAACAGGCGGTCATTGCCGCCCGTCAGCGGCTTCTCGATATGCCCGAGGCTTCGACCCACCTCGCCTTCACACCCGTCTCCAGCCTGCACATGACGGTGTTTCAGGGCATCATCGAGCATCGCCGCGCCTGGCCGTACTGGCCGAAGGAGATGCCGGAAGACAGCACGATCGACGCGATGACCGCCTTCTACCTTGAGCGCCTCGCAGAATTTCCGAAGCTGCCAGCCTTCCACATGCAGGCAACATCGGTCACGCCGCTTGGCCTGATCCTGAAAGGGGTAACAGAGGTGGACGACAGGATCATCGCCGCATGGCGCGACGCCTTTGCCGAGGCCTTCGGCTATCATCATCCCGATCACGAGACTTACGAATTCCACATTACATTTGCCTATGCCCGCCGTTGGTTCGAGCCGGAGTGCCTGCCACGCTGGCAGGCGATGCTGGATGACTGCCTTGAAGAATTGCGTGCGTCAGCGCCGGTCATTGAAATGCGCCCGCCAGCCTTCTGTGCATTTGCCGACATGAACCACTTTGAGGAGTTGCTTGTCTTCGATCCCATCTGATATGGATGGGTCGGACGGATGCCGATTTTCGATTGCGTCGGTATCTCGCGAAAAAATGTGCGTCGGGGCTGGTCAAAGCCCCGCAGGGCATGTATAAGCGCGCCAAATTTCCGATATCGAGACATGCGACATTCGGCCTATGGTTCTGGCCGGTTCCCGTGTTTCGCCGCTTCAGTGGAGTAACACAAATGGCAGTTCCTAAAAGAAAAACGAGCCCGTCCAAGCGCGGTATGCGCCGTTCGGCAGACGCCCTCAAGGCAGCAACCTACGTCGAAGACAAGAACTCCGGCGAACTGCGTCGCCCGCACCACATCGACCTGAAGACAGGCATGTATCGCGGCCGTCAGGTTCTGACGCCGAAGGAAAGCGCATAATCAGCGCTTCTTGATGCGATTGCATGACGAACGAGCCGGCCTTTGGGTCGGCTTTTTTGTTGCCTTCTCCTGCCGTCGCAATGCCGCTTGGAAAAAAACGAACCCGCACATACTATCCTCACTAGGAGGACGGTTTTTTACAGCATGTCGCGCAAAGGTGGTCACCGGTTTTGCGGCAACGACATGCGACAGAAAAACCGTCATGTGGAGGGGTTTGAGTGAGATATCGGTGGGTCGGCATCCTTTTGCTTTGCCTTGGTCTGTGCGGCTTTGCCTTCACCAAGGGACGGGAATTGCTGGCGGAGAGTTATCTCAACGAGGCTGCCGAACAGGGTGGAACGACGTTACGGCTCGCTGTCTCTGCGCTTGGCGGGCATCTGAGCCGCTACGAGCCCCTTCCCGCACTGATGGCCGACCACGACGATATCGAGGAGCTGGTTGCCCATCCGGAGGATCAGCGTCTCAGGCAGCGCGCCAATATCTATCTGAAGTCGATCAACGACCTTCTGAAATCCTCCGACATCTACATCATGACGCTGGACGGCGAGACGATTGCCGCCAGCAATTATGATGGCCCGACAAGCTTCATCGGGCGGAATTTCAGCTACCGCCCGTACTTCCAGGATGCGGCCAAGGGCCTGCAGTCGCGCTTCTTCGCGCTGGGGACCACCTCACACAAGCGCGGCTATTATTTCGCCTCTCCCATTCTGTTCAACGACGTCATCAAAGGCGTCATCGTCTTCAAGGTGGATATCGAAGGCATCGAGGCCTCTTTCGGCACCGGCGAAAATCGCATCGTCGTTACCGATCCGGAAGGCATCATCTTCATGACCGGTGTGCCGCAATGGCTCTATTCGGCGATCCTGCCGCTGACGCCCGATAGAATTGCCAGAACCGAAGCCTCGCGCCGCTATGCGGATGCCAGGCTCAGCCAGTTGCCGGTGACCGAAGGCATCTTCGGCAGTCATCGGTTGATGACGATCCGTGAAGGGCAACAGGACAGGGAATATCTCGTCCTCTCGCAACCCATGCCGGAAGCGGGCTGGACGGTGAATGTGCTGATGGATACCGGCTCGGTGCGCACGCAAGTTCAGACGACGATGCTGGCGGCCCTGCTCTGCTTTGGCCTGGCAGGCGCACTTCTGGCGGCCATGCTGCAAAGACGCAGGCGCCTGCAGGACCGGCTGGTGCATCAGGCGGAAGCCCAGGCAGAGCTGGAGCGCCGGGTGGAGGAACGCACCGCAGACCTGGCGCGGGTCAATCGCGACATCAAACGCGAGGTTGCCGAACGCCGCCAGACGGAAAAGCAGCTGCGCAAAACCCAGAAGGATCTGATCCAGGCCGGCAAGCTTGCAGCCCTTGGCCAGATGTCGGCCGCCCTTTCCCACGAGTTCAACCAGCCGCTTGCCGCTGCCAAGACCTATGCCGAAAGTGCGTCACTGCTGATCGAACGCGGGCGCGTCGAGGAGGCAAGCTCCAATCTCTCCCGCATCTCCGCTCTGATCGAAAGAATGGCCTCGATCAGCAGGCATCTTCGCAACTTCGCCCGCAAGCCCAATGAGCATGTCGGCCCTGTTCCGCTCGACACGGTGGTGGCCGATACGCTCGAAATCGTCAGCGCCCGGTTGAAGGCAGCGGATGCGCAATTGCATGTGGCGCTTGGACCAGAGACGCTTTTCGTCAAGGCCGGGCCGGTGCGTCTGCAGCAGGTACTCGTCAACATCATCTCCAATGCCGCCGATGCGGTGGAGGGGCTGGACGACCGGCGTATCGATCTCACCGCGCAAAAGAGCGACAACAAGGTGATCGTTTCGGTGCGCGATCGTGGCCCCGGCGTGCCGCCCGCGATCATGGAGCGCATCTTCGACCCGTTCTTTTCGACGAAAGGCGTCGGCAAGGGTCTGGGTCTTGGCTTGTCGATCTCCTATAATATCGTCAAGGATTTTGGCGGGCGACTTGTCGTCACCAATCTGGAGGATGGCGGCGCGCGATTCGATATTGAACTCGACGCAGAAACACCGATGGAGATGGCCGCGGAATGAGCGTGTCCCGCGTATTGCTGATCGATGACGAAGAGGATTTGCGCCTTTCCACAGCCCAGGCGCTGGAGCTTGCAGGCCTCGATGTCGTCACCATCGACAATGCCGACCATGTCTTTGAGCTGATCGGCTACAGTTTCGATGGCGTGATCGTCAGCGATATCCGCATGCCGGGCATCGACGGCATGAGCCTGCTGCAGAAGGTGCGGGAGCTGGATGCCGAAATTCCGGTGATCCTCGTGACCGGCCATGGCGATGTGCAGCTGGCGGTCAGCGCCATGCGCAACGGTGCTTACGACTTTATCGAAAAACCCTTCAGCATCCAGTATCTCGCTGGCATCATCAAACGTGCCATGGATCGGCGTTCTCTGGTGCTGGAAAATCGGCGCCTGCGCGCCGTTGCCGGAAAACGTGACGATCTGGAAACGCGCCTGCCAGGCCGCACGCAGGTGATGGTCGATCTGCGCTACCGTATCCGTGCCATAGGAGCCGCGGATGCCGATACGCTGATCATCGGCGATACGGGTGCCGGCAAGGAAGTGGTGGCGCGGGCGCTGCATGATGTCAGCGCGCGTGCCGACCGTCCCTTCGTCGCCATCAACTGCGCCGCCCTTCCCCAGCATCTGATCGAGAGTGAACTCTTCGGCCACGAGGCAGGGGCCTTTCCAGGGGCGCTGAGGGCACGCTACGGCAAGTTCGAGCATGCGCGTGGTGGTACCATCCTGCTTGACGAGATCGGCTCCATGCCGCCCGATATGCAGGGCAAGCTGCTGCGCGTGCTTCAGGAGCGCACCATCACGCGGCTTGGCTCCAATGAGACCGTGGAACTTGATGTCCGCTTCATTGCCACCAGCAAGACGGACCTGGCGCATGAGGCCCTTGCCGGGCGCTTCCGCCAGGATCTCCTTTATCGTCTGAACGTCGCAACGATCCATGTCCCGTCGCTTGCACAACGGCAAAGCGATATTCCGCTGCTTTTCCTGCATCTCGTAAGAGAAGCCGCGGCGCGATATGGCCGCGACGACATGGAGGTTCCATCCAGCATCATTTCATCGCTGGCGATGCGCGAGTGGCCGGGCAATGTGCGCGAGTTGAGAAACGAAGCGGACCGGTTCGTTCTTGGACTGGACGGTCGCTCCGGCGAAGGGCCGCAAAGCGATCCGCTTGCTGGTCATGGGCTCTCCGCCAAGGTGGCAGAGTTTGAAAAAGGCATCATCGCAAGAACAATCGCGAGCCATAAAGGCAATCTGAAAGCCGTCTATGAGACGCTCGGAATATCGCGCAAGACGCTTTATGAAAAGATGCAAAAATACGCACTAACAAAGCATGCCCCCATCGATGAGGACACGACAAGCCCCTGAGTTCTGTTTTCTTTTCTTGTCATGGGTAGGAATCCACCCACGCCATTAAGGCGATGTTTCGGATTCCACCCATTCGGGCCGTTAGCCGGGACTCTTTTAACGAATTGTTTTCTTCCCTCGATTGCGTGACGCGCGATCTCGACTGCAAATGATCTCACCCCGGCGAGCGCAGAGGAGTGCGTCTCGTCGCTGAGGCCATATTCATCGGGAGGAAAAGATGAAACTTCTGAAATCCGTCACGGGTGCAGTCGCTGCCGCCGCCGTATCGCTCTTTGCGCTTTCCGCAGCCGCACAGGATTATCCTGGCCGTAACATCACCATGGTCGTGCCGTTCTCCGCAGGCGGTCCAACGGACACCGTGGCACGTCTCGTTGCTGAATCCATGTCCAAGGATCTCGGCCAGCAGATCATCGTCGAAAATGTCGGCGGCGCGGGCGGCACGCTTGGTGCAGGTCGCGTGGCATCTGCCGATCCGGATGGTTACACCATCCTTCTGCATCACATCGGCATGGCCACCAGCGATACTCTCTACCGCAAGCTGGCCTACAAGACGCTCGACGCCTTCGACTATGTCGGCCTCGTGACCGAAGTTCCGATGACGATCCTGTCGCGCAAGAACCTAGAAACCAACGACCTCAAGGGCTTGATCGACTACGCCAAGGCGAACAAGGACAAGGTGACGGTTGCCAATGCCGGCATCGGCGCTGCCTCTCACCTGTGCGGCATGCTGTTCATGAGCGCCATCGAAACGCCGCTCGTCACTGTTCCCTACAAGGGAACGGGTCCTGCCATGACCGACCTTCTGGGCGGCCAGGTCGACATCATGTGCGACCAGACCACCAACACCACCAAGCAGATCCAGGGCGGCACCGTGAAGGCTTACGCGGTCACCACGTCTCAGCGTCTGAGCGTCCTGCCGAACGTGCCGACCGCAACGGAAGCCGGCCTGCCCAACTTCGAAGTCGGTATCTGGCACGGCATCTACACACCCAAGGGCACGCCTGCGGCTGTGAATGAGCGTTTGTCCAAGGCGCTTCAGGTGGCCCTGAAGGACCAGAACGTTGCCGCACGTTTTGCCGAACTCGGCACCACGCCTTCGCCGGAAGCAGATGCGACGCCAGCCGCGCTCAAGGCCAAGCTTGAAAGCGAAATTGCTCGCTGGAAGCCTGTGATCGAATCTGCCGGCCAATACGCCGACTAATCCTGCTTCAAGGCCGGGGATGACGTATGTCGTCCCCGGCTTCGCCTTGCAGACGACCGTTATCCTTGAAGACCTTACATCGAACTCTACAGACATCGGGCCAAAGGCGGCACCGATGCACAGGCGGGGACGACCATGAAATCAGTTAGTTTCGATGCCACAGAAGCCATCTGCGGCGCAATTTTCATCTGCCTCGGCATCTTCTTTGCCTGGCAAGCCTATGATCTGGATTTGGGAACGACATTCCGCATGGGGCCGGGCTATTTTCCGCTCGTCCTGTCCTTGATCCTCATATTGCTCGGCGGCGTCATTTTTCTTCGCGCTGGCAAGGTTGCAAACGAGCCGATGACCTCCATCGCGTGGCGGGGCATTTTCTTCATCCTTCCGGCGCCGATCTTCTTCGGCATGACAGTGCGTGGACTGGGCTTCGTGCCATCGCTGTTTCTCAGTGCGCTGATTGCGTCCTTTGCATCGCACAAGATGAAACCAGTGATGGCCGTGCTTTTATCGGCTGCCATAACGGTGTTTTCGGTTCTCGTCTTCAATTACGGTCTCGGCCTGCCTTTCCAGCGCTTTGGCCCCTGGCTCAACTTCTGAGGTCGCGTCATGGAACTCTTCGATAATCTGGCGCTCGGCTTTTACACGGCCTCAACGCTTCACAATCTGTTCTTCTGCCTGATCGGCGTGCTTCTCGGAACGCTGATCGGCGTTCTGCCGGGTATCGGTGCTACGGCCACCATTGCCATGCTGTTGCCGATCACCTTCCAGTTGGAGCCCGTCTCCTCGCTGATCATGCTGGCCGGCATCTATTACGGCGCGCAATATGGCGGCTCGACCACGGCGATCCTGATCAACATGCCGGGCGAGTCCTCATCCGCCGTGACGGCCATCGACGGTTACCAGATGGCGCGCAAGGGCAAGGCGGGTGCAGCTCTTGCAATCGCTGCCATCGGTTCCTTCTTTGCCGGCACTGTTGCGACCTTCCTCGTAGCGGTCTTCGCTCCGCCACTGACGTCGATTGCTCTCGAGTTCGGCGCAGCGGAATATTTCTCGCTGATGGTCGTCGGTCTCGTCTCGTCCATCGCACTGGCACATGGCTCCATCGTCAAGGCGCTCGCCATGGTCGTGCTCGGCCTGCTGCTGGGTCTCGTTGGTACCGACATCTATAGCGGCACGCCGCGCTTCACCCTTGGTATTCGCGAATATGCCGATGGCCTGAACTTCGTCGCTGTTGCCGTCGGTGTTTTCGGTATCGCCGAAATCCTGCGCAATCTGGAAGACGAGCGCACCCGTACCGTGCTGATGGCCAAGGTTTCCGGCCTTCTGCCGACCAAGGACGACTTCAAGAAGATGGTGGGGCCGGTCCTTCGCGGTACGGCCATCGGCTCGGCACTCGGCATCCTGCCGGGCGGTGGTGCCATCCTCGCGGCCTTTGCCTCCTATACGGTGGAAAAGCGCGTCTCTAAGAACCCGGAAGAATTCGGCCATGGCGCGATCGCCGGTGTCGCCGGTCCGGAATCGGCCAACAATGCCGGTGCTCAGACCTCCTTCATCCCGCTTCTGACGCTTGGCATTCCTGCCAACCCGGTCATGGCACTGATGGTCGGTGCAATGATCATCCAGGGTATCGTTCCCGGTCCGAATGTCGCGACCGAGCAGCCAGCGCTCTTCTGGGGCATCATCGCCTCCATGTGGATCGGTAACCTGATGCTGGTGGTGTTGAACCTGCCGCTCATCGGGCTCTGGGTGAAGCTTCTGACGATCCCTTACTACGTCCTCTTCCCGATCATCATGGCCTTCTGCGCCATCGGGGTTTACAGCGTCAACTCCAACGTCTTCGATCTTTATGCTGTCGCTTTTTTCGGCTTCATCGGTTACGCTTTGGTGAAATTGCGCTGCGAACCGGCACCGCTGCTGCTCGGCTTCGTGCTAGGGCCGCTCCTGGAAGAGAACCTCCGCCGAGCCATGATCCTATCGCGTGGCGATCCGAGCACCTTCGTCACCCGGCCGATCAGTGCCACGCTGCTTCTGATCGCCGTGCTGGTTCTCGTTGTCGTCTTCCTGCCAAGCGTCAAGAAGAAGCGCGAAGAGGTCTTCCAGGACGAAGGCTGACACCGCCTCACGTTTTCAGCACACCATCAAAGGCCGGGCACCATGTGTCCGGCCTTTGTCTTGTTTATGCTTTATAAAACTGCGAAAGCAGCGTGAGTGATAACGGAGGTCTTCATGGCAGATCACAACGAAGCGCGGATCGTCGCTTTGGAAGAGACGGTGGCATATCAGGCCAAGACGATCGAGGAACTGTCCGATCAGTTGGCTGAGCAGTGGAAGGTGGTCGAGCAGACCCGTGCGAAGCTTGATCGTCTCACCGAGCGGTTCTTGAGCCTCGAGGAGCAGTCGCTCGACGCGCCAGCCATAACCAAGCCGCCGCATTACTGATAGCGTCGGTGCGCGCCAGCACAGACCAAGACATTGAGGAGCTGAGATGACAGAAATCGCGATACCGACGCCAGCCGCCGAGGTCCTGTCCTTCTGGAACGAGGCAGGCCCGGAAAAATGGTTTGAGAAGAACGCCCATTTCGACAGTTCCTTCCACGCCCGCTTTCACGATCTGCACTTCGCGGCGGCCCGTCAGGAATTGACCGACTGGCTGAATGCGCCAGAGAGCAGCCTCGCCCTCCTGCTTCTGCTCGACCAGTTTCCCCGCAACTGTTTCCGCGGCACGGCGCATATGTATGCGACCGATCCACTGGCGCTTCATTATGCCCGCGACGCCATTTCGCGCGGCCATGATGAGACGATCGATCCCGAACTGCGGATTTTCTTCTACCTGCCCTTCATGCATTCCGAAGAGCTGGCTGACCAGGAGCTTTGCTGCGAGCTTTGCGAGCCTCTTGGCGAACGCTACCTGCCTTTCGCGATCGAACACCGCGATATCGTCGCGCGCTTTGGCCGCTTCCCGCACCGCAACGACATCCTGCTTCGCGAGACGACGGCTGAAGAGCGCGCCTTCCTTGCCGAAGGCGGGTTTGCAGGCTGATCAACAAAAACGCCGCCAATCCAGATGGATGGCGGCGTTAGAAGACTTGTGAGCTGAAGGCGGCGTCAGCCGTCAAAAAATTCCTTCATCCGAGCAAAGAAGCCCGTCGATTCCGGATTGTTGTCCTTCGATGAGATTTCCTCGAACTCCTGCAAGAGTTCGCGCTGACGCTTGGTCAGCTTCTGCGGCGTCTCGATCTGGATCTGGATATAGAGGTCACCCGTCTGCGCCGAGCGCAGAACTGGCATTCCCTTGCCCTTCAATCGGAACTGCTTGCCTGGCTGCGTGCCTTCCGGCACGGTGACGCGCGACTTCGTTCCGTCCAGTGTCGTGACATCGAAGGTGCCACCGAGCGCTGCCGTCGTCATCGAGATCGGCACCGCGCAATAGAGGTCGGCGCCATCGCGCTGGAAGAATTCGTGCGGACGCACCGACAGGAAGATGTAGAGATCTCCCGAAGGACCGCCCCGCATGCCAGCTTCACCCTCGCCCTGCAGACGAATACGCGTTCCGTCTTCGATGCCAGCCGGGATATTGACAGACAGCGACCGCTCTTCCGTTACACGACCCTGGCCGTGGCACTTGGTGCAGGGATCGGTAATCGTCTGGCCGCGGCCATGGCAGGTCGGGCAGGTACGCTCGACTGAGAAGAACCCTTGCGCGGCACGCACGCGTCCCGAACCCTGGCAGGTGCCACAGGTCTTGGGGCTCGTACCCGGCTTTGCGCCGGAACCGGAACAGACATCGCAGGTTATGGATGTCGGCACCCGGATCTGCGCCGTCTTGCCGGTGAAGGCTTCTTCCAGCGAGATTTCCATATTGTAGCGGAGATCGGCACCGCGTTCGCGACCGCCCGACGACCGGCGCGCACGACCGCCACCCATCATCTCGCCAAATATGTCTTCGAAGATGTCGGAGAAACCGCCGCTGGCAAAACCACCGCCGCCGCCACCGCCACCCATGCCACCATGCTCGAAAGCTGCGTGGCCAAAGCGATCGTAAGCCGCGCGCTTCTGTGGGTCCTTCAGTGTTTCGTAGGCTTCGTTGATTTCCTTGAATTTCTTCTCGGATTCAGCGTCATCGGGATTCTTGTCCGGATGATACTTCATCGCAAGTTTGCGGAAGGCGCTCTTCAGCTCCTTTTCATCGGCGGATCTGCTCACGCCCAATGTCTCGTAAAAGTCTGCTTTCGCCATGAAGATAACACACCCCGAAATGGATTTCCGGCTGCACGAGGCAGCCGGAGTCAGTCTCATTTACCCAAGTTCAAGAGCAAGAACCACACTTAAGCGGACCTCTTGTCGTCCTTGATTTCCTCATAGTCGGCGTCGACCACACCATCGTCCTTGCCGCCTGCGCCGCCTTCACCGGCTTCCGCCTGCTGGGCTTCGTAGATGGCCTGACCGAGCTTCATGGACACTTCCATGAGGGTCTGGGTCTTCGCCTGGATGTCGTCTGCATCCGGCTCGGATGCTTCAACAGCCGTCTTGAGGGCAGCGATGGCATCTTCAATTGCCTTGCGGTCAGTTTCGGAAACCTTGTCACCATACTCCTGAACCGACTTCTCGGTGGAGTGGATCAGGCTTTCCGCCTGGTTCTTGGCTTCTACGCCCGCACGACGCTTCTTGTCGGCTTCAGCATTGGCTTCCGCATCCTTGACCATCTTCTCGATGTCGGCGTCGGAGAGACCACCGGAGGCCTGGATACGGATCTGCTGTTCCTTGCCGGTGCCCTTGTCCTTGGCCGAAACCTGGACAATGCCGTTCGCATCGATATCGAAGGTCACTTCGATCTGCGGAACGCCACGGGGAGATGGCGGCAGGCCAACGAGGTCGAACTGGCCGAGCAGCTTGTTGTCGGCTGCCATTTCGCGCTCACCCTGCGAGACGCGGATGGTCACGGCA
Source organism: Agrobacterium cavarae (assembly GCF_004310285.1). GTDB lineage: Bacteria > Pseudomonadota > Alphaproteobacteria > Rhizobiales > Rhizobiaceae > Agrobacterium > Agrobacterium cavarae. Next base: position 50,410 of record NZ_SISF01000022.1, read on the forward strand.
GACTGGTTGTCTTCGGCGGTCGAGAAGGTCTGGCTCTTCTTCGTCGGGATCGTCGTGTTACGGTCGATCAGACGGGTGAAGACGCCGCCCAGCGTTTCGATACCGAGAGACAGCGGGGTTACGTCGAGAAGCAGAACGTCCTTGACGTCGCCCTGCAGAACGCCTGCCTGGATGGCAGCGCCCATGGCAACGACTTCGTCCGGGTTGACGCCCTTGTGGGGCTCCTTGCCGAACAACTGCTTGACGACTTCCTGCACCTTCGGCATGCGGCTCATACCACCGACCAGAACGACTTCGTCGATCTCGGAAGCGGACACTCCTGCATCCTTAAGAGCTGCCTTGCACGGCGCGACAGTGCGCTGAACCAGGTCATCAACCAGGCTTTCGAACTTGGCGCGGGTCAGTTTCAGCGTCAAGTGCTTCGGACCGGAAGCATCTGCCGTGATAAAGGGCAGGTTGATTTCGGTCTGCTGCGAAGACGACAGCTCGATCTTTGCCTTTTCGGCAGCTTCCTTGAGGCGCTGCAGAGCAAGCTTGTCGGACTTCAGGTCGATGCCGTTGTCCTTCTTGAATTCGGCTGCGAGGTACTCGACCAGACGCATGTCGAAGTCTTCACCGCCGAGGAAGGTATCACCATTGGTGGACTTCACTTCGAAGACGCCATCGCCGATTTCCAGGATGGAGATATCGAAGGTACCACCACCAAGGTCGTACACGGCAATCGTCTTGCCTTCCTTCTTGTCGAGGCCATAGGCAAGAGCGGCAGCTGTCGGCTCGTTGATGATGCGCAGCACGTCGAGACCAGCGATGCGACCTGCATCCTTGGTGGCCTGACGCTGGGCGTCGTTGAAGTATGCCGGAACGGTGATGACGGCCTTTTCGACCTTTTCACCGAGATAGGATTCAGCGGTTTCCTTCATCTTCTGAAGGATCATCGCGGAGATTTGCGACGGGGAATAACCCTTGCCCTGCGCCTGTACCCAAGCGTCGCCATTGTCACCCTTGACGATGTCGAAGGGAACCAGACCCTTGTCCTTCTCAACGGTCGGATCGTCGTAACGACGGCCGATGAGGCGCTTTACCGCAAACAGGGTATTGGTCGGGTTGGTGACGGCCTGGCGCTTTGCAGGCTGACCGACCAGACGCTCGCCATCATCGCTGAACGCGACCATGGAGGGGGTGGTGCGCGCGCCTTCCGCGTTTTCGATTACTTTGATGTCCTTGCCGTCCATCACTGCGACGCAGGAATTGGTCGTGCCAAGGTCAATGCCGATTACTTTTGCCATTTTCTTCTCTCCTTGAAGCGAGTCATCGGAACCCCGGGAGGCATTCCACTGACGACTCCTTGACTTGGATGGTCTTGCCTTTTTGTCAGCATTTCTGCTGGTATGCGGCGTATATAAGGAGCGAATTTTCTTGCTGCAAGGCGAATGGCGTCAGCGAAGGCAGCAAAAAGAAAGATTTGCTGAACTTCTTCATCAAGCTTCTAAAGCTGGTGTGACAGGCGCAGGATCCACACAAGGGATCGCGCTATAGCCGCTGGACAACCCTCAACCCTGCGGCTTGATCAGGCTCTTGACCCTTTGGGCGAAAACATCGAGCTGGAAGGGCTTGGTCATGACATGCATGCCATGCTCCAGATGACCATGGTTCAACACCGCATTCTCCGCATAACCGGTGATGAACAGCACTTCCAGATCCGGCCGGTTGGTGCGCGCCGCATCTGCCAGCTGGCGTCCATTCATGCCTCCCGGCAAGCCGACATCAGTGATCAACAGGCTGATTTGTCTACTGGAATTGAGCAGCCGCAGGGCAGACGGCGCGTCTTCCGCTTCGATGACGGAGTAGCCCAAATCCTGAAGCTCCTCGACGGCAAGCATTCTGACGAGAGGCTCATCATCCACCACCAGGATCGTCTCGTCGCCATCCGCCCGCGGTGCATCGATGCTGGCCTCCGCTTCCGGATCGGCCGCATCGATGGAGCCGGAATAGCGCGGCAGATAGATGCAGATCATCGTGCCCTTACCAAGTTCGGAATAGATGCGCGCAGCACCGCCCGACTGACCGGCAAAACCATAAACCATGGAAAGGCCGAGCCCCGTGCCCTGACCGATCGGCTTGGTGGTGAAGAACGGATCGAAGGCACGCTCGATAATGTCCTGCGACATGCCCGTTCCCGTATCGGAAACGCAAAGAGACACGTACTGTCCCGGCTCCAGCCCGCGCATCCGGGCCGCGCGCTCGTCCATCCAGCGATTTCCGGTTTCGATCGTCAGCTTGCCGCCATTCGGCATGGCGTCGCGCGCATTGATGCAGAGATTGAGAAGCGCATTTTCGAGCTGGCTGGTATCGACGAAGGTCGGCCAGAGACCTGCCGCCCCCACCGTCTCTACCTTGATCTCCGGCCCGACGCTGCGGATCACCAAGTCCAGCATGCTATCGACCAGCGTGTTGATGTTGAGCGGTTTCGGATCGAGCGTCTGGCGGCGCGAGAAGGCAAGCAATCGTTGGGTCAGTGCGGAGGCCCGCTTGGTAGCCCCCATGGCACCATTGATATAACGTGACAGGTCTCCAACCCGACCCTGTGCAAGCCGGGTGTTCATCATCTCCAGGCTGCCACTGATGCCAGCCAGGATGTTATTGAAATCATGGGCCAATCCGCCGGTGAGCTGGCCGACGGCTTCCATCTTCTGGGCTTGGCGCAGAGCTTCTTCCGCCACCATCAGCTCGGCGGTGCGCTCCTCGACCTGCTGCTCCAAAGTGACGTTCAGCTTCTCCAGCGCGAGCTCCGCCCGTCTGCGCGCGGTAATATCCTGAAAAAGAACGGCGACCTGGCGCCGCTCCCTCGGCTCGATGCGAACGGCCGCAAGCTCGAGATAGCGTCCTGTGGCCACCAGCTCCTGCTGAAAACGAATGGGTTCGCCGGTTTTGAGAACCGCACCATAGCGCGCGATCCAGGCATCGGCCTCGTCCGGCACCATCTCGCGCAGCTTTTGGCCAACCACATTCGGGATACCTGCGTGACGGGCATAGGCATCGTTTGCCTGGATGTGCACATAGTCGCTATCGCGCCCATGCGGCCCATCCATAAACTCGATGATACAGAAGCCCTCATCAATGGCATCGAAGAGGCCTTTGTAGAGGTCTTCGCTTTCGCGTCTCGCCCGTTCGGAGAGCGTGCGTTCCGTGACGTCCGAGCCCTCGACGAAGATGGCACAGACGTCTCCGTTCTCGTCACGGATCGGCTGATAGAGGAAGTCGAGATAGCATTCTCTGCCGGGTCCACCCTCTTCCGTCTGAATGACGAAGAGCGCGCCGAGAGCCTTATAGGGTGTGCCCGTTCGGTAAACGTCGTCGAGAATGTTGACGAAGCCTTGCGCAGCGGCGTCAGGAAGCGCTTCGGCCACCGTCCGCCCTAGAATATCGTGCCGTCCAACAAGGTTCAGATAGCTTGGATTGGCAAGCTCGAAGCGGTGGTCTGGTCCGCGCAAAAGCGCAATGAAGGTCGGCGCCTGTTCGAAAAGCTGGGTCAGAATCGGACCGATATTGCCGGTATTACTCGTCACAGTCATAGCCATTACGGAGTCGTTGTTGCGGGCATGATCAGGTTCGGTGGCACAATCAGAGCGTCTTTGCCGCTGATCATGGCATCCAGATACTCGAGCGCATTCTGTAAGCCATTGACCGTATAGGGTTTTTCAATGGCTCCGACAGCGCCGGCAAAATCAGGCGGGATGCGTTTCACATTGCCGCTGACGAACACGTAAGGGATGTCTTTGCTGGCAAGAAACCGCCCGACATCCACGCCGGTCGGACCGTCAAGGAGATGAATATCGACAAAGGCGAAGTCCGCACTTTCCTTCTCGATCAAGGTCATGGCCGACGCGCTATCGGCTGCGACACCGATGACGGTATGTCCGGCGGCCTCGACTTCGCTTTCCAGTTCAAGCGCCAGGAGTGCCTCATCCTCGACGATGATAATGCGCAAATTCATGATTCCTTTTCATGTCCCACCAGCAGCGTCACGCTGACGATCGTCTGCCGGCCATTTTGTTCTCGTTTGATTTCCGCACTGACTTGGCGTGCGCATGTTTCCAGCAACATCTGACTGAAACGCTGTTCTTCCTCATCGACCTCGACCGGATCGGTCGTATCGGCCACCTGAATGAGGAAATGCCCGTTCAGCCTCTTCACCGTCACCTTGATGTCGCCGCCACTATCACCCAGCCCGCGCCTGACTGCATCGCCCACCAACTCGTTGACGATGAGCGACAGAGGCGATGCTTTGTCTGCGGGCACATAGACCGGGGATAGATCCAGCGTGACATTGATATCGGTGCGCTTCAGCTGGCTTGTCAGATTGACGACGAGATCTTCGGCGAAATCGGCAACATCGAAGCGAGCGATATTGTCGAACGTGAACAGCTTGCGATGAACGGTGCTGAGGGCCTCGATGCGGTTCAGCACCGATTTCAGCGTCGCGCTCGCCGTCTCGTTCTCCGTCATCCGCTCCTGAAGCTTCACGATAGACGCCATGGTCATCAGGTTGTTCTTGACGCGGTGATCGACCTCGTGGACCAGCATGGTCTTTGCGTCGAGCGCATCGCGAAGATCCTTGGTGCGGCGGCTGACTTCTTCTTCGGCAAGGTTACGGGCTTCGGCGAGCTCTGCTTCCTTGTCCTTGATCCGGGTGAAATCGAGCTGCGAGGCGAAATAGTAGATCACCTCTCCCTTATCATCCCAGACAGGGCTAACGAAGAGAGCATTCCAGAACTGCGTTCCGTCTTTTCGATAGTTCAATATGTCGACGGAGACCGAGGTTTGCGCACTGATGGCGTCGCGGATTTTGGCGACCGCCTGTGGATCGGTCCTCTCGCCCTGGAGAAGACGACAGTTTCGGCCGATCAACTCATCGCTGCTATAGCCTGTGAGGTCATTGAAGGCCTTGTTGCAGAAGATGATCGGATTGTCGTCCTGCTTCGGATTGGTGATGATCATCGGCATGCGGGTTGCCTTGAACGCTGCCGCAAAAGGGTCTTCCGATGCATGATCAGCAAGCAAACGCTCACCGGCTCTACGCGCTTCCAGAGGCAGCAAATAATCGACCATGAATTTTTCCGCACTTCACCCCATGCGTAATCCGCTTGCGGCAGGAAAGTTCCCGGCTGAAGATTATTTTCACCGCCTCGTCATGTGCTCGTTGGACGACGGAATTTTGCGTGGAGGCGCGCTGCTAATACGCAGTGTCGCCTCCACATTGTCTTTCTCTCAAAAGACTCTGCGCAGCTTGGCATCGATGGAGTGCCTGTTGCCGCCTCTGACCGCAAAGAACAGAAAAATCGCCGACCACAGGATGGACTTCTCTGCCCCGCCGAGCCCTTCCGACTTGACGATCCAATGGAAATAAACCGTCACCATCAAGACGATGAAGGCGGCGAAAGCCGCGGGACGCGTGAGGAGCCCGATCGCCACAAGGATGCCACCGAAAAATTCCGTTGCCGCCAGAAGCGGTGACCAGAAGACGCCGGGATAGAAACCCAGGCTTTCCACCATGCCGACAGCGCCGAAGGGATTTGTGATCTTGCCGAAGCCATGCGTGACGAGAAGCACGCCGGCAACGACGCGCAGAATCGTTTCCGCCAGTTCGTAGGTACCATTATAGATCGGCGCGACAGCCGGGATGATCAATCGCTCACGAGAAAGCTCATTATTTTCCATGGAATACTCCGCTGATTGCAATTCCTGACCATCTGCAACAAGCTGCCGTTCGCGCAAGTTGCGCTCGTTCAAAACATGACAAACTAAGTAATATTTCCGTGAGCTTATATGAGGACGGCTGAGATGGAAGGCACTGTAAAACCCCGCGTTTCGATCACCTACTGCACACAGTGCAACTGGCTGCTACGTTCTGCTTGGATGGCGCAAGAGCTGCTCAGCACCTTCTCGGACAGTCTCGCAGAGGTCGCGCTGGTTCCGGCCACGGGCGGCCGCTTTGAAATTACCGTAGATGGGGCACTGTTGTGGGAGCGGAAACGCGATGGCGGTTTTCCCGGGCCCAAGGAGTTGAAACAGCGTCTGCGCGATATGATCGACCCGGACCGGGATCTCGGCCATCTTGACCGGCAGAAGAATGAGGGGCTTGATACCTAACGCGACAGGCAAGCAGGCTGGCCGCTATCAGGAATCAGCGCATGGAAGGCGCATCATCGAAGGCCCAATATTGGATTGCTCGACCGACATTCCAGTATCCATCTCACGCCCAGCAACGATGTTTTTTGATGAAAAAACAAGGATCGTCACAAAACTTCAAAATCCCTGTTGACACCAGCCGCCTGCCCCCGTACATGGCTCCTCGTCGCCCAGATGGCGGAATTGGTAGACGCGCCAGCTTCAGGTGCTGGTACTCGCAAGGGTGTGGAGGTTCGAGTCCTCTTCTGGGCACCATTCCTTATTTGATCCTAGCCAGATCAATCACTTAGCCAAAAAATAGAAATTTTGATCTCCCCTTAGGGGGCGATACTTTTAGCGTTTGTATTGGCGATCTTCACTCATAAATTGGGTGTCGATGAGCGTCGTGCGAGGCGGCGGCTCTTTGCATGCAAGCACGCTTCTACGCACGTATTAATGGCCGTGTTCTTCCTGCGAAACTTCTGTTTCAACAAAAGGGAAAGTCGTTTTTGAGTGCAGTGCGTGTGGCGTCCAAACGCCAAAGTCAGTAGATGTGTTCAGCGAACGCGGGCTGAACCAAGAACACTCTGAAGCGAGTCATGCTGGCATACGCGATTTTAGTTCTGCGCGTGCTCTTCACAGGAGGGCGAACAGGACAGAACGCTTCGTGAGGTCTGGCGATAGACCCTGACCGTGTTGCCTTCATCAATCGACACCAGAACGCGTTCATCGACGATTGCGTTTCCCTCGGCATCCAAGAGTACGAGATTGGTGGTGCCGAAACTGCGTCCGGTCAGCACGATCGTCGTTGCATCGGCAACCGTCGCATCCGCGACCTTCGAGTTACCGACAATGACTTTGCTCACGGCGCGGTCAAGCTTCAGCACCCGCGCCTGATTCATCGAGACGCGGAGCATCCCATCATCCGCCGCGAGCGCAAAAGCAGGCGCAAAACCTAAGACCGCTACAGCAATTGCAAATCTTTTGATGGTGGAAGACAGCATGAGCGGAACAGACCTTTGTTTATGCTTGGCGCATTTCATCGTCACCACCATGAACGGGAATGGTGAATGAAGACTTAAACGGCGCTCCAAAATGAGAAAGTGCCGCGCGATCAAATACAATCCGACGTCGCTACAGCCTGTCGCATAACCGCACAATACCAGCGATGTTGCGATGAATTTCAGGCAAGATAGGCTCGCACTATCCTATACTCTTCAGACGTTCTCTCCATCAATCGTATTTTATCTTTTAATCTTTGGCTTTGTTTACCAAACGTTCGACATTACTCATTTAACGTTACGTTAAGCCCGTTCTTTAAACGCTTGGCAATCGAGATTTTGTAGGTTTGCCTCAACCGAACAACGGGAAACAGTTGTCGGCGTGCTGACAAACAACGAATTAGGAGAATCCGCATGACAAAGATTTTCGCTCGGTTCCTGAAGGACGAGTCCGGCGCCACCGCCATCGAATACGGCCTGATCGCGGCCCTGATCTCTGTTGCCATCATTGGGGGTGCGCAGACCATAGGCGGCAAACTCACATCAACATTCGAGAACATCGGTACCAAGCTGACAAATTCCGGCGCTGCCGGCGCCGCCACGGGCGGTAATGGTGGCAGCGGCGGCAACGGTGGCGGCTGATTGCAGCGACATTCGAACAAAGTGCCGCCCTCCGGGCGGCATTTTCTTTAGAAGAAGAGCCACCTGCCGCATTTGAGGTAAAGCATGATCACCGCTTCGATCTTTCTCGTATTCCCGCTTTGCCTAGCGCTCGCAGCATTGACGGACCTCTTTTCGATGACGATTCCGAACAGAATCTCCGTCATACTTATGGGGACCTTCATCGTGGTAGCACTTGCATCTGGGATGGACTGGCAAACATTTGGTCTGAGCTTTGCCGCTGGACTAGTCGTTTTCCTTGTTTGCTTCTCGATGTTTGCCCTCAATGTCATGGGAGGGGGAGATGCAAAGCTCCTCACAGCTTGCGCTGTCTGGTTCGGGTTCAACGACTCTCTCGCGACGTTCTTGATCGCAGTGGCCATTATCGGAGGTATTTTGACCCTTGGCATACTTCTCTTGCGTTCGCGCGCTCAAGAGATAATGGCGAGCGGCCTCCCTATTCCTGACTCGTTGCTGGTCGCAAAGAAGGTTCCATATGGTATCGCCATCGCGATCGCGGGTCTGTTGTTTTACCCGGAAGCACCCATCGTTCAGGCCGCAATGCGCGCCGTTTTATGATAGACGCTTAGAATCCCATTTAAACTTGCTAATACAGCACATTAATTTCTGATTAACCCAAAACAATCACTTCTTATTAACCATAATTACACGAATGGCAGGCCATCTTCTGGGTAGAGATTCTACTCCAAAGGCCCAGCATGAAGTCCTCACGTGTCGTTATCCTCTCCGTTGCCGTTGTGGCTGCTGGTCTTGCAGGCCTGCTGGCCATGCAGATTTCTGCGCCGCAGGCGGTGGTGGAGAAGGCAGAAGCCATTATCCAGAAAGAGCCGACCGTTAGCGTTCTGGTCTCGGCCGTTAATTTGCCCGTGGGTAGCCGGCTCGACGCAAGTTCCGTGCGCTGGGCGCGATGGCCCCAAGGCAGCGTCAATGATAGTTATGTCACCGAGGAAAAACGGCCTGATGCGATCGCCGAACTGACGGGCGCGATCGTTCGCCTCCCGCTTTTCGAAGGAGAGCCGCTTCGCTCCGAAAAGGTGGTCGATTCCAGCACGCGCATCATGTCCTCGCTTCTGCCCGCTGGAAAGCGGGCTGTGTCCACCGAAATATCGGTTGCCACCGGTGCGGGCGGCTTCGTTCTTCCCAATGACCGCGTCGATGTCATCATGGTGCGCAAAAATGAGGGCGGCGGCTTCTTGACCGAAAACGTTCTCAACAATGTCCGCGTTCTGGCGATCGACCAGCAGATCAAGGAAGGGCCTGACGGTACGCCGTCTGTCATTGGTGCCACAGCAACACTGGAACTGACGCCCGAGCAGGCCAAGATCATCACCGTCGCACACCAGATGGCGGACCGTCTGACCTTGTCGCTCCGCTCCGTTGCGGATGTGCAGGATAGCGACACGGCATCTGCAGATTATCTACTCAGCGGCGAATCCGGCAGACCGGCGATCCAGATCATCAAGTCTGGCTCGATCGTGCGAGAAAATGAGGGAGCCGCACAATGAGCAAGACGAACTCGATCCGACATGGCCTGAAGGCGGCGCTCATTGGTGGCATCGCCTTCAGCATTGGCTTTGCAGGCGTTCCCGGTGCATCCCACTTTGGGATCGGCACCATGGATGCGCTCGCCCAAAGTGCCAGCATTCTTCGGATCTCTGAAAGTGGCACGGGCGTGCGCAAGCGCGTGAAGCTTGGTCTGAACAAGGCCCTCGTCGTGGATCTGCCGCAGGATGCCCACGATATTCTCGTTGCCGATCCGAGCATGGCAGATGCGGTGACACGCACGTCGCGCCGTATCTATCTCTTCGGCAAGTCGGTCGGGCAGACAAACATCTTCATCTTCGGCGCCCATGGCGAAGAGATTGTCAGCCTTGATCTTGAGGTCGAGCGCGATATCACCGGTCTTGAGGCCAATCTGCGCCGCTTCATTCCGGATTCGGATATCAGGGTCGAAATCGTATCGGACAACATTGTTCTTTCGGGCAGTGTCCGTACCCCTCAGGATTCCGCACGCGCGGTGCAACTTGCCACAGCCTTCCTCCAGGGTGGTGAAGCAACAACGCGTAACATCACGGCGACCAGCGAAAGCAACGGCGACGGTGCCGTGGCGATCTTTGCGGAAAACCGTCAGAAGTCGTCGATCGTCAATATGCTGACGATCGAGGGCGAAGATCAGGTCACGCTGAAAGTAACGGTCGCCGAAGTCAGCCGCCAGGTTCTCAAGCAGCTCGGCTTCAACGGTTCCATCAGCGGCTCGGGCTCGGACTTCGGTGGAGCGGTCTCGTTCTCCAATCCAGCCAACCTTGGTAACGCGCTGGCGATCGGAGGCTCCGGCAATATCGGGGGCGCCATCGGCAAGGTCGCTCTGTCCAGCTATTTCAACGCCATGGAGCAGGCAGGCGTCATGCGAACGCTCGCTGAACCGAGCCTGACTGCGATTTCCGGCGAGCAGGCAAAGTTCTATGTCGGCGGCGACTTCCGTCTCGCAGGCGTTCAGAACGTCACTTTCGATGACAATAATGTGCCGACGGTAACGCGCCAGACCGACACGGTGGAATATGGCATCGAGTTGAATTTCCGGCCGGTCGTGCTGTCTCCCGGCCGCATCAGCCTGAAAATCGAGACCAACGTGTCCGAGCCGACCTATGAAGGCAACGTCGTCTCAGGCAACGGCAACACGAGCCGCGTTCCTGGCAGCACCTATCTTTCGATTCGCAAGCGCGAAGCATCGACGAGCGTCGAATTACCCTCGGGTGGCTCGATCGTGATTGCAGGTCTGGTGCAGGACAATGTCCGCCAGGCTATGTCAGGCCTCCCAGGTGCCTCCAAGGTTCCAATTCTCGGCACGCTGTTCCGCAGCAAGGATTTTATTCGCAACGAGACCGAACTCGTCATCATCGCCACGCCCTATCTCGTTCGGCCCGTGGCACGCAATCAGATCGCGCGGCCCGATGACAACTTCAGCCCGGAAAACGACTCCGCAACGTTTTTCATGAACCGGGTGAACAAGGTCTACGGCAACAACAGGCAGCAGGTTCAGGCACAGCCATATCAGGGCTCGGTAGGATTTATCTACAAATGACAAAAACGCACCCTATGACGAATTCTGTTTCTTATCTGCGCCTCTCTAACCTCGTCTGCATGCTCGCTGCGGTCGCTGCCCTGCAGGGATGTGCACGCGATCCTCAGACGACGGGCGCCATTCCGGACGACTATCGCACGCGCCACCCGATCACCCTGTCCGAAGCGCAACACTCGCTGGATATTCCAGTCTCTCCGGCAGACAACAGGCTGCCCGGGGCTATGGCCGAAAATGTGAAGGGCTTCGTCCAGAACTATGTGGCGAGTTCCACGAGCATCGTTCAAATGCAGGTGCCAACGGGCTCGGCCAATGCAGCGTCCGCGTCTATCATCAAGCGTCAAATCCGATCGATCCTGACATCTTCCGGCATTCCAGCGGGAAAGATCGCCGAGGTTCCTTACGGTGCTTCGCCCTATGGCGATGCGGCGCCCATACGGCTTTCCTATGTTGCCGTCACCGCCATGACGGGCCAGTGCGGCCAGTGGCCCGAAGACTTGAACAGCAACACCTCATCCAACAAGAACTGGTATAACTTCGGCTGCGCTTCCCAGAGCAATCTGGCGGCACAGATTGCCAACCCCATGGATCTTGTCGGCCCCCGCGGCATGAGCCCGATCGACGCTGAACGGCGATCGGTCGTACTCGGCAAGTATCGCGCCGGTAAGAACACAGCCACCACGAACGACTAAGACGCGCCTCCCAGCTTGAGCGACAGGATCTGATATGAACCCGGTGAACTACGATATTCGGCACAACAACGCAGATGTGCCAGTCGCCGAAGACACGCTCCGCCCAGGCGAGTTGGAGAGCGTTCGCCCTTTGCCACGCATCTCGATCCACGCCTTCTGTGAAAGCGAGGCTATGCAGCGGACGATGGAGCGGCTGGCAGCCGACCGACGGATGAACAAGGTCAGCATGCGGGTGACCAATGGCGAGATCGAAGCGGCTGCGAGAACGTTTTCATCCACGGCTACGCCTAATCTCGTCATTCTCGAAACCCATCGCGATCCATCGACGCTACTGAGCGATCTCGCACCTCTGGCAGAGGTGTGCGATCCATCGACGCGCGTCATCATCATCGGGCGTCACAACGATATCGCGCTCTACCGCGACCTGATGCGCAATGGTATTTCCGAGTATCTCGTTTCACCGATCAAAGCGTCGGACCTTATGGCGTCGATCTCTGCAATCTTCGTCGATCCGGAGGCTGAGCCGCTTGGGCGGAGCATCGCCTTCATCGGCGCCAAGGGCGGTGTCGGTTCTTCCACCATCGCGCATAATTGTGCCTTCGGAATATCGAGCCTGTTTTCCACCGAGACCATTCTTGCCGACCTGGATCTGCCCTTCGGGACGGTCAATATCGACTTCGATCAGGACCCCGCACAGGGAATTGCCGAGGCAGTCTTCGCGCCGGATCGGCTCGACGAGGTTTTTCTCGATCGCCTGCTGACCAAATGTTCTGAAAACCTGTCCATTCTGGCCGCGCCATCGCTTCTCGACCGTGCGTATGATTTCGATAGAGCGGCCTTCCAGCCACTTTTGGAGCTCCTGCAACGCAGCGCGCCGGTTGCGGTGCTGGACGTTCCACATGTCTGGTCGGACTGGACGCAGGCCGTTCTGGCAGAGGTCGATGAGGTGGTCATCACGGCCGTTCCGGACCTGGCAAATCTAAGAAACACCAAGAACCTTCTCGATGCATTGAAGAAGCTGCGACCGAACGACAAGGCGCCGCATCTGGTTCTGAACCAGGTGGGGATGGCGAAGCGTCCTGAGATCGATCCCACCGACTTCTTTGAGCCGCTGGAAATAGAGCCGCTTGCCATCATCCCCTTCGATGTTCAACTCTTCGGTGCTGCCTCTAACAGCGGGCGAATGATCAGTGAGATCGACGCCAAATCGCCGGTTGCGGAAACCTTCTCCCAGCTTTCGCACGTGCTCACGGGCCGATCGTCGGCCCGCAAAGCGAAACGACCGGGGCTCGGCAAGTTCATGGAAATCCTGAAACGCAAGTAAAACGTGGATTGGTCCACGAGACGACAGACCGGAAGACAAGAGATGTTTGGAAAACGTGGCGGCGAAGGCTTCGGGCGAAGCGCAAACAGTGGACGGCCTGCTTTGCCGGCTGCCCATCCGGCTGTCATGACTGCGCCGCCCGTGATGGACGAACCCCGCCCGTCCCAATCTATCGTGATGCAGCCACCTGCACCTAAACCCTCTGCGGTTCAAAAGGACACAGGCAGCCAGGCCCGCAAGCGTGCGCGCACCGAGGACTATTATCAGACGAAGGCTCAGGTCTTCTCCGCCTTGATCGACACCATTGATCTGTCACAGCTTTCAAAGCTTGACGGGGAGAGCGCGCGCGAAGAAATCCGCGATATCGTCAACGATATTATTACGATCAAAAACTTCGCGATGTCGATCTCCGAGCAGGAAGAACTGCTGGAAGATATCTGCAACGATGTTCTGGGTTACGGTCCGCTGGAGCCGCTTCTGGCGCGTGACGACATCGCAGATATCATGGTCAATGGTGCCGGGCAGACCTTCATCGAAGTCAACGGCAAGACGATCGAATCCGATATCCGCTTCCGCGACAATGCCCAGCTGCTTTCGATCTGCCAACGCATCGTCAGTCAGGTTGGCCGCCGCGTCGATGAATCAAGCCCAATATGCGATGCGCGCCTCCCGGATGGCTCGCGCGTCAACGTGATCGCGCCGCCACTCTCTATCGATGGGCCGGCGCTGACGATCCGTAAGTTCAAGAAGGACAAGCTGACGCTTGACCAGTTGGTGCGCTTCGGCGCGATCACGCCGGAGGGCGCTGTCCTTCTGCAGATCATCGGTCGCGTCCGCTGCAATGTCGTCATCTCCGGCGGCACAGGCTCAGGTAAGACGACCCTTCTCAACTGCCTGACGAGCTACATCGACCGCGATGAACGCGTGATCACCTGCGAGGACACCGCCGAGCTTCAGCTTCAGCAGCCGCACGTCGTGCGCCTTGAAACCCGCCCGCCGAATATCGAAGGCGAAGGCGAGATCACCATGCGTGACCTGATCAAGAACTGCCTGCGTATGCGGCCTGAACGTATCATCGTCGGCGAAGTCCGTGGACCGGAGGTCTTCGACCTTCTGCAGGCCATGAATACCGGTCACGACGGCTCGATGGGTACCATCCATGCCAATACGCCCCGCGAGTGCCTGAGCCGTATGGAATCGATGATTGCCATGGGCGGCTATACGCTACCGGCAAAAACCGTTCGTGAAATCATCGCTTCTTCCGTTGATGTCATCATCCAGGCCGCGCGTCTTCGCGACGGCTCCAGACGCATTACCCAAGTGACGGAAGTCGTCGGCATGGAAGGTGATGTGATCATCACCCAGGACCTCTTCAAATATGAGATCGAGGGGGAGGACTCCAACGGACGCTTGATCGGACGGCATGTTTCCAGCGGAATCACCAAGCCGCACTTCCACGATCGGGTTCGCTATTTCAACGAGGAACAGCGTCTTGCTGCTGCCTTGGAGGCGATGGAGCGCAATAGCCAATGACCATGACAATGCTGCTTCTCATCGTTCTCGTCGCCATTTCTGCTGGCTCGCTCGCCTATGTTTTCCTTTTTCCGCAGATCGAGACGGAGAAAAAAACTGCGACCCGCGTCAACCGCGTGAAGGCGGCCGAAACAGACCGCATCAACATGAAAGCCGCGCGCGATCGCCTTCAGGAAACCACCAAGCGTCGCAAGTCGACGCAGGACATGCTGAAGGAGCTGGAAAAAAAACAGAGCGAGAAGGCCAAAAAACGCAACACTGCAAGCGTGAAGAGCCTCATTCTCCAGGCCAATCTGTCGATCTCGCCCTCCAGACTCTATCTCATCAGCGCCGGTCTTTCTGTTTTCGCCGCACTGGTTGCTCTTCTTTACGACATGCCGCTTCTCGTGGCGCTCGGCATCGGCTTTATTGGCATCCTCGGTGCCCCGCGTTGGGTTTTACGATTTCTTGTGAAACGTCGTCAGACCAAGTTTCTCGAGGAGTTTCCGAATGCCCTCGACGTGATGTGCCGCTCGATCCGATCCGGCCTTCCACTCAACGAAGCGGTACGGCTCATCGCCTCCGACGGTCAGGAGCCAGTGAAGACGGAGTTCAGACGCGTCGTCGATTCCCAGCAGGTCGGCATGTCGCTACCCGAAGCCATCGAGCGCATGACGCTGACAATGCCTCTGCCTGAGGTGAGTTTCTTCGGAATCGTCATTGCAATGCAGGCACAGGCCGGCGGCAATCTGTCCGAAACGCTCGGCAACCTTTCAAAGGTGCTGCGCGATCGGCGCAAGATGAAAGCCAAGGTCAGCGCGTTGTCGATGGAGGCGAAGGCCTCCGCCGTGATCATCGGAGCCCTGCCCTTCATCGTAGCGTTCCTGGTCTATCTTACCTCCCCAGACTATCTGATGGTGCTGTTTACCGACCAGCGAGGGCACCTCATTCTTGGCTGCTCTGCGGTGTGGATGTCGATCGGCATCATCATCATGCGCAACATGATCAACTTCGAGATTTGAGGCCGTTCCATGTTTGATCATATCATGTCCAGCCTTCTCAACCTGCACTTGATCATCGGTGCTCTTGTTGCCTTTGCAGCTTTCTCCACCGTCTATACATTGGCTATGCCCTATCTGAACCGCGCGGACCTCAACCGACGGACGAAAGCGGTATCGACGGAACGCGAGCGCATTCGCGTGCGCGAACGTGAGCGGACGGATGGTGGGAACAAGGCCGGCAAAGCAAGCCTCCGAGCCACGCAGAGTAAATCCGCCACGAAGATCGTGGAGCGCTTCAACCTGCGTGAGGCGCTGGTGGATGCCAATACGATGAACAAGCTGAAGGCGGCAGGTTTTCGCTCTCAGAACGCGCTGAATACGTTTCTGGCGGCACGCTTCATTCTGCCCTTCATCTTTCTGACCCTCGCAGCGTTCTGGGTCTACGGCCTGAACAACCTTGCCAGTTACAGCTTTTTTGTCCGTCTCATGGCTGTCCTGTTGTTCGGCTATCTCGGATTTTACGCGCCGAATATCTATATCTCGAACCGCATCACCAAGCGCCAGAAATCCATCAAGCGGAGCTGGCCGGATGCGCTGGACCTGATGCTCATCTGCGTCGAATCCGGAACCACCATGGAAATTGCCATGCGCCGAGTGGCAGATGAAATGACGGAGCAGTCTCCAGAGCTTGCGGAAGAAATGGTGCTGACCGTGGCAGAGTTGTCCTTTCTACAGGATCGCCGTGTCGCGCTGGAGAATCTTGGATTGCGCACCCAGTTGGACGGCGTGAAGAACGTCGTTCAGGCGCTCATCCAGGCGGAACGCTACGGTACGCCGCTCTCCCAGGCTTTGCGTGTTCTGGCGCAGGAGGGTCGTGACGAGCGCATGAACGAGGCCGAGAAGAAGGCAGCCGCCTTGCCGCCCAAGCTCACCGTGCCGATGATCCTGTTTTTCCTGCCTGTGCTGGTTGCGGTGATTCTCGGCCCCGCCGGTATCCGCGTTGCCGACTCGTTCTGATGACGTTGCCGACAGCGCCAGCCGTGCCGTTCCAGACCGATGATGATGGGTCGCAATGCTGCGGCACACGGCTCCGCCGTCGCTGAGGGGATCTACAAGAAGAAGTGCTTAACGGACGTCCGTCTTCTTGTTCTTGTCGGAAAGCTGCGACCACGCATTTTGCTGAGACAGCATGCCGCGCAGATAGGTAAGGTTGGCCTGCGCCTGCTGAGGAGAGAGCTCCTGCGTGGCGATCTTCTGCGCTTCCTCAAAACGTCCCTGAAGGCCTACGACCAGCGCCAGATTCTGGCGAATACGGCTATCGGCACCGGGCTGCCCGGCGGCACTGCGCAGATAGGTCTCTGCGGTGCGCGGATCGTTTTGCAGAACGTAGGACATTCCAAGATTTGAGAGGATGCTCGGATCGTTGGGTTTCAGGTCAAGCGCCTGACGATACTTCGTCCGGGCTTCGTTCGAACGGCCCAACTGATCGAGAACCGCACCTTCCGCGGAATAGAGGCGCCAATCCGGTCTATCGGGGGTTTGCGCGCGCTGGATGGTGTTGAGCGCCTGTTCCAGCTGGCCAGCGGCAGCCTGGGACTTGCCGTAGGCCGCCAGAACCTCACGGTCTGCTGGATACGCGATCGCCACTTGCTGCATGACGGCAAGCGCCTGTGCGTTCTTACCCGTCATCATCAAGATGTTGGCGTAGTTGAGCCCGGTGTTGCGATCCTTGGGATTGCGGGCATAGGATGCGCCAACCGAGGCTTCCGCCTGGCGCAATTGATCCATGTTCATCTGATCATAGGAATGCGAGACGGCAGGAGAAATCGATCCCGTCGACATGCGGTCCGGACGGTTCGTGGAGCAGGCCGCAAGGCTAAGCGCCAGAACAGCGGCACAGGCACCCCGAAGGAGGATGCGCTTGTTGGCATGATGTGAGGAAATCGCAATCATGATATCGCCCCGGCCCTGTGATCGGATATTTCATCGAAGCAGCGTGCACCACGCAACTTTCGCTCCAGCAATAATCTGTTAACCCTAACAGAGTGTTAATTTGCTCGCCTCAGCCGTTTACGAAAGCAGACAATGGTCCCTTATCAATTCATCGAGCGCGCCACTCCCTTCAGTTCGAAACCTGGGGAAACACTTCCCGTTTTTGCGGTTACGCCCGCCCATATCGATCAAGGTGCCATTGATCCCATCGCTCTCGACTGGGCGAAGAAGGCAGGCTTTAAAGCAGAAGCGGGTGCCATCCTGTTGATTCCTTCTGCGGAAGGCGCTCTGGGCGGCGCGTTGCTTGGGCTCGGGACCAACCCTTCGGAGCTTCCTTTCATCGCCGGAAAACTGGCGCGCGAGCTTCCCGAAGGCGACTGGCATATCGAGACGGCACCGCTCACCGTCAATCGACTGGCGCTCGGCTTTGGTCTCGGCGCCTATCGCTTCGATAAGTATCGCGCCGCCAAAAGCATAGGCCCGAAACTTCTCATTCCCCGCGATGCCGAAGATGCGGAGATCAAGCGCGTGCTGGCCGGTGTCTTCCTGGCGCGCGATCTGATCAACGTTCCTACCAATGACATGGGGCCGGACGAACTCGAGATCGCTTTTCGCAGTCTGGCCGCCCACTACAAGGCGCAGGTTTCCGTCATCACCGGCGACGATCTCTTGAAGGAGAACTTTCCTCTTGTGCATGCGGTTGGCCGCGCCAGTGCCAGCGCGCCGCGCCTGCTGGAAATGTCATGGGGCAAGAAAGGTCATCCGCGCCTGACGCTCGTCGGCAAGGGTGTTTGCTTCGACACAGGCGGGCTCGATATCAAACCCTCCTCCTCCATGGCCCTGATGAAGAAGGATATGGGCGGTGCGGCTAACGTGCTTGGTCTCGCGCTGATGATCATGGATGCACGCCTGCCCATCGATCTTCGCGTCCTCGTTCCGGCGGTTGAAAACTCCATCTCCGCCAATGCCTTCCGCCCTGGCGACATTTACAAGAGCCGCAAGGGTCTGACCGTCCAGATCGACAATACCGATGCCGAGGGTCGACTGATTCTCGCCGATGCGCTGGCCTATGCCGACGAGGACGCGCCCGACCTGATGATCGACATGGCGACACTGACGGGGGCTGCGCGCGTCGCCCTCGGACCTGACGTCCCGCCCTTCTACACGGATGATGAAGACCTTGCGCACAGCATCGCAGAGGCCAGCATGGATACTGACGATCCGCTGTGGCGGCTACCGCTTCATATGGGTTACGATAAGGACATTCGCTCCCGCGCCGCCGACCTTACAAATGCGCCGTCCGGCGGCATGGCCGGATCGATCACCGCGGCACTCTTCCTCAAGCGCTTCGTCACTTCCACGAAGAAATGGGTGCATTTCGACATTTACGGATGGTCGCTCAGCGAGCGTCCGCACACTTCGGTGGGTGGCGAAGCACAAGCGATCCGCGCTCTGTTCCACTACATCTCCCGCAGCTTTGCGAAGAAATAAGCGGACGCATTTTCATCCTCGCCGCTCAAGGCGAGGATGACCGGGCCCGTGTGAGATTGCGGTTCTTGAAGACGCTTACACCAGGACCTTCTGGTCCTTACGGTCTTCCTGGCCGAAGAACTTCAGATAACGTTGCACCTCGTCTGCCTCGCCGGTCGCCTTTTGCGGATTGTCGGAAAGCTTGACCGCGGGGCGGCCATTGGCATCGCTCACCTTGCAGACGACCGAGATCGGCTTCAGGCCTTCGATGGTTTTCGGCGCACAACCGGCAAAATCATTGGTGAGGTTGGTGCCCCAGCCGAAGCTCATGCGCGCACGGCCTTCGAAATGCTTGTAGGTGTCGATAATAGCATCGACATCCAGTCCATCGGAGAAGATGAGAAGCTTCTTCTTCGGGTCGCGACCCATCTTCTTCCACCACTCGATGATTTTTTCACCGCCTTCGATCGGCGGCGCGCTATCCGGTCTGAAACCTGTCCAATCGGCCACCCATTCCGGCGCATTGCGCAGGAAGGCCGCCGTGCCGAAGGCATCCGGCAGGACGATCAAAAGATTGCCGCCATAGAGCCGATTCCAATCCTTCATCACCTGATAGGGTGCTGCGGCCAAGTCCTCGTCGTTCTGTGCCAGAGCGGCCACGACCATCGGCAGTTCATGCGCATTGGTGCCGACGGCTTCGAGATCGGAATCCATCGCCAGCAATACATTGCTCGTTCCGGTAAAGGCCGGGCCGATGCCTTCCTTCAGCGCTTCGACGCACCAGCGCTGCCACAGGAAGCTGTGGCGGCGGCGCGTGCCGAAATCGGAGATGCGCAGGCCAGGAAGTTCGCGCAACCGCTCCACCTTTGCCCACATCTTGGCCTTCGCACGGGCATAGAGCACGTCTAGGGTGAAATAGCCGAGCGAACGCATCGCGCTTCTCGAACGCAACTCATTGACGATGGCGAGCGCCGGTATTTCCCATAGCGTGGTATCCATCCAGCGGCCATGGAAATTCAGCTCGTACTGGCCGTCGCGCTTGAAGAGCTCATATTCGGGCAATTGATAGCTGGAGAGCCAGGAAAGAAACTCCGGCTCGAAAATCTGCGAGCGTCCGTAGAAGGTGTTACCGGCAAGCCAGATGCTTTCCTTCTTCGTCAGTCGAAGACTGCGCGCATGGTCGAGCTGCTCGCGCAGTTCGACCTCGTCGATTTCCTCTGCGAGCCGAACAGTCTTGGTCCGGTTGATCAGAGAGAAAGTCGCATTGACGTCCGGATAGAGCTTCCAGATCATCTGCAACATCAACAGCTTGTAGAAATCCGTGTCGATCAGGCTGCGGATAATGGGATCAAGCTTCCAGGTGTGGTTGTGAACACGGGTCGCTATGTCTGTCTTCGTCATTGCTGCTGCTATCCCCCGCGCCAGACCCTCGCATGAGGCAGGTCCGGCATCGCCGCGCATTTTCAAAGGTCATGAACCTTGTGGGTCAAAGACTTATCTGAAAAGCGCATGGCAAGTCCAGACCGGTTGACGCAGGTATGGTACGCGCGAAAGCCGAAGCAACTTAGAAGTCGGTGGCGGGCGGGTTGATGCCGGGATACCAGTCCTTCGATGTCGGCACTCGGGTGCCGAAGAAAGACGTGCCTGAGGAGCCGGAGCAACGATAGCCTTGAACAGGCAGGCCATCGCTGCCGAAGAGATCGCGATAAGGGCCGTTCGGGTTGCTGGATTCAACCACAGTCGAATGGCAGCGATAGCGTTCCTGCGGCTGCAGCGTCTTCGGGTCCTTCACGCCAGGCAGATTGGCATAGGCGTCGGGGGCAGGGAGATAACCGTCCTTGTAGACGATCTGGGCCATGCCAGCCTGAGGCAGTGCCCAGGCGACAAGGCACAACGTCAGACCGGCAAGAGCACGTCTCAGGCTTCTCATCATGTCGCACCCCAATGCAAGATGACGTTTATATAAGCAGAGCCTGCGTGATCCGCAGGATGCCTTTCAAAACGTTTTCGTGAGCAATCACGGACGGCGATAGGCTGTCGGCCTATCATAGAGCCAGCCAATCCGCTCAATGGCCTCGTCCAGATTTTCGCGTGCGACATTCATCGTATGGCCGTTGGCGTGCAGCAGCGTTTTCTCGTCCTCCATGATGCCCACATGGCCTTTCCAGAAGACAAGGTCGCCGCGGCGCAAGGCGTCGCGCTCGATTTCGGTTCCGAGAGACTTCACCTGCATATCCGTATCGCGCAGCGCAAATTTGCCGGTCATGGCCATCGACAACTGAACGAGGCCGGAGCAATCGATGCCGAAGCCGGAGCGGCCGCCCCAGAGATAGGGTGTTTCCAGAAAGCGCAGCGCGACCGCGACGTAGTCGCTCGAAATCTGCTGGTCGACGGGCAGACAATGGGAGGCAATCACCCCCTCGCCTTTTGCCGTCATCAGGTATCGCGTTCCGCGCGTCTCCTCCTCGCCGACGAATGTCAGGCGGCTGCCCATGGAAAGGGCTGCAACCGGTGGCTTTCTAAGTTCAGCAGCAGGATAGAGAAAGGTGCGGGGAGCGATGACGATATGGGTTGTCGCCTCCACAGCGCCCACCGCAGCATCTGGAACGTAACCGACATAACCATCAACCTCAGCCTGCACAAAGGCCCAACCGTCGGCACTATCGAAGACGCGGATCGGCTCGCCGAGCAGCAGTTCGGTATCGATGCCAGAGGCAATGTCCGGCTTCGGGCGAAGTCCGATAACGGGAAGGGCGACCTGGGCGGGTTCGCCAGTGATGAAACGCTGTGCCTCGACCCTGCCTTTAAGTTTCGCATCTGCGATATCGGCGCGGAAGACGTTCAGTCGGCGGTCAAGCGCTTCGGCAGATGTCATGGTCGTTCGGTCCTGGTTTTCGAAAGGTTTATCTGACGTTCATCGAACGGCAATGCGGCAACTTTCGAGCATTAAGCTTTTCGTGCTCCATCAATAATCAGATCGCCGAATTTTTCCAGATAAAGCGCGCCGGCGACCGTGCGTTTGATCACCACATTGCGGCGGTCCTTCGCATCGCGCTCACGATCGACAAGACCCATCGCGCCCATGCTGTCGAGTGCCCGCGTGATCACAGGCTTGGTGACGCCAAGTATACTCGCCAAGCCGCGCACGGTGTGCGGCGGTGGCACCAGATAGATCTGGAGAAGAATCGCCGTCTGTCTCAGTGT
The DNA here is from genome assembly GCF_004310285.1 of Agrobacterium cavarae. Classification (GTDB taxonomy): domain Bacteria; phylum Pseudomonadota; class Alphaproteobacteria; order Rhizobiales; family Rhizobiaceae; genus Agrobacterium; species Agrobacterium cavarae. Next base: position 72,534 of record NZ_SISF01000022.1, read on the forward strand.
CAGATCAGGCGCATTGTCTTCCACCTGCGCCAACGCAACGCGGTGCCACAAGCCGAGCGCCTGGCTTGGCGACAATTCCACTGGCACGTTCGATCTCTCCGTCCTTTGAACAATCGCGCACATCATCGCGCCAAGCGGTGAATAAAAACAAAACCGCCGCCATCGAAGTTTTCTCTTCGAAATGGCGGCGGTCTGTCTCTGCTCTTTTTGAGCTTCCGTGTCCCCTCTGGACTTGGGAACTTAAGATGCAGGAAGCGTGCCAACCTGCCATTTCGACAGTTTGGCTTCTCCGCACCCTCGATTCGCATCGATTGCGAGGGGTCACGGGCGATTTTTTAAGCGCCGCGCAAAATTAAGGTGCAGCGACCCTCTGCCCTTGGAGTCAGAGGGTCTTGCGCTCGTCAGACTTTGGCACCATGCGCGGCACCAGCTTCGCGGGCTTTTTCCTGCCTGTTGTAGCGGATCGAAGACCAGAGCGCGATGCCGATGAGGGTCGCGCCGCCAAGACCGGTGATGACTTCCGGAATGTGGACGAGGCTCTGAGTGTACATGATCACCGAGAGGATCAGGATCGCGTAGAACGCGCCGTGCTCAAGGTAGCGATATTCCGCGAGCGTTCCCTTTTCCACCAGCATGATGGTCATGGAGCGCACATACATGGCGCCGATGCCGAGGCCGATGGCGATGATGAAAAGGTTCGACGTCAAAGCGAAAGCGCCGATGACACCATCGAAAGAGAAGCTGGCATCCAGAACTTCGAGGTACAGGAATGCGCCGAAGCCACCCTTCGCCGCGCCTTCCAGCATCTGCTGGCTGCGATCGAGGATGCCGCCAAGCACTTCCACCAGAAGGAAGGTCAAGAGGCCCCAGATCGCGGAGGTGAAGAAGACGTTGGCTGCCTCCGGTCCGAGATCAGGGTTGGTGCTGTTGCTGATGATGCGCGTGAAGATCAGCATGATGATCAGGACGAAGGCGATCTCGATGCCCTTGATCGAGGAATAGGTCGCGATCTTTTCCTCGAACCAGCGAACCCAGTGAACGTCCTTCTCATGGTCGAAGAAGAAGCTGAGGCCCACCATCATCAGGAAGGTGCCGCCAAAAGCCGCAATCGGCAGATGCGCGTCATGCATGATCTGGGCGTAACGATCCGGCTCGGTCGCGGCCATCACCATGGCCGTCCAGGGGCCGACATTGGCGGCGATGACGACGATCAGAAGCGGGAAGACGATACGCATGCCGAAGACGGCGATCAGAATGCCCCAGGTGAGGAAGCGATGCTGCCATTCCGGCGTCATGTCCTTCAGCTTGTTGGCATTGACGATGGCGTTGTCGAAGGAGAGCGAGATTTCCAGCACGGCCAGCACCGCGCAGATGAAGAAGATCGTGGCAGTGCCACTCACAGTGCCGGTCATTTCCCAGCCGAGATAGCCGCCGAGAAGCAGGCCGACGACCGTGACGATAAAGGCCCATTTGAAATAGGAGAGCGTGGATTGCGTGGTGGGGGTCATCACAAAGCCCCCGCAACATTAGAGCAGGAGATGTGCGTGACGTCGCGCGCCAGCACCGAATGCATGGTTGAGTTGTTCATGGGTGTTCATCCGCCGGCGTCATAAGCAGGCGGTACCGACATCGCGAGAGCGCCGTAAAACTCTCGCCAGAGGGGCCCGGCACCAAGGTTTCATCCTGCCCGATGTCAGGGGCAGCATGTCACTCTAGTCTCTCAACTTCGTGATTTCGTCAAGGTCAAAGTTGTTTTTTGGCTGGTCGTCGGCCTCTCCGAGGCCCGATGACTCCTGATTTACATCTTTCAGGTTGTATCCGGGCACCAGGCCATCGTTACGGTGCGATTAAGGATCAGACCAGATCTTCGATGGGCTGAACTGCCGTCTTAGCCTGTTTGCGCTTCACGGCATTCTCGCGGAAGAAGATGTAGAGTCCCGAGAGAACGATCAACCCCGCGCCAATGACGATGCTGAGCTGCGGCACATCGCCGAAGATCAGCCAGCCGAAGATGACGGCCCACAACAGCAACGTATATTGCAAAGGTGCGACTGTCGCCGCGTCGGCAAGTTTGAGAGCGCGGTTGACCAGCACATGTGCGGTCATCGCGACGATGCCGAGAAGGGCAAGCAGCGACAGATCGAAGCCCGATTGTATTGGAATCCAGCCGGACGGCGTGACGAGAATGGCAACAACACCCGCAAGCCCTGCCCCGATGATCTGCCAGAAGGCCAGTACCGTGTCCGGCGTATTGCGCAGCTGTCGGCCGGACAGCATCATAAAGGCGAAGGCGGCACTGCCGAGGATGGAAAAGAAGGCGGCGCTGGTCAAAGAGGCCGAACTCGGCTTCAACGCGATCAGCACACCAACGAACCCGATGCCGATCGCCGTCCACCGTCTCCAGCCGACTTTCTCACCCAGAAGGAAGGGTGACAATGCGGCCACATAGATAGGTGCAGCCAGCCAATAGGTCATGACGTCAGCCAACGGAAGTGCTGCGACGGCGAAATAGAAACAGAAGAGTTCGGCCGTTGAGAAGAACACACGTGCTGCCTGCAGACCGGGGCGCTCTACATTCACCAGCTTCGGCAGTCCTGCCTTCCAGACGATCGGCAACAGGATGATGACGGCCGCGATGCTACGCACGGCGATGACCTGACCGAGGCTGTAGGTGGAGACGAGGAACTTGCCCATCGCATCGTTGAGCGCGAAGAGCAGCATGCCGAAAAGCATGACCGCGACGCCGAGACCCGTCGGCGAAAGCTGGCGAAGAAAATGTGGCATGTGTCTGAACTCCCTGACCGCAATGACTCGGCGAGCTTGTTCTCCGAGTCAAGGTCGTCCGGCGCCTATGTTAGCTTCATCTATTCGCGTCAGACGGACAAAAGCTGCCGCATCGTATGCTGGAAGCGACCTGCAATTTCATCACGGCGGATATGTGCGCCGTCGCGCACCACAGGCTTGCCGCTGATCCACACGTCATGCGGCTTGACGAGATTGCCGAAAATCCAGCCATCGAGAATATCGTCGCCTTGCAGATAGGGAGCGGCCTCCACATTCAAGGATGAGAAATCCGCGGCATTGCCTGCGGCGATCCCGGCCTTGACACCCAAAGCCTTCGCGCCGCCCGTCAAAGCGCCATCGAACAGGGTGCGGCCCGTCGAGCCATTGGCCGGAGCAATGACGTTGCGCGCGCGGTGCGAAAGGCGTTGAGAATATTCGAGTTGACGCAGCTCTTCACCGACACCGATCAGCACATTGCTGTCCGAGCCGATGCCGAAGGTGCCGCCATGTTTGAGGAATTCAACGGCGGAAAAGGTGCCATCCCCGAGATTGGCTTCCGTGATCGGGCAGAGACCAGCAATCGCACCCTTTCTGGCCACGCCTTGCGTTTCGGCTTCGGTCATATGCGTTGCGTGGATGAGGCACCAGCGATCCGTGACCTCCGCATTCTCGAGCAGCCATTCCACCGGACGCCTGCCCGACCACGCGCTACAGTCTTCGACCTCTTTCACCTGCTCGGCAATGTGAATGTGAAGCGGCGCATCGGGCGCCAATTGCGCGGCAAAGCTCAGCTCTTCCGGCGTTACAGCGCGCAGGCTATGGGGAGCAACGCCGACGACGCTTGCGGGCAAAGCCGAGACAGCTCTGCGGCACCCCTCTAGCAGACGGGCAAAACTGTCAATCGAGTTGATGAAGCGGCGCTGGCCCTCCACAGGAGGCTCGCCGCCGAAACCGGAATGGGCGTAGAGCACCGGCAGCAATGTCAGAGAAATGCCGGTTTGTGATGCGGCGGCGGCGATCCGTTCGGCCAGCTCCGCAATGTTGGCATAATGAGCGCCATCCTTGTCGTGATGGAGATAATGAAACTCACCCACACGACCAAAACCGGCCTCCAGCATTTCCATGTAAAGCTGGGCTGCCACCGCCTCCACCTGCTCCGGCGTCATCGACAGCGCGAAGCGGTACATCAGCGTGCGCCAGCTCCAGAAACTGTCTTCAGTCGTACCGCGCCGTTCCACCATGCCGGCCATGGCGCGTTGAAAGGCGTGGCTGTGAAGGTTCGGCATGGCAGGCACGAGCACCGCGTGACGCTCTTCACCGGCGACGGCTTCCACGCCCTGCGTGACCGACAAGATCTTACCATCTGCGATCTCGAGGCGAACATTGGTCGCCCAACCTGTCGGCAACAAAGCGGTTTCAGCATGGATGAACATGTCGGCTCCTCAATTTCCTCGAACAGGCTCTTGCCTCTACCTCTATTATGTATATACATATTGATCAGAAGGGAAGGAAAAACTGATGACAAACCGGAATTCCACCTCGGCCGACAACGGCATTTCGCTCTGGCGAAACGCCCGCCTTGCGACGCTTGATCCTTCCCGTAACGGCCTTGGCATTATCGAAAGCGGCGCGATTGCCGTCAAAGACGGGCGGATCGTGTTTGTCGGCTCAGAGTCCGAGCTCCCTTCAAACCTGATCGCTGAGGCAGAGGCGATCGATTGCGAAGGCCGCTGGATCACGCCCGGATTGATCGATGGCCACACGCATCTGGTCTTTGGCGGCAACCGCGCCATGGAATTCGAGATGCGTCTGAATGGCGCAAGCTATGAAGAGATCGCCAAGGCTGGCGGTGGTATCGTCTCTTCCGTGCGTGATACCCGCACGAAGAGCGAAGACGAACTGGTCGCGGAAGCCCTTCCCCGCCTCGACACGCTGCTTGCCGAAGGTGTTTCCACCATTGAGATCAAATCCGGCTATGGGCTCAATATCGACACCGAACTGAAGATGCTGCGCGTCGCGCGCAGGCTCGAAACTTTGCGTCCGGTTCGTGTTCTGACCAGCTATCTCGCCGCCCATGCGACGCCCGCCGAATACAAAGGGCGGAATGCGGATTACATAGCTGACGTTGTATTGCCTGGTATGGAACGTGCGCATCACGAAAAGCTGGTTGATGCCGTGGACGGCTTTTGCGAAGGCATCGCTTTTTCCGTCGAGGAGATGCGCGTCGTCTTCGACAAGGCTAAAGCGCTCGGCCTGCCGATCAAGCTTCACGCAGAACAGCTATCCAATCTTCACGGCGCAGAACTGGCTGCCTCCTATGGCGCACTTTCCGCCGACCATCTGGAATATCTGGATGAGGCTGGTGCGAAGGCGCTCGCCACATCCGGCACTGTTGCCGTTCTTCTGCCCGGCGCTTTCTATGCGCTGCGCGAAACAAAGCTTCCGCCGATGCAGGCTCTGCGCGATACGGGCGCGGACATCGCGCTTGCGACAGATTGCAATCCCGGCACCTCGCCGCTGACATCTCTGTTGCTGACCATGAATATGGGAGCGACACTCTTTCGCATGACGGTGGATGAGTGCCTCACTGCCACGACCCGCAACGCCGCCAAGGCTCTTGGTATTCTCGCCGAGACCGGCACGCTGGAAGTTGGCAAAGCTGCCGATCTCGCCATCTGGAACATCGAGCGTCCGGCGGAGCTCGTTTATCGCATCGGCTTCAATCCGCTTCACGCACGCATCTTCAAGGGACGGACGATCTGAACCATGACCATCACTCTTCATCCGGGCGCAGTGCCACTTGCCGATCTCGCGGCAATCTATTGGGAGAATGGTGCCGCCAAGCTCCATCCCTCCTTCGATACCGGTATCGAGAAGGCGGCGAAGCGCATCGCTGATATCGCCGCCGGCAACGCGCCGGTCTATGGCATCAATACTGGCTTCGGCAAACTGGCCTCGATCAAGATCGATGCCGCGGATGTCGCGACCCTTCAGCGCAATCTGATCCTTTCCCATTGCTGCGGCGTTGGCGCGCCCCTGCCGGAAAATGTCGTGCGGCTGATCATGGCGCTGAAGCTGATTTCGCTTGGGCGCGGTGCGTCCGGCGTGCGGCTGGAGCTGGTGCGGCTGATCGAAGCCATGCTCGAAAAGGGCGTCATCCCGCTGATCCCGGAGAAGGGCTCGGTCGGCGCTTCGGGCGATCTCGCGCCGCTTGCGCATATGGCCGCAGTGATGATGGGCGAAGGTGAAGCCTTCTTTGGCGGTGAGCAGATGGCTGCCCGCGACGCGCTGGCAAAGGCCGGGCTGACGCCTGTAGTTCTAGCGGCCAAGGAAGGTCTGGCGCTGATCAACGGCACGCAGACATCGACCGCTCTGGCCCTTGCTGGTCTTTTCCGCGCCCATCGCGCGGCACAGGCAGCCCTCATCACCGGCGCGCTTTCCACCGATGCGGCGATGGGATCTTCGGCACCCTTCCATCCGGATATCCATACGCTGCGCGGTCACAAGGGCCAGATCGACGCCGGTGCGGCCCTTCGGCAGCTGCTGGAAGGATCGGAAATCCGCGTCAGCCATATTGAAGGCGACGAGCGGGTTCAGGACCCATATTGCATCCGCTGCCAGCCGCAGGTGGATGGCGCATGCCTCGATCTTCTGCGACAGGTCGCTAAGACGCTGGAAATCGAAGCCAATGCGGTGACGGACAATCCGCTGGTTCTTTCCGATAACTCGGTCGTCTCCGGTGGCAATTTCCATGCTGAGCCCGTGGCCTTTGCCGCGGATCAGACCGCCCTTGCGATCTGCGAAATTGGGGCGATTGCCCAGCGTCGTATCGCGCTTCTGGTCGATCCGGCCCTCTCCTACGGCTTGCCGGCCTTTCTTTCGAAGAAGCCCGGCCTGAACTCCGGGCTGATGATCGCCGAAGTAACGTCGGCTGCGCTGATGAGCGAAAACAAGCAGATGTCGCACCCGGCATCCGTCGATTCCACGCCGACTTCCGCCAACCAGGAAGACCATGTGTCCATGGCCTGCCACGGCGCGCGCCGCCTGCTGCCCATGACGGACAATCTTTTCGCCATCCTCGGCATCGAGGCGCTGTCTGCCGTGCAGGGCGTTGAACTGCGCGGTCCCTTGAAGACGAGCCCTGAGTTGCAGAAGGCCATGTCTGTTCTGCGCGCAGAAATTCCCTCGCTTGAGGAAGACCGCTACATGGCGCCCGATCTCAAGGCTGCATCCGACCTGATTGCAACAGGCGCCTTGGTCGATGCAATTTCGGGTGGCATTCTGCCGAAGCTGGAGGCCTAAGATGTCAGTCGTTGATATCCACCGCGGTCGGTCGCCCATCATTCTCGGCCTGCCGCACACTGGCACAGACGTTCCACCAGACATCTGGGAGCGGCTGAACGACAATGGCCAGCTGCTGGCAGACACCGACTGGCACATTCACGAGCTTTATGCCGGTCTGCTCTCCGACGCGACGACGGTGCGCGCCACCTTCCATCGCTACGTGATCGACGCCAATCGCGATCCTTCCGGCACCAGCCTTTATCCAGGCCAGAACACGACCGGCCTCGTGCCCGAAACGGATTTCGATGGCGAGGCGATCTGGAAAGAGGGTGAGGCGCCGACGGAAGAGGATATCGCTTACCGGCTGCAGCATTTCCATGCGCCTTATCATGCAGCGCTTGCAGCCGAGATCGACCGTGTGAAGGCGATCCATGGCGTGGCGATCCTCTATGATTGCCATTCCATCCGCTCGCATATTCCTTTCCTCTTCGAAGGAAAGCTGCCGGATTTCAACATCGGCACGGATATGGGCAAGACCTGCGACCCGGCGGCGGAGGCCATTGCCGTCGATGTGACCTCTGCGGCTGAAGGCTATACGTCCATTCTCAACGGCCGCTTCAAGGGCGGCTGGACGACGCGCCACTACGGCCAGCCGGATAAGGGCATGCACGCGATCCAGATGGAGCTTGCGCAATGCACGCATCTCGAAACCGAGAGGCCGCCCTTTGCCTATGATGGCGACAAGGCCGCGAAGCTTCGCACCCATCTCAAAACCATTCTGACGCGCATGGAAGATTTTGCGCTCGCTCTCAGACCATAAAGGGGAAAGATCATGACAAACCCGCGTCATAACGAACGAGAAGTCCGCGCACCGCAGGGTCCGGAACTCAACGCCAAGAGCTGGATGACCGAAGCGCCGTTGCGCATGCTGATGAACAACCTGGACCCGGATGTCGCGGAGCGCCCGCATGAACTGGTGGTCTATGGCGGCATCGGCCGCGCCGCGCGCACCTGGGAGGATTTCGACCGGATCGTCGCCACGCTGAAGGACCTCAACGAAGACGAGACGCTGCTGGTGCAATCCGGCAAGCCCGTCGGCGTGTTTCGCACCCACAAGGACGCGCCGCGCGTTCTGATCGCCAACTCCAACCTCGTTCCGCATTGGGCGACGTGGGAGCATTTCAACGAACTGGACCGCAAGGGCCTTGCCATGTACGGCCAAATGACGGCCGGGTCGTGGATCTATATCGGCACGCAGGGCATCGTTCAGGGCACCTATGAAACCTTCGTGGAAGCGGGGCGCCAGCATTTCGGCGGCAATCTCACGGGCAAGTGGATCCTGACCGGTGGCCTTGGTGGCATGGGTGGCGCACAGCCGCTCGCAGCCGTGATGGCAGGCGCCTGCTGCCTGGCTGTCGAATGCGACGAGACCCGCGTCGATTTCCGCCTGCGCACCCGCTACCTCGATGCCAAGGCGCATACGCTGGATGAGGCGCTAGCGCTGATCGACCAGTGGACCAAGGCGGGCGAAGCGAAATCCGTCGGCCTCATCGGCAACGCCGCCGATATCTTCCCGGAACTCGTCAAGCGGATGAAGGCGGGTGGTGCACGCCCAGATATCGTCACCGACCAGACGTCCGCGCATGACCCGATCCATGGCTATCTGCCTTCCGGCTGGAGCGTCGCCGAATGGCGCGCCAAGCAGGAGAGCGATCCGAAGGCGGTGGAGGCTGCTGCCCGCGCTTCGATGAAGACGCAGGTTCAGGCCATGGTGGATTTCTGGAACGCCGGTGTTCCGACGCTCGACTACGGCAACAATATCCGCCAGGTCGCCAAGGAAGAAGGTTTCGAAAACGCCTTCGCCTTCCCCGGCTTCGTGCCTGCCTATATCCGCCCGCTCTTTTGCCGCGGCATCGGGCCATTCCGTTGGGCAGCCCTTTCGGGTGATCCGGAAGACATCTACAAGACCGACGCCAAGGTGAAGGAACTGCTGCCGGACAACAAGCATCTGCACAACTGGCTAGATATGGCGCGTGAGCGCATCGCCTTCCAGGGTCTGCCGGCGCGTATCTGCTGGGTTGGCCTCGGCGATCGTCATCGCTTGGCGCTTGCCTTCAACGACATGGTCAAAAGCGGCGAGCTGAAGGCCCCGGTCGTGATCGGCCGCGATCACCTCGATTCCGGCTCGGTCGCCTCACCCAACCGCGAGACCGAAGCGATGAAGGACGGCTCGGACGCCGTTTCCGACTGGCCGCTGCTGAACGCGCTGCTCAACACCGCATCGGGCGCCACCTGGGTGTCGCTGCACCATGGCGGCGGCGTCGGCATGGGCTTCTCGCAGCATTCGGGTGTCGTCATCTGCGCCGACGGCACGGATGATGCCGCGCGCCGTCTGGAGCGCGTGCTGTGGAACGACCCGGCGACGGGCGTGATGCGCCACGCGGATGCCGGTTACGACATCGCGCTCGATTGCGCCAAGGAGAAGGGCCTTCGCCTGCCCGGCATTCTGGGTAACTGAGCGATGAGACGGCTTCGCGCGTCTGAGTACAAGCGTATGCCGTGGAAGAACGGCAAGGGAGAGACGGTGGAAATCGCCGTCTTTCCGCCTGGCGCGTCCATGGACGCGTTCGAGTGGCGGATCAGCATGGCAAGCGTCGCCAATGACGGCGCCTTTTCTCTGTTTCCGGAGATTGATCGAACGCTATCCATTCTGTCTGGGCACGGCATGTCGCTCACAATCGACGGTGCGGCACCGGTTCTTTTGACGATGGAAAGCGATCCGCTTCGTTTTGCCGCCGATGTTCCTGTCGACGCAACGCTTGTGGATGGCGCCATCACCGATCTCAACGTCATGACGCGTCGTGGGCGGTTCGCGCATAGCGTCGAGCGAAAGACTGGCCCGTTCTCGATCAGTGGCTGCTACAGCGGAGAGACCGTTTATCTTCTGGCGACGGGTCTGGTTACGGTGACCAGTGCAGGCGAGACGGTGGAACTTGAGGCGTTGGATTGCGTGCTCGTTGGAGAGGATGCCAGCGTTACGGCTGAGAATATCGTCTGCTATGAAATACGACTTCAAGGGGCTGCTTAGCGCTGGACTAAGAGACGGGCTCAAGCGATGCTCTGCTTGAAGATGACGGCCAACTTCGCTCTTAGCCGTCATCCTCGGCCTTGAGCAGAGGGAGAGTTTGGGCCACCAAAAGAAAGGCCCCGCGCAAACGGGGCCTCCATCCTTCAAACTTCAATCCGCATCACTTCATCGTCGGCATGACGAATTCAGCACCCGACTTGATGCCGGATGGCCAGCGGGCGGTGATCGTCTTGGTCTTGGTCCAGAACTTGATCGAATCCGTGCCGTGCTGGTTGAGGTCGCCGAAGCTCGAGGCCTTCCAGCCGCCGAAGGAGTGATAGGCGAGCGGAACCGGGATCGGAACGTTGACGCCGATCATGCCGATATTGATGCGGGAAGCAAAGTCACGGGCAGCATCGCCGTCGCGGGTAAAGATGGCGACGCCATTGCCATATTCATGCTTCATCGGCAGGTCGAGCGCTTCTTCGTAGTTCTGGGCGCGGACGACGGAGAGAACCGGTCCGAAGATTTCCTGCTTGTAGATATCCATGTCAGGCGTGACGTGGTCGAACAGGCAGCCGCCGACGAAGTAACCGTCCTCATAGCCCTGCAGCTTGAAATCGCGACCATCGACCAGAAGCTTGGCGCCCTGCTCGACACCGCTGTCGATCAGACCCTTGACGCGCGCCTGAGCTTCCTTGGTGATGAGCGGACCCATGTCGGCCTTGTCGTCGGTGTAAGGACCGATCTTCAGAGCTTCAATTTGCGGGATGAGTTTTTCGACGAGACGGTTGGCAGTCTCTTCGCCCACAGGCACGGCCACTGAGACGGCCATGCAGCGTTCGCCAGCCGAACCGTAACCGGCACCCATCAGCGCGTTGACGGCCTGATCGAGATCGGCATCCGGCATGATGATCATGTGGTTCTTCGCGCCGCCGAAGCACTGGGCGCGCTTGCCGTTCATGGCAGCGGTTCCATAGACGTAACGGGCAATCGGCGTGGAGCCGACGAAGGAGACAGCGCCGACATCCGGGTTGGTCAAAAGACCATCAACCGCGCTCTTATCACCATTGATGACGTTGAGAATGCCGGCGGGCAGACCTGCTTCGATCATCAATTCTGCGAGACGGATCGGCAAGGAGGGATCACGCTCGGATGGCTTGAGGATGAAGGCGTTGCCGCAGGCGATTGCGGGGGCGAACATCCACATGGGGATCATGGCTGGGAAGTTGAACGGCGTGATGCCAGCACCGATGCCGACAGGCTGGCGGATGGAATACATGTCGATCGCCGGGCCTGCACCTTCGGTGAACTCGCCCTTGGCGAGATGCGGAATGCCGCAGACGAACTCGCAGACTTCCAGGCCGCGAATGATATCGCCCTTGGAATCTTCGACCGTCTTGCCGTGCTCGCTGGAGAGAAGCACCGCCAGCTCATCCATGTGCTTGTTGAGGAGTTCGACGAACTTGAAGAAGACGCGGGCGCGACGCTGCGGGTTGGTCGCTGCCCATTTCGGCTGCGCGGTCTTGGCGCTCTGCACCGCGGCGAGGATTTCCGCATCGCTTGCCAGCGCCACGGTTGCCTGCACTTCGCCGGTTGCCGGGTTGAAGACATTCGACGTGCGGCCGCTCGTGCCTGCCACGCGCTTGCCGTTAATGAAATGGCCGATCTCGTTCATGGTGTCCTCCTTAGATTTTCGTTGCCGCACCTTCGCGCTTTAATTTGCACAAATCAATGACCGGGAGTAATCATCCGTTGTGCGTAAATTAAAGTCCTACGCCATGCTAGGCGATCGATGTTTAAGGTTTTTTGCAAAACGGAGGCAAAGTGCGATGGATCACAAGCGCATTGTGAGGATGGCGGAACTCGAAATCGATCCTGTCCATCTTGATGATTACCGCCGTCTCCTGATTGAGGAGATCGAGGCTTCGGTGCGACTTGAAGAGGGCGTCCTCGCTCTCAACGCCGTCGCCTTGAAGGATGCCCCGGATACAATCCGCATTCTTGAAGTCTACCGCGACGTCCAGGCTTATGAGGCGCACCTACAGACGCCGCATTTTCTCAAATACAAGCGCGAAACCCAGATGATGGTCCGGTCGCTGAGCCTTATCGATGTCGAGCCTGTAGCAATGGTGAGCAAATGAACTGGGATGATGTGCGCCTGTTTCTTGCGGTCGCCCGGACAGGCCAGATTCTTGCCGCCTCACGACGGCTTGGTCTCAATCACGCAACCTTGTCGAGGCGCCTGACCTTGCTGGAAACCGCCCTGGAGACGAGGCTCTTTGTCCGCCGCACCAATGGCTGCGAATTGACGGAAGAAGGGGCACGGTTTCTCATCTCCGCAGAGCGCATGGAAGCTGAAATGCTTTCCGCTCAGGCTGTTCTGGGCCAAGGCCTCTCAGCGATCAGCGGTACGGTCAGGATCGGAGCTCCGGATGGCTTTGGCGTCTCATTTCTCGCGCCGCGTCTCGGTGCATTGACGGCGGCGCATCCGGAATTACGGATCGAGTTGGTGCCTGTGCCGCGGTCTTTTTCGCTTTCCCACCGCGAGGCCGACATTGCCATTACAATCGAGCGGCCCGAGCAAGGGCGGCTGGTCTTTTCAAAGCTGACCGATTACTCACTCGGCCTCTACGCGTCGAAAACCTATCTCGAACAAAATCCGGCACCTCAATCTGTCGAGGATTTGAGACAGCATCGGCGGATTGGATATGTCGAAGATCTGATCTTTTCGCCATCGCTCAATTTTACCGCAGAAATCATGCGCGACTGGGACGCGACATTTGCGGTTTCCAGCGCGATCGGTCAAACCGAGGCGGTGCGTTCCGGCGCAGGGATTTGCATCCTGCATGACTACATTGCCCGTAACGATCCAAGCCTTGTGCGGTTGCTTCCCGAGATTTCCATCCGGCGATCCTACTGGACGGCCTATCACGAGAATGCCCGGCAACTTGCCCGCGTGAGGACGGTCGTGCAGTTTTTGCAGGATATCGTTGCAAAAGAACGTCGCAGCTTCCTGTAAGCGAACCGGCTAGCGAGCCGACAGACAATCCTGAAGCAGAGCCAGCAAGGCCGATCCGGCTTCTTCAATCTCGCCACTATTGTCGATGGTCGTCACATCGAAACTATCGCAGATGGCATCGACCTTACGATCGAGCCTGCCCATAATCTCGGCCATGCTTTCACGTCCGCGATTTGCCAGCCTCTCCGACAGAATTTCCGGCCGGGCCGTAACCACGACCACCTTCAATGACGGGAAAGCACTTCTGAAATGCGGCAGCGCCGAGCGCGAGCCGTTGGCCACCGCCACACCACCCGTCTTCAGATGCTCTTTCACCGATGCGGGAATGCCGTAATGCAGGCCATGGGCGCTCCATGACACGCAAAATTCGCCGGCTACCTTTTTCCGCTGAAACGCTTCTTCGGTGCAGCCCTGGTGGTTCTCACCACCCGCATCGCTGTCTCTCGTGATGACACGACGGACGAAATGCACATCGGGATTATCCCGCAGGTGGTCTGCGGCATAATCAATGAGCGTATCCTTGCCGGCGCCACTCGGGCCGACGACGACGATCATCGTTCCGAGCAGGTTGAGGCCTGGTGACAGTGAGTCAGACGATGCGAGGCTCATGCGACACGTTTTCCCTGTCGCCAGACGCTCCGCACCACCGGCACGCCGCTTTCGCGGCGAACGCGCACGAGGTCTGCACGCAGTCCTTCGGCAATGGAGCCGCGATCCGTCAGGCCAACCGTCTTTGCCGGCGTTGCCGTCACCATCGCAAGCGCCTTGGGAAGGGTGATGCCTTCCACCTGATCGGCCAGCAGGAAGGGTGCGTAAAGCAGACTGAAAGGCACGTAATCCGACGACAGCACGTCGAGAACGCCGAGTTCGGCAAGATCGCGGGCAGCAATATTGCCGGAATGGGATTTGCCGCGAACGATGTTCGGGGCGCCCATCAGCACACTCATGCCAGCGGTGTGCGAGGCTTGGGCAGCCTCGACACTCGTTGGAAATTCGGCAAGCCGCACACCGTGGCCAATGGCTTCCTCGACATGCGCTTCCGTCGCATCGTCGTGGCTTGCCACTGTGATGCCGCGCTCGGCGCAGCGGGCCGACAGATAGTCGCGGTGCTTGCCAGAGAATTTTTCCGAGGCAGAGACGCGTCGATCGACAAAAGCCTTGAAGGCTTCGTCACTCAAGCCGCGCTTCTTCTGGTAGAACATGACGTACTGATCCATCGTCTGGAACTGACGCTGGCCTGGGGAATGGTCCATCAGCGAGATCAGCCGCACATGCGGATCGTTTTCGAAGTCTTCGAAATGCTCCAGCACGTCGGCGGAGGCGACTTCGCAGCGTAGATGCAGCAGGTGGTCGGAGCGAAGGCGATCTTCACCCTTCGCCTTTTCGATGGCGTCGGCCATGTCGCGCATTTCGCCGCGCGCAAAGCCGCCATCCTCATCCGAGCCAAGACGCAGGCAATCGAAGACGGTGGTGATGCCGGAGGATGCGACCTGCGCATCATGCGCCTGAATGGCGGCGATCTTGTCCCAGGTTACACCCGGGCGGGGCGAATAATGCTGCTCCAGGTGGTCGGTGTGCAATTCGACGAGGCCGGGGATCAAATAGTCGCCTTCGAAATCGTCGCCGGTTCTTGATGAACCCTCACTGATATCGGCAATCACGCCATCGCGGATCAGGACGGAGCCTTGGACGACATCGTCGGACAGCACGATGCGCGCATTGGATAGGACATGTTCAGCCATTTCGGACATCTTTCGTATTGGGAGCAGCCAGTGGCTGCCAGCTATGAACGGTAAAGGCTTCGCCCCGCTCCTTTTCGACGAAAAGGCCAAGGCCAGAGATCGTCAGCGGGCGATGGATGAAGCCGGCAAATGTCTTGGTGAGGATATCCGCCATCTCGTCGCTGCGTCCGTCACTCACCGGCCCGGTCAGGGTCATGTGGAAGCGGAAATCGTCCATGACATAGGGATAGCCGAAGCGATGCAGGTTGGCGCGCTGGCTTTCGCTCAGCGTCTCGGGTTTCCGACGAGCAATGTCGCGCTCGGAGAGGGGCGCGCGGAAGGGCTCGAAATGCTGGACCACATCGGCAGCAAAATCCTGGAGCGGCTGGTGGAGTGCCGCAGGCACCAGAGCGAAGAAGGGTCCGAGCGATCCGACAACGACGTCCGGAATATCGAAGGCGGTGCGTGAGGATGCAAAGGCCGAAAATGCCTCGACCAGTTGCTCTTCGCTTTTGTCGGCGGCGAGCTCGAACGGTGCTTTCAGCGTGGCGTGGAAGCCGTAGCGTCTCGGATCTTCCGTCACATCGGCGAAGCTCACGTAATCGTCAAACACCTCTTCGGAAAAGGCGTGGCGCCCCAGCCACCGCGACGCTGTCTCAGTCAGCGGATCAGTGGCGGAAGGCGAAAAATAGAGAGCGTAGCGCACGATGTCGCACTTTCAAACGTCATGAAAACAGCGGAAGCGTCATTTGAGACGACTCGTCTCTACCCCGCAAGGTCAGAAGTGCGAGGTAGACCTTTTCCATGACAGAATGATGATATCGCCAGACAAATTTGCCGGATATGGACGTCGAGTTTAGTGATGCGGTTTCCCGATCAGGCGGGAGCGAATCGCGTTCGACATATTGTCAAAAAGGAAGACAACGATGAGGATCAACAGCACCATATAGGCGACCTTGTCCCAATCTTGATTGGTGCGCATGGCTTCCAGAAGCTTGAGGCCGATACCGCCGGCCCCGACCGCGCCGATAATGGTGGCGGAGCGGGTGTTGCTTTCCCAGAAATAGAGCGACTGCGAGATGAAAACCGGAAGCACTTGCGGAATGACGCCATAGCGATTGACGATCATGGGCGACGCACCGACAGACTTCACGCCCTCGCGCTGCTTGTCATCGACATTTTCCAGCGCCTCGGCATAGACCTTTCCAAGCGCGCCGGTATCGGTGAAGAAGATCGCGGCGATGCCGGGGATCGGTCCGGGGCCGAAGCTGCGGGTAAAGAACAGCGCCCAGATCAGCATATCGATGGAGCGCAGGAAATCGAACACGCGCTTCATGCCCCAGTTTGCCGCCCTGTTGGCGGTGATGTTGCGCGCGGCGATGAAGGCGAGCGGGAACGCAACGAGCGTGCCGAGCAGCGTGCCGAGAAACGCCATGACGAGCGTCTGCAGCAGTTTGGACAAGATATCCTCATGCTGCCAGACGTCGTTCCCCAGAAAGTCATCGACCATTTTCGAAATGTTGGACTGCGCTTGATCGATGCGGTGCTGCCAAAGGGCGAGCGACGCGAGCTCCCCCCAGCTTTTGCCCCAGAACTGCGAACGTGTGTCGAAGAAGAAATTGGCCCAACCGAGGAAACGGCGCTGGACGTAAAGTTGCGAGGTGCGGATTTCCGCCTGTCCGGCAAAACCATATTCGACGACGACCTTGTTCTCATCCTGGCGAATCTGAGGCGGCGCGCCGGCGGGCGCCGTAACGCGGTCTGCGCCGATCGTCACCGGATAGAGCTTGCCGTCGATATAGACGTTCGCCTGCGTCGGCGTGACATCGATACGGTTCTGCCCACCGCCATAGATCACGCTATAGCCGCCATCCGGCAGCGGCTGCAGCCAGCTGATATGGGCATTGGCCGGATATTGACCACGGCTCGTCCACTGCGGAACCACCTTGCCATCTTCAAAGCGAAGTCGCGGCTGAGCGCGCCAGGAATACCAGTCCTGAATATAGCTCGACGCGCGCTCCCAACGGCCATTCATCAAGGCCGGACCGACATTGAAGGCGAAGAAGCAGATGACGAGATAGGCGAAAACCGCGACGAGGCCGAGGAACAAGCCGTACCGGCGCAGGAAGCTCTGCTGGAAGACCTGCGGATATTGCGAAAGAAGGCGTTCGCGATCCGCGCCGTTGATGACAAAGCTCGTGGACATCAGGCCGCTCCCCGTCCGAATTCAAAGGATTGATGGCCGATCAGCCTGCGGCGCAGCCAGCCGGAAAACTGGTCGACAGCGATGATGGTGACCAGCAGCATGATGATGATGGCATAGGTCTTGGCGGCGTGATCATTGCCGATCGCCAGGCGGAAGACCTCGCCGATACCGCCGCCGCCGACAGCACCGATGATGGTGGAGGCGCGCACATTGATTTCAGCGCGCAGCAGCGCATAGGAGACGAAATTCGGCAATACCTGCGGCACGATGGCAAAGCGTACCCGCTCCAGCCAGTTGGCACCCGATGCCCGCAAGCCCTCATCCGGCTTCATGTCGGCGTTTTCCACGACTTCGAAGAAGAGTTTTCCGAGCGCGCCGACGGTATGAATAGTGATGGCGACGATGGCGGCAATGGGCCCGAGCGAAAGGATGGCAGTCAGCAGTCCGGCGATGACGATTTCCGGAAAGGCCCGCATCACTTCCAGCATGCGTCTGACGGCGAAACGCACGGCACCGGCGCCGACGAGATTGGTGGAGGCAAAGAAGCACAGCGCGAAAGCGAAGGCCGTGCCGATCAGTGTCGAAACCAGCGCGATATTCAGCGTGATGATCAGCTGATAGAAGAAATGCGGAATATAAAAGCCGTCGCCGATATAGACCCGCTCCGAGACATAGTCGTATTTCAGCGAGCCATCGGCATAGGGTGACGGCAGATCGAACATGGCGCGAACGACTTCCATCGGGCTGTTCGGCAGGAAGGTCTTCATAAAATCGAAGAAATAGGGCAGCCGCTCGAAGAACTTGCCGGAATTCGCGCTATTGGCGAAATCGAGCGAGGCAAAAAGCAGCGCAAGAAAGACGACGATGGCGATTCCGGTGTAGATACGTCGCGTGACCAGCTGTTGCTGGTAGTGCTGCATGACCTTCTTCGAGGTCTCGCCCAACGTATCTGGGGTGATTGGCGTGCTGGCCATATCTTTTGCGTCCTTACCGGAGCCATGCGGGTGACGATGGATTCACCGATGCTCTCACTCACCGTTTCAGCGGCATCCCTCAGGAAGCGTGACGGCTTTCCCGGGTTGCGCTTTAAAAAAACGGCGGCGTCTTTCTGACGCCGCCGTCTCATACAAATGCTGGCAATCAGCCGCCGATCACGGCCTTACGCGCGTCGACGATCGTCTGGTAGAAGGACGAATCGACCTTGATGTATTCCTTGTTCTTGCCCTGGGTGAAGCCCTGGAAGCAGGCCAGATCCTTCTTCGGCAGTTCAAGGAAGAAGTTCTCGATCTTCTGCTTCATCGGTTCGCCAACCTTGTTGGCAACCATCAGCGGACCGTTCGGGATCAGTGGCGACTTCCAGACTTCAACCAGATCGTCCATGTCGAGGTTGCCCTTGGCGACCATCTGGTGAAGGTTGCCGGACGTATAGCCTTCTTCCCACTTGCCAACGCCGGAGCCGAAGGTGGTGCCGACATCGAACTTCTTGTCGAGAACGGCGAGAACGAGGTTCTCATGGCCGCCGCCAAAGCCGGTTTCAGAGAAGTATTCCTTGACCGGCTTGCCGGTTTCCTTCGGCAGAGCGACGTTCGGGATGAGATAGCCAGAGGTGGAGTCCGGATCGGCAAAGCCGAGCTTCTTGCCCTTGGCGTCTGCCAGCGTCTTGATGCCGGAGTCCTTGCGGGCAACCATGATGGTGTAATAGCCGCTGGAGCCGTCAGCGCCGGTGTATGTCAGGATCGGATCGACAGCCTTCGGGTCCTGAATAGCGATCTTGGCGTAGGAGGACGCGCCCATGGAAGCAATGTCGATGGTGCCGCCCAGCAGACCCTGGATAACGCCGTTATAGTCCGGCGACGGGAAGAGCTGAACCTGCTCAACACCGGTGGCAGCCTTCAGGCCATCGGCAATGCACTGCGCGTTGCGCAGCTGGTCGTTGGAGTTTTCGCCGCCATCGAGGCCGATGCGCAGAACCTTGACGTCCTGAGCGAGCGCCGAACCGGCCAGAAGGCCAAGTGCAACCGCCGAAAGAAGAGCTTTCTTCAACATGGATTTATCTCCGTTTTTCCGGCGAGCCGGAGTTTGACACGATATGGAATGTGATATTGGCCCCTGACGCGGGCGGATCGATGCTGTGCAGTCCTTACAGTCCAGCCATGGAAAGCGGCTTGGGAGCAGAAGCTTCAGGACCGGCAGATGGGTGTTGGGCGCGCGCGGCAAGCTCCGCACCTTCAATGGTGATGCTGGTCGACGTCATGGTTTCGTCGATGCCGGCACCATGAGAATCAGTACCGTAGATTTCCTTGACCGCGCGGGCATCGAGTTCGGCGGGCGTGCCGTCGAAGACGACGCGACCGGCCGCCATGCCGATGATGCGCTCACAATAATTGCGGGCCGTATCCAGCGTGTGCAGGTTGGTGATGACGGTGATGCCTTCGCGCTCATTGATGTCGCGCAGCGCATCCATGACGATTTTTGCGTTGAGCGGGTCAAGCGAGGCAATGGGCTCATCGGCAAGCAGCATGCGCGGTGACTGCATCAATGCACGTGCGATCGCCACACGCTGCTGCTGGCCGCCCGACAGCGTGCCGGCAGGCTGCATGGCCACATGTTCGATCCCCAGGCGCTCCAGTGCTGAAATCGCCATCAGACGCTCTTCGGTGGTGAAGATGCTGAGCAGGCTCAAGACCGTGGAGCGGTGATCGAGGCGACCGAGCATGACGTTGGTCAGAACGTCGAGACGCGGCACGAGATTGAATTGCTGGAAGATCATGGCGCAATCGCGCTGCCAGTGGCGAAGCGCGGCGCCGCGGAGCGAGGAGACCTCGAGATCACCAAAATGAATGGAGCCGGATGTGGGATCGACCAGGCGGTTGATCATGCGCAGCAGGGTGGATTTGCCTGCACCCGAACGTCCGATGACGCCGACCATCTGGCCCTGGGGGATGTCGAGCGTCACGCTGTCGACGGCGGTCGATTTGCCGAAGCGGCGCGTTACCTGCTTGAGGTGAAAAGTCATAGGCCAAATCCAGTCTCGTTATTTCGGATTCGGCCTATCAGGGGTGCGTGAAGCGCGAATGTCAGTTTGATGAAGAAATTGTTACAAGGCTGACGTTACGGGAGATGGTGTTCGTCTACCCATCATACTTGGCAAGAAAGGCTTCCGCTTCGAGCGAACGGAAATCATCGAGGGCAGCGCGAAGCCTCGCGTGATCCCAATCCCACCAGGCCAGTCGGTCCATGCGCTCGCCGATCTCTTCTGGAAAACGGCGCCGGATGAGTTTGGCCGGGACACCGCCGACGATGGTGTAGGGTGCAACATCTTTCGAGACCACGGCACCGGCACCGACCACGGCGCCATTGCCGATGGTGACGCCGGGCAGGATGGTCGCGCCGTGTCCGATCCAGACATCATGGCCGATGACGACGCGTCTGGCGCGTCTTGCGGCGAAGAACTCCGTCTCGTCCTCCGCATCATCCCAATAATTATGGGCGCGGTAGGTGAAGTGGTGCAGCGTCGCGCGCGACATGGGATGGTTGGTTGCGTTGATGCGCACCGAGGCGGCGATATTGACGAACTTGCCAATCGTCGCGCACCAGACGGCACCGTCCTGCATGATGTAGGAGTAGTCGTCCATCTCCACTTCTTCGATGCGGCAGCGCTCCGAGACCTCGATGTAACGGCCGAGCTTGGAATTGACGACGCGGGCGCTTTCGTGAATGGCCGGTTCCAGGCCAACTTTGACACTCATGCTGCAATCTTTCTGGGTGAGAACTGCGAGACATCGAGGATGCGATCGGCCACGGCTTCACGCACTTCCTCATCGTGAAAAATGCCAAGAAGGGCCGTTCCTTCGGCCTTCTTTTGCCGGATCATCTCCACCACCACCTTGCGGTTGGCCGCGTCGAGCGACGCCGTCGGTTCGTCCAAAAGCAGGATGGCGTGGTCGGTGATGAAGCCGCGGGCAATGTTGACGCGCTGCTGTTCGCCGCCGGAGAAGGTGGCGGGTGGCAGGGACCACAATTCCCGTGGCAAGTTGAGCTTCGACAGCAACTCCCCTGCCCGCTCGCGTGCCTCTTCGACCGGAACTTTTCGAGCAAGCAGCGGCTCCGCCACCACATCGACGGCGGCGACGCGCGGGACGGTGCGCAGGAACTGGCTGACATAACCAAGGCTGCGGTGACGGACTTCGAGCACTGTGCGGGGTGCGGCACTGCCGATATCGACCATCTGTCCCTCATGCTTGATGAGGATCTGGCCGCTATCGATAGCGTAGTTGCCGTATAGCATCTTGAGGATGGAGCTTTTGCCGATCCCCGAAGGCCCGCCAAGCACGACGCATTCGCCTGCCTGGACGGAGAAGTTCACATTGCGCACAACGGGCAGTTCGATCCCGTCACGCAGATGCATGGTGAAGCTTTTGAAGACTTCCGAAACAATGAGGGGGGTCGGCATGTCACACCTGCAGGATCGAGGAAACGAGAAGCTGGGTATAGGGCTCGCGCGGATCGTCCAGCACGCGGTCGGTCAAGCCATGCTCGATGACGTTGCCACCCTTCATCACCATCATGCGGTGCGACAGGAGGCGCGCAACCGCAAGGTCATGGGTGACGACAATGACGGACAGGCCAAGATCGTTGACGAGACCGCGAACGAGATCGAGAAGCCTTGCCTGGACCGAGACATCCAGACCGCCGGTCGGCTCGTCCATGAAGACAAGGCGCGGCGAGGTGACGAGGTTGCGGGCGATCTGCAGGCGCTGGCGCATGCCGCCGGAAAAGGCACGCGGCTGATCATCGATGCGATCGGTGCCGATCTCCACCCGCTCCAGCCATTCGCTGGCGGTGTTGCGGATATTGCCATAATGCCGGTTGCCGACCGCCATCAGCCGTTCGCCGACATTAGCGCCGGCAGATACCGTCATGCGCAGACCGTCAGCCGGATTCTGGTGAACGAAGCCCCAATCGGTACGCATGAGGAAACGGCGTTCCGCCTCGCCCATATGGTAGAGATCGCGCAGAGACCCGTCGCGCATGCGATATTCGACGCTGCCGGTGGTCGGCATCAGCCGGGTGGAAATGCAGTTCAGCAGCGTGGTCTTGCCGGAACCGGATTCGCCGACGATCGCCAGGACTTCGCCCGGCCAAAGATCGAAGGAGACGTTGCGGCAACCCGCGCGGTCGCCGTAATATTTGGATACGTCGCGGACTTTCAAAAGCGGCTGGTCGCTCATTCTGCGGCCTCCTTCACATCGGCCAGCAGATGGCCGCGATGGCCATGTTCGCGCCGATCTTCGCAATGGTCGGTATCGGAGCAGACGAACATGCGCCCGCCCCGATCATCCAGGATGACTTCATCGAGATAGACATGGTCCGCACCACACAGCGCACAGGGCTTGTCGAAGGTCTGAATCTCGAAGGGATGGTCGTCGAAATCGAGGCTGACGACTTCGGTGTAAGGCGGCACGGCATAGATACGTTTTTCACGCCCGGCACCGAAGAGCTGCAAGGCTTCCGACATGTGCATTTTCGGATTGTCGAATTTCGGCGTCGGCGACGGGTCCATGACGTATCGTCCTGCGACCTTCACCGGATAGGCGTAGGTTTTGGAAATGCGACCATTATGGGCAATGTCCTCATAGAGACGCACATGCATCAGGCCATATTCTTCCAGCGCGTGCATGACGCGGGTCTCGGTCTCGCGTGGCTCGAGGAAGCGCAAAGGCTCAGGGATCGGCACCTGGTAGACCAGCACCTGACCTTCCGTCAGCGTTTCTTCCGGAACGCGGTGACGGGTCTGGATGACGGTGGCTTCCTTGGTATGCGTGGTGACGGCGACATTGGCAACCTTCTGGAAGAAGGCACGGATGGAGACGGCATTGGTCGTATCATCCGCCCCCTGGTCGATGACCTTCAGCACATCCTGCGGCCCGAGGATCGAGGCTGTCACCTGCACGCCGCCCGTTCCCCAGCCGTAGGGCATGGGCATCTCACGCGAGGCAAACGGCACCTGGTAGCCGGGTATGGCGATGGCCTTCAGAATAGCGCGGCGGATCATCCGCTTGGTCTGTTCGTCCAGATAGGCGAAATTGTACGTAGCGAGACCTTCATCGGTGAAGGTCTCTTCAAATGAAACTTCTTCAAGCATCGTGCGTTGTCCTTCCGTAAGTCACAACGGATGTCAGGAGTAAATGATCATGGAGATCGGAATTCTCATTGCGCTGTTCTTCACTGTATTTGCAGCATCCAGCGTATTTTGCGCATACTGGTTCAACGAGCAGCGCTGAGACCAAGTCTTTATTCGGCAGCATCGTTCAACCAACTTTCATCTGATCTTTGCGCAGCCTCGAAATCGGCGCGCATCTTTCTGACGAGACCAAGTTCAGCCTGGAAATCGACATAGTGCGGGAGTTTCAGATGCTCCACGAAACCTGTCGACTGAACATTGTCCGCATGCGAAATCACAAATTCTTCGTCCTGAGCCGGTGCGGTTCTGTCCTCACCGAATTCGTCTGCGCGTAACGCCCGGTCCACCAGCGACATTGCCATGGCTTTGCGTTCGCTTTGCCCGAAGACTAGGCCGTAGCCGCGAGTGAATTGCGGCGGCGCCTTGGCCGAACCCTTGAACTGGTTCACCATCTGGCACTCTGTCACCTGAATATCGCCGATGGAGACGGCAAAGCCGAGTTCGGGGATATCCAGCTCGACCTCCACCTCGCCAATTCTGACTTCACCAACGAAGGGATGGTTGCGGCCGTAGCCGCGCTGGGTTGAATAGGCCAATGCGAGGAGGAAACCTTCATCGCCGCGGGCAAGCGACTGCAGCCGCAAATCACGTGCCATGGGAAATTCCATCGGTTCACGCGTCAGATCGCCGGGAATATGATCTTCCGGCATATCACCATCACTTTCGATCAGGCCTTCTTCCGCCAGAATTTCCGAGACGCGCATGATGTGTTCGGCTTCTGAATCGCGCAGGACAGGCTCCTCCACCTCTCCATCTTCGAGAAGCGACGGATCGAGCAGGCGGTGGGTGTAGTCGAAGGTCGGGCCCAGCAACTGTCCGCCGGGCAGATCCTTGTAGGTCGCCGACACGCGGCGCTCGACCAGCATCTCGCCTGTTTCCACCGGGTTGGAATAACCGAAACGTGGCAGTGTCGTGCGATAGGCGCGCAGCAGAAAGATCGCCTCGATCATGTCCCCACGCGATTGCTTGACGGCAAGAGCTGCGAGCGAGCGATCATGAAGTGAGGCTTCGGCCATCACCCGGTCGACGGCCAGGCCAAGCTGTTCGACGATCTGGCCAATCGTCATGGCCGGCAGGTTGCGGTCTCCACGACGGCGATCGGCCAGCAGGCGGTGTGCATTGGCAATGGCGGTTTCTCCGCCCTTTACGGCAACATACATGGCTCAGGCCTCCGTCTTTATACGGGTGGAGCGCGGCAGGCAGATGAAGTGGCTGCCGCAGGTGAGGATAACATCGACGCCGCGGGGGAAGACCGCGCGGTTCTCGCTCCAAAGCCGCACGAAGATGTCGGGCAAGCCTGAAGGGCGGATGATCTCGCTCTCGCGAATGCCTGGGCCGGAAAGGCGCAAGGCCGGGCCGCCGGTCAGATCCGGTACTTCGATGATCACGGTTGCGGAGCGGTCGGGATATTCTTGGCTACCCTGAGCGAAGAGATCGAAGGAGGACAGCGTGCTTCCGGCATCCAGAACCGCGAAACGGGCTTCAGCCTTGGTGGGCGCCATCTGCGCTCCGGTGTGGAAGCTCAGCCAGCTTGGAACGACGGATTTCGAAAAGGCACCGTTCATCCACACGGGCGTTTCGTAATCGCAAAGGGTGAGAAGAATGCCGCCTGCGGCCTTGCCGAGAGGGCTTGGCGGCTGGATCGGCAGATCGAACGACTGCAGCTTTCCCGGCCGCGCCATGCCGTCCATGGCAGCCTTGAAGATGTGCTGGGAATCGAAGACCGGATCGGAAAAGCCGCCGGTTACGATGTTTGCTTTGGCGGACATTAGTCGTCTCCCCGTACCATGGTGAAGAAATCGACGCGGGTTGCGGCGGTTTGCTGGATGGCGTCGGTCTTGCGCTTTTCAAGCCGAGACGCGACCACCGAGAGGACCTCACGCTCAACGAGAGGACGGGTCGTCTCTTCTTGCCAAAGCGCATCGGCGATCGCTGCGTACCAAGCCTGCTTGCGGCTGGTGCCGAGCGCATGGGCATGGCCGATCGTGCCGGAGGCAAGCTTGACGGTGGCGCGCGTCACGGTCGCTTCTCCGAGATTGAAGGGCGAACCGCCGCCGCCGATCTTTCCGCGCACCATAACGAGCCCGGTTTCCGGTCCACGCACCTTTTCGACTTGCGGCTTGGTATCCAGAGCGCTCCAGCAATTGAGAAGCTCTTCAACCGTCGCACGGGCCAGCAGCCCTGCGGCCCGCTTTCTCGCCTCTTGAATTTCGGTCGGTTCGTTCATTTTATCCTCAAACGTCTATTGATATAGACAACCATACAAGATAGCTTAGATGTAAGCCTCCAGCATGACAAGCGTGTGACATGACCCTGACGAACAATATGCGAAAGAAGAATGGCGTGGCGCTTTGGCGCCAGATTGCCGACAGGATCAGAACGGCGATTGCTGCGGGCGAATATGACGGCACCGGCATGTTACCGTCTGAAATGGTGCTGGCGGAGCGCTTCGGCGTCAATCGCCATACCGTCAGAGGCGCCATTGCAGCGCTTGCGGATGAAGGCATCGTTCAGGCGCTGCAAGGCCGCGGTACACTCATCACCCGAAAAGATCGCCTGAATTTCCCGATCTCGAAGCGAACGCGTTTTACCACTGGTCTTGGCGATCAGGCACGGGAAATGGAAGGGCTGCTCTTGGCGCATTCCCTCGAGGGAGCGACGACAGCTCTTGCCGATAAGCTGAATGTTGCGCCGGGTACGCCACTGATCCGGCTGGAGTTGCTGCGAAAGGTCGATCAGAAGCCAGTGTCTCGCTCGACATCCTGGTTTCCCGCTGAGCGCTTCGGCGGCATCGCCACTGACTATGAAGACACGGGCTCAATTACAGAGGCGCTGAAGCGATCGGGCGTGGAAGACTATGTCCGGGCATCAACCATCGTGTCTGCCCGGCATGCGGAGGCCGACGATCTGGCGGATCTCGAATTGTCCCCAGGGGCCATTCTCCTCGTCTCCGATTCCTTGAATGTCGACATGGACGGCCAGCCGATCCAGTTCGGCACCAGCCGCTTTCCGGCGGATGTGGTGCAATTCACCGTGGAGAATTGACGCCAGATACAAGACGGTCGCCTTGCAGGCGACCGCTATCTGATCTGGACGGGAACGACGAAGGACGTCTGCGCACCCGGCGGCGGGGTCGAGACCGAGGCTCTGCCAATCGACGATTTGATTTTGGCATCGACGGCTTCATCGCCTGTGGATTTTACCACGCTGAGCCTGCCAATCGACCCGTCGTTTTGCACGACGAAGGACACTGTCACCGTCATTCCTGAACGTCCTGCACCGCGAACGATACGTCGGGCAACAGCGCTTTGAACTTTCGACGCCCAGTCTGCCGGAGAGATTGAAGACGATGCAGAGCCAGCGCTGTTGCGAGACGCCGCCGTTTTGTCCGACTGCGTCGCCTCAGCCTTGGCGATATCGCGGCGCTGAGATTGCTGGGGCGCCGGCGTCGGCTTTTGCACTCGCTTCTTTTCCGGCTCTTTTTCCTTCTCCACCTTCTTTTGTACCGGTGGCGGAGGTGGACGAAGCACAGGAAGCGGAACCTCGACATTTTCGAGTTCCGCCACCTGCTGCTGCTCGATGGGATCGACTTCCTGCACCGGTTCTGGCGGCGCGGGCTCCTCCACAGGCTGCTGCACCACCTCTGGTGGCACTTCGGGGGTAGGCTCGGGCTCCACTGGCGGCTCTTCAACGACAGGCTCTGGAACCGGCTCCGGCGGAGGTTCTACGGGCGGCGGTTCTTCGACAGGCTGGGTGACGTTGCTTTTGACCTCTTCCGTCTCGACCTCGTCATTGGCTTCGACCGTTTCTTCGGTATTGACGGCCTCCGGCAGGGCCGCAAGCTCAATCATGATCGCCGCCTGAGGCGCGTTATCGCCCTGCTCTTCGGGCTTTTCCTGCATCAGATAATAGGCGCCTGCGGCATGCACTGAGATCATCACCAGTGCCGCGACGGACCAGAGTGCGATCTCTCCCAGGCGGGATTGTCTGGAGCGAGGGTAGACGGGGTCCGTCACTGCGTCCCTCCATTTGGGGCAAGTGAAGGCTGGCTGGACTGGCCGGAGTTGGAAACCGGTGCGCCTGCTGGCGCAGAACCTGCAGTGCCCTCCAACCCGACAAGCGCGATCTTAAGATAGCCGCTATCACGCAGGAGGTTCATGATTTCCATGAAATGGCCGTAGTCGACGGCCTTGTCGGCACGCAGGAAGATGCGCGTATCCTTCTTGCCGCCTGTCTTGGCATCCAGGCTGGAAGCAAGGGCTTCACGCGCCACCGCATCATTGCCGATATTGAGCGAGAGGTCGTCCTTCACCGTCAGATAAAGAGGCTCATCGGGGCGCTCGGCCGGTTTTGCTGTCGAAGCCGGAAGGTCGACATTGACATCCACGGTCGCAAGCGGTGCTGCCACCATGAAGATGATGAGCAGCACCAGCATCACGTCGATGAACGGCGTGACGTTGATTTCGTGGTTTTCGGGAAGGTCGTCCCCGTGGCTTTCTCGAATACCGCCTGCCATGATCTTATCGTCCTACCAGGGAAACCTGGGGCTTGCTGGCGCTGCCCGGTGGGATGCGGCGGAAATCGAGGTCACGGCTGACCAGACGTTCGACGCCAGCGGCGACATCGGCCAGCAGATGACGATAGCCGGTAATGGAACGGGCAAAGACGTTGTAGATCACCACGGCAGGAATGGCGGCCACAAGACCGATTGCCGTTGCCAGCAAGGCTTCGGCAATGCCGGGCGCCACGATCGCAAGGTTCGTCGTCTGCGATTCGGAAATGCCGATAAAGGCGTTCATGATGCCCCAGACCGTGCCGAAGAGACCAACGAAAGGTGATACCGAGCCGATCGAGGCCAGCACACCTGTGCCGCGCGACATGCGGCGTCCCGCATGGGTTTCGATACGCGACAGGATGGAGGAGATGCGTTCCTTGATGCCTCCGCCATCGGTATGAGCCACAACCGCGTCGGAGAGCTGCATCTCATATGAGGCCATGCGCAACATCAAGGCCGCGGGACCGCCCTTGCTCTCTACCGCCTCTGTGGCTTCCGCCAGCGTTTTCGCCTTGTGAACGATTTTCAGCGTCGAGCCCGCCCGCACGCGCGCGGCGCCAAGCTCGATCGATTTCGCCAGCCAGACCGTCCAGGTGATGAGCGAGGCGAGAGCAAGGCCGATCATGACGCTTTTGACGACCCAATCGGCCGCCATGAACATGCCCCAGGGAGAGAGGTTGTGCGGAATATCGGACCGTTCATCGGCACTGACCTCCACCGCAGAAAGAGCCTCGCCGGATGGCGCTGGCTGTGCTGCCGGCGGCTCTGCTGATGCAGGTGCCTGTGCGTCCAACGGCTGAGCCGGAGCTTCCGTGGCCGGAGCAGCCGCTGCAGGCGCCTGCTGATTCTGTGGTGCGGCTTGCTGCGCCTGTGGCGTCTGCGAGGGCTGAGTGGGGGCGGATGGGGCGGAATTCGTAGCCGGCGAAGGAACCTGCTCCGTCTGAGTGGTCGCAGGCATGTTCTCTGAGGGTGCCGCCGTCTGGGCAACCGCCTGCACGGAGGAGGCGCAGATCAAGACAGTCACCGCCAGCGCCATGGGTCGGCAGCGAGTCCAGGATGCCATGACAGGATTGGACGAAGAAATCGAGAGTATGGAGGTCATCAGATGGTCCCGGGTTTTCTGTACTGCACGACGACCAGACGCATCGGCATAGAGCCCTCACCCGCACCAAGGTAGCGGACATGCAAGCCCGCTCCGCTATAAGTGGAGTAAGATTAGCCACTAATACATTGCGGAAACCGGAGCTGTAAACTCATCTTTTACAAAAACATGCGTGATGAAGCGATGTTTCTGCGCCTCCGCTCGTGCACCATCACTGCTGTTGCATTGGCAGGAATTGCGCCACGAGTTCATGACGCTCGCCGGGATAGGTCACCGTGACATGGGTGACATAGACTTGACCATGCCAAGTCCGTCTCTCAACGACGAGGCAAGCGGTACCGACAGGAATGGCCAGCGCATCGGCGATCCGACGATCGGCGGAGATGGCGCGGATGCGGTGCTCGGCAGCACTCCAGGGGACCATCTGCAAAAGCCATGACCCCGGACCCACCGAGGAGAAATCCGCATCCTTTGCCTCGGGCACGGCGGACACGTTGACGATGCGATCCTCAAGACAAAACGGTATGTCGCCGGTGAAGTGCCGGCAGGTCAGCGAGAGAATGCTGGCCCCCGCCTTTACCTCCAGGGCGGCGCGATCCTGCGCTGTGGCCTTGCGCAACTCGCGATGATCCAGATGATAACCGTAGGTCAGGCCCATCTGCTGAACTTCGCGCTGGATATCGTGGATTTCCAGAACGGCGGATTGGGCGTGCGGCCGTGTGACGAAGCTGCCGGAGCGACGGCGGCGCTCGATCAGGCCCTTTTTGACCAATTCGGTCAGCGCCTTGTTCACCGTCATGCGGGAACAGTCATATTCCTTCGTCAGCTCGTGCTCGAAGGGAATACGATAGCCGGGGGGCCATTCGCCCGACAGAATCCGGCCTTCCACGTCGCTCATGATGCGTTCGTGTAAGGACCTTTCCTGCGGTGCCGCCGCTTCAGCCATGGTTTTCGTTCCGTTTACGGCATCGGCTCGAAAATCGGCATCGATTTTCGGAAAAGCACGATGCGTATATTCAAAAAGATAAAGCGTCTTTTGTGCGTCCAATACGACGCACAGGCTTTAATAGCCCGTCTGCTACCACCGTCGCCAAGGCTTAGCCATGGGTGGCTGCCACAATAGCCTCACCGCGGATTTCCTCTGTCAGCCGCGCACGCAGCTCCGAGAATTCAGGGCTTGCCTTGACGGTGTAATGACGCGGATGCGGAAGATCGACCGGGGTGATCGACTTGATGCGACCGGGACGCGCCGACATCGTGACCACACGGTTGGCCATGAAGACCGCTTCCTCGATATCATGCGTCACGAAGATCACCGTCTTCTGCTCCCGCTCCCAGATGCCCAGCAGCAGTTCCTGCATGAGGCCTCGCGTCTGGTTGTCCAGCGCGCCGAAGGGTTCATCGAGCAGCAGAATGCGCGGACCGTTGGCCAGCGCTCTGGCAATTGCCGTTCTCTGCTGCATGCCGCCGGACAGTTGTTTCGGCCAGTGGTTCTCGAAGCCTCTCAAGCCCACCTTGTCGATGTAGCTATCGACGATCTCCCACTTCTCCTTCTCCGCTACCCCGCGCTCGCGCAGGCCAAAGGCCACGTTTTCGCGGATAGTGAGCCAGGGAAACAGCGTGTAGGACTGGAAAACCATGCCGCGATCGGCGCCCGGTCCCTTCACCTCCTGGCCAGCCAGCAGAACCTTGCCGGTTGTCGGGCGATCGAGGCCGGCGATGATACGAAGCAGCGTCGACTTTCCGCAGCCGGATGGCCCGAGAATGGTGACGAAGTCGTTCCTGGGAATTTCGAGATCCGTCGGCTGCAGGGCAAGTGTCGGCGTGCCGCCACGCACGCCCGGAAAGGTGCGGCTCACGCCCTGGATGACGAGTTCATTCATCAGGCAAGCCTCCAGGCGAACAGTTTGCGATTGAGAGACTTGAAGGCAAAGTCCGAGATAAGTCCGATGACACCGATGACGATGATGCCGAAAATGATCTGGCCGGTCGCCATCAGCGCCTGGCTGTTGATGATCATATAGCCAATGCCGGACGACGCGCCGATCAATTCCGCAACGATGACATAGGTCCAGGCCCAGCCGAGAACGAGCCGTAGAATCTCGGCAATATCCGGTGCATTGGCGGGAATGAGAACCCGGCGCACAACGCCGCGATCCTTGGCACCGAGCGTATAGGCAGCCTCGACGAGATCACGCCTCGTTGCGGCAACGGCAACGGCCACCATGAGGATGATCTGAAACACTGCGCCGATGAAAATCACCAGCAGCTTCTGCATTTCCCCGATGCCGGCCCACAGGATTAGCAGCGGTACGAAAGCTGAAGCGGGAAGATAACGGGCAAAGGAGACGAAAGGTTCGAGCAACGCTTCGATCGGTTTGTAAGCACCCATGGCGATGCCCAGCGGTACGGCGATGATCGAAGCCAGGACGAAGCCGCCCACCACGCGCCAGATGGTCATGCCGATATCATAGGAGAAGCCTTGCGCGGTGATCAGATAGATCCCGTCATTCAGCATGGTGATGGGGTCTGCGAGGAAGGTCGGCGAAACGAACCCACCCAATGTCGCGATACCCCAGGCGAGGAAGAACAGCACGAAGAACAGGATGCCGAGCGCAATCCGCGTGCTGTGTCTGATAGGCTGTAGTGGCTGCATGTCGATCCCGGCAGTCATGAGGCGGTGCGCGGCGGCAAGCCGCGCCCGATGTGATTACGTGATGGCCGATTACTTGATGAAGGAGGTATCGGCGAGCGTCGAAAGATCAGGCTTCGACTTGATGACGCCGATTTCAAGAAGCAGATCGGCAGCCTTCTCCGAGAAGGTCTTAAACTCGCCTTCGAAGAACGTCTGGTTGGCTGCCTTGTCCTGCCATTCGAGGAACTTGGCGGAGTTGCCGAAGGCCTCGCCCGACTGCTTCACATCCGCGCCCATCGTGGCGTAAGCCTTTTCAGGATCGGCCTTGATGGCCTCGAGCGCTTCGAAATAGCTTGTCGCCAATGCCTTTGCCGCTTCCGGATGGGCTTTCAGGAATTCCGGCGTGCAGCCGAAGGTGTCCATGACGGCTGGATAATCCAGCGTGGTGGCGATGATCTTGCCCTTGTCAGGTGCGGCACGAACCGTCGACAGATAGGGCTCATAGGTCATGGCGGCATCGTTCTGGCCGGCGACGAAGGCTTGCGCTGCCGGGCCGGGCTCAAGGTTTACCACCTTGACGTCCTTGAGCGTCAGGCCGTTCTCCTTGAGGATCCAGGCGAGGAAGAAGTATGGCGAGGTACCAGGGGCCGATGCGGCGATGGTTTTGCCCTTCAGGTCGGAAATCTTGGCAATGTCATTGCGAACCGCCATGCCATCCGCACCATGCGACTTGTCCATCTGGAAGATCTGCGTGGATTTCACGCCATTGGCGTTCCATGCCACCCAGGTTTCGACGGTGGTTGCCGCGCATTGGATGTCACCAGACGCCAGCGCCAGATGGCGGCTTGCCTGCGGGATTTTCTTGATATCGACCTTGAGGCCGTTCTTTTCAAAAATACCCGTTTCCTTGGCGAGTGTCAGCGGCGCAAAGCCGGTCCAGCCGGACATGCCGATGGTGACGGACGTTTCAGCATGGGCCGCAGTGGCAAAAAGTGCGGCGGCGAAAAGGGTAGAACCCAGTGTCTTTCTCATGATCGATCCCCTGTTGCTTTATTTTTGAGCGGCGATTTTCTCCGCTTCTTTAGGGGGCATTAATTCATAAGGGAAATAATTTGTCTAGACAAAATGCGTTACCGACCGGCACGATGTGCGGCCTTGGCTTCCAGCGTCGAAAACACACTGTGGATCAAAACGGCAAGTGCCGCCACGATCAAACCGCCCTGCAGGATGAAGGCAAGATTGTTGGATTGCAGACCGGCAATGATGACCTCGCCCAGCGTGCGCGCTGCCACGGTCGAGCCGATCGTCGCGGTTGAGAGGCTGATGACGGCGGAAAGGCGAATGCCGGCGAGGATCGCAGGCATTGCAAGCGGGATATCGATCTTCCACAGCCTTTGCCACCCGGTCATGCCCGCACCGCGGGCTGCTTCAGTGATTGATGCCGGAACTGTGGTCAGGCCCGTAAGGGTGTTTTCGAAGACGGGAAGTAGGGCATAGAGAAACAGCGCCACCAGTGTTGGCTTCTGCCCAAATCCCATGATCGGCACCGCAAGTGCAAGCACGGCAACCGGCGGAAACGTCTGGCCGATATTGACGATGCTGCGCGACAACGGCAGGAATTCTCGACCAAACGGCCGGCTGACCAGAATGGCGAGTGTCGCGGCCACCAGTGTGGCAGCCGCCGTCGCCACCCCGACAATTGCAAGATGGGATAGCGTGAGGGACAGAAGATTGGCCTGCTGGTAGATAGCGGGTGCGTTGGTCTGGACAAGCGGTGAGAAGATCGGCGCGAAAGTGCCTGGTGTCGCCAAAAAGACGACGAGCAGCAGCGCCAGCCCCAACAGGAGCGGAGGTCCGAGCAGCGCTTTTGGGTGCGCGCGCGTCATGAACGGCCCGCAGCTTGCTGCAGCAGAGTTTCGCGCCGGATGCGGCCGATCTTCTGCCCGTCGGTGCCGACAACCGGGAGACTGTCTCTTCCCGCCCAGAGCATGGCGGACAGTGCATCGCGTTGGCTAAGGCTGCCGGTGAGCGGTTCGCCTTCCGCCTCTCCGGGTTCGACGATCTCGGAGACGGTTGCTACGGAAAGAAGCCGTAAAGGCCTTTCCCGCTCGCCGATCAGCGTTCTGACGAATGGCGTTGCCGGGTTGAGGACGAGCTCCGCCGGTGGTCCATATTGCACGACCTTTCCCTTATCCATGACGGCAATCCGATCCGCCAGGAAGAAGGCCTCATCCATATCGTGGGTGACGAGCACGATGGTGACACCGAGTTTCTTCTGAATTGCCAGGAGATCTTCCTGCGCCTTGGCGCGGATGATCGGGTCGAGCGCACCGAAGGGTTCGTCCATCAAAAGAATGTTCGGCTCGGCTGCCAGCGCTCGCGCCACGCCGACGCGCTGCTGCTGACCTCCCGAGAGTTCGCTTGGGAAGCGGTCGGCATAAAGCTTTGGGTCAAGTTGAAAAAGGGTAAGCAGTTCCTGGACTTTCGCCGAGACCCGCTGCCGATCCCAGCCAAGCAGTTCCGGCACGGCCGCAATGTTCTGCCCCACTGTCCGATGCGGAAAAAGCCCATGCCCCTGAATGGCATAACCGATGCTGCGACGAAGCTCGAAGCCTGGCAGATCCAGAACATTGCGCCCATCAATACGAATAAGGCCCGAGGTCGGCTCGACGAGACGATTGATCATGCGCAGAAGCGTCGTCTTGCCCGAGCCGGATGTGCCGACGATGACGGTAACGCTTTGGGGTTGGACAGCGAGGCTCACTTTATCGACGACCGTCGCTTCGCCATATCTTTTGGTGAGGCCTTCGATTTCGATCATGTGGCTTTTCCTCGTGACAGGAGCTTGCTGTCGATCAGGGCATCCAGCAGAATTGCCGCGGCAAATCCCAGGATGACGGTCGGGATGGTTCCGAGAAGAACGAGGTCCATGGCCGTTTGGCCAATCCCTTGGAAGACGAAGACGCCGAAGCCCCCGCCGCCGATGAGCGCCGCAATCGTCGCAAGCCCGATGTTCTGCACCATCACGATGCGGATGCCGGTCAAGATAATGGGAAGCGCCAGCGGAAACTCCACCTTGAACAGGCTTTGCCGGCCCGTCATGCCAATACCGCGCGCCGCATCACGCACGGCGGGTGAAACGCCTGTGAGCCCGACGACCGTATTGGAAACGATCGGGAGCAGGGAATAAAGAAACAGCGCAACGAAGGCCGGAGCGGCGCCGATACCGCGGATACCGATCTGCGAGGCGCCCGGGACATGGGTGCCGATCCAGCCCAGCGGCGCAATCAGGAGGCCGAAGAGCGCGATGGATGGGATCGTCTGGATGATGTTGAGACTGTTCAGCATGGCGGCGCGGATGCGCTCCACCTTGAAACAGAGCACTCCCAGAGGAATGCCGGCCAGCATGGCGGCGAAGACGGAGCCCAAGGCCAGTTGAAGGTGGCGCTGCGCTTCCGTCCAGAAGATATCGGAGCGGCTCTGATACTCCTTCATGATCGAGAGATCCTTCCACAGGCCAGAGAGCAGGAAGGCGCTGAGAAGAAGCAATGACAAAGCCAGAAGGATGAGACGTGTCAGAGGCTTTGGATCAAGCCTCGCGATCGCATCCGTCGCCAGAACCACCAGCCCGGCGAGCAAAAGCCAAGAACCACTGGCCGCCGACACGCGGGCATAGGTGTTTTCAGGCGGAATGAGAGACGACGCCGAAAGGCCGACCGCAACGGCCAGCGCGACCAGTGCCGCAAAGGCCGTCGCCAAACGGACCTTTGTGTTGGCGACGAACAGCGCCACCGCCGCGGCCAAAATGATGATGCCGATCAGGCCGTAACCGACAGGGGGCGGCATGCTGTCCAGCAGAAAGCGCCCTTCCCCCTGCACGATACGGTTTGCGCGGAAGCTGACGAAGGGCGGAACGAGTGCAGCATAGAGGAGCAGGCCGCAGATCAGCACGCCGACCTTGTCGACATGTCGTGTGACATTCTGCGGCTTTGAAATGGCGCTCTCGCTCTGCAACGACACCTCTTACTTCACGAAGCCGTTCTTGGTGAGAAAATCGAGCGCAACAGCCTTGGCCTGCTCCCCGCCCACCTGCACACGGCCATTCAGCTCCTGCAGTGTCGTAAGATCGAGCTTTTCGAAGACCGGCTTCAGGACCTTCTCGATGTCAGGATGCTTCTTCAGCACCTCTTCGCGGATGATGGGTGCAGGCTGATAGACCGGCTGCACATTCTTGTCATCCGTGAGGACGACGAGGCCGGACGGCGCAATGCCGCCATCGGTGCCATAGACCATGGCAGCGTTGGCATTGTTGGTCTGGTTGGCGGCCGCGGCAATCGTCGCTGCCGTATCGCCGCCCGAAAGCGTGATCAACTGCTCCGGCTTCAGCGTGAAGCCATAGGTCTTCTGGAAGGCGGGCAGAGCTGCCGCCGAGTTGACGAATTCAGAAGATGCAGCAAGGACGATCTGGCCGCCGCCGGCAACATATTTGCCGAGATCGCTCAGTGTCTTGAGATTGTTCTTCTCCGCCACATCCTTGCGAACCGCGATACCCCAGGTGTTGTTGGCCGAAGAAGGCGACAACCAGACGATCTTGTTGGCGTCGTAGTCCAGCGTCTTGGCTTCTTCATAGGCCTTGGCGGCATCCTTCCAAAGAGGATCGTCTGCCTTTTCGAAGAAGAAGGCGGCGTTGCCGGTATATTCCGGATAGATATCGATTTCGCCTGCGATAATCGCCTTGCGCACGACGGGCGTCGCGCCCAGCTGGATGCGGTCGGTGGTGGCGATATTGTTGACGTTCAAAACCGACTGGATGATGTTGCCGAGAACGCTGCCTTCGGTGTCGATCTTGGATGAGACGACGACCTGCGCTTGGGCAATGGAGGCATAAAGAGCAAGCGCAAATCCAGCGCCGGCCAGCTTCATCAGACGGTTCATGGGCAATCTCCACTCGGAACGGTTACGCGGGCAGGACAATGCCTCGTCTTTCTGACCAATACGAATGAGCGACTGTCCCCGGTTCAGCACGAAGTAACGAGGCAGGCGGCAAAAAAGTTGCAGCGAAAACTACGGACAGAGGAAAATCCGCAGTTTCGTGTCAGACGATCAACGCCCGCGCGCCTGTTTACCGATCACGAAAGGCATAAGCACCGAGAGAAACAACAGGCGCAGCACGTGATGTGAGCCGACATAGGCCGTATCCGCATGCATCATCACCGCCATGGCTGCCATCGTCTCGAGCCCACCGGGCGCAAATGCAATCATCACGGCGTTGAGCGGAACACCCGTCAGACTGGAAACGAGCACGGCAATCGAGCAGGCAAGGACGACGACCGCGACTGTGACAACGGCACCCGCCAAAAACGCTTTCCTCATATCCTTCAACGAGGAGCGCGAGAAGCGCGTGCCGATCAGGCTTCCAAGGACGATATAGGTAGGGATGGCAAGCCAATCCGGTACGCCGCCGCTGGAGAAGCCCGTGACGTGTGAGCTGATGGAAACGGCAACACCACCGAGAAGGAGTGCCGCCGGAAAGCGCCAGCGCATGAAGACAAGACCGACCGCCAGCGAGGCAAGCAGGGTCAATCCGAGTTCCAGCGCGGGCATGGGCGGCGGCAGGATGGAGGGTTCGACACTGACGAGATCGAGATATTTCACGATCAGCGGTACGGTGAGCGTCAGTGCCAGAACGCGCACACTCTGGATGACGCTGACGGTTGCAAGATCGCTCTTGGTCTCTGCCGTCAGGCTGATGATGTAGCTGAGGTGGCCGGGAGACGCACCGAGCATTGCCGTCGTGTGGTCGTAACGGAAGATGAAGCGCAGGATCCAATAGGCTGCATAAAGAAGCACCACCACCGTCAACAGCACAGCAACAAAGCTCAAGGGCCAAGTTTTGGCCGCTTCGAAGACGTTCGGGGTGATGTTGGTTCCCATCGATACGCCGACGATGACGAAAGTGGCGCTGCGAAGATTCTTTGGCACCGAAAGCGTCAGGCCGAGAAGGCTTGCGCCGGTGACGGCGAGTGCCGGGCCGCAGAGAAAGGGTGCCGGAAGGCCCACCAACACGCCGAACAGCGCGCCAAGACTGCCGATGAAGACGGTCAAGGCAAGGCGAGAAAGCTCGGATATGGAGATCATGGCACCAGTGAGAATCAAAACGCAAACAGGAGACGCCCACTTGCGCCGTCATCGTCGCCGAAATCAAGCTCTTCCAAAAGAAAAGCCCGCCGGCAATCTTGCGGGCGGGCTTTTGAAAAAGTCTCGATGTGATGATCAGGCCGCTGCGACCGGCGTCGGATGCACGCGAGGCGCCAGCTGATCGAGACCGAGAAGAAAGTTGATCTGCGGGCGGGCCTTGACGAGATCGTCGATCGAATATTCGGTCAGAACGTCGAAGAATGCGTTCAGCGCCTTGCGAAGTGCGGAGTTAAGACCGCAGCTATCGACAAGCGGACATTCGACGGCGCCGTCCTCGAAACATTCCGCCATGGCAAAGCTGTCTTCGGTGACTTTGACCACGTCGAACAGGCTGATCTTGTCGGCTGGTTTGCCGAGCTTGACGCCGCCATTGCGGCCGCGAACAGTTTCAACGAGGCCGGCCTTGGTGAGCGGCTGAAGAATCTTGAAGAGGAAAAGCTCCGACACGCCGTAAGCCTTGGCGATTTCAGGGATGCGGCTCAGATTGCCATCATTGGCGGCGCAATACATCAACATGCGGACTGCATAGTTGGTCTGTTTGGTCAAACGCATGCTGATCTCCTGATCGGTAATGTGGAGTTATATAGTTTGTTTTTCAGTTTAGAACAATTCCAGACATGAAAAAAACTTCCTTACCCGCTCGATCTCCGGTGGTTGACCGTTGACCGGCCCGCCGATTCATGAACAAAGAACTCCACTATTCAATCCTACTGCATCGGCCCGAAAATCGGAACCGATTTTCGAAAAAGCATGATGCGTAGATTCAACGGGAATCGCGCGTCCTCTGTGCATCCAAGAATGGACGCACGGCGCGCTAAGGGAGACCTGTGGCATGGCAAGATTGAAAACCAGCTTTTCGACGCTCGGTGCGGTGTTATCTGTCGCCTGTGGCAGCACATCATCGGCCTTTGCCGGCGGTGAGGTTAATGTCTACTCTTACCGCCAGCCTGAATTGATCCAGCCGCTACTCGACGCCTTCACCAAGGAAACTGGGATCGAGACAAATGTTCTCTTCCTGGACAAGGGACTGGTCGAACGCATTCAGGCCGAGGGCGTCAATTCTCCCGCCGATATTCTGCTGACTGTCGATATCGCCCGGCTGGTCGAGGCCAAGGAGGGTGGTGTCACGCAGCCGGTGCTCAACGACCCGATCATCGAAAAGGATATTCCGGCCAATCTTCGCGACCCGGAAGGCGAGTGGTTTGGACTGACAACCCGTGGACGCGTCGTGTACGCCTCAAAGGAGCGCGTGCCTCAGCAGTCGATCACCTATGAGGAACTTGCCGATCCGAAGTGGAAGGGCAAGATCTGCATTCGCGACGGGCAGCATTCCTACAATATCGCCCTCTTTGCCTCGATGATTGCTCATCACGGCCTGGACTATACGCGCACCTGGCTCACGGGCCTCAAAAACAATCTGGCGCGCAAGCCGGACGGCACGGATCGTAGCCAGGCGAAGTCCATCTATTCCGGCGAATGCGATATTGCGCTGGGCAACACCTATTATGTCGGCTTGATGCTGACCAATGTGCAGGAACCGGAAGAAAAGGTCTGGGCCAACAGCGTCAAGGTCATTTTCCCCAATGCCGAAGATCGCGGCACCCACGTCAACATCTCCGGCGTTGCCATGACGAAGTATGCGCCGAACAAGGAAAACGCCCTGAAGCTGATGGAATTCCTGGCGTCAGGAGAAGCGCAGGAAATCTACGCCAAGCAGGTGTTCGAGTATCCGGTGCTGCCCGGTGCCCAGCCCTCTGATGTGGTCAAGGGCTTTGGGCCGATCAAGCCCGATACATTGTCGTTGACCGAGATCGCTTCGCACCGGAAAGAGGCTTCCGAACTGGTCGACGAAGTCGGCTTCAATGACGGGCCGTCGCAGTAAAAGCAGGCCTATACAACTTCCTGATGACATAAAAAAGCGCCCGCGACGACATCGCGGGCGTTTCTTTGTGGTGTCGTGGCACTGAAACTATTACGCCGCCTTGATCAGATCGCCATGCGGATCGAGAACGAACTTGGTCGCAGCACCCTGATCGAAGCTTTCATAGCCTTGCACCGCGTCATCCAGCGCAATGATCTTGGCATTGACGATATCGGCGATCGGCAGGCGGTCATGCAGGATGGCCTGCATGAGTTGGCGGTTATATTTGAGAACCGGCGTCTGGCCTGTGTGGAAGGATTGCGCCTTCGCCCAACCAAGACCGAAGCGCAGCGACAGGCTGCCTTGCTTGGCCGCCTCGTCCACTGCACCCGGATCTTCCGTCACATAGAGACCCGGAATACCGATGTTACCGGCCGCACGGGTGATCTCCATCATCTGGTTGAGAACGATAGCAGGCTGTTCACCGCCGGCATGTCCGCGCGCCTCGAAGCCAACGGCGTCGATCGCGCTATCGACTTCATTGGTGCCGACAATCTCGGCAATCATGTCGCCTAAGCGATCGCCTTTGGACAGATCAACAGGCTCGAAGCCGACCTTGGCGGCATGCGCCAGACGATCCTTGTTGAAGTCGCCGATCATCACGACGGCTGCACCGAGAATACGGGCAGAGGCTGCAGCAGCAAGACCGACGGGACCCGCACCCGCCACATAGACGGTCGAGCCGACGCCGACGCCAGCTTTCACCGCACCGTGAAAACCGGTGGGCAGGATATCGGACAGCATGGTCAGGTCACGGATCTTCGACATCGCCCTGTCGCGGTCGGGGAATTTCAGAAGGTTGAAGTCGGCATAGGGGATGGTGACGTATTTCGCCTGGCCGCCGATCCAGCCGCCCATATCGACATATCCGTAGGCGCCGCCGGCGCGGGACGGATTGACGGTGAGGCAGACGCCTGTGTCCTGCGACTTGCAGCAACGGCAACGACCGCAGGCAACGTTGAACGGTACAGAGACGATATCGCCGACCTCGAGCATCTCGACGTCGATGCCCTTTTCGATGACTTCGCCGGTGATCTCGTGACCGAGGACAAGACCCGGCATGGCGGTCGTGCGACCCCGCACCATGTGTTGGTCCGATCCACAAATATTGGTCGAGATCACCTTCAGGATCACGCCATGCTCGATCCTGCGTCCATCCGGGGCTTCCAGCCTCGGATCGTCAATATCACGAACCTCCACCTGACCCGGCCGTAAATAGACAACGCCTCGGTTCCTGCTCATATCCATCTCCTCCATGGTTTGAACATCAATGCCGAAGCCGTCAGGGCTGCGACATTCTCCACTGTCGGACGATCAATAGGCGATCCGGCAAAGACTGGGGCGTCCAGTTCCTAACCGACGGATCCTCCGGAGTGATCCTCCTCCTGGCCGGTTGAGCCCGGCCATCGACACAAATGACGCTACCTCCTCAAGTGGCGTTTCAATGCTGACAGCAGACCACGTGAGGCTGAGGTAAACGTTCTGGATTACGACACGCCTTGTGTGTTCAACGACACTGAGGTCCAGCGTCTAACCGAGAGATGGCGCGTTCCAGGCGTCAGTTTCCGACGGATTTAACGGGATCGGGGTTTGATATTGGATGTCGGGCAGGCGCGCGCTCACTGTGTGGCTGGAAGTGAAGCCGGCGAGATCTAGAGCTATTGGATTGGATTTCGCAATTGTCTCAGGGGCTTACTGCTGTACGAAAGAGTCATCGGATTGTTGACAAATGACTTTCGTCAGGGTCAGGCTCTCACTGAGCCCCGCTGAAAGAGGGCTGCCGTTTTCATTCCGTTCGAGTGGGATCGCATTGTGGAGCGACTAAGGGCTTCTTCCGCCGCCGCGCACTCTGGGAGGCAAGCATTTCTGCTCCAGAAACGACAGAACCCCGCGGCTTTGAGCCGCGGGGTTTTGATGATCGTCGTATATTTGGTTGCGGGGGCACGCAGCTACCGAAACCGACATTCGCTTCAAGTCTCAGTTTGAAGTGAAGGCTTGTATAAGACGACAGCACATGCGCTGTAGTACATAACTGTGCAAACTGTTGCGGCTCAATCAGCCGGATCTACTCAGCAATTGCAAGATGGCCGCCACTCCCGGGAACAGGCCCTTGTCTTTCGAGGGCGACCTCAGTCACAGAGATTGAAATGGGCGGGTTCGCCGTTCCAAGCACTGAACAAGTTGCGCCCGTCCCAGTAACTCACCTGACCGTGGTTGACCGACCTCTTCGCGCGAAACACATGATCCGCTGTAAGGCGCTCGAGGCATTTCAAACCAATGTCAGGCACTTCGAAGCCCACCTGCCCATATCCGTCATGGGAGATATTTCGCGCAGGAATGGCCATTAGCAATGCTGCGTGCTTCGTTTCCTTCAGTACGACCGCGAATTGGTTCATGATAACTGAATAGCCAGTATGGGCATGAACTATACGGGGGTCTTTCGACGAAAGAGTCTGAAGCAAATTGGACACCGCTGAGGGAGCGACGAGCTTTGATTTATCACGAATGATCCCGTCGCTTGCATTCTGACACCAATCCCGCACATCGTTTGACGTGGCAAGGGTCATCGGAATACGCGTTCGGCCCGCGAATTTGTGTGCTGAGGGAAGGTAGTTAGATGTTGTCACGAAAATACTCTTTTGAGCATTCTCGACATCTGCCACACCATGGAGTGCCGCCACAGCAGACATATCTATTTTGTTTTTCGGGGAGTATTTTTTCGCCTGAACAAGCGTCAGTATGTCTCCGAGAGGATCGCGTTGAAGTACGCGAACGTCAATGCCCCCATCATTTGAGCCGGGGCCGAGCTCACACGTAAATCCTTGGCTTTGAAAGATTCTGAATAATAAAATTTCGAACTCGCGCCATGTGAGCCGATGCAAATCGTCTGGGCGCTTGGCGAAGTGCGAATACAGTTCCTCATGAACATCAGCTATGTCCTGCTGCACGAGCCCGCACACCCATTGCCAGTTGGCATAGTCGAGAAGCGGTTGGAACAGTGGGCTCTCGTCCTGAGGATAAATATGAGCACTTGCCCCGTCGTTCCGCTCGTACCAGAAGCCGTGCTGCTCGAGTAGCTCGACGAACTCGATATCGAGACCGGCGAAATCACCATCGAGTGCGCGACCCAGGTCGCCATCGAAATACAGGATAGTTGCAACAGGGGTTGTCCCCGGTTCTCCATCAATTCGTTTGGCATAGGACTGAAAACCGCAATCGAACCACAGCTCGTGTCTCGTCGCCCATTCTCGAATGGAATTTTGCAGTGACGTGACTACTGCTTCCAGTTCAGCATCGGAAGTCCTGGCTTTCACCGTATCTGCCAATTCGTGGTCAGGCTTCATCGTTCACCTTCACAGAACAAAAAGGACGGCGCATGTAGTCGACTAAGTCAGCGCTACATAGTGCCACGGGGAAGCTCATAACCATCTCGGAGATGAACGGTGGTCTGATCGATGCTTGGGTAAACCGTCGTCGCATTTATGTTAATGCTGTCGAGTTGGGCAAGAATGTTGGGCTTATTTGTTATCGCAATTCTCGCAATCTCGATGCCGTCGTTTCCCGTTTCCGGTAGAACGGCTTCGTGACCGAACAGAAGAAAGGCGCCCGATTGGGACTTAATTCTACTGTTGGTTCTTTTCGCCTTCACGCAAAGGATCGAGCCGAG
This sequence comes from Agrobacterium cavarae, assembly GCF_004310285.1. Taxonomy (GTDB): domain Bacteria; phylum Pseudomonadota; class Alphaproteobacteria; order Rhizobiales; family Rhizobiaceae; genus Agrobacterium; species Agrobacterium cavarae. The sequence continues at coordinate 115,940 of NZ_SISF01000022.1, forward strand.
ATCGTCAGGAGCAATGTTTCCCTCAAAATAGCTTTTCTCGGCCTTAATATGATGAAGAAGCTTCTTGGCAACTTCCTGCTCGTTGAATTCCGTCCGATCAAGACTGAGGTTGATCTCACTTTTTTGAGCATGCGTAAGATTGGAGAGGTTCGCGAGGCAACTCACCGTGTCCGAGTCGTAGTATTTGATTTTATCGGCCTTGATCCTGAATATGATAACTTCTCCGCTCGTCGCCATCATCTCTTCGCTACCGTAGCAGGCAAAGAAAAGGGCAACGAGCGGATTTCCGGAAATATCAAGCAGGCGCGTCGGTAGGCCATAATGCTGCATCCGAACCAGTCTATCGAAGCAATACTGGTCACGTTGAAATTCATCGTAGTGCGCGATCAGCAGTTCTTTGCACAGACGATCTTCATTGGGCATGAACTTCCATGCACCTTCCGGCCACTTTCTGAGGAGTGAGGGCGTGAGTTCAAAGGCCGCATTCTCGTGCCCACGGTAGAAAATTTCAGCGTCGTGCTTGTCGAACCGGCCAAACAGGAAACCGAGATAACTTTCGACGCTGTTCGCTTCGCCGATGATGTTTTTCTCCCGCGCTGGCGGCTCCATGGCGCCATCGCCGGCTTGAGCAGGCATGTGAGCGCCAATAACGTCCTTGAACTGAGGAAATAGTTCTGCCAGCCTTTCAAGTACGGTATGCGCGTCCCCGGCCCTCACGGCCCAATGTGTACGATGCAGCTCGAACTGATCCGCACCAAATACGTCTCGAGCCGAGTCAAGTTCCTTGAAGTCCAGTTCGCCAAAATCGATCAGGGCGTCGAAACGAAACCGGACCTCCTTTTTGTCAACGGTGATTTGCTCGACGTTTCCAAATTTGACGATCATCGAAGCATGACCATTTGACCTGGAAATTTCAGTGCATAAAAACGATGGCAGCTGCTGTAGGAATTCGACAGCAGTTGAACCAATCCCTTCGAGTCGTTTCTCGATGTCGACAGGCGTATATTCGAACATACGGTGTTGATTTGCACTGAGAGCTGACCCGGGATTTGCGCCGAGAATTGACCCGCCCTTTAGATATCTGTCGGGTGGGGTGTGGTGGTCAATGCCTTGTTTTTCTCCTTCCTGGTTTTGGGTTCGTGGGCCGAGCTGTTCTTGAAGCGGAAGCTGTCGTTTCCGGTTTCGAGAATGTGACAATGGTGGGTCAGGCGGTCCAAGAGCGCCGTCGTCATCTTGGCGTCGCCGAAGACGCTGGCCCATTCACTGAAGCTCAGATTGGTGGTGATGATCACGCTGGTCCGCTCATAAAGCTTGCTGAGCAGATGGAAGAGCAGCGCGCCGCCTGATGCGCTGAATGGCAGGTAGCCGAGCTCGTCGAGAATGACGAGATCGGAATGTAAAAGCCGATTGGCGATCTGGCCGGCGCGGTTTTGCGCCTTCTCCTGCTCGAGCGCATTGACCAGTTCGACAGTGGAGAAGAAGCGAACACGCTTGTGATGGTGCTCGATGGCCTGCACGCCGATCGCGGTGGCGATGTGGGTTTTGCCCGTGCCGGGACCGCCGATGAGGACGATGTTGTTGGCGTCTTCGAGAAAGTCGCAGCGATGGAGCTGCCGCACCAACGCCTCATTGACCTCGCTGCTTGTGAAGTCGAAGCCACTGAGATCGCGATAGGCGGGAAAGCGCGCGGTCTTGAGTTGGTAGGCGGTCGATCTGACTTCGCGCTCTGCGGTCTCGGCCTTGAGGAGCTGCGACAGGATCGGAAGGGCCGCCTCGAAGGCAGGCGATCCCTGTTCGGTCAATTCGCCGACCGCCTGGGCCATGCCATGCATCTTCAACTGCCTGAGCATGATGACGATCGCGCCGCTTGCCGGGTTATGACGCATGGCGCACCTCCGACTTTCTCAAGGCGTCGTAGCGTTCAACATTGGCCTTGGGCTCATTGGTGAGCGTCAGCGCCTGCGGCGCGCTAATCGTCGGCGGCGTAAACGATTTGCCGTCAACGAGACGATGGAGAAGATTGAGGATATGGGTCTTGGTTGGCGCGCCGGACTTCAGCGCCATGTCGACCGCCGACAGCACAGCCTGTTCGTCATGTTGCAGAACAAGCGCCAGGATGTCGACCATCTCGCGGTCGCCGCCCGGTTTCTTGATCAGATGCTGCTGGAGCGTTCGGAAAGCCTCCGGCAATTCGGCGAAGGGAGCTCCGTTGCGCAGCGCGCCCGGTTTGCGCTGGACGACCGCAAGATAGTGCCGCCAGTCATAGACTGTCTGACCGGGGCGGTCGTGGGAGCGGTCGATGATCCGCCGATGTTCGCAGACGACCTGACCCTCCGCGGCGACAACGACGCGATCCGGATAGACACGCAGGCTCACCGGCCTGTTGGCGAAGGAAGCGGGGACGCTGTAGCGATTGCGTTCGAGATGCACGAGGCAGGTCGGCGAGACGCGCTTGGTATATTCGACAAAGCCGTCGAAGGATCGGGAAACCGGCATCAAGGCGCGGGCTTCCTCGGCCAAGATATCGGCGATCGAACCGTGCATCTTTCCATGCGGCGTCTCCGCCCAGAAAGCCCTGCAACGCATCTCCAGCCATTCATTCAGAGCCTCCACGGATGGAAAGCGCGGCGTCGGCTGGAAGAAGCGATGACGGGCGTCCTGGACGTTCTTCTCAACCTGTCCCTTCTCCCAGCCTGACGCTGGATTGCAGAACTCGGGCTCGAAGAGATAGTGGCTCGCCATGGCCTGGAAGCGCATGTTGACGTCGCGCTCTTTGCCTCGACCGATCTTGTCGATGGCCGTGCGCATGTTGTCGTAGATGCCGCGGCGAGGAACACCGCCGAATACGCGGAAGGCATGATTGTGGGCGTCGAACAGCATCTCATGGGTTTGCAGGAGATACGCCCGGACAATGAATGCCCTGGAGTAGCTCAGCTTGGTGTGCGCCACCTGCAGCTTTGTTCGCTCATTGCCGATGATCGCCCAGTCCTCCGACCAGTCGAACTGGAAAACTTCACCGGGCTCGAACGCCAGGGGTACGAATGTTCCGCGCCCCGTCGTCTGGCGCTCTCTTTGCCAATCCGCTCTCCACTCCCGCGCAAAGGCCGCAACCCGGCAATAGGAGCCCTTATAGCCGAGGCTCATCAGATCAGCATGAAGCTGCTTCAGTGTCCGCTTCTGTTTGCGCGGCTTATGGGCTTCGGATTTGAGCCAGGCCGACAGCCGATCTGCAAACGGGTCGAGCTTACTCGGTCGGTCCGGAACCTTGAACTTGGGCACAACGCCGTCAGACCGAAGATACTTGCGGATCGTGTTCCGGGAGAGGCCAGTGCGGCGCGATATGTCCCGGATCGAGAACTTGTCGCGGAAATGCCAGCGTCGAATAACGCTCAATAACTCCATGTCGATCACTCCAGAGCCCTCGCTTCCATGACGCGAGGGTCGGTTTAAACATGGGTCAATTCTCAGTGATAATATCCCGCGATCCCGGGTCAGCTCTCAGTGCAAATCAACACATACGGCCTCGGCTCATCGAGAATTCCGTGCTGCCGTCTTCTTCCAAAAGCTCCCAATTGCCATAGGAAATATAGTTGAAGTTTTCAGGCACGGGGGATTCTCCTGATTTACCTGCTCAACGAAGCCACGATATGGGTACAAGCTTTATGCCATCGCGCCAACGTTCAACGGTAGCATCCCGGAACCAGTCTAGTAGTAGATCGACGTGGTCAGTCACGATAACTTGCATTTGGGACGACTGCCCAAGACAGTAATCAGACAGGAGACGATAGAGCCTTGCGACCGCGGCTTGGTCTTCATCCTCTCCTCCACTGATCTCGCCGACATCTCTATCCGGCGGGTAGTGAGCCTGAGAGGGCTGATCTAGCATCAAGAATGCCGGCACCGGACGGCGGCGAGCACGGAAGAGCTTGTGAAGAGCGAGGTGCGCCGCGACATGATAGCCGACCCAATTCTCTCCGCTTCCGATTTGTGGCAAGGACAGCGGTCCATCAACCGTATCTGCCACAACAGTCAGGTTTTTCCGATCCAGCCGCAGGCTATTCTCACCATGCTCGAGCTGCAGTTTCCCCGCGTACTCCGTGAGATCGCGGCCCACGAGGCTCAAGGCTGTTGTGAGCCTCTCCTCCATAGCTTCTTGATCAAGCGCACGCTCCAATTCGGTGACCTCAGCACGCACGCGCGCGATCTGGAGACGCAACCCATCGTCACTGGATAATGCTCTTGCGTTTTCGAGATAATATCCAATCCGCCCCGCCACGCGTGCCTGCTCTGTAAATTGATCCTGCTCAACACGAAGCCGCTCGTTGTCAGCAATTCGCGTCGTGATATCTCGCTGAACTGCCGCCAAATCTGCCTCAAGAGTAGTACGTTTCGTCTCAAGTTCTGCAATTTGCCCTTGCAGCCGGGGATTGTCGCGACGGACGGCATTTAGTTGTCGATCTAACCCCGCCAGAGATTTCCGAATTTCATTCACTGACGGGACTGGAATCGACAAGTGACTGTCGCACAAAGGACAAACCTCGTGCCCGCCATCACCTACATCGACCAGTCCTATCGAAGCCAATCTAGCCTGCTGTTCACGAGCTTCGGATTCGAAATCAGTGGCTTCTCGTGTTAGTCGCTGAAGGTCCTTGATTTCGTCTCGAAGTTCTTGAAGTTCTGTCCTTAGTCGTCGACGGCGCTCTTCAAGATCAGTCAAATCCGCCGCTGGATCGTCGTTTTGAGCGTAGGTAAGCGTGCGCGGAGCCGCAGCTTGGGTCAGTAGCTTCCTTACATCGTCGACCGTGTCTGCGGTAGCATCAAGCGTTAACAAGCCGACGCGTTTAGCCTCCTGCAATAGGCTGCGTGCCATTCCAGAGGCCTCGTCCGCCAATGCTTTTGCGTCCGTAAACTCGCGCTCCAAACTTCTTAGCCGCCGACGGGCATCCTCGTAACGCTTCTGCTTGAGGTAGTGATCCTCGCCCATGGCGCCAACGAAGTATGGAAGAGTGTCCTTGATCGCTTGAGGAATCCGTTCCTCACCTTGCCGATGAAATAGCAATCTTCGGTTGGCAATCTCGTCCTGTCCCTGGAAGCTGAAGAAGATCGCTTGACTGGCGGAAGCTTCTAACGGTCGCCGGGTCGCTCCTGGCTCTGGGACATATAGGTTTTCAGCTACACCCAAAATTGCCGAGAATCGCGATCTTAGGCCGTCAGCCGTTGAATTCTTAATAAATGCGCCCGGATTGTCCGGGAAATCATCAACGTTCCGCTGGAAGTAGATTTCATCGCTTGTTTTAACAGCGGGACCTGGATTTTTCCTCGCAACAAGTATGCCCTCACCGCTATTATCGAACAAAACAGCGAACCACGACACACCGCGCCGAATCTCTCCTTCGGCAACGGTGCATTCCGTTCGCCCCCAGCAGTAGTCAACTATGTCTAGTAGCGCCGACTTCCCAGTTTTCGACGCTCCTGTAACAACATTTAAAACACCGAGATTAAAGCGAATATCCCTGCGTTCACCATCTTTCGAATAGATCGCGATGGCTCGGATTTGTAGACTCATACCCTTATTCCCATCGTCTGCAGGACCACGCCTGTCGTCTGTAGAACCGCGCCTGACTGTGATTGATGCGCAAACCAACGACCAAGGAGGCCGGCGGTACGGCGAATTTCGTCTACTTCGTCAGTGCTAACAGCGGGCTTCGCCGTAAGACTTAGTGGTTTTTCGCCAAGGCTGACGCCATCACTATCCACTCTAATGGCACCGAGTTGAGACAAAAAAAGCAGCGCTTCGCGACTAACTGGTCGCAAATGGAGCACGCGATCGGGTACCGTACTGAGAACATCTGCGTTCTCCCCTGCCCACGATGCAAAGGCTGTATTGGCCTTTCGAGGCAGCGCTCGTCGGGTTCCAGGGTGAAGAGCAAGCGGCAGTATAAGGAAGGTCAAAGCGAATGGCAGTGACGTGCGACTTTGCTTGCAATAGCCGTTCAATGTTCGAGCAATCAACTCGCCGCAAAACGCCGGATTGAAATGGGCAGCCTCCTCCAGAGGACGCTCACGCCAGGGTCGCGTGAAATGCCGGTGTTCAGCCATCCGAGCTTTCCTCCCGGCACAGGCTCAAAAAATCCCTATGCCATCCGATACGAAGATCATTCGCGAGGATGTGGTACGATCCAACGTTCAAAAATTTCGCAGTTATAGACCGAAATGGCAGCCTGGCTTCAGTTTCAACCCAGTAATAGATTTCTTGTGCGTCTTGTTTGAGCTTCGAGTCGTTGCTTTCACTCCCAGGATGAGAATCACACATGGCGACGAAGCGCGGCTCCCATTCTTCCACAAGCCGTTGCTCAAACTTTTCTAGTTCTTCATCAAGAACCACATGTTCTCTGGTCCACTTTGATCGCTGAACGAAGGCACGATAGTAGTCACGTTTCGCAAAGCGCAACCGATTTCCGCCCAATCCGATGACATGAAGCTGTTTGACAAAGCGAAAGCCATCATATTCGGCGATTTCGGTATCGCTGGGTTCAGCATGCTCAAAATCGGCGACAAGTGCATCGCGCTTGAGAAGCTCCCTTATGTCATCAAGCTTCGCTTCGAGCGCGCCCACCGGAATTGTATCCGACGGGTTCGCCATGAGCACTTCACATATGCGCGGCCACCACCAACCCTCAAGCATTTCGCGGGCAAGCGCAACTTTCCCCGCAGGAGCAACAAGACGAAGGGCATGTTCAAGTTCTACGCCGAGATCTGTCAAGAGAGGTTGCCGGTCAACTACTTCGACGGCACTCAAAAGCGAAGATCGCATAGCATCCGATAGCGCCAGAAAGGCGGTGAATGCTGATCTCAAAGATTTGTTTTCAGAGGTCTCCGCAACGGCAGTCAGTATTTCTTTCGCCAATTTCGGATTACGCTTCGTCCCGGCCTCATAGGCTTGCCGTGGACGAAGAAGCGCGGCCGCGGAGCCCAGAGGCGCCTCCCCGGTCGTCACAAGGACAAGCTTTGCCCTAGACGGCAGCGAAGGATCGTCCGCCGATGCCTCGGCCCATACTCGAAGGGTCTTCCAGATATCAGGGCTGGCGTCTGATAGGCTTGCCACACGATCAATGTGATGCTTCGTCTGCAGGAGCTCAAAAGGAGATCCGTCCTTCTCAAAAGACACATCATCCAATCGCTCAACGGAAACCTCGACCTCGACCCCACTGTTCACGTGAGGAATGCATAAGAACAAGGCTAAACGGGCCTGATAAAGGTACCCAGCCGCCGAGGGAGCTGCACCAAACCGATTTTCTTCCCTGCCCAATCCCCCTCCCATTTTTCTTTTTGAAGCCAGTCTCCGATTCGGAATCGAGCCTACTATCATCAACGTGTGGAGCAGATTCTCATCGATCCGCGTTGATATCGCTACGACCTCCCTATGGTTTATCAAGGGCATGGCAAAGTCAACGTAAGATGGCAGTAAACTAAGGCAATTCACAACCAGCAAGAGGCATTTAGGATCCAAGACCATCTATAGTGAAATGCCATGAAAACCGTACTCTCAAGAGGTGAGGATAATAGGTCATCCGCCGACAGAGATCGCGACACATCGAAGAATTGCTGGGGCGCAGTGCATCTGTGGGAAGTCGGTCGACATGAAGGCAAATACTCGAATTCCGCCCAGGCGAAGCGTAGTCGGAGTACCCCCTCATGATCGGCCCCAGAGGGGCATGTCTGACGACGAGATCGCCCGATTTTATTTTTAAGCGTCGGCGCGTGGCCAGCGCATTTTTCCGCCGCCGACACGCTTGGCTTTAACAAGCGTTGTTCCACCGGCCAGCCGTCCCGAAAAAAGGCTAGGCTTCGAGACAACCGGCTCCTTTTTGAACGGTGCCACGGGCTGATAATCTGGTGTCGTCAGCCAGGTTCGGCCGCCAGCCCCATCGATGTCGACACGGTAGAGGCCAGCGGGTGGCGCTTCTTCGCGCGGCACATCAAGCAGGCGCTCATAGTTGGAGACAGACCATTTCTGAGCACCGCCGCTTAGTGCTTCGGTGCGGAAGCGCGCCCACAGTGCTGCCGTCTCGGGCGTAGGCCAGTTACCCGCATCGGTAAGAGCCGTGATCTCGTTGGATTCCAGCCACTCGCGCATTTCAGCTGGCGTAAGGAAGGACGGGGCGGTGCTCCCGACTACGGCCATCGCAGCACGGCGTGACGGTAAGCCAGCACGGATCAAGAGTGACATCATGAACTGCGGCACGCCTGTCTCGAGTGCCGCTGCAGCGCCTCCCGCGACTGTTTCTGGCGACCAGCCGAGTGTCACGCGACGGGTACGGATTGCTTCGAGTGCCCAAACAAGGCGGTATATGAAAGCGTCCTCAATCGCTCGCATATTGTTGGGGCCGATGACTGTAATTTCGATCCCAGAGACCCACTGCTTGAGGATGGCCTTCCAATTGCCCGGCAGCGGCTTGTCCGGAACGAAGGGGCGAATGGCGAAAAGCCGTTCACCAAGTACAGCAAGTGCGTCGGCGAGTTTATCCGTATCGCCTGAAATTGCCGCCGCGTCTGCGCGGTCCACCTCTTTGGCAAGTTCGTCAGCCATTGCATCGACTGACAGACCGGCTTCAAGACCGACGCCCATGGCGAAATGACCGATGCGGGCCTTAGGCGTCGTGACTGACCAGATCAAATTAGCTCGTGCCTTGAAGACTTTGCGATGCTCAGCCTCAATCTCCTTCTCCTCGCGGTCGATCTGCCGTGCCCACAGCGATCCCTTGAGAGCCTCGTCGATCAGCCGAGGTAGGTCGGCGCGATCGGCGTCGAGCGCTTCGATAAGGCCGAAGACCGTTGCGTCGAGACGCTCGACAAGTTCGGATAGTGGTTCTTCCTCGATATCCTCTTCCTCGTCGTCAGCACTCTCGGCTTCATCATCGTCCTCGTCTAAGTCTTCACCCTCTTCCGACGCTTCTGCAAGCTTGGCCGCAAGTGCGGCCTCCTCGGCGGGAGATTTCCAAGCCTCTCGAGCATTGGCGAGATATTCCCAAGCGTCGTCGCGGTCGAGTACCCCCTCCCTCGCTAAACGCTTAAGAATTTCCGCAACGATCTGGATTAGTCCGCTCTTGAGGGTTCGAGCTTTCGAATCGCTGACGAGGCCCCGCCAATCTCGATTGCGCCAATCGAGACTGTCAAACATGACATGAATAATTAGCCCCTCAACATCGACGAAAGCACGACCAGCGCGACCGGCGACGTTGGCGAATTCCTCGCCGCTGATCCGCTTACCAGACCGATATAATGCGGGCACAAGGAGGATGGCGGCGTTAAGGTTGAGTCCTTGAGAGAGCGTCGGCGAAGCGACGATCACCTTGAGCACACCCTCAGATAACAGGATCTCCAACTCTCGCAGGAAAGGACTAGGCAGACGACCGTGATGAATAGCAACTCCAGCTTTCAGGCTAGCGACCGCCGGATGATCTGCGCCCAGCCATTCCTTGCCAACCTCTAGGGCGCGCGCGACCGAGATTTCGTCCTCAAGAAGGGAACCAAGGTAGCCACGCTTGACAAGATTGACGACCTGCTTGCCGTAACTTTCGACCCAGTTTGCCTGCGTCGAAAAGATCAAGGTGCGCTTGCCCTGGGCCGCGAACTCCCACGCGGCGAACAACGTTAGCTGCGAGTTCTTACGAGGATAAGGGAGTTTTTCTCGACCACGCGCCGGAGTTTCGACAACGAAATTGTCTACGAAGGGGATATTGCGGGTGCGGTCAAGAGTAAGCCGGGCAGCGGGCTCATCCCATTCTAGCTTACCATAGCGCTGACGCGTCGGGCGCCAGTTGGACCGGACAGGCTCGCCTGGTTCATCGGAACGAATCCAGGCAGTCAAATCGTCTAGTTCGTCGCCGCTCGGAAGAATCGCCGAGAGGCAGACGATCCGCCGTGTGGCTGCATCGGCCCGGCGCAGTAGGCGTTGGACGAGTGTTTCGTATCGGATTTCGCGTTCGCTCGGCCCGATCATGTGGCCTTCGTCGAGAACTATCAGGCCAACGTTGTCAATCAAGCTCGGGTCGCTGCGCAGCGCGAAATCCAGCTTTTCGGGCGTGGCTATGACGATGTCGCGGGACCGGAGCGCGTCTTCATCGCCGGCAGAAACGCCGCTGGCACCATAGAGGGATGAAACGCTGAAGCCGAGCGGCGCAAAGGTCTTGCGGAATGACCGCTCGGTTTGCGCCGATAGTGCCCGGAGCGGCGTCACAATGAGAACCCGCCGTTCAGTTGACAACGTCATGAGCGCAGCGATCTCGGCGACTCGCGTCTTGCCGGCACTGGTAGGGAGCGCCACAACTAAATCGTCGGTAAGGTCGGTCGAACGCCGCGCGGCTTCTCGCTGAGATGGCCAGAGCTCGACTTCAGAGGTTTTACGGGCATAGAGCGAGCCGATGAACAGCTCGCGCAGTTCGGGATATTTCTCAGCAGCACCATCGGGAGCATCGAGCGGTAGGGTCTTGTGAAGCGAATGCTGCCAAAGATCGTCGATCAGGTGGCGGCATAGATTGGAAATCCACCAAAGCGGGACATTCTCCGCGTTGTCGGCAAGACGGACGGCCGTATTGAGCAGCGAGCGTGCTGCCTCCATCAATTCATCATCGCCGGTCTCCAACGAAAAATCAAAGAAAGCGAGTGCGCGGCAGATCGTGGTGTTGAGAACAATAGCGAGGACCTCGTCCGTATCAGCCTCTTCTCCCCTAAGCGCCTCTGAAAGCTGTGCATCGCCATGCGTGGGATCGTTGAGCCAGGCCCGGACAAACACGCGAAGGCCAGTAAGGTCTCGCAGGATCAGCGACATAACGGCAATCTCGCCTGGCGCTTGGTTCTGATCCTCGGCTGCCTCATTGAAGAGAGAATAGGCAACCGCCGAAAACCCGGCAAGGTGGTAGGACGCGGCTGCAATCGTCCGACGAAAGCCGCGATCTTCCGCTTCCGGATCGCCATTTCGAACGAGGGCTTCGAACGCCATCCCAGCGCGCTCGAACGCCTTGTTGGTAAGCTCGCTAGCGCCGACCCGAGCTCGTAACAGCATTGCGGCGCGGAGTAGAGAGAAGCCGTGATCAGCGAGGTCGGTTTCGATCGTCGCACCGAGAGGCGGTGCCGATTCTGGAAGGACCCCCTCGTTTCGCATAAGTGACCAAGCTACACCCCTGGTCAGCAGACGCCCTTGCACGCCGTCTTCGGTTGCTTCGGTAAGGAAACCCTGCAGTTCGTCAATCGTTTCCAAGGTCTTCTGCCTTTTCGAACATCTCTTCGATGAATTCCTGGTGGTCTACGATGTGGAGATTCACCACATAATGGTCGCGGTTAGCACCCGCGGCTTCAAGATCCACCTCGAGCGAGGCATGTGGGCCGTTGCCCGACATCGTATAGAGCATATGGTCGATGCGACTGGCAGGAACATTTTTGAGCGCGACTTGGTCACGAAGATCGCGGCCCAACGCCATATCGCCGGCATCGTTGCTCTCCAGCAATCGATTGGCGACGAAAGCTAATGAATCGGGCGTGCATCTGCCACTGTCGCGATTGAGCACCTTGCGGGCGTTAGCAACGGTAGCATTGCTGAGAACTTTGTTGCTCTTCGCTTCGCCCTTTAGGAGCCAGAGATCATTATGCCCATCGCCACCATAACCAGCACCGATGAAATCATCGCCGCGCATCGCCATGTTGCGTCCGTCCTTGTAGCGCAGCCGGCGAACGGGCACGCGAAGCCCGATTTCTTCTTCGACCAACTCTGTTGCAAGAATTTCGCCAAGGTCACCGGAACGCCCTTTCTTGGTTTGCGGGAGCTGCTCGCGTAGGATCGTGGCAGCTAACTTGTACCCCAAGCGCTCAACATCTTGGGCGATACGATCGAGTCGGTCGTAATGCGAACGCATCGTCTTTGCGAGCGCATCCCGAATCTCCTCGCGCCCACCGTTTTTTTCAACATAGATCCAATAGTGCTTACGCTTTGTCTTCCTTTTGGTGGCGTTACACCACTTCTTGTAGAGATCCACTGAGCACGCCCCCCCCCCCGCACGCTTGTGACTAGTCAACCGAGAATAGGACCAACGAACGTCGCCGTGCTTGCGAAGTGAAGTAAGTGATTCCCATGATGCGAATCTCTGTAGCACAACAACCCCTGATATATAGTCATTTCTGGGGGTGATTTATGATGGGCCGACAAGAACACTTAGCTCGCGACTCAGAGCGGTGGTAACATTGGGTGATCCCGCCCTGCTGGAAGAGAACCCACCACCCTGCCGTAAATGATCGTTACAGTGTCGCAACACCTGAGAGTGGCTAGAAAAGATTCAATTGCATTGACGTCTCGCCCGGTGAAGAGGGCTGCCCATCTCAGTGCAGGCCCGCGTGGCGACCGAGTACGCGCATCAACACTGCATTGGCGTGATTGAAATTGTCGAATTGGCCACCGAGCCAATAGGCCCATTTCTCACCGTGGAAGAGATTGTTGCGGAAGCGCCAGACCACTAGTAAGACAGCGAGAACACGGTCGCGCGCGCCGTCATTGCTGCCGCTGATAACGTCAACGACCAAGTCGGGCATGTCGGCTTTACGCAAATTGAGATGGTCGAAGTGTGGAGTGAATTTGCCATTTTGGAAGTATCGATTCCGAAAATAGGCAAGGTCTTCATCGTAATGTTCTGCGCCCAGCATAGCTGCGGCGTCCCACTGATCAACGGCGTCTGCGATCTTTACGGCATTGGCACTATTTCCCATGAGTTGGGCTTCGAAGAGGCTCCAGAGAAATGAGAACGCGATGATTGCCTCGCGATCCTGAGCGGGCAGAGCTGCAAACCCTGGCACCTTTTGCGTCAACCATTCAATGCTCATGCCGTACTGCCCCTTCAGCCCAATTTTCTATTCAACAACAACGTAAGTGGTTATTCGGGAGTCGGGAAAATACAAGACTCGCATTTAGATGAATGAGCAACACAAGGGAACGCTGATTTGACGATAATTCCAGACTTGATCGACTATGTGACTCCCTCGGATGCGGCCATCTGTTTGCACGAGGCGGGGCATGCAACTGCGGCACTAGTCGTCGGACTTGCGCCCTCCTTGATTGAAATCGTGGAGAACAATCCTGGCTCACCCGGACTAGCACGCAGCCGCATTCCACAGGGAACGCAGCAGGAGCGGCGGATCATCGCGTGTGCGGCGCTCGCCGTAGAGTTTCAGCTTTATGAAGCCGGGCGCCTCGTTGACGGATTCGGTGCGCAGATCGATGAGGCGACTTTCATCAGAATCGCAGTAGGGAACAACGCCGCGCTGGACAAGATACTCTACTTTGGTGCGGACCACGCTGACGAGAACGGCGTGTGGCCTAAAGCGAACGATGAAGCCTTTATTGCAAGCGCTCGCGGCCTTAGTGCCGTTCTGCCCATGGCGCTGATCAAAGAGCTCGCGGAGACCTTGCTGACTGAACGTCAGCTCGATTGTCCCCGGGTCATCGAGATCGGCGCGAAGCATCTACCTGGCTCGAAATCAACCTGGAGATGCTCCTGACAAACGTAAGAAGACCAGCAACACAAAGGGCCGCGGCTGCGCCATCGACTGTACCCGCGC
>NZ_SISF01000013.1:0-30266 GCF_004310285.1 Agrobacterium cavarae
TTCTTCTCATATTCAATTGTCAAAAAACAGACACCAATCAAGTGTCAAAAAATCAAACCCCTCAAGCCTCCAAGACCCAAGAGCAACAAGCATTCGCTCATCTTTTCCGATTTTCTCTAGAACAAAGGACTTCGTCGCCAGCAGCGCCGCCGCCCTCGTCAGTGAGCGGACTTATAAGAGACACACCCCAAACAAGTCAACAGAGGTTTTTCAACAAAATCCATATTTCTTGTAAGTCGCTGTTTCAAATATGTAATTTCGACCTCACGCAACGGGAGCTCCCAAATCCCCAAACTTCGACCTCTCTATTTTCCGATTTCCCAACATCGGATAGGGTTGTTTTACCGTCGCGCCATCGACTATGGCCCGTCCAGCGATATTTGCAGAGATAGGAAAGCCCGTGCGTATCCTGAAAGAAGCCGTCATCCCTGAACTTCCCAACTATTATCGTGGCAAGGTCCGCGAGAATTACGATCTTCCGGACGGCAACCGGATCATCATCTCGACCGACAGGCTGAGCGCTTTCGACCGGATCCTCACCTGTATTCCCTATAAGGGACAGGTGCTGACCGAAACCGCGCATTACTGGTTCGAAGAGACCAAGGACATCTGCCCCAACCACGTCGTCTCCTATCCCGACCCGAATGTCGTCATCGGCAAGCGGCTCACCATCCTGCCCGTCGAGATCGTCGTTCGCGGTTATCTGGCAGGCACGACCGGCACCTCCATCCTCACTCTCTATAAGAAGGGTGAGCGCAGCATGTATGGCGTGACCTTCCCCGAGGGCATGAAGGACAACCAGGAACTGCCCGAGCCGATCATCACGCCCACCAGCAAGGAATTCGATGGCGGGCATGACGAGCCGCTGACGCCAGCCGAGATCGTCGAGAAGAAGCTTCTGACCGAAGAGCAGTGGCAGACGCTCTCCACCTATGCGCTGGCGCTCTTCAAGCGCGGCCAGGAGGTTGCGGCCAAACGCGGCCTCATTCTGGTCGACACAAAATATGAGTTCGGCACCGACGAAAACGGCACGATCATTCTGGCCGACGAGATCCACACGCCCGATAGCAGCCGCTACTGGATGGCAGACAGCTATCAGCATGCCTTCGAGACGGGTGCACGCCCGGTCAGCTTCGACAAGGATTTCGTCCGCGCCTGGGTTGCCGAGCGCTGCGATCCCTATAAGGATGAGATTCCGCAAATCCCGGAGGAACTGGTTCTGCAAACGTCTCGTGTCTATATGGAGGCCTATGAGCGCATTACCGGGCAGACCTTCAAGCCCAATAACGAAGAGGCATCACCGCTCGACAGAGTGAGACGGAACCTGGAGCCTTATTTCCCCGGAGCCTGACTGTGACCAAGGTTGCCGATAGCAATTCGAAAAAGATCAGCGAGGCGGTGGTGAAGAAAGCCACCCGCCCGCGGCGTTCCGGCGAGGAAACCCGCCGCGATATTCTGGCAATGACCGACCGGCTGTTCCGTGAGCGGGGCTTCTCGGCCGTCGCCATCGCCGATATCGCTGCGGCCCTTGGCATGTCACCGGCCAACGTGTTCAAGCACTTTCATTCCAAGATCGCCTTGGTCGATGCCATCATGCTCCAACGCATCGGCGTGTTCAAAGAGAAGATGCATCTTCTCGACGATACCCACACGCCGCACGATCGGATGCTGACGCTGGTTCGCACGCTGATGCAAAACCATCGCAACGACCTGACCGACAATCCCTACATGATCGACGTCTTCCTGCAGACCTCGAAGCGCGAGCTCTCCTGCGGCGCCCATTACCATCAGGTGCTGACGCAGCAATTCGCCACCATTATTGGCGATGGCATCAAACAGGGTATCTACCGCGCGGCAGACCCAATCAAGGAAGCCGGACTCGCATTGACCGTGCTCTCCTGTGTTCTGCATCCTTTGCTGATTTCCCGCGAAGATGTTGGCATTTTGGCAACACGATGCGAGGATGTGGTTATGCTGATTGACCGTTCGCTGAAATACGCTCTTGAAAAGTGACGGTTTTAAATTTACGTCACTTCCAGCATTTTCAGTCTTGCCCTGATTTGACGGTATATGCGCGTCGTCCAGGCCTTTGAACGAGATGAAGTAAAATGCCGCTTTGCACGACCCGAGCGGCTGACGTATTTTTAAAAGATCGATCGACCGCAGCCCTATTCCTTCATACTCCAATATGAGAAAATTGATGACCCGACGCCTTCAAGCCCTTCTAGCAACGGTTCTCATGGCAGGCGTCCTTTCGGGCTGCAGCGATAGCGGCGATGGCAAGGATGCCGGCGCCCAGCAGGCCAAGCGCCCGCCCTCGCCCGTCAGCGTCATCACGCTGAAGGAGAGCGAAAGCCCGCTGACCACCGTACTGCCCGGTCGGGCCAGCGCCTATCAGAGCGCCGATATCCGCCCGCGCGTGTCGGGCATCATCCGCGAGATTCCCTATAAGGAAGGCAGCGAGGTCAAGCAGGGCACCGTTCTCTATCAGATCGATGACGATACCTATGGGGCGGAAGTCGCGCAGGCCAAGGCGACCCTTGCCAAGGCGGAAGCGAGCATTCCCGCGGCCCAGGCGAACTTCGTGCGCTACGAGCGCCTCGTCAACAGCGGTGCGACGCAGATCGAATTGGAAAATGCCCGAACCACGCTTGCCCAGGCACAGGCCGATGTGGCGCAGGCACGCGCAGCGCTTGAGACGGCGCAGATCAATCTCGACCTGACCAAGGTGCGTGCGCCATTCGACGGCATCGTCTCCTTCACCAACGTCACCGTCGGCAATGTGGTGACCGCCAACCAGACGACGGCGCTGACGACGCTTCGCCGCATCGACCCCATCTATATCGACCTGATCGAATCGAGCGCCAATCTGCTGCGCCTGCGCGATGCGATCGCAGCCGGCACCATCGGCAGCGGCGAGAAAAAGGCCGGCATTCACCTGACGCTGGAAGACGGCACGGAATACAAGCAGGACGGCAAGATCGACATGTCCGACAAGGCCGTCAGCGAAACCACCGGCACCTTTTCTATCCGCGCTCTTTTTGACAATCCGAACGATCTCATTCTGCCAGGCATGTATGTGCGCGCCACGCTCGCCATCGGCAAGGAAAAGGGCTTCCTCATTCCCCAGAGAGCGGCAACGCGAAATGCCAATGGCGAGCTGACCGCAAAGTTCGTCGGCGCGGAGAACAAGGTCGAGACACGCACCTTTCCCACCAGCCGTCAGTCCGGCAATGCGTGGCTGGTGACGGAAAACGTCAAGGACGGCGATAAGCTGATCGTCGACGGCTTCCAGTGGATCACCGATGGCGCGACGATTGCGCCTGTCGAAGCCACCATCGACGACCGCGGTATGGTGGTTCCGCAAAAGCAGGCTCAACCTGCTGCGCCTGCCAAGTAAGTCGGCATGACCCCCATGTCCGGCTCAACTGTTCAATTCACATAAGGCGCAGTCCAGATGGCTCATTTCTTTATCAAGCGCCCTGTCTTTGCCTGGGTCATTGCCATCGTCATCATGCTTGGCGGCGTCTTGGCGATCTTCACCCTGTCGATTTCGCAATATCCGGATATCGCCCCGACGACGGTGCGCATCAGCGCCTCCTATAATGGTGCGAGTGCGGAGACCGTGGAAAAATCGGTGACGACCATCATCGAAGACGGAATGACCGGCCTCGACGATCTCACCTATATGACGTCGACGTCCTCCACCGGCAGCGCGACCGTCACACTCACCTTCGGCACCAGCATCATGCCGGATATTGCCCAGGTCCAGGTGCAGAACAAGCTTCAGCTTGTCCAGTCGCAGCTTCCCGATGTGGTGCAGCAGCAGGGCATCGAAGTCAGCCGCTCGACCTCGTCGATCCTGATGGTCGGCGCGCTGATCTCCACCGACGGCAAGCGGACCTCGGCCAATCTGGGCGACGTCTTCTCCACCCGCGTCGAAGACCAGATCAAGCGCCTGGAAGGTGTCGGCAGCATCAACGTCTTCGGCTCCGAATACGCCATGCGTGTGTGGCTCGATCCCTACAAGCTGAACAAGTATCAGTTGACGACCGCCGACGTGACGAGCGCGATCGAAAGCCAGAACACCCAGGTCTCGGTCGGTTCGCTCGGCGCACAGCCTGCGGTCAAGGGCCAGCAGCTGAACGTCACTGTCACGGCGCAAAGCCAGCTGACCACGGTTTCCGATTTCGAATCCATCATCTTGAAGGTCGAAAAGGACGGCGCCACGGTTCGCCTCAGCGATGTGGCACGCGTGGAAATCGGCCAGGAAAGCTATGGCGGGGATTCCCGCTCCAACGGTCGCCCGTCCGCCGGCTTTGCGGTGAACCTTGCGACTGGCGCCAACGCGCTCGATACGGCAGCCCGCGTCAAGGATGCGCTGACCAGCGTCGCGGGCTCGCTACCGGAAGGCGTGGTGATCGAGTATCCCTATGACACGACACCCTTCGTCAAGCTCTCGATCGAAAAGGTCGTCCACACGCTGATTGAAGCCATCGTGCTGGTCTTCGTCGTTCTGCTCGTCTTCCTGCAGAACCTGCGCGCCACTTTCATTCCGATGATCGCCGTGCCCGTGGTTCTGCTCGGCACCTTCGGTGTCCTGGCACTGACCGGTTATTCGATTAATACGCTCACCATGTTCGCCATGGTGCTTGCCATCGGTCTTCTGGTGGATGACGCGATCGTCGTCGTCGAAAACGTCGAGCGCATCATGTCGGAGGAAGGTCTCTCTCCGGTCGAGGCGACGGAAAAGTCGATGGGCGAAATCACCGGTGCGATCATCGGCATCGCGCTTGTGTTGACTGCGGTCTTCATTCCCATGGCTTTCTTCGGCGGTTCGACGGGTATCATCTACCGTCAGTTCTCCATCACCATCGTGTCGGCAATGCTGCTCTCTGCTGTCGTCGCCATCGTGCTGACACCGGCGCTCTGCGCCACGATGTTGAAGCCGGTCCACGCCAAGAAGGAACGCGGCCCGGCGGCCTGGTTCAACCGCAATTTCGGCCGCACCACCGATGGCTATGTCGGCAGCATCGGCCATCTGCTGAAGCGCCCGGTTCGCGTCACCATTCTGTTCCTCATCGTGGTTGGCGGTTGCGCCTGGTTCTTCACCCGCCTTCCAAGCTCCTTTCTTCCGCAGGAAGACCAGGGCGTGCTGTTGACCATCGTGCAGTTGCCGACAGGCGCCACGACGGAGCGCACCAACGAGGTGGTGAAGCAGGTGGAAAGCTATTTCCGCGAGAAGGAAGCCGCCAATGTCGAATCCGTCTTCGGCGTGCTGGGCTTCAGCTTCGGCGGCTCGGGCCAGAACAACGCCATGGTCTTCACAAAGCTCAAGGACTTCACGGAGCGCAGCGCACCGGAAGCACATGCCGCAGCCATCGTGCAGCGCGCCATGGGCACGTTCCTTTCGTTCCGTGATGCGCAGGTCTTCCCGCTTCTTCCCCCCGCGATCCAGGGCCTCGGCACCTCCAGCGGCTTTTCCATGTATCTGGTGGATAGCGGCCGCAACGGCACCGCAGCACTGACCAACGCCTCGAAGGAACTGATCCAGCTCGCCAGCAGCAATCCGAATATCAGCTCGCTGCGCTCCAACAGCCGCGATGCCGAATCGCAGATGAAGATCAATCTCGACAAGGAGAAGATGGGCGCCATGGGCGTCGACCTTGCCTCGGTGAACCTGATGCTGTCGACCATCTTTGCCGGTCGCGATGTCAACGACTTCACGCTGAATGGCGAATTGAAACCGGTCTATGTGCAAGGTGACGCACCTTACCGCATGCAGCCGGACGATCTGAAGCACTGGTATGCCCGCAATACCAGCGGCGAGATGGTGCCCTTCTCCTCCTTCAGCACGATCAGCTGGGAGAATGCCGCACCGACCCTTGCGCGCTTCAACGGCACCAGCGCCATTTCGCTCGATGGTGCCGCTGGCCCAGGCGTTGCCTCCGGTGATGCGATGAACGAGATGGAGCGGCTGACCGCCAGCTTGCCCGGTGGCTACACCGTGGCCTGGCAGGGCATTTCCTATCAGGAACGGCTGTCCGGCTCGCAGGCGCCGATGCTCTATGCGCT
Organism: Agrobacterium cavarae; assembly: GCF_004310285.1. Lineage (GTDB taxonomy): Bacteria > Pseudomonadota > Alphaproteobacteria > Rhizobiales > Rhizobiaceae > Agrobacterium > Agrobacterium cavarae. The sequence continues at coordinate 6,076 of NZ_SISF01000013.1, forward strand.
CTCGGTCCTGATCGTCTTCCTCTGCCTTGCGGCTCTTTACGAAAGCTGGTCGATCCCCTTCTCGGTCATTCTGGCCGTGCCGGTGGGCGTGCTGGGTGCGGTCACCGCCGCGCATGTCTTCGGCCAGTCCAACGACGTCTATTTCAAGGTGGGTCTGCTGACCACGATCGGTCTGGCAGCCAAGAACGCCATCCTTATCGTGGAGTTTGCAAAGGAGAGGCAGGAACATGGATTGAGCTTGCTCGATGCCACGCTGGAAGCGGCAAAACTGCGCCTTCGCCCCATTATCATGACATCGCTCGCCTTCATTCTGGGCGTCGTGCCACTCGCCATTGCAAGCGGTGCAGGCTCTGCGGCGCAGAATGCGATCGGTATTGGGGTATTGGGTGGTATGCTTTCTGCAACACTGCTCGGAATTTTCTTCGTACCGTCCTTCTTCGTGATCATCAGGCGGCTTTCTAAACGTTAACAACCGTTGAAATATGCTAGCAATGCAAATCGAGGCTGATAGAAGTATGGCAGATTCGAAAGCTGCCCCTCCTTCGGCACACGGCAACGCGACGCTCGCTTCCACTGAGGAGCGCCCAGTGCGCTACACAAACCGGGATAACCATATGCTGTCACTTCGTGCGACCATTCCTCTGACGCTGCTCCTGCTTTCAGGCTGCGTCGTCGGCCCTGACCACAAGGCGCCGGAAACCCAATTGCCAGCCAAGTTCTCCGAAGGCAGCAAGACCAGCAATGGCGACATTGCCACGGTCGCATGGTGGACAGCATTCAATGATAGCCGCCTGAACGGTTATGTCTCGACCGGCCTGTCGCAGAACCTCACCGTTCTGCAGGCCATCGAGCGTATCAACCAGGCCGAATCGAACATCACGGTCGCCGGCGCGGGTTCGCTGCCGCAGCTTGGCTCGACCTTCCGCCATGAGACGCAGGGTAGCGGCGGCAGCCTCCCCTCCTCTTCCGGCAACAGAACGTCCAACACCACCAGCAACGCCTTCAACGTGTCCTGGCTGCTGGACCTCTTCGGTCGCTACCGCCGCGAAAAGGAAAGCGCTGCCGCGTCGCTCGATGCAGCCTACGCAACGGCTGACGTTCAGCGCCTGACGCTGATCTCTTCCGTAGCGTCTGCCTATATCGACGTGCGCTACTATCAGGAACGTCTGGCGATTGCCCGCCAGAACCTCGGGTCTCGCCGCGAGACGCTGGATCTGACCAAGCTGCAGCTGGAAGCCGGTGCTGCTTCGCGTCTCGATGTCGTCCAGTCCGAAGGTCTGGTCAACTCGACGCTGGCGCAGATGCCGACGCTTGAAACCAATTACCGCCGTGCAGCCCACCGCATCGCCACCCTTCTCGGCATGCCGGCTGATTCGCTGGTGGTCGAGTTGCAGCGCGGCGCACGCCAGCCTGTCGCGCGCGCCATTCCGCGCACCGGCATCCCTGCCGACCTCATCCGCAACCGTCCGGATATCCGCGCCGCCGAGCGTCAGCTGGCCGCAGCCGTTGCCAATATCGGCGTTGCCGAAGCGCAGCTCTTCCCGAGCATTACGCTCAGCGGTTCGATCACCCCGAGCTACACCCGCATCAGCGGCGGCGCACGCGGTACCTCGAATGGCTGGGGCTTCGGTCCGACCATCACCTTGCCGATCCTCGACGGTGGCGCGCTGCGTGCGGGCGTCGACATCCAGAAGTCGGTTGCCCGCGAACAGTACCTCGCCTGGAAGTCCACAGTGCTGAACGCCGTGGAAGAAGTCGAAAACGCTCTGACGGCGCTCAACCGCGACCAGCAGACGGTCAACGCCTATCGCAAGACGGTTGATTCCTACAAGGAAGCCCTCTCGCTCGCGACCGCCAGCTACCGCGACGGCGCATCCTCGCTGCTCGACGTTCTCGACGCCCAGCGCAACGTCTCCGACGCGCAAGCCAACCTGGCAACCGCCGTTCAGCAGGCTGCACAGGATTACGTCGCACTCAGCGTCGCGCTCGGCGGCGGCTATGCCGTCGGATCACCGAACTCGGTCGCAGCCGTCAAGGTTGCGTCCAACGTGCCGAAGGGCATGTAAGAGCTTCACCATTCCGGTGCTTTTGAGATCCCGCGGCCTCGGCTGCGGGATTTTTGTTTAGAGCGCCTAGCGTCCTATTGGGCGCACAAAGGACGCTCTATCTTCTTTGATCCGCGCCTTATGCTTTCCGAAAAGCGATTCCCCTCAGAAATCACCGTTTGAGTGTTTCGGAAGGCAGCTCCCCGAAACGTTTGCGATAGGCCTTCGCAAACTCTCCCATATGGATATAGCCATAGTCGGCAGCGATGCTGCTGACGTTTAGGCCAGTACCGCATTGCAGAAGCGCCTGCCTCACGCCTTGCAATCTCTGTTCGCGCAGGAACTGGCTGGGTGTGTAACCGCGAAACCGCTGGAACGCGTCGGTGAGGCCGCGCAAACTGACACCTGCGGCGCGCGCGACTTCGGGCATGGCAGGCAGATCGCCGCGCGCATGTTCAGCCATGAACTCTTCGGCTCGGCGAACCACACCGGGCGCCAGGGTATTCACTGGATTGTCCAAGTCATATCCCGCGCGGTTGGCCCATTCGTTCAGCAGGTGCAGGCAGACCATCTGCTCCAGATGCCGCCCGATGTGGCTGCGGGCAATTCTGTCGGGCGCTTCGGCAATGCTGCGGGCCACATATTCCATGAGCGCCATCCAACTCGAATTGCGCCCGCCCAAGCCGGTCTTGAACTGCCAGAGCCTGTTGTCGGGGATATGCCCGAATGTGTCGAAACAAACCTGTTCGAGCACGGCATGAGGGATGGTCAGATTGACCTGGAGGTGGTCGGGGTTGAAATCGACGTAGTAATCGGTCCGTGAGCAATCCACGACGAAGCTCTCGCCATAGCCCGTTTCGACCGCCTCGTGCCCCACCGTCCGGTGCCGCGCCTTGCCGCCCACCGTCGTCAGCACCACGGCATTGCCCGAGTCCATGTCCCAATCCTTGATGTTGACTGGGATGCCATAGGCGAAACGGGTCATGGTTATTCGCCCCACCTTGGCCGAGCGCATCGTCGAATCAGGGCTGCTGGCCGCACCGATAGGCGACACCTCATAAGGCATGTAGACGCCTTTGGACCAATCCTTGATCTCGTCCCAATCATGCGAGGCGACCTTGTGTTCCTGCCTGATCGGCCGCCCCTGGGCGTCATAGAGTAAAGCACTTTCCAGCATCAGCTCCTCCCAAAGCATATCGCGCAAAGTGTTCAGCGGTTTGACAATAAGGATATACGATAAAACAAAGAACGAAAGCGTGGAACGCGAGTTTGAAACATCGCGATAGGCTTTAGCGACTGCCTCAATCATTCCCTTGCCTGCTACGCCCATTTCGCCGGAAGGGTTGATCAGACCCATCCACCCGCCGGACGAGCCCTGATAGGCAGGACAGCAAATCTGCCGATTTCCGATAGGATCTGCTGAAATCCGACATTGCGGCCAAGCGATAGGGATTACGCTTGGCTGGACCGTGTCACGAGTGGACGCGGATGAGGAGGAGGAGAACTCATATGGCTGATCAACTGAAATCCATTCTCGACGGCGTTTTACAAAAGGCCGTCGACTCCACGCCGGGCGTTCCAGGCGTTGCCGCCACCGTAACCGACAGGAGCGGAACGATCTATGAAGGTGCGGCCGGTAAGCGCCGGTTGGGAGGAGACACTGACATGACGCCGGACAGTGTCTGCGCCATCTTTTCCACCACGAAGGCCATTACCGGTACGGTCTGCTTGCAGCTTGTGGAAAGCGGTCAGCTGGATCTCGACGCGCCTGCAAGGGAATACGCCCCCGCCATCGGCGAGTTGCAGGTGATCGAAGGCTTCGACGCAGAGCACAACCCCATCCTGCGTGCGCCCCGTTCGGATGTCACCACCCGCCAATTGCTCTTGCATCAAGGTGGTTTCGCCTACGACTTCTTCAACGAGACCTATAATCGTCTGGCTCAGGAGCATGGTCAGCCGAGTGTGATCACGGCGTCGCACGCCTCGCTGAAAACCCCGATGCTGTTCGATCCTGGCACCGACTGGGAATACGGCACCAACATCGACTGGGCCGGGCAGGTGTGCGAAGGCATCACGGGCAAGCGCCTGGGGCAGTTGATGAAGGAAGGTGTTTTCGACCGTCTTGAAATGAACGACACTGCCTTCACCATGACGCCCTCTATGCGAGAGCGTTATGTCACCATGCACCAGCGCGACGAAACGGGCCATCTGAAACCGCTTGATGACTTCATGCTCGATCAGGACCCGCAAGTGCATATGGGCGGCCACGGCCTTCATTCCACCGCACTCGATTACGCCAAATTCATCCGCATGTGGCTCAACGACGGTGATGGTCGAAACGGTCGCGTACTCAAGCCGGAGACGGTGGCAATGGCGGCGCGCAACGGTCTCGGCGAGATGAAAATCAAAGGCCTGCCAGGTGTCATCCCGTCACTGTCGAACTACGCGGAGTTCTTCCCTGGCATGCCCAAAAGCTGGGGTTTGACCTTTATGATCAATGACGAAGATGCCCCAACCGGACGCCCCGCAGGTTCTCTTGCCTGGGCTGGACTGGCCAACCTTTACTACTGGATCGACCGTAAGAACGGTATCGGGGGATTCTGGGCGACACAGATATTCCCCTTCGCCGACCCCGCATCCGTCGGCGGTTTCCTGGAGATGGAAACTGCCGTCTACGACACCCTCGTCAACGCTGGCTGAACCGGCCCGGCGTCGGGCGCATAATCTCTTGTCCGACGCCATCCGCTGAGGTGGCGCTTGCCGCGGAAAACGCGTGCCGCACAACAAAAAAGCCCCGGATCGCTCCGAGGCTTCTCAATCGCAAACACCTGCTCGCGCTTAGTTCTTGGCGCGCTCGACGTAGGAGTTGTCTTCCGTGGCGATGACGACGCGGATGCCAGCGTCGATATGCGGCGGGACCATGGTGCGGATGCCGTTGGAGAGGATCGCGGGCTTGTAGGAGGACGATGCCGTCTGGCCCTTGACGACCGGCTCGGTCTCGACAATTTCCAGCGTCACGTGGCGCGGCAGCTCGATGGCGAGCGGAATGCCTTCGTGGATGGAGAGGACGCAGGTCATGCCTTCCTGGAGATAGGCCTTCTGGTCGCCCATGGTTTCGGCATCGACGACCACCTGGTCGTAGTTTTCCGGGTTCATGAAGTGGAAGCCTTCGCCATCCTCATAGAGGAACTGGAAGTTCAGGTCTTCGACGAAAGCGCGTTCGACCTGCTCGGTCGTGCGCCAGCGCTCGGATACCTTCACGCCGTCGACGATGCGGCGCATGTCCACCTGGGTCACGGGCGTGCCCTTGCCGGGGTGGAAGTTATTGGCCGTGAGAACGACATAGAGCTTGCCCTCGACTTCGAGAACATTGCCCTTGCGGACGGATGAGGCGATAACCTTGACCATATGATTTCCTTGTAACTCAATGAAATGCGTCGTAAGGACGGCGCGGCTGCACTGACCCGATGGACGTTTTGTCTGTTTTCTGGGGCGCAACTACCTTAATTCCGGGAGAATTGCCAGCCTTTCAGACACGCGAAGCGAAAACTGTCATATGGTTTTCAAACGGGTGTCGCCGAAACGGACATTCAACCAGCGGATTAGCAGGCGTTGAGACACGCCCTGGTCAAAAGAGACAGCGGACAGACGGGCAGATGAGCACGCGCGCAGAGAAAACCTCATCCTGGTGGCAGCCGGACGTCCATATGGATCGCCGTCCCTTCCTGATGGGCCGCAATGCCATCCAGCGCGCCTTCCGCTCCTTCTTTGCCGATCGCGATTTCATCGAGGTCGATACCGCCACCTTGCAGATTTCGCCCGGAAACGAAGCGCATCTGCACGCCTTCGCCACCACCGGTATTACGACGAGCGGCGAGAACGCGCCTCTTTACCTGCACACATCGCCGGAATTTGCCTGCAAGAAGCTGCTGGCCGCGGGCGAGACGCGCATTGCCTGCTTCGCCCATGTCTATCGCAACCGCGAGCGCGGGCCGCTGCACCATCCGGAATTCACCATGCTGGAATGGTACCGCGCGGGCGAGACCTATGAGAGCCTGATGGCCGACAGCGCCGATCTTCTGGCGCTCGCTGCCGAGACGACGAAGACCAAACGCTTTGCCTATCGCGGCGGCGAAATGGACCCGTTTCTTGCGCCCGAGCGGCTCAGCGTCGCCGAGGCCTTCCAGCGCTATGCATCAATCGACCTACTGGCGACAGTGTCGGCCGATGGCGAGAACGACCGCGATCATCTGGACCGGCTGGCGAAGGCCGCCGGCATCCGCACTGCAGAGGATGATAGCTGGGCCGATATCTTCAGCCGCATCATCGTCGAGAAGGTGGAGCCGGAGCTGGGCTTCGGCCGCGCCACCATCCTCGATGAGTACCCCGTCAGCGAAGCAGCCCTTGCCCGCCGTTCGCCGCGCGATGCTCGCGTGGCCGAACGCTTCGAGCTTTACGCCTGCGGCGTGGAGCTTGCCAATGCCTTTGGCGAGTTGACCGATGCCGACGAGCAGCGCCGCCGCTTCAAGATCGAAATGCAGGAAAAGAGCCGCATCTATGGCGAGACCTACCCGATCGATGAAGAGCTTCTGGCAGCGCTGACCATCATGCCGCCAGCCAGCGGTATCGCGCTTGGTTTCGACCGGCTGGTGATGCTGGCAACCGGCGCGCCGAGAATTGACCTTGTCATGTGGGCGCCCGTCGCGGCCTATGGATCATGACAACACGCGCGCTGAAATCGCCGGACGATCTCTACGAGGCCGGCTTGATCGATCAGGCCGCGCTGGAGCGCGTGCGCCCGGTGGCGGAACGTTATGCCGTGGCGTTGACGCCGACGGTGGCCCAGCTGATCGATCCCGCCGATCCTCAAGATCCAATCGGCCTGCAGTTCATCCCGGATGAGGCCGAGCTTTACCAGACGAACGAGGAACGCGCCGATCCGATCGGCGATGAGGCGCATAGCCCTGTGCCCGGCATCGTCCATCGCTATCCCGACCGGGTGTTGCTGAAGGCCGTGCATGTCTGCCCGGTCTATTGCCGCTTCTGCTTCCGCCGCGAAATGGTGGGCCCGCAGGGCAATGGCATGATGAGCCCGGATGAGCTCTCCGTCGCCTTCGACTATATCCGCTCCCGCCCGCAGATCTGGGAAGTGATTCTCACCGGTGGAGATCCGCTGGTCCTCTCACCCCGCCGTCTGCTGACGATCATGGAGGGCTTGAGCGCGATCCCGCATGTGAAGATCGTGCGCTTCCACACCCGCGTGCCGGTGGTCGATCCGCAGAAGATCGATGCCGACTTGATTGCCGCACTCAAGGCCAGCGGCAAGACCACCTATGTGGCGCTGCACGCCAACCACCCACGGGAGATGACGGATGGGGCGAAGGCCGCCTGCGCGAGACTGGTCGATGCCGGCATTGCCATGGTCAGCCAGACGGTGCTGTTGAAGGGCATCAATGACGATCCCGCCGTGCTGGCAGAGCTGGTGCGCAGCTTCGTCGAAAACCGCATCAAACCCTATTATCTGCACCACCCCGATCTCGCGCCTGGCACCAGCCATTTCCGGCTGAGCATCGAGGAAGGCCAGCGGATCGTCTCCGCCTTGCGCGGCCATGTCTCGGGTCTTTGCCAGCCGACCTATGTGCTGGATATTCCAGGCGGCCACGGAAAAGCCGTCATCGGTCAGAATGCGGCGACGAAACAGGCCGAGGGTTGTTACGCCGTCTCCGATTTCAACGGAAACGATCACCTCTACCCGCCATCGGCAAATTAAGACAGGCACGAGATCTTCGGCAGCTCCAGCGCTTTGACGCAACCAAGCCGGATAAACAAAAATTTCACATTTCCGCCCCCGTCCTGTCATCATAAAGAAAAATATTCTACCTATATTGATAATCATTGATTCCGAGGCAAATCCGGGATATCAGTGATTCAACTGGAGAGTGATTCTCCGGTATTCCGGGTCAACACGAGCAAAGGAGAGTGTCATGTCGAAATATACGCGCATTGCCGCGATCCTAGGTCATCGGATCTCGAATGCCGGGCACAAATCCATGTGTTCCCGCTGCTGTCGAATGTGGTGACTTTTTAAGTCCCCCAAATCCTGAAATTCAATTCGACATTTATGCTGTGTGATCAAGCCACAGCGGGAGTATGTAGTATGCAAAAGCAAGTTATCGAATTCGCTGGCGAACCTGTCGGCATCGTCGTTCCGGACAACAACCGGCTGAAGTTCATCGCGGTCAAGTTCCACGTCCACGATCTGGACGAGCAACGCTTCGACAGCGCCGAAGACGTGCGCGCCGCCATTCGCAACCTCGTGCGCAATCGTAACGTGGCAGCGCTGGTTTGAGCCCATCCTCAGTCTGTTACGACACCCCATTTCAAAAACGATAAAGGCGATGCCCGTTTAACCCGGCATCGCCTTTTGATTTTCAGCCAGTCTTTTTCAGCCACAGCATACGACGCCGAATAAGCTCTTCGGCCATTTCCTCCATCACAAACCGCGAGACGTCCACCTCCGCACGAGGCTGTGGTGAGGTTCAACCTCTCCTCCCCGTCATCCTCCGGCCTGACCCGAGGATCCACGTTTTCAAACGTTTACGGGTGGGGTGGTGGATCCTCGGGTCAAGCCCGAGGATGACGACCGAGAGGTTTTCGCCTTCTCGTCCACCCCTCATTCCTGTTCCCCGGATCAAGTCCGAGGATGTCACAGGAATCTAGCCGCCGCGTGTCTGCGCGGCGAGGGAACTTCTTTTTAGACTAAGGACTTGGTCTGGCTGGATTCCTGTGACATCCTCGGACTTGATCCGGGGAACAGGAATGAGGGATGAATATTGAAGCTCTCCTCTCCCTCAAGGCTTCACGGGCATCCAGAGGCTTCCGACAAGCCAACCCCTTCTCAGAACGCCGTAAACGTCAGCGTCGTCAGCGAGCGCACGATGCCCGGAATATTGACGATATTGTCATTGATGAATTTGCCCACATCATGCTCCGGCTCCAGATAGATCTTCAACAGCAGGTCATATTCGCCGCTGGTAGAATAAAGCTCCGAAACCAGTTCGGTCTTGTAGATGGCGTCCGCCACCTCATAGGTCTTGCCGGGTGCGCATTGGAGCTGAACGAAGATGGGCTTCATGACTGGTCTTCCTCGCCGAAAGGCTGATATGAGCGCTGCGAGCGGCAAACGGCCGCCGACGCATGGATGCGCCACTATTGGCCGAGGCCGCACGCTCTTTCAAGCCTTTCACATCGCACGGATCCCGTTGAGCCTGCTCACCCTGCTATTCCCGCCCTGCATGAATTGATGACGATATGTCGATGGTCAGCGGTGAAGCGCCGCGATAGAGTTTTGCCGAAGGGCGCTTCAACGCGCCCAACCGCCTGTCCGGCAACGCTGCCTCATGATTGTGGATGCCCCCGATGTATAACGATCCCCGCTCGCATGGCCTTTGGGAAAAGACCGCTCCGCCGCCGCCGCAAACCAGCGCGCTGGAAGGGGATGTGACGACGGATGTGGTGATCGTCGGCGGTGGCTTCACCGGCCTTTCCGCCGCCCTTCATCTGGCAGAGCGCGGCATCAAATGTATCGTGCTGGAAGGCAAGGAGATCGGCTTTGGTGGCGCTGGCCGCAATGTCGGCCTCATCAATGGCGGCATGTGGGTGATGCCGAAGCAACTGCCCAATGTGCTGGGCCCGGTCTATGGCGACCGCCTGCTCGACCTTCTGGGCAACGCGCCCTTCCTGGTGCGCGAGATCATCGAGAAGCACGAGATTGCCTGCGAGCTGGAAAAGAACGGTACGCTGCATTGCGCCGTCGGCGAAGCCGGGCTCACCGAAATTCGCGAGCGCTGCGACCAGTGGGCCGCCCGCGGCGCACCGGTCAGGATCCTGAGCGCCGAGGAAACCGCAAGACGCATCGGCACGAGCGGATACATGGGCGCGCTTCTCGATGAACGCGCCGGAACGCTCCAGCCGCTTGCCTATGTGCGCGGCCTGGCCAACGCCGCACTGAAGGCAGGCGCCATCATCCACACGGCAAGCCCGGTGCATGCGACGGAAGCGAATGGCGAAGGCTGGACGGTGCGCACCGATCGCGGCTCCGTCTCGGCAGGCTGGATCATCGTGGCAACGGAAGCCTATAGCCAAGGCCCGTGGAAGATCATTCGCGAGGAGCAGGTCTACCTCCCCTATTTCAACTTCGCCACCCGCCCGCTGGGCGATAATCTCGCCAAGTCCGTTCTGCCCGGCCGCGAAGGCTGCTGGGACACCAAGGAAATCCTCTCCTCCTTCCGCATGGACAAGGCCGGCCGCCTCGTCTTCGGCAGCGTCGGCGCACTGCGCAACACGGGGGCAAGCGTCCACCGCGCCTGGGCAAAACGCGCGCTCAAACGCCTCTTCCCGCAGCTTGGCGATGTGGAGTTCGAATGCGAATGGTACGGCCAGATCGGCATGACCGACAACGCCGTCCCCCGCTTCCACCGCTTCGCCAAAAACGTCGTCGGCTTCTGCGGCTACAACGGCCGCGGCATCGCACCGGGCACCACCTTCGGCAAAACACTGGCCGCCCATGTGGCCGGCGAGATCAGCGAAAGCGACCTGCCGCTGCCGGTCTCAGAGCCCAAGGCGCAGAGTTTCAGGGCGCTGAAGGAGGCCTATTATGAGGCGGGTGCGCAGGTGGCGCATTTTGCGGGGGAGCGGTTTTAGGATTTCGCATCAGGTTAAAAATCGGACGCGCCAGCGGGGTGTACTTGGCCGTCAGTTTCAGACCACCATAGAGCACCAACTAAAGGCGAATCCACGATAAAATAGCTTTGAAATCATGATAAGTACGTGAAATAAATAGGAAAATCACGAATTTCTTCTTTAGTAACCAAACGTCTGTAGTATGGTTGGAAAGTTGACCTCTGCCATTCTCGTTAACCATCGAACTTTCGCCACACCAAGCTGACAATGGAATTTATATGACGGTCGATGTTTTAGAAAATGAAATGTTGGGCAATCCTGTGAAACAGCTACAGTTCGTATATAGAAACTGGCGGGGAGAAACCTCTGTTAGAACTGCTGTGCCGATAAAAATTTGGTTTGGAAAGACCAGCTGGCACCCCGACGAGCAGTGGTTTATGAAAGCGATCGACGTCGAAAAAGGCGAAGAACGAGACTTCGCCCTCATCGACATTACCTTTTCGAAGAGCCCTGCTTAGAGAAAGATAGACAGGCCAACGATTAGCGTACCTATCCTCATCGCGTAGTCAGCCATTCCGCTCACAGCCTTTAGCCCACTTTCCGCTTTTTCCAGCACAGAAACGACACTGCCAAGCGTGTCTTTGTCGGTTTGCCCTTTAGCGTGACTGACCGCGTGCCTGATCTCGTCTTTCACCTCAGCTGAAAGCGGTGCAGCGTCTATCTCCGCTACTACACCATCCAAAAGATTACGTGCTTCTTGGATTTGACCATGTGTCATTGCTGACTGCATTTGGCCATGATGCACAGCTTCTCCAGACTGAGAAATGGCTCCCTGCACAGTACCGTTGTTGATGAAATGATTATTAGTCACATTTCCTCCCATCCAGCCGAATAAACCGGCCTCTTGCTCAATCGATCTACGTTTGAAATCGCTATAAATCTTGGTTCCTGCCGCCGCTGCCTCCATGCGTGCCCTTTTTTTAGGTCACTGGTAGCGAAGTCATAATGCTCTAGCGCAATCTTCTGATAAGAGGGCACTTTGTCAGCGTGAGCTATAAAGTGGTCCAAAACGTTGGCGCCGATTTCCAGATCATCTTCTTCATGGAACCAATCTATTGTCACGGTCTCTAGACCGTCGTAGAAACTATCTCGCAGCCCAATAGCGAGACCCAACCTCGCCTCCACATTGTCATCCTTGCTTCCTTGAACGATAACCTCATGACGTTGTGACGAATGCGTATTCTCCTCTGCAAATAACCGGTAGACATAGGAACGCACGTTAGGCTGATGGGCGCTAAGATCCTTAACGTCAACTCCTATATTGGCGGCGCTTAGATGCGGGTGCTCCGCAGCCGCCCACACAGAGTATTGAGAGACGATTGGCTCATGGTGGCTGCCTAAAACTCTCACAATTTCGGCATTCGAATACCGGGGATCAAATATGTTTTCCGGCGATCGGTCCAGACCAACGAGAAGCAATGCCAGCTTCAACGGGACAGGTTCAGCGGTCTCAATGTTGATTTTAAGGTGCGATAAATCAAGCTGTTTAGGATCAGTTGTCTGTAAAGCGGATAGCGCTATTATCTCGTCAGTACACGCGCCTTGATGGGATATGATATTTTGGGCCTCACTGCCATCAAACTTAAACAAAGTTGCAATCGCGGCTGCTAATACTTGCGGTTCATCAGGATAATCGGCGATCGCCCGCAAGACAGCGTTACGGCTGACCTCTTTCCTGCCGACATACGCTAAGGCAGACAGCGCCCACCGCCTGATCTTTTCATCGGAAGCGGCGGAACTGAGAACTCCCAAGATCGCGATCTCCATACCGATGCGATCTTGATGCTGTAGAGCAGCACCCGACCTACACATTTTGCAAAGATTTTGAAGCGCATGCTTGCTCTTGGTGACAGATCCGCTTTCAATTTCGGACTTGAGATAATTTGCCTGTATGGAGTTTAGCATTCTCCTGCGGCGATCAGCCATGCAGTGTGGCTCGCGGGAAGTAGTACGACAAAATGGTTTGCGACGGAGGATCGAAATCGTCCCAATTGTTGGGAGGTACGCTCATATCGAGCCAACACAGATCGTTCAACGATAGTCGCGACACTGTAGGCTCGAACCAGTCAGGAGCGCGGACCTCAACAAAAGCCAGTAAACTCTTCGTTGCCTCTGATTCCAGTTGCCAAGCTAAAAACCGAACAAGATGATCGAATTTCGGCCCGGAAGAGAATGCCTCCGGCAATGGGATATCTAAATCGATTGCCGCAGCAAATAGTGCACTATCAGGAATTCCCAGGCTTTGTGTGTCGAAAAGCGTGTGGTTGGTCTCCGAGACCAAGGTCGAAAAAGCTATCGATCTCTTATGTGCAAATTGATCGCGATCGTCCCTGTACCTCCCAGCACGATAAGAAAGCATTTTTCCGGAACGAGTTAGAGCTGACACAGCCCAAAGAAGTACATCGTCCTCCTTTTTCTTTTTGGGATCAATATATTGATAGCAGCCCGAGTTAGCTATCTTTTCCACAAGATCGGCTTTTGCAAATTGGCCGTCTCTCAGTATTTTCGCAGCATAACTGTAGCTTACAGACAGTGCTGGTCCGAGGAACAGGTCTCGTGTGCGCCTTCTAGCGACTATTGGCTGTCGGTACTCTGCGGGGATCGATACGTCGGTCAAAAATTCGCGGAGAAAAAACTGCCCGGGCTTCGTCCGAAAGAAGAGACTGTGGTCGCGACGCTGAAGGATATCTTCACTCAGTCGCGCCTGAAGCGTTTTATGTTGCGTTTTGCCATACAAGTGAAACGGTGCAATTTCGAGAGCGTATGCTCTATCTAAAATCGCACGCGCAGACAAAGGACGGCGAGCCGCACGTAAGACCTGTTCTGCAATCAGCAGATAGGAACTCACTTCCCACCCTCACATCTTTTAGTTGAATATTATTAATAATGCATTTTAAGGTACCTGTGCGGGAAGTCAACTAGATTAAAATTCGTCCACGTCTTTCCTTAGCTGATAAAGCTGCCAGTCGATGCTCTATTCGTAACATTCGCTATATCCTTGCAAACATAACCCTCATCCATTACCACCGATATATCCAACCAGATATCTCGCTTGAGGGGCCGATCCATGACATTCCACCGCCGCATCATCCTGAAAACCGCAGCATTGGCCATCGCCGCCGCGTGCCTTGCGGCACCTTTGCTTTCCTCACCGGCGCTCGCCGCCGAGAAGGTCACTGTCTTTGCTGCGGCCAGCATGAAGAATGCGCTGGATGCGGCCAATGCCGAATTTGCCAAGGAGAGCGGCCATGAGGTGGTGGTGTCCTATGCGGCGAGTTCGGCGCTGGCGAAGCAGGTGGAGGCGGGTGCGCCGGCGGATGTTTTCATTTCGGCGGATCTGGCCTGGATGGATTATCTGGCAGGCAAGGGGCTGATCAGGCAAGACACGCGGAGCAATCTTCTGGGCAACCGCCTCGTTCTGGTTGCGCCTGCGGCAAGCGCGAAGCCGGTGGAAATCAAGCCGGGGTTTGATCTTTCGGCTCTCGTGGGCAACGGCAAGCTTGCCATGGGGGCGGTGGATTCCGTGCCGGCGGGCAAATATGGCAAGGCGGCGCTGGAGAAGCTTGGCGTCTGGTCCGCCGTTTCCGACAAGGTGGCGGGGGCGGAAAGTGTGCGGGCGGCGCTGCTTCTGGTCTCGCGCGGGGAAGCGCCCTATGGCATCGTCTATCAGACGGATGCGGCGGCTGATCCCGGCGTGAAGATCGTCGGCACCTTTCCGGAAGATTCGCATCCGCCGATCATCTATCCCGTCGCAACGCTGAAGGATGCCAAAAGCCCGGCCGCGGCCGCCTATCTGGATTTTCTGAAATCGGCCAAGGCAGCGCCCTTCTTCGAGGCGCAAGGCTTTACGGTTCTGAAGTAAGGCAAAGGCGCAGATTTGAAACAGCGCAACAGGCTTCAAAGCCGCATCATCGCGCAGTCTCTGATCGCGTTTGCGTAAGAACTCTGTCCGGCTTCGCTCACGAAAAGGCATCAGAACAAATCCTTAAAGCAAATCGCGCAAAAGTGTTGAGCGGTTTGCGAGAACGATATGCGGTGAGATCGGAAGCGCCGGTGTGGCTAAACTCGGGGTGGTTTTGCACACCCCGGCGCTTAAGAACAGGAATGGCAGTTTGGACTGGTTGTCGCTGAGTGCGGAGGAATGGACGGCGATACGGTTGAGCCTGTGGGTCTCGACCGTTGCCATGCTGGCAAGCCTTCCCTTCGGCATTCTGATTGCGCTGGCGCTGGCGCGCGGGCGGTTCTTCGGCAAGTCGCTGCTGAATGGCATCGTGCATCTGCCACTGATCCTGCCGCCGGTCGTCACCGGCTTTCTGCTTTTGATCCTCTTTGGCCGCAAGGGCGTGATCGGCGCCTTTCTCGATCAGCATTTCGGCATTGTCTTTTCCTTCCGCTGGACGGGTGCGGCCCTTGCCTGCGCCATCATGGCCTTTCCGCTGATGGTGCGCTCCATCCGCCTGTCGATCGAGGCGGTGGATCGCAAGCTGGAGGAGGCGGCGGGAACGCTCGGCGCAAGCCCACTCTGGGTGTTCCTGACGGTGACACTGCCGCTCACCCTTCCCGGTATCATCGCCGGGATGATCCTCGCCTTTGCCAAGGCGATGGGCGAGTTTGGCGCGACCATTACCTTCGTCTCCAATATTCCCGGCGAAACGCAAACGCTCTCTGCGGCGATCTATAGCCTCACCCAGGTGCCGGGCGGCGATGCGGGCGCCATGCGCCTGACGCTGGTGGCGATCGTCATTTCCATGGTGGCGCTGCTGGCGTCAGAATTTCTGGCGCGCATGGTCAGCAGAAGGGTGGCCGGGCCATGACGCTGTCTTTCAACGCCCGCCACAGGCTGGGCAGCTTCACGCTGGATGCGGGTTTTACCGCAGACAAGGGCGTGACCGCGCTTTTCGGCCGCTCGGGCTCCGGCAAGACCTCGGTAATGCGCATCATTGCCGGGCTGGTAAAGCCGGATGAAGGGCGGATCGAGCTGGATGGCGCGGTGCTGGCGGATCGGCAGAAACGCATCTTCACGCCCGCGCATAAGAGGCGCTTCGGCTATGTGTTTCAGGAAGCGCGGCTTTTTCCGCATTTGAGCGTGGAGCAGAACCTGCATTATGGCCGCTGGTTTTCTGGTGCCAGTGCGGATGCGGCCGCCTCCACCCGCGTCATCGAGATGCTCGGCATCGGCGCGCTGTTGCAGCGGCGGCCGGAAAAGCTCTCCGGTGGCGAAAAGCAGCGCGTGGCGATTGGCCGGGCGCTGCTCTCCTCCCCCCGCCTGCTGTTGATGGACGAGCCGCTGGCCGCTCTTGATGAGGCGCGCAAGGCCGAGATCATCCCCTATCTGGAGCGGCTGCGCGACGAGACGACCATCCCCATCCTCTATGTCAGCCATTCGGTCAGCGAAGTCTCGCGCCTGGCAGACCAGGTGGTGGTGATGAAGGATGGTCGGATCGATGCCGCTGGCCCGGCCTCGGACATCCTCTCCCAGCCCGCCTTCAGCACCTATCTGGAGCGGCGCGAAGCAGGCAGCATTCTCTCCGGCACGGTGGAGGCCTTCGATGCCGCCCACCGGCTCGCGACCGTTCGGCTGGGTCAAACCGCACTTCAGGTGCCCGCGCAAAACGCAGAGCCCGGCAGGGCGGTGCGCGTGCATATTCCGGCACGAGACGTGATGCTGGCAACGGTGCGACCGGAGGGTTTGAGCGCGCTCAACATTCTCGAAGGCCACGTGACAGGCATGGCGCTTGCCGATGGGATGGCGCTGGTGCAGGTGGCGTGCAGCGGCACCCTCATCCAGTCGCGGGTGACAGGCCTTTCCATCGAACGGCTGTCGCTCAAAGCCGGAAGCCCGGTCTTTGCCATCGTCAAATCGGCGGCGCTCGATCCTTATTGAATGGGCCCTATTGAGAGGACGCATCCTGCGTCTTGCGATCGTCGGCTGCCCGGTTGCCTTCCAGCCAGTCGAGATCGGCCTGCAGCGTCTCGCGCATCCGCGCTTCCATGCCGCGAAAGCGTGCCAGCAACTCTTCGCCAAAAGGCGTCAGCCCCGCACCGCCGCCCTGCTTGCCGCCGCGCTGCGATTCGATCACCGGCTCTTTGAACATGTGGTTCAGCGCATCCACCAGCAGCCAGGCACGGCGATAGGACATGTCCATGGCGCGTCCGGCCGCAGAGATGGAGCCGGTGGCGACAATATGCTCCATCAGCTCGATCTTGCCGCGACCAAGCCGCTCGTTAGGCGGAAAATCCACCCGCAGCACGGGCTTGAGAGGCGGGCGCGATGGCGTATCGCTCATGGCTGCGCGGCTCCGAAGCGATCCCGCCAGGAAGGTTGCGCGCCCTCATGCGGAAGCGCGGTCGCCTCGAACACACCGCGGGCAATGGCGCGGGCCATGACCAGCGTGGCGAGATGGCAGAGTTCGGCAAAATCCGTTGGCTGGGTGAGCGCTTTTTTACCCGTCGCTGCGGCAAACACCGTGTCGCCATCGCTGGAAAGATGCGAAGGCAGCACGGCGCGCGCAAGCCCGTCATGCGCCATAATCGAAAGACGATGCGCCTGCGCCTTGGTCAGCACCGCGTCCGTGACCACGGCGCCAATAGTTGTGGCCGTCAGCGTTACGCCCTTGATGCGCAGCGCCGTATCGGCTTGCGTGAACTGTGCTGGTAAGCCATGCCCGCCAAATTCGCCATCGCGCTCGTAGGGGGCGGACCAGAAGTTCTGCGTGGTGCCAACCGTTGCCGAGCCCAAGGCATTGACCGCGACGATCGCTGCAATCGTAATGCCGGTGGAGGTCTTGGCACTGGCAGAGCCCAGCCCGCCCTTCACCGTCGCGGTCGTGGCACCCGTTCCGGCCCCCACGGTGCCGAGCGCAAAGGGCGCGTGCGAGGCAGCCTTGAAAGCCTCATACCCCATGTCGCGATAGGGCGAATGCAGCCCCCAATCCTTGTTGCCGCCATTCAAAAGATCCATCAGGATCGCCTGCGGCACGATCGGCACGCGGGTATTGCCCACCGGGAAACCGCGCCCGGCCTGGCGCAACCCCGCCTGCACCCCGCCCGCCGCATCGAGCCCAAAGGCCGATCCGCCGGAAAGCACGAAGGCATCCACCGCCTCCACCGTCATGGATGGATCGAGAAGGGCCGTATCGCGCCCACCCGGCGCGCCACCCAAAACCGAGCCGGAGGCAATGGCCGGCTCATCGAAAACGATGGCTGTCACGCCGGAGCCAAGCGCCAGATCGGTGGCATGGCCCACCGCAACACCGTCAATATCGATCAGCAGATTGTGCAAGGGCGGCATTCCTTCTGTTGTCCTGCCGGTATCCCGCTGTGGGGCGGTGTTGTCAATGTAGGCTTAGGGTGTCGTGGGGCGACGTGAGCTCCGCGCCGTACCGCACCCCCCTCTGTCCTGCCGGACATCTCCCCCTCAAGGGGGGAGATCGGCAAGCGGCGCTCTTCGCATGTCCTATCCCACCAGGGTTTGGGGCGAGACGGTGCAACAGTTCGATCTCCCCCCTTGAGGGGGAGATGCCCGGCAGGGCAGAGGGGGGTGTGCGGCAGATTCAGACCAGACATTCAAACCGGATAGCAGTGGATCAAGTCCGGGAAGAGGAGACCTTGCGCAAAACACGACAAGGGTGCCACCCCCTGCCAAGCCCTCACGAAAACACCGCCGTCCCAATCACCGGCGTGGACGGTACCGCCATATCACGCGGCTCCAGCATGCCGGAAAGAAAAGCCTCACGCCCTGCCGTGACGGCTTTCGCAAAGGCGCCCGCCATGATCACCGGGTTGCCGGCACCGGCCACCGCCGTGTTCAGCAGCACCGCATCATAGCCAAGCTCCATCACCGTTGCCGCATGCGATGGGCGGCCAAGGCCGGCATCGACGATCATCGGCACATCGGGAAAATGCGCCCGCATGGATTTGAGCGCGGTGAGGTTCAGCGGCCCCATGGCGCTGCCGATCGGCGCGCACCAGGGCATCAGCACCTTGCAGCCCGCATCGATCAGTCGTTCCGCCACCACCAGATCGTCGGTCGTATAGGGAAACACCTCGAACCCCTCGTCTGAAAGAATGCGGGCCGCTTCCACCAGCGCGAAGACATCCGGCTGGAGTGTGTCGTGATGGCCGATCACCTCCAGCTTGATCCAGTTGGTCTTGAACACCTCGCGCGCCATCTTGGCCGTCAGCACCGCTTCCTTGGCGGTATGGCAGCCCGCCGTATTGGGCAGGATAAGGCGGTCGAGTTCGCGGATCAGCTCGAAGAACTGCCCGCCCTTTTTGCCGCCTGCCGTTTCACGCCGCAGCGAAATGGTCAGAATGTCGGTCCTGCTGGCGCGAACCGCATCCGCCAGAACGGCGGGCGACGGATAGCGCGCAGTCCCCAGCAGCAGCCTTGAGCTGACATCGCGATCATACAATCGAAACATGGTTCATCCTCCCTGCATCGGGGAAAGGATTTCGATCCGGTCGGAATCCTTTAAGCGAAATTGCGGGCGATCCTCAGCATGGACGAGATCGCCATTGACAGCCGTCGCCAGCCAGTCGCCCTCGTAGTCGAGGGCGAAAAGAAGTTCTGACAGCGTGGCGGCGGAAAGATCATGCACTTCGCCGTTGACGTGGATCCGCATGGGACACCTCCTTGTGTTCGATGAAATCGGCAGCTTGGCGCGCCATGGCAGGCGAGAGCAGGAAGCCGTGCCGGTGCGCGCCATTGATGAAGAGCGTCTTGCCCTCGTTCACAATGCGCGGAAGATTGTCGGGAAAGGCAGGCCGGATGCCGGTGCCGCTTTCGATGATCTGCGCTTCCCCGAAAGAGGGGTGCAGCGCGTAAGCGGCGTTCAAGAACTCCATCATCGAGCGGGCGGAAATCGGCCCCGCCTCCTCCGTTTCGATCATCGTCGCGCCCAGCATGAAGCGCCCCGGCTCACGCGGGACGATGTAGAGCGGGATGCGCGGATGGAGCAGCCGCACCGGGCGCGACAGCGAAACCTCGTCTGTTGCGAGATAGAGCATTTCGCCGCGCACGCCCCGAAGCCCTGAGAGCGATCCGACCTGCGCGTGGCCGGTGCAATCGACGATGCGATCGAAGCCGCCGTCGTCGATGGCCTTGTCGCCCAGATCGAAAACCACGCCACTTTCCACCAGACGCCGATGCAGTGCGGCGAGTGCAAGACGCGGATCGAGATGACCTTCGCCCTCGAAGAACAGCCCATGGCGGAACCGTCCGGCAAGGTCCGGTTCCAGATCCGCGATCTCCTCCTCATTCACCAGGCGGTAGCCGCTGGTGCGCGAGGCAAAGCGCGAGAGTTCTTCCCTGTCTCGCGCGGGCGCCACCACCAGCGTGCCGTTACGCGAGACGAGGCCGGGTGTGGCCTCCTCCCACCAGTCGAGCGCCGATTGTCCGAGGTCAAGCACCGCCTGTTCGGCGCTCTCCCTTTCGCACCAAGGCGCCAGCATGCCGCCGGCAAACCAGGATGCGCCGCGGCCGATCTGAGGCGCGGTGTCGAACACCGTCACCGCAGATCCGCGCCGCGTCAGCTCAAGGGCAGCCGTCAGACCGGCAACGCCTGCCCCTTTGATGAGAATGCGCATCTCATTCACCGGGAACCGGCTTTTCCAGCGGCATGTAGAGATCGCCACCCTGGCGGAATTTCTCCGCCATCGCCTCCAGCCCCTCCTTCTGGGCTTCCGCGCGAATATCGTGGGAAATGCGCATGGAGCAGAATTTCGGCCCGCACATGGAGCAGAAATGCGCGACCTTGTGCGCTTCCTTCGGCAGCGTCTCGTCGTGATAGGAACGCGCCGTTTCCGGATCGAGCGACAGGTTGAACTGATCCTCCCAGCGGAATTCGAAGCGGGCGCGCGACAAAGCGTCGTCGCGCAACTGCGCCGCCGGATGCCCCTTGGCGAGATCGGCGGCATGCGCCGCGATCTTGTAGGTGATGACACCGACCTTCACGTCGTTGCGATCCGGCAGGCCAAGATGCTCCTTCGGCGTGACATAGCAGAGCATCGCCGTGCCGAACCAGCCGATCATCGCCGCACCGATGCCCGATGTGATGTGGTCATAACCGGGGGCGATGTCGGTGGTCAGCGGTCCAAGCGTGTAGAAGGGCGCCTCGCCGCAGGTCTTCAACTGCTTGTCCATGTTTTCCTTGATCTTGTGCATCGGCACATGGCCGGGGCCTTCGATCATCACCTGGCAATCCTTGGCCCAGGCGATCTGGGTCAGTTCGCCCAGCGTCTCCAGCTCGGCAAACTGTGCGGCATCATTGGCGTCGGCAATCGAGCCCGGACGCAGGCCATCCCCCAGCGAAAACGACACGTCGTAGGCGCGACAAATGTCGCAGATTTCGTCGAAATGCTCGTAGAGGAAGCTTTCCTTGTGGTGATGCAGACACCACTTGGCCATGATCGACCCGCCGCGCGAGACGATGCCGGTGACGCGATTGACGGTCAGCGGAATGTAATGCAGGCGCACGCCGGCATGGATGGTGAAGTAATCCACGCCCTGCTCGGCCTGCTCGATCAGCGTATCACGGAACACCTCCCAGGTCAGGTCCTCGGCAATGCCGTTGACCTTCTCCAGCGCCTGATAGAGCGGCACCGTGCCGATCGGCACCGGCGAGTTGCGGATGATCCATTCGCGGATATTGTGAATGTTGCGCCCGGTGGAGAGATCCATCACCGTATCGGCACCCCAGCGCGTGGCCCAGACCATCTTCTCCACCTCTTCCGCCATGGAGGAGGTGACGGCGGAATTGCCGATATTGGCGTTGATCTTCACCAGAAAATTCCGCCCGATGATCATCGGTTCGGCTTCCGGATGGTTGATGTTGGAGGGGATGATGGCGCGACCAGAAGCCACTTCCTGGCGGACGAATTCTGGGGTCACATGATCTGGAATATGCGCGCCGAAGCTTTCGCCATCGCGGACAAGCTTGTCCTGCGCCGCCTCACGTCCGAGATTTTCGCGGATGGCGATATATTCCATCTCCGGCGTGATGATGCCCGCCCGCGCATAGGCCAGCTGGGTGACGGCCTTGCCATCCTTGGCCCGCAGCGGCTGGTTGCGCACCGGAAATTCCGGCGTCAGTCGCTCGCCGGTGGCAAAGCCATTGTCTTCCGGCTTCACATGCCGGCCCTCATAGGCTTCGACATCGCCACGCGCCAGAACCCATTCCTGGCGAAGACGCGGCAGACCGGCATCGATGTTCACCAGATGCGTTGGATCGGTATAGGGACCGGAGGCATCATAGACGGTCACCGGCGGTTCGCCGGCGGTGGGATGGACCGCAATTTCGCGCATCGGCACGCGGATATGCGGGTGAAGAACGCCCGGCTTGTGCACCTTGGTGGAGGCCGGCAACGGACCTGTGGTAACGGTCGGGGTGAGATTTTTAGCGGCAATGTTCATCGTGAGGCTCCAAAGCAAAACAGTGGAGACCCAGTTCGAGCATGAAGACGAAAAGCGCGGGATAGGAATGATGACGGTTCCCCGGCGTTGAGCCGGTTCTGCCATAAAGCCCGCGTTTGCACCGTCCCTACGCCAGTATGAACTGGATCAGGTTCAACGGGTCACTGCGCGCTCTAGCAGTATCTCAGCCCCTTGCCGGGACCCCCCTGGTGAATGGCGCAATCAAAAACCTCATGGCGCCGAATGTCAAGCTGGCAGCTGGTTGCGCCAAAAGAGGGCGGTGCGGAAACCACAATTGCGTTGGGCGCCAAGCAATGTCACCGGAAATTAACCGCACCACTTATGACTATGTTATGTTTTTAAATGTAACTCAGAAGTTACGCGATAATGCCTCCAGTTAAAGGGAGATACTTGGGATGAATACTACTATCCGTGACGTGCTGGCAAAATTCGGTCAGCTTCCCGTTTCCGTCGACACGCTTGCCGACGATGCCGATCTTTATGCCGCGGGCCTGTCCTCCTTCGCCTCCGTGCAGCTGATGCTGGGCCTGGAAGAGGCCTTCGACATCGAGTTTCCCGACAGCATGCTGAACCGCAAATCCTTTGCCAGCATCGCGGCGATCGAAACCACGGTCAAAGCCATTCTCGACGGGAAAGAGGCTGCCTGATGAACCTCGCCGTCGCGCCTCACCGTGAAGCACTGAGCGCCCGGGCGGCGCGGGTGGCGGCAATTGCCGCAAAACATGCCGATGCGGTGGATACCGAAGGCCGCTTCCCGAAAGAGGCCGTCGACGCGCTTCGCGAGGAAAAGCTGCTCGGCATCCAGGTTCCGGTTCACATGGGTGGCGAAGGCGCCACCATGCTGGAGCTTGCCGATATCTGCTCCATTCTCGGCCAGGCCTGTTCGGCCACCGCAATGATCTACGCCATGCACCACATCAAGGCCTCGAGCCTGGTGGAGCACGGCGAAGAAAGCCAATGGCACAGCGCCTTCATGCGCCGTCTGGCAAACGAACAATTGCTGCTGGCCTCCGCCACCACCGAAGGCGGCATTGGCGGCAATCTTCGCAATTCCATCTGCGCCATCGAAGTGGATGGTGACATCTGCCGCCTGGAAAAGGACGCGACCGTCATTTCCTATGGCAGCGAAGCCGACGCCATTCTCATCACCTCGCGCAGCAACAAGGATGCCGCTCCCTCCGATCAGGTGATGACAGTGTTTCTGAAGGACCAGTATAGCCTCGAGCGCACCCATGTCTGGGATACGCTCGGCATGCGCGGCACCTGCTCCGACGGTTTCCTGTTCAAGGGCGAGGCCCCGGCCGAACAGATTTTCCCCAAGCCCTTTGCCGAAATTGCAGCACAATCCATGCTCGCCACCTCGCATCTTCTGTGGAGCGGCGTGTGGTACGGCATCGCGTCCGACGCGGTAGCGCGGGCGCAAAGCTTCGTACGCGCCGCCGCCCGCAAATCGCCAGGATCAGCACCGCCCGGCGCACTGCGACTGGCCGAAGTGTCGAACAAGCTGCAGATCGTCAAGTCCAACGTGATTGCCGGCATCAAGGCCTATGACGAGACCAGAGCCGACCCGGACAAGCTGATGTCGATGGGCTTTGCCATTGCCATGAACAACGTCAAGATCTGCTCGTCCGAGACCATTCTGGAAATCATCGACCATGCCATGCTGATCTGCGGCATCATGGGCTACAAGAACGGCACGCCCTATAGCCTTGGCCGCCATCTGCGTGACGCGCATTCTGCCCGGCTGATGATTTCCAACGATCGAATCCTGAGCAATTCCGCCAATCTCCTGCTGGTTCAAAAGCAGGATACGAGCCTTCTGAGGTAGGACCATGGACGCACAAACATCTTTCCTCGACAGGCTCTTCGACAAGGGTTTGCTCATCGATACCGGCGTCGACGGGCTCTATGGCCGAAGCGGTCAGTTCGAAGACGTGATCACCGGCCTCGAAAGCCTGGTCAGCAAAGTG
>NZ_SISF01000013.1:30276-105361 GCF_004310285.1 Agrobacterium cavarae
CCCGGCATCAACCGCGCCTATTTCGAAAAAAGCGGCTACATGAAGAGCTTCCCGCAGCTCGCCGGTACCGTCCATTCCTTCTGCGGCTGCGAGCTCGACCACGTCAACCTGTTGAAGACAATGGATGAGGGCGGCGACGACTGGGCAAAAGACCAGAAGATCACCGATATCGTGCTCACACCGGCCGCCTGCTATCCGCTCTATCCGACCATCGCCAAGCGCGGCAATCTGCCCGATGGCGGCGGTCTCTACGACATCCAGTCCTACTGCTTCCGCCATGAGCCTTCCAAGGACCCGGCGCGCCAGCAGCTCTTCCGCATGCGCGAATATGTCCGCATGGGCACCGAAAGCGACGTCACCGATTTCCGCCAGCTGTGGATGGATCGCGGCGTGGCAATGATGGAAGGCATCGGCCTCGACGTGAAGCTCGATATCGCCAACGATCCCTTCTTCGGACGCGCAGGCCGTATGCTGGCCAACAACCAGCGCGACCAGAACCTGAAGTTCGAACTACTGATCCCGGTCACGTCGACGGCCAACCTGACCGCCTGCATGAGCTTCAACTACCACCAGGATGCCTTCGGCGCGAAATGGGGTCTCAATCTCGCAGACGGCTCTGTCGCCCACACCGCCTGCGTCGGCTTCGGCCTGGAGCGACTGGCGCTCGCCCTCCTTGCCAAGCACGGGCTGGATGTCGATCAATGGCCGCAGTCGGTTCGCGACACGCTTTGGAACTGAGGCCTAAGAGGTACGCATGACGGCAATTTTTGCGGCCCTGAGCCCTGAGAGCCATGTCCCTCACCTGCTCCACGCATCCGACAGGATGTGGCCGGAAACCAATTGCTTTGTCGATTTGTGGATCGAGCTTGTGGCCTCGTGCGGCCTGCCGCCCGAAGCCATGTTCGGCTTTACCCTGACGCAGGACTTCGAGGGCGACCACTTCACCTTCTTCAAGATGCCGCTCGAAGACCTCGAAGCGCTCTATGGCATCCGCTCGACCGAGCTTGCGATCTTCGACGATGTCGAAACCCATATCGAAACGCAGCTGAAGCGCGGCCGCATTTCCCTGATCGAGGTGGACAGCTTCTACCTGCCGGATACGCATGGGGTCGGCTACCGAAACGATCACGGCAAGACGACGATTGCCATCAACCGCATCGATCGCGCCAATCTCAAGCTCGACTATTTCCACAATGCCGGCTACTTCGCGCTGGAAGGCGAGGACTATGCCGGCGTGTTCCAGCACCATCTGAGAGAGGGCGAACCGCCCTTCCTGCCCTATGCGGAGTTCGCCAAATTCCCGGAAAAGCCGGTCCCCGAAGAGCGCCGCCGCAAGGTTGCCGAACGGCTGCTGGTGCAGCATTTTTCCAGACGACCGGCGGACAATCCTATCCGGGCCTTCTCGCAGGTCTTCCCGGCACAGGTGGAAAAGGTTGCCGACCGCCCCTTCGGCTTCTTCCACAAATACGCCTTCAATACGCTGCGCCAGCTCGGCGCCAATTTCGAACTCGCCGCGAGCCACCTGCAATGGCTTGCCGGACCACAGGCTTTCGATGACGCAGCCGCCGAGGCGCTGAAGATCGCCGAAGTGGCAAAGACGGTGCAGTTCCAGCTGGCACGCGCCGTGGCGCGTCGCAAATTCGAGCCGCTTGCCACCGCTCTTAATCCCGCGGCTGACGCCTGGGATGCGCTGATGGCGAAGCTCAACTCCCATCTCGATGATGCCAGCGAGGCCGCGTGAGCGCGAGCCTTCGACATGACGCCCTCCCCGGCCAGTGGCTGACGGAGGGTTGGACGCTGACATTGACGCAAGCGGGTGCCTGCGAGCGCCCATCCGACATCCCAACAGATTCGGAAAGCCTTACAGCACCGGTTCCCGGCAGCGTCGCTGAGGCGCTGGAGAAGGCGGGCAAGTTCGACCGCTTCGATCCGAAGCCGCTCAACCATCTCGATGCGTGGTACAGACTGACACTCGAAACCGCTGAACCACAGAGCGCGACGGTGCATTTCGATGGCCTTGCGACCATCGCCGATATCTATCTGAATGATGAGCCTATCGCGCACTCCGCCAGCATGTTCGAGGCGCTGGAGGTTGACGTAACGCTTTTCGGCACGGACGAGCTGGCGATCTGCTTTCGCGCCCTGAAACCCCATCTGGAAAAGACCGGCCCCCGCGCCCGTTGGCGTCCGCAGATGATGTCGACGCAGGGGCTTCGGCTGATCCGCACGACGGCGCTGGGTTACATGCCCGGCTGGTGCCCGGAGATCCATGCCGCAGGACCATGGCGCCCAATCCGGCTGGTGCGTGACGGCGATGCGGATTTCGACCTCACCGCCTTCGCCACCGAATTGACAGAAGATGGCATTGGCATCCTCCGTGTCAGCGTTGGAGCGCGGTCATCGTCCGTTATCGAGATCGGTTGTGGGGATCGCTGGCAGACGCTTGAGCCCGTTTCAGACGGTCTCTTCTCAGCCGAGCTGCGCCTTCCGGACGTCGAGCCCTGGTGGCCCGCCACCCATGGCACGCCGACGCTGCACGAGGTTCACCTTCGCATCGGCGGCAAGACGCACATACTTGGCAAAACCGGCTTCCGCCGCATCGAGATCGATCATAGCGCGGATGGCAAAGGCTTTGGCGTGACGATCAACGGCGTCGCCATCTTCTGCCGGGGTGCCGTCTGGTCCAATGCCGATATCGTCCGGCTTGCCGGCGCCAAAGTGGATTACGAGCCCTGGCTACGGCTTGCCGCAGAGGCGGGCATGAACATGATCCGCATTGGCGGAACCATGGCCTATGAGACCAGAGACTTCTTTCGCCTTTGCGATGAACTCGGCCTGATGGTCTGGCAGGACATGATGCTCGCCAATTTCGATTACCCGGCGAAAGATGAAGGCTTCGTCGCCCATATCGAAAAAGAAACGGCGGACCTTCTGGCGAATGCTGCGCTCTCTCCCTCGCTGACCGTCATCTGCGGGGGCAGCGAAATGTACCAGCAGGGCGCGATGCTGGGCCTCGGCGAGAGCGTCTGGAAAGGTCCGCTGACCGAAGAGATGTTGCCACGCTTCATCAAAGCGCGTCGCTCCGACATCGCCTATGTCCCGAACTCACCCTTTGGCGGCGCACAGCCCTTCTTCACCGACGAGAAGGTCGGCCATTATTACGGCGTGGGCGCCTATTGCCGCCCGCTGGACGATGCGCGGCGCGCCGATGTGCGCTTTGCCGGCGAGTGCCTCGCCTTCGCCAATGTGCCGCAGCAGAAGACGCTTGATCGGCACCTGCCCGTTCCCGCCGTTCATCACCCGGTGTGGAAATCCCGCGTGCCGCGCGATCGCGGCGCCTCCTGGGATTTCGAGGATGTCCGTGATCATTATCTGAACCTCCTCTACGATCTCGACCCGTCGCGGACGCGGCGCGAAGATGGCGAGCGCTATCTCGACCTTTCGCGTGCCGCGGTTGCCGAGGTGATGGGGGCGACCTATGGCGAGTGGCGGCGCAACGGCTCCTCCTGCCAGGGCGCCATGGTGCTGACCCTTCAGGACCTCGTGCCAGGTGCCGGCTGGGGCGTGATCGATTCGACCGGCGAGCCAAAGTCGGCCTGGTATGGGCTGAAACGCGCCTTTCGCCCGGTGCAGCTGATCCTGACCGACGAAGGCACCAACGGGCTTGCCGTCCATCTCGTCAACGAGACGGCGGAAACGCGCGGCCTCATTGTCGAACTCGCCTGCCTGCGCGATGGCCTGCAGCCCGTCGTTCGAGGCCAGAAGCAGCTCGAACTTGCTCCGCGATCCAAGGCAAGCCTTGCCGCCACCGATTGTTTCGGCGCCTTTTTCGATACCACCTATGCCTATCGATTTGGCCCGCCCGCCCATGATGTGACCGTCGCCAGCCTGAAGGACGCCGTGACGGGAGAGCTGATTGCCGAAGCCTTCCATTTCCCGCGCGGCCGCGCCGCCGCCATGCATCCTGCGACGCTGACGGCGACGACGGAGCAGAAGGACGGCCGCTGGTTCCTGACGGTGACCACGGACCGCTTCGCGCAGTCGATCAGTATCAGCGCCGATGGCTTCCGCCCGGCCGATGACTGGTTTCATCTGGCACCGACAGAGGCCAGGACCATCGAGCTGATCGCAGGCGAGAATGCACCCGCCGAGCCCCATGGCGAGATCCGCTCGCTTGGGTCACGTCAGCATTTTCGGTATTGATAAAAAATGTTTCGGTTTTCCGGCCAATGTTGTAGTGAAGCGACTTGTTTCACCGGTAGGTGAACCACCATATCCCTTACCCGTTTAAGCGCTCCCTTACCCCTCCGGAGCCGCTTTGACGCGCGCATGAACATCCATTACCTTCCACTTTATCCGGCACGGCATAGAAGTCCTCGATGGAAAAAAGTCTGACGCGTTACATCTGGACGCACACCAGGAATCAGCAGCTTTTCATTCTGCTGATCGTGGCGCTGTCGATGATCCCCTACTTCCTGGCCTTCGATCTGCCCAAGCAGATCGTCAACGGCCCGATTCAGGGCGATGGCTTCGAAGGCGCCAACGCCACCCAGCTCTTCATGCATCTGACGCTGAGTATACCCTATTACGGCACCGTTACGCTGTTTCCGGGCATCGAGCTGAACCGCATGGCGACGCTGATGGGGCTCAGCCTCACCTTCCTGGCGCTTGTCATCGTCAACGGCCTCTTCAAATATTACATCAACACCTACAAGGGCCGGCTGGGCGAGCGGCTGCTGCGTCGCATCCGCTTCCAGCTGATCGACCGGGTCCTGCGCTTTCCGCCCACGCATTTCAAGCGCGTCAAGGGCGCGGAAATCTCCAGCATGATCAAGGACGAGGTAGAGCCGCTCGGCGGCTTTACCGGTGACGCCTTCGTGCAGCCGGCGCTGCTTGGCGGCCAGGCGCTGTCGGCGCTCTTCTTCATTCTGGTACAGAATTTCTGGCTCGGCATGATTGCCGCCTTCATGGCCGCCATCCAGGTCGGCATCATCCCGAAAATGCGCCGCCGCCTGATCGAGCTTGGCCGTCAAAGACAGCTGACCGCGCGCGAGCTTGCCGGTCGCATCGGCGAAATGGTCGATGGCATCGGCACGATCCATGCCTATGACACATCGAATTTCGAACGTGCCGATGCCGGCCAGCGGCTCGGCCAGATCTTCAAGATCCGCTACGACCTTTATCAGTGGAAGTTTCTGGTCAAGTTCATCAACAACTTCCTGGCGCAGCTGACGCCTTTCTTCTTCTATGCGGTGGGCGGTTATCTGACGCTGCGCGGCAGTCTCGACGTCGGTCAGCTCGTTGCCGTCATCAACGCCTACAAGGAGCTGCCCGGCCCGCTGAAAGAGTTGATCGACTGGGATCAGGCCCGTCAGGACGTGCAGGTGAAGTACGAACAGGTCTTCGAACAGTTCGATTCGCCAAGCATGATCGACCCGAAGATCCAGGATCTGGCGCCGGCAGCGGCCGCCGCGATCACCGGCCCGATCGTCATTTCGGCGCTGTCGCTGGATGATGATAGCGGCACGCGGCTGCTCGATCAGGCAACGCTCACCATCAATCCCGGCGAAACCGTCGCGATCGTCGGCAGCGCCGGGGCGGAGGCGCTGGCAGATGCTCTGGGACGCACGCTCTGGCCGAGCTCTGGCAAGATTTCCATCGGCGACACCGACTTCCACGACCTGCCCGAATCCGTAACCGGACGGCGCATTTCCTATGTCTCGGCCGACAGCTACTTTTTCCATGCCAGCCTGAAGGACAATCTTCTCTATGGGCTGAAGCACGCGCCGCTCAAACCCCGGCAATATGAGGGGGCCGAGCTCGAGCATCGCAAATGGGAAATCCGCGAGGCCAAGCTTGCCGAAAATCCGGACATGGATCTCAACGGTGACTGGATCGATTACCAGTCCAGCCCTGCCGGCAGCGAGGATCCCGAGCACTTCCTCAAATCCATGCTTGCGGTTCTCGACACGGTCCAACTTTCGCCCGACGTGCTGGAATTTGCCCTGCGCTCCTCCATCGACCCGCTGACCGATCTGCATCTGGCCGCCCGGATCGTTGAGCTGCGTCGCGTGCTGCGCAGCGAACTGGAACGCGAGAACCTCTCCGGCCTCATCGTCCCCTTCGAACCGGACAGCTACAATAGCGAAGCGACGGTGGGCGAGAACATTCTCTTCGGCACCATGCGCGATCCCACGAACACCAGCCGCAAGATCATCGAAAGCGATTATTTCCGCGCGCTGATGCGCGAGACGGGCCTGTCCCACACGCTCTTCGAAATGGGCTATACGATTGCGGAGAACATCGTCGAAATCTTCTCCGACCTGCCGCCGGATCATCCGCTGTTCCAGCAGCTCAGCTTCATGACGGCGGACGATATTCCCAACTATCAGCAGATGCTGCAGCGTCTGCAAGGCAAGAAGTATGACGATGCGAGCGAGGCAGACCGCCGCGCCATGATCCGCCTCAGCTTCTTCTACGTCGAACCAAGACAGCGTTTCGGTCTGTTGACGCCAGAGGTGATGAACCGCATCGTCGAAGTGCGCCACATGTTCCACGAGAACCTGCCGGGAGACCTTCGCGACGTGATCGAGCCCTACGATCCGGATCAATATGCCGCCTCCACCAGCCTGCTCGACAACATCCTCTTCGGCAAGGTCAGCCATCGTTACACCGATGCCTCGCGCCGTATCACCCGGATCGTCGCCGATGCCATGCGCAAGCAGGGCGTTTACGAGCGCGTTCTGGCCGTAGGGCTGGAATTCAACCTCGGCGCCGGCGGCAAGCGGCTTGGCCCATTGCAGCGCCAGAAGCTCAATCTCGCGCGCGCCCTGATGCGCCGCTCGGATTACTACGTGCTCAACCGTCCGTTACCGGGCCTCGATCACCGCCTGCAGCAGGAGATCGTCGACAACGTCATCGCCTTCTTAAGGAGAGATGGCGCAAATCCGGCAGTCTTGTGGGTCTTGTCGAACCCGTCGCTTTCCAAGATGTTCGATAGGGTTATCGTTGTTAACCACGGTACAATTGTCGCAGACGGATCATACGAGACTCTTATGCAAGAAAACGGTACATTCAAGGAAATGATCGCGGCCTGATACATTGCAGGCGCCCGACAGGAACACGAACCAGGACAAGGCTATGCTTTTCAAAGATGAAATTCAGATGCTGAAACGCGTTCCCTTCTTTAGCGAGATGGAACCGTCGAAACTCAAGTTGCTTGCTTTTGCTTCGGACCGCGTTTCCTATCTTGCAGGAGACGAGCTATTCCGGCAGGGCGATATTGGCGATAGTGCCTATGTGCTTCTGACCGGCAAGGTCGATGTTCTGATCGACTCTCCGTCGGGCCAGATCAAGCTGACGGAAATGAGCGGCAATGCCATCGTCGGCGAGATCGCCATTCTTTGCGACAGTGTCAGAACCGCGACCGTGAAAGCCTCGACGCCGGTGGAGGCGCTGCGCATCGGCAAGGAGCAATTCTTCAAGCTGATGTCGGACTTCCCCGAGATCACCATCAAGGTCATGCGTGTTCTGGCCGAGCGTCTGACGCAGACGACGACGGAACTGAGCAAGGCTCGCGCGCATTCAAGCGTTTGATAATATATTCTTCCAGACTGCGGCGCTTTAAGGAAAAAATAAAAGTGGTGCTGCAGTCATAAAACTGAAATGCTGCGTGGAGTAGGCACGCGCCAGTTGTTGGCGAAGAGAAAACGGGACCCTACGGAGGAAGCGTTGAGACGGGTTGCCGTGGCAGGTTGGGGTATATGATGGCGTTGAATTCCGACGGAGACCGTCGGGGCAATAGACAGGAATTCCGGGTCAAGATCTGGGGAGCGCGAGGGACGCTTCCTGTATCGGGAGAAAAATTCCACAAATATGGCGGCAACACGATCTGCATCGAGGTTCGATGCGGCGAGCATATCCTGCTCTTTGACGCAGGCTCGGGTCTTCACCCGGCCGGTCTGGCGCTGAGGGCCGAAGGTGCCGGCAGCGTCGACATGTTCTTCTCCCATTGCCACTACGACCACATTGTCGGCTTTCCCTATTTCAAACCCTTCTTTAAGCGCGAGAACGACGTTCGCATTTGGTCCGGCCATCTGGCAGGCCAGAAGACCACCCGCGACATGCTGCGCGAATTCATGAGCCCGCCTTGGTTTCCCGCACCACTCGACATTTGCTGCGCCCATATCGATACCCGCGATTTTACCGCCGAAGACACGCTGTCGGTCCATCCGGACCTGTCGATCCGCACCGGTATGCTCACCCATCCGGGCAACGCCATCGGCTACCGCATCGACTGGCAGGGCAAGAGCCTTGCCATCATCACCGATACCGAGCATGAGCCGGGCAAGCTTGACAAGGCCGTGCTGAAGCTCATCGACGATGTCGATCTCTTTCTCTATGACGCGAGCTTCACCGACGCGGAAATGGAGCTTTACAAGGGGTATGGCCACTCCTCCTGGCAGCAGGGGATCAAGCTTGCCAAACATGCCAACGCAAAATCGGTCGGCTTCATTCACCACGCCCCCTTCCGCACGGATGATGAACTCGACCAGATCGACCAGGATGCGAAGAAGGAATTTGCCGGCGCCTTTGCAGCCTATGACGGGCAGACGATCGAGCTTTAGGTCTTTGTTTCATCGCATGTCGTTGTCGCAAAACCGCTGCATAGTTTTGCGCGGATCATGCTTTAGGCCGGCGGCTGCCTCGAATAAGACTAAAAAACATTATCTCCGTGAGGCTCAGGATTCGTCTTGAGCAGGCAACGACAGCCGGTGTATCGGCAGGTCACGACCAAGCGTGCTCCTGCGGACCGCGACAGACGACGATTATTTGAATATCCATTTGTATTGAACGAGATTTGAGGTCGGGATTGGCGCAATACGTGACAGAGACCTCTTTGCGGCGAGCGCGACTGCTCTCAGGTCTCGTCATGCTGGCCTTCGTCGCCTGTCACCTCTTCAACCACGCCCTTGCCCTGATTTCCATCGATACGGCTGAATATGGCAGAGGCTGGTTCAGTATCCTCTGGCTGAACCCGGTCAGCAGCGTCATTTTCTACGGCTCGGTCGTCGTTCACCTCTTCCTCGTGTTGCGCTCCATCTACCTGCTGCGATCGCTGCAGATGCCGTGGCGCGAAGCGCTGCAAATCCTGCTCGGCCTGGCTATCCCCTTCCTCATCATCGACCACGCCGCCGGCATCCGCTTCTCACGCATGCTCTTCGGCATCGATGAGGGCTATGACGTCGTCATCCGCCGGTTCTGGATCATGTCCCCCTATCTCGGCCTTCGCCAGAGCATTGCGCTGGTGCTGATCTGGGCGCATGGCTGTCTCGGCGTCTATTTCTGGCTGCGGTACCGAAGCTGGTACCGGCAGGTGGCGCCGTATCTGTTGATGTTTGCGGTTCTGCTGCCCATCATGGCGCTTCTGGGTTTCAGCGATGCCGGGCGGCAGATGGAGATGGACCTTCCCGCCGATCATCCCCATTCCGAAGCGGGGATGCGCTCGCCCTCAGACCCGCCGCCCGCCCCTTCGCCACGGTCGCCGGAGCGCCAGGCGACGATATCGCATATCACCTTCGGGATACGTCTTGCCTTCGGCGCGGCTGTCATCCTGACATTTGCCGCGCGCGCCATAAGAGGCTGGCGGCAGAGATCGCGCGGCTTCGAAATCCTGTATGAAGACGGCCATGCGCTGCGCGCGCCCGCGGGCTTCAGCATTCTGGAGGCAAGCCGGCTCGAAGGTATTTCCCACTTCTCGGCCTGCGGCGGCAAGGGGCGGTGTTCCACCTGCCGCGTCAAGATCCTGGAATCGGAGGCCCCCCTGCCGGAGCCGGGCGATATCGAGCGCGCCACCCTGCAGCGTATTCATGCCGATTCCGATGTGAGGCTCGGCTGCCAGCTTCGTCCGACCGGTCGCGTCAAGGTGGCGCTGCTTCTTGCCGCCCGCCAGCAGGATGATGCACCGGCCAATAACGAGCCGATCCGCCCCGGTCGCGAAGAGGAGATTGCGGTTCTTTTCTGCGATCTCAGAAACTTCACCGCCCTTTCGGAATCGCGCCTGCCCTACGACATGGTGTTTCTGCTGAACCGCTACTTCACCGTCGTTAGCCAATCGGTGGAGCAGGCAGGCGGGCGCATCGACAAATTCATCGGCGATGGCGCCATGGCGCTTTTCGGTCTGGACGGCAACCGGGAAACCGCCTCGGCCGATGCGCTGAAGGCCGCCTGCCTGATCCTGCGCAATGTCGAGAAGCTGAATGAAGAACTGGAACAGCAGTTTGCCGTGCGCCTGCGCATCGCCATCGGTATTCACGCTGGCCCGTCGATCGTCGGCATCATGGGCTATGGCGCGGCAAAGACGCTGACGGCGATCGGCGATACGGTCAATGTCGCAAGCCGCCTAGAGACGGCCGCAAAGGAATTCGACACCTCCATCGTTGTCTCGGAACCGGTGATGGTCCAGTCCGGGCACAAGCGTGACGGACTTCGAAGCCGCACCATTCCCATCCGCGGCCGCAGTTCGGAGATGAAGGTCTTTCTGATTTCCGAAGAAGAAAGCCGAGTGCTGCTGTCTTGACCTGAACGTGACCCGAGGCCTGCGTCATCTGATGAGCGCATCCCATGAGATAATGCCGTCGATTTTATGCTTCGGACCAAGGGTGCTTTGCTCGGCCGAACGACGTTCGGCCAAGCCCTACATCACTTACGCTGCAAGAAATCGTTCCGCCAGGCGAGCCCACAGAGCCGCACCCACGGTCAGGCTGCCATCGGCAAAATCATATTTGGGACTGTGGAGAATGGCGGAATCCATTCCGTTGCCCAAGCGCAGGAAGCTGCCTGGCTTTCGCTCGAGAAAATAGGAAAAGTCCTCGCTGCCGGGGATGAGCGGGCAGGTGGCGACCTTGTCGGAGCCGATCAGCTCTTGCGCCACGAGCCGCGCAAAATCCGTTTCGGCCTCGGAATTGGCAACCACCGGGTAGCCATGCTCGTAATCGACCTCGATTGTAGCATCATAAGCGTCTGCCATGGATCGGGCGAGCTTGGTGATGCGCCGCTCCAGAAGTTCGCGGATCTTGGGCTCGAAGCAGCGCACGCTCAGCGCCAGCTTTGCATATTCGGGAATGACGTTCACCGCTTCTCCCGCATGGATGGTGCCGACGGTGACCACCGCCGTCTGGGTAGGATCGATGTTGCGGGATACGACCGTCTGAAGCGAGACGACGAGGTTGCAGGCCACCATAATGGGATCGATGGTGAGGTGAGGACGCGAGGCATGACCGCCCTTGCCCTTGATGGTGATGTTGACCGTATCGGAAGATGCCATCATCGGCCCCGAACGCGTCAAGATCGTCCCTTCCGGTGCGCCAGGGTGGTTATGCAGGCCGAAAATCGCGTCGATCGGGAAGCGCTCGAAAAGACCATCCTCGATCATTTTCTGCGCGCCGGATGGCTTCCCATTTTCTTCCGCCGGTTGGAAGATCAGGGTCACCGTGCCATCGAAACGGCGAGTGCGAGCGAGATATTCCGCTGCACCAAGCAGAACGGTCGTGTGCCCATCATGGCCACAGGCATGCATTTTGCCAGGCGTCTTGCTGGCATAGGGTAGTCCCGTTTCCTCCAGGATTGGAAGCGCATCCATATCGGCGCGAATGCCGATGCTCTTCTTTCCAGTACCGTTCGTCAAGCAAGCCACAACGCCGTGACCACCGACATTCCGGGTGACCTCGTAGCCCCATCCTTCCAGCTTCTCCGCCACATAGCGGGCGGTTTCGGCCTCCTCCAGTGAAAGCTCCGGATTGGCATGCAGATACTGGCGCGTGGCCTTCAGCCCCGCCTCCATCGGCTCGAAATCGGATACGCGGGCATAGTGATTGTCGTTCAGCATTGGGTCCACCAAGATCTTGAAAAAGGACGCCAGCCGTGAGGCTGGCGCCAAGTTGGGGAAAGATCGCGCGCTTACAGGAAGCGCGAGAGAAAGGCCTGCGTGCGCGGATGTTGCGGGTTGCCGATAACCTCTTCCGGCTTGCCCATCTCCACGATGTGGCCGCCATCCATGAAGACCACGCGATCAGCGGCCTCTTTCGCAAAGCCGATTTCGTGCGTGACGACGATCATCGTCAGACCCTGGCTGGCAAGATCCTTCATCGTGGCAAGAACTTCACCGACAAGTTCCGGATCGAGTGCGGATGTCGGCTCATCGAACAGCATGAGCTTTGGCTTGATGGCCAGGGCACGCGCGATTGCGACACGCTGTTGCTGCCCACCGGAAAGCTGACGCGGATAGGCGGAGGCTTTCTCCGACAGGCCGACCCGCTCCAAAAGACGCATTGCGTTTTCGGTCGCACTCTTGCGGCTCTCGCCGTGAACGCCGACGGGTGCTTCGATGATGTTCTGCAACACCGTCATATGCGGGTAGAGGTTGAACTGCTGGAACACCATGCCGATCTTGCGGCGCTGGCGCGCAATGCCGTTGGCGGAAAGCTTCTCCAGGCGGTTGTTCTTCACCCGGTACCCCATCTGCTCACCGTCCACGGCAATTGCGCCTTGCTGGATGGTTTCCAGATGGTTGATGCAGCGCAGGAAGGTTGATTTTCCCGAGCCTGAGGGCCCCAGAATGACCACCACCTCCCCTGGCATCACATCCAGATCGATGCCCTTCAAAACCTCGAGATGATCGAAGGATTTATGGACGTTTCGCGCCACGACGAGAGGCTTGGTATCTGCAACTGCGGTCAATGGCTTGCCTCCTCGTCGAGAGCAGGCCTGGCAACGCCTGCATTGCGGCGATCACTGCGACCGTAATAGGCCTCGATGTAGCTCTGTCCGATATTGAGGACGGAGGTAATGAGCAGATACCAGATCACTGCGACCAGAAGCATCGGAATGATTTCGAAGGTCCTGTTATAGATGGACTGAACCGAATAGAGCAGGTCGGCCATCGCAATCACGCTGACGAGCGAGGTTGCCTTGATCATGCTGATCAGCTGGTTGCCCGTTGGTGGAACGATGGAGCGCATCGCTTGGGGAATGATGATGCGCCACAGAGCGCGCGCCTTCGTCATGCCGAAGGCTTCTGCGGTTTCTGCCTGGCCGCGATCGACCGAGAGAAGGCCGCCGCGAATGATTTCCGCCATATAGGCCGCCTCGTTGAGAGCCAGGCCGACGATTGCCGCGGTCATCGGCGTGATGACGGAATTGGTATCCCAGCTCGCAAGGGTCGGCCCGAAGGGGATCGATATGGAGAGCTGCGGAAACAAGGTGGACATGTTGTACCAGAAGATCAACTGGACCAGCAGCGGCGTGCCGCGGAAGAACCAGATGAACAAGGAGGCAAAGGAGCTTGCCAGCCCATCCTGAGACATTTTGGCAATGGCGATGATCAGACCGAGAATGACGCCGAGGATCATGGCGATGACGGTGAGCCCAAGGCTGACATACAGGCCGCTGATGACCACAGGATCGAAGAAATACTGAGCAACGACAGGCCAGCCGAAGTTTTCGTTGTTGGCAACGATCCAGGCGAAGTTGACGACGAAGAGCGCAATGACCAGCCAAAGCACAAGGCGGCCGGTGCGGAACGGGGTGTGGGCTGTCGCCACATCCCGCAGATCGGTGCCACCCAAGGATGGCACTTTCGTTTCAACAGGGCTCGTCATTTTGGCAACTGGCCCCCGAGGTTGATGCCCGGCTGCTTGAGGATGTTATTCTCAAGACCCCACTTCTTCATGATCGTCTCGTAGGTTCCGTTGTCCATGAGGACCTTGATGGCATCGAGAAGGACCGGACCGAGTTCCGAACCCTTCGGAACGACGGCGCCCTGATACAGATCGTCGAAGCCGTTCTTCTGGCCAACGCCGGTCAGTTCCAGCTGGCCATTCGCCTGGGACACGAAGTAGGTTAGCGGCGCCTGCGAGGAGAAAAACGCATCGGCGCGCTTGGAGCGAACCGCAAGAATTGAGCTTGGCTGATCAGTGTAGGATTGTACCTCGATAGCAGCCTTGCCATCAGCCTTGCACTTTTCCGCCTGGGCCTGGATCACGCGCTCTGCCGAGCCGCCCGCCATGACGGCGATGCGCTGGCCGCAGGATGTGTCGAGCGAAACGATGCCCTTGGGGTTGCCCTTGTGAACGGCAAAGACCACGAATTCCTGCACCCAATCGACGAAATCATTCGATTCTTCACGGCTCTTGAAATCGCCGACAGGCCCGAAGGCGAACTGGTAGCGCCCGGAATTGACGCCTGCCAGAAGCGCTGGCAATCCGCCCACGGTTGCATGCTCGATCTTGATGCCCAGCACTTCGCCGAGCGCGTCGGTCAGGTCGGCGCTGGCGCCTTCCATCTTCGTGCCAGTCACGATTTCATAAGGAGGGAAGGATCCGTTATTGACGGAAATCATCTTCCCTTCGGAGCGGATCTTTTCCGGCAGGCGGGCGCGAAGTTCCTCATTCACACTCTGTTTGGGAATGGCCGCCGTTTCGGCAAGAGCCGGTGTGGCAAGAATGAGCCCGGAAAGGGCGATGGAAGCAATGAGTTTCGGATGCATTTGGAATTCCCCTTTTTTGTATGCAGCGATTTGAATTGCAAAGGCCTGACTATGGTCGTCAGTTGACCTCAGCATGCAGCGGAAACAACTCCGCAGGCGTCAGCAGACGCGGCAGAATGTCCTGAGCATGAAGCTCGTGGGCGAAATCGGCGATCATGACTTTGTTCTCCTTGAAGCCGCTGACATTCCAGTGCGGCGGCAGGTCTGCGGCGCAACGGCGCAACTCATCGATCATCCACGGCGTCGTGTCGGCGTATTTCTCTCGCTTCTCCAGCCACATGCGCTGCGAAGCATCGATGAGCGCGCTAAGCTCGTCCATCACCCATGGATTTTCGCGCACGAACTGCGCCTTGAAACCGATCAGATGCATGCCAGGTACGTAGCCGACCTCGTTGAAATAGGCGACTTCGGACGCCCGGTAGTCCGGTAGGACCTGACGCAACGGAGAGTCCTGGTCGAAGAAACCCTTCGGCATGAAGGGCGTGAAGATGGCATCCAGCCGGCCATCCTTGAGGAGATCCACCATCGGGCGTTCGCCAGGCGCCGCCTCGATCCGGCCCGGACGACCGAAACCATCCAGACGGTCGGTGATGGGATGCGCTTCCGTCAGTCGGCCAGCGTACCACATGGCGTCCTCGACGCCCACGCCTTCGCGACGGCAGGCCGCGCGGGTCCATGTATTGCCGGAATCACGCCAGCCCGTCACGCCGATCTTCTTGCCGGCAAGATCAGCAAGTGTGCGGATCGGGCTATCCTTGGTGGTGATGATGCAGCGATGGCGAAAACCGCGCATGATGAAGTTCGGCATGCCGATAACGCTCTCATCGCCGTCATGGCGCATCTGCGCATAGCGGCTGAAAGACGTTTCGGCAGCGTCATGCAGATCGTCCTCAGCGACATTGGAGACGAGCGTGCCGACGCGATCGACCTCGATCTCAAGCTTTGGAGACGAGACGTCTCCCAGAACGAGCGGCGTCATATAGTCCCAGTCGCGAAGGGCAAGACGAAGTTTCAGCGGCATCATTTGGCACTCATTTATTTTCCATTCCCGAAAGATTAAATGTACACTCGTAAGTGCACAAATGTTATTACGTTATTGAACATTTAAAGTGAGAGAATGAAGTGACCGATATTTGCGAGGCCCGTTGGCTCGCCGAGAGAATTACCAACAAGACGATCCGCGGCATCGCACTGGAAACAAGCGCACTCGTGAGGGCTGGCGTTCTGCCGGTGGGAACGCGGCTTCCTGCCATGCGCGACCTCGCCTACGAACTTGGTGTCAGCCCGGCGACAATTTCCGAAGCCTGGAGCGAACTACGCCAGCAGAAGATCATCAGCGGCCGTGGTCGTAACGGGACATGGGTCTGTGCGGAACGCTTCATTGTCAAGCCGGAGCGTCTGGCGAGCGCCGGTCATTATGGCGCCAATGTTCTCGATCTTTCGATGGCTGTGCCGGACCAGGCGTTGCTGCCGCCGCTTGCCAAGGCAATGGTCTATGCGACATCCGTCGGCGACCTGAACAGCTATGCGCGCAGCCGGATCGTTCCCGAACTTCGAGACGCGATTGCGGGCGATTGGCCCTATGAGCCGGAAGCCTTTCTTGCCATCAATGGTGGCTATAACGGCGTCTACACCACGCTGCGCGCCCTAGTACGCCCGGGATCGGTGGTTGCCGTCGAGCATCCCACCGCCATGCGGCTTCTGGATATTCTGGAAGATCTTGGTGTGAAGATCGTGCCGGTCCTGTCGGATAGCGAGGGACCACTGCCCGCATCCTTGAGCCAGGCGCTCGCCGAGCGGCCCGCCGCCTTTCTCTTCCAGCCCCGCCTTCACTCCGTCACCGGCCAGACCGTTACCCTTCAACGCATTGAGGCGCTTGGAGATGTTCTGGCCGAAAGCGATACGCTGATCATCGAAGATGATGGCCTGGCAGATATTTCGGCAGAAAGACCGGTCTCTCTCGGCAAGCGCTTCCCGGATCGAACAGTGCGGATCGTATCCTTCTCCAAGACGTTAGGTCCCGATTTACGGTTGGCGGTGCTTTCCGGCTCGGCTTCTATCGTTGAACAGATCCAATCCTACCGCGCGTTTAGCGCGGGATGGACCAGCCGGGTTTTGCAGGCCGCCGTCGCCTGGTTGATCAGGGACGAGGAAACCTCTCAGATTGTGGCAGCTGCGCGCGCCACCTATCAGGAACGACGCGACACATTGGCCCGCGAGCTGCGCGAGCGCGGCGTCCAAACCATTCCGGGAAGCGGCCTCTGTCTATGGGTGCCGGTGCAGTCCGAACCTTTCGCCATGGTAACCCTGGCAGCCAGAAACATTGCCGTGGTACCCGGCAACAAGTTCTCCATCCTGCCCAGCGCTCATATCCGTGTGGCGACCAGCAAGCTCACCTCCGGCCACGCGCAGGTGGCCGAGGCGATAGCACTCGCCCATGTCATATAGAGCGTTGACGCCTCAAATCTTCCGATACAGAAAATACCGATCCGTCGGCACCGTGTCCGGTACCGACAGCGGATCGAGGCTAGGCTCCTTCAGCGGCAGGCCGCTGATGGCAATGCCGCCCTTGGCCAGCATGCCCGAAACGATCTGCGGCAGCCATGTGAGCGTCACCGCATCCTTCTCGTCATAGCCGGTGCCGATATCGGCATGGACGAGGGCCGCACCGATGCCCACCCACTCCTTCGCCGTCTGGTCGATTTCGCCCAGCACCAGATTGCCCTCTTCCGGCACGGAGGAGGCATGTGCCCCCATGGCGCGGTCGAAGGCGACGATGCGGCGATCGGGAAACAGCTCGCGCAGATGGTTGAAGGTGCGCCCATTGCCGAGCCCGATCTCCATGATTGGACCTTCGGCTGGCAGATCGAGATCGCCATGCACATGGTTCAAGATATCGCGCTGGGCGCTGAGGCGGCGGATGAAGCTGTCCAGTCTGCTCATGTGAAGGGGTTTCCGATCAGGCCTTGAGGATGTGGCTTGCGCTGATGCCGCGACGGGCAAAGGCGTTGCGCGTATCGATGATCAGGGGCGACCAGTCGGCAAGCTGCTGGTAATCGACGTTGTCATGGTCCGTCGAGACCAGCACCGCGTCGAAGCTGCCAATGCTGTCCTTGGTCCAGGCGACGGACTTCATGCCCATCAGCTCGCTATATTCGCGCGTCTTGGGGATTTCCGCCACGTAAGGGTCATGGAAGGCGACATTGCCGCCGCGCTCGAGAATGAGTTCGATCAGCTTCAAGGACGGGCTTTCGCGAATATCCGGCACGTTCTTCTTGTAAGCCAGCCCCAGCACCAGCACCTTGGAGCGGCTGAGCGCCTTGCCCTGATGGACGTCCAGCGCTTCCGCCAGCCGCCCGACGACATGGCGTGGCATGGCCGTGTTGATCTGGCCGGCGAGTTCGATGAAGCGGGTGGGGAGTTCGTACTCCTTGGACTTCCAGGTCAGGTAGAAGGGGTCGATCGGAATGCAGTGTCCGCCAAGACCGGGGCCGGGATAGAAGGGCATGTAGCCGAAGGGCTTGGTCTTTGCCGCATCCACCACTTCCCAGATGTCGATGCCCATCGCCTCGTAGACGACCTTCAACTCGTTGACGAGCGCGATATTGACCGCACGAAAGACATTCTCGGTAATCTTGACCGCTTCGGCCGTGGCCGTGGTGGAGACGGGAATGACCGTCTTGACCACGGAGCCGTAAAAGGCCGTCATCAGTTCCGCCGCATCCGGCCCGTCCCCGGCCACCACCTTCGGAATGGTGGAGGTGTGGAAGTCACGGTTGCCGGGGTCTTCGCGCTCGGGCGAAAATCCGAGGAAGAAATCTTCGGTCGACTTCAACCCGGTCTTTTCCAGGATGGTCTTGACGATGCCATCGGTGGTGCCGGGATAGGTGGTCGATTCCAGCACCACGAACTGACCGGGGCGAAGCGTTTCGGCAATCTCGCGGCAGGTGTTCTCCACATAGGAGAGATCGGGATCGCGATACTTGGTGAGCGGGGTCGGAACGCAGATCGCAATCACGTCGCAGTCGCCAAGCTTGGAGAAATCGCTGGTGGCTTCGAAAGTCCCGTTATCACAGGTGCTCGCAAGAATGTCATCTGGCACCGCTTCAATGTAGCTCTTGCGCGCCTCGACGGCCTTGATCTTGCCCGGATCGATATCGAAACCCGTCACCTTGAAGCCCGAGGTGGCGATCGTCATGGCAAGCGGCAGGCCCACATAGCCAAGGCCGATGACACCCGCCCGCGCCTCTTTCGATTGAATGAGGTCGAGAAGTCGCTGTGCGTGGGGAGAAGAGGTCAAAGCGTTTTGCGTCCTGCGCGCGAGGAAAACATGCACTTCAGTTGGGCGAGAAGACCCATGGTGTCAAGGCTGCAACGGTCTAAATTACAGTTGACGAAGCGTCAGCCGAGAACGCATGACTGGAGCCATGAAGATCGCGTTCTACTGCCCGATGAAGTCTCCGAACCACCCGGTCCCCTCCGGCGACAGGCTGATGGCAAGGCTGTTGATGCAGGCCATGCAACTTGCCGGTCATGAGGTCGAGGTGGTCTCGGAACTGCGGTCCTTCATGCGCGAGCCCAATGGCGAAGAGGCGGATGCGCTGGCGCGTGACGCGGAGCAGGAACGGCAGCGCATCTCGGCGCTCTGGAAGAGCCATGGCACTCCCGATCTCTGGTTTTGCTACCACCCCTATTACAAGGCGCTCGATCGTCTGGGGCCACAACTCAGCCACTCCTATGCCATCCCCTATGTGACGGCGGAGGCCTCCTACTCTCCCAAGCGCAATGCGTCGGGCTGGGCGGAGGTTCAGGCGACGCTGCTTAAGGATCTTAGCCTTGCCGCGGTCAATATCTGCTTCACCCATCGCGACCGCGACGGCCTGCGAAAGGCCAATCCGGCGATGCGCCTGCAGATGCTGCCACCTTTCCTCGACACCTCCCTTTTCGAAGCAAAGACCCCGGCACCGCAAGCCGGGCGAATGGCGACCGTGGCAATGATGCGCGCGGGCGACAAGCTCAGCAGCTATGAGGCGCTATCGGCAGCATTGGCACGCCTGCCGCCCAATCTCGACTGGACGCTGGATATCATCGGCGACGGGCCAGAACGTCAGGCTGTGCAGCAGCTCTTCCAGGCGATCGCGCCGCATCGCCTCGTCTGGCATGGCGAAAGGACGCCGCAGCAGATTGCCGACATCCTGTCCTGCGCCTCGCTCTATCTCTGGCCCGGCCATGGCGAGGCCTATGGGCTTGCCTATCTGGAAGCGCAGGCCGCTGGTCTGCCGGTCATTGCCGAGCGCATCGCGGGCGTGCCGGAAGTGGTGATCGATGGAAAAACCGGCATTCTGACGGAGCCCGGAGAGACGCAAACCTATGCGGATGCCATAAAAGACCTGTTGACCGATCGGGAAAAGAGACAGGCCATGGCAGACAATGCGCGGACATTCGTCATCGAGGAGCGTTCACTGCGCAAGGCCGCATCGACGCTCGACCGGATTCTGCAAGACGCCAGAGGAAACGCACCATGACGGAAAAGAGACTTCTGGACACGCTCGACAGCTTTGTGAGCCGCGGCATTGCCGCCGACCTCTGGCTGCGCGACGACGATGCGACCGAGCCGACGACAGCGCTCGACCGCCTGCTGGCGCTATCCGACCGCTA
Organism: Agrobacterium cavarae; assembly: GCF_004310285.1. Lineage (GTDB taxonomy): Bacteria > Pseudomonadota > Alphaproteobacteria > Rhizobiales > Rhizobiaceae > Agrobacterium > Agrobacterium cavarae. The sequence goes on from NZ_SISF01000013.1 coordinate 50,480, forward strand.
TGCCGTGCCGATGACGCTGGCGGTCATTCCCGAGCCGACCGGTGATGCCTTGGCGCGTCGGCTGGACAGCGCCGACAAAATCGATGTCGCGGTGCATGGCTGGGCGCATCAAAATCATGCCGGACCGGAGGAGAAGAAGCGGGAGCTTGGGCTTCATCGCCCCAAGGACACCGTGCTTGGCGAATTGCGTGCCGGCTTTGAAAAGCTGCAGATCCTCTTTCCGAGCTGCTTCGTGCCGATGCTGGTGCCGCCATGGAACCGGGTCGATCCGGACATCGTCGAAGGCCTGCCCGCCATCGGCTACCGGGCGCTGTCGGTCTATGGACCGGAAAAGACTGCACCTCTTGCTCTCTTGAACACCCATGTCGATATCATCGACTGGCGGGGAACGAGAGGCGGCAAGGATCACGATCTGCTCTTTGCCGAGACCGCCGAACGCATGGTGGCGGCAGAACCAGGTTCAAGAACCACCGGCATCCTCACCCATCACCTCGATCATGACGAGACGGCATCGGCCTTTCTCGATCGGCTGTTTGCGCTGACGGCCAACCACCCCGGCTGCCGCTGGCGCAGCGCCGGAGCGCTGGTCGAAGAGGCCGGCTCGGCGGCCTGATGCCACGCGACAAAATGTCGAATATCAAGTCGGTCCGCGCAGGCGTAAGCACACGGTCAGAGAGCCACTAAAGCGCCGTGCGCCCTATGGGCGCACAAAGGACGCTTTAATTTTTGGGTCTACGCATCGTGCTTTCCGAAAATCGAATCCGATTTTCGGGCCGATGCTGTAGGCTCTGTTTGGAAAGTGTGACGCACATGGAATGGTTCGAGTATTTCCCGATCGTAATGCTGCCGCTGAAGCTGCTCGTTGTCGGCATCGGCATGTATTATTCGGTCAAATGGCATTACGATCAGGGCAAGCTGCACCGCGCCGAAGATGAGAAGCGCAAGCAGCAGATGGCTGCGGCCGCGAAAGCCGCTGCGGAGCGTGATGCAGAACTGACTGAACTACCCCAGCCCTCACCATGATTTCCAGGCGATCAGCAGCCCATCGCCCTTGGCGCTGGCTTCGGCACGCGCCTCTTCCACCACACTGAAATCCGCCCGGTCTGCCAGCAACGCCGCCACGAAATCGGCCCCCGCCAGCGTCACCGATCCCGCACGCGCCACCACGCTGAAGATCAGCGGGCCCGTGCCCCACCATGCGGGCGCGCGCGGCAGGCGCTCGGCAATCTCAGGCAGCGCCTGCAAGATACGCTCGAAGACGGGATGGCCGGGCGGTGTGGCGATGAAGGAGTTGGCGAGCAGAACGCTTCCCTGCCCCGTCAGCCGCGGCGTTTCCTCGGCAAAGGCGGTGAGCCCGACCATGGGAAGGATATCGGCAAAACTGATGTCATCCCGCGCTGGATAGAAATCGCAATCGAGATAGATGCCGCCTACCCGCGACAGGATGAAATAGCGCGCCACATCCACAGCACCCGGATAATCCCCATCCTCCAGCATCCGCCGGAAGATCGGATCGGCATCGATGCCCTCCGCCTCAAGATCGGCCTCCCGCCACAGGCGATAGACATAGCCATTGGCCTCCGCATGTTGGCGCCAGGCATCGGTTGCGGGCGGCACTTGCCTGTTGCCGATCCATATCTGGTGGATCAGCCTTGGCACCGCCTCACGGTTCTTCTGCGCAATCGCTCGTCTTTCATCAGGGGAGAAACGACCATAGGGCGCAAATATCTCGGGCGGCGGCACCAGGAGAAATTGGTAGCCGGCTTTGGCAACCGCATCGCCCTTGGCCTTTGCAAGCCGCAGATAGGCCGAATGCAGGCGGCGCGGCAGGCCAAGTGCGGTCACCTCACCCATCAGGTGCTGATCCTCCTCTGCCGAAAGACGCGCCAGGCGATCCTGCGCAGACACGAAATCTTTCTGCGCCAGCAACCGGCGGATGTCTGCAAGCGTTTCATCGAAATTGGCTTTGTCTGGCATGGTCGCTCCGCAGCTTTAATATCCCCGACATATCTTCGGAATAGAGGTTTTCTCGCAACCCCAAGATCAGGCAGAAAGCCGGAAATTTTCATGGTTTCAAGAGCATGGACAGAACCTGGAGTGTGCGATAACGTGAATGTCAAGCGCCGCGTGATAATGCCACAGGCATCCAACAAGACGGCAAGGGAACCTATGGCATGAGTGCAGGCGCAGACTTGCTTCGCATCGAAAATCTGCAAGTCTCTTTTTCCATCATGGGCGGACAGATCGAGGCGGTCCGGGGCGCAAGCCTTCGCATTCTGCCTGGAAAAGTCACCGCGCTTGTGGGCGAATCCGGCTCGGGAAAATCCGTCATCGGCCAGACGATCATGGGCATCCAGCCGCGCACCGCAAGGGTCAACGGCCGCGTTCTCTTCTCCGATCCGCTGAAGCCCGATGAACGCCCCATCGACCTGCTGCAACTGGAGCCCGACGGCAAGCCCCTGCGCGCCATTCGCGGCAACCGCATCGGCCTGATCTTTCAGGAGCCGATGACCTCCTTTTCGCCGCTCCACACCATCGGCAACCAGATCGACGAGGCGCTGCGCATCCATTCGGTTCTGACACCGAAGGAGCGGCAGGAAAAAATGGAAGAGACGCTCGATCTCGTCGGCTTTTCCAATCCGGCCAAGATCTGCCAGATGTATCCGTTTGAGCTTTCCGGCGGCATGCGCCAGCGCGCGATGATTGCCATGGCGCTGATCTGTCGTCCGGCGCTGCTGATTGCCGACGAGCCGACCACCGCACTCGATGTGACGATCCAGGCGCAGATCCTCAAGCTTTTGCGCGACCTTCAGAGCCGGCTCAATATGAGCATGCTGCTCATCACCCACGATCTCGGCGTCGTCGCCAATATTGCCGATGAAGTCGCCGTCATCTACCAGGGCGAGATCATGGAGGCCGGCACGGTGGATGACATCTTCCGCGCGCCCTCGCATCCCTATCTCAAGGGCCTGATGGCAGCCGTGCCGCATTTCGACATGAAGCCCGGCGAACGGCTGAAGGCGCTGCGTGATGTCACCATCGACAAGGAAAGCCTGATCGGCAAGAAGACGGCGAATGTCGACAAGGCGCCGGGCGTGCTGCTCAGCGTCAAGAACATCTCCAAGACCTATACCACCCGCAAATCCACCTGGTTCACCTCTGGCAAGGCGAGTGCCACCAAGGCGGTGGATGGCGTCAGCTTCGATATCATGCGCGGTGAATGTCTGGGCCTTGTGGGCGAAAGCGGCAGCGGCAAGACCACGGTCAGCAAAATCCTGATGCGCGCCGTCAGGCCGGAAGACGGCGAGATCATCTTTCACAGCAAGAACGGCGACATCGATGTGCTGAATGCCAGGGATGACGACCTGCGCGAATTGCGCACCCGCATCCAGATGGTCTTTCAGGACCCCGTCTCCTCGCTGTCGCCACGCATGACGGTCGGCAATATCCTCAGCGAACCGCTGGAAATTCACGGTCGCGGTGACTCGAAATACCGGCAGGAGCGCGTCAAGAACCTGCTGCGCGCCATCGGCCTTGGCGACAATGCGCTGAACCGCTATCCGCACAGCTTCTCCGGCGGCCAGCGCCAGCGCATCGGCATTGCGCGTGCGCTGATGCTGGGACCCGAACTGCTGATCTGCGACGAGCCCGTCTCCGCGCTCGACGTGTCGGTGCAGGCGCAAATCCTCAATCTGCTCAAGGATTTGCAAAAGGATCTGGGGCTCACCTATCTCTTCATTTCCCACAATCTCGCCGTCGTCGATTACATGGCGGACCGCGTGGCGGTGATGTGCGAAGGCAAGATCGTGGAGCTGGCGCCACGCGAAACGCTGATGCGCAATCCGATCCATCCCTATACGAAATCGCTGCTGGCCGCCGTTCCCTTCCCCGATCTCGACCGGCCGCTGGATTTCAAGACCATCGGCAAGATCAGCGCCACCGGCAAATTCGACTGGGGCAAGCAGTTCCGCGATGACGATAACGGACAGATGATAACAGCCGATCTTGGTGGTGGGCACCTCGTGCTTGCCAATGCCAATGCGGATGTTCGGGAGCTACGGTCTTGATCACGCGCCGCACCACCCTTGCCCTGCTCGCCTCGGTCTTCGCGCCCTGGAAGGCGTCCGCCGCCCCCTATATCGATGCCGATTTCTTCAAGGAAAAGCGCGACAAGGGCGAGCTGCCGCCACTCGATCAGCGCCTGCCGAAAAATCCGCGCGTCATCAATCTGAAGGCCATGGGCCGCGAGCCCGGCCAGCATGGCGGCAATATCCGCATGCTGATCGGCGGCCAGCGCGACATTCGCCTGATGCCGATCGACTCTTACGCGCGGCTGGTGGGTTACGATGAGAAGCTGAACTTCATCCCCGACATCCTGGAATCCTACACGGTGGATGAGGAGCGCATCTTCACGCTGAAACTGCGCGAAGGCCACAAATGGTCGGATGGCAGCGATTTCACCGCCGAGGATTTTCGCTATTTCTGGGAAGACGTGGCGCTGAATCTCGAAATCCACAAGGGCGGCCCGCCGATCGAGCTGCTTGTCTATGGCAAGCCGCCTCTGGTCGAGGCCGTCGATCCGCTGACGGTGCGCTACACCTGGGAAGGCCCGAACCCGGATTTCCTGGCGAAGCTTGCCGGCGCATCACCCGCCCGCATCTTCCTGCCCGCCGCCTATATGAAGCAGTTCCACGTCAAATATCAGACGCCGGAAATGCTCGCCAAGCTGATGAAGAAGAACAAGGCGGACGACTGGAGCAGCCTGCACATCAAGATGTCGCGCCAGCTGCGCCCGGAAAATCCCGATCTGCCGACACTCGATGCCTGGCGCGTCATCACCGCGCCGCCGGCCGAGCAGTTCATCTTCGAGCGCAATCCCTATTACCATCGCGTCGATGAGAATGGCCGCCAGCTTCCCTATATCGATCGCTACCTGCTGAACGTCACATCGTCGGAAATCATCGCCGCCAAGACGGCGTCGGGCGATAGCGACCTGCAGTTCATGAACCTCGATTTCAACGACTACACCTTCCTGAAGGATGCCGAGGCCCGCTATCCGCTGAAGGTCAATCTGTGGAAGCGCAGCCAGGGGTCGCGGGTCTGCCTGCTGCCAAACCTGAACTGTGCGGACGACACCTGGCGCACGCTGTTTCGCGATGTGCGCATGCGCCGCGCTCTTTCGGTGGCGATCGACCGGCACGAGATCAACATGGTCTGTTTCTACGGCCTTGCCAAAGAAAGCGCCGACACCGTGCTGCCGGAAAGCCCGCTCTTCCGTCCGGAATTTGCGACCGCCTGGGCGCAGTTCGATCCCGAGCTTGCCAACCGGCTTCTGGACGAGATGGGGCTGACGGAGCGCAACGACCGCGGCATTCGCATTCTGCCCGATGGCAGGCCCGCCCATGTGATTGTCGAAACGGCTGGCGAAAGCACGCTGGAAACCGATGTGCTGGAGCTGATCACCGATCACTGGCGCAAGGTCGGCATTTCGCTCTCCAGCCGCCCGACGCAGCGCGACGTGTTTCGCAAGCGCGCCATGGCGGGTGAGGTGCTGATGTCGGTCTGGTTCGGCATGGACAATGCCATTCCCAACGCCGACATGCTGCCCTCCGGGCTTGCACCCACCGGCGACGACCAGCTGCAATGGCCGGTCTGGGGCATCCATTATCTCTCTGGCGGGCGCGAAGGCAAACCGCCGGATCTGCCGGAAGCAATCCAGCTGCTTGACCTCTTCAAGAAATGGCGCCGCAGCGTCACCTTTGAGGAGCGCAAGGCGATCTGGCTGGAAATGCTGTCGATCTACACGCAACAGGTCTTCTCCATCGGCACGGTGAACGGCGCGCTTCAGCCGATCGTTCACAGAGCCCGGCTGAAGAACGTGCCGGAAAAGGCGCTTTTCGGCTTCGAGCCGACCGCCTATCTCGGCATCTACATGCCAGACACCTTCTGGTACGACGGGAGCGCCTGACATGCTCAGATATATTATCGGGCGCATCCTCTTCATGATCCCGACGCTGATCCTGATTTCGATGCTGGTCTTCACCATCATCGAATTGCCGCCGGGCGACTACTTCGAAAGCTATGTCGCGGAAATGCGCGCCATGGGCGAGACGGCCAACATGGCCGAAATCGAGGAACTGCGCAGCCGCTACGGCTTCGACCAACCGGCCCCCATTCGCTACTTCAGATGGGCGACGGGCATGCTGGTTGGCGATTTCGGCTATTCCTTCGAATACCAGTTGCCGGTCAGCGAAGTGGTGGGCGAGCGTCTGTGGCTGACGGTTCTGGTGTCCTTCGTCACCATCATCGTCACCTGGATTGTCGCCTTTCCCATCGGCATCTATTCCGCCACGCATAAATATAGCTGGGGCGATTACGGCCTGACCTTCCTCGGCTTGCTGGGCATCGCCATTCCCAATTTTATGCTGGCGCTGATCCTGATGTATTTCGCCAATATCTGGTTCGGCACATCCATCGGCCATCTGATGGACCGCGAATATCTGAACCAGCCGATGAGCTGGGACAAGTTCAAGTCGATCCTCGAACACCTATGGATCCCCGTTCTCATCATCAGCACGGCAGGAACGGCGGGCATGATCCGGCGCCTTCGCGCCAACCTTTTGGATGAATTGCAGAAGCAATATGTGGTGACGGCGCGTGCCAAGGGGCTTCACCCCTTCAAGGTGCTGACCAAATATCCGCTGCGCATGGCGCTGAACTTCTTCATCTCCGATATCGGCTCCATCCTGCCAGCCATCATTTCCGGAGCGGAAATCACCGCTGTGGTGCTTTCGCTAGAAACCACCGGTCCGATGCTGATCCGCGCGCTGCAGAGCCAGGACATGTATCTGGCCGGCTCCTTCCTGATGTTCCTCGCCTTCCTCACCGTCATCGGCGTGCTGATCTCCGATATTGCGCTCGCCATTCTCGATCCTCGCATTCGATTGGGAGGTGGGAGCGTCAAATGACTTCATCCATTCCAAAGCCCGGCGAGCCGCTGCCGCATTACATTTCCACCGCGCCCTTCGATCCCTATCTGGTGGAGCCCTCCACAACGGCGCTCGCCATGGTCGGCCGGGCATCGCAGTGGAAGCTGATGTGGTGGCAATTCCGGCAGCATAAGCTCGCGCTCTATTCCGGCGTCTTCCTGCTGCTGGCCTATCTCTCGATCTTCATCTGCGAGTTTCTGGCACCCTATAATCTCCACACGCGCGACGTGGAGAACATCTACGCTCCGCCGCAGAGCATTCATCTCTTCCATGACGGCGAGTTCGTCGGCCCCTTCGTCTATGGCCGCACCATGAGCCTCGACATGGACAATCTGCGCCGCGTCTATTCCGATGTGCCGACAGATGTGCAGAAACTCCGCTTCTTCTGCCGTGGCGACGGCTACACCTTCTGGGGGCTGTTCGATTCCAACATCCACCTCGTCTGCCCGGCCAAGGACGGCCAGATGTTCCTGCTGGGCACCGACAGGCTTGGTCGCGACGTGCTGTCGCGCATCATCTATGGGGCGCGCATATCGCTGACCATCGGCCTTTTCGGCGTGGCGATGAGCTTCGTCCTGGGCATCGTGATCGGGGGCCTCGCAGGCTATCGCGGCGGCGTTTTCGACCTCATCGTCCAGCGCATCATCGAGGTGCTGCAATCGATCCCCAGCATTCCGCTGTGGTTGGCGCTCGCCGCCATCATGCCGGTCACCTGGAGCCCGATCCTCGTCTATCTCGGCATCACCGTCATCCTCGGCCTCCTGGACTGGACGGGGCTTGCGCGCGCCGTGCGCTCCAAACTTCTGGCACTGCGCGAGGAGGACTATGTGCTCTCCGCCCAATTGATGGGCGCCAGCACCAGCCGCATCATCGGCCGCCATCTGATCCCCGGCTTCATGTCGCACCTGATTGCGTCCGCCACGCTCACCATTCCAGGCATGATCCTCGGCGAAACGGCACTGAGCTTCTTGGGGCTTGGCCTTCGTCCGCCGATCACAAGTTGGGGCATTCTGCTAACGGAAGCGCGAAGCGTTAGCGTGATTGCCTTGTATCCCTGGCTCCTAATCCCGATTCTTCCAGTCGTCCTCGTCGTGCTCGCCTTTAATTTCCTTGGCGATGGACTACGTGATGCAGCAGACCCGTTTAAATGATGGGGTTCACTGCAAGCATGCTTGGCGGTTTTGCGACCATGGCATGCGACAAGACAAGGCGCTTCTGCGCCTTCCGCATAAAGACACTCACCGCGCGCCCAGGCGGTAAGAAGAGGTTCTGCTCGTGACAGTTCGTTTAAACGATGCACGCATTCTGATGTACAGCCACGATTCCTTCGGGCTTGGACATTTGCGTCGATGCCGCACCATTGCCCATGCGCTGGTGGAGGATTATCGCGGCCTGAATGTCCTGATCATCTCCGGCGCCACCATTGCAGGCGCTTTCGATTATCGCGCGCGCGTCGACTTCGTGAAGATCCCGAGCGTCATCAAGCTTAGAAACGGCGAATACACCTCGCTCGACCAGCATATCGATCTTCAGGAAACCCTGAAGATGCGCCGCTCGATCATCTACCACACTGCCGAGAGCTTTCAGCCGGATATCTTCATCGTCGATAAGGAGCCAATGGGGCTGCGCGGCGAAGTGGAAGAAACCCTCACCTATCTGAAATCGCGCGGCACCAAGCTGGTCATCGGCCTGCGCGACGTGATGGATGCGCCGCAACTGCTTGAAGCCGAGTGGAAGCGCAACGATGTGCTGAACAAGATCGAGCGCTTTTATGACCACGTCTGGGTCTACGGCCCGCCGGATTTTCATGATCCGCTGTCCGGCCTCGAGGTGCCGCCCGGGGTTCGCGAGAAGACCGAATTCGTCGGTTTCCTGCAACGCTCCAAGACGCGGGGCGATAACCCCAACCGGCATGAGGAGGACTATATTCTCGTGACGACCGGCGGCGGTGGCGATGGCAGCGAGCTGATCGACGACGTGATCCGCGCCTACAAGTTCGATCGCAGCCTCACCCAGAAGGCGCTCGTTGTGCTCGGGCCTTATATGCCGACCGAACAGCGGCAGAAATTTGCGGCAAACGTTGCCGATATTCCGCAGATGGAAATCATCGACTTCGACAACCGCATGGAAGATCTGGTTGCCGGGGCGCAGGGCGTGGTGTCGATGGGCGGCTACAACACCGTCTGCGAAATCCTCTCCTTCGACAAGCCGGCACTGGTGGTGCCGCGTATCGTGCCGCGTGAAGAACAGCTGATCCGCGCCAGCCGCGCCTCGGAACTTGGCTTGTTCGACATGCTCTCGCCCGAAGAAGCGGAAAATCCCGAACTGATGGCAAAGGCGCTGAAGGCGCTGTTGAAGCGCCCGCCACCCTCTGCCAATGGCCGCAACATGAAGCTCGACGGCTTGGAAAACATCTCGCGGCGCGTTGCCGAATGGCTGCAACCGGACGATACGCCAAACGTCATCTCCGCCACCGCCTGAGGCGGGCAGAAGCATCTCCGCGAAACGTCTGGTGATGTTGCACCCCTCACATTTGCCGGGATTGCGCCAAGGACGATTGCGCCAAAGAAAAGAAGGCACGACGACGTGACCGCAAGAAAGAAAATCGTGGTGCTGCTGAAAGGCTATCCGCGCCTCTCCGAAACATTCATCGCACAGGAACTCTTGGGACTGGAAAGAGCAGGTCTCGAACTCGACCTCGTCTCCATGCGCCGCCCGACCGACAAGAAGCGCCATCCGGTGCATGACGAAATTCGCGCGCCCGTCACCTACCTGCCGGAATATCTGCATGAGGAACCGTTGCGCGTGCTGAAAGCGCTGTGGGCGTGCCGCAGGAAGCCAGGCTTCGGCAAGGCGCTGCGGCAATTCCTCCATGATCTCCGCCACGACTTTTCCCGCAACCGCTTCCGCCGATTCGGTCAGGCGGCGGTGCTCTCCCATGAATGGCCGCGGGATGCCGGCTGGCTGCACGTCCACTTCATCCACACGCCCGCTTCCGTTGCCGCCTATACGCGTCTGATCACCGGCATTCCGTGGACGATCTCGGCCCATGCCAAGGATATCTGGACCTCGACGGATGCCGATCTCTCCTACAAGCTCGGCAGCGCCCGTTGGGCCGTAACCTGCACCGCCAGCGGCTATCGCCACTTGCAGGCGCTGTCGCCCACTCCAGCCACGGTGCATTTAAGCTATCACGGCCTCGACCTCACGCGCTTTCCACCGATGGAGGGTACCCGCCCGCCACGCGATGGCTCAGACCCCGCCGATCCGGTGCAGATCCTGAGCGTTGGCCGCGCGGTGAAGAAGAAGGGCATCGACATTCTGCTGAAGGCGCTTGCCGCCCTGCCACAGTCTCTGCACTGGCGCTTCACCCATATTGGTGGCGGCGACGAACTGGCGACGCTGAAAGCGCTCGCCGAACAACTGGGTATCGCCGACAGGATCACCTGGACGGGCGCGATGGATCAGAAACAGGTGCTGGAGCACTATCGCAAGGCCGATCTCTTTGCGCTCGCCTGCCGCATCACCGCCGATGGCGACCGCGACGGCCTGCCGAATGTTCTCGTGGAAGCTTCCAGCCAGGCGCTGACCTGCGTCTCCACCAATATTTCGGGCATTCCGGAATTCTTCGTGGATGGCGAAAACGGTCTGCTGACAGAGCCCGAAAACGAAGCTGCCTTCTCGAACGCGCTGGAGCGCGCCATCTCCGATCCCGCGCTGAGAGCGAAGCTGGGCCAAGCCGCGGAACACCGCGTGCGCACCGGCTTCGATCATCGCACCAGCATCACCGACCTCAAAAATCTCTTCGAACAGGAATGGGAGAAGACCCCGTGACCACTGCCACCGACGCTACACAAGCCCCCCGCGTGTTCTTCTATGTCCAGCATCTGCTCGGCATCGGCCATATCGCCCGCGCCAGCCGCGTGGCCCATGCACTGGTCGCCGATGGCTTCGACGTGACGATGGTGACAGGCGGAACGCCGGTTCCGGGCTTTCCGGGAGAAGGCATACGCCATGTCGAACTGCCGCCGGTGGCGGTGGCCGATGGCAATTTTGCAGGCCTCGTCGATGCCAATGGTGCGCCGGTGGACAATGCCTTCAAGGACAATCGTACCAGCATGCTGCTCGGTGCCTATCACGGCACCATGCCGGATATCGTCATCATCGAGGCCTTTCCCTTTGGCCGCAGACAAGTGCGTTTCGAACTGCTGCCGCTGCTCGCCGCCATCGAGAAAAGCATCAAGCGCCCGCTGGTGATGACCTCGCTGCGCGATATCCTGCAGGAGCGTGCCAAGCCCGGCCGCGACGAAGAGACCATCGATCTCGTCAAGAAGCACTTCGACACGGTGCTCGTCCATGGCGATCCGAAATTCGTACGGCTGGAAGAAACCTTTCCGCTCGCCGAACAGATCAGCCAGCGCATCGTCTATACCGGCCTTGTTGCCCCAGCAAAACCACAGCCGCCGCAGGAGCGTTTCGACGTGGTGGTTTCGGCAGGCGGCGGCGCCGTGGGTGGCGCGCTCCTGAAAGCAGCGCTTGCCGCCGCGCCCCACATCCCCGAACTGAAATCCTGGTGCCTGATCACCGGCCCCAACATGCCGCAGGCGGATTTCGATGCGATCTCGGCTCAAGCCGGCGAGACTATCTCCGTCTTCCGCTTCCGCAAGGATTTCGCCAGCCTTCTCTCCGGTGCCAAGCTCTCCATCTCGCAGGCCGGCTACAACACCGTCTGCGATATCCTGCAGGCCAAATGCCGTTCGCTGCTCATCCCCTTCGCTGCTGGCGGAGAAACCGAACAGGGCGCCCGCGCCTCGCGTCTGGAAAAGCTTGGCCTTGCCCAGGTGCTGGAAGAAAACGCCATCTCGCCGCAGACCATGGCAGAGGCGATCCGCGCAGCCTTGGCGCTACCGGAGCCCGGCGAGATCAGCCTTGATCTCGATGGCGCCAACGGCACGGCGCGCGTTCTGCGTAGGCTCTATGCCGAGCATCAGATGGATGATGTGTAGGGTTTCAGCCCTCGCAGCAACGGCCATGTACCCTGCCACCTGAGGTCAGAAGGCTTCTTCCGCACAACGTTCATATGGGGGATAAATCCCTCCACCTCGTCATCCTCGGGCTTGACCCGAGGATCCATATTTTTCAACCACTTAAGTTTCCAGCCCGTCATCCTCGGCTCAAGGCCGAGGATGACGGCGGAGAGGTTTTCGAACCTTGTCAGGGGCCGGTTGAGACGGCAACACCAAGAAATTCTATTGGGGCTGCCGCGCTAATAAGTAATCTTCTCGCGCCGAAACCCAAGCCCGATCAGGCGGCCCGCCAGATGCGCAAGCAGCGGAAAGCGCAGGATGGCGCGTACGAAGGCGGGCGGGCCTTTGGCCTTGGGGGCCGCCTCGTGGTCCTTGCGGTTCTTGCTGCGCATCATCAATTGCAGCTTTTGGGTTGCCTTGGTCGGGAAGGTGCGGCGCTGTTCGATCGCCGCCAGATCGTCATCGGAAACGACGCCCCGATCGCGAAAAGCCGGCACCAGAATATTGGCCGCCGCCACCGCATCCTGAATGGCAAGATTGACGCCGACACCGCCAATCGGCGACATGGCGTGGGCGGCGTCGCCGATGCAGATCAGTCCCGGCTTCCACCATTGCGTCAGCCGGTCGATGCGCACGGTGAGAAGATACACATCGTTGAAGCTCTTGATCTCCTGCAGCCGATCGGCAGGCAGCGGGCAGACTGCGGCCACACGTGTGCGGAAAGCTTCGATGCCTTTCTGGCTGATCTCGGAATAGACGCCGCGGCGCACCACATAGCCGCATTGCCAGTAGTCTCCACGATCGATCAGCACGAAGCCCTGCTGCGGGCCGGCATGGCCCATAGTCTCGTTTGGATCGCCCGGCTGTTTCGAAAGCCGCATCCACAGAACTTCCGTCGGAACGCCGAAGCGCTCGACATGCAGCCCGGCCTTCTCCCGCACCGTGGAATTGCGGCCATCGGCACCGACCACCAGATCGGCCTTCACGGTAAGGCCGCCGGAGGGCGTGGAGAGCTTGAGGCCGCTCACCTTTCCCTTGGTCTCGATGAGATCGCTGACAGCCGCATTGTGCAAGAGACGGAAACTTTCGAACTGCCCGGCCTTGCCGGCGAGAAAGTTCAAGAAATCCCATTGCGGCATGAACGCGATGAACTTGTGCTTGACCGGCAGCCAGGAGAAATCCGCGATGGTGCGCTTGTGACCGCCCACGTCGGCATGCAGCTTCTCTGCCCTGGTATGCGGCAGCGCCAGAAATTCCTGCGCAAAACCCAGTTGCTCGATCAGTGCAATCGTCGAGGGATGGATCGTATCGCCGCGAAAATCGCGCAGGAAATCGCCATGCTTTTCGATGACGGTGACATCGATCCCCGCCCGTGCCAGAAGCAGACCGAGCATCATGCCCGCCGGCCCACCGCCGACGATAGCAACCGTGGTCTCAATGGCCTGGGCGTCGTCGTGGTCGTCGCTTGGCATGGCAATGTCCTGTGTCATCATGCCTGATCGGCAGGCGGAAGCGGCGTGTTTTTCGGATAGGGCCAGCCCTTGATCAAACGGAACAACCATTCCTTGCGCGCGAAGATAAAGGCGAAGAGCATGGCCGTCCAGATGCCGAGCAGAAGGCCCGCCGCCACATCGCTTGGATAATGCGCCCCGACGATCACCCGCGAAACGCCGATGATGAGTGCCAGCGCCATGAACACGTAGCGAAAGCGCGGGATCAGCATGGCAAAGGCGCCGAAGAAGGCACCCGCCGCCGTGGAATGACCGGAGGGAAAGCTCTCATAGAGATTGTCGCCGGTAAAAGGTGTCAGGCTGTACGCGCCGATCTCGGCATAAAGTTCCGGCCGCCCCCGGCCGATCAGGAACTTCAAAAGATGTACGAAGATGCTGGCGCTGCCGATCGTCAGGAAGAAATAGGCGAAGAGCCGCCATGCGGTACGAAGCCTCGCCGAATAGGGGCTCGCCAGGAAAAAGCGCGCGGCAATATAGGCAAGGATGGCAAAGAGCCCGGTGCTGTAGAGCATCCAGCGAAAGGTGCCAAAATCGGTGATCGCCTTGTTGAAGCCGACGATTGAGCCGGGAAGCGTCTGTGCCCGCTCCGAGATGCGCGGATCGAAGGGAATGAAAACAAGCACCAGCAACAGGGTGATGACGAAAATCCAGCCGCTGGAGATCAAAAATCGCTTCATGAAAATCCTCTATTTATCAATGCCGTATCCAATGCGTCAGGGCGCGTCGCATCAAGCCATACAACCTGCATGCTCACACCATTATTGGCAAGCGACGCACGCAGATGTCATCGGTGAGGAAGAGGACGCAATAGTGGCAAAAAATCGCTGACAGGCTTTGACCTTGTTCTGCCCCGGTTTCGCTTGTAGAGCCATGAGGTAACAGTTTCCACCAAAGCCGGATTTCACATGACACGCCAAAAGGGCAGCAACCCGCCTGAAAAACTGACCGTCCTCGGCGCCACCGGCTCAATTGGAACGAACACGCTGGATGTCATCCGCCAGCTCGGCGGACGCGATCGTTTCGAGATTTTAGGGCTGACCGGGGCAGGCAATGTGGCGTTGCTGGCCGAACAGGCACGCGAACTTGGCGTGAAACTCGCCGTCACCGCCGATGACGAGAAATATGCCGAACTGAAAGACGCACTGGCCGGAAGCGGCATTGCCGTTGCATCCGGCAAAAGCGGCCTGCAGGAAGCCGCAAGTCTGGAGGCCGATTGGGTCATGGCGGCGATTGCCGGCACGCCTGGGCTTGAGCCGACGCTCACAGCTGCGCGTCGCGGCGCCAACATCGCGCTCGCCAACAAGGAATGTCTGGTCACCGGCGGCGATGTCTTCATCTCCACCATGCGCGAGGGCGGCGGCACGCTGATTCCGGTCGATAGCGAACACAGCGCCATCTTCCAGTGCCTGGAGCCCCACAACCGCGACAAGGTAGAGCGCATTGTCCTCACCGCATCCGGCGGCCCGTTCCGCACCTGGAGCCGCGAGCAGATGGATGGCGTCACCGCCGAGATCGCGCGCGCTCATCCCAACTGGTCCATGGGATTGAAAGTCTCGATTGGCAGTGCGTCGATGTTCAACAAGGCGCTGGAGATGATCGAGGCGAAATATCTTTTCGACCTTGAGCCCTCGCAGATCGAAGTGATCGTCCATCCGCAATCCATCATTCATTCCATGGTGGCCTATACCGACGGTTCGGTCATCGCCCAGCTCGGCTGCCCGGATATGCGCACGGCCATCGCCTATGCCCTGACCTATCCCGGCCGCGGCACGCTCGATGTCGAGCGACTGGATTTTGCGAAGCTGGCTCGGCTCGATTTCGAGGCACCGGACGAGGACCGCTTCCCCTCGATCAGGCTCGCGCGTCTGGCGCTGCAACGCGGCGGCGTGCAGGGTGCAGTATTGAATGCCGCGGAGGAAACCGCCTTCCACGCCTTCGTCGATGGCAAGATCGGCTTCCTGCATATGGCCGATACGGTCGAATCCGTCATGGAGCGGATGAATGATGGCAGGCCAGCCGATACGATCGATGCCATTCTGGCCGCCGACACGCAAGCCCGCGCCTATGCCGAGGATGTGATCCGGCAGAAGCAGAAGGCCGCGTAGGGCCTCTCCTCACAGGTGATCGACAGGACGACGATCCGGTGGCCACCACCGGGCGCATTGCTGTGCGTAAAATTTCGATCCCGGCTTGCCACGCCCCAGCTTTCTCGTTATGTCGCGTCTTGTTACGTTATTACATCACAAATGAGGAAACACGATGAAACTCACGCAAGCCCTCGCCCTCTCCGTCAGCTCGTTGCTGCTTCTGTCCACTGCCGCGGCGGCACAGGAGAAATCGGCGCCGGCAAAGTCCGAAAGCCACAACCACGCCCATAACCATTCCCATAGGCACTCGCACGGCTCCAGCGACGTCTATAAGGGCTACTTCGAGGACAGTGCCGTGAAGGAGCGCCCGCTCTCCGATTGGGAAGGCGATTGGCAGTCGGTCTATCCATATCTGGTGGATGGCACGCTCGATCCGGTGATGCAGCACAAGGCCGAGCACGGCAAGAAGAGCGCCAAGGCGTTTCGTGAGGAATATGATGTCGGCTACAAGACCGACGTCAACCGCATCACCATCAAGGGCGACGATGTGACCTTCTATCGGGACGGCAAGGCCACAGAAGGCAAGTATGCCAGCGACGGCTATGAGATCCTGACCTACAAGAAGGGCAATCGCGGCGTTCGCTACATCTTCAAGAAGACCGGCGGCGATGCATCCGCACCGCAATATATCCAGTTCAGCGACCACACCATCGCGCCGCAAAAGGCTGGCCATTACCACCTCTATTGGGGTGATGACCGCGCCACGGTGCTGAAGGAGCTGACCAATTGGCCGACCTACTACCCGTCATCCCTGTCGGGCAAGGAGATCGTCCAGGAAATGCTCGAGCATTAAAACGGGAAAGGGGCGCAGCCGGCAAGCTGCGCCCCTTTTCAGAAAGATGAGGTGACGATCAGGCGACAGCCCGCGCCAGCGCGCAACGCGACCACAGCTGATGAAGCGCACCGACCAGACCTTCCAGATCCGCATTGGTGTGAAGCGGGGTCGGCGTGATGCGCAGACGCTCCGTCTTGCGCGGCACGGTCGGATAATTGATCGGCTGCACATAGACGCCATGGTCATCGAGCAGGATATCGGAAATCCATTTGCACTTGGCGGCATCGCCCACCATCACCGGAACGATGTGGCTGGGGTTTGCCATATGCGGGATGCCGCTCGCGTCCAGCATGGAACGCAGCGTGCGCACACGCTCCTGATGACGGGCGCGCTCGAAAGGGCTGGCCTTCAGGTGCTGGATCGAAGCCACGGCACCGGCTGCCAGGGACGGAGGAAGTGCTGTGGTAAAGATGAAGCCGGAGGCAAAGGAACGGATGAAGTCGCAGAGCGCTTCCGACGCTGCAATATAGCCGCCCATTACACCGAAAGCCTTGCCGAGCGTTCCTTCGATGATCGTCAGACGGTCCATCAGACCTTCGCGTTCGGCGATGCCGCCACCGCGCGGGCCATACATGCCGACCGCATGCACTTCATCGAGATAGGTCATGGCGCCGTACTTGTCGGCGAGATCGCAGATCTCCTTGATCGGCGAAATATCGCCATCCATGGAATAGACCGATTCAAAGGCGATCAGCTTGGGCGCTGCCGGATCGGCGGCCTTCAGCTTGGCTTCCAGATCCTCCAGATCGTTATGCTTCCAGATGACCTTCTCGCAGCGGCCGTAACGAATGCCCTCGATCATCGAGGCATGGTTCAGCGCGTCCGAGAAGATGATCAGGCCGGGGATCTTCTGACCGAGCGTACCAAGCGTCGCCCAGTTGGAGATGTAGCCGGAGGTGAAGATCAGCGCCGATTCCTTGCCGTGCAGATCGGCAAGTTCGCGCTCGAGTTTGACGTGATAATGGCTGGTTCCAGAGATATTCCGGGTGCCTCCCGCACCCGCGCCACAGTGATCGATCGCAGCTTTCATCGCCTCGATCACCTTGGGGTTCTGCCCCATGCCGAGATAGTCGTTGGAGCACCAGACCGTGACGTCGCGCTTTTCACCATCGGCGGTGTAACGGGTTGCCTTCGGAAAATGTCCCTGTTGCCGCTCGAGGTCGGCAAAAACGCGGTAGCGGCCTTCCGAATGCAAGCCATCCAGTTCGGTCTTGAAATATGCCTCGAAGTCCATTCCATGCTCCAGAATACGTGCAAGCGTTTTCGGTCCACCTCCTTGAACCGTCAACCCCCTTGACGCCGATATTGCATCGCTGCGTCAATTCGCCTCCACTTTTGAACCGTTCCAATATTCTTATAAGACTCTAAAGGAATGACAAACTTGATTCATGTCAAACTGCTAAAAAATTTGGAACCTTTTAATCAACGCGCCGTTGAGTAGGGCACAATCGATTGACCAGGGGAGCGCAGCCTTAAATGGGGGCTTCCACAGTAACACTCGACTTGTTAGATATCTGCAGCGGTCGGAGGTAGCAGTCGCCGCAGATGTATTGGGACGCCTACCGAGAGCCATCGAGCTCAAATGTAACGTGGAGAGAGTTCATGAAGAAGGCTGTTGTTTTTGCTGTTATGGGTCTGGCGCTCGCAAGCTGCACGCAGACCGAAAAGACCACTGGTGGCGGCGCAGTGATCGGTGCGCTGGCTGGTGGCGCTATTACCGGTAACGTGCGCGGCGCGGCAGTCGGCGGTCTGATTGGTGGCGCGACGGGCTACCTTATCGGTCGCGCGTCCGAGCCGGGCTATTGCTACTATCGCGACCAGTACGGTCAGCGTTACACGGCACGTTGCCGCTAAGGCGTGGCACAATTGCATCAGAAGCCCCGGCAAAAACCGGGGCTTTTTTGTTTCCACATGCATGTGACCGTTTTTGGGGTGCCCCCTGTCTCTGATTTATGATTAAATTTGAGGGTATCAGCAGCCAGCGTAAAACGGCAAAGCCGTTGTCTGCGCCGCAGGACTGCGACGAACGGGAGGCGGAGCGCGCGATTTGTTTTGGATCGCCACGCGCTTTAACGAAGGATAAACGGGCGGGAGCAATAATAAATGCTCAACCATAAAGCAGCGTATGCCAAACAAGCGGACTGACCAACGGAAGAGTATTGCGTACTGGAGGGCAGGCACTGCATTGGCGGTGGCGGCAGCCGTTACCTGTTCTCCGGGTTTCGTGCGCGAGGCTTTCGCGCTGAAGATCTTCGGCATCCAGCTGTGGGGATCCGACGACGACAAAGAGAATGAAGTTCTCAATCCCGTCAAATTTACCGTGACCCTCAACACGCCGGGCGCTGACAGCAAGCTGCGCGACAGTCTGGAAAACAGTTCTCTTCTGGTGACGGAGCCGGACAAGGCGGCGTCTGGCGATCTGGGTTTGTTGATCCGCGCCAAGGACGATCGCGACAGATTGGTTGCCGCACTCTATGAGAATGCGCGCTATGGCGGCCTCGTCAATATCACCATTGCCGGCCAGGACATCGATTCCATCCCGCCTGTTCCGACCTTCAACACCTCCGGTCCGGTTCCCATCGTCATCGATGTGACGCAGGGCCCCCTCTTCAAGCTCGGCACCGTTCGCCTGGAAGGGGACGTTGGAGGACGCACCGCGGCAGATTACGGTCTGGTTCCGGGCGGAGACGCAGGCTCGCTTGCCATCATTCGGGCCGGCAACAAGATCATTGAGGATTTGAAGGCGGAGGGTCACCCCTTTGCAAAGCTGACCAAGCGCGAGGCCGTGGCCAATCACGCCAACGATACCGTGGATTTGACGATGGTCGCAGACGCCGGCCCCGTTGCCGCGTTGGGGGATGTGGCCGTCAAGGGCGACCGGGCGGTCGATCCGGATTTCATTCGTCGCTATTCGCGCCTGAACAGCGGCGAGCCCTACTCGCCGGAAAGACTGCGCAAGGCCTCCGACCGCCTTCGCAAGCTCGGTGTCTTTTCCAGCATCTCCATCAAGGAAGCCAACACGCTGGCCCCGAACGGAACATTGCCGCTGACCATTGAAGTTTCGGAAGGCAAGTTCCGCTATTTCGGCGTCGGCGCGCAATATTCGACCACCGAAGGCGCCGGGCTGCAGGGCTATTGGGGCCACCGGAACCTCTTTGGAAAAGCCGAGTCGCTCCGCATCGAAGGTGCCGTCACGCGCCTTGGGGAAGCGTCCACCGTTCAGGACATGGATTATTCCGCCGGCATCACCTTCGTGAAGCCCGGGATCTTCACGCCGGAGACCACCTTCACCGCGAGCCTGAAAGCCAAGACCGAGCATCCGGACAGCTACGACGCCCAGACTGTCACGGCCTATGCCGGCTTTGCCTATGATTTCAACGACTACGACACCGCATCCGCCGGTCTCGAAGTCGAGTGGGAACAGACCGAAGATGCATTCGGCGAAAACCAATACCTGACGACGTCTGTCCCCTTGGAGTTCGTCCGCGACAAACGCAACGACAAGCTCAATCCGACACAGGGATTCCGCGCCTCGATTGCGGCCACGCCAAGCTATGAAGCCTTGAACGGCACGATCTTCAGTTCGCTCGAAGGCTCGACCACCGGCTATCTCGGCCTCGGCTCGGATGATCAAGTGGTGCTGGCTGGCAAGCTTGCAGGCGGCGTGCTGGTTGGCGGTGGCTCGCTGGAAGACATTCCCACCACACGTCGCTTCTTTGCGGGCGGTGGCGGCTCGGTGCGCGGTTACAGTTACCAGGAAATCTCGCCCTATGCGGCCAATGGCGAAGCGACCGGCGGGCGTTCCTATATCGTCACCTCGCTGGAAGCACGCATCAAGGTGACCGAGACCATCGGTATCGTGCCCTTCGTCGATGCGGGCGTCGTCTCCTCCGAGATCACCCCGGATTTTTCCGATATCCGTGCTGGCGCCGGCATTGGCCTTCGCTATCAGACACCTTTTGGACCCTTGCGTCTTGATGTCGCCATGCCGCTGGAGAAATATCCGAACGGCAGCAGCTTCGGCATCTACGCCGGTATCGGACAAGCCTTCTGACGCTGAAGAAGGTATAGCCAACCACGCCGGGCTTGGCCTCTCAAAGGCACAATGTCCACATCTGTCACGACGACGAAGCGAAGTGTAGATTATCCTTCATGACCATGCTGATTCGATTGCTGAAGTGGTTCGCCTATATCGCACTCGGGGCTGTCGCCCTTCTTGCGGTGGCGGTTCTTTTTCTGGGCTTGAGCCCCTTCGGCGCACGTTTCGTAGCAGACGAAGTCTCACGGCTTGCCTCCGGCCAGGATCGGACGATCACCATCTCGCCGCCGGAAGGCCTGTTGAGCGGCAGGCTGCGGCTGGACGCGGTGACGATTGCCGATCGGGATGGACCCTATGCCAAGCTCAACGGCGTCGAGCTCGACTGGTCGCCGCTCGATCTCCTGAGCGGTAAATTCCATGCCGAGAAGCTGACGGCCGCCACTATCACCGTCGATCGTCTTCCTCTTCCATCGACGGAACCGGCTGATCGGAGTTCCGGCAGCTTCACCCTGCCTGTCGAAGTGGCCATTGACGATCTCTCCCTGCCGAATATCGAACTTGGCCAAAAGCTTGCCGGCCGTCCGTTCTCGCTCAGCGCATCCGGCCATGGCTATGCCGCATCCGACACGATCACGGCCTCCCTCTCTGTCACCCGCAAGGACGAGCAGCGCGCTTCGATCGACGCCGACTTCGCCTATGTTCCGGGCGAGAACGTCCTGAAACTCAAGGCGCTGTTGAACGAACCGGAAGGCGGTCTGCTCGCCAATCTGCTGCGTCTTCCCGGCGCTCCCGCCGTCTCCATCGACCTCAATGGCGATGGACCGCTGTCGGACTGGACGGGCAAGCTCGTCGGCTCCGTTAGCGGAAATCAGGTCCTGACGCTTGATGGCCGTCATAGCCTGGCATCCGATGGAACGCGCCGGATCACGCTGCAGGGCGGCGGGGAGCCGGATCGGCTGCTTCCGCCACTGATGCGCCAGCTCTTTACCGGAGAGACCAAGATCGATCTTGCCACATCCATTTCGCCGGAAGGACGCATCAGCGTCGAAAGCGGCAATCTGGAAACCGGCGCGCTGATCCTGACGGCCTCCGGCAGCATCGATCCCCAAGGCCAGAACGATCTGACCGCCAATCTGATCGGCACCAACGGCCCCGTCGATGTGCGCCTGCCGCTTGGTCAGGAAGAGGTCCAGGCGCTGGTCGATGGCATCGATCTCAGCCTGCGCGGCAATGCCGATGCAGCCAGATTGAACACGGTCGTGTCGCTGCGCTCGCTCACCGCGCCGCAAGGCACGCTTCAGGGTGTGAAGCTGACCGCAACCAGCGACGATCTGAATGTCGCCAGCCGCACCGGCACGATCCGCACGCTGCTTGCCGTCGATCAGTCGGCGCTGACCGCGCCCGATCTGGAGCGTGCCGTCAAGGCACCATTGAAGCTCAGCGCGCCACTGCGCGTCTCGCCGCAATCCATCGCCTTTGAAGGCGCCACACTGGAAAGCGCCAGCATCGGCGGCACGGCAAGCGGCTCCTACGATCTCACCGAAGGCCGCGTCTCCTCCAACCTGCGCCTCTTCGTACTGCCCTCCGTACTGCCGACTGGTCTGTCTGAGAAATTCGACGGAACGATTGCGATTGACGGCTATGTCAACAGCCTCATCGGCGGCGCAACCAGCCTTGAAAACCTTGTGGTGAAATCGAGCACGCTTGAAGCCAATGGCGATGTGACCCTCGACAATGGGACGATCGGCGCAAAACTCTCCGGCCGCTTGCCCTCGCTGCAGAAGCTGTCACCGCAGGCGCAAGGGTCGCTCGACTTTTCGCTGGAGGCAAACGGCCCGATCAATGCGGCGGATTTCACCGCCAATCTCTCAGCCGCCCGTGCAACATTGGCCGGACGCTCACTGCAATCGCTCAAGGTTTCCGCCAGTGGGAAGGCGGATGTCGCAGCCCCGCAAGCCAAGTTCCAGGCAACCGGCACGCTCGACAACCAGCCGATCGATGCCTCTGCCGCGCTGGTACAGACGGGTAAAGGCACAGCCATTCCGGAACTGAACGTTAAGGTCGGCCCGAATGTCTTGACCGGCAAGCTGCAACTGACGCCGCAATTCCTGCCATCCGGCGACCTCTCCTTCGATTTCCCCGATATTTCGCTCTTGGCAGCGCTCGCCGCCCAGCAGGCAAGCGGCGACCTGAAGGGCGATGTCGCGATCAGCAATACCGATGGCAAGATCGCCGCCACCATTCGCGCCAGCGGCAACACATTACGACAGGGCACCACGACGATTGCCGGACTGGTGGCCGATCTGAAGGTGGACGATCTTCTGGCGCTCGCCATCAACGGCAATGTAAAGGCGGACAAGATCGATGCGGGTGCGGCGGCCCTCTCCGGCATCACGCTTGATATCGATCATGCGGCCAACGCCACCACATTCGATCTCAACGGTCGTTATGACAATGCGCCGCTGGTGCTCAAGGGTCGGGCAAACACCGGCGCCTCGCCGATGACAGTCTCCGTGGACGCCTTCTCGGCAATGCCGCGCGGGATTCCGGTGCGGCTTGCCGCCCCCACTGTGATCGCCATCGAAAACGGCGCTGCCCGTATCGCAGGTCTCACCATCCAGACAGGCAATGGGCGTGTCGATGTCAACGGGACGGCTGGGTCCACGCTCGATCTTAACGTCGCCATCCGCGCGCTACCCGCCAATCTTGCCAATGCTTTCTCTCCGGGGCTCGATGCCGCAGGCACCATTTCTGGCACGGTCGTGGCAAAAGGGGCCGCGACCGATCCGGCTGTCGATTACGATCTGACCTGGTCGGACGCAGCCGTGGCCCAGACGCGCGCCGCAGGCCTTGGCCCCTTGGGCATCAAGGCGAATGGCCGTTATGCGGGACAGACGGTGCGGCTTGATACGACGCTATCCGCAGGCGGCGGTCTGGCGCTTTCCGGCGGCGGTACGCTCGGCCTTGCTGGTGACCGACCGCTTGCCATGAGCTTCAAGGGCAATATTCCCTTTGCCGCGCTCGCAGCCCAGACATCCGCCCAGGGCTTCGTCGTCAACGGCTCCGCCGCTGTCGATATTCGCATCGAAGGTACCGCAACCGCACCCTCGGTGACGGGCACGATCACCACGGACGGCGCCCGCGTGACTGATGTTCGGCGCAATCTGACCATCAACAATATAGCCGCGACGATCAGCTTCAACCGTGATGTCGCCACCATTTCTCGGCTCACCGGCGCCATGTCAGGCGGCGGAACGCTCTCGGGCTCCGGCACCATTGGCATCAATCCCGGCGCTGGTTTCCCGGCCGATCTCAGCCTCACGCTGAACCGCGCCACATACGTGGACGGTACGCTGTTCTCCACCCAGGCCAGCGGTACAGTGACGTTGAAGGGGCCGGTGCTGACCTCGCCCATGTTGGCCGGAACGATCACGCTGGATAAGAGCGCCATCACCATCCCTGAGCGCCTGCCGGCCTCGCTGACGGAAATCGACATCAAGCACGAGAACGCTCCGCCTGCGGTCCGGCGCCAGGATGCGGAACTGCGGGCCGACCAGGGTGGCGACGGCACCTCCTCCTCCATCGGTCTCGACCTTCAGATCAATGCGCCAAGTGGCATCTTCGTGCGCGGTCGTGGTGTCGACGCCGAGCTGAACGGCAATCTGACGGTGCGCGGCACGGCGGCGAACCCACAGGTCTCTGGCGGTTTCACCATGCGCCGCGGCCGGTTGGAAATTCTGACCCGTCGACTCGATTTCACCAATGGCGACATCACGTTCGGCGGCGGCCTGATCCCCGTTCTCAATATGTCTGCCGATTCCACCGTAGGCTCCAACACCGTAACGGTCACCGTCAGCGGCAATGCCAACGATCCGTCCTTTGCCTTCAGCTCCTCTCCCGCGCTGCCGCAGGACGAGATCATGGCGCAGCTGATCTTCGGCCAGTCCATGTCGAAACTCTCGCCCTTGCAGATTGCACGGCTTGCGGATGCGGCAAGTCAGCTGGCCGGCGGTCGCTCCACCTCCCTGTTCGACAGCCTGCGCAGCAATCTGGGCATTGACGATCTTGATATCTCCACCGACGCCGAGGGGCGCGCGCGTGTCTCCGCCGGCAAATATATCAATGACAGAACCTATCTCGAGCTGGAGCAGAGCGGCGATTCCGGCGCCAAGGCGATCATCAATCTCGATGTCGGCCGGGGCGTGAAACTGCGCGGTTCCGCGGGCGCAGATGGAGAAGGCGCCGCCGGCATCTTCTACGAGAAAGAATATTGATCAACTTATGCGTGAACCATGAGATTTAAGGTGGTAACGTTAAGAGAATAGTCAAACTTTTTGAAATTCAGAGATTCTTAAATTTGATGGGCTAAAACAATTGTTGTTGCCCTGAACCATCCGCGCCGGTTGCGCTTAAGGCTCTTGTCTGCACGCAACGCAATAGTGGTGTGACCTTGCGGTTGAACCGTGAGTGATGGAGTTCACTGAATGCTTTCTCTTCCTGGAACCCATGCTAAGGCGGTTCTAGCCGCTCTTGGCCGTTCTTTGGCGATTATCGAATTTGATACTTCGGGAAAAATCCTGTCTGCGAATGAGAATTTCTGCGCCGCGATGGGTTACACAGCCGATCAGTTGATCGGCAAGCACCACAGCATGTTCTGCGAACCGTCCTACGCAAACAGCGATGATTACAGGCAGTTCTGGAAAAATCTCGCGGCTGGCCGTTTCGACAAGCGTCAGTATAAGCGGATCGCCAATGGCGGACAGGAAGTCTGGATCGAGGCCTCCTACAATCCGGTCATGGCCGGCGGCAGCGTCAAGAGCGTCGTCAAGCTTGCAACCGTCATCACCGAAACGAAGCGGAAAGCGTCCGAAGATGCCGGGAAGCTGGAGGCAATTTCGCGTGTGCAGGCCATCATCGAATTCACCCCGACCGGCAACATCATCACGGCGAACCAGAATTTCCTCGATGCCGTCGGCTACAAACTTGAAGAAATTCAGGGAAAGCATCACCGCATTTTCTGCGAAGACAGCGTCCGCAACGATCCGTCCTACAATGAATTCTGGAAGACTCTGGCTGGCGGCACATTCACCGCAGCCGAGTACAAGCGCTTGAGCAAAAGCGGCAAGCCGATCTGGATCCAGGCATCCTACAATCCGATCTTCGATGAGAACGGCAAGGTGTTCAAGATCGTCAAATATGCGACCGACGTGACCGATCGCGTTGTGGCTGTGGACGATATTGCCGCCAGCCTCACGGCATTGTCGAATGGTGACCTGACCGGCACGATCTCCGTGCCCTTTACCCCCACGCTGGAAAAAGTCCGCCACGATCTCAACGCCTCGCTGGAAAAGCTTCAAGGCGCCATGCGCGATGTGGCGAAAAGCACCAGCAGCATCACCATGGGTGCGCGTGAAATCAGCGACGCCACCGACAACCTCGCGCGGCGCACCGAACAGCAGGCGGCGGCACTTGAGCAAACCTCGGCGGCATTGCACGAGATCACTCGCACCGTGGCGCAAAACGCCGAGCGTGCCGAAGAATCAGGCCGCCTCGTTGCCAATACGAAGGCCGATGCGGAACAGTCGGGCCTCATCGTCGGCAAGGCAATCGATGCCATGGGCCGCATCTCGCAATCCTCCAACGAGATCGGCAACATCATCGGGGTCATCGACGACATTGCCTTCCAGACCAACCTGCTTGCACTGAACGCCGGAGTCGAAGCGGCACGCGCCGGGGAAGCCGGCAAGGGCTTTGCGGTCGTGGCGCAGGAAGTGCGTGAACTGGCGCAGCGCTCGGCCAATGCGGCAAAGGAGATCAAGACGCTGATCAACACCTCCGCCTCGCAGGTAAAGGAAGGCGTCGATCTCGTCGGCGAGACCGGCAACGCGCTCAGCAAGATCGTCGGCCAGGTGGCGGAGATCGACACCAATGTCGCGGCGATCGTCGAGACGGCGCATGACCAGGCCAACGGCATCAAGGAAATCAACCACGCGGTTGAAGCCATGGACACCAACACCCAGCAAAATGCCGCGATGGTGGAGCAGACGACCGCCTCCAGCCACGGCCTCGCGCATGAAGCACATGTCCTGCACGAACTTCTCGCGCAATTTAGATTTGAGAAACATTCTTCTGTTACGAATCAACCAGTGAAGCTGGAACAGAGAACGCCCGTTGCGCGCGCTCCGGAGAGGAAGCCGAAACCCGCGGTCTACGCGACATCCGGTTCTCTTGCTCTGGCTCCGACACAAAAGGATTGGGAAGAATTCTGATGGCAATGATCAACTCGACAAACTTCGGCGGCGAAACCCTCGAAATCATAGCGTTTCGTCTTCACGATCAGGAATTCTGCGTCAAGACGACCACGATCCGCGAAATCCGCGGCTGGGCACCGTCCACGCCCATCCCGCATGCGCCACCGGATGTGATCGGCGTCATGAACCTGCGCGGCTCGGTCATTCCGATCATCGACTTGGCTTACAAGCTTGGCATGACGAGCACGGTTGCCAATGAGCGCAGCGCCATCGTCGTTGCCGAAGTGCATAATATGGTCATCGGCATGCTGGTCGACCGCGTCTCCGACATTCTGACAATCCCGGCGAGCCAGGTTCAGCCGGTTCCGGAAGTCTCCGCCTCCTTCGACAAGTCCTTCTCCGAAGGCATCATCGCCAACGAGCATGGCATGATCTGCTTCCTGAACCTAGCCAAGATGTTCAAGGGAACCGATATGGATGAACTGGCCGCCTGATCGGCGCCTCATCTTCAAGACCAATCATCAAAGCCGTGCGGGTACCTCCGCGCGGCTTTTTGCTTTTCCCGGGACGCCTCGCGGAGGGAAATACCGGAAAGATCCCGCTGACCACTGAAGCCGTCACCGCACCACACAAGAGTATTTTCTACACGTCATTATTGCGCTCGCACTAAGAAAGAAACTTTTAATATTAATTTGCTCTAATACACCCAGACGAGCGCATAATCGATCCGGCCGATGCGCAAGTAACGGGCGTTTTTGTGCTCAGTAAACCAGGAGCACGACCACAACATTTCGGCTGTCCTGGAGAAGAAAATGTTTTGGCTGGTAAAGAGCGCAGACAAGACCAATGTTTTAAAGGCATTCTCCGCATCGCAGGCCGTGATCGAATTCGATCTGCACGGCAATGTCCTGGATGCAAACGCGAATTTCTGCGCAGCACTGGGCTATGAACTGTCCGACATCGTGGGAAAGCACCACCGGATCTTTTGTGATCAGGACTTTGTCAACTCCCCAGACTACCGCGACTTCTGGAGTGCACTCGCGTCAGGTTCCTTCAAGACCGGCGAGTTCAAGCGGCTGCGCAAAGACGGGCGAGAAATCTGGATCGAGGCGTCCTACAACCCCGTCTTTCGCGGCAACAAGCCCTACAAGGTCGTGAAGATCGCCAGCGACATCACGCAGAAGAAGCTGAAGGCGAAAGAGGACAACAGCAAGCTGGAAGCGATCTCCCGCTCCCAGGCGGTCATCGAGTTCACACCAGCAGGCGACATCATCACCGCCAACGAAAATTTCTGTCGTACTCTGGGCTACGGCCTGAACGATATCCAAGGCCGTCATCACCGCATGTTCTGCGAGCAAGCATACGCCACCTCGGAGGCCTATCGCGATTTCTGGCGACGGCTGGCCTCCGGCGAATTCATCTCCGATGAGTTCGTCCGATTTGGCAAGGATGGCAAAGAGGTCTGGATCCAGGCAGCCTATAACCCCATCCTTGACGACCGCGGCGCGGTGGTGAAGGTGGTGAAATTTGCCACCGACGTGACACCACGCATGAGTGCGATCTCGACGCTTGGCCTGGCACTGCGCGCACTCGCTGAAGGCAATCTGCGCCAGAGGCTCGACACCCCATTCGTGCCCAGCATGGAGAAGCTCAGAAGCGACTTCAACGAGGTCATCGAGAAGCTGCGCATTACGATGCAGACTGTGGCACAGAACTCCGAGATCATCGCCTCCGGCTCGGCAGAGATCCGTGTCGCCGCAGACCAGCTTGCGCAGCGCACAGAGCAGCAGGCAGCCTCTCTGGAGGAGAGCGCCGCAGCGCTCGAGGAAATCACCACCACGGGCGCGGACGCCAGCCAGCGGGCCGATGAGGCGGGCCGCCTCGTCAGCGCGACGAAGGCGAACGCCGAGCGCTCCGGCGAGATCGTTCACCGCGCCATCGCCGCCATGGACGCCATTTCCCATTCCGCCGGCGAAATCACCAACATCATCACCGTCATCGACAGCATCGCCTTTCAGACGAACCTTCTGGCGCTGAATGCTGGCGTTGAGGCGGCACGCGCGGGCGAGTCCGGCAAGGGCTTTGCTGTCGTGGCGCAGGAGGTGCGCGATCTTGCACAGCGCTCCGCCGCAGCGGCCAAGGAGATCAGGCAACTGATCAATGCGTCGGGCGCGCATGTGGCGCGCGGTGTGGGGCTGGTGGGCGAAACGGGGGAAGCCCTGAAGGATATCGCATCCCAGGTCGAGTTGATCGACACCAATGTGGCGGCCATTGTCGAAGCGGCACGCGAACAGGCGTCAGGCCTCAGCGAAATCAACAATGCCGTCAACCTCATGGACCAGGCCACGCAGAAGAACGCTGCCATGGTGGAAGAGACGACGGCAGCCAGCCATGGGCTTGCACGTGAGGCCGAGACGCTCCGCCAGCTTCTGACCCAGTTTGATGTGGGCTTTGCGACCGGAGCCTCGTCTGCTGCGCCTGCTCCCGCCCGAGAGGTCATGACACCTGTGAGACACGCGCCGACTCGACGCTATGGTTCAGCGGCACCGGCCGTCGTTGCGGCGGAGTGGACGGAGTTCTGAAAGCCGACAGCATCGGCTCGAAAATCGGAATCGATTTTCGGAAAGCACGATGCAACGATCAAGGAAGATTGAGCATCCTTTGTCCGTCCAATAGGACACACGGCGCTCTGATTGTTCTCGATATGGAGTGTGACCATAAACCGGGTGATGTTGCCGGCATGAGGTAGGCTGGGCAATGTCGACAGTCGCATTCGACGCCCCATGGCGGTCTATACTGCGCTGGATATTTCCACCGTTGTGAGCGGCACCCAAAACAAAAAAAGCGGTCACCAGGACCGCTTTTTTCTCATTTCCTATGTGGACGGGTGCTCGCGCGACCCCGCCCGGTCCTTTCAAGCGGCGACGAGAACCTCGTGCAGGTTCGTCAGCTCGTAAAGGTGCTTTTCCAGCTTCGTCAGATGATCGTGGTGGTGGTTGCCTTCCTCGATCTCCGAACGGGCAACCGCGATGCGCTTCTGCAGGTCGTCCGGGCTCATGTCGTCAGCCGAAACGGCCGATTCTGCAAGCAGCGTGCAGCCGGTCGGCAGAATGTCGGCAAAGCCGCCGAACACCACATATTTATGGGATTCGCCAGATGCCGTCTTCAGCGTGACGATGCCGGGCTTGATCGTTGTCATGACCGGTGCGTGGTTCGCCAGAACCGTCATTTCGCCGTCCGTTGCCGGAATCACGACTTCACTGACCGTCTCGGAAACCAGCAAACGCTCGGGAGAAACAAGTTCGAATTTGAAAGTGTCGGCCATGGCTATTCACTTCTTCTGATTGCGCGACAGACGATGTCGCGGGGGGCAACGGCGCGCGGCGAAAAACCGCGCACCAGTTCAATCACATCAAGCGGCTTCGCCAGCCAGCTTCTTTGCCTTCTCGATGGCTTCGTCCATGGAGCCGACCATGTAGAATGCCGCTTCCGGCAGGTGGTCGTACTCGCCGTTGACGAGACCCTTGAAGCCCTTGATCGTGTCTTCGAGAGCAACCAGCTTGCCCGGAGAACCGGTGAAGACTTCGGCAACGAAGAACGGCTGGGACAGGAAGCGCTCGATCTTACGGGCGCGGGCAACCGACAGCTTGTCTTCTTCGGACAGTTCGTCCATGCCGAGGATGGCGATGATGTCCTGAAGAGCCTTATAGCGCTGCAGGGTCGACTGAACCTTACGAGCCACGTCGTAGTGCTCTTCGCCGACGATCAGCGGATCGAGCATGCGCGACGTGGAGTCGAGCGGGTCAACAGCCGGGTAGATACCCTTTTCAGCGATCGAGCGCGACAGAACCGTCGTTGCGTCCAAGTGGGCGAACGAGGTTGCAGGTGCCGGGTCGGTCAAGTCGTCGGCGGGAACGTAAATGGCCTGAACCGAGGTGATCGAACCCTTGGTCGTGGTGGTGATGCGTTCCTGCATCTGGCCCATGTCCGTGGCAAGCGTCGGCTGATAACCAACGGCAGACGGGATACGGCCGAGCAGAGCGGACACTTCCGATCCAGCCTGCGTGAAGCGGAAGATGTTGTCCACGAAGAACAGAACGTCCTGACCTTCATCGCGGAAGTTTTCAGCGATCGTCAGACCGGTCAGAGCAACGCGAGCACGTGCGCCTGGCGGCTCGTTCATCTGGCCGTAAACAAGCGCAGCCTTGGAGCCTTCGCCGCCGCCGTGCTTGTTCACGCCGGACTCGATCATTTCGTGGTAAAGGTCGTTACCTTCACGGGTACGCTCACCCACACCTGCGAAGACGGAGTAACCGCCATGCGCCTTGGCGACGTTGTTGATAAGTTCCATGATCAGAACCGTCTTGCCGACGCCAGCGCCGCCGAACAGGCCGATCTTGCCGCCCTTTGCGTAAGGTGCGAGCAGGTCAACGACCTTGATGCCGGTGACGAGGATTTCCGATTCCGTCGACTGGTCGACGTAGGCCGGGGCTTCCTGGTGGATAGAGCGCTTGGTTGCCGTGTTCAGCGGACCAGCTTCGTCTACCGGCTCACCGATGACGTTCATGATGCGGCCGAGCGTCTCAAGACCGACCGGAACCGAAATCGGCGAACCGGTGTTCGCCACCGGCTGGCCACGAACCAGACCTTCGGTCGAGTCCATCGCGATCGTACGAACGACGTTTTCGCCAAGGTGCTGCGCGACTTCGAGAACAAGGCGGTTGCCGTTGTTGTCGGTTTCGAGCGCGTTCAGGATCGCCGGCAGTTCGCCTTCGAACGCAACGTCCACGACAGCGCCGATAACCTGCGTAACCTTGCCGGTAGCGCCCTGGGTCGCTGCGGTCTTAATGGGGGTAGCTGCCTGAGCCATTATCCTTACCCTCTTTCCTTACCTCAGAGCGCTTCCGCGCCCGAAATGATTTCGATGAGTTCCTTGGTGATCTGAGCCTGACGCTGACGGTTGTAGGAGAGCGTCAACTTGTGGATCATTTCACCGGCATTGCGGGTTGCGTTGTCCATCGCGCTCATCTTTGCGCCCATTTCGCCAGCCACGTTTTCCAGCAGTGCGCGGAAAACCTGAACGGAAATGTTGCGCGGAATGAGGTCTTCCAGAATGGAGGCCGCATCCGGCTCGTATTCGTAGATCGCAGTGTTGCTGGTCGCTGCCTGTTCGACCGTCGGAACAGCAGCCGGGATCAGCTGGAGGCCGGTCGGGATCTGGCTGATGACGGATTTGAACTCCGAATAGATCAGCGTGCAGACATCGAACTCGCCAGCGTTGAAACGGGCAATGATGTTCTTGGCGATCGTATCGGCATTGGCAAAACCCACCCGCTTCACGTCACGCAGTTCAATGCGCTCGATGATGTTGGACGAGAACTCGCGACGCAGGCTGTCGTAGCCCTTCTTGCCGACCGTGATGATCTTGACCGTCTTACCCTGCGCCATCAGCTTGCGGGCTTGATCGCGGGCAAAGCGGGAAATCTGTGAGTTGAAACCGCCGCAAAGACCGCGCTCGGCCGTGCAGACGACGAGCAGATGCACATCGTCCTTGCCGGTTCCGGTCATCAGCGCCGGAGCGACATCGGCTTCCACCGCCTGAGCGATGTTGGCCAGCACGGCGCTCATGCGCTGCGAGTAAGGGCGGGCGGCCTCCGCAGCTTCCTGGGCGCGCCGAAGCTTCGCCGCGGCGACCATTTTCATCGCCTTGGTTATCTTCTGCGTCGCCTTTACGGAGGCAATGCGGTTTTTCAGATCCTTTAGTGAAGGCATCCGTTATCCGTCCCAGTCAGAGCCTAATCAGGAGAAAGACTTGGCGAAGTTATCGAGAGCAGCCTTGAGCTTGCCCTTGGTATCGTCGCTGATAGCCTTTTCCGTGCGGATGGTGTCGAGGATCGCCTTGCCTTCGGAATGAAGGTAGGAGAGCAGACCCTGTTCGAACTTGCCGATCTGGTTGACCGCGACCTTGTCGAGGTAGCCATTGACGCCAGCGAAGATCACCGCAACCTGCTCTTCCGTCTTGAGCGGAGAGAACTGCGGCTGCTTCAGAAGCTCGGTCAGACGCGCACCACGGTTCAGGAGGCGCTGGGTGGAGGCATCGAGGTCCGAACCGAACTGGGCGAATGCTGCCATTTCACGATACTGGGCAAGTTCACCCTTAATCGAGCCGGCAACCTGCTTCATGGCCTTGATCTGAGCGGCAGAACCAACGCGCGAAACCGACAGACCGACGTTAACAGCCGGACGGATACCCTGATAGAACAGGTCGGTTTCGAGGAAGATCTGGCCGTCGGTGATCGAGATCACGTTGGTCGGAATGAAGGCGGAAACGTCGTTGCCCTGGGTTTCGATGACCGGCAGAGCCGTCAGCGAACCGGAACCCATTTCGTCGCTCATCTTGGCAGCGCGCTCGAGAAGACGCGAGTGCAGATAGAAAACGTCGCCAGGGTAAGCTTCGCGGCCCGGAGGACGACGCAGAAGAAGCGACATCTGACGGTAGGCGACAGCCTGCTTGGAAAGATCGTCATAGGCGATCAGGGCATGCTTGCCGTTGTCACGGAAGTATTCGCCCATGGCGCAACCGGCAAACGGAGCCAGGAACTGCATCGGAGCAGCGTCGGATGCGGTTGCCGCGATGATGATGGAGTATTGCAGAGCGCCACGCTCTTCCAGAACCTTGACGAACTGGGCAACGGTCGAACGCTTCTGGCCGACGGCGACGTAGACGCAGTACAGCTTGTCGTTGTCCGGGCCGTTGTCGTGGATCGGCTTCTGGTTCAGGAACGTGTCGAGAATAATGGCGGTCTTGCCGGTCTGGCGGTCGCCGATGACGAGCTCGCGCTGGCCACGACCAACCGGGATCAGAGCGTCGATAGCCTTGAGGCCGGTCGACATCGGCTCATGAACCGACTTGCGCGGAAT
The DNA here is from genome assembly GCF_004310285.1 of Agrobacterium cavarae. Taxonomy (GTDB): domain Bacteria; phylum Pseudomonadota; class Alphaproteobacteria; order Rhizobiales; family Rhizobiaceae; genus Agrobacterium; species Agrobacterium cavarae. The sequence continues at coordinate 84,200 of NZ_SISF01000013.1, forward strand.
GATGCCAGGAGCCTTGACGTCGACGCGGCGGCGTTCCGTCGCATTGATCGGGCCCTTGCCGTCGATCGGGTTGCCGAGAGCGTCGACCACGCGGCCAAGCAGCTCAGGACCGACAGGAACGTCAACGATCGCGCCGGTGCGCTTGACGATGTCGCCTTCCTTGATGTCACGGTCGGAACCGAAAATAACCACACCGACATTGTCGGCTTCAAGGTTCAGCGCCATGCCGCGAAGGCCGCCGGGGAACTCGACCATTTCACCAGCCTGGACATTGTCGAGGCCATAAACGCGAGCAATACCGTCACCAACGGACAGAACCTGGCCGACTTCGGAGACTTCCGCCTCGTTGCCGAAATTTTTGATTTGATCTTTCAGAATTGCGGAAATTTCCGCGGCGCGGATATCCATCAGCCAACCTCTTTCAGTGCAAGCTTAAGGGTGGAAAGTTTGGTGCGAAGAGACGTATCGATCTGGCGTGAACCGACCTTAACGATGAGACCGCCAAGCAGGGAGGGATCAACCGTGAGATCGATCGTCACATCCTTGCCGGTCACACTCTTGAGCGCCGCTTTCAGTTCAGTTTCCTGCGCTTCATCGAGCGCATGCGCCGAAGTAACTTCGGCAACAATTTCGCCGCGATGGGCAGCAGCAGTGGTACGGTAGGAGGCAATCATGCCGGGAACGGCAAACAGGCGGCGGTTATTGGCCACGACCTTGAGGAAATTGGCAGCAAGACCGGAAATGCCAGCCTTTTCAGCGATGGCCGAGATGGCCTTCGACTGATCTTCCGCAGAGAAGACCGGGCTCACAACCAGACGCTTCAAGTCGTCGCTTTCATCGAGCAAGGCCTGAAACCTGTCGAGATCGGCACCGACTGCCTCAACAACACCCGCTTCCAAGGCAAGCTCGAAAAGCGAAGACGCATACCTTTCCGCTACACCGGATGTTCCATGGGAGGTATCTGCCACGGGCAATTTTTCCCTGCTATTCATCCAAGAAAACGCAGCCGAGCGATCGGCTTCGTCAAATTCTTGAATTCGTTTCAATTTCCCCGAAAAAGGCTGGAATTCCCCCCTGCCTTATCTCGATTTCGCGGTCCGTCTAGCATAGGACGCCGGGACTCGCAACACGCGTAATAGCGGAAACCTTCTTTTGGGCAAGGGGGAATGCCGTTTAATTTTCCCAATGACGCGCTTGTGACGCTGATACTGGAAAGAAATGCTTCAAACCGGACATTAGACCAGTCCGAAGACATACATCAGCGGAAGAGCAGCCAAGGCAGCATGCACAACCAGAAGTAAAGAATTGCGGATCGTTGCGCCTCCATCGGAGAGGATGGAGAGCAGCGCGCCGAATGAGGCAAGCGCGAATGCGCCACCAAAGGCCAGGTAGACCATCGGCTGGGCAAGAAGCAGCGCCGACGCGCCAAGACCGAGATAGAAACCTGCAAGGCAGGAGCGGATCAGCACCAGCCCGTCACGACGTTCGCCGGCCACCTGCAGGCCAAAGAGGCGAAAGGTGATCATCGGCGCAAACATCACCACCAGGCCGATCAGCGCCGACACAACCGCTGCGAAAAAAGCCAGCTGCTCACCGAGTTCTGTCGGAAAGTAAAACTCCATTATTGCGCCCCCAAATTGCGAATCCCTTGGCCGCCTTATGCCATGACAGGAACGATGCCGAAAGATGGTTGCGTCCGACCCCGTTACAGGAAGCTTTGCGGATCGATATCGGTTTGTACATGGATGGAGCCACGCTCCTTCGGGCCATTGGCAATCATCGCCCGCAGGAAGGACTGCATGTCGGAATTGCGCTTGCCATGCACCAGAAGCCGGAAACGATGCCTCCCGCGGATGAGTGCCAGCGGCGCTTCGGCCGGACCAAGCAGCATGATGCCCGGCGCTTGCGGCGCGGAGGCGCGAAGCGCCCGCGCATGGGTTTCCGCTTCCGCCCTGCTATCAGCCGACACGATGATGGAGGCCAGACGCCCGAATGGCGGCAGCATCGCCTTTTCCCGCTCGATGATCTCGCGGTCGTAAAACGCCTCCGCATCGCCGGACACGATCGCCTGCATGACCGGATGCTGCGGCTGGTAGGTCTGCAGCAGACCATGGCTCTTGCGCCCGGTGCGCCCTGCGCGGCCCGTGACCTGCGACAGAAGTTGGAAGGTGCGCTCTGCCGCGCGCGGATCGCCATTTGCCAGTCCGAGATCGGCATCGACAATGCCGACCAGCGTCATCAGCGGGAAATTGTGGCCCTTGGCGACGAGCTGCGTGCCGATGACGATATCCGCCTCGCCCTTGACGATGGCTTCCAATTCCAGACGCAGGCGCTTCACGCCCATCAGGTCGGAGGAAAGCACGATGGTGCGGGCCTCAGGGAAATGCTTCTCGACCTCTTCGGCGATGCGCTCCACGCCTGGACCGCAGGCGGCGAGATGATCGAAGGTCCCGCATTCAGGGCAATGATCCGGCGTCGGTTCGCTATAGCCACATTGATGGCACTGGAGTTGGCTGCGGAAACGATGCTCCACCAGCCAGCTTGAGCACTGCGGGCACTGGAAGCGATGGCCGCACACCCGGCAAAGCGTCAGGGGTGCGTAGCCACGTCGATTGAGGAAGAGCAGCGCCTGCTCGCCCTTCTCGATCGTCTTGGCAATGCCGCGCAACAGGACGGGAGAGAGGAAACCGCCACGTTCCGGCGGGTGACGGCGCATATCGACCAGATGCAGATCCGGCATCGCCGCATCGCCAAAACGCGTATGAAGATGAATGGTATTGTAACGACCGGAATTGCCGTTGACCTGGCTTTCCACCGAAGGCGTGGCCGACACCAGCACGATCGGGAAATCGCCGATACGAGCCCGTACCACCGCCATGTCGCGCGCATTATAGAAGACGCGGTCTTCCTGCTTGTAAGCCGGATCATGCTCTTCATCGACGATGATGAGGCCAAGATTGTCGAACGGCAGGAAGAGTGCCGAACGCGCACCCGCAACCACCCTCACCTCACCCGTCACCGCTTGGCGCCAGACGCGTTCGCGCATGCGCGGCGAGACATCCGAATGCCACTCAGCCGGGCGCGAGCCGAAGCGATCCTGAAATCGGTCGAGGAAGGCGGCGGTCAGAGCGATTTCCGGCAGCAGGATCAACACCTGCTTGCCTTGCCGCAACGTCTCGGCAACCGCCTCGAAATAGACCTCCGTCTTGCCAGACCCCGTCACGCCATCGATCAGCGAAACGGCAAAGCCGCCCTTGCGCACATCCTCCAGAATTTCGGCGGCCGCTTGTCTTTGCGGCCCTTCCAGTCGCGCTGGCGAATATTCGGGGTCAGGCTCCGCCACCACCGGCGGGGCGGGCAGGAAGACGGTCTCGAACACACCCTGCTTGGCAAGACCCTCGACCACGCTGGTGGAGACGCCCGCCGCATGGGCAAGGCCGCTCCGCGTCCAGCCATGGCCCTCGCCGGCAAGCTCGATCACCCGTTCGCGTGCAGGGGTCAGCCGTTCCGGCCGGGCTTCGGTCAGCCGCAATCCCTCGACCATCGGTTCGGGATCGAAGGCGGCCGGCGCGCGCAATGCCATCTTCGCCACCAGCCCGGGCGGCGACAGCGTATAGGAGGCCACCCAATCGATGAAGCGGCGCATTTCTTCGCGAAGCGGCGGGCAGTCGAAGGTTTTTGTGATCGGACGAAGCTTCTTGGGATCGACGGGCGGTCCGTCATTCTTGTCCCACACCACGCCGATGACCTGTCTGGGCCCGAGCGGCACCTGCACGATGGAGCCAGGCTCCACCACCATATCCTCCGGCACGCCATAGCTATAGGGCCCGGGCGCCGGCATCGGCACCAGAACGGGAACGGCGATGGTTGGCCCGCTATTGCCGGGCTTCACGCTGCCGGATGCGGGGCCGAACAGAGCACCAAAAAGATCGGTCGAATCGTCTGCCATGGTTGCGGCGACATTGTCCTTTAGGAAACGAAAAGGGAACCTCTATAGCATCGTTGCGGAAATCGGAACGGTTTTCACACATATCATGATTGGACCTCCCCGCCGCGTTATCGCGCCTTTAACCAAATACTGACCGCGTGAGCCTATGATGAATGCCCAAAGACAAAGGGATGCATGACGTGGACGAAATTCTTACCTTTGCCGATCCGGAGCTTCTGGAAAAGCGCCGGGAATGGCTGGCTGCTCTGGAAGACGAGCGGCGTCTGTCAGAGCATACGCTGGATGCCTATGAGCGCGACACGCGCCAGTTCCTGATCTTCATGACGGGCTATAACGGCCATCCGGCCCGCATCAAGGATATCGAAAATCTCCGCGCCACCGATCTGCGCGCCTTTCTGGCGGCCCGCCGCAAGGAGGGAACCGGCGCACGATCGCTTGGTCGAAACCTCGCAGGCCTGCGCTCGCTCCTGCGCTTCCTGGAAAAGACCGGGCTCGTCAATGCCGCAGGGGCCACTGCCATGCGCGCACCCAAACAGCCAAAGTCCCTGCCCAAACCGCTAACCGACGGACAGGCGCTCAGGATCACCACGCAGGAAGGGCAACTGGCTGAAGAACCGTGGATCGCAGCGCGCAACGCCGCGGTGCTGGCGCTGCTCTATGGCTGCGGTCTGCGCATTTCCGAAGCGCTCGATCTCAAGCCCGGCGATTTTCCAGCAGGTACCAGAAGTCTGCGCGTCATCGGTAAGGGCAAGAAGATGCGCCTCGTGCCGCTGCTGCCCGTCGTGCTGGAGGCGGTGGAAACCTATCGCAAGCTCTGCCCCTATGCGCTTGCCAGCGACGAACCGCTTTTCCTCGGCGCGCGCGGCGGCAAGCTCCAGCCGGCGATCATCCAGCGCGAAATGCAGAAGCTTCGCGGCGCCTTCAACCTGCCGGACAATGCCACGCCGCATGCGCTGCGCCACTCCTTCGCCACCCACCTTCTGGCGGGAGGCGGCGATCTTCGCACCATCCAGGAACTCTTGGGCCATGCCAGCCTGTCGACCACGCAGATCTATACCGGTGTCGATACGGCACGGCTCCTCGACATCTACGACAAGGCCCATCCAAGGGCCTAACCCTTGTTAACGCTTTGTAAACCATGAGCATTAACCGTCCGTGCAAAGGCGCGCTCCTATAAGCCATAAGGTGCAGACGGAGGTGATTCGATGACCGTTCTCTTGCGGCCGCAAGGCCTGACAGCGCTACTGATGGGCCGGTTCGGCAACGCACTTTTGTGGCTCTTCGCCGCACTGCATCTGGCTGCACTCTCCATTCTGCTGATGACGCTTCTGACCCTCTCGGATGCCAATGCCGCCGAACAGCAGGCCGATGCCTGTGGCGGCAGCGACATTCTGGTGGCAATGCAGAAGACCGACCCACAAGCTTACGCAGCCATCCTTGCCGAGGCTTCGAAAATCCCAAATGGCGAAGGCACGCTCTGGAAGATCGAGAAGGATGGCAAGGACCCGTCCTGGCTTCTCGGCACCATGCACCTTGCCGATCCGCGCGTGGTCGATATGCCAAAGGGCGCGAAAGAAGCCTTTGCCAAAGCCAAAACCGTCATCGTCGAGTCCGACGAGATCACCAGCGAGAAGAAGGCCGGTGCCTCGCTTCTTGCCCGGCCTGACCTCACCATGTTTGTCGATGGCAAGTCCATCACCGACATGCTGTCTAAGGACGATGTGGCAAAGCTCGAAACCGGCCTGAAGGAGCGCGGCATTCCGCTGAATGCGGTGATCAAGATGAAGCCCTGGATCCTCTCCAGCTTCGTGGCCCTGCCCGCCTGCGAACTGGCGCGCAAGGCCGAGGGCGCGGAGTTCCTCGACATGAAGCTTGCCAATGATGCGCTGAAAGAGGGCAAGCAACTCGTCGGGCTGGAAACGCTGGTGGAGCAGATGAGCGCGCTGTCCGATCTGCCGATGACCTTCCACGTGCAGTCGCTGATCGAGATGCTGCGCATGGGCGACCGGATGCAGGACATCATGGCCACCATGATCGATCTTTATCTGAAGGGCGAGATCGGCATGATCACGCCGATGATGAAGAGCATCGATCCGGACGAGAACAACAAGGGTGACGATGGTTACGCCGCCTTCGAACAACGGCTGATCACCGACCGCAACCATGTGATGGCAGACCGGGCCGAAAGCCATCTCGATCAGGGCGGTGTGTTCATGGCCGTCGGCGCGCTTCACCTGCCCGGCAATGAAGGCGTGATTGAACTGCTGCGGAAGAAGGGCTTTACGCTGACCCGCGTGAACTAAAGCATGTCGCGCAAAAGTGTGCAGCGGTTTTGCGATCACGACATGCGACAAAACAAGGACTTAAAGCGTATGGAGCGAATCTGAAAGATCGCGACTCGCTTTAAAGCCGCTCCTAGACCAGAGCGGGACGAACATCCCGGCAAAAGGGCCGCATCGTCGCCGGCACGATGCGACGGTGAAACGGCCCGACGGCGAGAAGGTACATCCGCCCGAACAGGTTCTTGCGTCGCACCAGAGTGGTCACGCGGACCAAAGTGCCGCCTGTCCTTTCTTCGAGATCCACTACGATCCTGAAATCCAGATGGCGGTCGTCGAAGCCGAGAACCGTGCGCTCCGGTGAAGACGAGATGACAGGAAATCCACCGGCTGACTCGCCTGCCGCCAGCGCCACCGTTTTCAAACCGAAGACTGCGACGATGGTGTTGCGAAGCGCCATCAACCCGCTGATCCAAGCCGGCGGATGATCGAGGAGACGCCGAGCAACATCGAGCGAGTGCGGCCGCATATCGTCCACCTTCCCCTCGAAGCAATCGCGCCAATCCGCGCCCGGCAATATGATGCTCAAATCTCTCGTCACCAAAGCTTCGCCTTCACCTCGATTTCCCCAAGCGGCACTATGGTCCTTTTCCGGAGGCGCGGATACGCGACAATCCGACGCTGCTACGACTTCGGCTGGCTCGGCTCTTGCGTGTATTAGCAAGCCGTGTCCGAAAACAGACCGACACACGCAACTATTTGGCGCGCAATACATTTGCGGCATGGGCGCGTTTCGCGTGGGGCATCCGCGCCTGCCTTTTAGGCACGTATTCAAGTTGTAGATTGAGAGGGAAAACACATGGGCGAAGAACAAGCTTCAGAAGACACAAAGCCTGTGGGGTTGATGGAAGGTGTCAACAAACCCGTATTTTTCTGGTCGGTCGGTCTGACCGCCATCTTCGTTCTGGCCGGTGTCATCTGGCCGCAAGGGTCCGCCAGCGTCTTCAGCGGTGTGCAGTCGTGGATCGTCACCGAACTCGGCTGGATCTATCTGCTGTCGGTGGCAATCTTTCTGATCTTCATGCTCTATCTCGGCTGCTCAAGCTATGGTCGCATCAAGCTCGGCCCGAACCATGCGGAGCCGGATTTCAGCTATGGCGCATGGTTCTCCATGCTCTTTGCCGCGGGCATGGGCATCGGGCTCGTCTTCTTCGGTGTCGCCGAACCCATCAAGCACTTTACCGCACCGCCCACCGGGGATCCCGCAACGATCGAGGCGGCGAGAACCGCGATGGAAATCAGCTATTTCCATTGGGGTCTGCATGCCTGGGCCGTCTATGCGGTGATTGGCCTGTCGCTGGCCTATTTCTCCTTCCGCCATGGCCTGCCGCTTACCATGCGCTCCGCTCTTTACCCACTGATCGGTGACCGCATCTATGGCCCGATCGGCAATGCCGTCGATGTCTTCGCCGTCATCGGCACGCTTTTCGGTGTCGCGACATCGCTTGGGCTCGGCGTGTTGCAGGTCAATGCCGGTTTCAACCATGTTCTCGGCTGGCCGATCAACTTCTGGGTTCAGCTGCCGCTCATCGCCATTATTACCGCCATGGCGACCATTTCGGTGGCGACCGGTCTCGACAAGGGCATCAAGTTCCTGTCGAACCTCAACATGCTGATGGCCGTGGCGCTGATGCTCTTCGTCTTCGTCATGGGGCCAACGACCTTCCTGATGCGCGCCTTCGTCCAGAATCTCGGCGCCTATCTCGATCATTTCGTCATGCGCACCTTCTACATGTATGCCTATTCGCCGGACGAAGGTCCGAGCAAATGGCTGGGAAGCTGGACGCTGTTCTATTGGGGCTGGTGGATCGCCTGGTCGCCCTTCGTAGGCATGTTCATTGCCCGCATTTCGCGCGGCCGCACCATTCGCGAATTCATCGCCGGCGTTCTGCTGGTGCCGGCAGGCTTCAGTTTCGCCTGGATGACGGTCTTCGGCGATACGGCCATTGCGTTTCACCTGACCGGCGCCACCACGGCTGTGTCGGACGCCGTTTCGAAAGACGTGACACTGGCGCTCTTCGTGTTCCTTGAGCAGTTCCCACTTGGTCTCTATGTCTCCTGGTTCGCCATGGCGCTGATCGTCTTCTTCTTCGTCACCGGCGCGGATTCCTCTGCCCTCGTCATCGATACGCTGACATCGGGTGGACGCGAAGATGGACCGGTGGCGCGTCGCGTCTTCTGGGCGATCACCTCGGGCATCATCGGCGCGATCCTGCTTTACGCAGGCGGCCTCGATGCACTGCAAACCGCATCGATTGCCGGTGCACTTCCCTTCACCTTCGTGATGCTCTTAATGTGCTGGGGTCTGTGGAAAGGGTTGCGGCGCGAGGGTGTGCGCCAGGATGCGCTTATCCAGAACCTGAGACCACGCAACGCCATCTCCTGGCAGCGTCAGTTGCAGGGTATTCTCCACCATCCCTCGAAGGCCGAGGGAGAACGCTTCATGCGTGAGACGGCCACCGAGGCGCTGCGCGCCGTCGCAACGGAACTCGAAAAGCGCTCGCTGGTCACCACGCTTGCAGAAGAACCCGGCAAGCTGAAGCTGACGGTCGCGCCAGGCCAGCCGGAAGAATTCGTCTATGGTGTGCGCATGCGCCGCTACGAAACTCCGGGCTACAGCTTCTTCGAAAGCCAGAGCAACCGCAAACGCGCCGATTATTACTACCGGGCGGAGATCTACCTTCTCGATGGCGGCCAGAATTATGACGTCATGGAGTTCTCGAAGGACGAACTCATTCAGGATGTGCTCGAGCAATATGAACGGCACTTCCAGTATCTTCACGCCATCAGGGCGTAATGCGATCTGATCGACGTTTTGAGAGGGGCAAGCCGGCACCGAGCGGCTTGCCCCTTTATTGTTGAGAAGGCCTCAGGCCATCCGGCGCAACAGGTTGGTGCGCCAGAAGAACTGATGGACCAGCACGCCAAGAATGTGGAGCACGATGAGCGCCCAGAGCAGGAGCTTGATCGGCCCGCCATGCAGCTCACCCGCAATATCATTGCCGAAGTAATATTTGCCGATGCCGCTCAGAGGCATGGCCAGGAAGATCGCATAGAAAGCCCAGTGCGTGACCTTGGCCACGAGCCTGGCGATCGGTGGCTCGTCCGCAGGTGCCTCCGGCACGGCCTGCACCAGCCTAAGACAGAGCCGCACAAGACAGAGAACTAGAACGGCGATCCCGACATAGGCATGGATATTGGCGGACGCGATATCATCCGGCGTGATCGGCTCACCACGGCGCATCAGCCGGTTCCAATGCTCCATGCCATCGGAAAAAATCAGGTTGAAGAGGATCAGCAGCGCCATCATCCAATGGAGCGCTTTCTGCGGTATGCTGTAGCCGGTGACCGTCGTTGAACCCATGAGGTTGCTCCATTGTGAGGTTTATGGAGCTCACAATAAAAGCCGCATCGAGAAGGACAAGATGCGGCTTTTGAGCTTACAAAAATGTAATGTTCGGCGCCTGAAAAAACCGAGGGACCGAGTCCGGCGATTACATGTGGATCGGCTTGAAGAAGGTTGCGAGTGCCGCTTCCTTCACCGCTTCCGACATGGTCGGGTGAGCGTGGCAGGTGCGACCCAGATCTTCCGACGAGCCGCTGAATTCCATCAGCACGGAGATTTCCTGAATCAGTTCGCCAGCGCCGAAGCCGAGAATGTGGCCACCGAGAACGCGGTCGGTTTCCTTGTCAGCGAGGATCTTGACGAAGCCGTCCGTCACCTGCATGGCGCGCGCGCGGCCATTGGCGGTGAAGGGGAACTTGCCGACCTTGTAGGCGATGCCAGCGGCCTTCAGTTCCTCTTCGGTCTTGCCGACGGAAGCGACTTCCGGCTGGGTGTAGACCACGCCCGGAATGACGTCGTAATTGACGTGACCGTGCTGACCGGCGAGAATTTCGGCAAGTGCCACGCCTTCATCTTCCGCCTTGTGCGCCAGCATCGGGCCCTTGACCACGTCGCCGATGGCATAGATGCCGGCAACATTGGTCTTGTAGTGACCGTCGATTTCAACGCGGCCGCGGCTATCGAGCGCGACGCCAGACTCAGCAAGACCGAGACCGTCGGTGTAGGGCTTGCGGCCGGTGGAGATCAGAACCACATCGGCTTCCAGCGTTTCGGCTGCGCCGCCCTTGACCGGCTCGAACGTGACCTTAGCGCCAGTGCCGGTCTTTTCGACCGCCGTCACCTTGGCGCCGAGCTTGAAGTCGATGCCCTGCTTGGCAAACAGGCGCTGCGCCTGCTTGGACAGTTCGCCATCCATGCTGCCGAGAATGTTGTCGAGATATTCGACAACGGTGACCTTGGCGCCGAGGCGCTGCCAAACGGAACCGAGTTCGAGACCGATCACACCGCCGCCGACGACGATGAGCTTCTCCGGAACCTTTGGAAGCGCGATTGCGCCGGTCGAGGAGACGATGACCTGCTCGTCAAGATCGACCTGAACGCCTGGGATGCCTGCGACATCCGATCCGGTGGCAATCACGATATTCTTGGTTTCCAGTTCCTGCACCGAGCCATCTTCGGCGGTGACGGAGACCTTACCGGCGGACACGACCTTGCCGGTGCCCTGGAACGCATCGATCTTGTTCTTCTTGAACAGGAAGGCCACGCCATCGACATTGGCCTTCACCACGCCGTCCTTGTGCCCCATCATCTTGTCGAGGTTGAGCGTCGGTGTCGCCACTTCGATGCCGAGGCTATCCATGCCATGGGCAACATGCGCAAACATCTCAGACGCATGCAGCAGAGCCTTGGAAGGAATGCAGCCAACGTTCAGGCAGGTGCCGCCATAGGTGGCGCGCTTCTCGACCACAGCGACCTTGAGACCGAGCTGTGCAGCCTTGACGGCGCAAACATAACCGCCGGGGCCGGTACCGATAACAACTACATCATAAGCCATTTGATTTCCTTCATTGTTGGGCAGCTATCTGCCGCCGCTCACATTCAATAGAGCGCCCGTCACATAGGACGCCTCGGGCGAAAGGAGGTAGAGGACCGCATCTGCGATCTCCTGAGCAGTACCGGGTCTTTGCATGGGCACGATGGGCGCCAGATCCGTGGCGCGGTTCGGCAGCCCGCCCGATGCATGGATGTCGGTATCGATGATGCCGGGGCGGATCGCGTTGACGCGAATGCCCTCCGTTGCAACTTCCCGCGAAAGGCCGATGGTGAACGTATCCACAGCACCCTTGGACGCGGCATAATCGACATATTGGCCGCCACTTCCTAGAACCGCTGCCATCGATGAAATATTGACGATTGATCCGCCCCGCGCACCATGCTTGGTGGACATGCGCTTGACCGCCTCGGACGCGCAGCGAATCTTGCCGATGACGTTGATCGCAAACATCCGGTCGAGCCGCTCGCGCGAAAATTCCTCGACGCGGGCCGTCTGATCGACGACGCCGGCATTGTTGACCAGCCCGTCGATGCGACCGAAACGGCTATCCAGTGCGGCAAAGATCGAGGCGATGCCGTCTTCCGTTCCCGTGTCGCCCTGCACGATATGGGCAGTGCCGCCATCGCGGGCAATATCATCGGCCACGCTTTGTGCCGCCGCTTCGTTGGTGGCGTAATTGACGAGCACACGCCAGCCGCGTTTGGCGGCAAGACGCGCCGTGGCCGCACCAATACCACGGCTGCCACCCGTCACGAGAAGAACCGGACCCTCAGTCATCAGCGCCTACCCTGCCGTGTCGCAACTGCATGTCAGGCCGCTTTTTCGGTTGCGAGCTTGATGCCAAGCGCAATGAAGACCACGCCGCTGGTACGGTCGATCCACTGGCTGGCGCGCGCAAAAGCCGCACGCATGCGCGGCGTCGTCATGAACAGGCTGACGCCGACGAACCATGCAATCAGGCAGCTTGCCATGACGATGCCGTAGCCGAACTTGATCATGACCGGTGTGTGGGCATGAACCACCGTCGAGAAGATCGACAGGAAGAAGAAGACCGGCTTCGGGTTCAGCGCATTGGCGGCAAAGCCGAGCGTGAAGGACTTGAGGCCGGATTGGCGCTTATGCGCCACCGCATTGTCCGAAACCTCCGGAAGCTCCATCTTGCCGGCGCGCAGGGCCTTGATGCCGATATAGATCAGGTAGGCGACGCCGAGCCACTTGACGATATTGAAGAGGTAGATCGACTGCGAGATGATCAGGCCAAGACCGAGGATCGTGTAGGTGACGTGGAACATCAAGGATGTGCCGATGCCGAAGCTGGTGATGATGGCTTCGCGACGTCCATGCACCATGGCCTGGCGCATCACCATGGCGAGGTCCGCACCGGGAGAGACAATCGCGAAGGCAAAGATTGCCATCAGGGATGCAAGTTCAATGACATACTGGTGCATGATTTGCCCGCCCTCAGAACATCAACACGAAGAACATCAGCAGCAAGCCGATCATCGATCCTACCCAGACGAGCGACCGCACGTAAGGGATGCCCATCAGATAAAGCGGAATGTAGATGATGCGGCACACCAGCCAGATCCAGGCACCGGTCAGTGCAATGCCGGACGGATCGCCCGCCATGATCACACCGAAGGCAAGGGCGATGAAGGCCGGATAGGTCTCGCGGAAATTGGCCGAAGCTCGTTCGGCGCGGCCTGCAAGCTTGCCCGTGGGCTTGCGATCATCGTCGCGAGCACCGGCATTCCACTCGCGCCCAAGCTCCTTGGTCGCGATCAGCGCCTGCAGCGTCACATGCACCACGAGAATCAGAACGCTCAAGCCAATGAGCGGCAGAAAGGGCGACGCGGCGAGAAAAGTCGGTTCCAAGAAGGGCGCTCCTGACGAGGATTCAGCGGGATTTCACTTGAAACCCCGCTGAAACGAAAAGCAAGTCGATTAGAGATCGAGAACCAGACGTTCCGGATCTTCCAGGCTTTCCTTGACGCGGACGAGGAAGGTCACGGCTTCCTTGCCGTCAACGATGCGGTGATCGTAGGAGAGCGCCAGATACATCATCGGACGGATGACAACCTGACCGCCGATAGCGACCGGACGCTCCTGGATCTTGTGCATGCCGAGGATACCGGACTGGGGTGCGTTGAGGATCGGCGAGGACATCAGCGAGCCGTAGACGCCACCATTGGTGATGGTGAAGGTGCCGCCCTGCATGTCGGCCATGCCGAGCGAGCCATCGCGGGCTGCCTTGGCAAGACGACCGAGTTCCTTTTCGACGCCGGCGATGGAGAGCTGGTCTGCATCGCGGATGACCGGAACGACAAGACCCTTGTCCGTGCCGACAGCCATGCCGACGTGACAATAGTTCTTGTAGATGATGTCGTTGCCGTCGATTTCAGCGTTGACCGCAGGCAGTTCCTTCAGCGCGTGGGTCACGGCCTTGGTGAAGAAGCCCATGAAGCCAAGCTTCACGCCATGCTTCTTCTCGAACACGTCCTTGTAGCGGTTGCGCAGATCCATGACCGCCTTCATGTCCACCTCGTTATAGGTGGTCAGCATGGCGGCGGTGTTCTGCGCGTCCTTGAGGCGACGAGCGATCGTCTGGCGCAGGCGCGTCATCTTCACGCGTTCTTCGCGAACGGCATCCTGCTCTGCAGAAACCGGACGCGGTGCGGCAACCGGTGCCGGAGCAGCGGCCGGAGCGGAAACGCCCTTGGCGACAGCTGCCAGAACGTCACCCTTCAGAACCTGGCCGCGTTTGCCCGAACCATCGACCTGATCGGCAGACAGATTGTTTTCGGACAGAAGCTTGCCGGCAGCAGGCGCTGGCGGAACAGAGCCGGAAGCGGCAGGGGCCGATGCAGCAGGTGCAGGTGCGGCAGCAGCCGGTGCGGCGGCAGGAGCCGGAGCAGCAGGGGCAGCAGCCGGTGCAGGCGCGGAGGTGGCAGCACCAGCAGCGCCTTCGGCGATCTGGCCGAGCAGCGCGTCGAGACCGACAGTTTCGCCATTCTGGGCGACGATTTCAGTCAGAACGCCGGAAGCGGGGGCTGGGACTTCGACGGTAACCTTGTCGGTTTCCAGTTCGACCAGCGGCTCGTCAGCCTTGACGGTATCGCCGACTTTCTTGAACCAGGTGCCGACAGTTGCTTCGCTGACGGACTCACCCAGTGTTGGTACGCGGATTTCAGTGGCCATGTTATCGTTCCGTTATTCAGGTGTCTTTGTTGCGAGGGTCGAAGCGGGAGAGTGGTTACTCTCCCAATGCGTCTTCGAGGAACGCAGCAAGCTGCGCCAGATGCTTGGACATCAGGCCGGTCGCCGGAGAGGCGGCAGCCGGACGGCCCGTGTAACGGACCTTCTGGTACTTGGCGTCGATATGCGCCAGAACCCATTCGAGATACGGGTCGATGAAGGACCACGCGCCCATGTTCTTCGGCTCTTCCTGGCACCAGACCATCTCCGCATTGCGGAAGCGGGACAGCTCGTTGATGAGCGCCTTGGCCGGGAACGGATAGAGCTGTTCGATACGCAGCAGGTAGACATCGTCCACACCACGCTTTTCACGCTCTTCCAGAAGGTCGTAGTAAACCTTGCCGGTGCAGAGCACGACGCGACGGATCTTGGAATCCTTCTGCAGCTTGATCGGACCGTCCTTGATGACTTCCGCATCGTCCCACAGCAGACGGTGGAAGGAGGATTCGCCCGCCATTTCCGTGAGAGACGAGGTCGCACGCTTGTGGCGCAGCAGGGACTTCGGCGTCATCATGATCAGCGGCTTGCGGAAGTCGCGCTTCACCTGACGGCGCAGAATGTGGAAGTAGTTGGCAGGCGTGGTGCAGTTGGCAACCTGCATGTTGTCTTCGGCGCAAAGCTGGAGGAAACGCTCCAGACGCGCAGAGGAGTGCTCCGGACCCTGACCTTCATAGCCATGCGGCAGAAGGCAGACGAGGCCGGACATGCGAAGCCACTTGCGTTCACCAGACGAGATGAACTGGTCAAACACCACCTGCGCACCGTTGGCGAAGTCGCCGAACTGGGCTTCCCAGAGGGTCAGCGCATTCGGACGGGCCAGCGAGTAACCGTATTCGAAACCGAGAACGGCTTCTTCCGACAGCATCGAGTTGATGACTTCGTAACGAGCCTGGGTCGGCGACAGGTTCGCCAGCGGAATGTAGCGCTCTTCGGTTTCCTGATCGTAGAGAACCGAGTGACGCTGCGAGAAGGTGCCGCGTTCGCAATCCTGACCGGAAAGACGGATCTTGTGGCCATCGACCGCAAGTGAACCGAAGGCAAAGGCTTCGGCCATCGCCCAATCGATCCCTTCGCCGGTCTCGACCATCTGCGCGCGGTTTTCCATGAAACGCTGGATCGTGCGGTGCGCGGTGAAGCCTTCCGGAATGGTCGACAGCTTCTTGCCGATTTCCTTCAGCTGCTTCATCGGAACGCCGGTCTTGCCACGACGCTGCTCATCGGCATTGTCGGCGGCGCGCAGACCCGACCACTGGCCGTCCAGCCAGTCGGCCTTGTTCGGCTTGTAGCTCTGGCCGGCTTCGAATTCCTGCTCCAGATGGCCGCGCCAGTCAGCCTTCATCTTTTCGAATTCGCCTTCGTTCATCAGCCCTTCGGCGATGAGGCGGTCGGCATAGATGCGGGCAACGGTCTTGTGGCCACGAATGACCTTGTACATCTTCGGCTGCGTGAACGCTGGCTCATCGCCTTCGTTATGGCCGAAGCGGCGGTAGCAGAACATGTCGATGACGACAGGCTTGTGGAACTTCATGCGATATTCGGTCGCGATCTTGGCCGCATAGACCACGGCTTCCGGATCATCGCCATTGACGTGGAAGATCGGCGCTTCGATCATCTTGGCAACGTCGGACGGATAGGGCGACGAGCGCGAAAACGCCGGGTTCGTCGTAAAGCCGATCTGGTTGTTGATGATGAAGTGCATGGTGCCGGCAACGCGGTGACCGCGAAGACCGGACAGTCCGAGAATTTCGGCAACGACGCCCTGACCTGCAAAGGCGGCATCACCATGCAGCAGCAGCGGCAGAACCTTGGCGCGCTCGGACAGCGGAATGGTGTCGCCATCCCAGATCTTGGCAAGCTGGTCCTGCTTGGCGCGGGCCTTGCCCATGACGACAGGATTGACGATTTCCAGATGCGACGGGTTTGCCGTCAGCGACAGGTGAACCTTGTTGCCGTCGAACTCGCGGTCGGATGAGGCACCGAGGTGGTACTTCACGTCGCCCGAACCTTCGACGTCGTCAGGCTTGAAGGAGCCGCCCTTGAACTCGTGGAACACGGCGCGATGCGGCTTGCCCATGACGTTGGTCAGAACGTTCAGACGGCCACGGTGCGCCATGCCGAGAACGACTTCTTCCAGACCGTCCTGGCCGCCGCGCTTGATGATCTGTTCCAGCGCGGGGATCAGCGATTCACCGCCATCCAGACCGAAACGCTTGGTGCCCTTGAAGCGCACGTCGAGGAACTGTTCGTAGCCTTCGGCTTCGACGAGCTTCGACAGGATCGCCTTCTTGCCTTCGGCGGTGAAGGCAACGCCCTTGTCTGCCCCTTCGATACGTTCCTGGATCCAGCCCTTCTCATCCGGGTTGGACATGTGCATGAACTCGACGCCCATGGTGGAGCAGTAGGTGCGCTCCAGAATATCGATCATTTCGCGGACGGTCGCGTATTCGAGACCGAGCACGTTATCGATGAAAATCTTGCGGTCGTAATCGCTCTCTTCGAAGCCATAGGACTTCGGCGACAACTCGTTGTAATCCTCGACAGCGCTGGCAATGCCGAGCGGATCGAGCTTGGCATGCAGGTGGCCGCGCATGCGGTAGGCGCGGATCATCATGATGGCGCGAACGCTATCACGGGTCGCCTGCAGCACTTCGGCTTCGCTGACGGGCTTGCCGGTTTCGGCGCCCTTGGCTTCTGCCTTGGCCTGAACCTTCTTTTCGATGGCCTTTTCGACCGTCGCCCAGTTGCCGTCGAGTGCGGAAATCAAATCGCCGCCAGCCGGGATCGGCCAGTTCGCGCGCTTCCAGGAGGCGCCCTTGGCGGCCTTCTTCACATCGTCGGGATTGTCGGACAGACCCTTGAAGAAACTCTGCCACTCAGGCGATACCGAGGAAGGGTCCTCTTCGTACCGGGCATAGAGCTGCTCGATATAGGCCGCATTCGCGCCGTCGAGAAACGACGTGATCTGAAACTGCTCGTTGGCTTCTTGCCTTGCCATTGTTTTTTCGCGGACGTGATGGTCCGCCTCCTCAATCCCGTTGATGGTCATTCGCGACCGGTCGCTTGCATTCTTGCCGCTTGAGCATCGTCGCATGTCTCAGAGGAAATGCCGAAATGCTCGAAAGTCTTTGGTCTTGCATACCGGACGCGAAAACCGGTCGACCCATGGTGAGATCAGGCTCTTGCGTCCGTCTTCATGCGGCTTCGGGCAGGCCGCCGTTTCCAGCCCCTGCCCGCTGCCAGATTGTGTCAGTCTCAGCCCTTGAGGACTTCGACCAGCGTCTTGCCAAGGCGTGCCGGAGAGGGCGAAACCTTGATGCCCGCTGCTTCCATGGCAGCAATCTTCGATTCTGCATCGCCCTTGCCGCCGGAAACGACAGCACCGGCGTGGCCCATGGTACGGCCCTTTGGCGCGGTACGACCGGCAATGAAGCCAGCCATCGGCTTCTTGCGGCCCTTCTTGGCTTCGTCGATCAGGAACTGGGCTGCATCTTCTTCAGCCGAGCCGCCGATTTCGCCGATCATGATGATCGAGGTCGTGGCTTCGTCTGCAAGGAACATTTCCAGCACGTCGATGAATTCGGTGCCCTTGACCGGGTCGCCGCCGATACCGACAGCCGTCGTCTGGCCGAGGCCTTCGTTGGATGTCTGGAACACGGCTTCATAGGTCAGCGTGCCGGAGCGCGAGACGATACCGACCGAACCCTTGCGGAAGATCGAGCCCGGCATGATGCCGATCTTGCATTCTTCCGGCGTCAGGATACCTGGGCAGTTCGGGCCAAGCAGGCGCGAGCTGGAACGATCGAGGCGAGCCTTGACGCGAACCATGTCTGCAACCGGAATACCTTCGGTGATGCAGGTGATGAACGGGATCTCGGCGTCGATCGCTTCGATGATCGCGTCAGCAGCACCTGCCGGCGGAACGTAGATCACGGATGCGTCTGCACCGGTCTTTTCCTTGGCTTCGGCAACGGTTGCGAAGATCGGCAGGGTTTCGCCCTTGGAGCCGGTCCAGTTGGTGCCGCCCTTGGAGGGGTGGATACCGCCGACCATCTGCGTGCCGTAATAGGCGAGAGCCTGTTCGGTGTGGAACGTACCGGTCTTGCCGGTCAGGCCCTGCACGAGGATCTTTGTGTCTTTATTGACGAGAATGGACATTAATCAGGATCCTTAAAAATTAGCCGTTGACCGCGGCGACGATCTTCTTGGCAGCATCGTCCAGATCGTCGGCAGCCGTGATGGCGAGGCCGGATTCGTTCAGGATCTTCTTGCCAAGTTCGACATTCGTGCCTTCCAGGCGCACGACGAGCGGAACCTTCAGACCGACTTCCTTTACGGCGGCGATAACGCCTTCAGCGATGACGTCGCACTTCATGATGCCGCCGAAGATGTTGACGAGGATGCCCTCGACCTTCGGGTCTGCGGTGATGATCTTGAAGGCTGCAGCGACCTTCTCCTTGCCGGCGCCACCGCCGACGTCGCAGAAGTTTGCAGGCTCTTTGCCGTAAAGCTTGATGATGTCCATCGTCGCCATGGCAAGACCGGCGCCATTGACCATGCAGCCAATGTTGCCGTCGAGCGCCACGTAAGCGAGGTCCCATTTGGAGGCTTCGATTTCCTTGGCGTCTTCTTCGGTCTCGTCGCGCAGTGCCTTGATGTCGTCGTGGCGGAACAGTGCGTTGCCGTCGAAGGAAACCTTGGCGTCGAGAACGCGCAGATGGCCATTTTCCATGACGATCAGCGGGTTGATCTCGAGCAGCGCCATGTCCTTGTCGACGAAGGCTTTGTAGAGAACAGGGAAGAGCGACTTGGCGTCTTCAGCAGCAACGCCGTCGAGCTCGAGCGCGCTGGAAATCTTCGCCACGTCTTCAGCCGTCACGCCGGCTTCCGGATCGATGGCGATCGTGTGGATCTTCTCAGGCGTGTCATGAGCGACAGCTTCGATGTCCATGCCGCCTTCGGTCGAAACGACGAAGGCAACCTTGCCGACGGAGCGATCAACGAGCAGCGAGCAATAGAGTTCGCGAGCGATGTCTGCGCCGTCTTCGATGTAGAGACGGTTGACCTGCTTGCCAGCGTCGCCCGTCTGAGCGGTGACCAGCGTGTTGCCGAGCATGTCCTTGGCGTGGGAAACGACTTCCTCGATCGACTTCGCCAGGCGAACGCCGCCCTTGGCATCGGGACCGAGTTCCTTGAACTTGCCCTTGCCGCGGCCACCAGCGTGGATCTGGCTCTTGACCACGTAGAGCGGGCCGGGAAGCTGCTTGGCGGCAGCTTCTGCTTCTTCGACCTTGAGGATGGCAACCCCTTCGGCAACCGGCGCACCATAGCCCTTCAGAAGAGCCTTGGCCTGATATTCATGAATATTCATGGGTTATTCCCTGTTTACAGCCTGAAAGGCAATTACTTCAGCGACGGAGCGATGTTGACGCAGGCTTCGCAAAGACCGGCAACGGCACCGACGGACTTCTGGAAGGCTGCTTCTTCGTCCTTGTTGAGTTCGATCTCGATGATGCGCTCGATACCGCCCGCACCAATCACCGTCGGCACGCCGACATACATGTCGTTGACGCCGTACTGGCCGGACAGATAGGCGGCAGCAGGCAGAACGCGCTTCTTGTCCTTGAGGTAGGATTCGGCCATCTCGATGGCGGAAGCGGCAGGTGCGTAGTAGGCGGAGCCGGTCTTCAGAAGACCAACGATTTCCGCGCCGCCGTCACGGGTGCGCTGGATGATCTGCTCAAGACGCTCAGCCGAGACCCAGCCGAGTTTGACGAGGTCGGTCAGCGGAATGCCGGCAACGGTGGAGTAACGGGCAAGCGGCACCATCGTGTCGCCGTGGCCGCCGAGAACGAAGGCGGTGACGTCTTCAACCGAAACGTTGAACTCTTCGGAGAGGAAGAGGCGGAAACGGGCGCTGTCGAGAACGCCGGCCATGCCGACGACCTTGTTCTTCGGCAGGCCGGAGAACTTCTGCAGAGCCCAGACCATGGCGTCGAGCGGGTTGGTGATGCAGATCACGAAAGCATTGGGGGCATACTTCTTGATGCCCGCGCCAACCTGTTCCATGACCTTGAGGTTGATGCCGAGAAGATCGTCGCGGCTCATGCCGGGCTTGCGGGCAACGCCTGCGGTGACAATGCAGACGTCTGCACCTTCGATGGCAGCGTAGTCGGAGGCGCCGGTGAGCTTTGCGTTGAAGCCTTCGACCGGGCCGGACTGGGCAATATCCAGACCTTTGCCCTGCGGAATACCGTCAGCAATATCGAAGAGGACGATATCGCCCAATTCCTTCAGGCTGGCGAGATGCGCCAGCGTGCCGCCGATCATGCCAGAACCAATAAGTGCAATCTTTTTGCGAGACATCGAATGCTTCCTCTTAAGCTTCAACTCAATTTTCCGCAGACGGACTGCGGCTGAAATTGTCGCACTCGGCTTAGACGCATTGGCCAAAAATGGCAACCGATTCTTTCAGAGCAAGGTTTTTCAATCGTTTAGATGATAAAATTCTTACGTAAACGTAATATATTATGTCATTAAAGCGTCACGCTGCATGACGCTTTTCGTTGTGCAGTGCGAGATAGTCGGCGCTGCTCATCTCAAATAGACGCGATGCTGTCCGATCGAACTCGAAACCTTCCGTGCCCTTTCTGGTCCCCAGAAGATCCTCCGGCATGGCGGCGGCAGAGGCGAAAAGCCGAACGGTGTGATCGTAAAGCGC
>NZ_SISF01000013.1:105423-144544 GCF_004310285.1 Agrobacterium cavarae
AACCGTTTGGTCTCATTGCGGCGGTCCGCGCTCAGCAGCGGAATATGATCGATGAAGACGGTATCGAAGCGATCGGCAATGGCCAGAAAATCGGACGCGCCGAGCGGCTTCTCGCAAAGATCGCGGAAGGTGAAGCGCGCCACCCGTCCCGCCGCGCGCGGCACGAGAACAACGCGACCCTTCATCTCGATCTCCACTGGCGCAACGACCTGACCTGCAGTCAGATGATGCCAGGCCATGTCCATCGCCTGATCGGCAGCGCCATCGAGCGGCGTCACATAGACGGGCAGGCTTTTGACCTTCTCCATGCGGTAATCGATCGGGCTATCGAGCGAAACGACGTCGACATTCTGCTTGAGGAGATCGATGAACGGCAGGAAGAGACCACGATTGAGGCCGTCCTTGTAGAGATTGTCCGGGACGACATTGGAGGTGGTGACCAGCGTACAGCCATTGGCGAATAGCTCGGTGAAGAGCCGCGCAAGGATCATCGCGTCGGCAATGTCCGTGACGGTGAATTCGTCGAAGCAGAGCAGTTCGGCTTCGGCAAGCAATTGCGCGGCGACCGGCGGAATGGGATCGGCCTGTTTGGTCTCGCCGTTCTTCAGCTTCTGCCGGTGTGCGTGGACGCGATTATGCACATCGGCCATGAATTCATGGAAATGGCAGCGGCGCTTCTTCTCCACCGGCGCCATCTGGAAGAACATGTCCATCAGCATCGTCTTGCCGCGCCCGACGCTGCCATGGACATAAAGCCCCTTGACGGACGGCGAGGCGGCGGCCTTGCGGGCAAACATCCAGCCAAGCGCGCTCTTCTTCTTCGCGGGCTTGCGCAGTTTCAGGTCGGAGAGGATTCTGTCGAGATGGGCCGCAACGCCGAGTTGGGCGGCATCGGCCTTCAACTCGCCGGACGCCGTCAATGCGTTGAGTTGCTCAACGACACTATGGTTGTAGTCCGGCACTCGCTGCATGGAGAAAGACCCCGCGCGCGAAGCGCACGTCGCTTACAGCAGACGCGCGCTCCCCGTCGATCTGTTATCGGCTCAGACTCAGAGGCTGGCCGTTATTGGTCGTACCGTCGTAACGGGCATCGGAGGTCTTGTAGACGCGACCGATCGTATCGCCTTGACGGTTCTTGAACTGGACCATCTTGCCCGAGACTTCCCAGGAGCCCATGGCTGTCAGGTCGCCGGTGCAACCGCGCGTACCGCCGCGCGAACCGCTGCCGAGATTGGTGAGCGTCAGGAACATATCGCAATTGGCGCCGCCATTGGACACACGCCAGTTGCCGACCATCGATTCCTTGGTCACATCCAGAGCCGTCGTCGGCGCACCCGCTGCGACAGTGGCGCTGCCGGGCGGCGTTGCCGTCGGAGCCGTCGGGAACTGGGAAGAACCACCGGGAGGAGGAAGCGCGCCGGACTGGACCGATGGAACTGGCTGCGCCTGAAGCGGCGGCGTATAGCCGGGACCCGCATTCGAATTGCTGCTATAATCGTAAGAGGTACGCTGGCAACCGGCGAGGCCGATAACGACCGCAAGGCCCGTCACCACATATCTAACTTGCATCTCAAGCTCCCGATTCTCGTCGCTTCGGAAAATTCATGGTTACACAAAGCGGCCGAATTATTACCAAAGCCTTAGCTAAGGCAAGACGCGGCAACGATAATTGCCATTTCGACGGCATTTTAGGAAAATTCTTCGCCGCTTTCGAATGAAGAAGCCGCGACCTGTGGCCGCGGCTTGCGAACATTACAGATACAAGGCGACCGTCACACGCGACGCTCGACCATCATCTTCTTGATCTCGGCAATCGCCTTGGCAGGGTTCAGACCCTTGGGGCAGGCTTGCGCGCAGTTCATGATCGTGTGGCAGCGATACAGACGGAAAGGGTCTTCGAGATTGTCGAGACGCTCGCCGGTTGCTTCGTCGCGGCTGTCGATCAGCCAGCGATAGGCCTGCAGCAGAACGGCCGGACCAAGATAACGGTCGCCATTCCACCAGTAGCTGGGACAGGACGTGGAGCAGCAGGCGCATAGAATGCACTCGTAAAGACCATCCAGCTTCTGGCGGTCTTCGTGGCTCTGCTTCCATTCCTTCGCAGGCGGTGGAGATACAGTCTTCAGCCACGGCTCGATCGAGCGGTGCTGTGCGTAGAAGTTCGACAGATCCGGCACCAGGTCCTTGACCACCGGCATATGCGGCAGAGGATAGACCTTTACCGTGCCGTTGATCTCTTCCATGCCCTTGGTGCAGGCGAGCGTATTCGTGCCGTCGATATTCATCGCGCAGGAACCGCAAATGCCTTCACGACAGGAACGGCGAAGTGTGAGCGTCGGATCGATCTTGTTCTTGATGTACAAAAGCGCATCGAGAACCATCGGGCCGCAATCATCGATATCGATGTAATAGGTATCGATGCGCGGGTTCTGGCCGTCGTCAGGGTTCCAGCGATAGATCCGGTATTCGCGAATATTCTTCGCGCCTGCCGGCTTCGGCCAGACCTTGCCTTCGGTCATCTGAGAGTTTTTGGGGAGAGCAAGTTCAACCATGTCCAATACCTCTCAAATCAATAGACGCGTGCTTTTGGCTCGATCTTTTTGGGATCGATGCCATCGGCGATGAGTTCGGTGTGAACCGGACGGTAGTCGAGCTTGACGTCGCCCGCTTCGCTGACCCAGGCCAGCGTGTGCTTGCGCCAGTTGACGTCGTCGCGGCCGGCGAAAGGACCATCGGTATAGTCCTCGCGCGCATGCGAGCCGCGGCTTTCCTTGCGGGCTTCCGCGCCGTAGACCGTGGTGATGGCGTTGGCCATCAGGTTTTCCAGTTCCAGCGTTTCCACCAGATCGGAATTCCACACCATCGAGCGGTCGGTCACCTTCACATCGGGAAGTTCCTTCCAGATGGCGGAGAGACGTTCGCAGCCATTGGCAAGCGATTCCTGCGTGCGGAACACAGCGGCGTCTTCCTGCATGGCGCGCTGCATCTTGTCCCGAAGCACGGCCGTCGGCGTGCTGCCGCTGGCGTTGCGCAGGCGATCGAAGCGATCCATGATCTTGTCGCAGGCAGCAATGTTGAGCGCAGGTACCGGCTCCTCGCGGTTGATGACCTGGGCGGCGCGAATGGCGGCCGCACGACCGAAGACCACGAGGTCGATCAGCGAGTTGGAGCCAAGACGGTTTGCACCGTGAACCGAGGCGCAGCCTGCTTCGCCAACAGCCATCAGGCCAGGTGCGATGCGACCAGGGTTTTCGCTGTCGGCGTTCAGCACTTCACCCCAATAGTTGGTCGGAATGCCGCCCATATTGTAGTGAACCGTCGGCAGAACCGGGATCGGTTCGCGCGTCACGTCCACGCCAGCGAAGATCTTGGCGCTTTCGGAAATGCCCGGAAGACGCTCATGCAGAACCGCCGGATCAAGGTGATCGAGGTGGAGGAAGATGTGGTCCTTGTTCTTGCCCACACCTCGGCCTTCGCGGATTTCCATGGTCATGCAGCGCGACACGACGTCGCGCGATGCCAGGTCCTTGGCAGACGGAGCGTAACGCTCCATGAAGCGCTCGCCTTCAGAGTTGACCAGATAGCCGCCTTCGCCGCGCGCGCCTTCGGTGATCAGGCAGCCTGCGCCGTAAATGCCAGTCGGGTGGAACTGAACGAACTCCATATCCTGAAGCGGAAGGCCGGCGCGTGCAATCATGCCGCCGCCATCACCCGTGCAGGTATGCGCGGAGGTGGCGGAGAAATAGGCGCGACCGTAACCGCCGGTCGCCAGAACGACCATCTTGGCGGAGAAACGGTGAATGGTGCCGTCGTCGAGGTTCCAGGCAACGACGCCGGTGCAGCGGCCGTCATCCGACATGATCAGGTCGAGCGCGAAATACTCGATGAAGAATTCCGCATTGTTGCGCAGCGACTGGCCATAGAGCGTGTGCAGAATTGCATGGCCAGTACGGTCGGCGGCAGCGCAGGTGCGCTGTACCGGCGGGCCTTCGCCGTAATTCTGCATGTGACCGCCAAACGGGCGCTGGTAGATCTTGCCTTCGGCGTTACGCGAGAAGGGCACGCCATAATGCTCGAGCTCATAGACCGCCTTTGGCGCTTCCATGGCGAGATACTGCATGGCGTCCACGTCGCCGAGCCAGTCGGAACCCTTGACGGTGTCGTATAGGTGCCACTGCCAACAGTCGGGCGTCATGTTGACGAGCGAGGCGGCGATGCCGCCCTGGGCGGCAACGGTGTGCGAACGGGTCGGGAAAACCTTGGTGATGCAGGCGGTCTTGAAGCCCTGCTCGGCCATGCCGAGCGTGGCGCGCAGACCAGCGCCGCCAGCACCCACGACGATGACGTCATAGGAGTGATCGACGTAAGTATAGGCCTTGCCGTTCTGGGAGGGTGAACTGTTCGGTGCCATGACGGATTATCCTGCGAATGCGATTTTCAGAACGGCGAAGAGA
The DNA here is from genome assembly GCF_004310285.1 of Agrobacterium cavarae. GTDB lineage: Bacteria > Pseudomonadota > Alphaproteobacteria > Rhizobiales > Rhizobiaceae > Agrobacterium > Agrobacterium cavarae. The sequence continues at coordinate 109,878 of NZ_SISF01000013.1, forward strand.
CAGAGACCGCCGACGGCCACCGCGAAGAAGGTGTTCAGCATCAGAAGAACCAGCTTCGGAACTTCCGCATGCACATAGTCCTCGATGATGACCTGCATGCCGAGCTTCATGTGGATGAGGCCGGAAATGACGACGAGGCCCATGGTCACCGCGACAAGCGGGTTCGACAGAGCCGAAACGACGACCTCGTAGGGTGCGCCGCCATACATGACGAGGAAACCGACGAAGAAGATCAGCAGCGGCACGTTGGCAACGGCCGTCACGCGCTGGCGCCAGAAATGCTCGGTGCCTTCCTTGGCCGAACCGAGACCGCGAACCTTGCCGAGAGGGGTGCGCATATCCATGATGTTATCTCCTCAGCGCACGATCAGGGCGACAACCCAGATCAGCGCGGTCAGACAGATCGACGCGACGAAGGACGCCTTGGCGAGCTTGGTGGTGAAATGCTTGTCGAAGCCATGGCCCAGGTCCCACATGAAGTGGCGAAGACCGCCCAGCATGTGGTGAACCAGCGCCCAGGTATAGCCGATCAGGACCAGCTTGCCGATCAGCGAACTCATGGCCCACTGTACCCAGGCATAAGCGTCGACGCCGGAGGCGGTCGCAATCAGCCACCAGGCAACGAGAAGCGTGCCGAAATAGAGTGCGCCACCGGTGATACGGTGTACAATCGACGCAACCATTGTCGGAATTGGCTTGTAGATTTGAAGATGCGGCGACAAAGGCCGATTGTTTGTCGTGTTCGCCATATGAACCTCACGGCGTTTCCTGGCGCCGATGATAGCCGGGCGCCCCCAAACAACGCACATGACGAAAGAATGTGCATTGCACCAAGCGCGACCTTTAATCGCAGGAGAGCATCACGACAAGTACAATCGGCAACCGTTTTGAATTTAATCGATTGTGGTCTAAAAAATTCTGCGTGATTCTCTGGATCGAAAATAAAATGTCGAGCGTTTCCAAACGTCAGCATTCGATTTAATTTACGTAAACGTAAAATAAAAGCAGCCTTTCCGATTGAACGGGAAGCTTAAAAACTGGATGGAGAAGATCATGTTCAAGCAGGCATCCTGGATCATTCCAACTCTCCTGATCGCCGTTGGTTCCCCTTCTCTGGCGACCGCAAACGACTATCATCGCGACCACCGCTCCTATCAGAGATACGGTGACTCACAGCCCTCCGTGGTCGGTGGCTATGGTCTGCCTTCCCATGTCAGAGGCATCGGCACCTATGCGGGCGGACTGACGGCAGCGCGGTTTCCCGGCAACGGCAACTACTTCTACGCCCAAAGCGGCGGCGCCTATCTGCCGGATGATTATCGTCGAAGCACCATCGAGCCGCGCATCATCCACGTGAACCAGCGCACATTCAATGACAGCTGCCATTATGAAGCAGGCGTCTGCGTCATCCGTCCTTAAGGGCTTTCGGCAGTCAGGACAGACGCCAGACGGTCGTCTGCTTGACTTCGCTATCCTCCAGCGCCCGCGTCACCGGCACCTGATAGGTGGCGCAGGCGGTCAGCTTCGTCTTGGGCAGATAGGCACGGCCTGGATCACCGACCAGCACGGCAACGCCCTTGGACGTGATGGTTGAAAACCATGGGATCAGCGCATCGGCAAATCCCTTGTCGTAAAACACATCACCAGCAAGCAACACGTCGGCGTCGAGATCCTTGCCGATGACATCATCTGAGATCACGTCGATCGTGACGCCGTTGACGACAGCATTCAGCATAACCGCACTCTTTGCCCAGGGATCGATATCGACCGCCAGCACGTGTGCCGCACCGGCAAGGGCCGCGGCAATCGCCACCATCCCGGAGCCGCTGGCGAAATCGACGACCCGCTTGCCGCGCACGATATCGGGATTATCGAGAACATAGCGCGCCAGCCCCTGCCCGCCGGCCCAGGCAAAGGCCCAGAAGGGCGGCGGCAGGCCGATCTCTTCCAGCTCTTCTTCCGTCTTCAACCACAGATCATGCGCTTCGCTTGCCAGATGGAGGCGAAGCTCTGGAACATGCGGCGGTGCCATGATGGTCGTATTGGCGCGGATGAAGGCGTCTGGCGCGGTCTTCAAGGTCTGGATCAGTCTGGCGAGCGCGGTGGCTTGTCGACGCCTGCCATATGGCAGACTTCCAGATATTCGTCTTCCGTCACCGGCTGGACGGAAAGCCGCATGGAGGTGACGAGCGACATGTCGGCAAGCTTCGGATTGGCCTTTACTGCCTTCAAGGTCACGGGCTTCGGCACGTCGCGGACCGCCTTGATGTGCACGCAGTCCCAGCGCGCATCCCCCTCTGCAGAGGAATCCGGCTTCGACAACTCGCAGACCTCGACGATGCCGACGACTTCCAGCCCCTCATTGGAGTGATAGAAGAAGCCCTTGTCGCCAAGTTTCATCGCCCGCATGTTGTTGCGCGCCTGATAGTTCCGCACGCCGGTCCATTCCTCGCCAGCCTCGCCCTTGGCCTTCTGCTGTTCCCAGGACCAGGTGTCGGGTTCGGATTTGAATAGCCAGTAATTCGCCATGTCGTGCTTAGTCCTTACGCAGCCGGATTGTTGAAGACCCAATTATAGGGCTTCACATCGACGCTTTCGAAAAGACCCGCCTTGGCATAGGGATCGGCATCGGCAAGGGCACGTGCGACATCGATATCGGCGGCTTCGACGATCACCAGGCTGCCATTCGGCTTGCCATCCGCATCAAGAAACGGGCCGGCGATCTTCAGCGTGCCTTCGGCGTTGAGCTTGTTGAGATGCTCCAGATGTGCAGGGCGGGTATCCATGCGCACATTCAGATGGCCAGGCTTGTCCTTGCAGATAAAGGCAAACAGCATTGTCTTCTCCTCTTTTGCCCAGTCCCTATTCGGTGGTGATGGGCCGTGTCATCAATTGTCGCATGGCAGTGCGAATGTCCAGCCGCCCGTCGATGATCGCCGCAACGGCATCGGTGACGGGCATGTCGATCTTGTGGTCGGCGGCAAGCCGGGACGCAACGGAGGCGGCGTAGGCGCCCTCCACCAGCCCGCCATGGAAGGCCGAGGGTGCGTCCCCCTGCCCCAGCGATATGCCGAAGCGCAGATTGCGCGATTGGTGGCTGGTGGCGGTCAGCACAAGATCGCCGAGACCGGAAAGCCCGCGCACCGTATCTGCCTGCCCGCCGACGGCAACGACAAGCCGCGACATTTCCGCAAGCCCGCGCGCAATCAAGGCCGCGCGCGCCGATTCACCCAGCCCCGCCCCTTCGACGATGCCGGCGGCGATCGCCAGCACATTCTTCAGCGCGCCACCAAGCTGCACGCCGATGCGATCGGTGGAGGCGTAGAGCCGGAAGGTCTGCCCGGAAATGGTTTGCGCCAAGTGCTCGGCAAGTGCCGCGTCGCTGGCTGCAACCGCCATGGCTGTCGGCAGCCCCTTGGCGATATCGGCGGCAAAGCCCGGCCCGGAAAGCACGGCCACAGGATGCGACGGCAATTCCTCTTCCAAGACTTGTGTGAGAAGCAAGCCGGACGAGCGGTCGATCCCTTTCGCCAAGGTCATCACCACGGCATCCTTAGCCAGGTAAGGACCATATTGGCGCGCCGCATCCGCCTGCGCCTGTGAGGGCATGGCAAACAGCACGATGCCGGCATTGCGCAGCACTTCGGGTTCGGCGGAATAGTTCAGCGCATCGGGAAGCGCGATTCCCGGCAGCGCCGCATCATGCACGCCATCGGCCTGCAGGTCGGCCATCAAGGACGGATCGCGGCCAAGCAGCGTGACGTCATGGCGGTTTTCCAGCGCAATCACCACCGCAATAGCCGTGCCGAAGGCACCGGACCCGATGACAACGATGGTTTCGCGCTTGCTCATGCCTTGGCTCCCCGCTTGCCAAAGCCGACCAGTGTCTTCGCATCCGCATCGAGCGGCCAGCGCGAGCGCGGCTGTGTGTCAAGACTGTCCGGCTCCATGCCTTGCGCCATGCGCTCCAATCCTGCCCAGGCGATCATCGCGGCATTATCGGTGCAAAGCGACAACGGCGGGGCGATGAAGCGGAAGCGGTGCTTGTCGCAGAGCGCCTGCAAGGTGCCGCGCAGCTCCTGATTGGCGGCGACACCACCGGCAACGACGAGGGCCGGTCCACCCTCGACGGAGGGGAAGGTTTCGGTGAAACGCTGAAGCCCGCGCCCGATCCGGTCCTGCAATGTGCGCGATACCGCCTTCTGGAAGGAGGCGCAGATATCGGCAATGTCCTGATCTGTAAGCGGGGCGATGGCAGTGGCTGCCTGCCGCACGGCCGTCTTCAGACCGGAAAAGGAGAAATCGAGCCTTGCTTCACCTACCATCGGGCGCGGCAGGGGGAAGCGATCGGGATTGCCATTCTTCGCCGCTTTCTCAACTGCCGGTCCACCAGGATAGGGCAGACCGAGCAGCTTGGCCGTCTTGTCGAAGGCTTCGCCGAGCGCATCGTCGATGGTCGTTCCCCAGCGCTCATATTGGCCGACACCGCGAACCAGGATCAGCTGGGTATGACCGCCGGACACGAGCAGCATCAGATAGGGGAAGGAAAGCCCGTCCGTCAGCCGCGCCGTTAATGCATGGCCTTCCAGATGGTTGATGGCATAAAGCGGCTTGCCCGCGGCCTTCGCAATTGCCTTGCCGGTCATCAACCCGACGATCAAGCCGCCGATGAGACCAGGCCCAGAGGTGGCTGCAATCGCGTCCACTTGCCCCAGCGTGACGCCCGCCTTGGCGAGCGCTTCCTCGATCAGCGTATCGAGGGCTTCCACATGGGCGCGGGCGGCAATTTCCGGTACCACGCCACCATAGGCGCTGTGTTCTTCCAGCTGCGACAAAACGACGTCAGAGACGATCTCACCACGGCCATCAGCATGCCGAACCACCACAGATGCAGCGGTTTCGTCACAACTGGTCTCTATGCCGAGGATACGAAGAAAGGGGGTCATCAGCCGGTTCGTTGATTGCGGTGCTTTTGAAACTTAGGTACGAACACCTCCGGTAACAACGGATAGATGCGGATGCAAACAAAACCTTTCCGAATAGGCACGCGCGGTAGCCCGCTGGCACTGGCGCAGGCGTTCGAAACGCGCGACCGGCTGGCGGCGGCGCATGACTTGGCCCCGGAGATGTTCGAAATCGTGCCGCTCGCGACCAAGGGCGACCGCATGACCGACCGCCCCCTGTCCGAAATCGGCGGCAAGGGCCTGTTCACCGAAGAGCTGGAAGCGCAATTGCTCTCGGGCGATCTCGACTTTGCCGTTCACTCGTCCAAGGACATGGCAACCAGGCTACCCGACGGACTGGAGCTGCGCGCCTTTCTGCCGCGCGAAGACGTGCGCGATGCCTTTATCGGCAGAACTGCACCTCGCCTCCTGGAACTGCCGCACGGCGCCATCGTCGGCTCGGCGTCGCTCCGCCGTCAGGCGCTCATCCGTCGCCTGCGCCCGGACCTCGAGGTCATCATCTTCCGTGGTCTGGTCGATACGAGACTGCGCAAGCTGGCGGAAGGCCAGGCGGATGCCACCCTGCTTGCCTTTGCCGGGCTGAAGCGGCTGAACAAGGACGACGTTCCGACCGAACTGCTGGACCCGAAGGAGTTCCCCCCTGCCCCCGCGCAAGGCGCCATCGGCATCGAATGTCGCATCGGCGATAGCCGGATTCAAGATCTGCTCTCGGCCATCAATGACGGGCCGACCTATGATGCGGTGATGTGCGAACGCGCCTTCCTAGCCGCTCTCGATGGCTCCTGTCGCACGCCGATTGCGGGGCTTGCCACCTGTCATGGGGAGGACCTGCACTTTCATGGCGTCATCCTCACACCGGATGGGCAGACCGAACATGCCGTCGAGGTGTCCGGCACGCTTGCCGATGCCGAAACGCTCGGCCGCCAGGCTGGCGAAAAGGTGCGACACGCCGCCGGTCCCAGCTTCTTCGAAAGCTGGACCTGAGCCATGCGCGTCGTCGTGACCCGTCCGATGCGTTCGGGGCAGAAGACGGCGACGCTGTTGCGCGAGCGCGGCCACGAACCCATCCTGATGCCGCTGACCGAAGCGGTGCACAAGACGCAAGCCGCAAGGGAGGCGCTGACGCGCCAACCCAACGCTCTCGCCGTCACCAGCGCCGAGGCCCTTCGCGCCCTAGACACATCCGGCATCGATCTATCCGGCCATCTCGACCGCCCGGTTTTTGCCGTGGGTGCGGCAACCGCCCAGGCGGCACGCGAGTGCGGATTTAAGACCGTGATTACCGGTGAGGGAGATGGCGCGGCACTCGCCCATCTGGTGAAGACGACACTGACGCCGGACGGGCAAGTATCATCGGCAAAACGCCCTGCTGCGCACGTGCTCTATCTTGCCGGACGGCCCCGTGAGGGCGGCTTCGAAAACACACTCGCGGCAAGTGTCATCACGCTGGATATCGCCGAGATTTACGAGATGCAGCCTGTCTCGTGGGAAGGGCCAGCCTTGCAGGCCGTGCTCGACATTCCGCCGGATGCGGTTCTCCTCTATTCCCGCGAGACCGCGCGGATCTTCTTTGACCTTGTCCAGGCCCATGATCTGGCGCCCCTTCTGCACACCAGCCGCTTCATCTGCATCAGCGAAAAGCTTCTGGACGTCGTTCCGACACCGCATCGCAGTCGCGCATGTGCAAGCGCCACGCCAAGCGAACACGCAATGTTGCAGCTTCTGGACAGGGGCGCTGGAACCTAATTCCCTTTCGCCTCTTTCCTTTGCCACCATCACTGACTAGGTTTGGGGCGTGGCGACATGCGATCCCGTCTTCCCGAAAGGTGGTACGTCGCCACCGCGACCGAGGAATAGACACGACTAGAATGAGGTTGTCATGGTATCCGGAAAGCCGCCACGCCACTCCAAATCCAAGACCGAGCCGGTCACGATCGATCTGGACGCCAAGGACGTGACGGATGTCAGCGCCACCAAGCCATCCACGTCTGCGGATACGACGGCGACAAGCGCATCAAGTGACGCAAAGCCGGTGACGGAACCGAGCACTCCCGAACCCGTCACGCCAGCGACCGGCGTGGCGGACGGAGCAAAAGCCGAGAACCCGAAGCCGATCTGGGACCAACCAACCAAATCGCCGATCGAGCCTGAGCCGAATGTCGGAAAACCGCAAGACGCGTCCGGGAAAGACGAAGGCCCAGCGAAGACGGACGCGACGGTAAAGCAGGAGCCGCCGAAAGCGACAACGGCAGCAGCCTCCACCACCACATCGTCTGCTGCATCGAGCAGCGCTGCCGATAGCGCCAAAGCGACATCGAGCACCTTCGGGAAGGACGCCTCAAAGAGCGACCCCTTCAAGCCGCAGACGACGGCATCCACATCCTCCAGCGCATCGTCGGCCAGCAAGCCGTCGGCAGCCACCACATCGCCATCGAGGGATGCGAAGCCGCAAGGCAATTCCGGCCTGATTGCCGCCGGCATTGTCGGCGGCCTGATTGCGCTTCTGGCCGCAGGCAGCATGCAATATGCCGGCGTCCTGCCGTCCAGTTCAGCCGATAGCGGTTCGTCGACGGAACTGGCCGCGTTGAAATCTCAGGTCGCCAGCCTGCAGCAGCAGATCGCCGAAACACCAAAAGGACAGACCGCTGACACGTCTGCGCTCGAGCAGCGCCTTGCCGCACTGGAAAGCTCCACCGCATCCGGCGGCGACGCCAGCGCTAAGATCTCCCAGCTTGAGACCACGGTTTCGACCTTGCAGTCCGAGCGCGCAGCAGAAGACCAGAAGATTGCGTCGCTGACGCAGCGGCTCGACGCGGCAGAAACCAAGATCAACGAGCCTCGGGACGATGTCGAAGTGGCGCGCGCCATTGCCTCGGCAGCACTCAAGGCGGCGATCGATCGCGGCGGTCCTTTCCTCACGGAACTCGATACACTGTCCAAGGTCACGCCGGACGATCCGGCAATCCAGGCGCTGCGCCCCTTCGCCAATACCGGCGTACCGACGCGTGCGGAACTGGTGCGTCGTTTCCCCGATGTCGCCAATGCCATGCTGACGGCCCTTCGCCCGACCGATCCGAATGAAGGCATTTTCGACCGGCTGGCCAACAGCGCCATGTCGCTGGTCAAGGTGCGCCCTGTCGGCAATGTCGAGGGCGAGGGCGACGATGCCAAGATCGCCCGCATGGAAGATAAGCTGCAGAATGGCGACCTGAAGGGTGCGGCCCTTGAATGGGATGCTCTTCCCGAAGCCGCCAAGACGGCGTCGGCCGATTACAAGAAGTCGCTGGACGCACGCATTCAGGTCGAGGATCTCGTCAACAGCACATTGAACCGCGCCGTCAGCAGCACAGGCCAGCAGGGGTAAGACATGACCAGAATCGTTAGCTTCGTCGTCATCGTCCTTCTCATCGCCGTCGGCTTCGCCTGGCTGGCGGATCGTCCGGGCGTTCTGTCGCTGGAATGGCAGGGGCAGCTGATACAGATGAGCATGATGGTGGCGGCCTCCATGGTTGCCGCCCTCATTGCAGCCATTATGATCTTGTGGTGGATGATCAGCACGCTGTGGAACTCCCCACATGCCGCACGCCGCTACTTCCGCGCCCGCAAGCGCGACCGAGGCTATCAGGCACTGTCGACCGGCCTGATCGCTGCCGGTGCCGGCAATGCCCTGCTGGCCCGCAAGATGACCGCGAGAACACAGGGTCTGCTCAGCGCCGATCAGGAGCCCCTGATCCATCTGTTGGAAGCCCAGGCCGATCTGATCGAGGGCAAGTATGACGCCGCGCGCCGCAAATTCGAGGCTATGGCAAATGACCCGGAGACGCGTGAACTTGGTCTTCGCGGCCTCTATATCGAGGCACGCCGCCAAGGCGCGCATGAAGCGGCGTCGCAATATGCCGAGGATGCGGCGAAAAACGCGCCCTATCTGCCCTGGGCCGCGCAAGCGACGCTGGAAAGCAAATGCCGCAGTGGCGAGTGGGACGATGCGATCCGCCTGCTCGACCAGCAGAAGGCCGCCCACGTCATCGAGCGTGGCGAAGCCGAGCGCCTGAAGGCCGTGCTTCTGACCGCGAAGGCGGAAGAGAAGTTCGAGATCGACCCGAAGGGTGCGCGCGACGATGCAAAGTCCGCACTGAAACTGTCGAAGGCGCTCGTGCCGGCAGCACTCGTCGCCGCCAAGTCCTATCTCCGCGAAGACAATCTGCGCAAGGCGGCCGCCATTCTGGAACCCGTCTGGAAGGCCGAGCCGCATCCACAGATCGCCGAGCTTTATGTTCGCGCGCGCAGCGGCGATACGGCGATCGACAGGCTGAAGCGCGCCGAGCGGCTGGAGAGCCTGAAGCCAAACAATATCGAATCGCTCTTTGCCGTGGCGCAGGCAGCATTGGCCGCGCAGGATTTCGACAAGGCGAGAGCCAAGGCACAAGCCGCCGCCCGCATCGCCCCACGCGAAAGCGTCTTCCTGCTGCTGGCCGATATCGAAGAGGCCGAGACCGGCGATCAGGGCCGTGTGCGTCACTGGATGGCGCAGGCGCTGCGCGCGCCGCGCGACCCGGCCTGGGTGGCAGACGGCATCGTTTCGGAAAAATGGCATCCGGTCTCGCCGGTCTCCGGCCGTCTCGATGCCTTCGAATGGAAGGCGCCCTTCGGCCAGCTGGAGGGCCCGGTGGAAGATGTGAGCGTCGATAGCGCGCTCGCATCACTTCCCGACGTGGCGCAGCAGGAAATTCGTGAGCGCATCATCGAAATCCCGGTTCCAGTAAAAACAGAGCCGAAGCCACACGTCGAGCCGAAGGTTGAGCCCAAGGCCGAGACGAGGACCACGGTTCATCCCGTTGTCGAAACGCAAAAGCCCAAGGTCCAAGCGGGTGAACCAGCAAAGGTCACGCCCTCGGCGAAAGCGGAGGAAGTCGTTCCCTTCTTCGGCGGCGCGCCGGACGACCCTGGCGTGAAGAAAGCAGAGGGCGCCCCTCTGGCCGAACCCGCAAAGCCCGTGACCCCGGTGACCCAGACATCCAAGGCCGCTGCGCCAAAAACCACAGTGATCGAAAAAAGCGGGGAAGCGGTTCCTTTCTTCGGCGGTTTGCCGGATGATCCGGGTGTCAAGAAACCCTCTGTCCCCGCGGACGAAAAAAACCGCCTCAATCTGTTTTAAGGCAGCCTTTAACGCTCAAGGAGAGCCATGCTCGACCGTATCCAGACCTTCTTCCAAAGCCTGACGAGTGGCGACACGTCTCGCGATTTTCCGCCCGACGACCTGCGCGTTGCCATCGCCGCCCTTTGCTTTCAGGTGATGGAAGCGGACGGAACGGTGTCCAAGGTGGAGCGTGAGCGCCTGCGCGAATTGCTGCAGGAGCATTATGACCTCAGTTCCGGCAAGCTGGATGCGCTCATGGATGCGGGGCAGGAAGCCGGCAAGGAGGCGGTGGATTATTACCGCTTCACCACCGACATCCGCCGCCACCTGAACGAACAGGAACGCGTCGAACTCATCGGCATTCTCTGGGACATCGTCTACGCAGACGGCGAGCGCAACGAGATGGAAGACAATGTCATCTGGCGCATCGCCGAGCTTCTTGGCGTCTCCGTGCGCGACCGCGTGCTGCAGCGCCAGCAGGTGGCAAGCCACAAGCACCTTGAAGGTCATGATGAGGCCGACGCAGACGCGATCTAAGCCGCGTCGAGCGACGGTGTAGAGCAGTTTTGCGACCAAGACGCGCGGCAGGCTGGAGTGGCAAAGAGAAGGGAGCTGGCGTGAGAGATCCCGTCACGCTTTCGGTGCAGCAAAAGCGAAGGTTGGTCTTCGGCTTTTTACCCACCTTGGAAAGAGGCCGCTAAGACAACACACTTTCTAAACGCGCACTTCCGTGTGACGGTACTTGTCGGCTCATGTGGTAATGTCTAAATGTCTGCCAACAACATAGGAGACATTGATGGTAGGCATTATCGACGCGGTGATTACAATCATATTATTGGCGTTGCAAATCTACTGGTGGATCTTGATCGCCAGCGCCATTTTCTCATGGCTCTACGCATTCAATGTCATCAACTCCTCCAATCAGTTCGTAAACGCGATCGGCAACTTCCTGTATCAGGCTACCGAGCCGGTTCTGCGCCCCATCCGCCGGGTTCTTCCGAACATGGGTGGCATCGATCTTTCGCCGCTCGTGGTGCTGCTTGGCATTGTCTTCCTTCAGATGATCATCGCAAATCCGATCAGACCTTTCCTGATCTCGCTCTTCATTTGACGCTCCAGCCCTGGAAGATCGTCGCGCGGCAGATTGAGCTGAGAGTGAGGCTCACGCCCTCTGGTGGGCGTGATGCCATCGATGGCGTGGAGAAGGATGCCGAAGGGCTGCCCTATCTCAAGGCCCGCGTCACCGCCGTGCCGGAAGACGGCAAGGCAAACAAGGCGCTGATTGCGCTTCTGTCAAAGACGCTGAAGATCCCAAAGTCATCGATCAGTTTCGTGTCCGGCGAAACATCGCGCAAAAAAATCCTCCGGCTCGATGGCGAACCGGAGGATTTTTTAGGTAAGCTTGAAAAGGTGATTGGCTGAAATCAGCCCTGCGCCTTGTAGCGTTCGACGGCTTCGAGGATCAGCTTCTTGGCAACGTCGACATCCTGCCAGCCGCCCATCTTCACCCACTTGCCGGGCTCCAGATCCTTGTAGTGCTCGAAGAAGTGCTCGATCTGCTTCAGCGTGATGTCCGGCAGGTCGGTGTAGTTTTTGACCTTGTCGTAACGCTGCGTCAGTTTGGGAGCCGGAACCGCGAGGATTTTTTCGTCCTTGCCGCCATCGTCTTCCATGATCATCACGCCGATCGGGCGTACATTGATGACGCAGCCGGGTACCAGCGGGCGGGTATTGCAGATCAACACATCGATCGGGTCGCCATCTTCCGACAGCGTGTGCGGCACGAAGCCGTAATTGCCCGGATAGGTCATCGGCGTGTAGAGGAAGCGATCGACGATCAGTGCGCCAGCATCCTTGTCCATCTCGTACTTGATAGGATGGCCGCCGACCGGCACTTCAACGATCACATTGACGTCTTCAGGCGGGTTCTTGCCGACGGAGATTGCATCAATACGCATACTCTTTCCTTATTTCGGTGAGTTGAGATTGATCCTCGATACTGGGAAAGGCAGCGCTTTGCAACATCGCCCGCCGCAACCTTTGCGCTTTTGTCGAACCAAGAATGGGCTGAGCTTAAAGGATTGAGAGCGTTACAAGAAACGAGGGGCGAGAAGTCTTAACAGGTGCCCTGGCGGCGTCACGGGATCGGGCCAATCGTCATACTTGCGTCAACGCGCACATGACGCGGCTTGAAGAACAGTCAGCGCCAGGCGAAACCGATCTTGCGCAGCTGCTTGTCGGCGAAGTCTTCCATGCCTTCGGCAATATCCTTGCCGCCGTGAGAGCGGAAGAAGCGGCTGGCGACATCGCTGTCCTCGAGGCACCAGGCCACCACGCCATTGCAGCCGAGCGACTTCAACAGGCGGCGTCCTTCCTTGAAAAGGACGGTCCCAAGGCCGATGCCCTGATATTCCGGACGCAGATAAAGCTCGTAGATCTCGCCATCATAGGGAAGACCGCGGGCACGGTTGAGGCCAAGCGTCGTGTAACCGGCGACCACGCCCGCCACTTCGACCACCAGCAGCGTGGCGGAACCGCGGGCAGCACGGCGCCACCAGTCCTCGTCACGGCGATCGAGCATCTGCCAGAGCGGCTTGTGCGGAATAAGTCCCGCATAGGCCTGCTCCCAAGACAGCCGATGCGTCTCTGCAATAGCGGCAGCGTCTTCCGGTTCAGCCCGGCGCACATCGATGGATAACGTTTTCATAACGCGATTCTGGCCCCGGCCATGAAAACTTACCAGCCATAAAGGTTAACGGCGGGAAGCTTACCCACAGCCTAATCATGTGGACGATGGGGAAAAGATTAACGCTTTTTTTACCATTGAGACAAGCGGGCTTGATTCGCGCGGACAAAGAAAAACCCGGCTTGAGGCGTGCTCAAGCCGGGTTCTTGGAAACACGGTTAATAGCAGGGCGATCAGCCGGCCATCTTGGCCTTTTCGAAGCGCTTGCGATCGTTCGGATCGAGGTAGAGCTTGCGAAGGCGAAGCGACTTCGGCGTCACTTCCATCAGCTCGTCGTCCTGGATCCAGGACAGCGCGCGATCAAGCGTCATGCGGATCGGCGGCGTCAGCTTCACGGCTTCATCCTTGCCGGCGGCGCGGATGTTGGTGAGCTGCTTGCCCTTTAGCACGTTGACCTCGAGATCGTTGTCGCGGGTGTGAATGCCGATGATCATACCAGCATAAACCTTTTCGCCCGGCTCGATGATCATCGGGCCACGGTCTTCCAGGTTGAACATGGCGTAGGCGACAGCTTCGCCCGAACCGTTCGACAGCAGAACGCCGTTGACGCGACCTGCGATCTGACCCTTGAAGGGCTGATAATCGTGGAACAGGCGGTTCATGATGGCCGTACCGCGCGTGTCGGTCAGCAGTTCCGACTGGTAGCCGATCAGGCCACGGGTCGGCGCATAGAACTTCAGACGAACGCGGTTGCCACCGGAAGGACGAAGCTCGGCCATTTCAGCCTTGCGCTCGGACATCTTCTGAACGACGACACCGGAATGCTCTTCATCGACGTCGATGACGACTTCTTCGATCGGCTCCAGCAGGGTGCCGTTCTCATCCTTGTGCATCACGACGCGCGGACGCGACACGGCAAGCTCGAAGCCTTCGCGACGCATGGTTTCGATCAGAACCGCAAGCTGCAATTCGCCACGGCCGGACACGAAGAACGAGTCCTTGCCTTCTGCTTCTTCGATCTTCAGCGCAACGTTGCCTTCGGCTTCCTTGAGCAGACGGTCGCGAATGACGCGGCTCGTGACCTTGTCGCCTTCGGTGCCAGCCAGCGGGCTGTCATTGACGATGAAGGACATGGTGACGGTCGGCGGGTCGATCGGCTGCGCGGTCATGGCTTCGGTGACCGAAGGATCGCAGAACGTGTCGGCGACGGTGCCCTTGGAAAGGCCGGCGATAGCGACGATGTCGCCTGCATGGGCTTCTTCGATCGCGGTGCGCTCGATGCCACGGAAAGCGAGGATCTTCGAAATACGACCGGTTTCGATCGTCTTGCCATCCTGGCCCAGAACCTTGACGGCCTGGTTCGGCTTGATCGAGCCGGACGCGATACGGCCGGTGATGATACGGCCGAGGAAGTTGTTGGCCTCAAGGATCGTGCCGATCATGCGGAACGGACCTTCTTCGACCGTAGGCTCAGGCACGTGCTCAAGAACCAGATCGAGCAGCGGTGCAAGACCCTGATCCTTCGGACCTTCCGGGTTGACGTTCATCCAGCCATCACGACCGGAGCCGTACAGGATCGGGAAGTCCAGCTGCTCGTCCGTCGCGTCGAGATTGGCGAAAAGGTCGAAGACTTCGTTGATGACTTCTTCGTGGCGGCCATCCGGACGGTCGATCTTGTTGATCGCGACGATCGGGCGAAGACCGACCTTCAGCGCCTTGGAGACGACGAACTTCGTCTGCGGCATCGGGCCTTCGGAGCTGTCGACCAGAACGATCGCGCCGTCCACCATGGAGAGGATACGCTCGACTTCGCCACCGAAGTCGGCGTGGCCGGGGGTGTCGACGATGTTGATACGAACACCCTTCCACTCAACCGAGGTCGCCTTGGCGAGAATGGTGATGCCGCGTTCCTTTTCCAGATCGTTGCTATCCATAACACGCTCGGCAACGCGCTGGTTGTCGCGGAACGAACCAGACTGCTTCAGAAGCTCGTCAACAAGTGTCGTTTTTCCATGGTCAACGTGCGCGATGATCGCGATGTTGCGAAGGGCCATATGATTATATCTCTGAGGTTGGGGCGCTGATCGTATGGGATGCGCCAATTTAGTTTGGCGGGCTCATAACCTTTTTTTTGCAAATGCGAAAGGGGGGCCTGTGACATAAGCCCCTTGCGAAAACGCCGTATCAGAGATGTGTGACAGGTTTTTGCGCGCTTTCAAGGTTAAAGCGGGTGCGATCGTTCAGATTCGCTCTTCCCGCCTTCACCCTTTCTTTGACAGCATATCAGCGTCGCAGGACGGCTTCACGCTTCTGCGCGACATGTTTTACGCAGCGACCAGTCCGCGCTTCTTCAGCATGGCCTCCGGGCTCGGCATCTTGCCGCGGAAGGCCTTGTAGGTCACTTCCGGATCGATCGCGCCGCCAACGGAATAGACATTGTCGAGAAGCTTGCGCGCCGTTTCCGGATCGAAAGGATTGCCCGTCTCCTCGAAAGCCTCGAAGGCGTCGGCATCCAGCACTTCCGACCACATGTAGGAGTAGTAGCCGGCGGAATAGCCGTCACCGGAAAACACGTGCTGGAAGTGCGGCGTTGCGTGGCGCATGGTGATCGATTTCGGCATGTTGAGCGAATTCAGCACCTCTGCCTGCACCGCCATCGGATCCTCCACCGTGCCACGGGTGTGGAACGCCATATCGACCAGCGCCGAGGAGGTGAACTCCACCGTGTTGAAGCCGGCATTGAAGGTCTGGGCCGCAAGCACCTTGTCCAGCAGCGCCTTCGGCATGGGCTCGCCGGTCTCGTAATGCAGCGCATAGGTTTCGAGAATTTCCGGCACGGTCAGCCAGTGCTCGTAAAGCTGCGAGGGCAGTTCGACGAAGTCGCGCGAAACGCCGGTACCGGAAACGGACGGATAGGTGACGTTCGACATCATGCCATGGAGCGCGTGGCCGAACTCGTGAAACAGCGTGCGTGCATCATCCAGCGACAGCAGCGCTGGCTTGCCGGCGGATGGCTTTGCGAAGTTGCAGACATTGTAGATGATCGGCAGTTCACCGACCGTGCCGTTCTTCAGCGGCAGCTTGTGCTGCGACTGGAAGGAGCTCATCCATGCACCTGAGCGCTTGGAGGGCCGGGCAAAGTAGTCGCCGAGGAACATCGCCTTCAACTCGCCATTGGCGTCGCGAATTTCGAAAGTGCGCACATCCGGGTGATAGGCCTTAACGTCTTTCAGTTCGACGGCATGAATGCCGAAGAGGCGTGTCGCCACATCGAAGCAGGCCTCGATGATCTTTTCCAGCTGAAGATAGGGCTTCAGCTCGGTCTCAGAGAAGTTGAAGCGCTTTGCTCTGAGCTTCTCCGCATAATGGCGCCAGTCCCAAGGCATCACCTCATGGTTCTTGCCTTCGTCGGCAATGACCGTGGCAAGCTCGGCTTCCTCTTCGCCTGCGCGCGCCACGGCCTTTTCCCAGACCTGGGTCAAAAGACCGTTCACCGCATCCGGCGTCTTCGCCATCGTGTCGTCCAGCTTGTAGGCTGCGAAACTGTCATGGCCGAGCAGCTTTGCCTTTTCTTCGCGCAGCGCCAGTGTCTTCCTGACGATCTCGCGATTGTCGGTCTCGCCACCATTTTCGCCGCGCGCCACCCATGCCTTGAAGGCCTGCTCACGCAGATCGCGGCGCTCGGAAAAGGTGAGGAAGGGCTCGATGATGGAGCGCGACAGGGTCACTGCAAACTTGTCCTCCTCGCCGTGCTCCTTGGCGGCACCCGCCATGGCATCGCGCAGGAAGCCCGGAATGCCGGCAAGCTCTTCGTCCGAGGACAGCAGCAGCTTCCAGTTCTTTTCATCCGCAAGCACGTTCTGGCCGAAGTTTGCGCCAAGTCCCGCCAGCTCCTCGTTAATGGCGGCCAGACGCTCCTGCTCCGGCTTCGGCAGTTTCGCGCCGGCGCGCACGAAACCTTTCCAGTGGCGCTCAAGCACCCGCAGTTCCTCATGGGTCAGTCCAAGCGTCTCGCGCTTCTCCCACAGCGTATCGATGCGCTTGAACAGCGCCTCATTCATGCCGATGCGCGAATAGTGGCGCGACATTTTTGGCGCGATCTTACGCTCCAGCGCCTGGATTTTCGGGTTGGTATGGGCGCCCGCCTTGTTCCAGAACAGCGCGGAGACGCGCGACAACTCGTCACCAGCGATTTCGAGCGCAATCACCGTATTGGCGAAGCTCGGCGCTTCGCTGTTTTGGGCAATCGCATCGATCTCTGCATCATGGGCAGCAAGGGCCGCATCGAACGCACCGGCAAAATCCTCGTCCTTGACAGCATCGAAACGCGGCAGCCCGTTTTTCCCGTTCCAGTCGGTCAGAGCGGAATAATGCGCGGTCGTCGATGTCATGGTGATGTCCTCATGCAGATGTGATTGTCAGCCATATGGGCATGCTGACGGCAAGCTTTCAATATCACACCGCAAGAAGGGCAACGGCAACGGCCCTAAAATCGGCTTCGATTTCCGCAAAAGCACGATGCGTGGATGTCAAAGACATGAAGGGTGCGGAACACTTTCTTCTTCCATCCGATTGCATGGAAAGACAGAAGTTGTCACAACGTAGAATAGTTCTAGTGAAAAGCACCCATTTGATGACATCCAATCCCGAACGAGAACCGCTGGCCTTTCTGCTCAACAGCAGCGCCCGTTTTCTCAACAGCGTGTTCGAACGGCGTATTGCCAATGCAGGCCTTGGACTGACGCCCGGCGAGGCCCGCGCGCTGCTGACCGTTGCTGCCATCGACGGTGCCAAGCAGGCGGACATTGCCGCTCGCATCGGTCTCGAACCGATGACGGTCTGTACCTATCTCGACAAGCTGGAATCGCTCGCGCTTGTGGAGCGTCGCCCCAACCCGGACGACCGCCGGTCGAAGTGCATCTACTTGACGGAAAGCTCGACGCAGATGCTGAAATCGGTGCGCGAAGAGGTGGATGGTCTGATGGCGCAGGCAACGGAAGGTTTGGGCAGGGAAGACGTCGAACGCTTCCATGCGCTGCTCTCCGTATTGCAGAAGAACCTCCACACCGCGGCGATGGATAAGAACCGGACAGAAGGCTGAGCCGGGAGCAATAAAAAGCCCCGCGCAAAAACGGGGCTTTTCATCTTCACATCAAATGCAGAATTACTTACCGAGGTTACGCTTGGCGAGCGTACGCAGACGCAGCGCGTTGAGCTTGATGAAGCCGGCGGCATCCTTCTGGTCGTAGGCGCCCTGGTCGTCTTCGAAGGTGACGAGCTTGTCGGAATAGAGCGACTTGGCGCTCTCGCGACCGGTGACCATGACATTGCCCTTGTAGAGCTTCAGCGTCACTTCGCCTTCCACATGCTCCTGGCTCTTGTCGATCAGGGCCTGCAGCATTTCGCGCTCCGGCGAGAACCAGAAGCCGTAATAGATCAGCTCTGCGTAACGCGGCATCAGCTCATCCTTGAGGTGCGCGGCACCGCGGTCGAGCGTGATGGATTCGATGGCGCGGTGCGCTGCAAGCAGGATCGTGCCGCCAGGGGTTTCGTAGACGCCGCGGCTCTTCATGCCGACGAAGCGGTTTTCCACGAGGTCGAGACGGCCAATGCCATTGTCGCGGCCATAATCGTTGAGCGTCTGCAGAAGGGTCGCAGGCGACATTTCAACGCCGTTGATCGAGCAGGCATCGCCCTTGCGGAAACCAACCTTGATGACGGTTGCCTTGTCGGGTGCGGCTTCCGGGGAAATGGTGCGCATATGCACATATTCGGGAGCTTCCTGCGCCGGGTCTTCCAGAACCTTGCCCTCGGATGAGGAGTGCAGCAGGTTGGCGTCGACGGAGAACGGCGCTTCGCCCTTCTTGTCCTTTGCAACCGGGATCTGGTGCTGTTCGGCAAAGTTCAGAAGATCCGTACGGCTCTTGAAGGTCCAGTCGCGCCACGGTGCGATGATCTTGATATCGGGGTTCAGGGCGTAAGCGGAAAGCTCGAAACGCACCTGGTCATTACCCTTGCCGGTCGCACCATGGGCAATGGCGTCGGCACCGGTCTTCTTGGCAATCTCGATCAGATGCTTGGAAATCAGCGGGCGGGCAATCGACGTGCCGAGCAGATAGACGCCTTCATAGACGGCATTGGCGCGGAACATCGGGAAGACGAAATCACGAACGAATTCCTCGCGGACATCTTCGATGAAGATTTCCTTGATGCCGAGCATCTCGGCCTTCTTGCGCGCCGGCTCTAGTTCCTCGCCCTGGCCGAGATCGGCGGTGAAGGTGACGACTTCCGCGCCGAGTTCGGTCTGCAGCCACTTCAGGATGATCGAGGTATCGAGACCGCCGGAATAGGCGAGAACGACTTTCTTAACGTCTTTCGGGAGTGCCATTCGTGAAATCCATTTGCATAACCGGCGATCGCGTGAAGCCTCGCCTTTCCTTGAGATTGCGGCACTTTTAGCGAGTTTATCGGTACACGCAAGAGATAATGAAAATGGGCGCTGCCCGGGAACACATCGAGCGTCCGATGACTTGTCACGTGACTTGAGAGAGAAAAACGCTAGATTTCGAAGCGCCTTGAGAGGCGCTTGGTTACATGGGACGCCACCGCCGTTTGAAAAAAGACGGCCATGGAGAAGGAGAAACCAATGTCGACATTTCACCCCGCATTGCGACAGGACAATGTAGCCGTGGTCACCGGTGCCGCCTCCGGCATCGGGCTTGCCGCTGCACGCCAGTTTGCCCATCTCGGCATGAGCGTTGTGCTGGTCGATCTCGATGGCGAAAAACTGGGAGCCGCCGAAAGTCAGATCGCCGCAGAAGTGCCCGATGGCGCGGCGAATATCGCCGCCATCCCGACCGACGTCTCAAAGCTCGATGAGCTTGAGGCGCTGGAAAGAGCCGTCATCCAGCGTTTCGGCCGCGTGCATGTGCTGATGAACAATGCCGGCATCCAGCCGGGCAGCGCCCTTTTCGGCCCACAGGCCAACTGGGACAAGGTGATTGGCGTCAATCTGATGGGCGTCATCAACGGCACCCGCGTCTTCGGTGCGGGCATGCTCGCCCATGGAGAGCCGGGCCTTATCATCAATACCGGCTCCAAGCAGGGCATCACCACGCCGCCGGGCGATCCTGCCTATAACGTTGCGAAAGCGGGCGTGAAGGCGTTCACTGAAGCGCTGCAGCACGAGCTGCGCAATGCCGACAAGGGTGCGATCTCGGCGCATCTGCTCATCCCCGGCTTCGTCTTCACCGGTCTCACCGCAGGCGAGCGCACGGAAAAGCCCGACGGCGCCTGGACGCCGGAACAGACGGTCGATTTCATGCTGGAGAGTATCGGCAGGGGCGATTTCTACATTCTCTGCCCCGATAACGAGGTGGACAGAAGCACCGATGAGAAGCGCATTCTCTGGGCCGCCAACGACATCGTCCAGAACCGGCCCCCATTGTCACGCTGGCATAAAGATTATGCCGAGCACTTCAGGACGTTTCTGAACAGCTGACGCAACATGAAGAGGAATTGGCAGGCTCGTCAAACAGCGTTATGAGTAGGCACCTGAACCCTAAAGCGTGTCGCGATCTTTCAGATTCGCTCCTTCGCTTTAGGCCCTTGTTTTGTCGCATGTCGTTATCGCAAAACCGCTGCACACTTTTGCGCGACATGCTTTAGCCTTATGGTGCCTTCGTGGACTTCATACCGAGCCTGCCGACACTCATTGCCTTCACCATCGCCATTCTCATTCTGGCGGTGACGCCCGGCCCGGATATGACGCTGTGGATCAGCCGTTCGCTGCGCGAAGGCCGCAAGGCGGGCTTCATGACGCTGGTCGGTACCAATCTTGGAATTACCGTTCACACGCTTTTGGTCGCCTTCGGAGTTGCCGCGCTCATCGTCGCTTCGCCAACGGCCTTCATGATCTTGAAGACGGGGGGCGCTGCCTATCTCGTCTGGCTTGCAATACAGGCGATCCGCCACGGCTCCAACTTCGTCATGGAGCGCCCGAAAGAACAGAAGGCGGGCGCGTCGATGACGTCTGCTCTGGTCAACGGGCTTTGGGTTAACCTGCTCAACCCAAAGGTCATCATCTTCTTCATGACCTTCCTGCCGCAATTCGTCACAGCCTCCGACCCGCACGTGACCGGCAAGCTGATCTTCCTCGGTCTCTGGTCGATCATCGTCGCCCTGCCAATCGGCATCGGCATTGTCGTTGCCGCAGACTCGCTCTCCGACTGGCTGCAGCGCAATCGCAAGGTTCTTCGCGGCCTGGATTACACCATCGCCGGTGTCTTCTCGCTCTTCGCCGTGAAGATTTTCCTGACGCAGGCGAAGTAACAAGCGGATACGAAAAAGGCGCCTCAGCGGCGCCTTGTCTCTTAGCCGATCAGCAACTCGTCATCATCGATCGTCTGGCCGCGGATCTTGCGGAACATCTCGATCAGGTCTTCCACCTGCAGGCCCTTGCGGCTTTCACCCGACACATCGAGAACGACCTCGCCCGCATGCAGCATGATGGTGCGGTCGCCGTAATCCAGCGCCTGGCGCATGGAATGCGTCACCATCAGCGTGGTGAGCTTGCGCTCTTCCACCACCTTACGGGTCAGTTCCATGACGAACTCCGCCATGCCAGGGTCAAGCGCTGCGGTGTGCTCGTCAAGCAGCAGCACATCGGAACCTGCAAGCGTTGCCATGACCAGCGATACCGCCTGGCGCTGTCCGCCGGAGAGAAGATCCATGCGGTCCTTCAGACGGTTTTCGAGCCCGAGGCCAAGCGAGGCGATGCGATCCTGGAAGAAGGCACGCCGTCCGCCGCCGAGTGCCGGCAGAAGCCCGCGCACCTTGCCGCGTGCAGCCGCAAGCGCCAGATTTTCCTCGATGGTGAGCGCGCCGCAGCTTCCCGCCAGCGGATCCTGAAACACACGCGCCACCTGGCCCGCACGGCTAGCCGTCGGCTTGCGCGTCACGTCCACGCCACTGATCGTCACCTTGCCAGCGCTCGGCAGCACATCGCCCGCCAGGACGCCGAGAAGCGTGGACTTGCCGGCTCCGTTGGAGCCGATAACGGTGACGAACGAGCCGTTTTCGATAGTGAGATTGAGCTTGGAGAGCGCCTGCTTTTGCAGCGGCGTTCCCTTGCCGAAGATGACCTGAATATCGGAAAGCGAAATCATGATGCAGCTCCTCCACGGCGCAGGCGCGGCAGGATAAGGGCAACGGCCACCAGCGCGGCGGTGACGAAATTGAGGTCGGATGCCTTGAGACCGAGCGCATCGCTGGAGAGCGCCAGCTGGATGGCAAGACGATAGGCGATCGATCCAAAGACGCAGCCGATCAGGGCAATCAGAATGCCGCGCGAGCCGAACAGCGTTTCACCGATGATGACGGCGGCGAGACCGACGACGATGGTACCGACACCGGACGTGACATCCGCAAAGCCATTGGTCTGGGCAAAGAGCGCGCCACCAAGCGCGACAAGCGCGTTGGAAAGCGCCATGCCGAGATAGATCTGGTTGCCGGTCTTTACCCCTTGAGCGCGGGCCATGCGGGCATTCGCACCGGTCGCGCGCATGGCAAGTCCTGCATCGCTTTCCAGGAAGCGCCAGACGAGGATGACGGCAACGACCACCAGCAGGCCGACGAAGAGCGGCCGCACCAGATAGTCGGACATGCCAAGACCATAGAAGGGCTCGATGACCGTTTCCTGATTGAGCAGCGCGACATTCGGCTTGCCCATGACGCGCAGATTGACCGAGAACAGCGCAATCATCGTCAGGATCGAAGCCAGAAGATTGAGGATCTTGAAGCGGACATTCAAAAGCGCCGTGACCATACCCGCACCCGCACCGGCAATCATAGCAACGCCGGTTGCCAGCCAGGGGTTAAGACCGGCAATGATCAGCACCGCCGCCACGGCAGCGCCGAGCGGAAAGGAACCATCAACGGTCAGATCCGGAAAGTCGAGCACGCGAAAGGCGAGATAAACGCCGATAGCGACAAAGGCGAAGACCAGCCCCAGTTCGACGGCACCCCAGAAGGCGATTTGGCTCACGACAGAAGTCCTTGGATTTTTCGACCGGATGTTTCGCCGGGCCGATAGAGCAAGAATGCCGCTTGTCAGCGGCACCCTCGATTGGGAATGATGAAGGCCTAGACTTTCATTTCGTCATCGTCGGGCTTGACCCGACCATTCATGAGAGCATCAAGACCTGGATTCTCGGCTCTAGGCCGAGGATGACTTGAGACGAAAAGTTCGGTGTTACTCGATCACCTTCGTGGCGCGCTTCACAACGCTCTCAGGGAACGTGACGCCAACCTTTTCGGCGGCTTTCTTGTTGAGAACGAGGTCGGTGCCAACAGCTGTGGTTACTGGAATATCGCCGGGCTTCTCACCCTTCAGGATACGCACAACGACAGCGCCCGTCTGCTTGCCCACATCGAAATAGTTGAAGCCGAGCGCGGCAATGGCACCACGAGCAACCGAATCCGTATCAGCCGCAAAGAGCGGGATTTTCGCTTCAGCTGCAACACCTGCTGCCGCTTCGAAGGCGGAGACGATGGTGTTGTCGGTCGGGACGTAGATCACATCCGCCTTGCCGACCAGCGCGCGGGTCGCGCCCTGAACTTCGGAGGACTTGGTGGCGACGGATTCGACAACCGTGAGACCCGCCTTTGCCGCTGCTTCCTTCAACAGAGCGAGCGTCGAGACGGAGTTGGCCTCAGCCGAGTTATAGATGTAGCCGATCGTCTTGGCAGACGGCACGATTTCCTTGACCAGAGCCAGATGCTCATTGACCGGAAGTGCGTCGGAAAGACCGGTGACGTTGCGGCCGGGCTTTTCCATCGACTTGATGAGCTGCGCACCGACGGGATCGGAAACGGCTGTGAAGACGACTGGAATATCGCGCGTTGCGGCAACGACGGCCTGAGCCGACGGCGTGGAGATCGGCACGATGACATTCGGAGCGTCGCCAACGAACTGACGGGCGATCTGTGCGGCGGTACCTGGATTGCCCTGCGCGGACTGGTAGACGAACTTCAGGTTTTCGCCTTCCTTGTAGCCAGCCTCAGCAAGTGCGGCCTTCACGCCATCACGTGCGGCGTCGAGGGCTGGATGCTCGACAATGGCTGTGACAGCGACGGTCACGTCTTCTGCCTTGGCAGGCAGCACAAGAGCCGTGGCGGCGGCAAGCGCCAGAATAAGTGCGCGCATAGGGATATTCCTCCGATTGTTTTGCTTTTCCCGCCCTCTTTAAGAAAGGGTCAAGCCGAAATCAATCACGCGGGACAGATCGGAGTGATCAAATATTTGATTGGGTTGAGGGTAAGGTTCAATCGAAAGCCGCTGAGGTCCATAAGCCCGACGAAAAATAGATGGCAACTGCAGATCCTCTTCTCGCGAATGCCGTCTATACCACGCCAGCCCGATACCGCGCAGCCAAGCTCAAAGCCAACACCCGTCTGACGTAAGACAAAATTTCCGCGATCAAGATACAGACGTGTTCTCGCAATAAGTAATCAAGTCCAACGCAATCAGGACGCTTACGCCTCTGTCGGCATGCGCTATCCTGGAGAGATCACCAAAGTCACAGGAATAAGGGTCTTGAGACAGTGGCTGGGACATGTCGTCGGAATGTTCGAGCAGGTTGCCCTGCGCGATCGGTGGCGTCAGCCTTGAGTGAGACTTGATTTGGCAAAGATTATTCTGGCTGCCGGCCGCCGTTTCGGGCGATTTACTTTATTGTTTATGATCCTGCCGCTGGCGCTCATCATGAGCCTGTGGTTCTTTTTGTTAGATCAGCACGTCATTTGGTTTTTTGTTCTGATCGGCTTTGCCTTATGGACGGCAGACATCACGATCGCTTTGTTGAAGGGCGTATTCTTTGCAAATCTATCGACCAAAAAGGTCGATGGGATCAGTCGAGCCCAAGCCCCTGGACTGTGGTTCATGTGGGAAGCTGTTGCTGGAAAGGCCACAGCCAGGAAAACCGCGATTACATTGGGTGACGCGGTGAATGCCAGCATCAGGATGCATCGCACTCTGCTCGGATTTCGCCGCTATTACCAGCTGAAGGTCGGCATTCCTTTGCTGGCAGTCACAGATAAAGAAGCGATGTTCGCCATTCTTATCCACGAGAATGGCCACGTGCTGAACGAGGATGTGAATGGAAAGCTCCGTCTGGCAGAACTCGAAGAAAGCCTCAACATCGTCTTCGACTTCGCTCCACCGGATAAATCAATCACCGGACGCCTGCTCTTTGCCGTATGGAAAAGACTCTCACCGTCATTTGAGCGTGAGAAGATGCGTCTGTCTCGAGACGCCGAGATCAAAGCCGACCTCGAAGCGGCAAATGGTGGTCACGGCGAGGAGGCCGCTCGCGCCCTGCTTCTGGTCGATGCGTCCGCCATATTCCTGGAGCAAACATTTTATAAGTCGTTGCGACAACAACGTACGGATACCGTGCCACCTGTCATTTCGCCCACAAAACGCCTGTTAAACGCGGTGTCTATGCTCAATATGATCGAGCTGTTGAACATCTATGCGCAGCACGCATGGTCGATGGAGGTCGACGAGCTGTCCTCTCATCCCTCCTGCGCTCAACGTCTTTCAGCGCTGGGCTATCCCGAACGTTTTACCATAGAACCAGTGGCAACATCCGCACTTGCCCTCTTGGAAGACGGTTTTGCCAACCGAGTATTTGCTGAGCTGGATGAGTTATGGACAAACCCGGTGCCGAGCAAGCTGCAGTCGCAAGCGGAACACAGCGGATAATGTAAAAGCTGCCGGAGGCAGCGGGAGATGACCTGGATTCAAAGGTGACGTCAGAAAGAGTGTCGCCACAAGCCCCTTACCGGAAAGACTCAAGACTGAGGCTGTCCTCGGGGCGACGACAGCGTTCTCCTCAGTCGTCAGCCCCATGATTGGCAATCATCATCGCTTCAAACGCCAGGCGCTCGGTCTTGCGCATGCGTTCGGATTCCGACTTCAGCTGGCCGCAGGCTGCCAGAATATCGCGCCCACGCGGCGTGCGGATCGGTGAGGCGTAGCCGGCCTGATTGATAAAGTCGGCAAACTTCTCGATCTGCGCCCAGTCCGAGCACTGATAGTTGGTGCCAGGCCATGGGTTGAAGGGGATGAGATTGATCTTGGCCGGAACGCCCTTGAGAAGCTGGGTCAGCATCTTGGCATCTTCCAGGCTGTCATTGACGTCCTTCAGCATCACATATTCGAAGGTGATGCGGCGCGCATTCGAGAGACCCGGATAGTTGCGGCAGGCGTCGATCAGCTCCTTCAGCGGATACTTCTTGTTGATCGGCACCAGCATGTCGCGCAGCTCGTCGCGCACGGCATGCAGGGAGATCGCCAGCATCACACCGATTTCGTCGCCGGTGCGGAAGATTTCCGGCACGACACCGGAGGTGGAGAGCGTGACGCGGCGCTTGGAGAGCGACAGACCATCGCCATCGGTTGCGATCAGGAGTGCGGTCTTCACATGCTCGAAATTATAGAGCGGCTCGCCCATACCCATCATCACGATGTTGGACACCTTGCGGCCTTCGCTCGGCACATAGGCGCCGACCGGCGTCGAGCCATCCGGGAAATCACCCAGACGATCGCGGGCGAGCAGAAGCTGCGAGAGAATTTCTTCCGCCGTCAGGTTGCGCACCAGCCGCTGTGTGCCGGTGTGGCAGAAGGAACAGGTGAGCGAACAGCCAACCTGGCTGGAGATGCAAAGCGTCCCGCGGCCTTCTTCAGGAATGTAAACGGTCTCGATTTCCACCGGGCGACCGGCACCACGCGGGGGGAAGCGCATCAGCCACTTGCGCGTGCCGTCATTGGAGATCTGCTCTTCGACGATTTCCGGCCGCGCGATGGTGAACTTCGCCTTCAGCGTCTCGCGAAGCTCCTTGGCGACATTGGTCATGTTGTCGAAATCGGAGACGCCGCGCACATAGAGCCAGTTCCACAACTGGCTGACGCGCATCTTGACCTGCTTTTGCGGCACGCCGATGTCCATCAGCGCATCCGCCATCTCTTCGCGCGTCATGCCGATCAAAGACGGCTTGTCCGACATGAGGTCGCTGTTGGCGACCAGAGGCGCCTTGACTGCAAGACCGGGTGTAGCTTCCAAAGTGGACATCGTCCTATCCCATCATCCAATGCACGAGCGAAACCGACCAGTCGAAACGGCGGAACGTCATCTGCATGTCGAGAAAATCCAAAAGCGCGGCGATCACCTGGTGTCGCCAGCATTCGTGTTGGCGCGCATCTAGCATCAAACCGGCAAAAACGCAAATGGCCGGTCAAGGACCGGCCATCAGACTCTAATTTTTAAAACTGCTTACTTGCAGCTTTCGATCTGCTTGAGAGCAGCCGAGATGCCAGACAGCGAGTAGGAATAGGAGGTTGCCGTGCCGCGACCGGAGGTCGCCTTGACGGTCATGCTCTTGCCAACCTTCATAGCCGCAACGAGTGCCGGCTCTTCAGCGGCATTTTCGACCCAGGCCGCCTTGTCCTTGGTGAACATCACGAAGTTCTTGGCATCGATCGTCACATTGACCTTGGAGCCTTCCTTCAAAGGATAGCCCACCATGGCCTGCGGCTCATAGGAAATGTTCTGGCCGGGACGCTGCGACACGATGAAGAAGATATCGCCATGGTCGACACTTGCCGGCTCCTTGGCGGTTGGAACGGAAAGAACATAGCAAACGGTGCTTTTACCCGATTTGTACGAATAGGCACCCCAAGCGTTGAACTGCTGGATGCGCGTGGGCGACTGTGCAGAGGCAATGCTGACGCTGGTCAGCAAAATGGCGGCTGCGGTTGCTACACTTCTTACAAACATTGAAATTCCTGCCGGGTTTATTGTCTTCCAGTTGCCCGAACGGCTAGGCCGGGCCGGTGCGAGGTGAAGGCCGTCATCTTCATTTTGGCTAAGGAACGGTTACCAAACCGTCAACGCCATCATTAAAAGGTGAGAATTGTATCGCGGTGTTACAGTTCGGATACTCCCCGCGCCCCAAGAAACATGCTGCGCCAAGGCTGAAAACGCCTTGACAGAAATGCATGCGTCAGAGGTCCTCAACGCATGTAAAACACGCTTCGAGCGACGCGAGTCAGCGCCACGCAAAAGGTATGACACGGCAATTCAGGCAAGAATTTGTCGGGATTTGGAACCGCGTCTAACGGCGCATCACAGAGCCGTTATTCCTCGCGCATCTTTTCCAGCGCAAGATCAGCGGCGTCGTAATGCTCCATCTTGATATGCGCACGGATCATCGCAAGGGCAGCGGTCAAAACCGCAATATCATCGGTAAAGCCGATAACCGCCAGAACATCCGGCACCACGTCGATCGGCATGATGAAATACCCAAGCGCGGCAAGCAGAATACCCTTGGCCCGAAGCGGCGTGGAGGGATCGACAGCGCAATAATAGGCCGCAGCTGCGTCGCGGGCAAAAGGTACCTTGCTAACGACCCGCTTCATCTTCGGCCAGAACTTGGATCGAACAGTCTCCTCGCGTTCCTTCTGCGTGTCGGGATCGCCGGGAAGCAGGATTTCACCGATCTTGACGTCATCCATGGTCGTAGTTCCTTTGGTCATGACGAATAATATAGGCGATGAAGACCGCTGTTCAATTGCCGCGCCCGGCAGCCGCCTTCTCCATGGCCTTTGCCAGCAGAATATCGCGCTCGGTGATACCCTGGGAATCATGCGTGGTGAGACAGATCTTCACCCGCGAATAGACGTTGGACCATTCCGGATGGTGATTGAGCTTTTCTGCCGCGAGCGCGCATTCAGCCATGAAACCGAAGGCTTCGGCGAAACTGGCAAATTTGTAGGCCTTGACGATTGCCAGGCCGTCTTCGCGCAAAGACCAGCCATCCAGCGTCTCAAGCGCCGTGCGCACGGCGTCCGCTTCAAGTTTCGCATAGGTCATGATGGTCCCTTCCCCTGATAGACTGTTCTATGCAACTGAACGGACGGGCATGCGCTTTGGTTCACCTTTGACCGTCAGATCAACCGCGCAAATGAATGCTCGGCCGGGGCGCTCGCCCAGCCGATGCTATGATCAGGTATCATGGAGTTAGAACAGGCTCTTCTCCGGAAGCAGTCCAGCGTCGGCATAGACGCCAGCTGAACGGCTTTCATAGAGCGGGAAGGCCTCTTCGACGATGTAAGGCCCGCCGCCGACCGATTCCTTCGAAGACATCAGCACGAAGCGCCCGACGGTGAAGGGCGAGGTTCGGAAATCCCCGCGGCCTGAAAGATAATGGACCACATCGTCGAGCCTGGAATTGCGAAGCCGCGCCAGCGTCACATGCGGCGTGAACTTTCGCGGATCCGGCGGCAACCCGAGACGCTGGCAGATGCGCTCGATTTCTGCCTGGAGAGCGACCATTTCCGGAGAGGGAGAAACCCCGGCCCAGAGGGAGTGCGGCTTCTTCGATCCGAAGGAGCCCATGCCCGTCAGGTTGATCTGAAACTCCTCGCGATCGATACGATCCAGCCGGTCGACCACTTCGTCAGCGGTGCGTCCGTCTATATCGCCGATAAAGCGCAAGGTGATGTGATAATTCTCCACGTCAATCCACCGGACTCCCGGTAGACCACCGCGCAACAATGAAAGGCTCATCGCCGCATTGCGCGGAATTTCGAGGGCGGTAAACAGTCTCGGCATGGCGAGCTCCCCGAATCTCTTGGCAGAACAAGGACAGCGAATCATGCAAAGCTTCGCTGCGCAAGTGCTTATTTTTTTTGCTCACGGATAGTCTTAACAAAGGCCTCGACGGCGGGCAGAGACTTCTCCACCATCACTGCAACGCCCTTGGCATTGGGATGCATTCTGTCTTCCAGCTGCAGGCTTTGATCGAGCACGACACCGTCCAGAAAGAACGGGTAGAGCGGGATCTGATACTTCTGCGCCAGCCGTTCATAGATAGGGTTGAACGCCTTGCCGTAGTCGCCGCCCATGTTTGGCGGCACGATGATGCCCATCATGAGAACCGGGATATTGCGCTTCTGAAACCCTTCGATGATGGCCGCCAAGTTCTTCTCGGTATCGGCAGGCGGAATGCCCCGCAGCGCATCGTTGGCGCCAAGCTCCAGGATCACGCCATCGGTCCCATCCGGCACCGACCATTCGGCGCGCGCAAGGCCGGCAGAACTCGTGTCACCCGAAACGCCCGCATTGGTCACGACCGCATTGACGCCCTTGGCTTTCAGCGCGGCTTCGAGCTGGGCGGCGTAGCTTTCGTTCGGCGCAAGCTGATAACCGGCCATCAGGCTGTCGCCGAAGCCCACGATCTGCAAAGGCTTATCTTGAGCCCAAGCGACTGAAGAGGAAAGAAACGCTCCGAGGATGACGACGAAGTGAGCGGCAACGGCTTTAAAATTCATTCCAGCCTTCCTAATTGGTGAAGCCAGCGAGGCTTCTGCACTCTTGATCATATAGGAACGCAAAAACGTGGCGAAAAGCACCATCGAGCTGAAGAAAGCGGATCTCACCCTTGGCAGCGCCGCCGCCTCCGTCCACGTTTTGAAGAGCATCGATCTCACCATTGAAGAGGGCGAAGCCGTCGGTATTGTCGGGCCTTCCGGCTCCGGCAAGTCCACGCTGCTGATGGTTCTGGCAGGCCTCGAAAGGCTCGATAGCGGCGAGATCACAATTGCGGGAACGCATCTCCATACGCTTGGCGAAGACGCGCTGGCGGATTTTCGTGGCAAGAATATCGGGATCGTCTTCCAGTCCTTTCACCTGATCGCCAATATGACCGCGCTCGAGAATGTCGCCGTTCCTCTTGAACTTGCCAATGTGCCGAATGCCTTTGACATGGCGACGCGAGAACTGACTGCCGTCGGCCTCGGCCAGCGCCTCAACCATTATCCCGGCCAATTGTCCGGCGGCGAACAGCAGCGCGTGGCGATTGCCAGAGCGCTTGCCCCCTCGCCTGCCGTGCTGATCGCCGACGAACCAACGGGCAATCTCGATACCGATACCGGCAAGCAGATCGCCGATCTGCTGTTTTCGAAGCAGGCCGAGCGTGGCATGACGATGATCCTCGTGACCCACGATCCGTCGCTTGCCGCCCGCTGCACCCGTCAGATCAAGGTTCGTTCCGGCCAGATCGAAGGCGAGAGTGCCGGCTCCACAGCCGCCAGACAGGCGGCAAGCGCATGATGCCGTCTGCCGCCAACATTCGAAATGCGCTGAGATTGGCACGCCGGGAGATCCGCGGCGGGTTCGGTGGCTTCTACATCTTCCTCGCCTGTATCGCGCTTGGCACCGGTGCTATCGCAGCCGTCAACTCGGTCTCGCGCGCAGTCACCAGCGCTATCGCCGACGAAGGCCAGTCGATCCTGGCTGGCGACGTGCGTTTCGAACTCAGAAACCGCGAGGCGAGTGCTGAAGAGCGCGCTTATATCGATAGTCTCGGTGATGTCGCCGTCTCGGACGGGCTGCGCTCCATGGCGCGACTGGAAGACGGCTCACAGCAGAGCCTGGCCGAGGTCAAAGCCGTCGATGGCGCCTATCCGCTCTATGGCGATTTCGTCGCCGAGCCGGCGCAACCCCTTCCCGCGCTTTTGGCCAAACAAGGAGAGAGCTTCGGCGCGGTCGCGGCCCCCATGCTGCTTGAGCGTCTCGGCATCAAGGTCGGCGACGAACTGCTTCTTGGCAATGCAAGGCTGAAACTGACAGGGACCATCGTCACCGAGCCGGACACGCTGTCTGACGGTTTCGGCTTCGCGCCCCGCCTGCTCATCAGCCGCGATGCGCTTATCGCCTCCGGCCTGATCCAGACGGGGAGCCTTGTCGAGCATGCCTACAAGGTTCGCCTGACCGACCCGTCGCAACGCGCGACGATCATCGAAACGACCAACAAGCAGTTTCCGAACGCCGGCTGGTCCATTCGCACCAGCGATCGGGCGGCACCGCAACTCACCGAAAACGTCAATCGCTTCTCCCAATTCCTGACGCTGGTCGGTCTCACTGCGCTGATCGTCGGCGGCGTTGGTGTCGCCAATGCGGTACGCGCCTTTCTCGATTCCAAGCGCACCACGATTGCCTCGCTGAAATGCCTTGGCGCACCGGCAAGCGTGGTGACGATGACCTATCTGTTCCAGATCGGTTTCATTGCCTGCGTCGGCATTCTGATCGGATTGTTGTTCGGTGCCATAGCACCGCTGATTGCCATGCGCTTTCTCGACGGCGTTCTGCCGGTCCCGAAGGAACTTGCCTTCTACCCTTCGGCGCTCTGGCTTGCCGCCGTCTTCGGCATGTTGACCACACTTGCCTTCGCCATTGTACCGCTCGGTCAGGCACGCGAAGTGCCGGCAACCGCACTCTTCCGCGAACAGGGCTTCGATGAAGGAAAGCTTCCCTCCTGGCCGTATCTGGCTGCGACGGCAATCCTTCTCGCAGCGCTTGCGAGCCTTGCGATTTTCACGGCGGATGATCGATTCATCGCCTCGGTCTTTCTCGGTGCGATCGCCTTCGCCTTCGTCGTATTGAGGCTTGTCGCCTGGGGCATCCGCGCCCTGGCGCGACGCAGTCCACGCGTCCACTCCGCAGCCCTTCGGCTCGCCATCGGCAATATCCACCGCCCCGGCGCGCTAACGCCTTCCGTTGTGCTGTCGCTTGGTCTTGGCCTTACGCTCCTGGTGACTTTGACACTGATCGACGGCAATCTGCGGCGGGAGTTGACGTCGACGCTGCCGGAGAAAGCCCCGAACTTCTTCTTTGTCGACATTCAGGGAAGCGAGCGCGATGGCTTCCGCGATCTCGTCAAGCGCGAAGCGCCGGAAGGCACGCTGACAGAAGTTCCGATGCTGCGCGGCCGTATCCTGGCGCTGAACGGTCAGGACGTCACCAAGATCGAAGTGCCGCCATCCGGCCGTTGGGTTCTGCGCGGTGATCGCGGCATTACCTATTCGGAAGATCTGCCGGAAAATGCCAAGCTCACGCAAGGCACGTGGTGGGGCAAGGATTATAGCGGCGAGCCGCTGGTTTCCTTTGCCGCCGAAGAGGCGGGAGAACTTGGCCTGAAAATCGGCGATACGGTCACCGTCAATGTCCTTGGCCGCAGCATCACCGCCAAGATCGCCAATCTGCGCGATGTGCAGTGGCAGTCCATGTCGATCAATTTCGTCATGGTCTTTTCGCCCAACACTTTCCGGGGCGCGCCGCATGCATGGCTGGCAACGCTGGCAGACCCGTCGGCGACACCCGCCAAGGAAGGCGAGATCCTGCGTAGCATCACCAACGCCTATCCGACGATCACCACGGTGCGCGTCAAGGATGCGCTCGATATCGTCGACCGGCTGGTCGGTCAGCTCGCAACCGCGATTCGTGCGGCGGCAGCCGTTGCGCTGATCGCCTCCGTGCTGGTGCTGGCAGGCGCCCTGGCGGCGGGGAACCGCGCGCGCACCCGCGATGCCGTGATCCTGAAAACACTTGGAGGAACGCGTTCCATGCTGATCCGCGCCTTCTCCTATGAATACATGATCCTCGGCGTAGCGACCGCCACCTTCGCCCTTCTGGCGGGCGGTGTCTCCGCATGGTTCGTGATTGCCCGCATCATGAAGTTGCCCTCCAGCTTCCTGCCCGATGTGGCAATCGGCACGCTTGTCGTTTCGCTGGTGATGACGGTGGGCATAGGGCTGATCGGCACGTGGCGCATCCTCGGCCAGAAGGCTGCACCGGTGCTGCGCCAGGCTGGCGAGTAAGCCGCTGGATGCAAGCGAAAATCTAAAAAACGGAAAAGTTGTGCGCGATTTAACTTTTACGATTAATTCTTGGTAATGATGTCAAAAACGTTATCGCTTTTCGCGCATACGGTGTTTTTTCGCTATTTTTGGCACTTGTAACGGCTGCGCCATCGCCTCATATTCTCTAGTAGGCTTGCTGTAGCTCCGCAGCGGCGCCTGGGATAGTATCCACATAACGGTCTTATCCCGACACCGTAGCAACTTCGGAGCTAAAAGAGGAAACAATGGCTGACTTTAACAACTACCAGAACCGTATGGCCCAGGGCCGTGCTCAGTCTGGTGCGATGATCGACCAAGGTCTTCGCTCCTACATGGTGAAGGTTTACAACCTTATGGCGCTCGCGCTGGTGATTACCGGTGTTGCTGCCTTCGGTTTTGCTAGCCTCGCTGTAACGACAGATCCTGCGGCTGCTGTCGCGACGCTCAGTAACGGCACGATGCTGACCCAGCTGGGTGCTGCGGTTTATGCGTCCCCTCTACGCTGGGTCGTCATGCTGGCACCGCTAGCCCTCGTCTTCTTCCTGAGCTTCCGCGTTCATAAGATGAGCGTTTCTGCTGCTCAAGCGACTTTCTGGGTCTACGCTGCCCTGGTTGGACTATCGATTTCGTCGATTTTCGTGGCCTACACCGCAGCTAGCGTCGTCCAGACGTTCTTCATCACCGCTGCTTCTTTCGGCGCGCTGTCGCTCTACGGCTACACGACCAAGAAGGACCTGTCCGCCATGGGCTCCTTCCTGATCATGGGTCTGTTCGGCCTAATCATCGCGTCGGTCGTTAACATTTGGTTGGAGTCCAGCGCTGTTAGCTTTGCAGTCTCTGCAATCGGCGTTCTGATCTTTGCAGGTCTGACCGCCTACGACACGCAGAAGATCAAGGAAATGTACTTCGAAGGTGATGACGTTCTCGTGGCCGGTCGTAAGGCGATCATGGGTGCGCTGACGCTCTACCTCGACTTCCTGAACCTGTTCATGTTCCTGCTTCAGTTCCTGGGCAACCGGAACAACTAAGGATCGCAATAGCGCTCAAACAGAAAGGCGGCCACTGGCCGCCTCAGACCGTTGACAAACCCGTCGATTTTTTTGGCGGGTTTTTCTGTTTTAGGATGATGCTGTTTGG
>NZ_SISF01000032.1 GCF_004310285.1 Agrobacterium cavarae
CCCGCAAAGCGAAAAGTGTTACCCATGTCTCCGGTACAAAACGTCACCTATCTCTCAGGTCGGACAAATTGTTCATACGGAAGGCATAGGTAACCGACTAAAACAGATCGGCAACGATGTCGATAATCAACTCGCCGTTGTACAACCAGACATGGGATGCTTCCCATATCTGCCGCACACGTACCTGGAACGTCCAAAACCATTCAAGAAGAAGTGGTGTGCCAGTAGTATTGACGCGTCACCAAAAGCTCCGTGCGGAAATGATTGAAGCGCGAGGCCGTGATCCACTCCCCTCGCTTCATCATTTGGAGAGAAAGTTCGCTCAAACCAGCGAAGAAACTTCGGAAACGTGGAAATCTTCTGAAGATGCGCCCATGCCTAGGCAACCATCTCCAGCGGCAATTTGACCTATCACGAGCTTAGTTTCTGGAAGCTTGAAAGTAATCAATTCCGGCTTGAGCACATTCAACATCCTGCGCCGGCGTACCAGAACTCAGGCCAATTCCTCCGACGACCTCGCCATCAACGATCACTGGCAAGCCACCGCCGACGACCATAAGGCGCCCACCGATCGCAGAGTTGATGCCGTAGGCGGGATTACCTGGAAGGCTTGCCGTGCCGTAACTCTCGGTCGTCCGCTTGGCGCCCGCAGCCGTGTACGCTTTGTCTTGCGCAATGATGGTGCTGGTTATCTTACCCCCATCCATCCGTTCAAACGCGATCAACTGACCGGATTCATCGACCACAGCGATGCACATTGGCACGCCAATTTCCGTCGCTTTCGCTCGCGCGCCTGCAATCAAGCTACGCGCATCCTCTATATCCAAGCGCTTGATGACCAACACTTGCTGTATCCTCCCTGTTTTTATGAACTCAAGCAAAGCACCACATTCGAAAGATCGACTGCGCGCAATAGCCTGTTACTCGACGTAATGATTACTATTGAACGAGATCGCCCCAATCTTCGGGGCGACTCGTTCGGGCATCAAAGCGCAAGTTCACGGCGGAGCGTTTCCAGACGCTCCATCGCAATGACTCCCTCGGCGATCGTTGGCGCAGGAGTACTTGCTCCAGCGAGGGCGGGGACCACATCTGCAAGCAGGGAATGGTACCCTTTGGGATCCTCATTGGCCGCTGCCGTAAAATTCGGTTTCCATGTCAGCGTGTCGCAATCATCGTTCAGTGTTGCGCCGAGATCGTCGATCTTGAATGGCGGGTTACGATGCCATTTGATGTCGATGACGTCGTCCACTTCGATCCGCTGGTGATCGCCCATGAGCTCTATGCGCTCAACCGGCGTGCCGCGTGATTGGATGGTGCCCATCGCAACATTCCCGATGGCCCCGCATTCGAATTCGAAGCCGACGTGGAAGAGCACGCGTCCCGGCGTCTTCTCGACTTTACGGGCAGAAATCGAGCGGACTGGGGAAACCAGGAAGGACACGAGATCCATATAATGAACGCAATGGTGGAGAAAGAAGCCGGTATAGTCGACATTGCCAACGAAATATCCCGGTGCGGTCATATAATAACCGGTCAATCCCAGGACATCGCCGAAACGACCGGACTTGACGATATTGGCCGCCATGCGATTACCGATTGAGTAACGTTTCATGAAGCCCAGAAGGAGCGGTTTCTTGGCCTTTTCCGACGCGGCCAGAAGTTCACGAGCACCTGCCGCACTACCCGACGGCGGCTTTTCCATGAAAACAGGCAAGCCCCGCTCGAGAGCCATCTTTCCGAAGGCCAAGTGCTGGTCAGGGCCAACCGCCATTCCAACCGCATCGAGGCCCGGCGTCTTCAACAGATCCGCAACGTCACTGACAAGATTGGTCACTCCGAACTGACGACCGGCGTCTCTCAGTCGCGCGCCATCTATATCGCAAAGCGCGACGAGTTCGACGTCATGGCGAACAAGCTGCGGAAGCAGCATCTGGGTTGCGTGAATGCCGCAACCGATCCAACCGATTTTTGTAGTCATCGACGATATTCCGTAAGCAGGAGGTGAGATTTCATGAATGCACTCGATGCCGACAGGCGATCGCTCTCGTCTTCGTGGGGCGCCCGCCACTGGGCGAACGGAACGCCGAAACGGTCATCGGTACGACGAAACGGTTCGAGGGAAATCGGCCCCTCGTAGCCAACCTCATGGAGGGCGCGGCAAACTTCGACCCAGTCCGTCAGGCCAGTGCCGGGGAAGCCGCGATGGTTCTCGTTCGCCTGAAAATGGACAAGGCGATCCCCTGCGAGCCGGATGGCCTCTGATAGCGAACTTTCTTCCATGTGCATATGGAAGGTGTCCAGCATGAGCTTCACAGCCGGATGATCAACGGCATCAAGCAGTTCCATCGCCTGCTGCGTCGTACAAAGCACGTCGCTCTCGAAACGGTTGAGGGGCTCAACCGCCAGAACAATGCCAGCATTCTGCGCGTAGTCTCCCGCTTCCTTCAGCCCTTTGACACACCGGTCTTTTCGAGCAAGGCGCTCAGACTCTTCCACGGGCTGCGGTGGACGACCCGCAAATACGAGGGGGTTTCCCGTCAGGGGCCCCCCGACGACCGTCGCGCCAAGACCGGCGGCGCAATCCACCGTGTATTTCAGGTAATCGATGCCCGCACGATGGGCGTCGTTGTCAGCAGAGGACAAGTTCCTCTGCAGATTCACACGTGCGGCGAGAACGACGCCCAGCCTGGCATCATCAAGAGCGCTTTTGGTGGCCTTGATGTCGAGTTCACCGAGCTCAGGAACAAGAAGTTCAACAAAGTCATAGCCATGCTCGCGCATCTTTAAGAATAATGGGAAATGCTCGGCCGTGAACGGGCGGGCATACTGCATGGAAATCAGCCCGATAGGGTTCATGTTTGCCTCCTTTTTTACTGCGTAGATATTG
The DNA here is from genome assembly GCF_004310285.1 of Agrobacterium cavarae. GTDB lineage: Bacteria > Pseudomonadota > Alphaproteobacteria > Rhizobiales > Rhizobiaceae > Agrobacterium > Agrobacterium cavarae. The sequence continues at coordinate 2,891 of NZ_SISF01000032.1, forward strand.
AGTAGCTTGCGGATTTGGGGTCAACATCAGCCCTTCACGGCGCCTTGTGTCAGACCGCCAACCAATCGACGCTGAACGAGCAGGAAGAGGATAGTTGCAGGCATGGCACCGACCACAGCACCTGCAGCAAGCAATCCCCATTCGATCTGATACTCGCCAATCAGCGTCTGGATCGCGACAGTCACAGGACGGACATTTCTGCCCCCCAGCGTCAACGCGTAGAGATATTCATTCCAGGCGGTGATGAAGATGTAGATCCCGGTCGAGATAATTCCCGGCATCGTCAGTGGCAGCACGACCTTTCGCAGAGCCGTTAATCGCGAACAGCCATCAGTCATTGCCGCCTCATCTAGACTTTTCGGGATTGCAGCGATGTAGCTTGTCAGCATCCAAACGGCGAATGGAATAGCGACTGTTGCGTTGGCAAGAATGAGCCCGATATGAGTGTCGAGAATTCCAATCCGGCGCATCAGAATGAAGAGCGGCAGGATCAGCAGGACCATCGGGAACATGTTGATCAGCAAGAACTGCATCATCAGGAGTTTCCGTCCAGGGAAGCGGAAACGCGAGAACGCATAGGCAGCGGTAACCGAGACAATCAAGCCGACCACAACCGTGCCGCCAGCAATGATAAGGCTGTCCAGCATGTTTTTCAAAAACGAAGTCTGCTCGATCAATCGGACATAGTTGTCAATCCGCCAACCCATGGGCGAGAGGGAGACGCCAGTGGCGGAGAGGGCGGCAGTTGGCGTGAGTGACGTCAGTATCATCCACACGAACGGTGCCATGGCGAACAGGACGATCGCAAGAACAGGCAAATCTGTTGTGACGATCCGGCGAAGCGTGTTTTTCTGCGTCATCTCTCAACCTCGCGCATGGTACGGGCGAGGTAGAGAACCACGAACGCTCCGAGAAGGATGGTGAATGTAACGGCGATTGAGGTGCCGTATCCGAAGTCGAGGTTCTGGCGCGCTTTTATGAACGCATAGAGCGGGAGCGTATAAGTCGCATAGCCGGGTCCACCTCCTGTCATCACGAAGATGACGTCCATCGAATTGGCGACCCAGATCACGCGCAGTAGTCCTGCGGTCGCAAGAACTGGTGCAATGCCCGGCAACGTTATGTGAAGGAACTGCCTCCAGGATGACGCCCCGTCGATGGACGCAGCCTCGTACTGGCTCTTCGGAATGCCCTGCAGCCCTGCCAAAATCATGACCGCGAAGAAGGGGAAGCCTTGCCATGTCAACGTAGCTATGATCGCATAGATCGCAACCTTTGGATCGGCGAGCCATGGCACTGCCGCTTGCACGACCGACAGATAGATAAGGATGTCGTTCAGCACACCTGTATTGGGATCATAAATCCAACGCCACATCAGAGCGATCACCACGCTGGGCAGAGCCCAGGGAATAATGATCAGCGCTCGCGCTAGACCACGCCAGGGAAACTCCCGGTTCAACAGCAAAGCCGTAAGAAGGCCGAGCCCCATCTGAAGTGGCACGGTCAGACCGATCCATAACAGGGTGTTCCAGAGTGCGGCCCAGAAAACGGGATCGTTAAAGAGCTTCACATAGTTTCCGAAACCGACAAACTTGCTGGCGTTCGGTTTAAAGAGGATGAGATCGTAGAAACTCGTCCAAACCGCCTGCACCATCGGCATGAAGACAATGACCAGCGTTACGACAAATGCAGGCGCAAGCAGGACATATGGAAGAAGCCGTTCCGAGCGCCAGTCGAAAGTCGCGCGGCGCCTAGGGGAAGATGTTGCTGACAGAGACATACTGCGTCCGTTTCAAGCCTTGAGGAAGGCCCCGACGCAGACGTCGGGGCACACAGATGGCAAGTGTTACTGAGCAAACAGCGTTTGAAGCTGCTCCATCATCTGCTGCGAATTGATCTGCCCTGTGAGCGCCTGCTGCATATTCGTCTGCCAAGCGCTGTTGACGAATTCGGAGACAGCCGACGTTTGCGGCAGCACTTTCGCAAAAGGAAGGGATTGGATCGTAGCGTCGACGAAACGGCGTTCATGAAGCTTCCAATTCGCCGAACCGCTCTTGGTAACCGTCATTTGGCCGGTTGCACCATTGAAAGCGACGTTATTCTCGCCCTCGGCGAGAAACGAAATCCACTTCCATGCAGCGTCCTTCACGGATGAATTCGAGAAGATCGCGAGGGACTCGTCTCCGTAGGATGTCCACTGACCGTTACCGCACTTTGGTACCGGCACTGCTGAAACCTTGTCTCCAAGCGCCGCGACCAGATCCTTGGACGAGCCAATGTGATGGATCGTCATCGCCGTTTTCCCGGATTTAAAAGCAGCAATGATTTCCTGGAACCCGTCATTCGGAGCGGATGGTGGTATTACCTTGTCCTTCTGGAACAGGTCGACTACCCACTGATTGGCAGCGATGGCTTCTGGCTTAACAAGACCGTCTGGCTTCAGTTCGGCTCCTTGAGAAAATACAAACGCGCCCCACTGATCCCATCCGCCTTTGCCGCCCCGTAGGCCAAACCCATAGGTGTCGGGCGCCCTTGTCAATTTGATAGCGGCATTCCTGAACTCCTCGCAGGTCTTGGGCGGCTGCAGACCTGCGGCTTGAAAGAGATCCGTGCGATAATACAGATAGAGAACGACATATTGGACCGGCAGGTAATATTGAGTACCGTCAGGCCCCTTGTTCAGTTCGAGGACGTTATCGAGTAGATCGGCCTTGCCTTTCCAGGCGTCAATCATATTGCCGATCGGCTCGAGCGCACCCATTTCAACGAGGCGCGGTTGAGCAAAAAGCTTCACCATCGCAGCGTCCGGTGCATTACCTCCCACGAGTGAGGTGTAGAGGTTGTCGTAATAGCTGTTCCACGGCACGTTCTCGGCTTGAATTGTGATGCCCGGATTAGCCGCTTCGAATTTCTTTACCAAGTCAGCCATCGGGTTGGCTGGATTGTCGAAGTGGTACCAAAACCGGACCGTTTCCGCTTTTGCCTGGGACAGCGCTGCCGACGCCGCCAGTGCGACGCTGAGCGCCATTGTTTTCAGAAATTTCATGCTTTCCTCCTCCAGATTGATTTGTTTTCAGCGGCCAGCCTGCCGCCTCGCTGCATTCCCCGCTGCTGCCAACGCCTCCCGCGCGGCAGACAGTTCGGATGTATTTTGTAAGAAGCCGTGCATCACGCCTGGGGTAATCGACAACTCGTCGCTGCGACCGAGCGCCTTGAGACGTTCACTAAGCAGAAGCGTGTCCGACAGCAGAGGGTCGACCTCCGCAGCCATCAAATACAGCGGCGGCATTGCCGCCAGTTGCTCTTCAGTTGCGACAAGCGGACATGCCAAAGGGTCACCTTCGATGTTCTGCCCCCCGGCATAGAAGTCCCAATAACGCTGCATCTTACCGCGAGTCAGTCCAGGCCCTTCGCTGAAGTGGACGTAGGATGGCGTCTCGAAAGACCGTGCATAGTTTCCGTAAAAGAGCAGTCCGCCGTCCGGCAGGGGGCGTCCAGCCGCCTCTTCGTGCAACATGGCTGCCAATGCAAGATTGGCACCGGCGGAGTCGCCAGCCACCAGCAACGGGCCACGCGTGACACCCGAGGCAGATGTTGCGCTAAAAACGTGCCGAAGTGCCGAGACCACGTCCTTCAGACCTGCGGGGAACGGACATTCGGGCGCCAGCCGATAGTCCGGCAACACAACAGGCATTCCGCTTTCAATCGCAAGGGTTCGCGCACAACGCTCGTGCGTTTCCGGAGAGCAGAACGCAAAGCCTCCGCCATGTATGAACAGGATCGCACCGTGCCCAGCACCTTTCGGCACTAGGATTTTCAAGCGACAGCGGTCAGAACCAAGATCGAGATCCGCATCGATCCAGACTTCCGAAACGCTGTGCATCGGCGGCAAATTGAGATTGCAACGCGCGCTCGCGAACGCCGACTGAGCCCTCCCCTGTTCGGGCGTCAACGTTGTTGGATCTGGCAACGGACCAAGTTCAGCCAGCGTCCTTGCCATCAGAGCAACACTCTCTGCCGACAACGCACCAGAGACTGTGTGAGCGGCGCTCACTGAACGCTCTCCGGAAATACCTCAGGACCGAAATCAACAATCGTAGCAATGTGATGATGCATCGAGGCGGTCGCCCGCCGCGCATCACCGCCTTCGATGGACTCGATGATGCTGCGGTGGCGCAGCGCTGTCGCCTTCAAATCCCTTGACATCGGACTACGCGAAATCTTGAAACGATGATTATGAACCAGACAGCGATGAAGAATTGGATCAAGGGCCGGCAGATCGGCATCTTCGAAAATGCGACGATGAAAATCCCGGTCGATGGCTGCAAGCTCGAGTTCGTCGGCAGCGTCGGCCGCAGCCAACATTTTGCTCAACAAGTCTTCTAGATCTTTGATCAGAGTCCGGCTCGGCGCACGCATCATCCGCGCAATACCACTCCCCTCGATCTGCTGCCGTAGCCTGAACATTTCGATCGCTTCGTCCGCGGTGCATTCGGAAACCTGAGTTCCTCGGCGGCCCTTTCGAAGCACAAGACCCTCTTCCTGCAGCTGCAATAGAGCTTCGCGCACAGTGCCTTGGCTACATTGGAAGTGGGTCGCAAGATCCAGCTCGGTCAGCCCCGTTCCTGGTTCAAGCACGCCGAGCATGATGTCGCGCTTTAGCGAAGCAAACGCTGCGCTGGATTTCAGGGATTTCGTGGCGGTTTGCCGGGGTGGAAAATATGTCATCCAAATATGCCTGAGCTGTTGCGTCTCGATGAACTTATCATTATCGATATTGACATCGATAATGATCGTCAAGCACGAAGTTGCTACCCGGGAGGAAAACGTGGCTGAAATTGCGCTGAGGGGAATCCAGAAGTCTTATGGCAGTCTAAAAGTCATCCACGACATCGATATTGACATCGAGAGCGGCGAATTTCTTGTCTTGGTTGGCCCGTCCGGATGCGGAAAATCCACCCTTCTTCGAATGATTGCCGGACTGGAGGAAATTTCCGGCGGGGAGCTGCAGATTGAAGGACGCACAGTGAATCTTCTCCCGCCTGCAGAACGCAACATCGCGATGGTTTTTCAGGACTACGCGCTTTATCCACACATGAGCGTGAGAGACAATATGTCTTTCGGCCTGAAGATGCGTGGCAGCAAAGACGAGGAAATCCAGAGCCGCGTTTCCCACGCGGCTGACATCCTCAAGATTACAGAATATCTCGACCGTAGACCAGCTCAGCTTTCCGGTGGCCAACGTCAACGTGTCGCCATGGGTCGAGCGATAGTGCGTGAACCGGCCGCATTCCTCTTCGACGAGCCGTTGTCCAATCTCGACGCCGCACTTCGTGTCGAGATGCGGCTTGAGATTGCTAAGCTCCATCATCGCATGAGGGCAACCACCATTTACGTTACCCACGATCAGGTGGAGGCGATGACACTAGCGGACCGCATCGTTGTGATGAACGCCGGCGTCATCGAACAAATCGGCAAGCCTCTAGATTTGTATCATAGACCAGCAAGCCTCTTCGTCGCGCGCTTCATCGGTAGCCCAACTATGAACACCCTTCCCGCAAGCCTTACGTATGGCCTACTTACGTTACTCAAAAAGTCGATCCAGCTTGATGAGACGTTTGGTTACGGCGGGCTTGACAGTCAGATCGTGGTCGGCATTAGGCCGGAAGATCTTATACAGTGTTCTGAGGAAGACGCCTGGGTAACCGGAGAATTGCTTGTTGCAGAGCGCTTGGGCAGTCAGACGTATGGCTATGTGGAGATCGGTCACTCGAAGATGCTCTGCGCGGAGTTTCCTCGAACGAGCGACTTGAACGTTGGTGAGACGTTACATTTTCGAGCGCGGACCGAAAGCCTCCATCTTTTCGATCCGACGACGGGCCGGAGAATTACGCCGGTGTGAAAGCGCCAGCCGAAGAAACCACATGCCGAGCTTACCGCCGTAGCCAAAGCTTTCCACAATCGCTCGCATTTTAGCGATCCGATTGCCGGCGTTAGAAGAGCGATGTCGTATGAACGTCCCAAACAGGGACACTCCATTGGCAGACATCGATCCAAAAGCGCAGGCGCTCTCACTGGCGGTCAAGCGGATAACCGATCTGCAGCGGCAGATGACCTGCCGTCTTTTAGCGATGGCGGTTGAGATAGAGAAGCTGACCGAAATCCTACCTGGAGCGGAAGCGAAAACCTCCCTTAAGGCTCGGTGCAGTCTGCCTGACACCGAGCTATCGGCCTAGATGGGATTCTCGAAGACCCTGAAAGGTTCGGAGGACGTGCTTCGCGGCGCGGGCATCTTTCCCCGTGGTCAAAGCCCTGGTCGCTGCAGAGGCCAAGAAATCCTCAAGAGGATGGAGATCGACGCCCGTATCGATACAAAAGACGCCACTCTCATCAAGAAGCGCTTGGCGTCCGCGAAATTGACGCTGGCCGAAGTGTTGACTGCAGCGAACAAGAGAGCCGTCGCAGCGGCTGTACGCCGACAAGCGAATGCGACTGCTGCCTCCTTAGAAGGATAAGTCGCGTTCTTCGTGGAAGAGCTGAGAAAGCATTTTCGAACTGACGGCGAGACGTTCTCCGACGCGGATGGAGAACTCTGCCAGCGGACCGGGATCCTTCATGTCGAACGTAACATCCTCTTCGGCGACGACAGGAGTGACTTGGCTTCAATAAAACCAGCGACGCCTGCATTCCGGATCGCGGTGGCCCGAAAGTGCTTGTAGACTTAGCGTCCGGGTGGCTCGGCGAAATGGACCGGTAGAGGCAGAAGAGATAACGCAGAGCGCCTGAGCCGCGTTTATGTTTTTTCGGTCAGTCGAACTAGGCAAAGTCAGTTCGCGGCCTCCCGCTGGCTGAAGTAGGGCACGTCAGCCTTTGACATCAACTACACTCTTTTTTTGCTCAACCCGTTGCTGCGAGAACTCGATGGCGTTCCGGAATCTGCCACTGCCGCAAATTGAAGCACTGATAACCCGAACTTCAACAATTCATCTCGGTCGGCGCGAAGCCCAGGATACCTCTGAAGTCTCAGAACTAGGCCATGTAACCGCCGTCGAGAACAAGGGGGCTCCCAAGCATGAACGAAGCGGCGTCAGAGCAAAGCCATAGGACGCCGTTTGCGACTTCAATTGGAGTCCCAAGTCGGCCGATTGGCTCTTGCCCTACGATCTGAGCACCAACTCGCTCGTTTTTCCTAATGAAATTTTCGACTGGCGGCGTGCCAATCCAACCGGGGCAGATTGCGGTAATTCGAACTCCGTCCTTCGCGTGTTCCAGTGCCGCACTTCGTGTTAAGCCCAAAACCCCGTGCTTAGCTGCCGAATAAGCGGCACCGCCAGGCAGGGGATAACCTCGAAGGCCATCGACTGAAGAGTTGTTTACGATGACACCGCGCCCAGCCTCGAGCATTGGCGGCAACTGATAACGCATGCAGAGGAAGACCGAGGTGAGATACCCATTGATCGTCTTTCCCCACGCATCTTCACTCATGCTCGCAATCGGAGACATTTTACCACCACTGCCAGCATTGTTGAAAGCGTAGTCAATTTTTCCGTGCTCTCTCAAAGCTGAAGAAATAAGCCTGTCGACATCGCGGCCACTCGTTACGTCACACTCGATCCAGCTCACACGACTATCTTGAGAAAACGTCGTCAGAGCCTGCTTAGCTCTCTTCTCGTTGCGGCCCGCAATGATCACAGCCGCACCTTCGCGAGCGAACGCTTGCGCCGTCGCCAGCCCGATTCCGGTGCTGCCGCCAGTTACAAGAGCAATTTTTTCTCTCATCTCAGGATATCGTTTCGGCGGCGATATTTGCACCATAGGCAGTCTCCTGTTTCCTGAGACGTCAGTTGGACAGCATGAACATCTGTCGAAGGACAATAAGTTTATCTTGCGGAACAAGCGGATGCAGATCTTGGATGCCTAAAACAAACGGCCCATCAAGTACTCGCTCTTCCATGCTCTAACAAAACCCAACCCGCGGGAAATCCAGCGGACGTTGTTGCTGCCCCACTCGTCGACCCGGCTTGCATGCTCTCCCATGAGCCAGACGTGGCGGACGACAACAAACCGCAGAGCAGCTTCGAAATCATCTGAAGTGATCGGTCTTATCAACCGATAGCCGGCCAAAAATGATGTCCAAGCTCGTGTTGTCTCCCGACCGAAAGAAACCTGCGCCCATAGAAAGACAGCTAGGTCGTAAGCCAAATATCCTGGACCTCCGTCATCGAAATCAAAGAAAACAGCTTCTCCAGCTTCAGTGATTTTCGAATTGAAGCCGTGACAGTCTCCATGGCAATAGGTCCACGAGAGATTAGCGGAAAGCTTAATTGCAGCGCCGGTCCGTTCGGCGATCTGTTCAAGCTCGTCAAGTACAGAGGGGTCTTCTATGACGCCGCTGCTACGAATTCGCGCAAGCGGTCGATACAACAGATGTTCCAAGTCGAGCTTGTACAGCGGCGCATTCGGAATGTATGTATCGGCAGCGTTGTGGAGAAGAGCGAGAGTTCTTCCATTTGCATGAGCATCGCCGACGTCGCCTGCATGGGGCTCCCGCCCGTCTACAGCCTGAAAAAGCACGCCTTCTCTTCGCCCCTCTGGAGCATGGACTTGTAGGAAGAGTTCGCACCCGATGGTTGGGATTGGCGTTGCGACCGGCACGCCAAGCTTGGAGACGTGGATCAGGAAATCCGTCTCACTCTTCACATCTGCTGGCCCTCGTACGCGGTGGTGGGACAGCCGAAACACATAACGCTCGCCGCTAGTCGAGCTGACTAAGTACACATCGTTCAGGCCGCGCTGGAGCAAGCGTCAAGATGCTAAGCCCGCCAAGGCGTAGTTGCTTTCAATCAAGCCCTTAATGGCTTTAGCGCTCACCATCGAATAGATCGGATCAAAGTCAGTCATCTAGGTGTCGCCGTCGGATTGTAAAACCTATCGCTTTCATGACCTGTTCCAATTGCCCAAGTCCGTTGCTTGGCGGCGTCGATAATCAAATCACACGCCGGGTCCTTTATTGCGCAGTATGCGTCCTTATCTTCGGGATGCCTTGCCGCCATCTCCTCTGATCGGGGCTGGAAATGGATTTCCATTTGGAAAATGGGACCATGCAAGGAGTGCCTCACCCAGCTCCGTCCAACGGGCGAAACGCATGCCAGCATCCTCCATATACCCGTACGCGTATAGTGCCTCGAACGCATTCTCCCCAGCGGACATGGCATAATTATCTATCATGCCGTCAGGTCGTTTCTCGAGATATTGATCTACCATACGAGCAAGCGCCGCCAGCGCTACTTTCTCTCTGTTGTCCACCCTCTAGCTTTCCACTCACTCAAATCGGCAAATCAAACACAATCGGTAGCATGATTGGAACTCCCTATCAGTGAAACGGCCTGTGAAATTCCTGCGACTGCAAATTTTACGGTTGGGAGATATGAGGTGCGCCGGTGCAGTCATACGCCTGCGAGCCGGGCCTGACTTGAAGATCGGACCAGTCGATTACACGCGTGTCGTAAACGCACAGACGTTTCTGGGACTATGTGAGTTGCTCGGGAATGAAACCGCCCGTCTGGCGCCTCCATAGGCTAGCAAACAGCCCCTCGCCCTCGATCAACTCCTCTGGCTTGCCTTCTTCCACAATACGTCCCTGGTCGAGCACAACGATCCGGTCCATCCGCGCAATCGTGGAGAGGCGGTGTGCGATGGCAATGACCGTTTTACCCTCCATGGCAAGGTTCAGCTTTTCCTGAATAGCGGCCTCGGATTCACTATCGAGCGCCGATGTCGCTTCGTCCAACACCAAAATCGGCGCATCCTTCAGAAGCACACGGGCAATGGCCACACGCTGGCGCTGGCCACCCGACAGCTTGATGCCGCGATCACCGACGAAAGCATCATACCCCTTCCGGCCCTCGCCGTCGGTAAGATCGGCGATGAAGCCATCTGCACTTGCCATCTTCGCCACGCTCTCGATCTCCTCCTGCGTCGCATCCGGCCGGCCATACCGAATGTTGTCGCCGATAGAGCGGTGGAGCAGAGCGACATCCTGGGCTATGACGCCGATCGCACCCCGGAGGCTCGTCTGCGTGACGGCGCGGATATTCTGCCCGTCCACGAGGATTGCGCCGTCCCTCACATCGTAGAAGCGCAGGAGAAGGCTTGCGAGTGTCGTCTTGCCTGCCCCCGAAAGCCCAACGAGGCCTACCTTCTCGCCGGGCCTGACCATGAGTGACAACGAGTTTATCACCGATTTACCGGACTTGTAGGCGAAGCTGACATTCTCGAACCGTATCTCGCCTGCTTCAACCTGGAGATCGGTGGCATCCGACCGATCTGTGATGGTCGGCGGCGTCGTCATGACGGGCATGGCGTCCTTGATGGTGCCAATCGCCTGGAAGACCTGCTGGCCCACTTGCAGAAAGGTGAAGATTTGTGCCGACAGGCGCTGGAGAATGTAGACCGCGCCGACGAATTCGCCAACTGTAAGAAAGCCCTTGAGGAGACCAGAAAAACCGATCGCCAGCATGCTTACCCAGAGCAGCGTGTTGAGAATGACCACCGTCGCTTCCGAGGTGCGGTAGACGCGTTGTTCTCTCTGCTGTGTCTTCACAGTCTTCAGAATGGCGCGGCGGATCGCACCGGCCTCGCTATCTTCGGCAGCGAACTGCTTAATCATCTGCATGTTGGTGTAGAGGTCGGTAATAGCACCTGCCAAGAGGCTCCGCTGCTTGGCAGTCCGACGAGCGCTTTCGGCAAAGATGGGGACGATCCTCACCGCGTATGCGATATTGAGACCTATCCAGATGACAACCGGGAGCGCGAGTTGCCATGACAGCGAACTGAGGAGGATGACAGAGCCAACCATCTGCAGCATGAAACGGGGGATGGTCTGGAACGCAGCTATGATCTGTTGCTGGACGGCGGATGCTACCTGCTGCAGTCGCGAGGCGACTTGACCGGCGAAAAGGTCGTGGAAGAAAGCGAGATCCTGACGCTCAACCGCCTTGTGGCCCTGCCATTGGATCGCGGCGGGCATGCCGATGCCAAGCGTATGCGACTGGAGCGTGTTGAGCAGGAACGACGCGATAGGCATTGCCGGAAATATCAGGAAAGCAAGAAAAGCGAGAAGTGGCCACTCGCTCTGGAGGAATGCACTTGCACCATGTTGACTAACACCGTCAACGACGACCGTAAGTCCCCAGACGATGGACAGATTGATGGCCTCCATGGCCATGGCGGAAAGTGCCAGGCCGATCAATACCCCACGGAACATGGATATGAAATGCAGGAGGACCGCCACTGGTCCGCTGGACGGTAGCGGCCGGCAAGGTATCTCCAGTGGCTCAATCAGCTTTTCAAATGGGCGGTAGATTGCATCTGAAATTGACATGGTCGCTCGAACTCTGGTTGGAACGGAGGGCGAGGATTCAACTTCTAGAACAAAACATATTATTCTAGAACAAAACATCTTGCGGTGACGACCTCAACCGGAAATCAAGGCAGGAAGGGCAATTGGGCTGCCTCGCGCCAGCAAATGACATTGATTAACCTCAAAGCCGTGGTCACCGACTGTAAGAACACTTACTCGACGCCAAATAGCCGGCTCTTGAGCTGCTCTTTCGATGGAACCTCGCCTTCTATGATCATTTTCGTCAGACATGATCAAAGCAATTCGAACGATGCAACAAGGTCATCTGGGACATGTCACGGCTCACCATGTGCTGCGGCGGACCGCTTATCAGAGAACTTCGCTATACGTTTTTGTGCTTCTAGCCATCGAGCTCGATCCGGAGATCGTAATGAAGTCGGGCCGCATCATGCTTCTGGATGACGAAGCGGCAGCGGTTAGACGCATTGACCTCGATCTCTCCGCTTGGCTCGCGTCTGCTTGAAATCGCGTTTGGATCGGTACTTGGTCAGATTGTCTGTCAAGGCATCAACTCCGTACTCAGCAACGATGTCGCGGCATCACCCAGTGCTCGGCAGAGGTCTCTCCCGCGTCTCACTCCCGCTGAGCGTAAACCCCTCTGGCGCGGCATTAGTTTCCAGAAAAATACCTTCGAACGGTTCGCCAAAACCGCCGAAGGCAAAAAGCCACAGAGATCCGAAAGCAGACGCGACCAAAACGGCCTACTGCTTGGCGACAACCATCTTCACATGCGACAGATGCGTCTCCAGGCTTGGCAATGTTTCCTTCGCAAAGCCAACGACGGTCTGGTCGTCGCCGGAGCCTGCATAGGTCCGAAACAGTGCGATCGCCTCGAGATGCGCTTGTACCTGCATATCAAGGTAGAGCGTATCGAAATCCTTGCCCTTCGCGGCCTGCAACTGATCGAGCATCTTCTGGTGCTTGGGCGAAAGGACGATTGGGGACGGCAGTGGCGCTTCCTTTTTATCGAGTATGCCCTTCAGCTTCTCGCCGGCTTTCTGATGATCGGCGATGATCATCTTCGCCGCTCCCTTGAGGTCCCCCGATGACGCATTCTGCAAAGCCAGTTCACTGGATTTGATCTCGAATTCGTTCGCGCTCGAGACGACGCTGACGAAGGTTGATCGATCCACAACCATCATGGGCGCGGCATCTCCAGCAGGCTTGGGCGTCAGCTCCTCAGCCAAAAGAGGCTGTGCCAGCAGAGCGACGGATAGCGCCACGTAGGATAGGTTCGAGAGATTCATCTTCATAGCCCTTTCTGAGGCGGTCACTTTGCTTTGGAGAACGCTTTGATGAGATCGGCATTGGCCGCATCGACCGCGTCTTTGGCCTTGTCCACCACCTTGGCCATTCCAAAGAATTCGTGGGTTACGCCGTCGTAGTTCCGCGCATTCACCGTCACGCCCGCAGCCTTGAGTTTTTCAGCATAGGCTTGGCCTTCGGAACGCAGCGGATCGATCTGTGCGGTAATGACAGTCGCAGGCGGCAGTCCTTCAAGGTCGTTGCGACCGACAAGATTGATCCGCGGATCCGCGGTTTCATCTTTTGACTTGAAGACGTGCGAAACGAACCACTCCATATCCGCGTTGCCGAGCGGCGCCGCGTTGGCGTTTTCTTGGTAGGACGGGGTGTTCATGTCGTTGCCAGCAATGGGGTAAACCAGCAACTGGTGAACGGGCATCGTCGTTTTCTTTGCCTTTGCCATCAGCGCGACATTCGCCGCCAGATTTGCGCCGGCGCTCTCGCCTGCAACCGCGATCCGCTTGGCATCCCCATTCAGCGCGTGGACGTTTTCAACAGTCCAGGTATAGGCAGCCCAAGCGTCATCATGCTGAGCCGGAAATTTGCTTTCCGGTGCGTGATGGTAGTCGGCGGATACGACGATGGCTTTTGAACCTAGGGCAAGAGCTCTTGGCGTCGCATCATATGTGTTAATATCGGCGACAACCCATCCACCGCCATGGAAATACAGGATGACCGGGAACGGTCCCTTCCCTTCCGGAGTGTAGACGCGAGCTGGCAACGCTCCCGCTGCAGTTGGTATGGCAATGTCTTTCGTTGCGACGCCCGCTTCCGGCATCGGCGAGATCTTCTTGTCCCTCTGCACCGTGCGTGCGGCGTCGGCAGCGCTTGCCTGCGTTCGGGCCTCTGGCACAGTCAGTCCCGAAAAGGGTTTGGCATCAAGCCCTTTCAAAGCATCGAGAACGGCCTGCATCTGAGCATCAGGTTTTGCCTGTTCAGCCTGCTGTGGCTGTCGAGCAGTTTCGGCGGGTGCTGGAGCGGGCTGTTGGGCCCAGACCGTTGCAGGAGACGACAATAGTATGACCGTCAGACCAGCGGTGCCAATTGCAGATTGTAAAACGCGCATGTTGTTTCCTTTAAAGCTGGGATTCGGTCGTTATTGCTTGGGTGGCTCGATCTTCTGCTGATACGTACCGACGATTTCACCCTTCGCGATCACGTGGCCGGATATCGCAGACAAGAGCGCGTCGCGGTCAGATGTCGGGGGCAGATCGATCATGGAGTCGAGTGCGACGACCTGAATGTGATAGCGGTGCGGCTTTTCGCCAGGAGGCGGCTTTGGCCCGAAATAGCCGTGCGTTCCCGATGTGTTACGACCCTGCAAAACACCCTCCGGTTCTACAAGGCGAAGCTGTTCCTGCAGACCCTCTGGGAGCGTCGTGACTGTAGCCGGGATGTTCCAAGCCAACCAATGAACGAACGGCTTGAGAGGCGAAGAGTCCGGATCTTCCATGACAATAGCGTAGGACGCGGCCTTCGGCACCACGCTCCATTTCAGAGCGGGCGAAACGCCATCTGCATATTCGCTGTACTTCGCTGGGATCGCCTGGTTGTTCGAGAACGCCTCGGTAGAGACTGTGATTTTTCCTTGTGTCTCTGTCTCGGGTCGAGCCAAGGACAACAGCACATCTGCGCCTTTTTTCGCCTGGGCTACCATCACATCTGCGGGAGCTGTGGCCGCTGACCAGGCTTTTTTGGCATCGCCGTTATAGGCAACTCGATAGATCACGCCATTGGCGTCATCCGCCATCAGCAGCGAACCGTCTTTGGCGACGGCAAGACCCACCGGACGGGCGAAATGCGTCTTTCCGCCGTCCGTCAAGAAGCCTGTCAGGAAGGGTTCAATGCTTTTGGGCTGGCCGTTTTCGAAGTGAATGCGGACGATTTCATAACCCGAAGCAGGGTTGCGGTTCCACGATCCGCGCATGGTCGCAAACGCATCGCCTGCAAACTCCACCGGAAACGAAGAACCGTGATAGAATTTCATCTGCATCGGAGCGGCATGTGCCGTGTATCCGATCACCATTGGCTGGCTCTGGTCGCGCCATTGTTCCTTGGTCACACCGCCAACAGGCGTCGACTGCGGATAGATGTCACCTGCACCGTAGACATGTGGCCAACCGTACTGCTTGCCCCGTTCGATCTTGTTGAGTTCTTCAGCCTGAACCTCGTCGCCCATCAGGTCGATACCATGATCGAGGCCCCAGAGTTCCCCGGTCGTCGGCTGCCAATCGTAACCTATCGTGTTGCGCAATCCCGACGCAAAGATGGTGCGGCTCTTCCCGTCAGGCGTTGCACGAATGATCGTCGCGTTTTCCGGATTGCTCTCGTTGCACGCGTTACAGGTTGAGCCGACGCTGATGTAAAGCATGCCGTCGGGTCCGAAAGCGAGGACGCGGTTTGGATGCTGGCCTGAATCCGGCAGATCGCCGATAATCATCTCAGGTTCGCCGAGTGTACCGTCCGTCTTGATGTCGGCGACAAACACCTCCTTCACCGTCACGAGGTAGAGCTTGTCGTCCTTGATTGCCAATCCGTGCGCCTGGGCGCGGGAGAGAACCTGGATCGGCGCCCGATCCGCCTTTCCATCGCCGTCTTCATCTTTGAGAAGAAGCACATCGCCTTCTTCTCGGCGGCTGACGTAAACAAATCCCTTGTCGGAAACCGCAATGATGCGGCTATTGCCGAGACCCTGCGCGAAGGGCTGTACGGAAAAGCCGTCCGGTGCCTTCAACTGCCCTATCCGCTCGCTTGTCGGCGCGACTTTATTAGGCTTGAACACGTTGGTGGTGATCTGAACTTCCGTACCATCACCTTGCTGCGCGTATGCAGCGGTACAAGTAAAAAGTGCCACTGCAACTGATGCAGCCAAGTCAACGCAACGTCTCATTTGATACTCCTCAGGATGTTAGGGAGCCGAACAAGCGCAAGTATTTTAAGTTCCCATTGGAGATGTTGCTTATCGATGGCATCAAGCTGCACAGCGGACCCGAGACAAGTTAATGAACGCGGCTGGGCAAACTTATCGAGTTGGGCACTCTTGAGAGCAATAACGCTCGGCCCGCGGGATGACATAAGCGACAAGGCCGGCGCGCCGCCACTCGACGAGGACTATCTCGCCCTGTCGACCACTCATTCGGCCAAAGCGCAGGAATGGCGCTCCTCACGCCGCTGCGATTCTTTACTCACGGTGAGAACTCTCGGGAGGATCGGCATGTTCACGCGTCCCGCTCCCGGTTCTTTCCGGCGACGGTGCTGCAATGCTTCGAACCAATGACCTGGCCGCAGCTTTCGGCTGCAACTTCTGAACGCAGTGCCTAGCAAATCCGCATTGACGTCGACGCACGAATGCGCGGCATGTGGAAATAGGGGCGGGCGATGTGCGATCTGTATAAAGTAGCCACGACACGTCACGCCGTCCTACTGGATGACGACTCCCTGGAACAAGGCGCGTCACATTCAAAAGCCACTGTCCGGCAACATGCTGGTCGTCATGCCACGGGATGAAAAGCCTGAAATCCGGGCGGTAGGGCTTTGCTCTGACCTAAATGCCCAAGTCCGCACCTCTCGCCCGCCTTGCGACGAATTGCCGGTAAAAAACCGCAGTAGGACCAAAGGCTTCTTGGAATTTTCGGAGGAACTAATAAACATAGAGATAGTTTGAAGGTCTCTACTCAACAATCTCAAAAGGAGACTTCCGATGGGCCGTGGCATATTACTCTGGATGCTGGGTGTTCCGCTTCCAATCATCATCCTCCTCGCTATCTTTTTACGATAGGAATGGTGATGTCTTTAACCAGCAACACGGGCGTGACACCCGTTGAATCCTCACAAACTGCAATGGCCTGGGGTCCGATCATCGGTGGCGCGGTGGCGGCAACCGGCATCACTCTCATTCTGCTGCTCCTAGGCTCCGGGTTCGGTCTCACCATGGTTTCTCCATGGTCTGGCGAGAGTAGCTCGGCTGCCACCGTCGGCGTTACTGCTGCGATCTGGCTGATCGTTGTTCAATGGTTGTCGTCGGCACTCGGCGGATACCTCACTGGGCGACTGCGGACAAAGTGGGCCGCGGTTCACACTGATGAAGTGTTTTTCAGGGACACCGCACACGGCTTTCTAAGCTGGGCTCTCGCTACCATACTGGTCATGGGTTTCCTTGCCTCGTCGCTAACGTCCCTTGCTGGAGCCGGAGCATCCGCTGTTGGATCTGCCGCTTCGACAGCGACAATCGCCGGAGCTGCGTCGTCCGCCGGTTCATCTGGTGAATCTGACCTGTCGACGTCGTATTTCACCGACATGCTTCTGCGGCCTGAACGAGTAACGGCGGAAGCACGCACCGATAACGCCGCAGCGGCGTCCGAGGTGTCACGTATTCTGCTGCAAGGCGCCGCTGCTGGCGAAGTGGCCGAACCCGACCGCACCTATGTCGCAAGTATCGTAGCCGCCCGAACAGGTTTGAACGAGCAGGACGCGCGCGCTCGTGTTGACACAGTGCTTGGGCAGATTGAAGCCGCGAAGGTGAAGGCTCAGGAAGCTGCCGATACCGCGCGTAAGGCGGCGGCGACGACCGCTCTTGTGGGTGCGGTTTCTCTTCTAGTCGGAGCATTCATCGCATCTGTAGCCGCAGCCTTGGGCGGTCGGCAACGCGACGAGGAAGAAGACTTGCTCCTGCGGCGCTAAGACGGCTGAGCATTTGCTTTGGGGTGCCTACGGGCGCCCTTTCCCCCCAACATTCCGCGGCCGTTACGCGCCTTAAAGGTAACCAAACACGGCACACGCCACTGAGAGGAAGAATGGAGGCGGGAAGGCGGTCGACAGCGCTGGCTGGCGTACGACGGAGGATTGGTTCCAAACGGAGAAGTCACCTTCGATCAAGCTTTCCAATACCACGGAAAAGCGATGCCTGACTTCGATCTTAATCTGCGTGGACCAAAAAAAGCCCCGAACTCAATTCGGGGCTTTTGGCGGATTTGTGATCCATTACGCGCGGTCGACGGCGTCTTTCACTTTTTCCTTCGCGTCGCCCTTAGCCTGCTGTGCATGGCCCTTAGCTTCCTGAGCCGCGCCTTTGGCTTCCATCTCGCGGTTGTCAGTGGCATCGCCTAGGGACTGGCGCGCCTCACCAGCAACTTCGTTGGCCTTGCCTTTTACTTTGTCCATGGTGCTACCCATCATCATTCTCCTTCTTGAGCTTGATTGCTCGATCGCTAAAACAACGGGTTAAGGCGCGTCATTGTTCCTCAGTGATTTGGTCATGGCCTCGCTTTGGCGGATGGTCCCCTGTGCGATCGTGTGTCAGTCGAGCGCAATGACCTCAAAAGGAAAGAACTGCGCGCGTGCTGAAAGCACCCACCGTCTATGACTGCAAGGCGTCGCTTCAGTGGGCATTCGGAAAAGTCTTCCGGAAGCGCGCGACCGCCATGTGATCGAACGCGAACGAGACTGCTTCACAATTCTTATCCTTTTCGTTTCCTGCCAAGGCCTCACTTCTTCGCGACGAAGCGTCGATCGAACGGCTTTCGTTCACGCTCCTATGCGTCGGGCCGAAAATGGAGAACGAACTCCACGACTTTTTCCGAAGACATCTCGCACGGCATAAGAACAGAGCCGGAATCATTGGTACGATATAGATTGAATGACACGATCTCACGTCCGCCAAGTTGTTCGGCGAGCAGCCATACCCGTCGGCCATCTTTCGATCGGTGGACGGTCGCGCCCCAGCGGCGACCGTTGAAGTCTCCTTCCTGATGCCCATCGTTGAGCTGCGCCAGCGCCTCCTCGAATGCCGTCGGGGATTTCACGGAGATAGGTTTCCTTCGTTATGTTCGAGCTGCGACGCCAACTCGAGATTGGGCGGCGGGGACGATCGCATTATCCAGACAACGGCAGGTTCTTTTCCATGAAGAGGGATAGCCCGATGATGGGTCTGGATTGCAGATGTTTCTCCCCTGACAACTGAGACCTCGCGAGGCCAGGTATGGGAGCGTTGGTGTGCTAATTTTGGCGCCTAGGATTAACGTCCCAGGCCATAATTAACGAGTCCTTACCGAAATCAGTCTTCCGGAAGACCCCTGATTAGGAAATCCGTGACGCGTTCGTGGGACTTTGTGCCTGAATAGCGGAGAGTGAAACTTCCACTCTCGTCCCTAATGGATTGAGGCCCTTGAGTTTTCGCGGCTTCGAGAAGCTGGTCGAAGTTGGCTTTCGCCCGCGCGGACGTCCATGCGTGAACATCTTCCATAGATCCTAGCTCCTTAATTGCGCCGGGAATCGGGAAGGGATTTACCAGCCACTCCAACGTAACGTTACAATCGGTTCCGATCAATCGGTCGGACGGTTCACAGGAGTGACGGCAATGGGATCCGACTACATCATCCTCGATACCAACATCCTTTCCGAAGCACAGAAGCCTAGGCCAAGACCCGAGCTTGTCTCCTAGCTGGAAACACTGCCTCCTTCAAAGGTGGCCATCCCCTACGCCGCATTCTTCGAAACTCCTACGGTATCGAACTCATCGTCGACGCGATCCACAACGCGCGTCAAAACTTAGGAAATGGCGCGATCATTTCCTAAGCCTCGATTTCATGATTCCCGACACGACCCTAGGTTGCAACGATGATCGCGCTATTGGCTGCTCACCTGAGCGGGCTTAAACGAGCGTGAATTTACACTGAGGAAAGTCGTCTTGCCACAAAATCGCAAGCCCTTGGTCAACATTTTCCGATAGGAAACTCAAACGGCTTAGTCGGCAGATCACTACATCGCACTATTATGTAGCAGCAATCGACGGCGGGTGCACATAAACTCTTCTGATTCAAACGCTTACATCGGGTGGGTATGTTGCATCAGGCTAAAATTCTGCTCGAGAAAAAGCAGATAGGGATTAAAATGCCCAAATCAAATAACCCGATATGCCCACATCAGACGGCGCAGGGACAAACCTTGTCAGCAAAATCAACTGTTACCTATGTCTTCGGTTCGGACAGTAGCAAAATGGCGACCCCTGCAGGACTCGAACCTGCGACCTACTGCTTAGAAGGCAGTTGCTCTATCCAGTTGAGCTAAGGGGCCACTCGCGGCGCCGTGGAGGCGCCGAAAACGGTTAGTGTGTCCAAGGCTGCGTGCGCGTATAGCGGAAGTTGTCCGTGTAGGAAACCGTCTGGCGCTCTGCTTCCTTCGGCTGGATCACGCGGTACTCGATGCCCTTGCGTTGTGCATAGGCTTCAGCTTGTTCCTGTGTGTCGAAATTGAGCTTGACCTGCTGCTTCATGTCCGATGAGGACGTGTAGCCCATGATCGGATCGATCTTGCGCGGAACCTCGGCGTCGAATTCCAGCACCCAGATATTCGTCTTGGCCTTGCCGGACTGCATGGCGGTCTTTGCCGGACGATAAATTTTTGCAGACATTTCAACTGCTCCAGTCTTGCGATCAAGCGCGATGACGCTCTTTTTACGCGGCTTCCCGTAACCATTTTATTACGGTCGGCATCAGAATTTCACTTGGACTGACTCCTGCACGAAGTCAAGCCGCTTGCTTTGTAGATGCTACAGCATCGGCCTGAAAATCCTAACCGAATTTCAGAAAGCACGATGCCTCAATTAAAGAGGATAGAGCGGCCGTTATACCTCCGTAAGGAGGCCGGCGCGCTCCGAAACATAAGAGCCTTCACCAACAGAAAAAGCGAAAGCCACGCTTGAATGGGACGCGCGAAGCATATTCTATCGCGACACCTAAGAGGAGACACGTATCATGAGCGATAACGTCATCAAGTTTCGCAAGCCACAACCGCCGAAGAAGCCCCGTCCCGGCCAGAGCAAGCTGCTCGCCGTCATTATTGGCGGCATTGCGCTCTGCGCTTTGATCTGGGTGCACTTCCAATACGGAGTATGAGGCTGGAGGCCTCACGGCGCGCGGCAGGAGCACATTCATTTTCCAGGAGGACGGTTGTCACAAGCGGCAGACAATACCAAGGCTTGAGACCACAAATCAAAACGCAATCCATCGGCGCCTCGACATCACATTGCGAGACGTCGATCGTATTGAAAACAGCAAGCGCAGCAGAACACGCTTAACGTTCACATACGCTCACCAGAGAAATTTCAACAATGTAAGGGAAATTACAAATCCAGACAAATCAGTGATTTGTCGAATGGTCGGAGTGGAGAGATTCGAACTCCCGACCCTCTGGTCCCAAACCAGATGCGCTACCAGACTGCGCTACACTCCGCCGATGTCGTGAGCGGGGAGATACACGGTTACCGCAGACCCTGCAACAGCTAAAATCACCTTTTCGTTTGTTTTTTTCTCAATCGGCTTAGCCGTCCCTGATTGTGGGACGGGATGCAGGTGGCAGGAAGATTACGAAGTTTTCACTTCACCCACCCTTCCAGCCGTGCGATCCAGCAGACGTATTTTAGCAGTTGCAGTAGCTTCCTCAGATAGCCACCTATCAAGGCACAACTTCTGCAATCTCTCAGACAATGGGAATGAACCACTTGGACGCCAGTAGCGAGAAAACGACCAGCCAGAAAGCGAAACCCGATCTTCGCGACATTCTGGTGTCTTCGAAAACCGGAAAAAAGAAATCCAGGCGTTCGCTCTATATCCTTCTCGCGCTGCTGATGATTGCTGGCGCGGCGACCTACTATTTTGCCTTTGCCGGTGCTCGGGTCGCCTACACCTACACGACGCAGGAAGCAAAGCGCGGCGATCTCTCCGTCATTGTTACCTCCACCGGTTCGGTGCAGCCCACCGACCAGGTGGATATATCGAGCGAGCTCTCCGGCACGATCCGCAAGGTCAACGTCACCTTTAACAGTCCGGTGAAAGCGGGCGACATTCTGGCTGAACTCGACACCAACAAACTTGAGGCCGATGTGCAGAGCGCGCGCGCCAAGCTTGCTTCCGCCAGAGCCAATGTCGCAAAAGCGAAAGCCGATCTCGGCTCGGCCAACACATCGCTGGAGCGGCTGAGATCGCTGGTGCAGAACCGCGTCTCCAGTCAGCAGGATCTCGATGCGGCGCAGTTCAACCGCGATGCGGCTGCGGCAACGCTGGAAGTCAATGAAGCGACGGTGCTTTCATCGGAGGCCGATCTGCGACTTGCGGAAGTCAATCTCAGCAAGGCGAAGATTGTGTCTCCGATCGATGGCGTGATCCTGACGCGCGATGTCGATCCCGGTGCGACCGTGGCATCGTCCTTGAATGCGCCGGTGCTTTTTACCATCGCCGGGGATCTGCGCCGCATGGAGCTTCAGGTCTCGATCGATGAGGCGGATGTCGGCAAGGTAGAGGCTGGTCAGGAGGCCACCTTCAATGTGGATGCCTATCCCGAGCGCCGTTTCCCGGCGAAAATCGAAACCGTTCGTTTTGCGTCAGAAACCGTCTCCAACGTCGTGACCTATAAGGGTATTCTGACCGTGGATAATGCCGAACTCCTGCTGCGCCCTGGCATGACGGCAACCGCCAATATCGTGGTCGAACATGTGAAGGATGCACTGCTGGTGCCCAACGCGGCCCTGCGCTACACCCCACCGCGGGAGAACGCTTCGCGCGGCGGCGGGCTGATGAGCCTTTTCCGCCCTCCGCGCATGAACCGCTCGCGCGGCAGCGGTGCCGAGCAGGCCGCGGCTGGCAAGCGTGAGGTTTGGGTTCTGCGCAACGGCACGCCTGTCAGCGTCTCGGTCCAGACAGGCTCCACCGACGGCCAGTTCACCGCCGTGACCTCGGACGAGTTGAAGCCCGGCGACCAGGTGATCACCGACGCAACCCAACGCAGCAGCTAGGCGGGAGTGGAAGCATGAGCGCACCGCCTCTGATCGAGTTCCGCGATGTCGTGAAGCAATATGGTAAAGGCGAAGCGGCCATTCGGGCCCTGGACGGCGTCAGCCTGTCGATCAATGAACACGACTTCGTTGCCATCATGGGACCATCCGGCTCAGGCAAGTCCACCTCGATGAACATCATCGGCTGCCTGGATACGCCCACATCGGGAGAATATCTGTTTCAGGGCGTGCCCACCAGCGGCTTTGACAATGAGCACCTGACGTTGCTTCGCCGCCACATGCTGGGTTTTGTCTTTCAAGGCTTCAACCTTTTGTCGCGCACCTCGGCTGTCGAAAATGTCGAGTTGCCTTTGATCTATCGCGGCATGAAATCCGCTGAACGGCGAGCGCTTGCCATGGAGGCCCTGGCGCAGGTGGGGCTGAAGGGGCGTGAAAACCACACCACGCAGGAGCTGTCCGGTGGGCAGCAGCAGCGCGTGGCAATCGCCCGTGCCATCGTCACCAAGCCGGCCTTGCTTCTTGCCGACGAGCCGACAGGTAATCTCGACACCAAAACCAGCATCGAGATCATGGATCTGATCACCTCGCTCAATCGCGATCGCGGCATCACCGTCGTGATGGTGACCCATGAAGAGGATATCGCCGCCCATGCCAAGCGCCTGCTGCGCTTCGTCGATGGCCGTCTGGGTTCGGACAGCGCCGTCGAGCATGGAATGGAGGCCACCGATGTTCTTTGAGACCGTCAGGCTCGCCATGCGCGCCATCAGCCGCAACATGCTGCGCTCCTTCCTCACCGTGCTCGGCGTCGTTATCGGTGTGGCAGCGGTCATCGCCATGGTCACCATCGGCAATGGCACGACGGAGCAGGTAAAGTCTGAGCTTTCTCGCCTCGGCACCAATATGCTTTTCGTCAGGCCTGGACAATTCGGCCCTGGCCGCGCCAGTGTCGATGCCAAACGCTTCACTGATAGCGACGTACAGGCCATCCGCGACCAGATCAGCGGTGTGCGGGCTGTCGCGCCGTTAAACCGGTCATCTGCGGCAACGGTCATTTATGGCGGCAAGAACCACCAGACGAGCGTCGTCGGCACAACCAACGACTATCTGATCGCGCAGGACTGGACGATAGCGCTAGGCCGCGAGTTTCTGCCCGCTGAAGATCGCGGGGGACAGATCGGCTGCATCATCGGTGAAACCGTTCGACAGGAACTGTTCGGATCGTCCGATCCGGTGGGACAGACGATCCGTGTGAGCAACATCTCCTGCCCGGTCATCGCTGTTCTGGGGCGCAAAGGGCAATCAGGTCTCGGCGATGATCAGGATGACACCGTGATCATGCCGCTGAAAATTCATCAGCGTCGCATTGGCGGTACGACGACGATCTCCTCCATTATGGTCTCCGCCCAGGATGGAGTCTCGACTGCAAAAGTGCAGTCCGACCTGGAAAATCTGCTGCGCGAGCGCCGGCGCATCGGGCTTGGCCGCCAGGACGATTTCACTGTCAACGACATGGCGCAGATCGCGTCTGCCATGACCGGTACCACCACCCTTTTGACGGGGTTGCTCGGCGCTGTCGCCGCCGTCAGTCTTCTGGTCGGCGGGATCGGCATCATGAACATCATGCTGGTTTCAGTAACGGAACGAACGCGCGAGATCGGCATCCGTCTTGCCATCGGCGCTCTGGAAAAGCAGGTTCTGACACAGTTCCTCGTCGAGGCCGTCATGCTTTCGGCCTTCGGCGGGATCGCGGGGATTTTGACAGGCCTTGGCCTGGCCTATGCAGTCGTCAGCTTCCTTGGCGTGCCCTTCGTCACCAGCCCGGTGATCATCGCCGTCGCCTTCGCCTTCTCGGCCGCCATCGGCGTGGTGTTCGGCTATTTTCCGGCTCGCCGTGCCGCAAGCCTCAGCCCTATCGAGGCATTGCGCCACGAGTAACGAGGCTGTCGAACTTGCTGAAGCGCCCTGCGCTCCCCATATGCAAACGAGCGAGAGTTAAGGGAGTTGGACCGTGAGCGTTGCGTTTGTGAAAGAAGAGAGTGCGGAAACTGCAGCGGAAACCCAGCTGCCGGATCGCCCTGTCTCGCAACATCCCAACCTCGTCACCGAAGCAGGTCTCAAGCTCCTTGAAGAACAGATGAAAGCTGCCCGCGCCGCGCATGAGATCGCCAATGCCGTGGAGGACGTGAACGAACGCCGGCGCCAGATCGCGCCACATCTGCGCGATATCCGCTATCTGGCGGAGCGGCTGCGCACCGCGCAGGTTATGCCCGCACCCGAGGCAAACGATAGTGTCTCCTTCGGAAGTACCGTGACCTTCACGCGTGAAGATGGCCGCGTGCAATCCTACCGTATCGTCGGCGAAGATGAGGCAGACCCGAAGGCCGGGTCCATTTCCTATGTTTCCCCCGTCGCTCGCGCTCTCAACGGCAAGGTCGTTGGTGATATTGTCACGGTCGGCGAGCAAGAGTTGGAAATTACAGCCATTCAATAAGCCGCCAGTTGCAGCAGGTCGAAATAACGGGTAACTGCCCGGTTACTTGACTTTCAGCAAAAGGTTTACTGCGCCATGGCGGTGGAATTCCTCGTCACCCATTCCGGCGGCTTCCATGCCGATGAACTGCTCTCCAGCGTCATTCTCACCCGGCTTTATCCGACGGCCAAGATCGTTCGCAGCCGCGCGCCGGAGTGGATCACCCCTGCGCAAGACCGGGTCATCTATGATGTTGGCGGCGCCTATGATGCCGAGGCGCAGATTTTCGATCACCACCAGCGCGGCGCGCCGCTGCGTGACGATGGTCAGCCCTACAGTTCATTTGGCCTTGTATGGAAACACTACGGTCGAGATTATCTCACCGCGCTTGGCGTTGCTGGCGCCGATATCGAAAACGTCCACGCGTCTTTCGACAAGAGCTTTGTGCTACCGATCGACCTTACCGACAATGGGGCGCTGAGCCCGGCCATTGCCGGCGAGCTTGCCGGTCTCACCTTGCCGTCTCTTTTGGAAACCTTAAAACCTTCATTCGACAACCGTGAACCAGGTGCTGACGACGCAGCCTTCCATAGCGCGCTTGCGATTGCTCGCTCTTTTGTCGAAGCCGGCATCGAGAAGAAGGCCGCAAAGCTGCGGGCAGAAACGCTCGTTCTCAAAGCCATAGAGCGCACCGGCGAAAGCCGTATCCTGGAATTGCCGATCGGCATGCCTTTCAGACCAGCGATCGTCAAGGCCGGTGCGGATCATCTGCTCTTCGTCGTTCATCCCCGTGACAAGGACTGGTGCGTCACAGGCATCCGCCGCGCGGAAGAAGGCTTCGAGCTTCGCGCCGATCTGCCGGTCTCTTGGGCTGGCTTGACCAATGGCGATCTTGAGCAGGCGAGCGGGGTTGAAGGCGCAACCTTCTGTCACAATGGTCGCTTTATCGCGGCTGCAAAGACGCGCGAAGCGGCAATGACGATGGCGGAAATCGCCACACAGGAAGCCCTGTTAGAGGAGCAATCCGCTTAAATACCGTCTTTGGAAAATGAAGTGTCGCGGTGCTTGGGAACAAGCACCGCAATGCAAACAGGCATTTCTCAGACGCTAGCCTCAGCTTCACGCTGCTTGGCCAGCATGGCAAGATCTGCGGCCTTCAGTTCGACGGACTCGCCGCAGCCGCATGCCGATGTCTGGTTCGGATTGTTGAAGGTAAAGCCGGAGCGCATCTTGGTGACTTCGAAATCCATCTGCGTGCCGAGCAGGTAGAGCACGGCGGATGGCTGAATCCAGACCTTTGCACCATCATGCTCGATCAGGTCGTCCTTGGCATCAGGCTCGGTTACGAGATCGATGGTATATTCCATCCCGGCGCAGCCGCCTTTTTTGATCCCGACGCGCACGCCCTTGGCCTCAGCGCCGGAATTATCGACGATCGCCTTGACGCGAGAGGCCGCAGCCTCCGTCATTGTCATCACTGCAAAGCCCATGGGCTCATCACTCCTTCGACAGTCGGGTTCAAGGCCCGATGTTTATGGACTTAAATCTAGTCCTGCGTCGAGACGGTATCAAGGGTTGTCGATTGTGCAATCGACGGCGCTCAGTACCAGCCCACCGCAACCTGCGCTTCTTCCGACATGCGATCCGGCGTCCATGGCGGATCGAAGGTCATTTCGACCGTTACGCCGGACACGCCCTCGACGGCGCCAACCGCGTTTTCCACCCAGCCCGGCATTTCTCCGGCCACAGGGCAGCCGGGTGCAGTCAGCGTCATGACGATCTTGACCATCCGGTCGTCTTCGATGTCGATCTTGTAGATGAGACCAAGTTCGAAAATATCGGCGGGAATTTCCGGATCGTAGATGGTCTTCAGCGCGGCGACGACGTCGTCGCTGAGCCGCGCCAGCTCATCCGGGGAGATGCTGGAGGTCTTGGCAGGGGCTTGCACAGCCTCTTCTGCAGGCGATTGTGCCAGATCCTGCAGCTGTTCGGTCGTATCGGTGCTCATGGTCCTGATCCTCAATTTCGATGTCAGGCGAAAAATTTGCGGGCGTAATCGAGTGCTTCGGCCAGCGCATCCACTTCCGCGCGGGTATTGTAAAGCCCGAATGATGCTCGGCATGTGGAGGTCACGCCGAAGCGTTTCAAGAGTGGCATGGCGCAATGTGTACCGGCGCGCACGGCGACGCCGCGGCGGTCGATGACCATCGAGACATCATGGGCATGGATGCCTTCAAGCTCAAAGGAGAAGATGCCGCCCTTCCCCGGTGCATTGCCGATGACGCGTAGCGAGTTGATGTCACGCAGACGTTCGGTGGCATAGGCGGCAAGATCCGCCTCATGTGCAGCGATCGCCGCGCGTCCGAGATTATCCATATAGTCCAGCGCGTAGCCGAGACCAATCGCCTGGACGATCGGCGGCGTGCCCGCCTCGAAACGGTGCGGCGGCTCGTTATAGGTGATCTCGTCCTCAGAGACGTCGAGGATCATTTCCCCGCCGCCCTGGAAGGGACGCATTTCTTTCAACCGGTCGGCCTTGCCGTAGAGAACGCCGATACCCGATGGGCCATAGAGCTTGTGACCCGTCATCACGTACCAGTCGCAATCGATGTCGCGGACATCGACCGGCATGTGAACCGCACCCTGGCTGCCATCAATCAGCACGGGAATCCCACGCTCGTGGGCAATGCGGCAAATTTCCTTGACCGGCACGATGGTGCCGAGCGCGTTGGACATATGGGTTATGGCGACGAGCTTGGTGCGCTCCGTCAGGCTTTTTTCGAACGCCTCGACATGAAACGCGCCTTCGTCGTCCACCGGCACCCAGACGAGCTTGGCGCCCTGCCGCTCGCGAATAAAATGCCAAGGCACGATATTGGAATGGTGCTCCATGATCGAGAGGACGATCTCATCGCCCTCGCCGATCTTCGGCATGCCGTAGCCATAGGCGACCGTGTTGATCGCCTCGGTGGAGGACTTGGTGAAGACGATTTCATCCACCGAACCGGCATTCAAAAAGCGCCGCACCTTTTCGCGCGATGCTTCGTAGGCATCCGTTGCCGCATTGGAGAGAAAATGCAGGCCGCGATGCACATTGGCATATTCGTTGGAATAGGCATGCGACACCGCATCGATGACCACCTGCGGCTTCTGCGCGGACGCGCCATTGTCCAGGTAGACAAGCGGCTTGCCATACACCTCACGCGAAAGGATTGGAAAATCCTTGCGCACGGCCTCGACATCGTAGGGAGCCGCTTTGACGGCGCGTTCGCTGTTATCAGGCATGATCTTCCAGCCAGCTGGAGATGATACCTTCCAGCGCCTCTACCAGATTGTCGTCTTCCAACTCTTCGACGATGGCCGCGACGAATGCGTTCACCAGCATGGCACGCGCCTTCGCCCGTGGCACGCCACGCGCCATCAGGTAATAAAGGTGTTCATCGCTGATATCCGCAACCGTTGCGCCATGGCCGCACTGAACGTCGTCTGCGAAGATTTCAAGTTCAGGCTTTGCCGAAAACTCGCCATCGTCGGACATCAGCAGGGTGTTGCAGGACATCTTGGCGTCTGTCTTCTGGGCATCGGGCGCGACCCGGATCATACCCTGAAAGATGCCCTTGGCACGATCGAAGACAACGTTGCGGAAGATTTCCGTCGAGGTCGTGTTCGGCACGTTGTGGCCGAGAACCATCGTCACATCCGTATGGGTTTCGCCACCCAGCAGGTTGACGCCACGCACGGAGAGATCGGTGCCCTCACCTTCCACATCGATGCGCAGTTCCTGGCGCACGAGCTTGCCGCCTGCGTTGATGATGAAGAGGCGAAGATTGGCGTCTGCGCCAAGCTTGATACGCAACTGAGCCAGATGGGTATCGGCTGCACCCTGCTGCTGCAAAAGGATATAGGTGGCTTCAGCCCCGTCCTGAACCTCAAGATCGGTGACATGCGTGACGAGTGCTGCTTCCGCCGTAACCGACAGATGACGCTCGATGATCGTGGCCTTGGAGCTTTTGCCGAAGCGAACTGGCGAACGGGTGTGAACCTGCCCGGCGCCATGGATCACCTGAAGCTCGAGCGGACGCTCGATCTGGGCCTCATCCGGCACGGTTACCGAGTAACCATCACGCACGAAGCTGCCATTCAGGCGGCCGATCATGTCGTCCTTGTCAGCCGCTACAAGCGAGCCGGCAGCCGTGCCATCCAGCAGGCTTTCGGCAAAGCTTGCGATTTCGAAATCGACGATCTCGGTATCTGCCGACTTGCCGTGGCGTAGATAGGCAACCTGCGATCCAGCAACGGCTGAATCACGCTTCTCGATCACCGGCGCAGAGGCATCCTCGGGGATGCTGCGCAGCAGGGTTTTCATATCGGTATAGTGCCAGGCTTCGATGCGGCGCGTCGGAAGACCAGCGGTCTTCAGGTCGTCGAACAGCACGTCGCGCGCAGCAACGACATCGCCATTGCCGGGAAGCTCGGTGAACTTGGCCGTGAAGGCTTCCACCAGTGCGGTTTCCGCAGGTGTCAGCCGGTTTGTCGTTTGAATATTCATGGACATGGTCTCCTGGCCCTTTGATTAGGCCGCTTCACCGATGATGTCGGCGTAACCATTGTTTTCCAGTTCCAGCGCCAGTGCCTTGTCGCCCGAACGGATGATCTTGCCCTTATAAAGAACATGGACGCTGTCCGGCACGATGTAATCGAGCAGGCGCTGATAGTGGGTGATGACGACGGTCGCACGATCCGGCGACTTCAATGCGTTGACGCCATCGGCAACGATCTTCAGCGCGTCGATGTCGAGACCGGAGTCCGTTTCGTCCAGAACGCAGAGCTTCGGCTCAAGCAGCGCCATCTGCAGGATTTCCGCGCGCTTCTTCTCACCGCCGGAGAAGCCGACATTGAGCGGACGCTTCAGCATGTCCATGTCGATCTTCAGATCGCCAGCTGCTTCCTTCACCTTCTTGATGAAGTCAGGCGTTGTAAGTTCAGCTTCGCCGCGTGCTTTGCGCTGCTCATTCATCGCAACCTTCAGGAACTGCATGGTCGCAACGCCTGGAATTTCGACCGGATACTGGAAGGCGAGGAAGATGCCCTTGGCAGCGCGTTCGGCAGCGTCCAGCTCCAGAATGCTCTCGCCATTATAGAGAATGTCGCCCGAGGTCACTTCATAGTCTTCGCGGCCCGAAAGGATATAGGACAGCGTGGACTTGCCGGAGCCGTTAGGACCCATGATGGCGGCGACTTCGCCGGCGGCAACCTTCAGGTTCAGACCCTTGATGATCTCGGTTTCGGTATCGGCGATCTTTGCGTGCAGGTCGATGATTTCAAGCATGTTTCAATTCCTGTTCGTAGTGCGGTTTCAAGGACCGCCTCGTTGGCCGTTCTACCGGCTTAGCTCAACATTTACATCCGTCATCCTCGGGCCTGTCCCGAGGATCTAATCACGTCAATTGTAGTCGCGCGCCGCGAGCGTATTTTTGTGCGGCATATAAGCATTCTCGATTTCGTCAATACGCTCGTAGAGATCGAGCCAAGTTGGGTTCAACTCTTCTATCAATCTCATCTTCCATTCCCGAAGATAGCGCTTCAACGATTTCTCGCGCTGGATGGCCAGAACGATGTTGGGATGGGCTTCAAACCAAACGAGGTTTTTAGCCTGATACTTCTCCGTATAGCCCTTCCGAACCACGTTTCGATGTTCCCACACACGCCCAGCCAAATCGCTTGTGACACCTGTGTAAATCACCCCGCGTGGCTTGTCGGACATCATGTAGACGAAGCCACTCATTCCAACACCCGCCCAGCAGATCCTCGGGACAAGCCCGAGGATGACGTTCTAAGTCAACCCACCGAGCCTTCCAGCGAGATGCCAATCAGCTTCTGCGCTTCGACAGCAAATTCCATCGGCAGTTCCTGAATGACGTCCCTGACGAAGCCGTTGACGATCAAAGCGATCGCGGCTTCTTCGGGAATGCCACGCTGCAAGCAGTAGAACAGCTGATCCTCGGAAATCTTGGATGTCGTTGCTTCATGCTCGAAATGCGCCGAGGCATTCTTTGCTTCGATGTAAGGCACGGTATGCGCCCCGCACTTGTCGCCAATCAGAAGGCTGTCGCACTGCGTGAAGTTGCGCGCATTGGTCGCCTTGCGATGGGCCGAGACCTGCCCGCGATAGACGTTTTCCGAGAAGCCTGCCGCAATACCCTTGGCAATGATGCGGCTCGACGTGTTCTTGCCGAGATGGATCATCTTGGTGCCGGAATCGACCTGCTGGTAACCGTTGGAGACAGCGATCGAGTAAAACTCGCCGCGGCTGTCATCACCACGCAGAATGCAGGATGGGTACTTCCACGTGATGGCAGAACCGGTTTCGACCTGCGTCCAGGAGATCTTCGAGCGATGACCGCGGCAATCGCCGCGCTTGGTCACGAAGTTGTAGATGCCGCCCTTGCCTTCCTTGTCGCCCGGATACCAGTTCTGGACGGTGGAGTACTTGATCTCGGCATCGTCGAGCGCCACGAGTTCGACGACAGCGGCGTGAAGCTGGTTTTCATCGCGCTGCGGTGCGGTGCAGCCTTCCAGATAGGAAACGTAGGCGCCTTCTTCCGCAATGATCAGCGTGCGCTCGAACTGGCCCGTGTTCTTCTCATTGATGCGGAAATAGGTGGAAAGCTCCATTGGGCAACGCACACCCTTTGGAATGAAAACGAAGGAACCGTCTGTAAAGACCGCTGAGTTCAGCGTGGCATAGAAGTTGTCGGTCGTCGGAACGACGGAGCCAAGATACTTCTTCACCAGTTCGGGATGCTCGCGAACAGCTTCCGAGATGGACATGAAGATCACGCCCGCCTTCTTCAGCTCTTCCTTGAAGGTCGTGACGACGGAGACCGAGTCGAACACGGCATCCACGGCCACGCGACGGTTCTCCACGCCGGCCAGGATTTCCTGTTCCTTCAGCGGAATGCCGAGCTTCTCATAGACCTTCAGCAGCTCAGGATCGACATCTTCAAGCGACTTGGGACCTGGCGTGCTCTTTGGCGCGGCGTAGTAATAAAGGTCGTTAAAGTCGATCTTCGGATAATTGACGCGCGCCCAGGTGGGCTCTTCCATCGTCAACCAGCGCTGATAAGCGTCAAGACGCCATTGGAGCAGCCACTCCGGCTCCTGCTTCTTGGCGGAAATGAACCGGATGACCTCTTCCGACAGACCCTTAGGCGCCTTATCGACTTCGATCTCGGTTTCGAAACCGTATTTATACTGGTCCACATCGATCTGGCGAACCTGATCGATTGTTTCCTGAACCGCTGCCATTGTCGTTCTCCAATCTCGCCGGATACAAGGTCCGGTGGCTTGTCAACGTATCAAGACGGAACCCCCGCCTTCATTCGCGCTTCACATAAATGCGGGAGCCATCTGAGGCCAGCGCTTTCATGCGTTTATTTAAGAGCGGGTTGGCGTTTTTCCCACCGCACCGCAAGCGAAATTTTGACATTTCGCAGTTTATCCCAGCCCTCAGGCTGCCTGACCGGAAAGCTTGCGCCGTCCTGCAATCTTGCTAAAGGCGCGGACCGCCTTCTCTATATCATCTACCGTTGTCGCGTGCCCGAGTGAAATGCGCAGAGCACCGAGCTTCGGATCCTGCCCCATGGCCGTCAGCACATGGCTCTCTCCGACTTTACCCGAAGAGCAGGCCGAACCTGCGGAGAGAGCGACACCTTCGATATCAAAGGCAATCTGCCCGGTTTCCGACTTCAAGCCGGGAAGCGTGAAGAAGGTCGTGTTGCCGACGCGCGCGACATCCGCACCGTGGATGATGACATCCGGCGCGGAGACGCGCATTCCGTCTTCCAGCCGGGTCCTCAACGAGGCCAAACGCGCGCTTTCCGCCTTTTGCATCCGCGCCGCTTCTTTTGCGGCCACACCAAAGCCGAGAATTGCGAGCGTGTTCTCGGTACCAGACCGATGACCCTTTTCCTGCCCGCCACCATGGATCAGCGGCAAAGGCATCATCACTTCACCGCGGGAGATCAGGGCGCCAACACCTTTCGGGCCACCGATCTTGTGTGATGACACGATCAGGAAGTCTGCGTCCAGCGCTTCGATCTCAACCGGGATGCGCCCTACCGCCTGCACGGCATCGACCACGAGCAAGCCACCGGCAGCATGAACGAGCCGCGCCGCATCTTTCACTGGCTGTATGATGCCTGTCTCATTGTTGACCAGCATCAACGCCACCATCGGCAGGCCCAATGCCCGGTCGTGTCGCGAAAGCAGGCTTTCCAATGCTTCGATATCGAGCAGCCCCTTCTCCGTCACCGGAACTTCCGTGACTGCGGACCTGCTGAACCGTCCGCCCTCGCGAATGGCTGGATGCTCGATGGCGGATACGTAGAGATGGCTTATATTTAAGGGTGAACGGCCCATTTTAAAGTGCGGGCACAGAACAAGGTTTGCAGCTTCCGTCGCACCGCTGGTGAAAACGACGTGCGACGCCTCAGCGCCTACCAGCGCAGCCACATCACGACGCGCAGTCTCGACGGCGGCGCGAACGGCACGTCCTTCCTTGTGAACAGACGACGGATTGCCGGATAGATCGAGAGCAGAGAGAAGCGCATCACGGACGGCCGGCAGCAAAGGTGCTGTCGCATTCCAGTCCAGATATGTGCGCTCCGCTGTGCCCATGGCGCAAATCGTGCCTTTATCCCGATCATTCGCGCCTCAAAGCGCATTTTCCTTGAAATTTCCGTCACCCTTGCCTTATGACACCACCAACAGCGCCACGGAACGCAAGTTTCGAACAGTTCTAAACTAGGTTTTAGAAAAGCTGACCATCCACGTCAAGTCTTCTTGCGCGGGGAAAGAGTCAGAAACATAAAAACCGACCGGAGTACCTATGCCTGAAGTTATTTTCAACGGCCCCGCAGGTCGTCTCGAAGGCCGCTACCAGCCCTCCAAGGAAAAAAGCGCACCGATCGCCATCATTCTTCATCCGCATCCGCAGTTCGGCGGCACGATGAACAATCAGATCGTCTACCAGCTCTTCTACATGTTCCAGAAGCGCGGTTTCACGACATTGCGTTTCAACTTCCGCTCCATCGGCCGCAGCCAGGGTGAGTTCGATCATGGCGCTGGCGAATTGTCGGACGCTGCGTCCGCGCTCGACTGGGTGCAGAGCCTGCATCCTGATTCCAAGAGCTGTTGGGTCGCCGGCTACTCTTTCGGATCCTGGATCGGCATGCAGCTTCTGATGCGCCGTCCGGAAATCGAAGGCTTCATGTCGATTGCACCGCAGCCCAACACCTACGACTTCTCATTCCTCGCCCCCTGCCCGTCGTCCGGCCTGATCATCAATGGCGATGCGGACAAGGTTGCACCGGAAAAGGACGTCAACGGCCTGGTGGAAAAGCTGAAGACCCAGAAGGGTATTCTCATCACCCACCGCACCGTGCCTGGCGCAAACCACTTCTTCAGCGGCAAGGTGGACGAGTTGATGAGCGAATGCGGCGACTATCTCGACCGCCGCCTGAATGGCGAACTGGTGCCGGAGCCCGCGGCCAAGCGCATCCGCTAAAAGATCCAAAGAACTTTCAGAGCCGCCGGTCACTCCGGCGGTTTTTTGTTGGAACAGTGATGGATTTCAAGCCTGACGCTCTGACCGGCCCGAACTCACATCAACTCAATCGCGTTGCGATCTGGTCATGCATGGCAGCCGTATATTCAAATGTCGGACACACGAGCCCCTCGACGGTCATCGGCTGGCACGGTTGCATGCCGATCTTGGTCAGCACTTTTTGAGAGGCGATGTTGTCCGGGTGGGTGAAGGCGATGAACTTGTCAGCGATCTTTCGGTCGAAGAACCAGTTTCGCAATGCCATGCCAATCTCTGTCGCATAGCCCCTGCCCCACACCGTCTGGCAAAGCGAATAACCCAATTCGAAATCGGGTCTCTCGCCTCCAAAGAAGGAGAAACCTGCCCTTCCTAGAAAACGATCGTCGTCACGTGACAGGAGCTTGTACTTCGTGGTGCCATAACTGTGGTGATCATCGATCCAGCGCGACAATCGTTCTTCGCATTTCTCGTTGCTCCAGGGTGCCGATCCCGTGAGGTAGCGAGTCGTCTCGATTGTTGAATGCAGCTGATGGACAAGTGTGACGTCACCGGGCGCCCACATTGTCACTTTCAGCCTCTCAGTCTCGAGTATGACTTGCTCGCGCATTTTTCCTACCTTTCCATTGCCCCGCCGCTACCGCCCACCCCGTAGCGACTAAGCGTCCATCGAAGCGAACATTCATGGCCGAAACGGGTGTAATTTGAAAAAAATAATGATAAAGCCGCTGCCATTCACTGAAATGCAGTGAAGGTCACGACTAATCCCAGAAAGAAAAAGGTTATGTCCAGGTTCAAGTCCGATTTCCTCCGCACGCTCGATGAGCGCGGCTTCATTCACCAGATCTCCGATGAGGCAGGTCTCGACGAACTGTTCGCCAAGGAAACCGTGACTGCCTATATCGGTTATGACCCGACGGCATCGAGCTTGCATGTCGGCCACCTGACGCAGATCATGATGTTGCATTGGCTGCAAGCGACCGGCCATCAGCCGATCTCGCTGATGGGTGGCGGCACCGGCATGGTGGGTGACCCTTCCTTCAAGGAAGAAGCACGCAAGCTGATGACCATCGACATGATCGAAGACAACATCACCTCGCTGAAGCACGTCTTCGCCAATTACCTCGATTACGACCGGGCCACCAACCCCGCCTTGATGATCAACAACGCTGATTGGCTGCGCGGCTTGAACTATCTCGAATTCCTGCGTGATGTGGGTCGGCATTTCTCTGTCAACCGCATGCTCTCCTTCGATAGCGTCAAGACGCGTCTCGATCGCGAACAGTCGTTGTCCTTCCTCGAGTTCAACTACATGATCCTGCAGGCCTACGACTATGTAGAGCTCAACAGGCGCACCGGATGTCGCCTGCAGATGGGTGGTTCGGATCAGTGGGGCAATATTATCAACGGAATCGATCTCGGCCACCGAATGGGGACGCCGCAGCTCTACGCCCTCACATCGCCGCTGCTGACCACATCTTCCGGCGCGAAGATGGGCAAATCAGCGTCGGGTGCCGTCTGGCTGAACAAGGATCTGCTGCCCGTCTACGACTTCTGGCAATACTGGCGTAACACCGAAGACGCGGACGTTATTCGTTTCGCCAAGCTCTTCACCACACTACCGATGGACGAGATCGATCGTCTCGCAAAGCTTGGTGGGTCGGAAATCAATGACGCTAAGAAGATCCTCGCGACGGAAGTGACCGCGATCCTGCACGGCCGCGCTGCGGCGGAGGAAGCTGCCGAAACCGCTCGCAAGACTTTTGAGGAAGGTGCGCTTTCCGACAACTTGCCGTCGATCGAAGTGCCGAAGACTGACTTGGAAGCAGGCATCGGTCTTCTCTCGCTGATCGTGCGTGCAGGTCTTGCCGCGTCCAACGGCGAAGCCCGTCGTCACGTTCAGGGTGGTGCGGTGCGCATCAACGACGAGAGCGTTTCGGATGAACGCAAACTTATCGGCGCGGGCGAAGTGACGGCAGATGGCGTCATCAAGCTTTCGCTTGGCAAGAAGAAGCACATTCTGGTGCGCCCGGCCTAAACCATTTGCCAAAGTCTCAGGGCCGCGAAAGCGGCCCTCGGATCATCCCAAACTGCAATGCAACGCCGCCCAACAATTGGCGACATCAAAACTCAGGAAACTCGAGCTTCGAGGTATCATAGCCGAGTTCCTTTGCTTTCCTGACCATCACAGCCAGCTTGGCTTTAGACGGAACGGAGCGAGAATAAATCCACAGATTCTCCATGTCCGGCGTTGCGCTGACAAACCACGTCTTGTCCGGCGAATTGTAGAGCACCCAGTAATTGAAGGTGATGAAGAGCGGATAGCGAACCCGCATCTTCGCCTTGGTCGTTTTCGCGTCCGTTATCGTCCCAATACCCTCGACCGTCTTTAGCTTTCCGGTCGGCGATCCTTCGCGGCATCCATCTTCAACCAGCACCTGCCCGGGCGAGGAACCGGGCTTATAGATCGAATAGCCCGCCACGCAGCCATCGGTCAGCCACATGGGTGTTCTGCCAATTTCAAGCCACTTCCCGCGGTAGTGCGACATGTCGGTCTGCGCAACCGCTGGCACTTTCGCCATCTCGGCCTGCGCTGGGGAAAAGACGCTAATACCCAAGGCGCACGAGACGAGGCCTGCGCTGGCCCATCGAAGCAGTGTGTTCATGCTGGTTCTCCGCAAAGGTGTTGCCGGAAACGCTTGGCTTCCAGAGCGGTTGCATCAACAAGATGGTGATGAGGATCAGGCGGTCACAGCGCGACCATCCGGATATTCTGCCGGTCCCTTCACCTCCAACAAATTACCGAAAGGATCGCGGATATAAAAGGAATGCCCCAGTCCACGTGCTCCGCCATGCATCGCCTCACGCTCGATGATCACGCCATGATGTTCAAGATGTACTCGCAACGCATCGTGCTCAAACGGTCCCGTCGCGATGCAGATATGATCGACATTTCGTCCACCGGCCACCGGTGGCGCAGCCTTTTGGCCGCCTGGGTGAGTGATATCCCACAAAACGATCAGCGACGCGCCGCACCAGACCTGCTCCATGCCGAGTGCCGGATAGGAATAGCCGGGCCGGCATCCCAGCACCTCATGGTAGAAGGCGAGCGCCTTTTCCATGTCGTCGACCAGCAGCACGACGTGATCTATTCCCACAAGCGAAAACGGTACATTCGATGTCACGAAAAATCCTCTCAGAATGACGCTCACAAACATCACGCAATGGCGGACAGGGTCAACTGCAAACCTTACTTGGGTTCTTCCAGGCAAAGCTGGAGCAGTTCGTTGACCAAGGTCTCGCGACCCACCTCAATCTTTTGCAAGGAGAGACGTGATGCCTCCTCGCCGACGAAGCGATTGAACGCGACCGCCCGTTGGGCAAACTTGTCGATCAGAAACCGTGCATCGGGATCGCGCGACTCATAATCGCTCTCTGCTGTGATCCGGCGCTCCAGCACGCCCTCGGCAGCGACAAGCCAAATTGCCCGCACATGCTGTATATCCAACTGCGAAACGAGTTCCGGCAGAAGTGCTGAGCCCTCTAAGACAAGACGCTCTCCGCTCTCGATCAGCGGCAGCACGAGTGGGCTCCACATGGAGCGATAATGGGCGAGCACGGATTGCATCATCTGATCCAGCGCCAGATCGCGATAATGTTCAACGACATGCGGTGGCGGTAG
The DNA here is from genome assembly GCF_004310285.1 of Agrobacterium cavarae. Classification (GTDB taxonomy): domain Bacteria; phylum Pseudomonadota; class Alphaproteobacteria; order Rhizobiales; family Rhizobiaceae; genus Agrobacterium; species Agrobacterium cavarae. Next base: position 41,161 of record NZ_SISF01000032.1, read on the forward strand.
CTCAGGCGGATCGCGCCAGGGCCGTCCAGGATGCTTCGCCAGACTGTCGGTCGAAATGCAACGACAACCGAGATAGTTGGCGACGACCTCGCCCAGCGTCGATTTCCCGGCATGGGAAGATCCGCCGATGAGAGACAATCGGGCAGTCATGAGCGTCCTCGTGCAGTTCGATCAGGCAACAAGAAACGCGACGAATAGATGTTGAGAAAGGCAATTTTGAGGGGGATTACAAAGCCAAGTGGCACGCCCTAGGGGAGTCGAACCCCTCTTTTCAGAATGAAAATCTGACGTCCTAACCGATAGACGAAGGGCGCGTGCGCTTGGTTTGTGGCGCCCTTATAGTCAGAGGTTTTCGATACCGCAAGCGGTAAAATGCAGGATTTGACAAAAAAATGACATCGCAGTCGCAACGCCCTGAATAACAAGGATTACCTATTCAAAACAAAAGCTTGTTCGATAGCAAAAAGCCCGCTGCACCGGTTGGGACAGGTGCTGCGGGCTTCTCATCTCGATGCGTATCCGCATCGAGAAGCAGGTCCTCAGAGAAAACGCGTCCAGCTCAATGTGAACGCCTTTCTGGTCTCCTCATAGGCTTCCGTCCGGGACAGCCCGATATCTGCGAGTTGTTCAGGGGAAAGATCATAGAGGCTCAGCCGGCTTTGCCGTTTGACATACCAGAAGGCGAGGCGCTGCAACACGCGGGCAAGAACGCTTTGCGTTTCCGTCGGCACAAAAAGCCGGGCGGGTGTCATCTGATCGCGGACAAACCTCGCCGTTGTCGGCTCAATGCTCTCTTGTTCCGCTACTGCTAGATATTCTTCCATCCTGCGCATGATTGTACCTGCCTGGCGTTCTGCCCTCTGCTTGATCTTGGAGACAATCAATACAATTGACATATATGGGGGTACAATGCATATATTGTCACCATGACAAATTGGCTTCCAAACCTCGCCGAGGGCTCCGGCCCAATCTATGTCCGCCTTGCCGACCATATCGAATCTGCGATTGAAGATGGCGTTCTTGCTCCGGGCACAAAACTACCGCCGCAACGAAATCTCGCCTTCGACCTGGGGGTTACGATCGGCACCATTAGCCGAGCCTACTCGCTAATTCACGAGCGTGGCCTCGTCAGCGGCGAAGTTGGTCGCGGAACCTATGTGAATGACCGCAAGCCTGCAGAGGCGGCGCAGAAGGCAGTCGAAAGCCCCTTCGGCGGCACCAGGGTATCATTGGCGGCGCCCGGACAGATCGCCTTCAATGGCACCGCCGCGCCAGACAATGGCCAGCAGGAGGTCATCGCATCGCATGTGACCGAGATTGTCAGGGAGAAGCCGTCCGAGATCATGGACTACACCCGCTCCTTCCCATCCTTCTGGGCGGAAGCCGGGGCAAGGTGGCTTTCCCATCAAGGCTGGTCTCCCAAGCCGGAACATGTCGTCACAACGCTTGGCGCCCATGCGGGCGTGATGAGCATCATCACCGCCATGACCGCGCCTGGCGACCGTATTGTCTTCGAACCCGTCACCTATTCGCAAATCAGCCGCGCCGCATCGCTTTCCGGCCGGCGGATATCGATCGTAGATATTGATGCCGATGGCATCATCCCGGACGAGTTCGAACGGATCTGCGCACAGCAGCACCCGAAGATCGTTTTTCTGATGCCTGCCGGTCAAAATCCGACCTGCTCAACACTCCCGCTTGAGCGCCGCAAGGCAATCGTCGAGATCGCCCATCGCCACAATGTCTGGATCGTCGAAGACAATCTCTACGGTGCGATGACCGGCAACCCCCTGCCGCTGATCGCCGAACTTGCGCCGGACAGAACGTTCCTGGTGAACGGCCTTTCAAAATCGGTCAGCGCGGGCTTGCGTGGCGGCTGGGTGGCTTGCCCGCCCGCCTTCGTCACGCGCATTCGCGTGGCTCACAAGATGCTGACTGGTGGCATTCCCTTTCTGATGGCGGAGCTCTCCGCGCGACTGGTGATCAGCGGCGATGCGGAGGGCATCCGAAAGGGATGCATAGAGGAGATCGAGGCGCGAAAAGCCATCGTCAGCGAAACCTTGAAGGGGGTGGATTTCAATAGCGCACCGGGCATCGCTTTCGTCTGGGTGAAACTTCCCGAACCCTGGCTTTCCGGCACCTTCCGGAATGCGGCAATGAACGAGAATGTCCTGATCGACGATGAAGACGAGTTCAAGCCAGCCAGAACCGACCGGATCTTCCATCGGGTGCGGATCAGCTTTTCGCTGCCCAAGACCCATGACGAATTAAAACGCGGGCTCGGTGTCCTCAGAAGGCTGCTCGACAACGGTTCTGCGGGCTACGACAGCATTGAATAGAGGCGACGAAGACGCTGAATTGAAAGCCTGCCGAGGCATTTTCCTATCGCAAGAATGCATGTCTTAGGGTAAAGAACCGGAAATTACCGTACCGGCTCGAACCCCGTGAGACCTATGACACTTCCAAATCATATTCAGATCACCCCGGAACTCGTTGCATCCCACGGGCTGAAGCCCGATGAATATCAGCGCATTCTCGACCTGATCGGACGCGAGCCGACCTTTACCGAACTTGGCATCTTCTCCGCCATGTGGAACGAGCACTGCTCCTACAAGTCGTCGAAGAAGTGGCTGAAGACGCTGCCGACCAAAGGTCCGCGCGTCATCCAGGGGCCTGGCGAGAATGCCGGCGTGGTGGACATCGACGATGGCGACTGCGTCGTCTTCAAGATGGAGAGCCACAACCACCCTTCCTATATCGAGCCCTATCAGGGTGCGGCAACCGGCGTCGGCGGCATTCTGCGTGACGTCTTCACCATGGGTGCGCGCCCGATCGCCGCGATGAATGCGCTGCGTTTCGGCGCTCCTGACCACCCAAAGACCCGCCACCTTGTGGCAGGCGTCGTTGCCGGTGTGGGCGGATACGGCAACTCCTTCGGCGTTCCGACGGTGGGCGGCGAAGTCGAGTTCGATCCGCGATACAACGGCAACATCCTCGTCAACGCCTTCGCAGCCGGTCTGGCAAAGTCCGATGCCATCTTCCTGTCGGAAGCCAAGGGCGTTGGTCTTCCTGTCGTCTATCTCGGCGCCAAGACCGGTCGTGACGGCGTCGGTGGTGCAACGATGGCCTCTGCGGAGTTCGACGAGTCTATCGAAGAGAAGCGTCCGACCGTTCAGGTGGGCGATCCCTTCACCGAGAAGTGCCTGCTAGAAGCCTGCCTGGAACTGATGAAGACGGGTGCCGTCATCGCCATTCAGGACATGGGTGCCGCCGGTCTCACCTGCTCCGCCGTCGAAATGGGCGCCAAGGGCGATCTCGGCATTGAGCTAAACCTCGATCAGGTTCCGGTCCGCGAAGAGCGTATGACCGCCTACGAAATGATGCTGTCCGAAAGCCAGGAGCGTATGCTCATGGTTCTCGAGCCCTCCAAGGAAGAGGTCGCCAAGGCGATCTTCGTCAAGTGGGGACTGGACTTCGCCATCGTCGGCAAGACCACCGACGATCTGCGCTTCCGCGTTCTGCACAATGGCGAGGAAGTCGCCAATCTGCCGATCAAGGAACTGGGCGATCAGGCACCGGAATATGACCGTCCCTGGACGCCGGCAAAGGTCTCCGCGCCGCTTTCCGAAAACGACATTCCGGACACCGATATTGCAGATGCGCTCATGAAGCTTGTCGGCTCTGCCAACAATTCATCGCGCCGCTGGGTTTACGAACAATATGACACGCTGATCCAGGGCAACTCGCTGCAGCTGCCGGGCGGCGACGCGGGCGTTGTGCGTGTCGAGGGCCATGAGACGAAGGCGCTTGCCTTCTCCTCCGACGTCACTCCGCGCTATGTGGAAGCAGACGCCTTCGAAGGCGGCAAGCAGGCTGTGGCCGAATGCTGGCGCAACATCACCGCTACCGGCGCACTGCCACTGGCGGCAACCGATAACCTGAACTTCGGCAATCCCGAAAAGCCGGAGATCATGAGCCAGCTCGTCCATGCCATCAAGGGTATCGGCGAAGCCTGCAAGGTGCTGGAATTCCCGATCGTATCGGGCAACGTCTCACTCTACAACGAGACCAACGGCCAGGCTATCCTACCGACACCAACCATCGGCGGCGTCGGCCTTCTGAAGGACTGGTCGAAAATGGCGCGTATTCGCTTTGCTGCAGCGGACGAGGTCATCCTGCTCGCCGGCGCGCCTGAGGGACTTGGTACCCACATTGCCCAGTCGGTTTACATGCGCGACATTCATGGCCGCATCGACGGCCCTGCCCCGCATGTCGATCTGGACAACGAAAAGAAGACCGGCGACTTTGTTCGCACCGTCATCACAGCAGGCCTGACGAGCGCGGTTCACGATTGCTCCTCCGGCGGCCTCGCTCTAGCGATTGCCGAAATGGCGATGGCATCGGACATCGGCGCGACGATCGACACGGTATCCGGCAACAACCCGATCCTGGCTTTCTACGGCGAAGATCAGGGCCGTTATGTCCTGACCGTCAAGCAGTCCGATCTCGAAACCGTCAAGGCGCAGGCTGCTTCGGCAGGCGTTTCTCTCGCCGTTATCGGCAAGACCGGCGGCGCTTCGGTAAAGCTGGGTACGGCGCGCGCGGTCGAGATTAAAGAATTGCGCAATGCCCATGAATCGTGGTTCCCTCAGTTCATGGACGGCGAGACACTCGTCGCAGCAGAATAAGAATTGAGGAGTAGACACCATGCCCATGAAGCCCGGCGACATTGAAGACATGATTAAGGCTGGAATTCCCGGAGCAAAGGTCACCATCCGCGATCTGGCCGGTGACGGCGATCACTATGCCGCTGAAGTCGTGGCGGACGCCTTCAAGGGCAAGACGCGCGTGCAGCAGCACCAGATGGTCTATGACGCATTGAAGGGCAATATGGGTGGCGTCCTGCACGCTTTGGCGCTGCAGACCTCCGCGCCTGAGTAAAGCTCTTTCGCTGATCAACAAAAGGCCCGCGTGATGCTTGTCACGCGGGCCTTTTGTTACGGCATTGTGTTTATTGGAACGCCGCCGGCGGCACGTCGGACTTCAGGCCGACAAAGGATGCGGCCGGCAGCGGACCGGCTGTCAGCAGCGTAAAGTCGAAGCCGGACTTTCGGTCCGACCCCAGTACATATTGGCGATGCATGCGCAGAAAGTTCAGCTTGTTCTTGCGATAGCGCTCGTCCGAAAGCGAGTGCTTGAATTTGATCCGCACGATCTTGGGCTGGCCAGCATCGCCATGCCCGGTCAGGTGCGCCGTATTGCATTTGTAGAGATGGATGGGATCGGACAGACACTGGATATCGAACCATGTCACCTCGCCGTGGCGCGCAAGCGTCCCGATGCTGTCGCGAAGGCGCGTGGCTTTGGCAATGAAAGCGCATTGGAGTGCTGCACCGCCCAAAGTCACGAAAGAGACATTGCGTCTATCAAACGCATCCGGTTTCAATTCCAGCACACGCCCCGCCACCGCCAGCGCCAGGCTCGCGCCCATGCTGTGCGATACAAACAGCACCTCATCTGAGGATGTTTGGAGAGCGAGCAGGACCTTCTGCGCCTTGTCCTCGATCCAGGCACGCGCGACCGGCTCGTCGCGGCCCACCATCAGCGCGAACCGCCAGTCGGCAAAGAGATGCAAGGTGTGAAATCGCCCCGAGAACGGGATGACGCCCTTGTCGAAGAACAGCCACGCGGCTGGCACACTCAAAAGACAGAGGAACGGCGAAACATGCAGCAGCAGCGGCGACACGGCGATCAACGCCGCGAGCAGCAGACCCGTGAAGATGAGTAGATAGGGAAAAAGAAAAAACAGGCCGAAACGCCAGGCGTGACGAAAGTATCGGAATGCCGCACCGCTGGTGATAATCTCGGCCCCGGCCTTGAAGCCGAGCAGGATCTGCTTCCAGGTGGGAGGCGCTCTTAAGTCCGAGATGATGCTGTTATGATCATGAATATAGATGGTGCTCTTCGTCTCCTGGCCGTCGGAGATCGAGACCGCCTCCACACGACTACCAGCTTCAACCTCTTGAACCGGACCGACCCCATAGTCGAGACCAAAGGTCTTGCCGGATTGAGCGGCACTCCGCTCATAACGACGGTGATGGGCGGCAGCATCCAAAGGATCGAAGCCGGGGAAGTAGAAAACGAGACGTGAGGAGACAGACGCCATAAAACGAGCCAAGGGTTCAAAACCTGAAGGTTGCGAAGAGCCCAAAAGGATCGCTTGATACAATGGGTGTCGCCCATATAGTAAACACCGTGGCTTAATTATGTTTTATATCATAAGCGGCCCAGAGGATTTTGTTGCGGAGCGGAGAAGATCTTGTCGAAAATCGTTGATCAGATCATCGGGAGTGTCGTGAAAGGCGCCATATCGGAGATCCTGTCGAAGACAGGCGTTCGGAAGACACGACGGGCAAGAGGAAAGGCGAAAGCCGGTACATCGCTTGACGGCGGTATCCTTGGCGGCATTCTGGAGGCGGCCCTCGGCGAAAAACCCGCGCGAAAGAAAAAGCGGACGCCCGCCAAGAGGCAGGTGAGTAAACGCCGGACCGCTGGCGCGCGCAGCAAGCAACGCGCGAGATAGCTGCAATTCATGTCACTTCTGTTGGTGCTTCATCAGCTCCGACACGGTGACAAACTGGAAGCCGCGCTCCCGCAAACCATCGATGATCTTGGGTAAAGCCTGGCGGGACGCTTCGCGCCTTCGATACATGACATGCAGCAGAATGATCGAGCCGTTCTTGGCGTTCTGGATCACATACTCCGCGATCGCATCTGCATCCTCGGCGATGTCTGGGTAGGATTCCGGCTCGACATCCCAGGTGATCGAGGTTCGCCCGGTCTGCGATAAATACCAAGGCAGGGTCAGCAGCTTCTTGCCGTAGGGTGGCCGAAAATAGATCTCTCCCTGATATCCCGCCGCACGAATGGCGCGATCCGTTCGCTCGATCTCGTAGCGCACCTTGTCGAAACCCATCAGGCTCATATTGGAATGGGAGAAGGAGTGATTGCCGATCTCGTGACCGCGCCGGACGATATCGGCCGCGAGCGCTGGCGTTTCCTCCATTTCCCGACCCGTAAGAAAGAATGTCGCCTTGACGTTCTTTCCATCCAGCAGGTTCAAGACGTCGCGCGTATAGCGAAGTGTGGGGCCGTCATCGAGAGTGAGCGCCACGAGGGGCTCGTTCGTCTCCACCCGCGGCACGATCGTTCCAAACAGCTGATAGCCACGCGCCTTGCTCAGTTGGAACAGCCCAAACACTAAGAGCAGGATCACCACCAGCGCGATGATCCAAACACCAAATTTGCGCATGTCGGGCCTCGGCGTTGGTTGAATGGAGCATCAGGGCACCACACCTTCGGGGCAGCATCATGACTGTCTGTTCCAATTCCGACCGCCCTTGGTTTTTTCGCCTTTGCGACTGGAAATAACGATATTCCATGTTATTTAAGAGCGAACGAAGCAGCGGCCTTGACCCGCATGTGAAAGGAATACAGCCATGAGCGGCATTCACGACCTGATCGACAACGAAGTGAAGAGCAACGACATCGTTCTTTTCATGAAGGGCACGCCCCAGTTTCCGCAGTGCGGTTTCTCCGGACAGGTGGTCCAGATTCTCGATTATCTCGGCGTGGACTATAAGGGCGTCAACGTCCTTGCCGATGCCGACATCCGTCAGGGCATCAAGGACTATTCCAACTGGCCGACGATCCCTCAGCTCTACGTCAAGGGTGAATTCCTCGGCGGCTGCGATATCGTAAGAGAAATGTTCCAGTCCGGCGAACTTCAAAGCCAATTCCAAGAGCAGGGTATCAGCGTCCGCGGCGCGGCCTGATTTCGGCCGGTTCATCCGGCCCACCCTGATTGTCAGAAAACTATGCCAGGCGTTGCGTCATGCAACGCCTTTGCCGTTCTTTTTGAGGCAATCCTGTGACACATCAACCACAAACGACCGCTTCGCCCGCAGGGACCATGGGGCGCGCGGAATTCATCGGGCTGGCTGCCATGCTGATGGCGCTTAATGCTCTTGCCATCGACATCATGCTTCCTGGCCTGCAGGAAATCGGTGCATCGCTTGGCGTCGATAACGAGAACCATCGACAATATGTCGTCTCTGCCTACCTGCTCGGCTTCGGTATCGCCCAGCTCTTCTACGGCCCGCTTGCGGATCGCTTCGGGCGCCGCAAGCCGATGCTGTTTGGCCTTGGCGTCTATATCCTGTCGTCCATCGCCGTGATCTTTGTGCCGAGCTTTGCCGGCCTTCTGGCACTTCGGTTTATCCAGGGTATCGGCTCTGCGGCGACACGCGTCATCACCGTTTCCATCGTTCGCGATATCTATGGCGGGCGTCAGATGGCCGAAGTCATGTCGCTGATCATGATGGTGTTCATGGTGGTCCCGGTCATCGCACCCGGCACAGGTCAGATTGTGCTGTTCTTTGGTGACTGGCACCTCATTTTCGGCTTCATGGCCGCGATCGCTGCCGTCGTGACGGTCTGGATGTACATTCGGCTTCCCGAAACGCTACGGCCCGAGGACGTGCGCCCGCTGACTGTCTCATCCGTCCTTACCGGCTTCAAGATCGTTCTGACCAACCGTGTTGCGCTCTGTTACACGATCGCCAGCATGATCATCTTCGGGGCACTGTTCGGCTTCATCAACTCGGCCGAACAAGTCTATAAGGGCATCTACGATCTCGGCGCCTGGTTTGCAGCCGCCTTCGCCGCTGTCGCGCTATTCATGTCGCTGTCGTCCTTCCTGAACTCCAAGCTCGTCGGACGTTACGGCATGCGCAAGCTGTCACACGGCTCCCTGCTGGGCTTCATCGGCATCAACTTCATCTGGCTGCTGATGATGATCCTCGGTCCGCAGCCAATGCCGTTTGCGCTCTTCATCGTGATGTTCGGTCTGTCGATGTTCCAGTTCGGTTTGATTGGCTCGAACTTCAACTCCCTTGCCATGGAGCCGCTTGGTCACGTGGCCGGGACAGCCTCGTCCGTGATCGGCTTTCTCGGAACGGTGGGCGGCTCACTGATAGGCGCCGGCATCGGTCAGGCTTTCAATGGCACGGCGCTGCCCATGGTCAGCGGCTTCTTCATCGTCTCCATTATCGGCCTTGTGTTCGTTTTGATCGGCGAAAAGGGCACGCTGTTCCAGGCTCACAACAAGCCGACGCACTGAGGCAGCCCTCCGAAGATAAAGAAAAGGCGCGGCTGCCATGACAACCGCGCCTTTTTTGTGCCGTCGTTCAGTCGATCAAACCGTGAAGATCTTCTCGCGCAACACGGTCCATGTCTCTTTGTCAGGGGCCAGCAGCAAGCCGCCGCTCACATGGTTTGGCAGATATGGAGATCCGTCGAAGCGTGCCGCGTAGGCGCCCGCCTCCTGTGAAATCAGCGTGCCAGCCAAGTGATCCCAAGGCATCAGCTTGTTGTACATCAGAAAGTGCATGTGGCCGCCGCAGAAGATGCGGTACTCATGCGCTGCACAACGGTAACTGGTGAAGAGCCTCACATCGGCAAGATTGTTCAAGAGACGACGGCGCGTCTCGACCTCGAAGTAGCCGGTATTGGCGATGCCGACCATCTGCGAGAGTTCAGGCGCCGGAACCACCTGCATCTGCGTCTGGGAGCCATCGGCGCTGCAAAGCCAGGCACCGGAGCCCTTCTCCGCGATCACCCAGTCATTGCCCATCGGATCGAAGATGATGCCTGCGACCGTCTCACCCTTGGAGACGACGCTCAGCATCACGCCGAACAGCGGCAATCCGGCAGCAAAATTATAGGTGCCGTCAATTGGGTCCACGACCACCGCAAGGTCAGCATCCCCAAGCTTCTCCAGAAGCGATGGATCTGCAGCGACCGCTTCCTCGCCGACGAACAGAGCATCGGGCATGAACTCGGCGACACGGGCGCGGATCAAGCGCTCTGCCGCCTCATCTGCCTCTGTCACAAGGTCGATGGCCTCGGTTTTCACCCGCACGTCACCCTCGCCGAGATTTCGGAAACGCGGGAGGATTTCCACCGCCGCCGCTTCCTGTAGGGCATTGGCAAGCGAGGCGATGTCGAGTTCGACGGACATGAGAGGTTCCTTTACATGTTCAGATCAAAGACCGAGAATGTCCCGGCGCAGCATCTTCCAGCTTTCCTTGTCGGGTGCAGAGAGGATGCCACCCTCGGTATCTCCTGGGCGGTAGGGCGTGCCATCGAGCTTTAGCGTGTAGCCGCCCGCCTCCTGATGGGTTAGCACGCCTGCCAGATGGTCCCAAGGCATAAGCTTCTCATGACCGATGAAATGCAGCTTGCCGGTTGCCACCAGCCAATATTCGTGCGCCGAGCAATTCAGGGACAGCGCCATCTTCGTCTTGGCCATATTTGCAGCGATCACCGGTCGGCGGTCTGGATGGCTGTGACCCCAGGAAAAGATACCCACCATGTCCGAAAGACCGACGGGCTCGGCGACGCGCAGCTTCGCTTCGCTGCCGTTTGCGCGCTTCAGCACGGCGCCTGCGCCTTTGACCGAGACGATGCTGTCGCCCATCACCGGATCATGAATGACACCAGCGACCGTTTCACCTTTGACGGTGACGGCGAGCAGTGTTCCGAAGGCTGGAAAACCGGAGGCGAAGTTGAATGTGCCGTCTACGGGATCGATCACGAAGGCAAGCGGCGCATCGCGAAGTGCTGGAATAACGGAACGGTCGGCATCATAGGCTTCTTCGCCAACGATATGCGCGGTCGGGAAACGCTGCAGCAAGGCTGCAGTGATCTGCTTTTCAGCAAGAACATCCGCTTCCGTGACCAGGTCGACAGCCGATGTCTTCTCGGAAATGGCCGAAGCGCTGAGATTGCGAAAGCGCGGCATGATTTCGCTGGTACCGGCATGGGCAACGGTTGCAACGAGAAAGTCGATATCTGAATCGGAAAGGGTCATTGAAAACAATCTGAACAGGTGAGGAATGCGCCTCACCTATTCCTCTAGGATGACGGATCCGTGACAGTCAGGCCGGAAAAATCGAAGAGCTTTGTATCCAGCAGATGCGAGGGATTGACGTGTGCGAGTGCCCGCAACATCACGTCCTTGCGACCGGGCATACGCCGTTCGATATCGGCCAGCATGTCCTTCATGGCATTTCTTTGCAAACCGTCTTGGGAACCGCAAAGATCGCAGGGGATGATGGGGAACTCCATCGCCGCTGCAAATTTCGCCATGTCGTCCTCTGCGCAATAGGCAAGCGGGCGCAGCACCATCAGGTCGCCTTCGTCATTCATCAGCTTCGCCGGCATGCCAGCAAGCCGGCCGCCATGGAAGAAGTTCATGAAGAAGGTCTCCAGAATGTCTTCGCGGTGATGACCCAGAAGTAGCGCGTCGCAGCCCTCTTCGCGCGCGATGCGATAGAGATTGCCACGGCGAAGACGCGAACAGAGCGAGCAATAGGTCGCACCCTCAGGGACTTTCTCTTTCACGATCGAATAGGTGTCGCGATATTCGATGCGATGCGGCATGCCGATCTTCGTCAGATAGTCCGGCAGGATGTGTTTGGGAAAGTTCGGCTGACCCTGGTCGAGATTGCAGGCAATCAGTTCGACAGGCAGAAGCCCGCGCCATTTCAGATCGAGCAGCAGCGCCAGAAGACCATAGCTGTCCTTGCCGCCGGAAACTCCCACCAGCCAGCGCTTCTGTCCCTTCAACATGCCGAAATCGTCAAAGGCCTGTCGCACGTTTCGCAACAGCCGCTTGCGCAGCTTGTTGAAGGAGACGGAGCGCGGCGCATGGGCAAAGAGCGGATGCGAGCCGCCAGCCTCTTCGACCTCGCCGGCGTCCTGAATGTCATCGATCTGTGCGGCAATGGTCATGGTCATCTCGCTGTCTGATCCGCTTGAAAGCGGTTAATGACAGGCAATGCCCTCATATAGGCGCAAGATCAAGCCCCGAATACGGACCAGCCCATGCGGTTCGCCAGCATTTCAAGCGCGTCAGACCCGAGCGCGGAATTACCGACCTTGTTGAGGCCCGGCGACCAGACGGCAATCGACGCCTTGCCCGGCGCCACCGCCAGAATGCCCCCGCCGACACCACTCTTGCCGGGAAGACCGACATGATAGGCAAAGTCGCCCGACCCATCATAATGGCCGCAGGTCAACATCAGAGCATTGATACGCCGCGCCCGGCGATCCGACACCACCGTGTGCCCCGTCAGCGGATTGCGTCCGCGATTGGCGAGGAAAAGCCCTGCCCGTGCCAACTGAACGCAGTTCATCGAGAGCGCGCACTGGTGGAAGTAGACACCGAGCGTATGGTCGACCGGATGGTGGATATTGCCGAAGCTGCGCATAAAATTCGCGAGCGCGAAATTGCGAAAACCGGTGGCCTGCTCGGATTTGGCGACGGTGTTGTCGATCGAGACCGTATCATCGTTGGAGAGGTACCGTACAAAACGCAGCAACTCGCCGATGGCCTCTCGCGGCTGGTGTCCCGCGAGCACCATGTCGGTCACAACGATTGCACCCGCATTGACGAAGGGGTTGCGGGGGATACCGTGTTCATGTTCGAGCTGAACGATGGAATTGAACGATGAGCCGGAAGGCTCGCGTCCAACACGCTTCCAGACGGACTCACCGGCTTTGCCGAGCGCAAGCGTCAGCATGAAGACCTTGGAAATACTTTGAATCGAAAAAGGAACGGCGGCATCGCCCGCAACGAAAGTCTCGCCTTCGACGGTGGTGACGGCAATGCCGAACTGTTTCGGATCGATCTTGGCAAGCTCGGGAATATAATCCGCGACCTTCCCCTCCCCGAGGTGGTTCTTCATCTCGTCATAGATGGAGTCGATGACCGTCTGAATGTTCTGCATGCCCTGCCCCGATACAGCAAAAGCGCCCGTAGGGCGCTTTTGTCAGATGTTTCAGCCGCCTCAGATGGAGGTTGAGCGCGCCTTGGTGGTGGTGGCGAACGCCTTCATCACATAGCTGTCGCGATCATAAACGTCGTCGAAATACTGCACCTTGCCGTCCTTGTCCGGCCATGCGGTAAAGTAGGCGACATAGACCGGAATTTTCACCGGCACGGACACTGCGCGATTTTCACCGGATGCGATCTGCTTGTTGACGTTGTCAATCGTCGTGCCGAGAACGGCCGCTGCCATGCGACGCGGATCGACAAGACGGATACAACCATGGCTCAGAGCGCGCATATCGCGGTTGAAGAAACTCTTCGATGGCGTGTCATGCATGTAGATTGCATGGCTGTTCGGGAAGAGGATTTTCAGATCGCCCAGCGCATTGTCGCTGCTTGGCGGCTGACGAACCGAGATCGCGTTGGTCGAACCATACCAATTGACGCTCGACGACGAAACGGCCCGGCCATTGACCGAAACCTCATAGCCGAGGCGATCGAGATAGGATGGATCGTTGCGCAGCTTCGGCAGCATTTCGTTGACGATGATGGACTGCGGAACGCCCCAATAGGGGTTGAACTCGACAGTCTCGATTTCATCCTGGAAGAAATAGGTCTGGTTGGTCTTCGAACCGATGACCACCTTCATGCCGAACTGCTCTTTGCCCTGATCATGGTAATAGGCCATGAAGGCCGGCTGATTGATGAACACATAGCGGTCGCCGAGATCTGCCGGCAGCCAGCGAACCTGTTCCATAGCAACTTCAAGCTTGGCAATCTTCGCCTCGTTGCTATCGCCCGTCATGGCACGAACGGTGGCGCGACCGATCACGCCATCGGCCTTCAAACCGTTTTCGCTCTGGAAAGCCTTGACCAGATCGACCAGTTCCGGCGTGTACTGCGTCGTTTGCTGATAGCCCGTCAGGGCCGGTGCATGCTGCGACTTCAGCGCCTCGGACGAGCGATGCTCGATCGCCTTCACCACATTGGCAAGTTCGGGGTTATCTTCGCCGGGCTTCAGTACCAGATCGGAGCGGACAGCGATCTTGTTCTCACCGGACTTGTCCTCATCAAGAAGCTTGACCAGTTCGGCCTTCAGCGCCTGATATTCCGGGTTGGAAGGCTCACGCGATTTCAGATAGGCCGTCACATCCGGGCTCAATGCTGCAAGCTTCAGAACCGGCGAAAGATTGACCGTCTTGCGCTTGAAATCGTGATAGCCGGAAAGCTTGTTTGGATCGATGCGACCGCGGGTCGTGTCCTGGACATAGCCAAGAACCTTTGCGGAGAGGGCCAACTCAAACTGCATCATCGCGCGGTTGACAGGCTTGGCCTCGGTTTCCGTGGCACTCACCGTCTGGACTTCGGCCTGAGGCTCACCGGCGATGCTGGCCGTGACGTCGGAAGAGGGAGCTGAGATGCTGTAGTCGGCCGGGTCCAGGCCGCTGTCGCCCACGGTTTCGAAGAAGGCGAGAACGGCAGACGCGCGCTCGTTAATATCGCCATTGGAAACCCAGATCGGTTTTGCGCCGCCAGCATAGTAAGCTTCGAGCGCCTTGGCGATCTCAGGCGTTGCCGAGACTTTTACGCTGGCATAGTCCGGGCCGAACTTCGACGTATCAACCGCACGGGTGCCATCTGCCTTGTAGGTGTAATAGCGAGGACCGGAAATGCGCGGTGTCGGCTCGGGATCGATATCGCCACCGACCGGAGCGTTTTGCTGGACGACGCCTGGAAGGCCACGGTCTTGGCGTTCGCGCTCGATCTTACCAGGACCGCCACGAAGCAGATCCATAAGGGTGATGGCGCTGGCTGGAGCTGGAATGCCCGCTGAGACGGAAACACCGAGAGCCAGTATGAACGCCGCCGATTTTTTTCCTGAAGTGATCTGCAATTTGGTCCTCATTGCGTCCAGCGCCATCATCCATCGAAGCGCGAATAAAACATTGTCTGTCTAGCTGATTGGTCTTCGCTTGAAAAGGAAACGCGCAAAGCCCGATCTCGTGCCAGAATTGTCCTGCCGTTCGTCAAAAAAGCTCTGGCAATCTCCTTAATTTTTGGCAGGAATAGTTAAATTTCTCTTTAATTTCGAAGCATTGCAGAAAGATGTTTTTTCATCTGTTAAGCCTGAAGCGCCATGGAATTGTCTCTTTTGCGAACGTTACCCAAAAGTCACGTCAATTGACTTTCGAATCTGCGGCAAAATCTGACGCCCTGCGGCGCGTGAGGCTTTCCAGAGTTGCGGGATGGCTCTATATGTCGGCCCGCGCGCAAGACGGCTTGAAACGCCGCCTTGCCACCGGAACACAATGGAGAGGCACCAACGATGACAGCCACACGCACGGAAACTGATACTTTTGGCCCGATCGAAGTCGCCAGCGATCGCTACTGGGGCGCGCAGGCCCAGCGCTCGCTCGGTAACTTCAAGATCGGCTGGGAAAAGCAGCCCACATCCGTCATCCGTGCGCTCGGCATCGTCAAGCAGGCAGCCGCACGCGCCAATATGGCGCTCGGTGGCCTCGACGCTCAACTCGCCGAGACGATCGTCAAGGCGGCTCAGGAAGTCATCGATGGCAAGCTGAACGAGCATTTTCCGCTCGTTGTCTGGCAGACGGGTTCTGGCACCCAGTCCAACATGAATGCCAATGAAGTGATCTCCAACCGGGCCATCGAAATGCTAGGCGGCGTGATGGGCTCGAAGAAGCCGGTTCACCCGAACGATCACGTCAACATGAGCCAGTCGTCCAACGACACCTACCCGACGGCCATGCATATCGCCTGCGCCGAGCAGATCGTTCATCACCTGCTGCCGAGCCTCAAGCACCTGCATGCCGCGCTCGACAAGAAGGCGAAGGACTTTGCCCACATCATCAAGATCGGCCGCACCCATACTCAGGATGCAACCCCTCTGACGCTCGGCCAGGAGTTTTCCGGCTATGCGGCGCAGGTAGCATCATCGATCAAGCGTATCGAACTGACGCTGCCCGGCCTTTGCGAACTGGCACAGGGCGGCACTGCCGTCGGCACCGGCCTCAACGCGCCTGTCGGCTTTGCCGAAAAGGTTGCCGAAGAGATTGCCACCATCACCGGCCTGCCCTTCGTCACCGCTCCGAACAAGTTCGAAGCACTGGCCGCTCATGACTCGATGGTCTTCGCCCATGGCGCGATCAACGCGGCGGCAGCAGCGCTCTTCAAGATCGCCAACGATATCCGTTTCCTGGGTTCCGGCCCACGCGCCGGTCTCGGCGAACTTGCATTGCCGGAAAACGAGCCAGGCTCCTCGATCATGCCAGGCAAGGTCAACCCGACCCAGTCCGAGGCGCTGACCCAGGTCTGCGCCCACATCTTCGGCAACCAGGCCGCCATCACCTTCGCAGGATCGCAGGGCCACTTCGAGCTCAACGTCTATAACCCGATGATGGCCTACAACTTCTTGCAGTCCGTCCAGCTTCTGGGCGATGCAGCCGTTTCCTTCACCGACAATTGCGTGGTCGGCATCGAAGCGCGCGAAGACAACATCCGCAAGGGCGTGGAGAACTCGCTCATGCTCGTGACCGCGCTGAACACCAAGCTCGGCTATGACGCCTGCGCCAAGATTGCCAAGACCGCGCACAAGAACGGCACGACGCTGCGCGAAGAGGCTGTCGGTGGCGGATATCTGTCGAACGAGGAATTCGATCAGTACGTCCGTCCGGAAAACATGATCGGCCCTAAGTAATGACAAAGGTCAGGCAACGGGTCGCACTCGTTGTCTGACCACACTCCCCATCTCAGGCTTTTCTGAAATACTATTTACAGCCATTAATTTTCGTAGATAAAATCTTTGCGAGACTGTAACTGGATTCCGTGTTCACGTGCGATTCTCGGAGAAGGCTACGCCCAAGAACACGCCGACTTTCCATGCAGCATCAACAATCGGTTGGGGAACCATCGTTGAGGCGTGTCGGTCAGAACAAAAACGGGACGATCTGGGGACACATCATGAATACGGGGCCGACACAAAATTTTCCCGGAGCAGACGTGGCGAGCCAAATCTTGCACGCCATGCGCAGCATGGGTATCTCGCCCATTCCCCGCAATTACAATCTTTTCTACGAAGCCTTCATCGGCTCCAACCCCGCTCTTTCCAAGGAACTGCTGCAGCTCGGCAGCAAGGCGACCCAGGAAGAACTGGACGAACTGGGCACCCGCTACTTCAACCATAGCCACAGCAAGATCATCGAGACGGTTCACGAGAAGCTGCATCTCGAGCTGGACGCCTTGCTCACTGTTTTGAAGCACGAGCAATCAAGCCTTGAGAAATACAATCGGCTGCTGGATGAAACGCGCGAGCGGATCACGGTCAAAAGCGCGACAAGCACCTCACTCGTTGGCGCGGCCATCGCGATCCTTTCAGAAGCAACCGGGACCAAGATCGCCCAAGGCGAGAGCAGTTCCAAAGACTTGGACAGACATGCTGAAGAGATGCAGCAGGTTCGTCTTGAACTGGATGAATACAAGCGCATCGCCAATACAGACTCGCTCACCCGTCTGTCGAACCGCCGGGCCTTCGATGAAAGGCTCGCATCGACCTACGATACGAGCTTCGGGCTCCATCTGTCGTCCCTGATCCTGCTGGACATCGATAACTTCAAGCGCGTCAACGATACTTACGGCCACCCCGTCGGAGACAAGATTCTTGCAAGCGTTGCATCGGTCATCCGCAAGTCGGTCCGTAAGGATATCTTTGTGGCCAGAAATGGCGGCGAGGAATTTGCGATCATCGTAGACAACATGAATGCCGACGAAGTGCGGGAGATGTGCGAGCGCATTCGCCTCTCGCTCGAAAAGACCCCGTTCCGAAACTCGAAGACCGGCGTGGATTACGGGCAGATTACCGTTTCCATCGGTTACGCAATGGCCTCTCAGGCGCAAAATCCTGTCGAACTCTACGCCCGTTCAGACGTCGCGCTCTACAATGCCAAGACGTCCGGGCGCAACCGCACCATCATGTTCGAAGACGGGATGCAGAAAAACTACTCCGGCAAAAGCTGGCTGATCTACCGGACGTAAGGATCGGGCTCAGCGGCGCGCCGCTGATCTCATGGGAATCGCACTTTTCACCACATGGTTTTCGCCGCGCGCTCCGGCCACTCTTTGTCGTATGTCTCCTTGTCGAAATCCGCTTTGGCCGCTTTCAACAATGCGCCGGGTGTCGGCAGCGACTTCGGATCGATGAAGTTTTCGAGATTCCACAGCTCGGAGCGGATCAGCGCACGGGCACATTGGAAGTAGACTTCGTCGATGGTGACCACCGTCACCGTGCGCGGGTTCTTCCCATCCATCACGAAGCTCGCGAGCAACGCGGGTTCTGCCGACACCACCGCCTTGCCGTTGATGCGCATTGTGGTGGTCGAACCGGGGACGAGGAACATCAGGGCTACACGCGGGTCCCGCACGATGTTCATGAGAGAATCGACGCGATTGTTGCCGCGCCAGTCTGGCAGCAGAACGGTTTTCTCATCCTGAACCCGAACGACACCGCCCTTGTCGCCGCGCGGCGAACAGTCCATTCCCTCCGGCCCGACGGTTGCCAGCGCCAGAAAGGGTGCCGCCTCGATCATCTTGCGGTATTCGGGCGTGAGAGTTGACGTGACTTTGACCAGGGAAGCCTCGGAGCAACCGTCATAGATTGCCTTCAACTCCTCAACAGAACGAATAATTCCCATAAACCCTCACTCCCGATTAAGCTGTCTTTCCACAAAGCGTCAGCCGCTGGCCTCTGCCTCTTCACGTGCTTCGCGTTGCGCGCGCTCGCGTGCTGTCCTGGCAGCCACGAGATCGGCGGGCGAAGCATTGCCGCGTATCAGCGACCGGCCCGCATAAATACCGCCCACGACCTCGATCGCAAAGCGCTCGACATCCACATCTCGAAACTCTTCCACCAGCCGCTCGGCTGTATCCCGTTCTTCACCGACGGAGGTCAGGGCCTTCTGCGAGAAATCCAGCGCCGATTCATAGGTTTCGCGGATCTGATAATCGACGCCGGCCTTGACCAGATCGATTGCGTGACCGCGATCGAAAGCGCGGGCCAGAACCGGTACGAGGGGAAACTCGTGCTTGACGATTTCGGCAATGCGGATCGCAGCCTCCTTGTCATCGATGCAGATCAGCACCGCGCGTGCGGTTGCGGCGCCAGCTGCATGCAGGATCTCCGAGCGTGCGCCATCGCCATAATAGACCTTGAAGCCAAAATCGGCCGCATCGCGGACAAAATCCGCGTCCTTGTCGATCAGCGACAACGTGTAGCCCCGCGCGAGCAGCGGCTGGCTAACGATCTGACCGAAGCGGCCGAAGCCAATGATCAGAATGCTGCCCTCGACATTTTCGGGAAGCTCCAGACCATCCGTGTTGGGCTTTGCCGCCGGCATGATCCGGTCATGGGCAATGACCATCAAGGGCGTCAGTATCATCGAGATGATGATCATCGCGGTCAGCACCGCATTGGTTTCGGCATCGAGAATGCCTGCAGTGGATGCGGCGGAATAGAGGACGAAGGCAAATTCGCCGCCCTGTGCCATCAGCACGGCACGCTCGATCGCCTCACGCTGGCAGGTACCGACGAGGCGGGCCACGCTGTAGATCAACAGCGCCTTGACGAACATATAGGCAATGACGCCGATGACCACGATCTTCCAGTTGGCAGCAATCACCGAAAGATCGATCGCCATGCCGACGCCAAGGAAGAAAAGCCCAAGCAGGATGCCGCGAAACGGCTCGATATCGGCTTCCAATTGATGGCGAAAAGCGGACTCGGAAAGAAGCACGCCAGCAAGGAAGGCGCCCATCGCCATGGACAGGCCACTCACCTGCATCAGCAGGGCCGATCCAAGAACGACGAGCAGAGCCGCAGCCGTCATCACCTCGCGCGCGCCGGAAGACGCCAGCAGTCGGAAGAGAGGGTTGAGCAGATAGCGACCGGCAAAGATCAGGGCAACGGTCGCAGCCAAAGCAATACCGATCGAGGAGAGCCGCTCCGCCATCGTGACTTCTTCGCCGCCACTGCCGAGGAATGTGACCAGCACCAGAAGTGGCACAATTGCCAGATCCTCGAAGAGAAGGATGGCGATGATGCGCTGCCCTTTCAACGTCGAGAGGCTGTTGCGCTCTTGAAGCATCTGCATGACGATGGCGGTGGATGTGAGAACGAAACCCGTTCCCGCGACGAAGGAGGGAATGACAGCATAGCCGAAAGCCACGCCGATCATCGTCAGGCCGCCGATACAGACCATCACCTGAAGCGCGCCGAGACCGAAAATGTCCTTGCGCATGGACCACAGCCTTGAGGGCTGCATCTCAAGACCGATGATGAAGAGGAACATCACCACGCCGAGTTCGGCGATATGGATGATGGCCTGCGGATCGGAAAAGGCACCTAAGCCGAAAGGGCCGATGACAAGACCGGCCGCGAGATAACCAAGAACCGAGCCGAGACCAATGCGCTTGAAGATGGGTGCTGCCACCACACCGGCGGCCAGCAGGACGACCACTTGGGCCAGATCATTCGCATTTCCCTCGACGGCCAAGTGTCACCTCCATATTGAAATCACATGCAACTTCCCTAACGGAACCGCGGCTCCCTGCTCAAGCCTTTTTCCGCGAGTTCCTGTTCGTAACTCTGGAACAGTGCGTCTCCTTTTTCGCCCAACTCCTGGAGATAGCGCCAGGTAAAGATACCGCTGTCATGCCCGTCATCGAATGCGATGCGTACCGCATAGTTGCCCGTGGCGACCACGTTGCGGATCGCCACATCGCGCTTGCCCGGCACCGTCACCTTCTGCCCGGGACCATGTCCCTGAACTTCCGCCGAAGGGGATAGGACGCGCAGCATTTCGGCGGGGAGCGTGTGAGAGACACCATTATCGAACACCACCGTCAGGTGTTTGCGATCTTTGGAAACCCGCAATTCGGTGGGCCATGCTTCACTCATGTCGAGTTCCGTCACGTTAAAGGGAAGGAACAACTATGGCCTTGTCGGCTTAGAGGCAAGACATTACATGTTGTAGCAGAACGATCCCGAGATCCAATCGCGCAAAGTACCTGAACATGGAGAGATCGGCTTGAACAGCGTTCTAACGCATCTCGGGCAAGCTCAAGCAATTGCCAAAGCTGATGGCCCCATGATCGACCCCTTCGGTCGGGCGGTCACCTATTTGCGCGTCTCGGTGACGGATCGCTGTGATTTTCGCTGCACCTACTGCATGTCGGAGCACATGACCTTTCTGCCGAAGAAGGATCTGCTGACGCTCGAAGAACTCGACCGGCTCTGTTCCGCCTTCATCGCCAAGGGCGTGCGCAAGCTGCGCCTGACAGGCGGTGAACCACTGGTGCGCAAGAACATCATGCATCTCATCCGCAATCTCGGCCGCCATGTTGAAGCGGGCCGGCTGGATGAGTTGACGCTGACCACCAATGGCTCGCAGCTTGCCGCTCATGCTGCCGAACTTTACGATTGCGGCGTGCGCCGGATCAATGTGTCGCTTGATACGCTCGATGCGGAGAAGTTCCGACAGATCACCCGTTGGGGTGATTTCTCCAAGGTGATGGCCGGTATTGACGCGGCTCTTGCGGCGGGCATCAAGATCAAGCTCAATGCAGTGGCGCTGAAAGACTTCAACGAGCACGAAATTCCCGAACTCATGCGTTTTGCCCACGCGCGTGGCATGGATCTCACGGTCATTGAAACCATGCCGATGGGCGA
This sequence comes from Agrobacterium cavarae, assembly GCF_004310285.1. Classification (GTDB taxonomy): domain Bacteria; phylum Pseudomonadota; class Alphaproteobacteria; order Rhizobiales; family Rhizobiaceae; genus Agrobacterium; species Agrobacterium cavarae. The sequence continues at coordinate 62,796 of NZ_SISF01000032.1, forward strand.
GATCGAGGAGGACCGCACCGATCGCTATTTGCCGCTGTCGGACCTCCGTGCCTCGCTCGAAGAGCGCTTCACGCTCACCGACATTCCCTTCAAGACGGGCGGACCCGCACGCTACGTAGAGGTCAAGGAAACTGGTGGACGGCTCGGCTTCATCACGCCGATGACGCATAATTTCTGCGAGAGCTGCAACCGCGTCCGCATTACCTGCACCGGCACGCTCTATATGTGCCTCGGTCAGGACGATGCGGCGGATTTGAGAACGCCGCTTCGCGCCTCCGACAGCGACGCGCTTCTGTCTCAGGCGATCGACGACGCGATCCTTCGCAAACCCAAGGGTCACGACTTCATCATCGATCGGAATCGCAAGCGACCCGCCGTCGCCCGCCACATGAGCGTCACCGGCGGCTGATTCTTCAGCTAGCTTATTATTTGATACCCTTACATTAAATGGATTGAATTCGAGCGCTCACCATGTCACGACTTTGGGACAGGAGGAGTGAACGGAGTCGCCTCGCTGCGGAAGGCCCGCATCGCGACCTCGTTCTTGGGATGGCATCATGGCATTGACGGACAATACGCGCGGAGCGCTGCTCATGGCTCTGGCGATGGCAAGCTTTACGGTCAACGACGCCTTCACCAAGTCCGTCACGCCCTACATCAATATCGGACAGATCCTCTTCGTTCGCGGCGTTATGACCTGCGTTCTGGTTTACGTGATTGCGCGCCATATGGGCGCGCTGCGCCCACTCAAGACCATGTTGCGCCCCGTCATCCTGATGCGTTGTCTCTGCGAGATTTCAGCCTCCATCCTATACCTCAAGGCGCTCAGCATGATGCAATTCGCCAATGTGGCGGCCATCATGCAGTCCCTCCCCCTTGCGGTGACGCTCGGTGCAGCACTTTTCTTGAAGGAGCCTGTGGGCTGGCGACGCTGGACTGCGATTTTGGTCGGCTTTCTTGGAGTCCTTGTTATTCTCAGACCCGGTCCGGAAGGTTTTACCTCCGGCGCACTACTGGTGCTGGGTGCGATGTTCGTTACCGCCGGACGCGACCTCTTGACCCGGCGCATGTATGCAGATGTTCCCTCCATGGCCGTCACCATGACAACCACCGTCGTCAACACCTTGTTCGGTGCGGCGCTGATCATGCCATTTGGTGGCTGGCAGCCGATGGACACCTATGTCTGGTCCCATCTGGTGGCAGCCGCCTTCCTAGTCGTCATCGGTTATCAGGCGGTCATCACGGCAATGCGCAGCGGTGACATCTCCTTCGTTGCACCCTTCCGCTACACCAGCATGATCTGGGCCTTCTCGATCGGCTTTTTCTTCTTCGGCGATCATTTGGATGTCTGGACGCTGTCGGGCACGGCCATCATTGTCGCCTCCGGTCTCTACACATTCTACCGCGAAAGCCGGCGTCACCGTGCGCCGATCGCCAAGCAAGCGATAGGCATCGAATGAACAAGGCGCGCTTTCTCGATCGCTCGACCCCACCGCATGTGATGACACTCGTTCTGGTGGCCGGTGTCGCAGCACTCAGCATGAATGTCTTCCTGCCGTCGCTTGCGGCAATGTCGGTCTATTTCGGCACTGATTATGCCGTCATGCAGTTTGCCGTCTCAGGCTATCTCGCCGCCACTGCCGTGCTTCAACTCGTGATCGGACCGCTGTCCGATCGCTTCGGGCGTAGACCCGTGATGCTCGTCAGCATCGTGCTGATGATTGTCGCCACGCTGATCTGCACATTCGCGCCGAACATCACCGTCTTCATGATTGGCCGCGTTCTGCAGGCGGCTATTGCCTCGGGCTTCGTTCTGGCGAGAGCGATCGTTCGTGACATGGTGCCTGCCGAGCAGGCGGCCTCGATGATCGGCTACGTCACCATGGGCATGTCGGTGGTGCCTATGGTCGGGCCCACCGTCGGCGGTTTTCTCAATGATCTCGCCGGCTGGCAGGCAAGCTTCGCTTTTGTCGGCATGTCGGCGGTGGTGGTTCTGCTGCTCGTCTTTTTCGACATGGGCGAAACCAACCGGCAGAAGTCGGCAAGTTTCGCAGCCCAGTTCCAGGCCTGGCCGCAGCTTCTTCGCTCCACCCGTTTCTGGGGCTATGCGCTGACCTGCACGCTCTCCTCCGGCCTGTTTTTCTCCTTCCTCGGCGGCGCGCCGTTCGTCGGCAGTGTGCTCTACGGGCTGACGCCAGCGGTGCTGGGCATGCAGTTCTTCTTCATGGCGACAGGATATATGCTGGGCAACTTCGTTTCCGGCCGCTACGCCAGCCGCATCGGCATCCCGGTGATGATGCTGGCCGGCAATGTGATCGCGCTTGTCGGCATCGTCATTGCATACCTGCTCCTTCAACTTGATCTCGGCAGCCACTATGAGTTCTTCATTCCGCTCGCGCTGATCGGCGTCGGCAATGGCGTGACACTGCCGAGCGCCAATGCCGGCATGGTCAGCGTCCAGCCGCATCTGGCAGGCTCCGCCTCCGGACTTGGCGGCGCGCTGACGATTGGCGGTGGAGCGATGCTTTCCGTTGTCGCCTCGTCTCTGCTATCGGAGGAAGCTGGAACGACGCATCTGCTCCTCGTCATGCTGGTGAATGGCGTGCTTGCCGTGGCGACAAGCGCTTATGCGGGCAGACAGGAGCGCCGCCACGCGCAGCGTCTGCTAAGAGGTGAGGCATGATGAAAACCGCACGCTCCCTTCCTGGCCTGATTCTGGCCGGCGGTCTTTCGCGACGCATGGGCTCCAACAAGGCTCTCTGCCCCTTTGGCGAGCGACACCTTCTGCACCACGTCATTGATAGACTGGCGCCACAGATTTCGACGCTGGCGCTCAATGCCACCGGCGAGTGGGGCAAGGCCTTCGACCTGCCTCTCGTGCCAGATACCAAGATGGGTCACGCAGGACCTCTCGCTGGCGTTCTCGCAGGCTTGCAGCACTTTAGAGACCACCCATCTGGCGCGAGCCACATGTTGACGGCGCCTTCAGACAGTCCGTTTTTTCCGGACGATCTTGCTTCGAAGCTTTTGGATCACCTACCGGACGAGAACACCATCGTTGTCGCCGCATCCAACGGACAGGTTCATCCCGTCTTTGCTCTCTGGCCGTTTGCTCTCGTCGAGGATCTGGAGAACTGGCTCGCGGAGGACGACAACCGTCGCATCCGCAGCTTTCTGGCGCGCCACCCCACGATCGGCGTGTCCTTTCCACCAGTGGAAAGCGCCACCAGTTCCATCGATCCGTTTTTCAACATCAACACCCCGGAAGAGCTATCGCAAGCGCAAACCTTCCTGAAGAGTCTTACTCCATGACGCGTCAAAAAGTGTTTGGCATTTCCGGCTGGAAAAACTCGGGCAAGACTGGGCTGGCAGTCCGCATCGTCACGGAGCTCACCGCGCGCGGCTACCGTGTCTCCACGATCAAGCACGCCCATCATGATTTCGATATCGACAAGGTGGGTGCGGATAGCTGGCGGCACAGACAGGCCGGCGCGCATGAGGTGACGATCGTATCCGGCACGCGCTTTGCCATCATGCATGAGCTGCGCGGCGCGGCTGAACCCTCTTTCGAGGAAATCCTCGCGCGCATTGCGCCCTGCGATCTGGTTCTGATCGAAGGCTATAAATACGAGCCCGTGCCGAAAATAGAGGCCCGCCGGAAGGACGCCGCAAAGACGGAACCGCTGGCGCCGAGCGATCCGCATATCATTGCAATCGCTGCCGATCACTTGATCCCGGAAAGTACTCTTCCCGTTTTCGATCTCGATGACACAGGCCGTATCGCCGACTTCATCGAGGCGACGGTCGGACTTGAGCGTCCATCAAAATGAAAAAGCCGGGCCTTCCGACCCGGCTTTTCCTTTACCTTGATACGCAAAACACTATTCAAGGAAAGAGGATGGGTTCACCGGCGTTGCGTCCTTGCGGACTTCGAAGTGAACCTGAGGACGCTTAGCACTGCCAGTCATGCCGGAGGTGGCAATTGTCTGGCCGCGCTGAACCTTCTGGCCGCGCTGAACATCGAGGTTGGCAGCGTTGCCGTAAACAGTGACCTTGCCGTCGTCGTGACGCACCAGGACCGTGTTGCCGAGTTGCTTCAGACCGTTGCCGGCATAGATGACCACACCGTTTTCGGCAGCCTTGATCGGCGTGCCTTCCGGAACGGAGATGTTGATGCCGTCATTGCGGTTGCCATCGACATTCTCACCGAAGCCGGAAATCACGGCACCGCGAACCGGCCAGCGATACTTGCCGATGCCGGTGGATTCCGGCGCGATTGACGCGACATCAGACTTCTTCTCGACATCGCTCACACTTGCTTCGGCAGCCGGTGCCTTCGGCACTTCTGTCTTGGCAACAGGTGTCTCGACAGCCTTTGCAGCAGCCGCGGGCGCAACAGTCTCATGCGGCTTGACCGAGGCGGTCTTGATGCCGTCTGTTCCAGCGGCTGGGATGGCGAGCGTCTGACCGATGCGAATATTGCCATCTGCAATGTTGTTGGCAGATTTCAGCTCGGCAACGGAGACGCCGTTTTCACGAGCGATCTTGGCAAGGCTGTCGCCCGGCTTGACCTTGTAGCCACCGGTTGGCGGCAGCGGCTTGCCACCTGGAGGGGTCAGCTTGCCATTCTCAGCCGAAACCTTGTCGCGAGCAGCGCCCTGTGCCGGCAGGACAGCGAGATTCTGTTCCTGACCACGGGTTGGAGCCGGGGCGTTGTTCTTGCTCAAATCGATATTGTTGGACGCAGCACGGGCTGCATTGGGTGTCTGACCAAAGCGCGGAATGACGATCGACTGACCAGGACGCGCAGCCGATGCACTCTTCAGGCCATTTGCCTGCAGGATTGCCTTCTCCGGCACGCCGTAGCGTCTGGAGAGCGTTGCGACGGTCTCGCCGGAATTCAGCGTGACCGAAGACGCGCCTTCCGTGTGCCAGCCATTATTGTCGCGCTTGACGGAGCCGGTCGACAGCGTATCGGCGCTGTTGTTCGCCGGCAGCCGCGCCGACGCCATGGAGGGTGCGCCGTTTGCGGTCGCAGATGGGAATGGCTGTGCCATGGCTTCGCGTCTCGTCGCAGGATCGCGGCTTGCTACCGGCGATGGAGCGGAGAGCTCGGCGCGCTGAACAGGTGCGGCAGAGGATGCCGAACGGGCCGTTGATGGCTGGACCGAACCATAGCCGCCATTCGAAGCCGGATAAGGCTGGTTCATGGCCGCGTTCTGGTTGCCATAACCGCCCTGCGGGGCGGCAGCATAACCGCCACCATTCATATCAGCCTGGGGAACGGGGGCCTGACCATAGGCACCGGCACCGTTGCGCTGAGGAATGGACGCGGTCGTCATCTGATCCGTATTGTTACTGGAAAAGAGTCCGCTAAAGCGTGTCGCGTCCGAGCTGCAACCCGTTGCGACGCTTGCCAGCAATGCCGCTGCGAACATCTTTGCGATTGATTTTCCGGTTTTAGGCGAATGACTCATACGCATGACTCGATCTACACTGACGCAAACGCCGCATCGGAATCGATCCGGCTGAACAAACACTTGCAAGGCCCCTCTTCCGAAACGGAAAAACCATGCGTCGATGAGATGATTAAAGCGCGTTAGTGTTACCACGCCGTTAAAACGTTAAGCTCTTCGCATATTTTTTGATAATTCGATAACCATGCCGGCCTCAGCGATATCCAGCATGGGGTCTCATCCGTCGCCAATGCATGGCCCTGCCTGATTCCCACCAGTTGACCGCGACCCCTCATCCGCGCCAAATCTCGATGGAGGGGAGGAACCACGATGATCGACAAGCTGGAATTTTTCATTGCTCTAGCCCGCGCGGAACATTTCGGTCGGGCAGCCGAAGAATGCCGCATCTCGCAGCCGACACTTTCGGCAGCAATCCGCCAGCTTGAGGATCAGTTGGGCGTCGTGCTGGTCGTGCGCGGGTCGCGCTATCAGGGGCTGACCCCGGAAGGCCAACGCGTTCTCGAATGGGCAAGGCGGATCGTCGGCGATGCTCGCACCATGCGCGAAGAGATGCGCGCAGCCCGAAAGGGTCTCGCGGGGCATATCAGGATCGCCGTTATCCCCACTGCACTCGCCATGGTGCCAAGGCTGACCGAGCCTTTTCAGGCACGTCACCCGGATGTTACGTTCTCGGTCGCCTCGCGGACGTCCCTGCAGGTTCTCAGTCAGCTGGAAAATCTCGAGATCGACGCGGGAATCACCTACCTCGACAATGAACCGCTGGGCCGGGTCACCACCGTTCCTCTTTATTCGGAACGCTACCACCTCATTACAGCAGCCGGAACGCCGCTTGCGGATCGCGAAGTTGTGACGTGGAAGGAGGTCTCCGGTCTTCGGCTTTGTCTATTAACACCGGACATGCAAAACCGTCGTATCATCAATGCGCATATGGCTGAAGCTGGCGTCCAAACAAAGCCGACACTTGAATCCAATTCGATGATCGTGCTGTTTTCCCACATAAGAACCGGTCAATGGGCCTCCATCATGCCGCGTAACGTTGCGGAATCATTCGGTTTTCCGGAGCAGATCCGGATGATACCGATCTCGGAGCCGGATGCTGAACACTTGGTGGGATTGGTCGCGACCCATCGTGAGCCTCACACGCCTCTCGTTTCAGCGCTTCTGCATGAAGCCAGATCCCGCGCGGCGGCATCGGCTTTCGATAGAAATTTTCTATCGCATAACGGGACGTCTTTATTGACCTGACGGATGCATTCTCGCCATCCTTCCCGAAAGCCAGATTGGGACACGCGCAACCTACGAGCACTCGGCTTCTCGGTATCGCGGGTTCCACGGAGATAAGTCTCTGTCTGTCTGGCGTCGGTTTGGGAGGACTGACCATGAACATTCGAGCGGTTGCCAGTACCGAGGCAAGCCGGATATCCGAAATCATCGATCACTGTCGCCACTTGGAAGGTCCGATGTTGCCTATCCTGCACCAGGTGCAGGCGGAGTTCGGCTATATTCCGGAAAGTGCCAAGCAGTTGATCGCCTCCGCGCTCAATGTTTCGCGCGCCGAAGTGCATGGTGTCATCACCTTCTACCACGATTTTCGCGATCACCCCGCCGGGCGCCACACCCTGAAGCTCTGTCGTGCCGAAGCCTGTCAGTCGATGGGCGGCGACAGGCTTGCCGAACGCGCGAAAGCAAGGCTCGGCCTCGACTGGCACGAAACCGCACCCGATGGCTCGGTCACGCTCGAACTTGTCTTCTGTCTTGGCCTCTGCGCTTCTGCCCCGGCCGCCATGCTGGACGGTGAGCTTTATGGACGCGTCGATGAGCACTGTCTGAACGACATCGTGGCGGAGGTCAGCAAATGACCATCACCGTCTTCGTTCCCCGCGATGCGGCAGCCCTTGCTGTCGGTGCCGACAGGGTGGCCGCGGCCATCGAGCGAGAGGCCGCCTCCCGCGGCCATGATGTCCACATTGTCCGCAACGGCTCTCGCGGCGTGCTCTGGCTGGAGGTGCTGGTCGAAGTGCGCACCGACGCGGGTCGTGTCGCCTATGGGCCGGTCAAGGCATCGGATGTCCCGTCTCTTTTCGAAGCGGATTTTCTCAATGGCGGCGCGCACCCACTCGCCCATGGCCTGACAGAGGATATCCCATTCTTCAAAAGCCAGACACGCCTCACCTTCTCGCGCTGTGGCGTTACCGATCCTCTGTCGCTCGATGACTATCGCCAGTATCAGGGCCTGGCCGGCCTGGAGAAGGCGATCGGGATGCCTCCTGCGGACATCGTCCGACAGGTCACCGACAGCGGCCTTCGTGGACGCGGTGGTGCAGGCTTCCCGACAGGCATCAAATGGAAGACCGTCGCAGACGCTTCCGCTGACCAGAAATACATCGTCTGCAACGCCGATGAGGGCGACAGCGGTACCTTCGCAGATCGCATGATCATGGAAGGCGATCCCTTCGTCCTGATCGAGGGCATGGCTATCGCCGCAATCGCAGTCGGTGCGACCAAGGGCTACATCTACACCCGCTCCGAGTATCCGCATGCGATCGCCGTCATGGACGAGGCGATAAAAATTGCTCGCTCTGCTGGCATCCTCGGCTCTTCCGTGATGGGCTCGTCCCACGCCTTCGATATGGAAGTGCGCGTTGGCGCCGGTGCCTATGTCTGCGGCGAGGAAACCTCGCTTCTCAACAGTCTGGAAGGCAAGCGCGGTATCGTTCGGGCCAAGCCGCCGCTTCCAGCGCTCCAGGGCCTGTTCGGCAAGCCGACCGTCGTCAACAACGTCATGTCGCTGGCTTCCATTCCGGTGATCATGGATCGCGGCGCGCAGTTCTATCGCGATTACGGCGTCGGCCGCTCCAATGGCACGATCCCGATTCAGCTCGCCGGCAACCTGAAACATGGCGGTCTCTACGAAGCCGCGTTTGGCATGACGCTCGGCCAACTCGTCAACGAGATTGGCGGCGGCACCATTTCCGGTCGCCCGGTCAAGGCGGTGCAGGTGGGCGGTCCACTCGGTGCCTATTTCCCGCCATCGCTCTTCGACACGGTCTTCGACTATGAAGCCTTTACCGCCACCGGCGGTCTGATCGGTCACGCGGGCATTGTCGTCTTCGACGACACCGTCGACATGCTGAATCAGGCACGTTTTGCAATGGAATTCTGTGCGGTCGAAAGCTGTGGCAAATGCACGCCCTGCCGCATCGGCTCGACACGCGGCGTCGAAACCGCCGACAAGATCGCGCGCGGTATCGAACCCGAGAAAAACCGCCAGCTTCTGGCCGATCTCTGCAACACCATGAAGTTCGGCTCGCTCTGCGCGCTGGGCGGCTTCACCCCCTATCCGGTGATGAGCGCGATGACGCACTTCCCGGAGGATTTCGCACCCACCCCACTTGTTGAAGCGGCGGAGTGATACCATGACCCTTGTTCACGAAATCGATTACGGTACCCCGGCCTCAAAATCCACGGACGTGGTGACGCTGACCATCGATGGTCGCGAGATCACCGTGCCTGCGGGCACCTCCATCATGCGCGCCTCCATGGAAGCGGGTATTCAGGTTCCGAAGCTTTGCGCCACCGATATGGTCGACGCATTCGGCTCCTGCCGCCTCTGTCTGGTGGAGGTGGAGGGTCGAAACGGCACCCCCGCCTCCTGCACCACGCCGGTTGCGCCAGGTCTCGTCGTCCATACACAGACGGAACGGTTGAAGCAAATCCGCAAGGGGGTGATGGAGCTCTACATCTCCGACCACCCGCTCGACTGCCTGACCTGTGCGGCCAATGGCGATTGCGAGTTGCAGGACATGGCAGGTGCGGTTGGCCTGCGTGATGTGCGCTACGGCTATGAGGGCGACAACCACGTCAAGGCGCGCTCGACTGATGGCGGCGTCAACGCGCAGTGGATGCCGAAGGACGAGTCGAACCCCTACTTCACCTATGATCCTTCAAAATGCATCGTCTGCTCACGCTGCGTCCGCGCCTGCGAAGACGTGCAAGGTACGTTCGCCCTGACCATCGAAGGGCGTGGCTTTGATAGCCGCGTGTCGCCCGGTGCGCATGAAGCCTTCCTCGATTCCGAATGCGTCTCCTGCGGCGCCTGTGTTCAGGCCTGTCCCACGGCAACACTGACGGAAAAATCCGTGATCGCCATTGGTCAGCCAGAACATTCAATGGTCACCACCTGCGCCTATTGTGGCGTGGGCTGTTCCTTCAAGGCGGAAATGCGCGGCGAAGAGCTGGTCCGTATGGTGCCGTGGAAGGATGGACAGGCAAATCGTGGCCATTCCTGCGTCAAGGGCCGCTTTGCCTATGGCTATGCCAGCCACAAGGACCGCATCCTCAATCCGATGATCCGTGAAAAGATTACAGACCCCTGGCGGGAGGTGACGTGGGAAGAGGCATACTCCCATGTGGCGTCCGAATTCCGTCGTATCCAAAGCCAGTACGGGAAGGACTCGATCGGCGGCATCACGTCCTCGCGCTGCACCAATGAAGAGACCTACCTGGTGCAGAAGCTGATCCGCGCCGGCTTTGGCAACAACAATGTCGATACCTGCGCCCGCGTCTGCCATTCGCCAACCGGCTATGGCCTCGGCCAGGCCTTCGGCACATCTGCCGGCACACAGAACTTCGACAGTGTCGAACAGTCTGACGTCGTGCTTGTCATTGGCGCGAACCCCACGGATGGCCACCCGGTCTTCGGCTCCCGGCTGAAGAAGCGGCTGCGCCAGGGCGCCAAGCTGATCGTCATAGATCCACGCCGCATCGATCTTGTGCGCACGCCGCATGTGGAGGCTGCCTTCCACCTGCCGCTGAAGCCCGGCACCAACGTTGCGGTGCTGACTGCACTTGCCCATGTCATCGTCACCGAAGGTCTCTTCAACGAAGCCTTCATTCGCGAACGTTGCGATTGGTCCGAATTCGAGGACTGGGCAGCCTTCGTATCGGAAGAGGAGCACAGCCCGGAGGAGACGGAAAAGTTCACCGGCGTTCCGGCAGCAGAGCTTCGCGGTGCTGCGCGTCTTTATGCCCGCGGCGGCAATGGCGCCATCTATTATGGTCTTGGCGTCACCGAACACAGCCAGGGCTCCACCACCGTCATGGCAATCGCCAACCTCGCAATGGCAACGGGCAATATCGGTCGTCCTGGCGTCGGCGTGAACCCGCTGCGTGGTCAAAACAACGTCCAGGGCTCCTGCGATATGGGCTCTTTCCCCCACGAACTGCCGGGCTATCGCCATATCTCGGACGACGCGACGCGCGAGACTTTCGAAAAGCTATGGGGCGTGACGCTCAACAGTGAGCCTGGCTTGCGTATTCCCAACATGCTGGATGCCGCAGTCGAAGGGTCGTTCAAGGGCATCTACATTCAGGGCGAAGACATTCTGCAATCCGACCCGGATACAAAGCATGTGTCTGCAGGACTCGCTGCCATGGAATGCGTCGTCGTACACGACCTCTTCCTCAACGAGACAGCAAACTACGCCCATGTCTTCCTGCCGGGATCGACCTTCCTCGAAAAGGACGGCACCTTCACCAATGCCGAACGCCGCATCAATCGCGTGCGCAAGGTGATGAGCCCGAAAAATGGCTATGCCGATTGGGAGGTAACGCAGAAGCTCGCCCAGGCGATGGGGCTCGATTGGAACTACACCCATCCATCCGAGATCATGGACGAGATCGCAGCAACAACGCCAAGCTTCGCCAGTGTTTCCTACGACTATCTGGAGAAGCACGGCTCGGTCCAATGGCCTTGCAACGAGAAATTCCCGCTCGGCTCACCCATCATGCATGTCGACGGCTTCGTGCGTGGCAAGGGCAAGTTCATCCGCACCGAATATGTGGCGACTGACGAACGAACCGGCCCTCGCTTCCCATTACTGCTGACGACAGGTCGTATCCTCTCCCAGTACAATGTCGGCGCGCAAACCCGCCGTACCGAGAATGTCGTGTGGCACGAGGAGGACCGGCTGGAAATTCATCCTCACGACGCCGAACAGCGCGGCATCAAGGACGGTGACTGGATCAAGCTCGCAAGCCGTTCAGGCGACACAACGCTTCGGGCGCTGATCACCGACCGCGTAGCGCCCGGCGTCGTCTATACGACCTTCCACCATCCGGACACGCAGGCCAATGTCATCACCACGGACTTCTCCGACTGGGCGACCAACTGTCCGGAATACAAGGTGACGGCCGTTCAGGTCTCGCCATCCAACGGTCCGACGGAGTGGCAGGAAGATTATGAAGAATTCTCCCGCCAGTCGCGCCGAATCGTGGCGAAACTTGACGCGGCGGAATAGGATCGGAGAATGCAGCAGAAACCGAGCCGAACGATCGACGAATGGCGCTTCCGACAGGGGCGAATGGAGGCGGGCCACCGCATCGTCCCGGAGGAAGTACCGGTCGCCTTCTCCTATGGAGGCTCCACCCATGCGGTGATGATGGCAACGCCGACAGACCTCATCGACTTCGCCTATGGTTTTTCGCTGGCGGAGGAAATCGTGACGTCGGCGGAAGATATCCTCGAGGTCGATCTGGTTGAAGCGGGTCGAGGGATCGACGTGCAGATTACGCTGAAGGATACGACAGCCGACGCGCTGGTGGCCCGCCGCCGGCGCATGGCAGGACCAGTCGGCTGTGGTCTTTGTGGTATTGAATCGATCGAGCAGGCAACTCGCAAGGTTGCGACGGTCAAGGATCCGGCGGCCCGCCTCATGCCCAGGCAGATCAGCGAAGCCATTCGCCTGCTTGGCGATGGGCAAGGCCTCAATCGCGAAACACGAGCTGTACACGGCGCGGGTTTCTACCGGCCAGAGAACGGCATCGTCGCGGTGCGAGAAGATGTCGGGCGGCACAATGCTCTGGACAAGCTCTCCGGTGCAATCCTCCGCTCCGGGCATCCGGCAACCGATGGTATCGTGGTCGTCACCAGCCGTCTTTCCGTCGAAATGGTGCAGAAAACGGCCCTTCTCGGATGCCCGGTCCTCGTCGCGATTTCGGCGCCGACAGCGCTTGCCATCGAGACGGCAGAAGAAGCTGGCATCAGCCTGATCGGTATCGCCCGCGGCGATGAATTCGAAGTGTTTACCAGGCCTGACCGTCTGGTCTCCGGGGAGAGCAGTCATGTCGCTTAGCCACACAGATGAGAAGCTGATCCGCATGGCGAACCAGATCGCCACATTCTTTACCTCGCAGCCGCAGGACGTGCAGGTGGATGGGGTGGCCACGCACATCAACAAGTTCTGGGAGCCGCGCATGCGGCGGCGGTTCTTCGAGATGATCGACAACGGCGCAGACGGCTTCCTGCCGCTCGTCGTGACGGCATCGGCAAAGATCAAGCGGCCGGGAGACCCAACCACGCAGGCGGTCGGCCTGGGAGAAGACGCAGCAAAGGGTGCGCCGGGAGGCAAAGGTCCGATTGCTGGAGAATCTCTTTCGGAACCCAGCATTCCTTCCGGCGCGGCGTGAAGGTGGACCGAAAGCGCACGGTCCTTGCGCACGCCAATATGAGGTCGAAACCTACATCCTGGAAGACGGGTTTGATCAGCCCGGCTTTCCCTTTTTCATCGATGCCCGCTCATCAGGTGTGAGCGAGAGCATTTGACGTTGTCCTGACATTCCAAAGAGGGAGGTATTGTCGATGGCAGTTGCAGGCGTAAGCGGAGGAGGCATGGCGGGGGCAGGTCTTCTCGATCGAGAGCGAATTATCGCCAAACCCGGTTTCAACCGGTGGCTGGTTCCGCCAGCCGCACTGGCAATCCACCTGTGCATCGGAATGGCCTATGGCTTCAGCGTGTTCTGGCTGCCGTTGTCGCGAGCCCTTCCGGCGACCGATCCGAGCTGCTCGAGCCTGACGCTCGTCGGCGCTCTCTTCACCACCGCCTGCAATTGGCGCGTGGCGGACCTTGGATGGATCTACACGCTCTTCTTCGTTCTGCTCGGCTGCTCGGCTGCCATCTGGGGCGGCTGGCTGGAGCGTGTCGGTCCACGCAAGGCTGGCTTCGTTTCCGCCTGCTGCTGGTGCGGCGGTATTCTCGTTGCAGCGCTCGGCGTTATGACCCATCAGTTGTGGCTGATGTGGCTCGGTGCTGGCGTGATTGGCGGCGTGGGTCTTGGACTTGGTTACATCTCTCCCGTCTCGACCCTGATCAAGTGGTTCCCGGATCGGCGCGGCATGGCAACCGGCATGGCCATCATGGGTTTCGGTGGCGGCGCAATGATCGGCGCTCCACTTGCCAACCTGCTGATGGGCTATTTCAAGACCGACACGACGGTCGGCGTGTGGCAGACTTTCGTCGTGATGGCGTTGATCTATTTCGTCTTCATGATGGCAGGTGCTTTCGGCTACCGCATACCACCGGCTGGCTGGCGCCCCGAAGGCTGGACGCCGCCGGCTGCCAAAAGCGCGATGATCACGACGCGTCATGTGCATCTGCGTGATGCTCACAAGACCAAACAGTTCTGGTTGATCTGGGCAGTTCTCTGCCTCAACGTCTCTGCCGGTATCGGCGTCATCGGCATGGCCTCGCCCATGCTGCAGGAAATCTTCGCTGGTTCCTTGATCGGCCAGCCAAGCGTTGCCTTTGCCGATCTTGACGCCGCGCAGAAGGCACAGATCGCGGCAATCGCCGCTGGCTTCACTGGCCTTCTGTCGCTCTTCAACATTGGTGGCCGCTTCTTCTGGGCATCGATGTCCGATAAGATCGGCAGAAAGAACACCTATTTCTGCTTCTTCATCCTCGGCATCATCCTCTATGCGCTGGCACCCACGCTTGCTCTGATGGGCTCCAAGGCTCTCTTCGTCCTCGCCTTCGGCATCATCCTGTCGATGTATGGCGGCGGTTTTGCCACCATTCCGGCCTATCTGGCAGACATCTTCGGCACGCAATTCGTTGGCGCCATCCACGGTCGTTTGCTGACAGCCTGGGCAACGGCCGGCATCGTCGGTCCGGTCGTGGTCAACTATATCCGTGAGGCGCAGATCGCCGCCGGTGTAGCGCCTGGGCCGGCCCTCTATACCAGCACGATGTATATTCTTGCCGGTATGCTGGCGCTTGGCCTCATCGCCAACGCCTTCGTCAAGCCGCTCTCCGACAAGTGGTTCATGTCGGATGAGGAAGTCGCCTCGCTCCAGGCCAAGACCGCTGCCGCCAATGCCGGCCCGACCGGTTCCTTCGGCATCGGCAAGGGTGGCTTCGATGGCAAGGCCGCTCTCGCCTGGGCCGCTGTCGGCCTTCCGCTTCTGTGGGGCGTGTGGGTGACGCTGAAGAGCAGCTTCGCGCTCTTCGGGTAAGTTGCCGACGGATCTCAAAGACCATCAAGAGCCGGCGAAAGTCGGCTCTTTTTTTGCCAGTTTGCCCCGGCGTTCTACAGGTAGGTCGCGATATGGGATTCGATCGGCAAATAAGGCGTCTCGAAGAGTTCCTCGCGCTCGAAGCGGCTGCCGGTCTTGGAGAAACGGGTCATCACGCAGCGACCGTCTTCCAGGATGATCGGTGCAATCATCATACCACCAGAGACGATCTGCTCGGTGAAGAAGCGCGGCATGGCAGAAAAGGCTGCGGTGGAGACGATACGGTCGAAGGTCCCCTCGCCGACTAGACCGTTGGAGCCGTCGGCCTGACGGATCACAACGTTACGAATGCTGAGATCATCCATCCGGTTCTGTGCCGCTTGAACCAGCGTCTTGTAGCGCTCAACCGAGAGCACGCGCTCGACTCTGCGCCCAAGCACGGCCGTCATGAAGCCGCTTCCGGTGCCGATTTCAAGCACGCGCTGGCCTGGCTTAACCTGAAGCCGGGAGACGATCTTCACCGCCATATCGGCACCTTCCATGAAGGCCCCGCAGTCGATCGGGATGGTGCGGCTGGAATAAGCATCCGCCGCAAGCGGTGCCGGGACGAAGAGAGAGCGTGGCGTCTGCTCGACGGCGGTCAGGAGATCGAGATCGGAAATGCCTTCGGCCCGCAGCCTCAAGACGAGAGCGGCAAAGCCTTCTTTCTCCACCATGGGGGATTTCAATCGTTCACTCCGAATCCAAGTGCCTTGGCGATCCGATCCTTGACCGTGTAGTCGGTAAGGTCAAGCTTGAGAGGTGTTACGGAAATCTGGTTGTTCTTGACGGCATGGATATCCGTGCCTTCCATGAAGGTGCCAAGCCGCTCCCCGAAGCGCAGCCAGTAGTAAGGAAGGCCGCGGCCATCCTGACGCTGCTCCACCGTCAGCCCGAAATCAAGCTTGCCTTGCCCCGTGACGCTCACGCCCTGCACGTCTTTCGGCGCGCAATTGGGGAAGTTGAGATTGAGGAATGTGCCATCCGGCAGATCGATCTCGCTCAGCTTGCGAATGAGATCCGGCGCATAGGTTTCAGCGACCTCCCAGGGAACGATCCGCTCGGCATTGCCCGTATAGGCGTAGGCCTGGCTAAGCGCAAAGGAACGCACGCCTTGCAGCGTACCTTCGATAGCGCCGGCAATCGTACCCGAATAGGTCACATCATCGGCCATGTTGGCGCCGGAATTGACACCGGAGAGAACGAGATCGGGCTTGCCGGGAAGAACTTCACGAATGCCCATGATCACGCAGTCTGTCGGCGTGCCGCGAAGCGCGTAGTGCTTGTCGGAGATCTTGCGCAGGCGAAGCGGTTCGGAAAGCGTCAGGGAGTGTGCAAGACCGCTCTGGTCGGTTTCCGGTGCGACGATCCAGACATCGTCCGACAGAGTGCGGGCAATGCGCTCAAGCGCTGCCAGCCCCTCGGCATGGATACCATCATCATTGGTCAGCAAAATCCGCATGGTCTTCTCCCTCATCGGTTCGTTCTACAACACACAGCGCCCGTCTCCGCTCAACCAAATGTCTTGCTGGACGACGCTCTCCTCCGGGCAGAGATGAAGTACTCCTGCGCCGTCGAAGCAGGAGTCGATATCGAAGCTCAGGCTGCCTTCTCGATCCGAGTCAGGCCACCCATGTAAGGCAACAACACGTCCGGAATGGTCACCGAGCCATCGTCGTTGAGATAGTTTTCCAGAACCGCGATCAGGCAACGTCCGACGGCCGTGCCCGAACCGTTCAGCGTATGAACGAACTTCGTAGCCTTGTCGCCCTTACCGCGATAGCGCGCATCCATACGCCGTGCCTGGAAGTCACCACAGACGGAGCAGGACGAGATTTCGCGATAGGTGTTCTGGCCTGGAAGCCAGACTTCGAGGTCATAGGTCTTGCGCGCGCCAAAGCCCATATCGCCAGTGCACAGCGTCATGGTGCGGAAATGCAGGCCAAGGCGCTTCAGCACTTCTTCGGCGCAGGCCGTCATGCGCTCATGCTCGGCGATCGAGCTTTCCGCATCGGTGATCGAGACGAGTTCGCACTTCCAGAACTGGTGCTGGCGCAGCATGCCGCGCGTATCGCGACCCGCAGAGCCCGCTTCCGAACGGAACGATGGGGTGAGCGCCGTGAAACGAAGCGGCAATTTCTCCTGATCGAGGATTTCGCCACCAACCAAGTTTGTCAGCGTCACTTCAGCGGTCGGGATCAGGTATCGTCCATCCGTCGTCTTGAAGAGGTCTTCTTCGAACTTCGGAAGATTGCCCGTGCCATACAGCGTTTCGGCGCGCACCATCAGCGGCGAAGACACTTCTGTGTAGCCATGCTCGCGGGTGTGCAGATCGATCATGAACTGACCAAGCGCGCGCTCCAGTCTAGCAATCTGGCTCGTGAGAACCGTGAAGCGCGAACCGGAAAGCTTTGCCGCACGGTCGAAATCCATGTAGCCAAGCGCTTCGCCGATCTCGAAATGCTCCTTGGCTTCGTGATTCCAGCCGGGTTTCTGGCCGACGACGCGGGTCACGACGTTGTCGTTCTCATCCTTGCCGACCGGCACATCGTCCAGCGGGATATTGGGAATGCGCGACAGGGCATCGTTCAACTGGCTGGTAACCTGACGGTCCTCCTCTTCCAGCTTCGGCATGCTGTCCTTGATGTCGGCAACCTCTGCCTTCAGCTTCTCCGCAAGCTCAGCATTCTTCTGCGCCATCGCCGCACCGATTTCCTTGGAGGCGGTGTTGCGGCGGGATTGCATGTCCTGCAGGGTCTGGATAACGGAGCGGCGCTTCTCGTCGAGCGCAATCAGGCTCGCGGACTGAGGTTCGGCTCCGCGCTTGGCCAGCGCCGCATCGAAAGCTTCAGGGTTGTCGCGTATCCATTTAATATCGTGCATCGTGGTTCCAGACCGTGGTTTTACGTCTTTGCTTGTTGAAAAACAAAACGCCGGGACAAGTGACCCGGCGTCTGAAGAAAGAACTCAAGAAGCCGTCACGCCTCTTCGGGACCGTCAAGCTCCCGGCCAGCGTTTTCGGCAGCGCGTTTCTTCTCCACGAGTCGAGCCATATAGATGGAAACCTCGTAGAGAAGGATCGCTGGCAAGGCAAGACCGATCTGGGACATCGGATCGGGTGGCGTCAGAACGGCGGCCACGACGAAGGCAGCGACGATCGCGAATTTGCGCTTCTCTCTCAGCCAGTCGCTGGTCAGCAATCCGACACGCGCCAGAAGCGTGGTCACGACCGGCAGCTGGAACACGAGACCGAAGGACAGAACCAGCGTCATGATGAGGCTGAGATACTCCGACACCTTCGGCATCAGTGAAATTGCGACCTCGCCGTCTTCCGGCAGCTGCTGCATGGCGAGGAAGAACCACATGACCATGGGTGTGAAGAAGAAGTAGACCAGCGCGCCGCCAAGCAGAAACAGCAGGGGCGATGCGATCAGGAACGGCAGGAAGGCAGCGCGCTCGTTCTTGTAGAGACCAGGCGCGACGAATTTGTAAAGCTGCGACGCAACCACCGGGAAGGAGATCACCATGGCGCCGAACATGGCAACCTTGATCTGGGTGAAGAAGAATTCCTGGGGGGCCGTATAGATCAGCGAGGACTTGGCGACGTCCAGCCCTGCCCAGATCACCGCCCACTTGTAAGGAATGACGAGAAGGTTGAACAGGTGCTTGGCCATGGCGAAGCAGGCCAGAAAGGCCACGAAAAATGCTCCCAGCGACCAGATGAGCCGCGTGCGCAATTCCATGAGGTGTTCGATAAGCGGCTGCGGCTTATCCTCGATATCCTCACTCATGCTTCATCCTTCTTGGCCTTGGCCGTTCGTGCTTTCTTGGCTGGCTCGGCAGCCATGGAGGCGTCGGGCTTGGCGCGCGCCGCCTTCGGCTTGGGCGCGGTAGCCAATGCGACCTTCTTATCCGCCGCCTTTGCTGACGTCTGTTTCGCAGCTTTGGCCGCAACGTCCGTCAGCGCAGGAGAAATTGCGGGCTCGGCCTGCATTTCAGCGACGGACGAGACCTTCGGCTTCTTCGCATCGGCCTTGGCCGAAATCGTGCGCGGAGCGCGTTTCGGCTTGGCAGCGACCGCCTCGGCTTCGACTTCCTGCGTGGTTTTCGCGGCAGCCTTGCGGCTCCGCTTCGGCTTCTCGGCAACCGGATCTACGACCGGCGTTGCTTGCGCCACAAGGGGCGCTGGAGCCATCGGTGCGGCGGCGATCGGCGCAGGCGTCAAAGCAGGCGGCGGCGCGTCGGGCAACGTCATCTCCGGACCCGACAGGGTGACATCCGGCGCATCGACCGGGGCGCTGGTTGCCGGTCCGGACGGCGTTGCCGCCTTCTGCAGATCGGAGCGGATGTCATTACCGAGCTGACGCAAAGGGTTCATCGCATCGCGCAGGGAATTTGTGGGGTTGAGATTGCGGACATCGGCGATCGTCTGGCGCACGTCGTCCATGTCGGCCTCTTTCATGGCCTCATCGAACTGCGCGCGAAAATCACCCGCCATCTTGCGGAAGCCGGCCATCGTCTTGCCGAAGGCACGGATCATGGGCGGCAAGTCTTTCGGGCCAACAACCACGATCAATACGATCGCAATCACCAGCAGCTCGCTCCAGCCGATATCAAACATCAAAAAGCTCCCGACACGCGCAACAACGCGCCATGATCCTCAAGTCCCGACGACCAGGGCAAAGACGTGACCGTCCTACCCCGGATCAATTACTTGATCTCGTCAGCCTTGTGATCGACCGTCTTGGCATTGACATTGGTGTCGGCAGGCGGTGGCGTGGCATCGTCATCAGCCATGCCCTTCTTGAAGCTCTTGATACCCTTGGCGACATCACCCATCAATTCGGGAATCTTGCCCCGGCCGAACAGAACCAGCACGATCACCAGAACGATCAGCCAGTGCCAAACACTAAAAGAACCCATAACGCAAACTCCCTGAATTTTGCTTTTAACGATGTAAGCCGTTTGAATGGCTTTTTCAAACAACAAAATGGCTATTCGACAAAGTAAGGCAGCGAGAAATGCTGTGATGCAGCAGCATATCGACACATCTACGTGATCGCTGTGCACCCGCAACAAAATCAATCGTCTACGTCGCCACCGCGGGGGGCAAGCAGCCCCAGTTCTTCGAGGTCGAGCTGCGTGATCGGGTCCTCGTCCTCGGTCAATTCGTCGCTCATCGACGGCACGGGAATGCCGAAATTCGGCGGAATGCGGCCGGACAGCAGCCCCGCTCCCTTGAGTTCATCGAGGCCCGGCAGGTCGCGCAACTCCTCGAGACCGAAGTGATCCAGAAACTCCACCGTCGTTCCCATGGTCACTGGACGCCCAGGGGTGCGGCGGCGCCCTCGAAAGCGCACCCACCCCGCCTCCATCAGCACATCCAGCGTGCCGCGCGAGGTCTGAACACCGCGTATATCCTCGATCTCGGCGCGCGTGACGGGCTGATGATAGGCGATGATCGCCAGTACTTCGAGTGCCGCACGCGAAAGCTTCTTCGGTTCCTTTTCATCGACATGGATGACAAAGGAAAGATCGCCCGCCGTGCGGAAGGCCCAGTTGCCGCCGACCTGCACGAGATTGACGCCGCGTGTCGCGTAGACCTGCTTCAGCCGGTGCATCATAGGCGGGACATCGACACCGCGCGGAATGCGCTCAGCGATGAAGGCTTCCGACACGGGCTGCGCTGAGGCGAAGACCAGGGCTTCAGCAATGCGCTCCGCCTCTCTTTCAAGACGCTCCGCAACCGTGCCGCCGCCGATCTCTGCACCCTCGTCAGAAACGCCGCCGTCAATATCCACATCATTCGACATCATCGGCCCTTTCAGAACGTTCCCGCGCTCTACCAGAGCCTTTACGCATGAAGATCGGTTGAAACGCTCCATCCTGGCGAATCTCCAGCGATCCTTCCCGCACCAGTTCCAGCGACGCTGCAAAGGCACTGGCAATGGCGGTGGCGCGCATTGAGGGATCGGGAACATATTGCAGGAGATACCGGTCGAGCTCCGTCCATTCACCGATTTCACCGAGCATAGAGGTCAGCAACTCGCGCGCTTCCACCAGCGACCAGACCTGGCGTTTCTCGATCGTCACCTGCGTGATCGCCTGGCGCTGGCGAAGCGTCGCATAGGCGCTCAGCAGGTCGTAAAGGCTCGCCTCGAATGCAGACCGACTGCGATGGGGAATATGCTCCGGCGCACCACGGGCGAAGATATCGCGGCCGAGTTGATTGCGGTTCACCAGCCTCTCGGCGGCGTCGCGCATGGCTTCCAGACGCTTGAGGCGGAAGGCCAGCGTTGCAGCCATTTCCTCGCCGGTCGGGCCCTCATCCTTGCTCTGTTGCGGGATCAGCAGCTTGGATTTGAGGAAGGCGAGCCAGGCCGCCATAACCAGATAATCGGCGGCAAGTTCGATGCGGACCCGGCGCGCGGTTTCGACGAATTGTAGATATTGCTCCGCCAGCGCCAAAACGGAAATGCGGGAGAGATCGACCTTCTGAACGCGAGCCAGGTGCAGCAACAGATCGAGCGGGCCTTCGAAGCCCGCCACATCGATCATCAATGCCGCCTCGCCTGTCGCACGCTCCGGCGTCACATCCTGCCAGAGCTTGTCCATCGGCGTGCCGCCGCGCGATTTCTCTGCTGCCATTGTCTCGTCTGTCGGGCCTTTCGCTGGCGCTCTGCCCGCTCAGCGGATCAGGCAACCGCCAGCATGGCGTTGAATTCGTCTCTCAAGCTTGCCTCATCGGCATCGTCTGCAGCGGGGAAGCCCGCTTCTACGGCCTTGGCGCGTTCCAGTGACCGGCCGGTGAGAGGGGGAACTTCCTTCACGACCTGAAGCATTTCACTCATCACGCCGTTGCAATGCAAGACTATATCGCAACCGCCCGCAACAATATTGGCCGCGCGCTCGCCAAGCGTCCCCTTCAATGCATTCATCGAACTATCATCCGACATCAGCAGTCCGTCAAAACCGATGCGTCCACGGATAATCTCGTCGATCACTTTGCGGGACGTCGTGGCTGGGCGCTCAGGATCGATGGCATTGAAAACAAGATGCGCGCTCATGCCCATCAGTTCCTTGTTCAAGGCACGGAACGGGACAAAGTCGTGCACATCGAGATCATCCAGCGGCACGTCCACCACCGGTAGTTCATGATGCGAATCCACCATTCCGCGTCCATGGCCTGGAATGTGCTTCATCACCGGCAGCATCCCGCCGGCCTTCAGACCGTCAGCGGCCGCCTGCCCCATTTCCGAGACCATCTTCGGATCGAAGCCGTAAGCGCGGTTGCCGATGACATTGCTTGCACCTTCCACCGGAACATCGAGAACGGGCAGGCAATCCACATTGATGCCAAGGCGCATGAGATCGAAGGCGTGCAGGCGCGACATCAGCCAAGCGGCGCGCAGACCCTGTTCACGATCGCGCAGATAGATTGCGCCCAAGGCATGGGCGTTCGGGTAGGACTGGAGGATCGGTGGGCGGATGCGTTGGACCCTCCCACCTTCCTGATCGATCAGAACCGGCGCGTCCGGGCGACCGACCGCCTCACGCATGGAAGCCACCAGATCGGTAATCTGCTGCGCGTCACCAATATTACGACCGAAGAGAATGAAACCCCAAGGCTGCTCCGCCTTGTAGAGGGCGATCTCCTCCAGCGTCAGCGTCAAGCCGCTGCAGCCAAGGATCATAGCTTTCGATTCAGTCATGGTATGGGTCCTGTCGATGAGGGCACGTGCAATCGATATCAGTTACGAAAAAAGCCGGGACGGCGTGACCATCCCGGCTTTTGGATTTGAGTTTCGCGATCAGCGGGCGACGAGGCAGCTGCCGCCAGCAGAGCGGAAGCGTTCGCACAATGCCGCCGCTTCGTTCTTGTCACCAGCGGGGATGCGAACACGGTAGAACGTGCCCTTGCCGGCAATTTCGGCAGCCTTGATGTCTACACCACGTCCACCGATGACAGAGCCGAACTTCGCCGACATGTTCTGATAGGACTTCTGCGCTTCTGCCTGGCTCGGCAGAGATGCGATCTGGATGTAATAGCCACCCGAAGACGGCGTGCTGGTTGCCGCTGCAGGAGCAGCGGATGCAGTCTGCTGAGCGGGCTGGGCCGGTGCCGCCGGACGGACGTTACCCTGATTGGTCACGGTGGCAACCACGTTTGCAGGCTGGCTGGACGGACGGGCCGCTGGAAGCGGTGCAGCCGTTTGGGTCTGGGCCGGCTGAGCCGCGGCAGGTGCCGGACGAGCCGAGGTCTGCGCTGCCTGGGCATGCTGCTCCGGCGTCACGGGAACACGAGAGGTGGCGAGTACCGATGGTGCCTTTTCCGTGGTTGCCGGAGCCGCCAGTTCTTCGACCTTATCCTGCTGTGGTGTTTCAGCCGCAGGTGCCGGCACTTCCTGTGCAACAAGCGTACCGTCCGGCTTGACAATCATGGTGCGCACCTTGCGGGGCGAAACATTCACGCCGGACTGACCGTTATGTTCTGCGGTCTGGGTGTTCTCGCCACGGGAGAGCAGGCGCGGATCTTCCGTT
The DNA here is from genome assembly GCF_004310285.1 of Agrobacterium cavarae. Taxonomy (GTDB): domain Bacteria; phylum Pseudomonadota; class Alphaproteobacteria; order Rhizobiales; family Rhizobiaceae; genus Agrobacterium; species Agrobacterium cavarae. The sequence continues at coordinate 86,145 of NZ_SISF01000032.1, forward strand.
TCGCCAACCGGCGTGGACGTACCGTCCTGCATCTGGTCGGCTTCGTCTTCCATCGGAAGCTGCTCAGGAATGAGCGTGCGCTGCACGACATCCACAGGCTCTTCATTGGTCGAGATCAGCGATGGCTGCTTGGGGTCGGACGGTGCGGCACCGGCAACGCGATCATAAACCGCCTTGTCCTGGTTCGGTACGACGCGACCACCCGGATTTTCCGGCACAACCTTCGTTGGCTCACTATCGGCGGAGATAATCACCGGCGCGCCGTTCGAACCCATGTGGGAGGAACCGCCACCAATCAGCGCGTAGGTGCCGCCACCGACGAGAAGGAGACCGACAGCCGCTGCCATTGGGACGAACCAACGACGGGCACCGCCTTCGCGCTCATCCTCGGCATAACGAACCTGCTGCTCTGGAGCGGCATCTTCGCGTGTCTGCGACCCGAGGCGGCCTTCTGCCGCCTCCTGCATGCTGCGGCGGAAGTCCTGCTCCAGCGCACGCTCGAACTCGTCTACCTCTTCCTGTGTCGGCTGAGGCTGTGCCTGACGCGGCGCTCCATTCTTGTGACGATCAAGACCACCGGAAGCAGGCGAGGCAAACAGCGAGGCAAGCTCGGTGTCGAGATCGAGATCTTCTTCCTGACGGCGCGCAACCGGCTTCGGCTCGAAAACGCCAACGGGCAATTCCGGAACGTCCAACTCGGTGATGGTTTCAGGCGCATCCTCGGTCTCACCGATCTGGCTCGGATCGAAAGGCAGGCTTTCCAGCGACGCGACAGGTGCAACTGGTTGCTGCGCTGCAGGACGACGTTCCTCGTAGCGCGCACGCTCAACGACCGGCTGAGGCTGCGAGCGGGAAGCGACAGGTGCAGCGGCGACAATCGGTGCCGCAGCTGGCTTCGGCTGCATGACTGGCGCCGACTTTGGGGCAGGCGCAGGTTGGGCGGCAGGCGCAGCCGGGGCGACGGGTGCAGGTGCCACTTCGATATTGGCGATCTCGGACAAATCGATGTCAAAATCGATATCCTCAAGCGCAAGCTCGAAATCAGAGTCGTTGAAAGCATCGAAGTCATCGGCAGCAGAAGGGGCTGCGATGGGAGCCGGTGCTTCAGCGCGAGGCGCTGGCGCGACCGGTGCAGAGATACGCTGGGCTGGAGCGACAGGGGCAGCAGCGACCGGCGCAGGCGCGGCAGGCGCCGAGACAACCGGTTGCGGTGCGACTGGCTTTGGTGCCGCAACAGGCGTTTCGAAAACAGGCTCTGCGCGGACGGGTGCAGGCGCTGGCTTGACGGCCTGGGCTTTGATCACCGGCTCGACGGCTGGCAAGATCGGGGCAGCCGTGACGACCGGCTCCATTCTGGCAACAGGCGCAGCAGCATCGACGCTCTTGTTGCTGATCTCGTAGCGTGCAACGTCATAGATCAGCTCGTCCATGGCGGACATCTTCTGACCTGCGAGCACATCGGCGGTCAATTCATCGGCGACAGGCGCGCGTGGTTCAACGGCTGGGATCGCCGCTGGAGCAGGCTGCGGCTGAGCCTTCGGAGCGACAGGCGTCGCCCGGGTCGTGCCGAAATTGGCAAGCGGCAACCGCAGGCTGGAGAAATCGAGCGAGGACTTGCGCAGCGATGGCGCGGTCGGCTGGAGAGAGGGCGCGTCATCGGCGACCGACATTTCCAGTTCGCTGGCGAGATCGATCGCCGTCTCTCCGGATGTCTCCGCCATGCGCTCCCAATCCGGCTCCTGAACAGGGGCTGGCTGGTACTGCGCGGCTGGCTGCGGCGCAGCGACCGGCTGCTGCATCTGGACCGGCTGTTCGTAAGCGCGGGGCTCAGGTGAAAGAGCAGCAGGAACCGGAGCTTCTACGACGGCCTCGGGGGCCGCGGCATAGGCCGGTTCACGGGGTTCTGGTGCTTGGTCGCGATGATTGACATCAAACACAGCAGCGACCGAGTGTGGGTCGTCGCTGAAATCGTCTCTCAGATCGGAACGGGGTGCTGGTGCAGCGTGCTCCGTGACCAGATAGTCTTCATGGCCCGCAGGGACTTGTGGCGCAACCGGCTCGACCTCGGGCTCGCGGCGGGAGAACACCGATTCAACCCGCTGCATGAACTCGTTGACCGGAACGGGCGCGCGCACGTCGTTGGCGGGATCCAGCGCGATGGGCTCGTGGCGCGGCGCGTCATAGACGGCGAACTCGCGAAGCAGCTCATCCTCGAGGTTGAATTCCGGCTCCCGGCGCGCGGCAGGCGGCGCAGCGTTCTGCGCAGCCAGGGGAGCGACATGGGGAGGACGATCCTCTTGCGCGACGAGTTGCGCCAATTGAGCCAGGGGATCGTTGTCAGCGAATTCCTGCGACCGAGAGTCTCGGTTATACGCGACATTTTTTTCGACCATTACGTGTTCCACCATCTACGCATCACAGCACTTGCCAGCGTATTGTGAGCAAATAATGGTGAGGGATGTCATCGCATCTCGTCAGGCGCATCCGCTCCCAAAAGCGTCAATCCGGACTTCAGCACATTTGCGACAGCACTCACCAGCCCTAGTCTGGCAACGCTCAATTCTCGGTTTTTATCGTTAACAAAACGTAATTCCGGCTGATCTTTACCTTTGTTCCAGTGTCCATGGAAGGAACTGGCCAGATCGTAGAGGTAAAATGCCAAGCGATGCGGCTCATGATTCTGTGCCGCAGACTCGATCAGACGGGGATATTCCGCCAGCTTTGCGATCAACTGCAACTCATTGACATCGTTAATCAAAACCGATCCGGAAGAAAGAGCGGAAACGTCCAGATCCAGCCCCGGAAACGCCTCGTTAGCCTGCCGGAAAACCGACTTGCAACGGGCATGAGCATATTGCACATAAAATACCGGATTGTCTTTAGATTGCTCGGTTACCTTGGCAAAATCGAAGTCCAGAGGCTCCGAATTCTTCCGGTAGAGCATCATGAATCGCACCGGATCGCGTCCGACTTCGTCGACGACGTCCCGCAATGTAACGAAATCGCCGGAGCGTTTCGACATCTTGACGGGCTCGCCATCACGGAAAAGTTTGACGAGCTGGCAGAGCAGCACGGTGAGCTTCGACTTGCCTTCGGAAACGGCGCGCGCAACCGCCTCCAGACGCTTGACGTAACCGCCGTGGTCGGCACCGAGCACATAGATCATCTCGGAGAAGCCACGATCGTACTTGTCCTTGAAGTAGGCGACGTCGGCTGCAAAGTAAGTATAGGTGCCGTCTGACTTCATCAGCGGGCGATCCATATCATCACCCACCTCCGTCGAGCGGAAGAGCGTCTGTTCGCGGTCTTCCCAATCTTCCGAAACCTCGCCCTTCGGCGGCGGCAGCGTGCCCTTGTAGACGTGACCCTTAAAGGTCAGGTCGTTGATGGCAGAAAGAATCGGGCCGGCATTACCAGCATGAAGAGTCCGCTCGGAATAGAACACATCGTGCTTGACGTTCAATGCCGCGAGATCCTCACGGATCATCGCCATCATCGCATCGATTGCCTTGTCCTTGACGATCGGCAGCCACTGTTCTTCCGGCATGGTCCGAAGCTTGATGCCGTACTCATCCGCCAGTGCCTTTCCAACGGGAACGAGATAGTCGCCGGGGTAAAGACCGGGCGGGATCGTGCCGACGTCTTCGCCGAGTGCTTCGCGGTAACGCAGGAATACCGACTTCGCCAGCACATCGATCTGCGACCCGGCATCGTTGATGTAGTATTCCTTGGTCACGTCATAGCCGGCAAAGGAGAGCACGTTCGCCAGCGTATCACCAACGACAGCGCCGCGGCAGTGACCGACATGCATAGGCCCTGTCGGATTGGCGGACACATATTCGACGTTGATCTTCTTACCCGTTCCTACCGTGGACCGGCCAAAATCCAGACCTTGCGAAATCATGCCGGCCAGCAGCCGCTGCCAGTAGCCGACCGATACGCGAATGTTGATGAAACCGGGACCGGCAACATTGACGCTATCGACATCGGCATCCTGCTCAAGGGCCGGAACGATCAACTCGGCCAGCGCGCGGGGATTGGTGCCGAGTGGCTTTGCCAGCACCATGGCCGCGTTGGTCGCGACATCGCCATGGCTTGGATCGCGTGGCGATTCCACGGTGACACGGCCAAAATCGACAGCATCGCGATGGGCTTTGACGAGATCGATCGTCTCGAGAGCTTTTTTGATTCGTGCGTCAAAATCGGCAAAAAGGTTCATGGTCATCTACCTGCGCGAAGGGCTTTCATTCATTTAGTATTGGCTTCGCAATTGCGCGCTGCCTATCGCAAATCGGGGGTATGGTCAAACAGCCGCTGGTGTGTTCTCAGGGCATAACTGTCTGTCATGCCGGCCAGATAATCGCCAACATGGCGGGCTCTGGCAGCCTCGGTCATGCCGGGAATGCTGTCCACCCAGTAGTGGCTTTGCATCTCCGCTGGCGTTTCCATGTAGCGATGGAAAAGATCGGTGACGATCTGTGTCGCGCCTGCGCGTATGCGCATGATGTCCGGGTGGCGATAGATATGTCCGAAGAGCAGCTTCTTGATCTGCTTGTCGGTCTCAGCCATCGGCGGCGAAAAGGTCGCGATGGTGCGGTCGGCGGCGCGAATGTCGGCCGCACTTTTCGGCTTTAGACTGCCAAGATTCTGTTGCGCAACGCCTATCACATCTTCAACCATTCGCGTGATCTGACGGCGCATGATCTCATGTGCGAAGCGATCGTCATCGAGCGACGGGTATTTTGCCCGAACTTCGGCCATCAGGCTTGAGAGAAACGGCACTTCCTCCAGCATATCGAAGGTCAGATAACCTGCACGCAGACCATCGTCGATGTCATGCGTGTTATAGGCAATGTCATCGGCAATGGCGGCGACTTGCGCCTCCAGGCTGGCAAATGTGCCGATCTCCAGATCCTGCAGCTGGCAATATTCGAGGATCGGCAGCGGCACAGGACCATGCGTCCCGTCACCCGCCGCATTCAACAACGGGCCATTATGCTTGACCAGACCTTCAAGTGTTTCCCAGGTCAGGTTGATGCCGTCATATTCGGCGTAGCGCCGCTCGAGCTTGGTGACGATGCGCAGTGACTGGGCGTTGTGATCAAAGCCGCCATAGGGTTTCAACACCGCATCCAGCGCATCTTCACCGGTATGACCGAAGGGCGTGTGGCCAAAGTCATGCACCAGCGCCACGCCTTCCGCCAGATCTTCATCCAGCTTCAGGGCACGGGCAAGAGCACGGGCAATCTGCGCCACTTCGATCGTATGGGTCAAACGCGTGCGGTAGTGGTCACCATCGGGACTGATAAACACCTGCGTCTTGTGCTTGAGGCGCCTGAAGGCCGTCGTGTGAACGATGCGGTCGCGATCGCGCTGGAACTCGGAGCGCGTCAGGCTGGAGGTCTCGGGAAACAGGCGCCCGCGCGTCGTCCATGGATCGGCGGCATAGACCGCTCTCTCTCCGCTACCAAAACCCAACGCACGCTGATCGATAATCATCTCTGTCCTGCCATCGGCCCATTGACCTTTTACACTGCCCTTCATACCTATCGCGAAGGTTGCCGCAAAGCGCGTTTGCTGGTGGTAACGCTATAGACGGTGAATTTGACTGGTTTATAATCGGTCTTACACAGAACTTTGCTCTCCGGTTCTTGACCCCGGTTGGAGAAACGACATGACCACAGACGTTACACTCTCTGAATCCGCTGCGAAACGAATCGCCCAGATCGTCTCCGCCGAGGCGGGCAAGCAGGCGCTCCGCGTATCCGTCGAAGGCGGCGGCTGTTCGGGCTTTTCCTATAAGTTCGACCTCGACGGCGCCCCGACCGACGACGATATCGTCATATCGCGCGGCGACGCAAAGGTGCTGATCGACAGCATGTCGATCGTCTACATGGCCGGTTCTGAAATCGATTTTGTCGACAACCTGCTCGGCCAGTCTTTCCAGATCAAGAACCCCAACGCCGTTGCCAGCTGCGGTTGCGGGACCAGCTTTTCGATTTAGAGCGCTTCCTGTTGAAACAGTGAAAACCGGTGGCTTTCGCCGCCTCATCGAGTAAAACAGGGTCCAAACGGAATGGAACCTGCGATGAAGATTGCCACCTGGAACATCAACGGCGTCAAGGCGCGCATCGAAAACCTCTGCGAATGGCTGAAGGATTCGAGCCCTGATATTGCCTGCCTTCAGGAAATCAAATCCGTCGATGAAAACTTTCCGCGCCTCGAGATCGAAGCGCTGGGCTACCATGTGGAAACCCACGGCCAGAAAGGCTTCAATGGGGTCGCGCTTCTCTCCAAGATGCGCCCCGATGAGGTCAATCGCGGCCTGCCGGGTGACGATAGTGATGAACAGGCGCGCTTCATCGAAGGTGTGTTTTCCGTGCAGGGCGGTGTCATCCGCGTCTGCTCGCTCTATCTGCCGAACGGCAACCCGCCGGATGATCCGGTGAAGTATCCTTACAAGCTGGCCTGGATGGAGAGGCTGCGCCGCTTTGCCGAAGAGCGGATGCAACTGGAAGAGCCGTTGATTCTGGCCGGCGACTACAACGTCATTCCTGAGCCTTTCGACTGCCATGACCCAAGGGTATGGGCCGGCGACGCCCTGTTCCTGCCGCAGACACGCGCCGCTTTCAGAAGGTTCGAAAATCTTGGCCTCACCGATGCCACCCGCGCCACCTCCGACGAGGCCGGGCTCTACACGTTCTGGGATTACCAGGCAGGCGCTTGGCAGAAGAACAACGGCATCCGCATTGACCACCTGATGCTGTCATCGGAGGCAGCGGACAGGCTGCATTCCGTCTCCATCGAGAAACATGTCCGCGCCTGGGAAAAGCCATCCGACCACGTGCCGGTCTCCGGCTACTTTGACTTCGAAGCAGCCTGACATCGCGGCGTATAAAATGGGATGAGGCCGGACGCGATCATCTCACGCCCGGCCCCGTGCCTCGTTAGTCTCGGAAGAGACTGCAGGTCAGAACTCTTCCCACTCGCTCTTCATGGCCACCGCTGCATTGCCGCGGTATGGCGATACGGTCGGCCTCCTCACTGGCGCATGATGCTGGGAGTTCGCTGCTGTCTGCGCCGGTGCAGTTGGACTGCTCCCCGTCTTGAAGCGGGCCACGAGATTGCTGAGGTTGACTGCCTCGTCAGCAAGCTTGCTGGTCGCCGCTGTGGATTGCTCTACCATCGCCGCGTTCTGCTGGGTCGTCTGATCAATCTGATTGACGGCGCCGTTCACTTCGCTGAGGCCGGTGGACTGCTCTTTCGAGGCGGTGGCAATCGAATGAACATGTTCATCGATTTTCCCGACATGGTCCCGGATCGCTTCCAGCGCCCCACCGGTCTCTGTCACGAGCGATACGCCGGCAGTCACCTCATTGCGGGATCTGACGATCAGCGTCTTGATGTCCTTCGCCGCTGTTGCTGACCGTTGGGCAAGCTCCCGCACTTCCTGCGCCACGACAGCAAAGCCCTTACCAGCCTCGCCGGCACGGGCGGCTTCCACACCCGCATTCAATGCCAGAAGATTTGTCTGGAAGGCGATCTCGTCAATGACATTGATGATGTTGCCAATCTCATTGGATGCCTGCTCGATGCGCCCCATAGCCGAGACGGCGTTCCTGACGACATTGCTCGATTGTTCGGTGCTCTGGCGGGCCTGCGCAACCATTTCGGAGGCTTCGCTCGAGCGGGCGGTGGAGTTCTTCACGGCCGACGTGATTTCCTCGAGTGCCGCTGCCGTCTCTTCAAGCGAAGCCGCCTGCTGTTCGGTGCGTTTCGACAAGTCGTCAGAGGCGATGCGCAGCTCGCCCGCCCCGCTCCTGATCATGTCGATTGCGGAACGGACCTCCATCATCACGGAGCGAAGGCTGTCCATCGTTGCGTTGACGTTGCGCTGCAGTTCGAGAAACACACCACGGAAATCACCCTGCATCGATTCCGTCAGGTCGCCATCCGCAAGCGCCGCAACCACGCGGTTGGTTTCTGCCACACCGCGGTCGACCGATGTGACCAGTTCGTTGACGCTGAGCGCGAAGCGATTGAGGTCCGGGTTCTCATAACGCTTGCTGATGCGAGCGGAGAAATCACCCGCAACCGCAGAAGAGACGACTTGGGCGATATTGCTCTGTAGATCCGCATTCTGCTCCTGGAGTGCGGCCTCCTGAGCCGCAAGATCACGAACCCTCACTGCATTTTCTTTGAACACCAGAACAGCTCTGGCCATATCACCGACCTCGTCCTTATTGTCGGTGTAGGGGATCGCGACGGACAAATCACCGTCCGCCAGCGTCTTCATGCAATCGGTGGTTCTGGTAATCGGCGTCGCAATGGCCCGGCGGCCAAAGAAGGCGGAGACGATCATCAGCAGAACCATGAGGCCTGAGAGAATGATGGTAATCGTGGACGCAAGCGCCTGAAGCTGCCGGCGTTCTTCATTGGCCGCCTCCGATCTCGCTTTCGCGTCATTGACGATCTCATCAGCCAGCGATGCCAGTTCAGCGCTCGCATTTTTCAAGGGAGGAAGCTGCTGAGAGATATCGGCGTTTGCGGCACGATCGGTCGCGAGCTTTCCGACGTCAGCGCTGTATTTTGCGAGCACGTCGGAAATTTTCTGAGCGCCTTCCTTATTGCTGGAAGCAACCATCGCGGCTGTTCCAAGCTCAAGATATTTGACTGCCGACTCATGGCGTTTTGTCGTGTAGTTCTGCGCGTCTTTCAGTTCAGTCGGCGTTGACGCTAACCTTATGTCTGCCACACCGATTTCCATGCCTCGCAGCGAGGCCTTCATGTCCACCATGTTGCGGGCGAGGTCAGCCTGAACGCGCCCCTTTGAGACAGCGGCGTCCACGGATTGAGAGAGAAACCAGCCCGTCACCGAAGCAGTCAGAACAAGGACAACGCCCGTACCTGACATGAGGGCGAGTTTGGTACGAATGCGGGAAAAATCCAACGCCATAGCAGCGTCCCATTGACGAAAATTCACGATGACAGGACATGCTTTGTGGAGCAACGCGGGCGCGATTCATTCAGCCCGCAAGAGTAGAAGGAGACACGAAAGCAACCTATGGTCGCTCTCTATGTTTAATATAACGTTATTGTGAACGACTAAGAGTTCGCTGAAATAGAAAGCCTGGAAATTGGACGGAGGTCTGCTTAATCAGCATCCCCGGAGGAGATGTTGCGTGCAAGTTGAATTGCGACGCGACGGTCATCCTCAGCGGCGACAGAGAAAGCCTGCTCCTGAAGGTTTTGTATCCACACACAGTTCGCGGCTGCGCATTTGTCCAGCGCGGCGGTCATGAAGGCCAGTCCTCGAACGGTCTGTCCTTCCTGGAACAGCAGATTGCCGAAGATCGACATGGCGCCGGCATGACCGTGCTTGCGAGCCTGGTTCAGCCACTTCTTCGCCTGTTGTGCATCCGCACGACCGCCTTCGCCCGCGAGGATCATCTGGGCCAGTTGAAACTGCGCCTCGGCCACACCGAAGGTCGATGCGACCTGGAAATAAAGCTGGCGTGCCTGGCCAAGATCCATCTTCACAGGGCTGCCGGGAATACCGTGCCGGTAATAATCGGCGAGAGACAGCAACGCATTGACGAAAAAGCCCGTGTCTTCCGAACCGGGCTCCACGCCCTGGCTGGCAATCTCGCTGTAAATCTTGAAGGCTTCAAAGTCGTTCTTGGCGACGCCATCACCATAGGCGTACATATTGGCAAGAGCCCAGCGAGAGCCGGTATGACCCTTTTCAGCCGCGTAGCGATACGCCTCGACAGCATCTTCCTTCTTGCCATTCTTGTAGGACTTGAAGCCGAACTTGAAGAGATCGAAAGGGCCCGATTCCTTGGTAACGCCTGAATTGATATCGAATGCCAGAACCGGCACTGAAAGCGATGCGAGCATCAGCCCCAGACATAGCGGTTTCAAAACGTTGATGTCACATCTCAGCATTTCAACGAACTTCTCTCACTCTTCCCGCACATGGCGAAGGCGAACCTTACGTCCATAGCGGGCCGCGATCTCTCAACACACTGCGTCGTTCCGGCAACAGCTTTCAATGTGCTGCCGGTGGTCCTGAGCGGTAATACATCAGCAATCTCATGAGCACAGGTATAAGCACCGTTTCCGGCAACATCACGGCGTCTGTTTGCCGTCTGGACTCCACCAAACAAGCTTTGACGGGACCAACCCATCTTTACTTGCTTAAAGCCTGAATCCGCACCTGTTTTCACTTCCACCACTTCCGCAGCACCACTTTTGATGTCTGCATATTCTTCTATTCCCGCGCCGTCGACAGCACTCAAGCACATGCTTTGTGGCGGGAAATGGACAAATACGACCACATTCTTACGCTACGTGAAGGTTGCAGGAATTTGTTGCCAAATCGTCACAATATTGCCGATCGGCAACAAAAAAACCCGGCCGAGAACGACCGGGTTTCAATTGAGTGTTTTTAGAGAGTTAGAACTTCACTTTTACCGATGTATTGATCGCAGCAACAACGTCATTGCCGTAGTCGTACGTCGCGTCGGTACCGTACGTGACACCGCCGCGCGTGACCTGACCAGAACTACCGCTAGTCAGCACACCGACGGCCGCGCCCAGACGCCATTCAATATTATCTGTAACGGCATACTGAACGCCTGCACCAAGTGTCCATGTGTCAGACGATGCGCCAATGCCGGTGCTTGTACCCCGGTCCCAGGTCACGCTAACAGCACCTGAAAGCTTATCGTTGAACTTATGGCCGATGCCGCCGCTTACAGTCCAGCCGTCCCTGTAGAGCAGATCGAGCGACGTGACACCCGTAGCAGGGCAGCCAAAAGCACCATTCTCTTCACAGAACCGAATAGACTGGATCAAGCTCCAGTTAGTCCACTTTACCGAACCAAATGCCAGCCAGTCCGGAGCGATGCCACTTTGAAACTTCAGTTCCAAAGAATCTGGGGCCTCCGCAGATCCTACGACGTTGAAGCGCCTGCCAGTAAAGGGGTTTACCACTGGAACCTGCGTAAGGTCGAGTGTTCCTGTAAGATCGTACTTCACCCTACTATTGTAAACCAAGCTCGTTCGGAGCGCATATTCCGGAATTTCATAAGCAATACCAGCGCGCCATCCCCACGCCTCGTCCCCGAGGTCAAGTCTCCCGTTGCCTGCTGGAGGCGAACCAGGTCCGAGATACAGGACGTTTCGAGTCTTAAAGCCCTCGATCTCTTGATAGAAGCCGCCTCCAATAAATCGAAACTGACCAGGGCCTGCATCAAACTTGTACGAACACGTCAGCCCGTAATTATCTGTCCGCAGTTTTGTTTCGATATTGCTTTGGGCGCCAGCCCAGTTTGATCCCGGATTGAGATGAGCTCCAAAAGGCTGTGAGTAATCGACCAAGCAGTCAACGTCGCCATAACTGCCTTTAAATCCCACATATGGAATCGCGTAATTTTCAGTATCGTCTGCAGTTGTAACGCCTCCCGGAAACGCATTACCAGCGGCCCCATCTCGCGCGTTTTTCAACTTTCTTTGGGGCGCGACGTAGGTGACCCCGGACTGAAACGTGAAGGGCGATGCGTCGAACAACTGGTCAATGTTATAACCGCCGCGCTCAAGGCCACCCGCAAATGCAGGCGTGACAGAAGTGATGCCGACAGCAAGGCACACCGCACCGTGTATAATTGAAACTCGTTTTGCCATCTCTCTCCCCAATCAAAGGCAATGCAATGACTAGAAATTGAAATGCTTTGGAGAAAATGACAATGCACCCCTGGTCTCAGCATCCGAGGTGACTTTGATCAAAGCTTTACGTGAATAATCGAAGTCAGACGAAAATCAGCGTCCAATCGAAATATTCTTCCAATCCGAGACCACCAAACGCCCAATTTAAGAAAATATTTGCCCTGCGGGTCACATGTGTGACCGCGACACAACATTCATAGTTTTCGCTCAAAAAAGTCCGATTTCTGTCACGTTCTGAGGAACTTGGTTGGGACCCAACGACGTGAGCCGTTTCTCGGCGACTCAACTAAGCTTGCCTGCCACGAGAATAAAAAAAAGCGCCTCCGTTGAGAAGGCGCCTTTTAGCTTGCGTCGACGTCAGATCAACCGGCTTCGTTGACCCGCTGCAATGCGATCTTCAAGCTCTTGATCTGAAGCTCGAGTTCAGCCTTGCGGTCACGGTCGGCTGCGACCACTTCCGGATCGGCATTGGCGACGAACTTCTCATTCGAGAGCTTCTTGTCGATACGCTCCAGTTCGGCCTCCGACTTGCCGATTGCCTTCTCGAGACGGCTCCGTTCAGCAGAGACATCGATGAGATTGCCAAGCGGGATGCACACGGTCGCCTCGCCGACGACGATCTGTGCCGAGCCCTTCGGTGCTGTGTCGGCAGCCAGGATCTCGTCGGCGCGGGCCAAGCGGCGGATCGCGGCGGAGTGGCGGTCGAGACGCATTTCGGTCGTCGGGTTGGCAGCGACGACAACCAGCGGTGCGGTGGCACCTGGCGGTACGTTCATTTCGGCACGTGTGGAGCGAATGCCGGAGACGAGATCGATCAGCCAGTTGATTTCAGCCGCAGCCGCCTCATCCGTGAACTCTGGTGCCGGCCAGTCGGCGTGGCAAAGCAACTGATCGCGGCCCGCACCCTCGCCCGCTGTATGTGCCCAAAGTTCTTCCGTCATGAACGGCATGAAGGGATGCAGCAGCTTGTAGATTTCTTCCAGAACATAGGCCGCACAGGACTGCGCTTCTGCCTTGGCTGCCTCGTCCTCTCCGTTGAAAACAGGCTTCAGGAGTTCGAGATACCAATCGCAAAACTGGTTCCAGACGAAGCGGTAAAGCGTGCTGGACGCATCATTGAAGCGGTAGCTCTCGATGGAAGCCGTGACTTCCTTTGCCGTGTTGGCAAGCTCGGTCAGGATCCAGCGGTTGATCGTCTGCGTTGCCGCTTCCGGCAGGAAGTGCGGATCAAGCTTCACACCGTTCATTTCGGCAAAACGCGTGGCATTCCACAGCTTGGTGCCGAAGTTGCGGTAGCCGGCAATACGTGCCGGATCGAGCTTCACGTCACGCCCCTGCGCCGCCATGATGGCAAGCGTAAAGCGCAGCGCGTCGGCACCATATTGGTCGATCAGTTCCAGCGGATCGATGACGTTGCCCTTGGACTTCGACATCTTCTGGCCGTTCTTGTCGCGAACCAGCGCGTGGACATAGACGGTGTTGAACGGCTCAACGGCGTGACCGGCATCGTCTTTCATGAAATGAAGACCCATCATCATCATCCGCGCGACCCAGAAGAAGATGATATCGAAGCCGGTGACGAGAACGTTGGTCGGGTAATAGCGCGCAAGCTCCGGCGTCTTGTCCGGCCAGCCGAGAGTGGAGAACGGCCAAAGCGCGGAGGAGAACCATGTGTCGAGAACGTCTTCGTCACGCGTCAGGATGTCGCCCGGCTTGAAGTTCTCAAGCTTCTCCTGCACCCAGGCCTTCCAAGGGCCTTCATGGGCAAGATAATGCTGAACGGCAGCGTCAAGCGCTTCTTCCTCGGTCTTTTCGACGAAGACCTGGCCATCGGGACCATACCAGGCAGGAATCTGATGGCCCCACCAGAGCTGGCGCGAGATGCACCATGGCTGAATGTTTTCCATCCATTCGAAGTAGGTCTTGTCCCAGTTCTTCGGTACGAAGTTCGTGCGTCCTTCGCGAACCGACTCCATGGCAGGTTCGGCAAGCGTCTTTGCATCGACGAACCATTGGTCCGTCAGCATCGGCTCGATGACGACGTTGGAACGGTCACCGAAGGGTTGCATGATCTTCTTGTTTTCGACGTAAGGGACGTCGTTGCCTTCAGCATCCTTCACCGTGACGGCAAGACCATCGGCGTTGATCGCCGCTACAACGCGCTTGCGCGCCTCGTAACGGTCAAGACCACGATACTCGTCGGGTACGAGGTTGATGGCGTCGACATCGGCTTCGGACGGCAGCTTGCCGGAGCGGGTGATTTCGCCGGCAAGTTCTGCGCAACGCGCATAAGGCTCGCCATCATCGCGCATCTGCGCCTGCGTATCCATCAGGCGATAGAGCGGGATGTTATTGCGACGGGCGACTTGATAGTCGTTGAAATCATGCGCGCCGGTGATCTTGACAGCACCGGAACCGAAGGTCGGATCAGGGTACTCGTCGGTGATGATGGGGATCAGGCGGCGGCTTTCCTTCGGACCGACAGGAATTTCGCACAGCTTGCCAACGATTGGCGCATAGCGTTCATCGGACGGATGGACGGCAACAGCACCGTCGCCCAGCATGGTTTCCGGACGGGTGGTCGCGATCGCGATATAGTCGCGCTCTTCCTGGAAGACGATGTTGCCCTCGGCATCCTTCTCGACATAGGTGTAGGTTTCGCCGCCCGCCAGCGGATATTTGAAGTGCCACATATGGCCGTCGGCTTCGCGGTTCTCGACCTCGATGTCGGAAATGGCCGTTTCGAAATGCGGGTCCCAGTTGACCAGACGCTTGCCGCGATAGATCAGGTCCTGCTTGTAAAGCGTAACAAAGACTTCGAGAACGGCCTTCGACAGACCCTCATCCATGGTGAAGCGTTCGCGCGACCAGTCGCAGGACGCACCAATGCGCTTCAGTTGGTTGAAGATCAAACCGCCGGATTCGGCCTTCCACTCCCAGACCTTATCGATGAAGGCTTCGCGGCCCATGGCGCGACGGCCCGGAAGCTGGTTCTCCATCAGCTTGCGCTCGACGACCATCTGCGTGGCGATGCCCGCATGGTCCATGCCCGGCTGCCACAAAACATCCTTGCCGCGCATACGCTCAAAACGGACCAGAATGTCCTGCAGCGTGTTGTTCAGCGCGTGGCCCATATGCAGGGAGCCGGTGACATTCGGCGGCGGAATGACGATTGTGAAGGTCTCGGCACCCGGCTTGGCGTTCGCGCCGGCGCGAAACGCATCGGCCTCATCCCAGGCCTTGGCAATTTTGGGTTCTACGGAAGCGGAATCGTAGGTCTTATCGAGCATTTCCTGGCCTGAAATCTGGAGTTCTATTTTTGGTTTTTAAATAAGGATGGCAGGTTGAGAGTCAACAGCTGCCGACGCGGCATCAGGTGTATGCGTAACCGCTTTATCATTGGAATTCGAATATCTGCCGGAAAACGCCAGGCGCAATCAGCGACAAGGGGTTGATCTGCAACCGCGGCGTGGCCGTCGGACCCGTCAGTTTGAAGGTGATGCCGAGAAGACCACGGTCACGACCATTGCCTAAAAAGATGCCGATGAACGGCAACTCGCCGAAGAGACGGTTGAGGCCATAGGCAGGCATGAAGGTCCCGGTCATATCGATATTGCCGTTCTGGTCCTTCAAAACGCCCTGGAAGGTCGCGCCAATCTGCTCGCCACGGACCACGCCGTTCTCCAATGCCACGACGCCGTTGACAACGACGACGCGAGCAAAGCCGCGCTGGAACTTCTCCGAACTGACATCGATGTTGCGCCGTACTGCCGCATTCAGACTGCGGCCATCCTGACCGGAGGGGGTCGCAACAATATCCTGCAGCTTGGCTTCATTGAGAACGGCGAAGTTACGTAGATCGAGCGAACCACTCCACGACGTGCCATTGGACGTGGTCATGACCAGATTTAACAGACCACCGCGGATGCGGGTGTAGAGATTGGTGAAGCGGGCAAAGGCGCCGGCATCGCTACTGGTCAGATTGATCGTGCCACCATCGCCCTGGTTCGTGGTCTGCGCCACCACGGCCTGACCGCGACCGGACACGCCCTTGAAATCCACCGAGCGCACCTTGCCATCCCTGACCCCAACGCTGGCGGTGACGTTGGATAGCGCCTCGTCATTGAAGCCATAGACCCGGTCGAGATCTGCCTTGATGTTGAGCGAGCCGAGATCGCCGCTTTGGGCCGTACCGGCGGACGCGCCAGAGGATCCGCTATCGGAATTGCGCAGCTTGGCGATGATGGGCCTAAGATCAGCCGACTTGCCGTTGATATTGACCGTGTAGCTTCTTTTTGCCGCGGAAACGGAGATGGCATAATCATCTTGAGGCGACAATTGAAACCGGGAGAAATTGGCGGAGATCAAACCACTCTTGTCGAAAGCAAGGTCGCCAGCGGCGCCAAAGCCATCGCCCTTGAACGCCAGATCATGAATGCTGGTACGGCCGTTGACGGTCTCCATGCTGAAGGACGCATTCGCCTTGACGCCCACACCCTTCGTCCAGCCAAGCCCCGGCAGAACCATGGAAGCATTGGAAAGATCAAGTTTCACATCCTGCCGGTCGGGATCGGTGCTGTCGATTTCGAGCAACGTCGTTCCGCCCAGCACACTGGAGAGTTCCGGTGCCAGCTTGGCAATCTGACCCGGCTCCAGCACCGCATTCAGCACCAGCTTTCGGCCCGCTGTGCTGGTCTTGCGAATGGGCTGGGTGAAATCGATGTTCATCGCCACATCGTCGATCCGCCCCTTGCCGAGAAGATGCAGCGTCTCATTGTTGAGCTTCAGGCTGCCATTGACCGAAGAAACCTTGCGGTTGGAGATTGGCCGCGCCAGCGAAACGTCGTTGAGCGCCAGATCCGCCGTCCATACCGGATCGGGCGGAGACTGGCTTTTCAACAGGCCGACCCTCAGCTTGGCGTGGGCGGTCACATTTCCGGAGAAATCGCCGGGCTGAAATTCGGTGTCTCTCAACGCATTGATCGGCTGGAAGGACGCCAGTTCCGCAATACTGTCGGCCGATCCTTTGACGTTGAGATCGAGGTCGGCCATCAGCGGCTTGTCGTAAACATCGGCGATCGAGAAGCGGCTGTTTTCAAGTTCGAGACTGCGGTTCGATGGAAAGAAGGAGGTTGCTTTCGAGACGGTCACGTCGATCTTTTCGCCCACAAGCTCGAAATGAGCGTAAGCATCGCGAAGCGGTGGAATGTCACCGGCGACATTCAAGCGGGTGTTCTCAACATCGAATTTGATCTGCAATTCGCTGGCGGATAGCTCCAGCGGGCAGTTCGGTCCGCACATTCGACCAGCCGGGATGAACACGGCAATGGAGCCGTTGCGCACCGTACCGCCAAACAGGTTGGCGATAACCCATGGCCGCGCCTTGTGCGCCATCCAGAACGGCCAAAGCTGCTTGACAGCCGTCGCCTCCATTTTCGGGATTTGCCCGCCAAAGCTGATTTCCGGAGACCCTTGTCCAAAATGGACCTTGAGTGAGCCCGCCATGTTGCCGAGCTGGCTTGAAACATAAAGGGACGGCACATTGATCTCGCGTGTGGTGCGGTCGAAGGTGCCGTCCGCCTTTAGATCGAATGTCACGGGCTCCTCGCCACCTGCATCGGCAACGGCCGTCGCATTGGGCAGATGGACGGAAAGATCGAACCCCTTGTCGTTGTCGAGGATTTTGGCCTGGATGGGCAGCGTTGTGCGGCCAAATTGTAGGTTCGAATTGTCGACCAGAACGGCCTTGCCGTCGAAATCGTAATGCGCATTGACCACACCACCGCTGACAGGCTGTGCTTCCCCACCGATATAGAGCTCACCGTTTCCAAGCGCGAAAGATAGATCGAGGGCCGGCTTTTCATTCTCGGCACCGCGGGCCGCAGCGATGTTGATGCCGGTCTTGACGTTGAGCCCCTGGTGCATCAGCCCTTCGTTATCGAACTGTTCCAGAAGGGGACCGATATCGAACCCATCGAGCCGAGCGGAGAAATTGTTGATGCGGCCATCGACAGCGGTGGCGGCGAGCGCCAATTCCGCAACCTGGCCGTTGAATGCCACATCGCCATCAAGCGTATAGCCTCCCTCGCCATCGGGAACGAGAGACAACTCGCTGAGATTGATGGTGCGCGGCTTGCCGTCGTCGCGCGGCGGCAAGCGGATCGCGATATCGGAAAGATCGATTTCCTCCGTGCCGCTGCGCTGGAAGGTCTGCGACAGGCGATCGAGATCGCCAAAGGCATTTTCCAAAAGCGCAGGGATCGCATCGATGCGAAGCTGCGCGAGATCGAAGGCCTGCCCCTTCGGCAACAGCGCGGTGTCGAGCTCCATTCCGTTGGCTTCCAGCGTGGCAATCGACACACGTCCGGTCAGCAACGCGACAGGATCGAGCGCCATGCCGATGGACCGCGCCCGGCTTAGGTGCTGCCCCGATTCGCTATCGGTAATATCGACATCCTGGGCGACCAGCGAAAGCCGTAGGCCAGAGGAAAAGCGAATTGCCGTGGAGCCTATGCGCGCTTGGTAGCGGGGACCGAGTGCCCGCTCCAAAGCCTGCTGCGCCTGGCTTGAGAGAACACTGTCTACTGAACCGGTTTCGACGGACAGAATGATACCGCCGATGGACAGGAAGGCGAGAATAAAGAGGGCAACAAAGACCTTTGCAAAGGCGCGCAGCGTGGAGCGCGGCGCCGGGCAGTGAACGATGATCGGGTCTTCCGCTTGCGCAGACGGTAAATCGTGCAACGGCACGATGTCTCGCTTGCTGAAACTGACCTTCTCCCCGCGAATTTCCGCCATCCGTCCCCTGCCCGCTCCCGGAAATATCCTGAACCCCAAGCCAGGGCCTTTTCAGTTTGGCGGTTTCACCCTGCCATCCCGCTTGACTCGCCACAAGACTGGACGAAGCTGTTATTCGGTATATATCGAATACCTGCCCCCATGCTCAACAATCCGGGCAAAAGAAAGGTGAACCATGGCAGAACTGACGATTGGCGACGAAGCACCCGATTTCCGTCTTCCCAGAAACGGCGGTGGCGACATTTCTCTTTCCGATTTGAAGGGCAAAACGGTCGTCCTCTATTTTTACCCCAAGGATGACACATCCGGCTGCACGGCAGAGGCAATCGACTTCAGCGCACTGGGCGCACAGTTCGAAGCGGCAAATACCGTCGTCATTGGGATTTCGCCCGATTCGGTGAAGAGTCACGACAAGTTCGCCGCCAAGCATTCGCTCACCGTGATGCTGGCCGCCGACGAAGACAAGAGCGCGCTGGAAGCCTATGGCGTCTGGAAGGAAAAAAGCATGTACGGCAAGAAGTACATGGGCGTAGAGCGCACCACCTTCCTCATTTCCCCGGACGGCAAGGTCGCAAAAATCTGGAGCAAGGTGAAGGTCCCAGGCCATGCGCAGGCAGTTCTCGATGAGGCAAAGGCGCTTTGACCGGTCGAGTCTGATCCGGTGACCATGCCATTCACGATGACATCACTCCGCGGCGCGGCAACCGAGGCCATCGCCACAGCCGATCTCGACCGGAAGACGGGATTGGCGCAGGACGCCGCGACCCGCTGGTTCGAGCGGCGTATCTCCTTGCGGTCACCGCTCGATCCCAAGCTGCCGGATCGCCCGGGACGACCTGAGAAGCCGGAACTTGTTCCACCAACCGCGGTCAAGCGACGGTCGCTTCACAGTGTGAAGGGCCGGATCGCTCTGTTGCATGCCATTGCCCATATCGAACTCAACGCGGTGGATCTCGCACTCGACATCGTTGCCCGCTACGCCAGCGAGCCTGTTCCGCATTCCTTTTTCGATGGCTGGATGCAGGTCGCTTTCGAAGAGGCGAAGCACTTCCGGCTGGTGCGAGATCGCCTGCGGGCGATGGGTGCGGACTACGGTGATCTTCCTGCGCATGACGGGCTTTGGCAGGCCGCGCACCAGACGCGCAACGACCTGACCGCAAGGCTTGCGGTCGTACCGCTCATTCTCGAAGCACGCGGTCTCGATGTCACACCCTCTCTCCAGGCCAAGATGCGCGAGACCGGCGATCTTGAGAGCGCTGCCGTTCTCGACGTCATCTATAATGACGAAAAGGGGCACGTCGCGATCGGCGCGAAATGGTTCCGCTTCCTGTGCGCGCGGGAAAAGAAGGACCCTGCGGAAACATTCAAGCAACTGGTCAGGATCAACTTTCGTGGACCACTGAAGCCGCCCTTCAACGATCTCGCCCGCGCCGAGGCGGGTTTGACTCCGTCCTTCTATCGTTCGCTCACCGCTGTCAGCCAAAGCTGAGCGCGTTTGTAAAAGCTTCGTTAACCTTAACAAATTATCTTCCTCAGTGGACGACGAACCGCTGGAGCAGAAATGACGGAAGCGAGGACAAACCTGGCCTTTGGCAAGAAGCGCAAGCAGCACGTCCTCATTCTGGCGAGCGGCGAAAAGGTTCGCCATGTCACGATCAGACCCTTGCTCGTCATCCCCACACTGCTGATTATCCTCGTCATGAGCCTCGGCTTTATCGGTTCGACGGCTTATCTCGTCTTCCGGGACGATATGCTGGGCGCAATGATCGCGCGGCAATCGCGCATGCAAAAGGATTATGAAGACCGCATCGCAGCGCTACGCTCGCAGGTGGATCAGATTACTTCGCGTCAGCTCCTTGATCAGCAAGCTGTTGAAAAGAAGGTTGAAACGCTTCTTGCCCAGCAGAACGCCCTTTCCTTCCGCCACGGACGCGCCAACGAACTCCTCAATGAGGAAGACACTCGATCGGCACCGGATGAACAGAGTGTCACGCCGTCGGCCAACCCTTTCGCTCCCCAGAAAAAGGCCAGCCTTTCCGGCGGCGCGTCCGCCATCGACCGTGCACTGCGTGGTGCGGAAAAAGGATCGACGCTCAAAGGCAGCTTGACCTATAGCGACAACAGAGACGCCGTATCAGGTCGCGCGCTGACACGCATGCTCGTCTCGCTCAACCGCATCGAATCGGACCAGCTCGGGCGAATCGCTTCGCTGACGATCGGTGCAAAGAGCCGAGCCGACGCCATGGCCGATATTATTCGTAGCACCGGCCTGAAGATCGATGACAAGGCTGACGATGCCGTTGGCGGTCCCTTTGTGGAAGCCTCGACCAATCCGTTTCAGGCCTCACTCGCAGATCTCGACAACGCCCTGGACCGTCTGGAAACCGTTCGTGGCACTGCAGAGCGCCTGCCACTCGGCAATCCGGCACCCGGTCGCGACATAACCAGCCGCTTCGGCAATCGCATGGACCCGTTCCTCGGTCGGCCCGCATTGCATACCGGTATAGACTTCCGCGCAGAAACCGGCGCCGATGTGCGCGCCACCGGTGCCGGAACCGTGTCTTTTGCAGGCTATTCAGGCGGTTACGGCAACATGGTAGAGGTCGATCACGGCAAGGGTGTCACGACGCGCTATGGCCATCTGTCGCAAATCCTCGTTCGTACCGGCGAAAAGATCGAGCTGTCCGATGTCATCGGCAAGGCTGGCAGCACTGGGCGCTCCACAGGACCCCACGTGCATTACGAAGTGCGGTTAAATGACGAGGCGGTCGACCCTATGCGCTTCCTCGTTGCGGGCACTGAATTAAAGACCTATCTGCAGTAAAGACCCGTCACGCATCAGAATTCGAGCCGGATTTTCTTCCACCGGCCAGTTTTGATGTACCATTTCGGGACAAATCCCTGTTTCCTTGACTTTTCGGCGATTTAGGCCTATGTCGCGGACCACGATCTGCGGCACTAACGCTACGACAGTCGTTTGTTCTTCGAACCAGAACGGAAACAGTTTTTCCTTTGACAACATTCTCTGATCTTGGCCTGAGCCAAAAAGTCCTTTCCGCTATTGCCGATGCTGGCTACAGCACGCCAACACCTATCCAGGCGGGCGCTATTCCTCCGGCGCTGGAAAGACGCGACATTTGCGGCATTGCACAGACGGGAACCGGCAAAACGGCCTCCTTCGTGCTGCCGATGCTCACCCTGCTTGAAAAGGGCAGAGCGCGCGCAAGAATGCCGCGGACGCTCATTCTGGAGCCGACGCGCGAACTGGCGGCGCAGGTTGCCGAGAACTTCGAAAAGTACGGCAAGAATCACAAGCTGAACGTTGCGCTTCTCATCGGCGGCGTTTCGTTTGAAGAGCAGGATCGCAAGCTGGAGCGCGGCGCGGACGTCCTGATCTGCACCCCCGGCCGTCTGCTTGACCACTGCGAACGCGGCAAGCTTCTGATGACGGGCGTGGAAATTCTCGTCATCGACGAAGCCGACCGCATGCTCGACATGGGCTTCATCCCCGATATCGAGCGCATAGCGAAGATGATTCCCTTCACGCGCCAGACGCTATTCTTCTCGGCCACCATGCCGCCGGAGATCCAGAAGCTGGCCGATCGCTTCCTGCAAAACCCGGTCCGCATCGAAGTGGCCAAGCCTTCTTCGACGGCAAAGACGGTGACGCAGCGCATCGTTGCCACCCACGACAAGGATTACGAGAAGCGCGCCGTGCTTCGCGAACTCATCAAGGTGCAGACCGAGCTCAAGAACGCGATCATCTTCTGCAACCGCAAGAAGGACGTGGCTGATCTTTACCGTTCGCTTGAACGGCACGGTTTCTCCGTCGGTGCCTTGCATGGCGATATGGACCAGAACTCGCGCACGAAGATGCTGGCGGGCTTCAAGGACAACCAGATCACGCTGCTGGTTGCGTCCGACGTTGCCGCCCGTGGCCTCGACATTCCAGATGTCAGCCACGTCTTCAACTTCGACGTTCCGATCCATGCGGAAGACTATGTCCACCGCATCGGCCGTACCGGCCGCGCGGGTCGCTCGGGTGCTGCCTTCACGCTCGTCAATCGCCGTGACACCAAGTATCTCGACGCCATCGAAAAGCTGATCGGCGAAAAGATTGAGTGGCTAAGCGGAGATCTTTCGGAACTTCCGGCACCCATGGAAAGTTTCGCCACCGACCGTCCGCGCCGCGGCAAGGACAAAGACAAGGATCGTGGTCGTGGCCGCGATCGGAACCGCCGCGAAGCGCCTCAAGAGGTGGAAGCGGAAATCCCGAATGTGAAACCGGCTGACACCATCCAGGTTGCGGCAAATGGAGGCGACAAAGTGAAGGCAGAGCGCAGGCACGAGAAGGCACCGCGTAATTTCGAGCGGAGCCACGGTGCTTCCCACGCGAATGACGACAATCGTGATCGCCGCCGCCACTACCGCGACCATGATGATGGCCCGACACCCGTCGGCTTCGGCGACGACATCCCGGCCTTCATGCTGATCGTCGCAAACGCCAAAGGCTGATGGCACAGCCAGGCATCGATTTCCCCGGTGTCGGATGCGGTCTCGTCATCAGGCGGGACGGAAAGGTGCTGCTCTATAAGCGCGTGAAATCACCCGAAGCCGGCCACTGGAGCATTGTGGGCGGCAAGGTTGATCACATGGAGCACGCCCTTGAGGCTGCCCGTCGCGAAGCTGAGGAAGAAAGCGGGCTGACCATCGGGAACGTCCGCTTCCTCTGTATCAGCGAGCAGATCATACCAGCCGATGGACAACATTGGCTGTCGCTGATTTACGTGACAGACGACGTGACGGGAACGGCGCAATTGACGGAGCCGGACAAGCTCTCCGATATGGGGTGGTTTGATGTCGACGACCTGCCCTCCCCTCTCTCTGTTTTTGCCCGGGATGCGTTTCGCCATCTCGCATCGTGACTGGGTGACGCTTTGCCGGCGTCGGCATTTCGCCAATCACCCGACGAACGAGCATTCTTTGTCATAAAGCGCATTTTTCTTGGTATTGAACCTTTTGCATCCTGCTCAGCCTCGATAACATCGGACAATCGCACAGGATAATGCCATCCATGAATTCACTCCGCCTGCTCAGTTTTGCCTTCAGTCTCAGCATCGCTGGCGTTGCAAATGCTGCGACGATCGCAGTCGTTGCTCCGCAGAACGGCGCATATGAGATGCTGGGCTTGCAGATCCGGCAGGGTGTAAAGGCGGCAGCCGCGAAGGTTGGCCTCGATGTCATGGAAATTCATGAAAGCTGCGAGGACGGCAGCGGTGGTGCCATCGCCGACGGTCTTGTTGCGTCGAAAGTCTCCGTGGTCGTCGGCTTCCTGTGTACCGAAACCCTTGCGGATGCACTGCCGACATTGAAAAATGCCGCGATCCCGGCCATCACCCTGTCGAGCCGCTCGCCCATTCTGATGGAAGATGCATTGAAGCGCGGCTGGCCGCTCTTTCGTATGGCACCCTCGGAGAACGATGAAACCTCGGCGGTTGCGGAGATCATGCTGCGCGATTGGAAGGGCTTGCCCTTTGCGCTTCTTGATGACGCGACGATCTATAGCCGTGAACTGGTGGACCGTGTCCGTGCGCGATTGGAAGAGGCAGGTTTGAAACCGACCTTCACGGACACGCTACGCCCTTCACAGGAACAGCAGATTGCGCTCGTGCGTCGCCTGAGCCGCACCGGCGTGACACATGTCTTCGCGGCGACAGAACGCAACGACCTATCGATCATCGCACGCGACGCCGCCGCAGAGAAAATTCCCCTCGTGCTTATGGGCAGCGATGCGTTGCGGGCGGCAAACGCGCCTGTTCCGCTGCAACCTGGCACGCTTGCTGTCGCCTTGCCGGATTACGCAGCACTGCCCTCCGCGGCGGAGGCGGTGCAGCAGTTGCGTGCTGCCAATATCGAACCCGAAGGCTACGTTCTTCCGGCCTATGCCGCCGCCCAACTCTCAGCGCAGGCGCTGGAGAAGGCATCGGAGCAATCGAAACCAACACCTGTCGTGATGGTTGGCACCACCTTCGATACGGTCATCGGCCCCGTCATCTTCAACGAACGCCACGAGTTGCAGGACAATTCCTACCGGCTTCAGCGCTGGACTGGCACCGACTTCGTCGTCGTCGACAAGGCGTTGAATTAGGGCCCTCCAGCAACCTGGTATCGTAAGATCGGCTTCTATCTAATCGATTTGTCCCTTTTGAGGTTCGGATCGAAGCTTGTTGACCCAAGCGTGCGGTGCTAAGGGCCAGCAACGCCTTGCCAATCAGGAGCATTTGCAGATGACCCTCCCCGTCCGGATCGCCCCTTCCATTCTTGCCGCCAACTTCGCCAAACTCGGACAGGAAGTCGCCGATGTCACGGCCGCTGGCGCCGACTGGATTCATCTGGACGTGATGGACGGTCACTTCGTGCCAAACATTTCCTTCGGGCCGGATGTGATCAAGGCACTGCGCCCCCACAGCAAGGCCTTCTTCGATTGCCATTTGATGATCGCGCCCGCCGATCCTTATCTTGAGGCCTTCGCCAAGGCCGGTTGCGACAGCA
This sequence comes from Agrobacterium cavarae, assembly GCF_004310285.1. Classification (GTDB taxonomy): domain Bacteria; phylum Pseudomonadota; class Alphaproteobacteria; order Rhizobiales; family Rhizobiaceae; genus Agrobacterium; species Agrobacterium cavarae. The sequence continues at coordinate 111,225 of NZ_SISF01000032.1, forward strand.
TCACGGTCCATGCCGAAGCCGGCGCGCATTTGCACCGCTCGCTGCAAAACATCCGCGCGCTCGGCAAGAAGGTCGGCGTCACGCTCAATCCGGCAACCCCGCTCTCCGTGCTCGAAAATGTCTTGGACGATGTGGACCTCATCCTCATCATGAGCGTCAATCCGGGCTTTGGCGGCCAGAAGTTCATTCCGGCCATGCTCGACAAGATCCGCGCGGCGAAGTCGCTCATCGGCAATCGCCCGATCGAACTGGAAGTGGATGGCGGCATCACCACCGAGACGGCAGGCAGCGCCATTGCAGCGGGCGCCAATGTGCTGGTTGCCGGTTCTGCCGTCTTCAAGGGCGATGGTGTGGATGACTATACGAAAACCGTCTCCGCTCTCAGAGCATCGGCCGAAAGCGGCAGAGCTTGATCTCCAGGCAGACGTCCGTGTTGCCGGGTTTACCCTGACGCGCCGAATGCGTTGAGATTGCCGAAACACTTTGCTAAACGGGCACCAGATTTCTCAGTTCAAGAAGGCTTTGCCATGATCCCTCGTTATTCCCGGCCGGAAATGGTCGCTATCTGGTCGCCGGAAACCAAGTTCCGCATCTGGTTCGAAATCGAGGCGCATGCCTGCGACGCGCTGGCGGACATCGGCGTGATCCCGAAGGAAGCGGCAAAGACCATTTGGGAAAAGGGTGGCGCGGCCGAGTTCGACGTTGCCCGCATCGACGAAATCGAAGCCGTCACCAAGCATGACGTCATCGCGTTCCTCACCCATCTTGCAGAATTCGTTGGTCCGGATTCCCGCTTCGTCCACCAGGGCATGACCTCATCCGACGTGCTCGACACGACGCTGAACATCCAATTGGTCCGCGCTGCCGACCTGCTGATCGCCGGCATGGACCGGGTTTTGACCGCGCTGAAGACCCGCGCCTTCGAGCACAAGAACACCGTCCGTATTGGTCGCAGCCACGGCATCCATGCCGAGCCGACGACGATGGGTCTGACATTTGCGCGCTTCTATGCCGAGATGGACCGTAACCGCGCCCGCCTCGTCAACGCCCGCGCCGAAATCGCCACCGGCGCCATCTCCGGCGCTGTCGGCACCTTCGCCAATATTGATCCATCCGTCGAAGAACATGTGTGCAAGGCCCTTGGTCTGTCGCCGGAGCCCGTCTCCACGCAGGTCATCCCGCGGGATCGTCACGCCATGTTCTTCGCCACGCTCGGCGTCATTGCCTCGTCGATCGAGAACGTCGCCATCGAAATTCGCCACATGCAGCGCACCGAAGTTCTGGAAGCGGAAGAGTTCTTCTCGCCCGGTCAGAAGGGTTCGTCCGCCATGCCGCACAAGCGCAACCCGGTTCTGACCGAAAACCTGACCGGTTTGGCCCGTCTGGTACGCATGTCTGTCGTTCCGGCCTTGGAAAACGTTGCTCTCTGGCACGAGCGCGATATCAGCCACTCGTCTGTAGAGCGCGGCATCGGCCCAGACACCACGATCACGCTCGATTTTGCCCTCAACCGTCTGGCAGGCGTCATCGAGAAGCTGGTGATCTACCCGGAAAACATGTTGAAGAACATGAACAAGTTCCGTGGCCTCGTTCACTCGCAGCGTGTGCTCCTGGCGCTGACACAGGCCGGCGTTTCGCGCGAGGACTCCTATCGCCTCGTTCAGCGCAATGCGATGAAGGTCTGGGAAGAAGGCAAGGACTTCCTCGAAGAACTGCTGTCGGATGAGGAAGTGCGCGCAGCCCTTCCGGAAGAGACGATCCGCGAAAAGTTCGATCTTGGCTACCACACCAAGCATGTCGACACGATCTTCAAGCGCGTCTTCGGCGAGGCTTGATCCTTAGTTCCCGGCAAAGGTAGGAATTGCTCACCTCGGCCAGTACCGAGGTGAGCGCCACTATATTCTGATACCAAAGAACCCTGGAGCTTTGTGAGCGATCCTTTGCTTTGCACCTTGATAACGCCAGCCAACAAACCAAGATAAGCGGCATGAAAGCATCAGAAGCAGATATCCTCATCGTTCCCGGCTACACCAATTCCGGCCCCGACCATTGGCAGACCCGTTGGCAAGAGAAGCTGTCGACAGCACGCCGCGTCGAGCAGGCGGAATGGTCGAAGCCCGTGCGTGAAGACTGGGTCGCTCGCCTTGTCGAGGAGGTGAACGCCTCGACGAAGCCTGTGGTCCTCGTCGCACATTCCCTCGGAGTGCCGACGGTTATGCACGCCTTGCCGGAAATCGCGCACAGAGTGGCTGGCGCAATGCTTGTCGCGCCGCCAGATGTCGCCAATCCCGACATCCGGCCGAAGCATCTGATGACGTTCGGGCCTTATCCTCGCGATCCGCTGCCATTCCCGGCCATCACCATCGCCAGCCGTAACGACCCATTCGGAACGTATGAGCATGCCGATGACATTGCCGCCGCCTGGGGCTCGCTCCTGATCGATGCTGGCATGTCAGGGCACATCAACGCGGAATCGGGCCATGGCCCGTGGCCGGAAGGCACAATGGTCTTTGCTCAGTTCCTGAGCAAGCTCAAGCCTCCGTCGGGCTTTGCGATTCCTGAGAATAAAAGCTGAACAAGATCAGCCCTGTTAGCGGCTGCTTTGGCGAATAGAAAGTAAAACGGAAATGCCGCGCAAGTATACCCTGCGCGGCTTCGGCCTTTCGGCACTTATGTTCAAACATACCGCATGTTGGTTCGTATGGAGAATTGCCGATCTCCATGCATGACGCCAAGGCCCGTCGGATGTTCGAAATACGGAATGAAAGTTCAGGCGGCGCGCTTGCCGTCGAATTGCGCGATCCCATTGCGGAGCTCGTCGGCGGCACAGCGCAGAAGGTTGGTCATCTGATCATGGATGACATCATCGGTAACGCCGACGCCGGCGGCGACGAAATCGTCGTGCAGCTTGTTGAACATCGCGTCGTCGCCTTCGCGGCCGATGGACGCGGCAACGATCTCGCTGGCGTAGGAATTGGCGTCGTCCTTGTGCATTAGGGATGCAGCCCAAAGGCCCATCAACCTGCTGCGCATGCCGTGAAGACGGAAGCTCAGTTCCTCTTCGTGAAAATACAAATTCTCGAGCGCTTTACCGCGTTGTCTCAGACCCATGATTATACCCCGTTTTACTATGTCGTTATTTGCGTCCTCTTGATCGGGACACCACTGTTCTAGAATACAACTATTGAAAAAGCGTAACTTTGAGATGTTGCCTTGGAACAGCCAAAAACAGGGTTGAAGAATTGCAAACAACCGCGTGCCGTCGCATTGTGAAATGGCTTCTTTTCCGCTATGGGACCGCTTCAAGAAACGAAACGACCGCCATCAGCACCGGCGCTAAAACAAGAGATATGTCACTATGAACCGTCGCCGCCGAATCTACGAAGGCAAGGCCAAGATCCTGTATGAAGGTCCGGAACCCGGAACGCTCATCCAGTTCTTCAAGGATGATGCGACTGCTTTCAATAAAAAGAAGCATGAAGTCATCGACGGCAAGGGCGTTCTGAACAACCGCATCTCGGAATACGTCTTCACGCATCTGAACAAGATCGGCATTCCCACCCACTTCATCCGCCGCCTGAACATGCGCGAGCAGTTGATCAAGGAAGTGGAGATGATCCCGCTCGAGGTTGTCGTGCGCAACGTTGCGGCAGGCTCGCTCTCCAAGCGCCTCGGCATTGATGAAGGCGTTGTGCTGCCTCGCTCGATCATCGAGTTCTATTACAAGTCGGATGCGCTGGAAGACCCGATGGTCTCCGAGGAGCACATCACTGCGTTTGGCTGGGCCAACCCCGCCGAACTCGACGACATCATGGCGCTTGCCATTCGCGTCAACGATTTCCTTTCCGGTCTTTTCCTCGGCGTCGGCATTCAGCTCGTCGATTTCAAGATCGAATGCGGCCGTCTGTTCGAAGGCGATATGATGCGCATTATCCTGGCGGATGAAATTTCGCCGGATAGCTGCCGCCTGTGGGATATCGAGACGCAGGAAAAGATGGACAAGGACCGCTTTCGCCGCGATATGGGTGGGCTTGTGGAAGCCTATTCGGAAGTGGCGCGCCGTCTCGGCATCATCAATGAAAACGAACCGATCCGCGGCACAGGCCCGGTTCTCGTCAAGTGAAATCAGGAGACCATCAGGTGATCAAGGCACGGGTGACTGTTACGCTGAAGAACGGCGTTCTCGATCCGCAGGGTAAGGCAATCGAAGGCGCGCTGGGCAGCCTCGGTTTTGACGGCGTGGGCCAGGTCCGTCAGGGCAAGGTCTTCGATCTTGAACTGAACACCACCGACAAGGCCAAAGCCGAAGAAAACCTGAAGGCGATGTGCGAGAAGCTGCTCGCCAACACCGTCATCGAAAACTACGCGATCGCCATCCTCTAGGGCAAGTGTGGTGAACGATGGTTCACCTCCATTGCTCTTAACTCTTTGTTTGACGCATTTTCCATGCAGACCGCAGGCACTCTTGCTGGAAATGCTCTGAATTTCGGAGCCAAGGCCCATGAAATCCGCAGTCGTCCAGCTTCCTGGCCTCAATCGCGACCGTGACATGATCGCGGCCTTGACGAAGATTTCAGGTCAGGCGCCCGTCACCATCTGGCAGACGGAAACCCAGATCCCGGATGTCGATCTGATCGTCATCCCCGGCGGCTTCTCCTATGGCGATTACCTTCGCTGTGGCGCGATCGCCGCCCGCATGCCCGTCATGCAGGCGATCCGCGAAAAGGCTGAACAGGGCGTCAAGGTTCTGGGTGTCTGCAACGGCTTTCAGATTTTGGTCGAGGCCGGCATGTTGCCCGGCGCCTTGATGCGCAATGCCTCGCTCAAATTCGTCTGCCGTGAAGTCAAGCTCGAGGTCGTCAACAACGACACGGAGTTTACCCGCACCTACGACAAGGGCCAGATCATCCGCTCTCCCGTCGCCCATCACGATGGCAACTACTTCGTCGAAGCCGACGAGTTGAAGGCGATGGAAGACAATGGCCAGGTGGTGTTCCGTTACGCCGAAGGTACCAATCCGAATGGTTCGCTGAACGATATTGCCGGCGTCATCAACGACAAGGGCAATGTTCTCGGCATGATGCCGCATCCGGAAAACCTGATCGAAGCGGCGCATGGCGGCAAGGATGGCCGAGGCATATTTGCCTCAGCGCTTGGCGTGATCGCTGCCTGATATGAGACACATCCAGCCGGGCGCATCCGCCCGGCTTTATTTTTGCAGCTCATGCTGGATTGAAGAATGAACCATATCCTTTCTGGACGTTCCATTGGCATTGCCGCTGTGGCCCTCGCTGCACTCGCACTGGCCGCATGCCAGCCAAAGCCTGAGCCCCCAACGGCCGCGTCGCAGGCCGCCCTTCCGGTCATGGAGCGCGTTGCGCTCGGCGCCAATGCCTGCTGGTTCAAGTCTGGCGATCCGGCATTCAAGGCCTATCGCCTGGCACCGGAACTCAACTCCTTCTCCGGTCGCCCCCGTATTCTGCTCGTTCCGCGTAACAGCCCGGAATCACGCCCGATGCTGGTGGTGCAGGCCGAAGGCAATCCGGCAAACCTCCAGGCCTTCGGCCCTGTCATGAACGACGGTCATGCACCGCGCATTTCCGCCGACATCAAGCGCTGGGCCAATGGCGGCAAGGGCTGCTGACAGCCAACCCAAGGGGCCACGACCGATTGTGGTCCCTCTGAAAGCCCCCCGAAAGCCCACGGCGGCTCTGCATCGAGCGCCGTCAACAAGATCATGATTGCCGAAAGCGCATAGACTTGCTTTTTGCCGTTTCTTGCCGCTATTAGCCAAAGCCATCAGCAATTGAATGAGATGGCAGACCCACCATGTCCCTTCCCGATAAAGCCTTCCCAGTATCCTGGGATCAGTTTCACCGCGATGCCCGCGCGCTGGCGTGGCGTCTTGCCGGCCTGAACCAGGAGTTCAGGGCCATCGTCTGCATCACCCGTGGCGGTCTCGTTCCGGCAGCGATCATTTCCCGCGAACTCAACATCCGCCTGATCGACACGGTATGCATTGCCACCCGCCACGATTACCTGAATCAGGGCGATACCGTTCTGCTGAAGGGCATCTCTCCAGAACTGTTGGAAAAGTCCGGTGAAGGCATTCTCGTCGTCGACGATCTGACCGATACCGGCAAGACCGCATTGGAAGTGCGCGAGATGCTGCCAAAGGCGCATTTTGCCTGCGTCTATGCCAAGCCAACCGGCGTTCCGACAATCGACACCTTCGTCACCGAAGTGAGCCAGGACACCTGGATCTATTTCCCGTGGGACATGGGCTTCACCTATCAGGAGCCGATTGCCAAGGGCGCGCCCGGCTGAGCACCACGCAAAATTCACGTCGCGCGAAATCCTGATGGGTTTTGCGCGACGCGGTCCGATCCTGTTTCCCAGATCGCCTTACAAGCCTGCGATCTCTTGCCTCACTCCCCAGGCTCGAGCAGCACCGGCCCAGGGCCCTTGTCCCCCAATATATCTGCCGGATTGCGCAGCGGACATTCATCCGTCGAAAGACAACCACAGCCAATGCAACCGGTGAGCTGATTGCGCAGCCGCGTAAGCCGCGCGATGCGGTCATCCAGTTGCGCTTGCCAATGGGTGGCGAGCCTTTGCCAGTCCTTTCCCGTCGGTGTGCGGCCATCCGGCAGGGTGTTCAGAGCCTGCTGTATCTCCTTGAGCGGGATGCCTGCCCTTTGTGCCACCTTGATGATGGCGATGCGCCTCAGCACGTCGCGCCCATAGCGGCGGTGGTTCGAGCTGTTGCGCCAGCCCTTGATCAGCCCTTCGGCCTCGTAAAAGTGGAGCGTCGAGACCGCCACGCCAGCGCGCTCGGCAACATCGCCGACCGAGAGGTCGCGTACGAGAGGAATCTGCTGAAGTTTTTTCGTCATGCCCGTTGACCTCAACTTTACTTGAGGAACTACCACTTGGAGGTCAACGCTGAAAGGGGGTATCGATCCATGACAGACACAACGCTCTCGCTCCGCATTATTCTGGGCAGCGCCCGTGCCAAGGGCCACATGCGAATTGATCTGCAAAATATGGAGATCAATCACATGCGGTAGTGATCGGGACGGATCACGTATTCCATGCTCGGATGACTGGTTCTTCCATATTGTGTTCGTAGCCCAATACGCTGACAGTTGCGGTATCGAGGACGAAGCTTCTCCCGTGTTCAGGCGGAAGCCCGAGCCACCTGGCTGCCAGCACGCGCAGGAAATGTGAACTTGAAAAGATCAGGATGGTCGTGCCGCTGGCCCTGATATCATGGATAATGCGATCTGCTCGCACACCCACCTGCTCAATGCTCTCACCACCGGGAGCGCCGTCACGGAATAGCTGCCAGCCGGGCGCCGTCTTGTGGATGTCCTTTGTGGTGACGCCTTCATATTGTCCGTAATCCCACTCGTTGAGGTCCGACTTGACAGACATTGCGGACGCAAATCCCGCAAGCTCGCATGTTCTGCGCGCTCGCAAAGACGGGCTCGACCACACCACATCAGGGGTAATCCCTTTCAAGCGCTCGGCGAGCAATCTTGCAGCATTTTCGCCGTTGGGCGTCAGATCGATATCCGACCTTCCGGTATGACGACCGGACACTGACCAGGCAGTCTCGCCGTGTCGGACCAGAAAAATCTGTGGCAGCGATGTTTGCATCGCGTATCCCTTCCATGAGTGTTGATCCGAGGTTAGATAAGCTCGCTCGTCGTTTCAAGATCGTGTTGTCCCGTTCCGTTGCTGGCGTGGGCGCAGGACCCGAAACCTTCCAGGTACCGCTATATCTTGTACCGCATCGCTTCCGCCTGCCCCACGCATCGCTTCCGCCTGCCCCACGCATCGCAAACCTTGTGGATAGGCCAACACTTGTTGCTTGTACGCAACAACGACACGTTCCCAGAATTCCGCCATATCGCTCCTTCCACCACCACAGGCAAGCTTCACGCAAGGTAAGCGGCCAGCCATAATGCGCCGCAAGTGCCTGATATTTATGGAAGGTTTTTCTTTCCCCGTTTTCCACACCCTATCCACACCACATCTTGTGGTAAATGAACCCTTACAAACTAGGCCTTGACGGAATCAGCACGTTTTCTAAAAGTAGATCCATGTTGCGGCGGCAACGGAATCGGCAGGTTCATCTGCGGTTCTCTCCTGTATCAGTTCACGCGATGTCTTGCGTTCCAACCACGAGGGGTGAGGAACGCTGGGGCGTGTCCATGTTCGGGAGCTGCCAAAAACATAAGGCGGGGTCTGGCGACAAGAAACTGTTAATACTATATATAGTATGCTTGCAGCCATCATAACCACGACATAAGGGAACGACATCCAAGGATGATCGTTTCCATTCATCGGCAGACAACTGGTGGCGCATGGCCCATGCGACGCCGGAACGATATTTTGCGCCCGATCAGGCGCCAACGGACAAGGACACCAACGATGCGCATCGAACGCCGCTTTACGAAGCCCGGCCAGTCGCCCTACGCGGAAATCGAATTCCGCAAGGCAATCAGTGAAATCAAGAATCCGGATGGTTCCGTCGTGTTCCGTCTCGCGGATATTGATGTGCCGGCGCAGTTCAGCCAGGTGGCGACCGACGTTCTGGCGCAGAAGTATTTCCGCAAGGCAGGCGTTCCGAAGGTTCTGAAGAAGGTCGAAGAGAATGATGTCCCGTCCTTCCTGTGGCGCTCCGTTGCCGATACGGCTGCCATGAAGGATCTGCCTGAAGCTGAGCGTTATGGCTCGGAAATCGACGCGCGTCAGGTTTTCGATCGCCTCGCCGGCACCTGGGCCTATTGGGGCTGGAAGGGCAAGTACTTCTCGTCCGAAGAAGATGCTCTCGCCTTCCGCGATGAGCTTGCCTACATGCTCGCCACCCAGCGCGTCGCGCCGAACTCGCCACAGTGGTTCAACACTGGCCTGCACTGGGCCTATGGCATCGACGGTCCGGGCCAGGGCCACTTCTATGTCGACCCCTTCACCGGCAAGCTGACCAAGTCCAAGTCCGCTTACGAGCATCCGCAGCCGCATGCCTGCTTCATCCAGTCCGTTGAAGACGACCTCGTCAACGAAGGCGGCATCATGGACCTTTGGGTTCGTGAAGCACGTCTGTTCAAATACGGCTCCGGCACCGGTTCCAACTTCTCCTATCTGCGTGGCGAAGGCGAAAAGCTCTCCGGCGGCGGCAAGTCCTCCGGCCTGATGAGCTTCCTCAAGATCGGTGACCGTGCAGCCGGCGCCATCAAGTCCGGTGGCACCACCCGTCGTGCGGCCAAGATGGTCGTCGTCGATGCCGATCACCCCGATATCGAAGCCTATATCGACTGGAAGGTGAACGAAGAGCAGAAGGTTGCCGCCCTCGTCACCGGTTCCAAGATCGTCGCCAAGCATCTCAAGGCCATCATGAAGGCCTGCCTCAACTGCGAAGGCGATAACGGCGATTGCTTCGATCCTGCCAAGAACCCTGCCCTCAAGCGCGAAATCCGCGCAGCCAAGAAGGATCAGGTTCCGGAAAACTACATCAAGCGCGTCATCCAGTTCGCCCAGCAGGGCTACAAGGATATCGAATTCAAGACCTATGATACGGACTGGGATTCGGAAGCCTACCTCACGGTCTCCGGCCAGAACTCCAACAACTCTGTTTCGTTGAAGGACGACTTCCTGCGCGCTGTCGAAAGCGACGGCGACTGGAACCTCACCGCTCGCCGCGACGGCAGAGTGATGAAGACGCTGAAGGCACGCGACCTGTGGGAGAAGATCTCGCATGCCGCCTGGGCCTCTGCCGATCCGGGTCTGCACTTCAACACCACCATGAACGACTGGCACACCTCGCCAGCCGCTGGTTCCATCCGCGCATCCAACCCATGCTCGGAATACATGTTCCTGGACGATACGGCCTGCAACCTTGCCTCGCTGAACCTCCTCCAGTTCAAGGACGCGGCCACCAAGAAGATCAACATTGCCGATTACGAACATGCGGTGCGCCTGTGGACCGTCGTTCTCGAAGTCTCGGTGATGATGGCGCAGTTCCCATCGCGCCAGATTGCGGAACGCTCCTACGAGTACCGCACGCTCGGCCTCGGCTACGCCAATATCGGCGGCCTGCTGATGTCGTCGGGCATTCCTTATGACAGCGATGAAGGTCGTGCGATTGCAGGTGCCTTGACCGCGATCATGACCGGTGTGTCCTACGCCACGTCTGCTGAAATGGCAGGCGAGCTTGGCCCCTTCCCGGGCTTTGCGCCGAACCGCGACAACATGCTGCGCGTCATCCGCAACCACCGCCGTGCGGCCCAGGGCCTTGCCTATGGTTACGAAGGCCTGTCGGTAAACCCGGTTCCACTGATCCATGCCGATTGCACCGATCAGGAGCTGATCAAGCACGCCGTTGCTGCCTGGGACAAGGCGCTGGAACTTGGCGAGCAGAACGGTTACCGCAACGCCCAGACCACCGTTATCGCACCGACAGGTACGATCGGCCTCGTCATGGATTGCGACACCACCGGTATCGAGCCTGATTTTGCGCTGGTGAAGTTCAAGAAGCTTGCTGGCGGCGGCTACTTCAAGATCATCAACCGTGCGGTTCCGGAATCGCTGCGTTCGCTCGGCTACTCCGAAAGCCAGATCGCAGAGATCGAAGCTTACGCTGTCGGCCACGGCAACCTGAACCAGGCGCCTGGCATCAACCCCGGCTCGCTGAAGTCCAAGGGCTTCACCGATGAGAAGATCGAAGCCGTCAATGGCGCGCTGAAAAGCGCCTTCGACATCAAGTTCGTCTTCAACCAGTGGACGCTCAGCGCTGACTTCCTGAAGGACACGCTGAAGGTTTCCGACGAGCAGCTTTCCGACATCAGCTTCAACCTTCTGGAGCATCTCGGCTTCTCGAAGAAGGACATCGAAGCAGCAAATGTTCACGTTTGCGGTGCGATGACGCTGGAAGGCGCGCCGTTCCTGAAGGATGAGCATCTGTCCGTCTTCGATTGCGCCAACCCCTGCGGCAAGATCGGCAAGCGTTATCTCTCGGTCGAGTCCCACATCCGCATGATGGCGGCGGCACAGCCCTTCATCTCGGGCGCGATCTCCAAGACAATCAACATGCCGAACGATGCCACGGTGGAAGATTGCGGTGCAGCCTACATGCTGTCCTGGAAGCTGGCACTGAAGGCAAACGCGCTTTACCGCGATGGCTCCAAGCTTTCCCAGCCGCTCAACGCTTCGCTGGTGGAAGATGAGGACGACGAGGACGCCATGGAAGAGCTGCTGGCTCAGCCACAGGCAGCCCAGGCCGTCACCATCACCGAAAAGATCGTCGAGCGCATCATCGAGCGCGTCGTTCGCAGCCAGGAAAAGCTGCCGACCCGCCGCAAGGGCTACACCCAGAAGGCCAAGATCGGTGGTCACACCATCTTCCTTCGCACCGGCGAATATGACGACGGCCGTCTTGGCGAAATCTTCCTTGATATGAACAAGGAAGGCTCGGCACTGCGCGCCTTCATCAACAACTTCGCGATTTCCGTGTCGCTCGGCCTGCAATATGGCGTGCCGCTGGAAGAATATGTCGACGCCTTCACTTTCACCAAGTTCGAACCTGCCGGCATGGTCACGGGCAACGACGCGATCAAGAACGCCACGTCGATCCTCGACTACGTGTTCCGCGAACTCGCCATCTCCTATCTCGGTCGCCACGATCTGGCGCATGTCGATACGTCGGACTTCTCCAACACCGCACTTGGTCGCGGCGTGTCCGAAGGCAAGGCAGATGTCGTCTCCAAGGGCCTGACCCGCGGCTACAAGCCAACGCTCGTCTCCAACAATGGAAGCGAACGCGGCTCGGCGGAAATCAAGGGCTCGGCAACGGCAGCCCCTGCCCGCGCCTCGGCCAACGTGACGGCGATTTCCGGCAACGCAGCCCGCAAGCTGGAGGCAACAGTTTCAGTCGCCACATCGGAAGTCGTCGCCTTCAAGCGTGACTATGAGGAACGCGCCCGCGAACTGGCCGAAGAGATTGCAGAAGAAGTGGTCGAAACCGAACAGAGCGCCACCGGCCTCTTCTCGGACAAGGCCGCTGCCGACGCAGCCTCTGCCAAGGCCGACGCCAAGAAGGTGGAAAACGAACGCCGCATGCGCTCGATTGCCCAAGGTTATACGGGCAACATGTGCTCCGAGTGCCAGAACTTCACGATGGTCCGGAATGGGACTTGCGAGAAGTGCGATACTTGTGGCGCGACGAGCGGTTGCAGCTAAAATAGGATTTAGTGGCGTGACTGATTAGTTGTAAAAACGAAAAAAGCCCGAGGAAACCATCCTTGGGCTTTTTTTCTAAAGGAGACAGATCAGTTATTCCAGTAGAGCCAAGAACAACGGAGCTGCGACGACAAAAAATCGGTTGCAGCGGTGAGTTCGCAGCGAATACGCTTCACTAGCTCGATATCAAAAGGCTCTTAAGCCAATGAGACCAAACATTATTGAAATTCGAGACTCAGCTGGAAGCAAAAGCACCAGTATTTGTCGTGAAGCTACGAATTGATGCCCCCAGCCGTCTAATACAAACGATGAGTCGCTAAAGGAGTCTCATGAGGAGTTGTGTTGTTGAAATTCCGTTGGACGCTTCGTTTGTGCGCATCCGTGACGAGAGAGACATTGAGCTTTTCCTCGGCGATGAAGATCAAGCCTCACGGATACTAAACATAATTCCGCCTGGAGTTGGAGGGCAAACCCATCTGATCTACTTACGAGGTGAGATAATACGTGAAAAAGATAATATAATCGTGGTTTATACTAAAGAAGCTAGAGATCTTGAGAGTGCCGTCGAGATTGAGGTTAGTGGCGGCACTGTGAGAAGAGTGTCTGTGGTGTGGCCGTAAGCTCGTTGCCACTTTTTGATTTCTAGCTCTTGTTTACGCCGCCAAACTTCCGGAATTGAATCTCTCGTAATCAGGCCATATCCCAAAGAAAAAGGTCCGCCCAAGCGGACCTTTCTCACCTTCTGAAAACCTACAATCAAATCTCCGGGCAACCGCGCTGGTTGGCGAAGGTGATGGTGTCGGGGCCGCGGCGGGTGTCGCCTTCGACGACCACGCGGCGTGGCGTGATACGGACCACCTCGGGATCGCGCAGGCCGGATGCTCGTGCAGCGGCGCGGGCTTCGCGTTCGCTGCAGCCCGCCATACGTGGCGGACCACGGCGGTCCATGTCGCGGCGGTCGCGGTCGCGATCGCGGATAACCGGGCGGACGCCATCGGGGCCGATCCGCAGCTCCACATCCTGCGCCTGTGCCACGCCGGACACGGCGACGCTTGAAACTGCCATAGTAACAGCAAGTCCCGCAACTTGAATAATCTTCCGCATGTTGCCTCCTCAGTGCCATTACTTCGGCACACATAAATGTTCACCGCGCTATAACGTCGAGACGTCTCACTGGTTCCTTCATGGTTGTTTCACGATGATCTTGGGACGGCACGCAGATCACAATAAAATGCCCCGCCGAAGCGGGGCATAAGAGATTGGTAGTGCGTATTTGAGGATCAACACATCAGGCTGCGACATCCGCCGTGAAAGCCGATTTGATCAGCGTCTTGGTGTAGTCGGCAGACGGCGCGTTGAAGATTGCGTCGGTCTCTCCCTCCTCCACGATTTTCCCATCCTTCATGACGATCACATAATCTGAGATCGCCTTGATCACCGAGAGATCGTGGCTGATGAAGATATAGGAGAGGCCATGCGTCTTCTGCAATTCGCGCAGCAGATCGATCACCTGGCCCTGCACCGAGCGGTCCAGAGCAGAGGTCGGCTCGTCGAGGATGACCACATCCGGTTTCAGGATGATGGCTCTGGCAATCGCGATACGCTGGCGCTGGCCGCCGGAGAATTCGTGCGGATAGCGGTTGCGGGCTGCAGGATCGAGCCCGACCTCCTTCAGCGCTTCGATGGCGCGCTTGTCACGCTCCGCGCGGCTCAATTGCGGCTCGTGGACGAAGAGGCCTTCGGTGATGATCTCGCCCACCGTCTGGCGCGGCGAGAGCGAACCGTAAGGGTCCTGGAACACCAGTTGCAACCGCCGGCGCAGGGGCCGCATGGCTTTGCGATCCAGCCCCGTGATCTCCCTCTTCTCAAAGGTGATCCGTCCCTTGGCATTGGTGAGCCGGAGCAGCGCCCGGCCGAGCGTCGACTTGCCCGAACCGGATTCCCCCACGATGCCAATGGTCTGGCCCTGGCGCAGATTGATATTCACGCCGTCGACCGCTCGAAACACGCTTGCCTTGGAAAGGAAGCCGCCGGGAATGTCGTAATCGACGGTGACATTCTGGCCGGAGAGCACGACTGGCGTGCCGTCTGCCACTGGCGGCTTGTGGCCGCTCGGTTCGGCATCCAGCAGCATCTTGGTGTAGTCCGCCTGCGGGCGTTCGAAGATATCCTCCGTCGTGCCCGCCTCGACCACCTCGCCGCGCCGCATCACCGTGACGCGGTCGGCAAAGTGGCGCACCACGCCAAGATCGTGGGTAATCAGCACTACAGCCATGCCGAAGCGTTGCTGCAGCGACTTCAACAGATCGAGGATCTGCGCCTGGATCGTGACATCCAGTGCTGTCGTCGGCTCGTCCGCAATCAGGATGTCCGGCTCGTTTGCCAGCGCCATGGCAATCATGACGCGCTGGCGCTGCCCGCCGGAAAGCTCATGCGGATAGCTGTCGATGCGGCGCTCCGGATCGGGAATACCGACGAGCTTCAGAAGTTCGAGAACACGGGCGCGCGCCTCGCTCTTGCTGCCGCCACGGTGATGCAGGATCGGCTCGGCGATCTGCGCGCCGATCCGGTAGAGTGGGTCGAGCGAGGTCATCGGCTCCTGGAAGATCATCGTGATCTTCGCGCCGCGGATGGTGTTGAGTTCATCGACCGGAAGGCCGATCAACTCGCGTCCGCGATATTTCGCCGAGCCGTTGATGACGCCATTGGAGGCGAGAAGCCCCATGATGCCCATCATCGTCTGGCTCTTGCCGGAGCCGGATTCACCAACCACGGCAAGCGTCTCACCCTGGCGAACATCAAGATCAATGCCCTTGACGGCATTGACCATGCCGTCCGGCGTGGTGAAATCGACCTTGAGATTGCGAACCGTCAATATGGTTTCAGATGTCGTCATGTCAGCGATCCTTTGGATCAAGTGCGTCACGCAACCCGTCGCCCACGAAGTTGAGGGAGAACAGGGTCAGCACGAAGAACAGAGCCGGGAAGATCAACAGCCAGGGTGCTGACTGCATGTTGTTGGCGCCTTCCGAAATCAGCGCACCCCAACTCGTCAGCGGCGCCTGCACGCCAAGGCCGAGGAAGGAAAGGAAGCTTTCCAGAAGGATGACCTTCGGCACCACCACGGTCACGAAGACGACGACCGGGCCAATGGTGTTGGGGATGATGTGACGGCGGATGATCTGCCAGTCGCTCAATCCCAAAGCCTGTGCCGCACCGACAAATTCCCGTCGCTTGAGCGCAAGCGTCTGGCCTCGGACGATACGCGCCATATCCAGCCACTCCACCGCCCCGATCACCAGAAAGATCAGGATGAAGCTTCGGCCGAAGAACACCACGAGGACGACGACGAGAAAGACGAAGGGCAGCGAGTAGAGGATTTCGACAAAGCGCATCATCACATTGTCGACGCGTCCGCCGATATAGCCGGCCGTCGCGCCATAGACCACGCCGATGCCGAGCGACACGAGGCTTGCCAGAACCCCGACCGCGATCGAAATCTGCCCGCCCAGCATGACACGGGCCAGCATATCACGCCCGTTGGTATCGGTGCCAAAGAAGAAGTATTCCCGGTTCACCTCGCCTTCCAGCTTCAATGTCCGTCCCTCGTCCTCGGTCGCGACGACCTTGGTGTTTTCGAACTCGTTGGCACGGTCGAAATAGCGTGTCGTGCGCGGATCGATGGCGCTGCTGGATGTCACCGTTGCCGTGAAGGTCTGGCCGCTGACGGCAAATTCCTTCAGATCGACACGGGCACGGCCTGCAACGCCTTCCATCACGTCTTGCAGATTGTTCACATCCGGACGTGGCTCCAGGCTCGGCGGCACGGAGACGTAAGATGAGAACACCTGGTCATAGGTGTGGGTGAGGAAATGCGGACCGATGAAGGAAAAGAGCGTGATCAGCACCAGCATGACGGAGCCCGCCATCGCCGCTTTGTTGCGGCGGAAGCGCATCGCTGCCAGCTGGAACAGGCTTCGGCTCTGCACCTCGGCTTGGGGTGGAAGATTGGTCGAAAGATCAGTCATGTCGGACCCTCGGATCGAGAAGGCCGTAGAGAATATCGACCACGAGATTGAAGAGGATGACGAAGATGGCGACGAGAACCACGGTTCCCATGACCAGCGTGTAATCGCGATTGATGGCGCCGAGCACGAAGTAACGGCCCACACCTGGAATGGTGAAGATCGTTTCGATCACGGCAGAACCTGTCAAAAGTGCTGCAGCGCAAGGTGCCAGATAGGAGACGACCGGCAGCATGGCAGCGCGCATGGCATGGAAGACGACCACGCTTCTTGCCGGAAGGCCATAGGCCTTGGCGGTGCGAATATGGTCCATGCGCAGAGCTTCGATCATCGCACCACGCGTCAGACGCGCGATCACCGCAAGCTGCGGCAAAGCAAGCGCAATCATTGGCAGGATGAGATAACGCAGCGATCCGTCGCCCCAGCTGCCGGCAGGCAGAAGGCCGAGGAACACAGCAAAGACGAGCGTGAGCACAGGTGCGACAACGAAGTTCGGCACCGTCACACCCACCGTCGAAATCGACATGATGGAGAAATCGAAGGCGCTGTTTTGCCGAAGGGCCGCGAAGGTACCGGCAATGACGCCACCAATTACCGCCAGAAGCAGCGCATAGCAGCCAAGCTCCAGCGAGTAAGGCAGGCCTTTGCCGATCAGCTGCGCGACGGTGTTATCCTTGTAAATATAGCTCGGACCAAAATCGCCTGTCACTGCATTGCGCAGATAAATCAGATACTGACGCCACAATGGTTCATCCAGATGATAAGTCCTCATCAGGTTTTCCATCGTTTGTGGCGGCAGGGGCCGTTCAAGGTTGAACGGACCGCCCGGTGCAAAACGCATCAGGAAAAAGGAAATGGTGACGACGATAAACAGCGTCGGCACCGCGCTCGCCAAACGGCGCAGAACAAATGAAATCATGGCTTTTCAGGCTCCGGGGCATGGCACGGCGGTCTTATTCAGCCGCCGTGCCAGCGCTGCTTATTCGGAAACGCTCAGAAAGCGGCTCAAGTGTTCATTGGCAGCGTTGTCGTGCCAACCCTTGACGCGATCCGATACGAGCCAGAGATCGGCCTGGGTCAGAAGCGGTGCCACCGGCTGTTCCTTCATCAGGATCGTTTCAGCCTCATGCAGCAGATTGGAGCGGGCAGCCGGGTCCTTCTCCTCGTAAGACTTCTTCATCAACGCGTCGTATTCCGCGTTGTTGAACTTCGCATAGTTGAAGGTCTTGTTAGAGGAAATGGAGAGTGCCAGGAAGTTTTCCGCGTCTGCGTAGTCGGCGACCCAGCCGGCACGCGCGACATTGTACTTGCCGCCTTCCTGCAGGTAGCCATAGTGCGACGCCACGTCGAGGTTCACCAGGGACACATTGGCACCAAACGTGTTCTTCCACATATCGGCGATGGCGGTTGCCACGCGCTCGTGGTTCGGGTTGGTGTTGTAGCGGATTTCGATAGAGAGCGGCTTGCCACCTCCACCGTAACCGGCTTCCTTCATCAGCTTGAGGGCTTCGTCTTCACGATCGAGCTGGGACAGGGTTGCGAAATCGGCCTTGGCCGGCTCGCCGTAGGAGTCCATGCCGGGCGGCACCATGGAATAGGCTGGAACCTGCGATCCGCTATAGATTTCCTTCGCCAGGAAGTCGCGATCGACAGCCATGGAGAGCGCACGACGAACGCGAACGTCGCTATAGGGCGCTTCGCGCGTATCGAAAGTGTAGTAGTAGGTTGCAAGTGTGGGCGACACATGGACCTGCTCGCCATAGGCTTTGCGCAGGCGATCGAGCTGATCGGCGGAGAAGTTGTAGGCGAGATCCATTTCCTTCGCCTCGAAGCGACGAACCGAGGCTGCCTGGTCGTCGATCGGGTAGAAGATCACCTTGTCGATCTTGGTATTGGCAGCGTCCCAGAAGTTCGGGTTCTTCACCACGGTCAGGCTGTCATTGGGAACATGCGACTGCAGCGTATAGGCGCCGTTCGAGACCATGACGCCCGGCTTGACGAAGTCCTTGCCGTTCTTGTCGAAGCTTGCCTTGGAGACGGGCAGTGCCGTCTGGTGCGCGAGAAGCTCTAGGAAGAAGGGTGTCGGGCGCTCAAGGGTAATTTCGAGCGTCTTGTCGTCCACCGCCTTCACACCAAGCTGATCGAGCGACAACTCGCCCTTGTTGATCTTTTCGGCATTTTTGATGGGATAAAGAATATTGGCGTATTTGGCAGCCGTCTTCGGGTCCTGAACGCGCTGATAGGAGAACACGAAGTCCTCTGCGGTAACCGGAGAGCCATCCGACCACTTCGCATTGTCGCGCAGCTTGAATGTATAGACGGTGCCATCATCCGACAGCTTCCAGCTTTCGGCTGTGCCGGGCACAATCTTGCCGGCGGAGTCATAAATCGTCAGACCTTCATAGAGGTCCTTCAGGATGAAGGCTTCGATATTGATCGAGGTCTGTGCCTGATCGAGAGTTTGGGGTTCCCCCGGATTACCGCGATGCAGAACGGTTTCAGCAAGAGCGGAACTGGCGCCAATCAGAAGTGAGCCGAGAAGAATTGCGGCTCGCGTTGTCGTTTTAAACGAAATCATTTTTTTAATGCTCCCAGACAGTTTGAGAGGCCTAAAACAAGGGCAAATTGGCTTGACGCGCAACCCCCAATATTTTCAGCCACTTCAAGCCTGCCTTTTGAGCAGGCAATACTTATGAATGCGCAACAATGCGGCAAGGCAAAATATCTTGGAAAAATATCGGGATACGCGACGTCGTAATCGGTCAAGCTGACTGACAAATTTCGTCTAGATATGGCGTCCGCCTGTGGAAAACGATGAACGGGGAAGCGCAAATAGAGCCCACCTTTTAGAGAATCCTCTGCCGACAGGCTGATGGGGAAGAGAGTGAAGGGCGCTTGAGCGGCTTTCGTTTTTGGCTAAACTGAAACAAAACGAAAAGATTTTAGGGGGTCATTCAATGTTTTTCAGCGCGCGTCAAACCGAGATCATAGAGCTTGCCAAGTCCGAAGGACGAGTGCTGGTCGAATACCTCGCGGCACGCTTTTCCGTTACGCCGCAGACGATCCGCAAGGACTTGAACGAACTCTGCGAAAACAGAACGCTGAATCGCATTCACGGCGGCGCGATTTTCCCGAATGGCACCGAAAATATGCGCTACGAGGCGCGCCGTTCGATTGCCGCGAGCGAAAAGCAGGCCATCGGCAAGGCGGCAGCGAACATTATTCCCAACAAGTCCTCCCTCTTCATCAATATCGGCACGACGACGGAGGCGGTGGGCGATGCGCTGCTCGATCATCAGGAACTGATGGTCATCACCAATAATATCAATGTCGCAAACCGGCTGCGTATCTTCCCTTCCATCGAGGTCATTATAGCCGGCGGCGTCGTGCGCGGAACCGATGGCGGCATTGTTGGCGAGGCGGCAGTGGACTTCATTCGTCAGTTCAAGGTGGATTATGCGGTGATCGGCGTTTCCGCAATCGATCAGGACGGCGCTCTACTGGACTACGACTTTCGGGAGGTGAAGGTAGCCCAGGCCATCATCGCCAATGCGCGCCATGTGATCCTTGCCAGCGACTCAAGCAAATTCGACCGCACAGCCCCCGTCCGTATCGGCCATCTCTCGCAGGTTCAGACCTTTATTACAGACCATTGCCCATCGGAGTCGATACGAGACATCTGCCGGGAAGCGGGAGTCGAGCTGATCGAAACAACCCCACGAGAGACAGACATCATAGACGATAGTTTCGTTTGACATTCGCTTTCAGTTCCTTTTATTTTCCCTTTAACAAAAAATGCTTCGCCTTTAAGGCGCAAGACAGCAGGGAGTGGTGACAGGTGGCTCAAGAGGCGGTTCGCGACATCTTCGTGATCGGCGGCGGTATCAATGGCTGCGGCATCGCGCGTGATGCGGCTGGCCGGGGTTATTCCGTCACGCTGGCCGAGATGAAGGACTTTGCTTCCGGCACGTCCTCCGGCGCCACCAAGCTGATCCATGGCGGCCTGCGCTATCTCGAACATTATGAGTTCCGTCTCGTGCGTGAAGCCTTGATGGAACGCGAAGTTCTGTGGGCGATGGCGCCCCATATCATCTGGCCGATGCGCTTCGTTCTGCCCTTCCACAAGGGTGGCATTCGCCCCGCTTGGCTGATCCGGCTCGGTCTCTTCCTCTACGATCACCTCGGCGGTCGCAAATTGCTGCCTGCCACCAAGTCTCTCGACATGCGCCGCGATCCGGCTGGCAAGCCGTTGAAGCCGCTCTTCACCAAGGCCTTCGAATATTCCGACGGCTGGGTGGATGACGCGCGTCTCGTGGTGCTGAACGCACGCGACGCGGCAGACCGCGGCGCGGACATCATGAACCGCTCGAAGGTAACTTCGGTCCGGCGCGAAAACGGGCTTTGGACCATCAACGTCCAGAACATCGAAAGCGGCGACGTGAAAACCGTGAAGGCGCGGATGCTGGTCAATGCGGCCGGTCCGTGGGTGGATCAGGTATTGTCCAACGCGGCGGGCAAGAACCAGGTTCATAATGTGCGCCTCGTTCAGGGCAGCCATATCGTCGTGAAGAAGAAATTTGACGACCCCCGCGCCTATTTCTTCCAGAACCCCGACAACCGCATCATCTTTGCCATCCCTTACGAAACCGATTTCACCCTGATCGGCACCACCGACCGGGACTATGACGGCGACCCGTCGCAGGTGAGGATCAGCGAAGAGGAAACGGATTATCTCTGCAAGGCGGCCAGCGAGTATTTCGCCGAGCCCGTGACGAAGGACGATATCGTCTGGACCTATTCCGCCGTTCGCCCGCTCTATGATGACGGGGCATCCAAGGCCCAGGAAGCAACACGCGATTACGTGTTGAAGCTTGAACAGAACACCGGCGAGCCACCACTGCTCAACGTTTTTGGTGGCAAGCTCACAACCTATCGTCGTCTTGCCGAACATGCGCTGGAAAAGATCAACGAAGCGATCGGCACCAAGGGTTCGCCCTGGACCGCGAAGAGTTCGTTGCCCGGCGGCGATTTTGCACCGACCGGCTACGAAGCTGAAGTGGCCAAACTGAAGGCCCGCTACGGTTTTCTTTCGGATCGCCATGCCCGTCGGCTGGTCCGCCTTTACGGAACGAAAGCTGCCGTCTTCCTGGGAGATGCAACCGGTGTGGAGGCACTGGGCAGGCATTTCGGCGGGGATCTTTACGAGCGCGAAGTTACCTGGCTGATGGAACAGGAATGGGCCAGAACCAGCGAGGACGTGCTCTGGCGTAGAACGAAGCAGGGCCTGCATTTTTCCCGGGAGGAAGTTGCAGCGCTCAACGACTACATGACGACAAAGGCTGCCTGAGACGACTGATTTGGACGCGCCGCGACGGCGCAGCATAAGACGTATTGATTGCAGACATCTTGCCGGTGGAGGAGGCCGCGGGACAGAATGCTTGAATTGCGCAACATCGCGAAGATGGTGGGCGGGGATTATCACATCTACCCCACCAATCTGACACTCAAGCGGGGCACGCTGAATGTCCTGCTTGGACCGACCTTGTCTGGCAAGACGTCGCTGATGCGACTGATGGCAGGCCTCGACAAACCGACCGAGGGCTCGCTGGTCTTTGATGGCACCGACGTCACCGGCAAACGCGTGCAGGATCGCAGCGTTGCCATGGTCTACCAGCAGTTCATCAATTATCCCTCGCTTTCCGTTTACGAAAACATCGCCTCCCCGATGCGGATTGCAAAAAAGGATAGTGCGACGATCGACCGCGAGGTTCGAAAAGCGGCCGACCTGTTGAAATTGACGCCCTATCTGGAGCGGACGCCGCTCAATCTCTCCGGCGGCCAGCAGCAGCGCACCGCACTTGCGCGCGCCATCGTCAAGAATGCCAGTCTCGTTCTCCTGGATGAGCCGCTTGCCAACCTCGATTACAAGCTGCGTGAAGAACTGCGTGAGGAACTGCCAAAGATATTCGCTTCGTCCGGCGCGATTTTCGTCTACGCGACGACGGAGCCCTCGGAGGCACTTCTTCTGGGCGGCAACACTGCGACGATGAACCAGGGTCAGATCACCCAATACGGTCCGACCATCGACATGTATCGCAATCCGGTCGATCTTGTCTCTGCCAGAACCTTTGCCGATCCGCCATTAAACATCGTCGAACTGGTCAAATCAGGCGGTTCCTTCCTGCAAAACGGCCAACCGGCTTTCGCCGTTCCTTCTCACCTTGCCGGCATTCCCGACGGTCCGATAACAGCGGCGTTTCATCCGCATCACCTTTACCCTGACCCAACCAATGCTGCTGCAGCCAAGCTTCAGGCAAAAACGCTGGTCTCGGAAATCGCCGGCTCTGAAAGTTTCATCCATCTCGACTTTGCCGGCCATCGCTGGGTCATGCTGACCCGTGGCATTCTCGACATCGAGCCGGACCGCCAGATCGACATCTATCTCGACACCCGCCATCTCATGGCCTTCGACGTGAATGGCCGCTCCCTTGCAACCCCAAAACTCGCTGCCGCGTGAGGAGATAGAGACATGGCACGTATCAGTCTCGACCATATCCGCCACGCATATAACGCCAAAGCAAAAGCGGCCAACGACTACGCTTTGAAGGAGGTGCACCACGACTGGAGCGATGGGGGCGCCTATGCGCTGCTCGGTCCTTCCGGCTGCGGCAAGACCACCCTGCTCAACATCATTTCCGGCCTCATCCATCCGTCCGACGGCCGCATTCTGTTCAATGGCAAGGATGTGACGAATTTGCCGACCGAACAGCGCAACATCGCCCAGGTGTTCCAGTTTCCGGTGATCTACGACACGATGACGGTTTACGACAATCTTGCCTTTCCGTTGCGAAACCGCGGTGTTTCCGAGCCCGACGTCGATCGCCGCGTCAACGAAATCCTGGAGATGATCGATCTTGGCGCCATGGCCAAGCGCCGCGCTCGCCGCCTGACCGCAGACCAGAAACAAAAGATCTCGCTCGGTCGCGGTCTGGTGCGCAACGACGTCAACGCCATTCTCTTCGATGAACCGCTGACGGTCATTGATCCCCATATGAAGTGGGTGCTTCGTTCACAGTTGAAACGCCTGCACCGCCAGTTCGGCTTCACCATGGTCTATGTCACGCACGATCAGACCGAAGCATTGACCTTCGCCGACAAGGTCGTCGTCATGTATGATGGCCAGATCGTCCAGATAGGCACGCCAGCGGAATTGTTTGAGCGCCCCAGCCACACCTTCGTCGGTTACTTCATTGGCTCGCCCGGCATGAATGTGCTGCCTGTTTCTCTGAACGGCGCGCAGGCTAGGATTAGTGACCAGACGATTGCATTGTCTTCCGCTCCAGACGTCAATGTGGGTGCCAAGACGGAACTAGGCATCAGGCCTGAATTCATCTCGCTTGGCCGCGACGGCATGCCGGTCTCAATCACCAAGGTCGAGGACCTTGGCCGCCAGAAGGTGGTGCGTTCCAGCTTTGCCGGCCAGCCGCTGACGATCGTAGTCCCGGAGGACGGTGAAATCCCAGCAGACCCGCGCGTGACCTTCGATCCGAGGGCCATCGGCATCTATGCCGATAGCTGGCGCGTGGGAACAGGAGCCTGAGCCATGGACAAGACAGTCAACAACAAGGCCTGGTTCCTCGTCATTCCGGTTCTGGTGCTCGTCGCTTTTTCGGCGGTCATCCCGCTGATGACGGTCGTCAACTATTCTGTGCAGGATACGTTCGGCAACAATGAGTTCTTCTGGGCAGGCACTGACTGGTTCGTGCAAATGCTGCACTCGCCACGCTTTTGGGATGCGCTGATCCGCAACCTGATCTTCTCGCTCGTCATTCTGGCGATTGAAATTCCGCTTGGCATTCTGATCGCACTGAACATGCCGAAGAAGGGGCTTGGCGTTCCCGTCTGCCTCGTTCTGATGGCGCTACCGCTCCTCATCCCTTGGAATGTCGTCGGTACCATCTGGCAGGTTTTCGGTCGCGTCGATATCGGCTTTCTTGGCCACTACCTTTCAAAGCTCGGCATCGACTACAACTACACGCAGGACCCGGTGGACGCCTGGGCAACCGTCATCATCATGGATGTCTGGCACTGGACAAGCCTCGTCGTGCTGCTCTGCTATGCCGGCCTCGTCTCCATACCGGATGCCTATTATCAAGCGGCTCGCATCGATGGCGCCTCGCGGTGGTCCGTCTTCCGCTTCATTCAACTGCCTAAGATGAAACGCGTACTGCTGATCGCCGTGTTGCTGCGCTTCATGGACAGTTTCATGATCTATACCGAGCCCTTCGTCGTCACCGGCGGCGGCCCCGGCAATTCCACGACCTTCCTCTCCATCGATCTCGTGAAGATGGCCATCGGTCAGTTCGACCTTGGTCCGGCAGCGGCCATGTCGATCATCTACTTCCTGATCATCCTGGCGCTGTCCTGGATCTTCTACACCGTCATGACCAACAGCGACGCGGATGCGTGAGAAAGGAGATCGATATGAGCAATTCCACCATGAGCCGCTTCTCCTTCTTGATCCCGACGATCTACATCATCTTCTTGCTGCTGCCGATCTACTGGCTGGTGAATATGAGCTTCAAGGAGAACGCCGAAATCCTCGGCGCCTTCTCGCTTTGGCCACAAAATCCGACGCTGCGCAATTACACGATCATCTTCACCGATCCGGCCTGGTATAATGGCTACATCAACTCGATCATCTATGTCGCGTTGAACACCGTCATCTCGGTCGCGGCGGCGCTTCCAGCGGCCTATGCCTTCTCTCGCTATCGCTTCCTTGGCGATAAGCATCTGTTCTTCTGGCTGCTCACAAACCGAATGGCTCCACCCGCCGTCTTCGCCCTGCCGTTCTTCCAGCTCTATTCCGCATTCGGCCTGATCGATACGCATATAGCAGTGGCGATTGCCCACTGCCTGTTCAACGTGCCGCTGGCGGTGTGGATTCTCGAAGGCTTCATGTCCGGCGTTCCAAAGGAAATCGACGAGACCGCCTATATTGATGGATACTCCTTCCCGCGCTTTTTCGTGAAGATCTTCATGCCCCTGATTGCAAGCGGCATCGGTGTCGCGGCCTTCTTCTGCTTCATGTTCTCATGGGTCGAGCTACTGCTCGCCAGAACACTCACGACAACAGCAGCAAAGCCGATTGCCGCGACCATGACGCGCACGGTTTCCGCATCGGGGATGGACTGGGGCGTTCTGGCTGCAGCCGGCGTGCTGACCATCATTCCCGGCGCGCTCGTCATCTACTTCGTCCGCAACTACATCGCCAAGGGCTTCGCCCTCGGTCGCGTCTAAGAAGGAGAACAGAAATGAACTTTTCCTGGATGGCGTGGACGTTACCGACGGCACTGTTTTTCCTGACGATCCTGACCCTGATGATCGGCATGGCGGTGTGGGAGTATCTTTCGCCCGGCGGCAATCCGCGCGTCGGCATTCTACGCTTCGAGACGACACGGGGGGATAGGCTCTTCGTCTCGCTGCTTGGCTCCGCCTTCATCAACCTCGCCTGGCTCGGCTTCGTCGGCACAGGCCTTTGGTGGGCGCTCGCTCTTTCGGTTGTCTATGCGATCGGCGTGTTCCGCTTCGTATAGCTGCCGACAACATACCGGGGCGGAGGACGGCCCGGCAGTTCTACGCATGACGCAATCGCAAAACCTTGGGAGGACCTCTTATGCGAATGCATCTTCTTACCACGACAGCAGCGGCGCTGCTGGCAATCACCGGCGTGGCTCACGCTGGCATGAATGAAGCCAAAGCCTTTCTCGACAAGGAAGTCGGCGACCTTTCGTCCCTTTCCCGTGCGGACCAGGAAAAGGAAATGCAATGGTTCATCGACGCTGCAAAGCCCTTTGCAGGCATGGACATCAAGGTCGTCTCCGAGACGCTGACGACGCACGAGTATGAATCCAAGGTCCTGGCCAAGGCGTTCTCGGAAATCACCGGCATCAAGATCACGCACGACCTGATCGGCGAAGGTGATGTGGTTGAAAAGCTACAGACGCAGATGCAGTCGGGCGAAAACATCTATGATGCCTTCGTCAACGACAGCGACCTCATCGGTACGCACTGGCGCTACCAGCAGGTTCGCAACCTTACAGACTGGATGGCGGGCGAAGGCAAGGACGTGACCAATCCAGGTCTCGACCTCCCCGACTTCATCGGCACCAAGTTCACCACCGCTCCCGACGGCAAGCTTTACCAGCTGCCTGATCAGCAGTTCGCGAACCTCTACTGGTTCCGCTACGACTGGTTCAACGATGCCAAGAACAAGGCCGACTTCAAGGCGAAGTACGGCTATGACCTCGGCGTTCCGGTCAACTGGTCTGCCTACGAGGATATCGCAGAGTTCTTCACCGGTCGCGAAATCGACGGTAAGAAGGTCTACGGCCATATGGACTACGGCAAGAAGGACCCGTCGCTCGGCTGGCGCTTCACCGATGCCTGGCTCTCCATGGCTGGCAACGGCGACAAGGGACTGCCAAACGGTCTGCCGGTCGACGAATGGGGTATCAAGGTCAACGAAAAGTCCCAGCCGGTCGGCTCTTGCGTAGCGCGCGGCGGTGACACCAATGGTCCTGCTTCTGTTTACGCCATCCAGAAATACCTCGACTGGCTGAAGGCATACGCTCCTCCAGCAGCGCAGGGCATGAA
Organism: Agrobacterium cavarae; assembly: GCF_004310285.1. GTDB lineage: Bacteria > Pseudomonadota > Alphaproteobacteria > Rhizobiales > Rhizobiaceae > Agrobacterium > Agrobacterium cavarae. Next base: position 138,149 of record NZ_SISF01000032.1, read on the forward strand.
CTTCTCCGAATCCGGTCCCGTGCCGGCGCAGGGCGAAGTGGCACAGCAGATCTTCTGGTACACCGCCTTTACCGCGGATGCGGTCAAGAAGGGGCTGCCGGTCGTCAACGAGGATGGAACGCCAAAGTGGCGTATGGCCCCCTCCCCGCATGGTGTGTACTGGAAAGACGGCATGAAGCTCGGCTATCAGGACGTGGGTTCCTGGACGCTGATGAAGTCCACCCCAACCGACCGCGCCAAGGCCGCCTGGCTCTATGCGCAGTTCGTCACCTCCAAGACGGTGGACGTGAAGAAGGCGCATGTGGGTCTTACCCTCATCCGTGAATCGACCATCAACCACGAGAGCTTCACCAAGCGCGCCAAGGATCTCGGCGGTCTGATCGAATTCTACCGTTCGCCCGCTCGCGTTCAGTGGTCGCCGACCGGCACCAACGTTCCTGACTACCCGAAGCTGGCTCAGCTGTGGTGGCAGGCTGTCGGTGACGCTTCTTCCGGTGCGAAGACTGCGCAGGAAGCCATGGACTCGCTTTGCGCCGAACAGGAAAAGGTCATGCAGCGCCTGGAACGTGCAGGCGTTCAGGGCGACAAGGGACCGAAGCTGGCGGAAGAGCACGATCTCGAATACTGGCACAAGGATGCCGTCGCCAAGGGCAACCTGGCACCGCAGTTGAAGGTCGAGAACGAGAAGGAAAAGCCGGTAACCGTGAACTACGACGAACTGGTGAAGAGCTGGCAGAAGTAAGCCTGCTCGTTAAATAAAGAAAAAGCCGGGGCGAATTTCGCTCCGGCTTTCTCATATCGTCAGCGCCAGCCGAGTTCCGGCGCAACATATTTCAAGATCGCCTCCAGCGCATGGACGTTATAATCGACGCCAAGTTGGTTCGGAATGGTCAGCAACAGCGTATCGGCTTCCGCAACCGCTTCATCCTTCGCCAGTTCCTTGACCAGCACATCCGGCTCGGCGGCGTAGGACCGGCCGAAGATGGCGCGCGTATTGGCGTCGAGGTAACCGATGCTATCGCTTTCCTTCGAACCGCGACCGAAATAGGCCCGGTCGCGATCATCCACCAGCGCGAAGATGCTGCGGCTCACGGATACGCGAGGCGTCCGTTCGTGACCGGCTTCTTTCCACGCCTCGCGATAGGCTTTGATCTGCGCCGCCTGCTGGACATGGAAGGGTTCGCCCGTTTCGTCGTCCTTCAAGGTGGAGCTTTGCAGGTTCATGCCGAGCTTTGCAGCCCATCGGGCTGTCGCGTTGGAGCCGGCACCCCACCACAAACGGTCGCGCAAGCCTTCCGAATGGGGTTCGAGTCGCAAGAGACCGGGCGGATTTGGGAACATTGGCTGCGGATTGGGCTCGGCAAAGCCCTGGCCTTTCAGGACCTCCAACAGGATCTCGGTGTTGCGCCGACCCATATCGGCGTCGCTTTCGCCCTCGGCGGGGCGATGGCCGAAGTAGCGCCAGCCGTCGATCACCTGTTCCGGCGAGCCTCGGCTCAAACCCAGTTGAAGACGTCCGTTGGCTATCAGATCGGCGGAGCCTGCATCTTCCGTCATATAAAGCGGGTTCTCGTAGCGCATGTCGATGACGGCCGTGCCGATCTCGATCGACTTGGTGCGCGCACCGACTGCGGCAAGCAATGGAAAGGGGGAAGCAAGCTGGCGTGCAAAGTGATGAACGCGGAAATAGGCGCCATCAACGCCGATTTCCTCGGCGGCGACGGAGAGTTCAATGGATTGTTGCAGAACGTCCTTGGCGGAACGCGCTTGTGAATGGGATCCAGGGCTCCAATGGCCGAAGGACAGAAAACCGATCTTCTTCATGAGATAAAACCTGCTGGCTTAATTGATGTGGTTGTCCCACATATAGTGCGCCGCCAGCAGGATGTACCGAAGCGATTGGTGAACAGTGCGTTCAGGCCTGTGCACGCACGACATGATCTCCGTGACAGGTTTCCGCTGTTCCGGAGCCCGGCGCATTGACCATGGCACCTGCCAGCTGACGGAATGTGATCATGCCGAGCGGCTCTACCTTCTTGCCCACCACCGTAGCAACTTCGTGCCCGCTCATAGAAAGCAGTCGCATGGCCTCTTCGATGCTGGTGCCGGCCGGGATTGGCGGAGCATCCGCAACGACGCCGCTGCGTACCGGCGTCATGATGGCTTCCACATGGACAACCCGACCGCGGTTGACTTCCTTGACGAAGCTTTCGATGTAAGCGTCCGCAGGGCGCAAGACGATATCCTGGCTCGTTCCCTGCTGAATGACTTCGCCATCCCGAAGGATCGCAATCTGGTCGCCGAGACGAAGCGCCTCATCCAGATCATGGGTGATGAAGATGATGGTCTTCTTGATTTCGCTCTGGATATCGAGAAGCACCGTCTGCATGTCCGTGCGGATCAGAGGATCAAGGGCGGAATAGGCTTCGTCCATCAACAGCACCGGCGCGTCGTTGGAAAGCGCACGGGCAAGGCCCACGCGCTGCTGCATGCCGCCCGACAGCTGGTTCGGGTAACGCTGTTCGAAACCCTTCAGGCCGACGCGCTCCAGCCACCGCATTGCGATGTCTATGCTCTTGTTACGGGCGACACCCTGAACCTCGAGACCGTAGATCGTGTTGTCCAGCACGTTGCGATGCGGCAGAAGTGCGAACTTCTGAAACACCATGGCCGTCTGATGACGACGGAACTCGCGAAGCTCCGTCGGTGACATCTTCACCACGTCCACGCCATCCACCAGCACCTCGCCGGCGGTTGGATCGATCAGCCGGTTGATGTGGCGGATCAGTGTGGACTTACCGGAACCCGACAGGCCCATAATGACCTGAATGCAGCCGGACGGAATGGTGATGTTGATATCGCGAAGCCCGAGCACATGGCCATACTTCTCGTTCAACTCTTGCTTCGTCAGACCGTTGCGCACGGCCTCCACATGGGACGCAGGGTTGGAACCGAAAATCTTGTAGAGATTGCGGATTTCAATACCGCCGAAACCATCAGCCATGGGCGACCTCCTGGTGCTTCTGGAGCCGCTTGCCATAGGCCTGGCTGATCCGGTCGAAGATGATGGCAATGCCGACAATGGCAAGACCGTTGAAGATGCCGAGCGTGAAGTACTGGTTGGCGATGGCCTTGAGCACCGGCTGACCCAGCCCCTGCACGCCGATCATGGATGCGACCACCACCATGGCAAGTGCCATCATGATCGTCTGGTTGATACCGGCCATGATCGTCGGCAAGGCGAGCGGTAGCTGCACCTTGAAGAGCTTCTGCCAGCCGGAGGAACCGAATGCATCTGCCGCTTCCAGCACGTCCTTGTCGACGAGGCGGATACCGAGATCAGTCAGGCGGATCATCGGCGGGATGGCGTAGATAACGACGGCGATCAGGCCTGGCACCTTGCCGATGCCGAGCAGCATGACAACCGGGATCAGATAGACGAAGCTTGGCATCGTCTGCATCACGTCCAGCACGGGATTGACGATCCGCTGAAAGCGATCGGACCGCGACATGGCAATGCCCAGTGGAAGGCCGATGGCAATGGACAGCACCGTACAGACGAAGATCATCGAGATCGTTCGCATCGTATCGGTCCACATGTCGAAGTAACCGATGAGGAGGAGTGTGATCAGACAGCCGAAAACGATCTTGATGCTGCGGCTGGCAAACCAGGCGATTGCCATGATGATCAGGATGATGATCGGCCACGGTGTCTGTGTCATGAAGCGTTCGGCCGAAATCAGGAAATGCTGAAGCGGCGAAAAGAACGTTTCAATCGTGCCGCCCCATTCCCGGGTAAAGCCGCGGAAGCCGTCGTCGATCACCTTCTTGAGGTTCCGAAGAGCCTCATCATTCATATGCGGAAATGTGTAAAACCAATCCATAGTCATCCCCTGTGAGCGTTGCCCCGGGAGGGGAACGGTCGAACAGTGACGTATCGTCACCCACGGCGTTGACATGCGGCAGATGGGCGCCGCATGTCGTTTCGCGTGCCGCGCGTTCTCAAGAGAACGGCGTGGCGAGGGGGAGTAGTTAGAGAGACGCCTTGATCTTCGCGGCTGCTTCCGGCGAGACCCACGTCGACCAGACGTCGGCATTTTCCTTGAGGAAGTGCTTGGCGCCGTCTTCGCCAGTCGCCTGGTTGTCGGTCATCCATGCCATCAGCTTGTTGACGGTGGCGTTGTCCCAGGAACGCTTGTTGAGATAGGCCATCACGTCAGGGCCAGCCTTTTCGGAGAAGGGCTTGGCGACGAGCGTCACGACCTGGTCAACCGGCCAGGCGTTCGGCTTGGGATCCGGGCAATCGGCAACCGTGTTGCAGCGTTTCCATTCTGCCGGATCGTTCGGCACGTCCTGAGCCAGCTTCACCATCTCGTACTTTCCGAGGATAGCGGTCGGCGCCCAGTAATAGCCGACCCATGGCTGCTTGCGCTCATAAGCCTTTGCAATCGAGCCATCGAGACCGGCGGCGGAGCCGCTGTCGACCAGGGTGAAGCCAGCCTTTTCACCGCCATAGGCCTTGAAGAGCTGCGCGGTTACGACCGTGCCACCCCAGCCCTGCGGACCGTTGACGACAGCACCCTTGCTCGGATCTTCAGGATCGGGGAACAGCTTCGGGTTCTTGAAGACATCTGCGAAGGTCCTGATTTCAGGGTGCGCGTCCGCGAAATATTTCGGGATCCACCAGCTCTGAACGCCGCCATCCTTCAGCGCCTTGGCCGCAACGACCAGCTTGCCTTCATCGACGCCGCGCTTGACGACATCTGGAAGCAAATCCACCCAGGCTTCCGGCGCGATATCCGGCTGGCCCTTTTCAGCCATCGAGGTGATGGTCGGAACCGTGTCGCCAACCGTGATCTCGGCGGTGCAGCCATAGCCTTCGTTCAAGATGATCTTGTCGATGTTGGAAAGCACTTCAGCACTCTGCCAGTTCATGCTGGCGATGGTGGGGCTACCGCATTCGGCAGCATTGGCGGCGACGGCGCCACCCAGCAGTCCAAATACGAGACAGGTCGATGCAAGAAGTTTCTTCATATCTGTTCCCTTTGTTGGCGGCATCTATGAAAGCGCAAGTGCGCCGCTGGCACCAGGCTCATTTCTTGTCTTTTGCAAGCTTGGGTGGATGATGGCGTGAAGACCGCCGACAGCCTGCGCAGAAAGCGACGGGTTTTCGCTCAACTACGACAGGTTAATTTCTTTTGAATTCGCCTATTGAAAGAACCGATTCGATTCTCGCTTAAGTTGAGAATGACGGTCGCGGTACCGGTTTGAAGCGCCATCCCAAAAAAAGATTCGATCCAAATCGTTTGAAAAACTCATGCCGTTAAAAAGTGCTTGGCGAGTTATGTCCTTCAAGACAAGAGTGTTTTCCGTGATGAAAAATCGGTCACACACTCGGTTCAAATGGTCCCCGCAATCGACGGCGACCTCAATTAAGGGGAGAAACCTTGGCTCGAATTACGCTCCGCCAACTGCTCGATCACGCAGCTGAACACGATTATGGCGTGCCCGCCTTCAACATCAACAATATGGAACAGGCACTGGCCATCATGGATGCCGCCAGCGCAACCAACTCGCCCGTCATCATGCAGGCCTCGCGTGGCGCTCGTGCTTATGCCCATGACATCATGCTCAAGCACATGATGGACGCTGTGGTGGAAATCTATCCGGACATCCCCGTCTGCGTTCACCTCGACCATGGCAACGAGCCCGCAAACTGTATGACGGCCATCCAGGCTGGCTTCACTTCGGTAATGATGGACGGCTCGCTGAAGGCTGACGGCAAGACGCCGGGCGACTGGGATTACAATGTCGATGTGACGCGCCAGGTCACGAACATGGCCCACTATGGCGGCATCTCGGTCGAAGGCGAACTCGGCGTTCTCGGCTCTCTCGAAACCGGCATGGGCGAAGCCGAAGACGGTCATGGTGCCGAAGGCGTTCTCTCGCACGACCAGCTTTTGACCGACCCGGATGAAGCGGTGAAATTCGTTCGCGAGACAAAGGTCGACGCGCTGGCCGTTGCCATGGGCACCAGCCACGGCGCCTACAAATTCACACGCAAGCCGGACGGCAGCGTTCTGGCCATGAACGTCATTGAAGAAATCCACCGCAAGCTGCCGAACACGCACCTTGTGATGCACGGTTCCTCGACGGTTCCGCAGGATCTGCAGGACATCATCAATGCCTATGGCGGCGCGATCAAGCCGACCTTCGGCGTTCCGATCGAGGAAATCCAGCGCGGCATCAAGAACGGCGTTCGCAAGATCAACATCGACACCGATTGCCGTATGGCCATCACTGGTCAGATCCGCAAGGTTCTTGTCGAAGAGCCTGCTGAATTCGATCTGCGCAAGTATCTGAAGCCTGCCCGCGAAGCCATGACCAAGCTCTGCAAAGAGCGTTTCGAGCTGTTCAACACGGCTGGTCAGGCATCCAAGATCACGCCGATCCCGCTGCGTGACATGGCAAAGCGTTACGCTTCCGGCTCGCTCGATCCGGTCATTTCCTAAGAGCGCACATTCTCTCGATGGCCGAACATCTGGTTCGGCCATCGATCATTTGTAGGATAAACTTTGCGCCCTCCTACAAAATTCAGACTCATTTTTCTTTGAACCTTTGCAGCAAGCACAAATCTGCGGCGACATGCGGTGGGTTTCACGGCACTATTCCGTCAACATGTGAATGGGAGCAGACAATGACATTGCGCATCAACCAGACCGCACCAGATTTTACGGCGGACACGACCCAGGGCCAGATCAGCTTTCACGACTGGATCGGCGATAGCTGGGCGGTACTCTTCTCTCACCCCAAGAATTTCACCCCTGTCTGCACAACCGAGCTCGGCGCGATGGCCGGCCTTGATGGGGAATTCAAGAAGCGCAACGTCAAGGTCATCGGCATTTCCGTCGACCCGGTCGAAAGCCACGCGCAGTGGAAGCAGGACATCAAGACCGCAACTGGCTTTAATGTCGAGTATCCGCTGATCGGCGACAAGGAACTGAAGGTTGCCAAACTTTACGACATGCTGCCGGAAGACGCCGGCAGCAGCTCCGAAGGCCGCACACCGGCGGATAACGCGACGGTGCGCTCCGTCTACGTCATCGGCCCGGACAAGAAGATCAAGCTGATCCTCACTTATCCGATGACGACCGGCCGCAACTTCGATGAAATCCTGCGCACGATCGACTCCATCCAGTTGACGGCAAAGCATCAGGTGGCAACGCCCGCCAACTGGAAGCAGGGCGACGATGTCATCATCACGGCTGCCGTTTCGAATGAAGACGCGGTGAAGCGTTTCGGATCCTTCGACACCGTGCTGCCCTATCTGCGCAAGACCAAGCAGCCCCAGGCATAACCAGCCTCCCAAGGCGAGAAGAGGAAAAAGCGGCCCTATAAGCGGCCGCTTTTTCCGTTTGAGATCGGCTTTGGCACTGTTCTTGGCCACCCCGAGCATTCAACGGATGACACCGCAGGCAGGCCGTGGCATAGGGGCGCAACGTTTTGACAGTTTGGTCCGCTCCCCATGATCCGCATTGAAAATATCAGCAAATCCGCCAGCCATCGCATTCTCTATATCGAGGCGTCCGCGGCGCTCAACCGCGGCGAAAAGGTCGGTCTGGTGGGACCGAACGGCGCTGGCAAGACCACGCTTTTCCGCATGATCACCGGCGAGGAGCTGCCGGATGAGGGGCAGGTCGCCGCCGAGAAGAACATCACCATCGGCTACTTCAATCAGGATGTCGGTGAGATGGCCGGTCGCAGCGCGGTTGCCGAAGCCATGGAAGGCGCCGGCCCCGTCAGCGTCATTGCCGCTGAACTTCGCGAACTTGAAGCCCGCATGGTCGATCCCGATCAACTCGATCAGATGGACGAGATCATCGAACGTTACGGCGAGGTCCAGGCCCGCTATGAGGAGCTTGATGGCTATTCGCTTGAAGGCCGTGCACGCGAAGTCTTGGCGGGCCTCAGCTTCACCCAGGAAATGATGGATGGCGATGTGGGTAAGCTTTCGGGCGGCTGGAAGATGCGTGTGGCGCTTGCCCGCATTCTCTTGATGCGTCCGGACGTGATGCTTCTCGACGAACCGAGCAACCATCTTGATATCGAAAGCTTGATCTGGCTGGAAAACTTCCTGAAGACCTATGACGGCGCTTTGTTGATGACCTCTCACGACCGGGAGTTCATGAACCGCATCGTCAACAAGATCATTGAGATCGATGGCGGCTCGCTGACGACCTATTCCGGCGACTACGGCTTCTACGAACAGCAGCGGGCGCAGAACGAGAAGCAGCAGCAGGCGCAATTCGAGCGCCAGCAGGCGATGCTTGCGAAGGAACTGAAGTTCATCGAACGCTTCAAGGCGCGCGCATCGCACGCCGCCCAGGTCCAGAGCCGGGTGAAGAAGCTCGACAAGATCGAGCGTGTCGAGCCGCCGCGTCGTCGCCAGTCGGTGGCCTTCGAATTCCTTCCTGCCCCTCGCTCCGGTGAAGACGTGGTGTCGCTGAAAAAGGTCAAGAAGGCCTATGGCAGCCGCACCATCTACGACGGACTGGATTTCATGATCCGCCGCAAGGAACGCTGGTGCCTGATGGGTGTCAACGGCGCTGGCAAATCGACGCTGTTGAAGCTGGTAACGGGCAGCGCCGAGCCGGATGCCGGCGTCGTCACGATAGGTGCGAGCGTAAAGCTCGGCTATTTCGCCCAGCACTCCATGGATCTCCTGGATGGTGATGCCACCATCCTGCAATGGCTGGAACAACGCTTCCCGAAGGCGGGACAGGCCCCCCTTCGTGCACTGAGCGGCTGTTTCGGCTTTACCGGTGACGATGTGGAGAAGAAGTGCCGCGTACTCTCGGGCGGCGAGAAAGCCCGCCTGGTGATGGCCGCGATGCTGTTCGATCCGCCGAACTTCCTCGTCCTCGACGAACCGACCAACCACCTGGATCTCGACACAAAGGAAATGCTGATCAAGGCGCTTTCGGAATATGAAGGCACCATGCTCTTCGTATCGCACGACCGCCATTTCTTGGGCGCCCTCTCCAACCGCGTTCTCGAACTGACGCCGGATGGCATCCATCAATATGATGGTGGCTACACCGAATATGTCGAGCGGACAGGCATGGAAGCGCCAGGTCTGGAACGCGCCGCCTGATAGCGCTCGTGGCAAGACAACTGAGCAAAAAAAATGCGGCTGAAAGGCCGCATTTTTCGTGAAGGAGTGTCACTCGATTAGTTGAGTGTTTCCCAGTTCTGGCGCACGTCCGATGCGGACTTGCTGAGATGAACATGGGAATCAACATGGTCGACCCAGTCAAGCGGAATGAGATGATGCTTGCCGTCATCGGCATCGTTCTTGGTGAGCTTGATGCGGCTCTGGCCTTCCAGGTGGTCGACGGTGCCAACATGGCTGCCATCAGCGGCTTTGACTTCCATATGCTCGCGAATATTGTCTGCAGATACCATTGGTATTTCCTCCTGTTTTATCGTTTCGGATGCGAAGGAAATGAGCCCGGCGCCGTTTCGTTCCGACAAAAAAATCACTCAAGCCGCCAAAGAGACCCAGACTGACCGTCCGTTAGCGGACGCTTTAAGGGACGATGGAACAACATTCCGATCCTAGACTTTAGTGTGGTCACCATCATCATCCGGACTGGGCGGGATCCACGTGAAAAACAGAATCTGCATCATCGGATCGGGTCCGACCGGCATCTACACGCTGAAGAACCTGATCGAATCCGCCACGCCTCTCGACATCACCATCTATGAGGCCGAGAGCGAGGCAGGCAAGGGAACCCCTTATCTGCCGGGCATCAACGACCCGGTGATGTTGTGCAATATCCCGAGCATCGAAATTCCATTGATCGGCCAGATCTTGACGGACTGGCTGAAACAGCAGCCGGACGCTTACCTCCAGCGCTTCGGCATCGTCAAAAGCGAGATCAATGAGCGCCAGTTTTATCCGCGCGTGGTGCTGGGAGACTATTTCCATACGCAATTCCGTTTCCTTCTCGCAGAGGCAGAGGAAAGAGGGCATGCGGTCACGGTAAAGCCTGGTCATCGCGTGTCGGACATTGTCGTCGGTCCTGGCGCCATTCAGGTGAAAACGGAGCATGCCGAGCAGTTGGGGAGCGCTTTTGGTCATGTGATCATGGCGACCGGCCATGATTGGCCTGAAACGACCGAGACGAAGCCCGGATACTTCGTCTCGCCCTGGCCAGCCACCGCTCTCGAGAGCATTCGCGGCGGACGGCTCGGCATTCTTGGAACGTCGCTGAGCGCCATCGACGCCGTGATGACCGTCTCGACGTCGAACGGCTCTTTCCTCTATGACGAGGCGGGCGCGCTGACCTATAAGACTGCAAGCGACGCTGGTGATTTTCACGCGACATTGATGTCGCGAAAAGGTCTGCTGCCGGAAGCCGACTTCTATTTCCCCATTCCCTACGAGACGCCGAGCATTTGTACCGAAGAAGCGGTCGATGCGCTGATTGCAAAAGGACCAGGCGGCCTTCTCGATGCGACATTCGAGCTTTTCCGTCAGGAACTCTCGCTGCGCGATCCGGACTATGCCATGCAGATCGGATTGTCGGATCTCGACGTCGACACCTTTGCCGATGCCTATTATGCGTACCGCTCCGGAACGGACCCCTTTGCCTGGGCAGCGCTCAATCTGGCCGAAGCGAAGAGCAATATGACCCACGAGGTCACGGTGCCGTGGCGCAACGCCATCATGATCACCCATGAGATCGTTGCGAGAATCGTGCCTCATCTGGATCTTGAGGACTTCAAGCGGTTCGGAAAGTCCTTCAAAAGCATCTTCATTGATGAGTATGCGACTGTCCCGCATCTCTCCATTGAGCGAGTCCTTGCGCTTCGCAATGCCGGCGTGCTGTCGATCCAGAAACTCGGAAACGATTATGAGATCGCGACCGATCCCGGGCGCCGTGGCGCGACGGTGACGATGGACGATACGACACTCCAGTTCGACACCTTCATCGATGCGACGGGCCAGAGCGCCCACTCCGCCAAGGACATCCCCTTCCCCAGCCTTGTCAGCAGTGAGGTGGTGCGGGAGGCGCCAACCGTGCTGGAACGCAGCGTATTCTCGGATGACAATGCGCGCGCAGTTGCCCATCTTGGCGGCATCGATGTGGATGAGGAGTATCGCGTGATCTCCGGGGGTGCACTTCAGACAGCGCTCTATTGTGCTGCAATTCCCTATCTCCTGCACAAACATCCGTTTATACAGGGGATCACCAGTGCCGCTGAAATAGGAGAAGTCGTTGCAGGGTCGATTATCAAGGACTTGGCGAAAATTGACCTGCACGAGCGTCTTACGGCTTGAGGACGCGTCCCGTAACAGGGAAGCAGTCTGATCAACCGTTGGAATTCGCAGCATGAATAAAGTTGGCCACATCCAGGAAATCTGGCGTTACCCCGTCAGTTCAACTGGAGGCGAAAGATGTGACACCGTTACCCTCCATGAAAGAGGCATAGCCGGCGATCGGTGCTTTGGGCTTTTCGAGACCAGCACCGGCGCCATCGCCACACCGGAAAAGGACGCACGCTGGCGCCCTGCCCTCATGCTCTCCAGCCGGATCGATGGCGCCGGAAAAACCTGGCTTCTGTTTCCCGATGGCGATGAACTGCCCATTGACGATCACCATCTTCCAAGAAGACTGTCTGCGCATTTCGGCTTCAGCGTCTCCATCGGCAAATACGCCGATGCGGCGGAGGAGCTCGAACAGAGGCTCCCCGTTATCGGCAGGGCCTATCAGGCAAGCCCGCTCCACCTTCTCTCCTCGGCCTCGGTCGCGCAGATCCGAGACCGTCTGGCCTCGGGCGAGGCCGATCGCAGGCGCTTCCGACCGTCGATCTTTCTCCAGGCATCGGTAACGGATGCGTTTCCCGAAGACGATTGGATCGGTGCCATCCTGCATATCGGCAACATCCGCGCCATCGTCATTGAGAAGACCAAGCGCTGCGGCGTTACCCTGATCCCGCAACCGGAGCTGCCTGAGCAGCCGGATGTCTTGAGAACCATCCTGCGCACGAACCACAGATGCCTTGGCGTCTATTGCGATGTGGTCGAGAGCGGGGTTCTGCGCACCGGAACGGACGTTTTCATCGAAGGCTGAGGACCGGCCGTTCGGCTTCATTTCGGTCGCTCGAACCCCAACCTGTCCAGTCCGCGCTGCACTTCGGGTGACTTCATGAACAACCGCCAAAGCAGACCGGAGCGATGGTTTTCCATCATCGCGACGATCGGCCCCTGGTTGGTGGCCAGATGCGTTTTCGCCGCCCAGCCGGTGGCAGGTGAGAAGGAATCGACAAAACCATATCGTCCCAGCAGCTTTCCATCTTGATTGGACGCGAAGATCTCCAGCGCCTCCTCCGCCTCATCCGGCAGAAACGCAAAACTCGAAAGGGCGGCCGTCGGCGCGATAATGCCGCCATCGACGGTTGGCGAGAAAGCGCGATAGCCTTTCGGCCCATCGCAGGCCGTCATTCCCCAGGCACCTGGATCGCCAAACTTTGCCTTGCAGTAATCGTGATTGATCCGGGCATGGGCGGTAACCTGCTCAGCGTAATCGCAATAGCGGTCGCGAAGCCCGAACGGGTCGAGGCCACAGAACGAGTATTGCGACAGGAACAGCGGGCCACCAAAGGGCTCGCCCAGAGGCAAAACTGTGCCGAGATAGGTGTTACCATTGACCATCTCGCCATGCCTTGCCCAGCCGGCATGGTAACTCTCCGGCTTGATGGCATGATCCTCTGCGCCAGCTGCAAGCACGTAAGCGATCAGCGCCTCGTTCCAGCCGGTGATCGGCACGTTACGCGCCCAGTGATACTTTGGACTCCAATGCCAATAAAGCGGGCCATGCTTCTTGCGGGTGAACCACGACCATTCGACCCCTTGAATGATGTGATCCGCAGAAGTTCTAAAGGCCGTTTCGTCTGAAGTCTGTCCTGCGAAATACTCCCTCGCGCAGATCAGGCCCTGCAGAAATAGAGAGGTCTCCACCAGATCGGCACCATCGTCCCTGCGACCGAAGGGGAGAATCGTCAGCGTCTGCGCATGCACGAAATGCGGTAAGGCACCGTGAAACCGCTCCACGGAGGACAGCGACTGAAGCATGCGCGAGACGCGCTCGAGCGCTTGCCCGCGACCGATCCATCCCTGTTCGGCACCGACAAGTATGGCCATGAGGCCGAAGCCGGCACCGGATATCGAGACGATGTCGTTGATCGGCTTTCCCTCGGCACTCAGCCGGTCGAAAGGCAAACCTGTGTCGGGGTGAGCGCCCGACCAGAAATAGTCGAAGGTCGACCGATGGATATCGTCAAAAAGATTGACGGAGGGAAAGGCACTCGTCTCGGACGTTTCTATTCGCACTCTTGTCCGGCTATCGCCTTTGCGACAGCCGCCCCTGGCATCGAGATCATGTATAAAACTCGCTTTCTCCGTCTCGAAAAGACGATGCTGTGCATAGGCTTATGTATCAATAGCCCGTCATCTCCAGATAACCCACACCCTTGCTGCTACCCTCGAAGGAAATTGGCCCCTCCCAATAGGGCGTGGACGTTGCCATCCAGGCTTGCTCGTTGAGGGGGCGCGTCGTGATATCAAGACCTTTGCCCGGAATTCTCACCCGCCACGCGACTGGAATGCTCTTTCCGTTCACATCGGCGCTCCGCAACGATTCGAGAATGACGTCATCGGACGACAGCGGCGTCGTCTTGCCATCGGCGGATATCCAGTTGGCAGAGGTGTACCCACCCTTGCTGTCCCGCAGTCGGAAGGCCATGACCTTGTCGCCCGACGCCAGATGAAGCGAGAACCAGTCCCATCCGGTTTGATCTGCAGCAAGCGGTTGCGACGACCACTCCCGATCAAGCCACGCGCGTCCGCTGACCTTGATCGGCTGACCATTCAGTTCGACACTGCCTGTGACCTGATAGAAGGGCTGGGAGTAGTAATAGCTTGCCTGGCCCGCGAGCGACTTGACCGAAAAACCGCGATCTCCCTGCAGCGCGAGAGGTCCTTTGGCATCCAGTTGCAGTCGATAGGAGAAATCCGTGCCGTTGGCCGTCAGCGTCAAATGATCCAGGGCGTCGCCGGAATCCTTCGGACGGGCCGTCATCTGCCAATCATCGATCCAGGCATTGAACGGCGCGATTTCTACGCCGGCTTGCCCGACACCACCCCGTCCCAATTTCTCGGCAACGAAATGCTTTCCCGGGGTGGTGACCGCAGCGTGGCCGATCCAGATCTGAGAACTGGACCAGCCTTGCTTGTCGGTGGGCGCAAGAGCAGAACGAAAAAGCGTCCACTGCGCCCCGAGAGAACGGCCATCTTCGGTCGTCAGATTGGCGGTTACATACCACCACTCGATACGATAGTCCGGATGCGCTCCATGATCCTTAGGAAAGCGCAAGCTCACGCCACGCTGTGGTATTGCAAAGCCTTGCGCCTCCGACCCCAGCCCCGCAAATCCTTGCGCCGATGCTGCAAGCGGCTGCAACAGGGTAAGACATAAAAACAGGAGGCTGAGATGCATTCTACCGCTCATTGGCAAACACCCTGAGAAGATCGGCCGGATCGATGGAGGCCAGGCGGCGGACTGGCAGGACGATGGAGAGCAGCGCTGCAATCAGCGCGATGACGCCAAGGCGCAGCCACTCCAACGGAAAGATCATCATCGGAAGCTTCCAGCCGAAGGCCTCGACATTCACGATCGCGAGCAGCACCCATGCCAGTGCAAGGCCAACAGGAATAGCGAAAATGAAGGTGATGGACCAGAGAGCGAGCGTTCGCCACACTTCGAAAAACGCCAGATTGCGCCGCCTGATCCCCATAGCCCAAACGGGTGCGAGCTGTGGGAGTCTTTCGCCCGAAAGGGTGAGAAGACTGGCGAACATCGCGAAACCGGCAACGCCAAGCGTCAATATATTGAGGGCCGCCGTTACGGTGAAGGTTTGCTCAAAGACTGCCCGGGACTGACGCTTGATCGCCGCCTGATCGATAATGTTTCCCTCCGGCAAGCCAAGCTCTGTTACCATCTGTCTCTTCAACGCGGCAGCGCGGGCGGGCTCGACGCGGATGCCATAGCGCAATTTCGAGGCTTGCGGGTAATGCGTCGTCAGAGCATTCGCACCGACCATCAGCTGACCGCGCGGGTTGCCATAGTCGGAATAGACGCCGACGATCCGCACGGTCCAGCCGTCCGCAAGCCGCAGTGTTTCTCCGAGTTTCAAACTCCCTCCGCGCCAGAGCTGCTCATTGATGAGAGCGCCGGCCCCAGAGGCAACGGCATCCCAGGCATCTGGCTGCTCGGACAAAAGCGGCCAGTGGTCGCGATAGGTCGCATGGTCCGCGACTCCTGATATCTGCACCGGCTTGCCCATGACCTCCCCTTCCGCACTGAAGATCGGAAGCACGGCATCGGCGTGCTGTGGCAGCCATGCTCTGAGGCGAGCGGCTTCCTCGTCGTTTCTGGCGGTGACATAGAGCTCAGACACCAGGCGCTGATCGAGCCAACCGATGAAAGTCATTCGGAAACTCGACACCATCGTGCCCACGCCGATATTGGCCGAAAGCGCCAGAAGCAGCGCCATCAAAGCCAGAGACAGGCCCGGCAATTGCAAGCGCGTATCCGCCCAGAACCAGACGCTCAGTGCCGCCTTTGCACGCCGTTGCGCCCATGTCAGCGCTCTTGACAGGAAGGCAGGCAGAAGGAGTGCTGCCCCCAACAGCAATGCGCCCAGCACTGTGAAACCGGCGACAACCCCATTGCCGAACAGCGCCACCATCACTGCGATCAGGAGAAGGCCGGCACCTGCGATGGCCTGCAGACGGAGCGCGCGAGCCGATGAAACGCCCCAGGCCTGCGGCTGCGAGGAGGCGAGAAGCGGCATGCGACGCACCCGCCATAGGCTTTGGATGGAGGACAAGAGGGTGCCGACAAGCGCCATCCCCATTCCCGTGGCCCACCACTCCGGTCGCAATTGGAGGCTTCCAGGAACGGACGCGCCATAGAGACCACGCAGCGTCGATGACACGCCAGGAAGCAAGGACGAAGCGATGACGTAGCCAAGGGCGACACCGATGATTCCGGCCAGCAACGCCAGAACCAGGATTTCCACCAGGAGCAGCACCGTCAGCATGGGCAGCGAAACGCCAAGCCCGCGGATGGTGCGAAAGCTGGCTCGCCTCTGTTCGAAAGACAAGCCGGTTGCCGAGTAGACAATGAAGAGACCGACGATGAAGGCAAGAAAGCCGAAGGCGGTGAGGTTCAGGTGGAAACTGTCGGTCAGACGGGCCATATCTCCCCGGTCTTCCATCGGCTGGAGGTGAAGCTCCGGCGCAATGGTTTGCACATCCGGCAACCCGGAGCGCTGGTTTTGCGCCATCACAATGCGGCTCAATCGCCCGTCTCGGACCAACAACCTGTCCGCCAGTCCGATATCGACGAAAGCGGCGTCATCCGGCACATCCGGCGAAATCTTCAAGGGGATCTGCGTCTCACCTTCAAGTCGCACTGCGGTCGCAGGCGATACGATCAGCAGGCCCTTGTCTGCCATGAAGGCCGCGAGATCGGATGAACCGGCGATCTGAACCGGACCGCCCTCACCCGTCATCGTCAGCGGATCGACTCCGGTCAGCCTGATCCGCACCGTATTGAAACGGTAGTCACCCTCGATCACTGGCGAGACGTTCCATCCCGCCCGCCGAAGCGCCCCAAAATTTTCCTGCGCGATCAAGCCTGCGTCGTTGGCAACGAGGCGCGGAAGGCTGCCTTGCTCGATAATCGACGCCGAACGCGCGTAACTTGCCCTGGCCTCCGCATTGATGGCCTGAACGCCGGACCACAATGCAGTTGCAAGACCGATCCCGAGCACGAGCGTCACAAGCTGCAGCGGGCGGTAGCGCCAGTGCGAGATCAGCGCGTGGAAAACGGCCCAGATCATGCGACGATCTTTCCACCGCGCAACACCACCTGCCGGTCCAGCTTGCTCGCCATGCGGCTTGAATGTGTTACCAGCAGCAGTGCCGAGCCCGCACTTCGGCTCAGCGAGATCATCAGGTCGAGCACCACTTCGCTGGTTGTCTCATCCAAATTGCCGGTCGGCTCATCGGCCAGAACCAGTGCGGGGCGTGCCGCTAGCGTCCGGGCGATCGCCACACGTTGCTGCTGCCCGCCCGACAGTTGCTCGGGATAGCGATTGAGCAGCGTACTGAGGCCCAGGGTGTCGGTAAGTTCACGCGCCCAGTCCGCATCGTAGCGGTCGGCAAGCTTCGCATGAAAGGCAATATTGTCTGCGACGCTGAGGGAAGGAATAAGGTTGAACTGTTGAAACACCAGCCCGACAGTCTTGCGCCTGTAGCCAGCGCGTCCAGCCTCATCCAGCGCGGTAATATCTTCCCCATTGACAATGATCGAGCCGGTGTCGGCCCGATCCAGCCCGCCGGCAAGATGGAGAAGCGTGCTCTTGCCGCTGCCCGATTCCCCCGTCAGAGCCACACTTTGCGCCGCATCCACGGACAGGTCTATGCCACGCAAAACAGCAATCGGTCCCTCTGCGGTTCGGTAGGACTTGCTGACATTGGAGAGCGTGAGAAGCATTGCTGAAGGCATCACTTTCGTATTTGCCGGCGGAACGCCGGAAGCAGCACCCTACTGCGGAAAAGGCAGAAACGCGCGGTGTCCCCATGGTCCACCGAGATAGTCCCACAGGTCAATTCCAAGGATCGTGATATGACGCGGTTCAAGGCCTGCACGCAACGCATCGTAGAGAGTATCCGCGGACGCCTTCTCCACCTTGTTCTGGACAGTGATATGCGGTTTGAACTTCTGTCGATCCTGCGGCCCGGGCCACGATCCGAAGGCTCTAAAAAGGTTGGCGCGCAGGGTTTCCAATTCAAGGCTCATGATCTCGAAGGCGACGCCACCGCCCAGATGCCTGACACCTGATACTTCCGCGATGAAGGGCATCGTTTGCGCCACAACCTCTTGAGCAAGACTTGACGCCTCACCAAAGACCCGTCCGGGCAGGTGGTGAAACAGGGTGATGTGGGCATTTAGGAAGTTTCGATGGGGCGGAAAATGCTTCCGCCTCACTTGGTCAAAATATGCCATATCGCCTGGCGCGGCATGTGCCGTGACGATGATGGGCGGGAGCGTCATTTTATCGGTCTGCGGTGTCGTCGACGACATCCGTCTCCGGCCGGTCTCCACCCTTCACATGCTGCGATTGCCAGTGCCCATCGGCAAGCTGGTAGGAAATTTCCACTTCGTCTCCGCCGATCTGCTGGCGGCGCGCCGCATCCCGGGCGGCTTCCAGAGCCGTATCGTGATCTGGAAAGGTCTCGGACCAGACATCATCGACGCGATACGCAAATCCACCGTCATGTTGATCGACATGATAAACAACTGCCATGAGAGTCTCCTTTTACAGGCTCTCGAAAACGTCGCGACAGCGCGGATGTTCCCAAGCAAGGTGGCTTTGACAGCGAAAGCACGGGCAGCGCAGACACGGGACGTCTAAAGAATACGCTCCTTCGGCGATCGTACTGCGCGCCGCTCCCAGCCAACAAGCACGAGGCTTGCGGTCACGATCAGAAGGGCGCCGATGAAGACGTTGGCGGCCGGGATTTCCGACCAGATGATATAGCCATAGAGAAACGCCCAGATCAGCCCGGTATATTCGACCGAGGCGAGTGAGGAAGCTTCGGCGTGCCGGAACCCCTCATAAAGCAGAAATTGACCGAGCGTGGAGATCAGGCCGACCCCGATCATCAGCGCCCAGCCCTGCATGTCCGGGTTCTTCCACAGCCACGGCAGTGCCAGCGCGCAGGCGATGCCGAACAATGCGCTCGTCGCATACATCTGCGTCAGCGTCGTTTCGCTCTTGCTGACGATACGAACGAGTATGGTGCTCCAGGCCCAGCAGAAGCCGGCAACGATGCATAGAAGCGCCGGAAGCCAGTTCGGCGAGTGCGTCGGATTGGCCGCAACGAGCACGCCGATAAAGCCGAAGGCACATGCAATCCAGCGCCCCATGCCGACCTTTTCCTTCAAGACAAAGATGGAAAGGACGACGACCATGATCGGCGCAGAAAAGTAAAGTGTCGTCAGTTCCGCCAGACCGAGATAGAGCGACGAACTGTAGAACAGCATCCAGGCGATCAGCATCAGCGTTGCGCGCAGCACCAGCGTGCCGCGATACTTGCTCTTCAAAATGGATGGGTGACCGTAGAAATAAGCCAGCGTTCCGGTGATCGCCACGATAACAGCACTACGCACGAAAAGGATCTGGGGAACATAATAGGTTTCCACAAGGTACTTCACCAACGCATCCTGCATGGCAAAGCAGGAATAGCCCATAGCCGCGAGACTGATGCCGAAAAGCGGCCTAGCCTCCAAAGAACTCGTCATGCTCATTCACCACTGGCTGTCTATGCTCGCCCGTTGAAATACCGATCGGCGACCGGACTATCGAGCAAACATGAATGCGTCCGCCTCAGGCAACGCAGTGCAGGATGGATCGGATATCCTGCCGGCTTTTGCAACCCCAAAATGCATCAGGCTGGTTCACCAGTCTAACTCCGACCAACGCTCGCCAGAATAGCAGAAAGCCGCGGAGCGAACCCCACGGCTTTCGCACATGCGCTAAAACGGTTCCAAGTGATCAGAACAGCGCATCGGCAAAGAGATCGTCGTCGTCTGCTTCCACCGACGGTGTGGCCGTCGCGTGAGCGCTGGCGCTGTTGGCAGGCAGATATCGCACGTGAATATCGCGCTCATGCGCCATGGTGTAAAGCTTGTAGACGCGCGACGAAAAGCCTTCGATCTTGTCGGCGAAGCCCGACACATCGGCCTGAAACCCCTGCGACAACTGGGCTGCAATATTGCAGCAATCGTTGAAGGTGGCACCCAGCTCACTTTCGAAATCGAGGGTGGTGACGACAGCACTGATGCGGCTGAAGACGGCCTGTCCCTCTTCGGCGAGCGCCTGCGTTCCCTGCTCCATTTGAGATTTGGCATTCCGGATCGAATCCAGCGCTTCATTGAGCGGCGCGCTGAAGTTCTTCGAAAGCCCCTGCCCCTGTTCCACCAGTGCCTGTGTGGCAACCTCTACGCCGCGCAGATCCTCGACGATGGCGTCAGCCGGCGTTTCAAGCTTGCCGGCGAAGATCCGCATCTCGCCACTGACAACGTTGACGGAACGCCCTGCTTCGCCAAGCTTGGAGCAGCGCAGGTTGGAGTTCAGCGCCATGTAATGGATGTCGATCTTGATCGAACGCAGCACCTCGATACCGCGCAGCAATTCCTGAGCGCTCTCTGCAACGGAGAACACGACCTTGTCCGCGTCACCGCTGCTGCCCTGAACGCGTTCAGCCAGCTTGCAGGCCTCGACAATATCTCTTTCCATCAGCGCAAGCACGTTGTTGTCGCCGTTCGAGCTGCGATCGACGAGTTCGTCCCGCAAGGACAAAATGCGGCCCGCATCATCGATAAAGCTGGAAATGCTGGTGAAGATCTTGCTGCAATCGCGCTGGAAATCCGCAGCCGTTTCGTCCATCTGCGCACTGACAAGCTGCAGCACCGCTTCGCGCAGCACCTCATGTTCGGTCTCGGTCAACGCTTCGCCTTCCGCCGAGGCGACGAATTCTTCCAACAGTTGGAGAATGCTCTGAATGTGCTCGATGCGCTGTCTGGTAATGTCACCGATCTGAAGATTGGACAGGACGGACCCGATCTTGCCCTGCACCCCTTGGGCAATCTTTTTGACCTGACCTGCGATCTCCGCCATTTCCCGATGCTGGGCAACGATGCGGGCGGAGTTTTCCGTCAGTCCCTTGATGATGGGCGGAATGATCGAGCTGAAGTCGGTCAGTGTTTTCGATGAAAATGAGCGGGCATCGGTGAGTTGCGCGCGCATCGCCTCAAGATTGGCACCAAAGCGGGCAACCTCATCCGCACCCGACTGGATGCGATCGCGAATTTCGTCGGCAAAACCGGAAAACTCCGCCAGCCCCGCACCGGCAATCTTCACCGTTATGGCAAAGGTCTTGAGGTAGCGAATGGTCTCGTGAATATCGTCGATATGGCCGCGGGTCGAGGCGCACATGGTGGTCAGTGCTTCAAAACCGGATTTGCGATCGCGCTCGATTTCCGGCAGATGCGCCAGATCCGTCATCGTCCTGCGCAGACCGGCAACCGTCTCCTCGGTCTTGCCCTGGTCCATTGTTCCTGTGATCCCATCGAGGATGCCGATAAGATCGTTGAGCATCTCCATGACGGAAACGAGCACTGCGCCGCCATCAAGAAACCGCTTCTCGATGCGCGCATGGGCAGCCGTCAGCTTGCTGTTAAACTCAATCTGTTGGTCTGTATCGTAGGCCCTGTTCGGCTTGAGCATTGCACCCATGGTCGTTTCCCGATCTCGTGTTGTGCTTTCACGCTACACAGGAATGACGAAACGACAGGTAAACGCGACCTGAGGAAAGGGCGGAGATCGTTTTTAGAGTTAACACACTCGTTAAAGTCCAGTCTTTCCGCGACGATCTTCGAGACCTCAGCACAGCGTGGGCGTGGGCGACGCCTTGATTACACCACGGCGTGGCGGAAGGTGAGGTTATAACCGAAGGGGCCGGCTTTCTCGTGGATGCCGTCTTTCAGTGTCAGCACACCGTGATAGAAAAGGCGGGAGGGTCCGCCCCATACCACCACATCGCCATGCTGCAACGGATACTTCGTCACAGGATCGGTGCGTTGCAAGCCGCCAAACTGGAAGGCAACAGGGAGACCAAGCGACACGGAAACGATGGGACTGGAAAAGTCCTTCTCGTCCTTGTCCTGATGCAGCGACATCTTCGCGCCTGGCTCATAGCGATTGATAAGGCAGGCATTCGGCAGGAACTCGGGATAACCGGCCTCGTTGGCAGCCCTTACCGCAAGTGACAAAAAGCTCTCCGGCATCGGGCTCCAGTTCTCACCCGTTAGAGGATCCTGCCGCTCATAGCGATAGCCGCGCCGATCTGTCACCCAGCCATAGGTGCCGCAATTGGTCATCGCGACCGACATGGAAAAACCACCGGGTGTGACCATGTGGCGAAAGGGGGCAGATGATGAAATGCGTTGGATATCGGCAATCAGTTGATCTGCTTGGGCAAGTGCACGGCCGCGGATGAGCACGGCACCGTCTGCCATATCCTGCCGGGACGCCTGCTGAGGCTCAAGCCCGGCGAAGAGGTCATTCATCATTACGCAGCATCCAGATCGGCTGTTTCAAGAGACGGGTGCAGCACTGGTCGATAGCCTGCCTCCAAAGCTTTTAGCGTCGATGGCGGCGTCAAAAGCCCGTCGACGAAAGGCAGCGTGGATGTTTGACGATAACCTTGAGGGCTCCAGTGGTAGGTATTGCCATTGGCAACGAGATAGGCCTCGCCTTGCGCCGCAATCATCGTCCCGTCCGGCAGCTCCTCGACAGGCGTCACAAGGACATTGACGCGCTTTCGTTTCATCTGCAGGCGTTCCCGGTGCAGCGTTGCGTCTATATCGCGGATGGAACCTGCCTGAGAACCATTGCCCTCAACCCAGGCGGCAACGAACTTGCCTGCCTCATCACGTCGGCATTGAAAGCAGGGGCGATGCCCGGCTGCCAGTGCAGTCGCCTCATCGAGAAAGAACAGCTCCGTCCAGCTTCGCGACGCCATGACGTCGCGGCGGACGTCTTTATAGCTGCAACTGCAAATCAACCAGGATTTCGAAGCCCATCGCTTGGTCGTCAGCGTTCGTGAGGCCGGGTCATGGATGATGCCGCGATTGCCGGTGAAGAGGCCTCGCAGTGGCAGGTCGAGAATATCCCCGAATGGATCGACACGGTTTTGCAGCGGCATGTCCTTCCTCCCTTGCTTCCAGAGCAACATCATCAACAATCTATAGAAAGTGGACAGTTTTGAGGTCAGACATGGCGATGAGACAAATATCTCTCGTGAAGAGGTAGCTCGTTTTTAGGGATCGAGTGTCAGTAGACCCGCGCCGGCAATCCAAACCCAGAGGAATTGCAAGCGAGCCAACGGGCAGTCTCTTATGATGCATTCATTCAAAGAAGAAGCGCCGTGGGTGATACGGCCCAGGGCGCTTCTTCTTCGTCTCTTTACCTACCAACGCTGATGGACATGCGGCGCTATTTTGTCACGGTAAAGGGCCCGCACCTTATCCATGACTTCTGCGGGGATTGCCGCCACACGGCTCGCCGCAGCGTTGGAAGTTGCTTGATCGCGGTTTTTTGCACCAGGAATGACGACCGAGACGGCCTCCTCCATCAGGATCCAGCGCAGCGCGAACTGCGCCATGGTCACGTTGCTCGGAACCAGCGCTCGCAATTCCTCAACCGCCTCAAGCGCGACATCGTATGGGACTCCTGAAAAGGTTTCGCCGACATCGAATGCTTCGCCATGGCGATTGAAGTTGCGGTGGTCGTCAGCAGCGAAAGTCGAGTCCTTGCCCATCTTCCCCGTCAGCATACCGCTTGCCAGAGGCACACGCACGATGACGCCGACGTCGCGGCGCTTGGCCTCAGATAAGAACAGATCGGCGGGGCGGTGCCGAAACATGTTGAAGATGATCTGAACCGTCGATACGTTCGGGAAGGCGATGGCCTTGAGCGCTTCCTCCACCTTCTCCACCGATACGCCATAGAAGCGGATCTTGCCGGCCGAAACGAGGTCGTCCATCGCGCCGAAGACTTCGGGGCGATAGTAGACCTCTGTCGGCGGGCAATGGAGCTGGACCAGGTCAAGAGCCTCGACGCCAAGGTTCGTGAGGCTCCGATCAACGAAAGCCTCAAGATTGGCCTTGGTATATCCATCGGCCACATGTGGGCTCAGCCTGCGTCCGGCCTTCGTCGCAACGATCGGCCGATCGCCGCCGCGCTCCTTCAACACGTCACGGATGATGCGCTCGGAGCGACCATCACCGTAAACATCAGCCGTGTCGATGAATGTCATACCGGCATCAAGCGCGGCATGGACGCTGGCCTTCGCATCACTCTCGTCCACGTCTCCCCATGAGCCGCCGATGGCCCAGGCGCCAAAACCGATTTCCGACATATTCCAGTCCGTCCGACCGAGACGGCGTGTCTGAATGGTCATGAATGTACTCCGTAAGAAAGGCCGACGACTTCGGCGGTGTGCCGGTCGGCTACGTTGGGGGCAAAGATTGGGAGGGACAAAGGCGCCAGAGGCGCCCTACGGCATCAGCTGTCCGCCGTTGACCTCAATAATCTGTCCGGTGATGTAGCCGGACAGGAGTGGCGAGGCGAGAAAGAGATAGGCGCCGACGCATTCGTCCGGTGTGCCGACACGGGCCATCGGGACGCTCTGACGCTGGGCATCGAGCATCTCAGGGCTGGTGTAGCGATCATGAAAGGGTGTCGCGATGATGCCGGGTGCGACGGCGTTGACGCGAATACCGTCGCCGACGAACTCCTTTGCGTGGCCGCGGGTGATCGTCGAGACGAAGCCCTTGGCCGCAGCGTAGAGGATTGCGCCATTGCCGCCGCCATTGCGTGCCGCAATCGAGGTCGTGTTGATGACGAAGCCCTGCCGCCGCTTCAGGAACGGAACGGCCGCCTTTGTCGCAGCCAACACCGAGCGGGCATTGAGGTCCATGACACGGGCATAATGGGCGTCGTCCATATCCGCCGTCGGCACGCGACCGAGCATGCCTCCGGCATTATTGATGAGCCCGTCAAGCCCGCCGAGCTTTTCAGCTGCAGCCTCAACCACGCGTTCACTCCCGCCTGGCTTTGATACATCTCCCTGGATAAGGATGGCTTCACCCCCAGCGTGGCGAATGTCGGCAAGCACCGCTTCGGCAGCCGCAGCGCTTTCATTGTAATGAACAGCAACCTTTGCGCCTTGCACGGCCAAGGCCTTGGCCACTGCCGCGCCGATACCGGTTGAGGCCCCTGTGACGAGAACGGCTCTGTCGTTCAAATCCGGGATCTTCAATTCGTGCCACATGGGGTGCTCCTCCGCACGCTTCGGTTGGGAAGACCCTAGGCCTTGCAGGCACAGAAGCAAGTTCTTATGCTTGCATCACATTCAACGATGCACTGAACGGAAATCATTCATGCCGCCGTTTCTCCGCTCGGAGCTGCCCGACCTTGCCGCCTTCTCAATCGTCGTTCGGCGCCGCAGTTTCAAGGCAGCCGCAATCGAACTGGGGATCACGGCATCTGCTCTCAGCCACGCAATCCGCCGGCTGGAAGAGCGTTTGGGCACAAAGCTTCTCAATCGCACAAGCCGGAGCGTTGCGCCGACGCCAGCGGGGCTGCGCTTCGCCGCCCGCCTGGAGGCGGGGTTCGATGAGATCGGCTCGGCGCTCTCCGAGATGGAGGACGGGCATGCTGGCGCTTTCGGCGAACTGCGCCTGAACATTCCCGCCGACGCCAGTCGCCTTCTGGTGAGCCCTTTACTCCCGAGTTTTCTGAAGCTCTTGCCAGATATGCGGTTTACCGTCGTCGTCGAAAATCGCCCGGTCGATATGGTGGCCGAAGGCTTCGATGCCGGGATACGATACGGGGACACAGTTCCCGAGGATATGATCGCAATCGCGCTCACCAAACCTTTGGAATGGGTCATCGTCGGCGCGCCGAGCTACCTCGACACGCATGGCCGACCGAAGAAGCCGGACGACCTGATGCAGCATTCCTGCCTGCGCCTTCTTCTGGGTGACAATTCGGCGTTCCGATGGGAACTGGGCAATGGCGATGCCATGATACGGATGGACGTGCCCGGCAACTGCACGATCAGCGATACGCAGAGCACCATCGATGCCGCTGCCGATGGTTTGGGTCTCGGCTACGTCCTGAAACGCCGTGCCGATGCGGAGCTGCGCGATGGACGGCTGGAAGTCGTTTTGCCTCAATGGTCATCGACCGGTGCCGGCTTCCACATGTATTATCCGAGCCGACGGCAAAACCACCCGGCGCTGCGTCACCTGATCGAACTCATCCGGGCGCGGGAAGGACTGCCGGCCTTGGCGCGATGATACACGACCGACGGCCAGTCGGTGAAGCGCGACGTTGTTGCGCGTCGGGAATGAGGAGTTTTCAAATCCCGCAGGATCGCGCTGACAGGTTTCCTTTTCAACTCGAAGTGCTCTAAGGCTGGTAGAGATTTCCCGGCTCTAGCCCCTTCTCCAGATCAATTGGTCCATCCATGCGCCAGAAGCTCTTCTTCTCCGAACGACCGGAGGTCATCTATGCAGTAGGCGATGTCCATGGCTGCCTCGACCTTCTTCACATTCTGCAGGAGAAGATTGTGGCCGACGCCGAACGTGAAGTCGGCGAAAAGTGGATCATCATGCTCGGCGACTATGTGGATCGCGGACCGAAGTCCTCTGCGGTCCTCGAAGAGTTGATCACGACCCAGCCCGACGGAATTCGGCGTTTCTGCCTCGCTGGGAACCACGAGGAATCGATGGTGGATTTCATCCGAAATCCGCATGGTGATCATCGTTGGCTGGAATTCGGCGGTCTTGAAACCTTGCGGTCTTATGGCATTGCCAGGTTGCCAGAGGATAATCGGCAATTGCGAGCAGCCGTGCAGAAGGCCATACCGGCACATCACATTAGCTTTGCCGCCAGCCTTCCTTCGCTCATTGCGGTGCCGGGGCTGTGTTTTGTCCATGCCGGACTTTTGAACGACGTTCCCCTCGAACAGCAGGAGGACAAGAACCTCCTCTGGATTCGACCAAGCCAACAGGGAGCACCTTCGGTGGCAAACCCATTTCTGACCGTCCACGGTCATACGCCGGTGCGCAACGTCGCCATGGTCCATAACAGGTTGAATGTCGATACCGGCGCCTTCATGACGCGACGACTTTCAGGCGTGAAGATCAAACGCAGCGGCGAGATCACCGTCATGACGTCGGACAGGTAGACAAAGAAAAGCCGCCGGCTAAGTAACAACCGGCGGCGAGAAATGATGTGCCGGATCGCTCCGGCACATCGCACCATGCTTTAGTGGTTGTCGCGCGGAAGACCCTTGGTCTGGGCGATGCGCTGGTACTTCACGGCTGGCTCGAGCACGGCACCCGTCTCCATCTGTCCAACGATGCCGCGCTGGATTTCCTGCCAAGGCGTCTGGTGATCAGGATACTTGTAGCCACCCTGAGCGTTCAGCGCCTCATGACGCGTCGCCAGTTCTTCCGGCGAGATCAGGATATCGGCGGTGCCTCTGCCCACATCGATACGAACGCGGTCGCCGGTCTGCAGAATGGCAAGACCGCCACCTGCTGCCGCTTCCGGCGAGGCGTTGAGGATCGACGGGCTGCCCGACGTGCCTGACTGACGACCGTCGCCGATGCAAGGCAGCGAGTTGACACCTTCCTTCAGCAGGTAATCGGGAGCACGCATGTTCACGACTTCTGCCGCACCCGGATAGCCGATCGGACCTGCGCCGCGCATGAACAGAACCGTCTGCGCGTCGATACCGAGCGACGGATCGTCAATGCGGTGATGGTAATCTTCCGGACCGTCGAACACCACGGCACGGCCTTCGAAAGCCTCGGGATCGTTCGGGTTGGAGAGATAGCGCTGACGGAATTCAGGGCTGATAACGCTGGTCTTCATGATGGCGGAAGAGAAGAGGTTGCCGCGCAGCACGCGGAAGCCTGCACGCTCCTTCAACGGACGATCGTAAGGACGGATGACCTTCTCGTCTTCGATGATCGCACCACGGCAGTTCTCGCCGATCGTCTTGCCGTTGACGGTCAGGGCGTCTTCCATGATGAGACCCTGTTCCATCAACTGGTTGACGACGGCCGGAACGCCACCGGCGTGATAGTAGTCTTCGCCGAGATATTCGCCAGCCGGCTGCAGGTTGACAAGCAGCGGAACTTCTTCGCCATAGGTCTGCCAGTCATCGACGGTGAGCTCGACGCCAACATGGCGTGCAAGACCGTTCAGATGGATCGGCGCGTTGGTGGAACCACCGATTGCCGAGTTGACGCGGATGGCGTTGATGAAGGCATCCTTGGTCATGATGTCGGACGGCTTCAAGTCTTCCTTGACCATCTCGACGATACGAAGACCCGTGAGATAGGAAATTTCCTGGCGATCGCGATACGGTGCAGGGATCGCGGCAGAGCCCGGAAGCTGCATGCCGAGCGCTTCGGCCAGCGAATTCATCGTGGTCGCCGTGCCCATGGTGTTGCAATAGCCGGTGGACGGCGCGGACGAGGCAACGAGTTTGACGAAGCCCTGGTAGTCGATCTCGCCCTTCGCCAGAAGTTCGCGAGCCTTCCAGACGATGGTGCCGGAGCCGGTGCGCTCGCCGCGGAACCAGCCATTCAGCATCGGGCCGACGGACAGAGCAATCGCCGGAATGTTGACGGTGGCCGCCGCCATAAGACAGGCAGGCGTCGTCTTGTCGCAGCCGATCGTCAGAACGACGCCATCGAGCGGATAGCCATACAGCACTTCGACGAGGCCGAGATAGGCAAGGTTACGGTCGAGACCGGCAGTCGGGCGCTTGCCGGTTTCCTGAATCGGATGAACCGGGAACTCGATGGCAATGCCGCCCGCTTCGCGGATACCTTCACGAAGGCGGTTCGCCAGTTCGAGGTGGTGGCGATTGCAAGGCGAAAGGTCGGACCCTGTCTGCGCGATACCGATGATCGGGCGATCGGACTGAAGCTCGGCCTGGCTCAGACCGAAATTCATGTAACGCTCGAGATAGAGCGCCGTCATGTCGGCATTTGCGGGATTGTCGAACCAGGCGCGCGAACGCAGCTTGCCTTGTGGGGCGGTCAAATTCTTCGAGTCTGTCATGATAATGGTCTCCAGCCGGAAGTGGCGAACGGGTAGGTCAACGGGAGTGCGACGAATTCATGGTGAAGCGTCGACAATGGGACCACGCAGACGCGTAGCGGAGACGACGACATCTGGCAAGGCGGACATCTGCCCAAACCTTCCACTGCGTCCAAACTCTCGCTGACGATTCGCACGATTCCTCCCGCCTCAATCTTTTTCATCCCTTGCCTGATCTGCGGCAATTGAGGAATGCGGTCAATGCCGCAGATTGTTCTTTATATTCGTATTACTATTTCGGGATGAACGCAATTGTCAAGGAACGCAAAGACAGACGCGGCAATGCCGCTGAAAAAATATTACTAAATTATCCCATTGAATCTAATTATCTTTATTTAGAATGACCCGTTCTATTTCAAGCTGAGTGGCGATCCGAAGCAAAAAATCGCTTTTCAAAGATAATACTATATGCTCATATCGCCACGTCAGCCGACATCATCTCTGGGAGGATTAAAGATGAAAAAAGCACTCGCGGCGGTTACCGTCGCTTTTTCCGTATGCCTGGCTTCTGGCGTATCCGCAAAGTCGCTCACCGTCGGCTTTTCGCAGATCGGCTCCGAATCGGGCTGGCGCGCTGCAGAAACCACTGTCACCAAGCAACAGGCTGAAAAGCGTGGCATCACTCTGAAATTTGCCGATGCGCAGCAGAAGCAGGAAAATCAGATCAAGGCCGTTCGCGGCTTCATCGCCCAGGGCGTCGATGCCATTCTGATTGCCCCTGTCGTCGCCACCGGCTGGGACGCCGTTCTGAAAGAAGCCAAGGAAGAAAACATTCCCGTTATTCTTCTTGACCGTCAGATCGAAGCTCCAGATAGCCTCTACCTGACCGCTGTGACCTCCGACCAGGTTCACGAAGGCAAGGTTGCCGGCGACTGGCTGGTCAAGGATGTCGGTTCGAAGGACTGCAATGTCGTCGAACTTCAGGGCACGACCGGCTCTTCCCCTGCCATCAACCGTAAGAAGGGCTTCGAAGAAGCCATCGCTTCGCACAAGAACATCAAGATCACGCGCTCGCAGACCGGCGACTTCACCCGCACCAAGGGTAAGGAAGTCATGGAAAGCTTCATCAAGGCTGAAAATGGCGGCAAGAACATCTGCGCTGTCTACGCCCACAATGATGACATGGCTGTCGGCGCGATTCAGGCGATCAAGGAAGCCGGCCTGAAGCCCGGCACAGACATCAAGGTCGTCTCCATCGACGCCGTTCCGGATATCTTCAAGGCCATGGCTGCCGGGGAAGCGAACGCAACGGTCGAACTGACGCCGAACATGGCTGGTCCAGCCTTCGATGCACTTGACGCTTACCTCAAGGACAAGAAAGAGCCGAAGAAGTGGATCCAGACGGAATCCAAGCTCTACACGGCGTCTGACGATCCGATGAAGGTCTATGAGGCAAAGAAAGGCCTCGGCTACTAAGACCGGTTTGGGGGTGAAGTCCGCTTCACCCCAGATATCCAAACGCTTCCGTTCTTGCGCATTGCAGAGTGCCGCTGGTTCTTTGCTGAACATGCCTCACATCGGAACTGGCGATCGGAACGGTGCTTCGGCACCGTTTCCATTCACGCTTCTTCTTCAATGGAATGCTTCAGAATGTCCGAACAACCGTCCCTTCTGGAAGCACGTGCCATCGGTAAGTCCTTCCTCGGCATAACCGCTCTCGACAATGTCGATTTCACTCTGCGTGCGGGTGAAGTCCACGCGCTGCTCGGCGAAAATGGTGCCGGCAAATCCACGCTCATCAAGATCCTGACTGGCGTTTACACCCGCGACAAAGGAACAGTGCGCCTTGATGGCGACGAGATTTCCCCAGCCGATGTCGGTGAAGCCCAGGCGCTTGGCATTGGCACCGTCTACCAGGAGGTCAATCTCCTGGAAAACCTGACCGTTGCCGAAAATCTCTTTCTCGGCCGCCAGCCGCGCCGCTTCGGCCTCATCGACAAGCGCACCATGCGTGACGAGGCCCAGAAGCTGCTTGGTCGCTATGGCCTGAACATCGACGTCAATGCCCTGCTCTCCAGCTATTCGGTCGCCATCCGGCAGATCATTGCGATTGCACGCGCCGTCGATCTCTCCGGCAAGGTGCTCGTTCTGGATGAGCCGACAGCCAGTCTTGACGCGCATGAAGTCGAGATGCTTTTCACGGTGCTGAGACAGCTTCGCGCCGAAGGTCTCGGCATCGTCATCATCACCCACTTCCTCAACCAGGTTTACGACATTGCCGACCGCGTCACGGTCCTGCGCAATGGCAAGCTGGTGGGCACGCGCACCATTTCGGAGCTTCCAAGA
The DNA here is from genome assembly GCF_004310285.1 of Agrobacterium cavarae. Taxonomy (GTDB): domain Bacteria; phylum Pseudomonadota; class Alphaproteobacteria; order Rhizobiales; family Rhizobiaceae; genus Agrobacterium; species Agrobacterium cavarae. Next base: position 169,328 of record NZ_SISF01000032.1, read on the forward strand.
GGCGAGCTCATTTCCATGATGCTCGGGCGCGAATTGCAGAATGTCACGCATAACCGCCAGCCCTCCGACAATGATGTGGTCGAAGGGGCGCCTGCCATCCGTTTTCAAGGCTATGGCAAGCGCGGCAGCGTCGAACCCTTCGATCTTGATATTCGTCCGGGTGAAGTGGTCGGCATTGCAGGACTCCTCGGTTCAGGACGTAGCGAAACCGCCTTCCTTCTCTTCGGCATCGACAAGCCGGAAAGCGGAACAGCGACCATCGATGGCAAGCAGGTTTCCATCCAATCACCGGAAGCGGCCATTGACCAGGGCTTCGGCTTCTGTCCTGAAGAGCGAAAGACGGACGGCATTATCGGCGATTTTTCCGTCGCCGATAATATCGCGCTTGCCCTGCAAGCCCGTCAGGGCTGGATGCGACCGATTTCCAAGCGTCAGAAGGCAGCGCTTGCCGACGACTTCATCAAGTCGCTCGACATTCGTCCCGCCGATCGTGAACGTCCGATCAAGTTCCTCTCTGGCGGCAATCAGCAGAAAGCAATCCTTGCCCGCTGGCTGGCAACCGAGCCTCGCCTCCTCATTCTTGATGAGCCGACGCGCGGCATCGATATTGGCGCACACGCGGAAATCCTCAAGATGATCGAGAAGCTCTGCCAGGAGGGCATGTCGCTCGTCGTCATTTCTTCGGAGCTGGAAGAACTAACGGCGGTCGCCCATCGCGTCATCGTCCTGTCGGACCGCCGCCATGTTGAAGAACTCAAGGGATCCGACGTGACTGCAGAAAACATCATGAAGGCGATTGCGACCTCCGCCCGCACGGAGGCCGCGTGATGAAGAGCGTAACGTTCAAATTGAAGAGACTGGCGCCGCAGTTCATTGCGCTATTCATCATTCTGGCTGCCATCACGGTGATATCGCCCGGCTTCCTGAACGTCTCGATGCAGAACGGACGCCTCTATGGCAGCCTTATCGATATTCTGGTGCGCGCCGCACCCGTGGCGCTTTTGACGATCGGTATGACGCTGGTCATTGCCACCAAGGGTATCGATCTCTCCATCGGCGCGGTCATCGCCATTTGCGGCGCGGTTGCAGCCACGCTGATCAGTGCCGGGCATTCCATTCCCGTCGTGATTGCCGTCTCATTGGCAGTCGGCATCGCGTGCGGCATCTGGAACGGCATTCTCGTCGCCGTCCTCGACATCCAGCCGATCATTGCGACCCTCATCCTCATGGTTGCCGGCCGCGGCATTGCGCAGTTGATCACCGAGGGCGTCATCCTGACCTTCAACAATGACAGCTTTTCAGCCATCGGTTCCGGATCCTTTGCAGGCGTTCCTCTGCCCGTGGTGATCTGGGTGGCAAGCGCCATTCTGATCGGTCTTCTGGTGCGCAAGTCCGCGCTCGGCTTCCTGATCGAGGCAACCGGCATCAATCGCCGCGCGGCCGCCCTTGCCGGTGTTCGCGCCCGCTTCCTGCTGTTCTTCGTCTACGCAATCTCCGGATTATGTGCCGCCATCGCCGGCATGATCGTGACCGCCGACATTCGCGGTGCGGATGCCAACAATGCCGGCCTTTGGCTTGAACTCGATGCGATCCTTGCAGTCGTCATCGGCGGCACGTCGCTCAATGGCGGTCGCTTCTCGATCACCGCGTCGCTCATCGGCGCGCTGATCATCCAGACGATCAATACCGGCATTCTCGTCTCAGGCTTCCCGCCCGAATTCAACCTGATCATCAAGGCAGGCATCATCATCGTGGTTCTGACCCTTCAATCGCCGGCACTTGTCACTTTGCTCGGCTTTACCAGGACGCCGAAAAAACCAAGCCCGGCGACACCGGCGCCCACCACCAACAAAGGAGAAGCTGCGCGATGATCCACACACGCAACCTTCCCTTCTTCACCACGCTGGCGATCTTCATCATTGCCTATGCCCTGTGCGTTTCCCAATATCCGGGCATTCTCAGCACACGGGTCATCGGCAATCTTCTGACCGACAATGCCTTTCTCGGCATTGCGGCCGTCGGCATGACATTCGTGATCCTGTCTGGCGGCATCGATCTGTCGATCGGATCGGTCATCGCCTTTTCCAGCGTCTTCGTCGCCGTGCTCGTCAACGGATATGGTGTTCATCCGCTCGTTGCCTTTGCGGCGGTGCTCGTCATCGCCACGATTTTTGGCAGCCTGATGGGCGCGATGATCCGCTTTCTCGCGATCCCGCCCTTCGTCGTCACCCTCGCAGGCATGTTTCTGGCACGCGGGGCCGCCTATCTCATGTCGACCGATTCCGTCCCGATCTCCCATCCGGTCATCGATGCCATCCAGGGCTTCTATATTCGTGTGCCCGGTGGCGGTCGATTGACGGCGCTTGCCATCCTGATGCTGATCGTTTTTGCGGTCGGCATATTGGTGGCAGCCCGCACCCGCTTCGGTGCCAATGTCTACGCGCTTGGTGGAAACCAGCAATCGGCGGAACTGATGGGTGTACCCGTCGCCAAGACCACGATCGGCATCTACGCGCTGTCCGGCTTTCTCTCCGGCCTCGCGGGCATCGTCTACACGCTCTACACTTCGTCGGGCTACTCTCTGGCGACCGTTGGTGTCGAACTGGATGCGATTGCAGCCGTGGTGATCGGCGGGACACTGCTGACAGGTGGAACAGGCCTCGTTGCCGGCACTTTCATCGGCCTGATGATCCAGGGCCTCATTCAGACCTATATCGTTTTTGATGGAACACTGTCATCCTGGTGGACGAAAATCGTCATCGGCATACTTCTGTTCATATTCATCGTTTTGCAACGCACAATCATCTGGTACTCAAACAGAAGAATGGCGGCGGCTCACCCGGCATAACATCAGCGAGGGAGATAGTTGTTGGGGCTACTGGAAAACACGATATCGGGACGAAAGCGGCGCAACAGCCATGCGCACGTCGTGGCGGAACTTGGCAGCGCCATTGTTTCGGGCCGGATACCGGAGGGTTCCCTTCTCCCCAACGATGCCGAACTCTCGCTTCGCTTCGGCGTATCGAGGACCGTTCTCAGAGAGACGATGAAAACGCTGGCCGCAAAGCGGCTGGTGGAAGCCAAAGCGAAAGTCGGGACACGCGTTCTCGACAAATCGAGCTGGAACTTCTTTGACCCGGATGTGCTGGGATGGCGTTGCGAGGCAGGGCTCGATCCGGAGTTCATCGAGCATCTGGCCGAAATTCGCCTGGCGCTTGAGCCGGCTGCTGCGGCAGCGGCTGCTCGGCATGCGTCCAGCGAAGATATTGTCGCGCTCTACGCGATCGCGGCGAAATTCGACAACCCTGCCCATACCGCCGAAAGCATTGCCAAGATCGATCTGGAATTCCATCTGGCCGTTGCCAGCATTTCCGGCAATCCCTTCATGCGTTCGGCAAGTGGTCTGATCGAGGCGGCACTAGCCATCTCCTTCAAGCTCTCGTCGCCTGCCTCGGCTCCAGCCACCATCGCGGAGATTGCCGCCAACCATTTGCGCATTGTGCACGCCATTGCCGCGCGAGATGAGGCCGCCGCCGTAAAGGCGATGCGGCACGTGATTGAAGTCGGCAAGGATCGGATCAAGAACGCGGCGCTTTAAGTGCTCAGCAGGGTACGGTCTTTTGCTTTTGGTCGCTCGTGATCTTGGAGGGCAGACAGTGATCAGCACCGAGCGCCTGATCCTGCGAAATTGGCGGGATGATCATTTCCAACATTTTTTTGCCATGCATATGGATCCGCGTGTCATGGCTGATCTCGGAGGACCGATGACCGAGTATCAGAGCCAACAAAAATTTGAGCGCTATCGGACGGCGGAAATTGAACACGGCATCTCCCGTTGGGCCGTAGAAGACCGGGAGGGAAAATTCCTCGGCTACGCAGGTGTTATGCCTCGGATGACGACGAACCATCCACTGGGTTCCCACTATGAGGTTGGCTGGAGATTCAATCGAAACGCTTGGGGATGCGGTTATGCTACAGAAAGTGCTAAAGCGGCCCTGGTACATGCCAAAAGTCATTTAGATGCGACTGAGATCGTGTCCTATACGAGCGCCGAAAATCTTCGGTCTCAAGCCGTTATGGGGCGGGTCGGGCTCATTCGGAGGCGTTCTTTAGATTTTCTGCTGCCCGTAGAGAATGATAAATTTTGGCGAGGACTGGTTTGGGTCGCGCTTTGAGGTGATATTTCCCCTCTCCAGCAAATAAGCCCAGTTAATCGCGCGGTGTGATGGCAACCCGGTTCGCGCTGTAGCTGTGCCCTTAAACTCAATGGAAGTTGCGGCCCTTGACCGTGATGTGATCGTCATCGCTCTCCTGAAGAGCTGATCTTGGAGGTAACCCGCGTCTGTCACGCGTCGTCGGTATCCCATGGTGAAACTCATCGCCGCGACCATGCGGCAGCGGAAACGGCTTATCCCTTTCGCCGACACTTCTCAGAACATCCGACAGATCGGTGATGCGGTGAGCAACCACATGCACGACCTCGCCTTCACGCTGAAGCTTGCCGTAAATTCCCACCATCCCCGCCGACAGGATGACACGGCGGTATTTCTCGAAGGTCTTCACCCAGACGACGGCATTGGCAATGCCGGTCTCGTCTTCAAGCGTCATGAAGATGACGCCCTTTGCCGAGCCGGGGCGCTGCCGCACGAGCACCAGACCGGCAACTTCCAGCCAGCGGCCGTCATTCGTCTTAAGCGTCTCAGCGCATGTCACGATCCGACGTCGCGCGAGATCCTGGCGTAGGAAGCTCATGGGGTGGTCTCGCAGCGTCAGGCCCACATGACCATAGTCCTGCACAACCTCTCCGCCTGCGGTCATGGGCAGCAGGTTGACTTCCGGCTCCTGCATCTCCTCGATCAACGCGTTCTCCCGAGCAGCTGCGGCGGCAAAAAGCGGCAAGGGTTCATCGCGCAGGCCCTTGATCGCCCACAATGCCTCACGACGTGAAAGACCGAGGGACGGCAAAAAAGCATCCGCTTCGGCAAGACACACCAGCGCGGAAACCGGTACCCCTGCCCGCCTCCATAAATCATCGATAGATTGAAAGGGACGCTCCTCCCGGCACGCGATAATATTGCCCGCATGATGGTTGGACAGCCCCTTCACCAGCCGCATGCCAAGGCGAACGGCGTTGCGGTCCGGACCGACCTTCTCCTCCAGCACGCAATCCCAGCGGCTCGCATTGACGCAAACGGGCCGAACAACAACGCCGTGGTCGCGTGCATCGCGAACAAGCTGTGCAGGAGCATAGAACCCCATGGGCTGGGAGTTCAAAAGCGCCGCACAGAAGATATCGGGATGGTGGCACTTCACCCATGCCGATGCATAGGCGATCAAGGCGAAGGAGGCTGCATGGCTTTCGGGAAAGCCATAGCTGCCGAAACCTTGAATCTGAGCGAAGAGTCTTTTGGCAAACTCTTCGCTAAAGCCATTTTCAATAAGCCCGCCGATGAGCCGTTTTTCGAAATTCGCGATAGTCCCAACATTTTTGAATGTGGCCATCGCCCGTCTCAGCTTATCCGCTTCACTGGGGGTAAAGCCGGCACAGTCGATGGCAATGCGCATGGCATGTTCCTGAAACAGCGGAACGCCAAGCGTCTTCTCAAGAACCTTTTCAAGGGTGGGATGCTCGTAAACGATCTTCTTACCCTCTGCTATTTCCTGACGCCGCTTCAGATAGGGATGGACCATATTGCCCTGTATCGGACCCGGCCGCACGATTGCGACCTGAATGACCAGATCGTAAAGCTCCCTCGGTCTCAGCCTTGGCAACATCGACATCTGCGCCCGGCTTTCGATCTGGAACGTGCCGATCGTATCGGCCTTGCAGATCATGTCGTAGGTCGGATCGTCGTTGTTATTGATGCTGGTCAGTCCAAACTCTTCACCCTTGCGAACCGTCAGCATTTCGAAGGCTCTGCGCATGCAGGACAGCATGCCGAGCGCCAGGCAATCCATCTTCATGAATTTGACGATCTCGATATCGTCCTTGTCCCATTCGATGATCCGCCTGTCCTTCATGGATGCTGGAAGAATGGGAACGAGTTCGTCCAGACGGTCATGGGTCAACACGAAACCGCCGGGATGCTGGCTGTAATGGCGGGGCGTTCCGATCAACTGGCGCGCGAGATCGAAGGCGAGCCTGACGCGCCGATCTTCCAGATTGATATTCAGTTCCCTGGCGTGCTTCTCTCCGGTCCCTTCCGTCCACCACCATATCTGCGAGGACATGAGTTTGGTCAGATCTTCGGGAAGGCCCAGTACCTTGCCGACATCGCGGATGGCGCCCTTGCCGCGATAGCAGGTCACCACAGCACAAAGCGCCGCCTTATCGAACCCATAGTGATCATAAATCCACTGGATGATTTCCTCGCGCCGCTGGTGCTCGAAATCAACATCGATATCCGGCGGTTCGTCACGGTCCTCGGAAACGAAACGCTCGAACAGAAGGTCGCTTTCATCCGGATCGATTGCGGTGATGCCGAGGACATAACAGACGGCCGAATTGGCCGCAGATCCACGTCCCTGGCAGAGAATCTTCATCTCCCGTGCCTTCCTGACGATGGTATTGACGGTCAAAAAGTAGGGCGCATATTCCTTCTTGGCGATGATGGTCAATTCGTGCCGAAGCGCCTTCCTCACCTTTTCTGGCACGCCATTGGGATATCGCTTCGGTGCCTCATCCCAGACGAATTTTTCCAGCGCTTCCTGCGCCGTCAGGCCTGGTACCTGCCGCTCATCGGGATATTGATATTCCAACTCCGAGAGCGAAAACCTGCACTTCTTCACGATCTTTAGCGTATTTTCCAAGGCATCCGGATAGGCAGAAAAAAGCCGGTACATTTCCTCCGGCGGCTTCAGATAGCGATCGGCATGACGCTCGCGGCGAAAGCCGGCATCGTCGATGGTGCAGTTATGGCGAATGCAGGTGACGACATCCTGAAGCATGCGACGACCGGGCTCATGAAAAAGGACGTCATTGGTGACGACCGTTGCCACACCGGCGCGCACTGCCATCTGCGAAAGCTCATGCAGGCGGAATGCATCGTTCGGTCGGCGACGCAGGCTCATCGCCACATAGGCGCGGTCGCCGAAATCAGCCCTTATCCGTCGCAGATGGCTGGAAAGCCCTTCATGCGTCTCATCCGGCAGGAGAATCACGATCAGCCCTTCGCCATAGGTGACCAGATCACTCCAGGTGAGCGAGCACTTGCCAGCCTTGCCATCTCTCTTGCCGAATGTCAGCAGGCGGCATAGGCGGGCATAGGCCTCCCTGTCCACCGGATAGACCAGCACGGAAACATCCTGCGCTAGGTCCAGTCGACAACCGACTACCAGCCGCATACCAAGCTCTTCGGCAATCTTGTGCGCGCGGGGAATGGCGGCGAGACTGTTGCGATCGACAATGCCCAACGCCTCTATGCCAAGCGCTTTGGCCTGGGCGAACAATTCCTCACAGGAGCTGGCGCCACGCAGAAACGAAAAATGCGAGGTAACCTGCAGTTCGGCATAACGAACACCCGTACTCATGCGAAAAATCCATGCATGAACCACTCCAGAGAGCCGGTCTCGGTGTGCTCGCCATCGCCGGAGCGGAATATCCAGAAGCGCTCGCCGCTCTCATTTTCCACGCGGAAATAATCGCGCACCGCCGAGAGTTCTCGATCGCGCTTCCACCATTCGCCAAAGACGCGCTCCGGCCCGTCGGCTCGCTTGACGATGTGACGCACCCCGCGCCATGTGAAGTTTCGGGGAGGATGATCGGGCAAGAGTGCCACCGTCTGGATTGGCTCCGGCTTGAACAGAAGCCTCACCGGTCGCGGCCAATGTTCCGGCCAGCCAGGTGCATCTTCCGTGGCCTCGGCTGGAATCTTTTGAACGGAACGCTCCGGCACATCGCTTTGAACGGCGGCATAGCGATAGACCTTGTGGCCACGATTGAGGATGATATCGACAGCCTCGCCAATATCGCCTCCCGCCTCATCCAGAAGAACGGAGCGCGTCTGCCCGGCAACAAGCGGCTCGGCATGGGTCGCCGTCAGCGTCATCTTCTCGATGCCGAAACCCGGATCGATCGTCTCGATACGATCGGTCAGAAGGCGCGACAATTGCTTGCTATCGCGTGCGGGTTTGGAGGTTCCGGCCCGAATGGCCTGCACACCACTATCGACACGATGGAAAACGAGATCGACACGACGCGCACCTAAACCCCGCTTCTCCAAATCCAGACAGAGGTCGGACACAAGCTTTCGAGTGTATTTTGCAATGGTTTCTGCGGCACCAATCGGTTCGGGAAAGAAGCGGCGCACGGTTACCAGTTCCGCCACGCGGACCGGCTCTATCGGTTCCGACAGGATACCGTGAGCCTGATCCAGCCTGCGACCCACTTCCGGGCCGAACCGCAAAGTGATCGGCGCGCGCGGCGCGGCTGCCAATTCTCCAATACGGCGAAAGCCAAGGACCTTCAGCTCATTGAGCAGATGTGCATCCAGCCGCAGGGCGGCAAGCGGGAGAGGTGCGAGCGCTTCTCGCACGCCACCTTCAGGTAAAATGGTGACGGCTTCGCGCCCGAAACGGGCAAGCGCGTGGGCCGCGCCCCAGCTTTCGGCAATTGCCGCACGCGCCGTAAAACCCAGCGCATGCAGGCGATTGATCATGCCTGTCAGCATCAGTCTTTCATTGCCATGCAGGTGATCGGCCCCGGTCGTATCGAGCACCAGCCCATCGGGCGTATCCGGCGCGACGATGGGGGCATAGATGCGCAAAAACCAGAAGGCCAGATCCTCAAGGGCTTTTGCATCCTCCACCGGCTTCAAGTCTTCGACAATCAGGCCCGGTAGAATGGCCTGCGCCTTGCTGGCCGGCATGCCGGGCCGCAAGCCCGCTTTCAGCGCGGCACTATTCAGAGCAGCCACGAGCCGGCGGCTTCCCTGGCGGGCGATCATGACGACCGGAGTTTCAACCGGCGGCGCTTCGTCCCCAAGCATCCTGCGGTATCGATCCGTCTGCCATGTCGGCAGGTATAGCGAGACGACCCTCTGCATCACAGGCTTCCACTTCCAGTTCAAAAGGTTCGCCGCCCCGGACACGCAGCAATTCTACAAACCAGCGTGACCGCCCTACCCCACGTACCGGCAGCGGGGTGGAGGGACGCATGGAAATGCGCCACCGGGTGACGGCGGCGGTCGGCTGACCAAAATCGGCAACACCGCTCATATGACGCCAGCGGCGAAGCGCTATGGCTGCCACGCCCGAAGCTTCTGCCGTCAGTTGCAAACGCCGCGACATGTTCATCGGCAGCTTCGACACTTCACCGATCACGGCACCAAAGCCGTTGCAGCGAAGCCCCTCCTCGAAACAATCCAGCACGCCCTTTTCGTCGCGGCATTCGACGATGATCAGCCGGTTATGCGAGAGCCCTGCCTGTGTGAGAGCAGGCATGAAAAGATCGGGACGGGTCACGCACCAAAGGATCTTGCCCTTCAACCGGGCAGCGATGCCCGCACAAAAGAGCGCTGACGCTGCGCCATCCACGGCACCATTTCCGCCGCCGCTCACCTCATGCAAGCTGCCAAGCTTCAGGCCTTGACCGGGGAGACGCTCATCCATGGCTGGAATATTGAAGGGCAGAGTCTCCTGCTGTCTGGCAGGACCTTGGGTGATCCTCTCCAGCCTTTCTCGCAATTCCTCCACGACAAGCTGTTCTGCGCGCTTCTGCATGACACGAAACTTCTCAGAGCATTCCACGCTAAAAAACTAATGTTCACTTTTTGTTCTAGATTCACAAAAGAGTCAACATGAGTCCGCCGGACTCCTGTGGAGAGATGGATGATTCCTTTATCTCCCGGCCAATGGCCGTACCGCGATACCTGCCAAAAAGGGCGATGTGACCACAGGCGTGCGCCGCGGCAGGCAGAGTTTGCCAGCCGCGTAGAACAGCAGGAACGAGCCGATCTGGTATGCGAAAATAATGTCGATCTCGACGAAAGAGCGGACGACAAAGAGGGCGCAGAGCGAAAACAGGATCAGCGCCTGCGGATCCTGATTGCGCATGAGGATTGATCGCAAGTGACCCAAAAGCGTGCCGTAGAGCAGGATGACAAGCAGAATGAGACCGACGAAGCCGTTTTCCACCACCACCTCGATATAGGTGTTGTGGAAATGAAAGCCGCTGCGACCGGAAATGAAGAAATCGTCCCAGAGCCGTTCGGCATCGGAAAAGCCCGGCACCCAGAAACCCTGATAACCGACACCGAAAATTGGCGCCCGCTTGGCCGCCTCGATGCCCTGCTGCCAGAGATAGGTGCGTCCTGTCAGTGTCGTGTCCTTGCCGAAGACACCGAGGATCGCGTCGAAGAGGCCGAACTGTAGCGCGGCCACGACAAACAGACCGCCCAAGCCAACGGCTGCAAAAAACAGCATCTTCCTATTGCCAGGGGACAAGGCCCAGAGCGGCAGAAGACCCGCCATCATGATGACGACGGCTGCAGTGGTGATCGCGGATGTTGCCGATTGCGATGCAAGCAGGCTGTATGCCGAGATCAGACCAGCAACGCCCGCGATCGGCAGCCACAAACCTCTTTGGCGCAGCACAAGCACAGAAGCTACGGCAAAGAGGACGCCAAGCGAGGCATAGAAGCCCAACTGGTTCTTGGAAGAGAATGCGCCGACGAAGCTGGTCGTGCCATCCAGCGCATCGAAAAGATAGGTTCCAAACAGCAGTGAATAGAGAAGAACGATGGTAATGCCGATCAGCGCTCCGCGCGTCAGCGTCTTGATCGATATGACGCGCATGGCAATCAGCGCGCAAACGATGTGCGTCATGTACTGAATGGAGGCGCGCAGGCTGACGGACATGGCGTCCGACCAGAAGCTCGACAGCACGGCCAGAATGCCGAAGGCGAAGATCCACAAGTAGCGGGTGTAATTGCCGAGCACCCGGCGATAATCCACCACGACCAGAGGCAGCCAGACGGCGTAATAGGCAAGGATCGAGATCTGGCCGAACTTCGACGAATAGGCGAAGACGAAGAAGGACAGCGCCACGGCCGCCGTTCCGTAGAGCCCATTTCTGTCAGGATCGATCAATGCCGATTTCGCAATCCGCATGGCAGCCTCACTGCATCAGCACTTCCGAGGAAACCTTGATAACGTCGCCAGGCTCAAGCGCCGTGGTTTCGTCAACCTTGATTTCCTTCGATTTTCCTTCGTCCTCACGCACAACGACATAGGAAATCGAGGCCGACTTGCCGGAAGGATCGAAGCGCAGAGCTTCCGCCGATTGCGCCAAGGCCTCCGACATGAGTTCGCGGCTGGTGGAAAGCTGCAGGTTCAGCTTCTGCAATTCGGCCTGCGTATCCTGCAATTCCTTGGAGCGCTGCGCGTCCCAGTCGTTTCGCAGGTTGATCTCATCCTGGATCGCCTTGTTAATATCCTGCTTGGCGCGCAAAGCATTCGTATCGATGTCGAGAAGCGTCGCCTCAACCTCGGCTGCGCGTTCTTCCGCCGAGATACGACGCTGAGCAAGCGCAAGACCCTGCTCGTTCAAGCGATTGACCTTTTCCCGGTCTTCATTTGCCAATTGCAACTGACGCTGCTGGCTCTCTGCCTTCTTGCGCAGAGATTCCACTTCCGCATCCAGCAGTTCACGCAAATCCTTCAACGCTTTCAATTGAAGCGTATAGCGCTCGGTGCGAGACTTCATCAGCGCACTTTCGCTTTCCAGGAGCGCATCGATATTGACGACCTTTTCCATTTCAGGCGTCTTCTTGATCTCCTGATCGCCGCTCACTTCGGCAACCAACCTTGCCTGACGCGCGAGAAGACGGCCGCGCTGGTCGTCATAGACGGCGGCGTCGCCACGGGCATTGATAAAATCACGGGCAAAACGCTGCCCCGCATCGGAGCGGCGCAAACCGCCCGCGAGGCTGACAGCCTTCAGAACCGTCATATTGGGCGCATAGGGATATTCGCCGGGCGTTTGCACATCCCCCGTCAGAAAGACCGGACGGAACTGGGCAACTTCGACGGAGGCTGATGGAAGGTTGCGCAGAGCAAACTTGCTTTGAAGCTGCGCCCCGATCGCCTCTCCCACCTCGCCTGCAGTCTTTCCGGCAACATTCAACTGGCCGATAAAGGGAAGCGCCAGCGTGCCTGACGGGCCGACCGAGTAATCGCCATTGATCACATCCCAGTTGCGGATGGTGCCGTCTGCCGGCTGCCATTCGGCAACGCGGATGCGAAGCTTGTCAGCGGTTCCAAGGCGGTAGTGGCCATCCTGCGCAAGCGCGCTGAGCGGACTGGTGAAGAGTAGCGCCGCGGCAACCGTCAGAGCAGCACCTTTGCACCATGTTTGGGTGCGCCGTTTTTTAGGGAGGGCTTCGTCGGCAATGCCAACCATGTAAAACTCCATGTTGATGCCTTGAAAAGTGAATGTGCGACCGGCTCAGGTCCGGTCGCAGCCGCAAGGCATGGCACAGGTGGGAGGGCCTGCGTTCACGCCGAGTATCTAATCTGGCTTCAATAGCTGCCGCGGGACATGCAGACAGCTGGCACGGTTTTCATGATGATGGAAATGTCTCTCATCATCGACCAGTTCTGAACATATTGCGTGTCGTAATCAACGCGCTCCTTGTAGGAGACGTCGTTGCGACCGCTGATCTGCCAGAGACCGGTAAGACCAGGACGCGTGCTGAGATAGTAGCGCGCGGCACTTTCATAGTAGTTGAGCTCTTCGTCCACGACAGGACGAGGACCCACAACACTCATTTCACCACGAATGATGTTGATGAGCTGTGGCAGTTCATCAAGGCTCAGCTTGCGAAGAACGCTACCGACAGCTGTGACACGCGGATCGTTCTTCAATTTTCTCGTCTGGCGCCATTCTTCCGCAGCTTGCGGGTCAGACGTCAGATATTGTTTCAGCACCTCATCTCCGTTCACGACCATCGTGCGGAATTTCAGGCAATGAAACGTGCGGCCATTATGGCCGATACGGCGGTGGCCGTAAAAAGCGGGTCCCTTGTCGGAGAGTTTGACCAAGACCACGATCATGAGAAAGATCGGGCTGAGGACAAGAAGGGCGAGCAGTGCCGAGGAAACATCGAAACTGCGTTTCACGATGCCCCCGATAGGAAAGCTCACATCAGACTCTTCAGAACCACTAAGCGGCGAAACAGCCGATCGAGTCGCGGACTTCATAGAGAGAACTCCATTTATGTTTTGCGATAGGTCGGTACCCGTTGGGCGCGTCATGCAGTCACCATGAGACATGAAGTCTGTGGTCGGAATTTGGTGCTTTTGAATTTTTTGTGAGGCAGCGTTACCCGGCTGCCTAAAACCGGCCGCCCCAAATTCCTCACATCATGTTGGCTGAGACTATTGATGAACGCCTATAAAAGGAACAAAGACAGGCACGCGTCATGCAGTTGATGCATGGTGACCATCTCTATGTATTGTGCAGCCATTTATATTAAAACTGTTCTTCTGGTTTACTGGTCTTGCCGGTAAGATGGAGCTCTTCTGTAAGGCTCGATTAAATAAGAGACATGTAATATTTCTTATGTGCAGCGCAGCAAAATTATGGCGCCGCACATATAAAATAATTAAAAATAAACCGTTTTTGTTGGGAAAAATTAATTTCAACCGCTTTCTGAAACGTTTCCGAGACGAAAGAGTGGCTTAAATAAGGCAATAATGTGGCAAAATATCCGCCTCACGGAGTGTTGCCTGTCCCGACTCGCGATTTGAAGGCACGTGCACTGGCGCCTCCTTCCTCATATTCGCTTCATATCGCCGCGCCCAAAAGAAAAGCTGGCGCACCCATGGTGCACCAGCCCTTCATCGATCTTGAAGCTATGAAAAATAGCTTATGCTGCCTTACGTTCGTGACGGCCTTCTTCGACCTCTTCGACGATCTTTGCAACGAAAGCTTCCAGGTCGTCGGGGTTGCGGGAGGTGACGATGCCCTTATCGCAAACGACCTTTTCGTCCTTCCAAATGCCGCCGGCATTCTTCACGTCGGTTTTGATAGAGCCGTAAGACGTCACTTCACGGCCGCGAACCGCATCGGCTTCGACCAGAAGCCATGGTGCGTGGCAGATGGCAGCCACAACCTTACCGGACTTCACGAATTCCTTGACCACGCGCATTGCGTCGTCATTGGCGCGCAGGACATCCGGATTGATCTGGCCGCCAGGAAGGACGAGAGCGTCGAAATCTTCGATCCGCACGTCCTTGGCAAGCAGGTCGACTTTCACGCTGTCGCCCCAATCTTTCTCGTCCCAGCTCTTGATCTCGCCATCCTTGATCGAGGCGATCTTAACGTCTGCGCCCTTGCGCTGCAGCTCTTCGTACGGCACGCGAAGCTCCGAGCGCTCATATCCGTCGGTCGCGAGAATGACGATCTTGGCAGAATTGATAGCAGTCATGACTGTTTCCTTCCTGGTCTATATTCTGTTGGGGTGGGCTCGTTAGGATTCTACGTCTGAGTTGACAGACGGTAGAAAAAATTCGACATCAGCGATCCGTGCCTTGTCGAGGGTTGCGATGCGCTCTTGCCAGAAGCGCTCGGCTTCTTCCGGCTCATGGTCGTATTGACGAACAAATGTCTTGTTGTCGTCGATCATGACCTGGCGGGTGCCGCCAAGGAGCATGTATTCTTCCGCAAGCTTTCGCGTTTCGGTCTTTTCCACGTCAAAACCTCCTTGGCAGCCAAATTGTCTTGGCAGATTGGGCGGAGACGGCCGGATGGATAAGAAGCTCGTCTGCCTTTTCGTTGGCCATCGAGAGAAAACGGAAAAATCCCGATGTTCTCCGGCACCATCACGTCCGTTTGACACGGCGCGTCTCCTGCCAATCGAACGTGCCCCTCAGGCATTGGTTCCTGAAAAATTAACGGCGCAAAGGCCGGAACAACTCGGGGAGAAGACAAAACGGGATGCGCGAGGCCGGCGCTCAGGCTTTGACACGCGGGCGCGACGTCTAGCAAAATAGTCGCAGCATGGACCTAAGCGCGTCGCAATCTTTCAGATTTGCTCTTTACGCTTCTCGTCTTGTTTTGCCGCGTAGCATGATCGCAAAACCGAGACACACGCTTAAAGATCGAAAAAAAGGGGGGTAATCTTACACCCGTCTGCGCTTATTCAACGATCTTCGGATTGCGGAAAGCTTCCGCAAGGAAATTGCTCATCGGCAGACCAAGGTTGATGTTGAGCCCCGGCATGGATTCCTCGAACCAGCGCTTGTAAATCTCTTTGGCAGTCTCTGACTTGTAAATCTCGCTCAGTGCTTCGTTCACTGCCCCGACGAACGCCTTGTCGTTCACGCGCATCATAAAACCAAAGGGCTGGGCATCTGTCACCTGCTCCTCGGAAAGCACATAGTCGGACGGGTTTTGCGTGCGGGCAATCATCGTTTTCAGCAAAACCTCGTCCATGGCAAAGGCCGCAACACGACCTTCAGTGACCATGTCGAACGCAGCCTGAAGACTTTCAACAGGAACGGCTGAGATATTCAGTTTCCGTCTGCGGCTGCTCTCATTGATTTCATTGACATTGACGGTGCCGAGAGCCACGCTCACCGAACGCCCCTTCAGATCATCCAATGTCTTGAAACCGCTTTTCCGCAGGGAAACGTACCGTGTCACGGTGAAAAAGTGCGGGTAGGCGAAGGCTGCGCTTTTGCGCCGCTCTGCCGTGTTGGTGCTTGCGTTGCACTCGATGTCTATCGTTCCATCATTGAGAAGCTGCACGCGGTTGCTCGGCGTGCGCGGCACGAACTCGACATCGATGGATTGCACCTTCAGGCGCTGCTTCAGTTTTTCCACCACAGCACGGCAAAGGTCGATCGAGTAGCCAAGAACCTGGCCGTCCGCATTGAGAAAGGAGAAGGGTGCTGTCGAACCATAGCCGATCCTGATCTTGCCCGTTTGGGCAATTCGATCGAGGGTGGGCGTGTCGAAAACCTTTTCCTCCGCCTTGGCTTCAATCGAGCCGAGCGCGCAGAATGCAAGCAGGAGGCAATGAAAGATGTACATTCTCATTGCAGGTACTCCTTGGGCTCCTTGAAGGCGGCTTGCAGCTCAGGAGATAACGGAAGGTTGAAATTGCGCCCGTCCGGCGGCAAGGGCGACATGAACCACTTGTTGTAGATCGTCTCGATTTCGCCGTCCGTAAACATCTTGTAGAGAGCTTCATTCACCAACGTCTTGAACGCATCATCCCCCTTCGGCAGAAGAATACCATAGGGTTCAGGCGGCCCGAACGTTTCTTTCGAGATCATATAGTCTCCAGGTGCATTTGAAAAAGCCACGTGGGCAGCCAGAAGAACATCATCCATCACGAAGGCGGAGGCGCGATTGTTTTCGACCATGGCGAAAGCTTCGGAATTCACCTTGCTGATCAGCACAGAGATGTTCAGCTTTTGCTCTCTGTTGACGTTTTGCAATTGCGCGATGTTGATGGTCCCCGTGGTCGAAGCCACCGTTCGTCCGGCCAGATCCTTGATACTGTTCAACCCACTCGATTTTTTCGTCACGAAGCGGGTGGCTGTGATGAAGTGGGGATAGGAGAATGCCACCTGCTCTCGCCGCTCGGCATTGTTGGTCGTCGCGCTGCATTCCATGTCGATCTTGCCGGACTTCACCAACAGGAAACGGGTTGCGGGCGTCGCCACCACATAATCGGTCTTCAGGGTATCGAGCTTAAGCGCGTCTCGAACGTGATCCGCAATCCTTTGACATATATCGATGGAGTAACCGCGCACGACGCCATCCGGCGTCACATAGGAAAACGGCAGTTCGTCCTGACGGTGCCCGAACGTGATCGTCTTGGTACGCGCAATCTTGTCGAGGGTCGGGCTCTTCAACTCCTCAGCCCCAGCAGAAAGCGTGAGAAACGGCGAAGAGACGAGCGCGGCGAACAAAGTGGGAATGACCGAGCGGCGCATCAGCCCACGGAGGGTAAGAGAAATACGCTTCATGTCTCTACTCCTAGCGGTGCACCATCTTTGCGGGTGCGGAACGATAATGGCTCTCGATATCGGCAAGTGGCATGGGGCGGCCAAGGTAATAGCCCTGCAACAGGTCGCATCCGGCAGCACGAAGCAGCGAAAGCTGTTCTGGCGTTTCCACGCCCTCCGCCGTCGTTTTCAATCCAAGTCCTGCGGCGATGTGGATTACACCTTGAATGATTGCCAGGCTCTGCGTGCTGGTCATCACGTCGGCAATGAAGCTGCGGTCGATCTTGATCTTGCTGATCGGCAGTTTGGTCAGATAGGCAAGGCTCGAATAGCCGGTTCCGAAATCATCAAGCGCGATCCTGACCCCGAGCGCCTGAATGTCTTGCAGACATGTGATGGCCTCCGAGCCGGAGAGCAGAACCGTTTCCGTCAACTCGATCTCAAGCCGAGATGGCGGCAAGCCGCTGTCATTCAGCGCCCTTTGCACCTTCTCGACAAGATCGCCCTGCTGTAGCTCGATCGCCGAAATGTTGACGGCCACTGTGGCCTCGTTCGGCAATCGCATGGCCTCCTGGCAGGCCCGCTTCAACACCCAGTCGCCGATCGCACAGATCTGGCCGGTCTTTTCGGCCAGCGGAATGAAGTCGTCGGGTGTTACCCAGCCGCGAACCGGGTGCTGCCAGCGCACCAGCGCTTCATAGCCAACAGGCTCGGGATTGGAGAAGCAGAAAATCGGCTGGTAGTGCAGCACGAATTCGTCCCGCTGGACCGCGAGGTCCAGGTCCTGCTGCAGTTCGTGGTCCTGTTCTTTCGACATTTCCATGCCGTGTTCGAAGAACTGGAAATTCCCGCGGCCGCCTGACTTGGCGCAGTACAGCGCCACATCGGCGTGTTTGAGCAGCTCGGACATGTCGTGACCGTGAAGGGGCGCTATCGAAATACCGACGCTGGCCCCGACGGAGGCCTCTTTGCCCAGCAACATGAAAGGGTGCGATGCGGAGGTGATGATGCCCTTCGCCAGGCGACTTGCCTCACGCACCGCATTTTTACGAAAGATCTGCAGGATTGCGAACTCGTCACCGCCTAGTCGAGCCACCATGTCCTGCGGCCCGATCAGTTGCAGCAGGCGCTCTGCGAAGGATACGAGAAGAGCATCGCCGCTTGCGTGGCCCAACACGTCATTGACCGCCTTGAAGCGATCAAGATCGAGAAGCATGACATTGAACCGTCGACCATTCGCCAGTTCCCCAATCTCGCTCTCCAGCCGCTTGCTGAAGAAGGCTCGGTTTGGCAGTCCGGTCAGCGGATCGTGATGGGCAAGATGCTCCATCTGTTTCGCCACGTCGCGGATCTGGCGCAGGTTCTCCCGCTCGACCACGGCTTCGCGCACCTTCTCGATCGCGACCGCCACGCGGCCGATCTCGTCCTTGCGATGTTGAAACGGCGTCACCGAGGCCGTGTCGTCATGGGCGATTTTGGTGAGTGCTTCGATCAGCGCCGGCACTGGCATGAAGACCTTGCGCATCAGAAGTGCAACGACCCCGCCGGTCACGAGCAAAATGGTGATCAGAAGCGCAAGCGAATTCTGTAAAAGCTTCGTTTGTGTTTCGAGAAGCTCGGAAGCCTCGCCAATCGTCGTGACCACACTGCCCTGCAGCTTTCCATTCTGATCGACCACCGGAACGAAAGCAATGAAGTGCCGCACCGTACCAAGCTCGGCAAAGCCCACGTAGAACGCATCCATCGCCGTGCCTTCTGGCAAAGTCAGCGAGATGTTCTCCACCTCCCCCAGCGCGTCGGCGGAACTGGTAAAGGTCTGACCAGTGGGGTCCTTTTGAAAAATCCAGACATTGTTCTTGGTTTGCGCAGCGGCAAGCGCCAGAACGTCCCCGGGATTGAAGCCCGTATCCAAAATGGAGGCATCGTCACCCAGCGGTCGCTCGCTGGTGATCTTGACGATCTGGCCGCTGCTATCACTGTCGATGGAGATGAAGGTGTAGATGGTGCGGATCGCAGAACTCGTCACCTGCGCGTTCAGTTCTGCCTCGCGACGCCATTGGTCAAGCGAGTCCCGCTGCACCATCACCCAGCCAACAGCAGCGCCAACGAGATAGGCAAGCACGACACTGGACACGAGCGAAACGGTGATCTTCCAGAACAACGACTGATACCAGACAATTCTGGCCGGCCGTGCTGGCGCTTCTGCCTCAAAATGATCCGCACTTTCCGTGCTCAAGAGCATCTGGCTCTCACTTTGGCCTCTTATGAAAGAGAAATCAGGTCAAAATTATCTTCTAGCGTCTCGTTACGTCGCAGTTTGAAACACCACTGTTCAGCAAGAGAGTAAAAATATCCTCACATGGTTCGGCAGGATTCGATGCAATGGATAAAAAAGAGCAAATAAATCGATCCGGGTAACCGCACGGCTGTCCAGTTTTAGGTCTGGATTGAAGATCGCTGCGGCTATAAATATCGCGCTTGGCATGCGGAAAGAAAATCGGCTTATGGCAATACTGAAGTTTACCGATCGGACGAAGAACAAGAGCGCGCATGCCGCGAAAGATATGAGTTCTCTCCTCAATCCGTATTCCATCGAGGTGACGCCGAAGACCGCTGCGAAGATCAGTGACTTTTCCAGGCTCCTGCCGCCTGGAACACGAGTCTATATTGCCCACATCACCGGGACATCGATCCAGGACATGGTCGCGACGGCGAAAAGGCTGCGCCGGGACGGGTTCGCCGTCATGCCGCATTTTCCCGCACGCAGCATTCCCGACATCGCCACTCTGGGGAGTTGGATAGAACTTTATCGCAATGAGGCTGACGTGACCGAGGCCCTGTTGCTGGGCGGCGGAGAGACGCGTCCGGTCGGCACGATCGAAAGCTCGATCCACTTGCTGGAAAGCGGTCTCTTCGACCGGCATGGTTTCAAACGGCTGCATGTGGCGGGCCACCCGGAAGGGAGCCGTGACATCGATCCGGACGGCACGACCAGCAATGTCGATAGCGCTTTGAAGTGGAAAACGGACTTCTCTCGAATGACCGATGCCGAGATGGCGATCGTCACGCAGTTCGGTTTCGAGCCCGGGGTGATCACAACTTGGGCGGAGCGAATTGCAGAGTCGGGCGTCAGTCTTCCAATCCATGTGGGGATCGCGGGCCCGGCCAAACTGCAGACCCTCATCAAGTTCGCCATTTCCTGCGGCGTCGGCCCCTCATTGAAGGTGCTGCAAAAGCGGGCTTTGGACGTGACGCGATTGCTCATGCCCTATGAGCCGACCGAGATGGTGAACGCGCTGACGGCTTATGTCGAGAACAATCCGGCGTCGCTGATATCGCAACTCCACCTCTTTCCTCTGGGTGGAATTGAGCCGGCAGCGCGCTGGGTTGGAGACAACACCGTAACCCAGCCTCAAACTGCCACTGGCACGTCGTAATATAGAGCAGAAGGCGTTGGCGCGACCGAGCCTCTACCGACTCGAAGCGAATGCCAGTCCCAGCACGGCCGCCCCGACGAGACCGGGCTCAATGGCACACTCAGCCTTGACCACGAGCGGCCTTTGGAATTTGCGGAGAATTCTTGCTCTCACGGCGTGATCGAGCGCCTCGATCAGCGGCAGCGAGTTGGATAGGCCTCCGCCAACCGGAACGATTGTCGCACCGGTCATGTTGATGACGAGCGACAGGGGTCCTGCGAGAATGTCGATATAGATATCGATCGTGCGCGCAGCTTTTTCATCGCCGTCCTGCCAGGCAGCAAGGATCTCTTCCGCCCTCATCTCGGTGCCGGTCAGGTGACGGTGAAGCTTCTCCATGCCGCGAGCGCTGCCAATGGCATCGACACACCCATCGAGGCCGCAGCCGCAGGCAAAGCGCGGCAGTTCCACAGCGGGATTGCCGGCGCGCGTGGCAGCAACGGGGCCATGGCCCCACTCCCCGGCAAAACCGCCGGCGCTGTTGATCAGCTTGCCATCCACAACGAGACCACCACCGACACCCGTGCCGAGAATGGCCCCGAAGACGACGCGATGTCCGCGCCCTGCGCCTGCGCCATATTCCGCAAGCGCGCAGCAATCCGCATCATTGGCAATCAGCACGGGAATCCCAAGCGCTGCCTCGAGGTCTGCTTCCAACAGGCGTCCATGAGCGCAGGGGATATTGGCAATGTTGGCACGGTCGGTATCGGGATCGATGACGCCTGCAATCGACAGCGCGACGCAGTCCGGCCTCTCTCCGATCTCGTCGATCACGGATCTCAACACATCGACAAAGGCATCGAAATCATGGATCGGCGTTTGCCGGCGTGCAACCGGGCGGATGTCGTCGACAGCCCAGGCGCCAGCGCCCTTGATGGCGGTGCCGCCAATATCGAAACAGACGATCAAGCCGCAGCCCCTTTTGAAAAATCTTCGCCGAAGACGCAAGCGCCGGCGATGAAGGTCGCCATCAAAGATAGATCCGGCTTCAGTACCAGCAGATCGGCATCCATCCCGGCGGCGAGACTGCCCTTGGTGGCGCAGCCAATCGCCTCGGCCGGATACAGCGAAGCCATATTCAACGCTTCCGTCAAAGGCAGTCCGATATGCTCATGGGCAAAGCGCACGCAAGAGAGCATATCGATATCGGCGCCCGCAAGCGTACCATCAGCAAGCGTCAACCGTCCGCCACGGCGGAACACTTCACGATCATTAAGGAGGAAACCCTGCTGATCGGTGCCGATGGTCGACATGGCGTCGGTGACCAGGAATATCCGCCCCGGTCCCTGCTTGGCAGCGAGCGCCACCTGAATGACAATCGGATCAACATGAAAGCCATCCGCAATCAGGCCACAGGACAAGCGGCCATTGGCCAGCGCCACACCAACCAGACCCGGTTCGCGATTTTCCATCTGGCTCATCGCATTGAAGAGATGCGTGACCATGGAGGCGCCAGCCGAAACGTAAGGCAAAATGTCCCGCGCCTTGGCATTGGTGTGACCAAGGCTCACAACATATCCCGCCTCAACAAGTTTGGTGACGTCGGCGGGCGAGACGCTTTCGGGCGCCAGCGTGATAAGAGCCTCGCCGAAGTGACCGGCTTTTTCCACGAGGAATTGCAGATCGTCACTTTCAAGCGGGCGGATCAGCGAAGGATCGTGGGTTCCCTTGCGGGCGACCGAGAGATGCGGGCCCTCCAGATGGAGACCGAGATAGCCTGGCACCTTTTCCGCAAAGGCGGCAATACCCGCTGCAACGGCCTTGCTCCGGATATCGACCGTATCGGTAATCAGGGTGGGCATAAGGGCGGTCGTGCCATAGGCAGCATGCGCCGAGCAGATCGTGCGAATGCCGTCGAGATCAGGCTGGTTGTTCAGCAATACACCGCCGCCGCCATTCACCTGAAGATCGATGAATCCTGGAACGATGAGGCCACCCGCCACATCACGACGCTCGATGGAAGACGATAGATCTGCCACCGGCAAAATGGCCTTGATCCGGCCGTTTTCGACAACAAGCGCGTGGCCATCCAGAAAGACAGCCCCGTCGAAAATCCGGCCACCACACAGCGCGAATGAGCCAATCATCGTGTTTCCGTCACCTTCTTGAGGGCTGCAGGCTTGTCAGGATCAAAGCCCCGCGCGCGCGACAGCATTTCGACCATGCCATAGTAAGGAACGATCAGGGCCAGAGCATCGGTCAGCGGGTGACCCGTCTCTACAAAGGGAAGAATGGTGGCGCCCCTGCCCTTGTCGGACGTCATATAGACATTGGCATTCTTGCCGACGAGACCCGATGCGGTTTCGGCAATCGAGGCTTCCGCCTTGTCACGCGCAGCAAAGGCGATCACCGGGAAGCTTTCGGCAACCAGCGAAACCGGACCATGCAGCACCTCAGCGGATGAATAGGCTTCGGCGTGCAACTCGCAGGTTTCCTTGCACTTCAGCGCCGCCTCCGTCGCAATGGCAAGTGCCGGCCCACGGCCGAGCATGTAGAGAGATTCGGCCCTAGCCAGCGGCTCCACCAACACACTCCAGTCGAGCGCAAGCGCCTTATCGAGCTGGTCTGGGAGCGCTGCCACAGCTTTCTTCAAGGAGTCCGAGCCGCTCCATTGGGAAAGAACCGCCAGTCCTGCGACGATCGAATTGACGTAGGACTTGGTGGCTGCCACCGCAATTTCCGGTCCGGCCTGGATATTGAGCGCAATCGAGGCGGTGTCGGCGAGAGGGGATGGCGTCGTATTAACGAGGGATAGGGTCAACGCGCCCCCCGCCTTCGCACCTTCCAACATCGAGACGATATCCGGGCTTGCACCCGACTGGGAGACCGCAAAGGCCGCAGCCCGCTCCAAGCGCAGTGGCGCCTTGTAGATCGAGGCCAATGACGGGCCGAGAGACGCGACCGGAAGGCCGAGTTCAAGCTCTATCGCATACTTCAGGAAATAGGCCGCATGGTCGGAAGAGCCGCGAGCGACGGTGACCACAACGGCCGGATCATGGGCCGCAAGAGCGCGTCCTGCCCGCGAAATATCGTCTTTCCCAGCATCCAGAAGCCGGGCCACGGCCTGGGGGATTTCGTCGATTTCGCGTCGCATCATTGTCGTCATGAGTATGGCCTCTAAGGTTTTGATCAGGCGCCGATCGTGAGTTCTGCGACGAGATCGTAGGCGTCGCTGCGATAAAGCGCAGTGGAGACTTCCATCACGCGCCCGGTATTGAGATAGGCGATACGCTGCACGGAAAGCGCTGCGGAGCCGGGTGGAACCTCCAGCAGCTCGCTTTCGTCATCGCGCAGTAGCACCGCGGAGATTCTCTGATTGGCGCGCACCGGGCGAATGTCGCGGGCGGCAAGCGCGAGATAGAGCGAGTCTTCGACCGTCTCAGGTTCGGGCAAAATATCGTCCGGAAGGCTGGTCCGCTCGAGCGCAATAGGCATATCGTCGGCGGTGCGCAAACGAAGGATCCGTGAAACGCGAGCCCCGCCCGAAAGGCCGAGCATCATGGTTTCCTCAGCTGTGGGAAATTTAAGCCCGCGCTCGATCCAACGCGATCCTGCCACCATTCCACGACGACGCATATCTTCGGTAAAGGACGTCAATCGTGTCAGAGGCTGCTGCATCTTCGGCACCGGCTTGGCGACGAAGGTTCCAGAACCGCGGCGCCGGACCAGAATGCCCTGCTCGACCAGCTCGTCGATCGCCTTTCGCACGGTCACCCGGCTGATCGCTGCGGCATCGGCGATGTCCCGTTCGGCTGGCAGGGCATCGCCGTGCTTCAATCGCCCATTGGATACGGCATCCTCGATCAAGCGGCGCAACTTCTGGTAAAGCGGCCCGCCCCGTAATGCCTGCAATTCACCAAACGGCAAAACACCGTCCATTGCGCCTCTCCGATCTTTGCCTGGGGAGATGGTCCGCCACCTACGGCAGAAATCGTCTCTCAGACACCATACCAAAACTGATACCAATACAACGCCACATTGGCAATATGCAGGACCAATCAATCGATAAATGCCAAAATATCAGTGATTTCAACGCCGAACATATATTCCTCTGCGGCTTCGAAACAAATTTTTGTTCCACTGTAGACAGAAGGTATTTTTTTGGTATTAGTTATTAACAACGACGACCGGCCTGCGGAAAACCGAAAGTGGCTGGCGAGGGGAAATACCCAAGACTCCAGTGTTTAGACGTTTATCCTCCACGCCCAAAAAGCGGGAGACAAAGAAGAACATTCAGCGCGTGAAAATTATTTTCATAGCCACACTCAATTGCGGTTTTTCCGGTTGACCATACCGGAAATTTGCAACAGGCTACGAAAATAAATTACGAAAAGGGGAGCTGCAAAGCCATGAAAGTCGCAATAATCGGACTCGGATTCCGCCTTGGCTATCTTGGCCAGGTCTTTACGGAAATCGATCCTGATTTTGAGATCGTCGCCCATGTCGACCCCGAGCCAGCGGGCATGAAGCAGCTGGAGGCAGAGAATATTTCGGCCGGACGCGCTTACGAAACCCCTGAGGAGATGATCGCGAAGGAAACCTTCGATCTGCTCATGATCGGCTCCCCCAATACTTTCCATCTTGAGCATATCCGCATCGGTCTGGAAGCAGGCCTGACGGTGTTCACCGAAAAGCCGATCGTCACCACCATCGAAGAAAGCTTCGAACTCGCGCGGCTCCTAAACCAGTACGGCCAGGACCGTCTGATGGTCGGTCTCGTGCTTCGTTATTCACCGCTTTACCGCGATCTGCGGCAGGCGCAGGCTCAGGGACTTCTCGGCGATATCGCCTCGATCGAAGCCTCCGAGCATATTGCCCCCTATCATGGCGCCTTCTTCATGCGCGACTGGCGCCGTTACGACAAATATGCCGGCGGCTTCATGCTGGAAAAGTGCTGCCACGACCTCGACCTTTATAACGGCGTCATGGGCGTGCGCCCGCGCTATGTGTCGAGCTTCGGCGGACGCCGCAGTTTCGTGCCGAAGAATGCCCCACAGAATACCGGCGTCAATGATCTTGATATCTATTTCCGCAAGCCAAGCGGCTGGATGGGTGCAGACAAGGTGTTCGACAGCGATGGCGACATCATCGACTTCCAGACCGCCATCGTCGAATATGAAAACGGTGCGTCGCTGGCCTTCCACACGAACCTCAACGTGCCTGACGAGTTCCGCCGCTTCT
This sequence comes from Agrobacterium cavarae, assembly GCF_004310285.1. Lineage (GTDB taxonomy): Bacteria > Pseudomonadota > Alphaproteobacteria > Rhizobiales > Rhizobiaceae > Agrobacterium > Agrobacterium cavarae. Next base: position 194,944 of record NZ_SISF01000032.1, read on the forward strand.
GCGTCGTCGGCGCGAAAGGCATGGCGGAAGGCGATTTCGTCCGTGGCTTCCTCGACGTTCATCGCGCCCATGACAGCGCCAAGCTGATCGGCAACACCTATCAGGCACCATCGGTAAAATCGCACCATTACGGCGCGGACGAGCAGATGGCCGCCGATGTCTTTGCCCATGTCACGACGGGCGCTGCCCTACCGGTTTCGGCGCTCGACGCCATCGAAGCCGGCATCCTGGCGATTGCCATGGACGAAGCGCGTGCTGCCCGCAAGGTGGTCGATCTGGCACCAGTCTGGGCAAAGTACGACGCTTGCCTTCACGGCACCGAAGACGCGCAAAAGCGCTCCGCCTGATGAAAGGGTGATCATGGACACCAGACGAAGCGCCGTTTTCTTCGCATGGCTGCTTTTGGCGCCAGCCCTTCTCTACGTTCTTGCGGTTGTCGCCTACCCGCTTGTCGATACGTTCATTCTGTCCTTCACCGACGCGTCGCTGAAGAAGACAACCAACTGGGTGGGCTGGGCCAACTACGACAAGATATTCAACGCTTCCTTTGCTGAAGTCATCATCCGTACCTTCATCTGGACGTTCTTTTCCGTCGCGCTCAAGATGATCATCGGCACCTTCGGCGCGACCATGCTGAATGCCGCCGTGCCAGGCCGGACGCTCTTCAGAGTACTGACAATGCCGCCCTGGATCGTTCCCATGGCGATCGGCATCTTTATGTGGGGCTGGATGTATAATGGCCAGTTCGGCATGATTTCCGGCCTGCTGCAACGCGCCGGTTTGGTCGATGGACCGGTTGCCTTTCTCGCGCAGGGCTCCACGGCATTCTGGGCGACCGTCGTCACCGATGTGTGGATCGGCGTTCCCATGGTTACGTTGTATTTTCTTGCGGCCATGCAGTCGATCCCCCAGGATCTCTATGAGGCTGCGTGGGTGGATGGCGCCGGACGCTTCTATCGTTTCCGCCGCATCACGCTGCCGCTTCTCGTGCCGTCTATGATCACCATGTCGATGCTGTCGCTGATCTCGACCTTCAACTCCTTCGACATCATCTGGATTTTGACCCGCGGTGGCCCGAATGGCGAAACCACGACGATGATCATCGATACCTACAAGACCGCCATCGGCTCTTACAAGTATGGTGAGGGTGCTGCCCGCGCCGTGTTGATCTGCATCTTCCTGTCCCTCTTCTGCATTGCCTACTTCCGCATTGTCAGCAAGCTTTCCCCCGGAGAGAAGCGATGACACCTCCTCCCGCACTGATCAACCGCTACAAGTGGTACGAAGTCCTTGCGATCTATTGCGGCATTGCGCTGTTCCTGATCTTCGTGCTGTCGCCCTTTGTCGAAGGCTTCCTGGTGTCGCTGAAGCCTCTTAGCCAGCTCTTTTCGTCACCCTATCGCTTCTGGCCGCAAAACGGCTCCTTCGAAGCCTATAGGACGATGTGGGTCAGCGTACCGGGCTTTGCCCGCTACATCTTCAACTCGTTCCTCATTTCTGGCAGCATCACGCTGATCGTCCTGATCTTCGTGATCCCAGCGGCATATGCCTTTGCGAGATTTGACTTCAAGGGCATGAATGTGTTGCTCGGTGGCTTCCTGGCGGTGAAGATGTTCTCGGGCGCAGTGCTGCTGATCCCGCTCTTCCGGCTGATGCGCTCGATCGGTGTGCTCAACACCTATATGGCGATGATCATACCAGGCGTGGCCTTCATCATCCCGACCGGAATATGGCTGCTCGTCACCTATATCAAGCGTATCCCGCGCGAGTTGGATGAGGCAGCCTATGTCGATGGTGCCGGCTACTTCTACACACTGCGCCGGGTCATCATTCCGGTGGCAATGCCTGGAATTATGGTGGTGGCGATCTCGTCCTTCATCGAAGCCTATGCGCAACAGTTCATCTACGCGCTGACCTTCAACTCAAAAACGGAATACATGCCTCTGCCGGTCGGCCTGTTTGCCTATTTCGGCCGCCAGGAGGTCATCTGGAACGAACTCATGGCCGCAAGTTTCGTCGGCATTGCCCCGGCGATGATCGTGATCTTCTTCCTGCAACGCTATCTCGTCAGCGGACTGACCGCAGGCGCGGTGAAACAATAAGATAACCACCAGAGAATGGGAGACTGACCGTGAATACCAAATTCAAGTTTACCCTCTACGCGCTGAGCCTTGCTGCTTCGACAGCACTGGGCGCCATGTCCGCACACGCCGCCGACAAGGAAATTTCCTGGATCTATTGCGGCGACAAGATCGACCCGATCCATGAAAAATACATCAAGGAATGGGAAGGCAAGAACGCAGGCTGGACCGTCAAGCCGGAAGTCGTTGGCTGGGAACAGTGCCAGGACAAGGCAACGACGCTTGCTGCATCCGGCTCTCCAGCCGCCATGGCCTATGTCGGCTCGCGCACGCTGAAGCAGTTCTCCGAAAACGACATGATCGTTCCCGTTCCGATGACGGACGAGGAAAAGAAGTCCTACTATCCGCACATCGTCGATACGGTCACCATTGATGATCAACAGTGGGGCGTTCCGGTCGCTTTCTCCACCAAGGCTCTCTACTGGAACAAGGATCTGTTCAAGAAGGCCGGTCTCGATCCTGAAACGCCACCAAAGACCTGGGCGGAAGAAATCGCCTTTGCCAAACAGATCAAGGAAAAGACCGGTATTGCCGGTTATGGCCTGCCTGCCAAGACCTTCGACAACACCATGCACCAGTTCATGCACTGGGTTTACACCAACAACGGCAAGGTCATCGATGGCGACAAGATCGTCATGGACAGTCCTGAAGTGCTGGCTGCTCTGAAGGCTTACAAGGACATCACCCCCTACTCCGTTGAAGGCGCAACTGCTTACGAGCAGAACGAAATCCGCGCGATCTTCCTCGACGGCAAGGTCGGCATGATCCAGGCTGGCTCGGGTGCCGCCTCGCGTCTGCAGAAGACCGGCATCAACTGGGGTATCGCAACGCTCCCGCTTGGCCCATCGGCCAAAGGTCCGGGTACGCTGCTCATCACCGACAGCCTTGCCATCTTCAAGGGTTCGGGCGTTGAGGAGAAGGCGATCGAATTTGCCAAGTTCATCACTTCTCCCGGTCCGCAGGGCGAGTATGAGCTTCAGGGCGATGCCGGCCTGACGCCTCTGCGTCCTTCCGCGAAGGTCGATGAATTCGTTGCAAAGGATCCCTACTGGAAGCCTCTGATCGAGGGCATCACCTATGGTGGTCCTGAGCCGCTCTTCACCGACTACAAGGGCTTCCAGAACACCATGATCGAGATGGTCCAGTCTGTCGTCACCGGCAAGGCTGAGCCTGAAGCCGCGCTGAAGAAGGCGTCGGCCGACCTCGAGCAGTACAAGTAATATCGAACCGAAGGGGGCGTTCTCTCAAACGTCCCCTTCGACACCACCGCATGTGACGAAAAGCCTTGCGGTACACCAAACAGCGCTGCCGAATGCACCGGGTGCAAACGGCCCTCTGGAGACGATCGTGGGTCAGCTTCATCTCAACAACGTTCAAAAATTCTACGGCGACTTTGAAGTCCTCAAAGGCGTGCAACTCAATGTTCCGCACGGAGAATTCGTCGTTTTCGTCGGCCCATCCGGCTGCGGAAAATCAACGCTGCTGCGCATGATTGCAGGCCTGGAATCGATCAGCGACGGCGATATCGTCATTGATGGTATCCGCGTCAACGACAAGCCGCCGGTCGAGCGTGGCATCGCCATGGTCTTCCAGTCCTACGCACTTTACCCTCACATGACCGTCTTCGAGAACATCGCCTTCCCGCTGCGCGTCGAGAAGATGGCGGAAGACAAGCTCCGCGAAAAGGTCCACGCGGTCGCCAAGATCCTGCAGCTTGAGCATCGCCTCGAGCAGCGCCCCGGCATGCTGTCTGGTGGCCAGCGCCAGCGCGTTGCTATTGGCCGCGCGATCGTGCGCGAACCGAAAATCTTCCTGTTCGACGAGCCCCTGTCCAACCTTGATGCAGCACTTCGCTCCGACATGCGCATCGAACTCACCAAGCTTCACCGGCAGCTGAAAGCGACGATGATTTACGTGACCCACGACCAGGTGGAAGCCATGACCATGGCCGACCGTATCGTGGTTCTCAATGCCGGCAGCATCGCGCAGGTCGGCTCGCCGCTGCAGCTTTACCACAAGCCGGACAATCTCTTCGTCGCAGGCTTCATCGGCAACCCCAAGATGAACTTCCTGCCCGTGACCTGTGTGGAAGCTTCCGACACCGGCGTGACCATCGCCTACGAAGGCAAGCAACTGACCGTGCCTGTCGCGCGTGGAAACGTGCGTGCAGGCGATACGCTGACCCTCGGCATACGTCCGGAACATTTGAGCCTCGGCACCGGCGACATGACCATCACGACAGTGCCAAGCGTTATCGAGCGTCTCGGCATCAACACCATTTCCTATTCGACGCTTTCTACGGGCCAGCAGTGGTGCGCTCTTCTTTCGGGCTCGGCGCCTGTTGCAGTCGAGCAGCCCGTCTCGGTTGCCATCAACGGCGCGGACTGCCACCTCTTCGATGGCGATGGCAATGCGCTGGAACGTCGTATCGATTGGAAGACACAGGAGCTGCCCGTTCTGGCCTGACCTCCGTTACGAGGCGGCTTGAAGCGCAGATAAAGTTTAAGGGCGTTTCCTCGGTTGAAGGAAGCGCCCTTATACTATGTGCTCATTCGATAGATGCCGAGAGAGCATCCGCGAGCTCTCACGACCATCGGTGACCGTTCACGCCGCCTTATGTCCATGCGGGTCCTGCACGATCGGCCAGATATCCCGCCTGACGCGGCGATAAGGATTGGTTGCCGGATCGTTGGGATAGGGTTTTCCAGCTGAGCAATAGAGGATCTGCGAGGCGATTTTGGAAAAGGCGGCATAGAAGTGGTTGGTCGATTTGATCAACAGGATCTTCCTCGACAGCGGATCGATGCCTAGGGCCGTGAAGAGAGACGGGTCATAGCTTTGAACCCGCACCGTCCCCAAAATCACGTCAATCCCGTCGAAGTGGATATGGGCAGCATCGCCGAATGGCGCGATGCTGTCTCCAAACTTCATCTCGGCGTTGGGTACGACCCTGACGACCTTGACCAGGGCATCGATGGGATCGCCGGTATTGGGTGCGGACTTTGCTCCAAAGCGCAACGGGATTTCAGCCCCTTCGCCTGCTGCCATGCAGATTTGCACCGCAATCGGATCCCAGACAAGACCGGCAGCGACGCTTGTGGCGCCCTGGGCCATCAGTTCACGCAACAGCACCGTTGCATCGCCCGCCGTACCGCCGCCTGGATTGTCCCACACGTCTGCGATCACCACCGGACCGGTTGAGGCATCCGCTTTCATCGCAAGCGACACAGCCTCGGCCTCACCGATCTGCGGCATCATGAAGGTACCCCGCTTGTCGAAGAGCTCAAGCCCGATCGAACGCGCCAGCGCCACGCCCTTGGCCGCATTGCCATCGGTCACCGCGATGGTCTTCGTTCCCATTTCGGGCACATCGCCCGCCATGAAGCCATGGATGACGGACAACGACAGCACCTCCGGGTCCTGCTTCTCTGTCGCCATCATCCGATCGACGATGCTGCGCATCGGCTCGCGGGACGTCGGAAACACGTCGATCATGCGGCAATCGAAAACGGACATGACCGGTTTGACGCGCCCCTCCAGCGTATCCACCGCGATCCGCCACAGATCCTCAGCGCGGTCGACGAAGTCCGTGTGGGGAAACTCCTTGAAGACGACGAAGAAGTTCACGGCATCGACGCGCTTGCTCGTCAGGTGGCTGTGTGGATCGAGCTCGGCGCAGACCAGAATATCAGGCCCGACGATCTCCCGGACGCGCGCCAAAAGATCGCCTTCCGGGTCGAGGTATCCATCCGCAACCATGGCGCCATGGAGGCCAAGCACCACTGCATCGACGGGCATTGCCACGCGCAACTGATCGAGAATTTCATCCCGCAGGCTTTCGAAGGCCTGACGGTTGATGAGGCCCGCCGGGTCCGCCCATGCCGCCGTTCCTTCGATCAGTGTCCAGCCTTTGGCGGCACAGACTGCGCGACCGACAGTGATCGGAGCAGTGCAGAGCGTGGGTGTGACGGGATGCTGGCCCGGCGGTGCATAGAGCGATTCCTCGAAAGCTCGCCTGTCGATGCAGATCGGCGCGAAAGTATTGGTCTCTGTGGCGAGAGCCGCGGTAAAGATGCGCAAGGGCTTGGGCCTTTTTTGCTGAAGGGCAGGACGTTTACTGGCCCATTGGATTCGGCAGATAACCGGTGAAGCCGGAAATCTTCCAGCGACCTTCATGCAGGCGGCAATAATAGAGTGTCTGCCACTTCATCACATCGGTCGAGCCATCAGCCTTCTTGATGCTGCCGTCGAATTTCTTGCGCACCAACGCCGTTTCGCCAGAAATCTCGATCTCCTCCAGGGTCGTCGTGGTGAAAATCGCCGTCCGTGGGTCTTCGCCGTAACTGCCTTCTGCAAATTCGCGTGCCTGTTTCAGCCACTCGTCGCGGTAGGCGGGAAGATTGGGGAAGGCCAGCGTCCACTTGTCGGGATTCGGTTCGCGATTGCCGCTGATGCCGATGAAACCGTCTTCCACGAAGTCATCTGCCACCATTGACCAGTCCGCGGCCAGAAATGCATCGATATCGCGCGGAACCAACATCTCCCAAATGGCGTGTCGCGCCGCATCCGAGGCAGGAAACGGGTTTCTGAAGGGATCACGCATCGAGGGCTCCATATCTAAATTATTTTCATGATGACCAAAAATCTCTGGCAAAAATCCGTTTTCTATGGTCACTTGTCAATGAATAACGAAAATAATTTGCAAGGCCCATCCCATGAGCATCAAACGATATGGCGCTGAAAAATCCGGCGCAGGCGGACAGACACTTCCTTTTGCACGCGCAGTCGAGGCCGATGGCTGGCTGCACGTTTCCGGTCAGGTGGCCATGGAAAATGGCGAGATCATCTCCGGCGGCATCATCGAACAGACTCACAAGACCATCGAGAACGTGATCGCTATTTTGCACGAAGCAGGCTACGGCGTCGAGCATATCGTGCGCTGCGGCGTGTGGCTGGATGATCCGCGTGATTTCTGGACGTTCAATCGCATCTACCAGAGCTATTTCGGCGAACATCCGCCGGCGCGCGCCTGCGTTCAGGCCTCGATGATGGTGGACTGCAAGGTCGAGATCGACTGCATCGCCTATAAACCCAAGTCCTGAAAGCAGGCCGATGGATATCTTTGCGACCATTCAGGATGAAAGAGCGCAGTTTTCGCCATCCGAACAGCGCATCGCGGAGATATTGCTGAACGAGTTCGACTTCGCCGTCGGCGCCTCGATCATCGAACTGGCGGAAAAGGCGGATGTCTCTCCGCCGACGGTGACCCGCTTCTGCCGCCGGCTCGGCTGCCAGAACTTCGCCGACTTCAAGGTCCGTCTCGCCAAGACCGCTTTCGTCGGCGTCCGTTACCTCAACCCGCAAGCCAAGAGCACGTCGGCGGAGGATGTCGCCGAAGACATCATCACCAAAGCCCAGAACGCACTCTTCATGGTTCACCGCGCGCTTGATCCGCAGGCACTCGATACCGTGGCCGAGCGGATTGCTGCGGCCTCCATGGTCTATGCCTTCGGCTCCGGCGGCAATTCCTCAATGGTGGCGCTCGAATTGCAGAACCGGCTGTTTCGCCTGGGCACCCGCATCACCGCCAGCAATGACCACAATATGCAACTCATGCTGACGGCGGCAGCGCAAGAGGGCGACGTGATCATCGGCTCGTCCTTTTCAGGCCGCAATCAGGAACTGATGCGCTGCTTCAAACTCGCAAGAGAAAACGGCATTCGCACCATCGCGCTCACCCAAGTGAAGAGCCCGGTGGCAAGGCTCGCAGATCATGTCATCGGCATCGACCTTCCGGAAGGCGACAACATTTATCGCCCCACCTCGACGCGCTTTGCCTATCTCGCGGTGATCGACGTGATTGCCAGCCTCGTGGCCTACAAGAACCGCAAACACTCCACCATCACGCTGCGCCAGATCAAGCAGCAGTTGCTGGAGCATCGCGATGGCGGCGACGACCGCCAGATATTGGGAGACTGACGACATGACGACCCATAAGCGCATCGCCGTGGTGACGGGCGCTGCCGGCGATATCGGGCGCGCAATCGCTGCCCGTCTCGCAGCGAGTCACGACATTATAGTCCTTGTCGATATTGATGCGGGCGCTCTGGAAAGCGCGGTTGCCGCGCTTGGCGGTGGAGCCGCTTACGTGACCATGGTCGCCGATGTCACCAGTGCCGATAGCCTCAAATCCATGACGGACCAATTAGAGGCGCGCGGTAAGGTCGTAACCCTCGTCAACAATGCCGGTGCAGCACGCGCCGTTTCACTACACGACACGACGCCGGAGATCTGGCGCATGGATTCGAGCCTCAATCTGGAGGCTGCATTCCTGACCTTCCGCGCGTTCGAGCGCGACCTCAAGGAAATGCAAGGATCCGTCGTCAACATTGCCTCCGTCAACGGCATGGCTGTCTTCGGTCATCCGGCCTATAGCGCCGCCAAGGCGGGGTTGATCCATTTGACCAAGCTGATCGCGGTCGAATACGGAAAGTTCGGCATCAGAGCCAACGCCGTGGCGCCCGGAACCGTGCGCACCCAAGCCTGGGAAGCGCGCGCCGAAGCCAATCCGAATGTGTTTGAAGAGGTGAAACGCTGGTATGCACTGCGCCGTATCGCCACCACGCACGACGTCGCCAATGCCGTCCATTTTCTGGCAAGCGATCAGGCAGCGGCGATCACCGGTGTCTGCCTGCCCGTCGATTGCGGGCTGACGGCAGGCCAAGCCGAACTCGCCCACACCTTCTCTCAATCCGAACATTACTGAACACGCATAAAAATCAAGGGAACGACGATGAGCAAGACCGGATTCCGCCTCGAAAACGCATGGCATCCCATTGAGGGCGACCCGTCAGGCGGGTTTGTCTTTACCCTCGTCAACCTCACCGACACGCCGATCAGCGACTTCAAACTCGCCTATACGGCGCTGACGCGCGTCATGGATAACCCAGCTTGCGAGAACGCGACGTTCCTGCTGCGCAACGCCAATTTCCACCAATACGCGCCGCCTGCCGGCTTCGTTCTGGAGCCCGGCGCCAGCTGGCGCTTTACCGTGCGCGGCCTCTGGCGGCCTGCCAAGCATAGAACCGATGGCGCGAAATCCGCCTATCTGACATTCTCCGATGGTACCCATCACACCATCGACGTTGCCGATCTGATGCTGGAAGGCAGGGTCAGCGAGCCGCAAAAGCCGCTCCTGCCGGAAGGACGCGTCACCGAGCCTTTCTCGCTTCTGCCCTGGCCGAAACAGGCGAAGTTGCAAGCGGGTGAAACACCCGTCGTGCTATACCCGGCAGCGGGCAGCACTCTGGCTGACGTGAAGGCGATGGACACGGTCCTCAGTCTTCATCGCCGCCTGTTTTCTGCAGCCCATCAGCCATTTTCGCTGATCGCGGTCGAACAGGGTAAGGCTATTCGTTTTCAACAGAGCGGTTCGCTGGCGGCGGAAGCATATGAGCTGACATTCGCCGAAGATGAGATCGTGCTTGCCTATGGCGGCGATGCGGGCCGTCAATACGGCCTGACAGCACTCGCACAGCTTCATGATGGCGCGCGCAGAAACGCGGCGCTTTTCCGCTTCCCCGGTTCGGGCACGATCACGGACGAACCGCGTTACGGATGGCGAGGATGCCACCTCGATGTGTCCCGCCAGTTTGCTCCGGCACCAGACGTGCTTCGTCTCATCGATATTCTCGCCTGGTACAAGATGAATGTGTTCCACTGGCACCTGACCGATGACGAGGCGTGGCGCTTCGAAGTTCGTGCCTATCCGCAATTGACCACCGTGGGCGTTATGCGCGGCCCCGATGAGCCAATGCTTCCACAGCTTGGCAATGCCGCAGAGCCGGTCGGGGGCTTCTACACCCAGGCGGATGTCGCTGCGATTATCGCCCATGCGAGCGAGCTGAATGTCGAAGTCGTGCCGGAAGTCGATATACCTGGTCACAGCACTGCGATCTTGGCCGCTCTTCCCGAACTGGTCGATGGTCAGGAAGCGCCCGACAGCTATCGCTCGGTTCAAGGCTTCCCGAACAACGCCCTTAATCCCGCCATCGAAGAGACCTACGTGTTCCTCGGCAAGGTCTTCGATGAAATGGTCGAGCTCTTCCCGTCAAAGCTCATCCACATCGGTGGCGACGAAGTCGCCGATAACACCTGGATGGCCTCGCCGCTGGCGCGCAAGCTGATGGAGAAGGAGGGGCTGGATGGCACCTTCGGGCTCCAGAGCCACTTCATGAAGCGGATTCAGAAAATGCTGGCCGAGAGAGGCCGCAGCATGGCGGGCTGGGATGAAGTCTCCCACGGCGGCGGCGTCGATCCGGACGGCACACTGCTGATGGCATGGCGCGCGCCCGAAGTCGGCGTCGAGCTGGCGAAAGAAGGTTACGACGTCGTAATGACGCCTGGGCAGGCCTATTATCTCGACATGGTGCAGGACGAAGCCTGGCAGGAGCCGGGCGCCAGCTGGGCCGGCACCGTGCCGCCACATCACACCTATCACTATGAGGCAGTGGGTGATTTTCCCGAGGACCTGAAGCCGCGTCTTCGTGGCGTGCAGGCCTGCATCTGGACCGAACATTTTCTCAACCGCAACTACTTCAACCATCTGGTCTTCCCGCGTCTTCCCGCCGTGGCAGAAGCCGCTTGGACGCCGCGTGAGCGCAAGGATTGGGATCGCTTCTCGGCGCTCGTGCGCCTCAGCCCCACGCTTTGATCGGAGACAGTGCCATGGTGTTACGCATTGCAGTTGGCGGCATTCATACGGAGTGCTCCACCTATTCGCCTGTTCTCATGCAGCCAGAAGATTTTCGCTTGTCGCGCGGTAACGATCTGACGGGCGCTGAGTATTTCAGCTTCCTGCCGACCGAGGGTGTGGAAATCTTTCCGCTCCTTCACGCCCGCGCCATTCCAGGTGGGCCGGTCTCCCGTGCCACCTATGAAGGATTCAAGCAAGAATTCTCCGACAAGCTGCGGGCAACGCTTCCGCTCGACGGTCTTTATCTTGCCATGCACGGCGCAATGAATGTCGAAGGCATGGACGATGCCGAAGGCGACTGGATTGCTAATGCCCGCTCGATCATCGGTCCGGATATTCCGCTGGCAGTCAGTTACGATCTGCACGGCAACGTGACCCAGAAGATCGTCGATCAGATCGACATCTTCGCCGCCTATCGCACCGCGCCCCATATCGATGTGCGCGAGACCATGGTGCGGACTTGGTCGATGCTGATCAGGACGCTGAAGACGGGCGAAAAGCCAGGTGTCGCCTGGGCTCCGGTTCCGGTTCTGCTGCCGGGCGAGAAAACCTCGACGGAAGATGAGCCTGCCAAATCGCTCTACCACCGCCTGCCGGAGCATGATCGGATCGACGGCGTCTGGGATGCCAATCTGATGGTCGGCTATGTCTGGGCAGATGAGCCGCGAGCAACCGCCTGCGCTGTGGTGACGGGGTCAAATCCCGAAGCGGCGAAATGCGCCGCGGAAGAGATTGCACTGTCCTATTGGCAAGCGAGAGAAGAGTTTCGCTTTGGTCCCGTCAGCGGCGATCTCGAAGATATGCTCGACCTGGCCGAGAAGGCCGAAACGCAGCCGGTCATTCTTGCCGATTCCGGCGACAATCCCACGGGTGGTGGCGTGGGCGATCGTGCGGACGTGTTGAAGGCGCTGATCCTGCGCGGCTTCGAAGGTGCCGTCATTGGCGGCATTACCGACCGTCCGGCGGTGGAAGCGTGTTTCGCCGCTGGCATCGGCAAGACGCTCAGCCTCAAGATCGGCGGTTCACTCGATCCCGCCAGCCCCTTCGTCGAAGTCGGTGCCGAGATTGTCAGTCTTGATGATCCAGGCCCAGCGGATGAACGACAGGCTGTCGTCAAGATCGGCGGCATCACGCTCATTCTGGCAGCCCGCCGTCGCCCCTACCACAATATCGCAGACTTCACCCGTCATGGCATCGACCCCGCCAAAGTAAGATTGCTGGTGGTGAAATCCGGTTATCTCTCGCCAGAGCTTCAGCCGCTGTCCAATCCCAACCTGATGGCGCTGACGGATGGCGTAATCAACCAGGACATCGAGACGTTGCCATCGAAGCGGCGGGTGCAACCGATATTTCCTTTCGTAAAGGACTTCGACTATACCCCGTCTGCGAAACCATCCGCACGATGGCGTTGAGGCTTTCAGCCAAGCCGCTGACTGCTGAATTACTCGCGGGCGCTCGGGATACCTTCCGAGCGCCCCTTCAACTTTCCCATCCTGCGTGATCGCAGGCTGTTTCTCCTGGAGCGTAGCGCGATCTTTCAGATTCGCTCATACGCTTCAGGTCCTGTTTTTACCGCATGTCGTCATTGCAAAATCACTCCACACTTTTGCTTGGACCATGCTTTAAGTGGACGATCCATGCTGTCGGCGCTGCCCTTTGTTTATCGACATGACCAGCTGCGGCTTTCGGCTGCCGGTATTTTCGTCTTCGGTTTCACCGGTGCCGCGACCGCGCCCTATATGTCGCTGATTGGCATTCGCGAACTCGGCCTGACAGATGCCGGTTTCTCGATCCTGAGTTTCGTCGCAGCGCTGGTCAACGTGTCGGCCAGCATCAGCATGGGCATCCTCTCGGACCGGCTCGGCCACTATAAGCTTCCCATTCTCGGCGCCTGCATATCCGGGGCGTTGGGCTATGGCGTGGTTTATGCCTTTCCGACCATCTGGACCTTCGCACTTGCGCTGCTCATTCCCGTTCCGGTTTACGGAGCGCTCAACTCGCTGATTTTTGCTTATGTCCGCGCAAGCTGTGCCGGCATGCCGCCGCGTGATCTCATCGCCGTCAACTCCGCGGTTCGTGCCGCGATCTCGCTCTCCTGGGTCCTTGTGCCCGGCATTGTCGGTTACGCGCTTGCGGGCCGAACGAGCATGCTCCCGGCGTTTCTGCTGGCGGCGATCGCCTGCGCCTTCTGTTTCATTCTCTTTGCCCGCTTCATGCGTGAAGAAACCATTGCCCATGCCGAACGGGAGCCGGCTTATGCGTTCCTGGCATCCATTCGCCATCTCGGCTCACGCCAGATCTGGCCCTTCGTGCTTGCCATTGCGCTGATCTCATGCACCCTGCATGTCAACGGCATCGTGTTGCCGCTCGTGGTAACCGGAAAGGCGGGCGGGCAACCGGCCGATGTCGGCGCGATCGTCGGCATCGTCGCTCTTCTCGAGATCGTCTTCATCTTCTTCTGGGGATGGGTGGAAACCAAGACATCGGCCGCCGTCGCCATCGCCGCAAGTGCGCTGATCTATTGCGCTTACATGCTCGGTCTCGGCTTGGCGAAAGACCCGATGACAGTCTACCTGCTGACACCTCTTTCGGGTCTCGGCGCAGCCGGCATCATTTCCCTGCCCATCACCTATCTGCAAAACCTGATCGCCAGGCGCGCAGGTCTTGGAAGCTCGCTCATCGCCGTCAACATCTTCTTGGGCGGCGGCCTGAGCTCCCTGCTCTTCTCGGTCGGCACGGCTGTCAGTGATTATTCCCACACGGCAATGCTCGGCGCATTTGCAGGTCTCTGCGGTGTGGCATTGCTCGGCTTCCTTCACAAGCGGCCGGCTGTTAAGGACGATCTCCACACCCAACAAGGAAGCGAACATCATGGCTGATCATACCGGGCGGTTGCTGGAGATTTGCGTCGACAGCGCAGAGGGTCTCGCCGCAGCGATCGAGGGCGGGGCAGACCGCATCGAGCTTTGCTCCGCACTGGGCGTCGGTGGATTGATGCCGTCCTACGGCCTGATGCAGCACGCGAAACGAACGAGCCCAATCCCCGTCTACCCGCTCATCCGCCCAAGAGCCGGAAACTTCATCTATGACGAGGCCGATGTCGCCATCATGGAGGCGGATATTGCGCAGGCACGGGAGCTTGGGCTACCCGGCGTCGTCATCGGCGCGACGACCACAGACGGACGCCTTGACCGACAGGTTTTGACGAGGTTGATTGAAGCTGCGTCCGGCCTGGACATCAGCCTTCACCGCGCCTTTGATATGGTCAGCGACCCGATCGAAGCCCTCGAGACCGCGATCGATCTCGGCATCTCCCGCATTCTAACCTCCGGCTGCGCAAAGAACGTATCGCTTGGAATGGAGACGCTGAAGCGCCTGGCGCATCAGGCGAATCGCCGTATCAGCATCATGCCGGGCGGTGGCGTAACGGCCGATCTCGTGCCCGAGCTTCTGGCCGCAACTGGCATCCACGAAATCCATGCCTCGGGCAGCGCCTCTTCGAAAGAGGACCCTTCTCTTGTGGAATTCGGTTTTGCGCCCGAGCAGCGCAGACAGACCAGCCCGCAGGTTATTCGCGCGTTGAAGACGATTGTTCTTGGGGTCTGATTTGGTCAACGCGCAAGGCAGCGTCGCTAATGATCAAGAGGAGGACGCCGCCAGATCAACTTCGCCTCTGAATGGATTGGCTCCACCGCGGTTGAGACGTTTTGCAATATAGAGCGCCTCGTCTGCACGTCTGAAGACGGGATCTGGCGAGGTCTCCTCTGCCAGGACCCTGCTCATTCCATAGGACGCGCCAACCGCCATGATCGTGCCGTTCACTTCATAAGGCTTGGAAATCACCGCAGCCAGTTGACGGCACCGCGCCTCCGCCTCCTCTTCGGAAACCTTCGGCATCATCACCGCAAATTCGTCGCCTCCAAGACGGAAGCAAACATCTTCCGCGGCGCATCCGGCACGCAACCGCTCGGCAACCTGCTTCAGAAGATCGTCTCCATCGGCGTGACCGAAGCGATCGTTGATTGCCTTGAACCCATCGAGATCGATGCAGACAACCGTCAGCGGCCCCTGCTCCGACAGCTGCGTAAACCTGGTCGATACCAGTGTTCTGTTGGCAAGCCCCGTGAGGAAATCATGTGTTGCCGCATGCCGCATGTGCTTTTCCGCATCGACAAGCATCCTGAGCGCCTGACGCGACGTTGAGATTGCGAGGACACAGCTCGCGATGAAGATGCAGAGCGTGGCTGCGGCGAAGGGCAGTGACTGCCGCAGCAGATCATGGGCTGGCGCGTTCGCCTGCCACGACAAAACCTGTACCTGCCCATGCGGGGCAGCGGCAATGTCCACAGACGCGCGACCTGGCTTGACCTGCTCAGACGGCTCGACGGCTGCATCGTCAAGCATGAAGCGTTCACCGAAAAACGCCTGAAGGCTGCCTGCGATTGGAATGGCCGAAACAAGGATTGGCGCGCGGTCGGTATTGGGGACGACTGTCCCGATATCGGCCTGGAAGAGGCTCGCCGTCAGCAAGAGAGCATCGTTTCCCACCACTTCGATTTTGCTTGATGAGATCCTGTCCGGAATGCCGCTCTTCTTCGGCTGGTGCTCACGCGCTCGCACCGAGTCGATCAATGGTTTGGCTGCCGCGACAAGCGCGCTCGGTTCCTGTTTAAGGAACGAATGGTTGGCGAAATCATCCGCCGTCTTGGCGTAGATAATCTTGTCGTTGCTGTCGATTACTGCGAGCGAGCGCACGTCCGACGTGCCGATGATAGACTGGCCGAGATTTCGCTCGGCCCAGCTCAGATCAAAATTGTTGTTGAGCTTATCGATCGCCTCGTCCCAGATCGTCCAGGATGTCAAAACGACTTCCATGTCCGAAATCCAGATCGCGACATTGCGCTTGACCAACGTCTCCTGGCGCACTTTCGCCTCTTCGTCCAAGCGGGCAGCACCAAAGAACAGTACGGCGGCCAGCCCAAGCAACAAAAGCCCGACAATGACGGCAACAGGGCCAACAAGCTTGAAGTGATTAAGGCGCGCCGTCATGGTGAGTTCCGTTGGCAATACGCAGATACTTTACATCGGCAACAAGGCAGATGCAGTTATCAGCGCAAACAATTACCTTGGCAAGGTTAATGGTTTTCTCAAGAGTGAAGACGCCGCATCGGCCACCTTATCTCAAGCGGCAAACAGCAACATCAGAGCTCTTGACCCCCAGCATGACCCCACGCGGTCAAAACTAAATCGTCACAAACGAGCGAGACCTTGAATTGATGCTTCGGCCCGAAATCCAAATCGATTTTCAGGCCGAAGCTACAGATCTATTCGCACTACTTCCGATTTTAACGGGAAGCCTTGTCTTTGCCCGGCAAGATATCCGCCATATCGGCCACGATGGCAGCCGCCTCAGTCTGAAGCACATCTTTCGCGTTTTTCCGGGCATTCTCCAGAGCAAGGTTGGCACTGAGGCTTCGCTCATTGGCCTGCAACCCGTCATCGAGTTCTGGAACGACGACGCCGGCTTCCTGGCGCGCCTTGAGTTTCGCAGCCACCGCGGCCATTTCCTTGCGACGCTCTGCCTCGTTGAGGGAGATCGTCTTCTTTTCGCGCTGGGCCTTCAGCTCTGCGGCATCTTCAACGAAGCGCTGATAGTCCTTGTCGTCTTTGATGCGCGCTTCATGACGGCTTTCCAATTCAGGCACAAGTGCCGTCATATCGCCCTGCTTCTTGTATTTGGCGGGCTTGATCGTCGTCCACGGCAATGCATTGTCATAGCTGGACTCCCCGAGCGTTTTGGGGTCCTGAACGCTTGGCGTGTTGATGTCGGGCGTGACACCGCGCAGCTGCGTCGTGCCGCCGTCGATCCTGAAGAACTGGGCAATCGTCAACTTGAGCTGGCCGAGTTCCGGCTCCTGCTTGCCGGCCACCCTGTCCAGATCGACGACCGTCTGCACGGTGCCCTTGCCGAAGCTTGGGTCACCGACGATTACGCCGCGGCCATAATCCTGAATGGCGGCCGCAAAAATCTCCGACGCCGAAGCGGAGCCGCGATTGATGAGAACGCCGAGCGGACCATCCCAGGCCGGCGTGGAGCGATCATCATTCTCGACTTCAACCTTGCCAGCTGCATTGCGCTGTTGAACCACAGGTCCCTTGCCAGTGAAGAGACCGGTGAGATCGATGGCCTCGGCCAGCGAGCCGCCACCATTGTCACGCAGATCGATGACGACACCGTCGACCTTCTCCTGCTTCAATTCGCCAAGAAGTTTTTCGACGTCGCGGCTGGCGCTTCTATAGTTCTTGTCGCCAGCGCGGCGCGCCTCAAAATCCTCGTAGAAGGTCGGCAGCGCAATGACGCCAATCTTCAATGTCTGGTCGCCAAGCTTGACGGGCACGACGGACTTCTTGGCCGCCTGCTTTTCGAGGCTGACCTTATCGCGCACCAGGTTGATCACCCGGTGACCGCTGGCATTTCCGGCATCGGCCGGCAGAATGTCCAGGCGCACCACAGATCCCGCTTCGCCGCGGATCATCTGCACAACCTCGTCGAGACGCGTCCCGACAACTTCCTTGATCGGGCCTTCTTCGCCCTGACCGACACCAATGATGCGGTCGCCGACGGCGAGTTTGTTCGAGAGCTGCGCCGGTCCACCGGCCACAAGCTCGCGGATCGTCGTGTACCCGTCGCGCTCCTGCAGCACGGCACCAATGCCGACCAGAGAAAGCTTCATCGAGATATCGAATTCAGCCGAAGCCTTGGCGCTGAAGTAGTCAGTATGGGGATCGACCGCCGTGGTAAAAGCCGCCATGAAGGATTGGAAAACGTCGTCGGCCTTATAGGTTTCGACACGGTCCAGAATGTTCTTGTAGCGCTTGTCGAGCGTATCGCGGATCTTTGCTTCGTCCTGATCGGCGAGCTTCAGTCTGAGCCAGTCGCTCTTCACGCGCTTGCGCCAGAGTTCGTTGGCCTGCTCTTCCGTCTTGGCCCAAGGCGCATCCTCGCGCGACAGCGGATAGTCTTCCTGCACCGTAAAATCGAAGCCGTTCTTCAACAGGCTGCGCGCATAGGTCATCCGCTCGACCACACGCTGGTTGTAGATCTTGAACATTGAGAAAGGGATGTCGAGGTTCTTGTTCTGGATCGCGTCGTCGATCTTTTTGCTGTCCTTGGCAAAGCCGTCAATATCGCTCTGCGTGAACAGCATCCGGTCGGGGTCGAGCGACTTGATATACTTGTTCATGACCTTGACGGAGAGTGCATCGTCCAACGGCACAGGACGGTATGCATAACGCTCCAGGAACTGTGCGCTGAGAGCGGCCGCTTCTGCCTCGGGTGCAGTGGCTTCCAGCACCGGCATCTGCGCGGGCTCGCGCGCCTGCGCGACGGTGGCAATTCCGATGACAAGGCTGAAGAAAAGGGGCTTCAAGCGCATCCCGACATGTTCCTTATTACTCAATATCTCCGTCTTATCTTATTCTTGGGCGAAATTGCGATAGTTTAAAAGCGATCAAGATATATTGATCCTTTGAATTGGAGACGGACGGCCCACGCCTTACATCAGACCTGCTGGACTTCCTGCAGCAGTAAGCGAGGGCCAACCGGCACGCACCAGCTAAAGCGCTGTGCGTCCTGTTGGACGCACAAAGCATGCTTTGCCTCTTCTAAATCGACGCATCGTACTTTCCGAAAATCGATTCCGATTTTCCCGTCAATGCTGTAGAGACGCTCCTGCAAATCAGGAGTAAAACATGCAAAATATCAGAAGCTTGGTCGTGGCCATCATCGTCGGCATCGCTGTCGGAGCGGCTTTCATGATGTTGGACAAGTCGCGAGGCGCGGAATGGGCCGTCTCGCCTCAGCAGATCGAACAGGCGAAAGCGGAAGGCAAAGCCGGATACGAATCCTCTCCCGGCACCGTGACCGTTCTGCCGATCCGCAGCGAAACCGCGGATGCTCTTCCCTTCAAATGGACGATGTATGGCCTGGTGGCTGCTGTCGTGACCTTCGTCACCCTGCGCCGCAAACAAAAACGCTGAAAACGAAAAAGCCTGCCGCGGGAGGAGGTGCGGCAGGCTTTCGAAAAGAACCGAACAGCAACTGGGAGGAGGAGTGTTGCTGTTCTAACAAATGCCCTTTGGGAGGAGGATAAGGACATTTGCAACTCGAAGCTTTGCGGGAGGAGGTGCATCGCTTCGATGATTAGAAACTACCCGTAATTCTCGACACAATAAATGACCTTTATCGCAGGTGAGATATGCATAGACGCATAGCTCCGCGTCTTGAAGTAGGGAGAACCAGAGACGGTGCTGTGGAAATAGGCACGGGTGTGTTTTGTCTTCTAGAAGCTCATCTTCAGCGGTTAATCCTTTCTAACTCAACCGCGTCATCAACTCAGCTGCCGATCGATCGACGAAAGAACCTCGCCCATGTCTGAATCCTCAGCTCCCCACGACCTCCAGCTCTTCGTCGATGGTTCATATGACCCGATCAAGCGCATCGGCGGGTGGGGCGTGGTCGCGCTTCGGCACAATGTCGAAGTGGCGTCGCGGTCCGGCAGTATAGGCTGCACTGATAGCAGCGCGCCGGAACTCCTTGCCCTTCTTGAAGCCCTCCGTTGGCTGGACGAGAATACGCCTGGCGAAGCTGCGACGATCTGGTCCGATTCCACCTACGCAGTGACGGGATGCAACAGGTGGCGCCACATCTGGAGAACAAATCATTGGCGGAAGCGCGCGCCGAACGGCAGGGGTCGTAGCCGAGACGTTCCCAATGTCGATCACTGGAAGGCGCTCGACACGTGCCTGACACGCTGCGATAGGATCGAGATTGCCTGGTGCAAGGGCCATGTCGGTCTGCCATGGAATGAACTAGCGGACGCCTTGGCGAGGCAGGCAATCCAGCGCGCAACAGT
This sequence comes from Agrobacterium cavarae, assembly GCF_004310285.1. Lineage (GTDB taxonomy): Bacteria > Pseudomonadota > Alphaproteobacteria > Rhizobiales > Rhizobiaceae > Agrobacterium > Agrobacterium cavarae. The sequence goes on from NZ_SISF01000032.1 coordinate 214,755, forward strand.
TGCCACAGCAGTTTGCTAAGGTTGGTCTCCTACGCCACGGAACGGGAACCTCAGACACCTACGATGCGCAAAATCCTCAGGCGCCCGCTAAAACTTACAGGGAACTGCAACTGCTAAACCGTGTTTGGGCTTCGTAACAATTGTGGAGCACAAACATGGATGCCGATATTCGCCGCCCTTCCCCGCCCTATCCTGAACAGCAGCAGGCGCCACCAGGCACCACCGGTCAGATGGAGCCAAAGCCGGATCACGGCGAAAAGTCCTATAAGGGCAGCGGCCTTCTAAGCGGCAAGGTTGCTCTGATCACCGGCGCGGATTCCGGCATCGGCAAGGCCGTTGCAATTGCGTTTGCACGTGAAGGCGCCGACCTCGTCATCTCCTATCTCGATGAGGATGAGGACGCGCGCGATACCGTCAAATGGGTAGAGGAAGCCGGTCGCAAGGTGGTCGCCGTTCCTGGCGACATCACCTCGGAAGAACACTGCAAGGCACTGGTACAGCGCACCGTCGACGAATTCGGCAAGATCGATATCCTCGTCAACAACGCCGCTTTCCAGCGCACCTATGCGGACATCGGCGACATCGAGTCAGCCGAGTGGGATCAGACCTTCAAGACCAATATTTATGCGCCGTTTTTCCTGTCAAAAGCTGCCGTGCCCCACATGCAATCCGGAAGCTCGATCATCAACACCGCCTCGATCCAGTCGAAGCAGCCCTCGCCACACCTGCTCGCCTATGCCTCCACCAAAGGTGCGATCCTTAACTTTACGGCCGGGCTCGCCGGGATGGTCGCCGAAAAAGGTATCCGCGTAAACGCGGTCGCGCCTGGCCCGATCTGGACACCGCTCATTCCGTCTACCATGGGCGTGGAGAAGACCAAAAAGTTCGGTGAGCAGACATTGATGGGTCGCGCTGGACAGCCGGCCGAGCTTGCCGGCGCCTATGTTCTGTTGGCGTCGGACCGCGGCAGCTACATGACCGCTGCCGTCATTCCCGTCACCGGTGGCGAAATCATGATCTGAGACCGACGGTCAAAAGAGGAAATGTGGGCGGGGCCGTACGGAACCGCCTTGCCCATCTGCGGTTCGGTCAGGAGAGTAGGGAGGAGATTCCCATGGCCGGCCCGCAACGCACATATGGCTTCAACGAGACCACTTCCGTCATCCGACCCCAGCCATCCGAAAGCCTGAACATCTTTAAGCTGGTTTCCTGTGGCAGATGCAGACGCGACCCGCGCTGGGGCGAGAATGCTCGATCCAGGTGGTAGGGCAATGCACGTATCGTCGCGGCGGAGGCGCAGCCCGACTTCCTCGTGGCAAATGCGCTGCCGGCCGAGGACGCCTCCACCCGCTTCGGCTCTCCACCATTATCGCGGTGGAGCATGACCGCTCGCACCCGCAACGCAGCGTCATCTCGAGCCCGCCGTAATCCATCATCGATCGAACCGGAACCCTCCCGCGTCTGAGAAGTTGAGACGACGAACCCTTACGGAGACAAAACCATGTCCGACAAAAATTCTATGTCACCTGCCGTTGCCTCACTGCATGACGAGCAGGCAAGACAGCGCACCGGAAAAGAAGATCTTCAGACGGGGCTCGAAGACACGTTCCCTGCCTCCGACCCTGTTTCTCAAACGAGTCCGACGACAGCAACCGCGACAACTGAACCCGCGGAGGAACATGAAACGGAGGACACACCAAAGGTGGATGAGGCTCTTGCGGCTGTCAGAGCACGCCACGACGATCCGGAAACCGGTCGCGCGATGGAAGAGATCAGAGCGCTGCGCTCTGAACTTGGGCGTATTACGGGATCTGCTCAGGAGATGATTTCCGGATCGGCACGCGTCGCGAAGAGTGAAATTGATTCCGTTCAGAACACGGTAATCCGGCAAGTCCGAAAGCACCCTCTTCAGGCTGTAGGACTGGCGGCATTGCTTGGCTACGTCTGGGGCATGACGCGCTAGATGGCGCACGTTGTTTGGGGCGCATGAGAGACGCGTTTCGCCCATTGAACCGACGCATCGCACCGGTCCGAAGATCGGTTCCGATTTTCGGACCGGTGCGATAGTCTTAAACCTCACTGCATTTGCAGATGAATGCGTGCAATATTGCTCATCCACAGTAGAATGAAAACTATGTGACAGGCGGAGCCATATGACATCCGTCTGTCATGAAAGCGTTATAGTTGCGATAGAAACCTAAACGCCGGGCAGATCCGGATGTGTGGAGTTGCACATGGACATCGCTCTCGCCGTTCTCGCCCTCGCGCTGATTTTCGTCCACCTGTTGAGCATAGCTCTCACCGCGATCCGTGTGAAACCAACGACGAGGCGCGGCTCAGAGCCACAAACTCAACCGCCCGTCTCCCTCGTTATTCCGCTTCGAGGTGTGGAGAATTTTACAGCCCTGACGATTCCTCGTGCCTTTCAGCTGGACTGGCCAAACTACGAGATCATCTTTTGTGTGGCGGATAGCACAGATGCTGTGATCCCGCACGTCAGATCCAACATCGCCGCCTTCCCTCACATTCGGGCAAGCTTGCTGGTGGGTGATGATCGGATCAGCGCCAATCCCAAACTGAACAATTGCGTCAAGGGCTGGCGTGCGGCGACCAGCGAATGGGTGATCCTCGCCGATTCCAACGTGCTGATGCCCGATCATTATATTGCGACGCTGATGAGCGCATGGCGTAAGGATAGCGGCCTCGTCTGCTCGCCGCCGCTTGGCTCACGCCCCGCCGATCTTGGATCGGAGCTTGAATGCACCTTCCTCAACACATTTCAGTGCCGCTACCAATATGCCGCAGAAACGTTGGGCCAGGGCTTTGCGCAGGGCAAGACAATGCTATGGAACAAGCCGCTTCTTGACTCCCTCGGCGGTATAGAAGCTCTTGGAGCGGAAATTGCGGAGGATGCCGCCGCGACGAAGCTCGTTCGTGCAAGTGGACGCCACGTTCACCTTGCGCCGGCCCCTTTCGAACAGCCGCTCGGCACGCGCAGCTTTGCCGAGGTCTGGTCGCGGCAGGCCCGATGGGCCCGGTTGCGACGGGTGACCTTCCCTCAATTCTTCGCGCCTGAAATCCTTGTCGGCGGAATTCCACCTCTGTTTCTGGCCCTCGCCGCAGCCCTGCTCGCCGGCGCAGACGGCAAGACGCTGGTAGCGGTTATGGTCGCCGTCCTCGGGCTCTACTACCTTCCAGAACTGGCACTCGCAAAACTCAAAGGCTGGCATGTCTCATGGACCAGCTTTCCAGCCATGATCATGCGCGATGCGCTGCTCCCGCTTATCTGGGCAAGAAGCTGGATGGGGTCCTCTGTTTCGTGGCGCGGCAACATGATGACCGTCGGAACGCAGGAAAGCACGCTCAGCGGCTAAAGCATGGTCTGAGCAAAGGTGTGGAGCGGCTTTGCGATAACGACATCTGGCAAAACAAAGACTTAAAGCGTAGGCACCGAGCCTGAAAGATTGCGACGCGCTTCCAGGATGGCGGGAGAGCAAGTGCCATGGAACCAGAGAACTACGCTTTTCTGTAATCCTCTCAAACTTGGCACTGACTCATGTTTCCTCAGGCCTTCTGCTCTTCGTGTTCCGCCAGAAGCAGTGCGAGTTCATCGCCGGCGATCAGCACATCGTGCCCTCCGCGGTGAACATGCAGTTCAACGCGGCTCGGTCGAAACGCGGTGTTTCGAACAAATTCAATGGCACTCCAAAGGGAGTCGAACATCTCCCTGTGAGAGACCTCGAAACGCTGCCATAAAACAACAGTTGTATGGCTCTCTCCAAACCGGCTCATTGCCTCGCTCGCATCGAAAACCAACTCAGCGCTCCTCACCATTGCATTTGAAAAGCAACGTTTAAAGACGCTGATCGTTCAACCGGCATGCCTTATTATGACGCGCGTATGTCATTTGGGGCTCAGCATCGCGCTTGCGTCGATCGGTTCCTGTTTCAGGCCGGTTCTGTAACGCTACGCAAATCCCCGTAGGTCTGATGTCAGTTACGCTTTAGGACGGAGAGGTAAAGCGAGGCTGTCTGCTCGCAGATGGTCGTCCAGTTATAGCGCGCCATGATCTTGCTGCCCATCTCGCCCACATCGACGGAGGCTAGTGCAGGTGTCTTGCGGTCCGAGAGCTTTTTCTGCATTGCCTGGGAAAGCGCCGGGACATCGCCTAAGGGGAAATAGGATTCGGCATCCAGTTCCAGCGCCAGGTTCGCCTCGATGTTGCTTGCTAATATTGGAAGGCCGTAAGCCAGCGCCTCGAGAAGCGCTATAGGCATCCCCTCATGACTGGAAGGCAGAACGAAAAGTCCGGCATTGGCAAACAGCCCACCAAGCCTTGCGCCCGATTGCGATCCTGTCAGCACGATGTTCGAATGCGATTTCGCCCGTGCTCTCAATTTTTCCGCATAGTCGCTTCGGGCGTCCCCGCCGCCGACCAGAACCAGTTTGGTGTCCGGCATATCCGCATGCAGAAAGGCCTCGATCAAATCCATCTGGCGCTTCTCGACGACAAGGCGTGCCACCAGCAGCACGTAGCGACCTTTGGTCAGCCCGAATTCATCGAGGACGGTATCATCTGCGGCTTCGATATCGATCTGCACGCCATTGGGGATGAAATGGACGTTGCGATTGAACTTTGCCTGCATGGCATCGGCAATATGTTTGGCAACGACGATACGGCCGTGGGCGAAGCGCATGCCTGCCCATTCGCCAAGACGCAGAACCTTCTTCTCCAGCGTGTTCCACTTTTCGCGGTCGTAATCATAGCCGTGATGGGTGAAGACGACCTTCATCCCCATCAGGCGCGCCAAGGGTGCCACCAGCGAGGGACCGACCGCGTGAATGTGGACGATGTCAGGTTTTAGCCTTCTGGCTTTGAAGAGTGCGAGAAGCGTGTGGACGATGGCTTCCAGTCGCGTGTTGCTCGGCGCCCATGTCGGATGAACGGTGACGCCGCGCCAGACATAAGGAACTTCGCCGGCGACGTAATTCTGACGCGCATAGACGTGAACGTCGGCGCCTCTTTCGGCCAGCCCTGGAACAAGTTGCTCAACGTGGGTTTCGATACCGCCCGGTACACCCGGTACACCGCGCAACCCAATCACACAAATGCGAACCGCATCAAGATCGGGAAAGTGGACCTCGTCGGCATTCCTGCGCGCCCGAAGTGCCGTCGTCTGTTTCGACGCCGTATAGTCCACTACTCGCTTCCTCCCGGGCATCCTACCCACTCCTACGGTACAGTCATGATACCAGCAACCGGCGGACAGCTTTCACGCCGCCTCGCCTACTCTGCACCGTAGCGCCATTTTATTGACGAAACCCTTCACATAACAGGTAAATTATAATTATCTAAAATACGATAGACCTACCCGAGAGACGGAATCCCTAAACCTCGATAAAGGTCCAGCGTCCTTTCGAAAAAAGCGCCGCGAGAGAATTCTTGGTTAACCCAGGCGCGACCACGCTCGCCCATCTTCTTGCGCTCGCTTGCAGAGAATTGGTTCATCGCGTTGAGTGCTCCTGCGAGATCATCCGGATCGCCGGGTGCAGCGATAAGCCCTGTCTCTCCTGGTTTTATCAGTTCCGGAATACCCCCTATATCCGTTCCGATCACCGGACGACCCAAGGCATAGGCCTCCAGAATACTGACCGGCGCATTTTCATACCACTCGGAGGGAAGAACGAGCGCCTTGGCACCGGCCACCGTTTCATGGAGCGCTTGGCCGCTGAGATAGCCGAGGAACTCGACATCGGCATTTTCTCTCTGCGCCAGCGCCCGAAGCTCTGCTTCTTCCGGTCCCGTGCCCGCAACACGCAGACGTTGCCCCGACCGTGCAGCCGCCCGGATCAAGGTATCGAGGCCTTTTTCGGGCGCGAGACGCCCCGCGAACAAAAAGTAGTCGCCCTCCTCAACGGCAAAGCGTTGTTCGCTGATCGCATGGTCGACGAAGTTTGGAATATAGACCAGCTTGTCGCCCGGCCATCCCCATTCGATCAGCTTTTGCCTGTAGAACCGGCTTGGAACCACGAGCTTGTCGATATGATCGCGATAGAGCCGGAGCGCACGATGCACGGCGGTCTCCACCATGACCAGACCGCTCAGAGCAATCGATCCCTTCATGCAGCGGTGAAGAAGCACATTATAGATGCGCCCGCCCTTGCATCTTTCGCAAACGCCATCCGGCGCCAGCATCTTGTAGGAGGGACAGGCGAGCTTCAGGTCATGCACCGTCATAACGGTGGGTATTCCCTTTTTCTTCAAGAGCGGGAAGATCGCCGGAGAAATGTGGTGATAAACATTGTGGGCGTGCGCCACATCAGGCCGCACTTGATCGATCAACGCAGCCAGGCTCTGTCGCGCCTTGCGGGAATAGATGATCTCCAGCCCGTGACCGATCTTCGCCATCAGACCGCCTTGGCGACCGAACTCGATTTCAGGAACGAAATAGGGCGACCACTCCGATGGCAGATTGTCTGGATGCTGCATGGAAAAGGGCACGGCGTTCCACCCGGAGCGGGCAAACATATCCATCTGATCGAGAAAGATCGCGTCCGCGCCACCGCGGCGGTAATGGTAATTGTTGATTGCCAGAAGCGTCCCGCTCATTGCGTCACCTCAACTCTCCACATGTTGAAGAGCATCCCGAACCGGCAGAACGAGGCAACCGCTCGAAATAGCGTAGCGCACCAATGTGGAGAATGTCGAAGGTGTGCATCCATAGGGTGTCGGCGTGTCGCTGACATCGTGGGTGAAGAACACCAGCCAGCCTGGCTCCCGTACCACGTCGTCGATCTGCCGAACCAATGCGAGGGCGTCCTGTTCCGGCTGGCGGATCTCCATTCCCCAGAGGAAGCCGCGGTTGACCTTCCCACGGTTGATGCGATCCCCACCTCCGCGCGCCGTCTCATAACGGTCGGCAAAGAGTTGCCGATGCCGTAGCGACCCCTGATTATAGGGATAGGCAAAGTTTCGTTTCGTCACCGGCGGCTCAAAGCTATCGAGCAAGGCGCCGTTACGGGTGAGATTTTCACGCAAGGCCCGGCCCGACAGCGTGTGGACGATCTCATGCCCGAACGTATGGCAGCCGAGTTCATGGCCAGCTGCGGCAAGCTCGCGACAGCCCTCCTCCGAGATGATGTTGCGGTCCGGCTCCACCCGATTGAGGAGCCCTCCGGCAATGTAAAACGTGCCACGGACCCCGTTCTCCTCGAGAATCTTCGCACCGGCGCTTAACGCCGTGCAGGGCACATCATCGAAAGTGAAGGACACAACGGGGCGACGACAGGCGACGTTCAGCGTCGATGCGGGCAGAGCGCGCACAGCCCGTTCGGCAACACGTTCTCGCAGATAATCAAGCTTACCGCTGACTTTGGATAAGAGCGCCATGGCTTTCCTTCCTGGTCACAATCGGTTCTTTGACGAGGCTCATCCTGGACTGCAGGACCAAGCCGAAAATGGAGATGAGGAAGATGAAAAACACCGGGCTGCCATTCTGGAAGAAAATAGCCTCGAGACAGGCAGAGTAGAGCACGCAAAGCCATGTGCGCTGGAACAGGCGCGTCAATGCCGGATCATTTGGTGGTGCTCGGTCCAGTCGAGCGATCGCCCGCATTGGCACCAGAATGACCAGCGTCAGCGCCAGCAGCAACCCCGGGATGCCTGTCGTCAGCAGGGTATCCACATAAGCGTTATGACCGTTAAAAGCCCGCACCGCCCAAGTCTCCAGACCTGCCGGGCTTTGCATCAGGTCAGGCGTTTGCCAGAAGCCCTGGAAGCCATAGCCGAGGATTGGCGATTGGGCGATCGCATCAAAGGCGATCTTCCAGATGTCCGAGCGGTTGGTGAAGGTCGGATCAATGCCGACCGAGACGACCAGGCTTCGGAAATCCGATGATAGGGTGGCGCCAAGGATCAGAGTGTTAAAGGCGACGATACCGCCCACCGCGATAAACCACCGCGTCCAGCGAAATTTCTCGAACATCCATTGTAGAATAAGGATCATGGGCAACATCGCGGTCGAGGATTTACCGCCCGTATGCATGAGGAAGAAGACGGCCAGAACAGCAATGGCGATGCCGCTTTTCTTCCATCCTGCACTGCGGAAGTAGAGCCCGAAAAATGTGATCTGCAGCATCACCGCAGCCGTGAGGTTCTTGTGTGCGTAGTGGCCTCTCCAGTAACCCGCATTCATCGGCTCGACGATTTCAGCCGCCTGATGGATAGAAAGCCGCGGCAGAAAAATTACCCCGAGGTAAGCCACGCTGAGCGTGATGGCTGTGCCATAGAGCATCAGTCGGGCGAATTGCTCCTCCGAGCGGGGAAGAAGCAGGAACATGCCTGCGTTGAAGAAGGTCAGAGTAGCCAGGATCGTCCGCTTGATTGCGTCGATGGGATAGTTCGAAAGCGCGGACGAGATGAAAAACCACCCTAGAAGGGCGATGATCAAAACTCTCGGCTGGGCGATCTGCGAGCGCATGGGATGGTTCACGGCCGCATAGATGGTCAGAGACGTGATCAGCAAGAACGTCATCTGATTGAGAAAATTTGACCCTGATACGATTTCCGTTCCGGCGGATTGCAGTTTCACAAGGTCGATAAATGGATTCGTGGTGATGAAGTAGAACAGGAAGACCGCCATGAAGGTCGCTACTCTAACCTTCATGTGCTGTCCGTTTGGCTGCGCTGGCGAGATTGTGGTTGCCTGCATCACACGAGCCGCTCGAACCGCCAGTCGTTGCGCCTGAGTTCAATCAGTGTCCGACCTGCGATGACAAAAAATACACCAAGCAAGAGCCCTGCAATCAAGCCGCCGATCGCAAGCAATGATGTCGGCGGGGGGAAGTTGCGCCTTTCAGGCGGCACCGGCTCGGTGACGATCCGGAGATTGGAAACGTTGAGCTGTTCCTGCTCTCCGGTTTCACCAGCGCGCTTCAGGAACGTGTCGTAGAGCGCTGCTTTAGCCTCGGCATTTCTCTGCAAATCCTGTAGCTCGACTTGCGCCGCATCGTCATTCGACACACGGCCTTGCGCTGTGTTGATCTGACTGCGAAGACTATCGACCGCACTTTGCGCCTGATCCATCTCGATCTTGACACTTTGCAAGACGCGGTCCGTCTCGCGGGCGATTTCGCTTCTAAGCGTCGCCAGCTGCGCCCTGGACGCAGCAAGCTTCGGATAGCGTTCTCCGTAGGTCAGTGCCAGCTCGTCATATTGCTGTTTGAGAACCGAATATTGCGAGCGCAACGTATCGAGCAGCGGTGACGACAGCGAACTGGTACCGGCAACACCATTTGCTGACGTTTGGCTCAGCTTTTTGTAGCGCTCTCGGACGTCCTGGAGTCTGGAGTTGGCATCGTTCAACCGCGTGTTCAGCTGCGAAAGGCTTTGAATATTGACGGAGCCCACACTACCGAGATCCTGGAGATTGTTTTTCTGCCGGAATTCCACAACCGCATTGGCTGCTTCTGTCGCGGCACCCCTCAACTCTTCAAGGCGGGTTGCTAGCGCTGCGCTCGCATTCTTTGCAAGATCGCTGCGCCCTGCCTCAAGCTCTTGCCTGAAGGACTCGGCAAGTGTCGCCAGTATCTTCACCGACCGCTCGGGATCGCGTGTCCAGAGGGTGATGTTGACCAGATAGGTCCCACCTTGGCGGCTAACCTTGATGCGCTTGTCGAGAATTCGCATCGCGGTCAAGGTTTGATCGCCTGGAGGCTTAGGGCTGGAGAGACCCAGCGCTTCCATCAGATTGAAGCCAGGTTCAAGCGAAGGGTTGAACTCCGGAAGCTGCTGCAACTGCTCGCGCTCGACCGTCCGTCGCAAAACGTTGCCGGAATTGAGCAGCAGAATTTTGCTGGACATGTCCAGGATTTGAGCTTCGCTCTGAAGGGCGGGAACCGTCAATTCATTTGGAAGGACTTGACCGGACGGCGGCGGCAGTAGGATATCCATTGAGGCCGTGTAGCGCGGCTTGACGAGAACGCCGAAGGCGACGCCGGCAGCAGCGCCGACAATAGCAAACAGCAAAATGACGAAGAGCCCGCGGCGCAACCAAAGAAAGATATTGCCGGGAGTGATGATGGGGCCCGAAGGTGCGAGCTGTTTTGCATCGAGGGTTGGACGCGGCAAAGGCTCCGGCGTTGGGCGCTCGACGCGCTTCTGCTTTGGATACTCGTACATGCGCGACCGGACCTTTGTGTCAATCGAAACGAAACATTTTCAGCTTATAGCTCCCATAAACCACACAGACCGCTGAGAAATGGTTTACGCCCCTCCTCTTTCTCGGCATGGAATGAAACATGGCAAGAAACGCACCAGGAAATACATCCAGATTGCTTGGAATGCTCTTGTCCTATAGCGCATCCTCGGCAAGTCTTCTGATTGCCAATGCCGCGCAACTCATCACATTTGCGATACTCGCGCGAACTTTCGGTGCTGACGAATTCGGTCGCTACGTTTCCTTGATCGCCGTCACCAACATTGCCGTCCATCTTTGCGGCATGGGCGCGTCGGAATCCCTTGTTCGCCGCGTTCCGCAAGACCCATCCTGCTTTCCGCGCATCTTCGGCCACAGCATTATCCTGAGCGGCATCAGCGGAGCGGTGCTGATCTTTCTCGGAATAATCGTGTTGCCGCACTTCATGCGCTTTGCCGAGGCGCCAGCTGAGAACCTCTGGATAACCTTTCAGCTGCTTTTGACCAACATCGTCCTGGTCCGCCTGATCATGCTGGGCGAGACCATCTTTCTGGCACACCGCCGAAACGCTGCCGCCAATGCCTCGATCATGGGATTTGCGCTGATCCGAACGTTGACTGCGGCTCTTGCCTGCATCGCCTTCGACGTCAATACGGTCGAAAGCTGGGCAACATGGCAGATGGTGTCATTCATACTGACGCTTGCGCTTTACGGGTTTCTCGCCTTTCGCATCGCGCGGCCGGACTACAGGCTGGACCGCCCGGAAATCCGCCTAGGGGTTCTTTTCGCCACCCCATTCATCTTTCGCGCCTTCCGTCAGAACGTCGATCTCCTTATTCTCGGCTTGGTGGCGAACCCCGAAATGGTCGGCAGTTACGGCGTCGCCAGGCGCATTACCGATAGCAGCTACATGGCGGTCGATGCGCTGAACCGGCTTATTTACCCTCACCTTGCCGTGGCCAGCGTGAACGGCATCCACCATGCCTTCAAGCTGACAATGCGTATTCTCGCAATCGCGATCGGCCTTGGATTGGCGGCAGCCCTCTTCATCTTCTTCGCAGCCTCCCTCATGCCGCTGATCTTCGGAACGGAATATGTGTCCCTGCCGACATTCGTCAGGATCCTGGCCCCGCTGATCCTCTTTATCGCGATCTGGTCGGTTGCGGTCGATCTGCTGGGAGCGGCTGGTGAACATGGAGCGCGCGCCTGGGTACTCAACCTCGCAAACGGCATCGGCGCGCTCGTGATCGGCGTGGCTGCATGGCTCTGGCCGCCCTACGGAATTTTCATCTCAGCATATATTATCGAATTTAGCATCGTGATCGCTTCATGGCTCGTGGTTCGTGCGTATGTCGCCCGCTCCATCGCAGCAAGCAAGGACGTTCAATTATGACGACAAAAAACACTTCAAAGCTTCGCCCCGCAGAACTGGCCGATATTCCCCAGATGAGCGAACTTTTTACGGCGGTGTTCCGATCCCGTTCGAAGCCGAAGACGAAAGCGCTGGGAGCGCACCTGTCTGAGATCCTCTTTACGCATCCCAATTACACACCCGAAAATGGGAGCCTCGTGTCAGTCGATGACACTGGCGCGTTGAAAACGCTCCTGAACATCATACCGCTCACCTATCGTATCGGTGAGGAGACCGTGATTGCGAGGCTGACCTGCGGCTTCGCGACGACGCCCGATGCCAATCCCCGCGCCGCTGCAGCGGTGTTTTTAAGCACCCGACCGAAATCCGACAGCATCCTCTTTACAGACAGCGGCGCCCCGATCGGCATTGCCCATTTCAAGGCGATCGGCGGCATCGAACTCCAGGTTCAGGCTCTGCGGTGGTACAAGATGTTCAAACCAGTCCCGGCGCTTATCAATTTCCTGAGAATGAAGCTGTTCGACCGCTTTCCACGCCTCATCAGCCGCGGTCAGCTTCCTGACAATCGTCTTGCTAACAACGTGACGACGGCGGACGGATACAGTGTGGTGGAGGCAACACCTGCTGTCTTTGCCGAATATGCGAATCGTTATCTGGCACGGTATGTGGTCGCGCCGGTCTATGACGAGCGCTACGTCACCTGGGCCGTCAACGCCTCGGAGGGAGAGGACGGACGCGGCAAGCTGATGCTGGCTCAGGTCAAGGATAAGAACGGCAATGTCGTTGGCGTCTTCTCATGTGTAGGTGAAATGGGTGGCTCTGCGCATATCCTTGATCTTCTTTACGAAGACAAGGCTCAGGATGCCGTTGTCGATGCCACCCTGCTCGCACTCCAACGGTCCGGCTTCACCTATGCCTGCTCCCAGGCCAGACCCGAGATGATTAGGTCTCTCTCCCGCTACAGCCGCATCTGGTATCGCTACTTCACCGGCATCTCCGCAACCTCCCGCTCTGCCTTGTTCAAGGAGGCGATGGAAAATGGTCGGGCCTATTTCGGCGGTCTCGGTGGCGAAGGCTGGACACGTCTGACACGCGACTTTTACTAGAGCGTCCTTTGAGACGCACAAAGAGCGCGATAACGCTTTAAATTGGCGCATCGTGCTTTCCGAAAATAGACGCCGATTTTTTCAGGTCCATGCTTTAGTTTTGCGACCATAACCGGCGCGACAATAGTCCCCTGATGCGCACGGAGCAGATCTCAAAGATCGTCGCGCCTTTATTCGGTCCGTTCCACCAGGAAGTAGGTGGTCGGACCATCGGGCGTGTCATTCGAGAGACGCACAATGTTACCGCGCTTGACGGTTGCGACTGGCGCACGGACACGGCCGTCCAGCCCGACAGGAGAAATCTTGAAGGTGCCGGGGGTCTCGAAGCGGAGACCGACCTCCATGCGCCTGATGAGAACCGGCAGATGGCCGAAATCTTCGATGACGCGCTGATCCGCGTCGCGAAAGCGCATTCCGGAATTGCGGGCGTCCGACGCCAGGATCAAGAGCTGCCGCTTGCTGTCTTTCAACGGCACTCCGTCCAGCGACGACAGCGATAGCAATCCCCGTCCATCCGCCTGCTTCACGCTGAAAGCACCAAGCTCGACGCCGTCCCCGACCTTGTTGAAAGCGAGCGCCTGGGTCATCGGCGTTCTCAAGGCCAGGGCCTTGGCTCCGGCGTCCAGTTGCAGTTCGCCGGTCTGGCTCACGACTTTACCACTATCAAGATCCGCTGGCGCAGACGGATCGACGCGACCAGCATCTTTCAGCTTGGCCACGATCGCCATCGGGGTCTCCCCCTCACGCTGCGGTGCGACCGCAACCACACCAGGCTTGGCATCGGTCACAGATTGGAGGCCGATTGCCCCGACAAGACCGAGGCGTGTGAGAAGCTCAGGCTCCATGTCGTTGACGCCTTGCGGCAGACCCTTTTCCCCATCGACGAGAAAAGGGATATCGAGCGACGTGCTCTTGGCATCGCCACGGCGAAAGACGAGCGCAGCCAGCGTTTCGCCCGCGCGTGCTACCGGGTCGAGTGCGATCGCGTAGGGCAGAATCTGCTTCTTGAACCGGAAATCCTCGCCATAGGCCAAAACGATCGGGCCGTGCGCATGTCGGCACAAAACGTCCCATCCCTGCAGGGCCGCAAAGGCGGGTGCCGCAAGACCTGCCTCGTAGCGATAAGGGTTCCAGAAGAGATGATCATATTCCGTGATGACGAAGGGGCGACTAAGCCAGCGTGCAGCACCCACGGTTCTTAAGTAGCGCAGCCCGTCTTCCAGCGAGCTCTTCCCCTCGATGCTGGTGCCCGGCTCATAGGAACCAACCCAGTCATGATAGGTGTTCATCGCCACCGCATCCTGGATGCTGCGGCTAATACCAGTCTGGATCGTCGGCCAGTTGTTGTAGGGCAAGACGATACCGCGGAAGCCAAGATCGCGAAGCGCCTTGGTCATGCGCCGGGTGGCGTTCTGCTCCACGTCGATGAAGAAGGATTGCAGGTCGCGCATCCGTTCGCTGCGCTCATTGCGGTTGGTTGGCAAAGCAACAGAACGATCCTCAAGACTGCCTTCCTTCGTCCACCAACCCCATTTCTGCTTCAAGGCTTCGTCGCTGCCGTATTTCTTCAAAAGCCAGTTGTTGAAGAGCGGCTGAAGCTGCTTTTGAAAAACGCTGCCTCGCACCCCCTCTTGCACCATGGCATCGAATTCCAGGCCGTTTTCGTTGAAGGGAACGATGGCGACGAGTGCCGGATCGCGAATGGGCGCAATGCCGGTATAGGGATTGACCTTGCTGAGGAAGGCTTGCTGAAATTTCAGCCAGTGATCAAAGCCTGCATCCGTAATCTGCGCATCGACCTTGAGGTCGCCCTTGAGATCCCATCGGTCCTCATAGCCGCCATAGGCTCCGCGGGTGGAACTCAGTCCATCCATGATCCAGTAGATGCCGTTTCGCTTCAGCGCAGCCATGAAGTAATGGACGCGATCCAGCACCTGCGGGTCGAAGTCGAAATCCTTGGCGCGGTCCGCCATCAACGCGGCGTCGACATAATGGAAACGGGCGATGTTGTAGCCGTGCCTTTTGAGCTGCAGGGCATAGCGGTCGGCAGCATCGTGATCCGGAAACCCGCCAGACGCCGGGCTTAGCGCAAGAGACGCGCACAGGAAGCGCTGCGGCTTGGCGGCGTCATTGGCTATCGCGAGCTTGCCAGCGGTTGTAACGATGACCCGCGTATTCTCGTCGATCTTCGTCTCAGGAAGAATGTCGGAAAAATCGAGCGGGCTTCCCGCCTGAACTTCAAGCGACTTTTCCCTGACGGGGAGCCACTCTTCGGCATAAACTGGCCGGATCAATGCGAACGAAACGACCAGTGTCCAAATAAGGGCTGTTTTCATCAGGGCTTCAACAACGTACTTTCAATCCAACTTCCGGGATCTTTCCGTCGCGATAGGATACCGAACGGAAGTGCTGCCGCATGAAAGCACCAGGCCACGATGGCGTAAAGGCCAAGCTCCAGACTTTTTTTCTTGATCGACATCGCCACGACTGGCAGCACCAGCAGGGCGACAAAGGCAATCAGTCCGATGGGATGAAAGAGGCTGCCGATCAGACAGAAAAGCAGAATTGCCCACCAGGCATAGACGCCAAGCCAAAGCTTGATCTCCGGGTTCTCTTGAACGACCTGCTTCAACCGCCCCTGCTGCCAGCCTGCGCGTAAAAGCTCCCCTGTGCCGAGCAGATATTTCGACGACCAGCGCCGTGTCAGCAGCACATAGGAGTTGATGTTATGGCCGAAGTGATCGACATAGCGCCGGTCCAGCCGGTAAAGCGTCCAGCCGCGCAGACGAAGACGTTGAGCCAGATCGAATTCCTCGAATGCGTGAAGATTGCGGTCGGAGAAATATCCCGCTTCTTCGATTGCGGCGCGACGATAAACGCCCCCACCGTTCAGACGATCGCGAACGCCATGCTTGACCTGCGAGGCAATTCGCTGCACCCGGCGGGTAAATTCCAGATTATCGAGATTGACCTCATTGATATCGCCGCTGACGCCGGCGACGCGGGGATGCTTGTCAAGATAATCGAAGGCTTCGGGCAAAAAGGTCGGATCAAGCAGCATGTCGCCGTCCATCAAGGCGACGAATTCCCCCTTGCTGTATTGAAATCCGAGCTGGGGACCGACGCCGCAGCTGGCTTTGGCAGGCGCTTGAATCTGGGCGATGATGACAGGATATCGAGAAGCGATCTCGATTGTTCGATCCTTCGAACCACTATCGGCAACGATGATTTCGCTTTCGATATCAGGCACGGCCTCTAAAGCAGCGATCACGCTTTCGATGGCCGCGCCGATCCGATTTTCCTCGTTCAGCGTCTTCAGAATGACCGATAGTTTCACAGCCGCGTCCGTTACATGTCAGTCTACTGAGGGAAGAATACAGGTTTCGGCACGAAGCTGTATGAAGAATTTCTTATATGCTTAACGCCACAGCAGAGGTCTATGCGGTTGTTGAGAGTCTGGCAACTATCGGATTTGCGGGCGCGGTGAAATCCGCTCAGTGAAGCACCCGGTTTCCGGCTGCCTTGTCCATGTAGAGCTGCAGGAGTGTCAGTGCTTGCGTCAGAATAAGCTCAAGCGGCCTGAGGTTATCCGATGACCTCTCCCCGCTTTCACCTTCGATCATCGCAGCCATGGCGCGGAAATTTTCCGCCAGCCGCACATCGCCCTCCTCTGAAGCATGTTCGGCCGCATCGAAAAGCGCTTCGCTCACAGTATTCATCATGGCGTGCCGCTCGCCGACATTCATCTCCGGTAAGCTTTTGGGTGCTGATTGCATCGATTTACCTCCGCGCGCGTCTTTGCTCCGCACCTGCCGTTGCAGATGCTTTAGCAATACGCATTGTTTGATCGGATTATTGAAACAGAGATAGGGTTGCGGGACCGGCGAAGCAAGTCATGACAGCGATGCCGTCTGCGCATGGCCTCAACCTTCCCACGGCCTACCATTCGATGCTCGAACCGTCATAGGCATGGAAGCTTCCGCTTTGCGCCGGCTGAAGTCTATCCAGAACGGAAAGCATCCTGGTCGCGCTCTCCTCCGGTAGAAACCGATCGCGGCCACCGGCGTAGTCATCACTGAGCGAGGTTGCCACGGTGCCAGGATGAAGTGCTGCCAAGACCGACTGCGGGTGAGTGCGGCCAAGTTCGATGGAAGCGGTTCGGACGATCTGGTTCAACGCCGCCTTCGAGGCGCGATAGGATACCCATCCGCCGAGATGATTGTCGCCGATCGAACCGACCCTTGCCGACAGAAACGCCATCAGCCCGCGGTCTCGCCTCGGCAGTTTCGTCGCGACGTGTTTCAACACTAGCGCGGGGCCGAGCGCATTCAGCGCAAATTGCTTCATCATCGCGTCGGCAGAAAGCTGCTTCAGTGCCTTTTCGGGGCCAACGCCGTCGATCGTCAGCGCACCGGTGGCGCAGAAGATGAGCTGAAAATCTCCCTCAAGTCTTCCGAGGGCGTCGTGAACGCTCGCGTCGTCGGTAATATCCAATCCGTCGGTGGAGCGTGAAAGCCCGACGACCTCTGCGCACCGCTTGTCAGCCTGGAGCAGTCTCGCAACAGCCGAGCCGATCCCACCGCTGGAGCCGATGACGAGCGCGCGATATCCGTCTGCGAGTGATGTCATCATCACGAGAACTCCTAAACAGGTTCCGCATCATCGAGCTTTTTCAGAAACTGGCGCGCCGCACTCCTATAGTCCTTGCGCTGTTCGTCCTTCATCCGTCCCCAGGTCGCGTAAGGCTGGGCCAGACGGCGGTTGCCGTCGAGCTTCTTTTTGTTCCGGTCAAGGAAATCCCAATATAGCGAATTGAACGGACAGGCTCCCTCCTCAGTCTTCTTGCGCACATCGTAGCGGCAGTTTTCGCAATAGTCCGACATGCGCGAAATATAAGCACCACTTGCCGCATAGGGTTTGGATCCCAGCAATCCGCCATCGGCGAACTGGCTCATGCCGATGACATTCGGCATCTCCACCCATTCGAAGGCATCGGCGTAGACTTCGAGATACCACTCATGCACCGCATGGGGATCGAGGCCCGCAAGAAGCGCAAAATTGCCGGTGACCATCAGCCGCTGAATGTGATGGGCATAGGCGTGATCAATGGTTTCACCAATGACGGTCGAAAGGCAGTTCATCTCGGTCTTGCCGTCCCAAAAGAAGGATGGAAGCGGTCGCGACGCGTCAAAGAAGTTGCGATCCGCATAGTCCGGCATGAAGTGCCAGTAGATGCCACGCATATATTCCCGCCAGCCGATGATCTGGCGAATGAAGCCCTCAACAGCGTTGATCGGCGCATCCCCTTCCAGATAGGCGCGTTCCGCCCTCCGGCAGATGTCGAGCGGATCAAGAAGACCCAGATTGATGTAGAAGGAGAGGAGCGAATGATTGAGGAACGGGTCGCTGGAGAGCATGGCGTCCTGCGTCTCACCGAAGCTCGGCAGGAAATGCTCGATGAATGCGTCTGCTGCCCGCTCCGCATCCTCCTGCGTGACGGCAAATGCGAAGCCCTTCGCTTCCCCCATATGCTCGGCAAAACGTTCATCAACGAGTTTCATCACGTCGCGCGTCGTCTTGTCGGGCGTAAACTGCGGATGAGAAGCGCGAAAGAGATCGGGCTTTGCCGGCTTGCGGTTTTCAGCATCGAAGTTCCAGCGCCCGCCTATGGGCTTGTCATCCTCCATAAGAAGTCCAGTCTTTCGGCGAACGTCGCGATAGAAGAACTCCATCCTCAGCTCACGCCGGCCCTCAACCCACGCAGCGAACTCATCCTTCGAACAGAGAAAACGGGTGTCGGTGCGTATGTCTACGGGAATGTTGAGGGACTTTTCCCAGCCAGACATCGCCTGCAACACCCGAAATTCGCCCGGCTCGGTGACGATGACCTTTTCTGGCTTGATCTCTTTGACGGCGCGCTTCAGCTCTTCGGTGAAGCTCCCCGTGTTCGGCGTATCATCGAGCTCCGTGTAGCCAACATCGAAACCCTTGCCGCGCAAATCTTCAGCGAAGTGGCGCATGGCCGAAAGGATCAGGATGATCTTCTTGCAGTGATGGCGCACATAGGTCGTCTCTTCCTGCACCTCGCACATCAGGATCATGTCCTGATCCGGATCGGCACCCTCCAGGCTTGAGACGGAGTGGGACAATTGATCGCCAAGGATGAAGATGAGATTGCGGCAGCGCTGTTTCATCGCCGCAAAACGCCAAGGTGCCGCCTGCCGTTCCAGACGGGAACCGCCATCGTCGTCTTTTTATGGGCGACGAGGATGTCGGCGATCGCTGCCAGTATTGCATCTTGTCTGCCCCAGAAGATCGCAAAGCATGTGTGGGTGTAACAAGGCGCACGCGTAAGGGCGATGCTGAGCTGATGTCGTTCAGGAAGGGTCGGGGCCGTAGCGAGACGGACGAGGGCGTCCGCAGCGCGAATCAGTGGGGCTTCGCGCACCGGCTATCGGCCATCATCGGCACGATAAATCTAAGACTTCGTTAATAAGGGGAACCAAAGACAGTCTCGCCACGTTGCTTTTCCACAATACGGAAAAGGAACTTCCAAAATGTCAAGATCAGGAAAAGCAAAATCCGTAGTTTTTTTAGCAGCAGCCTTCATGTGCGCTGCAAGCGGCCCATCGTTCGCCCTGAGCGTCATTAACCCCGCCTATGTAAACGAAGCTTCTGCCGAAGAGGCCACGAACGCTTCCGTCTCGGCATTTAGCAATGGCGGCGCAACGAAGGGCAGTGGCGACCTTCTTCTTTCAGCGGAAGAAGTTCAACACATTCGTTGGTGCGCAACACGCTACCCATCCTATCACGCGTCGGACAATACCTTTGCTAACGCCTCTGGTGCGCGCACGGAGTGCCGCTCCAAGTAAGGCGGGCTTGTTTTGCCCGCCTTCCAATTAACCGCGTTGGCAGTCTCAAATCCTGCCAAACATGTCAGAAGTGATAGTTCAAACCACCCTTGACGACGTTGTCGCTGATATCAGTCCGCGATGTGGTGCCGCCAGAGAATGTCCGAACATCGTTGGTCGCAACATAGTTGTACTCGACCTTGCCCGAAATCTGCTGATTGAACTTGTGCTCGATACCAGCACCAAGCAAATAGCCCTCCTTCATGCCATCAGGGCCGACGACATTGTCGCCGTCGCGAAGGCTCGTAACCGTCAGACCAGCCGTGCCGTAGATCAGAGTTTCGTCCATCTTGACGCCAGCTTTGGCCTTTGCCGCAACGCGCCAGCGCTCGCGCAGATTTCCGTTCGGAACGGAGACGCGGGTATCGCCGAGATGGGTCGCTTCGAGTTCGCCACCAACGACAGCACCGCCGAGGTCATAATTGTAGCCGCCCTGAACGCCCAGCGCCAAGCCCTTGCCGTCGCGGAAAGGGTTTGCACTCGGCATGGCAGCGCCAATATGGCCACCGGCATAAGCACCCGTCCAGGAAGAGCTCGCAGGCTCGTTATAGGCCGGTGGCGCCTCATAGGACGAGGTGAGGTCTGCAGCAACAACCGGGCTGGCAGCCACCATTGCCGCAATGGCAACAGCGTAAGATCTGAATTTATTGGACATCATCAACTCCATACCAAGTCCTTAAGTCTCCCCGCGGGAGACGTCATTCCGAAAGCCACCAAAGACAGTGCCTGTCTGATTGCTGTTATGGTCAACATAAGCGCGAAGGTATGGCGGAAAAAGAAACTTGGTTAGAATTTAGCTAAAACTTTAACGGCATGGATAACAGGAGGTTAACGACGAATTGCGATCGCTATTCGCGATCTGATGCTTGAGTGCCGGGTGCAGAGAGCCAGGCGTCGGGAGCAAGATGGGAACCAACAGGGCGGCCTTCTGTTTACCTAACGAACAACAAACAGAGGAGGCTCACCATGCCAAACCGTGATCCATTGGACGAGTCCACGATCGACAGCCCGCGTGGTCCAACATCAACACCGGGCATTCCGGACCGCGTCCAGGAAAAGCCGCCCGTTCCACCCGTGAAGGATCCGGGCGATACGAAAAACCCGAACGATCCGACACTCAATCCCGCACTTCTGCCGATCGGCGATCCCGCGGGCGCAGCCTGAAAGCTGTTATAGGAATTCACCAAACCGCCGTGCGAGACAATCGCACGGCGGTTTGTTTGTCTTAGAGCTTGACCCAGCTGCCGTTGTCCTTGGACGAGCGAATACACGCCTCGACAAAGGCAACGCCTTTCACGCCATCATCCACGGTTGGATAGATGACGGCCTTGTTGAGATCAGAACCGTTGCGGCGCGCATCGATGGCATTGGCCGCTTCCGAGTAGATCGTCGCGAAGGCTTCTAGGTAACCTTCCGGGTGACCCGACGGAATGCGTGTGACACGGGACGCCGCATCACCGGCACCGGCGCCACCGCGGGTGATCAGTTGCTTTGGCTCTCCAAGCTTGGTGAACCACAGATAGTTCGGGTCCGCCTGCGTCCATTCCAGCCCAGCCTTGGTGCCATAGACGCGCACCTTCAAGCCGTTCTCATGGCCAACGGCGACCTGGCTGCACCACAAAAGACCCTTGGCCGCCTGCTTTCCGTCTTTCGCCTTGAAGCGCAGCATGACGTGGGCGTTGTCATCCAGGCGCCGGCCTTCGACAAAGGTGTGCACGTCGGCTGCAAGCTCATCCAACTCCAAACCCGAAATGAAGCATCCGAGGTTGTAGGCATGGGTGCCGATGTCACCCGTCGACCCGCCTGCACCCGACTGCGCGGGGTCAGTTCTCCAGACCGCCTGCTTGGCGCCGGTCTGTTCGATCGGCTCGGCCAGCCAATCCTGCGGATACTCCATCTGAACCAGACGAATATCGCCGAGCACGCCACTTTCCACCAGCTCCCGTGCATGGCGGACCATGGGGTAGCCGGTATAATTGTGGGTGAGCACGAACAGCGCATCCGCCTTGTCGGCAACCTCTTTCAGCTTCTTGGCATCTTCGAGGTTGGAGGTCAGCGGCTTATCGCAAATGACGTGGATACCGCGCTCCAGGAAGGCCTTTGCCGCCGGATAGTGAACATGGTTCGGCGTGACGATCGCGACGGCGTCGATGCCATCTTCGCGTGTCGATTCCTTTTCCGCCATTTCCTCATAGGAGCCGTAGCAGCGGTCTTCGTCGAGCCCCAGCTCCAGACCGGACGCCTTCGACTTCTCCGGTGTGGACGACAATGCGCCTGCCACCAATTCGAACCGGTTGTCGAGACGCGCCGCCATGCGGTGAACGCCGCCGATGAACGCGCCGCTGCCACCGCCGACCATACCGAGGCGAATACGCTTGGACGCCTTGTCGGTCGTCTTTCCTTCAATTGCCATAGTTTTCAGTCCTCGCAATCGTTCTATTACAGGCCGAGCATGCGCCGGTTGGCCGCATCATCCGTGCCACTGGAGGCGAAATCGTCGAAGGCCTTTTCCGTCACGCGGATGATGTGTGCCTTGACGAATTCAGCGCCTTCGCGCGCGCCGTCTTCAGGATGCTTCAAGGCGCATTCCCATTCGACGACGGCCCAGCCATCGAAATCATTGGCCGCCATCTTGGAGAAGACGGCGCCAAAATCGACCTGGCCGTCGCCAAGCGAGCGGAAGCGGCCCGCGCGGTTGACCCAACCCTGATAGCCGCCATAGACGCCCTGGCGTCCCGTCGGATTGAACTCGGCGTCCTTGACGTGGAACATCTTGATGCGGTCTTTGTAGATGTCGATATTGTCGAGATAATCCAGGCACTGCAGCACGTAGTGCGAGGGGTCGTAGAGCATGTTGGCGCGGCTGTGGTTCTTCACACGCTCCAAGAACATTTCGAAGGTCACGCCATCATGCAGGTCTTCGCCTGGATGAATTTCGTAGCAGACATCGACACCCTGCTCATCGGCAAAGTTCAGGATTGGCGTCCAGCGTCTTGCGAGTTCGTCGAATGCCGTTTCCACTAGGCCTGCAGGACGTTGCGGCCACGGGTAGATGAAGGGCCAGGCGAGAGCACCTGAAAATGTCGCGTGTGCATCGATGCCGAGATTGCGCGATGCCTTCAAGGCGAGCTTGACCTGATCGACCGCCCATTCCTGCCGTGCCTTGGGATTGCCGCGCACTTCCGGTGCTGCAAAACCGTCGAAGGCTTCGTCATAGGCGGGGTGAACCGCCACGAGCTGCCCCTGAAGATGGGTCGAAAGCTCGGTCACTTCGACACCATTCTGGCGCGCAACGCCAGCAAATTCTTCGCAATAATCCTTGGATTCCGCTGCCTTCTTGAGGTCGATCAATTGGCTCGCCCATGTCGGCACCTGAACGCCGACATACCCTTTTTCAGCGGCCCATTTGGTGATCGCGTCCCAGCTGTTGAAAGGTGCGGCATCTCCCGCGAACTGACCCAGAAACAAACCGGGACCCTTGATCGTCTTCATCTCTGACTTCCTCCTGTATCGATACAGTTGAACGGACCAAGCCTCCGCCGCGCAACCGCGGACAAGCTAACCGCTCCAGAATTTCGTGCAACCCTGAATGTCGCTCGCGCCGCTAAAAAATGCACGGTGGCGACGCCGACCGCTGGAGAAGCTTCGAAGCGAGTCTCGCTCGCGATAACAACTTCGGGAGAGCGTCTCAAACGAAGCCAGTGCGGGAAACCTTTTGCAGTTGCTGTGGTTATCCGTTCTCAACCTTTGATCACCAGGAGCTTCGAACCGCCATGATATTGACCAGACGCGCAGTCCTTGCAGCCGGCGCCGCCTCGGCTGCCGCCACGGTTCTTTCAACGCCCTCCATCGGCCGTGCCGCAGCTCCTTTCGAGCAGCCCGCACTTCCCTTCAAGGAGGACGCGCTGGCGCCGCATATCTCGGCAAAGACGGTGGGCCTCCATTACGGCAAGCACCACAAGGCCTATTTCGACAAGCTCAACACGCTTTCGAAGGGCACGCCCTATGCGGACATGAAGCTGGAAGAGATCGTGACTGCGTCCTACGGCAAGGCGGCAGACAAGAAGATCTTCAACAACGCCGCGCAGGCGTGGAACCACATCTTCTACTGGGACCAGTTCGTGCCCGGCGGCCCGAACAGACCAGAGGGAAAAACGGCCGATGAAATCAACGCCGCATTCGGCGGTTATGACAAGTTCATCGAAAAGGCCGTCGCGGCTTCCGATGAGGTCTTCGGCACCGGCTGGGTTTGGCTCACAAGAGATGACGCCAACAAGCTCGCGCTGGTCGGATATGAAGACGGCAACAACCCTGTGGCCGTCGGTCGCCCGGCCTATCTCGGCATCGATATCTGGGAACACGCCTATTACGTCGATTACGAGAACCGCAAGCCTGCCCATATCAAGGCCGTGCTGGAAAACCTCGTGAACTGGCGCTTCGTCGGCGACAAGATCTCTGCGGCTTGAGGTTCGTCGGCGCAATCGACGACTGAACCATCGCGATCCACCTCATGCGCCCTGCATCTCGCGGGGCGCTTTCGCATGACTGCACCTCACGGCGGTAGAAGGATATATCGCATTTGAGCAATTCGACGATCATAACATTCTAATGATTTCGCCTAAAATAGTATCAGATCGCGGAAAGTTGAATATTTGATCAAAAATCATATGAATCGTTTCAGTGTTCGCTTGAGTATGTAAAGACTTTCTTATAACGACGATCAGTCGGCATTCGCGGGACAAGCGAGCCGGTTACAAAAAATTGGGAGCTCACATATGAGATACAAATTTGGCATCATCGCCGCCGCTCTGCTTTCGGCGACGTGCTTCGCGAATGTGGCAAGCGCGAAAACCTTCGTCTATTGCTCCGAAGGTTCTCCTGAAGGCTTCGATCCGGGCCTCTACACTGCCGGCACCACCTTCGACGCCGCTGCACACACCGTTTACAGCCGCCTGCTGGAATTCGAAAAGGGCACCACGAAGCCGATTCCAGGTCTCGCGGAGAGCTGGGAAGTTTCCAAGGACGGCAAGGAGTACACCTTCAAGCTGCGTCCTGGCGTCAAGTTCCAGACCACAGACTTCTTCACGCCGACCCGCGACCTGAATGCCGATGACGTTGTTTTCTCCATCGAGCGCCAGATCAAGACCGACAATCCATGGCACCAGTATGTTCCGGGCACGTCCTGGGAATATGCAGCCGGCATGGGCTTCCCTGAACTGATCAAGTCGGTCGAAAAAGTCGACGACATGACGGTCAAGTTCACGCTGAACCGCCCGGAAGCTCCTTTCCTCGCAAACCTCGCAATGCCTTTCGCTTCGATCGTTTCAAAGGAATACACCGATAAGCTCGCTGCCGAAGGCAAGCAGGCCGAACTGAACCAGAAGCCGGTCGGCACTGGTCCGTTCACATTCGTCGGCTACCAGCAGGATGCCGTCATCCGCTACAAGGCCAACAAGGATTATTGGGGCGGCGCACCGAAGATCGACGATCTGGTTTTCGCCATCACCACGGACGCTGCCGTTCGCTACCAGAAGCTCAAGGCTGGCGAATGCCACCTGATGCCTTACCCGAACGCTGCTGACGTTCAGTCCATGAAGTCGGACTCGAACCTCAAGGTCATGGAGCAGGAAGGCCTCAACGTTGCCTACCTCGCCTACAACACCACCCAGGCTCCGTTCGACAAGGTCGAAGTGCGCAAGGCGCTGAACAAGGCCATCAACAAGAAGGCCATTGTCGACGCTGTCTTCCAGGGCATGGCAACACCTGCCAAGAACCCGCTGCCGCCGACCATGTGGTCCTATAACGACAAGATCGAAGACGATACCTACGATCTCGACGCTGCCAAGAAGATGCTCGCAGATGCCGGCGTGAAGGACCTCTCCATGAAGGTCTGGGCGATGCCCGTTTCGCGTCCTTACATGCTGAACGCCCGTCGCGCGGCTGAAATCATCCAGGATGATTTCGCCAAGATCGGCGTCAAGGTTGAAATCGTCTCCTACGAGTGGGCCGAATATCTCGACCGTTCCAAGGCCAAGGACCGTGACGGCGCTGTCATGCTCGGCTGGACTGGCGACAATGGCGATCCGGACAACTTCCTTGATACGCTGCTCGGCTGCGAAGCTGTTGGCGGTAACAACCGTGCACAGTGGTGCAACAAGGAGTTCAACGATCTGGTGAAGAAGGCCAAGGTTACGACCGATCAGGCCGAGCGCACCAAGCTCTACGAAGAAGCTCAGGTTGTCTTCAAGAAGGAAGCACCTTGGGCCACGCTCGACCACTCCCTGTCCATCGTTCCGATGCGCAAGGAAGTAACGGGCTTCGTTCAGAGCCCGCTGGGTGACTTCACGTTCGAAAACGTCGACATCACCGAGTAATCGCTGCACCCAAACAGACATGCCGCGCATCTTTTCGAAGGTGCGCGGCAGTTCCTTTATGCGGCACTCATAACATACCAATAAGCAGGCGAAACTGCCTCGTGCCAGAGCATAGGTTCCTTGAAGGAACAGATCGAAGGTTTCTCATGATTGGCTTTCTCGTGCGGCGTATTGCCGTGCTCATCCCGACATTCATCGGGGTTTCTATCATCGCGTTCCTGTTCATCCGGCTTCTGCCGGGCGATCCGGTCGCACTGCTGTCCGGCGAACGCGTCATGTCGCCAGAGCGTCATGCGCAGATCAGCGCAGCGCTCGGTCTCGACCGTCCGCTCGTGATCCAGTATTTCGACTATTTGAAGGGCATCCTGACAGGCGATTTCGGCACGTCCATCGTGTCCAAATCTCCGATCATCGATCAGTTCTTCGCGCTTTTCCCGGCAACGGTCGAACTCTCCTTCTGCGCCATTATCCTGGCAATCTGCATTGGTATTCCGGCAGGTGTGATTGCGGCCATCAAGCGTGGCTCGGTCTTCGATCAGGGTCTGATGGGCATCGCGCTCGTGGGCTATTCCATGCCGATCTTCTGGTGGGGCCTGCTGCTGATCATCCTGTTTTCCGGCATTCTGCAATGGACGCCGGTTTCGGGGCGCATCTCGCTGATGTTCTACTTCCCGCCGGTCACCGGCTTCATGCTGATCGACTCGCTGCTCTCCGGGCAGAAGGGGGCATTCGCCTCCGCGCTGAGCCATCTGGCCCTGCCATCGATCGTGCTTGCCACCATTCCACTTGCCGTCATTGCGCGCCAGACGCGCTCGGCCATGCTGGAAGTTTTGTCGGAAGACTACGTGCGCACCGCACGCGCCAAGGGCCTGTCTCCCTTCCGGGTGATCGGCATCCACGCGCTGCGCAACGCCATGATCCCGGTCATCACCACCATCGGTCTCCAGGTCGGCGTCATGCTGGCAGGTGCCATCCTCACCGAAACGATCTTCTCCTGGCCGGGCATCGGCAAGTGGATGGTCGATTCCGTCTTCCGCCGCGATTACCCGGTCATTCAGGGTGGTCTGCTGTTGATTGCAGGCATCATCATGGTCGTCAACCTCATCGTTGACCTCCTCTATGGCCTGATCAACCCGCGCATCCGGCACTAAAGGGAGGACCGTTTCATGGCCGATACCGCCATTACCAAAACCGCTGCACCGGTTTCCTCTGCTGCCATGCGCAAGCAGATGCTCAAGGAATTCTGGTTCTATTTCTCGGAAAACAAGGGTGCCGTCATCGGCCTTTATGTTTTCCTCGCGCTCGTGATCATTGCCGTCTTCGCGCACTTCATCGCGCCGCACTCGCCATTTGAACAGTATCGTGACGCTGTCCTTCTGCCGCCCGCCTGGGTTGAAGGGGGACGCCTAACCTATCTGCTCGGCACCGACCCGGTCGGCCGCGATATTCTGTCCCGCCTCATCTACGGCGCGCAGTATTCGCTGTTCATCGGTGTCTTCGTCACCACGCTGTCCTTGACCACAGGCGTCGTCATCGGCGTTCTGGCCGGCTATTATCGCGGCTGGCTCGACACCGCCATCATGCGTCTGATGGACATCATCCTGGCCTTCCCGTCGCTGCTTCTGGCGCTCGTTCTCGTCGCCATTCTCGGACCGGGACTAACGAACGGCATGATCGCGATTGCCCTCGTTCTTCAGCCGCACTTCGTGCGCCTGACCCGTGCCGCGGTGATGGCAGAAAAGAGCAAGGACTATGTGACTGCGTCGCGCCTTGCAGGTGCCGGTCCTCTGCGTCTGATGTTCCGCACCATCCTGCCGAACTGCACAGCCCCACTCATCGTCCAGGCAACGCTCTCCTTCTCGAACGCCATTCTCGACGCAGCCGCTCTCGGCTTCCTCGGCATGGGCGCACAGCCGCCCGCACCCGAATGGGGCACCATGCTTGCCGAAGCGCGTGAATTCATTCTGCGCGCGTGGTGGGTCGTCACCTTCCCAGGTCTTGCCATCCTCATCACCGTTCTTGCCATCAACCTGATGGGCGATGGTCTGCGTGATGCGCTCGACCCGAAACTGAAGAGGTCCTGATATGGCACTTCTGCAAATCGATAATCTCACCGTCGAGTTTGAAACCGCCAATGGCTGGTTCCGCGCTGTGGATGGCGTGTCGATCTCGGTCGATCCGGGTGAAGTGCTTGCCATCGTCGGCGAGTCCGGCTCCGGCAAGTCCGTCTCCATGCTGGCCGTTATGGGCCTCTTACCTTGGACGGCACGCATTACCGCCGACCGCATGCTCTTCCAGGGCAAGGATATCCAGAATCTCAGCGCATCCGAACGCCGCAAGCTGATCGGCAAGGATGTTGCCATGATCTTCCAGGAACCGGTTGCAAGCCTCAATCCGTGCTTCACGGTTGGTTTCCAGATCGAGGAAGTTCTGCGAATCCATATGGGCCTCGACAAGAAGGCACGTCGCGCACGCGCGATCGAACTCTTCAAGCTCGTCGGTCTGCCGGATCCGGAAGAGCGGTTGAAGCATTATCCGCACCAGATGTCTGGCGGTCAGTGCCAGCGCGTGATGATCGCAATCGCGATCGCCTGCAATCCGAAGCTCCTGATCGCCGACGAGCCGACCACCGCGCTCGACGTGACGATCCAGAAGCAGATCCTCGATCTCATCATGCGCCTGCAGGCCGAAACCGGCATGGGCCTGATCATGATCACCCATGACATGGGCGTGGTGGCGGAAACGGCCGACCGCGTCGTGGTCCAGTATAAGGGTCGCAAGATGGAGGAGGCCGACGTGCTCACTCTGTTTGAAAACCCGAAGAGCAACTATACCAAGGCACTTCTGGCAGCGCTGCCGGAGAATGCGACGGGCGATCGCCTGACGACCGTATCGCAGTTCTTCGATGGCACACCGACGCCAGCCGCAAGCATTGGGGGAGAAACGGCATGAGCGACAACAAGATCATGCTCGAAGTCCGCGACATGAAGCGGGATTATCATATCCCTGGCGGCTTTCTGAAGCAGAGCAAGACGGTCCATGCCGTCAAGGGCGTTTCCTTCAAGCTGGAGACAGGCAAGACTCTGGCAATCGTCGGCGAAAGCGGCTGCGGCAAGTCTACCCTTGCCCGCATGCTGACCTTCATCGACGAGCCCACATCCGGCGAACTCTTCATCGATGGCGAGAAGATGGACACACGTCCCGGCCACCTGACGGCGGATATGCGCCAGAAGGTGCAGATCGTGTTCCAGAATCCCTATGGCTCACTCAACCCGCGCCAGAAGATCGGCGATGTGCTGGGTGAATCGCTGCTGATCAACACCAAAATGTCCGCCGCCGAGCGCCGCGAAAAGGCAACCGACATGCTGGTGCGCGTCGGTCTCGGCCCCGAGCATTACAACCGTTATCCGCACATGTTCTCCGGCGGACAGCGCCAGCGTATCGCCATTGCGCGTGCACTGATGCTCAATCCGAAGCTTCTCGTACTGGACGAGCCGGTTTCCGCGCTCGATCTCTCGGTCCAGGCACAGGTGCTGAACCTGCTTGCCGACCTTCAGGACGAATTCGGTCTGACCTATGTCTTCATCAGTCACGACCTGTCGGTGGTGAGGTATATCGCCGACGAAGTGATGGTGATGTATTTCGGTGAAGCGGTCGAATATGGCACCCGCGACGAGGTCTTCTCCGACCCCAAGCACAGCTACACCCGCACATTGTTTGCGGCCACGCCCAAGGCAGATGTGGAATCGATCCGCGCCCGCATGGCCGCAAAGGCTATGGCGAAGACCGGCTGATCACACGACCCTCAAGCCTCGGAGAAATCCGAGGCTTTTTCATCCCGGCTTGCGCGCACAGATCGCGTAGCGGTGCTGAATGCCACGGGCCGCAGCCTTAAGGACATTCCAGTTCTTTGCCTGGCTCTTGTGAACGTCGCGAAGATCGGTGTCGATCGTCACGTCCTCGAAGCCGGCATCGCGCAGCAATGCTGCCACCGCCTCGGCACGGGCACCTTTGGAAAAATAGACACGGGATAGAATGCTGTTATGCGTGCCGGCCATATCCGGCGGCATGTGCACCGCTTCGGCCTTGATAAGCCCGCGCCTTTGCAGCCAGTTCGCCAGGTCTTTCAGGACCTTCTCCATGCGGCTGACATTGACGAAATCGCCATCGACGATCAGCACCTGCCCGCCGGGTTTCAAAACCCGCATCCATTCACGGAAGGCAGCATTTGGATCGACCAGGGTCCAGACGAGATGACGGTTGATCACCACATCATAGCTCGCGTCCGGCTCCATGGTGTTTTCCGCATCGCCCATACGAAAGGCAATCTGCCGGTTTCGGCTCTTCGCCTTGGCTTTTGCCCGCTCCAGCATGGGCTCTGCCCAGTCGAGGCCAGTCACGCGGAAGCCGAGATCATCCATCAAATGGGAAACGACGCCCGTGCCGCTTGCGAGATCGAGCGCCAGCCTCCCCTCACCCGGCCCCAGATGCTTCAGCACAAGGCGATGCCAGGCGGCGCGTTCATCCTCGGAAAAGATTTCATGTCCGGGTGAAAGATCGAAGGTCGCAGCGCGAGCGGACCAATAAGCCTTGATCTCGTCCTTCAGACCAAAGTTGCTTCCGTAGTCATTTGCGCTGTCCATGCTCGCCGACCTTCACAATTGCAGTTGAGAACTGCTCTAAAAGATAAAACTTGACGAACGCAATCATAAAATCTTAAAGCGCCAAAAGTTTTATTGGAGAGCTATTTCAATGCGCATTACAGGCAGATCCGCAGTTCTTGCAATAGGCCTTCTGGTTTCGACCGTATGGCCGGCTTTTGCTGAAAAAGTGACCGTCAAAGACGTCACCGGACGCGATGTCGAGGTCAATGTGCCGGTCAAGCACGTCATTCTGGGCGAAGGCCGCCAAATCTATTTTCTCGCCGCTTTGGACAAGAACAACCCCTTCGAACACGTCGTCGGTTGGCGCGACGATCTGCCGAAGGCCGATCCGGAAACCTATGAGGCCTATCTGGCGAAGTATCCGGATATCGCCAAGCTGCCAAAGTTCGGCGGCATGAAGGACGGTACCTTCGATATCGAACAGGCGGTTGCGCTGAAGCCCGACGTCATCCTGATGAACATCGATGCCAAGACGGCAACGGAAGAAGCCGGCTACATCGAGAAGCTTGGCAAGGTCGGCATTCCGCTGGTCTATGTCGACTTCCGCGAAAAGCCGATGGAAAACACCGAGCCGAGCATGCGCCTTATGGGCAAGCTGATGGGCAAGGAAGCGGTCGCAGAAGACTTCATCAAGTTCCGCTCCGACAGCATCAAGCGCGTCACCGACGTTCTTGAGAAGGAAAACCCGAAGAAGCCCGTCGTCTTCGTCGAGCGCGCCGGCGGATATTCGGACGATTGCTGCATGTCCTTCGGCAATGAGAATTTCGGCAAGATGGTCGAGATCGCCGGCGGCATCAACATGGCCAAGGGCATCATTCCCGGCACCTTCGGCACGGTCAATCCCGAGCAGATCATTGCCTCCAATCCCGACCAAATCATCATCACCGGGGGCAAGTGGGACGCGTATGTTCCCGGCGGCAATTGGGTCGGCGTTGGTTACGGTGCGGATCTGAAGGAGGCCCGCCGCAAGCTGGAAGCGCTGACGAAGCGCCCGGGCTTTACCGGCGTCAAGGCGGTCGAGAACGGCAATGTTCACGCCATCTGGCACCAGTTCTACAACAACCCCTATCAGTTCGTCGCGATCCAGGAGATTGCCAAGTGGCTGCATCCCGATCTCTTCAAGGACCTCGATCCTGAGGCGACCTTCAAGGAACTGCATGAGCGTTTCCTGCCGCTCGAATACAAGCCCGGCTACTTCGTGTCTCTGAAAAACGACACGTAAAACAGAGAAGGTGATGGCCAGAACAAGGTCAGAAATGAACGAAGCGAGGCGGCCTCTCTCCGCCTCGCCATGCTGTTTTTAAAAGAGGGTCATCCCATGATTTTCAAAACGCTTGGCACCATTGCAACCATCCTTTTTGCGACGCTCTCCTCTCCGGCCTTGTCGGCGCAAATCGTCGATGCGGCCGGTCGTACCGTCGAGATGGATCTGCCTGCAAAGCGGGTGATCCTCGGCGAAGCCCGGCAGGTTCACGTCGTCGCCGCCCTCAAGGGGGACAAAACGTTTGACACGATCGTCGGCTGGCGGGACGATCTCATCAAGAAGGACCCGGATAGCTACGCGGCCTATGTCGAGCGCTTTCCGCAGATCAAGGATCTGCCCCGCTTCGGCTATCTGCCGCAAGGCGAGTTCAGCCTGGAAGCCGCAATCGCGCTGTCCCCGGATGTGATCACGCTTAACCTGGAGGCCGAGCAGAGCGCAAAGGAAAGCGGCTTCGAAGAGAAGGCCGCCGCTGCCGGCATCAAGGTCGTCTATCTCGATTTCCGGCTCGACCCGGATAAGAACACCGAACGTTCGATCCGCGCCCTTGGACAAATTTTCGGTGCCGAGCAGCGCGCAGATAAATTCATGGCCTATCGCCGCCAGCAGATTGCGCTGGTGACCGATAAGCTGGCGACCGTGAAGGATCTGAAACGTCCTGGTGTCTTCATAGAGCGCGCCCCGGGTATCTCCGGTGAAAACACCTGCTGCCGCACCTTTGGTCCGGTCAATTTCGGCGCGATGGTTGAGGAGGCCGGTGGCCACAATATTGCTTCTGACGTGATCAAGACCACCTTCGGCGATCTCAATCCGGAGCAACTCGTCGTCTCCGATCCAGCCCACATCATCGTTACGGGTTCCAACTGGGCAGCGGAATCCGATATCAACCAGTTCGTGCCTGTTGGCCGCGGCGCTGATATGACACTGGCGCGGGAGCGTCTCGCCAAGCTGATGACCCGCACGCCGTTTCCTGAACTGACGGCAGTCAAGCAAGGCAATGTCCACGCCGTCTGGCACCAGTTCTATGGCGCCCCTTACGAGTTCTTCCCCATCCAGCAATTTGCCAAGTGGTTTCATCCCGATCTCTTTGCCGATCTCGATCCGGAGAAGAATTTCGCGGACTTCCACAAGCAATTCTTACCCGTCAGCTACAAGCCCGGCTACTTCGTTTCTCTCGAAAAAGGCGTGAACTAAAATGGCTTCCGTCACCCAAACGCCCATGGAGACGACCGGAGGGCATCAATACCGCGCCCTTGCCGGCCGCCGCATACTGATCCTCGTCGGTCTTCTTCTAGCTTTGTGCCTCAGCATTGCGACGGACATGGCGCTGGGGCCGGCGCGTTACACGCTTTCAGACGTGGTAAGCGCTATCTTCGATCCGGCGGCGGTTGCCAACCAGCTTCGCGTGGTTATCTGGGACATTCGCATGCCGATTGCCTTGATGGCGGTCACCGTCGGCGCCTCTCTTTCTGTCGCGGGCGCGCAGATGCAGACCATCCTCTCGAACCCTCTGGCCAGCCCCTTCACGCTTGGCATCTCGGCAGCGGCAAGCTTTGGCGCTGCTTTGGCGCTTGTCGGCGGCATTGCGATCTTCCCAGGCGCGGTGGAGTATATGGTACCGATCAACGCCTTCCTGATGGCGATGCTGGCCGCGCTCTTCATTCACTTTGCATCAACCATGCGCGGCGTCAGCGTCGAAACCATCGTGCTTCTCGGCATCGCGCTGGTCTTCACCTTCAATGCGGCCCTTTCGCTTCTGGAATATCTAGCCTCCGAACAGGCATTAGCAGCGGTCGTCTTCTGGACCATGGGCAGCCTCACCAAGGCGACATGGGCGAAGGTCTATGTCACCGCCGCCATTCTCGTGCTGACCGTGCCGCTCTTCATGAAGAACGCCTGGGCTTTGACGGCGCTCCGCCTTGGCGATGACAAGGCTGCTAGCATGGGCGTCAACGTCCGTCGCCTGCGCCTCCAGACCATGCTGACCGTCAGCCTGCTGGCCGCCATTCCGGTGTCCTTCGTCGGCACGATCGGCTTCGTTGGTCTCGTCGGCCCGCATATTGCCCGCATGGTGGTGGGAGAGGATCAGCGCTTCTTCCTGCCCGGCTCGGTCATCTGCGGCGCGCTTCTTCTCTCTGTCACCTCCGTCGTCAGCAAGATGCTGATCCCCGGCGCCGTTCTGCCAATCGGGGTGATCACGGCTCTCGTTGGTGTGCCCTTCTTCTTCATCCTGATCTTTTCCAACAGGAGACGCGCATGGTAGCCTTGGCTCTACAGGATGTCGGCGCGAAATACGGACGCACGACCGTTCTTTCCAATGTCACTATGGATATGCTCCGCGCAGGGAGCGTCACGGCTGTCATCGGCCCGAACGCAGCCGGAAAATCCACGCTCTTCAAGCGCATTGCCAGCCTGATTTCCGGCCCCGGCGTGGTGACGCTATCGCAAACGGAGCAAGGGCCGAAGACCATCTGCTATATGCCCCAGGACACTGGTGCCAATGCGGTGCTCACGGTTTACGAATCCATCCTGCTTTCTGCCAAGCAGGGAAGCGGCTGGAAAGTTCGAGACGACGAGCTTGCGGAGATCGACGCGATCCTGAAGGCGCTCAACATCGACAACCTGTCCTTCCGCGGGCTGGGCGAACTGTCCGGCGGCCAGCGTCAGCTCGTGTCGCTTGCCCAGGCACTGGTCCGCAAGCCGGAAGTGCTGTTGATGGATGAACCGACCTCAGCGCTCGATCTTCATCGGCAAGTGGAAGTGCTGGACTTCATCTCAGGCCTCGCCCGTCGCGAGGGCATGATCGTGTTGATTGCGCTTCACGATCTGAACCATGCGCTACGCTACTGCGAAAATACCCTCGTGATTGCCGGGGGCCAGATGGTGGTGAGCGGCGCGACCGAAGATGTCATCACGCCTGCCATGCTGCGCGATATTTATCGGGTGGATGCGCGCATTGAAACATGCTCGAGGGGACAGCCCTTCGTTCTGGTGGACGGCACGGCCTAACGCTATCGCCATCTGAGACGGCTCTGGAAGGCTAATCCGATCACGCGGCGCTAAAATTATGGGGTTGCGGTGCGCGCTGCTGGCCTCCACCCACTTTGCAAAACCATCGTTCTAAGATAGGACGATTCCATGGAACATTCTTCTTCCATATCTATTCATGAGAGCATATTTTTATGGAAACTGTCGCTTCGATAAAATATTTGAACGAGGCATCGCGCACAGCAAGCCGGTCGGGCCAGATGGAGCTCAACTGCCATGCATGAGTGTCTTTCAACACCTCCAATCACCCCGCTGCCGGCATGCGAAGACCGTGAATGGGCGCGTCGCGCCATCGGCATTCTCCAGGGTGACGGTCGCCGCTCGGCAGATACTCATCTTGTCAAACCTGTTTTCAACGGCATGCGCGGCATATCGATTTATCTGAAAGACGAGTCGACGCACCCGACCGGCAGCCTCAAGCATCGCCTTGCCCGCTCATTGTTCCTCTATGGCATCTGCAACGGAAAGATCCGCCAGGGAACGACGCTGGTAGAAGCCTCGTCCGGCTCCACCGCGGTCAGCGAGGCCTATTTCGCGCATCTGCTCGACCTGCCCTTTATCGCCGTCATGCCACACTCCACCAGCCGCCAGAAGGTGGAGGCCATCGAGCGCTTCGGCGGTCGCTGCCATTTCGTCGATAGTCCTGCCGAAGTCTATACCGTTGCGGAGAAGCTGGCTGCGGAAGCGCAGGGCCATTATCTCGACCAGTTTACCTATGCCGAACGTGCAACGGATTGGCGTGGCAACAACAACATCGCCGAATCCATCTTCGACCAGATGCAGAGCGAAGAGCATCCGGAGCCTTCATGGGTAGTGATGAATGCCGGCACCGGAGGCACCTCTGCCACGATCGGACGCTACATCCGCTATCGCAATCTTCCCACCCGACTGTGCGTGGTGGACGTGGAGCACTCGGCCTTTTACCAATCCTATATGTCGGGAGACCGCAACGTCACCTGCTCGACACCGTCACGCATCGAGGGCGTGGGCCGCCCGCGCGTCGAGCCCTCCTTCATTCCCGGCGTCATCGATCACATGATCAAAATCCCGGACGCAGCATCGATCGCCGCCATGCATGTCCTGTCAGAGCGCCTCTTCCGGCGCGTCGGCGGCTCCACCGGCACCAATTTCTTCGGTGTGTGCTGGATTGCGGCAGCGATGATGAAGGAAGGACGGGAGGGTTCGCTCGTATCGCTGATATGCGACAGTGGTGACCGATACGCCGCAACGTACTACAATCAGGAGTGGCTCGCTCATAACAGGATCGATATAAATCCCTACAGAGCCATGATAGAAGCCTTTATCGATAGTGGCGACTTCAGGAGTTTCGATGCCACTGGACTACCTTGATGCGCGCCAGCTCGAAGCGTTTGTTGCGGTCATGTCGATTGGCAGCATGACGGGGGCTGCCCAGGCGCTTCGCAAGTCCCAGCCGGTGGTCACAAGACTGATCCAGGACCTCGAGAGCGAACTTGGTTTCCCCGTGCTGCATCGGAATGGGCCACGCATTGCGCCTACAGAAGAAGGCAGTGCGTTGTTTGTTCAAGCGGAGCTGTTTTTGAGCGGGCTGAAGACGATCAGCGAGACCGCTTACGACATTGCCAATGATCAGGCCGGCACCGTGCGGCTGGCTGCCGTTCCTGCACTGGCGGCCGGTATCGCACCACTTGCTCTTGCCGATCTTCCAGACCGCGGGTTCCCGCTGGACATCCATCTGTCGAGCACGACGTCGGAAAATGTCGTCCAAGCCATTGTCGCGCGCACCGCAGAGGTCGGCATCGCGAGCCTGCCTTTTGACAATCCGGGTGTCGACATCCACTGGATCGGCGAGGTTTCCTATGTTGCCGTTATCGCCAGCGACGATCCTCTGGCAAAGCGGCACGTGATCACAGCCTCGGACTTTAGGGAACGCCGCCTGTTGACCTCTGCCAACCCTTACCGATTGCGCAGACGGATCGATCAGGCGTTGAACCATCACGACGTCGAACCGGTTGGCATTATCGACAGCAATACGAGTTACGTCTCGCTGGCGCTCGCCAGAAGCGGCCTCGGTATCGGTATCGTCGAGTCCGTAACACTGACGGGCCTGCCGATCGAAGGACTGACTGTCCGGCCGCTCGATTTCCATGTTCCATTTTACTGGGGCGTCATCACCGCCACGGGCGTGCCGCTCTCGACGCCGGCGCAAAGTCTGATTGTCGCAATCGAACGTCGGTCTGAGGCATTACCGACCTTCCGCAAGCATGACGTCATGCCGAGCCTTGATTGAGGCGGGAGCGGTTTAGTCGCCAGCCTATCCCATCGTCTCGGCATTTTTACGAAGCGCCACATACTCCCAGATCGCAACGAGCAGCAGAATCGCTGCACTGGCAATCTGCAGACCATAAAGCGGCACGTCTGGGACGAAGAGGAGTGCCACCAGCACCCCGACACCGACGAAGTGCGACACTGGCCTTACATGGGATGACGCAACCTTAACGCCGATATTGCCGAGCAAAAACAGGATCGGCCCGCCCATGATCGCAAGCGACTCTCTGAGCGTAGCCGGATCATGGCTATTTGAAAGACTGAAGTCCTCTCCGACAGCCGTCAGGATGATCCCCGCGACGATGGGCAGATGGCCGTAGTTGAAAAGGTTCTGCACGATTTTTTCCGGCTCGGCCGTCTCCTCGGCTTTTTCCGAGGCTTGCTCCTGCCCATGGTGAAAATATATCCACCACATGATAACGGTGCTGAGGAAGGCCGCACAGAACACCACGAAAGTCAGGCCGGAATTCATATATTCCGTCGCCGTCTTGCCTGTCGTGAGGATCGTTTCACCAAGGCAGATGATGACGAACAGCGCGCATCGCTCCGCAAGGTGCTCGCCCGAAAGAAGAATCTGCTCATCGTCATGGGCGCCTATGCCAGGAACATAGTACCGCACGAGCGGCCCGATATATTCGATGGCGATCGCGACCGTCCACAGGGTCAAGCGATAGGTCAAGCTATCGGTCAGCCCGCCGGCAATCCAGAAAAAGCTGGAAACCACCAGCCAGACGGTGATCCTGCCGAAAGTCTTGGAGTTGCCGTGGTCGACACCGTGGAAAACATAGAGACCGAAGAGCGAGCGGGAGAGCTGCATCACTGTATAGATCGAGGCAAAGATGATCCCCTGGCTCTCGAACGCCTTGGGCAAAGCGATGGCGAGCAACACCCCGGCAAACATGAGGCCGAACAGGAACATCCTGACAGGCCCTTTATCGGTGTTCAGCAGATTGGTGAGCCATGTGATGTGCACCCACAGCCACCACAGCGCAAGAATGAGGATGGCGGCCTCGTAAAGTGCTGTCGCGCCAAAATCTTCCGTCAAAGTGTAGGAAAGCTGGATAAGCGCGAAAACGAAAACGAGATCGAAGAATAGTTCTGGAAACGTGGCCTTTTGCGACTCGTCATCGTCAGGCCTGATCCACCCGCTTCCCCTGCTATCCGTCATATATTTCCCCAAGTGGATGCAAGGCCATTCCCTCGCATGAAGCGTGTCGCGATCTTTCAGATCCACTCATACGCTTCAGGTCCTTGTTTTATCGCATGCCAATATCACAAAACCGCTGCACACTTGTGTGTAACATGGTTTGGCAGCGAGTACCCTATCGCGACGCCGTCGAAAGGGAAGTGTTCATCAGGGCTGCTTCCCTCATCAAAGCGTCTTTGCGCCCCGCCAACTCCACCTCATTGGAGTTGTCGGGATAAAAGCGTGGCCCGATGAGACGCACGCGCTTTCCGGACACGTCGACGATGTAGGTAGCAGCGCTCTCAGCTCGAGGAGCGACCTCCGCTTTTGGAGCAACGTCCGTTTTAGCAGCCACGGCAGTTTTCGCTCGCTTTGCCAGTTTTGGCTTCTTCACAACAGCACTGTTCGATGAGACTTTCTTGGTCGGCGCGATGCTGCTGACTTCGTAGGTTTGCGCCAGAACGGCAGTCGTCGTTGACAATAGGAAGAGCGCTGCGGCGCCTGCTGCGAACCGTTTCATCGGGGTCTCCAGAACTGTATAGCTTTGCAGCAACAACAGCGGACCTGGAATTTTGGTTCCACTACTCTAAGGTCACTCAAAGTCTTTTGTGCGAAACCGTACTATCCCGCTGGTAAGACTGCATGAACTTGCATAAACAACAGGATAGGCATAGGTCGTTTTCAACTGCGCATTGCGACATGCCGGGCAACTGTGCCGATTGAGATGTGGGGACGTCATTGGTCAAACTCTCTCCTTTTGTCAGGCGAACCCTGGTCATGCTGGGGCTCGGAATAGCCCTGTTGATCGGAATGGTCGGGGCATCACTGTGGCTCGTTGAAAAGAACGATAACTATTCCCGTGAGACCGCAGATCTCCGCCGAATCCGCTCGGCAATTTTGGACGTACTCACCACCCTTCAGGACGCGGAGACCGGTCAGCGCGGTTATCTGTTGACGCGCAGGGAAGATTATCTCGCTCCATATCGGGAAGCCTTGCAGACGCTGGCGGAAAAGCGTGAGCGGCTTGTGGCCAGCGTTCAGAACAAGCCGATCTATACTGGAAAGCTCCCTGTTCTTCAGACCGCCATCGATGCCAAGATCGCCGAAATCGGTCGCACGATTGATCTCGTGAATGCGGGACGGATCGATGAGGCGATCGATATCGTGCGCGCCGATACTGGCCTCATCTATATGCAGGAAATCCGCAACACGCTGGATGAGTTTCAGGATGTGACGGATGATCGGCTTCGCGTCATTGTCAACGATCAGTTGCAAGCAGCGGACAATCTTCGCTGGGTTACGATCGGCGGCGCTATCGCTATCATCGCGGTTGTGGGTGGCGCTCTTTTTCTGATCGCGAAATATGTCGGCGAACTGATGCGCTCTCGCGAGGAGGTCGATTCGCTCAATCGTGGCCTAGAAGAACGCGTTAACGAGCGCACTCGTGACTTGATACGCGCCAATCAGGAAATACAGCGCTTCGCCTATATCGTGACGCACGA
This sequence comes from Agrobacterium cavarae, assembly GCF_004310285.1. Lineage (GTDB taxonomy): Bacteria > Pseudomonadota > Alphaproteobacteria > Rhizobiales > Rhizobiaceae > Agrobacterium > Agrobacterium cavarae. The sequence goes on from NZ_SISF01000032.1 coordinate 254,682, forward strand.
CCTGCGTGCGCCGCTCGTCAACATTATGGGCTTTCTGTCTGAGTTCGAAGCCTCGCTGAAACCTATCGAAAGCTATGTGCTGGCCGATGGTGCCACGCTCTCGGAAAACGAGATCAGAGACGCGCGGTTGGCTGTTAAGGAAGACCTGCCGGAAGCAATCGGTTTCATTCGCTCGTCCACCCGCAAGATGGACCAACTGATCAATGCCATCCTGAAGATTTCCCGCGATGGCCGCCGCAAGTTGCAGGCGGAGAAGGTCGATCTGAAAGAGCTTTTGGCGGTAGCGGCCGCAAGCGTTCAGCACCAGGTCTCTGCAGTGGACGGCGAGATCGACGTCAACGTGCAGCCCTTCACCGTCATCAGCGACCGGATCTCTCTCGATCAGATCCTTGGCAATCTTTTCGACAACGCCGTCAAGTATCAGATGAAAGGTCGTCCACTGCGCATTTCAGCGCGCATCATGCCGCAGGGACGTGGTATCGTGCGGCTCGACATTACCGATAATGGACGTGGTATTGCAGAAGACGACCTGGAGCGGATCTTTGAACTCTTCAGGCGCGCGGGCGATCAAGATCAGCAGGGCGAAGGTATTGGACTCGCACATGTGCGTTCGCTAATAAGAAATTTAGGCGGGGACATTACCGTCGCCTCGGAACTTGGCAAGGGAAGTACATTCCATCTGACCTTGCCAACTGATCTGCGGAAAATCACACGAGGTAACGACATATGAAAATCACCGGCCAGGAAGTCACGATCGTCATGATCGAAGACGATGAAGGGCATGCGCGCCTCATCGAGAAGAACGTGCGACGCGCGGGCGTCAACAACGAGATCGTGCCCTTCACGCTTGGCAACAAGGCGCTGGACTACATTCTCGGACCGAACCGCGATGGCCTTGTCAGCAAGGACCGCTACATTCTCGTTCTTCTCGACCTTAATCTTCCCGATATGTCTGGAATCAGGATATTGGAGCAGATCAAGAGCAACGAGCATACCAAGCGTCTGCCTGTGGTCGTATTGACGACCACGGACGACGAGACTGAAATCCAGAAGTGCTACGATCTCGGTGCAAACGTCTATATTACCAAGCCGGTCGATTACGAAGGCTTTGCAACCGCGATCAGAAACCTCGGCCTCTTCTTCTCGGTGATACAGGTTCCATAAAGGCGTAAACGCGGTGCATATACTTTATGTCGATGATGATCCCACTGTCGCGCGGCTCGCTACACGCGTGCTGGGTCGGCACGGCGTTCAGGTCGACCATGCACCGTCCGTCGTCCTTGGGCTTGAGAAATTCAATGCCGGGACATTCGACGCCGTGGTGCTGGACCATTATTTTGTCACCGGCACCGGCCTGCAATTCCTCAATGCCATCGGCGACCGCAGCCGCGATACGCCCGTTCTTTATGTCACCGGCGCAAGCGAGGCACAGATCGCCATCGACGCATTGAAGGCGGGTGCTGCCGACTACGTCATTAAGACGGTCGCCGACGATTTCTTCCCACTGCTCTTGACCTCCATCGAACAGGTCTGCGCCAATTTCCAGCTTCGCAAGGAGAAGGAAGAGGCGGAGCGTCTTCTCGTGCGTGCCAAGGAACGCGCCGAGCTGATGGCAAAAGAGATGAACCATCGCATCGCCAACAGCCTTTCGCTGGTCTCGGCAATGATCCGCATGCAGATGATCGCTGCCTCCAGCGAAGAGGCTCGCACCGTTCTATCGGAAACCCAGAACCGAATTTCAGCCATCGCCGGCGTCCATCGCAGTCTTTATACCGCCGACAATATGGGTGTGGTGGAACTTGACGCCTATCTCTCTTCCATCATCAATGAGCTGGCGAAATCCGGGCCGGACAATGAGCGCATTCGCATCAAGACGGACATGGAGACGATCAGCGCGGCACCCGACCAGGCGGTGGCACTCGGCGTGATCGTGACCGAACTTACGACGAACTCGTTGAAATACGCCTACCCCACCAGTGATGGCGATATTCGCATCTCGCTCAAGATCCGCGAGGGCAAGCTGCAACTAACCGTCGAAGATGACGGTGTGGGGATGGGAAGCAAGCCGAAGCCGCAAGGCACCGGGCTTGGCACAAAGCTCATCTCTGCCATGGCCCAGAGCCTGAAGGCGACGGTCGAGCAGAGCAGCGTTCAGGCACATTCGGGAACACGCATCTGCGTGGAATGGGAAGCGCCGCCTGCCTGATACGGCGACGCTCTTTTCACTTAGTAAGTACCCGGCAAACCAGCAACGATCTGCGGCGCAGGCGCACCAGCCATCACCTGTGACGGCGGAGCAAGCGAAGTTACAACGATCGGGGTGCCGTCAGGCACACGATTGTAGAGGTCGACAATATCCTGGTTCATCAGGCGGACGCAGCCGGACGACACGGATTTGCCGATCGTCCACCATTCCGGCGAACCATGCAGTCGGTAGATCGTATCGCGGCCGTCCTTGAAGATGTAAAGCGCACGTGCTCCCAACGGGTTCATCAGACCCGGAGCCATGCCCCCGTTTGCGGAGCTGTAAGGCGCAAGTTCCGGCTGGCGCGCGATCATCTCATCGGGCGGCGTCCAGCGCGGCCACTGGCGCTTATACTGGATGACACCCCTGCCCGCCCACTCGAATCCTGCACGCCCCAGGCCCACACCGTAACGCATCGCCTGGTTGTTTTCATAGGTGAGATAGAGGAAGTGGTTCGCCGTATCGACGACGATGGTTCCGGGCCTTTCGCCAGTCGGGTTCTCGACCATCTGGCGGTAAAATTGCGGATCGATTTTCTGGTACGGGATCGCCGGCAGCGGGAACTGCTCATCCGGCTTCGGTCCGTAGACCTCAGCATAATAAGGATCGACTCTGGGGCGTGTTTCCACTGCCTCGCGCGGCGTGGTGGTGCATCCTGCCAGTGCCGTCAGGGCCAGTCCGCCGGTGCCGAACAGAAAGCTTCGGCGTGTCGTTTCATGCTTATTCAATCCAAATCCTCATCAACTGGAGCGCCGTGCGTCCTATTGGACGGCCAAAAGACGCTCCACCTTCTTAACTCTATGCATCGTGCCTGCCGAAATCGGTTACGATGTTCAGGCCGATGCCATCGTCATCGTGCTCCGGAAAACGGGTCGGCGAGCGCTGCTTCCGGGCGGCTTATCGGATACTTCGTCCCGGAAACACGACCCGCCATGTCCTTTGCACCGCTGTTCTTCAAAATAGCGCGGAAGCTTGGATGCATCCCGCCATCGACATAAGCGTTCATGACGCTTGAAGTTCCACCGGCCATGGCAACATCGAGCTTCTGCTTCTCGACGTCGAGCCGCGAGGCCACTTGCGGGTCAAGTTGATTGACAGCGGGTGGGCAGGCTGCCAGCGGATCGGCCGGCTCTCCACCGGCAAATTCTGCGTTGAACACGTAGCGGCGACCGCAGACAGAGACCTTTGGCTGACGGCGGGTGACTTCGAAATAGTCGTAGCCATCCTTCAGCGTCCGCCAGAAGGGGAAGTTCGGATCATTCTTGTAAGCCGCCAAATTCTTCGCCGTCATGCGGAACGGGTAGGCCTGAACCTGGAAGCGATCCTGGCCGCCCTTCAAGGCACGCTCGACGATCGCATAGATCTCGCCAATCTGCGCATCCGTCATGGCGTAGCAGCCAGACGAAGAACAGGCGCCATGCACCATCAGCGCTTCACCCGTATAGCCGAGCGCCGATTCAAGCCGGTTCGGATAGCCGAGGTTGAAAGAGACATAATATTGCGAGTTCGGGTTCAGCATGCTGGAGGAGACATGGTAGAAACCTTCAGGCGCCTGTCGATCCCCGCTCTTGGTTTTGGGACCAAGCTTGCCGGACCACCGGCACATCGGATAGGCCTTGAACAAGGCGTAGTTACCGCTCTTGTCAACCTTCCAGACTTCCAGCTCGCTTTCCTGCTTGAAAATCCGCACGAGCACGGGGCTTTCCGGCTTCATGCCCTTGGCAGACATGGCGGCAGCAACCTTGGAGGATAATTTAGGCGGCTCTTTCGACGCGCTGTCGAACCCCATGGACGTACAGGCAGCAAGCGACGCACACAGCCCGACGACAGCTGCGGCGCGCGCCGATGCGATCATGATGTCTCGAAGCTTCGTGGCTACGAAACCCGATTTTGCCGAAGTGCTCATGGAACGTCTTGCCCGTCTCTTTGTCGCGTGACTAACTAAAGAAGGTGACCACATGACGGCAATCACCCGAATGGACAAAGAGTCGTGAATTTCCGTTACGAGTCCGTTAATCATAGACACACAACGACGTGAGCGCGACAAATGGCAGTCCCGCTATCGCAAAAGTCCCTGACCGCCGTCGATCCAGACCGGCGTGCCGGTGATATGACGCGACTTGTCGCTCGCCAGAAACACCACGAGATCGGCGACGTCCTCGCTGAGACCCGCCTCCCCGCCCGTGATCGGAATATCGCCCTCCGGCCATTCGACCGGGATTTCCGTTTCATGGGAGCTACGGATATCGGTGTTGTCGTCGATCTTCGTCTCGATTGCGCCTGGACAGATCGCGTTGACGCGGATTTTGTACTGGCCAAGCTCAAGCGCCAATTGCTGCGCCATCGCAAGCTGCCCGGCCTTGGTGGCTGAGTAGGCAGTGGCGCCCGGCGACGTGAAGGTGCGTGTGCCGTTGATGGATGAGATTATGACAACCGATCCGCCACCGGCGGCCTTCAGATACGGCACCGTCTTATGGAGGGTCATGTAGGTGCCTCGAAGATTGACGGTCATGGTCTTGTCCCACTCTTCCGGTTTCAGATCATCGATCGGCGCCCAGACGCCGTTGATGCCGGCATTCGCCACCACAACGTCCAACCGTCCATACTTTTCAGTAAGCCGGGTGACGGCCTGATCCATTGCAGCCTCATCCGCGACGTCGGCAACCAGCGTCAGAGCCTCGCCGCCATCCTTCTCGATATCGGCAACGAGCTTTTCGAGTTCATCGGCAGTGTGCCCGAGCGCACCGATGGCATATCCATCCTTGGCAAGAGCGAGGGCGGAAGCGCGGCCGATGCCAGATCCCGCGCCGGTGACGAGTGCAACTTTTTCCTGCGCCATAGGCGGTCTCCTATTGATGGCCGTAGCGTTTGGCCAGAACGAGTGGCTTATCCACTAAACTGGATAAAATACGGGTTGTTCCCGGCGCCTGCGCGCGTCACCATGCCGGGATGAACAAGGATTTCTTCGATAGGGATGCGGTGGTCGTTGCCAAGGCAATGATCGGGATGGAGTTTCGCTTTCACAACACGGGCGGCATCATCGTTGAGACAGAGGCCTATCGACCTGACGACCCCGCCTCGCACAGCTTCAACGGGCCAACGCTGCGCAATCGTGTCATGTTTGGTGCGCCAGGACACCTCTACGTCTACCGCTCCTACGGAATTCATTGGTGCGCGAACATCGTGTGCACCTCTGGCTCGGCGGTCTTGATCCGCGCGCTTGAACCTCAAACGGGAGTGGACCTGATGAAGATGAGACGCGGAAGTGATGTGTTGCGGAACCTATGCTCCGGTCCGGGCAAGCTCTGCCAGGCGCTTGCGATCACCGGCGACGCCGATGGAATGTCTGTGTTTGAGCAACCGGTCCTGCTCCGTCCAAGTGAGACCGATCCAGAAATCGTCACAGGACCGCGCATTGGCATTACAAAGGCGGTAGATTTGCCGTGGCGTTTCGGCGCCAAAGGCTCACCCCATCTCAGCAAACCGTTCAGCTCTCTAACCTAAACCACCATCGGTGGCTCATCGTTCTCATCCGGGTTGGGATTGGGCGCCTCGTCCGGCAGGCGGTCAGGCTCTGGCTCCTGGATTGGAGGGACTTCAGGCTGCGGCGGGATTGGCGGCGTCGTGGCATCTGGCTCTGTCGGAACAATACCCATCGCGTCTCATCTCCAAATGTGTGCGGGCAGCCGGTCCCCAGAAATCGCCTTCCGGTCCACTGTGTTCGCCGGATCGGTCCATTCTTGCGACCACGCTGCCCGCTCTCCTGACATGACGTTGTAACGTCCAAGTCCGTGGAAGGGTTGCCCGCTTTTTTCGAACTCAAACAAATCCAAGTGAGCTGCGCGCGATCTCGCGCTGATCGCCATAATCACGCGTATGGGCGTCATGGCCATATTCGTGCGCTGCATTGGTCAACTGCAACTCGGGAACCTGAAGCAAGGCATCGGCATAGGTGCCGGTCTCCTCGTCATTCTCAACAATCGTGTGAATTGGCTTCAAAAAATCGAACATGGCTTCCTCCCATTCGAAGTTTCAACCTAACGCATCAGCCGACGCTACGTTCCTCCTCATAGCGGCAAACCATGTCCGTTAGGTACCAACTTTACTACACTTTAATTTGACGAATCGTTATGACGCAGACGCGCATTGTAGCGATCGCGACTTGAAGCCAGCTCCATCTTATGCCTTCTATCAGCACGCTCGCGGTTCCGGCTTATCGGGATGACGAGACCGCAAGATCAAGTTACCGATTTGCGCGCCCTGCGTTAGACGCCGCGGCGATTGCCCCACAGCAAAACGTGAAGTTGAGGCAACACGCGCGCCTCGAACCAGCGCTCCGATGCGACCTTTTCCACCAGCCACAACATGCGATCCATAATGCCGTCGACATCGACGCGCGCATCATCGTCATCGGGTGGTGGCGGGGTGTGATTGCCGGGCTGAAGATAGACCGGAAGGGCGGGAAAGCGCGAAGCGGCTTCGCGCGCATAGGCAAAATCGGCGTCATCGAAAACGACGACCTTCAGCGCAAGCTGAGGTCCTGTCCCGGCAGCCTCCAGACAGTTCTCGAAGGCCTGCCAGTCCGTCTCCATGCCGCTGGAGGGTGGCTTGGGGCTGAGCACGAGATAATCCAGATCGGCAAACCAGTCCCTGCAGATGCTTCCTTGCGTCTCGAGCGCAAAGCGATATCCCTCGCGCTTACCTTTCTGGATCAGCGGTCCTAGCGGCTGGATCGCAGGATTGCCGCCGGACAATGAAACGGTGATCGGCTTGTCGCCAGACAGCCTGACGACTTCCGCCCAGATCGCCTCGACGGAGAGCGGCTTCCAGTCATCCCGATAGTCGCTATCCACCGCATGCAACGTATCGCACCAGGAACAGCGATAATCGCAGCCGCCGGTGCGAACGAAGACAGTCGGTAGACCGATCAGCAGCCCCTCGCCCTGGATGGTCGGACCGAAGATTTCGCTGATCCGGATCGGCAGGTCACGCGGCGCATCAACAGCCGCACTCATCGCGCAGCCGCCGGCCGGTACTCTGCCCATGTCTTGGCGGTCTCGCTGACGCGCACTGCACTCGTCTCGGGAAGCCGATCCTTGCACCACTCGTAGAAATGCTGCGCCAGCCGTTCCGCGGTCACCATGTCATGGCCGAGAACGTCGTTCAGATGCCGGTGGTCGAAGCAGTCGTCGATATAGCGCTTCAGCGGCGCCAGCTCGTGGTAGTCGCGAACGAAGCCGTGCTCGTTCAAAGCCTCACCGGAAAGCTCCACCTCGACGATGTAATTGTGGCCATGCAGCCGCGCACATTGATGATCGGCGGGCAGGCCGTTGAGTTGATGCGAGGCGGAGAAGTGAAATTCCTTGGTGATGCGAAACATCAACGCACCTCCCGCGCCGCATAGGCACTGGTAGCCGCCGCCCAAAAATCCGGGTCTTCGTAATCTGTGGGGTCAGCCACGCCAGCCAGATGAAAGGCCTCGCGCCGCTCGACGCAGGTGCCACATCGCCCACAATGGCGCTCGCCGCCCTTGTAGCAAGACCAGGTTTCGCCAAAGGGCGTGTCGTGCTTTGCCCCATCGGTCACGATATCCGCCTTGGAGACCATGACGTAAGGTGCGTAAAGCTCCACCTCGGCATAGCCCTCCAGCGCATGGGCCTGCATGGTGTTGAAGCTATCGATAAAGCCTGGGCGGCAATCCGGATAGATGAAGTGATCGCCGCCATGAACGGCAATCGCCACCGCATCCGCCTGCTGCGCAGCCGCCAGACCAAAGGCAATGGTGAGCATGATGGCATTGCGGTTCGGCACCACGGTGGAGCGCATGGTCTCCTCTGCATAGTGCCCATCCGGCACCTCGACATCGTCCGTCAAAGCCGAGCCGGTGAGATGAGCGCCGATGGTGCGAATGTCGATGATGTGATGCGGCACACCAAGGCGGGCGGCACAGGCACCCGCATAGTCCAGTTCTTTTCTGTGGCGCTGACCATAATCGAACGACAGCAGAGCAAGCAGTTCGTGTTCCGCTGCAATTCTGTGCGCAAGCGAAACGGAGTCCAATCCGCCGGAGCAGATGACGATCGTTTTCATAATTTGAGATCCCTTGTTTTGACCGGGTGGGCTGCGACCGGATTACCGCTGGGCTTCTAGAGCAAAGGGCGAGGCTTGTGAAGACGTAAAAAGCCTAGTGACTCGCTCCAAGGGTGGACAACAAAATAACATGATATTTTTAGTCATATTTAATTGCCGATGCGTCATTTCCGTTCTATGAGAGCCCAACTCAGCGAATAGTCGGATACTACCCATGTGGAGCAAGCCTGCTTCTCAGTCTCAGATCAACGCAGCAATGGAAGCCTACTACGACGACCTTTGCTGCGCTATGCGCAAGCGAGGACACACGCCTCTCGGTTCGCAGGATATAGTTCACGATATTTATGTGCGGCTGATGGGGAAACCGCGACTGCCGGAAAACCAGTCGGCGGTAAAAGCATTCCTCATTCGCGCCTGCATCAATCTGGGCATAGACCACTTCAGAAGGGCAAACTTCGAAAAGCGGCTGTTCGCTGGTAACTCCGAAGAGGCTGCAACTGTAGCGGACGCTTGCCAGAGCGCTGAAGACACCGCGGACATAGGCCTGAGGCTCGTCATTCTGGAACAGGCAATCATGGAGTTGTCTTTGCAGCGTCGCCGGGTGTTTCTCGCAAGTGCAGTCGGAGGACTGACATCGACTGAGATCTCGAAGAAGAGCGGACTCACGAAGAATATGGTCGATCGCCATTTGCGAAAGGCTTATTTGCACTGCCTCCAACGACTGGAGCCGACACTTTGACGGATCTCGCAGATCTTACGGGCAACGCCGAAGAGGAGGCAATTGATTGGCTTCTGAAATTGCGAGACCGTCCCAACGATGAAGAGTTGAAAAAGGATTTCGACGCCTGGTTAGCCAAAGACCAGAGCAATGCGAAAGCCTATGAGCGTGTGCGTTGTCTCGTAGGCGATGCGAAGCGGCTCTCGGCGGCGCAAAGCGACTTTGGATTTCCTCTTCCGTCCAAGCCACCTTCGAAGACGGTTCTCCCCTCCATCATAGTCATGACTGGGATAGCTGCGGGCTTGTATCTTTACATGTCGGATGCGCTGATAACCTTACGGGCCGATCACGTCACGGACATTGCTCAGCGAGCATCCTTCAGAGCCCCTGACGGTTCCAATCTCGTGCTGAACGCTGACTCAGCGATAGCGTTTCAGTTTTCGCAGCACGAACGGCGTGTCATTTTGATGCGCGGCGAAATGCTTGTCGACGTTACGCCAGACCCGACAAGGCCCTTCGTCGTCGAGGCCGACGGTGCGACCGTGACAGCTTTGGGCACAGCCTTCGACGTCAACATGCTGGAGAGCGAAACAAGGGTTGCTGTCATCAGACACAGTGTCGCTGTGCGCCTTAACGATGAGCATCAGGTGAAAGTCGTCAAGGAGAACGAGGGCGTTAATTTTGCCTCAGCCTCCGGAATTAGCGAGACCTTTCCTGTCGACTCAAAGTCCGTCACTGAATGGGAAAGCGGCAGGTTGGTATTCGACGAGCAGCCTCTTCCGGACGTTATCGAGACCGTCGGTAGGTACTTGCCGGGAAAGATCCTGATCGCAAACCGCGAACTGCGTAGCAAAATGGTCTCTGGGACCCTCGATATGAGCGATCCTGACAAGGCTCTTCAGTCTTTCGCCAAAGCGTTTGATATCAAGCTATTGAAGCTCACGCCCTACCTCACGATCCTGCGCTGATATCGCCAGCGAAAAATCTTAAAAAGATGTCCCAAATACTCATGTTCATTCGTACCGGGGATGAAAACATCCAATATCCGGAGACTCCCCATGGACCGTGGACACCTGAATATTCGACCGGGACGTCGAAGCTATATCTTGCCGACGTTGCTTATTGGTTTTGCGCTTGGGAGTGGGTGCAATGCCTTTGCAGAGCCAGCGAAGCTGGATGCGTTTGACATTCCAGCAGGTTCTCTTAGCTCGGCGATCAACCGCCTAGGCTCTCAATCGGGGCTGCAAATTCTTTTCGATTCTTCGATTACGACAGGCAAGACGAGCCCGGAGATCAAAGGGCAGATGGACGTGAGTCATGCGCTTGAAGCGCTATTGTCGGGCAAGGGATTGGCCTATCGATATATCTCTGTGGATACTATCAAGATCGAGCCGGCATCGGAGCCAGTCCAGCCTCCACCATTAGACGGAGCTACCACACTTAAGACAATTGTGATCAGAGGGCGGGAGTTCAACGAAAGTGCGCTGGGCAATGCCGCATTTGACTCAGCCGATATCGAACGTTCCCAAGCTAGTACGCTTCCGCAATTGTTGCAAAGGACACCTGGGGTGGCGACCGCAGGCGGCGTAAGACTACAAGGACAGACAACGGTGATACGCGGGTTTGCGAGACCATCAGATACCAGGGTGTTGCTGGACGGTGCTCCAAAAAATTTCGAACTTTACGATCAGGGTTCCATCTTCATAGAGCCGGAAATCCTGAAGAGCGTCGAACTTCAGAAGGGTGCAACATCGGTTCGCTACGGAAATGGCGGCTTCGGCGGCACCATCCTGATGGAAACGAAGACAGCAAAGGACATGCTGAAGCCCGGCCAAAGCTTTGGAGGATGGACGAAAGGAAGCTATCACACCGCCAATAATCAGCGAACAGGGAGTGTCATGGTCTATGGGCAATCAGATTTCGACACGCCAGTAACCTATGACGGGCTGATGTCTGGAACCTGGCGCAAGAGCGGCAATATGCGCGTGGGCGGTGGAGAGGTTTACGACGCATCAAATGACCGGCTCACAACATTCACCGCCAATGGCGGCGCTGCTTACGAAGGTCACGAAATCCGCGCTTCCCTCACCTACGGACGCTCCGATGATTGGGGGCCAGTGGCAGCCGTTCGTGGCGATCTTGCCGTGAGTCAGTCCAGTATCGATCGGTACGGAAGGCAACAGGCACGACTGCGTGCGTTGGCTGCTCGCGATTTAGACGACTTTTCGGCCACGCTCAAATACCGCTATGACGGCGAAAGCGACCTCGTGAATTTCAAAGCAATGGCAAGCTTTTCTTCCACGAGCCTCCATCGCACGCGGCCCATCATCCCGGGATTTACACCCAGCGCCTCGCTTGGCGGCCAAGAGAATGACGCCCAATACTCCGACATCAAGTTTGAGGCAGAGAACACGTCCAGGCTTGAAATACTGAATGCTCCGCACGTCTTGAACTATGGCATCCAGATCGGCATGCATGATCGTGACGCGTGGATGTACGACGTCGCGAACAGCAGCAATCCAAGCTACAACTACGGCTACTATGCGTCCTGGATCGTGCCTGAAGGCGAACAGACATCGATCTCAGCCTTCATTCGTGATGAAGTCGAAGTCACGGATGGCTTCTTCATCACTCCGGGACTTCGCTTCGACCACGTGAGAATGGAAGGCAAACCGAATGCCGCTACGAGATACAACAACCCCTTGGCGGGACATGATTACTCGGCGGTTTCCTACAATGGCTTCACCCCAGCCCTGAGCGGCCGTTGGGAAGCGACGCCTTCCACAACGCTTTTTCTCGACTGGGCTTACGCGATGCGAACTCCCATTATCGATGAACTCTATTCGTCGCAAAGCATCGCAACGAAAGCATCTGCAACATCAAGAGATCTTCTTCCGGAACGCAATAACTCCTTCAATGTGGGTGTGTCGCAGGAGTTTTACGATGTGTGGAGTTCAGGGGATACTCTCACTGCCTCGGTATCCGGTTTTTACAATCACGTTACCGATCCCGTCACCAGGCGATTTGGTAGTGCCAATCTGGCAAATGTGACAGGTCCTGTGCCCTTCTATTGGAACACGCCATCCTATCGTATCTACGGCGTTGAAGTGAAAGCGAATTATGAATCGGACACCGTGTTCGGTAGCCTCGGTCTTTCCATCATGAATGGCTCCCGCAAGGGCGCGATCAACGACATTTACGGCGGCAAAACTTATCCCGGCGATATGGCTCCGCTCACTGTGAACGCTTCGCTAGGTTATCGAATTCCAGACTCCGAACTGTCACTGCGCTGGACCGGCCAGTTCGTCGCCGAACAGAAGCACACACCTTACTATCAAGGTACCGGGTACTTTTACGCGAGGCCTGAAAGTGGAGGCTATGCCGTCCACGGACTTCTCCTGGAATGGACACCGAAGGAAGGGTTTATGGCAGGAACGGAAGTCAGAGCAGGCGTCGAAAACATCTTTGATAAGTTTTACAGCCCTTATCTCGCCGATGGCGTATCGGCGATGGCGGGCAGAAACTTCACGCTTTCGGTCAGCCGAAAGTTCTAAATGCACACCAAGGGACGAGGCGTGCATCCCCAGTTGGCATGCGACCCACCATTACCGTTCATCCAGCCAGCATGTCTGCCAAATTCACGCAGGCTCGTCCCACCCGCCGATCTGCGAATAGATGGCGTTTCGTAGGCCTCGCACGTCGCGGTTCAGTGCCGCGAGCGCTTCTGGCGTCTGGGTCGACGCCGCCAGCAGCGTATCGCTCAGGCACCCCGCCTTGTGCTGCAGCGCCCTGCCCGCATCGGTCAATGCGATAACGACCTGGCGTTCATTGCTGGCGTTTCGCGTTCTTTGTAGCAGGCCCGACGCTTCCAGACGTTTGAGAAGCGGAGTGAGAGTGCTGGATTCAAGCGCCAGCGAGGCCGCGATGGCACCGACAGTCTGCTCGTCTTTGCTCCATAGAACGTTGAGCACGAGGTACTGGGGATATGTCACCCCCAGCTCATCGAGAAGCGGCTTGTAGGCGCGCTGGATCGCGATGCCTGCACTGTAGATCGCGTAGCACAGCTGGTCGCTAAGAGGCGGGGGATCATTCCTTTTGGTGGCCATGTCGAACTCCTTTCCCTTTATATACAGGGCGTTACGACAAAGACCAATATCGCGATAAATAATATCTTGACGATCCCGAAAATCCATGTGAGTTTATTGTTATCGCAATAATAGTTATTGCAAAATTTAAGGAGATTACGATGAAGACCTTGACCTCGATCACAGCTATCGCCGCCGCCTTTGTAACCACAGCATCTGCCCATGCCGCAGACGTCATTCCTGAGAACCAGATCGTCAGGAATGTTGTTCTGGTTCATGGCGCCTTCGCCGATGGCGCCGGCTGGAAAGGCGTCTATGAAAACCTGACAAAGCGCGGCTACCGCGTCAGCATTGTCCAGAATCCATTGACCTCACTGGAAGACGACGTTGCCGCAACCAAGCGGGTGCTGGACCGACAGGATGGTCCGACAATCCTGGTCGGGCACTCCTGGGGAGGCACGGTCATCACTGAGGCCGGCATCGATCCCAAAGTGGCGGGCCTGGTCTATGTCTCGGCCCTCTCGCCAGACGCTGGCGAAACCACGGCCCAACAGTATGAGGGCTTTGCACCGGCAACGGAATTCGTCTTGGACATCACCAAGGACGGGTACGGTTATGTCAACCGCGATAAGTTCAAGGCGGGGTTTGCTCATGATGTGAGCGATCAGGATGTCGCATTCATGCGCGACTCTCAGGTGCCGATCAACATGTCTGCATTTGCCACAAAGTTGAAGAACGCCGCGTGGCACAGCAAGCCCAGCTGGGCTGTGATCGCCACAGAAGACAAGGCTTTCGATCAGGCGATGCTGATCCATATGGCCGAGCGCATCAAGGCGAAGATTACGAAGGTTTCGGCGAGCCATGCGCTGTTCATGACCCAGCCGGAGGTCGTGTCCGGCACGATCGACAAGGCGGCGAAAACTGTCTCCACCAAGCAGAAGTGACGTAAAATGAAACTGCCACCGGGGCGCAGCCGCGACCCCGGTGGCAGTCAGTTCCTCGCAATACCGTGTCAGCGACACGGGCACTTCAGTGCCGCCGATGTTATCGTAGCAGAGACTGCGCTTCTTCGATGCCGAGCGCTGCAGGCTGGCTGCAGGTAGTTGTCAGCTCGATGAAGCGGCCTTCTTCGCCGGATTTCAGGATCGAGGTCATAACGTCGATGCCGTGAAGCGAGCGCTCCAATGAGCAACGGGCGTCCCGGCCTTCGATCAGAGCCATCACCATATCGGCGAGGCCGGCGGTACGGTAATTGGCGCGCGGGCCGTTCGGGCTCTCCTGGTTGGAAATACCGAAGGGATGCGCCCAGTCTTCGAGGGGTTTGATGTCCTTGTCGCGGCCGCTGGCCTCGACCACGCCGCCAAAGAAGTTGGGGTCGGGCACGTAGATGGAGCCCTCGGTGCCGTAAAGCTCCATATTGGCATGACGGTGCGACCAGACATCCCAGCTGGCAGACAGCGTAATCGTCGCGCCATTGACGAATTCCAGCAGCGCATGGATGTTCGTGGGCGTCTCGACCGGAATGACCTGGCCGTTAAGCGGCTGGCTCGTTACGGTGCGGGTCGGGTTTGCCATGGAGGTCAAGGCGCCGACGCGCTTCACCGGACCGATGAGGTTGATCAGGTTGGCGATATAGTAGGGGCCGAGATCGAGGATCGGACCGCCACCCTTCAGGAAGAAAAAGCCGGGATTGGGGTGCCACATCTCCATACCGGGGCTCATCACATGGCATGTGCCCGAGGTGATGCGGCCGACGCCGCCTTCGTCAATGTGCTTGCGAGCCAACTGGTGCGCGCCGCCAAGGAAGGTGTCCGGTGCGCAACCGACGGCGAGGTTCTTTTCCTTCGCAATGCGGCGCAGTTCCTCACCCTCTTCCAGGCTGAGCACAAGCGGCTTTTCCGAGTAAACGTGCTTTCCGGCTTCCAAGATCGCCTTGGAGACTTCGAAATGCGCTGCCGGAATGGTGAGGTTGACGACGACGTCGATCTCGTCATTCGCCAGTAGTTCCTCAATGGACTGCGCCTTGACGCCGAACTCTTCCGCACGCAGTTCCGCGGCGCTTCTGTTCAAGTCCGCGCAGGCAAGCACCTTCAGCCCTTTAAAGAGCGGAGACAGCGAAAAATAGGTTGTTGAAATATTGCCGCATCCGATGATGCCGACGCCAAGTTCCTTGGCCATGATGGGTGACTCCAAAGTGGTCTTGATGATGGTATCCGGCCAACCGAGTGTGAGATTCGTTGGCCGGACACGCGTGAAAATAGAGCGGTGATTGCGGCGAACTGGCGCTCACCGCAATGGTGTCAGTAGGTCTTGAAGGATTCGATGGAGCGTGTGATCAGGCGATCAGCATCGCTTGGATTGTCATGCTCGACCACATAGTACTTCACGGCTGTGTTCTTCAGGGCCGCGACAAGACCCTTCCAGTCGACGGTGCCGTGCCCGACATCCGACCAGCCGTCTTCATTCTTGTTTTCACCGGCCGGCGCGATGTCCTTGACGTGGACTGCGGTGACGCGCTTGCCATAGCTTTCGATCCAGGCAAAAGGATCGGCATTGCCACGGATAATCCAGGCGATATCGGCTTCCCACTCCAGATCAGGGCCGCCCGCAAGGATCTGCTCCTGTGGCGTGGAGCCGTCTTCCAAGGTCGCGAACTCGAAGTCGTGGTTGTGCCAGCCGAAAGAAATGCCGGCATCGCGATAGGGCTTGCCTGCTTCCTGAAGTCGCTTGCCGAGGGCAAACCAGCCCGCTGCGTCGCTGGGGCGCTGATCAGGCATGAGATAGGGGCAATAGATCGCCTCGATACCAAGCGTCTTGGCGACCTTCAGCGACTGCTCGCGATCATTTTCCAGCATGTCGAGGCCGAAATGGCCCGTCGGCATGGTGAGACCATTAGCGTCGAGATCGGCGCGGAGGCCCTTGAGCGCTGCCTCATCCATATTGGCATAGATCCCGCCAAAACCTTCGACATGGGAATAGCCTGCTGCCGACAGCTTCTTGAGGATATCGGAAAGCGGCGGGAAATTGCGCGCGCTGTAAAGTTGAAAGCCGAGTTTGGTCATATGTCTCTCCTGACATTTGGCTCGAATGGTGAAGATGAGAGGGTCAGATGCGGTCTTCCGTGCCCGCATCGAATAGGGATGCCATGGTCATGTCAAAACCGAGCTTGACCCTGGTTCCGGGCGCAAAACGTCTATGGCCGCCAACGCGCACCGATATCGTATGGCCTGCATGTTTCAGCCAGATGAGGTTATCGGCACCCATCGGCTCTTCGATGTCGACCACGGCCTCATGCACCTCGCCGCTGATGATATCGGCGTCCACACGAATATGTTCGGGGCGAACGCCGAGAACCGCAGGTTTGCCGGCCGTCAGCGGTGCCACGGCCTGATAACCGTCGAGGCTGAAGCTCACGCCATTGGTCACGAAGACGACCTTGCCGTCTTTTTCCGCCAATTCACCCCGCATGAAGTTCATCGACGGCGAGCCGATGAAGCCTGCGACGAAGAGGTTCTTCGGACGGTTATAGATCGAGACCGGATCATCCAGCTGCTGGATGACGCCGGCTTTCATGATGGCAATACGGTCGGCCAAGGTTAGGGCTTCGATCTGGTCGTGCGTCACATAGATCATCGTGTTCTTCAGCGCCTGGTGCAGGCGCTTGATTTCCACACGCAGTTCGGAGCGGAGCTTGGCATCGAGGTTCGACAGCGGTTCGTCGAAGAGGAACACATCCACGTCGCGCACCAGTGCACGGCCGATCGCCACACGCTGGCGCTGGCCGCCGGAAAGTTCGGCAGGCTTGCGCTTCAAAAGAGGCTCGATCTGCAAAATGCCCGCGGCTCTTTTGACCCGACGATCGATCTCGTCCTTCGGCACTTTCGCGACCTGCAAGCCGAAGGACAGGTTCTTCTCCACCGTCATCTGCGGATAGAGCGCATAGGATTGGAAGACCATGCCGATGCCACGATCCTTCGGCTCTTCCCAGGTGACGTTGCGATCCTTGATGAAGATCTGGCCTTCGGTCGGCTCCAGAAGTCCGGCGATGCAATTGAGCAGAGTGGACTTGCCGCAGCCTGACGAGCCAAGAAGAACGAGAAACTCGCCATCATAGATATCGAGATTGAGCGTGGACAGCACGTTGACCGCGCCGAACGACAGAGACAAATCCCGAATGGAAACGCTTTTATTCATGAACTTACCCTTTGACTGCGCCTGCGGCGATGCCGCGCACAAAAAGTCGGCCTGAAACGAAGTAAACGAAAAGAGGAACGGCACCCGTCAGCAGCGTTGCAGCCATGTTGACGTTGTATTCCTTCACGCCCTGAACCGAGTTGACGATGTTGTTCAGCTGAACGGTCATCGGATAGTATTCAGGCCTTGTGAACACGACGCCGAAGAGGAAGTCGTTCCAGATGCCCGTGACCTGAAGGATCATGGCGACGACGAAGATCGGCATCGACATGGGCAGCATGATGCGGAAATAGATCTGCCAGAAATTGGCGCCGTCGATGCGCGCAGCTTTGAAGAGCTCTTCCGGTAGCCCTGCGAAATAGTTGCGGAACAGCAGGGTCAGGATGGGCATGCCGAAAATGGTATGAACCATGATGAGGCCCGTCAGCGTGCCATAGATGCCCATTTCACGCAGCACGATGACGATCGGATAGATCATCACCTGATAGGGAATGAAGGCACCAATGATCAGGACCGAGAAGAAGAACTCAGAACCCTTGAACTTCCAGTTCGCCAGCGCATAGCCACTGATCGAGGCGATCAGGATCGAGACGATAGTGGACGGGATCATAATGCGCACGGAATTCCAGAAGCCGCGTGAAAGCCCGTCGCAATTAAGCCCGGTGCAGGCATTCGCCCAGGCCTTGACCCACGGCTCGAAGGTGATTTCCACCGGCGGCGCGAAGATGTTGCCGAGTCGGATCTCCGGCATGCCCTTCAGCGACGTCACGACCATGACGTAGAGCGGCAGGAGATAATAGAGCGCTGCGACGATCAGCGTGCCGTAAAGGATGATGTTACGTCGCGACAGTCTCTTGCGGGGTTTACGGCCGCGAGGTCCGCTCAATTGATCCGAGACGGCATCTGCACCGGCAGCGACGGTGTTGAGAGTGCTGATGTTAGCCACGCTTGCGCCCTCCGAATTCGAGATAGGCCCATGGAACGATGATGATGGCGACGGTGAGCAGCATCATGGTGGAGGCGGCAAAGCCCTGCCCCAGGTTCTGCGCCTGGAACATGTAGTCGTAGACATATTTCGCCGGCACTTCCGAGGCGATGCCGGGACCGCCGCTCGTCTGCGCCACGACGAGGTCGTAGACCTTGACGATGCCGCTTGCGATAATGACAAGCGTTGTGATGAAGACGGGGCGCATCATCGGAATGACGATGAGCAGGTAGGTCTTCCACATGGGAATGCCGTCCACACGCGCCGCCTTCCAGATATCCTCGTCGATGCCGCGAAGCCCCGCGAGCATCAGGCACATGACGAGGCCCGTACCCTGCCAGAGCGCTGCGATCAGGATGCCGTAGATGACGATCTGCGAGTTATAGAGCGGATCGAAGGTGAAGCTTTCCCAGCCGAGCGAACGCACGACCGACTGAATGCCGAATTCCGGGTTGAGCAGCCACTGCCAGACGAGGCCCGTCACGATGAAGGACAGGGCAAAGGGATAAAGGAAGATCGTTCTGAACGTATTTTCGAACCGGATCTTCTGGTCCATCAGTGCGGCCAGCAGAAAGCCGATCACCAGGCTGAAAATCAGGGACAGGATGCCGTAAATGGCCAGGTTCTGGATCGATATGATCCAGCGTGGTGCGGCCCACAGACGCTCATACTGATCAAAGCCGACAAAGGTCGTCCTTGGCAGGAGCTTGGAGTTGGTAAAGGAATAAACGACGGTCCAAATCGTGCCGCCCAGGAAAATGACCATGGAGGTCAAGATCAGGGGGATGGATGCAATCTTCGAGTTCAGATTGCGAAAAAGCTGGTTTGGACGTCCAGAATGGCTCTTTACGGCCATATGCCCTCCTATCAATCGTTGCTCCGGACATCTGTTGAGCAATATCCGAAAGATATCTCGACGAGCGCCCGACTGCGCACTCATGAGGTTTCGCGGCATCGGCGGGATTTCGCCCGCCGATGACTTGCGATTGATAATCAGTCCGCCGAAGAGATGATGTCAGCGAAACGCTTCTGCGCCTGCTCAGCGGTCAGCGATTCATTGGCGAAGAACTCCGCCATCAGGTCTTCCTTCTGCTTCTGCGAGTCAGCGGAAATCAGCTGGTCGGTGCTGGTGAGGGCGTTGCCCTTGGCGAGAATGGCAAGACCCTTCTTCATGCAGTCGTTCGCCGCATTGAGATCGACGTCCCCGCGGATCGGCAGCGAGCCCTTCTTCAGGTTAAAGGCAACCTGCGTCTTCGGATCGACGATGGTTTCGGCCAGCACTTCCTGCGCCTTGGACTTGGCTTCATCCTTCAAGAGCGGAAAGTAGAAGGCATCGCCACCGGTCGTCAGATATTCGTTGAGACCAAGACCCGGCAGGCAGGAATAATCCGTGCCGGCCTTTTGACCTGCCAGCTGGAACTCACCCTGCGCCCAGTCACCCATGACCTGGCCGCCGGCCTTGCCGGTGATGACCATGTTGGTGGCCTGGTTCCAGTCCTGAACATTGGAGCCCTTGGCAAGTTTGCGGGCGGCGTCGGCGGCAGCGAAAATCTTCGCCATTTCCGGTCCGGCTGCGGCCTCGGCATCCTTGTCCTTGTAAACCTTCTCGTAGAGATCCTTGCCGCCGAGTGACAGAACAAGCGTATCGAACAGGCCGTTCGCCTGCCATGCCTGACCACCAAGCGCCAAAGGCTGGATACCGGCCTTCTGCAACGCAGGACCAGCCGCAATAAATTCATTCCAGTTCTTCGGAACCTCGACGCCGGCTTTCTTGAAGGCCGCATTGGAAAGCCACAGCCACTGCCAGGAGTGGATGTTCACCGGCGCGCAGTAGATCTTGCCATCGATGGTGCAGCTGTCGAGCAGGCTTGCCGGCTTGATTACCTCTTTCCAGTTGCCCTTCGTGGCAACGTCGGTGAGATCGCGCATCAAACCGGCCTGAACAAGCTCTTCAGCCTGGCGTCCGTGGTTGAACTGCGTGGCACCCATGGGGTCGCCGCCGGTGATGCGGCTGATCATGATCGGGCGGGCAGTGCCGCCGGAACCCGCAATCGCGCCATCCACCCACTTGTTTCCGGTTGCATCAAATGCCTTGGCAAGCTCGGCCACGGCAGCAGCTTCGCCGCCCGATGTCCACCAATGCGTTACTTCAAGATCCGTCGCTGCGGCTATACCCGCCGGCAGCATAACACTTGCCGCCAAAGCGGTCAGGATAGAACGAATGCGCATGAGTCTCCTCCCTCACTGAAACGTTGCCGTAAGACCGTATGCGAATCATATTCGTTGCGCAACTGGGCAAGATGCGAAATTTTAACTTTCTAAAAATGCAATTATATTCAATTATTTAAGTCGAAAATCACTGGATGAATCAGCAGGATTTGGGAGGAATGAGGGTTCCTTCGCCGGGTAGCCTGCGTTTTTCCCCACTCGTCGCTAAACGCAAAAACTTCATAGGCCACGTCAAACATTAAAATATATAAATAAATAAAAAATCGCTTTCAATATGAAATATTACTCATTTATATTTTACGTTCCCCTTGGTCCTTTTTCACTTCGTACATTTTTTACTAGACTGGCGTAGACGCATATTCCTTATATTAAATATAGACTCATCCTATTCTATTTATTGATCTTTTTCTTTTAGAAATAAAAAACCATGGCGCCCGGGTTTTAACGCGCCCTTAACCATCGTTCTATTAAATAGATTTTCGACAACCGTGGCCCGATTGCGTGTTCTAACGACATTTTCGGCCTGCATGCGGCGGTCGCAATGGGCGCATGACGCAAGCCCGGTTTTCCAAATGTCCTCATCATCATGAACGCCCGCTTCGGCCTCAAAACCGAAGAACGGAATGCTGTTCCCTGTCGAAGGCCTGGAGCCACGGTGAAGGTAGTACTCGTAGACGATAGCCGATCGGCACTCTTTGCTCTTCAATCATCGTTGAGCAACATTGAAGGTATTGAAATTATTACATTTATGGTGCCGAAAGAGGCGCTGACCTATTGTCTTGCAAATCCTGTCGACCTGCTTTTCATCGACTATATGATGCCGGGCTACACGGGCATCGATGTAATCAAAACGTTGAAACAATCGCCCGACTACGACCTTGTGCCGATCGTCATGGTGACAGCGGAACGCCAGCGCGAAGTCCTGATTGCCGCAATCGAGGCGGGCGCTACCGAGTTTGTATCAAAGCCGTTTGACGCAATCGAGCTTCAGGCCCGCGCGACCAATCTACTGCAACTGCGTAAGGCCCATCTCGAAATCTCGCGCCAGGCGATGCGGCTCGAGGAAGAGGTCGCTCACGCGACCCAAGAACTGGTTGCGCGCGAAGAAGAAATCATCTGGCGCCTTGCAAGGGCGATCGAGTTTCGCGATGGCGCAACCGGCGACCACATCTCGCGTGTGGCGAAGATCAGCCAATTGATTGCCGCCGATCTCGGCCTCGACAAAGAAACGTGCCGGATGATCTATCTCGTGGCACCGCTTCACGATGTCGGCAAGATCGGCATTGCCGACTGCATTTTGCAGAAGCCGGGCAAACTCGATGACAACGAAATTGCGGAAATGCGCAAGCACGTGGAGTTCGGCGTCAGCATGCTGGGCGACGGCACATCGCGTCTTCTGCAGATCGCCGAGGCGATTGCAGGTGGCCACCACGAGAAGTGGGATGGCACAGGATACCCGAAGGGCATCAAGGGCACGGATATTCCGCTCGTCGCGAGGATCGTCGCCGTCGCGGATGTTTTCGAAGCGCTGTGCACGCAACGCCCCTACAAAAAGGCGTGGGAGATCGAGGCTGCTCGCAACCACATCCTTGAAAACAGCGGGCTACACTTCGATCCCGACTGTGTCGCAGCATTCGATCGGCAGTGGCCGGCCATCCAGACACTGATGACAAATGGCAGCAAGGCGCAGGTCGAACCGCCAGCGCTGGCAGCCAGCCTCATCGACACACTTTCCCTTTCTCCCGAAGGGCGCGTTCAAACCGAAAACACCCAGGAAAGCCGATGACCCCTGAAACAGTCACTCTTCCCTCATCCCTGTCGATCAGGGGGATCACCGCAATTCACGAGACCCTGCTTTCCGCATTTCAGGAAAGCAGCGCCGTCGTGCTGGACATCCCCGAGGACGCATCGGTCGATCTGAGCTTCGTTCAGCTTGTCGAGTCGTCCCGTCTTTACGCCCGCGAGCAGGGCAAATTCATCACTTTGAAGAAGCCAGCCGGCAAAAGCGTCGTGGAAACGCTGGGACGCGCTGGTTTTCTTGAGAACATGGACGAGGCTTCGCGCCTCTTCTGGCTGCATGGAAAGGACATCTAAATGAGCGCCAACATTCTTACCGTGGACGATTCCGCAAGCATTCGCATGACGACGAAGATCGCCCTCACCAATGCCGGTTACCAGGTAACCGAAGCTGTAGACGGGGCTGACGGACTTGCGAAAGCAAAGAGCGCTCCCTTCGACCTCATCGTCACCGATCTTAACATGCCGAACATGAATGGTCTGGAGATGATCGAGGCGCTGCGCCAGTCGCCAGCCCATACCGGCGTGCCGATCATCTTCCTGACGACCGAATCCGATGCCGACATGAAGGCGCGCGCCAAGGCAGCCGGCGCCACCGGCTGGGTAACCAAGCCTTTCGACCCGGAAAACCTCGTGAAGATTGTCAGAAAGGTACTTGGTAAATGACGCTGCTGGACCCAATTCAGGTTTTCAGGACGGAGGCCGCCGAGCTTTTCGAGCAGATCGAAAGCGGGCTTCTCGACCTCTTGCATGATCTATCCAATCAAAGTCAGATTGATGCCGTGTTTCGCGGTCTGCATACCTTAAAAGGGTCCGGCGCAATGTTCGGCTTCGAGGCACTCGCTGCCTTTACCCATCACTGCGAGACGGCCTTCGACCGTGTTCGCAAGGGCGAAGTTCCTGCCACCAGCGAGTTGATCGCTGCCGTTCTGGAAGCCCAGGACCACATGCGTCGCTTGGTGGACAATCCTGCAACTGCTTTTCCTGAAACCGGCGATCGGTTGCTGGCCAAGTTGCAGGCTGCTGTCGGCGAAGGCTCTGGTAAGAAGGCCGTTGCCCAGTCGGCTCCGAAGGCGACAGCTGCTGTTCCGGCGCCAAAAACCTCTGGCGCGACGTGGACGATCACCTTCCGTCTTCCTGAGAACGCGATGGCGAATGGCACCAACCCACTCGGCCTGCTCAACGAGTTGGCTGAGCTTGGCGAATGCATCATCATCGCCAACACAGGCGCCATCCCTCCTCTTGGAGAAATCGACCCCACGCAGCTTTATCTCGGCTGGTCTGTGACCTTGACGACCGAACAGCCCCGTTCCGCCATCGATGACGTCTTCATCTTCGTCATGGACGATATGGAGCTTGAGATCACGCAGGTGGAAGACACCACCGCTTCCCAGGAAATCGTGCCCCCGCCGGCCCCTGTCGAAGAAGCCGCCAAGGCCAATCCGCAGCTTGTTCAGGCGGCCACCGATGGCAAGCAGGGAAGAGCCGCTGAGAATGTACGCGTCCCGGCTGAACGGCTAGATGAATTGATGGACCGCGTCGGCGAGCTTGTTATCGCCCAGTCGCGTCTGTCGCAGCTCGCCAACACCAGCGTCGACATTCACCTGCGCGCCGTCTCCGAGGATGTGGAGCGGCTGTCGGGCGAGCTTCGCGACACGATGATGGTGCTTCGCATGGTGCCGATCGCCCAGCTCTTCAGCCGCTTCCGCCGCCTGACGCATGATCTGGCGCGCGAAACCGGCAAACAGATCGAGCTGATCACCGAGGGCGAAAGCACTGAAGTCGATAAGGCCGTGATCGAACGGCTTGCCGATCCACTCGTCCACCTTGTTCGCAACTCCTGCGATCACGGCCTGGAAACACCGGAAGAGCGCATAGCCGCCGGCAAGGACCCGGTTGGACATGTTTCACTTGTCGCGCGCCAAACCGGTGGGGATGTCATCATCACCATCAAGGACGACGGTCGTGGCATCAACCGCGAGCGGGTTCGCGCCAAGGCGGAATCCTCCGGGCTCGTGGCCCCGGGCGCAACCCTGACAGACCAAGAACTCCTGCAGATGATCTTCGAGCCAGGCTTCTCGACGGCGGCCCAGGTTACGAACCTCTCCGGCCGCGGCGTCGGCATGGATGTCGTCAAGAAGACGATCGAGGCGCTGCGCGGCACGATCAACATCACCAGCGCACCGGGTGCTGGCTCGGAAGTATCGCTCGCCATTCCGCTCACCCTTGCCATTATCGACGGTCTGCTCGTTCGCGTCGGCCATGGCTGCTACGTCATTCCGCTCTCGGCAGTCGAAGAGTGCCTGGAACTGTCTCCGGAAGACGACGTCAAATCTCGCGGCCGCTCGTTCATTTCGCTGCGTGAAAGCCTGGTGCCGTTCATCCGCCTGCGTGAGCTTTTCCAGAGCGGCACGAAGCCGGACCAATTCCAGAAGGTGGTGGTCATTTCCACCGGCTCGGAACGTGTGGGTCTCGTCGTCGACCAGATCATCGGCGATCACCAGACCGTCATCAAAGCTATGTCCAAGCTGCACCATGATGTTGCGACCTTCTCGGGCGCCACCATTCTTGGAGACGGCAGCGTCGCTCTCATTCTCGACGTCGCACATCTGGTTGCGGCAGGCCAGCAACAGGAGGCGCAGATGCGCATTGCCGGATGAACCAGCCGCTTTTGAAACAGCCCGTAGACTTCTGGGCCGAACGCCAAGACATTGAAGTTCTGACATTTTCGATCGAAGGCGAGACCTTTGCCATCGAGGCCGCACAGGTTCAGGAAATCCTCGACCTTCTTCCAGAGACGGCCGTTCCGGGCGCCAAGGCCTTTGTGTCGAGCGTCATCAATTTTCGCGGCAAGGTCATTCCGCTGGCGGACGTTCGTCTCGCCTTCGGCATGCATGCGGCGGAGAAGACCATCGACAGCCGCATCATCGTCATCGAGGTTTCGCTGGAAGGCGAACAGACGCTGGTCGGGCTTAGAACCGACAAGGTCTACGAAGTGACGACCTTTTCCAAGTCCGCCAGCGAGGCGCCGCCCAGCGTCGGGATGCGGTGGCGACCCGACTACATCAACTGCCTGATCAAGCGCGGGGCCGAGTTCGTCATCATGCCGAACCTGATCGCGATTTTCTCGGCGCAGCGAGAAAGCTTGCCCGGAAAGATCAGCGCGCAGGGCAATGTCGTGGAACTTGGAAAGGCATGACGTCCGCGACGTCGATAGGGACCGACGAGTAAGCGGGCGCCGAAAGGCATGAACGACACTTTCCCTGCGCCCAACCGGGCGCGTGGAAGCTCACGACACGGCATACCGAAAGAAAATGGATCTTTCGGGTCAGCAAACACCTGATGCGCCTTGCGCATCACTTAAGGGGGCAAAATGCGATTTACGATTAAACTTAAACTGACGCTGGCATTCGGCATTATCCTGATGGTTCTTGCTGGCCTGTCGTTCTACAGCATCAACAGCCTTGGCACGGTCAATCAAGCGATCGGCGAACTGGCAAACGGCCCGGAGAAGCGCCTGCAATACGCGCTCCAGATCGATCGCAATCTCTCTGAAATCATTCGCCAGCAGAAGAACGCGCTGCTCGAAAGCGGTGCTGATGGTACCGCCCGCTACATGAAAATCGCGGACGAACTGACGACGACGACTCTGGACCTGGGCCGCACCGGCCTGTCGCAGGCCTCGGAACAGGGCAGGCCTTACTGGGTTGCCGTGATCGAGAACTTCGAGAAGTTCGACGGAGAGTCCGTAAAGTTGAAGGACCTCTTGGCAGCTGGGAACAGGCAGAGTGCCATTGAATTCTCGAACGGCCAGATGCGCGCTCTCGCACTGACTATCGGTACTAACACCAAAGACCTCGTGCGTGTTCAGCTCGAACGGGTCGACACGATGCTTGCCGGCAGCCAGGCTACCTATGAGCAGGTTCGTCTGATCATGATCATCGCCGTTGCATCGGCAGTTCTTGGAAGCCTGATCATCGCAACCTGGATCGCGCTCGGCATCAACACCGGCCTGCGCAAGATCATGGCGGTTGCCGAAGCTGTCGCGGTTGGCGATCTCGACAAGAACGTCGAGATCAAGACCAATGACGAGATCAAGGACCTCGTCGAACGCATCAATGTGATGACGGCCAACCTTCGCAATACGGCCAATGTGGCAAACCAGATTGCCGAAGGCGACCTGACCGTGACGCCGAAGCCGCTCTCGGACAAGGACACCCTCGGTATCTCGCTTGAAAAAATGGTCGAACGCCTGCGCGGCGTCGTCGGTGACGCGCTTGCCGCAGCAGACAACGTCTCCTCCGGCAGCCAGGAACTGTCTTCGTCGTCCGAACAGCTGTCGCAGGGTGCCACCGAACAGGCATCCTCTGCCGAAGAAGCGTCCGCTTCGATGGAAGAAATGGCAGCAAACATCAAGCAGAACGCTGACAATGCGGCCCAGACCGAGAAGATCGCGCGTCAGTCTTCCAAGGATGCCGAAGCCAGCGGTGAAGCCGTCGGCCGTGCTGTGGTCGCCATGCGGACCATTGCCGACAAGATCTCTATCGTCCAGGAAATCGCGCGTCAGACCGATCTTCTGGCATTGAACGCTGCTGTCGAAGCTGCACGCGCCGGTGAACACGGCAAGGGCTTCGCGGTCGTCGCTTCTGAAGTGCGCAAGCTGGCAGAACGCAGCCAGGCGGCCGCCGCTGAAATCTCCTCGCTCTCCGGCGAGACAGTGCAGGTTGCAACCGAAGCCGGCGAAATGCTGAACCGCCTGGTTCCAGACATTCGCAAAACGGCAGAACTGGTCTCGGAAATCTCTGCCGCATGCCGCGAGCAGGATATCGGTGCAAGCCAGATCAACGAAGCGATCCAGCAGCTCGACAAGGTGACGCAGCAGAACTCCGGTGCTTCCGAAGAGATGTCCGCCACCTCGGAAGAACTGGCCGCACAGGCCGAAGAGCTTCAGGCCAGCATCGCCTTCTTCAAGGTTGAGCGTGCCAATACAAATGGTCGCCCCGCCCCGGCTCGCGCAGCGGCTCCCTCGGTCGCGCACCGTCCTGCGGCAAAATCTGCTGCCCCGGTTCGTCGCCCTGCCCCGTCGCAATCTGTCCACGCCCAGCAGGCCCGCGCCAACGGCTTCGCACTCGACATGTCGATGGGTGGCCCGGACGCAAACGATCAGGACTTCCGCGAAAGCGCCTAAGATTTGCGAGGAGCCTCGGACTGAAGGCCCAGGCTCCTCGTCACCCACCCGCCAGACCCGAGCAAGACTCCCAGCATCTGAGCTTCCTCGTTCCGTCGCCTGCCGCCATGTTTAAGGATCCACCAAAATGCGATTTACGATAAAGCTCAAACTTGCGCTCGCCTTTGCGCTCATCATTCTGTTATCGGCGGGTATGGCCGGCATGGCAATTACCCAGCTGTCATCGCTCAATGCAGCGGTAACGGATATCGTACAGGGCCCTGCCGCCAACCTGCGCAACTCCAGCGACCTCTCGGACGCCATTCTGAATGCGATCGCCAGCGAGAAGAGCGCGGCACTCAATGAAGATGCTGCTCGGATTTCAACCTATGTCGACGCCGCCCGCACCGACCGCGCAAAAATTGGACAGATTATTGCGACGCTGGAAAAAGAGACAAATCCAGCAATTCATGCGAAGGTGACGGAACTGAAGGCTGCGGTTCCTGCGTGGGAAAAGCTGCAGGAAGAAGTACTCCGCCTTGCAACCATCAACACGCCTGAAAGCAATCGCCAAGCCGGTGCTATCTCCATGGGAGACGGCGAAAAAGCCACGAAGGCTCTGCTGACCACTCTGGAAAGCCTGAACAACGAAATCGCTGCTGACTTGAAGGCAACGGACGAAGCGACCAACCAGGAATATGACACCTCGCGTACGATCCTCATCAGCGTCGTTGCAGCGATCATCATCCTGTCGATCCTGATCGCTACATGGATTGCGCTTGGTATCAACAAGGGATTGCAGCAGGCGATCCGTGCGTCCCGCGCCGTTGCGCTTGGCGACCTTGATCAGGACATCGCAATCAAGAGCAATGATGAGATCAAGGATCTCGTCGACAGCATGAACGTGATGACGACCAACCTGCGCGCCACCGCAGCGGTTGCAAACAACATTGCGGAAGGTGATCTTTCCCAGGACGTGAAGCCGCTCTCCGACAAGGACCGCCTGGGTATCGCCATGAGCAACATGGTTGTAAATCTTCGCGCGACCGCCGATGTTGCCGGTACGATCGCCTCGGGTGATCTGTCCAAGGACGTGAAGCCTCTGTCGGATCGGGATACGCTGGGCAACGCCATGCTGCACATGGTCACGAACCTGCGCGAAACGGCAACCGTCGCAAATAAGATCGCAGAAGGCGATCTGACTGTTACGCCAAAGCCGCTTTCGAACCAGGACACGCTGGGCATTGCTCTCCAGTCGATGGTCGAACGCCTGCGCGGCGTCGTCGGCGACGCGCTGGCTGCAGCAGACAACGTTTCCTCCGGCAGCCAGGAACTGTCGTCGTCTTCCGAACAGCTGTCACAGGGTGCCACCGAACAGGCCTCCTCTGCCGAAGAAGCCTCCGCTTCGATGGAAGAAATGGCCGCCAACATCAAGCAGAACGCCGACAACGCGGCTCAGACCGAGAAGATCGCGCGTCAGTCCTCCAAGGATGCAGAGGCAAGCGGTGAAGCCGTCGGTCGCGCCGTGGTCGCCATGCGCACGATTGCTGAAAAGATCTCTATCGTCCAGGAAATCGCGCGTCAGACCGACCTTCTGGCACTGAACGCCGCTGTCGAAGCCGCGCGTGCCGGTGAACATGGCAAGGGCTTTGCAGTCGTTGCTTCTGAAGTTCGCAAGCTGGCAGAACGCAGCCAGGCGGCCGCCGCTGAAATCTCCTCGCTCTCCGGCGAGACGGTTCAGGTTGCAACCGAAGCCGGCGAGATGCTGAACCGTCTGGTTCCAGACATCCGCAAGACGGCGGAACTGGTCTCGGAAATCTCTGCCGCATGCCGCGAGCAGGATATCGGTGCTAGCCAGATCAACGAGGCGATCCAGCAGCTCGACAAGGTGACGCAGCAGAATTCCGGTGCTTCCGAAGAAGTCTCTGCCACATCCGAAGAACTGGCCGCACAGGCCGAAGAGCTTCAGGCCAGCATCGCCTTCTTCAAGGTCGAGCGTGCCAATGCCGCCGCAGCAACTCGCTCTGCACCGGCTCGCCATGCAGCCCCGGCGGTCGCACATCGTCCAGTTGCGAAGCCTGCCGCTCCCGTGCGTCGCCCTGCACCGACGAGTGCCGTCCATGCTCAGCAGGCTCGCGCCAACGGCTTTGCCCTCGACATGTCCATGGGTGGACCGGACGACAACGACCACGACTTCCGCGAAACGGCCTGACACTGGGTACAACCCAATCATTCTAGAAACTATGGCGGGCGATCCAGCCCGTCACCATCACAGGCCTAAGGTCTCTTTGAAAAGCGGCATGATAGCGCTGGCTACGTGTCCTACTTAGCTAAGGAACACCTCGATGCGTTTTACGATTAAATTGAAACTCACTCTGATCTTCACATTGCTCGTCGGTCTGATGGCAGGCTGCGCGATTTTCGGGATCAGCGGCCTCAATCGATTGGCGACGCTCCAAGATGCTATGATGACGGGACCCATCCAACAGGATGATGTGGCCAACGATCTGGCGAAGGCATTTGACGGTCTCGGTTTGGCAGAGGGTGATCTTTTGCTCGCAACCACCGAGCAGAAAATGAACGCCGCCTTCGAAACCATCGAAGAAGAGAGAAAAAATTTCACGACGGCGCTGAATGCGGGCGAAGCTGCGGCACCCGAAGAATTCAAAGGCAAGTGGGCGGAAATTCGCGAGTTCTGGGCTGGTTATGAGAAACTGGAAGATCGACTTGTCGGCTACATGAAGACGGGCCGCCGTGATGACGCGCTTGCCTTGAACCAGAATGAAGGAACAGTGGCGGGCCAAAAGCTCGACGCCCTGACGGAATCGCTTTCCAGCTTGACCGAAGCCGCCGTTAAGAAAGCCGATGAGGCGAGCGACGCTGCCTATCAAAGCACGTTCGGTACGCTTGTGATCATCGCTTCAGTCGCTGGCGTCGTGTCCATTGTTTCAGCAATATGGATCAGCATCTCCATTAGCCGCGGCCTCACAAGGGCAACGACAGCGGTTCGCAAGGTCGCCGAAGGCGATCTGACGGAGAATGTTCAGGTGAACTCCCGCGACGAAATCGGTGTCCTGTTGACGCATGTCGACGACATGGTCGAACGCCTGCGCGGCGTCGTCGGCGATGCGCTGGCCGCGGCAGACAATGTTTCCTCCGGTAGCCAGGAGCTGTCTTCGTCTTCCGAACAGCTGTCACAGGGTGCGACCGAGCAGGCATCCTCTGCCGAAGAAGCCTCCGCTTCGATGGAAGAAATGGCAGCAAACATCAAGCAGAACGCTGATAATGCTGCCCAGACCGAAAAGATCGCGCGTCAGTCCTCCAAGGATGCAGAGGCCAGCGGTGAGGCGGTTGGCCGTGCTGTGGTTGCCATGCGCACGATCGCTGAAAAAATCTCTATCGTCCAGGAAATCGCGCGTCAGACCGACCTTCTGGCACTGAATGCCGCCGTCGAAGCTGCACGCGCCGGTGAACACGGCAAGGGCTTCGCGGTCGTTGCTTCTGAAGTGCGCAAGCTGGCAGAACGCAGCCAGGCAGCAGCCGCTGAAATCTCTTCGCTCTCCGGCGAGACGGTCCAGGTTGCGACCGAAGCCGGCGAGATGTTGAACCGTCTGGTTCCGGATATCCGCAAAACCGCGGAACTGGTCTCGGAAATCTCTTCCGCATGCCGCGAGCAGGATATTGGAGCCAGCCAGATCAACGAGGCGATCCAGCAGCTCGACAAGGTGACGCAGCAGAATTCCGGTGCCTCCGAAGAAGTCTCTGCCACATCCGAAGAACTGGCTGCACAGGCCGAAGAGCTTCAAACGAGCATTGCCTTCTTCAAGGTCGAGCGTGCCAACGTGGGACCCGCGGTTCGGCCAACGCCCGTGCGCCAGGCAACGCCAGTGGCAGCACCACGAAGTGCTGGAAAACCGGCAACGCCAGGCCGTCGCCCTGCCCCGACAAGTGCGGTCCATGCCCAGCAAGCGCGTGCCAAGGGTTTTGCCTTGGACATGTCCATGGGCGGCCCGGATGAGAACGACGGCGATTTCCGCCATGCTGGCTAACGAACACTATGGATGCGGGCCTCAAGCCCGCCTCCCCTGACCTGACGTAACAACCGCTCAATCGGCAATGTCGACCAAGACTTCTGGAGAAGACGCAAATGGCGAGCCCTACATCTACCATGCAATACGTGACGTTCAGCCTTGGCGAGGAAGTTTTCGCGGTTCCTGTGGACGTTGTTCGTGAAATCCTCGACCACGAAGAAGCCTTCAAGATCCCCCACGGCCCTGATTACCTGCTCGGCCTGAGGGATGTGCGCGGACAGGGCGTTCCGGTCATCGACCTTCGCCTGCGCCTTGGCATGACCAAGACGGTTAAGACCTCGCACACGCGCATTCTGGTGCTCGACATTCCTTTCGTCGACAAGGTGTTGGCGCTTGGTCTCGTTGCCGACAAGGTTTTTGAAGTCGCGCCTTTCAGGCAGGACCAGATCGAGACCGCACCGGACATCGGCATTCGCTGGAACTCCAGCTACATCGCCGGTGTCGTTCGCCGCGAAAGCGATTTCGTCGTCATCATCGATCTCGCAAAGCTTTTCTCTGGCGACGCCGGTGAGCTTGCCAAGGTCGACAACGGCCCGATGCGCGCAGCCTGAAAGGACGAGTAATTGAGTACCGCTGTTAGCGTCAACTTCGAAGATAGTCTGAGCACCCGCGATTTCCGCCAGCTATCCAGTTTCATTTATGATTATTGCGGGATCAAGATGACGGACGCCAAGCGTTCGATGCTGGAAGGCCGTCTGCGCAAGCGCTTGCGCGCAACAGGCTTTCGATCCTTTGGCGACTACTGCGAATACCTGTTCCGCCAGGACGGTCTGAAAGACGAGGTCATCTATCTCATCGACGTGGTGACGACGAACAAGACGGACTTCTTCCGCGAACCGAACCATTTTGATTTCCTCGAAAAAACTGCTCTTCCTACGCTCGCCAAGCAGGGGATCAGACAGCCCCGCACGTGGAGCTCCGCCTGTTCGACGGGTGCCGAACCCTACACGATGGCGATGGTCATGGCCGAAGCCGTCGAGAAGGGTGTGATCGCCGATTTCAGCATTCTCGCGACGGACCTCTCGACAGACGTTCTGAGGAAGGCGCATTCCGGTATTTACAACCGTGATCTTCTGGAGCCTGTACCCTCCGCCATGCAGCGCAAATACGTGATGCAGGCGCGCGACAAATATCGCAGCGACGTCAGGATTTCGCCGAAGCTGCGCGCCAAGGTCGGCTTTGCCCGCATGAACCTTATGAACCCGTCCTATGAGATCGGCGCGCCGGTCCATGTCATCTTCTGCCGCAACGTGCTGATCTACTTCGACAAGAAGACGCAGACCCACGTGCTCACCGAGCTTTGCAAGTGCCTGGCACCGGGCGGCTACCTGATGATCGGGCATTCGGAATCTGTCACCGGCATCAATCTTCCGGTCAAGCAGGTCGCCAATACGGTTTTCCTCAAGCAGTAGGTTATCATGGTCAAAAAAGTACGCGTCCTCATTGTTGATGACTCTGCCAGCGTAAGACAGACGCTGACTGCGGTGCTAGAGGGCGATCCTGCGATCGAGGTCATTGGGGCAGCGTCCGATCCGTTCATGGCGGCGAAGAGGATCCAGGAAGATCTGCCCGACGTCATCACGCTCGATGTCGAAATGCCGCGCATGGACGGCATCACCTTTCTGCGCAAGATCATGTCGCAGCACCCGATCCCGGTGGTCATGTGCTCCTCCTTGACCGAAGCAGGCTCCGAAACGCTGATCCAGGCGCTGGAAGCCGGTGCCGTCGACGTCATCCTCAAGCCGCGCATCGGCGCTGCGGATCATCTGGCAGAATCCGCCTTGCGCATCTGCGAAGTCGTCAAGAGTGCGGCACATGCGCGCGTCAAGAGCGTGCGCGCCCAGCCTCGCGGGTCGAGTTCGCTCGGCACCCAGGCCAAGTTGACGGCAGATGCCGTGCTGCCGCCGCCATCCGGCAAGGCGATGGCGCGCACCACCGAAATGGTAATCTGTGTCGGCGCCTCCACAGGCGGTACAGAAGCTTTGCGGGAGATGCTGGAGAGACTGCCGGCAAACTCACCGGGCATGGTTATCGTCCAGCATATGCCGGAAAAGTTCACAGCGGCATTCGCCAAGCGCCTGAATGGTCTTTGCGAAGTTGAGATCAAGGAAGCGGAAGATGGCGATCCGGTTTTGCGCGGCCACGTGCTGATCGCACCGGGCGACAAGCACATGCTTCTGGAGCGCCAGGGGGCGCGCTATCATGTGTCGGTCAGAAACGGCCCGCTCGTTTCCCGGCACCGGCCGTCGGTCGATGTTCTCTTCCGCTCCGCCGCCCGCTCCGCCGGGTCTAACGCCATGGGCGTGATCATGACGGGCATGGGGGACGATGGCGCGCGCGGGATGCTCGAAATGCATCAGGCCGGAGCCTATACGATTGCCCAGGATGAAGCCTCCTGCATCGTCTTTGGTATGCCCAAGGAAGCGATTGCGCACGGCGGCGTCGACAAGATCGTTCCGCTCGATCAGATCGCCCGTGAAATCATGGCGGAAGACCACAGACGCTGACTTCTCGCACTTTCTCTTCAGACCCTATTAACCATATTGTTGAATGATCGAACCGCACCATGAGATGGGTGCGGTTTCTTGCGCGATGATCGCCGCCTCCCTCTTTTTACGCTCGGGTTCATCATGGCAGTCATCACGTTCGCAAACACCAAGGGCGGTGCAGGCAAGACAACCGCAGTTCTTCTCTTGGCATCGGAGCTTGCGCGGCGGGGCTTGCGCGTCTGCGTGATCGACACCGACCCGCAGCGCTGGCTCTCGAAGTGGCGCGATAATGCCGACCACCGCATTGACCTTACGGTCATCACCTATGTTTCGATAACCACACTGCAGCAGCATGTGCTCGACAACCGCAAGAAGTTCGACCATGTGATCGTCGATCTGCCGGGCGCCCAGTCTCCGCTTCTGGCGACGGCGGTTGGCCTCTCCAATCACGTCATCATCCCGGTCCAGGGCAGCACGATGGATGCGCAGGGCGCAGCACAGGTGCTGGAACTACTGCGCTATCTCGACGATCGCGCAGGCATCAAGATCCCGCACTCCGTGCTGTTGTCACGCGTGAATTCCATGGTCACCACGCGCGCGCTGCTGGCAGCAAAGGCGCTTCTGGCCAAGCGCGACGTCAACGTCCTCAACACGCCGATCATCGAACGTGCCGCCTTCCGCGACATGTTCGAGTTCCGCGGCTATCTCCACATGATGAACCCGTCACAGGTCAGCAATCTCGACAAGGCGCTTCAAAACAGCATGGCCTATGCCGATGAAGTGCTGAGACTTCTGCCGGCACAGGGAACCGTCAGGCTGTCTTCCGCAGCCTGATCCGATCCACGTTTCGGGGCGCTGACGCTTCGATCCTACTCGCGCTTGTAGTCGTCGTGCAGTCGAACGATATCGTCTTCGCCAAGGTAGGAGCCGGTCTGGATTTCGATCAGTTCCAGCGGGATCTGGCCCTCATTTGCCAGGCGATGCGGCTTGCCGATCGGGATATAGACCGACTCGTTTTCCGTCAGAAGACGGGTCTGGTCCTCAATCGTGACTGTCGCGGTGCCGCGAACGACGATCCAATGCTCTGAACGATGATAGTGTTGCTGCAGCGAGATCCGGTGGCCCGGCTCGACCTTGACGTGGCTGACACGGTAGCGGTGGCCGGAATCCGTCTGCTCGATATGACCCCAAGGACGGTAGGCGCGCTTGTGCCGCTCCGTTTTCAAGGAATGATCGCCACTTTTCAGAGTCTCCACCAGGCCCTTGACGTCCTGAACACGATTCTTCGGTGTGACAAGAACCGCATCCTTCGTGGCAACAACGACGAGATCCTTGGCGCCGACGACAGTCGTCAGCAGGCCGTTGGAATGCACGAGGCAACCTTCGGAATCGATAATGATCCCCTGTCCCTCGATCGCATTATCAGCGTCATGCTTGTCGGCAATCTCCCAAATGGCATCCCAGCTACCAATATCGGACCAACGGAAATGCCCCCGCACGACGGCCGTGCGTTTGGTGTTCTCGATGACAGCATAGTCGATCGAGTTCTTCGGCGAGGACTCAAAGCTTTCCTTGTGCAGGCGAACGAAACCGAGGTCGACTTCCTGGTTTTCCACGGCCGCCTGAACTGCGGCCAGGATCTCGGGAGCATGGCTCCTCAACTCCTCGATCATGATGTCGGAGCGAAACAGGAAGTTGCCGGAATTCCAGAGATAGCCCTTCTCGACGTAGCTGACAGCACGCGCCTCATCCGGCTTTTCGACGAAGGCTTCGACAACGCAAAGGTCCGGATTTCCGTTGATAGCTTCGCCGGGATTGATGTAACCATAGGACGTGCGCGGCTCGGTGGGCGTCAGGCCGAAGACCACGATGTTGCCCTGCTCTGCCGCTTCCGCACCCAGCCTCACGGCATCGGCGAAAAGATCATTGTCCAGCACCACATGGTCTGCCGCGAGCGCCAGCACGAGCGACCCCTTCTCGCGCCGATCCGCCAGCAATGCTCCAGCAGCCATGGCCGCAGCGCTGTCGCGGCGCGCCGGTTCCAGAACGACGGTTGCCGGCAGATCGATCTCTTCGGCCTGTCGTCTTGCGAAGAAGCGAAAATCCTCGTTGGTGATCACCAGCGGTTCCGCATAGAGGCTTTTGTCGCTGACGCGCTTTAAGGTCTGCTGATATGTCGAAAGCTCTCCGACAAGAGGCTGGAACTGTTTGGGCAACTGATCCCGTGATACTGGCCAAAGTCTAGATCCAGCGCCGCCTGCCAGAAGTACTGGGGTGATCTTTCGAGATAGTTCCTTCACAAATAAAACCTTTCCAAGCTAAAAATGCCTGCGCCGACCATATAGATATTTCCCAACATCGCTATGACCGTTCTTGGGCGAATACGAAACTTATCAGCCCAACCCGTCAATAGTCTGTTGATCGAAATGGTTACTGCCCGGCGCGGGGCTCCTAACGCCCTCCAAAGTGAGCGGTTCCAGCGGTATTCTGCTCTCCAAAACACACGAACCCGGGATTGCTCCCGGGTCCGATCGTCATTCAGCGCATCTTGTGGCCATCATTCCGGCAGCGCGTAAGCGATGACGTAATCGCCGCGGTCGGGAGACTGGCGCGCGCCGCCAGCCGAAATAACGATGTACTGCTTGCCGGTCTTTGGCGACTTGTAGCTCATCGGGCCGCCCTGGCTGCCCACGGGAAGGCGGGCTTTCCAGACTTCCTTGCCGGTCGCGGTGTCGAAGGCACGCAGATAGTAATCCTGCGTTCCGGCGATGAAGACCAGACCGCCCTGCGTGGCGAGCGTACCACCAAGGGTCGGCATGCCGATCGGGATCGGAAGACCCATCTTGATCCCGAGCGGGCCGGTATCTTCGACGGTGCCAACAGGAACCTGCCACTTGATCTGCTGTGTCTTCATGTCGATGGCGGTCATGGTGCCATAGGGCGGCGCCTGGCAGGGAATGCCGAGTGCGGACAGGAAGCGGTTCTTGTCGACGGCATAAGGCGTTCCCTTCATAGGCACGAGGCCCATGCCGGTATTGACGCTTTCGCCACCGCTTGCTGTTGCCTTGGTCGGTGCGGCTTCCTTCATCTGGATCCACAGGCCGAGACGCATGTCGTTGACGAAGATGGTGTTCGTCGTCGGATCGGTCGATAGACCGCCCCAGTTCATCCCACCAAGCGAGCCCGGGAAGCTGAGCGACAGGTCAGTGCCAGGCGCGGTATAGAGGCCGTCGTAGCGCATGCCCTTGAAAGCGATACGGCACAGAAGCTGATCGAATGGGGTCGCGCCCCACATATCCGCTTCGGTGAGCGTCTGCGCACCGATCTGCGGCATGCCGACGGAGCGTGGCTGTGTTGGCGCGTAACGCTCGTTTGGAATATTGGCCGGCTTGACCGGGACCTCTTCCACCTTGGTTAATGGCTGACCCGTGGCACGGTCGAGGACGTAGATCTGGCCAGCCTTGGTGCCGAAAACGAGAGCAGGCACGGTCGTACCATCCGCCTTCGGGAAGTCGATGAAGCTTGGCTGCATCGGCACGTCGAAATCCCAGAGGTCGTTGTGAACCGTCTGGTAGACCCACTTCTCACGACCCGTCGTGGCATCAAGAGCGAGCATCGATGCGCCGTATTTATGATCGAGCGGCGTGCGCGTTGCACCGTAAAGATCGACGGAGGGGCTGCCGACCGGCATGAAGACGGTGTTCAGCGCCGGATCATAGGACATTGCGGCCCAGACATTCGGCGTGGAGCGCGTATAGGTCTGGCCTTCGGGCGGCAGCTTGGTGATCTCGGGGTTGCCCGGGTCGAAGGCCCAGCGCAGCTCGCCGGTGATCACGTCGAAGCCACGCATCACGCCACCTGGCATATCAACCTGGACGTTGTCGGCGATACGACCACCGACCACGACCGTGGTGCCTGCAAGCGTTGGTGCGGAGGTCAGCACATATTGCGGATCAGGCGCGTTGCCGAGCCCGACCTTCAAATCGACGCGACCATTGGTGCCGAAGTCCGGGCAAAATGCGCCGGTATCGGCATCGAGCGCAATCAGTTCAGCCGTGATCGTGTTCATCAGAATACGACGCTGGCAAAGCGCACCGTCTGCAACGGTCACGGGCGTGACAGGCGTGGAGCCAGGTACGGTCGGCTGCTGCAACGGTGCCTTAGCGTCGAAATAGGCAAGACCGCGGCAACGCATCCAGACGGACGACTTGGCGTTGATTTCCGTCTTCCACTTCTGAGCACCCGTATCGGCATCGAGAGCGATGACGTT
Source organism: Agrobacterium cavarae (assembly GCF_004310285.1). GTDB lineage: Bacteria > Pseudomonadota > Alphaproteobacteria > Rhizobiales > Rhizobiaceae > Agrobacterium > Agrobacterium cavarae. The sequence goes on from NZ_SISF01000032.1 coordinate 293,042, forward strand.
GTTGTGGGGTGTGCAAAGGAAGACAGTGTCGCCCACCTGTAGCGGCGTTTCCTGATCTTCCGCACCGTTTGCACCGGGGCTGATCGGCGTATCGCCAGTGTGATAGGTCCAAGCGACCTTGAGGTCTTTGACATTGTCACGGGTGATCTGATCCAGAGCCACGAACCGGCTGCCGCCTGCGGTATTGCCGTAGTGCTCCCAGTTCTTCTGCTCATCGCCAGCCGTCACCGGTGTCAATTGAGCCGCCTCGCCCTTGAAGGCGACAGTTGGATGCGGCACGAACATGCCGGCGAAACCAGCACCGGAGGCGATGGCCAAGATGGCAGCAACGGCAAAGGAAGAACCATAGGCAGGTGTCTTGCCCTGCGCGCGCCGCAAAAGCGGATAGGACAGCGCAACCACCGTTGCACCGACGCCGATCGCCAGCATACGCGAGATCAGCGGCCAGAAGTGTAAGCCTGCCTCCCACACCGCCCAGATGGCGGTGCCGATGAAAACAAGGCCGAAAAGAAGAGCGCCGGCAGGCTTGCGCAGGATGATCAGCAGGCCCGAGATGACGAGCGCTGCACCAGCCGTGACGAAATAGGGGCTGCCGCCAAGCGAAATGAGCTTGCCGCCGCCGATGGCGAAGAACAAGCCCGCGGCAAGGATGACCACGCCCAGCACCAACAGCCATAATCTGGCTGGAAGTGAAAGTGAATTTGCAGATTTATTCATAGAGTCAATATCCGGTTGGAGAGCCACCAAAAAAAGGAAGGCTCGATAATCATTCGGTTTCCGGCACCGCCGGGACAGTTCGCAGGAAGAGTTTCTGGACGGAACCTCGATGAGGTTGGCGCAACCGAACAAGGACGATTGAGGGGAAAGACGTCCGCCGTGACAGTCATATCGATCCATTCATTGCATAGATCGTCGCCGACCCTGTGGCCGACGACCAAAATACCAGAACAAATCCTCCCAGGGTTCGGAGGACGAGACATTGCCGTCATCCAAAACCACTACCGGCGATATAGCGTCGTCTGGGCCGGAATGACAATGGCGAAAGAGTCGTTTTCATAAGGAGGACTTATCAATAGTCCCTCGGGCAGAAAAGCCTGTGAGCCGGCGCAAACCACGAACTCCCGATGGTGTGGACGCGACAGCAGCACAAGAGCGGCATTGCTCTCGCCCGTTATCCACACTGCGCCCGACGTCCGAAGCAAAGATTAATAAGAGCAATTGCAAACTAATCGATTGAATCTGTCTCAGTGGTTCTCGTCTTCAATTTTGCTGCAGTGAACAACATTCAGTCCTTGGCACCAGCGCCGAAAATACAATAACTACGGCAGAGATTTTATACTGTTGATAGCCGGAAAGTACCGCAAGCTCATGTCAGACTCGTCAAAGCCCGCCAGCACAAGAACATCGGTTACGGATCAGGAAGCCCTGGATTTCCACTCGGAAGGCCGTCCCGGCAAGCTTGAAATCGTTCCGACAAAGCCGATGGCAACGCAGCGGGATTTGTCGCTGGCCTATTCCCCTGGCGTCGCAGTCCCGGTGAAAGCGATCGCGGAAGATCCTGCCACCGCTTATGACTACACCACGCGCGGCAACATGGTGGCGGTCATTTCCAACGGAACTGCCATCCTTGGCCTCGGAAACCTAGGCGCGCTGGCGTCCAAACCGGTGATGGAAGGCAAATCCGTCCTCTTCAAGCGCTTTGCCGATGTCGACTCCATCGATCTGGAAGTGGACACGGAAGACGCAGACGCCTTCATCAATTGCGTGCGCTATCTCGGCCCTTCCTTCGGCGGCATCAACCTCGAAGATATCAAGGCGCCGGAATGTTTCATCATCGAAAGCCGTCTGCGCGAACTCATGGATATTCCGGTGTTCCATGACGATCAGCACGGTACCGCCATTATTGCCGCTGCCGGCCTCATCAATGCCATTGCGCTGACGGGTCGCGACTTCAACAGCACCAAGCTCGTCTGCAACGGCGCAGGCGCGGCAGCAATCGCCTGTATGGACCTGATCAAGGCCATGGGTTTCAACCCTGCCAACATCACCATATGCGATACCAAGGGCGTCATCTATCAGGGACGCACCGAGGGCATGAACCAGTGGAAGTCGGCTCATGCAACAAAGACCGACAACCGCACACTCGTAGAAGCGATGAAGGGTGCGGATGTGGTGTTCGGTCTCTCGCAGAAGGGCGCCTTCACCGAAGAGATGATCCGCTCCATGGCACCGAAGCCGATCATTTTCGCCATGGCCAATCCCGATCCGGAAATCACACCGGAAGAAGTCTCGCGCATTCGCGATGACGCCATCATGGCAACGGGGCGTTCGGATTATCCAAACCAGGTCAACAACGTTCTCGGCTTCCCTTACATCTTCCGCGGCGCGCTCGATGTGCGTGCAAGCCAGATCAATGACGAGATGAAGATCGCAGCGGCCCAGGCGCTCGCCGATCTCGCCCGCGAAGACGTGCCAGACGACGTGGCTGCTGCCTATCAGGGCAACCGCCCCCGCTTCGGGGCTCAGTATATCATCCCTGTTCCCTTCGACCCCCGCCTGATTTCGGCGATCCCTGTCGCCGTCGCGAAGGCTGCGATCGAGACCGGCGTTGCGCGCCGCGTGCTGCCGGACCTCGATGCCTATGCCCGCGAATTGTCGGCGCGCCGCGACCCGATGGCATCCACCACGCAGCGCCTCTACGAGCGCATCCGCCGTTCGCCAAAGCGCGTGGTCTTTGCCGAAGCCGAAGAAGAGCAGGTCATGCGTGCGGCGATCTCGTTTACCGCGCAAGGGCTTGGCACTGCCATTCTTCTTGGGCGCGACGACATCATCAAGGCCAATGCCGAGCGCGCTGGCATCGATCTCGACCGTCCGAACATCAAGATCACCAATGCGCGCCTGTCCGAGCGGGTCGATTCCTACATCGATTACCTCTACGCCCGCCTGCAGCGCAAAGGCTTGCTGCTGCGCGATGTCCAGCGCCTGATCCACAACGACCGAAACCACTTTGCGTCCTGCATGGTGGCGATGGGCGATGCGGATGCTATGGTGACCGGCACAACGCGAAACTACTCCACAGCGCTTGAAGACGTACGCCGCTGCATCGACGTCAAGCCCGGCCACCGCGTCATCGGCGTCTCTCTTGTCGTCTCGCGCAATCGCACTGTCTTCGTCGCCGATACGGCCGTTCACGACATGCCGTCAGCCGAAGACCTCGCGGATATTGCGGAAGAAGCGGCAGGACTGGCACGGCGTTTCGGCTACGAGCCGCGCGTTGCAATGCTCGCCTATTCCACCTTCGGCCATCCCGTTGGTGAGCGCTCCGACAAGGTTCGCGAAGCGGTTCGCATTCTCGACAAGCGCAATGTGAGCTTCGAAGTGGACGGTGAAATGGCGGCAGACATCGCCCTCAACCACCAAAAGATGCAGAGCCAGTATCCGTTCGCGCGGCTCTCTGGACCGGCCAATGTTCTTGTCATGCCGGCAATCCATTCCGCGTCGATCTCGACAAAGATGTTGCAGGAACTTGGCGGTGCCACCGTGATCGGTCCGCTGCTGGTCGGTCTCGACAAGTCGGTACAGATCACCGCCATGGGTGCGAAGGACAGCGATATCGTCAACATGGCCGCGATCGCTGCCTACAACGCCGGACGCTAATGCAAAGGCGGGGTGCCCGGTGGGCCGGGCATCCTCGCTACGCAAAAGATCCCGTAGAATTTTCTGTCTCGAAAGCGTGATTTTTCACGCGCAAAACAATTAGGCCATGCTAAAACGCCCCGCAAACATTCGCCAGTCTGGCGAATGCGCATGACGAAAAGCTGGATCCACTATGGCACTCTGCACAGGTCTGGAGCATAGAGCGTCGGGCATAAACAGTCTCTACAGGCGGCTCACAAGCTCTCTGGTGAACAATCCGAACGCGATAATTGCCCTTTTTGGCGTCTACTTTCTCATTCAGATCGCCGTTCGCCTCCTGCTCCCTCCGGCACTACGTATAGACGAAGCACAGCAGGTGCTGTTTGCCCAGTGGCTGGCGCTCGGCTATGACGCCCAGCCACCGCTCTATAACTGGTACCAGCAGGCAATCTTTGCGATCTTCGGCACCTCGGTGCTGGGTCTTGCTGTTGCCAAGAACCTCATTCTTTTTCTGGTATTTGCGACCTATGTGAAACTGTCCGACCTTGTCTTGAGAGAGAAGTCTCTGGTCCTGGTTGCGTCACTGGCATTTTTCGTGAGCCCTCAGCTGTTCTGGCAAGCGCAGCGCGATCTCACGCACACGACGATGCTGATGCTGACCAGCCTGTGGGCGATCTATCTGAGCGTCCGGCTTCTTAAGACGCCAACCACGATGGGCTATGTGCTGACCGGAGTTGCGGTCGGCCTTGGGATGCTGTCGAAATACAATTTTGTCCTCATCCTTCCCGCGATCCTCCTTGCCGTCTGGCTGCATCCAAAGGGGCGCGAGCGCATCTTCGATTGGCGCATTCTGCTGACGATCGGGATCAGCCTTCTCGTCTTCCTGCCGCATTCGATATGGCTTTTCGACAACCTGCAATTCGCCTCGGATGTGACCCTACGGCGGATGGCGGAGGAGGCGCCTGAAAGCCGGTGGATGCAGATCCTGACGGGCATCGCGCACGTCTTTTCAGGATCGGCGATTGTGATGATCCTGCCTGCACTGGTGCTTTTTGCGTCAAGTGCGAAAAGGACGGGCACCACAACCGGCGAGCAACAGGTCTCGCCTTGGCTCCGCTTCTTCCTGCATTACTTCATCGCGCTTGCGGCGGTTCTCCTCATCGTCATCATAGCAACGACGATGACGGAAGTGAGAGACAGATGGTTGCTCCCGCTCGTCATGCCCTTCCCGATCCTCGCAGCGCTGTGGCTTGAACAGAGGTCATTCGATCCGGCCGTTTTCGTCAAGAAGGTTCTCCCCGTCTGCCTCGTCGTCATGGCAATTTTGCCCGTCGCTTTGATCGTATCCGTGCCGGTCCAGGCGATGCTCGGCAAGACATCGAGATCCAACAATGACTGGCAGGTATTCCGGCAACATCTTCAAGAGAAGGGGATCTCGCCTTCTCTCATCGTGACCTCCGACTGGTACACCGGTGGAAATCTGCGGTTTGTTTTCCCAGACACCACGGTTGCCACCACAACTTATGACGACTTCGATCCAGCCTTCGCGCTGTCGAGCGATCATCCCGTATTGTTCGTCTGGGTTACCGGACGCGACCAGTCGGCTGGCATGGTGGATTGGCTGCAGGCGCAAATGGGTGTGACGTTGAGCGGCATAGGCGTCAACACATTCGAGGCGCCGATGTATTTTCCTGTCGAAGGCAAGATGCAGCGGTTCAGCTATGCTTTGATCACGCCGGACAATCTAGTGAAATCCTCGAAACAGCCGTGAAGCACGACACGGTCTCTGGAACGGCTGGGCTTGGATTCCCACGATACGCCCTAGTCGACAAACAATATTCAAAAATGGTAGGCAAGCGAAGGATTTGCGATCGGCGCTTATCTCGTTCGGAATGGATGAGACATGGATAGAAACGGCTCTCTGGGCAAATGCGAAGTGCTGGTCATCGGCACGGGGATCGTCGGCGTCATGTCGGCGCTTTATTTGCAGAATGAAGGGAAGTCCGTCACGCTTCTGGAGCGCGGCGAAATTGCCCGCGGCGCCAGTGCCGGCAATGCCGGCATACTGGCCTTTCCGGAAATCATTCCGATGCCAGCCCCCGGGATCATGAAGAAGGCGCCGAAGTGGCTGATCGATCCGCTCGGCCCGCTAAGCGTTCCGCCGGCCTACGCCCACAAAATCGCACCTTGGCTTTGGCGTTTCTGGAAAGCGAGTTCGCCGCGCATGTTCGAACATGGCATGCGGGTGCAGACGCGGATGATGGCGCTTGCCGCATCCGAGATGCAGCATGCGGCCGCGATGCCGGAACTGTCCTCCTTCATCTCCAACACCGGCACGCTCGATCTCTACGATACGAGCGCGAGCTTCGATGCGTCCAGCCATCACTGGGATGAGAAGGCCAAAGCCGGCTTCGTCTTCTCCAAGATCGGCCGCACGGAGATCGACGAGCTGCAGCCAGGGATCGCGCCTCAGTTCAAGCATGCGGTCTATACGCCGTCTGGCCTGCAGGTCAGCGACCCTCACGAGTTTACCAAAGCCATAGCTGAACTCGTAATTGCGCGCGGTGCGAGCTTCAGAAAAGGTGAGGCCGTAAAAATCGAAGCGGTTGGCGAAAGCACCATCGTGACGCTTGCCAATGGCGACAAGATCGACGCCGACAAGGTGATCCTGGCAGCCGGCGCGTGGTCGAAGCCGCTTGCCGCATCTCTTGGCAATGACGTTCCGCTGGAAACCGAGCGTGGATACAACACTACCCTTCCCGCAGGTAGTTTCGATCTGAAACGCCAGATCTACTTCAACGACCATGCCTTTGTCGTCACGCCACTGTCGAGCGGCGTGCGTGTCGGGGGTGCTGTCGAACTCGGCGGCCTCGACCTGCCCCCCAATTTCCGCCGCTCCGAAGCGATGCTGAAAAAGGCAAGTCGGTTCCTGCCCGGGTTGAAAACCGAAGGCGGTCAGCAATGGATGGGGTTCCGCCCCTCACTGCCGGACAGTCTTCCGGTGATTGGGCCGTCGCGCGCCGCGCGCTCCGTCATCTACGCATTCGGCCACGGCCATCTCGGACTGACGCAATCGGCGGCGACCGCGCGCCTTGTCACGGAACTGGTCTGTGAGCGCGATACGTCGATCCCCGTCGATCCCTTCCGCGCCAATCGCTTCTCTTGAGCGGCAGCATTGTGAAGTAAAGCGACCTTACAGCATCGGCCCGAAAATCGGAATCGATTTTCGGAAAGCACGATGCGTAGATCAAAGAAGATAGAGCGTCCAACACCGCGCAGGGCGCTCTAAACGCAAAAGGCCCGCTTCGACAGCGGGCCTCTCATCATATGCTTCGATACGATCAGAACGGCGAATCCGGGAAGTAGAAGTCCTTCGCGTTGTCCTTCGTGACCAGCGTGGCATCCAGAATGTAGGTGCCGCGAACAGGAACCTGATCGTAGAAGTTGGCAGCGGTCAGTTCCATGGCGGTTGCCACCATCGACGGCGGATAAAGAACGTCGACCGGGATCATCTTGTCGCCATCCATGACCTTCTTGATCATGTCCTTGGAGCCTGCACCGGCAACGACATACTGAATGTCGGTACGCTTAGCCTGCTCGATAGCCTGCAGAACGCCAACGGCCATGTCGTCATCCTGGCACCATACGACGTCGATTTTCGGATACTTCGTCAGATAGTCCTGCATCACCTTGAAGGCGTCGTCGCGGTTCCAGTTGCCGAACTGGCGGTCGAGAACCTTCACCTTGGAGCCAGCAATGCCCTTGTCGAAACCGTCCTGGCGCTGCTGATCGATCGGGATCGGAAGACCCCGAATGATGACGACTTCAGCTTCTGGTGTCTTTTCAGCAATGTACTTGCCCGCGACTTCGCCGAGTGCCGGGTTGTTGCCGGCGACGTAGAGATCACGCACGGTGTCGTCATTGACGCTTGGAGCGCGGTCGACGAGGGCGACGAACTTGCCGTTGCCCTTGACTTCCTTGATGGCGTTGACCAGCGGATCAGGATCGGACGGCAGGATGACCAGCGCATCGATGCCCTGGGTCTCGAGATCCTGTACCGCATTCGCCTGGGTTGCTGCATCGGGCGATGTCTTGACGATCACGTTGAGGCCCGGATGTTCCTGCATCAGAAGCTTGGCAACACGTTCGGCATGAAACACCACGCCCGATGTCCAGCCATGGTCGGCGGCCGGGATCGAAACGCCGATCGTGACCTTCTTGTCCTCCGTATGTGCTGCCCCCGCCAGCGCCACCATGGCGACAGCCATTCCCAACAGTCTTTTACGCATGTGTCTTCCTCCCAACAGATAAGGTCTCGATTCCGAAGCCGGGCGACCTCTCGACCCGGTGTTTCCGGAGCGCTTTGCGTCCGATGGACAATCAGAAGCGCTCCAAGACTTTGAGCAAGCCGCCCCGCCTTGGGGCAGGCAGCTGTCACCGCTGGCGCATCAGCGAACGCTGTACCAACATGGCGATGATGATGATCGCACCCTGGATGGCACCGATCAGATACTCGCTGATGAAGTTGGAGAGCAGCATGATGTTGCCGACGAGTTCGAGAATGAAAGCGCCGCAAATGGTGCCCCATACGCGCCCTGCCCCGCCCTTCAGCGCCGTGCCACCAACGACGACGGCCGTGATTGCCTGCAATTCCCACATCATGCCCGTCGTGGCGGATGTGGAGCCAAGGCGTGGTACGTAGAGAAGAACGGCGATAGCAACGCAAAGTCCCTGGATGACGAAGGCGATGGTGCGGACGCGGTTGACGGCGACGCCCGAATATTTGGCAACGTCGCGGTTCGATCCGACTGCGGTCACATGCCGGCCATAGCGCGTGCGATAGAGGATGAAAGCCGCAATGGCCGTCACCGCAAGGATGACGATAATCGGAACGGGAATGCCGAAGATCGTACCGAAATAGGCAGGTCGGTACATGCTCTGCAACTGTGGTTCGCGCAGCGTGATCGCGCCGCCTTGGGACAGCCATGTCGTCAGGCCGCGAAAAACGCCCATTGTGCCAAGCGTTGCGATAAAAGGCTCGATCTTGCCGACCGTTGTGATCAGGCCATTGGCGAGGCCACAGAGCGAACCGGCAATGACGGTGAACACAATCGCCGCTGTCAGCATCAGTGCGGGGTCGGTGATCGTGCCGGAATTCATTAGCAGGATCATAAGGCTTGCAACGAAGGCAACCATGGATCCAACCGAGAGATCGAGGTCTCCGGCGGAAATGACGAAGGTGGCGCCGACGGCGATGATCGCAATGAAAGCGCTACGGGTTGCGACATTCGCCAGATTGTTGATGCTGATAAAGTTCGGGTTGACCAGCGCGCCGACGATCAAAAGCAGTAGCAGCGCAACAAAGGGCGCCACGGCGCGCAGATCCACGTCACGAAAGGATCGCGACCGGCGGACACTCTTTTCCTTGCCGTCTTCACTTACACTCATACCCACAACAGACCTCCCGTCCTGCCCCTGTTGCCCGCAACGACCCCTCAATTGACAGGGTCGTTCAGGCGGCTGTTTTTGTTTTCAATCCGGCGGCATAGCGCATGATTTCGTGTTCGTTGATCTCGTCACCCTCGAGCATGCCGACGATCCGACCTTCGCGCATCACCGCAACGCGGGTGCAAAGTCCGATGACTTCCTGCATTTCTGAGGAGACGACGATGATCGAATGACCGTCTCGCGCGAGCGCCGAGATGAAATGATAGATTTGCTGTTTGGTGCCGACATCGATGCCGCGTGTCGGCTCGTCGATGATGATGATCTTCGGCTCGGTCTCCATGACTTTCGCCAACAGAAGTTTCTGCTGGTTGCCACCGGACATGCGGCCAACCATCACATTGCCGTCTCGCACACGAATGTCGAAGCGACGGCGCGCCTTTTCCAGCGCTCTCGCCTCACTGCCGGAGCTGAGATAGCCGAAGCGGCCATGCCGGTCGAGCGATTGCAAGGTGAGATTGAGACCCATTCCTGAGCCCAGCAACAGGCCCTTGGACTTCCGATCCTTGGTCATATAAGCCAGCCCCGCATCGATCGAAGCGTGCAGATCATGCGATGGCAGCGTGACACCATTGGCCTCCACCTCTCCCGCCTGGCTTGCCTTGATGCCGACAATCGCCTCCATCAACTCGGTTCGGCCGGAGCCGATCAGACCGGAGAAGCCTAGGATTTCGCCCTTGCGCAGTTCGAAACTGGCGTCCTTCACATAACCCGTGGAGAGGCCTTTGACATTAAGGACAATCTGTTCGTCGACGTCCGGCTCGCGTTTCGCCGGGTAGAGGCTCGAAAGCTCACGCCCCACCATAAGCTGGGCGATCGCCTCGCCATCCAGCATCGAGGTGGGCGCAGTCTTCACCCAATGGCCGTCGCGAAGCACGGTCACCCGGTCGGTCAGTTCCATCACCTCGTCCAGCTTGTGCGAGACGAAGACAAAACTGGTCCCCTGGTCGCGCAGCTTACGCACCTGTTTGAAGAGGTAATTCGTCTCCTCACGGGAAAGAACGGCCGTCGGCTCATCCATGAAGACGATGCGCGCTTCGCGGCTAATGGCTTTCGCTATTTCCACCATCTGTTTTTCCGCGATGGAGAGGCTCGAAATCATCGCGTCTTCATCGACATGACAGTTGAGGAGATCGAGAATGCGCCGCGTCTCCGCCCGCATGAACTTTCGGTCGAGCACGCCGAAGCGAGTCACCTCGCGACCGAGGAAGATGCTTTCGGCCACGGTCAGGTGGTCTGCGAGGTTGAATTCCTGGTGAATGATGACGATGCCGAGCGCCTCTGCGGCGCCGTTCGGCGGCAGCCTCACAGGCTGCCCGTCCAGAAGGATTTCGCCGGAGCTTGGCTGCTCGAAGCCGGAGAGAACCTTGACCAGTGTCGATTTACCGGCGCCGTTCTCACCCATCAATGCGTGGATCTCGCCTGCCTTCAGCTCGAAATTGACGCTGAAGAGGACCTGAACTCCATTGAACGATTTTGAAACCCGGCGCGCGCATAGCACAGCATTGCCGTTCTCGACGGTTTCCATCCCACTCCTCCATGCGGCTCCCATTCCGCAAGGCTGGTGTAAACCTTTACATAATCGATGTAAAGGTTTACATTCGCAGTTGTTATACAGATGTGATCAATCCATTTGACGCAACGCGCGGCGTGTGTAGTGTCCGGTCGCAGATAGACCCGAGGCTTATCTTTGTCCAATTCGCCACCAGCCACGATAGAAGATGTAGCCCGTATGGCGGAGGTATCGATTGCCACCGTATCGCGCGCCATCCACAACCCTGAAAAGGTTGCCAATTCTACTCGGTTGAAGGTCAATCAAGCCATTGCCGTCACTGGCTACACCACCAATGCGGTGGCGCGTAGCCTGAGACTCGGCCGTTCCAACATGATTCTTGTGGTGGCACCCGATATCGGCGACCCCAACTTTTCCAATATCCTCATCGGTTTGGAGAATGAGGCACGGGCGCACGGCTATGGCATATTGATCGGCCACACCCAGAACGATGCCCAACGCGGTCTGGAATATCTGAAATTCCTCAACGCCAACCAGACGGCCGGACTCATCCTTTTTACCGGGATATTGCCCTTCGGCCACCAGGCCATGACGGCGCGTCTTCCGCCAAGCGTCGGCGTTTTCGAGCCGATCTTCAATGGCGGCATTCCCTATGTCGGCGTCAACGATGCCGCCGGCGCTCGAAAAGTCGTGGATATGCTGATTGCCGAGGGCCACGAGCACATCGCCTTCATTGGCGATTCCAGAGTCCGCCTTGCCTATATGCGCAGACGCGCAGGGTTTGACGAAGGGATGGACGCGGCTGGACTTCCCAAAAGTAGCCGCATGATTCTGGAAGGTGATGGGACACTGGAAAGCGGCAGGCTGGCGGTGGAGCAGCTGTTCATGCGCGACAGGTTGCCGACGGCCTTCATGTGCGTCAACGACCAGACAGCGATTGGCGTCATGATCGGCCTCTCAGCCCGCGGCTATGATGTGCCGGACGATTTTTCGGTCACCGGCTTTGACGATATTCCGCAAGCCGTCTTCATGTCGCCGCCGCTCACAACCATTCGCCAGCCTCGCAGCGCCATTGGCAAACATGCAATGGCGCTTCTGTTGCAGCTTCTCAACAATGAAGAGCCGACCCAACAGGAAGTGTTGCTGACACCCGATCTGGTGGTGAGAAACTCCGTCGCAGCACCTTCACGGCGCAGCCACAAGTCGCGCGATAAAAGCTAGACGTGGTTGGCGGGTCGCCAGACGCTCTTTAGTACGTGTCGCGGCGTGCGGCTTCTTCGGTCTGGGATTGCGCCCAGAGCTGCGCCTGGACCGCGTTCTGGAATTCCATGACCTCGTGGCGCATGGCTGTGTCGTCGTAGCCGAGTTCCGTCAGATGCGCAGCAAGCGCGCGGCACTCATCCCGCCAGAACCGATTGGCCTGATCCCCTTGGAGGGTCTCCAGCATGTCGACGCAACGCTGAATGTCGCGGATGCGATTTTTGACGGGAAACGCAATTACTTCGGAACGCTTGGACACACGTACACCTGACAGCTTGAGAATCGGTTCCCAAGTTTTACGGGCTACATAGTTAACGAAGTCTGCAGAGGCGAAGCGGAACCGGTTATCGGCAACTCGACGCCGAATTTTGCGTAGGATTCCCGCAACGGCCTATCGCTCGATGGCGCAGTCTCTGATTCGAAAATATCCTTGTTGAGTAGATTTTTACCTTGAAACCTTACCTGAATTTCATGTTCGGCGGGGTATTTGAGCCTATTACTTGGTTGAAACGACGCCAATTTGCCCATATATTTTATGGAAAAAGAACCGATGAAAAATTGTATCCCACAGATCGGGATAGCATCAGGCGAGGAGAGAGACATGTACGCGCCCCGCGTTTTCGTCAGCATGATCTGCGCCTTGCTGGTGTTCGCAGTGGCGACCTATTGGATCCATGGCTCCTTCTACACGACGTTTATACAGACGGCCATCTCGCTTGTCGTCATTCAGATCTGCTACTTCATCGGTGTCGTCTTCATGGTATCGCGCGAGAAGAAGCGCATGCGCAAGACACTGGAATTTCAGAAGGATCGACCTGCTTCAGCCGACCAGGCAGGCCCGGAAGCCATCCCGGCCGTCAGTCGTCATCGCCCGACGCTGAAGGATATCTGACCGCGCTGACCTCCTGAAGCGCTTTGAATATATTTCGCAGGTGCGAAATAGCACTTCCCTCTCCTCATCCCTGACATGTTTTCTCTCCAGTAATCGTATCGAATGCTGAAGAACGGGAGCGAAGTCATGGGCTCACAATCCATCTGCGTCATCATAGCGGCTAAAAACGCGTCATCGACGATCGCCGAGGCGATCCGATCAGCGCTGGTTGAGCCGGAAGTCTCGGAGGTCGTCGTCATCGATGATGCATCCACCGACGACACGTTCCAGGTTGCGAAGCAATGCGATGATGGAACGGGACGGCTGATGGTCGAGCGCTTCGACGTCAATCGCGGCCCGTCCGCCGCGCGCAATCATGCGATCGGCATTTCCTCTGCGCCGCTGATCAGCATTCTGGATGCTGACGATTTCTTCTTCAAAGGGCGCTTTGCCGCAATGATAGTGGAGGACGACTGGGATCTGGTGGCGGACAATATTGCCTTCATTCAGCAAGGGTCACCTTCGGCCACCAATATCGTTCCCCGTCGCTTCGCTCCCCAACATCACTTCCTGACGCTCACGGAATTCGTGACGGGAAATATTTCCACGAGGGGTATCGAGCGCGGTGAAACCGGCTTTCTGAAACCCGTCATCCGCCGATCGTTTCTCGACCGGCACCAGCTTCGCTATGACGAAGCTCTGCGGCTTGGTGAGGATTACGAACTCTACGTTCGGGCACTTGCCTCAGGCGCACGATACAAGGTCATCTGCAATTGCGGTTACGGTGCCATCGTGCGCGGCAATTCCTTGAGCGGACGACACAGCACGCAGGATCTGAGGCTGCTCTACGAGGCCGATCGCAACATCCTCGCCGACTACGCTCTCTCTGCGGAAGAACAATCGGTGCTGAAGGAGCATGAGCGGCACATTCGGGAGAAGTTCGAATTGCGGGATTTCCTCGACGCCAAGTCACAGCGTGGCTTGGGTGGCGCCATGGTTCATGCATTGCGACGCCTTCCCGCCGTTCCTGCCATCACCAACGGGATTTGGCACGACAAGACAGCCCGCTTGCGCAAGAAGCCCACTCAGCCCGCCGATATCCGTTATCTCCTGAAAGGAACGCCGCTGTCTTCCTGAAGGAAAAAGCGGCGTGTTTTGTTTCAGAAGTAGTCGCGCTTGACCGTTTCCAGAACCGCCTGAAAGCGCTCCTTACGTTCTTCCAGCCGTCCGTCTGGGCTCAATCTTGGTTCCGCACGGCTTGCCTGCCATAGCGCCAGAATCGACGGAGCGGCGAGAACCTGCTTTGCGAGTTTGCGCAGCGGGCGTTGGGTCTCGGCACGGACAAGCACATCGCCATCGTCATGTGGCGCTGCAGAGGTGTGTTCGACGATGACCGGCGGGGGCGGAGGCGGAAAGCTCATGCCCCAGAACTTCGAACCCTTCTTTGCAGCTTCTGCGCGTGTGGAGACGGGAATGTAACGAGGCTCGTAGGTGACGCCGACACTTCCTGCCCAGTCACTCCACTTGAAGCTGTTGATCGATTGCGAGGTGCTGACCGCGACCCAGGGAACCCGAAACGCATCGGCAAGGATCGCGCCATGCATGGATTCGGCCACGATCATTTCTGACTGGGCAATCTGCTTGATGACGGATTTCGCCTCTCCTCTCGGATCGAGATAGGTGAGACCAGCCGGTTCGCACACAGTGTCCCACATGCCGAACTCCGCCGATTCCCAATGGGGAACGAAGGTCTTTTTATAGATCTTCTGCAGGTTCTGGAACTCCGGCATCTCCGTCACCATCACGGCGGGATCGACGATGCCCTTCTCGGGCGCCAGTCCAAGCTTGGCAGCGGTCATTTCACCGCGCACGCAACGGATATCCCAAAGATCGGGGTTCGATGTATCGGGCACGGCACCATAGCCATATCCGCTGCCGATCACCAGCTTGCGCTGGCCGGGAGGGAAGAGCACATCGTTGAGAACGGTGCCGACGCCGACAAGCAGAACATCCGGATGAACATCGCGAAGCCCCGGCAGCAGAAAATCCCAGAGCCAGAGATTGAGGTCGTCGCCGAAATTCCCGTGATGGGATTCCCAATGGTAAGGTTTCATGGATTTCTCCTGAGTGAAAAAAGGGCCTGAAAGAAAGCCGCGAAAGAGACGATCACTTCGAGCGGACGATCTTGCCGGCCCCAAGTTCGAAGGCTGCACGCAAGATCGCAGGATCACGCATCATCCATTTGAACAGAAGGCCAAGCTCCGGCGCCTTGCGACGCTTCAGCTTGCCGGCCTGGCTCCAGAGTGCCTGTCTGCGCGCCGTATTCTTGTAGGACGCGATGGAAGCCACATCGGCGGGACGTTTGGAAAAACGACTTTGCAAGGTGTCGAGTGCGACCCAGGTGTTGAACTGCTGGCGCAGAAATTCCGGCGAGGTGTTGTCGATGCTGTGGAAGATGTTCACACCCATGCCGCGTGCCGCACCCGCGTCGTCACATAGAAGGGTGCGCCTGGATGCAAGAATGCAGTCGCAGAAAAAGAGCACGTCCTCTGCCGCCAGCCGAAGCGCGGGATCGAAACGGATCTTTTCAAACAGCGGCCTGCCGATGACCATGCAGGAAAGATGGAGGAAGCTCCAGTTGCGCAGCATGACGCTGGCGAGATCCGGCAGCTCGATGACACGCGGTGATTCGCTCAGACGGGCGGCACCCTCGTTCTTTTCCAGCTCCGACATGGCGAAGTGATAATAGAACTCATCGCTTGCCTGCATGGACGCCCAGTAGCATTCGCCTTCGAACCGATCGAGGCTGAGCTCTGCATTTTTTAGGTGCTCCGGCGTCCAGATATCGTCCGAATCAAGAAAGGCCACATAGCGTGTTTCGGCCGGCACATGATCGAGCCCGGTATTGCGCGCACCACCTGGACCGGCATTCGCCTGCTTGACCACCTTGATGCGGTTTTTCTGCTCTTCAGCCAGCTCCGCTAGTTCATTTTCAATGGGATACGGCGATTCGTCGTCGACAATGACGAGATCGAAATCCTGGCATGCTTGAGAAAAAACCGATGCGAGCGCTCGACCGAGTATGCCATGCTTCTTCTGGTAGTAAGGAATAACGACTGTAAATTTCGCCATTGTTTCGCCCCTTGTTTCATCAAGAAGTGTCGGGCCCGCCGTAGACTTACGGCCCCGATGAGTGGCAACCCTCCCGCCGGCTCCACGATTTTTGCCGGCCTCCAGACACAGGATGGACCCATGCCTCCAGCCCCAAGCGTCAAAACCATCACGGCCAATGTCGGCTGGAGCGTGCTCTCAAAGACAGGCACATTCGGGCTTAAATTTGTCACAGTCCCGATTCTTGCACGTTTGCTGACACCGGAAGAATTCGGCGTTGTCGCTGTCGGGCTCACAGTCGTGCAGTTTTTGACGATGATTGCAGGCGCTGGTCTGACCTCCGCTCTGATTGTGGAGAAGGAAGAGGATATGGATACGATCCATACCGTCTTCTGGGCCAATCTGGCAATTTCCTGCACCATGGCCGCCATCCTCTACTTCGGCGCGGAGTTCTTCGGTGGCCTCTTGGGTGCCGTGGAAAGCGCCTATCTGCTGCGCATCATGGCCTTTCTCATTCCGCTGCAACTGGCAGGCGATGTTGCCTATTCGCTTCTGGCGCGGCGGATGAATTTCAGCAAGGACGCCATCTGGAGCGTGACGTCGGAAAGTGCTGCAGCCATCCTCGCCGTCGTCTTGGCCTTTGCCGGCTTCGGCGTGTGGGCTCTGATCATCCAGCTTTTCGCCGCAGCCCTCATCCGGCTTGTCGGGCTCTATGCCGTATCGCGCTATACGCCGCGCCTCGTCATGAAGCCGAAGCGTTTGATCCCGTTGCTCGGCTTCAGCTCCGGCCTGATGGGCTCGGAGATCGCCAACTTCGTCACCTTCCAATCGCCGATGGTGATCATTGCCCGCTATCTCGGGCTTGCCGATGCCGGCGCCTATTCCGCCTCCAATCGCTTTGCCAGCATTCCCAACCAGGTCGTGCTCTCGGCCGTTATGGGCGTTCTTTTCCCGGCCTTCAGCCGCATGATGGACGACCGGCAGCGGCGGCGCGAAGCGCTGATGTTCAGCACACAGGTCTTGACCGTCATCCTGGCACCGATGATGTTCGGCCTTTGGGCCGTTGCAGAACCGGCAATGCTGGTGATCTTCGGCCAGAACTGGGCCTATGCGTGGCCTGTGCTCGGCCTTCTTGCTCTGTCGAAAGCCATCCTCACCCCATGCAGCACCTTCATCCCCTATCTGAAGGGTGCCGGCTATGGGCGCGTGCTGTTCTGGTCCGCCACGATCCGCGCCGTCGTGACCACCGCTGCGGTCTGGGTTGCCGCTGTCTACGGGTCGCTTATCGACGCGATGATCTGGCTCTGCATCGTCAATGCAGCAACGTTGATTGCCTATTCCTGGGCCGTGTTCAAGGCGAGCGAGACCCCCTTCTTTTCGGGCCTCTATGTCAGCAGCCGGCCGATGATCTCGGCTTTCGTCATGGCTCTTGCGGTCCGCTACATTCTGCAATGGACGGGCGACGCGCTGCCACACGCATACATGCAGGTGCTCGTCGGCGCTGTTGCTGGCGGTGTGATATACGGCGTTCTGATCCTGCTGACCGAACGCGCATTGCTGCAAAAGATCATCGGTCTCGTAAGATCGCGCAAAGACCAAGGTGCCCCTGCCCCGATCACCAGCTGACGGGGGCGGCACGGGCCGTCGAAGCGATTCTGTCTTCAATACCGTGGGAGAATACGGCGAACTCCGGAGTTTATTTCGCAATGCAGCATTACAGCTCTCCTCTCCTCAGCCTCAGGAGACACTCCTGAGGGCGGCACGATAGAGAAAATAAGCAAAATAAAATCATACGCTTAAGACAAATAATTTGTTTTAGTAAAGTAGTATCCAGACATTTACCCCTCATATCTTGCGGCGCGATTTTCCCGCGCTGCCACATTTTGCCCTTAAGTGAAAACCAGACTTTTGCGCACGGGCTTCAAGTTCGCTCTGTGTGAAACGCGGTGAGGGGAGACACCGCCCAACTAGGGTAACTGATGTGACTGTTGATCAGAACCTATCTTCCCGTATCAATTTGATGCGCATAATTTTGATATCCGGCATCGTGTTCGTTCACGTGCCGCACGATCCGGAGACAAGTCCGTTTCTGGGTCTTTACGGATTTTTCGACTGGGTCCGGGTGTTTCTTGGTGATGCCCTGTTCCGCATCGGTGTGCCGTGCCTGAGCGCGATCTCGGGCTATCTGCTGTTCCGACGCGGCTGGAATGCCTTTAGCTATCCGGCAACGATCAAGTCCAAGACCAAGACCGTGCTTCTGCCATTCCTGCTGTGGAATGGCGGGCTGTTCATTGCGGTCATGCTGCTTCAGCGTGCAGGTATTGGCGTTGGCTATTTTCCTGACCTGTGGAATGCCAGCCCGCGCGAAATGCTGAGCCATGGCGTTGCGGCGGAAGAGCTGCCCGTCAACGTGCCGCTCTACTTCCTGCGCGATCTCTTCGTTTGTATCCTGCTGTCGCCGCTTTTGGCGCTGCTGGTTCGCCGCTTTGCGTTACCGACGCTTGCCATTCTCTTGCTCCTGACGGCGATCCCGGATCTCAATCTGCTGATCGTACAGAAGAAATCCATCCTGTTCAGCTTCACGCTCGGCATTGCGCTCGCACTCCACAAGATCGACCTGAAGATGCTTGATCCTTATGCCAAGCCGCTGACGGTGGTCACGCTGATCGTCGCCGCCGCGCTTGCCACCGCCTTGTACTGGACCGGTCCGGAATTTACCTTCGGCCTCAATCTCATGCGCAATTTGCTGGCCGTTTTCGGCGTGCTGGGCTTCTGGGTCGCCTCGTCCCTGCTCGTGCAGAACCGTCTTGGCCAGCGTCTATCGCAAACCGGCAGCCTGAGCTTCTGGATTTTCTGCGCCCATTATCCCCTGCTCGTCATCCTATGGATGGTGTGGAACAAGGGAGATCTTGACTTCTATCCCGCCTTCTATATCGGCGCGGTGGCTTTGACCTTCGTGCTTCTGATCATCAGCAATGCGCAGGTCCGTGCCCGGCTGCCCTCGCTCTATGCAGTCCTGACCGGCAGCCGTAGCGGCAAGCCGAAGCCCCTTGCCCATAACGACGCGGCGGAAGCTGCCGCCGCTCGCCAATCTTCTGCCAATCCCGCCTATACGCAACGACGGAGGTAACACATGACCTACCCCGCCCTATCCCAGCCGCGCATTATGGCTGCCGCACTGATCGCTATTACGTTCGGCGCATCTCCCGCCTTTTCCCAGGAAGAGAACGGCAAGTCCTTCATCGAGAACTTCGACAGCATGGACCGCTCTTTCTGGTACGTTTCCGATGGGTGGAACAACGGCCCGCACCAGAACTGCACATGGTCCAAGAAGCTGGTCGCTTTCGAAAACGGCCATCTGGAACTCGGCTTCAGCAATGAAAAGGCCGGAGACCGCAACTATTCCTGCGGAGAAATCCAGACCAAGGGCCGCTATCGCTACGGCACCTATGAAGCGCGCATCAAGACCGCGCCGGGCTCCGGCCTGAATTCGGCTTTCTTCACCTATATCGGTCCAACCGATAAGAAGCCGCATGACGAGATCGACATGGAGATTCTGGGCAAGAACAGCAATCAGGTCCAGCTGAACCAGTATATCTCGGCAAAGGGCGGCAACGAAAAGCTGGTGGATGTGCCGGGTGGTGCCGACAAGGGCTTTAATGATTACGCCTTCGTCTGGGAACCGCAGCGACTGCGATACTACGTGAACGGAAAAATGGTTCACGAGGTCACAGATCCATCGAAGATCCCGCAAAACGCCCAGAAAATCTTCTTCAGCCTTTGGGGAACCGACACGCTGAAAAGCTGGATGGGCAAGTTCGACTATTCCGGTCCTGTGACCATGCAGGTCGATCGCTTCGCCTTCACCGCGCTCGGCGACAAGTGCCAGTTTTCGGAATCCGTCGCCTGCCAGACCAACTGATACAGACTGCCCAAAGTCAGACGAAGATGAACGGATCGGACATGACCCACATTCTCTATTTTGCGCATGATCTGGCAGACCCTGCCATCCGTCGTCGCGTCATGACGCTACGGGCCGGTGGCGCGACCGTCAGCCTCGCGGGTTTCAAGCGCGCGGATAACGGGCTGGCCGACGTCGATGGCCTTGCCCCGATCGATCTCGGACAAACGGCCGATGGCCGCTTTGCCCAACGGATCGCCTGCGTGGCAAAAGCAAGCCTCAAGCTTGCGAGCAAGCTATCGCCCGTGAAAAAGCCGGACGTGATCATCGCCCGCAATCTGGAAATGTTGGCGCTTGCCCGGCGCGCCGTGAGCCATTTCGGTGTGGACGTCCCAGTCGTCTACGAGTGTCTCGACATCCACAGGCTTCTTTTGAACGACGGGCTGCCTGGCAAACTGCTGAACGCTGTTCAGCGTGCGCTTGGCCGGAACGTCAAACTCCTCATCACCAGTTCACCGGCATTCGTGGAGAATTATTTCAAGCCGCGTTCCGGTCTGAACCTTCCTGTGCTTTTGCAGGAAAACAAGGTCCTGGCGCTGGATGGCGACGACATGACCGCACCCTCCCCGCGCCTGCCGCAAGCGGGAGAGCCGTGGAAGATCGGCTGGTTCGGGGCGTTGCGCTGCCGCAAATCACTCCAAATCCTCGCCGACTTCGCCGCAAAGATGGACGGTAAGGTCGAAGTGGTCTTGCGCGGCCGCCCGGCCTATTCCGAATTCGATGACTTCGACGGCTTCGTTGAACGCGCGCCTCATCTTGCGTTCCATGGCCCCTACAGAAATCCAGAGGATCTGGCGTCGATCTACAACGATGTCCAGTTCACCTGGGCCATCGACTTTTTCGAAGAAGGACAGAACTCAAGCTGGCTCTTGCCGAACAGACTTTATGAAGGCTGCCTCCATGGTGCCCTGCCGATTGCGGTCGCTGGCACCGAAACCGCGCGTTTTTTGCAGCAGCGAAAGATCGGGCATGTTCTCGAGACGGCCGACGTCGCATCGCTTGAAACGCTGTTTTCCGAATTGAGCGATGCCTCCTATCTCCAAAGCTTCCGAACGCTCGCAGCAATCGACCGGCAGCAATGGATCACGAATCGAAACGACTGCCGCGAGCTTGTCCGCGTGCTTCAATCCTTGACCATGCAAACCGACGGCCGGCCGGTCGATGCAGTTCCTTCGATGGCTTTGAGCGGGAGGACATCATGAAATCAGTCTCTATTCCCGGTGCGAAGACTTTGATCGTCATTCCCTGCCTCAACGAGGCACGAACGATCGATGATCTGCTGTTGAAATTTTCCAGCACGTTGAACCATCCGGACGATCGCATCATCGTCGCAGACGGCGGCAGCACGGATGGGACGCGTGACATCGTTGCCGATTTTTCCCGGCAGGATCAGCGCGTCATTTTGCTTGCCAACCCAAAGCGCATCCAGAGCGCAGGCATCAACCTTGCGGTCGAAGTCTTCGGAGAGGGCTACGACTATATGATCCGTATCGATGCGCATGGCGACTATCCTGATGATTACTGCCATCGACTGCTGGAAGATGCCGTCGCGACGGGTGCAGATTCCGTTGTTGTCGCCATGGATACGGTCGGCCATGGCACGTTCCAGAAGGCCACGGCGGTTGCGCAGAATTCCAAGCTCGGCAATGGCGGTTCGAAGCATCGCGAAGGCGCCAAGGGTCGCTGGATCGATCACGGCCACCATGCCCTGATGCGGATCGAGGCGTTCAAGGCCGTCGGCGGCTATGATGAAAGCTTCAGTCACAATGAAGACGCCGAGCTGGACCATCGCTTGCGCAAGGCGGGCTTTCGCATCTGGATGACCGACAAGACGCGCATGACCTACTATCCGCGTGCCAGCATCGGTCCGCTGTTCCGCCAATATATGGCCTATGGCCGAGGCCGGGCGAAGAACCTCTTGAAGCACCGCACCATTCCAAAAATCCGCCAGATGATCCCGCTTGCGGTGCTGCCTTGTGCCGCTCTTGCGCTCTTCGGCTTTGTCCACTGGATCGCTCTTGTCCCGCTTTGCCTCTGGATTGCCGCATGTCTGGCTTATGGGGTGTGGATGGCAATTGCAGAGAAAAACCCCTACGGGCCGCTTGCGGCCGTCTCGGCTATGACGATGCATCTGGCCTGGTCGACAGGTTTCTGGCGTGAGCTTCTGGGCTCCATCACCACGCCCCAGCCACTGGCAGGAAAGGCTGTCTCGTGACGTATGATCCCGCAACTCCTGTGAAAGTCGATATTGGCATCTGCACCTATCGCCGCCCGATGGTGGTAGATACGCTGCTCTCGCTGTTTCGGCTTGACGTTCCGCAGCGCGTGTCGGTGCGCCTGATCGTGGCGGATAATGACGCCGAACCCTCGGCGCGCGCGTTGATCGACGCGTTACGCGAGCGTTCACCCTTCCCGATCCATTACGTCCATTGCCCGAAGTCCAACATCTCCATTGCCCGCAATGCCTGCCTATCCGAATGCGGAGCCGATTTTCTGGCATTCATCGACGACGATGAAACGGCGCCGGCAAACTGGCTGACCGAGCTTTTGAAGACGGCGCAGGAGACGCAAGCCGATGCCGTGCTCGGTCCCGTGACAGCGCTCTATGCCAATGATGCGCCGGGCTGGATGAAGAAGGGCGACTTCCACTCCACCCGGCCTGTCTGGGTGAGTGGGGAGATCATCACCGGCTACACATGCAACACACTGCTGCGCATGGCGTCCCCTGCGGTGAACGGTCGGCGCTTCGCCCTGTCGCTCGGACAAAGCGGCGGGGAAGACACGCATTTCTTCACGAATATGCATTTGGACGGTGGACGCATCGCTTATTCGGAAAACGCCCTGCTGACAGAACCGGTACCGCAAAGCCGTGCGAGCTTTATGTGGCTTGCAAAGCGGCGCTTCCGCTCCGGCCAGACGCATGGACGGTTGCAGGCGGAGCAGAAGACAGGGCTCCGGCGCTTGCCGCTGATCGTCTCGACGGCGGCGAAGATCACCTATTGCGCCACCACCACGCTGGTCACCGCTTTCGATCCCGTCCGTCGCAGCCGTTCGGCTCTGCGCACCGCACTTCATGCCGGATCGCTGAGCGGCATCTTTGGCGTTCGTGAAATCCGCCAATACGGCGCCGTGGAGGCTGCATGAGCGCATTGCCGACCGAACCGGATGTGACCTTCGTCATCGCGGCCTACAACGCCGCCGACACGATTGTCGCTGCCATCGACAGCGCTCTGGCGCAGGACAATGTCTCGATCGAGGTCGTCGTGGTGGATGACTGCTCGCCGGACGATACGCGCGCTGTCGTACAGGCAGTTGTCGAGCGCAATCCCCGTGTCAAGCTGATTGCCCTCGACAACAATCTTGGCCCCGGCGGCGCGCGCAATGCCGGGATCGATGCCGCGCGGGGGCGTTGGATTGCGGTGCTCGATTCCGACGACGTGGTCTATCCGGATCGCATGGCGCAGATGATCATGCGCGCTGAAAAAGCCAATGCGGATATCGCCGTCGATAATCTGGATGTCGTTTACAGCGACGGACGCCCGCGCGAGACGATGTTCGATCCCGCCTTTCTTGAAGCGAAACGGGTCCTCACACTTGAAGACTTCATCCGCTCCAACATCCTCTTCAAGTCCACTTTCAATTTTGGCTACATAAAGCCGATTTTCCGTCGTGAGTTCCTAAACGACCACGGCCTCCGCTTCCGCCATGACCTGCGCATCGGCGAGGATTACCTTCTTCTGGCGTCAGCGCTCGCGTCCGGTGCCTCCTGTGTCATCGAACCGATGCCGGGATATGTTTATAATATCCGGCAGGGCTCCATTTCGCGCGTGCTCGAACTCCATCATGTTGATGCGATGATCGCCGCAGACAAGGAATTCCTGCGCCAGTTCACGCTTCTGCCGGCGGCGATGGACGCGCAGGTCGAGCGAACAAAAAGTCTTATCCAGGCGAGGCACTTCCTGATGCTGGTCGACAGCATCAAACGGCGCTCCGTCTCAGACACGATCAGGATCGCGCTTCGCGACCCTGCCGCACTCAAACACCTCCGCATGCCGATTTCCGTCAAACTGCAAAAGCTCAAGAAAACGCTTTTTCCTTCAGCCTTATCTTCGGCAACGCCGGCCAGAAACTGAACGCTGCGGTGACCAAGCGAGGCAATCAACTGCCGCGCGTCCCGCGCCCATAAAAATGACAAGGTAGGTCCATGAACCAGAAAACCTTTAGATCGAACGGCCATTTTCCGGATCCTGCGAAGGATTCCGACACCTTTATCGACCTCGACCGCCTATGGGCTGCTGTGGTGCGCCGGGCCAATATCATTGGCGCTTGCGTCGTTGCAAGCATGGTTCTGGCTGGCCTTTATCTCGTTCTCGCAACCCCCGTTTATACCGCGATGACACAGGTGCTTCTCGACGAGAGCCTGTCTCGCTATGCCGAGGAAGAGAGCCCCGTCCCTGCGGCCCAGGTCATCGACAACCGGATTGCCAGCGCTGTCGAAATCCTGAAGTCGAAAGAGATGGCTCTGACGGTCGTAGACAAGGCAAGGCTTGACGAGAACGACACCATCATCAACCCGCCGACCGGCCCGGTCGATCTCGTCAAATCCTCCGTCAAGGCCGTGGTCGATCTGCTGACACCGAGCGACACACCCGCGTCGGAAGAGGCGATCCGTAACGGCAAGCGCGAAAAGGCGGCTGCCGTGATCCAGCAGGCATTGACGGTGGAGCGCGTCGGCAGAAGCTCGGTCATCGCAATCTCGATCCGCTCCACCGACCGCCAGCTTGCCGCCAACATCGCCAAGACCTATGCGAATTCCTATCTGACCGAGCAGTTGAACGCCAATTTCGACGCTTCGGAACGCGCTTCGGTCTGGCTGCAGGAACGTTTGACGGATCTCAACCAGCGCGCCCAGGCTGCGTCCCTGGCCGTCGAGAAGTACAAGGCCGACAACAACATCGTATCCTCGCGAGGGGAGTTGATGTCGGAAGGTCAGCTTGCCGACTTGAATGGGCAACTGATTGCTGCCCAGGCCGATGCGGCGACGGCACAGGCCCGCTACTCTCAGTACAAGTCGATCATCGATCAGGGCCCGGACAACGCGGTCAATAACGCTGTGGTCTCGGCACGTGACACGGACAATACGGTCATTCAGGACCTGCGCAAGCGCTACATCGGCATTTCGGACCGAGAGCGCGGCGTGATCCAGCAGTTTGGCAAGGATCACCCCCAGGCCATCGCTCTCGAGGCCGAGAAAAAGGATCTGGCGGGCCAGATCTACCAGGAACTTCAGCAGCTGACTGGCAGCTTCAAGAACGAATTCGACGTCACCCAGTCACGTGTACAGTCGCTGCGCGATAACATCGACCGCGTTGCCGGCCGCAACTCCCAGACCAATATGACGATGGTCAAACTTCGGGAGCTTGAGCAGCAGGCAACCGCGCTGAAGACACTTTACGAGTCCTATCTGGGTCGCTTCGAGGAGGCTTCGCAGAAGCAGTCCTTCCCGATTGCCAAGGCACGCGTCATTTCGGAAGCCGGTCTGCCGACATCGCCCTCCAGCCCGAAGAAGACCATGACGATGGCGCTTTCGATCGTGCTCGGCCTGATGCTGGGTGGCGGTCTGGCGGCGGTGCTGGAATTCCGGGATCGCTATTTCCACACCGGCGCCGACGTGCGTGACAATCTGCGGATGCGCTTCCTGGGCTACCTGCCGTTTATTGGCGAGAAGGGGGTCGAGACCGGAAAGTCGGAAACTGGCGCGGCCACGCCGGATGTGCCTGATACCAATATCGAAGATAACGGGCAGGTCTCTTTCCAAAAGATGCTGCGGCTTGCGGTCGACAGCCCGCGCTCCAGCTTCACCGAGACGCTGCGCAACGTGAAACTGACGGCCGATGTGGTGATCCAGGAGCGGCAGTGCCGTGTGATCGGCGTGATCTCCTGCCTGCCGAATGAAGGCAAGTCGGTCGTCGCACTGAATCTCGCGGGGCTCATCGCCACCACGGGCAAGCGCACGCTGGTGGTGGATGCGGATATTCGCAATCCTGGTCTCAGCCGTATGCTGACCACGCGCCAGTCGGCGGGTCTTGTCGAAGTGGTTCTCGATGATGTTCCTTGGACCAAAGCCGTCAAGGTCGATAGCCGCACGAAGATGGGCATTCTGCCAGTCTCCGTCAGCAACCAGTTTGCCCATTCGAGCGAGTTGCTGGCATCCGCGGGCATGCGCAAATTCATGGAATCTGCCCGTGAAGCCTGCGATTACATCATCGTCGACTTGGCGCCTGTCGTGCCGGTGATCGATGCAAAGGCCTTCGCCTCGCAGGTGGATGGCTTCGTCTTCGTCACCGAATGGGGCAAGACGCCAATTCAGATGGTTCAGAACCTGATGAACCACGAACCGGAAATCGCCAGCAAGACGCTTGGTATCGTTCTGAACAAGACGGATATGACAGAGCTTCAGCGCTATGCAGACCCGGGCGGCTCGGAACATTACCATGAGCAGTTCGGCGCCTATTATGGTGATGCGAAAAAACCGGTGCCGGAAACGGTCTGATCAAGCAACAAGATGCCCGCCCCTCAAGCGGGCATTTTTTTGTTCCCAAGCGCTATCGCGGGATGGATTTCGAATTCTTTTTCCGACTTTATGTGGGCTCAGCCGATCTTATGCAGGATGATGACCATGACCTCCCCTATCGCTTACGTTTCTCGCGCAGCCGATGACGAGGAGGCGACTTGGATCGACACGCTGGCGAAGGCAATGCCGAACGAAAAGATCGTCTCCATTCGACAGATGACAGACGCCGAACGTCAAGCCGCCGAGGTCGCCATCGTCGCCAATCCTGATCCAGCCGATATCGCCAGGCTCCCCGGATTGACATGGATCCACAGCCTGTGGGCGGGCGTGGAGCGAATTGTTTCGGAACTCGGACCGACAGCACCGCCCATTGTGCGTCTCACCGATCCGGAACTGGCGCGCGTCATGGGAGAGGCGGTGCTTGCCTGGACCTATTACCTGCATCGCGACATGCCTGCCTACCGACAGCAGCAGCAAAAGAAGGTCTGGAGAGATCTCGAATACCGCCATCCGAAAGACGTGACGGTTGGCCTTGTCGGGCTAGGCCTGCTCGGCACCGAATCTGCAAAACGCCTGCGGGGCGCCGGCTTTGATGTCATGGGCTGGAGTCGCTCGCTCAAAGAGCTGGAAGGCGTGGCAACTTTATCCGGTGAAGATGGGCTGAGGGAGCTTCTCGAAAAAAGCGATATCGTCGTCTGCCTTGTTCCGTTGACCTCCGAGACCCGCGGCCTCATCAATGCCGGCCGTTTGCAGCGTATGAAGGCAGGCGCGTCGATCATCAACTTTGCCAGAGGCGCTGTTATCGTTGCCGATGATCTCTTGGCATCGCTTGAGAGTGGCCATCTCGCTCATGCCGTGCTCGATGTCTTCGAAAAAGAACCGCTCGACGAAGGTTCAGCGTTCTGGAGCCATCCGAGCGTTACGGTCCTCCCCCACATCTCTGCACCGACCGATCGCAGTTCCTCTGCCGCAATCGTCGCGCAGAATATTCGCAACTGGCGGAGGACGGGAGAATTGCCGACGACAGTTGATATGCAAAAAGGCTACTGACGCAGGCAAGGCATCGGCCTCAAGCGTATCGCAATCTGAAAGACCGCGACACGCGCTCATGACGGATCAGGAATTGCTCATCGCCTGACCGATGGCATAGCGCACATCGTTTTCGTTGTAAGGCTTGCAAAGCAGGACCGCACCAGCCGGTGCATTCTTCGGCAGGAAATTGTCACCCGTGGCGAAGACCACGGCGATGTCCGGCTTGCGCTGCTTCACCAGCACGGCAAGCTCCGCACCGCCCATATCCGGCAGCCCGAGATCGGTGACCAGGATGTCGATCTCCTCCCGATCCAGCAGGTCGAGTGCCTGCGTTGCATTCGCGGCTTCCACCACCGCATGGCCGACTTCGGTCAGAATGTCCGTGGTGTTCATGCGGATCAGGTCATCATCCTCAACTAGCAGGACACGCAACGCGTCCTTCACCTCGACCTTCGCAGTCGGCTCGCTCGCCACCGCCTGATCCGGCGCGCGGTCCCGGCCGGATTCGGCTCTCTGCTTCTGGTTGGCAATCACATGACGCAACCGACGGGCCAGTGCTTCACGCGTATAGGGCTTCGACAGGAGCTCAACGCCCGGATCCAGCTTGCCGCCATGGACAATGGAGTTTTCCGTATAGCCGGAGGTAAAGAGGATGGCGAGATGCGGCATGCGCTCCTTGACGCGGCGCGCCATCTCACTGCTCTTCAACGGCCCGGGCATGACAACATCGGTAAAGATGACGTCGATCGGCACGCCGCTTTCGGCAACCGTCAAACCGGCCTGCGCGTCGCGCGCCGTCAGAACCCGGTAGCCAAGATCGGTCAGCATCTCGACGACAGTGCCGCGGACTTCGTCATCATCCTCCACGACAAGCACCGTTTCCGAGCCGCCGACGACAGGCCCGTTGTGAACGACAATCTCTCTGTCTTCGTCCGCCATGGAGCGCGGCAGATAGATGCGCACCGTCGTGCCCTGCCCCAACTCCGAATAGATCTTCACATGGCCGCCCGACTGCTTGACGAACCCATAGACCATAGAGAGGCCAAGGCCCGTGCCCTTGCCTTCCGGCTTGGTGGAGAAGAAGGGTTCGAAGACGCGGTCGAGGATTTCCGGTTTCATGCCGGAGCCGGTATCGGTCACCGCAAGCATGACATATTGGCCAGGCTCCACCTCCGCATGGTTGCGCGCATAGTCCATATCAAGCGAGGCATTGCCAACTTCGATCGTCAGCTTGCCTGTTCCTTCCATCGCGTCGCGCGCGTTGATCGCAAGGTTGAGAAGTGCGTTTTCGACCTGGGTCGGATCGGCATAGGTATTCCACAGGCCGCCAGCGGTGATGACCTCGACCTCGACGGCCTCGCCAAGCGAGCGTCTTAAAAGATCATCCATGCCGGCAACGAAACGACCGACATTGATGACGCGCGGCTCAAGTGCCTGACGACGACCGAAGGCCAGAAGCTGGCTTGCAAGCTTCGCGCCGCGGCTGACGCCTGCCAGCGCATTGCCGACGCGGCGTTCGGCTCTTTCATTGCCAGCCACATCCTTGGCAAGAAGCTGGAGATTTCCGGCAATGACCTGCAGCAGGTTGTTGAAGTCATGGGCGACGCCACCGGTCAGCTGGCCGATCGCTTCCATCTTTTGCGCCTGCTGCAACGCAAGCTCCGTCTGGCGACGCTCGGCAATTTCCTTCTCGACCCGTGCTTCAAGCCCTTCGTTCAGCTGACGAAGCTGGTCTTCGGCGCGAATACGGTGACGGATTTCGCGCTCAAGACTGGCGGCATGCTCCTTTAGCGCCACCTCGGCGCTGCGCTGCTCGGTAATATCGGTATGAACGCCGACCCACTCGGTTATCTCGCCCTGCGCGTCGATGATCGGCACGCCGCGAATGGCAAAGGTGCGATAGACGCCATCACGCCGGCGGACGCGATGCTCCCAGACATAGGTTGCCTTAGCCGCGACGGCGCGGTTCCAACTGTCGATCGATCCTTCACGATCTCCAGGATGAACTGCTTCTGCCCAACCGAAGCCTTGATATTCGTCGTAGCTTTGACCGGTCAGTTGCGACCAGGCAGGCTGTTCACCACTCATCCGGCCTTCGGGGCTGTTCGTCCAGAGAACACCGTGGACGGCTTCGACGGCAGCCTTGAACCGACTGTTGCTGAGCAGGATTTCGCGCTCGGCCTGCTTCCTCGTCTCGATATCGATGATCAGGATGTAACAGCCGTCCACCTCGCCCCTGTGGTCACGTCTCGGGACGTATCGGATTTCAGCCGCATGCTGCTTGCCGTTAGGACGCTGGATGCTGGTGTCGGAGACGATATGCTCGCCTGCCATGGAGCGCTGAATGAATGGCTTGCGCTCGTTGAAGAATGCCTCACCCACGACGTCCACGACGCGCTTGCCAAGCACGTCTTCTGGTGCCCAGCCGAACCAGTCGAGATAGCCCTGATTGGCAAAGCGATAGGTGTAGTTGAGGTCGATGAAACCAACGAGGATCGGCAAGGCAGAGGTGAGACGGCTGAGTTCTTCGCGACTAGCGGCCAGTGCCTGGACAGTCTTCACCTTCTCGGTGTTTTCCAGAACAGTGCACAAGACGCCTTCGACGATGCCTACGTCATTGTAGATCGGCGTGTAGAAGAGATCGAAAACGACCTCCTCCGGCGTGCCATTGCGGTTAAGGACCATCTTCTGATCGCGAAAGGACTGCACCTCTCCGCGAAAACCCGCCTCCAGGATCTTTTCGTTCCAGTCCCAGATTTCCGGCCATATGCCGTTGACCGTGCCGCCCAGTGCGTGCGGATGATAGTTTCCGGCAATTTCAGTGTAGCCGTCATTATAGATCATCACATGATCCGGCCCCCACATCAAAACCTGGGGGATGGGTGAATTGACCACCGAGTTCACCTTCAGGCGAAGGATCTGCGGCCATTCGGCAATCGGCCCGAGCGACGTCTTCGACCAGTCAAAAGCGCGTACCAAGGCACCCGCCTCTCCGCCACCGACAGGCCAACTCGCAAACGCACCCATATCAGTCATGCAAATTCACCAACAAGAACTTCGACTTGCCACGCCAAGTCTTGAACACAGGAGATGGAAGCAGGCTTTCGCTTATCCATTTGAATGGACTTATCAAGCGCTTTTTCATGTGCGATGCAAGAGGTATGACGATCATGTGACTAACAGATGTTTGTCAACCGGTTCAGCAGACCTCTAGCGGCCGCTTTTCCTGTGGCAAAACAGGCTGTTAGGAGGTATCCACCGGTGGTTGCCTCCCAGTCCAGCATCTCGCCTGCGACGAAGAATCCCGGCAAACATTTCAGCATATAGTTCTGATCGATACCTTCCCAGCGAATCCCACCAGCACTCGATATCGCCTCGGCAATTGGACGAGGTGCGGAAACAGCAAGTGGAACCGCCTTGATCAACCGAGCAAGCTCGCTGGCGGACATCTCCTGTGGTGATGCGCATTCGCGCAACAGGGCGACCTTGACGGGAGACAGCCCGACGCTTTTACGAAGCCGGTTCGAGAAACTGTCCTTGCTGGATGCCCGCGCCAGATCCCGCGCGATGCGCTCCTCGGAGCGGCCAGGAGCCAGATCGATCGTGAGGACAGTCCGACGGGCGTCGCGAAGACTGTCTCGCAAAGCGGCAGCGTGCGCGTAGATCAGAGCACCCTCCACACCATGCCGGGTGATGACGAACTCCCCTTCGAAGCGCCCCGCATCGGACGAGGTGACAACGGATTTGAGCGGCTCGCCGGCAAAGCGCTCGCGAAAATGCTCGCTCCAGGCGACGTCGAACCCGCAATTGGCCGGCTGGAAATCCGCAATATCCACGCCTGCCTCCCGCAAACCCTGCACCCACTCACCCGTAGAGCCAAGCCTCGGCCAGCTTGCGCCACCGAGCGCAAGCAAAACGGCATCCGGCTTGATTTCGATTTGCCCATCCGGCGTATCGAAGAGAAGCGCGCCGTTGCGCAGCCCAACCCAGCGATGGCGCACCTTGATCGCAACGCCCCGTTCTGTGAGGCGGCTGAGCCACGCCCGCAACAAAGGCGAGCCTTTCATCGCCTTCGGAAAGACACGGCCAGAGGTTCCAACGAAAGTCTCTTGCCCCAGCCCCTCCGCCCAATCGCGCAGCATCTGTGGTGTAAACGCGTCCAGCGCGCTTTTAAGGCAGGCTTCTGAAGCGCCGAAGCGCGTGGTGAAGCGGGCGTAATCCTCGCCATGGGTGATGTTGAGGCCGGACTTTCCGGCCATCAGAAATTTGCGCGCGACGGTCGGCATCGCCTCGTAAACAGTCACGTCCATATCCGACGTGGATAGTTCCTCGGCAGCCATCAGACCTGCCGGGCCTCCACCGATGATCGCAATCTGTTTTCTTTGCATTGCCAACGACTATCCTTCGCTCACTCGGCCTTCTTAAAGCATGTCGCGCAACACTGTGCAGCGGTTTTGCGAGAACGACATGCGACAAGACAAAGAACGAAGGCGTGAGGGGCGAATCTCAAAGATCGCCACGTGCTTTCGAACGTTTGCCGAAACGCGTATATGCGCTATTGAGGCGTCATGTTCACGCTTATCCGAACGGAAACTTTCGAACAGGACATCAAGAAGAGTCGCTTTATCGCGACGGCAGGTTCTGTTGCCAATGAGGAAGCCGCAAGACGCTTCATCGCCGACCATTCGGACCCGGCGGCCAACCACAATTGCTGGGCATGGCGCATCGGCCAAAGTTATCGCTTCAACGATGATGGCGAACCGTCAGGAACAGCGGGCAAGCCAATCCTCCAGGCGATCGACGGGAACGAACTCGACAGCATCGCAGTGGTCGTCGCACGCTGGTTCGGCGGAATCCTCCTGGGCAGTGGCGGCCTTGTGCGGGCCTATGGCGGAACGGCGGCGTCTTGTCTGAAGAATGCCGAGAAGACCGCCATCATTCCTGCCTATCAACTGACTTTGACCTGCGGCTTTTCCGACCTCGCGCTGGTCAAGTCCCGCCTTCTATCCGTTGAGCATCTGGTCATCGAGGCCGAGACATTCACGGGCTCGGGGGCAGACCTCAGCGTCAGTGTGCCTTCAAGCGAGGCGCAACGCGTTGCGCGCATGATTCAGGACATCACCAGTGGGCGTGTCCTTCTTCCGCTGCCGGAATAGGCCATCTCGCACCGCGCTGGCGTGTGGCGCAAATCATGCTATGAGGCTTCGCATGTCTGGCCAATTGCAAAACCCGATCTATAATCCACCGCTGGAGCCCTATATCTCGATCCTTCACCGGGATGAGAGCTTGCTGGTGCTGGACAAGCCAAGCGGGCTGCTGTCGGTACCAGGGCGAGATCCCGCACTTGCCGACAGCCTCGCAACTCGCGTTCAAAAACAGTTCCCCTCTGCCTTGATGATCAACCGGCTCGACAAGGATACCTCCGGCATTGTCTTGATGTCGTTGAACAAAAAAGCTCATGCTGCCATCGCGAGCCAGTTCGAAAGCCGGACGACGAAAAAAATCTACCAGGCAATCGTCTGGGGCGAAGTGACGGGCGAAAGTGGTGAGATCGATCTTCCGCTGGCGATCGACCCGGATAATAAGCCGCGGCACCGGGTGGACCAGGATAATGGACGTCCGTCACAGACACAGTGGCGCGTTCTGGAACGTCTGCCGCTGCCCGCGACGCGTCTCGAACTGCGTCCTCTAACCGGCCGAACGCATCAGCTGCGAGTGCATCTGAAGGCGCTTGATCATCCTATTCTTGGCGATGAATTCTACGCCAGCGGCGAGGCCCTTGCCGCATCGGAGCGGCTTCTTCTGCACGCCGAAGAACTGAGCTTCCAACATCCGGACGGTCACGATGTGACCTTTCACGTCCCCGCGCCCTTCTGAGACGAGCCATGGCAAGGAAAGATGAAAGTCAAGAATTTGTCGTTGATTTCGTCGGCGGAGCAGTCGGTCACCGATTGCGCTCGGGTGAAGGGCGGGGACAGGCTTTGCCGAAGGCCGCCGGTTTCAGCAAAGGCCGCACGCCCACAATTGTCGACGCGACAGCGGGTCTCGGCCGCGACGCGTTTCTGCTTGCCTCGCTTGGCGCGCATGTCACTCTGATCGAGAGGTCGCCGGAGATGCATGCCCATCTGCAAGATGGGATTGCCAGAGCGCTCGCCGCAGGCGGCATATATGAAGAGATTGCCTGCAGAATGAAGCTTCTTCACGGGGACTCCCGGGAGTTGCTGAAGACCTTATCGCCCGACGTGGTGGTGGTCGATCCGATGCACCCGCCCCGCCACAACAGCGCGCTGGTGAAAAAAGAAATGCGGATGCTGCGCGATGTGGTGGGTTCAGACCCGGACCAGCTGGAAGTGATGGAAGCGGCTTTGCGGTCCGCGAAAAAAAGAGTGGTCCTGAAATGGCCGCTTCGGGCGGCGCCTATGGAGGGGCTTCAAAAGCCCTCCCATCAGATTTGCGGAAAGAACACGCGCTATGACGTGTTCATGGTGTTCAGAGCTGAGGTTTCCGACGATTAACGGAACACCGGCTTGCGCTGCGCGTTCATCAAAAGCTCGTGACGCGAGGCAAAGTCACCGAAAAGTTTGCGAAGACGCTTCTCTTCGGTCTCATCCAGTCGATAGCGACGGCAAAACTCCATCACGCTCAAAATTGGCTTGACCTCGGTAGTGTCAAGCTCGTCCTTGTCCAATCTTTGCATAATGCCCTCCTAACCGACGCAGCTAAACGCCGCTCATAGAAGAACGTTCCAAGGTAAATCGTGTGGACGAGAAATTACATATGACTGTACACGCGCCGATCAAGTTTTCTTGACGGACGTTGATGCAACTTAAAAAGTACCGAAATGTTCCCGGTCGGCTCAATTAAACCGGAAGGGAGTTCCATGCCGCGCGTTCGAAACCTGCTGACCACCACAATTCTGTCTGCCATCCTTGCCGTTCCCAGCTACGCCTTGGCGCAATCTGCGAGCCCTGTAGAAACGAACCCACCGCATGGGACGAACCAGAAGCCCGCTTTTGAAGGACAGACACGCGCACCACAGCCCGACAAAATGCCGTCGCTGCAAAAGACCGTTGTTGCCGATGACCTTCCCCATCTCTGGTCGATGGCTCTCCTGCCAGATGGCCGCATGCTGGTCCTGGCGAAGGAAGGGGCCATGCACATCGTGAAGGACGGCAAGGCAGGACCTGCGATCGAAGGTGTGCCTGAAGTCGCTTCCGACGGACAGGGTGGCCTTCTCGACATTGCGTTGGCGCCTGATTTCGAAACGTCCGGGATGATCTACTTCTCCTTCTCCGAACCGCGCGATGGCGGCAACGGCACGTCGGTGGCTTCGGCAAAGCTGGTGGAGAAGGATGGCACGGCAGCGCTTGAGAACACCAGCGTCATCTTCCGTCAAACGCCCACATACGACGGAGACAAGCACTTCGGCTCTCGTCTCGTCTTCGGCAATAATGGCGAGCTTTATGTCACCGTTGGCGAGCGTTCCGACAAGGAGCCACGCGTCCAGGCGCAGGATCTCTCCAGCGGACTGGGCAAGGTGTTCCGCATCGACACCAGCGGCAAGGCGCTCCAGGATAATCCCTTTGTCGGCCGCGAAAACGCCCTGCCCGAAATCTGGAGCTACGGCCACCGCAACATTCAATCCGCCGCCCTCGACAGCGAAGGGCGCCTTTGGACCGTCGAACACGGTCCAAAGGGCGGTGATGAGTTGAACCTTCCAAAGGCTGGACTGAATTATGGCTGGCCGGTCATCACCTACGGCATCGAATATAGCGGCGACAAGGTGGGTGAAGGCGCGACCGCCAAGGAAGGCATGGAGCAGCCCACCTACTACTGGGATCCGGTCGTCGGCCCCTCCGGCATGGTCTACTATAATGGCGATGCCATTCCGGAGTGGAAGGGCTCGTTCCTGATCGGCGGCCTGGTCACCCAGGGTCTCGTGGTGCTGAAGATGGACGGCGACAAGGTGGTTTCGGAAGGCCGTCTGCCGCTGGAAGCGCGCATCCGCGATGTCGAGCTCGGCAAGGACGGCGCAATCTACGCCGTGACCGAAGAGCGCGGCGGCGGCAAGTCACAGATCATCCGTCTGGCGCCGGACGCCTGATCCTCCGGAGTCTGATCAAATTCAAAGGAGCGGGCATGTCCCGCTCCTTTTTCTGGAACGGACACCTGTTCAGCGCAGTTATTTGGGAAAACTCGAAGGCAGCGCCAAAATCATGAACCAGCATCCCGCCCGGCTCCTCAAGAAAATCGGCCTAACCTATGTCAGCGACCAGGAACCCGGCATCGCCCGTGAGCGGCGCGGTAAGGGATTCTCCTACAGGCTTCCAGACGGAACGCTGCTTTCCGACAAGATCGAAATTACACGCATACGGTCACTCGCCATCCCGCCCGCCTATCAACGCGTCTGGATCTGCATCGAGCCATCGGGCCATCTCCAGGCGACCGGCTTCGATGCGAGAGGGCGAAAGCAGTATCGCTATCACGTCGACTGGCACGCATTTCGCGGTGAAACCAAGTTCTTCCAGCTGAAGTCGTTCGGCGAGGCATTGCCCGCCATTCGCCGCCGGGCGCTTTCCGATATCGAGAAGGACATCAACAGCCAGAACAGAACGCTCGCAGCATTGGTTCTTCTTCTTGACGCCGCCTATCTACGCGTCGGCAACAAGACCTATCTTGAAAGCAACGGCACCTATGGTGCAACGACACTTCTGAAGCGCCATGTGTCGCTCGGCGAGACGATTGAACTCCGTTTTATCGCCAAGGGTGGACAGAAGGTGCGCCGCAGCCTTCGGCACCCAAAGCTGCAAAAGATTCTGGAAGAGATCGCCGATCTGCCCGGCAAGCAGCTTTTCGTTTGGCAGGATGAAAACCACATGGTCCATCCCATCGATTCCAGCGCGCTCAACAGCTACCTGTCTGAAACAGCGGGAGAAGGCATTTCAGCCAAGACCTTCCGCACCTGGGGTGGCACGCTGGCTGGCTTTTGCCATGCTGCCGAGCGCCTCGCGAGCGGTAGCACGCCGACCATCAAGAGCATCTGCGAGGCAGCGGCAGAAGAGCTTTCCAACACGCCAGCCATCTGCCGCAAAAGCTATGTCCACCCATCTGTACTGGATCTTGCCACCGAGCCTAAAGCAATCAAACGGCTTGAGACCGTTTTGGAAACGCCGACAAAAGCCATATCGGGGCTAAGGGCAGACGAGCGTCGGCTTATCTCCTATCTCACCTAATTAAGAACTATCTTGATAACCAGATTGATCCGTTCAGTCTCGTGTCAGCAAATCTCTCCAGAAGGCCTTCATTAGCCGGAAAAGTAAAAAGCGCGCATGCGCATCCGGTACATTGATTGGCACGAGGAGAATGGGCGCGTGGCACCATTGACGGATCACCTGGACAGCAGCAGACTTCGCCGTCCTGAAATTGGCAGCATTACATTGAGCATTATCACCGCTCTGTATTTGCTGTTCTTCATGAACCAGACATTCTGGTCGAAGGTGAACACCCATCTGTCTGCCTATCCTGCCGCGATCTACGCGCTCTATGTGGCCATAGGAGCGCTTTTTGCTGCCCTCCTCATCACCTTCTCGGCCAAGTACGTCATGAAGCCGGTTCTGATGGTGGTGATCGTCATTTCCGCGCTCTGCTCCTGGTTCATGGATCGCTTCGGTGCGGTGATCGACCGCGACATGGTGCGCAATGCCTTCGAGACCACCACCGGCGAAGCGAACAATCTGATCACCTCCGCCTTCCTTCTGCACATGGCGATCTACGCGCTCCTTCCCATCGTCCTTCTTGCTTTCGTGCGCATCCGCCACCGCCCGATCCTTGGAAAGCTGTTCTGGAATACGCTGAGCGTGATCGCCTGCCTCGTCATCATTGGCGGCATGGCCGCGATGAATTCCAAGACGTTCACCACAGCGATCCGTCAGCACCGGGATATCGTCAAAAGCCTCAATCCAATTTCGCCGATGTTCGCCACGGCGCATTACTTCCAGATCGCCAACAAGGAAGCGCAGTTGACGGTGACGCAGAGCGGTCTCGATGCGAAGGTACAGCCTCCTGTCGTTGCGGTCGGTAAGCCGCGTGTGACCGTGGTCGTGGCAGGGGAAACCGCGCGTGCTGCCAATTTCTCGCTGAATGGCTATGGCCGCGAAACCAACCCCGAACTCAAAAAGAGAGACGTGTTCTATTTTCCGAGCACGGTCAGTTGCGGCACCTCCACGGCAATCTCACTTCCCTGCATGTTCTCGAAGTTCACCCGCTCGGAATATACCCACAGCAAGGCCCTCTCCAATGAGAACCTCATGGATGTTCTGGTGCATGCCGGGGTCGATGCGCAGTGGCTGGACAACGATACCGGAAGCAAGGGCGTAGCGGATCGCATTCCCTATTTCGATCTGAGCGCCACCCGTGACGCCACCTTCTGCAAGACCGGCGAATGCAGCGACGACATCTTCCTCGACAGGCTCGACAGTTGGCTCGACCGCGTCACCAAGGACAGCGTCATCGTGATCCACCAGCTTGGCAGCCACGGTCCGTCCTACTACCTCCGTTATGGCGATCAGTTCAGGACATTCACGCCGGATTGCCGCACCTCGGAGCTCGGCAATTGCAAGGACGAAGAGATCGTCAACGCCTACGACAATACGATCCTCTATACCGACCATTTCCTCTCTG
Source organism: Agrobacterium cavarae (assembly GCF_004310285.1). Classification (GTDB taxonomy): domain Bacteria; phylum Pseudomonadota; class Alphaproteobacteria; order Rhizobiales; family Rhizobiaceae; genus Agrobacterium; species Agrobacterium cavarae. Next base: position 331,185 of record NZ_SISF01000032.1, read on the forward strand.
CCATCATCGACAAGCTGAAGGCCCGCTCCGACAAGCTTGCGACCGGCATGCTCTATGCCTCCGACCATGGCGAGTCGCTTGGCGAAAACGGTCTCTATCTCCATGGTGCGCCTTACATGTTGGCACCGGCAGAGCAGACCCATGTGCCCTTCCTGGTATGGATGGACAATGACTTCGCACGTTCCATGGGTGTCGACCGGGCCTGCCTTGCCGATGAGGCAAAGGCCGGTGGCAAATCCCACGACAATTTCTTCCATAGCATTCTCGGGATGATGAACGTCTCCACCTCGGTCTATGACCCGTCGCTCGACGTGTTCCACACCTGCCAGTCGAAGCCCGCGACATGATGCGCCTGTGCCTTGACGACGAACCGCACGAAGCGATACGCATTGGCAGTTCGGGAGTGAGGTCGGTGTGCGCGTTCTGCTGGTTGAAGACGATCATGTGCTGGGAGAAGCACTAAGGGATCACGTGGCGGCAGCAGGGCATGCCGTGGATTGGTTCAAGACATTGGGCGAAGCCATGGCCGCGACCGAGACCGTGAGCTATGGTCTCATCCTGCTGGACTTGCGTCTTCCCGATGGCGAGGGGCTCGGCCTCTTGCGGGCATTGCGAAAAGCGAACAATGCCGTCCCCGTGATCATCCTGACTGCCCATGATCAGGTCTCAGACCGGATCGAAGGCCTGAATGCCGGGGCGGACGACTATCTGGTCAAACCGTTCAATCTTGGCGAACTGACAGCCCGGATGCTTGCCGTGTCCCGCCGTTACGAGGGACGCTCGACGCCGATCGTCAGATTGCCAGGTATTGAAATCGATCAGGCGGCGAAAAGTATTACGGTCAACGACCGCTCACTGACGCTGAGTGCGCGGGAATGGGCGGTGCTGGAAAAGCTCGTCGAGAGACCGGGCGCGCTGATCTCGAAAGCGCAGCTGCAGGAAACCTTGTATGAGTTCGGCGCTGAAATCGAAAGCAACACTGTCGAGGTCTATATCAGTCGGCTGCGCAAGAAGATCGGTTCGGATCGCGTGGAAACCGTAAGAGGGCTTGGTTATACAATTCGCTGATCTCATACCGTTTAAAACGGGGCCTCGTAAAACGAGCATGACGCGCCGGATGGTGCTCGCGCTGGTCAGCGTGCTGGCTATTTCCTGGATGGTCGCATCTGCCCTTGGCGTGATGGTCATGGAGGAAGAGTTTGCTGAAATCTTCGACAGCGGCGTTCAGGAAACAGCCGACCGGCTGCTACCGCTCGTCGCAGAGGATCTTCGCGAACGCAGCCCCGAAGCGCAACGGCGTCTCGGCCAGCCGACGACCGGCTCGGAATATCTGACCTATCAGGTGCGCGATCGCGACGGTGCTGTTTTGCTGCACTCTCATGAGAGCGCCAGAGAAGGCTTCGATGTGCCACTGAGGCCTGGTTTTGCCGATACGGATACCCAACGAATTTACACCGTGGTCACGCCGGAGGGAGATCTCTATCTTCAGGTGGCCGACGCTTTCGCCAATCGCCGCGAAGCGATTGAGGAAGCGTCCACGGCGCTCATCCTTCCCGTCCTAGTTCTCATCCCGGCCAGCATCATTGCCGTCATTCTCGTCATCCGTCGCACGTTGGTGCCGATCCAGACGCTGAGAGACGACATTGCCCGCAAGGATGGCGGCAATCTTGCGCCGGTCGATTCCGGTTGCCTTCCGACAGAGCTGGATCCGATCGCCCGCTCGGTCAATCTGCTGCTCGAGAGGTTGCGTTCAGCGCTAGAGGCAGAGCGTTCCTTCGCCTCCAACAGCGCGCATGAATTGCGAACGCCGATTGCCGGAGCGCTTGCCCAGGCGCAGCGTCTGAAGGCAGATATTCCACCACACCTTGCCCCGCGTGTCGATCAGATCGAATTGTCGCTCTCCAATCTCGCGCAACTGTCCGAGAAGCTTTTGCAAATGTCGCGCGCGGAGGCCGGTATCGGCATTTCCGATACGATCATCGATCTTCTCCCGGTACTGGAACTCGTGGTAGAGGATATGAGCCGCTCAGAACTTGGCGCCGGACGCATCCACCTGCACCTCCCAGAGGACGGGCCGCTGAAAGCCAAGGTCGATCCGGACGCTTTCGGTATCGTCATTCGAAATCTCCTGGAAAATGCGCTGACGCATAGTCCCGAAGATTCGCCGGTCGATATCTATGTCGATAAGAACAGGTCCATTCGGATCGTCAATGACGGGACGCCGATCGATCCAGCACTCCTGCCGAGACTGACAACCCGCTTCATGCGCGGCCAAACCCAGGCGTCTGGGTCCGGTCTCGGCCTTGCGATCGTCGACAATCTGGCAAAGCGCATGAATGCGTCGCTCACACTATCCTCGCCCGCCCCAGGTCGAGAACAGGGCTTCGAAGCGAAGATCGATCTGCCGAAGCAGGCGTGAGGCCCAGGAGATGATTCCAAGGCCTCTTAGACTTTAATCTTCTTGGATGTGAACATCGGTTGAATGTAAACATCGGTTGAAAGTGAACAGCCAGGATTGCTTTCATTCCGGTCTGTCCTTTAAGTGATTCCAATGACCTATGAGTTCTCCTTATTGAAAGCCACAAGGCTCCTGCAGTCCGTGACGCGGGCTGGCGAGGCTTTGGCGCGTCTCGATGAAAGGGTCAGCCGATCTCCGATCAGAGACGGATTTCTGCAGCGACAGAACTTCCATGATGCCGTTTCCTCGCTTTGGGTCGATGGAGAACTGGTCCATGTCGAGGATCTCGTCTTGCACGATGCACGTATGGACATTCGAGCCCCGACGAACGAGATCGTCAATGCCCACCGCATTCTGAGGGCAAGGCGGCTGATGGAAAGTCATCCGCCGCAATGGGCGCTGAGCGATCACGGCATCGACCTCCTTCGCGGAAAGAACGTCCAGCCGCAGGCCGCCCCATCAAACCTGGTTTCGGATGGCGAAGAGGCGGACTTCGAAGAGCCAGACGATGCGGACAAAGCTCTTGCCGATGAGTTGGCTCAGATGGACGCCGTGCTGTCACGCAGCACCGCTCTTGTCGCAGATGCCTTGAGCTATCGCAGCCAGTCGGAGACGTCGATCCACAGCCCTGCCGGCGAACAGTCCGATGAGGATAGCGAAGAAGAACGACTTCATCGGTGGCGGAAGCTTGTCGATCGCTATTCGGACTATCCGGCGGCGCTGCAGGCTGCCATTCTTCTCGATGCCTGGCGCGATATCCAGGTTTCAGACCGAAGCCCGTGGCTGGGTCGGCAACTCTCAGCCGCGTCGCTGCGTGCCAGTGGTTTAACGATCCTGCCAGCGCTCAACAGCGGACTTCGCGCCATTCACAGAGAACGGCGCCATTCGCGCGATCAGGAAGAACGACTGGTCGCGATCCTTGATGGAATGATCGAGGCGGCCGAACTCGGCATGAAGGAACACGACCGTCTTCTGAACGGCAAAAGCCGGATGGAAAGACGGTTGGTCGGAAAGCGGTCAAATTCGCGACTGCCGGATCTGGTCGAACTGGTTCTGGCAAACCCAGTCGTCTCCACATCCATGATCGTCAAGGAACTTGGTACCACGCCACAGGGCGCGATGGTCCTTGCCAACCAGCTGGAGCTGCGCGAAATGACGGGTCGCGGACGTTTCAGGGCCTGGGGGATTTTGTAAGCTCCTCGCCGCTACGGCATCGGCCCGAAAATCGGAACCGATTTCTGGAAAGCACGATGCGTCGAATCAAAAAGATAAAGCCCCGTGCGTACCAAAGGATGCAAGGGGCTCTCGTTTCTAAATCGCAGATCAGCTTGCCATGGCGTAGCGTGCGTGGGACGAGTTCGAGGCGAGCCTCGTATCTGCGCTGACGCGGAAGCGTCCCACCATGCTGGCGAGGTTTTCGGTTTCCTGCGACAGGCTTTGAGCAGCTGCGGTGGTTTCTTCCACCATCGCTGCGTTCTGCTGCGTCACCTTATCCATCTGATCGGCGGCCGACGAGACTTCCTTCAAGCTGACAGCCTGCTCACGGGCACCGGCCGCAATCTGGTTGATGGTCTGGCTCATGCCGAGAACCTGTTTGACGATCTTGCCAAGCGAATCGCCCGTTTCTTCAACCAGATGAACGCCGGTTTCGACCTGGCTGGACGAGGTGGAGATCAAGCCCTTGATCTCCTTCGCCGCATTGGCGGAGCGCTGCGCCAGTTCACGCACTTCCTGCGCGACCACCGCAAAGCCCTTGCCTGCTTCGCCAGCGCGTGCGGCTTCGACACCCGCATTCAGCGCCAGAAGGTTGGTCTGGAATGCGATTTCATCGATGACGCTGATGATGTTGCCGATCTTGCTGGACGATCCTTGGATTTCGGTCATCGCTGCGACGGCGCGGGCAACGACGTCGCCACCCTTTTCAGCATCCGCCCTGGCGCCGTTGACGGTCTTTTGCGCATCCGTTGCACCATCGGCCGTATCGTTCACACCACGAGTGACCTCGCTTAGGGCTGCAACGGTCTCTTCCAGAGCGGCGGCCTGCTGCTCGGTACGGCGAGCCAGATCGTTCGACGCGGTGGAGATTTCGCTTAGACCCGAGCGAATCGTGTAGACTGCGCTCACGACATTGCTGATCGTCTCTTCCAGCGCAGATACCGAGATGTTGAAATTCTGGCGGATCGTGTCGAATTCAGGAGCGACCTTCTCGTTCATGCGAACCGTCAGGTCGCCGCTTGCCAGAGAATTCAAGCGGCTCTGAACCAGCTCGACGAAGTGTCGAAGATCTTCAGCCTTGGCATTGTCGATGTCGCTTTGACGCTTGCGATCGGTTTCGACCTGGCGCTGGAGTTCTTCCTGCTCGGCCTGGACGTCTTCGCCGCGGGCAAGCGCGAAGCGGAACTTTTCAAGTGATGCGGCCAGATTGCCAAGTTCATCCTGCTTGCCCGTCTGGGCGACCTGATCCTTGTAATTGCCATTGGCCATCTTGCCGACGGAACCCAGAACGGATGTCAGAGGCTTCTTGATCAGGATCTGTGTGGCAACGAGGATCACGCCAAGCGTCACTGCGAGAATGATCAGGCCACCGATCAGCATGCTGTAGATCTGCTGCCAGACTGGCCCGGAGAAGACGGCCGAAGGCACATCCAGGACCGTCGCCCAGGTGGTGTTCATGCCGGGTGCCGTGAAGGGGTAGACGAGACGGACAGAACCGTCCGGGAGACCCTCGATCACACGCATCTTGCCGTCGGCCAAGGCCTGCTTGACGAGATCGGCGCCGACATCGGAATAATCCTTCATCAGATTGTCGGCGTTGTCGTGGGCGAGCCACTTACCGTTGTTCGCGACCAGCATGACGTCGCCACCTTCGAACGGCTTGATCTGGGCCAAGCTCTTTGTCAGATCGCCGAGCTTGATATCAACGCCGGCGATGCCGACCATCGTTCCAGCGGCCTTGACTGGCACGGAGACGGAGGTGACGAGCTGCTTCGTGTTGGTCAGATAGGGCGACGTGATAAGCGGTTTACCGGTCTTCACCACACCGCCGTAATATTCGTCCTCTGGCTTGATCTTCCAGGTTGAGAGACCGATCTTGCCACTGTCATCCTTTGTCCAGTAGGGCGTGAAGATGCCCTCCTCGTTCAGAGCTTCCTTGCCGACCGTCGGCTTCGGGCTCTTGCCGTCGATCAGTTCACACATCCACGCGCCAAAGACGTTCGGATATTGCGGCGCGACGGTCTCGATCATTGAAACGATGTCGGCGCGGCTGCGCGAACCGTTTTCGATGAAGCCACCGATCGTGGCAGCAAGCGTTGCGCCTGCGGATGTTGCGACGGAAATGTCTCCAGCGATCTTCTCGCTGACTGAAGCAGCCTTCTCGGTTGCGAGCGCCATCACGTCACGCTCGGTCGCTGATTTCACGTTCATCACGTTGACAGCAGTGTAAGCAATCATGATGCCGGCAATAGCTGTTCCGGTAGCTAAGATAAGCTTTCCGGAAACGGAATTGAGAATCTTCTTCATGCGACGAGCCCCTCTAAATTTGGGGCGACGTTAATGTAAGATTTTAAACAATTCGCAAACAAACCGCAAAAAGAATAGTGCTGTCTGGCATTTAGGAATTTTGCATGATCGCCTCTGAGCTTAAGCGAAACGCGTTATCTTCTGCTTGAACTCTATTCCATCGCGATCGGCAAATCAGTTTCCGCTTCCAGGTCTGAAATAAAAAAGAGGCGGCCCTCGTCTGGCCGCCTGCTATATCTTTGAACCGTAAAGTATAGGGTGAAGAATGAGACTTGATGCACAGCGCAATTCTTAGCAATCGCGTCTCGCATCCAAGTCGGTAATCGTCACGCCGAGTAACGCGATGCGTACCAGTTTTGGAACAAGGTGTACTGGCTTTCCAGATGACGGCGCTGCGAGGCGCTCAATTCATCCGTTTCGTTGAAATGCAGCGTGTATTCGGTATCGCCGTTCAGAACCATCAGATACTTGTAGTGTAGAACGAGGTCTGGACCTTCGTCATAGGTCGAGAGCACCGTCAGCGCCTCTTCCAGCTCGCGCGCTTCGGCACGTGCTGCCGCATCGCCCTTGGCGGCCTTTTCGCACAGAGCGACCAGATGCAGCACTTCCTTCGGCAGCGCGTTACCGATGCCGGTGATGGCACCGCCTGCACCGCAGTTGACGAAGCCGTGGTAGACGCCCGTATCGACGCCGACCATCAGGGTCAGATCATCGTCGCCGGCGGTGATGTTTTCTGCAGCATAGGTCATGTCCTGCTTGCCGCCGAATTCCTTGAAGCCGATGAGGTTCGAATAGCGCGAGCGCAGATCGAAAAACAGATCAGCTCGGGTCGCAAAGCCATAATAGGGGCTGTTGTAGATCACCGCCGGAAGTCCGTTTGCCGCTTCAAGAATGGCGGAGAAGTGTGCCTTCTGTGCAGAAACGGAAGAACCGCGGGAGAGAACGCGCGGAATGACCATCAAGCCCTTGGCGCCGACCTTTGCAGCGTGAGCAGCGTGGCTGACGGCCGACTTGGTGTTGATGGCGCCGGTGCCGACGATGACGGGAACACCCGCTTCAGCAAGACGCTGCACGCCTTCCTGGCGCTGCTCGTCTGTCAACAGCGGCCAATCGCCCATAGAGCCGCAGTAGACGACTGCCGACATTCCGGCCGCGATGAGTTCCTTGCCCTTCTTCACAAGCAGGTCGAAGTCAGGCGTTCTGTCCGCCTTACAGGGCGTCATGAGGGCGGGGATGCATCCGGTGAAGATCGTGCTGGCCATGGTTTCCAATCCTTTTGCGGCACCATAGCCGCCTGATGTGCATCCCTTGTAGCACCGGATTTTGATCTTGTCGACAAATAAAATACATGAAATCTGGGCGCAAATGCTGGGCGTTCCGCCAAGGCGCGCTTTTTGAATTTAAAAGCTGAGATTGGCGCTCTGGCGGGTATCGGCCGTGATGTAGGAGCGGATCTGTTTGACAATCTGATCGGCATGCGCTCTGGCAAGCGCATCCGCCTTTTCGACGTCCCGGTCGATGATCGCCTGAATCATGTCCTCATGCTCGCTGACATATTGGTTGGGCAGGACATCGTTGAAGGAGGAGTAGTAGAGGCGAAGGATGCGCCGTCCTTCATCGAGCAACCGAGTGAAGAGTTCGACGTAATGACGATTGCCACCGGCTTGCGCGATCGCAACGTGAAAATCGCGGTTGGTGGAGATCATCGCTAGCGCGTCGCGTTCTTCGACAGCCAATGCAAAGGCGCTTTGCAGGGTGCGGATCTGCGCGATATCCGCCTCTGTGTGATTGGCCGCAGCAAGCCGAGTCGTAACGCGATACATCAGGGTCAACGCGTCGAAGAATTCCGGCAATCCGAGAAAATCGATCTGCGAGACGATAGTCGCGCGGTTGGTCAGCGTCGTGATCAGTCCTTCGGCGGAAAGACGAACCAGCGCCTCACGAATGGGCGTGCGCGACAGCGAGAAACGTTCGGAGAGTTGCAGTTCATCGATCGGACTGCCGGGCGCAAGCCGCAATTCGATGATCTCATTGCGTAGCTTCTCGTAGACGGTGGAAACGCCAAAGCCTCGTCGGTGGGTCTGTTTTTCCCGCTCGTCCGCCTTCTCCACCTCTGCCATCAAACCACCCTTCAGTCTCGATCAAGACAGGCTTAGTCCAGAATCGCACCTGAGGGAAAGGTCAAACCGCCCAATGACAACGCCGGGACAGTGCCCGGCGTTATCTTGATCGAGTTAGGCAGCGCGAAGCGACGCGCTCAATGGAATTTCGACATCGATTTCCAGAAGCGACATATGCTCGTCGCTGTCCATTTTGACATGGACCTTATCGCTATCGATCTGCACATGCTTGGCGATCGCCGCCAGAATTTCCTCACGCAGAATGACGACCAGATCCGAACTCTGATTGGTGCGCTCATGCGCAAGAAGGACTTGCAACCGTTCGCGTGCGACGGGTGCGGACTTCTGTTTGCGGAAAAGGTTGAAGATGCTCATGCGGCCCTCCCGAAAATCTTGGCAAAGATGCCGCGCTTTTCGCCGGGAATGGAAACCGGAATGTCTTCGCCCGACAGACGTCGTGCCGCATCGAAATAGGCCATGGCTGGCGCCGACTTGGCATCGGCAAGCGTGACCGGTGCACCAACGTTGGAAGCGCGCAGCACGTCCATGCTTTCGGGAATGATGCCGATCAGCGGAATGGAGAGGATTTCCAGAACGTCATCGACCTTTAGCATGTCGCCGCGCTCGGCGCGGGCGGCATCGTAACGCGTCAGAAGCAGGTGCTTTTCCATCCGCTCGCCCCGTTCAGCCTTGATCGTCTTGGAATCGAGAAGGCCGATGATGCGGTCGGAGTCACGCACGGACGAGACTTCCGGATTGGTCACGACGACGGCGATATCCGCGTGACGCATGGCAAGCGTTGCGCCGCGTTCGATACCCGCCGGACTATCGCAGATCACCCAATCGAAATGCTTCTTGAGTTCGGAGATGACCCACTCGACACCTTCCGGCGTCAGATTGTCCTTGTCGCGCGTTTGCGAAGCCGGCAGCAGGAACAGCGTATCGAGACGCTTGTCGCGGATGAGCGCCTGCGTCAGCTTGGCGTCGCCCTGAATGACATTGACCAGATCGTAGACCACACGACGTTCCGCACCCATGACCAGATCGAGGTTGCGAAGACCGACGTCGAAATCCACGACGACGACCTTTTCCTTGTTCTGTGCCAGCGCTGCACCGAGGGCTGCGGTCGACGTCGTCTTTCCGACGCCTCCCTTTCCGGAGGTAACGACTACTACCTTCCCCATCCTGATCTCCTGTTTCCTGCCGCTTACGGCTTAATTGAGTTTGTCCGCCTTGATCGTATCGTTTTCCAGCCAGAGCTGGACGGCCTGCCCCCGAAGCTTCGGGTCGATATCTTCCGCAACCTTGTAAACACCGTCGATGGCAAGAAGCTCGGCTTCCAGCTTCTTGCAGAAAATGCGTGCAGAGGCGTTGCCGAGTGAGCCCGCCATGGCGCGTCCGCGCAGCGCGCCGTAAATATGGATCGAGCCACCGGCGATCACTTCTGCGCCGGAGGCGACGGAACCGACGATCGTCACATCGCCTTCCGGGAAGATGATCGACTGGCCCGAGCGCACCGGCTCGCTGATCATCAGCGACTGCACGACGCTGCGGATTTCGGTCACGGGTGCTCTTTGCTCCGCCGGCGCTTCCACCTCGGCAAGCGCCACCGGTTCAACCTCGACATCCGAGGCCGGCTTTCCGCCCTTGAGCGCGGGCGGCATGCCGGTTTCGATCATCGACGGGCGTCCGCCCTCGATGCCCATGATGGCAACGTTGCGATTATAAAGCTCGGCAAGCAAGGACTTCAGGCCTGCCTTGTCGAGCTTCAGGTCCGCCACATCCAGCACCACCGGACGTGACAGAAAGAACCCGGCAGAGCGCGCTGCCAGATCGTCCAGCCGCTCCAGCCAGACATCCAGCGGCGACTCGGGAGAAAGAACGACCGCCAGAAATGAGCGGCCCTTGATACGGATCGAACGCGAGTCTGTTAGCACTTTGGTCATCTTGGTAAAGAAATCGTTGATAGAGAGGTAGCGGTGATTTGGTTAACAAATGGTTAACGCGCGCCCTTAGCGGCGGCTAAAATTAACTTCGAGACCCCCTTGACCGAGCACCGGACTGAGTCGGTCGATCCGTGTGAAAAAGCCTGCTTATGCGGCTGCGGGAACCGGCCTCAATCCAGAAGGTTATAGGCCTATTCCGGGGGGATAAAATGGTCGAGAGTGCGACACGGGATTCATCGAAGGAACGGGAGTTTCTGGTCGGCCTCGCGCGTGGCGTGGGCGGTGCGCTTCTCTTTGCGCTTCCCATGTTGATGACGATGGAGCTGTGGTTTCTCGGCTTCTACATGTCGCGGGAAAAACTGCTACTGCTCTGCGTTCTCAACATCCCGCTTCTGGTGGTGCTGGCAAAGCGTGTCGGCTTTGAGAAAACCTCCTCCTGGATCGAAGTTATCCGAGACGCGGTGACGGCCTATGGCCTTGCAATAATCGTCAGCGCCGCCATTCTTGCCCTCTTCGGCTTGATCAATGACCAGGCGACGACGAGCACGACGGTGGCAAAGATCGCGCTTCAGGCCGTTCCCGCCAGTATCGGCGCGCTTCTTGGCCGCAGCCAGCTTGGCATGCATTCCGAAGACGATGACGAAGGCGACGACGCCGAGACGGAGACCAGCTACTTTATTGAGCTGTTCATGATGCTGGTCGGCGCTCTCTTCCTCGCGCTCAATGTCGCGCCGACTGAGGAAATGATCCTGATCGCCTACAAGATCACGCGCTATCAGACGCTGCTCACCGTACTCCTGTCGCTCACTCTGATGCATGGTTTTGTCTATGCCCTCCATTTCAAGGGCGGGCACGGTCATGCAGAAGACAGTGCCTGGTGGCACACCTTCATCCGCTTTACCATGCCGGGCTATGTCATCGCGCTTGGCATCAGCCTCTACTGCCTGTGGAGCTTCGAACGACTGACGGGAACATCCCTGTCGCAGATCGTCGGAGCCGTCGTCATCTTGGGTTTCCCCGCAGCTATCGGCGCTGCTTCGGCCCGCCTCGTGCTATGAGAACGCCATGACCAAATCCTCCGCAGACGGCCAGATGGAAACATCCTCGCCCCACTGGATCGAGTGGGTCACCGGCATCATCTCATCTTTGCTCGTGATAGCACTGCTCGGCTGGATCTCATGGGACATCTATCGCTATGACGACGCGAAAGCGGATTTCGAACTCTCCGTTGTTTCGGTGGAGCCTGCCAGCAACGGCTTCAGGGTGAACTTCGATATCCACAATGTCAGCCAGACAACCGCCGCCACGGTGCATGTGGTCGGCACGCTGCTCAGCACAGACGGAACCACGGATACGGCGGATGTGACCTTCGATTATGTTGCAGCCGAATCCCATGACAACGGGACGCTCTTCTTTAAGAGCGATCCGCAATCGGGCACGCTGGATCTGCGCGTTGGAGGCTTTACCGATCCTTGAAGATCAGAGCCGCTGTTCGGTTTCATGGTCGAACAGATGCAACGACGCTGGATCGATATTGAAGCCGACGCTGTCCCCCGCTTTCACATTGCTTCTTCCCTGAAGCGCCACCGTCATTTCCGGTTGCGTCGCCGTGGTCACCGAGGTCGCGGAGCCTGTGGTTTCCACAATGCCGACCGGCAGGGTGATCGTCGACGATCCGGGCGGTGCGAGCGTAATGTGCTCCGGCCGGATACCAACGGTCACGCGTGCGCCCGGCGTGAAGGCGACGGGGGACATGATCGTCTGAGGTTCGGACTTTCCACCAAAATTCAAAACCAGCGTTCGTCCGTCTTCCGCGGCGATAGCCGCTACAAAGTTCATGGCCGGAGAGCCGATGAACCCTGCGACGAAGCGGTTGACCGGTCGATCGTAGAGCTCAAGCGGCGCGCCTTGCTGCTCGATCACGCCGGCGCGCATGACGACGACATGATCGGCCATGGTCATGGCTTCGATCTGGTCATGTGTGACATAGACAGACGTTGCTCCGAGGCTGTTGTGCAATTTGCGAATTTCAGCGCGCATGTGAACGCGAAGCGCCGCGTCGAGATTGGACAGCGGCTCGTCGAAGAGAAACGCCTTGGGATTGCGGATGATGGCCCGCCCCATTGCGACGCGCTGGCGCTGGCCACCGGAAAGCTCACGCGGATAGCGGGCAAGAAGCGTGGTAAGGCCGGTGATCTGGGCAATCTCCTCCGCCTTGCGGCGTGCTTCGGCCTTGGAAACACCCTTCAGCCGCAGCGAATAGGTGAGGTTCTTTTCCACTGTCATATGCGGATAGAGCGCATAGGACTGAAACACCATGGCGATATCGCGCATGCGCGGCGGCTGGCGGGTGATATCTTCGCCTTCGATGCGGATTGTGCCGCTCGAGATCGTCTCCAGCCCCGCAAGGGTGCGAAGCAAGGACGACTTGCCACAGCCGGACGGCCCGACAAGTGCCACGAACTGGCCTTTCGGGATGGCGATATCGATGCCGCGCAGCGCGTGGTAGGCGCCGTAGTGTTTCTGGATGCCGGACAATTCGATCTGCAATGTCATTTGAGCGCTCCGGATGTCAGGCCGCTGACGATGCGGCGCTGAAGCAGGACGAAGATGATGAGAATGGGCGTTACATAGATCGCCGCGAAGGTCATGATGCCGGTCCAGTCGGAGGCATTCGGCCCGACGAAGAACTGCAGGCCGACAGTCGCAGGCTGGAAGGCCCTGTCGGTGATGAGCGAGCGCGAATAGACATATTCGCCCAGCGACTGAAGAAAGATGAGGATCGCCGAAACCAGTATGCCATTGCGGGCAAGCGGCACCGAGATGCGAAGGAATGCACCAATGCGGCTGTTACCATCCACCAGGGCTGCCTCTTCGAGCTCGCGCGGCACCTGGGTGAAGGCTGCCCGCACCAGAACGATATAGAGCGGCAGCTTGTTGGCAGCGGTTGCCAGGATGACGCCCGTTCGCGGCCATGACAGCAGGCCAAGCTGACTGAAAGCGACGAAGATCGGATTCACCATCAGGGATGGCGGCAGGACCTGCAGCATCAGAACGAGGAAGAGTGCGAGATCCATCCAGACAGAGCGGACACGCGCTAGGGCATAGGCACAACCCGTGCCGAAGAGCACGACGAGCGAGACCGTACCGAAGGCGATGATCAGCGAGTTCTGGATGAAGGTATCCATGCCCATGTCGTTCCAGACACGGGTAACCTTCAACTCGGGATGATGCGGCCAGAGTGTCGGCGGGTTGGCGAAGGTCTCGGTGTTGGTCTTCAGCGCCGTGACATACATCCAGTAGAGCGGGAAGAGGTAGATCGCGACGATAGCGACGGCAATGGCCAGTAGAAGCCAGCGTTTCCAGGGGGTGCTAGACAACATGTTCGTGCCTCGTCGAGCGGACATAAGCGGTGGCGACGACGATGACCAGAAGGGTCATCACGACGGAAACAACCGAGCCATGGCCGATGCGGTATTCGCGGAAGGCAAGCTCCCAGGACCAGTATTGCAGCACGTTGGAGGCATTCGACGGACCGCCTTGTGTCAGCGCCGCAAAGAGGTCGAACTGCTGCAGGGTGAAAATGATGCCAAGCGAAATGACGGCACCGAGCTGCGCCCGCATCATCGGCAGGGTGATGGTGAAGAAGCGCTGCAAGCGCGTCGCTCCATCCAGTTCCGCCGCCTCGTAGACGTCATCGGGGATCGAGGCGAGACCGACCGACAATAGGATCATGTTGAAGGGAACGCCGAGCCAGATATTGGCGATGATGACGGAGTAGATCGAGATCGATGGGTCGGAGAGCCAGAAGATCTTCTGCTGGGTGATACCGAGTGATTGCAGGAGCCAGTTCACCACACCGAAGTCACCGGCCAGAATCCAGCCCCAGATGGCACCGACCACCAGTCCCGGCATGATCCAGCCCGCAAGAAACAGGCCCCGCAGCCAGGAGGCGCCTGGAAAATCGAGCCGGAAGAACAATGCAAGCGCCAGGCCGATCCCCAGTTGGAAGATGACTGACAGGAAAACGAACAGGAAGGTGTTGCGCACGATCGGCATGAACAACGGATCGTCGATGATTTCGCGGTAGTTATCGAGACCGACAAACGGACGGTCGAAGGTGGCAATGGTGAAGAGATCGACGCTCTGGAACGAGATGACCAGATTGTAGATCAACGGGAAAGCGGAAAATGTAACGAGATAGGCGAGCGCGAACAGAACGAGCGCGCTGTCAAACCCGCCACCATCGCGGAAAACTCGATTGAAACGGAGCATTTCGCCTCCCGACATCTCATATGCGCGTTCCACCAAGTCGGACCGTGCGCTTCATCAGTTTGGAAACTGGCTGCGGACGTGGACGCGCCCGCAGCCTCTCGATCAAAGGACCGGACGTCCAGCCTATTTGAGGATCTTGTCGATCGACTTCTGCGCCGTCGTCAGCGCATTTTCCGCTGTGGCCTGGCCGGTCAGAGTCGTCTGGATCGCGGTCTGGATCGCCTTTGAAATCTTCGACCAATCGGGGCTGGGGCCGCGATTGCGCGCAAACTTCATCGACTCCTCGAAAACCTTGTACGCCTGTGGATATTTCGGATCCTCGACCTTCACCGGATAGGCGGGCACATAGCCGAAGTCGTTCCAGACGCGCGGCATCTGCTCATACATATATTCGATGAACTTGAACGCTTCCTTGGGGTGCTTGGAGTTGGCAACGATGACGTTGTCGCCTTCACCCAGGGCCGAAGCATGCGGTGCTCCTTCCTTGGGAACAGGCAGGATCGCGACACGATAATCGAATTTCGCGTCCTTGCTCATGCGCGGCAGTTCCCATGGGCCGGAAATGCTCATGGCGGCATTGCCGGCATTGAAGGTACCGGTCGAGTCCCACTGGCCACGGATCAGCGTGTCCTTGGAGGCAAGCCCCTCATCGATGAACTTCTTCCAGAGTGTCAGCGCTTCCACACCGCCCGGAACATTGACCTTGTTGTAATCGCCGCCGGCCATCTGCAGCCATGGCAGGAACTGGAAGGTGCCTTCTTCGGTCGCTGCGGCGGAGAACGCCAAGCCATAAACGCCCTTATCAGGTTGCGTCAGCTTCTTGGCGGCATCATAAAGCTCGTTCCATGTCTGCGGCGGCTTGTCCGGGTCGAGCCCTGCGGCCTTGTACATGTCGGCATTGTAGTAGAGCGCGATGGTGTTCGCCCCGCGCGGAATGCCGTAGACGCCATCCTTGTAGGTGACGGAGGCGAGCGGGCCAGGCAGGATCTGATCGAGCTTGATGACCGAGCTTTTGTCGATCATCGGCTTCATGTCGAGCAGCAGCTTGCGCGATGCAAAGAGCGCGACATCCGGGTTGTCGATATAGGTGACGTCCGGCGCTTCGCCTGTCGCCATGGCCTTCGCCAACTCGTTGACCATGTCCGGAAACTGAACCGAACGGACATTGACCTTGATGTCCGGGTTCTTGGCGGAAAATTCCTCCGCCATCTTGTAATGATATTCGCCCGGCCGATCGACGGTCCAGAGATTGATTTGAACCTGCTCGGCCCATGCGGGCGTCGACAATGCGGCAAGTGCAACTGCACCCATTAGCTTTGCAATAGTCATGATACTCCTCCTTTGATCATGATTGCGATGCCGGTTCCCCCCGGCTTGAGTCTTACAAAAGCGACGGGTCGCCGCCTCCATATTCTGCGGCGAGATCGACGAAGGACCCTCCCCGGCTGTGCTTCAGATAGTTGAGCGCATGAACCTGGCCCGTCATTTCCAGCTGATCGCGATAGACCGGATCATGCCAGCCTTCGATATCGATGGAGCCGGACCAGCCGGCCAGCCGAAGCTCGGAAATGATGTCGGTCCAGTTGCTGTCGCCAAAGCCCGGCGTGCGCATGAAGACGAAGGGATGCTTGCCAAAGATGCCGTGCTCCTTGATCACGTCCCAACGGATGGTCGCGTCCTTGCCGTGGACGTGGAAAATCTTGTGCGCCCATTTGCGGATCTGCGGCAACGGATCGATCAAGTAGACCATCTGGTGGCAGGGCTCCCACTCCAGACCGATATTATAATCCGGCGTCTCGTTGAACATCAGTTCCCAGGCATCCGGATTGTGAGCAATGTTCCAGTCACCCGTTTGCCAGTTGCCGTCCATGGCGCAGTTTTCAAAGGCGATCTTCACGCCCTTGTCGGCAGCGCGCTTCGCCAGTTCGCTCCAGACTTCCCTGTAGCGTGGAAGGCTCTCCGGCAAGGGCTTGCCGCGGACGCGGCCGGTAAAGCCTGCCACGCAGGTGGCGCCAAAATGATGGGCGTTGTCGATGCAGTCCTTCCAGCCTTGAAGGGTCTGGAGGTCCATCTCCGTTTCTTCCAGCGGATTGCCGAACATGCCGAGCGTCGAAATGGTGATGTCGCGGTCGCCGATGGCTTCGACGCAGCGTTTGCCAAGTTCCGCAAGATCCTGGCCATTGGTCGTCTGCCAGAAGAACGGCTCAAAGCTTTCGAATCCAAGGTCGCCGATTTCCGAGATTCGCTCGGCGGCATCCCCTTTTGTGGCACTGACCATGGTGCCGATGCGGACGGATTTTGCTGGATCGCTCATATTAGACCTCAAATCTCGATAACAACACGCTGACCGGTGCGGGCGCTTTCAATCGCGCCCATGACCATGGCCAGGCTTTTGATATTGTCGGAGGAGACGGTCTCTGGAACCGTCCCATTTTCGATGGCACGCAGGAATGACAAGAGCACGCTGGCATGCCCTTCCGTCTGCTCTTCATTCACGTTTTCAGAAACGTTTACGGCAGAAGTTCCGCGCAGAAGCCCTTCGTCGCTTCCCGCTACGTTTGCCGAGAAACCATCCTCACCATCCCAAAGGATCATGCCCTTCGATCCGACCAGCCGCCATGTGCTTTCCCAGCTTGTCCGCTCGCCTTCGGCGCACCACGAGCCGCGATAGGTGAAGATGACGTCATTTGAAAGTTCGAAGATGACGTTGGCCGATGCGCCATGGGCGTACCATGAGCCAGCTGGATTTCTCTCCACGCAATAGACCGCCAGCGGGTTCTGGTCGGCGACGAAACGCGCGGCATCGAAGGTGTGGATCGCCATATCCAGCAGCAACACATTTTGCATTTCCTCACGGAAGCCGCCAAAGTGCGGCGCCAGAAAGAAGTCGCAATGAATGGCCGTCAATTCCCCGATTACGCCATCCTGAACGGCGCGATGCAGGCGGCGTATCCCCCTGATATAGCGCCTGTTTTGAACAATGGCGTGGATTTTCCCGGCACTTTTGGCAAGCTCCAGCAGCGTCTTCGCCTCTTCTAGGGAAGGCGCCATCGGCTTTTCGCTCAACACATGGCAGCCAGCCTTAAGGCCAGTAGCAACCACGCCGAAACGGGCATCGGGGATGACGACATCGAAAACCACGTCAGCTTTGGTCTTGGTGAGGACGTCTTCGAGATCGCTGCCGATAACGACGTCCTGGAGCGCGAACTCGTCGGCCAGCGCCTGGGCGACCTTCTCGTTCAGATCGACAAGGCCGCATATGCGGATCGACGATTGCAAATCTGGATGTGAGGCGATCGCGCGCAGCCAGCCTTTGGCCATAGCTCCGCACCCGCACAAAACGGCATTCAATGTCACATTGTCCTCCCTGCCGCCCGCAAACTCCTCTTTGCGGAACCAGCTTTCGTAAACGTTTACGAGACTATGCTTAAGGTGCTAGATGTGTCAAGACCGTAGTGAAGGGCTTCTCTGGTTTGGAGCCGGGAGGACATGCATGAAGGGTATCCGCCAGCTCGCAGACTATCTGGACATCTCCATCGGCACCGTATCCCGCGCCTTGAATGGCAAGCCGGATGTGAACGACGATACCCGTCGCAGAGTGTTGGAGGCGGCAGAAAAGCTGGGCTACGTCGCAAACCAGTCCGGGCGCAGCCTGCGACAGGGTGCCACCAACGTCATCGGCCTGATGACCGGGTCCGACACGCAAGCGGTCGAAAACGCCGACAACTTTTTCCTGGGCGTGACGGATGGCTTGCAGAGTGTTTTCTCGACCCACAATCTCGACCTCATCGTCCTGCCTTGTCCTGCGGAAGAGGATCCCGACGAGTATTTGAAGCGCATGGTGGCAAGGCGCATGGTGGATGCGATGGTCATTTCGTCCACCAGCCGGATCGACAAGCGCGTCGACTTCCTCAAGCAGACGCGCCTGCCCTTCGTCACCCTGGGGCGAACGGGTTCCAGCACCGATCACGCCTGGATCGATCTCGATTTCGAAGGTGTGGCAAGAACCGCCGTGGCTCGCCTTGCGGCCGCCGGTCACCGTTCGATTGCCGTTGCAGCACCCGACACCGACATCAATCTTGGCTATATCTTCCTGGAAGGCTATCGCAAGGGTCTGGAGGACGCGTCTCTCCCCTATGACGAAAAACTCATCATTCGCGCCAGGTCCAGCGAACAGGGTGGCTATCACGCGGCAAGCGAGTGGCTGCAGATGCGGCCACGCCCCACAGCCCTGATCCTGATTTACGAGTTGATGGCGATCGGTCTCTACCGACGCCTTGCAGAGGTGAAACTTCGCGCTGGACAGGATCTCGCTGTCATCGGCTTTCGCGAGGGCCCGAGCGGCCAGTTTCTCGAGCCGAGACTGACGAGTTTCCGCATGTCGCTGCGCGATCTCGGCGTCTCCGTCGGCAAGACCCTGCTATCGACCATGCCGGCCTATAGCAGCTTCTATCCGCAACAGCCCAAGCACATCGTCTGGCCGATGCAGCTCATTCCGGGCGACAGCGATATCACGAACCTGCAATCCAGGTGACATCCGGCCGCGCAGTTTCCGCGGCCGGATATTTATGATCAATCAAGCTTCCAGCCAGCGCACCTGCTCAGGCGTGAGCTTGATATCGAGCGCCGACAGGCTGTCTTCCAGCTCGGCAATGGTGCGCGGGCCGATCAGCGGAATGACGGGGAACGGCTGGGCGATCACATAGGCAAGCGCGATGTGGATCGGGTGTCGGCCAAGCTCCTTGGCAAGCTCGATTGCCCGGTCGCGGCGCTCGAAATTGCGCTCGGAGTACCAGACGCGCACGATCTCCTCATCGTCCCGCTTGTCGCGGCCTGCCCTGTCGGTGAAGAAGCCTCGGCCTTGGCTGGACCAGGCAAAGTTCGGGATCTGGCGCTCTTTCGCCCATTCTTTCCAAGGCTCGTCGGAGGCTGCGACACATCCGGCCCAGATCGGGTCCAGCATTTCGGCCAGCGAGAAATTGTTGGAAAGCGCGCCCGGCGCGGTCTTGCCGGTCTTCTCAGCATAGGCGTTTGCCTCGTCCATGCGCTGGCGCGTCCAGTTCGAACCGCCAAAAATGCCGCGAATGCGCCCGCGCTTTACTTCGGCATCCATTGCATCGACGAACTCACCGACAGGCACATCGGTATTGTCGCGGTGCATGAAATAGATATCGACATAATCCGTCTTCAGCCGGTTCAGAGACTGGTCGAGCTGCTTGGCAATCACATCGGGATAGCAAAGCGGCGAATGCGCGCCTTTGCCGATCAGCACGATCTCTTCGCGCGGGACGTTGCGGCTGGTGTGCCAGTCGCCAAAAATCGCTTCCGTCTTGCCGCCGCCATAGACGAAGGCGGTGTCGAAGAGATTGCCGCCGGCCTCATAGAAGCTGTCGAGGGTGAGCGATGCGGAAGCAAAGTTCGGGAAGAACTCGAAACCGAGCGCCACGACCGATGCGGGCTTGGCGACGCCTGGAATCTGACGCTTCGGTACGGAATTGCCCGGCGCAACCTTGCCGCCTGCAATGTTGAGAACGCGCTTGGACGCACTCTCCACGCCATATTCGAGTCCAACCGAGGCGCGCCACTGATCCATGACCCGCAGATTTCCGAGCGTGTCGGCCCAGCTCATGCCGGGGTAGGCGAATTCCTGGGACTGGTTGCGAATGGCCTCGCCTGCCGCATCCACCTCGAAGGAGTAGAGATAACGATCTTCGGCAACCTCAATGGTCTGGCGGTCCTTGCCCTTGATCACGTCGATCTTGCCGACCCCACCCTTATGGCCGGAAGCAAACCAGAAGTCCTGCACTTCAATGCGGCCTTCCGATCCAATGATGCGCAGCACGTTGTCCTGGTTCGCCATGATCGAGCAGGACACTTCGGCGATGATCTCGTTCGGAAACTTCAGCACGGCCGAGGCCCATTCATCGACACCCGATTGACCGAGATGCGCGACGCCGGAAACCTTGGTGGGCTCCAGGAAAGGCTGACCTGAAACGGCACCGGCAATCAACCTAGCCATAGAAACCGGATAGCCACCGACATCGAGAATGCCGCCGCCAGCACTCTCATTGGCAAACAGGCGGTGATCGGCGCGGAAGCTGCCCATGCTGAAACCGAAGCTGGAGCGGATGATCCTCACCTCGCCAATCGCGCCACTCTTGACCAGCTCGACGATCTTGGCGGTCTGCGGATGCAGACGGTACATATAGGCTTCACCGGCAAAAACGCCTGCCTTCTTCGCCTCGTGGAAAATGGCATCGGCATCATAGGCGGAGAGCGCAATCGGCTTTTCCACCAGCACATGCTTGCCGGCCCGGATCGCCTTGATGGCCCATTCGGCGTGGCCTGTGTGTGGGGTCGCGATATAGACCGCATCGATCTCTGCATCGGAGAGCAGCGCGTCATAGCCATTGACGATGCGGGCACCGGGGAAGCCATCGCTCAGGCCCGGCCGATCCGGATTGCGCGTTGCGATCGCCACGAGCTTGCCGGTCGTCGAATGGGCAACACCCTCGGCAAAGGTCTTCGCGATAGTGCCGGGTCCGATAATGCCCCAGCGGATGGGTTGAAGGTCGGGCATGATATTCCTCGTCTGCTTTGGATGTGAATTTGGTTTAGCGCAGGCGCGTGCCGTTGCTATCGAACAGGAAGGCCTTGTTGGCCGGGACGGAGACGGTAAGCCGGTCGAGCTTGCCGACGTGGCGGGATTCGGGGCGCTCGATGATCAACGGCAACTTTTCCGCCAGATGTGCATAGACGTAGCTGGTATTGCCCAGATGTTCGGCGACATCGACGGCAACCGTCAAATCGGCGGCCTTGCCGGCATCCTCGAAATGCTCCGGGCGAATACCAAGCGTGATGGGCGCGCCGATCCCAGGCCGCGCCGCAACCGGCAGGGTCAATGAGAAGGTCGGCGCGTGGTCCAGGGTGATCGTCACGCCTTCAGCGGTCTCGTGAGCGACCTTGCCCGGCAGAAAGTTCATTTTTGGCGATCCGACGAAGCCTGCGACGAAGCGATTTTCGGGATCGTCATAGAGATCGAGCGGCGCGCCGACCTGCTCGATCTTGCCGCCGCGCAGCACCACGATCTTGTCGGCAAGCGTCATGGCTTCCGTCTGGTCGTGGGTGACGTAGATCATCGTCGTGCCGAGCTGCTTGTGCAGCTTGGAGATTTCCACCCGCATCTGGACACGCAGTTCCGCATCGAGATTGGAGAGCGGTTCGTCGAAGAGAAACACCTGCGGTTCGCGCACGATGGCACGTCCAATGGCAACACGCTGCCGCTGACCGCCGGAGAGCTGCTTTGGCCTGCGCTGCATCAACTCGTTGATCTGCAGGATTTCGGCGGCGCGCCGAACGCGCGCTTCAGTATCCGCCTTAGGATTACCATTCATGCGAAGGCCGAAGGACAGATTTTCTTCAACCGTCATATGCGGATAAAGCGCATAGGACTGGAAGACCATGGCAATGCCGCGATCGGCTGGCTCGGCATCATTGACGACTTTGCCGCCGATCTCGATCTTGCCATCCGAGATATCCTCCAAGCCAGCGATCATGCGAAGCAGGGTCGATTTCCCGCAGCCGGAAGGGCCGACAAAAACGACGAATTCGCCATCTTCGATTTCCAGGTTCGCGCCGTGGATAACCTCCAGCGAACCATAGCGTTTGACGACGTTGTTAAGTGAAAGTCCCGCCATGCGGCTCCTCCCGGATTACTTGACGGCGCCGGCTGAAATGCCGGCGATGAAGTGGCGTTGCAACACCACGAAGATGACGAGGATTGGCGCGGTCAGCAGCACCGCTCCGGCCATGATCCCGCCCCACGAGACCTTGGTGAGACCGATCAGCGTGCCGAGCGCCACGGGTGCCGTCATCATTCCTGGACGGGAGTTAATGAGCAGCGGCCAGAGATAGTTGTTCCACGAGGCGAGAAACAGGATGATCGAAAGAGCGGCCATGGTGGGACGCGCCAGCGGCAGCGCTATGCGCAGAAAGATTTGCCACTCTTTCACCCCTTCCACACGCGCGGCGTCGAACAGCTCACCCGGCATCATGGAAAAGGACTGGCGCATAAAGAGTACCCCGAGCGAGTTGAAGAGAGGCGGGACGATCAGCGCAACCCATGTATTTCCGAGCTTGAACTCGCGGGCCACCATGATGAATTGCGGAATGACGACGACCGCATAGGGCAAGGTGATCGTGCCGATAATGATCGCCACCACCACCGAACGTCCGGCGAAGCGATAGCGCGCCAAGGCCCATCCCGCCATCGACGTCAGCATGACGGAGAGGACCGTGTAGATCACCGCCACCGTGATCGAGATGAACATCGCGCGCAGAAAATCGGTATCGGCCTGCAGGTTCTGGAAGTTCTCGATAAAATGCGTCGACGGGATCAGCTCGATATTCGGACTGAAGATGCCGTAATCCGGCATGGTCGAGAAGACAAACATCATCCACAGCGGGAAAAGCCAGATCAGCGCAAGTGGCGTGAGGGCCGCGTGCAACGCGATTTTCTGCCAGAGAAGCGATCTCGATTTCGATCTCATTTCTGCTCCCTCCCGACCCAGAGATTGAAGAGCGATATGACGATGGCAAGGGCTGCGATCGTGTAGGCAATCGCCGAGGCATAGCCGAAGTTGAGCGAGGTGAAGCCCTGGCGGTAAAGGAAGATGCCGAGCGTCTCGGTGCCGCCACCCGGACCGCCGCGATTGGTGATGAGGAACGGTTCGGTAAAGAGCTGCATCGTGCCGATCACCGAAAGCACCATGCAAAAGATGATGATGGGCTTGAGAAGCGGCAGCGTGATGTGGAAAAACTGCTGGCGTTTGCTGACCCGGTCCAGCCGCGCCGCCTCATAGACGTCGCCGGGGATGGATTGCAGTCCGGCGAGGATGATGATGGCGTTGTAGCCTGCCCAGCGCCACGTCACGGCGATGATGATCAGCGCCATGGCAGCCGTTGCATTGTCGAACCAGGAGATGGGCGAGAGACCGACATTCACGAGCATCTTATTGATGATGCCGAAATCGGCACTGAACATCAGACGGAAGACGGCGGCGTAAGCGACCTCCCCCACGACGACCGGAGCGAAGAAGGCAAAGCGGTAAAGCGGTCTTGCTTTCAGAAGCGGCGAATTCAGCAGCACGGCCATGATGGTGGCCAGTGCGATCATGATCGGCACCTGGATGACGAGAATGATCAGCGTGTTGTAGAGCGCATTGTAAAAGGCCGGATCGCCGATCAGGCGTCCCCAGTTCATCGTCGGCGCGAAACGCCATGGATTGACGCGCGTGTTTTGGAACGACAGCAGAAACGAGTTGATGATCGGCCAGAGCCAGAATGTCGTGAAGATCAAGAGATAGGGCGCTAGAAACGCATAGGCGACCCTGGTTCTGATGGGCATCTTCACCTCCCGAACGATAATTTGCATGAGGGCTGAGCCTATCCGGGCGCCCCGTGCAAGGGGCGCCCGGCTCTGGTTCAGCTTGGGAGATCACTGTGCAGCGGGAAGACCCGTTGCGGATTCGATCTGCTTGGCGGCATCATCGAGTGCCGTCTTGGCGTCCGGGTAGCCGCCTGCCAGATATTTCGTCTGGACGGCGCGGTAGATCCCTTCCGCATCGGACTGGTAGGCCGTGCCTCTGCTTGGCTTGATCTTCGGCAGGGTCGCCAGAATATCCGTCCACACGGCCTGGCCGCCCCAATAGGGCTGCGGCTCCTTGACGAAGGGATCGTTGACGGCGGACAGAAGCGACGGAACGAGACCGAACGACTTCAGCATCATGACCTGGCCTTCATTCGTCGTCAGCGCGTAATCGACGAACTTCCAGGCCGCTTCCTTGTTCTGGGAGACCGAGCTGATGGCGAGCGACGAGCCGCCAAGGTTTGCCGCACGTGGACCATCTGTCGTCAGGCTTGGCATCGGATAGACGCCCCACTTGCCGGAAAGGTCCGGAGAGCCGGAGCGGATCGAGCCTTCATACCAACCGCCATACATCTGGCTTGCGACCTTGCCGGCGGTGTTCGCCTGGATCTTTTCATCCCAGATCGCGGCGGTGATGATGCCCGCGTCCTTCATCTGTTTCAGCTTTTCAAGCGTCGCAACGCAGGCCGGCTGATTGATGGTGATGGACTGGCCATCTGTCGAAAAGTAACCGCAGCCCTGTTCGTTGGAGATCATGCGAAACCATTCGCTGTCTCCGTTGAAGTCGGCTTGCGTCATGACCACGCCGGGATTGGCCTCCATGACCTTCTTGCCGGCGGCAATGAAATCGTCCCAGGTCTTGATGGTAGCCGGATCGACGCCGGCCTTTTCATAAAAGTCACGACGGTAGAAAACCGCCACCGGACCGGAGTCCCACGGAACGGCGTAGGCAACGCCATCGACTTCCAGTTCGGTGCGTTTGAATTCGGGAAAAAGCGCCTGCTTTTCAGGCGTGTAGCCGAGTGCCTTTACATCGGTGAAACAATCCGGGAAACGGCTCCAGAAGACTTCCGCCTCAAAGTTTTCAACGGTTACGATATCTGGCAAGCCTTCGCCACCGGCGGCGCAGGCGGCAAGCGCCTTGTCATAAACCTGGTTGTTGCCAAGATCCTGGACATCCACCTTGATGTCCGGGTTAGCTTTGTTGAAGCCTTCCAAAGTAGATTTCAACGCCGATGCGGCGACGTTCCAGCTCCAGATCGTGATGGTGGTTTGGGCAGACGCGGGTGCAGCCGCAAGCAGGGCAAGCGATACCGCCACGCCCGTGATTTTAAAGCACATTGAAAACCTCCCTTTTTCAATTGCCGTTCTTAAGCGAACATGTGCAGAGTAGCGGGGTGGCGAAATCTGTCTCGTAAAATGGGAACGTGAATTTGTCGAAAAGTAAGATCGAGGAAAAAGCCGTCTATCAGCCGGGTGCGAGCAGCATCGAGGGTTGGCCGACGACGCTGCAGTTTTTCTACGCCCACCCACCCGTCATGCTGATGCCCCACTGGCATGCGCAGGTGGAAGTGAATTACGTCATGTCCGGCAGCGTTCACTATCGCATGGGTGACCACACGTTCCGTATGAGCGCGGGACAGATGTGCCTGTTCTGGGGCGGACAACCGCATCAGATGGACGAATCCTCTGACGATTCCTTCTACGCCGGCGCGCATCTGCCGCTCTTTCATTTCTTCCGCATGCGTCTTCCACCCGCCGTCTCCGCCATGCTGATGGGCGGTGCCACCATGCTGACGGAGGTGACGGGGAAGGCAGATGATGAGAACTTCGCCCGATGGCAGGACTATGCGAAATCGGGTGACACCGCCAAGGCCGAGAATGCTGTCCAAGAACTGATCCTGCGCGTCGAGCGCATGTTCATGGAGCCTTACGATGTCATTTCCCCGGCCTCCCCGGCCTCAAAGACGACCAGTCAGGACAATGCCGCATCCGTTGCCGTGGCACGGATGTGCGATTTCATTGCCGCCAATTTTCTGGAGGATATCGATGCGACGGATATTGCAAGGGTGGCGAACCTGCACCCAAAATACGCGATGAACGTCTTTCGCAAGTCGACCGGCATGACGCTGATGAAATATCTGACACTTCTCCGGCTCTCCCGCGCCCAGGCCATGCTCGTCAACGGTAAGGACAATATTCTCAGCATCGCGATGGAAAGCGGCTTTGGTTCGGTGAGTGCCTTCAATAAGGCGTTCCGCCAGATTGCCGGCATTCCGCCATCGGGGTTTCGCCGCGGCTCCAGTGGCTACTTCCAATGAGTTGCCAGACATCGCCATTGCAGGCGTGCGACAATCTGACAAAGGCATATTCGTTAATCGCGATTTAACTATTGCAAGCGCGGCAAAGATCACTATTTTCCCTGCTGCGCTGCAACATTCATCTCTCCTTTGCAGCGCAGTCGCATGCAATTCAACGCGACGGCATTCGCCGCCGGCACATTCAGTGTCCATTCTTCTAGGGAGATTTATTCATGACGATTTCCGTCTCGACACCTTTTACAGGACATGAAACCAGCGCCCCTTTTGCAGGCAAAATCGCCTCGGCGCGTAACGCTGCAGGTTATACGGTCGATCAGTTGGCTCTGACCTGCGGGCTGACCTCGCAAGAAATTCTGGCTCTCGAAACGGGCGCAGACAGTGATCCCTCGCGACTGAGACGCGTTGCGAACGCGCTTCAGCTTCCGTTGACCGCCGTTCTCTAAACCGATCCTTCAAGATCGAAAAAGGGCGCCTGCCGGCGGATGCCGCATGCAGGCGCCCTTTTTATATCCAATATTTCTTATCCTCCCCGCTCTTCCATTTTCCGTTATGATGCACCAAATGCCCTGCATTGAAGTGGGAGCGCTGCCGCCTCTTCAATCACGCAAAGGCGGAGAGGCGAGCACATGGCTCTTGTGGAAACCGTAGATATTCCAAACCCTGTCGAAGAGAACGCGCTGTGGCCACACCAGCGAAGCGATGTGCTCGACTGGCTGGTGACTGGGACGAGCGATAACCGCTACATCGACAATATTTTCGTCGAGATGTGCGGACGACTAAGAAGCCAGGGCATCTCGATTGCGCGGGCATCGATGAATTTTCTCGTGCAACACCCGCAATGGCGGGGCGCGCGCATCTTGTGGAACCGGGGCGAGAAGGAAGCGGAGTTTGCGACCTATGCCTATGGTAGCGAAACCACGGCAGAATATCTGAACAGCCCGCTCTATGACATCCACAAGGGCGCAGACGAGGTCCGACAGGCGCTCTATCTGCCAGGTCCTATCGATCCGGACTACCAGATCTACCGGGATTTGCGCGAAGAAGGCCTGACGGAATATGTCGCCTGGCCGCTTGAGCACACATTCGGCAAACGCCACGTGGTAACCTTTGCCAGCGATCGTGCGAACGGATTTCTCGAATCGGAAATCGAGCAGTTGAAAAGCCTGGTGCCGGCCATCTCTCTCGTCTCGGAAATACGGCTGAAGAACCGCATGGCCCGCACATTGCTGGAAACCTATGTCGGCCCGCATGCCAGCCAGGAAATTCTGGAGGGCGCAACGCGAAGGGGTAGCGGCAATACGGTGAGCGCGGTGATCATGATCTGCGACCTGCGCGACTTTACGCGCATCTCCGACCTTTGGCCGCGTGACGATGTCATCGAGTTGCTGAACGGCTATTTCGATGCGCTGGCAGAGCCGATCGAGAAGCACGGCGGCGAAATTTTGAAGTTCATGGGTGACGGTCTGCTGGCCATCTTTCCGTTGAACAATGCCGATGCAGGACCAAACCTCATCGCCGCCATTCGCGAGGCGCAGACTGCGCTTGAGGAATTGAACACCAGCAATATCGACAAGGGCCACGAGCCGTTCGGCTATGGTATCGGCGTTCATGTCGGCGATGTCATGTATGGCAATATCGGCTCCAAGAGCCGGCTCGATTTCACGGTGATCGGCCCGGCGGTCAATATTGCCTCGCGCCTGGAAACCCTGACCAAAACGGTTCGCAGGCAGGTTCTGCTCTCCGAAGATTTCGTTGCGATGATCGACAACAAGAGCGAATTCGACAGTATCGGGCCGCAACTGCTGCGCGGCCTTGAGCATCCGGTGGGGGTCTACTCCTTGAAGAACCTGTCGCACGAGGCGCCGCAGACCTGAGATGAGCGACGAGCCGACCGAGACCGCTCCCACAAGCCGCATGCTGACATGGGCCAGGAACTCCACGATCTACCGTCTAGAAAGACGGATGATGACGGAGCGGCAGCTTTTCGATGCTATTTCCCGCAAGGCCAAAGAGAAGTTCGAAGACATCTCCGCAGAACAGATCCGCGCTTTGGCCGACTCCGCGGTGCGGTTTGCCTATGAGATCAAGGCACTGGACGATAATGCCTTTGCCGAAATCACCACCCGCTCCGCCGTGCGCAGTGGAAAATCCAAACGGGCGATCGCGCAGAAGCTCAATCAGAAAGGCGTCAGCAAGGACATTGCAGAACATGCTCTTGAAGCGAGCGACGATCTTTATGCGGCCGTCGTGCTGGCACGGAAGAGACGGTTTGGGCCGTTCCGTCGTGAAGACGAGTTGGACGAGAAGCGGATGAACAAGGAAATCTCGGCTTTTGCCAGAGGCGGTTACAGCTTCGAGTTGGCGAGCCGCGTCTATTCCATGGCTCTCGATGAGGCGGAAGACATTCTCGCCTCGCGTTGATAACTGGCTCAGGGAGCCGGTTTTGTCTTAAGATAGGCGATGATGTTGTCGATCTCCGTTGCACTCCAGAGGCCGAAAAAACGCATCGCAGTGCCCGGCACCTTCTTCTTCGGGCTCGAGAGAAACTCCCGTAACGCCTCTTCATTCCAGACAAGTCCGCCTGCTCCGGCATCCTTCATGGCCTGCGAGTAATGCGGATAGTCGGCAACGGAACCCGCCTGCCTTCCCACAACGCCCATCAGGTGTGGTCCGAGACGCGTCCGGGGCGTATCGACGTTGTGACAGTTCGAGCATTTGCCAAAGGCACGTTCACCCGCTGCCGGATCACCATCGGCATAAGCCCCGGTCGTAACAAGCAAGACGAGTGGAACGGCGAGCGACAAGATTGGCTTCATGGGATTTCTCTGGTCCGGTAACGAAAACGCCCTCCCCGCTATATAGCGAAGAGGGCGATTGTTGCTCATGCGGCATTTTGACGTGGCCGCGATGATGCCGATCAGCCGTTGGCCGGCGTCAGGGTCACGGATGTGCCGGTCGCAGCAAGGTTCAGACCAACCTGGCCGGTCACGCTGACAGTCTGCAGCTGGATCGAGCCGGCAGTACCGCCGACGAGAACGTTCGCGCCGATGCCGACGCCAACCGTGGCTTCAGCCGTTGCGCCCTGGTAGAGGCCGGAGAGCGAACCGCGGTGATAGCCGGCGGTCGGAGCGAACACTGCCCAGACAAGCTTACCCTGCGTGGTGAAGCCGAGGTCTACACCCATCTTGCGGATGACGCCCGTGTAGCTGTCGGTGCGGCGCGCGCCGATGGTGGACTTGAACGTGCATTCCAGTTCCTTGGCCGAACCGATCACGTAGCCAACACCGCCGCCAACGTCGCAGGTCAGATAGCCGATCTTAACGCCATTACGGTCATCGCTGTCCTGGTAGGTTTCGCGGTACGGCGCCAGATCGGCTGCGACTGCGCTAATCGGACCGCTCAGTCCAAGTGTCATGGCAGCAAAAGTAATGGCAAAAGTCTTTTTCATCTGTTTTCTCCTGTTTTATTCTGTGACCCAACAGCCCTGAAGTCTTTGTCGGACATTCAATTGCGCACACCCAAAATGGTTCCAACGATTCGATCCAAAGCCTTCAAGCAAGTGGAGAATCTCGTCCATCGCCCCAGCACCGATTATGGAGTAGAAGTCCAATTGGGCGGGATGATGGCACCCAGATACCGCATCTTAGAGGGGAAGCGCCAGTCGGCTCTATCGTGTCGACTGGGAGTTGGACGTGGCGTTCGCAAAGCATCGCGCCCAGCGTCACGGAGCGGGCGCATCCTTGCGCGTTCGAAGGGGCGTGCAGCGATCTAGCCAGCAGCCGACATCTTGAGAAGATCCGTATTGATCGTCGCTTTCAGCGGCAGGTGATCGGAGGCAACACGCGCCAGCGCGCTGTCATGGGCTTCAACCTTCTCGATCATGCCTTCGCGATTGGAGATGATGCGATCGAGCGCAAGAACAGGAAGCCCGGAGGGAAAACTCGGCACCGCGGGCGGCAAGGTCCCAAAGGCCTCGCGGAAGGTATTGAGCGATGAGCCATTGCCCAGCCGCCACTCGTTCAAATCGCCCATCAACACGGTTGGCTGCGCTTCTCGCTTGTTCAGCAACTCCACCAGGGCTTTGGCCTGCTGAGCGCGGGAATGCCGCAGCAGGCCGAAATGCGCGGCGATGATGCGGAGCGTTCCCGCGAGCTTCAGGTCCAGCTCCACCACGAGTGCGCCGCGCGGCTCTAACCCAGGCAGTTTGACCGTGTGAACATCGCGGACCGCGCCTTCGCGGAACAGCACGACATTGCCGTGCCAGCCATGCGCCTTGCTGGTACCCGCCACCTGCACCGGGGTCAGCCCGCACTCACGTTCGAGCCGCCCGAGATCCAGCAGGCCCGTCCGCTCGCCAAATCGACTATCGGCCTCCTGGAGCGCGACGACGTCGGCTCGCAGTTCGTGAATGACCTTGCATATGCGATCGGGGTCAAACTTGCCGTCGCGACCGATGCATTTGTGCACATTGTAGGAGGCCACGACCGGAGAGGTCTCCTCGATCGAGACCTCGTCTATACAGCGCCGGTTCTTGCGGTTGCGCAGCGACGAGATGAAAACTGCAGGGAGACTATCGTTTTTCGGTCGCATCGTTTTCCTGTCGTAAGCGCCGCGCGTCTTTGGGACGCACAAGGGACGCTCTAGTTCCTTCAATCGACGCATGGTCGCGTCATGGGTTCAACCCGATGCCGATGTCAAAGGTAAGGCGAGGCCAACCACAATATCCGTTCCGTCAGACGAACGAGGAACGGCCTTGCCCTCAACTCTTCCAGCTTCACCGGCGTTGCATTCTCGAGTGCCAGACCTATTCGCTCCGACACCGTGTTCGCAAAGCCTTCATCCAGAACTTCCATATCCACCTCAAAGTTCAATCGAAGCGAACGCGGATCGAGATTTGACGAGCCGACATAGGACCAGCGATCATCGATCACCAGAAGCTTGGAGTGATTGAATTGGCCGGTGGCGCGCCATATACGGCAGTAACTCCTGAGCAACTGATCGAACTGTGCCGTCATGGCGCGATCGACCAGCATCAGGTTGTTTGTCGCCGGAACGATGATGTCGACCGCGACGCCTCGACGCGCTGCCGTTGTCAGGGCGGAGATCAGTTCGCGATCCGGCAGGAAGTAAGGCGACATGATGCGGATCGAGGACCGGGCGATGGAAAACGCACCCATCAGCATCTTATGGCTCGTCTCGATGCTGTTGTCCGGTCCGGAGGCCACCGCGCGCATCAGGATCGGCTGACCGGGAACGCCATCGGGAATGGTGATATCCCACACAGGTCCGTCCAGACGCTCGCCGCTGGCAAAGCGCCAGTCCTCGGCTGCGACCGTGAAAAGATCGGCGACGACCGGCCCTTGGACCTTGAAATGCGTGTCGTGCGACTGCTTGTCTCCATGGAACTCGCGGGTGAAGCCTTCGCGAATATTCATGCCGCCGGTAAAGGCGATCTTGCCGTCGACAATCAGGATCTTTCGGTGCGTGCGCAGATTGGCATAGGGCAGCCGCAGCCCCATGATCACGTTGCCATTGAAGACCGCGGATTTGATCTCTTCCAGCCGCAGTTTGGAGAGGATGCTTGGTACTGAGTATCGCGCGCCGACAGCGTCGACCAACACACGAACCTCGACACCCCGTTCTTTGGCGCGGGCGAGTGCGGCGACGACGCGAAGCCCGATCCGGTCGTGATCAAGAATATAGGTTTCCAGGATGATCGACCGGCGCGCGTGACCGATGGCGTCAAGCATGGCCGCATAGGCCTCGTCTCCATCGGACAGGGTCTCGATGGTGTTGCCTGTGGTCAGCGCCGCACGCGTCACTCGGTCACCCACGGTCTTCATCGCCACAAAGCGTCGGCCGAATCGCTCGACGACCAGGGCGTTGTCCGCGTCGAACCGCGCCACCCGGTCCATGATCGTCCCATGCATCAAAGACCGCTGTTGCCCAAGGTTGCTGCGCCTGATCCGGTTGATGCCGGCAATGGCATAGAGCAACGCGCCGATGATGGGAGACAGCACGATCACGCCCACCCAACCGAGTGCGGATCGTACTTCCTGTTTGGTCATTGTGGCATGGACCGCAGCCACGGTCCCCATGACAAGCGAGAGCAGTGCGAGAACGTGGGGCCAGTAGGCTTCGAACAATGCGATCATGAACTGAATATAGCGATCAAGAGCCAAGCCGCAACGACCTGAATCACGAGAGAAAACAACTGACTTGTAATCAAATTCAATTTACCTTACGAGCATTAGACATCATGCAAATCGGTATGACGCCCATGCGTTTGAGACACATCGCTCTTCTTGCCTGCGCCGGTCTAATGCTTGCGGGCTGTAACGAAACGCTCGAAACCGTCGAGCGTGACGTGTCTCATGTCAAGAACAAGGTCGATTATCCCCTCGCTCCCACCATCCTTGCCGAGATGGACAAGAAGAACATGGATCGCAATGCGCCGATCATGATTCGCATCTTGAAGGAAGAAGGCAAGCTGGAAGTCTGGAAGGCGCGACGCGACAACCGGTTCGAGGTGATTGCGTCCTACGATATCTGCGCCTGGTCCGGCAAACTCGGACCGAAGGTCAAAGAGGGGGACAGGCAGGCGCCTGAAGGGTTCTACAACCTTTCTCCCAGCCACATGAATCCCTATTCAAATTACTATCTTTCGATCAACACCGGCTTCCCGAACCGCTACGATCAGGCAAACGGCCGCAACGGCACGAACCTGATGATCCATGGCGCTTGCTCGTCATCGGGCTGCTACTCCATGACCGACGCGCAGATGCTGGAAATCTACGCTTTCGCGCGTGACGCCTTCAAGGGTGGCCAGAAGACGATCCAGCTTCAGGCGCTGCCATTCCGCATGACCGCGGAAAACATGGCGCGCCACCACAAAAGCGAGAATTACGAATTCTGGAAGATGCTGAAGGTCGGCTACGATCATTTCGAAGTCACCAAGCGTCCGCCCGAGGTGAATGTCTGCGAGAAAAAATACGTCTTCAATCAGCAGGCACAGGGTGGGCAGTTCAACGCTGCTGCAACCTGCCCCGCCATGAGCACGCCACCGGCACTCGCCAGCACAATGGTCAGCTACAACAAGACCTACGACCTTGCCTATGACAAGGCGATGAAGAAGTTCGACGGTATGGTCTGGTATGATCCGACCGAGGCCGAGCGCAAGGTTCTGGTGGCAGAAAAGCGCAAAGGTCGCGAAGCGGCTTACGCGCCGACCGGCTCGGCGCTGAAGGCCGGTAAGCTGATGAAGGAAACCGAATTCGCCGCACTGATGGAAAAGAAGGCCGCAAAGGGGATTTCCGCAACCGGGGCGACCGCCATTGCCTCGGCCTCTGGTTCGGCACCGCGCACCACCGCTCCGGCCTCTCAGCCGGCGCCATCCCAGCCCGCGGTCGCTGCCCGCCCGACATCCGTCATGCTCGCAGCCGCGGCACAGGTTCAGACGCAGCCAGCACCAGCGGCAGCAACGCAGGCCATCCCCGTTCCCGCCGTCAACCCGCTCGCATTTAGCGCCACGGCACAGGAAGAGCCGGCAAAGAAACCGTTCTGGAAGTTCTGGGCCAAGGAGTGACCTTGGCAACCGACGCCGTCTTCGATCTCAAGGGGCTGAAATGCCCTCTTCCGGTTTTGCGCAGTCGCAAGAAGCTTTCCGCCATGCTTTCTGGCGAAGACCTGGTTGTCGAGACGACCGACCCTCTGGCGGTTATCGATATTCCCCATATGTGCCGGGAAGATGGTCATATTCTTCTCGAGACGATCAAGACCGAGGATGGCCACCGGTTTTACATTCGCCGCGGTTGAGCGCGTAAGCCGCTCTTAAAGCATGGTCCACGCAAAACGTGCAGCGATACCGGCATACGACAAAACAAAAGCTTGAAGCATCAGGACCGAATCTGAGAGATCGCGACACGTTTTAGGCCGTTCCACGATCCAATAGAGGTATCCTGGAACCAACATTCGCGTTTTCGTGTTTCCCACCTGAGTTCATGAGGGGAAAATGACGGAAAACGGCGCAAGTCCCAACACATCAAAAAGACAAATCTGGTCGGCGTCATTTGGCAGCTCACCGATCATTGGCACCGCGATCCATGACGGTCATCTCCTGCGCGATGATCTCCTCGATACGATGGCGCTTTCCGATGCAGAACGGCTTTATGAGGAAGATCCTTATACCGGTGAGATGATCAGCGGTCTGACAAACAGGATCATCGGGCAGCGATCACGCTTCGAGATCGACCTCAATCGTGCAAGGGACGCCGCGGTCTATCTCACGCCCGATCAGTCCTGGGGACTGGAGGTCTGGCGCGCGCGTCCATCCGACGCCGCCATTGCCGCGTCTCTCTCCGTGCACGACGACTATTACGCGATGCTGTCGGCCTTCTTGGATCGGATCGAAAGGTCACATGGCCGCTTTATCCTGTTGGACGTTCACAGCTACAATCACCGCCGCCAGGGCGCCGACGGACCTGTCACTGCGCAGGTAAAAGCGCCCGACATCAATATCGGCACCATCTCCATGGATCGCAGCCGCTGGGCCTTTGCGGTGGACGCCGTGATGGAGCACTTTGCCTCTGCTGAGATCGGTGGCCGCAAGCTGGACGTTCGTGAAAATGTTGCATTTCAGGGACGTGGCGAACAAACGCGTTTCGTTCATGAGACCTATCCGGACACCGGATGTGCCATTGCCATCGAGTTCAAGAAGATCTTCATGGACGAGTGGACCGGAGAACCGGACACACGGGTTGTCGCCGATATTCGCCGCACGATGATCGCGCTGGAAGCACTGCTCGAACGGTTGCTGCGAGAGCGCCAATGAGCAATGTCTCCCCGATCAAGCAGGAAAAAGAAGAGCCGCTGCTGTCGCAAATCTCAACTGCTTTGTCTGAGGGACAGGCAATCCGCAAGGATGTCGGCAAGGATGGTCGTCTTCACATCGACAGGCCGCTTCCGTTCCTGTGCCTGCACTTGACCTACGGAACGAAGAACCTTGCAGCGCGCGACATTGCTTCTGCCAATGCATCCTACCTCATCGCCTCGAGCTTGAGCGAAGCCGCACCGATCATCCAGGCGATCGGCGATGAGATGGTCAAGCGCTTCGGCGCCTTCGTCGTCCTCGATATCGGCGAGCTGGAGCACGATATCCTGCTGGCTGACGACTCCCCCTTCCTGCCGCATTACGAGGTCGCCGTCTCCGCGACCACGGAACCCGAGACGCAGAATGCCCGAAAAGCCTTCATCAAAGCGATTTGCGATGCCGAGGTCCGGTTCCGCACACCGCGCATCACGCGGCCGGAACCCGCACAGGACCCGATCTTGCGGCTGAGAGAGGCTGGTATTTCTTTCCCCTGCATCAGCGTTCGCTTCGCGCCCATCTATCGTCAGCCGGAATCAGGAACCGACTATCCCGGTCTTCGCGAAACGATGATTGCCGATCTCTTCGATGCAGGGCTTCGCGCTTTCTCAGCCTTCGCGACAGAAACGAACACACTGAACATCACCACCCATCGGGCGCTCGGGCGAAAAGCGTTTGTCGATGCGGTGCGTCGTGCCGATCGCTCGGTTGATGAAATCGCTCAGTCCTTCGATTTCCTCCTGTCGGTCACGCCGATCAACGCGCGTCAGGCCTTCGAGGAATTCAAGCAAAGCGATTTCGAGTATGCGCCGCATTTCCTCTATCGCCCGCTGGGGGTCGATGTTGAAGAGCAGAAGCGCAAGCTCTATTCGGTCGCCTTCGACCATCTGGAAGACCCGGTCCTCTATCATCTTTACCGCGAGAAGCAGCAGGAGATCGACCTGCAGCTGACGATGCTCGCCCACTTGCACAAGCGGCAATATACGGATTTCGGCCGCGCGCTTTACAGTTCGGTCGAGCCGGAACTGCTAACCCTCGCGCTCGATGTTCTTGCGCGGTGTAAGATGCCTGCCAATGAAAATGATATCCCCATGGTCGGCTGCTACGAAGTTGCGCAAAAGGCCCGCGAGATGGTCGACGCCTATCATCAGGAGGAGGCGAGCTTCAAGGCGCGCGTCGAAATCCGTGATGACCTTCCGCCGGGTCTGATGGTGACCGGCGAAAAGCTGCTGATTTCCCGCCACACGGTGATGGAGCAGCGCCGCCTCGACGCCTTGCTACACCACGAGATCGGGGTCCACCTGCTCACCTACTTCAACGGTTCGGCTCAGGGTCTTCGGCTCTTTCGCAGCGGCCTCTCCGGCTATGAGGGCGTGCAGGAAGGCTTAGCCGTGCTGGCCGAACATCTTTCGGGCGGCATGACACGCCAGCGCCTTCGCCTCGTCGCCGGACGCGTCGTCGCCTGTGCTGCCATGCTCGATGGGGCAAGTTTTGTCGAGACCTATCGACTGGTCACGGATGAGCACCATTTTGATCAGGCGAATGCCTTCAACATGGTGCTGCGCGTCTATCGCGGCGGCGGGCTACCGAAGGACGCCATCTATCTTCGTGGGCTGAGCGAAATCCTCCAGCATCTTCGTAAAGGCGGCGCTCTTGACCCCTTCTGGATGGGCAAGATTTCCGCGGCCCATTTCCCCATCATGCAGGAGCTTTCGCTTCGCGGCCTGCTGCGGCCGCCTGGTATTCGACCGGCCTTTCTCTCGCTGACACGCGCCAATGAACGGCTCGAAAAAATACGATCAGGACTTTCCATCGCCGAAATGGCCACGCTTTAAGGAGGGGACCATGCGCCTAGCGTTCTTTGTCAATTCAATCGAAGGCGAACATCCAAGCTACGCCACAGGGCTTCTGGCCATGGCCGCGCTCAATCGCGGCCACGAGGTCATCTACCTGACGCCCGGGGACTTTACCTTGCGCCCGGATGACACGCTTGTCGTCCATGCGCTCGTTATGCCGAAGCAAAAATACAAGAAGGTGGAGGCTTTCCATGCGGCTCTGCAGGAACGGCAATTGCAGCGCGAGACGATCGATATCGAAGAGATCGACGCGCTGATGCTGCGCAACGACCCGTCGCTCGATCAGACCGCGCGACCTTGGGCCGTCCACTCCGGCATTCTCTTCGGGCGACTGGCGGAGCAGCGAGGTGTTATCGTCCTCAATGACCCGGAAGGTCTGGCGCTGGCTCAGAACAAACTCTACTTCCAAAGCTTCCCTGAGATCGTTCGTCCGACAACGCTGATTTCGCGCAACGTTGAGGAAATTCGCGCTTTCGCCGATGCCCACCCCAAGGGCGTCATCGTCAAACCCTTGCAGGGTTCCGGCGGCAAGAACGTTTTCAAGATCGGCTCTTCCAAGGAAACCAACCTGAACCAGATATTCGAGGCGGTTAGTATCGAAGGGTATCTCATTGCCCAAGCCTATCTGCCCGCGGCGAAAAGCGGCGATATCCGCTTCTTCATGATGAACGGTAAACCCTTGATGCGTGACGGGGCCTATGCCGCACTTCGTCGTGTTCCGGCCAAAGGCGATCTTCGTTCGAACATCCACGCCTCCGGCACGGCGGAAGCGGTCGAGGTCAATGACGATGTGCTCGCGCTTGCGGAAATGATGCGGCCAAAGCTCGTTGAGGACGGCATGTTCCTCGTCGGCCTCGATATCGTCGGCGACAAGATCCTAGAGGTGAATGTCTTTTCCCCTGGCGGCCTCGGCCATATCCGCGAACTCACCAATGTGGATTTCACCGATACCGTCATCGAGGCAGTGGAGAAGAAAGTCTCCATGCAGGCGGCCTCAGCGGGCATGTTGAGCAACCGGCTGCTGGCAACGCTGTAATGCGAGTCGCGGCACCATTATTCGGGAAAATCCATTTGACCGAATCCAGGGCCTTGCCTAACTGTTCCGGCATAATCCCTCTTGCCGGAACAATCCTTGCCATGAAACCGGGCCAACTCGCCGCCTATCTCTTTCTTGCCGTGGCGTGGGGCTTTTCCTTCATGCTCGTGCTTCATACCGTCGGCGCTTTTGGCTGGGTGGGGGCCGTCTCGCTCAGGTGCTTCATCGCCAGCATCACGCTCTATCTCGTCGCCAAGGCAATCGGCCGTCACCTGGATTTCTCCGCCGGATGGCGCGCCTTCGCGATGGTGGGGGCAACGACCGTTGCCGGCCAGTTGATCGGCCTGTCCTACGCCACGCCACTGATCGGTACGGCAATGGCGGCCATTCTCGTCGCCAGCATCCCGCTGTTTTCCATGCTGATCGGCCAGTTCTGGGGCCTGGAGAAGATATCCGCGCAGTCGCTTGTCGGTATTGCTTTCGGTATCCTCGGCATCGTTATCCTGGTGGGTTTCCCTGCTGTTCCGGTCACTCAAGCATTCGTGCTCGGCTGCATTTCGTGCATGCTCGGCTGCCTCTGCGCCGCCTTCGGCAGCAATTATGCCAGCCGCTACCTGAAAGGAACCGGCTCTTGGGAAATCACCATCGGCTCGTTCTTCGCCGGTGGCGTCGTTACTTTGCCCCTGTTTGCCGTGGTGCCGATCACCACCATGCCGTCTCTGCTCGATATCGGCTACCTCTTCGCCCTCGCCATCTTGATGAGTGCGCTGACCTACATCACCTATTTCCGCTTGGTCGCCACGATCGGCGCGACCAAGACGATCAGCGTGGAATTCGTGGTGACCGTCATTGCCGTCTTCATCGGCGCATTTTTGCTGGATGAGCCGCTATCGGTAGCGCAATTCGTCGGGGCCGGTATTATCATCATCGGTTGCGCCCTGGTGCTCGGCGTTCTTCCTCCCCGAAAACGCGCGCCCGTCGTTCCAGATTTATGATCATATGCGAATATTTCGTTTTAGACGGCCCTCAACATTCGTATGATTTCGATATATGATGAGGACGTTGTGATAAATGTGCGCGCCCAAGGATTTGTCGCCGGTCCCATTTGCCTGAAACCAATTAAAGTACTGAAGCTGCTTTGGCTTTTATGGTAATCCTACATCCAGCAATGGTATAGAAAAGCATGGCAAGCGACCCAAACAATCCGGATTTCAGCGAAAATCGATTCGCCATGGTGAAGACCTCCGCTGACCTGGAGCGACCTGAAGCCGATAGTAGTATCCGCGTCGGTCGCGAGGGTCGTGAGTTTTGCATCTATCCTGGCCAGCTCGGTTACGACCTTCAGGAAGAACTCGATTTCCTGTCCAATCGCGTCATGGAGCCGAACGTCTTTTTTACCGGGCGACTGCTCGCACCAGCCATGCCGCGCATCGATGACCGTTCCGTTCGCTTCGCTCTGATGCGGGATGAAAATGGCACGCGCAGCCGCATGCGGTTTCTCATGCCTTTTACCGTCGAGAAGCCCGGCTTCTCCGTCGGCCCATCCATCTTGCGGGCCTGGGCCAATCCGTTTGGTCCGCTCGGAACGCCGCTTGTCGACATCGAGGGCGCAGGCGAAACGATCGACAATCTCATCGATGCCCTGATGCAGGCGGAACTGAGACTGCCCAAGGTGCTCGTCCTTCCGCTGGTGCGGCTGAATGGCCCCTTCGTGCGAATGATCCGCACGATCGCCATGACCCGCAACCTTCCTGTTGCGACCGCCGAACGTGACAGACGTCCGCTTCTGGAAAACGGTCCGGATGCCGACAGCTTTCTTCACAACCGGCTTTCGTCCGATGAGCGGGCGCTTCTGAAGGCGAAATGGTCTGATCTGGAAGCAATGGGAGAGGTCACCTATGACGTCGCCCGTCAGGCGCGCGATGTGCGCATGCGGATGGAGGAGTTTCTGGCGCTCGAGGCGCATGGCGCGAGTAACCGCAAGCGCAATGCGCTCGTTACCGACCGCTACCGCACCGCCTTCGCCCGCGAAGCCATCAACAACCTGGCAGAAATCGACTCCGCGCGTATTCATACGCTGAACCTCAACGGTGAAGCCATCGCCTCTGTCGTCATCCTTATAGCCATGGGCGAGGCCTATATCTGGAAGGCGGCGTTCAACGCGCGCTACGCCAACTATATGCCGGAGCGGCTTCTTGCCCATCGGCTGACCGAATGGCAGCTTGACGATGCCAACATCATTCGCACCGACAGCTGCGTTCCAGACGACGAGCTGCCCGTGAACCAATTGTGGCGCACGGATGCCGAGATGGGAACGCTGGTCATCGGCCTTTCGGAAAACAGCGACCGTGACGTGCGTCAGGTAGCAGCGCAGGTGCATATGTACCGAAATACCCGCAATCTGGCCAAGGCACTGCGCGAACGCATCATGTCGCTTGGACGCAAGGCATAGACTTGTTCGATCGTAGCGGTTGTTAATTCATCGATTGCTTTCTAACCTGTACATTCAGCCGCATTCAGATGCGACCGGATGGAGAGATGAACGTTTTTGTCTTTGCAGAAGTGGCGCCCGGAAGGGCGCAGCCACCGGCGCAGGACATAACGCAACAGGGAGACAGGCATGACGGAGGAAAAGTCGGCGATGGATTGGGACAAACTGGCAGAGAAAGAACTCAAGCGGTCCCCCGACACATTGACCTGGCAGACACCCGAGGGCATTGCCGTCAAGCCGCTCTACACCGCACAAGACCTGGAAAACGTCTCCCACCTCGATAGCCTGCCGGGCTTCAAGCCCTTCGTCCGTGGCCCACGGGCGACGATGTATGCAGGCCGCCCCTGGACGATCCGCCAATATGCCGGCTTTTCGACCGCTGAAGAATCGAACGCGTTCTACAAACGCAATCTCGCCGCTGGTCAAAAAGGCCTTTCCGTCGCCTTCGATCTAGCCACCCACCGCGGCTATGACAGCGACCACGAGCGCGTGGTCGGCGATGTCGGCAAGGCGGGCGTCGCGATCGATTCCGTCGAGGACATGAAGATCCTGTTTGACGGCATTCCCTTGAAGGACATGTCGGTCTCCATGACGATGAATGGTGCAGTGATCCCGATCCTCGCTTCCTTCATCGTCGCCGGGGAAGAACAGGGATGCGCGCGCGCCGAGCTTTCCGGCACGATACAGAACGACATTCTCAAAGAATTCATGGTGCGCAATACCTACATCTACCCGCCGGAACCCTCGATGCGGATCATTGCCGACATCATCGAATATACGGCGCGCGAAATGCCGCGCTTCAATTCCATCTCCATCTCCGGTTATCACATGCAGGAAGCCGGCGCGACGCTGGTGCAGGAACTGGCCTTCACGCTGGCCGACGGTCGCGAATATGTGCGGGCCGCTCTGAAGAAGGGGCTGAACGTCGACGATTTCGCTGGCCGCCTCTCCTTCTTCTTCGCCATCGGCATGAATTTCTTCATGGAAGCAGCAAAGCTTCGCGCTGCCCGCCTGCTCTGGTCGCGGATCATGGAGGAATTCAAACCGCAAAAGGCATCCTCGATGATGCTGCGCACGCACTGCCAGACCTCCGGCGTGTCGCTTCAGGAGCAGGACCCGTTCAACAACGTCATCCGCACGGCCTATGAGGCGCTCTCCGCCGTGCTTGGCGGCACGCAATCGCTTCACACCAATGCGCTCGATGAGGCGATGGCGCTGCCGACCGATTTTTCCGCGCGCATTGCCCGCAACACCCAGCTCATTCTCCAGCACGAAACGGGTGTCACCAAGGTGGTCGATCCGCTGGCGGGCTCCTACTACGTCGAGAGCCTGACGAACGAGCTTGCGGAAAAAGCCTGGGCTCTCATCGAAGAGGTGGAGCAATTGGGCGGCATGACAAAGGCCGTCGATGACGGCCTGCCGAAGCGATTGATCGAAGAGGCTGCGACAAAGCGCCAGGCCGCCGTCGACC
The DNA here is from genome assembly GCF_004310285.1 of Agrobacterium cavarae. Taxonomy (GTDB): domain Bacteria; phylum Pseudomonadota; class Alphaproteobacteria; order Rhizobiales; family Rhizobiaceae; genus Agrobacterium; species Agrobacterium cavarae. Next base: position 372,974 of record NZ_SISF01000032.1, read on the forward strand.
GCGGTGAAGAGATCATCGTCGGCGTCAACAAGTTCCGTCTGGAAAATGAAGAACCGCTCGACATTCTGGATATCGACAACTCCGCGGTTCGGGCATCACAGATCAAGCGTCTGGAAACCGTGCGACGCCAGCGCAACCCAAAGGATGTCGAAAAGACCTTGGCGACGCTTTCGGACGTTGCACGTACGGGACAAGGCAATCTGCTTGAAGCGGCTGTCGAAGCAGCGCGTGCGAGGGCGACCGTCGGCGAGATTTCCGACGCCATGCGCGCAATCTTCGGAGATCATTTGGCCGTCCCGGAAGTCGTCCACGATGTTTATGGCGCCGCGTATGAGGACGATCCGGAATTTGCCACCTTGCGCAACCGGATTGGCGAACTGTCACACAGCGTAGGTGGCAAGCCGCGGATGATGGTCGCCAAGCTCGGCCAGGACGGGCACGACCGCGGCGCGAAGATCATCGCATCCGCTTTCGGCGATATCGGCTTTGATGTGCTCGCAGGGCCGCTCTTCCAGACGCCTGAGGAAGCGGCCGATCTGGCGGTCAAGAACAAGGTGCACGTGGTTGGCATGTCATCGCTTGCTGCGGGCCACAAGACGCTTGCGCCGCAGCTTGTCGAAGCGTTGAAGGCCAAGGGCGCAGAGAACATCATCGTCATCGTCGGCGGCGTCATTCCGCGTCAGGACTACGAGTTCCTGCTGGACCACGGCGTCGCAGCGGTCTTTGGCCCCGGCACCAACGTATTGGAAGCCGCCCGTGCGGTTATCGATCTGATGCAGGGGCGTTTGCGTAACGCCTAACGGCGACGCAGCGGCGCTAAAATAAAAACAAGTGTTGGGCCGATGCTGTAGGGATGCTCTCGGCATTTCAACAAAAAAGCGATGGATTTTCACCCATCGCTTTTTCTTTTTCTCAATGTGAAAGAGCAGCCTTACTCGGCAGCCTTCTCCAATTCGGAAGGCTGTTCGCCTTCTGCCTCTTCGGCGCCTGCCGTGCGGCGTGGGCGGCGAGGACGCGGGCTGGTGCTGCGCGTGCGGCGCGGTGCGCGCTCGCCTGCACCGGCTTCGGCCTGGGCTTCCTCTTCAACGGCCACTTCCTTCGGCGTACCTTCGATCACGGGCTGCGGTGCAGAGCTTGCATCGTAAACCGGCGCGATGACAACGGGTGCTGCGGCAACGGCTTCCGCGCCCTCTTCGGCCTGCGCTTCGCGCGGCTGACGTTCAGGGCGATTGGGACGCTCGCGGCGATCGCGACGCTCACCACGGTCCGGACGATCTTGCCGTTCCTGACGCTCTGGCCGCTCTTGGTGCTCCTGACGTTCGGGCTGGTCCTGACGCTGCGCGCGCTGTTCGTTCTGCTCATGCGCGACGGGCAGCACAACGACGACGTCGTCATTGTCATTGCCGTCCATATCGTCGCCGTCACGGTCATTGCCGTATTCGCCGCGATCGTCGCGCTGGAAACGTTCCTGCATCTGCGCCTGGGCGGATGCGATGATACGGTTATAATGTTCGGCGTGCTGCAGGTAGTTTTCCGCCATGACGCGGTCGCCGGAGCTTTGAGCATCACGTGCGAGCGCGGCGTACTTTTCCGCAATATGCTGGGCAGTGCCGCGAATCTTCACATCGGGGCCGGAACTATCATAGGTTCTGGTCAGCGGATTTCCACCTTTACGGTTGAAATTGTTACTGTTTCCGCCGCCATTATTATTGTTGTTGTTGTTATTACGCCCCCGGCCGCGCTTGTTTTGCTGTCCTGGCCTCATCAATTGCTCACCTGAATTCTGTTGTGCTGACAATTATCGTTTTTCGATGCGATCCGGCAAGGAATTAGCCCTCTCCTGAACCGCGACCATTACGCGTCCTGCTCTCACAAGAGACAAGACTTCGCGTTTGCCGACCTGATGCGCATATGCTGCATCTAGCCCCTTGCGAACAAAGTTTCCTGAATCACATGCCGGAAATGCCCAGCCTTTCAGAGTTCTCCAAGAGAACCCGCTTCGGGACTGATCCAAACCCTGACGAATCTTATTTCGCCCTCAGCCACCCGGCATGTGGCCGCAAACTAGCCCGCTTCCTGCGGAAATCCAAGCCTTTTCTTTTGCTTTGCAAAATATCCTTGAACAAAACACCCGCAGCTGTTTTTTGACCTATCTGCGAAATACCAATACGCGATCGTTGCCGCCATAGTCTTTGACGTGGTCCACGCAATCATATCCCTGCGATACAAATATGGTCGTTACATCTGCCATTTGATCGTAGCCTATTTCGACCCCGACCACTCCACCACTTTCGAGAAAATCCACTGCTTTTTCAGCTATAACTCTGTAGGGGAGAAGGCCATCCGCACCGCCATCCAGGGCGATAAAGGGATCAAACTCGCGAACTTCGCGATCCAATGTATCGATGACATCTGTTCTAATATAAGGCGGGTTTGACAAGATTATGTCGAAGCGCCCGGAAATACGGTCGAACCAGTCGCTTTCCACCGTCTCGAACCGCGTCTCAAGCCCAAATCTTTCCGCATTGCGAAATGCAGTTGCCAGGGCATCCGTCGATACATCGCTGCCGACCCCCGTGGCTTCAGGAATAGAATGCAACAGCGACAGGCATATGGCGCCAGTGCCAATCCCCATATCGAGAATGCGCGCCTCACCCTTTTGCGCAACCACCGCCCGCAGATGCGGCAACACCGCCTCGATCAGCACTTCGGTATCCGGCCTCGGCTCCAGTGTCCCGGCCGACATGAGAAAGTCCAGGCCGTAAAATTCGCGGTGTCCCAGGATGCGGTGGACTGGCTCCCCCTTTTCACGCCGCGCGATCAGGTCTTCGATCCGGTGCGCTTCATAAGGATGAACGGGCCGAGACCCTTTCAGAACGAAGTCGGTGAGCGAAAAGCCGATGACGTCGCCGATCAAAAGCCGCGCATCCGTCGAAGGATCGGCAATGCCCACAACAGCGAGGCGCCGCTTCGCATCGGCCACCAAAGCTTGAACGGTCGTCTCGACGCTCACTGCTGCTCGCCAAGCTGGGCCAACTGGCCCGCCTGATAATCGGCAATCAAAGCATCGACCAACTCGTCGATATCGCCTTCGATCATGCGATCGAGCTTGTAGAGTGTCAGGTTGATGCGGTGATCGGTGACACGACCCTGCGGGAAATTGTAGGTGCGGATGCGCTCGGAGCGATCGCCGGAACCCACCTGGCTCTTACGGTCGGCTGAGCGTTCGCTGTCGGCCTTCTGCCGCTCGATATCGTAAAGCCTGGAGCGAAGAACCTGCATGGCCTTGGCACGGTTCTGGTGTTGCGACTTCTCCGATGAGGTGACGATGAGACCCGTCGGCAGATGGGTGATGCGCACGGCGGAGTCGGTCGTGTTGACGTGCTGACCACCGGCACCAGATGCCCGCATCGTATCGATGCGGATATCTTCCGGACGGATTTCGATGTCGATATCCTCGGCTTCCGGCAACACGGCGACCGTTGCCGCAGACGTGTGAATGCGCCCGCCCGCTTCCGTTTCCGGCACACGCTGAACACGGTGAACACCGGATTCGAATTTCAGCTTGGAGAACACGCCGCGGCCAGTAATCGTCGCGATGATTTCCTTGAAGCCGCCCGCTTCCCCTTCGCTCGAGGACAGTACCTCCACCTTCCAGCCTTTGCCACTGGCAAAACGCTCATACATGCGGAAGAGATCGCCGGCAAAGAGCGCGGCTTCGGACCCGCCGGTTCCTGCGCGGATTTCAAGGATCGCGCTTCTCTCGTCCGCCGCGTCCTTCGGCAGCAGAAGGATCTGCATCTCTTTCTCCAACGCTTCGATGCGTTCGGAGAGATCGGGCAGTTCGGCTTCGGCAAGTTCGCGCATGTCGCGATCCATCGTCTTGTCGGACAGGATCGCTTCCAGATCGGCAGCCTCAGCCTTGGCCTTCTCATATTCCCGGATGGTCTTTACCACGGGCTGCAATTCCGAATACTCGGACGCAAGCTTGACATAGACATCCGCGGCCGGGCCTGCAGACATTCGGGCTTCGATCTCGCCGAAGCGGCGTTCAAGCTCACGCATTTTCTCGACGGGAAGCTTCGCCACCTGTCACATACTCCACTTTTTATAATCGTGCTTAGATAGGGATCGAATGGGTCGAAGCAAACCGCACCAGCAAATCACGCGTACTTTCCAATGATTTGCTGTCATCGAGCGCCGCATTCAACTCTTCCGCCAGCAGCCCGGCATCGACCCCAAGCAGCATCGCCTTTACCGGACCGATCGCCGTTGGCGACATGGAAATCGACCGGAAACCGAGCCCGATCAGTGCCATGGCCGACAATGGCTTGCTTGCCATTTCGCCGCAGAGCGTCACCGGGGTGTTGTTGCGTTCGCCAGCCCGGATGATGTCGCGCAGAATGCGAAGGAACGGCTTGCCCAGATTGTCGAAGCGATCCGAGACACGGGCGTTACCGCGGTCCACCGCCATCGCAAACTGGAACAGATCGTTCGATCCGACCGAAACGAAATCCACTTCCGACATCAGTTCGTCGAGCTGCCACATCAGCGACGGCACTTCCAGCATCACACCGAATTGCAGCTTGCGCGGCAGCGCGTGACTGAACTTCGAAAGATGCTGAACTTCCTTCTGCATCAACTCGCGAACCGCGTGAATTTCCGAGACTTCCGTCACCATCGGCAACATCATCTTCAATTCCGCGCCGGAGGCCGCACGCAGGAGCGCCCGCATCTGGGTGCGAAGCAAGCCCGGACGGTCGAGCGACAGACGAATGGCGCGCCATCCGAGAGCCGGATTTTCTTCCTCCTGGCCCCGCATATAGGAGACGACCTTGTCGCCGCCGATATCGAGTGTGCGGAAGGTCACCGGCTTGCCCTTGGCCTGGCGCAGGACGCTTCGGTAGAAGGCCTCCTGCTCCTCGCCCTTCGGCATATTCGATGCGATCATGAATTGCAGTTCGGTGCGGAAGAGACCGATACCGTCTGCGCCGGACTCTTCCAACTGCGGAAGATCGACCAGCAGGCCGGCATTCATCTTCAGGCTGACCTTCTGGCCATCCTTCGTGATCGGCTCCACGTCGCGCAGCGCACGGAACTGTTCCTGGCGGCGAGCCCGCAGGCGAACCTTCTCTTCATAGGCGCGCTGCAGGTCTGTGACAGGCCGCAAATGCACCTTGCCGTCGTCGCCGTCGATGATGATCGGGTCGTTGTTTTCGGCCAGCGCCACGATGCCGGTTGCCTGGCCGATGACGGGAATACCCATGGCACGGGCAACGATCACCACATGGCTGGTGACCGCACCGTCTTCCAGCACCAGACCACGCAGCTTTTCACGCGGATAATCCAGAAGCTCGGCAGCACCCATGGCACGCGCCAATACGATGGCGTCGAGAGGAAATTCGTGGTCTGGGGCTCTGCCACCAAAGCCCATCAACTGACGCAGCAGGCGGTTGGCCAGGTCGTCGAAATCATGCATCCGCTCGCGCAGATACGGATCGGTCAGGCGCATCATGCGCGCCTTGGTGTCGCTCTGCACCTTCTCGACCGCAGCCTCGGCCGTCAGGCCGTTGCGGATCGCCTCTTCCATACGGCGTACCCAGCCCTGGTCATGGGCGAACATGCGGTAGGTTTCCAGCACCTCGCGATGCTCGCCTTCGGTGGCGACATCACGGCGCTGCAACATGTCGTCGATCGAAATGCGCAGCGAGCCGATGGCTTCGGCAAGGCGACGAATTTCGGTATCGGCGTCTTCGTTCAGAAGGTTGGTGACGACGATGCGGGGATCGTGGAGAACCACATGACCAAGGCCGATGCCTTCACCATAGGCGTCGCCATCGATGGAGACCGCTCTGGTCAGGTCCAATTCCACGCCGGGGCGGGTGATTTTCTTCAATTCGCCGCTCGCCACGATTTCCGCAATAAGCATTGCGGTTGTCTCAAGCGCTTCAACTTCATCCTCCCGGTATGTTCGGCTGGTCTTGTTCTGAACGACAAGAACGCCAAGAGTGCGACCGGATCTCAAAATCGGCACACCGAGGAAGGAATGATAAATTTCTTCACCCGTTTCAGGGAGATAGCGGAAAGCGGGATGCGCCTGCGCATCGGAAAGATTGAGCGGCTGGGCGGAAGCGGCAATGGTACCGACAAGGCCTTGCCCCATTTTCAACTGGGCAAGATGGACCGCATCCTTGTTCAGGCCTTCGGTGGCGTAAAGCTCGAGAATGCTGTCGGAGCGAAGCACGTAAACGGAACACACTTCGGCAACCATGTTGCTGGCGATCTGCCGGACAATCTGGTCGAGGCGCTCCTGCGGCTCAAGATGCTCCGCCATCATTTCGCGAAGCCGCCTGAGAAGGACACGCGGACCTGCGGAAAGGTCTCTCATCGCGCATGCTCCCGAATGCCGATCGTGCAAACCATTGCGGCGGGCACGAAAGGCTCAATCAAATTTATGGCGTACCGCCCCCGGCTCTCAAGCCGAAAGCGACACTTGCATCAGAATACCGCTCTTCGGAAAGAATCGAATAACGTGTACTGACGTTCAAGAATCAACTTTTATCCAGACCGTAGGCAGAATGCAAAGTGCGAACTGCAAGTTCGGCATAGGCACCGTCGATCAGGATGGAAATCTTAATTTCCGAGGTGGTGATAGCCTTGATGTTGATGTTCTTTTCAGCCAGCGCCTTGAACGCGCTCGCGGCAACGCCCGCATGGCTGCGCATGCCGATACCGATGACCGACACCTTGGCAAGGCCGGTTTCGTTCTGCACGACGTCGAAGCCGATCTGCGCCTTGTTGTCTTCCAGAACCTTCAGCGCCTTGGGAGCGTCGCCTGAGGGAACCGTAAAGGTCATGTCCGTGCGCGAACCGTCTTCAGAGATGTTCTGAACGATCATATCGACATTGATATGCGCTTCAGCGAGCGGGCCGAAGATAGCGGCCGAAACGCCGGGGCGATCCGAGAGGCGACGCAGCGAGATTTGCGCTTCATCCTTGGCATAGGCGATGCCGGTTACGACTTCCTGTTCCACGATTTCATCCTCGTCACAAATCAAAGTACCGGGCGGGTTGATAAGGTCACCCATGCCCGGCGCATCGGGATCTTCAAAACTGGAGCGCACGAAGGTACGAACCTTGTGCACCATGGCAAGCTCGACCGAACGGACCTGCAAAACCTTGGCGCCAAGCGACGCCATTTCGAGCATTTCCTCAAACGCCACCTTTTTCAGGCGCCGTGCCTTCGGCTCGATGCGGGGGTCGGTCGTGTAGACGCCATCCACATCGGTGTAGATGTCGCAGCGATCGGCCTTGACGCCAGCGGCAATGGCAACGGCGGAGGTATCGGAACCACCACGGCCGAGTGTTGCAATGCGGTTGTCCGGGCCGAGACCCTGGAAGCCGGCGATGACGGCCACCTGACCCTCGCCCATGCGGCGAATGATATCGGAACCGTCAATGTCGAGAATGCGGGCAGCGCCATGGGCGTTGTCGGTGCGGATCGGAATCTGCCAGCCCTGCCAGGAGCGGGCATTCACACCCATCGACTGAAGCGCGATCGCCAGAAGACCGGATGTGACCTGCTCGCCAGACGCAACGACGGCATCATATTCACGGGCATCGTAAAAGGACGCGGAACCGCTGGCACCGGCGACTTTCGGCGTGTTCTGCACCCAGTCGACCAGTTCATTGGTTTTTCCGGACATGGCCGAAACCACCACGGCCACTTCATGGCCGGCATCCACTTCACGTTTCACATGCCGCGCGACATTGTGAATACGTTCGAGGTTTGCGACGGACGTACCGCCGAATTTCATGACAATGCGAGCCATAGCCTAGACCAGTACCATCCCACTGCGCCGCGCGAGCGGCAGATAAGCACACACCCCGTTTCCCCCGGAAAGACCGGGCTGTCAGGTTGCGGGTCTCTTAGCGAAAAGGATAAGGCCATGCAATGCCGTTTGTGAACCATGCGGTACGGTTATGGACGCGTGCCCGCGCCGCGCTCCAGACAAGCCTTTGCGCCAAAATCGGCAAGCGTACCGTCCCGCACTGTACAAATGCGGGCAATCGCAGTAAAAGCGCGCCACATGAATTGGCCATAGTGGCCCTCAACGGCCTGTGTGGCGTCGTCCGTTTGGGACAAATGCAGGCATCCATATTCCGAAAGACGGTAGATGACAGACACTCAGGGTATCGCCCCTGCGATTGCGCAGGCGTTGGAAAAGCGCGGCTATAAAGACTTGACCCCCGTTCAGCAGGCCATGCTGGACCCGGAGCTTGCAGACAAGGATGCGCTGGTTTCGGCGCAGACCGGCTCTGGCAAGACGGTCGCTTTCGGCATTGCGCTGGCGCGGACCCTGCTCACGAAGGGCGACCGGTTCGGCGCGGCCGCGGCCCCGCTGGCTCTCGCCATTGCCCCAACCCGCGAACTCGCCATGCAGGTGAAGCGCGAGCTTGAGTGGCTCTATGAATTTGCCGGCGTTTCGATCTCCTCCTGTGTGGGTGGTATGGATATCCGTAACGAGCGCCGGGCGCTGGAACGCGGCTCCCATATCGTCGTCGGTACGCCTGGCCGTATCTGCGACCACATCAAGCGCGGCGCACTCGACCTGTCGTCGCTGCGCGCCGTGGTGCTCGACGAAGCAGACGAGATGCTCGATCTCGGCTTCCGCGAGGATCTCGAATTCATTCTGGAGGAATCTCCGGAAGATCGCCGGACGCTGATGTTCTCCGCCACCGTTCCGCGCAGCATTGCCAAGCTTGCCGAAAGCTACCAGAAGAACGCGGTGCGCATCGCCTCTGCGTCCGAACAGAAGCAGCACGTCGATATCGAATACCGCGCCATGATGGTCGCTCCCTCGGATCGTGAGCACGCCATCATCAACGCGCTGCGTTTCTACGAGGCGCGCAACGCCATCGTCTTCTGCTCGACACGCGCTGCCGTCAACCACCTGACAGCGCGCCTCAACAATCGTGGCTTCTCTGTCGTCGCCCTTTCCGGCGAGCTATCGCAGAACGAGCGCACCCACGCGCTTCAGGCCATGCGTGACGGCCGCGCCCGCGTTTGCGTGGCCACCGATGTGGCTGCTCGCGGTATCGACCTCCCCGGCCTTGAACTCGTGATCCACGCCGACCTACCGACCAATTCCGAAACGCTTCTTCACCGCTCGGGCCGTACCGGTCGTGCTGGACAGAAGGGTGTCAGCGCGATCGTCGTTCCCATCAACCAGCGCCGCAAGGCCGAGCGTCTCCTCGAAGGCGCGAAGGTCAGCCCCGCCTGGGTTCATCCGCCTTCTGCCGACGAGATCGTCGAACGCGATGGTGCCCGCCTCCTGGCAGATCCATCCCTGAACGAAGCGGTTACCGATGAAGAACGCGATTTCGTCACCAAGCTTCTGGAGCAACATGGCGCTGAAAAGGTCGCGGCGGCCTTCGTGCGCATGTACCATTCCGGTCGCTCTGCCCCTGAAGACATTGCGGAAGTTGCACTGGACGGCCGCAAGCCGCGTCGCGACAGCTTCGAAACTGTCGAGAATAACGCGCCGCGCCGTGAACGCTCCGACTTTGCCGATAGCGCCTGGTTCACCCTTTCGGTCGGGCGCAAGCAGAATGCCGAACCTCGCTGGTTGATCCCGATGCTCTGCCATTTCGGCAAGCTGACGCGTCAGGATATCGGCGCGATCCGCATGCAGCAGACGGAAACCTACGTGGAACTGGCAGCTGACGCCGTCGACCGCTTCGAGTCCGCTCTCGGCAAAGACATGACGCTCGAAAAGGGTATCCGGGTCAAGGCCATGGAAGGCAAGCCGGAAATGACCGGCAAGCCCCGCGAGGACACCCGTCCGCCAAAGGCTCAAAAGAAATTTGCAGGCAAGGGTGATTTCGGTGGCGAGCGCCGGGGCGAAGACAAGCCCTGGAAGAAAAAAGCCAACGCCACCGGCGACAAACCCGCCAAGTTCGAAGGCAAGAAAGACAAGCCCTTCGAAAAGCGCGGACCTAAGAAAAAAGACCCCGCATAAATAAAGCCCGGCGCGAAGCCGGGCTTTTTAGTTTTAACGGTTTTCGCAGTTACGATCTCCGGGGCGGCACCACATTCCGCCGCCCTGATCGGACGGCTCAACTTGCTGCTCCTGCCAGCGACGCTGGCGCTCGCCATCATTCCAGTTGCGATCACGCTCGCCATCTCGGTTCCGGTCGCGCTCCCAACGGGGGCGATCGCCGTCACGGTCACGCTGACGCTCCCTGTCTCGCTCCATCCGCTGCTGCTCGCGGTCACGGCGATCGCGGTCGCCCTGATTCCAGTTGCCGTAACGCTCTTCCCAGCGTCCGTCATTGGGGCCAGGACCGCGCCGGTCGCGCCATTCTTCCCGCGGCGGACGCGGACGATCGCGATCAGCCCATGGCGGCGGTGCATTCCAGTAGCCACCGGCAGGCGGCGGGCGACGCCAGCGATCACGCTCGCGGTAAAAGTCACGGTCGCGATAGTAGCGATCCCAATAGCGGCCCACTTCGAAGGTGATGACCGGAACACCCAGATCGCGATAGTAGCGTGGCTCGACATAGACACGGTTCTGGCGATAGAGCGCCTGGATATAACGCCCGGCCACCCAGCCGCGTCCATAGCTGAAGGACACGTCGCACCAGGGCGTATCGGACAGGCAGCCGTGGATAGTGAGCGGCGCGCCATCCGGAATGACCACGACGGCAGGATAGGCGGTGCTCGGGCCGGAGCGCATGTTGACGTTTGCGGTCGCAAATCCGCGCGTCGCTGCTTCAGCGAGCGCAGGTGCGGCCATGAGCGCCAGGAGCGCAATCGCTCCAAATAGTTTCTTCTTCACTTTTTTCTCCTCAAGCAAAGGCCTGGCCACCGATGTCGGCAATCAGTATGGGAAAAATACGCTCCCCTTGCTGAACGCAGCATGAAACGAAAAGCCCGCTAAAACAGTTCCTTGCGTCGATGGATCGCGGTGAATGATCCCAGCTGTGGAAGCCCGACCCTTGACTTCACCACCCAATCATCCGACTTCAGGCTAAAAGACATTCAGGAGATGACCATGAGCGAGACCGCGAAAACGACGATCGACCAGAGCGAAGTGGATCGCTTTTCCGCCATGGCCGCAGAGTGGTGGAGCCCGACAGGGAAATTCCGTCCGCTGCACAAATTCAATCCCGTCAGGCTCGAATTTATCCGCAACCGGGTGTGTGAAAATTTTGGCCGCGACCCGAAGGCTCATCGGCCGCTGGAGGGTTTGCGCTTCCTCGACATCGGCTGTGGGGGCGGGCTGCTGTCCGAGCCGATGGCTCGCATGGGCGCCGAGGTCGTTGGCGCCGATCCTTCTGAGAAAAATATCGGCATTGCGTCTACCCATGCGCGCGAAAGCGGCGTTCCCGTCGACTATCGGGCAGTGACTGCCGAACAGTTGCAGGCGGCGGGTGAGACGTTTGACGTGATCCTCAACATGGAGGTGGTCGAGCACGTGGCCGACGTGAACCTCTTTCTAAACACCTGTGCGCAGATGGTTCGCCCCGGCGGGCTGATGTTCGTCGCAACGATCAACAGAACGCTGAAGGCACGCGCACTCGCCATCTTTGCTGCCGAAAATGTCTTGAAGTGGTTGCCACGCGGAACGCATCAATATGAAAAGCTGGTGCGACCCGAGGAAGTGGAACGTCCTTTAACCGCCAACGGCCTGGAGATCGTTCACCGCACCGGCGTTTTCTACAACGTTCTGCAGGACCGGTGGAACCTGTCTCCCGATATGGATGTCAACTACATGATGCTGGCCAAACGCCCGGCCTGAGAGCGCGTTTGAAGCCGAGGCTTCAATTCACATCGTCGGGGAGAAGGGGAAGAGGTGCTACCTCGATCCCTTCTTCCACAAGCGCTTTAACGTCCTCTATGGAAGCCTGACCGATGATGCCGCGCTCTTGCGCCTCGCCATAGTGGATTTTGCGAGCCTCTTCTGGAAATTTGTCTCCGACATCTTCGGCGCTGGCCCGGATGCTCGCGACCGTTTCCCTGATTTTCGCCAGGACTTCCTTTTTTCCCGCATCCATCGCCAGCGTGTGCATCGCCTCTTTCTTCCGTCCGGTCGAGACTGAAGGCGCCATCAGTGTCTTGTCGATGGCCTGTGAATTGCACACCGGGCAGCTAACGAGCCCACGCTCGCGCTGGCTGTCGAAATCGGCGCTGCCCGAGAACCATCCATCGAAGGCATGCGCATGGTCACAGGTCAGCGAGTAGCGGATCAAGCAAGCGCACTCCTAGAAGCCGCCCTGGACGCCACCGTATCGAGTTGAAAGTCGCGCGCGTTCTTCAGGTTGGGGATTTTGCCACGAACGGCGGAAACCTGTTCAGGATCGATATCGGCAACGATGATCTCTTCGCCAGCACCGCCGGCAGAAGCCAGCACCTTGCCCCAAGGGTCGATGATCATCGAATGGCCAAAGGTTTCACGGCCATCTTCATGCTGTCCACCCTGAGCCGCGGCGATGACAAAGGCGCCGTTCTCGATGGCGCGCGCGCGCAGAAGAATTTCCCAATGGGCTTCGCCGGTCTGCTTGGTAAAGGCTGCAGGAACCGTCAGAACCTGCGCGCCGGCGACGGCTTCCGCGCGGAAGAGCGACGGGAAGCGGACGTCGTAGCAGATGGCGAAACCAAAGGTCGCCAGAGGCAGTTCCGCAATGCGTGCCGCTTCACCCGGCTGATAGGTGGCGCTTTCACGCCAGCTCTCGCCATTGTCGAGATCGACATCGAACATGTGGATCTTGTCATAGGTGCAGATGCGGTCTCCATCCGGCGCAAAGAGAAAACCACGATTGGCGATCTTGCCGTCGGGACGCGCAATCGCCGTGGAGCCGACATGAACATAGATCCCGAGTTCACGCGCAAGCTTGGCTGCTGTGGAAACGATGATGTCGCAGGTCTCGTCTTTCAGAACGGCTTGGAGTGCGGCACGGTCGCGCTGCAAAGCGCCGGTCATCTCGGGCGTCTGTACATAGACGGCGCCCTGCGCCACAGCGTCGCGCACCAGCCTCTCCATGGCTTCGGCGTTTCGCTTCGGATCCGTTCCGGAGCACATCTGGATTGCGGCGGCCTTGAAGCTCATGTCTCTCTTCCCAATGTCCATTTGAAACGATCGGCTGTTAAGCTGCCAGAAGCGGATCGAGCTTTCCGTCCCGATCGAGCGCGTAAAGATCGTCGCAGCCACCGACATGCTGCTCGCCTATGAAGATCTGCGGGAAGGTGTTCCGGCCGGACTTGTCCATCATTTCCTGGCGATATTGCGGATTTTCCGTCGCATTATATTCGGTGAAATTCACGTTCTTGCTCTGCAGCAGGGCCTTGGCGCGGGCGCAATAGCCGCAGAAATCGCGCGTATAGATCGTAACGGATGCCATGTATCTCAACCTCTAAAGCTGCGTGGAGCATGAATTTTGCATGTCATATAGGCCCGGATATGGCCATTGCAAAGGTCAAAACCGTGACTTGCGCCGCACCTGATTTTTTCAGCCGCTTCGCCGCCGCCGAGACTGTGGCTCCAGTGGTGTAGACATCGTCCACAAGCACCACGCGCTTGCCGAAAATCTCGGCCTCCTGCCCCGGCGAAAGCGCAAAGGCGCCTTGGACGTTCTTCTTTCGCGCAACAGCCGAAAGCCCTACCTGACGGCTGGTCGACTTCACCCTGATCAGGGTCGCCGGCAGAAAAGGCTTTCCGGCAATCGCCGCCAGATGCCGTGCAAGTTCGGCGGATTGATTGAAACGGCGCGAGAAAAACCGCCAGCGATGAAGCGGAACAGGAATGATGCAATCACATTGAGCAAGCGCTTCGCCGCCTGCCCTTGCCATCCACAATGCCATCAGACCTGCTAGATCCGTACGGTCCTGATATTTCAATTGGTGGACCAACTTGCGGGCTGGCCCGTCGTAAATCGTCGCGGACCTGAGGCGATCGAAGCTCGGCGGATTGGATATGGCTTCAGCGCTGACCATTCCTTCGCCGTGATCATAGACGAAGGGGATGCCGAGAACCTCGCAATAGGGCCGCTCGATGAATTTTATCTCTGGCCAGCATTGAACACAGAAGGCCCCGGCGCCACCTGTGGCGCGACCGCAGCCGGCACAGGCAGGCGGGTAGATGACATCACTGACATAGCGAAGCAGCCGATGCAGGGGCGTTACGACAATCTGCCTTGGAACCATCGCCTTCCCCTTATGCTCCCGCGCTTGACAATAGGGGGAAAGGGGTGCCTTTGCGACAGCAAAGTTATCACAGGTTCACCAATGGACATTCTTTTCGACCCTCAACTTGTTGAACGCCACCGTGAGCGCGCATTGCAGATTGGAGATCGTCAGGCTCACTTTCTGCTGAATATTGCGGCAGACGAAATCGCCGACCGCATTGCGATCGTCGAGCGCCATTTCGATACCGCAATCGAGCTTCACGGCGCGACGGGTGTTACCGCCCAGCGGGTCGTGGAAACCGGCAAGGTAGGCTCGATGACCCGGATCGAGACCAGTGACGAATTTCTTGTCCGTGAGCCGAACTCGAAAATCTCATCCCTTGAAAACCTCGGGCTTGAACCTGCTTCCGCCAACCTCGTGATCTCACCGCTCTCGCTGCATTTGACCAATGACACGCCGGGAACGCTGATCCAGATTCGCAAGGCGCTGAAGCCGGATGGCCTGTTTCTCGCCGCCCTTCCTGGCAGCGGCACGCTGCAGGAGCTTCGCGACGTTCTTCTGGCAACGGAGGTGGAACTGCTTGGCGGCGCAAGCCCACGCGTCATTCCCTTTGCCGATGTGCGCGATATTGGCGCGCTCTTGCAGCGCGCGGGATTTGCCTTGCCGGTCACGGATACGGAAACCTATACGGTGCGCTACGATTCCATCTTCCCGCTGATGCGCGACCTGCGCGCCATGGGCATGGCAAATCCGCTTATGGGCCGCAGCCGGACACCGCTGACCCGACGCTTCTTCATGCGCGCAGCAGAACTTTACGCGGAACGATACAGCGATCCAGATGGACGGATCAGGGCCACCTTCTCCATCATCTACATGTCAGGCTGGGCACCGCATGAGAGCCAGCAGAAGCCGCTGAAACCCGGCTCTGCCAACGTCAGGCTTGCGGATGCATTAAAGGGAAAAAGCTCCTGAAAGTGACACTCGTGCGCTTAAAACAGATACTTTCAGGAGGGCAAGGCGTTGGTGAGGGCTTCGACAATGGTCGTTAACACGCCCAGGAGACTGTCACGCACGCCCCCCAGTCCAAGGATCAAGGCGCCGCCAATAATGCCAATCAGAAGGCCATATTCCACGGCGGTCGCGCCGCGCGTATCGGTGACGAAATTCCAAAAGTAACGCGAGATACAATTTTTTCCGTGCAAATCACAAACCCCTGCCGGACAGACGCAATAGAAACGTCCTCAATCAACATGCTTGCGATAATGGATCAACAACATATCTATTTCGTTACCGTACCTTCGACTTTTCTCCGATAGGTAGTGAAACAGTGGCATTGGTTGTTGCTGTACTGAAGAGACGTTTAAACCACGCCCCATATCTTGCAATACTGATCTATTGCGAGACGGATCAGCAATCGCGCCCGCTGTTATAGCCATCTACGATGCAGACGGACCCGGGCATGGGCTGCGTGATACTGCGACGAATGCTGTAGGTCGTTGGCTGATCGCCGCGCTTGATCGAACCGGTGCTGATCATGTCGATATTGTCCGGCACCTGCGCAAAGCGTGCCGGCGAGGTTTTGCCGGCCAGCATGGGCGTTACGATCAATGAGAGCGCGATTGCCACCATGCCAAACAAAAGCGCAACGTTTAAAACGCCGATCCGGCGTGACTTGGCGGAATAAGACTGGCGGTCTTCAACGGTTTTCCAGAAATCCTCATTCATCACTCGGCCTCACTACGCGCCATTTACCAAATCTTCAGCACTGCAATGTGCCAGAGCTTGCTAAACGATCGGTTAACGGCGTGCCGTTTCGGGACGCGTGGGCCGGTTGAAAAGCGCTGCTTTTCGGCCTTTTCACAGAAATTTCAGAGAAGATCCTGAAGATAGGGGATGAGAGGCTCGTCAGCGGGCGGCATGGGGTAGTCGCGCAGAGCCTGCGGCCTGACCCATTTTACAGTCTGGCCTTCCCGCCCATGGGGTATGCCTTCGTAGCGGCGACAGACATAAAGCGGCATCAACAGGTGGAACGTCTCATAGGTGTGGCTGGCAAAGGTGAGCGGCGCAAGGCAGGCGACCTTGGTGGTAATGCCGAGCTCTTCATTCAGTTCACGCACCAGCGTCTCTTCAGGCGTTTCGCCCTGCTCGACCTTGCCACCGGGAAATTCCCAGAGTCCGGCAAGCGACTTGCCCTCCGGTCGCTGAGCGAGAAGTATCCGGCCATCGTGATCCACAAGGGCGCAAGCCACGACAAGCAGGATCTTCTTGAACGGCTCATCCATCACGAATTGTCCTTGCCCCAATAGCGATAGGTATAAGCCTCTTCGAAACCGAACTTCTCATAAAGAGCGAGCGCCGGCACATTGGTTGAGACGACCTGCAGCCACGCCGTCTTTGCGCCGCTGATCCGAGCCCAACGCAATGCCGAGGTGAGGATTTCACTGCCTACACCCATGCGCCGCGCAGCGCTCGCTACTTCGAGGGAAAGAACACCTGCGAGATCATTGTCCTGCACACAGATGACTGTGGCGTGCGGATCACCTTCTACCTCTTCCTTGATGAAGAGGCCCAGATTGGGCTTGATCGAACTGACGATCTCAGCGATCGGAGAGCGGAGGGATAGGTCTTCGTTGCCCACCTTGAGGCTCGCTTCCACGAACCTGCCGATATCATGGGTCGGGAGATGAGCCATGGTCTCCGGCAATTCGGCATTAACCAGATCGGCCGTCATCACCTTTACCTCCTCGAAAACGGTCCAGCCATTATCGTAGAGGTGCGCCCTGAGTTCAGGCGGCATCAGCGTCGTCTCGCGAATGATCAGCGGTCTGCCGAAATCCTCGAAGCGACGGCGCGCCTTTTCCAGTCGCACATCGCAATTGCCGTAATCGGACGGATCCAGAGGCACGACACAATTGATGCGCTTGGAGGGATGCGAGCCCGTCAACCGGATTTGCCAACTGCCATCATAAATGACCGACGAAGCCGGCCAGGCACGAAAGCTTACCGCCTCCAGGCGGCGAACGAGTGGCAAATTGACGGCACTGCTATGCATGGGTTTGGCCTCCACCGTTTAGCTCCGGTAGTCGCCGTTGATTTCGACATATTCCTTGGTGAGATCGCAAGTCCAAACTGTTGCCACGCCACTACCAAGCCCGATATCCACCTTTACCGGAATATCCTGCTGCTTCATCACGGCGGTGGCTTCCGCTTCGGAATAGGACGGGTCGCGTTCGCCATTGACGGCAACACGGACATGTCCGAACGAAATGGCCAGCCGGTCGCGATCGGCAAGCTCGCCGGACTTGCCGACGGCCATGACGATGCGGCCCCAATTGGCGTCTTCTCCGGCAACTGCGGTTTTGACCAGCGGAGAATTAGCTATGGAAAGCGCAATCTTCTTGGCGGCGGCATCGCTTTCAGCGCCGGTAACCGTCACTTCCACCATCTTGCGCGCGCCTTCGCCGTCCCGCACGACCTGAAGAGCGAGGTCTTTCAGGAGGTCGTTAAGTGCGGCTCGGAAGCTTTCGAGCTGCGCATCATCTGCGTTTTCGATACGCGCCTGACCGTCGACAGAAGCAGCGCCGGTGGCAAACAGCATCAAGGTATCGGAGGTCGACGTATCGCTGTCGACCGTCACGGAGTTGAACGTCGGGCCGACGCCTGCGGACAAAAGCGCCTGCAAGGCAGGCGACGCAATGTCGGCGTCAGTCACGACGTAGGAAAGCATGGTCGCCATGTCGGGTGCAATCATGCCCGCACCCTTGGCGATGCCATTGATCATGACCTCAACGCCGCCGATCTTGGCGGTGCGCGTTGCGACCTTTGGGTAGGTATCCGTGGTCATGATGGCCTTTGCGGCTTCGAGCCAGAAATCGCCCTTGGCATCGGCATTCATCTGATCGAGAACGCCGGCAAATTTCGAAGCGTCGAGCGGCTCGCCGATCACACCGGTGGATGCCAGAAACACTTCTCTTTCGCTACATCCGACGGCGGCGGCGGCGGATTTACCCGTCAGCTCGGTCGCTGCCCTGCCTTTCTGTCCGGTAAATGCGTTCGCGTTTCCGGAATTGACCACGACCGCCCGCGCGATGCCGCCCGCAAGGTTGGCACGGCAATAGTCCACCGGTGCGGATGGACAACGGGACTTGGTGAACACACCCGCAACGGCGGCCGGTTCGTCAAACACCATCAGGAGAACGTCGGTTCGGTTCTTGTACTTGATGCCAGCGGCAGCCGTCGCCATGCGCACACCGCGGATGACGGGCATCTCAGGATAGGATTTTGGAGCAAGTGGGGAGACGGCAGCGGACATGGAATCGACCTGCGTTAGGGAAGACAATGCTGGAAGCGAGAAAAGGGCGGCTGAACGCCGCCCTCATGCGTGAGGCACTTACTGCTGCGGCTGAGCGTCTTGCGCCTTATTGACCTCGTCATATTCCTTGCGGAGCGTTTCGTCCTTGATATCGACCTTCTGCTCGGCCTTGGCCTTCTTGATGAGATCCATATACTTGTCACGCATGACGAGCTGGCGAACCTGCGGCTCGACCTGCTCGAAGGCTGGCGGAGGCGAGATGCGCTTGTCTTCGACCTTGATGACGTGGAAGCCGAACTGCGACTTGACCGGCTCCTTGGTGTAGGCGCCCTTCTCCAGCTTGAATGCAGCTTCTTCGAATTCCGGAACCATGCGGCCCTTGCCGAACCAGCCGAGATCGCCGCCGTCATCCTTGTTGGAGTCCGTCGACTTTTCCTTTGCCAGTTCCGCGAAATCCTTGCCGGAATCGAGCTGCTTGATCACGTCCTTGGCTTCTTCTTCCGTCGCAACCAGAATGTGGGCAGCCTTGACTTCTTCTTCCTTCGGAAGTGCGGCGACTTCCTTGTCGTAACGTGCCTTCACTTCGGCATCGGTGATCGCGTCAGCCACGTGCTTGCGGAAATAGGCGTTGTGCAATTCGCGGTCGGAGATGAAATTCAGGCGCTTCTTGAAGTCGTCGGTCTTGTCCAGACCTTCGGCAGTCGCACCCTCGACCAGCAGCTTCACTTCGATCGCGCTGGAAAGAGCGGCAACCTTCTTCTGCTCATCCGGGAGCTGAGCCAGCTGAGAGTCGAGATTGCTCATGGCCAGATCGAGTTCCGACTGACGAATCTCGAGATCGCCGACCGTGGCCACCACGGCATCTTCCTGGGCGAAGGCAGGGAAGTGAAGACCAAGCCCGGCCACGATCACGGCAGCGGCGATTCTATTGTAGCGCAACATATTGAACCTTTCGGAGACAAAGCCGGCTCCAGACGTGGTTTTCCGGCTGAAAAAACTTCCAAACACCGGAATGTGGCCATTCTGTAACGGGCAGAACCGTTGACATCATTTGCCCCCCCTCTTATCTGTCACGCAATCTCGCGTCCAGATGCGTTTCGGGGTGTCGTTCGTCATTTGTGCGTTATTGCCGATGACGCTGGGAGCGCCCGACGAAACGAAATTTCAGAAAGGGCCAGTTGGATGGTCAGTCTCGGCGGCATCGCCCGCAAATTGTTTGGCTCGTCAAACGATCGCCGCGTTCGTTCCTATCGCACCAATATCGCAGCCATCGGCGCGCTCGAAGATGAGTTGAAAGCGCTTTCGGATGAAGCGCTTGCTGCAAAGACGGTGGAGTTTCGCCAGCAACTGGCCGAAGGCAAGACGCTCGACAGCCTGCTGATCCCAGCCTTTGCCGTTGCGCGCGAGGCTTCGCGCCGCGTTCTCGGCATGCGTCCCTTCGACGTTCAGTTGACCGGCGGTATGATCCTGCATCAGGGCGCCATCGCCGAAATGAAAACCGGTGAAGGCAAGACGCTGGTGGCGACACTTGCTGTCTACCTCAATGCACTTGCCGGCAACGGCGTGCATGTGGTGACGGTCAACGACTACCTCGCCAAGCGCGATGCCAGCATCATGGGCCGCCTCTATGGCTTCCTCGGCCTGACCACCGGCGTGATCGTGCATGGCCTGGACGACGACGAGCGCCGCGATGCTTATGCCTGCGACATCACCTATGCGACGAACAACGAACTCGGCTTCGATTATCTTCGCGACAACATGAAGTACGACAAGGCGCAGATGGTCCAGCGCGGCCACAACTACGCCATCGTCGACGAAGTCGACTCCATCCTCGTCGACGAAGCGCGCACGCCGCTGATCATTTCCGGTCCGCTGGATGACCGCTCCGATCTCTACAATACGATCGACGCCTTCATTCCGATGCTGACGCCGGAAGATTATGAAATCGACGAGAAGCAGCGCTCTGCGAACTTCTCCGAGCAGGGCACCGAAAAGCTCGAAAATCTTCTGCGCGACGCAGGCCTTCTCAAGGGTGAATCGCTCTATGACGTGGAGAACGTGGCCATCGTTCACCACATCAACAACGCTCTGAAGGCACACAAGCTCTTCCAGCGCGACAAGGACTACATCGTCCGCAACGGTGAGATCGTCATCATCGACGAATTCACCGGCCGCATGATGCCGGGTCGCCGTTACTCCGAAGGTCAGCATCAGGCGCTTGAGGCCAAGGAAAAGGTGCAGATCCAGCCGGAAAACCAGACGCTGTCGTCCGTCACCTTCCAGAACTATTTCCGCATGTACACCAAGCTTGCCGGGATGACCGGTACGGCCTCGACGGAAGCGGAAGAGTTCAACAACATCTACGGCCTGGACGTCGTGGAAGTCCCGACAAACCTGCCGATCCAGCGTATCGACGAAGACGACGAGGTCTACCGGACCGGCGAAGAGAAGTTCAAGGCGATCATCGAAGAGATCCGTGCAGCGCATGAGCGCAATCAGCCGGTTCTCGTCGGTACGACCTCGATCGAAAAATCCGAACTGCTCGCCACCATGCTGCGCCAGACAGGCTTTGAGAACTTCCAGGTTCTGAACGCCCGCTACCATGAGCAGGAAGCCTATATCGTCTCGCAGGCAGGCGTGCCCGGCGCTGTGACCATCGCCACCAACATGGCGGGCCGCGGTACGGATATCCAGCTTGGCGGCAACGTCGACATGCGCCTTGAGCGCGAACTGGAAGGCATTGAGCCTGGTCCGGAGCGTGATGCCAAGGAACAGGCGATCCGCGATGAGATCAAGGTTCTGAAGGAAAAGGCGCTTGCGGGTGGTGGTCTCTACGTCATCGCCACCGAGCGTCACGAAAGCCGCCGTATCGACAACCAGCTGCGCGGCCGTTCCGGTCGTCAGGGTGACCCCGGCCGCTCGAAGTTCTATCTGTCGCTCCAGGACGACCTGATGCGCATCTTCGGATCCGACCGTATGGACTCGATGCTGCAGAAGCTGGGGCTCAAGGAAGGCGAAGCGATCGTCCATCCGTGGATCAACAAGGCTCTCGAACGCGCGCAGAAGAAGGTGGAAGCCCGCAACTTCGAAACGCGTAAGAACCTGCTGAAGTACGATGACGTTCTTAACGACCAGCGTAAGGTCATCTTCGAACAGCGCCTCGAGCTGATGGAAGCCGACAATATCGGCGAGACCGCAGCGGACATGCGAAACGAAGTGATCGAAGCCCTTGTCGGCAAGCACATCCCGGAAAACGCCTATGCGGAACAGTGGGATATCGAAGGCCTGAAGGCTGGCGTTCAGCAATCTCTCAACCTCGACCTGCCGCTCGACGATTGGGCCAAGGAAGAGGGTATTGCCGAAGACGATATTCTTCAGCGTATCACCGAAGCTGCAGACAAGGTCATGACAGACAAGGCCGAGCGCTTCGGTCCGGAAGTGATGACCTATGTTGAGCGCTCCGTCATTCTACAGACGATCGACCATCTGTGGCGCGAACACATCGTCAACCTTGACCACCTGCGCTCTGTCGTTGGCTTCCGCGGTTACGCACAGCGCGATCCGCTTCAGGAATACAAGGCGGAAGCCTTCGAACTCTTCCAGGCCTTGCTCGCCAATCTGCGTGAAGGGGTCACCGCCCAGCTGATGCGTGTCGAACTGATGCGCGATCCGCCACAGCCAGCCGAGCTTCCGGAAATGACGGCGCATCATCTCGACCCGATCACCGGTGAGGATGAATTTGCCGTGGCCTCCGCCGGCAATGGGGACGTCTATGTTCCACCGGAACAGCGCAATCCAAACGATCCGTCCACATGGGGCAAAGTCGGCCGCAACGAGGCCTGCCCATGCGGATCCGGCAAGAAGTACAAGCACTGCCACGGTGTTTTCGAGCAGGCTTGACCCTTACCGTTGAAAACAATGAGCGCGTCATCTGAGTTTAAATCAGATGGCGCGCTTTTCTTTTGAGGCTACGCCAGGGATGGCCTTACGCCTTTTCTCACCGACTTTGAAAATCAGATCTTAATGCTTGGGCTGAAGTTGAAAGGCTAGTGTCTTCAACTCCAGCGTCCAGGCCTCGCGAGCTTCGGCGGTGGTGAGGTTGTGATCGGCCTTCGGGATGGCGACGATCTTAGGCGTGCCATATGGACCTCTCAAAAGACGCCCGCGCCGGCAGAAGTTGCGCTCAAGCATGCCAAAGCCAGCGTCTCCCTCGGAGTAGATTAAGGTGACCTTTGTATCGTTTCCGGCCAGTTTGCTGAAGTCGCGCGAGAGCGAACGGGCGCGTTCGGAAAAATAAGGGTACTTCACTGAAAGCGGGGTGAGAAAGGAAAACGCCTTCCCCACCAACGCCTTGAACAGATTGGAGAGGCCGCTTACCACGCGCACTTCGCCCCGCAGCACACGCTTCCAGAGCGCTCCGCTCATAAACTTGGAGCCATATCCAGACAGCGACTGACGGGTTGAGCGGAGAAACAGGTTCACGTCCACGTCGGCTGGAATATAGAGATCATAGAGGTTGACCGGAACGCAGCCCTTGATCCGCGGGTCTTTTACGGCGCTCTTGAAGGCGACCCACGCGCCGCTGCAACGTCCGGTCACGACGACAGGAAGCTGGTTTTCCGCTTCGAGAAAATCGACGGCAGCCATGACGTCGGTCAACTGGCTCGCATGATAGAGAATCTGCTCCGGCGCGCCCTCGGCAGGCGGGCTATCGGCAACATTTGCTCCATCGAAGCGAAGCGAGGCAATGCCTTGGCGGGCAAGGTCTCTGCACATTTGAGCTGATATACGCCCCCATCCCGACATGCGTTCATAGCCTGTTGGAGACACGATGACGGTGGCACCTTGTCGCTGACCAAGGGGTTCGCAGACGATGCCGTAGAGCCGTTTGTAATCGCCAAAGCGGACCGGGCGCTCTTGAAACCCATCGCCCGTCAGTGGTTGCGAAGAGAGACTTTGCAATAATGCTTCCTGCTGCGGCATTGCAGTCTTGCCGCTCTGCTTTGCCGCGACGTCGGCAGCCCAGCCAGAGAGCATCTCGATGGCCTTCAGGGACGGAACCGAGAAAAGCACGTCGCGTACAAAGTTGTTGTAGTCGGGAAACACCACCGACCGCAGCTCGGTATCGAGCGCAGCGAGATGGGTTGCGAACTGCTCGTCGGCCGGACGGTTCTCCTGCTTCAAGAGAAAAATATTGCGTGCAGGTACGCTTGTGGAAGACGATATGGCGATGGTGCGAAGACTGGCGGCGAGACTATCAGGGAAGACCTGTTCGCCCATGGCGGGGCCTGATGCCTGCGCCCTATGCTGCAGGGCATCAGGATTGGCGACACGACTCAAGGCCACGAACTCTCGAAGCCAGTGACGCCCGGACAAAGCGGGCGCGGCAAGCGCAAGACCAACCACATTGTCCATGCTTTCCGCAGCCTTCCAGGCCAGCAGCGCGCCAAGACCATGGCCAATGAGGATCAATTGACGGACTTGAGACAGCTCCCGCAGCTTCGCTGCCGCCGCGCGAATGCTGTCGAGCCATAGATCGAGACCCTTGTCGTAGTCGACCGGATCGATTGCGTCCCCCGTTCCGGGATAGTCAAAGCGCATGCTCGAGAGGCCGCGTGTCGCTAGATCGCCAGCAAGCAATCGCCAGAATTTACGTGCGCATAACTCTTCAAAGCCCCAGGAACTGACGAACAGGACCGCCGTGTCGGCACCCTCGCCGCTCAAGGAAACATCCGCCGGCTTATAAAGACCGACCGTGTTTGCAAATGTAACCGGATGGTCGACAGATGTCTGCTGCGTAGACACAGACATCTGACTGGAAGCGAAACCGGCGTTCATGTTCAATTCCCCTGCTTGCACCTATGGAGCGAAAGCAAAAATCGGACAATCGGCTAAATAAAATCTAAAGATACTGTGCTTTTCCAAAGTTATTACTTTAGAGAGCCTGAAGATGTAGATGATCCGGCCTCTGCGCCTCAACCAGAAGTGCGTTCAACCGTTCGTAGTAGCGCGATGCTTCAGCCGTCCCTTTAAAGCCCCGGATACCTGGAAAAAGTTTATCGCGCTCCGCCCACCAATTTCCGTGACCGATCTTAAGCGCCTTTTCCATCACCCCGGCGAGCGATCCGGCCACACTTGGATCATAGCACCAGCCCGTTTTCATATCTTCCACGATCTCGGGTGTACCGCCAAGATTGGTGGCGATGATCGGCACACCATAGGCCGCGGCTTCGATCAGGATGAGGCTTTGAGGCTCGCGCCAGCGAGAAGGTAGAATGACAGCATCCGCCACTCCGTAGACCTCCTCCGGCGGCGTAAAGCCCATGAAGGTGACCGGCGCGCCGTCAGCGATGGACTGCAGATGACGGACATAGTCTTCGCGGCCTCGACCCGCAATGATGAGCTTGGCAGAGCGACGGTTCGGCATGTCGACAAAGGCGCGGATGAGATCTTCGATACCTTTTTCCTCCGACAGAGCCCCGAGATAGCCAAAGGTGAAGATATCACTACGGGCGCTATCGCGGCCGACGAAAGGCCGATGAAGCTTATCCTCTCGGAGGTTCTCGTTCCTCAGCACGTGCCAGTCCGCTTTGGTGAGAACGCCTGCCCGAAGGTAGGTCTGTTTGAGGGCCTCGCTCACTGCAATAGCGGTCATTCCCTCGCCATCAGACTTCAGCCTCGACGTCAGAACACGGCATTTGAGGCACGGGGTGTCGCAATTTCCGCCAGCGCTGAACATGCTCGATTTTGGACAGAGCAGAGCGTAGTCATGCAGATGCACGCATAAGGGGATATTCAATTGCCGGCTGGCCTCGAAGAGCGCCGGCTGCATGCGTGCCGAGTTATGCGCGTAGACGAGGTCCACCTGCTCACGCGCGAATATCTCCCTGATTTCCTTGGCTGAAACGGCACCCACTGATGCCTTAAGATGCCAGCGCGCTTTCTCGATGCGCCCGACCAACGGTTTTTTATGTCCAGGGAGGTAGCTGTTGTGCCAATTCACCCGAACGACTCTGGTACCGTCTTCACCCGTCGCTTCGCCCGTCGGCGCTAACCTGTCGCCACTCATACCGAGCGAGAGAACGAAGACCTCGTGATGGCGCGCCAACTCCCTCGCGCACATACGCGCCACGATCTCCGCACCGCCCTCTTCCTGAGGCGCGAATGTCTGGGCTACGATACAAATCCGCATCGACTGGATTCACTTTCTTTCAACTGGCGCTCTGCCAGTCGACTATTACATTTAAGTATCTTCAATTTTACTTAAAGCTGCTCGGCAATATCAAGAAGGCGACCTGCGCTCCTGTCCCAAGAAAATTCTTGAGCGCGCTGGTAGCCACGCTCTATCATCTTTGCACGATGTTCTGGGTTGTGCAAAACCTCGTTGATCGCGCGCGCCATGTCGTCCGGCCGAAGGGGATCGAAGAACAGCGCCGCATCGCCGCAGACTTCCCGGGTCGGCGGAATGTCCGAAGCCAATACAGGGCAACCCAGCAACATGGCCTCCAGCGGCGGAATGCCGAACCCTTCGTAAAGGCTGGGAAAAAGAAGCGCAGTCGCTCCGGCATAAAGTCCAGCAATTTCCTCATCAGACAGGCGGCCTGTGAAGACGATCTTATCGGTGACAGAATTTGCTTCCGGTTCGGACGTCTCATAGGATTGAAAAACGCTGGATGCGGGCGCGCCTGCGATGACGAACTTGGGTGCTGCTGAACCCATCAGCCGGATAGCGTCCATGGCGCGCCGAATATTCTTGTTCGGCGTACGCGAGCCGACGAACAGGAGATAGGGTTCATCCGCAAGCCCCAATCGCGACACCACGGTCTCATCCCTGACAATTGCAGCCATGTGCTCGCAGCTGTTAGAAACAACGGCGACATCCTTGGTGCCGAAGGCACTTTCGAGCTCTCGCTTTGAGAACTCCGATACCGTGGCGATTTTTCCGCGGCGCGCGAGAAGACGGCCCAACAACCCGTGAACCAGCCGGTACTTGCGCGAAAAATTCTCCGGCGTGCGAAAAATCATCGCGTCGTGAACGACTGTGACCGCGCGCGAATGAAGGACGGGGCCGCTATTGCCAAGGTTGATGAGCCTGCCGTGCCGGGCGGCTTGGTAGAGGTTCGTCTGTTCCCATACATGCCCGGAAGACCGGCCCGCAGCCCGCTGCGTGATCGCGCGCAGAGGCAGCCTTTCCGTGGTACCCTCCGGCGTCAGCAGCACCCACTCGTCCGCGGTGGGGTTTTCGACCAGCCGTTTGTCGAGAGCAATGACGACCTCCCGGGCAAAACGCTGAACCCCACTCGTCGTTTGAGTGAGGAAGCGCCCATTGATAAAGGTGGTCATGCCAGCACACGCACCTCGGCGGTTTGCTTGCCCGTTATCTGGTCATAGAGATCGACAATATCGCCGTTCATCCTGTCGCTCTGATAACGGGACAGGAAACGCATATATCCAGCAAGGCCCATCTCGCGCCAACCCGCTCTATCGCGCGCCACGATCGTTTGCGCCAGAGCGTCACTATCGCCAGCGGGAACCAGAAAGCCCGTCTGCCCATGGCGTACGATCGAGCGAAGGCCACCAACGGCAGAAGCAATCACCGGCTTCCTGGCACGCATTGCCTCCACCGCAACGAGGCCAAAACCCTCCCAACGCGACGGCATGACCACCACGTCGGAGGCATTCATGTAGCCTGCAATCTCCTCGGGCGATTTCCATCCCAAAAGCTCGACATTGTCCGGAACCGAGATGGGCTTGTTTTGCTCTTCCTTCGTCGTGACATGAGCCCCGATGACTTTGACTGCGACCTGGCTACCGAGCGACTGGACGGCTTTCAAAAGCACATCGACACCCTTTTGCCGGTCGAGGCGTCCAACAAACAGCACCTTGAGACGTGGATCGCTCCATTCGACCGGAACCGCCACGGGCCGATTGCTCGACAGGCCGTTTTCGATCACGGCCATCCGGTCAGGAGAAATACCGGCTTCGATCCCTCTGTCATATTCGTGCTGTGAGATCGCAACGATCTTCTGGCACAAGGGCGCAAGCAGACGCTCACCCAGCTTTGCAACAGGACGCAGAGGGCCAAGCGTCTCCATGTCGAAAGACCATCCATGCGGACAGTAGACGACAGGGGGGAAATTTCGGTTGAGCGCGCCGACTAAGCGCACCGCCAGACCTGCAAAGGTCGAATGGGCATGCACGACGTCCGGACGAAACGATTGCACTTCTTCCGTGACCGCACGTGCCAGCGCCGAGAGAGATTTGTAACGGCCATTCCTTCGGAACGTGGCGATACAGGACAATGGAATATTTTGCACATGAGACAAGTGTCGGTCTGGGACGATCACCCTGACATTCGCCGCGCCGTATTTTGCCACCTGATGGGGCGCCACCTCACTGAGATATGTCGCAGGCCCACCCGGCAGTGTTTCAAAAACGTGCAGAACCCTCATTGTCTCTTCCCTTGGGCCACCCATTGACGTGGGTATACGCGGCGTTGTTGTTTTTGTTGCCCAGCGATTTTGTAAAACAGAATTCATGCGCTCGCCACCGATTTGCTCAACTGCGCCCTTCCTCCCGACTTCGAAGTGAAGAACTCTTGATTGATGCAATGACTTTAGACATGCTTTCTCAAGGAAGGTTTATTCAACATATTTAAAGAGTTGTTTGCGATTTAGGAACAATTGTAACGAACCACTCCCGATCAACGAGGGGAAGACGCGTGAAAATCTGCATCGTCTCGCAGACTTTTGCTCCCCAGGCAGAGGGAGGCGCTGAGATATCGGCACGCGCGGGAGCAATCGAGCTCGCCAAGACGCATGATGTGACCGTACTGGCGCTCGGAAAAGTCGGCGACCCTCTAGTGCCGCCAGGGGAAACCAGACTTGCCGGCAATGTACGCGTGGTTCGACTGCCCTGGAAGAACAGCTACCTGCCCGGCCACCTCAAGCCCTCGGTCAACTTTGCTCGTCGTGCCGCATGGCATCTGCGCACGGCCTTTGGCGCGCTTTGCGTAGAAGGACTTGCAGAATTTTTCAAGCGCGAGAATTTCAATCTCATCTACGCGCAGAACTCGTCCTACATGCAGCCCGCAATTTTCCAGGCCGCCGAGGACGCAGGGATCCCGATCTGTCTGCATCTTCGAGACTACGCCCTGCTCTGTCCGAAGACCAGTATGTTCCGAAGAGAGGATAATTGCGTAACGCCCTGCTTCGACTGCAGCCTGATCAATCGTCGCTTGAGACTACGCGGAAACGGCATAACGGTGATTGCAGTCAGCCACTTCGTGAAGCAGCGTTTCATCGAAAACGGTGTTCTGGCAGAAGCTGACTGGCATGTCATGCACAACAAGAACACGCCGCTGCAATCCTTCGACACAAGCGCCATTGGACGCACGACACCGATGGAGCGCATGTTTACCTTCGGTTACCTCGGTGCGCTGGCAAAGGAAAAGGGCGTTCCCGATTTGATCAAGGCCTTCAAGGCTTTGCCTGCAGGGAGCAATGCCCGTCTGGTCCTCGCGGGACGCGGTCGCCCGGGTGAGGAAGACCGTATCAAACGTCTTGGCTCAGTGGCCAATGTCGAGTTTCGCGGCTTCGTCACACCTCAGGAAATCTATCGCATCGCCGATGCTGTCGTCGTTCCCTCTCTCTGGCACGAGCCGCAAAGCCGTATCCTCGTTGAGGCTGGGGTCTATGGTGTTCCCGTCATCGGCAGCACGAGAGGCGGAACGCCGGAAATCATCGAAGCAGGAAAAACCGGCTGGTGCTACGATCCGGAGCAGCCGGGCGCGCTTGCCGGACTGCTGGCGAAAGCAGTCTCGATCGGCCCGGAGCGTTGGTGGCAGAGACGCGACGAGCTGTTCCCAGGGATCGCCTCATTTGATGGCACGGCGGAGCAATCCGGTTATTATGATAAGCTCGAGAAAATCCTAATGACGGCTGCCACTGGCTCCGCCGTGTAGTTTCTTCGACAAGAGCTACAGGTAAACTGCACTTCGCCAGAGCTTAGCTTTCCTCTTGATCACGTCCAAACAGCGATGACTTTGGATATGGCAGCGCCAACGTCGGCAACGCTCCCGAGTGGAAATAACGTATCGATCTCGTCTCAGTGTCAGGGATCGGCGCCTGTGGAGCCGTAACCTTGCACTTGAACAGCGTCACAACGTATTCAACCTCATCGCCGTTTGGATAAGTGTAGCGGAAATGCTTTCCGCCAAAAAGGTCGACGATCTCTTCGACAGCTATCGACAGGCCCGTTTCCTCGAATACCTCTCTAACGATGGCTTCCCGCGGAGTTTCGCCGGGCTCAATAGCCCCTGCTGGCAAGCTCCACCCCTCTCCAGACGACTTTTCCTGCAGCAACAACCGACCGTTCGAATCGTGAATCACCGCTGCGACCGACGGGCAGAGCAATAAGCCTTGGCCAAGCTTTTCGCGCAAAATTTGAATGTGAGATGTCATCCTAACGATCTCTCAGCAAGAGGGCTCGTCAAGCCAGAAATGCCCCGAGCGCCCAGAAGAAATCAGTAGCACAAAATCGGCAGAGATCGGAAATCCGATCATGATTGGCTGTGGACGTCCAACCAACAAACATGGTCAACAATATCTTAAGAGATTTTGGGCATGGTGATGGCAATGAAACGTAGCCTGAACCGAAGCGGGTTCAGCTGGCCGATTTTGCAGCCCGGCACGTGAACAAGGCTTGGAAATGTCCAATCTCGCTTGGCTCATCCTCATTCTCGGCTGGTTGATCTTCGTCCTCTATTATATCAGCTCCTTCTTGCGATGGGGGGTGCTGACACTCTCCTCCTATTTCTGGCTTCGTTACACCGTCCTGCCAGTCCTCATCATGCCCATCTTCGCCGGCTCGGAGAAGAACATGGAGGCTGTTGGTGGTGCAATCTTTGCCATCCGGCAGCACCTCGACCAGGCCTTCTTTCTCTCGGTGCTTGGCGTCGTCTTTCTCATTGTCGGCATGGGCCTTGCGACATTCAGTTCAGGCCGAAGCTACCTCTTCGACTTCATTGAAAGCGGTTACTCTTTCTGGCAGACGCGTACCGGCGCTTGGCTGTCCTTCCTCATCATTCTTCTGGCAACGGCGGGGCTGTTCGCTCTGGGAGTGAGGCCCTTCGAGGGTCGCGAATTCGCGTTCGAAAACCCCTCGATCCGCCCGGTCATCAATCTCTACGCTGTCATTCTTCCGACCACCGCGATCAGCCTGCTGGTCTATGG
Source organism: Agrobacterium cavarae (assembly GCF_004310285.1). Taxonomy (GTDB): domain Bacteria; phylum Pseudomonadota; class Alphaproteobacteria; order Rhizobiales; family Rhizobiaceae; genus Agrobacterium; species Agrobacterium cavarae. The sequence goes on from NZ_SISF01000032.1 coordinate 403,707, forward strand.
TTTTGCCGGGGGCCGGAAATTCATTGCCATGGGCCTCTTCTGCAGCGTGCTTGGCTTGATGATCGGTACGCGCGGCGCCAGTATCGAAGCGCTCTTCGCCTTCGTCATTTGCATCATCATTGCCTACCGATACCGCAACCTCCTCGTCTTCGGTGCTTCCGCCTTCGCGTTTATCCTCGTCGCCGTAGGCCTCGGCATATTGCGCTCGTCTACAGATGGCCAGGCGGCGCCCGACTTGATCGACAGCCTGAGCGCCCAGATCTTCTACGGCAACAACTTCTCGGATTTTCGCGACTACGCGTGGATCCTGAGCGGCTTCAAAGGCCAGTTCTACCACGGCATGACCTATCTGGCCGGCTACACCGCACTGATCCCGGCCTTCATCAGCGAGTTTAGAAACGACTACCGCACCGGCGTCATCACCACGACGCTCGCAGGGCTCGATCCCGAATTCCATGCAGGCCTGCGCCCTACCCTCTTCGGCGAGGCCTACCTCAATTTCGGCATCCCAGGCATCATTTTTGCCGCAACGCTTTTCGGCTTCTACTTCGGCAAGCTGCATCTTTGGGTCCACACGGACCTGCCACGCAATGGCTTAGGGGTGAGGCGCGTGGCCTGCGGTTACATCGCGTTCCTGTTCCTGTTCAACGCGGTCTTCACCCCGAGCTTCTACTACGTCTATGTTGTGTCGGCGTGGCTCCTGGGCGGCATCATCCTGTCGTGGCTTCTCACTGTCCCAGATCGCACGGACACCAACGACCTCCCTTCGGCAGGCTGATCACCCCTCCACCGATGTGCGAAATCGCCCTTTGGGATTAGCGCGCCAGAAGGTGCCCAGCCAGGCATCTGTTGATGGTGGACGGAAGGCGCCAAATCCCGACGTTGGAGAGAAGGTCATTTCCCCGAAAACCGGTCCTGACGGCTTGTCGTAAAAGTCGATGCGAACAAATTCGAAGCCCTGCGCCAGGGTGCGGGCCGCGGCGAGAATGGCATCGAGATGCGGAGGACGCGGCAATTCCTTGTCTTCCATCGGGTAGTAGTGGCCGAAGGACAGCTTATTCCAATGTTCGTCATAAAAGCAGCGGCGGTGATCGCTGAAGCGCGCCGTATCGATCTGGATGCAGGGAATATCGTCTTCGAAACAGAACAGCTTGTAGTCCACCGGCGCTTCGCCGTTTTCGCCGATAAAGGGTTCGATGAAGAGTTCCGGTTCGATATGGTTGTACCATTCTTCCGCAAGACGCCAGGCGGTACGTCCCTGGAGCCAGAGGTCGCATTTCTCCTTGGCGCCGACGAGATCGTCGGGCCCATAGACGAAGATGTTCCGATCCGAACCGTGATTGACCTTGATGACATAGGGAAACGGCAAGGGCGGACAATCGTCGAGGTTCTTGCCCCGCCAAAGCGTCGGTGTCACCCATTCATCGCCAAGCACCTTGGCGACATGCGCTTTGACAGCGATCTTGTCGCTCAGCATGATCAATCGCGGATCGTCCGCAGGTTCACGCCACGCGATCTTGCGCGCAACCAGATGTTCGTTGAGTGTCTTGGGGTTATTGATGTTGGGCCAAAGCCGGTGATAGCGGAAATACTGCAGTTGGGTCGCCTGTTTGATCGGCAGGCTGTGTATGGTGGCGTGATAGAGCGCCTTTAGAAGCTTCCCCAACACGGTTTTCTGCGGTTGACCGACTGCCATGCCCATCCCCTTTAGCCTGCCCCCAGCAGGCATCAATTGCTTTAAATATTCCTTGAAGCTCGCCACAGCATGAGCGCCGAAACACTCGCCGTTATCAGGGCCGTCACAAGCGCTGCGAGCCCCGCTCCCATGAAGCCCAAGGCGCTGATGAGAAGAAAGCTCATGCCGATCGAGATAATAACGCTGGAAAGATTGACGACGGCGTAATGGCCGTCCTTTCTGAGGCTGCTCATGCCAAAACCCATGAGATCGGTGCAGGCGCGAACCGCAGCCGTGACCAGCAGCAGGGCAAAAACACCCTCGTGCTCAATAAGCGCAGGCATGTTCATAACCTCCACCACTACACTTCCCGCAACGAAAATCGCCACGCCGAGAATGAGGCCAGCCACGGCAGTCTTGGTAAATTGCCGGACCATCATCCGCCGCCATTCCCCGGCCGAGCCGTCGTTGTAAGCCTTGAATAATTTTGGGATGGCGATTTGCAGGACAGCCGTCGAGATCAGCGTCTGCAACGCATTCGCCAGCGACCAGTAAAAGGTGTAGACGCCCGTCAATGACAGCGTCAGCAACAGCGAAATGATATAGCGGTCGGCATAGACAAGCCCGACATTGCAAATCTCGCTGATGTGGATCATCCAGGAGCGGCGCATGCGGCTCTTGATCCAGTCATAGCGCACCGGCGCTTTGGCGATGCGCGCAAGCGGCCAGTGTCGCAGGGCGTAAAACAGGCCGATAAACATGCCGATATACCCAAGCGACCAGCCGACGAACACTGTTTCCACGTTGCGAAACGCTGGGAAGGCAAGACCTAGAGCAATCACGGGCAAGACCCAGGACGTCGTTCGCAGGAAGAAAAGGATATTGGCGGCGCTTGCCATCTCCTTGGAGATCAAGGGCATGTGGATGTCACACGAGATCGTCTCCAACCAGACGATGATCAGGATAACGACATATAGAGGTTTGATCGGATAATTGAAGATGAACGCTGCGGCGACCGCCAGTAGCGTCATCAAGAACAGGGACGCAATCGTCACCGCAAGCCGTGTCTTCATATAGGCGCCGGTCACGCCGTTCGATTTACCACTGACATCACGGGCGATGAAGTAGTTGAGTCCCCATCCAAGGATCGCCGGCGCGGTGGTGACGACGCCGAGCGCCAGGCCATAGATACCCGCCGCCTCCAACCCCATGAATTTAACGATATAGAAGGAAAGCGCGAAGCGCAGAACGAGCGTCGATCCGCGAAGTCCGGTATTGAAGAGAATACTGAGGCCTGTGGCTCCAAGGCCCTTCTGCCAGAATGGGATGCGCTTCATGGCGAGATGCCTACTGTCTGCCAAGACCGGGCCTCAATAATGCAGGCCGGTACGGTCTTGGCGAACCACCCGTGCCTGCTTCAGCCCACTTTCTTCGAGAGCCACGAGCGAGAGAACGGTGCTTCCGGCATCGTCCTCATTTTGCATGAGAACGACCTCGTCGACCATCTTGGCAATCGGTGCGGAGATGGGATGCGCACTGGCAATCCCGCCATCGACAACGATAAGATCGAAAGCCTCGTTTTCCTCGCTCACCATTTTGCCCGACAGATGAGCCTGAAGATCAGCACCAGCGGGCAGGAATTTCATCAGCACCGTGTCTTCGAAATCGACAATTCCCCCACGCTCATCACTATCTGTGACAGCGTTGTCTGCGGCGGAGGAGGAGGCGTCCAGCAACATGCGCGTCAATGCCGGATCACGGCTTGCGCCGTCCGCCAACAGCACGCGCCGTCCCAGGCGCGCGGCAGCATGGGCCAAGTTGAATGCCGTATGCGAGGCGCGATTTTGAGGTCCGACGGCTGCCACGAGCACCGCATATCCCTGTGCCAAAGGAACCGAAGAGCACAGTTCCTTCACAAGCCCCGCATAGTCGTCCTTCTCATTGGCCAGAAGCGCGCGGCTGCGCTTGGCAGGTATGATACCTGACGCAAAAGTTACGGGTTCGGGAACAGGCTCTGGCAAAGCAACAGGTGCAACCGTCGAAACCGGCGTCGATGGAACAGTCTGAAGCTTTTCTTCAGGCGGCGTGATCGCAGGCTTTTCCGGCTTCGCCCTCTTGAAGCGATTGACAATGGAAGGGGTAGCAGCGGCGACCGCTGGCCTTCGTCCACCGAACTGGTCGCGCAGCACCAGAATACCGGCTGCCAGGATCATGCCGAAGAGTCCGGCACCGGTGGCCAGCAAGGCTCTCGGCGGTCCAGCCTTTTTCAACGGCGCCTCGGCAACGGAGATGATCCGCGAATTTTCCGTCGGCGTTCCCTGCTGCTCGGAAAGCTGGCGCGTCCGCAGCAGGAAGGATTCGTAGACGGCACGGTCGCTGTCGAGCTTGCGCTGAAGCTCGCGCAGTTGCACCATCGTGCTTTCTTCGCCGTTTTGATTGCGCGTCAGCCGGTCAAGATTGGCCTGAAGAAGGGCCAACTGGTTTTTCAACCGGTCGAGATTGCGCGACGTGGTGGTGGAGAAATTGCGAAGCTGGTCGTCCAAAATTGTGGCAAGCGACTGGGTTCTCGCTCTTGCTGCTTGAAGCGCTGGATGCTGCGCGCCGAGCGAGGTTGCGAGAACGGCCTGTTCCTCCTGGCTTTGCTGGTACCGGGCTCTGAGCGAAATGATCGAGGGAGTCAGCGACGAATCCGGGATCGAGCGCAGATATTGCCGGTCGTTACGCGCCTGCCTCAGTTCGGAGACGAGTGCCTCGTTCTCCGCAATCGTGCCTGAAAGACGCGCTATCTCCCCATTGGTGTCGGAAATCTGCTGCTCGATATCGGGACGCCCGGCGACATTGGCGAGGTTGTGGGTTGCCCTGTAGGCCTGAACGGCACGGTCACCATCTTCCACGGCCTTGCGCAGTTGCTCTAACTGTGCGGACAGGCCACCGCCCGTGCGCTTCAGCGTGTCGGCATTCATCTCCGAACGGAGTTCCAGATAGGTATCGGCAATCGTATTGGCGAGCTTTGCCGCCTGCTCCGGGCTGCTGGATCTCACAGTGACATTGACGATGAAGCTCTTGCCGACGATCGCAACAGACTCGGCCTTGCGCAGTCTATCGACCGCAAGCTGCGTGCGGCTTTTGCTGTCGGTATATTCGGAATTGTATGCACCGAAGTCTGGATCGTTCTGCAGATTTTCCTTTTCGACGACGCGGGTCAGAAGCTCATTCGACGTCAGCAGATATTGCTGGTTCAGCACGTGGGAATCGACCGCTCGCGGCTGGGCGGTTAGATCGCTGTCCAAAATCCTGGAGCCTTCCGGATCAAGCAGGATTTGAGTTGTCGCAGAATAGTAATTTGGGATGAGCAGCGACACGCCGAAGGCGGCAGCTGCCAGAAGCAGTCCGCTCAAAAGGATGATGAGGATATTACGCCATAGAAGAGCGAAGAGCCGCAGCAGGTTTTCCGGTCCATGCGTGGGTTCGCGATAGCTCGCCCCGTCCATCACGCCCTGATTCATCGCCATCTCAGTTCACCGGCCCATAACGCAAACACATAAAAGCAGACGAGGAACTGGTGAGGACAACATCACCATGACCCGCGCGACAGAGATGTCCAAGCTTTAAAGATGGCCGCTTCAGTATATCGGCGCTCCAGCACAGACACTCTCTGGATCACCCTAGAACAGCACCTGTTAACATACCGTTTGTCGGGTGTTGGCGAGCCTTAATGCAAGAAGGCCGCGGAGCGGGCGGCTCCTCGGCCTTCAATGTCTGTGCTGACTGTCGAAACCTCAGACGGCGATTTCGCGTCGCTCGCGATCGGTGATGATCGAGAGGTCGAGGATCTTCTGCAGGTTGGCCGCGTGACGGAAATCAGGATCGGCGACCCCACCCTCCATCACGGCCTTGGCGAATTTCTCGTAATTGGTCGGCACGGGTTCCGGCTCGATATCCCGCCAGACCGCCTTTTCGATATCCTCGCCAAGGCAACCGCGCAGCGTCGAATATTCCGGCGTATGGACGACCTCAAGCGCGCCCTTGTCGCCATGCAGGCGCAGGCGAAGCTCGTTCAGGTGGCCGGTCGCCCAACGGGTAGCGTGAATGACGCCCATGGCGCCGTTCTGCAATTCCGCCGTCATGGTGAAGCTGTCATTTGCATCGAGATCATAGACGTCGATCCGGTTACCCTCATACTTGTCGAAGGTCTTCAGACGCGTGAAGATGCGCTCCACATCACTTCCCGCACCATAGGACGCAAAGTCGAGAATGTGGATGCCGACATCGCCCAGCACACCGTTTGAGCCGTGCTTGGTCGACAGGCGCCAGAGCCATTTGCTCTCCGTCATCCAGTCGCCCCAGGCTTTCGACACCAGCCAGCTCTGGAGATAGGATGCCTCCAGGTGGCGAAGCTTGCCGATGCGACCGTCCAGCACCATCTTGCGCGCTTCCTGTAGCGGAGCAACATTGCGATAGGTGAGATTGACCATGGCAACGAGACCGGCCTGTTCGGCGGCATCCGCCATTTCGGCAGCCTTGCCATAGGTTTCCGCCAGCGGTTTTTCGCAGAAGACGTGCTTACCGGCAGCAAGCAGCTTGAGGCTGGTTGGGTGGTGGATTGCGTCAGGCGTGACGTTCGCCACCGCATCGAACTCGCCCCAGGCAAGGGCATCATCCAGCGAGGTGAAGGTCAGCGGAATGTTGTGGCGTGCGGCAAAGGCGCGGACGATTACCTCGTCCACATCCACTGCTGCAACGGTTTCCACACCGGAAATCTGAGAGAAATGGGTGGCGTGCGTGTTCGCCATGCCACCGGTACCGAGAATAAGAAGCTTCATGATGGATTACCTGTAACCTGCTTCACCAGCCTGGTGCAGTTTGGGGCCGCGCTCTTCGATAGGCTCAAGCGCCTTGTCGACCGGCACGTTCGGGGCATCGTGGATGCTCTTCAGCGCGCCTGCCGGATTGTAGGCCCATTTGACCGAGTTGCTGATGACCGTCTGAATATTGGCGTCGTGGTAGGTGGGATATGTTTCATGTCCCGGACGGAAATAAAAGATGTTGCCCGCACCGCGGCGCCATGTGAGACCGGAGCGGAAAACCTCGCCGCCCTGGAACCAGGAAATAAATACGGTTTCAAGGGGTTCTGGCACGGAGAACTGCTCCCCGTACATTTCCTCGTTTTCCAGTTCAAAATGCTCCGGCAGGCCGGCGGCGATTGGGTGACGGGGATTAATGGTCCAGATGCGTTCACGCTCGCCGGCTTCGCGCCACTTCAAGGCGCAGGGCGTGCCCATCAGCCGCTTGAACGGCTTGGAGAAGTGACCGGAGTGGAGAACGATGAGACCCATGCCTTCCCAGACGCGCTTGGCGACGCGCTCGACAATTTCGTCCTGAACGGCGCCATGGTCCTTGTGGCCCCACCAGACCAGCACATCGGTCTCGTCCAATCTCGCCTGCGAAAGCCCGTGCTCGGGCTCCTGCAGGGTGGCGGTCGTCGCATTGATCTCCGGGTCCTTGTTCAAGGCATCGGCAATCGTGTTGTGCATGCCGTTGGGATACACAGCACGAACCGTCTCATTGATATGCTCGTGGATGTTCTCGCCCCAGACGACGGTATTGATGGTCATAGATATGCTCCTTGATGAACCAGCGCGGGTTGTTAACGCCGGTGAAGTGAAATTGATCAGGCGGCTCCGCGTGTTTCTGCTCTTTTCAGAGCAACACCTGCCTGATCGAAACGGTGAATGTGCTCCGGCAAGGGCGAGAGCTTTAGTTTTTCGCCGGGCGCTCGGTGCGAAACACCCTCCTCGCGCACGACAAGCGGCTCGTCCGCGCCGATATCGACGTAGATGTAGCTATCGGAGCCGAGCATTTCGGAGTGAACGATTTCGCCCGTCCAGCCACCCGCTCCATCGGAAACCACGATATGCTCCGGCCGAATACCGATCGAATGGGCGCCATGGCTTTCGGCGAGATGACCACTGATGAAATTCATCTTCGGCGAGCCGATGAAGCCGGCGACGAAGGTGTTGACCGGGGTTTCGTAAAGCTCGAGTGGCGTGCCGACCTGCTCGACACGACCGTCCCGCAACACGCAAATTCTGTCTGCAAGCGTCATCGCCTCCACCTGATCGTGGGTAACGTAGATCATGGTCGTGTCATGCATGCTACGGTGGAGCTTGGCAATTTCAAGACGGGTCGCGACACGAAGGGCGGCATCCAGATTGGAGAGTGGCTCGTCGAAGAGGAAGACCTTGGGATCGCGAACGATAGCGCGTCCGATCGCCACACGCTGACGCTGGCCGCCGGAAAGCTGTTTGGGCAGACGTTCGAGATAGGGCGTCAGCTGCAGCATCTCTGCGGCCGCTTCCACGCGCTTGCGCCGCTCTTGCTTGCTGGAGCCGGCGAGCTTCATGCCGAAGGCCATGTTCTCGAAAACGGTCATGTGCGGATAGAGTGCATAGGACTGAAAGACCATGGCGACACCGCGCTTGGCGGGTGTGAGGCGATTGACCACCTCGCCCTCGAAGGACAGTTCACCGCCGGTGATTTCCTCCAGGCCGCAGATGAGACGCAGCAGCGTCGATTTCCCGCAGCCGGATGGGCCGACGAAGACCATGAATTCGCCGGAGCGGATATCCATGTCGATGCCTTTGATCACCTCGAAAGCGCCAAAGGATTTGCGCACGTTGCGCAGTTGAATGCTGGTCATGAGATTTCTCCTAGCCTTTGACGCCGCCGGCGGTGAGGCCGGAAATGATGCGTCGCTGGAAGATCAGAACGAGGATGACGAGTGGAACAGTGACGATGACGGAGGCCGCCATGATCGTTCCCCAGGGAATTTCAAACTGGGAGCTTCCCGAAAGCAGGGCGATCGCCACCGGAACCGTGCGTTGATCGTTCGATGAGGTGAAAGTGAGCGCGAAGAGGAACTCGTTCCAGGCCGCGATGAAGGCGAGAAGCCCTGTCGTGACCAGCGCCGGCCACATCAGCGGCAGGAAGACCTGCGTGATGACGACCCACGGCGAGGCACCATCGACGATCGCCGCCTCTTCGATTTCCACTGGCAGATCCCGCATGAAGGTCGTCAGAACCCAGACGGTAAAGGGCAGCGTGAAGATCATGTAGGAGAAGATCAGTGCCAGCGGCGTGTTGAACAGACCCGCCCAGCGGATCAATTCAAAGAGGCCGGCCAGCACCGCGATCTGCGGAAACATCGAAACCGAGAGGATGGTCAAAAGCAGCAGCGCGCGTCCCCTGAAGCGAACGCGGGCAAGCGCATAAGCCGCCGTTACCGCCAGAAGCAGCGAGAGAGCCACGACGCAGGTTGCCACCATCAGCGAGTTGCCGAGATTGCGCAGGAAGCTGTCATTGGCCAGCACGTCGGCATAATTGCCAAAAGAAAAGCTCTTCGGCAGATAGTTGATTTCGAAAAGAGCCGTGCCGGATTTGAAGCTGGTCAGGATGGCATAGTAGAAGGGAAAGACCGCCACCACGATGATGATGGCGACGAGCGCATAAAAGGCGGTGTTTTTCACAACCGTCGAAGCTGTCATTTTGCGCCTCCATCGGTGTTGACGCGGCCAAGCCACATATAGACGATGGTGATCGAGGCGATGATGAGAAACAGCATCGTCGAGACCGCCGCACCATAGGCGAACTTGTCGAAATCGAAGAGGTTTTCACGCGCCAACACCGACAAGGTGCGTGTCTGGGCGTTGTTGGGCGTCAGGATGTAGATGAGGTCGAAGACGCGCATCGCATCCAGCATGCGGAAGATGACCGCGACCATCAGCGCCGGACGGATCATCGGCAGTGTGACGCGCCAAAACACCTTGATCGGGTGGATGCCATCGACCTTGGCTGCCTCATACATATCCTTCGGCACCATCTGCAGACCGGCGAGAATGAGGAGCGCCATGAAGGGCGTCGTCTTCCACACATCGACGATCAGCACGGCGGTCATAGCGGTCTCAGGATTGGCCGTCCATGCGATCTTCTGGCTGATAAGGCCAAGGCTCAGCATCATGTCGTTCAAGATGCCGAACTGATCGTTCAGCATCCAGGACCACATGCGTGCCGAAACGATGGTCGGAATGGCCCAGGGAATAAGGATCGCCGCACGCACGAGGCCTCGACCCCTGAATTCGGCGTTCAGCACCAGCGCAACGATGAGACCGAGGACCGTTTCAAGCGACACGGAGACGATGGTGAATTTCACCGTGTTCCAGGCAGCGCCCCAGAAGATCGGATCTGCCAGGAGACCACGATAGACGGTGCGGCCGCTGCTGAGCGTATTCCACGAAATGTAGTTCTTGAGTCCGACGAATTGGGCGCCGGAGAGATTGGTCAGAGAGGCGTCCGTCAGGCTGAACCAGACGGTTCTGACGAGAGGCCAGCCCGCGACAAGCGCGAGCACGAGAAAGGTCGGGGCGAGGAAAAGCCAGGCAGAGCGCAGCCGCTCGGACTGCAGGTCGGAGCCGACCATCGCCGCCTGTCGATCAGGGACAGTTGTTTTCATGAGAGCTTCCACCGATTGGACGGGAGGCGAAGCGGCGAGCGATGCCGCTTCGCGTTCACAGTGTTACCAGCCACTGCCCTTGAGATCGGTCAGCTCGACTTCGAGAAGTTCGAGGTTTTCGGCAGCCGTGCCGGAACCGGAGAGCGTGTTGTGCACGGCGCCCCAAAACTTCGACGAGACCTCGTTGTACTTCACCTTGGTTGCCGCGGACGGACGCGGAACCGCCGTTTCGAAGATCGGCTTCCACTGCGGCATGAAAGGCTGCGCTGCAGCCACATCCTTGTCGTCGTAAAGCGCTGCAATGGTGGGCATGTTAGAGAGTTCCACGGCCCGCTTCTTCTGCGTTTCGGCAGAGGTCAGGAACTTGACCAGTTCGATGGCTGCATCCTGGCTCTTCGAATATTTCGAGACAGCGACGTTCCAGCCACCCAGGGTCGAAGCAGGTGCCTCACCGTCTGCGCCCGCTGGCAGCGGCGCGACGCTGAACTTGCCCTTGATGGCGCTATCGGCGCCATTGCCCAGAGCATAGGCATAGGGCCAGTTGCGCATGAAGACGGAGTTGCCCGTCTGCCAGACGCCGCGGGCCTCCTCTTCCTTGTAGGCCAATGCGCCCTGGGGCGAAATCGTGCCGATCCAGCTTTTCGCCATATCGAGAGCGGCAGCGGCCTTCTCGTTGTTGATGGTGATGTCGCCATTGGTCTCGACGATATGCCCACCGCCAGCGGACGCCACCCATTCGAGCGCGTTGCAGGTCAGACCTTCATAAGCGCTGCCCTGGAACACGAAGCCCCACATATCCTTCTGGCCGGCTGCACGTTCCTTGTCCTGAATTTCCTTGGCAGTCTCTGCCATCTCTTTCCAGGTCTTCGGCGGCTGCTTGCCGTATTTGTCGAGCAGATCCTTGCGATAGAACATCGCCGGCGCATCGGTGTACATCGGCATGGCCACAAGCTTGCCGTCCACGGTTTGCGACGCGACCACGGATGGGAAATGCTGACCGATGACATCCTTGGCCGCAGCCGTCAGATCGACGAACTGATCGGCAAGTTGTGGCGCCCAGACGATATCGGTCTGGTAGACATCCACATCCGTGTTCCCGGCTGCAAGCCAAAGGCGATACTGGCTGAACTGTTCGCTGGACGATGGCGGCATCGTCACCAGCTTCACCTTGTGGCCGCTCTGCTTTTCAAACTCGGCCAGACGCTCGCGAATGAAGTTCAGATTCTTGCCGGTGGAATTGGCTGCCATGGCGATCTCGGCAGCTTGGGCCGACGCCGCAAAAGCCAAAAGGCTGCCGCACAGCAACAAGGCCCTCTTAGAAAAGTTCGTCATCATTCTCCTCCCTATGAAACTTTGACGATATGTAAATTGAAAACGCTTTCAATTTTTCGAAGCTTACAATTCCTCTTCCGCCTGTCAATAGCGGATGAAATGGTATTTTTCCGCGTTGACACGCGCGCGAGGGCACCATTGCAGAGAAGTCTCTGAATCTAAATGCTTCATCCTCCTTATCTAATTTTAAATCGCTTTCGATTTTTGTTGCTTGAAAAATTCGCTTTGAGCTAGCATGCAGATGAAAACGGCGGACATCATGAAGCTCAAGGAATTCGCAGAACAGGTCGGCCTTTCTCCGACGACGGTCAGCCGCGCCCTTGGGGGCTATCCGGAGGTTCGCCAGGAAACCCGCGAGCGGGTGATGGAGGCTGCCCGCAGGCTCGGCTATCGCCCCAATGCCAATGCAGTTAGGCTCGTGACCGGGCGCGCGGGCGCCATCGGCGTCGTCATGGGCCGCAGTGGCGGCGGACACTTCTTCTCGGAATTCATGGGCGGCATGGCCGCGCGTCTGGAAGGCCAGGAAACCGACATTCTTGTCAGTGTTGCCATCGACAACAATCTCGATGAGGAACTGGCGATCTTCAACCGTCTGGCGGCAAGCGGCAAGGTGGATGGCATCGTCGTCCACTCGCCCCGCCCTGCGGATGAACGCGTGGCCCTGCTGAACCGGCTGGGCGTGCCCTTTATCGTGCATGGCCGGTCGAAGACGTCGTTTCCGCATGCCTGGCTCGATATCGACAATCGCGACGTCACCTACCGTCCCACCATGCATTTTCTCGAGCGCGGACACCGGCGCATTGCCCTCATCAATGGACCGAAAGGCCGAACATTCGTCAACGACCGCGAACAGGGATTTGCGGACGCGCTTTCGGAATACGGGCTTTCACCCGACCCGAAGCTGATGATGAACGAGCATTTCAGCGAGGAGACGGCCTTTCGATTCGCCCGCGCACTTCTGGAGCAACCATCGCGCCCCACTGCCTTCGTTGCGGGAGCGATGATGACGGCTCAAGGTGTCTATCGTGCCGCGACACAACTGGGTCTCGTCATCGGCAAGGACGTGTCCGTCATCGCTCATGACGATGTGTTTCCCTATCTGACGCCTGAGAGCATGCTGCCACCGCTATCCACCACCCGCTCGTCCATGCGCATGGCCGGCATGCGCGTGACCGAACTTCTCCTCCAGATTATCTCCGGCAGACCGATTCAGGAATGCCAGGAACTGTGGCCGGTGGAGTTGATCCTGCGTCAGTCCACCGGCTCAGCGTCCTGAAAGACAATGGCAAAGCTCCTCTAGCTTTGCTGGGCTCAGCCATCTGTCGATGCTGTTTCGCCAGCGTCCAACCGATGACGATGTCCCGTCGTTCCTCACCATCGCATGGAGCGCGAACCCCTTCTCCGATTGTGGTCCAGACTCATCGCATTCCTTACGGCTTGATGACGACTTTGATGCAGCCATCGTCCTTGTTCTTGAAGGTCTCGTATAGGCCGGGCCCTTCCTCCAGTGTCGCGCGATGGGTGATGACGAAGGATGGATCGATCTCGCCTTTCAGCACGCGGTCCATCAACATCGGCAGGTAGCGCTGGACGGGCGTCTGCGCCATGCGAAAGGTCAAGCCGCGATTGATGGCAGAGCCCATCGGAATCTTATCGAGAAACCCACCATAGACGCCGACGATGGAAACAGTGCCGAAGTTGCGGCAGCAGTGAATGGCCTGACGCAGCACATGCGGCCGATCGGTCCCCATAAAGGTTGCGACCTTGATCCGGTCGATGCGGGAGTCCCAGCTGGCTGCAGGGTCTGCCTCTGTCCCGACAGCATCGATGCAGGCATCCGCGCCACGCCCGCCGGTCAGTTGCATGATCTCGTCATAGATATCGGTTTCCAGATAGTTCAGCGTCAGCGCACCGGAAGCCGCCGCAAGCGCGAGGCGCTCCGCCACACTGTCGACGGCAATCACGCGGGCAGCACCCAGCATGTAAGCAGAGCGGATCGCCATCTGACCGACCGGTCCACAGCCCCATATGGCAACCGTCTCGCCGGGTTGGATATTGCAGAATTCCGCCGCCATGTATCCTGTCGGGAAAATGTCGGACAGAAAGAGAGCCTGCTCATCGGTCAAGCCGTCGGGCACCTTGATTGGCCCCACATCTGCATAGGGGACCCGAAGATATTCCGCCTGACCGCCGCTATAGCCGCCAAGCATATGCGTATAGCCGAAAAGACCGGCGGGAGAATTGCCCCACATCTTCTTCGCTTTCTCCTTGTCGGGATTACTGTTCTCGCAACCGGAAAAGAAGCCGCGCTGACAAAAGAAGCAATGCCCGCAGGAAATGGTGAACGGCACAACCACCCGGTCACCGACCTGCAGCTTGCTGTTTCCTTTGCCCACTTCAACGACCTCACCCATGGCCTCATGGCCCATAACATCGCCGGAATGCATGTCAGGCACGGAGCCTTGATAAAGATGAAGATCGGAGCCGCAGATCGCGCAAGCGGTTACTTTGATGATGGCATCCCGATCATCTTCGATGATGGGGTCGGGCACGGTTTCGCATCGAATATCGTGTTTGCCGTGCCAGGTCAGCGCCTTCATAACATTCTCCTCTGGTTCGCTTGGTGTAGCGCTTCTTCGAACCAGAGCTTTTTAAGATTGTTCCTGACAGTGCGTCAGCCGGCAGCAATCAAGCCACTCGAAAAGACCAAGGCGCAACGACATATCGCGGCCTTGCTGTGGGGGATAACCCGTCCGTGAAGGTTACTGGATATCCAGCAGACGTTCCAGATAGCGGCGTTCCACATCCGCAGGCGGATTGTTACCGAGCTTTTCGCGGATTGCTTCGAGAATCTCACGTGCGCGCTGCACGTCGATTTCATCTGGTACCCGAACCTGTGAATCACCGAAATCCGGGCCGGAATTGGCGCGGGGACGGCCAAGCGGATCGCGGCCGTTCTGGTCGCCCTGCCCCATCATGCCCTGCTGACCCTGGCCAGGCTGCTGCCCCTGCTGGCGCATGGCCTGCATGATCTGGCCCATCATATCCTGCGCGCCCTGGCGCAGCGCATTCAGCGCATTGCCCTGACCTTCGACAGCCCGTTCGCCACGGCCCTGCCCCAGCGCTTCACCGGCGCCCTTCATTTCCTGCTCGGCCTTGCCGAAATTCTGACCTGGCTCCATGCCGAGATCGCGGAGGCCCTTTTGCAGGTCACCGAGCTGCTTGCCCAGTCCCTCCTGCTGCTGGCGCAGGTTCTTCAACGCCTCGCGAAGTTGCTGGGCGGTCATCTGATCGGGGTTTTGCCCCTGTCCATTCTGGGGCTGGCCATTCTGCTGCTCGCCGTTCTGGCCTTGCTGATCTTGCGGCTGCTGGCCGTTCTCGCCCATCTGCTGCTCGCCGCCCTCTTCGCCCTGCTGAGGATCGCCGCGCTGCATACGGTCGCGCAGCGCCTGGTCGAGCTTGAAGGTCTCGTCCATCAGCTTCTGTTGCTGCTGCATGATCTCGCCCAGCTTGTCGATCTGCTGTCGCAACTGGCTATTTTCCTGTTGCTGTTGGCCCTGCTGGCCGCGCTGCGGGCGGCCAGCCTGCAGGTTGTTCATCATCCGCTGCATCTGCGACAGCATTTCCTGCGCGGCATCGCGGTTGCCGGAACGAGCTAGGTTCTCGATCTGGTTCATCATGTTTTCCAGATCGCGCTGACGCAGCACGTTCTGCGCCTGCTGGTTCATATTGCCCTGTGGTGCATTTTGCATGCGCTGCGCGAGTTCCTTCATGAAGTCGTTCATCGCCTCGCGAAGCTCCTGCATCAGCTTGGCTATCTCCTCATCCGGTGCCTTGCGTTCCAGTGCCTGCGACAGGGCATCCTGCGCATCGCGCAAGCGCTTTTCCGCCTGCGACAGATCACCGTCTTCGATACCCAAAGCGATTTCCCAGAGATAGTCCGCCGTATTCTTCAGCATCTCCTCATTATAGGCGAGCTTCATGCGCGCCTGCGCCGATTGCAGCAGGAGGTAGTGCGTCTTGTTGGGGATGGTCTCTTCCGGACGCAGACTGACCGCCTCATTATAGGCGATCGCCTTTGGTATCTGGCGTGTATCGAGTGAGAAAATCTGCCGCTGTTCTGCGACCGAGGCCGCGAGTGGCTCGGAGAAATTGCGCCCCGGAAGGATCATTTCCTGCGGAGGGCTCTTGCCCGTCTGACCTGCGCCATCGGTTGCGACCAGCGTAATGCGGACGCGTTTTCCCGCCATCGGATGTTCGGTGAGATTGCGGCTCGTCACGCCCTTCATGTCACGCGGATTCTGGCGCGGAAGATCGAGCTTGTATTCCGGCGGCGGATAAAGCGGCGTGGCGTCAGCCTGAACATCGAGAGGCTCGATGACGGCATGGGCTTCACGCACGCCATAATCGTCCTTGGCGGTGAAGCCGATCTCCAGCGCACCATTGGCCGCACGGCGCGGCAGATTGTCAAAAGCGATGACCGGCGGCTTGTCCGGAATGATGTTGAAGAACCAGGACTGGCCGTTCGCCTCGATCGTGCCGCTCTCCTTGAACTCCATCGTAAAGGTGCGCGGCGCAACTGCGGTCTGGCCCTCGGGGCTTGGCTGGGCAGGCGCAACAGCGACGTTCGCCTTTTCCTGTGCGCCTTCCGGCGCAAGCTTTTGCAACTCGCCGGCCGCGTCAGGCTCGAAGGTGACCTCCTCCTGGCCTACACCACCCGTCATGCGGATCGTCAGCTTGGAGGATTGCGGAACGGAGACCGCGTCCTCGCGATCGGCATTCTGGCTGGTGAGAAAAATGGGCGCCCGACCGGTATAGGATGGCGGCGTCACCCAGGCATCGAGACGGATATCCGGGTTCAGCGGCCCGGAGGCCGGACGGCTGCGAAATGCATCGGCAATGCTGCCTGCACCGTTCGAATAGGAGAAGCCGAACGCAGCAACGAGAAGCAGTGCCGGGATAGCACGGAGCGCCATCCGGTCGTGGCGGGCGATATCCGGCCGCGGCAAACCTGCATCGAGCGCGGCGATCCGCTCGGCCATGCGCGTCTGGTGCTCTTTCCACAGAGCGCGCGCAATGGGAGTGTCGAAAGCGGGCTCGTCTTCCTGCACGCCGACCGGCTGGTGGGGAAGACCATTACGCTCTTCAAGCAGGCGCGAGGCTTCTTCCTTCGAGGGCCAGCGCAGACGTGCAATCGGCAGAAGCGCGCTGAGGAATGTAAAGACGACAATAAAAACGACAGCCCAGCGCAAAAGGTCAGGCATCTGCCGGAACAGGCCGAACCAACCAAGCGAGAGAAACACCGCGGCGACCGAGAGCGGCAGAAGCGTCTTCGGCGCAAGGCGCTCGGCAAACAGAACGAGTTTCGCAAAGAACCGTTTGGCCGCCACGCGCCGTGCCAGCTCAGGTCTCTTGTCGAAAGCGCCTTTTCCGCCTTGCCTGGTGGTCATCAATCCGTTCTCCCGGTCTGGCCACACGATCTCGCCGCCAGTCCCGCCAATGACGCAGCCGCGAAATCTTTCAGTGCAACAGCGTGCAGGATAGCATTGTTTGTGGCGAAGACGAGGGCAAGCCAGCGCTTGCTCTGCTTTTTTCGTCCAGTTCGCCTAATCGTGATAGACGCTCTCAGTCCAGCCAGGCCGGCACGGAGTCGAGCGCGATCAGTTCTTCATAGGTGCCGCGCGGGCGAATGACATGGAACTGGTCTCCACTGACCAGCACCTCCGGCACCAGAAGCCGCGAGTTGTAAGTCCCGGCCTGCACCGCGCCATAGGCACCGGCAGAGCTAACGGCAATGAGATCACCGGGCTCAGGTTCCGCCATCTCGCGATCAAGCGCCAGATAATCGCCCGTCTCGCAGACCGGTCCCACCACATCCGCCTTGATGCGCGGCGCATCTGCGGACGGCTGCACGACGGGGCGGATGCCGTGATAGGCTTCATACAGCGTCGGACGGATGAGGTCGTTCATCGCCGCATCTACGATGACGAATGACTTCTCCCCGCCATCCTTCACGTAGAGGACTTCGGTGACAAGGATGCCAGCATTGCCGACGATGAGGCGGCCTGGCTCGGTGACGATCTTGCAGTTGAGGCTCTTCAGCTCGTTCTTGACGATATGCGCATAGGCATCCGGCAGGGGTGGCGGATTGTTGTCGTCCTTATAGGGAATGCCCAAGCCCCCACCGATGTCCACATGGCTGATCGTGTGACCATCACCGCGCAACGACTCCACCAACTCGCGCAGCAGTCGGAACGCATCTTCGAAAGGCTGCAGCTCGGTAATCTGGCTGCCGATATGCATGTCGATGCCGCTGACATCGATGCCGGGAAGTGTCGCTGCATGGGCATAGACGGCCCGCGCCCGCTGATAGGAAATCCCGAACTTGTTTTCCTTCTTGCCGGTCGAAATCTTGGCGTGCGTCTTTGCATCCACATCCGGGTTGATGCGGAAGGAGACATGCGCCTTCTTACCCGCCTTCACTGCGCGCAGATTGAGAACCTCGAGTTCCGGCTCCGACTCCACGTTGAAGCAATAGATGCCGGCCTCCAGCGCCAGATCCATTTCGGCCGGTGTCTTGCCAACGCCGGAAAACATGATGCGGCTTGCCGGCACGCCGGCGGCCAGCGCACGACGAAGCTCACCGCCTGATACGACGTCGATCCCCGCGCCAAGTTTTGCCAGCGTCTTCAGCACGGCCTGGTTGGAGTTCGCCTTCATGGCATAGCAGACCATCGCATCCACATCGCTGAAGGCCTCGGAAAAGACCTTGTAGTGACGCTCGAGCGTCGCCGTCGAATAGACGTAGAAGGGCGTTCCAACAGCCTTGGCGATTTCGGGCACGGGAACGTTTTCGGCGTGCAGCACGCCGTCGATGTAATGAAAATGGTTCACGGCTGTAATCCGTTACAGAAGCTTGTCGAGGATGAAGGGGCGTTCCGGCGTCGTTTCCACCTTGCCGTTTGTGCGCTGGTTGCGCTGCTCGACCGGCGTGCTCGGCGCATCGAGATCGCCCTTGCGGCCACAGCTGGAGAGAGCAAGACCTGCAGCGAGCGCCACGCTGACCGGAATGATGATACTGCGAGAGGTTTTAAGGAGCATGGACCCGTCCAAAGGAAATCTTTGCATCTCTGATAACGAAAAACAGGGAGCTTGTGCACCCTGTTTCTTGTGATGGTGGCGTAACGCCAGATTGATCGGTTGCTCGATCAGTTGCGACCGCGCCACCAGGCGATCTGCTTGCGCACCTCAGACGGCGCCGTACCGCCGAAGCTGGTGCGGCTTGCGACCGACGCCTCGACGGACAGCACGTCGAAGACGCTGGCGGTGATCGCCGAATTGATTGCCTGCAATTCCTCAAGCGAAAGATCGGCGAGATCGCAGCCCTTCTTTTCCGCAAGCGCCACCGCATGTCCGGTCGCGTGATGCGCATCGCGGAATGGCAGACCGGCTTCACGCACCAGCCAGTCGGCAAGATCCGTCGCGGTCGAGTAACCGGAACCGGCAGCGGCGCGCATGCGATCGGCGCGCACTTCCAGATCGCGGATCATGCCAGTCATGGCGGCAATCGCAAGCTCCAGGCTCTCCGCCGCATCGAAGACCTGTTCCTTGTCTTCCTGCATATCCTTGGAATAGGCGAGCGGCAGACCCTTCATCACGGTGAGAAGCGCGACCAGCGAGCCGTTGATGCGGCCGGTCTTGGCGCGCACCAGTTCCGCGGCATCAGGGTTCTTCTTCTGCGGCATGATGGAGGAGCCGGTGGAGAAAGCATCCGACAGGCGAATGAAGCCGAATTGCGGTGTCGACCAGATGACGATCTCTTCCGCCAGGCGCGAAAGATGCGTGGCGCAGATGGAGGCAATCGAGAGGAACTCCAGCGCGAAGTCACGATCCGACACCGTATCGATGGAATTGCGCGTCGGCTCGCGGAATCCGAGCGCATTCGCCGTCATATGGCGGTCGATCGGGTAGCCGGTTCCGGCAAGCGCCGCAGCGCCGATCGGGCTTTCATCCAGATGCTCGATGGCGTGGCGAACGCGGGCACGGTCGCGGCCAAACATTTCGACATAGGCCATGCAGTGATGACCGAAGGTGACGGGCTGTGCCGTCTGCAGGTGTGTAAAGCCCGGCATCACCGTATCGGCATGCTGCTCGGCGCGGTCGAGGAAGGCTGCGATCAAAGCGCTCAACATGGCTTCGGTCTTCTGCAGTTCTTCCTTGACCCAGAGGCGGAAATCGAGTGCCACCTGGTCGTTGCGCGAACGCGCCGTGTGCAAGCGTCCAGCGGCCGGGCCGATGAGGTTTGCGAGACGCGCCTCGATGTTCATGTGAATGTCTTCGAGCTTGCGCGAAAACTCGAAGGTCCCTGCCTCGATTTCTGACAGGATCGTGTTCAGACCCCCGATGATCTTGTCTTTATCTTCGGCCGAAATAATGCCTTTTGCAGCAAGCATGGTGGCGTGGGCGATGGAGCCCCGGATATCCTGGGCGTAAAGCTTCTTGTCGAAGCCGATGGAGGCATTTATCTCTTCCATGATGGCTGAGGGACCGGAAGCAAAGCGTCCGCCCCACATCTGGTTGGAGGATTTTTGTTCTGCGCCGTCAGCCATTGTGCATGCCCTGGAGTATTCGATGACAGAAAAAAGACCTTTCAGACTTCCTTCCGTCAGACTTGTTGCAATTGCCGCCATCGCCGGCATTGTCTGCGGCGGGGGAGTGGTGTTGTTCAGGCATATTGGGTCTGAAGGACAGGTTCAAGGGGCAGCGGTGGCGGATGCGGCTTTATGTGAGGGTGCTGCCAAGCGCATCGCCGGCATCGAGCCCCTGCTGAAAGGCCAGATCGCGGCGATGTCGCCGACCGATAAGCCCCGTGTCATTCCGCTCTCCTTCAAATCGGCCGAAGGCACGGCGATGACGCAAGCGGATCTCAAAGGCAAAACCGTTCTTCTGAATCTCTGGGCCACATGGTGTGTCCCCTGCCGCGAGGAGATGCCCGCTCTCAACGCTTTGGAGAAGGAAAAAGGCAGCGACGCATTTGAAGTCGTGACCATCAATATCGACAATGGCGAGGACGAGAAGCCGAAAGTCTTCATGAGCGAATACAAGATCGATTCGCTGAAGCTTTACCGCGATAGCTCCATGGGCGTCTTCAATGCCTTGAAAAAGGAAGGCCTTGCCTTCGGCCTGCCGGCGACGCTGCTTCTGGATGACAAGGGCTGCCTGCTCGCTTCCATGAACGGCCCGGCCGCCTGGGACAGCCCCGACGCCAAGGCGCTGGTAACGGCAGCAACCTCCCCCTGATCAGCGTGTCGGGACCGGGATCTCGCCCCGGTAATCGTAAAAGCCGCGGCCGGATTTGCGGCCAAGCCAGCCGGCTTCGACATATTTGACCAGCAACGGGCATGGGCGATACTTGCTGTCGGCCAAGCCATCATGCAGAACCTGCATGATCGAAAGACAAGTGTCGAGACCGATGAAGTCGGCAAGCTGCAGTGGACCCATGGGGTGGTTTGCACCAAGCTTCATGGCCGTATCGATGGCTTCCACCGTGCCAACGCCTTCATAAAGCGTATAGATCGCCTCGTTGATCATCGGCAGAAGAATTCGGTTGACGATGAAGGCCGGGAAATCTTCCGCAACGGTAATCGCCTTATCCAGCGAGCGGACATAATCCTTGGCCGTCTCGAAGGTCTTTTCGCCGGTGGCAATACCGCGCACCAGTTCGACGAGCTTCATCACCGGTACCGGGTTCATGAAGTGAATGCCCATGAACTGTTCGGGGCGGTCGGTCGCAGATGCCAGGCGGGTAATGGACAGGGACGAGGTGTTGGTGGCAAGCAGGGCTTCACGTTTCAGCACCGGGCAGACCTGAGCGTAGATCTTGCGCTTGACCTCTTCGTTCTCGGTAGCGGCCTCGATGACGAGATCCATTGCCGCCAGATCGTTCAGATCGGAAGACCCGCCGATCAGGCCAAGCGCGGACTTGCGCGCATCGTCTTCAAGCTTGCCGTTGGAGACTTGTCTCGCCAGATTGCCGTTGATGGTGGCCAGCCCCGCCTCGATGCGATCCTTGGAGACATCGTAGATATGCACCTTGTAGCCTGCCAGAGCAGACACATGCGCGATGCCGCAGCCCATCTGACCGGCTCCGATAACACCGATGTTCTTGATTGGGGCTGTCATGCGTCTATCTCCTGTCGGGTTGGTCTCAGCGCTCATGGCGTCGAAGCGCGTCTTGGTCTTTCAGACTGACCCGGTCGCGCTTCAGATCTTCGTTGTTGCGCATATTGCCACAAAACGAAAGCGGCGCGTCGGTAAAAACGCGCCGCTTCCCATCATTGCGGTTATCAGATTGCTTTTTCAAGCTCTGGAAGGGCTTCGAAGAGGTCTGCGACCAGACCGTAATCGGCAACCTGGAAGATTGGTGCCTCTTCGTCCTTGTTGATGGCGACGATGACCTTAGAGTCTTTCATACCCGCCAGATGCTGGATGGCACCGGAGATGCCGCAGGCGATGTAAAGCTGCGGAGCGACCACCTTGCCTGTCTGGCCAACCTGCCAGTCGTTCGGCGCATAACCGGCATCGACGGCAGCGCGCGATGCGCCGACGGCGGCACCAAGCTTGTCGGCAACCGGCAGGATGACTTCCTTGAACTTCTCCGAAGAACCGAGCGCACGACCGCCCGAGATGATGATCTTGGCAGAGGTGAGTTCCGGACGGTCGGACGAAGCAAGCGCGTCCGAAACGAAGGAGGAAACGCCGGGGTTCTCGGCAGCCGAGACGGATTCGACGGAGGCAGAACCGCCAGCCTGAGCCGGAGCAAAGGACGCGGTACGAACGGTGATGACCTTCTTGGCGTCGGTCGACTGAACCGTCTGGATAGCGTTGCCGGCATAGATCGGACGCTTGAAAGTATCGGAGGACACGACGTCCGTGATTTCGGAAATCTGCGCCACATCGAGAAGCGCTGCCACGCGGGGCAGCACATTCTTGGCCGAGGCCGTCGCGGGGGCGATGATCACACCATAGGACGCAGCCAGCGAAACGATCAGTGCAGCCAGCGGCTCGGCCAACTGGTTGGCGTAGGATGCGTCGTCGGCAAGCAGCACCTTGGAAACGCCGGAAAGCTTCGCAGCTTCATCGGCTGCCGCTTTGGCGCCCGAGCCGGCGACCAGCACATGCACGTCACCACCAATTTGCGTTGCCGCCGTCAGCGTCTTTGCCGTCTGGTCGGAAAGGGTTGCAGTGTCGTGTTCTGCCAGAAGAAGAATGGCCATGGTTTATCTCCCTTTCACTTTCCTTAAAGGACGCCGTCGGCTTTAAGCTTGGACACCAGCTCAGAGACGGATCCAACCTTGACGCCTGCCTTGCGGCCAGCGGGCTCTTCGGTCTTCAAAACCTTGAGGCGCGGAGCGATATCGACGCCGAAATCGGCGGGCGACTTCTTGTCGAGCGGCTTCTTCTTGGCCTTCATGATGTTCGGCAGCGACGCATAACGCGGCTCGTTAAGGCGAAGGTCTGTGGTGACGACGGCCGGCAGCTTCAACTCGACAGTCTGCAGACCACCATCCACTTCGCGGGTCACAGCAACCTTGCCATCGGACGGCTCAACCTTGGAAGCAAATGTGCCCTGGCCCCAGCCCAGGAGCGCTGCCAGCATCTGGCCGGTCTGGTTGGAATCGTCGTCGATCGCCTGCTTGCCGACAATGACGAGACCTGGATTTTCCGCCTCGACGACGCCCTTCAAAAGCTTGGCAACAGCGAGCGGCTCAACGGTCTCGTCGGTCTCGATGAGGATGGCGCGGTCGGCACCCATAGCGAGTGCGGTACGCAGCGTCTCTTCAGCCTTTGCAGGGCCGATGGACACGACGATCACTTCCTCGGCCTTGCCAGCCTCTTTCAGCCGCAGGGCTTCCTCGACGGAGATTTCGTCGAAAGGGTTCATCGACATCTTGACGTTGGCAAGCTCTACACCGGAGCCATCCGCCTTGACGCGGATCTTCACGTTGTAGTCCACCACACGCTTCACTGGGACAAGAATCTTCATCGGCAGCCTTCTTTCAACTCCTGACCGTAAGCGCGTAGGCAAACGGTCCTCCTGACAATCAAGTTGAGCCATGGATACGCATTTTTCCAATGAGATCAACGGAACAATGCTCATGACGCGATGCACTCACGAAATATCTTACGTTGACGTGAACGTAAATACTCGCTCTCAGAATAATTTTCACGGAATACTATCGGATGGCCGTTCCGTTTGCGACACGCCAGCGTCTTGCAGCCCCTGATTTTTGTGCTGAACCGCCCGCGGCGTGACCAGTGTCCGGTCAAACAGTGGAACGCCGCTTCGACGAAAGAAAACGACAAGGATCGCCCCCGTCAGGATGCCTCCGACATGTGCCGCCCAGGAGACGCTTTCTTCCGGGCTCAGGAGCAGCATGACGAACTGCTGGCCGACCCATAACGCCAAGGGAATAAACGCTGGAAGCGGCACCGGAATGCGCATGAAGACCAGCACCCAGACCCGCACGCGCGGATGCAGCAGAAGGTAGGCGGCAACCACACCAGAGACAGCTCCGGATGCCCCGATCAGAGGACCTTGGGACTGTGGCGCGATAAAGCCGTGGAGCAGCGCGCCAGCGGCGGCGCAGGCAAGATAGAAGATCAGGAAGCCGAGATGGCCGAACGCATCTTCCACATTGTCGCCGAACACCCAGAGAAACACCATGTTCGTGGCGAGATGCCAAAAGCTCAGATGCAGAAACGCATAGGTAAAGATCGTCGCATCTTTCGGCACCAGCACCAGCGCAGGGTCGAGCGAAGCATAGTCGAACAGAACGGCGGGAATGAAACCTAGGCCCAGCACCGAAGCGCTCGCCTGCTGATCGCTCGAAAATGCGCCAACGACCAGCCAGACGAGAATGTTGATGCCGATCAGCGAAACCGTCACATATTGCAGCTTGATGTGCTTCAGCGAGTTCGCATCATGCAGCGGGATGAACATGGAATGCGACCTCTGCCTTTGCGCTCAACTCAGCGGTTCTTTCCAGGTACCCAAAGGACATCCGCCTTCATGGCATCTGCGTTGTGATTGGCGAAACGCGCGGCAACGAAGAGGAAATCGGACAGGCGGTTGATGTACTTCAGCGCAGCGGGGCTGACGATCTCGTCTTCCATCTTCGCAAGCTCCACCATACGGCGCTCCGCCCGTCTCGACACCGTGCGGGCCAGATGCAGATGCGCCGCGGCGGCCGAGCCGCCGGGCAGCACGAAGGAGGTAAGAGCCGACAGCGTGTCGTTCAAAGCATCGATCTCCTTTTCGATGCGGGTGACCTGCGATTCGACGATCCTCAGCGGCTCGTAAGACAAGGGCTTACCATCATCGGGTGTTGCCAAATCTGCCCCCAGATCGAAAAGATCGTTCTGAATGCGAAACAGCATCGCGTCGAGTTCGGTCAAATCGGCGGTATGTAGCCGCGCCATGCCGATGACCGAATTGGTCTCGTCCACGTCACCATAGCTTTCGACGCGCAGATCATATTTCGCCCGGCGCGGGCCGGAGACCAACGCCGTGGTGCCGTCATCGCCGGTTCGTGTGTAAATCTTGTTGAGTTTCACCATATCAGCGCCCGCCTCCCGTCAGCCACAAAGTCAGCATGATCAAAACGATTGCAACGGCCTGCAGAATAAGCCGCAACTGCATCAACTGGTTGGAACGGTTGGCATCGGTCCCCTTCAACATGTTGAACAGACCACGGATGAGAACCAGCACGACCAGCCCCATGACAATGACCGCAAGCACGGTGGTAAAGCTGGACATCCTATTGCCTCCCTCAGCATGTCGCGCAAAATGGTCAGCGTTTTTGCGATAACGACGACTGCAAAGCGTTCTAACGGATGAGATGGCGATTTAGCTAGTCGAACTTGCGAAGAAGTCGGTAAAATAGAGAAGCCGGTAGTAGACGCTTCAACAGCACACCCTGCTTTGCCGGGGTGGTGATGACGTAATGCGGGTTGGGACGGCGCGCTGTCAAAGCATGTTGCAGGTCCTTGTAAACCGCTTCGGGACCGAGCTTATGCTTGTTGACCGGTCCGCTGCCTTCCAGCCGGGCAAGCTGGCGTCTGTATTCCTGCGCATGCGCCGAATTCTCGATATCGATATTGGCCTTGATATGCTTCAAGGCCGTCGCCGTAAAATTCGAGGCGATCGGGCCGGGCTCGATGAGGCTGACATGAATGCCGCTGCCCTCCAACTCCATGCGCAGGGTGATACCGAGCCCTTCCAAAGCAAATTTCGACGCGTTGTAAGCGCCACGATATCGATAGGGCACCAGCCCAAGGATGGAAGAGCAATGAACGATTCGCCCCTGCCCTCGTCTGCGCATGAATGGGATGACACGGCAGGTCAGGTCGTGCCAGCCGAACACATTGGTCTCGAATTGCTGGCGCAGTACCGCGACAGAAATATCCTCCACCGCGCCGGCCTGCCCATAAGCGCCATTGTTGAAGAGCGCATCGATGCGGCCGCCCGTGCGGGCTGCGACCTCATCCACCAAGGCGGCAATGCTCTCCGGCCGGGTATAGTCCATGATTAGCGCTTCGATGCCCTGACCTTCCAATGCCGCCATATCCTCCGTTCGGCGCACCGTGGCAAAGACCCGCCAGCCATCACGGTGAAGCGCGCCGGCGCAATAAGCACCAATCCCGGTGGAGCATCCGGTGATGATGATGACGGGCTTTTCAGACATGGTATCCTCGACACTTCAACAAGCAGGTAAAGAAGCTTGCGTCCCGTTGAATAGCGCACAATTCTTGTCGGTAAAATGGAACCGATGCATGGTTTCGGGCGCTATACAATTCGAAACCCATTTCCCATATTTCATTGCTCGTTACGAATGAAATTCTGATCAAGGAGGTGACATGGCTGCCGCTTTAAGCCTCGCCCGCAAAGTTGCCTACGACGCCTATATTCACTTTGCCGAGGATGACGGCTGGGCCATGGCAAGCCATGTCGCATTGTCTGGCCTTTTGGCGCTTTTTCCCTTCCTGATTTTCGGAACCGCACTGGCGAGTTTCCTCGGTGCGGATCAGTTTTCGGAAACGGCGGTTCATCTGATCTTCGACACGTGGCCGGAGGCCATTGCCGGGCCGCTCGCGGCGCAGGTTCAGCAGGTTCTGACGATACCGCGTGGCGGGCTTTTGACCATCTCGGTTCTGGCCGCAGCTTACTTCGCCTCCAATGGCGTGGAAGCCATCCGCATTTCACTGAACCGCGCGTATCGCGTCACCGAAACCCGCTGGTGGTACATCACCCGTCTTCTCAGCCTATTTTATGTCGTGCTCGCCGTCATCATCTTTGCCGGCATCAGCATCGTCCTGGTTGCCGTTCCTGTCGCTTTAAAATTCGTCGAAACCCGCTCTTCCCTTCTGACAGAGGTGCTGCAACTGGTTTCCAATCTCGGCCTTTACGGGACTATCGTGGTCTTGACCGCGGGCTTGGTTGCCGCGCATTTGTGGCTGCCGGCAGGCCGCCGCAAGCTGTGGGACGTTCTGCCCGGTATTCTGCTGACGATGATTTTCTGGATCATCGGCGCTGCGATCTTTGCCTACTACCTGGCCACCTTCGCCAACTATGCCGCCACCTATGCGGGTCTGGCCTCGGTGATGATCGTCCTCGTCTTCCTCTACATGGTCGGCGTTATCTTCATGCTGGGTGCTGAGGTCAATGCGGCGCTGATGAAGTACCGCGTTCGCCGGGTGGTGAAGGCTGGCATCCGCACCGGCAGCCTCAGACGGGCGCTAGAGGCCGACGAAGCGGCGGACATCTGAGGGCGTGCAACCCGCGTCACGCAGGACCGTTAGCCCTGTGCTGCCTTCGCTCTTCGACAGCTTGCGCCCATCCGGCCCTAAAATCAGGCGGTGATGATGATACTCCGGCACCGGCAGATCGAGCAGCGCCTGGAGCAGCCGATGCATGGATGTGGCATGGAATAAATCGAGCCCACGCACGACCTTTGTCACGCCCTGCAGCGCATCATCAATGACGACAGACAGGTGATAGCTGGACGGGGCATCGGACCGGGACAGAACCACATCGCCCCAGGCGGCCGGATCGGCTTCGATCGATGTCTCACTGCCCTGCCCCAACTCCAACCAGACCAAAGGATCTGAAAGCTGCGCCAGCGCTCTCTCCATATTCAGGCGCCAGGCATGTTTTGCGCCCGACGCCAGCAAGGCTTTGACCTCCTGGGGGTCACGCTCCTTGTCCAGTGGCGGATAGAGCGGTGCGCCATCCGGATCGCGTGGCCAACTTTGACCGGCTGACTCGTACTCCGAAACAAAAGCCTTGATCTCGCCGCGGCTCATGAAGGCCGGATAGACCAGCCCCATGTCGATAAAACGATCAAGCGCCGCACGATATTCGAAAAAATGCTCCGATTGTCGCCGAACAGGCTCTTCCCACGTCAAGCCGAGCCAGCGCAAATCCTGATAGATACCCTGCTCGAAAGCAGGGGTGCAGCGCATCAAATCGATATCTTCGATACGCAGCAGGAAGAGCCCACCTTGCGCGACGGCCATGTCATGGTTCAGGAAAGCCGAAAGCGCATGGCCCAGATGCAGCGGGCCGTTGGGACTGGGCGCGAAGCGAAAGACTGGATTTTGACGAAAAGGCGAAGTCATGATGTCTTCTGCCACGTTTTGCGGCGAGCTGTCATTATGGACCGGGTTTTAAGATGAAGATCATCCAATCCACGACCGACATCGAAGCGGGCGTGTCCGCACTTCGCCTGATCGATCCACGGCTGGAGCCGGTGATCGAGCGGGCGGGTGAAATCCCGCTCAGGCTGAACGAGGCCGGATTTGCCGGATTGGCGCATATCATCGTCTCGCAGATGGTCTCCCGGGCGAGCGCCGATGCCATCTGGCGCCGCATGGTGGCGGGCACAGAAACCATGACGGCCGAGCGTTTTCTCGCCGTGGATGAGGCGACCCTCTCAAGCTTCGGCTTGTCGAATGCCAAACGGACGACACTCCTGTCACTCGCTGAGGCAGTTGCCGCAGGCGAGCTAGATCTGATCGAACTCAGCCAGCTGGAACCAACCGTCGCGATGCAACGATTGACGGCCCTGAAAGGCATCGGTCCTTGGACGGCTGAAGTCTATCTGATGTTCTGCGGCGGGCACGCCGATATCTTCCCCGCTGGAGATGTGGCGCTTCAGGCCGCCGTGATGCACGCATTCGCGCTGGATGTCCGTCCGAGCCGAAACGAACTCGCCGAAAAGGCGCTTTTCTGGTCGCCGTGGCAGTCAGTCGCCGCGCGCATTTTCTGGGCCTATTACGCTTCGATCACGCGGCGCGATGCGCTACCGATTGCCTGAAATCCGCCTTTCTTTCCGCGCTTCATTTAGAGGCTTCACAATCCTGTAACAACAGACCTAATATACAGATGTAGATGCAGAATCGCTCAGGAGACGCCCTTGACGATTGCAGTTTCACCACAGGCCCTGCCGGCGCTCGTCCTGAACGCAGACTATAGGCCACTGAGTTATTATCCCTTGTCGCTCTGGTCCTGGCAGGACGCGATCAAGGCAGTCTTCCTCGACCGTGTGAACATCATCGCGGAATACGACCACGCGGTGTGCTCTCCCAGTTTTTCGATGCGATTGCCGAGTGTCGTCAGCCTCAAGACCTATGTTCAGCCAACGCGAAACCCCGCCTTTACCCGCTTCAACGTGTTCCTTCGCGACAAGTTCGAGTGCCAGTATTGCGGATCTCGCGACGACCTGACCTTCGATCACGTCATCCCCCGCGCCCATGGCGGAGAGACGACATGGCACAATGTTGTCGCGGCCTGCTCTCCCTGCAACCTCAAAAAGGGCAGCAAGCTGCCAAAACAGGCCGGCATGTTCCCGCACCAGCATCCCTACCAGCCTACGGTTCAGGACCTGCACAACAACGGACGGTCTTTCCCGCCGAACTACCTGCACGAAAGCTGGATGGACTATCTCTACTGGGATACCGAACTGCAGCCCTGATTTTTCAGGACTGCCTCCGACGGCAAATGTAGGCACGAATTCTGTGTCCTTCGTACCGTTAGAGCGGACGAAGCGCTATGCAACGGCTACAGCATACGCCCGAGAATCGAAACCGATTTTCGGAAAGCATGATGCGTGCAGTCTCAGAGACAGAGCGCACTTTGCGGGTCGAATAGGACGCACGGCACTTTAAATAACGGGATTCACACCAAGAGCTTAAAGCGAACCGCGCGCTTGACACATCGCGTTGCGCTCTAAGTCCGCATCTCTCTTTGATCAAGCGCTTTTACGACTCGCACCCCAGAATGCGATGCCGGCAAGCACTGCGCTTGCGATCACGTTCCAGCCCGCAAATGAGAGCCCCAGAACACGCAACGCTGCCTCGTTGCAGGACGGCGCCTTAATGGCGTTGAGATCATTCAAGAGATTGCCGGCATTGGTGGTGATGGAGGGTGCGCCGGTCGCACAGGTCGTAGGACCCGGCCAAAAACCCCATTCAACACCCGAATGATAGACGCCAAGCCCAAGCCCAATGAGCATGGCGATGCCGATCACGACGAGCAGCACGCGCGTGAGGACAGTTGGCAGCTTGAAGATGCTGGCGAGGATGGCAAGAACGCCGATCGGGATCGCATAATAGTACGGCTCACGCTGCAACAGGCAAAGCGCGCAGGGCGTATAGCCGCCGATATGCTGAAATCCCAAAGCCGACCCAACGGTGAAGATCATACCCGCCGTGACAAGCAACGCCGAAACCATGCGGTTTTTTTCCGCTGAAACACCTACGCTCATCATCGTCCTCATAACGCCAAAATCCTGCAAACCACCTGAACAGGTGGAAACTAAGGCGCCCCGCTCCGAAGAAAGTTCAGCGTCTCCACGAACGAGGCCTTAAAAAACAACGCCTCAAAGCAAGCCAAGCGAAATTGAACGATCGCGACGCGCTTCAGGACGGAAAGCACCATCGCTCTAATCCAGTCCCACCCGAACTGCAATCCTCAGAACCGCCGCTCCAGCGGCAGACAAGCAAAGTTTCATCAAACGCAGTTTTCAGCAAAAACAGGTTGACCAAAGACCCGCGGTTCGTATAGTCCGCCGCATACCAACCGACACGCTTCGGAGTTGCCCCTTTGGCGGAATTGGTAGACGCGCCTGACTCAAAATCAGGTTCCGAAAGGAGTGCTGGTTCGATTCCGGCAAGGGGCACCATCAGCTTTTCCGCACCATTGAAAAGATTGAGCTTTTAGGCGCTTTTTGTCCCGCTTTTTGGCAACCCCTCAGACCGTGGGACAATTTCTGTGCTGTTTTGTTCCGGCATCAGCTTCTCAACGGCCTTCTTTGCGATGCGCTTCCTGTTCGCGTTTTTGGTATAAGTCGTGGTCTGCGCTTTCGTCACCCATCCATAAATTGCCATCAGCTCTTCATCGGTCGCGCCGTTTTCTGCGGCGATGGTCGCGCCTGCTTTTCGTAGTCCATGGGTGGAGCAATGGAATAGCTGGGCTTCATCGCACCAATCCCTCATTTTGTTGCCGAGGCCGTTGGCTGTGAACGGCTTGCCAAATTCGGTAATCAAGAACGTCATCTTTCCGGTTTTGCATTCGTCAATCGTTGCCTGGAGCGCGGGCAGCACTGGAAGGTCAACATTGACGCCGCTGGACTTGCGCGTCTTGCCGGGCCGTATCGATAGCCAGCCGTTGCGAACGTGTTGCCTGCCGATCTTCGACAGGTCGGCAAGGCGCAAGCCGGTATACATGGCGAGGTGCAGCATGAGACGCGCTCTGGTGCCTGGACCGTGCACGGACTCATACTGCCGGATTTCATCGACGGTCCATGTGTGGGTGGCCTTATTTACGTCAAGCTGCTTTATTTTCGTGGCTGGATTGATCTCGGCTAGACCCACTTCGATTGCCCAAGAGTAGAGGGCAGAAATGGTCTTGATAACGTGGTTGCGCGCGCCTGGCGTGTCTCGCAGCTCGTCGCGGATTTCCACGACATGCCGTCGCTGCATTTCGGCGTAGGGCAAGTCACCGCGTCTCGTCTTGCCGATTTTGCTTTCGCAAATCTCTTCAAACATTCTGGCGCGTCGGCCATACAGGCCGGGGTTGATCTTATCCCCGATACGGCGCTTGTACTCCGTTGCGAGCCATTCGAACGTGCCTTCCTTGGCCTTGCGGACCAACAAGGGAGGTCCTTCGACTGTGCCGGGCTTGACGTAGGCAACACCGAGGCGGGCGCATGCCACCTCGTCTTCGAATTCCTTTGTACCCGGCGTCTCTCGCAGCCGAACTTTCGATTTGCCTGGAGCGCGGAAATAGTAACGCGGCTCGCGAGTGCGGAAATCGCGATCAAGGCTCACGCCTTTCGGGAGCTTAATTTTCACTTCTGGCATTGTCCCACGCGTTGCCCTTACTCGTTTCGGGCTCTCGCTCATCCTCATCATTAAC
Organism: Agrobacterium cavarae; assembly: GCF_004310285.1. Classification (GTDB taxonomy): domain Bacteria; phylum Pseudomonadota; class Alphaproteobacteria; order Rhizobiales; family Rhizobiaceae; genus Agrobacterium; species Agrobacterium cavarae. Next base: position 435,702 of record NZ_SISF01000032.1, read on the forward strand.
CCGATGCGGAATTGCTCGGAAGCTTGCCGTCAACTCTTCCGTGTCCCAAATGTTTCTAGCGCCTATAGATCTTGGGCGTGGCAATGTTCCGGCGTCAACAGCTTTATCGAAGAGCGACGGCGATACGCCGACATATGCCGCCGCCTGTTCCCGGCTAAGGCCGAGGACGGCGGGTAGAGGGCACGCTGTCATGCGCGGATATCCACCCGCCCTGCTTTGGACTGCTGTCCGTTCACGTACTGTCATGGTTGCACCTCTTCACAGCGCATCCGCTTCGCTTCTTCGCGGCGGATCGCATTACGCTTGCGCGTGACCATTTCCAGATGATCGGGGTTCGGGTTCACGCAAAGGCGGTTCCGGCATTTGTGATCAAGTTCCTTCTTGCCGGGGATATAACCATGCTCATTCGTCCACATGGCGATGTGCACGGCGACAGTTTGACCGCCAAGGGACATTCGAGGATAGCCGGCTCCCCGGCCCGTAGTACCTGACGTTGGGCCGGTCCAAATCCAGCAGCCTGTTTCGTGATCGATCCGAACGCGGCTCATGATCTTGTCGAAGATGCTTTGGCGGCGGGTCACGCGAGCCTCATTTGCGGTTCAGGCGCACCCTCAACAATCCGCTCCCCGCGCATGCTGAGCATCATGCAGAAATTTGCCACATCCACCGGATCACCCTTGCGGACATGCTCATGCAGCATGCGGGACAGGTCTTCGGCGGTGCATTGCTGCTTGCTGTGCCAGCCTCCGTGCCCCTTTGCCCGCGCGACCGCCATTTTCATCTTCATGCCGAGTGCAAACTGGTCAATTGCGTCGTCGTCAGGGTGTGGATTGCAACGCGCGATACGGCGGGAGAGAGGCCGTGATAGATCGCCGCCGCCCACCTCTATGGCGTGGTGTCGGCAAAGCCGTAAGCCCATCCGCATTTCGAAAATCTCTTCGGCAGGATGCAAGCACCCATCCTCGTCACCCGTAGTGCAGGCGCAAAGCTCGCAGGCGTAGTATTGTAGCGGTGGTTTGGCGCGGCCCGTATCGGTCAGACATTGAGCATAGCCCGCCTCATAGCCCTTGTTATACGTCGCAGCTCCACGGCGCTGCGTTGCCGATTTGCGAACAGGTGTCGGAAGGTGCTTGCTCATTGCGCGCACTCCCGCAAGGCGTGGTAGGTATCGAGAAACATGGTCGCCGCCATGTGCGGGTTTTCCCATGGGAAGATTTCGGTTTCGAACGGCTGGGCGCTCTCAATCCATTCTTCGCCATTCCACGGCATCAGGTCGCGGCGCTCTGTGATCAGCATGCGCGTGTCCAAATGCTTGATGTAAGCCGGATCGGTCATGGTGATGCCGAAGCGTTTCAGGCCCGCCGCCTCGCAGCGCTTTTCGACGCGCTTGTAATCGGGGCAGATGGCCTTGAGGGGTGAATTGAGGTCACCGCAGGTGGCTTCGCCCACTTCATGCAGCAGTGCTGCCAGCTTGTGCGGCGGATCGGCGTAATGGGCCATCAGGACGCAATGCTGTGCGATGGAGTAATAGGCGCGCTTGCCGGTTCTGCGACTGACGCATTGGCCGGTAAAACGGGATTGGAACGCGAGGCTGTAGGCCACGTCCTCAATCATCAGCTCGGCAGCTTCCGGGCTTTCGAAATCGAAATACGTGCCGGAACCGAGGAGGATGGTCGGGCCGATGATGCGGCGAATTGTGGCGGGCTGGGGCTGTGCGGTCATAGTTACACCCTCATAGGCATGACGACATAATCTTCGTCAGCGTCGTTATCTGGCGTGAAATGGCCGGGGGCTTCCCGGTCTCTGCCATAAAGCAGGAAAGAGGTGGTCGATATGCTTTCAAGCGTGTCCTTGACGAAGGACGCATTGAAGCCGCGCTGAAACTCTTCACCCTGATATTCGATGTCGAGCGTTTCGGTTGCGGCCTGACCGTTCTGCGTCACCAGCTCCACGCTGAGTTGGCCGGTGGAGAAAAAGAACTTGGTCGCTGACGTTTTGATGTCGCCGGAAATCGCGGTCACACGGTTGAGCGCCTGAATGACAGTGGCGCAATCGGCCCTGATGAATGTCCCTTGGCGGTCGGGAATGACCCGGCTGTAATCCAGAAAGACTCCATCGACCAGGCGCGAGGTGATGATGCAATCTTCGTTCTCAATGACGACCTTGTTTTCGCTAAGATAGAAGGTGCATGGCGCTTTGCTGTCGCCCATCAGCCGCTTGAAGATGTTGACCGTTTCCGTGGGGATCGTCGCCGCCTGGAAAGTAGCAACCTCCACCGCCGCGAGGCGCGAGACGGCGACCTTCAAGCCGTTGCACCCGACGATGGCAATCTTGCCATCGGGCAGATTGTGGATATGAGCGCCCATCAAAAACGGGCGATCCTTCATGTTGACGTTGAAGGCGAAAGCGACCTTGCGGAAGGCAACATTCAGCACCGCCGCGCCAATCGAGAAGGCAAAGGGCGGGCGCTCATGGCCCATTGATGGGAAGTCCGAAGCGGGTAAAAAGTGTAGGTTGTAGCGCGAACGGCCACTACGGATCGCCACCTGCCCCGGACCCTTCCCGGCCTCAATCGTAATTTCCGCGCTTTCGGGAAGGTTCTTCACAATGCTGTGGACTTCCTCGAAATTGATGGTCAACGGCAGGCCGTTACCAGCCTCTAGCAAATCGCACTGCGTCTGAACTTCGACACTCAAATCCGTGCCACGCAGCATCATGCGTTCGCCTTCCGGGTGAAGCAGGACGTTTTGCAGGATCGGGATTTCGTCTTTCTTCGGGATGGCGTCACGGACGGTGCCAAGCGCGGACAGAAATTGGGTGCGGTGAATGCGAAAATAGAGTTCAGCCATGAGCGCTTGTCCTGCCGGTCAACAGGTCAGCAAGGGCGCGCTCATGAGAGGGCGGCGCAAGCTGCGGGATTTCCGAACGCATGGCGTCCATGGCGTCTTCTGTGCGGCCTTCGGCGATCATCCGATAGACTTCGAAGGCCCACGGGTTTAGCTCAAGACCTTTCCCGTTCAGAGCCGCGACAAGTTCCGATGCGGAGAAATCCGCAGCTTCTTTTTCCTCCAAGCCCTCCTGCCACTCGCCTTTAAGCACTGAGACAAGCTCTTTACGGCGGCGAAATTCTGCGTCCAAGTTTTCATCGGACACGTCAGCGATATCGAAGCTGAACTCTCCCGTGCAATAGACCGTCGTCATGCGTATTTCTCCATGCTGGCGATCATGGAGACGCGCGGCAAGCTGATCACCCCTTCGCGCGTTCCAAGGAACATGATCGATATTTTAATGTCGGGCTTAGGTGTCCCATCGGCTGGCGCTTCAAGACCTAGCTCCTTTAAGCGCTCGCTAACGCGTCCGGGCGATACGTCAAAGCGCGCGGCGATCTGGTTGCGGCCATAGCCTTGCCGGATGAGCTTCTTGATTGCGCCTGGCGCTGGGAGCTTGGCCCCGGTCTTTGGTGGTACGAAGGACACCATCAGATGGCACCCATGACGAGGCATGCAGACAACAGCGCAGCGAAGCAGACACCGGCAATGGTCTGCATCATGCGAATGTCGTGCGCGGTGGGCGGTGTTTCAATCATAGGGGAAATGCGGAACACGGCGGGCTCTCCTTCATCCGTTCGGGAAACCGCCTCGGCGGGAGGCGGAAACCAGAGCGGATGCGTCAGGCGACGGCGCGCTTGACTTCCACGCTGATGGTGTGGGCACGGGCCGTGGCCGCTTCACCGCATCGCTTGATTTCAGCGTCAGTGAACCATTCACGCAGATTGTCTTTGGTGCAGCCCTCGCCCACGCGAAGGATGGCGTCGGCCATGGCCTGGGTGAGTTCGTTATCGTTTGCGGTTTCAACGTGCAGCATGCCGGTTTCTCCATCCTGTTTGAGAGAGGGCCGGGCGACTGCATCATGAGGGGTTCGTGCCGCCCGGCCTTTCATCCCGTGCCGCGAGGGTTTTGCGGGAGGGAATGGCGCGATAGTAAGCACGGCTTTAAAGTAAATGCAAGCTATACTTTAAAACGAAAAATTGGAGAAACGATTCGACAAGATCGAAAAAAGAATCAATTATGAGAACCAAAAGAGAACAAAGCGGAGAAAGTTAGATGGTATCGAGTTCAGCTCCGACGCTAGGACAGGTGTTGTCTTTGTCGATTGAATGCGCCGACTGCGGACGTAACCGCTGGAGAAAAACCCAAGAATTGTATCGGATAAAGGGCATCCATTCGGGAACCCAATTATCAGAGATCGGATCGCGGCTTGTTTGCTCTTCGTGTGTGGACGATGGCCTTCCCGGCAAAAACATCGTGATACAAGCTGCTTTCTCGTTTGAGGAAGACCGACTCCGCGCCGACGCTTGGCGGGTCAGTAACCTAGCAGCTCGCGCAGCGGGATGATGCGCCACATATTCTTGATCGCGTAAGGATCAAACTCCAGATCTAGAGGCGGATTGTATTGCTCACAGACGATTCGGTTTTTGCCACGGGACTTCAGTTTCTTGACGTACGCCTTGCCGACGGTCTGCCCCTCTTCGGGGAATGTCTCGATTACCACGTGATCGCCGGGCACGGCGTCTCTTCCGCCGCAGTATATCAATTCGCCCGGATCATACCGAGGAACCATGCTGTCGCTCAAAACATGCAGCGCAAAGACCTTCCGTAGATTAGCAATACCTGGTGGGCGGCGCACGTATCCAGAGACTTCGCCGTTAAGAGTGAAGTCTCCGTCGTCTCCGCCGACCGCAACCCCCAAGACTTCAATATCCATCGGACCAGCCGGAACGGGGCCGGGATCGGATACTATTTCGGCGTCCCCTAACGACTCACTGTCCTCAAGGTACTTCACATTTCCATGCATGAGAGCCGATGGATCGATTCGCAAAAGCTCCGCAATGGGGCTGATATGCTCGGTCGCAATGGTGTTTGCGCCACGCTCCCAATTCCCAACTGCACCTGTGGATACCTTCGCGGCCTCCGCAAGTTGACGCATCACTAAACCGCGACGTTTCCGTGCAGTTCTAATCGCTTGGCCCATTTTAATGGCTAAATCGTCCTGATCCATGGGCGGGATGAAAGGCGAACTTTCATCGTCCGTCCATTTAAGTATAGCTTGCATGGATTTTAAAGCTGTGCTTTTAATCGCGATCATGGAGACGAACCTAAATCATCATGGGCTAACGGCCACAAAAAGCGCAGCCAGCGGCGCAAGCGCTATTGCCCGTGTGGTTGGTGTTACGCCTCAAGCAGTGGCGCAATGGAAGGCTGTTCCGCCCGAGTATGTTTTGAAATTAGAAAAGGCGTTCGGCGTCTCTCGGCACATTCAGCGCCCGGATGTTTTTGGCCCTGCCGAAGCTGAAGGCCGCTAATGACAGAACCGTTTTTCTCTTCGCGCGGCCTAACCTCCCGGCCTGCTGCGACCCGCGCCGGAGCGGTTGTGCTGACAGGTTCCGGCGCGGGGCATTCTCGTTTCGCATGCGGGCCTCCGTAGGCGTCTGACTCCCGCCCACATTCACAAATTTCGCTTCCGCGTTCGATGGGAATTTTTCGACAAATTTCCCATTGCGCTTCCGTTTGTCTGGAGCTTGGCAATGAAGAAAGAGCAATACCACCAGCAGCCCTGGTTCCGTCCAATCAAAGGGGCGCAACGTGATCTTATTGAGGCAGTCGGCGGGATAGACCGCGCCGCTCTGCTGTTGGGTCGCTCAACCGCACAGGTTGGCCGTTTCAATGCTTGGAACGACCCTGACCTGATGTCGCAATGGGAAATCATTGTCCTTGAGGCCGACTTGGGTAGGCCAGTCGTTTCGCGAACCATGGCTGTCCTGACGGGTGCGAGCGTTCTTGATCCTGCGGGCGAAACGCGTGGACGTGATTGCCTCTATTCCGGTTCGGCAAAGCTGATGGCTGAACATGCGGAGTTCTTCGCGGTCTACTCGGAAGCCGCAAGTGACGGTCATTTCTCGGATCGGGAAATGCTCGAAATGCTGCCGAAGGCGGAAGACGTTCGCCGTTCTGCCGACAGCCTGGTGCAGAAGATTCACCGTCGCCTTGCAAAGGCGCTTTCGAACGGCGGTGACGAATGAGCGCCGCCCCTTCTCTTTTCGAAACTCCCATTTCCGACCGCGACCGGGGCTTTCTCCGCCGCCTGTCCGATGCAATCGTCTGGCGCGAGATTTGCTGGGGCGAAGCGCAGTCCGCCGCACAGTGCATGCGCGCTGGCTTTGCTCGCCTGTCGGCGGATCGGCGCTTCGCGATTATCACCAGCAAAGGCCGTGATTACCTTCTCCAAGTGGCGAGGGTGCATTGATGGCTGGCGATTACGACCCTTACGCCATCGGCGGCAAACCCTCAGACGAAGGCCCACGCGAGCGCGTTGGCGCATCGGTCGGCGCGGGAACCTCTGCCGCGAATGAGCTTCGCGCGATCATTGAACGCATGGAGCGCCTGGCGGAAGAGAAGAGCGCCATCGGCGATGACGAAAAAGCGGAAATGGCGAACGCCAAGGCTCGCGGCTTCGACACGAAGGCCATCCGAAAGATCATCAAGCTTCGCAAGCAAGACCCTGCGCAGAGAAGCAACGAACAAACCGTGCTGGAAACCTACATGGCGGCGCTGGGAATGCTGGAGGATGAGCAATGAGCGTCAACGGTCTTCCTCTTCCCGGCGAAGTCGGTCTTTCCATCGTTGCGGCGGCTGTTCGTGATGGTGAATACCGTTGCGAGAAGCCCAACGAGGTTGTCGCGGCGTGCAGGGCCGTGGCGAACCGCTACCTCACACGCGACCGAAAAGACGGCAACCTGTTCCGTCCCGGTGATAACGCAATCGAGTTGATCGACCGGGCGCGCGAGCTGGGTAAGTTGCCGCAGGCCGACGCGGTTGCTGTTCCTGCCCGCAAGGTCGCCCTCATGCGTGATCCGCAGACAATCGATGCGGGCGACCGGCTGCGCGATCTAGAAGAAAAAACCGTTCTGGCGCTGATGGACTCGTTCAAGAGCCACGGACAGCAGTCTCCCATCATCGTCTACGGCAAGGAAACGGATGCAGTAGTTCGGCTGGGGGCTGGCGGGCATCGGCTGGAAGCCTGCCGCCGCCTCGGCATTCATGTTCTCTGCTTCCACAGTGATGGCGACGAACTTGATCGGCAGCTTTGCGAGATTGATGAAAATCTCATTCGCGCCGACCTGACACCAGCCGACAAAGCGCTTTTTCTGGCTCGTCGAAAAGAAATCTACCTCGTCAAGCACCCGGAAACCGCAAAGGGTGTGGCCGGTGGCAAGGCGCGTCAGCAGTCAGCAACGGACAAATTGTCCTTTGCTGCGGCGACAGCAGAAGCCACAGGGCAAGACGAACGCACAATTAGACGCGATGTCGAGCGCGGCGAGAAGATATCAGTATCGGCTTTGCAGATGCTGCGCTCCACATCCCACAATAAAGGTGTCGTGCTTGATAAACTGAAGCGGTTGCAGACCGCAGAAGCGCAGGAACACTTCGTTCGCGACCTCGTAGCCTCCGATAAAGCCATTGCTGCGAAGAGCAAGGAAATCCGCACAATCCAGCAGGCAAGCAACCGTGAATCGCGGTTGCGAATGGTCAGTCTGATTGCAGAGCATAGCCGCAAGGCTGGCGAGGACATGCCCCGCGCCGCCTATCCCATCGGCTACGCCGATCCGCCTTGGGAGCAAGAGGCATGGAGTGACGAGACCGGGCAGGACAAAGGACTGCGTTATCCATCTATGCCCGTGGACGCCATCAAGGCGCTGTGCGCTGGCGAGAAATCGCCATTCACGCGTGACGCGGTGTTGCTGCTTTGGGTGACTGCCAATCGTCTACCAGACGGCCTTGCAGTGCTTGAGGCGTGGGGCTTTCAGTTCGTGACCTCCTTGGTGTGGGACAAGGTCAACATCGGCATGGGCCGCTGGTCCCGCGACCGTCACGAAAGCTTGTTGATCGGGAAGCGTGGCTCCCTCTCGCTTGCGCCTCTTATGGGAACGCAGCCGCCTAGCCTCTATTCCGAACCGAAGACGGAACATAGCCGAAAGCCTGTCTGGTATGCGGAACAGATTGACCGGCTTTGGCCCGACGTTCGCAAGCTTGAGCTTTTTCAACGCAAGGACAGTCTTGCGGAAGGCGATGTTCGCCTGAACGGTACGTGGGATTTTTGGGGTAATCAGGCTGGAACGCTGGAAGGCGGTGCGGAGTGAACATTGCACCCCCACCCGCCCCACTTGGGCCGGTCGCGCCGATGAAAATTCTGGTCGGCTGCGAAACGTCCGGTGTCGTTCGCCGTGCCTTCGATGCGCTCGGGCACGATGTGTGGTCCTGCGATCTGCTGCCTTCCGAAGACGGAAGCAATCGGCACATCATCTGTGATGTGCGGGATCTGCTGAACGAAAAATGGGACCTGCTTGCGGTCATGCATCCGCCTTGCACCCGCCTTTGCAATTCCGGCGTCCGTTGGCTCAACGAGCCGCCAAAGAACCCACCTAATGAGGCGACGGCGGAAGAAAAGACGGTTTGGCCTCTGCTGACGCGCGAAGAAAAACTCTCAGTGATGTGGCGGCTGCTGGACGAGGGTGCAGCCCTTTTTTCTGACTGCTGGAATGCGCCAATCAAACGCATTGCGGTCGAAAACCCTGTGATGCATCGTCACGCGAAAGAGCGCATCAGCAACTATGCGCCACCAGCCCAAACCGTGCAACCTTGGTGGTTTGGCGAGCGGGCATTTAAGGCAACATCCTTCTTTCTTCGCAATCTGCCCAAGCTCGTGGGCACAGAGCGTCTTGCGCCTCCAAAGGCCGGAACTGATGAACACAAGAACTGGTCGCAGGTGCATCGCGCCTCACCTGGTCCGAACCGCTGGCAACTCCGATCCAAGACCTATCAGGGCATTGCCGATGCCATGGCGATGCAGTGGGGCGGTCAGGCGCGCGAGGTGGCCGCATGACGATGACGCACGTCGTTTCCGTTTCGGGCGGCAAAGATAGTACGGCGCTTTACCTGCGGGCCATGGAACGCGGACTGCCATTTCGCGCCGTGTTCGCCGATACCGGCAATGAACACGAATGGACTTACGATTTCGTACGGGAACTGCCGAGGTTGACGGGTGGTCCGCAAATCGAATGGGTGAAAGCGGACTTCTCGGAAAAGCTGGCCCGGAAGCGGGAGTACGTCGCACGTGTGTGGCCGGAAGAGGGCGTTCCGTTAAGTCAGGTAGAGCGGGCGGTTAACCTGCTTCACCCTACCGGCAACCCCTTTCTAGACCTTTGTTTGTGGAAGACCCGTTTCCCCTCATCCAAAACGCGCTTCTGCACTGATGAGTTGAAGCTTGTGCCGATGTTCCAGACCGTGCAGCGCCCGATACTGGAGGCCGGTAACACATTGATTTCCTGGCAGGGCGTGAGGCACGAAGAGAGCCTTGCGCGGCGCGATCTGGCACGCCTCCAGCGCATCAACCCCGTGCCGTTCTCTCTTCCTGCGGCACTGCGGCGCACGGGCGAGGCTTGGACGGCTTATGCTTACCGCCCCTTAGTTGAGTGGCTGGAAGTTGAGGTGTTCGCGTTCCACCGGAAGCATTCTGTTCCCTGGAACCCGCTATATGATCACGGTATGGGGCGGGTTGGATGCATGCCCTGCATCATGTGCAAGAAGGACGAAATGCGCTCCATTGCAGAGCGCTTTCCCGAACACATCGACAAGATTGAGGAATGGGAAACAATCGTCTCTGACGTGAGCAAGCGGGGCAATTCCACATTTTTCAATGTCACGGACGATCCGTTTATAGCGAACGGCTGGGCCGGAGATGACTACGATTGGTCTCTATCACGCACCGGCATTCGCGCTCGCGTGGAATGGTCGAAGACCTCGCGCGGCGGGCTGCAATATGACGGCCTCTGTCTCATGCAAGCCGACTTCAACACCTCCTGCAATCAATGGGGGGCTTGCGAATGACGACGCCAGCGCAGGCCGCACGTGAGCGCGAGAAGCAAAGGGTAGCGCGCCTCGAGGACATCGTTCGGCGCGCCAAGGGCGACCGATGGTCTTTCGATGTTGACGGTAAGCAGACACACATTCTTTCGCTTCGCGCGACGGGCGAAAGCGTTGTCCTTTGCACGATCCATGACGAAGCCCTGCCCGATGAAATCGAACTGATCAGTGGAGCGCTGGCAAACATCGTTCTGCTGTTGGAGCTGCGTCAACGCGCCATCATAGCTTTGAAGAGCGGTAGGGCATCACAGCCGCAGCAACCGACACAGCAGCAGCGGCAAATGAGGGACGGCGATTTCGCGGCGAATGCGGCCATTCTCTGCGGACAGCCGTTATTTCACCGTTTCCTAGAACGGCGCGCGCGTGACTGTCGTGCGATCCACAACAAAGACCACGCCGACAAGGTCATGAAGCAACTGATCGGCATCACCAGCAAGACACAACTGAACAAGGAAGAGCGAGCGCAGGCGGCGTTTATCGATCTGCGCTCTGACTTCGAGGTATGGAAAGAAAGGGGACGAGCATGACGGGGATGCTGCCAATTATCGAGATATTGGAAGACTGCGAAACGGACGCGAAGCGGGCGCAATGGCTGCTTCATGTGCCAAGTTTCGTCTTTTATCGCAGTCAGGTGGATATCCGCCGCGTGTTGCGTGCGGCGGGCTTTATGCAAGGTGTTGAGCTTCTTGAACTGGAGCTTTCGCTCCTGCTTTCGACACGTGACGGCGACGGACAGCCGCCCGCACAGATCGCCATGACCGTAAACGCCATGCGTGGCTTCATGCGTTCGCTGGTGCGGAAAGGTGGCCTGCAATGAGCGCAGAAGCCACTATCCGGCGCGGCGTGCGCAATGCGCGCTACACGACCGTTCCAAACCACGTTTTTGAGGACACGCGGCTTTCAATGGATGCGCGGTGGCTTCTCGGCTATCTGCTGTCGAAGCCGGACAATTGGACCATCGTCATCGGCGATATCATCAAGAAGGGCAATTGCGGGCGCGACAAGGCCCGCAAGATGCTGACGGAGCTTGTTGACTGCGGTTACGCGGAGCGCGAACAGACGCGAGACGAGGGCCGTTTTAGCGCAACCGCGCTGGTTATTTTCGATGAACCGCGCGCGGCGGCAGACACCAGCAGCGCCGAAGGTGTTGCATCTTTACCGCAGCCTGAAATGCCGTCGCCGGTAAAGCCGTCGCCGGTTTTGCCGTCGCCGGGAAAATCGGCACATAGTAATAACTCATACTTAGAAAATACTGATAATCAGCAAGAGGGAGATGCGCGCGAAGCTGATTTGAAGAATGAAGAAGACCCGAAAGCGGTAGTGCGGGCCTTCAAGCGTTGGTACGGGGATTGGCCGACGCGGAAAGTAGACAGCGCCTATGCTGCCGAAAAGGCGTGGTTCCTGCTGACACCGGAACAGCGCGCCGAATGCATCGCCAAATCGCCCACCTACATCGAACGGGCCAACGCCACGAAGGGCGTCAAAGTCCCTTGGGCCGGGCCGTACCTGACGGGCCGGGATTGGGAGAAGCTGGACGATCCTAAGTCCGATGTGGCCGCACCTGTGGTGCATGGGCCTTACACACGCGCCTGGCACGCCGGACGATGCGCCGAACTGCTCAAGCCTATTTCGCAGACATTGCCGCAACTGCCTGGGATGCTGCGTCAGATTGTCGAGAGGGGTGGCGAAGACGCCGAACGTATCCTTGCGGATCGGCGCCGCAAGTATGGTTGGCCGAAGGTCAGCACAATGGACGAGCGTGCAGGCGACCGTAAAGGCTCGACAGTGCCGCCTCAAGTCTTCAGGGTTTCAGAAGACTTCGACACCACCAGACGCGACAGCGAGCTGACGGCAGCATGGCGGCGGTTCTTCGATAAGCAAGGCTTACCGTTCCCGGCAGTGCCGCAAGGCGTTGACTGGCTGTTCTTCCCACCTGTGCCAGCCGAAGTCACCGACTTGGATATGGCGGTTGTGGAAGCGTGGGCGCAATTCGAGCAACAGATAACCGAGGGGCGGACAGATGATGCAGCATAGGTTCAACGATATCTCCCGCCACGTCTCATTGAAGGGGCTTATGAAGCTGGACAGGATCGCGACAGAGGCCGCGCAGGTGGCGCGCGAACGCGAATCGGCAAGCAAGGTAGCAGCGGATGCGCACGGTGATTCTAGCTGGATCATCGTGCAGGTTGCTTTCGGTCGTGAGAACGCTGTGGAAAAAGAGCTGCTGGAAGCCGGTATCGAAGCATGTGTGCCTATGCGAATGGGGCCGGAACGGAAGCGTCATGGCAAGCGTATCCCACCATCAGCAATGCCAGTGTTTAATGGTCTAGTGTTCGTATTCTGCCGACGTATTGGCGAGGCAATGCGGGGCGTGATGAGCTTCGAACACGTCAGGAAGATCGTAATGCACGAAGAAAAGGCGGTGCCATTCTCTGAGGACGCTATCAATGAATTCAAGGACATGGCGCGGAGAGGCGATTACGATTGGGACCGTAACGCAGGCACGTTTAACAAGGGCGACAAGGTCCGTATTACCAGCGGGCCGTTCGTTGGATATGAGGTTCGCATTGAAGCCTTTGCAGGCGCGGGCAATGGTGATGCGGTTGTGAGCATTCCCATTTTTGGAAAGCCTGAGGTCTTCAACATGCCTCTTGTCACGCTTGAGAAAGTGTGAGTACAAGATGTGCATGGTCGATCCGGTTCTTAGTGGCGGTTGCGTTTCACGCCCGGACCCAGCCCTGACAGTCTCTCTCGAATGAGACACCGATTCAGGGTCAGTGCTACAGCTATGAGATTTCCAAGGCGACCCTAACCCGGTCGCCTTTTGCGTTTCTATAGGTTGGTTCTGGAGGCTCTGTGATGTCTGGTGTGTTGACCATGAAGTGGGCCGACAGAAACCTGTCGAAGTACGGCAAGCGCATCCTGACGCTGAAGACGAAGTTCCCGAAAGTTCTGCCTCGCATCGTCAACCAGGTGGGCGACCGCTCAAAGACGGTGGTTATTCGGGAATTGGTGCAGCAGACAGGATTGCAACGCGTCGTCATCGTTCGTGCGATTGGCGATCCTAGGCGGGCAAGTCCTGGTCGCTACATTTACGACATGACGACGAGGGGCGGAAACATCCGCCTAAAATACCTGAAGCCGAGGGAAACCCGCAAAGGGGTAATCGCAAGGCCATTCGGAAAGCCAACGCTGTTTGCTGGGGCATTCCTTCGAGGCGGTAAGTTCCCTGACCGCAAAGACGTGCCTGCCTTCAACGGGCATGCGTATGTCAGACTGAACAAGTCAGGGACGAAGATCACCTTCGCTCGGTCTGGCGTTTTCATTCCTGTCGAAATGACGAGCGGTGCAACTGTTGCTGCGTTTCATCGGGTTGCTGCTCCATTGCTTGATCAACGCATTTCAGCGGTTCTCGATAAGCTGGTCCCGTGACCCTCAGGCCCGACCCATCGACCCGTCACCACCCCCCTCGGTTGGGTCCTCTTCCCGAAGAAGCCAAGTAGCGGGTGAGCGCGACTGCGGGATTTCTCGCTGAGCAAAAAATTATAGGGGGATTCCCCCGCCTTTTCAGTGGAATCGGAATCAGATGGCAAAGAGCTATCCTGACGACCTTCGAAGAGAGGTCATCGCCTTCATTGACGAGGGCCATACAGTTCGCGAAGCGGCGGAAAAGTTCAGCGTCAGCCCCAGCTTTGCAGCCAAATCCCACAAAAGGCACGTTGATGCTGGGCAAAGCCAGCCTTTGGGTGAGGTTGAGCCTGCTGACGAGGTGCTGCCGACTGTAGACGATGGCGAGGTTTCCGCTTCTGAGCTTGCCGATCTGCTTGGCGTTTCAAAGCGTGCTGTCTCCGACTTCGTTGAGCGTGGAATCGTGGTGAAGACAGAACGGAATCGCTTCGACATGCGGCGCTCGATCCAGCTCTACTGTGAGCATCTTCGCACGATGGCTGCGGGGCGTAGCGGCGACGGCGCGGACGCCTTGACCACAGAGCGGGCGCGCCTGGCGCGTGAACAGGCCGACCAAACCGCCATGAAGAACGCGGTTATGCGGCGTGAAATGATTCCAATAACGGACGTGCGGCATGAATGGACTTCAATTGGACGGCGTATCCGCAACGGCATCATGTCCGTTCCCTCACGGTGTCGCCAAATGCTTCCGCACCTCACGACTTTCGATGTTGATGTGATCGACCGCGAACTTCGGTCGGCGCTTTCCGATCTGGGTGAACAGGACGATGACAGAAGCCTTGACGCTGCTGCGGAAAGCGTTGTGGGAGAGCCTGCAACCGCCTCCGAAACTGAAGCTGTCGAAATGGATTGAAGAGCACATTCATTTGCCCGAAGGCGTTTCCTCGCTGACTGGCAAGGTAAGGCTCTGGCCTCCGCAACACGAAATCGCTGATGCGATCGGTGACTCCGCTATCGAGCGTGTCACGCTGGTTAAGCCGGTTCGCGTCGGCTTTACCACGCTGCTGACGAGCGCGATGGCGAGTTTCTGCAGTAACGATCCGGCCCCCATCCTTGCGCTGCTGCCGACCGAGTCCGACTGCCGAGATTACATGGTCTCCGATGTGGAGCCGGTCTTTGATGCCTCACCTGCGTTGCAGGGGATCTTGTCGAGCGACGAAAAAAAGGGCGGAAGAAACACGCTGCTTTCACGGCGCTTTCCGGGCGGTTTTCTTAAGGTCATCGCCGCCAAGTCGCCGCGCAACCTGCGTCGTCATAACGTTCGCATCCTGTTTATGGATGAAGTGGACGGTATGACGCCGACGAAGGAAGGCTCGGCACCAATACTTGCAGAGCGTAGAACGCTTTCGTTCTCAGATCGCAAGATTGTCATGGGATCGACGCCTGTTTACGAGGCAACAAGCCAAGTCCTGCGCTCCTATGAACTGTCGGACAAACGGATTTATGAGGTGCCTTGCCCCGAGTGCGGTCACTTCCACGAAATCCAGTGGGCAGACATCCAATGGCCTGAAGGCGAGCCAGATAAAGCATATTACGTCTGTGTCGAGTGCGGCTCCGTGATCGATGAACGGCATAAGCCGGGAATGGTCACGAACGGCAGGTGGCGAGCGCTTAGACCGGAAATCAAGGATCATGCAGGCTTCCGCATGAATGCTCTGATTTCGCTTCTGCCGAATGCGTCGTGGGGCCGATTGGCGAAGGAATTTGTTTCGGTCAAAAACGATCCGACCACCCTTCAAACCTTCGTCAACACGATCCTTGCGCAGGGATGGAAGGATGAAGCCGACGAGTTAGACGATATCGCTATATCGGAACGCGCCGAAGACTTTGGTTTCGAGTCCATCCCTATCGAAGTGCTGATCATAACCGCAGGCGTTGACGTGCAGGATGACCGCCTTGAGGTGACATTCGTTGGCTGGGACAAAGAGGGCGTTCCGTACATTCTTGGTCATGAAGTTATTTGGGGCCGCTACGACGACACAGCGACATGGAGTGAACTAGATATCCTGCTTGCAACGCAGTGGGATCATCCGCTTGGCGGTCGCATCAAGGTCGATGCCACGTGCGTTGACAGCTCGGACGGTGAAACGATGGAGACCGTCTATCGCTTCGCGTTCCCTCGCTTCAGTCGCAAGGTTTACGCCATCAAGGGTGCTGCGGGAAACCGGCCTTGGATTGAGCGCTCCAAGACCAGCGTAAAGGGCGGGCGTCTTTTCATTGTTGGTGTTGATGGCATCAAAAGCAACATCATGGGGCGGCTTGTCCGGCCCAAGGCTATGCGTTTCTCCAAAGACCTCGCGGCTGTCTGGTTCGAACAGATTGCCGGTGAAAAAATGGAAGTTACCTACAAGCGTGGTCAGACGGTGCGGGAGTTCGTTCCCGTACCTGGTCGCCGTCATGAAGCGCTCGACTGCACGGTTTACGCCTTCGCTGCTCGCCAGATGGTGGTTGCCAATTGGGCGCACCGCGAAGGCGAGCTTTCCACGCCACCGGAAATGGCGCCGCCACCTTCCGGCCCTCAAATCGCAACATCGGACTGGTTGTAATCATGGCTCTTATCGATGATCAAATTACCGCGCTCGAAGAGGCTGTTGCCATGGGTGCGAAGAAAGTGATCTTTCATTCTGGCGGCACTCGCCGCGAGGTGGAATACCACTCGCTGAAAGAAATGCGCGAAGCTCTGGCGTCGCTCCAATCGAAGCGATCGGGCGGCTCGCGCATGATCCTGGCGGCGCTCGATTGATGAGTATCGGAAACGTCTTGGACCGGGCAATCGGTTACTTTTCTCCTGAAGCTGGGCTTCGTCGGATAAAAAACCGGGCCGCGATCGACGTCATGTCGCGCGGCTATGCGGGCGCGGAAACCAGCCGGTTGAAGACTGGCAGGCGCGCACCGTCAACATCGGCTGACGCGGAATTGCTCCGCGCTGGTCGCGAGCTGCGCAACCGGATGCGTGACCTGGTCCGCAACAACCCACACGCAGCCAAAGCCATTTCGGAGCTTGTCAGCCATGCGATCGGCGACGGGATCATTCCGCGCTCGAAAAACAAGAAGGCGATCAAGCTTTTTAAGGCATGGGCAAAGGTCTGCGACGCAGACGGCGATCTTGATTTTTACGGCATGCAAACGCTTGTCGCTCGCGAAATGTTCGAAAGCGGTAACGGCTTGGTTCGTCGCCGTCGTCGTAGACTTGAAGACGGCTTGCCAGTCCCATTGCAATTGCAGGTGCTGGAAGACGATCTGATCGACAGCACGAAAGAGGGTATGCTTTCGGGTGGCGGTAAAGTCATCCAAGGCATCGAATTTGACGCGCTCGGTCGCAAGCGAGCTTATTGGATGTTCGGCTCGCATCCGGGAAACAGCTTTTACGATCCGTCATCGACGATCGTCTCCAAGCCTGTGCCGGCCTATGACATCGCCCATGTTTTCGAAAAGCAAAGAACGCAAGTCCGGGGCGCTCCCTGGGGTGTTCCTGCGATGGACGACATGTACGGTCTTGCCAAATATGAAGAAGCTGAACAAACAAGAAAACGTTTGGAAGCTTGCATCGTTGGCGTCATGACAGGCGGCGAAGAGGCCGATAATCTCGGTGCGCCTGTTGCCATGGATGCTGGCGGGAAACCTCTTCCGGCTGGCATTTACGACGTCCACGGCCAACGAGTGGAAAAGTTTTCGCCTGGTTCGTTCTACAACGCCGTGGGCGGGCGTGGATTGACGTTCTCCCAACCAGCAGTGACCGACAGTTACGACCCTTACAAAGTGTCGATGCTGCACACGATCGCGGCGGGATGGCGCGTGCCATACGCCATCATGACGGGCCGGCTGGACAAGGTTAATTACTCATCCAGCAAGATCGGGCTTGAGGGTTTCCGGCGTCTTATTTCGGCACTGCAATGGCAGGTGATCATTCCCCAGCTCTGCCAGCCGGTATGGGACTGGTTCTGTGAGGCCGCTTACTTCGCGGGCTTGCTCGACACACCGACAGTGGAAGTTGAGTGGTCGCCTCCGCGCTTCTATTCAGCAGATCCGCTGAAGGATGCGACGGCACGCATCAAGGAAGTCCGCGCCGGCTTCCGGTCGCTCTCAAGCGCGATCGCGGAAACGGGTGAAAACCCGGACGACGTGCTGAACGAAATCGCCAGCGACGCCAAGAAGATCGATAAGCGGAAATTGATCCTCGACAGTGACCCACGTCGCATGTCGCAGGCCGGGCAAGTCCAGCAGCAAGACGACAACAAACCCGACGACGACAAGGAAACCGACGATGACGAAGATTGAACTTCGCAACGCGCCTGCGAACCTGCCCATGCAGATCCGTGGGCAGGGTCTTTCGGAAAGCAAAATTGACGCGGAAGCCCGCACGGTGACGCTGGTTTTCACCACAGGCGCTTCCGTTCGCAGGCTTCGTTACACCGGATGGGACACCGCAAAGCCCTTCGACGAAATCCTTGTGGTTTCTGAGCGGGCGCTTGATCTATCTCGAATGAACCTCGGCGCGCCTGTCCTCGACAGCCACTCGAAATATTCCACGTTCTCGCAGGTTGCTGTTGTCGAGCGCGCGTGGATCGAAGGTGCCGAAGGCTGGGCGACAATTCGCTTTCCGAAAGTCGGGATCGACGCCAGCGCTGATCGCATGTTCGGCCTGGTCGCGGATAAGATCGTCAAGAACGTTTCTGTCGGCTACTCGATCGATAAGATCAGGGTGGAAGAGCCACAGAAGAAAGGCGAGGTCGAAAAGATTTTTGTCGAGCGCTGGACGCCTAACGAAATCTCTTTCGTGACCGTGCCTGCCGATCCCGGTGCGCAAGTTCGCGCAAGTGATGCAACCTTCCCGCTTTCCATCATGGGCGCATCTAACGCGTCCATCCGCGCTGCTCGCATGCGCATGGCTGAAGCCGCTCTGAGCTGCGTCTAGGCCACTACCCAACATTCTAAAGTTCGCCACCTGCTTGCCACCGGGACGCAGGGCGACGGCGCTTGTCTACCCGGTAAATCAAAAGGAACTGCACACCATGAAAAAGGGTGCTTACTTTATCGCTGCTGCCGTCGCGCTTGTTTGCTTCGGTCTGGTTTTCGCCATCCTCTCTGCCGATCCTTCGCATGCCGCATCGCTAATTGGTCCCGATAGCTTGGTTCATCACGCCGGCAACTACATCTTCGAAGCCAACATTGCTCTGGTTGCTGCACGCAAGAAACTCGACGACCTTACCACCCGTGCGACTGCGAAGCGCGGCGAGCTGGTGGAGGGACTTTCTGAAGACGCGGCACGCGCGATCGAAAGCGATCATGAAGCCATCCTGCGGGAACTCGAACAGACGCGCGCCGAAGTCGCCCGCCTGGAAGTCGAAGAGCGCGCAAACCCTTCCAATCCCTCTGCTTCACAAGACGCCATTACCGCTGCACGCGCGGCGGTTGACGAAGAGCGCACACGCGTTCGCAGCATCGAAGAGATGTCGGCAAGGGCAGGCTGTGTTGACTTCGGTCGCCAGCACGCGCTTTCGGGAACATCGCTCGAATCCTTCCGTTCGCAGCTCCTGGAACACATGATGACCAACGAGCGGCAAACGCCGACCGACAGCCGCGTGCGGGTGCAGGTTGGTCAGGATGAGCGCGACACGCAACGCTCGGCGCAGATCGAGGCGCTGTCTTATGGCTTTGGCGCGCCTGTGCCAGAGGGTGGGCCGTCTGCTGCGGCGCGCCAGCACATGGGCCGGGGTTTGGTCGATCTGGCTGCGGACAGCATCGGACATTCGGGCCGTCGTATGCTCAACGCCCGTGACATCGACGACATTTTCACGCGCGCCTCGCATACCACTTCGGACTTCCCGGTGATCTTTGAAGGTGCCGTTAATCGCACTCTCGAACAGCGCTATGCCTTGGCGCAACCGACCTTCAAGCGGTTTGCCCGCAAGAAGAACTATCGCGATTTCCGCCCCGATACGACTGTTAAGGTCGGTGACTTCCCGATGCTGAAAAAGGTTCTGGAAGCCGGCGAAATCAAATACGGCACCTTCGGTGAAGGCAAAGAGGCAACGCGCGCTTTCAGCTATGCCATCGCGCTGAACATTAGCCGACAAATGCTGATCAATGATGATCTCGGCGCGATCGCGGAGCTGCTGTCGAGCTACGGTGCAACGGTGGCCTTGTTCGAGGAAGTGACGTTCTACGCCGACGCGTACAACGCCAAGCTTTCGGACGGCAAGGAAGTCTTCCACGCAGATCATTCGAACATCGCTGCGGCGGCAAACATCACGATCGACTCTGTGGCTGCGGGCCGCAAGTCGATGGGCCTTCAGAAGTCCAGTGACGGAAAGTTGCCGCTCCTTGCCAATCCTGCCCGCATCATGGTGGTCGGTCCCAACCAGTTGACGGATGCGGAAAAGCTGCTTGCGTCCATCACGCCTGCAACCGTGTCCACGGTCAACCTCTTTTCCGGCAAGTTCGAGCTGGTGGAGACGTCGCAGATCACTGACAACTCCTGGAGCCTGCACGCCGATCCGTCTGCCGGGTCAAACTATCGCTGGGGCTATCTCGAAGGCTACGAAGCGCCTCGCGTTCGCATGGACGAACCATTTGGCCGTCAGGGCTTCAGCATGTCGGTGGAACACGACTTCGGTTGCGGCGCGACGGACTTCCGTTTCGGCTTCCGCAATCCCGGCCCGGCGCTTCAGTAAAGGTACGACGAAAACAACGGGTGGGCTTCGGTCCACCTCTCTTTCACTTCGCGCATAAGGGAAAAGATCATGGCGAAGAATTTCAAGCAGCCGGGCACGACGCTGGATGTTCCAGCACCGGCAGACGTCAAGTCCGGCGACGGTGTTCTTATCGGCAAGCTGTTCGGCGTGTCGCAGATCTCCGCAAAAGCAAACGAGATGATCACGATCGACCGCGTGGGCGTTTGGGATCTGCCAAAGACCGAGGCGCAGGCGTGGGGCATTGGCGACGTCGTTTATTGGAGCGGCACGGAAGTGACGACCGTCGCAAGCGGCAACACGAAGATTGGTTATGCCGCCGCTGTGGCAATCAATCCTTCGAAGCGCGGCGACGTGGTTCTGAGCCAATAAATGGTTGACTGGCGCAAACTGGAGGCTGCCGTTGATCGCAAGATCGGCGGCGCTTTTGGCGAGCGTGTCCGCTTGTCGTTCATGAAGGGCGGCAAGACAGACCCGGATCGTCCGCAGATCATCGTTCATTGCGAAGCGCTTTGCGTCGGCGGTGATGAAGTCTCGACATTGGGCGGCGGTCGTTCCGGCCAGTTTCAAACTCGGCTTGCTACTGGCGAAGCCGAACTGTTTCTCGATCGCGCCTCGTATGACGGCCCGGCTCTTCAGTCCGGTGACACCGTTCGCGCGATCGACCGTGCTGGCCTGCCGGTTTGGGAGGTCGCCAACGTGAGCAGCCGCGACACAAGCATGATCGCGATCCGACTAAGGGAAAAATAGCATGTCGCTTGTTCGTATCGCTTTGCGGATCTGCGCGGTGGAAGCGCTCAAAGGCCGCACGCTTGTTGGTGATAACGTGTTGGACAGCGAAATCGGCGCGCTTGATCAGTCGCAAGACGGTTCCTTGCGATCCGACAAGCCGTTTATCTCCGTCTACGCCGATGACAGCAAGTTGCTGAACGGCCTTGAGCTTCGCTCGCTCATCAAAAGCGGGCAAGTGGATCTGAACTTCGAAGCTGGAATTGCCACGCCGCACACAGTCACAGATCCGGTCACGGATGAAACCGTGATCTATGAGGGAGTGCCGGCGACCGATGCGAATTTTGAGTTTCACCTTGATTTGACGATGCGTCAGATCGCGGACGCGCTTGCGGATCCTGATAATGAATGGGCCGTCTTGTTCGCTGGCCTGGTTACGGGATTTGATAAATCGCAGCGATCGCGAATAAGTGGCGACACGAATGGTGTTCGGCTTGCAGCTCACCAACTAAAGCTGACGGTTAGCGCGGTTGCAGAGCCTGTACGCGGTGAACCACTGCTAGACGTTCACCCGTTGGCGCGCTTCTTCGCCAAGTGTGATGCCGATTTTTTCCGACGCATGCCCGATATGGAAAAAAAGATTGCGCTGATGAAAGCGCAGATCGCCGGCAGCAATGATGATCTTACTGCCGCCATGCGGCGTTTCGGTATCGTCTACGATGAAGCCGATGCAATGCTGCTGACACCTTCGGGGTTTGAACCATGAGCGGCGCGAAATGGCTTGCTGACCACATTGCGGAAATCAATTTTCGGATTGCCGAACTGGAACGCAGAAATCGCAACCGGCGTCGCAAGGGCACGATCGCTGAGGTCAGCGATGACAATAGCAAGTATCGCGTCGCGCTGTCCCACCAGGGCGAGAAGCCATTTCTCACTCCGTGGATCAAAGCCCGCACGCTAGCTGCCGGGGGCGTGAAAGTCGATGTACGCTATAGCGTTGGTGAGCAGGTTGACGTGGTTTCGGAAAGTGGTGACCTCGCGGATGCTCAAATCGACTTCTCAACCTACAGTGACGAGAACGCCCGCGAAAACACTGACACGCCGCTTCATATCAAGATCGGAAGTACTGTTATCGAGGCCACGGGCGATCGGGCAAAAGTCACTGCCGATACCGTCATTGTACAGTCTTCAAACGTGCAGCTCGGCGGTGAAGGCGGAAAGAAGGTCGCTCGGATTGGCGACCTGGTCCACGTTCAAGGCGGCTCGTCATCTGGCAAGTGGCCGATCGTCGAAGGCTCCGAAACCGTCTTTGCCGTAGACTAGAGAGGGAAAAGCCGATGCCAAGTTCAACAGGCGTCAATGCCGTAACCGGCGCGCCCCTGTCTGATTGGGAGCATACCCAACAGTCGATCCGCAAGATCCTGAAAACACCGATCGGTGCACGTGTTATGCGACGCGATTTCGGCTCGGAACTGCCGGACCTGATCGACGCCAAGATGACGCCGCGTAATATCCTGAAGCTTTATTCTGCGGCGGCTACTGCAATTCAAAAATGGGAGCCGCGATTTCGAATGCGGTTCGGCAGAGTCGCGCGGGCCGATGTGGCAGGCGCTTTGTCGCTGGAAATCTACGGCATCTATTTTCCCCTCGGTCATCGCGGCGATTATTCCATTGCGGAAGATCAGAGCCTGCGCGTCGTCATCGAAAGATCACCATGACACTTGCTGTTTACGCGCCAACGAGCATCGACATTTCGCGGCTTCCAGCGCCTCAAGCTATTGAGGCGCTGGACTTCGAAGCGCTCTATGACGCCTTCAAAGTCCGCTTTCTGGCGTTTTGGGATCAGCAGCGCGCGATCAATCCCGCACTACCTGCCTACGACGTTCACAAACTGGAAACAGATCCTGCGGGGATTGTCGGGGAAGCTTGGTCCTATTTGCGGCTGATGGATCGCCAGCGCGTGAACGACGCGTTCCGCGCACTGCTTGCCGCTTATGCCAAGGGCGGCAACCTCGAAGCCATCGCAGCCGGGCGCAACGTTGCGCGTCTCGTGATCGTGCCGGCTACCTCTAGCGCCGCTGCGATCGTGGAAGGTGACGAGGCGTTGCTGCGCCGCTATCTCCTGTCCTTCGATGTTCCCGCTTCGGGTTCTGCTGGGCGCTATCTGTACGATGCCTGGACTGCCTGGCCGCAGTCCCCTGATAAGGCGCTGGGCCTTTGGGATGCGCGTGTGAATGGCCGTGCGATCCACGGTCGCCTCGGTGATACCGACGTTGTTGTGATCGGTCCCGAAGGGCGACTCCCCACCACTGCGGAGTTGGCAACTGTTCGGGCAGCAGTCACGCACCCGAACCGCGCGCCTGAAGCGGTGGCAATCTCGGTCATGTCCGCGTCGCGCGTCGAATATTCGGTTTCGCTGGTTTTGGAAGTCCCCGCGGTTGGGCCGTCGCCTGACGTGCTGCAGGCGGAAGCGATTAAGCGAGTGATCGCCGCGGCGAAAGATAGATCGCTGATCGGCGGCGAGGTACCAGAGGGATTACTTTCTGGTTCGGCCTTCGGCACTGGCATCATCAAGGTGCGCGATCGCGCGCCTGTCGTTATCGGGCCGGATCCTTACACCGTCCCGGTCATGACTGCGCTTGCAATCGACGTTGAGGTGCGACCGTGAGCAATGTTGCGACCCTTCTTGATCCGAACTCTGCCGACGAAATTGAGTACGCACTTGCTGCCGGCATGTCCGATGACTTGCCTATCCCTTATGCGGAAATCATGGATCCTTACCGGACGCCGGCGCGGTTCCTTCCATGGCTTGCCGCGCATCACTCGGTCGATTTGTGGTTCGATGATTGGCCGGATGACCGGAAGCGCGAAATGATCGCGCAATGCGCCGGCGTATCGACGCTCTATCCCGCGTCGCCACTTGCGGCGCTGAAAGGAACACTGGTGGGCCTCAAGCGCTATCTGGCGTTTGTGGATGCTGAAATCATTGACCGGGTCGCGCACCCGTCACGTTTCACTTTCGGTCGGGCCGTGATCGGGCTAACGCCGATCGCGCACAAGGCTTTCGTGGCGCACTACTTGGTCAAGCTCAAGCTGACCGCGCCTAAAAACCGATGGCAGATTGGACGTAGCGCCTTCGGGCGATCCGCCATCACGTCGGTCGATCTCGAACCGATCCGCCGCGCAATGCGTGCCATGACCACGGCCAAGAGTCCGGAAACGCTCTATTCCGTTACCTTCGCCTGGCGACGCGGCATCACCTTTAACGACAACATCACAATTGACGGCAGTAGCGCATTTGGCGGCTACCGCGACCGTCAACGTTTGGATTGAGGACACTATGAAGCGCACTCTCTTTAACGAAGCGGAAATTGCCGAACACGCCGATTTCGAAGCGATCGGCGCGCAAGCGCAAGCCGCGACCGATCGTGTTTGGGGTGACGCTATCGGTTACCCCGCCCATTGGGCGGCGTTCACGGTCAGCCGCAAATCTGCTCAGACGATCACCGTTTCATCTGGTCGCTATGTGAATGGCGAAGTGGTTTATGATCATGCGCAGCCGAAAGACATGAACTTGCAGCTTTATATTCCGGCTGCTGCCTCAGATCAGCGCTGGGTTGCCATCCTGCTGCGCGGCGAGGAAATCACCGAAACGGCGAACCGTCCTTTTGAGTCTTCGACCGACCCGGAAACCAGCGTCATCGTGCAACGCACCACGCCGAAGACGATCAGCCGTGTCGTCAATTTGCTCGTGCAGCCCGGTGAAGCCAATCCGGTTCCGGCAAAGCCAGTCGTCGCCGATACGGATGCCTGCATTGCCTTCGTGCTGCTGAAGTCCACGGGCATCGATGTGATCGAACCGGGCAATAGCGACCGTGTCAAAACCCTCTTCGAAGTTGAGGGGCGTGTAACGGCGCTGGAAGTCGATCTGGATAGCCTTTTCCTGCGCACCTCGACCATCGAAACGCAGATCACAAACATCGTCGGCAGGCTCGGCGAAATTCCTCGGCCGGAAATCATCCGACAGATGCAGCGTGATGTGGGTGCGGCACGCCTTCAACTCAACCTGCCTGACGATGCACGCGCCTATAGGTTCGATCCCGGCTTGACTTACGACCAGTGGGACAACCTGCACGCGGACTGGCTGGCGCGTGTCAATGAGGGCGTTCGCTTCCCATTTGCGGCGACGATCGAAGCGCGCTTGGAAGTGCAAGCCGAAGACGACCCGAACATCATGTTCCGCAATCGGCGCATGGTTCCTGCCTTCGACGAGGTGACCCGGATCGCCAACGCGTCGCTCGATAGCACGCTCAATATCTCGCAGCTTGTGCATACGCAGATCACGGCGGTGCTGAAGGACGTGTCCCGCACCCGCATCATCTACGGCCCGACGCAAGAGGTCTGCGAAAATAACGCCTATTGGTCGGGAGTTGTTTCTGGCGCGCGCGTCGGGATGACGTTCGCGATCGGCGGCGAGACCTTCGAAGTTGTCGCCGAATATGGCGGTCGCGGGGGGCATCGACGCTATGGCGTGCGAACCATCCGCTACGAGTCTTACACGGAAAGCTATTGGGACTATGTGAGCGAAGAGGTCGGTCTTAATGGCTCGATATACGCGCAAACGTTCCTCGTCGCGCAGCCCATGCAGATGACCAGCCTGGAGTTGGCATTCGCCCGTGTCGGCAATGATGGTGATGTGCACGTTCTCATCACCGAAACCACGCCTGCAGGGACGCCGAAGTTTGATTCCGTGCTGGCGCGCGGCACGCTGAAGCATTCGGATTTGGTGGTCGGCTGGAACAAGATCGCTTTGCCGATCACGCTGCTCGAAAGCGGACGTCGCTATGCTTTCGTGACGGTCACGACCGGCGCGCATTCGGTGCATATCTCGGGGGCAAACAAGTTCACAGGTGGTTCTCAGTTTGTCTGCACGGACGGTGCTTTCGCGCAGGGGTCAACAGAAATCGACTTCTGTTTCCGCATTAACGCAGCTCGTTTCCGCAGCCCGCGCACGGTCATTCCGATGCACGCGCTCACCCTGCAGAACGGCATGACTGAAATTGACATGCTGTTTGCAGGATGGACTCCATCTGGTTGCGCATTGGCCTTTGAAATCCGGCCTGCCGGACAAACCGTTTGGACGGAACTGGACGACGGCGACCCGGCAGCAAATCCGCTGGTCGGCCTGCCGGCATCTGTAGAACTGCGCATGGTGATGATGGGCACGGTCGATCTGCAGCCGATGATCCAGCTTGACGCCAAGGCGATTTCCCGCGTCTCGCGCAATCGCACCGAGATGAAGGGCGTCAGCAAGGAATTCGACTTCGGGATTTCTACGTCGGCCATCATCACGCAATTCACTGTCGATCGGTTCGATCCTGACGCTCACACCTTCAGCCCGGCGATTAGGGTGGGAAATACGGTGATACAGCCGACCGCGACCACGGTCACTGTCGATCCTAACGAGCCGAAACGCCGGACCTTCCTTTCGACTTACGCGCTCGGCGCAGCAACCAATAAAGCCCGGTTGCGCCCTGCGGCCACCACCAACAACGCTGTGTCCGTGCCGTTCGTGCAGGATGCATTCATTGCCGCTCTGTGAGGTGATCCATGGCGACCTATGCCGCAAAGAAGAAATACGCCGTGAAGCTTACTCGGTCCGTCAAGCACGGTCCGTTCACTTACAAGCCATTGGATGAAATCGAGATGGCGGGCGCAATGCTTACCGCCATCATCGAGGCCAATGGCGAGGAGGTTGTTGACTATGCCAGACCGGCTTAACAACTATCAGCTCCCGTCATGGCCTCCGACGAAGATCACGCGTGAAATCTGGAACGCTGTTCTCGGCGATATCGGCGTCCGTTTACGGGACCGGGAAACGCTGGAAGCGTCCTTCGAGCGTCTTCAGCAGCAGGGCATTCAAGCGGCGCTGGACTACATTCAGGTGAGCATCGCTCCGCAGCTCTCAGCCCTTCAGCAAACAATTCAGCAGTCGAAAGACCAGATTGACGACTTGTTGCAGGGCAACGCCCCGAACGCGCATAAGCTCGGCGGTCAACTGCCGGCCTACTATGCGAAATCATCTGAGCTGCAAAGCCTGCTTCAGGTCGTGGGGGAAAAGGCCGATACGGATGATGTGACTGCGATGATTCAGCAGCGCATTGCAGCACTGGTCGATAGCTCTCCTGCCACGCTCGACACACTGAAGGAATTGGCACAGGCTCTCAATAACGACGCCAATTTTTCGGTAACGGTTACGAATGCGCTCGCCGAGCTGGAGACGAAAATAAAGCAGGCCGGCGCGCCGATCGGCACCACCATCATGATGCAGGGCAACGGCAATACGCCGCCGCCTGGATATCTTCTGCACAACGGCGCGCCGTGCACTTCTGCCTACCCACAGCTTCGTGCTTGGCTGTTGGCAAATGGCGCAACGGTAAACGGCAATGGCGATCCGATCATCGAAGACATGGGCGGCTATTTCCCGCGTGGTTGGCGCTCCGGTCAGGTTGTCGATAGCGGACGTGCTTTTGGTAGCGTGCAGCAAGACGCCTTTCAGGGGTTCCATATCGGCAATAGTGGCAACAAGAAGCTCGGCGATTTCTTGACCAACATCAGCGGCGGGAGCATTACACAAGGTGCTCTCCGATCTGACGTCACGGATCCTGCAAAGCCTGTATCGGACGGCACTAACGGTGCACCTCGCATGGCTGGTGAAACACGGCCATCGAACAAAACATTCACCTACTGGATCAAAGCTTATGCCCCTGAGCAAGTTGCGGGCGCAGCCGATCTTGCTGCGCTCCTGAATAACGTTCAGGCATTGCAAACGAAGGTGAATTCGGCTGGTCTACGCAAAGGTGCAAAGGTCGTTCCTTCCGGCGCGGCGGTGCTTTACTCCGGGCTTCCTGCTAACATCAGCCGGGTGCGACTGAAGCTCAAGAACGTCACCTTCAGCCCTAACGCAGCCCCTATCATTAGGCTTGGGACTAGCGCGGGAATTGTGTCATCAGGCTATTCCGGTGGCATAGGCGCGTTTGCCAGCAACGTCGGATATGCCAGCCAGCCGATAGACCCAAGCGGCATTGTGCTGCTTGGATCGCCGAACGTGAACCCGACAATTGATGGCGAACTTGAGTTTTCCAGAGTGCCTGGGGGCAACGACTGGCAGTTTACAGGGCAGTTCTTCCTGCCTGCCGGTAGCTATCACATGTCCGTCTTCGTGACGGGTGGAGTTTCGTTACCGGGTGAGCTGGACAGAATTCAGCTTTCGACGGCAGCACCAGGCACAGCGGTAATCGGTGGCGCAGCGATGTGGGCCGAATGGGAGTTCGCGGTATGACAAAGCAAATCATCGTCGATGCCATGACAGGCGACGTTAGCGAAGAAGATTTCACGCCGGAGACCTTTCCCATCGTTACCGCCTTTCTCCCGATAGAGCCAACGCCGTTCTGGCTTGCTGCGCATGAGCTGCTACAGCTAAAGAAATCCGACGTGTTGAACGCCATCGCCGATCCCGATGAACGCTATGAAGCGGAGTTGGAAATCGAGGGGCGTAAAACTTATCGCCGCGATGATCCAATGGTCATTAAGCTTGCGCAGCTCAAGGGCTATCCGCCTGCGCAGATGGATGACCTTTGGCTGTATGTGCAGCAGCACTACAGATAGCAATTCAACGAACATGATCCGCACTCGGTGCGGGCATTGAGACAACCAGGCGCATTGCCGCCGCCCCTTCCCTCACATCGCTGGTTATTTCCAAAGGAGACCATCATGGCCGACCTCGCCTATGCTCATGGCGTGACACTTAATGAAAGCGCGGCGACCCCGTCGCTTCTTCGTGTCCAGCGCCAAGGCATTACTTTCGTCAACGGCTTCGCGCCCGACGCAGATCCCGCCGCCTTCCCGCTCAACTATCCAACGCTTGTCACGTCGCCTCAACAGGCTGCGGCGCTGGGCGCGACTGGCTCGCTGCTGGAAGATGTGACCACCGTTTTCGACGAAGGCGGATCCTGGTGCACCATCAACAGGGTGGAGTATTCCGCCGACGCGGCTGTGCTTCAGGCCAACTTGATCGGCGACCCGGTCGCGCGCACGGGCATCTATGCGGCGCTTCGTGCCAAGGGACTGACTGGCTATCAGCCGCGCGTCGTCATCACGGCTGGGGACACAGGTGCATGGGTTGAAGGTGGTGTGGTCTCCGTGACGGTCACAACGCAAGGTGCGAAGCTGACGGAAGCGCCGATCGTCACGGCGAGCGGTGGCGGTAGTGACGCCGGCAAGGTTCTCCCCACACTCGTTGCGGTGCTGGGTGACGGTGCCAACGCCGGCAAGGTGGTTGCGGTCCGCGTCGTTACGCCCGGTAAAAAGCTCTCGCAGGCTCCCGTTTTGACCTTCACGGGTGGCGGCTCTGATTCCGGCAAGGTTTTGCCGCAAGCCGTTTCGAATGTTGGAAACCTTGCCAATCCGTTCATATCGGCGCTCAACGCCATCCTGCCGAAAATTCGCGCTCGCGCTTACATCAGCGGCCCGAACACGACGAATGCCGAAGCTTTGCGCTTCCGCGATACGGTCAGCGGCGGTCGTATTCTGATCATCGATCCAAAGGTGATCAGGAACGTCAACGGCATTCCGGTAGCAAAGCCCGTCGCGCCTGTCTTCGCAGGCGTCCGCGCTCGCGTGGTGGCGTCTGATGAGGGCGTTTCCGGTTCGGTTTCGAACAAGATCATTCGCACGATCGACGGCGTTTCTCGCACGATCATGTATCCAGACGACAGCAATTTTCTCAACGAAAAGCAGGTTGCGACGGTCCTTAACGAGCGCGGCGGCTTTCGCACATGGGGTAGCCGCCTGGCGACCGATGATCCGCTCTGGCAGTTCGATAGCGTTCGCGCGACCGCCGACATGATCAACGAGGCTCTGGAGGATGTTTACTTCCAGTTCGTGGACCGCAAGTTCACGAAGGCCAACATGAAGCTGATGCTGGAAGCGGGCAATGCAGCTATCCGCGTCTTCAAAAACAATGAAGACATTCTCGGCGGTCGTTGCTGGTTCCCTGCGCTGAACGATCCGACGCTGATGGCAAACGGCAAACTGTTCCTCAATGTGGAATTCGAGCCGGTCGGCATCATGGAACAAATCAACATCACCACTCACCGGAACATTCTCTACTACCGGCTTTTGCTGGAAGAAGTGAATGGCCTCATCGAAGCCGGCCCGCTTTCGGTTGCCGCATAAGGAGTAGCCAGACATGGCAGAAAAAACACTTCCCCGCTTCATCCTGCGAGACTGCATGGTGTGGGCGGATCGTGAAAGCAAGCTGGGCCAGATCGGCGACGTCACCTTGCCCGTGCCAGAGGCGAAGCGCGAAGCCATGCGCAACGCCGGCATGATCAAGGAACGTAACGTCCACCTCGGCTACAACGCGCTTGAAATGGGCTTCAAGATGCCGGGTTTCGATCCGCAGATCCTCAAGCTCTTTGGCTTGAAGCCCGGCGTCGATACGCCGTTCCTGGTAACGGGCGCGCTGGTCGATGAAGACGGCACCACGCATAGCGCCGTCGTTTCGATCCGGGGCAAGATGTACAAGCCCGACGCGGGAACGTGGAAGGGTGGCGACCTGGCCGAAAACGACTACGCCGTTGATGTCAATTACTACAAGCTGGAAATCGACGGCGCGGAAATCTACGAGGTCGATGACTTCGACTTCAAGGTGGGTGGCGTCTCGCAATACGCCGATATCCGCAACGCCCTAATGCTGAACTGACGCCATCAAGAGGCGGGGTTGCTGGAAAGCATATGATTAGCCCCGCCCCTTTTTCGTTGGCGCGGGGCGATCGCCACCTCTGGCTTCGTTTTTCTTCGCGCGAACTTTTCTGACGAGCTGCCGCGTGATCGCGGCGGGCCGTCTGTTTTCACAAAAACCAGTCCATCAATAGCGCCGGCGCTCTGCGCGCGCTTTTTCCTTTCGAGGTTCCGTTATGTCCGACACTGTCACTGTTTCGCTCTCCAAGTCCGTCATGCACGGCGACCAGACTTTTACCGAACTCACTTTCCGCGAGCCGACCGTCGGCGATCTGATCCTTGGCGACCAGATCGGGACCGGGCAGCTTGCCAGAATGTCCGCAATCCTCGCTTCCATTTCCGACATTCCGCTTCCGGCTTTCAAAAAGATCGGCGCAAAAGATTTCTCAAAGATCGTTGATGCAACGTCTGAGTTGCTGGGAAACGACACAAAAAAGAAGAAACCCACGACTGGCGATTGATCGCCGTCTACGTCGCCCATTTCGGCCATACGGCCCTTGATGCCATCGAGCTTTGGTCGCCTGAAAAGCTGCTGGCTTATTTCCACAAAGTTTCCGAACTGAAAAAAATCATGGGGCAGTAAATGTCTGTGACGCAAAGCACGCTGCGCATCTCCCTGCTGGAAGATGTCGTTGCCAAATCCGCCCCGATCTTTCGGACACTCGACCGGCTGCAAAACCAGCAGATGAAGGCGTTTGCACCCATGCGCGGGCTGATGGGCCAGGCTATCGCCCTGGGTGCCGGCTATTTCGGGGCGCGTGAAGGGATATCGGCGACGGCAGGATCCGCGATCGAATTTGAAACCGCCTTCGCCGACGTGAAAAAAGTCGTTGAAGCCACGGACGAACAGTTCGAAAACATGCGCCGCTCGATCCGGCGCATGTCGAACGAAATCCCCCTCGCCTCAACCGAGATTGCCGCGCTATTCGCGGCGGCTGGCGAGTCCGGTATTGCGACCGAGGATCTGACCAGCTTTGCCGAAATGGCGGCGCGTGTTGGTGTCGCGTTCGATATGAGTGCAGCCGATGCGGGCGAAAGCCTCGCCAAGCTGAAAACGCAGCTCGGCTTGACTGTGAGCGAAACTGGCGACATGGCCGATGCCATCAACCACCTTTCGAACAACATGGCATCGAAAGCCAAGGACATTACCGATTTCATGCTGCGCGTAGGCGCGATCGGTGAAATGAGCGGCTTCGCAAAGGAAGACGTTGCGGCCATGGGTAGTGCCATGATCGCGGCAGGTTCCGACGCCAGCACCGCTGGCACGGCGATGAAAAACGTCATCCGTGCCTTGGCGAAGGGCGATTTTGCCAAAAAGTCGCAAAAGGATGCCGCCAAGGCGCTCGGCCTGCACTTGCCGTCGATCGCAAAGGACATGCAGAAGGATGCGAAAGGCACTCTGCGGAAGGTGCTGACGGCGATCGCCAAGGCACCGAAGCATCAACAGACGTCTTTGCTGTCAGAGTTTTTCGGTGATGAGGCCAGCGCCTTCATGCCGCTTGTCGGCAACATAAAGCTGCTTGATGACGCGCTGGGCGCTGTCGCCGATCGGACGAAATATTCTGGTTCGGCCTTTCAAGAGTATGTCCAGCGCGCCAACACGACGCGCAATGTTCTTGATCTGCTCGGAAACAAGATCTCGAACAAGTTCTCGGAAATGGGTGACGCGATGTTGCCTTCAATCCGTGAGGGCGCGTTAGCGATCGGCGAAATCATCGACACGCTGGGAAATCGCGTGACGATCCTCGACCAGTTCACGACTGCAATGAAAGGCTTTACGCAGGGGCTTGGTTACGACGGCGGTGTTCGCGAGCTGGTGAATGATATCGGCGATCTTCTCCTCGGTCCGGTCGATCCCAACGCCGCCGATCGTATCGGCAGCATATTCATGCAGGCCAAGGAATGGGGCGCTTCCATCCGCGAATTGAACGATGCAATGCAGAACAATCCGCTTGCGCAGTTCATGACCGAGATGGCGGGTTACGGTTTCAAGTTCTTCCTTTATGCCGCTGGCATTGCGATGCTGGCGGGAACGGTAAGGAAACTTGCCTCGGCGCTCATGTTGCTCTCGGGTGCCGGAGCTGCTGTATCTGTTCTTAAGGCAATCGGAAAGGCGACTGACTTTCCGGGCTTGGGTGGCGGTAGTGGAAAGGGAGGACCAAAAGTCCCGAAAGGTGGGGGCGGCATTCCTGGTGCTGCGCCTGTGGCGGGATTGGGGACTTTTTTTTCAGCGGCTACATGGCAGTACTTGGTTGCGCGGTTTGCTCAATCTCTTGGTGACACGCCCGGCGAGACGTTTGATGACCAGCTAAAGTACCAGCAAGACTCTAAAGACAAGCTGGCGCGCTTGCTGGGTTTAAGTGGCGGACCGACAAAGCCGGACCCTCAATCAACGGCTCTTGCGTCTAGTGTGGCGTCGCAATCGGCCATGGACAACGCTACAAGGTCGCGCGCTGCAGGTTTCGGTGGAACCACTGACACCCTGCCCGGAAAAACCGCTGATGATATCGTTCGTATCGATGCGGCTTCGATCGCAGAAATGACCAGGCCGAACGGGACGCAGGATGTCAGGGTTACGAACCAGCAACCTGTCAGTGTCGTGGTGAATGCTCCCATCACCATCACGGGCGTTGCGGATCCACAAGCGGCAGGAAGTGCAGCGGCTGCACAGCTTGGTGCTGAAGTCCAGCGGGCGACGGAGGGGAATTTAAGCGACTAGGTTTGACTAATAATCACCACAGCAAGAAGTATGGGTAGTGTGATGAGCGCTATCCATACATAACCGAGAGCTGGATTTTTCCCCATGCGCTTTGAGCGAGCGATTAGATATGCGGCGGGCGTCATCAGCATCCATGCCCCAGCCCCTCGCATTCTCCTACCATATCCCGCTCTGGCGACAACGCGGTTATCGTAAGCAAGACAGCTCAGATAGACGATCACGCTCAGTGTCAAATAGGTGGCTCTGTTGAAGCCACTCCCTATGCTGGCAATTAATCCGAGGTGGATGAAGAGAAGAGGCGCAGGTGTCAGCGCCATAATCCACGCCCATAGGTCACTCACCTCAGAAGGCGGAAGGGGCGGCGGCGCGTTGCTGGCTGTCGGCTTGAATGTCTCGACTTCGACAAACCTTTTCCAATCGCTACCCGCTCCTGCGTTCCAGACGAGCGTTTCGCCGGAAATGGTGCCGTCTGCAAAAAGCGATTTGAGTTCGCTTTCAGTGACCGGCCCAAAGCGCCTGCCGCCCATATTGTAAAACCAACTGTCCACCCGACGCCCCTCATATGCTCGAAGCCGAAAATACAGATCGGTCGGAGGGAGTCGAGTCCTCTCATTTTGGAGAACCATCCATGTCCGGCAACACGTCAATGATGCTCGGCGATTTCGCCTTTGAAGCGCTGGGTTTCGGTTACCAAGGGGTCAAGCGATCGGTGAACACGTCCTGGGCGGAAATTCCAGTCGGGCAAACGCTCAACCCCATGCAGTGGACTGGTCCGACCTCGGACGAAATTACCATTTCGGGGGTCATCTTCACCGAAGAGTTTGGCGGGCAATCGCAGCTTGACGGCATTGTGGCGCGGGCGGGTGCCGGTGAACCGATGATGCTGGTTACAGGCAATGCCGCCGAAGGCGTCATTCAAGGCGTCTTCACCGTTCAAGGCATTGAAGAAGACAGGTCGCACCACAATGCGCGCGGCGTGGCGGCACGCAACGCGTATTCCATCAAATTGAAGCGGCAGGCAGACACCCTGCCCTTATCGGGCGGCAGCATTCTCGATCGCGCTACTAGCTTCCTCTCCGACCTTTTCCGGTGATTTTGTATGTCAGATATCTACACGACAAAGCAGGGAGAAACCGTCGATCTCGCCTGCCAGTCTCATTACGGGCGCACGGCGAAAGTCGTTGAAGCCGTCATCGAAGCTAATCCCGGACTCGCCGCGCTGGGTGCGGTGCTGCCGATCGGCACGAAGATCCTCATGCCGGCGCTCTCTTCCACCACGACGCAACCGCGTCTTGTCAGTCTTTGGGACTAGCCATGAAGCCACGTGTCGAAATCACCATTGATGGCGCGCCGGTCGCCGGCGGATTCTATGAGCGGCTTAAATCCGTGACCGTGACCGACAAAGAAGGTCTGAAGTCGGACACGGTCGATATCGAACTGAACGACGGCCCGCCTAACTTCCTCGCCCTTCCCCGCAAAGGTGCCATAATCGGCGTCAGGATGGGCTACGACAGCGATCTTGCTTCGCTTGGCACCTTCACTGCCGACAAGATCAGTTGCGATTGCCTACCCTACAGCATGAAAATTTCCGGCAATGCCGTGGACTTTCGAAGTGGCAAGCTGAAGGAGCGGCAGGAGCGCGCGTGGGACAAGAAAACCCTTGGCGATATTGTCTCACAGATCGCCGAAGAAAGCGGCCTGACGCCCGCCATCGATCCCGAACTATCCAAGTTCGTTTACGACTGGATCGGCCAACAGGATGAAAGCAACATCCATTTTTTGCGGCGGCTTGCGGAGCGACATAATGGCTTGTTCTCGATCAAGCAAAGTCGCTTACTTTTCTCCAGCCTCGGTTCGGGCAAAGCCGCAAGCGGCAGGAATATTGGCAGCGTGATCGTCACGCCTGAAATGGTGCAACTAGGCACACTGAAATTCGAGGTCGGCGATCGGACGAAATATAGCAAGGTCGTTGCCTACTATCAGGACAGCGACAAGGCGCAGCGCGTCGAAATCGAGGCGGATGCGAAAGCGGATGGCGATAGCGTCTATCGCATTCCAGAACCATTCTCTTCGCCAGATGAAGCGGACAAGGCGGCGCAGGCGAAAGCCAGAAGCCTGAAGCGTGGCGAAGGCAGCACGTCGGTCACGGTGATCGGTGACACTTCGATTTGCGCCGGTGCGCCGTTGCTCTACGCCCGCATCCGTCCCGGCCTCGATGGCGTCCCTTATGTCATCGACACTGCTACGCACAAGTATGCGGCGAAAGGCAGTTTCACCACGGACATTTCCGCCAAGCTCTACGACGGCAAATCGTCATCCTCTGACGATGATGAGTCGGGCGCAGAAAGTTCTTCGGGCGGCAGCTCGTCGACGAAATCGAAGGACGACGGAAAGGTCGCGCCGAATAGCGCGCCTGGCACGCCTAAGACGCCGTCGCAGTGGCTCACGCCCCGGCTGGGGCGCACGGACGAAAACTAAAATCATCAAACAAGGAAACGACTGATGGCTAACACCTTCAAAGCGGCTGGCGCTGTCCAGTGGCAACAGATTGTCGATGGCGGGCTTTACTCCCGGTTCGGCATCCAAGTTGACTGCCGCCAGCGCGTCTACGTCTGCATTTCGCAGGGCGCTCCAGATCAAAACACGGATGATTACATGATCCTTGAAACGGAGCGCACCCGCGAAATCGTGTGCAATCTCGCCAGTACCGACAGGGTCTCGATCAGAACCGGGGATGCTGTCACTGTAGCCGTGCGTGGCTTTAGGGATAACCGCTAGTCGCTCTCCGTGGCAGAAAAAGAGGATCTAATATGAGTGGCTTTTCACTTGGCTTTGGTCTCGCTGAGAGCCGGTCCGTAGCATTACGGCCCACGGTTCTTTGGCTTTTAGCGAGCGGCTTATGGGATGATGACGGCGCGTGGGACGATGCCGCAATTTGGAAGGATGCTGCCTGATGGCTATCGGAACGATCGGCAGTAAAGCCACTGGCGCTGATGCCCGCGCCAAGATCAATGCTGGATTGGAGGCGATCGACGGCCTCCCGAAAAACGCGATATCAACAACTGTCCCCACCATGTCCGATGATGAGGACGATGGGTTTTCGGTTAACTCCAAGTGGCTCAACTCTGCGACGGGGATCGAGTACATTTGCCGCGACGCTACGGCAGGCGCTGCTTCATGGGTGCGGCAAGATAACGCCGACTTCTTCGGCTACACGTCTGGGAACTATTATCAAGGGATCAATACGATTGTTTCTGGCGGGGCCGCAGTCGTTGGCGGGCAGATCAAGTTTCATCCGATCGTTATCAAAGAGCGGGTTACGATATCGGAATTAGCGGTGCGCGTGACCACTTCGGAAAGCGGTAAGGCTTTTCAATTAGCTATTTATGCTGCCGATCCCGTCACGAAGCTCCCCTCCGGCAATGTTCTTGGCGCTACTGCCAATATGTCGGCTGGCACTACCGGCGCGATGAGTGGCGCTTTGGTCGGTGGAAACGTAACACTCAATCCCGGCCTCTACTGGATGGGCATAAACGGCGACACCACAACAGCCGTTTTCCAAGCCTTTGGTTCTAACTCGACCTTTATCGCCGCCCTTCTTGGCGGTACGGCATCACAGGTGGCGTCAGGAACGGCATCATCGGTTTCGTTCTTGGGAAACACTCAAGCTTTCGGCGTTTGGCCTGATCTAACCGGCCAAAACTTTAGCAGAGGCAACAACAGCGGTTACGCTGGCATATTCTTCAAGGTGGCGTGAATGGACGAAGTCGAGCTTTACTTGCAATACGACGCGCAAGGCAACATCACCGTCTCCGTTGTGTATCCAGAGGGAAACACGAACACGCTGCATGTTCCGCATGATGTCCCGCCAATCGAGCGCGATGACCGGATCAATGCTTTCAAAGCAGAGCAGACGGCGTCGCCACAGGCGGATTAACAGGCCGACCTCTAGGGACGCTCTTAGCGTTCATCTCTAACAATCCGGAAGTCCCATGTTTATTGCCAATAAGTGGCAGGTGCTGAAACGCGCCTGGTCCATTCGATGGATCCTGCTTGCCGGTCTCTTGTCCGGCCTCGAAGTCTTCCTACCCCTCATCGACGGTTACTTCGAAATCCCGCGCGGCTTGTTCGCTGCGTTTTCGGGCGGCGCGACCTGTGCCGCCTTCATTTCCCGAATCCTCGTTCAGAAAGGTATGATCGATGCCGATCAACAAGATCACGCCGACGAAGCGCGGTAGAGCTGCAATTGCTTCCGTCCTCCTTGGCATCGCCAGTGGCAGCTATGCGATCTACGATCGCTACGCCACAGAGCAGAAGATGGACCCTGCCGTTATTCTGGCAGTCGAAAAAGCAATCATGCCCTGGGAGGGGCTGGTTCTGAAATCCCATTGGGACCCCTTCGCCAAGATTTGGGATATTTGCTACGGCGAAACGAAGGGCATAGGTCCCGGCATGTCGAAGACGAAAGCACAATGCTTCGACATGCTGCTTCGCCGCGTCCATGACGACTATTATCAGAAGATCATGGAATGCTCGCCAAACCTTGCGAAAGCGCCGGTCAGCGTCCGGGCCTCCATGATCACCGGCTCTTACAATTTTGGCGTCGGTGCATGGTGCCGATCGACCGCCAAGGGCCGCATCGAAGCGGGAATGTGGCGCTTCGCTTGCGAGGCTCAAACGGCATTCAACAAGGCGGGCGGTCGGATCGTGCGCGGTCTCGTCAACCGTCGCGAAATGGGCGACGCGTGGCGGATCGGTGAAGCCGAACTTTGCGTGAGCGGCCTATGAGCTTCCTTCTCCCGACGTCGCTCACAGGGCGAGTATGCGCCCTCATCATCTGCGTCTTGCTTTCTGTTGGCGGCTTTCGGCTGTGGCTTTCGTTTCACGACGCGGCGCTGCTTGAAGGCTACGTCCTGCTTTCAGAAAAGACCGCCGCTGAAGCGAAAGCCGCCGAGATGGAACGCCAGCGCAATGCCGCTGCGCTGGCGCTCGAAGAGAACCGCAAACGGGCGTTGGCCGATGCCCTCATTCAACAGCAGGCCGAAGCCAAACAGGAACAGGCGATCAAAGATGACAATCAAAACATGGATGACGGTGATTACCGTTGGAGCGATGATGATCGCCGCTGGCTGTGCGAGCAAAGAGGCGAGGCTTATTGCCGCCGCTGATACGCGGGGCAGAGCATCGGCGGGTGTCAACCTTCCCGATCTACCGGAGGAATGCCGAAAGAAGATGGACAGGGTGATTCCGAAGTATGGAACTGAAAAGCCACGCAACACACAACTGAGGTGGGACCTTGCGGCGGATTTCGTAGACCGTCGCACTACCCGATGCGCCGCCTTTTACGACGACACCAAAACCTCTTTCGGTTCTGGTCATCTGTCATGTGCCAAGGGCCGCACCTGTAACGGGGGTGGTTTGAGCTATGGCACCTGGTGAATTTGATCCGTCTATTCATCAGCAGCTTGGGCGACTGGTAGAAGGGATGGAGGGACTAAAGGACTCGATACGACGAATGGAAGATCAGTCCAGACGCTCTGAAGACAAGGCGGCTGAAAGTCGTGCCGTCGTACATAGGCGGCTTGATGAGATGGTAGATCGCGTCGGCGACGTCGAACAGACAGTGGCGCTCGTAAAAGATGACGTGACAGACATGAAGCCTGTTACCGACGATATGAAACGCTTGCGGCTGATGGGGACGGGCGCACTTGCAACCATGGGCTTTGCGGCCATGGCCGTAGGTGTGACATTTGCGGACGCTTTGAAGCGGCTCGGCGATTTTTTCATTGGACGGTAAACAAAAGCCGCACGGAGCAATCCGGGCGGCTTTTTGCGTTTAGGCCGCGTTCAAGCTGGGCCAACGCAGGTCCGCGACACTTGAAGGCTTATTGAAGCCCTGCTAATTTTCTCAGATCGTCATTCATGCGGGATTGCCAGCCCTTCCCCCTCGCCTTGTAGTGATCAACAATATCGGGATCGAGGCGGATGGTGACTGGCTTTTTCGTCGTTTCGGCTTTCGGCCTCCCGCGTCGCGCGATTTCCTGGTCGATGCCGTCAGCCAATTCGGGAAACACTTCGCGGAATGGTTTGACGGACGTGTCTTCATCCAGTTCGGTGGGGCGCTCGATAGCTGGGTCGGGGCCGACCAGATCGCCAGTTGAAGTTTCCACCCACCAACCGTCCGCGTCCTGATGAACGCCACCCTTTGCGATCAAGTCTTTCATGGCTCGATCATACTCATGCCAGCGGCGCGTTCTTTCCGCGTCGTCGGCTTTGCTGTCTCCCAGGTCGGCGGTGATGAACTGCGGCCATTTCCGTGTCATAGGATCTTCCTTTCTGCCTTGCTCGCCCGCCGCATGGAAATGACGGAAAGTGCCTCCGAACCGACCGGGCGGAACACTACGGCGATAATGGTTACGCCATCCAATTCGCCAATCGCTAGGAAGCGCCCTTCCTTGGCGTCCTTAACCGCTGCGGATGCGAAAAATTCAAGAGACAAGGCCGCAAAGTCCAGACCGTGCTTGGTCAGGTTGGTCTGTCGTTTCGGTTCGTCCCAAATGATTTTCATATATTGTATGTACGATAAATAGCCGGAAGGCGCAAGTCTTTTTTGTACGCACAGAAAATAAATTAGTCGCCTCAAAAAATCAACGGTTATGGGTCAGTTTTCTCGGTCCGATCAGCAAAACGCATTTCGACCGACTCAGTTTTTCTTCTATGCGATCGAACCGAAGTGCTCAGGAAGGGTTAGATGAGGGCATTCGTTAACACGGTCGTTGACATCGGTCGTTTAGATGATAATCATTGTGCCCATAGCGCGCGTTGGCATTTCGAATGTGGTTCGCGCGATGTGATGCGATGGCAGGGGGAAGTCATGTAATCGCTTTTATCGTAGTCTTGCGGCGCTGGTCGCAACAGAAGAATTTAAAAAGGCCGCTTATGCGGCCTTTTTCTTTTCATGCTTCTAGAGCGACATGCATCGCAGGATTAATAGCGTATAGCCCGGTGCTACCATCCAGCGTTGTCTCAGCAAATATCCTCTTGATGTTGTAATCGTAGTCATAAATGAATTTGTCGCGCCCATCACTCTTTACGACGCCTAGCACGCCATACCAAACCATCAGTCTAAATGCCTCGTCAAGATTGGCGTCGGCTATACCGTTGGAGGAAAACCGGGACAGTACATCCGCCTTCGTTATCCTGCTTTCAGTTCCAATGAGAGAGTAGAGAATGTCTGCCGACAGGCCTGATGCGTCTCGGATTTCATAACCAAACTCAGAAATGAGATAGTTAGAGTGCTGCCGGACAGCGTCGACAATATCTACTTCTTGAACGATGGTGTTCCCGCGATTAATTGCGTTTGCAATAGCGTTTTCGACGATTGTGATCAAAAATCTGGGTCTCATCAGGCAATGGTCGATGCAATATTCAAAAGAGTCCTTTGCGCCAACCGTGGGCGTAAAGTACTCAAGCCATAGCTGTGTGAAGTTCGCAGAATCTTTCTTTGCCGAGGACTGCAGCCGTTTGTGAATGACCTGCCTAAGCTTACCTCTGTCGTTCCAGTCGATCCGGATCTGTCCGGCTTTACCGCGATCGGGAGTCTGCTCAACAAGCAGTTCATAGATATCGTTACGCAGAAAGACCGTACTTGTGAAATTACGGTC
This sequence comes from Agrobacterium cavarae, assembly GCF_004310285.1. Taxonomy (GTDB): domain Bacteria; phylum Pseudomonadota; class Alphaproteobacteria; order Rhizobiales; family Rhizobiaceae; genus Agrobacterium; species Agrobacterium cavarae. The sequence continues at coordinate 476,758 of NZ_SISF01000032.1, forward strand.
CGCCGCATCAAGGTCCCTCCTAATCTTGTCCAGACTTTCGATCATTAATCTGACCAGCCGGACGTCGATCTCCTCCACACCGTTAGTGGGCCAGCCCTTGTCAATGTTGTCGAATAGCAAGAGCAGTTGGGTCCGTTCATTCGATAGCTGAACGACCATATTTTTGATTTTGGTAATCCCGCCCCTGAAGACGATGTTAGTCAGTTTTTCAGGTGACAACGGTTGTTTAGCGGCCTTGGTCGAAGTGATCTCATTGATGATGGATTTGCTTAAGCGATTGATACGAGCGGTGAAGTCGCCGCTATCGAACACGCCAAACTCTTTTAAGATATTATCTATCTCTTCAAGAGCAAACAATGCTTTGCCATCAAATTTTGAGCGATAGACGTAGTCTTTCCTGATCGTGAAAAGCATTTCAGACAGAAAGACAAAGTACCAAAAAGCGGCCAGGGTATGATCGAACACGCCCAAATCAACCAGCTTTAGAAGCTCTTGCCTAAACAAAGTTAGCTGATGCGACTCTGGCTTCAAGTCAGTAACTTGAGCGTTGTTACGGTTGCGGACAGCATCTCTCACCATGAAGAAAATAGCTGTTTTACCAGACCCTTTTCGGCCAGATACAACTGTCGCTTCCCCACGTAAGGTTCTCACGAACTCAGCTGTCTCAACAAAGTAGTTGTCCAGGGAGCGAAATTCGTTTTCAGCAGCAGACGCACCGAGATACAGCGTTTGTAGTTTAGTCCGAGACCCTTTACGCGCTTTCTTCTCTTCTTGCAGAGATCTTAGGGCAGTGCCGCAAAACTCTGATAGCCGCTCGCCAATCTCAAATTCGCTCGCTAATGTTTCAACGAACTCTCGGTAGTCGACAGGCACCGGGTTGTTTGACACAGCTTGTTGTAGAAGGAGCGTGTGCTTACCCATCCCATGGCTCATCCCAGCCAAAAACGCCGCTCTGAGATTATGTCGATCCGCATCCTCGATCGAACTGGAGAGAAGAGGGATGACAACCCCTGCGGACGCGCTCACCTCGCCGATTGTATGGATGGTTGAAAAGCGATACGTCTCGACCGGATCGAAGCTCCGATAAAACACTTTTGTCTCTTTTATTGCAGAGACCACGGCGTTACGGAAATCTGTTTTTTTAGATGTATCTAGTAGGAACAGCGGTTGCGAAGTGTTGCGAGACTTCCCATAGAGCTCCAACAGGTTGGTCGTCGACAAATCTTTGAACGTCTCGAGCAATTGCTCGGCGTTCTCATAACTCTTATAGCCAATTGTGTCGAAGAAACCCTCAGACTGCACATTCTTTGATGCGCCTGCAAATGACGAGTTCAACACAGGCGCCACAGCTTTCCCTAGGCCTATGGCGAAGCCAATCTCGTAGTACACATTGTAATTGGGAAACGTAATGTCCGCTATCAAGACGTCTGCGGACACGATGTTCTTGCGCACCTCGTCCGATATATTCGCCCCAAAAATATCCATTTGAGGCCACTGAACAATTTCAGCGGTGGTTACCGCAGCGCGCGATCGGTCACACGCGTTTTTTATTGTATTGTATAATTCAATGGGCTGTGAGGGGAACGCGAAGAAAGCTTTACGGAATGCCAATTTGTCCCCCACCTTATTGCCGCTGAAGCGGTCAGAATTAGGAAACACTTACTAAAGATTTGGGCAACTGCATAGATGTCGGTATCACCAGAAGTTGCTACGTCAAAAAAAGGTTGTGAACCTCATCGATGAGCACCTAGCGGTGAAAGATACCAGCCTCCAACTGGCGCGGAAGTCATGAATTTTTCAGCGCGCCGATCCAAAACCCCGATGGCCTTTTCTTTTGCTTCAGGCGCAGTCTTCGCGATGACAGTTACTTTCCAGCGGCCACACTGAAAACGATACTGCCTGCCGCGTCTGTCCGGTATCTGCTTGGGCAGAGCTTTCGTCATCACTCGACATCCAGCCACAAACGCCATGCGCGCAGTTTGCTCGTCGAGCGCAGCTCTGCTTTGCTCTCCGATGCTGCTCCACCACATGTCAAAGCGCGCAAAAAGATCTTGCTTGGGCATCACTGCCGGTCCTCATTCGGCGCCCATCCTCTGGTGTATCCAGCACTCATAGCGGCAGACGCTAAAGCCAGCTGCTCCCTCAAGTGCCGCACATCTTCCATCAATGTTTCAATCGCAGCTCGGTGGTCGCCATCGTGCCAAGCGACAAGATGAGCGACTGGGTCAGCTTCGGGTTGTTTCTGTGTAGGCCGCAAGTTTCCGATCTCCCGTCTAAGAGCAATCAAAATGAAATAGTGGTAATTTCGATTTGCGCGTCAGTCAGGCATTAGGTCGGCGATCTGCCCGTGCGAGACCAAAAGTCGAGGGCTTGCCATGTCTCCGCTTTCCTCATCCACAGTGACGGCATACGCCGCTACACCGATGTACCGGGGAGCCATAGCTGCGGCAATCTTTTCAGCGGAAGCCGCGTTTGATGCTTGACGAATATCGCCGGGCACAATTCCAGCGCGGTTCTTTTTGAATTGGACGACGATGATTTTTTCAGCGGCTGACATTTCATGCTCTCTCGTTTGTTCTATAAATGTTCTCCTTTTATGAAAGAGTCAAGTGTCAGGCAAATTCCGGCAGCACCGAAAAAGTGTGGGACAATTCAGAAAAAAGCTATAATGATTTCAGCGCTTGATTTCTTGCCCCACAAAATTGTAAGTCGTTGACGCAGCTAAGTTCAGGGACTTCGGCAAGGGGCACCAATAATCTTCTCTTAGCTATCACAGCTTGGTCTTCTCCAAAGCTTTGGTATCTGCTTAGTGTAAGGGCGGAGCGATTCCGAGCGAGGAATTGATATCCTGTATAGGAGTCGCAGTCGGTTTCGAAGGACTTATGAATGGCCACACTCAGCATCGGACTGCCTATCTACAATGGTGCAGCCCACGTTAGAAACTGTTTGGATTCGGTTCTTAATCAAACCTTCCAGGATTTTGAAATCTTCATTTCTGACAATGCCTCTACCGACGGCACCCAGCAAATATGTGAAGAGTTTACGCGTAAAGACAGTCGCATCAAGTATGTGAGGCAAACAGAAAATATTGGGGCTCCCGGAAATTTTCGTTTCGTTTTTGAGCAGACATCTTCCCCGCTTTTCAAGTGGATGGCACATGACGATTGGATCGATCCTGATTGGCTATCTAAACTCGTGCCGCTTGCGCTTGAACAACGCGCCATAGTGTTCGGTCACCTGCAGATGGCGACCTATGATGGCGTGGATATGGCCCATCAGGCGAACTGCAGGAAGATGGAATATAAGGGACATGCGCTCAGGCGGCAGATCACATATGCCATCGAGCCAGCGAACCTCGGAAAAGCCAATATAATTTACGGAGTGTTCCCTCGGGACGCGATAACCGAACGTAGTTTTGAAATATTTTCAGGATTTGGTGCTCCTGGCGACGTCATGATGCTCACGGATTGTCTTCGCCAGTTTCCCATTCTTTTCGCCGGGCCAACACGGCTTTACAAACGAGCCGCACAACCCCGCGCTCCTGGCGCCATTAAAGAGAAGCGGCCTTCAGTCTTTGAGCGCACCATGGTCAGTCAATTCATGACGCTTGAGCCGCCCTCTTTCCGAATAGCATTTTTGGCTTGTTACCCGGTAGCAGTAGCTAGAATGAAGTTCGAGAGAAAAATACGCAGAATCTTGTCGCGACGTTTTGAAAGTTGAGCCAATTAGCGTCAGCATGACGCACTGAAAAGGCGACACATCGGCCGCCTCTTCAATATCACCACAGGAAGAGCCCTAAGCGCGCTTGAGGAAGCCGTCAGGCGCGACGGTGATAAGCAACTTACCTTCGACCTCTTTGTCGACCTGAAAATCCGGATGTCGGCTCAAATAGTCGGCGACGGCGCTCTTCGGACTATCCCCAGGGTTCCACGGTCGATCCTTGAAGAAGTCTTTCGGAAGATCCTCTACGAACGTGTCGAACACGACGCAATAACAACCAGAAGTAACCAAAGGAGCGTAGGCCTCCAATTCTGCCAAGACATGGTCATGCGTATGCATGGAATCGAGGCACACCATCACACGACCATAGGAAGCCGCAGCGTCAGAGACCACTTCAACGATATCTTTCGCAACTGATGATCCCTGAAGCATTTGAATGCGACTGGCCATGGGATGCCGCTCGATCGCATCCCGATTGTGGGGCCGGATGTCGATATCCACGCCAATGACCTTACGCTTTGACTCAGCAGGATTGATCGAGGTTCCCGCTTCTATAGCTTCGCACATATCGAGTAACGCCAGCATAGAAGCGCTCAAGATAAGCGAACCACCATGCGCGATGCCGGTCTCGATAATAAGATCCGGCTTAGTCGACCAGATTATCTCCTGCATCGCCTGTATGTCTTGCGGATACTGAATGATTGGTCGGCCGAGCCAGTCGAAATTATAGACATACCGCTTAGCCATCGACGATTCTCGCCAAGCATAGCTCAGCGACTGAAACTCGGCATCGTTTCGGTAGCCGTCGACGGTCGCTTTACGTTCTTCTTCAAATAGATCTATGGCATTCATTGCGCACGGGTCCTTCAATTATCAGTGTTAACTTGCCGATTGAGAATAGCTGGTAGGTGGTTGAGTACTGATGAGGGCTTGATTCCAAATTCGCTGGCTATTCTCTTGACCGAAATTAAAGGGAACGTGACCTGCGGAGCTTCCTCATTCACTGCAACGGTGCATCCACTTATAGCCGAAATCGCATCGACCCACGATTGATGAGGAAGATTGACACCACTAGCTACGTTGTAAATTGAATGTTTGCCTTCCACAGCGATCCGTGTGAGCACCTCGACGACGTCCTCTATCCAGACGTAATCTTTTGAGGACGCTAAATCAGTTCTCAATTGGATGTGACCGCGTCTTGCCTCGCGGCATAGGTCCCCAACGAACGTGTCTGCGTCAAGCTCATGCAAACCGATGACATTCGACAACCGCGCCACGCGTACAGCGGCCAATCCAGAAGAAAGGCAGATCGCTTCGCCAGCCAACTTCGATATATTGTAAAGGTCCGATGGATCCGCGCTGCTAACAGGCAAGCAAGCGTCTTCGTCGCCTCGGCCAGACTTAGCGTATACCCGCGTTGATGAAAGGTATAGAAGCGACTGGAACTTGGCATCACGCAGTATCTGATTTAACAGCGAAACATGTGCCTCGATTGTATCAAACGGACGTGTTCGAAAATCAGACGTCAGGCCGATTGCGTAGATACAGTGGCCTAGGTCGTTCCGTCGTTCGTTTAGATTTTGACGTGAAACAGCGTCAACCTTGTGCCCCTTCGACTTAAGGTAGCTGATGAGGCTGGCGCCAATGAATCCAGATGCACCATAAACGGTGAATTTCATTTTCGACTGCCAAGTATTTTGAGTGGGTTCCCGCCCATAATCGCATAACTCGGAACTTCACCGCGGACAATCGACCCCGCACCAATGATGCAGCCCTCTCGTAAGTATGCACCATCCAGGATGACACTATTCGCTCCAATCCAAACGTCATTCTCTACCCTGATGCCGCCTTTGCTCGGAAGAAAGCCTTGCTCTCGAATAAGTCTATCAGGGTCGCGAAAATCATGATTGACCGGAGCCAAGGTGCAGTTTGCCGCGATTAGAACATTATTTCCTATCGTGATCCCCGAGCCAGAGTATAAGACGCAGCCACTATTAATATAGGAGGACGACCCAATCACCACATCACCGTTGCCACCTGCGGGCTTTATTTTTACAAAGCTATCAACAACGCAGTTTTCACCAATGATAATTCTTGTGCCGCGGGTTGAATCCTCAATATCGCAGAGATCACTGATTTTGGCTGATGGATGAATTTCAATCATGGGGGGAATCCTGCAGCAGCAAAACGAGACACGAAATTCTTAGGTTTAAGTTATCGTAATGCCAAGTGCGGCACACAGGTGACGAACTTCGTCTCCGTGAGAAAGGCTAGTTGCTGGCCAACCTCTTCGAAGATGTTCCACGGCAGAATAACCACGTAATCCGGCCCCCGCTCTTTCATCTCATCTGGATGAACGACAGGAATATGGCTTCCGGGTAGGTACTTATTCTGCTTGGCTGCCGCTGCGTCGCAAACGAAGGGCAGCAAATCCGGTTTGACGCCTGCAAAATTCAAGAGCGTATTACCTTTCGCCGCGGCACCGTATGCTCCTACAGTCTTGCCATCCTGCTTGGCTTGCAGCAAGAAGCGCAACACGTCGTTCTTCACGGCCTCAGCTTTCTGCTGGAAGCCAGCATAAACAGTCTTGGCTCTCAGACCCCGAGCCGCTTCTTCATCGATAATCTGCTGAACCGATTCTAGGGTAGGTCTCTGATCAGTGTCGTGGCACCCGTAAACTCGCAGGCTGCCGCCATGCGTTGTCAGTTGCTCAACATCGAAAACTCTTAGTCCTGCCTGCTCGAAGATTCTCTGCACGGTAAAGAGCGAGAGGTACGAGAAGTGCTCGTGGTAGACGGTATCGAACTGGTTGTGCTCGATCAATTCCATAAGATGAGGGAATTCGAGTGTGATCGTTCCTTCGCTTTTGAGGGCCGCCTTGAGGCCTCGCGTAAAATCATTGATGTCCGGAACATGCGCGTACACGTTATTACCGAGAATGAGATCGGCCGTACGACCTTCCGATTCCAGGGACTTCGCCAGTTCCTCCCCAAAAAACTTTCGCAGAACCGGTATTCCCTGGGCTTCTGCGGCTTCAGCCGTACTGTCTGTCGGCTCAATGCCAAGACAAGGGATGCCGGCGGCGACAAAATTTCGGAGCAGGTAACCGTCATTGGACGCAACCTCAATCACCATGCTTTCGTTACTTAGGCCGAGGCGCTTCGTAATCATGTCAGTATATCGAGATGCATGGTCAAGCCAGCTTCTTGATGCGCTTGAAAAGTAGGCGTAGTCGGAGCTGAAGAAGGTCTCTGCTGAGGCATAATCCTCCGTCTGCACCAACCAGCATTCTTCACACACTTTCAGGCGCAGCGGAAAGTACACTTCCGGCTTCGAGAGCGCGTCTTTTGTCAGGTACGCGTTTGATGGCGGGGCAAAGCCAAGATCGAGAAAGTCACAGCGAAGCTCGCTGGCGCAATGGCGGCACTTCATAGAATCAGTCCTGTGAATTGATCGGTGAGACGCGGATGCAAGCGGTCGCGTTCAGACATTTCAGTAATCTCTAAAGGCCAACAGATATTCAGCCTTGGATCAAGTGCGCTCAGTGCACCTTCAGACCCCGGGACATGTGTCACAGAATGAAAGTAGAGAAGCTCGCAGTCATCGGTCAAAGTTTGAAAGCCATGAGCGAAACCTTCTGGGATCAGCATCGAACGCCGATTCTCCGCAGAAAGTTCTTCGGCCTGCCATTGCAGAAACGTTGGCGATCCGCTTCTGAGATCAATCGCGACATCAAGCACGGCGCCGCGCAGACAATTGACGAGCTTCATCTCCGCATGCGGTGGGTGCTGATAGTGCATACCGCGCACTGTCCCTCTCCGAAGTGTCCTGGTCAAATTGATCTGGGCAATTGGAGAGGCCCAACCCGCTACTGCAAGTTCCTCTGCGCAGAACATGCGAGAGAGAAAGCCGCGCGGGTCACCCAGATTTTGTCGCTCGACGACCTTGAGACCCGGCAGCGGCAACTCGTGTATCGTGAAGCGTGTCATGCCGCGGCCTCATAACATGAAATTTCCGCCTCGCAGAGCGCGTATACATCTGCACCTTGTGCTTGATTTCGGTACCATGTCATCGTGCGCGTAATGGCCTGGTTCAATGTCCACCTCGGGGTCACGTTGAGGACATGTCGCGCCTTCGCGGTTTCCAATGCAAGCCATCCCGCCTCGTGGGGACCTTCTGTACCTTCGCCGTATACGACGTCCCCTCGCCCGAAAGCGGAGCGAGCGATTTCGATCACCTCATGCACCGACGCCGCTTCATGGCTCACGGGGCCGAAGTTATAGCTGCCAGCAAGTTGAGGTTCTTCCCATAGACGTTCAGCCAAGACCAGATACGCCGAAAGCGGTTCCAAGACATGCTGCCAAGGCCTTCTGGCTTCGGGACGCCGTACGTGAAGAGGGGTGTTTGACTGCCAAGCCCGAACGGCATCCGGCAAAAGACGATCGACCGACCAGTCGCCTCCACCTATCACATTCCCGGCGCGCGCGGTCGCAACTGCAACCTCGGCTTCCTTCAGAAAGCTCTCCCTATAGCTCGCAACAACGAGTTCGCAAGCCGCCTTGCTCGCACTATATGGATCGTGCCCGCCCAGGTGATCGTTCTCACGATAGGGGAATGGATGCTCAAGGTTCTGGTAAACTTTGTCGGTTGTCACTACCACGACAACGCGTGCGGACGGCAGGTGCCGGGTGCACTCCAACAGATTGGCTGTGCCGATCACATTCGTCTCGAAGGTTCCAACAGGATCATCGTAGCTTGGTCTCACGAGTGCCTGCGCGGCGAGATGCAGGATGATATCCGGCGACGCCGCTTTTCCAATCACGAGAAGCTCTGACTTGTCGCGAATATCCTGAAGATAACTGTTCGACGGAGCAGGCAAAAGTGAGTGGAGACTTGGCTCAGCGGTCGGCGGCAAGCCGACGCCTGTGACATGTGCTCCCATTTTGGCGAGCCAAAGCGACAGCCACGCACCTTTAAAGCCGGTGTGGCCCGTCAGTAAGACATTTTTGCCACGCCAGAAACCGTGATTGGGGAGCGCACCGTTCATCGTCACCAGATTTTCCAAGGCGCCTTGTTAGAGGCCCAAAGTTCTTCCAGAAGATTCTTCTCTCGAAGAGTGTCCATGGGCTGCCAGAAACCATCGTGTTCGTAAGCCATGAGATCGCCTTGAGCTGCCAGATTGATCATGGGCACGCCTTCCCATGGAGTGCTGTCCCCCTCGATAAAATCCAGGCATTTCGGAGAGAGAACGAAGAAGCCTCCGTTGATGAGGCCGCCGTCTCCACGCGGCTTTTCGACAAACCCCGTCACCTTGCTGCCATCAAGGTCCAAAGCACCGTATCGTGCGGGTGGATGAACGGCTGTCACCGTCGCAAGCTTCCCGTGTTCTGTGTGAAACGCGATGAGGTCAGTCACATTAACGTCGCTGAGACCGTCGCCATAAGTGAAGCAAAAGCTCTCTTCGCCTTCGAGGTATTCTCCGACGCGCTTCAGACGACCGCCGGTCATTGTGGTTTCGCCGGTATCAAGCAGCGTCACCTTCCACGGCTCAGCGTTGCGTCGATGAACCTGCATTTCATTGTGGCTCATATCAAAGGTGACGTCGGACATGTGAAGAAAGTAATTGGCAAAGTATTCTTTGATCACATAGCCTTTGTAGCCGCAGCAGATGATGAAATCATTCACCCCATGCGCTGAGTACAGCTTCATAATGTGCCAGAGAATGGGTTTACCACCGATCTCGATCATCGGTTTCGGACGAAGGTGAGTCTCTTCAGAAATGCGAGTTCCGAGGCCACCGGCCAGTATCACAGCTTTCAAGCTCAATCCGTCCTGTTTCACAAACTCTTCGCCAAATAGCTCTCTTGCACACAATGGCATCTGGAGAACATGAGGGCCGGCCAAGTAGCGCCTCCCCGACGCCACCCACCACATGGGCAACCTGTTACATCAGCCAAAATAAAATGTACATGCTCATGAGTGGAAGCATTGAGGAGAACGAAGCCATACGCGAAGATGAAAGACCGAGTAGATCGGCCGACGACGAAAATGGCGCTTAGTCCGCCACTCGGTCCCGGCAATTCACCCGCATCCCAAGTCGTTCGAAATGGAGCGACTTCGGCTATCATGAAAAACGAAGACCCGGGATTCAGATCGTTGGAATGATCTGTCGTGCGGCTTTTCAATCTCTTCTGCTACGCTCGGTGAGCGATTGGTCAACCAATCCAGGCGTCGCTCATCTCATTCATCTCGCCGACTTTTTGCTTCCCGGTTTTGTCACCGCCGGAATGTTGCAGCCTTTGCTTCTTAGGTTGGCTTCTAGCGCGTTGACTTTGCCTTTCGTGACCGCCACCTGACCTTCCTTATCACCACCAAAGGTGCTCGACATCGGAACACCTATTAGAAAGACGCCGAAAGCATCGCCTGTTGCGGCATCGTTCTGTTGCTTGGAGACGGCCAATAGAGCGGTTTGCTCCTTCAGGTATTCCTGCGCCAATGATTGGCAGTCCATGTTGCCATAAGCGGCCATCGGCACATCGACTGGAACAATAGCATCTGGTCTTTTTGCACAGGCAGTCACGGCCAGTCCTGCGACCAGCAGCGTCAAAATCTTTTTCATGATGTCCCTTTACCCCTCGAAGACGCCCCTACGTCCCTTGATCAACGATACAACGTAAGATCGAGATCGAGTCAATAGTTTGCTGGGGTCAGATGCAGGTGTCCACGGGCTTATTGGAAACGACGAAGATTCATCCATCAATCAACTGACCGTCTGAGATATCGATACCCAACATCGTACCTGCGAATACGAAGAGCAGAAGAACAGTCCGGTTGCTCAACGCCGTTCTCATAAAGCGCTGCGCCACTTCTGCATAAATCGACTGGGCCAGTCGCTTCTTATAACTTCTGTTCAACCAGGAAAACCATGACCGGACAGGAAGGAAGGTCTTGTCTCCGATGCCGTCGATCAGGACGAGTGCACCGTTCTTCTCGTCCACGACGATATTCTTCAGGTGCACGTCCACGGCAACAATCTCGCTCTTGACCAGCCAGTCAAGGAATTCCGAAAGCGCAGCATCCGTCTGCTGGCTGTATTGCCCGCTCTCGATCGCGTCCTGAAGGGTCATCGCAAGGGCACCGTTCCTCCGTCGCACAGCCTTCACGAGAATTCCCGTGCCCCTGTCGGTGGAAACGACGCCTGCAAAATGCTGGAGATGGCGCGCGGTTCTCGGGCCTTCCTGTGCGACCCGCTCATACTCCCGCAATTCGCGCCGCAGTGGCACGATGGCCTTATAAAAACGCCGCACTAAATACAGCAGCCGGATGTTCTGGAAGTAGCGGCGTGGCGGTATCTTTGTCTGCACCTTCACGAGCATGTTGGTACCGGGAAGAGCGTAGACCTCACGCGACATGCCGGACGCCAGCGGCTTTTCCAGAAGTCTTAACGGGGATCGGGAATTATCGCTTACCGACGCCGATATCGACATCACTGTCTCCTGTTGTCATAAATATGATATATTCCTCATATTGCATATTATTGCGAGACAAAAGTGTCGTTTGCGAGAAGGCAGGCCTATCGCGTGGCAGTGTGAACCACAGATAAGCAAAAGGCGCACCGCGAGCGGCGCGCCTTTGCAAACAGAAAACAGGGTTGAGCGAATTACAGGCTGCGGCCGATATCCAGGAACTTCTGACGACGTTCGGCGCGAAGCTGGCTGCCGGTTTGCGCCGTCAGTTCTTTCAACGCAGATTCGATTGTTTTCCCCGTTGCGGCGATCACGCCTGAAGGGTCGCGATGGGCGCCGCCGATCGGCTCAGGGATGATACCGTCGATGACGCCGAGCGCTTTCAGGTCATCCGAAGTGATCTTCATGTTGGTCGCGGCCTCCTTAGCGCGGGTCGAATCGCGCCAGAGGATGGAGGCTGCGCCTTCGGGGGAGATCACCGAGTAGATTGCGTGTTCAAGCATGTAGACACGGTTGCCGGTGGCGATCGCGATGGCGCCGCCGGAGCCGCCTTCGCCGATGACGACGGACACGATCGGCACCTTGACGTTCAGGCACATTTCCGTCGACCGGGCGATGGCTTCCGCCTGGCCGCGTTCTTCCGCACCAACACCCGGGTAGGCGCCGGCGGTATCGATGAGCGTCACGACGGGTAGAGAGAAGCGGTCGGCCAGTTCCAGAACGCGGATCGCCTTGCGGTACCCTTCCGGACGCGGGCTACCAAAATTGTGCTTGAGCCGCGACTTCGTGTCGTTGCCCTTTTCCTGGCCGATGATGGCGACTGGCTGGCCGTTGAAACGAGCAAGGCCTGCCTGGATGGCGGCATCTTCGGCAAATTTGCGGTCGCCGGCCAGCGGCGTGAAGTCGGTGAAGAGCGCGCTCGCATAGTCGATGAAGTGCGGACGCTGCGGGTGACGGGCAACCTGCGTCTTCTGCCAGGCATTCAGCTTGGAATAGATGTCCTGCATCGCGTCGTTGACGCGCGCTTCCAGACGCGAAATTTCTTCGGACGTATCTATGCTCTCGTCTTCTGCGGCCAGTTTCTTCAGTTCAAGAATCTTGCCTTCCAGGTCCGAAATGGGTTTTTCGAAGTCGAGATAGCTGAGCATGAGATCCGTTTCCGATCGTTTTGCGCAAGGTTTGACCGGGCTCTCCCGGCGGTTCCGGTCGCTCTAATCAAGGTTTTTGCCCTGTTTGGCAAGAGGGTGGTGCGTTTGTACCAACTCTTGGAGGCGTTCTTCCAACACATGTGTGTATATTTGTGTCGTTGAAATGTCCGAATGGCCCAGCAGTTCCTGCACTGCGCGCAGATCCGCGCCGTTCTGCAGAAGATGGCTGGCAAAGGCGTGCCTCAGCACATGCGGCGAGACAGCCGACGGGGTGAGCCCGGCGCGGATGGCGATATCCTTCAAGTCGCGGGCGAACACCTGACGGGGCAGATGCCCCTCCTTGCCGGCGGAGGGAAAAAGCCAGGGGCTTTCTTCGTCTGACTTGCCCTTCGGCGCAAGCGCCTTGCGGGCTTCATCATATCTCTCCATCGCCTCGATCGCCGTTCGTGACAGCAAGACGACGCGATCCTTATTGCCCTTGCCGCGGATCATCAGGAAACGGCCTTCGTGACGCAGGACCTTGGCCGGCAAGGAGACGAGTTCGCTAACGCGCATGCCCGTTGCATAGAGCAGTTCCAGCAGAAGATGCATGCGGATGCGCCCCAGTTGCCCCGGCCCTTCCAGGCTCGCTTCTTCCGCGGCTTTGGCGAGAAGTGCTGTGACGCTGGCAACGCTCATGGTTTTAGGAAGAGATCGACCTTTGCGTGGCGCGTCCAGTATTCCGGTCGGATCGTCAGTGCGAACACCTTCCGAATAGAGAAACTTGTAAAACTGCCGGAGCGCAGAAAGGCGCCGTGCCTGCGAGGATGCAGCAAAGCCTTGGGCGGAGAGATGAGCGAGATAGGCCGAGAGGTCGGCTGTGGTTGCCTCGGTCAATGACGCCTGGCGCGATGAGAGAAACGCCATCAGGTCGGTGAGATCCCGCTCATAGGAAGCAAGCGTGTTCATCGCCGCACCGCGCTCGGCGCTCATCATTTCCAGAAAGCCTTCCAGTCGTGCATGATCCTGGCGAGACATGCCTTGCCTGCTCCTCAAGGTGTGGGCGGGTTGAGGCGCTCGGAAGGAACGCGCACCGTGACTTCCCGTTCGCGCGGTTTCACCAGCGACACAAGCGATACCATGCTCCCATAGATAATGCCGGCGATGGCCGCGAGGATGAAGATGAAACGGAAAAGGGTGGGCATGATCACTCCGCAGCACTTGGTCGCCTTGCCTGTGGGAACATCTTGGCAAGGGCATGGCGTCGCTGGCCTTCCCGCATGACAATCGGTGTCATCCGATCAGGCTGTTTCTATGGCCTAAAGCGCGCCGCGATCCTTCGGATTCGCGCTTTAGGCTTTAGGTTCTTGTTTCATCGCATGTCGTTATCGCAAAACCGCTGCACACTTTTGCGCGACATGCTTATAAGGCGCGATTTGGCTTGACGCTTGGTAAACATTTGAAGATACCGAAGCCAAATGGGCCATCATTCATGAGCGAAACCAACTTATCTCTTCCCCAGAGCCTGGGAGAAAAAGCGCGTGCCGCCCTTGGCAGGCGCAACATCGTCTTCGTCGGGCTCATGGGTGCGGGAAAATCCGCAATCGGCAGGTCGGTCGCGCAGCAGTTGAGGATCCCCTTCGTCGATACGGATGACGAGATCGAGCGTGTCTCGCGCATGACGATCTCGGAGCTCTTCGCCAGCTATGGCGAAGAGGAATTTCGGGCACTGGAAACGCGCGTGATCAAGCGCCTGTTGCGTGGTGGACCCAAGGTCGTCTCCACCGGTGGTGGGGCCTTCATCAATGAGAATACCCGTAGACACATCAAGCGTGGCGGCGTTTCGCTCTGGCTGAAAGCCGATCTCGAAGTGCTATGGGAACGCGTCAACAAACGGGATCATCGCCCCTTGCTGAAGACCGAGAACCCCAAGGCGACGCTGGCTGCACTGATGGAAAAGCGTTACCCCATCTATTGCGAAGCCGACATCACGATCGAATCCCGCGATGTTCGCAAGGACATCATCGCCACGGAAGTTCTAGAAGCCATCGCCAGCCTCACCAAGAAAGCCTGATGCCATGCCCTCTGCCATCCAGACCGACGAGCGCCTTGTTCATGTTCCGCTGGGTGAACGTGCCTATGATATCCTCATCGGACCTGGCCTGATCGGCCGCGCCGGTGGAGAAATTTCCTCAAGGCTGAAAGGCAAGCGCGCCGCCATCATTACCGATGAGCATGTCGCGCCGCTTTATCTCGAAACCCTAATGGATGGTCTGCAGACCGACGGCATCGAAGCCGTATCGCTGACGCTACCGGCAGGCGAAAAGACCAAGAGCTTCGATCACCTCGTCACCGTGTGCGATGCCATCCTTGCCGCGCGGATTGAGCGGAACGACGCGGTCATCGCGCTCGGCGGCGGCGTCATCGGTGATCTGGCGGGCTTCGCAGCCGGCATCGTTCGGCGAGGAGTCCGTTTTGTCCAAATTCCAACCTCGCTTCTGGCGCAGGTCGATTCCTCCGTTGGCGGCAAGACCGGCATCAACAGCCGTCACGGCAAGAACCTCGTCGGCGTCTTCCATCAGCCGGATCTGGTGCTGGCCGATACCGCCGTTCTCGATACGCTGAGCCCCCGCGAGTTTCGTGCAGGCTACGCCGAAGTGGTCAAATACGGCCTGATCGACAAGCCGGATTTCTTCTCCTGGCTTGAGAAAAACTGGGCGGAGATCGAGAAGGGCGGCCCGGCCCGCATCGAAGCGATCGCCACCAGCTGCCAGGCGAAGTCGGACGTCGTTGTCGCGGATGAGAAGGAAAACGGTGTCCGTGCGCTGCTGAACCTCGGCCATACCTTCGGCCACGCTCTGGAAGCGGCAACCGAATATAACAGCGAACAGCTGGTTCACGGAGAAGGCGTTGCCATTGGCATGGTGCTGGCGCACCAGTTCTCCGCCCGCATGAGCCTTGCAAGCCCGGACGATGCAACCCGCGTCGAAGCGCATCTGAAAGCGGTGGGCCTGCCCACCTCGATGAAGGATATCCCAGGCACACTTCCGCCGGTCGAAACGCTGATGGCGGCGATCGCCCAGGACAAAAAGGTCAAAGGTGGCAAGCTCACCTTCATCCTGACCCACGGCATCGGCCAGTCTTTCGTGGCGGATGATGTTGCGGCATCGGAGGTGCAGAGCTTCCTGTCGGAAAAGCATCCGGGATAAAGCTGCAATGGCTTACGGTCGCTGTAGACAATCAAAACCGCGTCGGTTCGCCCGGCGCCGCTGCTTCGATGGCCAGCGCATGCAGGCCGGCATCCAGTTCGGGCTTCAATAGCCCATTAATGGCGCGGTGGCGGTCCACGCGAGACTTGCCTGAGAACTGCTCAGACACTATCTGAACACGCATATGCGTCTCGCCTGTGCCGGTCATATCCGGCTGGTGTCCGGCATGCATGTGGCTTTCATCAATGACATTCAGGCGATCCGGCAAAAATGCTTCCCGAAGCTTGTTTTCCATGCGTTGGCGCAGGGACATGGCATCCATCTCCTGATTCTCACGTTGGTTAGAGGCTGTCTGGCAATTCGGCGACGGAGAGCCGATGGGTAGCAAACAGGCCTAAAGGGGCTACCTAAAAGCCTGCAACATTCCGCTTTGTCAATTCTTGTTGTGCACCCTTTTGCGCACCATAATTGGGATATCATGAAACTGGATTCGAAATACTTCGACCGCATCCGCACGCGTCGCAAGAGAGACCAACCGCCCGAGGCTCAAGCCCCCGTGTGTCAGTGGGACGGATGCGACAAGCCTGGTAATCACCGCGCACCCGTCGGCCGCAATGCCGAGGGGCAATTCTTCATGTTCTGTTTTGAGCATGTGAAGGAATACAACAAGGGCTACAATTATTTTTCGGGCCTCTCCGACAGCGAGATCGCCCGCTACCAGAAGGAAGCAATCACAGGCCACCGCCCCACATGGACGGTGGGGGTGAACAAGACAGCGCGCGACAGCCCTCTTCATTCGACCTTGCGTTCGGGTGCTGCAAATGCGCGCATCCGGGATCCTTTTGGCTTCACCAATGGTTTTGGCGACGGAAGGGCGGGCGGCCAGCGCATCCAGCCGGACCGCAAACTGAAAACACTGGAAGCGAAGGCCTTCGACACGCTCGGTCTGGAGGCTGGCGCCAAGCAGGAAGACATCAAACGACGCTATAAGGAGCTTGTCAAAAAGCACCATCCTGATGCTAATGGTGGCGATCGCGGTTCGGAAGAGCGTTTTCGGGCTGTCATTCAAGCCTACCAATTGTTAAAGCAATCGGGTTTCTGCTAAGCCCCTTTGGTAATTGCCTTATGAAGATGTGGCCGGGTGGTTGCTACCCGCCTTGGAGACGTGATGAGCAAAATTGACCTTGATATTACCAACCTGCCGGATACGACTGTTTCTGTCCGTGAGGTCTTCGGTATCGATACGGACCTGCGTGTTCCGGCTTACAGCCAGGGCGACGCCTACGTGCCCGATCTGGATCCGGATTATCTTTTCGACCGCGATACGACACTGGCGATCCTTGCAGGCTTTGCTCATAACCGACGTGTCATGGTGTCCGGCTTCCATGGCACCGGTAAGTCCACCCATATCGAACAGGTCGCAGCGCGCCTCAACTGGCCGTGCGTTCGCGTCAACCTCGACAGCCATGTCTCTCGTATCGACCTCGTCGGCAAGGACGCCATCGTTCTGAAGGACGGCAAGCAGGTCACCGAGTTCAAGGACGGCATCCTGCCCTGGGCTTACCAGCACAATGTCGCGCTCGTCTTCGACGAGTATGATGCGGGCCGCCCGGACGTCATGTTCGTTATTCAACGTGTTCTGGAATCGTCCGGTCGCCTGACGCTGCTCGATCAGAGCCGCGTGATCCGCCCTCACCCGGCCTTCCGTATCTTCGCAACCGCCAACACCGTTGGCCTCGGCGATACGACCGGCCTTTACCACGGCACGCAGCAGATCAACCAGGCGCAGATGGACCGCTGGTCGGTCGTTACGACGCTGAACTATCTACCGCATGAGCAGGAAGTGAACATCATCGTTGCCAAGGTGAAGAGCCTCGACACCGAGAAGGGTCGCGAAACCGCATCGAAGATGGTCCGGGTTGCCGATCTCACCCGCTCGGCCTTCATCAATGGCGACCTCTCGACCGTGATGAGCCCGCGTACCGTCATCACCTGGGCAGAGAACGCAGAAATCTTTGGCGACCTCGCCTTTGCCTTCCGCGTTACCTTCCTCAACAAGTGCGATGAGCTGGAGCGGACGCTCGTGGCAGAACAGTACCAGCGCGCTTTCGGCGTCGAGCTGAAGGAAAGCGCGGCAAACATCGTTCTCAGCGCCTGATCCTTCCGGCGAAAGCCGGGAGATCACTAGAGCATTTCCAGCAAAAGCGGCATCGGTTTTGCGTCCGGAAATGCGCAGATTAAGCGTGAAGACGAAGACGCTCCAGCGTGACTTTCAAAGTCTGCGCGGAGCGTTCAGAATCGACAGGAAAGACCATGGCAGCGCGCGGCGACAATGTGAGACCCAAATCCGGCACGGTGATCGACACCGAACCGTTGCGTCAGGCGATCACCGGCTGCGTGCGTTCTGTCGCGGGTAGCTCCGAAGTCGAAGTGGTTTTCGCCAATGAGCGCCCGGGCCTTGCCGGCGAGCGCATGCGGCTGCCGGAAATCTCCAAGAAGCCTACGTCACAGGAAGTGGCGATCACCCGCGGACTTGGCGATTCCATGGCGCTTCGCCTCGCCTGCCACGATAGCGATGTGCATGCCACGATGTCGCCGCAGGGTGCCGATGCACGGCAGATATTCGATGCTGTCGAACAGGCACGTGTCGAATCCATCGGCGCGCTTCGCATGCCAGGCATGGCGAACAACATTCGTGCGATGAACACGGAGAAATACGCCAAGGCGAACTTTGGCGCGATCAACACCCAGGAAGATGCGCCGATTGCCGAGGCTGTCGCGCTGCTGGTCCGCGAGAAGCTGACCGGTGAAAAGCCGCCGGAAAGTGCGGGCAAGATTCTCGACGTCTGGCGCCCCTTTATCGAAGACAAGGCGTCTGGTGATCTCAAGGATCTCTCCTCCGTCATCGAAGACCAGAAAGCGTTTTCCAAGCTTGTTCGTAAAATGCTGACCTCCATGCAGATGGCGGAGGATTTTGGCGACGAGAATGACGAACCGGAATCGCAGGAAGCCGAATCCGACGAAGACCAGCCGCGCAGCAACGAGCAGCAGGAAGAACAGGTCGAGGAAGACGCAGGCTCCGATGCCGCCCCTGCGGAGGAGAGCGAAGCCTCCCAAGAGCAGATGGAAGATGGCGAGATGGATGGCGCCGAGATGTCGGAGGACGAAATGTCCGACGATCTCGATGAGGATTCCGAAACGCCCGGCGAAACCCGCCGCCCGAACAGCCCCTTCGACGATTTCAACGAGAAGGTCGACTACCGCATCTTCACCCAGGAATTCGACGAGGAAATTCACGCCGAGGAACTCTGCGACGAAGCGGAGCTGGATCGCCTGCGCGCCTTCCTCGACAAGCAGTTGGCGCACCTTCAAGGCGCCGTCGGGCGCTTAGCAAACCGCTTGCAGCGCCGTCTGATGGCGCAGCAGAACCGCTCCTGGGATTTCGATCTGGAAGAGGGCTACCTCGATCCGGCGCGTCTCGTGCGCCTCATTATCGATCCGATGCAGCCGCTTTCTTTCAAGAAGGAACGCGATACGAAATTCCGCGACACGGTCGTTTCGCTGGTCATCGACAATTCGGGCTCCATGCGCGGTCGACCGATCACTGTCGCCGCCACCTGCGCCGATATTCTGGCGCGCACGCTGGAACGCTCCGGCGTGAAGGTTGAAATCCTCGGCTTCACCACCAAGGCCTGGAAAGGTGGACAGTCGCGCGAACAATGGCTTGCCAGCGGCAAGCCGCCATCGCCCGGCCGTCTGAACGACCTGCGCCACATCATCTACAAGAGCGCGGATGCGCCGTGGCGCCGTGCGCGGCGCAATCTCGGCCTGATGATGCGCGAGGGCTTGCTCAAGGAAAACATCGACGGCGAAGCACTGATGTGGGCGCATAACCGCCTGATCAACCGCCCGGAGCAACGCAAGATCATGATGATGATCTCCGACGGCGCGCCGGTGGACGACTCAACGCTGTCGGTCAATCCGGGCAACTATCTCGAACGGCATCTACGCGCCGTCATCGAGCAGATCGAGACGCGATCGCCTGTCGAACTTTTGGCGATTGGTATCGGCCACGACGTGACACGCTACTATCGCCGTGCTGTGACCATTGTGGACGCGGACGAACTGGCGGGCGCCATGACCGAGCAACTTGCCGCTCTCTTCGAGGATACCAGTACAAGCTCCGGCAAGCCGTCGCGCAGGATGCGCCGTGCGGGATAAGACACGTCGCAGCGGGGGCGTTTTCCCCCGCCGATCGTTCGCACGCCCCGTCGCTACGCTGGCTTTTGTTCTTGCCATTCTCAGCCCCGCAGCAATCGGCGCCTCCTCTCCTGAAGTTGCTGTGACCTCTTCGCCAATCCGGGATTTTCTGACCGGATCGACTGAAAGGCACTTCGGCAAGCTCGAATTTATCGGCGGACTGTCCATGCGCTCGTCCGACCCCGATTTCGGGGCAATTTCGAGTGTTCGCTTTCGAGCGAACGGACGCAGCTTCGTTGCGGTTCTGGATACCGGCCACTGGATGACTGGCGAGATTGAGCGCGATAACAAGACCGGGGCTCTTTCCGGCGTGTCGATGTTGCATATCGATCCGATGCTGAACGAGAATGGAACCGCCGCGCGCAGAAAGGTGGACATGGACGCGGAGGGCTTGGCAGTACGCGGCGATCGTCTCTATGTCAGCTATGAACAGTTCCACCGCATCGGCATTTATTCCGACAAGAATCTCGCCGGTGCCAAGCCACGCGGCAGGCTTCCCCATCTCATTCCCAACAACGCTCTGAAA
This sequence comes from Agrobacterium cavarae, assembly GCF_004310285.1. GTDB lineage: Bacteria > Pseudomonadota > Alphaproteobacteria > Rhizobiales > Rhizobiaceae > Agrobacterium > Agrobacterium cavarae. Next base: position 497,066 of record NZ_SISF01000032.1, read on the forward strand.
CGCAATGCCGGGCTGGAGACACTTGTTGCCTCGCCGGAGAACTCGCCGCTCAAAGGCGCACTGGTTGCGGTGGCGGAAGACAGCGTCGACAGAAACGGCAATCTTTACGCCGCCATACTGGATGGGCCGCTCAAGGGGCTGTTTGCCGTCAAGAAACATGGTGATTTCGCCGCGACGGACGGCGCTTTCCTGCCCAATGGCGACCTGCTTTTGCTGGAGCGCCGCTTCAATTTCAGCGACGGCGCGGGCATGCGTATCCGTCGTATTGCTGGCGGAGATATTCGTCCAGGCGCTGTCGTCGATGGCGAAACGCTGATCGAGGCCGGCCCGTCCTATCAGATCGACAATATGGAAGGCATTGACGTCGTGCCTCAGCCGGATGGGTCCACCCATCTCATCCTTGTCTCGGACGACAACCACTCGTTCCTGCAACGAAACCTGATGCTGGAATTCAAGCTGAATTCATCAGACTCTTGAGAAACCCAACTCAGCGAGCCGCTTCTGCGCGGTCGGCGGCATGGGCAGGTCGGGATTGTTGCGCGCCGTCTCGATGAGCAGTTCGTCGCTCGCCTTTTCCGTCACCTCGATCAACGTCTTGAAGAAGGTATCCGGATCGAGACCGGGCTGGATCGGCGGCAGAATGCGCACCTTGAAGTGCCCTGGGTAGCGCATGGTGGACCGGCGTGGCCAGAAAAGGCCGGGATGCATTGCCACCGGTACCACCGGCACTTTCAGATCGCGGTAAAGGCGCGCAATGCCGTAACGATATTCCGGCTCCGCCCCCGGTGGACGGCGCGTGCCTTCTGGATAGATGATCAACTCGCGACCCTTCGCCATCTCCTCCTTGGCGCGGTCCATGACTTTCAGCATTGCCTTGCCGCGCGCGGCACGATTGACCGGGATCATGCGCTGCTTGGCGACGTACCAGCCAAAAAGCGGTATCCACATCAGTTCACGCTTCAGGATATAGACCGGGTCTTTCAGGTCCGGCAGCAGCGCGTAGGTGTCCCAGAAGGACTGGTGCTTCGGCGCGAAGATGCAGCCGGTTTGCGGAATATTTTCCAGACCCTCGACCTCGAAAGTCGTTCCGACGATCGTCTTCATCAGCCAATGGTTGGAACGTGCCCAGTTCTTCGGGATCTCATAGGCAAGCTTGCGCGGCACGATGAAGTAGATCGGCGTCAGCACGATCATGCGTAGGATGAGATTGAGATAGAAGAAGGTGTTGAACAGAACCGAACGTAGTCTGAGCATGTGTCTGGCGTCTCCGGGCGCTTGAGCCGAAGACGGGTGCCTCTTCACGCCAGCGCAGATGGGCAACGCCTACACGAAACCGGGGCCATGCAGCAAGAGCTATCCAGCGAGAAGGTCGTGGCCGAGACGGCACAAGGTTTTCCGGATCGACCGTTCAGTCTCTCAGGCCATTGCCCTTGCCGATGCCCGTCAGGTCGCGAAGTGCGGCGACGACGAATTTCGCGTATTCGGAGATCATGGTGCGCAACACGTCGGGATTGGCGAACCAGTTGGTGCGGCTCAAATCCGAGTTGATGACGGGATAGGCGATGAATTCCGTATTGGGGCTGGCGCTTCTAAGCTCATGCAGGCTCCGATGCATATGGTAATTATTGGTGACGACGACGATCGAGGTGTAGCCCTTGTCGCGTATCCACCCTGCGGCCTCATTGGCATTGCCAATCGTGTCGATCGCCTTGTAGCCCATGTCGACGCAGCAGGCGAAGAGATCGGGAGAACTCTGCGTCATCCTCCTGATTTGCGCGCGCGTCGTCGATGGGTTGACGCCTGAAATGAGCAGCCGCTTTCCGACCTTATCGCGCAACAACCCGACCGCCTGGTCAATCCGCTGGTAACCTCCGGTCAGGACAATGATGGCATCGGCTCTCGCGCCTTCCGGCGGTCGCATGGTCGCAACGGAATCGGCAAACCACAAAAATCCGCCGAAAACGGCACCGGCAGTGACGACGAAAACGAGGATGGCTATACGGATGAAGCGGCGCAACGGCCCGCGTCGCGAGAACATTCGGTTCCGCGGCGAATCAGCCATATGATCATGCCGGTCTATGCGACTCATTGCCATGAGTTACCATAAGCAGGGACTATGGCAAGGAACAGGCGGTTGTGCCCGGTCCTCTACCACCAACGCCCTATAAGCCATCGCTCTTCGACGGGTCGGAACGGATGCGGTCGATCTCATCAATGGTGCGGATGACCGTCATGCGCGCCGTGATCGTCGTCAGCAGCGAGATGATGATCATCGTCATCAGGATACCAAGATAACCGTCGATGCCGACCGAGAATGAGCCGAACAAGGCGGTCGCCTGATCACTTTGCGGCGTTGCAAGCGAGCGCGACTGCCAGAAGCCTGCCGCAAGGAAGACGAACGCCGCGACAGCACTGCCGGCACCCGAACCCTTGAGGCTGATCTTCAGAAAGTGCTTCTGGAATTCGCGCGCGACGAAGCCGCTTTCGGCGCCGACGAAATGCAGCACCTCGACAATGTGCCGGTTGCCGGAGAGTGCACCGCGCGTGGCAAAGATCACCGTCAGCACCATGGCGGTAAAGACCAGCACCAGCACGCCAACACCGATCATCACCGTGGTATGGGCCATGGAGACCAGTCGATCCACCCAGGTGCGATGGTCGTCCAGAAAGGCCTGCGGGATTTCGGTCTTCAGCATTGCCCGCATGGCTTCGAAATCCGGCGGGTTGTTTTCATCGATGGTAATGATGACAAGACGCGGCACCGGCAGTTCGGACAGATCAAGCCCCGAGCCCAGCCACGGCTCCAGGAGGCGGCTCGTCGCGGCATCGTCCATGATCGTGCCTTCGCGCGTGCCGACGAAACCCAGCGCCAGATTGCGGGCCTTGTTGAGCGCCGCATTCATATCGAGCCCGTCTTCGGGCTTGATCTGAATGGTGATCTCCCGCGAGATCTGGCTCTGCCAGCTGGCGGCGGTGGCGCGTACCATGCTGACGGCACCGAGCGTCAGACAGGCGAGAAAGGCCATGATGGCGATGACGACGATCAGCGCGTTGCCCTGAATGTTGGATGGCGGCAGGATCGGCGCCATCGGGCGGATGCGCATCTGCGGTGCGCCCTGCTGCGGCGCTCTCGGTTTCAGCGTCTTGCGGTTCATCTCATTCATAGATGTCGAGCCGCCCTTCGGTCAGGATCATCCGGCGCGCATCGACCTGATCCATCAAGCCAAAATCGTGCGTGGCGATGACGACGGCGGTGCCCAGCCGGTTGAGTTCCAGAAAGAGATTGAGCAGCCTCTTGGCCATGGGCGGATCGACGTTACCGGTCGGCTCATCGGCCAACAGGATCTCCGGCTGATCCATCAGCGCGCGGGCGATCGCGGCACGCTGCTTTTCGCCGCCCGAGAGAATGGCGGGAAGAACGTTGACGCGCTCTCCCAGACCGACCCACTTCAAAAGCTCGATGACATCGTTGCGATAGGCGCTTTCTTCCTTGCCGCGGACACGCAAAGGCAAGGCGACATTCTCATAGGTGGTCAGATGATCGAGCAGGCGAAAATCCTGAAAGACGATGCCGACGCGTCGACGCAGCATCGGAAGCTCGCTTCTCGGGATGCGGGAGATATCGCGGTTGAACATGCGGATATGACCGCGCGTCGGCTGCAGCGACATAAGCAGCAGGCGCAGAAGCGTCGTCTTGCCCGCACCGGACGGCCCGGTCAGGAACTGAAAGGAACCCTTGGGAATATCGAAGGTCATGTCCCTGAGAATTTCCGGGCCCATGCCGTAACGCAGCCCGACATTTTCGAAATGGATCAACGCTTTTCCAGTCTCTTTCTTTTCCGATCCGCTTGAGCGTCTTCAAATCTCCGCCCTGCCGCTTTTTGCCCGCAAACGGCGGGAAATGCGGCTCGACGCAGTCGATCTTTGCGAAGCGTTAACCAATTAAATTTACGACTGGTCAAGATTCCTTTCAATGCCCGGGGTGAACTCGGGCTGAAAAACTGACCAAGGGAACTTCATGGCTATGTTCCGTCCATTTCGCAAACAATCGGCACATGATTACGACCTTTTGATGCCAGATGCGCCTGCTGCCCGGCCAAAGACAAGAGCCGTGACGCGACAGGAAACGATTGACGCCGACTTCGTGACCGTAAAGGAAACGGTCTTTCGTGACTACGGAAACGACAATCGACGCGCGGCTTATCAACAAGGCAAGCGCAGGACCGTCGGTGCGCTCGAGACATTTCAGGCGATGATCGCGTGGATCGATCGCAAGCTTTCCTCGCTTTCGGTCGACGGCTATTCGGCCGTCGTCGCGGCAGCAGCCGTCGGCATGTTCTTTATGTCCGGTGGATTTTCCGTGCTTCCGACGGAAAGACCGACCGTCGAGGCACCGCCTGAACCACTTGCCATCTCGCATATCAGCATTACCCCGCAGGATGCTGGCGGGATGGAAGTCCTGGTCATCAATGGCATTGTCGATAACAGAACCGACAACATTCAGGAGATTCCGTCCATCCGTGCCGACCTTTTCGCCGCCAAGGGAGAGAAGGTCGCCAGCATGCTGATCGAACCGCCCATTACCGAAATCGGTCCCGGCCAGAGCCATGGCTTCTCGGCAAAACTGCGCCATCCCGGTGGAAAAACGCCAGAAATCAAGCTTTCCTTTATCGAAACGGATGCTTCCGCCCGCTGACTGTGCTACCGCAGCCCCTTCATTTCATCCGCCGGCAGCTTCTGTCTGGCTGCGAAGCAATGCAGGAGACACAATGCCCGTCGTTCGTGGAAAAAACATCGAGCCGCTTTACACCGCCGACCAGATCGCCGAGCGCAACCGCGACATGGCAAAGCACATCGCCCAGGGCCCTACAAAGGACCTGCTGGTCATTGCGGTGTTGAAGGGCTCCTTCATTTTCGCTGCCGACCTCATCCGCGCGCTGCACGATAGCGGCCTTGCCCCGGAAGTCGAGTTCATCACGCTTTCCAGCTACGGCACCGGCACCGTTTCGCAAGGCGTCAAGATCGTCAAGGATATCGACAGCGACGTGAAGGACCGCGATGTTCTTCTGATCGACGACATTCTCGAATCGGGTCGCACGCTGCGTTTTGCCAAGGAACTGTTGTTCGAGCGTGGCGCCCGCAACGTCTCTATCGCCGTGCTGCTGGACAAGAAGGTCAAACGCAAGGAAGATCTGGAGGCTGATTTCGTCGGCTTCGAATGCCCGGACTACTTCGTCGTCGGCTACGGCATGGATGTGGCCTATGCCTTCCGCGAATTGCCTTTCGTCGGCGTCGTCACTGGTGACGCAGAGTAAGTCTGTCTCGTCTCGATAGAACCGCAACAACAAAAAAGGGCTCCCGAAGGAGCCCTTAACCACATCACGCGGCGTCTGCCACGCCATCATGCGCAGATGGCTGCTTGACCTTGAACAGCAGCCTGTCGGTACCGGAGGTCACCTTGACGGTGGAACCGTCCGGAACCTCGCCACCCAGGATCATCTCGGCCAGCCTGTCCTGAACGGACTTCTGAATGACACGCTTCAACGGGCGTGCACCATAGGCAGGGTCGTAACCCTTGTTGGCAAGCCAGATCCGGGCATCCTCGTCCAGGTCGAGCGTCACCTTGCGATCGCTGAGCAGCGAAACGAGGCGGCGAAGCTGGATATCGACAATCGCACCCATCTCATCGCGATGCAGGCGATGGAAGAGGATGATGTCGTCGATACGGTTGAGGAATTCGGGGCGGAAGTGACCGCGCACGCGCTCCATCACCATTTCGCGGACCGACTCTACCGTGTCGCTGTCGCCCATCTGCGTCAGGAACTCCGAACCGAGGTTCGAGGTCATGATGATGATGGTGTTCTTGAAATCGACGGTGCGGCCCTGACCATCGGTCAGACGACCATCATCCAGCACCTGCAACAGGACGTTGAAGACGTCCGGATGCGCCTTTTCAATCTCATCGAACAGCACGACCTGGTACGGGCGGCGGCGAACCGCTTCCGTCAGAGCACCGCCTTCTTCATAGCCGACATAGCCGGGAGGCGCACCGATCAGCCGGGCAACGGAGTGTTTCTCCATATATTCCGACATGTCGAGGCGAACCATCGCGGTTTCGTCGTCGAAGAGGAAGCGCGCCAAGGCCTTGGTCAGCTCCGTCTTACCCACGCCCGTCGGGCCGAGGAAGATGAAGGAGCCGATCGGACGGTTCGGGTCCTGGAGACCGGCACGCGCACGGCGCACCGCCTTCGACACGGCCTGAACCGCTTCGCCCTGGCCGACCACGGACTTGCCGAGTTCGTCTTCCATGCGCAGCAGCTTCTCGCGCTGACCTTCCAGCATCCTGTCGACGGGAATGCCCGTCCAGCGGGAGACGACATGGGCAATATTGTCCGCCGTCACCACTTCCTGAACCATGGAGGCGGCACCGTTGCTGTCGCGCTCTTCCGCCGTCGCCAGTTCCTTTTCCAAGCCTGGAATGATGCCATAGGTCAACTCACCGGCGCGCTGGAACTGACCGTTGCGCTGGGCAATCGCCAATTCGTTGCGTGCTTCGTCGAGCTGCTTCTTCAGATCCGCAGCATGTCCGAGCTTCTGCTTTTCCGCCTGCCAACGGGCCGTCAGGGCATCCGCCTTTTCTTCCGTATCGGTCAGCTCATCCTCAAGCTTCTTTAGCCGGTCGGCCGAAGACGCATCCGTCTCCTGCTTCAAGGCTTCGCGCTCGATCTTGAGCTGGATGATGCGACGATCCAGTTCGTCCAGCTCTTCCGGCTTGGAGTCCACCTGCATGCGAAGACGCGACGCGGCTTCGTCCATCAGGTCGATGGCCTTGTCCGGCAGGAAGCGATCGGTGATGTAGCGGTTCGAAAGCGTCGCAGCCGCAACCAGGGCCGAATCCGAGATACGGACCTTGTGATGCTGCTCGTATTTCTCTTTCAGACCACGCAGGATCGAGATCGTGTCCTCGACCGTCGGCTCGTCAACCAGAACCGGCTGGAAGCGACGGGCAAGTGCCGGATCCTTTTCCACATGCTTGCGATATTCATCGAGCGTGGTTGCACCGACGCAGTGAAGCTCGCCACGGGCAAGAGCAGGCTTCAGGAGGTTGGACGCATCCATTGCGCCATCCGCCTTACCGGCACCAACCAGCGTGTGCATCTCATCGATGAAGAGGATGATGCCGCCTGCTTCTGCTTGAACCTCGTTCAGCACAGCCTTCAGACGTTCCTCGAACTCACCGCGATACTTCGCACCGGCAATCAGCGCGCCCATATCGAGCGCCATCAGCTTCTTGTCTTTCAAGCTTTCCGGCACGTCGCCATTGATGATGCGCAACGCCAGGCCTTCGGCGATGGCCGTCTTGCCGACGCCCGGTTCACCGATCAGCACGGGGTTGTTCTTGGTGCGGCGCGACAGAACCTGGATCGTGCGGCGAATTTCGTCATCGCGACCGATCACCGGATCGAGCTTGCCTTCGCGCGCTTCCTCCGTCAGATCACGGGCGAATTTCTTCAGCGCATCAAAGCCCTGTTCGGCATTGGCGCTATCGGCCGTGCGGCCCTTGCGGATATCATTGATCGCCTGATTGAGCGCCTGTGCCGTTACGCCCGCCTTCTTGAGCGACGACGAGGTGGACGCGGAGGTCTCGATCGCCAGCGCCTGAAGCAACCGCTCGACGGTCACGAAGCTATCGCCTGCCTTTTTCGACACGTCTTCAGCGGTCGCAAAGACCTTCGCAAGCGGCGCTGTCAGCGAGAGGCCGCCATTGCCGCCGGAAACCTTGGGCAGTTTGGCCAGCGCCGCATCATTGGCAAGCCGCGCTTCCTTAGCATCCCCACCTGCGCGCTCGATCAGCGAGGACGCCATACCCTGGTCGTCATCGAGCAGCGCCTTGAGCACATGCTCAGCTGCGAACTGCTGGTGGTTTTGCGCCAGCGCATAGGTCTGGGCGGATTGAAGAAATCCGCGGACCCGCTCTGAGTATTTTTCAATGTTCATATTCATAGCCTCCTTTGCCGGCCTGCCCGCTTTCGGCACAGATCGGAACGTTGGGATTGGAGCCCCCGTAAGCGGCAGACCCCTTTTCGGCATCTCACATCTTGGATTTGCAAGTGCCGCGAAGCCTTGGCGCATTTGATCGCCGCAGCTTGCTTAGCCAGAATATGGTGGGTGTTTTCATGCCTTTAAAGAGCATGCGGCAGTTACGCATGCAAAATACTGCGGCCTGCTTCAGGCAGACGGCGAAAGCCGCAGAAGCGACAGGTTCGCAAACCCATCGCGCAGTGTGTCCGCTGTCTGATCAGGCCGCGAGAGCGCGAGCCACGGCAAGGCGGATATCCGGCAGTGCGAAGGGCTTGGGAACGACGTCGATGATCTTGGTAACGAGATCGTCCGCACGCTCACGCTGTTCGGCATATCCCGTCATCAGCAGGATTTTGAGGTTGGGATATTGCGTTGAGGCACGATGCGCCAGTTCGATCCCGTCCATCACCGGCATGCGGATATCGGACAGGAGAAGATCGAAATCCTGTTCGCTCAGTTTTTCGAACCCCTGCTCGCCATCGGCGGCCTCATGGGTTTCGTGTCCATCCAGGCGAAGTGCCCGGGCGACAAACGTACGCAGAGCGTCTTCGTCTTCGGTAATGAGAATTCTGGCCATCTTCCATTGCTCCTGGTATTCATTCCAGCGAGCCCAAACTCGGTCATTTCCCTTTGCAATAAGTAAATGACGGCGAGGCCACCGGTGGCATGGTTAACAACCCATGCCACAATGCGTTCCACCCCATCCAAGGCAGACCCGATAACTGATGAGTGAAGACATGGCAGCAAAAGCTGCGCACAGCGCGGCAATGCAGGAACGCGCCGAAAGGGATATGGCCCGCATGGGTGTCGATGCGGCATTTATTTCCAGACTGGTCGAGACCTTTTACGAGCGTGTCCGCGCGCATGACACGCTCGGACCTGTCTTCGACAACCGGCTTTCAGGCCGCTGGCCGGAGCACATGGAAAAGATGAAGAGCTTCTGGTCTTCCGTCGCATTCAAGACCGGGGCCTATGGCGGAAAGCCGGTCCAGGCGCATATGGGTGTCGGCGGCATGAGCGCCGATCTTTTTCCGCAATGGCTGACATTGTTTTCGCAGACGCTGGATGAGATCGCGCCCACCGGGCAAGCGCATGAATGGTTCATGCAGACCGCCGACCGTATCGCCAGAAGTCTGACACTCTCGCTCTTCTACAACCCCGCTTTCGACGATCCGGCACGCGGCACCTGACGAATTTGCAGATCTCAACTTGGGGTTACCCAAGGCTGGCCGAAATATCACCACTATTGTCTTGAAGGCTGCAATCGGACGTGGTTATTACATCGGCGGGAGGCGTACCAAGCGGTTCGCCGAAGCTTCAGTCAAGGCAATCAGTGATGGATCGCAGATCGTTTATCAGAAACGCGGGCGCCGCCGGCGCAGGCGTTACAGCAGCAGCCCTCGCAGCACCCGCTATCGCGCAGGAAAACCCGCAGATCACATGGCGCATGACATCCTCTTTCACCAAGGGGCTGGATATTCTCTTTGGCGCGGGGCAGCTGGTTGCCGATCATGTGAAAGAAGCCTCGGGCGGCAACTTCGTCATCCAACATTTTGCCGGCGGTGAAATCGTCCCGGCGCTCCAGGCGGCAGATGCAGTCAGCGCCGGAACGGTCGAGATGGCCCATACCTGCTCTTACTATTATGTCGGCAAAGACCCGACTTTCGCACTTGGAACCGCCATTCCCTTCGGTCTCAATGCTCGCCAGACCAATGCCTGGTTCAATCAGGCCGGCGGCAACGATCTGCTGAACGCGTTCTTTGCCAAGCACAACATCTATTCCATCCTGCTCGGCAACACCGGCGCACAGATGGGCGGTTGGTTTCGCAAGGAAATCAACACCATCGATGATCTGAAGGGTCTGAAGATGCGCATCGCCGGACTTGCTGGCCAGGTCATGCAGAAGGTTGGCGTCACACCGCAGCAGATCGCCGGCGGTGATGTCTACGCCGCCCTTGAAAAGGGCACGATCGACGCCACCGAATTTGTCGGCCCCTATGACGATCAGAAGCTTGGCTTCTATAAGGTCGCCAAATATTACTACTATCCCGCCTGGTGGGAAGGCGGCCCCGCGGTTCACGCCTTCATCAATCTGGAAAAGTACAACAGCCTGCCGGAAAACTACAAGCGCATCCTGAAAGACGCCTGCGCCGCGGGTAACGCCTACATGCTGGAGCGCTACGACGCGCAGAACCCGAAGGCGCTCAAGGAACTCGTGGCTCAAGGCGCGATCCTTCGCCCGTTCAGCCAGGAAATCCTCGATGTCTGCCACAAGGCAGCGGTCGAAACCTATGCCGGCATTTCCTCGGTGAACCCGGACTTCAAGACCATCTACGAGAGCCAGCAGGCCTTCAAGAAGGACGCCTATCTCTGGGCGCAGATCGCCGAATACACCTATGATACTTACATGATGATCCAGCAGCGCAACGGCACGCTGTAAGCATCTTCAAGTCAACACACGCGTTAGGCCATCCGTAGAGTGCGGGTGGCCTTTTTATTTTCCGGCTACACCATCGGCCCGAAAATCGGACTCGATTTTCGGAAAAGCACGATGTGTAGATTCAAAAAGGCAAAGAGTCCTTTGCGGGCCCAATAGGACGCACGGCGCTTTAAACGAAAAGGGGCGCGACATTCATCGCGCCCCTTTCATTGTGTGCCAGCTTCAGAAATCAGACGAGATCGAAGCGATCGGCGTTCATCACCTTGTTCCAGGCAGCAACGAAGTCCTTGGTGAACTTGCGGCCGGCATCGGCGGAGGCATAGACCTCGGCGAAGGCGCGCAGCTGCGAGTGCGAACCGAAGATCAGGTCGACGCGCGTACCGGTCCACTTCACCTCGTTGGTGTTGCGGTCACGGGCCTCGTAGATGCCTTTCTCGCCAGCGACTGGAGCCCACTGGGTGCTCATGTCGAGAAGGTTGACGAAGAAGTCGTTCGTCAGAACTTCGGGACGATCGGTGAAGACGCCATGCTCTGGCTTGCCGACGTTGAGAACACGAAGGCCACCCAAGAGCGCCGTCATTTCAGGACCGGTCAGGGTCAGCAGGTGCGCACGGTCGATCAGTGCTTCCTCTGCCTTCATGAACTGATGGCGCTTCTCGTTGACATAGTTGCGGAAGCCATCGATGCGTGGCTCGAGTGCGGCGAAGGAGGCAACATCGGTCTGCTCCTGCGAGGCGTCGGCGCGGCCAGGCGTGAACGGTACGGTCACATCCTGTCCGCCAGCCTTCGCGGCCTTTTCGATTCCGGCAGCACCCGCCAGCACGATGAGATCGGCAAGCGAGATCTGCTTGCCGCCCGTCTGAGCCGCGTTGAAGTCACGCTGGACGCCTTCCAGAACCGAGAGAACCTTTGCCAGCTGCTCAGGCTGGTTGGCTTCCCAGTTCTTCTGCGGCTCCAGGCGAATGCGTGCACCGTTGGCACCGCCACGCTTGTCCGAACCACGGAAGGACGAAGCGGACGCCCAGGCAGTGGACACCAGTTCCTGCACCGAAAGACCGGTCGCCAGAACCTTTGCCTTCAACTCGGCAATGTCCTGATCGTCGATCAGCGGATGGTTCACAGCCGGAACGACGTCCTGCCAGATCAGGTCTTCGGCCGGAACTTCCGGACCGAGGTAGCGAACCTTCGGACCCATGTCGCGATGGGTCAGCTTGAACCATGCGCGGGCGAAAGCATCGGCAAACTGTTCCGGATGCTCCAGGAAGCGACGCGAAATCTTCTCATATTCCGGGTCGAAGCGCAGCGACAGGTCCGTCGTCAGCATGGTTGGCAGCTTCTTCTTCGACGGATCGAAGGCATCGGGAATGGACGGCTCTGCATTCTTCGCCACCCACTGCTTTGCACCAGCCGGGCTCGTGGTCAGTTCCCACTCGAAACCGAAGAGGTTTTCGAAGAAGAAGTTGCTCCACTGGGTCGGCGTCTGCGTCCAGGTGACCTCCGGCCCACCGGTAATGGCATCCTTGCCGACGCCGGTGCCGAACTTGCTCTTCCAGCCGAGACCCTGATCTTCAAGCGCGCCACCTTCCGGCTCTGCACCGATCAGCGACGGGTCGCCGGCACCATGCGTCTTGCCGAAGGTGTGGCCGCCTGCAATGAGAGCAACCGTTTCTTCGTCGTTCATCGCCATGCGGGCGAAGGTTTCGCGGATATCGCGGGCTGCGGCAACCGGATCCGGATTGCCGTTCGGGCCTTCCGGGTTGACGTAGATGAGACCCATCTGCACCGCGCCGAGCGGTTCGGAGAGCTGGCGCTCGCCGCTGTAGCGCTCATCGCCGAGCCATGTGCCTTCCGGGCCCCAGTAGAGCTCTTCCGGTTCCCACACGTCTGCACGACCGCCGGCAAAACCGAAAGTCTTGAAACCCATGGATTCGAGCGCGACATTGCCCGTCAGGATCATCAGGTCGGCCCAG
>NZ_SISF01000029.1:0-39401 GCF_004310285.1 Agrobacterium cavarae
CAGCGCCAATGGTACTCCGTCTTAAGACGCGGGAGAGTAGGTCGCTGCCAGGTCTGCTAAACGCAACTAACATCAGTTTATCTTCTTCTCACACCTACGGCTTAAGCCGAATGCAAAAGCCGCCCTCAAAGCGGCTTTATCCAATTCTAAGACATATCCCGATCCAAGTCGGGGACGCAGTCAACGCGGGGTGGAGCAGCCCGGTAGCTCGTCAGGCTCATAACCTGAAGGCCGCAGGTTCAAATCCTGCCCCCGCAACCACTGATAACGACACTCCCGTGAGATCACTTCCGGGAGTGTTTGTTTTTGTAGCCTTTTCAATAGCTTGATGCTCCGTCCAGTTCAGGATCGTGCCCAGTTCGCCGTGAAGCGTGGCGAAAATCTCGCCGCGTTCCGGCCCCGGCGTCAGCGAAATCTTCTCGATCAAGCCGCGCAATGTCTCCGTCGCTTCCTGCCGCTCCTCCTTGCGATTGAGCGCCTTCGTCAGGGCAGAAACCTTCTTCGCATAGATCGCCGAGGCGCTCGGCAGAATGTCCGGTGTGTCCTCTGGCGCGTCGGCCAGCAGGGCGTTCAGTTCGGTCTTGCGCGCCTCCAGCGTGTCCATCTCTGCCTTCATGCTCTGATGGAACATGCCAGCCTTGATCGCCTCGATGATGCCGCGGATCTGCTTCTCGATCTTCACCAGTTCTGCTTTCCAGGCATCGCCGCTGGAGCGGCGTTCCCGGTTCAGCCGATTAGTTTCCTCGGCATAGGCGCGCATCGCCTCCTCGACGATCTCAGGCGCCATCATGCGGTCCTTCAGGCCGGAGAGCACGCGTGCTTCCAGATCCTCACGCGGGATCGTGCGGCTGTTTGAACAGGCGCCCTTGCTGATGTGGTTCGAGCAGGCGAACCGATCAGCGCCGCGAAGCGAGTAGGGGCCTCCGCAGCAGCCACAAAACACCAGGCCGGACAGAAGGGACTTCGGCCGACGTGTGCCGTTCAGGCGGTTCTTTTTGTGGTGCTTGCGCACGGCTTCGTTGACGTTGGCAAACTTCTCCGCGATCTCGCCCTGCCGGATGCGGACCGAATGCCAGAGTTCGTCATCGACAATGCGCAGCTCCGGCACATCCTTGATGATCCATTCGGATTCCTGGTTCAGCCGCGACACGCGCTTTCCGGTGGATGGATCTTTGATGTAGCGAAGCCGGTTCCAGATCAGACGACCGATATAAAGTTCATTGTTCACCAGCCCCGTGCCGCGCTTTACATGGCCCCGGATCGTGGTGTCGCTCCAGAGCTTGCCAGCCGGACCCGGGACACCTTCCTCGTTCAATGTGCGGGCGATGGTGCGGGGGCCAACGCCGGCGGCGAACTCGCGGAAGATGCGCCGGACAACATTCGCCTCGGCTTCGTTGATTTCCCGGTCGCCGCGAATGGGATCACCGCGCGCATCGAGCTGCTTGACGACATTGTAGCCAAAGCACAGACCGCCACCCGATTTGCCGTCCTCGACGCGGCCGCGAATGCCGCGATGGGTTTTAGCGGCAAGGTCTTTCAGGAACAGCGCATTCATCGTGCCCTTGAGCCCGACATGAAGCTCGCTGATCTCGCCCTCCGACAGCGTGACAATCGGAACGTCTGCGAACTTGAGGTGCTTGTAGAAGGTGGCGACGTCAGCCTGGTCACGACTGATGCGATCCAGTGCCTCTGCCAGAACGATGTCGAACTGGCCAGCCTGCGCATCCTGAAGAAGGGCCTGAATGCCGGGGCGCAGGATCATGCTCGCGCCGGAGATGCCAGCATCCTTGTAGGTTCCGACGATCTTCCACTTCTCGCGCTTCGCCTGCTCGCGGCAGATACGTAGTTGGTCCTCGATCGACGCTTCGCGCTGATTGTCGGAAGAATATCGGGCATAGAGCGCAACGCGGGGCATATCGGCAGTCCTTTCAAGCTCCGTGTGAGGGGGCAGGTTAATTCTGTTCAGGGTCGGAGGCGGTTTCGACGGCTTTGCCGCTGCGCTGCGCCGCTGACAGCAGCTCGTCATATTGGGCGGCTGACATCACCACGAACTCTCGCCGTCCATGGCGCGTGATTTCCACCGGCTCACGGTGACACTCGTTCAGATAGTGTCCGAACTTACGCTGGAATTCGAGGGAAGTTGTGGTTGGCATTGCAGACTCCGAGAGAATAGGTCTGCTTATATAGTACGTATTACACGTATAAATGCAAGGGAATTTGCAGGTCAGCTACGCTGGTGGCGCTGTGCTTTGCGCTCCGCTTCCAGTCTACGCTCAAACTGCTCGCGGGCAATCTGGCGACCGATCAGGCGAGCCAGCGACATCACGGCAGCGTCTTTGCGTGCGGGATCATTCCGGTCCGTTTCCGGTCCGGTCGAGGGTGTAACCTCGATAGTGATCCTGTTCCGCTTAACCGCCATCGTCACCATTGTCCCATCCCCGGAAAGGGGCTGGGCAATGGAAGCGCGGAATGTCATGTCTGAAAAGGCTTCCGGGACCGGTGTGCGGCGAATGGGATGCCGTGGCGTATAAAAAGGATGGCCCCTCAGGCGATGTCGGGTAATCGGTGATTTAGACAACAATGCCTGTCATCGTCACAGTTCGAATCCCTCTTGCTCCGGCTGTCGTCACTGATCGGCTTTCCGGGCCATGCGGGATAGCGATGAGAACTACGTCTACTCCATAGCCCTCCATAACCCTCCAAAATAAGCCTAGGGTGATCGTCTTTGGGTCAACGCGGGTCATAGAGATTGCTCAGCGCTCCCTCTATGTTCTAACCTCGGGATCACGCAGGAGTCCTGATTGAAGCGATCACGATGCGCCGTGTTCAACAGCCGATGGAGCAGCAGCAACGGGGCAAGAACACCGCGCTCATCGTTCTGGCCGCGTTCGAGCGGGGCGAGGATGGCGACCTGAGGCCGGCATTCGAAGCGCAGCAGATGCCGAGCTGGGATGATGCCGTCGCCCGGGCAAAGCTGATGTCGCCGAGCTATGCCGGCGTCATCGCATTGAAGATGCCTGCCAACCCGGACGAGGGCGAATTCGGCAAGCCCGAGGTGCTATGGCAGCACGGCGAAGCGCCCGATCTGGAGTAGAGCCTTACCGCTGGAAGTAGCTGTCGCCGCCTTGGAGCCATTCCTTAGAAACACGCTTCCCGGCAATCCTGTCGATGAATGCCTTAGTCGCCGCACCTGTTGCCTTCGACGCATCGCCGGTCACTCGCCCGCCAAAGATTTGAAGCAAGCCGCGTTCGTAGAGATGGTCGCAGCCGAACACGCAGAGCGGCATGACGATATGCGGGTCGAGACGTTCGCGCTCGTTGCAGAGTGATCGCTTTTTCTTGTGCGCCGTGACGAGGGAGGCGACGTCGTGCTCCTCGCCGCAGATGGCGCAGCAGTGCGTCTTGCGGCCTTCGAAGAGGTATTTGGACAGGATCGATTGCTCGCGGCGGCGCGTGCTCTGCACGTCGGCATCCGTGCTGCCGATTGCGCCGATTCTCTGGAGGCGCGCCGCGAAGCGGGAATAGCGGTCGTCGTCGGTGAGCGCGTCGTCCACGGGCTGGCGTTCCAACGGCCTAGGTCGGCCGACGAGGCTGTAGACGAACTGCTTGCGTCCGGCGGACCGGTCGACGTTCACCAACGCGTTCGCGCCGATCGTCTTCATGAACGAAGGGATGCCGTATCCGAGCGACACAAGATGCGCCCGTACCGTGACGAAGTCGGATGGGCCGTTCTCGCCGAGGAAGTCGACGATGTCGGTTTCGATATCTGTCAACTCGGTGGTCTCGCCCTCGAATCTGGCCATGCGCTTGCCGCACTGGAAGAATTTTGAGCCGCGAATGTATTGCTCGATGGCTGCTTGGTCGGGATAGGACAGGTCTGTCGAACGCCGGCGCAGTGCATTGGCGAGTGTCGCGGCGAGGCGGGAGATCTCGACCTTGTCGAAGACGGAGAAGACCTTCTCGGACATGTTGACGAGGACGTTCTCGCGATCCTCGAAGCAGTAGCGCGTAATGCCGCCCGATTCGCCGACCCAAGCCTCGGGATGGAGGCGGATGACTGCAAGCAGCGTCTCGAGCTCGACATCGATTTGCGAGAGATGCGCGACGTCCGCCAAGCCGACGAGGCCAGGGATGCGCCGCGTCTCCTTGACCGCGGCCTTGAGGAGCTTGACGCTCTCGCCGTCGAGGATCAGATAATCTTCGACCTCGTCGAGCTTGGAACGGGTCAGGGAAGTGATGCGGCCATCGTAGAGGCCGTACTGGGTGCAGAGGCCGAGGCCCTGCATCATGTTCAGCACGCCCAGGATGTTAGCGTCCTCGTCGGCCCAGCCTTCGTCGACCAGAAGGTCCGCGAGATCGGAGGCGAACCAGATGCCGAAGGCCGAGATCCGTTCGGCGCAGGCGCGCAGCTCAGGCAGGTCCTCGGCACCGACACGATCGCGGTAGTTCGCAGCGATAATCTGACGGGTGCGTTCGCGGGTGATGCCGCCAAAATGCTGACCGGTCTCCTCGAGCGTCGGCCAGGTCGACGAGCCGAAGCCGTTGAAGAAGGCCACGACGTCGATGTTGCGCGCCTTGGTCTCGCCTTCCGGGATGGCGGAATCGAGATGGGTGAGGAGCTCCTCTTCGAGCGTAACCGTCAACGAGTGTCCCTCAAATACATATCCACAGATTAGGCTAAGTCAGCAGCAAGCGCGGCACCATATTGTAGTGAAGTCTCCCCAGTCCTAACAACAAAAAACCGTAAGCGGCCTCTGGGCAGCACGATCAGCTTAGCATGACGGCATTACTTAGATGTAGCTATTGGTAGGCAGACGAGCGACGGGTCTATGCGGCCGATCCGTTCTGGCGGAAGCCGCGTAAAATTTGTGCCGTCAGTTTGCCAACTGTCCATGTCGCTCAAGAAGCCGCATTAGGGCGGCATTAGCATGCGTAAAGTTCGAGAGCTGCCCCTGGAGCTTATAGGCCCACTTCTCGCCATGGAAAAGATTGTTTCGGAATCGCCAGACGATCATCATCACCGTGAGGAGCCGATCGCGCGGATCGGTGTTGCTTCCATCGAGAACCGACTGGACGATACCGGGCTGATCTGCGGGGCGCAGATTGAGGTGGGGAAAGTGGTGCGTGAAGCCGCCGTTGGCGTAGTAGCGCTGCTGAAAATAAGCCAACTCGGCGCTATATTGATCGGCATCGAGCGTACCGCTATCTCGCCATTGGTCGACTTTTGCGCAGATTAGGTCGGCGCGCGCGAAATTGCCCATGACCTGGGCCTCGAACAGGCTCCACAGGAAGGTGAAGTTGAAGATCGCGCTGCGATCTGCTTCGGGTAGCGCCTGAAATCCCGGCGCTTTTGCCAATAGCCATTGCATACTCATTTGGTGCCCGTTCCTCAGATGGCCTCTATCGTCTCTCATACCTAGTGCTGGAGGACGGTGTCGGCTTTTCAGGGGTATCCGTCCGAGGCGTCAATGTGATGTTCCTCGGGTCGATGAGGAGTTTCAGATCGCAGGCTGTCGCCTGATCCATTCCATATTCTTCAAGGTCGTCGACCTCTGGTCTAACATCGAGCGCTTCGAAGCCCATCGACCTGTACCGCCATTCAGGATCGTCGGTCATCTTGAAGAAGACCTTCGCGCTGAAGGTTATACTGGTGTCGGCGAAGGACGTGCTGTTGAAATACAGGCCTTCAGGCGGCGGCAACGAATCTTCAATCTCAAGGCTCTGGAATTCGAAGCGGGCCTCGGATTGTGGCTTGAGCAGAATATCCACCGCCATGCGCGCTTCATTGGCCTCCCAGAACGCATCGAACTTGAATCTAGCGGTCGAACGAAGGCCTGCATTCGTGAGAAGCTGAAGCCACCCGTCCAAGAATGCGGAGATCAGCGGGATCTCCTCGAGGTACGGTCCGGTGATGGGTTGATCGACCGGGAAGGCAATCGGCGGGATGCGGTCATTTCCGGCGATCATCAGGGTCGCTCGCCCCGTCGCCATGAGTGTGAGAGCGCGAAGCAACTCCGCCCACTCCTCCAGGGAATGCTCCATGTCGTCGATCGAGCCGACGCTCTCGAACTTGAGAGCCGGCGGCGTCAGCCGGATGATGAAGTCTTGGGTGCGGATGAGAAGCTCTGCTCCATGAGGCTCCGCCATCGGCGGGCCGATGAACATTTCGCCGTCGAACCGCGCCGCTTGTCCGAAGTTGGGTCCGCGGATCGAAATCTCACAGGAACCTAGAGTAGGAGGCGTAAGGCGCAGCTCTTCGATGTCGTCGAACAGCGTACCTTGGTAGGGCAGACGTATGCCGAACCGGCTGTCGAACACGCGGAGGCTATGCGGCTTCAAGGGTGCGAGGCCGAGCAACAGATTGCTGAAATGTTCCGGACCCTCGATCTGGATGAGTGCCTCGGCCTCGAACTGGCCGTTTTCATAGCCAAGTTCGGCGAGCTGTCGTTGCTTCTCGATTGTATAGGCACCGGGATTTTGCCCGCAGGCAGCAGTCAGGGCTGCCAACAAGCCGGCGGGGGTCGGCTCGAAGCGTACCCCGACTTTCTCGTAGTCGTAGCTAATATCGGTGTGGTTGATGTCGTGAGCCTTGCGGGCCTCCGCCAGTCTCAATCGCTTGAGAACACGCGCGAGCTCATTCCCGATAAGATGGACGAGATAAGCGGATTGGAGTTCGCCGTCGGCTCGCAACCGAAACACGACGATGAGCGCAGGCCGAGGGTCCTTGGCGAGGCGATCGATGGCGGACAGACTGAGGCGGATACGATTGCCGGCGCGGCCGAGTGTCGACTTCAACTGCACCCGTGCTGCGTTGGTGGGGCGTTGATCGAGAGGTAGTGCCTGACCGGCCGGCCCCATCGAGAACTCTACGATGAAATCCCAGCCCATCACGTCGACAGCGCTTTTGTTGCAATAAAGACCCGCGCGCTCGCAGAGCACTTCGAACTGCCGTTCGCCGATGCGGCCAATGCGATCGGAATCTAATTCGCTCTCCATGTGCAGTCCGCCCTCTTAGGCCACCCCAGCATCAAGTACACGACCACATGCTGCTACCGTTCCACACAGATACAACATCGATTTCGCACGCGACATACCAACATACAGGGTCTCTCGATCAACAACTGGATCAGATGCATCCAGTCCCCAAAGTATTATAATTGCGCGCTCGAGCCCCTTGAACTTGGCTACGCTATCCACTGTTATTGAGCCCTGCCCATAACCTTCGAGATGACCCCATCGAGAGCTTTTGGGGATTGTCATTGCCGCCAACGCCCGCTCGAATGACGAGCGGGCACGCCCGTCGCAAAGCAGGACGCCAATGTCGTGGGGAGCGACGCCTTCGACAGCAACCAAGCGCGTGACAAGAGCAGAAATTGCGCGCGCTTGCCGATCGATGTCGGGTGCGGTCAGAAGCTCAATTTTCGTACCGGTGATCTCTGGAGCCTCGATTCTAACGCCCCTATAGTATCGATACGCGGCAGCATGAATGGTCGTCGTGTTTCGGCAATTCTTATCGAGCAGCATCGGCTCGCCTTTGATCGGAATCGCAGCCGAGCGCCCGTAAATGTTCTGGTTCTCGTCCAAAAATACGTAAAGTAGGCCATCGGCATGATCGGAAAGCATCATCTCGATCGGCAGCCAGAACTCATCGCCAAAGTCCTGTGCCTCATCGACAATAATCGCATCATAATTCGGTCCGAACGCGTCGATCGCGAATGCGAGGGCTATCGGCTGGTGATGGTCGAACTCCGTTCCGCCGGGATAGTCGCGTCGCGCCTCAGCCATCAGGTCGCGGCCCAACTCGGACTTCGCCTTATCGATCCAGCGCTTACAAAGCTGGTGGAAGGTGGCGACATCGAGTCCCTCAATGCCCTCGCACTGCTCGCGCAGGTGGTCGGCAAGCCCGCGATTATAGCAGACAAGAAGGGTCTTGAGGCCTTCCTCGGCCGCGCGCGCCGCCTTTTCGCGAGCGATTAAGGTCTTACCTGTTCCCGCGCCGCCCGCAACCATGACACGCCGCTGCCGAGACAGAAGGTCAAGGATCGCCGCTTGTCGTTCCGTCAGCTCGATCCGGGTCTGCTCCTCCTGGACTAGTCGCGCCGATACCAAGGGTCGGGTCGTCGATACGCGAGCTAATATACGCTGCACTGTCGCGACACCGCCTGCGCCAAGCTCGGACAATGCGCCCTGACCGCCGGGACCTGCCCAGTAGGTAAAAGCCCTATCGACCCACTGCGATATTAAAGCGATGTCCTGGCGACCGCCGATGATATCGAGAGGTGCGTCAGGGCCTACTAAGCCACCAACCCCGTCCACATCCGGGAAGAAGGCGGCATGCCCGAGCGGGATGCGGCCCAAGCCCAACTTCTGCCAGAACGGGCTTTCCTTAAGCTTCTCAAGGATCGCGAACTTACCCCTCATCGCCTGTTCGAATGGGTTCGTGATCTCGTGCTCGTCGCCATGTCGATCGATCGATGCGAAACGACGCATAGCGTAATCGAGAATCACGCCGCCGCCTTTCACCTCGACGACCAGAAGGCCATGCTTCGGGTGGCAGATGAGGAAGTCCACCTCCCCATCGCGCGGGCCCGCCCCTCGGGGTTTCGCGATCCACTTAACCGAATGAAGCACGAGAAAGTCATCGCTAAGTCCCGATCGGAGCGCCTCATGGAGCTTCCTCTCGGCAGAGGATTCCGTCGATGCATCAAGCGGTGGAATACAGATCGCCATCGTCAGTCCACGAATTCTAAGCTGGAATTGAACGGGATAAACTTGCGCCCCTCGTCACCGAAATTCATCAAAAGTGAGATCGCAATTCCGCGACGATTGACCTGTTCGATGGTGCCGATGCCCCACACGGCATGCCTCAGCTTGACACCCACTTCCAGATTGAGGTCGGCGGCCGCCCCGACCTCTTCGATCACGCCCTTCCATCCATGGTCGAACCAGTATTCTACGACTTTTGAGAACGGGTTGGCGATTGCGCTTACCCGCTGGTTTTTCAGGTCGCGCGCATGTTCCACTACGTAAAGCCAATATTCGCCCGGATAGGTCTGGGCCGTCGCGAACTGTATGTGCGATAGCTTCACGCCTCGCTCCGTCCATTCACCCTCAAGGCCCTTCACTTCGATTAGGCGACGCTGCATACTATCCGCGACAGCCGACACGATGTCGAAGCCCGGATTATTATGCGGCTGCTCGATGGGCTCACGCCCAGCTCGCCTCTCATATTTGAGGACCGCCTCGATCGCCGCGACATCGATCAGCGAGCCAATATCTTCGCCCGAAGCATACTGATCACCTGATGCTCCCTCTCGGGGCGTCGCGTTCGCATAGGAAAGCAGGCGAGATCGTCGCTCCTGGCGTTCGGCCCTTGAAGGCCCTGGCCGGCTGCGCGATCTCGATCCCCAGCCGCTACCACCGGATACTCCGCCTTCGGTTGGTTCGCCCGTTTCAGCTCCGAACTCGCCGCTGTCGGCTTTGGATGCGAAGGCAGTGTCTTCGGCCCTCTCGCTCTCCCCTGATTGTTCGCCCGCAGTCGTTCCATGATCGATGGCATCGACTTCTTCAACGTCGGTCTCAGCCTCGTCGCTCTCTGGCGATAGATCGTCAGAGGCATCGTCGTGATCATCATCAGCCGCCCGCCCGTTGATCGCTTCGTCATCGGCGCCGCCTCCGCCGATGGACACCTCCTCGTCGCCCGCGACCGTTTCAGCGGCGTGTTCGTCCTCGGTATCGTGCAAGTCCTCGGTCTCGGGCAGATCTTCGTAGGGGGCCTCGGGTGGATGGTAGTTCGCATTCTTTAGCGCCCGTTCGGCGTCAGCCCTAGTCGGCATAGTTACAATGTACGCCGCCGTCATGATTACCGGCGGCAAATCCACCCCGATGGTGAGCTGCTCCAACGGCGCGAAGATCGCCTTGAAAGCAGCGGACCAGTCAAAACTCTCTCCCGGCGCAGCCCGGACGAAGAGAAGCGAGGTCTCCGCGTCGAAATAGGCGTCGGCCTGGCTCACAGGTGAGCGGACCGGGGGATCAAACTCTACAATCTCGACATGGACCCGCAGTCGCTCAACCGTCCGCACCTCGATGCGGCTCAAAATGCTCCGCAACCGATCGCGAAACTCCACATTCGGTGCCAGCCAAAGCAGGAGATCGCCGCGTGTCCGCAGGCGCTCCGTCGCCGCCGGCGCTGAAACCCCGTTCGGGACCTCGGCCAGTGCGAGGCGTCCGATATCAGAGAACCTGGCGACACCGAGTTCCCGATAGAGCCGCGTCGCTGCAACCCGCGAGACCGCGGGCGGCAACACAAGTCTCTCGTCGAGGGCGCCGGCGAACGGTTCGACAAGGATCGGCGAATCCAGCCACGCAGCTTCATCGGCCCAGATCGTCGCGCCGTTGAGGTTGAGCAGAACGGGCTCTTCACCGACTGTCCGAAGCTCGGCAAGAACGTCCTGATCTTCCCGCTCGAGTGCGTTAGCGAGCCAAGCAAGGCATCGCCGATGCACGTCTTCGTCGAGCTCGCCGATGCTCGCCTTTGTGGCGATGCCCTTCAGGAGATTGACGTAACTTGAAGCGGTCGGAGCGTCTTCGACGCCGAGATGACGATAGAGCTCCTCGCGCAGCCGCATCCGCGGGCTTGGGGCATGCCAATAGCCACGGAAATAGGTGGGCTCCCAAAAAACCTGATCTGCACGAAGATATTCGTCCAGCTCGGGATCGTAGATGAACGCAGTTCCGGAGAGCCTGTCTATGGACGTAGCGTCGTCCCCCCCGAGGCGCTCGCTCAGCATGGCGTAGACGACATCGGACGCAGGGCTGCCGTTCGCCATGCAGTATTCGAGATGGGCGACGACGGTCTCCGTTGGAGGCTCCGCCTTCATTCCGAGGAAGTCGAGAAAGTCGACAAGCGAACGACTAGCTTGCCCGCCGCCCCGTAGGATCGGCAGATCGACAACATTCACCTGCGACGCGTAGCCTGCGGCACGGAACGATCGATAGAGGCCCGTGGGGCCGAAGCGTTTTCCCTCGACCCGCTCTCCGCTGATAGAAGCGGGCAGCCAGGAGATCGACCTGAGCCGTTCGAGCGCGGTTCGCTCCTCAACAGTCAGGCGAGCAAAGCGCTCCAAAATGTGGCGGACGATCGGCTGCGTGCGGTCTGCAATCTGATCGATGGTGCCGGTGGTGGCTATCGTATCGATGCGTGAAACCAGATGCTCGATGGACACCGTGCGGCGCATTCCGAGTGGGCCTTCCAGAATGTCCTGGAAACGCGCCGCTGCCTGTCCTGCCGGCATCCAGTTCTCATCTACGAAAAATCGCTCCTCGCCGCCGAGCAGCGCGTCGATCTGCGCCGACCAAAAATAACACTCAGTGGGTCGGACATAGGTCCCAGCCCGAGTACGGACAAAGGAAAGGCCTGCTAGCGACCGTAGGCCACCTCCCGCGTCCAGTTCAGCGCGATGCTTCAGAATCTCGTTCAGGAGTGCAACATATTGTTCCCGTGTCGGCTCACCCTTGAGGATGTCCTCAAGATGATCGTCGACATATGCCTGAAAGGTGAGCACGTCGACGCGCAGCCAGTCCCGCGCAAAGGCCTGTACGTTGTCCGACATCAAACTTGTGTCGACAAGTTCGAAGTAGCCGACCGGATCTACGAAACCGCCTGGCAGTTGGCCGCGCGAAGGTTCGACGAACCCCGAACCTGTCCGCAGAAAGGGGGTGGTCGCAAGCTTGGAGCAGGACGCTGCGGTGACTCCATCGGGTATGAACGCGGGCAAAAGATCGTAGAGTTCGCGTTGGCCCTCATCACCGAGACCGATCACCGCGCTCGCCCTCTCTTCATCAGGGATTGCAGCTACAAGGTCCCGAGCAAACTCGTCGAAGCGATACACGTCGATCAACGCTGCGAGCGCCTCGAACGCGAGTACCTCGTGCTGAACCATAGGCGTTCCCGGCAAGAACCGATGAATCCGCGCTGTCGCGATCCCCACAGGCGGGCGATAGATGTCGTCGATCGACGCCAGCGCGCCATCATGGTCCAGAATGAACTTGATGGCCTTCAACCGATTGACCAGGGCCGGAAGATCTTGGCGCGCCTTCGATTGCGCCAAGATCGCATCAACAGCAGCCCATAGTTCCTGCAGATTGGCATCTTCTGCGGTGATTTTTTTGACTTCAAGCGCGGCGACCAGAGCTGGCAGACGCAAGGGAGATGCAGCGAGGGCCTGGAAAACCGACCAATAAGGGCGAAGATCTGGATGGAGGAGTTTCAGTTCAATTGACGCGAGGGCAGCCTGAGCTTCAGCAGAAAGCTGCTCTGGGAGATGACAGTCGCTTGGCAGCGCCATCTGTTCGTCCACCGTCAGCACGCTATGCGATGCCTTCGCGGCGACCTGTATTTCCAGCCAGAAGGATTGGAACGAGGCCTTGTCCTTCAAGGCGAACGCGGTGCCTACCAAGGACCATAACCGGCGCGGGCCGATGAGATCCCGCACCTCCTCGAAGCTTTC
This sequence comes from Agrobacterium cavarae, assembly GCF_004310285.1. Lineage (GTDB taxonomy): Bacteria > Pseudomonadota > Alphaproteobacteria > Rhizobiales > Rhizobiaceae > Agrobacterium > Agrobacterium cavarae. The sequence goes on from NZ_SISF01000029.1 coordinate 12,510, forward strand.
CGCTATCGCCTTGGCGGCCGCGTCTAGGAGTAGTTCGTTCCAGTACCTTTCGTGCTGCTCTCCGGTAAGCGTGATCGTGCGCCGTGTGGGGTGCGGAAAGAAATCGGCATTGATATGCAGCGGCATGCCTGAAGTCTGTTCCGTCGGTAGATAGGCATAGAGTAGGCCATCAACAGATTCGTCGTGGACCGGCATCGCGATACTCACGATCGGCGAGCGATCCAGCTCGACTAGGGTGGGAAAATCGTCAAAAATCCGCCTCTCGACCGCGAGATCAGATGCGTCCCGCGTCAGGATTTTCCATTTCTCTTGCTTGCCCTCCGGTTCAATCTCGAGATCGACCACGCCTCCATGACGGGTAATGGTTACAGAGCGCTCGAAAATTCCGTTCTTGGAGAGTTCAATGGTTCTCAGGTTGCGAAGGAAGAAGAGCCCCCTTGCCATAACGTCTGAGATCGCGTCGACCACGAGGCGAACCACATCTGCCGGTGTTGGGGACGCATTGAGGCCCTTGCGAGTATCGGAAGCCAGAGCGGCCCACGGCAACTCGAACTCAGTCCCCCCACTGCGCGGAATCATCTTCGTCTCACCTGAGCCGTCTATGGGGATCAGTTGCATCTCGATGCCCCTCGACCGCACGATGGGAGCATCGGTGACCTGATAGACGGAAACGAACCCGATCCCGAAACGCCCGATCTGAGAAGCGACACGAATCTTGCTTCTGCTGCCCATACGAGAGATCGCATGGAAATTGCATGCTCGCTTATGGCCCTCAGGATCTCCACTCTGCTCCCAAGGGCAGCGAATCTCATGAAGCCCGCAGGTTGAAAACTCCGCGTTGTTCCGGATGAACAGGCCAGATTCGGTCACGTCAAACGCGAGGCTATCCGCTCCCGCATCGTCCGCATTCTGGATGAGTTCGAGCGCCATAACGCCAAAGCCCTGAAGGCCGGCCAAAGCCTGCTGAATATTACCCAGCAGATCCGCCTCATACGCAAGGGTGATGGGTTTCAAAGAGACCGACGCCCCCTCCGCATTCAGCATTCTGAATTCCTCCCAAGTTTTGTTATTATGGCAACAATCTTAACGCTGGCAATGCTTGACGCAAGTAACAGAAATTGTGGTGGAGCGCCTCATTTTTTAGAACTAGTAAGATACTCACATGAATAGCCGATATGGATAAACATTCCGAGGCAGATCGGGGACATTCGCGATTGTGCGTGCTAGTTTCTGTGAGTAACGAATGCTGACCGGCACAGGATCGTAAAGTGCGTCGTTATTCCAATCCATCTTGGTCAATGCCAACGCCTCGTGAGCAGTTAATTCGAGCGGGCCGCTGCCGGCATGACGGATTAATTGCAGAGGGCGCGGTATGCTCTTCTTGCCCTGATAATAGTCACCCTTGGTCGATACTTCGGGTGCATTGCCCGCAACCCATACCAGCGCGGAGTTGCCGGAGCGTACCACCATCGTTCCCCGAGGCACGGGATAGCCTGATGGCTTTGTGGGTGGCTTTTTCTGGCCAGACTCGATCAGCCAGACGCCGCGCCAGCACGATGCCGAACTGACCTCGACGCACTCGATCTCCGCGACCCCGGCCAGCGCATCGAACGCCCCTTCGATCTCGCTCTCTTTGAACGCCGTGGTCTTGTGGATAACCATTCTTTTAGGGAGGTTGCCACCATTGCGGCCTTGGTAGAGCGACAGGCTGCGAGCAAGAACCGCGCGCATGTCGTCACGGCTGAGAAACGGGTTCCTCCTTGCCTCGGCAACGTCGGCGACGGGGTCCCGGGCTTCGAAGGCCACGAACTGCATACCGCCACCATCCATGTCGAACACCTGTGAGCAGCACGTCACGTAGTGTGCATCACGCTGATCGCCGCGCAGCGCATAAGCGAGCCCTATATATGCTGTGTCGGCTGGAACACCCTTCAGCGGTGCCAGCTTCCACGGCGTTCCGGCGGCTTTCACATAAAGAGCCGTTGCCAGCCTCCAAGCAAGCGACGCCTTGTGCGTGAAAGTGAAGACGCGGTCGTTCAGCACCTGGGTCGAGATATTATATCGAGCGCCAAGTGCCTTGAGCACGTCATGGGCGTCGAAGAGTTTACTGCGTGTGGCAGGACTCCAGCTATCCGGGAAGTGGACGAGCACGACATCGAACTCGTTGCGCACCATATCCAGCCGTTGGAGCGCTGCTTCCATTGCTTGGTAAAGTCGGGTTTGTGGGTCGCCATCTCCGGGCAACTCGCGAAGGTGCTCAGGCCATTTGATATGAGCCTCGCGCGGTGCTGCTTCTAGAGCCACACGGAAAAGACGCTCGAAGCCGGGATATTGTGGGACATATTCTGACCTGTCGGACGGACGATGCGCGTTCCGCAATAACAGCATCAACTCACCACGTCGTTTGAACGCGCTCTCTGGCCCTACTGTCGCGATCCTTATTCGTGAGGTGTAGCCGCCGAACGATCCCTTCGAATAAGGACCGAAGTTCGCGAGACCTCGAAGCGGGTGGACATCGACATGCGTCGTATCCGAGGGAGAGAAAGAAAGGTTCGGCTCCGCGAGCAACGTGAAAGGTGGAAGCTTTGTCAAAGGGACCGAACTGCTCATTACTTGGTCCTGTCGAAATAAGCGTGGTGATGCCCTGGGCGGCTCCAGCCCGTGATTGGTGAAACTTCGAACACGGCATCCATTCCCGCACCGTCCTGCAGCCCGAAAGCTCGCTTAGTCTTACCGCCGGTGTCGGTGAGAAGTAGAGCCCATGCGGCAATGATGTCTGCCCAGTTCCTGTTATAGCGCTGCGCCCAGCGTTCCCTGCGCCAATCGCCTGCTGGATCACCACTGCGCTCAGGTCGCGCCCCCATAGGGTCGAATCTGGAGTTTTCCGGGTGCGCGGAGCTTCCAACCTCGGTCGCATCGGCGCGCGGAATGTGCACGAACGTGTAGGGCTCGAAGCCGAGCCACCAACGCCCGTTGATAAGGTCCAGCTTCAGGAATAATCCCTCCTGAAATGGGAACCCGAGACTAGGAACTGTTCCTGTCAGATCGCTTTTGTAGGCGTTACGGAGGTTGGACAGCGCCTGTGCGTTCCGACGAGCCTGTTCACGATCCTCTCCGTCGCGAGGCGGCGCTATAACCACGGAATGGCCGGAGCGCTTGTAGCGCGGAATCAGCGGTAGGCGGCGCGCCAAGCTTCTGACCAGTGCATCATAAATGAGGCCCATTGCCCAACTGTCTGTGGCCGGATCGAGCTTGATGTCGCCGTCGAGCCTTGCCCCAAGCGGTGCGAGTGCACCGAGGATTTGTTCATCGCTGCCGAAAGCAGCAAACTCTCGCCCGTTTACCGCAACTGTCGCTTTAATTCCCTTCTCCTTGAGCATTTCGCGCACGATCGGAGAGGTCGTGTTCTGCGCGAGTTTTACGCGACGAGCGTTGCTCGGCATACTTTCGATCAGTAGTGAGGAGTAGCGCAGAATAGGGAAGGCTCGAGCTTCGGTGGTGGGTAGTTGCACCGGAACCAAGCGCGGTGTCGGACGCCCCTCCATCACCCGATCGAAAAGCGGCTTGGGCAGATCGGTTATCTTGATGATATCGGCAGCAAGTTCGTCGAAGGTTGCGCACTCGACAACGGCTACGTCCACGCCAGCCGCCCCGGCGCGCTCTAGGAATTCAATCACTGCGGGCAGTAAACGCGAAGCTGACGAAGTGAGCCAGTACAGCCCGTTCGGAAATGGCGAAGGCACATCGAGAACCGTGTTCAGCGCCTCCATGATCGAAGCGTCGCGTCCGCTATAGCCGACGAAGACCATTCCGAAGCGCTTGCCGGATTCCACCAGCACATGCCGCATCCGGGCGTCCTGTTCCTCCAGTTCCGATCCCGTGTTCTTAATCGCGATCGACTGATAATCGCCGTGGAGCTTAGCGACCAACGGCCAGTCCGATTCATTGAGGCACCGCATGGCACGGTCGGCGGAATCGATCGCCGCAACAGTCGGGCGGTTCTGGCCATCTATCGGGAGGATCGCATTTGCCGAATGCGTCGACTCCTCGATAAGCGGATCGAAGTTCGTGGTGAAAACGCTATCGACCTTGCCAGCAGCCATAAGGCTGCCAAGCACCTTATGTCCAAAACAGGGAGTACCCTTGGAGATCGCATCGTCTATATACTGTCGGCGATGCCGAGCCTCTGGATATACCGCTTCGAAGGCCTTGGCATACTCCGTAGGATCGCCGTCGGGCGGCAACAGTGAAGTTTGCCGAAAAAAGGCATCGATCCTGTCGATCCACACTGGATCAGCCGTATCGATCTCTCGCTTTGACAGGTTTGTCTCGCGGCAAAAGATTTGCGCCTTGAAATCGCGGATCATGGCGTAGCCGGTCGGAATGCCAGAGGCGGCCGATGCGCCTGCGCCGAGGAACCACGCCACGAGATTGGGCCTGAGATCGAATGCTGTCGCGAATTGTGCAGCGGAGATAGTTTTTATCGGCACAGGCTCCCCTTTCAGGCCGTCGTGGGGAGCGGGTCGGTTCCCTCGCTCAAGATGGCAAGATAACGCCGGTAACTGAACACGCGCCCCCGTTTGCGTCCGGTGATTTCTTCGACGATGCCGAACCGTTCCAGATCGGCGAGCGCCGCATTGACAGTGGGGGCTGAGAGCCCTGTTTGCTGAACGAGTTGGTTGGCCGTCAGGAACGGGTTTTGCTGAAACAGATCGTGGATACGTAGCGCGGAGCCTGCCCGGTCGCTTTCTGTCGTGATCCGCTCGCGGTCTTCCTTGAACAGATCGACAATCCGGGTTGCTGCTTCGAATGCTTGATTGGCAGTATCCGCAACACCGGCAAGAAAGAAATCGAGCCAAGCTTCCCATGCCCCGTGCTCGCGCACCTCCTGAAGCAGTCGGTAATAATCGGCGCGATGAGTTTTCAGGTACAGGCTCAGATAGAGCAGCGGCTTGCGCAGCACACCGTTGACGCACAGGTACAGCGTCACCAACAAGCGACCAATCCTGCCGTTTCCATCCAGGAACGGGTGAATGGTCTCGAATTGGACATGCAGCAGCCCAGCCTTGATCAGTGCGGGCAGGCGCGAGCCGTCCTCGTGCATGAAGCGCTCAAGCGCATCAAGACAAGCATCCATCTCGGTCGGCGGTGGCGGCACGAACAATGCGTTGCCTGGACGTGAACCACCGATCCAGTTCTGAGACCGCCGAAACTCACCGGGATTTTTCGTGCCGCCACGCCCGCTTTGCAGCAAGCGTTCGTGCATCTCGCGGATCAGACGTAGTGACAGCGGCAGGTCTTCCAGACGCTCCAGCCCATACATCATCGCATCGACGTAGTTCGACACTTCACGGATGTCGTCGATCGGCTGGCCGGCTTGCGCCTCGGTTTCGAAGCGGAGCAGGTCCGAAAGGGTCGATTGCGTTCCTTCTATCTGGGACGAAAGGACGGCTTCCTTCCGCACGTACATGTAGAGGAACAGTTCTTGGCGCGGCAGCAACATAGTGATGCCGTCGAGGCGCCCTAAGGCCCGTTCCGCCAAACTTAGCCGCTCCAGAAGGGTCAGCACATCGATCGGCGGTTCCGGCGGCAGTGGGGGCGGTACGAAGGTACGCACGATTTCTCCCGCAACAGGGGTCTCGACGAAGCGGCCTAGCCGGAGGTTGGATGCTGATTCGGGCATGGTCCCACTATGCGGGCGTTACACTATTTAAGCAATTGGCCTTTGGCTTAAATAGCGATCAGGCTAAGGTAAGCGACCTTAAACAACGAACGACACCATCATCGGTGGGTACGCCCATAAGGTTTTTTGGCAGTATTTTGCTGTCTTCAGTACCTGAATCACGCCGAAAGTGTTCGTAATGAGAGGATTATCCACGATGACACTGCAACAATGGAAAACGATCTGCGAAAAGGTTACGAACGATATGCTTATGCACACCCGACCGTTCGTTACGCCACTTGGAACAGCAAACGAGTGGAATGTCCGCCTTGTGGGGACGGGATCATACGTATCGCGCGATGCTCGCCGCATGGTGCTCACTTGTGAGCATGTCGCCCAAGAACAACCGATGCATTACCGATTCTACGGCAGCGACGATGTCTTTGAGCATCAAGGGACATGGGCGATGGAAAAACACCCGATCGATGCGGCCTTTGCAGCCATCAGTGACTCGGCCTGGAACGCGTGCTCGCATCAGGCACAAGTCGTCCCTATAGAACGCTTTGCCCTGCGTCACGCGCCATCGCAGCGGGCCGAGATCCTATTTTTCCGGGGGTTCTCGGGGGAAAACGCCCACTACGCATTCGATGTGCATCAGACGAATGGAACTGGATACGCCACACAGGAAAAGAAGAATAGCGGTGACGACCAGATATTCGAGTTGTTCTGGGAGCCCGAGAATACAAGCCTGACCAGCCAAACCTCGCAGGAGGCCGCCAAGGAAATGAAATTCGAGGATGCCCAAGGATTCAGCGGATCGTTGGTCTGGAACACACGCTATCTGGAGGTAACGAATAGCGGAGGCCAGTGGACACCTGGCGATGCGGTGGTCACTGGCCTGCTTCGTCGCTGGGACAAGGACACGAGGACGCTTTTGGCCTGGCGCATCGAGCACCTTCGCGATTGGCTGGATACCAATTGGGTATGAGCTTTTGGCAGGTAACTGATTTTAGACGTAAACTAATCTGAGCGGGGGAAGGCCTTCCCCCTGGTCGGCACTGGCGTTGCCGACGCACCCCCTTCAGCGGGGAGACCCCGCAACGCCCCCTGAGAGTGAGAGTGCGGACGGGTTTTCCGTGACGGGTTGAGGGCTGGAAGAGAGGCTTCCGGCGCCCGTCGCGGAGATCATCCCGATGGCCAGACACGATCACAGCCCCGCTGACGGTGGCGCGCGCAGTAACCTTTACGACGACATCACCAACAAGATCATCGCTGAGCTGGAGCAAGGGCGTCTGCCCTGGGTCCAGCCCTGGGGTGCGTCGCCCGATACCGCCCCGCTGGGCCTGCCGAGAAATGCTTCAACCGGCCGGTCCTATTCCGGCATCAATATTCTCATTCTCTGGGGCGCGGTCATCCAGCACGGCTTTCCCGGTCAGGCGTGGCTGACTTTCCGACAGGCGCTTTCGCTGGGCGGCAATGTCCGGAAGGGCGAGCGCGGCACGACCGTTGTATATGCCGACCGTTTCACCCCCGAGGACGAAAAGCGCCGTGCCCGCGAAACGGGTGAGGATGCGCATCCCATTCCGTTCCTGAAGCGGTTCACGGTCTTTAACGCCGCGCAATGCGATGGCCTGCCTGATGACATCACGGCAGTCGCGCCACCACCGCCGCCAGGGCTGATTGAACCTCGGGTCGAGGCGCTGATCCGGGCCACCGGCATCGACTTCCGTATCGGTGGCAATCGCGCCTTCTATATGCCGTCCCTCGACTATGTGCAGGTGCCGCCTCCGCAAGCCTATTTCGAGCCGATCAACTGGCACCGGACGGCCCTGCACGAACTGGGTCACGCCAGCGGCCATCACAGCCGTCTCAACCGCGATCTGACCGGCTCGTTCGGTTCGAAGAAATACGCCTTCGAGGAAATGATCGCGGAGCAGACCGCGGCTTTCAGCTGCGCCGCGCTCGGCATAGTGCCGACTGTCCGCCATGCCGATTACATCGGGTCGTGGCTGGAATGCCTACGCGAGGATTCCCGCGCCATTGTCCGCGCGGCCTCGCAGGCCAGCAAGGCGGCGGACTGGCTGTTGTCGCATCTGCCAGCCGAAGACACCGTGGAGCCGGATGCCGGCGTAACTGATCGGAGGGCTGCGGCGTGATCCTCCTGACCGGCACACAGCGCGACCGTCTGCTGGCGAATGGTCGCCAGCGCGATCAGGATCACATCCCGGTCGTGAAGTTCTTCAACCCGCTCGGTGAAGGCGTCTGGCTCGCCACCGAACTGGATGACGATGGCGACATCATGTTCGGCCTGGCCGATCTCGGTTCTCCCGAACTGGGGTCGTGGAGCCTGAGCGAGATGCAGTCAGTCCGGCTGCCCTTCGGCATGGGGATCGAGCGCGATCTGCTGTTCACCGGGGATTTCCCGATCTCGGTCTGGGCCGAGGCCACCCGCGAAACCGGCAGCATCCGCGTCGCAGAGCGTCTGCTCTACCGCGTCGGCGCGAGCTTTTCCCGTACATCCGCCGATACAGAAAACCGGAGTGCCTGATTTCCGGGTTTCAGGTTCTGCGGTTGGCGTCGCTCTCTTCAGAGGAAGAGGGCGGCGCTTCGCTTCGTGACGGGCTGATAGCCGGGGAGAGAGGCTCACTGGCGTCCGTCATGGAGTAACTGACATGGCCACTGCCGTTCAGAAGATCACCCTTTCGTCCTCGCGCGACATTCCCTTCAACAAGCTGGTGCTCAGCCAGTCCAACGTCCGGCGCGTCAAGGCCGGGATCTCGGTCGACGAACTGGCCGAGTCCATCGCCCGCCGCGGCCTGATCCAGTCCCTGCATGTCCGCCCGGTGGTGGATGCCGAGGGCAAGGAAACCGGCATGTTCGAGGTGCCGGCCGGCGGTCGCCGTTTCCGCGCGCTGGAGCTGCTGGTCAAGCAGAAGCGCCTCGCCAAGATCGCGCCGGTTCCGTGCGTCGTGTCGGAGGCCAGCGCTGATGTGCTGATCGACGAGGTTTCGCTCGCCGAGAATATCGAGCGCGCACCGCTGCATCCGCTCGACCAGTTCCGCGCCTTCCAGACCATGCGCGAAAAGGGCATGACCGAGGACGCCATCGCCGCCGCCTTCTTCGTGGATGCCAAGGTGGTGAAGCAGCGCCTGCGTCTGGTCTCCGTCTCCCCGGCATTGCTCGACGTCTATGCCGAGGACGGCATGACGCTGGAGCAGCTCATGGCCTTCAGCGTCAGTTATGACCATGCCCGTCAGGAGCAGGTCTGGGACGCGATCAAGGATGGCTGGCAGAAGGAACCCTACCACATCCGCCGCCTGCTGACCGAAACCACGGTCCGCGCCGCCGACAAGCGGGCGGTTTTCGTCGGCATTGCCGCCTATGAGGAGGCCGGCGGCTGCGTGCTGCGCGATCTCTTCCAGCAGGATGATGGCGGCTGGCTGCAAGATCCGGTGCTGCTCGACCGCCTGGTGGGCGAAAAGCTGAAGGCCGAGGCAGAAGCCATCGCCGCCGAGGGCTGGAAGTGGATCGAGGTCGCCATCACTTTTCCATATGGTCACGACCATGGCCTTCGCCAGATTGTCGGCACCACGGTTGAACTGAGCGAAGAGGAACGCGCCACCCGCGAGGCACTGCGCGACGAATATGACCGGCTTGAAGCCGAATATGGCGATGCCGACGAATTGCCTGACGAGATTGACGCCCGCCTCGGTGAGATCGAACAGGCGCTGGAAGCCTTCGAGCGCCGTCCGATGACGTTCGACCCGGACCAGATCGGCAAGGCAGGCGTCTTCATCAGCATCGACGCCGATGGCGCATTGCTGATTGAGCGCGGCTATGTTCGCGCCGAGGATGAAACGCCTGTGGAACCGGAAGCTGAGATCGTTGACCCGGAAACCGGCGAGGTGATCCAGCGGGCCGAACCGGAGGTCAGCCACATGCGTGCAGTCATCACGCTGGGCCGCCAGCCGGTCGAAACGGAGGAGGAAGACGAGGCCGACACCATCAAGCCGCTGCCCGATCGCCTGATTAGCGAGTTGACCGCGCATCGCACCTTGGCGCTGCGGGATGCGGTGGCAGTGAACCCGCATGTCGCCATGACGGCACTACTGCATAGGCTGGTCATGGATCGCTTCATGCCGCATTCCAGCAAGGGATGCCTCGAAGCGCAGGTCCGAAAAGTGGATCTGCCCGCACAGGCCGAGGATCTGCGCGATAGTGCCTCAGCCAAGGCCATTGCAGACCGGCACGAACGCTGGGGCGATCATGTCCCGGCAGACGATGCCGCCCTCTGGGATTGGCTGACCAATCTGGACGATGGTTCGCGGATGGACCTGCTCGCCCATTGCGTGAGCTACGGTGTCAACGCGCTCTACGAGAAGCCCAACCCCTACAGCGGCACGGGCGTCAGCCAGCACGGGCTGGACATCCGCCTGTCGCAGGCTGACCGGCTGGCCCGTTCGACCGGCCTCGACATGGTGGCGGTGGGCTGGCGACCCACGGTCGGCAATTATCTCGGCCGCGTGACCAAGCCGCGTATCCTTGAAGCTGTGCGCGAAGGGGCCGGAGACCGGGCAGCCGAGCTGATCGGACACCTCAAGAAGGGCGACATGGCCAAGGAAGCCGAACGCCTGCTGGCGGAGACCGGCTGGCTGCCCGAGCCGCTGCGCATGGTGGATGAGGGCATCGAAGTCGATCCGGCATCGGGCGCTGCGGCGGAAGCCGACGATCTGCCCGATTTCCTTACCGGCGATGGCGAGGACGACCCGGCTGACGACGAGGAAGATCAGCATATGGTCGCCGCAGAATAGCGCTCATGCGGGGCGGCTTCGGTCGCCTCGTTCCAACCGCCCCGTTTCCGTAACTCGCCCGGTCCTCGTGATCGGGCTTTTTCTTTGGAGAGCCGCCATGCCGATCAGCATCGACATCGATCAGATTTTTCTGGAAGACCGCGAACATCCCCCGTCGGATCGAACCTTACCGTGGACCGAAATCCGCGATGGCATCACTGTTGTCGTGGAGCCAAAGCCTCATTGGGCCGAAGACATGCGGGTGTTCCGGCTGGATGCCCGTGAGTATTGCCGCTACGTCGAGTGGACAGCTCATGGTGCTCGTGCCCGTTTACTCTGTCATATCGATACCTCGGGCGACGACCTTATAATGAAGGCGCGCGCGATGATCGCCCGAGAAATCGCCGATGGGCTTTGGAACTGAAGACCCGATCGCAGGGTGTCGGGCCGTGAGGATGCGAGGTCTGCACCGGACGGGTCCAATCCAGCTTCACCATGCAATCCGCCATCCCATCAGGACAAGCGGCAGCCATCTCTGGCCTGAAGGGAACACGATCCTGATGCCAGCATGGTGGCAAGGCTGGCGCGGCAGAGCATCTGCGACGGGTATCCGGCATCCTGTCAGATGCGAAAAACCACCCCCGCTTCCATTCGCAAACCTTGGTCCGATCCGTCTCTTTGACATTCAACCCCAAAGGGGTCGGCTTACGCGCGCGTGCCGCCCTCGGGGATTCGGAAAAAGTCCGAACGCCCTCGGGTGATTGCAGATCCGGTCAGACACTTCGGGCGCCTGTCGCGCGGGGGATGGTCCCCCGCCTCCCAAGACAGGAACCGGAACCCATGTCCTATGCAGATGCCACTGCCTTCGCCGCCAGCCTCGCCACCACGCTGATGGTCTCGATCGTCGTGTTCCAGGCCGGAGACGGCACCCACGCCGCTTGCCCTGCCGCCGAGTTCGACGGCGACGACGACATGGTGAAGCTGGAGCTGGACCCATGGGAGTAAGGCGCGAAAGCGCCTCATCCCCGACGGCCCGAGCGCGGCAGCCCGCGCTTCGGGCCTTCAGCCTTGCGATGATCCTCATCGCCGGCAGCGGAACCGGGAACAAGCCCGGTCAGAGAGGAAGAGTGCGGGCCGTTCGGCCGTGACGGGTTGAAGGCTGGAGAGAGAGGCTCACCGGCACCCGTCATGGAGTGATCCCGATGACCTTTGCCCGTTCCGAAACATTTCGTTCCATCGGTCAGATTCTGGCTGCCGATGTGCTGCCCGCGCTTTATCGGACGCAAAAGCTGCCGCTGCGCATCTCGTGCCTCGGTGTGGCCAGCTATGACGCCAGTGACGCGGCGAACAGCTTTGACCGAGTGATCCCGCTTGGCGAATGCCCGTCACCTGAAGAGGCCATTCAGGCCGCATCCTTGCGCCTGTCGCGCGGTGATATTTGCACGGGGCCGGACAGCTTCCCGTCCTTTCAGCCGCGCATCATGCTCATTCAGGACCGCGATCAGCGCCTGGTCCTCGCCGGCGAAATCCGCGCCGGCATTATCCTCTGGCAACAGCCCGTCGCATGCGATGCCGAGGCACGCAGGATCGTGACCGAGGCCAGCGGCCTGCGCGGCATGGCATTCCGGGCCACGGACCCCGGTGATGCGAGACGGCTGCGTTACCGCGCCGCTTCGCTGGAGGCCCGGCTGGTCGATCCCTTCTGGCGCGATGCCGCGGCTGATCTGCTCCGCCTGCCACAGGCCGCCTGAACTTCACTCATCCCCGTCATTCCGCCCGGTGCCATGCCGGGCTTTCTTGTTTCAGGAGGCTGATATGGCCGATTACCACACCCACTTTTCCTGCCTGGTCGATGTCGGGACGCATGAGAATGCCGTCCGTGCCGTCGATCTCTATAATGCCTTGCCGGATGGAAGCAGTGCCGAACATGAACCCGCCAACAGCTTCCTGCTCTCGATCCAGCCGGAACATGACGGCACGCAGCTCTGGATGCGTGATGACGTTACCGGCGATCCCGAGCATGTCATCCGGTTCGTCATGCACTGCGCGGCCACCTTCGGCCTGACCGGATTATGGGGACTGCAATGGGCAAACAGTTGCTCTCGCCCCCGTCTGGATGGCTTCGGCGGCGGGGCGCAATTCCTCGATCTCGCCACCGGCGAAACGCTGGACTGGATCGACACCGATGGCTGGCTTTCCTCGGTTCTCGAAGGGAGAGATCCCTATGCCTGAGATCATCGAAACCACCGTCTATCGCTTGGGCGAATTGTCCGATGCGGCGAAGGACAAGGCCCGCGCCTGGTATCGTGAGGGCGGCTTCGACTATGACTGGTACGATGCCGTCTATGATGATTTCCAGCGCATCGCCGAAATCATCGGGCTGAACCTCAAGACTCGCCCCGTTCGGTTGATGGGCGGCGGCACCCGGCAGGAACCCTGCATCTGGTTCCGGGGCTTTTCCTCGCAGGGGGACGGCGGGTGCTTTGAATCATGGTATTCCTACCGGAAGCATGCGCCGCGCCTTATCCGGGAATACGCCCCGCAGGACACCGAACTGCACCGCATCGCCGACGCCCTTCAGGCGATCCAGCGCCGCAACTTTTATCAGCTTCGGGCGGATGCCAGCCATCGCGGCCATTATTATCACGAATACTGCATGTCGATCTCGGTCGAGCGCGACAGCCCGACCTGGCAGGACATGACCGCCGATGCCGAGGAGACGATCATCGAGGCGCTGCGCGATCTGGCTCGATGGCTCTACCGCCAGCTTGAACGCGAATATGATTATCTGTCCTCGGACGAGGCTGTCGATGAAACCATCGCCGCCAATGAATACACATTCACCGAAGCCGGTCGCCGCTTCGGATGATCCTGAGAAGACACTGCCAAGCGCCCCGCCGTCCGGTCGGGGCGCTTTTTTCATGCTGCGCTTTGAGAGTCAGAGGCGGGCCGGAAGGGGTTGAGTCCGGGCGGTCGAGAGAGAGCGCGGTTCGGGCTTGTCCTTCCCGCTCTCCTGAGGTCCCCGACATGAACATGGTTTTCCCCGTGGCCGATCCGGTCACGCCGCTGGCGGCTGCGCCCGCGATCCTGGCTGCGGCCAATCTTCTGCTCCCCCATCTCGAACGCGGTGAGCGTGTCGATGCCGCCACTTTGCGCGGGGCGATGGAAACAGCCTTCGGCGCGTCCGACGCTACTGGCGTATGGGACTGGAAGCTGGCCTATGAGGCGTGCGAAGTCGCCACCGTTCTCTTCCTGCGCAAATACGGAAAGGCGCTTTTCCGCAAAGCCGCTTCTGCGGCTGCACGGATTTCCGTGCTGGTAAAGATCGTCGGACTATTGCCGACGCAGACCCAGCGTTCCGAGGAAAGCCAGAGCTTTCAGCAGTTCAGCACGCCTCTGCCATTGGGCCTTGCCGCTTTGACAGCCGCTGCGATCACACCTGATGACAGGGTGCTGGAGCCATCGGCGGGCACCGGCCTTCTCGCGATCTTGGCGCAGATTGTCGGCAAGTCGCTGATCCTCAACGAACTCGCCGACACCCGCGCCGAACTTCTATCTTCGCTCTTTCCGGCCTTTGCCGTCACCCGGTTCGACGCCGCCCAGATCGACGACCATCTTCCTCCAGATGCCGTCCCGTCCGTGGTGCTGATGAACCCGCCGTTCTCGGCTATGGCCAATGTCAGCGGGCGTGTCGCTGATGCGGCCTACCGCCATGTTGCCTCGGCACTGGCCCGCCTTGCTCCAGGCGGTCGGCTGGTGACGATCACCGGCGCAGGCTTTGGCCCCGAAGCTCCGGCATGGCGGGACGCATTCATCCGCTTGCAGGCCCGTGGCCGCGTGGTGTTCAGCGCAGCCGTCGATGGCGCGGTCTATACAAAGCACGGCACCACAATCGACACGCGGCTGACAGTGATCGACAAGCTGCCCGCCGACGAACCGGTCAGTTTCCCGGCCTCACCAGGCATCGCCCCCGATGTTGCCACGCTGATCGGATGGATCGAGGCGCATGTCCCGCAGCGTTCGCCTGTCTCCTTGCCGAAGATCGTGGCGGCCGCTCCGACCGCCGCGCCGAAAACCGTGCGGGGCTATCTGGCCCGCGCGATAGCGGCGCGACCTGCCGCGGCTCCCGCCAACGACCCCGATGGCGTCGAACTTGCCTATGAGACCGTGGACTGGACGCCACCGGAAGGCGCTCGCCTGTCCGATGCGATCTATGAGGAATATGCGCTGCAATCGCTGCGCATTGCTGGCGCACAGTCGCATCCGACCAGGCTGGTACAATCCGCCGCCATGGCCTCGGTTGCACCGCCCAAACCGTCCTACCGGCCCATGCTGCCCGCCGACATCTGCGCGCGTCTGTCCGACGCCCAGCTCGAAACGGTGATCTATGCCGGGGAAGCCCATGCCGATCATCTCGCCGGTGCATGGACAGTAGACGAGCATTTCGACACTGTGAGTGCTGCGCCCGAAGAGGCTGCCGGATCAATCCACTTTCGCCGCGGCTTCATGCTCGGTGACGGGACCGGCGCTGGCAAGGGCCGCCAGTCCGCTGCTATCATTCTCGACAACTGGCTGCGCGGTCGGCGCAAAGCGATCTGGATCTCCAAATCCGACAAGCTGATCGAGGACGCGCAGCGCGACTGGTCGGCGCTCGGCATGGAGCGGCTGCTGGTCACGCCTCTGTCACGCTTCCCTCAAGGCGCAAAGATCACGCTGTCGGAAGGCATCCTTTTCACCACCTATGCCACGCTACGCTCCGACGGCAGGGGCGAGAAGGTTTCCCGCGTCAAGCAGATCGTCGAATGGTTGGGGTCCGATTTCGATGGAGCCATCATATTCGACGAGAGCCATTCCATGCAGAATGCCGGTGGCGGAAAAGGCGAACGCGGTGATGTCGCCGCCTCGCAGCAGGGACGTGCGGGCCTGCGGCTCCAGCACGCGCTGCCCGATGCCCGCGTGGTCTATGTCTCGGCGACCGGCGCCACCACGGTTCACAATCTCGCCTATGCGCAGCGCCTCGGCCTCTGGGGCGGCGAGGATTTTCCGTTCCAGACCCGCGCCGAGTTCGTCAAGGCGATCGAAGCCGGCGGCGTTGCGGCCATGGAGGTGCTGGCGCGCGATCTGCGATCTCTCGGCCTCTATACGGCCCGCTCGCTCTCCTATGATGGCGTCGAATATGAACTGATCGAGCATCAGCTTACGGACGAACAGCGGCACATCTACGACTCATATGCTGCCGCATTCGCCGTCATTCATGGGAATCTGGACGCGGCGATGGAAGCCGCCAACATCACCGGCAGCGAAGGCACGCTGAACCGGCAGGCGAAGTCGGCGGCACGTTCGGCCTTTGAAAGCACCAAGCAGCGCTTCTTCGGACATCTGCTGACTTCCATGAAAACTCCGACCCTGATCCAGTCCATCGATGCCGATCTTGAAGCGGGCCATGCCGCTGTCATCCAGATCGTCTCGACCGGCGAAGCCCTGATGGAACGGCGGCTTTCCGAGATCCCAACCGAGGAATGGAACGATATTTCTGTCGATGTCACGCCCAGAGAGTATGTAGGCTCGTATTTGCAGCATTCCTTCCCTGTGCAGCTCTATGAACCCTTCTCCGATGGCGAGGGGAACCTCTCGTCACGCGCCGTCTTCCGCGATGGTCAGCCGGTGAAATGCCGCGAAGCCGTGGCGCGGCGCGACGAGATGCTGGAGCAGCTGGGTTCGCTTCCCCCCGTGCCGGGGGCGCTCGATCAGATCGTGCAGCGTTTCGGCACGGATATGGTGGCCGAGGTCACAGGCCGTTCACGACGGATCGTGCGCAAGGGTGACGGGGCATCGGCACGTCTTGCGGTCGAGAACCGTGCGCCTTCTGCGAACCTTGCCGAGACTTCGGCCTTCATGGATGACCAGAAGCGCATTCTGGTCTTCTCGGATGCCGGTGGCACCGGGCGCAGCTATCACGCCGAACTCTCGGTGAAAAACCAGCGTCTGCGCGTGCATTACCTGCTCGAACCGGGCTGGAAGGCAGATGCCGCGATTCAGGGGCTGGGCCGCACCAATCGCACCAATCAGGCCCAGCCGCCGCTTTTCCGGCCCATCGCCACGGATGTCAAAGCCGAGAAGCGCTTCCTTTCGACCATCGCCCGCCGCCTAGACACGCTGGGTGCGATCACACGCGGTCAGCGCCAGACCGGCGGTCAGGGGCTGTTCCGTCCCGAGGACAATCTTGAATCCACCTATGCCGGCGATGCCCTGCGCCAGCTCTATCTGCTGATCATGCGCGGTAAGGTCGAGGGTTGCTCGCTCGAACGGTTTGAATCCGCCACCGGCCTGAAGCTGATGGACAGCAATGGTGTGAAGGACGAACTGCCGCCGATCACCACCCTCCTCAACCGCCTGCTGGCGCTGACCATCGAGTTGCAGGGCATCCTGTTCTCGGCCTTCGAGCAGCTTCTCCAGGCGCGGATCGACGGGGCGATTGCATCCGGCACCTATGACATGGGGCTGGAAACGCTGAAGGCTGAAAGCTTCATCGTCACCGACCGGCAGGTTATCCACACCCATCCGGGCACCGGCGCGGAAACCCGACTCCTGACGCTCACAGAGCGCAAACGCAATCAGCCGGTCACGCTCGATGCAGCCCTGGCGGAGTTGGATGATCCCCGCGCAAGATTGCTCATCAACGAGCGATCCGGTCGTGCCGCCGTGCAGATCCCGACCACCAGCGTCATGCTGGATGATGGCGAGATCGAACGGCGCGTCCGGCTGATCCGGCCCATGGAGGCGATGAACATTCCAGTGCGCGCCATGGTCGAAACCCATTGGCTTGAGGCCGACCGTTCCGCTTTCAGCGCAGCCTGGAAGGCCGACCTGGCAGAGGTGCCGGAGTTCACCGACAGCATCCTGCATATGGTGACGGGGCTGCTTCTGCCAATATGGAAACGCCTGCCGCAGGACTCCTCCCGCGTCTATCGCCTCCAGACCGACGAGGGCGAACGCATCATCGGTCGCCGTGTGTCACCGGCTTGGGCTGCCAATGCTTCGACCAGTGGCGTTACCAGCAACCTGACACCGGATGCCGCCTATGCCGCGCTGATCGAAGGTCGCACGATCCTCGATCTCGCCGAAGGGCTGCAACTGCGCCGCGTCCGGGTCATGGGCGCCAACCGGATCGAGCTGACCGGCTTTACTGACGCGATGCGCGACCGGCTGCGGGCCTATGGACTCTTCAGCGAAATCATCTCGTGGAAGTTGCGCTTCTTCGTGCCGGTCGGCGCGATGGGACCGGAGATCACAGGCAAACTGCTTGACCGCTTCCCGGTTGAGCGGATCGGTGAGCGGGAGGCCGCATAATGGCGCGTCTCAACGCTTCCGAACTGGCGCAGCGTCTCGGCCAACAGGCCGAGGCGGTGTGCAGGCGCTATCTGTCGAATGGTCGCAAACAGGGCAATTACTGGCAGGTTGGCGATGTCCGAAACACGGCTGGCCGCTCCATGTTCGTCCGGCTGCATGACAGCGTGAAAGGCATTGCCGGTAAATGGCAGGACTCGGCCACGGGTGAATATGGCGATCTGCTGGACGTGATCCGGGACTCGCTCGGTCTGATCGACTTCACAGACGTTGCCAAAGAAGCCCGGCGTTTTCTCAGCCTGCCGCATCCTGAACCGCAGCCACCATCCCGTCAGTCCCGAACGCCAGCACCATCGGGATCATCCGAGGCCGCACGCCGCCTCTGGCGCATGACGCAACCGCTGATCGGCAGTACCGCAGAAGCGTATTTACGCGGACGCGGCATTACGGATTTACGACAGACCGCAAATCTGCGCTTCCATCCCAACTGCTACTGGCGGCCCGAGGACGATTGCCCGACCGAAACATGGCCCGCCATGATCGCAGCCGTCACCGACCTTGATGGCAGGATTACCGGCGCACACCGCACCTGGCTGGCCCCTGACGGTTCCGGCAAGGCACCTGTCGATCCGCCGAGGAAGGCAATGGGCGACCTGCTCGGACATGCGGTTCGTTTCGGGTGCGTGAGGGATGTCATGGCAGCGGGGGAAGGTATCGAAACTATCCTGTCGCTGCGTCAGCCTCTCCCCACCATGCCGATGGTTTCCGCACTCTCTGCCGGACACCTCGCTGCCATCCTGTTCCCGCCGCAACTGCGCCGGCTCTATATCGTCCGCGACAACGATCCGGCAGGTGACAGCGCCCGTGATAGCCTGGTGGACCGGGCTCACGAGGTCGGGATCGAGGCCATCACGCTCTCGCCCATGATGGGGGACTTCAACGAAGATCTCGCAACTCACGGGCTGGATGCCGTTCGGGCAGAGATCCGGGTGCAAATCGCTCCCGAGGACGTCAGCCGTTTCATGGCTTCAATCGCATAGCTGGCACGGGGCCGTGATCGGGGCGTTCCGATCCTGTCATGCGCACAGGCTGCATCCTGTCATCAGCAGAGGACCGCGCCTTGGCCTTCCGAGAGGGCGATCGGCCCACAAACGCTCCGGTCAGGCAATGGCGGCGCCCGACTGATTTCCGTCGGCGGCGGAGCCGCCTTTACAGCGCGAAACAAATCAGCCGGGCTTTGCCATCAAGGCCCTCGCCGGAGGCTCGCGCTGCCAGACCGGAGCGCCCGTGGGCTTGTCTCGCCATGAAGGCCGCGACGGTCGCGGTCCAACTGACGGAAGCATCCCATGTACGCGCACGACGATTTCGAACCCGATCACAGCACGTCCCCGACCGGCCATGCCATCGAAGAACTCGAACTCTCCGGCTACCGTCCCTCGGAAGACGAGGCCGACCCCCGGATCACACCCGAAGATCACGTCATCCAGGGCGCAGTCTCCGACATCTTCGACGCCCTGATTTCCACCATGGCCGACACCAGCCTCGATTTCGACCTCGACGAAATCCTCTGGTCCACCGTCAACACCTTCCACCGCGCTGTCGAGCGGATCGAGACCAAACTCGACGATAACGAGCAGGCACAGAAGCGCCTTCAGCGCGAACAGGATGGCAGCGAGGTCAAATCCGTTCAGCTCGAAACCCTGATCGGCGCGGGACAAAGCCTGATCGAGCGCCGCGACAGCATGGAAACCTTCCGCGATACCGCTGCCGACATCTATCTGCGCACCACCGGAACGCCCTGGTCGCAACGCTCCGGCTCACGGGTCAACCATCGCCAGATGACCTCGGCCATGATCGACAGCCGCGACTTCATCGCCGCCAAACGCCGGGCCGACAACGAGGTGCTGCTGCCCGCCGGACCGAAAATCGCCTTCTCGGGCGGTGACACCACCGATCATCGGACGATCTGGGCCAAGCTCGATCAGGTCCACGCCAAGCACCCGGACATGGTGCTGATGCACGGCGGATCGCCCAAGGGCGCGGAACGCATCGCGGCCACATGGGCCAATAACCGCAAGGTCGCACAGGTCGCCTTCAAACCCGACTGGGCAAAACATGCCAAGGCAGCACCCTTCAAGCGCAACGACCAGATGCTCTCCACGATGCCGATCGGGGTCATCATCTTCCCCGGCACGGGCATTCAGGACAATCTGGCCGACAAGGCCCGCAAGATGGGCATCCCGGTCTATCGCTTCGGGACCGGCAGCGCGTGAGCGCTGCCTTTCCACGTCATTATGAGCATGACGATAGCGCCCGCCGATCATTACGTGTCGCCTGGACAGGCATATTCATGCTATATGTCGCGGTGCGCCGTGGTGGTGGTGGAAGGCGCAACCGTCCAACCTTTTGCACGGAGACACCACCATGATCATTCTCGGAATCCTCGTTTCCATCGCAGCTATCGCCACCATGTGCTGGTTGCTGTTCAATCTCGCCGTATTCGCCCTGCCGTTCTTTATCGGCCTGAACATAGGCATCTGGGCCTATGGCACGGGGGCTGGCTGGCTCGGCGGCATCGTCGTCGGTCTTCTCGCCGCCGGTTTGACACTGGCCGTCGGTCAGGGCCTGCTCATGCTGATCCGCCCGATCTGGGCGCGGCTGCTGATCGCTCTGGCCTTCGTCGCTCCGGCGGGGATGGCCGGGTTTTACGCGACGCTCGGTATCGTCAAGCACATGATGCCGTCTGAGACATGGCAACTCATCTTCTCAGTGATCGGGGCGATTGCGGTAGGCGTGACGGCGTTCCTGCGCGTTGCAGGCATGGCGGTGGCAGACCCGGCTAGTGATGTCGTCAGGCATGTATAAAATTGCTTCGCGTGGCTGCTTTAAACCCTTAGCGAACGCATGATCCGGTTCGAGCGGCATTCAGTACATTTTTGGAGCAAATAGCCGCTTTGTGCGCGCATATTCTGAAATTGACGTCATGATCTTGTTCGTCGCTTTGCCATTAGGTTAGACGAATTTGATGCTTGTGTTAAAGCAGTGTCGAAGATCTGTTATATTGGGGGAGAGATTGTGGAAAACAACGCTGAATATTTCGTCAAGAACATTGGCGCGGGTGTTGCTGAGGCTTTTAAAACGTGCCGTTTCTTCCTCGGAGTTGAAACGGAATCTTTCGAGAACGCCGACATACATCCAGAATATGTTACCACCGTTGAGGTGGCGAAGAAACTTACAGGGATTGATCGTTACGTCAGCCTTGAAACTCACATGAAGGATCTCCGTCATCAGGCGAGCGGACTAGCGCGAATGCGTTCTTTAAAAGATACGGCGCGCTGGCCCGAAATCGCCAAAATAGCAGGTGAGTACAAATTCGGCGCGAAAGACTCTTGTCGGATCGACATTGTGGTGCGCCCTTCCGCTACCGATCAGCCCCCGCTTCTGTTGGCCGAGGCGAAGCTCGGCGTTGGAAACGTCTCGGGCATTATCCAAGATATAGACCGAGTGATGAGATTACTCACGATGTACCAACGACTCGGGCTGCTCGATCAGCACCCTGTATACGGTGCCGTACTATTCCACTCTGCAAAGGAAGGCGGTGAGGCTGACGCCGCCGCCGTGACAGCTCAAGGGCTTCTGGCAACTGTTAACGCGTACCTCTCAACGCTGAAGGCCACTCATTCGTGGCTGAGGGCCAAAGCCGGGCTTCTAAATGCCGAGCATAATCATCAGCCCGTCCAAGGGTATTGGGAACAATATGGTGACGAGGAAGGGGACGGTGAGCTTGTCTTTGCGAAGACAAGCTTCACATTTGCTCCGGGCCTGGTTCTGTTGAGCAACCAACCAGATGTTGACACCGTTAAGTTCTAGCGCCGTGAACTTCACCGTTGTCCTGGAGAGGGTCGTTGCACTTATCGAAGCGTAACGGCTTTCCTGCGCGTTGCGGGCATGGCAGCAACCGACCAGGCGGACGGCGGCTTTGCACGCACCTGAACCGCAATGATCCGTGGATGGCGACCAGAAGCGGATGCGGATCATCTTCCATCTTCGTCAGGAAAATGGTGGCAGACAGCAACCAAGCGTCGGATCATCCAGCTTGAGGCACAGACGCTGCCCATAGGAGCGTAAGACGGTCGGTACTGACCTTCGTGGACTGACCAGAACCCGGTTGGAGCGATGCCGGTGGAACAGGCCGGAAGGAGAGATGCGCATAGCCTGAAGCACAGGGTACACGATAAGCCGGTGCGGCCGGTCAGATCATCCTGATGGGCACTCAAAGTTGCCACCGTCTCCGTTCAGACCCCGTGTCTCAACCGCTCCAAACGGCCTCTTCAATGGCCTGATCTGGCCGAAGAGCAGCGCGATGCGCTTCGACCGCTTTAGCGCAACAGCGTCGTCACAACTTTCTTCCCCTGACGGCAAATCCGCCATTCCGCGCGGAACAAGAAAGTTCCTCCTGTGCTGTCCAGCCCCCCAAGGGGGTGCGCCAGCGTTCGTCTCCGGCCGTTCGATCGCCATCGAGGCCGCAATGGTGCGGGCTCGGAAACGGAAAACGGAGACTTAAAATGGCAACCATCGGCACCTTCAAGAAGACCGGCTCGAACGACTTCACCGGCGAAATCGTCACCCTCAGCGTCCAGGCCAAGGGTGTGCGCATCGTCCCCGACCTGCGCGCCACCGGTGAGAACGCCCCCAGCCACCGGGTTCTGGTCGGCCGCGCAGAGATCGGCGCCGCCTGGTCCAAGCGCTCCAACGAGGGCCGCGACTATCTGGGCCTCAAGCTGGATGATCCGAGCTTCAACGCCCCGATCTACGCCAACCTCTTCGATGACGAAGAAGGCGACACCTTCTCCCTCATCTGGTCCCGCCCCAACGGTCGCCGCGGCGACTGAGGCGCGGCACAAAGGCCCCGACCGCAAGGTCGGGGCCTTTCTTATGCCCGCAGGAAAATCGTCACGCCTACCGCAACCGCCCCGATCACTGACACGAGAACGTCGCCAAGATGTCTCCCATGTGATGCACAACAGTGCTAACGAGAGATTCTTTAATGGGTTGATCGGGTTAGGCGATTTACTTATCGCACTAGCCACTCTACCGCAAAATCATTCAATGCCGCAG
Source organism: Agrobacterium cavarae (assembly GCF_004310285.1). Lineage (GTDB taxonomy): Bacteria > Pseudomonadota > Alphaproteobacteria > Rhizobiales > Rhizobiaceae > Agrobacterium > Agrobacterium cavarae. The sequence continues at coordinate 35,427 of NZ_SISF01000029.1, forward strand.
CCTTTTCAGGTCGGACGTGGCCTTGTGCCGTCCGGCTTTGGGAGGACGCGCCATGCAGAGCATAGATTGGCGTACTCCGGCGGCCTATAAACGCATTAAAGACCTTCCGCCCGCCGGTTTCGCCTGGGAATATCTTCGTCGCAACGAAGACTATCGCCGTGACGTCGAGAGACTCACGCAGAGGAGAGAACCCGCGGGAGAAGAGGTTAACGCCTTTGCTTCCCGCTGGGGGGTGCGATTTCGCGCACGACCCCGACGCGCAGCCTGACGGCGCGCCGCCTTTCTGGTCGCCGCATTTCAATCCGCAGGCCATTATTCTGTCTCCGGTCGAGCAGAACGATCCGGATGGCGGGCGGCTTGTCGCTCTCGCACATCTCGATGGCCTGATCCTGCGCCGCGCACCGGATGGCTGGCACGCAATCTGGCGTGTCGGTGGGATGGAGCATCAACTCTGGCTGCCACAGGGCGCAATCGATGCGGCAGCTTTCTATGCTGCAATCCTGCCCATGGACGAGTTCATGGAATTACGGGCCCATGCGGCCCGCCGCCTCTGGAGGTGCCTGACAGGCCGCTCTCCGGGGCCGGATATTCGTGCCATGCCAGCGCAGCTTCGGCAATGGCACCTTCTGTCGCTGCGGGCGCTGGACGCACGGCTGCACGGCGAAAGCTATCGCGCCGTTGCCGAAGTCCTGCTCGGCTTCCGCGGCAACAAGGAAGATTTCGAGACTGATCCGCGCAAGAACAAGGCACGTCGTCTTGTTGCCCACGGCATCAGGATGATGCGCGGGGGCTATCGGTTGCTTTTACATTATCCGGTCAAGCCGATCCCACGATAAAAAGGCAAATGAGGCAATCTCACGGATTCCTGTTTGCCGCAGCCTGTTCCAGTATTTGCCTGTAACCTTCCCGCGACAGCCATTGGGCGCGTTCCAGATGGCTCTGCCAGCATCGCCGGGTTCGCATCTCATCTGATGCCGGATCGCGGTGCAGAACGATCTGCGACACTTCCTTCCAGTCGGCTTCCTCGGCTTTGGCGTCGAGAAGGCGCAGATAGGTCACAAAGTGCTGCTCGTCATAGGCGGTGATGATATGGCCGGACGGGGCCAGATCATCCACTTCGGGATCAAGTTCGACGGATGCTTTCACGGTCATTCCCCTTCTTTCAGAAGAGTTTCTGCGGTTCGCCCCCGCAATAAAACTCTCTGACTCCTGGTGATCGGGGAGTTAGTAACCGTGACTAGACGGCCCCATGGCCTTTAGCTGGAAAGCCTGTTGCATACGCCACAGGCTCCCCGACCATAGGGTCAAGGAGTATGGTGCCGTCACGGCCGACACCAACCGCTAGTCAGGGGTTACTACGCCCCCGGAGCAGTGCGTCTGCTCCATCTGCATTCATAGCCGAACTGCGCGCGGATGTCTTGAGCGAATCCGCATCGGCCTTCCTGAGTTGCTGAAATCTCACGTCTTTTCGCGCTGACATAGCCCCTTTCCGGGGTGCCGTCTGCGTATGTACGCAAATGCGGCACGCTACACGCCGCCGATCATTTCCCATGGTTCGCCATAGCGCGCCGCCGTCTCCGGCAGCCGCATCAACCTGACGAACCGGAGGTGATCTCATGGCCGAGCGCCGAAACGCGGACCTGCCACCGCGCATGCTGCGTACTCAGGAAGCTGCACGTTTCCTTGGCATTTCTCTTCGCACGCTGGAAAAACACCGGACCTACGGGACCGGTCCGACCTATCGCAAAATCGGTGGCCGGGTTCTCTACACGGTCGAGGATCTTCAGGCCTGGGCCGACATCGGCGCACGCAAATCCACCAGTGACAAGGACGTCGGCACGGTCTTTCCGGCTCGCCCCCTGACGCCTGAAGAGCGGAGCAAGCTCTGAATGCGGCGCATCGATCACCATGGCGCCCTGCGGCGCGAAGGCGCCAGCGAGCGCAGCCACCTCGATCCCTTCGTGGTTGCAACCGGCGATGCCAGTCCACGCGATCAGCGTGATCTGATGGAGCGGCCTTTCTTCTCGCTGGCAAAGACGCCGCGCACGAAGCCGATCCTCTACAAGACCGCCGATGTCGAGGTGCAGGTGTTCGGGATGCCCGAACATGGAATGGCGACGATCTGGGATGCCGATGTGCTGATCTGGGCTGCCAGCCAGATCGTCGCCGCCGAAAACAACGGCATCAAGACATCCCGTTTCTTCCGTTTTACGCCCTATCATCTGCTGCGCGCCATCGGGCGCGACACCGGCAACCGGCAATATCTGCTGCTGAAGGCAGCGCTTGCCCGGCTGCAATCCACGGTCGTCGCCACGACGATCCGTAACGGCAAGCATTGGCGCCGCCGCCAGTTCTCCTGGATCAACGAATGGGAAGAGATGACCACGCGCGACGGTCGCGTTGAGGGCATGGAGTTTGTCCTGCCTGAGTGGTTCTACAACAGTGTCCTTGACCGTTCGCTGGTCCTGACCATCGACCCGGATTATTTCCGGCTGACCGGTGGTATCGAGCGCTGGCTCTACCGTGTTGCCCGCAAACACGCCGGACATCAGCCGCATGGCTGGCTGTTCGAGGTTGCGCACCTTTACCAGAAATCCGGCAGCATGGCCCGACCATCGGACTTTGCACTGGACTTGCGCCGCATTGCTGCCCGCCAGCCGCTGCCCGGCTACCAGCTTAAGATCCTGCGCGAGGATCGCCGCGAACTGCTGCGAATCCGCCCTGAAAATCTATCCACAGTGCCTGTGGATAACATTGTGGATGCCGTCGGTACATCAGGCGCAAAGGGTATCGGTACATCAGGCGCAGCACTATCGGCACATCAGGCGCACGAGCCCCAGTTAAGCCTCTGGAACGAAAAGAAGAATCCGACTGCTAACTTAGAATCTAACATAGAATCTAACTTTTCTTCTTTGACGCGCGCGCATGAAAGGCACGGTGCCAGTGCCACTTCTCGCCGACCTGGGCGGGGTACGCCATGATCGTCGCGCTCCTCAATCAGAAAGGCGGCGTGGGCAAGACCACGCTGGCGCTGCATCTTGCCGGAGCCTGGGCTGCGCAAGGCAAGCGGGTCATCCTGATCGACGCCGACCCGCAAGGCTCGGAACTGGACTGGTCAGAGCGGCGCAGCCATGAAGGGCTGCCAAGGCTGTTCACCGTCATCGGCCTTGCCCGCGATACCCTGCATAGGGAAGCGCCGGAACTGGCGCGTGACGCCGATCATATCGTCATTGATGGTCCGCCCCGTGTCGCTGGTCTGATGCGCTCAGCGCTGCTTGCAGCCGACCTGTTGCTGATCCCGGTGCAGCCATCCCCCTTTGACGGCTGGGCATCAGCTGAGATGCTGGCGCTTCTGAACGAAGCACGCATCTATCGCCCTGAACTCGCCGCCCGTTTTCTGCTGAACCGCTGCGGTGCGCGCACCGTCATCGCCCGCGAAACGGCCGAGACACTGGCTGACCATGATCCGCCCTTGCTGGCCACGACGGTTGGCCAGCGTGTCGCCTTCGCCGAAGCCGCACAGACCGGACGACTGGTCTCCGAGACTGATGGCGGCGAACGGGCCGCACAGGAGGTCACAGTGCTGGTGGCCGAGATCGATGGCCTCGGTATCGGGAGGATCGTGCCATGACACGTCCGCCTGTCAAATCCGGCTTCGCATCACGTCCGGGTAATCCCGATAGCTGGGTCAGAGCCGCCGATGCGCCGCCAACCGGCAAGACGGCGACGGAGGCGTTTACCGCCCGCCTGACCATCGACATCACGCCCGAACTGCGCGGGCGCATCAAGGTTGCCGCTTTCCGGCGTGGCGTCACCGTCGCCGTGATGCTGCGCGAGCTGCTGGTCCGCGAGTTTCCACCCATCGAAGGAGATCAGCCATGACCGGCAAAACCGTGCGCGCTGCGCATGAACATCCGCAGGCGGACGGGCCTGCACCGTTCACCACATTGGTCGAACTGACCTTCCAGAAGAAGA
>NZ_SISF01000029.1:39411-299441 GCF_004310285.1 Agrobacterium cavarae
ATAATTCAAGACTATCGAGATTTTATCGGCCTCCCAAGTGGAGGCCGAAGTCGTATTTATCCTTAGCACAAAGACTCGCCTCTCATTTTGACACCTCCCCGATACCGCGATTCCATCCTGTTGAAACAACGGGAAAGTAAACGGAGGCAGGCATGGCGAGTCATGAAATCCATGGTGGGCAAGTCAACGCCTACCGGCGGGTGACCTCGCCTGGCGTTGCTCCGCATCTCTCGACGGCCTCGTATCGCACCGACGCCAAGGAGATGGGGCTTGAGCAGGCGAAAGCCTTTGCTAAAAATTGGTATCTTCTTTTGGGCGCAGGCTGGCAGCGGGATTGATTAAGACCGAGAAGATGTCTGCCGAAGCCGCCAAGAAGTTTGACCAGCAACACGCGATCATCACGGAAGGTGAGCGCAGCTAACAAGCCCGTTCAGCTTCCGGCGTAGTGAAACGTCGATATGACATCACGGCAAATGCCTCTCGAAAGTCCTACACCTCATCTCTACTGTCGGTTTTGGCAAATACGCGCCCGATTGTGTTGAGCAGCAGTTGGGCGGCCAGGATCGCGGTCGAACCGGTATGATCGTAATCGGGTGCCACTTCCACCAGATCGACGCCGACGATCGATCCTTGTTTGGCAAGGCCTGCAATCAGTTCCAGCGCTTCATAATAGATGAAGCCGCCATGGCTCGGTGTACCGGTTCCTGGTGCGATTGAGGGATCGAAGCCGTCGATATCGATTGTTAGGTAATATCTCTTTCCAGTCGGAATACGATCCAAAACGGCATCGATGCCAAGCTTTCGGATTTGGCGGACCGAGAGAATATCGGAGCCCTGAGCGCGGGCGTAATCGTAACCCTCCTTGGCCGTCGAGGATACGTTGCGGATACCAAGTTGTGTCATGCCGGTGACCCAAGGCTTCTCCGAGGCGCGGCGCAGCGGGCTGCCATGGCCGAAGCGAACGCCGTGGCGCTCATCAACGAAATCGAGATGCGCGTCGAACTGCACGACATGGATCGGTTCCTGCTCGCTGAAAGCATTGATGCATGGAATATTGATCGAATGATCGCCGCCGAGCACGACAGGCAGCGCTCCCGCCGCAAGAATCTTGCGAACGCCGAACTCTATGTTGGCATGGCTTTTCATTGTGTCCGTGTGGACGATATCCGCGTCGCCGAGATCCACGATGCGAACGCCTTCCAAATAAGTGACGTCATCTTCATGATCGTAAGCGCCAGCGTGACCGAAGGCGAAAAGCGTCGAGGCTTCGCGGATGCTGCGCGGCCCGAAGCGTGCGCCGGCGCGCCACTGGGTTCCAAAATCGAAGGGTGCGCCGAGGACAGCGACATCGGCGTCGATCTTGTCCCAGTTCTCCACGTAGGGACTTTTGGCAAAGGTGGAAATGCCAACGAAGGGTAGGTTTAACCGTCCATTGGCGTAGCCGTGGGCTGTCATGCTTATTCCTTTCGGGCATCAAATCGCGCGTTCGCGCCAGGTTTCCAGAAATTGAGAGAGACGGTCGCTCTTTGGCGTTGCGAAAAGCACATTCGGTGCGCCTTCTTCGACAATCCTGCCGGCATCCATGAAGACGACGCGATTGGCGACATGTGCGGCAAAACCCATTTCGTGGGTCACGATCACCATCGTCATTCCTTCCGAAGCGAGCGATTTCATCACGGAGAGGACTTCGCCGACCAGTTCGGGGTCCAGTGCCGAGGTTGGTTCGTCGAACAGCATCACCTTCGGCTTCACGGCCAAAGCTCTGGCGATCGCGACACGTTGCTTTTGTCCACCGGAGAGGCCTTCGGGCCAGCGGTCGGCAAAGGATAGCAGTCCGACCTTACTCAGCATTTCGCGGCCGATATCTTCTCCCCTTGCGCGTGAGAAGCCATGGACCAACCGCAATGCGAGCGTCACATTGTCCAGCACGTTCAAATGCGGCCATAGGTGGAAATGCTGGAAGACCATTCCTATCGGGCGACGGGTATCGGTCAATTCCTTATAGCCCGCCTTTTCGCGTCCAAGGGGTGTCTCGCGCCATCCCAGCATCTTGCCAAAGATGTGAACCTCGCCCGCATCATAGGCGTCGAGAAAGGCAAGCGAGCGGAGCAGGGTGCTCTTCCCAGATCCGGAAGGCCCGATAATGCAGGTGACATCGCCATCTTGAATATCAAGATCAATGCCCTGCAATACGGTCTTGTCGCCAAATCGCTTCTCAAGTCCGCGAACGGAAATGGCTGCCGGTCTCGTCATCTCAGGAACCTCTCAGGGCGAAGTGGCGCTCCAGAGCGCGTCCCGACTTCGACAGAATTTCAACAAGGGCCCAGTAGAGCAGGGCGATGGTTAGGTAGGGCGTCACGACGCTGAAGCTGATCGAGCTGATCGTTCCGGCTACCTTCGTCAACTCTCCAACAGTGATCACAGAGAGAACAGCCGACTCTTTCAAAAGCGCGATGGCTTGACCCACGCAGGGCGGCAGCGTCAGGCGAAGGGCTTGCGGAAGCTCTACGTGCAGAAAGCGCTGCCCGCGTGTGAGGCCCAGCATTTCTGCGGCTTCGCGCTCTCCCTTGGGAACGGTGTTGAGGCCTGCGCGAAAAATCTCCGCGAAAGGACCTGCACCATAGATGCCAAGTCCGAAGGTGCCGGCCACATAGGGACTGAGCAACAGCCCGATCTGCGGTCCGCCGTAGTAGAGAATGAAAAGCAGGAGGGCGAGAGGCGCGCCCCTGGCAAACTCGACATAGGCCCTGGTCAAGAGTGCAAGGGGGCGAAAGCTGCTGCGTAAACCAGTGGCGAGTACGATGCCAAGCAGGGCAGCAATAGTGACGCCGCTTGCCGAGACTGTGATCGTCGTGAGCAGTCCGGCAAGATAGAGCGGCAGGTCAGTGATAAAGCCGGTCATCAATTTTGCCCTCTGCGTGACAGGCGTCTCTCAAGCATTAATCCCAGAGCGGCGATCAGGATGCCGACTGCAACATAGAGAATGAGGGCTGAGGCATAGGCTTCCAGGGGGCGAAACGTCGAGGACGCGACCTGTTGGGCGCGGCGGGTCAAATCCGTCACGGCGATGACCGAGACGAGCGAGGAGTTCTTGACCAGAGCCTGCATTTCTCCCACCAGCGCTGGCAACATAGCCCGTACAGCCTGGGGGACCTCGATGTTGATAAAGATCGCGGAGGGAGAGAGACCCAGCATTCTTGCCGCCTCGATTTCGCCTTTCGGCACAGCCTGAAGCCCCGCCCGATAGATTTCCGATTGGAACGCCGCCGTGTTGAGCGCCAAGGCCAAGGTGGCGGCAACGATCGGCTCAAGCTCAAGCCCGAGGAATGGAAGAATGTAGAAGGTGATCAAAAGCTGTACGAGGATCGGTGTTCCGCGCCAGAAGGAAAGATAAAGCGCTGCCGGGACGCGCGTCCACCGTCTGCCACGCGCGCAGGCGGCCAACAGAAGAGCCAACGGCGCGCCGAAGAGAAGCGCCGTCAGACTGATCGTCATTGTGGTGGTGAGGCCATCGAGAAGCGCGGGCCAGATATGTGCGACTGTCCTGTCCATGGCCGACCCGTCCTATCTTATTCAGCGGCAGGGAGAGTCTCTGGAAGTTCCATCGGGGCGCCGAACCACTTTTTCTGGAGCTCCGCAAGCTTGCCGGATGTGTTGAGCTTGACCAGTTCGGTGTCCATCAGCGCATTCAGCGATGCGCTGTCGGCATCATTGCGGCCTGCCCAGGAAAAATAGGTCTTCGGCCCGAAGGTCGGCAGAACGACTTCGAAGACGTCGGGCCGCTGGCGGGCGGCTTCCAGAAGATTGGGAAGGGAATTGACGACAGCCTGGATACGGCCAGCGCCGAGATCGGCGTAGGCTTCGGAAAAGTCCGTATAGGTGGAGACGGTCACCGGACCGCCTTTGTCCTTCAGCGTTGCGGCAAAGGTCTCAAGCGCGGCGAGCTGCGCGGAGCCGGCCTGAGAACCGACCGCCTTGCCGGCGATATCTTCCGGCTTGGTGATGGTTGCATCGCCCTTGCGCTTCAGTAGCGCCATGGTTGCATCGGCGATCGGAGCCGAGAGATGGTAGGCCTTCATGCGTTCCGGCGTGACGGTCACGGAGGTGACGACATAATCGAAGCGGCCAGCCGCAAGGCCCGGCAGAATGCCCTGCCACGGCAGGTCCAGACGCTTGAGTTCGACGCCCGGCAGAGCCTTCATGATTTCAACCATGATGTCGGCGGAGTATCCGACGATCTTGTCGTCTTCGACGAACTCGAAAGGCGCAAAGCGGGCTTCTGTGGCAACGGTAAAGACTTTGTCCGCTTTGATTTTGTCGAGAAGATCTGCAGCGTTCGCGGCGGTCGACGACAGGATAGTGACGAGCGCTGCGCCGAAAAGCAAAGCTCTGGAAATGGACGATGGCATCATGGTTTGTTCCCCGGTTGTTTATTCTGCCAACGAACCATGGACATCAGCGCAAAAAAATAGGAAAGATGTGGAGTTCACATTAGAAAAGATGATGTAAGGTCGTCTCATGCAATTTGCCCAGTCAGATCTCCGGGCTCTCACCGTGTTTCGCGCAGTGGTGGAGCATAAGAGCTTTCTCGGCGCGCAGATCACGCTTGGCCTCAGCCAGTCCGCTGTCAGCTTCCACATCAAGGCCTTAGAAGACAGGCTTGGCTACAAGCTTTGCCGCCGCGGGCGCGCGGGCTTTGAATTGACAGATCGCGGTGCGATCGTTCATGCGAAATCGAAAGCGTTGTTTCTGGCACTCAACGCCTTCGAAAGCGAAATCGGCACGTTGAAAAACAGGATTACCGGAACACTCAGGCTGGGGTTGGTGGACAACACCATTACCGATGCGGACTTGCCCATTCACCGCATCATTGCCCGCATCAGCGACAAGGCGCCGGAAGCACGCCTTGAACTGGTCATCGATTCACCGGACGCATTGCTCGCAGAAATCGCCAATGGCGGTCTCGACATTGCCATCCTTCCGGAAACGGAACCCTACCAGGGCCTCAAACTGTCGCGCCTGCGCGATGAGATGCATTCCCTCTATTGCGCCAAAGGACATCCACTTTTCACTGCAGATGAGGCGGACATTTCCGTGCAGCGCGTGGAAGGCTTCGACTTCGTCGTCAGGCCCTATGCCAATATGCGCGAGTTGCAGTATTTTCCTGGAGCGCGTGCCAAGGCCTCCGCCTCGAACATGGAGGCGCAGGCGATGTTCGTGATGTCAGGCCGATATCTCGGCTATTTGCCGGATCATTACGCGGCCGATTGGGTACAGAAAGGCATCTTGCGCGCCCTTCTGCCGAAAGAAGGCCGGATCAATTCTCCCTTCATCATCGCCACTCGTCTGGGCGAGAGGCCATCGACAATCCTGGACTTCTTCATTCGCGAACTGGCGGGACTTGCATCGGAGACCCTGCATCGGAAAAAGCCGCTCATCGGAAAATGATGAGATGGTCCCGATCCAGACCAACGTTGGTTCTGCTTGCTCTGTCGCGCCGGCCGCTTGAACCTCAGATGGGAATTTAAATCCCTGACGCAGCGAAGGAGTGGGCCGCTGGTCCTCATTCTTTCAAGAGCGCCACTGTGAGCCTCTCGTTGAAGAGGCTCAGCAAAAGCCGTTCAGTTTAAGGATTCTGTACGCTTCAATCGAGGCTCGAAGCGCATCCTCAGAATTGCGATCTCCTTGATTGGCGTCGGGGTGGTGCATTTTGAGCCTTTCCTTGTAGCGGCTCTTGATCTCTTCCGATGTTGCTTGGTGACTGAGGCCCAGAGTGTCGAAAGCCTTGGCTTCGAGCGTCTTGAGCTTTCTTTGTTGGCCACCGGTCGTCGTTTGCCCTTGTCTCACGCCTTTGCGAGCATTGAGGGTTTTTGCCGAGCCTGAACGAACAGACGATGGTAGCGGAGCTTCGGTTGGCTCGTTCACGCGCTTTCCCAAAGTCGGCCGCGCACCCATTGTCGCTTCCTTTTGATAGCGGGCGACGTCGGGACTCGATGGTGCCGCGGTGAAACTGTATCCCTTATTGTAGGCAGCCACATGCTCAAGGCAGAAGAGCAGGTAGAGACCTTCAGCACCTGGGCCAACCGGGGCGCGGTGCGTTCCAATCTTTTCACACCCATCCCACTGGCACTTTGGTCCCTTGGGCTCGCTTGCCGCTGGCGAGCGTTTGCGAGTGGACCGAAGACCTACGAATATTTTCGAATCATGCGTCATTGAGACTATATGGACGCGGCGGGCCCTTTGGGCAACTCCGGAAGTCTTTTGCAATCTCACTTCGTCGCTCGTCGTGAAAGCATGCCTGTGACCGGACCCCGGCGTCTGTAAGTCGCACCTCACCAAAACGAGCGGGTCGTCTGGCCAACAAGGTTGATCTGCCGGTGCCGCTGTGTTCTGAAGAACGAAAATCGCATAGGGGTTTGACTGCAGGGATGACAGAACAGTTTGACATGTTTCCGGATCGGGATTCGCGCGCCAAGGTAGCGTTGCATCGACCGTCGAAATCCGGCAAATCTGATCGGCAAGCCCCATCCCTGACGGAAGAGGAGATGGTCCGTTCTCTGTTCGAGACTGGGCGATATCGCATCCTGACGAAACTGGTGCCCCGTGCGATCACACCCGTTCCTCGGCCTGGATACCCTCTTCGCGGCGTCATCCTTGATACGGAGACCACAGGCCTTGATGCTCGAAAGCATGAGATCATCGAGATTGGGGCGGTCGCCTTCACCTTCAACGCCATGGGTCAGATTGGCGATGTGACCGGCGTTTGTGGCGGACTGCGAGAGCCGGGCGACTCCATTCCGGCTGAGATCACCAAGCTCACGGGGATCACAGACGATATGGTGACCGGGCAGGCGATCGATATGACGGCACTTGAGGCGCTGATCGAGCCTGCCGACTTGCTGATTGCCCACAATGCCGGCTTCGATCGGCCTTTCTGCGAGGTGTTTTCGGGGATTTTCTCCGGCAAGGCATGGGCTTGCTCTCACTCTGAGGTCGATTGGTCGTCGCGGGGATATGAAGGCACGAAGCTTGGATATCTGCTCGGACAGGCTGGATATTTTCATGAAGGACATCGTGCGGTCGATGACTGCTATGCACTCTTGGAGGTCCTGGCCCGACAGGTGGACGGATCGGCTTCCATTGCTTTTGCCGAACTTTATGAGGCGAGCCAGAGGTCACGGGTGAGGATTTTTGCCGAGAACAGCCCCTTCGATATGAAGGATCACTTGAAAGGACGAGGCTATCGCTGGTCCGACGGAAGTGACAGTCGCCCGAAATGCTGGTGGATCGAGGTCGGTGAAGACGGTCTCGATGATGAACTTCAGTATCTCAGGGCGGAGATATACAGATATCCTGACGTCGATCCCCCGATCAGACGTCTCACCGCCTTCGATCGGTTCCGGGCGTAGCGCACCTCGGTCGCCGCACCCAGAGCGCGAGGCATCTCTTCTAGCACATTGGCCTCACGGCCTTTGCGCCTAGCCCCCGATTGCCGTCAAATCGCTTGCCGCCTCGATGCCGGTCCCATGTTTGGCCTGCTTATCCAGAGACGTGTTGGCTCGAGGCTTGCGCGAAGCTGACCGAAACGGCGAATATCAAATGCAGCGTGCGACCATTTCTGCCTTCGCTCAGTTAGCAGCCAGAAGGCAATTTTGAGCAGGAATGACGACCATGTCTCAGCGTTTAGAAATGACGAAAATGGTGATGCAGATGCACGAGAAGAACCTCGTACTGATGAACATTCTTCGCGATATAGTAGAGAATGAAACCACGAGCAACGTTGGTGCGAACGCGACAGAAGAGGAAATCGCCCTCCGGCTCGCAGACAAAGCCGTTCGTCGGGCCGAGATACTTGGCGAAATTCGTCATGTCCTGCGTCAAGAGGACATTGCTCGCCACACGTTGGCGAGGGCCAAGAAGACGCCTTCTTCGCCACGATACGCATATACGCGCGATCACTGAGTTTTATTGCGGCACATTTGTTGGAGGGAGCAGAGCTGAGCGCATTAGGACGACGAGGAATTCTTCGTTCCAAACGATGTCGTTCGAGCAGCCGCTTTTCGCAAGCAATTCAGTGACCCCGACGGTTACAGGTTGACCAAGATTGACCCAAAGCAAGTGGGCCTGCCATCATCTGGCATGCTGTGACGAGACCGAGTTCACGTTTTGAAATGAACGGTCACGGAAAATGAGTTTTCATTTTGTGCCATCGCGGGCATGTGTTTGTGAAAGTTCGTATGGGCCATCGCTCGACGATTCGCGAAGTAAAGAGCTGACAGCATGAAAAATCCGGTCGCACTCAATCGTCTTTCCGAGAACACGACCTTCCGTCGAGGCGATGTTTTTGTCCTTTTTGGCGAACTGTTCGGTCGCGGCTATGCGACCGGCCTGCTTGACGAAGCCAAGCGGGCGGGCATGGAGATTGTCGGGATCACGGTCGGGCGGCGCGACGAACACGGCGCGTTGCGGCCCCTGAACGCAGAAGAACTGTCTGCTGCCGAGGCCCAGCTGGGCGGCAGGATCATCAACATCCCTCTGATGGCCGGCTTCGATCTGGATGCTCCGGCGGGCGGCCCGACCCCGACCGATCTTCTCGCTGACATGACGCTTGAGAGCTGGGAGCACGACAAACTCGATTGGGACTATATCGCGCAATGCCGCGATATTGCCACGGCGCGGTTTACCGAGGCGCTTTCACAGGTCATGTCCGTTCTGGACGGAATGATCGCCGATGGTCGCAACGTGTTCTTCGCCCACACGATGGCAGGCGGCATTCCGAAGGCGAAGGTATTCCTCGTCGTTGCCAATCGCATCTACAAGGGGACCGGGTCCCGCCACATGTCATCGCAGAGGCTGATCGAAAGTGACCTGGGGAAACTCATTCTGCAGAATTTCGATGAGGTTTCCGCAAACACGTTCCGCCATCTGATCGATTTCAGCGCGGCGATCCGTGAGCGGGTTGAAGCCTCCGGCGGCCAGGTCCGATATACGGCCTATGGTTACCACGGATCAGCGGTTCTGATTGATGGCAACTACCGTTGGCAGACCTACACCAACTACACCCAGGGTTATGCGAAAATGCGCCTGGAAGGCATTGCGCAGGAAGCGTGGGCGGCGGGAATAAAAGCGACCGTCTATAACTGCCCCGAAATCCGGACCAATTCGTCTGATGTCTTCACCGGCATTGAGCTTCCACTGATACCACTGCTGCTGGCTTTGAAGAAAGAGAATGGTGGGACGTGGGCTGATGAACAGTGGCGGGCTTGCGAGCAGCTTCTGGATGACGGCCTGACGATGGACGATGTTTTCCAGAAGATCCATGCAATGCAGGAAAGCGAAGTCATGCGTCCCTTCTACGACTTCTCAGCGTGGCCCATGCCAAACAGCCAGGCACAGGCGGATTTGACCATCGGCACCTCCAATGAGATCACCCGGATGCATCGTGATAGCAAGGTGATGATGAGCGACCTCCTGAGCGCTCTTGTCGTGAAATCAACCGGTCAGTTGATTTTCGGCGAGGCGTCTGAACCGTCCGGTCCGGTGCTGTGGCTCAACCATGACATCGTCGCTCGTCGGCTTAACGCTTCGCATGCGCGTCCTGCCTCGTTTGAGCCGGTCACGGTTGGGGTATCGGATGCCTCCCATCTTGAGGTGGCCTGAGGCCCAGGTTTGCGCTTGGGAAGGGTCTGCTTCCGTCCGTCGAGCTTTGAACCCGCCAGCCGGTATTCGCTTTGATTTTGGAGAGAACGCCGTTCTGGTTCTTTCCTGAAAAGTTCATCACGGCCTTGGCTCGATGCGTCAAGCGCTGAAAAGACTATCTGAGTGTCACAGCTTGGAATGTTGACAGTTGCGGCTGTGCACAAGATGAATTCTCCGGGTTCTCGGAGACGCGCTGACGCTGATGCGCACTTTCTAGTACTTCCGCGACCTCCTTCTCCTTCGGTCACTGCAACTATCCTTGAGTTTATTTTCGCGCCCCTTCACTAAGTCGTGAAACCTTTCCGATCACTGGCCGTTCAGCGCCCATGAAAAACAATGACGTAGAACCTAAACCGGTGGCTGGCGCCGACGAAACTGCCTCCGAAGTCAAATCCTCTCCAGATGTTCAGGATGATGTTGAAGAACTTCCCCCGGAAGAGGTGGAACCTGCTGCGGGCTTGACACCGGAAGAGGCTGAGGAAGCACGGCGCAAATATCTTCTGAAACGCTTCTGGATCAGCGCGCGCGGCTTTTGGAGCCGCCGGGGCGACAAGCTGGCATGGCCGTTCACGATTGGCCTGCTGGCGATGATCGGTATCAATGTCGCCATACAATACGGGGTCAACGTCTGGAACCGCGGGATTTTCGACGCGATCGAAAAACGGGATGCGTCGACTGTCTATTCCCTCGCGTCGATATTTCCATTTCTAGTTCTAGGAAGCGTCTTCATTGTCACCTCGCAGGTCTATGTACGAATGCGCATTCAGCGGCGCTGGCGCTCCTGGTTGACCAAGATAATGGTGGGCAGATGGATTGCTAATGGCCGCTACTACCAGCTGAACCTGATCGATGGCGACCACAAGAACCCGGAAGCGAGGCTCTCGGAGGATATGCGCATTGCCACTGAAGCGCCGGTCGATTTCGTCTCCGGCGTCATCGCGGCCTTCGTATCCGCTTCCACCTTCATCGTTGTTCTGTGGACCATTGGTGGAGCGCTGACACTGTCGATTGGCGGCACCTGGGTCACCATTCCCGGCTTCCTCGTGATCGCGGCCATCATTTACGCGGCAGTCACCTCAACGTCCATCGCGTTCATTGCGCGAAACTTCGTGAAGGTCTCCGAAGTCAAAAACCAGGTGGAAGCGGAGTATCGCTACACGCTGACGCGCGTCAGGGAAAATGGCGAGAGCATCGCTTTGCTTGGCGGGGAAGAGGAGGAGCGTAGCGATCTCGATAAAAGGTTCGGCAATGTTCGGCGGCAATGGCGGCTCATGGCGCAGCAATATATGCGCACCACCGTCGTCTCTAACGGCTCGGTGCTGATTGCGCCCGTCGTGCCACTTCTGCTCTGTGCACCGAAGTTTCTTGATGGCAGCATGTCGCTCGGCGAGGTCATGCAGGCGGCATCTGCTTTCACCATCGTTCAGTCCGCCTTTGGCTGGCTGGTCGACAACTATCCGCGGCTTGCCGACTGGAACGCCTGCGCGCGGCGCGTCGCCTCCCTGATGATGTCGCTTGATGGTCTTGAGCGCGCGGAGAGAAGCGAGACTTTCGGACGCATCATTCGCGGCGAGACCGAAGGTGACACCATGCTTAGCCTCAAGGATGTGTCCGTATCTCTCGGTGATGGAACAGCCGTCGTGAAAGAGACGGATGTCGAAATCGGAGCGGGTGAAAGAGTGCTGGTATCGGGAGAATCCGGATCGGGCAAAAGCACGCTGATACGTGCCATTTCCGGCCTCTGGCCCTGGGGCGGGGGCAGCGTGAATTTTCGCGCAGACAGCCAGTTGTTCATGCTGCCGCAGCGGCCATACATCCCAGCTGGCACGCTTCGCCGCGCGGTGTCTTATCCTCAACCCGCTGAAAGCTGGACGGCGGAAGAGATCGGCGCTGCTCTCGACAAGGTCGGTCTCGGTCAACTCAAGGACAAGATCGAGGACGAGGCGCCCTGGGATCAGACATTGTCCGGCGGTGAAAAACAACGGCTCACCTTTGCACGCTTGCTGCTTAACGCTCCCGATATCATCGTCATGGATGAGGCGACCGCAGCGCTGGACGAAAAAAGCCAGGACAAAATGATGCAGACAGTGATTGATGAGCTACCCGACGCCACCATCATCAGCGTGGCGCATCGTGCCGAGCTGGAAGCATTTCACAGCCGCAAGATTACATTGGAGCGGCGGGAAGGTGGCGCAAAGCTGGTTAGCGATATCGAGCTTATCCCGCGTAAATCGAGGAGAGGCTCTGTGCTTCGGCGAATAGTGAAGCGGAAGTGATCATCGCTTATTGTTCCAAGCCGGATATGACCGAAAGCGTCTCGCGATCGTGCGCGCCGTTGTAAAATTGCCGGAGAGCAGTTTGAAACAACGCGTTTTGATCGGTGACTGCGGCAAACAAGGTCATGCTGGACCGAAATTTAAGATCATCCGGCGATCCGAGAATGTCATGGGCGGTCAAGTTAGAATGGTCCAGCATGGCGCGCGTACACTCTTCGAGACGCGGTCCGAGAACGGGATGCGCCAAATATGCCTCTGCTTCCGGACGGCCTGAAATTGCGTAAAAGCGCGCGGTGTCAGAACGGCCAAGGCCTTGGATCTGCGGGAAGATAAACCACATCCAATGGGACTGCTTCCTGCCGTCGAACAATTCGTTCAGTGCCCTGTCATACGTATTTTGCTGCGCCTTCACGAAGCGCTCAAGATCGAAAGACATCGCTCAGCTTTCCAGTGTGGCGAGGTTTTGCCGATTGACCTTTACGAATCGCGGCGTCCGCCTAACGAAATGTGTCGCGAAGCGGTACACCGCATCCTCATTTCTTCATTTACGCTTGCGCCGCAATTCTTCTGGCTCCACACCGAAATGATCGATGATGATCTGCACGTTGCGGCGATGCGATTTGAAGTAAACATCGAAAAGATCGCCGAAGAGCGGCACGCTGCCGACGACGGAATCCATCGCCACATTGCCAATCATCTTTGCGAGTTTTTCCCTCGGAAGGCCCATGCGACGCGCTTCATTGACGATATAGAGCCCAACAAGAGCGCCAGCCCCGTCACCAAGGACCGGAACGAGGCCAAGCACGGAGTCGGCACCGAAGCGCAGGCGCGTGCCAGGGATGCCGACTGCCGTATCCATCAGGCGTGATATGCCCGACAGCCTGCGGATTTTCTGCATACGCTGTTCGAAGTCAGGCGTAGCGCTCGAAGCATTCGCACCAAAACCACCCGCATTCCAAGCTCGTGCTGCCATAGTAACCTCCAAAACCGGTAAACCCGGCAAGAGAGAAATGGGGAAGTGGTGCCGAATTTCAAGTCGAGGCACCCCCCTACCTCTCCAAGCCCTCGAAGGGCATCTCTATTAGGTCGTTCGGGTCGACGTTGGTCACGTGTCACCTCCTGTTCAGCACGCAAAAGCACGTATGAACCCATAGCCAACGCCGCCTAGGTCAATAGCTTCAGTCTGGCAATGGTGGCCTGATTGTCCGCTCATCGATCCGAAACGCGTATCGTGACGGCAACTATACGCTTACTCCGTTCACTCCGAGATTCGCCGGTACAGGACCATGCCTCCGTGATGAAGCGTGTCCCTGTCGACAAAGGTGCCATCGGCTGTGAACCCAGTATCGTCCCAGTAGTCGATATGATCGCCGTTGACTTCATGACGACCCTGATAAGCGCTTTGGCGGTTGCCGCGTGCCTCGTCGTAGCGACCGTTGGGCAGAAGTTTGTGACGGATTGCGCCGTCAGCGGTGACCCACATGCCAACATAAGGATGGTCCTGTGGCCGGGTCTGGCCAATCTCGGATTGTCGCATTGCTTCTGCCTTCTGATGTTCTGCCGCTAGAATTGGCGAGGATTGGATGATGATAAGCAAGAGAGCCATCAGGATACGCCCCTGATGGCGCTTGCGCGGAGTTTGGGACGTCGTCATCAGATTGTCGTGCGTACGGGGCGAACGACGATCTCGTTGACGTCCACATCGTCCGGTTGTTCGATAGCAAAACGAACGGCGCGACCGATGGCGTCGGGCTTGAGCGCGATGGCGCGGTAAGTCGCCATGGCTTCTGCTGCGACAGGATCTGTGATGGTGCTCGCAAGATCGCTCTCGACGACCCCTGGGTGGATGCAGGTCACACGGAGCTTTTCGTTCTCCTGGCGAAGGCCCTCAGAGATCGCCCGCACAGCGTATTTTGTTGCACAGTAAACCGCGGCTGTTGGCACGACCTGAAGGGCACCGATCGACGCGATATTGATGATGTGGCCGGAGCCGCGCTCGTTCATATGCGGAAGCACCGCAGCGATGCCATAGAGGACGCCCTTGATGTTGACGTCGATCATCTGCTCCCATTCGTCGATCTTGAGCGATGCCATGGGTGACAGTGGCATCACGCCGGCATTGTTAACGATCACATCGACGCGGCCGAATTCCCTTTGGGCTTTCTCAACGAAGGCAGTAACACTTCCAAGGTTCGTGACGTCGAGTTGGCAGGTCTTGACCTTTCCGCCAGCCGAACGAAGCTCGTCTGCGACAGCTTCGAGGCGATCGGTGCGTCTTGCCCCGAGCATTACCCTATTACCGGCCTCTGCCAATTCGCGGGCGATGCCGACTCCGATGCCGCTGGATGCGCCAGTGATGAGAACAACTTTTTCCATGACTTTCTCCTGTTGCTTTCGCTTTTGTCGATGCGTCAAAGATACGCACGGCGTATTGTCGTGATAAGCTGGAGAAATATGACCTTAAAGGTAAGCGGAGCTAACCAATGCAATCGGACTTTAATGCACTCGCTGTCTTTGCTCTTGTCGCACAGGAGAAGAGCTTCAGAGCTGCAGCAGATCGTCTGGGCGTGACGCGTTCAGCAGTGAGCCAGACCATTCGCAAGCTTGAAGAAGCGCTCGGCATCGCTCTGGTCAGCCGCACGACGCGCAGCGTTGCCCTAACCGAAGCCGGTGCGCGGCTCTATTTCGACGCACAGCCAGCACTGATCGAGATGCAAGCTGCGTGGGAGGCAGCCGCCAATCTTACCGGCCATCCGCAAGGGCGATTGACGCTTGCCGTATCATCAATTGCCGAGAGCTTTCTTTCCGGTCCCATGCTCGCGTCCTTTTTGGACGCCAATCCTGATGTGAAACTTCATGTGACCGTCACGGACGATGAGTTCGATATCGTCGCGCATGGATACGATGCCGGCGTAAGATTGGGGGAAGTGATTGCTCAGGACATGATCGCAGTGCCGGTGTCGGCTGAGCAGCGCCAAATTGCTGTCGCCTCGCCAGCGTATCTCAAAAAGTACGGGATACCTTCGCATCCAAGCGAGCTTGCAAACCGCCGCTGCATCGGCTGGCAGATATCGGCGCATGTCGCACCGTACCGATGGGAATTTGCGGAGAATGGCCGGGAATTTTTTGTGACTGTGGCCGACACTGTCACGACGACAGACATGGGGCTGATGATCAAGCTGGCCGTTGCGGGAGCAGGGATCAGCTTTGGAATGGAAGAGAGCTTCAAACCGGCGATAGCGCGCGGTGAACTCGTGCCAGTGCTGGAAGAATTCTGTCCGCACTTTCCCGGTTTTTATCTCTATTATCCCAGCCGCCGCAATATGGCGCCGAAGCTCCGAGCACTGGTGGACCACCTGCAAGATTATCGGAAGCAAGCCCTATAACGCTGCTATCGGTATCGGCTGAGGGTCGAAATGTTTCGATTGCGCATCGTCCTTGGGGATGGACGCCGGCACCGCCGCGACAGCAGCCTAGCGTTTCGCACTGGGCAAAAGAGATTGGCTGTGTAACCTGAAATCTTGTCGGATAGGGGGAAGCAATGAGCAACACGAAGCCGGATATCGAGACGATCGCATCCAAGGTGGTTTATGAGAACCGCTGGATGAAGGTGAAGGAAGATAAGATCCGCCGACTGGATGGTAGTGTCGGAATCTATGGTTTCGTTGACAAGCCCGACTTTGCGGTCATCATCCCTTTCGACGGAGAACGTCTCTATCTCGTTCAGCAGTATCGGTATCCCGTCGGTCAGCGACAATGGGAATTGCCGCAGGGATCCTGGGAAGACGTTCTTGATGCTCATCCAGAAGAGCTTGCCCGCGGTGAACTTGTTGAGGAGACAGGGTTGACTGCAGATCACGTCGAACAAATAGGACAACTCTTTCCCCTCTACGGCACGACGAACCAATCGTATCGAATTTTCTTCGCCACCGGCTTGTCGCAAGGACCGTCCCAGCTCTCGACTGAGGAGCAGGATTTGATTGTCGGATCATTCTCCGTCGATCAGGTCGAAGCGATGGTCCTTTCTGGGGAATTGCGGGATGCCGGAACGGTCGCCGCCTTATCGATTGCGAAGCTGCGGGGATTGATCGGTTAGAGGCGCCAGAAATGCGCTTGCTGACACTCAAACGCGATCGTAGCCATCCCGGACTCATCCAGCGAGTCTGCTCATCGGACGAGCATCCTTCGCCGGCAAGTATCCTTCCTGCAGCCGATAGCGTTTTCAAAATGACCCTCGCTTGCAAATCAAGCGACAGTCGGTCGTCGTTTCTCGAGGATCACAAGGCCGAAGATGCCGGCAAGGGCCATGGCGACACCGAGCCATGCCGTGCCGGAGTAACCGAAAAGATGTGCTCCTGTACCGAAGACGATCGCCGTCAAGCCGTTTCCGAGGAAGGAATTGATGGGGTTGAAGGAGGTTCCAAGGCCTGGTCTTCCTGGAAAGAGATCCTGAAAATAGGTGAGCGGCATGGAGAGCAGGGCAGCGGCGCCGGCCGCTGCCGGAATGGTCAGGGCATAGAGGTGCCAGGGAGAGGTTGCCAAAGTCAGCGTGGCCATGAACGCGGCATAGAGCAGGCCGCCTATCGCCAGAATGACGAGGATGTTCAGTCGCTTCAGCAGACTGGCCCAGATGAGCATGAAGGGTATCTCAAATAAGGCTATCAGCCCGGCGACGATACCGACATCTCCGGTCTTGCCGCCAAGGTCGGAGATGGATCAACGGCCAGACTGTGCTGGCAAGCCTGATTGTTCCGGTCAGCAGCGCCATGGAAACTGCGCGCGCCAACATCAACGGCGTGGCAAGCTCGCTGAGCGCAGAGAAGAACCCTGCGCGCGATGTTCCAGCAGTCCGATCAGGCGCGGGTCTTGCGGGCAGAAATGCAGACGAGAACGATATGAGGAGAGCACAAAGCGCTGCCACGCCCCAAGCGCCCATCATGCTTGCGGAACTGGCAAACGCAAACCCCACGGCCGCCGGCATCACCACCCAGGCGGCGGATACGAAAGCCCGGACAGTGGCGTTGATCGCGGCGCTGTCCCGGCTTGGGAGCCCGGCCGTTTCGGCGCGAACACTCACAAAAATGAGCGAGCTCACCGACTGGAAAAACGGGATAATGATTGCGGTTGCCGCAATGAATATTGGGATCGACGGGAAAAGAAAAATCGCCCCGTAACCGATGGCACCCATCACCGTCATCACCATGATGATTGTCCTCCGGTCGCCCATCAGGTCGGAGAGAATTCCCAGCGAAACGCTGATCGTTACCGCACACAATGATGTCACGAAGACCAGAAGCGAGTAGGCTTGGTCGCTCATCCCTAATTCTTGGATTGCTGTAATCGAAAGATAGGGCAGTGTTGAGCCATAGGCGGAGCCCTGAAGGAAAATCATCAAGGTCAGAAGCAGCAATTGCGGATGGGCGCGGATGTTGCGCAAGGAGTGGAGCACAGGATCATTCTCTAAGACCGCGCACTTGCCAAGCAACGAAATGCACGGTGGGAAGGGTGTTTCCCAGCTTATGGACATTCCGCCAGCGATAACAAGCGATTTGATGGCCTCCCAGCCCATCCGCCGGAGCGTCGATATCATTTTCCGATAGATATCGCCGGGTCCAGGCGCGCGGCTTTGTTCCTTCCCATGCAAAAGATATATTTGGGAACTGGCTTACCGCCGTGTTGTTGGACCGGGGCAACAACAACGACGCTTGGAGGAAAGCAGATGAAAAAGATTCTTATGGGAGCGGTCTTCGCTTTAAGTTTTGCATCTTTGGCGATGGCGCAGGGTGCTGGTAGCGGATCTGGCGGCAGCGGAGGTTCGGGCACGGGCGGTGCGGGCGCCGGCTCCAGTTCGGGCGGCACTGGGACGGGTACAGGTACCGGTACCGGGACTGGCGGTACGTTAGGCAGTGGCTCCGGCTCTGGTACGTCCGGTTCTGGCACCACCACAGCGCCCGGCACGACGACACCCGGCTCAGGCAACACGAGCGGCACCAATTCCCAGACGCCGAACGGTGACACCAACAACACCAACTGCCCGGCTGGCACCACCAGCAGCCAGGGTTCGATGAGCGGCAACACGAATTGCCCGGCCAACTAACGTCTGATTGCCAGGGAGGAGAGGGGAGCGCGGACGATGCCAGCGCTCCCCTTTTTGCGGTTTTCCTGCTGAGGTGAGTGATCGCGGTCGTCGTCGTGGCGTTATGCCGAGTTGTAAATCACCTCAAAGCGCCGTGCGGCCTATTGGACGCACGGCGCTTCGGCTTTTGAATCTGATGCATCGTGCTTTCCGAAAATCGAGTCCGGTTTTCGGGTCAATATTGCAGCGTTCAGCTGGACCTCATGCCAGATTCGTTGTTGATCGGCAAAGTACGAGGTATGCGTCTCGTGTTATAGGAGCTTTCAGGAGAGCGTTGCCTGCGGTCAGCCACGTTCCGCCTGCCGCATCGGCATTCGGTCTATGACGTCAAAGAGCTCCACGTCGGGAACGACGGTGTCGCTCCGCAACTTGATGCCCCCGTCTTTTCCAACCAAGATGACCTGAAAGCTGCCTTTCTTGACACCGGCCTCATCTCGCAATGCTGCCGCATCAGGCTTTGCCACGTTTCCAAAAGCGGTGGACGCCTCGTCATTGGTGACGCTGATCACGACAAGGTCTCGCTCCTCAAGCTCAGGGCGTCGATCGGTGAGGATTTTCACCTGCCGTTCCAGTCGCTTGTCGCCAGCATCTGCGAACACGATGATAACGCGCTTCTTCCAGGTCAGGTCGGATAGGCTGTTCATGGCAAATACCTGCGACGATACGAGAACGAAGATCAGGGCGACGAGCAATCTTGTCATTGCAAGGTCTCCATTGTTGCGTTCGTAAACGTGGCCGATGCCGGATAGTTCAACGCGCTATACGTCGCGATGGCTCAGGCGACATCGATCGCGGTAAGCCCAGACAAATGCGTTCAGCGCGAGCCGTGGTGTAGATGGAAGCATGGGATGAGCGTTAGGGTTCACCAGCCTTGAGTGAGAGGCCGCTTTAAATCAATGCCCGAAGGAAAGCCCGATCAACCGTCGTCGTCGGAAGAGAAAGGCGGCATGATAAAGGTGAAGCGCGTCTCACCATTCTGGGATGTCGCCGAGAGTGTACCACCATGGGCTCTCGCGATCTGCGATGCGATGTGTAATCCCAGTCCCAATCCCTTGTCATTTCGCGTGTCTCCACGAACGAAGGGCTCGAACAATCGCTCCATCCTGTCTGGCGAAATCTCTTTCCCTTTGTTGGTCACAGACAAAGTGAAGGTTCCGTCGTCCGCAAGTCTCGCATCGATGAAGATCGGGTGTTTGGTATCACCGTGGCTGATGGCGTTGCCGAGGAGGTTCGACACGAGTTGGCCAAGCCGGGCATGATCGGCATTGACCGGGTGCGGTATCAGCAAGGTCGAAAGAATGTCGCGACCGGGAGCACTGCTGCGCAGTTCTTCGATCACCTGTTCGATTACCGGAGCGATGGGAGACGTTGGATCTCTCATCAGATGGATACCGCCGCCCAGCCGGCCACGGGCAAAATCCAGCACGTTGTCGATCAGTCCCGACATGCGCGACACGCTGCCGGCCATCAGTTGAAGAACTCGCTTGCCGCGTTCGCTGGTGACTTCCGGGGCCAGAACACGTCCGGCAGCTGAGATGGAAGCAAGTGGGTTGCGAAGATCGTGGCCGAGGACGGCAACGAATTGCTCGCGCAGTTCGCCCGTCTCTTGCTCAGCAAGAAGCACGCGTTGCGCTTCACGTTTCTTGCCCACCGCCCGGCGGATGTTGGTGCGCAGCGACGCATTGGTGTTCGCCAACGCTTCCTTTGCGTTTTCAGCAGCCTGCCTGGCTTGCAGAAGGTCTCGTTCCAGCTGGCGACGCTTGACGGAGCGAAAGACCGTGACGAGCGTCACACCTGCCTCGTCGCCGCCAAGCCTGCCCCTTGCACTCACCGTCACGGGGAGCCGCTTGCCGCTCTTCGTCTTGAGATCGAAGGCGATCTCTTCGCAAAATCCCTGCAAGCGCAGGGTCGGCTCAAAATTCGTCTCGTAGAAGACGTTGCCCGCCACAGTCAGCAAGACCGTCATCCGTTTGCCCAGCAGCTCTTCTTTTTCCTGGCCGATCCACTCCGCGAGCGTCTGATTGACCCTCGCCATCATGCCTTGGGAGTTCAGCACCACATAGCCGCACGGCGCTCTCTCGAACAGATCGTCGGGATAATCCAGGGCAGGGGCAGGGGGTAGCGACGCGTCGATTACACAAAACCCTTTATGGCGGATATAACGGCCTGCGGCGCGCTGAGGTTCGGGCAGTGCCCCGTGGCATCAAGCATGACGAACTGCGCATGCGGGATTGCGTCCGCGACGTAGCGGCCCACATTCTCTGAGGCGATGATATCGTCACGGCACTGCAAGACAAGCACCTGCGCCGTCACCTTGGGCAAATCCGCCCTGTTGTCGGAGGTAAACGTTACCCGGGCGAAGGTTCGGGCAATCTCAGGGTCCATCCGACAGAAGCTGTCGGCAAGTTCGCTGGCAAGCTCTGGACGGTCGCTATTGCCCATGATTGTGGGCGCCATCGCATTGGACCAGGCAATATGATTTTCGGCAAGCGATGCAAGCAGTTCGTCGATGTCTTCTTGTTCAAAACCGCCGATATAGGATCCGTCGTTGATGTAGCGCGGCGAAGGGCCGACCATCACGACGCTGGAGAACATCTCCGGCGCTTTGATGGAGGCCAGTGCTCCAATCATCGCGCTCACAGAGTGACCGACGATGATGGCATCGTTGAAGTCGAGTTCGCGGCCGATATCGACAACGTCGTCGGCGTAAGCGACAATGCTTGAGTATCTCTGGCGATTATAGAACGATAGATCGGAGCCTCCAGCGCCGACATGGTCGAACGTGACGACATTGAAACGATCCTCGAAAGCTGGCGCGACCAGTCGCCACATCTGCTGGTCGCATCCATAGCCATGAGCAAATATCATTGGCCGCCGTCCGTTGCCCGACTGCTTTACGTTGTTCTTCAAAATAGCTGACACACGGAAACCTCGACTGCTGACCGCGATCAGTCTGCAAAATGGCGACGATCCGTTGGGTGCGAAGCACCATACGACGCCGGAAGAGGCTTGTCGCTTAAATTCTTGACAATGGTCATTCCAGCGTGTCCCGCGCGATCCCAAGTGGAGCGCCGTGCGTCTTCACCCCTTCAGACGAAACTTTACGATCTGCAACTTGTGCTTATTCACCTTATCGTAAAGCGTCTTTCTGGAAATCTGAAGCCGTTTCATCGCCTGGGTGGCGTTGCCGCCCGTTGCTGTCAATGTTTCGGCAATGATGCGGGCTTCGTAACTTGTGATCAGCGACGCTAGACTTTTTGAAGCCGCTGGCCCATCCGACTCCGGAGATTCCTCGTGATCCAGCAGTTGAAGTTCTGCGAAACGCTGGAGCTCGCGCAGGTTTCCAGGCCAGTCATAGGTCGTGAGCTTCGCATGGGCTGCTGGAGTGAGGACGGGTACCGGCTTGCCGATATTGACGCTGGCCTGACGCAGGAATGAGCGGAAATAGGGCAGGATATCCTCACGTCGCTTCTGTAGTGGAGGAAGGTTGATCCGGGCAGAAGAGAGGCGATAGTAGAGATCCTCGCGGAAGGTTCCCGCTTCGACCATCTGTGCAAGATCCGTGCGGGTCGAGGCCAGCACGTGGAGATGAAGTGGGCGCGCAGAGACGGCGCCGAGCGACCAATATTCCCTCGCTTCGATGAGCCGCAGAAACTGCGCTTGCAGAGGAAGGGGCAGCAGATCGACCCGATCGAGAAACAGCGTCCCGCGATGGGCCGTTTCAAGCCGCCCAGGCAACCGCGTCTGACGGCTGGCGCCGCCATGCCCGGCGTCGGAGCCCAGGAAATCGAGTGCGAACCGGCTTTCTTCCAGGACGTCGCAGGCAACATGCATGAAGCTGCGAGACCGGCGTGGACCTGCACGATGAATCGCACGTGCCACATATTCCTTACCGATACCGGTGGGGCCTTCGATCAGCACATCCACTCCAGCTTCCGCAATACGAAGGACACTCTGGCGCAAGGCGGCTGTCACGTCGCTCTCCCCCAGCAGAAGGACGTCATTTTCAACGTGGTCGGCGACCCTGCGGAGCTGACGATTTTCCATCACCAGCGCCCGTGACTGGCTGGCGCGGCGTAGGGCGGCAACCAGCATATCCAAGCCGACTGGCTTGGTGATGAAATCCCATGCACCGTTGCGCATTGCAGACACGGCCATATCGATATCGCCATGGCCCGTCATCAGAATGACCGGAAGATCGGGATCGATATTGCGGATTTTGCCGAGAAGCTGCATGCCGTCGATCTCAGGCATACGCACGTCCGACAGGATCACGCCGGGATAGTCCGGGCCCAGTCCGTTGAGCGCGTCGGCTCCGCTGGCAAAGGGCTCCGGTGCAAAGCCACTGATGCGGAGAGATTGCTCAAGCGTCTCGAGCAGGTCTGGATCGTTATCGATCAGGCGAACAAGGTTGCCATCTTTCATGGTCTGCGAAGCCTCAGCTGAAAGCATGCACCACCCGTGCCGAGTTTCTGGACGTAATCCAGATCGCCGCCCATATTGCGGGCGATATCGCGTGCGATGACCAGTCCCAGTCCGACGCCGCCAGCCTTGCTGGTTGCGAAGGGCTGGAAAAGCGTCTTCTCAATCGTCGGTGCGAGACCCGGCCCATTGTCGGCCACGAACACATCCACGACATTTGTCTCGATCACGACCGAGATACGAATCTCGCCGTCCTTAGTGGATGCCAGCGCCTCATATCCGTTGGTTATCAGGTTCACGAGTATCTGCTCCAGCGGCACGGCTTCGGCAAGAACGGTGAGATCGCGATCGAAAGGCTCGATAATCACCCGCACCGCCTTTGCTTGCGGGCTGGTCGAGGTCAGCAGGAGGCTATTGTCGAGCGCCTCCATCAGGCGCAGTGGCACGACGTGTCCGCCACTCTTGCGGGCAAAGCGCCTGAGGCTGGAGGTAATCTTCTCGATGCGCTGCGTCATGCCAATGATTTTCGACAGGTTTTTTTCAAGCCCGGGACTGCCGTCGCCAGCAAGAGCAAGCGAGGTATCCGCAAGCAGCCGAATGGCAGCAAGCGGTTGGTTCACCTCGTGCGCAACGCCCGCTGTCACTTGTCCAAGCGTGGCGAGCTTGTTGGCCTGAATGAGGTTCACCTGCAATTCCGCCAAGCGGCGTTCGGCCAGGGTGCGCTCTTCAATTTCGGCGGTCAACGCCGCAGTGCGTTCGCTGACGGCGCGTTCAAGGGCTTGCCGATGGCGCATCCCCTCCGAAAGGCGTTCGGCATCTCGTCGGCGCCTTTGCACGATGCGTAAGATAATCAGGCCGATCGCGGCCGACAGGGACAGGAAGACGGTCGCGCTTGCCAAGCCTGCATAGACCGCCATGGCTCTCGATGCACCGACCCGCAGCGTCCACCCCTTCATCTCCTGGATCGGTTTCGACACCTCGAAGACGTCGGATAAGCTTTCCCGTTGCCCCAGGGAAGAAGGATCGGAGGAAAGCACGATCTGTCCGTCGTTGGCAGTCACAACCGTTTCGTCGGAAGCCGCCGCCCAAGCCGCCTGCAACGGCGCGAACTCGATTTTCACCACGACGACGCCGAGCGTCACTCCATCCTTCTCGACGCGGTTGGAAAGATGCAGTCCGGGGCGTTTGGTGACCACGCCGCTGGTGAACTGGTAGCCGGTGCCGTCTTTCACCGCGAGATTGAAGTAATCACGGAAGGCATATCCGCGTCCGATGAAGGATTCTTGGCCATCCCAGTTCGAGGCGGCAACCGCGGTGCCACTTGCGTCGAGCAGATAGATGACGGCGCTGCCCGTCTCCACCCGCAACCGCTCCAGCTTTCGAGAGACGTCGGGCCTAATCGCCGGGTCGAGAAGAGCCTTGGTAACCTCTGTATCGCTGGAGATGACCGTCGCGACGGCCCTTTGCGTGGTCAGCATGCCCTCGAGCGCGAGCACGCGCATCTGGGCGTTGTCTTCGGCCTGCCCCAACAGGCGGTCGCGGGTGAGCGACCACCCCAGGTAAAATGACAAGAAGAGGCCGGCCGCGACGCATAGCCCAGCCCAAAGGCCCGGATGAACGGCAGCGAAGATAACGCCGCGTGGTTTTGCGGTCTGCGACTTAATCATGAACCTCTCAGTATAGATTTTCGGAAAAATCCTTACTGAAACTGTATAGATATGTAAACAGTCGCGACGCCCTACCTCGGAAAATCCCGAACAAAATTAAGCGCTTGGTCTTTCAGCCGATTTCTTTGCCCGCGCCGGGTACAGCCATCATCATAGCAAACACGAGCACCGGACGGTCGTTTGAGCGGCCGGACGCCTGTCGTCCAAACGGAGAACTGAGTTTGACACCTGTATGCAGTGCTACCGGCGAAGGAGCGGCCTTCAGCCGACTTTCGGGTCGTTTGCTGACCATTGCCGCGCTCGCGCTGCTGTTCGTCGTTCTTCTCAGCCTCGCCGTTGGGGCGCAGACAATCTGGCTCGGCGACGTTTTGACCGCACTTTTCAGCAATGATGGGAGTGCTGCGCATTCGACGATCACGACGTTACGTCTTCCGCGCACGGTTGCGGGCCTGTTGGCAGGCATAGCCTTGGGACTGGCCGGGGCGATGATGCAGGCCTTGACGCGCAATCCCTTGGCCGATCCCGGAGTTCTAGGCATTAACGCCGGTGCTGCACTTGCGATGGTCGTCGGTGTAGGCCTGCTGCATGTCACGTCGCACTTCGTGCTCGTCTGGTTCGCCTTTGCGGGCGCCGGGCTTGCGACCCTTGCTGTCTACAGCGTCGCGTCCACAGGGCGGATCGGGGCGACGCCGCTGCGCCTTGTTCTTGCGGGTGTCGCCATCGGGTCGATCCTTCGCGGCCTTACCGCCGCTTATGTGCTGACGGACCCGGAGCTCTTCGATCGGATGGTGAGCTGGGATGTCGGCACGCTTGCCCTGATCGGCTACGAGAAGATTTTGGTGGCTCTACCCTTCATTCTCCTGGGTGTCGCGATGGCGATGGCCGTCGCGCCGACGTTGAACATTATCGGACTTGGCGACGAAACGGCGCAGTCTCTTGGCACATCCATTCTTCAGGTTCGTGTCGTGACGATCGCCGCCGTCATGCTGCTGACCGGATCGGCCACCGCGATGATCGGTCCTGTCGGCTTTCTCGGCCTGATGGCGCCTCAGTTGGCGCGGGCGTTTTGTGGGGTTAACCAGCGCCACATCTTCCTGCTGACGCTGTTCATCGCCCCCACGATCCTGCTTCTTGCAGACGTGGTGGGCAGAGTGGCCACGCGCCCGGCAGATATCGATGTCGGAATCGTCGCAGCCGCAATCGGCGCACCCGTCCTCATCTGGATCGTTCGTAGCAGGAAAGTGGCAGCCCTGTGACCGAGTTTTTTCCCGCGCGCAAATCCACCTGGCGCAGCCAGAACGATGCTGTCTCGATGGTGCTGGACCGAAAAATACTCGCGGTCACGCTCATCCTGCTTGGATTGTGCTGCGTCGTCGCACTGCTAACGCTTTCCACCGGGCGCATGGCCTTTTCACCGCTTCAGGTGCTGGATGTTCTGACCGGCGGCGGCCCAACGCGGGCGCGGCTGGTGATCCTGGAGTGGCGCCTGCCGCGGGCGGCGGCGGCACTGGTGATCGGCGCCCTACTGGGCCTTGGCGGCGCGGTGTTCCAGTCTATCAGCCGCAATCCGCTCGGCAGTCCCGACATCGTCGGCTTCGATGCCGGCGCATTCACCGGTGCGCTGATTGCCATTTCCTGCGGTATGGCGGGCTGGATCGGCCTTGCACTGTCATCCGTCGCTGGAGGGCTCCTGGCGGGTGCTGCCGTCTACGTGCTGGCATGGCGGCGTGGCGTTTCCGGCTTCCAACTGATCGTTATCGGGATTGCGCTTGGGGCGATGCTGACGGCGCTGAATCAGTGGATGTTGCTGAGGCTCCCGCTTGGTCAGGCGGTGGCAGCCGGGGCATGGGCCATGGGGTCGCTCGCGAGGGTGACGGCTGAGCAGGCGATCGCGGCTACTTTTGCAGCCGCGCCGTTGATGATCGTCGCCTTCATCCTGTCTCGGCGCATGCGTATTACGGAGATGGGAGACGAGCGGGCGCAGTCTTTGGGTATCCGCGTAGAGCTTCTTCGCCTTGCCCTGGCAATCGTCGCTATTCTGGTGACGGCAGTGAGTGTTTCGATCGCCGGGCCAATCCCGTTCATCGCGCTGGCGGCTCCGCAGATTGCCCGGGCGATGACGCGCTCAGCCGGAACGACGCTCAGCGCCTCTGCCGCAACGGGAGCATTTTTGCTGATCTCTGCCGATTTTCTCGCCCAGAGGATTATTGCGCCCGAACAGATCCCGGTGGGCCTGGCAACCCTGTCGCTAGGCGGCGGCTATTTCCTCTGGCTTCTTTTGAAGGAGGCACGTCGATGAACATCCATACGTGTAATCATCATCTTGCCGAGGCTAGAATCAAGGCTGATGCCATTCACGTCAGCCGCGGCACGACCGGCATTCTTCACAACCTCAGCGTCACTATTCCCGATGCGTCTTTCACGGCTATCGTCGGCGCCAATGGTTGCGGCAAGTCCACGCTGCTGATGACGCTGGCGCGCCTGCTGACACCAAAGGCCGGTGAGGTGAAGCTGGATGGAGCGTCAATATCGGAGATGCGTCCGAAAGAATTCGCCCGTATCGTGGGCCTCATGCCTCAGACCGCCACAGCGCCGGACGGGATCACGGTTTCCGAACTCGTGGCCTGTGGGCGGTTCCCCTATCAGAACGCACTGAGGCAATGGTCGCGTGCCGATGAAGAGGCTGTCGCCCGCGCCCTGGACCTGACCGGCATGCGCGAGATTGCGACCCGCAACGTCAACGAGTTGTCCGGAGGGCAACGACAGCGCGCCTGGATCGCGATGGTGCTAGCGCAGGAAACGCCGATCATTTTCCTCGATGAGCCGACAAGTTTTCTCGACATTGCCCACCAGATCGAACTGATGACGCTGCTCGAAAACCTGAACCGCGAGAGTGGACGCACGATCGTCGCCGTTCTGCACGATCTCAACCAGGCATGCCGCTTTGCCACCCATATGATTGCCATGCGCGACGGCCGGATCGTGGCCGAGGGAGAACCTGGCGCCATCATGACAGAGGAACTGGTGGCCGATGTCTTCAGCCTACACGCCATCATCGCATCCGACCCGGTTTCGCGCACGCCGATGGTCGTGCCGCGGGGCGGCTTGCGGGACACACTTCCCAAAAACGGAGAGAAAGCATGAAAAAACGGATTGCCATCATAGCATTGGGGCTGGCGGCTACGCTGAGCGCGATTGGCCAGCAGGCTATTGCGCAGGAGACCCGGCCGATCAAGGATCTGATCGGGACGGTCGAGGTGCCGGTCGATCCGAAGCGGATCGTCGTGAGCGACGGCGATTTCATTCTGCAGCCGACGGTCGCCTTGGGCCTCAAGCCGATCGGCGCTTCCCGCCCAAGCGGAACCGGGGAGTATTCATCCGTGGTTGCGGAGCGGATCTCTCCAGACATGAAATATATCGGTGAACAGCGCAATCCGAGCTTCGAAGACATTCTGGCGATGGAGCCTGATCTCATCTTGATGTCGAACGACGACGTGCCGGACCAGAAGGGCATGTATGAGCGCTTCTCCGCGATCGCCCCGACGGTGCTGATCAACCGCGAACAGCTCGTCTGGAAACAGACGCTACGTGATATCGGTGCCGCCACCAGCCGTTCTGCGCAAGCGGAGGAGTTGCTGGCGCGTTACGAGACACGGGTGAAAGAGGTCCGCGCCGTGATTGGTGAGCGCGCCGGCACAGCATCCGTTCCGCGCATCCGCCCGGACCATGTTCGCTACATGTTGCAGGACAAATCCTTCATCTGGGATGTTCTCAAGTCGCTCGGTTTTCACGCCCCCGAAAAGCAGCAGAAAACGGGAGACGTACCTTTCGTGCGCCTCAATCTGGAATCGATTGACGTTCTTGACGCCGACCTGATCCTCGTTCTTGAAGATCCGGGTGCGAAGGGAGCAGGGGGTATGGTCGAAAAAGTGTCCGAACTGCCGGCCTATAAGGCATTGTCCGGCAATCGCCTTACGCTCTCCACATCGGAATATCTGTTCGGCAATGTTCTCACGGCGCTGGAGCTTCTCGACCTTATCGAGGCGCATTACAAGAAAAGCTAAGTCTTGCGCGACAAAATACCGGAGCCGCTTTGGCGGAGGCGGCTCCGGGTTCTTTCTTTCGCAATCTAGAAAAGCAGTGGCCTGTGAAACGAGCCCAGACCGAGCACGCTTTTAAGAAATGACCACGCACCTCGATTATATCGCCAGTCCCTTGGTGAGTTCCAGCGCCTGCCGCTCGAAGAGGCGGCGGTAGATGCCGTTCTTCAGGCGGACGAGCGACGTGTGATCACCTTCCTCGACGATCTTGCCCTTGTCGAACACCAGAAGGCGGTCGAGGGCGCGGACCGTGGACAGGCGGTGGGCGATGACAAGCGTTGTGCGGCCCTCCATCAGGCGCTCCATCGCCTGCTGGATCTGCATTTCGCTCTCGCTGTCGAGGCTCGAGGTTGCCTCATCCAGGATCAGCACGGGTGCATCCGCCAGGAAGGCGCGAGCAATGGCGACCCGCTGACGTTCCCCACCTGACAGCTTGACACCGCGCTCTCCCACCATCGTCTCGTAGCCCTTGGGCAGGCTCATGATGAAATCATGCGCGCTTGCCTGTTTTGCCGCGTTGACGATCTCGCGTCGCGATGCGTTCGGTCTGCCATAGGCGATGTTTTCGGCCAGCGTCCGGTGGAAGAGGATCGGCTCCTGCTGGACAATGGCGATCTGGCCGCGCAGGCTCGCCTGCGTCACCTCTGCGATATTCTGCCCGTCGATCCGAATGGCACCGGAATTGACGTCGTAAAGCCGCTGGATGAGCTTGACGAAGGTCGTCTTGCCTGAGCCGGAATGACCGACCAGGCCAACCCGTTCGCCGGGCTTGATTGCGACGGAAAACGTGTCGTAGAGCGGGGTGGGGTGGGCGCCATATTGGAAGGTAACGCGGTCGAAGATAATCTCGCCATTGCCGATCGCGATCGGCTTTGCGCCCGGCCTGTCCTCGATGCCAAGCGGTGTCTTGTCGAGCAAGACCAGTTCTTCCATATCGTTGACCGCACGCTGCAGGTTGCGGATGTCCTGTCCAACCGAACGCAGGTATCCCTGTAATACGAAGAACATCGCCAGCACGAAGGTGATGTCGCCCGCGGACGCCAGTCCGCGCTGCCACATGATGAGGCCGGTGCCGAGGATGCCCGCCTGCATCGAAACCATCATAAAGCCCTGAATGGTGCCGTTTACGGTGCCTCGGCGCCATGTGCGCCGGGTGCGACTGTCCCATTTGGCCAGAACATGGCTCAGCCGCGTTTCTTCGCGATCTTCCGCACCGAAGGCTTTGACCACGGAGTTGCAACTGATGGCATCGGCAAGTGCCCCACCGAGCTTGGTATCCCAGGCATTGGCGAGCTTGGCGGCAGGCGACACGTAGCCCATCGAAAGCACGACTGTGACGCCGATATAGATCAGCGAGCCCGCGGCCACGATCAGCCCCATGACGGGCCAGTAGCTGCCAAGCACGATGCTGGCGCCAATAAGCATGACGATCGATGGCAGCAGTGCGATGAGCAGCACATCGTTCAGAGAATCGAGCGCCCACATGCCACGCGTGATCTTGCGCACCGTCGAGCCGGCGAAGCTATTGGCATGCCAGTCGGTGGAAAAGCGCTGCACCTTGTGAAAACCGCTATTGGCCACATCAATCATGATACGCAGCGTCAGCCGGATGATGCCATTGTAGATGAACCAGCGCAGCACGACGCTGGTGAGACCGAGAGCCGTGACGACGACGAAGGCGCGAAGAGCACCATCGGCTGCATTGCCACCGGCGATGGCATCGACGATCCGGCCGGAGAAGACCGGAACGAGAACCTCTGCCAGTGTGCTGGCAACAACCAGCACAATGATGCCACCGACCAGGGCAGGACGGTGCGTCCATTGACGAAATACAAAGCCGAGCACGTTGCGATAAGCATCGGCGCGGAAGTCGAGCTTCTTGCGAGCCATTGAAACAGTCCGGCCATCAGATGAAGCCGGCTCCATAAAAGACAGTTGAAAGATGAAGCCGGAACAGGACACGAACTAGTCCCGGCAGATCGGTGGCTTTGTAAAGGGCTTGTTGAAGCCGCCTGCCGCGTACCCTTAAGCGGGCCGCGAATTGAAATGACCTAACGTCGGATCATTCCGCACGGGAAGGTTTCGATGGATGTATATGTCATGCAACGCCTCCCTTTTTCGATCTGCAGCGGTGCCGATTTTGTAGCGGAGAAATCTTCCGCTGCCAACCGCCTCCGCGACAGTTTGTGGATGATGATGCTCTAAGGACACAATCCGTAGCTGCAAACAGCAGACTTAGTCGATGACTATGGTGCGCCTCGACCGCCTCGTGCGACAACCGCAACCAGCATGACGGACCTCAACACCCGTCTGTCTAGACGTTTTGCCGGTCATGCTGAGGTAACGTTTAGTAATGAAGACGGTGTTGGGATTTGCCACACATCACGAGCTTTGCGACGCTTGCGAGTGGTCAACCCACTCCCATGATCGGATCGCATTGTCTTTCGAGGCTCCGCAGATTACCCCGAGAAGGCACGTCGCGAGCCATCATTGTTCGTCATGCATTCGGCTCGGATAAGGTCCGCCACCTTCTGGACCCGATCGACCCGATCCTGCCGCTTGGTGACATGCAGGAATGTCAGGTCGCGCGCGATGGCCCTTGTGCCGGGCAGATCGCAGCGGACGAGTTCACCGGTTTCCAACTGCGGCGCGAGGACGCGGAGCGACTCCAGTGCGATGCCGAAGCCGGAGAGGGCCGCCGGTATGATCTGAGAGGCGCGATTGAATCTCAGCCAGTTCACCTTGGCCGCCGCGATGCCATTGAGTTCAAGCCAGTCGTTCCATGTGACAGCGTTTGTCTCGTTGACGATCAATGCGCAATCGGCCAGATCGCTGGCGCTTTGCAGGCGCGCCTTGAGGCTTGGAGCGCAAACAGGGGTGAAGACATCCGGCCCTAATGACTCCAGATCGTGGATTTTAGATGCTGGCTCCCCATAGAGGATGGCAACGTCGAAATCCCGGTAACGTTTGAAGTCCGGCGCCTCGTCCGCCACGATCCTGATGTCGCGGATTTTCTCGGCCAGAAGCGATTGTACGACGACGGGGAGAAGTTGGCTTGCCAGTCCCGGCGGGCTGGAGATCGAAATGGGCATATCCCGCGCGTCGGTGAGTGACTGCAGTCCAAGACGCATTTCATCGAAACCCTTCACCACATGCTTCAGCAGGTTTTCGCCTTCCACAGTCAGTTGCAGCCCGTTTCCGACGCGCCGAAACAGTGGACAAGCCAGGCGCTCTTCAAGTTTTCGAACCGCCTGGCTGACCGCGCTCGTCGACAGGGCCAGATGTTCAGCGGCAATTCGGAACGAGCATGTCTGGCCCGCCTCAGCGAAAATTTCGAGGGCGCTCAAGGGAACGCTGAGACGTGTCATTGTGAAGCTCCGCTTAACGGCCGAGAAACCAGAAGTCGTTTGCCCGCCGTTCGTCTCAATCCTAATCATTGTCTCGAGGAGACTGGGCTTGGCGATGGTATCGCTGCCGGAGGGAGCATGCAACGAGAACTGAATGGGCGCGTGGCACTGATAACCGGTGCTGCACGGGGCATAGGCTTTGCCATTGCTGAGAGGCTTGCGGGGCAGGGTGCCCATGTCATCATTTCGGACATCGACCTCGTTGCCGGGGAGCATGGCGTCGCACGGATTGGCGGAACGGGCGGTTCGGCGAGCTTCGCTGCGGTCGATCTCGGCCAGCCAAGCGATGTCCTACGCTTGGCCGAGGATGTGAGGCGTGAGCATTCACGCATCGACATTCTGGTGAACAATGCCGGTGTCGTGTCTACGGGTCCGGTCGAGACCGTAGAGCTTGAGGAATTCCAGCGGCTCGTGACCATCGATCTCACGGCGGTCTTTTTGCTGACGAAGGCTTTTTTACCGGACATGACCGCATCCGGTTGGGGCCGCATCATTAACATTGCCTCCATCGCTGGCCAACAGGGCGGCGGCATGTTCGGCAATAGCTGCTATGCCGCGGCAAAGGGAGGTGTCATCGCCTTCAGCAAGGGGATTGCGCGAGAGGCCGGCCGCTCCGGCGTGACCTGCAACACCATCTGTCCCGGTCTCACCGATACTGCGCTAACCTCAACGCTGACCGATGCGCAGAGAGAGCAGATCATCTCGACGATACCCGTCGGAAGACCTGGCGAGCCACACGACATTGCGGGAGCGGTTGGCTTCTTGGCCTCGGATGAGGCGAGTTTCATTACCGGCGTCACATTGAATGTGGATGGCGGCTTCATGCGCTATTGAAAAAGTGGATCAACAACAGGCGGGTCAGGGAGGCCGGCCACGAAAAACAACAGGGGGAGGAGCAGACATGCAGAAGAATTTCACAACCAGCGACGGCGCCGTCCTGGCCTACACGGATGTGGGTCAAGGGCCAGCGCTTGTCATGCTGCCGGGCTGGTCGCAATCGGCCGCCATGTTTCGGCACCAGGTCGAACACTTCTCGGCAACGCACCGCGTGGTCGCGGTGGATTTTCGTGGCCATGGGAGGTCGCCGGATGCCGCACGCGGCTTTCGCATCTTCCGCTTCGCAGCGGATATCATGGAACTGATGAAGCACGAGAAGATCGAAACCGCCACGATGCTTGGCTGGTCGATGGGTGCCTCCGTCCTCTGGGCGATGATAGATATCTTTGGTACGTCCTTCATCAACAAGCTGATCCTCGTTGACGAGCCAGCAACCGTTATGCGGCAGGCCGGCATGAGCGATGAGGATATCCTGAATGCCGGCGCCCTGTTCGACGCAGCCACGATGATCGCCATTGCAGAGCAGATCAAGGGTGCTGAAGGTGCCGCGGCGCGCGGCGCCTTCCTGGACGGCATGATCACCAAGGGCATCCCGGAGGATCTGAAAGCCTGGCTGCTGCAGGAGAACCTTCGCGTCAACGCCGTTCACATCGCAGATCTCTTCGTCGACCATTGTTCGATCGACTGGAGCGACATCTTCACGCGCATCGACCGGCCCACGCTGGTGATTGGCGGGCGCGTCAGCCACGTCAATCCCCGCTCACAGGAATGGATTCACGCGCAGATCAAAGGGTCTCAACTTGTGATCTTCGAAGAAGCGGACGGGGGAGCCCATTTTTCCTTCATCGAGGCACCGGTGCGGTTCAACGAGGTTCTTGCCGGCTTTCTTGCGGAGCAATAGGCGCATCGCCTGTTGGACGATCGAGAGCAGCCTCTCAGCTTCGCCGACATCAGGTGCGGGATAGGAATCCATCTCGCACCAATAATGCTCTAGCCACTGCGTTCTCAGATGTGCAGCGCCATGCCCAACCCCTTGAGCGCCGCCTCCTGTACCGCCTCCGACTGGGTGGGATGGGCCTGGATGGTCGCGGCAATATCGGTGAGTGTCGCGCCCATTTCGAGCGCCAACGCAAACTGTCCGGCCATTTCCGAGACGCCAGCCCCAACTGCGTGGATCCCCAGAACCAGTCCGCTTTCCCGGGTGAAAACGATGCGGAGGAAGCCATCATCCCGGTCCCGCGTCATTGCGCGGCCATTGCCCGCGAAGGGAAAGACTGCAACATCTGCATTGCCTGCCTGCGTGGGCAACTGACCGACGACGACGATCTCCGGATCGGTAAAGCAAACAGCCGGCATGGCACGCTTGTCCCAGACGACCGGTTCTCCTGCAATGACGCGCGCCACAAGATCCCCCTGCGCCATCGCCCGATGTGCGAGCATCGGTTCGCCAGTGACATCGCCAACCGCATAAACGCCGCGCATCGAGGTGCGGCAGTGTCCGTCGACAGCGAGATATCGTCCGTTGCGGTCGAGCCCCAGCGTTTCCAGCCCGAAGCCATCGATGTTCGGTCCGCGGCCGACCGTGACGAGAACCTTGTCTGCAGCAATGAGCTCGCGCGTCTCTCCCACCATCACTTCAAGCTGCCCGTCGGCGTAGTTTTGTGCGCGTGCCGCGGTGAGAACTTGGACATTGAGCGCAGCCAGCCGCCTGGCGACAGGCTTGATGAGATCGCCGTCATAAAGCGGCAGAAGTTGCGGGGCCGCCTCGACAATCGTCACCTGCGCGCCAAGCTTGGCCATGGCTGTACCGATTTCCAACCCGATATAGCCGCCACCCACCACGCAAAGGCGCTTCGGAACCGTTTCGAGCGCCAGCACCTCGGTCGAGGACAGGATGTCGCCGCCGAAGGGCAGAGTGGGTATGGTCTGGGCGCGCGCGCCTGTGGCGATCACGAGGTTTTCGCAGCGGAGCGTTTCGACGGTGCCGTCCGTTGCCATCACCTCGACGGTCTTGCCGTCCATGATCTGGGCGCGGCCCTGCAAGACATTGACCCTCGCCTTGCGAAGGAGTGTCGCAACGCCGCCCGTAAGGCGCGAAACGATCCCGTCCTTCCAGGCGACTGCCCGGGCGAGATCTATTTGAGGCGCGGCGGAGGTAATACCGAACGGGTTGTCGAATGCCAGCGCGCTTGCATCGGAAAACACCTCAGCGGTGTGGATGAGTGCCTTGGAGGGAATGCACCCTACATTCAGGCATGTACCGCCAACGGCACCTTCCTCGACGAGAACCGTATCGAAACCCAGTTGACCGGCGCGGATGGCTGCAACATAGCCGCCAGGCCCGCCGCCAATGATGAGCACCTTGCAGGCTCTCGCTGTCATGCCTCATCCTCCATGAAGATCAGCGCCGGCGTCTGCAGCAAGGCACGAAGCCGCTGGATGAAAGTTGCGGCATTCCAGCCATCGATGACCCGATGATCGAAGCTTGCCGAAATGTTCATCATCCGCCGAGGCACGAATTGCGTGCCGTCCCACATCGGCCGGACCGCCATCCGGTTGACCCCGAGGATCGCGACTTCCGGATGGTTGATGATCGGCGTCGTGGCGAGGGCGCCAAGCGGCCCCAGAGAGGTGATCGTGAAGGTGGAGCCGGACAGTTCCTCGCGCGTCGCCTTGCCCTGGCGCGCAGCGTCTGCCAGTCGGGCGATTTCACCTGCTGCGCCGAAAAGGCCATATGTTTCTGCGTTGCGCAGCACCGGCACGACGAGCCCGTTCGGCGTCATCGTCGCAATGCCGAGATGAATGGCGTTGTGTCGTTCGATGATGCCTTCATCATCGAGAAAATGCGCGTTCATCTCCGGGTGATCGATGAAGGCGCGCTTCAACGCCGCGGCCAGGAAGGGAAGCAGGGTCAGCTTTGGTCGCTCGCCCCGCTCATCGTTCATCGTTGCGCGCAGATCCTCCAGCGCACTGACGTCAACCTCTTCGATCACGGTAATATGGGGAATGCGGGCATTGGCCAAAGCCATGCGGTCGGCGATCTTGCGCCGAAGACCGATCACGTGAATGCGCTCCGTGCCCTCCTTCCGCTGCCGCGGGGAAGCAGAGGATGGCGGCGTTGAGCGCGCGGCAAAGACGGCGTCGAGATCGGCATCCGTGATCCGGCCTGCTGGGCCGCTGCCCGGCACCGTCCGCAGATCGATGCCGGCGCGGCGGGCTCGATCGCGCACCGCGGGCGAGGCGAGGGGTGCTTGGCCTTCCGGGCGTGGGGCGCTCGGTATTCCGGCTGCAGTTTTTTGGACGGTGGGTGGTTCGGCTGACGCGATGTCCGGCGTGGGTTCCTGCTTGGGCTTTACGAGGCTTGGCTCCGAGGCGGCTTCGGCGCTCTCTCCAGCAGGTGCGGCGTTTCTGACTTCGGGCTCAACACCCGTGCCCGCGTGTTCTATCCGGCAAAGAACGCCGCCCACAGCCAGAGTTTCGCCCACCGCTCCGCCGAGATCGACCACAGTTCCGGCAAAGAGGCTGGGGATTTCCACGGTTGCCTTGTCCGTCATCACATCAGCGAGAAGATCGTCCTCACGGACGAGGTCGCCTGGCTTGACGTGCCAAACGACGATTTCGACTTCCGCGACGCCCTCGCCAACATCCGGCACCTTGATGCTGCTGATCGTCATCTATGCCTCCATGACCTGTTTCAACGCGCGCGCGATCCGCTCAGGACCGGGAAAATAATCCCATTCCAGCGCATGCGGGTAAGGTGCATCCCAACCGGCGACGCGCAGCACAGGCGCGCGCAGGTGCCAGAAGCAGGCCTCCTGAACTTCGGCGATCAGTTCTGCACCAAAGCCGCTGGTCCGGGTCGCTTCGTGGATGACGACGCAGCGGCCGGTCTTTTCGACGGATGCACGCACGGTGGCGAGATCGAGTGGCAGAAGCGTGCGCAGGTCGATGATTTCCGCGTCGATGCCAGTCTGATCGACGGTGGCTTGCGCCACATGGACCATGGTTCCATAGGCCAGCACGGTGACATCCGAACCGTGCCGGCAGATGGCGGCCTTGCCGAGGGGAACGCTGTAATGATCTTCCGGCACTTCGCCCGCCGGATGCGCCGCCCAAGACATCGACTTGGCATGCGGATTACCGGAAAAGGGACCATTATAGATGCGCTTCGGTTCCAGGAAGATTACCGGATCCGGGTCTTCGATGGCTGCGATCAAAAGGCCCTTGGCGTCGTAGGGATTTGAGGGGATGACGACTTTTAGCCCTGCCACATGGGTGAAAAGGGCTTCCGGACTTTGGCTATGAGTCTGGCCACCGAAAATACCGCCGCCTGTCGGCATCCGCACCACGAGTGGACAGGTGAATTGCCCGTTGGAGCGGTGTCTCAGGCGTGCGGCCTCCTGGGTAATCTGGTCGTAGGCGGGATACATATAGTCGGCGAACTGGATTTCGACGCAGGGGCGCATTCCTTGTGCCGCCATCCCCACCGCAAGACCGACAATGGCACTTTCGTTGATCGGCGTATCGAACACGCGCTCTTCGCCGTAACGAGCCTGAAGCCCGGAGGTGCAGCGAAACACGCCGCCGAAATAGCCGACATCCTCGCCGAACAGGATGACGGAGGGATCGCCGGCCAGTTTCACATCCATGGCGCTCCTGAGCGCCTCGATCATCGTCATGCGGGCCATGTCAGTACCCCATCTCTTTGCGCTGTCGTCGCAGGTGCTCCGGCATGTCCGCGTAGACGTTCAGGAAAATCTCGGACGGGGAAATCGGCTGCGGATCGACGAATGTGCCGTGCGCTTCGACCGCCTTTTGAACGGCAATCACCTCATCCAGGATTTCGGCTTCTGCCTGCACATGACGCTCCTCCGACCAGTCGCCGCGCGATATCAGATACGTCTTCAGACGGTCGATAGGGTCTCCGAGCGGCCAGGCGCGCGCCTCGTCGCGCGGGCGGTAGGCGCTCGGATCATCGGACGTCGAATGGGCCCCCACGCGGTATGTGAACCACTCAACGAGGACCGGTCCATGTCCCTGGCGCGCTCGTTCGATTGCCCAACGCGAGACCGCCATCACCGCCAGGTAATCGTTGCCATCGACGCGAAGTGCTGGAATGCCGTAACCTAGTGCGCGGGCGGCATATGTCTCGCTTTTGCCGGCAGCCACGCCGGTGAAGGTGGAGATTGCCCATTGGTTATTGACGACGTTGAGGACGATGGGCGGCAGATAGACAGAGGCCGTGAGCAGCGCGCTGTGAAAGTCGTTGGAGGCGGTAGCGCCATCGCCAATCCACGCCGCGGCGATCTTGCCCGTTCCGGTCAGCGCCGCGGCCATCGCCCAGCCGACGGCTTGAACATATTGCGTGCCAAGATTGCCTGAGATCGAGAAGAAGCCATAATCCCTGGCAGAGTGCATGACCGGCAATTGCCGACCTTTCAGCGGATCCAGGGGATTGGAATAAAGCTGGCCCATAAGTTGCTCCAGCGGGTACTCCGCTGCGACAAGAAGCGTCTGCAGGCGGTAGGTCGGAAAATTCATGTCGCCTTGGGAAAGTGCCCGCTGGAAGCAGCATCCGATAGCTTCCTCGCCAGTGCATTGCACATAGAAGGACGTCTTACCCTGTCGCTGCGCGTTGAGCATCCGCTTGTCGATCGCGCGCATCTTGAGCATGTCGCGCAAACCCTGCCGCAGCCTGTCGGCAGAAACCTCGCCAAGATAGTCGGCCCATGGGCCGACAGGCCTATTGTTCTCGTCAAGGATACGGACCATTCCGAGAGCGAGATCGCGACAGCCACTGGCGCTGATATCCAGAGGCGGCACCGGCAAGATGCCCGCCCGCGGAACGACGATCGCCGAAAAATCCGCAGGCTGGTCTGGCCGTGCAGGTGGATGCGGGAACTGAAGCCGGCTGCGCCTGGCTGCGTCCTGAGCAGGCACAACGGGATGTTCACCGTCGGTTGTCGTCGAGATGTCAGGCATGGCCGTTTCCTCCCTAAGCCATTGTTCCAGCCTAACCGGGATTCAGGAGATGGCGTTTGCTTTCTGACCTCACTTCGGCTTCAATATTGGCTGAACTAGCTAATTGTCTTGGGTTTTGAGGGCTTTTCATGCCGAAAATCGATGAAACTGATTTTAGAATCCTGCGGGCGATCCAAACGGACGGCAATCTCACGGTCACGGAAGTCGCCGAACGCGCGGGCCTTTCCCAGTCGCCTTGCTCAAGGCGGATAGCGGCGCTGGAAGAGGCCGGTGTGATCAAGGGCAAGAGGACGATCCTCGATCCCAAAAGCCTCGGCTTCGATACGCTCGTGATCGTAAGGATCAAACTACAGGCGCATGAACCGCAAGCGCTGGAGGCATTCAAGCGGGCGGTGCGCGCCATCCCGGAGATTCAGATCGCGCTCCTTGTCTTGGGAGACTTCGACTTTCTGCTGCGGGTGGTTGTGCGTGACATCGAGCACTATCAGCATCTGATGCAGAGCAAGCTCGTCAGTCTGCCCGGTGTCAGGGAGATGCAGAGCTCTGTGATCATCGAGGTGGTGAAGAACGAAGACGTTCTTCCCATCTAATCGTCGGCTTTTCAGCGCCCATCGCGGTCG
The DNA here is from genome assembly GCF_004310285.1 of Agrobacterium cavarae. Lineage (GTDB taxonomy): Bacteria > Pseudomonadota > Alphaproteobacteria > Rhizobiales > Rhizobiaceae > Agrobacterium > Agrobacterium cavarae. The sequence goes on from NZ_SISF01000029.1 coordinate 78,558, forward strand.
ATCTCGTCGTTGGGCCCTCCCAATGCAGACTTCCGAAAAGCAGCGGGCGTCATCCCGGACCACTTTATAAAGGCGCGGTGGAAGGCGCTCGGTTCCGCATAGCCCAGCCGAGCTGCAGTCTCAGCCACACTCAAGGTCTGAAGACCCATCAGATCGCGCGCACGCTTGTAACGAATATCGTCACGAATGGCGAGGAAGCCTTGCCCCTCGCTTTTCAGCCTTCGTCGCATAGTTACGGGTGACAGCTTCATCTCACGGGCGAAGGTATCGAAGTCGGGCCAGTCCTCGGTACTCGACATTTCAAAGCGCGTCCGCAATCGTGTGGCGAGGCCTTGGTCGTGACGATATCGCAGCAGGATATTGGCAGGCGCCCCGCGCAAGAAGCTCCTCAGTGACTTTTCATCCCGGATCGTCGGCAGCGCAAGGTAGCTTGCATTGAAGACGAGCCGTGTCACCGACGTGTCAAAATGCACCGGCGCGCCGAAGAACTGGAGATAGTCACGACGGTTTACAGGGGCAGCGCAGGCGAAATCCACACGCCGTAGCGGGATCCGTCGCCCGATCAGCCAGCAAAGAACGCCGAGCAGGATAAGCCAGTAGGTTCGATAGGCGAATGCAGGACGTGGTGCATCATCGCTCACGACAATGATTTCCGCTTGCCCGTCCTGATTGCGAAGTTCACCGGTCGGGTGATCAAGCACGATGTTGAGAAACATCAGCGCGCGCTTGAGAGCATGCTCCAGCGTCCCCGCATGCAAAACAGCATGACATAGGAGCTTGAAGCTGCCAGGCCGCATGGGCCGAGCGCCCAGACCAAAAAACTCGTCCTGACACAGAGCCGCGACCTCCAGCCACAGCGTGCCATATTGCTCATTCGACACATCGGCGGCGTGGTCGAGTGAAACATTCGCCAGTGCCAGGGCGGGGGATGGGTCGATGTTTCGCTGCCGCAAGCAGTCGAGGGCATCTTCGACGAAGCCTGACGAGATCATGCGGCGCTCAAGCATTGACATGCCACCATTGTATTTTCGATCATTCATGATGTTCATGACTGCCATTGTTTGCAAGTCTCGATTTGCTAGATTTTTCCTTTACCCGGAGGAGACGCTTCATGCGGCGGGTTGATAAAGGAGGAGGATGCCGTGCTGCAGTCACATGGCGATAAGACGAAGCGCAGCTATGCTGCCGAGACATCGGCGTTTCAGCTAAGCGAGGCCACCGGGCGATTAGCCGGGGATATCGAGACTGCTATCAACGCCTGCGTGGAGTGCTGTGACAGGCATGTTGGCAGCGACAGGATCGCGCTTCGCTGCGTCTCGACCAAGGGTGTGCTCAGCGAATATACTTTCGAGCAATTGCGCGATATGTCCGCGCGCGCAGCGAATTTCTTCGTTTCCCAAGGGCTGAGAAAAGGAGATGTGCTCGCCGGCATGCTGCCGCGCACCGTTGATTTGATCACCGTTATCCTTGGCGCATGGCGCATGGGTGCCGTCTACCAGCCGCTCTTCACGGCCTTCGGACCGAAGGCAATCGAACACCGTTTGAAGATGAGCAATGCCCGGCTGGTGGCGACCAATCCGGCCAACGCTTTGAAGTTTTCCGAGATACCGAACCATCCTCTCCTTGCGATCGTGCGGGATAAGGAGGAGCCGAGTATCGACGGCACGATTGATTTTCGGGGTGCTCTGGCAGCCTGCAGTTCCACTTTCGATCCTGTGATCGGACGTGGCGACGATCTTTTCATGATGATGTCGACGTCCGGCACGACGGGGCTTCCCAAGGGTGTTCCTGTTTCGATGCGCGCCCTTGCCTCCTTCTCCGCCTATATGCGCTATGCCATCGATCTGCGCGAGGACGATGTCTTCTGGAATATCGCCGATCCAGGCTGGGCCTACGGCATGTACTATGCCGTTGCCGGGCCGTTGATGTTGGGGTGCGCGACGATATTGTACGAGGGCGGTTTTACCGCAGAGAGCACCTACAGCATCATCAACCGGCTCGGCGTCACAAGCCTAGCGGGATCGCCAACCGCGTTCCGTCTCCTCATTGCGGCGGGCGAGGAAGCCGCAACTTCTGCGAAAGGGCAGTTGCGTGTGGTCAGCAGCGCTGGCGAACCCCTGAACCCGGAGATCATCCGCTGGTTCGAGACACACTTGGCCGCACCCATTTACGATCATTACGGGCAGACCGAGACGGGAATGGTGGTCAATAATCACCACGGGCTGGACCATGCCGTACGCCCCGGTTCAGCGGGTTTCGCCATGCCGGGCTATCGTGTTGCCGTGCTTGACGACGCGGGTCGCGAACTTGGTCCCAATCAACCGGGCGTGCTTGCGGTGGACATCGCCAATTCTCCGTTGATGTGGTTCAAGGGCTATTTTCAACAGGACACACCGGCTATTTCCGGTGGTTTCTATCGAACAGGCGATACGGTAGAAGCGGAAGCTGACGGCTCGATCAGCTTCATCGGCCGTGAAGACGATCTGATAACCTCGTCCGGGTACCGCATCGGGCCTTTCGATGTCGAAAGCGCCTTGATCGAGCACAGTGCCGTGGTCGAGGCGGCGGTGATTGGGGTGCCCGATCCGGAGCGGACGGAAATCGTCAAAGCGTTCGTCGTGCTCGGCAAAAATGTAGAGGCGACGCCCGATCTTGCCGAGGAACTGGCGCAATACGTCAAGAGGCGGCTGTCTGCCCACGCTTATCCGCGCCTGGTGGATTTCGTCTCTGAACTGCCCAAGACGCCAAGCGGCAAGATCCAGCGGTTCTTGCTGCGCAAGGCGGAGATCGAAAAAATCAATGCACATCAAAAGCAGGATCATTCGGCATGAAGCTTGAAGACAGCGTTTTCCTGATCAGCGGGGCTGGCTCCGGGCTCGGCGCCGCCGTAGCCGCCATGGCGGTGGAGGCCGGTGCGTGCGCGGTACTGCTGGATGTCAACGCCGACCGCGGGGAGGCGCTGGCGGCTCAATTGGGTAATGCTGCCCGCTTTATTCTCACCGACGTGGCTAACCCCGAGGACGGTGAGAGGGCAGTAAGCACGGCTCTCGACGCGTTCGGCCGTATCGATGTTCTCGTCAATTGCGCAGGCATCGCGCCCGGTGAGAAGATCATCGGCCGCGAAGGGCCGCACAGCCTGGAGAGCTTTGCCAGAACAGTCACAGTCAACCTTGTCGGTACGTTCAACATGGTGCGGCTTGCAGCCGATGCCATGGCCAAGCAACAGCCCGGTCAAACCGGCGAGCGTGGCGTCATCGTCAACACCGCGTCGGTCGCGGCCTTCGAGGGGCAGATCGGACAGGCGGGATACGCGGCGTCCAAGGGCGGCGTGGCAGCGCTGACCTTGCCCGCAGCTAGAGAACTGGCTCGTCATGCAATCAGGGTCATGGCCATTGCACCTGGGATATTCGAGACGCCGATGATGGCTGGCATGCCGCAAGACGTTCAGGATGCTCTCGGCGCTTCCGTTCCCTTTCCGCCACGGCTTGGGCGACCTTCGGAATACGCCGCGTTGGTGCGCCACATTGTCGAAAACCCGATGCTGAACGGCGAAGTCATCCGTCTGGATGGCGCGCTGAGAATGCCGCCGCGATGAAGCAGAATCAGGAGGAGAAAACAGATGACTGAACGAGACCCAATCGTGATCGTCGGCTCCGCCAGAACACCCATGGGCGGTTTCCAGGGGGATTTTGCCGGCGTTCCTGCCGCGACACTCGGCGCAACCGCCATCGAAGCTTCGCTTTCGCGCGCAGGATTGGCAAAGGATGCTGTCCAGGAAATTCTCATGGGCTGCGTGCTCTCCGCAGGGCAGGGTCAGGCGCCTGCGCGGCAAGCGGCGATTGCCGCCGGTCTGCCGCTTTCAGCTGGTGCTACGACCCTGAACAAGATGTGCGGGTCCGGCATGAAGGCCGTGATGCTGGCCCATGATCTCATTCACGCGGGCTCTTCGGATGTCGTCGTTGCCGGCGGCATGGAGAGCATGTCGAATGCACCTTATCTCTTGCCGAAGGCGCGCACGGGTCATCGCATGGGACATGGACAGGTTCTCGACCACATGTTTCTAGACGGCTTGGAGGATGCCTATGAGAAAGGTCGCCTGATGGGCACGTTCGCGGAGGATTGTGCCGAGGCCTACCAGTTTACGCGCGACGCCCAGGACGCCTTCGCACTGGCGTCGTTGGAGCGAGCCAGGCGGGCAACGACCGAAGGCCGTTTCGTGTCGGAGATTGCGCCGGTGCTGGTTTCGGCGGGAAAGAGTGAGACACGCGTTTCGATCGATGAGCAGCCGGGAAAGGCGCAGCCGGAAAAGATACCGAAGCTTCGCCCAGCATTCCGGGAAGGCGGTACCGTCACCGCCGCCAATGCATCATCCATTTCGGATGGCGCAGCAGCGCTCGTCCTGATGCGGGCATCTGAAGCCGAGCGGCGTGGTCTGGCGCCAAGGGCGCGCATTGTCGGTCACGCCAGCTACGCCAACGAGCCTTCGCTCTTTGCAACCGCCCCCATCGGCGCGCTGCGTCGGCTCTCGGAGCGGACGGGTTGGGCGTTGTCCGGTGTCGATCTCTTTGAGATCAACGAGGCATTCGCGGTGGTGGCCATGGCCGCCATGCGCGACCTCGATCTGCCGCATGATAAGGTCAACATCAATGGGGGCGCCTGTGCGCTCGGCCATCCCATTGGCGCTTCGGGTGCGCGGGTTATCGTCACGCTTCTTGCAGCACTGGAGGATAAGCGGCTCGATCGCGGCATGGCATCCGTCTGCATTGGCGGAGGTGAGGCCACCGCCATCGCAATCGAGAGGATAAACTGATGTTGCTCGACGACGTACAGGAACAGATCCGCGAGACGGCACGCGAGTTCGCCGTCAATCGACTGGCCCCTGGCGCTGCCGCACGGGATCGCGATCATACTTTCCCCCGGCAAGAGCTGACGGAGATGGGAGAACTTGGATTTCTCGGCATGCTCGTGACGGAAGATTATGGCGGCTCGCAAACCGGAACGGTCGCCTATGCGCTGGCATTGGAAGAAATTGCCGCGGCAGATGGAGCGTGCTCGACGATCCTGTCTGTTCACTCCTCTGTCGGCTGCGTGCCGATCTTACGTTTTGGCACGGAGGAGCAGAAGTCTCGCTTTCTTCCGAAAATGGCATCCGGCGCGTGGATCGGCGGCTTCGCCCTGACGGAAGCGCATGCCGGATCAGATGCGTCCGCATTGCGCAGCCGCGCGCGGCTTGATGGCGATCATTACGTTATCGACGGTTCGAAACAATTCATCACTTCCGGCAAAAACGGCAACGTCATCATCGTGTTCGCGGTCACCGATCCGGAGGCCGGCAAGAAGGGCATATCTGCCTTCATCGTGCCGACCGACACACCGGGCTACAATGTCGTTTCCGTCGAGCACAAGATGGGCCTCCATGGTTCCGATACCTGTGCGCTGGCATTCGATGGAATGCGTGTCCCGGTCGAAAACCGTTTGGGTGGCGAGGGCGATGGCTATCGGATTGCGCTCGCCAATCTTGAGGGTGGGCGCATTGGGATTGCGGCGCAGGCGGTCGGCATGGCGCGTGCGGCGTTTGAGGCCGCGACGGCCTATGCCAAGGAGCGCCAGAGTTTTGGCAAACCAATCATTGAGCATCAGGCTGTGGGCTTCAGCCTGGCGGACATGGCAACGCAGATCGAGGCGGCGCGCCAGCTCGTGCTGCACGCGGCCAGCCTGCGGGACGCGGGACGGCCATGCCTGACGGAGGCCTCCATGGCCAAGTTGTTTGCGTCGGAAATGGCAGAGAAGGTCTGTTCCGACGCAATTCAGGTGCATGGCGGTTATGGCTATCTTGCAGACTATCCTGTCGAGAGGATTTACCGAGATGTGCGTATTTGCCAGATTTACGAAGGCACCAGCGAGGTGCAGCGGCTGGTCATCGCAAGACAGCTCTAAGAGCCTCTGAGATCGGTACGCCTGCATGAACAGGGAGAGCGCTATGTCAGAATGTATCGAGATCAGCCGGGAGGGCCGTGTTGCTCTGATCAGGCTCAATCGTCCGGCGCAGCTCAACGCGTTGAACTCGCAGCTTGCACGCGACATGGTTTGCGCAGTGGAAGATCTCGAATCCGACAAGGACGTCGGGGCACTGGTCGTCACCGGCTCGGACAGAGCGTTCGCGGCGGGAGCAGACATCGCCGAAATGGCGGACAAGAGCGCACAGCAGATGATCGAGGAGGATTTCTTTGCGATCTGGTATCGCTTCGCGCGTAGTCGGTTGCCGAAGATTGCCGCCGTAAACGGTTATGCGTTGGGTGGCGGATGTGAGTTGATGATGATGTGCGATTTTGCCATCGCGGGCGAAAGCGCGAAGTTCGGCCAACCCGAAATCAAGCTCGGCGTCATCGCAGGCATGGGTGGAACGCAGCGCATGACGAAACCGATCGGCCGGGCCTTGTCGATGGATCTGCATTTGACCGGACGCATGATGGGAGCGGAAGAGGCCCTGCGTGCTGGTCTCATTGCGCGCGTCGTCCCCGACGCCGATGTGGTGCCGACTGCCATGGCGGCTGCGACACAGATCGCGGACTATTCGCGTTCTGCGGTGCGTCTTGTAAGAGAGACCGTGATGAAGGCCGACGAGCTATCGCTGCATGAGGGCATTCTTTACGAGCGCGCCATGTTTCATCGCCTGTTCGGTACGCCTGATCAGCGCGAAGGCATGGCCGCATTTGTCGAGAAGCGCAAACCCAATTTTCAAAGGGAGCAATAGCATGTCCGGAATGACCCCAACGGGCATCACATCCGATGAGACGGTTGTCGTCAGTCTGGAAGGCGCGTTGGGGCGCATCCATCTCAACCGTCCCGAAGCGCTCAACAGCCTCAACCTCGATATAGTCCGTAAAATCTCAGACGGGATTGACGCGCTGGAGGACAATCCCGCGGTTCGCGCGATCGCCCTGACCGGTGAGGGACGGGCCCTGTGCGCAGGCGGCGACATCAAGATGATTTGGCAAGTGGGTCGAACCGCTCCGCAAGAGGCTCTCGCGTTCTGGGCTGAGGAATATCGCCTGAACGCCAGGATCAGCCACCTGCGCAAGCCCTGGCTGGCTGTTATGGACGGCATCTGCATGGGCGGTGGCGTTGGCTTGTCGGTTCATGGCAGCCATCGTATCGTCACGGAGAAAACGCGCTTTGCGATGCCGGAAACCGGTATCGGCTATTTCCCCGATGTCGGCGGCACATGGGCACTGTCGCGCGCGCCGCAACACCTCGGTTTCTGGATCGGTCTTACCGGCGCGACGATCGGCGCTGCAGATACGATTGCTGCTGGTCTTGCCGACGCCATGGTCCCGTCCGAAGCCCTCCCGACTCTTTTGGCTGACATCGCATCGGGACAGGCGTTGGAAAGTGCGATCAAGGCGCATGCCGGCGATCCCGGTGTTTCGATGCTGAAAGATAATGCGGTCCTGATCGACAGCGTGTTCGCTTCGGGCGACATGGAGGAAATTTTTGCCGCCCTGCAGGCGAACGGGTCAGACTTCGCAAAAAGCACCCTGGCACTGCTCGAGGCGAAATCCCCTACCAGCCTGGTCTTGACCTTGCATTTGCTGCGCGCAGCGCAGAGCTCAGCCTCACTCGAAACCTGCCTCGACCGGGAATACGCCGCCGACGCATTGATCCTCGATGGCCACGATTTCTACGAGGGCGTGCGAGCGGCCGTCATCGACAAGGATCGCAATCCCATCTGGTCGCCCGCACGACTGGGAGAGGTTGATCAAGAGGGGCTCGTTTCCGCCATCAACCCGCTCCCTTCGCTGTTTTCAACGGCAACTGCGGACGATCTTTGAGGCAAGGAGAATAGATATGGTCCAGTCGATCGCCTTTATCGGTCTTGGCAACATGGGTGCGCCGATGGCCGGTAATCTGGTCAAGGCGGGTTACACCGTTACCGGCTTCGATGTCGCTGAGGCTGCGCGCAAAAACGCGACGGAGCGAGGCGTTCGGGTGGTTGAAACCATCGGTGGGGCGGTCGGCGGCGCGGATACCGTCATTACCATGCTTCCTAATGGCGAACTGGTGCTGGACGTCTGGAGGCAGCTTGTCGGCATTCTTTCACCCGGAACGCTCGTGATCGACAGTTCGACGATCGATGTGGAAGGCGCTCGGGCCGCGCATGGATTGCTGCCCGAATGCTTGACGATCGACGCGCCGGTTTCTGGTGGAACGGGCGGCGCCGAAGCCGGAACGCTGAGCTTCATGCTGGGTGGAGACGCTGCTGCAATCGAGGCCGCGCGTCCGGTTCTGGAACCGATGGCTGGACGCATCATCCCTTGTGGAGCGGCAGGTGCGGGCCAGGCAGCAAAGCTCTGCAACAACATGCTGCTCGGCATTTCGATGATTGGCGCGGCTGAAGCCTTCGTGCTTGGAGAGAAACTAGGTCTGGACCATCAGGCACTCTTTGATGTGATATCCACCTCATCCGGTCAATGCTGGTCGGTCAACACCTACTGCCCGGTGCCGGGTCCCGTTCCGACCTCGCCGGCGAACCGTGATTATGCCCCCGGATTTGCGAGCGCGTTGATGCTCAAGGATCTGCGCCTGGCAAACCAGGCAGCAACGGACTCCATGGCGATGACACCACTGGGTGCGCACGCCCTAAAACTCTATGAGGCTTTCGTTGCGTCAGGTCACGCCCACGAGGATTTCTCGGCGATTATCGCGCTTTTGAGGGCCGCCAAGTCAGTCGATGATGGGGGGATCGACTGACGACGGCAAGCTTGCCGGCTCTTCGGGGTAAGATTGACGCCTGGGCGTTTCTTACTCTCCGCGTGGATAGCGCTGGTTTTCCTCAAGCACATTGAGGTCCATGTGATTGCGCATATATCGCTCCGACGCCTTTTGCAGAGGCTGGTAGTCCCAAGGATAATAGGCGCCGTTGCGCAGCGCCTTGTAGACCACCCAGCGCCGTGCCTGGCTCTCGCGCACGGCCTCGTCGAAGGCGGGCAGCTTCCAGCGTCGGTCGATCTCTGCAGACAGCGCCGAAAGCACGTCGCGAAAGGCGGGATCGCCGGCAAGGTTGGTACGCTCTTCGGGGTCTGTCTCCAGATCGTAAAGCAGTGGTGGATCAGCGTCGCAGACCGAAAGCTTGTAGCGCCCGTCACGAAGAGCGACGAGTGGCGCAATAGAGCCTTCGGCCGCATATTCCATCGGCACAGGACCACGTGTGCCGGTCCCTGCGGCTAGGGGTGCCAGGTCCTCGCCATCCGTCCAGCGCTTCAACGAGGTGATGTCGAGCCCAGCCAATCCGCACAGCGTGGGTGTGACATCGAGGGTCGACACAGGTGCGTCGATCCTTGCAGGCATCCAGCCCGGCGCTGCGATCATCAACGGCACGCGCGCGGAGCCTTCGAAGAAGCACATCTTGAACCACAGCCCGCGTTCGCCGAGCATATCGCCATGGTCGGACAAAAACAGGATGATGGTGTCCTCCTCCATCCGGGTGGCTTTCAGGACTTGCAGGATCTCGCCGATCTTCTCGTCGATGTAGGAGATGTTGGCGAAGTAGCCGCGTCGTGCGCGCCTGATTTGCTCCGGCGTGATGTCGAACGCCTTGTGATCGCACGCTTCCAGCAGGCGTTTCGAATGCGGATCCTGATCCTCAAAGGCGATCGTTTCCGACCGCGGATCGAGTGCCGCACACTCCTCGTAGAGGTCCCAAAACTTCCTTCGGGCCACATAAGGATCGTGCGGATGAGTAAAGCTGACTGTGAGGCACCAGGGCCGTTCATCGAGGCGGCGTGACAGATCATAGAGTTTGCGCGTGGCGTTGTAGGCCACCTCGTCGTCATACTCCATCTGGTTGGTGATCTCGGCAACGCCCGCACCGGTGACGGAACCGAGATTGTGATACCACCAGTCGATACGTTCGCCGGGCTTGGTGTAATCAGGCGTCCAGCCGAAATCCGCCGGATAGATATCCGTCGTCAGGCGTTCCTCAAAGCCGTGCAGTTGGTCGGGCCCGACGAAGTGCATTTTTCCTGAAAGGCCCGTGTAATAGCCGCCCGCCCGCAGATGATGGGCATAGGTCGGTATGTCGGATGCGAATTCGGCGGCGTTGTCATAGACCCTTGTTCGACTGGGCAATTGACCGGACATGAAGGAGGCACGCGCCGGCGCGCAAAGCGGGCTTGCCGTGTAGGTATTGGCAAAGCGGACGGACCGCTCTGCCAATGCTTTCAGATGGGGCGCGTGCAGGAAATCCGCAGGTCCGTCGGGGAAAAACGTCCCGTTGAACTGGTCGGCCATCAGGATCAGGATATTGGGACGGGCCATGTCGAAATTTCCGGCTTCAGAGCCCAAGCTTTGCCTTGACGGCGGCATCACCCGGTTTGCCGTCCAATGTCGTCACCCCTTGCAGCCAACCGTCAATTGCTTTCGGGTCCGCCTTCAGCCAAGCCGTGGCCGCCGCTTTGGAGTCCTCGCCACCGAGAATTAAGCCCATCAAGCTGTTTTCCATGTCGATGTTGAACGTCAGGTTTTTGAACAGCTTCGCCGCATTCGGGCACTGCTGAGGCCAGCCGGTGCGCGCCAGCGTGTAGACTTCCGCGCCGCCGAAATTGGGACCGAAATAGGCGTCGCCGCCGGAAAGATAGGTGATGTCGATCTTCTTGTTCATCGGATGCGGAGCCCAGGCGAGGAAGACCACCGCCTTCTTGTCGCGACCTGCCCGCTCCACCTGCGCCAGCATGGCCTGCTCGCCGGATTCCACCAATTGCCAGCCTTTGAGGCCGAAGTCGTTGGCATCGATGATTTTCTGAATGTTCTGGTTCGCAGGCGCGCCCGGCTCGATCCCGTAGATCTTGCTTTCGAACTCGTCTGCATGCTTGGAGAGATCGGCGAAATCCTTCACGCCCTTCTCCGCCATATAGGCTGGCACCGCCAGCGTGAACTTGGCGCCTTCAAGATTTTTCGTCATAACTTCGGCGGCCTTGGCGGCCTTCATGTCATCGACAAAGGATTTCTGCGCTGGCATCCAGTTGCCAAGGAAGACGTCGATCTCGCTGTTTTTCATCGCCTGATAGCCGATCGGAACCGAGAGGGTTTTCACGTCTGCCTCATAGCCCAGCGAATCGAGCAGAACGGACGCCACACCATTCGTGGCGGTGATGTCGGTCCAGCCCGGATCACTCAGGCGGACCGTCTTGCAGGCCGCGTCGTCGGCGGCCTGAAGTGGAGTTGAGAAGGCTGCCACCGATAAAAACAGACCAGCGGCTATGCGATGCAGGCGATAATCGATTTTCATTGTGGTTCCCCTTTATTAGTTTCGTTTATTGAACGCAGCATTGTTTTTGCCTGTAAAGCAGGTATTTTTCGATAGTTGGCATAAGGAATTTTAATGTCAGAGCGACCGCTCGATCTTGGCTGGATGCGCATTTTCACCGAGGTGGCTCGTCGCGGCAGCCTGACGGCAGCGGCTGCATCGCTCAGACTGACCCAGCCGGCTGTCAGCTACCAGATCCGCAGGCTCGAGGATGAACTTGGTGTTGCCCTGATCCGCCGCAAACATCGTGGGATAGAACTCACCGCAGAAGGGCAGCGGCTCTTCGAGGTCGCGTCGCGCAGTGTCGACGCCATCGATCTTGTGGCGGGCCAACTGCGCAAAACGGACGAGCGTCAGACGATCCGCCTACACACGGACTATGCGTTTTCGTCACTGTGGTTGATCCCGCGCATGCACGGCTTTCGTGTCCTCAATCCCGATATCAATATCCAGATCGTCGCGACACAGGACCCGCTGGGGCAGGGTAAGCACGACAGCGACGTGATGGTGATCTTCGGGACAAAGCAGGATGCAGGCGAGGGAGCAGTCCTGCTGCTTTCTGAAAAAGTCACTCCGGTGTGTGCGCCCGCCATGCTGGCGGGATCGGCTCCTACGAGCATCGCAGATTTCTCCAGACGTAAACTCATTCATCTCGAAAATAATTCTCAGACGCACTGGTACGACTGGGCCGACTACCTCACTCAACTCGGCGTGGAGCGAGCACCTGAACACAGCGGCGGCGACATCAGCTTCAACAACTACGCGATGGTCGTGCAGGCAAGCATCTGCGAACAGGGTTTCGCGCTCGGCTGGGCGGGATTGATCGATCCTCTGCTGGAGGCGGGTGTGCTGGTAACCGCTGGTCCGAGCCTTGATGCACCGAACCGCGGCTACTGGTTGATGCGACCCAAGAGCAAAGACGTGGCGGTGGGTAAGCTGACAGAGTGGCTTATTGGCGAGCGGCACTAAAATCTCTGACGAGGCTTGTATCAGAGAGGCTCAATGCATCCCGCCACCGCCAGCCTTCGTATCGACGTTGCGCAGGATCAATGCCAGCGGAACCGCGAGTATGGAAATCACCGCCAGGACAAAAAACACGTCGATATAGGCAAGGTAGCTCGCCTGAGCGCCGACCTGCTGGCCGATGAGCGCCATGGCCTGGTTTTGTGCGTCCACCACAGAGGAGCCACGCTCCGCGAAGAAGCCCTGCAGGTTCTGCATGGTTTGATGATAGGCCGGATCCGCGGGATTAACGTGTTCGACCAACCTGCTCTGATGCCACTGCTCGCGATGGGCCAGTACGTTGGAGGCGATTGAGACGCCGATCGAGCCGCCGGTGTTGCGGGCTGCGTTGATGAGGGCGGACGCCTGGTCTGTCTGGTCGGGTCGCAGACCGTCGTAGGAGGCGGCGGTTATCGGGATGAAGATCAGCGGCAGGCCGAGACCGAGAATGCAGCGGGACCATACGAAGAAGCTGAAATCCGCATCGGGGCTGAGGCGCGTCAGGTCGTACATGGAGAGGGCAACCATGGTCGCGCCAACGGCGATCAGGTATTTTGGCTGGATGCGGGACGTCAACTGGCCGGCCATGAACATCATGAACATGGTCACCAGACCGCCTGGGGATAGCGCCAGGCCCGCCCAGGTGGCGGTATAGCCATAATTTTCCTGCAGCACCTGCGGCACGAACTGGGTGGTGGCGATGAGGATGGCGCCGATTGCGAGCATCACGATCATGCACGAACCGAACTGTCGGGTTGCGATGAGACGCACATCGAGTACCGGGTTCTTCGCTGTCAGCAGCCAGGGAATCGATGCCGCCAGTGCGGCAAAGCAGATGACCGCTGTGACGATGATGAAGGTCGAGTCGAACCAATCCTCGATCTGGCCGCGATCGAGCATGAGTTCAAGCGATCCGAGGAACGTCGCGACCAGCAAGAAACCGATAATATCGAAACGAATGCCGCGTAGGCGCATCTCTTCGCGCTTTTTTTTCTGGTCGTCGGAATCGTTGACCAGGAAATAGACGAGCAGGAAAGCAAAAATGCCGACAGGCCCGTTGATCAGGAAACACCAATGCCAGGAGAGATTGTCGGACAGCCAGCCGCCAAGTGTCGGGCCGACGACGGGTGCGACCACCACGGCGATGCCGAAAATCGCAAAGGCCTGGCCGCGTTTTGCCGGAGGAAAAGCGTCGGTGAGGATCGATTGCGACACTGGCACCATGCCGCCGCCTGCAAAGCCCTGGATCATGCGAAAGACGAGAAGTGACGGCAGATCCCATGCCAGACCGCACATGACAGAGGCGACCGTGAACATGGCAAGGCAGACGAGGTAGAACCGCTTGCGACCATAACGCTGGGCAATGAAGCTGGAAGCGATTAGCGCTATGGCGTTGGAGACGAGATAGGTGGTGACGACCCAGGACGCCTCGTCGGAACTAACGGCCAAGCCGCCGGAAATATAGCGCAGAGCGACGTTGGCGATGGTGGTGTCGAGCACCTCCATGAACACGGCGAGCGCCACAACGACCGCCACCAACCACGGATTGGTGGTGCGGCGACTCGCCATTGCGCCGGTTCCGCCTGTCGCTGTCGCGGTTGCCATATCCGGTCCTCGATCCTGATGTCTGGATTAGCCTCTAGGGCGAACGGTCACGGTGGGTTCGACCGACATACCCGGACCGATGGAGACATCCTTCGGCCAATTATCAACCGTAATCTTCACCGGCACGCGCTGGGTGACCTTCACATAGTTGCCTGTAGCGTTCTCTGCCGGGAGCAGCGAGAAGGCGGTGCCGGAACCCGGCTGCACGGAGTCGACCTTGCCGTGCAGAAGGTGATCCGGATAGGCGTCAATCGTGAGGTCCACCGGCTGGCCGGGGCGCATATCGGCCAGTTGCGTTTCCTTGAAATTGGCTGTGACCCAAATCTCATCGGGCACGAACATGGCGATGGCCTGGCCCGCCTGGACAAATTGCCCCTTTGCACCACTGATCTTCACCACGCGACCGGGCTGTGCAGCGGTGAGCGTCGTGTAGTCGAGATTCTGGTCGGCGCTTTCCTTCTGGGCCTCTGCTTGCTTCAGGCTCGCCTCGGCGTTGGTGCGCTGTGCTTCCGCGGCGACCTTGTTCTTCATTGCCGAACTGATGTTGGCCTGGGCTTCCGCATATGCCGCCTGAGCCTGGCGCAGGTTAGATTCTGCCTGCTGGGATGTCTGCAGGCTGCCGGCGCCGCCCTGCTGCAATTGGCGCTGCCGGTTGGCCTCGTCTTTCGCAAACTGCAGAGCGGCGCCCGATGAGGCCTCGCGCGCCTTTGCTTCATCGATCGCAGCCGACGCGACATCTATCTGTGCCGTTGCATTGATAATCGATGCCTTGGCCGCTTCCACCTGCGCCTCGGCCTGATCCACGGCGATCTGATAATCGCGCGGGGCTATTTTGGCGATCACGGCGCCAGCCGCGACATGGGCGTTGTCGGTAACGGCGACATCTTCCAGATAACCGGAGACCTTCGTCGCGAGCGCAAAACTGCGCGCATCGACAAAGGCGTCGTCCGTCGTCTCGTAAGGATAGAAATAGACGAGCCAGACGAAATAAGTAGCAATCCCGAGCCCAATAAGACCAGCAATGATGAGCGCCGTCCAATAGGGATGTCGGCGTATCACTGATGGCTTCTTGTCTTCCTGCTTTGGTTGTTGACCGTCGGTCTTTGTCTGAAGCTCGCGATCCTGCGGATCGCCGTTTTGCTTCGCTTCGTTTTCGGAAACGGCGCGCTGAGCTTGAACCACGATATGCCTCTAAAAATAAGCTGAATATTCGACCTCAACGCAAGACAAACTTAAAAGTTCCGGGCAAAGTTGCACCGCAAAAAAATCCTGAGAGTGCCTCGTTTTCTTTGACGCGACGTCCTCTCAGATGACGTTTGCGTGGTCAGAAACGCACTGAGGTTTCACGGGCTGGTGGTGTCCTTGCCGGCGTTGTGAAACTTGTTCTCGCGGCGTTTGCCGAAGAGCCGCAACGTTTCAAGATGCTCGCGCTGCGCGACGTAGAAGGCATTCAAAAACTCCAGTTCCTTGCCTGGCGTCACAGCTTCGGGGTAACCGATCTTTTTGATGATCGCCTGGGCAATCTCAGTGGCCTGCTTGTCGCGCAGACGCGTGTTTGGATCTCTGAGCAGGCCTTCCAGGGTCTGCAACTCATAGCTTCCGTAAATATCCAGCTGTTCCGGTCTGAACTCGAACCCCGCCTGGGTCGCCTTGATGGTGGATGTGGCGGCTGCAAGATCGGGCAGGAGGACTGAGCGGGGATTTTCAATGACGAGCGTCCCAGCCATGAGATCGCCGAGCCGTTGCCGCCGATTGCTGGATAAAGTGACGGCCACCACGATGACGAGCCAGAAGAGGGTTGTCCATGTCAACCAGACGGGTGACTCTGAAAATATCAGGCCTAAAGGCGTGAATATCTCCACCTCCTTCATGAGATTTCGCGTGGCAATCTGATGCGGCGTCAGGCGGCGGCCTTCGACATTCACAACACGGATACCGGCGATCCGTTTTCCCAGCGTGCGGCCATTCCAAATCAGTTCTGACAAAATGTAATAGGGCGTCCGCAACAGGAATCCCAAAAGCGCAATCGCCGTTGCTCTGGCGCTTTCCTCCAATGCGCCACTCAGCGAAAGCACAATGATGCAGATGAGCGCGATGACGAAGGTCATCACGAAGTCGATGAATTGCGCGCCCAGCCGCGATGCGACAGACGCGATGTCAAGGTGAAGCGCAACGCCTTCCGGCGGCATCAGTTCTTCGACACGCTTGCCGTCGCGAAAGATCAGGCTCATCGCTCGGTCTCTTTCGATGGCGTCCTGTCGCGGCCCGACAAGGTCAGCCAAGCTACCCACAGAGCCCCCACACCCCACCCGATCGCGATCCGCCACAATGGGTCTTGAATGGTCTGGCGCAAGAAACCTTCCAGAAAAGCGGCAGCAATGAGCATGATGGCTGCAAGGAAGGCGAGCTTGACGGCATCGTGGGCCTGTTGCCGCAAGGCATCTTTGCGGCGCAACGCGCCGGGCAGGAGGACGGCGAGCCCGAGACGCGCGCCACCCGCGCAAGCAATGGCAATTGCCGCGAGTTCCGTGACGCCGTGGATGGAAAGCCAGGCGAACACGTCGTAGCCCAGGCCATGTTGGGAGAACATGGCGAAAAATACGCCCAGTATCATGCCATTGTAAAAGGTCAGTGCGAAGCTTGGAATGGCGGCGAAGATGCCAAGGGTGAAAATCAAAACGGCAATCGTCGTGTTGTGGGAAAAAAGGTAAGCCATAAAGGCCGCCAACTCGTCGGTGGCGTGCCCCTCATTTCCGTAGATCGTCGATCGAAGCAGGTCCGCCGAGGCGGAGGGCGTGCGATCGCCCGCCAGATCGGTCGGCACAAGCGCATAAAACCAGCTGTGATCGTCGATATAGAGTTTGTACCCAACGGCGGCCCCGAGGATCAGTGCGAAAAAGCCGATGAACAAGGGGAGGTAGGACCGTCGTACGGCCTGCGGGATACCACGGATCAACAGCCGGCTTATCAAGCCACTCACGCTTTCCTGCGGTGCATAGACCACGAGATAGGCGCGGGCGCACAGGCTCTCGAGATAGGATATCAGCGCCTTGTCCAGCGATATGTCGCGCGCGACGCTGAGCGAATTCATCGCTTGCCTGTAGCCAGAGGTGAGCGTGCGCACCTCATCATAGTTGAGTGTGGCCACGCCGCGCTTTTCGACCCGTGTCACAAGCTGGTCGAGCACCCGCCATTGTGCCTCCCGCTCGGCTCGAAACCGGGCCGAGCGCAGCATGTCCAACGGCGCTGGTGGCTGCGTCGGCGCGCTTGGCATGGCTACATTAAGATCGACATTTGGCCCGGTCATAGCATCTCGCGAGATTTGATTTCGATGTAGCGGCCAATCAGATCGGATGTGAGCGCTTCAGGCGTGCTGTCGAGGCACATCACGCCGAGACGGGAAAGCGTTTCCAGGACGGTTCGACGCTCCTGCGAAATCTGGCGGGCGGCAACCGATCGTGCGACACTGTCCAGCGTCAAGATGTCGGGTTCGATCAGTGTCTTGATACTGGGGTCACTTAGCGCGATGTAGACGATGAAATGCTGCTTCGCCAAGGTGCGGATCGTTTCTACCATCAGTTCGGCCGTCGTACTGTCCACGAAGTCGGAAAAGATGATGATGAGCGAGCGCCGCTTCAATTGACCGGCGAGATAGGTAAGGCCGAGCGTATGGTTGGTTTCGTGCGCCTCGTAGCGCAATGTAGCACAGGCTGATTGCACCCTGGTGAAAGCGGCACGCCCAGGCGTGGCGGGCAGGAACAGGCGGGGCCGGCTGTCGAAATTGTAGAAGCCGACCAGATCACCGGCCTGTCCAGCTGCCCAACACGTTGCGAGTGCGGAATTGATGGCGCGGTCGAGCTTTGCGATACCGGCAATTTTTTCGGCCATCAGGCGCCCGGAATCGACGCATAGAATGATTTGCTGATTGCGCTCGGCCGTCAGGTCCCGCACGACGAGGCTGCGCATGCGCGCGGAGCGCTTCCAGTCGATGCTGCGCGTGTCCATGCCAACTGCAAATTCGCGCAGCTGGTGAAACTCAGATCCCTGTCCGCTCAGCCTCATGTCTTTGCTGCCAGCCTCAAGCGGCAGGATCTGTGTGTTGATCGCTCCGGACAGCACGGGCGAAATGTCGGGCGCGACGGTGATCTTGCGGGCGATGGGTGCGCGAACAACGACTTCAAGTAGCTTTAGCCGCGAAGTCCATTTCAGCCAGATCGTCTCGACCTTGAACACCCCGCGGCGCGTCAGGCGGATATCCATGGACGATGTGGTCGTCGCTTTTCGGTTGGCTTCGTGATCGAAAGTGGTGACGTCCTGGGCCACAAGCTCGGGCGGCAGATCAAGCCGGGCTTCCATCTTCAAGGGCAAGGCGCCGCGATGCGGCGAAAGCTCCACCGACAATTGCACATTGTGGCCGACGAAACCTCGGCTCGGCAGATCAAAGGCGATCTCGATCCGCTTCGACCAAACCGAGAGCGCAATATCGAGCAAGACCGCTATTCCCACGATGCCCCAAAGACCCATGATCACGATATCGACACCGGGCCACCACACGGCCGTCAGCACCGTCAGCGCGGTCATGATCAGAACGAGAGCAATGAGGGAAGAAGAGGGGCGCATTTATCGCGGTGCATCCATACGGTTCAGGATGGTGCGAAGCACGTCTTCGGTCGTCCGGCCATCGATTTCCGCTGCGGGAGAGAGGATGATGCGATGGCGCAAGGCTGGCACCATCAGTGCCTGAACGTCGTCCGGTAGGCCGTATTGACGTCCTCCGAAAGCTGCCCGCACGCGCACCGCTGCCGATAGCGCGTCGGCTGCGCGTGTCGAGGCACCTTGGAGTATCTCCGGATCGGAGCGTGTCGCCCGGACGAGATCGACGATGTAGGTGAGGATGCTGTCGTCGAGATGAATGCTGTCGATCAGCGCCCGGCCCTCGGCAAGAATGGAGCTGGTGACGAGCGGCCGAATGCCCACTTCGTTCAATTTCGTCTGGATCGGTTGATCCGCATGACGTTTCAGGATGGCGATTTCTGTCTCACGATCGGGAAAATCGATGACGAGTTTGAAGAGAAAGCGATCAAGCTGCGCTTCTGGCAGGGGGTAGGTGCCATGCTGCTCGATGGGGTTCTGGGTGGCGAGCACGAAGAAGTCCAGGCCAAGCGGATAATCGGTACCGTCGATCGTCACCATGCGCTCATTCATGGCCTGCAAAAGGGCGGATTGGGTCTTTGGGGGCGCTCGGTTGATTTCATCGGCAAGCAGGATGTTGGTGAAGACCGGGCCTTTGGTCAGATGGAATTGACTGGTCTGGAAGTTGAAGAGGTTCACGCCCAGAACATCGCTCGGCATCAGGTCCGGCGTGAATTGAATGCGCCGGTACTGCAGGTCCATGATGGCCGAGACCGAACGCGCAAGCAAGGTCTTGGCGGTGCCGGGTGGTCCTTCGAGAAGGCAGTGGCCGCGCGCAAAGATCGAGATCAGGATCATATCAATGAGGGCGTCCTGCCCCTGCACGGTCTTGGCGATCTCGCCGCGTATCGCGACAACCAGATTGCGAAACTCATCTAGATTCAAGCTTGATGCTCCCTAGTCGTTTTTTAAATGTTTCAAGATGCCGATGCAGATCGGACTGGGTCATGGATTTGCCTCGGTTCATAAGCTCTTTCGATATCGCTTCGAAAGCCTCGGCACTGGAACGGTCGCGCAAGGCAAGATGGCGAAACATCCGTTCGATACCGGCATCGTTGGCTGCATGGGGTCCAAACAAGAGGCCAGCTTTGTCGGCCAGCAGGTTGTGAACAAATTGCGCGGTCATGCGTCCGTCATTGCCGGACAGGCGCAGAAGCCGGGCGGTCGCTTCTGTAGCCGCAGCTTTTGACAGATCGGATGTCGCCTCGTTCGTCAGCGGTTTGCCGAAACGGACCGCGCCGCGCCAGAAACAGACCGCAGCCAGGAGGATGATGGCACCCCAGATGAACCATAAGTGAAATGCGAGAAAACGATCGGGATCAGCGGCGTTGGACGCAACTGCGTCAGCTGTCGCAAGATAGACTGGGCGCCTGCCGAAAAGGCCGCGCAACTCGTCGATCATGGAGATGGCAAAATCGGCATTTTCGCCGAGCGCCAGCCCATGATTATTGAGGAGATCGGGATCAGAAATAACATAGAAGTCAAAATCGAAAGTACATTTTAGCAGCAGCGCGCCCGCTTGAAGTCCAGCCATTTCCACGCAGTTCGAGGGGGTTTGGTCGCGGGAAAAGACCTGTGCTTGATAGATCCTAATCGTCTCGACACGGTGTCTTAGAATGGATTGTTGCGCCTGCCTGAAACGCGGTCCCGTCCTTTTGATGTGAAGATTGGGGATACCGATCCGGGCGAGGGCGTCGTCGATGTCGGATGACGGTATCAGAGCGTCTTCACGCGCAACGCCCTGCTCAAGACGATCGGCTCGCCATTTTGGTAATACGATCAGGGTTGGGGTGATGCTGGGTTTGTCGCCGAAGACCGCTGAATGCATACTTCTGTCGCCATCGCCTATTATCCGACCGGCTCTGGACCAAGGCAGCGGCACGATGCGGAGCGAGGCGCGCGAGACTGGCGAGTTGGTCGACGGGTCGGTGCGCGCAACCTGGATGCCCGAGGACCGCAGCCAGACTTCCAGTCCCATGTAGCCGGTGGGGGAGCGATCAAAATCTGCGTTCTCCTGAGCCAATCCTGCGCCGGCATGCGTCAGTGTGCTGAACAGCACGACCAAAAGGAGGATCAAGCGGGACCTAAACACGAGCCGAACCTCCACTGAAAAGCAGAGGCTGTGCTACCTGCAACAGTTCCGAAAAATCGCTTTCCGCAGGGACCTTCCCACCATAATGGGCGAGTTCAGTCTGTAAAAGCAGACGCCGCAACTCGTCCCGATGCTCCATCTTCTTGGGGAGTCTAACAAACACCGTCCGTTCGGTATCCGAACGTAAGACATGCGTTCCCGTCCGCTTGGCCGATTGAAGCAGGCATTGCCTCAGCAATTGCACAAGCGCCTCCCTTCGATCCGGCATGGCGGCGATGTGTGCCAGGAAATCGCGCGGCTTTTCGTTGGCGTCACGTGTGGTGCTTTGCCAGTTTTCCGGTTTCTCGCTTCGGTTCGGCTGCGTCGCCATCGGTGCGCGCGACAACAAGACACCGCCGCTGCCGAAAAACATCCACAGGACGATGATGGCAACGAGGACGATGAGGACGATGAGCACACCCAGAAAGCCACCGAAGGCGGGCGGGCTCGACACCGCCGGTGCCACCTCGGAAGGCTTAGGGGCCTCCGGCTTTGCCTGGGTCGGCCCCTCGGGATAGGTCAGCGTGCAGCGCACTCCATTTTGGAGGCACTGTGCCTTGTAATTGTCGGCGCTCCCCAACGGCTCTTGAGCCACCGCTCCCACCGGAGCGGTCGCAACCGACCATAAGACAGCCAGCCACAACAAGGGCTTCAACTGGCGTTTCAGGCAAACACCTCTGCGGAGGACTGCGGGCTCAGAGGGTCCAGGCCAAACTTGTTGGGACCTTTTGTTCCGGGAAGGATAAAGATCACGAGCATTGCAATAGGTGCTAGTAAGCCAACAATGGGCACGAAGGTCACAACCGAAAGGCCGAGAAACCACCAACCGGAAATGTTGCGGTCATGGAAGCGGCGAACGGCCACAGATATCGTCGGTAGAAACATTCCGAGAGTTATTAACGTCGAAACGATCCCTATAACGATGACCCATGGTGGGAGATCTTGTCCGGGCTCGCGACCTACGGAGAGAAATCCAACAACAAACGACCAGCCGAATGATACCAAGTATATGAAAACCTGAAACCACCAAAATTCAGATCGGCTGGCTCTGCCAGAGAAGGTCGCATATTTCTCCTTGAGAACCGTCCGAACCGCTTCTTTAAAACCCATTTTACACCCCGTTCTGCCCCATGCTGATTATCTGTGATCTTTCAAGAGTTCAGTGTTTGACGCTCCTGTACCATGCCGAAGCCTCTAACTCAGTCTGCGCTTGTCCTCATCGAGTGCCGCAGAGCACATGTAGGCCGCAAGCTTGATCTACTTCTTCAAACCCCGTGACGAACGAAACCGACCTCTGCTCCGATCTTAGAGGGCTGCACGTCAAAACACGCTCAGATTGTATTGAAGACACTTCGATCATTCCGCATTACGGTTTATTGCCAGATGGTTTGCCTGCCCGGCGTGTCTTCAATCATTAGTGCAAAATCGTGATACTTCAACAGGGAGATGTTTTATTTTCCAATGAAAACACAGGATTAGCTGCGCGAAATATAAATGTAATATTTAGAGATTTTTGCGCAATAGCGGTCATCTCCGAAGAATAAAATCGTCAAAGATTATCAATTTCGGGTTGATATCAATAAAGGTCGGAATCGAAGAATTGAATTGTTTGCCTGTATTACCATGCGCCAACTTTTGTTAAATTATTTATATTTGCCTCCCAAAGTTTTGAGACGGATTTGCATGGTTCGCTGAGCCTTCATCCACCGTAATATCTGTACCACCTGCCGCGACCTTCCATTGGTTCGAAAGGGTACGAAAGCGCCTGATAGCGAATATCATGGTTGATGAGGTGGAACCGACTTTCGCTGGGTCCATTGTAGCTTTGAGCTTGGCTTCGCCAACGCCTCTGCAGCGCGCACGCGTGCAGTTCTTCCATTCATCAAACCACAAAGGATTTGGCTATGACCGAGCGTAAGCAAGGGAACCATTCGCCGAGCACTGACAATTCTCTTCACGAGCTCGCGCCCGGCTCCGGCCAGGCAAGCTTTGAAGAGCAGCGTGGCAAAGGCGACGAACTGCAGCAGACGATTGGTGCGGATGTTGGGGAAGGCGCAGCCTATCTGACCGACAATTTCGGCCACCGTATTTCGGACAATCAGAATAGCCTCAAGGCGGGGAGTCGAGGTCCCACCCTGCTGGAGGATTTTGTCCTTCGCGAAAAGATCTTTCATTTCGACCACGAGCGGATCCCTGAGCGGATCGTGCATGCCAGAGGGTCGGGCGCGCATGGCGTGTTCGAATGCACCAAGGCCATCCCCCACCTGACCAAGGCGTCCATCTTCCAGGAGGAAGGGAAGAGCTGTCCTGTTTTCGTGCGTTTTTCGACGGTCGCCGGTGGTGCCGGCTCTGTAGACACGCCACGTGATGTCAGAGGCTTCGCTGTAAAGCTCTACACCGAAAGCGGCAATTGGGATCTGGTGGGCAACAACATTCCGGTCTTCTTTATCCAGGATGCCATCAAGTTTCCGGATCTCATCCACAGCGTCAAAATGGAAGCGGACCGGGGTTACCCTCAAGCGGCTTCGGCTCATGATACGTTCTGGGATTTCGTCAGCCTGATGCCGGAATCGATGCACATGATCATGTGGGCAATGTCGGATCGCACGATCCCGCGGTCCTTCCGCCACATCGAGGGCTTCGGCGTTCACACCTTCCGTCTGGTGAACGCTGAAGGCGAAAGCAAGTTCGTTAAGTTTCACTGGAAGCCCAATCTTGGCCTGGCGTCTACCACCTGGGACGAAGCCGTAAAGATTGCCGGTGCCGACCCGGATTTCCAACGCCGCGATCTTTTCGAATCCATCGACCAGGGCGATTTCCCTTCGTGGGATCTCGGGATCCAGGTGTTTGATGAAGAATGGGCTCAGAAGCAGCCCTATGACGTGCTGGACGCCACCAAACTTATTCCGGAAGAGGACATTCCTGTCGAGATCATCGGTCGGATGACGCTCAACAGAAACGTCGACAACTTCTTTGCCGAGACCGAGCAGGTCGCGTTTCTGCCAAGCAATATCATTCCTGGTATCGACTTCAGCAACGATCCACTGCTTCAGGGCCGACTGTTCTCCTATCTCGACACGCAGAAGTCCCGGCTCGGCACGACGAACTTCCATCAAATCCCTGTCAACGCGCCGAAGTGCCCTTTCCATAACTTCCAGCGCGACGGCATGATGCAGACGCTGGTTCCCAAGGGCAGGGCCAACTACGAGCCGAACAGCCTGAGCCAGGCTGGCGAAGACAGCGGACCACGCGCGTCTGTCGCGACCGGCTTCTCGACCTTCGAGACCAACGACGAGCGAAACAATCCGGCCCAGAAGCTTCGCCAGCGTGACGAACTTTTTGCCGATCACTACAGCCAGGCCCGCATGTTCTTCCGGTCGCAGACGGAGAGCGAAAGAACGCACATCGTCTCCGCGATCGTGTTCGAACTCTCGAAAGTGCAGCTCGCGCATGTCCGGCAAAACGTCGTGTCGAACCTGCGTAACATCGAGGAAGACTTGGCGCGCCGGGTCGCGGATGGTCTGGGCATCGATCTTCCCGCAAAGTCCTCGCCGAAAAAAGAGCCGATTGACATGCCGGTCTCAGACGCCTTGTCGATCCAGAAAAACGCTCTGGAGACCCTGGAAGGGCGAAAGATTGGGGTGCTGATCGATGATGGCTCCAACAAGAGCGCGGTCGATAAACTCCTGAACGAGATCAAGCAGCAAGGTGGAACCCCCTTTGTTGTTGCCAGGAAAGTCGGCGGCGTCAAACTCAATGGCGGTACGATGCCCGCCGATGGTCAGCTTGCAGGATCGCCTTCCTTCCTGTTCGACGCGGTCGTTTCCATCCTCGCTCCGGAGGCTGCGCAAAAGCTGACGAAAGAGGCTGCGGCAATCCAGTGGTTCATGGATGCCTATGCTCACTGCAAGACGATCGGCTACTGCCCTGCCACCAAGGCACTGCTCGACAAAGCAAATGTCGAAATGGATGAAGGTGTCGTCCCAGTCGAGGATTTTTTGAAGGTCGGCGCCAAGCGCCACTGGGATCGTGAGCCGCTGGTGCGCGATCTTCCCTGACAAATGCATAAGAGGGGTGGCGTTGCTTTACGCCACCCCTCTAACACTTTTTCGCTCTTTTATCTTTCGGGCAAGTCGTCCAGTAGACGAACAACTTAAAGTGCCGCTCGCACAGAGGCGCGTTCAACGATCTCGGTTTTCAGGACAACCTTACGTGCGGTTTCCGTTGCCCCATTCAAGCGCTTGACGAGAAGTTCCGCCGCTGTCGCGCCGAGATCGTAGACAGGCTGGCGCACGACCGTCACTGGCGGCGACGTCACCGATGTCCAGTCCGCATCGTGGAAGGAGACGAGCGACACGTCGTCCGGAATTGTAAGACCCAACTGGCGGTGGACTTTGAACGCTTCGAGCGCGATCATGCTATCCGAGGCAATAATGGCCGTTGGGCGTTGCGGCGATTGAAGCATGTCGGTGACGATCCGCCGGGTCTGGTCCGGTGTCACGGCACCAACGCGCACCCATTTCCCCATATCGCTCAGGCCGGACTCTTCGCAGACACGGAGATATCCTTCTATGCGCCGCCGCACGGAAGCGGTGCTGATATCCTGAAGCGTGCGGAAGGTATGGTCTGGTGTGTCGCAGGCGGTGACATAGGCAATGCGGCGGTGGCCGAGTGAAACAAGTTGCCGCGTAATGCTCTCTGCAGCATGCCGGTCATCGGCAATCACGGTGTCAACAGCAAGAGTATCGCTCCCACGGTCGAGCAGCACCAGCGGCAACCCCGAACGCACAGCCTCGTGCAGATGCTCGACGTCATCATCCTTGGCTGGCGAAACGATGAGGCCATCCACCCGCTTGGAAAGCAAGGTGCGAATGGCTGCCTTCTCCGCGTCGATGTCCTCACCGGAGTTGCTGAGAATGACCGTAAAGCCAGCCTGCCGTGCGACGTCGGTGATACCGCGAACGGCAAGGCTGAAAAACGGGTTTTCGATATCGCCGACCACGACACCAATCGAACCCGAGCGGCCGGTGGTCATGCTGCGGGCAAGCTCGTTCGTTCGATAACCAAGGGCGCGGGCTGCCGCCGTGACGACCTCACGCACGCGGTCGCTAACGGTTCCGTAGTCCCCCAGAACACGCGCGGCCGTTGCCTTCGAGACGCCGGCTTTGCGCGCGACGTCGGCCACAGTGACGGAAGAGTTCTTAGGCGGGCTTTTGTCCATAAATGACAGCCTTACAAGAGAACTTGACGACTGGCAAATGCGAAGCTAACAATTGCTAAGAATGAAAGAGACCGGTCTCTTTTTAAATGAGACCGGTATCAATCCAATAAAAAGACTTTCAGCATGCGAAACTGCATGGGCCGGGATTGGTGGCTTCGCGCCGTCTTCCGGATGGGACCCACGCGCCTTGACGACATCGCAAACAACAACTCCAGAGGACACGACGCCAATGCGACTGACTGAAGCTTTTACATCTCCACTGACCAAGATGCGTGCCGCGGCCGTCGCGCTCACCTTCGGTTTGATCGCCGCCGCAACACCAGCGCTTGCCGATAATCCGCTAGGCCTTATCGACCAAAATACCATCAGCGTCGGGACCATGGGCGACGCCAAGCCCTACGCTTTCACTACGGCAGCCGGCAATTTCACTGGTTTCGACATCGAACTGTTTCTCAATATTGCCGAGCGCATGGGCTTCAAAAAGGACCAGGTGATCTTCACGGGTCAGGAATTCTCGGCATTGATGCCGTCAGTGGCGAACGGCCGCTTCGACGTCGCTGCAGCCGCGATCGGTACAACCGCCAAGCGCAAGGAGACCGTTGATTTCTCTGACGGTTATCTTGCCGGCTTCCTCAGCGTCCTGACCTCCGAGGATATCAAGGATGCTGCGGGTCTCAAGGGCAAGCGCCTCGGCGTCGTCCAGGGCACGCTTCAGGAAATCTATGCCGAGAAGAACTTCGCCGGCACCGATCTCGTGAAATTCCCGGACAACAACTCCGCCGTTTCGGCCCTGAATAACGGCACGGTCGATGCCCATTTCCTCGATTTCGAGGCGGCAAAGGATTATTCCACCCGCTATCCGGCACTGAAGATCGCCGTCAACATTCCAAGCTTCGATGCGCCTGCCGGCTTTGTCATCCGCAAGGGTAATGACGCCCTGCGCGAGGCGATCAACAAGGCGCTGAAAGAGGCGATGCAGGACGGAACCTGGAAGAAGCTCCACGAAAAGTGGTTCCCAGGAACGCCCATGCCTGCGACATATCTTCCCAAGCAGTAATGCCACCTTCCGGTTCGGCCTTTACCGGTCGAACCGGCCTTTCTTTCTAAAGTGTGTGGCGATCATTTGAATTCGCTCCTTCCGCTTTAGGTCCTTCTTCTGTCGCATGTCGTTACCGCAAAACCGGTGGCCACTTTTGAGCGACATGCTCTAGGGATTTCTGATGAACTGGCTTGAAAACCTGCGCCGCAGCTTCCTTGACTGGAACGCCATGGCCGAAGTGCTGCCAACCATGATCACGGTTGGTTTGAAAAATACGCTGATCCTTGCTGCGACCTCGACGGTGCTTGGGGTGGTCATTGGCATGATGCTTGCCATCATGGGCATTTCCCGCTCGCCTTGGCTGCGAATTCCCGCCCGGCTCTACACCGACATCTTTCGTGGCCTTCCGGCAATCGTTACCATCCTGTTGATCGGGCAGGGCTTTGCCCGCATCGGCCGCGAACTTTTCGGCCCATCCCCTTATCCGCTCGGCATCCTGGCGCTCAGCCTGATCGCCGGCGCCTATATCGGCGAGATTTTCCGCTCCGGTATTCAGAGCGTCGATCGCGGCCAGATGGAAGCGTGCCGCGCCCTTTCGATGAGCTATGGCCAGGGCATGCGCATCATCGTCGTGCCGCAGGGTGTTCGCCGCGTGCTGCCGGCACTCGTCAATCAGTTCATCGGCAACGTCAAGGATTCGAGCCTCGTCTACTTTCTCGGCCTCCTGGCCTCCGAACGCGAGATTTTTCGTGTCGGACAGGACCAAGCGGTGGTGACTGGCAATCTTTCCCCCTTGCTGCTGGCCGGTGTGTTCTACCTGATCGTAACCGTACCCCTTACCCACGTCGTCAATATGATCGATAATCGGCTGCGGCTTGGCAAGCAGCGCCCTTCGACCATCACCAGTGGCCTTGAGGAAGTGAGCGAGCTCGATGGTGCGTCCCGCGCCACCGGCACCGTCTTCAAGGGCGGTGGCCTTGATGTGCGCAATCTTGGGATGGCGTATGGCGATCTCGATGTGCTGAAGGGCGTCGATCTTTCGGTAAAGCCGGGCAGCGTCACTTGCATCATCGGTCCCTCTGGCTCAGGGAAATCCACCCTGTTGCGTGGGATCAACCGGCTCGTCGAGCCGAAGAGCGGCGATATTCTCCTCGACGGAGAAAGCATTCTGGGCATGAAGCCGGAGAGGCTGCGCCGTCGGGTCGGCATGGTCTTCCAGCACTTCAATCTTTTTCCCGATCACACGGCGCTCGAAAACGTCATGTTGTCTCTGACGAAGATCAAGGGTCTGCCCGCCGCCGAGGCCGAGCGTATCGCCAAGGCGAAGCTCGCCGAGGTCGGGCTTGCGAGCCGCCAGCATCACCGCCCGGGCGGTCTGTCCGGTGGGCAGCAGCAGCGCGTCGCCATTGCTCGTGCGCTGGCCATGGAGCCTGAAGTCATCCTTTTTGATGAGGTGACGAGTGCGCTTGATCCGGAACTGGTCAAGGGCGTGCTCAATCTCATGGCAGATCTCGGCACGCGCGGCATGACCATGGTCGTGGTGACACACGAGATGGGTTTTGCCCGCCGTGTCGCTGATCAGGTTGTCTTCATGGATGAGGGACGTGTGGTAGAGGCGGGCACGCCGGAGGCAATATTCGACAACCCGCAGAGCCCGCGCCTTCAGCGCTTCCTGGCGGAAGTGCTCTGACCAACAGGAGACGATAGAGATGACACGAACACTCAAATGGGGCGTGCTGGGCTGCGCAGGAATCGCTGCCAAGGCTGTTATTCCCGCCATCCAGTCCAGCCGTTTAGGGCGCGTTGCAGCCATTGCCTCGCGGGATGCCGAAAAGGCAAGCGCAATGGCGACGCGCTTCGGCATCGAAAAATCCTATGGCAGCTATGAGGATCTGCTTTCCGATCCGGACATTGACGCCATTTACAACCCTTTGCCCAATCATCTCCACGTTCCCATGACCATCAAGGCGTTGGAGCATGGCAAGCCGGTGCTGTGCGAGAAGCCGATCGCGCTCAATGCAGCGCAGGCGAGCGAACTGGCGGAGGCGCAAAAGGCCGCCAACCTACCGGTCGCAGAAGCCTTCATGGTTCGTCACCATCCCCAATGGAAGAAGGCGAGGGCGATGGTTGCGGAAGGACGCCTTGGCGATGTCAGGGCCATCCAGACGATCTTTGCCTATTATCTCGACGACCCGAAGAATGTCCGCAACCAAGCCGATATTGGCGGCGGCGGCCTGTTCGACGTCGGTTGTTACGCCATCAACACGGCGCGCTTCCTGTTTGACGCCGAGCCGCTGCGGGCCATTGCGCTGATGGAGAACGATCCCGTTTTCGGCACGGATCGGTTGACCAGCGGATTACTGGCATTTCCGGAAGGAAGGCAGCTTGCCTTCACTTGCTCCACGCAATTGTCGCTCACGCAAAAGGTGACGGTCCTTGGAACGCGCGGTCGTCTGGAAATCCCCATCCCCTTCAATGCCCCGGCCGATCAACAAACCATGCTGATCTTCGACGACGGGCGGGACCTCGCAGGCGGCGGTCGCCAGGAGATCGTGATTGAGCATGTCGATCAGTACCGTGAACAGGTCGATGCCTTTGCCGAAGCGGTGCTCTCCGGCACGCCACTCGAGACGGGACTCGACGATGCGATCGCAAACATGAAGGCGATCGATGCGCTCTTCCGATCCGCGACCAGCGGTCGTTGGGAAGACGCGTGAGGCGGTTCTTCCACCCATCATCACAATCGAATGAAAGCCAATCCCATGACTGACAATATCATCTCGACAGCCGTCATCATCGGCGCCGGTATCTTTGGCGTTTCCACTGCTGTCCAGCTGGCGCGCCGCGGCGTCAATGTGACGATTCTCAATGACGGCCCACCTGCCAACGGCGCCTCCGGCCGCTCGCTCTCCTGGTTGAATTCGGCGCGCATGCGCTCCGAGCCGTATCACCGGTTGCGCGTGGCGGGCATCGATCGCTATCGCACGCTTGCCGCAAGGAACCCGGACGCAGACTGGCTGCGCTTTGACGGTGGACTGACCTGGGATGCCGATGACGAGCGAAACGAAATCGAGGCTGCCTATCGCCACGAGGTTTCAATTGGCTATGACGCACAGCGGCTTTCGGCACAGGACGTCTCCCGCGTCGTGCCCGGTCTCGACAACAGCGGCATTGCCCCGCAAGGCGCGATCTTCAATCCCGGCGAAGGCTGGGTCGATCTGCCGACGCTGATCGGTTTGCTGCTGAACGAGTTTTCGGAACTCGGCGGCGTTGTCGTCACGGATCAAGGTGCTGCCAAGGTGGTGATCGAAGGTGGGCGCGCAATCGGGGCGCAAACCGCCAAGGGCGATCTACATCGCGCGGACGCCGTTGTTCTCGCGACCGGTCCGGCGGTGCCGAAAATGGCTGCTGAGAACGGCCAGACCATCGGCGACGACACACCTATCGCCCTTCTCGTTCAGACCAAGCCGCTGGCTCATCCCTTGCGTGCCGTGCTGAACACACCGCGTGTTGCTGTTCGTCCAGCGCCTGGCGGCACATTCTCGCTCGATGCAGACTGGGCGGCCGATGAGGGTGTGAGCGTTAGCCCAGACGGTAGCTACCAGATCCACGAGAGTGTGATTGCCGAGTTGCTTGCCGAAGCTGCCAAAGTGATGGAGGGTAACCCTCAACTCGAGGTCGCTTCCGTCGGCGTCGGCGGAAAGCCGATCCCTGGCGATGGCGAGCCGGTAATCGGGGCGATGAAAGACATACCCGGCTACTATGTCGCCTTCAGCCACAGCGGCGCGACCCTCGGTCTCATCGTTGGCGAGTTGCTGGCCTATGAGGTCGCGAGCGGTGCCGAACATCCAATGCTGGCGACCTTCCGGCCTGAGAGGTTTAAGCTCGTCTGAGCATGGATTGGCGCTGTTGAGATAATCAGCCTGCCAAGATGTGGCGGGCTTTTTCCTTTGTTTCTTCATCCCGAGGGTTGGTTCGGGAAACCGGACCCGCGCGAAGACGTTGGTGGCGTCTTACTTGAAATGCAAAACGACCGGCGTGCCGTCGATCTCCTCGACGCGCATGTCGAAGCCGTATATTTCGCCGAGCGCGGAGGGTTTGATAATCTCCCGGGGAGGGCCATCCGCAACCACGCCGCCGTTCTTCATGGCGATGATCCTGTCTGCATGGGCTGCAGCCTGGTTGATGTCGTGCAGAACGATGATGATGCTCTTGTTTTCTTCATCGGCGAGCGCACGCAAATGCAGCATCAATTCGCGCGCGAAATACATATCCAGATTGTTCAGCGGCTCATCAAGGAGAATGTAATCCGTCTCCTGCGCGAATGTCATGGCTACCAGCGCGCGTTGCCGTTGTCCGCCCGACAGCGTGTCGATGAAACGGTCTGCGAGATCGCTGAGAGCAAAACGAGTAAGGGACTTCGCGACAATGTCCCGATCCATGTCCGTCAGCCTACCGCGACTATGGGGAAAACGTCCGAAGCTGACGAGCTCCCTTACCCGTAACCTGCTCGTGACGACTGAATCTTGTCGGAGGATGGCGATGATTTTTGCCAATTCCCGATCGTTGGTTCCACCCAATCGGTGGCCATCGATAGTGATCTTTCCCGATTGAAGCGGTTGCAGGCGTGCAATCAGAGAAAGAAGGGTCGATTTGCCCGCCCCATTTGGGCCGATCAGCGCCGTCACGCCGTGTTTGGGGATCGTCAGCGAGACATTCTTAAGAATGGTCGCTCCCGAATGGCTGACCGACACGTTTTCGATAGTGATCATTTGCGACTTCCTGCGATGACAAGCAGAAGAAACACGATGCCGCCGACAAACTCGATCACCACGCTTAGTGTCGAACTGTTCCCGAGGGTGTGCTGCAGCAAGGTCTGGCCGCCAACAAGAACGATGACAGCAACGAGGGCGGCGGCAGGCAGCAGTATCGCGTGCCGCCTGGTGTTGACGAAGCGTTCGGCAAGCGCGACCACCAGCAGACCGAAAAACGCCACAGGTCCCACCAGGGCTGTGGACACTGCCACGAGCGCTGCGACCAGAACCAGCAAAGCTGCTGTTGTTTTTGTCCACGAAATACCAAGACCTGTAGCGCTGTCCGGTCCGAGAGCGACGATGTCGAGCACATGTCTCGACCGCCATGCGATAACGAGGGCCATTGTGGTCAAGATCGTTGCAACAGTCAGGAGATCGGTGCGCACACCGTTGAAGTTCGCAAAGCCGGCGGTCTGAGCGACGGCGAATTCATTCGGGTCTATCAGCCGGGCAAGCAGCGACTGGAGGCTGCGAAACAGAATACCGATGACGATCCCAACGAGCAGCATCAAACTCATATAGATCGGTCGCAAGAGCATCGGCAGGAGGACGGCGCTGGCGAAGGCCATCAACAGAATGACCTCTCCACCAAATTTCAGGTGAGGAGACAGGGACGCGTAGCCGAGACCGCCGAAGACGAAGACGAGCAGCATCTGACCAAACCCGTAAAGGGCATCGAGCCCCATGATCGACGGGGTCAGGATCCGATTGTTGGTTACGGTCTGGAAGATCACGGTGGAGACGGCGATCGCGATGCTCACCTCGATGAGAGCGATGAGCTTGGTAGCGCGCAGCCCGATGACGAAGCCAATGTTTCCTTTGAGGCCAATGGTCAGATAGGCAATCATGGTGGCCGTGGCGAGGAAAGCCAGGAACAGCAGCTTTCGATCACGCATGTTTCGGCCGATGAATGAGAAGATAGAGGAAGATGAGGGCGCCGACGCATCCCAGCACAGTTCCAACGGGAACTTCATAGGGGAAATTGATGGTTCGCCCGAGAATGTCGCAGCCCAAAACCAGGGTTGAGCCCAGCATCGCAACAACGGGCATGGTGCCGCGGAGGTTGTCCCCAACCAGGCGTGAGACGATATTCGGCACAACGAGGCCGACGAAGGGGATGCCGCCGACGATGACGGTACAGAGCGCCGAAATCACGGCAACAATCACCAGCCCAAGCTGAAGCATCCGTGCGTAATCGATCCCCAGGCCGACGCTTGTGTCCCGACCGAGAGCCATGATCGTCAAGCGATCTGCAACAAGCCAGGCGATGACCAGCATTGCGCCACTGATCCATAAGAGCTCGTACCGGCCACGCAGCACGCCGGAGAATTCACCATTTGTCCATATTGCGAGATACTGAAGAAGGTCTGCCTGCCACGCAACGAATGTCACCGCTGCGCCAATCACACCACCATAAACGATGCCGAACAACGGCACGAGGAAGGGCTGCGTCGGCGGCAGGCGATGGGCTGTCATGAGAAAGACTGCAGTCCCGGCGAGAGCCGTAGCGGTCGCAACAACGCTCTTCAGAAGCAGGCTTGCTGATGGCCACAACAGCGTCACGGCAAGCACGCCAAGCTCGGCACTTTGCGATGTTCCTGTCGTTGAAGGTTCGACATAATTGTTGCGAGCAAGCGTCTGCATGACCAAGCCGGCGAGAGCGAGGCTCGCGCCGACAAGGATGGCTGCCAGCGTTCTTGGCAACCTGCTGACCATGAGAAGTTCCATGGTTCCATTGTCTGAGACGCCTATAAAAAGGCTGGCCACCGCTAACGCGCAGAGAACACCTCCACAGATAAGCGTCGGCCGCCACAACGCCCTATGGCCCGTATCGATCATTTCGCGGCGTTGAAGGCGTCGGTGATCACCTGAAGAACCTTATCCGTCGATTGAACGCCTCCCGCAGCAATGTAGAATTCGGGAGCGGGGAGATAGATCACCTGTCCTTTTTTCCAAGCCGTCGTCTGAGCGACAAGCTCATTGTCGAGGGTTGTCTTTGCTCCCTGTTCGCCCGATCCGATCGCCGAGCCGCGGTCCAGCACCAGGAGCCAATCCGGATTCGCCTTGTTGATGAACTCAAAGGAGACCGCCTCGCCGTGATTGGCGGCCTTGATGTCCGGCACGGCTGCCTCGAGATTCAATGTTGCGTGAACCCAGCCGAACCGCGAGCCCGGACCATAGGCCGTGACCTTCGGCCCATTCGTCATGACGATCAGAGCTTTTCCCTTGCCCTTGACCGCCTGTTGGGCAGCACGGACAAGTTCATCGAGATCTGCTGAAACCTTCTGCGCCTCCTCCTCTTTGCCAAACAAAGCGCCATAGGTCGCCAGACGCTCCTTGGCTTGAGCGACGAGGTCGTCTCCCAGCATGGTCATATCGATTGTCGGCGCGATGGCTGCTGTCTGATCGACCTTGGTAGATGACCGTCCACCGAGAATGATGAGGTCTGGATCAAGAGAACTTAAGGCTTCGAGGTCAGGTTCGAAAATGTTTCCGACGACCTCGGCACCCTGCTTCAATGGCTCAAGCATTTCGAGGTAAAGTTTCTCCGGAACACCGGCCGGTTTCACGCCGATACTCGCAAGCGTATCGAGCGCAGCCATGTCGAACACGGCCACCCGCTCAGGCTTCTTAGCAATAGACACCATCCCTCTTGCGGTTTGGACCTCCGTTGCTTGCGCGTATGAGACGGAGGAGGCGATGGCAAAGAGCGCCGAGAGCAAGAGCGATTTCATGTGGTTACCTCAAAGACGAGTTGCATGTAGCCGTGATCGGAGGGCAAAGACGAGCGATTAAAAATCGAACGACGCCGAAACCATGAAGGTGCGAGCAGCACCCGCTGCGAGGAAGCCGCGAGCGGACGATGCCCAATAGTTTTCGTTGAAGACGTTTTCAACATTGGCCCGCAGTTCAACAGCTTTGCCGTTTTCGCGCTCGAACTTGTACCGCGCGCCAAGATCAACACGCGTCCACCCATCAACCTTTTGGGTATTGTTCTGATTGTAGTATGTACTACCACTGTAAACGACACGGCCATTGAGAGTTACATCTTCAAGCCAGGGGAGATCGTATTCGCCGTATAGGCTGATTGAGGCTTTCGGAACGCCAGGCGCGTCCTTACCATCAAATGTTCCTCCTGCTGTCTTGGCAAGTTCCGCATCCATAAATGTGACGCCGCCGAGCAGCCGGAGACCATCTGTAGGTTCGCCGTAAGCGGTTAACTCGAGACCACGGTTTATCTGCAGGCCATTTACGTCAAATGTGTTATCTTTAGTGAAGCCGCTCGCTTGCCTGATTTCGAACAGAGCGGCCGTTAATATCATCGAGCCGACGTCATACTTCAGACCGATCTCTTTCTGTTTATTAACGAATGGCGGGAATACTTGGCCAGCGTTGTTGATCGCGGCGGCGGGGGCGATAGCTCCCTCTGTCAACGCTTCTACGTAATTTGCATATGCCGAAAGATCTCCGGAGAGTTTGAAATTCGCCGCG
Source organism: Agrobacterium cavarae (assembly GCF_004310285.1). Lineage (GTDB taxonomy): Bacteria > Pseudomonadota > Alphaproteobacteria > Rhizobiales > Rhizobiaceae > Agrobacterium > Agrobacterium cavarae. The sequence goes on from NZ_SISF01000029.1 coordinate 113,859, forward strand.
ACTGCAGGACTAAAGCGCGATTTGTCGTACACATAGTTTCGTGCTCCGACCGGCGCTAGGGGATTACCAGGGCGTTGGTTAAAGCCCTGTTGCCGGACATTTTGATATCTCCCTCCCAACGTGACCTCAAGTGTTTCGTCAAAGAACGACAAGGTGTCGGCAATTGAGAAGCTTGTTGCGCTTAGCTGCGAGAAACGATGCACATCTCCGGAACGAGGAAGTCCCGCCGTATTGACTAACGTACTGGAAATATATGTGGGGTTGTAAATATTCGTAGGTATATCTGGCGGAAATCTCAGCGCAGCGGGACGTGGATTTATGTGAGCACGATTATTTTCCGTGTATGCTGTCTGAGCAGAAATACTTAAGGAATGGTCAATCTCGCCGGTTTCGAACTTTGAGCGAATACCCGTTTCGCCGACGTAGCTAACTATCTCCTGTGGGTTGTACCCGAAGTTAAGTTTAGCGTCGCCGTTTGAATTTGTGATTTCATACGAAGAGGTAAGGAAATCCTCTCGATAAAGGCTTGCCCCGGCCGCAGCGTAGAGTGTCGTACTTTCCAAGATGTCATATTCAATTCTACCCGCAGCCATGTTGTAAGAACTGTCGTGGTACTCGAACGGAGCGCCGGTATTGATCCTGCCACTTGGCGCGTTTGGGATTGTAGGTAAAATCGTGTCGACAGCAGCGGTATTAAATAGAGACGTCGGCGAATCCAGCTTCTGGGTCGAGTGACTGAGATCGAGCGAGGCACGGAAATCTTCTCCGTGATAGTCTATCCCGAGAGACGCCACACCGATCCGTGTATCATTATGATCGAGCGTCGTCTCACCGCCCCGGAAAGAGCCATTGGCACGGATGCCCCACTCATCGCCTTCTCCAAAGCGGCGGCCGACATCAGCATGGGTCCAGAGTTGTGAATCGCTGCGATATCCCGTCGTCAGCCGCGTCAACGGCTCATCTGCCGCGCGCTTTGGAATGAGATTGATGGTCCCGCCGACACGGCCGATGCCGCCATTGACGAAATTGCTCGGTCCTTTCAGCACCTGAACCTGTTCGATGCCCTCAAGGAAATGTCGGCGCGGGTTGGCGATATAGGGAAGCCCGTCATAGAAAATGTCCAGATTGACGACGGGAAAGCCACGGATCAGGAACGAGTCACGCTCACTGAAGGGAGGCGCATCCGCCCGAACAGAAGGATCATTGAGCGTGATGTCTGCAACGGTCCGTGCTTGTTGATCGCGGATCAATTTCGCCGTGTATGCGGTGATGCTGAAAGGCGTATCCTTGATCGGGCGGTTGCCGAGTGCGCCGAGCCGGGCTTCGGTCGATACCTGACCGCCACTGAAGTCAGCCGCTGGCTGTCCGATGGTCGCCGTGGCCGGCTTGCCGTCGCGCGCGCCTCGAATGACGATCGGCTTCAGCACCGTTGGGCTCGTCGACCTGTTTTGAACAGGCCCTGCATCCTGACCCTGTGCCAATGCCGGCTCCAGTGCAAGGAGCGATACACTTGCAAGTATAGCGAAGCCATAGCTGTTCATTCGAACGCCATAATTAAGAACAGACATGTTGTCCCCAGTCCCCTCAATCCAAAAATCTTTAACTATTCGTCGTTGGAGCAGCCGACATCAGGCGAGCGGTCGCCACACAAACGCGAGCGACTCCTTGAACGCGAAGCGTTCGATGTGACGCTGGACAACATCTTGTAGAACCGTCAGGTCTTCGCTTTTGTGCGCCGTGAGCTCGATGACCAATTCTGTATCGTTTGCGCTGAGGCGCGCCTCACCAAGCGGCAAAGCGATCTTCGATGAAAGCGGTGTGAACTCCGTCTCGAATTTGTGTGCCCAATGCTTCGACAGTTGCTGCAGATAGCGGCTCGCGTGCTGGGTTTCGACTTCAACTCTACTGCTGGACATACATGCATACTCCTTGAGAGCGCCGTGCCGCTCCGTCCCAGAGAGCAACTACCAACGCATGTCCGCAATCTCAAAGATGAGTAATAGAGTCAAGTCTTGATGCATACTCAAGGTCGAATATCCCCACAGTATGACGATCTTCTCAGTCGATTTAAATCTATGGTAGTAACCAGTGGATGCAGCATTCGTCGAATACTCGCTTAGAGCGTCTCCAGGTGGGGTACTGGTAGGCCGAATGTTGCCGCGGAACGATCCCTGACCCCGGGGCGCGATGGATCGACGCAGGGAAGGCGATATCCAGTTGTGGCACCAAAGGCGTTACGGTCGCTATGGTGCTCCCCAGACTGCTGGCGCGCGGCAAGATGGCACGAGCACCCCATCACGACGCCCACTGGGTGAAAAGTCGCTCTCGATAGGTCGCGTAAGGGAAGATCAGCTTACATGTAAGCGGGCACCTGCCGTCTCGACGTTCTGCTTTCAGATATCCCGAAGCCCAGCGAAGAGTTCAGTGTTCTTCGAGGCTGTGCGATAGAATACCGGCGGTTTCCCGATTGGGGCTGCGACCGTGACTTCCTGACCGCCATCATGCGTCGAGCCGGTCCACACATGCACCCACTCAGCGTCTCGCGGCAGGTAGACGGTGCGCTCGCTTTGCCCCGCCTGCCAGACCGGCGCGATCAGAAGGTCTTCTCCGTAAAGATAGGCGTCCTGAATGTCATATGTTCTGCGGTCGTCCTCGTGATGCAGGAAAAGCGGGCGTTGCACGGGCAGGCCGGTTTCGGCCGCTTGTCTGGAGAGAGACTTCAGGTAGGGGGCCAGGTGAACATAGACCGCTGTCATGCGGGCAAAGTGCGCGAGCACAGTTTCGTCCTGGTCGATCTGTAGATTGTCCCGCGGGCGATTGCCCTCGTGGGTGCGCATGACGGGGGTGAAGGCGGCCATTTCGGCCCAGCGCATCAGGAGTTCTGCTGTGCGAACATTACCGAAGAGGCTGGTATAGCCGCCGATATCGGAGTGGTGGTAGGCGTTGCCCAGCAGGCCTGAGGACAGCGCGCCGGAGATGACTGTGACAAGGCCGTCATGCCTTGTGAAATCCACCGACTGGTCTCCGCCCCACAGCAACGGGCAATGCGCCTGGACCCCGGTGAACCCTGCGCGCATGAAAAATAGTGCCTCGCCGGTCTTGCCCCGGCTTGCGACTGCCTTCGCGTTTACCTCTGCCCAGATCGTCGGCCACGCATTGTGCATCAGCTTGGCATCCACGCCGTTGGAGAGATGGATGTCGATAGGGAGATATTCGCCGAAATCCGCCATCCAACCGGAGAGGCCATAATCGAGCATGTTCTGGCCAATGATCGTTTCGGCAAACCAGTCCATCGCTTCCGGGTTGGTAAAATCCACCACGCCGCAATCGAACTCGCCAAAATCGACCAGCGCCGTTTCACCGTCGTCGTTCTTGGCAAAGTAACCCTTCGCTTCGGCCTCCGGGAAGAAGGAGCCATCGGCGCAAAGATAGGGGTTCACATAGCCGAGGAAACGGATGTCGTTATCGGCAAGCTCGGCGATCTTCTGGCGGAGTGCTGGATAGCGTTCCTCGTTGGCCTTCCAGTCCCAAAAAAGCCGCGCGCCGAAAGAGGTGTGGCGCAGGCCAACCCAGTCTTCGCACCACAGCCCGGAGACTTTCACACCCGCCGCGCGGATTTTCTCAAGCCGCGCAAAAGACTGCTCGCCGTCCTTAAGACCGATGATCGCGCCGTTATAGACCCATTCCGGCAGTTCGGGCTGGCGGCCAAAACGTAGCGAAAGCTCTCCAACCAGTGCTTTGAAGCTGTCTGCTGCGAAAAACTCCAGGCGTTCCGGTACGGCCCAGGCCTCGATCTCGTGGAAGCCGTCACGGCGAAAGTCAAAGACGGAATAGGCGGTCGTTTCCACATGCAGCGCGTAGCGACGCGATGAGACGTAAGTCGGCTGCGGGTAGTTGGTGTGGTAGTAGTCTCCGCCCGCCTTGCTGGTGACGTCTGCCTTGAACGTCAGTTCTGTGCTCTTGTCGCGGCCGACGCCAGGTTCTGACGTCCAGAGTGGGAACTTTCGTCCACGCATATTGAAGTAGGACATCTGCTCGCCACCGCCCCAGACGCATTCGTCCTTTTCGGCGACGACTCGCAACCAGAAGCGGTTAATGGATGGATCGAGTGCTTCGATCTCGACGCTGTTGTCTACGACGCTTAAGCGAAGCCTCGGCGGCTGGCCTTTCGCAGTGGACAGCGTGATGCGGTCGCCTTCCAATTCTGCGTGAGTCAGTGCGACGCGCTCCACCACGTAATCTTCGATATCGAAATTGCCGCGATACATATCCATACGCTCTTCGCCCTTGCCGACAAAGAAGCATGGAGCATCGGCCGAATGGTGCAGAACGGTGCTTCCGTTGATGGCCAGTTCGAAGCCATTGGCTGTTTTTTGGAAATGCATGGCAAACTTTCTCATTTGTGACGCGCCGATGTGCTTGACGACGCCCATCGCAGGTGGCGCCTTCTGGGGATGATCTGAATGGGTGACCAAGGCCCGGCGTTTGTTCAGAACCGCGGATGGCGCTTTGTGTCCGCCTGTGTCTGCGTGTGGGGATCGCCAAGCGCGCTGCATCTCTGCTCACTATCGCAATCGGCTGACATATCGAGCAACGGTATGGTCATACCAGGTGTGCGATACCTCGGCCTTCTGTCCGTCATGGGAGTGACTGATGCGCAGGATGTGGGGCAGGAGATCGCCGGTGGCGGGACCGAAGGCGGCGGGTTTCCAGTCCGGAACCCGGCCCAGATCGATGTAGTCCTCTGCCTTGGCGATCCAGAGATTCAGTTTTGTGCGGTAGTATAGGTAAAGCGACTCGGACAAATCCTCGGCCACGATCGAATCGACATAGGCGCCATCGAGCCAAATCTCCTCGATGGCAGCAACCTTGCCCCCGATCCGACGCAGTCGGCGAATGCGGTGACCCTCCAACGACGTGCCGAAGGAGGGAAGGGTCGGATCTTTCGTTTCGCGGCTGACACTCAGAATCTCCGCCGTCGGCAGGCCGCCACCTTCGATCAGCTCCAACCGGAACAGAGCGTAGACGCTCTGAGGATCGTTGATAGCCCGGATGTAGTTTCCCGAGCCCTGAATGCGCTCCAGCAGCCCGCGGCTTTCCAGTTCGCCCAGCGTTTTGCGCAGCGTGCCGACAGCAATACCGAGATTTTTTGCCATGTCTCTCTCAGGAGGCAGTTTCTCGCCATCGATCAATCGGCCCGCCGCGACATCACGCACCAACGTCTCGGCGATCTGGAGATAAACGGGCAGACTTCCCTTGGCGCTCTTCATTTTCAATGCCCTTCCTCCCGCGGCATAAAAATTGATACATCATTGATTTACATCATGGCGAATGATATTCAAATAGGAATTGGACGTTTTGGGAGGATTTTTATGACCGTTGTGCCCATAACCTCAGCTGACCTCGATGCTGCCGAGGTCTCCTGGTTTTCGGCGCTCTGCTCCGATGACTATGAGTTTCTTGGCGTGCCAGATGGCCGCCTGCGCTCCAGCTGGGATCATTGCTCTTCCATCGTCAAAAAGGCCGAAGAGCTTGGCTTTCGCAACATTCTTTGCCCGTCTTCTTATCAGGTAGGCCAGGATACGCTGAGTTTCGTTGCCGGTTGTGCGCCGATCACTGAGGAGATCAACTTCCTCGCCGCAATCCGCTGTGGCGAGATGCAGCCCATCATGCTGGCGCGCACCGTCGCGACGCTTGATCACATGCTGAAAGGTCGCTTGACGCTGAACGTCATCAGTTCGGATTTTCCAGGCGAAGTCGCCGACAGTGCCTATCGCTACAAGCGCAGCCACGAGGTGGTCGAAATCCTGCGTCAGGCTTGGACGCGTGATGAAATCAATCACGATGGCGAAGTCTACCAGTTCAAGAATGTCACGACCGAGCCCGCGCGCCCTTATCAGCAGAATGGTGGACCGCTGCTCTATTTCGGGGGCTATTCGCCGGATGCACTGGAACTCTGCGGTGCCCAATGCGACGTTTACCTGATGTGGCCTGAGGTGAAGGAACAACTGGCCGAGCGCATGCGCGCCGTGCATGCACGTGCCGAAGCCCATGGCCGCACGCTGGATTACGGTCTGCGCGTTCATATGATCGTCCGCGACACGGAAGCCGAAGCACAGGAATACGCCGAACATCTCGTCTCGAAGCTCGATGACGAATATGGACGTCAGATCCGTGCCCGCGCGCATGACAGCATCTCGCTCGGCGTTGCCCATCAGGCAAAGGCGCGCGAACAGGCTGACCAGTTCGGCTACACCGAGCCCAATCTTTGGACCGGTGTCGGGCGCGCCCGTTCGGGATGTGGTGCGGCACTTGTCGGTTCCACCGATCAGGTCCTGACGAAGCTTGAGGAATATCAGAAGATGGGCATTCGCGCCTTCATCTTCTCCGGTTATCCGCATCTTGACGAGGCCGAGCATTTTGGCCGTAAGGTTCTACCGCAAATGAAGACCTGCTCGTTGCCGCATGTACGTGGACGCGTTCCGGCACAAACCCCTGCAACACCTCTTGGCAATGGAGAGCGCCACTAATGCAACGCATCGATATCACATCCGGGCTTTCCTTCAGCCGCATCGTTTACGGCATGTGGCGGATCGGCGATGATGCCGACACCTCGCCGCGCCACGTGCAGGCGAAGATCGAGGCCTGCCTGGAACAGGGCATCACCACCATGGATCAGGCCGATATTTATGGCGGCTATACAGCGGAAGCCATTCTGGGCAATGGGCTTAGAGAGGCGCCATCGCTGCGCGACAAAATCGAAATCGTGACGAAATGCGGCATCGTTGCTCCCGCCGGCCGCCATGCGGCTGCCCGCGTCAAGCATTACGATACGGGTGCGAAGCACATCAATGCGTCCGTCGAAGCCTCGCTGCGCGACATGAATACAGATCGTATCGATCTGCTCCTGATCCACCGTCCGGATCCGATGATGGATCCGGAAGAGACTGGTGAGACGCTGGATTCGCTGGTGGCCTCCGGCAAGGTCAGGAGTGTCGGCGTATCAAACTTCCGACCTTGGGATTTTTCGCTATTGCAATCCAACATGACGGAAGAGCTGGTCACCAACCAGATCGAGATCAGCCTTGCTGAAACCTCTGCCTTCATCAATGGCGATCTCGCCTATCTGCAGGAGCGCGCCCTTCCTGTCATGGCCTGGTCTCCTCTGGGCGGTGGGTCGCTGATGGGCAAGGATGGTCCATTGTCCGACGCGCTGGAGCGTATCGCCCAGGAGAATAATGTCGATGCGGCCGCCGTTGTCGTCGCCTGGCTTCTGGCCCATCCGGCGAAGATCCTGCCGGTGATGGGAACCAACAATCTGGCCCGTATCGCTTCCATTTCGGATGCCGAAAAGGTCGAAATGGACCGCCAGACATGGTTCGAACTCTATACGCTGGCAAACGGTCGTGAGGTGCCCTGATGACATCGATGAGCAGTGTGAACACGCAGAACGAGCATCTCTTCGTTCCGGACGCGACGACCGCGCGAAGCTTTCGCAATGCGCTTGGAAACTTTCCAACGGGTGTGACGGTGGTGACGGCCGATACGGCCAACGGGCCGCTTGGCATGACGGTCAACAGCTTCTCGTCCGTGTCACTGGACCCGCCACTGGTGCTCTGGTCTCCAGCAAAGACCTCAACCCGCCACGACTTTTTCATCGGCGCGACAAACTTCGCCATCCATGTTTTGGACGCCGAACAGGACGCTCTTTGCTCGCGCTTTACCCGCGGCGGCCGTGGCTTTGAGGAACTGGACTGGGAGCGAAATTCAGAAGGCGTGCCGATCATTCCGGGGACATTGAGCCGCTTCGAATGTGCCCAGGCGTCAGTTCACGATGCGGGCGACCACTCCATCATCATCGGTCGCGTCCTTCGTGCCGCCCACCGTGAAGGCGACCCCTTGTGCTTCGCACGCGGCGCCTTCGGACGTTTCACCGTCAACGCACAATAACTTACGCGCTCAGCCCTGAAACAGCGCCAAAACCGCCGAGATCACCGTCGCGCCGCCAATCGGCGCGACGAGCGCCAACACGGCGTTGAAGGCCAATACCCAAATCAGAACTTTCTGCTCGCGCTCGGAAAGCTGCCGATACTCCGGTTTCCGCGGAGGCGGTTCGGGTTGCTGTCGATAGTAGCCTTCCACATCACGATACATGCCGTTTCCCTCGCATCGTATTCATATCTATACTACCAAAGGCTCGGTCTGGATCACAAGATGGACCGACAAATCGAAGATCTCTGAGGCGCGCCCCTCTTTGTTGTCGATGCACAAACTGGTGCATGAAAACCATACGCTTGTCGGATGGTAAGCGGCGCTTGCGGCGCCACTCACCTTGCCTATTCGTGGCCTAGAACAGGTCTTGAGGAATGGGAAGACGGTCGTTTTTCGGCGCAGGTCCGAGCTTTGACGTTGGTAGGCGCACGGGCCTTGCCCATTCCCGCCGCGCGTCTTCCGAGAGAACGAGGCCGTGGCCGGGGCGATTGGGCGCGTAAGCATAGCCATCGCGAATTTCGATCGGCGTTTCCACCAGATGGTCGTAGTTCTGGAAGGAGTATTCCAGCCATTCCACTTCAGGCAGAGCTGCCGCCATATGAATGCCGACTTCCAGGAACGTGTTGCCAAGGCTGACGGGTATGCCCATTTCGGCGGCGAGCCAGCCGATACGCATGACATCCGTGACCTGGCCATGAACATTCAGAAGGTCGGTACCGTGGTTCTCCAGAAGGATGCGCTTTCCCGGCATGTCGAGATACTCGCCGCTGTTGATTTGAGTCCAGTTGACGGCGTGGCGTAACGTCCGCAGCCCCTCAAAGTCATGACGCAAAATCGGGTCTTCGACCCAAAGAAGATCGTGGCCCGCATCTCGAATGGCTGTCAATTTGACCAGCGCCTCTTTTGAATTCCAGGCTTCGTTGGGATCGATCATGACCAGCGACCCGGCCGGCACCGATTCCCGCAAAAGCTCCAGTCGTCTCAAGTCCCGCTGAAAGTCCGGGTGGCCGACCTTGATCTTGAAGGCTGTGTATCCAATGCTGGCCGCATAGGAGAATAGAGCGCGGAAGGCTTCGTCGCTGAGGTGAAAATCAAGTCCGCTTGCATAGGCGCGAACGCGGTCTCGTCTGCTTCCAAGAAGCTGGTGAAGCGGTAGGCCCGCTTCTTTTGCTGCAAGGTCCCAAAGAGCAACCTGCAACGCCTCGTGGAATGGTAAGGAAAAGGCGCGCTGATTTCCGCCACGAGGTCTATTGACGCGATGCACGAGACCTATGGCCTTTTGCCCCTTAATCATCGGCCAAACTTCGGTTTCGAAAACCGTCTCAATCTCTGCCTGATCGGGCAGGGGATAAAACAACGACTGAATGAACCCCAGTCCGACCTCACCGCTTTCGGAGACCAGTTCCAGAGCGGCGACATTGGTATCGTCGATGCGAACCTGACTATCGCCAATTACTCTGTCGCGGGCAAACTGAAATCGCGTTATACGGAATTGAGAAATAGACATGATGCGCTCTTTGATCGTTTAATGACATACACTGATCTATCAGAAGGAAAACTTTTGTCATCATGAAAAACATGCCGGAGCGAAGAAGTGCGAGTTTGAACGTAGCGGCGTCGGGTGCTCCGCGCCTGAGCGATGTCGCTTATGAGCGTATCCTCGAAAGCCTGTTCGAACGAAGGGTGCCGGTAGGGGCGTTCATTTCGCAAAATGAACTATGTGCGATCGTTGATGTGCCGGTCGCCCCGCTGCGTGACGCGCTGCGGGTGCTGGAGACGGAAGGCATTCTGACAATCCATCCCCGGTCTGGCATCCAGTTCATCCGGCCTGGACTTGAATTGACACGCTCCACCTATCAATTCCGATCAATCGTAGAGCGCGCCGCCGTACGGGTCTTTGCCGAGGAGGGGGATGAAAATGTCACAAACGCCCTGGAAGTCCGGCATTCCAGGCTTTTGCGCCGTGTCGAACGCGACGGAATAGGGCCGGAGCAGATTCAGGAGATGGATGCGCTGGAAATGGAATTGCATGGCCAAATCATCCAGGCGTTGCGCAATCCGTTGATCGAGAGCGCGTATCGACGCATGCACAATTATCTCAGATTGCTGCGTCTGGAGCGAAAGGTCACGCCACCCATCATGACCCGAACGCTCAAGGAGCATCTCGATATTCTCGAGGCTTGCGGCACGAGAAATCCCGACGCTGCGGAGAAGGCTCTTTATGCCCATTTCCAGGCAGCCATGCAGCGTAACCTCGGCTTGGTCTGATTTGCCATCGCGAAATAAGGGCGGTGGGAACTGTCCCGTGTTGCTTACCTCAAAGAAGGGTGCTAGGTTCGACTGATAGATCAGAAAGGGAGTCTGATCTTTTGGGAGGTTTTCATGCAACTTAGCAAACGCGAATTCTTGGCCGCGAGCGCGGCGCTGGCTCTGGCCGCAGGCCTGCGTAACGCCAACGCCGCCACGTCCATCAGCTACTGGCATCATTTCGCCAGTCAGTCGGAGATGGCAGGGCTGGCCAAAATCATTCAACTCTTTGCATCAGCACATCCGGATGTGTCGGTCACGCAGGAGAACATCCCCAATTCCGAATACATGGCGAAAGTGTCTTCGGCGGTTGTTGCCGGCGGCCGACCGGACACCGGCATGGTGATCGCCGAACGTATTGCCGATTTGACGGCGATGGACGCCCTCGTCGATATTTCCGAGCGCGTCAATACGTGGGATGGTAAAGCCAATCTCCCAGACAACCGCTGGGCGGGCATGTCGCATGATGGCGCAATTTACGCGGTTCCGGCCTATGCATTTGTTGACTGGATGTATTACCGCAAGGACTATTTTGAGGAGGCGGGCATTGCCGGTCCTCCGAAGACCTTCGAGGAATTTCTGACGGTTAGCCGCAAGCTGACGGACCCTTCCAAGAACCGCTATGCATTCGGTATGCGCGGTGGTGCGGGTGCCTTCAAATACGTCATCGACGTGATGGAGGCCTTCGGCTCGCCTATCGTCAAGAACGGTCAGGCGGCCATTGACAAGCCGGCGGCCGTGGAGGCAATCACCTTCTATGCCGATCTGTTCCGTAAGGAAAAAGTCGCGCCGCCAAGTGCGCCGAACGATAGCTACCGCCAGATCATGGAAGGTTTTAGAACCGGTCAGACGGCGATGATCTGGCATCATACGGGCTCGCTGATCGAGATTTCGACCGCTCTTAAGCCCGGCGTTCAGTTCAGCACGGCGCCCATGCCATCGGGGCCGAAGGCGCACATAGCGCGCGTAGCCTATGCGGGCAACGGCATCTTCAAGGAAGACAATATCGAGGCCGCGTGGAAGTGGATCAGTTTCTGGGGTCAGACCGACGCGGCAATCGCCCTTCTTGAAGCCACCGGCTATTTTCCCGCATCCACAGCAGCGCTGAAGGATGAGCGAATAACAGGCAATCCGATCTATGGCGCAGCAACACAGACGCTTGATTTCGGCCGCCTGCCGAACGGTTTCGTGGGTGCTGCGGGATGGTCTGAGAACGTCGTCAATCCCACCTTCCAGGCGGTTCTGACGGGGCAACTGGAGCCAGGTGAGGCTGTCGATCGCATGATAGAAGGGCTTGAAGCCGCCCTTCGCTAATCGCCTTCAGGCGCGGGACGTCCAAGCGTACCGCGCGCCAAGCAGGGACGGCGTCCAAGCCGCATGTTCATGACCCCACAATCCAAACGCCCGTTTCTCAGCGGCCTCGGAGAAATCTCGGAGACGCGATACTGGGTGTATCTTCTTTTGCTCCCGAGCCTTCTGTTACTCTTTCTCGTCGTCGCCTATCCGACGATTTATGGCTTCTTCATCAGTGTGCGCGAGATGCGTCTGACACGACCAGGCCTTAACGGCTGGGTGGGGATGAAGCACTATGTTGCGATGATGTCGGACCGCGTTTTCTGGATTTCGCTGAAGAATACGGCGATCTGGGTGGTCGCAGCGGTGACAATCGAAATGGCTCTGGGCTTCGTTGCAGCCCTCGCGTTGAACCGCAACCTGCCGGGAACGAAGATTTTCGGCATCCTCATTCTTCTCCCCTATTTTCTTCCCAATGTTGTTGCCGGACATATGTGGGCGCTGCTTCTCGACCCGCGTCTTGGTGTCATCAACGATATTCTGGTCCGGCTCGGTATTTTGAGCACCTATAAGGCGTGGTTTGCAGATCCAAATACCGCATTGGCCGCAACGATCCTCGTCGAGGCCTGGCACGGTTTCCCGTTCTTCGCGCTTCTCTTTCTCGCCGGCCTCAAAGGTATTCCGGAAGACTTGTACAAGGCGGCCGCCGTGGACGGCGCAGGCGCTTTTACCAAGTTCAGATTGATCACAGTGCCGATGTTGAAGACGGTCATCACAGCTGCCGTGATCCTGCGTGTTATCAGCCTCGTGAACTCGCCTGATCTTCTGCTGGTTCTGACCGGAGGAGGTCCTGGCAACTCCACGCAAGTCCTTTCGCTCTACGCTTTCCAGACAGCGTATCGCGACTTCAATTTTGGCTATGCGGGTGCTCTGTCCGTGGTGATGTTCTTCATCCTCATGGTCTTCGCAATGATTTACATCCGCCTGGCGCGCATTACGAAGGAATGAGCGATGTTTAAAAGCAAACGCCAACGGCGCGTGGCGGGCGACATTCTGACCTATGTCGTTTTGTTTACCCTGGCAGGGTTTTGCCTTGGGCCGATGGTCTGGATGTTCCTGACGTCTTTGAAGCCGGAGGCCGATATCGTTACCTCTGAGATGCAGTATATTCCTCGGCACGTCACATTCGAAAACTACGTGGCGATCTGGACCCAGTCGAATTTTCCAGTGCTGATTACCAACAGCTTGATCGTCACCACCATTACGGTCGCGATCTGTGTCGTGGCGGGAACGCTCGCGGCCTATGCCTTCGCGCGCCTCACCTTCCGCGGGCGCAACAACATCATGCTGGGATATCTGCTGGTCCGCATGTTTCCCGCAGTCATGATGATTATTCCGCTTTACGTCATGATGAGGACGGTGGGGTTGGTCGATAGCAGGTTTGGCCTGGCGCTGGCCTATACGAGCTTCCTGCTGCCGCTGTTTGTCTGGATGCTGAAAGGCTTCTTCGATGCCGCGCCCAAGGAGCTTGAAAGCGCAGCACGTATCGATGGTTCGACCCGTCTTGGCGCCATGGTCCGCATCGTTCTGCCGCTGGCGCGAAACGGCCTTGTCGCAAGTTCGGTCTTCATCGCCATCGCCGCGTGGAATGAATTCATCTTCGCGTTGATGCTGACCACGGGCCAGGGGTCTCGAACCTGGCCTGTCGGCCTTCAATTGATGGTTGGGGAATTCCAATTGCCCTGGGGCGTTCTGGCCGCGGGCGGCATTCTCAGCATTCTTCCCGTCATGCTCCTCTTTGCAATCGTTCAGCGCGCAATGGTTCAAGGCCTGACGGCCGGGGCCATCAAGGGCTAAAGGAACAGTTTCATGGCAACACTTTCCCTCAACAACGTCCGCAAATCCTACGGTGCACTCGAAGTTCTGCATGGCATAGATATCGAGCTGGAGGATGGTGGATTTCTGGTGCTTCTTGGCCCGTCCGGCTGCGGCAAATCCACCTTGCTCAACATCATTGCCGGACTTGACGAAACCTCCAGCGGTGACATCGCCATAGGCGGGCAATCGGTCTCCGACCTGCCGCCCAAGGACCGTAACATCGCTATGGTCTTTCAGTCCTATGCGCTCTATCCCACCATGTCGGTGGAGCGGAATATCGGCTTTGGTCTGGAGATGCGCGGAACACCGGCAGATCAGCGACGTGAAGCGGTGACACGTGCGGCAGAGATGCTGCAGGTCAGCCACCTCCTAGACCGCAAGCCCGCCAATCTCTCAGGCGGCCAGCGCCAACGTGTAGCAATGGGCCGCGCCATCGTCCGCGATCCGGATTTGTTCCTGTTCGACGAGCCGCTCTCCAACCTCGACGCGAAGCTTAGGGTCGAGATGAGAACCGAAATCAAACGGCTCCATGAGCGATTGGGAACGAGCATCGTCTACGTGACCCACGACCAGATCGAAGCCATGACGCTCGCGACAAAAGTGGCGGTCATGAAAGGTGGACATATCCAGCAACTGGCAGATCCGCGGGCGATCTATGAGCGGCCTGCCAATATGTTCGTTGCTGGGTTCATTGGCTCGCCAGCCATGAACTTCATCAATGGTCGCCTGGTAAAGCATGGCTCAGGCTGGCGGTTCGAGGCGCAAGGCGTTGCGCTTGATTTGGGTCCCACCGATAGCCATTGGTCTGAGAAAGACGTCATTCTCGGTGTGCGACCCGAAGAGTTCAAGATTGCGCGCGGCGATGAGACGGCACCATTTTCCGGCAGGATCGATGTGGTGGAACCGACTGGACCGGATACGATGCTGACCGCCCTGATTGGTGATCAGACGGTTGTTGCGCGTGTAGAGCCCCGCTTTTCAGGGAAGCGAGGAGACGGCATTCGCTTTGCCGTTGACGTTGCAAGTGTCAATCTTTTCGATCCGCAGACACAGCTGAGACTGGATTGGCGATGATGGCACTGTCACAACGGTTTACAGCTATTCGGTAGCTGGCCGAACCGCTTGTTGGAGGAGTTGAAAAAACTGCTCGGAATTGAAGCAGCAACTCAATGAAACGTGGGTCACGCTGTTTGTGTCGGGGCTCTGATAGTATGCCATCATTGCACTACAGCGTTCCGACAGCCAGGATTTGCCACGCTATTGCGAGCGCTGGGGCGGCAAGAATAATAGTCGTTTGAGAGAATGGGGCGCCTCTCTGCACTATTATTTCACCTAAATATCGGTTCGATGCTGCAATCCAGAAGCCGCGGGTCGATGCCGGTCTCCATCTCGGCGAACATGGAATCGACGAAACCGATCAGCGTGTCGGTGGCAGAAAGAGCCGCCTCAAGATGTCGATTGGCGACTGCATTCAGTACCGATAGATGACAGTCGATGGTGGTTGAAAGATCGGCCCTTCCGCCCGTGACGGTGTGATGAATAAAACCGATGCGGCGATAGAGCGTGTGAAGCGGTCGCAGCGTGTGCTCAAGAAACGGTTCATTGGCGGCAGCGAGTAATAGCTGATCGATCCGGCGGTCCAGCATGTTGAAATCGGTAAGCGTGATCTTATCGCGGCGTTCGCGCAAAGCATGTTCGATATGGAGCATCTGGTTACGGTGGGAGAGACTGGCACGGTCGATAGCCAGCGTTACAACGAAGCGTTCCATGTCGCGACGCAGCTTTAGAAGCAGGCGTTCCCGCGCAAGATCGATGGGTGTTACCCTGAGACCGTGACGGGGCAGGACCGTCAGAAGCGTATCGGTTGCCAATCGACTGACAGCGTTGTGAACGGGCGTTCGTCCCAAACCGGTCGAAATCTGCAATTCCTGCAATGTGAGTTGCTGGCCTGGCCTCAATTCGCAATTGATCAGCAGCGCCTCGATTCTCTCATAGGCCAGTTCGAAGAAATTAATCCGGTTGGCCCGCTTCGGCTTCGTGTCTTCCGTGACGAGAGAGGGCTTTGTTTTCTTCTGTGCCATTTTCGTTTCCTCCAGCCGAGGCGATGAATATCTTATACTCTTTGGCTTTAAACATGTTGTGATATTTTACCAGTGGCATTGCAAATGTTGGCGAGAGGCGGCTTGGAGGTTCGCCACGGCATCCTGCTGATGATCGTGGAACGATGTCGTCGGGAGGAATGCATGAAGATTACGTCTATCGAGACACTACGAACGGAAGAGTTTGCCAATGTTCTTTGGGTCCGCGTCCATACCGATGCCGGACTGATCGGTCTCGGCGAAACCTTTTACGGCGCGGGCTCGGTCGAGGCGCATATTCACGACGTGCTTGCAGGCCGGCTGTTGGGGCGTGACCCACTGCGGATCGAGGCCCACGCGCGCGAGCTCGTGAATCTGCCGATGGCGCAGGCGTCAACCGGTGCGGAGTATCGTGCTGCCTCGGCGATCGACCTTGCGCTTTGGGATATCTTCGGGAAGCTCTGCGACCAGCCGGTCCACCAGATGTTGGGTGGCCTCTGCCATGATCGCGTCCCTGTCTACAATACCTGCGCGGGTTACGGCTATGTTCGTTCCAACAAGATCAAGCCGGTCGATACCTGGAATTTCCGCGACAATTCAGAGGGTCCGTATGAAGACCTCAAGGGCTTCATGACGAATGCGGGGGCGCTCGCAGAAAATCTGCTGGAGCAGGGTATTTCGGCGATGAAGATCTGGCCTTTCGATCCAGCCGCGATCGAGAATGACGGACGCTATATTACGGCCGAGCAGTTACGCGCCGCCATCAAGCCATTCGAGCAGATCCGCAAGCAGGTCGGCGACCGGATGCAGATCATGGTGGAGTTTCATAGTCTGTGGAACCTGCCGACCATCAAGAAGATCGCCCGTGAACTGGAAGCCTTCGACCCGACGTGGTACGAAGATCCGATCCGGATGAATTCGGTCTCGGCACTCTCGGAGCTTGCGGCGTCGACGAGCGTTCCGATCTGCGCTTCCGAAACACTCGGTTCGCGCTTTCCGTACAAGGATATGCTGGAGTCAGGCGCCATCGGCATTGTCATGACCGATCTGGTCTGGACCGGCGGTCTGACCGAAGGCCGCAAGATAGCCTCACTCGCGGATACCTACCACCGCCCTTACGCTCCGCATGACTGCACGGGGCCAGTGGCCTATGCGGCCGCCGTTCACTCGTCCTTCTCGCAGACAAACACGATGATCCAGGAATCGGTCCGCGCATTTTATACTGGTTGGTATAAAGAGCTTGTCACCCACGTCCCTGTGATCGAAAACGGCTTTGTACTGCCCATGGAGGGGCCGGGCCTCGGCACAGACCTGCTGCCGCAGGTTTACGAACGCTCGGACCTTACGGTTCGCCGAAGCACGCTTTGAGGAGGAAACGATGAGCAACCATTCCATGTTCGATCTGACCGGTCGCACCGCTCTCGTGACCGGCTCGTCGCGGGGCCTTGGTCGCGCCATGGCGGAGGGTCTGGCCGTTGCCGGCGCCCGCATCCTCATCAACGGAACGAACCCGTCTCGCGTGGCAGAGACTGTCGCGGAGTTGCGGAGCGCAGGCCATGAAGCAGAGGCTGTGTCCTTCAACGTGACGTCTGAAGAAGAGGTGAAAGCGGCCTTCGAAAATCTGGACGCGGCGGGGACAGCCGTCGATATTCTCATCAACAATGCCGGCATCCAATATCGCAAGCCAATGGTTGAGCTGGACACCGCCGATTGGCAGCGGGTGATCGACACCAACCTCACAAGCGCCTTCGTCATCGGTCGCGAAGCAGCAAAGCGTATGATCGGGCGCGGATATGGCAAGATTGTCAATATCGGCTCGCTG
This sequence comes from Agrobacterium cavarae, assembly GCF_004310285.1. Classification (GTDB taxonomy): domain Bacteria; phylum Pseudomonadota; class Alphaproteobacteria; order Rhizobiales; family Rhizobiaceae; genus Agrobacterium; species Agrobacterium cavarae. Next base: position 131,229 of record NZ_SISF01000029.1, read on the forward strand.
ACCAGCGAACTCGCCCGTGCGACTGTTGCGCCCTACACAGTGGCCAAGGGTGGCATCAAGATGCTGACGCGGGCCATGGCAGCGGAGTGGGCGCAGCATGGCATTCAGGCCAATGCCATCGGTCCCGGCTACATGCTGACCGACATGAATCAGGCGCTGATCGATAATCCCGAATTCGACGCCTGGGTGAAGGGTCGCACGCCATCGAAGCGCTGGGGCAAGCCGGAGGAACTGATCGGCACGGCAGTCTTCCTGTCCTCCGCAGCCTCGGACTACGTCAACGGTCAGATCATCTATGTCGATGGCGGCATGCTGGCTGTGCTGTAGCGAATGAAAGTGCTCACGGTCTATAGCTGATCAAAAGGCTTTCCAGCCATGGGTGCTGTTTTGGTAAAGAGCAGATCCTGGTGTTGCCATTGCTCCTCGAAATCGGCGATGGAACGCGCGCTCATCTCCGGGTTGAGCGCGCCCAATTCTGCAGAGATGGCCTCCGCAAGCCCGATGCCCGGAACGACGGTTGCGTAGAAAGACGTGCTCTCTGCCGGTGCCAGCAGCAGATAATCGGCATTTTTTGCCAGTGCGTCCACGGCTGCGTCGGTGATCACGCAGGTGGTTGCGCCCTTGGCCTTGGCCTGAGCGGCAGCCCTGATCGCGGAATTATAGAGGCGCCAAAAGGTGAAGATGATGACGACATCGTTTTCCTTCACATCGCCCAAAGCATTGGCGATCATCACCCCGTCGGTTGCCAGTTCCATGCGATAGCCGCAGAGCGTGGCGTGGTGTGCGAGGATGTTGGCAATCGATGCGAAACTGCCCGATCCAAGAACGATTCGGCGTTTTGCCCCTGCAATAAGTTTTGCAATCTCCTTGACGGAGTTGCGGTCGGTACGCCGGCGTAGAGCCGTCAGTTGCTCCATCTGCCGATTCATGGCCGCGTCGAACGGGCGCTCATTGCCGGTCTCCTGCTGATGGACGACGCTGACCTCAGGTGCCGAAAGCTTGCTCATGAAGCGTGTACGGATTTCCTGCCGCAGCTCAGGCCATCCTGAAAAACCAAGGCTTTGCGCGGTTCTGGTGATCGTCGCGACGTTGACGTCGGCCTTTTGCGCGAGTTCGGCAGCGGATGCAAAAGAGGCGTGCCGTGGATCGTTGATGACGGCTTGCACGACTTCATGCGCGGCTGGCGTCAGAGAAAATTTCTCATCGAGATGACGCAGCCAGTCTTCAAGCGTGCCTGCAAAATCACCTGCAGCGTTTTTTGCATATTGCATTCACAAATCTTCCTGTGCAAAAAATGTTGCGCGACGAAACGACGCGCACACCATCCGCAAAGCGGCGGAGGTGACACACTATAATGATGGGGACTGCGAATGTATAATACTGCTGCAAGACTGGAGAGGCTGCCCGTCGGGCGCTTTCAATACAAGCTGCTGATGATGGGCGGGCTGGGCTACATGTTCGAGGCCTGGGACGCGGGCATCATCGCGTTTCTGCTTCCCGCGCTTCGGGCGCAGTGGCAACTGACCAGCCTTCAGGTCGGCTATCTCGCCAGCAGCACCTATGTCGGCTTCCTCATCGGCGCGCTCATTGCCGGGGCGATCGGCGACCGTTATGGCCGCAAGAACGTCATGCTCTGGGCACTCGTGCTCTTCTGCCTGGCGAGTCTCGGTGGCGCTGCCGTCAATGACTGGCACCAGTTCTTCGCGCTGCGTGTCGTTGGTGGTATCGGCATGGGGGCCGAAGCAGCGATCATCGCGCCGTTCCTTTCGGAATTTGTCGGCGCAAAGTATCGTGGCCGCTTCACGGCCTCGCTCGCAGCCTTCTTCTCCTTCGGTTTCGTCATCTCCGCGGTTCTCGGATATCTGCTTGTGCCTGCCTCCGACGACGGATGGCGTTATGCGTTGATCGTCACCGCCATGCCCGTCGTGGTGGTTTTGTGGTGGCGCCGTGGCTTGACGGAATCTCCGCGTTGGCTGGAGAGCCAGGGTCGCCATCAGGAAGCAAATGACATCGTCACCGGCATCGAAAAGCAATACGAGGCCCGCGGCGTCGTTCTGCCCGCGCCGGAACCGACTGCGCAGGTCTCTGCAACGCCGAATACCTCGCTGATGGCAAATTTTAAAACGCTGCTGTCGCCGCGCTTTCTGCGCATCACCATCATGACCTGGCTCCTCTGGGTGTCGGTGACCTTCAGTATTTACGCCTTCATGACATGGATCCCGAGCCTGCTTGTCGAGCGCGGCATGACCATGACGAAAAGCTTCTCTTTCTCGATCCTGATCTATGCGGCGCAAATCCCAGGTTACTTCACAGCCGCCTGGTTCTGCGAGAAGATTGGCCGTCCCTATACCATCGTGCTCTATATGGCGCTCGCAGCTGTTTCGGCTCTCTCGCTTGCTTTCGCTACCGGTGACACGCAGGTTATCGCACTTGCCATGACGCTCTCCTTTTTCATCAATGGCGTTGCAGCCGGAGAATACGCCTATACGCCGGAGGTTTTCCCGACACGCATTCGTGCGACCGGCGTCGGTACGGCCTCGGCAATTGGCCGCATCGGCGGGATTGCCGCACCGATCCTCGTGGGTGCTGTCTATCCGATCGGCGGTTTCGCTGGTGTGTTCGGCATGACGACCGTCATCCTGTTCATCGGCGCCACGTCCGTTCTCTTCCTCGGCATTCCGACAAAGAACCGGTCGCTCGAGGAGATCGAAGCGGAAGAATTTGCCGCGCGCTGACATCCAGGCCCATCAGGGAGCGGCAACTGCTGCTCCCTTATCAGCAAAAAGGATCGACACATGCACAATGAGATCAGCCTTTACGAAGCCATGAAGCAGCCCGATCAGCCGGCACCCTTCTTCCAGGCTCTCGATCAGCTGTTGCAGCGCGAGATCGGGCACGTCCTCTTTACCCTGTTGGCGGTCGATGGGGGGGAGGTCGTTCGCATCTACTCCTCAGACCCCGAGCATTATCCGGTGTCCGGCCGCAAGCCTATGACCGACACGCCCTGGGGCCGCCATGTCATTGGTCAACATAAAAGCTTTCTCGCCAAGGATATGGACGGCATCAAATGGGCCTTCTTCGATCATGAGCTCATCGCAAGTCTTGGTGGCGGCACGCAGATCAATGTGCCCGTCGTCTTCGACGGGGCCTGCATCGGAACGATCAATCTCACCCATCGCGCCGGTGTTTATGACGAACGCCATCTCGGCCGCGCCGAGGCTTTGGCACCGTGGTTGGTGCCTTACTTCCTGCTTGCCGCCAAACAAAGTTGAATCTTGGCGTGCGCCTTTAAAAACATCGACTGAAAGTGAATGCCATGAGTTCAATTCTTCTCAAAAACGCCCGCATCGTTGATGGATCGCAGGGCGAACCGACCGCTCCAACGGATGTGCTCATCCGTGACGATCTGATCGTTGACGTGGGCAAGTCGATCTCGGAGACTGCCGACAGGGTGGTTGATCTGGATGGCAAGATCCTGATGCCAGGACTGATTGATGGGCATGTGCATGTCATCGCCACCAAGCTCGATCTGGGGGCGAATGCCGATCTGCCCAACTCTCTTGTGGCGCTCCGCTCAGCCAACATCATGAAGGCAATGCTGATGCGCGGCTTCACCACGGTCCGTGACCTTGGCGGTGCCGATCACGGTCTGGTCGAAGCGCTTCAGGAAGGGACGATTATCGGCCCGCGGTTGATCATCTGTGGCAAGGCGCTGTCGCAAACCGGTGGCCATACCGATTACCGTGGCCGGTTCAATCGCCGTTCCGTCGAGCATTATCCCGATCAACTGGGTGCGCTCGGTCGAATTTGTGATGGCGTCGACGCCGTTCGCCAGGCATGTCGTGAGGAGGTCAAGGGCGGCGCGCAGTTCATCAAGCTCATGGCCAATGGTGGCGTATCGTCGCCGACCGATCCGATTGCCAATCTCGGCTTTTCGAGAGAAGAGGTGCTCGCAGCCGTCGAAGAAGCGGAAAATGCGCAGACTTACGTGGCCGCGCATCTTTATACCGATGCCGCCATCCGCCGCGCGATCGAGTGCGGCGTCAAGTCGATCGAGCATGGCAACCTGATCACGCCGGCAACCGCGCAGCTTGCCAAGGAACGCGGTGCCTTCGTCGTGCCGACCAACATCGTCTATGGCCGCCTGGCAAAGGACGGCGCTTCGCTCGGCCTGCCGCCAGTCTCTGTCGCCAAGATCGAGGACGTGCGCAGCGCCGGTTTCGAGGCGCTGAAAGTGCTCCACAAGGCAGGCGTGACCATGGTTTATGGTACGGATTTGCTGGGTGAGATGCATGAGCACCAGTCGGAGGAATTCGTTCTTCGCGGGCAGCATCTACCGGCCGCAGATGTGATCCGTTCCGCAACGCTGGATGCGGCCAAGGCATTTGGCTTTGAAGGCAAACTGGGAACCGTGGCCCCGGGGGCTTATGCCGATCTGATCGTCGTGGACGGCAATCCTCTCGAGGATCTCTCGGTTTTGACGGGGCAGGGCAAGCACATGCCTTACATCATCAAGGGCGGTGAATTCGTCAAGCAGAGCTGAAGCTGGAAGAGGGGCGGGGTGTGTTAGGTTTCACTCCGCCGTTTCCCGCCACCTTTTGGCGTAGGTGTCCAGATCCGCAATCCTTTCGGTCACCAGCTCGACAGGAACATTCGATTTCGTGCCGGTCAGAAAGCTGGCGCCAAGCGATGTGCCTGTATGAGAGGCGGAGGCATACACGTCTCTACCGGACAGGGTGGAGAGCGCTGCCCGGAAGACTTTATTGGCGGCAAACGGGCCTTCCACCACGATCGGCCCGCGTGATCCGATCAGGTCGAGGCAGGTCATGGTCATCAAGGCCTGGTAGAGGCTGGCAGCCGCGCGCCGGCCTTCATCCGTTTGCGGCTCGTTGCGCCAGCCGCCCGTGGCGCCGGGAAACGGGCCAGTGCCGCTGACGACGCTTGGCAGCAGCATCTGGCCTTTGGCTATGACATCTTCTACCGCGATCCATTCCGGGTCCGGCGCTACCTGCTCCAGACCCTTGGTAATGATTTCCCATTCTCGGCCGCCCATGTAACGGGCGGAAGGCACGGGTTTGCCGAATGCGTCGACATTGACCAAGGTGTCGCGGTTCTCATCAAGATCGTCCGCCTGTCCGCCTGCGGCAAAGCACACGACCCACGTGCCGGTCGATACGACCGTGCAAGGAAGGCCAAAGCCGACGAGGTGCGGGAGCAATGACGCATTGGAATCATGGATCCCGCAATAGACAGGAACGGGTGCAGCGAGGCCGAGTTGCCGCGTGATGGTCGGTGTCGTTTGTCCCAGAACGTCGAAGGCAGAGCGGATGGGCGCCATGAGATCGGCGATACCGAGACGCGCAACCAGGCTTGAATAGTCGCCTTCAAAGGGGCGCCACAGATCCGTGTGGCAGCCGAGAGAGGTGGCCTCATTCGCGGCGATACCGGTTAAGCGGTGCGCCCAATATTGCGGGTAGGTCAGGATGGTCGAGACGGAGGCGAACGCCTCGGGAAAGCACGCACGCTGATAATGGAGTTGCGCACCGAGATTAAGTCCACCCGTCAGGCGTGGCGAAAAAGTCTCTGCAAACTCCGGGCGCATTGCCTCGTAGGCGTCGATGATCTGATCCGGGAATGTGAACTCGTAATCGAGAACAGGCATCGCCAACTCGCCCGACGCATTCAGGAGTGCTGCACTTGCGCCATGTGTGGTGATCGAGATTGCCTGATAGCCCGGCCCATTGTTGAGCCCGGCAAGCCCTTCCTGAATGAACCGCCACAGCGCATCCGTATCATAATGCGGATAGGGTGCGCCGCTTACGACCCTGTTGGCAATCTTGCGTGAGGCCAATTCGTTGCCGCTCTCAGCATCGACAACGATCAGTTTGGCATGTGTCTTGCCGATATCGATGACGGCAACGGTCCGGATCGGCTTGCTCATGGGAGATGAAAGACGGTGATGAGATCGGTTGCCACGGGGGAATGATCCGGGTTGCTCTCCATGATATCGGCCATATGCGTCCACCATTTCTTCATCACGGGATGATCGGGCAGCGCCGCCATGCCGTGATCTTTCGGACGCGTGAGGACGCCGAAGAGTGTGTTGGTCTCAGGATCGAGGTGGATCGAGTAGTCGGTCACGCCGGCCTCGTGCAGCAGGTCGACGAGCTCCGGCCAAATCTCGTCGTGGCGCTTCTTGTACTCCGCTTGCTTGCCCGCAAAGAGCTTCATTTTGAAAGCGTGTTTTTCAAGCTCTGGCATGATTTACCTCATCGCTTTCAGGCGGCGCACGACGATTGGAATGGCAATGGTGATGATCAGCAGAAGGCCGACAAAGATCGACATGACGATGCCCGGAACGTTGAGAAGACCAAGACCGAAAGTGACGAGCCCCATGACGAAAGCGGCAATCACCACGCCGCCGATCGTGCCCGAGCCGCCCAGGATCGACACACCGCCGAGAACGACCATGGTCACGACCTCCAGCTCCCACCCTTGAGCGATCGACGGGCGCGTGGAGCCGAGCCGCGAGGTGAGGCATACGGCGGCGATGCCGCTCATCAGGCCCGTGAGGAGGAACAGGATGAACTTCACGCGCTCCACGGGCACGCCCGAAAAACGGGCGGCAAATGGATTGTTGCCGATGACATAGACCTGTCGTCCAAAATTCGTCGCATGCAGCAGAATCGCGAAGACGATCGCCATCATCACGAAGAGAACGAATTCGAAGGAGATCACCCAGAAGACATAGCCCTGGCCGAAATAGGCGAAGTCCGCCGGATATTTGCCATAGGCCTGGTCGCCCAGCACCATATAGGAAATACCGCGAAACAGGCTCATCGTGCCGATCGTGACGACAATGGAAGGGAGCTTCAGCCCTGCGACGAGAAAGCCGTTGAAAGCGCCGCAGGCAAGACCGACGCTAATACCGATCGCCACAAGTCCGGGCGTTCCCACCCCCATCTGCACCGCGTAACCCATGGCGGTCGAGGCGAGCGCGATGATGGCTGCAACCGAAAGGTCGATTTCACCGGCGATGATCAGAAGCGCCATGGCAAAGGCGATCATCGCCTTTTCGGTGAAGTTGAAGCTGGCGTCAGAGAGGTTCCAGGCGTCGAGAAAGTAGGGTGAGGCCAGCGAGTTGGCGATGAAGATCAGGATTGCGACGCCAAGCAGCAGCACTTCCCAGCTTGCCATGACGCGGCGGAAAGGCGTGCCGAGCTTGTCCGGAATGATGCGAGGTGACGCCAGCGGTTGGGTTTGATCGATGCTCATGCCGCAGCCTCCTTGCTCTGTTCTGTGGCGGCTCTGTCACGCAGGATGATGCGCCCTTTGCGCGCTTCTGCTCGCGCGTTGAAGACGACGGCCAATACGATGACGATGCCGGAGATCGCCATCTGCGCGAATGGAGAGATCCCGATCACCGGAAGCGCGTTCTTGATGACGCCGAGGAAGATCGCGCCAAGGACGGCGCCGAGCACCGATCCGATGCCTCCCGCAATCGAGATGCCGCCGATGACATTTGCCGCGACACTATCCAGCTCGAACCCTTGAGCGATATCCACATAGGCGACGGCGTAACGCGACACCCATAGATAGCTTGCAAGACCGGCAAGCGCGCCGGAGAGGACGAAGGCGAGGAAGCGCGTGTGGCCGACATCGATGCCGGCATAGATCGCAGCACTCGGGTTGCCGCCGGAAGCATAGGCCGAACGACCAAAGGCGGTTCGCTTGAGAATGATCCATGCAGCGACGATGACAAGGACCGCCACCCAGGACAGAACCGGCATGCCGAGGATGGACGTGCGGGGCACGTTGAGAAATGTCGGAGACATCTGGTGCGCGTTGACCCAAGCGCCGCCCGACAGAACGAAGGCCATGCCGCGATAGATGGTGAGCGTACCGAGTGTCACCACGATTGAGGGAAGCCCAAGCCACCACACGAGAATACCGTTGATCGAACCGAGCAGCGCACCAATTCCAACTGCCATTGCGACGAGGAGGGGAAGCGGCACGCCGGGGAACGCGGCATTGGTCATTGCTACTGCCATTCCGGTAAAGGCGAGATTGGCTGCGACCGAGAGGTCGATCGACTTGGTGAGGATGACCGTCATCTGTCCCAGCGCCAGAATGATCAGGATCGACGTATCATTGAAGATGTTCACGAGATTGGCAGGGCGCTCAAAGCCCGGCGAGCGTAACGAGAAGCCGATGATGAGAAGAATGATGATGCCAGCCAGCAGCCATTCGCGGTTTTTCAGAAGTGTCTTCATGCGCATTTCCTCTCACGCATTTCCGGTGGCGGCGCGCACCAGCTTTTCCGGCGAGAACTCCGCCCGCTCGAACCGGCCTGCCACCAACCCTTCGCGCATCACGATCGCGCGGTCGGACATGCCGAGAATTTCCGGCAGTTCGGATGAGATCATGATGATGGACAGACCTTCCGCCGCCAGTTCACTGATGAAACCATGGACCGCGGCTTTCGAGCCGATATCGATACCCTTTGTCGGCTCGTCCAGAATGATAACCCGCGGCTTTGTCGCCAGCCACTTACCGATCACGACCTTCTGCTGGTTGCCGCCAGACAGCGTTCCAACGGGCACGGAAAGTGCCGCCGCACGAAGATCAAGGCGCGTTGCATATGTGCGCGCCAATGCGAATTCGTTGGCGGCTTTCAGGAAACCCTTGCGCGATGTGTGGGAGAGAGAGGGCAGGGACATGTTCTGGTAGATGGGCATTTCCAGCGCCAGACCATGACGCCCCCGCTCTTCCGGCACATAGGCGATCCCGGCCCGAATTGCGTCTTCCGGTGAACGGATCGTTACCGCTTTGCCGTTCAGCGTCAGTGTTCCGGATGCGGGACGGGTCATGCCGAAGAGGGACTGGCAAAACTCCGACCGTCCGGCGCCGATCAGACCATAGAGCCCAAGAATTTCGCCCTGTCGCAAATCGAAGGAGATGCCGCGAAACTCCGTCTCGTGGCAGTAATCCTGCACCGACAGCACGGTGCCGCCAATGTTCACGGCCTGCTTGGGGAACGCGTCCTTCACATCGCGGCCAACCATCAACCGGACAATCTCGTCCTGGGGCGTCGCAGTCAGCTTGCCCGCGCCGACCATGCGTCCGTCGCGAAAGACGGCATAATTCTCCGCAATTTCATAGACTTCGTCGAACTTGTGGCTGATGAACAGGATCGCCTTGCCCTGCCGCTTCAGGTTTTCGACGATGCGGAAAAGATCGTCGATTTCCTTGCGTGATAAGGCTGCCGTCGGCTCGTCCATGATGACGATGCGCGCCTCGACCGAAAGTGCACGGGCAATCGCGACCAGATGGCGCTGTGCAATGGAGAGATCCTTCAGCCGAATTGTGGGGTCTATCTTGCTTTCCAGCCGCTCCAACAGGGCGCGGGATTTCTCGTTGATCGTCTTCCAATCGATCAGCCCGAAGCGACCCTTCGGCGCATGCCCGAGAAAGATGTTCTCGCCAACCGAAAGCTCATCGAACAGAACGGTTTCCTGATAAATGGCGGTGACGCCTGCATCGATTGCATCCTGCGCGCTTTGAAAATGAACCGGTGTGCCGTCCAGCAGGATTTCACCCTCATTGGGGCGATAGATACCGGTCAGGATTTTTACCAGCGTGGATTTACCCGCGCCATTTTCCCCGATGAGGGCCGTCACCTGGCCGGAATAGAGCTGGATGTCGACATTATCCAGTGCCTTCACGCCTGGAAAAATCTGACTGATGCCGCGCATTTCCAGAACGGGGTTCAAGCGGTCCTCTTGCCTTGCGTAAAGCGCCGCCGTTTCGGTCATTGTCTCTACCGCCATTTTTCTTACGAACCTGCGTGCTCTTTATCGAGCAGAAGAAGGAAAGCCTTCACTCGACGGCATCCTGATGCATTTGCCGATGAAACATCCGGCAAGCATGATCGATGCTTGGTTCAAGCTCGAGGATGACGTCGACTGAGGGAATGTTGGAAACATCTCCCGGCGGATGTTGTCGCCGGGAGATGAAGTCAAAGATCAGAAAATCTTGGAGAACTGATCGATGTTCTTCGCGTCATAGACGAACGGATCGGCCATTGCGGCTTCACTGTTTTCGCCGACCTTGATCTTGCCCATGCGGCCGGCTTCGATTTCAGAGCCAGGCTTGCCGTCGGCATCACCCTTGACAAGGTGGTAGGCGATCTGGGTCGCAGAATAGCCTAGGTCGATTGGGTTCCAGATGGCGAATTCCTTCGTCGCACCCGACTTGATGGCGCCGGCCATCTCGGACGGAAGGCCAAGGCCCGTGACATAGACCTGGCCGATCTTGCCAGCATCCTTGACAGCCTGAGACGCCGCCAGGACGCCAACTGTCGTCGGGGCAACGATCACCTTGACGTTCGGCTGGGAGGTCAGGAGACCTTGCGCTTCACGATAGCTCTTGTCGGCCAAGTCGTCGCCGTAGACGGTGGTGACCAGATTGAGGCCGGGGAAATCCTTCAGCTGCTTCTTCATCTCCTCGATCCAGATGTTCTGGTTAGTGGAGGTGGTTGTGGCCGAAAGGATGGCGAAGTCACCCTTGCCGCCTTCGAGATGATCAGCGGCAAGCTGCAGGCACATTTTGCCGATCAGCGCGTTGGAGGAGGGGTTGAGCTGCAGAATGCGGCCTTCCGGTGCGACACCCGAATCCCAGGAAATAACCTTGATGCCGCGCTGCGCGGCCTTCTTGAGTGCCGGAACCACGGCGTCCGGATCGTTTGCCGAGATCGCAATCGCATCGACGCCTTGGGCGATCAGCGAATTGATGACTTCGATCTGGCCTTCTGCGGTTGTCGTTGTCGGGCCGGTATAGATGATCTCGACGCCGCCAAGTTCCTTGGCTGCTTCCTGCGCACCCTTGTTGGCAGCCTCGAAGAAGCCATTGCCGAGCGACTTGACCACGAGCGCGATTTTCATGTCTTTCGCCTGGGCGACGCTGCCGATACCGGCAACACCAAGCGCTACACCGAGCGCAAGCGCGCGGGTGAGTTTTCTGCGTGTAAGTTTCATTCCCTTTTCCTCCCGTTAAAACCTTCCCTTCGGCGCTCCTCAAGCAACCGAAGCGGAATCCTCCTCTGTCGGCGGTTTGTCCTCCGCCTGCGCGGCCGCCGCTCCGGCGATGACCAGCGTCACTCCCGCGGCCTCCACCATGCGTGCGGCCTCGTCTGAAATGTCTTCGTCGGTGATGATCGTCGAAACCGTATCCAGGGGTGTCAGGATAAGGCTGGAGCGTTTGCGAAACTTGGAGGAGTCGACCATGACGATCAGCTCCTCTGCCTGCCGCATCAGCTTCTGTTCGCTCTGGATCACCATTGCGTCGGATTCCATGATGCCAAGCGCGCCCACTCCCTGTGCTCCGATGAAGATGCGCCGCGCATAGAAATTGCGGATCGCGTCATTTTCGAAGGGAGACAGGATGAGGCTCTGGTCGCGATAGATCGCGCCACCGGGTACGCTGACATTGCATTTCGAGTGCTTCACCAGATGCTCAGCAATGGCGAAAGAGTTGGTCATTACCTGCAGACGCCGGGCCGACATGAAATGCACCATCTGGAAGGTGGTCGTACCGCCATTGATAATGATGGCGTCACCTTCCTCGCACAAATCGACGGCCTTGCGTGCAATTGCGCGTTTCTTATCGATATTGACAGATTCCGAGACGCGAAAGGGACGTGCGGCCAGGTTGCCGAGCTGTGGCGGATGCACCGCCTCGGCTCCGCCGCGCACACGGCGCAGTTTTCCCTGGACGTGAAGAGATGCGATATCACGCCTGATCGTTGCCTCGGACGCATCGGTCAGTTCGGCAATGTCCTGCACCGTCACCACAGGCTTTTCCTGAATGGCGCTCAAGATGATGCGATGGCGTTCGCTCTCGTACATGGGGTCCTCCTGACCGCAATCTTTCGTAAACTTCGATTGTTGTCAATCAAGTTCGATCAAAAATATCAATGTTGCGGCGCACAATGAAAATTTATGATCGTTTGTGATTGACATGGTGCTTTTAGATGCGCGATATCTGCTCTCAATGGGAGGCGAGTTCACCTGGGACTCGCAATAATTGCCGTGGGAGGATACTGCGATGGGACAATCCCGTCTTCTCGAAAATCGTTGGGACGACGCTTATGCAGCAACGCTGGATGAGCCGGGAAAGCTGCTCTATCGCTCCAACCTTCTGGGCGCTGACAAACGGATCACCAATTACGGTGGTGGCAATACCTCTGCCAAAGTCTGGGAAACCGACCCGCTCACCGGCAATAAGGTTCGCGTCATGTGGGTCAAGGGATCTGGCGGCGATGTCGGCACGATCAAGCTTGACGGCTTCGCCACCCTCTACATGGAAAAGCTTGGAGCGCTCAAGGGCATTTACCGCGGCGTGGAAGACGAAGACCGCATGGTCGGTTTTCTTCCCCATTGCACGTTCAATCTCAACCCGCGCGCGGCCTCCATCGACACGCCACTGCATGGTTTCGTGCCCTTCGATCATGTCGATCACATGCATCCGGACGCAATCATTGCCATTGCCGCTTCGAAGAATTCACGGGAACTGACGAAGGAAGTTTTTGGAAGTGAGATCGGCTGGCTGCCTTGGCGACGCCCGGGCTTCCAGCTCGGTCTCGACCTTGAAGCCTTCGTCAAGGCAAACCCCGATGCCAAGGGCGTTGTGTTGGAAAGCCATGGTCTCTTCACCTGGGATAACGATGCCAAGGCCTGTTACGAGCTGACGCTTGCGATCATCAACAAGGCGATCGAGTGGTTCGCTGCCAAAACTGAAGGCAAGACTATTTTCGGTGGTGCTGTCGCCAATACCCTGCCCAGGGAAGATCGCCGGGCAATCGCTGCCCGGCTGATGCCCGAAATTCGCGGACGCATCGGGAAAGACGAGCGCAAGCTTGGTCATTTCGACGATCAGGATGCCGTGTTGGAGTTCGTCAACTCGAAGGAATTGAAGCCGCTCGGCGCGCTTGGCACATCCTGCCCTGACCACTTTCTGCGCACCAAGATCCGCCCCCTGATCCTAAATTTGGATACGTCGAAACCGGATGTTGACGCATTGCTTGCGGGCCTCGACCAGGCGCTTGAAGACTACCGCGCCGATTACACCCGATACTACGAGAGCTGCAAGCACGCCAATTCGCCGAAGATGCGCGATCCTAATCCGGTCATCTTCCTCATTCCCGGCGTCGGCATGTTCTCCTTCGCCAAGGACAAGGCAACCGCGCGTATTGCAGGTGAGTTTTACGTCAACGCCATCAATGTGATGCGCGGTGCATCGGCAGTGTCGGAGTATCAAGGTCTGCCGGAACAGGAGGCCTTCGACATCGAATATTGGCTGCTGGAAGAAGCGAAGCTTCAGCGCATGCCGAAGCCCAAGAGCCTTGCCGGGAGGGTTGCATTCATTACCGGTGGTGCGGGAGGTATTGGACGGTCTACGGCGGAGCGGCTGGCAAGCGAGGGCGCCTGCGTCGTGCTTGCCGATATTGATGAGGCCGCACTCGAAAACACAAAGGGTGATTTCGAAAAGAGGTTCAGCGCTGATGCTGTTTGTACTGTGAAGCTCGATGTCACCCAGGAAGATGCCGTTCTTGCCGCGTTCGCCGAGGCGAGCGTCGCGTTTGGCGGTATCGATATCCTCGTTTCCAATGCGGGCATTGCGTCATCTGCACCGGTCGAAGACACCACGCTTGCCATGTGGAACAAGAATATCGACATTCTGGCAACGGGCTATTTCCTCGTGTCGCGGGAAGCCTTCCGCCTGTTCCGACGTCAGAAGCTCGGCGGCAATGTCGTCTTCGTCGCATCCAAAAACGGCCTGGCGTCTTCACCCAACGCATCTGCCTATTGCACTGCGAAGGCTGCTGAAATCCATCTCGCTCGTTGCCTGGCCCTTGAAGGTGCCGATGCCGGTATTCGCGTCAACACCGTCAATCCCGATGCGGTTCTGCGCGGCTCCAAGATATGGAACGGCGAGTGGCGCGAACAGCGCGCGGCATCCTCCAAGATCGAGGTGGACGATCTCGAAGAACATTACCGCAAGCGTTCCATGCTGAAGCTGAACGTCTTTCCGGAAGATATTGCCGAAGCAATCTTCTTCCTGGCGTCAGACGCATCTGCCAAGTCGACGGGGAATATCATCAACGTCGACGCCGGCAACGCGCAGAGCTTCACGCGCTGAGGCACGAACCGCCCGTGCGTTCAGCCGTGGGCGGTTTGCAGGTCAGGTGCTGGTGATTGCAAAATGAGAAAGATCGCCACGATCAAGCCCTTCCTCCGCTCACGATGAGTTGGCTACAGAACGGCTTGAAGAGGACGTGGTGCAGAGGGAGGATGACATGACGGAATTGAGAATTGCGGCGGATCTGGTCGATCGCGAGAACGAGAAGCGCGCGAAGGCGCATGAAGCAGACTATGCGGCCCTCGGTGAACATCTGTCACGCCGCAACGTCGATATCGATGCGATCACGGCCAAGGTTGCCGCGTTCCATGTGGCCGTCCCATCCTGGGGTGTTGGAACCGGCGGCACACGCTTTGCCCGCTTTCCGGGCCTCGGCGAGCCACGCGGTATTTTCGACAAGCTGGATGACTGCGCTGTCATCAACCAGCTAACGGCTGCCACGCCCACTGTCTCTCTTCATATTCCGTGGGATAAGGAAGATCCTGCAAGACTTAAGGCACACGCCGACGCGCTCGACCTCGGCTTCGACGCGATGAATTCCAACACCTTTTCGGACGCTGCAGATCAGCAGCACTCCTACAAATACGGCTCCTTGAGCCATACGGATGCTGCAACGCGCCAACAGGCGGTCGAGCACAACATCGAATGCATCGAGATCGGAAAGGCACTCGGCTCCAAAGCCTTGACGGTCTGGATCGGCGATGGCTCCAACTTCCCTGGACAGAGCAACTTCACCAAAAGCTTCGAGCGCTACCTCGCCGGTATGGCGGACATCTACAAGGCACTGCCGGATGATTGGCGGCTGTTCTCCGAACACAAGATGTACGAGCCGGCTTTCTACTCCACCGTCGTACAGGACTGGGGCACCAATTACCTGATCGCCAATACGCTCGGTGAGAAGGCTTTCTGCCTCGTCGATCTTGGTCATCACGCACCCAACACCAACATCGAAATGATCGTTGCTCGCCTGATCCAGTTCGGCAAGCTCGGCGGCTTCCACTTCAACGACAGCAAATATGGCGATGACGATCTTGATGCCGGCGCTATCGAGCCATATCGCCTTTTCCTCGTGTTCAACGAATTGGTGGATGCAGAGCACCGCGGCGTGAAGCAGTTCCATCCAGCGCATATGATCGACCAGTCTCACAATGTGACCGACCCGATCGAAAGCCTCATCTCCAGCGCCAACGAAATCCGCCGGGCCTACGCACAAGCATTGCTTGTCGATCGCTCCGCTCTTGAAAATTTCCAGCAGGAAAACGATGCACTCATGGCGTCCGACACGCTGAAGCGCGCCTATCGCACGGATGTCGAGGCCATTCTTGCGCAAGCCCGCAAAAAGGCTGGTGCGGCAATAGATCCAATCGCAACTTACCGAGCCAGCGGCTATCGCAAGCAGGTGGCAGGTGAGCGCCCTTCACAGCGTGGCGGCTCGGGCGGGATCGTCTGAAAACCGGCGAGAGAGCGTGAGATGTCAAGCAAGCCGGACTTTGGCCTGGCTGTCCGCGCCGCTCCTGTCGAAACCGGACTATGCGAGCTTGGCTCGACCACTGCCATTCAGGGAGGACGCACTACTGAGCGAACCGGTGCCCTTTTCCGGTCCGTCGTACCACAGCTACTCGGAAGTTTGCGCTGAGGGCGTGTTGCGCACCTTTCTCTGGTGCGCGCACCAATCCATCACGCAATAAGCTTGTTGTCTCGCCAAAGGCGGAAACCGCCCTCAAAGGCCAGAGTGTTGTCGCCCTTGCGGCAGTTTGGGGGAAGTGAATCGAGTTTCTCCACATTGCCGCCACCGATGACCACATAGTCCGGCTCAAGGGCGTCAGTCAGAGCTTCGACCACGTCGAAGACCCGCTTCTGCCACTTCTTGTGGCCTTTCTTTTCACGGTAGGCTTCGCTGACGTAATGCTCGTAGCTCTTGCGCTTGCGATAGGGAAGGTGGGCGATCTCCATCGGCTGCGCGACGTTTTCCACGATCATCGCCGCTCCAAGCCCGGTGCCGAGGCCAAGAAACAGCATGCGGCCGCCTTTATAGGAGCCGATCGCCTGCATCATGGCGTCGTTGACGATGCGAACGGGATGGCCGAAGGCGGCCTCGTAATCGAACCCAACCCAGCCCTCGCCAAGGTTCGCAGGGTCGCGAAGCGGCTTGTTATGAACAACGGGGCCTGGATAACCCATCGAGATGACGTCGTATTTCATGCCCTTCGCCATGGCCTTCACGGCCTCGACCATGTCGGAGGCGGTCATGGTCTTTCCGCTTTCCGCCTTCTTTTCCTCACCACCTGCGCTGGAAAGGATTTTGACGTGGCTGCCGCCGATATCGATGGACAGGACAACGCGATCTTTGGTCTCTGAAATATCTTGAGTCATATATATTTTCTCCAATGGTCAGGCGGGGTCTACCCAGCCTCCAGGCGGCGCGGATTTGTCCATCTCGGTTGGTCCCCATGTCCCCGGCTTGTAGGTCGGCGGAATGGTCTTGTTGTCCAGGATCGGCTCGACAATCTTCCACGCCAATTCCGCGGCATCCTGCCGGGTGAACAGTTGCCGATAACCGGCCATGGCGTCGCCGATCAACCGCTCATAGGGCGCCATATCGCCGATGCCGTCATCAAGCGCCGTGAGTTCGACCGCCTCACCCTTCATTTTTTCGCCGGCCGCCTTGCGGCGCGCGCCGACGCCGATGGAGATATCCGGACCAAGGCGGAAGCGGATGTAGTTGGCCGGTGTATCAGTAACGTCATCGAAGAGTGCCACGGGAGGGCGCTTGAAGCGGACGACCACTTCGGTGGCGTGGGCGGGCAGGTTCTTACCGGCGCGGATGAAGAACGGCACCCCATTCCAACGCCACGTCGCAACCCGGAAGCGAACGGCAGCGAAGGTTTCCGTCGGCGATGACGGGGCCACGCCGGGTTCGTCAGTGTAACCTTCGAACTGGCCGCGCACCACGTCTTCTTTGGACAGCGGCGGCATGGCTTTCAGCACCTGCACCTTCTCGTCCACGAGATCGTCGGAGGCACCCGAAGCTGGCGGCTCCATGGTGAGGAGCAGGAGGACGTTGACGAGATGGTTCTGGATCACATCGCGGATGCAGCCCACTTCGTCATAAAATTTGCCTCGCCCTTTGATGCCGAAATCCTCGGCCATGGTGATCTGCACGCTCTCCACATGATCTCGATTCCACACCGGCTCAAGGAAGCTGTTGGCAAAGCGAAAATACAGAAGGTTCTGAATGGCTTCCTTGCCAAGGAAGTGGTCGATGCGAAAGATTGCATCTTCCTCGAACACCTTGTGCAGCACGTCGTTCAGCTTCTTGGCCGAAGCAAGGTCGCGCCCAAACGGCTTTTCCACCATCAGCCGGGCGTTCTTGGCGATGCCGGCCTGATCAAGACCATCGGCGACTGTCTCGAACAGGGACGGTGGAATTGCGAGATAGTATAGCGGGTTTTGATGTCCTGCCAGCGCCTGCTTCAGTTTGTCAAATGTCGACTGGCTGCGGTAATCGCCGGAGACGTAGGACAACTTCTCCGCCATCTTTGAGAAAGCAGCCTCATCGATGGTGTCAACGTGTTTCGACACGGCGTCTTTGGCACGCGCGATTAGCTGATCGCGCGTCCAGTCGTCGAAGGCCACACCGATGATGGGCGTGTTGAGCGCGCCACGCTTCACCATCGCATAGAGCGAGGGAAAGATCATCTTGTGCGCGAGATCACCGGTGGCACCGAACACCACCAATACGTCGGACTGTTCCTGTGCCATGGCTTTTTTCTCCCGCCTTACTTGGCTTTTTCCAGATGGCCGCCAAAGGCGTGGCGCATGGCCGATAGCACCTTGCCAGCAAACTGTGCCTCACCGCGCGAGGAAAAGCGTTCGAAGAGCGCCGAGGCGAGAACCGGGGCGGGTACACCCGTTTCCACGGCGGCCTGCAACGTCCAACGGCCTTCGCCGGAATCCGATACGCGGCCGTCGTAGTGTTCGAGGTGTGGGTCCTGCTTCAGCGCCTCTGCGGTCAGATCCAGCAGCCATGAACCAATGACAGAACCGTGTCTCCAAACTTCTGTCACAGCGGGCAGATCGACATCGAAACGATAATACTGCGGATTGGCGAGCGGCGCCGTTTCTGCATCGACCTCGCGCTCGCTATTCCCGGCGTTGGCGGCTTTCAGTATGTTCAAGCCTTCGGCATAAGCTGCCATGACTCCATATTCGATGCCGTTATGCACCATCTTGACGAAGTGGCCGGCGCCGGCCGGACCGCAATGGAGATAGCCTCTTGGAGCTGTGCCGGTTTCCGGATCCTCCGCAATGTTCTGCCCGGCACCCGGTGCGAGAGAAGCAAAGATCGGATCGAGACGCTGTACGGCGGCCTTCGGGCCCCCGATCATCAGCGAGTAACCACGCTCCAGGCCCCAGACGCCACCCGATGTCCCGACGTCGATGAAGTCGATGCCCAACGGTGCGAACTCCGCGGAGAGATTGATCGCCTCATGATAAAGCGAGTTGCCGCCATCGATGATGGCGTCGCCATTGTCGAGCTGAGAGGCAAACTCCCGCGCGATTTTCGGCGTAATCGCAGCGGGCAGCATCAGCCAGACGGCGCGCGGCTTTTCAAGTTTGGAGATGAGGTCGGCAGGCGAGGATGCGCCCTTTGCACCTTCCTTCACCAAGGCGGCGACATTGTCCGCATTGACGTCGAAGACGACGCAGTCATGACCCTGTTTGAGGAGGCGGCGAACCATGTTGGCGCCCATACGGCCGAGGCCTACCATTGCAATTTGCATCTCATTCTCCATTTTCGATGCGGGCTGAATCACTTGTTTCATCCACGACGTGAACGGTAAAGTTGGTGTTTTCCCACGTTCCGCTGTCTGGCCAATAGAAGGTGAAGACGATCGTTTTTCCTGCGTCTTCATGCTGGACAGGCAGGTCGGCGTAATAGGTGCCAAGTCCCGATGGTACCATTGGCGTATCGGAAGTGCTGACCCAGCCGTCCGCGCTCCAATGCACCACCGCGTTCGTCTCGGTTTCCAGTCGAAGCATCTTGCCAACGGGGATCGATGACAGGCGGTTGTTGAAACGCCAGATGCGCAACTGAGACCCTGTCTTGTTCTTGATGTAGCGCTCGACGCCCTGCGGTGGCATATCGAACACGGTGCCATCCTTCAGCGATCGCAGAAGCTTGATATGCTCGGAATGGGCCCAGACGAGTGGCATGGCGCTGCCCGAAGGGCGACCGAGAAACAGCTCCTTCTCCGGCAGATCCGGTCCATCCCAAACCTGCTCCGGGAAAAGCCCGCCATAGCCCGCCGATTTCTCCAGCGTTCCCAGAAGCGCTTCGGCAGCTTCACTCCGGCCGGCAGCAAGTTCGTAATGCGCGCGTTCGCCAGCCAATAGCGGCCAAGGCCGACCCTTGCCCGTACCATCGAAGGGGGCGCCATCTTCATGCTCGCCATAGCCATCGCCGGTGTAGCGATACCAGAGCGATCCCTGTGGCAGATCGGCGCGCAGGCTGTGATCGATGGCTTGGATGGTGTCGAGAATATGCGGATCGTCGGGCGCGCGCAGGCCGAAACGGACGAGAGCCAAGGCATCCGGACTGAGCACGTCGGCTGTCGGCAACAGTGCCCGGTCGGGCGTCTGATTGCGGATTTCCGTGTTGCCTGAGGCTCTTGCCTCATCCGTCGTGCCAAGCGGCGCGATGCGGACATAATGACCTGAGATTCCAAGCGCTTCGCAGAAATTCTTCTCGCCGGCAAAGGTCCATTGTTCGATCTGTTCGTTCCAGCAGTCCGCGGTTTCGCGCAGATGATTGGCAGCCACATCGTCGCCGTCAAGCGAGAGCAAATCGGCCGCTGCAAGCAGCGCGGCGATCTCAACGGCAAGCGTGAAGGGACTATAGCCTGCATCCTCTTCCCAACGATCCTCGCAGGTTGTGGGGCCGTTTGTCAGGATGTAGTTCGCCGCGCTTCGTACCATTGGCATGAAGCGCTTCTGTGCCTTCGCATCAAGATGCCCCAGCCGTCGCAGCATGTCGGTGAGCAGGATAGGAAAGGCGCACTCATCCATCTGAATGCCTGGCCAATAGGGTTTCCCATCAAGCCAGAGATTCTGCGGCCAGCGACCGGAAGGCTGTTGAACATGGCGCAGATAGTCGAGGATGGCGATTGCTTCCTCCGCATCACCTGCGGCCAAAAATCCGCCAGCCGTCTCCACCAGGTCGCGGGGCCAGACGAGGTGATAGCCGCCAAGGTCGTCATCGCCTTTGGAGAAGCCCCAGGGAATGGAGAGGCTGGCAACCACGGCGCCCGCCCGATCGGCTGCCCTGTGCGAGGCGAGAACGGCGGTTGATACCCGGTAGGCATTCACGCCGGCCTGCTCCTGGCGATCCAGCGGGACGAGCTTTTGCTGCCAGGCCTGCCAGTTGGCGACATAGTGTTGTTGTGCCTTTTCAAACCCGTCCTTGAGGCTGCCCGCTGCTGCGGCGGCTGCCTCGAATTCCGTTTGACCGAAACCGATGGCCATTGTCGCTTCCTGGCACGCACCGGTGAAATCGAACTCACCTGCCAGGGCCACGTTGCCGTCATCGGCTCGCTGGTATTGTTCGGCAATGCGCCCATGTTGTTTCAACTGCCGCCAGCCATCCGAAACGCCGACAAAACCCGCGCTGACAGCGCGCCATGGCGTGTCGGAGATGAGCGCCAGATAACGTGAGCGGCCGGTTGCGAACAGCACGGTCTTGTCCTCGAACTCACTAATCCAGGCCGAGTTCAGTTGTCCGGCATTGACCAGATGGGGAGCGAGCAGGGCGGTGACCCTGTAGTCATTCACCTCACCCTTGAGTGCCGTGAAGCGGACACGCTGCATCACGCAGGCGCGAGACGGATCTGTCACCACCTGCTTCTCGATCCTATAGCGCCCATCTCGCGCGGTGTTGATGATGGAGAAGGCAGGAATCCCAGGGGCGATTGTCCTGGTTTCCGTTTCGCAATCGCGCTTTTCCTCGGAAAAGTAACCGTCATTGCCGGTGACGACGAAACCGAAATCGCGTGTGCAGGCGCTGTCGACGCGGGGATAGTAAATTTCGTTGAGAACGCCGTGGCTCAAGGTGAACCAGACACGCGAATGTTTGGAGAGTGCGGTGCCAATGCCGTTTTTAGCACTCGATGTCCAGCGCGCGTCGATGCCGGGCGCTCCAGGAGCAGCGTCCACCATTTTGCTCAAATGAGGTGTGCCGGTATCTGACTCGCTTTTCGTTGTCGGGATGGAAGGTTCAGGAAGGGAACTCGTCATTTCAAGAATGCCTTGATGCGCTGCAAAATGAATAGCTTAAGTTCAAAACAAGAGAGGATCGGCTGTCACCCCACCCGGAATATTTCAGTTCATACTCAGATACCACAATGGTACTTGGCAACTTACATTTTCGTAATTCTTAAACAAACTTCGATGCTTCTATCGCCTTACCCAGCGCCGTTGTCGTCGAAGCCTTTCAAATCCATGCGAACAACGAGATTGACCGGCTTTCGGTTGCACCAGTGAAAAATTTCTTATGACGATCCAGTTCGGGAGACCGGAAGCGTTACAATGGCCTGAAAACCGTTTTTGCTGTTCTGGAGCGTAACGGTACCGCCATAGAGTTCGACAATTTCCTTCGATATCCCCAAACCGAAGCCACTGCCCTGTACACTCTCATCCAGCCGCATACCCGGCTGGAAAGCCTCGTTGATCCTGTCTTCGGCAATGCCCGGGCCGTCGTCGGTAATCGTGATCGCGACAAGGCCGCCTGTTCGCGTGGAAGTGACTGTCACTGCGGTAGAAGCCCATTTGAACGCATTGTCCAGCAGGTTGCCAAGAATTTCGTCCACGTCCTCCGGATCGCAGCGAATGCCGGCGCGGTCCTCGACTTCGCAACGAACCGACAAAGCCTTGTCGCGATAAATGTTCGAGAGAACGAGGATGAGGTCGTCGAGACGGGGGCGAAGCAAGACGTGCCGATCGGAAGGCTGCCCTGCCGTGGACTTTCGCGCGTCGGCAAGATGATGCCGGATTCGACGATCGATACGCAGGACGAGATCTCTCAATCCGCCACTCGCATCGTTGTCGTCGTTCAATCCAAGCGTCAGGCTGGCGACGGGTGTTTTCAGCCCGTGGGCCATATTGGCAAAATGGATCCGCGCCTCCTCAAGTCGCCTTTCGTTCAACGCGATCAGCCGGTTGATCTCCGTCGCGACGGGCTTCAACTCTTCGACTTCTCCCTCGGGGAGAGTTGAGCGATTGCCGGCTGATACCTCTGCGATATCGGTCGTCAAGCGCTTGAGCGGCTTGAGGCCGAACCGCACCTGTAGATACGTTCCGATGAGGAGAGTTATACCGAGCAGCGCCATGGCCGGCACGAGCCACATGAGGGACCGGAACGCCGGATCGGTCAACGCAGCCTCAGGCGCAGACGCCGTGATCTGCACCAGCTGGCCGTCGATGCGTGTCGACAGGGTGCGCGTGTAAAGCCCGCGTCCATTGCCGTCTTCCGTCTCACCTGGCCGTGGTCGGGCCGACGTAAGATCGCGCCAGTCCGCCTGGCGACCGCCGGGTTTGAGGGCGCGACGCTCCAGAGAACGGGACGAGAGCGTCGATGTCTCTGATCTCACCTGCCAGTACCATCCGGAATTCGGTCGATCAAAGGGCGGTCCGTCCAGTTGAGAAGCCATCATCAACTGGCCGTTTTCGCTAACGGTCAAGCTGCTGCGCGCACCTTCGATCTGGGTATCCAGCCGCTGGTCAATCTGCTCGCGGACGACCCCGGCAACGATGAACCAGAGAATAACGGATGCGACGAGAATAGCACCCGCCACGAAGGCGGCGGAGAACGCTGTCAGGCGTCCGGCAATCGAGGTGGGGCGGGAAAGGCGCGGCCATCTCATGATGCAGCCGTCATCATGTAACCCCTGCCACGCACGGTCTCGATATATTCGGCGCCGATCTTCCGGCGCAGCCTAGCGACGATGACTTCGATGGAGTTGGAATCCACTTCGGCGTCGCCATCATAGACGCGCTCCATCAACTCGCTCCGGTCCACGATGATCTCCTTGCGCAAGATCAGGCAGGAGAGCACACGCCACTCCAGTGCGGTGAGCTTCAAGGGAACGCCGTCCTTCTCGAATGTTCCAAGCTGGGCGTTGAAGGTAATCGATCCACAGGTCACAGTCGCGCTGGCATGGTTGTTGGCGCGCCGAACTAGCGCGCGCAGTCGCAACACCAGTTCCTCGACCTTGAAGGGTTTGGTGAGAAAGTCATCGGCTCCCGCCTTGAAGCTCGCCACCTTGTCTGGCCAGCCGTCTCTTGCCGTCAGTACGAGTACAGGAAACGTCTTGCCTGCATCTCGCCAGGAGGCGAGCACCGAAACGCCATCGATCTTGGGGAGGCCGAGATCGAGAACCGCGACATCGAAGGCTTCTGTCAGGCCCGCATGCTGACCGTCTTCACCATTGCGCGCGACATCAACAACGAAGTTTTCGTTTCGGAGACTGCCGGCAATCCGGCCTGCAAGGTCGGTATCGTCTTCGACAAGAAGGACACGCATGAGGGAATTCTACTCCGTGGGATCGGGCTTTCTTATGGTGCTGGACGCTTAACTCAAACTGAACGGGATGGTTCAGGCTGGCGGTGGTGGGGCTTTGATAGAAAGGCGTCATTCCAATCACAAAGGAGACCAGACATGTCTATTACACCTGAAACCGAAACCAAGCACCACGACGACGTCAACCACGTCCACCCGCATCCGAAGAAGCGGTCTGTGGCGGCCTTCGCGGTCGGCGCCATTGCCATTCTGGCCGTCGGCGTTGCCGGTGGTGCCGGCGCCATGAAGCTGACGCAGCCCAAGGCAGAGCTTGCGCCGATTGTCCCCGTCGCCATTTCCGCCATGCCGGATGACAGCCTGACCAGCATCAAGGGCAAGGTGGTCGAGATCTTTGGCAACAAGTTCATCATTCAGGATGAAAGTGGCCGTGCTCTCGTAGAAACGGGACGGGAGGGCAGGGGCGGTACCCTCGTCAACAAGGACGAAGTCGTTACCGTTCAGGGCCGCTTCGATGACGGCTTCCTTCACGGTAGCTACATCGTTCATGAAGATGGAAAGACCAACCCGCTCGGCCCGGCCGGCAAGCCGCCGCGCGGCCCGGAAGGTGGTCCCCGTGGACCGGAAGGCGGTCCTCACAAGCCTTGATATTTGAGGTTCGCACCATAGCTGGAAAAACACACGGCCGCTCGGATACGAGGCGGCCGTGTCGTCATGGTTTGAGCGAGGCAGCGCTGGTGGATGAGAGCAGCGCTAATTCGACTGCTTTCGCCGCAATGCGTCTTGCAGGCCCGAAACGAGATATCCAAGACCGCTCTCGAAGACGTATTCCGTGTTGACCGTTCCAACCTGCCGAAAGGTTTCCAGGGCTTCGGTCAACAGAGGGAGGGGAGCAAGTTCTGCATCGAAGTCGACTTTGGCGCCGTTTTGCTCGATCCGTTCTCGCTCTTGCTCGCCCTGTTCTTCAAGAACATACCCCACCACATAGCGCGTCACGCAGATGGCGATGCCAAACGCCTCCTTGGTTGAAAAGCCCGCATCGACATAGAGCTGCAACACCTTTTCCGTATCGGCAAAATCGGTGACCGATGGCCGCGTGCCTGCGGTCAATCGCGCGCCATCACGCACGCTGAGCAGCGCCTTGCGGACGCTGCGGGCGTTGGAAAGCGTAAACGACACCCATTCCTGTCCAGGTTTTGGCACGCGGACGTCATGATAGCGCAGCAGCATTTCTGAATTGATCGCATCCAGCAGCTGAGACTTGTTGCGGAAATGCCAGTAGAGCGCCGGCTGCTGAACCCCAAGCCGTTCTGCTAGCTTCCGGGTGGATAGCTTGTCTATCCCGACTTCGTTCAACAGCAGCAAAGCCTCATCGATGATGCGCTCGCGTCCAATTGCCATGGAAAAACACCTCTTGACTTATCGGTGATAAGGGAGCTTATCACTGATAAATTTATCGCTGATAAAGTCTATGAGGATATCTCTCCATGAACAAGGCCCTCATCGTCATTCTCTCCACCGTCGCGCTCGACGCGATTGGCGCCGGTCTGATCTTTCCCATCCTGCCGGATCTGTTGCGCGAGGTGACGGGCGGAGACGATTTCGGCTTCCTGTACGGGCTCATGCTGTCTGTATTTGCGATCATGCAATTCGTCTTCTCACCCGTTCTCGGCGCGCTCAGCGACCGGTTCGGGCGGCGTCCCGTTTTGCTGCTCTCTCTTGCGGGCACACTCATCGATTACCTTGTTATGGGCCTTTCGCCGCTCGGTTGGGTGCTTGTGGTGGGGAGAGCGGTTGCGGGAATAACCAGCGCCAATATGGCCGTCGCGAGTGCCTACATAACCGATATCACGCCAGCCGCTCAGCGTGCGCAGCGGTTTGGCACAATCGGTGCGGTGATGAGCACGGGCTTCATCATTGGCCCGGTGATCGGCGGTGTCATGGGTGCCTGGTGGCTTCGCGCACCCTTCCTGGCGGCGGCGCTGTTCAATGGTGTCAATCTTCTCGTTGCGCTTTTCGCACTGCCGGAAAGCCGGTCGACGAGCCAAGACAAGTTCGAGCTGAAAGAACTCAACCCGTTGCGACCTCTGCTCTGGCTGTGGGATTTTAAAGACCTTCTGCCGCTTGTCACAGTCTTCGTGGTCTTTGGCCTGGTTGCGGCAATACCCGGGACGGTCTGGGTTCTCTACGGGGCCGAGCGGTTCGGTTGGGATTCCGTTCATCTCGGGCTGTCATTGTCGGTCTTCGGTGTCAGTGGCGCGCTCGCTCAAGCCTTTCTCGTTGGGCCGTTGTCGCGCCGCTTCGGTGACCTTGGCACGTTGATGATCGGCGTCGCCTTCGACATGCTCGCCTATACGCTGATGGCCTTCGCCACTCAAAGCTGGATGGGTTATGCCGTAGCGCCGCTCTTCGCACTCGGCGGTGTCGCGATGCCAGCGCTCCAGTCGCTTGCAACAAGCCGGGTGAGCGATGAGCAACAGGGCCAGTTGCAAGGCGTACTGGCGAGCCTGATGAGCCTCGCCGGTATCGTCGGACCTGTCCTCACCACTGCCTTGTTCTTCTCGACCAAGGCAAGCTGGATCGGCACCACATGGCTGGTGGGAGCCGGACTTTATCTGCTGGCGTCTCCGCTTTTCACGACGGTGAGAGAACCCAGGCGTGGCGAGGGCGAGTTGTCAGGTCGTCCCAGCCACGATCGTTGAAATGCGAGATCGATGATTAGCGCGTCACACGGCCGTTTTCGGCAACCAGACGCCCTTGTTTGAAGACCTTGTGCCGCGTTGGGAAGGCAATCACGGCCTCCGGTACATGGCCTGCCGCAAGGGAAACGAAGTCCGCCTTCGCGCCCACTTCGATGCCATATCCCTCAAGTCGCAAGGCTTTCGCACCTGCTGCTGTCACGATGTCGAATGCTGCTGCCAGTTCAACGTCGGTGTAGAAGCCTGATCTGTAGCCAATGATCTCGGCCCGGTGCAGCATATCGCCATCACCATAGGGCCACCAGGAATCGCGGATATTGTCGCTGCCGCTGAAAACGGTGACGCCCTCGCGGCGCAGCAGGGCGACCGGTGGGAAATTATGGTTGCCGGGGGCATTGGTCATGATCGACACGCTGCTTCGCGCGATCCGGGCCGCGATCTTCTTCGCCGCGTCGGGTGCGAGGTCGCCGAGCCCATAGGCATGACTGACGGCGACATGTCCTTGCATGCCGAGTGCGACGGTGCGGTCGCAAATTTCCTCGATGGTGAAAGCACCCATCGAACCTGCATCATGAAGATGGATGTCGATATCGACGCCGTGCTTCTCGGCCACGCCGAAGACCACGTCGAGATGGCCATTGACGTCGCGGTCGAAGCTTGCAGGATCAAGACCACCGACAAGGTCTGCGCCAAGGCCGATGGCCTCATCAAGAAGCTCAGGCGTGCCCGGGCTTTTCAGGATGCCGCTTTGTGGAAAGGCGACCAGCTGGATGTCGATCATGTCCTGATATTCCTCGCGCACAGCGAGGATGGTTTCCAAAGACTTTAGCCCAACCGAGCCATCGACCATGACGTGGCTGCGCATCTGGGTCGTGCCTTTGGAAATGCAAAGATCGAGTTGATTGCGCGCGCGTTCCGCCATCGGCTCGGCTTTCGCCATGTTCTCGGCCTGGAAGGCGACGCGCTCGTGCACATCAAAGCCATTGGTGCATGGGCGATGCGGCACCCACTTGCCGCCATAAAAGCTGGTATCGAGATGGATATGTCCTTCGACGAAGCCAGGAAGCAGCAGATCGCCGGAAAGGTCGATCGACGGGGGCGATGCCGCGCCGGGAGGCGTTGAACTCGCCGCTGTTTCAATGGCTGTGATCCGACCATGTTCCACGGTGATGTTGCGCAGTGAGCCGTCGGCCAGCTTGGCATTGGTGAAGATTGTTGTGGTGGTCATTGGGATTCCTTTTCGTATTCACTCTCGTGAGGCGCCAGCCTGCGCTTGCTCATCACGGCATGTGTTTATAGTGGCGCCAGGTGGCAGGCGATCTTGCCGCCGCCATCCCGGTTGCGGACCTCGGGGGCCACCTTGGTGCAGAGCTCTGTTGCGATGGGACAGCGCGGATGGAAGGCGCAGCCCTTCGGCGGATCGAGCGGGCTTGGCGGTTCTCCGCCCATCAATGCGCGGTCCCGGTTAGGCGCCGCGACATCGGGGATCGTTTGCAGCAGAAGCCGTGTGTATGGGTGTTGCGGATTGGCAAACAAAGCCTCGGTCTCTGCCTCCTCCACGATGCGGCCGAGATACATCACCGCAATACGGTCGGCCATGTGGCGGACGACTGCGAGATTGTGGCTGATGAAGAGGTAGGTCAGGCCAAGCTCATCCTGTAATCTACGCATGAGATTGAGGATCTGCGCCTGGACGGAGACATCGAGTGCAGAGGTCGGTTCGTCGCAAACGAGAAATTCGGGCTCGCTGGCCAGCGCTCTTGCAATCGATATGCGCTGTCTCTGGCCACCGGAAAATTCGTGCGGGAAACGGTTGGCGTCGTCCGGCGACAGACCGACGGTGCGCAACAGTTCGGCCACGCGTGCGTCGATCGCTTGTCTGCCATCTCGCAATCCGAACACCTCGATCGGCTCGGCAATGATATTGCCGACGCGCCAGCGCGGATTGAGGCTGGCATGCGGATCCTGAAAGATCATCTGGGCTTCGAGCGGCTTGCCGCGGTTTGCGCCCTTTTCGGCTGGGGCAAAGACGATGGCGCCTTCGCTGGGATCGTAAAGTCCCGTCACCAGCCGGGCCACAGTGGACTTGCCGCAACCGGATTCGCCGACAAGCGCCAGGCATTTTCCCTTCTGCACCGTGAAAGTCACATCCTGCACGGCGCGAAGATAGCGCTTCGGCTTGCGGTCGATGACGCGGTTTAGCCATGGCGCGGAAACGTCGAAGACGCGCGTCAATTGATCTACTTCGAGCGCGTTGTCAGGGCTTCTCATGCGACGCCTCCATCGTGAATGAGGCAGGCGACGCTGCCGTGATCATTGCGTACCAGCGCCGGTTTGACCTCTCGGCAGCGGGAGCCGACATCCGGGCAGCGAGGATTGAAGGCGCAGCCTTCCGGAATGCCATTGAGGCGTGGCATGGCACCGTCAATTTGTGTCAGTCGCTCGACGCGGGCGCCAAGGGCCGGAATGGAGCCCATTAAGCCACGTGTATAAGGGTGCTTGGGGTTGCGCAGCACCTCGTCCACCGGGCCAACCTCGATCACCCGCCCGGCATACATGACGGCCACGCGGTCGGCTGTTTCGGCAATCACGCCCATGTCGTGGGTGACGAGCATGACGCCGGCGCCTTTCTCGCGGCAAAGCTTGCGCAGCAGCGTGGTGATCTGTGCCTGAATGGACACGTCGAGCGCTGTCGTCGGCTCGTCGGCAATGATCAATTGCGGATCGCCCGCCAGTGCGAGCGCTATGACGACGCGCTGGCGCATGCCGCCTGAAAACTGATGCGGATAATGGTCGATACGCTCGTCTGCGCCCGGAATACCAACCTGTTTCAACAGATCGATCGCGTGAGCGCGTGCTTCTGCGCGGCTGCGATCGGAGTGCAGGCGGATCGTCTCGGTCAATTGCTGCCCAACCGAAAAGAGCGGGTTGAGCGATGTGAGGGGATCTTGAAAGATCGCGCCGACCATGCGTCCGCGTACCATGCTCATCTCAAGTTCGCTGAGAGTGTCGGTACGCGTTCCGCCGATACGAATTTCGCCCGCTGCAATCCGGCCCGGCGGTTCGAGCAGGCCCAGCACCGCCATGCCGGTCATTGACTTGCCAGCGCCGGATTCACCAACGACGCCCAGGATTTCGCCACGCTCGACGGTGAGCGAAACATCGGACAGGGCGGTGAGGATGCCCTTTCGTGTCGGGAATTCGACGGACAGTCCTTTGACCTCGAGGGCCGGGATTGCGGCTGATGTCTGGTTGGGGGTGATCATCGCGAGACCTCGCTAATGTGATGCGAGAGCGGATAGCTCGGCGGGAAAATGTCTTCGACTGGGGGGTGCTGGAAGGTTCGTTCCGGATATTTGGCGACAAGACCATCGAATTGGCGCTGTGCCTGCTCTCGTGCGGCGGCGATGTCGATACCCGCAACCGCGCCGTCGCGCATCGAAATCCGGCCATCGACGATGGTGGCGCGGGTGACACGACCGGTGGCTCCGTAAACAAGGGTCTGGATCGGGTCGATCCGTGGCGCGATCATGCTGTCGGCCATGTCGAACACGGCGATGTCTGCCTTCGCCCCCGGAAAGATGCGGCCGAGATCAGAGCGTTTCAGCGCATCGGCGCCGGCAATGGTGGCGGCATCGTAGAAATCGGCGGCAGAACCGGCATCCCCGCGGCCCTCGGCAAGCCGGTTCATCATCAGACCGACCGACATGTTGAGAACCACATCGGGAGGGGCGGTATCGGTGCCCATGCCGATGCGGATCCCCATCGCCTTCAAGCGGGAGAAGGATTTGAGCGTCGAGCCATGGCGAGCCGAAACGAGTGGACAGTGAGCGACGGTCACGCCATGGTCGGCATAGCGTGCGAGATCGTCCTCCGTCGCGACGGTCGCATGCGGCGCGATCAGGCGAGGCGAAAGAAGGCTAAGGCGGTCCAGCCATTCCGGAGCCGTGACACCATGCAGGCGGCGCATGGTCTGCAATTCCATCTCGCCCTGCGCCATATGCAGGCGAACAGGCATATCCATATCATCGGCATGAGCGAAGGTCTGGCGGAGCAGTGTTTCGCTACAGGTTTCCACGCGGTCCGGCGCGAACATGCCGGAAATGAGGCCATTGGCTCTGCCGTGAATGCGTTTGGCAAAAGACGCTGCTTCAGCCAACTCGGCCAATCCCCGCTCTTCATCGAAGACAGGTTGCATAGCGCCGTTCTCATCAAGGATGACGCCACCGCTGCGATAGGCGGGACCGAGCCACACGCGGATGCCGAGGTCTTCGGCTGCATCTGCTGCTGCTTCGAATTCTGCGACCGTCTCGCCCCAGGCACGGTAGAACAGTGAGGCGATCGGAAGTGCCGACGTAATCCCGTTCAAGAGAAGCTGGGCGAAGGCGTAGTGCTTCTGGAAGGCAAGTTCGGCCTGGCTGTACATCTCATAGGCGCGGGTTGCGTAGTCCGCGGCCCAGACGCGGCCCTTTTTCCAGCCGGGCTGGTTGTCCATGGCAAGCACGGTCGTATCGAGATCGGAAAGGGCGTCGAGATCGACAAAGCCCGGACCGATAAGGGCGTCGCCCATGTCATAGCGAGCCGAAACGTCGCCCTCGAAATCGCGCCCAACCCAGAGAATTGTGTCGTTCTCGATGACGATTTCGCCATCTGGAATAAGGCATCGTCCTTCCGGCAGATCGGCAACAACGAAGCGCGCTTTGAGCGCCCAGCGCCCGTGCGGCCTCTTGCCAAGGGGAAGCATCGACCAGGATGAAGGCGCGTTCATGGACGCTCCTTCAGGCTCTTGCCGTCTCGCGCGACGACATTGCCAGCGGTCACCACAAGCTTGCGAGGTTGATGCGTGACGATCGCTTCGCCGACGGTCTCGCCTTCGACGATGACGACATCCCCACGACCGCCGATCGTCAGCGAATGTTCTGCACGATCCATCGCGTGAGCACCGCCAGTGGTACAGACATCGAGCGCCCAGAGGAGCTCATCATCGCGGCGCAGGTTATTCTTCATGCCGAGCAACATGGACCGCTCCAGCATGTCGCCATTGCCATAAGGACCCCAGGTATCGCGGAAGCCATCAACACCTGCACCGAAGCGGACGCCAGCGGAGCGCAGGCGGCGCAGAGACGGCACTTCGCGTGAGGGCGGGGCGGTCGTCAGGATCGGCACGTCGAGTTCGGCGCAGGTGTCGATCAGCGCCTGCGTCATGTTCCAGTCCGGATCGCCAAGGCAGAAGGCGTGGCTGACGGCGACCTTGCCTTGCATGCCGAGCGCACGGATCCGCTCGAAGATCAGTTCCATCGAGAAAGCACCGAGTTCTCCGCTTTCATGCAGATGGATATCGATGCCCTTGGCGTATTTCTCGGCAATGGCGAAGATCGTATCGAGATGAGCCTTCGGATCGCGATCCATGCCGCAGGGGTCGAGACCGCCAACGAGATCAGCCCCCATCGCCATGCCGGCATCGATCAATTCCGCTGTGCCGGGGCGGCGCATCAGTCCCGATTGAGGGAAGGCGACGATCTCGATTTCGACAATGCCGGCCAGCTGGCGGCGGGTCTCCATTACGCCTTCCAGAGCGATCAATCCTTCGTCCGTGTCGATATCCACATGGCTGCGGATGAGGGTCGTGCCGTAGCCGACCGATTGCAGCGCCTGGCGCATGGACTGGACATGGGCGTCCAACCCATAGTCGCGCTTGACCTTGCGCTCATTGTCGATCTTGTCGATCAGACGCGGACCAACTTCATTGACGTACCAGGAGTAGCCCAGCAGAGATTTGTCGAGATGGGTATGGGCATCGACAAGGCCCGGAATGGCGATGCGTCCGCCGGCATCCTCGACAGGCAGGCCCGCTGTTTCAAGACCCTTCCCGATCTCGGCAATACGACCGTCGCGGATCAGGATATCTGCGGTGTCGCCGCCCATCGGTCTTGCGTTGGTAATCAGAAGATCGCTCATGTGAAATGTCTCCGCACGGTTTCAGCGCAGTTTGGGATTAAGGGCGTCGCGCAGCCAGTCGCCGAGCACGTTGATCGACACAACGAGCAGACAGAGCTGCAGTCCAGGAAAGAGCACGATCCACCAGAGCCCAGAGAAGAGATACTGGTTGCCGATGCGGATCAGCGTGCCGAGCGACGGTTGCTCGGGCGGCATGCCGACACCGAGGAAGGAGAGCGTCGCCTCGATGAGAATGCCGAGACCGAAGTTCAATGTTGCCGTGACGAGCAGCGGCGTCGTGGTGTTGGGAAGAATATGCTTGAGCATGATCTTCCATTTCGACAGGCGGATCAGCCGGGCGGCCTGAACATATTCCTTGTTGCGCTCCACCATGGTTTGCGCGCGCACGGTACGGGCATATTGCACCCAAGCCGATAGCGAGATCGCAAGCACGATGACGCCGGAGGCGCCAGCTTCCCGCAGGGACGGCGGGAGTGCCTGTCTGGCGAGCGCTGAAACCAGGATGGCGATCAGCATGGTCGGCATGGAGAGGAGAACATCGCCCGTGCGCATCAGCAGACCGTCGGCCCATTTGCCGTGATAGCCGGCGACGAGGCCAAGCATGGTACCTATGACGAGCGACACGAGAACCGAGCTTGCGCCGATAATGATCGAGGCACGCGAGCCATAGAGAATGGCCGAGAGCACATCACGGCCCTGCACGTCGGTGCCGAGAATGAAGGGCCATTGTCCCTCCGGCATCCAGATCGGCGGGATCTCCGCATTCAGAAGATCGAGTGACGCGAGATCATAGGGGTTCTGCACCGTGATCAGTGGAGAGAAGAAGGCCGTGCAGATGAGGATCAGAAGCAGGATGGCTGCAGCAATCGCCGAAGGGTGTCGCTTGAAGCTCCACCACAGATCGGATTGGAGAGCCCTCGACAGGCGAGATGGACGGGAAACGGTGGCCGTCTGTTCGATGGCGGTCATGATGGTCTCCCGGTCATGCTGCACGCAGACGTGGATCGATGACCGCGTAGGCGATGTCGACCAACGTGTTCAGCGTGACGAAGATGAAGGATACGATGCAGAGATAGGCCGCCATGACGG
This sequence comes from Agrobacterium cavarae, assembly GCF_004310285.1. Lineage (GTDB taxonomy): Bacteria > Pseudomonadota > Alphaproteobacteria > Rhizobiales > Rhizobiaceae > Agrobacterium > Agrobacterium cavarae. The sequence goes on from NZ_SISF01000029.1 coordinate 164,745, forward strand.
GGATATCGACGAAGGTCACGGCCTGCATGAAGAGCATACCCATTCCCGGCCATTGAAAAACCGTTTCGGTGACGAGCGCAAAGGCGATGAGATTGCCGACCTGCATGGCCGTCAGTGTGACCACTGGCATCAGACAGTTCTTCAACGCATGACGAAACCAGAGTGCGCGTCTTTTGACGCCGCGGGCGCGGGCGAACTTGATGAAATCGGTCCGCAGCGTTTCCAGCATTTCGGCGCGCACCAGACGCATCACCAATGTGATCTGGAAGAGCGACAGCGATAGCGCCGGCAAGACGATGGCCGCCCGCCCCGAGGGGGGCAGGAGCCCGGTGGACCACCAGCCGATGCGCACCACATCGCCGCGACCATAACCCGGCAACCAGCCAAGCGTAACGGAAAAGGTGAGGATCAGCAGGATGCCCACCAGAAAGCTTGGCAGGGAAACGCCGACGATCGATGAGAACTGCAATGCTTCGGCCCACCAGCGCCCGCGACCGATGGCGGTAAAGACGCCAAGCGGTATGCCGATGGCAAGCGACAGGAAGGTGGCGATGAGCACCAGTTCGAACGTCGCCGGGAAACGCTCTGCGATCAGCGTCAGCACGGATTGTTGGTTGCGCCAGGACAGGCCGAATTCGCCCTGCGCTGCGTTGGTGACGAAGCGAACATATTGAACGAGAAATCCGTCATTGAGACCGAGCCTGGCGCGTAGCTCGTCGCGTTCGACCTGGGTGGCGCTTTCATTGACCATGATCTCCACCGGATCGCCAAGGAAACGGAAGATGAGGAAGGCGAAGAAAGCAACCGTGAGCATCACGAGAACGGCATTGCCGATCCGCTTGATGAGGAAGGCGAGCATGACACCCTGTCCTTTGTCGGAAGAAAGAAAGCTGGCCCCCGCGACGGCTTTGCGCGGCGAGGGCCGTCCGCTATTACATTTTCACCAGCCAGAGGCGTGGAAGGTTATCCGAGAAGAGCGGGAAATCCTTGACTTTCGCGCTGGTTGCCCAGGCAAGCGGCTGCTGGTGCAACGGGATCATCAGCGCATGGTCCTTGGCAATCTTCAGGGCATCGGCCGAAAGAGCCAGGCGCTTCGTCCGGTCGAGTTCCACAGCCGAGGCTTCCGTCACTTTGTCGAACTCCTTGTCCGACCATCCACCCCAGTTGAAGATGCCGAAGGAACCTTCCTTGGTGTGGAGAACCTGCGAGGTGAGGCTGTAGGCATCGAGCATCGGCAGTGTTGCCCAACCGAGCGTGTAGACATCGACCTTGCCGGACGAGCGCTTCGGTGTCTGCACGGCGCGAGGCCCCTGGTCGAGCTTTGGCTTGAGGCCGACACGTGACCACATGGAGGCAACCGCCTGACAGACCTGCTCTTCATTCACCAGCGTGTCGGAGCAGTTGAAATCGAATTCGAAGCCTTCTGCACCCGCTTCCTTCAGAAGGGCCTTGGCTTTTTCCGGATCGGCCTTGACCAGCGTGTCGAGTACCGCGTCATAGCCGGGGATCTGCGGCGCGACCAATGTGCCGGCATTGCGCGACTTGCCGCGCATGACGCGTTTTTGGATGAGGTCCAGATCGATCGCAAGCTGCATGGCGTGGCGGACGCGCAGATCCTTCATCGGGTTCGGGGCGCCGGACAGCAGAGTGTCGCGCTGGCTGAAGCCGATCATCACGGTGCGAAGATCGGTTCCTTCCAGAAGCTTCACCTGCGATGCGGCTGCTTCCAGGCGTGGCAGGTCCTGGACCGGCGCCTGATCGGTAAAATCGATATCGCCGGAGAGCAGTGCTGCGACACGGGTTGCGCTGGAGGCAATCGGCGTCAATTCGATCCGGTCGATATTGTGCTCAGGCTTGTCCCACCAGCCATCATATCTCACGAAGACCGTCTTGGCGTCGGGCTGCCGGCTTTCGACCTTGAACGGGCCTGTGCCATTTTCATTATAGGTCGCGTAACCTTCAGTGCCGGAGCCCACATCCGTCGGCGCTTCCGCCTTGTTGTCCTTCAGCCATTTGGCGTTGAAGATGTAGATGGTTGTCAGGTCGTTCAGGAGCAGCGGGTAGTTTGCCGTGACATCGATCTCGATAGTGTGTGGATCAATGACGCGCGAGCCTTTATAGGCTGGAATGTTGCCGCGCAGTGGCGACTTCGGGTCGGTGGCGCGCAAAAGCGAAGCCTGGACATCGTCAGCGGTAAACTCGGCGCCGTTGTGGAATTTGACGCCCTCTCGGAGCTTGAAACGCCATGTGGTGGGCGAGATGATTTCGTATGACGTGGCAAGCGCCGGTTCCAGCTTGAGATCGCGGTTGTAGCGCATCAAGCCTTCATAGGCGTGATTGAGCACGCCGAGCGCGAAACTGTCTCCATAGGAGTATGGGTCGAGGGAGCTGATGTCTCGCGAAGCGCCCCATTTTAGCGTGTTGGCCATGGCGGGCATGGTGAGCGAAAGAAGCGCTAATCCAGTCCCGAACAGTATGCGTTTGCTTATCATTATGAACCCCTTTTATTGAATGCAATCCGCGCAAAATTACGCTTAGTATTGCATACGATTTTCTCAAGTGCGGCCGAGTTTGGCGACATCTAGCATGTCGAGAGGCCGTTCTATGCGGCTTTTGAGGGAGCCTAGGCAACTTCGTATGCAATATCAAGCCAAAAATTGTATGCAATAAAATCGACTGGTTAAAATACAAATTCTGTGCAATATGCCTCTAAAATGTATACGAACAGGGTCTCGCAGCGATGTCCACCAATCTGACCAGAAGCGACGCGATCTACGCCTCGCTCCGTCGCGCCATTCTTGAGCAGGCGTTGAAGCCAGGCACCAAGCTGCCGGAAGATTCGATTGGCGATACCTTCGGCGTCAGCCGCACGAGCGCGCGCAACGCCCTTGTCCGGCTGTCTTCGGATGGGCTTGTCGAGATCAAACCGAACCGCGGCGCTGCCGTCGCCATGCCGACGCTGGAGGAGGCGGTGGAAGTCTTTGCGCTTCGACGGTGCCTGGAGCGAGAGGTGATCGACAGGCTCTGCAAGCGTATGCCGAAGGACGGCATCGATGCCTTGGTCAGCCATGTGCGTGAAGAAGAGCGAGCGTTGCGGGCATCCTCGCCGCGGTCCATCCGATTGGCTGGCGAGTTTCACATTCTGCTGGCGGAGTTGACCGGCTCGAAGCTCTTGATCGAATTCATCATCCAGGTCGTCTCCCGGTCTTCTCTCATCCTTGCGCGTTTCGGCAGGCCGCACTCGGCCGAATGCGGTATCGACGAGCACATTCAGCTGATCGAGGCACTGAAAAACCTCGACGTGAAAGCTGCGACCGACATCATGGATCATCATCTGCATGCGGTCGAAGATCGCGCCAAGGCGGATGACGAGGATGACGGTCCGGATATCAGCGAGATCCTCAGCCGTTACATCTCGGCCTCCGAGTAAGGGCTGTACGGAATGGCGACGAACGAGAACACTCTTTTGCCGCAGAGCACGCATGCCGCGAGGTCGAGTCATGGCATGGTCACGACGCCACATCGCGCTGCAAGCGAAGCGGGTGCCAAGGTGTTGCGGCGGGGCGGCACGGCGATCGAGGCCGTGATTGCGGCGGGGGCGGCACTGACGGTTCTCTATCCGCATTTTTGCGGGCTGGGCGGAGATGCCATCTGGATCGTGGCCGATAGCAAAGGGCGACGCGACGCGATCATGGGGATCGGGCAAGCGGCTGAGGCGCTGCCAAAGCTCGATGTTATCCCGACTCGTGGCCCGCTCTCCACCTTGACGACCGCGGCACTGGTCGACAGTTGGGGTAAGGCGCTTGACTATTCTCGTACGCATTGGGGTGGCAGCGAAAGCTTTGCCAGCCTGCTCGGAGATGCCATAGAATTTGCGGCGGGCGGCTTTCCCGTCAGCCAGTCGCAGGCGCATTGGCATGCGTTTCGCAAAGACGAGATCGATGGATGGCCGGGCGTTTCCCGGTTCTTCGTGAAGGAAGGTGTCCAGCATCAGCCGCAATTGGCCGCTGTTCTGGAAGAGATCGCCCTGCATGGCTACAGGACATTTTACGAGGGCGACGTTGCTGACCGGATTGCGAGCGGGCTTGAGGCGGCCGGCAGCCCGATCAGAAAACGCGATCTGGAAAAGACATTCGCGACACTGGCCGCGCCCCTGTCGCTCGCCTATCGCGATTTCGAGCTTCTGGCCCCACCGCCGCCCAGCCAGGGCATCACGACCCTATCGATCATGGGCATCCTGTCGAACTTCGCAATGCAGGACATCGCTCCGGATACGTCGCAGTTCTATCACCTTTGCGCGGAAGCCATCAAACAGGCCTTTCTGGAGCGGGGCGGTATCGCCGATCCGGCGTTTATCGAGCAGGATTGCGCCGCCCGGCTGGGGCAGGATTTCCTCGCGACCAAGGCCCGGAAGATCGATCGCAATGTCGCCCTGCCTTGGCCCGCACCCTTCCGCAACGGTGACACGGTCTTTCTTGCCGCGACGGATGCACAAGGCCGTTCTGCCAGCGTGCTTCAAAGCACCTATTACGATTGGGGCAGCGGCGTGCTGCTGGAAGATACCGGCATCCTCTGGCAGAACCGCGGCGCGGCATTCAGCACAGACCCCAGGAGCCCCAATGTGATCGCGCCGGGCAAGCGGCCTTTTTACACGCTCAATCCCGGTATCGCGTTGCGCCATGGCAAACCGGCGTTCCTCTACGGCACGCAAGGTGCCGATGGTCAGCCGCAAACGCTGACATTGCTCCTCAGCCGATTGATTGACCACGGCCTTGATCCGCTTTCGGCATTGTCGGCGCCGCGCTTTCTTCTTGGGCGCACCTTTTCAGACAGCCGGGACAATCTCAAGATCGAGCAATCCGTCGGCTCGGACGTGATCGATACGCTTTCAAGCTACGGCCATGGTGTCGTCGCCATTCCAGAACTCAGTGCGCTTGCCGGTCAGGCAGGGGTCATCAAGATTGGCCCAGATGGGTGGATCGATGGTGCGCATGATCCGCGCAGCGACGGTTGCGCAGTCGGAGTATAAGCAAGACATGCGGGCCGATTTCCTTCTGCGAAACGTTCAGACGGCCAACCAGCCCGGCGTCATCGATATCGCCATTCGCGACGGTCTGATTGTCGATATGCGCCACGATATTCGTTGCGACGCCGTCGAGGAGGAGGATTTCGGCGGCCGGTTTGCTTTCGCCGGCTTCGCCGATAGTCACGTCCATCTGGACAAGGCCTGCATTCTGAAGCGCTGCACGATCTGTGAAGGCACGTTGGAGGAGGCCGTGCGGGAAACAGCGAAGGCCAAGGCGGGCTTTACGCAGGAGGATGTGTTCGAGCGGGCAAGCTCAGTCGTGCGCCAAGCCATCATGCATGGCACGAACCGCATGCGAACCTTTGTCGAGATCGACCCTCGCGCGGGGATGCGGTCGTTCGAGGCGATCAAGCGGGTACGCGAACATTATGCCTACGCCATCGATACCCAGATTTGCGCTTTCGCGCAGGAAGGATTGACGCAGGAGCCCGAGACGGAAGCCATGCTCGATGAAGCACTTCGCACCGGCGCGGACCTCGTTGGCGGATGTCCCTATACTGATCCTCGCCCGGAAGAGCATGTGCGTCGCATCTTCGATCTCGCAAGAAAGCATGATGTCGATGTCGACTTCCATCTGGATTTCAGCCTCAACCCCGCCAAGACGGATCTTCCGGCGGTGATTGCCGCAACCAAGGCCAACGCCTATGCAGGCCGCGTCACGATAGGCCATGTCACCAATCTCTCCGCTCTTGCTCCTGAGGATCGCTCCGTTGTTGCCCGCCAAATTGGCGAGGCTGGCATCGCGCTGGTCGTTCTGCCGGCGACGGATCTTTTTCTCATGGGGCGGGGGCAAACGACAAATATTCCGCGTGGTATCACACCGGCTCATCTCCTTTCGGCAGATGGCGTCCGCACCGCGGTAGCCACCAACAATGTGCTCAACCCATTCACGCCTTTCGGCGATGGCTCGCTTGGGCGGATGGCCAATCTCTATGCCAATCTGATGCAGCTTTCGCGGGATGATGATGTCGACCAAGTCTTTGCCATGGTCAGCTCCAGGGCCGCTTCTATTATGGGCGTAGATCATCAATTACGGATTGGGGGTCCCGCCGATATCGTCATTCTGGACGCTGACGATCCTCGTCATGCTGTCCGCTCGGTGGCACCTGCGATTGCGGGCTGGAAGGCAGGACGAAGAACCTTCGTTCGTCCAAAGCCCATCATTTTCGACCCGGCATCATCCCGTTTATAGGTACAGACCCTAGGCCGCTTTGGTGTGTCATCATGAATCCGACTGGCGGCATCCATCGGCCTCGGCTAAACCGAATTGAGTGTTCGTGGAGGCAGCCTTGAGCGATTTGGACAGGAAACGGGCGGAGCGGTTGATGCGTGAAGCCGGCCTTGATGCATTGGTTCTTTTCCAGCCGGAAGCGTTTCAATATGCGATCGGGGCGCCCGCGGGTGTCGCCACCATGTGGGGCAGGGCAGGGGCTGCGATCGCACTGGTTCCAAGTGATGCACAGCTTTCGCTTGCGGCGATCGTCAGCGATCATGCGGCACCAGTGGTACTGCAGCGGGCTCCAGACGTTGACGTCCGCACACATCGCATCTGGATCGATGGGGTCGATCTGTCGGGCGTAAACACGGTTTTCGGCATCGATGGCGCGTATCGAGGTTCAGGCGTTGGAGGGCCGAGACCGGAAACCTTCGATCGGGCTGCATGCTTCCATCTCTTGGCCGATCTGTTGCAGGAGAAGGGTCTCCGCCCTGCGAGGATCGGGGTCGATCTCGAATTCATGCCCGCTGCCGATTTCGAGGCTTTGAAAACGTCTATTCCCTCAATCCGCTGGGTCGATGGCTCCCTGGTTTTGAGGCGCCTGCGCGCCATAAAGACGCCCCGTGAAATCGAACGACTCCGGCACGCGGCCATGGCGGCGGAGGCTGGCCTCATGCGCATGATGGAAGCCGTCTCGCTTGGAACTTCGGTCGCAAGCCTCTCTGCAGCGTGGAAAACGGGCGCGCAGGAAGCGGCGGCCACAGGTGGCTTCTCGCTGAGTGGACATTGGGACTACATCTCTGTCGGGCCGGACTTGTCGAATGGCGCTGCGAAGGTGACGCCTGGCGCGTTGATCAAGGCTGATGTCGGCACCCTCGTCGAAGGGTATTCGTCCGATGGCGCGCGCACCGTAACCTACGGTCCGGCATCGCCATTGGCGGACGATATCTTTAAGGCGCTTGAGACAGCATTTCACGCGGGGCTGGATGAGATCACCCCTGGCAAGACCTTCGGCGCGGTGCATGACGCCATGCTTCGCTCAATGCGGCGCGATGGCTTCGGCGAATATTATCGCGGACACTTCGGGCACTCCGTCGGTGGCGGTGTGGGTATTGAAGAATGGCCGTTCTTTTCTTCAGGCAATTCGGAGATCATCGAGGCGGATATGGTCGTCGCATTGGAAGCGCCCTTTTACGGCCAAAACTTTGGAGCGCTGATGATCGAGGATCAGTTCCTGGTCACGCCGAACGGCACGCAATGCATGAACAGCCTGCCGAGAGGTCTGCGCGATCTCAGCACGGGCAGTGTCTGAGCTGGGCGCTCAGACTATCGCTCGAAAGGCTCTCCGAGCGAGGCGACGCCGTTCAGTTTCAGCAACCGTTTGTTGGCGGAAATGATGCCGAGCACGATGATGGTGACGAGATAGGGCAGGCTTGAGAGGAACTGCGACGGCAGTTCCACACCGGTTGCCTGTGCCGCAAGGCTCATCAGCGACACTGCGCCGAACAGGCATGCTCCGAGGAAGATGCGTCCCGTCAGCCATGTGCCGAAGACAACGAGCGCGATCGCGATCCAGCCACGTCCGGCAATCATGCCATCCGCCCAAAGCGGCGTGTAGACCACAGAGGCATAGGCGCCGGCGAAGCCTGCCAGAAGACCGCCGAAGGCGATCGCCGCGACACGCACGCCAATGACAGAATAGCCGATCGCATGTGCCGCTTTCGGATTTTCCCCAACCGCGCGGATCACGAGTCCTGTCTTGCTGAAGGCAAATCCCGCCCAGATGGCAAGTGTCAGGAGAAGCGACAGCCAGACGACGATATCCTGCACAAAAAGACCGCCGATGACGGGAAGATCGGACAGGCCGGGAATGGCAAGTTTCGGCAGTCCCCTGACCGTCAGGCTTTCATAGGTCTTGCCGAAAAGGGCCGAGAGGCCTTGGCCCAGAATGCCGATGGCAAGCCCGGTTGCGACCTGGTTGGCACGAAAGCCAAGCGCAACCAGTGCGAAGATGAGGGACAGCGACACGCTAGCAAAGCCCGCCGCCATGAAAGCCAGCATGTGACCGCCGCCATGATAGACGACGATAAAGGCGATGACGGCGCCGAGCGCCATCATCCCTTCGACACCCAGATTAAGAACGCCTGCGCGTTCGACAACGAGTTCGCCCAGCGCCGCCAGCAGAAAGGGCGTCGCCGCCGCCAGCATGCCGGAGAGGATAAAATCGACCGCGTTCATGCCACTTTCCGATCTGCAGTTTTCGGCCATTCGAGGCGGTAGCGGACGAAGGCGACCGCGATGAGATAGGTGACGAGCAGGCTTCCCTGGAAGACGCGCACTGCGGCAATCGGCAGTTCGGCGGAGACCATGGCGTTGTCACCGCCAATATAGATCACCGCCATGACGAGCGACGACAGGATGATGCCGATCGGATGCAGTCCGCCGAGATAGGCGACGATGATGGCCGCGTAGCCGTAGCCGGTGGAAATCGAGCGTTGCAACTGGCCGATCGGGCCCGCCACTTCTGCCGCTCCCGCAAGACCCGCTGCAAAGCCGCCAATCAGGAGCGAGAGCCAGATGGCGCGGCCCTGACTGAAACCGGCATAGTCGGCCGCGCGCGGGGCAAGGCCGCCGACCTGCAGCTTATAGCCGAGAAAGCTCTTCTGCATGAAGACATAAGCGGCCAGAGAAAAGAGGATGGTGAGCGGAAACGACCAGTTGACCCGGGTGCCCTCGATCAGGGTCGGGACCATGGCGTCATATTGAAACATCACCGATTGCGGGAAGTTGAAGCCGTTTGGATCCTTCCAGGGGCCAAGCAGCAGATAGTTGAGGACCTGTGCGGCAACCAGGCTCAGCATCAAGGACACGAGAATTTCGTTGGCGTTGAGCCGCACCCGCCAGAAAGCGGTAATCGCGGCCCAGAGCGCGCCGCCGATGGCCCCGCAGACAAGCATGGCCGGCCAGATCCAGCCGCCGGTTGCTTCCGGATAATAGATGGGGATTGCTGAGGCGAAGATCGCGCCGAGAATGAACTGTCCTTCGGCGCCGATATTGAACACCTTGGCGCGAAAGCCGATGGCAAGTCCCTGCGCGATCACGAGCAGCGGCCCCATTTTCAAAAGCACTTCGGAGAAGGCTGCCCAGGAGAGGAACGGCTCCAGCAGCATGGCATGGAACACGGCACCAGGGCTTTTACCCATGACGGCGTAAAGCGCGAGATTGATGAGTGTGGCAACCGCGAGCGCCGCAAGCGGTGCCACTATGGTCGCCTTCAGCGAGGCACGTTCGCGCCGAACGAAATGAGGGAAGGCGCTCATGCGGACAGCTTTCCAGCAGCGGGGTTTTCGGTGTGAGTGGCAGCGTCGGCACCAATCATGAAGCGGCCGACATCTTCGACACGCGTTTCAGACGTCACGAGGGACGGGCTGAGCGTACCGGCATTCAGCACCTGGATGCGGTCGCAGATTTCGAAGAGCTCTTCGATTTCCTCGGAGATAACGAGGATCGCCATGCCGGCATTGCGCAACGCGATCAGTCTTTGCCGGATCGCCATGGCGGCACCGATATCCACGCCCCACGTCGGCTGGGCGACGAAGAGCAATTTCGGCCCCAGCATGATCTCTCGGCCAACGATAAATTTCTGCAGATTGCCGCCGGAAAGCGCGCCGGCCTCTGCGTCGGGTCCAGGTGTCCGCACATCGAAATCGCGAATGCAGGTCTCGGCGAACGTCTTGGCACCGGTGTGGTCGATCAGACCGTGCTTCAGCAGGCCGAGCGGATGGGCGGTCAGGAGACCGTTCAAGGTGAGCGAAAGCTCTGGCACCGCACCACGGCCAAGACGATCTTCCGGCACGAAGGCAAAGCCGAGCCTGCGACGGGCAGCGGCATCGAGGCGACCGACATCCTCGCCCATCATGAAGATGCGGTCCTTCGCTTCACGACCCAGCCGCGTTTCGCCTGAAATGATAGACGAGAGTTCCGCTTGCCCATTGCCGGAAATGCCGGCAAGCCCGAGAATTTCTCCTGCCTTCACCTCCAGCGTGACGCGCTTCAGCGGCACAGCAAAGGGATCGTCCGGCTCGTAGTCGAGGCCGATCAGTTCGAGGCGCTTTTCGCCGGTCGCCACAACCGTCGGAGCCTTGATCTCCGGCATGTCGCGCCCGATCATCATACGGGCAAGATCATGGGCATCGTGTTCACGCGGATCCACGTGGCCGGTCACTTTTCCGCCGCGCAGGATGGTGGCGCGGTCGCAGATCGCCCGGATTTCTTCAAGCTTGTGGGAAATGAAGAGGATGGAGACGCCGCGATCTCGCAGGCGCTTCAACGTCTCGAATAGCTTCTCGACCGATTGCGGCGGCAGCACCGAGGTCGGTTCGTCGAGGATGATGAGCTTGGGGTCGGTCATCAGGCAGCGGATGATCTCGACCCGCTGTCGCTCGCCGACCGAGAGCGCATGCACATGGGCCAGCGGATCGACCTCAAGGCCGAAGTCGCGTCCCAATGAGCGCACCCGCTCGACAAGATCACTCTTCTTTCCTGGTACGACGAGCGAGATGTTCTCGACGACCGTCAGCGTCTCGAAAAGGGAGAAATGCTGAAAGACCATGCCGATGCCCTGGCGGCGGGCCTCGGCGGGCGAAGCTAGCCGGATCGGCTCGCCTCGCCATGTCACAGTGCCCTCATCCGGCGTTTCCACACCATAGATCAGCTTCATCAGCGTGGATTTGCCCGCGCCGTTTTCGCCGAGAATGGCGTGGATCGAATGGTCCGCCACGTCCAGATCGATCGCCTGATTGGCGCGGATCTGGCCGTAGCTTTTCGACAGGCCACGCAGCGAAAGTAGGGGTGCCTTCGCCCGTTCACTGTCTGCCGATGCGGGCAGGGTCGTCTCAGCCATGAGGGATCACTTCGGCAGAGGCGTGGTGACGCCCTTGACGTGCCAATCCATGGCCATGATCTCCTTGTCCGTCAGCGTCTTGCCGGCTGCGACGCCTTCCGACCCATCCGCCTTGGTGATGGGGCCGGTAAAGGGCGAGAAGCTGCCATCGGCGATCTTTGCTTCGGTCTCGTTGATTTTCGTCATGGTGTCGGCCGGAACGCTGGGGTTCCAGTCCACGACCTTGACCACTTTGTCCGACATGCCGAGGAAGGCATTCGCGCCCTTGAAAGTGCCGTCCATGTGCGCCTTAACCTGCGCCAGAAAGTAGGGGGACCAGTCGGTCGCAACGCAACCGAGATAGGTCTTCTGCGCGTAGCTCTTCATCGAGGAATTGAGGTTGAAGGCGTAGACGCCGGCTTCCTCGCAGGCGGAGATGACGGATGGTGTGTCCTGCGCGTTGGAGAAGATCACATCGCAACCTTGCGACATCAGCGCCTTGGCGGCTTCCTGTTCCTTTGCTGGATCGAACCAGGAGTTCACCCAGACAACGGAAACTTCGATATCTGGTTTGACGGCCTGGGCACCCAGCGTAAACGCATTGATGGAGGTGATGAGTTCGGGGATGGCGAAGGCCGAGACCGAGCCGAGCTTGCCAGATTTCGTCAGCGCGGCAGCCGCCATGCCCATCAGATAGGTGCCTTGGAAATATTTGGCGGCGAAGGGCGAGAAGTTCGGCGCGACCTGAAAGCCGGACGCGTGCAGCACGCTGACGTCCTTGTTGCGACGAGCGATCTGCAGCGCGCCGTTCTGATAGCCGAAGGAGCCGGCAATCAGGAACTTGTTTCCGTCGGCAACGGTCTTGGTCATGATACGGTCGGCATCGGGACCTTCCGGAATGTTTTCCAGAATGGTGACTTTCACCTTGTCGCCATAGGCCGCTTTGACCGGCTCAAGACCGGCGGCGAGCGCATGGCCCCAGCCCACGTCGCCAATGGGCGAGGGCACGACAAGTGCGATGCCGAGCGGCTTATCAGCTGCGAGTGTGGCACGCGCGCCAACGGCGCTGGCAAGACCGGTGAGTGCGACGCCCTTCAGCAGCGTGCGGCGATTGAGTGCGTTGATCATGATGGTTCCCCTTGTCGGTTGTGTTGTTTCAGAAATCGATGGTGGCGAGCGCCGCTTCTGCGTCGGCGAAAAGTTTTCCTTCATCCAGACCGGTAAATTCGCCCTTTGCCCACACCACACGGCCATTGATCATGGTCATGTCCGCCGGCGCGCCGATGCCGACCTTGGCGATCAGGCTCAAGGGATCATGTCGGGTGCCGACATAATCCATGCGGCGGGTATCGATGGCAAAAAGATCGGCGGCCATGCCCGGTGCAAGCCGACCGATGTCGGTGCGGCCGAGAAGCTGCGCCCCGCCTGTGGTCGCATAGCCGAGGAAGTCTGCGGGTGCAGGCACAGGATGAGCGCGTGTCGAGGCCGCCAGGCATTGCAGCATATAGGCGGAATGGATGCAGTGCATGAGATTGGAATTATCGTTGGAGGCAGCGCCGTCGCAACCGAGACCCACCGGCACGCCGAAGGCGCTCATGGCAGGGATGTCGGTCACTTCCGCGCCGACGAGATAGACCGGCTCAGGGCAGTGGGCCACGCCCGTTCCCGAAGCTGCCATGGTGCGCAACTCGTCGTGGGTCAGTTCCCAGCAATGGGCGTAGAAGGTGTCCGGTCCGGCAAAACCCATCTCGTGCAGATAATCGACAGTGCGCAGCCCGTGGCGGGCAAGGATCACGTCGCTCTCACCCTCACCGACATGGGTGTGGAGCCGGACGCCCTTGTCGCGCGCAAGACGAACAGACTCCACGAAGGTCTCGCGATAGCTGTTGACGGGCTGGCAGGGTGCGACCACCACCTGGCGCATGCTGAAGGGCGAGGTGTCGTGATAGGTCTCGATCAGACGGGCGCAGTCGGCGATGAATTCGTCCGTCGTCTCGCGCATCTCGTCGGGTATGGTCGACCCTTCCGACTTGGGCAGCGAGTTGCCACCGCGACCGGCGTGGAAGCGCATGCCAAACAAATCGGCGGCCTCGAATTGCCGGTCGATCAGCCTTTTACCAGCATGACGCGGGAAATTATACTGATGATCGAAGGCCGTGGTGCAGCCGTGCTTGATCATCTCGGCCATGGCGGTGACGGAGGCGTGATAAAAACAGTCCTCCGTCAGCCGCGAGAAGATCGGGTAGATGCGATCGAGCCACTCGATCACCGAAAGCTTCGTCCAGTCGAGATCGGCGCGGTTGCGCACGAAGCACTGGAAGAAATGGTGATGCGTGTTGACGAGCCCCGGATAAACGAACCAGCCGCTGGCATCGGTGATTTCGGTGCCCTCTGGGATCGGTCCGCTCGCAAGATCCTCGCCGATGGCCTTGATTGCGGGACCGTCCGTCAGGAGATCGACATTGCGGCGTACGGACATGCCGGTGCCGTCATTGACGATCACAGCAGCACAGTTTTTTAAAAGATGTCCGGCCATACGCTTTACGCCTCTGCCGTTTCGGTCAGCGCTGGCGTCTCGTGCGGGTCCGGCTTCAGCTCATGCAGACGGTGGATGCCTGGCATCTCGATAAAGCCTTCCAGCGATCTGATGGCACGCATCCACAGGCGGATGGAGGGGTAAAAATCGAGCGATACCCCGCCATCGGGCGCGAGCGCCACATAGGGGAAGCAGGCGATGTCGGCGACGGTTGCTGTGTTGCCGACAAGGAAAGCCTCTCCCTTCAGCCTTTGCTCGAAGAGGGCGGCTTCCAGTTCCCGAAGCGCAATCACGCCCGAGGCGCGCAAGGTGGCGATATCGCCCGGACGATGCAGCATCTCATGCAAGCGCGCGCCGCCAAGGCTGGCCGTCAGCCGGGCTGAGAAGGAGAGCCACTGTTGAATACGGGCCGCTGTGGAAGGTTCGCCGGTACCAAGCCATGCGGGCGCAGCGTTGCCCGCGATATAGACGAGGATCGCAGAGGATTCCGTCAGGACCAGATCGCCGTCCACCAGGATTGGGATAGAGCCTGCCGGGTTCAGCGCCAGCAACTCCGGCCCGCGATGTTCTCCGCCCGGATGGAAATCGACGGCGCGCAGCGTCAGTTTGAGGCCGGTGAGTGCTGCCATCAGGCGCGCTTTGTAACAGCTTGGCGAGAGGATATAGTCGTAAAGGATCATTGGGCTACCAGCTGTGCGCCATAGGTGAAGTCGTGGCGCTTCAGCCAGCGGCGGTAAGCGACGGAGGTGAGGTCCGCGCGGGTGGGAATTTCCATGCCGGGATCGAGCGGCAGACGGCGCGGGATCTGGTTTTCGAGGATCGAGCGGTCCTGCAGGAAGATCATCTGCTGGAAGTGGATGAGATCAGTCATCGGCGTCTCATCGTCGTATAGCGCCATCCACGGCCACACGTCACAGAGTTCTTCCGTCAGCGGCTGGACGAAAAGCGTGATCACGTCCCATTCGCCAGGCTTCGGTGGGCAGGTCTTGTAGAGCACGGAGCAGGTGGGCGCGGGCACGCGGTACATGTATTCCGTCGTGATGCCGCCGCTGGCCGACTTTGCTGCCTGCGGCTGATAGAATTTCACCTGCGTTGCCCAAACCTCGTCGGCGTCCTCGCGGATTTCGACCTTGTAGTTCTCCACTTCCGTATGGGGCTCGGAGCCAAGAATGTCGGTGTGGACGAAGGGAAAATGAGCGATGTCGAGAAAGTTCTCGACGGCGCGCAGCGGCGAGCAGCGAACCCGGACGACACCGACATCGACCAGGCGACGGCCGGGCTGTTCGGCTTCCGGAATATCGAAGAGCGGTTTTTCAGGCACGCCTAGAGAAGACCAGACGTGACCATATCTTTCTGTTACGGGAAGAGCGCGGCCATCGGCCGTCGCGACCTCGGCCTTACCTTCGCCGTTGCGGGAGACACAGATCGTTTCGCCCATCAGCAACGTCTCTTGCCCGTCGGACAAGAGCCGGCTGATCAAGCCGACAGGATACCATTGGTCGATCATCGCGTCGCGGCTCATGCGGCTTCTCCCCGGTTGGCAGCGGCCTCGGCCTGACGACGCAGTGTTTCCAATGCGGTCGATGCGGCAATTTTCTGTGCTTTGGTCGCGCTGCTGTCGATCAATAGATGAACAAGCAGCGCGCCATCTTCTCCCGAAGGCGCAGTCAGCAGGCGTGCCCTCATTCCGTCGATCGCCCAATCGATGGCGTCCTCTATAAGGTCGGCGCCGATACAGGCAGCAAGCGTTTCGGCTGTCGCTGACAGCGTGATACTGCGCAGCCCGACGAAGCCCTCATTCGAAGGCATGTCGGCCGCGACCTCTTCTGCCGATACCCAAATCACGCCGTCACGCTCGCCAGCCCGATAGGTCGCGACGCGGATTGCCTCAGGCGGCGTCAGGCTGGGATGGGCCGGAATGGCAAGACAGTTGCCGGATTTTCCGTAACGCCAGCCGTGATAGATACAAGACAAGGCTTCGCCACGAACGAAACCATGCGAGAGCCGCATGCCGCGATGTGGACAGCGGTCGGCGACTGCAGAGACAGCGCCGCTTTGAGCGCGCCAAATCGCCAAGGACGCAGTTTTAAGACGAGCGGGAATGACCGATGCCACCGGCAAATCCGTCGACAACGCGACCGGTATCCAGGCGGGGGCAATATTCTGAGGCATTTCAAAGTTCCGAGTGATTTGAGAGGCTTGGCCCCTGCACAAAGAAGGCGTCAGCGGGCAAAACCGCGCGACATGCAGGGCACGTTTGCATAAAATTTTCGCACTTGCAACTGTGGCTGATATTTACGCAAACACTCTTTTTGATGCCTATCACTGCTTTTCCATCACCGGCTGTTTAGACGGTATCGTCTACAGCTTCAGCGCGCTGAATATCCTCCACCCAGACGTTAATGGGTCCCAAGGAGCAGCCCATTTCCATAGCGTCGATCAGCTCTATAGGCCCTGCGAGGATCAGTTCGATGCGTGCCTGGTCGGCATGGGAGATCCGCTGCTCCAAGCCGAGCTTGGCGGCATGGCGGTCGATCCAGGGCAGAAAGCTTTTCGTGTCCAGGCTGCCGAGAATGGTCATGCGTTCCTTACGAATGGCGGGGCCGTTGTCCCAGGGATTTTTCGGCGCAGGGAACTGATGATGGGATATTGCCATGATGTACTCGACCTGTGGTGCCCTCTAACGGGGTGTCGATGGTGTTCTCCCAAGATAGAAGAAGGCGCGCAAGTGCGAAGTTGCGCGCCGTCATTGGCCGTGGGGCGTTGTCCGGTAGAGGTACTATAACGCCTTTGCCGCGACTGCCTCGTCTTTCGCCTGGTTCAGGGACAGAAAAACGATGATGGCGGTGATGGTGGTGATGGCCGACAACAGGATCAGCACCGACGAGAAAGCCTGGCTGTAAAACGACTGGAGTTGGCTGACCGTGGAGCCAGGCAGTGCGGCAAGCGCGCCTTCGAGATTGCCGATGGCAAGGTTTTGGCCTGCCGTTTGTGCCGAACCTTGGAGACCTGCAGCACTGAGGCGTCCGGCGATCAACAATGAGAGAATGGCGCCGATGACGGCAAGGGCCACTCCTTCCCCGGCAACCCGGACGGTGGAGAAGATGCCCATCGCCATACCCGCACGCTCGCTGGGAACCACGTCAACGGCAAGACCGTCCATCAAACCCCATGGCAGGCTGATCCCCGTGCCGATCATCAACATCGGCAATAGGAGCAGAGCCGCCGGGGTGCCGGATGGCAAGGTGGAAAGCCAGCCCAGGCCGCAGGCTGTCAAGATCAGTCCGGTGCCGCATAGGGTTGCGGGACGCAGCCAGCGTGTTAGCCAACCAGCCACGATCGGCAGTATCAGAAGCGGCGCGGAGAGAGCGATCATCAATCCACCGCCCGCAATGGCTCCCATTCCCTCAATGCCGACGAAGCGCAGCGGCAGCAGAACCAAAAGAACCACAAAACCATAGGCAGGCGCTGCGGCGAGCAGTTGGACACCGACGAAACGGCGATAGCGGAAGAGCGAGAGATCAAGCATTGGTCGCGCTACCGTTCTTTCGATCTGGATGAACAGGACGAGGCAGACCGCAGAGCCAATCAAGGCGCCGACGACCAGGCCGTCGCTCCAGCCGCGTTCGGGAACCAGCAGCATGCCATAGGTAAACAGGGCGAGCATGGTGGTGAAGCCAAGCGCACCCCGCCAGTCCAATCTTCCCGCAGCCGGGTCGCGGCTCTCTTTCAGGAACCTGTAACCGATCAGGAAGGAAAGTGAGGTTAGGAGCACCACAGCGAGGAAGATACTGCGCCAGCCGAAGCTTTCAATCATCGCACCCGAAACCACCGGACCAAGGGAAAGACCGACGCCGAAGCTTGTGCCGAGGACGCTGAAGGCCCGCATGCGGCTTGCTCCATTGAATTCCTGTGCAAGTGCTGCGGCGCCGCCGGCATAGGCGGCCGCGGCCGCAAGACCCTGGCCACCGCGAAGCAGATCGAAGAGCAAGATATCCGGCACCACGGTCAGCGCCAGCGAGAAGAGCGCGAAACTTGCCGCACCCAACAAGAAGACGCGGCGGCGGCCGAGACTATCGGCCAGTGCGCCTGCCACCATCAGGGTTGAACCGAAGGTCAGCATGAAGGCATTGGTGGCCCACGCGGTCGCCACGGGCGAGGCATCAAGCGCTTGCGCGATCGATGGAAGCGCGACTGCCGTGCCGGTGAAAGTCAGTGGCATGGCTGCCGCTGCCAGGCAGACGGCAAGCAAAGCGAGGTAGGGATGCGTGTGGGGACGCGCGGAGATATGGGGCTGCATAAACTATCCTCCTGAAAAACAGGCTTCATTAATCACGGGTGAAACCGTCGCCAACCAATATACTTGCGCTCTAATGTGCGATAACCTCCAACCTTATCCGATCAATCAGGAATAAAAGTCTTGAATGGGAGTTTTTGATGGACCGTTTCACCGGCCTCTCCGCCTTTGTTCGAACTGCCGATCTTGGCAGCTTTGCCGCAGCCGGTCGGGTACTGGGCCTGTCGCCCTCAGCCGTGGGGAAGGCAGTGAGTAAGCTGGAAGCTCAACTCCAGGTACGGCTTTTCCAGAGAACCACCCGCAGTCTTCGGCTGACGGAGGAGGGACGGGCCTTTCACGAACGATGTCGGCATATTCTCGACGACCTCGACGATGCGCATGAAAGCCTTATGCGCACACGCGAAGCGCCGCGCGGCGTCATCCGTATGTCCTGCCCGATCATCGCCTATCATCTGCTGTTGCCGGTAATCCCCGACTTCATGGCCCGCTATCCCGACATCACGCTCGATCTCGATTTCAATGACCGCATCGTTGACTTGATCGAGGAAGGGGTGGATGTCGCTATTCGCAGCGGCCAGTTGCCGGACAGCCGGTTGATGGTGCGCGCACTCCGGCCTTTCCGCCTGTTGCTGGCGGCGACGCCTGCCTATCTTGCCCGCCACGGCACACCTGGCTGTCCGCGTGATCTTGCCGATCATGCCAGCATCGGCTTCCGCTACCCCAATAGCGGCAAGATACAGCCGTGGCCGCTGCGTCGGCCAGAAGGTGAACCGGAACCGAGGCTGAGCTACGTGCTGACCTGCAACAATATGGAAGCATTGCGTGGCGCAGTGATGCGCGATTTGGGGATTGGCTGCATGCCGGATTTCCTGGCGGAGGGTCCGGTCCGTTCCGGCGATCTCGTTCCCCTGCTTCTCGATCATCTCGACGCGCCCGGTCAGTTCAACCTGCTCTGGCCATCCAGTCGGCATTTGTCGCCGAAGGTGCGCGTTCTCGTCGATTTTCTTGCCGAACGCCTGTTCATGTCAGAGCCTTGCCTCTCCTATGGCAAAAACCCAGAGTTCGCTGGCCGGACATCATAAAGCCCGGCCCCGGCCAACGCGAAATCTTCGCTTTCGCGGCTTATTAAGACCCAGTGCACTTCAGAGGTCTCAAGCCTCGATGCGAACGGGTACGGCCTTCGAAGCTGGCGTTTTCGACAGTTCGTCGTGATGGTCGATGGCAATAAGAACGTTGGCTTCCGGGTAATAGGCGCCGATCGTTCCCCGCGGGAGATTGTGTTCCCTGACCTTCAGTCCAGCGAGTTCACGTCGCACGCCGTCGTTGAAGTCGCTGACGAGCTTAACCTCCTGGCCTTCCGAAAGACCAGCTGAGCGGATGTCCTCACGGCACATCAACAGCACGTCGCGCGTTCCTTCGATGCCGCGGAAGCGGTCCGAATAGCCGTAGATCGTGGTGTTGAACTGGTCGTTGGAGCGCATGGTGATCAGGCGCAAGCGGCCTTCCGCATCATCGAACGAAAGAGCATTGAGCTGCTTTGGCGTGGTGAAGACCGCTTTCTTTTCCTCCGTCTTCCAGACCCGGTCATGGGCCGAATTGCCGCGATAAAAGCCGCTCGGTTCGAACATACGCTCGTTGTAAGCCCCGAACTGATCTGGATACGTGGCCTCGATAAGGTCTCGGACGAGGCTGTAGTCGGCGGTCCATTCGTCCCATTTTAGTTTTGGGTTGGGCGCGACAGTCGCCTTGGCGATGCTCGTCACAATCGCCAGTTCGCTTTTCAGATGCTTCGATGCTGGCGTGCGTTTACCGACGGAGCCCGAGATATGCGAGAAGCTGTCTTCTGTCGTCACCGATTGCGGACCGGATGCCTGCTCGTCTCGCTCCAGTCGCGAGAGGCAGGGCAGAATGTAAGCTTTCTTTCCCGGAAAGAGATGGCTTCGGTTCAGCTTGGTGGACACGACGACCGTGAGATCCTGGCTCGCCCATGCCTCTTCCATGGCCTTCTGGTCTGGAACAGCGCGTACAAGGTTGCCGCCAAGCGAGATCGTCGCCTTGATCTGGCCCGACATCATGCCCTTGACGGCGTCGACAATGGTCACCCCATCCTCTGTCGGCGGATCGAAGTCGAAGAGGGCCTTCAGCTTGTCCATCGGGATCAGCTTTGCCTTTTCAGCAATGCCCACGGTGCGCTGGCCCTGGACATTGGAGTGACCGCGTACAGGACAGCATCCGGCTCCCTCGCGACCGATATTGCCGCGCAGCAGCAGCAGGTTCACCACCATTGCAACGTTGAGTGCCCCTTGCGAATGCTGCGTCAAGCCCATGCCATAGACACCGATGACGCGTTCCGCCTGGATGTAGAGTTCGCCGGCGCCGCGGATTGCCGTCTCGGTCAGGCCGCTTTCTTTCTCGATGACCGACCAGTCGGTGCTGCGCACGAGATCGATGAAACTTTCCAGGCCAACCGTATGCTCGTCGATAAATGCAATATCGAGGACCCTCGCTGCCCCCGTGCTGACGGCCGCATCATCCGCTTCGACGACCACCTTGCAGAGGCCGAGGATGGCGGCGATGTCACCTCCGGCCTTCACCTGAAGATATTCGTCCGAGATCTGCGTTTCACGTCCCGTCAGCATGTCGACCGGGCTTTGCGGATTGACGAAGGAGACGAGCCCTTGCTCGACCACGGGATTGAAGGTGACAATCTTGGCACCGCGCTTTTTCGCCTCCTGCAGAGGATGAAGGAAACGGGGACTGTTCGAACCGGGGTTCTGGCCGAAGAAGAAGAAAGCATCGGCTTTCTCAAGGTCTTCCCAGACGACGGTGCCGACAGGCGAGCCGATTACCTTCTGTAGGCCGACCGAGGTCGTCTCATGGCACATGTTCGAGCTTTGGGGCAGGTTATTGTTGCCGTAGGTTCTGGCAAGCAGCGCGTAGAGATAGGAAGCCTCCAGGCCCGCATGTCCGGAGGAATAGAAGACAACACTCTCGCGTGGAAGGGACTTCAGGGTTTGGCCGATATCGTCGAAGGCCTGATCCCACGAGACTTCGACATAGCGATCGCTGGCTTCGTCATAACGAAGTGGGTGCGTCAGCCGGCCCGTCTGTTCGAGATCGTAGTCTTTCCAGCCGCGAAGTGATTGGACCGTGTGATCGGACCAGAAACCCGGCGTGCATCGCGCGCTGGTCAGGTCGGAAATCGTTGCCTTCGCGCCGTTCTCGCAGAATTCGAAGGGATGATAATTGGCCGGTTTTGGCCAGGCACAGGAGACGCACATCACGCCGCCGGGCTTGTTTTGCCGTGCCAATTCCTCGAGCACCATGGGCGAGGGTTTGTCGTCACCCAGAATTCGCGCAATCGATTTTACCGATCCCCAACCGCCAGAGGGACCTTCAGATTCAGGGTTAGGGATGGTGTCGGTCATGATGTCTTCCATTCAAAAAAGGAGCAAGCGCCCCGCGGGAACGGAGCGCCTTCAGCAATCATTGGGCGCGCTTATGCGGCAGGCTCATGGAACGGACAGCCGTTGAATTTCGCCCGGAACTCGGCTGAGTGGCGGTAGGTGTCCTTCCGCGCCCGGTTGATATTGCCGAGCGGCTGGTGATCGGTAAGACCTGTCCAGATGCTGAACCGCATCTCTTCGTCCACCTTCTGCACCTTCTCATCACTCCAGCTATCCTGCGGATGTGCCGTAATGGTCGCGACGGTGACGAATGGTGCATCGTCTTCTTTCCACTCGACAGTGGGGTCTTCGATTGGCTGTTTTTCGAGATCGCGACAGAGCTGGACCTGAAACTCCCAAACACCATGGGTTTCCTGCATTTCTGCCTGGACCGTTTCGCGAATGGCGTCTTCTCGCACACTGACGTCGATCTCTGTTCCGGTGCGTTTCGTTAGATCGGGCGAAACGGGTTTAAGCCGGAACTTGGCAACATAGTCGCCATAACGGAAAGGCGTCACGCTGAAGTAGGTTTCACCCAGCGGATCGACATCGGGTGCGCCACCGAGCGACTGGATGGCGGGACTAGAGACACCCACCGCTTCAAGACCCTTATTGACGGTCTGAAGCACGCTCGACATCACCACCTTTGTGCCTTCCATCTTGTCGGTCGTCTTGGCAAGCAGCTTGAGGCTGGAAAGAAATTTCTCCGCATTCGGTGCCTGGAAGACCGGACCGTTGACCATGACAAAGTCCTGCGTCGAACCTTCCGCGTCGGGCAAGCGCTGCCCTTGGACATCCAGCACCTTCAATGCCATTCCGCGAGGAAGCGACACGGCATCGGGAAGGATATCGCCTGCATTGGTGGAGAGGCGCATGAAGGCCTTGTGAGTGCCGGGCATGGCAAATAGGCCCTGTGCCAGCTCCGGCGGCAGACCGGGTTTTACCACCATCTCCGCTTCGATGATGCCATGCGCTTTCGCGTGGACGGAGCGAACCGCGTGCCCGTAATTCTTGGCCGTGGTTTCGAGGATGGTATCGAACTGTTCGATGAGGCCTGAGATGGTTTCCGGCTCCTTTTCTCTCACGGTTTCCAGATCGGCGGAATAGCGGATGGGCTGGGCTGTCAAAGTTGCGCTCCTAAGCAAAAACGAGAAACGCCGTCCCGTGAACTAAGGTTCCTCATCAACCACTCCGTCATGGAAGCTGTCTGGGTGCGCTGGGCTGCATCGACAATCGCTTGGTCTGCCCGCCATTGCGCGAACTCGCTATCCGGTTTCGTACAAAGCTCGCGCTTGTCGGCGCTCTATGGCATAGAGTGCCTTTAGCCTAACGAGCGATTCCATGCCGCAGTCCCACAGTCCTACCAAAAGTCTTTTTGCCGAGAGCGGAAGCGAAACGCCGCTTTCGCTGTTGAAACGCGTCTATGGCTACGCCTCTTTTAGAGGCCGACAGGAAGAGGTTGTCGACCATGTGATGGCGGGTGGCGATGCCGTTGTGCTCTTTCCAACCGGCGCGGGCAAATCGCTGTGTTTCCAGGTTCCAGCGCTTTGCAGGAATGGGCTTGGAATTGTGGTCTCGCCGTTGATCGCGCTGATGCGCGATCAGGTCGAAGCGCTGAAGCAACTCGGTGTTCGCGCAGCGGCGCTCAACTCTTCGCTGTCGCGCGAAGAGTTCATGGATGTGCGCAGCGCGGTCCATAGCGGTGAGCTCGATCTACTCTATGTGACACCTGAGCGCATCGTCACGCCAGGCTTCAAGGATCTCGTGGGGCGCACGAAAATCGCGCTGTTTGCGATTGACGAAGCGCATTGTGTTTCGCAGTGGGGCCATGATTTCAGGCCTGAATATCGCGAACTTGGCCGGCTGGCAGAAGAGTATCCCGGCGTTCCGCGCATGGCGCTGACGGCGACTGCCGATCCTCATACCCGTGATGACATCATTGAACGGCTGCAACTTCAGTCCGCTGGTGTTTTCACCACCTCCTTCGACCGGCCCAATATCGGCTATGAAATCGTCGAGCGGGATCAGCCGAAGCAGCAATTGCTGCGCTTCCTGTCGCACCACAAAGGATCGAGCGGCATCGTCTATTGCCTTTCCCGCGCCAAGGTGGACGAGACGGCGGAGTGGCTGAACACGCAGGGCATCAGGGCACTTGGCTATCATGCCGGCATGGAGCGGGAGATGCGCGACCGCCATCAGGACGCGTTCCTGAAAGAGGAAGAACTTTGCCTCGTGGCAACGGTCGCCTTCGGCATGGGGATCGACAAGCCGAATGTGCGCTACGTCGCCCATCTGGATTTGCCCGGATCGGTTGAGGCCTATTATCAGGAAACCGGGCGTGCGGGCCGCGATGGGCTGCCGTCCGATGTCTGGATGGCCTACGGCATGGCTGACGTCATTCAGCGCGGTCGCATGATCGATGAGGGGAATTCAAGCCCAGAGATCAAGCGTGTCGAGCGCGCTAAGCTCAATGCGCTGCTTGGCATTTGCGAGACGGCCGGCTGCCGCAGGCAGGCGATCCTCAAGCACTTCGGCGAAGCCCATGGTGGAAATTGCGGCAACTGCGATACCTGCCTGAAACCGGTGGAAACCTGGGATGGGACGGATGCCGCGATCAAGGCGATGGCGGCGATCTATCGAACGGGAGAGCGCTTCGGTACCGGACACCTCGTCGATGTTCTGCTCGGCAACGAGACTGACAAGACCACCCGCTTCGGCCACGTCGATATGCCGGTTTTCGGAGCTGGCAAGGACCTGCCGGCCAAGACCTGGCAATCGGTCTATCGCCAGCTTCTTGCCGCGGGACTGATCAGCGTCGATCATGGCGCTTATGGAGCTCTCAAGCTGGAGCCGGAATCGCGCGCCGTCTTCAAAAAGGAACGCGAGGTCCGCTTCCGCAAGGATCGGCCGACGACGGGCAAGGCGTCCCGATCGTCCTCGGCAAGTTCAGCAAATGCGAAGTCTGGATTGGAAGGCGCCGATCTCGAGCTCTTTCAGGCGTTACGCGCTGTCCGCATGGACATATCCAAGGATCTCGGCGTGCCGCCCTATGTCGTTTTTCCCGACACGACGTTGGTTGCGCTTGCGACCGAACGGCCATCCGACGAAGACGAGATGCTGGATATTTCCGGCGTCGGGCCTTCAAAGCTGGAGCGTTTCGGCGACGCCTTTCTTGAGGTCATCAACGCGCATTCGCGATGACCGTGACACTTTTGGCGCAGCCCCCAGCGTATATTAGTCCGATGCCATGGATGTGATCTTCTCCGGCTTGCCATGCGTTTTTCGATGGGCGAGAAGGAGGCGCAATTTCTATGGATTTCCCACATGACACTTCTTCAGCGCGTATCTCGTCGCAGCTTTATCTTAGGGACGCTTTCGGCAGCGGCAGCGCTTGCGGGCTGCCAGACAAACTCCACACCCGCAGTGGTGCCGCAAGCCGCTCGGCGGCCTATCGTGCCGCCGGATGAGGCGGAGTTGCAGCAGCGCTACGCGGCGTTGGAGGATGGCGGACACAGCCTCCCTGCAATTCCCTACCAGCAGATCGATCCGAAATATTACCGTCAGCGCGTGCTAGACCCGACAGGCGAGAAGCCCGGCACGGTGGTCGTCGATACGCCAAACCGCTTCCTCTATGTGGTCGAGCCTGGCGGAACGGCGATGCGTTACGGTGTTGGCCTCGGACGGGACGGCTTTGCCTGGGAAGGTGAGGGGATCGTTCATTGGCGCCAGCCTTGGCCACGCTGGAAGGTTCCGGCTGAAATGGTTGCTCGCCAGCCAAAACTGGCACGCTTCTCTGTCGAGAATGGCGGCATGGATCCGGGGATCAAGAACCCGCTTGGTGCCCGCGCGCTCTACATCTTCAAGGATGGCAAGGACACGCTCTACCGTCTCCATGGCTCGCCGGAGTGGCAGTCGATCGGCAAGGCAACCTCTTCGGGCTGCGTTCGCCTCGTCAATCAGGACGTGATCGATCTTTACCAGCGCGTGCCATACCACGCTCGGATTGTCGTCCACCAAGGCCCGCTCGGCGCCCGCGCCACAGCGTAGCTCCGCGCTATCGAAGAAGGCCATCGCGGTCGAACTCTTCCCAACCGGAGAGTTCGGCCGAACTACGCTCAGGCGGACGCGCCGACTTCGCCTTTTTGAGCGAACGTGTCAGCTTGGCTTGATGCGCCGCGCGCCGTCTATTCTCTGCCTTCGCGGCGAGATCATGTTCTCGCCATTCGTCGATGGCGCCACTGTTGAGAAGCTCCTCGACCACCTTCGGCTCAAAGACGTGGAAGGTGATCCGTTTCGCCCGGCCACGCAGTCTTACCGTCCTGATGCCGCCGCTCGGCAGGCGACCATCTTCAAGCCAGCGTCGGCGCTCCGTGGTGGAGATGGTCAGGATATCTTCGATCTCGCGCGGTAGCACCGGCAGGCTTTCCATGGTTTCCAGCAATTTCGAGACCTTGGCGCGCGCCGCCTTGAAGTCGTCCTCGTCGTCTTCTGGAACCGCGAGGGTCAAAACCATGCCTGCGATATCCAGATCCCTGCGGACGGCAAAAGGCAATTTGGCGCGCAACTCCATCAAGATGCCTTTGGCGCGGACGGACGAGCCGAGCGTTGCCGCGGGCGGCAGCGTCCAGGACTCGGTCAGAAGCGGCACGGTGTTGGATTTCTTTTTCGCCATAAGCACTGAAGTGGTGGCGACGGCGGATATGGTCAACATGGGGACATGCAATTCATCATCTTTAGGAAGCAAATCAGGACGTTATCGCGGCCAGCCGTCGTTGCGGGCGAGAGGCAGCCCGACCGCCATCACACAAATAGGTCTTGATAAAAAACCGGAAGCGGAGCCCAATAGGGACGAGATCGTATCTGGGAAGGGTGGATGATGCGAGTAGTTCGGAGCGTGCTGACAAGCTTTGCTATCATGCTGGCATTGAGCGGTGTCGGTTGGGCTCAGGAGGTCAGCGAGGACATTGTGGACGCGACGGTAGGTGACTGGCTGATCGTGTCGGAGGATGGGAGCCTTGGCTGTCACATCACGCTGAAGAAAGACAAGACGATCGGCGGCCGAGCCGTGGCGGAAGGAAAGACGTGCGGCGCACCCTGGCATGATCAGATCGCTGCCTGGGATTTCGGCGGCCCAGGGATCGTCCTGCGCGACGCGACCAGAAAAAAGATCATCTGTTTCGGCGAACGGGAGGTTGGTCCATGGGTAACGGACATCGAGCGGTCGCCCCGTATTTATTTCGTTCCTGAGCCTGGAAAGATGGACCGTGCCGCAACGGAGAAGGACGCTATCGGTAAATGGGTTTTGACCGACAAGAAGGGAAAAGCGCTCTGCCACCTGTCTTTGCTGGATACCGCTTCCACCAGGGGTGACGACACCAAGGGCCTGCAGATCAGAGGCGACTGTGCTGCCAATGTCAAAAAGAAGAAAATGGACGGATGGCAGATCGATGAGATCAAGCTCGTATTCATCGGTGGCGAGGACTACGCTTACTCGCTGATTCCAACGATCGACGGGTTCGTCACCGATGACGACCGATATCAACTGAAGCGCGATAAATAGGCGTCTCTTGGGTGAGGCCTCGACCAGGCTAGCCGGAGTTTATCAGGCGTTCGAGGCCAGCTGAACTCGACGGTCAAAGTCTAAAAGCGCCCGCCACATGTGACATCGCTGCTTCAATCTCTGATCGACACCATCTCGACAGTGGCGGAATCCCGCTGTCCTTTGGCGAGGTTGCCGATCATTAAAGATCGCACTCGCGCACCAGCGAGAAATCCGACCCCGGTCAAACTCTATAACCCGTCATCTCGCCTCATCTAATTTCAGCCAAGCGTGCCGCTCCCCTCCAGTGGAAGGTGACAATAAATCGCCCTGCGTTTCAGCACGTCCTAACTCACCATCAAGAACTTGATTGACAGTAACTCCCTTTCCGATATTCTCTTATAAAAGCTTATATAACATAATAACGGAACAATAAAGCTGGGAGTATGATATGAAACTGAAGCTCGCATTCCTTCTCGCCACGGCACTCATCGTCAGCCCGTCGGTTCTCTTTGCGCAGGATCGTGGTGGCGTGATCAATGTCGCAACCATCGGTGAGCCGCCAACGCTCGATCCAATGGCATCAACCGCGGATCTCGTCGGCATCGTCACGCAGCACATCTTCGAGACACTTTATACCTTCGACAAGGAGTGGAAGACGACACCGCTTTTGGCGGAAAGTCTTCCGGAGATCAGCGCAGACGGAAAAACCTACACGATCAAGCTGCGCGCCGGCATCAAGTTCCACGACGGTTCCGACATGGCGTCGGATGATGTGGTTGCTTCCCTCGATCGGTGGATCAAAGTTGCATCGCGCGGCAAGCAGGCCGCGTCCTTTATCGACAAGATCGAAGCCACCGACCCGTTGACCGTCACGATCACGCTGAAGCAGCCTTATGCGCCGCTCGTTTCGCTTCTTGCCTTCAACAACTCCGCGGCGATCATTCTTCCT
The DNA here is from genome assembly GCF_004310285.1 of Agrobacterium cavarae. GTDB lineage: Bacteria > Pseudomonadota > Alphaproteobacteria > Rhizobiales > Rhizobiaceae > Agrobacterium > Agrobacterium cavarae. Next base: position 192,699 of record NZ_SISF01000029.1, read on the forward strand.
AAGGAAAAGCAGGAAGAGCCGATGAAGGAGTTTATCGGTACCGGCCCGTATATGCTGAAGGAGCGCAAAGCCGACCAATATATCCAGCTCGTCCGCTTCGACGGATATAAGTCCCGCGAAGGCGACGGCAATGGGTATGGTGGCGCGCGGCATCAATATCTCGACGAGATCCGCTTCGTACCCGTGCCTGACGCCAACACCCGCGTCGAGGCGGCGGTTTCCGGTCAATATGATTACATCGACTCGATCCCGGTCGAATCCTTCGACAAGATCAAGTCTTCTTCGGCGACAGAGCCGGTAGTGCTGACGCCGTTCGGCTATCCCGTCTTCGTCTTCAATACGGCGCAGGGGCTTGCCAAGGATGTCGCGATGCGCAAGGCAATCCGCCAGGCGCTCAGCATGGAAGACATGCTGGCAGCCGCCTTTGGCAGCACGGATTTTTATGCGCTTGACGGTGATATCTATCCGAAGAACTTTATCTGGAACACAAATGCAGGTGTCGAGGGCAATTACAATATTGCCGATCCGGAAGGCGCTGCAAAAGCCGCCAAGGCCGCAGGCTATGACGGCGAAAAGCCCATCCGCATCCTCACAAGCCGTCAATACGAGTTCCATTACAAGATGGCGCAGGTCGCTGCCGAGTATCTGAAGCTTGCAGGCTTCAAGGTGGACATGCAGGTGGTGGACTGGGCAACGCTGACCCAACGCCGCGCAGACAAGGCGCTATGGGACATCTACATTACCCATAGCCCATTCCTGCCAGAGCCAGCTCTGATCGGCTCTCTCGCGCCGACATCGCCAGGATGGTGGGATACGCCGCTGCGCAAGCAGACAGTTGAAGCGTTCTCGGCCGAATCCGATCCTGAAAAGCGTATCGCTCTCTGGGCTGATGTTCAAAAGGCCATGTATGAGGAGATCCCCTACATGAAGATCGGTGACTTCAATGCGGTCGCTGCCAAGTCGAAGAAGATCGAGGGTATCCAGGCAGCACCTTGGCCATACTTCTGGAACGCTTCCATCAAGAAGTAGTCCATCGAGCGAGCGTCGTCGCGCCATTGTTCATCTCATGTCCAACGGGACGCAGAGAGAGTTGGCGCGACCCTGATACTCAGTCCAGCAACGCATACCCAAGCAGACTCCTTTACCCTGCGGCAAGGGAACGCCAAGCCCATGATACGATATATTCTCCAGCGCCTCGCAGGCATGATCGTCGTGATGTTTCTCGTCGTCACGATCGTCTTCATCATCGTGCGCGTTACCCCGGGTGACCCGGCAGCCGTCATGCTCGGCCCGGATGCGTCAGCACAAGACATTGCTGATCTGAGAACGCGTTTGGGGCTCGATCAGTCGCTGGCCGTGCAATATTTCTACTACATCGGCCAGATGCTGAAAGGCGATCTTGGGCAGTCGATCTTCCTGAATATGCCCGTCACGACGGCGCTGCTTGATCGCGCTGAACCGACCTTCTTTCTCACACTGTTTTCGTTGCTGATTGCCAGTGTCATCGCCTTGCCCATTGGCATTTACGCCGCCTATCGCCGCGGATCTTTCGTGGACCAGGCTGCAACGACCGTTGCGATGCTTGCGGCCAGCATTCCGAGCTTCTGGCTTGGCCTTATCCTCATGCAGTTCTTTGCGGTGCGGCTCAATCTTTTCCCGGTGTCGGGCTATGGGGGGCCTGGTTCAAGCTTCCTCGATCGCATGTATCACCTCACTCTTCCGGCTTTCGCACTTGGATTGGTGTCGTCGGCATTGATCCTCCGCTTCACCCGCGCATCAATGCTTGATGTGCTCGGTGATGATTATATTCGCACCGCTCGGGCGAAGGGTGTGGTCGAACGGCGGGTGGTGATGAAACATGCGTTGAAGAACGCGCTCATCCCCATCCTCACCGTTCTCGGGTTGACGGCTGCGGTACTCATTTCAGGCGCTGTCGTCACCGAGACGGTCTTCGGGCTTCCAGGCGTTGGCAGTCTCGTGGTTTCCGCGGTTCTGCGACGAGACTATCCGGTCATTCAAGGTGCGCTTCTCGTCATTGCAGCGCTCTACGTCCTCATCAATTTCGCGATCGACATGCTCTACCTGCTGATCGATCCGCGCGTGCGCTATTAAAGGGGGCGGGAACCGATGACGGATATTGCTACAACTACACCGGCCCCTTCTAGCAGCGAAGGCATGAAGTTTTTCAAACGGTTTCTGAAACGAAAGACGGTGGCCTTCGGCCTGATCGTGCTTGTCATCTTCGTACTTCTGGCCGCGCTCGCGCCCTGGATTGCACCTTACTCGCCATCTAAGCTGTCCATCGTCAATCGCCTCAAGCCGCCCAGCGAAACCTTCTGGTTCGGCACGGATGAGTTTGGCCGCGACGTCTTCTCGCGCACCATTTATGCAGGCCGATTGTCGCTGCTTGTGGGCGCGTCCGTTGTTTCTTTGTCCGCGATCATCGGTGTGACGCTTGGTCTGCTGGCCGGTTTCTTCAAGCGGTTGGACACACCGATTGCACGCCTGATCGATGCGATGATGGCGTTCCCGGATATTCTTCTCGCCATTGCGCTCGTTGCAGCCCTTGGACCATCGCTCACCACCGTGATCGTCGCGCTTTCCATCGTCTATTCGCCGCGCCTTGCCCGCATCGTGCGCGCCTCGACCCTTGTCATCAGGGAGCTTCCCTATGTCGAGGCGGCCCAGGCGCTTGGGATATCGACCTTCCACATCATGACGCGGCATGTGCTGCGCAATCTGTTGTCGCCGATCCTGGTGCAGGCCTCCTTCCTGTTTGCCAGCGCCATGCTGGCGGAAGCAGGCCTCTCTTTTCTCGGGCTAGGTGTCAGCCCGGAAATTCCGACCTGGGGCACGATGATTGCCGCTGGTCGCCAATATATCGGGCAAGCCGACTGGATGACCTATTTCCCCGGCTTCGCCATCATTCTTTCCGTTCTCTCGCTGCAAATGGTCGGCGACGGGTTGCGGGACATGCTCGATCCAAGACTGCGAAGGGATTTGTAATATGACCGGCCAACAGGCAAAGCCGCTGCTCATCAAGAACGTCAAGCCCATGGCTTTCGGCGGAAGCGGAAAAGATGCCGTCACCGACATTCTGGTGAACAGCGACGGCAACATTGCCGCCATCGGACAAGCGCTTGCGTCCGATGAGGCAACGGTGATCGATGGTAAAGGTGCCTGGATCTCGCCGGGCTGGGTGGATCTGCACGTCCATATCTGGCACGGCGGCACAGACATCTCGATCCGTCCGTCCGAATGCGGTGCCGAGCGCGGTGTCACGACGCTTGTCGATGCAGGATCTGCGGGTGAAGCGAACTTTCATGGCTTCCGCGAATATATCATCGAGCCGTCCAGAGAGCGGATCAAGGCATTCCTCAATCTCGGTTCGATCGGTCTTGTTGCCTGTAACCGCGTTGCGGAACTTCGCGACATCAGGGATATCGATCTCGACCGCATCCTCGAATGCTACGCGGAAAACAGCGAGCATATTGTCGGCATCAAAGTTCGCGCCAGCCATGTCATCACCGGATCCTGGGGCGTAACACCGGTCAAGCTCGGCAAGAAGATCGCCAAGATCCTCAAAGTTCCGATGATGGTTCATGTCGGCGAGCCACCGGCACTTTATGATGAGGTGCTGGAAATCTTGGGCCCCGGCGACGTTGTGACCCATTGCTTTAATGGCAAATCCGGTTCGTCAATCATGGAAGACGAGGACTTGTTCAACCTCGCCGAACGCTGCGCATCCGAAGGGGTCCGGCTCGATATCGGCCATGGCGGCGCGTCCTTCTCCTTCAAGGTGGCAGAGGCTGCGATTGCGCGTGGACTTCTGCCCCATTCCATCTCGACCGACCTGCACGGCCATTCGATGAACTTCCCGGTTTGGGATCTCGCAACGACCATGTCGAAGCTTCTGTCGGTCGGAATGCCTTTCGACAAGGTGGTGAATGCTGTGACGCATGCGCCGGCAGAGGTCATCAAGCTCGACATGCTAAACCGGCTGTCCGTCGGAGCGCGCGCCGATTTCACCATTTTCGATCTGGTCGATTCCGATCTGGAGGCAACCGACTCCAATGGCGACGTCTCGGTGCTGAAGCAGCTCTTTGAGCCGCGCTATGCCGTCATCGGCGGGGAAGCCATTACCGCGAGCCGTTACATACCACGCGCTCGCAAGCTTGTGCGCCACAGCCACGGCTACTCGTACCGATAAGATGGCGGGTCGCCGCTGGAATGAATGAAAAGATGACAGGAGTTTGCGTGACACAGTCCCCGATCAAGATCGAAGCGAAAGCAGAGACGCCGCGCGATCGGCTTGCCGCACTCGGTATAGATCTCCCACCGGCGCCACCGCCCATCGCCAATTTCGTCACCCACGTCGTCGAAGGCAACATGTTGTATCTTTCGGGGCAGGGGCCGCGCGAGGCGAATGGTTTCATGCACACCGGCAAGGTGGGCGTGGATGTTTCGGTCGAGCAGGCCTATGAGGATGCGCGGCTGACTGGCGTCAATCTTCTGGCGGTGATGAATGAGGCGCTCGGCGATCTATCCCGGGTCAAGCGGGTCGTGAAGCTGCTGGGCATGGTCAATGCCTCACCGGACTTCAAGGACCACCCGCAGGTTATCAACGGCTGCTCGGACCTGTTCAACGCCGTCTTCGGCGAGGCTGGTCGTCATGCCCGCTCCGCTGTCGGCTTCGGCTCGCTTCCGGGAAACATCACCGTCGAAATCGAAGCGATCATTGCATTGCAGGATTAACCGGCAAGGAGACGATTAGTGGTTGCGCCATCCCATCAGCTGTTCGATCCTTGCGGCCGACGCTTTCACGCGGTCTGCGTAGCCGGTCTTGTCAGCCATGACTTTCTGCTCGGGAAGGACGATGGAAATCGTCGCAACGCAGTCTCCGCGGTTGTCGACAATGGGCGAGGCGATGCAGGCTACCGAGTAGTCGGATTCCCCCGCCTGGATCGACAGACGTTCTTCGAAAGCCTTGCGCGCGGCGTCCGACAGGTTCTTGGCGTCAATGGTTGCGCGGCCCGTCGGCGAGATGCGGGCTCCGCGCTTGAACAAATCGATGCGCTGCTCCTCCGGCATATGGCCCACAAGAAGGCGTCCAGACGCGGTCCAGTTCAGGGGTACGCGGGTACCAACCCGCGAGGCAACCTGAAAATGGCTGGGGCCATCAGCCATGGCGAGGACCAGCATATGCTCGTCGTCGCGTCCGCAAACCTGCACCGTTTCACCGGCCGCGCGGCAAAGATCGTGCATTTCATGCATGGCGACGCTCATGAAATCCAGCGAGCGAGCATAGGCGAGGCCGTAATGATAGAGGCGCGCACCAAGCCAGATGCTGCCATCGTCGTTACGGGCCAGCATGTTCTTTTCCACAAGGTCGTCAATGATCGCATAAATCGTCGAAAGCGGTGCCTTCACCGCCTTGGCAATGGCGTAGGCACCGGCCGGCGCACCCGTTTCGTACAGATGGTCAATGATCTGAATGGCTCGGTCGATGCCGCTGACGCGCGAGCGCCGCGCCTTGCTTCCTTCCTCGGAAGACGAAAGCTCAAGGGCATTACCAGATGAAGACTTCATATCCAATTCACGCTCCCGCACATCAAAGAACCTATTGCGTTATTATGGCATAGCCTGACGCGGGGCAACAGAAATCATGCGCCAGACAGGCTGGCAAACTGGAGAGATGAGAATGTCAGACGATATCCGCACGAAGATGGGCCTTCGGCCAGTCATCAACGTTTCCGGCACGATGACGAGCCTTGGCGCGTCCATCGTGGTTCCCGAAGCGATCGAGGCTATGGCGGCGATCCTGCCGCAGTTCGTGGAGATCAATGATCTGCAGCGCAAGGCAAGTGCAGTCATTGCTCGTCTGACGGGCGGTGAAGCCGGCTTTGTTACGGCCTCCTGCTCCGCTGGTATTAGCCTCGCGGTTGCCGGCACCATCACAGGGCCAGATCTTCTGGCAATCGAGAGACTGCCGGAAACGTCCACGCCAAAGAACGAAGTTCTGGTGCAAATGGGGCATATGGTCAGCTATGGCGCGCCCGTCGATCAGTCGATCCGGCTTGCGGGCGGCAAGGTGGTGATGATTGGCCAGGCAACCTCCACCCATCGCTATCACATGGAAAACGCGATTACCGACAGGACTGCAGCGGCTGTCTATGTCGTTTCCCACCACGTGGTCGATTATGGTCTCCTCAATCTCAAGGAATTTGTCGAGATCGCGCATGCCAAGGGCGTGCCGGTTATCGTCGATGCTGCATCCGAATATGACCTGCGACTCTTCCTGGAGCAGGGTGCCGATATCGCGCTTTATTCCGGCCACAAGTTTCTGGGCGGCCCTACCTCCGGCATCGTGGCCGGCAAGAAGGAGCTCGTGCGCAATGCCTTTCTCCAGAACATGGGAATTGGTCGCGGCATGAAGGTGGGCAAGGAAAGCATCTTCGGCGTGATGGCGGCCTTGGAAGCTTGGGAAAAGCGTGACCATGTGGGCATACGCGAGCGCGAGACCGGCTATCTGAACCTGTGGAAGGAGACGCTTTCCGATCGCCCCGGCATCACCGCTTTGATCGAACCAGACCCGACGAACAATCCATTGGATCGTATGCGGGTGATTGTCTCTCCCCAGGAGGCTCACATCACGGCCTGGGATCTTGCCGCACGCCTTCGCAGCGGCCCGACACCGATCATCGTGCGCGACCATGAGGTAGAGCACCACTACTTCTACCTCGATCCCTGCAATCTTCACCCCGGTCAGGAGCGCATCGTCGCGGCGCGGCTGGCGGAAGAACTGGATAAGGCGCGTGCCTCGAACGAGGTCATCGCCACGCCGTTCGAAGATCTGAGCCGCCATCGTTTCGATGGTGCGTTGCGCTGGCCCGACTGAGCAAGCGTGCGGCCCGGAGCGGCCGCATAGCCTGCCACTCCAACGAATTGACGAGGATCGACGATGATGATGTCCAACGCCCTGAACAAGACCGCGACTGCACCGGCCACCGGCCCGGTTTTTGCCGTTGAAAATCTCAGAACATCCTTCCTTGTCGACGGTGCCTGGAAGCCGGTGGTTCGCGATATCTCCTTTACGGTCATGCCTGGCGAGACGGTCGCGATCGTCGGCGAAAGTGGCTCCGGCAAATCGGTCACCTCGCTCTCCATCATGCGCTTGCTCCAACCTGACATGAGCAAGATCGAAGGCAAGGTCATGCTGGGAGGGCGTGATCTTCTTGCGCTACCGGAGCACGAGATGCGCAAGGTGCGCGGCAATGATGTCGCGATGATTTTTCAGGAGCCGATGACGAGCCTGAACCCCTTGCTTACCATCGGCGATCAGATCTCCGAGGCCTTGCTTTCTCATCTACCGATGAGCAAGGCGGATGCGCGTGCCGAGACCATCCGCATTCTGGAGAAGGTGCGCATTCCTTCCGCCGCCTCTCGTTTCGATGAGTATCCGCACCGATTTTCCGGCGGCATGCGTCAACGCGTGATGATTGCCATGGCGCTTGCAACCAAGCCTTCGTTGCTGATCGCCGATGAGCCGACCACGGCGCTCGACGTGACCATTCAGGGACAGATCCTCGACCTGATCAAAATGCTGCAGGAGGAGGAAGGAACGTCCGTCCTCTTCATCACCCACGACATGGGGGTCGTCGCCGAGATCGCCGACCGGACTGTCGTCATGTATCGGGGCGAGCAGGTGGAAACGGGCCCGACCGCCGACATCTTCCATCGTGGTCAACATCCCTATACCCGCGCGCTCTTGTCCGCTGTCCCAGTGCTTGGCTCGATGCAAAACCACCAGAGACCTTTGCGCTTTCCGGTGGTGGATGTCACGACAGGTCAGTCCGATGTGCCTGTTGAAGTGAAGAATACGGTCGTCGAAGGCCGGCCGGTTCTGGAAGTTCGCAATCTCACCAAGCGCTTCGATATTCACTCCGGCCTCTTTGGCACGCTTACCGGCCGCGTGCATGCCGTGGAAGACGTGTCTTTCGATCTCCAAGCGGGGGAGACGCTCTCCCTTGTCGGCGAGTCCGGATGCGGCAAGTCGACGACAGGCCGCGCCATCATGCGGCTCATCGAACCCGATAGCGGCTCCGTTATCGTTGAGGGCCGCGATGTGCTGGCGCTGAACAAGCAGGATATGCGCGAGATGCGCAAATCCGTGCAGATGATCTTCCAGGATCCATTTGCCTCTCTCAATCCGCGCATGACCGTTGGCGCGGCCATCGCCGAGCCGTTTCTCGAGCACAGAATGGGAAGTGCCAAAGAGGCGAAAGATGTCGTGGCCGACATGCTGACGAAAGTGGGCCTAACACCCGATATGGCGGGTCGATACCCGCACGAGTTTTCTGGTGGGCAAAGACAGCGTGTCTGTATCGCGCGTGCACTGGCGCTACAGCCAAAGGTCATCGTTGCCGACGAAAGCGTCTCGGCACTGGATGTGTCGATCAAGGCGCAAGTGATCAATCTGATGCTCGACCTTCAGCAAAGCCTTGGCCTCGCCTTCCTGTTCATCTCGCACGACATGGCCGTGGTGGAACGTGTCAGCCACCGCGTCGCCGTCATGTATCTGGGCGAGATTGTCGAGATCGGCCCTCGCGCTGCCGTCTTCGGGAACCCGCAGCATCCTTACACCAAGCGGCTGATGGCTGCCGTGCCGGTGCCAGACCCGGAACGCAGACGCGTAAAAAGCGCAGCTGTTGTCGAGGAACTGAAAAGTCCCATACGCCCGGTCGAGTACAAGGTGATGCCTGCTCGTTTTCGTGAAGTGTCTAAAGGCCACCTCGTGGCCGAGAATTGATGTCTGTCGTGGTGGCATCCAGCAGCGGAAAGGGACGGGCAGCGCATTTTTCCTGCTCTGGAACAACAACCGTCCCACTGTGTTAGCTTTAGCAACTTGGGAGATAAGCCATGACCAACACATCCAATGACGACAAAAAGGCGACACCGCAAACATGGTCGGCAGATCATGGCGGGGGTGTCTCTCCGCCGACATCGACCGGAACGGTCGATAAAGAGCAGGTACACGAGCCGTCCAATGACTGGCCCGCTGCGGACGGTGTCGCGCATGATCCGGTTGAACCGGTACCGTCTTCGGTGGAAGACTTCGATCCGCCAAAAGGTGACGGTCGCCGCACGTTCCAGAACGGTGATACCGATCGCGCTTGAGACGCCGGACGTTCAGAAATAGCCCCACACCGCGCGCTCAGTTCGGCCGCTGATCGCTAAATTTGAGATGACAAGACCGAGCTTCCTACGCTTCGGTCTTTCGCCGTCGGCTCGTTCAAGTCCACAGCGACACGGGATCAGCCTGCCAACAGTTTAGATCGGATGCGCCGTTCCGTATTCGCGCGTCACCCACGGGGTCAACGCTTGAAAATTGCGACCTACAATGTCAACGGTGTGAACGGGCGGCTGCCGAACCTTATCCGGTGGCTCGATGAAGCGTCGCCTGACATTGTGTGTCTTCAAGAGCTGAAAGCGCCACAGAACAAGTTTCCTATCAAAGCAATAGAAACGGCTGGCTACGGCGCTGTCTGGCTTGGGCAGAAATCCTGGAATGGTGTGGCGATCCTGGCTAAGGGTCAGCAACCTCATCTCACCAGACGTGCACTGCCAGGCGACAGCAAAGACGACCAAAGCCGCTACATCGAAGCAATTGTCGATGGAATACTGATCGGCTGTCTTTATGCCCCGAACGGCAACCCCTATCCCGGACCGAAATTCAACTACAAACTCAGATGGCTTAAACGGTTGCGCGCCTACGCAGCCGAGCTTCTCGAACTGAACATATTATCGATCCTTATCGGCGATTACAATGTCATGCCGACAGAGCTCGACGTTTACAAACCGGAGCGGTGGAAAGACGACGCACTCTTTCGCGTCGAAGCGCGGAACGCTTTCAAAACGCTTGTTGAGCAGGGGTGGACGGATGCTTTGAGGCATCTTCATCCCGACGAGCAGATCTACACATTCTGGGACTATTTCAGAAACGCTTTTGGCCGAAATGCCGGGCTCAGGATCGACCACTTCCTGCTCAGTCCGGAAGCTGCCTGCGACCTTATCGCAGCTGATGTCGACAGGCATGTTCGAGCGTGGGATCACAGCAGTGACCATGCACCGGTCTGGATAGAGCTTAAAGATCAGCCTGGTAAGTAAGCGTCCTCGTTGACTGGATTAGGCCCCACACCTGCGGACCTACGGAACGTCTCCTCTTTCGCGTATCGTGCACAGTCCTAAGCCACGATGGAATGGGCGAAGCTTTGCCGATGATCTGATCGGCATCGCCGTTTCACTGTTCAGGCCGGGCGCTGTGCAATTTTCGGAGCCGCTCAAAAACTTGGAAACCCAGCTTGACGCGTTCTAAAAATGAAGATTATGTTAATCGGTAAGATGTCAGACCAATTTCACGGTGCTGACGTTGCGGGGGCAAATGGATCAGACGCTCGAAAAACACGCGATGACGCCGCTGCCGATCATAGACCGGGTGCGGCAGGTCGAAGGCGCGCTTGTCGAGTTTGTTGAACGGGCTGATCTGAAGCCGGGGAGCCGGCTGCCTGCAGAGCGGGAGTTGATGTCAGCGCTTGGCGTCGGGCGTTCCACCATTCGTGAGGTGATCCGAAAGTTTCAAGCTCTTGGAATTATCGATTCTCGCAAGGGCAGCGGCAATTATCTTTTGAAGCCGATTTCCACCGCGACTGTGCATATGCCGATTTCCATTGAGGCGCAGAGCTTGCGAGACGCGCTTTTGATGACGCTGGAAGTGCGGCGTGGGATCGAGGTTGAGGCGTCGATGGCGGCGGCTCGCCGCCGCACCGAGGACGATATCGAAACGATGCGTCTTCGGCTGGAAGAGATGGAGCGCGTTCATCTGGCTGAGGGTACGTCCGGCAAGGCGGACCTTGCCTTTCACCTTTCGATCTACGACGCCACTCACAATTCGCTGTTCAAGCAATTGCTCGAGCAGATGCGCGAAGGCTTCGAGCGCTTCTGGTCCAAGCCGTTCGACAGGCCCGATTTCGCCTCTCGCTCCTTTCCATTTCACCGCACCCTGTTCGACGCGATTGTGGCTGGCGACACGTCGGCGGCGCGGCAGGAAACATTGAAAATCCTCGCGATCGTCGAGGAAGATATTAAGGACATGTCCAAATGAGCCAAGGCTCTGATTTTTTTGATGCAGCATCGCTCGTTGTCGCGCATGACGAAACCCACGCTTTCGAAGCCGTGGTCCCACCGCTGGTGCAGACATCGCTCTTCACCTTCTCAAGCTATGACGAAATGGTCGCGACCTATCGTGGCGAAAAGAGCCGTCCTGTTTACACACGCGGGCTGAACCCCACGGTTCGAATGTTCGAAGAGATGCTGGCTAAGCTGGAAGGTGCTGAAGACGCACTCGGTTTTGCCAGTGGCATGGCAGCGATTTCGTCCACCGTACTGTCCTTCGTTTCTCCCGGCGATCGTATCGTCGCGGTCCGCCACGTCTACCCGGATGCCTTCCGTCTGTTTGGTACCCTGATGAAGCGGATGAAGATTGACGTGACCTATGTCGACGGTCGCGATGAGGCCGCAGTCGAGAAGGCGATGCCCGGCGCCAAGCTGTTTTACATGGAGAGCCCGACAAGCTGGGTGATGGAGGCGCATGATGTCGGTGCTTTGGCAGCGATTGCCAAGCGACACGGCGCGCTCTCTGTCATCGACAATTCCTGGGCCAGCCCGATTTTCCAGACGCCTCTGGCGCTTGGCGTCGATATGGTGGTGCATTCGGCTTCGAAATATCTCGGTGGTCACAGCGACGTTGTTTCGGGCGTCGTTGCCGGTTCCAAGGCGATGATCGACCGTATCCGTGCGGAAGCTTACCCCTATCTTGGCGGCAAGATGTCGCCCTTCGACGCATGGCTGTTGATCCGAGGGCTGCGCACGCTCCCCATCCGCATGAAGGCGCATCAGGAATCGGCGCTTGCGATCGCATCGCGTTTGCAGGCGCTCGACGTCGTAGAGGCTGTTTGTCATCCGGGACTTGCAAACCGTCTTCCGCCTGGGCTGAACGGCACGTCCGGTCTTTTCTCCTTCATCTTCCGAGAAGGTGTGGATGTACGGGCCTTCGCCGACCAGCTTCAGCTTTTCAAACTGGGTGTTTCCTGGGGAGGACATGAAAGCCTGATCGTCCCAGGGGAGGTGGTGCTTGAGCAGAAGGCGCAGCCGAATTCAGCACATACTTTCGGTATCAGCGCGCGCTCCGTGCGCCTGCATGTGGGCCTGGAGGGTACTGAAGCTCTCTGGAATGATCTTGAACCAGCCATCAGAGCGGCATCTGCCGCAGCCTGACGCATCGTGACGACAACAAAAAGGGAGAACGACATGAAAAAACTGGTAGCAGCAGCATTCTTTACCGCCATGATGGCCGGAACGGCACTTGCCGACACGACCCTGAAACTGGTGGAGGTCATCACCAGCCCGGAGCGCACCGAGACTCTGAAAAGCCTCGTGGGTAAATTCGAGGCCGCCAATCCCGGTACGAAGGTCGAGATCATTTCGCTTCCATGGAACGAGGCCTTCCAGAAGTTTGCCACCATGGTATCGGCTGGCGATGTTCCAGACGTGATGGAAATGCCTGACACTTGGCTGTCGCTTTATGCCAATAACGGCATGCTCGAGAGCCTGGAGCCCTATCTGGCAAAGTGGCAGTACACGTCGGATCTGACACCACGCGCATTGGAACTCGGCCGCGACGTGAAGAACACCGCCTACATGCTGCCCTACGGCTTCTACCTGCGCGCGATGTTCTACAACAAGAAGCTGCTTGAGCAGGCTGGCGTGAAGGAACTGCCGAAGACGCTGGACGAATTTGCCGACGCGTCGAAGAAGATTTCGGCCATTCCCGGCAAGTATGGCTATTGCCTTCGTGGCGGCGCCGGAGGTCTGAATGGCTGGGTGATGTTCGGCGCATCCATGGCCGGCTCCAACGAGTTCTTCACCAAGGACGGAAAGTCGACATTCGACAGCCCCGGCTGGGTCAAGGGCCTCACCTACGTCGTCGATCTCTACAAGAACAGCTACGCGCCAAAGGACAGCGTCAACTGGGGCTTCAACGAGATCGTCGCTGGCTTCTATTCCGGCACGTGCGCCTTCCTTGATCAGGATCCGGACGCTTTGATCGCCATCGCCCAGCGCATGAAAAGCGAAGATTTCGGTGTCATGACCATGCCGAAGGGTCCGGATGGAAAGACCTTCCCGACAATCGGTTTTGCCGGCTGGTCGATGATGGCGTCTTCCAAGGACAAGGATCTTTCCTGGAAGCTGATCGAAACGCTGGAAGGACCTGAAGGCAATATCGAGTGGAACAAGAAGACCGGTGCTCTTCCGGTTCACACCTCCGCCGAGAAGGACCCATTCTATGCAAGCGAGCAGTTCAAGGGATGGTTCGAGGAACTGGCCGACAAGAATGCCGTGCCGACAACCATGCCGACCTACCTTCAGGAGTTTGCCTACTTCAAGGATTCGCTTGTGATCAAGACGTCCCAGGAAGCTCTTCTGGGTGACATCACACCTGAAGACCTCGCCAAGCAATGGGCGGACTACATGACGAAGGCGCAGCAGAGGTTCCTTCAGTCCAAGTAAGGGACACCGGTGGCGTATCTTTCAAGGTACGCCACCTTCCTGCTGCCACGAGCTTTGAAGCGCTTCGCGAGCTTGTCGATACGCCCGCGCTTTAAGCCGTTGTTTTGTCACATGTCGTTACCGCAAAGTTCTCGAACACCTTTGTGCGACGTGCCGTGAAGTTGAGATTAGCGCGTGGCCTACGGCCCAGACTTCGTTACGCTGAGGAGCCATTGATGTCGTCATTTTCAAGCGCCGCACCTGCGATGTCGCGCAAACCTATGTTGCGAAGGCTGGCCACCTCGGCTGAGCCATGGCTTTATAGCGCGCCAGTCCTCGTTCTCATCGTCACCGTGATGATGGTGCCGCTGGTGCTCGGGCTTTCCTACGCATTCCGCGACGTCCAGTTGCTCAATCCGTTTTCCGGGGGCTTCATCGGCCTCGAGCATTTCAAGACATTGTCTCAGGATGCCGCCTTCTACCGCGCTCTCAAGAACACGCTGTGGTGGACGGGCGCGTCGGTGTTCCTTCAATTCTTCTTCGGCCTTGTCCTTGCCCTGTTGCTCGACAAGCCCTTTGCCGGTCGCGGTATCGCCCAAGCCTTGGTCTTTCTTCCATGGGCTGTTCCAACCTTTCTGGCCGGCCTCAATTGGGCCTGGTTGTTCAACCCGGTGATCGGACCGCTGCCGTACTGGATGACGTCGCTCGGCATGCTCTCGGCACCGAATAACATTCTGGCCGATCCGCATCTTGCCATGTGGGGACCGATCATCGCCAATGTCTGGTGGGGCATACCTTTCTTCGCCATCACGCTATTGGCCGCCTTGCAGGCCATTCCCCGCGACCTTTACGAGGCGGCTTCTATCGATGGAGCGAGCCCGCTCCAGCGGTTTACCTCGATCACCCTGCCGTTTCTGGCCCCGACGATCGCCATCACCGTTCTGCTTCGTACCGTCTGGATCGCCAATTTCGCCGATCTCATCATCGTCATGACGAATGGTGGCCCGGCCGACCGCACGCAAATCGTTGCAAGCTATATTTTTACCCAGGCCTTCAAGCGGCTGGACTTTGGCTATGCGTCGGCGATCGCGCTGGTTCTGCTCGTGCTTCTGCTCGCCTACTCCATGTTGATCGTCATCATGCGCCAGCGCCTCATCGAGAAGGATTGATCCGTGACCGGCCGAATTTTTTTGACAGTCGCGCACCGCCTGGCGATCCTCGTCTACATCGCATTCGCGCTCTTTCCCTTGTTCTGGCTACTCAAGGTTTCGGTGACGCCGAACGACTTGCTCTATAGCGAGGGTGTGCGGCTATGGCCGTCGCGCGCAACCTTCGACCACTATCGCTTCGTCATTGAAAACAGCGCTTTTCCGACGTTCTTCAAGAACAGCGTCATCGTGGCGGGATCAACGGCTTTTGCCGTTACGGTGCTGTCGTCACTCTCCGGCTATGCGCTTTCACGCTTCCAGTTCCGCGGGAAATACTGGATCATCGCCCTGATGCTCATCACCCAGATGTTCCCGCTGGTCATGCTGGTGGCACCGATCTTCAAGATGCTGTCTCCGCTCGGCCTGACCAACAGCCTGACCGGCCTCGTCATCGTCTACACCGCGTTCAACGTGCCTTTCGCCACGTTCCTTATGCAGTCGTTCTTCGACGGCATTCCGAAGGATCTGGAGGAGGCCGCCATGATCGACGGCGCAAGCCGCTTTACCGCCTTCCGCCAGATCATCCTGCCTCTGACGCTTCCGGGAATTGCCGCGACGCTTGGCTTCGTCTTCACCGCGGCCTGGAGCGAGCTTCTCTTTGCGCTGATGCTGATTTCTGGAAATCAAAACGCGACCTTCCCGGTCGGCCTCCTGACATTCGTGTCGAAATTCTCCGTCGATTTCGGGCAGATGATGGCAGCGGGCGTCCTGGCGCTCATTCCCGCATGCCTCTTCTTCCTGCTGATCCAAAGATACCTCGTACAGGGCCTGACGGCCGGTGCAGTGAAAGGATAAATCCATGGCTTCCATCGAGCTGAACCGCGTCGCCAAGTCCTATGGGGATCATCCTGTCCTGCACGGTGTCGATCTTTCCATTGCCGATGGCGAGTTCGTGGTTCTCGTCGGCCCCTCCGGTTGCGGCAAATCCACCCTGCTGCGTATGATCGCTGGTCTGGAGGAAATCACCTCGGGCACGCTCTCCATCGATGGGCAACTCGTCAACAATCTCAAGCCCAAGGACCGTGACATTGCCATGGTGTTTCAGTCCTATGCGCTCTACCCGCATATGAGCGTCGCCGACAATATGAGCTACAGCCTGCGGCTTCGCCGCAGCCCCAAGGAGGCGATTGCTGCGGCCGTTTCGTCAGCATCGAGTAAGCTCGGTCTCGATCCCTATCTTGCAAGGCGCCCGAAGGCGCTGTCCGGCGGCCAGCGTCAACGCGTTGCCATGGGGCGCGCCATTGTGCGCCAACCCAAAGCCTTCCTTTTTGACGAACCCTTGTCCAACCTCGACGCGCGTCTGCGTGAGCAGATGCGCGCCGAAATCAAGCGGATGCATGCCGATCTACGTGCTACCTCCGTCTACGTCACCCATGACCAGATCGAGGCGATGACGCTCGCCTCGCGCATCGTCGCAATGAATGCCGGCTATGTGCAGCAGATCGGTGCGCCGCTCGATCTTTACGATCGTCCGGCCAACCTCTTTGTCGCCGGGTTTATCGGTTCGCCAGGAATGAACTTTCTTGAAGGCCGCTGTGTTCAAAAGCCCTATGGAAGCGCAATGTCCTTGCCAGACGGTAGCCAGCTTCCCCTGGGCCGAACGATTCCGCTTAGAGATGGCGAGGCCATGACCCTCGGTATCCGTCCCGAGCACGTCGTTGTCTCACCAGAGACGGGTGGTGTCGATGCCAAGGTGGAGCTTGTCGAGCCGACAGGCCTCGGTATTATCCTGCACCTCACGGTACACGGGCTTCCCTTCAAGCTGTTTTCTTCCGATCGTGCACTGTTGCAGCCCGGGGCTTCGATCAGCGTTGGTCTGCCGCAAGCCAGGCTCCACGTCTTTGACAGCAACGGTGACCGCGTGAATACAGATCAATAGGCTCGAGCCCTCCGGTGGATGCAGCTTCCTCTGATCTTGGCAGCCACGCCTCATCGGACCCGAAATCTGGACTGATCTTAAATTGTACGCTGTGTGGGCAAAAAGGACGTCGTACGGTTCTGATGCGTCTAAGATTACGCGCGGCGTTCTAAGGCCGCCGCGCCGAAAATCCTATTTGCACAACAGGAAAGATCAATCATTTGAGAACGTCGTTGCGCTCTGAGATGTTGAAACCATCATATTGTAGTCGTTGTAAATCCACTCCAGATCATTGGCGGCTTTACGAGCATCGCCCTTGGCCTTCTGCAGTTTTTCCTGGAAGTCCCGCAGCTTGCTGAGAAGCGTTCCTGGGCTGGATTCGAAGACGTGGAACGAGCCGGGATGTTCAGTCGCGTAGTCATCGAACACCTTGACGGCTTCGGCATAGTCCTTGAGCGACGCGTTATAGGCGCCGAGGTCGACTTTTGTCTCATTGCCGCTCGGCAATGTCTCCATGACGGCTTGCGCCTTGATCATGATGTTACGCACCTGCCAGCGGGATTTCTTGCCCTCGGCTTTCTCCAGCGATGCCAATTCCTGCAAGTCGATTTGACGCTTCTCCTTGGCCAGAAGCGTGTCGGCCTCGGTCCTTGCCGTTGAAAATTCATCCGCAAACTTTATGATCCGAGCGTGAAATTCCTTGCCACCCTGCATCTTGTCGCTCTTATAGTCTGAACGGTCGTAATATTTGCTGGCCTTTTCCAGAACCGGCGCAAGCTCCTTATAGACGGCAATGAACCGCGTCATGGCTGCGTCGAGATCAGGCATCTTTGGCTCTGCGCCTGTTGCCTCTTCCGCTTTGGCAATTTCGGTGCGAACGTCATAAGGTGCGTAAAGCCCGTAAATGATGCGTTCCTTACCGGTTGGACCCTTCTTCATGTTTACCCAGCTTTCGTATCGGGAAAGCGAGTCCGACGCGCGGATCGCGCGGTTCATGAAGCCGACATAGGCATTCATTTTCTCCACCGCAGCACCGTGATCCTCTTCTCCAGATTGCGCCCAAGCAGCTGGGGCGAGGACCATGGTGAACGCCAGACAAACAAAAAATCTCATCAGTTTTGTCAAATTTCTCTCCTTTATCAGATGCTTCCCCGTAGATCCCGCCGCCTTGGTACTCCTTTGCGGTGCAGCTGGAAGGTGCGTTTTTTTACCAGAACTTTTTTATAGACGCGCGCTTAACAGGCTTGGGAGCGGCTTTGCGTTGAGACGGATTTGGGCGTTTGCTTGCGGGTTCGATCAACCTCAGGCAACGGATCGGTCACCCGTTTTTAGGCAGTTTTCTGATATAAAGTGAAGGACAAGATCTGGTCGTTGTAACGACTGCAGGATCGCCTTTTAGTGTTCATGGTTTGCAGAAATGAGAAGCCATGATTCACGACGCGCTCAACGCGACATCGATACCGTTTCAGGTCTGCATTGTCGGGGCTGGTCCGGTTGGCCTTGCTCTTGCGTGCAGGTTGGAAGAGCAGGGTATCTGCGTTCTCCTAGTAGAAGCGGGTGAGAACGGCGATGGAGGACGCCACGTCAGTGTCGCAAATCAACATCATGCTCCATTGATGTCTGCAACGGCGAGTGGGCTGGGCGGTACATCATCGCTATGGGGAGGGCGATGCGTCGCCTTTGACGACATCGATTTTCTTCGGCGCCCATACGTTCCGAACTCCGGATGGCCGATCTCCCATAAGGAGGTAAGTCGCTACTACGGAGACGCGCTAAAGTTTTTGAATGTCGCCGACATCGATTTAGGTGATAAGCAAATAAACGGCGATCCCGATGAGGTTCACCTCGACGCCATAGAGTGGTGGAGTTCTCAGCCCAACCTCGGACTGCAGTACCGCGACCGTATCGATCAATCCAAGCTGATCCATTTTCTCCCAGACACGGTTCTCAGCGCGATCGAGCTCGATTCTAACCACGCCGTCACTCATCTGCAGCTTCAAGGCAAGGCGGGGACTTTGCGAATTCACGCTCAAAGGCTGGTGCTTGCCGCCGGTGGCATCGGGAACGTGCGATTGCTCCACCAATTGCACACGGCGCATCCCGGGGTTCTTTCCCCTGCACTTGGGCGCTATTACCAAGGACATCTGACGGGTTACATTGCCATTGTGGAACTAGAAGACGACGTTGGCGTCGATGCACTGTCATTTCAAGCGACCAAAGGGGGAGGCATCTTTCGGCGCCGTTTCCAGCTTTCAGGTGATGCGCAACAGCGCCTCGGCTTACTCAATTGCGTCTTCTGGCTCGACACGATCTCCATCTCGAATGCCCTCCACCATTCGGCTGGACTTTCCGCGGTGTTTCTCGCCCTTCAACTGACGGGTCTCTACCGTTTTTTTGCCAATGGTAAAGCTGCTGGCTCGCGGCTTCGAAGAGGTCGTCGATACCGGGATCATCTTCGCAATCTCGTCCCCTCTGCGTCAGTCTTGAAGGATATTCGCCGCACCATCGGCCAATTGCTGCGGCGCCGCGATCGGAGAGTGCCGATCGTCAACCCCGCCCGGCGCTATTTGCTGCGCTACCATGCCGAACAGGCTCCCGACATGTCCAGCACCGTCATGCCATCGCCGTCGACGCAGGAGGATCAAGTGGCAGCGGTTGCGATCGATTATCGCGTGCGGAATGAGGACCTCATATCGATAGAAAGGTCGCATGCTGTTCTCGATCGGTGGCTGAAAGAAAGAGGGATGGGAAGGCTCGATTACCTGCACCCGGCATCCGCCCGCCTGCAAGCACTCCGTGATCAGGCCTATGACGGCTTTCACCAGATCGGCTTGACGCGGATGAGCGCTTCGCCCGAAGAGGGCGTTGTCGATCGTGACTGCAAGGTTCACGGCGTCAGCAATCTTTTCGTTGCGGGAAGTTGCGTTTTCCCCACGGGCGGGCACGCAAACCCGACCATGCCCGCAGTCGCACTCAGTATGCGACTGGCAGACCATTTGGTTGAAACGCTCACAGCCAAACAAGCTGTTGGGCCGGTCGCTATCAGTTGAATCCCATTTCGGTAGCCATTGTGCAAAGCCGCGTGCAGATACACGCGGCTTTGCATCAGGTTAGGATTCTAACGCCTTCAGCGCGCGGCCCAGTTGGCGCCGCGGCGGAAAATCTCCCGCATCTGCGGAACGGCAAATTCCTTTGCCTGGTGACCGAGTGATGAATAGAAGACGCGGCCTTTCCCGTAGTTGCGCTTCCAGGCGACCGGCATGACGACGCCGTCAATCCACCAGGCGTGATCGCCGGTAAAGGTTGTCGTCGCGAGAACCTCGTTTGAAGGGTCGACATGCATGTAGTACTGCTCGGACGTGTAGGGGAAATCGGTGATGCCGGCCATGATCGGGTCTTCCGGCTTGGTGATGTTGACGGTGTAATCGATGATGTTGCCGGGGTGGGCGACCCATTGTCCGCCGATCATGAACTGGTACTCGACGCACTCGCGGAAGCTGTCGCCGGCACCGCCGTGATATCCGGCGATGCCGACACCGTTCTCGACGGCGGTCGCAAGATTCTTGATCTCTTCCTTTTCGATCTTGGACATGGTGACGATCGGTACGACGAGGCTGAGATCGTGGACAGAGGGATCGGCGAAGGCCTCGGTGCTATGTTCGACATAGACCTTGAAGCCTTCCTCTTCGAGAAGATCCTTGATGATGACCGAGCATTCCTCAGGTTCGTGGCCGCTCCAGCCGCCCCATACTATCAGTGCTTCACGCATTTTATTCCTCCTCAGAATTATTGACCGATCCGGCCGTCGACCAGTGACGCGGCCAGCGGGGCCGGGCGGTCGACGACGGTGGTGATGGAAACGGTTGTGCCCGTGTCCGATGCGGTTTGAAACGCTTCCATGACTTCAAGAACGTGCAGTGCCAGATCGCCATTGGCTCGGTGCTGGCGATTTGAGCGGATAGCATGGGCCATGTCCGCGACGCCGATCGATCTGTAGTTGCCATCCGCGTAGGGCGACGACAGTTCCTGGATTTCGAACTCGCCTCCTTTTTTCAGAAGCTGCACCTCGCCACCAAAGTGGTTGGGATCGGGTACAAGCAGGGTGCCTTCCGTGCCGTAGAGTTCGAGCGGGACATGCCTGTGTCCAGCCACGTCAAAACTCATGCCGACCTGAACGATCGCGCCGTTCTGAAATGCAAGCGCGCCTGCGACATGGGTCGCCACATGGACCGGGATTTTCTCGCCGTTGCGAGGCTCGCTGGTGATCACGCGCTCGGTACGTGGCGAAAAGGCAAAGCCTGCCACCTTGGCGACGGGTCCAAAGAGGTTGACGAGGTCGGTAATGTAATAGGGTCCCATGTCCAGCATCGGTCCGCCGCCGACTTCGTAGTAGAAGGCGGGGTTAGGGTGCCAGCGTTCGTGTCCCGGGCACATGAATGTCGCCGTTCCGCCGACTGGCGTCCCAAGAACGCGTTGATCGATGAGGGTCCGCGCGGTTTGATGACCGCCGCCCAGGAACGTGTCCGGTGCCGCACCGATGCGCAGCTTCTTCGCTTTCGCCGCTTCCGCAAGCCGTTTGCCCTCGGCAAAGTTAATCCCAAGCGGCTTTTCGGAATAGGTGTGCTTGCCGGCGTCCAGTGCCCTCAAGCCCACCTCGACATGCGCCTTGGGGATCGTCAGGTTGACGATGATCTCGATCTCCGGATCCCTCAGCAAATCCTCGACGCTTCGCGCGGCGACGTTAAATTCCTCGGCCTTTGCTTTGGCCATCTCCGCGTTCATATCCGCGACACCCTTGATGTCGAGGATCGGGAAGGATGCCATCGCCTTCAAGTAAGCGCCCGAGATATTGCCGCATCCAATAATGCCGATGCCGACCTTTTGCATATTCTACTCTCCCATCATGCTTGCGCCCGCTCACTCCTCAGAGAGCTGGGCCTGTGGTGTTCCAAGGCGATTCGTACAGTTCGTAGAGCGCGACAGCCGCAGCACCCTGTGCCCAGAGCTCATCGCTGGAGTTGTCGAAGACCAGTTCCGCCACGCCTTGTAGGGATGGCGGCACGGAAATCTCGTAGGCGCTCCTGATGCTATCGATGAACGGGGCACCGAGATCGAGGCTGGAGCCAACGAAGATGACGCGCGGCGGAGCAAACAGGGTCACGATATTGGCAAGCGTCAGACCTATTGCGGCACCCGCCCGTTGGGCAGCGGCGATGAGATCATTGTCCTGCGCCAGCACCAGCGCTTGGGCATGTTGAATGCCCCGGCCAAGCCGGATCGCCTCGGCGAAACGTCCGTCAGCGGGCCGTGACGCAAGGATTGCATTTTCGCCGGCCTGGCTCGCCAGCCGAACGGTGCCTTCAGGGCTCGCGACAAGCACGAGATCACCGAGATTATGGCTGAGACCACCGGCGCCGCGGAAGAGGTCGTTTCTGTGCAACACGCCTAAGCCCAGCGTCTGCTCCAGCGAGATCAGCACCATGTCCTCAAGATCGCGCGCCTTGCCGAACCAGTGGTGGCCAAGCGTCACGGCATGGGCATCGCTTTCAATGATGGTGGGCGTTCCAAAGCGCGCCGTCATCTCGCCGGCAAAATCGATGTTGACTTCGCGTAGCACTGGGCTGGAGCGGATCTTGCCGGTGCGGTGTTCAATCACTCCTGGCAGACCGAGGCAGACCCGGTCGACATCTTCGAGCGAGAGCCCTGCATCGACGACGCATCGACGCACACCGTCTTCGATCAGATCTGCAATGACGCCGATTGGCTGGCGATCGATCCGAATGGGCAGCGAGAGGGACGACAGGACGTTGCCGCAGAAATCGGTGACGACGAAGACCATACGGTTGGCCGCGATTTTGGCCCCAACCACCCTGGCAGCATCCGGATTGAGTTCCAGCATTACGCGGGGACGGCCGCGCGCGCCCTCTGTTCGTATATCGCCCAGGTGGCGCGACAGAATGAGGCCATCATCCAGTAACGATGCCGTTATCGCGGAGACTGTGGTGGTGGAAAGCTGCGTCCTATCACTGATCTCCACACGCGAAATTGGGCCGTGACGACGGATCGTGTCGAGGACGTTCAAGCGATTGATTGCACGCATCAGTTCGGGGTCGGCAGTCTTCATGGGTCCAGTCGCAACGAGCTTGAGCAGAGCAATTCAGGATGTCCGATTAATATCGGATCACGGATTAAATAGCCCGAATATGCGTCGCCATGTCAAGCTGCGTTGCGGAAAATAGTAGTTACGCCTTGACAGTTAGTGGATTCTTATATGAATTAATTCGGATTGGGGAATAAATGTGAGGAAGTCCCCGGGAGGATCATCATCATGACGTTTATGCACGCGGGCGCAAGCCTGGGCGGCAAGCTGATCACGCTTGCCTCCACCACAGCCATTACATTCATGCTCGGCGCAGCAAGCGCTTCTGCCGCAACTGTCGTCAAGTGGATGCACGTCGAACTCGATCCGAAATCCGTGGCAGTGTGGGAAGAGATTGCCAAGGATTACGAGACGAAACACCCCGATGTCGACATTCAGCTGCAGTTTCTGGAAAACGAAGCTTTCAAGGCCAAACTTCCTACCCTTTTGCAATCGAATGACGTTCCCGACTTCTTTTACAGCTGGGGCGGCGGCGTGCTTGAGGAGCAGTCCAAGACGGGCGCTCTGAAGGATCTGACCGAAATCTTCGATGCTGATGGCGGCAAGATCCGCAACGCCTACAACCCGGCTGCCATTGATGGTCTGTCCTTCGATGGAAAAGTCTGGGCTGTGCCGTATCGCGTCAGCCTTGTCAGCTTCTTCTACAACAAGCAGCTGTTTTCCAAGGCCGGCGTCAAGGCGGAAGACATCAAGACATGGGATGATCTTGGCGCCGCGGTAAAGAAGATCAAGGATGCCGGGATTGTGCCGATTGCCGGTGGTGGCGGGGAGAAGTGGCCGATCCATTTCTACTGGAGCTATCTCGTCATGCGCAATGGAGGCCAAGCGGTCTTCGATGCCGCAAGCAAGGGCGAGGGCGAAGGCTTCATGGACCCGACGATCATCAAGGCTGGCGAGCAGCTTGCAGAATTCGGTAAACTCGAACCGTTCCAGCCGGGCTATCTCGGCGCCACCTGGCCACAGGCGCTCGGTGTTTTTGGCGACGGCAAAGCGGCGATGATCCTTGGTTTCGACAATACCGAAGCCAACCAGCGCAAGAATGCAGGTGATGGCAAGGGTCTTTCCTCCGACAATCTCGGTCGCTTCGCTTTTCCGATGGTCGAGGGCGGTGCGGGCAAAGCCACTGACACGCTTGGCGGCCTGAACGGATGGGCGGTGACGAAGAATGCTTCGAAGGAAGCAATCGATTTCGCCACCTTCCTCACCAATGCCGACAACGAGAAGAAGCTCGCGGCAGCCGGCATGATCTTACCCGTCGCAGTCGGTGCGAGTGAAGCGGTGAAAGATCCGCTGATGGCCGATTCCGCCAAGCAACTTGCGGCGTCCACGTGGCATCAAAACTTCTTCGACCAGACGCTCGGTGCCGCTGTTGGCCGCGTCGTCAACGACATCTCCGTCGAAATCGTCTCCGGTCAAATGACGCCTGAAGAGGGCGCGCAGCAGATCCAGGATGCTTTCGAGCTTCGCTGATCCCGCCTGAACGGTGGGTGCCGCCTGGTGCGGCGCCCATCGCCATTGCGTGAATACGAAAGCGGATAAGATGACCAATATTTCCATGAACGCGGCGCCTGCGCTGGCAAGCCCGGTCGTAAAATCGAAGCGGAAGAAGAGCTCCGTTGCGCATGACCGCGCGCTCACTTTGTTGATTTTCCTGCCCCCGGCGCTGTTGTTGTTCACCCTCTTCGTGATCCTGCCGATGGGGGAGGCGGCCTGGTACAGCCTCTACCGTTGGAACGGCTATGGCACGCCGAGCGAGTTTATCGGGCTCAAGAATTTTCAGGTCCTGTTTGGCAATGCTGCGTTCTCGCAGGCGCTGATCAACAATGCGCTGATCATCGTCATTTCGATCTGCATACAAATCCCGCTGGCAATCTGGCTTGCGACGATGTTGGCCCATCGCATTCCAGGTGTTGTGGCGTTTCGTCTCGTCTTCTTCCTGCCCTATGTTTTGGCAGATGTCGCAGCCGGTCTTATCTGGCGCTTTGTCTATGACGGCGACTACGGTCTCTTTGCCGCCATTTCGAATTTCTTCGGGTTCGCCAATCCCTATGTGCTGGCGGATAAGGATGTTGCGATCTACGCCATGCTTGCCGTCATCGTCTGGAAGTATTTTGGTTTCCACATGATGTTGTTCATTGCCGGCCTGCAGTCGGTGGACAAGAACGTCCTGGAGGCGGCCGAGATCGATGGGGCTACCGGCTGGCAGAAGTTCCGCTACGTCACGCTGCCGATGCTCGGCTCGACGGTCCGGCTTTCGATCTTCTTTGCCGTGATTGGCTCATTGCAGCTCTTCGACATGATCATGCCGCTGACGGGCGGTGGTCCCTCCAATTCCACCCAGACCATGGTGACGTTCCTTTACACATACGGCGTCATGCGCATGCAGGTCGGGCTTGGAAGCGCTGTCGGGGTGGTGCTGTTCATCATCTGCGTCACGCTTGCCTTCGGTTACAAAAGGATTTTCATGCGCCATGACTGACACATCCACATCCGTTCGCGTCAGCGTCCAGACGAGGATCTACCTCTATGTGTCGCTGACCCTGATTGCCGCTATCGTACTCATACCACTGCTAACGACGGCGCTTGGAGGCTTTAAGACGCTCGGCGATCTGCGCGTCAATCCTTTCGGTCTGCCAGCGGAGTGGCAGTGGGCAAACTATGGCGATATCCTCTTTGGAAAACGCTACTGGCTGCAGATTTTCAACTCGCTCGTCATCGCCGTTCTCACCGTTTTCCTGACGCTCGTCGTCTCGGCGATGGCGGCCTTCACCTTCGCGCATGTCAAGTTTTTCGGGTCCAACTTTCTGCTCAATTATTTCTTGTTGGGACTGATGTTTCCGGCTGCGACCGCAATCCTTCCGCTGTTCATTCGCATCCGCGATCTGGGGCTGCTGGACACCTATTGGGGCGTGGTATTGCCGCAGGTGGCCTTCGGCCTCGGCATGAGCATCCTGCTCTTCCGTAACTATTTCAAGAATTTGCCGGACGAACTTTTTCAGGCAGCCTTCGTCGATGGCTGCGGTTACCTGAAATTCTTCTGGCATATCTCCATGCCGCTTTCGCGGCCGATCATCGCAACAGTCGGGATCGTCTCCTTCGTCGGCAGCTGGAACAGCTACATCCTGCCGCTCATCATGCTCAATTCCGAATCCAAATACCCATGGCCGCTCGGCATCATGGTCTATCGTGGTGAGTTCGGTACCGAGTGGCAGCTGGTGCTGGCCTTCATCACCATGACGATCCTGCCGACCATCATCGTGTTCTTCTTAGCGCAAAAACACATCATCGCGGGCCTGACGGCCGGCGCCGTCAAGTCCTGAGAGGAGAAGACAATGGCATCTGTAGAACTGAAAGATATCCGCAAATCCTACGGCTCGCTTGGCGTCATTCACGGCATTTCGCTGGAGATATCCGATGGCGAATTCATTGCGCTCGTTGGGCCATCCGGATGCGGCAAGTCCACGCTGCTGCGCATGATTGCCGGGCTTGAGGAAATTACCGATGGCGACGTCCTGATTGGCGGCAAGATCGTCAATGAGATGACGCCGAGGGAGCGCAACATCGCCATGGTGTTTCAGTCCTATGCACTTTATCCGCATATGACGGTCGCCGAAAATATGGGTTTCAATCTGAAGATCGCCGGTCAGCCAAAAGCGGTGATCGAGGAGCGCGTCACCGAGGCCGCGCGAATGCTGGATCTTGCCAACCTGCTGGATCGCAAACCCTCGCAGCTTTCCGGTGGTCAGCGCCAGCGCGTGGCGATGGGGCGCGCTGTCGTGCGCAACCCGGCGGTCTTTCTTTTCGACGAACCGTTGTCCAACCTTGACGCGAAGCTGCGCGTGCAGATGCGCAGCGAAATCAAGACGCTGCACCAGAAGGTCGGCACGACGTCGATCTATGTGACGCATGATCAGATCGAAGCCATGACGCTCGCAGACCGCGTCGTCGTCCTCAATCAGGGGCGTATCGAGCAGCAGGGAACGCCGCTCGATCTTTACAAGAAGCCCGCCAATCTCTTTGTCGCCGCCTTCATTGGCTCCCCTGCCATGAACCTGATCGAATGCATCGTCGATGGTGAGGACGGCGCGCCAGCAGCGCGACTGGATGACGGCACGGCCATTCGCATTGCAAGCGATCGTAACGTCAAGCGCGGGCAATCCGTGACGATCGGGCTGCGCCCCGAGCACTTTGCCATGGGCGGCGAAGGCGACGTGATGGTCTCCGGCAAGACATTGCTGGTCGAACCGACAGGTGCGCAGACCCATGTGGTTTTCGATCTTGCCGGACATCAGGTGACGGCGGTGGTCGATGGCGAACAACTGGTCAGAACGAATTCAATGTTTGCGGCCAATATCAATCACGAACGGGTTCATGTTTTTGACAGGGCAAGCGGGTTGGCTCTTTGAAGCAGTCCTGAGGACCGTAGCGATCTTTCAGAGTGCAAGGGCTTTGAGGGGATCGACGTGACCATTTTAAGCAAAAATGTAAACGCTGGTGCTCTCATGATTGCATCGATGGCTGCAGGAAGTTCAAGCGGAGCAATCACGCTGTGACCCACCCTGTCAGCGGCACGCCGATCGCCACTGCGATTGGGAGATGCCCTGGCTCCCACCGCACTGGTTGTACAAAGCAGTGCAAAAGCTCGCATCGGTGTCTTCATGAGTATCGTATTGAAATCGCGCCGTCATTTATCGGTTGAGACGGCACCCACTGCTGTGCATAGTCGGCCTGATCACCTGTAGAGTGAGGTGGCCGATTTACGTCTAATTGATTTTGGTCTCGAAATTTGGGATCAAAGCCGGAGCACCTTATGCCCTTTTCTCGAACGCTTGCCCTGACATTGTCGTTCGACGAGGCCGTTGACCTGAGCTCTCTACCGGTGCGTAGGCATTTGCCCTACCACCCATTTGTTGAGCGGCTCCGACAAGCCGTGCCCTTCGATTTCTTTGCAGTGTCCGGTTTGGATCTTGATGGCTATCGATTTGGAACCGGTCATTCCATCGATACGGACGTGCCTCCTGCATATTTGGACGCATATTATGGTGACGGGTTGCTGGCCATAGACCCATTCGTCAAGGCTTCTTCGACGGCGGCGCGTGTTGTCATCGAAGAAGAGATCTATGCGGAAAATCCGCCGCCTCCGCGCGTCCTTTATCTTGCGCAAAGCTTTGGTGTGTTTAACCGCACCCTCTTTCCGATCAGGCGAGGCACGAAGGTGTTTGGAGCCGTGACCTTCTCCCGCGCGACCCCATTCACCACCGAGGAAATTGAGTTCTTACAGGAAATTGTCGGTACGCTTCATAGTATTATCACAAGGCCAATCATGGAGAGGTTTGCGGCTCAGGAGATGAAGCTGACGGACGGTGAGCTTGACTGCCTAAGATGGGCAAGTCGCGGCAAGACCAGTGAAGAGATTGCTAAAGTATGTCTATTCACAACGGATACGGTGAATAGTTACATCAAGGCGGCAACCCGTAAACTTAGCGCCAAGAACCGCAGTCATGCGATCGCCGAGGCGATCCGACGTGGTCTCATAGAGTAATATCACTTATTTCCCATCCTTTACTTGTGGAATTACTCTTTATTCGCGTAAAGATTGCCTAAAAATTCACACGATAGTCTAAATTGCGTGTCTATTGCTCTATTAGCGAGCAAATGATGTGGAGCAGATATTCAATTTAACGTTTTTTTCACCTTTCACCCCTAAATTTGGAATCGTACGAAGGGGCTGGAGTTACGCCCGCCCCGAGAGGTAACCATCTGCTTTAGCTGCAACTCCGCGCTCTTCTTGCTCATCGCCCGGATCGCGCTTCACAGAGCTGCGATGGATCGAGGCCGGTTACCTCGTCGCATTCAAGGGGCCTAAATCTAGGAGCCTGCAGCGGCATGAAGCCGAGCCGTGTCGGGGGGTGTCATGCGGTCTGTTCATGTTCGATGCCATGTAATGTCTCTTCTCCGGGTGATCGTCATGTTGACGATTTCTGGATGCGCTGTCGTCTTCGGCGGTGAGGCGCTCGACACCCTTATCAGGGCAAATGACGGCTACCATATCGATAAGCTATTTCTGGCTCAAAGCCTTGCGGGCGTGCTCGCCCTTGGCTCGTCATTGTTGTTGGTCGCCGATTTTTCGAATGGTGCACGTCGGCCAGACTGCCATCAAGCGAAACCCCACTGGTTACAGTTCCATGATGCCCTTACGAGCTTGTCGATCCGTCAGGTGCTTCATCTCTTCTTGATGGGCATTCCGCTCACGTTCTCGCGGGGGCAAGACCGATTGGCAGCCTTCCGCCTCTGCGCCGCCTCTGTCAGTAAAACCGGCCCCCCTCTGCGTCGCACGTTGACGGCTTGAAAAACGTATTCCGAATAAAGCCGGAAGCAATCTGAACAACCAATCGCAAAACGTTTGAGAGACAGGGTTTTATACTGTCGTCGACAGCGCGTGCCGCCCTGGGAAGACCACGGGTCCGCACCTGCGCACGCATACCCCGAATTTTCAGACAAGAAAGAACACCATACGACCGGAGGCTTCACGCCCCGCTCTGACAACCGCTAGAAGGCATACCAGCATGTTCGGTTACTCCAACACCACCCATATGCAGACCAATTCCCTGGATCAGATCACGGCGAACATCATGATCGCCGATGCCGGTCTCAACATTCGCTACATGAACAAGGCCGTGCAGGAGCTTCTGAAAGAAGCTGAGACCGACCTGAAAAAAGAATTGCCGCGGTTTGAGTTCGAAAAGCTCATCGGCAGCAATATCGACATCTTTCACAAGAATCCCTCCCACCAGCGCAACATGCTGGCTCAGCTTCAAGGCCAGCATCGAGCGACGATCTGGGTTGGACATCGTGCCTTCGATCTGATCGTGACGCCATTGCGCGCGAATGGAAAGACCACCGGCTTTGCTGTCGAATGGGCGAATGCCAAAGAGCGGCTCCAAAACATGGACTACACGGCGCAAATGGAGGCCGTCAGTCGCTCCCAGGCGATTATCGAGTTTTCCACCGACGGCGACATCGTGACCGCCAATGAGAACTTTCTGAGCGCACTCGGTTACCGATTGGACGAGATCAAGGGTCGCAACCACAAAATGTTGGTGGAGCCAACCTATGCTCAGTCCCGCGAGTATGCGGAATTCTGGGCGGCGCTGCGTCGAGGCGAGGTTCAATCCGCGGAATTCACGCGCTACGGCAAAAACGGCAAGCTGGTCGTGATCAACGCCGCCTATAATCCGATCCTTGATGCCAAGGGCAAGGTGGTCAAGGTGGTCAAATTCGCGACCGACGTCACGCAGCGCGTGCACGCCGTCAACACCATTGGTGCAGCGCTGACAAAACTGGCACAAGGCGACCTTTCCTTCAACATTGATGAGCCCTTCGCACCCGACTTCGAGGAATTGCGGCGGACGATGAACGACGCGCTCAGCCAGATGCGCAATACATTGAGTGCGGTCGCCCATTCAACAGACCAGATCGACATGGGCACGCGCGAAATCAGTCAAAGCGCGGAAGACCTCTCCCGTCGTACCGAGCAGCAGGCCGCGTCACTCGAGGAGACGGCTGCGGCACTGGACGAAATTACAGTCAACGTGAATAACGCCTCACGGCGTGCAGATGACGCAAGACAGGCTGCGATCACGGCCAGTGACAACGCCACGCGGTCCGGCCACGTTGTTGCGGATGCGGTGGCTGCCATGTCGCGCATCGAAAGCTCCTCCAACCAGATATCGAACATCATCGGTGTGATTGACGAAATCGCATTCCAGACGAACCTTCTGGCACTGAATGCCGGCGTCGAGGCAGCCCGCGCAGGTGAAGCTGGCAAGGGATTTGCGGTGGTTGCACAGGAAGTACGTGAACTTGCACAACGCTCTGCCCAAGCTGCCAAGGAGATCAAGGGCCTGATCCGAAATTCCAGCGAAGAGGTGAGCACCGGCGTCAAGCTTGTCAGCGAAACGGGAGAGTCCTTGCGAACCATCCACGAGAACATCACGGCGGTGAACCAGCATATGGAAGCGATCGCAAGCTCCGCAAAAGAGCAAGCCGTCGGACTTTCTGAAGTCAATTCCGCCGTCAATCAGATGGACCAGGTAACGCAGCAGAACGCTGCGATGGTGGAGGAGACAAATGCCGCGGGCGCGACGCTTGCGCAAGAAACTGCCCGCCTTCGTGGTCTTGTCGAGGGCTTCCAACTTGGAAATCGTTTCGCCTCCAAAAGTCAAAAGCAGGTCGCTCTCGCCACACCAAATGATCGGCCGGTGGCTTCCCCTGCTCGCAGAATGGTGACGAAGATTGCAGGTGCTGTCGGCGGGCAGTCGAGACAGGCAGTCGAACCGGGCTGGGACGAGTTCTAAAGCACGGTATAAGCAAAAGTGCGTAGCGGTTTTGGGGGAGGGAATCTGAGAAATCGCGCCGCGCTTTAAGCATCTCCATTGAAGCCAGCTGGCCGTCTTGGGCTCATTGTCCTCAGACGGTCAACGCGTTTGCACAGAGGTGTAGACGCGCGAACCTGGCGAAGGGCGCGTCAGTCGTCTCATCATCACCCAACTCTCCCTTCAGGTGGCGTTTCATCGGTTTCTGATCGCAATCAGAACTTAACTCCAAGGCCCGCGCGGATTGCATGTTGATCCATGTCTGAATCGGTCGTGCCGATCTCGAAGGCAAACGTCTCACTGCCGAAATCAGTGTAGCGGTACTCAATCCGACCAAAAACCATGTCCGTGATAAGGATATCTGCACCAACGCCAATGGTGTAACCGTTGAAGGTTTCCTTGGTTTTATCCAAACCCATGACGTCCGTGTAGCTTCGTGCATAGGCCCAACCCGCTGTTCCATAGACGAGAACACCGTCGAATGCATGGCCGACACGGCCCCGGACAGATCCTTGCCAATCGAGACCGTAGGAATAGATTCCAAGGAGCGCGTTTCCGTCCCCCCAGTTTTTATCGAAATCAGCCTCAAGGCCCGCTACCCAGCCATTGCCGAGATCACGATTATATCCAGCAAAGCCACCCAAGATGCTGCCGTTGAAATCAGCGGACATGTTGCCGTCACTGCCGCTGATAAAATCAGCTCGATTGTTCCAGGCGTAGCCACTCTGGATACCAGCGGTAAATCCTGTCCAGCTGTGTTCTTGGCCGATATCGGCCGCCGATGCTGCCGGAACTTGGAAGCAGGAGACTGCGACCGTGAATGTCGTGAAGGCGATTATGAGTGTTAAAACAATCTTTTGCATGGTGCCGAACTTTTTACGATCACTGTGGCCTTTACTGCCTTTTTCGTTTTAAACGTCAAGCCACGCGAATGATCGAAGTGTCAGGATGCTGCCGAATGTATTCGGATTTTCTGCGGTTGCTGCCCAATAGCCTAAGAGGGAATGCGCCGATCCATTTTCGCGCTTAACGTCAACAATCAGAAAATTAGTATTAAAGGTTGCGTACAGTCCTATTCGGGCGCATTGTGGATCGTCGGTAGCCTTCGCACGGGCGCTGCTGTTTTGAGGGTCGGATTCCCTCGCCCCAACCAAGGGAGGACATTATGTCTTCCGATCCAATCTCGAATGCCGTTTCTCCCCGTGATATGGTTGTCATTCAATCAGCGCTGGCGGCGGCTGGATATGACGCTTACCTCTTGAGAAGCGATTATCGTCAATATAACAGGGCTGCTTTTTTCGTGATGAACATGTTCGTCGCTGGAGAAACCTCACCGAGCGTTCTATCCGCCCAACTTAAGCGGAACCTGGGAAAAGCGGTTCCCAACAACCCGGCATACCATACGTCGCTTGCCAAATACGCCATCCAGGGTTTGCCGGCTGGCATGAGGCATTTCGTTCGTACGCTCACGAAACTTCGATTGGCACCCATCGAGGCGGAGGAGCAGTCGTGGGAGAATGAGGGCGGTGCTATGGCCTATGTTCGTGCTGGAACGCCAGACCGTGGCTCGGGCTCTTCCCGGGCGTAGTCATCAATAAGGGGATTGCCAGTGACAGAGAGAACGACCGTTCGCCTGATTACATTTCGACATCCATTCAACCTTGAAAGCCTGGTAGCGCCACTCGACGCTGGAACGTATCGCTTGGTTGTCGACGAAGAACTCATTGAAGGTCTCAGTTTTACGGCCTACAGGAAAGTCGCCACCCATCTTGAGATTCCAGCCATATCCGTTGAAGCTGTCAGGCGTCAGTCGTTGAAGGTTTCGTCCGACGAAATAGCCTCGGCTCTGCGTATTGATGATCCGGCGACCGAATGAGGACCTCGTTCCTAGCTAGGGCGAGTTGACAACCCATTGCGGCTCTTGCTGCGCATCTTTTTGATCCTGCACGTCATGGCCCGACGACAGCGGATGAGGCTTGAAAAGACTTGGATCGGGGCGCGAAAAAATCCGTCAGCGAGCCTCCCCTGAAGAGCAGGTACTTTATTAAAACAATATCCAGATTGGAACTTTAACGTCGACAATGGCTTGTCCCGTTGGCTGCACCGATTGCGGTGGGAGGCGCAACTTTGTTGTGCCGCAGACATGAAGGATAGAGCCTTGCACAGCACAACTGAAGTATCGTTCGAGGTCAACGGTAAAGCGGAAAGCTTGACACTCGATAACCGTACCACCCTCCTTGACGCTCTACGGGAGCACCTGCATCTCACCGGAACCAAAAAGGGATGCGACCATGGCCAGTGCGGTGCATGCACTGTCATGGTCAATGGTCGTCGCATCAACGCCTGTCTGACGCTTGCGGTCATGCATGAAGGTGACGAAATCACCACCATCGAAGGTCTTGGTGAGCTGGACAATCTGCACCCGATGCAGGCGGCGTTCATCAAGCACGATGGTTTCCAGTGTGGCTATTGCACGCCGGGGCAGATCTGTTCCGCCGTCGCCGTTCTGGAAGAAATAAAAGCGAATATTCCAAGCCATGTGACAGGTGATCTGACAAAGCCTGCCGCGCTCTCTCCCTCAGAAGTACGCGAGCGCATGAGCGGAAATCTCTGTCGGTGCGGCGCCTACTCCAACATTCTCGAGGCCATTGAAGATGTTGCGGGAGTAAGCGCATGAGAGAGTTTTCCTACGAGCGAGCCACGTCGATCAAAGGCGCAGCGGAGGCTGCTGCTCAGCATGACGACGCAAAATTTATTGCCGGTGGCACCAATCTCCTGGACTTGATGAAGCTTGAAATCGAGCGGCCATCCCACCTTATCGACGTCAATGGGCTCGGCCTCGACCAAGTGGAGGCAACATCCGAGGGTGGCTTGAGAATCGGTGCTCTCGTCAGAAACACCGATCTGGCTGCGGATGAAACGGTGCGTCGTGACTATCCACTCCTGTCACGCGCACTTGTAGCTGGTGCCTCTGGTCAGCTAAGAAACAAGGCGACGACGGCAGGCAATCTTCTGCAGCGCACGCGCTGTCCCTACTTCTACGATCCCAACCAGGCGTGCAACAAGCGACAGCCGGGCAGTGGCTGTTCCGCTATCGGAGGATACACCCGCCAGCTTGGCGTGATCGGAGTGAGCGAAGCCTGCATCGCCACGCATCCGAGCGACATGGCTGTTGCGCTGCGCGCTCTGGACGCAAAGGTCGAGACGGTTGCAGCGGATGGAACGGAGCGCTCGATACCACTTGGAGAATTCTATCGACTGCCGGGCGACACCCCACACATCGAAACGGAACTTCGTCCGGGCGAACTCATCACCAGCGTTGTCTTACCCAAGCCTGAGGGCGGCAAGCAAATCTATCGCAAGGTGCGCGACCGAGCGTCCTACGCTTTCGCGCTCGTATCGGTCGCGGCTGTCATTAAGCCCGATGGCTCTGGAAAAGTTGCGGTCGGCGGTGTGGCTCACAAGCCATGGCGCGTCGAAGAGGCTGAAAGTGAACTGCCAAATGGTGCGCGGGCCATGTCCGCGGCACTGATGGAGGGCGCACGTCCGACGAGTGAGAATGCATTCAAAATTGACCTCGTCGAAAGAACAATCGGCGCAGTTCTTGAAGAGGCGAGGGTTTAAGCGATGAAGTTTGAAAAGCCAGCGACCACAAACCCGATCGATCAATTGAAAGTCGTCGGTAAGCCGATCCACCGTATCGATGGTCAGTTGAAGACGACGGGCCAGGCGACCTATGCCTATGAGTGGCATGAGCCGGGCGTTGCTTATGCCTATGGATATCCGGTTGGTTCAGCGATCGCCAAAGGCCATGTGACCTCCATCGACACATCATCTGCAAAAAGCGCACCGGGTGTCCTGGATGTCATCACCACGCTCGATGTCGGCGACCTCGAGAAAGGCGAGTACAACACCGCGAAACTCTTCGGCGGAAGCGAGATCCAGCACTATCACCAGGCGATCGCTATCGTCGTAGCTGAGACGTTCGAACAGGCGCGCGCGGCTGCGTCGCTCGTTCGCGTCGATTACGCGCCGGCGAAGGGCCGCTTCGATCTGCGGGCAGAAATGGGTAATGCCGAGACGCCCGATCCGAAGACAGAGCCGAAAAGCGCGGCCGGTGACTTCGACGCTGCTTTCGCAGACGCGCCCGTGACGCTGGATGCCGAATATACAACGCCTGACCAGTCTCATGCGATGATGGAGCCCCATGCTTCGATCGGTGCGTGGGAAGGAGATAAGGTCACGGTATGGACCTCGAGCCAGATGATCGACTGGTGGCGTGGCGACCTTGCGACGACGCTTGGCGTCGACAAGGAGAACGTTCGCGTCGTTTCGCCCTATATTGGTGGTGGTTTTGGCGGAAAGCTCTTCCTCAGAGCGGATGCCGTCCTCGCAGCCATTGCGGCAAAGTCCGTGGGGCGTCCGGTAAAGGTCACGCTTCCTCGACCGATGATGCCGAACAACACCACCCATCGGCCCGCCACCATTCAGCGTATCCGGATCGGCACTGAACGAGACGGCAAGATTACCGCGATCGCGCATGAAAGTTGGTCCGGCGATCTGCCTGATGGCCAGCCGGAAGTGGCAGTCATGCAAACGCGGTTGCTCTATGGTGGGGCAAACCGGATGACCGCGATGAAGCTGGCAACGCTCGACCTACCAGAAGGCAATGCTATGCGGGCGCCCGGCGAGGCCCCCGGCCTGATGGCGTTGGAGATCGCGGTCGATGAGATGGCAGAAAAGCTGGGGATGGATCCGATAGAGTTTCGGATCAAGAACGACACCCAAGTCGATCCGGAGAATCCTGACCGACCCTTCTCTTACCGCGACCTTATCGGGTGTCTGAGGCGTGGCGCGGAGACATTCGGGTGGGACAAACGCACCGGTCCTGCAGAGCGCCGGGAAGGCAACTGGATGGTTGGGATGGGCGTTGCGGCAGCCTTCCGCAACAATCTCGTCATGCCGTCGGGTGCAAAGGTGAAACTCGGCAGCGATGGCGTGGTAACCGTCGAGACCGACATGACGGATATCGGCACCGGCAGCTACACGATCATCGCTCAAACTGCGGCAGAGATGATGGGTGTTTCGATAGACAATGTCGTCGTCCGGTTGGGGGATTCGAATTTCCCTATTTCGGCTGGCTCAGGTGGACAGTTCGGTGCGAATTCCGCAACGTCGGGTGTTTATGCGGCCTGCGTCAAACTTCGCGAAGCTGTCGCGAGTAAACTGGGCTTCAATTCATCCGATGTCGTCTTTGAGGACGGTAAGGTGCGTTCAGGTAATCGCACTGTAGCGCTTGCAGAAGCCGCTGGCGAAGGTGGGCTTGTCGGTGAAGACTTGATGGAGTGGGGCGACCTGACAAAGACACATCAACAGTCGACATTCGGCGGCCACTTCGTCGAGGTCGGCGTTGATGTTGCAACTGGCGAGACGCGGATCCGGCGCATGTTGGCTGTCTGTGCCGCCGGGCGAATCTTGAACCCCATCACCGCACGCAGCCAGGTGATAGGCGCGATGACGATGGGTGCTGGCGGCGCTCTTTCCGAGGAGCTTGCGGTCGACACGCGGCACGGTTTCTTCGTCAATCACGATCTCGCCGGTTACGAGGTGCCGGTCCATGCCGACATTCCGCATCAGGAGGTGATCTTCATGGATGAAACCGACCCGTATTCATCGCCGATGAAAGCAAAGGGTATTGGCGAACTCGGTCTTTGCGGGGTCTCCGCGGCTATCGCCAACGCTGTCTATAACGCGACAGGGATCCGAGTTCGCAATTACCCGGTCACCTTGGACAAGCTCATCGACAAGTTGCCTGAACTTGCATGATCGAACACCGGTGGCCTTTTGGCCACCGGTCCATTTTGAGGGAATGACGTGAGCAATTCAGTTTCCGCTGCACTGCCAGTGCCCGTAAGGGTGAACAACTCCGACTATCCAGCGGAGATACTTCGCTTTGCTTTGAACGCCCTGGATGGCGGTGGAGCCGCTCTCGCGACGCTGGTTGAAATCCGAGGCGGAGCAGCACGCTCCCTTGGTGCGCATCTCGCCGTTTCATCTGACGGGCATTATTGCGGATACCTGTCTGGTGGCTGCATTGAGGCTGCGGTTGCGGCCGAAGCCTTGAAAGCCATGGAGGAGGGGCGCGACCGCGTTGTAAAGTACGGCGAAGGCTCGCCGTTTTTTGACATTGTTCTTCCGTGTGGGGGCGGTGTAACGATCGCGATCCACGTGCTTCGCGCAACGGAAGCACTAGAGATAGTTCTCGATCAACTTGCGGACCGTCAAACCGTCGCCTTAACCCAAGACCCAAAATCACAGGCGCTGACACACAGTAAAACTGTTCCACCCCGTTCCGGCTGGTACGAAGGGTCATTTGTATCGGTCTATCGTCCTCAGACATGTGTGGTGATTTCCGGTCAGACGGCGGAAGCCGATGCAGTTTCGCGTCTGGCACACGCCTCCGGCTACCAAGTGCAGCTGCTGTCCTCTTCAAAGGACCCCAACGCGATTGAAATCGATAGGTTCACGGCTGTGGTGCTTCTTCATCACGATCTTGATCTAGAGGCGGCTGTCCTGGACCGCGCCTTGACGTCTCCTGCCTTCTACATCGGTGCGCTCGGCAGCACCCGCACGCATAGACGGCGCACTGAGTTGTTGCGCGGAGCAGGCGTTTCCTCAGAGAACATTGATCGTATCCGCGCGCCGATCGGTCTCTTCGGCCCGACACGCGATGCAGCGTCGCTGGCACTCTCTGTGTTGGCGGATGTAGCTGCCGCAAGATTGGAAGTTTTCCCTTCGTGAGGAGCCGAAACCATGCATCTCTATCGTGGGGGACAGGGACCGGTGCCCTCGCGATGGTATTATTGGATCGGAGAGTTCACGCGTGATGAGGATTGCTGGAGTACTCCTCGCGGCGGGTCAGTCGAGCAGGATAACGAGCGGCCATCACAAGCTTCTGGCGGAGTTTGATGGGGTGCCGCTGGTTCGCAGGTCCGCCGAGTCAATGCTTCGCTCGGGGCTGTCGTCCGTACTTGTCGTGACGGGACACCGATCGACCGAAATCGAACGCGTGATTGACGACCTTCCTCTGTCGGTCGTGTTCAATGACCGTTTCTCATCCGGCATGGGAACATCGCTTGGCTGCGGTTTCAGACATCAAAGTTTGAACGGCTGCGCAGGCGCACTCATCATGCTTGCCGATATGCCGAGGATCACCGAACAGCATATTGATCAGCTTATAGCCACTTTCCGTGCGTTGGACGGTCGTCAAGTCGTCCGCGGAGCAAGCAAAGGCAAAGCCGGGCATCCGGTTGTGATCCCGGCTACCCTCTTCGAAAGATTAAAGCAGCTGGAAGGCGACGAGGGGGCGAAGGTGATTTTGCAGGATGCGGGAGTGGAGACACGGTTGGTCGATCTTGGTCATGCCGCGCTCATTGATGTCGACACACCAGACGCCGTTCGATCAGCGGGTGGCCTCCTCAAGAATTGACGAGGATCAGCATCCCGCGTCGGCGGAGATGCTCGCAAAAAAAGCTATTCGTCTAGCAAATTGGCGCCAGTGTTGAGCGTTCTGCGGACTTGAACCGCCGCTTCAGCCGGCGTCACCAGTTATCCGGCAAGCATCTTCGCCAGCATAAAGCCAGAGCCAGCGCCCGTTCCCGCACCCGGCCAGGTCGCGGCCCCACACATGTAGAGGCCGCCGACGGGGCTCTTGTAGCGCGAATAGCCTGCAACGGGGCGGAAGAGGAAGTTCTGGTCGAGATGATGCGACCCGGACAGGCTATCACCACCGATGAGATTGGGATTTTCCGCTTGCAGATCGAGTGGCGACCAGACAGACGTCCCGCGGATTTTTGAACGGAAACCCGGCGCATAATTCTCTATGATCGAGATGACACGCTCGGCATAGGCGTCTTTTACCGACGCCCAGTCTCCAGCAGCAATCTCGCCTGCAGCGTCGCCCTTTATCTCGGCCGGCAGCACACGCACCTGCACCCAGAGGACATGCTTGCCATCGGGCGCACGGGTTGGATCAAGCGCTGTTGGCTGGCCGACGACAAGCGCCGGCTCTTGAGGCAGGAGACCGGAGATCGCGTCGTCATAGACTTTCGTCATCATCGAGAGAGTGGGCGCGATGTGGACATAGGCATAGGATTTCAGGTCCGGAGAGGCTATCCAATCCGGCAAGCCGTCCAGCGTCAGATGGATCATCATTGCGCCGGGTCCGGAGCGGTAGGACTTGATGCCTTCGACAAATTTCGAAGGCACCTGGCTGTTCTTCACGATACCGTCGAAGAGAAGCTTGGGGTGAATGTTGGAGATGATGGCGCGCTTTGCCGTCAGTCTGCGTCCGTCTGCCAGCGTCACGATTTTCTTAGTGCCACTGAAAACGTCTACGGAGGTGGCGGGAGAATTGAGGAAAACCTCGCCGCGTTTGCTCTCCAACAGGCTTACCATCGCCTTGATGATGGTATCCGCGCCACCTTCACCGATCACCATGCCGAAGGCCTGATCAGCCATGGTCTCCAGATAGGGAAAGAGCGCGCCGCCGGAAGCGTCCGGGGGGAAATCGAGATGCAGGCCCCAGGTCGCCATGGTCACCTTTAGCTTCTCATTATCAAAATGGCGATCGAGAAAGTCGCGTGGTGACGACAGGAGCAGGCGGAGAAGGTCGGTGAGTAGGGGAATGCCGCCGGCTCGCCACGCCTTCCAGACAGTCTTGGCGCTTTGAAACGATGGCATGGGAGCGCCCAATAGACCGAAGAGATGGGGAGCCTTGGCACCAAAATCATCCGACATGGCGGCGAAGCTCTCGGCATCTTTCTCCGAAAGGGCAGCGATCGCTGCCTTGTTGATGGAAAGGTCGGTTCCGATGCCGAGATGGGTTCCGTCTGGAAAGACGCTGGCAAAGCACTTCGAGGCGGGGACGAATTTCAGGCCGTGCGCTGCAAGCTCTTGAGCATAGGTTTGATGAAAAGCGGAACCAGCGAACATGGAAAGGTTCATCGCTGCCAGATCGTGACGGAAGCCGGGTTCAATCAATTCCTGGGTCTTGACCGCACCACCGGCACTCGTTTTTGCCTCGACCACTGCGACCTTCCAGCCTTTCGCGGCCAGATGAACCGCTGCTGCCAGCCCGTTGTGACCCGCGCCCAGAACCACCGCATCGAATTCAGCCATCTCGTTCCACCAGTGTTTTGATTTTATTTCTGTATGCATACATTTTCTCGATAATGCATCAAGCTTAAAATAAATTGGGTTTGGAACGTCTCGATCTCTCTTGATCGGATCGATGTTTTTGCCGCTGATTACCCTATCTTCCGGGCCCTTGATGAACGATAACTCAAGAAATACCAACGAAAACGCGACGAATGCTACCCGTCGGGCAATTTCATGAAATATTCTCTTTCATATTATTTTCGAAAATGGCTGGTCCGGCTCTTGTCAAAATCGGGATTTTAATTTTAAGTTTAAAACAATAACAAATCCGGGAAACACCGGAAGTCCTTCAAGGGGAACTTTAGGAGTCCAAAATGACTGACATGACGCGTCGTGGCGTACTGGGACTAGGTGCGGCTACTGTTCTGACCGGCATT
The DNA here is from genome assembly GCF_004310285.1 of Agrobacterium cavarae. GTDB lineage: Bacteria > Pseudomonadota > Alphaproteobacteria > Rhizobiales > Rhizobiaceae > Agrobacterium > Agrobacterium cavarae. Next base: position 233,501 of record NZ_SISF01000029.1, read on the forward strand.
CTTGCCGGACGAATTTCGGTTCAGGCCGCAGAAACGAATACTCTGACGATTGCCTTCAATTCCAACCTGCCATCCTTCGACGGGACGGTAGGGCTATCGGGCGTGAACCCGGCAATCCAGGCGATCTATCGCTCGATTTACGATCAATATATCGGCCAGAAGCCGGATCTTTCCTTCGAGCCTGGGTTGTTGACCGACTGGGGCTGGAACGACGATAAGACCAAGGTCTGGATGGATGTGCGCGAAGGTGTGAAGTGGCATGACGGCTCGGACTTCACCCCAGAAGATATCGTCTGGTCGCTGACCCGCGCCGGCAAGCCAGACAGCGGCAATCCTGTCGCGAGCGTCTGGGCCAGCATCGGCAACTACAAGGTCGAAGGCAAGCGGATCACCGCCGACGTTCTCAACTTCGATCCGACGATTTTCAAGTGGATGGCCTTCCTGACTGGCTATGTGCTGCCCAAGGCCTATTACGAAAAGGTCGGTGCGGAAGGCTTTGAAAAGAAGCCTGTCGGCACAGGCCCCTACATGTTCGACGCCTATGAGGGCAACTCCTTCCTGCGCCTCAAGGCCAACCCAAACTACTGGGGCGGCAAGCCCGCCTTCGAAACCGTCATTTTCAAATTCGTCACCGATCCGACGAGCCGTGTCGCCGAAATTGAATCCGGTTCTTCCGATGTCACGCTCGAAATTCCTTATGAGGAATTCGACCGACTGAAGGCGAAGAAGGGCCTCGCCGGCGTCTCATCGCCGATCTCGGATATCGGCATGATCTTCATCACCAATGTCGAACCCATGCTGGACAAGAATGTTCGACTGGCGGCTCATCACGCCATCGACAAGGCCGGTATTGTCAAAAAGCTCCTGCGTGGCTACGGCGTTCCGATCGACACATTGGAAGCTCCGGAATACGAAGCCTATGACGCTTCGATCAAGGTCGGCTACGACCCGCAGAAGGCTGCCGAGCTTCTCAAGGCTTCCGGTTATTCCAAGGACAAACCGGTCAAGTTCAAGATCCAGACGACACGCGGTCTCAAGCCCAAGGATTACGAGATGATCCAGGCAATCGTCGGCATGTGGCGCAGGGTTGGCATCGAGGCCGAGATCGAAGTCTACGAGGTGGCGAAGCACTTTGAGCTGCGCGCCGGTCACAAGCTCGCGCCTGCGGCTTTCTACAATTGGGGCAACGCGATCGGCGACCCCACGACATCGACCGGCTTCGCCATGTTCTCCAAGTCGCCGCACTCGGCCTGGAAAAGTGACGATGTCGACGCCCTCATTGGCCCGCTTTGGGGCGAGAAGGACGAGGCCAAGCGTATCGCCGGTTGGAAGGCAGCCGACACGTATATTGCCGAGCAAGGTTACGTCATTCCGCTTTTGCAATATGTGCAGCCCATCGTTTTCAAGTCTTCGCTGAAGGTGACGCCGAATGTTTCGAGCGCGCTTCAGCCGACGCTGGTCTCCAAGGCCTGACGAGATAGAGCAGCGTTGCGTCGCGTTCGTCGTGGCGCTGCTCGCCCCTGTTCGCAGGACCGCGCGTCTGGCAGCCGCCGACGCTGACGGCAACAGGAAGGTTTGATCATGACCGTTTCCGATCTTCTCAATCGTCTTATAATGGCGGTGCTGACGCTCATGGGCGTCGCCGTCATCGTTTTCTGTCTGCTGCGCATCGTGCCGGGCGACCCGGTCGCCATGATGATTTCGCCGAGTGCGACGCCCGCCGACATTGCAGCGCTGCGCGCCCATTACGGGCTCGATCTCGGTCTGGCGCAGCAATTCGCCATCTGGTTCGGCGATGTCTTGAAGGGTGATTTCGGCACGTCGATCTCGCAACGCCGCGATGTCCTGGAACTGATCGGTGGCCGCTTGCCGGCGACGCTCGAACTCGCCTTTGCCGCGCTTGTTTTCGGGGTTCTCACCGGTGGCATGATTGCGGTTCTCGGCGCACTCGCGCGCGGCACAAAGCTCGATCCTGCGCTGGATTTTATCAACGGGCTGTTTCTTGCCGTACCAGATTTCGTCTGGGCGCTGGCGCTTGTCCTCTTACTTGGTGTGTTTTGGCCAGTCTTCCCGTTGTCCGGGCGTATCGATCCGGGGCTGACGACGGACTTCCACACGGATTTCTACCTGATCGAGAGCCTGGTTACGTTCAAATTCCCGGCTTTCGCTGACATCCTTGCCCACATGGTGATGCCCATGCTGGCGCTCGGCCTACCCTTGGCAGCCATTGTCGTGCGCACGCTGAAGGAAGCGCTCGCGGAAGCCATGGTGCAAGATTACGTGCTGCTGGCGCGGCTGAAAGGGATGTCGCCACTTCGGCTGGTGCTTCAGGAGGCACTGCGCAATGCCGTCGGGCCAACGCTGACGCTTACAGGCGTTCAGTTCACCTTCATGATTGGCGGCACGGTCATCGTGGAGCGCATCTTTTCCTATCCGGGCCTTGGCAACATGGCGATCGACGCGGTCATCAACCGCGATCTGCCGCTGATCCAGGGCATCGTGCTGACCTTCGGCGCGATCTTCATTCTGGTGAATATCCTGGTCGATCTCATCGCGGCATGGCTGAACCCGAGGAGCGCCGCTCATGGGTGAGATGTCAAAGACCGCAACCACCGTGGACACAGCTTTCCGTTTCCGGAGTCTGCCGATGAAGACCATCAAACCGCTTTTGCGTGAACCGCGGGTGGTGATCGCCGGCGGCTTCCTCCTCATCCTGTTGCTCATCGCGCTTTTCGCGCCCTACATCGCACCGAAAGACCCGCTTGAGCAGGATCTGATGTTGGGCAACATGCCACCCGCAAACTATCCGGGGGCAGAGCCCGGCTACTATCTCGGCACCGATGACCTTGGCCGTGACGTTCTTTCCCGTGTGCTCTACGGATCACGGATAGCGCTGACCGTTGCATTCGTTGCCGCCAGCCTGTCTGCCATCATAGGAACGCTGCTTGGCCTCGCCGCCGGTTGGTATGGCGGGTGGGCGGATCGCGTCATCTCACGCCTTGTCGATATCTGGATGGCCTTCCCGCCGGTGCTTCTTTCCGTACTGCTGGTAGCGGTCATGGGCTCAGGCCTTCACTCGGTCATCGCCGCGATCGTCATCATCGACTGGACGCGCTTCTGTCGTGTTGTGCGGGCCGAGACGATGGCGCAGGCACGCCTTGATTATGTGATGGCCGCTCAGACGATCGGTTTTTCCCGCAGCCATATTTTATGGCGTGAGATTTTGCCGAACGTGGCGCCCGTCCTCATTGCTCTTGTCAGCCTTGAAATGGGCATTGCCGTCATCGTCGAAGCGATCCTTTCTTTCGTCGGCCTGTCGCTTTCTTCGGACATCCCGACATGGGGCGGTATGATCGCCCAAGGTCGCCAGATGATCCACCAGGGATGGTGGGTGTTCGTCTTTCCTCTCCTCGCGCTCTTCGTCACCGTTCTCGCCTTCAATCAACTCGGCAACGGTCTGCGCACGGCGCTCGACCCGGTGATGCGCCGATGACCCAGTCGTTTGTTGCTATTCAAGGCCTCAGTGCCATCTCCACGCGTGATGCCGGCGCGCCAGTCCTTCGCGACGTTTCGCTCACCCTGGAAAAGGGGGAGGTCCGCGGTCTCGTGGGTGAATCGGGCGCCGGGAAATCCACCATCGCCAAAGCGCTGCTCGGCATTTTGCCGTCCACCGTCAAAATTACCGGCGGCTTCATCCGTTTCGAGGGGCGTGACCTCCTTTCCATGCCGCGCCGAGAACTCGCCGATATCATGGGTCGCGACATCTCGCTGATACCGCAAGACCCGCAAACGGCACTCAACCCGGCGCGGCGGATCGAGGCGCAATTGACCGATGGGCTAAGGCTGAGGCTTGGTATGGGCAAGACGGATGCCCATCAGCGTGCACTTCAACTTCTCGACGAAGTACAGATCCGTGATCCAAAGCGGGTGCTGAATGCCTATCCGCATGAACTGTCCGGGGGCATGCGCCAGCGTATTCTAATCGCATCGGCCTTTGCGTTGAATCCCAAGCTCGTTGTCGCCGACGAGCCGACAACCGCGCTTGACGTCACTGTACAAAAGGAAATCCTGCGTCTCATCCGTCGTATGCAGGAAGCCCATGGAACCGCGGTGATCTTCGTAACCCATGACCTCGGTGTCGTGGCAAAGATCTGTGACAGCGTGACACTTCTCTACGCAGGCAAGGTGATCGAAGATGGCAAGACCCGCGATCTGCTGACCGCACCAGAGCATGCCTACACCAGTGCATTGATCGCAGCTGGACCACGCTACGATCGACCTGATGCAGGGCTTGAGCCCGTGCCTGAAGCTGTGTTCCGTCAATTGCGCGCTGAAATCGGCATCGCCGAGGGGAGAGTGTGAAATGAGCGATCTTCTCTTTGAAGCGAAGGGCATCGAAGTCACTTACGGCGCGAGCAAGGGGCTTTTTGGTCGTGGCCGCGCCGGCGCTCGTGTCCTGCACGGCGTCGATGTGTCGATCAGGCGTGGGGAGACAGTCGGCATTGTCGGGGAGTCTGGCTCGGGCAAGACGACGCTTGGCCGCGCGCTTCTGAAACTGGTCCCTGTCTCAGCCGGAACTATTCGTTTCGAGGGGCAGGACATCACCGGCTTGTCGCCTGAGGCTATGCGGCCCTTGCGCCGGCGTATGCAGATGATCTTCCAGGATCCGATGGCATCTCTCAATCCGCGTCATACTATTCGTCGTATCCTCACGGAGCCGCTCTTCCTGCATGGTCTTGCGAGCGACCGCCGCGACGCCGAGCGTCAGGTGCGTGCCATTCTTGACCGCGTGTCACTGCCTGCCGTGATGCTGGAACGCGCGCCGCATGAGTTGTCTGGCGGTCAGCGTCAGCGCGTCGGTATTGCGCGCGCCGTGCTGATGAAACCAGATTTCGTGCTTGCCGATGAGGTCGTGTCCGGTCTTGACGTCTCGACGCAGGCGCAGGTGTTGAATCTGCTGAAAGAGCTATCGCAGGAGATGGGTCTCGCCATGGCCTTCATCAGCCATGACCTGTCGGTCATCCGCGCGATCTGCGACCGCGTTACCGTGATGCGGTTTGGGGAAGTGGTGGAGGAGGGGAGATGTGGACCTGTGTTTGATGCCCCCAAAACGCCCTATACGCGCCTGCTGCTTGACGCCATCCCGCTTCCAGAGATCGATGACGGCTGGCTGACACGGCCGCCACCTGTGCTTGAGCCAGCCGCGTGATAGCCGCATCTAAACTCGCAGAACAAGACCGCAGCCTGATCGGAGACGTGTCATGACAGCTTCCACCCAAAAAGGCCTTCCAGGCCTCGTCGGCCACGACCACACCGGGCTCACGGTGCCGAACCTCGATGAGGCTATCGACTTCTTCGACCGGGTGCTCGGGTGCATCCATGTGCTCACCTTCGGCCCTATCGGCGATCCGGACGGGAGTTTCATGACCGAGGCACTCGGCGTTCATCCGCGCGCGCGTATCGAACGTGCCGCCATGATCCGCTGCGGCAACGGCTCGAACCTCGAGCTCTTCGAATACTCCGCACCCGACCAGCGGGATTTAAAGCAGAAGAACAGTGACATAGGTGCGTTTCATATCGCTTTCTATGTTCGAGACATCGCCGCTGCGAAGGCCTATCTGGACAAGATGGGCGTTGAGACCCGGCTAGGCCCCCTCCCTATTCAGGACGGCCCGATCGCCGGCCAATCAATCCTATATTTTCAGGCGCCCTGGGGCTTGCAGTTCGAGGCGATCAGTTATCCGAACGGTATGGCGTATGAGAGCACGAGCCCGGTCCTGTTGTGGAACCCGGAGCAGCCAGCCACGTGAGCGGCAAGAGAGCAGTAAGGCCTGGCCAGCGGACCTTATGTCGGCTCCGTTATGTGCCGCCCGGTTGTTTCGTCGTCGTTGCGACCTTCGCGCCACTACGAAAGAGGGGTGGAGTACATCGAAGAAGGGCTGCTGTATCGGGACATACAGCTACCTAACATTAGACCAGCCAATCCGGCATCGGTCTGAAGATCGGAATCGATTTTCAGAAAATGACGACGCGTCGATCGGCGCCGACGGGATCTTTGATGCGTCTGAAAGAACGCGCGGCACTCGGGTAGGACAAGCAGAGGCGGGGGTACAATAGTCGCCCCCGCCTCAAAAGGCAGATCGCTATCTCTGTTCAGACTTCATGGAAGAAGGGTGTTCTTGAGCATATCGACGACGCCCGCCGCACGTTTAGGGCCGGAGAGAATTCCCTTCGCCGAATAGAGCGCCATTCCAAACACTTGTCCCGCTTCCACTTTTGGGGGCATGACCAATTCGTCGCGGACGGTCACGACATCGAGCAGGGCGGGACCCGGTTCGGCGAGCCACGCTTTAACGGCGTCCTCCAGGCCATCTGGATGCTCGATCCGCCGGCCCCACCAGCCCATCGATTCCGCCATCCTGCCGAAATCTGGATTTTGTAGCTCGGTGAAGGTATCGAGTAGACCTTCCACTTTTTGCTCGATCTCGACAAATCCGAGCGTGCCATTGTTGAAAACGACAACCTTGATCGGTAACTCTTCCTGCACCGCGGTCAGCATGTCGCCAAGCAGCATCGTCAGGCCGCCATCTCCGGACATGGAGATCACTTGCCTGCCTGGGTAGGCGGCCTGCGCGCCCAGCGCCTGTGGCATCGCGTTTGCCATCGTGCCATGGCTCAAGCTTACGATTGTACGGTTTGTGCCAGTCGAAGGGATGTGGCGAAGGCACCAGACCATCGGCGATCCGCCATCGGCAGTGAAGACAGCGTCTTGTGCGGCGTGCTGTCCAATCAGCCCGGTCAGATATTGCGGGTGGATAACATCCCGATGACCAGATGTTTGACGTGCGTCGAGGGCCTTCTCGGCTTTATGCGTGTGTGACAGGGAGTGGTCCAGGAAGCTGCGGTCATCGCGAGGCTTAACCAGCGGGATCAATGCCTGGAGCGTGTCCACGATCGTCCCGACTGCCGCGATGTCGACTGGATGACGGCGCCCCAAATGAGTGCCGTTGACGTCGATCTGGATGATTGTCGCTTTGGTCGGGTAGAATTGCCGCCATGCGAAATCGCAGCCAAGCAGCAGAAGCGTATCGCAATCCATGATCGCCTGGTAACCGCCCGCCGTTCCGAACACCCCCGTCATTCCCACGTCATAGGGATTGTCATGTTCGAGGAAGTCCTTCGCACGGCTTGTACGAGCCACCGGAGCCTTCAGACGCTCAGCCAGAGCGAGAACTTCGCCATGCGCCTTCTCACAGCCAGAGCCACCATAGATAGCAATCTTCTTGCCGGTGTTGAGTGCCTCCGCGATCTGTTGCAACTCGGCGTCGGATGGGCGCATCACCGGTTGGGCACGGTGGACGGTGAAATCGGGTTCATCGGGGGCTGCCGCTTGCGACACGTCGACGGGAACGATCAGAACCGCTACGCCGCGTTTCGATAGTGCAGCTTGCGCAGCCATGGCTGTCATTCGCTTGGCTTGCGCGGGCGTACGGATTTCTTCGCAGAAGACAGTTCCTTTGGCATAGACGGATTTGAAATCGACCTCTTGCGGAAATTCAAATCCAAGTTCGTCCTGCACAATTTGGCTGGCGATCAGCACAACCGGGGCACGGTTTCGATTGGATTCCCAGACACCGTTGATGAAATGAAGGCTGCCCGGCCCGCACGATCCGGCACACATGGCAAGTTCACCGGTCAACAGAGCGTCGGCCCCGGCGGCAAATGCCCCGGCCTCCTCGTGCCGGACATGCACCCATCGTATGTCGCTTCGGCGAATGGCATCGGTTACGTAATTCAATGTGTCGCCCGGCACACCATAGCATCGCTTTGCTCCAGCGGCGGACAGGGTCTCTACTATCACATCAGCTACACGTCTCGTCATAACAAATTCCTATAAAAAAACTTTCTGACGCTGGATGAATCCTACGTGCAAGGATTGGTTCCTCACGGAAAATACGTTGTGTATAGGTGTCCAAGGCATTGCTTATGCTGCTAATAATACAGATGTGAACGCCGATTTACGGAGCCCGAGCATTGCTATCCTGCGCGCATATGGTTCACCTGACGACCGTGTTTTAAAGGAGCAGCCGAGTTGGCAACCGACAATCGGACGGCAATCCGCGATACTGTGCGAAAAGCGTTCTATTTCGACTGGCGAGGCGCCGTCGTCGCCACGCCCGCTTTGCTCCTGCTACTGATTGTCGGCGTACTCAGTGAGGCTCATGTTCAGGCTTCGATCGCGGCAGGTGCAGCCTTCGCAACGGGCTTCGGAGCGACTAAGCGTGTCCGCCATAAACGTCTGGATGCGATGCTGCTTACCGGTGCCGGGATGACGGCAGCCAGCATCCTGGGGACCATGGCGGGCCAGGACCCTTTTTTTGAACTCATCGTGACAATGCTGATGGGCGGATTGTGTGGCGCTCTCATCCGTTGGGACACCGCGCTCTGGTGGGTGTGGTTGCAGATTATCATCGCGTTCCTCCTGGCGGCGCACTACCCCGGCGACCTGACGGACGGTGTCAGTCGGGCAACATTGGTCGCGCTGGGCACGGGTATCCAGATGGGTATGGTCCGGCTCATGAAACTGGCTGTCGATGCACCGGAACGGGTGGCGACACCCGAAGACAATGTTCGAACCATCGATCTATGGCTACATGCCTTGCGGGCTGCAATCTGCATAGGCGTGGCACTGCTGGCCAGCCGAGGCGCTCACATCATCCATGAATATTGGGCCCCGATGACTGCGATGATCGTCCTAAAACCTGGCCTGCGCGACACGGCTTTCCGTGGAATCGAGCGGATTGGCGGGACCATACTCGGCATTATGATCGCAACGATCATTATCATGGCGATCGATTCACCGATAGTGAAGGTCATTGCAGCAGCCTTATTGGCCTCGGCTGCATTCGGACTGCAGCAGGCCCGCTATGCCGTGCTCGCCACTGCTATCACTGCGACAGTCGTGTTGATGATCGCGTTGGCAGGTGGCGAAGTTTTTGGTGTCGATTGGGATCGACTGAGCGCCACTGTGATTGGGGGAGGCGTCGCCCTTGCTGGGGCCGCCATAGCGCCGAAGCGGCAAATAAGAGCGAGGGATGACAACCTCTGACCGCCAATGGACGTCTCCGTTGGATGCCCCTCTTGCGTCGTAAAGCCCGCACTGTTGTTCCTGTTGCTGAGACGCCCTTGTGACAAACAAATCAAGTTGCCCCCGGTGCGAAGGCTGTAAAGTCTAATACAAGACGCGTGGGCAGAGAGTTATAAGCTTCGCGTAGAATTCGAAGGAGCGAGGCATGGGACTTTAGGGCGAGAGGATCATCAAAGCATGTTCAATTTGCGCTAGGCGACGCTAGCGCCGCAGCCCGTCCATGACCAGCCTGACGATCCTGTGCGCACGATTACGCCAATCCGGACCTTCCGGGATGGAGTAGATACCAAAGAGCGCGTTGAGCACGTCTGCCGCCTCGATATCTGCCTTGACCGCGTCGGCCTTGACGGCATTGTCCAGTAGCTCTCCAAATGCCATATGTAAGAGCCTGGTGCCGTCGGCAAACAGCGCGGAATTCGATGTAAACAGCAATTTCAGGCTGCTGGCCATGCCCCGTTTTGCCGCCATGTAGCTGACAAATCTGTTCATCCACTCTTCAACCGCCTTTGCAGGCTCTTCTTCCTGCATCAACGCGCGAGCGGATGTTGCAAGAAGTTCCAGTTCCCGCCGATACACGCTTTCCACCAAATGCTCGCGGCTTGGGAAATGCCGATAGAGAGTGCCAATCCCGACCCCCGCACGCCTCGCTATATCTTCCAGCGACGCAGCCGCGCCCTGTTCCGTAAACGCCAGGGCTGCAGTCTCGATCAGCTTTGCGCGGTTCCGCTTCGCATCGGCACGCAGTGGCGACGGTTCAACCGATGGCGCTCGTTGCTTGGGCACGAGAAAGCCCTTCCATAAGAAATTGCTTGACGAATGATCGCAAGTCACTAGTTTAAACGGAGGCGCCTCCGTTTAACGGTGCGCCCTTCGTTTCTTTTAAACCAACCAAGAGACGAATGTCATGCCGAGAATGACGATGGCGGGCGACTATGACCCAAAGAGCTCCATAGGAACTTCGCTGTCATCCATCCATTTCATGTCACGATTCCGGAGGCTCTCATGACGCAATCGGCTATCAACATCAGAGGCAACGATGATGCGGCTCGTTGGTTGCCTCTTAACGCCGACATTTCTGCATCGCCGCCAACGCAGAAGGCTTTCTCAACAGATGCGGCCTATGACATCCTCGCTTTTGCCATTGAGGGCAAGGAGGCGGGGCTCCAGGTCGCATTATGTACCCTGGTGGACATCCGTGGCGGCTCTTCGCGCGCGCTTGGCGCGCACATGGCGGTCGCTAACGACGGTCGTTATTGCGGCTATGTTTCAGGGGGCTGCACGGAAGCTGCCATCGCCTCTGAGGCCTTGGAGACCATAAGAAGCGGACATGATCGCTTTTTCATGCTGGGTGAGGGGTCGCGCGTCTTCGATATCGTTTTTCCCTGTGGAGGCGGCATTACGGTTGCCATCCACATTGTCAAAGACATCGAGCCGCTTCGTTCCACCATGAGCCTCGTCGATAGCCGTCAAAGCGCATGGCTTCACTACGTCCCGCGCCATGAACAACTTTCGGTCACCACAGAGCGCTGTCGGACCGGTTGGGATGGGGACGCCTTTGTCACCTGTTACCGGCCTTCAGCGCGCGTGATTTTATCGGGGCATACGCTCGAGGTCGAAACAGCGGCCAGTGTCGCAAAAGCTGCCGGATACGACGTCATTTTCTTTGACGATGCGGCCAGCCTTCCGCCCGACCGCGCGCTGATTGATTCACACAGTGCGGTTGCACTTCTGCAGCATGACCTGGATCGAGAAATACCTGTCCTTGAGGCTGCGCTCGCTGCATCGCCCTTTTACATCGGCGCTCTCGGCAGTTCGCGCACGCATCAGAAACGAGTAGAGCGATTGCTGCAAGGTGGCCATTCGGCTGAGGTCATCGCGCGGATCAAGGCCCCGATCGGCATTTTCGCTGGAGCAAGAGACGCGCAGTCCCTGGCCCTTTCTGTCATCGCCGATATCGCCGCCACCCGGCAATCCCTTTCGACGCACAACTAAAGCAAAAGCACAAACCGTCGCCTCGATCGGTTCGACGGAAAGCCACGACGAAACAGGATGAGAAGTTTCACACAGGCCGTGAAGGCGCGTTCGTCGCGGACCTTACGATGAGGAGATCTGCAATGCGATTTAACATCAATGGAACGGCAATGGAGGTCGAGGCGGATATCCGCACCTCGCTGCTCGATCTCATGCGCAACTATCTTCATTTGACCGGCACGAAGAAAGGCTGCGATCAGGGGGCGTGCGGGGCATGCACCGTGTTGGTGGACGGCGAGCGGATCAACTCCTGTCTCGCGCTGGCCGTCCAGTATCAAGGCCGAAACATTACGACCGTGGAGGGCCTTGCTGCGAATGGCAGCCTTCATCCATTGCAAAAAGCCTTTATAGAGTATGACGGGTTTCAATGCGGATATTGCACACCCGGACAGCTCTGTTCCGCGGTCGGCATGGCGGGCGAAATTGAACGAAATGTCCCAAGCGTCGTCACCGCCGATCTTGCAAGCGACCACATCACCCTCGACGAAACCGAAATTCGCGAGCGCATGAGCGGCAATCTCTGTCGATGCGGCGCCTATAACGGCATCGTTGAAGCCATTTCGGAAACGCTGCTCGAGCAGAGGTCGGTCAAAGTCAGCGAGAGGGCACCGGCATGAATATTTTCTCCTATCACCAGCCAACGGACGGTGTATCGGCCGTCGCGCTCAAAGAGGCCGGCCCAAAAGCCAAATATTTGGGCGGGGGCACCAACCTTGTCGATCTCATGCGTGAGACGGTCGAGAGACCAGACGCGCTGATCGATGTTACGCAGCTTTCGAACACGATCGAAGTGCGGGCAGATGGCAGCCTTCTGGTTGGCGCCGGAGTAAAGAACACGGCGCTTGCCACGCACGCGGTCGTGCGGTCGCAATTTCCGGCCCTTTCCCGCGCCATTTTGGCGGGTGCAAGCGCGCAAATCCGAAATGTCGCAACGGTGGGCGGCAACATTCTTCAGCGCACCCGGTGCCGGTACTTCTATGACAATGCCGCCAGATGTAATAAGCGCCAACCGAATTCCGGCTGTGATGCCCTGGAACGGTTCAATCGCTACCATGCGATCCTCGGCGCATCGACAAACTGCGTCGCGACGCATCCTTCGGATATGTGTGTCGCACTTGTCGCCCTAGATGCGGTGGTCCATCTCCAAGGGCCGAAAGGCACGCGCAAACTGCGCCTGCAAGATCTTCACCGTTTGCCCGGCGAGACGCCGGAGATCGAAACAGAGCTGCATCCGGATGAACTCATCACCGCGGTGGAAATTCCTCCGCTGTCTCTTGGCTATCGATCCACCTATCGAAAGGTAAGGGATCGCGCGAGCTACGCTTTCGCTCTCGTCTCCGTTGCTGCTGCTCTCGATATCAACGGAGCTGGCGAAGTGCAGGATGTCAGGCTGGCTCTTGGCGGCGTGGCACACAAGCCTTGGCGGGCGCTTAAAGCCGAAGCGATTTTGAAAGGTCAAAGGGCTACCGCGGATACGTTCCGTGCCGCCTCCGAAGCGGAACTCGCTGACGCAATTGGCTTGCGAGACAACGCTTTCAAGATCGAGTTGGCAAAGCGGACCATCGTTGCGGTTCTTGAAGAATTGAAGGGAGAGAACGCATGAGCTCCGACACCAAGATCCTACCTGATGCAGCTAGACACGGTCGCTGGCAACCCGCGGTTACCAGTGACCCGCTTTTGCGAAAACACGGATCGCTTGGGCAGTCCGTAGCGCGCATCGAAGGCCCAATGAAGGTCCAGGGAAAAACGCGCTTTGCTGCGGAATTTCCCTACGATAACATCAGCTACGCAGCCCTTGCATTCAGCACCGTTGCGCGCGGTCGCATCATCGAATTGCATGTCAGCGCGGCCGAAGCTGCACCCGGCGTCATTCTCGTCATGACTTATAAGAACGCGCCGAGGATGAAGGCACCCTCGCTGATGATGTCATCTCCGACAGCCGCTGGCGCAAGCGATCTTCCTGTGATGCAAAACGACGAAATCCATTGGAACGGTCAGCCGATTGCTTTGGTGCTTGCCGAGACACAGGAGCAGGCGGATTACGCTGCATCGCTGATTGAGGCAAAGTACGAACTGATGCCCGCGGTCCTGTCCTTCGAAGAAGCAAAAAGATCGCCAAGGCAACTCGAAAACCTGCTCGGTCAGCCCCCGTCGGTTGAAATTGGCGACGCCGAGGCTGCATTTGCAAATGCAGAGGTCAAGGTCGATCTCGTCTACCGAACACCACGCCATAACCACAACGCCATTGAGTTGCATGGGGCGACGGTTGTCTGGAACGATGACGAACTCCGCGTCCACGATGCCAGCCAGTTGCTTGACCTGACCACGGGACAATTGGCGGATATTTTCGGCCTCGATATCAGCAAGGTTCATGTGACCTCGCCTTACGTTGGTGGGGGCTTTGGCGGTAAGTGCTTGTGGGATCATCAGATCCTGGCTTGCGCGGCAGCGAAACTTGCAGGGCGGCCTGTGCGCATCGTCCTGTCGCGCGAGGGTGTGTTCCGCATCGTCGGCGGACGCACGGTGACTGAACAGCGCGTGGCATTGGGTGCAAGGCGCGACGGTACGCTTGATGCGCTGATCCACACCGGTACTGCTGCGATGACGCCGCATAATTCCTGTCCGGAGCAATTTACTTTTCCTGCTCGCCATCTCTATGGCGCCAGAAACTTCAGGATCGGACAGGATGTGGCAGACCTGGACATGCTGGTGAACACGTTCATGCGCGCGCCGGGAGAGTCCGTCGGCACTTTCGCGCTTGAATGCGCCCTGGATGAACTCGCGGAAAAACTGGGGCTTGATCCCATCGAATTGCGTCGGCGGATTGAGCCGAAGACGGATCCAACGACCGGCAAGCCATTCTCTTCCCGCTATCTCATTGAAGCCTATGAGAAGGGCGCGGAGCAGTTCGGTTGGAGTAAAAGAAGCCAGACGCCGCGTCAAAGACGCGAAGGCGAGTGGCTCATCGGCATGGGATGCGCGACCGCGACCTATCCTTACCATCGCTTTCCTGGTGGTGCGGCGCGGATCAGGCTGACGGCGGACGGCCATGTTACGGTTTCGACTGCTGTCCATGACATGGGCATGGGAACGGCCACCGCTCAGGTCCAGCATCTTGCTGCCCGCTTGGGTCTCCCGCTCGATCACGTCACTTTTGAATATGGCGACAGCCGACTGCCAAGGGGCGTGATCGCCGGGGGCTCGACGCAGACTGCATCCATCGGCGGCGCCATCATCGCGGCGACCGAAGTCTTTGTCGAAGAGTTGGTCAAACTCGCCGGCAACGACTCTCCCCTTGCTGGCCTTTCGCTTGCGGATGTCGAGACCAGAGATGGTGGGCTGGCGCATATCAGTGACAGCAGCCGGTTTGAAAGCTATCGATCGATCCTTCAAAGAGCGGGGAGAGAAGACGTCGTTTGCGAGGCGGAAGCACCCGCGCCTGCAGAAATGCAGGCCTTTTCGATGCACTCCTATGGCGCGCAGTTCTGCGAGGTGCGTGTGAGTGAGGTGACAGGCGAGGCCCGCGTGTCCCGCTTCCTGGGTTCGTTCGACGCAGGGCAGATCCTCAATCACAAAATGGCAACCAGCCAGTTCAAGGGTGGCATCATCATGGGCATTGGTCTCGCGCTAACCGAAGAAACCAACTTCGATGAGCGGACCGGGCGCGTCGTGAACGCATCGCTAGCGGATTACCACGTGCCAGTGCAGATGGATGTCCCGGCAATCGAAATCCTCTACACCAACAAGCCCGACCCGCAAGCGCCGATGGGCGCGCGCGGTATCGGTGAAATTGGTATAACCGGGGTCGGTGCGGCCGTTGCGAATGCGGTTTACAACGCTACAGGGATTCGCGTTCGCGATCTCCCCATCACCTTGGACAAGCTGATGACGGGTTTTGCTGACTGATGCGTCACGCCTAAAGGTGGTCGCCCGGAATTTGGGATGTCATGGAAAGAGCCGCGACAGACGCGGCTCACTTACCGCCGGCCGTCATCTGAGAGAAATGACGCTGTCCTTAACATTCGGAAGTGCTGGAATGATGCCGCTTTTGGCATACCATTCAGCGACGGCTCCAATCTGTTTGACGTCCGCATCGGTCACGGACGTGGTGGGCACGGCGTTGTTCTCGCCAATTTTCGCCGCGAGATTGCTCGGGACATTCATCTCCTTGACCCACACCGCGCCAGCTTCTTCCTTATTGGCGACCGCCCAGGCGTTCTCGGACTTGATAACATCGAAGACGAGTTGGAGTTGGTCTGCCTTCGACGTGGCAAACTCCTTGCTGGCAACCAGAACGACGGCATTGTCCGACTTGATCGCCGCCCCATCGGCAACTACCTTCCCATCATAGGCGGATTCAGCGATGGTCAGAAATGGGTCCCACGTCGCCCAGGCATCGACGTGACCCTGGGTGAAGCTCGGCCCACTATCGCTTGGGCTCAAATACACACGCTCGACGCTTTTCGGGTCGACACCATTTGTCTGCAGACCCTGCATCAGGAGATATTCACCGGTGCCACCCCGATTGACGGCAACCTTCTTGCCGGCAAGATCCTTGATCGAGGCGATGCCGGAGTCCTTTTTCACCACGATGCCTTCAGCACCCGGAGACATTTTCTGGTAGGCGAAAATGACCAGCGGAATTTTAGCCGACAAGGCAGCAATCGCCGATGTCGAGCTGCCTGCCGTGATGTCGATGCTGCCAGCGTTGAGCGCTTCGAAAGCGGGAGCTGCTGCGGGGAAGGGGCCAGCCCATTCTACTTTAACGCCCTTTTCGGCGAGCGCTTTTTCCAAGGTGCCGCGCGACTTGGCCAAGGTAATATCGTTCGGCCCGCGAAGCCAGCCGATGCGGATCGTTTGGTCTGCTGCCTGAGCCGCAGGGATAAGGCCCGTCACCGACGCTGCTACAACGAGGGCGGATAACAACTTTCGCTTGGTAAACATCATAATATCCAGTCTGCCGCTTCGGCTAGGGAGTGAGGGTTGGCTTCAGGCATGGGACGGTTCGACGCCTAGCTCTTGCAGGAGTTCTGTTTCGACAAGCGTCAGTTGAGGATCGCTTCGGCGTCGAGGATGGGGAGCATCGATGCGGATTTCGCGCGCGATACGCCCCTGATCGAGAACAAGAATGCGATCGGCAAGCGCGACGGCTTCCCATACATCATGGGTGACGAGCAACACGGCGGGCTTGTGCTTGCGCCACAGTTCAAAAACCAGATCGTGCATGCGCAATCTGGTCAGCGCATCAAGGGCCGCGAAGGGTTCATCGAGAAGAAGAAGAGCGGGCTCGCGCACCAGGGCACGCGCCAGCGCTGCCCGCTGTGCTTCGCCTCCCGACAAGGTCAGAGGCCATGCATCTTGCCGGTGAGACAGCGCGACATCCGCCAATGCCTGGCTGGCGCGCGAACGGGAGTCAGGCGTCTTCACGCCGAGCGCGACATTATCCTTGACGCTTTTCCACGGAAGAAGTCGAGGCTCCTGAAACACCACCGAACGCCTGGAGGGAATCTCCAGTTTTTCTGCAGGAGCGGCGTCAAGGCCTGATAGCACCCGCAGCAGCGTCGATTTTCCCGATCCACTGCGACCCAGAAGCGCAACGAATTCACCCGGCGCGATGGTCAGGTCGATGCCGTCCAGGATGGCCGGCCCGCCAAAGGAGCGATGAAGCTGTCTGATGTCGACAATATTGCTCATGCGATCACCTGCGGGCGCCAGCGTAGTGCATAAGCTTCGATCATCCGCACCAGTCCATCCGTCAAAAGACCCATCATCGCGTAAACCAGCAGGCAGACGACGATGACGTCGGTTTGCAGGAAATCGCGTGCATAGGTGATGATGTAGCCGAGGCCGCTCGAGGCATTGATCTGCTCGCCGACCACAAGGCTGAGCCAGGCGACGCTCAGCCCGTAGCGGATGCCGACCAGAAGCGACGGCAGCGCGCCTGGAATGATGATGTGGCGGATAATGCCAGCGGTGCCGAGATCGAGTGTTTGGCCCGCTTCTATGAGCTTCCTGTCGATGCCGCGGATGCCGCCATGTAACGTTAGATAGATCGGAAAGATTGCGCCAAAGGCAACGAGACCGATCTTAGGCGCTTCGCCGATACCGAACCAGAGAATGAAAAGCGGAAGAAGGCCAAGGAACGGCATGGCTTTCAGCATCTGGATCGGCGGATCGATGACAGCTTCACCGAGCCGTGAGAGGCCGGAAATAAGCGCAAGCGTGATGCCGACGAAGACCGCGATCGAAAACCCGGCCACGACGCGCAAAAAAGAAACAGCAATCCCTGTGATAAGTTCTCCGGACTCGATCAGACGAACTGCCGTCGCGACGATATCGCTTGGGGCTGCAAGTATGCGCGGGGACAACAGACCGACGGTGCTGGCAACTTGCCATATGACGATGAGCGCAATCGGAGATGCGATACGGGCGCCGATCGTCCACAGCCGGCCGTCTGCATTCCTCGGCCTGGCGGATTGGTCGGCCCGTTGCCGCTTGTCTTGCGCTGATGCCATTGTGTCAGACATTGGCAGGCTTTCCGCTGAGGTCCCGGTCGAACAGGGTGGACCATGTGAAATGCTTGCGTTCCGGTGTCACGCGCGCCACGGGAAGGCGCGGTAGTACCAGTTCGCCGAAGCGATAGGCCTCTTCAAGCAGGGGCATGCCCGATAGAATGAAGGTATCGACGCCGACTTTCTGGTAGGCTTCGAGCGTGCGGATCACTGTGTCGGGAGAACCGACAATGGCCGTGCCTGGACCGGGACGAACGAGTCCCACACCTGCCCACAGGTTGGGGGCAATCTCCAGATCGCGCAGATTGGCAGGCTTGATGCCGCCATGCATGGCGCTCATACGCTGCTGGCCGACCGAGTCCGTGTTGGAGACGAAACGTTGGTTTGCCGCGATCGCCGCGTCGTCCATCTCATCGTAGAGGTCGGCCGCGGCCTCCCAGGCCTTTTCATCGGTTTTGCGGACGATGACGTAGAGGCGGATCCCGTAGTTGAGCTCTCGTCCGTACTCGGCAGCCTTTGCCTTGACCCGTTGAACCTTCTCCCCCATCTGCTCGGGTGTCTCGCCCCAGGAAAGATAGGTTTCGACGTGCTTGGCTGCGACGTCCATGGCGCTGTCCGAAGACCCGCCAAACCAGAGCGGCGGCGGCTGGATGGAGGTGCCTGCTGGCAGTGCCAGCTTGGCCCCTTCCGTCTGGAAATACTTGCCTTTGTGAGTGACGCTCTCGCCCGCCATCAGCCGGTGCCAGATGGCAAGATACTCATCGGCCATCGCATAGCGCTCATCATGCGGCAGCATCATGCCATAGGCACCCAGCATCTTGGCATCGCCGGAGACGACATTGAGCATCAACCGGCCGTTCGAAAACTCCTGAAATGTCGCAGCCATCTTTGCAAGAAGGGTGGGCGCGATCAGGCCGGGATGAAATGCGACGAGGAACTTCATTCGCTCTGTGTAGGGCAGGAGGGCACTGGCGAGCGGCCAAACGTCATGCGCACCCGTGGCAAATAGAGCACCGGTAAAGCCCAGATGGTCATAGGCCTGTGCGAGCTGCTTGTAATAGCCATAGTCGATAGTGCGGGAGCCTTCCGGCTTCCAGGGATAAGCGCCATCGGGCGCGCACATGTACCAGAGCACGTTCATGTCAGAGATCTCCCTTATTCACCGGATAGATAGTCAGTTTCGTATCAAGGTCGCCGTGGTGAAAGAGTGTGTCGGCCTCTTCCTGCTGTTCGCGCAGCAGCGCCTGGTCGGCTCCATCCACCTGCCAGTTCCGCTCGGAAACCACGCGGGTCCATGCGCGCCGTTCAGCCTCTTCGCCAGAGGCGGACAGAAGCTCGGCGGCCTTTTCCGGATCGTTGGCGATCTCTCTGCCGAGACGTTTCAACTCGCCAGTGAAGTCCTCTAGGGTTGTCTCGGTCAGTCCGCGATTTTGGATCGTCCAGAAGGTTGAGCGATTGGGGATAAGGGTCCCGCATCGCGCAAGAACGGTAAAGTCGCCGCTGACGAGAACCTGCTCCAGATGCGGGGTCATCGCAACCCAAGCCGCGACGGCGTTATCGCGCAACGCCGCAAGAGATTCACCGGGCGACATATCCTGGCGAATGGTGTCCGTCAGGCGCAGTCCGATCTCTTCGAGTTGCTTAGCCAGAAGATAGCTCAAGAAGGAGCCATCGACGAGGGCGATCGGCTTGCCTTTCAAATCCGCGACCGCATTGATGTCGCTGGTTTTCGAGATGAGGATCGCACCATTCGTCGGCCGTGGCGCAGATGCAGCCGCATAGACGACAGGAAGCCCGGATGCTTTTGCGAGGATCGGCGGCGTCGACCCGGTACCGCTGATGTCGAACTCACCCCTTGCCAGCCGCGCGCCGGTCTCTCGGCCTTCAGCATAGGCGACGAACTCCGGTTTCATGGTTGAAAATGCGCCCGGCCAGCGAGAGGCCAAGGTGAGATGGAGGTTATTCGGATGATGACCGATCCTGAAAACCAAAATGCGTCCCCTTATTGATCTTCTTTATACAAATTTATATAATGATAGAGTGAAGGGCGCGAGGAATTCAACCCTCTTCCCAGAGGGGCGAACGGAAAAATTTTTCTAAGATTGGGAGCGAGGAGAGTGAGCATGCAAGCGTCAGGTAACGGGAATGAACGTAGACCGCACCCACCGAAGGTGAAATGCCGCGCGATCGGTGCGGCATCCGATTTTTTGAAAGCCATGTCCAACCCGGTACGCCTGTCCATCCTATGTGTCTTGATGGAAGGCGCGCGCACCGTTGGTGAACTGGAAGAGATTCTTGACGTGCATCAACCGACCCTGTCGCAGCAGATTGGCGAGTTGAGGGACGCTGGTATTATCGTGGGAGCGAGACAGGCGAAAGCGGTTCTCTACCGTCTTTCAGATCCGCGCGCTGGGCAAATCATCGGTCACCTGCGGCTGCTCTTTCCAGATGCCGATGCATCGAAGATCTGGAAGGGAACACAGTTCACCTCATCAACCGTAGCGCCCATGAGTTGACAGGCTTTCATCGCGCTGGCAAGCACGACATTGAATGAGCCGACTGTCTTCGTTGCCCGCTTGTTCCACGAGGGAGCCCTCACGAAAAGGCTGTCCGAACGCGGGCCGGAGATCAGGCAAAAAAGCGATTGGCTGGTCGTGGCAAGCCAAGGTGCTCGCGCAAGGTCGTGCCTTCGTAGTCGGTACGGAACAGACCGCGCCGTTGCAATTCCGGCACCAACTTCTCCGTCACATCCTGCAAGCCTTGCGGCAGAAAAGGGAAGACGCAGGTAAAACCGTCCGCCGCCTCTTCAGCAAGCCATGTTTCCATCTCGTCGGCAATCGTCTTCGGTGTGCCGATGAAGGCCAGTCCCGCATAGCCGCCGTAGCGTTGTGCCAGTTGCCGCACTGTCAGTTTTTCCTGCTCGGCAAGCCGCAGCACCTGCGCACGTCCGCTCTTACTGGCATTGGTTTCAGGGATTTCAGGCAGAGGGGCGTCGGGATCGAAGCCGGAAGCATCGTGGCCAAGCGCGATGGAGAGGGAGGCGATCGCGCTTTCGTAATGCACAAGGCTATCGAGCCTGGCACGTTTAGCTTTTGCGTCTTCCACGCTGTCGCCGATCACGATCATTGCGGCGGGAAGAATTTTCAAATGCGCGGGGTCGCGACCAACGGTCGGCATGCGGCCCTTGATGTCGGCATAGAGCGCCTTGGCGGTCTCAAAATCACGGGGTGCTGCGAAGACGACTTCGGCCGTTTCCGCCGCTAGTTGCTTGCCGGGTTCCGACTGGCCCGCCTGGACGATGACCGGCCAACCCTGGACCGGTCGGGCAATGTTGAGCGGGCCGCGCACGCTGAATTCTTCTCCTTCGTGATCCAGCACATGCATCTTGTCCGGATCGAAGAAGATGCCGCTTTCCTGATCGCGGATCATCGCGTCGTCGGCAAAACTGTCCCACAGTCCTGTGACAACATCGAAAAATTCGCGGGCACGCTTGTATCGTTCGCCATGCTCCACATGATCGGAGAGGCCAAAATTGCGAGCGGCGTCGGGGTTGGAGGTCGTGACAATGTTCCATGCGGCGCGTCCGCCACTGATATGGTCCAGA
Source organism: Agrobacterium cavarae (assembly GCF_004310285.1). GTDB lineage: Bacteria > Pseudomonadota > Alphaproteobacteria > Rhizobiales > Rhizobiaceae > Agrobacterium > Agrobacterium cavarae. Next base: position 254,796 of record NZ_SISF01000029.1, read on the forward strand.
GAGGCGAACCGGCGGGCAACATGGTAAGGCTCGTCGAAGGTCGTCGAGGCGGTTGCCGCAAGACCGATCCTGTCCGTCACGGCTGCCAATGCAGATAAGAGGGTGAACGGCTCGAAAGACGTTACCGTGTGGCTACGCCTCAAGGCTTCCACAGGCATGTTGAGCACTGCCAGATGATCCGCCATGAAGAAGGCATCGAACTTCGCTCCCTCCAATGCCTGCGCGAAGGACTTCAGATGGCTGAAGTTAAAGTTGGCATCCGCCCAAGCCCCAGGATAGCGCCAGGCGCCGGTATGAAGGCTGACGGGACGCATGAAGGCGGTCAGGTGAAGCGATTTTTGCATGAAGTCGATCCCGTGGACTGAAGAGGAGACGCGTGGAGCGGGGCGAACTTTATATCGAGACGGGACCCTCTTTGCGCAAGGGTGAGTTCGCTGGCAGTTCGTTCAGTCGAAAAATCAAACTTGCCAGGCTGACTGCCGTCCCGCCCGAAGGCTTCATCAACGCGAACTCTGGTGTCGCGAATGCCAGCAACCTCCGCTCTAGAAACGGTATGAAAACGTGGTTTTACTCTGGCTGTAATTTATTTCTCCATCGCCCGATCAGTTTCGTCGCTGATGCATTTACATGCTGGCCGGAAATCACGGCAATACTTTCAGCGCGTGGGGGAATTTGTGAGCGGTATCGAGAGAAACGCAATCGCAGGAGGGGCAATCTCGAGTGGATCGGGTGCTCTCAAGGTGCCAACCCTTTCTGGTCGGACAATCGTTGTGCTGATCGGCGTCGCGGTCATTCTGTATGTCGGGCAGGATGTGTTCATTCCCCTCGCGCTTGCCCTGCTGCTGACTTTCACGCTTGCTCCGATCGTTAGCTTTCTGCGCAAGCGTCGCGTCCCGAAGATCGCCGCCGTCCTCATGGCGGTGGCAAGCGCCTTCCTGGTGATTGCGGCTTTCGGCTTCATCGTCGCGGGACAGGTGGCCAATCTGGCGGACAACGTTCCGACCTATCAGCGCAATATCGTCGCGAAGGTACAGGCACTGAGCCAGGCTGGGTCCGGCAGCGGCGTGCTCGAACATATCAGCAAAGTCGTTGAACGCATCGGCTTGGAAATGCAGGACAATGCCGAGGAGAGCAAGGAGGGCGCCGCGGTACAAACGTCCAAACGCGAACCGATGCCCGTTGAAATCATTACGCGCTCCAATCCGGTGCAAACGCTCGGCAACTTTATCCTGCCGCTGATCAGCCCGTTTGCGACAGCTGGTCTGGTCATCGTCCTCGTCATCTTCATGCTGCTGGAGCGTGAGGAGTTGCGCGATCGGTTCATCCGTCTCGTCGGGCTCGGCGATCTGCACCGGACAACGGCAGCGCTGCAGGACGCGGGAAAGCGGGTTGGCAAATACCTCCTGATGCAGCTTGTCGTAAACGCGCTTTATGCCCTTCCCATCGCGATCGGACTGTGGGTGCTTGGCATTCCCAACGCTATTCTCTGGGGACTGCTAACGCTCGTGCTGCGGTTCGTCCCCTATATCGGGCCGGTGATCGGCATGATCCTCCCGTTGTTCCTGGCGCTGGCGATTGCGCCCGGATGGTCTCTCGTCGCATGGGTGGCAGCACTCTTCATCATAACGGAACTCGTCAGCAACAACGTCGTCGAGCCTTGGCTTTATGGTAGCCATACCGGTCTGTCCCCACTCGCGATCATCGTTTCAGCGATCTTTTGGTCATGGCTCTGGGGACCCGTCGGGTTGATGTTATCCACTCCTCTTACCGTCTGCCTCGTCGTGCTCGGGCGCCATGTCCCACAGTTCAGCTTCCTCGACGTTCTTCTGGGGAACGAGCCCGTCCTGCAGCCACAGGAGAAGCTCTATCAGAGACTTCTTGCGGGAGACCCAAACGAGGCGACCGATAACGCCGAAGATTTTCTAGAAGACGAGTACCTCCTCGATTACTACGAGCAAGTCGGATTTCCGGCTCTGAAACTCGGTGAGTTGGATCGCCAGCGGGGTGTGATGACGGAAGCGCAGATTGCCCTATTTGCGTCCACAACCCAGACACTGATCGGCAATCTGGCAGAGATCGCCATCGAGGAAGAGGCCGAACGCGATGTGTCAGTGCCAGACGAGGCTGCGCAGGTCGAGGCAACTGAGAATCCCGCAACGACGGAAACCAAGAGGAAATCGGTCCTCTGCATTGGCGGCAGGGGCGCGATGGACGACGCTGCCGCTTCGATGATTGCGCAAGCTCTTGCTATCCAGGGGGCGACGGTTTCCCAGGCCGAGCATTCCATGGTTAGCGGTACGACCATAAACCTGCTTCCCCTCTCAGGGATCGACACCGTCGTCATCGCATTTCTGAACGCAGGGTCGAGGGCTCATGCCCGCCAAGCTGTACGCCGCCTCAAGCGTCAAAAGCCATCTTTGCGGGTAGGGATCGTCATGCCAGCGACCGATGGTGACAGAGAAAGTCCGCTAGCGGCAGAGGACATCGACGCCGACTTCGTTGCGACCGGCATCACTCACGCTGTCCGGGGCGCTCTTTCGGACGGAGATGCTGTTGCGATACGCGTCACGAAACGCGTGGGGCGGGCGCGCGAAAGGAAAGTCAATCCGCTCGTCGCGTGAGCAACGATGCACTCGGCTCGTTTTGATCCGCCTTGAACCGGTCTTCGTGGGCGGACCGCCGACCCTTATCATATTTTGGTGTTGCTGGTGACCCTTAGCACAGCGTTCGCGGTTCGTCGGAAGCGCGTCGCGATCTTTCATATCAGCTGTTTTCGATTCAGGCATTATTTTTTCGCATGTCGTTATCGCAAAGCCAGTGACCACTTTTGCGCGACCTGCTTCAAGCCTCACTGCCGCGCTGAATGCGTCGAATTCCCACGCTCCAAGGCTTTCGCAAAAGATTAAGCAATCTTGAGTAGGAATGGTGCAAGAGAAAATTATGGTGTTGAATGGCTACCGAACTAGATCTTCCGACTGTTCTTTTCCTCCAGAAGACGTCTTACATCGCGGGTGCCGTGACCTTAGGATACTTGCGACTAAGCTTTTCTGGGGAACGAGGCGTTGGACTGCTCGCTGCAAGCTTCCTAATCCTGGCGGCGGGCTCTACCCTGGCCGGATATGCTGAGCTCTATCCAGCTCTCTATGGCGTTCTTAGCCTCATAAACATAGCCTTTGGCGTTCTCGGATACTGCCTGCTGAGTGCGGCCTTTGTTCTCGTCAGCAAGCCGAAGCGGAAATTCCATCCCTGGCTTGTCTTCGTGCCTATGCTTGGCATTCTGTTTGCAGGTCTCGTCACGCAACTTCATTTGAATAATACCTACCGGGCCGTAACCTTTACGTCCTTGGGATTTCTGGCATTTGCTGCGACGGCAGTGGTCGTCATGCGCGACGCTCGTCGTGAACCGCTGCCTATCCGAAAGTTGGTTGCAGGGACGCTTGCGGCTACCAGTCTTCTCTCGTTAGCGATGGCCATCGAGTTCTGCTTCAACACATTCCCGATACTGGGAGTTGTCGACGGATTTTCACTGATGATCATTTCCAAATTCGTCTTAGCAGTTTCGATCGTGATTTTTATTAGCGAGCGTCAGCAGACCGAGATCAGACAGTTGGCCAATCGCGATCCACTGACCGGTCTCTACAACCGTCGTGCATTTGGCGAGATCGTGCCGAGCAGCCTTCAGGAAGGGGACGCCATCCTCTTTCTCGACATAGATCACTTTAAGCAATTGAACGATCATTTTGGGCATGCTGCGGGTGATCAGGTTCTCGTCATGATGGCCCAAGCGATCCAGTCGACCACGCCGTCTTCAGCTTTGCTGGCACGCCAAGGCGGCGAAGAGTTTGTTGTTTTCCTTCCAGCAGAGGTTGGTGACGCCAAACTCCACGCAGAGCGAATTCGAAAGACGGTTGCGGACTTGCATTTTCCAGCGATTGCCTCGGAAATTAAAGTGACCATCAGCGTCGGGATCGCTAGGGCATCTCGTCAACGGGCGGGGCTGTCAGAAGTTTGTCGTCAAGCCGACCGGGCTCTGTACCTAGCTAAAACTGGGGGACGAAATCGTGTGTGTGATGCTGATCACAATACCCTCCAGCAAGCAAGCTTCGGTTGAAGCCTCTTGTTCTCGAAACTCTTGGAGCGCCTTGCATCCTTTTGGACGCAAGGCGCTCTAACTCTTTCAACCTACGCATCGTTCTAATCCGAAGATCGAGTTCGGTTTTCGCGCCGATGCTATAGGATGCAATGCTCCGCTATCGCATACATCTGGGGCTCGCCGCTCCCGGCGGGCCCCGGTCGTCATGCCTCAGGCCGGATAGAGCGACGGTAGCTTCGACGAGGTCTTGCCCTGCGTATTGCCGATCTTGCGGTCTTCCCTTGCAAGGACGTTAAGCCAATCGTGGGTTTTCGCCTCTGCTGCTTCTGCCACAGGCGCGAAGGCGGCTTTTTCCAAAGCGGCAATTGCCTCTCTGGCTGCATCCGTCATGGCAGGGTCACCACCGGCCAGCCGGCGCCAGGCGAGAACACAGCCGTAGGATCCGCGCAGATCGTCGGATTTCCCCTTGCTGATCGCCAAAGCCAGTTGCTTGCGACGGTCGGAAGACGTGTCCGAACGCTCTTCCTGCTTGGACGTATTGGCCGCGACGGGCTGTCGGAGGCTTTCATTGGCGTGCTGCTTTCGTCTGAAATAAAGGGCAACGCCGCCGAGTGCGGCCAGAATCGCGGCGGCCCCCAGTCCTGCAACCATATAGGCGGGCAAGACCTCGGTGCTTTCCGGATGTCCTTGCGGCTTGACCGAAGAGGCAGGTGCGGCTTTTTGCGCCGCCGCGGTTTGGTTGGCAGGTGGTATCGTTCCCTCGGCCTTGATGACCTCGCTTGGCAGAGTGGCCGTCTTTGCTTCTCCCGAGACACTGTCGGTCCAGTTCACCTTGATCTCCGGTAGCGTTATCTCACCACCACGGGTTGGCACGACGGATACGAGAAAATCCTTTCTCGCCACGGTGCCGTCAGCCGTTTGATCCTCGCCCGTCTGCGTCTCATCAAGATAAATGCGCGCGCCATCCGTGTTTTCGAAGGACAGGTCGGGAAGCTGAACTGTGCTAGCACCAAGCGCCAGCAAGCTGACGCGCCGGGTTACCGCTTCTCCTTCCTTGAAGACCGGGTGTTCGGGAGACCATTTGGCGGTTAGCTTGACGTTCTTGGCGGGCAGGAACCACTGGTGCTGCCCGGAGGCGGCGTTGGGATCTGCGCGTACCGTCAGTTTGATCGGTTCGGAGCGAACGGCAAACGGTTTTCCGCTGTCGAACATGTCGTTGAACATGGACGAGGGGAAGCCAGGGAAGCCCTGGAAGTCTGCGAAGGGATCGCGGCCCCGCGCTGAAGGGTCCGCGACCGAGCCGCGCAGGACGAAGGGAGGAATTTCAATTGCACCCTTTTCCTGGGGCTTGAGCATATAGGTGCGCTCGATAACGTTCACCGTCTGCCCATTCCGGGTGGCCTGGCTCACCCTGTCTTCTCCGCGTTGAACGAGTTCGAATGCGCTTGATTGCGGTGCGACGAGTTCGGCGCTCTTTATCGGCGCGCTGGTCTCGATCCGCACGGTTAGCGGCGTTTCCTGAAACAGGAAGGGGCTGCCATCCTTGAGGCTCGCGGAAAGGTCGATCGCCGAGGTGCCGGTGGCTTTGGGCATCGAGCCCGCATCCACCACCTTGATAGCGACCGGTGAGCTGCTCAGGCTTCCCGCGGTTATTGCGGGAATTTCCAGGGTGCCCGTCGATTTCGGTGACAGGGACACGATCCAGCTTTCGCTTTGGGACCGCTTTCCGTTGATGATTTGCGTCGACGAGGACTGCGATGTGCCCAGGACGTCAAAATCCTTCTGCAGAGGCGTAAGGTCCGGGCTTGCATCCGCCTGGCCGTTGGTCGTCAGCGTCAGCTGAAACGTGTCGCCTTGCGCCACCGTGCCGCTGTCCACGCGGGCGGATAGCCCTGCGGCGAAGGCAGGAACGGCAAGCGCAATCGAAAGAGCAGCAGCGCTGACTGTGGTCTTGAGGCTATTGAAATTCATAGTTCTGCTTCCTCTTAGTTGGAGCCAGACCGAAGCTGGGCGTAGTGTTGACGAATACGGGCACGCAGCAGGCCGGACGGATCGTCAGGAACTTCGCGCAACTGTTGCTCGACTGCCTGATCGACGACCGGAGCCCCGGGTACGGAGGCCTTCACCTGCTCGCCGCCCTTGTCGGTGCCATTGCCTTCCAGGACACTGGACAGCATTCTCGAAAGAGCGTTTTCACTTTCCTTGCCGGCTTGTCCGCTTTGGTTGCCGGAAGCGCTTGCCTGCTGACGGGCCTTGGCAGCCTCCTGTGCGGCCTGGTCCGCCTGGGCGAGCCCCTCGGGACCGGTCTTGTCTTGCTGCTGGCCTGCCTGCTCGCTGCCACTGTCCTTACCCTTCGGCTCGGTCCCAGAGGCATCCTGCATTTGTTGCTGGCCAGCACCCGCGTTTTGATCCTTGGCCTTTTCTGCTTCAGCCTTTGGAGACTGGCCGGCTTTTGCCTGATCGGAGGGTTTTGATGCATCGGCCGATGCCTGGTCTTTGGGTTGTTCGCCTTTCGACGCGCTTTGCTGGTTGGCGCCTTCCTGCGAGCTGTTTTCCTGACCCGGCTGAGCGGCAGACTGCTGTTGATCGCCCGATTGGCCGGATTGTCCGTCTTTCTGTTTCTGCGACTTTTCAGAGGCCTGCTGCTGGTCCTGCTTTCCGGACTGACCCTGAGATTGCTGCTGATCCTGCTTTTGACCGTTGCTAGCGGATTGCTGTTGCTGGTCCTTATTGCCGGAACCACCGGCCTGCTGCTGTTGGTCCTTTTTATTGTTCTGGCCGGATTGTCCGCCGTTTTGTTGCTGGGAATTCTCCGAAGCCTGCTTCTGGTCCTGTTGGCCACCTGCGCTCTGTTGCTGCTGCTGGCCTTGCGAACCGGACTGCTGATCTTTTTGATCCTGCTGGCCGGACTGACCCTGAGATTGCTGCTGATCCTGCTTTTGACCACTGCCACCAGACTGTTGCTGTTGGTCCTTTTTGTCGCCTTGGCCAGATTGCTGCTGCTGCTTGTTTTTCTCCTGTTCCTGCTTTTTCTGATCGTCGATCAGCTTCTGGACGAGATCACGATTGTGCTTCGTGTCCGCATCATGAGGGTTGGCAGCCAGCGCCTGGTCATATGCGCCAAGCGCCTCCTTCAGCTGGCCGGATTTCGCAAGCGCATTGCCGCGATTGTAAGCACTCTCGGAAAAGTCCTGAGCCGCTGCCGCGTAGTCACCCGCGCGGTAGGCTGCAGTGCCACGCCAGGAGGGTGTCTCGAACTTGCCAGATGCCGTGTTGAAATCTCCTGATGCGAAAGCCTTCTTGCCTTGCTGGTCGGAGGTTGACCATAGGTCCTGCCAAGTCCCTGCATGGGCCTGCCGTGTCGAAAGGCCGGGCACGAAATTCAGGCATACGATCAGTCCGATGGCGAAGACCAGGCCGCGCCGGAAGGCAAAGGGCAGAAGCAGGACCGGCAGGATCAGGAGCCAGTAGCCCATGTCGACCCAGCTGTCGGCTTTGAAGTCCTGAGCTTTGCCCGCGGCTTCAGCCTTTTCGGTCTTGGGCAGGATGCGGTCCAAATCGGTGCTGTTTGCGGTCACGCTAGAGTAGACACCACCACCTGCCTTGGCGACTGCGCCAAGAGCTTCCGCATCAAGCGACGTCGTTACTTTTTCGCCGGAGCGATCGGTAATGGCCTGACCGCCTGCCGTCTGTAACGTGGCTCCCTTTTCTGTGCCGACGCCGAGAACCGAGACGGTATAACCGGCTTTGCGTGCATCGGCTGCTGCCTTTTCAGTTGCTGCCGCATCACCGGCATTATCGGCGAGCAGCACGATTTTACCCCGCGTTGCATTCGCTCCCTTCAAGACGGAGACCGCCTCCGAGACAGCAAGATCCGGCCTGTCGCCCAGTACGGGCATCAGTTTGGTGGAAAGGTCGGGGATCATCTGAGAAATCACTTTGTTGTCGCTTGTTAGAGGTGCGGCGACGAAGGGGATGTCCGAATAGATGACCAGTGCGCGCTCATCGCCTTCTGTACGGGCGAGGACGTCGCGCAACTTGTGGACCGCACTGCGCAAACGACTCGGCGACAAATCGTCTGAATTCATTGATTGCGCCAGGCTGAGAACCGCAACCACGGGCTCTCCACTGGTAAAGGAGGGAACCTCAGCCTTCTGCCAGGTCGGCCCTGCGAGCGCCGTGACCAGGACAACCAGCATGGCCGCTGCCACCGATGGCAGGAAGCGCGATGCGCGGGCTGTTGCGCCGCTCATGGCCAAGTAACGGAGCAGGTGCGCATCGACATATTTGCCCCAGTTGCCGCCGGTGGCGCTCTTGCGGGACCGCATGACGAGCCACAGAAGAAGGCCCGCCGGGATCAATGCCCAGAACCATTCCGGGCGCATGAAGTGGAACAGATTGGTTTCCATGTCAGGCTTCCTTGTCTACGGGACCCTTGTACAAAGGGCGGTTTGTGATGAAGGCCGGAACCGTAGCGATCAGCACGGAAAGGGCGGCGATGAGGAGAGCGAGACCGGCCGGCCAGAAATAGAGGGCGATTTCGGGGCGCACATGCACCGGGTCGGCGCCGATCGGCTCAAGCTTGTCGATGGACCGGTAGACCTGAGCCAGGCCGTTGACGTCCGTCGCCCGGAAATATTGGCCGCCGGTCAGGTCCGCGATCTTGCGCAGCGCGCCTTCGTCAAGGTCAGAAGATGTGACCATCTGGCGACCCATCGCGGTGTCGACGGCCATCGGAGCTCCGCCAACGCCGATCGTGTAGATACGGATTCCCAGTTTCTTGGCGAGCTCGGCTGCCCGGATTGGGTCCATTTCGCCTCTGTTGTTCGCGCCGTCCGTCAGGAGAACGAGAACACGTCCTTCGGCAGGTCTGTCCTTCAGACGGTTCAAGGACACCGCGATGGCGTCACCAATTGCCGTCTGCTGACCGGTCAGCCCGACCTGGGCCTCATCGAGAAGCTTGCGGACGGCCTCCCGATCAAATGTCAGAGGCGCTTGCAGATAGGCGCGATCCGAAAAGAGAACCAAGCCAACGCGGTCACCCTTGCGGCTTTTAATGAAAGCATCAGCCGCATCCTTGACCACGTTGAGGCGGGTGGTGGGCCTGCCGCCGACGGCGAAATCCTGCTCGGCCATGGAACCGGAAAGGTCGATAGCCATCATGATGTCGCGTCCTTCGGCAGGTAGCGGCACTTCCGGTCCGACATAGGCCGGACGGGCGAGCGCCGTCACCATCAGCAACCAGACAAGCGAAGCAGCAGCGAGCTTCCACCACGATGTCGAGGTGCGGTCTGCCCGACCTCCCAGGTCCCGCGACAGGCTGGCAAAGAACGGCACTTTCAATGCACCGCCCAATCCCTTGTCAGCGGGTTTGAGGAAATAGCGCAGCACGAAGGGCAGCGGCAGCAGTAGAAAGGCAAATGCCCAGAGAAAGGTAATCATCCGTTCCTCCTGATCCAGGTGGCGGTCTCGGCGCGCAGCGCCTCCGGTTCGAAATTCTCATTGGCCGGCGGACCGTAGGGACCGGTGGCCAGAAGCGTCGCACTGTTGCTGCTCATTCCGTATTTGCCTTCCATCAAAAACGCGCTCCACGCCTCGCCGGTCAAAACATCGGCCCCGGCCGAGCGGCGGCGGGCAACCCGTCGCAGCAGGGAAGAGATCTGCGTAAGAAATTCGTCCGGCTTGTCAGGCTTGATCGCCTCAAGCTCGCGAAGTGCCAGAAAACGAGCGCTCTTGCGGCGCATCAGGCTCCAGACGAGGGCGACCACGCTAAGGATGCAGACAAGGGCGATGAGGGCCCACCAACCCGGCGCAAGCGGCCACCAGCCGATTGGCTGAGGCAGATGAATGTCGCGAAGCTGAGCAAGCTCAGCCTGCATTTGTGGAGTGAGTTGCGTGCTCATGCTGCCATACTCCGGTTGAGATGCGGATGGAGGATCCAGGAGGGATCATCCGGTGTCTGCAGGAAATGGCACACCATGCCGTGATGCCGGCTGACGGTTTCCAGCCGCTCTTTGCGCGCCTCGAATTCATGCGCGTAGCGTTCGAGTTTGCGTCCGCCAAGCGCCGAGACGGCCAAGGCATGTTCGCCATCGGTCAGGCGTCCGCCGCGCGGTGGTAGAGCGGCATCGAAGGGATCGCTGACGTGGATGTTGGTCACATGAGCATTCACCGCCAGATGCCGGAGCTCGGTCTCCGCTTCGTCACCAAAATCGGAGAAGTCGCTGATAACGAAAGCCAGAGTTCCTGGCCGATTGCGGTGACGCAGACGGCGCAGGGCGTTCGCCAGGGTCGCCTCCGTGCCCAAAGGCCGCTCGAGTCGGGTTTCTTCCGACAGCGCTTCCAGAAGTCCAAGCACCGAGCGCCGCGTTCTGGCCGCGGGAAAGTCCCGCAGACCGTCGCGCGTCATCACAAGGCCGCCGACACGATCGCCGCCGTCATGTCCGGTCCAGGCCATCATGGCAGCCACTTCGGCTGCCAGATTGGATTTGAATCGGTTTCTAGTGCCGAACTGCATCATCGCGCGCATGTCGGTCAGAATGACTATTGGCCTCTCCCGCTCCTCCTGGAAGAGCTTTGTGTGGGTTTGGCCCGTGCGAGCAGTGACCCGCCAGTCGATGGATTTTACGTCGTCGCCCGGCTGGTACAGACGGCTTTCGGCAAATTCCATACCGCGGCCGCGATAAACGGAGCGGTTGGCACCCCATTGATGGGTCGCGACGCGACCGGATGGTGCAAAGCCGGTCAAGCCGCGCTGTGGCCGCACCCGAACAAGTTCGGGCAGGGTCGCGACAATGCCTTTGAGGTCTTGGTCTGTCATGACGGTCTCCCGACTGTTCAAGCAACAGGAACCCTGTCGATCAGGGCATCGATGAAGGCGTCGGCGGTTTTGCCTTCCGCTTCGGCCTCAAAGCTCAAGATGATGCGGTGACGCAGTACGTCATGCAGGACGGCCTGCACGTCGGACGGAGTGGCGAAATCCTGACCGTTCATCCAGGCGTGCACGCGAGCGCAACGGTCGAGAGCGATGGTCGAGCGGGGCGAAGCGCCATAGGAAATCTGATGCGCAAGGTCGGCGCCGTACATCTGGGGACGACGGGTCGCCTGGATCAGCTGAATGATGTAGTCGGTCAGCGCATCCGAGACATGGGTTTTCAGAGCCGCCTGCCGGGCCTCGAAGATTTCCCGTTGAGACACCCGGAAGGTAGACTTCACAGTTTCGGCCATGGCCTCGCCGCGTACGATCCGCAGGACCTCTCGCTCGGCTTCCGGGGAGGGAAAGTCGATCTTGACATGCAGCATGAAACGGTCGAGCTGAGCTTCCGGTAGCGGATAAGTGCCTTCCTGTTCAATCGGGTTCTGGGTTGCCATCACCATAAAGAGTTGCGGTAGACGGTAGGTCTTACCGGCAACGGTGACCTGGCGTTCGGCCATGGCTTCCAGGAGCGCCGACTGCACCTTGGCGGGTGCGCGGTTGATCTCGTCGGCAAGGATCAGGTTGTGAAACAAAGGACCGGGATGGAATTCGAAGGTTCCCTTTTCCGGGCGATATATCTCGGTTCCCGTCAGGTCGCTGGGAAGCAGGTCCGGGGTAAACTGGACACGGCACGGCTCGCCTTCGATAAGCTCCGCCAAGGTGTTGACGGCCTTTGTCTTTGCAAGGCCCGGTGCGCCTTCCAGCAGAATATGTCCATCACCGAACAGGCCGAGAAGCAAACTGTCGATAAACGTCTCCTGGCCGACAATACGTTTGTTCATTTGGTCGCGGAGCGCATCGACAAGGGCGTTGTTCGAGCGGGCTGCGGTTCGAAGTGTATTCATGGTCATCAGAGTGCCTCGCAATCGGGCCTGGCTTTTTGCCGAGGCGCCGCGGTTTCAGGGTCAAGACGTCGATGGAAGCAAGAAACCGGCGAGGGGCAGCTACAAGGCGTCCGTTCGCCACTTTGGCGACGTAGACTTGCAGTGCAATCTCCGCGGGATATTCTGAAGAGGGAGCAGTTCTTCCAGCATGGACGGCCCGAGTCGGCTCTTGCTTTCACGGTTCATTTCCCGAAGTCGATGAACAGCTAAGACACTAGGCGACGCAGTTTGAGGCAGCTTGCCGCGTTCTATAATTATTGTTGAAGTTGGCGCTTGGGGAACGAGACGGTGACGCGCAAGCCCGGTTTATCAGCGCAGGCGGGATCGGTCGCGGAAAGCGTGATGACGGCTTGATGGTGATCGGCGACCGCCTTGACGAGCGCAAGGCCGAGACCGCTGCCCGGCTTGCTGCGGGCGCTGTCGAGCCGTTTGAACAGGTCGAAGACCTCGTTGCGTTGACCGGCGGGGATGCCGCCGCCGGTGTCCTCAACGATGAGGTCGATCGTCTCAGGCCTGTCCTGAAGGCGAACCCGGATCGAAATGCCGGAGCCTCCATGCACGATGGCATTTCCAACAATGTTGGCGAGCATCTGCTGCACCATGCTCTTGTCGCACAAAAGCAGGTATTCTTCGGTTTCCCCGACCTGGAATTCGAGCGTTTGCCCGTTCTCCTGTGCGAGCGGTGCGAAGAATTCGAGCGTATTCTCGACGAGACCGCGAAGGTCGTTCAACTGCATGTCCTTGCGTGGCGAGCCGGCGCGGATGCGGGTGATGCGGAGAATTGTGTCGATGATCTCGTTAAGCGACCCGGTCTCGTTGAGTGCCCGCTCGACTTGCGGGTGCGGATCGCGGCCGGCCTCGATTGCGTCGAGCGCATCGTTCAGCAAAAGCCCGACGCGGGCGAGCGGGGTTTTCAGATCGTGGGCGATCGCAGTCGTTGTCGCGCGCATGCTCGCCATCAGTCGGGAGAGCACATCAAGGTTGGCGTTGATCTGAATGGAGATGCGGTCGATCTGATCCTTTCTCTCTACGATCGGTACGCGCGCATCCGATTCGCCGCTTGCAACACGCCCCAGAACGCCTTCGATCAACCTTAGTTTCGAAAAACTCTTACTGCTTGCCAACAGACCCAGAACCAATGTTCCGAAGGTCAACAGCAAGGTCATGACCACGAGGCCGGCAATCATGTAAACGCGCATCTCGTCCACGGCCTTGAGATTTCGGCCGACCACAAGCGTTGCATCGTTAAACTTCTGGACCGATACCACAAAATGGCCTTCGCTCCCTCGGGTCGAGAGGGATTGCAGCGTGGTGTCGCGGACACCGATGAAGTCCGGCATGGTGAGATCGGCACCTGCCAGGTTGACCCCGTTTTTATCATAGACTGCGGAGATGCGGTCCTGGCTGCTGACAAGGTTGCTCAGCGTACCGATTGCCTTCACCAAGCCGTCGCGTCCCTCCGCGGAGTAGACGTCGCTCAGAAGGACAGCCTCCTCAAGGGTCTGCTGCTCGGTGGCATCGCGCAGGGTCTTGGTCACCGATCCGATGAAGAGCGTCCCGCCAAGGCTCATGAGAAAAAGAACGCCTATCGCGACCTTGGCTGAGGTCCGAAAGGAACTACCGGACATAAGATCAGTGAGGCGCACGTATCCGGTATCCCATGTTGCGGACGGTTTGGATCAACGCTGTATCGAAGGGCTTGTCGATCTTCTGGCGCAGCTTACTGATATGGGTCTCCACGACCGTCGTTCCCGGATCGAAGGAAAAATCCCAGATTTTTTCCAGGATCATCGTCTTGCTCACGACCCGGCCCTCCGCTTCCATCAGGAGTTCGAGCAGTGCGAATTCCTTGTTCTGCAGATCGATGACTTGCCCCTGGCGAACCGCAACGCGTTTGAGAAGGTCAAGCTTGAGATCGTGGCAAATGAGCTCCGTCTTCTGGCTGTTCTCTTTCGGACGCCGGGACAGGGCATGAATGCGGGCGAGAAGCTCAGAAAAGTGAAACGGTTTGACGATGTAGTCGTCACCGCCTGCCATCAGCCCCTCTACCTTGTCTTCGAGGTCGGAGACCGCGGTCAAAAAAATGACCGGCAGCGAACTTTTTGACGCTCTGAGCGCCTTGACCACAGAAAGCCCGTCGAGGCCAGGCATCATCCTGTCGACGATTGCAAGATCGCAGCTGTTGTAGAGGCAATAGGTCAGCGCTTCGCGACCGTCGCTCACCCAATCGACCGAGAACCCCTGTTCGATGAGACCTTTGCGGATATATCCCGCCATCGTCTCATCGTCTTCTGCAACCAAAATCTTCATCGCCCGGACTCTCGGTTTGAACACCCCGCATTGTTGCTGACGAGCAATTGCGTTTTGCCATGGGTGCCGGAGCGATAGGTTTTCAAGCGTCGGGCCACTCCAAAAACAATCACTCTCGTCCGGTAAGGGTCGATACCATCCTCAGGAAGAAGCCAGGGCATAACGCGTCCAATTTCCGATGCTTTTCCGGGCATTTGTAACATCGCCACTGGATTACGGCTATCATATCACGGCGGATTTCTTACGTTTTAGCAGACCTGGATGTTAGGCCCGTGGCGTTGCCCCAAACGGGCTTTACGCGTGAGCGTGACGGGCGCAGCATCTTTTCGTTCGATATCGCCGTCAATCCTCGTTGCGCCAGTACCACGCAACGTATTGCTGCTTCCGGTCACGGTCCTTCTCAGCAAGATAGCGCTTGATAGTTCGAACATCCGATTTCTCGCCGGCAAACCAAACGAATGTCTCCCGCGAGGTTTGATCTATTTCCGCTTTCAATCGCTCGACAAGGCTTCCGCTGCCTTCTTGCGGATAGGTAGACCGATGCAGCCATTCGACTGAAACTGGTTCACCGTGGCTGATCGCTTGCTCTTCCCCGGCATCCTCGACTTCGATGATCGCCTTTATCGTGGTACCAACCGGTGCTTCCTCCACCATCCTTGCGATTGCTGGCAAGGCGGTTTCATCGCCAGAAAAGAGGATAGACTTCGCTGCCGGCAAACTGCCACCTCCCGGACCCATCAGCGCCACCCGTTGCCCAGCTTCTACGTCTCGCGCAAAGTCGGCGCCGGGGGTAGCAACGCCAGGCTTCGGATGCTGGAGAAAGTCGATGCTGACGTGGTTGGCCTCTTGATCCACCGAACGTATCGTATAGACGCGCACAAGAAGTTCGTCTTCGCCTTCTGGCCAGCCAATGCGGCCGTTTTCCTGCAGCTTTGGCCAAACCGGTACCCGGCCGACGGGCGGAACGAGCACACGCACATGCATGTCGCCACCGACAAACGGGGTTACATCGTCTACCGCCAGAATGACCCTCCGCATGCGCGGCGTAACAATCTGGGAACCGACAACCGTTGCCTCGTGAAAGCCGGGTGGGCGAACCTTTGGCGCTGGTATTGACCATTCAAGAGTGAACGGTTCATCGCCGGCGAAATAGAACAGGTGCTCGGCAAACATCGTGCGTGTTGCCGCGAGCATTTGGTCGTTCTCTGTTCGAATTTCGATCATCAACCGCTCATCGGCGGTGGTTACATCGATCGCCCAATCCTCAGATCTGAGCGATGCACCTTGCTCCGATACAACAACGTCAGAGTGCTCAACGAAGTGCTCGCAGATCTCAGCAAGCATTGCATTGACGTCAGCGGGGTAGGCGACACCGGAAAGGGTTGAGGGGTGTAGTGTGTTCATGATCTTGCCTGCATAAATGGAACGTGACGGGCTTGCATATGATGGCGACCGATCGGGAGCATCATCGGCCGGCCTGATGTCGGATCGAGAAGGATCTGGCTCTCCAGTCCGAAGACGTTTCGAACCAGATCCTGCGTCAGCACAGTTTGGGGCGGGCCTGCCACGAAAGGCCGCCCTTCCAGCATGGCGACAAGGTGGTCCGCGTAACGCGCAGCGAGGTTGAGATCGTGAAGGACCATCACGATGGTCGTGCCGCGCGTCCGGTTCAGGTCGGTCAAGAGGTCGAGGACATCGATCTGATGGCTCACATCCAGAAATGTGGTCGGCTCATCCAGCAGCAGCACTTCGGTCTGCTGCGCGAGTGCCATCGCAATCCAGACTCGCTGCCTTTGGCCGCCAGACAATTCATCGACGGGTCGGTCTGCCAGTTCCAGGGTTTGCGTTGCCACCAGCGCATCGGCGACGGCGCGGTCGTCATCTTTGGTCCAGGACGCGAAAAGACCATGATGGGGATGCCGTCCCCGGCTGACCAGATCCATGACCGTAATGCCTTCGGGTGTAATGGGTGATTGCGGCAAAAGCCCTAGCCGCTGTGCAAGCTCTTTCGTTGGCAGCCGGTGGATGGCACGCCCGTCGAGAAGTACCTCGCCCTGTTGCGGCGCGATGAGGCGCGAAAGAGCCTTGAGCAGCGTGGACTTCCCGCAGGCGTTTGCCCCAACAACGGCAGTTATCTGGCGGGAAGGAATAGCCAGGTCCAGACCCTTCAATATCTGCTTCTCACCATAGCCGGCGGACAAGTTTGCGGCCTCGAGGCGGGGATCAGTCATGAGGCAGCTCCTTGGCGGTTGCTTCGAATGATCAGGATGATGAGGTAGGGCGCCCCGAGTGCGCCAGTCACGACACCAACAGGATATCGGCTGGGCAAAAGAAATTGCCCGACAAAGTCACCTGCCAGAACCAGCGCTGCGCCAATCAGTCCGGCGGGAAGGAGGATCGAATGGCGGCGTCCAAATATGCCAGCGGCAATCGGACCTGCCAGAAAGGCAACAAAGGCGATCGGTCCGGTTATGGCAGTGGCTGTTGCAATCAGTCCCACGGCGGAAACGATCACCAGAAGGCGGGTTGATGAGACGTTGACGCCAAGTGCGGTGGCTGTGTCTTCACCGGTTCGCATCACCTCAAGATCACGTGCCTTAACCAGAAGAACGCTGCCAAAAATGAGAAGGGCGAGAAGCAGGGGACCTGCCATTTCGAGCTTTGCGCCATTCAGGCTTCCGGTAAGCCATCGCATGGCCTCCTGAAGACTGAAGGCAGGCGCGCGTGAGAGGATATAGACGATCATGCTCTCAAGCATGGCAGAAACACCGATGCCAACAAGAATGAGCCGAGCCCCCGAGACGCCGTTGCGATAGGAAAGGCCATGGACAAGCAGTGCCACTGCGAGGCCTGCCACCACAGCAAAGACGGAGGCGGCAGGACCGCCTACGCCGAGAATAACGATGGAGAAGACAGCCGCTGCACTGGCGCCAGACGTGATGCCGATGATGTCGGGGCTTGCGAGCGGATTACGCAAGAGGGTTTGAAATGCCGCTCCGCCCAACCCGAAACTCATACCTGCGACCAGACCAAGCACTGCGCGCGGCAGCCGCAGCTGGCCGACAGTGAAGCCTGCGCCCGGCACGGTTTCGCCCGCAAGGATGCGGATGACATCCGAAAAAGGGACATATGTTTGGCCGAAGGTGAGGGAGCAGCAAAATCCGGCGAGGATGGCCAGCGCCATGACGGCCAGCAGCACGTGGCGACGTCGAAGGTGGCGGTTCCGGCTCTCTCTGATCGATCCCCCAGCAGCCGGGTGGGTGGACGCATAAATCATAGTTGCTTCACCTTCTGTCGACGGACGATGAAGATGAAGAACGGCGCACCAACCAAAGCGGTCACGACGCCCACTTCCAGTTCGGACGGGCGTGCGGCCAGGCGACCGACAATATCGCTCACTGTCAGAAGGATCGCGCCGCCAAGTGCGGAGAATGGAAGGAGCCAGCGGTAATCCACACCGACCAGAAGCCGGCAGACATGTGGAACCACCAGACCGACAAAACCTATGGGCCCGCACACGGCGGTCGCTGCGCCGCATAGTATCACTGCACCAATTGTCGCGATAATCCGCGCGAAGGCTACGTTTTCTCCGAGCCCGGCAGCGAGTTCGTCGCCAAGTGCGAGCACGTTCAGCTTTCTGGCGGAGAGCAGGCAAAGCACGAAGCCAATGATCAGAAAGCCATAAACCGGTTCCATGCGCTCGAAAGTCGCCCCGCCAACACCGCCGATTTGCCAGGAACGGATTCCACCTGCGATATCTGCCCGCGGCAGAACGATGGCGATGACGAGCGAAGAAAAGGCGATGGCTGTTGCCGTGCCCGCCAAAGCCAGTTTCAAAGGCGTGGCGCCTCCGCGCCCCATTGAGCCGATCGTATAAACGAAGACGGAGGTTGCTGCCGCCCCGAAAATTGCCAGCCATATGAAACTGTGGGCGGAGCTTATACCGAACCAGGCCACCCCGACGACAACAGCAAGAGAAGCGCCCGTATTGATTCCCAGAATGCCGGGATCGGCCAAGGGGTTGCGGGTGATGCCTTGCATCACGGATCCGGCCAATCCGAGAGCCGCCCCGGCAATCAGCGCCAGCACCGTTCGCGGTATTCGCGTCGCCACGGCTGCCCGATCCAGAGTGGACGTGTCCCCCGCAATCGCAGCCAACACCTCGAACGGCGGTACATCACGCGTCCCTACCATAAGAGAAAGGATGGCCACAATGGTCGCGACCACGAGAACCGCGACGAGACATAGGAGGTTGGTGCGACTTGGCAGGGTAGGCGTCGGCTGCTGAATCAAATGCAGCATACGGCGGGCATTCATTCCGTTTTTCTCGCCGCTTCCGCCAGCTTGGCCACATAGGCAGGCAGGACCCAGGTGATGGAAAGAGGCGTAGGGTTGGCTGCCGTGCCGACCGGATCGCGACCCAAAGTCACGATGGCATCGTGTTTGACTGCCGGCATGCGCGCGAGAAGAGGATTGGCCTTCATTGCCTCGACAAGTTGTTTATTGCCGTAGGTGACGACGATATCGACGTCGTCAAACATGTCGATCTGCTCTGCACTGATTGAGCCAGCAAAGCTGCCATTGGACGATGCCTGAGCCACGCTTTTGGGCATGGAGAGACCCAGATCCTTGAAGAAGCGAACCCGTGTATCCTGTGATGTGTAGAAGTTGACAATGCTGAGATCGGTAGCGTCGAGATGTGTCACGAACATCGCAGACTTGCCCTTCAACTCCGGATATTTTGCAACCTCTGCTGCGATCTTCTTCTCGATGTCCGAGATAAGTGTCTCGCCTTCTGTGGCCATTCCCAGACCGGCGCTATCGAAACGGATGGTCTCGCGCCAATCGGTAGACCACGGCGCCTGGGGATAGGCAACCACTGGCGCGATCTGGCTCAGTGTCGCGTAGTCGTTTCTGTTCAATCCGGAATAGGCGGCGAGAATGACATCTGGTTGCGTCTCGGCCACTGCCTCGAAATCGATGCCGTCACCTTCATCGAACAAGCGCGGCGGATTGCCATTAAGCTCTTTAAGGCGCTCCGAAACCCATGGCAGCAGACCGTCACCGTCATCATCACCGAAATTGGCCGCCGCCATGCCGACGGGGACAATCCCCAGCGCAAGCGGAACTTCGTGATTGGCCCAGGCAACCGTTGCGATGCGGATTGGTTTTTTCGCGATCGTCGTCGTGCCAAGCGCATGTTTGATGTCGAGCGGAAAGCGAGCCGCGTCATCTGCCGCGGTCTGTAGTGCGCTCATGCTAAAGAGCAGGGCTGCAAGCGGTGCGAGTTGATGAAGTTTGATCCGCATGGTCCTGTTCCTTTCTCATTAAGTTGACCGTCAGTCTCAGCTTAAAGTCGAAAGGTCAAGCAATTTGGGCCTCCAGTTGCATCACCAGGCTTGATTTTCCGGGGGATTTTACAAAAGAGAGATATATACAATACTGGATTTAATTTATCCAGTTAAAGGGCGTTTGACCGGCGCCAGCCTTCCTTCGCATCCCATGTGCGGGTGGCGCGATGTCGGTCGGCTCCAGACGATGACCAGGTCATTGGCGGAGTATCGGAACGCCAATGACTGGATGAAAGCATGATCAGCGCCATTCCCTCCCACAGCACGACACAAGCCCTCCTGCGATATCGCACCGCAACCCTTCTTGGCTGCACGGCAGTCATCGCATTGCTGCCGGCATTCGCATTGGCGCAGGAGACGAACGGCGATGCGACAGTGCTGGAGACAATTACCATCCAGGGAAGTGGCCAGTCGGACAATGACTCCAAGTCAATTGTCGCGGAACGATCAAGTGCCGTCGGCAAGATGCCGGGCGAAATCTTCACCACGCCTGCGACGGTCTCGGTAGTGACCTCCAAGGAAATCGAACAGCGCAAGGCCGATAGCATCGAACAGGTGGTGCAATATACCGCTGGCGTAACAACCGACTACTATGGCTCGGACGAGCGCTACGACTACGTCAAGATTCGCGGCTTTACGCCCTTCACCTATCGCGATGGCCTGATGGTAGGTCGCACCTGGACCGGCGTGAAGGAAGAACCTTATGGCTTTGAGCGTGTGGAAGTGCTGAAGGGTGCCAACTCCACGGGCTTTGGCGTTTCGGATCCGGGTGGTGCAATCAACTATGTGACGAAGAAACCGCGCAGCGAGCGCTTCGGCGAGTTATACGGCACCACGGGCTCTTACGCGCACAAGGAGGCGGGCTTCGATTTTGGTGACAACCTGACCGAAGACGATACGCTGTCCTACCGACTGACGGGGAAATTCGAGCGCTCGGACGGTGAGTTCGACTTCTCGAACAATGATGAGAACTTCGTTCAAGGTGGCCTGACATGGCGGCCGACCGACGCGACCTCACTGACCTTCGTGTTCGACCATCTGGATCGTGATGGTACGCCAAGCAGTGGCGGTCACCCACTCTTCACCGACTTCAACCGCGACCGCTTCTTCGGCGAGCCGTCCTACAACTACGATACGACGAACCGGAACACCTACTCCGTCATGTTGGAGCACGATTTCGGCAATGGTCTGTCGTTCGGCTCCAACACGCGCTACAGCAAGTCGAGAAACGGCTTTGGCTACACCTACATCTATGATGGGGTGGGTGCAGGCGATCCTGCTAATACGCTCGTCGATCGCAACTACTTTGGTAGCGATGGTTCGGCTGAGCATTTCATTACAGATGCCCATTTCCTTTACGAAACCGAATTTGCACAGGTTGAAAGCCGCACCCTGGTTGGCGCCGATTACAGCAATTTCAATTCTCGTGGCGCGAACTACTACACATCTGCGCCACAGATCGACTTTGCTAATCCCGTTTTTGCAGGCGGACCTGGTCCTCTCTCGCCGTTTAGCAGCTCGAATAAGGATCAGGTCAATGGAGGGATCTACCTGCAGCAAGACCTGATTTTCAGCGACCGCGTTACTGCAAGCCTCGGGCTACGCAATGATTGGCTTGATCTGAAAGATGTGGATCCTACAAACAGCACAGCTGAGAGTGGCTCGTACAGCGAGTTGAGCAAAAGAATCGGCCTGAGTTATAAGCTGACAGATGAGCTTGCGACATATGTCAGTTATGCAGAGTCGGTAGCGCCTCCGAGCGCGGGAAGCGAGCCGACCTATGGAAAGCAATATGAGGTCGGCATCAAATATCGGCCGGATTCAATGCCGGCCCTCATTACGGCTTCCATTTATGATCTTACGCTGGAAAACATCACCACCTACGAGGCTCCCGTTTACCTGGCAAATACCGTGAAAGAAGTGCGCCACCGGGGCTTCGATCTCGAAGGAAAACTCGAGCTCACGTCCAACGTCAACTTGATCGGTGCCTACTCCTACATCGACTCGAAGATTGTGGACACTGGCCCAACCTATAACGGCAAGAGGTTTGCCCAGGTGCCGGAGCATATGGCATCTCTTTGGAGCACCTACACCTTGGAAGGAAGCGGCGAGCGCGGTGACATGACCTTTGGAGCTGGAGCGCGTTTCACCGGCTCCTACTACTTCGACAACGCCAACACGCGCAAATCGAAGGGAGCGGTGGTCTTCGACGCTTCGTTCTCTTACAATATTCGGGAGAACACCAGCTTCCAGCTGAACGTTAACAACGTCTTCGATGAGAAGCACATCGCGAACAACGATGGCGGTGCACTCTACTATAATCCCGGACGCACCATCTACGCGACGCTCCGTCAGACCTGGTAGGCAGTCATAGTCCCGGTGAAAACCACCGGGACTTCTCACTCTGAAGGGTGTTTACGTCGCCACGCGGCCGGTGTTTCGCCAGTAAGACTGCGGAAGACCTTGGTCAAATGCGCCTGATCTGAGAAACCAAGCTGCGCGCTGATATCGGCGATGCTCACGCTGGTGTCGCTCAGCATGCGTCTGGCAAGATCGATACGCCGTGACAACTGCCACTGCAGCGGAGTCATCTCAGTGGTTTGCTTGAAGACGGTGGCGAACCAACTCTCGGACAGGCCGACGACATCCGCCATTTCTCGCACGGTTAGACGTCGACCACCGCAATTCGCAAAGTAGGTTGAAAGCCGGTTCAGTTGGGCTTGAGTCAGGCGCCCGCTTGCAGCAGTCTTTTCCTCGTCAGCCACATGCAGATCAAGGAGGCCGGTTACGATGCTGCCGACCAAATTTTCTGCAAATGCCGGGTGTCTGGCGTTCTCGTCCAGTTCATCGACAACCAGATTGGCGAGACTGATCAAAGGTCCGGCCTCTTTGAGCTCAACCGGTCTTTTTGAGACGGCACGAGCAGCAGAAGACCCGACGATTGGAGCGATGTAACGCATCAGGCGATCCTGGTGCAGGTGTAAATCAAGGTGCGAAAAACGATGACGCCGCGTAAACTTCGTCCATAACGGCACGCCGGCAGGTACATAAACCGCGGACGCCAATCCCCGTTCGAAACGATCGAAGCGAGACGATTGATCGGAAACGCGGATATGGCTGCTGACTTCCTTGAAGAACAGCATGATGCGGGGGTCTGGCGAAAGGTAATATCCACTTGCGCCCGCGTGACCTTCAGCCTCCCAGTGCACACCGACGATGCCATCCAGTGAACGCCACCTTGGAGGTGAAACGGCATGGATGCCTTGGATTTCGGTTTGCATTGCGTGAAGATATGTCACCGCACACGCCTTTCAGCCTGTCGCCAAATTCTAAGAACTGGATAAGAGGTCACTTCTGGACACAAAAATCCTGCCCGTCAACAAATTATGAGGATAATTATCAACATATCTCGGGTGAGAGAACGCAGGTTATGTCATCCCGGATACTCAGAGGTGGCATTCTAGATCCGGCGAGATGGCCGATGCGCTATCCCTTGCCACTATAGGCTCTCGTGGTCAGTCCGGCGACTTCGTTTGAGAGAGCCGCAGGCTGAGCCGGGCGCTCAAGCCGCGGCCTGAAGCGGTGTCGCTGAGAGTGATCAAGCCGCCGTGGAGGTCGGCGATCCGACGCGCGATTGCAAGACCAAGACCTGAACCCGGCTTCGCGTTGCCACGGGCAATCTGGTAGAAGCGTTGGAAGACACGACTACGCTCTTCCTCGGGAATACCCGGCCCTTCATCCTCAACTGCGATTGTTCCCGTCGCCGCCTCCGCTCTTGCGCGCACAGTTACGCAATCGCCGTCTGCGCTATGGGCAATCGCATTATCGACAAGGTTGGCGATGATTTCCTTGATAAGAAGTGGATTTCCCGTGACGTTGACGGGATCGTCGGGCGCCTCAAGCACGATATCGATATTGCGGTTGAGAGCTTCAGGCGCTTGCTCTGCCAGGACGTCGGCCGCAAGTCGGCTGAGGTCGACGCGCTGACCGAGATCGACCGTGTCGCTCTTGGAATCGACGCGCGCTAGCACGATCAATTGCTGAAGCATGCGTTGCAGGCGGGTGACGCCGTTCTGCGCTTCGCTCAGTGTTGCTAGAAGATTGTCCTGGCCCGCGGCCTGCCGTTGCAGAAGTTCCAGATGCAGCTTGATGCCCCCTAGTGGCGAGCGCAACTGATGGGAGGCATCGGCAGTAAAATCGCGCACCCCGGCAATCGTTTCATCCAGGCGCTCCATCAATGTATTGATCGCTGAAACGAGATCCACAGCCTCTTCCGGCACCCGCGCGGTATCGATGCGGGCAAAGGGGACAGCGCCGGGTGAAGCCCGCCCCAAAAGCTCCTGACTGATCTCGGTGAGCGGTAGAAGCCCGCGCAGAATGGCCATGTAAGAGAGAATGGCAGCAGCACTGAGGAGGACGGCCTCGAAAAGGACGAGGACCACCAGCATCCGTGCCTCCATATTGAGTCGGCTGTTAAGGGTCTCTGCCATTCTGAAGGTAAGGGGCTGCCCAAAGCCCTCGATGATGCGGCGCGTTATCGCAACGCGCACTTGGTTATTATCCAGATCGGCCGGCACATGCACAATTCGGTCGAGTGGTGCGGTTCCCGTGTCCAGTGCGCAAAGATCCCGATCGCCGCGCTGAAAGCCGCCGCCATCTGAAATACAATAGGCAAATGTATCATTCGCATCGTCGCGCAAGATCTCGATAGCGCCCTGTACCAGCGTGGTGTCGAGATGCGCCGGACCCTGCGCGGTCGCGCGGTCGATGATGGAGACGAGTGCTGCATCGAGCAGCCGATCCTGTGTCAGGCTGACAACGCTGTGGATCAAAAAGGCGCCACCGATGCCAAAGACGATCGCCAGCACCGCAACCGGCAGCACCATGTTTTGCAGAAGGCGCCGACGAATGGACGGCGTCGCGCTCGCATTCATTCACTCAACCTCAAGAATATAGCCGACCCCGCGGATTGTACGGATGTTGGGGCCGTGTGGCTCAAGCTTCTTGCGCAGGCGGCCGAGATGCAGCTCCACAGCGTTAGGCGTGAGTGCATCGTCGAAGTTCGAAATCGCCGAGGCAAGGCGCTCCTTCTGCACCACCTGCCCAGCGCGGCTGAGAAGAAGGACGAGGACCGAATATTCTCGTGGACGCAGGAAGAGCGTGCTTCCCGCCAGCGTTACCGTGTTGGAATTGCGATCGATCGAAAGCGCCCCGCAACTGAGGATCGGGCTCGGCTGATTTTGGCCGCGTCGGACGAGCGAGCGAACACGTGCCTCGAATTCCTCGAGCGCGAAAGGTTTGGTGAGATAGTCGTCTGCTCCAACATCAAGCCCGGCGACCCGGTCGGGGATAGCGTCGCGTGCCGTCAAGATCATCACCGGCGTTGACGAACCAGCTTGCCGCAGTGCCTTCAGCACCGTGAGCCCGTCCATTTCCGGCAAACCGAGGTCAAGTACGACAAGCGCGTAGTCTTCCTCAAGGGCCGCAGCGAGCCCGTCTCGGCCATTGCTGACACGATCAACCGCGTAGCCGGCGGCCACGAGCGCCGAAACGATCCCGCGCGCCAATGACGGGTCATCCTCCACAATGAGGACCCGCATGCCTTCCTCCCTGGTCATAATCTGCTTCGGCCTAGATCAAGCATGGAGGACGGGTGTGGGACAAGACAATTTCTTGCCGCCCGGGCGCCGTGACAGGATGGTGACAGGAATTCCGATGTAAGCGGTTAGACATCAGTATGGTCAAGCTCTAGGTCGTAGCCCCGCCGTCGCCAAGCGACGTGGACTATTACGACTGACGCACGGCCGTTCGCATGAAGACCGGAGGACCCCAAACGGGGTGAGTCTCATGCATAGGGAGAACAATATGACAGCAACTACACGCTCATCCCGCGTCGGCACCGTATTGCGCGTAACAAGCGGCAATTTCCTCGAGATGTTCGACTTTTTCCTCGTCGGCATCTATGCCAGCAATATTGCCAAGACCTTTTTTCCGTCGAACAATGAAGTTGCATCACTGATGCTGACCTTCATGACCTTCGGTGCGGGTTTCCTGATGCGACCGCTCGGTGCGATCTTTCTCGGGGCCTATATCGACAAGATCGGCCGTCGCCAGGGCCTTATCGTCACGCTGTGCATCATGGCGCTCGGCACCGTGCTCATCGCCTTCGTGCCCGGCGTCCAGACCATAGGTCTTTTCGCACCGCTTCTCGTTCTCATAGGCCGCCTGCTGCAGGGCTTCTCGGCGGGTGTGGAGCTCGGTGGAGTCTCAGTCTATCTTTCGGAGATGGCAACGCCCGGCAAAAAAGGCTTCTACGTATCCTGGCAGTCGGGCAGCCAGCAGGTTGCCATCATGGTCGCGGCCCTGCTGGGCTACGCGTTGAACTCTTTGATGCCGCAGAGCACAATGTCGGAATGGGGTTGGCGGATACCCTTCTTCATTGGCTGCGGCATCGTTCCGTTCCTGTTCTATGTTCGGCGCTCGCTTGAAGAGACGCAGGAGTTTGCGGCCCGTCAACATCGCCCTACAATGACGCAGGTATACCAAACGCTGGCGGCCAACTGGGGGATTGTCCTGCTCGGTATGCTGATGGTCGTTATGACGACGGTGTCCTTCTATGCCATCACCGTTTATACGCCGACCTTCGGTAAGACCGTCCTGAAGCTGTCGGAAACCGACAGTCTTCTCGTAACGTTCTGCGTTGCCCTGTCGAATTTTTTCTGGCTGCCCGTCATGGGCTCCGTTTCTGATCGGATCGGTCGAAAGCCTGTCCTCGTGGTCTTTTCGGCGCTCGCACTGGTGACAGCTTATCCGGTGATTGCCTGGCTCGTTGCCGCACCGAGCTTCGAACGCATGCTGATCGCCGAACTCTGGCTCAGCTTCCTGTATGCCAGCTACAACGGCGCCATGGTGGTTGCGCTAACGGAGATCGTGCCGCCGATCGTGCGGACAGCGGGCTTCTCGCTGGCCTATTCGCTGGCAACCGCGATCTTCGGGGGCTTTACGCCAGCCATCGCCACCTACCTCATTGAGGAGACTGGCGATAAGGCAGCCCCGGGTTATTGGCTTGCCTTTGCAGGCGGCTGCGGTCTGGTGGCGACACTTCTCGTCTATCGCAAGGTAACGGACGGCGCACGACCCAGCGCCATGACCGCCAAAGCGTGACGGGCGAAATCGCAAGAGGCCATGTCCGCGCTTTGTTTTCATCAGTCTCTTTCGCTGAACTTAAGTTTCAGCGGGGGGTTCTGGATAGAAACGCTTTATAGCCGTCGTCTTCGCCTTTCAGATCAGTGCGGCTGCAAACGTAACCGCAGGGATCATTCCTAAACCTCCCTTATATGGTGTTCACTTGGTGCAGCGAGGGAACCCTATTTGCATGCCAGACTTTTACCGGTGCACCATTAAGGGAGTTACCAAATGGCATTCATCGAAGCAAAAGATGGGACTAAACTGCACGTCAAGGATATGGGCCAAGGTCGCCCGGTAATCCTCATTCACGGTTGGCCGCTAACTGGCGATATGTTCGAGTACCAGACCGTCGCCCTTTTGGAATCGGGCTTTCGTGTCATCACCTATGATCGTCGTGGTTTTGGCCAGTCGGGACATCCCGCGAGCGGCTACACATACGACACCTTCGCCGACGACCTTGCCGCCGTCATCGATGGCCTTGAACTCCAAAACGTCAGCCTTGTAGGCTTTTCCATGGGTGGCGGCGAAATAGCCCGTTATCTCTCTCGCCATGGCGCGTCGAAAGTGTCGAAAGCCGTCCTCGTTGCGTCCGTTGCCGGCTATCTTCTAAAGGACGAGAGCAACCCTGACGGTGTCGATGCCAGCGTGTTTGAAGGCATGAAAAAAGACATTCGCAAAGACAGGTTCGACTTCCTGCAAAGCTTTGCCAAGACCTTTTATGGTGTCGGCCTGGTGACCAGCCCGGTCAGCCAGGGAATCCTGGACTGGTCTTTCGTTCTCGGAGTGATGGCGAGCCCGAAGGCCACAATCGATTGCGTTGACGCCTTTGCCAAGACCGACTTCCGTCCCGATTTTGCAGCATTTACAATCCCCACGCTCGTGATCCACGGTACGGGTGACAAGACAGTTCCTATCGATCCAACGGGTCGGGCCGCTGCGAATGGTATCGCCGGAGCAAAACTCATCGAGTATGACGGAGAACCCCACGGCCTGTTTGCGACAGTACCTGACCGCTTGAACCAAGACCTGATCGAGTTTCTTGCCTGATTTCGCAGGGTGGGCGGATGGTATGATCTGCCCACCTCATCTATCGTCCGACCTCATTCCGACAGATCCACGAAAACTTTGATACCCTCATGCGAGGTCTGACGACACGCGTTGAGCCGCATGTTTGTCGGCCGATGAAATTCTCCCTAAATTGATTTCGTATGGTGAGAAATTAACTTCGTCGTTCTCTGGAACATCGCCCGATCGCTTTCGTTCTCCCACGCCTATTATTAGGCTCTAAAGGGAGAGAACGAGATGGCGACAGCCGAAAAATCGAGCAAGGAAAATAAGTCTTCGAGAACCGCCGCTAAAAAGACCGCGCGCGCCTCTGGGACCAAAAGTGCGGCTGCGAGCACCGACGCGCGTAGGAAGCGTGCACAGGCTGTGGCAAGCAAGTCTGCCGCCAAGAAAGCGACGCGCGTCTCCGCGAAGGACGACAAAAGTCTTTCTGATCTTTTCGAGCACGCGCTTGGCGACATTTATTACGCTGAGAAAAAGATCTACAAGTCTTTGCCAAAGATGATCAAGGCAGCGGATCACCCTGAGCTGGTGCAAGCACTGACGTCTCATCGCGAAGAAACTGCCGGTCAGATTGAGAAGCTTGAGGCAATTTTTGAGCTCCTGGGCAAGCGCGCTAAGGCTGAAAAGTGCGACGCTATCGACGGAATTCTGGAAGAGAGTGAAAGCCTCTTGGAGGATTTTGGCTCGAGTGTTGCCGCAGACGCGGCAATCATCTTCAGCTGTCAGGCGATCGAGCACTACGAGATTACCCGTTATGGTTCGATGCGCGCTTTCGCAGACGCGCTTGGCATGGATGAGGCCAAGCAGCACATCGATGACATCCTAGCGCAGGAGAAAGCCGCTGACGCGAGCCTCACGGAACTTGCTGAAGACTCGGTGAATGCCGCCGCAAGCGACTACGACGAAGAGTAATCTCGTCACTCCAACAACGAGGGCTGGTCTGCACTCAGTGCGACCAGCCTTTTTCGTCATCTTCCAACACATGAGCAAGAAGGCCTAGCATTTATCGCTCTTTCGCCTTCTCTTCGCCACCGGTTCCGCCAGACGACGTCATTGCAAGGGTTGCAGCCCTGCGAATGGAGGAGGGGCATCTGCGTGCCAAAAAGCGATATCAGAAATTTCCCATATGATCACAGACGCTTAAAGTAATTTTTCTGAAGAGTTACGTGAAGGTTGCTTCTGATTTTTCTCGCCCGTGGGAGAAGTGCATGCAGATCAACGGTCCGGCCACGTCCATGCTGGGGGCTCGACGTTCCCAACGATCGTTTCGCCGTTTTCCTTCTCCAGTGCCAGCATCTGCGCCCCATGGTGGGAGAGCGCATCAACCAGGGACTTGGCATGGCTCACGACGATGACCTGACTGCGCTCGCTGGCCGATGCAATCATGCGTGCAAGTGGTTCCAACAAGCTCGGATGCAGGCTGCCTTCTGGCTCGTTCAATACCATCAGTTCTGGGGGGCGCGGCGTGTGAAGGGCTGTTGCCAGTGCGATATAACGCAAGGTTCCGTCCGAAAGTTCTGAGGCATCGAGAGGGCGGAGAAGCCCGCGTTGACGCATAGACAGACGAAACAGACCGTCGGCAGCACCGATTTCGACGGACGACCCAGCGAAGGCGTCCTCGATCGCTTCGTCGAACGCCGGTCCATTGCCGATCTCCCGCACTGTCTGAATGGCTGGCGCCAGGTCCGCACCATCGGACGCGAGCGCGACCGTGCGCGTTCCGATCCGAGGACTGCGCGCCGGAGCGTCTCGATCAATCCGGAAGTGGTCGTAAAAGCGCCAAGCCCGCATGCGTTCGCGAAGAAGAAGTAGTTCGACCGCATCGGTCGGGTCAGCGGCGCGCATCATCATGCTCTCAAAAGGCGCGAGGTCAGTGACGACAGGCCGCAGGCGACCATTTCTGTCCTGCACCAGAACAGAGGCATTGCTCCTCCGGGCGATGGCATTGTGCCTCGACAGCCTCTCGCCGACCCAGACAGCTTCCGCCTTTACGACCGGATCGTGCCCGAACAGCGACACGTCCTCCCGGCTGGCGCCGGGACCGGGGATAGGAAGACCCAGATCGATTGCATAGCCGTAGTCCTCGGACGCAAATCCAAGACGAAGTGAAACGGGACCGGCGCCGATGTTGCCCTGCATAGGTGACCGCCCTGAGCGCATTGCAACCGAGTAGCCTGATCCTCCTGCCCACATGGTCGATCGCAGACCACCCTCCGCGGCGAGGGAAGCAATTGCTTGACCCTGCGCAACGTCCGCAAGCAGACGTAGTGAACGATATAGGCTCGACTTTCCGCTTCCGTTTGCGCCCGTTACCACATTCAATCGTTCGAGCGGAAGGACAAGACTGCGAAGTGAACGATAGCCGGATACAGCAAGGGTAATAAGTGCCATGGATGATTTGTAGCATAGAAGAGACTTGGTTGCATGGGCGTTCACTTCGCTATCAACATGGACGCTTCGGGACACAAGTAGCCCTACGATCGGCTTGGTCGCCTCCATTTTTGGGCTAGCACGCTGCCTGAAGGTCGAGTGCTCGATGCCACGGGCTTCTTTGCTGCTCTTCTCCATCATGCTCATGATAGCATCATCGTCATCTGTCGGACTGGCCAGGCGCGATGGCGATCCTGCCCCAGGAGAAAGCGTCCCCGAGGCACGAAGGTGATAAGCCGATCGAGCATCGGATCAGGTAGCGGCAAGACAAAGGAAATTATTACTGGCGAGGCTGGACGAACAAGGGCGGGCCGTGGACGGAGTGCTTGCAGAACTGGCGTTGTTATTGGATGACCCGGAGGTTGCGTGTTCGACACATAAAAGCGGAGATTGAGCGGCATTTTTCAATTTTTGGCTTTAAAGTTATTGCGGGTTCATTCGTTGATGCTATTCCTGCGTGCAGCTGATTCTGTGTTGGGGATTATGGATGAAGAAGATCGTTCCTGTGCTTCTTTTGGCCTTGCTGAGTGCTTGTGCAAGACCGTCTGATGGTCCCACTGCAGGAAACATTAGGTCAGCAACTCTCCCGAATACCAACGAGAAAATTGCGGTCATCGATCTTGCGAATGCTCCTGCTTCGACATCGAACGCGAGTATCATGTCTTACTCTGCTGGCCCCGGTCTCGCAGCATTGCGGAACACAGGATACAACGCTCAGCGTCTGCGGCGCGGAGACGTCGTCGATATCACCGTGCTCGATACGGGCGAAGATGGTCTTTTCTCGTCCACGCAGAGCAAGACGCTCAACCTTGGTCGATTCACCGTAGACCAAAGCGGCAACGTCAATCTGCCATTCGTGGGTAGACAGAGGGTGATCGACTCCACGCCAGAGGGACTGCAGAACCAGGTTGTTGCAGGATTGAAGGGATCTGCCGTTAATCCGCAGGCGGTCGTGACAGTCGTCGACAAGCCGACAAGTGCTGTGATGGTCAGCGGGGCGGTCAAGACACCAGGCAAGATCGCTTTGACGGCGCGACAGGAACGGGTTCTCGATGCGATCAGCCAAGCGGGTGGCCCGGCAGTGGCGCCGGGGGCTGCGACGGTGACGATCGTTCGCGGTCAGCAGAGAGCAAGCGCAACCCTTGATCGGGTGATGCGTGAAGATCGACAGAATGTTCGTTTGTCGCCTGACGATCAAATCATGATTGACGGGGACGCATCCAGTTTTACGGCACTTGGCGCGTTCAAGAGTGCGGGCGAATTTCAATTTGAAACCGGCAAGTTGACGCTTGCCCAGGCGGTTGGTCGTGCAGGCGGTCTTCTTGACGATCGCGCCGACTCGCGCAATGTCTATGTCTTCCGGACCGAAGAGGTGCCGCTCCGCTCGGTCGGTCCGACTGCGTCCAAGGAACGTGCCGAAATTTTAACGCAGAAACGCCCTGTGATTTACCGTGTGAACATGCGTGACGCTTCCAGCATTGCGCTGATGCAGATGTTCCAGATGCAGAAGGGTGATGTTCTCTATGCCAGCAACGCGCCGCTTGTTGATGCCGCCAAGCTGTTGACGGTGTTCCAGAAGAGCGTACCGACAGCAGCAGCGCCCCAGCCGGGAAGCGCGAACTGAGCAGGTCAGGCTAACCAGCTGGAAGGCGACAGCGCCGACTTTTAGCCTGATATCATGTCCAGAATCTCCCGAGCGCTTTGCGGTCGGTCTTCTGGACGCAACTGGCAGCATTGCTTTATCAATTCGCTCCAGATTGACCTCGGCGCATTTATTTTGCTTGCGAGCTTTTCGGCCAGCTTTCCAATGGCATAGATATCGTGAGACGGATGGGCTTCCTCCCCTTGCAGCTGCTCGGGAGCTGCAAATTCTGGCGATCCCGCGCGCTTTATGCCGATATCTCGATGCCTGGACCCTATCGGAATGGCGATGCCGAAGTCTCCAAGCAGCGATTGTTCGAAATCGTATCCATGCAGGAAAATGTTGTTCGGTGCCACGTCGCAGTGAACAAGCCCCTCTCGATGTATCGTGTCGAGTGCAAGGAGAACGCTTCTCACGATCATTGAGGCTTCTTGTTCATTGAGCAGTTGCTCTTGTGATAGAGAAGCAAGCGTGAGCGGACGCCATGGCATCACCAATCCCGGTCTGCCGTCCTCTAGACGTAACAAGGTTGATGTCTCGAGGATGTTGGGATGCCTGAAACGCAGTCCCGTTTCTGCTTCTCGACGCAGAGATTGTGCAGTAACAATGTCGTCGCGACAAGTTGGTCGCAGCGTCTTGAGCGCGTGCGACGTGCCGAGATCGATATGGCGCAAATGCAGGACTTCTGTGCGGTCGCTCGTGAAGGTGACCGTCTCGACAAGGAAGGTGTTTGCGATCCGGCCAAAGTTTTGCGCGTAGATCGTGGATGCGTTTCGGTCGAGCGCGTTGCGGATCTGGTCGAGCAATTCCAATGCATCCTGGGATGGGCGCAGGCCTTCGTTCCCCTGCTGAATGGCGCGCCAGAGATCGGCATAACGCTGCGCTACCAGGCCCTGATCATTGCTTCTATCTCGGCACACGGTCGTGCCCAATCACGATGGCGCTGATATTGTCTCTTGCGGTCTCGATCAGCGCTTCCTGTATGAGCGCTTCGGCGCAGTCCTCGATCTTCGTTTCGGAGAGAAGTTCAGCGACCACGCGTTCCTTCAGTTGCTGGACGAGCGGAAAACTGCAGAGCAGCAACCTGTCGCTCCACCCCCAGTTTTCCCGAATAATGTCGGGCCGGAATTGCTGCGAGTGCCCGATATATTGCGCCAAAGTTCTTTTCATTCCGACAATCACGTGGTCGCGTGTCAGCGGATGCATGGTTCCATCCCTCAAAAGATAGGCTCGCGCATCGCCCGACCACAAGACGGTGATCGTCTGATTGAAGATCGATGCCGCAACGACGCTTGCTCCCGGACGCAAAGCGCCTTCGCCGACCTGTCGGGACAGAAGGAGGCTGTTGACAGTACCGAGTTTCCCTCTGATCGTCTGTGGATCGACGCTATGCTCGCTGCCTGCTGTCACATCGGCAAGAAGGTTTACGGTCAGCCGGGCTGCTTCGGCTGCCGCGTGGCCTTCTCCTATGCCGTCCGCGATGGCAAAGAGCGGAGGGTCACTGGATACGAAGAGCGAGTCCGCGTTGGCCGCCAGTTTCGTTCCGGAATGCGTCGCATAGCTGTAGATGATCGAGGTCGACGTAACAGGTTTCGCTGCAAGCGGGAGAGCAACCGGCGCTTTGGGCGCAAGTGTCGGGGACTTGGCCGCGCCCACTTGCTGCTGCTTTTCGGAGCGAGGGGCAGGTTCTGGCGGAAGCTTGTTATCTTGGAAAAGCTTGATGAAATCTGCCGTGCCGGGCCTACCGTCCAGCTTCACGCCCTTCGGGCGGCGGGTTTCCGCATCGATCTGCCACCAGAGGCTCGTCGGTTTGTCGCGGTTGTGTGTAGGAACTGGAGCATCATCATCCTCCTTGGGTTTGGGGAGGCGAAGCCGCTTTATCGCTGTGGTGAAGCGGTTCATGTCGAAATCCTCGGACATCGAGGTTTCAGCCAGAGCCTCTGCAGCCATGAACCAGGTTTCGTCGAGATAAAGCGTTCTTGGGTGCAGTCGAAATCTGGTAAGTTGCGCCAGAATTACCAGCGGATATCTTCGACCGACGCGGTCCCGGCTCGGCAGCAAGACGCCGACATAGGCGGCATCGCCCCACACGCCGATTTCGGAGATGAAGCGCGTCGGCGCAGCGTTGGAAAAAACGGAGGACCAACGCGCACCGTATTGGTCGGCGCATGCGTGCATGCCAGCTCTTAGCCACTCATCCAGTCTTGTTATGAATTCACGGTCCAGGCCCTCGGAAATGAAATCTCCGTGGCTTGGTACTTTGCCGAAAAAGCCGATACGGTCGCTGTCCGACGCCGCAACGGCCGGCTTTGGATCTGGCTTAGTCATCAGCCAGGCGTGATCTGTCTTCGGTTGTTGCCGTCATTGCGCATGAAGTTCCTCTCCTTGATTGGTCTTCTCACCTCTGGTCAAAATTGCGTCGGGCAGGAAAATTGCGACAGCGCATCCAACCTGAAGGGGTTAAGGACAGATCCGAACTGAATGTCGAACTCCGCGGTCTGCCCGTCATTTTCGAAGCGCGCCCGGAGGATGTCGCCCGTCTGGGCCTCGATTGTCGCATCATCGAACAGCCGAAAGGGAGACCAATCGCCATTTTCGGTCTTCGCCTGCTGCCAGCCACCTGGCTGAAAGGCGATGCGAGACAGGTTGGCGGAATTCTCCTGAGAAGGCCAGTGGATCGATTTTGCCTGGATTGGACCGTGGTAGTAAACCACCCGCTCTCCTTCAATTTCCAGCATGACAGCACTGGACTGCTCGCTGAGCGAGACCGGCTTCACATTGATCGAAACGACCGGCACCTCGCTGCCATTCGGGAAAAATGCCCGAGAAATTTTGTCGGCATTTTCGAACTGGGCGATGGCTTCACTTGGAATCCCCGCCGAGCCAAAGGTGCCCTTCCAGCTCCACGGCGTCGTTGTCTTGTCGACAAAGGGCTCCATCCGCTGCTTGAAGAAAGTCTGGAAGACACCCTTCGGTCCGAAAAGCCTGGTAAAGTCCGCCATCGCCACATCTCTCGAGGATGCCCGGTCAAATGGGTATCGTCCGGCAACGACCGACGAGCACAGCGACGCAGAGTCCGAAGCCCAAAGATCGGCGATGCGGCTGCGTGCGGATTTCACCGCAAGTGATCCCACATCTGCCGCAATGCCAGCGATCCAGACGTCCAGCGGGGCAGGCAGTTGCCGCGCCTGTTGCAGCAGGTCCTGATTGGACTTGGTCAATTGACTGTCAACATCGAAGACCTTCGCCACCTCGTCCGAGGTGGTGGAAGAGCGTGCCAGCTGTTCGTTGAGTGTCTTCAGATTGGCGAGAAGTTGTTCGGATGGAGTACCGGCTGTCTTGTTCTCTGCCGACTGTGCGTCCGCTACCGAGGCCGCAGATTTTTCAGCCAGCATATCGCGCAGCCGTGCATAGGGATCGACGGCATTGACCGTCGCCGAAAGGATCGTCGCCGTTGCGTCGCCATCGGCAGTGGAGGCGAGCGTGGTAAGGTTCGCGCCGACATTCGGCCGTAGATCGGTTGCATCGGCAATGGACTTGGCTGCCTCCACGACGATATTCCGGTCGTTTGCCAAAATCCGCGTGGTCTCGACGGCATCACCCAGCGTTTGCGATGGCTTCACCCGGATGTCCGAGAGCACATCCGCCCAGCGCTTTTCAAAACGGTCGAAGTAGATCTGCAACGCGGCCTCAGCCACCTGTTCCACAGTCGCGCCACGCACGGCGTCATCCGAGCCTCGAACCCAGGCTTCGGAGAGCGCCACGCGCGAGGCATAGGCTACTTGCGGGATTACCACATTGCGATAGCCATCCGCCGTGAACAGACCTTCGATGCCGTCCACCATGGGTGTCTTGCTGCGGCGCTCGAAGGCGCGCTCTCCGAGCGGCCCGAAAGCTGCGGCTGGTGTCCACTCCGGCAGAGCCCGCGCTTGCGGCAAGCCTGCGAGGATGTCGTAAGCACGTGCGCTGACGCCCTGGTCCTTGATCGTCTCACGTGCTTTCGCAATCAATCGGGCATCGAGTTCGATGGGAGCGAGATTCCCATTGGCGAGGGCGCGGGCATGGTCATTAAGGGAGGCGCGCGCTGCCGCTCTCCCGTCGCCAGGATAAAGAGAAGCAAACATGTCTTCAGCCTGCACCGTCATGAAATCGCGATCCAGACCGCCAATCCCGCCCAGCATGCCGTACAGTTTCAGCGAATTGAACGTTCGCGTGACATCCTTCTCGTCCTCCAACTGCTTCTGCAATTGCACGATCATGCGCGGCAGAAGAAGGGCGTTGAGGGCGCGTTGATAGGCATCCCTCTGGCGTCCGGCGATCTTGTCCTTCTGATCGAGGCCAAAGCTGATATTCCACAGACGGTCCTTGGAAAAGCCAGAGCTGGCATCCCGCAGATTGTCCAAAGCGGGCATGATGCGCAGAAAATCCGCGTCGGACACATCCCGCACGGGAATGCCCTGCACCAGCCGTTCATAGGTGTCGAGCTTCTGATCCGCTTC
This sequence comes from Agrobacterium cavarae, assembly GCF_004310285.1. Taxonomy (GTDB): domain Bacteria; phylum Pseudomonadota; class Alphaproteobacteria; order Rhizobiales; family Rhizobiaceae; genus Agrobacterium; species Agrobacterium cavarae. The sequence goes on from NZ_SISF01000029.1 coordinate 291,237, forward strand.
GGCAAGCGCCTGGGTGTTTGAGTAATAGGTACTGATCCAACCGGTAAAGACGATCGCGGCGACAATTGCTGCTGCACCATAGGCCAGACGCCGAACCAGATGCTGGCGCCCCGACAGGCGCTTGTCGCGCATGACGAGCGCTGCTTCCGGGAAGATAACATCCTTGAACAGGCGTGACAGGAAGTAGCTTCGTCGCGTCCGCGTCGTTGCGATGTCCGTCGCTTCTTGGGTGCCCGAAGCAAAATAGATGCCACGCAGAAGCGGTGCCTCGATGAGGGGGGAACTGGCACAAAGTTCAGTCAATGCCTCGTGCAAGCGATCCTTCAACTTGGCAAGTTCTGCCGGGAAGCGGAAGATGCGCCCGCGGATCTCTGTATTCTGCTCCTGCTGCAGCCGCTCGATGAGCATGGCATCCACACGCTGTTGAAGAAGCTCGAATTCTTCCAGGAAGCGTTGGGGCAGAGACTGGGACGTGTAGCTCTCGTCCAGCTTGAAGGTCGTGCCCCATACCTGCTGGCGGTCAGTCTTGTTGAAGCCATCGAAGAATTCGACGAAACCATCCAGAAGGTCGGCCTTGGTCAGCACGAGATAAACAGGGACGCGCGCATGGAGATATTCGTCGAGCTCGGACAGGCGCTGGCGCAGCGAACGAAGTTCCTGCCGCTGTTCTTCCGGATCGCGGGTCAGAAGATCGTGGATCGATAGCGTCACCAATGCGCCGTTGATCGGCTGCGAACGGCGGTAGCGACGAAGCAGATTGAGGAACCCCTCCCAGCCGGCTTTTGAAGACCCATCCAGATCATCCTGCGTCGTATAGCGACCGGCGGTGTCGATCAGGATCGCTTCGTCGGAGAACCACCAATTGCAGTTTCGCGTTCCGCCAACGCCCCGGACCGCGTTTTCTCCAATTGCGTCACCCAAGGGAAATTGCAGGCCGGAATTTGTCAGTGCTGTGGTCTTGCCTGAGCCCGGAGCACCAAAGATCACATACCAAGGGAGATCGTAGATATAGCCGAAGCGCTTTTTGGTGATGCGGCGTAGAAGCGCCAGCGCTTCCTTAAGCCGCGTCTGGATTTCGCCCACTTCTGCGTTGCGATTGGCCAGCGCCTCCTGCTCAAGGCTGTCGATCAGTTCCTTGTCCTGCTTGCGGGCGCGCAACAGGGCAATGGTGATATATACGACCCAGACGAGGAGAATGACGCCGATGGCAATAAGCCGCGCCTGCGTCGTGCCGAACGGTTTGAAATTTCCAAAGGCAACAAGATAGCCGTAGAACCAGATGACGACACAAAGGGCGATGGCCCACAGAAGCGAGATGAAGCGACGCCCGACGAGCGAGGCGTAGCTTTCGACATAAGCCCGGATTGTATAAAAGTAACTCAGCGGATTCATTGCTGGGCTCCTGGCTGCTGTCCCGGTGTGGTGGTGATGGTTGGCGAGAGAATGCCGGCGTCGCTCAGTTTCTCGTCTGGGTTGGTCAGCACCATGATTTCAGTGCGGCGGTTCATCTCCCGTCCCTCGGACGTATTGTTGTCCGCGATCGGATCGCTGTCTGCGCGTCCCTCAGTCAGGATTGCTTCCGGGCCGGTAAATTGGGCAAGAAGATCGCCGACGGCTTTTGCGCGCGCTTCGGATAGGTGCCAGTTGGACGGGAACTGAACGGTTTTGATTGGCACATTATCCGTGTAGCCGATGACCACGGCGCGGAATTTCTCCGCCGACAATGCCCCGCCGATGCGCTGGATCAGATCGCGAAACTTCGGGCTCACCTCGGCGCTGCCCGTCTCGAAAAGGCCGGAATTGTTGATGCGAACTCTCAGACGTCCGTTCACTTCGGCCAGCGTCACCAGCTTCTGCTGGACTTCTGGCTCGAGGAACTCCATCAGCTTTTGAAGCCGAGTTGGCTCAGGCGGCTTTATCACTGGCGGTGCTTCGGCGACCTTCGGTGCTTCCTCCTTAGCCTGAGGCGGTTCGGGCGGGGCAGGCGGTGCTGCAATCAGCACGCTCGGTGTTTGGGTTGGCGGTAGCTTGGCAAGGCGCTCGAATGTCGCATCGGAGGCGTCGTTGAGTGACAGCGTGAAGAAGAGATAGCCAAGTGCAAAGGCGAGTGCCAAAAGCGAAAGCAAGGTCCACAGCGCCGACATGGTTTTCAAGGGCGTATGCCGGGCTTCCACGCCCTGCCAGTGGGGGGAAAGTTCGCGTTCGAACACGCCATATTGGCCGATCAGTGTCTTATAGAGACTGTCACGGATGCGGGCGAGTTCCAGTGCGCCTTTGGGAGAAACACGGGTGCGTCCTTCAAATGCAAGCGAAAGGCACAGATAGATCAGCAGCAGCAGGTCCTTGTTGGCGCCAGGCGACTGATGGAAATGATCCAGAATATCGAAGACGCGATCGCCGCCCGTCACGTCGTTGTGGAAGGTGGAGACGAGGCCTGAGCGCGCCCAACCAGCCCTGACACCCCAGGGCTTGCTGAGGATCACGTCGTCCACAGTGGCGCAGACGACATAGTGGGCGGCTCTGGCACGTTCAGGGCTGATCCGAGCGGACGCAAGGTCGCGTTCATAGCGCGTAATGGCTTCGAGGCAAGCGCGGCGTAGATGGTCCGGATCCGGCTGCACATCGCTGAAACGAAGCACGTGGGCAAGGTTGAGCAGCGGCGCGGCAGATTGCACCAGCGTCGGCACCTCCTCTCCACCGAAACGGAAGTTCGACAGCAGAGAATCGATCGGCAATGCGCCCTTTTCGCCGTGCGGTCGCTCGACCGGGTCGGTGGGCTCGATGATGTCGTCAAGCAACGCCGCCATATTGCGGGAATTCTGGTTGCGTAGACGGCTTTCCTCGGTAATTTCCACCACCGTTGGCAGATCCTGCCATGAGGAGGACTTTTGGTCACTCATTCGCGTAACGCCCACATTTCCATCTCAAGTCCGGGGAAATCGCCTGCCAGATGCAGAGCGATTGCGCCGGATGTCTCGAGTTGTTTCCACAAGGGTGCCTTGGTATCGATTTCGAAATAGATGGTACCGGAGCGATAAGGGAGCTGGCGTGGCAGGACCGGCAGCGAGCGCACCGGAATACCGGGCAGCGCAACATTGACCAGCTCCGAGATCCGCTCGACCGGCCCGACCTTGATCTGCGCTGGCAGCCGGCGGCGAATGTCTTCGGCTGGCATGTCGGCCCGCACCGCAAGCACGAAGCCTGCATCGCGGAGAAGCCCGCGGTCGTGGATCGTTCCGACCCGTACGCCATGGCGACGCTCGACGAGCTCGATTGCGACGGCGGCCTGTTCGAGTACCGCAGAGAGCGATGCTCGCAGGTCATCGAAGACAGCGGCAAAACTGGCTTTCAGATCGTCATGGCGGTAGGGCAGAAAATCCGTGGCACGCTTCTTCTCCGTCGTGAAGGTGGCAAGCTCGCCGGCGAGCTGGAGGCACTCTTCGTAGAAGCGGATCGGATGCATACGCGTGGCGTTAGCCGCAAGATGGGCCAGCAGCGGATCGGCGCGATTTAGGATTTGCAGTAGAAAGTAATCGCCGACTTCCGCCGTGCCACGGATCGTTGGGTCGCCGATGCGTTCGGAGATTGCCTGGGCGCGATGGCGAACGATGCCGAGAAGCTCCGTCATCAACTCATTCAGGCGGGATGACGCTGCGCAATTGAGGCTAGGCGGGATAAAATCTGGATCAAGAATGACGGCACGATCGGATCGCACTTCGATGACGCGCGCCAGTCCTATCAAATCATAGCCGGAGACATCGTCGCCGGTCTTCAGGAATTTCAGGCTGAGGCGACCGACATCGATCGGCGCGACGAAATCGGTATCCACATTGGCGTCCGTCGCCTCGTAGCTCGAGGCGACGAAACGAACACTGTTGGTCTCCGGCCTCGGAATCGACGACATATCGGCCTTACCGGGTCGGCGGGCCGGAAGCGCCAGATAGAGGGTGGCGTTCTTGACCGTCTCGTCCAATTCCAGGGGAGGAGGAAGGTCGGTATCTCCCGGAGCTTCGAATGGTGTGCCGTCAGGTAGTATCCCTCGAATATTCGAAAGCGCGAACTGGCCGATCGCAAGCGCGCTGCGGTCCACGCCGACTTCCGCGACGCCCCAGGGATAGGCTGAAAGGTTGCGCGTCGTGTTGCGCACCAATCGCTCGGTCCAGCGATCGGACTGCTGGAAGTGTTGAACGCGAAGGAACATTCCTTCGCTCCAGGCAACGCGGTTCTCATGCCTCATCTTGCTTGCTCACCCCCTGATACTGTGATTTTTTGCTCTTCGTATCGTCCAGCTCCATGGCCTCTCCAAGCGCGGCGCGCTGTAGGAATTGCCGGACCGACAACTGGCGTCCGTTTTCTTCGAATTGCTTTTTGTAGAAGGCCCAATAGTCTGGTCCGGAAAGTATGCCTCGCCAGTCTTTGCGCTCGATCTTCGAGCGTAGATCGTTGCCGAGATCGGCTTTCGCCTCCAACAATCTCGGTTCCAGCCTTTGCGTGGAGACGCGCATCAGATTGTCGAGTGAGATTGAAAGAAGTCTCTGTTGTCGCACCAGTGTCTCGAGCCGTGCAGCCACACTGGTATGTTCCACATGGCCATCCAGCTCATCCTCAATGCCGAGGGCTGCGAGGCTGTCTGCACACGCCTTCTCCAGTTGTGAGATGAGTTCAGTGAGACCGCTGTCTGACGGTAAGGCAACGGATTCCACGGGTTCGGCACCGAGCACCTGATCAGGCTCGGTAAAAATGGTGTCGAAGTCGTCACGCGTTGGGGTGACGGGCCGTGAGACCTTGACCGGAGTGTTCAGAGCATCCGTATGCTCGTGCCTGCTGCTTTCCGCCGGCGCTTCATTCCAATCGTCCGGCAGGATGGCTCCAATGCCCGTAGACGAGGGCGGCCCGCTCCAGCCGATCTCCACATTGCGGGAGATCGATTTCCCCTTTTTGGGGACATTGTAATTGATGTCATCCTGCCAGTCGTCATTGGCGATAGCGTTACCAAGCACTCCGCTGGCCGAGCGCCCCGCCGGCGCGATATCGGAAAGAATGGCGGAGATCGTCAATTGTTCGTCGCTGACCCTCAACGCCTGGTCAGGATCGCCGAAATCCATGTCCGGTTCGCCCATAATGGCGACTTCGAAGGTTTGGCTGCCGATATCGATCCGCGAGCCGTTATTTAAGGGCGCCGATTGGCCTTCGAGCAGCAATCGACCATCGACCATTGTGCCATTCGCGCTCTGATCGATGATGGAGAAGCGCTGCCCCTCGCGGATCAGGGTGCAGTGAAGCTTGGAGACGCGCCGTTCGCCATCAACGATTTGCCAGTCGCAGTCGTTGGATCGGCCGAGCATGCGCTTGCCGTGTTCGAAACTCCAGCGCGACGGCTGGAAGCGGCCATCCGGTTGCTTTTCCTTCAGCACCAGTTTCATGCTTTAGCCCCCAAACGATCGAGCGCAATACCCTCGCGTTCGGTCACGATCGCATCCGCGCTGTCTTTGTCCGCAGGTGCTATGCGCGCCCAGCTATTCCAGCCAAGCCGTGCGGGCGTATCTGACTGGCCGAGCTGACAGAAGGGGATATCTTCTTTTCTCAGGATCACCTGCACATCGAATTCGAGTGCGCTGCCGGTGAAAAGCCGCGTCAACGCGAAGATTTCCGAGAGACGGTGGGAGCCGGGCGAAAGCGCCAGATAATCGGCGTAGCCGACCGGCCCGATGACGATCCGGAAACCGCCGGCGAAATCCTCAATACTGCTTCCGGCTGTCGTGTTCTGCCCCAAAAGGAGCCCGCCGTGCTGGCCCAACTGGCTCTGCTCATGGCTTGGGATCGATACCCACCGGCGCCGGAACTGTTTGACCTTAACAGGTAGCCCCGTGAACTCACAAAGTATCGAGGTCAGCCCCGTTGCATTTCTGGTGCGGTTAGCAAGCAGGCCGCTGAAGCGAAGCAACACATCCTGCTTCACGCCGGCTTTTTGTGCGGTACCCATTGTGCCGAAGCCCGTCAGGGACAGTAGCGTCCTGCGAAATGCACTTGCTTTGTGATTGTCCGACCAGCGAAGTCCGCGTGCCAGCCGGTATTTTTCCGTCGCAGAAACAAAGAGTTCACTGAAACGGGTAGCAAATAGGTTGAAGAAGCTGGCAAGCGCCTTGGAGCGATTGCGCTCTTCTCGCTGAAGGAGTTCATTATAGGCGGGAGGCAATGAGCCGAGCGGTCCGACGATAGGAGCAAGTGCGGAGCGCAGGTCCGCATCCGCACCCTTTTTGCGGAAGCCACCGACGAAAGCCGTGATAGGGCTCGTCCCGCCGTGCGCGCCGACAGTCAGTTTCTCGGCGTCGGCGATGTGCTGTGCCACACGAAACGCCGTCGGTGGATCGAAACGACCGGGATCGCGGCTGAGGAGCGTTTCCTGTTTTTGCTTGAGGCTTTCTGCTTGGGTTTGCATGGGCTCTCCTAAAGCAGCGGGCGATCTGCCGCGCGCGCAGGCCATCGGGCAATCGGCTCGGAATGGCCACGCATGGTCACGGTCAGGCGCGTAAAGCTGTTGATGGAGGTATAGAGACCAAAGAAATGGTTGAGAACATTGGCAAAGACATAGGCTGCTGCCCTGTCGATCAGCGATGGATCGAACTCTACCGTCACATCCGTTCCGGGCACCATAGCGGAACCAAGTCGCGCATGGGAATTTTGCGCCTCGACGTTGGAAATTGAATCGACCAGCTGACGCGTTTCGGGCGAATCCCGAAAAGCATAGAGCGACAGAATGTCTTTTAGCGGCGCGCCACCATTGTCGAACAGAGAGAGATGGTTCAGCAGCAGGTGCGAGATCAGGCGCCATTCGCGAGCAGTCCGCTCGTTCATGCGAATGGCGGGTGTAGGCGGCATCAGCGCGTGGATAGACTGAACTGCCTCGTTACCGGCAGAGAGTTGCAAGTAGGGGTGTCCGCCGCCGAAGGGCAACTGGCTCGGCAGTTCGCGGTTGATGCACAGCGTATCGACACTGGCGACAATATCGATCGGCCCCAGCGGTCCGCGCTTCTCGTCGACAAAGGCAATATCGGTGTCGGAAGAAGCATCATCCTCATCGAAGCGGCGGTAGGTTTGCCAGAAGACATTCGAACCGTTGCTTTTCTGCGTGCGGCCAAAGAACGGTGATGTCTTCTCGACCTGCCCGTCGCGGGTTGTGAGTTGGACATTCTCGACCGAGTAGATTTCGCGCGTGCGCTGACGGCGCGCGTCCGGCAAGAGCCGATACTCCGTCCTCGTCCCGTCTAGGTTCAAAGGCTCGCAGCTTTGCTGAAAGAGATTGATGACTGGCGATGCGTTCAACACCAGATCCTTGGCTGAGACCATGCGTTCAAGCCTAGCATCTGCGGTGTTCAAATAGATGTAGAGCTCGCAGTCGCCACCGGGCCAGCGGTCGAGCCCGTCAATGTCGATGAACAGGAACTTTTGCGGTAGCGCAAAGAATTCCGTAAGGAGACGGTAACCATCAAAGCTGTTTGGGGGATAGGGCAGCATGGCTTGGTCGCGCGCAAAGCCGGAAGGTTTTAGATTGTTCGCAGGAAGGAAAACCGCCTGCGGATCATCCGCATGGCGTGCCAGCGCCATTCCGACGCAATTATTGGCGAGCAATTCATAGAGCGCTGTCGCTTGTTGCCAGGCCGAGGAAATGAACAGTTGTAGCTTCGCGAGCCCCATTTCCTGAAATGTAGAGGGCCTCGGAGAGGTGGTACGCAGTGAGATCCGCAAGCAGCTCGCTGCACCTGCCGACGCGGTTGAAAACGGCGCATCGATAGGTTGGCCGGAAAGCGTTGCTCCAGAGATGGCAAGAGGCGTGATTTCAACATCCTGCGTGGTGCGGAAGCGGCAGCTTTCGCCATTAATGGGCTCTGCCAGAATCTCACTATGGCGCGCGAGCCTCTGAACCGTCGCAAGTGTAGCGCCTGGCTCAAACTGCACGACGCTTATGGACGGCAGCGGCGCCAAATAATGGGGGTAAAGCGTTTCGAGCAGACTGTCGGAAAGCTCAGGAAATTCATCATCCAGCTTTTGGCGCACGCGCGCGGCGGAATAGGCAAAGCTTTGGATCAAGCGCTCGACATGGGGATCGTCGGCGACATCTCCCGTCATGCGCAGCCGTCCGGCGATTTTGGGAAAGGCCGCCGCAAAGCGTGATGCTCGCTTTCTCAGCGCATAAAGCTCATCATT
>NZ_SISF01000029.1:299482-330804 GCF_004310285.1 Agrobacterium cavarae
GAAAACCATCAGCCATTGGTGGTCTCCACGAGGAAACGCTGTGTCGATGGATCGATTTTCGATTCAAAGCTGATTGGAGGCATCCCCTCATGCAGCCGAAACGTTGCCTGGATCCTCATGCGCAAGGCGCGCTCGCCCTCCATACGGTTCTTTAGGATCGTAACCCGTACATCGGAGAGGCGGGTCTCGAACATGGAAATGCGACGCTCGATGCTTTGCGCAAGCTTATCCTTGGACGCATCCGTCACAAGATTCGCCGACAAGACGCCGTCCATGCCATAGGAAACCAGCGCATCATTAAGTTCTTTAAGCGCGCCCGGTGGGCCCGAGGGACTTCGGCGGGTGTTGAGAAGTGCCTCAAGGTCGCGGCGTATCACTTCACGCATCTCCCTGACTTGATCCGAGAGGCTGACAAGCGGATCGGCCTCCATGTCGGGCGCATCGTCCAGCAGCCTGTCCAGCAAGGAGCGGGATAGGGTTCTCTGCTTCGGCCGATATTGCTCCAGCGGATCAACCACGCGCGGATTTCCTTTCACTTGCCTGGGGTGCCGCGGAAATTCTTGTGATCTCGTGGAATGGCACGAGGTCGTCGCCGATCAACAGGCATCTCTGACCCTCACCCGTGACAAGTGGGCTGCTTTCCTCGTCCCAGCATGTCTCTCGGCCAAGCAGCAGAACAGCCGCCTTGTCCGTCCCGTGATAGATCGCGGGCAAAAGCACCGATGCCACGGCGCCATCCTTGAGCGTCAGCTCGCCATCGCGATAAGCGAGGTCGCGCGGACGCGTCATCGGCCCGATCGTGAGAGTTTCAATGCGGTCAAACCCGATCCACAGATACCTGCCACCATTGGTCAGAACTTCAAGTGCATGCGGAACACGATCGTCAAGGTCACGGATATCACTGGCCTTTTTGCCATTGACGACGATCGATACGTCGCCTCGTTTCTCATCCAGCTCGCTCAAGGCGTCAGCGGCTTCGATAATGTTGCTCTCACGTGCGGCGATATTCGCCTTGATCGCCAGTTGATCGAGTTCACTTGGTCCGCCAGGGAATTCCGGTACGGCGGCGTTTTCGAACCACCCGTCCCGCGCCGCCATGGCGCGCAACTGCTGGCGCAACAGCGAAAATCCGACACTATCCTGCGGCGAGAAGGTCGCAGCCAGGTTACACTGCGCGTCCGCCTTTTCGTAATCGCGGACCAGAATTAAAAGATCGATGTAGAGGTGTCTGACCTCCTTGTCGGACGGTGACGATTTGACCTTATCCCTCGCGAGTTCAAGGGCGGTCGCGACCTGGTTCTCGTCAAGAAGATCGGAAATGTCGGCGCGCAATGTCATGCGGAGATCCTCTTAGGCTCGGCCGGTGCCCACGACGGGGACGCTGACGGTACCGCCGTCTCGGCGATCAGGTGGAAGCTGGTGGAAACATCATCCAGCTGGAAGTGCGGCTGGATACGCACGGTACAGGAGAAACTACCGGGTTTGCCGGGGATCTCGAAGACGCTGATGCCAGCCGAGCGTAGTGGGTAGCGTGTTCTCAGCCCCACCTCAGCATCATCGTTCCCGAGTGTGTAGGATGACAGCCAGGTTTCGAGTTTGCGTTCGATCGCGGTTGCGTCGCTAAGTTGACCGATATCGTCACGCATAATGACTTTGAGATAATGCGAGAAGCGGGAGGCACAGAGCACATATTGCAGCATGGCGGCAATACGGGCGTTCTGTCGTGCGCTTTCGCTTGAGTAATGCCCTGGCGCATGCAGCGATTGGTTGGCATTGAAAATTGCCACGCTGGACAAATACGTGGTGGAGATCGGGACGAGTCCGAGATCGGAAAATTGCTGCTCCTGGCCCGTCGACAGTTGCACCTCGACCGGTGGCTGCGCGGAGAGCCCATTGCTTTCCAGCCCGAAGTCCAGTGGTGGCAGTTGATAGGGGGAGAGCATTCCTCCATCAACCGTGTCCTGCGTGACACCACGGATGTCGGCAAACCAGCCGCTATCGATGAAGTTTCGCACGACGACCGTGCCGAAGGCGAAGGCTGGATTGCCCCACAGAAGTGTCGTGCCGTCCTCGGCGATATGTTCCTGGAACGGGAAGGGATCGCTGCGGCGTCGCGAAAAAGGCCGATAGGGCGATCGCAACAGAATGCGCGGGGCGACGAGGCCGATGAAGCGGGAGTCGTCACGGGCACGCAGCGCGTTCCATCTCAGCCGGGATTTTTCCTGTCGAAGCCAGGAAAAATCATGGACCCTGCTCATCTCTGAGAAATCCTGCAATCCGACGGCTTCGGGAGAACCGGCGGCGATGAAGGGGCAGAAGGCAGCGGCTGCGACCATGCCGATCTGCGAAAGTGCCGTCACGCAGTCGACACCGTCCCTGGTATCCGGCGAGAAGGCGTAATCTCCGATCAACAGGCCGATCGGTTCGCCACCCGGCATGCCGAATTCCCGGTTGTAGACGATCTCGAACAATTGGCTCTGGTCGAAGTCGGTTGCTTTTTCGAGGTTGCGGGCAAGCTCCCTCCAGCTGGCATTCAGCAGCTTGACCTTTACCTCATCGCTGCGCGATGCCTCACGCACGATCATGGCAAGCCCGCGCCATCTCGCTTCCATCGCTTGGAACTCGCGATGGTGCAAAATCGCATTGACCTGCTCGTTCAGCGCCTCGTCAATAAAGGCGATGAGCTGATCGACCAGACTGCGGGTGTCCGTGAAGGACCTTGGCGCCATGAGCAACGCTCCGAGGAATGCTGTGGACATATGGCAGGCATATGTCCAGCATGGTTCAGTTCTTGGACGGAATGCGAGCGACCATGCGAAGCGAGGTCGTGAGTTCTTCCATCTGCAACCATGGGCGCATCCACGCCACCGCGTTATAGGCACCCGGTTTGCCTGGAACTTCCTGAACGGTCACCTTTGCCTCACGCAGCGGATATTTGGCACGGCTCTCCTCGCCCGCCTGCTCGTTGGCATTGACGTAATTGGAAATCCAGCGATTGAGCCAGACTTCACAATCGGAAGCTTCCATGAAGGAGCCGATCTTGTCGCGACCCATGACCTTGAGATAATGGGCGAAACGAGAGGTCGCCATGATATAGGGCAGGCGAGCCGACACGGCGGCATTGGCAGTTGCCTCCGGCCGGTCGTAAAGCTTCGGCTTATGGGCCGTCTGGGCGCCAAAGAACACGGCATAATCAGTGTTCTTGTAGTGGCAGAGCGGCAGGAAGCCGAGCTTGCCCAGTTCGGCATCGCGACGGTCGGTAATGCCGACTTCGGTCGGGCATTTGAGGTCCAGATCGCCGTCATCACTGGAGAACACATGCATGGGCAGATTTTCAACCTTGCCGCCATTTTCCGCACCGCGGATCGCCGTGCACCAGCCATGCTTGGCAAAGGCATCGGTCAGCTTGGTCCCCATGACGTAAGCGGCATTCATCCAGCAATATTCGTCGTGTTTCAGGTCGCCATTCGGCGCTCCTCTTGTTTCGTCGTAGTTGAACTCGTCAACCGGGTTGGTCTTTGGGCCATAGGGCATGCGCGCCAGCACACGGGGCAGGGCGAGCGTCACGAAGCGGGAATCGTCGCTTTCACGGAAGCTGCGCCATTTTGCATATTCCACAGTGTCGAAAATCTTTTCGAGATCACGTGGACGCGCGAGATCGCGATAATCCTCGAAGCCGAACATTCGCGGGCTTGCTGCCGAGATGAAGGGTGCGAACGCCGCAGCCGCAATGGCAGATACCCCTTGAAGCGTTTGGACATCATCAAAGGAGTTGTCAAACTCGTAATCGCCGATGATGGCGCCGATTGGCTCGCCCCCCGGCGTACCGAACTCGTCTTCATAGATCGATTTGAAGAGGCGCGACTGATCGAACTCCACTGCCTTTTCCAGGTCCCGGGAGATTTCCCGTTTACCGGCATTCATCACGCGGATCTTGAGATTTACGCTCGTCTCGGAATTCTTGACGAGGTAGTTCAGCCCGCGCCAAGTGCCTTCCAGTTTGGCGAATTCCGGTGCCTGCATGATTGCCGCTAATTGCTCCGAAATTGTTTTGTCGAGTTCTGCAATCGCGTGATTTAGCGTGACCGTCAGATTGCGGTCGTATTTGACCGTTCCCTTCAAGGCTTGGTCGGTCAGTGTGCGCAGCAGATTTTGCGCGCGGTCCGGTTCGGTTTGCCTGGTGGCGGCAACGACTTTGGACAGCAGTCCGTGGTCTTCGGCGGTTGTGGCCTGTGTTTCGTTTTTCAGCAGGCTTTCGGCGCTCATATCTCAATCCTTCCACTTGCGGCCGGTGCCGCCGCTTGAACCGTTCAAATCCCCGGTCGTGGGGCTGTTCGAAAATTCTGATGGCGCGCGATTACTCAGCAGCACCGTTCTTTTCCTTCAGTTCCGAAACCAGCTTTGCCAGGTCTGTCTTGTTCTGCAGGATGTCTTCCAGCATGCGCTCAAGATCTTCTGAGCGATCCGCCTTTGACAGGAGATCGCGAAGTTCGTTTCTGGCATCCAGAAGCGCCTTTAGTGCCGGCACCTGTTGAACAATGGAGCCGGGTTCGAAGTCTTCCATGCTTTCGAACTTCAGATTGACCTGAATGTCGCTACCATCCTTCTCCAATGTGTTGGGGACCGAGATATTCAGGCCGGGCGTCATGCGACGCATCACCTCGTCAAAATTATCCCGATCGACCTGGACAAACTTGCGCTCGCCAAAAGGTTTGAGTGGCTGAGTGGGATTGCCCGAAAAGTCGCCAAGGACACCCACGACGAAGGGCAACTCCTTGACTACCATGGCGCCTTCCGTTTCCACCTCATATTTGATGTGGACGCGCGGCTTACGAACTCGCTCCAGCTTTTCATGAACACTTGCCATCTAGACCTCCTTCATGCGTATCCGCATGGTTGATTGAGAAGAGCACAGCATCTGTACCCGGTTCATTGGTTCCCATTGCTCTCACCGCCAGGCTTGATGCCTGCTGCGGTGAGAACAGCATTGCGGGCCTGAGCTTCGGGAAGAAGTTCGGCGAGCAGTTCTGAAAAATCCATGCGCCCCCTGCGAACCAATGTCTCGATTGCCAACGAAATTGGTGAATGCGGTTCAGTTCGACGAAAATAACGCGCAACCAGAAGAAGAGTTTCAAACGCCTCATCGCGAGACCCAATGCCCTCTGGGTTGAGAGAAGGCGAGGGGCGTGTTGCGATGGGGGTGGATGCATCATCGTTGATTGCCGCGGGCTCCGTCCCGTCGATCTGGGTTTGATCTGCATCGCGGCCACCAAGAGCACGGATAGCGGCTGCCGCTTCGATCAGCACATTGCGGATATTAGAGCTTGGCGGCGCGTACTGACCGCAACGCTCCGTCAAAAGCCGCATCAACCGGTCGAAGACCGAAAGGCAGCCATTCACCTCCGCGAGATGGGCCGTCATCGCGGCGCTCCCTGCCTCCGTGGCGGCCCGATAAAGCTCTTCTTTAAGCGTCGTTTCATTTGGTCGCTGAGCAAGCTGAAAGTCCCACAGGCTGTTTTCGCCAAACTTTTTTCCCGGAACGAGGGACGTGAGCCGCAACGGTTGAACGAGTGAGCCCTCGCTCCCGATACCGTTTAATCCGGCAAAGGGAGCGAACTTGTCTTCCTCGCTATCGTCGTCGATCGAATAAATATTTTCCCAATGGTTGTGAAAAATATGCTCGCATATCTCGTAAACCTGACGCAAACCAGCGAAGCCCTCGAGCCTCAGCTTTGCTTCCATCAGCCAGGCCAAGATCTCAACATCGAGGCTTTCCGAATATATAATCTGCAATCCAAGATTGTTTACGTTCTCCCAGTTACTGGAGACTTTCAAAACCTCTTGAGGCGATACAGTACGTTCTTCTGCGCGCGCTTGGTTTCTTTCGTCTTTTATCTTGTAATATAGTTCACGAGTTCTCGTATTGACGCGAATATTTTCTTCGCAATCTCCCGAAAGCTCTAGAGTGCCTATGTCCGATGTCGCGTCCAAATGCAGTTTTTCCTCTAGTAAATGTAATAGTTTTATGACGCCATCTTCCGTAACGTAAGGATATTCATCAATCAGACTTTAGTCAGACTTCTTCAAAATGTGTCTAAATTGCGGCATCTACGTTTTAAGCTGCGAAATAAAAAAATCAACTTCTGGCTAGACAAGCCGGTTTCATCATCTTAATTGTACTACGCAACGTTGTGGATTGACCAAGGGCAGGAGGCACTTGCATGTCGCATATCGATCTCAATCGCCTCATCGGAGCGCTTGAGCCTGAGCTGCGCGTAGCCTTGGAAGCTGCTGCTTCGGTTGCAGTGAGGATGGGTCACCGTTACGTCGACGTTCCTCATTGGCTGAAATCGGTTGTAGAATCTGAGAATTTTGTTGGTGTCCTCGACGAGTTGAGCATTCCGCGTCAGCATTTTCTGGCGGAGATCGATCGTAGCCTTGAGGACGCCGTTGTCGGCAATGGAGAGGATCTCTCGCTGTCGCAGAACGTGCTCGCAGCGGGTCGAGAAGCTTGGCTGCTAGCGTCGCTTGAGGTTGGCCGTAAGCACGTCGTGCTGGCCGATCTTCTTTTGGCACTCGACGAGGAGGAATCGCTTAGAACCCTCGTTCGGTCCACTTTGCCATCTTTAAAAAGCATGGATCGCAACGCTCTTCAGAGACTGCGGAGCGTTGAGGATGACGCTCACACAGGCAAGGCAGAGCTGCTTGAGGACGGTAAGGCGCGCTCTGCCGAGCAGAACGAGTTCTTGCGGCTTTATACCCAAGACATGACCGCTGACGCACGAGGTGGCCGGATTGATCCGGTCATCGGGCGAGATGACGAGCTGCGCCAGATTGTGGATATCCTTACGCGGCGCAGGCAGAACAATCCCATCCTTGTTGGAGAGGCGGGCGTTGGAAAGACGGCTGTGGCGGAAGCCCTCGCACTTGAGATCGTTTCCGGCAATGTCCCCGAAAAGCTGAAGAACGTCAGGCTGCTGACGCTTGATCTTTCGCTCCTTCAGGCAGGGGCGGGCGTCAAAGGCGAATTTGAGCGTCGGCTCCACGGCGTGATCGACGCGGTCAAGAAATCGGTTGAGCCCATCATCCTATTCATCGACGAAGCGCATGGGCTCATTGGCGCCGGCGGTGCTGCAGGACAAGGCGATGCAGCCAATATTCTCAAGCCCGCGCTTGCGCGTGGAGAGGTGAGAACGATTGCCGCTACTACGTGGAGCGAATTCAAGAAGTATTTCGAGAAAGACGCCGCCTTGACCCGGCGTTTCCAACCCGTGCATGTTCGCGAGCCGGATGAAGCGACAGCAATCCGCATGTTGAGAGGTGTGGCGGACACTTTCGTCAAACATCATGACGTTATTGTTCGAGACGATGCGATCGTTGCGGCGGTGCAGCTCTCAGCGCGTTATCTGCCTGCGCGTCAGCTCCCCGACAAGGCGGTCAGCCTGCTGGATACGGCCGCAGCGGCGATTTCTCTCGCCCGGCAAACCTTGCCGGAGAAGCTGCGCGCCCTGACAAGCGAGCAAAGCCTTCTCATGATTGAGCTGGATTGGCTGAAGCGTGAACCAGCCAGTCATGAATTGGCTGCGCGTATGGTAGCCATAGAGGAGACGATCGCTTTTGTCGGGCAGCAAATCGACGAATTGCAGGCGCGCTATGATCTTGAGATGCGGGAACTCCTCGCATCGGAAGAAACAGATGAGAAGCTGACCCAGTCGAACGTGGCGCCTCTAAGGCTTGCCTCTTCGAAGTCAGAGGCCGATAAACTTGTCCCCACCGTGGTCGATCGTGAGGTCATAGCATCGGTGGTATCGCGTTGGACCGGCATTCCGCTTGGCAAGCTGCTTGCAGACCAGATCGAAAGTGCGCGAACACTCGATGATCGGATGAAGCAGCGGGTCATTGGACAAGACGCGGCAATCAATAGAATTGCCGACGCCATGCGTGCTGCACGCGCAGGATTATCCGATCCACGACGTCCCCCCGCGGTTTTCTTCCTGGTCGGCATGTCGGGTACCGGCAAGACGGAGACAGCTTTGTCACTGGCCGATCTCCTCTACGGCGGCAGCAACCACCTCACGACCATCAACATGTCTGAGTTCAAAGAGGAGCACAAAGTTTCGCTGCTCCTCGGCTCACCTCCCGGCTATGTGGGATATGGTGAAGGAGGTGTGCTGACAGAGGCCGTGAGACGTCGTCCTTTTGGTGTTCTTCTGCTCGACGAAATCGACAAGGCGCATGCGGGTGTTCAGGATATCTTCTACCAGGTCTTCGACAAAGGTGTTCTTCGAGACGGCGAAGGCCGCGATGTGGATTTCAAGAACACGACAATCGTTTTGACCGCCAACACCGGATCGGAATTGTTGTCGGCGCTCGCTGCGGATCCTGAGACGATGCCCGAAGGCGAGGCCCTGGAAGCGCTGCTGATGCCGGAACTGACGAAGCAGTTCAAGCCAGCCTTCCTTGGTCGCACGATCGTTCTGCCATTCATGCCCTTAGGAGCCGAACAGCTCTCAAGGATTGTCGACATTCAGATCGAAAAAATCCGCGATCGGGTCAGGGCGACCTACGGCGCGGAGTTGTCGCTCTCCGAAACGGCGCGGGCGGCATTGGTCAATAAGGCGGGCTCCAGCGACATCGGAGCACGCGCAATCGAAATCATGATGGGCAAGGATCTCCTGCCACCCCTTTCCAGCTTCTTCCTTGAGACGGTTGTTGCCGGTGAAAAGGTAGGCATGGTCACTGTCGATTTTGACGGTACACGGTTCGGCGTTCATGCCGAAGCGGCTGGGGAAACAGGCGATTTCGCTTCGGCAGATGCTGCCGGGGTGGATGAAGTTGTCGCATCCAAAGGGGCAACCCGGCGTGTGCGGCGTCAGGTTGAAAGGTAACAGGGCCTCGGAGCAAGAGGTCGTTTCAAACAGGAGCTTACAGCATGCCAATTTATCTGCAGTTGGACGGTATTCAGGGTGATGCGACTCATCAGGAACATCGCAAGTGGATGGACATCGAAGCCATCCACTGGAATGTGACGCGAAACATGAACACCGCTGCGGGCTCTGCAGCAAACCGTGAAGCATCCGAGCCGACCATTTCGGAAGTCATTCTCACAAAGGTCAGCGACTCCTCCTCCACCAAGCTGTTTCAAGAAGCATGCGCTGGTCGCCAGGGTAAGACTGCTACCATTCACTTGGTAACAACTGGGGATCCCGGCAATACCTATATTCAGTATCTCCTTACCAATACGCTGATCGCCAGCTATTCGGTCGATTCCAGCGGTGACCGTCCCGTCGAGACGATCAAGCTGAATTTCACGAAGATCGAAGTGAAGTATACGCCTGCAGACGAAAACAATTCGCCGCAGTCTCCAATGATCGCATCTTACGATCTGGCGACGACCAAAGCCGCCTGAGGAAGTTGATCCGGTGCCCGTTCACAGGGCACCGGATCACCCCATCCGGGCTCTGCGGGCCAATAGCGCTGAAGCGCTGATGGAGCCGCGTGAATCGGTTGTACCGTCCACAAGGGAGGCGTCTTGAATGCCCAATTTTTCCGTTTCTACAGATAATTTTATCGTCCGGCCGGTTCGGCAAGATGAGGTCGTAGCCCCTCAAAAAATGGGTAGGGGACCAGATCTCTCCTATATGAGCCTCCCAGACGGCCCTAGACAATTCAATCAGCGAGCCGCAGTTGGCGGGGCCGCTGCTGCCGTCTTCAGCCAGGCTGCAGCTGCTCTGAACGAAGGTGCGATTTCCGTGTGGTTGCGGAAGTGGATACGGGCCAATGAAGCAAAGATTAGCCAGGCTCTCCTTCAGCATAGGCACAGCGCATTCGTCCTTCAAGTAAACTATGCTGTTGCAAACTCTTTCGGCAATCAGATGTTCTTGTCGAGGGATATATATCTTCTTGGCACTGCGCCCACGACAAAGGAGATTGGGACCGTTCTCACCTCGGACGTGATGTTTGGGCCCAAAGCGGATGCAATTCCAAACAACGCGACGAAATTCAAATACGCATATCTCGTAGGGGAACGTCGTTGACGGACGCTACCGCAGTGTTTGAGCAGATTGTGTGAGCTCGTTCGATGGCGAACAGGCAGTTCCAGGTATTGGAAGCAGGGTTGAGCCGCTTTGCTTCACAACAGGTCATAGTGAAAGCCACAGTCCATGCGTGTCGCTTCTCATTTGATTGATCGCGGAGAGAGACCATGACCGACCAGCCCTCATCGTCTGACTTTATCCAGGCGAGCCGCGTTCTGAAGGTCAAGTCCCCGCTGGGTGAAGACCAGCTTCTCCCCGAGCGCATGGTGATCCAGGAAGGCGTATCGCAACTCTTCGAGATCAACCTCAGCGTCCGCGCCAAGAAGGAAGCAGTCAAGCCCGAGGAACTGATCGGCCGTCTGGTCGATGTCTCTGTGGAGGTGCAACAGGGCGATGGCGAAGAAGGAAGCGGAGTGCGTCGCCCATTCAACGGTTTGGTGACGGAACTGCATGAAGGCCCGCCCATCACTCGCGGCCTTCGCTCCTACAGCATGACCATCCGTCCACAGATGTGGCTGCTCTCGCGCCGCTCCGACTGCCGTATCTGGATGGACAAGACGGTGGTTGAAATTGCCGAGACGCTGTTTTCCGAACACGGCATTCCGGCACCCGACACGTCCGGCATCATCACACCGCCGCCACCGCAGCACTACAGCGTTCAATGGAACGAAACGGACCTCGATTATCTCCTGCGACGCTTCGAGGAGGACGGACTGTTCTACTGGTTCAGCCATGAGGATAGCTCCCACAAGCTGCATGTGGCCGATAGCGCCAATGGTTGGCTTGGACCATCTCCTTCCGCTCACGGTGAAGGCAAGGTGAGGCTGGCGCAGGGCTCGTCGGATCGCAACCACATCAATGACTGGGCGCGCCGCTTCTCCTACGTGCCGGGCCAGCGGGCAGGGGCGGACTGGAACTTCGAGACACCCTCCATGGTGCCGGGCACCATGACGCCATCCTTGGTGCAGATGCCGGATGCGGTGAAGCGCGAGCTTTACGAGTATCCCTCCCGCATCAAGACGGTGGCAGAAGCCGAACGCGCTCAGAAGCTTCGAACCCAGGCCATCGAAGCCGACCACGACCGCGTCTTCGGCGCATCCACCTCCCGCATCCTCGAAGCCGGACGGCGCTTTACGCCTTATGAAGTAGCCCATCCCGAGCATGATTATGAAGAGCATGTGATCATCAAGGCGACCCACACCATCGTGGATCGCTCCTATGAGACAAACGGCAACGAACCGGAATACCGCAACAGCTTTGAGGCCATCCCGTCGCGCGTGCCGCTGACCCCGCATCGACAGACCAAGCGCCCACGGATCGAGGGGACACAGGTTGCTATCGTTGCAGGCCCGGCGGGAGAGGAAATCCACCCGGATCAATATGGCCGCATCAAGCTGTGGTTCCCATGGGACCGCAAGGCGAAGAAGGATGGTACAGATACGTGCTGGGTGCGTGTTAGCCAGGCCTGGGGCGGCGGAACCTGGGGTGCACAGGTCATCCCGCGCATCGGCATGGAGGTGATGGTTGCCTTCGTCGATGGCGACCCTGATCGACCGCTGGTGACAGGCGTGGTCAACAACCCTGCCAACTCAGTGCCCTACGACCTGCCCGCCAACAAAACCCGCATGGTGCTGCGCTCGAACACGCACAAGGGCCAGGGCTTCAACGAAATCACCTTCGAAGATGAGGCAGGCAAGGAGAACCAGTTCTTTCACGCCCAGAAGGATCAGACGACCCGTGTCCTGAACGACCGCACCAAGCGCATCGACCGGCATGAGGTCGCCTCCATTGGCGGCAACCGGACGGTGGAGGTTTCGGGCAACCAGAAACACGAGATTGGCGGATCGATAAACACCGTCGTTGGTGGCACAGGTCCGATGGCGATGATGGCTATGGCGGGTGTGCAGGCGCTGTCTGGGCATACGGCGGGGTTACTCAGTCAGGCGGCGCAGATAGCGGGTGGAGGTGGGCCAGGTGTAGCCGCCTTTGCCACCACACTTGCTTCATCGGCACTTGGCTTTCTTGGCGCTGGTGGCCTGTCTTCGCGAGAAGGAGTCGTATCGGGTCCTAGCCCCCGTGCAGATGCAGGGACGGCACTAGCGGGATCAGGCACAGGCGTCGGCAGCGATGCGTCCAGCCTCTTTCCACTCCCCGGCATTATGAACACGATCGTCAGCACTTTCAAATCGGACAGCGTCGGCGTCGCCCGTGCGGAACAGATCGGCGTCAGCAAGGTGACCAATGTCGGACAGACGTCTCTGGAAAGCGTCGGAAAGTTCAAGAAGATCGCCGTCGGAGAAGAATTCGTCATCGAGTGCGGCGACTCCAAGTTCATCATGAAGTCGAACGGCGAGGTGATCATTCTCGGCAAGACGTTCAACTTCGTCGCCACGGACCACTTCCAGCTTCGCGGCAAGCCGATTGATCTGAACTAGGGGAGCGATTGTTCTTGGAACTCGACAACCGTCTTCCTTTTCCAGCCATGGCATTCCGCCAGTTCGATACCGAGGGCGATCTGGATTGCATCGTTTCCGTGCGAGGTACCTTCAACCATGTGCAAGACGGGATAATGGAAATCGCTCGTGAGCAGGAAAGCTTCCAGTGGGAAGACGCTTACGAGGATGATCCCCACCAGACAGTCCTCCTTCGGCAGAGCGATCTGACCCCTGACAAGCCCGGTACCGACATCAGCTTTCTCGGGGATGCGTGGTCGCCGTTGAGGGAACCGGAGACGTCCTGGCAGGCATCCATTTGTGTCGGCAATGTCTCTAAAGAGGTAGAGGTCTGCGGACCGCGCTTCTGGCAGCCCGTTATCAAGGAGAAATGGGCGGGATTTTCCGCCAAGGAGCCAAAGCGGGTCATAAGCGACTGGACTCTCACCGAGCCCGAGCCAACCTGTAAGGTGCCCGTCTGCTGGACAAAGGCTTATGGCGGCGTCATCCCAGGCACGGGTGATGCTGAAACCCACACTCCTCCTGATGTCGAACGCCGAAATCCGTTGGGATGTGGTATCGTCACTCTCGACATGCCCGCTGGCACGCCACCTGTCCGTGCGCCACAAATCACGTCTGTTGGAGAGCGGCTGGACTGGAAAGAAACGCCCGAACCACAAGGCCTTGGCCTCGTATCGCCTTGGTGGCAATCCCGTCAGCAATACACCGGCACCTATGACGATGCCTGGGTTGAGAAGCGGCATCCACTTTTACCGCAGGATTTTGACAACAGGTTCTGGCAGGCGGCCCATCCTGACTTAATTGCTGCACCACATCTTCATGGTGACGAGGGTTACGAACTTCGCAACCTGCATCCAGAGCATCCCGTCGCCAGAGGCCAACTTCCGGGGCTTACGCTCGGGGTCCATTGCCAACGGGCGGATCGTGATGCGTGGTACGTTCTCAAGATTGATGGTGTTCAGTTCGATTGGCGCAACGATGGACGAGTTCTCCTAACTTGGCGTGCGCGGTTTCCTCTTGCCGATGCTGACGGGACGACGCTGACGTTGACCCGAGTACGTCTGAAATCTCCAGAATCCGAAAACCATCATGCTGAAAAGGAAACGGCATGAGTTTTCCACGGGACAATTACATCGGCGATCCGGACTACCCATCGCCGTGGACGACGAAAACGCCGCGCGAAGGCTTAAGAGATATCGATGAAGCGCGGATCGTTTCCCTGGCACCGGATGTGTGCCTAACTCCGGTTGGCTCTTCGGTCGTCCCAATCCCTTATCCTGTGGTGGACTTCTGCGGCCACGACAAAAACTACACGCCATCCGTCCGCTTCACGGGCAAGAGGGCGATGGTGATGCGCTCCTGCACCACACATGTGCATGGCGATGCGCCCGGTGTTCGGAAAGGTGTCAAATCCGGAACGGTGGAGAGCATCTGCGAACCGATCGGTTACGCCGATCAGGTCCGCGCAGAAGGCTCACATGTTATTCGGCACCTCGACCGTTTCTACATGAACAACCGGAATACAGAGGGAGAGGCAATATTTGTCCGGGGGACGAAGACGTATGATCCGCCCAAGGACGATGATCCGGTGCCGGGATCGCTCAGGTGGCAGAACAGTTCCGACGAAGGAAGGGTTTTGAGCGATGCCTCGCCGGCTTCTTGGAAAGACGGCGAGCAATATGCTTACGCAGGTGGGGCAGCCGCCCTTGCGAAAAGCTCGGCCCAGGTCGCCCCGAGCAGCGGAGGCGCTGTGGCCCCCAAACCGACACCTCCGACGGTTCCAAGGGGACCAGGCACGGTGATACGGCCCAGCCCTGCACGCGCGCCGCTTTGGCAACGTCCGCCGATGCCGACGAAGGTCGCTCCTTCTTTGGGACAGAGGGTCCTTCCTTGGATAGGCAGGCTCGGTAAATTCGGGGCGAGGTTCTTGGGCACTGCGGTCGCTGTCTTGTGGCCAAGCGAGTTGGGAGCGCCTATATCCGAGCGGCTCGGAGGTGGGCTATTCCCCCGAGACGAGGAAGAATTTGATATCGTTAGAAGCGCAGAGGAAGCCGTACGCACTGGACGCCTTGATGTTGATGAGGCTGTTCAGTGGAGCCGTGACTCGATTACCCAATACCGCCACCAGCTTGATGAGGAACACGAACGCGTCAGACAGGAGGTCGAAAAGCACCCACGTCTTGGAACCGCTCTCGAGCAAAACGTCAGGGTAGATACAAAGGACAGGAGGAAATGGCCGTGCGTCGTTGGGCCGTACAAGTATGTGGAAATGATTTGTCCGGGAGAAGCACACCATATCATTCCAGAC
Organism: Agrobacterium cavarae; assembly: GCF_004310285.1. GTDB lineage: Bacteria > Pseudomonadota > Alphaproteobacteria > Rhizobiales > Rhizobiaceae > Agrobacterium > Agrobacterium cavarae. Next base: position 314,281 of record NZ_SISF01000029.1, read on the forward strand.
ATGGTCTACCGGCTTGGCAAGGCACCCACAACGCAGCCAGAGAGAAACTCGACAGAGAACAGGATACCGAACTCTCCGACCTACAACGGTGGACAGGCGATCTGCCTCTCGCCTGGTATGCACAGGACAGACGATGACGCTGTGCATAAATCGCTCAATCCAGCACTGGCTGCACTTGGTGAGCGCTATAATCCACACGGTACTGCGCCGCTTGGGGAAATTAGAGGAGAGGTCAACAAGGCAATTGATCGCGTTTCCGAGCTACCGGAAAAGTGCAAGAGAATGGCAAAATTGGCGGCAATGGCACAAGTAGGCTCGAATGAAGGACAACCTGGCCGGACTACGATGCGTCCTCCCCAGTTACCGGGAGGTAAGGCCGTCATTGATAGGTTACAAGCAGGGACTTACTGAAGCAGGGAGTGATCATATTGGACGAAATAATTCGACTAGACGCGGGGTTTGCAGTGGCTAGTGACACCTTCTGCGTGGTGTTCAGTGGAACCGACAACGACGATACGTACTCCTATATCCTGACATATGAGGGCAAGCTTAGACAGCCTTGGTCGAGAGTAGATGTTCCTCGCAAGATCGCCGGATTGACTGGGAAACTCAATAGTGAAGATCGCCCCGTCATATATGCCGTTAGCGACGAAGGGGATGTATATATAGTTTCCCCGGGCCGCCCGTCTCATCACACGGAAATCGATGGCGCTGGTGTCTATTCCGAGAACGCGACTGGATTGGGGTATATCAATGCGGCCGCGCTTGTCGGTGATGCGGTTCTGGTAACAGGATACCGCTCTCAACTTTACTCGATAATTGGAGAAAAAACTGAGTGGTTTAAAAGAGATAAGCTACCTTCAGCTCCAAAGGGCTTCGAATACCTCGCATTCGGCAGCATAGGTGGTGCCTCGCTCGAGGATTTGTACATGACAGTTCTGTATCTACCCGAAAATTCTGCTAGAAGTTTGACGGACGACGAGAAGGAAAAACGAAGTGAGCTCATCAAGCAAGGACGCTACGAAGAAGCGCTAGATTTGGAGGAATCGGCGAAGCAAGGCCCGACACGCGTCAACGAAGGTCGACTCCACCACTGGGACGGTACGCAGTGGCGCGTTGTGGCTACGCCGCGTTCGGGGAAATTTTATCCCGAGCCTTCAGTCCTTTCAGATGTTCTGATTGACAACCCAGACCGCGTGTGGGCGGTTGGAAACAACGGCGTCATTCTCGTAGGCAATGCCCGCGACGGGTTTCAGGACATTTCGTTCAAAGGTAACGACGAGAATCTGCGTTCTATCACGAAGTTCCGTGATCGGATGGTCATTGCATCAGACTATGCTTTGCACTGGTTCGACGGACACATGCTTTCGCCGCTTAAACCCACTATTGATCCGACTATTAACAAAAGCATCTCAACCCCGCTCAAAGTGCAAGCGGTGGACGATATACTGTATTACTTTGACTCGAAACACGGCGTTTATACGTTCAATGGTCGCGATTGGACAGCAATTGACGTGCCTCGGGAGCTGCTACAACGGGAGTTCAGAGGCTTGAAGGGTTGAGAGGCGATCTCTGATCGGGGGGAATTTCCAGAGCGGCGAGTTTTGGCAAGCGCGCAGCGCTGGAACCGAGCATTGTACTGCTCATTTCGCGGATGCTGCGATCGAAAGGCTCGGTCAGACTTCCAGCCCGCCACACACAGCTATACTTGACGACGTCAAGGATGCCTCAATAGATGCTATGGTGTCGCTGAGGCCGGATTGTGCGCAACAGATTATTTCAGCCGTTAACGCTGAGTTTGCGGGACGAAACCCGAACCAGCTGCTACGCGCAAAACAGTATCCACCTTTACCCGCGGACACATTGCGAGCACTCAGCACGGGTGCAATCAGGGGCCCGAATGCAAGGCCCTAGAAGAGAGATCGACATGATGGAATTCACACGCGCCTGTGCGCGATCCTCGAAGTGATTGTAATCGGGGCTGCACTCGTTGACTCGGAGATCTATCATCCTGAGACTCGCCTTTTCCGCTACGAGCACTACGGTAAGTCTGGCGAGCGTTGGTACTTCGACGACTTTGACTTCCACTTGCAGGATGTAACACTTTTCCGAAATCCAGAGATTGATTCGACCTCTGATTATCTCACCTATCTTTCTTCCGACGGTGACGTTTTCCATGGCTGGCGGAAAGGAAACTTCCGCGAAAAAATTGAAGGTGCTGGAACTTGGGTAGAGGACGCGCAAGGGCGTGGCCGAATGTTGGCAATCTCCCAAATCGGCGAGACGCTGTATGCCTGCGGTCAAGGAGGACAAATCTATCGCAGAGTGGGACGAGGTAATTGGTCTTTGCTGACGGACGCGTTGCTTTTCGACATGGATGCCTATCTTCAAAAGAAGGAAAGCAGGCCTCTCACCACGGACCCTGGGTACCTTGACTGGCTCCGGAACTTCAAAAAACAGTCGCCCAAAAACATATCACTCTACGATATTAAAGGCCTTTCAGAAAACGCGATTTATCTCTGCGGTAGTGAGGACACAAAGCCGGTACTCTACTACTGGGACGGCATGTCGCTTCATGAGCAAAAAGTATATCTTGAGGAAACCGCCCTGACTGGCATCCTTATAGAGGATGAGGATAGCGTATGGGTTTGTGGCCGCGAGGGAGTGCTGTTGCACGGAAGTTTTGCTAGCGCATTTACTCCGGTCATTCTTCGAAAGCAGCTTAATCTGTTTCATATGATCACCTCCTATCGCGGAAAATTTGTATTGCCTTCCAGTGTTCGGCCCGGCGGGCTCTTTGAGGTCGACCCTGGCTCATCCGAACTACGACGCTTTTCTCCCGCATTGCCAAAGCTTCGCGGCGACTCCATTTTTTATGCAAATCCGTGAGCGATGTTCTTTGGGTAGTGGGTCAGAAAGACATATTTCGTTTCGATGGAAACGGATGGGAACGTATTGAACATCCCGACTTCTGAACCAACCGAGGAAGCCAAATGGACGCTCTTGCAAACCGCCGTTTAGATTCGGCCATGGCGCTGTCCGAAAAGAAATTCTGCGTCGCCTTCAGTGAAGCAGAATATGACGCCATGTATTCGATTATTCTTGTTTACGAAGGCGACTATGAGGAGCCGTGGACAGGGTTCGGCATCCCGCGCATCATAGACAGCGTGACGGGCTGGATCGGCAAGGACGGGAAGCCTGTCGTCTTCGCTAAGAGCGACGAGGGCGACGTCTACCACCTCTCCGCTGGAACCGAGCCGAAGCACAGCAAGATTATCGGTTCTGGAGTATATATCGAGGATACTGAGGGACTTGGTTATACGAGCCGTATCGTTGCGATCGGCGACACATTGCTGGTCACCGGTCATAACTCCCAGCTCTACATCCGGGAAGGCGAACAGTGGACATGGTTCAACAGGGACAAGTTGCCGATGCCATCGGAGGAGTTCGACCATCTCGTGTTCGGCGCGATAGCGGGTTCGTCCCTTGATGACCTCTACATGACGGTAACCTGCATGCCAAAGGCGTCGGGCAGGAACTTAACCGAGGAGGAGGAGGAACGCGCGGCGGAACTCTTCGACCTTGGACGTCCGGATGAGGCGCTCGCCATCCATTACGCGGCGGAAGGCGAAACGAAGGTTATGGAGGGTCGGCTCTATCACTGGAACGGCACGGACTGGAAATTGGTAGCCACGCCTCGATACGGACAACACTACCCCCATTCAGCGGTGCTTTCCGACGTTTTCGTGGAGGCTCCCGACAAGATATGGGCAGTCGGCGAAAACGGCGTGATTCTAAAGGGCAATGCAAAAAGCGGATTCCGGGACGTGTCCTTCAAGGGCGACGACGCGGACTTGAGGTCGATTGCGCGCTTTGGCGACAGCATGATCCTCGCATCGGATTACGCACTACATTCCTTTGATGGGCACATTTTGTCGCCGCTCAAGCCGACGCTTGATCCGTCCGTTAACAAGAACGTACCTAACCCACTCAAGGTGCAGGCAATTGCCGACACGCTTTACTACTTCGACAGAGCACGGCGTTCAGACATATGACGGAGCCGAGTGGAATTCCATCACGATTCCCGCCGGCCTACTCAAGCGATAGTACCGCGTGTTACGAGGTTTCAAATGTGTATAACACAGTAAGCGAAGTCGCTTAGCGCAAGCCTTCAATCGGCATTGATCCGCACATTCCATCCAATTGCGACCGTCAAATGTGATGGCCATGTCGTCTTCCGGTCACAGGTGGCGCGGGCCACCGCAGCACTACAGCGTTCAATGGAACGAAACGGACCTCGACTATCTCCTGCGACGCTTCGAGGAGGATGGACTGTTCTACTGGTTTAGCCATGAGGACGGCTCCCACAAGCTGCATGTGGCCGATAGCGCCAATGGCTGGCTTGGATCATCTCCGTCCGCCCAAGGTGAAGGCAGGGTGAGGCTGGCGCAGGGCTCGTCGGACCGCAACCACATCAATGACTGGGCACGCCGTTTCTCCTATGTCCCCGGTCAGCGGGCAGGTGCTGACTGGAACTTCGAGACACCCTCCCTGGTGCCAGGGACGATGACGCCGTCTTTGGTGCAGATGCCGGACGCGACAAAGCGCGAGCTGTACGAATATCCTTCCCGCATCAAGACGGTGGCAGAAGCCGAACGCGCTCAGAAGCTTCGAACCCAGGCCATCGAAGCCGACCACGACCGCGTCTTCGGCGCATCCACCTCCCGTATCCTTGAAGCCGGACGGCGCTTTACGCCTTATGAAGTAGCTCATCCCGAGCATGAGTATGAAGAGCATGTGATCATCAAGGCGACCCACACACCATGCGCGTCTTGTTGGCGGGTAGGTCGTAAGGCACGGAGTTGCAGGGTTGTTGACCACGCCCGTGACCAGCGGTCGATCAGGGTCGCCATCGACGAAGGCAACCATCACCTCCATGCCGATGCGCGAAATGACCTGAGCACCCCAAGTGCCGCCGCCCCAAGCCTGGCTAACACGCACCCAGCAGGTATCTGTACCATCCTTCTTCGCCTTGCGGTCCCATGGGAACCACAGCTTGATGCGGCCATATTGATCCGGGTGGATTTCCTCTCCCTCTGGGCCTGCAACGATCGCCACCTGCGTGCCCTCGATCCGCGGGCGCTTGGTTGTCCGGTGCGGGGTCAGCGGCACGCGCGACGGGATGGCCTCAAAGCTGTTGCGGTATTCCGGCTCGTTGCCGTTTGTCTCGTAGGAGCGATCGATGGGTGCTGCGCCCCAACACGCACAAGGGCCAAGGCTTCAACGAAATCACCTTCGAGGATGAGGCGGGCAGGGAGAACCAGTTCTTCCATGCCCAGAAGGACCAGACGACGCGCGTGCTCAATGACCGTACCAAACGCATCGACCGGCATGAGGTCGCCTCCATTGGCGGCAATCGGGCGGTGGAGGTTTCGGACAACCAGAAGCACGAGATCGGTGGATCGGTAAACACCGTCGTTGGTGGCACAGGGCCGATGGCGATGATGGCTATGGCGGGTGTGCAGGCGCTGTCTGGGCAAACAGCAGGCCTGTTATCCCAAGCTGCACAGATAGCAGGTGGAGGTGGTCCGGGTGTTGCAGCCTTTGCCACCACACTTGCGTCATCGGCACTTGGCTTCCTTGGAGCCGGAGGCTTGTCTTCGCGCGAGGGTGTCGTATCGGGGCCAAGCCCAAGGGCCGACGCAGGTACCGCTCTTGCCGGGTCAGGTACAGGCGTCGGCAGCGATGCTTCAGGCCTGTTCCCGCTGCCCGGCATTATGAACACGATCATCGGGGCGTTTCAGTCCACGTCCGTTGGCGTTGCAAAGGCTGAGCAGATTGGCGTCAGCAAGGTGACCAACATCGGCCAGACCGAAGCCCGGCAGGTCGGAAAGCAGCAAAACCTGAGCATAGGCAATGAGCAATATGTCGAGGTTGGAAGGGGCCAGTACACGCGCGTCGGTGAGAAGATTACCGTCAATGTCGGCAAGCTCTACAATCTTGTGTCCGAGGAAAAGTATCACGGTGAAGCAAAGATCTGGGAGATATTCGGGGACGAAATTAGGCTTTCCACGCCGGGCGGGTACATCTCTCTCACGAAAAGTGGCATCAAACTCTTCGCGCTGAAGATCGATATTGAGGGCAACCAGATCAACTTCAGGAAAGGCGGACCGGGTGAAGGCGGCTCCTGCTTGAAGTCAATGTCTAGGAACTCCACTCCATTCGTCAGGATCTGATGATGACTGATACTCCTATAATTGATCTCCCAAATCCGAACGAAACCGCTGAGCTAACACGACAAGCCGTGGAGACTATGACGGGACCAGTTTCCGTCGTTCTCGATGGGGGCGCATTCGATAATCTACCGCGCATGCTCCAAGACGAAAATATCGTTGCCCGGTCATTGTTTCTCGAAGGTGCGTCAGCCGATTTTCGTTTGGCAGGGCCATGGTTGGTTGATCTCGCGGCTATCCCGGTTCGCTCTTACATCGGCTGGTTGGATTCAAAACACGCGTGTGCTGTCTATTGGTCTTGCCCCTCTGGCACCGATAATCTTTATCGTCATCTAAGGACGCTAAATGAGGTTATGATACCGCTTGAGCAGGCGGGTGATGATCTGGCAGCGACACGCCCATCCCATTATGAACGTGTGCTATTTCGTCACTGGGATCCTAATGTTCTCGGCGCTATTCTTCCAATTCTGACAAGGCCACAGCTTGCCCGTTTCTTAGGGCCTGCGGATTGTGTCGTTTTGAACGCACCCGACTATGGCGGCGTCAAAAGAGTCAAGGCTCCATCAGACTTGCCAAGTGCTCCGCCCGGCCCATTGCGCATTGAACAGGATCAGATGGAGAAGCTGAAAGCTGCAATGCTACACTCTTCCCGGCTGAGGATAGCCCGGTTTTTAAAAGCAAATCCGCCTCCGCATTTTACCGGCCTAAACGACGATTTCTTCTGGGGTGCTACTCTCGCTAGCGAGGTGTCGGCTGACGACTTCGGCATCAAAACTGAGCGTGGCCGAGCCCGGTGGGCATCTGTGATGGTGCTGTCGGATGGCAGAGCAGCAGAGCTACCAGAGGTCAGGAGCTTTATTCAGCAAAAAGGAACTACGCCAGATAACCAAGTCAAAGCCCTCATAGGCTATACCGCCGATGCGCTGCGATCTGGAACTACCAACGGTGCTCTCCTATGAGCACTGCGGGAACTATTGGACAAGCGGGCGGTCAAATTGGTGGAGGTATATTAGGTGCTGCGATAGGAAGCATTTTTGGCCCCGTCGGAACGTGGGTAGGCCGGGCGGTTGGGTCGAGGGTTGGCGGCATAGCAGGTCGTGCTGCAGGGGAAGCACTTGCCAGCTACATGGACGATACGAACGAAAAGGTTGAAAGTCAAACTAAGCCAATCGCTGAGACTGATGATTGCACTACCGGCAACTGCAAGCCAAAAGATCCATGCGAGCATTTAAGACGAGGTAAGGGCTCGGGCCCTTACCGAGGAGGAGCTCACGGAGAAACTCGGAAGCCTATAGGTGACAAGTTGGATTCTCACTATATGCCGGCAAAAGATTCCTTTCCTAAGTCGCAGTGGAATGATCTCCCCGCGATACAGACGGATGTACCAGATCATCAAAAAACGATGAGTAACGGTAACAAAGGCGCAGCTGGTGCCAGATGGCGTGCTAAGCAAGGCGATCTCATCCGAGATGGGAAATTTAAGGAGGCATTGCAAATGGATATTGACGATGCACGTAGAATTGCAAGGGAGGCGGGAAATCCAACCAAGTATGACGAAGCTATAAAGGAGGCAGAGGAGTATGCAGCTTGCCGCGAGAAGAACGGGTTGAACAAACCTAAGGAGACCGATACGCCTGCTGATGTGCCTACACTTGACCCTGCATCACCGGGTAGCGGGACTGCTAGCCCGTCCGACCCACCAGTATCGTAAGGAACAGACATGACTCTGGAAATCTACCCTGGAGAGGGACTCGGAAACCTGAAATTTGGAATGGGTATCAGCGAGGTACTACGAGCGCTTGGCCAGGAAAAAGATCGCACGGTTCGTGACGACGTGACGGAGTTGTATTTTGACAATTATCTAAACGTAGCATTTCGCGACGGCATTTTGTTTCAGATAGGTGCAACCCGATACTCCACGGGGATCATGTACAAGAATATCGATATCTTTTCTGCCGAGCCTTTGTCAGTTTTGAGAATGATAGAGGCCGACGCTGGAGGAGCATTCGAGATGTATGGCTTCATAGTTTTTTTACCGCTCGGCTTGTCCCTGACTGGCTTTCATGACGACGACCTTGAAAACAAGGCAATGACCGTCGCAGTTCTAGATGAATGGCAGTCTGTTAGAGAAGAATTGAAACCAATCAGCTTCTTGAGTTGAACTGTGGGTTAATCAAGATACAAAACGGGGACAGCTACTTAGCTGCACCATCGGCACACTGTGAAGTAATAAGAAATAGGTGTATATACTTATTACTACTGGCAACAGGAGTTATAATTAATTGGTTGGACGACCCGTTACACTCAAAGGCCATATGCATATTTGCCCAATGTTTGATCCAGGCCCAAAGCCGCACATTGGAGGTCCTGTCTCGTCGACGCAGCAAAGCTTTGTAACAGTTGACGGCGTGCCTATTGCCACCGTTGGCGACAGTTTGCTATGCTCTGGGGTGCCGACTAACTCAGATAAGATTACAGGCGGCTCGTCAGTTGCTACCATAGAGGGTAAGAAGGTAGCCCGTCTGGGTGACTCGTGCGCGCACGGAGGAAAGCTCGTGCAAGGTGTCTCTTGGCTCTCCTTCGAATGACTGAGTTTTTCTCTCTGGTCACAGCACACAGCTAATAAGTTGTCACATTAAGGTGTGCCCTCGTGTTACACCAACGGTGTGACACCTTGCGCTGTAACATCTGAGTTTACAACACCTATTTGTGACAAGGTAGCCTAGGGCCTAAAGCTTGAGGTTACACATGGCCCGCATCGGTTACGCCCGCGTTAGTACAATTGATCAGGATTTGCAGGCGCAGGTTGACCTCCTTCGGAGGGAGGGCTGTGCGATTGTCCGTTAAGAAAAGGTGTCCGGCGGCAGCCGCGAAGGCCGAACCGAGCTAGCAACGATTATCGAGTTCCTGCGAGAGGGCGATGAGATTGTGGTCACTCGTCTTGACCAGCTTGATAGTTTTAAGGAGTAAAGATGCCAGAGCTATTTATAACATATTGACGTGCCCCAATAAATTAGGCCAGCGGGAGCTGGTTTTCCGGGGTTTTAGCTTAGGTCGGCGTAGGTGCCGATGAGCCGTTCATGAGCGAAATCCGCACCTTATTGCTGATCGCGCTATGTGGCCGGAACTCGTTATAGTCTCTGCGCCAATCCTCTATCTTTGCCGGTGCGTCGTTAAAGCTAATGAACCAGTGAGCGTTTCAGGCACTCGGCGCAGAACTTGCCTTTTATGGGGAAGACGGCCCCGCTCCGAACCGGTTCGTCGGATAATGAAGAGCCGATTTAACTAGGGGCCATTGATATGATTGTCAGCACAATAGGCCTCGATCTGCCCAAGCATAGCTTTCACGTCCACGCGGTAGATGCCAGGGTTTGGTGATCGAAACCTCCGCGCTCCGGCAAAGCGAGATGATCAAGTTCTTCCAGAACGCCAAGCCATGCCTTGTTGGTATTTAAGGGAGCGCCGCAGCGCACTATTGGGCTCGCGAGCTGATGAAGCTCGGCCATGAGGTTAAATCGATCCCACCTTCGTACGTTAGGCCATTTGTGCGGCGCGGCGCAAAGAATGGCGCCGCAGACGCTGCAGCTATCTGTGAGGCTGTCCGTCGGCCCCATATGCGCTTCGTTTCAGTCAAATCTGAATCCAACCAAGGGTCGAGAGTTTGCCGCCTGGCTGGGTCTGACCCCGCTTCAAAACTCGAGCGGCGGCACAACTCGATTAGCCGGCATCCCCAAGTAGGGGGATGTGTACCTACGTCTTCTGTTTGTTGTCGGTGCCAGGAGTATCGTTCGATATCCAGAGGCTCGAGAGAAGGTCGGGGAGCCCGGATCGACGCTTTGCTGCAACGACGACGTCCATTGATCGTGGCCGTTGCTAGCCTCATTCTCATTCTGAGGAGATCGTCAGTTCCTACCCCGGCTCGTAGCCGATGGGCCGCATGGCTTTAGGCTGCCCCTTAGGTCAAAGCTCCTGTTCGGTATCATGGTGAAGGCGCAGAGACTGGTCGCTTTGAACCGATCGCGTTTTCAAGATAAGTCTAATGAAGCTTTTCGCTCTTCTCGCGGTCGGCGGGACCTGTTGCTGATGATAACGAGGTGATGTATCGGGTTTGGCTGGACGACCCAGATTCTTGCACTCTATGGCCGTTGAGCCTCACACACATTAAGGACGGACTTCATGACCCAGAATGCGATCGTATGGGGTATCGCGGGGCTGACAGCGGCTGGCGTGATCACTAGGCCGTTCCGTTGGCCGGAGGCCGTTTGGGCGGTTCTGGGTGCTGTTCTCCTTCTCAGTTTCCAACTGATCGGGCCTGCCGATGCGCTCGCAGGTGTTTCTAAAGGAATTGACGTCTATCTCTTCCTGATCGGCATGATGCTTTTGTCCGAGTTAGCTCGCAAAGAGGGCCTTTTCGACTGGATTGCTGCGATTGCGACGTCCTATGCCAAGGGTTCGCCGAAGCGTCTCTTTGTGCTCGTCTATATGGTCGGCCTTGTCGTGACGGTGTTTCTGTCAAACGACGCGACTGCGGTTGTGCTGACGCCAGCCGTCTATGCAGCCTGCCGTGCGAGCCGGGTTCGCGATCCGATGCCTTACCTCTTGATCTGCGCCTTTATTGCCAATGCTGCGAGCTTTGTGTTGCCGATCTCCAATCCTGCCAATCTCGTGATCTTCGCTGGTGGCGAAATGCCGCCTCTGTCGCGCTGGTTGGCAACGTTCTTGCTGCCATCGGTCGTTTCCATCATCGTAACATTCATATGCCTATACTGGACGCAAAGGCGCGCTTTGTCGGAAGAGAGCCTCGCTGCCGCTGCGGACCGACCAGTCCTTAGCCGCAGCGCCAGCCTTGCAGGTTGGGGCATCATGATCACCGCGATCATTCTCGTCGTTGCATCTGCCCTGCATGCCGACCTCGGCGTTCCTACCTTTGTTGCCGGGATGATCACGACTATCCTCGTTCTCTTGCTGACACGGCAGAGCCCCATGGAGACGATAAAGGGTATCAGCTGGAGCGTCCTGCCGTTGGTGGCAGGGTTGTTCGTCATCGTCGAAGCGCTTGACCGCACGGGTGTGACGATCATTCTGGCCAATCAATTGGTGTCTTTGGCTTCGGTGTCTGATGGTTATGCCGTTGGCGTGGCCGGGACGTTTGTCGCTGTCATCTGTAATCTCGTCAACAATCTGCCAGCCGGCTTGCTCGCCGGAAGTGTGGTTCAGGCAGCGCACGTCTCGGACAAGGTCGCAGGCGCGATTTTGATCGGCGTTGATCTCGGTCCCAACCTCTCTGTCACAGGCTCACTGGCGACGATCCTGTGGCTGTCGGCGCTTCGTCGTGAAGGTCTCGATATCAGCAGCTGGAAATTTCTTAAGCTCGGTGTGGTCGTGATGTTTCCGGCACTCATTTTGTCGCTTGCGTCGCTCGTTCTGCTTTGACGCGCGGATGGCAAGAAGCCAGGTTGGCGTTCTGTAACGGGAACGACTCTGCCTGACGACCGTCAATGACAAAGACAACTCTACGGAGCGGGCGCCCCCCCGCTTGAGCTCAGCTTTTGGGCACGTACTGGGATAGTTTCTTAAAGGAGCGGCTTTTGATATCTAAACGTGTCATTTGCATAGATGTGATACGTTTAGATACCATATGGCTGTTAGCGGTTTTTCTCTGCTTGATATTCACCATTGTTTGAAAGCTGTCCATAAAGGTTTGAGACTGACGCAGCGGGAGGTCGCCGACTTATTAAGAAAGCAACGCTGCGTGTCGGACGTGCTCTTCTATACTGCGCTCGCGATTGGGCTCGAGCTGAGGTTGATGGCGCAGCCGTAATGATCACCGTGCTTTGTTTGGTCGTCTCTGTCCTGTTTCCCTTCCACCTTGAGAATTTCGCGAACTGTAATGCGACCTACGGCACTCTCGGGGCTCTGAACGGTCAAATGGTTTGGGTGTCGATTTTGGTAATCGTTTTGATCGTTGGCGCCGAAATCAATGCCTAGCTTGAGCATCAAACGCGCAAGGATTCAACGACTGGCGCGCCGAAGCCTATGGGAGAGCGTGGCGCATTCGTTGCTCACACCGTTGGTGAAGCAGCCAGCGACTAAGTAAAACGTCAAATTTTGCAAGGGGCCGCGATTAGCGTGGTGCGCAGAAGCGCAACTGGCCTTTGGTGCGACGATACGTGCTCCGGCGGCATATACGCGATTACGAACCGAGTTGGGCGGTTGCATTAGGCAGCGTTCTACCAGGCCTGGGTGGCCCCGACAAGGTTGACGGGGCCATTTCGCTTTCACAGAACAGTAACGTTTTCGGCCTTCGATTTGCCGGTCTTGCGATCCTGACCGACATCGTAGCTAACCTTCTGACCATCGGTCAGAGCGCCGCCGAAGCTGACAGCGGAGATGTGAACGAAGACGTCTGGGCCACCGTTGTCTGGGGTGATGAAGCCGAAGCCCTTATCCTGTGCGAAAAATTTAACTGTACCGGTTGCCATGATGTCCTCGTATGTTGATCACGTGGTTACCGCAATATCGCCTATTAGGCTGAACTTCAAGTTTTTCCGGGTGCTGTGGGGATCGTGAGATCCGCAAAACAAAAGAGTCGAGTAGTTCGATGGTATGTCCGCCATCTCGTGTTGGTAAAAAAGCTGCGGGGGACGGAGTGAAACGCCGACGGATTGAGTATGCATCGACCCATTGCGATCGGTTGCAGGATCCAAAGCTTCCTACGAGTCTTTGAGGTTAGTTGAAGAAACCGTCAAACTTGTCGTCAGCGGTATCGGACAGTTTCATGCCCAAAATATCGGTGAACATGTCTCGCGTGCCGGGAACGTCGGGTACGGTGATGCTGACATGATCGAGACGAGAGGGTCGGATTCCTGCTGTCAAATAGTCGCGGGGTTGATCACGTGGAACGGCTGTATGGATTTCAAACGCGTGCCCGCTTGGGCCACGAAAGACGAAGCCGAGCGCGGATCCGGCGGCAGTGGGTTGAGGTGAGAGAATTTCGTACCCTGAACGAAGCGCACGACGTTTCGCTTCATGCACCGCTTCGGCCGAAGTCGCCTCGAGGCCGATCGATTAAACCGCCGCAGCCTCAGCCCGAACGAAAGTGATTTCGGCACGCCGACTATTTGACGTTAGACTGACCTGATGTTCATGTTGAGACGTGATGCGCAATCCGAGGAGATTTTTGGCCTCGTGAACCATCCTGTCCAGGTTGGGCGTTTCGAGTGTAAGATGCCCTAGCTGCGCAATAAGATGCATGGCAATACTCCACGATAAATTGTTGCTGATCGCCGCGTCATCATTTACTGGGCCGGATCGTAGTCAAAACATTGTTGTCCGGAAAAGGCAGCGAACGGAACTACCGTGTTGCAGCATCTCGAACACCAAATTATCTCCCACGACACGCTGGCTGGAAGTCACCAGCCTCGTCGCCGGGGGCGGAATCCTCGAGCGGGGCGGCGCCGGTGTTGCGTTTTTGTAAACATCCAAGTTCTCGATCGCGCACCTCAAAACCCAAACCCTTTCCTACCCTGCTCCAAACCATCAGCAGATGTTTGGAGACGCCCACGGATGAACGCGATCGGCACTGTCACTGACCTGGCCTTCGGCCGATGGAAAGCCAAATCCTCTACGCCGGGGTTGCGCTCGGCATATTTGATCACGCCGGAAAGAAGCAACCCAAGTTTGCCGAGCAGCTCGGCAGTGAGTTGAAGGTTGATCCTACACTGCTGTTCAGGCTTTTAAGGGCATCTGCGTCGCTTGGTCTCCTCGTCGAGCGCGACGGAGGATTTATCATCTCGGAAAGTGGCGCCCTTCTTCAGTCCTGCGCTTCCGGTTCACTTCGCGACATGGTCCTTCTCGAAGAGGAACCGGAGCACTACTTTATCTGGGCTCATCTCGTTGATTTGATCCGGGACGGTCAGCAGAATGCGTTCGTTCGCCAGTTTGGACAAATGGCGTTTGAATACGCTCACTCGAATTCCAACTATGGCGTGGTTTTTCGGCGTGCAATGTCGAGTTTCTCGACCGTGCAATCCAAGCTCGCGCTCGAGGCACTCCGTGGGTTCAATTTCGGGAGCATCACAACTGTCTGCGACGTTGCCAGCGGCCAAGGTCACCTTCTGTGTTCCCTGCTGTCCGCACATGAAAGCCTCGCGGGTATTGTTTTCGACCTCCCGGAGGTCGTCGCCGATAAGACGGATTTGTGGGCGCCGAAAATGGGTGGAGCGCACCCCGTTTCACCGGACATGTCGGCTAGTTTGATTTAGCCCTGATGAACTGCCGAGGGGAAGCCATCTTGAGCGCGGAATGGGGATGGATTTCGTTGTAGTCCTCGATCCATCCGTCGATGAGCCGGAGCGCTGTTTCTGCGTCCGGTAGTGCTGCGACGCGGATATAGTCCCGCTTCAGGGTTTTGACGAAGGCTTCTGACATGCCGTTCGACTGCGGACTGGCCGCCGGCGTGAAGCAAGGCGTCAGATTGAGCGCCTGGGCAAATAGCCTTGTGTCCCTCGCGGTGTAAGCAGAACCATTGTCCGAGAGATGCTCGATGGCTTGTGGAGCTCGGGTTGCGCGGAACCGCTTCTCTACCGCCTCCAGCATCATGTCGCGCACGTCAGAGCCGGAGATGCCTGCGTTGGCGACCGCCGTCCAGGCGATGATCTCCCGGTCGAAGGCGTCGATGATGAAGGCGAGACGGATGACCTCACCATTCCAGCAAGTGAACTCCAGACCGTCCGAGCACCAGCGCAGATTCGAGCGCATCACCATCACCTTGCCGTTGTGGAGGCGGCCCTTGCGAATGGCCGTATGCTTCTCCAGCAGCATGGCGTGGTTGCCCATGATGCGATGAACCCGCTTGACGTTGACGACAGGCTTATCGGCGGCTCGCCTCTCGCGATTGAGGAGCGCGGCGATCCGCCGATAGCCATATGTTGGCCTTTGATCCACCAGCCTGCGAATGGCGGGGAGAAGTTCTGCATCCTCGGCCTTGTGGTAGGCTCCGCGCGGCTTTGATCTGCCTTTCAGCCGCTCGACGAGGTTGGAACGGGATACGCCCAGCGTGTCGGCGACGGCCTTCATCGGGAACCGTCCTTCGGCAACAAGATCGGCCGCGATATCCGTTTTTTTGAGTCTGCTTTGGATAAGGCTTGCGGAGGATTTCGACCTCCATCGTCTTGCGGCCGAGCATGCGCTCCAGCTCGCGGACACGATCCTCCAGCTTCTTCACTTCCGAATTGCCGACAACCGGCTCGTCAGAATCCACGGCTGCAGCACCTCCCTCACTCAAGAGCCTGCGCCACCGGTAAAGCAGATTGGGCGCAACGCCATGACGGCGAGCGGTGGAAGACACCGTCTCGCCAGGTTCGAAACTCTGCTCAATGATTGTCAGCTTCTGCTCGGTTGTCCACCGCCTGCGGCGAACATCACCCGTCAGCAATTCAACGTGTCTATACTCGTTAGACATAAGCCTGTCCTCAAGCCTGTGCTTGAGCCTTTCTGCTTATGCCGACTGTCAGGTCGAAATGGGGGGGCAGTTCAGACACGATATTGGATGGCTATGCAGCTTCTTGCCCAAGTCTCGTTGTTTCCATGAACGAATTCCGATAGGCTGCGACAGAGCTTGATGGTTTTTGTTCTGAACTCTTTCATTTCGCTTACGAGTTCTGGGAAGAAGGCTTTGGCAAACCTATCAGACAGGACACCTTTTTCTTCGTCGACAAGCCGGTGCCAGTGGATATCTTCTCGTCCATCTAACCATTCGTTTAGTTCGAGACGACGAACTGAGAATATACTGCGCTTAGACCCATCTCGAGCGCTAGTCTCAATGATGCGAAGCCTGTCTGTACAAACCAAAAGCGGAAGCTAACGTTGCGCCTTCGAGTTGAGCACATACAACGGTGAGGATTTCCTTAATTGCTTGGTCGCTTAAGTGCTGGGAGAACTCATACAAGGCACCAGAAAAATAGTGCGGGCGGCCATCAAATTCTTGATCCTCGATTGTTTTATCGAAGACACTATTCAATTCATTTCGAAGTTTTTTTAGGTGCTCGGTAGTGTTCAAAATCGATCCGTCCGACTACGTCCACCACTCTACGTGGCTTCACTATTTTCTATTAGCGGTGACTGATTCGCAATCGCAGGTAAGCTAATTCCTCGATATATAACTAAAAGTACCTGCGCCGATCTGAAACATCGGGACGGGTGTACAAAGACAAGACTGCCAACGTCTTTTTACAAGAGTTGAAAAGAGTGGGTTCGTCTTTCAACGCATGGAGTTGGCTTAATGGAGTGC
>NZ_SISF01000034.1:0-77879 GCF_004310285.1 Agrobacterium cavarae
GCACGGTTCTGCCCGATCTCGACACGCGCGGCACCTATCAGAAGCTGACGAACAATTCGCGCTTCCAGTGGTTGCGCCGTCAGTTGACACCGAAGCAGCAAAGCCAGATCCTGGCGCTTGGCATTCCCGGCATCGGTTTCCGTCCTGAAAAGCGCCGCTTCTATCCGGGTGGCCCTACGGCTGCCCACGTTGTCGGTCACGTGAACATCGACAACCGCGGCGTTGCCGGCATGGAGCGCTATCTCGACAGCCAGGGGCTGGCCGATCTGACAGCGCTTGGCATGACCTCCGACCAGCCGCTTGAGCCGGTGAAGCTTTCCATCGATCTGCGCGTCCAGGCAATTGTGCGCGAAGTGGTGGTCAACGCCATTCAAAAGTTCCAGGCGATTGGCGCAGGCGCCGTTGTCATCAACGTGCATACGGGCGAAATCCTCGCCATGGCGTCGCTGCCGGATTACGATCCGAACAACCCGGCGGAAGGCGCCAAGGAAGGCTGGCTGAACCGCATGTCGAACGGCACGTTCGAGATGGGCTCGACCTTCAAGTCCTTCACCATCGCCATGGGTCTGGACGAAGGCGGCATCTCGCTCGGCTCCACCTTCGATGCGCGCTTCCCGATCCGCATCGGTGGCTTCACCATCAAGGACTTCCACGGCAAGGGACGCATCTTGTCGGTACCGGAGATCTTCCAGTACTCGTCCAACATCGGTACGGCGAAAATTGCCGATACGGTTGGGACCGAGGGGCATAAGGAGTTTCTGACGCGTCTTGGCCTGCTGTCCCGGATGCAGACGGAATTGCCGGAAGTGGCGATGCCGACACAGCCGCGCCAGTGGAAGAAGATCAACTCCATTACGATCTCCTTCGGTCACGGTGTATCGACCACGCCACTGCAGACAGCGATTGCCGGTGCGGCCCTCGTCAATGGCGGCAAGCTGATCGAGCCGACCTTCCTGCCGCGCACCGTCGAACAGGCCGACCTTGTGGCCAAGCAAGTGATCAAGCCGACCACCAGCCGCGACATGCGCTTCCTGTTCGAATGGAACGGCGTCAATGGCTCCGGCCGCAACGCCCGCGTCGAAGGCTTCAACGTTGGCGGAAAGACCGGAACGGCCGACAAGGTGGTCAATGGCCGCTATGTCCACGACAAGAACTTCAACGCTTTCCTATCGGCCTTCCCGATGGATAAGCCCGAATATGTGGTTCTCTCCTTCATCGACGAACCGAAGACGGACAAGGGCAATGGTGCAGCACTTGCAGGCACGTCCGCTGCCCCGATGGTGCATGACATCATCACCCGCTCGGCTGCGATCCTCGGCGTCAAGCCGAAGTTCGGCAAGGATGGCTCGGCCTTGCTCGTGTCTTATTGATTGGTACAGCTTATGATGGACCGGCGATTCGCGTCGGGGGGACATGACGGACACATCAATGAATTTGCGAGATCTATCGGGACAGTCGTTTCCGGAACTGAATGAATTGCTTCGCGCGGATGCCGGAGCGCTGACCATCACCTCGATCACGGCGGACAGCCGCAAGGTCGAGCCGGGCGCGCTCTTTATCGCCGTTTCCGGCAACAAGGCGGATGGCGCGACCTTCGTGCAGGACGCGGTTGCCAAGGGTGCTGCCGCAATCGTTTCGGGCCAGCCCGTTTCCGCAGATGTGCCGGTTCTCGTCGTTTCCGATCCAAGATTGTATCTCGCGCTTGCCGCTGCCCGCTTCTATGGGAAGCAGCCTGAGACGATGGTTGCCGTCACCGGCACGGCCGGCAAGACGTCGGTTGCGTCCTTCACCCGACAGATCTGGGCTTTCGCCGGTCATCCAGCCGCGCAGATCGGCACGACCGGCGTGATTGCGCCCGGCCGCGAAGAATATGGTTCGCTGACGACGCCCGACCCGGTTTCGCTGCACGCGCTTCTGGCTGAGTTGGCATCGGAAGGTGTGACCCATGCGGCAATGGAAGCATCCAGCCACGGTCTTGATCAGCGTCGTCTGGATGGCGTGAAACTCTCTGCTGCCGGCTTTACCAATCTCGGTCGCGACCATATGGATTACCATCCGACGGTCGAGGACTATATGGCCGCCAAGATGCGGCTGTTCGATACGCTGCTGCCAAAGGGCTCACCCGTCGTGATCTTTGCCGACGATCCATGGTCGGCTCAGGCGATAGAGGTGGCGACGGAGGCCGGTCACGATGTGCGCACGGTTGGCCGCAAGGGCGATTATCTGGCGTTGAAGCGTGTCGAGCACTTCCGCCACAAGCAGATGATCGAGGTGCATCACGAAGGCGCAATCCACGAGGTGGATATCCCGCTTGCGGGCGATTTCCAGGTTGCCAATGCGCTGGTCGCGGCGGGTCTTGCCATGTCGACCGGCGTGTCCGCATCGGTGGCGATGAAGGCGCTGGAAAAGCTGATCGGTGCTGCCGGTCGTCTCGAACTCGTCGGACAGACGAAGAATGGCGCGCTGGCTTATGTGGATTATGCCCATAAGCCCGACGCGCTGGAAAATGTTCTGAGCTCGGTGCGTCCCTTCACCTCGGGCCGCATCATCACCGTGTTTGGCTGCGGCGGTGATCGCGACAAGGGCAAGCGTCCGATCATGGGCGAGGTGGCAACACGGCTTTCGGATGTGGTGATCGTCACGGACGACAATCCACGCTCCGAGGAGCCTGCCACCATTCGATCCGAAATCATGGCGGCGGCGCCCGGTGCAGTGGAAATCGCAGATCGCGCAGAGGCGATCCGCCATGCCGTGTCGATGCTGGGGAATGGAGACACATTGATCGTTGCGGGCAAGGGGCACGAGGAAGGTCAGATCATTGGCGGCGTGACGCTGCCGTTTTCGGACCATGAACAGGTGCGTTCGGCGCTGGAAGGATTGAAGATTTGAACTGGTTATGGACAGTTGCGGACATGATTGCCGTTACGTCGGGACGTCCGGTCGGCAATCTGCCGCAAGGTATCACGGGCATTTCCATCGACAGCCGGACGGTGCAGCAGGGCGAAGCCTTCTTCGCCATCAAGGGCGACCGTGTCGACGGCCATGATTATGCAAGTTTTGCCGTTGCCAATGGCGCGAGCCTGATGGTTGTCGCCGAGGCCAAGCTGCCGGCGCTTGGACGGCTGACGGTGCCGATGATCGTCGTCGATGACGTTCTGTCCGCCCTCGTCAAGCTTGGTATTGCTGCGCGTGAAAGGACCTCGGCACGCATCATTGCGGTTACCGGCTCGGTGGGCAAGACGACGACCAAGGAAATGCTGCGGCAGGTGCTGGCCCCATCGGGCAAGGTGCATGCGGCGGTCTCGTCCTTCAACAATCACTGGGGCGTACCGCTGACGCTGGCACGCATGCCCGCCGATACCGAATTCGGCATTTTCGAAGTGGGCATGAACCATCCGAACGAAATCCGTCCGCTGGTAAAGCAGGTGAAGCCGCATGTGGCCATCATCACCACCATCGCGGCGGCGCATCTCGGCAACTTCAACAGTCTCGAAGAAATTGCCGACGCAAAGGCCGAAATTTTCGAGGGCGTCTTGCCCGGCGGTGCGGTGATCCTCAACCGCGACAATGCGCAGTTCGAGCGGCTGGAAGCAGCAGCACTTCATGTCGGCATCGACCATATTCTGACATTCGGCCAACACGCCAAGGCCGACTTCCGTCTGGCGGATTTCGAAAGCACGCCGAACGGCTCGACCATCTGGGCGATCATCAATGGCGAGACCAGCGAGCTGAATATCGGCGCGCCGGGTCGCCATGTCGCAGAAAATGCCATGGCTGCTCTTGGCGTCGTCGCTGTGACCGGTGCCAACCTCGATCGCGCTTTCCATGCGCTCGGCGATCTTCGAGCCGTCAAGGGCAGGGGAGAGCGCCACCGCCTGTCGGTTGGCGATGGGTCGTTCCTTTTGATCGACGAGAGCTATAACGCCAATCCGGCCTCCATGCGCGCGGCGATTGCGCTTCTGGCGCAGGCGGAAGTGCGCGGCAACGGACGGCGCATTGCGGTTCTCGGCGACATGCTCGAGATGGGCGAGTTTGCCGCAGAGGTGCATGAAGAGCTATCCGGTCCGATCCTTTCTGCCGGCATCGAACATGTGTGGCTTGCCGGAGAATCGATGGCGCATCTTCGCGATGCGCTTCCCGAAAGCGTCAATGTGTCCTGGTTCCCGACGACCGCTGAGCTGGCTGACTTCGTGTTGAAATGGGTGCAGCCGGGCGATGTGGTGATGATAAAATCGTCACTTGGCATCGGTTTTGGCAAGATTGTCTCGGCTCTTCTTGACAAGTATCCGGCATTCCCCGAGACGGAGCGCCAGAATTAGGTAGCCAGAAAGCCCGAAATCTTCGGCTTTCTGCGCTCGATACGGAAACAAGGACCTTGAAGCGGCGCTGGCCTTACCTCCCGCCCGCCGCTTCGACCGCCTTTCGAAAGGGCAAACATGCTGATCTGGCTCGTTGAACTGTCGGACAAAATTCAAATCTTCAACCTGTTCAGGTACATCACGTTCCGGGCGGGTGCAGCGCTCTTCACCTCCGCTCTCATCGTCTTCCTGTTTGGACCGGCCATCATCAATTCGCTGCGCATTCGCCAGGGCAAGGGTCAGCCGATCCGTGCCGATGGCCCGCAGACCCACTTCAAGAAGGCCGGTACGCCGACCATGGGCGGCTTGATGATCCTTGCAGGCATCCTCGGGGGCTCGCTGCTCTGGGGCGATCTGTCGAATGTCTATGTGGTTGCGGTTCTTCTCGTAACGCTCGGCTTTGGCGCCATCGGCTTTTATGACGACTACCTGAAGGTGACCAAGCAGAGCGACAAGGGTTTTTCCGGCAAGGCGCGTCTCGGCATCGAATTCGTTATCGCAGCTATTGCCACCTTCTTCATGATGAAGATTGCGCTTGCGACGGCACCGCATGGCGGAACGCTTGGAAGCTCGGTCGCCTTTCCCTTCTTCAAGGAATTCGTGATCAATCTCGGCTACTTCTTCGTTCTCTTCGGCGCTTTCGTCATCGTTGCGGCCGGTAACGCGGTCAACCTGACCGATGGTCTCGATGGTCTTGCCATCGTGCCGGTGATGATTGCGGCGGCGACCTTCGGCGTGATTTCCTATCTCGTCGGTAACGCCATCTTTGCGAACTACCTTCAGATCAATTTCGTGCCCGGAACCGGTGAACTCGCGGTGATCGTCGGTGCCGTAATCGGTGCCGGTCTCGGCTTCCTCTGGTTCAATGCGCCGCCTGCGGCCATCTTCATGGGCGACACTGGTTCTTTGGCGCTTGGCGGCCTGATCGGCTCCATCGCCGTGGCGGTCAAGCATGAGATCGTGATGGTGATCGTCGGCGGTCTCTTCGTCATGGAGACGCTCTCCGTCATTATCCAGGTCTTCTGGTTCAAGCGCACCGGACGGCGCGTGTTTCTGATGGCGCCGATCCATCACCATTTTGAAAAGAAGGGCTGGACGGAAAGCCAGGTGGTCATCCGCTTCTGGATCATCTCCGTCGGTCTCGCCATGCTCGGCCTCGCCACGCTGAAGCTGAGGTAAGCGATGATCCCCGTTACCTCACTTGCGGATAAGAAGGTTGCTCTCTTTGGTCTTGGTGGCTCCGGCCTCGTGACCGCCAAGGCGCTGGTCGCCGGCGGCGCCGATGTCATTGCCTTTGATGACAATCCCGACAGCGTTGCGAAGGCGC
Source organism: Agrobacterium cavarae (assembly GCF_004310285.1). Taxonomy (GTDB): domain Bacteria; phylum Pseudomonadota; class Alphaproteobacteria; order Rhizobiales; family Rhizobiaceae; genus Agrobacterium; species Agrobacterium cavarae. The sequence goes on from NZ_SISF01000034.1 coordinate 5,686, forward strand.
AAAGCGAGGGTATCCCGACTGCTGACCTGCGCACGCTGGACTGGTCGAAGCTGGCCGTCTTCGTGCTGGCGCCGGGCGTTCCGTTGACGCATCCGAAGCCGCACTGGTCTGTCGATCTTGCCAAGGCGGCGGGCGTTGAGGTGATTGGCGATATCGAGCTTTTCGTTCGCGAGCGGCGGGCTCATGCGCCGAATTGCCCATTCATCGCCATCACCGGCACCAATGGCAAATCCACCACGACGGCATTGATTGCGCATATTCTGAAATCGGCAGGCCGCGATACACAGCTTGGCGGCAATATCGGCACGGCCGTTCTCAGCCTCGACCCGCCGAAGGCTGAACGCTTCTATGTCGTCGAGTGCTCGTCCTATCAGATCGATCTCGCTCCGACATTGAACCCGACCGCCGGTATCCTGCTCAACCTGACGCCGGATCATCTCGATCGCCACGGCACGATGCAGCATTATGCCGATGTGAAGGAGCGTCTGGTTGCAGGAAGCGATACCGCCATCGTCGGCGTCGATGATAGCTTCTGCACGCTGATTGCCGATCGCATAGAACGTGCTGGCGTGAACGTCACCCGAATCTCCAAGCGCAATGTCGTGGCGGACGGGCTTTATGCCGAAGGCAGCCGGATCATGAAGGCCGCAGGTGGCACGTCGTCGCTGCTCGTCGATCTTGACGGCATCCAGACGCTGCGCGGCAGCCACAATGCCCAGAACGCGGCCGCTGCGATTGCGGCGTGCCTTGCGGTCGGCATCTCCGAAGATGAGGTGAGGGCAGGGCTGACATCATTCCCGGGCCTGAAGCATCGCATGCAGCCCGTCGGGCGGCGTGGCAATGTCACCTTCATCAATGACAGCAAGGCAACCAATGCAGACGCTTCGGCACCGGCGCTTTCGAGCTACGACCGGATTTACTGGATTGCTGGCGGCTTGCCCAAGGCCGGCGGCATCACCAGCCTGTCACCGCTCTTTCCCCGCATCGCCAAGGCCTATCTGATCGGCGAGGCGGCGGCGGAATTTGCCGCAACGCTGGGTGAGGCGGTGCCTTACGAAATCTCCGGTACGCTGGACAAGGCGGTACAGCATGCCGCGGCCGATGCCCTTGCCGATGGTGCGAGCGGCAATGTCGTGATGCTCTCCCCGGCTTGCGCAAGTTTCGATCAATATAAGAATTTCGAAATACGTGGTGATTCGTTCGTTTCCCACGTCGCTGCACTCGACGGTGTGACGATGCTGGTGGAAGTGCAAAAGGAGCACTGAAGACATGGTAAGCCGTACTGACCGCGGTCCAGTCGCGGAGTGGTTCTGGACAATCGACCGCTTCTTCCTGGCGGCCTTCATTGCTCTCATCGGCATTGGCCTGATGTTGTCCTTTGCTGCGTCCCCCGCAGTTGCCGAGCGCATTGGTCTCAATAGCTTCTTCTTCGTCGAGCGCCAGGCGATGTTCATCGTCCCGTCGCTGGCGATCATGATCGGTCTGTCGTTTCTGTCGCCGCGCCAGGTGCGGCGCGTCGCCATCGTGCTGTTGATCGCCTCACTGCTGATGATGATCTTCGCGCTGTTCTTCGGCATCGAGGTCAAGGGTGCTCGCCGCTGGATTTCGATCGGCAGCTTTTCCATCCAGCCATCCGAATTCATGAAGCCGGCCTTCGTCATTGTCTGCGCCTGGCTTTTTGCCGAGCGCGCTCGTCATCCGGAAATTCCCGGCAATCTTTTCGCCATCATCACCTTCGGCATTGTTGCAGCTCTCCTGATTGCACAGCCGGACTTCGGGCAGACGATTCTGACATCCGTCGTTTGGGGCGGCATGTTCTTCATGGCCGGTGTGCCGTGGTTCTGGATCATCATGCTCGGCGGTCTTGGCGTCGGCGGCATCGTCACCGCCTATCTGATGCTGCCGCACGTTGCGGGTCGTATCGACCGTTTCTGGACGGGTGAGGGCGACACGTTCCAGGTGGACACGGCGCGTGAAGCGATCATTCGCGGCGACTGGTTCGGCCAGGGACCGGGTGAAGGCATCGTCAAGCGCATCATTCCCGATAGCCATACCGACTTCATCTTCTCCGTTGCTGCGGAAGAGTTCGGTATTGTCTTCTGCATGGCCCTGGTTGCGATCTTCGCCTTCATCGTGCTGCGCGGCTTAAGCCACGCCTTCAAGGAAAAGGACGATTTCGTCCGCTTTGCCGTGGCAGGTCTGGTTCTTCAGATCGGTATCCAGTCGATGATCAATATTGGCGTTAATCTCGAACTCATGCCGGCCAAGGGCATGACGCTGCCGCTGATTTCCTATGGCGGTTCTTCGATGATGGCGATATGCGTGACCGCTGGCTTCCTGCTGGCGCTGACACGACACAGGCCCGAGAAGCGCGCACAGGAGCGCAGCTTCTTCCGCGTCGGCGCGGGTCTTCCTGCGGAGTAAAAGAGTGATGAGCAAGGGTATCGTTTTGCTTGCCGCCGGTGGAACCGGCGGCCATGTTTTTCCGGCGGAGGCACTTGCCTATGAGTTGAAGGCGCGCGGTTACTCCGTGCATCTGGTGACCGATAGCCGTGCCGAGCGCTATGCGGGCAAATTTCCCGCAGACGAAATTCACGTCGTGCCGTCTGCAACGATCGGCTCGAAGAACCCGATCCGCGTCATCAAGGCGCTTGCCACGCTCTGGACCGGCCTTCGCTCTGCGCGCAAGCTGATGACGCGCTTGAAGCCGGTTGCCGTCATTGGCTTCGGCGGCTATCCGACAGTGCCGCCGCTTCTCGCCTCGACCGGCATGGGTGTTCCTTCGCTGCTGCATGAACAGAATGCTGTCATGGGTCGCGCCAACAAGGCGCTGGCGAAGCGGGTTAAGGCGATCGCCGGGGGCTTCCTGCCGGAGAACCAGGGCGAGTTCGGTGACAAGATCGTCATGACGGGCAACCCTGTTCGCCCTGCGGTGCTGTCTGCTGCCGAGATTGCCTATACGCCATCTCAGGCGGGTGAAGATTTCAACCTCGTGGTGTTTGGCGGAAGCCAGGGCGCGCAGTTTTTCTCGGCAGCCGTTCCGGCGGCGATCTGCCTTTTGCCCAACGATCTGCGCAACCGCATCAAACTGACCCAGCAGGCGCGCGTCGAGGACAAGGACAGCGTTGTCGAATCCTATAAGAAGCTTGGCGTGAAGGCGGATATCTCGCCCTTCTTTGGCGATATGGCCGAACGGATTGCGCAAGCCGATCTGGTGATCAGCCGATCCGGCGCTTCGACCGTCTCTGAGCTTTCCGTGATCGGACGGCCTTCGGTGCTCGTTCCCTATCCGCACGCTCTCGATCACGATCAGGCGGCCAATGCGGCGGCTCTTTCTGCCGCAGGCGGTGCCAGCGTCATCAAGCAGCCCGAGCTTTCGCCAAAAGCACTTTCTGCTCTGCTGGCGGATGCGATGAACGACCCGGCGCGACTGGAGAAGACTGCCGCTGCCGCCAAGGCAACCGGCAAGCCGGATGCCGCCAAGCGCCTTGCCGATCTTGTCGAGGCGATTGCCGCAGGGACAAGCGTTCAGCAATTCAAATCGAAGAATGAAGGAGTGCATCCATGAAGATGCCGAAAGCCATCGGTCTTGTCCATTTCATCGGAATTGGCGGCATCGGCATGAGCGGCATTGCCGAGGTGCTGCACAATCTCGGCCATCGCGTCCAAGGGTCCGATCAGGCGGACAGCGCCAATGTGCAGCGTCTGCGTGACAAGGGTATCGAGGTTTTCGTCGGTCACAAGGCCGAGAACCTGGGTGATGCGGAAGTGGTCGTCGTGTCGACCGCCATCAAGAAGAACAATCCGGAACTGGTTGCGGCGCGCGAAAAGCACCTGCCGATCGTTCGCCGGGCCGAAATGCTGGCCGAACTGATGCGCTTTCGCAATGCGATCGCCATTGGCGGGACGCATGGCAAGACCACGACGACCTCCATGGTGGCGACGCTCTTGGAAGCCGGCAATCTCGATCCGACCGTCATCAATGGCGGCATCATCAACGCCTATGGCACCAATGCCCGCATGGGCGAGGGTGAGTGGATGGTGGTGGAGGCCGATGAGTCCGATGGCACCTTCCTGAAGCTTCCCGCCGATGTGGCGGTCGTGACCAATATCGACCCGGAGCATCTCGACCATTACGGCAATTTCGAAGCCGTGCGCGAAGCCTTCCGCCAATTCGTGGAAAACGTGCCATTCTATGGCTTCGGCGTCATGTGCCTCGACCATCCAGAAGTACAGACTCTGGTCGGCAAGATCGAGGACCGCAAGGTCATCACCTATGGTGAGAACCCGCAGGCCGATGTGCGCTTCTCCAATGTCCGCATCGACGGGACAAAGTCCATCTTCGACGTGGAGATCCGCCGCCGCCGCACGGGCAAGGTGTTTTCCTTCAAGGATCTCGTCCTTCCGATGCCAGGCCGTCACAATATCTCGAACGCCACGGCGGCGATCGCCGTTGCCAACCGCCTTGGCATTTCAGAGGCCGACATCAAGAAGGGGCTAGGCTCTTTTGGTGGGGTCAAGCGTCGCTTCACGTTGACGGGGGAATCCAACGGCGTTCAGGTCTTCGACGATTACGGTCATCATCCGGTGGAAATCAAGGCGGTGTTGAAGGCCGCACGTGAGGCCTGCCAGGGCCGTATCATCGCCGTGCATCAGCCTCACCGCTTTACGCGCCTGTCGAGCCTTTTCGAGGATTTCGCCCATTGCTTCAACGATGCGGACACGATTCTTCTTGCTCCGGTTTATGCTGCGGGTGAAGATGCCATCGAGGGCGTGAACTCCGAGACGCTGGTTTCCGCAACCAGAGCTGCGGGACATCGCGATGCCCGATACCTCGCCTCGCGGGACGATCTGGCAAAGACGGTCGCAGCCATTGCGAATCCGGGTGATTTCGTGGTTCTCTTGGGGGCTGGTAATATTACACAGTGGGCGGCAGCGCTGCCCTCGGAATTGGATAGCATTTCAGGAAAGTCTGCATGAGACAGGTGGATGGGGTAAAGTTGCTGGGAAGGCTCGGCGACGGAGTGAAGGAACTCAGAGGACGTGTGACGCCGGACTCGCCGATGGACCGCGTGACGTGGTTCAGGGCCGGTGGTCTTGCGGAACTGATGTTCCAGCCCCACGATACGGATGATCTCATCACCTTCCTCAAGCTTCTGCCGGACGATGTTCCGCTGACAGTCGTTGGCGTTGGTTCCAACTTGCTCGTGCGTGATGGCGGCATTCCAGGCGTGGTTGTGCGTCTATCGGCCAAGGGTTTCGGTCAGGTCGAGCTTGCAGGCGAGAACCGCATCAAGGCCGGTGCCATCTGCCCGGACAAGCATATCGCTGCCATGGCAATGGACAACAGCATTGGCGGCTTCCATTTCTACTACGGCATTCCAGGCTCCATCGGCGGTGCGCTGCGCATGAATGCCGGCGCCAATGGTGGCGAGACCCGCGATCGCGTTGTCGAAGTCTATGCGTTGGATCGCAAGGGCAACAGCCATGTGCTCTCCAATGCCGATATGCAGTATAGCTACCGCCACTCTGGTGCGGACAAGGATCTGATCTTCACCGGTGCGCTGTTTGAGGGTTATCCGGAAGACCGTGCGAAGATCCGCGCCGACATGGACGCTGTGCGTCATCACCGCGAGACGGTTCAGCCGATCCGCGAACAGACGGGCGGTTCGACCTTCAAGAACCCGGAGGGCCACTCCGCCTGGGAACTGATCGACGAGGCGGGTGGTCGCGGCATGGTGATCGGCGGCGCACAAATGTCGTCGCTGCATTGCAACTTCATGATCAATACCGGCCACGCGACGGGCTACGATCTCGAATATCTCGGTGAGGCCGTGCGCAAGCGGGTCTTTGAAAATTCCGGCATTCGTCTGGAATGGGAAATCAAGCGCCTTGGGCTCTTCATGCCGGGCCGGGAAGTCGAGCCGTTTCTCGGCGCATAAGCGCCGTCATTAGCAGTCAAAGAAAAGCCCGCGAAGTCAGAAGCTTCGCGGGCTTTTTTGTGAGCTTGATTCAGGCTTCAAGCGGCGCACTATCGATGATGATGCGTCGCCCTTATCCGGATCGCTTATACTTCGTCCTTGCCGGAGGCGAGGATGCAGATCAGCGTGATGACGGCAGCAAGGCCGAGATAGTAGCCGACGGCTGCCATGCCGTAAGTCGTCTGCAGCCACGTCGCGATGTAGGGAGCGAGCGAGGCGCCGACGATGCCTGCGAAGTTGAAGGTCAGCGACGCGCCGGTGTAGCGCACACTGGTGGGGAAGGGTGCCGCGAGTGCTGCACCGATCAGGGCGTAGGTCATGCCCATCAGCGCCATCGCAGAAGCCGCGAAGATCGCAACGCCTGCTTCACCGCCGCCCAGCAGAACCGGAAGCAGGAAGGAGAAGGCGGCAATCAGGACCGTGATGACGATCAGCGACAGGCGACGACCGACCTTGTCACCGACGATGCCGGTCAGCGGAATGAAGATGCCGAAGACGACGGCGCTGAGGATCTGGATTTCCAGCGCGTCGAGGAAGGGGATCTTCAAGACCTTGACGTTGTAGGACAGCAGCCACGCGGTTGCGATATAGAACAGCACGAAGGTGACAAGCGCTACGAAGGTGCCGAGGAACAGGCTGCGCTTGTACTTGGTGAAGATTTCCTTGGCAGGAACCGCAACGCGCTCATGCTTGTCGATGGCCTTCTGGAAGGCAGGCGTTTCCGAGATGGAGAAACGGACCCACAGACCAACGGCGATCAGCAGCGTCGACGCGATGAAAGGAATACGCCAGCCCCAGGAAATTAGCGCTTCATTCGACATGACATGCAGAAGCAGCCAGAAGATGCCGGAGGACAGGAAGAGGCCGACCGGTGCGCCAAGCTGCGGGAACATGGCATACCAGTTGCGTTTTCCGGGAGGCGCGTTTTCCGTTGCCAGAAGAACGGCACCGCCCCATTCACCGCCAAGACCAAAGCCCTGACCGAAACGGCATAGTGCCAGCAGCAGCGGAGCGAGAACGCCGGCTGTCTCATAGGACGGCAGAAGACCGATCACGACGGTGGAAATGCCCATTGTCAGGAGAGCCGCAACGAGCGTCGTCTTGCGGCCAACGCGGTCACCGTAGTGGCCGAACACCAGCGCGCCGAGCGGACGGGCAAAGAAGGCGATCGAGAAGGTAGCGAAGGATGCAAGAAGCGCCGTCATCGGATCGCTGTTGGGGAAGAACAGCGTCGGAAACACGAGCACGGCTGCGGTCGCATAAACGTAGAAATCGAAGAATTCGATGGTCGTGCCGACCAGGCTGGCAGTGAGAACTCGTGCAGGCGAATTTGTCTTTACATCGTTCGGCTTGTCAGCTGTCGGCGATACAGGCGATATCGCGTCAGTCATTATATTCGTTCCATTGTTAAGTAGGACTTATGACCTTCAAGAGGCTGCGGTTGCGTTAACGCAATTTTCGATCCTTTGAAACGCTTAAAGCGCAATAAGCAGCAAAAAATACGAGGGAAGGCAGGGTGTTTCCGTTCGTGGCGACTTCAACCGGCTTGTCGTTTGCCCGTGATCGGCGTGACGAACGGTGTCGCGAGGCGGTGTCAAAAACCCTGGGGACAAGCTGGCGATCTTAACGAATCGATCTTGCTTTCGATGCCGATGCTCAAACTCCGCGCAACGGTTTTATTTGATCCGGTTGAAATTCTGAATCTTGCATCGACCGCAACACTCTGATTCCAAGGAAGGAATCCGTGCCTCATGTGATTCTTTAACAAAAATCGTATCGCGGGCCGTTTCGGTTAAGGAAAGTAAACGCTTCGTTAACCTTAATGACGTTTAAGTGTCTCGTACGGGTCGGGCGAGAGAATCGCGAACCATTCCGGTTCCGGTGCCTCGTCTGAAATTTCAGGTGTTAGAGGTTTTTATGAGCGGCAAGCACGTAGCTGTTCTTATGGGTGGGTTTTCTTCGGAGCGGCCGGTCAGCCTCTCGTCGGGAGAGGCTTGCGCGTCCGCGCTGGAAGGCGAGGGCTATAAGGTCACGCGTGTGGATGTCGATCGTAATATCGCTGCCGTTCTTGCGGATATGCGGCCCGATGTCGCTTTCAATGCGCTGCATGGCCCGTTCGGTGAAGACGGCACGATCCAGGGTATTCTTGAATATCTCGAAATTCCCTATACGCATTCCGGTGTTGCGGCGTCTTCTCTGGCGATGAACAAGTCGCAGTCCAAGAAGATTGCCGCTGCTGCTGGCATTCCTGTTGCTGCTGAAAAGCTGATGAACCGTTTCGATATCGGTTCAGAGCATCCGATGGCGACGCCTTACGTCGTCAAGCCGGTCCGTGAAGGCTCGAGCTTCGGTGTCGTCATCGTCAAGGAAGATCAATCCCATCCTCCGCAAGTGCTTGGCTCGACCGAATGGCGCTATGGTGATTCGGTCATGGTCGAGCGCTATGTTCATGGCCGTGAAATGACCTGCGGCGTGATGAATGGCGAGGCTCTCGGTGTTACGGAAGTGGTGCCGCTCGGCCATAATTTTTACGATTACGACGCGAAATACGCCAAGGGTGGCTCAAAGCATGTCATCCCGGCGGAAATTTCACCGAATATTTACCAAAAAATCCAATCATTGGCAGTCATGGCGCATCAGGTGATTGGCTGCCGTGGCGTGAGCCGTTCGGATTTTCGCTACGACGACCGTTTCTCAGAAGATGGCGAACTTATCTGGCTGGAAATCAATACCCAGCCGGGCATGACGCCAACCTCCCTCGTGCCCGAAATGGCGGCTCATCAGGGCCGTTCCTTTGGTGAGCTTGTCCGGTGGATGGTGGAGGACGCGTCGTGCTTGCGGTAAACGGCAAAAGATCGACAGCTAAAAAGCGTGCGAACAACGCATCGGTGGGTGCGGACGATCGCCTCGTCCTTCCGCGTCCGCTGCGTCGTGTGTTCCGTTTTTGCGCCAGCCTTGCGACGGGGCGCATTCACATTCCGGCTCATACCGGTACGGCTTCGACACTGGTATTCTTCTCCGCCGTTGGTCTCTATGGCATGTCGCTTGGTGGCCACACGGAGCTGGTCGCTCAGGCGACGACCTCTGCCGCCGGGTTTGCCGTCGAAGACGTGAAAGTCTCCGGCAATCTGCAGACCTCGGAAATCGAAGTCTTTCAGCTTCTCGGTCTCGATGGCGCGACGTCGCTGATCGCGCTTAACGTCAATGCAGCGCGCAAGAAGCTGACCGAGCTTCCCTGGGTCGAAGATGTCGAAGTGCGCAAGGTCTATCCGAAGACGATCGAAGTTCGTCTGAAGGAGCGCCAGGCTTTCGGCATCTGGCAGCACGGTTCGGAACTCTCGCTGATCGAAAAGAGCGGCAGCGTGATCGCGCCGTTGCGGGACAATAAATATGCCGGCTTGCCGCTGTTCGTCGGTCGTGACGCCGAAACGGGTGCCGCAGGTTTCGTCGACGAGTTGGCCGACTGGCCGGAAATCCGCAACCGCGTTCGCGCTTATGTGCGCGTCGCCGGTCGCCGGTGGGATTTGCATCTCGACAACGGGATCGTCGTCAAGTTGCCGGAAGAAAATGTGCCGAAGGCGCTGCAGCTTCTTGCTCGCCTCGACATGGAGCAAAAAATCCTCTCGCGCGATGTCGCAGCAGTTGACCTGCGCCTTTCCGACCGCACCACGGTGCAGTTGACGGAAGGTGCGGCAGAGCGTCGCCAGACTGCCGTTGACGCCCGCAGCAAAGCCCTCAAGAAAGCGGAGAAGAGCACATGAGCTTATTCGGTTCTTCTCAGTTCGGTCTTCCGCGCCTGAAGCCCTTGTCGTCGAAGCGCAACCATGTAGTTTCCGTTCTCGATATCGGCTCCACCAAGGTGGTCTGCATGATCGGCCGCCTGACGCCGCGCCAGGAGAGCGAAGTTCTTCCCGGTCGCACCCACAAGGTCGATGTGATCGGCATTGGTCATCAGCGCTCGCGTGGCGTGAAATCCGGTGTGATCGCCGATCTCGATGCGCTGGAAGGCGTCATTCGTCTGGCCGTCGATGCGGCCGAGCGCATGGCGGGTCTCACGGTTGACAGCCTGATCGTCAATGTTTCGGCTGGCCGTCTGGCAAGCGACATCTACACCGCCTCCATCGATCTCGGCGGCCAGGAAGTGGAAGCTGGCGATCTTCGCAAGGTCCTGATTGCCGCAAGCCAGCAGTCGCTGCGTCAGGACCGTGCAATTCTCCACTCGCTTCCGACTGGCTATTCGCTGGATGGCGAGCGCGGCATTCGCGATCCGCTTTCCATGTATGGCGACCTGCTGGGCGTGGACATGCATGTGGTCACCGCTGAGCGCACGGCGCTGAAGAACCTCGAGCTCTGCATCAACCGCGCGCATCTGTCGGTCGAAGGCATTGTTGCCACCCCCTATGCCAGCGGTCTTGCGGCACTTGTGGATGACGAAGTCGAACTCGGATGTGCTGCCATTGACATGGGCGGCGGCACGACGACGATCTCGGTTTTCGCCGAAGGTCGCCTGGTTCACACCGATGCTATCGGTCTTGGCGGTCATCATGTCACCACCGACCTCGCACGTGGTCTTTCCACGCGTATCGAGGACGCCGAGCGTCTGAAGGTCGTTCACGGTTCCTCGCTTGCCAATGGTGGCGTGGACGATCGCGAGATGATCGCCGTTCCGCCGATTGGCGAGGATGATCGCGACCAGCCATCGCAGGTTTCGAAGGCACTGGTCAGTCGCATCATTCGTGCTCGTATCGAAGAGACGCTCGAACTGATCCGCGACCGTATCCAGAAGTCCGGTTTCAGCCCGATCGTGGGCAAGCGCGTGGTGCTGACGGGTGGCGCAAGCCAGCTCACCGGTCTGCCGGAAACGGCGCGTCGCATTCTGGCTCGCAATGTGCGCATCGGTCGTCCGATGGGCGTGGCGGGCCTGCCGGTTGCGGCCAAGGGCCCGGCCTTTTCCACGGCTTGCGGATTGATGATCTATCCGCAAATCGCGGACATTGAAATTCACGCGGCGCAGAGCGGAATGTTCTCGCCGTTTGGAATGGGCAGCGGGCGGATAGCCCGTGTGGGGCAGTGGCTGAAAGAAAGTTTCTGATCCTTTTCCTGCGTATCACGGAAGAGGAATGAGTGAAGTTCAAAGAAATTGGCCAGCGGGGCGTTGCCGGCCATCAAAAGAAGGAATGGTAAAATGACGATACAGCTGCAAAAGCCGGATATCACCGAGCTGAAGCCACGCATCACCGTTTTCGGTGTTGGCGGCGGTGGCGGTAACGCTGTCAATAACATGATCACGGCAGGTCTGCAGGGCGTCGATTTCGTCGTCGCCAACACTGACGCGCAGGCCCTGACGATGACGAAGGCCGACCGGGTGATCCAGCTCGGCGTCAACGTCACCGAAGGTCTCGGTGCCGGTTCTCAGCCGGAAGTCGGTCGCGCTGCTGCCGAAGAGTGCATCGATGAAATCATCGACCACCTGAACGGCACTCACATGTGCTTCGTCACCGCCGGCATGGGCGGCGGCACGGGCACGGGTGCGGCTCCGGTCGTTGCACAGGCTGCCCGCAACAAGGGCATCCTGACGGTCGGCGTTGTTACCAAGCCGTTCCATTTCGAAGGTGGACGCCGCATGCGTCTGGCCGAACAGGGCATCGAAGAGCTGCAGAAGTCTGTCGATACGCTGATCGTCATTCCGAACCAGAACCTCTTCCGCATTGCTAACGACAAGACGACCTTTGCCGATGCCTTCGCAATGGCCGACCAGGTTCTCTATTCCGGCGTTGCCTGCATCACCGACCTGATGGTGAAGGAAGGTCTTATCAACCTCGACTTCGCTGACGTTCGCTCGGTCATGCGCGAAATGGGCCGCGCAATGATGGGTACGGGTGAAGCGTCCGGCGAAGGCCGCGCAATGCAGGCTGCGGAAGCGGCTATTGCCAACCCGCTGCTCGACGAAACCTCGATGAAGGGCGCACAGGGCCTCCTGATCTCCATCACCGGCGGTCGCGACCTGACCCTCTTCGAAGTTGACGAAGCTGCAACGCGTATTCGCGAAGAAGTCGATCCGGATGCCAACATCATCCTCGGCGCGACTTTCGACGAAGCGCTCGAAGGCCTCATCCGCGTTTCCGTCGTTGCCACCGGCATCGACCGTGTACCGGGCCAGATGGAAAAGAACATCGCCGAGATGCGTGCAGCCGCCGCTGCAGCAGCAAAGCCCGTTATCCGTCCCTCCGCGGCCGTTGCATCCGCTCCGGCCGCAGTTCAGCCTGCCCCAGTTATGCAGGCACCAAAGTCCGTAGATCCGATTGCTCAGACCATCCGCGCTGCGGAAGTCGATATGGAGCGCGAACTCGCTCTGGCCGCTGCTGAACAGCAGTTGCGCCAGGCACAGGCAGAAGCCGAGTTCCGCCCACAGAGCAAGCTGTTCGCATCTGCTCCGGCCGAATCGCCGGTCGTTGCTCGCCCCGCAGCACCGGTTCAGGCTGCTCCGGCACCTGTATACCACGCTCCGGAGCAGGTCGCAGCGCCGGCTCCGCGCATGGCACAGCCACAGGCTCAGGTTTATCATGAACCAGCTCCTGTCGCGCGCCAGCCGGAGCCGGTTCGCATGCCAAAGGTCGAGGACTTTCCGCCAGTGGTGAAGGCTGAAATGGATCACCGTGCACAGGTTGCTCACGCAGCACCTGAAGAGCGCGGTCCCATGGGACTGCTGAAGCGAATCACAAATTCGCTCGGCCGTCGCGATGAAGAAGAAACTGTTCCTTCCGACATGATGGATGCTCCGAGCCTCGCTCCGCAGCAGCGCCGTCCGATGTCTCCGGAAGCGAGCATGTATGCACCGCGTCGCGGCAACCTGGATGACCATGGTCGCCAGTCGCCGGCTTCTGCCAGCCATCACGAAGACGATCAGCTCGAAATTCCGGCCTTCCTGCGCCGTCAATCAAACTGATCGGATAGCCGGTCGGTGAACCGATCAGGCGATTCTGCGTTAAGCGAATACCCGGGTCTGAAAGGCCCGGGTATTCGTGTTTCACTGCCTCGGTGCGAGGGTGCTTCTCTCAATTCTTTCAAATGCTTGGGTCTGTAACAAAGCGAAATCAACAGTGATTTGTGATGGCGCTGCAGTGTGCGTATGTAAGAACATGGGAATGGGAAATAACGTCTCCGTGAGCACTTCATTTCCCCTCTTTTGACTTCGGACCAAGCCGGCATTTCTGGCGGGGTCACATGAAAAGGCTTGATACGCATGACCATCGGATTGCTCGGTTTTCAGACAACTATCGCCAACCCTGTTCAACTCAAGGGTATCGGCGTGCATTCGGGCAACCCGGCTTCCATGACGTTTCAGCCGGCGGAAGCCGGAACGGGTATCGTCTTCAGCCGCACGCTGGAGAATGGTACCGTGGTGGAAGTGAAGGCGGTTTCTGCCAATGTCGGCAACACCGATCTTTGCACCGTGATCGGCCGTTCGCCCGCACAGTCCGTTGCAACCGTCGAGCATGTCATGGCCGGCATCTACGCCATGGGCATCGACAACCTGATCGTTGAAGTCGACGGTCCAGAAGTGCCGATCATGGATGGCAGTTCCGCACCGTTCATCGAAGCGATCGAATCGGTTGGCATCGTCAATCTCGGCGTGAAGCGCCGCTACATCCGCGTCATCAAGCCGGTTCGTATCGATGCTGGCGCATCCTGGGCGGAGTTCCGCCCGTATGATGGTACGCGCTTCGAAGTCGAAATCGATTTCGATACGCCGCTGATCGGTCGCCAGACCTGGAAGGGCGACCTGACGGCTGAGACGTTCAAGAACGAGCTTTCGCGTGCTCGCACCTTCGGCTTCATGCGTGATGTGGAGCGCCTGTGGGCTGCCGGTTACGCGCTTGGCTCCTCGCTGGAAAATTCGGTTGTCATCTCCGACGACCATACGGTCATCAATATGGAAGGCCTGCGCTACGAGAAGGAAGAGTTCGTTCGTCACAAGACGCTCGACGCCGTTGGCGATCTGGCGCTCGCCGGCGCACAATTCATCGGCTGCTACCGCTCCTATCGCGGCGGTCACAAGGTCAATGCGAACGCGCTGAAGGCGCTTTTGAGCGACCCGACCGCCTATGAGATCGTCGAGGCGCCTGCAGCGCGTCAGCCGGTCGTTCGTGCGCGTGAATTCGTGGCGATCAACCAGCCGGAATTTGCGCCCTGGTCCGCATAAGATCATAATTCTATTCGACTTTTCATAAAGGCTGTCCCTCCAGGCAGCCTTTTTTCTTTTGTCCGTGCTCAGGCGTGATCGAGTGCTGCGAAGGGCGGTGGCGTTGCCAGCTGGAAGGCTGGCAAAAGCGATGATAATCGTCAGAGAGTTTCTTGGGGTGAGGGTGGTTTGACGTGGAATTGTTTGCCGTAGCAACGGTGATCGGCTTTTCTGTACCCGTGGGTACGCTCTTAGGTAGTCACCTTCGGCGCAATGGAAATCTGCTCCCGCAGAACGCTTCCATTTAAAAAGGAAACGCTCTAATAGGAGTTGCAAGGGTGGAGGCCGGGATTATCGCGTTTCATGCGTGAGCCTGCCATAAAAATGCGTTAATGCGTCATCATTGCGTTGCCCTGCTGGTGCTTTTGCGGCTAGAACCGCCTGCGAAAGCCTAAGCTCTGTAGTGACGCGGGAAGTGGGAACTGTCGAATGAAGCGTGTTGGGTCTGGTGCAATGAATGGAACGGTGCGGGTTGGGCTCGTATCGCTGATGCTGCTTGGCGCCGGAACGCTGGTCACTGCCTGCCAGTCCGATCCCGATATCGACATTACAAAGCTCGGCGTTGAAACCGATCCGCCGGATGTGCTTTACCGCCAGGCGCTTGCCAATATGAACAAGGGCAACATGACCGAAGCCGGTCGCAAGTTCACCGCGATCGACAAGCAGTACCCGTTCACCGAGTGGGGCCAGAAGGCTCTGGTGATGAATACCTTCATCGCCACGCGTCAGAACAAAAACGAAGCAGCGATCACATCCGGTCAGCGCTTCCTCAAGCAATATCCGCGCGCGAAAGACGCAGCTTACGTTCAGTACATGATCGGTCTTGCTTACTCCAAGCAGATCGCCGACGTGACGCAGGACCAGCGCGCCGCGCAGCGTACCATCGAAGCGATGAGCAAGGTGGTCAACGACTATCCGAATTCGGAATATGTCGCCGATGCGCAGGCGAAGATCCGCTTTGCACGCGATCAGCTTGCTGGTCGCGAAATGCAGGTCGGTCGCTATTACCTAGAGCGCAAGGAATATCTGGCTGCCGTGTCCCGCTTCCGCATCGTCGTGGAGCAGTACCAGAACACCAACCAGATCGAAGAGGCGCTCGCACGTCTCACAGAAGCCTATTACGCCATGGGACTGGTGGATGAAGCCCAGACGGCAGCTGCCGTTCTCGGCAACAACTACCCGGACAGCCAATGGTATGCCGATTCCTACAAGCTCTTGAAGGGCCAGGGTCTGGAGCCGCGTGAAAACCGCGAATCCTGGATTTCCCGCGCCGGCAAGAAGCTGATCGGAGCGTAAGGCAAAGGCGTTCCCATGCTGGTCCAGCTTTCGATCCGCGACATCGTTCTGATCGAACGGCTCGACCTTGGGTTCGAGGCCGGTCTCTCGGTGCTGACCGGCGAAACCGGCGCCGGCAAATCCATTCTTCTCGATAGCCTGTCGCTCGCCCTTGGTGGGCGTGGCGATGGCGGTCTCGTGCGCCATGGCGAAGATAAGGGGCAGGTGACGGCCACTTTCGAAGTTGGCATGGATCATCCTGCGCGCCTGCTGCTGCGCGAAAACGGTCTGGATGATGATGGCGATCTGATCTTTCGCCGCGTGCAGTCGGCCGATGGGCGCACCAAGGCCTATGTAAACGATCAGGCCGTATCGGTGCAGATGATGCGCCAGCTTGGTCAGCATCTGGTGGAAATTCACGGACAGCATGACGATCGGGCGCTGGTGGACACCAATGCGCACCGCGCGCTTCTCGATGCCTTTGCCGGCCTCAGCGATGAGGTTGTCTCCGTTCAGGGGCTCTACCGCACCTGGAAGGACGCCGAGCGCGGCTTGAAGGTGCACCGCGCCAAGGTGGAGGCGGCGGCCCGCGAGGCGGATTATCTGCGCTCGTCCGTGGAAGAGTTGGAAGCGCTTTCTCCTCGCGATGGCGAGGAGGAGGAACTGGCGGAACGCCGGGCAGTGATGCAGAAATCCGAACGCATTGCCGGTGATATTGCCGAGGCCAGCGAATTCCTGAACGGCAATGCCTCGCCTGTGCCGATCATCGCCTCGATGATGCGGCGGCTGGAACGCAAGAGCCATGAGGCTCCGGGTCTGCTTGAAGATACCGTGCAACTGCTCGACGCAGCACTCGACAATCTTTCCAATGCGCAGATGGAAGTGGAAGCGGCGCTTCGCCGGACGGAGTTCGACCCGCGCGAGTTGGAGCGCGTGGAAGAGCGTCTCTTTGCGCTTCGCGCTGCAGGCCGCAAATATTCCGTTCCCGTAAGCGATCTTCCAGCGCTGGCCGAGCGCATGGTGACGGATCTTGCCGATCTGGATGCGGGCGAAGAAAAGCTGGCGAAGCTCGAAGCGCAGCTCGGCGTGGTGAAGGCCGATTTCGATCGAGCGGCAATGTCGCTCTCCGAAAAGCGTCGCAATGCGGCCGCCGCACTGTCCGAGGCGGTGATGGCGGAGCTTCCGGCCCTGAAGCTGGAGCGGGCGCGTTTCACCGTGGAGGTCACAAGCGATGCGTCGTCGGCGACGGCAGACGGTATCGATGTGGTGGAATTCCACGTTCAGACCAACCCGGGCACCCGACCTGGCCCGATCATGAAGGTGGCGTCCGGCGGCGAGCTTTCACGCTTCCTGCTGGCGTTGAAAGTGGCTCTTGCCGATCGCGGCTCGGCCCCGACACTGGTCTTCGATGAAATCGATACGGGCGTAGGTGGTGCGGTGGCGGATGCCATTGGCCAGCGGCTGAAGCGGCTATCAAAGACAGTTCAGGTCTTGTCGGTCACCCATGCGCCGCAGGTGGCAGCACGTGCCTCAACCCATCTGCTGATTGCCAAGGGACCGGCGGGCGATGGGACAGAGCGGATCGCGACCCGCGTTGCGACCATGCAGCCGGAACATCGCACCGAAGAGATTGCGCGCATGCTGGCGGGTGCATCGGTGACGGATGAGGCGAGGGCGGCTGCTGCGCGACTGCTGGCCGCACAGGACTGAGTCCTCGATCGACGCTTTCTTTAAAATTATGCGGCAGGTGCCAGCACATCCGCGATCGTGCTGGGCACGGTTACGGATTCGAAGGCGGGCTTTGCCAGGAGATATCCCTGCATCAGGTTGACGCCAAGGTCGCGGAGTGCGGCAAGTTGGTCAGCTGTTTCGATGCCCTCGCAAAGTGGTGTGATGTTCAGATCGGCCAGCATGTTCAACGTGTTGCGCAGGATCACGCGTCTGACCGGATCGCGGTCGATGCCGCGGATCAAGTCCATGTCGAGCTTGACGATATCGGGCTGGAAATGGGTGAGAAGGTTGAGGCCGGAATAGCCTGCACCAAAATCGTCGATCGCTGTCATGAAACCGATGTCCCGGTAGGTGCGCAGGATGTTCAGCACATGCACCGAGTCCAGCTTTTCGGTCTCGGTGAACTCGAAAATGATGCGGTTCAGCGGGAAGCCGGTCTTCATGGCGGTTGCCAGTGTCAGGCGGATGCAGGCGCGCGGCTCATAGACGGCGTTCGGCATGAAGTTGATCGAAAGCTTGGTGGTGTCCGTCGGATCGAATAGCCGCGCGGCAAGCTCGATCGCCTTGACGCGGCATTGCTGATCGAACGTATATCGGTTGCTCTCGTCGACCTTTGACAGAACCGTTCCCGCACCCTCGCCATTTGGGCCACGCACCAGTGCTTCATTGGCAAACACCGCGCCGGTGTTGACGTCAAAGATAGGCTGAAATGCCATCGAGAATGGGAAGTCGAGGTCTTTGCCGTCGCGGCAACCTTCACATTTTATCGACATGTCCGCCTTTTCTCCATGATTTTTGCGGACAATCTAGCCGGGTAGTCTTAAGTATTCGTGTGAAGAAGATGCTATATCTGCGTACAAAAACGTACGGTTCGAGGGCGCGCTCACCCCTCTTCTTCGTGAGACAGGATATTGATCAGCCGGCCGAAGGGATCACGGAGGTAGAAGCGCTTCACGCCCCATGGCTCGTGGGCAGGGCCATATTCGAGCTTCAGGCCTGCCGCTTTCACACGCCGAAGCACCTCCTCAAGATCGTCAACCTCAATCGACAAATCCGGGACGGGGGTTCCTGATCCGCCTTGCGTCGCGATGCTCACTTGTGGTCGCGCCTCGATTATGGGCGCTGCAAAGGTGACGATCCAGCCATGGTCCATGGCAAGGTCGAGGCCGAGGATGTCGCCATAAAAGGCTTGGGCGGCTTTGACATCCGGAGCGGCGATATTGGCGATGATCCTTTTGACGACCATGATCGCTTCGCCCGTTTCAGCGGCTGGCTGCAACGGCCACACCGGAGCCGATCATCACTCCGCCCGCCACGCGGTTGACGCGGCGAACGATGCGTTCCGAGCGCAGCAGCTTTCGTGCTCTCACCGCAAGCAGCACGTGCCCGCCGATCACCACCACCTCGACGCAGAGAATGACGGCGGCGAGTGCTGCCAGATGATCCACGGTCAGCGATGTACCGACGACGTTAGGCAGGAGCGCGACATAGAAGAGCGGCATTTTCGGATTGCCGAGATTGAGAACGAAGCCGGTGACAAAGATGGAGAAAAGGCCACGTCTCTCGCTCACGGGCTGAAGCTGCGGCACGACAGCCGGCGCCGTCCACATCTTCACCCCCATCCAGATCAGATAGGCCGCACCGCCATAGCGTAGAACCGTCATGGCAACGCCCATCTCCTGCGCAATCAGCGACAGGCCAAAGGCGGCCAGCGTAAGGAAGATCAGAATACCGGCAACTGTACCAAGCCCATAGGCAATGCCGGATGGCGCGCCATGGGTGATGGTTCGCGCGACGATGGTCATATTGTCGGGGCCGGGACTGGCTGCGAAGACGAAGAATGCAGCGGCAAAGGCGATCAGGGTCGTCATGTCCATGGGCGGCTCCGGAACAGAGGGATTATCCGGATGTTCAGAGTAATCGATTCCGTCCTGATGAAAAGGGGCCGTTTCGCCAGCTCCAATAATTGGATAAAAGCTCAGGCAGATTCCCGAATGAGGCCGCCATGTCGAACGACCAGAAACCCGTCGAAAACCTGACCGAGCTTGAAGCGTCTTCCGAGCTTGCCTTTCTCGCGGCTGAAATTGCGCGGCACGATGCGCTCTATCACGGCAAGGATCAGCCGGAGGTTTCGGACGCAGAGTATGACGCGCTGAAACGGCGCAACGATGCGATCGAGGCGGCTTTTCCGGCACTGGTGCGCGCCGACAGCCCATCGAAAAATGTGGGCTTTGCGCCGCTGCCGACTTTTGCGCCCATCGTTCATGCGCGCCCGATGCTCTCACTCGACAACACCTTCTCGGATGAGGATGTCGCCGACTTCGTCGCCTCGGTCTACCGCTTCCTCGGGCGGCTGCCGGATGAGTCGATTGCCTTCACCGCCGAGCCGAAAATCGATGGGCTTTCCATGTCCATCCGCTATGAACGGGGCAAACTGACGACGGCAGCGACGCGCGGCGATGGCACGACGGGTGAGAATGTCACCGCGAATATCCGTACCATCAAGGAAATCCCAAACGAGCTTCCCGCCAGCGTTCCGGATGTGGTGGAAGTGCGTGGCGAAGTCTATATGGCTAAGAGCGACTTTCTGGCGCTGAATGCGCAGATGGAGGCGGAGGGCAAGCAGACCTACGTCAATCCGCGCAACACGGCGTCCGGATCGTTGCGCCAGCTCGATCCGAATGTCACTGCACGGCGCAAGCTGAAGTTCTTCGCCTATGCGCTGGGTGAGGTCTCCAGTGGCGGTCAGCCGACGCGCATTGCCGACACGCAGCATGGTATTGTCGAAAAATTCCGCGACTGGGGTTTTCCGGTAAACCCGTTGATGAAGAGATTCACTTCCGCCGCGCAACTGCTTGAACACTATCATGAAATCGGCATTGCCAGGCCGGACCTCGATTATGATATTGACGGCGTCGTCTACAAGGTCGATGAGCTTGATCTGCAGGAACGTCTCGGCTTTCGCTCGCGTAGCCCCCGCTGGGCAACGGCGCATAAATTTCCTGCCGAGCAGGCTTTCACCACCGTCGAGGCGATCGACATTCAGGTGGGTCGCACAGGCGCGCTGACGCCCGTTGCGCGGCTGACGCCGATTACCGTCGGCGGTGTGGTGGTGACGAATGCGACGCTGCACAATGCCGATTACATCGAGGGGATCGGCAATCACGGTGAGCGTATCCGACCGGAGGATCACGATATTCGGATCGGCGACACCGTCATCGTCCAGCGCGCTGGCGATGTTATTCCACAGGTTCTGGATGTCGTTCTGGAACGGCGACCCGACACTCTGAAGCCCTATGAGTTTCCGAAAAAGTGCCCTGTCTGCGGCAGCCATGCGGTGCGCGAGCGCAATGAAAAGACCGGCAAGCTCGACTCGGTAACACGCTGCACCGGCGGCTTTGTCTGCCGGGCGCAGGCGGTGGAGCACCTGAAGCACTTCGTCTCGCGCAATGCCTTCGACATTGAGGGGCTTGGCACCAAGCAGATCGAGTTCTTCTTCGAGAGCGAAGATCCCGCGCTGTCGATCAAGACCGCTCCCGATATCTTCACGCTGAAAGAACGGCAGGAGAAGAGCCACCTCACCAGGCTTGAGAATATCGATGGCTTCGGCAAGGTTAGCGTCAAGAAGCTGTTCGATGCCATCGATGCCAGGCGCGAGATCGATCTGCACCGGCTGATCTTTGCGCTCGGCATTCGCCATGTGGGAGAGACGACCGCGAAGCTTCTGGCCCGCAGCTATGGCACCTATGCGCATTTCGAGGAGTCGATGAAGGCTGCCGCTGATTCGTCCGGCGACGCCTGGAACGAACTCAACAGCATCGATGGCATCGGTGAAGTGGTGGCGCGCGCCATTGTGGAGTTCTACAAGGAACCCCGCAATCTCGATGTCATCGACCGGTTGATGAAGGAGCTTCGCCCGAAGGAGGCGGATAAGCCATCGACGGAAGGAAGTCCTGTTGCTGGAAAGACGGTGGTCTTCACCGGCTCGCTGGAAAAATTCACCCGTGACGAGGCAAAGGCGAGGGCGGAAAGCCTTGGTGCCAAGGTCGCAGGCTCGGTGTCGAAGAAAACCGATATCGTCGTGGCAGGTCCCGGTGCCGGATCGAAGCTCGACAAGGCGCGCGAGCTTGGAGTGCAGACCATGGATGAGGATGAGTGGCTGGCTTTGATCGGCGGGTGACGATGTCAAAATCGTTCTGTCGGTTTGAGACAGTCATAGAGAGGGCCTCATGAGCGATCGGCTGGAGACGGTAGCGCGGCTGATTGCCGAGCAGTTTCCGCGATGGGCCGATTTGCAGGTTAGGCCCATGCGCCACAGCGGTTGGAAGACAGTAATGGGGACGAAGCTGCGTGCTGTGGGAGACCATTATTGTGCTTGCCGCACAGCACAGGCGAGATGATAGGCTGAGCGTATGGTCCCCGGAGGACCATCCGCGACGGTGATGGCTTTAAGACACGCTTTGCGCAATAATGCCTCGACCTCTTTGATGGTATGGTCCACATAAGAACGACCGTAGATGTGAAACTGCGCCGGGAGCCCACGTGAAATTCAGCCACTATGATGACGGTGTAGAGCTATCGCTCGGAAACGCCCCGCCTGTGTGGATACACGGCAGCATAATTATCCTGGTTACAGCCCTGACGTTCCCTATCTGGTACAAGTTCTCATCTCGCGGGTTTGCCACTGCCAGCGTTGTTGCCATCGGAATCGTGTTGTCGATTTTCATTCATGAGGCTGCACATGCATGGGCAGCCATAAAACTTGGCCACCGTGTCGTGCTAATCCGTCTTCATGTGAGAGGAGGAGAAACGCTTTGGGAGACGAACCGATACAGCAGAAGAGATGACTACCTCGTTACTTTCGCCGGGCCGTTGGCCAATCTCTGCGCGGGCATAATTGGGCTTGTATTGTATTACGTATTCCTTCCCGATCCCGTTTCTGTTGGGACGGATCAACTATGGCATCGGCCTCCGCCGACATCGCGACCTTTCATTTTTGCCGCAATCTTTTGGCTTTCCAATTTCAATCTGGTTCTAACCGTGATCAATTTGCTTCCAGCTTATCCCCTTGACGGAGGTCATATCCTTCATAACGTCCTGGAAACCCGGTACGGTATACACCGTGCTTTGTTTTGGACGGGCCTTGCCGGAACGATCCTCGCGGTTATATCCAAGTTGATCTTCGTGGTATCGATCATGGGCGGCGTGGTGATATGGTCTCCGCCAAATTTCCAGGTGAACTACAATGCGATGCAAGCTGGTCGGCAAAAATGGCCGCGACGAGTGACGTAGCCCAAACTCAGCAGGCGAAATTCAAGGTAAGCAGAGAAATCGTTGTGCTGACAAAAATTCTTCGCTTCGCTTTTGTTAAAGGGTTGATCCCACGTACGCGGCCTTACGTCGAGCGCAAATTTTCAATTCGCGAAACGTATTTATAAGTGCAGTCGAAGCAGGGCTACCTCACCCTCGCCATCAGATAGCAGTCGGCATAGACGCCATTTCGAAGAGCGTATTGCCGCATCGTACCTTCCTTCTCGAAACCGAACTTCTCGTAAAGCCGGATGGCGGGCGCGTTGTCGGTGAAGACGTTGAGTTCGATCCGTTTCAAGTCATGCCAGTTATCGGCTGCATCCAACAGTGTTTTGATGAAGAGCGTTCCGAGGCCCTTGCCGGTAAAATCATCGTGGATGCCGAGCCCTAACGAAGCGGAATGGCGCCTGCGACCCCGCTCCGCGTGGAGGCCAGCATTGCCGATCAGTCGACCGCGCCATTCAGCAACGATCATGATATCGGCTGGTGTAAGGGATTCCATATATCGGCGAGTATGAGCAACGCTCTGAAACGGCTGGCGAAGGGTACCGTAGCGGACGCCCGGCATGTTCAGGACTTCTGTCAGGGCTTCCGCATCATCCGGACGGAAACCACGGATGATGACGTCATCGAGGGAAAAATCGGCGGGTGAGGGTGGTTCCTGGGATTGCGACATGCTGTTTCCTTTCAATCGGAAGAGCAGGTGCATTCTGTTGCCCTGCTGCTTCGGCAGGGCTTCGGTGGAATGATCGCGAGACCTATCGCGAAAAGGCTCCACACAAGGCTCCACCGTCCACCGGCGTGCCGGTGGTACCCACGGTAAGCATCATTGTGTTGGTGTTTGCGATCATGGCCGCAGGATGCGGTGGCCGGTCGGTGCTGTCAAGTCTTGAAGGACTTGCGCTGCAACAGCCGCCCGTCGATGGCGACGAGACCGGCGGCGATCATTGCCATGCCGATAAAGTGTTTCAGGGCAAGCTGTTCTCCGAGGACCAGCGAGCCGAGGACGATGGCGCTGACCGGAATGAGAAAGGTAACGAGCGCAAGGTTCGTCGCGCCCGCCGAAGAGAGAATGCGGAAGAAGATGAGATAGGCGAGTGCGGTGGACAGGAGCGCTATGCCGAAGAGGGCGGCCCATGTTTCGCCGCTCGGCATGGCAAGCGTCCAGGGCCTGTCGACAAGGAGTGCAACCGGAATGAGAACGAGGCTTGAAGCGGAAATCTGGCCTGTGGCCGTCACCAGGGGCGGCACGCCCATCGCCTTGAAACGCCGTCCGAAAATGCCCGCGAAGGCGTAGGAGATGGCAGCACCGAGGATGGCAAGCTGACCCCAGAGGCTCGAGCGCTCACCTGTGAGTGCCGCAGGGCCGATCATGGTCGCGACGCCGACAAAACCGATGATGACGCCAGCAAGCTTGTTGGCGCTGAGCTTCTCATCCGTTGTCATCATATGGGCGACAAGCACGGTGAAGAGCGGCGTCGTGGCGTTGAGGATAGAGGCCACACCGCTGGCAATATGGGTCTGCCCCCAGACGATCAAGGAGAAGGGGATAATGTTGTTGAGGAGGCCCATGATCAGGAAGGCGCGGAGAACCTCCGGCTTTCGTGGCAGGCTGTAGCCGAGGACACGGCAGACAGTGAGAAGCGCGAGTGCGGCGATGGTGACCCGCAGCGTGACGATGGTGATCGGTGGCAATTCCTTGACCGCGATGCCGACAAAGAAGAAGGAGCCGCCCCAGAGGATGGACAGCGCGACCAGCATTGCCCATTCCGTTGCATTCATTCGGCTGTGTACGCTCATCTCGATCATCCCCATCACGTCATTGATTTCTAAGCTGTGGAGGGTGTCGTTCCCACCCGTTTCTTGTGTGGTGGTTCATTTCCAAGCCATTTTGTTCTATGCCGTTTGCAACGCACCGGGAATCGCCTCTTGAAAACAATCGCCATCGATTTTGAAACCGCCAATGAAGAGCGTGGCAGCGCCTGTTCTGTCGGGCTGGCATGGATCGAGGATGGCGTGATCACGCGGGTGGAAGAGCGGCTGATTCGACCGAAGGACATGCGATTTTCCCACTTCAACATTGCGGTGCATGGCATTCGCCCGGCCGATGTGGAAGATGCGCCTGAATTTCCCGAAGTCATGGAAGAGTTTGTCGACGAGTTTCGTGAAGCGACGATGATTGCCCATAACGCGGCCTTCGATTTCAGCGTCATGCGCGCGAGCTTCGACAAGTACCGCCAGAGCTATCCGTCGCTCTCTTACTTCTGCAGCGTGAAGATGGCACAGCGCGTCTGGCCGTCGCTGCCGTCGCATAAGCTCAACATCATCGCCCATCATCTTCAGCTTCGTTTTGTCCACCACAATGCCGCGGAAGATGCCGTGGTCTGCGCCTCCGCGGCCATTGCCGCTGCGAAGTCGCTGGCCTTGCAGCATGTGCGCGACATACCGGCGAAGATCGGCATGGTGGCCGGCCGCCTGCACGCGATGGGTTATGAGCCCTGCACGATGAGAAAACGCTAACACGCCGATCTTGTTACGCTGACGCGCCATCCTATCTGTTGTCTCAGACACGGAGGTAAAGGCGATGACATCACAGAAACTTCGAGTGGCACTGGTTGCGGGACTGGCGCTTTTCCCATTTGGCGCATTGGCGCAGGTGGTGGGCAAGGTCGGTGTCGACTGGACCGGCAATGATATCGTCGTGGAAGCCATCGCCGATCCCAAAGTGAAGGGCGTCACCTGCCACATCACCTATTTCGAGCGCGGCGTGATCGATCGCCTCAAGAACGGCAACTGGTTCGAAGACCCATCAAACAACGCCATCTCCTGCAGCCAGACCGGGCCGGTTGAAGTGGGCGATATCGATCTCTCAAAGGGCGGCGAAGAGGTCTTCCGCCAGGGCATGTCGCTGGTCTGGAAGAAAATGGTGGTCAACCGGATTTACGATAAGACCAACGACACGCTGGTCTACTTGGTCCATACGCGCGAGCTGACGGATGGCTCGGCGAAGATGGCGATCTCGACCGTGCCGCTCTATGGCCAGACCGTGACGTGGAAAAACGGCAAGCCATAACAGTCTATCCAATAATCGCGTTTGGTCGCCTGCAAATGGTAATTTCTGCGCTTCCGGTGCTCACGTACCGAAGTACGCTGCGCTCCGGTTCTCGAAATCACCCGTTTCGGCAGACCCACCACAATTCTTGAACAGACTGTAGGTACGGGTGGGTATACAGGAAGTCGCGCAACGAAAAACGGCGGACCAAAGGCCCGCCGTTATCTGAAATCCAAGATGCCTGACGTTATGCGGCTTCGCGCGACAATTCGTCGGCAATGACCGTGTCGAGGTTGAGGAAGCAGACCATGCTCTTTTCCAGCGCCACGATGCCGCGGCAGAAATTGCGCTGCTCTTCCGGGATGATTTCCGGGGCGGGCTGGAGGTCTTCGGAGCGGATGGTCATCATGTCGGAGACCTGTTCGACCAAAAGGCCGACCAGCTTGCCGCCGATGTCTGTAACGATGATCGCGGAACGCTCGGAGGGTTCGGTCATCTTCATGCCGAGACGGCAGGCCATGTCAATAACCGGGATCACCGCACCGCGAAGGTTGATGAGGCCGAGAACGTAGGGCGGAGTATGGGGCATTGGCGTCACCGGCGCCCAACCGCGGATTTCGCGGATCGCCATGATGTCGATGCAGAATTCCTGATCGCCGAGATGGAAGGAAACGATTTCGAGGTATGCGCCGGATTGTTTGATGGCGTTCGACATGGTCGTTGCTTGTCCTGGCGGCTCTCTGGCGGGCCGTGTGCTGGGAAGGATGAATGCGGCGTCCAGGTGAAATCCGGTGACATCATGTCGTGCGCTTGCGCGGACCGCTGGCGACCATGATGGCAAGAATCGTTTAAACTTTCACTAACGGATGTGAAAGCTTACAATCCAGGCCGTTCCGTGCTTCTCCTTGGGGTCGCCGTGGAGTATAAGAGGACGATGAGCGCATTATTGTCCCACTCCGGCAAGCTTCTGCTTGCAGCTCTTGCCACGGGCGCTGTCCTTTTCGGCGTGATCGCTACCTTTGACGGCTGGCTTCGACACGGCACCGATATCTTTATTGCGTCTGTGCAGAATGGCATCGCCTGGTGCTTCTGACAGGCGGCTCTCGAGGCTGCGGCATAGCGCGGTATTGAGACAAAAGAGCGCGGTTGTGCTTTCCAGCCGTTCTTGATTTGCGCAACCTCAATGGCTTGGCTATCACTCGCATAGGGCGCCTGCCGCCAATTATCGCATGGTGAGGAACAGCATGAAATCGATCCGTCTCGCGCTCTGGGGTGCCGTCGTCGTTCTCTTGGGCGTCATGGGCTGGTTGACGATGGAATTGACCAACAGCCGTGAGCAGATGGTGGAGGAGGCCTATGGCACGCCCTTCCAGCTCGTTGCGCAGAATGGTCAGCCGATTACCGAGAAGGCGTTTCAGGGCAAGCCGACAGCGCTGTTCTTCGGCTTCACCCATTGCCCTGAAGTCTGCCCCACCACGCTGTTTGAGCTGAATGGCTGGATGGAGAAGGTCGACCCGGCGGGCGACAAGCTGCAGGCCTATTTCGTTTCGGTCGATCCCGAACGCGACACGCCCGAGGTGATGAACCAGTATATCTCCAACGTCTCCAAGCGGATTACCGGCATTACCGGTGCACCGGACAAGATCGCTGAAACGCTGAAGGGTTATCGCATCTATGCCAAGAAGGTGCCGGTCGACGAGAAGGACCCGAATGGCGATTACACCATGGACCATACGGCCTCGGTGATCCTGCTTCGCCCGGACGGTTCCTTCGGCGGCACGATTGCCTATGGCGAAAATCCTGATGTGGCCGTTCAGAAGCTGCAAAATCTCGTCAAGTCCTGACAGGTCGGCGTAAGAAACGCCTTCCGCTCCATTGGATTGCCGCGTGTTTTGTGGCAAAGGCTGACGCTTCAACCAGCTGAAGCGTGTGGCGATTGATCCTCACGCTTGAAGCCCTCGTTTCGTTGCATGTCATCAACGCAAGATCGCTTATCGGTATTGCGCAACATGCCTTAGGGAAAGCGTCCGTCGTGAGTGAAATCCGTCTCTATGTCACCACAACCGAAGTTCAGGCAGGCGACGTGCTTGATGTGATGTCGGAAGTCTTCGGCGAGGAAGATATCGCGATCGCGACCACCGAGGTCGATGAGAAGCGCGATATCTGGGAAGCATCGATCTACTTGCTTCTGGAGCAGGAAGACGAGATCACCGAGCGCTTTCAGACGCTGTTGCAGGCTTCCTTTCCGCATCTTGCGATCGAGCGCGAAGTCATTCCCGATGTCGACTGGATCGCCAAGTCGCTGGAAGGACTGAAGCCGGTGCGGGCAGGGCGCTTCCTGGTGCATGGTTCGCATGACCGCGACAAGGTTCGTCCAAACGATCTGGCCATCGAAATCGAGGCCGGTCAGGCTTTCGGCACCGGGCATCACGGCACCACGTCAGGCTGCCTGGAGATGATCGAGGACGTTCTGCGTTCGCGCACGATCCGCAACGCGCTGGATCTCGGCACGGGCAGCGGTGTTTTGGCAATTGCGACGGCAAAGATGCGCAAGGTGCCGGTACTGGCCACCGATATCGATCCGATCGCGACGCGTGTCGCCAAGGAGAATGCGAAGCTGAACGGCATCGCCTCCGGCATTGCCTTCGAGACAGCGCCCGGTTTCCACTCGGATTCCTTTCGCCGTCATGGGCCATTCGATCTGATCATCGCCAATATTTTGGCGCGTCCACTGATCAAGATGGCGCCGCAACTCGTGGCGCATCTGGCGCCCGGCGGCACGGTCATCCTATCGGGTATTCTCAGCACCCAGCGCTGGAAGGTTCTGTCCGCCTATAACGGCATGAAGCTCAGCCACATCCGCACTATCTGGCGCAATGGCTGGGTCACGATCCATCTTCGTCGCGACATGCTCTGACGACATGAAAAAGGCGACGCTTGCGCGCCGCCTTTTCAATCGGTCCTGCCGACCGAATCCGCGAGCCTTGGGAGGAGAGGCTCAAGCGGATAAACGTATTCCTTGTTCAGCGAGCCGGGAGGAAGCTCGCCTCACGATCAGAATACGTAAGTGGATTTCGCCTTGCGACGCAGTTCTTCGCGCGTAGTGCCGAAAGCGGCAATGGTGGTGTCGTCCAAGTTCAGCATTGCGCTGCTGACATAACGGTCTGCCTGCCGCTGACGGGCTTCGACGACGCGTTCAAATGCGGTGCGAAAGATCGACTTCGACATGTTGGACATCCTTGTTCTGCGGGGTTTTCGTTGCCCCTTCGATGCTTTGGAATTTAGGACAGTGCAGCTCCGGACGCCATAGCCGCTTCGACATTCGTGCTATGCGTTATATGCAATCCTGCGCGTGATCGCCCCTCAGATTTGCGCAATCTGCCTAACTATTGGGCGGATGGAGGTGCCGTGGGATGGCGCTCGCTTTGATCTGGACCTGCGAGAGGCTGCCGCGCTATGGTCTGTAAAAGATGCGTAGATTCCAAAAGACAGAGCGTCCTTTGTGCGTCCAATAAGACGCACGGCGCTCTGGACAATCCAGAAAGCATGCCATGTTCCAGTCCTTTGACAACAAGTCCACTCCGCAGTTCGGCAAGGCTCGCGTGGAGGCGTTGCGCTCGACCTTCGATGCGCTCGGCATAGACGGGTTTCTCATTCCCCGCGCTGATGAGTATCAAGGTGAATACGTACCGGAATGTGCCGAGCGGATGGCATGGTTGACGGGCTTTACCGGTTCTGCCGGCGTGGTGCTGGTGATGCGGTCGCAAGCCATCGTGTTTGTCGACGGGCGCTATACGACGCAGCTTGCGTCACAGGTTGACCCGGCGGTGTTTACCGGCGGCGATCTGGTGGGCGCCCCGCCGGCAAAGTGGCTGGGCGACCATGCGCCGAGCGGATTCCGTCTCGGTATCGACCCCTGGCTGCATACGAGCGCGGAACTGCTACGGCTGGAAAAGGCTCTTGCCGAAAAGGGTGGCTCCGTCGTGCTGCTGGCTGCCAACCCGCTCGATCCTCTGTGGGAAGGGCGCCCTGCGGAGCCTCTGGAGCCGGTCGCGATTCAGCCGGACGCCTTTAGCGGCACGCCCGCGCGGCAGAAGATCGACAACATTGCCGAGGATGTGAAAGGCCGCAAGGCGGATGCGGTTCTCGTGACCGATCCATCGTCGATTGCGTGGATCTTCAACATCCGCGGCAACGACGTGCCGCACACGCCGCATCCGCTGGCTCGCGCGATTATCCATGCCGCTGGCAAAGCCGATCTGTTTGTGGATGAGCGGAAATTGAACGGCGAGGTCAAAGCCTATCTCAATGACCTCGTGAAGCGTCACGCGCCGACAGAAATCGAGCCGACCCTTCGCGGGCTTGCTGAGAAGGGCGCGTCGATCCTGGTGGATGCCGACGTGGTGCCTGTGGCGCTGACGCGTGTCATCAAGGACAATGGCGGCACGGTTGTCGAGGCGATCGACCCCGTGAAGCTGCCGCGTGCCTGCAAGAACGAAGCGGAGCTGGCCGGTTCCGCCGCCGCCCATATTCAGGATGGCGCGGCGATGGTGGAATATCTGGCATGGCTCGACAGCCAGCAGCCCGGTACCGTCAGCGAAATCCAGGCGGTAACGAAGCTGGAGCAGGCACGGGCGCGCCTTGGCGAAACGATGCAGAACCCGCTCAAGGACGTTTCCTTCGATACGATTTCCGGCTCCGGCCCGAACGCCGCGATTATCCATTACCGCGTGACCACCGATAGCGACCGCCGCCTGCAGGATGGCGAGATGTTTCTGGTGGACTCCGGTGCGCAATATGTGAACGGCACCACCGATATCACGCGCACCGTCGCCATCGGCAATGTGCCAGACGAGCAGAAGCGCTTCTTCACGCTGGTGCTTAAGGGCGTCATCGCCATCAGCGACGCGAAGTTTCCGAAGGGAACGCGCGGTTGCGATCTCGATCCGCTGGCGCGCATTGCGCTGTGGAAAGCAGGCGCCGATTACGGCCACGGAACCGGTCACGGAGTCGGCTCCTATCTGTCAGTGCATGAAGGCCCGCAGCGCATTTCCCGCGTGTCTCAGCAGGAAATCCTGCCGGGGATGATCCTGTCCAACGAGCCTGGCTACTACCGTCCCGGCGCTTTCGGCATCCGCATCGAGAACCTGATCTATGTGCGAGAGGCCGAGGCAATCGAAGGCGGTGATCAGCCGATGCTCTCCTTCGAGACGCTGACCTGGTGCCCGATCGACCGCAGACTCATTATCGTTGCGCTGCTGACGGAAGACGAACGCGCCTGGCTGAACGACTATCACGCCAAGACGCGCGAGAAGCTGATGCCGTTGATCAGCGATGAGAGTGTAAAGCAGTGGCTCGTGGCTGCGACCGAAGCCCTTTGATGTGAGCCCGTGACGGCATTTTCAATTCATGAGAGCTGAAAATGTCGGAGCGCCACGACCAGCGCCCAGCCGGCGAAGAGCATGATCAGGCCGGGGAAGCGCAGACCGACGATCAGCGCCACGATCAAGCCGAGCTTCACATCATACCCGCCTTCGAAAAAGGCGGGTGCGACGAGCGTCGTCAGAACGGCGACGGGGACGGCATTCAATCCGGCTTCCACGCGCGGCGGGATGGATTTCATCCGCGTCATCAGCACGTAACCGCCGACGCGGGTGAGGTAGGTCGCAACAGCACCGGCAACGATGATGATGAGTGTCTGGAGGTGGAAGAACTCGCTCATGGGGTCTGCACCTCGCCCTCTTCGACGGGGTCACTTTTCGCGGGCGGGAGGATGACGGCGATGATGATACCTGTCATCGCGCCGATGCTGACATGCCAGGGCGAGCCGACGAAGTGGAAGGAAGCGATCGCGCCGACGGCGCTTGCCAGCATAACAGGGTAGAAGCTGTTGCGCTTGCGAAAGCCGAGCACCATGCCCATGAAATAGATCGGCAGCAGCACGTCAAAGCCAAGCGCTTTTGGATCGCCGACAAGATTGCCGAGCGAGGCGCCGACGACGGTGGAGATCATCCACAGCGCATAGACGACGAAGGCGTAGCCCATATAGAGCGAATAGCGCACCTCGCCGTGCATTTCCTTCTGCCGGACGGATTCGGCAAATTGCGGATCGACCAGGAAGAAGAAGCCGATGGCTTTGCGGGCAAAGGACCATTCCGGAACGATGCGGACCATTGCTGCGGAATAAAGCACATGCCGGAAGTTGACGGCAAAGATCGACAGCACCACGAGCCATGCCGGCAGGTTTTGATTGAAAAGCTCGATGCCGACCAGCTGGCTGGCCCCGGCATAGATGATGCCGCTCATCAGCGTCGCTTCATAGATGGTCATGCCGTTGTCGATGGCGACGGCGCCAAACAGCGCGCCGAAGGGCAAGACGGCAAGAGCGACGGGGAGGCCAAGGCGGATGCCTGACCTGAAGGGTGATTGTGTCATGGGGTAGCCGGTCCTGTACCGGAGAACATGGGATGTTTGTCTCCTACAGTCTCGGGCGTATGCGCACAAACAAAAATAAGGAATAGCTTGATTGATTTATTTGAAGCTTGGCCTGCCCTTCCACCTCTTGTTCTGCCGCATCTCGTTGTCGCACAGTCGCTTTATGCTTTGCACGACCGGCGAGAGGAGGGCCGCATCTTGGAACTGAAAATCGACAAGCAGCAGAAAGCAGGGCTGGCCAAGGCAGTCCAGGATTATCTGGTGAATGAGCTGGATGTCGATGTCAGCGGGCTGCAATGCGAGATGTTGCTGGACCACGTGGCGGAGGTGATCGGTCCGGCATTCTACAATCAGGGACTACGGGACGCGCAGGCGGTGATCTCACGGCGAATGGACGACGCAGCGGCTGATATCGACGTGCTGGAGCAGCCATTGAACGGCCGCTGAGGGGCCTAAAGCGCGTTGCGATCTTTCAGGGTCGCTCACCCGCGCTTTCATCCTTCCTATTGTCGCATGTCGTGATCACAACACCGTCGCACAGTTTTGCGCGATACGCGCTTTAGGCTTTCAGAATATCGCTGCTGTTGACCACCGCAATCCCCTTGGCGCGCATGGCGGCAATCGCGGCCTTGATGCCTTCCGGGTCGATTCCGCGGCTGGCATCTTCGATGAAGCGCACTTTCACATCCGGCAGCATGTCGCGCGCATCGAGTGCGGAGAAACTGACGCAGTAATCCGTTGCAAGCCCGCAAATATCCAGAACAGTTACGCCCTCGCGATTGAGGTAATCGGCAAGGCCCGTTGTTGCCGACTGATCGTTATCGCGGAAGGCCGAGTAGCTATCGACGGCTGGGTTCTCGCCCTTTTGCTGGACGTGATCGAAGGCTTGAGTATTGAGATCTGGATGGAAGTCCGCATCCGGCGTTTCCTGAACGCAGTGATCCGGCCACATGACCTGCGGTTTGCCCGACAGTTCGCCCATCTCGAAAGGCTGCTTACCGGGGTGTTGAGATGCGAAGCTGCCATGATTGGCCGGGTGCCAATCCTGCGAGGCGACGATCAGGTCGTAGCCGCCATTTTCGATCAGCGCATTGGCAATCGGCACGATCTTGTCGCCATCGGCCACGGGAAGATTTCCGCCGGGGCAGAAGCCGTTCTGGATGTCGATCAGCAGCAGCGCCTTCATGTGTCGTTCCTTCAAGTCGATTGCTTGTGGCGGAGCTTAGAAGGTTTTCGTCAAAATGAAAACGACGGGATGACCGGGGCCGCCGTCATCGCCGCATTTTAGGCAAAGTCGAAAGATACAGGCTTTGCCCAGAAGAGGGGACCCCGACTCAGCCATATGTGTGCTGCACGGACAGCCTTGCTCTTCGGTTTCGACGCCCGAAAAACAATGGGGCGCGAACATCGGATCTTACCTGCATGAACATGGCTTGCGCTTTTAGGGACAGCGTTTTCAGGGGACTCGTAAAGACTTTGGTTACCATAATTCGGCATGCTTCGAACCTGTTCGCTTCGAGGATGGTGCGATTCGCATCTGACGATCGAGGCCAACGCCAAGTCGCCGGCGATAAGCCGGTTTTGCGTAAACGGTTCGAGTAACGAGTATCATGGCGTCATCAGTCGTGACCTATCAGGGCGTGCCCATGCGCGGTGCAGCCCATGCAAAAAAACGTGCTGGCCTGTCATCAGGCGGCCTCTCCGCTCTTCTGGGCGGCGGGATCCTTGCCAGTGTCTGCGCTGTGGCGGCTTTCGCTTCGCTTCATGGTATGGCGCAGGCGTCGCATGGCACTCAACGTTTTGACAAGATGCTGCTGGCTCAGCTGGATCGGCCCGCGAGCGAGGCGCCCGATGACGTGCAGCCCACCATTCACGTCCATAAGTTCTCGCGCCTTTCGGCCAATCCCGAAGGCCACCAGAAAATGACGCGCCTGGCAGCAGAGCACCATCTCAATGCCAAGCTCTTTGCAGCGCGCTTCGGCACGGCAGCGGCCATCGACGCTCAAGGCCAGGCGACCGTCAAGGAGCTGGCAGCGCTTCGCCCATCGGCAATCGTCGATTCAGCGCTTGGTCGCGGGCCTGAGACCGCGATGCTGGAAACACAGGAAGCAAAAGAGCATCCTGCGTTTGAGGCCGCACTCGGTCGCCCGCAGGCGAAGGCCGATGAAGAGATCGATCTTCTGCCGGAGACCGTCCCGCTCCCGAATTTCCGCCCGGAGATCGCAAAAGCCTTCGAGGTCGAGCCGACACCGCGTCCTGCCAGCCCATCTGTCGTCGAGAAGGAGATCGCTGCGCAAGCGACCGTTCCGACGCCCGCCAAACCACCGGTGCAGCAGCCCGCGACATCCACGATGGTTGCCTTCGCGCGGCCCGACAATCCGATGCGCGAAACGAAAATGGACGCCGTCGTTCCGTGGCCGGATCGCGGTAATGGCACCGCCATCTACGATATTTCTGCAGGTGTCGTGCATCTTCCAAGTGGCGAGAAGCTTGAGGCCCATTCGGGTATCGGCAAGATGCGTGACAATCCCGATTTCGTGCACGTTAAGATGCGCGGTGCGACGCCACCGTCAAGCTACCGCCTGACCATGCGCGAATCACTCTTTCACGGCGTGGAGGCCATTCGTCTGACGCCAGAAAGCGGCGTCAATCCCCATGGCCGTAACGGGCTTCTGGCGCATACCTATATGCTGGCGAAGCGCGGTGAATCGAATGGCTGCGTCGTCTTCAAGGAATATCCAAAGTTCCTGGCAGCCTTCAAGCGCGGTGAGGTCAAGCGCCTGATTGTGGTGCCGAAGCTGAACGGACGTCCTTCCGCTGTCGCAGCCAGCAGCAGTGGAAAGAGCGGCGGCAAGACATTGTTCGGCAGCCTGTTCGGCAAGAGCTGAGGTCGCGGACCAGATTTAACGGCGGCGTTGGGTCAGTACCATGCCGCCGAGAATGAAGATCACGCCGAGCGCAGTCGCCCAGATTTTCGGCGGCTGGTCGCTGAAGAAATCCAGGACGACACCTGAGACCATCTGGCCGCTGATGACGAGGAGTGCGGTGTTGACGGCACCGATGCGCGCGATCAGCCAACTGCCGGAGGCGATGAAGACAACGCCGATCGGCCCGCCGATGAAGGCGTACCATGGCGCATCGCCCGCACCTGGCGGGAAAAGACCACCAATCACCAGTCCCACCAGCGTCAGCACGACCAATCCGACAAAGTGATTCCAGAAGGATGCGGTCAGCGGTGACGTGGACAGGCTGAGGCGGCCATTGATCTGGCGGCTGAGCGAAACGAAGACGCCGCCGACAAAGGCCATTGCGATCCAGACGATCATGCCGCTCTCCCCACCAGAATGATGAGAGCGCTGCCGCCGAGGATGAGGGCGATTGCGAGAATGTCCTGTCCCTGTGGCCGGCGCTTGGGAAAGCCGAACAGGCCCCAGAAATCCGCCGCTAGGCTGAAAATCACCTGCCCAGCCAGTCCAAGGGCGATCGTGCCGGAAAGTGCCAGAGGCGAATTCACCGCCGTGGAGGTCAGCATGACGAGAACAGCGCCGATCATACCGCCCATATAGGCCCAAAGTGGGGCCTTGGGTTTTGCTGGCTGTCCCGCCTCCGGTTTGCGGTAGAGCAGCCCCATGATGATGATTGCCGCAACCGTTCCTGTGGCGTGAGCCGTCCAGGAGGAAAAAAGCGCATTGCCATAATGGGCGAGCATTCCGTTGAAATGCACCATCAAGGTCAAAAGACCGCCGCTGGCGAAAGCGGCCGCCAGGTGAAGCGGATTGGAACGTGTCGGCGTCATGGGAAACTTTGTCTCTTTGAGAATGGCCCTGAAGAAGTCATCTGGCTTTAGAACCTTACGGCGCAAAAACAAAACGAAATGCGTTGATGGGTCCGGCCATTTGCAGTGATGGGTGAGGCATCACCACAGCGCCACGCGTCCATTTCCACACACAAGGGACGCTTCATCTCTTTTGAGACGACGCGTCGTGCTTCCGATGTTTTAGGGAACAAAATCAGCGCAAAGCTGTTGTTTGCGCATGAAAAAAACGACACGCAAACCACTGAGCCGGATGACGATCTTCGTCATCTCGATCTTTATTATCGCCGCTATCGTTGCCGCGGTTTACCTGATCGGGTTTACGCCGGGCGAAACGACCGCGTGAACCGGTGCCGGGTCGTAGGAGGCCGGGTGGGTGGGCAATGATACGCTCGAAGAATCACTTTTCCTCTTTGCAGTTGGCAGTGCACGCGGCTTGCGCATATTTCCTGCATAGCCCAAAACAAGCCTCGCCCCTCTGAACAGGAAACGAGTCACCTCCAGATAGGCGCGGAAGGGCAGGACGGTGAAGTACCGCCAGCGGGGCAGCTTGTAAGCGCGAGCGACGCTTTGAATGGAGCTGGTGTTGTCTGCATCCTGCGAAGCGCACAGAGGATAGATGAAGGCCGACTTGAGGCCTGCCAGATATTCGAGATCATAGGCGATATCGTAGGCCAGGCGCATCGGGACCAGCTTTTCTGCAATCCACTTGGCCGCTTTGCGATTGACGATATAGGCACCCGAGCCTTTTTCGCGCGTCAGTGCGATGCTCAACGAGCGTTCAGCCGTCAGCTTGCGGAAGGCATGTTTTTTCCCGTGGCTGACTGTCGATAGCCGCAGAATATCCCAATCGTTTCGATGATCGATTGCAGCCTCGACCGATTCCATAAACCCCTGCTTGAAGACCACGTCGTCCTCGAGGATCAGCGCAAACTCGGCCTCGCTTTGCAGCAGTCGGCGTGCGCATTCCACGTGGCTCAGATAACAGCCGATTTCCGGCGGACAGGTCCGGCGGCCGTGCATAAGCTTGTAGGAAAGCTCGCTGAATTCCGGGATCGGAA
This sequence comes from Agrobacterium cavarae, assembly GCF_004310285.1. Classification (GTDB taxonomy): domain Bacteria; phylum Pseudomonadota; class Alphaproteobacteria; order Rhizobiales; family Rhizobiaceae; genus Agrobacterium; species Agrobacterium cavarae. The sequence continues at coordinate 42,587 of NZ_SISF01000034.1, forward strand.
ATTTCAGGGCTCTTCCATCGACCGCTTCGACACGCTCTGCCGTGAGCCCGATGCCTAAGAGCTTGTCGACCATGGCCTGGTTGCGTTGCTGTGCATTGGCCATGTTGATGAGGTAAACTGCAAGTATTGAATTAGAATTCTCGAATATATGCAATTTAACCTCAGGAGGACGACTCTGCGAAAACCATGTGGTTATTGCCGAGAATCGCCCCGAGGGAAATAGTCGAAGCCGTCAGTTACTCAAAAATACGAGGTGAAAACTTAGGGGCCAGCGCGCCTTTTTTGGGCGCACGAGGCATGCTTATCTTCTTCAAGCTGGCGCGGCTTCTTTATGTTTGGGAATCAGGCCTTTTCGACGAAGCCGTCGAGCACCCGTTTCTGGCCCGCTCGGTCGAAATCGATCGTCAGCTTGTTGCCTTCGACGGTCGCGACATTGCCGTTCCCGAACTTGATATGGAAGACGCGATCTCCGACCGCAAATTTCGAGGGCGCGTCGGCCACCGACTTCGCAACCAGCTCTCCATCGATGGTCCGGGCACGCGGACCGCTCTCACCATAGCCGATCCGCTCTACCGCATGTCCCGAGCGGCTGCCCCAGTTGTCGCGCGTCGCATCCGACTTGTTGGCTTGAGCGCGTTTCCAGCCGGGCGTGGCGTAATTATTGGCAAAGGGTTCGGCCTTGTCGAAGCGGGACTGGCCGTAGCCGCCGCGACCGCCATAGCCACCATAACTGCTTTCTGATGCCGTGACTTCGACATGGGATGCCGGCAGCTCATCCAGGAAGCGTGAGGGCAGGGTGGATTGCCACAGGCCGTGAATACGACGGTTTGAGACGAACCAGATGTGGCAGCGGCGCTTGGCGCGGGTGATGCCGACATAGGCAAGACGCCGCTCTTCTTCGAGCCCGGAGCGTCCGCCTTCGTCCAAAGAGCGCTGATGTGGAAAGAGCCCTTCCTCCCATCCGGGCAGGAAGACGGTTTCGAATTCCAGGCCCTTGGCGGAGTGCAGCGTCATGATCGAGACGGCATCGAGCTCTTCATTCTGCTCGGCATCCATGACGAGCGCCACATGCTCCAGGAAGCCGCGCAAGCTCTCGAAGGAGTCCATCGAGCGGATAAGTTCCTTCAGGTTTTCAAGGCGTCCAGGCGCTTCCGCGGTCTTGTCGGCCTGCCACATGGCGGTGTAGCCGCTCTCATCCAGAATCTGTTCTGCAAGCACCGTGTGTTCAGTGTTTTCAAGCAGCCCTTGCCAGCGGCGAAAATCCTGCACCACATCGAAGAGCGCCTTGCGCGCCCTGGGCTTCAACTCATCGGTCTCGATGATATCGGCGGCGGCTGCCAGCATGGGGATATCGCGGGCGCGGGCATAGTCGTGCAGCGTGCGAATGGTCGTGTCGCCAAGCCCGCGCTTCGGCGTGTTGACGATGCGCTCGAAAGCCAGATCGTCGGCCGGTTGGCAGACAAGGCGGAAATAGGCCATGGCATCGCGGATTTCCATGCGCTCATAGAAGCGTGGGCCGCCGATGACGCGGTAGTTGAGACCAAGCGTGACGAAGCGATCTTCGAATTCGCGCATCTGAAACGAGGCGCGAACGAGGATCGCCATGTCGTTGAGATTGTGCTTGGTGTTGCGCTGAAGCGCCTCGATCTCTTCGCCGACGGCACGGGCTTCTTCTTCAGAGTCCCACGCAGCATGCACCACGACCTTTTCGTCGTTCGGATCGACGCGATCGGTGAAGAGTGTTTTGCCCAAGCGACCTTCATTATGGGCAATCAGGTGACCGGCGGCGCCGAGAATATGCTCGGTGGAGCGATAGTTGCGCTCGAGCTTGATGACCTTGGCACCGGGAAAATCCTTGTCGAAGCGCAGGATATTGTCCACTTCGGCACCGCGCCAGCCATAGATGGATTGGTCGTCGTCGCCAACGCAGCAGACGTTTTGCGGCTCGCCCTTTGCGCGCTGCGCCAGGAGCCGCAGCCACATATATTGGCAGGTGTTGGTGTCCTGATACTCGTCGACCAGAATGTAGCGGAAGCGCTGGTGATAATCCTTGAGGATATCGCCGTGGCGGCGAAAGATGGTGATTGGATGCAGAAGAAGATCGCCGAAGTCGCAAGCATTCAGCGTCTTCAGTCTTGCCTGATAGGCTGCATAAAGCTCGCGGCCCTTGCCATTGGCAAAGGCGCGGCTGTCGCCTTCTGGAATATCGGGCGGTGTCAGGCCCTTGTTCTTCCAGTTGTCGATCATCCCGGCGAACTGCTTGGCCGGCCAGCGCTTGTCATCCAGACCTTCGGCCTGGATCAACTGCTTGATGAGCCGCACCACGTCATCGGTATCGAGAATCGTGAAGTCCGATTTCAGCCCGACGAGTTCGGCGTGCCGACGCAGAAGCTTCACGCCGATGGAGTGGAAGGTGCCAAGCCATGGCATGCCTTCGACCGCACCGCCGACAAGAACGCCGATACGTTCCTTCATTTCGCGCGCGGCCTTGTTGGTGAAGGTCACGGCGAGGATCTGGCTTGGATAGGCCTTGTTGGTTGCGAGAATGTGGGCAATGCGTGTCGTCAGCACGCGGGTCTTGCCGGTGCCGGCGCCCGCAAGAACCAGCACTGGACCATCCACCGTTTCGACCGCCTCCCGCTGCTCCGGATTGAGGCCGGAGAGATAGTCGGGCGTGCCACGCGCCTGATCGCGCGCCGCCATGGCGCGCGCGGCAATGCCCAGGCCACCGGCGGCGGGAGCTGCGGTTGGGGCCGGACGGCGCGGCTCGTTTGGTTCTTCGTCGAAGAACGGCATATCGTCGAAACTATTGCTCATGCGGCTCAATGTAGTGATTCGGGATATAAACGCTAGAACGTCGTTCTGCTTTTATTCCCGTATTCACGGTGATCGCGACCAATAGAAGGCAAAATTCCGGTTTTATGCATGCCCGAGGCCTCACGAGACGAGCGCATCCGATGCTGAGTCGAGGACGGCTTCGAAGCGGAATTACAACTGCCGATAAAGTATATCGGTGATTTTTCGATGTTTTGCCGCAAAATTTTCGCAAATTACAATTCGGTAAGAAACGAAATGTTGCGTTGCGTTGTTAAGCAGCAGCAAAGATACTGCCCCAAATCATTCGCCTGCCTGTCCGCGCTGCGGCACGGCTGCGGTTGTGGATGGATCACACGGAGAATTGCATGCGGGTTTGGAAGCAGGTTGGTGTCAGTCTGGCGGTCGTCGGGGCTGGTTTCTTTTTGTGGGCGTTCAATTCGTCCACAGGGCAGAACCTGCTGGCGAAGGCTGGCATCGTCACGACGGGAGAGCCTGCAAACAATGCCGCCAGTGCTTCGTCCAGACCTGCAGGCCAAGGTGGCGGGGGCGGTCGCAGCAATGCCACGCTGGTGATTACTGCTCCTGCCAAGACCGGCACAGTTAACGACCGCCTCAATGCCATCGGCAATGGTGAGGCGATTCAGACCGTCGTCGTCACACCCCAGGCGTCCGGATTGATTTCCGAGATCCTCGTGTCGTCCGGTCAGAAGGTGAAGAAGGGCGATGTGCTGGCGAGGCTCGATGATGACGAGCAACTGATCGAGCGCGACAAGGCGCAGGTCTCTCTCAAAAGTGCGGTTGAAAAATCTTCCTCCTATAAAAATCTTCAGTCGGTGGCCCGTCTCGATGTTCTCGACGCGCAGATTGCCGAGGAGTCTGCCAAGCTTGCGGTCAGCACGGCCGAGCTCAATCTGAAACGGCGCAATATCGTCGCGCCGATCGACGGCATTGCCGGCATCGTCGCCATTAATGTCGGCGATAATGCAACGACACAGACCAGCATTGTCAGCATCGACGATCGCTCAAAGATCCTCGTCAACTTCTGGGCACCGGAACGATTTGCCACGGCAATCAAGGTCGGCATGCCGGTGGAGGCGACCTCGATTGCCCGCCCGGGTGAAACCTTTACGGGCCAGGTGGAGGCGGTCGACAATCGCGTGGACGAAGCAAGCCGCACCGTTCGTGTGCGCGCGGTTTTCGATAACGCCAAGGATGAGCTGCGTGCGGGCATGTCCTTCAGCGTCACCATGAAGTTCGAAGGCGAAACCTACCCATCGGTCGATCCGCTGGCCGTGCAATGGGACGCCGACGGTTCCTATGTGTGGCGCGTGAAGGACAACAAGTCGAACAAGGTCCGCGTTCAGGTGGTGCAGCGCAACCCTGACGCTGTTCTGGTGAAGGCTGAGCTTTCACCCAATGACCCCCTCGTGACGGAAGGTCTGCAGCGCGTGCGTGAAGGCGGCGCTGTGCGCATCGGCAACGAACCGAAAGCACCGGAGGTCGCCAGCCAATGAGCGGTTCATCAACTGGACAGACGCCGCCCGCAGGGCAGGACTCGAAGCTTGCATTTACCGCGCTCTTTGTAAGACGGCCGATCCTTGCTGCGGTGATCAACACGTTGCTGGTGGTCGCCGGTCTGGCGGCGCTCGTGGGTGTAGAAGTGCGCGAATTGCCGGATGTGGACCGTCCGGTCATCTCCGTGCGCACGACCTATGACGGCGCGTCGCCGCAGACAATCGACCAGGAGGTGACGCAGACGATCGAAGGCGCTGTCGCCCGTGTCAGCGGGGTCAAGTCCATCTCGTCGGCCTCGCAGTTCGGTACCAGCCGGGTGACGCTGGAATTTGGCGACAATATCGATCTGGCCGTCGCAGCCAATGATGTGCGCGACGCGATCGGACGTGTCACCAACCAGATGCCGGAAGATGCCGATGAGCCGCAGATCATCAAGGCCGATTCCGACAGCCAGCCGATCATGCGTCTTGCTGTCACGTCCTCCACGCTCAGCATGGAGGACCTGACCAAGCTTGTCGAGGATGAGGTCGTCGACCGCCTGGCTGCCGTCGATGGCGTTGCCGATGTGGAGCTCTACGGTGACCAGGAGAAGGTGTTCCGGATCGATCTCGATCAGGCAGCACTTGCAAGCCGCGGCCTCACCGTAACAGATGTCTCGAATGCGCTGGCAACCGCAGCGCTGGATGTTCCGGCCGGCTCGCTGAAAAGCTCCACGCAGGACATCGTGGTGCGCGCGACAGCCAACCTCACAACGCCTGCCGAATTTGAAAATCTGCTGATCAAGGACAAGGTGCGTCTTCGCGATGTGGCGAGTGTGCAGCTTGGTGCCGACGATGAAAGCACGTCCCTGCGTTCCAACGGCGTGCAGGGCGTCGGCCTTGGCGTGATCCGTCAGGCGCAGTCCAACACGTTGAACATTTCCACGGGCGTCAAGGCAGCGGTCGATGCGATGACGCCGAACCTGCCAGAGGGCACACGGATCGTCGTCACCAGCGACGACGCTGTCTTCATCGAAGGCGCGCTTCATGAGGTGGAGCTGGCGCTTGGTCTTTCCGCACTGATCGTCGTGGTGGTTCTCTATCTCTTCCTGCGCGACTGGCGCGCCACGCTTATTCCAGCCATCACCATGCCGGTCGCGCTGATCGGCACACTGGTTGCCATCTATATGGTCGGCTTTTCCATCAACATCCTGACGCTGCTTGCCATCGTGTTGGCGACGGGTCTTGTGGTGGACGATGCGATCGTGGTTCTGGAAAACATCGTGCGCCGCAGAGCCGAAGGGATGGGGCCGCGTGCCGCGGCCGTGCTTGGTACGCAAGAGGTATTTTTCGCGGTTCTCGCGACAACCGCGACGCTCGCCGCTGTCTTCATTCCGCTGTCCTTCCTGCCCGGCCAGTTGGGTGGCCTGTTCCGCGAGTTTGGCTTCGTGCTGGCCTTTGCCGTTGGCTTGTCCTCGATTGTGGCGCTGACGCTCTGCCCGATGCTCGCATCACGCATGTTGAAGAAGACTGTCGAGCATAAAACCGGCCCGCTTGCCTGGTTCGGCAATCTCTTTGCCAGCACCTACAAGAACACGTTGTCGAGCTGTCTCAACAATCCGCTGATCGTCATCGTCGTGTCGCTTGCCTTTGCAGGCGTCTCCTGGGTGGCGTTTGGCATGGTGCAGAACGAATTGACGCCGCGCGAGGACCGCTCGTCGATCTTTCTGCGGGTGACTGCGCCGCAGGGCGTCAGCCTGGAATATACACGCGACCAGTTGCAGCGCATCGAAGAGAACCTGATGCCGCTGCGCGAAAGCGGGGAAATCCGTAACGTCTATTCGATCACCGGGATGAATGGCTCGTCCAATACCGGCTTCATGGTGTTGACGCTGGCGCCATGGGCGGATCGTGACCGCACGCAGAACCAGATCGCTCAGGATATCAATGCCGCCGCACAAAAGGTGCCTGCGCTTCGCGGCACGGCGCAGCAGCCGAACAGCCTGCGCATTCGCGGCGCGGGCAATGGTCTCAGCATGGCGATGGTCGGCTCCAACTATCAGGCGCTGACCGAGTCCACGCAAAAGCTGCTGCTGGCGATGGAAGAAACCGGCATGTTCGACACGCCGCGCTTCGATAACGAGCCGAACCAGGCGCAGCTTTCCGTCTCCATCGACCGCGAACGGGCATCCGATCTCGGCATCGACATTACCGGCCTGTCGCGCGCCATGCAGTCGCTTCTCGAAGGCCGCTCCATTGTCGACGTCTTCGTGAATGGTGACGCGATCCCTGTTCGTCTTCTCGCGTCCACCCGGCCGATCAACGATCCGACCGATCTTGAGAACATTTTCTTGAAGACAGACGATGGCAAGATAGTGCCGATGTCGGTGATCGCGTCGCTGAAGGAAAATGCGGTCGCGCCGCAGCTGAACCGCGAGCAGCAGCTGCCATCGGTCGGCTTCTCCGCCAACCTGCGCGAAGGTGTTTCGCTGGGTGATGCGGTTGCCAAGGTCAATGAACTCGCGGGCCAGATCATGCCATCCGGTGCGCGGCTGATCCCGCTCGGTGAAGCTGCGACGCTTCAGGAAAATTCCAGCGGCATGTTGCTGACCTTCGGCTTTGCCATTGCGATCATCTTCCTGGTGCTGGCAGCGCAGTTCGAAAGTGTCCTGAGTTCGTTGATCATCATGACGACGGTGCCGCTCGGTCTTGCCTGCGCGGTAATCGCGCTGCTCGTGACCGGATCAAGCCTCAATGTCTACAGTCAGATCGGCCTCGTGCTTCTGGTTGGTGTGATGGCGAAGAACGGCATTCTGATCGTGGAATTCGCCAACCATCTGCGCGATCAGGGCGCGAGCGTGCGTGAAGCCATCGAGAAAGCTTGCAGCATCCGCCTTCGTCCCGTGATGATGACGATGATCGCCACCATTCTCGGCGGCGTGCCGCTGGTGCTGGCACAGGGTGCGGGTGCTGAAGCCCGTATCGCGCTGGGTTGGGTGATCGTCGGTGGCCTCGGCTTTGCGACGCTGGTGACGCTCTACATCACCCCGGTTTCGTACCTGCTCCTGGCGCGCTTTGCCAAGCCGCAGGCGGATGAAGAAATTCGTCTGCATCGCGAACTGGAGACCGCCATTCGCCGCCGCGCCCTGGAGGAGGAAAAGCCACTTCTTGCTGCGGAATGATTTGGCGTCAAACACCGGACAGTCGCAAAGCCCGCGCTGGACAAAGTGAGAGCCTTGTCACATACCACGCCGTGGCCCGCGCGCGACGCGGGCTAAAAACTTGCAGCGTGGTGGAGCATGTCATGGCTTTGAAGGATGTCGTATCGGGAACACGAAACGAGGCTGGCATTGCCGCTGTTTTGACGATGCTGAAACGCGATCTCGGCGAAAAATTCCAGACGGGCCAGTCTTTCCGCGAGCAGCACGCCCACACCACCACCTACCTGACGACCCAGCTTCCCGATGGCGTTGCCTTTGTTGAAACCGCCGATGACGTGAAGACGGTGGTAAAGGCCTGCGCGGAGCACAAGGTGCCGGTCATTCCCTTCGGAACGGGCTCTTCGCTGGAGGGCCAGGTCAATGCGCCATCTGGCGGTATTTCCATCGATTTCAGCCGGATGAACCGCATCATCGAGGTCAATGCCGAGGATTTGGACGTGACGGTGGAGCCCGGCGTCAACCGCGAGCAGCTGAACACCTATCTGCGCGATACCGGGCTGTTCTTTCCGATCGATCCCGGCGCCAATGCGTCGATTGGCGGCATGGCATCCACGCGCGCATCCGGCACGAACGCGGTGCGCTATGGCACGATGAAGGACAATGTTCTGGCCGTAACCGCTGTCACTGCCAATGGTGAGGAAATCCGAACCGGCAGGCGCGCGCGCAAATCCTCTGCCGGCTACGATCTGACGCGGCTTTTCGTCGGTGCGGAGGGCACACTCGGTGTGCTCACATCCGTTACGCTTCGTCTTCAGGGCATTCCGGAGAAGATCGCCGGCGGTGTCTGCACCTTCGAAACGATCAAGGCCGCCTGCGATGCGGTGATCATGACGATCCAGATCGGTATTCCGGTGGCTCGTATCGAGCTGCTGGACGAGGTCCAGATCCGCGCCTGCAACGCCTATTCCGGTCTGGGATACGAAGAGAAACCGACGCTCTTCGTCGAATTTCACGGGACGGAAGAAACGACTGTGCTGCAATCGCAGCAATTCGCCGAAATCGTCGCCGAGTTTGGCAGCACGGATTTCAAATGGACCGGTGACGCGCAGGAGCGCAACAAGCTGTGGAAAGCCCGCCATGATGCCTATTGGGCATCGCGTGCGCTGGCGCCGCATCTCGACGGCCTTTCGACCGATGTCTGCGTTCCGATCTCCCGCCTTGCCGATTGCGTCGTGGAAACGCAGCGCGACATCATGGAAAACAACATGCTGGCTCCGATCGTTGGGCATGCGGGCGATGGCAACTTCCATGTTCTCGTGCTTTTCGACGGCAAGGATGCCGACAGCGTGGCGAAAACCGAAGCCTTTGTGGCGCGGCTCAATCGTCGTGCGCTGTCCATGGATGGCACCTGTACCGGAGAGCACGGCGTGGGACAGGGGAAGATGAGTTTTTTGGAGGAAGAGGCCGGTCCCGCACTCGATACGATGCGCGCCATCAAGCGGTCTCTTGATCCGGATAATATTTTCAATCCGGGCAAGCTCTTTCGTCTTTGATCTGGTTAGAGAGCAAAGGGCTTTCGACCAAATGATGCTTGCCCTAGGGCGAAAAACCGCTAGTTTTCAGCGGTGATTATGGGAGACGACGGGTCGTGCTCGGACGCATATTGGTTTTTCTGGGCGGACTGCTGGTTGTGGCGCTCTTTGCGGCGCTTCTGATTCCCTATTTCATCGACTGGACCGACTTCCGTCGCGACTTCGAAGATCAGGCGAGCCGCATTCTGGGCAAGAAGGTCGTGGTCCACGGACCGGTCGAAGCCCGGCTTCTGCCTTTTCCATCGGTGACGCTGCATGATGTGAGAGCAGGCACCGACGCCGATGGCTCGCCACTCATTCAGGTGGCACGTTTTTCCATGGATGCCGAACTCGCACCGTTTCTTTCAGGAGAAGCGCGCATCTTCGATATGCGTATCGAAGAGCCAAAAGCGAAGATCCGGCTGCTGAAGGATGGCACGCTGGACTGGATGCGTGGCGGTCGCGTCGAGATTCCGGCCCGCACCGTGGTGCTTGAAAGCGTCAACATCGAAGACGGGCAGATCGAGTTCATCGACGAGCAATCCGGTCGCAACCGCACCATCACCGGGCTGAATGCTGCGATGTCGGCAAAATCACTGGCAGGACCGTGGCGGGCGGAAGGCCGGGCCGCGATTGATGGCCACGCCGGATCGTTTTCGCTTTCAAGCGGCGAGCCGGACCCGACGGTCGGCCGCATGGGACTTCGCCTGCGGCTGCAGCCGGATGAGTATCCCGTCGAGATCGATCTCGATGGCGGCATTGGCGCAACGGCTGGTCGTCCTGTCTATAGCGGCTCCTTCGCCTTCAATTTCCGCCGTGACGACAATCAACAGCAGAAGGGTCAGCAGAAGCAGGATCAGTCGATCTTCTCGGCGCCGCGCACACGCGGCAGCTTTGAACTGACCAACGGGCGCCTGCGCATTCCCAGCTACCGCATGGAACTGGGCGCCATCGACAATCCCTATATCGTCACCGGCGAAGCCACGCTCGATACGGGTGCGGCGCCCGAATTCCTGCTGACCGCCGACGGGCAGCAGATCGATTTCAACCGCTTGACGCCGGTTCCGGTCCCGTCCAGCGGCAAGACATCCCGCGTACCGACAGTGTCAGTGCGGCAGCGTATCGAGGCTTTTGCCGATCTGATTGCGCGCATTCCGGTGCCGCAGGTGCCGGGCAAGGCCAGCATCAGTCTGCCCGCACTCATCTCCGACGACACCACCATTCGCGATATTCGGCTTGATGTGCGACCGGACGGGTCAGGGTGGCAGGTGGTGAACGCCGTTGCCGTGCTGCCAGGCCGCACACAGTTCGAGGCCAAGGGCTCGCTGACGCTGACGGACGGCCCTGCCTTTAATGGCGATCTTCTGGTGGCCTCCAACCAGCCGTCCGGACTTGCCAATTGGCTGACGGGCAGCGTCGATCCGGCCATTCGCCAGCTCAACGCTGCCGGCTTCTCATCCAAGGTCTCGCTGACGACAAAGGCTCAGCGCTTCAACGATCTCGAACTTGCCATCGGCCGGGCATCTTTGCGCGGCAGCCTGCTGCGTCAGACGACGGATAAGGGGTCGAGCATCGATGTCGACCTTGCCGGCGACGAAATCGATCTCGACGCGCTGAAAGCGCTCGGGAGCCTTGTGCTTGGTGATCCGAATGGCGCATCCGTCTTCGATGAGCGCATCGCCGCGAAATTCAAGGCCGACCGTTTCAATATGGCGGGTGTAACTGCGAACAAGGTCGAGACCGCCTTTACGGTGTCGGACGGCGTTCTCTCGCTCGATACGATGACGGCTGGCGATATTGCCGGTGCCGAGGTGCATGCAAAGGGACAGCTGCAAGGAACACTGCTGAAATATGGCGGCAAGGGCAACATCAATCTGCGCGCCGCAGACATGCAGCCGGTGCTTGAACTGATCCGCCAGAAACTGCCACACCATCCGCTGCTGGATCGTCTGGTGAGAAGCGCTCCCTGGTACGCCAATTCGGATGTCACCGTCGATCTTTCCGTCGATAGCAACAGTGGCGGTGCCAATGCTGCCGTTTCCGGCACGATCAATGGCAGCCGTCTCTCGGCGGTTGCCAAGCTGCCGGACTTCTTCTCGATCACGGACGATACCGCGCTGACGCTGGAAGCGGTTCTCAAGAACCAGTCGACTGCGATCCTCTTCGGCCAGGCGGGGCTTGATCCGCTGCCCTTCGATGCGGATGGCGAAGGTCTGCTTTCGGTCAAGCTCAATGGCAGCCTCGGCTCCGCGATGCAGACGGATTTCCGCTTCTCCACGGAACGTACCCATTTCACTGCCGGCGGCAGCTTTTCGCTTGCGCCCGAGACCTTCGGCGAGGGCAGCGCCGATCTCGCGCTCGAAAGCGCGGATATCGAGCCCTATCTTATCATGAACGCCGTCGGCTTACCGCAGCTTGGTGGTGGGATGTCGACCAAGGCAAATGCCAAGCTTTCTGTCGACAAAGAGAAGGCCACTTTTGCCAATTTGACTGGCCAGGCTGGCGGCAACGCCTTTTCCGGCAATGTCGCACTATCGCGAGCCGCACCCTACAAGGTGACGGGCGACGTCTCGCTTGCGAGCGTCGATATGGCGTGGCTGGGTGACGCCATGTATGGACCGGTCATCGATCCGGAAAGTGGCGGGCTGAACGCCAAGCCGGTCGCGCTTCCGTCCTTCCCGAAGATCGAGGCGGCACTGTTCGTCAAGGCGGCGAAATTCGAGGTCGGCCCCTTCGGCACCGTTACCGGATCGTCCTTCTCGATGACCCATGGAAACGGCACGCTGTCGCTCGATAATATCGCGGGCGACTGGATGGGCGGCAAACTGTCCGGAAGAATGGCGATGGCGACGGGCGAGGGGGCTGGAATCTTCCGCACCAAGCTCGCCATCTCCGGGGCCAATCCGGAAGGCATCATCTGGAAGAGCGGCAACAGCCCGGTGGCGACGGGCCGCTATGCGGCTGATCTGACGGCCGAAGCAACCGGCAAGAGTGTCCGCGAATTGCTGACATCCGCCAGCGGCTCAGGTGAAATCCGCACCAATGATCTGGTTCTTCGCGGCATCAACCCGAATGCCTTCCAGCCCTGGCTTCAGGCGGCCGCTGGCCTGCAGGGCAATATCGACGCGGCAAAAGTTCGGCCATTGGTGGATCAGCAACTCTGGCAGGGCGACGTTACGCTGGGTCAGATCTCCATGCCGTTCACCATCAGCGATGGCAGCCTGAAGATGCAGAATGTCACGGCATCCACAGATCAGTTGTCCCTCAAAGGCGATCTGTCCCTGAACATTGCCGATGAAACACTGACCGGCGGTCTCGAGCTCGACTATAAAACGGGCATCGAGGAGCTTGCCGGTGCCACGCCTTCCATCCGGCTGAACTATGTCGGTCCTCTGGCGCAGCCAGCTTTGACGACAGATGTTTCCGGTCTCACCGGCTATCTCTCTCTTCGCGCCTTCGAAAAGGAGCGCCGCCGTGTGGAAGCGCTACAGGCGAGCGTGCTGGAAAAACAGCGGCTACGACGCGAGGTTGCGCTTTATCGCTTCCAGGCGGCGGAGCGGCAGGCGGCAAAGGAACGGGCAGAGGCGGAGGAAAGAGCAAGGAAGGCGGAAGAGGAACGGCTGAGGGCTTTGGCGCAGGAGCGTCTGCAGGCAGAGAAGGAGCAGCAGGAGCGGTTGCAGCGCCAGCAGCAGACACCTGAGGCAACACCTACGCTGAGAATTCCGCCGACGCAGGATGTGATCAGGCAGTTTTCCGATCCGTCGAACGCATCCCCACCTCAATAAGGAGGTGACGCCTGCTGACACGCGTCAGTGTTGGGCGAAGTGGGGTGGCTCGTCTACTTCTGGCTCTTGAGCCAGATCAGAACATAGACCCTAAGCGCAGATGACAGGTTGCTGCTTTCCGATCTGTTGTCGTCTATCTCCGCCAACAGGGACGCGAAGCTCATCTTTCGCTTTTCCGCAATCGCGCGGAGTTCGTCCCAAAACGCATCCTCCAATGAGATGCTTGTGCGGTGACCATGAAGAGTCGTGGAGTGCTTGCGTATCAAGGTCGCTGCTTTCCAAGCCGATTCAAGAGGGTGCCAATCTGATTCATTTTCTGCCTGCAAGTCCATGAAATGTATAGGAGCTTGCGTTCGATAACGTTGTTATGTGTCCTCGGTTCCACCACTTCTCATGCAGGATGAGCGATATCGAAAGAGAGGCCGAAAAAAGCACGATGCGGTCGACGCTATCTGGAATGTCGGGTGGGATGCGCGCTTTGGTGTGTGGTGAGAAGCTCGGCCTCGTGCGCGCTCTAGCAGAAAGCATCAGAGCTTCGCGATCAAGAGGGCAGGCAGCATACTGCCTTCGATGGAGGCGCTTACCTTTTTTGAATCGACGCGTCGTGCCTTCCGAAAATCGAGTCCGATTTTCGGGCCGATGCTGTAGACCCGAGTTCAAGAATTGAAGGCGGCAAAGCGTTTGGGGGAACGTTGCTGTGAGGTGGTAGGCGAAGATCTTGGCGGCTGGCCCTATTCGGATTCGCCATCCTGACGATCAAGCTTGCCCTGATCGAGCTGGCGCTCAGCCTTGTCATTCAAGGCTGTCGTCAGAGACTTTTCGGATTTCGTTCTGCCGAATGACAGGCGGTTTTGCTCCGCCTGTTTTTCCTTCTCGGAGCGCGCCTTCTGCTTGCGAAACTGGCGCAGGTTGACGATATCACCCGTCATGGGCCCTCTCATTGGTCCGCACCGCGTTGAGGACGGGGCCAGACGCCTTACTTGTTCTTGCGGAAAGCATCCAGGGATACGACCGAGCCGGCCTTCTTTTCTTCGTCCGTCTTCTTCTCTTCAGAAGGCTGAACCTTAGCTTCAGCCGGTGCAGGGTAGGCGGTGATTTCCGCTTCCTGAACTTCTTCCTCTTCGGCCAAAGGCACGTCGAATTCGAGTTCGAAGTTGACCGACGGGTCGTAGAAGCCACGGATGGCGTTGAAGGGGATGACGAGCTTTTCAGGCGTGTCGGAGAAGGACAGACCGATCTCGAAAAGGGTCTCGGTCACCTTCAGGTCCCAGAACTGATGCTGAATGACGATCGTCATCTGCTCGGCATACTTCGCCTTGAGATGCTGCGAAATCCGCACACCCGGCGCGCCGGTCAGGAACGTGATGAAGAAGTGGTGATCGCCCGGCAGCCGGCCAGTGGCCGCAACCTCGCTCAGAACCTTGCGGATAACGCCGCGAAGGGCATCCTGTGCGAGAATGTCGTAACGGATATGATCCTGCCCCATACGGTCCTGTCTTTCCTTATTCGAACGTCTTTTACCTGAGTATACGCAATGTCTTAGTGCGCAGCAACGAAAAAGCCTTCACCGCCTGCAGCATGTTTTAGTCTTCAACCGCGGCAAATATATGCGCGATCTCAAGCGTACCAGAAGCGAGTCAGGCGCACCATATAGCGAATTTCAAGGGAGGGGAGAAGGTGGAGGTTTCTGTTGCCAGGTACCTCCGAACCCCGCCTTACGGGGCTAACCGTAAGGACTTAGAGCGGAATTCCCGCACCGCCATTAGGCAGCGAGAGCGTATTCCTTAGCGTTGTTGTCATTTGCAACTACACTTGTGACCCGATAACGGCGGTATCATGCCGAGCAAAAGTTCGATCTTTACGCCCTTGTCGATCCTATTTCGCCCCCATCAAAAGCCGGCCTTTTCTCAAGAAGCCGCCGGTTTTTGGTGGAGGCGCCGGGTACCGCCCCCGGGTCCAATAGGTTTATTCCATCGACCGTTTATCGCCATAGCCGGATTTGCATCCGGCAAAGGTCATATAGGCATTTCCGCGCGCTGAGGAAAGAGGCCTTGTGACATTTCGGTAAAGGACTGGCTATCGGCTGCCTTAACCTCTCGATCCAGGTGCGCTTCGAGCCAGTTGTTGCCGAAAGGATGCTCACGATTTGCTGGGTTTTATTATAAGTCTCCATGTTAATGAGACAGGCAGTAAACATCATTCGCTTATCACTCTGGCCAGAATGACCCCCACTATGAACGTAGGATAGGACGGAGAATGAAACCAGTTCAGCTTGCATATGTATTGCTTGCCCTCTTGTTCATCGTTCCCTGCGCTCGAGCGGATCAGCTTGAACCCTACGAGGGACCTTGGCGTCAGGTAAGTTCTAACGCGGGTGATTGCCCAAAATGTCTCATCACCGTTCGCCGTTTCGGGATTAACCTCGAGGTGGTCGCCAACAATGGCTGGCGTGCAACCGTAAGACCAACCCCCAAATACCTGCGTGAGAAATTGCCCTCAGTTGAGGGGCAGGGCTTCTGGGAAACCACGATAGGTGGCGATCGGAAAAAGATCTCCATCAAGGTGCGGCTCACAAGAGACGAGGCCAAGTTCCGTATTGCCCTGACTACCGGATACCCAGCCGAACGCCGTACTATTGAGGCGACGTTCGAAAGATAGTCAGGTTTATCCTGTTCGCTTTCTGAGGTTTATGGCGAAGCCACGCAAACCTCGCGGACGGTTGTGATGGCTTGACTAAGATTCTTGACGCGGTTGCAGGCTTGGAACATCTTCTCCCTGAAGTGGCCGTGGATACGATCCGGCTGCTCAACATGGAGGATGAGGACATGACGGACTATCTTGCAGATGTGAAGAAGTACGATGCCGATGCCGATGAAGGTGTGGTGAACAAGATCGTCAAATATTTGGGTATTGCACTTCGCAATCGCGACTCGGCGCTGGTGTCGTCGTCGGATCCGGAGGAGCTTGCGCGGGTCAAGAGCGGGTGGTGCGCCAAGAAGCTCGGCGTCGATGGCGCAGAGGCGGATGCCGCGATCGACGCAACCGCCAAGGCGATGGCGGCAGACCGCAGCAAATCCCGTGTGACCTTCTACTACCTCGTGGCCAAGCACCTCGGAAAGCTGGAGACAGTCTAGCCGCCCAAAGCTTTTGGGGATTTCGCCCCTCTATCGATTGGTTCCGCTGCCGGGAAGGGGTATAACAACCCCATAGAGACTCGGTGGCGGAACGACATGAAGCAATATCTCGATCTTCTTCGGCATGTGATGGAAACGGGCAGCGATCGTGGCGATCGCACCGGTACGGGCACCCGCTCTGTCTTCGGCTACCAGATGCGTTTCGATCTTTCAGAGGGCTTCCCGGTGCTGACCACCAAGAAGCTTCATCTGCGCTCCATTATCCATGAACTGCTGTGGTTCCTGAAGGGCGACACAAACATTGCCTATCTCAAGGAACACGGTGTGACCATCTGGGACGAGTGGGCCGATGAGAAGGGCGATCTCGGTCCTGTCTACGGCGCGCAATGGCGCTCATGGCCCGCACCGGATGGTCGCCATATCGACCAGATCCAGCTTTTGATTGAAGGCCTGAAGACCAATCCCAATTCGCGCCGTCACATCGTTTCGGCCTGGAATCCGGCGCTGGTGGACGAGATGGCGCTTCCGCCATGCCACTGCCTGTTCCAGTTCTATGTGTCGGATGGAAAGCTCTCCTGCCAGCTCTACCAGCGCTCGGCCGACATCTTCCTTGGCGTGCCGTTCAACATCGCCTCTTACGCCCTGTTGACGCTGATGGTGGCGCAGGTCACGGGTTTGAAGCCTGGTGATTTCGTTCATACGCTGGGCGACTCGCATATCTATGCGAACCACTTCGAACAGGCGAAGTTGCAGATGACGCGGACGCCGAAGGCCTTGCCGACCATGCGGCTCAATCCGGATGTGCGGGATCTGTTTGCCTTTAAGTTCGAAGACTTTACGCTGGAGAACTACGAAGCTGATTCAAGCATCAAGGCGCCGATTGCGGTATGAGTGAACCCCGCATCATTCTGATTGCTGCCGTGTCCCGCAACAATGTCATTGGCCGTGAGCTGGACATGCCCTGGAAGCTGTCTTCCGATCTCAAGCGCTTCAAGGCTGAGACCATGGGCAAGCCGATGATCATGGGGCGCAAGACGTTTCTCTCCGTCGGCGAGCGGCCGTTGCCCGGTCGTCCACATATCATCATCAGCCGCAACCCGGATTATCGCCCCGATGGCGTGGAGGTCGTTTCCTCGCTAGAGGAAGCGCTGTCTCGAGCAAAATCCAAAGCTCGAGAGCTTGGTGTGGAGGCGGTTTATGTGGCCGGTGGAGGCGAAATTTACCGCCAGGCTATGCCCTTCGCCGATCAACTTTCCGTCACCCATGTGGAGGTTGAACTGGATGGCGACACGTTTTTCCCGGAAATCGATCCGGCCGTTTTTGAGAAAACCGACGAAACTGCCCTGCCAGCTGGGGAAAAAGACGATTACGCCGTGCGTTTCGCAACCTATCAGCGCTACGGTGCGGCAAAGTGAACTATTTGGGTCTATCTGGTACTAAGTTACCGCCCCCGCGTTGAAACAGACGCTTCGCCTTCTTATAACGAGGACGATATTCCCGCCGGCATCGCAAAAGCGCGTTGGAGAGGGAGCGGGAAAGTTTTTGTAACAAAGAGGTATGAATGCCCTGGAGCAATCAGAATGGCGGCGGTGGCCCTTGGGGCGGCGGCGGTAATAGTGGCGGCGGCGGAGGAAACAACCAGGGTGGACCTTGGGGACAAGGGCCAAACCGGCCACGCGGCGGTGGCGGAGGCGGGGGTAACGGCAATGGCGGCCCGCCCGATCTGGAAGAAATCATCCGTCGCAGTCAGGATCGTTTCAAGCGCATGCTGCCGGGCGGCTTCAATGGTGGCGTCGTGGCCATCCTTGTTCTCGTGGTTCTTGCCTTTATCGGCATTCAGTCCATCTACACCGTCCAGCCGGACGAGCGCGGCGTAGAACTTCGTTTCGGCAAGCCGAAGAACGAAGTGTCGATGCCCGGTCTGCATTATCACTTCTGGCCTATCGAGACTGTCGAGATCGTCAAGGTGACCGAGCAGCAACAGAATATCGGTGCACGTGCGACGTCGTCGTCGGCTGCCACCGGCGTGATGCTGACCGGCGACCAGAACATCGTCAACGTCCAGTTCTCGGTTCTCTATACGGTCTCCGATCCGAAATCCTATCTCTTCAACGTCGATACGCCGGCTGAAACCCTTCAGCAGGTGTCTGAAAGCGCGATGCGCGAAGTCGTTGGTCGCCGTCCGGCGCAGGATATTTTCCGTGACAATCGTCAGGCGATTGCCGCCGATGTTCGCTCCATCATCCAGGCGACGATGGACAGCTACGGTGCCGGTATCTCCATCAATGCGGTTGCGATCGAGGATGCGGCACCGCCGCGCGAAGTCGCCGATGCCTTCGATGAAGTGCAGCGTGCCGAGCAGGATGAAGATCGCTTCGTGCAGGAAGCCAACCAGTATGCCAACCAGAAGCTTGGTGCGGCACGCGGTCAGGCAGCCCAGATCGTTGAAGAGGCGAACGCTTATAAGAGCCGTGTTGTCAACGAATCTCAGGGTGAGGCTCAGCGCTTCATCTCGATCTACGACCAGTACCAAACGGCACCGGAAGTGACCCGCGAGCGCATGTTCATCGAAACGATGGAGCAGGTCCTCAAGGGTTCGAACAAGATCATCATCGATGAAAAGCAGGGCGTGGTGCCATATCTGCCTCTGAATGAAATGATGCGCGGCAATACCGGCGCAGCACAGCAGGGAGGCAACTGATATGAGCAATCGTCTTACGGCAATTCTCGTTGGCCTCGCGATCCTGTTCTTCCTCGTCTACTCGTCGGTCTTCGTCGTGAATGAGCGGCAGCAGGCGATCGTCGTCCGCTTCGGTCAGATCCAGGATGTGAAGACGCAGCCAGGCCTGTACTTCAAGCTGCCATTCGCCTTCATGGATGCCGATCGCGTTCAGTATATCGAAAACCGCGCGTTGCGCTTCGACCACGACAACATTCGTGTTCAGGTTTCGGGCGGCAAGTTCTACGAAGTCGATGCTTTCGTGGTCTATCGCATCACCGATGCACGTCGCTTCCGCGAAACCGTGTCGGGCGATCAGCTCTCGGCTGAAACGCGTCTGCGCACGCGTCTCGATGCATCGCTTCGCCGGGTCTACGGTCTGCGTGGCTTCGAATCCGCTCTGTCGGATGCCCGCGCATCGATGATGCAGGAAGTGCGTGACGATCTGCGTCCTGACGCCGAGTCGCTCGGTATCAGCATTGTCGACGTCCGCATCCGTCGTACGGACCTGACGCAGGAAGTCTCACAGCAGACCTTCGAGCGCATGAAGTCCGAACGTCTGGCGGAAGCCGAACTGATCCGCGCCCGCGGTAACGAAGAAGGCCAGCGCCGTCGCGCTATCGCCGATCGTCAGGTCGTCGAGCTTGAATCCGATGCCCAGCGCCAGTCCGAAGTGCTGCGCGGTGAGGGTGATGCCGAACGCAACCGCATCTTCGGTGAAGCCTTCCAGCGCGACCCGGCTTTCTTCGAGTTCTATCGCTCGATGACCGCCTATACCAACGCGCTGACGGGTAACGGTACGACGCTGGTTCTTTCACCAGATTCGACCTTCTTCCGCTATTTCAACAACATCAACGGCACGCAGCCGCAGGGTTCAGCACCCGCAGCTCCGCCAGCGCCTGCCACGGCGCCGGCACAGGCGCCAGCGAACTGATTGTTGGATGTACGAGATTGAAAAGGCCGCCTTGAGCGGCCTTTTCTTATGGAAGAAAATAGGTGTGATAGTCAGGGCTTTACGATAGGCCTGCATTTGCAGTGGAAGGAGCGCGAAGATTCGCGTGCTCTTCACGAAAAGGTTTTTCACACTTCATCATTCCGCCTTATGCTTGGCTACTAAAGCTTGAGGCTACCATTTGCAGATGCGAGGACGCTTGATGCCCGTGACCCGATTTTCGCCCTTCCGCAGCAGCGTTGCCGGTCTGGCCGCCTTTGCCATCGTGACCGGTGGTGTGGCTGTGCCGGTGGG
Source organism: Agrobacterium cavarae (assembly GCF_004310285.1). GTDB lineage: Bacteria > Pseudomonadota > Alphaproteobacteria > Rhizobiales > Rhizobiaceae > Agrobacterium > Agrobacterium cavarae. Next base: position 62,513 of record NZ_SISF01000034.1, read on the forward strand.
TGCGATGGCGCAGACCAATGGGCCAGCTTCCGTCGCCGATCTCGCGGCGCCGCTTCTCGATGCGGTGGTGAATATTTCGACATCGCAAAGCGTGAAGGCGGAGGGCAAGGGTCCGACGCCGCCGCGTATCCCGGATGGTTCTCCGTTCCAGGAGTTCTTCAAGGACTATTTTGACAACCAGAAGCCCGAGAGCGGGGAGAAGGTCAATTCGCTCGGTTCCGGCTTCGTCATCGATCCGGCGGGTTACGTCGTCACCAACAATCACGTTATTGAAGGCGCTGACGATATCGAGGTGATCTTCCCCAATGGTACCAAGCTCAAGGCGAAGCTCGTGGGTACCGATACCAAGACGGACTTGTCCGTTCTGAAGGTCGAGCCGAAAGCGCCGCTGAAGGCGGTGAAGTTCGGCGATTCCCGCACCATGCGCATCGGCGATTGGGTGATGGCGATCGGCAATCCCTTTGGGCTCGGTGGCTCGCTTACCGTCGGCGTTGTTTCAGCCCGCGGCCGCAACATCAATGCCGGTCCCTATGACAACTTCATTCAGACGGATGCCGCTATTAACAAGGGCAACTCCGGTGGTCCACTCTTCAACATGAAGGGTGAAGTCATCGGCATCAATACGGCGATCATTTCCCCAAGTGGTGGCTCGATCGGTATCGGCTTTGCCGTACCAACCGAGCTTGCGCAAAACATCGTGCAGCAGCTGATCGAGTTCGGCGAAACCCGTCGCGGCTGGCTTGGCGTTCGCGTTCAACCGGTCACCGACGATATTGCCTCCAGCCTTGGCATGGACACCGCCAAGGGCGCGCTGATTTCCGGCGTTGTGAAGGGCGGACCGGTTGAGAACGGGCCGATCAAGCCCGGTGATGTGGTGCTGAATTTCGATGGCAAGCCAATCCAGGAGATGCGCGACCTGCCGCGCATCGTGGCCGAAAGCCCGGTGGGCAAGGAAGTCGATGTCGTGGTGCTCCGCGACGGCAAGGAAGAGACGGTCAAGGTCAAGCTCGGCCAGTTGCAGGATAGTGCCGAAGATCAGCAGCCCGGTGCCGGCAGCGACGACGCCATGCCTGAAGATGGTGAGGGTGGCGAAATGACCGCGCCTGAGCAGAAGAACGGCGAGACCGAGCAGCAGGCGCCCGATACACGCGAGGCAGCGCAGACGGTGCTCGGCATGAACCTCGTGACGCTGACCGACGAGTTGAAGACCGAGAAGGGCGTCGCAGAAAGCGTCGAGGGCGTCTATGTGGCGAGCGTTGCGCCGGGTTCCATTGCAGAGCAGAAGGGCGTCAAGGCGGGCGATGTGATCGTCGAAGTCGGACAGGATTTCATGGAAGTCCCCGGCGACGTGATGGTGCGCGTCAATGGTCTGAAGTCTGCCGGACGCAAGAATGCGCATATGATGATTGCCGACGCGCAAGGCAATCTGCGTTTTGTCGCGATACCGCTGGAATAGTCGGCTCCACGTCAAGCGTCGTGCTTGTTGAGATTGAATTGCACCGGCCGTCTTTTTTGTTGGCGGTTTACAAATTGAAGGCCGGAACATCGGATATGATGTTCTGGCCTTTTTTGTCTTGAGGTTGGCTGCCACGCCGTTGAGACGGAGTTGCATGAGCTCATCCATTGCCGAACATATTTTGCGCTCGTTCTGCCTCAGCGCTCAAGAACAGAAATATTTTTGCTCAGGATGCGCAACAGAGCAATCTCCTTTCTATATAAAAATAGTAGACAATGTAGGGTTCTTCTCAAGCGGCACGTGGTGAACGGGTGCTGCGGCTGGATGGTCCGCTTCTCTGCCTGAAGGCAGACGCGGCAATGCTTCAAAGCGAGGAACCAATGGCACGCAAGATCAGACTGGGCGCATTCCTGCCGGGCGGTGGACAGCATATCGCATCATGGCGTCATCCCGATCAGCCGGTGGATGGCGCGGTCAGCTTCGAGTTTCATAAGCACCTGGCACAAACCGCCGAACGCGGATTGTTCGACGCCTATTTCCTGGCGGACAATCTTGCCGTCGGCTTTGGTGGCGCGCGGGAAGGTGGCAATGACAGGGTGGCGGGGTTCGAACCGACGACGCTGTTTTCGGCGCTGGCGCCTTTCACCACCAATCTCGGCTTCATCGCTACCTCGTCCACGACCTATGAAGAGCCCTATCTGACCGCGCGCAAGTTTGCGTCTCTGGATCTGATTTCCGGCGGTAGGGCAGGGTGGAACGTGGTGACGACCACCGGTGATTCCGCCGCGCAGAACTTCAATCTGGATACCCAACTGCCCCATGCCAGCCGCTACAAGCGCGCTGCCGAGCATGTGGATGTCGTCAAGGCGCTGTGGGACAGTTTCGAGGATGATGCCTTTGTCCGCGATGTCCAAAGCGGCGTCTTCTACGACAAGGCCAAGCTGCACGAGACCAATCATCGCGGCGAGCATTTTCAGGTGCGCGGTCCGCTGAACGTGCCACGCTCGCCGCAGGGTCACCCCGTCATCGTTCAGGCGGGTCAGTCCGAAGATGGTCGCGATCTGGCGGCCGCAACCGCCGAGGTGATCTTCACCGCCCACCAGCATATCGAGACGGCCCAGGAGTTTTATCGCGACATCAAGACACGCGCTCGCCGTCTTGGCCGCGATCCAAACCACATTCTCGTCATGCCGGGTGTGTCGCCCTTCGTTGGCAGAACCCTGGCGGAAGCGCAGGAGAAATATGAGAGGCTGACCTCGCTTATCCTCGAAGAGGACGGCGTCGGTCTTCTGAACGGTCTGACGGGCGGCACGCTGGACCTCAAAGGCTACGATCTAGATGGACCGCTCCCTGTCGCGCCGCCAACGGAAGGGATGAAGAGCCGGCAGGCGCTGCTGCGTCAGATTGCCGACGAGAACAACTTTACCATCCGCCAGCTCTATCAGTGGGTCGCTTCTGCCCGTGGCCATTACACGATCGTCGGTACGCCGGAAACCATCGTCGACACGCTGCAGGAGTGGTTCGAGAACGAGGCCGCCGACGGTTTCAACATCCTGCCGCCATGGCTTCCGACTGCGCTCGACGATTTCGTCGATCTCGTCATTCCCGAATTGCAGCGTCGCGGGCTCTTCAGGACGGAATATGAAGGCACCACGCTTCGCGAGAATCTCGGCCTGCCATATCCCGTCAATCGCTGGTCTGTAGAGCAGCCAGTTGCCCAGGCAGCGGAGTGAGGTGCGATCATGTCCTATGACGAGGTAAAGTCCACGCATTCAAGGGTTCTGGATTACCGGGGCGAGAAGCGGACGCCCGTCGCCCTACAGGTGGCGAACCGCTATGTCGCACCGTTCCTCTCCCGCTACGGGCTGGTGCTCGGCTTTCTGGCAGCCTGGCAAATTTCGAGCACGCAGGGGTGGATCAACCCGGCGGTCTTTCCACGGCTCGACATCATCGTCGCCGCTCTGTGGAAGGGAATTGTCGGCGGGGCGCTGATCGATGATATCGCGATCAGCCTCCAGAGATCCGGCATTGCCTTTGCAGCGGCTGTCGCCATCGGCATTCCGCTCGGCCTTTTCATGGGGCAGGTGGCGGCTGTGGAGCGCGCGCTCGACCCGCTGCTGCAATTCTTCCGCCAGACCTCGGCGCTCGCCCTCTATCCTGTCTTCATTCTGATGCTGGGGCTGGGTGAAGCATCCAAGGTCTTCGTCATCTTCTGGGCAACGCTCTTTCCGATCCTGCTGTCCACCATTGGCGGCGTGAAGGAAGTGGATCGCAAGCTGATCGAAATGGCGCGCACCTATGGCGCAGGACCGATCGCGATTTTCCGTCGTGTGGTGTTGCCTGCTTCCGTGCCGGCGATTTTCGTCGGCTTGCGTCTTTCCGCCACCACCGCGCTCCTCCTGCTCATCGCTGCCGAGATGATCGGTGCGAATAAGGGTGTCGGCTTCCAGGTGATGAACGCCCAGTACAATTTCCAGATTCCGCTGATGTATGCGTCGATCCTTCTTCTGGCGCTTCTCGGGCTCGCGGCCAATGCCGGGCTCGTGCTGCTCCAGCGCAAGCTTTGCCGCTGGTCTGCACCGTCCCATTGATTCCCGCATCGATCCCCATTTTTTCAAATTCAAAGGATAAGACCATGACCTTCCATTCCCGCAAGCTGCTGCTCTCGGCGGCCATCCTCTTCGGCCTGACCACCATCGCCTCGGCGGAAGAGGTGAAGCTGCGCTACCTCGCAAGCCAGGGCGGTCTTGCTGCCCATGAGCTTGCCGAAAAGCTCGGCTACTTCAAAGGCACCGGTGTGAGCTTTGAAAATGTCGGCTATGCCCAAGGTGGTCCGGCTTCGCTCTTTGCGCTTGCTTCCGGCGATGTCGAAATCGGCAGCGCTGCGACATCCGCCGTGTTGAACTCGATTGCCGGCGGAAACGACTTCGTCGCTGCCTATCCCTCGAACGGCATCAATGATCAGGTCCAGTCGGTCTTCTACGTTCTGGAGGATAGCCCGATCAAGTCGATCAAGGATATTGCCGGCAAGACGATTGCAGTGAATACGCTCGGCGCCCATCTGGACTACACGATCCGCGAGGCACTGCATTCGCAGGGACTGCCGGTTGATGCGGCAAAGCCGGTGGTTGTGCCGGGACCGCAGCTGGAGCAGGTGCTTCGCTCCAACCAGGTGGATATTGCTGCCTTCGGCTACTGGCAGACGACCTTCGAAGGGCTTGCAAAGACGCATGGCGGTATCCGGCCGGTTTTCGATGACACGGATGTTCTCGGCGATATTGCCGGCGGCTTCGTGGTCTTGCGCCGCGATTTCATCAAGGCGCATCCAGAAGCGGCAAAGACCTTCGTCGAACAGTCTCAACGCGCGCTTGATTACGCGCGCGAACATCCGGAGGAAACCAAGGCGATATTTGCCAAGGCCCTGGAAGAGCGCGGCGAAAATCCCGAACTGGCGAAATATTTCCTTGGTTATGGCGTCCGCCCCGGCGGCAAGGCTGTCGATCGCGACCTGCAGTTCTGGATCGACGTGCTTACCCGCGAAGGCAAGGTAGAGCAGGGCCAGCTCTTGACGGAGAAGATCCTCTATTCGCCTGAAACCGCGACCGCCAGCAATTGAGGTGATGTGATGAGTGCCGTGCAATCTCTACGGGGAGAGGTGGCGATCCGCCACCTCTCCAAATCCTACCAGTTGAATGGCAAGCCGTTCCAGGTGCTGAAAGACCTGAACCTGACGATCCGATCCGGCGAGAGTCTGGCGATCGTCGGCGCCAGCGGTTCGGGCAAGACGACGTTGCTGAGGGTGCTGGCAGGGCTTGAGGAGGCCGATCGCGGCGACGTCCTGATCGATGGAAACGCAGTGCGTGGCGTCGGTCGCGAGAGGGCGGTGATTTTTCAGGAGCCGCGGCTTCTGCCCTGGTTGACCGTGCTCGACAATGTTGCCTTTGGGCTCGAGACGCAAGGATTGAGCCGGGAAGAAGCACGCAGCCGCGCGCGTCGCTACATCAACCTCGTTGGCCTGCAGCAGTTCGAAAGTGCCTATCCGCGGCAGCTCTCCGGCGGTATGGCGCAACGTGTAGGCATTGCCCGCGCTCTCGCCGTCCAGCCGGAAATCCTGCTTCTGGACGAGCCGCTCGGCGCGCTGGACGCCATGACCAAGATCGGCATGCAGCAGGAATTGGCAAGGATCTGGCGCGAGGAAGACGTGACCACGGTTCTCGTGACGCATGATCTCGAAGAGGCGATCTATCTGGCAGACCGGATTCTGATCCTGCCGCGTGAAAAGGGTTCTGCGCCACGATTGATCGATGTCGATCTTCCGCGCCCGCGTGATCGCAGTTCAGCTGCCTTCGTTCGCCAGCGCGAGGAGCTGCTCAACCTCTTCGGTCTCCACTAAAGCGCGGCGCAATCTTTCAGATTCGCTGTTGCGCTTTACGCTCCTGTTGTTCACATGGGCCAAGCAAAACCGCGGCACACTCTTGCTTGCACCATGCGTTAGCGAGGAGTCGTGACGTTTATCGCGCGCGCCACTCCTCCAGCGTCAGCGCATAGGTGACGTGGGGCCTCAGATGTGGATGCGTGTCTTCCGGCACGCGCGGATGATCGAAATCGCGTGAGGGGTCACGTTTCAAACCGATGCGCTTCATCACCGCGGTGGAACGATGGTTGTTGTGGACGGCGAAAGAGACGATCTCGGCAAGGCGCTTGTCGTCGAAAGCCATGGCCAGCAGCGCTTTCGCCGCCTCGGTCACGTAGCCCTTTCCCCAGTAGCGGGTGGCAAGCCGCCAGCCGATTTCCATGGTGCCGGGCACAAAGATGTCGTCGACCGTGACGGGGGCGACGCCGCAAAAGCCCATGGGCTCGCCGGTTTCGCGATTTTCCATGGCATAGAAACCGAAGCCGGTGGCGTGGATCATGGCATTGATCCGATCCATCATGGCGTCGGATTCTTCATCGCTTCGACGAACGGCAAAGAACTCCATCACCTCCGGATCGGCGTTGATCTCGCGGAAGAGGGCGCGGTCGCTGTCCTTCCAGTCGCGCAGGATGAGGCGCGGTGTGCCGTGAATGATCATGCGGTAACGAAATCCGATTTGCGATAGCCCTGGAGATAAAGAAGGGCGGTCAGATCGCCGTGATCGATGCGGATCTTTGCTTCGGCTGCGACGGCAGGCTTGGCATGGAGCGCCACACCGCTGCCTGCAAGGTGAAGCATGCCGAGATCGTTTGCGCCATCGCCAACGGCCAGCGCATCTTCCGGTGAGATACCGAGCGTGTCGGCAATGTCGATCAGGGCGTCGACCTTGGCCTGCTTGCCGAGGATGGGTTCGGCCACGGTGCCGTCCAATTGTCCGTCCTGCTCGCCCAGAATGTTGGCACGATTTTCCTGGAAACCGATCATGTCCGCGACGCGTGTCGTGAACACCGTGAAGCCGCCGGAAACGAGCGCGGTATAGTAGCCCTTCGCCCTCATCGTCGCCACGAGTTCTTTGCCGCCGGGGGTCAGCGTGATGCGCTTTTCAATGACTTCATCGATGACGGAGACGGGCAGGCCCTTCAGCAGCGCGACGCGCTCGCGCAGTGCGGGCTCGAAGGCGATCTCGCCATTCATTGCACGCGCGGTGATCGCCGAGACCTTGTCCTTCAATCCGACTTCGGCCGCCAGTTCATCGATGCATTCCTGGCCGATCATGGTGGAATCCATATCGGCGATCAGGATTTTCTTGCGGCGTGTATCCTGATCCTGAATGACGATATCAATCGGCAGGCCGGCTATCGTGGAGGACAGCGTCTTGTGCGCGGCTTCCGTATCGGCGCCTTGCGGCAGCACGATATCGCAGGCAATACCGTCTGCCAGCCAATAGAGCCCGGAGGCGCCAACGGCCTGCGCCGCAGTTTCCCCAAGGGCTGCGGCAAGAACAGGATTTGACGGATTGGCGATAAGCGTGGCAACGAAAGCCATGATGAAAAACCTTGATGAACCATTCGATGCGATCCTGATAACCGGCCCGACGGCAAGCGGCAAGTCCGCGCTTGCGCTTCGTCTGGCGCGCGAACACGGCGGCGTCGTCATCAATGCAGACAGCATGCAGGTTTACGACACATTGCAGGTGCTGACGGCCCGGCCTTCGGTGGCGGAGATGGAGGGTGTGCCGCACTATCTTTACGGTCACGTCCCCGCCAACGCGCTCTATTCGACGGGTGAATGGTTGCGGGACATAACGTCACGTCTCGATGAGGTGAAGGCAAAGGGGCAGCTCCCTGTGATTGTTGGAGGCACCGGGCTCTACTTCAAGGCGCTGACCGGCGGGTTGTCGGACATGCCGGCGATCCCTGCGGATATCCGGGAAGGATATCGGCAGCGACTGTTGGACGAGGGAAGTGCTGCTCTCTACCGCGAACTGGAAGCGCGAGATCCGGAGATGGCAGGGACGCTGATGCCGACGGATGGCCAACGGATCGTGCGCGCACTGGAGGTTTTCGAGACGACCGGGCAATCGATCAGGTCGTTTCAGACTGCAACGGGTCCGATGATCGTCAATCCCGATCGTGCGCGCAAGATCGTGGTTCTGCCGGAGCGCAGCGTTTTGCATGATCGCATCAACCGCCGTTTTGCCGGCATGATGCAAAGCGGTGCGGTGGAGGAGGTCAAGGCGCTTCTTGCTCTTGCGCTTCCCGCAGACTCGACTGCCATGAGGGCGATCGGCGTATCGCAGATTGCCGAGATGCTTGACGGTCGCATGAGTGCGGCCGAGGTCATCGAGAAAGCCGCAGCGGCGACGCGTCAATATGCCAAGCGGCAAATGACCTGGTTTCGCAACCAGATGGGGCCGGACTGGCAGCGCATCATCCCGTGAGCGTCTTACAGCATCGGCCCGAAAGTCGGAATCGATTATCGGAAAGCAGGATGAGAGCGTGTCGCGATCTTTTAGATTCGCTTCCTGCGCTCTAGGTCTTTGTTGTGTCGCATGTTGTTATCGCAAAACCGCTGCACAGTTTTGCGTGGACCATGCTTCAGTCCTTTTTGTAGAGGCTTCCCAAAGGTTTCTTCAGCAAGGTCTCGCGAATGGACGAGCGCGTCTCACTGGTGAAAAACGGGCGGGCGGTGTCCGGCGCTGGAGAGAGTGGTGGCTCCGGTTCCGGCTTCGGTGCTGTGGCTTTGTTGATACGCGGAAGCATGTCGGGGCGGTAGGGTTCGCAGTCGCCGCCGTTGGTCTCTGACGAGTCATAGGTCCAGCCCCCCATCTCGATCTCGCCGACATCCTTGGCAACCGTCGCCTCATAGCTTTGCCGGAAGCCGGAGATATCCGGGCCCGAGATTGCGCGCATCCTTTTGACGATGGAGCGCAGGTCAACATTGTCCGGCACATCTTCATGGTGGTGGCTGATGATGCCATTTGCCTTTGGCAGCATGTGCGGCGGCAGGCGGTTGAAGCGCATACGCATCGGCACGTTGATCGCTTCGCCGAAGGCAATCGCTTCGCCATTGCCAAGCGAGGACAGGAAGCTGATCGTCGACGTCGATGAATTGGAAATCGCCGAGCGGATGATCTCCTGGTCGTTGTCGTTGGACAGGCGCATAGCAAAGACCGTGGAGCACTGCGACAGGATCGTCTGGTCGAGTTCACCGGGGCGCTGCGTGATGATGCCAAGCGAGACGCCGTATTTGCGGCCCTCCTTGGCGATGCGGGCGATGGCCTGGCGCGTTGGGAAGAAGCCGAGTCCCGGATTGGCCGGAACGTAGCGGTGCGCCTCTTCGCAGACCACCAGCGTATGGATCGAGCCTTGACCCCAAAGCGCCAGTTCGAAGGCCATGCGGCAGAGAACCGAGGCGACGGAGTTGACGACTTCAGACGGGATGCCGGCGAGCTGGAATACCGAAATCGGCTTGCCATCTCCCGGCACGCGGAAGATATGCGCCACCGTCTCCATGATCGTGTCACTGATGGTGCTGTTGGAGAACATGAAGTGGTAGCGCGGATCGTTGATCGCCGCCATGATGCGCAGCTTGAGGGTGCGAAGGACAGGCTTTTCTCCACGTCCCTCCAGCCGTCCGATGCGCTCGTCGATGAGTGCCAGAAGGTCGGCGATACGGTATGGGACCGGCGTGTCGGCGGTCAGTGCGGTTTTTTCCGAGGCACGACGCATGGTCGATGCGTCGGTTCCGCGAAAAGCGCGCTTGGCCTCCGGAATGAGATCGCGCAGAACATCCAGTTCGTCGGCAGGCGGCTCTTGCCCACGAAACAACACTTCGGTGAACTCTTCGAGCTTCATCAGCCAGAAGGGAAGATCCAGAGTATCGGTGTCGATGACGACGGAGGTGTTGGGAAAGGCCGCGGCAAATTCATTATGCGGATCGAGGACCAGCACCCGCAGCTTTGGATCCTTCTCGATGGCCTTGTTGAGAAGCAGAGTGACGGCTGTCGTTTTGCCGACGCCGGTGGAACCGACCACGGCAAAGTGCTTGGAGAGCATTTCCGGAATATTGACGATGGCATCGACGCTCTGATCCTGGCTCAGATGACCGATGATGCAGCTGCCTCTCGCGCTATTCTCATAGATGCGGACGAGGTCGCTGGAGCGGATGCGGTGCGCGATGGCGCCGAGATAGGGATAGCGGGTGATGCCGCTTGTAAATTGTTCGATGCCTTCGGGCGTGGAGTAGATTTCACCGAGCAGTTCAACATCGATAAGCAAGGTGTTCGGTTCGCGTTCGGACCAGAGCGGGCCATCGACATTCATGGCGTAGGTGAGGGCCGCGACACGGGTTTCGCCGAGATCGATGGAGATGAGGCGCCCGACCGACCACAACTGGGCAAAGCTCGGATTGGCGCTGTCGGTGGTGACGGAGATTCTGGCTTTCGAGCCGCTGCAGAAGATCACGCGCCCGAGCATGCGGTTGCCCGCCGTTTGTCCGTCGCGGCGGTCGTGATTTCCAGCTTTTGCCGATGTTTGCAGATCTTCGTTAAACACGTGTTGTCCCTGCCAGGTCGATGCCGATGTCTTCACAAGGCCGTCTTTTTCTTGTCGGCAGGTTATAGACCTCCTGGCTTTAACAAGTGGTGTAGTGCCCGCGCATTTTTATTGCGTTGGCGGGCGGTCCGGGGCAATAAAGTTAAGAAGCGGTGCATTTTCTCGGCATTTTGCGTTGACGCCAATCCGGTTTCTGTCTAACACTCCGCTCCATGAAAAATCTTAACGTACTTATCGTGGTGGGACGGCGCATGGGCAGGATGGTGTAACCATCCGGCGAAAGCACCCATGCGCTGAACGAGGCTCCTCTAGGGGCCTTTTTTTATGTCTCCACTTGGGCGGTCACGCCCAGCGATATCCAAAAGCCAAATCGGGATGGAACAGGCAATGACGGATAAGGATACTACGGACAACAGCAATCGCATGACCGGCGCGGAAATCGTTTTGCGCGCGCTCAAGGACAATGGCGTCGAGCATATTTTCGGCTATCCGGGCGGTGCAGTTCTCCCGATCTATGACGAGATTTTCCAGCAGGAAGAAATCCAGCACATCCTGGTTCGTCATGAACAGGGTGCCGGCCATGCTGCGGAAGGTTACGCACGCTCCACCGGCAAGGTCGGCGTCATGCTTGTGACCTCCGGTCCGGGTGCGACCAATGCTGTTACGCCGTTGCAGGATGCGCTGATGGACAGCATTCCACTCGTTTGCATTTCCGGCCAGGTTCCCACCACGCTGATCGGCTCCGATGCCTTCCAGGAATGCGATACCGTCGGTATTACGCGCCCCTGCACCAAGCACAATTGGCTGGTCAAGGACGTCAACGAGCTGGCGGGCATCATTCATGAAGCCTTCCGTATCGCTCAGACGGGTCGCCCGGGCCCGGTCGTTGTCGACGTTCCGAAAGACATCCAGTTCGCCACCGGCACCTATACGCCGCCATCCGCTGCCATTCAGCAGAAGAGCTATACGCCGAAGGTTCAGGGCGATTTGAACGCCATCCACGCGGCGATCGAACTGATGTCGAAGGCGAGGCGTCCGGTTTTCTATACCGGCGGCGGTGTCGTCAATTCCGGGCCGGAAGCCACCCGGCTGCTGCGCGAGCTGGTCGAGCTGACCGGCTTCCCGATCACGTCCACCCTGATGGGTCTCGGCTCCTATCCGGCCTCCGGGGACAAGTGGCTGGGCATGCTCGGCATGCATGGCTCTTACGAAGCCAACATGACCATGCATGATTGTGACGTCATGGTCTGTATCGGCGCGCGTTTCGACGACCGTATTACCGGCCGGCTGAATGCCTTCTCGCCCAACTCCAAGAAGATCCACATCGATATCGATCCGTCCTCGATCAATAAGAATGTTCGCGTCGATGTTCCGATCATCGGCGATGTCGGTCGTGTTCTGGAAGATATGGTTCGTCTGTGGCGGGCACTGCCTGCCAAGCCTGAAAAGGCGCAGACAGCAGAGTGGCATAGCCAGATCGCTCGCTGGCGGGCACGCAACTCCTTTGCCTACAAAAATTCCAACGACGTCATCATGCCGCAATATGCGCTGGAGCGTCTGTCGGAAGCGACCAAGGGGCGTGATACCTACATCACCACCGAAGTCGGCCAGCACCAGATGTGGGCGGCACAGTTCCTCGGCTTCGAACAGCCGAACCGCTGGATGACATCCGGTGGCCTTGGCACCATGGGTTACGGCTTCCCGGCCGCCATCGGCGTTCAGGTCGCTCATCCGGATGCGCTGGTCATCGATGTTGCCGGTGACGCCTCGATCCAGATGTGCATTCAGGAAATGTCCTGCGCCATCCAGTACAATCTGCCGGTCAAGATCTTCATTCTGAACAACCAGTATATGGGCATGGTCCGCCAGTGGCAGCAGCTGCTGCACGGCAACCGTCTCTCCAACTCCTATACCGAAGCGATGCCGGATTTCGTCAAGCTGGCGGAAGCTTACGGTGCCGTCGGCATGTATTGCGACAATCCGAAGGAGCTGGATGACAAGATTGCCGAGATGATTGCGGTGAAGAGGCCGGTGATCTTCGATTGCCGCGTTGCCAATCTCGCCAATTGCTTCCCGATGATCCCGTCTGGTAAGGCACATAACGAGATGCTGCTGCCGGATGAAGCAACGGACGAAGCCGTCGCCAATGCCATCGATGCCAAGGGCCGCCAGCTCGTCTAAGCGTGGGAAGAGGATAAAGACATGAACGCACACCTACAGCCCACCGGCTCCGCATACTTCATCCAGACGGAAACGGCGATGGTTGAAAACCACACGCTTTCCGTTCTCGTCAACAACGAGCCGGGCGTCCTCGCTCGCGTGATTGGCCTGTTTTCCGGCCGTGGCTACAACATTGAAAGCCTGACGGTCTCGGAGACCGAGCACGAGGCGCATCTGTCGCGCATTACCATCGTGACGCGCGGTACGCCCGGTGTCCTGGAGCAGATCAAGGCCCAGCTTGAGCGGATCGTTCCGGTTCACCGCGTGGTGGATCTGACGGTGCGTGCCCGTCAGGCCGGGCAGGAGCGTCCAATCGAACGCGAAGTGGCCCTTATCAAGGTTGCAGGACGCGGCGAAGATCGCGCGGAGACATTGCGCCTTGCCGATGCCTTCCATGCCAAGGTGGTGGACGCGACGCTCGATCACTTCATTTTCGAGATCACCGGCAAGTCCTCCAAGATCGATCAGTTCGTTTCGATCATCAAGCCGCTTGGCCTGATCGAGATTTGCCGCACCGGCATTGCGGCGATGAACCGCGGTCCAGAGGGTATGTGAGCTCTTTTGCTTGTCGATCGAATGCTGAGGAAGGTCCCACTTCGTGGGGCCTTCTTTTTTGCTTGCTGACTCGCCAGTCGGAGCGTGATGCGACTAAGTGCCTGTCTGTCACGAGGCGCCGATGCTCCTCACGTTACGTAAACTTATGATGTATAACGGTTTTTCTTGAAGTTTTTGGCGCAACGCGGGTCGATTAAACTTTTATACATTTGTTCTTTCGCATAGTGGCGGCCGTTCTTCGCGCCATGACGGTGCGTTTCATCATGATAGACAAAGCAATGATCCGTGGCCTCGGAGGGGTATCGGTTGGCGGTCGCTATTGTCATCTGCAGCCTGATTTAAGCGAGGACAAATGTCGTTTTTCGAGAACGCAAAAATTCGCACCAAGATACTGAGCCTGATACTCCCGGTTTCCCTGGTTGGTCTGGGGGGTGTGGGCGCTGTTGCTATCAACTACAAGAATGCCGACACCGCCTATTCCGACCTCATTTCAAAGAATAGCGCTGCCACGACTGAGCTATTTCGTGCAAATACATCTCTTGTGGCCCTAGGTTACGATACGACGCTTGGTTTATTGCAAGCGGAGCAAGGCCGTAAGCCAGCCGAAATCCAGGATGATTACAAGAAAGACGTTGGTGCGCTTTTTGCCAGGCTTGAGGCAGCGCCTAAGCTTCTTCCAGAAATTAGTTCATCCCTGTCTGGCATCACCGATCGGGCACGCGCCGTCGTGAAGGCCACTGATGAGGTCTGGGTGATGATGAAGAACGGCGATTTCCTGACCGCGCGCCGTAAGCTGACTGACGTCAACGCGCAAATTGCCGAGTGGCGAGCCGATATCCGGGCGTTGAATGAGAATTCTCTGAAGGAGGTCGTTGATCAGTCTGACACTCTGTCTGCCTTCACCAATTCCACCATACTTTACTCTCTTATCGCACTCGGGTTGCTGTTCTCATCCGCTGTAGCCATCTCATTGCTAGTATCGTCTCGTGGAATTACCGGCCCGATCGCTCGGCTTTCCACACGCATGGTCTCTCTCGCCGGTGGCGAGACGCGCGAAGAGATCGATGGCATTGGTCGCAAGGACGAGGTTGGTCAGATGGCGCAGGCCGTTGCCGTCTTCCGCGAGAATGCGCTTGAGCGCATCCGTCTGGAACAGGAAGCAGATGCCAATCGCAGTCTGTCGGAGAAAGAGCGCATTGCCCGCGACGAGCAGAAGGCCAGGGAAGCCGCAGACACGCAGTTTGCCGTCGACAATCTCGCCAACGGATTGTCACGCCTGTCGGATGGCGATGTCTCCTATCGCATCAGCCAGCCTTTCGTTGCCCATCTCGATACCGTTCGTGAGAACTTCAACGCTTCTGCCGAAAAACTGCAGTCTGCTCTGACCCGCGTGGCCGAGAATGCCCGTGGCATCGATGCCGGTGCAAACGAAATCCGTGCCGCGGCAGACGATCTTGCCAAGCGCACAGAACAGCAGGCAGCCTCGGTCGAAGAAACCGCAGCGGCACTGGAAGAAATCACCACCACGGTGAAGGACTCCACCCGTCGTGCCCAGGAAGCCGGTCATCTGGTTGCCAAGGCCCGCACCGGTGCCGAACAGTCGGGTGAGGTCGTTCGCAAGGCCGTCGTTGCCATGGAGCGGATCGAAAAGTCGTCGGGTGAGATTTCCAACATCATCAGCGTCATCGATGAGATCGCCTTCCAGACCAACCTTTTGGCGCTCAACGCCGGTGTCGAAGCCGCACGCGCCGGTGAAGCGGGCAAGGGCTTTGCCGTCGTTGCCCAAGAAGTGCGTGAACTGGCACAGCGTTCTGCCAGTGCCGCCAAGGACATCAAGGGTCTGATCTCGACGTCCAACACCCAGGTTCAGGAGGGTGTTGAGCTCGTGGGCGAGACCGGCCGTGCGCTGGAAACCATCGTGGCTGAAGTGCAGGAGATCAACCGTCACGTCATGGCGATCGTGGAAGCGGCACAGGAACAGTCCTCCGGTCTGCAGCAGATCAACACGGCTGTGAACCAGATGGACCAGGACACGCAGAAGAATGCGGCGATGGTGGAAGAGACGACGGCAGCCAGCCATGGTCTTGCCCGCGAAGCATCTTCGCTGAACCAGCTTCTCGGCCAGTTCAAGCTGTCTGCCACCTTCGAAGCGCCGATCCGATCCGC
>NZ_SISF01000034.1:77889-521752 GCF_004310285.1 Agrobacterium cavarae
ACCTGCCGAACGTCCGTCAGCGTCGCCCGCCCGAGCGCTTGGTCGCAAGCTTGCAACCGCCTTCAGCGGCAATGCAGCCGTCAAGCAGGACTGGGAAGAGTTCTAAGAACACCGAAACGACAAGTTGAAATGATGAAGCCGGGCGTCGAGAACGTCCGGCTTTTTTGTTTTGCCTTATGTTGTGAGCCTCAGAAAATGAATCCGAAAACGGCGCTAAACCAATGAAATGGAATCACAACATCGCCAGTGACGTCTTTCTGGTCGGCGGCGGAAAAGCAGCATCGAGCGATGCCCAGTCCTCATCGCTGATATCGAGATCGGTCGCGCCGCGATTTTCCTCGACCCGTTCCGGCTTGGCGCTTTTGGGGATGGCAAGCACGCCGTCACGTTCCAAAAGGAAGGCGAGTGCCACCTGTGCCGGCGTCGCCTGGTAGGCCTTGGCGATGCGGATCAGTTCATGATTGTTGAGAATGCGCCCCTGTTCGATGGGGGAATAGGCCATGAGTGGCACGCCCTTCTCCTGGCACCAGGGCAGGAGGTCATATTCCACGCCGCGCCTGGACAGGTTGTAAAGGACTTGGTTGACCGCGCAGTTGCGACCGTTCTCGACCTCGAACAACTCCTCCATGTCGTCCGTGTCGAAATTCGACACGCCCCAGTCCCGGATCTTGCCGGACTGCTTAAGCTTTTCAAATGCCGCGACCGTTTCCTCCAGTGGATGGGAGCCACGCCAGTGGAGAAGGTAGAGATCCAGGTGATCGACACCGAGACGTTTCAGGCTGCGTTCGCAAGCCTCGATCGTTCCCGTCGCGCTGGCGTTGAAGGGATAGACCTTGCTGACGAGGAACACCTCGTCGCGCAGATCCGCAATTGCCTTCCCAACGATCTCTTCCGATCGCCCGTCGGCATACATTTCCGCCGTATCGACAACCGTCATGCCGAGCTCGACCGCTTTGCGGATGCTTGCCACCTCCTGTGCCTCTTCGGCGTTGCTCTCGCCCATGTTCCAGGTGCCGATGCCGAGAGCGGGAATGTCTCTCCCCGAGGGTAGGGTCAGCGTTGGGATATCGTCATACATGAAGGCCTCCTCCTGTGTTTCTCTGACAATAAACCAGAAGCAATCCCTCTCGATCCATCAAAACTTGTGCGACATGCCATTCGTGCCGATTACTGGTTTTCGCCCTGGCCGGTGAATAGGATAGCGCTTCAAGGGGATATTCATGACGATCGAGACTTTCATCGCGCTTTTGGTGTTTGCGTTCACCACATCGATCACGCCAGGGCCGAACAATATGATGCTGTTTGCGTCCGGCGTGAATTTCGGCTTTCGCCGGACTATCCCGCACATGCTTGGTATTGGCGTGGGTTTCCTGTCGTTGCTGATCGGGGTGGGTCTTGGACTAGGCGCGCTGCTGCACTCGATCCCGGTGCTCTACATCGCCTTGAAATTTGCCGGCGGCGCCTATCTCGTCTGGATTGCCTGGAAGATTGGAACGTCTCGCAGCCTCGGTGACGGAAAGGTCGGTGCAAAACCCATGACATTTTTCGGTGCGGCTGCGTTTCAGTGGGTCAACCCAAAAGCGTGGGTGATGGCAGTCGCTGCCATGGCGACCTACACGGATGAGAGCCAGTATATGCTGACGGTCCTGCTTGTCGGTCTTGCCTTTGCGGCAGTGAACCTTCCGAGCGTTTCGACATGGGCAGGGTTCGGCTCTGTGCTGCGCGAATGGCTCTCCGTTCCGGCGCGGCTGAAATGGTTCAACATCACCATGGCGGTGCTGTTGGTGCTCAGCCTCTGGCCGATGTTGAAGTGAAGCTCAAGGGCCGGCTAAGCCTCTCGCTTTATCCAATTCCGAAAGGAAGATCGGGCTTCGTCAGCATCAGCCAAACGATCGCGATGACAGCGAAGAAGGCCGGGAAGCCGCAGGCAAACCAGATTCTGTACAGTTTGAACCACTGAGGCGGTAGAGCCGAACCGGCATCTGCCGAGGCCGTGGCAATATCGCGCAGCCTGATCTGAATCCAGACAACCGGAAGCCAGAAAAGGCCGACGAAGACGTAGAGTAGGAGCGAGAGCCAGATCCACCCTTGCGTCAGCGGCCAGCCTATCAGGCGTGCCAGAAGATAGCCGGTGATCGGTTGAAGGATGGCAGCCGTTGCCGTGAAGATCGTATCGGCAATCACCACCGTTTCTGCAACATGGGCAATCAGAGTCGGGTTCTCGCTCCGACGCGCCATGACCATGAAGAAGGCGATGCCCGCCCCGGTTCCGAGCAGCACCGTGGCGCCGATGACATGAGCGAGGCGGAGCATGTCTTCCAGCGTCATGCGGCTTACCGTTCTTCCAGCGTCGCCAGCGCCGTAAGAGTGAGAACCATCGATGGCAGCACCTTCACAAGTGGCCCGAGCGGATCGAGCCAGAGCGACGGCTCAAGGACCGTTGCACCAAGAAGATAGAATGCCGTCAGCAACAGCATTCCCTGCATGGCTCTTCTGGAAAAGCGCTTGATGAGGACGGCAACGCCCAGGCCGATGTCGAGTACACAGGTGGCAAGTGTGAGGGCGGTGGCTGCAGAGGGTGGCAGGAGGGTTAGGAAGTGGCTTGCAGCACCCTCGAGATTTGCCAGCGGAACGAGGCCGGACAGCAGCCAGAAGAGCGACAGGCAAAGAATGACGATCGGTTTCAGCAGATAGAGGCGAGCGAACCAGAGGTCCTGCACGGCGGATGGATGGCGGGCCAGCGTTTCGGCGGCCGTTGCGACGGAGAGCGTGTTCGTCTGCGCCTGGGTCGACACGCCTTCGGACATCACTGCCATGGCCGTGGATCGAAGCGGCGAGCGCCAGCCGAGATAACCTGCGAGATCCGCCAACATGCTGACAGGCCTAGCTATGGCGGGTGAGAGGGAGAGAAACTTTGCAGGTGGAAGGCCGAGCCACTGGCGATGGAGCGCAACGAGGTCTCTCAGTGTTACGGTCTCATCGGCTGCCAGATGCAGGTCGCTTCCCGGCGCAATGTGTCCGCTGACGGCGCGAGATACGGCCGAGGCGACATCGTTGACCGAAACCACGCGAACGGGGCTCTCCGCATGCGCGAGAGGAACGACGCGGGGCAGACCGGCGAGTGCCCGGATGAGTGCTGTGCCGCCATGGGCGTTGCGACCGATGACGAGGGCAGGGCGGAAGATGACGTGCGGCAAACCACTCGCGGCAAGGGCTTCGTCGGCGCCGCGTTTGGTCGCCAGGAACGGCAGGTTTGCAGCGGTGCCGGAGGTTTGCGCCGAAATTTGAACGATGAGCCTGCCGCGTGCCAGAATGCAGGCTTCATAGAGCGCCAGCATCGCGTCCAGCTGCGTGGCAGAGAGATTGTCTGCCAGACCATCTTGAAGTGCACCCGCGCAATTGACGATGACCTCATGGTCGGCCACCAGTTCTGTCCAACTGTCGGCACCCTTCATCCGCGCAAGATCACCATCGATCCAGTTGGCGAGAGGGAATTTCCGGCGGGCCGTGACGGTATTGCGCGCCAGACCGGTGACGACATGGCCGTCATTGTGCAACCTGCGAAGAATGTCCGAGCCGATGAAGCCGCTTGCACCAAGAATCAATATCTTCATGCATCTATCTAATCAAATGTGACGTGGGATGCCATTGCCAGCGTCCGCCAGTTGCGTCTTCCCGTCGCTTCCGGGCGGAACATTCTTCTTTCGTTCTTTTTCTGTTGCGCTTGCGGCTCGAATCCTGCGAAGAGGATGGATGCAATTTTCTCCGCAACAGGATGAAGCCCTCAAGGCTGTTTCGCGCTGGTTGAAGGAAGGCCGTTCGCCGGTGTTCCGTCTCTTCGGCTATGCCGGCACGGGCAAGACCACGCTCGCCAAGCACTTTGCCGAGCATGTCGATGGCGAGGTACTGTTTGCCGCGTTCACCGGCAAGGCCGCGCAGGTTCTGCGTTCGCGTGGCGCTTCCAATGCCCGCACCATCCACTCGCTGATCTACCGGCCGCGTGGTGAAGAAGCCGTCGAGGACGAGGAAACCGGCAAGACATCGATTGCGCCGATGTTCACCATCAATCGCCAAAGCCCGCTTGCCAAGGCCGCGCTCATCATCATCGATGAATGCTCGATGGTGGATGAACAGCTCGGCAAGGACCTGATGAGCTTCGGCACGCCTGTTCTGGTGCTGGGCGATCCCGGGCAGTTGCCGCCGGTTTCAGGCGGTGGTTATTTCACCGAGCAGGAGCCGGATTATCTGCTGTCGGAAATCCATCGTCAGGCGAAGGACAACCCGATTATCCAGCTTGCCATGGATGTGCGAGAGGGACGCGAGATCATGCGCGGCGACTACGGGACCGCGCAGGTGATTTCCAAGTCGGAGGTCACCCAGTCTCTGGTGCTGGACGCGGATCAGGTTCTGGTCGGGACAAACCGGACGCGCAAGCGCTACAATCAGCGGCTTCGCGAGTTGAAGGGCTTTTCGGCGGAATACCCGCAATCCGGCGACAAGTTAGTATGCCTGCGCAACGACCCGGCCAAGGGTCTGCTGAATGGGTCTCTCTGGCAGGTGATGAGTTCGTCTCGGGAGACCGTCAAGCCGGGCATCAATCTGATGATCAGGCCGGAAGACGACGATATGGATCGCGGTGCGGCGAAGATCAAACTGCTCAAAGCGGCCTTCGAGGAGACGGATACGGAAATTCCGTGGTCAACGCGCAAGCGCTATGACGAGTTCGACTACGGCTATGCGCTGACGGTGCACAAGGCGCAGGGTTCGCAGTGGAACAATGTCGTGCTCTTCGATGAGAGCTACGCGTTTCGCGACACGCGCGAACGCTGGCTTTACACCGCAGTGACCCGTGCGGCGGAGACACTGACCATCGTCCGGTAGGTTTCGTGGGGCTTATCAGTGCGTTTCAGTGCTCGATGATGCCCATCGTCAGCGCTTTTGCGACCACCTGAAAGCGGTTATTGACGCCGAACTTTCCAAGAAGGCCTTCTTCCAGTCCGCTCAGTTCATCTGCCGACATGCCGAGGGTGCGGCTGAGGCGGGTCGATGAATAGCCTTCCGCCATCAATTCGAGGCAGTACTTTTCCTTCTCCGTCAGATTGGAAACCGTGTCGTAGACAGGCTCGGGATAGGTCTCGTCAGACACGTCCATCAGGTTGCTGATCTGGTCGATCTGGCGATGAACGGTGGAGATCTCCAGCGTCAATTCGCGCTTGCGGGTTTCAAGCGCAGTCTGGAAAATGTCGTCTGCTGCTTCCTGGGAGGGGGCATGATCAAGCTTGCCCATGATCTCCTGAATGACCGCAACCGCGACGCCGATATCGCGCAGCAGGTTGATGACCGCCATACGGCGAACGTCCTGGTGCGAATAGATGCGCATCAGCCCCATGCGGCGGGAGGAGAGGATCTTCTTCTCTTCATAAAAATGCAGAGTTCTGTGCGTGACCCCGAACAGATTTGCCATGTCTGCGATGACGACGGGCTCGGGCGGGAGGGAAGATGGAACCTTGACGTCCGGTAGAAAGCCCTTTGAGATCTTCGATCCCGGCGCTGCGGTCGTCTCGGTTACCTTTTTCATGGATTTTCTGCTCCATGACCCGGTGGTGAGAACGACCGTATCGCGGCCATCCTGGCCCGGCATGGTCATATCCCGGACATCCAGCTCCGGCATGGCGGCTGCGCCCATATCAGTAGCGAAAGCGGCGTCTAAACTCAAATCGATATGAGAGTCTTCTAATGAAAATGATTGCGTCATGTCGGTCCCCGATCCTTAGGGGCGAAAATGCGCGCGCGCGAAGATGGTTCCACAAAAATCTCGATTTTTTTTGGTGGCTTGCAAAATGATGCGATAAGGGGAGAGATGACGTCCGATCGGGTCGTCATGCAGCGCCCTTCACCATGAACGCCGGGGAATGAAATGCCGACCAAACTGTCCGTTAATTTGAACGCGATTGCCATGCTGCGTAACCGGCGCGACTTGCCCTGGCCGGATGTGGCGTCATTCGGCCGTATCGCGCTGCAGGCGGGGGCCAGCGGACTGACGGTTCATCCACGACCGGACCAGCGCCACATCCGCTTCCTGGACCTGCCACTGCTTCGGGCGTTGATCGATGACGAGTTTCCGCAAGCCGAGTTCAATATGGAAGGCTATCCCACCGAGGATTTCCTTCTGCTCTGCGAAGAAAATGAGCCGGAGCAGGTGACGCTGGTACCCGACGATCCATCGCAGGCGACCTCCGATCATGGTTGGGATTTTCGCAAGCATGGTGATTTTCTAAAGCGTGTCACCTCGCGTCTGAAAGCAGGCGGCATGCGGGTTTCGCTCTTCGCCGATGGCGATGCAGACCGTTCCGTCATGGAACTGGCAGCGGCCACGGGCGCTGCGCGGATCGAGCTTTACACCGGTCCCTATGGCGGCTGTTACGACAACCCGGAAGCGGCTGAACGTTGGATTGAAAAACTCGGACAGACGGCTGATTTTGCGAAGGAATTCGGACTTGACGTCAATGCCGGACACGATCTTACCGTGGACAATCTTCCGGCGCTGGTGAAGCGCATTCCTCATCTCGCTGAGGTATCGATCGGCCACGGCCTGACTGCGGATGCTCTCGAATACGGCATGGCCGAAACGGTTCGGCGTTTTTGCCGGGCCTGCGGTCAGGCTATTTCATAACTCACGTCAATTTTTGCCCCTACAATGAAACCGCGTACAACCTGCGCGGTTTGATTTTCTGATTGTAATGAGGGCAAGTCTTATGCAGGAACATCATGTCGTCGTCGTTGGAGGAGGCTTCGGCGGGCTACAAACTGTCCACGGTCTGAAGGGTGTGCCGACACGGATCACCCTGATCGATCGCCGCAACCATCATCTTTTTCAGCCGCTTCTTTATCAGGTCGCAACGACGGCACTCTCGACATCGGAGATCGCATGGCCCATCCGCCATCTGTTTCGCGACAGGCCCGAAGTTTCGACCTTGCTTGCCGAGGTATCGGGCATTGACCGGACGAACCGCACCGTTCATCTCACCCATGGCGAGACGGTCTCCTTCGATACGCTGGTGCTCGCGACCGGTGCGCGCCACGCCTATTTCGGCAATGACGCCTGGGAAAAACATGCCCCTGGTCTGAAGACCTTGGAGGATGCGACAACCATCCGCAGGCGTCTGCTTCTTGCCTTCGAGCGTGCCGAGCTGGAGAAGACGGAGGAGGTCAAGCAGGCCTATCTTACCTTCGTCGTCATCGGCGCGGGTCCCACTGGCGTCGAAATGGCGGGCATGATCGCCGATTTAGCCAAGAAGGTTTTGCCGCCGGAGTTTCGCAATATCGATACGCGCAAGACGCGCATCATCCTCGTCGAGGCAGGCAAGCGCGTGCTGCCCGCCTTCACCGAAGAGCTATCAGAGTACAGCAAACGCGCGCTGGAAAAACTCGGCGTGGAAGTGATGCTCGGAACGCCCGTTTCTGATTGCACCGAGGAGGGCGTCAAGGTCGGCGATCATTTCATTCCGGCACGGACCATCATCTGGGGTGCTGGCGTACAGGCCTCTCCCGCCGCCCAGTGGCTCGGTGTCAAGGCGGACCGCGCCGGGCGCACCGAGGTCGGTCCTCATCTCCACATTCCAGAGGACCCGAACATCTTCGTCATCGGCGATACGGCATCCGTTCAGCAGGCAGACGGCAAGGCGGTGCCTGGCATCGCGCCTGCGGCCAAGCAACAGGGAGACCATGTCGCAAAGGTCATCAAGGCGCGACTGACGGGGAAGGCGGAGCCCGCGCCATTCAAATATGTGCATAAGGGGAACCTTGCCACCATCGGCAAGCGAGCTGCGGTCATCGATTTCGGCAAGATCAAGCTGAAGGGCGTCATCGCCTGGTGGATATGGGGCCTTGCCCATATCTACTTCCTCATCGGCACACGCTCGAGGCTCGCCGTCGCCTGGAGTTGGTTGTGGATCTACCTCAGCGGCCAGCACAGTGCGCGTTTGATTACCCAGCGTGACACGCTGAAGGATGAGGCGCAGCCTGTGGGAAAGACTCTCTAACGAAAAGAGGCGGGTCCTGATCAGGTCCCGCCTCGGCTTTGTCTACGTGTTGTGACGCTTGGATCAGGCGTCGAGTGTCGCCATGTCGATGACGAAGCGGTAGCGCACGTCGCTCTTCAGCACGCGCTCATAGGCTTCGTTGACGTCCTTGATGTCGATCTTCTCGATCTCGGAGACGATGTTGTGTTCACCGCAGAAATCCAGCATTTCCTGGGTTTCCTTGATCGAACCGATCATCGAGCCGGACAGGCTCTTGCGGCCTGGGATCAACGAGAAGGCGTGGACGGGGATCGCGTTTTCAGGCGCGCCGACCACCACCATGGAGCCATTGACCTTGAGCAGGCCGAGATAGGCGTTCCAGTCGATTTCTGCCGATACGGTGCAGATGATGAGATCGAAGGTGCCGGCAAGCTTTTCGAAGGTCGAGGCATCGCTCGTTGCGTAGTAGTCCTTCGCACCGAGCTTCATGCCGTCTTCCTTCTTGGAAAGCGACTGAGACAGCACAGTGACATCCGCGCCCATGGCAGCACCGATCTTCACGCCCATGTGGCCAAGACCACCCATGCCGACGATCGCGACCTTCTTGCCGGGACCGGCATTCCAGTGCTTGAGCGGCGAATAAAGTGTGATACCGGCGCAGAGAAGCGGCGCAGACGCGTCGAGCGGCAGGTTGTCCGGAATGGACAGGACATAGCCTTCCTTGACTACGATGTGGTCGGAGTAACCGCCCTGGGTCGCCGTCTTGCCATCGCGTTCGACCGAGTTGTAGGTCTGGACGAGGCCCGGCATGTATTGCTCGTTATCGACGTCGCGGCTGGCGCAGCCAACGCAGCTATCGACGAAGCAGCCGACGCCGACATGATCGCCAACCTTGAAGCGGGTCACCTTGGAGCCGACGGCCGTCACGACACCAGCAATCTCGTGGCCTGGGACGATCGGATAGACCGCATTCTTCCATTCGTTGCGAACGGTATGGATGTCCGAATGGCAGATGCCTGCATATTTGATGTCGATGACGACATCGTCCTCGTTCGGCTCGCGGCGTTCGAAGGTGAACGGCGTGAGCGGCTTGGATGCGTCTGTTGCAGCATAACCTCTTGCAGTGGCCATCTGAAGTTCCTTCAACTGTGGAATGGGATGGTCGATCATGCGCCCGGAACACGAAAGAGCGTTAGAGCGATCCTCCGAGCTTCTTGCATAATTCTACAAAATTGCGGTGCGCCCTCTTTGCGAAGAGGGGAAGGCATTTTAGATATGTCTCAACGGAACTGCCGTTTGCCCCAAGGTCTTCGCCCATGACGCTGCCTTTCAGCCCTTACCAGGAAATCGTCTCGATTGCCGCCCGCTACGCCAAGGCCGAGGGGGAAGTGACGACCGACATCGATGCCTTGCGGCTCAGCAAACGCTCAAGCCCGAGCGCGCCTTGCCACGGCAGCTATCATCCCTGTTTTGCCATGGTCATTCAGGGCGCCAAGAGCCTGCAACTCGGCACCGACACCATCAATTACGGGGCAGGGGATTACCTGCTGACCTCCTTCGATCTGCCGGTGGCGTGGCGTGTGGTAGAGGCAAGCCAGGAAGTGCCGCATTTTTGCATTTCGATTGCGATCAACAGTGAGAAGCTTCTCGACGTGATGAGCCGGGCGCAGATCGCCCGCCCGCCAACGGCCGTTCTCAGCCAGCGTGGCATCGTGGTGAATGCCGCAACGCCCGAGCTTCTGGATGCGACGACGCGGCTTTTGCGCTTGCTCGATCGTCCAGCCGATATTCCTGCCATGGCGCCTTTGATAGAGCAGGAGATTCTCTACCGCATTCTGACAGGCCCCGCAGGTGGACAGTTGATGAGCATTCTGGCGGCAGACAGCCATGGCAACCGGATTGCCCGTGCGATCGCGTGGCTTCGTGAGAATTACGCCCGCCCGATCCGTATCGAGGACGTGGCAGAACGGGTCGGCATGAGCGTCTCGTCCTTTCACCAGCATTTCAAGGCGGTGACGGCGATGACGCCTGTGCAGTATCAGAAGCAGTTGCGCCTCCACGAGGCGCGCCGCCTGATGCTGTTGGAACGGCTGGATGCGGGCACTGCCAGTCACCGGGTGGGTTACCAGAGCCCGTCGCAGTTCAGCCGGGAATATGCCCGCGTCTATGGACTGTCGCCAGCGCGCGATGTGGAAGCGTCGCGTGAGAGCATGAGCACTGCTGCAGAGTGACCCGGCTTCCCATACCCCGGCTCTGCGCCGGAGTATGAGTGGCTAAAAGGGTTAGCCGATCAGAGCGGCTTTGTGGGCCTTGAAGAACTCCGCGGAGGTCTGCGGCTTCTTGCTCGTCAGCGTTTCGTAGTCATTGGTCAGGATCTCGAAGTTGCCGGCTGCGATATTGGCATCCGCGGAGGCCAGCATTGCAGCGACAAAACCGGGAAGGCCGGCACCTTCGATGCCCTTCTTCAGATCGTCAGGCGAAACCTTGACCGCTGTCAGCGGCTTGCCGGTTGCCTCGGAGACGAGTGCGGCAATCTGGTCCGCATCGAGCAGTTCCGGTCCTGTCAGCGTGTAGGTCTTGTTTTCCGCCTTGCCCTTGGCGAGAGCAGCTGCGGCTGCGCGAGCGCAGTCATCCCGCGAGATATTGGAGACCTTGCCGTTGCCCGATGCGGTGAACCACTGACCACCTGCCAGATTATGCGGCATGCCGTGAAGGTAATTGTCGAGATACCAGGCGTTTCGGATGATCGTGTAGGGAAGGCCGCTTGCCTTGACAGCCTCTTCCGTTCCCAGATGGTCAGGGGCAAAGGTGACGAGCGATTTGTCCGGGTTCGGCATCGACGTGTAGGCAAGATGCTTGACGCCTGCCTTGGTCGCGGCGGCAACGGCTGCCTTGTGCTGCGTCAGGCGCTGGCCTGGAACGGCCAGAGCGTCGGTGGAAATGATGAGCAGCGTGTCGATCCCCTGGAATGCTTTCTCAAGCGAGGATGCATCGTCGAAATCGGCAGCGCGTGTCTCCACACCCTTTGCTGCGAGACCGGCGAGCTTGCTCGTATCGCGGCTGGCCGCAACGATGTTGGCAGCCGGAACCTCATAGGTTTCCAGGAGATGACGGATGATAGCCTGGCCGAGATGACCAGAGGCGCCGGTCACGAGAATCTTGCTCATAATATCTGTCCTTTGTTGGTCTCAAAAAGAGAGTAGCTCTAAAATAAGAATTGACCCGGTGCTGTAAAGGAGGCATTTCTGACACCCTACGTTACCAGAAGGGAACCACCGCCATGGGCGCGACAGTTTCACGGTTGAAGCCGACAGCAGCGAGTGCTTCCGCGCAGGTCTCAGCGCCTCTCCCAGATTTCGCCAATCTCGATTTCGACAATTGCCCCGTGCGCGATCTGCTCAATCATATCGGCGGTAAATGGTCGACGCTGCTGTTGCAGGCGCTGGCCGAGCGCCCCTATCGCTTCGGTGAGTTGCGCCGCATGGTGCCGGACATCTCGCAACGTATGCTGACCCAGACGCTGCGTGACCTGCAGCGGGATGGATATATTCACCGCGAGGTGTTTCCGACCAAGCCGCCCAGCGTGGAATATAGCATGACGCCGCTCGGGCGGTCGCTTTATCTGCCTTTGTCACAGGTCATCAATTGGGCGCTTGATCATCATGATGCGGTGAAGCAGGCGCGCATGACGTTCGACGCAACTGCGTAACCCTTTGTTCCATCTATAGATTTCAGCGGACCTTATATTGCGGCGCGTCAATTCGCACCATGGATTCAAAAATCCTCTTGACCCTGAGAAGCGCTCCGCTTAAATGTCGCTCGAACCGTACCGTACGGTACATAATCGAGAGTGGAGTGGACAAGGTGGGGACCGATCCGATCACAGCGCAGGAATTTTCGCCGCGACAGAACGCCGTTCTGGAGCAGGCATTGCGTCTTCTGGTCGAGGGTGGAGAAAAAGCGCTGACGACCTCCGGTCTGGCACGCGCTGCCAATTGCTCCAAGGAAAGCCTCTACAAGTGGTTTGGCGACCGCGATGGTCTTCTGGCGGCGATGATCAGCTTCCAGCAGAGCAAGGTCCGCACCTTTGAAAAGGCGGGCGATCGCGTCACCGCGCCGCAGCTTGTCGATCACCTCGAAGTCTTTGCCCATGATCTGCTCGACGTTCTGGCTGGCGACGTGTCGCTGGCGCTCAACCGTCTGGCCATCGGGCAGGCGAGCCGCGATGGCTCGAAGCTCGGCAATCTTCTGCTGGAGCGTGGCCGCCGTCAGATTGACAAGCGTGCCCGTGGTCTGATCGAAGCCGGTCGCCGTTGCGGCTACCTGCGCTTTGACGATCTGGAAGATGCCTATCGCAGTTTTTACGGCCTGATCGTTTCCGACCTGCATGTGCGCATGCTGCTCGGTGAGGCGCAGACCAAGGATTTTTCTGCCCGGGCACGGAAGGCGGTTGCCGCCTTCCTGACGCTTTACGGGACGGAAAAGGTACATTCGGAAAAGGGCGGGAAAACCGCCTGAGCTCCGGTTCAATCATCTGGTTTTGAATAGGGAAGGACCAAGAAATGCGCGTTTATTACGATCGTGATGCCGATCTCAATCTCATCAAGGCGAAGAATGTCGCCATCGTCGGTTACGGTTCGCAGGGCCGCGCGCATGCGCTGAACCTGAAGGACAGCGGCTCCAATAACGTCGTCATCGCTTTGAAGGCCGGTTCGCCGACCATCAAGAAGGCAGAAGCCGACGGCTTCAAGGTCATGACCGTTGCCGAAGCTGCCAAGTGGGCCGACCTGTTGATGATGGCAACGCCTGACGAACTGCAGGCCGACATCTACAAGGCCGAGATTGCCGGCAACATCCGCGATGGCGCTGCGATTGCGTTTGCCCACGGCCTCAACGTTCACTTCGGCCTCATCGAGCCTAAGGCTTCGGTAGACGTCGTCATGATCGCACCGAAGGGCCCAGGCCATACGGTTCGCGGCGAATACCAGAAGGGCGGCGGCGTTCCTTGCCTCGTTGCCGTTCACCAGAACGCGTCCGGCAACGCTCTTGAAGTTGCACTCTCCTACGCCTGTGGCGTTGGCGGCGGCCGCTCCGGCATCATCGAAACCAACTTCAAGGAAGAGTGCGAAACCGACCTCTTCGGCGAACAGGTCGTTCTGTGTGGCGGTCTCGTCGAGCTGATCCGCGCCGGTTTCGAAACGCTGGTTGAAGGCGGCTACGCGCCTGAAATGGCCTACTTCGAGTGCTTGCACGAAGTGAAGCTGATCGTCGACCTGATCTATGAAGGCGGTATCGCCAACATGAACTACTCGATCTCCAACACGGCCGAGTGGGGCGAATACGTCACCGGTCCGCGCATCATCACTGCCGAAACCAAGGCTGAAATGAAGCGCGTTCTGCACGACATCCAGACCGGCAAGTTCACCTCCGACTGGATGCAGGAATACCGTTCGGGTGCTGCCCGCTTCAAGGGTATCCGCCGCATGAACGACGTTCACCAGATCGAAGAAGTCGGCGCGAAGCTGCGCGGCATGATGCCCTGGATCGGCAAGAACAAGCTGGTCGACAAGGCTGTCAACTAAGACGGTCTGGAGCCTGCGCTGTCAGGCCAAGCACACGGAAAATGCGAGGGCGCGGAGGGAAACTTCCGCGCCCTTTTTCTTGCTGATATCAGAGAAAGCTGGTTCCATGTGCGGGAATTGGGAAGGGCGATATCATGCATGAACACGACGCATCATTCTCTGTGCCTGATCAGGATGGCACGCGAAAGCTGGAAGGGGGGACGCCTGTTGGCGTCAATCTGGACGACACATCCCACCTGTTGTCCAGTGAAGCCAATCGAAAAAGGCTGCGCGAGTCGATCGCGCAACTTGAGAACGGTGATCTGATTGAGCGAGAACTGCCCCAGGCCTAATGGTTCGCTAAGCCGGAATTTTCAGTTCACGCTGCGCTCGCGGTCAAATCATGCCGCTGGATAAATCACGCCCTTGGTCAGAATGAAGCAGCCGTAGAAGCGAAGCTCACCCGTGGTGATGACGCAATAGGCCTCCTTGGCCTTTTCGTAGAAAGCAAAGCGCTCAATGCCGTACATTGGTGCCGATTTGCCTTCGGCAGCGTCGATCTCAGCCTGGACTTCGCGTTGGACCGGCTCGATCTGATCCGGTGCGCCCATGACTTCCATACGGCCAACGGAGGGCTGCAGCGGTGTGTCGAGAGGGAAGACCGAGAGGATTGCCTTGATAGCGTGGGCGGAGGTGAGGTTTTCCATACGCAGCACCTGGCCGACGGCGGTGTGCTGGGCAATGCTGTCGGATGGGAAGTTGGTGTCGGTCACGACGAGCGTGTCGGCGTGGCCCATGGCGCGCAGCGCGTGCAGCACATCGGCGTTCAGCGCAGGGTGGATATTCTTGAGCATTTCGTCTCCTCCGGACAGCAAATCAATCGGTGCGCAATCCATCCTTAAATTTGCCGCCCGTCAATCCATTGCCGAGCAGATTGTGAAGTCGTTGAAGAGATTGTATGGGAAGTCCGCAACTTGGGAGAGGACGCAAAAAATCTCGAAAACCGTACCGAAAACTGATAAGTCAGTATTGCTGACCTATCGATGTTTTTGTACATGTTTGCGTCATAAAACGAAATATGAGGAAACAGACCCATGCTCGATTGGGAACAAATCTTCGCCACCCGCTCGTCGCGGATGAAAGCGTCCGAAATCCGGGAGCTTCTCAAGCTTCTGGACCAACCGGACATCATTTCCTTTGCGGGCGGTATTCCCGATCCGGCGCTGTTTCCCGATGCGGAATTCAAGGAAGCCTATGCGGACATCTTCTCCGGCCCCCAGGTCAATTCAGCGCTGCAGTATTCGGTGAGCGAAGGCTACAAGCCGCTGCGCGAATGGATCGTCAAGGACATGGCGAAGATCGGCATTGAATGCTCGGTCGATAACGTCTTCATCACGTCCGGTTCGCAGCAGGCGCTGGATTATCTCGGCAAGCTGTTCCTGTCGCCGAACGATACGGCACTTGTCACATGGCCGACCTATCTCGGCGCGCTGTCTGCCTTCAACGCCTATGAGCCGAACTACGACCAGCTCAACCCGGGCGGCAATCGCACGCCTGAGACCTATCGCGACAACGCGACCAAGGCGGGTGGTTCGGTCAAGTTCGCCTATCTATCTGCCGATTTCTCCAACCCGACGGGTGAGACGGTCGATCTGGCAGGTCGCAAGAAACTGCTGGAACTCGCCGATGAGCTCGATATCGCCGTCATCGAAGATGGTGCCTATCAGAACCTGCGTTTCGACGGTCAGCCTGTCACGCCGATCATGGCGCTGGACATCGAGCGCAATGGCGGTATCGAAAAGACCCGTACCATCTATTCCGGCAGCTTCTCCAAGACCTTGGCGCCTGGCCTTCGCGTCGGCTTCGTCGTCGCTGCCATGCCTGTCATCCGCAAGCTGGTTCTGATGAAGCAGGCTGCCGATCTGCATTCCTCCACCATCAACCAGATGGCGATCGAGCATGTCGCGTCCCGCGGTTTCGACGGTCAGGTCGCCAAGATCAAGGCTGCCTATAGCGCACGCCGCGATGCCATGCTGACGGCGCTCGACAAATACATGCCGAAGACGGCACGCTGGACGAAGCCGGAAGGCGGCATGTTCGTCTGGGTGACGCTGCCGGAAGGTCTCGATGGTGCGGAGCTTCTGGCGCAATCGCTCTCCAGTGAGCGCGTGGCCTTCGTTCCAGGCAAGGCCTTCTTTGCCGATGGTTCGGGCAGCAACACGCTGCGCATCAGCTTCTCCTGCGCCAATGAGCAGATGATCGATGAGGGGATCAAGCGCCTCGGCCGCCTGATCGCCAATGCCGAGACCACGACCAGAGCGACGATGCCGATCGTGTGAGGTCAGGGAAGGGCGCTGTCCCTTCTCACATGACAGACTGATGCTGGCCGACTTTGAGAGCGGCCAGTGTTCGAAGCGAGCCTTCGCTCCATCATCTAAAGGATCTTTGCGTTGGTGCCACGCATCATGCAACACGTCCGCTTTCCATTTGAAGGATATGCGCCATGGCCAGAACCTACCCCTTCCATCAGGTCGATGTCTTTTCCGCCAAGCCCCTGAAGGGCAATCCGCTTGCCGTGGTCTGCGATGCCGATGACTGGTCGGATGGGGAGATGGCGGCTTTTGCCAACTGGACCAATCTCAGCGAGACGACCTTTCTGATGAAGCCGACGGTTGAGGGTGCGGACTACCGTGTGCGGATTTTTACGCCGGTGGGCGAGTTGCCCTTTGCCGGTCATCCCACACTCGGCACCTGCCGTGTCTATCGCTCGCATTCCGGGCAGACCGGCAAAGACGAGATCGTGCAGCAATGCGAGGCAGGTCTGATCAAGATTAGGATCACCGGCGAAAGGCTTGCTTTTGCGGCTCCGCCGTTGCGGAAGTTCGGCGCGGTCGATCCAACATCTATTTCGCAGGTCGCAGCGGCACTGGGGCTCACGCCTGAGGTGATCCTGGATGCAAGCTGGACGGATAATGGTCCGGGTTGGGTGTCGCTGCTTCTCAGGAGTCGCGCCGATGTGCTTGCCATCAAGCCGAATTTCTCTGCAATCGGTGGCTTCAAAGTCGGTGTCGTCGCGCGCTGCAAAGCGGAAGACGGGATCGATGCGGACTTCGAAGTGCGAGCCTTCTTTGAAGGTGGCGAAGATCCGGTGACCGGTAGCCTCAATGCCGGCCTTGCGCAGTGGCTGATCGGCGCCGGTGTGGCGCCTGCTCGCTATATCGCCAGCCAAGGGACTGCTCTTGGTCGGGCAGGGCGCGTCAGCGTCGACAAGATCGGCGACGACATCTGGGTCGGCGGGCAGGTGACGACTTTGATCGAAGGAAAGGTTACGCTTTAACCGCGAATGTGACAGTCAAATCCTGTCTGTCACATACACGTTATGCAGGTGTGTTTTAGCGGTCCCAGCTTCAAACAGGGACCGCACTCATGAAAACGCTTCTTTCAGCCTTCACTGCCATCGTGTCGCTCGGTCTTCTCATGGGCAGCGCCAATGCTGCCGATCTGGTGCTCTATACCAGCCAGCCGAATGAGGATGCACAAGCGACCGTCGATGGCTTCAAGGCCGCCAATCCCGGTATCGATGTCGAGTGGGTGCGCGACGGAACGCCAAAGATCATGGCGAAGCTTATGGCCGAGATCGAGGCGGGCAATCCGGTTGCCGACGTTCTGCTGATCGCCGATACCGTGACGCTCGAGCGCATGAAGCAGGCCGGACAGCTGATGGCCTACAAGTCGCCTGAAGCCGTGCATTATGACGCCACGCTGTTCGATGCGGATGGCTATTATTACTCCACCAAGCTCATCACCACCGGCATCATGTATAACACGCAAGCCGCTATGAAGCCGACGAGCTGGAAGGATCTTGAGAAGCCGGAAGCCAAGGGCCTCGTGACCATGCCGAGCCCGCTGACCTCTGGTGCTGCCCTGATCCATGCACAGACGCTGGCGGCCGTGCCCGGCCTTGGCTGGGATTACTACAAGGCGCTGAAGGACAATGGCGCGATTGCTGCTGGTGGCAACGGCGCGGTTCTGAAATCCGTCGCTTCCGGCGAGAAGGCTTATGGCGTCGTCGTCGACTACATGCCGATCCGTGAAAAGGCCAAGGGCGCGCCGATCGAGTTCGTCTTTCCGAGCGAAGGCGTGTCTGCCGTGACCGAGCCGGTCGGCATCCTTGCCCACACCAAGCATGCGGATGCGGCCAAGACGTTCGTGGATTATGTGCTGTCGACCAAGGGACAGGAAGGCTTCGTCAAGCTCGGCTATATTCCTGCGCGCAACGATGTTGCCCTGCCAGCCGGCTTCCCCGCTCGCGACCAGATCAAGGTGCTGCCGCTGAACCCGGCAGAAGCGCTGAAGAATTCCGAAAAGGACCTCAAGACCTTCTCCGATATCTTCGGCGGCTCCAAGGGCTGATCCTTCTCTATGCCAGCCTTTTCAACTCATGGAAGCAGCCAGCCACGCTGGCTGTTTCCTTTTGTCGTCACAGTCGTCTTTATGCTCAGCGCCTTGCCGCTGGGGCGACTGGCCTATACCGGCATCATCTCGTCACTCAAAGGTGACATGTGGCCGTTGCTGAGCGATCCGGCTTTGTGGCAGGCCGTGGTCAACACGCTCTCCACCTCATTCTTTGGCATGCTGATCTCGCTTGCGATTGGTGGCGGTTTTGCGCTGGCGCTGACGCTTTGCAATATTCGCGGCAAGTCTCTGCTGAGCTTCCTCTTCATGCTGCCGATGATGATCCCGCCGCAGGTGACGGCGCTCTCCTGGATCGGCATGACCGGGCCTTCCAGCACGCTGTTGAAGGCAATCGGTCTGGCGCCGCCGCTCGGCTCTGCCCAGCCGCTCTATTCGATCTTCGGCATTTCGCTGCTGCTTGGCGTCCAGCACGCGCCGCTCGTCTATCTCTCGTTGCGGTCCGGATTGCTGGCGCTGCCGCAGGATGGGATCGAGGCGGCGAAGCTCTCGGGCGCTTCCTCCTGGCGGGTGCTCAAGGATATCATCCTGCCGCTCTCCATGCCGGGGCTGATTGCCGGTGCCGCGATCGCCTTTGTCTCGGGGGTAGGCAACTTCGGCATATCCGCCATTCTCGGCATACCGGCCTCGATCTTCACCCTGCCAACGCTGATCTACAGCCGCTTCTCCAGTTTCGGCAGCAGCACCTTTGGCGATATCGCCATGCTGTCCGGTATGATCGCGATCATCTCGGTTCTGGGCCTCGCGATCCAGGAACGGGCTATGAAGGGGCGCGATTATCGCATCATCGGGCTTTCCGGCAAGGCGGCCACCTTCCAGCTTGGGACATGGCGTCTGATCGTCGAGACGCTTCTGTGGCTCTCCATGCTCATCATCCTTGTCGCGCCTCTGACGGCGCTGGTCGCAAGTTCGCTCGCTCCGGCCTATGGTGTGCCGTTGACGCTGAAGACCGCGACGATCCATGCTTACGAGGAAATCCTGTTGCGGCAGGCCGTGACCCGCACGGCCTTCATCAATTCGCTGTTTCTGGCGACAGTCACCTCCCTGTGTCTCCTGCTGGTGACTGTGCTGACGGCCTATTTCCTTGTGCGTGGCCAAAGCCGGTTCATGTTCCTGCTGTCGGCGCTTGTGGATATTCCCTATGCGCTGCCGGGCGTGGTCATTTCCGTGTCCTACGTGCTGCTGTTCGCGGCCCCGATCCCACTTGTCGGCATCACGCTCTACGGCACGCTGTGGATCATTCTGCTGGCCTATTTCTCCTCCTTCTTCGCCGTGAGCCTGAAGCCGATGGTCAGCGCTTTCACCCAGTTCGACCCGGTGCTGGAGGAGGCGGCGAGGCTTTCGGGGGCCGGTTTCTGGAGACGGATGAAGGATATCATCCTGCCGCTCGTCGGCCCCGCCGCTGGCGCCTCCGTCATTCTGGTCTTTCTGATTGCCTGCAACGAATTGACCGTCTCCGCGCTGCTCTGGTCGGCGGGAACGCAGACCCTTGGTGTGGTGATCTATAATCTCGACGATAGCGGCAGTTTCGATCTCGCCTCGGCACTCTCCGTGCTGGTGGTGGCGATGGTGATTGTACTGATGCTGCTGCTCGAAGTGCTCGGCCGCAAGCTGCCGAAGGGAGTTGTGCCTTGGCGAAACTGATCCTCAACCGCCTGTCGAAAAGCTTTGGTGGTGGCAAGCCTGCGGTCAATGATGTGTCGATGACGATCCGCGAAGGCGGCTTTCTGGCGCTGCTTGGTCCTTCCGGCTGCGGCAAAACGACGGTGCTGCGGATGATTGCAGGCTTCGAGCAGCCGAGCGACGGGGCGATCCTTCTGGGTGAGCGGGTGCTGGCGGATGCCGGCAGCATGGTGCCGCCGGAGCGCCGCAACATGGCGATGGTCTTCCAGTCCTACGCATTATGGCCGCATATGACGGTGGCGGAAAATACCGGCTATCCGCTGAAGGTGCGTGGCATTTCCGGTGAGCGTTACCGCCGCAAGGTGATGGACGCGCTGGCAACCGTGCGGCTCGACGCTTACGCCGAGCGTCGCCCATCGGAGCTTTCGGGCGGGCAGCGTCAGCGCGTCGCGCTTGCGCGCTGCCTCGTCACGGAGCCGGATGTGGTGCTTCTGGACGAGCCGCTTGCCAATCTCGACCGGCATCTGCGCCAGGAGATGGAAGAAACGTTTCGTGAGTTCCACGCCACCTCCGGCGCGACGATGGTCTATGTGACGCATGATCAGGCCGAAGCCATGGCGCTTGCGACAGATGTCGCAGTGATGTCGGAAGGCAGGCTGTTGCAGATGGCGCCACCGGCGGAGCTCTATGCACGACCTGAGGGACGTCTCGTCGGCTCGCTGGTCGGGCAGGGCGCCATTGTCTCGCTTAAGCTCCCGGAAGCTGCGCCGCGGGCGCTGGATTGGGAGATGCTGAAAACAGTTATGCAGGCTGAAGAGGGAATATCTCCGCCAAGTGACATTCTAGTCCGCCCGCAGGATGTGCTCCAAGACGCCGAGGGTATCGCCTGCCGGGTGAGCAGCATTCTGTATGAGGGCGAGCGTTACGCGCTGCGCCTCACGTTACCGGATGGGCAGGCACTGCGTGCCTATTCCCGGGAGCCCGCGGCACTCGGGGCGATCTATCCCGTCGCCATCCGCTCGGCCTGGCGATTATAATCTGGGTCACTTGGCTTCCAGTCAGAAGCGACTAAGTTGGGCATTCATTCGGGAATGATTCATGTCGCTGCGGCTTGCCACCTTCAATATCGAGAACCTGATGACCCGGTTCGATTTCACCGGGTTTCGCAACCAGACCCGTCGGGATCGCGCCATGCAGCTCTTCGATGTGCGCGACGAGGCGACCTATAATGCGCTGGAAAGTGCGCGCATGCTGGCTTCTACCGATGACACGCGCCAGCTTTCGGCACTCGCCATTGCCGATGCCGACGCGGACATTCTTTGCCTGCAGGAAGTCGATAACATGGCGGCCTTGCAGGCCTTCGAATATGGCTATCTCTACCGCATGGTCGGCAATGGCTATCGCCACAAATATCTCGTGGAAGGCAATGACAGCCGTGGCATCGATGTAGCGGTGGTCATGCGTGACGAGACGCTGGATGGCGAGAAGATCGAGCTTGTCGATGTTCGCAGCCATGCAGCACTCACCTATCGCAATCTCGACCTGTTCAACGACGAACTGGCGCTGACCAATGCCATTGATGACAAGATCTTCAAGCGCGACTGCCTGGAGCTTGAGCTTAAGATCGGCGGCAAGCCTTTCTCTCTCTTCGTCACCCACCTGAAATCCATGAGCAATGCCCGCGAGTCCACCGATGCGCGGCTTGGCACCATGCCCATCCGCGAGGCGGAAGTGCGCGCCATCCGTCGCATCATCGAGAACCGTTTTGGTCTGGATCAGGTGCGCCACAGAGATTTCGCCATCTGCGGCGACATGAACGATTATCAGGAGCGGGTCGTCATCGCCGGCAACCGCCGGACAGGCTACAGCTTTACGCCGGTGACGGAAGAGCGCAGCGCGCTCGATCTCCTGACCATGGATGGCTTTGCCATCAACCCCATGCAGCGCCGCGATGTGATGGATCGCTGGACGCTGTATCACTCCAGAGGCCCGCAGGAGCAGCATCTTTGCCAGCTGGACTACATCCTGCTGTCGCAAGGCCTTGCCGAGCGCAATGCGGCACGCGTGCCGGAAATCATTCGCGGCGGGCAGCCTTACCGCACCGTCTTCCCACCAGGGCAGGAGGTGGAGCGCTATCCACGCACCGGCTGGGATCGGCCGAAGGCATCGGACCATTGCCCGGTGGTGATGACGCTGGATTTGGGGTGAGGCGATCCGCAGGCGTTCGCCTTTGGATATTCAGCGATCGGTAAAGGTCTAGTCGTCTGAAACACAATTGCCTGGGCCGAAGCCTAAGCGAGCCAGTTTCTCGCGAAGCGCATCGTCCGTTGCAGTTTCAAGAGACAACAGCCCTGTATAGGGATCGCCGGATTGTTTCATGGCCGACCAGAAAGCCGGCTCAGTCTTCATACCCTGTTGCCGAAAAAGCTTGATCGCATCTTTGAAACCCTGACCGCCGATGGCAAGAAGCCGCCTTTCGATCTCGAAGTGACGCCAGCCATTTTGGAGCGCAACCGGCTGAGGGCTTGCGAAGATCTCGAAGTCCCAGCCATGCGCATGAAAGGTTACGATGATTGGTCGGTCCTTGGATATCCACTGCCATATCCGCACGTCGCTCATCGTGCCGTATGCGTTCTGAACATCCGTCAAAAACGCGTTGGGGTCCGGCGCATGGCAGAGAATGTCGATATCGCTCTTCTCTGTCTCGACGCCAAGAGGCGGCGTCCCGGCGACCCTGGGGTCATAGGCTCTCAGGGCTTTCAGGACGCCAAGTTGCTGGACGGCGATTTCGAAATGAGGTCGCGTGATCTGCATCATCCCCGCATCGAACATAACGGCTTATGGATGTCCGGGCCGAAACCGATCATCGAGATCGTCGAGGTTTCAGCCCGAAAGGAGCGAGCCTAAGGCGCTTTACACGCCTTCGAACTTCACCGTCACGCCGCGCTGGCGGAAGTAGGCCTGCATCAACTTCCGCCCGGAGCGGTTGTTGTGCGAAAGCTTGGACGCGTCGAAGGTCGCTTCCTTCAAGCCCGCGTGCTTCAGCGCCGCCTTCAGGTTGGCGATGTGCAGATCGATATCGGCATTGTCTGCGCGCAGCGATTCGTAAATGCGATCTGTCGCGTCCGCTACCGTCAATTCGCTCATCGTCATGCTCCTGTTCGTTCCGGCTGATGCTCAGCCTCAGTGCGGTTGTCAGAGCCACACTTTTTCCAGCAGCGCAAGCTTTTTGCCTGGAGAACCGGTGGAGGCTGTCTGGGTGAAAAGGTTTGTCCGGCCCCATCAATCAAACAGAGCGCTTCCCTTTTTGACTGGACGAACAAATTTCTTCTTTACATAGAGGGGGAATCTGATAATTCGGCGGCACTGGTTTGCCCTTGTAGCTCAGTTGGTAGAGCACCTGATTTGTAATCAGGGGGTCGCGGGTTCGAACCCTGCCGGGGGCACCAGTAAAATCAACGGCTTGAAGCCGTTTCCTCCCTAAAACATGTCGCATTGTGTTGCAAAGCAGGTCTCTACGTTTGCGGGGCTTGTCCGTCTGCCCACGGCTGTCGCACGCAACATGGACTGCGACATGCAACACGAAAATGGATCACCCTGCATTCATTTGCTGTCGTGCGCGCTCGGCGTAGACACGCTGCAACGCCTTCATTACGGCACCAGTTAAGAGCAGCGCTTGCTTCGACGCTTCGACCTAGCTCACGCCCATCGCCCAGGCGAGGGATCCTTTCATTGTCTCTTCGTATGCCCTATCGTCACTCATCTCATGAGGGCTGAGTGATGGGCGAATTTCTGGTTTTTCTTGCGGGTTTGCCAAGCATTGCATTGAGCGCGATTTTCGGCGGCCTCTTTGGACTGGTTGGTGGTCTGCTCGGTGTCATTCTGAAGCGATGGGGGTTTACGAATGCGTGGAGGTACGCGGCTGGGATTGCGGTTGCGGTTTCTGTCCCCCTGACAAGCAATCTGATCAAACCCGCGATCCAGGACGCCGCTTTAAACGATGGCCTGCCGCGAAAGCTTGATGATTTCACCATCCACGAGGCGACGAAAATCATACCCAGTGGTGTCGAGTACCGCTTCAGATTGGTGGGTGCCATCCCGCCCGACTTCAAAGTTTCCGCGGTGAAGCAAAAGAACCTGCAAGGGCTTTGCCAGATTTGGAAGCCGGATTTAGACGCGGGTCGAGCAACCAAGATTATATATTCTTACACATGGGACGGTGGCGCCGATGCCTATTCCGTTGTGCCAGGGGATTGCAAATAAGCGACAGAACCCGAGCCAGAAAGCCATATCTGGCTGACTCGGCATTTTCTCGCAGTGGCGGTCTGGCGTGGTTTGTTTCCATGCTGCACGTCGTCATCGAGTTAACGCAAGAGACGCTGAACTCTGCAATATCTCGCACGCCTCTGGCCGGATGTTTCAATCGCAGGCATAGAATAGGCCTCGCTGTCGTCGCCTGGAGGAAGAGAATGTTCGAAGCCGCTTTCGTGATCGTTTGGGGGCTGATTTACCTGGCCTGCTGGCTGCTGCCTTTTCAGCTTTCAAAGCGTATCGCTATGCACCGCTATGCGGGATGGCTCCGTTTCCTCGTGATTCTCCTATGTTCGGTTCTGGCGATCGCCATTTGTTTTGTCAGCACCATCACCGTATTCGCGTACCATATTGCGCCCGCCGGGACCTTTATGGAAACGCTGTTCGTCGGGATCGGGCTTTCTATCTGGGCGACCATGCGAGGCAAAAAGCGCGTGCCTGTTGCTGTTTTCGAATGAGCGTCTGCAATTTGGTCCGTCAGACTTCGTCCTTGCGTTGCCGTTCCCATTGCTCCTGATTTCTTTATTGCCGGGCTTTCCACAATTTTGTCCCTCCTTCGCCTATCATGGTCACGCGCCGGACAAATTTGCGGGTGATGGGCTTCGGCGCGCCGTTTCAGTTGCTGCGCGCTCTTCCGTGGTTTGGCGTTTTACGTTCAAAACCGCAGGCGAGGGGTGCCGTGGCTGATGAAAATTGCGTATGATCCCGCCAGCCCTTGTGCGTGGTATCACCCGCAGAGGCGGATTTCGGTAATGCGAGTACAGGTGTTTCGGTGATCGATCCTTATGTTTTGCTGGGTGTTGAGCGCGAGGCCGATGAGGCTGCGATCAAGGCTGCCTATCGCAAGGCGGCGAAGAATGCCCATCCGGACAGCGGCGGGGATGCCGACCAGTTCGCCAAGCTGCAACTGGCCTATGATCTGTTGAAGGACCCGGTGCGCCGCAAGGTGTTCGACGATACCGGCTATGATCCGCAACTGGCCGATCCGAAGGATTTGAAGGGCCTGTTGATGCTGGAAACGCTGGTGAACGAGTTCATTCTCGATGAGCGCGAGCCGGGGAGTTTCGATCCTGTCGCCGCCATGCGGCGCAAGCTGACCGACGATATTCTCAAGAGCCGCTTTCATATTCTCGAGCTAGAACGCCATCGCACCCGCGTGCGCAAGCATATGGACCGGCTTGGCATGAAGCCGGAAACGGATGTGCTGGGCTCCATGCTGCGCGCGCGCAGCCAGTCACTTGCCGAAGCGATCCGCAATGCCGAGCATCAGATCGAGGTCATCGAACAGGCCTATACGATGCTGGAAGGCTATTCCTATGAACTGGAACGGGCAATCTTGGCCGAGCCTGTGCTGAAAGGCGAGGCGGCGGAGTAACGTCGTTCGCCCAAGCGCAGCGGTGCCATGCCCGGCCATGTGGATGCCTGCGGTCTGCGATTCATGTTCAGATTTGAACCACGACGGCCTCCGCCGGACGTTCCTCAGGGACCGTTGACCAGTGCGAGAATGAGCTGATGCACCGCACCGCCATTGGTGAGTTCGACCTTGTCGAAATCCCGCCCGCGCTGGCGCTGCTCGTCTGAAAGCTCCTTCAGCCGTTGCTGTAAGACGGCGCGCACCTTCTGACACTTCGGATCGTCTTCCGCCCGCAGGCCGACGCTATAGGCCTCGATCTTCTTCACCATGTCGAGAATATGCTCGCCATGCACGCGTTCGTGCTTTTCCACGCCGGCAATGAAGCGCTGCCAGCTGGCCGCAACATCCGCCGGAAGTTTCGCCGGCGCCTTCGGCCATGTGTAGATGATCGTCAGGTTGGGTCGCGCGGTCGCCAGGATGCAGGCGCCATCCGGTTGCGGGCGGTAATCGCGCCGCCAGGTCAGCTTGAAGGTGGTGTGGGCAACGGCCTGGACACCGGCCTGTGGCCCACGTTCGCCGATGGATCGATAGAGCTCGATGCCGGAACTGCCGGATATGGCATAGGTCTTGATCTGTTCGGAGGGTTGCCAGTTCGCGGTTTGGGCTTGCGCCGCCATGGGTATCAGAGATGCCAGGAAAAAGCCCGCAAGGGCGGCGAGGGGGCGGAAACTGGGCAAGCGGAAAGTCCTATTGATCATTCACGGGACGATAAGCGAAGTGATGGTCAGCGGGCAAGCGGCTTGCGGATGCGCTTGGTGCTAAAGTGCCGTGCGTCCTATTGGAGGCACAAAGAACGCGTTTCTTTTGAATCGACGCATCGTGCTTTCTGAAAATCGAGTCCGATTTTCGGGGCCGATGCTGTACGTGGTTTGCCCTCGCACACCGCATGTGGCTCTCGGGATGATCTCCCTCCACGGAAGCCCGAAACAACCGGTACGCCGCAATGCATGGGACGCGATCATGACTCCACACTCGAGGTCTCAATCGCGCATGAAAAAGGCCCCTGCGCGTAGAGCGCAGGGGCCGTTGATCGATCGCCCGAGGGCGCGTGCGATCAATCAATCGTCGAGCTTGTCGTAGTCCAGCTTCGGCGCGTTCTGCAGCGCTTCCTTGGTGGTGTCGACGTGAGCCTTCCACGTGCCATTGTCGTTGTTGATGGCAACGGAGGTCGGGTCAAGAACGACATAGCTCTCGTTGATGCCGAGGAAGCCGCCGACGCTGGCAACGATACCGATGACAGCCTTGCCATCGCCGATCACGACGTCTTCGATTTCGCCGATTTCTTCGTTCTGGGCATTGTAGATGTTCATGCCTTCAAGCTGATCAGCGGTCAGGTCGGTCTTCTGCACGTTGACAAACTTCAGCGGGCCAGCTGGCTTCGTACCCATGGTAAAGCCTGGACCAGACATCATCGCATCAGCGCCGGCAGCGGCTGGTGCAGTGGCAGCCGGAGCGGCAGGTGCAGCAGTCTGGGCGAAAGCGACGGAGGAGGTCAGAGCTGCAACGGCAGCGAGTGCGAAAACCTTGTTTTTCATGAATGTTTCTTCCCTTTTGTATGCTGAACATTTTGTTCGGGGGAAGAACGGGTGGGGGCGATTTTGGTTCCACACTGTAATGGACGATTAGATCGTCTTAAGGTAGCGTTGAACTGTATGAAGTTGTGCTGGTCGAGTCGGCTGTCGTGTTCGGCTCAGCCTGTGTTGGAAACGATATGAGGGTTTTATGGAGAAGAGGCGAACGAGGGCTAGCGTAGGTTTACCACTTACAGAGGAGCAGAAGGTCGTCTTTGACACCGCCAAAAAAGCTGGGCCACATGCCGTCTGTTTCTTCAACAACAAAGGTGGGGTTGGCAAAACGACTTTGGTCGCAAATCTGGGAGCCGAGCTTGCATTGAATTT
Organism: Agrobacterium cavarae; assembly: GCF_004310285.1. Classification (GTDB taxonomy): domain Bacteria; phylum Pseudomonadota; class Alphaproteobacteria; order Rhizobiales; family Rhizobiaceae; genus Agrobacterium; species Agrobacterium cavarae. Next base: position 105,191 of record NZ_SISF01000034.1, read on the forward strand.
CGGAGCGCGCGTTCTTCTTGTTGATTGTGATCCCCAATGTAATCTGACGCAGTACGCACTGGGAGATGAAGAATCCCTGAAGCTTTACTCAGATGCGGATCCCCAGTCGGTTTACAGCGTGATACGGCCTCTAGCGTTGGGGAAGGGCTACAGTTCCAATCTCCCGATCATAAAGCCCGAGAAGTTTGGATTCGATTTAGTTGTTGGTGATCCTAGGCTTGCTCTGCAAGAAGACCTTCTTGCTCAAGACTGGAGAGACGCCAAGGCCGGCGGAATGCGAGGTATTCAGACTACATTTGTTTTCTTTGACCTGCTTAAGAAGGCTAAAGACCTAAATTATGATTTCGTACTGTTTGATATGGGTCCCTCGTTGGGCGCTATTAATCGTTCTATACTGCTAGCTGTCGACTACTTTGTGGTTCCTATGGCGATCGATATTTTTTCGATATGGGCGATTAGGAATATTGGTCAGACCGTCTCAGTTTGGCGTCGTGAGCTACAGTCCGGCATCAGCATTGCGGAAGACCCCAGCGAGTTGCCAGAGTTTGAACGCGATCATAGTCTAAAATTCATCGGCTATGTCACTCAGCAGCACAAAGAGCGTGGTTTTACTAAGTCTGATGACGATAAAGATGGTGGTCAAACGAAGAGAATTGTTCAAGCTTATCAAGAGATCAACAAAAATATCCCTGCAGAGATCGAGAAAAGCCTTTCGCCATTCTATACTAAGGGAAATATAAATCCTCACTTAGGGGAAGTTCGCCACCTAGGTAGCCTTGCCCCTATGTCACAAAGTCAAAATACACCATTGCTTAACGTCGCCGCCGGTGGAGGGTATATACAGCTGAGAAAACAAGCTCGGGAAATATACCGAGATATCGCTGAGAAATTTCTGAGTAACATAGTGTCGGCGTGAACTCATGAACTTTAATAACGACCTCGTCGATGATCTTGCTAGACAAAAAGTTGTGCTGTTCTTGGGAGCGGGCGTATCCTCTAGCGCGCCCACCAATAGCGGCCAGAAGATGAGAGGTTGGCCTGCATTTCTAGAATTTGCATCTACTATGCTGGATGTTGATTCGTCTCAGGAGGTAAAAAACCTCGTAGCTGGGAAGGACTATCTTATTGCTTCTGAGATTCTTCAGGAGTCCTTGGGCGACAAATGGAACGAGCTGATTGTTGATGAATACGGTCAAAGCGCTAAACCCTCAAAACTACATGAGGGCCTTGTATTACTCGATCAAAGAATAATTATTACGACAAACTTCGATAAGTTGCTCGAAACTGCTTGGGACAATAAGTTTGGTGACTCAACACACTATCCTATTGTAATATCAGGGGTTCAAGATAAAGTATTCTCCATACTAAAGGAAAATTCTCGGCGCTATATAGTAAAGATACATGGTAGCATTGATGACTCGGATAATATTGTTTTTTCTCGGTCTCAGTATGTGAGGTCCGCTTTCGAGAATCCTGCGTATAATAATTTTATGGACTGTCTTCTTCTAAATTATACCTTTCTCTTTGTCGGCTTTTCCATGGACGATCCAGCCATAGTAGGTCTGATGGAAGGTTACGCGTTTCGATATCCAAAAGCACGGCCTCATTATATTTTTGCTGCTGAAGGTGGCTCGCAAAGAATAACGGATATCAACCAGAAACTAAGAAAATTAATATCGTTAAAATATGATGCGCGTGATGATCATTTACTGTTGCCTACTCACCTAAGAGAGTTGGCACAGCTGATGCACAAGCGACGCAATGAAATCTACACAGAAATGAAAAATCAGCTTTCTCGGGTGCAGAGCCAGTCCTGAGTAGTTCAAAAATAATCATCCACAAACTTCAAAGCATCGATAATCGACACCCTCCACAACGACCAAACATGGTCCCCATCGGTAATGCGCAATTCCGATTTGCGGTTGTCGGCCTGTAGGGTCTCGTGAAGGGCGACTGCGCCGCGCCAGAGGTAGAAGCCGTCGTCGTCTCCGACGGTCAGGTAGGTGGCCGGGAGGTCCTGGGATTCGGCGATGTGCTGGGCGACGAGGGTGAAGACGTTTTTTTCGTTGAAGAGCCTTGCATCGAAGGGCGTGCCGAAGGCGCCGGAGAAGTGGTCGCCGGTGGAGGGCAGCACGATGCCGCTGGTGATGGTGGCGCGATCGACGCGGTGGAAGAAGGCGCTGTCCTGGATGAGTTTCAACTCGGCGGGGGTCTTGTCGAGATCGGAGGCGGGGACGTTCTGCCAGATGGCCCCCGACAGGCTGGCGACGGCGGCGTAAAGATCTTCATGCGCATAGGCCAGATGCAGCGCGCCGAAGCCGCCCATGGAGAGGCCTGCAATGGCGCGGCCTTGCCTGTCCTTGCGCACCGGCAGCGTCTTTTCGACATGGACACGCAGATCGCCGGTGATGGCGGTCTCATAATCGCCGGGGCCATCGACGGCAGCGGAATTCACATACCAGCTGTTCTTCACGCCCGGCATGACGACGACCAGCGGGCGGATGGTACCAGCGGCGATCATGCCGTCCAGCGTCTTTTCGATATTGCCGAGGTCGCGCCAGCTGTTTTGGTCGCCATCATGGCCGTGCAGCAGATAGAGCACCGGCCAGCCATTTTCCGGCGGTTCGCCATCCGGGCGATAGATGTTCACCAGGAGATCGGCGTTCAGCGCGTTGCTGTGAAAGGTGGCGTCAGCCAGCGTGCCGGCGAAGGCAGGCGAGGCGAAGCAGGCGAAGGCCAGGGCCGAAAGAGCAAGGTGGTGCAGCCGCATGTCGCTTCTCCCCCCGTTTCATTGCGCGCAACGGGAATGCCGTCGCGCGCTTGAAAGTTCCCGCGTTCTGTCTGTGCGTGGGCTATTGCCCCGGTCTGCCTGTCTTGCCCTTGGTGCGGCCCTTGCGCTTTTGTTCGCCGGGGTCTTCATAGGAGCCGACGCCGACTTTGCCGCGCTTGAGCGGGCGTGGATCGTCCTTGTCGCCGGTGGCGCGTTCCGGCTGACCTTCCAGAAGCGGCGAAAAGCGCTTGCCGGATTCTATTGCTGGTTTTTCCGGTGTCGCGCCGCGGACGGGTTTTTCCGTGCGGCCGACGGTCATTTCATCCAGCGTGTTCTTGCGGAACAGCGGCTTCACCATGTCTGTGCCAGGGCCCATGTCGTCCAGCGAGGGTTTGGCGAAGAGGGATTTTTCCGGTGTACTCGGGCTACCCCCTTCTGTACTGCCGGACATCTGGCCCTCAACAGGGGAGATCGACCCGCGGCTGGCACTCGATCCAGTTTTTCTGGACCTGCTTCCGCCCTCTTGTGATCGTGCTTCGTCTTTCGCGATCGGATCATCCATGGCGGCGAGTTCGGCGGCTTTGAGGCGCTTGATTTCGTCGCGCAGGCGAGCGGCCTTCTCGAAGTCGAGATCGGCTGCGGCATCGCGCATCTGTTTTTCCATGGCGTTGAGATGCGCCTGGAGATTGTTGCCGACGAGGTGGCCGCCATCCGCAAAGCCCTTGCCGGAAACGCCGGAAATATCGGCCCTTACGTGGTCGCGTTCATAAACTGAATCAAGAATATCGGAGATCTTCGCCTTGACCGATTCCGGCGTGATGCCGTGTTCTTCATTATAGGCCATCTGCTTTTCACGGCGGCGGCTGGTTTCCTCCATCGCCCGCTTCATCGAACCGGTGATGTTGTCCGCATAGAGGATGACCTTGCCATCGACGTTACGCGCGGCGCGGCCGATTGTCTGAACAAGCGAGGTTTCGGAACGCAGGAAGCCTTCCTTGTCCGCATCCAGAATGGCAACGAAGGCGCATTCGGGAATGTCCAGACCTTCGCGCAGCAGGTTGATGCCCACCAGCACGTCGAAGGCGCCGAGACGCAGGTCGCGGATGATTTCGATACGCTCGAGCGTGTCGATGTCGGAGTGCATGTAGCGCACACGCACGCCCTGTTCGTGCAGATATTCGGTCAGGTCTTCCGCCATACGCTTGGTCAGCACGGTGCAGAGCGTGCGGTAGCCTTTGGCGGCGGTCTCGCGGATTTCGCCGAGAACGTCGTCCACCTGCGTGCGTGCGGAGCGCACTTCCACCGGCGGATCGATAAGACCCGTCGGGCGGATGACCTGTTCGGCAAAGACGCCGCCGGATTGCTCCAGCTCCCAGCCGCCGGGCGTGGCGGAGACGGAGACCGTCTGTGGGCGCATTGCGTCCCACTCCTCGAAGCGTAGCGGGCGGTTGTCCATGCAGGAGGGTAGGCGGAAGCCGTATTCGGCCAGCGTCGCCTTGCGGCGGAAGTCGCCCCGATACATGCCGCCGATCTGCGGAATGGTGACGTGGGATTCGTCGATGAAGATCAGGGCATTGTCCGGAATATATTCGAACAGGGTCGGCGGCGGCTCGCCGGGGGTGCGGCCCGTCAGGTAGCGCGAATAGTTTTCGATGCCGTTGCAGGAGCCGGTGGCTTCCAGCATTTCGATATCGTAGCGGGTGCGCTGTTCAAGGCGCTGCGCTTCCAGCAGACGGCCCGCCTTTTCCAACTCGGCCAGACGATGCTTCAACTCTTCCTTGATCGACTTTATTGCGCCGTTCAGCGTCGGACGCGGAGTCACATAGTGCGAGTTGGCGTAGATCTTGACCGATTGCAGATCGCCGGTCTTCTGGCCGGTCAGCGGATCGAATTCGGTGATGCTCTCGATTTCGTCTCCCCACATGGAAATGCGCCAGGCGGCATCTTCCAAGTGGGCGGGGAAAAGCTCGATCGTATCGCCGCGCACGCGGAAGGAGCCGCGCTGGAAATCCATGTCGCGCCGCTTGTATTGCTGCGCCACCAGGTCGGCCAATAGCTGGCGCTGGTCCAGCTTGTCGCCCACCTGCATCTGGAAGGTCATGGCGGTGTAGGTTTCCACCGAGCCGATACCGTAAATGCAGGAGACGGAGGCGACGATGATGCAGTCGTCTCGCTCCAGAATCGCGCGGGTGGCGGCGTGGCGCATCCGGTCGATCTGCTCGTTGATCGAGGATTCCTTCTCGATATAGGTGTCGGAGCGCGGCACATAGGCTTCCGGCTGGTAGTAATCGTAATAGGAAACGAAGTACTCCACCGCGTTGTTGGGGAAGAAGTTCTTGAATTCGGAATAGAGCTGGGCGGCCAGCGTCTTGTTTGGCGCCAGGATGACCGCCGGGCGCTGCGTCGCCTCGATGACCTTGGCCATGGTGAAGGTCTTGCCCGAGCCTGTGACGCCGAGCAGCACCTGGGAACGGTCGCCGGAATTGATGCCTTCCACCAGATCGGCAATCGCGGTGGGCTGGTCACCGGAGGGCTTGTACTCTGTGACCATTTCGATAGCGATGCCGCCTTCGGATTTCGGCGGGCGGACAGGACGGTGCGGCGTCCACAGCTTGCCGTCCTTGAACAGCGGGTTGCCACTTTCAATCAGCTTGGAGAGCGCATCCACGGTGGCCGTAACCGCACCGGGCGCCAGCGACTTGGCGTCTTCCAGCGAGACATCCATGCCGGCCACCGGGTTGAGGCCAGCGGCGGCGCGCGTCTTCGGATCGGACGAGCCACCGATGGAAACGCCGCGCGAGGTTTTGGACGCCGTCGGCGTCTTGCTTGCCTTGGCGGCAGCCTTTTCGGCTTCCTTGCGCGCTTCGATTTCGATCTTCTTGCGATGCTTGCCTGCCTTGGAGGCGACTTCGCGCTGGGTCTCCACGGAGGTCGCTTCGGCTTCCGCCTCAAGCTGCTTCACCCAGTCAGCAACAGAGCCGGAAAGGGGAGCGCCTTCGAAAGACGCCTGGGGCATCTCGTCAAAACCATTGGAGTGGGAGCTTTCGGAGGATTTTTTCGGTGATCTGGCCATGGGCAGAATATGGAGCGCTTAAACCCCAAAAGGAAGAGGTGCGAGTGAAAAAATGAGTACAAAGAGGCAACGTGTTGAGGTCGCTGGTTCTGCGCGATTGAAGGTGGCGAAGGGCTTCGTTCCCTGGCCGGTCAGCGCTGTTGCTGGTCTGCCTTAAGGATGCTTCAGATTGGTTGGTTCACATCCAAACTGCTTGCTCGCGGTCAGCACACCATTGCTCTTTTTGGCACTAGGTGCTTGAAAGACCTGTTGTGGGTGCTATTGTAAGCACTCTCAACAGGTTTGGAGATGTCGTATGGCACATGTTGTTTTGGCTGAAATGACGGCCAGCGTATCGGAGCTGAAAAAAAACCCTATGGGAACGGTCGCAGCTGGCGAGGGTGCCGCCGTCGCCATCTTGAACCGCAACGAGCCGGCTTTCTATTGCGTACCTGCCAAGGTCTACGAGGCCATGATGGAACGGCTTGACGACATTGAGCTCAATAGGCTCGCCGATGCCCGGACGGATGACAAGGTTATCAGGGTCAAGCTCAGTGAGCTATGAACTCGGCTTCGTAGAGGCCGCCTTGAAGGAATGGCAAAAGCTCGACAGCAATACGCGCGAGCATTTCAAGAAGAAGCTGGCCGAACGGTTGGAAAACCCGCGCGTCCCTTCCGCAAAGCTTTCAGGACATCAGGACCGTTACAAGATCAAACTGCGTGGTGCCGGATACAGGCTGGTCTATGAAGTGAGAGACAAAGAGGTTCTGGTTCTTGTCGTTGCTGTCGGGCGGCGGGATCGCGGTCAAGTCTATAAGCTTGCAGAAAAGAGGTAGTGCCATGATCACGCGTCCCGCAACGATAGATGATGCCGAGGGAATGGCGGCGGTGCAGAACGAGATTTTTGCGGCGGGGCTGCGCAAGACGCCGACGGATGTCGAGACTGTCACGAACACCTATATTTCGGACCCCGACCGGATTGCTTGCACTGTTGCGGTGGATGAGAACGGGCGCATTCTCGGCTTCCAGTCGTTGAAGCTCGCCACCGCCGCCGGCAATCCATACGGCGTTGCAGAAGGCTGGGGCATTATCGGCACGCATGTCAGCCCGTTTGCGGCACGAAAGGGTGCCGGTAAGGCGCTGTTCAGGGCAACACTCGAGGCTGCGGAGGCCTTCGGTCTGAAGGATATCGACGCCAGTATTGGCGCCGATAATGATATGGGGCAGGCCTATTACGAAGCCATCGGGTTTCGCACCTATCGCACGACGGACGATCGTGTCTGCAAGGCATATAGACTCGGGTGACGCTTATCTGTCGTCACTCGAGCCAGAATCGGTTCAGGATGTTGCGGCGGTTTTTCTTCGCTGTCCGAGTTTCTGCACCGCGAGATCCAGGAAAAGCATGACGATCAGGCTCGCGCCGACCAGCGGAAAGATGATCCCGCCCACTGCGAGCATAGCGGCAAGCCCGTAAAGCGTGCCTTTGCTTTGCGGCATGGGTGGAACACCGAGCGAGCCCTTCGGGCGGCGCTTCCACCACATGACGCCGCCGGACACGGCGAGCAGGATGATGGCGAGGCAGGCAAGCGCCAGCACGATCTGGTTCGCAAGGCCGAATTGTTGGCCCATATGCACATTGATGCCCCATTCCAGCCCGCGGCCAAGCGGCCCGTAATCGGCGTAGCGCATGTCGATGAGCGGCTTCCCGCTGTATTGATCCAGATGGATGACCCGCTGTTTGGAAAGGTCATCAGGGTAAACCGATCCGCTGTAGACGCCCTCCGGCTTTGTCGGGAGCGCCACTGCATAACCGGCTGCGAGGCCGAGTTCATCTAAGCGCGCGACGGCCTTGTCGATACCGATGGGGGTTGGCATCTGGTCGGCGTGATCGGGGGACATGCCTGTGTGGTCCATGGGCATGGCGGGCGAGGGCTCCATGTGCTGACCATGATCGTGACCTTCGGAGGTCGGTATCTTTGCCTGCTCCAGCGACCATGAGGTTTTCGACACATCGTTGAGCCTGTCGCCCGACATTGGCACATCGACACGCACGCCTGCCGGATAACCGAAATTGTTGCCATTGGCCCATTCATTGACCTTCGCGCCCCAGACGCCGGACCACGGCATGCCGGTGATGGCGAGGAAAACGATGAACGCGCCGACGAAGATGCCGGTAACGGCGTGCATATCCCGCCAGAAGACCCGCTTCTTCGGCGTGCCGCGAACCGACACCACGCCGCCGGTCTGGTTGCGCGGCCACCAGAGATAGATGCCGGTGGCGACCAGCAGGATCGACCAGCCAGCGGCGATCTCGATCAGGTAGCGGGCATAGGTGCCGAAATATTTGAGGCTGTGGAGGGTGCGGATCGTCCACATGACGGTGCCGCGATCCGGCAGGGAGCCGAGGACTTCTCCCGTATAGCCATTCACATAGACGGCGCGCTTGCCATCCGGCGTGCTGACGGTGACTTCCGTTGAGGCGCCGGGATCGGCGGGTTTGGTGAGTTTGACGGCGGTGCCAGTTACAGCCGCCACAGCGTTGGCGATGATGGTGGAGGGTAGGGCAGCGCTTGCGTTCTCCACCATGTCCACCCGCTTCAGGTTGGAGTGGATGGCATTATCCAGCTCATCCTTGAAGAGATAAAGCCCGCCGGTGATGGCGAGCGTGATCAGGAATGGCAGGACGAAGAGACCGGCGTAAAAATGCCAGCGCCAGACGGCGCGATAGAGATTGAGCGATGACGGCGCGCTCACGCGTTCACCCAGGGAGGTGCTGCTGATGGACATTATTGGCTCCGCAAACGGTGCAGGCAGTCGCATCTATCCTGTCGGCGACGTACCCGCTGGAGATTTCAACACAGAGGTCGGATCGCAAAAATCGCCGTGAGCATTTGAGGCAATTTCGGTGCGATACGCCCGTGGCCAGCAAGGAGGCTGATTGTGCTCCGCGCCTTCCCCTGTTCGGGAGAAGGGCGCCGGATCATGCGTGAGACAAAGATGGAGGGCCGCGTGGCTGCTGCTCGCGCGTTGGCGGCGTAGCGATCTTGTTCTCAGTCCAGCGCCACAAGGTGACGTGAACATGCGGAACGATGCGCCCGGCGATCTCTGTCGGGCTTGCGAGCAGGGCGGTAAAGGATGTGGAGGCAAGGCGGCAGAGGGTGCCGCAGCAGCTATTGGCGAGCTTCTCCGCAGGCGATTGCTTCTGCGTACCGGCATCCGGCATATGAGCGGCACAGATGATGTCATCGGCCGCAAGCGCCGTGGCCGCCATGCTGCCATGGGCAACGCCATTCGCAAGGCCCTGCAGCAGAAAAAGCAGCAGGGCCAGCACTGCGACAGCGCCAGCCGAACTGCGATCCTGCATGATCCTGCGAATAAGCTTCATGGCAAATCCAGTGGCACAGTTTCGCCACGATGTCACTGCGACAAAGGCGGCAGGGGAATGCGTGTGGCAGGGGAATACGTGTCTCAGGCCTGTGCGGGCGGGTTAATGTCGGCTGGCCACGCCAAATCCATCAGAAATCAAGCGCCCCTTGGCTTTCTTACGATTATATGTAGGGGCGGAAACATGACACAGGTTCAGTCTGAAGTTCGCGATCGATTGCGCTCGCATATCGATCAGGTGATGGAATGAGATCACTCCGTTTGACTGCTGCGACGCATCTTTGGGTATCACCATTCCGGCAGAGGCGGAGCAGATCACGAGATTTGCCTCTCTCTGACAGACGTTTGTAAGTGATCCGGCCGCTGGTTACATCGATGTAGATGGGATCGGGTTGTGCGGCGAACTCGCGCACTATTATGTCCAGGTTCATCTTAGCGCCGCGGTCGGCAGCGTAGATGGCTAGAACCAGCGCATGAGACTGTTTTTTGGCGGACCTGCCACTGCGTGGGTCGGGTCCAGGTGGATCCAAGAGCCCGATTAAGAACTCGCTTGAGAGTCTTTCTAGCGCGGCAGGGTCACCCTGCTTGGCCTTTCGCCAGGCGTCATTCCAAATCATACCACATGACTCTGCCAGTATTGCCCTATCGGTGCACCCAGCGAGCGGACCTAGCAATAATGGATAAAGAAAAGGGAGCGTGAGGAAAGCGGAACGTCCCCTTTTTGAGTCGTGCCGGACTTTCATTCTGCCACCGTTCCATTATTCGCCGCTTTGCGCCAGCGATGAGCGAGTTCGTAGGCCGCGTCGATATTTTCGCGCCATCGGGGTAGGTCTAAGAGGGAAAATTGCACAGTTAGGCCGAGGTTTTCCATACTCCACCACACGTGACCGAAACAGATAGGGTTTGGCACGCGCTCGGCCTTAGCGCACTGCAAGATTACCGACGGCTCGCTGCCGGAGAAAAAGTGATCAAATGGTGCTTCCTCTGATCCGTCATAGTAATTGAGGTCATATTTCGTGCCAGAGAACTCGGCACCGAGGTTCTTCTTGGTGTTTTCAAGGCGCTCCGCTGGGAGACGGTCTCTCAGTGGAGACGTGGAAAGAGGCAACCATGGGTTTTCGATTGAAGCAATGACGATGAAATCGCCATCCTCCGGCATCTTCCTTCCATTCTCGCAGAAGCGCGAGGACGCTATTGAGAGCGTGTCCCTTTCTGGCCAGCGCAATGTCGGCATCCAGAAGGCGTAGCTGATCCCTGTACCCATACGCTTTTCACTAGCACCCGGCGTTGCAGGCGTGATGTCCTCCAAAGGGGCACCATACCACGGGCTTAGGTGGCCCAGCGGCACTTTGAGCCAAGTTCCTGACGCGTTGAAGAAGTATTCTTTGGATAGCTCGCGACCCCGGTAATCCCTTTGATTGATCGGATTGCTCGGCTTGATTGATGGCGGGCAAGTAACGTTATCCGCGTAGGCGAGGGAAAAAAAAGTTAGTGTTGCCGCTAGGCACAAGAGACCGAACTTCACTGCCATCGCGTTGCGCTTCTTCGCCTTGTTGTTGATCGCGCTGTTTGGACCGCCCTTGCGCCCTCGCTTCAGCGATTCTCCACCTTCGCCGAAGTCTGGTCAAGCCGCATTCAACCTGTGAGCCTCACCCCTGAAACCGCTTCGAGTTCCAACGTCACCGTTGTCGATTCACTGCTCGGCGCAGGTGACAACAGTATCGGCGCGTGGTGTTTCGTCTGCGTAGACGGTGAGGGCAGGTCTCTCAGGCTAAATGCATCGCATTGGCGAGCAATCCTGCGCCAATGCTACTGCCTTGGCACGGATTACAAATTGTCCATGTCGGCAAAATGCCGCCATTCTGCACGTTTTTTGCCCGAATTGACGGGGATTCTGCTGCTCTCGATAGTTGGCAGGAGTGGCAGGCATGGCTCCGTTTTCTCCAACGATGGCGGCGATCCGCTATGGTTACGGTCTTGCGCCGGACCAGATACTCAGCCGAAACACGGACGATCTGCTGGTGCAGCTCGTGGATGCGCCTTTGAAGGAAAGCTTCTTTCCAATTGGCGGTGCTTTTGATGCGCGGCAAAGGGCAGACGACCTCGCCAAGGGGTTTGAGGCGCTGAAGATCGCCAAGAAAGACAATGATGCCGAGACTGATCGCGCGGCGCGCCAGCAATTGCAGCGCAAGGCGGAGCAGAGCTTTCAACGCGATAGTCTTGCCCGGGTGCTTCAGGCGGCCTTCTCATCCTATGGGTTTCACGAGAGGCTTTCGGCCTTCTGGTTCGACCACTTCTCCGTCAATGCGCACAAATCCTTCCCGATGCGGATGATCACGCCGCTCTATGAGGTCGAAGCCATTCGCCCACATCTTGCGGGATCGTTTCGCGATCTGTTGCAGGCATCGGTTCTGCATCCGGCCATGCTGATCTATCTCGATCAGGCGCAATCGACTGGCCCGCAATCGGCAGCGGCGACAAATCGAAAGAAGGGTCTGAATGAAAATCTCGGGCGCGAGTTGATCGAGCTGCACACGATGGGTGCGGGCAGCGGTTATACGCAAACCGATGTGCGCTCTGCGGCGCTGGTGCTGACGGGCATGACCGTGGACGATCATTACGAGATGATGTTTCGCCCCCGCATGGCAGAACCTGGAGAGATCAAGGTGCTCGGCGTCAACTACGGTGGCGACCCGCGATCGGCTGATGACTGTCTCGTCATGCTGGATGATCTGGCAAGCCGCCCGGAAACGGCGCAGCATATCTGCCGCAAACTCGTGGCCCACTTCATCGCCGACAATCCGCCGCCGGATGTGATTGCCGCGATGGTCAAAGAGTGGAAGGCGAGCGACGGCAATCTGGCGAAGGTCTATGCCGCCATGCTCAACCATCCGCGCGCCTGGCAGGAGCCCGGTGCCAAGATGAAGCTGCCTTTCGACTATGTCGTCTCCGGACTTCGCGCTTTTGGCATCACCAGGAAGAATTGGCGCGAGCGCATGTCTCCGGATGGTGATGATAGCTACACGCCCTTCGATACGCCTGTCGCGGCTGCGGCCAAGCAGGCATTGAAGAGCGCAAGCGATGACATGGCGCCCGCCATGCAAGGCGACGGCGCGCAGATGGCGATGGAGAAGCCGACTGCGGAAATGAAAGCAGCGATGCCCTCCGATCCGGCGCAACTGCCGAAGCCGAAGGCCAGTCTTGCCCGGACGTTGACGGTGGCAGCCCTTCGCCGCATGGGCCAGCCGGTGTGGCAGCCCCCGAGCCCCGCGGGCTTCGAGGAGGGCGTTGCCTCGTGGCTTTCGCCCAGCCAGATGAGCGAGCGCATTCTCTGGGCGCGGAAGGCATCCGGCGCGCTCGGCAAGGATATGGAGCCGAAAAAGCTTCTTGAAGTGTCGCTGGCCGATCAGGCGCGCGACGACACGATCCGTGTGGTTGGGCGCCGAACCGGGTCAGTGGTTTGACGCTGGCGCTGTCTTCCCCCGAATTTAACAGGAGATAGGACATGGCCTTCTCTCAGGATATGATGTTGAGCCGCCGCGGCTTCTTGATGACCGCTTGCTGTGCGGCCGCTGTGCCAGCTTTCTCTCCGGTCAGCTTTGCCGCAATGCCGGGCGAGAACCGCTTCGTGACGATCGTTCTGCGTGGTGCGATGGACGGGCTCGATCTGGTGCAGCCCTATGGCGATCCCGCCTTTGCCCAGTTTCGCCCCACATTGGCGCTGAAGCCCGATGACGGTCTGATCGATCTCGACGGGCATTTCGGCCTGAACCCTGCGGCAGAGGCGCTGATGCCGATGTGGCAGGCGAAGGAATTGGCCTTCGTCCATGCGGTCTCAACGCCCTATCGCGACCAGCGCAGCCATTTCGATGGACAGGACATGCTCGAAAGCGGCGCGGAGGCGGTGCATGGCGAACGCACCGGCTGGCTGAACCGGGCGCTGTCTGCCATCCCGCGATCTGAAGATCGCAAGGCAATCGATATCAACACATCGATGGAGCTCATTCTATCGGGGCCGAACGAGGCGGATGTCTGGGCTTCCAGTTCCAACATGACCATGGCGGCCGATGAAGTCGGTTTCTTCAAGCGGCTCTATGCCAATGACGCGGAGTTCAGCCGGGTGCTGGCCGAAGCGCTGCGCACCGATATGGCGGCGGAGCAATTGTTTCAGGATGAGAAGCGCGGGCAGGGCATTCGCGATATTGCCAAGCTTGCTGGCGGCATGCTGCGCGAGGACTATCGTATCGCCAGCTTTTCTGTCGATGGCTGGGACACGCATGCGGGACAGAAGGCGCAGTTTGCCCGCACCGTGAAGGATCTGACCATTGCGTTGACGACGCTGAAAGATGCGCTTGGGCCTGATGTGTGGAAGAAGACAACGATCCTCGCAATGACGGAATTTGGCCGCACCGCGAGGGAGAATGGTACTGGTGGAACCGACCACGGCACGGGCGGCGTCGCCATTCTTGCAGGCGGCGGCATTCAGGGTGGTCGTGTTCTGGGCAAATGGCCGGGCCTGGGTGACGGCAAGTTGCTGGACGATCGCGACCTGATGCCGACGGGCGACGTGCGCGAAGTTGCTGCCGCCATGCTCTATCGTCAATTCGATGTCGGTAGCGAAGCCCTGACCAATGGTATTTTTCCGGGACTGTCTTTCGACAGGTCGTCGGCCTACCTCAAGATATGAGCGGCGTTCGATCGGATCAGGGGTCTCTACTCTTTTTCGAGAAAGCGTTGGAACGCCTTCAGCGTCTTTTCGCTGACATGGTGCTCAATTCCTTCGGCATCGGCCCGTGCCGTGTCCGGATCGACGCCAAGCCGGCATAGGAACGCTTCGACGATCTCGTGGCGCCGTCTCGTCTGCTCGGCCAATTGCTGGCCATCTTCTGTGAGGAAGATGCCGCGATAGCGCCGCTGCGTGATCAGTCCTTCTTCAGCAAGGCGCTTCAGCATCTTGGCGGCGGTTGGCTGCTTGACGCCGAGACGTTGGGCAATATCGATCTGACGTGCCTCACCGGAATGCTCGATCAGGTCAGCGATCAGCTCGACATAGTCTTCCATGAGTTCGCTGCGACGTGCCTCCCGGCTTTTCTGAAAAGCTTCGGCATGCGTTTCCACCTCGGTGGAAGACAGTCGGCTTTCATGGGGGATGGGCTGCTTCATCGGTCGAGACTCTTCACGCTTCCGTTCTTTGTTTTGTCGCGTGTCGTTATCGCAAACCGGTGAGCACTTTTGCGCGACATGCTTTGAAGCGTGTCGCGATCCTTCAGATTCGCGCCTTACGCTTTCGTTCTTTGTTCTGTCGCATCTCGTCATCGCAAAACCGCTGCACACTTTTGCGCGAGATGCTTTATGATCATCTCATATAGCCTGTGAATTTCCAGAGTATTGATGAAATGCTCTCAGCCCAGGCCTGGGACCGGAACGCCGAAGGTCTGAAGCAGCAGCACTGCGTTGAGGCACAGGATGATGACGGTGCCTACGATCGCTGCGATGTCGAGCAACCGCTTGTTGGCGAAGCTGCCCATGATCGCGGGATTGCGGGTGAACATGACGAGCGCGATCATTGGAATCGGTAGGGCGAAGGACAGCACGACCTGGCTGTAGACCAGCGCATCGGTGGTGTTGACGCCCATCAGCACGACGACAAATGCCGGCAGCATGGTAACAAGGCGGCGCAGCCAGATCGGGATATGGAAACCGACGAAACCTTGCATGATCATCTGCCCCGCCATGGTGCCGACGGCGGAAGACGACATGCCCGAGGCCATCAGTGAAATGAGGAATACCATGGCCGCGGCTCCGCCCAGCAACGGCGTAAGCGTGTGATAGGCGGTTTCGATCTCGGCGACATCCGTATGGCCGGCATGGAAAGCCGCCGCCGCCATGATCACCATCGCCATGTTGACCATCCCTGCGACGGCAAGGGCGATGACGCATTCCCAGTTGGAAAAGCGCAGGAGTGTCTTTCGCTCGGCGTCGTTGCGGGCCGTGGCACGATGCTGTGTGAGGCCCGAATGGAGATAGAGCGCGTGGGGCATGACCGTCGCTCCGATAATGCCGACCGAGATCGTCAGCGCCGCTGCATCCGGCATGGAGGGGGTGATCACGCCAAGACCGGCTGCGGCCCAGTCAACCGGTGCGATGAACATCTCGATGACATAGCAAATGCCGATAACGGAGACCAAAGCCCCGATGATCAGCTCCATGGGGCGGAAACCGCGCCCATCGAAGAGAAGAATACCATAGGTGACGACGGCCGTGACCGCCATGCCGGCAAGCAGCGGCATGCCGAAGAGCAATGACAGACCGATCGCACCGCCAAGGAACTCCGCCAGATCGGTCGCCATGGCTGCGATTTCGCTGACGAGCCACATGACGATTCTGACGGGTGTCGAGAACTGGTCGTGGCACATCTCCGCGAGATTGCGACCCGTGACGATGCCGAGTTTCGCCGACAGGGCCTGGAACATCATGGCGATCAGATTCGCCATCAGCACGACCCATAGCAGCGAATAGCCATAGCCGGAGCCCGCCTGGATGTTCGTCGCGAAATTGCCAGGGTCCATATAGGCGATTGAGGCGACGACAGCCGGTCCAGCAAAGAGCAGCAGCGAGCCGACACCGCGCCGCTGTCCGGTCAGAACTTCTCGTATTTTTGTATCGGTTCGTTCCGACAGGGTCGGTCGCGTCACTGTGTCCGTCATCAGGCTCTCCACGTCGCTGCACTGCAACATAGCAAAGGCTAATTCTCTGTCAATGAGCTATGATTGGGAGATGAGGCGAATTGAAAACATCGTCCCTTCGGGCTCGATAGCGAGTCTCCGAAAGGACGATGCGAAGATCGGCAATGGGCTGATAAGGCGTGCCGGGAAGCGAGATCGAGCTATCCCGTGCCTATCCCAACATGGCCCGAGGGCGGCAGTGGGTCTCAGACCTCGATAGTTTCGACCGAATTCAGCGGCGGAAGCGGCGTTGGCGTGCCGTTTTCATCCATGGCAACCATGATAAAGGTGCCAGCCGTGACCTTCTCCAGCTTGTCGTAGCGTGAGCGCTGCGCCCATGCCTCGACGCAAAGGGTGATCGAGGTGCGCCCGGTGCGGGTAATATCGGTATAGATCGACAGCGTGTCACCGATCTTGACGGGAAGCTCAAAGGCCATTTCCTTTACCGCCGCCGTCACCACGCGACAGCGCGCCCGTTCGGCAGCACGAATGCCGCTTGCCAAGTCCATCTGAGACATGACCCAGCCCCCAAAAATATCCCCTGCCGGGTTGGCATCGGCAGGCATCGCCAGCGTGCGAAGTGTCAGTTCACCGGTGGGCTTGGGGGCTTGGTTCATCGGGTTGTCTCTCCATGGCTGTTCGAAGTCTTGCGATTCTAAGGTCGAAGGAGCTTACAACATGTCGCGTGAAAAGGAGCACCGCTTTTGTTGTATCGATAACTGTGCATGGAAGGGAGTCACGCTCTAAATCCAGACGTCGTTCTTTGCTGTTCTCTCATGCGTCTGCTCTCCGGTATTGAGGACGCCTCTCGGCTCGATCAGGAGCAGTTTGACTTCCTCTTCGGCAAAGGGTTTGTGCTCGACGCCCTTTTTCACCACGAACATCTCTCCGGCCTGCAGCGTGACCTCTCCGTCACGAAAATCAATGCGAAGTTTGCCTTCCAGAACAATGAAGGTCTCGTCGGTGTCGGCGTGGTGATGCCATATGAAGTCGCCCTGCAGACGCGCGATCTTGAACTGATAGTCGTTCATTTCCGCAACGACGCGGGGTTGCCAGCGTTCTGTCAACAGATCGAATTTTTCGGGGAAGCGAATGGGTGCGTAGGTCTTGGTCATGGTGGTCTTCCTTGTTGAAGGTCGACCCTAGCCACAGAGGCCCTGTACGTCTTGAACGATCTTGCAGCCCTACCGCGCCTCTCGTGTCAACGTGAGCCACCGTCCCGGCGAGACGCCGAAGGCCTTTGAGAACTGGCGCGTCATATGGCTCTGGTCGGCAAAGCCTGCCGAGAACGCGGCATCCGCCAGGCCGGACCCGTCACGCAACATTGTCTTCACGGCAGCCAGACGCCGCATCGTGAGGTAGCGATAGGGGCTCGTGCCGAAGAGAACGCGAAAGTCGCGCGACAGGCTCCACCGGTCTTGACCACAGATGGTTTCAAGTTGTTCGAGCGTCACGGCCTCCGGTCTTTCGGCAAGATATTGCCGGGCGATCTCTGCGGCGGCGTAGTTCACGAGCCTTCGCTGACGGAGGGAGACACGGTTGGCTGCAGCCTCAAGGGCGTTGGCCAGTTCGAAGAGAGCGTCTTCGTATTCGAACGGCTCGATCGGATCGTCTACGTCGCGCAGGATTCGGCTTGCCACTGAAAGCAGCCTGAGATCTGCCGATATGCCACCCTGGATGAAGGGAAGTGGACGTCCACCGAGCACGGCCTGGATCTCGGACGGTTCCACATAGGCGATGCGGTAATGAAATCCGTCATCCGTCCCCGCCTGCCCATCATGTGGCTCATCCGGGTGCAGCACAATCGTTCCGCCAGGAAGGCTGTTGCACACAGCGCCACGATACCGAAAGCTCTGGACGCCGGACAGCGTACAGCCAATCGCATATGTGTCGTGACGATGCATGTCATAGCCGCGCCCGGCAAAGAAGGCCTCGATCCGTTCGGGACCAGCCGCGTCAGTGGCGCGACTTATCCAGCCTTGGCGATCGCGTGTCCGGTGACGCAACAGCGATCCATGCCCACCATCTTTGCTCGCTCCGCTTGGCAGTCTCTCACGCCTTCGTCAAAAACTGCCGCGTTGCATAAAGCGCAATGGCGGCCGCATTCGAGACGTTGAGCGACTTGATTTCGCCGGGCATGTCGAGGCGCGCCAGATGCGTGACCGTTTCGCGCGTCTTCTGGCGCAGGCCTTTGCCTTCTGCACCGAGAACCAAGGCAATCTTGTCGCCGCTGAAGGTCTGCTCGATGGGCGCGGGGCCTTCGGAGTCGAGGCCGATGGAGGTGAAGCCGAGCTTGTGTAGTTCACCCAGCGCATCGGCGAGATTGGTGATCTGGATATAGGGGATCATTTCCAGCGCGCCGGAGGCGGATTTTGCCAGCACGCCGGATTCGGTCGGGCTGTGGCGCATGGTGGTGATCAGGGCCCCAGCGTTAAAGGCGACGGCCGAGCGCATGATGGCGCCGACATTGTGCGGATCGGTGACCTGATCGAGAACCAGGATCAGCGGGCTGTCCTTCAGGGCCGAAAGCTTGCGAACCGGCAGCGGCCGGGTTTCCAGCATCACGCCCTGGTGGATGGCATCAGGGCTAAGAACCTTATCGATGTCCTGCGGCGCAACCATCTCGACCGGGAAGGGCTGGGCGGCGGCCTCGCCGATTTCCAGTCGAGCGAAAGCGTTTTGCGTCACGGACAGCTTGATGATCTGCCGTTCCTTATTCGCAAGGGCGGCGCGAACCGTGTGCAGGCCATAAAGATAGACCTGATCGGCGCCAAGCTGCGGCGGCTTCCAGTCATCTGCGCCCTTGTTGCGGCGCTTTTGCTGCGGCGGCGTGGGGATTTCTCCGCGCTCACGCTTACCGTCGCGCACTGCGCGTCGGAGGTTGGCATAGTGCGTGTCGCGGGTGGATTTGTCTTTGGGATCGTCTTTGCTCATGTCGCCTTATATCGCTACCGGGTCATCCGCACCAGTCCCCACCGCCTGAGCTGGCGCCATCCACAGGGCTTTGACACTGCTCGAATTTTTTCCTGAATTTTCGACACGCATCGTGTTGACAGAACGATGAAGGGCCGTCATATACGCGGCCACAGACGACGAACGGCGCAGCGCCGAACGGACATCTGGACTAAGCTTGGTCGCTTGATCCTCGCAGAATACTGGAGGGATGCCCGAGTGGTTAAAGGGGACGGACTGTAAATCCGTTGGCTCAGCCTACGTTGGTTCAAATCCAACTCCCTCCACCATTCTGCACGGATCGAAATCACCGCCGCGGGTATAGCTCAATGGTAGAGCAGCAGCCTTCCAAGCTGAATACGCGGGTTCGATTCCCGCTACCCGCTCCAAACACGCTTCCCCTACATAGATTTTGTTCGATTGCAGATGACGTCGATGGTTTGCGTTGAGGCGTTCTGCGATTCGATTTTCTATCAGGAGACATCGTCTGCCTGATTCCCACAGCAGCACTGAACGGATGATCCCAACCCTTCGCAGCCTGTCGTCCATGCCTGACTTCGAAGAGGTCACGGTGGAGCGCCCCGAGTGGGGTCTATCCTCCTTGGAATTTCAAGGTCTGAGGCAATGTGAGGAGAGTGTGTGACTCGACGTCTCCTTAGCTACTCCGGCAGGTGTAGAGGCTTTCGGATTAGACGTGCTGCTCGAGATTCGCTGTTCGGGTGCAAGAACTGCGGCGCTGCCAGGATATAGAGGACTCTTTCGAGCGCTTGGACAAACGTACGTCTGGCTGGGATGGGCTGCGGTCTTGCCAAAGGCCGCAGCATTTTCTTCGGGGGTTTAGCTCGCGGTGTAGTAGACGAACTGCGCAACCAACGCGGCCAACAGCATGAAGGTGAGTGCTGCGCCAATCTTTAACTGTCGAGAGCGCCGTGTACGGCCGCCGGACCAGTCATAGGCCATGGGTTCAGACATCCTTTTGGTTATTCGTTATGTCTAAAGTAGTGGTCTTCTATGCTTGCGTGAAGCTGACGGCAATCACCAGAAGGGACAGGCGAGTTCTTTGGCTTGTTTTAGAGCCACTTTACGCGGCCGCGAAGAATCAACTTGGCGGATACAGTCCTGGTCTCCTTCGCTTTCGATGGAGATGAGAAGCCCGAGAGATTCGGTTTCGGGCTCCTTGTTATTATTGAGAGAGCGGTCCTGCTCGGTTAGCTGAAGTAGGGCTGGACGTAAGGCCAGACTTCGACAGCGCCATGATAGAGCATGTTGAGCGCGACGTAGACGATGACGGCGAGGCCGACATAGGAAATCCAGCGATAGCGGTGGAGCAGCTTGGCAACGAAGTTTGCGGCAAGGCCCATCAGCGCGATCGACACGACCAGACCGATGATGAGGACGGTGACATGGTCCTGTGCGGCACCGGCAACGGCCAGAACATTGTCCAGCGACATGGAGACGTCGGCAATGACGATCTGGGTGGCGGCTTGGAAGAACGTCTTGTGACCCTTGGTCAGATCGGCTTCCGCATCGGTGACCGTGTCTCCTGCAGACGCGTTTTGTTCGCGAAGTTCGCTCCACATCTTCCAGCACACCCAGACGAGCAGGAGCCCGCCGAAAAGCTGGAGGCCGACGATTGCAAGCAACTGAACTGTGAGCGCCGCAAAGGCGATGCGCAGCACGGTTGCGGCGATGATGCCGACGAGGATCGCCTTGCGGCGCAGATGAGCAGGAAGGCCTGCGGCGGCCAGACCGATGACGATGGCGTTATCACCTGCGAGAACCAGGTCGATCGCGATAACCTGTAGAAAGGCGGTGAAGCCAGCTGCTGTAAAGATTTCCATTCTATATCCCGAAGCGTAGGCAAGGGGCCGCGCGAAAAGCGACGCCGAAGTGATGTGTGAAGAGCGCTAGAGCCTGTTTCAATCGCCGTTTCCCCCTGGCGATTTCGGCTGGCAATATGACAGGAATTGGATCGAGGTAAAGAGTAACGGCCCTTCAGCCGCGTCACGGGCCCCTTAAAGTGGTTGATAACGCGGTGAAACATCCCCATATGCCGGCAATCGCGCTGCTTTTGGCTGCCGATTCCACGCGTCGACAATTAAGTCTTGCGCATTCGGTTACAAAGCCTTAAACGGCGACACCAAACCGGTTCGCCGGGAAAACTACTTCACGTTCACAGGAAGCAATTCACATGGCAAAGAGCAAGTTTGAGCGGAATAAGCCGCACGTCAACATCGGCACGATCGGTCACGTTGACCACGGCAAGACGTCTTTGACTGCCGCGATCACGAAGTACTTCGGCGAGTTCAAGGCGTATGACCAGATCGACGCGGCTCCTGAAGAGAAGGCTCGTGGTATCACGATTTCGACGGCGCACGTTGAGTATGAGACGCCGAACCGTCACTACGCTCACGTTGACTGCCCCGGCCACGCCGACTACGTGAAGAACATGATCACCGGTGCTGCGCAGATGGACGGCGCGATCCTGGTTTGCTCTGCTGCTGACGGCCCGATGCCGCAGACGCGCGAGCACATCCTGCTTGCTCGCCAGGTTGGCGTTCCGGCGATCGTCGTGTTCCTCAACAAGGTCGACCAGGTTGACGACGCAGAACTTCTGGAGCTCGTCGAGCTTGAAGTTCGCGAACTTCTGTCGTCCTACGACTTCCCAGGCGACGACATTCCGATCGTCAAGGGTTCGGCACTTGCTGCTCTTGAAGATTCCGACAAGAAGATCGGCGAAGACGCCATCCGCGAGCTGATGGCTCAGGTTGACGCCTACATCCCGACGCCTGAGCGTCCGATCGACCAGCCGTTCCTGATGCCGATCGAAGACGTGTTCTCGATCTCTGGTCGTGGTACGGTTGTGACCGGCCGCGTCGAGCGTGGTATCGTCAAGGTTGGTGAAGAAGTCGAAATCGTCGGCATTCGTGCGACGTCGAAGACGACTGTTACCGGCGTTGAAATGTTCCGCAAGCTGCTCGATCAGGGCCAGGCTGGCGACAACATCGGTGCACTGGTTCGTGGCGTACAGCGCGATGGCGTTGAGCGTGGTCAGATCCTTTGCAAGCCAGGTTCGGTCAAGCCGCACAAGAAGTTCATGGCAGAAGCCTACATCCTGACGAAGGAAGAAGGCGGCCGTCATACGCCGTTCTTCACGAACTACCGTCCGCAGTTCTACTTCCGTACGACTGACGTTACCGGTATCGTTTCGCTTCCAGAAGGCACGGAAATGGTTATGCCTGGCGACAACGTCACGGTTGAAGTCGAGCTGATCGTTCCGATCGCGATGGAAGAAAAGCTGCGCTTCGCTATCCGCGAAGGCGGCCGTACCGTCGGCGCCGGCATCGTTGCCTCGATCATCGAGTAATCTCGACGTTTGAAAGTTCTCTCTGACGGCGGTGTAAAACACCGCCGTCAGTTGTTTGATGAAAAAGCGTATCGGCGCTGCACTTTTAGTGCTTGAAAATTTCGGTGAAAGCGCGTAAACGCGCACTCACGTTCACCGCTGGATTCGCAATGCGTTGCGAAGCCGGGTGATTTCGCAATACAGACTACTGAAATGATTGGGGTGCGCTCTTCGCATTCCTCTCGATTTTTGAAAATCTGCGGCGCCACGATTAACTAGGTTCATGTATTTCCGCGTGCGGAAATCAATAATAAAGAACAAGGACAAGACGAATGAACGGCCAGAATATCCGTATCCGCCTCAAGGCGTTTGACCACCGGATCCTCGATGCCTCCACCCGTGAAATCGTGTCGACCGCCAAGCGCACCGGCGCCAGCGTTCGCGGCCCGGTTCCGCTGCCGACCCGCATTGAAAAATTTACTGTCAACCGCTCCCCCCACGTGGACAAGAAGAGCCGTGAGCAGTTCGAAATGCGGACGCACAAGCGTCTTCTCGACATCGTTGACCCCACCCCGCAGACTGTTGACGCGCTGATGAAGCTCGACCTCGCTGCTGGCGTTGACGTGGAAATCAAGCTCTAAGACCTCGGCCTGACCTTGCGAAAGTAAGGGCCGATATAACAAGGAAGGTACGTGGAGCAATCCAACGTCTTCCAATCCGGAGACCGGAAACATCGTGAGATGTCGAAGGGAACTCCCTAACAAAGGCCGAGCAAGGGTTTTCCCTTCAAGGCTCGCAAGAGGATTGAACCAATGCGTTCAGGTGTGATTGCACAGAAAGTGGGAATGACCCGCGTCTACAACGACGCTGGTGAGCATATTCCCGTAACGGTCCTGCGTATGGACAACGTACAAGTCGTTGCCCAGCGTACGGAAGACAAGAATGGCTATACCGCAGTTCAGCTCGGTGCCGGCCAGTCCAAGGTCAAGAACACGACAAAGGCGCTTCGCGGCCATTTTGCTGCTGCCAATGTCGAGCCGAAAGCAAAGCTCGTCGAATTCAAGGTCTCCAGCGAGAACCTGATCGACGTCGGTGCAACACTGACCGCAAATCATTTTCAAGCCGGCCAACTGGTCGACGTCACCGGAACAACGATCGGTAAGGGTTTTGCCGGTTCGATGAAGCGTCACAACTTCGGTGGTGGCCGCGCATCGCACGGTAACTCGATCTCTCACCGTGCGCACGGTTCGACGGGTTCCAACCAGGATCCTGGTCGCGTGTGGAAGGGTAAGCGCATGGCTGGTCATATGGGCCAGACCCGCGTCACCACCCAGAATCTGGAAGTGGTTTCGACCGATGAGGATCGCGGTTTGATCCTCGTGAAGGGCGCCGTTCCCGGTTCCAAGGGTTCCTGGATCATCGTCCGCGACGCCGTCAAGTCGGCTGCGAAGTAAGGGAGCCTTATCATGGAATTGAACGTCACAACCCTCGAGGGAAAAGACGCCGGCAAGGTAGCCCTGTCGGACGCAATCTTCGGCCTCGATCCACGCCAGGACATCCTGGCCCGCGTTGTGCGCTGGCAGCTTGCTAAGAAGCAGCAGGGCACGCACAAGACCAAGAACCGTTCGGAAGTTTCCCGCACGGGTGCAAAGATGTACAAGCAGAAGGGTACGGGCCGCGCTCGTCACCATTCGGCTCGCGCACCGCAGTTCCGCGGCGGCGGCAAGGCCCACGGCCCAGTCGTTCGCAGCCACGCTCACGACCTTCCCAAGAAGGTTCGCGCGCTCGGCCTGCGTCTCGCCCTGTCTGCAAAGGCAAAGGCTGAAGAACTGATCATCGTCGATCAGCTGATTGCATCGGACGCAAAGACAAAGGCTCTGCTGGGCAACTTCGCTTCGCTCGGCCTGACCAACGCTCTCGTTATCGGCGGCGCAGAACTTGATGGCAACTTCAAGCTCGCAGCTCAGAACATCCCGAATGTGGACGTTCTGCCGGTACAGGGCATCAATGTTTACGACATCCTGCGCCGTGGCAAGCTCGTGCTTTCCAAGGCTGCTGTAGAGGCTCTGGAGGAGCGGTTCAAATGACGGATCTTCGCCACTACGATGTGATCGTATCTCCCTCGATCACGGAAAAGTCGACGCTGGTATCCGAACAGAACCAGGTCGTATTCAACGTCGCCAAGGACGCTTCCAAGCCTGAAATCAAGGCTGCCGTGGAAGCTCTCTTCGGCGTCAAGGTCACGGGTGTGAACACGCTTATCCGCAAGGGTAAGACGCGCCGTTTCCGTGGATTCGCTGGCAAGCAGAAGGACGTCAAGAAGGCGATCGTGACACTTGCTGAAGGTCAATCCATCGACGTGTCCACCGGACTCTAAAGGTTAGGCCCAAGCGGGCAAAGACCCAAAAGGGAACAAATACAATGGCATTGAAAAGTTTCAATCCGACCACACCTAGCCAGCGTCAGCTGGTTATTGTGGACCGTGCTTCGCTCTACAAGGGCAAGCCGGTAAAGGCTCTTACACAGGGCCTCAGCTCGAAGGGTGGCCGTAACAACCAGGGCCGGATCACCGTTCGTTTCCAGGGCGGCGGTCACAAGCGGACCTACCGTCTGGTTGACTTCAAGCGTCGTAAGTTCGACGTTGAAGGTACGGTTGAACGTCTGGAATATGACCCTAACCGCACCGCATTCATCGCGCTCGTGACATACACGGACGGCGAACAGGCTTACATTCTCGCGCCACAGCGTCTTGCTGCCGGTGACAAGGTGATCGCCTCCGACAAGGCAGTGGACGTAAAGCCCGGCAACACCATGCCGCTGCAGTTCATTCCGGTCGGCTCGATCATCCATAACGTCGAGATGAAGCCGGGCAAGGGCGGTCAGATCGCTCGCTCCGCCGGTACCTATGCACAGCTCGTTGGCCGCGATGCCGGTATGGCGATCCTGCGTCTCAACTCCGGTGAACAGCGTCTGGTGCACGGCTCCTGCCTCGCATCGATCGGCGCTGTTTCCAACGCTGACCACGGCAACATCAACGACGGCAAGGCCGGTCGTTCGCGTTGGCGCGGCAAGCGTCCGCATGTTCGCGGCGTTGTCATGAACCCGGTCGACCACCCGCACGGTGGTGGTGAAGGTCGCACGTCCGGTGGTCGTCATCCTGTGACGCCATGGGGCAAGCCTACCAAGGGCAAGCGTACCCGCTCGAACAAGTCGACTGACAAGTTCATCATGCGTTCGCGCCATCAGCGCAAGAAGTAAGAGAGGAAGTCTCAAGTGGCTCGTTCAGTATGGAAAGGTCCGTTTGTTGACGGCTATCTTCTCGCTAAGGCTGAGAAGGTGCGCGCAGGCGGACGCAGTGAAGTAATCAAGATCTGGAGCCGTCGCTCCACGATCCTGCCGCAGTTCGTTGGTCTGACCTTCGGCGTTTACAACGGCAGCAAGCATGTGCCCGTCTCTGTCAACGAAGACATGGTCGGTCACAAGTTCGGTGAATTCTCTCCGACCCGGACCTATTACGGTCATGGCGCGGACAAGAAGGCAAAGAGGAAGTAATCATGGCGAAGGCTAAGACCGAACGCCGGCTGAAGGACAACGAGGCTCAGGCCGTTGCCCGTACGCTTCGCGTCAGCCCCCAGAAACTGAACCTGGTTGCCGCTCTTATCCGTGGCAAGAAGGTTGATCGCGCTCTCGCCGAGCTCGAGTTCTCGCGCAAGCGTATCGCTTCCACCGTCAAGAAGACGCTGGAATCGGCTATCGCGAACGCCGAAAACAACCATGACCTCGACGTCGACGCTCTCGTCGTCGCCGAGGCCTATGTTGGCAAGTCCATCACCATGAAGCGTTTCCACGCTCGTGGCCGTGGTCGTGCATCGCGCATCGAAAAGCCGTTCTCGCACCTCACGATCGTTGTTCGTGAAGCCGAGGAAAAAGGGGAGGCCGCATAATGGGTCAGAAAATCAATCCAATCGGCTTCCGCCTGGGCATCAACCGTACGTGGGACAGCCGTTGGTACGCTGACACTTCCGAGTACGGCAACCTCCTGCATGAAGACCTTGCTATCCGTGCCTACCTCGTGAAGGAACTGAAGCAGGCCGGTATTGCAAAGGTGGTTATCGAGCGCCCACACAAGAAGTGCCGCGTTACGATCCACTCCGCTCGTCCGGGCCTCATCATCGGCAAGAAGGGCGCTGACATCGAGAAGCTTCGCAAGAAGATCTCCGAGATGACCAGCTCCGAAACGCACCTCAACATCGTTGAAGTGCGCAAGCCGGAAGTCGACGCAACGCTCGTTGCGCAGTCGATCGCCCAGCAGCTGGAACGCCGCGTGGCTTTCCGTCGCGCCATGAAGCGCGCCGTACAGTCCGCTCTGCGCCTTGGCGCAGAAGGCATCAAGATCACCTGCGCAGGCCGTCTCGGCGGCGCGGAAATCGCTCGTACCGAATGGTACCGCGAAGGCCGCGTTCCGCTTCACACGCTGCGTGCAGACATCGACTACGGTACGGCTGAAGCCGAAACCGCATTCGGCATCTGCGGCATCAAGGTCTGGATCTTCAAGGGCGAAATCCTTGAGCACGATCCTATGGCGTCCGAGCGTCGTGCGCTCGAAGGCGATGCTCAGGGTCCTGCAAGCCGTGAGCGTGGCGATCGCAACGATCGTCGTCGCGAAAACGCTTGATTGACGCTGGCGAAAGATAAGCTCGGAGAAGTAAGAAAATGTTGCAGCCAAAGCGTACAAAGTACCGTAAGCAGTTCAAGGGACGCATCAAGGGCGTTGCCAAGGGCGGCTTTGACCTGGCATTCGGTGAATTCGGCTTGAAGTCGCAGGAACCGAACCGCGTGAATGCACGCGAGATCGAAGCGGCCCGCCGCGCGATCACGCGTTACATGAAGCGCGCAGGTCGCGTTTGGATCCGTGTATTCCCCGATACTCCGGTTACGGCTAAGCCGACCGAAGTTCGTATGGGTAAGGGCAAGGGTTCGGTTGATTACTGGGCATGCAAGGTCAAGCCTGGTCGTATGATGTTCGAGATCGACGGTGTTTCCGAGGAGATCGCCCGCGAGGCGCTTCGTCTCGGCGCTGCCAAGCTCTCGGTCAAGACGCGCTTCGTACAGCGCATCGCAGAGTAAGGAGCAAGGCAAATGAAAGCCGAAGATATTCGCGGCCTCAGCGCCGACCAGCTCAAGGACAAGTTGGCTGACCTGAAGAAGGAACAGTTCAACCTGCGTTTCCAGAAGGCCACCGGCCAGTTGGAAAAGTCCTCGCGCATCAACGAAGTCCGTAAGGACATCGCCCGGATCAAAACCATTGCTGCCCAAAAGGCCGCAGAAGCCAAGGCCTAAGGAAGAATACTATGCCTAAACGCATTCTCCAGGGCGTCGTTGTATCCGACAAGAACGAGAAGACTGTCGTAGTCCGTGTTGAGCGCCGATTCGCTCACCCGTTGCTGCAGAAGACCGTTCGTCGTTCTAAGAAGTACAAGGCGCACGACGAAAACAACCAATACAAGGTCGGCGATGTGGTTTCCATTGAGGAATGCGCACCGATCTCCAAGGATAAGCGCTGGACGGTTGTTGCCGCTCACGCTTAATTTCAACGGAATCGCGCCAGGTGTCTTGCACTTGGCGCGAAAATCTGTATGAAGCAGCGCAAGGACGCTCGTAACCCGAGCGTCTTTTGCTTTGATGCGCACGGAAGGTCCCTTTGGGAAACCACCCTGGCAAGATTTCTTCCGCGCAAAGACAGAGATTTCATAAGCTGGAACAGGGGGCAGCATCCATGATGTATGCCCAACCGGTCCGGTAACAACAAGAAGGCGACCTGACATGATTCAGATGCAAACAAACCTCGACGTGGCGGATAATTCCGGCGCACGTCGTGTCATGTGCATCAAGGTGCTGGGCGGCTCCAAGCGCAAGTACGCTTCCGTGGGCGACATTATCGTCGTTTCCATCAAGGAAGCTATTCCGCGCGGCCGCGTCAAGAAGGGCGACGTGATGAAGGCGGTTGTTGTGCGTACCGCCAAGGACATCCGCCGCGCCGACGGCAGCGTCATCCGTTTCGATAACAACGCAGCTGTTCTTATCGACAACAAGAAAGAGCCGATCGGCACCCGTATCTTCGGACCGGTTCCTCGCGAGCTTCGCGGCAAGAACCACATGAAGATCATCTCGCTGGCTCCAGAAGTACTGTAAGGAGCACGAGCGATGCAGAAGATTCGTAAAGGCGACAAGGTTGTCGTATTGACCGGTAAGGACAAGGGCCGTACCGGCGAAGTAATCCAGGTAATGCCGAAGGAAGACCGTGCTGTTGTGCGTGGCGTCAACATGGTGAAGCGTCACCAGCGCCAGACCCAGAGCCAGGAAGCCGGCATTATCAACAAGGAAGCATCCTTGCACATCTCCAACATTGCCATCGCCGATAAGGATGGCAAGCCGACTCGCGTTGGCTTCAAGGTTGTAGAAGGCAAGAAGGTCCGTGTGGCCAAGCGTTCGGGAGAAGTCATCGATGGCTGAGACCAAGTACGAACCGCGTCTCAAGACGGAATACGTAAACCGTATCCGCGGCGCCATGCAGGAGAAGTTCTCCTACGCTAACGTCATGATGATCCCGAAGCTGGACAAGATCGTGATCAACATGGGTGTGGGTGAGGCGACTGCCGACTCCAAGAAGCCCACGGTTGCTGCAGGCGATCTGGCTGCTATTGCAGGTCAGAAGCCGGTCGTAACCCGCGCCCGCAACTCGATTGCTGGCTTCAAGGTTCGCGAAGGCATGCCAATCGGTGCGAAGGTTACTCTTCGCGGCGCACGCATGTACGAATTCCTTGATCGTCTGGTCAACATCGCGCTTCCGCGCGTTCGCGACTTCCGGGGCCTGAACCCGAAGAGCTTTGACGGCCGTGGCAACTTCGCCATGGGCATCAAGGAGCACATTGTGTTCCCAGAAATCAACTACGACAAGGTTGATCAGATGTGGGGCATGGACATCATCGTTTGCACGACGGCGCCGACCGACGACGAAGCACGGGCTCTTTTGACAGAGTTCAACTTCCCGTTCCGTCAGTAACCGTAACGACGAGCGTAGAAAAGGAACTCCGATATGGCGAAAACAAGCGCAGTTGAAAAGAACAAGCGCCGCCGCAAGACAGTTGCCTCCCAGGCCGGCAAGCGTGCCGCCCTCAAGGCCATTGTCATGAACCAGTCCCTTCCGATCGAAGAGCGGTTCCAGGCAACTCTGAAGCTCGCTTCGCTGCCGCGTGACGGCTCGAAGACGCGTATCCGCAACCGCTGCGAAGTAACGGGCCGTCCGCGCGCGTTCTATCGCAAGCTCAAGATGTCGCGTATCGCGCTTCGTGAGCTGGGCAATTCCGGCAAGGTGCCGGGCATTGTCAAGTCGAGCTGGTAAGGAGACGGGCACATGACCATGACTGATCCTTTGGGTGATATGCTCACCCGCATCCGCAATGGTGCTTCCCGTCGCAAGTCTTCGGTTAGCACACCTGCTTCCAGCCTCCGCGCACGCGTTCTCGACGTGCTGCAGGCTGAAGGCTACATCCGCGGTTATTCCAAGGTCGATTTTGAAAACGGCAAGTCCGAATTCACCATCGAGCTGAAGTACTACGAAGGTGCGTCGGTGATCCGTGAGATCGGCCGCGTATCCAAGCCGGGCCGCCGAGTTTATGTCTCGGTTAAGTCCATTCCGCAGGTCGCGAACGGCCTCGGCATCACCATCCTTTCGACCCCGAAGGGCGTGATGGCCGATCACCAGGCTCGCGAACAGAACGTTGGTGGCGAGGTTCTCTGCTCGGTCTTCTAAGGCCGAGTAAGGATCTCCGTAACGGACAGACAGGATAGAAATATGTCTCGTATCGGTAAAAAGCCCGTTCAGGTTCCCGCAGGTGTGACGGCCAACGTTGAAGGCCAGAAGATTACTGCCAAGGGTCCGAAGGGCGAACTGTTCTTCGTCGCAAATGACGATATCCAGCTCAAGCTGGAAGACAACGGCGTTTCGGTACAGCCGTCCAACAACACCAAGGAAGCTCGTTCCAAGTGGGGCATGTCCCGCACGATGATCGAGAACATCTTCAAGGGTGTGAAGGATGGCTACGAGCGCAAGCTCGAAATCAACGGCGTCGGTTACCGTGCCGCCATGCAGGGCAAGAACCTGCAGCTGGCTCTCGGTTTCTCGCATGACGTCGTTTACGAGCCGCCGCAGGGTATCACCATCGCCGTGCCGAAGCCGACGGAAATCATCGTTTCCGGCATCAACAAGCAGCAGGTCGGTCAGGTTGCCGCGGAAATCCGCGAATACCGTGGTCCCGAGCCCTACAAGGGCAAAGGCGTCAAGTACGCTGAAGAACGGATCGTCCGCAAAGAAGGCAAGAAGAAGTAAGGAACTCGCGAAATGGCTAGCAGGAAAGAAGCACTTGCACGTCGTGCGAACCGTGTACGCCGCCAGCTCAAGGCGGTTGCTAACGGTCGCCCGCGCCTGTCGGTTCATCGCTCGTCGAAGAACATCTACGCTCAGATCATCGATGATGTTGCAGGCAAGACGCTCGCGTCTGCCTCCACGCTCGAAGCCGATCTGCGCTCGTCGCTGAAGACCGGCGCTGACGTTGCGGCTGCTGCCGTCGTTGGCAAGCTGGTTGCCGAGCGCGCTGGCAAGGCTGGCGTCAAGGATGTCGTATTCGACCGTGGCGCATTCATCTATCACGGCCGCGTCAAGGCCCTGGCAGATGCTGCCCGCGAAGGCGGTCTGAACTTCTAAGACTTTATCCACCCGGGCGCATGTCGCACCGGGTGGATTTTCACCGGGCCAACCGGACTTCAGCAATGGAGCCGGAGGGCCTACTTTCGTTTGCCGTTCGATACCGGAAAAGAAAAAGGAAAAGGACAATGGCACAGGAAAAAAGAGGTTCTCGCGAAGATCGCCAGAACCGCGAAGAGCGCGATAGCGAATTCGTCGACAAGCTGGTCGCGATCAACCGCGTTGCTAAGGTTGTTAAGGGTGGCCGTCGTTTCGGCTTCGCAGCTCTCGTCGTCGTCGGCGACCAGAAGGGCCGCGTTGGCTTTGGTCACGGCAAGGCTCGTGAAGTTCCAGAAGCAATCCGCAAGGCAACTGAAGCTGCCAAGCGCGATCTGATCTTCGTTCCGCTGCGCGATGGCCGCACGCTGCACCACGACGTTAACGGCCGCCACGGCGCCGGCAAGGTTCTGCTGCGCTCCGCCAAGGCTGGTACCGGTATCATCGCCGGTGGCCCAATGCGCGCTGTTTTCGAAACGCTCGGCGTTCACGACGTTGTTGCCAAGTCCACGGGCTCTTCGAACCCGTACAACATGGTCCGTGCAACGTTCGACGCTCTGAAGCATCAGGTTCATCCGAAGGACATCGCTGCTCAGCGCGGTCTCAAGTATGCAACCCTTCAGTCACGTCGCGTCGCATCCGGCGTCGCTTCTGAAGAGTAAGGATCTGGATCATGGCCAAGAGCACTACTGAAGCCAAGAAGACTGTTACGGTCGAACAGATCGGCAGCCCAAATCGCCGCCCTGAGATCCAGCGTCAGACGCTGATCGGTCTGGGTCTTAACAAGATGCACCGTCAGCGCACGCTGGAAGATACGCCTTCTGTTCGTGGCATGATTCGTGCGGTCCAGCATCTCGTTCGCGTCGTAGACGAGAAGTGAGACGGAGGAACCTATCATGAAACTCAATGAAATCAGAGACAACGAAGGCGCCACCAAGGACCGT
Organism: Agrobacterium cavarae; assembly: GCF_004310285.1. Classification (GTDB taxonomy): domain Bacteria; phylum Pseudomonadota; class Alphaproteobacteria; order Rhizobiales; family Rhizobiaceae; genus Agrobacterium; species Agrobacterium cavarae. The sequence goes on from NZ_SISF01000034.1 coordinate 137,164, forward strand.
ATCCGCGTAGGTCGCGGTATCGGCTCCGGCAAGGGCAAGACCGGTGGTCGCGGCGTCAAGGGTCAGAAGGCTCGTTCGGGCGTTGCCATCAACGGTTTCGAAGGCGGTCAGATGCCTATCTACCGTCGTCTGCCGAAGCGCGGCTTCACCAACATCTTCGCTTCCGAATACGTGACCGTTTCGCTCGGCCGTGTTCAGGCTGCGATCGATGCCGGCAAGCTCGACGCCAAGGCAACGGTTGATGCCGCTGCTCTCAAGGCTGCTGGCGTGATCCGTCGTCCGAAGGACGGCGTGCGCATCCTGGCCGACGGCGAGCTGACGGCAAAGGTGGCTTTCGAAGTCGCCGGCGCTTCCAAGCCTGCGCTTGAAAAAATCGAGAAGGCTGGTGGCTCCATCAAGCTTCTCGTTGTTGCGCCGGAAGCTTCCGAGTAATATATGATGTCTGAACGCCCGGGGTGTTTCGCCCCGGGCGTTTCTCTTTACGCTACGTAAGTCTTTGAAAATCTAATCGATTTGACGGAAGTGCGCAGCGACTCATTGCGATCTCGCATGTCTCGCGCTCAAAATGCCGCAGCGTGCAGCGCAAGTGAGTGCCTCACAGTCCTTGAACTCCCTTGGGGGAGGGGATAGGACATACGAAAACAAGGGTGAGGCATGATTGCGACGTTACAGTCGCTTTCCGTCCGAAGCCCGGTTTTTGAACCAGTATCTTTATGGACCCTGCCGGAGACGCCGTTTACCGTGCTGCTGGATAGGGTCATGCGGAGAATTTTATGGCTTCAGCAGCGGAACAACTGGCCTCAAACCTGAATTTTTCGACCTTCGCCAAGGCTGAAGATCTGAAAAAGCGCCTCTGGTTTACCCTTGCCGCACTTCTCGTCTATCGCCTCGGTACGCATATTCCGCTTCCCGGTCTGAACCCGGAAGCCTATGCCCAGGCATTTCGCGGTCAGGCGAACGGCATTCTCGGTCTCTTCAACATGTTTGCGGGCGGCGCTGTCGAGCGCATGGCGATCTTCGCGCTCGGCATCATGCCTTACATCTCCGCTTCGATCATCGTTCAACTGATGACATCGGTCGTGCCGTCTCTGGAATCCTTGAAAAAGGAGGGCGAAGCGGGCCGCAAGATCATCAACCAGTACACGCGCTATGGCACGGTGCTGCTTGGTACGCTGCAGGCCTACGGCATTTCCGTTGGCCTCGAAAGCGGTGCTGGCCTCGTTGTCGACCCAGGCCTGTTCTTCCGCGTCTCCACGGTCCTCACGCTGCTTGGCGGCACGATGTTCCTGATGTGGCTTGGCGAGCAGATCACCTCGCGCGGTATCGGTAACGGTATCTCGCTGATCATCTTTGCGGGTATCGCGGCAGGTCTGCCGAAGGCTCTGGCCGGTACGCTGGAGCTTGGTCGCACAGGCGCGCTGTCCACGACGCTGATTCTGACCGTCGTCATCGTGGCCATCCTGGTGATCGCGCTGATCGTCTTCGTCGAGCGCGCCCAGCGCCGTCTTCTGATCCAGTATCCGAAGCGTCAAGTCGGCAACCGCATGTTCCAGGGCGACACCTCGCACCTGCCGCTGAAGCTGAACACGGCGGGCGTTATCCCTGCGATCTTCGCATCCTCGTTGCTGCTCCTGCCGGCAACGGCTGCGGGCTTTACCAACAGCACCAACCTTCCTTCCTGGGCGACGACGATCATTGCGTCTCTCCAGCATGGCCAGCCGCTCTTCATGCTGTTCTACGGCCTGCTGATTGCGTTCTTTGCCTTCTTCTACACGGCGATCGTGTTCAATCCAAAGGACACGGCGGATAATCTGAAGAAGCATGGCGGCTTCATTCCCGGCATTCGCCCCGGCGAGCGCACCGCAGAGTACATCGACTATGTGTTGACACGCATCACGGTTGTCGGCGCCATTTATCTTGTCTTCGTCTGTATCCTTCCTGAGACACTTATTGCCCGTACAGGCATACCGTTAGCCCTTGGTGGTACTTCGCTTTTGATCGTAGTCAGTGTAACTCTGGATACTGTTGCGCAAATCCAGGGCCACCTGATTGCTCAGCAATATGAGGGGCTGATCAAGAAATCGAAACTGCGTGGAGGAAAGAGGGGACGATGAGACTGATATTTTTGGGACCGCCAGGTGCAGGCAAGGGAACACAGGCCAAGCGTCTGACGGACAAGTACGGCATTCCGCAGCTTTCCACCGGCGATATGCTGCGTGCGGCTGTGACTGCTGGAACGGACATCGGCAAGCGCGCCAAGGCGGTGATGGATGCCGGTGGTCTCGTGTCGGACGATATCGTCAACCAGATCGTGTCCGAACGGATCGAGCAGGCTGACTGTGCGAACGGCTTCATTCTCGATGGCTACCCGCGGACGGTACCGCAGGCCAAGGCTCTGAGCGAGAATCTTCAGCAGAAGAACATTCAGCTGGATGCGGTCATCGAGCTCAAGGTCGACGAAGAGGCGCTGGTGCGCCGAATCGAGAATCGTGTGGCTGAGACGATCGCTGCTGGCGGAACCGTTCGCTCGGACGACAATCCGGAAGCCTTCCGCAAGCGCCTGTCCGAGTATCGTGAGAAGACCGCGCCGCTCTCCGAATATTACCGTGAGCAGGGCGAACTCGTCGTTCTGGACGGCATGGCCGATGTGGATGCGGTGACCGCTGCAATCGCTGGCGCCTTGGAGAAAGACAACAGCCCGGCGGCCTCTGCTGCACGGATCTAAAGAATCTTGGCGGGGCCGGTTGCTTTTTTGAACCGATTCCGTTAAACACCGCGCCAACTCGCGACAACCCAAGCGACTGGCGCGGATTTTCCTTTAGGGAAGGAAGGTCCGGGTTCGGTCGTTTTGACTTGTGACGAACAGGAATTTGAACTGGCGGCAGCATCGTGCCGCTCAAATGGAAGCACCACTTGCCGGATGGCAACTGGAACGCAAGGAGAATAGACGTGGCACGTATCGCTGGCGTCAACATCCCGACGGCTAAGCGCGTTGTTATCGCTTTGACCTATATTCACGGGATCGGTCCGAAATTCGCGCAGGAAATCATGAACAAGGTTGGTCTCTCGGCCGACAAGCGCGTTCATCAGCTGACGGACGCTGAAGTCCTTCAGATCCGCGAAACCATCGACCGCGATTACCAGGTCGAAGGCGATCTTCGTCGCGAAACTGCGATGAACATCAAGCGCCTCATGGACCTCGGTTGCTATCGTGGCCTGCGCCACCGCCGTGGCCTTCCGGTTCGCGGTCAGCGCACGCACACCAACGCTCGTACCCGTAAGGGTCCAGCGAAGGCCATCGCGGGCAAGAAGAAGTAATTTTCCGTTTATGCGGAAGAGGAGGCTGGTGCGAACCGCGCCAGCCTTTCTGAGTTTGGCGCAATGCCCGCAAGCGGGCGGCGTGCCGGTGTAGCCGCTGGTGTTACGGCGGTGAAGAGATCAATGAAAGGACTATCATGGCCAAGGAAGCCGCACGCGTACGCCGTCGCGAACGCAAAAATATCACGTCGGGTGTAGCGCACGTCAACTCGACCTTCAACAACACGATGATCACCATCACCGACGCACAGGGCAACGCGATTGCCTGGTCGTCTGCTGGTGCCAAGGGCTTCAAGGGTTCGCGTAAGTCGACCCCGTTCGCTGCCCAGATCGCTGCTGAAGATTGCGCCAAGAAGGCTCAGGAACACGGCATGAAGTCGCTTGAGGTCGAGGTTTGCGGTCCGGGTTCGGGTCGTGAGTCCGCACTTCGCGCTCTGCAGGCTGCCGGTTTCCTCATCACTTCCATCCGCGACGTGACGCCGATCCCGCACAACGGTTGCCGCCCGCGCAAGAAGCGCCGCGTCTAACGCGTTCTGTCTGGAGGTTCCGCCTTTCCATCGGTCTGGCGGAATTTTCGCGTAATCGGCGTGTGGTTGCCGGCGTGGCCGGTGTGCTTACGCTTGAAACCCTCCGATGAACCTTTGCGGTTCCTCTCGGTGATCATGCTCGGTCCGCCACGATTGGATGGTGGCGGCGAACGGAAGGTTTAAAGATGATTCAAAAGAATTGGCAGGAACTGATCAAGCCGAACAAGGTCGAGTTCACGTCCTCCAGCCGCACCAAGGCAACGCTTGTTGCTGAGCCGCTGGAGCGTGGTTTCGGTCTGACGCTCGGCAACGCGCTGCGTCGCGTGCTCCTGTCGTCTCTGCGTGGCGCCGCTGTGACTGCCGTGCAGATCGACGGCGTCCTGCACGAGTTCTCCTCCATCCCCGGCGTTCGGGAAGATGTGACGGATATCGTGCTCAACATCAAGGAAATCGCCATCAAGATGGACGGCGATGACTCCAAGCGCATGGTCGTGCGCAAGCAGGGCCCTGGTGCCGTTACCGCTGGCGATATCCAGACGGTTGGCGACATCGAGATCCTGAACCCCGACCATGTCATCTGCACGCTCGACGATGGCGCTGAAATCCGCATGGAATTCACCGTCAACAACGGCAAGGGCTATGTGCCTGCAGAGCGTAACCGCGCGGAAGATGCCCCGATCGGCCTCATCCCTGTGGACAGCCTTTATTCTCCGGTCAAGAAAGTGTCCTACAAGGTGGAAAACACCCGTGAAGGTCAGGTTCTCGACTATGACAAGCTGATCATGACGATCGAGACCAACGGTTCGGTTTCCGGCGAAGACGCCGTTGCCTTCGCCGCTCGTATTCTTCAGGACCAACTTGGCGTGTTCGTCAACTTCGACGAGCCGCAGAAGGAAGCAGAAGAAGAATCGGTTACGGAACTGGCGTTCAACCCGGCACTTCTCAAGAAGGTCGACGAGCTCGAGCTGTCCGTTCGTTCGGCAAACTGCCTGAAGAACGACAACATCGTTTATATCGGCGACCTGATCCAGAAGACCGAAGCCGAAATGCTTCGCACGCCGAACTTCGGTCGCAAGTCGCTCAACGAAATCAAGGAAGTTCTCGCTTCCATGGGTCTGCATCTCGGCATGGAAGTGCCCGCATGGCCACCAGAGAACATCGAAGATCTCGCTAAGCGTTACGAAGACCAGTACTAACAAAGAAAAGGCAGGCCCTCAAAGACTGCCTTTCCCCGTCAAACAGCAGACCAGTCGTCTGCATGTGCCAGGAAACGGCAGGACCGGATAGGGAACCTGCACTAAAGGAGAATAGCAATGCGCCACGGAAATTCAGGCCGCAAGCTCAATAGAACCGCCAGCCACCGCAAGGCAATGTTTGCCAACATGGCTGCTTCGCTCATCACCCATGAGCAGATCGTCACCACTCTGCCGAAGGCGAAGGAAATTCGCCCGATCGTAGAAAAGCTGGTCACGCTCGGCAAGCGCGGTGACCTGCACGCTCGTCGTCAGGCCATCTCGCAGATCAAGGACCAGGACGCTGTCCGTAAGCTCTTCGACGCGATTGCAGCTCGTTACGCAAACCGTAACGGCGGCTACATCCGCATCATGAAGGCTGGCTTCCGTCAAGGCGACAACGCGGCCATGGCTGTCGTTGAATTCGTCGAGCGCGACGTCGACGCCAAGGGCGCAGCCGACAAGGCTCGCGTTGCTGCTGAGACGGCTGCTGCCGAAGCTGCATAAGCCTCGCGCTTAAGCATCAAGACTTGAGAAGCCGGGTGAGCGATCACCCGGCTTTTTTGCGTTCTTGTATGGTCGTGCTGGTGGTCCGGCATGGTGGGGAAGCGGTTGGATGACCGGTGTCGAAATGTCTAGAGCGTGATGCTCCCTATTGGACGACCGAAGGACGGTCCATCTTCTTTGATCTAAGCATTGTGATTTGCGAAAATCGATTTCGATTTTCGGGCCGATGCTGTCAGAACCTACCGGTTCATGCATTGATGTCTCAAGTCGCGGTGTGGCCAGCACTGTGACACCAACGCGGTTTGTATCGGCCGACACAGGCTAGTGCAGGGACACTTTGAAGCGTCGCGGCTTTCTTGCCCAATAGTGGTCGAAAATGCCGATCGATTTTTCCGGACGTGGTTTGCTCTGGCTATACCGGTTAAACGACGTCGGAGGGTGTAGTCTGACGCCTCTCGCTATCAGCTCTGCTCGTTGCTGCTACGGGACAACGCAGCAAACACCGGTGGCTATTGCTCATGCGGCGCACCTTCGTTGTGCGAATGACGCCATTGCGAGATACCCCGGCGTCCGTCCACGAGAGGCTTTGACCGGCCTACTGTTTTTCTGGGAAACGAGCGTCGCAAAGCGTGACGAAGCGCTTCATGGAGTCGGGGTCTTTGGCAAAGATCGCGGACATCGTGTCGACGTGCTTCTGCAGGTAGGTCCGGGCTTCCGACTTCGACATTCTGTTCTCTTCGAAAGACGCTTCCGCCATCGCAGCAAGTTTGTTGAACCTGCTCTCGTAAGCCTGCGCCTGCGCTCTCGCCTTGGCGGATTTTGGACCATCCTGCAACGCGTGGGCGTTGATGATGAAGGTCGCTCCACACTGGAACATGTAATCCGTCTGGGACGGGCCAGGCTTGGCGGTGGAGGCGGCTAAAGCCGGAGCGCTGGACAGGCTTGCCAGAAGAATGAAGATACCAATACGCAACGCCGGTTCCTTTCAAGAGAGGCAGAACGTTTCGTGGTCATCACGCAGATCTTCACGACGTCATGTCGGCGGCCGTTATCGGGCATAAGACTTGAAAATAGGCCTCATCTGAAGGTCTGTAAATTGTGGTTTCTCGTACGATTTTTGGGAGTGAAACCAAACCTTTAGGTGTGTTTGTAGTCTGCCTCTACTCCGGGATGAAGATTCTGTGTTTGATATGCTTCAAATGGCAGACGATGGTGAAGGTCATGATGACGAGCAGCGACCATGAACTCCATTTGCCGAGGCTCACTGCGGACCATGCGCCGAGTTGGTTGGGGTAGCTCCAGATGGCAAAGAAGGTAGAGATGTTTTCCGCCAGCCAAACGAAGAAGCCGATGAGGATGAAGGAAAGAAGCAGTGGCATTTTCCGATCCCTGTCGTAAGGGCGGTAGGTCACTGTGGTGCGGGCATAAAGGCCCAGCGCGCAGGCGGCGATGTACCAGCGATAGTCGCCAATATAGTGATGGGTGAAGAAGTTGGCGTAGATCGCAAGCGCGATCAGCGTTGCCATCCAGTAAGGCGGATGATGGCGAATTCTCAAATCGAATAGCCGCCACGCTTGAATGATGTAGCTGCCGACGGCCGCGTACATAAAGCCGGAAAACAGAGGCACACCAAAGACTTTGCTGTAAGCGAAGTCCTGATAGGACCATGACTGGATGGTGCCGGACGTTTTGAACAATTCCAGCGCGAAGCCGACGATATGGAACAGGAAGATCGCTTTCGCCTCATCGAGCGTCTCGAGCTTGCTCCAGATCATGAAGATCTGGATCGTCAACGCAATGACGAGGAGAACATCGTAGCGTGGCAGGCCGAGGAGGCCGGCCCGCGGCACCAGAAAAATGGACAGGAAGAACAGCCCGGCAAATAGGCAGGCTCTGGCATTCTTGATACCGAAGTAGAGGAATTCAACGGCAAAGCGCCTGAAGCCGCTCAAGCCTCCCCAAGGCCGCGCGTCGCAAAGATAATGATCCAGGAATGACAGACGGGTTGCCGGAAACATTGTATCGGATACCAAGGTCTATGCTCCTGTTTACCGGCGTCGAGAAATGGGTGAGGGAATCGACGTAAGGCAGGATGATGATGATCGATAGCGGCAAATTTTATGCGTCCCGATTGCTCATCCTGTCGGGCCTTATCCTCGTCATTCTGGCGGGACTGGCGCTGCGGCGTTACGGATACATGATCGGACTGCCATTCCTCATCGTCAAATATGGCGGTTCGGTGTTGTGGGGCGCGATGGTCTATCTCCTGGTGGCGCTGCTATTCGTGAACCGCAGAACGCAGCTTTTCATCATCGCCGCCACGTGCTGCTTCGCTATCGCTGTGGAGTTGTTGAGATTGGTGCATTTCCCAGCGCTGGATACATTCCGCGACACGGCGACCGGCACCTTGCTGCTCGGCCGCGTGTTCTCGCCGTGGAATATCCTTTGCTATTTCGCCGGTATCGGAATGGCTGCCGCGATCACGCTGCAGGTCGCGAGGCGGTAGCGTCTCTGCGGGCTCTGCGCCGCGCCATGATGGTTGGCCGGATCAGGCGATAGCCGAGGAGCAGGATCGTGAGGGTGATGTAGAAAGCCGGTTCCAGCGTCAGGCTCTTGCGCGCCAGAACGAAGTGAAGAACGGCGACGATGAGCACCGGGTAGGCGAGCTTATGGAGCGTGTTCCATCGCGAGCCGAGCTTGCGGATCGACCAGCGGTTCGAGGTCAATGCCAGGGGCAGAAGCATCGCCAGTCCCGCCATGCCGAACATGATGTAGGGGCGTCTCAGAACATCGCCAATGATGGAGCTGAAGACCAAACCGCGATCGAGCGTCAAATAGACCGCAAAGTGCGCCAGCACATAGTAGAAGGCCAAGAGGCCGAGGGCGCGTCGATAGACAATCAGGTTGATGTTGAACAGATCGCGCAGTGGGGTCACCAGCAGCCCAAGGCAGAGGAAGCGCAGAGCCCAGATGCCCAGCAGATGCTCGAAATCCTTGACGGGATTAAAGCCAAGCCCACCTGTCGCGGCCAGGTAAAAATACCAGAGGCCGGGACAGAGGCCGAGAATGTAAAGTGCCCAGATGGCGGCGGGCTGGTAGCGTTTGGGCAAAGAGGGCAGGGGCAGGGCGAATGCCATGTCAATAATTCGCCTTCAAGTCCAGGCCGGTATAGAGGCTCGCAACGTCTTCATAGCCGTTGAACATCAGCGTCGGCCGGTTCTTGACGCCGAAGAAGCCGCCTTCGCCGATGCGCTGCTCGGTGGCCTGGCTCCAGCGGGGATGATCGACGTTGGGATTGACGTTGGAATAGAAGCCATATTCCCGCGCGTTGGAGTTTTTCCACGTGGTTTCGGGCTGTTTCTCGACCAGCGAAATGCGGACGATCGACTTGATGCCCTTGAAGCCGTATTTCCAAGGAACCACGAGGCGGATCGGCGCGCCGTTCTGGTTCGGCAACGTCTCGCCATAGAGGCCGACAGCCAGGATGGTCAGTGGATGACGGGCCTCGTCGAGGCGCAGGCCTTCGACATAGGGCCAGTTGAGCGGCTGGAAGAGCCCGCTTTGACCCGGCATCTCATCGGGGCGAACGACGGTCTCGAAGGAAACGAATTTCGCACTGCCGAGCGGCTCTACCTTGTCGAGAAGGCTTGCCAGGGGGAAGCCGATCCACGGGATCGCCATCGACCAGCCTTCGACGCAGCGCATGCGGTAAGTACGTTCCTCGAGGTCGAACTTAATCAGCTCTTCCAGCCCGAACTCTTTTGGCTTGCCGACGAGGCCATCGACCTTCACGGTCCACGGCGTCGGTTTGAACTTGCCGGAGTTTTCTTTCGGGTCGGATTTTCCGACGCCGAATTCATAGAAGTTATTGTAGCTGGTGACGGCATCAAGCGGCGTCAGTTGTTCATCCAGCTTGTAGGCGCCCGGCTTTGCCGTCAGTGGCGCTGCGATTGCCTCGCGACCCGTCAGGCCAATGGCTGCGAGCCCAGCCGCCGTGCCGAGAAAGCGACGCCTGGAGAGATAAACATCGCGCGGCGTGATTTCGCTGGAGGCGATACGGGGTGGGCGATAGACGGGCATCGAAATCTCCTGAGAAACAGGTGCTGCACCGGACGTGCATGATGAGGCAGGTCCATATGATATGATCCTGGTTTACGGCAAACAACAGGCGTCGGTTCACTTAATCGCGCGAAAGTGAAAACGCGATGCGATATGTTCGTCTGCTATGACGAGCGAGCGCACTCCTTTGTAAAACAAGGTCTAGATTCTGGTCAGATAGGTGGACGAAGGATTGGTTCGCTGGGTACTGTAATGACGGAGATTTCGCCGATTTTTTTCCTCGGGCGCTGGACGAGATAGTGCATGACGCCGGGGGACTCGCCCTCGAAAAGATTGAAGGTCTCCTGGCCCCTAAAGGTGATACGCGCTTGACCTGTATGGAACGAGCAGGGCGACGCGCAGGCAACGGTCAGTGTGTTTGCGTCGATACCGTTTGCCTGACCTAACTCGATACCCACCGTAATGCCGAGCTTTGGTTCCGAAATGATGCCGCAGTTCCTGCCGCTGTCGCAGGCTGCTGTCGCGATGAGCGGCTCCTTGGACGCGTCAAGGAGAACTGCTACCTGAACCTGTTGGACTTTTACTTCGGCTGCCTGGGACACGCAGGTTAACGCCAACAACGATGCTGGCGCTATTCTGAGTGTCCGCAGAAGCATTACGATCATTGAAATCTCCAACCCTGGATCGTCCTCACAGACAGTCGCGTCAACTGGCACCTGTGCGTGCCACGCATCGTATCACGCTGATTACAGGTGAGAAACAAATGAATTGGCGTACCGTACCGCACCGTACTGTTTTGCCGCAAGGTGACAGTGACAGGAGTTTGCGAATGGAGTAGAAGACGCGTCAGATTTTAAGCGGGCAGGGCGCGTTGATGTACCTGGGAGATATGCCCGCGAGTTTGAGAGAACCGAGGAATAACGAGATGCCTGTCTATCGCTCCAGAACGACAACCCATGGCCGCAACATGGCGGGTGCGCGTGGCCTTTGGCGCGCCACCGGCATGAAGGATGGCGATTTCGGCAAGCCGATCATTGCGGTGGTGAACTCCTTCACGCAGTTCGTGCCTGGTCACGTTCACCTGAAGGATCTTGGTCAGCTCGTCGCACGCGAGATCGAGGCGGCCGGCGGTGTTGCCAAGGAATTCAATACGATCGCCGTGGATGATGGTATCGCCATGGGTCACGATGGCATGCTCTATTCGCTGCCGTCGCGCGAGATCATCGCAGACTCGGTCGAATATATGGTCAATGCGCATTGCGCAGATGCCATGGTCTGCATCTCCAATTGCGACAAGATCACGCCCGGCATGCTGAATGCCGCGATGCGTCTCAACATCCCGGCCGTCTTCGTTTCCGGCGGCCCGATGGAAGCCGGTAAGGTCGTCCTGCACGGCAAGACCGTTGCGCTCGATCTGGTCGATGCCATGGTTGCGGCTGCCGATGACAAGGTTTCCGATGAAGACGTAAAGATCATCGAGCGCTCCGCCTGTCCGACCTGCGGTTCGTGCTCGGGCATGTTCACGGCCAACTCGATGAACTGTTTGACGGAGGCGCTTGGTCTTTCTCTGCCTGGCAACGGCTCGACGCTGGCGACCCACTCCGATCGCAAGCGTCTGTTTGTCGAGGCCGGTCACCTGATCGTCGATCTGGCACGTCGCTATTACGAGCAGGATGACGAGACCGTGCTGCCGCGCACCATCGCTTCAAAGGCTGCATTCGAGAACGCCATGTCGCTCGATATCGCCATGGGCGGTTCCACCAATACGGTTCTGCATATTCTGGCAGCGGCGCATGAAGGCGGAATCGAATTTACGATGGAAGACATCGACCGGCTTTCGCGCAAGGTTCCTTGCCTTTCCAAGGTCGCGCCTGCCAAGCAGGACGTGCATATGGAAGATGTGCACCGCGCCGGCGGCATCATGCGTATTCTCGGTGAACTCGACCGCGGCGGTCTCATCAATCGCGATTGCCATACTGTTCATGAGCCCACGCTGGGTGACGCCATCGACCGCTGGGATATTACCCGCACCAATTCCGAAACGGTGCGCGAGTTCTTCAAGGCGGCGCCTGGTGGCGTGCCGACCCAGGTTGCCTTCAGCCAGTCTTCACGCTGGGACGATCTCGATACCGACAGCGAAAACGGCGTTATCCGCTCAGTCGAAAAGCCTTTCTCGAAGGACGGCGGTCTTGCCGTTCTTTACGGCAACATCGCGCTGGATGGCTGCATCGTAAAGACGGCGGGTGTGGACGAGAGCATCTTGAAGTTCAATGGCAGCGCTGTTGTCTATGAAAGCCAGGATGCTGCGGTGAAGGGCATTCTCTCCAACGAAGTCAAGGCGGGCGATGTCGTCGTCATCCGTTACGAAGGCCCGAAGGGCGGCCCCGGCATGCAGGAAATGCTCTATCCGACGAGCTATCTGAAATCCAAGGGTCTGGGCAAAGCCTGCGCCTTGATCACCGATGGTCGTTTCTCCGGCGGCACGTCGGGCCTTTCCATCGGCCACGCCTCTCCGGAAGCGGCCCAGGGCGGCGCCATCGGCCTCGTGCGTCAGGGCGATCTCATCGAGATCGACATCCCGAACCGCACGATCAACCTCAAGGTTTCGGACGCCGAACTTGCGGCGCGTCGCGCAGAGCAGGACCAGCTTGGCTGGAAGCCGGCGGAGTTCCGCAAGCGCAACGTCACCACCGCGCTGAAGGCCTATGCAGCCTTTGCATCCAGTGCAGATAAGGGTGCTGTTCGCATTCTGCCGGAGTGACTTTTCTCCGGGCCTCAGCATGATCTTTTTTAAATGGAAAACGCCCTGACACGGGCGTTTTTTTATTTTCTCCAACGGATTGGGAGGTTTGGTTATGAGATTGAATCAGGTCCTGATCACCATGCTGATTCTGGATAAGGGCTGAGACTTCACCTTCATCTTCGGTCGCGGCTTTGAGCTTTTTCCCATGTCAGCCGCTCAAGCTTGTAACGGATAAGGGGCACCACCTTGCTACGCTCAGAGCAAAAGGCTCTGGCGACGCCGTTCCTTTCAAACCCCAGCTTTTCCAGCAGATGACGAGATGCTTTGTTGTCCGCAATCGGGCTGGCATGAAGAGCGTCGATCTCAAGGCACTCGAAAGCATGGTTGATGACAAGACATGCTGCCTCAGAGGCAAAGCCTCTGCCCCAAGCGCTGCGGCCGAGCCAATAGCCGAATTCACCCGCAAGGCCGATCAGACCAACGAGTTGACCGGTGTCGATGGCCCAAACCGGGCTCTTCTTTTTTCGGGCTCGCAAGATCAGTTCTCTTGCATCGGCGGTGGTAAAAGGCATTGCGGTTTTAAGCAGATTGCGTGTGACCAGTGGATCGTTTGTCATCCGCGCGAGCCCTGCGGCGTCCGCAATTTTCAGCGGTCGCAGCAGGAGCCGTCTCGACGTCAGCACGATAGGATAGGTGGCGACCTTGCTCATGGACCTCATCATGCGTGAGACGTTCGTCGACGCAACCCTTGTTTCAGCATCGGAACAACCAGCCAATCGGAAACGTTGCCGCATGAATTGCTAGGGAGAAAATCATGAAGCGGGCAGTTGTGACCGGCGGCGGTGGCTTGATCGGGGCGGGAATTATCGAGGCTCTGTTGGACGACGGCTGGACCGTTGCGTGCTTCGACATCAAGGACACCAAGACAGCGGCGCGCAACATTCTGTGTGACGTGGGAAATGAGACCTCAGTGCTTGCCGCCTTCGATCAGCTTGGTTGGAAAGGGCTTGAACTGCTCGTCAACAACGCCGGTATTGCAAGCCCGGTGAATGGGCCGATCCATGAGCTGTCGCTTGCCGATTGGCGCAAGGTCACCGATAGCCATTTGACGGGAGCATTCCTGATGACAAGGTCCGCCGTGCCGCTGATGGGCGAGGGTGCGAGCATCGTCAATATGGTCTCAACGCGTGCCTTCATGTCCGAGCCGGAAACCGAAGCCTATGCCGCGTCCAAGGGTGGGCTTGTTGCCTTAACCCATGCGCTGGCTGTCAGTCTCGGGCCAAAGATACGCGTCAATGCGATTGCGCCGGGTTGGGTGACCGATGAAGCCGATCTCCGCAAAAAGGACCATGCGCAGCACCCGGTAGGGCGCGTTGGCAGGCCGAAGGATATTGCCGATGGTGTGCTCTATTTGGCGGGTGCCGGCTTCATGACTGGTCAGGTTCTGGTGCTGGATGGTGGGATGACGCGGAAGATGATCTACGAGGAATAGCATTCGTGTTTCTTCAAAAAATGAATCAGGGCGTTGAGGTTTTGATTCAGGAAAAAGCTGAAACGCATTGTTTCGAGACTCCTTTTCGCGATCGACGCTTTGCGAGTCACAAGGTGGTGATGCTGCTTCCTTTGATCGTGGCAGCGCTTACCTAGGTAAACATGAAACGTCGCACAGCACTCGCACTCCTCGCCTCCCTGCCTTTTGCCACAGCGGTTCGCGCGCAATCGTCAGGCACAGGCGCCAAATTCGATCCCATCCTGGAAGGGGCGGGTTCTCTTCAGACGCTGAAGGCAGTGATCGTCAGCGTCGATAGCGAGGAGGTTGCCTCGCGCGCCTATAATGGTTCATCGCTCAACGGATCGACCAATATCAAGTCCGCGTCCAAGTCGATCGTCTCTGCCCTTGTTGGCATGGCAATCGATCGCAAGATTCTGGAGGGTGCCGATCAGCCTATTGCCTCGGTGCTGAGAGCCGACTTTCCCGCGAACTCCGATCCGCGACTGGAACGCGTTACGATCGGCAATCTGCTTTCGATGCAGTCTGGTCTCGCACGCATGTCCGGTCCGAATTACGGGCGCTGGGTCGCGAGCCGCAACTGGGTGCGCACGGCTCTCGGCTCGGGCTTCGATGGCGAGCCGGGCGGTGGCATGCTCTATTCGACGGCCTCAACGCATCTCCTCTCGGCCATTTTGACGAAAGCCTCCGGTCGCCCGACGCTGGCGCTTGCCCGAGACTGGTTCAAGCCGCTCGATAGGTTTGCCATCGGCAGCTGGGAACGTGATCCGCAGGGCATTTATCTGGGCGGTAATCAGATGGCGATGACGGCGCGTTCGCTCTTGGCTTTCGGAGAATTGTATCGGCGTGGTGGCGTTACCGCCGATGGTGAGCGCATCCTCTCGCAGTCATGGATCGACCAGTCCTGGACGCAGCGAACGAACTCGGTGTTCAATGGCGACGGTTATGGCTATTGCTGGTTCATCAAGGAAATGGCGGGAGAGAAGGTATTCTACGCCTGGGGCTATGGCGGGCAGATGCTCTATATCGTGCCGTCGAAAAAGCTCTCTGTGGCCATGACATCCCGGGAAGATGCGCCCTCGGCGCGCACCGGTTACCGGGATGCGTTGCATGGTTTAATGACGAATATCATCGCGGCGAGTTAGAGTGGGCGGTTGATGCTCTGGAATGCTTCGCCAAGCTTCACCATGCGCTCGTCATAAGCCTTGGTCAGGCAGGCGACATCCGCTTCACAGGTCTGGCGACGCTTCAGCCATTCGCTCTGTTCGGTTTTCAGTGCATCACGAGACCCCATGGCCATGAGCTGAGTGAGAATGTCGAAGGTGGTGGCCATTTTCACGTCCTGATCATTCAGGGCGCGGTTCTCGCAGATGGTCTTCTCATCTGCCGCGAGATCAGTCTTGCTGCAATCGAAGCTCGCGGCTCCGACGGGCGATCCATGCGAATAGGAGGCGCAAACAATAAACAGGGCCAGAGCGTGTTTTCGAAACTGCATTTTTCTGTCTCATCTTTCATCAGATCTTGGCGGTTCAATTCTCAGACCTCGAAACCAGTTCCAAAGAAAGTAAAGCGCTCGCTTGTAAAGCCGTGCGTCATGATATTGCCGCCCTTTGATTTATAGGCTGAGACGCTATAACTGCATCCTATTGATGAAGATGAGGAATCACATGCAGCGCGTGTTGAAATTCATGGCCCACGGCTTTCTTGCGGCGTTGCTTCTTGCGCCCTTGGGTGCGCAGGCGCAGGACGCTAAAGCGGTGCCGGCCAGCCGCATGGACATGCAGCTGTCCTTTGCCCCGCTGGTCAAGCGCACATCCGGTGCCGTGGTGAACGTTTATGCCGAGCGCATCGTCCAGCGCCGCACCTCGCCCTTTGCCGGCGACCCGTTCTTTGAACAGTTTTTTGGCCAGCAATTGCCGAACCGCACGGAAAAGCAATCTTCGCTGGGCTCCGGCGTGATCGTTTCGGCCAGCGGGCTGGTGGTGACGAACAACCACGTCATCGAAGGCGCCGACGATATCAAGGTCGCGCTGGCCGATGGTCGTGAATTTCCCTCCAAGGTTCTCCTGAAGGATGACCGTGTCGATCTCGCGGTGCTGCAGATCGATGCAAAGGAACAGTTCCCCGTGCTGCCGCTTGGCAATTCGGACGCCACGGAAGTCGGTGACCTGGTGCTTGCCATCGGTAACCCGTTCGGTGTGGGGCAAACTGTCACCAGCGGTATCGTCTCAGCCTTGGCGCGCAATCAGGTGACGCAAGGCGATTTCGGCTTCTTCATCCAGACGGATGCTTCGATCAATCCCGGCAACTCCGGTGGCGCACTGATGAACATGAACGGCGAGCTGATCGGCATCAATACGGCGATCTTTTCGCGCGGCGGTGGCTCCAATGGTATCGGCTTTGCCATCCCTGCGAACCTGGTCAAGGTGTTCCTGGCCGCGGCTGAAAAGGGCGACAAGAGCTTCCAGCGGCCCTATGTTGGTGCAACATTCGATCCGGTTACCTCCGAAGTCGCGGAAGCTCTTGGGCTGAAGCGCGCGCGAGGCGCACTTGTCGTCAGCGTTGTGAAGGGTGGCCCTGCGGAGAAGGCGGGCATCGAGCCAGGCCAGGTGGTCACTGCCGTAAACGGCATTGAGGTGGAGCATCCGGATGCGCTGGGTTATCGCCTGACGACGGCGGGTATCGGCAAATCCGCCAAGATCGCGCTGATCGACAAGGGCAAGGAAAAGACCGTCACCATTGCGCTCGATACTGCGCCGGAAACGGCACCGCGTGACGAGCGCCTGCTGGAGGGTCGCAATCCATTTGCCGGTGCCACCGTCGCCAATCTTTCGCCGAAGCTTGCCGATGAGTTGCGTATGGTCGGAACACCCTCCGGTGTCGTGATCGTCGATGTCGCGCGCGGTTCGCCCGCTTCGCGTGTCGGCTTCCAGCCAAAGGATATCATCGTGTCGTTGAACGGCGCCGATATCACCTCCAGTGCCCAGATGGAGGAAGCGCTGCATGACGATCCGGGCTTCTGGCGTCTTGAGATCATTCGCGATGGTCAGCGCCTGCGGCAGTTTCTGCGATGAGCGGAGACCTCTTCGCACCTCAGATTCCAGCGGAGGTCGCCAATCGGCGGCCTTTGGCAGACAGGCTGCGGCCGACCACGATCGCACAGGTCACAGGTCAGCCGCATCTGACGGGCGAGGAAGGTGTTCTGCGCCGCATGATCGAAAGCGGCTCGCTGGGCTCGATGATCTTCTGGGGGCCGCCGGGCACGGGCAAGACAACCGTTGCGCGGCTACTTTCGGGTGAAGCCGGTCTCGCCTTTGAGCAGATTTCCGCAATCTTCTCCGGCGTGGCCGACCTGAAGAAGGTGTTCGAGGCTGCGAGGACGCGGCGGATGAACGGGCGGCAAACGCTGCTCTTCGTCGACGAAATCCATCGCTTCAACCGGGCTCAGCAGGACAGCTTTTTGCCGGTGATGGAAGATGGGACCATCATCCTTGTCGGTGCAACGACCGAGAACCCGTCCTTCGAACTGAATGCCGCTTTGCTGTCGCGTGCCCGCGTTCTGACCTTCAAGCCGCATGACGAAGAGAGCCTGATGGAGCTCCTGAAGCGTGCCGAGGAGGCGGAAGCCAAACCGCTGCCGCTTGATGAAGACGCGCGGCTCTCACTGCTTCGCATGGCCGATGGTGACGGGCGCGCCGTGCTGACGCTCGCCGAGGAAGTCTGGCGTGCGGCGCGAGAAGGCGAGGTGTTCAATACGGAGGGGCTGACCCGCATCGTTCAGCGTCGGGCGCCGGTCTATGACAAGGGTCAGGACGGGCACTATAATCTGATCTCTGCACTTCATAAGTCGGTGCGCGGCTCCGATCCCGATGCAGCGCTTTATTACCTGGCGCGAATGCTCGATGCGGGCGAAGATCCGCTTTATCTCGGCAGACGTCTGGTGCGTATGGCAGTGGAGGATATCGGGCTTGCCGATCCGCAGGCGCTGGTCATCTGCAATGCGGCGAAAGATGCCTATGATTATCTCGGCTCGCCGGAGGGGGAGCTGGCGTTGGCGCAGGCCTGCGTCTATCTGGCGACGGCGCCGAAATCCAATGCGGTCTACACCGCCTACAAGAGCGCGATGCGGGCGGCCAAGGAGAACGGATCGCTCCTGCCTCCCAAGCATATTCTCAATGCGCCGACCAAGCTGATGAAGGGCGAGGGCTATGGTGATGGCTATCGCTATGATCACGACGAACCAGATGCCTTCTCAGGCCAGGATTACTTCCCGGAAAAGATGGGGCGCACTACCTTCTACGATCCGCCCGACCGGGGTTTTGAACGCGACATTCGCAAGCGCCTGGATTGGTGGTCGAAGCTGAGACGGGAACGCAACCCTCGTTGAAGCGCAAAACCAGCTTTAGGGCTGGCTGTCTGCGCTTCGCTTCGCTTCTCATTCCTGTTGGACGGTTGATCAGGCGCTCTTGCGCTGGGCGGCTGCTGGATTTGCCGGCAGCATCTTCACAGAGGATTCCGCCAAGCCATTGTGGCCTTCACCATCGACGATGACATGCCAATGGCCGGTTTCGGGAATCGCCAGACGCAGCGGTGATTTTCGAGCAACGCCGCCGACATATTTGAAATCCAGAAGCTCTGTGAATCTTTGGAAATTTCTGGCCGTCATCAATCGTACGTTGGCGACCGCGTTGAGAGATACTTCAATAATGGTACCAGTACGGATCTCCTTGAGATCGTAGTGGGTGTAGCGAAAATTAGGTTTTGGCATATCGATCTCGTCGTCTTATTCGGCGCAGAGATCATGATTCTGATTTCTTAATTCGAAATTACTTGATGTGTAGTCTGTGCGAACTTTTTTTAGGCTTTAAGGAGACAAACTCCCAACGATACTGCGAGCTAAAAACAATACGCCGTTATCTCAAATGTGTTGTCTGAGCCGTTACCTTCCAAATTATATTTCCACCTACCACTGCGTGCACTTTATGTTTTTGTCAATTTTTTAAGATTACCAATAATTGATCACATTCGGGGGAATTTGACGTATGAAACATCTCACCATTTCCACGCGGCTTTATGCGCTGGTCGCATTGTTTCTGGCGATACTGGCGGCGGCGCTGACATCAAGCCTGTTCGGTGGCTATGGCGGGATGGAGAGGGAGCGCAAGGCCGGGCTGGAGGCGTTGACGCATTCGGCTGTCGGCATTCTCGATCAATATTATCGTCTGGAACAGAGCGGGACGCTGACTCGGGAGGTCGCTCAGCAACAGGCGAAGGCTTCGATTGCCGCGATGCGCTATGACAATGGCAATGGCTATTTCTGGATCAACGACATGGGTCCCAAAATGGTCATGCATCCGGTGAAGCCGGAGCTGAACGGTGCCGATCTGACGAAAAACAAGGATCCGAACGGCAAGTTTCTCTTTGTCGAATTCGTCAATACCGTGAAGGCGAGCGGGAAGGGCTTTGTCGATTATCAGTGGCCGAAGCCCGGCGCGCCTGATCCCGTGGGCAAGTTCTCTTATGTCGAAGGCTTTGCACCCTGGGGCTGGATTGTTGGCACAGGTGTCTATGTTGACGATCTGAACGCCATGTTCTGGCGCGAGGCAACCCTCTATGTCGGCATTTGCCTGATCAGCGCGCTCGTCGTTCTTGCCGTCGCCACCGCGGTCGTGCGCAGCGTTTCAGGCCCGATTGGCAAGCTGAAGACGAGCATGTCCAGCATTGCGGATGGAAACGCTGAGGCCGATGTGCCGTTCGTCGAACGTCGCAACGAGATCGGCGCCATGGCCAAGACGCTGCTCGTTCTTCGCAACTCCGTGAATGAGCGCAGCCAGTTGCAGCTTCGCGAAGCCGAGCAACAGAAGGCAATCGAGAATACGCGCCGGGAAAGCGAGGATGTGCTTCGTTCCGCCTCCGAGCGCCAGGCCCAGGCCATGGACTCGCTCGGGCAGGCTATGGAAAACCTCGCGCGCGGCGATCTTACTGTTCAAGTGGGTCAGGTGGGTGCCGAATATGACAAGCTGCGCGCCGACTTCAACAGCGCTGTTGGCGTCCTTCGGGACGTGATCGCAACGATTTCGCGCAGCAGCGATGTCGTCAACGCCAGCGCCTCCGATATCAGCGAGGCGACGGGCAATCTTTCCCGCCGTACCGAACAGCAGGCAGCGGCGTTGGAAGAGACGGCAGCTGCACTCGACGAGATCACGGCAACGGTTCGCACGGCGTCCGAGCGCGCAAACGAGGCGCGGCAGATGGTAACGGAGACGAAGCAAAGCGCGGGTCGCTCCGGTGATATCGTCCGCAGCGCAGTGGAGGCCATGAACCGGATCGAGGAGTCTTCCCGCAAGATCGGTCAGATCATCGTCGTCATCGATGAAATCGCTTTCCAGACAAACCTGCTCGCCTTGAACGCTGGTGTCGAAGCCGCACGTGCCGGTGAGGCCGGTCGTGGCTTTGCCGTCGTAGCGCAGGAGGTTCGCGAACTTGCTCAGCGTTCCGCCAATGCTGCAAAGGAAATCAAGACGCTGATCAACAGCTCGGCAGAGCAGGTGAGTGGCGGTGTGACGCTGGTTCGGTCCACCGGAGAGGCGCTGGAGGAGATCGTATCGCTGGTCAACCGTGTCGACGGCCACGTGAACTCGATTGCCACGGCTGCTCGCGAGCAGGCGACGGGACTGCAGGAGATCAACACTTCCGTCAACCATATGGACCAGATGACCCAGCAGAATGCCGCAATGGTGGAGGAAACCACGGCGGCGAGCGAAACGCTGGCAGAAGAGAGCCGCAAGCTGCATTCGCTGCTGGCGCGGTTCCAGCTTGGAAGCTTTTCTGCTGGAGGCTCGATGTCGCGGGCGGCCTGACTTTCACTTCCATACCGATAGCGGGGCGTCGCTTGCGGCGCCCTTTTCGTTTTCGCATATGAGTGCAACGCTTCGGTCGCAGCTACGACTGTGCGGTTTTCGGGAGCCTGCTGTTTCGTTTCAGAACATACAAGCCTTTGCCGGTCACTTTCTTTGCGTCGACACAAAGGGTTCGTTTACCAGATTTCTTTAGAATTTGATCTGATCGCTGCGTGTTGCGGTCGCTGAAGGTACAGGTTCTGGTATGGCGTATGTTTCCCTTCCGCGTCGTCTTGCGGCGTTGATGACAATGTCGGCGGTGATCGTGTCGTGCTCAGCGGAGGGGCTTGTGCCCCCCGCTGAGGTCGATGGCGCGACACGGGTCAGTTCCATTCGCTCCTCCAGCCGGCAGAATTACAGTGCGCCGCCCGCACCTGTCAGCCAGGATCTTCCCTTCAACGACCATTCCGCCCTGTCGCAGCCGCTGCCGGAGGCGCCGGTATCGCGTGATCCGCTGCTAAGCTCCAGCGGGCAGGGCTACTCGACGCTCGATGCGCAGGCGAGCCGCCTTGCGCCCGTTCAGCCGCAGTCAACCCACATGCCGTCGCAGATGGCGGAGGGTGACGAGGGCGTGAACATGGATGCAGGACTGGGCGTGGCGCCGGGACGGAGCCTTGCGGAGGAACAGGATATGCAGGTGTCCGCTCCCGACAGTGCCGCTTCTCAGCCACCGCAAGCACCGCGTGGGCTTGCCAATCAATCCCGCCTTATTCCGCCGCCGCCAAGCGGTCAGCGTCAGGCGCAGCCCGTGGAAGAGGTGGCGATGCTGATGCCGGACAATCCGGCGCAGGAGCGGCGCATGTCGCAGCCGCCCGGCATGATGCCACCCTCCGAAGTGGCCTGTCGCACAGAGCTTCGCCGATTGGGTGTCGCCTTTCGCGATGTGGCGCGCATTGCCGATGGTCCGACCTGCGGTATCGATTACCCGATCGAGCTTAGCGGTCTCGATAGTGGCGTTGCGATCCGCCCGGCTGTAAAGCTGAACTGCCAGGTGACGCTTGCCTTTGCCAAATGGGTGAAGTTCGAACTCGTGCCGTCTTCTCGCTTCCGTTACTTCTCTGGTGTCGGCCGTATCACCCCGATGGGTGGCTACTCCTGCCGCAAGATGAATTCCAGGGCGAGCAACCCCTGGTCTGAGCATGCGCGCGGTAACGCCATCGACATTGGAACGATCACGCTCAAGAACGGCAAGGAGATCGACGTTCGCAAGAAGAGCTTCTTTGCCTTCCGTGAGAAAGGCTTGTTAAAGGCCGTTCGCTCCGACAGCTGCAAGTATTTCTCTACCGTGCTCGGACCGGGTAGCGACCCCAACCACTGGAACCACTTCCACTTCGACCTGCGTACACGCAAGTCCGGTTATCGCCACTGCGATTGATGGCCTTGCTCTTCGATCGGATGGTGGATGTCGACTGCCCAAAAACAGGGCCAAAAAAACAGGGCAGAGTGCGGGGGTAGCCTCTGCCCAAAATAATGTTTTTCAATATGACTGCCGTATGTCTCAAAATGTCGAGCGGTGCTGAAAACCGGACGGGCGCCCTGTGGTGAACAGTCCGGTACCCGTCACGCCGATTTCTACGACATCAGCATCACATCTTCATGACAGGGACGATAGGAAGATGACGCCGTTGGTGAAATTTGCGGAACTGCAACCGGCGTGTGTTGTTTCCGCTCTCTCCAGCTAACTTTTTGTCTTGATCCCTTCCGGATGCAAAACGGACAACACTTTTGCTGGAAATGCTTTATATGAGCAGTTCAAGAACGTGCCGAAAGATCATTCATGACGCCTTCCCGCAAACCCATCGTTTCCATCCGTAATCTGACGAAATCTTACGCCAACGGCTTTCAGGCGCTGAAAGGCGTCACCCTTGATATCTACGAGGGCGAAATCCTTGCGCTGTTAGGCCCTAATGGTGCTGGCAAGACGACGCTGATTTCGATCATCTGTGGTCTCGTCAATCCGGGCGAGGGCAGCGTGCTCGTCGGCGGCAGTGATGTCGTCAAGGATTTCCGCAAGACACGCGCTTTGATCGGGCTCGTGCCACAGGAACTGACGACCGACCAGTTCGAGACGGTGTGGAACACGGTGTCGTTTTCCCGCGGATTGCATGGCTATCGTAAAGACCCTCAACTGATCGAGCGCGTTTTGAAATCCCTGTCGCTGTGGGACAAGAAGGACAATATGCTGCGTGAGCTTTCCGGCGGCATGAAGCGCCGCGTGCTGATCGCCAAGGCGCTGGCGCATGAGCCGAAGGTTCTGTTTCTCGACGAGCCGACGGCTGGTGTGGATGTGGCGCTGCGGCGTGACATGTGGAAGGTTGTCGAAGAGCTGCGGTCCGCTGGCGTCACCATCATTCTGACCACCCATTACATCGAAGAGGCCGAGGAAATCGCCGATCGCGTCGGGGTGATCAATGGCGGCGAACTTCTGTTGGTGGAAGAAAAGACTGCGCTGATGCGCAAGCTGGGCCGCAAGCAGCTTTCGCTGGAATTGACGACGCCGGTCACCACGCTTCCCGAAAGCCTGTCGCCTTTCCATCTGCAACTTTCGGAAGACGGTACCTGCCTGACCTATGAGTATGACGGCAATGGAGAGCAGGGACGGATCGCCGAGCTTTTGTCAGCGCTTGCCGGTGAGGGCATTCATTTCAAGGATATTTCGACACGACAAAGCTCGCTCGAGGATATTTTCGTTGCATTGGTAGGAGGACAGAAATGAATTTTGAAGCCATCAAGTCCATCTACCTGTTCGAAATGGCACGCACGCGCCGCACGCTTTTGCAAAGCGTGATCTCGCCGGTCATCTCGACATCGCTCTATTTCATCGTCTTCGGCACCGCGATCGGATCGCGCATCCAGGAGGTCGAGGGCGTTTCCTATGGAGCTTTCATCACGCCTGGCCTTATCATGCTGACGCTGCTGACGCAGTGCGTCAGCAATGGCTCCTTCGGCATCTATTTCCCGAAATTCACCGGCACCGTGTATGAAATTCTCTCCGCCCCGATCTCGATGACGGAGATATTGGCAGGCTATGTCGGAGCGGCGGCCACCAAAGGTCTGATGATCGGTACAATTATCTTGATCACGGCGTCTTTCTTCGTCGATATCTCGATTGCCCATCCGTTCATGATGGTCCTGTTCTTCGTGCTGACGGCCGTCAGCTTCAGCCTGTTCGGCTTCATCATCGGTATGTGGGCGTCGAATTTCGAGCAGCTCAACCTCATTCCGATGCTGGTTGTTCCGCCCTTGACCTTCCTCGGCGGCAGTTTCTACTCGATCAACATGCTGCCGCCCTTCTGGCAGACGGTCAGCCATTTCAATCCGGTGCTTTATCTGATCAGTGGCTTTCGCTGGAGCTTCTACGAGATCGCCGACGTCAATCCGCTGATCAGCATCGTGATGATCATCGGCTTTTTGACCGTGTGCCTCGCCATCGTCGGCTGGATGTTCAGGACGGGTTACAAGCTGCGCAACTAACCGGCCTTACCGATCCCTAAGCGTCAGCTGATCTGTCTGCATCTGCAACGATCCGAGGGTCGAGAGGAAGGTCATGCCGAGCAGGCTTTGATCCAGCTGACCCTTCTGCGCGACGAGGGCAGGGACATTGCGCCGAACAATCGGACCGACCGCGATCTCCGACAGACGCACCGGGGCTGCCGATGTGCGTCCATTGGCGGTCATCACCGAGACGGTATAATTCAGATTGTCCGGATTGATGCCGACTGCCTCGGCGTCGGCATTGGATAGGACGACGGAGCTTGCACCGGTATCCACCAGCATATGGACAGAGACGCCGTTGATCGTGGCGTCGGCCTCGAAATGGCCGCCCATGGATTTGCTGAGGATGACTTCCTGCACACCGTCGGATGTTGTCGTCACCACGGCGCGACCGGGAATAAGGCCTGCCATCAGCCTGTCGCCGAAACGCTGCAGGTCTCCCCGGTAAAGATAGCCTGCGGCGAGCCCCAAGATGATGAGGAGCCAGATGGCCAGTTGGCGGAGCACCGTGGGCAGGTTGCCGCGACTGCCTGCCAGAATGCCGGCCGCAAGAAGAACGGCAATCGGCGTCAGATAGAGCGCACTGGCGAATCGATCATTGTCGATGCCGAAGGTCTGTCCGCTGCTGTTGTTGATCAAGAGAAGTGCCAGGCCGATGCCAAGAATGAAAAGAACCAAAGTCAGCCTGTTCATGCACTCTCCATTCCTGTCGCCTTCGCCGTCTTGCGTCTGGGTAACTCACTCATGATCCTGTGCCTTTCAGCGACGGTAAAGCCGCTCCAGCCGGTGATTTCAGCGATTGTCCGGTGGCAACCGGTGCAAAGACCTTCAGGGCTGAGCTGGCAGACGTGAATGCAAGGTGTTTCCATCATTTTCATATCTGTTCTTCAGGCGAGGAGAGCAAGAGCGACCAGCATCACGATCTCGGTGATTTGCTGTGTTGCGCCAATCGTATCGCCGGTGTGCCCGTCAATCTTGCGGAGACACAGACGTTTGAACAGGTGCGCGGCCGCGAAAGAGGCGGCGATCGCGACGATTGCGGCAACTACAGCGTATGACAAAAACAGCACCATGCAGGCGATGACGATGCCGTAGGCAAGAGCGTGGTTTCGATCGGTTGGTCCTGGCTGGCCAATGGAGGCTGCAACGCCAGCTTGGCGGGCAGGTGGAAGACCATGCCAGTGCCACACCATCATAGCACGGCTGAAGCTTGCCACGGCGATCAGAGAGACCGCACTTGCAGGCCCGGGGAGTTCGCGGATCAGGACGGCGATGGCTGCAACTCTGACCATGAAGGAAAGGATCAGCGCGATGGCGCCATAACTTCCGATGCGGCTGTCCTTCATGATGGTGAGGGACCGTTCCTTGTCCGCCCCGCCGCCAAAACCATCCGCGGTGTCTGCCAGCCCGTCCTCATGCAAGGCGCCTGTAAGAGCCGTGGTGACAGCCAAAGCCAATGTCGCTGTCAGCAACGTGTCGGCGTGCGCGTGATGGAGAATGGAGACGAGAATGGCGGATGGCAGGGCGATCAGCAGCCCGGCTATGGGGAAGACACGGGTGGCGGCCAGCATGTCTACCTTGCGACCTTGAAAGAAGCTGTCATGGACAGGGATGCGACTGAGAAAGCTGAGTGCGTGCATGACCCGCGTCAGAAAACCGTCCAGGATCAATCCGCTCTCCCGCATTTCGAAAGACCAATGTTGCGCTGTCGGCGAGCGTCATAGTATCGCAAAACCGTGTCCTTGGTTTGCACCACATGCTTTAGAGGTTGTCCCTCTGCCCGTCCCCGATTATGAGAGGCGCAACAAAGACCGATTTGCCGGAAAACACAAGTCTTCGGCATGAGAGAAAGATCGATACCATGAGCGTGAGCGGCCTGCCTTTCGACGATTTTCGTGTTCTTTTGCGTGATCTGCCGGGACCGGATACCTATGCGCTGGTTGCCGCCAAGGAACGCAATGCGCAGCTGACCAAGCCTGCCGGTTCGCTGGGTCGTCTGGAAGAGATTGCCATGTGGCTTGCCGCCTGGTCGGGTCGCGCACCCGCCGTTAACCGTCCGCTCGTCGCGATCTTTGCCGGCAACCACGGTGTGACCCGCAACGGTGTGACGCCTTATCCGTCCTCCGTGACGCAGCAGATGGTGGAGAACTTCGCCGCAGGCGGTGCCGCGATCAATCAGATCTGCGTGACCCACGATCTTGGTCTCAAGATTTTCGACCTTGCCCTCGATTACCCGACCGGTGACATCACCTGCGAGGCAGCACTCTCCGAGCGGGACTGCGCAGCCACCATGGCCTTCGGTATGGAAGCGATCGCAGGCGGCACCGATCTGCTCTGCATCGGAGAAATGGGCATCGGTAACACGACGATTGCTGCTGCCATCAATCTGGCGCTTTATGGCGGTACGGCTGAAGAGTGGACCGGTCCTGGCACGGGCTCTCAAGGTGACGTCATGGAGCGGAAGATCGCCGCTGTGAAGGCTGCCGTGGAGTTCCACAAGGATCATCTCTCCGACCCACTGGAAATTATGCGCAGACTGGGCGGTCGCGAAATCGCTGCCATGGCCGGTGCGATCCTCGCAGCCCGTGTGGAAAAGATACCGGTCCTGATCGACGGCTATGTGGCAACCGCGGCTGCCGCTCTGCTGAAAGCCGCAAACCCTGCGGCCCTCGATCACTGCCTGATCGGCCATGTGTCCGGCGAACCAGGCCACATGGCGGCGGTGGAGCGGCTGGGCAAAACGCCACTTCTGGCACTTGGCATGCGTCTTGGTGAGGGAACCGGTGCTGCACTTGCAGCCGGTATCGTCAAGGCCGCTGCTGCCTGCCACTCCGGCATGGCGACCTTTGCGCAGGCCGGCGTCGATACCGGTGCTGCTCACCATTGAGGCGATGATGGACAACCTTCCCAAGAGCCCAGTGTCAGAGCCAGTCTTCCGCAAGGAAACCGGCTTTCGCCATCTGCTTGCCGCCGCACGCTATTCGCTGCAAGGGCTTCAGCGCCTCTGGCAAGAGGCGGCGTTTCGTCATGAAGTGATTGCCTTGGGTGCAGGACTTGTTTTGCTGGCGGCCATCAACGCACCTCTGGTGCATGATCTGATCTTCATCCTGCTGATGCTGCTGCTTTTCTGTGTGGAAGCGCTGAATACGGCAATCGAGGAAATCGTCGACCGCGTTTCGCCGGAGTTTTCCAGCGCTGCCCGCAACGCCAAGGATCTGGGCTCCTTTGCGGTTTTCTGCCTTCTGCTCGCCAATGGCGGCTTTATTCTCTACTCGTTGATTTCAACGGTGTTCTTTAGCGTCAACGCGATCTGATTCACGCAAAAGATCGCTTGCGTGGCTGCACCGCCTGCACGTCTTCAACTGCGGGGACGGTTTGCAGGATGCGCTTGGCCGGCAGGATTGCGATTGTTTCGGTTCCCTCGCGCAGTTTCGATTTCAGCACGAACTGACCATCATGCTTGGAGAGAATGGCCTGAACGATCGGCAGGCCAAGACCCGTGCCCTGTTCTGCGCTTTTGATAGCAATCGATCCCTGACCGAAGGCAGAGAGCACCACTGGAATTTCTTCTTCTGGAATGCCCGGACCGTTGTCCTTGATCGAGACATACTGGCCGCCACGTGCGGTCCAACCGGCCTTGATCGAAATCTCGCCGCCCTGTGGGGTGAATTTAACGGCATTGGACAGGAGGTTGAGGATCACCTGGCGGAGCGCCTTTTCATCTGCCCAGACGCTCGGCAGGCTGCGCTCGAACTGCTGGACGATGCGGATATTCTTGCCGCGTGCGCGCAGCTGTATCATGCCGACGCAGTCTTCGGCGATTTCGAGGAGCGACACGGCCTCTTCCTGCAACTCATAGCGGCCTGCCTCGATGCGGGAGAGATCCAGAATCTCGTTGATCAGATCAAGCAGGTGCTGGCCGGAGCGGTGGATATCGCCCGAATATTCCTTGTAGAGCGGGTTGTTGAGCGGCCCGAGGATTTCCGATGCCATGACTTCGGAAAAGCCGAGGATGGCGTTGAGCGGCGTGCGCAGCTCATGCGACATGGATGCCAGAAAGCGGGACTTTGCGAGATTGGCTTCCTCCGCCCGGCGCCTTGCCTCATCCGACATGGACTTCGCCACTTCCAGTTCCGCGATCAGGTCGTCCTTTTCCGACTGGAAGGACAGAAGCTTGATGCTGGAATTGTGCAGGCGCCTGGTGATGTAATGGCAAAACAGCATGGCCATGAAGAACATCAGCGCCATGCCGATTGCCATCGGATCCTGCGAGGTGGCGGCATTGATGCCAAGCGCCATCAGCACCGGAAGAAAAGTCATCAAGATCGCCCGCCGCAACATGAAGTTGGACATGGCGGTGATGGAGAGCGCAATGAGCAGCGTGGCGCCCTTGTAGAACATCGGCAAGGCCGCGTCCTTGGCGCCCATCGGGTAGCCGGCAAAAAGCGCCCAGATCAGGCCGATGATGATCTGCACGGCAAGGAACGTGCTGACCCAGCGGTTGACGTTTGCGGGCGTGATGGTCTGCTTTTGCGCCTTGCGCGCAAAGATCAGCGCAAGGGCGTGGCCGCTCAGCGCCAGAAGGGTCCAGCCAACGATCTCGATGTCGCGGGTGATATAGACGCCGATGCCGGTTGCCAGCAGGATGAAGAGCGGCATGATGGTTGCGCCGTACAGCGTCTCTGCGATATGCATCTGCAGCATTTCGCATTCGAAGGCCACAGTGCCGACACCGCCATATTGCAGCCGCTCGCGCGTCGACTTCACGGCATCGAACACGGCTTTATTACGCCGCGTGCGAGACCGATCGACGATGTTCTTGTCGGCTATGTTGCTGGCGCTTTTACTCATCTACTGAACGAAACCGATGCGAGATGTTTGCACGTTACCGGTAAAGTCTTAAGAAGATGCTGCCGCGAAAGGATTTGTTTGCCATTTCTGCAAAGGGTTTGTTGGGATATGAGACGAAAGTCAGGCAGGAGATTTTCTCCGGTGAAGGACGGAATCATTCTGCTTTTGCTGATCGTTCTGGGTGCCTTGATCATGGCGAAGGTCGATGGTCTCAATGATCGGCAGTTCTCCGGTAGCTTCGTCGCGATTGACGGAGATACGCTTGCGCTCGGTGCTTCCCGTTATCGGTTGATGGGGATCGATGCGCCTGAGCTTCGTCAGGATTGCGGAGCGGGTGATGGAACCTGGGCATGTGGACACGCGGCTAAGGATTTCGTCAGAGAGGTTCTGGAGACAGGCGAGGTCGAGTGTACCGGCGGTAGCAAAGATCGGTATTCCCGTTTTCTCGTCCGCTGTTCGGTGAATGGTGCAGACCTCGGCAGCCTCATTGTCTCTGAAGGTCTGGCTTTGACCACGGAGTATTTCCTCTACGCCAAGGAGGAGGATAATGCGCGAGAGGAAAAGCTTGGCCTCTGGAGTGGAGCATTCGAAAATCCAAGGGACTGGCGACGGGAGCAGAAGACAATGGAAGCCGATGCGCCGCGGGCAGGGCCTTTGACGGTGCTGCGCCATGCCTTCGGCTGGTGACATGAACGTGACTGTGGAGAAGCAGGGGGATATCCAAGAGGCATTGATCGAGCGGTTGCGCGACAGCATCGCGCGATGTCGGATCTGCCGGGACACGCCGCTGAAGGGCGAAGGCGACCGGCTGCCGCATGAGCCCAGACCGGTCGCTGTCATCTCGGCCAAGGCTAAAATCTTGATTGCCGGGCAGGCGCCTGGACTTCGTGTGCATGAAAGCGGTCTGCCATTCAATGATGCCTCTGGCGACCGACTGCGCACGTGGCTGAATGTCGACCGGGACATGTTTTACGATGCCGATCGGTTCGCCATCGTGCCGATGGGCTTTTGCTTTCCCGGATATAACCAGCGCGGCAGCGACCTGCCGCCCCGGCGGGAATGCGCCCCGCGCTGGCGCGATGAGGTGATGTCCGCCATGCCGCAGATCGAGCTTGTGCTGGCGATTGGT
This sequence comes from Agrobacterium cavarae, assembly GCF_004310285.1. Classification (GTDB taxonomy): domain Bacteria; phylum Pseudomonadota; class Alphaproteobacteria; order Rhizobiales; family Rhizobiaceae; genus Agrobacterium; species Agrobacterium cavarae. The sequence continues at coordinate 167,434 of NZ_SISF01000034.1, forward strand.
CAATATGCGCAAGCCTATCATCTTGGCGACCGGCGCAAGAAAAGCATGACGGAAACCGTGCAGAACTGGCGAAACTATCTCCAAAGCAATACGGGCATTCCCGTACTGCCCCTACCGCATCCAAGCTGGCGCAATACCTCCTGGTTGCGAAAGAACCCCTGGTTCGAGCAGGAGATACTGCCGACCCTCCGTCAGCATGTGGAAATTCTCACGCGATGAAACAAATTTCTTTTTCTTGGTTTTTTTTAGTGTAAATAGAGGAAAATAATTCCGTAGGAGAGAAGATTGGACCGTCTCGACCGTAAAATTCTGCGTATTCTGCAAGAGGATTCCACACTGGCTGTTGCCGACCTTGCAAAGAAGGTCGGGCTTTCCACGACGCCCTGTTGGCGGCGTATCCAGAAGATGGAAGAGGATGGCGTCATTCGTCGTCGCGTGGCGATTCTGGATGCGGCGAAGGTCAATACCAAAGTCACGGTCTTCGTTTCCATCCGCACCGCGTCTCACTCCATCGAGTGGCTGAAGCGCTTTTCGGAGGTTGTTTCCGAGTTTCCGGAAGTGGTCGAATTCTACCGTATGAGCGGTGACGTGGATTATCTGCTGCGCGTCGTCGTACCGGATATCGCTGCTTATGATGCCTTCTACAAGCGGATGATTGCAAAGATCGAAATCCGCGATGTGTCATCGGTCTTTGCCATGGAGCAGATCAAGTACACGACCGAACTGCCGCTCGATTACATGATCCTGGACAATCCAAAGTCCGGCGAAGAGTGATCGGCCGTGTCAACTGATAGCTCATTCCCGCGCTGATCGCGGGAATGAGTAGAGCCACGCTCAGCCCTTGAACTTCGCGATCACCAGATGGCCGGGTGTCGGCTCCCCATCCTGCATGCGCACATTGATATCTGTGACCTCGATCACATCAAAGCCGGTCGCGGTCAGACGTTCGCGCACATAGGTTTCCGCATGGGCAAAACGCTGATGAGCGCCGACGATGTAGGGTCTGCCAGCCATTTTGTCGTCGGGGAGGGTTTCTGACGAAAAGACAAAGATGCCGCCTTTCACCATATTTTCTGCGGCACCGAAGAACAGCGGTTCCAGAGCGCCGAGATAGGGCAGCACGTCCGTCGCGGTGATCAGATCGAAAGCTTCGTCGTCATTGTCTTCGAGGAAATCCTCGACTTCGGCGACGTAGAGCGTCTCGTAGACATCCTTTTCATGGGCGATTTCAACCATGTTTTCGGAGATGTCTATTCCGGTGATGTCGTCGGCCATGTCGCGAAGCGCTTCGCCCGTGAGACCGGTGCCGCAACCAAGATCGAGCATGCGCTTGAAGGGACCGAGTTCAAGCGTCTGCAATCGCTGACGCACCATCATCGGGACGGCATAGCCAAGCTGTTCGACGAGAATATCCTCAAAGGCTTCCGCATGCTGATCGAAGAGCGTTTCGACATAGGCGTCCGGTGCCTTAGGCGGCGCTTCGCCTCGTCCCATCGATGCGATGCGCACGGCGGCACCGCCATGATCTTCGGGATCGATTGCAAGAACCTCTTCGTAAGCCTTCACCGCGGCGTCGATATCGCCGGCCTTTTCGAGCGCAAGTGCGCGGTTATAGGCTTCTGCAAGAGCCTCTTCATCGATCTTGGCGTTCTTGGTCATGGCGTTCATCAGGCTCCGCTTCGTTGGAAGCCTGATTAAGCCGCAACGCTTTTGCGCGCAATGTTTTGTTTCATCGTTAGCTTCGAAGCCGGAGGCGCATCCGTGCGGACATTTATGTCAGTGCAGGATGAATTCGCCCTTCAAGGAGCGCCATTCCTGGGCCGATATCAGCTTTCGGTGGACGTAGCGCACCGAGTGCAGCGGACCGTCCAACTTCTCCTGCCAGAATTTCAGGAAGCCGTGCATTTCCGGAAAGTCGGGTGCGAGATCATAGTTCTGCCAGAGATAGCTCTGAAGCACGGAAGGACGATCCGGCATGCGATAAAGGATTTCGGCTGTGGTGAGACCATAGCCTTTCAGCATCATTTCCATGTCTTGGTTCATGTGGCTGTTCCCATTCTATTGATCGCCGACACACCGAGGTGTCATCGACAATGGGAACATGACATGGTTAATCAAAGCTTGCCAAGAAACCGAGATGTCACAAATTATTTATGTTTCTCAGTGTGTTAGCATCCTCTCTCAGTGAGTGCTGCCAGCCTCTCATCGCTTCAGATGGCGTGTCAGCCGTGCCTCCACGCCTGCCCAGACATGACGCAGGATTTCCACCATCGAGAGGTAGAAGATCGCCGCCCAGAGATAGGCCTGGAAGTCGAATGTGCGGGAATAGGCGTATCGGGTCTGCCCCATCAGGTCGAAGACGGTGACGATGGAAACGACCGCCGAGCCTTTGATCATCAGAATGATTTCGTTGCCGTAGGGGCGAAGCGCCACGATCAATGCCTGCGGCAGAACGACCTTCCAGAATGTCACCGGCTTGGAAATGCCAAGCGATGCGGCGCCCTCGTGTTGGCCTCGTGGAACGCTTTGGACTGCGCCGCGCAGGATCTCGGCCTGATAGGCGGCGGTGTTCAGCGTCAGTGAAAGAAGCCCGCAATACCACGCGTCGCGGAAGAACCACCACAGGCCGACGGCCTCAAGCTCGGTACGAAAGCCACCGAGGCCGTAATAGATGAGGAAAAGCTGCGCCAGAAGTGGCGTGCTGCGAAAGAGATAGACATAGGCGAACGCAATGGCGCTTACGATCCTATTCTTCGACATGCGGGCGAAAGCAATCGGAGCAGACAGGACAGCGCCAAGGATCAAAGCAAGGCCGACGAGGCTGACCGTCGTCCACAATCCATCGATATAGCGCCAGCCATAGCGCGCGATCTTATCCGGGTCCCAGTCCAGGATCAGCGAAAGCACCAGACCGACGAACAGCATGGCCCAGAGAGTGACGATGACATAGCCGGCGATCCGCGCGAATGAGAACCGCCGCGCAGGAGCGGGTGGTGCGGGTCTTGCCTCAATCAAATTGTCGATATGGCTCATCTCTGCACCTCCGAGCGGCGCGCCCAGCGGTCGATATAGCCAATGCCGATTGAGGAAATGAGAGCGAGAATGAGGTAGAGCAGGCAGGCAATGCCGTAAAACAGAAAGGCATCCTTGGTCACGCGCGCGGCGATACCGGTCTGGCGCACGATATCCGCCAACCCAATGATCGAGACGTAGGACGTGTCCTTCAACAGAATGACCCAGAGATTGGTCATGCCGGGAAGGGCGATACGCACGAGCTGCGGGATGATGATGAGAACCATGGTGCGGCCGCGCGACAGGCCCAGCGCATCACCCGCCTCATATTGCCCCTTGGGAATGGCGCGAAACGCAGATAGCAGCACTTCGGACGAGTAGGACGAGAAGACGACCGAAAGCGCAATCATGCCCGCAACGAAGGCGTTGATCTCGATGGGGCCGGTAAAGCCGAGATAACCGCCGATCGTTTGGAGCAGGATCTGCATGCCGTAATAGACGATGAAGAGGGTCAGGAGCTCGGGTAGACCACGGAAGATCGTGGTGTAGATGCCGACGGCAAGGCGGAGGGATTTCTCCTGCGATTGCGCGGCTAGCGCGATCAGGAAACCCAGGAACAGCCCGACGGGAAGCGTGGCGAGGGCCACGGAAATCGTCACTTTCACGCCGAAGGCAATTTCGTCGCCCCAGCCATCGCCGCAGGCGAGTAGGGTGCCGTTGCCAAAGAGTGAGAAGATACCGACCGGACCACAGAACGGGTCGAACAGATATGTGAGATAGGTCCAGAACGAACCTATGGCGGAAAACACTCCGCTCATGCCAACTTCCCCCGCGGTCTGCGCCGCTTTCATATTTGTTTTATGAAGGTGTTCTCAAACAAAAATGGCGGAAGGGCAACCCTCCCGCCATGATATTTCAACATGAGAAACGCGCTTACTGGCCGTAAACGTCGAAGTCGAAGTACTTGTCGTTGATCTCTTTGTATTTGCCATTCGCGCGGATGGCCTTGATTGCCGCGCTGAACTTGTCGGCGAGAGCTGTGTCGCCCTTGCGAACGGCAATGCCCGCGCCCTTGCCGTTGATCTGTTCATCGACAGGCATAGCCGTCAGGATCTTGCAGCATGCGCCAGCGTCCGACTTCACCCACTGCGACAGAACCACGATGTCGTCGATGACGCCATCGATGCGGCCATTGGTGATGTCGAGCTTGTACTCGTCAGCCGTTGGATAGAGCTTCAGCTCGGAATCAGCCAGGTGCTTTTCAGCATAGTTGGCGTGCGTGGTGGAGCCCTGCGCGCCGATTGTCTTGCCCTTCAGGTCCTCAACGGACTTGATCGGCGAGTCCTTTGGTACGGCGATCGCCGGAGGCGTGTTATAGTACTTCTCGGAGAAGTCCACCTTTTCAAGGCGCTCAGGCGTAATCGACATGGAGGCAACAATAGCGTCGAATTTCTTCGCCTGAAGGGCTGGAATGATACCATCCCAGTCATTGGTAACAAAGGTGCATTCGGCCTTCATCTGTTCGCAGAGTGCCTTGGCGATATCGATATCGAAGCCGGTCAGCTTTCCGTCAGCCTCCAGAACGTTGAATGGCGGGTAGGCGCCTTCCGTGCCGATGACGATCTTGTCCTGCGCCATGGCGGAGCCAGCAAACAGCGACAAGGCTGCAATGGAAGCTGCAGCAAACAGACGGGTGGGGTTCAGCATTTAGATCCTCTCTTTCGGCGATACGACGCACGCCTCATTTATGTTCTGCGTGCGTGAAGATTTTGGCACTCCGCGCGCGGTCGAGCGCCGGTTGCGGATGCTTGCCGGGATACTCATCCCGTTGCAAAAAAAATGCAACATCATTGTTTTGCGCTGCGACAGCCTCCTCAATAAATCGATTTGAATCGCTGCCACCTGCTCGAAATCCAGGGAACAAAATATGGCGCTTATGCGTAGTAAGGAAGCCTTATAATTTCAGGCGACAATTCATTTTTTTCAGACGACGGTTCCCGATTTTCGGCCTCCGCCTCCACCTCCAGGAGGAATTTTCATGGGTATCACACACAGCATTCAGGCGCTGACACCTGCGCAGCGCAACACTGTTATCGCCAGCTTCCTCGGCTGGACACTCGACGCCTTCGATTTCTTCATCCTTGTTTTTGTCATCAAGGATATCGCGAAGGAGTTCAATACAAGCATCCCGGCGGTCTCGATCGCAATTTTCCTGACGCTTGCCATGCGGCCGATCGGTGCGCTGATCTTTGGCCTTGCATCCGACCGTTACGGTCGCCGCATCACGCTCATGGTCGACGTCCTTCTTTATTCGGCCCTTGAGCTTCTCTCCGGCTTCTCGACCGGGCTTACGATGTTCATCGTCCTGCGTCTGCTTTACGGCATTGCCATGGGCGGCGAATGGGGTGTCGGGGCTTCACTGACCATGGAAACGGTGCCGCCGCAAGCGCGTGGCTTCGTCTCAGGCCTGCTTCAGGCGGGCTACCCGGCTGGCTATTTGCTGGCCTCGATCGTCTTCTTTCTGCTCTACCCGATCATTGGCTGGAGAGGCATGTTCTTCGTCGGCGCTCTGCCAGCGTTGATCGTTCTCTACATCCGGCGCAGTGTCGAGGAATCCCCCGCATTCCTCCAACGCAAGAGCCGACCTCAGCAACCGTTCCTGACTGTCTTGAAGAAGAATATTCCTCTCTTCATCTGGACCGTGATCCTGATGACGGCGTTCAATTTCCTCAGCCACGGCACGCAGGACATCTACCCAACCTTCCTGGAAACGCAGCGGGGTTATGACAGCCACACCACAGGCGCCATTGCGATCGTTTACAACATCGGGGCGATTTGCGGTGGTCTGTTCTTCGGTACTCTGTCGCAACGAATTGGCCGGAGAAAGGCAATTGTGATCGCCGCGCTTCTGGCCATTCCGGCCGCCTGGTTCTGGGTTTATGCTCCCGGCGCCGTCCTGCTTGCCATCGGTGCTTTCGTTCTGCAGTTCTTCGTCCAGGGTGCATGGGGCGTTATCCCTGTTCATCTGAACGAACTCTCGCCGGACGAAGTGCGTGGCACATTCCCAGGCTTTGCCTACCAGCTTGGAAACCTGCTGGCCTCTGGCAACGCAACCCTGCAAACGACACTGGCCGCACACTGGCAGGGGGATTACGCCCTGGCGCTGTTCAGCGTTGCCGTTGTCGTCGCCTGCGCTGTCGCCCTGCTGGCGGGGTTCGGATATGAAAAGCGCAACGTGCAGTTTGGCGTTCCAGATGACCAACCGGTTGAACCGGCGCCGTCAGCGCGGGGAAGAACGGCTTGAAATTTGCGCTGGACGACGGCGGGTTCATCCCCGCCGTCGTTGCGATGTGATGGGCATGGCGGCTGCTGCCATAACCAGTTCTGTCGATCATGGCAGTCCTCCCAGAAAATGCCTTTATTCGTTCATTCCCGGTACAGGCCGGCATCTTCATCATTGGAACAAGACCGCATGCCGGGCGTTGTTTAGCGCCATGATGTGCAGACTGTGCCCCAATGCCGCAGGGCAAACGCAAATGAAGACGGCAGATGAGGAAGCGCCATGCTGAATAAGAATAAATTGATGACCGGGGTCGTTTTCCCCCTGATGTCGATTGCCATTGCAGTCGAGCCGGCACTTGTGGCCACCGTTGCGCATGCAGCGCCGATGGCGCAGGTTGAGCAACAGGGAACCCTTTCCAACGGCAACGGAGCCATCATTCTTGCGCAGGCCGAAGCGCCGCCGAACCCAGAAGAAGAATTGTTGAAGCGCCGCCAGCGCGAGCAGCAGGGCGAGCCCCAGGCTGAGCCGAAGCGCGAGCCTGAGCAGAAGCGTGAGGAAGCCCCGCAGCGTCCGAAGCGCGAAGCAGCACCTGAACCGCAGGCCGAGCAGCCACAGGAGCGTCCACGCCGCGAAGCAGCACCAGAAGCTGAGGCACCACGCCCAGAGCGCCCACGCCGTGAAGCCGCCCCAGAGGCAGCGCCGCAGGCCGAACCCGAGCAGCAGCAGGAACGCCCGCGCCGCAAGCCGGCCGCAGAGGCTCAGCCTGAAGCCGAAGGCCAGCCACGTCCAGAGCGTCCGCGCCGTGACGCTGCTCCCGAAGCCGCGCCACAGGCTGAGTCCGAGCAGCAGCAGGAACGCCCGCGCCGCAAGCCCGCTGCCGAAGCGCAGCCTGAAGCCGAAGGCAAGCAGCCGCCGAAGCCGGAAGCGCCGGCAGCAAAGCCCGAAGCCCCGGCCGCCAAGCCTGCGAATGAACCGGCAGCCAATGAGGCTGCACCGGAAAAGCCTGTCAAGCCCGCAAAGCGTCCGGCAGCTCCAGAACCTGCCGAGGGTGCGGCACCGGTGCCTGCAGAACCGCCGACACCCGGTCGCGCTCCCGCACCGACCGAGCAGCCGAACCCGGCTCCAGGCCAGCAGCCATCCGAGCAGCCACGCCCGCCGCGCGCGCAAAACGGCGAACCTGCACCAGCCCCTGTTCCGGGTGCGCCCGCAGCGCCACTTGACGGCGCCGCGACTGGCCAGGCACCAGCCGGTGAGCCGGTTCCAGCCCAGGTCGCAACGCCTCAGACAGAAGCGCCCACGACGACCAAGGAACAGCTGGACAAGGCACGCGCGATAGCCGAGGACCCGTCCAAGTCGGCTGATACCGTCGTGCTGCCCGTGGACAAGGGAGCTGCCGTTCTCGACAGCGACAAGGAAGTCTATCGCAGTGGCAACGAGCAGCTTCGCGAACAGCGTCGTCGTGAACGCGAGCAGGGCCAGGACTTCAAGGTCCCGACCTCGGATGCCGAAGCCCAGGCGGGTGGACGCCGTCACGGACAGCCCGCACCGCAGATCAATATTCAGAACATCACCAATATCCAGGGTGAGCGCATCGACCGCCGTCCGCAGTTCGATCGTCCCGACGGTGTTCGCGAGTGGCGTCCCCGCGATATGCCGCGCGACCGCGACATGGGCGACCGCGTGTTCCTGCAGTTTGGTGACCGCGTCGTGGTGCGTGGCAGTGATGACGACCGCTTCGTCAGCGAAGGCGCGAAGCCCTACTATGAGCGCCTTCCTGACGATCGCTACCGCGAAACGATCGAGCGATCCGACGGAACGCAGGTGGTGACGATCCGCAATCGCTATGGTGACGTCATTCAGCGTTCCCGTATCGACGCCCGCGGTCGCGAGTATGTTCTGTTTTACGCACCGGAACTGGCCGATGAACCTGACCGCGAATACGTCTATCGCGATCCTGGTCTCGACCTGCCGCCCCTGCGTCTGCGTATCCCCGTCAACGAGTATATCATCGATACGTCGTCTGACGATGACCGCGACTACTATCGCTTCCTTGAACAGCCTCCGGTAGAGCCCGTCCAGCGCGTTTACTCCATGGATGAGGTCCGCTACTCGGCTCGTGTGCGTGACATGGTGCGTCGTATCGACCTTGACACCATCACCTTTGCGACCGGCAGTGCCGAAATTCCCATGAGCCAGGCACGCTCGCTGCGCAAGGTTGCCGATGCGATGAACAAGGTGCTTGAAAAGAACCCGGCTGAAACCTTCCTGATCGAAGGCCATACCGATGCCGTCGGTTCGGATGAAAGCAACCTTGTGCTCTCTGACGAACGCGCAGAGTCTGTCGCCAAGGTCTTGACCGAAGTGTACGGCATCCCGCCGGAAAACCTGACGACGCAGGGCTATGGCGAGCGATACCTGAAGGTTCAAACGCTTGGTCCGAACCAGGAGAACCGTCGCGTTACCATCCGCCGCATCACGCCGCTAGTGCGCCCGGTCGCGCAGAACTAAAATTCGTTCCGATCAACAAGAGGGCCCGGAAGCCATCAGCTTCCGGGCCTTTTCTTTTTAAGTCCCGGCTGTTCAGACGAGTGCGACGGCGATCTCGGCTGCGAGGCGGGCATTGTTGCGCACCAGCGAGATATTGGTGTCGAGGCTGCGGCCTTCGGTGATCTCGAAAATCTTTGCCAGTAGATAGGGCGTGACCGCCTTGCCAGTGATGTTGTCTTCTTCGGCTGCGGAAAGCGCGCGCTCGATGTAGATCTCCATCTCGTCACGGCCGATTTCGTCTTCTTCCGGCACCGGGTTAGCGATCAGCATGCCGCCTTCGAGGCCGAACTGTTCGCGGGTTGTCTGGAAGTTTGCGATCGCTGCCGGGCTGTTGAGCGTCAGCGGGCTTTTGAGGCCCGACGCGCGCGACCAGAAGGCCGGGAATTCTTGCGAGCCATAGGTGACGACCGGAACGCCGTTGGTTTCCAGAACCTCAAGCGTCTTCGGCACATCGAGGATCGCCTTTGCGCCTGCGCAGACGACGATGACGCCGGTGCGTGCAAGCTCGGTCAGGTCGGCCGAGATGTCGAAGCTTTCTTCCGCTCCGCGATGTACGCCCCCGATTCCGCCGGTCGCGAAGACCTTGATCCCGGCATGTTCAGCCGCAATCATGGTGGCGGCAACCGTGGTTGCACCTGTCCGACGCTCGGCAATCGCGAAAGCGATGTCGGCGCGTGAGACCTTCATGGCATCCTTGGTTTGTGCCAGGGCTTCCAACTGATCCTTTTCGAGACCGATATGCAGCGTGCCGTGGATGACGGCAATGGTGGCCGGAACCGCGCCGTTGTCACGGATCAGTTTCTCCACGCCTTCAGCCATGCGGATATTGCCCGGATAGGGCATGCCGTGGGTGATGATCGTGGATTCAAGCGCAACGATCGGCGCGCCGCGCTGCTTGGCGGCGGCAACTTCTTCCGAATAGACGATCGGCAGGAGCGGGGAGGTGGTCTTGGTCATGGTCTCTTCCAGTTTAATTAAGCGATCTCTTCACACCATTTCAGCCTGCGGCACAAGCGCCAGTGCGGCGGCAAGTGTCTCCGCATTCAATTCGCTGGCCGTTGCAAAAGGAGACTGGACGGTAATGGCAGCCGCGGCGGCACCATGGCGCAAGGCTTCGGTGATGGGTTTGCCGCTGGCAATGGCGGACAGGTAGCCGGATGCCATGGCATCCCCCGCACCGGTCACATCTTTCACATCCTCGATCAGCGGTGGTGTCAGCACCGCAGTAGCGTTCTGGTCGAAAGCGACAACGCGTTTGGCGCCACTGGTGATGACGCCGCCGCGTAGGCCGGCCTCTCTCAGCAAAGTCGGCCATTGTCTCGCCTCGGTGACATTCTGGCCTGTCAGCGCGCGCGCTTCCGCCTCGTTCATGAACAGCATGTCGATCTCGGCCAATGCGGGCCTCATACGCACGACTTTGGCTGGCGAAATGGCAATGGCCGCGAGACGCTTTTCGCAGGCGCGCGCTGCCATTCCGATCGCGCTTAGCGTATCTTCAGGCAGGTTGGCATCGCAGAGAATGATGTCGGTGGTCTTGATCGCTTCGCGCACGGCGCGGGCTTTGAGGCGACGCGGCGTGAAGAGCTTGTAGAGATCCATATCGGCAATGGCGATGACCAGATTGCCGTCGCGCTCCAGGATTGCCGTGTAACTCGGGGTGCTGCGGTCTAGGAAGGTGAAAGGCGTATCTTCGACCCCTGCATCCCGCGCTGCTGCGGCAACAGTCGCACCATTGCCATCACCGCCACGCGGTGCGATGAGCCTCACCTGGAATCCCAGCCGGGAAAGGTTACGGGCCGCATTGAAACCGCCGCCGCCGGCTTCCTCCATCCAGGAACCGGGATTGCTTGCCCCTTGCACCGTTTCCGTCTCGATCATGCCGCGCCGGTCAATATGCGCGCCGCCCAGAACGAGTATTTTCTTCACGCTGGCCAATCCTTCTTCACGCGACAAACTGCCAAATCCGATTCGGTGTTTTTCAGCTCTTTCCAACTGACCCTTTGGCCGTGGAAAATCCTTCAACAAAGAAAAACAAAAGCAGAACGAACGGCTTATCGTTATTTGTTTTCAACGGGCTGATGCGCTGTTGTGGAATGAGAACAAAAAGAGTACATACAGTCTACACACTGCTTCGTTGCCTGTGCGGCTTCAATAACCTAAAGGTGGTTCAGATGGCACAAAATTCTTTGCGTCTTGTAGAGGACAATTCGGTGGATAAAAGCAAGGCACTGGAAGCGGCGCTCTCCCAGATCGAACGTTCGTTCGGCAAGGGATCGATCATGAAGCTCGGTTCCAATGAAAACGTCATCGAGGTCGAGACCGTTTCGACGGGATCTCTCAGCCTTGATATTGCGCTCGGCATCGGCGGTCTGCCGAAGGGGCGTATCGTTGAAATTTACGGGCCGGAAAGCTCCGGTAAAACGACCCTGGCACTGCAGACGATTGCAGAAGCCCAGAAGAAGGGCGGCATCTGCGCCTTCGTGGACGCCGAGCACGCGCTCGATCCGATCTATGCCCGCAAGCTTGGCGTCGATCTTCACAACCTTCTGATTTCGCAGCCCGACACGGGCGAGCAGGCGCTTGAAATTACCGATACGCTGGTGCGCTCCGGTGCCGTGGACGTGCTGGTGGTCGACTCCGTTGCTGCTCTGACGCCACGTGCTGAAATCGAAGGTGAGATGGGCGACAGCCTGCCGGGTCTCCAGGCCCGTCTGATGAGCCAGGCGCTGCGCAAGCTGACCGCATCCATTTCCAAGTCGAAGACCATGGTGATCTTCATCAACCAGATCCGCATGAAGATCGGTGTGATGTTCGGTTCGCCGGAAACGACGACGGGCGGCAACGCGCTGAAGTTCTACGCCTCGGTTCGTCTCGACATCCGCCGTATCGGCTCGGTCAAGGAGCGTGAAGAGGTTGTTGGTAACCAGACGCGCGTCAAGGTCGTCAAGAACAAGATGGCGCCTCCCTTCAAGCAGGTCGAATTCGACATCATGTATGGCGAAGGCGTTTCCAAGACTGGCGAACTTGTGGATCTCGGCGTGAAGGCCGGCATCGTCGAGAAGTCTGGCGCCTGGTTCTCCTATAACAGCCAGAGGCTGGGGCAGGGGCGTGAGAACGCCAAGTCGTTCCTGCGCGACAATCCCGCTGTCGCCAACGAAATCGAAATGGCCCTCCGTCAAAATGCCGGCTTGATCGCTGACCGATTCCTTGAGAACGGCGGACCTGAAGCCGATGCGGATGGTGTAGAACCGGACGCATGATTAAACGCTGCCGGGCTTTCTCCGGCATCGTTGCCCATCGTTGATTGATCCAAGGTCGTGCGATCCCGTCGCGCGGCCTTTGTCATTTTGCTGCCTCATTCTGGCAGAGCCCGGCGCTCTTTGGCTGGACAGGCCGGGTGGCGGACGATAAAAGCCTGTGACTTTTTTATTATCGCTGCGTGAGCGTGGCAATGAAGGACTTCGTATGAGCGGTGTGAATGAAATCCGGTCGACTTTCCTCGACTACTTCAAGAAGAACGGCCATGAAATTGTGCCATCCAGCCCGCTGGTGCCGCGCAACGACCCGACCCTGATGTTCACCAATGCGGGTATGGTCCAGTTCAAGAACGTCTTCACCGGTCTTGAGAGCCGTCCTTATTCGAAGGCCGCTTCGTCGCAAAAGTGCGTTCGCGCGGGTGGCAAGCATAACGACCTCGACAATGTCGGTTACACCGCGCGCCACCACACCTTCTTCGAAATGCTCGGCAACTTTTCTTTCGGTGACTATTTCAAGGAAGAGGCGATCACGCACGCCTGGAACCTGATCACCAAGGAATTCGGCATCGACAAGAACCGTCTTCTGGTGACGGTCTATCATACCGATGACGAAGCTTTCGACCTTTGGAAGAAGATTGCCGGTTTTTCCGACGATCGCATCATCCGCATTCCGACGAGCGATAACTTCTGGGCCATGGGCGACACCGGTCCTTGCGGTCCTTGCTCGGAAATCTTCTACGACCACGGCGATCATATCTGGGGCGGACCTCCTGGCTCTGCCGATGAGGATGGTGACCGGTTCATCGAAATCTGGAACCTCGTCTTCATGCAGTATGAGCAGGTGACGAAGGAAGAGCGCATCAACCTGCCGCGTCCATCCATCGACACGGGCATGGGCCTTGAGCGCATCTCAGCTCTGCTGCAGGGCAAGCATGATAATTACGATACCGACCTTTTCCGCGCGCTGATCTCGGCCTCCGTCGAAGCGACCGGCGTTCCGGCTGAAGGCGAGAAGCGCGCAAGCCACCGCGTGATTGCCGATCACCTGCGTTCTTCGGCATTCCTGATCGCCGATGGTGTTCTGCCGTCGAATGAGGGCCGTGGTTACGTTCTGCGCCGCATCATGCGTCGCGCCATGCGTCATGCCGAGCTTCTGGGCTCCAAGGAACCGCTGATCTGGAAGCTTCTGCCGACGCTTGTCCAGCAGATGGGCCGCGCCTATCCGGAACTCGTGCGCGCCGAGGCGTTGATCTCCGAGACGCTGAAGCTTGAAGAAACCCGCTTCCGTAAGACGCTGGAGCGTGGTCTCTCGCTTCTGTCCGACGCCACGTCCGACCTTTCCAAGGGCGGCATGCTGGACGGCGAGACCGCCTTCAAGCTTTACGATACCTATGGCTTCCCGCTCGATCTGACGCAGGACGCACTGCGCGCCCGCGAAATCGGCGTGGACATTGCCGGCTTTACCGATGCCATGGAGCGCCAGAAGGCGGAAGCCCGCTCGCACTGGGCCGGTTCCGGCGACAAGGCAACCGAGACCGTCTGGTTCGAGCTGAAGGAAAAGTTCGGCGCGACCGAGTTCCTTGGCTACGACACTGAGACTGCCGAGGGCGTGGTCCAGGCGATCGTCAAGGATGGCAAGTCGGTCGACGCTGCAGCCGAAGGCGAGACTGTCCAGATCGTCGTCAACCAGACGCCGTTCTACGGAGAGTCCGGCGGTCAGATGGGCGACACCGGTGTCATCTCCTCCGACAATGGCAGCGTCACGGTCACCGATACGCAGAAGAAGGGCGAGGGTCTCTTCGTCCATATCGGCAAGGTCGCCAAGGGCGGCGTGAAGCTCGGCGACGCCGTTCAATTGACAGTCGATCATGATCGCCGATCGCGCCTGCGTGCCAACCACTCCGCAACCCACCTGCTGCACGAAGCGCTTCGCGAGGTTCTCGGAACCCATGTGGCGCAGAAGGGCTCGCTTGTGGCACCGGAACGTCTGCGCTTCGACGTGTCGCATCCAAAGCCGATGACGGCGGACGAGTTGAAGATCGTTGAGGACATGGCGAATGAGATCATTCTCCAGAACTCGCCGGTCGTCACGCGCTTGATGAGCGTGGATGATGCGATTGCAGAAGGCGCGATGGCGCTATTTGGCGAAAAATATGGCGATGAAGTGCGCGTCGTCTCCATGGGCACCGGTATCCATGGCGCCAAGGCTAACCGGCCTTATTCAGTCGAACTTTGTGGCGGTACGCATGTCTCCGCTACGGGACAGATCGGCCTCGTGCGTATCCTTGGCGAAAGTGCCGTTGGTGCGGGCGTGCGCCGCGTCGAAGCGGTCACGGGACCGGGTGCGCTTGCCTATCTTGCAGAGCAGGATGACCGCGTGAAAACACTTGCCTCGTCGCTTCGCGTGCAGCCAGGCGATGTTATCTCGCGCGTCGAGGGTCTGCTGGATGAGCGCAAGAAGCTCGAGCGCGAACTGGCTGACGCTCGCCGCAAGCTCGCCATGGGCGGCGGTTCGGCGGAAGGCTCGGCCAGCGATACGAGAGAGGTCGGTGGCGTGAAGTTCATGGCAAAGGCCATGTCCGGCATCGATGCCAAGGATCTGAAGGGTCTCGCAGACGATGCCAAGACCAATCTGGGCTCTGGCGTGGTGCTGCTGATTGCCGTATCCGAGGATGGAAAGGCCAGTGCCGTTGCAGCGGTCACCGAAGACCTGACATCGCGTTTTAGCGCCGTCGATCTGGTGCGTACGGCGTCGGCTGCTCTCGGCGGCAAGGGTGGCGGTGGACGTCCAGACATGGCGCAGGCTGGTGGCCCCGATGGATCGAAGGCTGATGAAGCCATCGAGGCAGTTGCAGCGTCGCTCGCGAGCTGATCTCGTTCAAGGTCGTGGGAAAGCAGCTGAGCTGCCCTGCGTTTGATTGCTGACATTCAAGGGCCGGAACTTCGAAGACGAGGTTCCGGCCCTTTCTATTCCAGTCATCGGTTCACGACCCTATAATGACAGCGTGATGGCGTACTGGTAGCTTTCGAGTGATTATGTCGTCGTGCGTTTGTGGTGGAGGGCAGGATGAGACGTCGACGTGTTTTGTTTCGCCCTCACGGGCCGCTCCAGAGCGTCGGACCGATCGAACCGCATTCGCGTTGCAGTCCGATGATCGCGCGCTGGGTGACGACGCAGGGGAACTGGGCGTATCGATGACGGTTCGATGTCTTGGCAGCTGACCGGCTACCCGCATGATGCTGTCTTCTCCAACCTGACCCTCCCTCGCGGGAGGGTTTCTTTTTGGCTTGGAGCGCCGTGCGTCCTACTGGAGGCACCAAGGACGCTCTGTCTTCTTTGATCTAGGCATCGTGCTTTAGGAACCGGTGCGATCCCATCCGCATTGTGTTCATAACAAAGGAGACGACCATGGAAAATTATGCAGAACTTCGGGAGCAGATCGCGCAGGATCTCGATACGCTCAGCCGCACCGAAAGCCCGAAATCCATTTTTGAAATTGCCGATGATTATCTGCTGGGAAATCCGTCGCTGAAACGCGAACTGGTCGAGGATATCATCAAGGAAGAAGCGGATAAAAGAAACATCCCAATCCATTGAACGGATCGCCGATCGTTCACACGGAGCTTCAGGGAATTCGCTTAGATAATTGAAGACAAAGAAAAACCCGCCGAAGCGGGTTTTTCTTTTGGTGCGGTCGAGAAGACTCGAACTTCCACGGGTTGCCCCACAGCGACCTCAACGCTGCGCGTCTACCAATTCCGCCACGACCGCATCGTGGTAGGGTCGACTTGCGCCGACGGGGGTGCATGTAGCAAAAGGATTTTGGGTGCACAAGAGCGCCGTGACAGTTTTTTGAAATTAAAAACAGGCCTTTGCCTTCCTATATGGAAGAAGCCCGCAAACGCTGGGCTTGCAGCCTCTATTTCATTCTGCCAGAAGGCTGTGGAAAGGACATTTTCATGCTCACACGCACCGATCTCACCTCCACGATGTACCCGAGCGCCGGTTCTCCTGCGGTACGCTGGCGAATCTCTGACGGGCTGGTGCCCTACGAGCAGGCGATCGAGGAGATGGAGCGTGAGGTCTCAGCCATCGCTGCGGGCGAAGCGGACGAGCTTGTATGGCTCCTGGAGCATCCGCCGCTTTACACGGCGGGCACGAGTGCAGATTCGTCGGACCTGATCGAGCCGGACCGCTTTCCCGTCTTCGCAACCGGACGGGGCGGGGAGTACACCTATCATGGCCCAGGCCAGCGGGTGGTCTATGTGATGCTCGATCTCAAGCGCAGACGCCAGGATGTGCGCGCCTATGTGGCTGCACTGGAGGAGGTCATCATCCGCACGCTCGACAAGATGAACGTCAAGGGAGAGCGGCGTGAAGATCGGGTCGGTGTTTGGGTTCGCCGGCCGGAAAAGCCGCTTCTGCCGGATGGCTCCATGTCCGAGGACAAGATTGCGGCGCTCGGGATTCGCCTGCGCAAGTGGGTGAGCTTTCATGGCCTGTCGATCAATGTCGATCCCGACCTGACCCACTTCGGCGGCATCGTTCCCTGCGGCATCACCCAATACGGCGTCACCAGCCTCGTCGATCTCGGCCTGCTGGTGATGATCAACGATGTCGATGTCTTCCTACGGGAGGCCTTCGAGGAGGTCTTTGGCGATACCGCGAACGAGGGCGCAGGGGCGGCGTCCTAATTCGGTTTTGCTACACCCATTCTGTTTCCGAGAACCAACTTCTTATCATGTCGGATAACAGACAATCGTCTAGCCTTCGCCGGGTTTCAGCTGTCTGTGCCTGTCTTTCCAATAGTTACGTCAGATAGGCCGAAAGGGTCATGAATGGCCGTTCTTGGCAAAGGGAGGGGTCGCTCGATGATGCGCAAGCGGCCCGTCGCAAGGATCTGGTCAAGTGACGCCGGCCGGCCGAGAAGGTAGCCCTGTGCTTCCCCGCATCCTTCTGATTCCAAAAGCGAAAGCTGTTCCCTTGTTTCCACCCCTTCCGCCAAAACCGGGATTTTAAGGCCCTTGCCGAGAGCCAATACGGTGCGGATGATGGTCAGTGCTTCCTGACTGCTGTGGCTTTCGTCGATAAAGGAGCGGTCGAGCTTGATCTTGCTGAAAGGGAAAGACCGCAGCGTATCTATCGAAGAATAGCCAATGCCGAAGTCGTCCAGCGCAATGGAGACTCCATAGGATTTGATTTGGCGAAGCATGTGAAAGGCACGCTCGCGATCCTTCAGGATGGCGGTCTCGGTAAGTTCGAGCTCCAGTCGATGCGGGGGAAGACCCGTTTCGAGAAGGATGCTCATGACGAGCTTGGGCAGATCGCCCGCTGCAAACTGAACGGCAGAGAGGTTGACGGCAACCTTGCAGGCTGGCTCCCAGGAGGCAGCAGCTGCGCATGCGGTGCGCAGCACCCACTCGCCAAGTTGCAAAATGAGCCCGTTTTCCTCCGCCAGCGGAATAAAATCTGAGGGCGGGATGAAACCGCGTTCCGGATGGTGCCACCGCAGCAGCGCTTCGTAGCCCGTGATCTCGCCAGTCGAAACGGAGGTCTGTACCTGGTAGTGGATCGAGAGTTCATCGCGGGAGAGTGCTTTGCGCAAATCAGCCGCCATGCAACGCCTTGCTTTGACGGCCTTGTCCATGCCCGCCTCATAGAAGCAGACACGCTTTTCGGTGAGTTGCGACTTTGCCCGATACATGGCGAGGTCCGCATTACTGACAAGCGTTTCCTTGTTAGTTGCGTCGTCGGGGTAGAGGGCGACACCGAAGCTTGCGCCAGCGACAATTTGGGCTTCGTCGATATTGATCGGAGTGAACATCACCGTTTCGAGACGTTTCAGAAACCGGTTTATGCCGACCATTTCATCGTCCTGAATACGGAATAGAGCGGCGAACTCGTCTCCGCCAACACGGGCAACGAACTCGCCCTTGTCTTCCCGAACCAAATGCTTGAGCCGCAGACCAAGGTCGGTCAAGACGTCGTCGCCGACATGGTGGCCACGGGTGTCGTTGATCTCCTTGAACCGGTTGAGATCGATGCCGATCATCGCTAGCCGGATCTTTTGCGCATCGGCGAGCGCGAGTTCTTTCTCCAGCCTCTCGTTGAAGTTGGCGCGATTGGGAAGGCCGGTTAGCGCGTCGTATAACGCCATTTGACGAAGATGCGCCATGGTCTCGGCGCGTGTGCCATTGTCGATGAGGTAGCTTACCAGACCGCAGGCAACGATGACGAAAGCCATGCCGGAAATGGCGATGGCCAGAGTCCAGAGAGAATCCGGATTGGAGAAGGATCCGTCGACATACATCGGTTCGACCTTGAACGCCGTCATCCCTGTGAAGTGCAAGACGGCGATTGCAAGCGTTAGGACCACGGCCATGACGTTGCTGCCTTTACGCATGCCAAAATGCAGCGCAGCCGATGAAAGACCCACGGAAAAAACGATCGAAGCGATAAGGTAAGTCCTGTCCCAGGATACGATCCCTTGAACGCGGTAGGCCATCATACCGGTATAGTGCATTGTGGAAATGGCGAGACCGACGATTGCGCCGCCCGAGGCGGGCATGATGGGATGACGGTTGCTGACTGCCACGGCAAAACCGATCGCATTGCCGAACAGGACGACCAGAAGCGAAACAACCGTCAACGACAAATCGAAGCCGATGGGCACGCCTGCGTCATAGCCAAGCATGGCGACGAAATGTGTGCACCAGATCGCCACGCCTGCAGAAAGCGCAGTCATGGCCTGCCAGCCGATGCGCTGCTTCCCGGTCGCGGTCGTCGTTTTACTGAAAAGCCGGGATGTCACCCACGAACCGGTGCCGCAGAGTAGCACTGCCACAAGCACGAGCCAGATGTTGTGTTCGTAGACGATGCATCCCAGCACAGTCATCATTACAGTCGCCCCTTTTAGGAAGGCACCGCATTAGAGCAAACGCAGCAGCCGTTTACTGCGTTCGCAGGCCGGGTGGATGGCAATGTGATGGTTTACTACACAACGAGTTAATAATTTATATGGGCTACAACAAAATTCTACAACATTCACAATGGCTTAGATCAATCCTAGGTAGGTTTTGGGGGTCGTCTGACGCATCTTTTGATAGAATGAGATGCGCCAAAGGCCGTGCGACGTCAGGCTGTCTGCATTTTCTTTATGATGGAATCGTCGATCTCCTGAGCGCGCAGGAAAGCCGGGCGCTGACCGAGGCGACCGAGATAATCGGCAAAGGCTTGGCGCTTCTCGATCGAACCGAATTGCAGACCCCATCCAATATGCGAGCCCACATAGACGTCGGCGGCGGTGAAGCTGTCGCCAGCAATAAAAGCGTTCTGCGTCACGGCGTATTCGAGGGTGTCCATCAGGTCTTCAAAGCGTCCGCATCCGGCCATGCGATACTTGTCTTCCGGAATCACCAGACCCATTGCGCGGTTGCTGACGCCCATTTCCAGGGGGCCGGCCGCAAAGAAGAGCCAGCGATAGTAAAGGCCACGATGGTTGGTGGGAGGGGCAAGACCCCTCTCTGGGAAGGCGTCGGCCAGATAGGCGCAGATGGCTGCGCATTCCGTCACGACGACGTCGCCGTGTTTGATCGCGGGCACCTTGCCCATGGGATTGATCGCCTTGTACTCGCCAGCCTTCATGTCGCTGTCGAAGCCGATGATTCTGGTGTCGTAAGATCCGCCCACTTCCTCCAGCATCCAGCGGATGATGCGTCCGCGTGACATGGGATGGGTGTAGAATGTCAGATCGCTCATGTCTCTCTCCCTTGTTGAGCAGAGTTTGCTCCGGCAGCATGACCTAATCAAGACATCGATTGGGGGCAAAAGAAAACCCGGCGCGAAGGCCGGGTTTTCGAAGGTCTCTAAAGGGTAGATGCCGATCAGGCAGCCATGGCCTTCTTGAGGTTTTCGTCGATCTTGTCGAGGAAGGCGGTGGTGGAGAGCCAAGGCTGATCCGGACCGATGAGGAGCGCGAGGTCCTTGGTCATGTAGCCGGCTTCGACGGTGTCGACGCAGACGGTTTCCAGCGTCGTGGCGAACTTTGCCAGTTCAGCATTGTCGTCCAGCTTGGCGCGGTGGGCGAGGCCACGGGTCCAAGCGAAGATCGATGCGATGGAGTTGGTCGAGGTTTCCTGACCCTTCTGGTGCTGGCGGTAGTGGCGCGTCACTGTGCCGTGCGCCGCTTCTGCTTCGACCGTGCGGCCATCCGGAGACAGGAGAACCGAGGTCATCAGGCCGAGCGAGCCGAAACCCTGTGCCACGGTATCCGACTGAACGTCGCCGTCGTAGTTCTTGCAGGCCCAGATGTAGCCGCCGGACCACTTCAGCGCAGATGCGACCATGTCGTCGATCAGGCGGTGCTCATAGGTGATGCCTGCTTCGTCGAACTGCGCCTTGAATTCGCTCTGGTAGACTTCTTCGAAGATGTCCTTGAAGCGACCGTCATAGGCCTTCAGGATGGTGTTCTTCGTGGACAGGTAAACCGGCCACTTGCGCATCAGGCCGTAGTTCATCGATGCACGGGCGAATTCGCGGATGGAATCGTCGAGGTTGTACATCGCAAGAGCCACGCCGGCGCTCGGAGCGTCAAACACATCCTTCTCGATGACCTGGCCATCTTCGCCGACGAACTTGATCGTCAGCTTGCCCTTGCCGGGGAACTTGAAGTCGGTTGCCTTGTACTGGTCGCCGAAAGCGTGACGGCCAACAACGATCGGCTGGGTCCAGCCTGGAACCAGGCGCGGAACGTTCTTGCAGATGATCGGCTCGCGGAAGATGACGCCGCCCAGAATGTTGCGGATCGTGCCGTTCGGGCTCTTCCACATCTGCTTGAGGTTGAATTCTTCCACGCGGGCTTCGTCCGGTGTGATGGTCGCGCACTTGATGCCGACGCCATGCTTCTTGATGGCGTGTGCCGCATCAACGGTTACCTGGTCGTTGGTAGCGTCGCGGTTTTCAACGGAAAGGTCGTAATATTCGATATCGAGATCGAGGTATGGCAGGATCAGCTTGTCCTTGATGAGCTGCCAGATGATACGGGTCATTTCGTCGCCGTCGAGATCGACGACCGGATTGGCTACCTTGATCTTTGTCATGAATTCCTCACCTTCGAGAACGGTTGCGCCCAATCGAGCGCCATAAGGGTCAATATCCCGTGGCGCTATAGCATTGCGAGCGGCAGAGGCAAAGCCATCGGTCAGCTTTTTTGGCCTTTCTAAAAGCCTTGTTACCGGATTGCCAAAACACATTCGCGGATTAGATTCAGGCGAATCGCTTACGTTGGGTAAGCTGAAGTTTCAGGACGTCATCATGCAGAAAGTTCTGCTCGCCATTGCCGCATTATTCGTTTCCTCCAGCGCCTTTGCCGCCGATCCCACCGAGCCGGTGAAGAAGGTCATGGATATTACGGTGAAGAACTGGTCCGGCGAGGCCGATGACTGGAAGTATATTTTCGACGAAGATCTGCTGACGACGCTGTTCAGCAAGGCGTTCATCGCCCAATATCGCGAAGCCTCGAAGAAGCCCGCCTATGAGGCAGCGGCAGGCGAGAAGGGCGACCCCTTCGGTTATGACGTGGTCACCAATTCGCAGGATGGCTGCCCGCTGCAGGACGTTAACATCTCGGCAGCGCCGCCCAAGGACGGCGTGAGCGATGTCACCGTCAAGTTCAAGCTCTGGGCCTGCATGGATGAGGCCGAAATGAAGGCGACCGTCGATCAGGTCAATTTCGATGTGATCGAAGAAGACGGCAAGCCGGTCATCAATGACATTCATCGTGTTGGCGATGAGGGCCGCGATTCCGTGCAGCAAGAGATGGCAAACATCATCAAGGGCGAATAAGCCGCGCGTAACACACGCCTTGCCTTTGATTTGCGCGGAAAACTGTGCCAGTGAAGCCTAAAAATTGGAAGGCGACTATGGCAGGTACAAACAGCGATCTCGAACTCATTGCCGAAGGCCCGGCGATCATTCTGGTCGAGCCTCAGCTTGGCGAAAATATCGGCATGGTGGCACGCGCCATGGCGAATTTCGGGCTGGCCGAGCTGCGTCTGGTCAATCCGCGCGATGGCTGGCCGAGCGAGAAAGCACGCGCGGCCGCCTCGAAGGCCGATCATGTGATCGATGCCACCAAGGTCTACGAAACGCTGGAGGATGCGGTTCGCGATCTGAACTTCGTCTATGCGACGACGGCACGCGAGCGTTACGGCTTCAAGCCGGTGCGCGCGCCTGTCACTGCGACCGAAACCCTGCGCGCCAAGTTCAAGGCAGGCGAAAGGACCGGCATCATGTTCGGTCGCGAGCGCTGGGGCCTGACGAACGAGGAAGTGGCGCTGGCCGACGAGATCGTGACGTTCCCCGTCAACCCGGCCTTCGCATCGCTCAACATCGCACAGGCTGTGCTGTTGATGTCTTATGAGTGGATGAAATCCGGCATGGAGGACCTTGCCGAGACTGCGTTCCAGTCGGTGCAGCAACGGCCTTCCACCAAGGAACAGGTTTTCGGCCTGTTCGACCAGATCGAAGAGGCGCTGGATGCGCGCGGATATTTCCACCCGGCTGAAAAAAAGCCCAAAATGGTCGACAATCTGCGCGCTGTTCTGTCACGACGGGGATTTACGGAGCAGGAGATCAGCGTGTTTCGCGGCGTGATCAAGTCGCTGGACGCGTTTCCGCGCCGCTGGCCGAAACGGACAGAGAAAAGCGCCGAAGGCGAGGGGACACCGACGAATGGCTCTGGCGACAACGACTGATCTTCCCGTCTCAAAGCCGGTTCTCGTCTTCGATTCCGGCATCGGCGGGTTGACGGTCTTGCGCGAGGCGCGGGTTTTGATGCCCGAGCGTGGCTTCATCTATGTCGCAGACGATGCGGGTTTCCCTTATGGCGGATGGGAAGAGGATGGGTTGCGCCAGCGCATACTGTCGCTGTTTGCCCAATTGCTCGACACCTATCAGCCGGAAATCTGCATCATTGCCTGCAATACGGCTTTCACGCTTGCCGGTGCAGACCTGCGGGCCGCCTTTCCCGACATGACCTTCGTCGGAACGGTGCCCGCCATCAAGCCCGCGGCAGAACGCACCCGTTCCGGCCTCGTGTCTGTGCTGGCGACGCCTGGCACGGTGAAGCGCGCCTATACGCGTGACCTCATCCAGTCTTTCGCCTCGCAGTGTCACGTGCGCCTGGTCGGTTCGGAAAATCTGGCACGCATGGCGGAAAGCTGGATCAGAGGAGAGAGCGTCTCGGATGATGCCGTGCTGGCCGAAATTTCGCCGTGCTTCAATGAGGATCAGGGCCGGCGCACCGACATCGTGGTGCTTGCCTGTACGCATTATCCGTTCATGGCGAATGTGTTCCGCAGGCTTGCCCCCTGGCCGGTAGACTGGCTGGATCCGGCAGAAGCGATTGCCCGGCAGGCACGCCGCAAGGTCGAGGTGCTACAGGGTGCCGAGCATCCTGAGGGCTTCGATTTCGCCATCTTCACCTCAGGTCAGCCGGATTTTACCACGAGAAGACTGATGCAGGGCTTTGGTTTGAAGATCGAGCAATACTGAGCGCCGAGCTCAGGAAGTAGGACGCGTCGATCAAAGACGATAACGCGTCCTTTGTGCGCCCGGTTAAACGCACGGTGTTCTAAGTCCATTGTGACATTTTTGCACTGATGAAAGCTCATTGATACAATTCGAGATTGAACCTCTTGCAGGCGAATCGAAGATGTGTCAAAAAAATCGGGCTCGCAACTCAAGAACAGGAGGCGTTAGATGACTACATTTAAGCATTTTTGCCTCTCTGGTATGGTTATGTCCGTAGCTCCGCCGATGTCCGGAATGATGCTTCGCGCATACCGACGTGGAATCGCTATCTAAGCTTTTCCCTGCCTTTGCAGGCTTTTTCACTATACATCACGGTGTGTCGATAGTCTTTTGACCTCGCAGTCTGTTGCTGCGCAGAACGTTTCCGCACGCCTTTTTTCCTTCACAAGAGGACCTGGTTGCTATCTTGCGCCGGGACGGATGACCTATGTCTAAACAACAATCTTTGAGTGTAAGTGATCTTTCCAGAACCGTCGAAGAATTGGTTCGCCGTTTTGGTGCCTGGGCCACGCTGAAGGCGGCAGTTCTGGGTGCAATGAAGCATCGGCAGACGAGAAACCATGCCACGCATCTTAGCGATCGGCTTCGGCGGGATGCCGGCCTTCCGGTGCGCGAACCGATGCCTGGCCAGCCGCTGGTGCCGCCCTGGTTCCCTCGGTTCTAAAGCATGGTCCACGCAAAAGTGGGCAGCGGTTTTGCGATAACGACTTGCGAGAAAACAAAGAGCGAAAGCGCAATAAGCGAATCCCAAAGATTGCGACACGCTTTCGAGACCAAGCGCATCCACCGCTGCGCCATGCCTTATCGGTCTGCCGCAGCGGTTTTATTCCTGTTGAGGCTGTGCCCCTTTCAAGGCAGGATTTTTCAGGTCGATGCGGCTTGTCTCTTCCGGCAGAAACTGCGGGCCGACGATGCGCACCTTACTGTTCTTCGGATCGTATTCCCTTTTGGGGACGGGGGATGCCTTGGCCTCGACCTGCGGTGCGGGTTCGGGCGACGCTGGTGTGGGATTTTCCGTCTTCGGGGCAGGGATCCGGGTGATGCCGGAATAGGACTGATCAGGAGAGGATTGTGGCGCTCTCGCTTGCTCTTCCTGCTTCCTCATCTCTTGATGATAGGCCGCCATGTTGCAGGAACATGATGGTGAGCGTGTCGAGGGTGAGCCGTTGCGATAGGCAAAAGCCGTTGGCATCGACTTGTAAGGCTGACCGGTCTTGGCTGAGACCATATCGGAACTCTCTTGTCCGACCATGGAATGGTAGAAGAGTTCCGTCTCGGTGCCAGGGCACATCCGCTCGCACTGGGCAGCTTGAGCACTGAAATCCATCGGCGTCGCGTTGGAGGATATGGGGAAGAAGGCTCCGTCGCAGGTGCGCACGCAAAGCGTCCTCAAGCCGCCCTCGGCCGGCATATCTGGTGTCGGGCCGTAATTGCCAATGTCCCTTTGATTGTCATTGAAGGGGTCGGTGTAGCCACGGGGCTGGGCATCCAAGCCTGGGTCCGTCGATGCGTAATCGGGTGGCCGACGGTCGAGGCAGCCCTCCGCATCCAGCGCTGCCATGATCCGATCCCACCGGTCGGCGGCTTCGGTGCGACGGCTCGCAAGCATACGATTGCGGTCTTCAGCGATCATGTCCCGTTCGGCTTCCGCTTGCGCCAGGGCATCCGCGATATCACCGCAGATTTGCGCATTTGGATTTCCATAGACAATCACACTACCGGATGAGCAGCCGTAGCTCCTTAGATCGTTCTTGATGCGGCGGATCACGAGGTTCTGCTGTGCCAGCGCATTGGCAAATTGCCGAACCTGCGCTGTGGTACCGATAACCTGGGTGGACTCTGCCGGTTGTCTCAGTTGTGCTTCGAGCGTTTCGCAGATGTCCTGCGCCTGCACGGCAACGGGTGCGACGAGGAGGGCGGCCAACAGGGAACCGATGAGACGGTTGCGGCGCGGCGCCGGGCGCCCATTCGTTTTCTGCAGGCCCGTCAGCATTCAGTCCGCATCCCTTTCAACATCAATCACCAACGCTCGCGGCAGGATTAAGTTCAGGATAGCATAGGGCTGTGCCGCAATGCGGCAACAGCAGCTTCAAAATTGCGTTAATTCGAAGTGACGCAATAACGTCAGGCCTGAAGCGTGTCGCGATCGTTCAGATTCGCTCCTTACGCCGTAGGTCCTTGTTTCGACGCATGTTGTCATCGCAAAACCGCTGCACAATTTTGCTTGAACCATGCTTGAAACCCAGGCCATCACATCGAAGGGTGCGATGCCTGGACGGCGGCAAGCGCTGCCATGTTGACCACGCCACGCGAGGTGACGGTGGGCGACAGGATATGTGCGGGCAGGGCCGTGCCAAGCAGGATCGGCCCGACATGCAGACCTTCCGTCATGGTGCGCACGACGCCAAGCGAAATATTGGCCGAGTCCAGGTTCGGGAAGACCAAGAGGTTCGCCTCACCGGACAAGGCGCTGTTGGGCATGGCGCGCTTGCGCAACATTTCCGAGAGCGCCGAACCACCCTGCATTTCGCCGTCGATTTCCAAATGAGGCGCCCTGTCGCGAACGAGTTGAAGCGCTGCGCGCATCTTTCGGGCACTGACGGAATCACGCGAACCGAAGTTCGAATGGCTGGCAAGCGCGATCTTCGGGGTGATGCCGAAGCGCTTGATTTCCTTTGCGGCCAGGATCGCCATTTCTGCGACGTCTTCCGAGCTCGGATCGTAATTGACGAAGGTATCGGTCATGAAGAGCGCGCCACGCTGGGTGATCAGCAGGCTGAGGCCGCCGAACGATTGAACGCCCTCGCGCTTGCCGATGATCTGGTTGACATCGCGCAGGTGACGGTCAAACCGGCCTTCCAGACCGCAGATCAGGGCATCGGCCTCACCGCGCTTGACGGAGAGAGCGCCGATGACGGTGGTGTTGGTACGAACGATCGTGCGTGCCGCTTCCGGGTTGATGCCGGCACGGCCGACCAGCGCGAAGTAGTCATCGACATAGTCGCGGTAGCGTGGATCGTCTTCCGGGTTGACCACGGCGAAATCCGTATTCGGGCGAATGCGCAGGCCGAAGCGCTTCAGGCGCGTTTCGATGATCTGCGGACGACCGATCAGGATCGGGATGCCGGTGCCTTCTTCCAAAAGCACCTGAGCGGCGCGCAGCACGCGCTCATCTTCGCCTTCGGCAAAGATGATACGCTTCTTTTCCGCGCTCTTGGCACTGTTGAAGATCGGCTTCATGATGAAGCCGGAACGCCAGACGAAGCGGTTCAACTGATCGAGATAGGCATCGAAATCGGTGATGGGTCGCGATGCGACGCCACTTGCGGCGGCAGCGCGCGCGACGGCGGGGGCGATGCGCAGGATAAGGCGTGGATCGAAAGGCGAGGGGATCAGGTAGTTCGGGCCAAAGACCGGCGTCTCTTCGCTATAGGCCTTGGCAGCGACTTCGGAGACTTCCTCGCGGGCCAGTTCGGCAATCGCGCGGACCGCCGCCATCTTCATCTCTTCATTGATGCTGGTTGCGCCGCAATCGAGCGCGCCGCGGAAGATGTAAGGGAAGCAGAGAACGTTGTTGACCTGGTTCGGGAAGTCCGAGCGACCGGTGCAGATCATTGCATCCGGGCGTGCAGCGCGTGCTTCTTCTGGCATGATTTCAGGCTTGGGGTTCGCCAGTGCCAGGATCAATGGCTTTTCTGCCATCTTTGCCAGAAGCTCGGGCTTCAGAACGCCTGCGGCCGAGAGACCGAGGAACACGTCTGCGCCCTCAATGGATTCGGCGAGCACGCGCTTGTCGGTCTTCTGCGCGTAGATTTCCTTCCATTCGTCCATTAACGTGTTGCGGCCGTCATAGACGAGGCCTTCAATGTCGTGGACCCAGAGGTTTTCGCGCTTGGCGCCCATCTCCACCAGCAGGTTGAGGCAGGCGAGAGCCGCTGCACCGGCACCTGATGCGACGATCTTGACGTCCGACAAGGCCTTGCCGGCGAGTTCCAACGCGTTGGTGACGGCTGCCGCGACGATGATTGCTGTTCCGTGCTGATCGTCGTGGAAGACCGGGATGTTCATCT
This sequence comes from Agrobacterium cavarae, assembly GCF_004310285.1. Classification (GTDB taxonomy): domain Bacteria; phylum Pseudomonadota; class Alphaproteobacteria; order Rhizobiales; family Rhizobiaceae; genus Agrobacterium; species Agrobacterium cavarae. The sequence continues at coordinate 195,196 of NZ_SISF01000034.1, forward strand.
TGGCGCGCAGCTGGCGCTCGACTTCGAAACATTCGGGCGCCTTGATGTCTTCGAGATTGATGCCGCCGAAGGTGGGCTCAAGTGCCGAGATGGTGGAGACCATATCGTTGATGCCGGGCGCGTCGATTTCGATATCGAAGACGTCGATATTGGCAAATTTCTTGAAGAGGACGGCCTTGCCTTCCATCACGGGCTTCGACGCAAGCGGGCCGATATTGCCGAGACCGAGAACGGCGGTGCCGTTTGAAATCACCGCCACAAGGTTGGCGCGTGCAGTATATTGCGCCGCTGTTTCCGGATTTTCATGAATGGCAAGGCAGGGGGCGGCGACGCCCGGTGAATAGGCGAGCGCCAGATCGCGCTGGTTGCCGAGCGGCTTGGACGCCTGGATCTCAAGTTTACCCGGGCGAGGATAGCGATGGTAGAAGAGCGCCTGCTCATCCAGATCCGCATTGCTGCTCTTGTCTTGCGTCGTGCCCTTGTCCTGAGAACTCATCTTTTTCACCGCTTTATTTCAATTGTCACGAAGGTCTTTGCATACAGCAAACAGTTCGACCGTACAGCCGTTTATTTGGCGGGTGGCATGCAAAAGCGAGAAAGGCGATATTCGCAAAAAGACCAGCGTCAGACCATGGAAGTGCCGCTTTGTCATCTTGCTGAAACACGAGTCTGGTTTTCCCAAGAGTGAAAGATTTCCAAACGCCTTTCATGAGACGAGGGGACGAGACCATGGCCACGCAGACCGAAACCAGACACTTCAGGACGCTTTTCATTTCCGACGTGCATCTTGGCTCGAAAGCGGCCAAGACGGATTTTCTGCTGGACTTTCTGAAGTATCACGAGGCGGACACGATTGTGCTCGTTGGTGATATCATCGATGGTTGGCGCCTTCGCCGAAGCTGGTACTGGCCGCAGGGCTGCAACGACGTGGTGCAGAAGCTTTTGCGCAAGGCGCGCAAGGGCGCGCGCATCGTCTACATCCCCGGAAATCACGACGAATTCTTACGCGAATTCCCCGGCACCCATTTCGGCGGCATCGAAGTGGCCGAGCGCATGATCCATGAGGCAGCGGACGGCAAGAAATATCTCGTGCTGCATGGCGACGAGTTCGACGTCGTCGTGCGCAATGCACGCCTTCTCGCTTACCTTGGTGACTGGGCCTACGATGCGGCGATTGCCGTCAACGTCGCGATCGCGGCGGTTCGCCGCCGTATCGGCCTGCCTTACTGGTCTTTCTCCGCCTGGGCGAAACTCCAGGTAAAGCATGCCGTCAACTTCATCGGCGAGTTCCAGCGTGTGGTAGCCGACGAGGCCCGGCGCAACAAGGTGGATGGTGTCATTTGCGGCCATATTCACCACGCGGTGATGGAGGATATCGACGGTATCCGCTACATCAATACCGGCGACTGGGTGGAAAGCTGCACGGCCATTGTCGAGAACCTTGACGGCTCTTTCGAGCTGATCACCTGGATGCAGACCAGCGACAGCGCGGAAGAGCCAACGGTGCGCCAGCTGGAGCCGGTGATGTTTCCCAAGCTCGTTGATACAAAAGCGGCCTGAGGATGTCTTTATCCCCACAGCTCCGGCTGTGGCGGATGAACGAGGGAACCGTCATAGACAAGACCCGGCTCTCTATCGCGCGCCAAAAGCAGAGGGCCGTCAAGATCGGCAAAGGCCACGTCTTGCGCCAGTAGCACAGCGGGTGCCATGGCAAGCGACGTTCCCAGCATGCATCCCACCATGATCTGATAGCCGAGACGCTCGGCCTCCTGCTTCATCACCAAAGCCTCGGTAAGGCCACCTGTCTTGTCGAGCTTGATGTTGATCGCATCGTAACGATCGCGAAGGGATGCAAGGTCTCTTGTGAGGTGGACGCTCTCATCCGCGCAGATTGCCACGGGTCGCTTTATCGTTGCTAAAAACGCATCGTTGCCGGCTGGGAGAGGCTGCTCGATCAAGGAGATCCCGAGCTCCGCGGCAACGGCCATGTGGTGCTCTACATTGTCTTCACGCCATCCCTCGTTGGCATCGACGATGATTGCGGCATCTGGTGCTGCCGCACGAACGGCGCGTAGGCGCTCTTCGTCATCCTCTGTTCCCGTCTTTATCTTCAAGAGCGGGCGATGGGCATTTTCTCTGGTCTTCGCCGCCATCGTCTGCGCATCGGCGAGCGAAATCGTGTAAGCCGTCATCAAGGGTTTTGGAGCAGACGGCAAAAAATGAGCAAAGGCGGGTCTTCCGGAGAGCTTCGCTTCCAGATCCCACAAGGCGCAGTCGACGGCGTTGCGCGCAGCACCTGGCTTCATGGCCTGCTGAAGATGCTCCCGGTCGAGCCCCGAAGCGATTGCCTTCGCAGCTGCGTCAATATCTGCCAGGACGCCTTCGATCGTTTCGCCATAGCGCGCGTAGGGGACGCACTCTCCCTGACCTTGGACGCCATTGTCGGAAATGGTGCAGGTCACCACATGGATTTCCGTGCGGCTTCCCCGCGAAATGGTGAAGCTTCCTGCAACCGGGAAGATCTGCGCTGTGGCTTCGAGGTAACGGCTCATCAAAATTGCCTTATAGTTGGGGGTAAAACCATGGAACCTGCAAAATATGTATCCATTTACGGTGCACCGCTGTGGCTTGCTGGTCCGGCAAAAGATATGAATCGTTAAGAGAATCTTTCAGTAAGCTGCATTCACGCGGAGAAATATGCAAGAACAGGAACCAGGCAAGCGGGTGGAACAGGCTGCAATCTCGGCGGATGAGAACGCGGAGCGCGGCGGCGCGCGCTACGTGCTCTCCGGTTCCTGGCGCAACGCGAACATCTCTCCCGTTCTGCCCGAACTCGACAAGATCGAGAAATCAGCTGCATCCGGGCCGATCACGATCGACCTTTCGGGTATCGACCATATCGATACGACCGGTGCATGGATCCTCCATAGCCTGCGGAGCCGTCTGGAGAAGTCCGGCTCAAATGTCAGCTTCGAGGGCAACGAGAAGGTCGAGGAGATCATCACCTCGCTTCCCGATGAAGCGCCGCTGCCGCCGAAGGATACGCAAAAGCAGGGTATTTTAAGCCGCATCTTCGAACCCGTCGGACGCAATGTCGTCCAGGCGGGGTCGGACTTTATGGCCGGCATGTTTATTCTGGGCTCTGCTGTTCGTGGCGCGCAGATGAAGCTCGGCCGAGGGCGTGGCGTATCGCCTGCCGCCATCGTCAACCAGGTCGATCACATGGGTGTACGTGCGGTGCCCATCATTACGCTGATGTCGTTCCTGATCGGTGCGATCATCGCGCAGCAGGGCGCGTTCCAGCTCAGATATTTCGGCGCAGAAGTCTTTGTGGTCGACCTCGTCGGCATTCTCCAATTGCGTGAGATCGGCGTTCTTCTGACCGCTATCATGATCGCCGGCCGGTCGGGCAGCGCGATTACCGCTGAGATCGGTTCGATGAAGATGCGCGAGGAAATTGATGCGCTGAAAGTCATCGGTCTCAATCCTGTCGGCGTTCTGGTGTTCCCACGTCTGGTGGCGCTCACCATCGCCTTGCCGCTTCTCACCATCATCGCCAATTTCTCGGCCTTGTTCGGCGCTGCGATCGTTTCGCTTATTTATTCGGGTATCACGTTTGAAGTGTTTCTCTCGCGTCTTCATAGTGCCGTGGAAGGTTCGACGATCGCGTCCGGCATGATCAAGGCGCCATTCATGGCCCTGATCATCGGCATTGTGGCATCCGTCGAAGGAATGAAGGTTGGCGGCAGCGCGGAATCGCTCGGTCAACACGTGACGGCCTCGGTGGTCAAGTCAATCTTTGTCGTGATCCTCGTCGATGCGCTTTTCGCCATCTTCTATTCAGCCATCGATTTTTAAGGAGAGGGCTGTGGATCAAGGACAAGCAGTCGAGGACAGGAAAGACAGCAAGACCGATCGCGAAGTCGTGCTTTCGGTGGAGGGCGTGACTGTCGGTTTTGGCGACAAGCTCGTGCTCGACAATCTCGATCTCGATGTCTATCGCGGTGAAATTCTGGGCTTTATTGGTCCGTCCGGTGCCGGTAAATCGGTACTGATGCGCACTGTGCTGCGGCTCTTGCCGCGCCAGGGCGGTTCGATCAAGATCCTTGGGACTGACTATGACAAGGCCTCGGACGAAGAACGCATGGCGCTCGATACGCGTCTTGGTGTGCTCTTTCAGCAGGGCGCTCTCTTCTCCGGTCTGACTGTGAAAGAGAATATTCAGCTGCCGATGCGCGAATATCTCGATCTGCCGCAAAAGCTGATGGATGAGCTTGCGGCTTTGAAGATCGAGATGGTGGGTTTGAAGCCGGATGCCGGCGACAAGTTTCCATCCGAACTTTCAGGCGGCATGATCAAGCGCGCGGCATTGGCGCGCGCTCTGGCGCTCGACCCGGACCTCGTCTTCCTGGACGAGCCGACATCGGGTCTCGATCCGATCGGGGCTGCAGAATTTGATATGCTGATTGCGCGCTTGCGCGATTCGATGGGTCTGACCGTCTACATGGTGACCCACGATCTCGACAGCCTGTTTTCAGTCTGCGACCGCATTGCCGTTCTCGGCAACAAGAAGGTGGCAGTCGAAGGTACACTCGAGGATATGTTCAATAACGACGATCCCTGGGTCCAATCATATTTCCGCGGAAAGCGGGCTCGCGCCGTCGTCCTTCCGGATGGCACGCAACAGATTCCGGGGAGTAACGGATAGGCATGGAAACCAAGGCGAATTACACCATTGTCGGTATTTTTACGCTCATCGTGGTCGCGGCGGCATTCGGCTTCGTTTACTGGATGGCCGAATTCGGACGCGGCGGGCCAGTGGCGCAGCTGACGATCCGTATTCCAGGATCGGCCAATGGTCTGTCTGTCGGTTCGCCGGTACGGTTCAACGGCATACCCGTCGGTACGGTTCGTGGTCTTTCGATCGATCAGCAGGATCCTGCTTACTCGATTGCCTATACGGAAGTGCAGGCGGATGCGCCGGTCTTTCCGTCCACTCGCGCGGTTCTGGAAATCCAGGGCCTGACGGGCGCTGCCTATGTCGAGCTTTCGGGCGGGCGTAGCAATGAGGAACGCATTCTCCAGAAGTCCTTCGAAACCGGCGTGCCAGCAGAGCTGACGGCTGATCTGTCCAGTGTGACGAACCTGCTTGCCACCGCCGACAAGATTCTGAAGCGTGCGGATGGTGCGATCGGAGAACTGCAGGGCTTCGTGCAGGATGCGCGCGGACCGCTGACGGAAACCGTTCGCAATGCCGAGAAATTCTCTGCAGCGCTCGCCTCCAACTCCGATGGCATCGAAAACTTCCTCGAGAGCCTGAGCTCATTGTCGACAACCGTTCAGTCGGTTTCGGTTCGTCTCGATGGAACGCTGACGGCCGTTGAAGATCTGGTCAAGGCGGTGGATTCCCAGAAGATCGACTCGATTCTCACCAATGTTGACAAGGTGACGTCCGACGTGGCGGCCTCTTCCAGCGGCATTCAAGCGGTTATGGAGAACGTGCAACGCACCTCACGTAACTTCGAACAGGCAAGTTCGGACGCTCAAAACGTGTTGAAGCGCGCCGATGAGCTTCTGGCTTCGGTCGATACCGCGAAGGTGAGCAATACGGTTGAAGATGTGTCGGCTGCGACTGCCGACGCTCGCCAGGCGATTTCCACCTTCCGCCAGATCGCCGATGACGTTGGAACGCGCCGTCAGGATATCGATCAAGCAATTGCCGACTTCACCGATATGTCTCGCAAGCTGAACATGGCGTCGAGCCGCGTCGACGGCATTCTCGCGAAAGTGGACGGCATGCTGGGAACCGATGACGCGGATTCGCTTTTTGCCAAGGCACGTGAGACTCTCAACTCCTTCAAGGCGGTTGCTGACAATCTCAACGGACGTATTGGCCCGATTGCCGACAACCTCACTCGCTTCTCGAATTCGGGCCTGAGGGATCTTCAAGCGCTGATCAGCAGCACCCGTGATACGGTCAACAATCTCAACAATACGATCACCAATTTCGATCGCGATCCGCAGCGCCTGATCTTCGGTGGCGAAAATGTAAAACAATATGATGGCCGGACACGGCGTTGATGGAGGTTCCTGGTTTCATGATTTTGCAGATACCACGGCGGAAAATATCCGCGGTCTCCACGAAGTTTGCTGTGATGATGCCCTTGCTTGGTGCGATCCTGGCAGGCTGCGGCGGTGGCGCTAAGAACGATACGTTCGATCTTTCCGTCTCACCCGCGCCGGTGACGCAGGCGCGATCCCTCAAGGGACGCCAGCTTCTGGTGGCTGAGCCAACCGCGCTGAAGGCGCTCGATAGCGAGAACATCGTGGTACGGCTTTCCAACTCGGAAGTGCAGTATCTTGCAAACTCGCAATGGAGCGATCGCCTGCCGCGCATGGTGCAGTCGAAGCTGGTCGAAGCCTTCCAGGATACGGGCCGCCTCGGCGGTGTTGGGCGTCCGGGGCAGGGTCTGGCGATCGACTATCAGGTCGTCACCGATATTCGCGCCTTCGAGGTCGACACCAAGAACAATGTCGCCAACATCGAGATTTCGGTACAGTTGCTGAACGATCGCAACGGCACGGTGCGGGCGCAGGACGTGTTCCGTGCAAGCGCGCGAGTCAGCGGTACGGGCAACGCGAACTTTGTCAAAGCGCTCGACTCGGCGTTTGCCGCTGCCTCTCGCGAGATTGTGGCCTGGACGTTGAAGGCGCTCTGATCGCCATCCACGATGTAAAATTAAACGCCGCGACATCATTCGATGCGCGGCGTTTTTCTTTGCGATTACCTGTGGGTTTAATCTGGTAGCCTTACTCGGCTGCTGCTTCCTTCTGCCATTCCGGCAGCGGGAAGATCGCGTCATAGGCCCAATTGAAGACGAAGGCGTAGACGACGTAGAAGAGCGCGAACGAGATATCCATGATTAGTGCGTGGATCAGGCCGATGCCGAGATACCATGCAATGAACGGCATCAGAACGATCAGAAGTCCAAGCTCGAACAGAACCGCGTGCGCCACACGGATCGCTGGTGTCTTGAGCGTGGTGCCGCGCAGGCGCTGCAGGGTGTGGTCGAAGCCGAGATTGTAAAGATAATTCCACGCCGTCGCGACGGTGGCGCTGACGACGCCGACAATGCCGATGTCGCTCATCGGCATGGCGAAGACGACAGTGCCGAGTGGAATGACCAAAGCGAGGCCGATAATTTCAAAGCTGAGGGCGTGGCGGATACGATCGCCTATGCTGCGCATGGGAAACTCCCGAGATAACCAAATCGGGCCGTCCCGAATGCTGTCGCCGCCATGGCCGAGGTCGTCCTCGCAAGGACGATATAAGCGGAAGCGGCTTTTGCTTCAAGTCTTCGGGTATCGCGAGGATGGATTGCCGAAAAACTGCGCATAAAAAAAGCGCCTCGAAAGAGACGCTTTTTTGTCTGGAGGTCCCGACTGCGGATCAGCGCTTGGAAACCGGAACGTAGTCGCGCTTTGCAGCGCCGGTGTAGAGCTGGCGCGGACGACCGATACGCTGCTGCGGATCTTCGATCATCTCGTTCCATTGGGCGATCCAGCCGACGGTGCGGGCAAGAGCGAAGAGAACGGTGAACATGGTCGTGGGGAAGCCGAGCGCCTTCAGCGTGATGCCGGAGTAGAAGTCGACATTCGGGTAGAGCTTCTTCTCGACAAAGTAAGGATCCGAAAGGGCGATCTTTTCCAGTTCGAGCGCAACCTGCATGATCGGATCGTCGGAGTTGCCGGTCGCTTCCAGCACTTCGTACATCGTCTTCTGCATGATCTTGGCGCGCGGATCGTAGTTCTTGTAGACGCGGTGACCAAAGCCCATCAGGCGGAACGGATCGTTCTTGTCCTTGGCGCGTGCGATGTATTCAGGAATACGATCGACGGTGCCGATCTCGTTCAGCATGTTCAGCGCTGCTTCGTTGGCGCCGCCATGAGCGGGGCCCCACAGGCAGGCGATGCCGGCTGCGATACATGCGAACGGGTTTGCGCCCGAGGAACCGGCCAGACGAACGGTCGAGGTGGACGCGTTCTGCTCATGGTCAGCGTGAAGGATGAAGATGCGATCCATGGCGCGGGCCAGAACCGGGTCCACCTTGTACTCTTCGCACGGAACGGCAAAGCACATGTGCAGGAAGTTCGATGCGTAATCGAGATCGTTCTTCGGGTAAACGAAGGGCTGGCCGATATGGTACTTGTAGGCCATGGCTGCGATCGTCGGCATCTTGGCGATCATGCGCAGAGACGCGACCATGCGCTGGTGCGGATCGGTGATGTCGGTCGAGTCGTGGTAGAAGGCGGAGAGGGCGCCAACCGTACCGCACATGACAGCCATCGGGTGGGCGTCGCGGCGGTAGCCGGTGAAGAAGCGGCTCATCTGTTCATGCACCATGGTGTGACGCGTCACACGGGTGTCGAAGTCTTTCTTCTGCGCGGTCGTCGGCAGTTCGCCGTAAAGCAGCAGGTAGCAGGTCTCGAGGAAGTCGCCCTGTTCGGCAAGCTGCTCGATCGGGTAACCGCGGTGCAGCAGAACGCCTTCGTCACCATCGATATAGGTGATCTTGGATTCGCACGAAGCGGTCGAGGTGAAACCGGGGTCGTAGGTGAAGGAGCCGGTGTGTTTGTACAGGGTGCCGATATCGACGACGCGCGGGCCAATCGTACCTTCTCGTACAGGAAGATCGACCGTCTTGTCGCCGAGGGTCACTGTAGCGCTTTTTTCCGTCATACCATACCTCCGAATATGCAGGCGATGCGGGTTGACGCATCGGCCAATTAAGCGTCACGGATTTAGCTATATGATCCGCGCGACGATGCCAAGCTATCCAAAAGGCAAATTGTGCATCGCAGAATTGGAATAAGCCGTTCTGATCGGTTTTGCCACTTTACTGTTTCGTTTTAAGTCAATGCTTCCTTAATCTGCACACTGGATTGCAATCCGAATCGCAAGGCTGCAAATTGGTCCTAAGGGACCGAGGGGCGGCACTTGAAAGACTACGGGGAACGGCAGCAGTTCCGCTTGCTGGAGACGGGCACGCCTGTGAAGGTGGAGCTCGACAGCATCAATGCGCCCGCTGCTCTTACCAATACGGATGTCGTACTCTTTGCTCCGCCGCGTCCTGCGCCTCAAGGCTTTGCACAGCGATTGCAATCGACCTTATCGCGTTGCGTCACGGAGGAGCTTCAATACCGGCAGGACTTCCTTTTCATCCCCGTGCTGGTTGGCGCTGGCGCGGCACTGTGGTTCTCGCTCGCCTCTCCGCCATCCGACGTCGTTCTGCTTGTGAGTGGTCTTTGCATCATCCCGATCGCCATCATCACGCGGCACCGGCAGAACGCACTGTCCTTCGTGTTGGCAACGCTTGCGCTTCTGCTGCTGGGCATGCTTCTGGCGAACTGGGAGACGCGCCGCGTTGGGACCACGGTGCTGGACAGTGCCGTGACGACGACGATCATCGGCAAGGTGGAGCGGCGGGAGGTGGATGCCAAGGGCTATTGGCGCTACACGATCGCCCTGACTTCGACGAGTGGACCTTCTCTGACGCGGCTGCCAAACCGGATATCCGTTCTCTCGCGCAGTCGCGAACAACCGATCGCTGTCGGTGCAGGCATCACCGGCAAGGCGCGCCTTTCGCCTCCATCCGGGCCGGCATTGCCGGGCCTCAACGACTTTGCCTTTTCTGCGTATTTCGATGGGATCGGTGCGACAGGATTTTTCTACAGCGCGCCAAAGGCTCTACCGACGCAGGCCGAAACGACGGACGAAGCGGGCTGGCTGGAAGCAGCGGGTTCGGGGCTCTACGCACTGCGCTCCGCTATTGCCGAACGAATCCGCAGCGTCATCGGCGGCGACGCGGGTGCTTTTGCGGCTTCGATCATCACGGATGAGCGGCGCGCGATCTCCAGCGAGACGATGGAAGCTTTGCGCGTGTCGGGGCTCGCCCATATCGTTGCCATTTCCGGGCTCAACATGGCACTGGCATCCGGCATCTTCTTCGTCGGTATGCGTATGGTGTTCAGCCTGTTTCCAGGGTTTTCGCAGCGCTATCCCGTCAAGAAGATCGCTGCCTTTGCCGCGCTGTTGATGACATTCGCCTATTATCTGATTTCAGGCTTTGCCGTCTCTGCCGAGCGGGCATGGTTGATGATGTCGATCATGCTGGCAGCGGTTCTCGTCAACCGGCCGTCGATCAGTCTGCGCAATGTGGCCCTTGCCGCAATCGTCATCATCGCGGTTTCGCCACATGAAATCATGGGTCCGAGTTTTCAGATGTCCTTTGCCGCAACGCTGGCACTGGTTGCGGCCTATTCCTTCTGGAGCAGATGGCGGGGCAATCGCGAACGCCTCTTCATCGCGCGCCCGCCCTTGTGGATGGTGGCCTCGTCCAAAGCGAGTGCTGTGATCGGCGGTGTCGTCATCACCTCGTTGATTGGGGGTGTCTCGACTGCGATCTACTCCATCGAGCATTTCCACCGTATCACCACCTACGGACTGGCCGCCAATCTTGCCGCAATGCCCGTCATGTCGATCATCGTCATGCCGTCTGCGCTGATCGCCATGCTGCTCATGCCTTTCGGTCTGGACGCGCCCTTCCTGAAGCTGATGGGTTACGGCATGGCCATGGTGATCGACATTGCCAACACCGTCTCCAGTTGGGGTGGAGATGCCACGATCGGGCGGCAGCACTCCTGGTTTCTGGGCGTCTCGACAATCGGATTTCTTCTTCTGACCTTGCTACGGACCCACCTCGCGCTCTTGGGGCTTCCCCTGATTCTGGCTGGTCTCGTTCTGGTGCCGCTTGAGCAGAACAGAGCAAAGCCGGATTTATTGATCTACGAGGATGGTGTCCTCGTCGCATTTCGCACGGATCAGTTCGTTGTGACGACCAAGCGCCAGGCGAAGGGGTTCGTCTTTGATCAGTGGGCGAGGGCGGTGCCGCTGCCGGATACGCATGTGGCCCCTGTCATGGTGGATGACGACAAGGCGGGTGAACGAGAGGACACGGCATCGCCAACGCCGCGCCGACCGGCCGTTCTGACCGATCAGCAGAAGCAAGAGGCTCGCGACAAGATGATTCTGGCTTTCGAGCGGACGAATGGCTTCTCGTGCCAGAAAAATGTCTGGTGCGCGGGACGGCATGAGAGCGGCGTCAAAGTCGCGGTCATTTCGAACACGGCGTTGACCGGAACAGCCTGCGATCTGGCGGACATCGTCGTGACGTCGCGTTTCGTGCCGTTTTCAAACTGTCGTTCGGGCGCGCTGTTGATCAGCGCCACAACATTGCGAAAGACAGGCTCGCTGGAACTCTGGCTGAATGAGGCCGGAGCGCCCGTCGCGGCTGCGCGCGCGGCGATGCAAGACGTTGCCAGACCCTGGTCGATCCACCGCGCCTATGACTGGCGCAGCAAGACCTCTGACGGCGCGATGCCGTCGCATATCGAGACGATGCTGGCGGCCCGACCGTAAGTCTTTTGCTTCAACCCGCTTCGGAGCGGCGGTCTTCGATAATCTCGCCAGACGCCCGCGCTTCCTCTTCATGCTCCAAGTCGCGCCACGGCTCCCGGATCGCTGCCTCCTCCCAGTCCTTCATTGCCGGCGAGCTCAGGAGGCGGGTCTTGTAGGCCTCCGCCGTTGGAGAGAGTGCTGTGCCGTAGGTCTGGAAGCGAAACGCGACGGGGCAGAAGAAGGCGTCGACAGCGGTGAAATTCGTACCGGCCAGAAACGGCCCTCCGAAGCTGTCGAGGCCCTGTTGCCATAGCGCGTCGATACGCGCGATATCCTTGCGGAGCGCCTCGGTTGCTGGAACCGGCCGGATCCGCAAGCCTACGCTCATTGGGTGCAGATTGCGGAGCGATTGGAAGCCGGAATGCATCTCCGCGGATGCCGAGCGCGACCATGCCCGCGCTTTGGCATCCTCAGCCCAGACACCATCATGCCGTTCCGCCAGATATTCGATGATCGCAAGCGAGTCCCAGATGGTGACATCGCCATCCACAAGGCAAGGCACCTTGCCGGTGGGGGAGAAGTGATTGAAGTCGTTCTTGGGATCGGGATCGTTGAACGGGACGAGATGCTCTTTGAAGGGAATCTCCAATGTCCGCATCAGCACCCAAGGCCGGAGGGACCAGGAGGAGTAGTTCTTGTTGGCGATGTAGAGTTCGTACATATTGTCTCCTTCTGGTGATATGGCGGCTTGCATCGCGTGCAATCAGCAAAAGCATCCATGCGTGTAAAGTGCGGATATTATTTCTCTGTCCATGGTCCTAACGCATCACCGAGAGGACATACAGGCCGAGTCTGTCATGTCAGCTATCATATGAATTGATGCGTTCGCGGTTCTCACGTGTCCGAAAACAGAAGACAATGAACTTCATCGGTTCGTCGCGGTTTGATGGGAGGCGTCAAGCAAATGGAGCGATCAAGATGAACATGAAATCTGGCGGTTGTGCCTGCGGCAGCGTGAGGCTTTCGATAGTCGGCGAGCCCTACCGTATCGGGATTTGTCACTGCATGGATTGTCGCAAACATCACGGCGAGCTTTTCCACGCATCCGCCATCTTCCCGCAGGATGCCGTTACCATCGAAGGAGAAACACGCAGCTATAATGGCCGTTTCTTCTGTCCCAACTGCGGTTCGCCGGTCTTCGGAAAAAGTGACGACGAAGTCGAGGTCAATCTCGGTTCTTTCGATTCACCAAATCAGTTCGAGCCGACCTACGAGCTTTGGACGGTCCGCCGTGAGGCGTGGCTGCCGGATTTCCCGGCATTGCGCCAATATGAACGAGACCGGGAATCGACAGGCAGAACGGAAAAGGGGCGATGAGACTGTCTACCTTGTCGGATGGTAGCCGCGACGTGGATTAGCTGCGTCTCTACGTCCCGCTCTTAGAAGCGACGGGCGAGGGCGCTTGTCTGTGGCACTGAAAGATTGCCGCCGTTCGAAGGCCATGATCGGCATGCACCCGACCATCCGCCAATCTTTCGACTTTCATCCTCGGATCGAGAATGAGGATAACAAGAAAGACAAAGACAAGACGAAGACAAGACGAAGAGAACCAGCGTCGAAACCTCGGCGCGATCACAGGCAGCCCAACATCGCCGCATCTGCCAACGAGGTCAGCGCGTCTTGCCTCTGCAAGAGCACAGGCAGCCAGTTTGAGCCGACTATCGTCCGCTCAGTGATAGCGACGAATGAGGCCGACCAGCTTGCCCTGGATCTTGACCCGATCCGGTCCGAAGATACGGGTTTCATAGGCTGGGTTCGCGGCCTCCAGGGCGATGGAAGCACCCTTGCGGCGGAAGCGCTTCAAGGTGGCTTCTTCATCATCCACCAGTGCGACGATGATATCGCCGGGGTTGGCGGTGCTGCCGTTGCGGATGATGACGGTGTCACCATCGAAGATGCCAGCCTCGATCATCGAGTCACCCTTGACCTCAAGCGCATAATGCTCGCCCGTGCCCAGCATATCGACGGGTACGGCAACATCGTGGGTGTTGTTCTGGATAGCGGAGATCGGCACACCGGCGGCGATGCGTCCCATGACAGGAACGGTGACAGCGGAGGAGATCTGATCGTTTGCTGGCTTCGAAGCGGGAGCCGGCTCAGGCGGTTTGGCTTTTCCGAGGCTGCCCTCGATCACGCTTGGCGAGAAACCGCGCGGCGGCTTCTGTGCGGGTGCGGAATAGGCTTCCGGAAGCTTGATGACTTCCAAGGCTCTTGCCCTGTTCGGCAAGCGGCGGATGAAGCCGCGTTCTTCCAAAGCGGTAATCAGCCGGTGGATGCCGGATTTCGAGGCAAGGTCGAGGGCATCTTTCATCTCATCGAAAGATGGCGGCACGCCGGACTCTTTCATTCGCTCATGAATGAAAAGAAGCAGTTCCTGCTGTTTGCGCGTGAGCATGAAGAAAACCCTTGGAATACGTGGCGAAGATTCGCGAAACAAATACAGAACGAACACTATATGTTCCATATGTGTTCTGCAATCCCTTAAAATTCCGCAAACGTTCACGTCTCATGGATTCGCGGTCCTGTTATCCGCGCAATGGTAGAAGTTTATAGCTTCTTTACGGTATTGCGCGTCTTTTTCGTCTCCAGGTTGATGATTTCATTTTTGCGGGTATCTACAAGCTGCTTCGAGGATCACACGATCCGGTCATCCTGTGGGATGAGGGCCAAGCCATTCGAAGCATTATCCACAAAATTATCAGGGCTCTATGGCGCCGCTTCCTAGCGCCTGTCTGGGGCAGGGACATTTTTATGAAGCTAATTAGATTTACACTTATCGGAATGCTGATTGCGCTGGCCGGTTGCCAGACCCTCGATCCCAATTCACCGGAAGCTTTGAAGCGCAAGGAGTACGACCGGCTGCTCCTGAACACGACGATGGCCAATTGCAAGCTCATCGTTCAGCTCAATCAGAAGCGCGTTTCGCAGAACAAGGAGCCGACGCGCGACAATAACTGCGCACGGATCCTGAAGAACCACGCGCTTGGCGGCGTTCATCCGGCGAGCTTCATCCCCGATCTTGCGGTGAACGGCATTCCCATTCCGATCGGCGGACTGATCAAGCTTGCCATCGTTGCCGACCGAAACCAGCGCGAGAAGAAGGCCTGGGAGGCATCGCTACCGACTTGGGTTTCCGCCGGTGGTGAGAACAGCGAGAACGTCTATCGCATGTTGCTGACTCACGGCTTCAAGCCTGAAGAACTGGAAGGGCTGAAGGGAAGTGCCGGATTTTCCGACGCCGTGCGCGCGGTCGGGCCGTTTGTGCAATTTTCCGAGGCCAATCCCGATGTCGTCCGGAAGGCGAATGCTGGCTGAAGGGCAGGCGGTCGGTGTACCGGCCGCAGCTTCCCTCATCTCGTGACACATGGCGCGCTTGCTGCTAATGCCTGTGCAACATCGCAAGTTAAGCGGTTGCCGGCGATGTCCGGCGCATGTGTCGTGAGGAATGAGATGACTGTGAAGAACAATTTGAAAGTGGTCGCCGGCGAAGGCAAAGGCGCTGTCGCCTTCTCCAACACGGAGCGGTTTTCGCTGATCGCCGGCCCGTGCCAGATGGAAAGCCGCGACCACGCTTTCATGATTGCCGGCACGCTGCATGAGCTTTGCGGCAGGCTCGGCATCGGGCTTGTCTATAAGTCATCCTTCGACAAGGCCAACCGCACATCGCTCTCCGGACAGCGTGGCATCGGTCTCGACAAGGCCATGGAGATATTTGCCGATCTTAAGAAGGAATATGGCTTTCCGGTCCTGACTGACATCCATACGGAAGAGCAGTGCGCCATTGTCGCCGAAACCGTCGATGTCCTGCAAATCCCGGCCTTCCTCAGTCGCCAGACCGATCTTCTGATCGCCGCCGCGAAGACCGGTCGCGTGATCAACGTGAAGAAGGGGCAGTTCCTGGCGCCCTGGGATATGAAGAATGTGCTGGCGAAGCTAAACGAGAGCGGCAATCCGAATGTTCTCCTCTGCGAACGAGGCGCATCGTTCGGCTACAACACGCTTGTCTCTGACATGCGCTCGCTGCCGATCATGGCCTCGCTCGATGCGCCGGTGGTCTTCGATGCGACGCATTCCGTCCAGCAGCCAGGCGGGCAGGGTGGGTCGACCGGGGGGCAGCGCGAATTCGTCGAGACATTGTCGCGTGCGGCGGTGGCCGTCGGCATTGCAGGCCTGTTTGTCGAGACCCATGAAGACCCGGACAATGCCCCTTCCGACGGTCCCAACATGGTTCATCTGAAGGATATGCCGAAGCTTCTGGAGAAGCTTCTGGCGTTTGACGCCATCGCCAAGGCCGCCTGATTTTGGCCTAATCGATTTTTATAGGTTGGGCGACGCCTGATGCTGGGCGTCGTCATTGTAATTTCTCACGCTTCGTCTACAGCGAAGTGGCAATGACCTTTCACGCTTTTCAGAATCGCTTATCCGCCGTCCGGCTCGAAAACGGCTTCACAGTTTTGCCGATGCGCTCTAAGACAAGCGACTGAAATTCATCTGTTCCAGTCCCAAGGGAGAGACCATGACAGCCATTACCGACATCATCGCACGCGAAATCCTCGATAGCCGTGGCAACCCCACGGTCGAGGTCGACGTGTACCTCGAAGACGGCTCCTTCGGTCGCGCCGCCGTTCCATCGGGCGCATCCACCGGCGCTCACGAGGCAGTCGAGCTGCGCGATGGCGGACAGCGCTATGGCGGCAAGGGCGTTGAAAAGGCCGTCGAGGCCGTCAACACCGAGATCTTTGATGCGCTTGGCGGCTTCGATGCCGAAAGCCAGATCCACATTGACCAGACGCTGATTGCGCTCGATGGTACGCCGAACAAGTCTCGCCTCGGCGCAAACGCCATCCTCGGCGTGTCGCTCGCCGTTGCCAAGGCCGCTGCCGAAACGACCGGCCTGCCACTCTATCGTTATGTCGGTGGCCCGAACGCCCACCTGCTGCCCGTTCCGATGATGAACATCATCAATGGCGGCGCGCATGCCGACAACCCGATCGACTTCCAGGAATTCATGATCATGCCGGTCGGTGCGGAAAGCATTCGTGACGCGGTGCGCATCGGCGCTGAAATTTTCCATGTTCTGAAGAAGGAATTGGCAGCGCAGGGCCACAACACCAATGTCGGCGACGAAGGCGGTTTTGCCCCTGGCCTGAAGAGCGCGCCGGAAGCGCTGGACTTCATCATGAAGTCGGTTGAAAAGGCCGGTTACAAGCCGGGCGACGACGTCGCTCTTGCTCTCGACTGCGCCTCGACCGAGTTCTTCAAGAACGGCAAATACGAGATGGAAGGCGAAGGCCGCACGCTCGAGCCGGAAGCCATGGCTGACTACCTCGCGGAACTCGCGGGCAAGTACCCGATCATCTCCATCGAAGACGGCATGGCCGAAGACGATTGGGAAGGCTGGAAGTACCTGACCGACAAGATCGGCTCCAAGGTACAGCTGGTCGGCGACGACCTCTTCGTTACCAACTCCGCGCGCCTGCGCGACGGCATCAAGATGGGCGTTGCCAACTCCATCCTCGTCAAGGTCAACCAGATCGGCTCGCTGACCGAGACGCTCGACGCTGTCGAGACGGCGCACAAGGCACGCTACACGGCTGTTATGTCTCACCGTTCGGGTGAAACGGAAGACTCCACGATTGCCGATCTCGCTGTTGCCACCAACTGCGGTCAGATCAAGACCGGCTCGCTGTCGCGCTCTGACCGTCTGGCGAAGTACAACCAGCTGATCCGTATCGAAGAGATGCTGGGTCCGCAGGCTGCTTACGCTGGCCGCTCCATTCTTCGTAGCTGATTTGAGTTGTGATGATTTTGGGGCTTTCCATAGGCCCCAATAATAGAAAACCCGCCGATGGCCTCGGCGGGTTTTTTTGTGTCAGCGATATGGCATTTGTTCTCGACGGTCGACGGGTCGAGAGCCTACCTTACAGCGCCTGTTTGATCTTCTCTGCGTGGGCCTTCAGCATCTCCACATCCGCCACCGCGCCGCTATGGGGTTTCAAAGGCTCTCCGTCCTTGCGCGGTACGATGTGGAAGTGCAGGTGGAAGACCGTCTGGCCAGCGGCGGGCTCGTTGAACTGCGCTACATAGATGCCATCAGCATCGAAGGCTTCCTTGGCGGCGACGGCGAGCTTCTGGACGATGGGGATCGTTTTTGCCAGCACCTCAGGATCGGCATCGAGAATATTGCGCGAGCCGGTTTTCGGGATCACCAGCAGGTGACCCGGGGCCTGGGGCATCACGTCCATGAAGGCCAGCGTATGGTCGTCTTCGTAGACTTTGACGCAGGGGATTTCACCCCGGAGGATTTTTGCGAAGATGTTGTTGTCATCGTAGGCTGTCACGGGCTGCTCCCTCAAAACTCTTTAGTCGTCGTCTTCCTGCCGTTCGCCTTTGCGAAACGGGCTATGGTCTTCAAGATAGTCGTTGATCTGTTCGACTTCGCTTCGTTCCCGCTCCAGATAATCGGCGATGGCGTGGCGAAGACCGGGATGGGCAATGTAGTGGGCGGAATGAGTGGTCACCGGCGTGTAGCCGCGTGCCAGCTTATGCTCGCCCTGAGCGCCTGCCTCCACGCGCTTCAAGCCCCTGGAAAGCGCAAAATCGATCGCCTGATGGTAGCAGACTTCGAAATGCAGGAAGGGATGGTCCTCGACGCAGCCCCAGTGGCGGCCGTACAATGCGTCACCGCCGATGAAGTTGATGGCGCCAGCAATATATTTACCCTCACGCTTTGCCATCACCAGCAGGATATCGTCTGCCATGCGCTCGCCGATCAGGGAGTAGAAGGCCCGCGTCAGGTAAGGCTTACCCCATTTGCGACTGCCGGTATCCGTGTAGAAGGTGAAGAACTGATCCCAGATATCTTCGGTCAGATCGCTGCCGGTCAGCCAGTCGATTTCGATGCCGTTTTCCAGTGCTGAACGCCGTTCTTTCTTCAGGGTCTTGCGCTTGCGCGATGACAGCGCGTCGAGGAAATCGCTGTGATCACGATAGCCTTCATTGATGAAATGAAACTGCTGATCGGTGCGATGCAGAAAACCCTCATCCTCCAGGGCTTCAATCTCGTCTTCATTTGCGAAGGTCACGTGTGCTGAAGAGATGCCAAGCTTCTCTGTCACCTGCTGGAGACCTGAGGCGAGAACCTGCTGAAAGGCCGCAACGTCCAGTCCCGTCGTCAACAGGCGCGGACCCGTTGCAGGCGTGAAAGGGACCGAGCATTGAAGCTTGGGATAATAGCGGCCGCCTGCGCGTTCGAACGCGTCCGCCCACCCCTGGTCGAAGACATATTCGCCGCGGCTGTGGTTCTTGAGGTAGCCAGGAACCGCCCCCATCAATCTCCCGTCGCTGCGCTCCAGCAAGAGATGCTGGCCGAGCCAGCCGGTCTTTGCCGTGGCCGATCCGGACTCTTCCAGGGACGACAGAAAGGCGTGCGAAATGAAAGGATTGTACGGCGTGATCGACGGTAGTCTGGATGCTCCGGAAAGGCTGTTCCAGCTTTCCGGAGCGATGTCCTTGAAGGACTGTGCAACGCGAATGGTGTATTCGTCGCTCATGCGGTGGCTGACTGGTCCTTGCTGTTGGGGACAAACCCCTCGAACGTTATCTGGTCAGCATATGTATAGGACTTCTCCAAGGCATTTTCATCCCGCACGGTCCAGGTAATCACCGGGACGCCAAGTTTTCTCTGCGCATCGATGAAGCTGTTGGGCAGGTGACCCCAGAAGTAAGAGATGAAATCGAGGCCGATCTGCATCGCTTCATCGTGTTTGAAGAAATCTTCCGGATTGGCACCTTCAGCGGTCAGACCCAACGGCCAGGGAGAGCGTGCCGCCTTCAAATCCTTTAGGAGATGATGATCGAAGCTCATCAGTGCCACGTGACCCTGATAGCCCTCCAGCTCTTCCAGAACCGCTTCGGCAAAGCCATCATCGACGCCTTCGCCCTCACGGCCCTTGAGCTCGATAACGAGCGGCACCTTGCCGGCGCAGAGCTTCAACAGTTGCTTCAGTGTGGGAACGCGATCCTTGGTCTGCCCGATCGACAGCATCCCAAGTTCGGCAGATGTGCGCTCACGCACATCGCCCTTGATGCCGGTGAGGCGGGTCATCTCGTCGTCGTGAAAGACCACGGGAACGCTATCGGCCGCCAGCTGCACATCGCATTCGATGGCGTAGCCGGCTTCGATGGCGCGGGTAAAAGCCGAGAGCGTGTTTTCCCAAACCACCTTATTGAGATCGTGATAGCCACGATGGGCGACGGGTTGGGCCGTCAGCCAGGATAGTTTCAATGTCATGCGTCGATTTCCACGATGGCATCGATTTCGACGGCGGCATTGAACGGAAGCGACGCCATGCCGACGGCGGCACGTGCATGCTTGCCGGCGTCACCAAGGACATTGGCGATGAGGTTCGACGCACCGTTGATGACGAGGTGCTGCTCGGTGAATTCCGGGACGGAGGCGACGAAGCCGTTGAGCTTCAATACGCGGCGCACCTTGGAGAGATCGCCGTTCAAGGCTGCCTTGACCTGCGCCAGAATGTTGACGGCGCAAAGCTCGGCCGCCTTTTGCGCGGTTGCGACATCGACATCGCGACCGACATGGCCCGTCACCGCAATCTTGCCGGATTCCATCGGCAGTTGTCCGGAAATATAAAGCAGATTGCCGCTAATCGTGAAGGGAACATAGTTGGCAGCAGGGGCTGCTGCGGCGGGAAGAGTGTATCCGAGTTCCTTGAGGCGAGCTTCGATGGCGTCTGACATTTTTCCGTTTCCGCTTTGGTTGTAAATCTTTCAAAAATCCGGCATTCAGGTCATGATGTCGAAAAGCCGGACGGTTGCTTGTACAGTATGAGCGATGAGTCCAACAGGAGTTATTGAATGATCGTCAGGAACCTCGCTCTCGTTCTTGCCGCTGGCGTGGGCCTCATGCCGTGCATCGCAAGTGCCGTGCCTGCCAGCGTTCCCAATCTGATCTCCCATCGCGCCGTCTACGATCTTGAACTCAAGGATGCGTCGGATCGCTCCGGCATTGAGGGCATGACCGGACGCATGGTCTATGAATTCACCGGTTCGTCCTGCAAGGGTTACAAGACCGACTTCCGTTTCGTCACCCAGATCAATACCGGCGACGCGGTGCGGATGACTGATCAGCAGACCACGACATTCGAAGATGCCGTCTCGAAGAAATTCACCTTCGAGACCAAATCCTTTACCGACGACAAGCTCGACAAGGAAGTCATTGGCTCGGCCGCAGACGTCGATGGTAAGATGAAGGTGGATTTGACGAAGCCCGATCCGCGGGAAATCGATCTCGTGCCTGGCGAATTTCCGACCGAGCACATGTATCAGGTCATTGAGAACGCCAAGCTCGGCAAGCGCATCTTTGAGTCGCGTGTGTTCGATGGTTCGGATGACGGCGATGAGAGCCTGATTACATCGACGCTGGTTGGCAAGCAGCAGGCACCGAAGGATGGCGATGCCGAAGCGAGTGTTGCCGGCGATTTCGCCAAGGCACCATTCTGGCCGGTGACCATTGCCTATTACAACGACAAGACCGGGACGGATTCGCTGCCGATCTATCGCATGTCGTTCAAGCTTTACGAGAATGGAATCACGCGTGATCTGACGATGGATTACGGCGACTTCGTTCTGACAGGCAAGCTTGCGAAGCTCGATGTTCTCAAGCCTGAGACGTGTGAAGCGCCGCCTGTACGCTGAAATGTGACGATACTAGCGTTTTTTGATGCCGCGTGCTTGCAATTTGGCGAAGGCCGCTGTATGCGGCACACCATTCCACACGCGAAGCTTGGGGTGTTCCGGGAGAAATCCGGTTCATTCCGCCCGGTGGTACCGGTCAAACGGTGCTGTTCGCTTCGCGGGGGTTCAACCGGAAAAGGAGTAACAAGGCATGGCATTGCCCGATTTTTCTATGCGCCAGCTTCTGGAAGCTGGTGTTCACTTCGGCCACCAGACACATCGCTGGAACCCGAAGATGAAGCCGTACATTTTCGGCGATCGTAACAACATCCACATCATCGACCTGGCTCAGACCGTTCCGATGCTGTCGCGCGCGCTTCAGGTCGTTTCCGACACCGTTGCTCGTGGTGGCCGCGTTCTGTTCGTTGGTACGAAGCGTCAGGCT
The DNA here is from genome assembly GCF_004310285.1 of Agrobacterium cavarae. Taxonomy (GTDB): domain Bacteria; phylum Pseudomonadota; class Alphaproteobacteria; order Rhizobiales; family Rhizobiaceae; genus Agrobacterium; species Agrobacterium cavarae. The sequence continues at coordinate 216,855 of NZ_SISF01000034.1, forward strand.
TCCGAAATCATCGCAGACAGCGCAAAGCGCTCCGCTCAGTACTACGTCAACTCGCGTTGGCTCGGCGGCATGATGACCAACTGGAAGACGATTTCGAACTCGATCCAGCGTCTTCGCAAGGTCGACGAAATCCTGAACTCGGATGCTTCCGGCTACTCCAAGAAGGAGCGTCTGAACCTTGAGCGCGAACGCGAGAAGCTTGAAAAGGCTCTCGGCGGTATCCGCGATATGGGTGGCGTTCCGGACCTGATGTTCATCATCGACACCAACAAGGAAAAGATCGCGATCGAAGAAGCTAAGCGTCTTGGCATTCCGGTTGTCGCCATCATCGACTCCAACTGCGATCCGGACCATATCGATTTCCCGATCCCGGGTAACGACGACGCTTCGCGCGCCATTTCGCTTTACTGCGATCTGATTGCCCGCGCTGCCATCGACGGTATCGCACGTCAGCAGGGCGCTTCCGGCCGTGACCTCGGCGCTTCTGAAGAAGCTCCGATCGAGCCTGCTCTCGAAGACGAAGCCAACGCCTGATATTGGCCTTTCGGCGGCGCCATCGCGCCGCCTTTTCCATCAGGATAAGACAAGGCCGTTCTGGACTGCACGTTCGACGGCCTTGTTCGTTTCAAGCCGCAGCACCCCGTCGATCCAGCGATCGGCGCCAACGGGAACAGCGGCTGGTTTCTCAAGTTTCGTGGCGGCTGTTTCATCAGCCTGTCACAGTTCCGGGTACATTCGTTCCCACAATCCGATTTCGGCCTGGCAAGACTGCCGTGACCGACCGAACCGACAAGAGGCACACAATGAGCGAAATCACCGCCGCAATGGTAAAGGAACTGCGCGAAAAGTCTGGCGCAGGCATGATGGATTGCAAAAAGGCGCTGGCTGAAACCAACGGCGACATGGAAGCGGCAATCGACTGGCTGCGCGCCAAGGGTATCGCCAAGGCTGACAAGAAGTCGGGCCGTACCGCTGCTGAAGGTCTCATCGGTATCGCGTCTGCCGGCCACAAGGCTGTCGTCGTCGAAATCAACTCCGAAACCGACTTCGTTGCCCGTAACGACGCCTTCCAGGACATCGTCCGTGGCGTTGCTTCCGTTGCGCTGACGACCAATGGTTCTGTCGACGCGATCGCTGCTGCCACCTATCCGGCAACCGGCAAGTCGGTTGCCGACACCATCAAGGACGCGATCGCTACGATCGGTGAAAACATGGCTCTGCGTCGCGCAGCTCTGCTCGAAGTCGAGCACGGCGTTGTTGCGACCTACGTCCACAACGCAGCTGGCGACGGCATCGGCAAGCTCGGTGTTCTGGTGGCCCTGAAGTCTGTAGGCGACAAGGCCGTTCTGACCTCGATCGGTCGCCAGGTTGCCATGCACGTTGCTGCGACCAACCCGCTTGCTATCCGCGCCGAAGAAGTCGACGCTGCTGTTGCAGAACGCGAACGCAACGTCTTCATCGAACAGGCTCGCGAATCCGGCAAGCCGGAAGCCATCATCGAAAAGATGGTTGATGGCCGCATGCGCAAGTTCTTCGAAGAAGTTGCTCTTCTGTCCCAGGCTTTCGTTATCAACCCAGACCTGACGGTTGAGGCTGCTATCAAGGAAGCCGAAAAGGAAGCCGGCGCCAAGATCGAAGTTGTCGGTATGGCTCGCCTGCTTCTCGGCGAAGGCATCGAGAAGGAAGAAAGCGATTTCGCTGCAGAAGTTGCAGCTGTCGCAAAGGGCTGATCCCTTTACCCAAATATTGGAAAACTCCGGGGCATCGCGTGACAACGCGGTGCCCTTCGTGTATCCGCGTTCCGGTTACAATTCGCGTTGCCCGGAAAAAGTTTGCAGATGTTCTTGCAGCTCCGGACTTTTTATGTTTCGCCTGCCATTGCTGCAAAGCCGATCCCGGATCTTTGCGCGACCTGCTTAAAGGAGTCATGATGTCTTCCAAGCCGCTCTATAAACGTGTTCTGCTCAAGGCGTCCGGCGAAGCCCTCATGGGCGATCAGGGGTTCGGCATCGATGTGGCTGTCGCTGACCGTATCGCCTCCGATATTGCCGAAGCGCGGGCCATGGGCGTCGAAGTTGGTGTCGTTGTCGGCGGCGGGAATATCTTCCGCGGTGTGGCCGTTGCTTCCAAGGGCGGCGATCGCGTGACCGGCGACCACATGGGCATGCTGGCGACCGTCATCAATGCGCTGGCGCTTGCAACCTCTCTGCGCAAGCTGCAGATCGATACGGTTGTGCTCTCTGCCATCGCCATGCCGGAAATCTGTGAGAGCTTCTCGCAGCGCGCTGCCATCCATCATCTGTCGCAGGGCAGGGTGGTGATCTTCGCTGGTGGTACCGGCAACCCGTTCTTCACCACCGATTCCGCCGCAGCCCTTCGCGCCGCCGAAATGGGTGCGGAAGCCATTTTCAAGGGAACGCAGGTCGATGGCATCTATTCGGCCGATCCGAAGAAGGATCCGACCGCAACCCGCTTCGACGAATTGACCCATTCCGAAGTCCTGGCCAAGGGGCTTGCCGTGATGGACGTGGCAGCGGTTGCGCTTGCGCGCGAAAACCACATTCCGATCATCGTGTTCTCGATCCATGAGAAGGACGGATTCGCCCAAATATTGACGGGCGGCGGTCTCAAGACCATCGTGCACGACGCATAATCACCGGCGGCTCGAAAGGCGCCGGTCAAGATAATGGGCCGCCAAGGCCAGAACGAAATGGAGTATCAAGATGAGTGGTGTTGACCTCAATGACATCAAGCGCCGCATGGACGGTGCCATCAACGCGTTCAAGAGCGACATTGCATCGCTGCGGACCGGACGCGCCTCTGCCAACATTCTCGATCCCGTCACGGTCGACGCCTATGGTTCTCGCGTGCCGCTTTCGCAGGTTGCCAACATCACCGTTCCCGAGCCGCGCATGCTTGGTGTGAACATCTGGGACAAGTCCATGGTGGGCGCTGTGGACCGCGCTATTCGCGAGTCCAATCTCGGCCTCAACCCGATCGTGGATGGCCAGAACCTGCGTATTCCACTGCCTGAGCTTAACGAGGAGCGCCGAAAGTCGCTCGTCAAGGTTGCTCACGATTACGCCGAAAAGTCCAAGGTTGCCATTCGCCATGTTCGTCGTGACGGTATGGAAGGCCTAAAAAAGGCCGAAAAGGACGGTGACATCGGTCAGGATGAAAGCCGTGGGAAGTCTGACAAAGTTCAGAAGATGACGGACGACACGATTTCTGAAATTGATCGCTTGCTCGCTGAGAAAGAAAAGGAAATCATGCAGGTATAATTGGCGTATCGCCAAGCCTCGCATTGATTTAGCTTGTTGAACTCCGCACTGCCTGAATGGATTGAGATGTCGGAAACCGCACCTTCCCTGTTGCCTGAACATGTCGCCATCATCATGGATGGTAACGGTCGCTGGGCCAAACAGCGCGGCTTGCCGCGCATCATGGGCCACCGGCGGGGCGTGGAGGCCGTGCGTGAGACCGTTCGGACTGCGGGCGAATGCGGCTTGAAATATCTCACGCTCTTTGCGTTTTCTTCGGAAAACTGGCGCCGGCCGCAATCGGAGGTTTCAGATCTCCTTGGTCTCCTCAAGGCATTCATTCGCCGCGATCTGGCCGAGCTTCACAAGGAGAATGTGCGCGTTCGCGTGATCGGCGACAGGGTCGGGCTCAAGGATGATATCCGCGCTCTGCTGGAAGAGGCAGAGCAGACCACGCGCGACAACACTGCGCTCACGCTCATCATAGCGTTCAACTACGGTGCGCGGGATGAAATTGCGCGCGCGGCGGCGTCGCTGGCCCGCGATGTTGCAGAGGGTCGGATCGATGTTTCTGCGATCACGCCAGAGGCGATTTCCGCGCGTCTGGACACGGCAGGCATTCCTGATCCTGACCTGATTATCCGCACCAGCGGTGAGGAGCGTCTGTCGAACTTCCTGTTGTGGCAGGCGGCCTATTCCGAATTCCTGTTCATTCCCGACTACTGGCCTGACTTCAATCGCCAGACGCTCGTAGCTGCGATCGATCAGTATATGACGAGAGATCGTCGCTTTGGTGGCCTGTCCACTCAAGTTGCGATGGCAGGCGCCTGATGAGCCGCGAATTAAAGCTGCGGATCATTTCGGGCATCGTGATGGCCGCAGTCATTCTGACTGCGACCTGGTATGGCGGGATCATGTTCCGCGCCATCGCCGGCCTTCTGTCGCTCCTCATCTATTATGAGTGGAGCACGATCACCAAGCTCTCCGACACCAATCCGACGGGTTATGCCTGGGGCTGGTTCTCTGTTGCCGTCATGAGCGGCAACACCATCTTTGGTGAGAGCTCTCTCGATCTCCCGCTGCTTTCCGGTTTTGCCATCACCGCCGCTCTGTTTCCGATTCTTCGCGGTCCAAACTGGTGGCTGGTAGGCGGGCTCGTCTATTCGGCGCTGAGCGGCATTTCGCTTGCGGCCATACGTGGCGAAGAATCAACCGGCCTTGTGGCCATGCTCTTCGTCTTCGCGATTGTCTGGGCAACGGATATCCTGGCCTATTTCGTCGGCCGCGCGATCGGTGGTCCAAAGCTTGCGCCTTCGATCTCGCCCGGCAAGACGTGGTCCGGCGCTGCCGGGGGGACGTTCTTTGGATTGGTTGCGGGTGGCGCCGTCACTCTTGCCTATCATGGAAGCATCTCGCTGACGGTATTGTTGCTGGCGCTGGCGCTCTCCATTTTCAGCCAGATCGGCGACCTGTTCGAATCCTTTATCAAGCGCAGGTTCGGAGTGAAGGATTCCAGTAATCTGATCCCGGGCCATGGCGGGTTCATGGACCGGGTTGACGGTCTTGTTTTCGCCTGCTTTACCGTATTCCTGATTGCAGTGGTTCACGCGGCAGTAACCGGTGATGTGCCAGGATCGGGCGATGGTATCTTGCTCGGCTTCTGATCTGAGCAGATAGATGACGAGAGACGCGACATAGGGAATCGGGAATAATATGGACACTGTGATGGCTGCGGTTAATTTTCTGACCGGTTATATGGTGCCATTTATCCTCGTGATCTCGCTGCTGGTCTTCGTCCATGAGATGGGGCACTACCTCGTCGGGCGCTGGTGTGGCATTCGCTCAACTGCATTTTCCGTGGGCTTCGGCCCGGAATTGATCGGTTTCACCGACAAACGCGGCACGCGCTGGAAGATCTCGGCTGTGCCACTTGGCGGCTATGTCAAATTCTTCGGCGATGAGGATGTTTCCAGCAAGCCCGACAGCGATGGTCTTTCCGGGCTGACGCTGGAGGAGAGGTCGCACACGCTCGCTGGTGCGAAGCTCTGGAAAAGGGCGGCGACCGTCGCTGCGGGCCCCATTGCCAACTTCATTCTCGCGATCCTGATCTTCACGGTGCTCTTCACGATCTACGGTCGGATGATTTCCGATCCTGTCGTGTCTGAGGTGCGTCCCGATAGTGCCGCCCAGACGGCTGGTATTCTGCCGGGTGACCGCCTGATCGCGATCGACGGGGAAAAAGTGCAGACGTTTGAGGACGTCCGTCGCTATGTCTCCATCCGTCCAGGCACACAAATCAATGTTACTGTGGAGAGAGATGGCCGCGATCTGTCGTTGCCCATGGTACCGACACGCACGGAAACGACGGACCAGTTCGGCAACAAGATCGAGCTTGGAATCATCGGCATCACCACCGACCAGACGCGCGGCAATTTCCGCCATGTGAGCTACACGCCGGTGGAAGCGCTGGTTGAGGGGGTGCGGGAAACCGGCCATGTCATTACGGGCACCTTCAACTATATCGGCAACCTCGTCACGGGACGGATGAATGCCGATCAGCTGGGCGGACCGGTGCGTGTGGCGCAGGCATCGGGGCAGGTGGCGACACTTGGCGTCGGTGCGCTGATCCAGCTTGCCGCCGTTCTTTCAATTTCCATTGGACTACTGAACCTCATGCCCGTTCCCATTCTGGACGGCGGCCATCTGGTGTTTTATGCGATAGAGGCGGTGCGCGGCAGACCGGTCGGGTTGGGCGCACAGGATGTTGCATTCCGCATCGGCCTGGCGATGATTTTCAGTCTGATGGTTTTTGCGACTTGGAACGATATCAGCAGCTTGATCGGCTAAAGGGGCGTTTCGAGCTGTTTTTTTAAGAGGGTGTTTACCTTGTTTTGAAGCCAAAGTGGCGATTGGGCCACGGTGGCTTGCGAAGTAAACAGAAATTAACGGTCGGGCTTGCTTGTAGAGGAAAAGCAGGTAAAACGACGCAGATGGCCGGAGTCGGGTTCCGCCCGCTGAGGGACAACGGGAAAAGGTAAGATTTGAAATGAAGGCTGGTTCAAAGTTTTTGAACGCGGTATCGGCGGTTGCGCTGTCTGCTGGTGTTTCTTCGATTGCAGCTTTGGGGGTGCTTGCTTCTGCCGGTGTTGCCAATGCAGCTGTCGTCAGCAGAATCGATGTTCGCGGTGCTGAACGCTCCGGTGCGGATGCTGTTCGTTCCAACATTACGATCGCTCCCGGTCGCAATTTTTCCAATTCCGATATCGATGAATCGGTAAAGCGTCTTTACGCAACGGGCTATTTCTCCAACGTCAGCATGCGCGTGGCAGGCAATGCCCTCGTGGTGACGGTGAGCGAGAACAACCTCGTCAACCAGGTGGTCTTCAACGGCAACCGCAAGATCAAGGACGACAAGCTTCAGGCGGTCGTCCAGACGCAGTCTCTCGGCCCATATGATCAGACGATCGTGACGGCGGATATCGCTCGCATCAAGGAAGCCTACGCAAATATCGGCCGCAGCGACGTGCAGGTTACGACCCAGGTCGTGCCGGTTGGTCAGGGTCGCGTCAACCTTGCTTTCCAGATCAATGAAGGCGAGCGCACCAAGATCGCGCGCATCGATTTCGTTGGCAATAATGCCTACAGCGATGGCCGTCTGGCTGCCGTCATCAACACCAAGAAGTCCAACATGCTGTCGTTCCTGACACGCAAGGACGTCTATAACGAAGACAAGCTGCGCGCCGACGAAGAGTCGCTGCGCCAGTTCTATTACAACCGTGGCTATGCCGATTTCCGCGTCGTGTCCTCGAATGCTGTCCTCGACGAGGCGACCAACGAGTACACCGTCACCATTACGGTGGACGAAGGGCAGCGTTACGACTTCGGCAATGTGGCCGTCGAATCCACGGTGCCTGGCATTGATGGATCGCAGCTCCAGGGTCTTGTCTACACGAAGTCCGGCTCTTACTACAGCGCCAAGGAAGTCCAGCAGAGCATGGAAGCAATTTCCAAGCGCGTTGCGGCGGAAGGCTATCCCTTCGCCCGTGTGACGCCGCGCGGTGACCGCGACCTGGCTGGCAACACGATTGGCTTGACCTACATCGTCGATCAGGGCGAGCGCGCTTACGTCGAACGCATCGAAATCCGTGGCAACACGCGCACACGTGACTACGTCATTCGTCGCGAGTTCGACATCAGCGAAGGCGACGCTTTCAACCAGACGGTGATCAGCGCTGCTAAGCGTCGTCTCGAAGCGCTTGGGTACTTCTCCAAGGTCAACATCAGCACCTCGCAAGGCAGCGCTCCTGACCGCGTCGTGATCGTTGTGGATGTCGAAGATCAGCCGACAGGCTCCTTCGGTATCGGTGCGGGTTACTCACAGAACGACGGCGCGCTGCTGGAAGCCTCGATCGAAGAGAAGAACTTCCTCGGTCGTGGTCAGTACATCCGCGTTGCAGCTGGTGCCGGTCAGGATGATGCGCGTAGCTACACGCTGTCCTTCACTGAGCCATACTTCCTCGGCTATCGTCTTGCAGCTGGTTTTGACATCTTCAAGAGCCAGAGCAGCAAGGAAGAGTTCTACAATTACGACGAACAGGGTTTCTCGCTCCGCGTGACCGCGCCGATTACGGAAAACCTCGGTACGACGTTCAAGTACACCTATAAGCAGTTCAGCTATGACGGTAAGGGCGACTGGAACAATCCAGCAAATCTTGCCGCTCCTTATCGTGACCTGATTGCAGGTGGTGATTGGAGTCAGTCGATTATTTCGAACACGCTGAACTACAACACGCTGGACGACCGCAACATGCCACGCGAAGGCTGGCAGGCTGCATTGACCAATGAGTTTGCAGGTCTCGGTGGCGATTCCGAATACTACAAGATCTACGGTAAGGTTCGTTACTATCATTCGCTGTCGGATGAATATGACATCATTGGCTCGCTGACAGGCCAGGCCGGTTATGTCGTTCCAACCGGTGACAATCTTTACGTCTTCGATCAGTTCAAGATCGGTGGCCGTGTGATCCGTGGCTTTAAGAACGATGGTATCGGTCCGCGTATCGGCTCCGACGCGATCGGCGGCACGACTTACTTTGCGGCTTCGGCTGAAGTTACCGCACCTATGCCGCTCGTTCCGGAAGATGTTGGCCTGCGTCTTGCTGGCTTCGTCGATGCCGGCACGCTCTACGGCAACAAGGTTGCGAATTCGGCTGGCGTTCAGGACGATAGCTCGATCCGTGCATCTGCCGGTATCGGCATCATGTGGGCGTCTCCGTTCGGTCCGCTGCGCGTCGACTACGCTGTTCCGATTGCCAAGGAAAGCTACGACGAGGAACAGCGTTTCCGGTTTGGCATGTCCAACACTTTCTGATATCGGCAGTCCAGAACTGCGAGTTTGAATGTTCTGGAGTATCCGTTTGATGGACTACAATGCTTTTTTTCCGCCCCACGAAGGCCTGCGATTGAAAGAAATCGCGGTCCGTCTTGGGGCGGAACTGTCTGATGAGGCCTTTGGCGATCGACGCGTGAGGTCGATTGCGCCCGTGTCGCGCGCCAAGCAGGACCAGCTCTGCTATATCCTGTCTCGCAAGAACCGGGATGAGTTGCTGACATGCGATGCGGCCGCCGTCATCTGTGACGAGTCGCTGAAAAGCATCGTGCCGGATCATATTCCTGCTCTCATCTGCAAGAACCCACACACGATCTTTGCTCAGGCCGGTGAGCTTCTGCACCCTTCAGCCATGCGGCCTTCCGCCGTCACGCCTGAAGAGACGGGGGTATCGACTTCGGCGCATGTCGATCCCACCGCAAAGCTCGAACCCGGCGTCATCGTTGAGCCATTCGCCGTGATCGGAGCGAACGTTCACATCGGTTCCGGCACGCGGATCGGACCCGGCGCTATCATTGGCGCTGAGGTTCAGATCGGGCGTGACTGTACGATTGCCGGCGGCGCGAGCGTTCTTTCGGCTCTTATCGGAAATGGCGTCATTATCCACAACGGCGTGCGTATCGGCCAGGATGGTTTCGGCTATGCACCTGGACCGCGCGGCATGATCAAGATCGTCCAGATCGGTCGTGTGATCATTCAAGACCATGTCGAGATCGGCGCGAATACCACGGTCGATCGCGGGACGATGGATGATACCGTGATCGGCGAAGGCACGAAGATCGATAACCAGGTCCAGATCGGCCATAATGTGCACATTGGTCGTCATTGCGGTATCGTCAGCAAGGTCGGCATCGCCGGAAGCACGCGCATTGGCGACGGCGTGATGATTGGCGGCGCGGCTGGGATCAACGGCCATATCACCATTGGTGACGGTGCACAGATCGCGGCCATGAGCGGTGTGGTGTCAGACGTGCCGGCAGGCGCAAAGGTCGGTGGCACGCCGGCGCGCCCGATAAAACATTTCCTGCGTGATATGGCCGATATTCTCGCCCGCGCAGAAGAACGCGATAGGAAAACAGGAGACAAGAATGTCTGAAGAGACGAAAACGACGCTTGGCGCGGCTGACATCCTTGAGGTGATGAAGCTGCTGCCGCATCGTTATCCCTTTTTGCTGATCGACAAGATCATCGACATTGACGGCGATAATTCTGCGATCGGCATCAAGAATGTGACGGTCAACGAGCCGCATTTCACCGGTCATTTTCCTGACCGTCCGATCATGCCTGGCGTTTTGATCGTAGAGGCGATGGCGCAGACGGCAGGTGCGATCTGCGCTCGCAACAAGGATGGCGGTGGATATCTCGTCTATTTCATGACGATCGACAATGCGCGCTTCCGCAAGCCCGTCGTGCCTGGTGACCGACTGGAAATCCATGTCGTCAAGCAGCGTCAGCGCGGCAATGTCTGGAAGTTCCACTGCGAGGCCAAGGTCGATGGCGCTCTCGTCGCCGAGGCTGATGTCGGCGCGATGATGATCCCAGAGGATCAGCAATGAGCGCGGTTGCGGCCTCAGCCAAGATCCATCCCATGGCCGTCGTTGAGGATGGCGCGGTCATCGGCGAGAATGTCGAGATCGGCGCGTTTGCTCATGTCGGCGCGAAGGTCAATTTGCGCGACGGCGTCAAGCTGTTGAACCATGCAGTGGTGACCGGTCGCACGGTGGTGGGTGAGGGGACCGTCATCCACCCCATGGCGGTCATCGGCGGTCAACCTCAGGCGATCCGTCACGACGGTTCCGAAACGACACTCGATATCGGCGCGCGCTGCACGATCCGTGAAGGCGTGACGATCAATACGGGTAGCTCGGATGGCGGCGGCAGAACGATTGTCGGCGATGACAACCTCTTTCTCGCCAATTCGCATGTGGCGCATGATTGCATTCTTGGCAGTGAGATCATCCTGTCGAACAATGTCATGCTTGCCGGCCATGTGCGCATCGAGGACAAGGCTATTCTCGGCGGCGGCTGCGCGGTGCACCAGTTCACCCGTATCGGTCGCCAGGCCTTCATTGGCGGCCTTTCAGCTGTCAGCTACGATGTCATTCCCTATGGAATGCTGAATGGCAATCCCGGCATCTTGAGTGGGCTTAACGTTGTCGGCATGACGCGTGCGGGCATCGAGCGGGCCGATATCCACACCGTCCGCCGGGCCTACAAGCAGATCTTCGAGAGCGAAGGCAATGTGCGCGCCAATGCGGCTGCCATTCGTGAAGACTATCTGGAATGCCCACAAGCGCTTGAGATCATCGACTTCATCGCGGCCGCCAATGACCGGGCGATCTCTTCGCCGAACCGCGGCAAGTAACGCGGTGACGATGGGTGACCAGCGTCTGGCGATCATCGCCGGCAGTGGTTCTCTTCCCCTTTATGTGGCGCTTGCCGCACGATCGGCGGGAGAGGACCCGCTGATCATCCGCCTGAAGAACGAAGCCGATCTTGACTGGTCAGAGTTCGAAAATGCCTCGATCAGTGTTGGCGATGTCAAAGGCCTGGGCCTGCTTCTCAGTGAGCATGGCATCGACCGCGTGGTTCTTTCCGGTGGCGTAGCACGCCGCCCCGAATGGAGGGAAATCCGTCCGAACCTGAAGATGATCGCCAAAATGCCGTCGATCATCCGCACGCTTTTGTCGGGCGGTGACGACACTGTACTGCAAATGGTGATTGGACTGATCGAAGCGCAGGGCGCTCGCGTCATCGGCGCCCATGAGATTGCGCCTGGACTTCTTGCGACCACCGGCCCGCTCGGCAAGGTCAAGCCGAGTGACGAGGATCGTAGAGACATCGCAAAAGCGGCTCAAGCGGCGTTGGCGCTCGGCGTGCTGGATGTCGGGCAGGGGGCTGTTTCCGTCGGTGGACGCATCGTTGCCCTGGAAGGCGTTGAGGGTACTGATGGCATGCTGGAGCGGGTCGCCGCACTCCGTGCTGCCGGACGCATCTCGCAGCGTCGCAGGGGCGTTCTTGTCAAGCTCTGCAAACCGCAACAGGATATTCGCGCCGATCTTCCCACCATAGGCCCTTCCACTGTCGAGAACGCGGCGAAGGCCGGTCTTGCCGGAATAGCCATTGAAGCGGGCAGGGCGTTTATTCTCGATCGTGAGGCGATGTTGAAAGCCGCCGATGCGGCAGGCCTGTTCGTTTGCGGCATCGACACCGCGCTTGAGGGAGGCATGATGTGAGGGAAGGCGTGCTGAAACTTGCTGTCGTGGCTGGCGAAGTCTCCGGCGATCTCTTGGGCGCCGACCTTGTTCGTGCGCTCAAGACACAATATCCGGGGCAGGTGGAGCTCTTTGGGGTTGGCGGTGAACAGTTGACGACTGAGGGCCTGAACTCTCTGTTCGATTACTCCGAATTGTCGATCATGGGCTTCACCCAGGTTCTGAAGAAACTGCCGCAACTGATTTCACGCATCAAGGAAACGGCGAATGCCATTATCGCCTACCAGCCCGATGCACTTCTGATCATCGATAGTCCCGATTTCACCCACCGTGTTGCAAAGCGCGTGCGAAAGGCGCTGCCAGACTTGCCGGTGGTGAACTACGTTTGCCCCAGCGTCTGGGCGTGGAAAGAGTACCGTGCGGCGGCGATGCTTTCCTATGTCGATCATGTGCTGGCACTGTTGCCTTTCGAACCGGAGGCAATGCAGCGCCTTGGCGGTCCGGCGACAACATTTGTCGGACACCGCCTCAGTGTCGATCCGGACGTTCTGGCGGTGCGCACACAACGTGCTTTGCGTCCCGTGCCAGCTGCTGGTGACGGACGGACGATCCTTCTTCTGCCTGGCTCGCGCTCGACAGAAACGACACGCCTGATGGAGCCGTTCCAGCAGGCTGCAAGCGCGTTCGTGGAGCGGAACGGGCCAACGCGGTTCGTGCTGCCGACTGTGCCGCGACAGGAGCAGCGAATCAGGGAACTTGCCGCCTCCTGGCCTGAGGCGATCCGGCCGGAGATCGGCACCGACACGGCGTTCAAGTGGCGTTGTTTTGCCGAGGCGGATGCGGCGATCGCGGCTTCCGGTACAGTCATCCTGGAACTCGCGCTTTGCCATGTCCCGGTCGTGTCTGTGTACAAAACGGACTGGATTTTCACGATGCTGAGCAAGCGAGTGAAGACGTGGACCGGCGCGCTCCCCAATCTGATCGCCGATTACGCCGTGGTGCCGGAATACTTCAATGAAGTGGTCCGTTCAGGCTCCATGTTGCGCTGGGCAGAGCGGTTGTCATCCGACACCATCCAACGCCGCGCCATGCTGGAGGGGTTTGAGCTGGTGCAGAAAAGGCTACAGACGCAAATCCCACCAGGGGAGCAGGGTGCTTCGATCTTGCTGCAGACGATCAGGATTAAGACGGGCAAGCGATAGGCCAGATGCTTTGCCGCAACTGTGCGCGGTTTCCATCATCCAACGTTTTGTTCATCATCGAACTTTTCCATGTTCGGACAGAAAATCCAAGACGACCCTTATGCGCGCAGGGAGCGGGCCTCCTTCCTCAATATAGACTGCGTAAAACACCTCTGTGTCTCCCGTGTTGCAGTGAGACAGGACCGGCGCAAGTCGTCCGGCAGCGACGTCGTCGCGGACTGTAAAGTCAGCCAGCATGGCGAGGCCTGCACCTGCGACAGCGAGTCTTCGAACGCCTTCTCCATCGCTGATCTGGACACGTCCGGCGACGGGCACCACGACGGAGTGATTATCTTCGCTGAGCGTCCAGCCCGGCTCTGACCGGACATAGCTGAAACCCAGCAGGTTGTGGCTTTTCAGGTCCGCTACATGACGTGGTTGGCCATATTGTTCGAGATAAGATGGTGCACCCACAATTGTCCGAGCCGTTTCTCCCAGCTTGCGAGCAATCAGGCTGGATGTTTTCAAAGGCCCTGTTCGAATAGCTATGTCGGTGCGCTCGGCCAACAGATCAACCAATGCATCGGTAAGCGAGATGTCCAGGGTGACAGCAGGATAGAGAGCCATAAATTGTGGCACGATGGGTGCCAGCACGTGATGGAAGTATGAAGCACTGGTGCTGATGCGAACACGCCCTGCCGGTCTCTCACCCTGGCTAGCTCTCTGTTCCGCTTCGCTCAGATCCGCCAGTATGCGCTTTGCCGCCTCGTAGAATGTGCATCCTTCAGGCGTCAGCTGAAATTGTCGGGTAGAGCGATTGAATAGCCTGGTTCCCAGCCTCGCCTCAAGGCGTGCGATCAATTTGCTGATGGCGGAAGGCGTTAAACGCACTTGCCTCGCTGCAGCGGAAAAACCGCCCGTCTCAATGACGGTTACGAAAACCTCCATCTCCGTAAAGCGATTGATCTCGTGTCGGGCCATAGTGAATTCACATCACAAGTGAGGTTCCGTTTGGTGCTCTATTTCATTTTAAGAGGACTGTCTATGAATTGCGGTAGTTCTCAAAAAGGAAGACCAATATGGACTATCGATCACTTGGAAGGTCCGGGCTCAAAGTGCCTGCGTTGAGCTTTGGCGCAGGCACGTTTGGTGGGTCTGGGCCGCTGTTCAGCAATTGGGGCAACTCGGATGCAATCGAGGCTCGACGTCTTGTCGATATTTGTCTTGATGCAGGCGTCAATCTTTTCGATACGGCTGATGTTTACTCCAACGGCGCATCGGAGGAGGTCCTCGGTGAGGCGATCAAAGGACGCAGGGACGAGGTTCTTATCTCGACGAAAACCAGCCTTCCAATGGGAGATGGCCCGAACGACGCCGGATCGTCCCGCCTCAGATTGTTGCGCTCGGTCGACGATGCGCTGAAACGGCTTCAAACCGATCACATCGACTTGCTTCAACTTCATGCCTTCGATGCTGCGACGCCGATAGAGGAGGTCCTGTCAACGCTGGACATGCTGGTCCGCTCGGGAAAGGTTCGATACGTCGGTGTCTCGAATTTTTCTGGCTGGCAAATCATGAAGTCGCTTGCAGTGGCCGACCGTTACGGATGGCCGAGATACGTCGCCAATCAGGTCTATTACTCGCTCATCGGTCGGGATTACGAGTGGGATCTCATGCCGCTCGGACAAGATCAGGGCCTGGGCGCAATTGTCTGGAGTCCACTCGGATGGGGTCGATTGACCGGGAAAATAAGGCGGGGCGTGCCGTTGCCTGAAACAAGTCGTTTGCATGCCACGGCGAGTTTCGGTCCACCGGTTGAGGACAACTATATGTATCGTGTTATTGATGTGCTTGAAATGATCGCGAACGAGACGGCGAAGACAGTGCCGCAAGTCGCACTCAATTGGCTGCTCAGTCGCCCGACCGTATCCTCTGTGATTATTGGTGCTAGAAACGAAGCTCAACTCAAGGACAATCTCGGCGCGGTCGGTTGGAGCCTGACACGTGAGCAGATTGCAGCTCTTGATCAAGCCAGTGCCGTGTCCGCTCCCTATCCCCACTTTCCCTATCGGCAACAGGAAGGCTTTGCGCGGCTTGATCCACCTCTTGTCGGCTAAAGGATCAAGGTGCGCCGGCCTTGAGTCTTTTTGAAAACAGAGGACCGAGTTTTCAAGCGTTCGGTAAAATTCCGAAGGTCCGGGGTTTTACCGCTACGATGATAGTGCCTCAGATCTGGCGGATCACCGCTCCGATCGCGTTGACGAGAATGCGGGACGCTGTGAGGGCCGACAGTCCATCAATGTCGGCGGGCGGATAAAACTCGACGAGGTTAAACCCGGCGATTTTCGCCTTGCCGGCAACACCAGAAATCAGATCGATAATCTGGGTGTAGGTGAGACCGCCTGGCGTTCTTGCGGCGACGCCCGGCATGATACTCGGATCGAGGCTGTCGCAGTCGAGTGTGATGACGACTTGAGCATCCTCCGGAATAGCACGAAGAGCCGCGGCCACTCCGCCCGCGTGAATTTCTCTCGCCGTCACAAAGTGGCTTCCGTAGCCTCGTGCCGCTTCCACATCGGCTTTCCTCGCGCTACCGACACTTCGAAGTCCGACCTGCACCATGCCGACCACGTGCGCCATCTCGCTCGCCCGGCGCATGGAGCTTGAATATCCGTAGCGTTCTCCCTCAATCTCGTCGCGCCAGTCGATATGCGCGTCGATCTGCAAGACCCAGACAGGTCCCGAGGTCTCGAACGCAGCAAGAAACGGATAGGTCACGGAGCAGTCGCTGCCGATGAGGATGGGAACAGCACTCAAGGCCAGGATCTCTCGCGTCTTTGCTTCTATGCGCTGTCGATTGCCTTCATTGTCACGCATCACAGTTTTGATGTTGCCAACATCGATGCAGTTTATCGGACCGCCGTTGAAGAGTGGGCCACCGAGATCGAAATCCCAGTGCGCGATCAACGGAGCATCTTCCTGGCTTGCCGCTCTGATCTGATCGGCCGCTGTTTCATGACCACTGCTGTCTTGATCTGGATAGGCGCTGCCATGTGCCACGCCGAAGATCACCATGCGTGTGGGATTGCCGTCTGCGAGTTCTGAAGGGAGCCCAAGAAACGAATTTGCAGCGCTCATTGTGTGACCAATCCTGCTCAAGCTGTCGCCAATGCGGCGATGATGTCTCGCGACGAATACGGTGTCAAAGCGTGGGAGCAAATCTCGATGATCTCGACGCGCGCCCACCATTATCTTCGAACAGAAAACGGAAAACCCCGAGACTGGAAATCCAATCTCGGGGTCTTGATTCTTATCGCTGTGGTCCAAGGCTTAGAAGAAGCCCTTGCGCTGCCACCAGCCACCCTTGCGGGGCTTCGGCTCTTCGCCATCGGGGCTGTCGTTCTTGCCGGAGGAGGTCACGACCGGTTCGGACGAGGAGACATTGTCGCCGCGGTTGGCGCGGGTTGGCTTTGCAGCATCGTCCGCTTCCTCTTGCGTCGTCTCAACAGCAGCGTCAGCAGCCTGCGGAGCGGGTGCTGGCGCAGCAGGCGCTACGTCAGCGGGCGCCTCTTCCTGCGACGCAGGGGCGGCGTCCGCCACCGGTGCCGCGGCGGCCGGTGCTGCTGCCTCAACCGTTGCCTCGACAACCGTTTCAGCCTTCTCCTTGGCCTTGCGGGTGCGACGAGGCTTCTTCGGCTTTTCGGCTTCTTCAACCTGCGGCGTTTCAGCCTCAACAGCCTCGACAGCGGCTTCCGGCTCTACGCCTTCGGCTGCATCCGCTACGTCGCCATCGTCAACGCCGTCATCGGCATCGCCCTGATCGCCGTCGCCATTTTCGGCGTCCAGCAGGTTGCCATTTTCGTCACGGTTGCGACGGCCGCCACGCTTGCCACGACGACGGCGCTTGCGCTTGCCTTCGTCCTGACCGGCATTGTCGCCTTCGGCACGGGGCTCTGCGGCGTCAGCCTGATCGTCGGTGGCATCGTCGCCATCCTCGTCATCGCCTTCACCGGATGCGTCGTCGTTGGCATCTGCCTGAACGTCGCCGTTCTGGCCGTTGCCCTTGCCACGACGGCGACGACGACGCTTGCGCTTGCGCTTGCCGTCTTCACCATTTTCAGCCTGGGGCTGGCGTGGCTCGCTGCTTTGCGCCTTCGCTACGATTTCTTCTTCGTCCTCTTCCTCCTCCTCGGCTTCGATGACGATATCGTCTTCGTCTTCCTCGAAGGTCGGGAGAGCCTGCAGAAGGTTTTCGATTTTCACCGGATTTTCGACCGCTTCACCACGGTCGATGGCGAAGTGCTGAGCACCGACGCTCGCATCTGCAGCGATGATGATCGAGACGCCGAAGCGCTCTTCATAATCGACGATGGTGCCACGCTTGTGGTTGAGCAGGTAGAGCGCCGTTTCAGGCGTCGTGCGCACTGTGATGTTGTGGGTCGTGTTGCGCAGCAGGTATTCTTCGACACCACGCAGCACGTGCAGCGCGATGGAGGATTCCGAGCGAACATGGCCCGTGCCACCGCAATGCGAGCAGATCTGAGTGGTGGATTCGAGAACCGAAGCGCGGATGCGCTGGCGCGACATTTCCAGAAGGCCGAAATGCGAGATGCGGCCCACCTGGATGCGAGCGCGGTCGTTCTTGAGGCAATCCTTCAGCTTCTTTTCGACAGAGCGGTTGTTCCGCTTTTCTTCCATGTCGATGAAGTCGATGACGACCAGACCAGCAAGGTCACGCAGGCGAAGCTGACGGGCGACTTCTTCTGCAGCCTCGAGATTGGTTGCGAGTGCGGTTTCTTCGATCGAATGTTCGCGGGTCGAGCGACCGGAGTTCACGTCGATCGAAACCAGGGCTTCAGTCTGATTGATGATCAGATAGCCACCGGATTTCAGCGTGACCTGCGGCTGAAGCATGCGGTCGAGCTGCGCCTCGATGCCAGAGCGCGAGAAGATCGGATGAATGTCGCGGTAGGGCTGAACCACCTTAGCGTGGCTCGGCATCAGCATCTTCATGAAGTCTTTCGCTTCACGATAGCCTTCTTCACCGGACACGATGATCTCGCTGATGTCCTTGTTGTAGAGATCGCGGATCGAACGCTTGATCAGCGAGCCTTCCTCATAGACGAGGCAAGGGGCTGTGGAGTTCAGCGTCAGCGTGCGAACGTTCTCCCACAGACGCATCAGATATTCGAAGTCGCGCTTGATTTCGACGCGGGTGCGATTGGCACCGGCGGTGCGCAGAATAACGCCCATGCCGTTCGGCACTTCGAGATCGCGGGCAATCTCCTTCAGGCGCTTGCGGTCGGCTGGCTGGGTAATCTTGCGGGAAATACCGCCGCCACGTGCCGTGTTCGGCATCAGAACGGAGTAACGTCCGGCGAGCGACAGATAGGTCGTCAGTGCTGCGCCCTTGTTGCCACGTTCTTCCTTGGCAACCTGAACCAGCAGGATCTGGCGACGCTTGATGACTTCCTGGATGCGGTACTGCTTGCGCGGCTTGCGCATGGCGCGGTCTGGAACTTCTTCCATCGCGTCTTCGGCGCCGACCGACTCGATGACTTCCTTCTCGTGATGATCGTCGTCGTCGTCATCATCGTCATCGCCGACACGCTCAACGTCTTCGGAAATCGAGTCGGTGTCGACCATGGCTGCCATTTCGCCGCCCTTGGAGCCATCCTCTTCGGCGGCTTCATCGGTAGACGCTTCGGCGGTAGCCTCTTCAGCCTCGGTCTTCTTCTTTGCGCGGGGACGGCGCGTGCGCTTCTTCGGCTTTTCTTCTTCCGCAGGCTGCTCTTCGGCAACCGCTTCTTCCGTAATATCGACGGTTTCCTCGGAGGCTACGACCTGTTCGGAAGCAGCTGTGTCTTCAGCCTTTTCCTCAGATGTCGGCACAATGCCGATATCCGGCTGGTCGGCCTTGGAAAGATCGAGTGCGGGTTCGTTAGGGGCGTCAGCCGGTTCGAAGTCATCGCCACGGCGATGCTCTTCGGCTTCCGCCTTTAGAAGCGCCTGCCTGTCGGCCAGCGGAATCTGGTAATAGTCGGGGTGAATTTCGGCAAAGGCCAAAAATCCATGGCGGTTGCCGCCGTAATCCACGAAGGCTGCCTGAAGCGACGGTTCGACGCGCGTCACCTTCGCCAGATAGATATTGCCGCGTATCTGTTTTTTATGTTCGGACTCGAAATCGAATTCTTCAATGCGATTTCCACGAACAACGACTACGCGCGTCTCCTCTTCGTGGGAGGCGTCGATAAGCATTTTGTCTGCCATGTAAGCTGTGCTCCTCGGCGCAGCCTTGTCATATACGAGAATAGGCCCGCCGCAGGGACAGGCCTTTCATCTTTTTCCAAGGGTGTGCCGGAAATGAAGTGTTCCGCCCGACGCATGTAAACTGGCAGCATCCGGACAACGTGCAAGGCAACTTGCCTGCTCCCTGTATCCGGTTCGTATGAAAGCTGCTGCAACGACATCATTGGCCAAGCGAGAACGACTATAATAAATAGACTCCTGAGAGTCCGATGAAAATGCTCTCCTCAGAGCGAGCGGTGGCATGCCACCGGGTATGTCTCCGGCCACAGCCGGATTGATCCAGTTTCAGGATAAAAATGAAGCGACGGCAGATGATTGCCCGAAATTCAGCGCCAGAGTCATTCTCGATTGGCAGCCGGCGGGAATCTATCCCGTCAACATTTTTAACCCTCAATCGTGTTGTATGGTTTCTCCGTCACAATAGCAATAGGCAGGCTAAATATGTCATATCATTGATGGAATTTCGCGGTTAAGAAATGCTTCATCAAGGCTTGCGAATGTTGCAGCCAAGCGCGAATAAGGCCATCTTCATCAGGGGAAGACGGCGATTTCGGCTGAGAAGCCGATGATTTTCGCATAGAACGACATAAAACCTAAAAGATATTGGCGACGATGAAAACTCAGGCGCGGGCGGCAGGGACATCAACTAAGCGAGCTTTGTTTTCGCGAATCACTCGTTATGCGCGAGTCGCTTTCCCCGTCCTGTTCCTTGCTTTTGTCGCAGGCGAACAGGCTCATGCGGCGCCTCAGCTCGTTGCGAACGCCGCTCGCATCATCGGCGACGAGGCGCGCACACGTGTCGTGCTTGATTTCAACGCAGAGCCTGAATTCGAGGTGCACTATCTCGATTCGCCGGCGCGGATCGTGGTTGACTTGCCCGCTGTCAGCTTTGCCTTTCCCACCAACGATCTGAAGGCGACCGGGCTTTTCAGCGACATCCGCTTCGGCAGCATGGGCGAGGGGAGCGCGCGTCTGGTGCTGACCGCAAAGAAGCCTGTTCAGGTGGCCATCGCCAAGGTTCAGCCTGAAGAAGGCGGCAAAATCTTCCGCTTCGTTCTCGACACCGAAATCGCGTCCAAACAGAAATTCGCCGATCTGTTGAAGAACCAGGATTGGCAGGCGCTCGCACCGGCGACCACCGCATCCGTGACACCCGATATCATCCAGACATCGCCGCGCCAGTCCGATTTCGTCATTGCCGTGGATGCCGGCCATGGTGGTATCGATGCGGGCGCGAAGGGCGGCGTCAGCGGCACGGATGAAAAGGTCATCACGCTTTCTTTCGCCAAGCAGCTCACCGATCGTCTCAACCGTCTGCCTGGGATCAAGGCCTTTCTGACGCGCGATGACGACACGTTCCTGGCGCTTTCCGAGCGCGTAACGATTGCGCGCCAGCACAGCGCCAATCTTTTCATTTCCGTTCATGCGGACACGCTGAGCCAGAAAGGCATCCGGGGCGCGACGGTCTACACGATCTCAGACCGCGCATCGGACCGCATGGCGCAGAATCTTGCGGAGCGTGAAAACCTCTCCGACCAGATCGCCGGTGTGACGGTCTCCAATGCGCAGCCGGAAGTGGCCGATATCCTGCTCGATTTGACGCGACGGGAGACGCAGGCCTTCTCCGTGACGCTTGCGGAAAACATCGTTTCCTCCTTCGAGGGGCAGGTGGGGCTGATCAACAATCCGCATCGTTATGCAGGTTTCCAGGTGCTGCGCGCCCACGATGTGCCGTCGGTGCTCTTGGAACTCGGTTTTCTCTCCAATCCGGAGGACGAAAAGCTGCTTCTCGATGAAAGCTGGCGCGACAAGGTGGCTGAACGTCTGGCCGAGGCGGTGACCAAGTATCGTGCCCAGGCTCTTGCCAATGGCGGCTGAGCTATAAGTGCTGTGATGCTTTTGCGACGGTCGTCAAAAAGCGGAGCAACTTGATCGCTCCGCATTCGCATTTGATGGGCAAAGCCCTATTTTACTCACATTCAACGCGTTACTCGGCATCAGGATTCGGCAGCAGAGCGGGACTCGCTTGCGATTGCGCGGACACTATCTCTCGATAACATGAGCGGGAATGCTTAATCCCCGACTTGTCATCGGTTAAGCGGTGTGCAAAACGGCACGCTACATGTAAAATTGCGCGCCTACGGGCAGGCGCAAAGTGCGATTCGAAGTATCGGTAGCCTCATATGATCAGACTGATTGGATATTTCTTCGGCTTGGCGAGCACGCTTTTTCTCGTGGTCGCGGCTGGCGTTGCCCTTTACCTGGTAACGATCACGAAGGATCTGCCTGACTATGCGGTTCTGAACAGCTACGAGCCGCCAGTGACGACCCGCGTTCACGCCGGCAATGGCGCGCTGATGACGGAATATGCCGAACAGCGTCGCCTGTTCCTGCCGATCCAGGCTATCCCGGACCGCGTCAAGGCCGCATTTCTTTCGGCGGAAGACAAGAACTTCTATCAGCACCCCGGCATCGACGTGACCGGCTTTGCGCGTGCGGCCCTTGCTTATGTGACGGGCGGCCCGACGCAGGGCGGCTCGACCATCACCCAGCAGGTGGCAAAGAACTTCCTGCTGACGAACGAGCAGACGATGGAGCGCAAGGCGAAGGAAGCCATTCTTTCCTTCCGCATCGAGCAGGCATATAGCAAGGACAAGATTCTTGAGCTCTATCTCAACGAAATCTTCTTCGGGCTGAATTCCTACGGTATTGCCAGCGCCTCGCTGACCTATTTCAACAAGTCCGTCACCGAACTCACCATTGCCGAGACGGCCTATCTCGCGGCTCTGCCGAAGGGTCCGGCGAACTACCATCCGTTCCGTCGCGAGAAGGCCGCTGTCGAGCGCCGCAACTGGGTGATCGATCGCATGGCCGAAAACGGCTATATCACCAAGGCGGATGCTGAAGAGGCCAAGCAGCAGCCACTCGGTGTGAACGTTCGCCGCGGTGGTCCGCAGCTTGCCGGTTCGGACTATTTCGCCGAAGAAGTGCGCCGCCAGATCGTCGATCAGTTCGGCGCAGACAAGCTGCTCAAGGGCGGTCTTTCGGTGCGCACGTCGTTCGATCCGGAAATCCAGATGGAAGCGCGCAAGGCGCTACAGGATGGTCTCATCGACTATGATGAGCGCCGCGGTTTCCATGGTCCAATCGATCAGATCGACATCAATGGCGACTGGGCAGCGGCGCTTTCCAAGCTGAAACCTTTGCGTGATGTGCCCGAATGGCGCATGGCCGTGGTGCTGGCCGCAACGGCAGATGGCGTCGATGTCGGTCTCCGTCCGGACGCGGACAGCGATGCTGCCGATAAGAATGCGCGCGGCCGGATCAAGCCGGATGATATGAAATGGGCCTATCGCGACTCCAAGGGGCAGCGCAGCACGGCCAAGTCTCCGGCTGGCGTGCTGAAGGCCGGCGATGTCGTCTATGTTGAGCAAATCTCTGGCCAGGGCAATTCCTACCGCCTTCGCCAGCCGCCGAAGGTGCAGGGCGGCATGGTGGTGATGGATCCGCATACCGGTCGTGTTCTTGCGATCGTCGGCGGCTTCTCCTACGCGCAGTCTGAATTCAACCGCGCGACACAGGCCATGCGTCAGCCCGGTTCGTCCTTCAAGCCGTTCATCTACGCAGCAGCACTCGACAATGGCTATACGCCGGCTTCGGTCGTCATGGATGCACCGCTTGAGGTTGTTTCCGGTGGTGAAGTCTGGCGGCCGCAGAACTACGGTGGCGAGGTCGCAGGTCCGTCCACGCTTCGTCTTGGCATCGAAAAGTCTCGCAACCTGATGACGGTGCGTCTGGCACAGGACATGGGCATGAACCTGGTGGCGGAATATGCCGACAGCTTCGGTATCTACGACAAGATGCCTCCGCTGCTTGCCATGTCGCTCGGTTCGGGCGAAACCACCGTCATGCGCATGGTCTCGGCCTATTCCGTGATCGCCAATGGCGGCAAGCAGATCAAGCCGACAGTGATCGACCGTATTCAGGACCGCTACGGCAAGACGATTTTCCGTCACGAGGACCGCGCCTGCGAAGGCTGTAATGCGACGGTGTGGCAGAACCAGAACGAGCCGACCATTGTCGACAAGCGCGAGCAGGTTCTCGACCCGATGACCGCCTATCAGGTCACGTCCATGATGGAAGGCGTCGTTCAGCGCGGTACGGCTGCCGGCAAGATCAAGGTTGATCTGCCTGTTGCGGGCAAGACTGGTACCACCAATGATGAAAAGGATGCCTGGTTCGTCGGTTACACGCCGGATCTCGTGGCGGGGCTTTACATCGGTTTCGATAGCCCGGCACCTCTCGGTCGTGGCGGCACCGGCGGTTCGCTCGCAGCACCGATCTTCGGCGAGTTCATTTCCCAGGCAGCAAAGCATCTGCCGCACAGCAAGTTCATCGTACCGAACGGCATGAATTTCGTCGCTGTCAACCGCAAGACGGGCATGGCGGCGATGGAAGGCGAGCCTGACACGATCATGGAAGCCTTCAAGCCTGGTACCGGTCCTGCATCGAGCTTCAATGTCATCGGCATGGATGGCAACATGTCCCAGGAAGACATTTTGCGGGAGTCTCCGCAGGCGCAGCAGGCCATCACTGGCGGCGGCGGCGGCCTCTACTAAATCAAATCAACACAAGGCGAGGGGCGCGGGTCTTTACATCCGCGCCCCTCGCATTTATTCACCCAAGCAGTTTTTCAAGAAGGCGAAGAATCTGCGAAATGCGCAATGAAATCGTAAACGTAGTCGACGAAATCAAGCAGGCCATAAGCCTGCTGAGGAGGCATCTTTGACTGGGACCAGGCGATAAGACGACTGGACTGGTTGAACAACAAGGCAGAGGATCCGAACCTCTGGAACGATGCCGGCGAAGCGCAGAAGCTGATGCGCGAACGCCAGCAGCTGGATGAATCCATCAATGGTGTCCGATCGCTCGAGCAGCAGGTCAACGACAATATCGAATTGATCGAGATGGGTGAGGCCGAGGGCGACGAGGAAATCGTGCGCGAGGCTGAAGAGGCGCTGAAGGCGCTGCGCAGCGAAGCAAACCGCCGTCAGGTGGAAGCGATGCTTTCGGGCGAAGCCGATTCCAACGACACCTATGTCGAAGTGCATTCAGGCGCCGGCGGTACGGAAAGCCAGGACTGGGCGAGCATGCTTTTGCGCATGTATACCCGCTGGGCCGAGCGTCAGGGCTTCAAGGTGGAAGTGCTGGAAGTGCATGACGGCGAAGAGGCCGGCATCAAGTCTGCGACCATTCTGGTAAAGGGTCACAATGCCTTCGGCTGGATGAAGACCGAATCCGGTGTTCACCGCCTGGTGCGCATCTCTCCCTATGACAACAATGCGCGTCGTCATACGTCGTTCTCGTCCATCTGGGTTTATCCCGTCGTGGACGACTCGATCCAGATCGACATCAACGAAAGCGATTGCCGCATCGATACCTATCGCTCGTCCGGTGCGGGTGGTCAGCACGTCAACACGACCGACTCCGCGGTGCGTATCACGCACATTCCGACCGGTATTGCGGTTGCCTGCCAGCAGGAGCGCTCTCAGCACAAGAACCGCGCCAAGGCGTGGGAAATGCTGCGCTCGCGCCTTTATGAGCTGGAGTTGCAGAAGCGCGAAGAAGCGGCCAATGCGCAGGCCGCGTCCAAGACGGACATCGGCTGGGGTCATCAGATCCGCTCTTACGTTCTGCAGCCCTATCAGCTGGTCAAGGACCTGCGCACGGGCGTGGAAAGCACCTCGCCAAGCAGCGTCCTCGATGGCGATCTGAACGAATTCATGGAGGCAGCCCTTGCTCACCGCATCAGCGGTGGCGCGGGCGTGGAAGTCTCCGACATCGATTGATGGCGGCCGCGCCAATTTCGATACCAGAACCTCCCGTGGCGCTTGCTGCGGGAGGTTTTTCATTTACAGCATCGGCCCGAAAATCAGACTCGATTTTCGGGCCGACGCGTCGATTCAAAAAGCTTTAGTGCCATTCTAGGCTTGAGGAGATTGCGGTGAAACAGGCTCTCTATATTGTCGATGTGCAGCCGAGCTTCAATCCGCCGTCACGCCTTGTCGAGGAGATCGCAACACTCGCTATCAGGATGCCGAGCATAGCGAGCGTCGAGCGGCATGATGAGAGCATCACGCCATTTGAGCGGCAACTGGGGTGGACGCCCGGCAAGAATGACGAGTCGCTTGTGGCCGCGGACCGCGTCTTCATCAAATATGGCTATGCACCGCCAAGGGAAGCTGTCGATTATCTTCTGTCGCTGCAGCTCGATCGGGTTCTCGTTTGCGGGATTCAGGCCGATACCTGTGTACTCGCGGCCGGCTTTGCCTTTTTCGATGCGGGGCTCTCTCCCACGCTGCTGCCCTGGCTAACGGTGGGATCTAGTCTCGACCGAACGGGCGCGCTCGGTGCTCGTCTCTGGAAGCATCACTTTGGCGCGATGCTGAGTGGGCCAGACGAGATTTGAGTTACGCGCGAGAGGGTGGGGGCGAATAGCTACGGCGCTATGCTGATGCTCTTGCCAGCCCGTCTAAGAAAGAGACGCCGAGGCACGGCGCCTTAGGTCTAGTTCGACGCTTTCTCGATTTTCATGTCGCCCAACTCATCGATGAGAATGGTCCATGCGTCCGGCTCCTTTTGATCCGGGTCGGTCTTCAGATGGACGGTGACGAACAGACCGGGAAGACTGGACGCGCCGGCCGAACTTTCAGGGCGGATATCCGTCACATAGGCCTTCATCTGTGTGAATTCTTCGAGCTCGAGGGTCTCGACGAGGGAAGGGCCGTCCGCAGTATAGGCGATCTGCTGGAGATAGATTTTCGCTGTGCCATCTGGCTGGCGCATGGCGACGACCTTGTAATAGCCGCGCGTGGGCTCTGGACGCGTCGACGCGCCCGTATCCGTTGGCTGTGAGGACTTTGTTGCTGTGTCCTCCACGGCCTCGCGTTCCCACATGCCGTTGCTAGTAACAAAGATGGTCGACACGGGCAGCGCATCAATGCCCGGCGTCTGCGAGAAGGCCTGACTGACGCTACCAAGCAATAGGGCTGCGGCAAGGAGGGCTTTCATGGTCATGTCCTTCATCAGTTGGTGAACTGTTCGGCGAGAATCCGGTCCGACCAGGAGCGATCCGGATCAGAGAGAATTCTGGCCGTCCGATCCTGCGAAAGCGCGATTTTGACGCTGCGCACGGATTTCACCTCGCGGTGATCGGCAACGGCGTTTACCGGACGCTTTTCGCCTTCTTGAACGTGGATGTCGACGGTCACCTTATTGGGCAGCAATGCGCCACGCCAGCGCCTCGGACGGAAGGGGCTGACAGGTGTCAGAGCAAGCAGCGGAGATTCCAGCGGCAGGATCGGGCCATGGGCTGAAAAGTTGTAAGCCGTAGAGCCGGCGGGCGTCGCCACCATCACGCCGTCGCAGATCAATTCTTCCAGCCGCGTCTTGCCGTCGATGTCGACACGAAGCTTTGCTGCCTGGTGAGACTGGCGGAAGAGGCTGACCTCGTTCATCGCAAGGGCGGAGACCTCGTTGCCGTCCTCGTCCACCGTGGTCATTCTGAGCGGATGGAAATCATTGCCGGTGGCCACGGCAATGCGTTCGTGCAGCCGTCCCAGCCTGTAATCGTTCATCAGGAAGCCGACGGAGCCGCGGTTCATGCCGTAGACACGCTTTCCGAGATTCATCGTCTCATTCAAGACCTGGAGCATGAAGCCATCGCCCCCGAGCGCAACGATCACATCCGCTTCGTCGAACGAGGCATTGCCATATTCGCGGATCAGTTCTTCTCTCGCGGCCTGCGCGTGGTCTGCGGACGAAGCGACGAAGGAAATTTTATGCACTGAACGCGACATGCGGCCATCCCGATTGATGATCTCTGGTACATGAAGAGATACCTGATGGACAAGCTCTTTCGAGGCGCAAGCGGTGACCAGCCGCTTTCCACGGTGTCCTTCGCGCCACGGTCCAGGCCGCCAGAGGAAGCCCGATTCGCATTCGCGCCATAATTATTAACAACCGACCCGCGAAGGCCGGAACAAAAGCAAACTCTCCCCGTTCTTTCAGCACAATGGAGATTGTAACATGACCTCGCAAGGTACTTCTGGTCGCCGAAGAATTCTTGAGGCCGCGAACAAGGCCTCCATTACCACATACAAA
Organism: Agrobacterium cavarae; assembly: GCF_004310285.1. Taxonomy (GTDB): domain Bacteria; phylum Pseudomonadota; class Alphaproteobacteria; order Rhizobiales; family Rhizobiaceae; genus Agrobacterium; species Agrobacterium cavarae. The sequence goes on from NZ_SISF01000034.1 coordinate 244,372, forward strand.
CCCATTATCGTTCCTCTTACAGGTACCTATGTGGCAATGATCTTCCGCAGAGGCCTTAAGAGTGCGTCTAAACTGGCAAAGACTTAGTCGAAACCTGGCGTGACTTGACGCTGCCGATGACCGGTAGCCGGAACGCCACAGAGATAGCGAAGGGGAATGACATGAAGAAAGTTCTCATCATCGCCGCTGCCATGGTTGTTTCCGCAGGCGCAGCGTTCGCAGAATGTGCAAAGGGCATCGAAACAACGGCCGCCGCCCCGGGTATCGACCGCGAGTTCAAGACGGCAAGCATCGCGCCGCCAACCGAGCCCGCTCAGAAACCGGTTCTGGTTTTGAGAAAAATGGACAGGCTGCCAGGCAATGTGGAAACCGCCGTTGTTGCCTCTCCTGAGAGCGCATTGGCGCGGATGCAGTGATCCACCTGACTAGAGCGCAATGCGTCCTGTAGGACGCCCTAATGACGCTCTGTCTTCTTTGATCTACGCATCGTGCTTGATACATCCCGCGTCCAAAGACATTTGGGGCGGGATTTTTATACGTAGGCTATCAATTGGCTCCAGCTCTCGGCGGGCACCACATCAAACTGCGATCGCTTGCGTCTCTCTCAAGACAAGATATCGCTGCCTATCCCACGCACAACCTTTCACGACCCACGCGTCTCCGAGCGTCTCTTAGGAGTCGAGCTTCAGAGAAAGCTGCCGACCGCCATTCTTTTTGAGAATGTACAGAGGCTTGGCGATCATCTCCGTCTTGCGACGCAAATCGCGGCGACGCGCTTCAGCACGTTCTCTCAAATCTCTGGATTGAGCAACAAGAGCGAGTGCCTGCTCAATGGATCTCTCTGACGTCGTCATCGTGAACTCCTGTTTGTTCTCTTTATGTTCTCATTTCGAGCCAGGATTGTCAAGGGATTCCGATTCGCGGACGCGTATGCCCAAATAGAGGTCGAGATCAATGTGAGAATTAGGATATCGTTTGCGACGCGGCGACGACGAGTAAAGGTCGCGACTTCGAAACGGACCGTTCGAGGTGAAAAAGAAAAAGGCCCGGCGTGGCCGGACCTTTCATCTTTCACACTGCAACTCTCCATTTCAGGAGAGGGCGCGGTCTTCCAAGAAACTGTCTTCGGACAGGCGACCGCTTGCTAGTGCAACAATAGCAAGAGCTGCGTGTTGACGATCCCAGCCCGCACTTTCGGCAACCTCAAGCAGTCCATTGATGGAAGGCTCGAGAGCGAACTGGCATTCAGCCTGGTAATCCATAGTGTCGATCTTGAGCGACGGTGGATTGATCAAAGCGCGCATTAAGCACTCCATTCTGGCGCATATCCCACTCCCCGATGTAGGGACATGCGTGAAATTCACAAGCTTTCGAAGCTCAACGTCGTAACGACGTCAAGCGATATCAAGCCACGAATCCCCCAGCGCGAGGGAGAGTCTTTTATATTAGAGATTCTGTCAACCTCGGGCAGCAGGTTATGCGTCGCCCCTGCTTTGTCGAAAGGGGCGCTTTCGCCAAATGAGAAGGGCCATCACATAGAGCGCGAAGGTGACGAACCAGACGAGCGGAAAAGCAAGAAATACAGCGGCATATCCACATCCGCCATCAAAGCAGGTGCCGAAGGTGGCAGTCTGCACGACGGCCCTTGCCACAAAGAAGGAGACGAAGCCGGTTCCCGCAACGCCCGCAAGCAACAACACGATATTGGTAAACAGTCTCATGTTGGCGGAGTATGGATAAGAATAAGACGTCTTTGCGGACATCAGACAAGAAGCTGGTGTGGCTCGGATATTTTCTTGCTGAGTGCGTCTTATTTCTCGGCGCAGTGGCAGACGCCAGCCTTAAATAACGCGCTGACGGTGAAAGTGGCAGCCTCACTGGCTGAAGAATAGCTGCTAGTTATCGGTCGGTTGGCGATTGCGGCCTTTTGACCTTTACGGACAGCGATTTTTGGAGCGCCGGGAAACGTGTCCAGCTGTGGTAACCTTAAATCCTGTTATCCGAATATTCGCTGTCAGCTTAGGCTATAGGTGGGTCGTTAAGTCAATTTCCAGAAGACGTTTAGGGAGCAATTGTCTTGTTCAGGTCAGCAAGCGGCTTCTCAGGGGGCAATTTTGAAGAGATATATTCGATTTCTGATCTATGTTGTCAGAAACTTTGTTATCGCGAATAGAAGATTTGTTCGCCTAGCACCTTTTGAGCGGGGAAAGATTCCGTTCTACGATAAGCGTACCAAACGGTTCTTGCACGTGTCGGTTCGAGATCACATCGACTCGATCACCGCGGATCAGGTTTTTACCGACAGTGATTACGAATTGCGCTTTCTGAGCCGCTACGACGAATTGGTGGCGTTCTATGAGCGAACCCTCTCCCAGAATAAAACCCCGTTAATCATCGACTGCGGCGCGAATATCGGCTGCTCCGCTTTATTTTTTGCTCGAGAGTTTCCAGCCGCAAAGCTCGTGGCTGTTGAGCCCGAGCGCAATAATGTCGAGATGATTAGAAAAAACTGCGCGTCGCTCAACAACGTCATCGCGGTCAACAAGGCGGTTGGCTCGACCGATGGCCTGGTGACCATTGCTGATCCGCATTGCGATAACAACGCATTCAGAATGACTCGCGAGCCGGATGGCAAGGGTGACATCCCCGTTACATCGATAGAGAGCCTCCTATCCGATTACGATCAGTATGTGCCCTTCATCATCAAAATCGACATTGAAGGTTTCGAAGAGGACCTGTTTTCGGCAAATACCGGCTGGCTCGAAAAATTTCCCCTGATGATCATCGAAACGCATGACTGGTTGCTCCCGCGCCAGGCAAATTCCAGCAACTTTCTCAAAGTCATCAGCGCAACGGGAAGGGATTTCATGCATAGAAGTGCCAATGTCTTTTCCATCTCCAACACGATCGAGATGTGAAGCCTGTCGCGATCTTTCAGATTCGCTCCTTGCGCTTAGGTCCATGTTATCGCGAGCGCGACTTGCGTTGAGTCACGGCGGTTCTTCGCTGATGTTTACGGCGCAGCGCCTTGAACGGCTCTCATTTCATCACGGACATCGAAAGCCGCTGGCAGTTAGACATCGGGACGTTGGGCCATCATATCGAGCCGAACGCTGCCTGCCTTCGAGCACGTTCTGACTTACTCTATCGTACCATGACGATGTTGGCGGAATGGGGATGATCCGCCGCGTGACGTTGCCTTGGGCCGAGAGTTGTCGTTCTCTGATGACGCGTTCGGGGAGGAAGAGTGCAAGAACGAACAGCGCGAACAGAAGCTGTCTGCAACGCGCCTGAAACTTCGTCTTATTTATTAAGAGATTTTGCAAAATTGTCTGAAACGTCAGACACTTGCGAAGAGAGAATGGTGGGTGATGTAGGGCTCGAACCTACGACCCGCTGATTAAGAGTCAGCTGCTCTACCAACTGAGCTAATCACCCGACCGGCACCGTGTGGCGGTGTGAGGGGGCGTATAAAGGGGTTCATTTCCCTTGTCTAGCGCCAATGACGAAATATTCCGATTTTTCTTTCGAGAGGCATATCATTTTCAGAAAAAAGCCCGGAAATCCGGGCTTCTTCCGTAAGAGATTTTTTTCGGCGACCTAGCGTCTTATTGCTCGCGCCACGGCGATCAGGATGCAGGCACCGATGAAGCCCGCGATCAAATATCCAATCCAGCCGCCCAAAACGATTCCGAACACCGACAGGATGGCGTTGGCGATCACTGCGCCCACGATCCCGAGGATGATGTTCATCAAAACACCCATATTGCTCTTCATGAACTGCTCTGCGAGCCAACCGGCGATGCCACCGATAATGATTGCTGCGAGCCAACCGATACCTGCTGATTCCATGATTACCCTCCATCTATGGACACTATTTGCTTGTGCGCACTTTAATGGTTGAGACGAGAAGAAGTTCCACGGCTTGGGTATGAGACTGCTGTTGAATTGCCTTATACGGCGATTATGTAGGCCAGAAGATTCGGCAGAAGCAAAAGGGTAGGTTCGATGACGTTTTCTATGAGTGAGAACAAATGGCTGCGTTCTCTGCTTCTCCTTCCGCTGATCTGCATCCTGTTGTCCTCCTTCGCTTTTGCGCAGGAAGACCCTGCCCAGGCACCGGCTGCTGCAACCATGCCGGTTGTGGAACGGTCGACGAAGGAACTCGATAAGTACAAGGCCACTCTTTCCGATATCACCCGCCAGTTGGAGGATGGAGGCAGAGACGATACCCGGCTCGTCGATCTCAAAGGTAAGGCGGATGATCTATCGACCTCCGTCAACAGCGTCGTCTCCACTCTGCGTGGGCGGCTAGACGAGATCAACGGTCGCATCACCTCCCTCGGCGAGCCGCCCAAGGAGGGCGCGCCGCCGGAAGCCAGCGTGGTGACCGACGAGCGCAACAGGCTGAATTCGGAAAAGTCGCAGATTAACGCTGTGCTGGGCGATGCCGAGGCTGTTGCCGGGCGCGCCACATCCCTGTCGAACAACATCACCTCCATTCGCCGTGCACTGTTTGCCGCCACGCTGTTCAAACGCACGGAGATTTCTCTGCCTGTGCTTGCCGAAGCGGGCCGGGAGTTTATCGACGAGGTCTCGACGCTTAGCAGCTCGCTGACCGGCTGGTCGGTCTTCGTCTGGAATTACAAGCGGCTTTCCATGTTCGGTGCCGTCTCGCTTTCGGTTCTGGCAGCCCTTTTGTTCCTCGTCGGTGGGTACCGCCTTCTTGGACACCGCATGGAGCGGCGCGCCTTTTCAGGTGAGCCATCCTATCTGCGTCGCTTGTCGGTGGCTTTCTGGTCGACGACGGTGCAATCCATGTCGGTCTTCCTGTTCATGGTGACCTCGGGCTTCTTTCTGGATAATTTCGGCGTCTTGCGGCCGGATATTGCGCCGATCGTCTATGTCGCCATGTCGGTCATCGCGTTTGTCTATTTCGTCTCACGCCTGACCTATGCGATCTTTGCGCCGACGCAGCCGGAGTGGCGCCTCCTGCATGTCTCCAATAGCGGCGCGCATACCATCTCGTCCGCGATGCTGATCATGGCGATCGTTAATGGTTTGGATTACCTGTTCAGCACCATCAGCGAGACGCTGAATTCCCCTCTGATCTTGACCGTGGCAAAGAGCTTCGTGGCCTCGATCGTCATCGGGGTCATCTTACTTGCCCTGTCGTTCCTCAAGCCGGTCATAGGCGAGGGCGAAGACGCCGAGAGCGGTCACAAGCGCATGCCGCGCTGGCTTGCCATTCTGCTGCGTGTGGGTGGCCTGTTGCTCATCGGCGCTTGCCTGACGGGCTATGTGGGGCTTGCGCGCTTCCTCGCGACACAGGTCATTGCAACGGGCGCTGTAGTGGCCACCGTCTATATCGGTATTCTGTCCGGCAAAGCGATCTCGCGTCAGGGTGCCTTCGGTGAAACGCTGGCCGGTCGTTATCTCGGACGGCGCTTTGGGCTTGGACCGGTGGCGCTCGACCAGGCCGGTCTTGCCGCGGGTCTCGGCATCTACGCCATCGCGCTTGCCTTTGGCATACCGCTGGTTCTCTTCTCCTGGGGCTTTCAGCCCGGCGACATCGAGAACTGGGCATATAGCCTGCTGACGGGCTTCAAGGTCGGCAATACGTCGATTTCGCTCATCAGCATCTTTAGCGGCATCCTGGTCTTCATCGTCGGTTATGCGGTGACGCGCTGGTTTCAGAAGTGGCTTGATCGCAACGTCATGGCGCGCGGTCAGGTGGATGCCGGCGTTCGAAACTCGGTCGGTACAGGTATTGGCTATCTCGGCATCGTCGTTGCGGCGATCTTCGGCATCTCCTCGGCTGGTCTTGATCTTTCCAGCCTGGCGCTCGTAGCTTCAGCCCTCTCGGTTGGTATCGGTTTTGGCCTGCAGAACATCGTCTCGAACTTTGTGTCCGGTCTGATCCTGCTGGTCGAGCGCCCGTTCAAGGTGGGTGACTGGGTGGTGACTGGCGCAGTCGAGGGCACCGTCAAGCGGCTGTCGGTGCGCGCGACCGAGATCGAGACGTTCCGGGGGCAATCGATCATCGTGCCGAATTCGGAGTTCATCAACTCGTCCGTCGGTAACTGGACGCACCGAAACCGCATCCAGCGTGCCGAAATTCCGGTGTCGGTTGCCTATGAAACCGATCCGCAGAAGGTCATGGATATCCTGCTGGAACTGGTGAAGAAGCAGACGCCGGTGTTGAGGAACCCCGAGCCGCATGTGGAATTCCTGCGCTTCGGTGATTTCTCGCTCGACTTCGAACTCCGCTTCCACCTTGCCGATCTCTCCCATGGGCTGACCGTCAAGAACAATCTGCGGATGGAGATTTTGAAGCGTTTCCGGGAAGAAGGCATCAGCATCCCGATGCCGCAGCGCAATCTGAACATTCACATGGAAGGCGAGACGAACCCGCAAATCCTCGCGGCCCTTCTTTCGGAGGAGGGCGACAAGGCCGTCGTCTCTCATACAGGCGCCGCGGCTACGCCAAAACAAGAGGCGGCGAAGTCCGAGGTTTCCAAGCCGCAAGGCGAGGAAGAAAAGCTCTCAGAGGCAAAGGCGGATGAGCCTAAATCGCCTGTCGCGAAGCAGCGAAAATGAGCATTCGCGCTGCTTGAAAATCGTCAAAAGGCTTGCCGTCGCGGCGAGCCTTTTGCATGTCGTAATCAGGCGTTTGGGCGACGATGCGACATTGCATAGTCTGCGCCATAGGTTCGGAAAAAGCCGCGTTCATGCGGATGACATGCCTCAAGGGGAACTATGACTATGAAGACACATGCGCGGGCAGTGGTTATCGGTGGCGGCGTTGTCGGCGTTTCGACGCTCTACCATCTCGCCAAGAAGGGCTGGACCGATTCTGTTCTGATCGAGCGCAAGGAGCTGACATCCGGCTCCACGTGGCACGCCGCTGGCCTGCTTCCGCTGTTCAACATGAGCTATTCGGTTGGTCAGATTCACAAATACTCGGTCAAGTTCTACGAAGAGCTGCAGCATGAAACCGGCATGAATGTCGGCTTCTCCAAGGTTTCCAATATTCGTCTCGCCCGCACCAAGGATCGCTGGGACGAATATATGTATTACACCGGCATTGCCGAAACGATTGGCGTCAACGTCAAGCTTCTGACGCCGGAAGAGGTGAAGGAAGTCTGGCCGCTCTGCGAGACCGACGGTCTGCTCGGCGCAATCCAGCATCCGGACGATGGCTATATCCAACCTGCAGACCTGACCCAGGCACTGGCAAAGGGTGCGCGCGACAAGGGTGCGACGATCTATAGAAACACCACCGTCACCGCGATCGAGCAGACGGAAGACGGTCACTGGAAGGTGACGACCGACAAGGGCGAGATCATCGCCGAGCACGTCATCTCCTGTACGGGTTCGTTTGCGCGCAAGACGGGTGAAATGGTCGGCATCAACATCCCGGTCATTCCTGTCGAGCACCAGTACATCGTGACCGAGCCGCATCCGGACATTCTGGAGCGCCGCAAGCAGGGCCTGCCTGAAATGGGCGTTCTGCGCGAGTCGGACAGCGCGTGGTATATGCGCGAGGAGGCCGGTGGTCTGATCCTCGGCCCTTATGAGGTTGGCGCGCCGGTCTGTTATGTCGACGGTCCTTCGGCCGACAGCGAATATGAGCTCTTCCAGGAGGAGCTCGATCGTCTGATGCCGCATATCGAAAGCGCCATCGCGCGCGTTCCAGCCTTCGGCGAAGTCGGCATCAAGAAGGTCTATAATGGCGCGATCGCCTATACGCCGGATGGCAACCCGATCGTTGGACCGGCTCCAGGCCTCAAGAATTTCTGGCTGAACGAAGGTCACTCCTTCGGCATCACCGCGGCCGGCGGTGCCGGCTGGCAGCTGGCGGAATGGATCGTCGACGGCGAACCCACGCTCGACCTCACCGGCGTCGATCCGCGCCGCTTTGGCCCTTACGCGACTGAAGGCTATCTGATTGCCAAGAACGAAGAGGCCTATGCCAACGTCTTCACCATGCACTACCCGGATGAGGAGCGCTCCGCTGCCCGTCCGCTGAAGACGACGCCGATCTACGATCGCTTGAAGAAGCTCGGCGGTGTCTTCGGCTCCGTCTATGGCTGGGAGCGTGCCAACTGGTATGCGCCGGAAGGCTATGCGCTGAAGGAAGAAGAGCTTGGCGTTGGTGCCGACGTCATCACCAACCACAATCATGCACCAGCGCTGGAAGACGGCCGTATTGTCGAGAAGTGGTCGTTCCGCCGCTCCAACTATTTCGAGCATGTCGGCAACGAGGTGAAGAACGTCAACCAGAATGTCGGCGTTCTCGATATGTCGGCCTTCGCCAAGATGGAAGTCTCCGGCCCTGGCGCGCGCGCCTGGCTCGAATCCATCCTTGCCAATGCGATCCCGAAGAAGCGCGGCCGTATTGCGCTGACACACCTTCTGACGCCGAATGGCGGCGTGAAGGCCGAGTTCACCGTCTATGAATGGGCACCGGGCCGGTTCTACCTGGTGTCTGCCGGTGGCCTGGAATCTGTCGATCACGACACTCTTCGCCGCCTTGCGCCAACGGATGGCTCCGTCACTCTCCAGCCGATCACGCAGAAATACGGCGTTCTGGCTCTTGCCGGTCCGAAGTCGCGTGACGTGCTGAAGAAGCTGACGCGAACCAGCCTCGAAAACAAGGATTTCCCATGGCTGACCGCCAAGGAAATCTCGGTCGGCGTGGCGACCGCGCACGCACTTCGCGTCAACTTCGTCGGTGAACTCGGATGGGAGCTGCATCACCCGATCGAAATGCAGAACTACATCTTCGATCGTCTGATGGAGGCCGGTGCCGAATTTGGCATCAAGCCATTCGGCATCCGCGCCATGGTGTCCATGTCGCTTGAGAAATCCTACCGCAACATGGGCCGTGAGCTCTCCGTCGAGTACAACGCCTATTCGTCGGGTCTCGATCGCTTCATCAAGCCAGAGAAGCAGTTCATCGGCCGCGATGCGGTTGTGGCTGGCAAGGAGAAGGGTCTGCCCTGGATCTTCTCTACGCTGATCGTCAGCGGTAACACCACCGTCGACGCACGTGGTTCGGAAGCTATTCTGAATGACGCAGGTGAAGTCGCTGGCCGCGCAACGAGCGGCGGCTTCGGCTGGCGTATCGGCAAATCCGTAGCACTTGCGATGCTTGCGCCTGACTACGCGACGATCGGCACCAAGCTGAAGATCAAGATCCTTGGCGATCTCTATGATGCGGAAGTCGTCGGCGAAAGCCCGTTTGATCCTGACAACGCGGTACTGCGCGCTTAAGGCTTGGTACTGATGTGAAATAAAACAAGAGGGGCTCTGTTCGCGCGGAGCCCTTCGACGTCTGGGGGAGAGCTAAGCTTCTCCTATCGGGGCTCGGCGCCGAGTTTTGTACCCATCATGTCCTCAGAGTGAGAGATATTTGAGGACTCCTCGTCGAACACGACGCGGAGCGCTCACGCTTCTGGTCGAGCCGGTGGTCAGTCTCTCAGTCGGATAGCCTTGCACTCTGCGCCAGCGGGCAGTTCAGGCGCATGGGGCGGGCGGATGATGAGGCAGTCCGATTTTGCCATAATCTTCATCATCGACGAGTCCTGCTTCGTGAAGGCCTCCGCAATCGGCTTGCCATCTTCCTCACCGACAAAGCGGGCGCGGAGATAATCCTGGCGCACGTCATTGGCTTTGAGGGCTGTGGCCGTCCTGACGGTGATCTCGCGGGCACGCGGCGCTTGGTGGCCAAGCTTGTGGATCAGTGGTTCCAGGAACAGCAGGCTGCAGACAAGGCTCGCGACCGGGTTTCCAGGCAGACCCAGCACCTGCATCGGACCGATATTCCCCACCATGAGCGGCTTGCCGGGTCGCATGGCAATGCGCCAGAAGTCCAGCGCCATGCCTTCTGCCTTCAGTGCCGCTTGGACGAGGTCGTGATCGCCGACCGAGGCCCCGCCAAGCGTCACGAGAACATCGGCTTTGGCAGCGATGGCCTTGCCGATTGCCGCACGGATCAGTCTATCGTCATCCTGAACAATACCGAGATCCAGAATATCGGCGCCAGCCCGGCGGGCGAGGGCGGCGACACCGAACGTGTTCGACGCGATGATTTGCGCGACCTGCGGTTCTCCGCCGGGTGGGACGAGTTCATCGCCGGTGGCCAGGATCGCGACCAGCGGCTTGCGATAGACCGCAAGCTCGGCATGATTCATCGCGGCCGCGACGGTCAGATCGGCGAAACTCAAGCGTGTACCGGCATCGAGCACGGTTTCATCGCGCATGAAATCTTGCCCGCGCGGTCGAATGTGTCGCCCCTGAGTGACATTGAAGGCGGTGCGGATGCGGTTGTCCTCTAAAACCTCTGCGTCTTCCTGGATGAGCACGCTATCCGCGCTTTCCGGCACGGGCGCCCCGGTAAAGATGCGGACTGCCTCACGCGTTCCGACCTTGCCCTCGAAGGCATGTCCGGCAGAGGCTGTGCCGATGACGGTCAATTCGGAGCCGATTGCTGTAGCGTCAGCGGCGCGCAGCGCGTAGCCATCCATGGCCGAGGCATTGAACGGCGGCTGTGTGATCTGCGCCTTAAGGTCGAAGGCGAGCACCCTGTCAGCCGCGGCAGCGAGACCAATGCGTTCGACTGTTGAAACGGGCTGTGCGGCATCCAGCAAACGTTGAAGGGCGTCGGCGACGGGGAGAAGGGGTTTCATGTTCGTCCTCTTCGGTGGCTCGGATAAAGACCTTGGTGCTTATCCATGACGATCATGGAGAAAGCCGTTTTTAGCCTCACGCCCTGTAGTCGCCAGACTTGCCGCCACTTTTTTCCAAGAGCCTGATCGAGCCGATTTCCATGCCCTTGTCGGCGGCCTTCGCCATGTCGTAGATCGTCAGGCAAGCGATGGAGACAGCTGTCAGCGCTTCCATCTCAACCCCGGTCTTGCCGGAGAGCTTTACGGTTGCCTGAACCCTCAAGCCGGGCAGGGTGGCATCCTCGGAGATATCGACCGACACTTTGGTCAGCATCAGCGGGTGGCAAAGCGGGATGAGGTTGGACGTCTGCTTCGCCGCCATGATGCCGGCGAGACGCGCGGTGCCGATCACGTCACCCTTCTTGGCGTTGCCCTCGCGGATCAAGGCCAACGTCTCCGGCTTCATTCTGACGAACCCTTCGGCAATCGCGGTCCTGACCGTGTCGAGCTTGTCGCCGACATCGACCATGTGGGCTTCGCCTGAGGCACCGATATGGGTGAGTTTCTGCGTGCTCATTCCGCGGCCAGAACGCCGCTCTGGCCTGTGAGAAGTGCGCGCGTTGCAGCCGTGACGTCGTCTTTGCGCATCAGGCTTTCGCCCACCAGGAAGGTGCTGATATTGCATGTCTTCAGCCGCAGACAATCCTCATGGGTGAAGATGCCGCTTTCGCCGACCAGCAGCCTGTCGGATGGGACGAGCTTTGCCAGGCGCTCACTGTTTTCGAGGCTGACTTCGAAGGTGCGCAGGTTGCGGTTGTTCACGCCGAGCATGGGTGAGACGAGCTTCAGCGCGCGCTCTGTTTCCTCTTCGTCATGCACTTCGACCAGAACGTCCATACCAAGCGCAAAGGCTTCGTCCTCGAGACGTTTTGCTTCGTCGTCGGAAAGGGATGCCATGATCAGCAGGATGCAGTCTGCGCCCCAGGCGCGCGCTTCATGCACCTGATAGGTTTCGAACATGAAATCCTTGCGCAGAGCGGGCAGGGCGCAGGCATTGCGGGCGGCGGTCAGGAATTCGGGCGCGCCCTGGAAGCTCGGCGTATCTGTCAGGACAGATAGGCAGGCCGCACCGCCGGCTTCATAGGCTTTCGCCAGCGCAGGTGGATCGAAATCAGGACGGATAAGACCCTTGGAGGGGCTTGCCTTCTTGATCTCGGCAATCAGGCCAAAGACGCCTTCGGATTGCTTGCGCTTCAGCGCGTTATAGAAGCCGCGAGGGGCGGTCTGATCTGCCGCCATGGCCTTCAGATCGGCAAGAGAAACCTTTGCCTTTGCGGCTGCGATTTCCTCACGCTTATAGGCTTCGATCTTTCTGAGAATATCGCTCATCTTCGCCTTACTCTTCGTTGGAGACTGCAACCAGCCTGTCGAGCGCTGCCGCAGCCTTGCCTTCATCCAGCGAGGCGCTGGCAATCTTCATGCCCTCGCTCAGCGTTTCAGCTTTGCCGGCAACGACGAGTGCTGCTGCCGCATTGCAAAGAGAGACATCGCGATAGGCATTTTTATGACCGGAGAGAACACCGCGAAGCGCCTTGGCATTGAAGATGCCGTCTCCGCCCTTCAAGTCGTCAATGGTCGCGGAAGAAACTCCAAAATCCTTTGGCGTCAGGTCGAATGTGCGGATCTTGCCATTTTCGAGCGCCGCGACATGGGTGACACCCGTCGTGGTGATCTCATCCATGCCGTCGCCGTGGACGACCCAGATCGATTCCGAGCCGAGATCGCGCAGTACTTCGGCAATCGGCTGCAGCCAGCGCGGTGAGAAGACGCCGAGCAACTGACGTTTCGCGCTTGCGGGGTTCGAGAGAGGGCCAAGCAGGTTGAAAATCGTCCGGGTGCCGAGTTCTACCCGGGTCGGGCCGACATGGCGCATGGCGGAGTGGTGCAGTTGCGCGAACATGAAGCCGAGGCCCGCCTCGGTAATGCAGCGGCTGATCAGCTCGGGCCCGATGTCGAGTTTCACACCAAGGGCTGAGAGGGCGTCGGCGGTGCCGGATTTCGAACTCAATGCCTTGTTGCCATGCTTTGCCACCGGAAGGCCTGTGCCTGCAACGATGATCGCGGCGAGAGTCGAGATGTTGTAGGTGCCAAGACCATCGCCGCCTGTTCCGACGATATCCACAGAATGCTCAGGAGCGGATACGGGCAGCATGCGCGCGCGCATCGAAGAGACGGCGCCGACGATTTCATCGACGGTTTCGCCGCGCACGCGCAACGCCATGAGAAAACCGCCGATCTGGGACGGCGTGGCCTCGCCGGACATCAGAATGTCGAAGGCCTGGCGGGCCTCCTCCCGGTTCAGACTTTCGCCATTCGCCACCTTGGCAATCAGCGGCTTCAGTTCGGCCATGTTTCCCGTCCCCCGGCTTATCAGTATGCGGTCATCGCCTGGTCTGCGAGGGCCTGGTTGATGCTGACACCATAGTCGTTCTGAAGACGAGTGACCATCTGATCCAGCATGTCATCGCCAGCGGCCTTCGCCATGGCGGTAATCTGACGATCGTCATTGCTCAGTGCATCGGCAGGGGCATTGGTGTTGACTTCGGTGACCTTGAAAAGGATGCGACCCGAGCCGGCGGCATTCACTGCCGTGCCGACAAGGCCGTCGGCGCCTGCGAAGATCGCCGAAACTGCCTGCTGGCCGAACAAAGCATCATCGCTGTTGCGGCGAAGTCCCATCTTGGTTTCTACGGCAAGACCCATTTCACCGGCGATCGTTTGCAGAGGTTCGCCCTTTTCGACGCGGTTCTTCAGCTCTTCGGCCTTGGCGGTCAAAGCATTGCGCTGTTGTTCCGCAGTCCAGTCGGCAACAACGCGGTCGCGAACTTCATCCAGCGTACGATCACGCGGAGGGATGATCTGATCGACGTCGAACCATACATAGCCTTCGCGACCGATATTGACGGCGGGTGCTTCAGTGCCGGGCTCCGTCTTGAAAACTTCCGTCAACAGAGCAGGGGTGGGCAGACCCTCGATCGGGTTGCCCTTCTCATCTTCACCATTGGCATCGATGGCGTTGATCGTCACTGGTTTCAGGTTCAGCTGGGTTGCTGCATCGGCAAGCGAGGACCCACCTCCACGCAGATCTTCATAGCGGTCATGCACGCTGTTCAATTGTTCCGCAGCATTGGCTGTGGCGAGTTCCGTGCGAATCTCTTCCTTGGCCTCGTCCAGCGTCTTCAGGCTGTCGCCCTTGATGCCGGTGACGCGCAGGATGACTGGGCCAAACGCACCGTCGATCACAGGTGAAATGCCTCCGTCTTTCTGAACGGCAAACACGGCATCAGCGATGGAGGGGTCGGGCATGGTTTCCTTGGTGAACTCACCAAGAAGCACGTCGGCCGGCTGCTTGCCCTGGTCCTTGACGACCTGATCATACGTCGTCGTGCCTGCGCGGATCTGCGTTGCGGCGGCCTCGGCCATTTCCTTGTTCGGGAAGACCAGTTGCTCGACGGTGCGACGGCCGGCAGTGCGGAACTTGTCCTTGTTCTTCTCGTAGTAGTCAGCAACCTGGGCATCAGTGATGGCGCTCTGGTTAGCGATATCGGAGGGCTCAAGCTTTACATAGGTGAACTTGCGATACTCAGGCGCGCGGTACTGCGCCTTGTGGCTTTCGAACCATGCGGCGAGCACGTCGTCTGCGGGTGCCTTGACCGGATCGATATTGGCGTTGGACAGCAGTAGATATTCTATGGAGCGCTGCTCGTTACGATACTGCTTCAACGCATCGACCAGAACCTGCGGTGGTGTAAAACCATCCGAGATGGCGTCGACAATCTGGCTGCGGACAGCGACCTTGCTGCGTTCCTTGACATAATCGTCTTCGTTGAAGCCGGCGCCGCGCAGACGCTGGCTGAAGAGCTGGCGGTCAAACTGGCCGCCAGGAGACTTGAAAGCGGGATCTTCGGCGATGAGGTTGACCAAGCGATCCTCGGAAAGGCCGAGTTTCATGTTTTCAGCCAGTTGATCGAGAGATGCTCCGGCTGCAAGCTGACTGAAGACCTGACGATCGATCCCGAAGGCTCTCGCCTGTTCCGTGGTCAGACGTGTGCCGAACTGCTGGCCGATCTCTGCCATCTGACGCTGATAGGCGAAGCGAAACTGGTTGGGCGTCACTGTCTGATCGCCCACGGTCATCACGGCGTGAGAATTGCTCGAGACGAGTGATGCCGACACACCCCAGATGCCGAACGAAACGACAAGAAGAAGAAGGAGCAGCTTTGCCGCCAGGGTTCTGGAAGCGTTTCTCAGGGAATCGAGCATCGTTATGCAAACCTCACACTATGCGCCCGTTATGCCGGGTCTATCGGGGTTCCTTAGAGCGTTTTATTGGTAAATGGAAGCAATTCTGTTGGTGCGGACGAGTCAACTGATTGTGCGAACTGAACCACGCCGCCCAAAGTCTACAGCCTGGCTGCCTCTTGAATTAGACGGGGCGCTTTTGCCGTTAACGAGTGGGCCAACCAAGAGTGCGCAGTGGTTTTGCGATAACGACATGCGACAAAACAAGGACCCAAAGCGTATGAGCGAATCTGAGATCGCGACGTGGTTTGGGCCGCAGACAGGCGCTTATAGTCACGCTGTCACGACCGATTCGATCACGGTGCGCTTGCGTGCAGACATTAAAAAAAGCCGCCTCGTGTGAGACGGCTTTCCATGACAGTTACAAGTGATTGGTTACCGATCAGAACGCCTTGCTGCGTTCCATCACTTCCTTGAACTCCTCGTCCTCTTTCCGAAGTTCGGAAACAACCGAGACCACCGATGCGACGAACATGACGCTTATCAAAGCGGATAGGACTGTCAAAACGGTGATCATCATTTCTTACTCCGGTCTGTTCGAGTTTCCCCGATGGATCAATAGTAGTTCGTATACTGGTAGCGAGATGTCAGCTGAGGGAAGCTTGCTTCCTGCTGCTGTGGCTTCTGCGCATAGAGGCTGAACGTTGTTGCAACCATCGCGATGAGAAGCATTGTCCAGGCAGTGCTGATGACGCCGATCTTCGCTGAGGTAGACCGATTTTCTTTTGCAAACATGTGATTGTTCCTTTGCCTGCGAACTGAACGCCTGACATCGAGTCGGGTTCCGAAATACTGTTAAAAATCGATTAGCATCACGCCTCTGAAGCTTCCTTGAATGTCGCGTTCATCTGGCGTTCAGAATATCGGCAGTCCACGTCAATCCATAAAGACCTGCTCGACCACAAAGGACGTGGCGACTGTGAGGATCACCATGAATGCCAGCATTTCCATCTCCATTTGGGCCTCAAGCCCGGTGCGCTATCGATGCTTGACGTTATAAAGCATCGCTTTGAAGCTGCGCTGAATGCTGTATTCATCCGCTATTCACCTGACGTTTGACTGCATCAGTCTTGCAGATGCGATGCTGACGTGACAAAAGGCCCACAAAGACGGAAGTATCGAGAGCGGTATGACGATTGCCTTTTATCCCGGATCTTTTGATCCGATGACCAACGGACATCTGGATGTTCTCATCCAGTCATTGAATGTTGCGTCTGACGTGATCGTCGCCATCGGCGTTCATCCGGGCAAGGTGCCGATGTTCAGCTTTGATGAACGGGCCGATCTGATCCGCCAATCCCTGAACGATGTGCTTCCTGAGGCAAAAGACCGGCTGAAGGTCGTTTCCTTCAGCAATCTCGTTGTCGATGCGGCCAGGGAGCACGGCGCGACACTTCTCGTTCGAGGCCTGAGAGACGGAACCGATCTGGATTATGAAATGCAGATGGCAGGTATGAACCGGCAAATGGCGTCGGATATCCAGACGGTGTTCTTACCCGCGGGAACCGCGTCCCGGCCCATTACCGCCACATTGGTCCGTCAGATCGCAGCCATGGGCGGCAATGTCGAGGCCTTCGTGCCCAAAGCCGTGCTTGAAGCCCTTAACACAAAGCTGAAACGCTAGTTTCGGCACATAGGTGGAGCCAGTCCGAATGAAATTGCTGAAGTTTGCCTTTGCAGGCGCCATGTTCGTCAGCGCGATTGCCGCAAGCACGATCGCGTCTGCTGCCGATCTTCTGACCATCCAGCTGAAAGACGGCCCGGTCGTCATCCAGCTTATGCCGGACGTCGCGCCGAAGCATGTGGCGCAGATCGAGGCTCTTGCCAAGAAGGGCGCCTATGATGGCGTTGCTTTCCATCGTGTCATCAATGGCTTCATGGCGCAGACCGGCGACGTGCAGTATGGCAACATGAACAAGGGCTTCGATGCGCGCCGCGCAGGCACCGGCGGTTCCGACCTGCCAGATATCCCAGCCGAATTCTCCAAGGTTCCCTTCGAGCGTGGCACGGTCGGCATGGCCCGTTCGCAAAATCCCAACTCCGCAAATTCGCAGTTCTTCATCATGTTCGACCAGGGACCCTTCCTCAACGGCCAGTATACCGTGGTCGGCAAGGTCGTCTCGGGCATGGAATTCGTCGACAAGATCAAGCGTGGCGCCGGCGGAAACGGTGAAGTCTCCGAGCCTGACCGTATGGTCAAGGTGACGGTGACGAAGAAGTAACGTCGGGAAGATCACGTCAAACGGGCGTTCTGCCCCCTCAAGCCTACCCTAGCAAGGAGAGATACCATGGCCGAGATCAAGGATCCGGAAAACACCCTCATCATGGAAACGACGACCGGTAAGGTTGTCATCCAGCTTCTGCCGGACGTCGCTCCTGGCCACGTGGCTCGCATCAAGGAACTGGTTTCCGAGCAGGCTTATGACGGAGTCGTTTTTCACCGCGTGATCGCCGACTTCATGGCGCAGACCGGTGACGTGAAGTTCGGCAAGAAGAGTTCTGCCGATTTCAACCCGGCGCGTGCCGGCATGGGCGGCTCCGAGAAGCCAGACCTGAAGGCTGAATTCTCTGCCATTCCGCATGTCCGCGGCACCTGCTCCATGGCTCGCTCGCAGAGCCCGAATTCCGCCAACTCGCAGTTCTTCATCTGCTTTACGGATTCTCCTTGGCTCAACAAGCAGTACACCGTTTGGGGCCAGGTGATCGAGGGCATGGAAGCCATCGACAAGATCAAGAAGGGCGAGCCCGTCAAGGACCCCGATTCGATCGTGTCGATCCGTCTGGCATCTGCCGCCTGATCAATGTGAAGTCTCCCGCCTTGCTGACAGGCAGGGCGGGATGACGTTTGCTGAGTGCAGCACCGCTGCCTTTTTGCCAACAATGACCCGCCGGCAGTCTCTGCGAGGCGGGTTTTGATATTCTGCTCATTTCGCTGCCGATCTGGCAGGGCGATGCGAGCCGATCGAGACACTTGATAAGAGCCTTTACATGCGCGTTGACCTGTTCGATTTCGATCTCCCCGAGGAGAATATTGCGCTGCGCCCAGCCAATCCGCGTGATAGCGCGCGCCTGCTTGTCGTGGATCCCAATACGGATCGTATGACCGATCATCAGGTTTTCGATCTTCCGAGCTTCCTGAAGCCCGGCGATGCCTTGGTTTTCAACGATACGCGGGTCATTCCTGCCCAACTCGAAGGTGTGCGGTTGCGCGATGGCGCGCAGGAGACACCGGTTTCGGCAACGCTTCACATGCGTGCCGACGCCAGCCGATGGAAGGCCTTTGCGCGTCCGGGCAAGCGCATCAAGGCAGGCGATCGCATCCGCTTCGGCTATGAGCGCGACAATGGCTGCGGCCTCGCTTTCCTGGAAGCGACGGTCGAGGAAAAAGGCGACGAGGGCGAAATCACGCTGCTCTTCGACGTCTCCGGACCGGTGCTGGATGAGGCCATCGCCTCTGTCGGCCATATCCCCCTGCCGCCTTACATCGCCGCGAAACGCGCCGAAGATGCGCAGGACCAGACAGATTACCAGACCATCTATGCCCGTGAAAAAGGCGCCGTTGCCGCACCGACTGCGGGTCTGCATTTCACCCCGGCACTCTTCGACGCGCTGGATAAGGCTGGGGTCGAGCGCCATTTCGTCACGCTGCATGTCGGGGCGGGGACGTTCTTGCCGGTCAAGGCAGACGATACCAATGATCACAAGATGCATCTCGAGATCGGTTACGTCTCGGATGAGACCGCGCAGAAGCTGAACGCGGTGAAAGCGAGGGGAGGGCGCATCGTCTGTGTCGGCACCACATCGTTGAGGTTGATCGAAAGTGCGGCTGGTGATGACGGACAGATACGTCCATGGTCCGGCGCCACCGGTATCTTCATCACGCCCGGCTACCGCTTCAAAGCGGTCGATATTCTGATGACCAATTTTCACCTGCCGAAATCCACGCTCTTCATGCTGGTTTCGGCCTTCTGCGGGCTGGAGACGATGAGGGCAGCCTATGCTCACGCCATCGAAACCGGCTACCGCTTCTATTCCTATGGCGATTCCAGCCTGCTGTTCCGGAAAGTCTGATGCACGAGAATTTCACCTTCACCGTTAAAGCAACCAGCGGCGGCGCGCGTCTTGGCGAAGTGGCGATGCCGCGCGGCGTCATCCGCACGCCCGCCTTCATGCCGGTTGGCACCGTCGGCACCGTCAAGGCCATGTATCTCGATCAGGTCCGCGAGGCTGGCGCCGATATCATTCTCGGCAACACCTATCACCTGATGCTGCGGCCCGGCCCGGAGCGCGTGGCGCGCTTGGGTGGCCTGCATGAGCTGATCCGCTGGCCGCATCCGATCCTGACCGATAGCGGCGGCTTCCAGGTCATGTCGCTGTCTGGCCTGCGCAAGCTGGATGAGAAGGGCGTGACCTTCAAGAGCCATGTCGATGGCTCGCTTCACCACATGTCGCCGGAGCGCTCTATCGAGATCCAGGGGTTGCTCGATTCGGATATCCAGATGCAGCTCGATGAATGCGTGGGGCTTCCTGCCGAGCGCAAGGAGATCGAACGCGCGATGGAAATGTCTTTGCGCTGGGCGGAACGCTGCCGGGTCGCATTTGGCGAGCAGCCGGGTAAGGCGATGTTCGGCATCGTTCAAGGTGG
Source organism: Agrobacterium cavarae (assembly GCF_004310285.1). Lineage (GTDB taxonomy): Bacteria > Pseudomonadota > Alphaproteobacteria > Rhizobiales > Rhizobiaceae > Agrobacterium > Agrobacterium cavarae. Next base: position 264,052 of record NZ_SISF01000034.1, read on the forward strand.
CGACCAGCCGGACCTGCGTATTCGCTCCGCCGAAGGGCTGAAAGAGCTCGATCTCAAGGGCTATGCCGTGGGTGGTCTTGCGGTGGGCGAGCCACAGGACGTCATGCTTGCCATGCTCGATACGACGCTGCCGGTTCTGCCGACGGAAAAGCCGCGCTACCTGATGGGCGTCGGCACGCCGGACGATATCTTGAAATCCGTGGCACGCGGCATCGACATGTTCGACTGCGTGATGCCGACCCGCTCCGGTCGTCATGGCCTTGCCTTTACCCGCAGAGGCAGGGTGAATATCCGCAACGCCCGCCACGCGGAAGACATGCGTCCGTTGGACGAGCAGTCTAACTGCCCGGCATCGCGTGATTATTCGCGCGCCTATCTCCATCACCTGGTTCGGTCCAACGAAGCGCTGGGCGGCATGCTTCTGTCCTGGCACAATCTCGCCTATTATCAGGAGTTGATGCAGGGGATTCGCAAATCGATCGAAGAAGGTCGCTTTCCGGATTTCTACGCGGAGACCATTGAAATGTGGGCGAAAGGCGATATCGATCCGGTGTGACAACCATCATCGGATAGCTGAATGCTAGATGCGCCTTACGTTCTTTTTCGTGACGATACGACCGGCACAGTGACGCTGTTTACGGAGCCGGAGGAGATTATCGTTGCGCATGAGGCCAGCGACGTCTTTCCAGCGCTTGAAAGAATGCAGGCCGCCAGAGCAAGCAGAAAATATTTAGCCGGCTATATGTCCTATGAGGCAGGATACCTTTTCGAGCCCAAGCTAAGGCCTCTCGCAGAGCAAGATCGGGCTTGCCCGCTATTGTGCTTCGGTGTGTTTTCGTCACTATCCAGTGATACGCGTGCGGCATCCAAGCCATTGAAACTTATGGCGCCTGACGATTTTTTGAGCGACCTCACGGCGTCATGGGCCTTTGCCGACTACGAGAAACGGTTCAATCGACTGCATCAGCATCTCCGCCAAGGAGATTGTTACCAGGCTAACCTTACCATGCCTGTCACTGGTCGGTGGCATGGCGATCCGCTTCTCGCCTTCTGGTCTCTGATCGAGCGACAGCCAGTCAAATACGGGGCGCTGGTTCATCTGGACGGCCCTATCATCCTGTCACGCTCGCCGGAACTCTTCTTCTCCGTCAATGCAGATGGCTGGATCGAGACCCATCCGATGAAGGGTACGGTCAAGCGCGGATCGTCGGCTGATGAGGACGCAGCGATCATTTCGGATATGGGCAAGGACGAGAAGACGCTCGCTGAAAACCGCATGATCGTCGATCTGCTGCGCAACGACATTTCGCGGATCACAGAAGTCGGCAGTCTGAATGTGCCAAAGCTCTTCGAAATCGAGACCTATCCGACCGTGCACCAGATGGTCAGCCATGTGCGCGCAAAGCTCCTGCCGGACATGACTATCGCCGATATTTTTGCGGCACTCTTTCCGTGCGGCTCGGTGACGGGAGCACCAAAGATGCGGGCGATGGAGATATTGCATGACCTGGAGGTCGGGCCGCGCGACGTCTATTGCGGCGCGATTGGCATGATTTCACCAAAGGGTGACATGCGGTTTTCGGTCGCGATCCGCACTATCACCCTTTTCGACGATGGGCGCGCGACCTTCAATGTCGGCGGCGGGATTGTCTTCGATTCCACCGCGCAGTCCGAATATGACGAATGCCTTCTCAAGGCAAAGTTTGCGGCCGGCGACCGAAAGCTCGTCTAAGCCTGCCAACGGCATAAATCTCAGCCGTCATGCAAGTGTCATGGATCGATCTTAGAGACAGATGCCAGGGAGCAGGCTTCTTCACGAACCGGAACACGGTGCGCCCGCGCTACATGCTGTGTCGAAGACTTCGTCTTTCTTTGTTTTCTCAAGGATACCGTTCCATGACATCACTCCGTTTCTCTGCCTCTCGCCGGCTTGCTGCCGCCCTGGCGGCATCGATCTTCATGTTTCCTGCTGCCGTGATGGCTGAAACCACCGCTGCTGCAAACGGCGTCAGCTACGCGAGCAAGGGCTTGGTCGCCGTTGGTCGTATTCCCGCCAGCCAGCGCGACAAGTTCGGCGAAACCTTTGGCTCCGGCTCGGGCATGGCGATCGATGTCACCAGCTGGAAGAAGGAAGGCGATGGCTATCGCGGTTCTCTCTGGCTGCTGCCGGACCGTGGCTACAATGTCGAAGGAACGGCGGATTACAATGCCCGCATCAACAAGATCGACGTGACGCTGATGCCCGCAACGGGCGGCGACGTGGCTGCGGACAAGCAGCAGACGGGTGTTCAGGCAACGCTTGCCGATACGCTGCTTTTGACCGATGAGCAGGGCAAGAACATGACAGGCCTCGATCCTGAGGCCGGTACCCGTCCGGCGAGTGGCACGACGCCAGTGCTGCCTTTCGCGTCTACAGGCAAAGTCTCTCTCGATGCCGAGGCGGCGGTGCGTCTTGCGGACGGCTCGTTCCTCATCAGCGACGAGTACGGCCCCTATATCTATCACTTCTCTGCCGACGGTAAGATGATCTCGGCCACGCAGCCGCCAAAGGCGCTGCTGCCGATGCGCAAGGGTGAGATCAACTTCTCGTCCAACAATGTTGGCGAAGGTGGCAAGAAGCCCGATCCGAAGGACCCCGAAACCGGGCGCCAGAACAATCAGGGTCTGGAAGGCATGTCGCTGACCCCGGATGGCAAATACCTCATCGCCGTTCTGCAATCGGCAACCCGTCAGGATGGCGGCGATTCCTCGTCGACCCGCGATCACACCCGCGCACTGGTCTATGATGCGAGCGATGTCGATCACCTGAAGCTCGTGCATGAATATGTCGTGCCGCTGCCGAAGTTCGAGGGCAAGGACAAGAAGCTTGTCGCAGCACAGAGCGAGATCCTGGCTTTGTCGGACAAGGCATTCCTGATGCTGGCGCGCGACAGCAACAATGGTCAGGGTATGAAGGGCGATACGTCGGTCTACCGCAGAATAGAACTCGTGGATCTCTCCGGCGCGACAGACATTGCCGGTGGCGAATTCGACGATGTGAAGCCGGTTGCGCCCAAGGGTGTTCTGGACAGCACCATCAAGCCAGCCGCTCTGCATGACTTCATCGATCTCAACGACGCCAAGGACCTTGCTCGCTTCGGCCTGCACAATGGCGCCCCGAACGACAAGAACAACCTGTCGGAAAAGTGGGAGGCTATGTCGATTGCAAGTGTCCTCGATGCTTCCGCACCGGATGACTATTTCCTCTTCGTCGCCAATGACAACGACTTCCTGACACAGGACGGTTTCCAGGTTGGGAAGTCTTACAAGGCGGAAGGTGATGCGGATGTGGACACCATGTTCCAGGTGTTCCGCGTGACGCTGCCAGGCGTTGCCAAGCGTTAAAGCGCCTTGCGTCCTAATGGACGCACAAAGAACGCTTTTCCTTTTTGAATCTACGCATAAAAAGAGCCGCGCCGAAAACATTCGGCGCGGCTTTTTTACGCATATCAATCGTCGTCGATCTCTTCGAAGTCCTGCGTGCCGGACGTCGTGGAATGAAACACGGGCACGAAGAGGCGCATATAGACGAGCCTGACGCTCCAGCCCTGTTCCAGAGCGTCTGCCCAGGCTTGCTTGCGACCGGGCTTTTTGAAGCCTTTTGCGATCGCCTTCTTCTCGCTCTTGGCGAAGGTCTTCGGTTGAAGAATGTTTTCAGGCGAACACAGGGCAAAGCCCTTCTGGAAGGCCGGTGGCGGGTTGGGTGTGATTGTCATGAGTGTATCAGCCTGCGTGGAGGAAGCGGATGGCTTCGTCCCTGCGATGGAGATAAAGCAGGGTTCTGAGGTTCTTGCCGCGCTCGCTCACAAGCTCGGCGTCTTTTTCTATCATATAGGCTGCATCCTTGCGGGCGATCTCCAGCAGATCGGCGTGCGCCTCGAGGCTCGCTATGCGAAAGCCCGGCGTGCCGGATTGGCGGGTGCCGAGGAGTTCTCCTTCGCCGCGCAGCTTCAGATCCTCTTCGGCAATCAGGAAGCCGTCCTCGCTATCGCGCAGGATGGAAAGCCGGGCCTTGCCGTTCTCGCTGAGTGGACCCTTATACAGCAATATGCAGGTAGAGGCCTCGTCGCCACGGCCGACGCGACCGCGCAGCTGATGAAGCTGGGCAAGGCCGAAGCGTTCGGCGTGCTCGATGACCATGATCGTGGCATCCGGCACATCCACGCCCACTTCGACGACAGTGGTTGCCACAAGCAAGCGTGTTTCGCCGCTTTTGAAGGCGAGCATCGCCGCATCCTTTTCAGGCCCGCTCATCCGCCCGTGGATGAGGCCGATATTGGCGCGCAAGGATTGTGACAGCACCGCATGTCGTTCCTCTGCCGACATGAGATCCGATTCCTCCGATTCCTCGACCAGAGGGCAAATCCAGTAGGCCTTCTTGCCCTCCGCCAAAGCGCTGCGCAGCCGGTCGACGATGTCACCGATCCGCTCATTGGGAATGGTCACCGTCTGGATCGGCTTTCGGCCTGCGGGCTTTTCCGTCAGCTTGGAGACATCCATGTCGCCGAAGGCGGCAAGAACCAGCGTGCGGGGAATGGGCGTTGCCGTCATCACCAGCATATGCGGTGTGATGCCCTTGGCGGTGAGACGAAGGCGTTGATGCACGCCGAAGCGATGTTGTTCATCCACGACGGCGAGGACGAGGTTCTTATAGGACACGCTGTCCTGAAACAGGGCGTGGGTGCCGATGACGATCTGCGCCTCTCCCGAGGCAATCCGCTCTTCGATCTCGCGGCGCTCCTTGCCTTTGGTTCTGCCCGTCAGAACCTCGCAGGAGATGCCAGCGGCGGCGGCGTACTTCGTCATCGTCGCAAAATGCTGGCGCGCCAGAATTTCAGTCGGCGCCATCAACACCGCTTGTCCGCCGGCTTCCACAGCGGTTGCCATCGCCATCAGGGCCACCAGCGTCTTGCCCGCACCGACATCGCCCTGGAGAAGGCGGAGCATGCGGTCTTCGCCTGCCATGTCGGTCAGAATATCCTTCACCGCAGCGCTCTGGCTTGCAGTGAGCGAAAAGGGCAGGCCCGCGAGAATGCGCGCTGCATAATCTCCCTTGGCGCGGATCGGCTGACCAGCGACCTTCCGCAGCCTCTGGCGGACCAGCGACAGCGAAAGCTGTCCCGCCAGGAACTCGTCATAGGCAAGCCTGCGGCGGGCAGGGGCCTGCGGATCGATGTCGACAGCGTCGCGTGGGTCGTGCAATTCGCGGAAGGCATCGGCCACATGCGGGAAGCTCTGGCGTGTGGCAAGCGTCTCGTCGATCCATTCGCAAAAGACCGGCAGGCGCTGCAACGCGGTATCGATGGAACGCTTCAATATCTTGGGCGAAAGACCGGCCGTCATCGGATAGACGGCTTCGACCAGCGGCAGATTATCGGCCTCCGAGACCTTCACCATGAAATCCGGATGAACCATGGAGGCGCGACCGTTGAACCAGTCGATCTTGCCGCTGACCATCACCTCTTCATCGACAGGAAGCGCTTTTGACAGCCAGTCGCCGCGCGCGCGGAAGAAGGTCAGCGCCAGTTCGCCTGTCTCGTCATGCAGGAAGACACGATAGGGTGCCGAGCGATTGCCGGGCGGCGCAGGCTGGTGCCGGTCGATACGTCCCTGAATGGTGACAATGGCGCCCTGCGGCGCAAGCGCAATACCCGGGCGGTTACGCCGGTCGATGATATTGGACGGCGCATGAAACAGCAGATCGATGACGCGCGTGTCTTCGGCATTCTCCCGGCCCAAAAGTTTCGCCAACAGATCGGCAAGCTTCGGCCCGACGCCGGCAAGCGAAGAGACTGTGGCAAAGAGGGGATCGAGTATGGCGGGACGCATGGGCTGCAAAATCGGGGAAGGCTGTCCCCATTGCAATAGCGCGACACCGATAAAGCGCGTTTATCACCGGCAGTTTTTATGCCCTGTGCCGCATATTTGCACAAATAGCGGTTCCCAAGCGTTCCTGTCCTGTTCTATAGGAGAACGAAAATCAACAATTTGTTGAATTTCCAACAAACAGGTGACTGCGATGACTGGACTGGTGCGCACGAGTGCCGACCTCGAACCGAGACGCCGGCGGATTCTCTATCGCTGTTGGCACCGCGGCATTCGCGAAATGGATCTGGTTCTGGGCCAGTTCGCCGAAGACAATATCGCCGATCTTTCCGATGCGGAACTCGACGAGCTCGAAGTGATCATGGCTGAGGAGGATAACGACCTCGTCAAGATGGTGACGGGCGCTCTGCCGATCCCTGAAAAATTCCAGACGCCTCTCTTCATGAAAATCGCCTCTTATCGCCCGGACTTCGATCCGGTCACATCCGAGACAACGAAAGCCTGATTTATGATCGCCGGGATTGATGTGAAGCTGGTGGCATCGGCCGATACGCCGCTGACCATTGGAAATGTGCCTTCCGGAGTGGAGGCGCTTCTCCTGGCAGATATGGCGCGCGGCGGAACATCCGTTGCCTATGTCGTATCGGACGGACACCGCGTTGCAGATCTCGAGCAGATTCTTGGGTTCGTGGCCCCGGACATTCCGGTTCTGACACTGCCCGCGTGGGACTGCCTTCCCTATGACCGCGTGTCCCCGAGTGCGGATACTTCCGCCCGCCGGCTGGCGGCGCTTTCCGGCCTCATCCAGCATCAAAAGAAGCCGCATCCGGCCATCGTGCTCGTCACCGTCAATGCGATGTTGCAAAAGATGGCGCCGCGCGATGTCATCGAAAGCCTCGCCTTTTCCGCCAAGCCGGGCAACCAGATCCGCATGGAAGAGATCGCCGCGCGTCTGGAGCGTAACGGTTTCGACCGTGTCGCGACGGTCCGCGAGGTCGGCGAATTTGCCGTGCGCGGCGGTATTCTCGATGTCTTCGTTCCCGGTACCGAAGAGCCAGTGCGTCTCGATTTCTTCGGCGATACGCTGGAGAGCATTCGCACTTTCGATCCCGCCAGCCAGCGCACCATAGGACAGGCCCGCTCGCTCGATCTCAGTCCGATGAGCGAAGTGACGCTGACGCCGGATACGATCAGCCGCTTCCGCAAGAATTACCTTTCACTCTTCGGTGCCGCCACCAGGGACGATTCACTCTATCAGGCTGTCTCGGAAGGCCGGCGTTATGCCGGCATGGAGCATTGGCTGCCGCTCTTCTACGACAAGCTGGAAACCGCATTCGACTATCTGCAAGGCTTCCGCATCGTCACCGATCACAACGCGCGCGAGGCGGCTGTCGAGCGCTCCAAGCTCGTGCATGATTACTTCGAGGCGCGACGCAATTCCGGCCAGACAAAGGGTGCCACGCAGGGCGCGCCTTACAAGCCGGTGTCACCCAGCCAACTCTATCTCGGCGGCAAGAGCTTCGATGAGGCGCTGAACGCCGTCAATGCCGTGCGCCTGACGCCCTTCAATGAGCAGGACTCCAACGACAGGCCAGTGGCCACTCTCGATGCGCATGTGGGTCCCCGCTGGGCAAAGCCTCCGGCGGAGGGTGGCAGCGAAGACCGCGTCAATGTCTTTGATCTGGCAGTCAAACACATTGCCGAGCGTCGGTCCAAGGGCTGGAAGGTTCTGATCACCGGTTGGTCGGAAGGTTCACTGGACCGCCTCTTACAGGTTCTGAACGAGCACGGGCTTGAAAAAATCAAGCCGATCTCGTCATTGAAGGAGATCGAAAAGCTCGGCAAGGGCGAGGCGGCATCGGCGGTTCTCAGCCTCGAAGCCGGTTTTGAGACGACCCTCGGCACTAGCAATCTCGCCATTATCGGCGAACAGGATATTCTCGGCGACCGAATGGTGCGCCGCTCCAAGCGCCGCAAGCGCGGTGCCGACTTCATCTCCGAAGTCGCGGGACTCGATGAAGGGTCACTCGTCGTTCATGCCGAGCATGGTATCGGTCGCTTCGTCGGGCTCCGCACCATCGAGGCAGCCGGTGCTCCGCGTGACTGCCTTGAACTGCATTACGCCGACGATGCCAAGCTGTTCCTGCCGGTCGAAAACATCGATCTTCTGTCCCGCTATGGCTCGGATGCGGCGGAAGCCCAGCTTGACAAGCTTGGCGGCGGCGCATGGCAGATGCGCAAGGCGAAGCTCAAGAAACGCCTCCTCGATATGGCAGGCGATCTCATTCGGATTGCTGCCGCTCGTCTCGTGCGCCACGCGCCGGTTTTGACAGCACCCGATGGCCTCTACGACGAGTTTGCCGCGCGCTTCCCCTATGAGGAAACCGAAGACCAGATGAATGCCATCGACTCGATCCGAGACGATCTTGGCGCCTGCCGGCCCATGGATCGCCTGATCTGCGGTGATGTGGGCTTCGGCAAGACGGAAGTGGCGCTTCGCGCGGCCTTCCTTGCGGCCATGAATGGTGTTCAGGTGGCCGTCGTCGTGCCGACAACGCTTCTGGCACGTCAGCATTTCCGCACCTTCTCAGAGCGTTTCCGCGGGCTTCCGATCCGCGTGCAGCAGGCGTCACGCCTCGTCGGCGCCAAGGAGCTCAATCTCGTCAAGAAGGAGGTGGCGGAAGGCAAGACCGATATCGTCGTCGGCACGCATGCGCTTCTGGGGCAGGGGATCACCTTTGCCAATCTCGGCCTTCTGATCATCGATGAAGAGCAGCATTTCGGCGTCAAGCACAAGGAGCGGCTGAAGGAGTTGAAGAGCGATGTTCACGTTCTGACACTATCCGCAACGCCTATCCCACGCACCTTGCAATTGGCGATGACCGGTGTGCGCGAACTGTCGCTGATCACCACGCCGCCGGTCGATCGCATGGCGGTGCGCACCTTCATTTCGCCTTTCGATCCACTTGTCATCCGCGAAACTTTGATGCGCGAGCATTATCGCGGCGGGCAGAGCTTCTATGTCTGCCCGCGTCTGGCCGATCTGGCGGACATTCAAGCCTTCCTGCAGTCCGACGTGCCGGAACTGAAGGTTGCGGTTGCCCATGGGCAGATGCCGGCGGGGGAATTGGAAGACATCATGAACGCCTTCTATGACGGCAAATATGATGTTCTTCTCTCCACCACCATCGTCGAATCCGGCCTCGATGTACCGACCGCCAATACGCTGATCGTGCACCGCGCGGACATGTTCGGTCTTGCACAGCTCTATCAGCTGCGTGGTCGTGTCGGGCGTTCCAAGGTTCGCGCCTTTGCGCTCTTCACGCTGCCGGTCAACAAGGTGCTGACGACGATGGCCGAGCGGCGGTTGAAGGTGCTGCAGTCTCTCGACACGCTCGGTGCCGGCTTCCAGCTTGCCAGCCACGATCTCGATATTCGCGGTGCCGGCAATCTGCTTGGCGAAGAGCAATCCGGCCATATCAAGGAAGTCGGTTTCGAGCTTTACCAGCAAATGCTGGAAGAAGCGGTTGCCGAGGTGAAGGGCGAGGACGACGTTATCGACACCGGCTGGTCGCCGCAGATCTCCGTCGGTACCTCCGTGATGATTCCGGAAAGCTATGTGCCTGATCTCCACCTGCGCATGGGTCTCTACCGTCGCCTTGGCGAGTTGACGGACCTCAATGAGATCGACGGCTTCGGCGCGGAAATGATCGACCGCTTCGGGCCGCTGCCGAAGGAAGTGCAGCATCTGTTGAAGATCGTTTACGTCAAGTCGCTCTGCCGTACCGCCAATGTCGAGAAACTGGATGCCGGCCCGAAGGGTGTCGTCGTGCAGTTCCGCAACAAGGAGTTTCCGAACCCGGCGGCACTCGTTGGCTACATCGCCAAGCAGGGCTCGATGGCAAAGATCAGGCCGGACCACAGCGTGTTCCTTACCCGCGATCTGCCGACGCCCGAAAAGCGCCTGGCAGGCGCGGCGATGATCATGACACAGCTTGCGGAACTGGCAAAATCCTGACGCAAGTAAGAAAAATCGCGTCCTTGGGATTCCTTACAAGGAATTAATCAAACGGACATGTATCGGTAGTCTTCCGGGGCGTAGTCTCATCCTCATCAGCACAGGACGATGTGCTGACAGATTTTAAGGAGCAGGACTATGTGGACATTGAAGAACAGATTTGTCACCGCTGGTCTGGTTGCTTTGACAATTGCGGGCACCACAATTGCCACCACCAGCCAAGCTGAAGCACGCAACAATTTCGGCCGCGGCCTTGCCGCCGGTATTGCTGGTACACTTGTAGGCGGCGCACTGCTGTCTGCTGCACATGACAGGCCGGTTTACGGCACGCCTGTCTATGCAGAACCCACCTATTACGGCCCGCCCCCTGTCGTCTACGAGCCCGTTTACCCCCGCTGCCATGTTGCATGGCGTCAGGACGGATTTGGCGACATGTATCGCGTCCGTGTCTGCGATTGATGTGAAATGATATTGCTATTGATGTGAGCTGATATTGTAAGACGAAAACAATAAAATTTTTCAATGAAGTGTTTTTAAACGGGGCGGGCCGACTATCGGCCCGCCTCCGTTTTTTCATCCGGCAACATAACGGCCGTCACGTTCTGATCCGATGCAGCAACAGAGTTTGGCAGTGGCACGTTCCGCTGCTTTTCGCGCATCAGCGTCAGCAGGCCAGACCCCACGATCAGTGCGATGCCGACAAGCATCCAGCCGTCTATCCTGTCGCCGAAGATCAGGTACCCGAAGAGGATGGCCCAGAGCATCTGGCTGTATTGCGTCGGGCCAATCACCGCTGCGGGTGCATATTGCGCGGCATACATGATGAGGACATTAGCGAGCGCCGCCAGCAGGCCGTAACCAGCCAGCATCAGCCACTGTTCGGCGTTCGGAAGCGTGAAGGAGGGGATCATCAACACGCCACAGACCGTAAGGCAGCCAAGCAGGCCCGCGCCATAAAGCGAGATGTTCTTTTCCCGTGGTCCGATCGCGCGGAAGATGACGATGGAGATCGCCCCGCCCATGCCCCCAATGATCGCCCCGAGATGACCTATGGAGAGTTCGCGGAAACCCGGTCTCAAGATGATGAGAACGCCGGCGAAGCCGATGATGACCGCCGACCACCGCTTGATGCCGACCTGCTCCTTCAGAAAGATGACCGACATGATGGTGACGAAGGAGGGCAGGAGGAAGATCAGGGCAAAGGCTTCCGCCATGGCAAGATGCGTGAACGCGACGACGCTGCCGATGGTGCTGGCACCAGTGGCAAAGAACCGCAACAGCCAGAGAGACCGGTTCGTCGTGCGGACGATATCTGTCCAGGCATCATTACGCTTGCGGATGAAGGGGAGCGCGAGCAGCCCAAAGAACGCTCCGAAGAAGCCCGATTCGACGGGTGGGAGTTGCCCGTCGATAAGTTTTACGCTCGCATCGCTGAAAGCATAGGCCGCGAAGGCGGCAAAGGCGAGCAATATGCCCTTCAACCTGCTGTCTGGCACGAAATCACCGCTGGATTACTGTGTCGAAAATCGCAGCGGCGACGAGGCGTTACTCACGCCATTTCGGGCGCTGCGATCAGTTCATTGCCCTATGCTCTTCCGCTTTCATTTTGGCAATATCCCGCAGTGCATTAATAAGCACGTCCGGCGTTTGTGCGCCGCTGACGGCATATTTCTGATCCAGGATAAAGAACGGGACGCCGGAAACGCCCATTTGCTGCGCCGCATCAATCTCGGCCTTGATCGTATCCTTATCTGCATCCGATGCCAGTAGGCGGGATACGAGTTCACGGTCCATACCGCATTCACCTGCGACGTCGATCAGCACGGCATGATCGCCGATATTGCGGCCTTCCTCGAAGTTGGCCTTGAACAGTGCCGTGACGATTCTGTCCTGAAGCGCACGGTCCTCGGCATGCGCCCAGAGCGAAAGCCGGTGCGCATCAAGCGTGTTCGGACCGATTTTGATCGCGTCGAAATCATAGGCAATACCCACTTCACGACCGAGTTCGGTGAGCATCTTGTGGGCCTGTTCGACGCGATCCTTGCCGCCGAGTTTCTTTTCCAACTCGACCTTCTGATCGACGCCTTCCGGCGGGTAATCCGGGTTCAACTGATATGGACGCCAGTTGATGTCGACGCTGACTTTGTCCTGAACTTCAGCCAAGGCGAGATCAAGACGCGCTTTTCCGAGATAGCACTAGGGACACGCCATGTCCGAGACGATGTCGATGACAATGCGTTGCATGGTGCTGTTCCTTCCTGTGTTTGAATAACGCCTCATCTAGATAGTCTGTGCTTGCGGCACAAGGCGTTACCAAAAGGGAACCGTCACTGGTGGGGAAGCGCAAGCTTTCTACTGCGCGCGCGTGTCCCACCATGTCTGCTTCTGGTTTCCGGTGAGCGGGGTCTTCTCCGGCCGGTCGATATATTTCCAGCGGGCGACCCATTGTGCACCGATATAGTAGAGCGGGATCACATAGTGGCCAGCCGTCAGAAGGCGATCGTAGGCGCGCACGGCAACCTCGAAATCTTCCGTCTCACGGGCCTGCAGCAAGGCCTCGATCATCCGGTCGACATCCGGGTCCGCAACGCCTGCATAATTGAAACTGCCATTGGCATTTTTTGAGACCGAGCCCCAGCGATTGATCTGTTCTGCACCCGGTGACAAGGACGACGGGAAGGAGCGGATGATCATGTCATAATCGAAGCTGTTGGAGCGGGATTGATATTGCCCGTCATCCACGGAGCGTATCGCCATATCGACGCCGATCAGCTTCAGCGAACGCTGATAGGCGAGCGCAATACGCTCCTGCGCCGGGTTTTGCGTCATGAGCTCAAAGCTCAGCGGCTTGCCGTCCTTATCCACCATCTTGCCGTTCTTGATGGTCAAGCCAGCCTCGCCGAGCTTGGAGACGGCTTTCTTCAGGACGGTGCGATCCGCGCCCGTTCCGTCGGTCGTCGGCATTTCGTAGGTGCCTGCCAGAATCTCCGGCGGCAGACGCTTTGCGGCGTCGCCGAGCAGCGCCAATTCCTTTTCGTTGGCCGGGTTGCCATAGGCACCGAGCTTGGAGTTCTGCCAGTAGCTTTGGGTTCGCTTGAAGGCACCACCGAGAATGTTTCGGTTCATCCACTCGAAATCGAGAACGTAGGACAGTCCCTCACGCACCTTCTCGTCGGCAAACATCGGTCGACGGGTGTTGAAGACCAGACCGAACATGCCAGACGGTAGGCCCGGTTCGAAAACATCCTTGGAGATGTCGCCCCGCTGAACAGCCGGGAAGTTATAAGCCTGGCCCCAGTGGGAGGTGTCGGAGGTGCCGTTGATCGCATCGCCTTCCGGATAGATGTCGATATCGCCCTTCTTGAAGGCTTCGAACATCGTCGTCACCTGCAGGAAGTAGGTCACGCTGATCTCGTCGTAATTGTCGAAACCGATCTTGGAGGGAATATCCTTGCCCCAGTAATTCTTGTCCCGTTCCCAGACGATCTGTTCGCCAGGTCGCAAGGTTTTGATTCGATAGGGACCGGAGCCGATCACCGGTCCAAGCCCTGCTTGCTCGAAGGTTTTGGCATCGATGGCGTGGGCGGGCAGGATCGGGGTGGAGGACGCCAGGATAAGAGGCGTCTCGCGATTGGCTTTTTCATTGAAGGTGAAGCGGACGCTGCGCTCGCCCACCTTTTCCATCTTGGCGACACCATTCAGCCGGCTGTCGAAAGGCGGGCGACCCTTTTCCTTCAAAAGATTGAAGCTGAAGATCACATCTTCCGGAGTGACGGGCTTGCCATCCTGCCAGTGGGCTTTCGGATTGAGGTTGAACTGGATGTAGGTTCGCTCATCATCCCATTCGGCGCTTTCCGCCAGCAGGCCATATAGGGTGAAGGGCTCGTCATGGGAGCGCTGCATCAGCGGTTCATAAAGAAGATTGCCGAATTCCGGGTCCCAAACGCCACGCGCGGTGGTGCGCATACCCTTCAGAACGAAAGGATTGAGCGCATCGAATGTGCCGACGACGCCATAGGACACCCGGCCGCCTTTCTTGACGCCCGGATTGACATAGGGAAGGTTCTTGAAGTCCGCCGGCAGGGCGGGTTTGCCATGCATCGAAATGCCGTGAAGCGGTTCAGCCATCGCCATGCCGGAGATAAGAAGGGCTGGAATGAGCGCCAAAAGGCTTCGCATGTCACTATCCTGTCGCATTCGGACTGTTGATTCCAAGGTCGTGGGACCTGAACTCAAATCGCCTGTCTTGTTTGATTCCCGCGCAAATCTATCACAGCGGACAGGGGCATCCGATCACGGAAATCTTGTCGGATACAAGGAAAAAGTAAAAGAAATGCTGGATATCAGGTCGATCGGGATGTAACAGGAGTCCCGAAACACTCGGGTCACGCATTTGCCTCATTTAAACGACAGTGGAACGGGCAGACGGATACCGGCGATGTTGAGCGGTGCTCACATGAAGCGCTGCTTCGCATAAATTCAGGAGACGGAACTCTTATGATGCAAACTGCAAACACATTCACCCGGGCGGCCCTGTCTGCTCTCGTTCTTTCTCTGGGCGCCGTGTCTGCACCGGCTGTTTCTCAGGCTCAGCAGACTGCCGCTCCGGCAGGCGCTCCGCCGCTGGGCTGGTTCAAGACCTGCAGCAAGCAGGAAGACAATGATGTTTGCGTCGTGCAGAATATCGTTCTTGCCCAGAACGGCCAGATGATCACCGCCGTTGGCCTGATCAGCGTCGAAGGTAAGGTCAACCGTAAGATCCTCCAGGTGTCCGTCCCGACAGCACGTCTTCTGCCCCCAGGCGTCGTCATGCAGATCGATGGCGGCAAGGGCCAGAAGCTCGATTACGCCGTCTGCCTTCCAGACAAGTGCACTGCTGAAGTTCAGCTGACGGATGCGATGATTGCAAGCCTGAAGAAGGGCAACGAAGTCGTCTTCACATCGATCAACTTCCGTCGCGCGCCGAACCCGATCAAGATCGCGCTGAACGGCTTCACCGGTGCTTATGACGGCCAGCCGATCAGCCAGTCCCAGCTTGCCGAAAGCCAGCGTTCGCTGCAGGAAGGCATGCAGAAGAAGGCTGAGGAAGCCCGCAAGAAGCTGGAAGCAGCACAGGACGCTGCCAAGGCCAAGCCTGCAAACTAATCTAATCTGCAGAGATCAAAAAAAAGAACCGGCTTCGTTTGAGGCCGGTTTTTTCGTGTCTGGGTTTTGGGGCTTGCTGGCTCAATGCGTCATGGCCGACTTTGGCCTGAGTTCACCATTGGGAGTGGTGTCGAATATCCGGGTGATATTCGGATTGCGCAATGGCTGCTCGCTCTCGTCATGCACAAGGTTCTGCTCAGAGACGTATGCGACGTATTCCGTCTCATCGTTTTCCGCCAGCAGGTGGTAGAACGGCTGGTCGCGGTCGGGGCGGATCTCAGCCGGGATCGCGTTCCACCATTCCTCGGTATTTGCGTATTCGGGATCAACGTCGAATATCACACCGCGGAACGGAAACACCTTGTGGCGAACGACCTCGCCGATGGTAAATTTTGCGTTTCGTTGTTTCATGGCATGTCATCCTTTCCCCGTATAATTTGGGGTATGATGCGGAAATATCAAGATGTAGCGGTCTCAAGCGCCTGTCAGCGGATTTTTCCCAAGGGTGCCGTTGCGAGAACCACGCCTCCTGTCACAAGTATAATGCCCACCGCATGATATGGTTCGAATGTCTCGCCAAGAAACAACACGGCCATGACGATGGATACTGGCGGCATCATGTAAAGCGTAATGCCGGCTGTAACCGGTCCGAAGACGCGGACCGTATGCGTGAAGCAGTAGAAGGCCGCGATCGACGCAAAGAGAATGATACCACCAATTTTTGCCCAGGCCGTCGGCGTCGAGGGTAAAAGGCCGCCGTTGAAAAGTTCCATGCCAGCGAGTGGCGCAAGAACAAGAGCGCCGGAAAAGGCGATCGTGCCAAAGAGGCTGAGCGATGCGAGGTCGCGCGCGGCGGGATCACGCAGCAGCAGGGAGTAGATTGCGAAGGCGATGGCGCCGCTCAGGATTGCGAGATCGCCAATGTTGAAATTCAATGCCCATAGTTGCGAGATATCTCCCTTCAGAACAATCTCCGCCACGCCGGCAAAGGCAATGAGCATGCCGATGAGTTCGAGCCGTCTGATCGGTCGCGCCTGGAAGATGCGCTGAAAGATGATGATGAAGAGCGACGATGTCGTATAAATCAGCGTGCCGTTGGCGGCCGAGGTTTTTGTCAGCCCCCAATAGACCACGCCACCACACACCGCCATGCCAAGCGCGCCGAGCACAAACCAGAGCAGTGTCTTCTTGCGGATGAGGGTGACGCAGGCGCGCCAGTCGCTCAGAATGAAGGGAAGCACGAAAAGGGTGGATAGCGACCAACGCAGAAATGCCGTGGTGAAGGGTGAGACTTCGCCGCTGATGCCGCGCCCGAATATCACATTGCTGGAGAAGAAGAAGGGAACGGCCAGAAAGATCAGCCAGTCACGCAGGCGAGGGGACGGGGCGGGGCTCATCGGCATTTCCAGTTTTCGCATGTGAGCAGACTACTCATCGGCGACCTGTTCGTTGGAAAGAGAAAGGCGCCCCGCAGGGCGCCTCAAGTCGTTCGATGGGCATATATCCCGCCAGGATGGCACAGGTTTGAGAAAGGCGCTCCGAAGAGCGCCTCACGCGAACCTTTACGCCGAATAGTACATGTCGAATTCGACCGGGTGCGGGGTCATTTCGAAACGCATGACTTCCTGCATCTTCAGTTCGATGAAGGCATCGATCTGGTCGTCGTCGAACACGCCACCAGCGGTCAGGAACTTGCGGTCCCTGTCTAGGCTTTCGAGCGCTTCACGCAGGCTGCCGCAGACCGTTGGGATCTTCTTCAGTTCCTTTGGCGGCAGGTCGTAAAGATCCTTGTCCATCGGCTTGCCGGGATGGATCTTGTTCTTGATGCCGTCGAGCCCTGCCATCAGCATGGCAGCGAAGCCGAGATAGGGGTTCTGGGTCGGGTCCGGGAAGCGGACTTCGACGCGCTTTGCCTTCGGGTTGGAGCCGAACGGAATGCGGCACGATGCCGAGCGGTTGCGTGCCGAGTAGGCGAGCAGAACCGGCGCTTCATAGCCCGGGACCAGACGCTTGTAGGAGTTGGTCGTCGGGTTGGTGAAAGCGTTGATCGCCTTGGCGTGCTTGATGATGCCGCCGATGTAATAGAGGCAGGTCTCGGAGAGGCCGGCATATTCATCGCCTGCGAAGGTTGGCTTGCCACCCTTCCAGATGGACTGGTGAACGTGCATGCCCGAACCGTTGTCGCCATAGATCGGCTTCGGCATGAAGGTTGCCGTTTTGCCGTAGGCGTTTGCGACCTGGTGGACCACATACTTGTAGATCTGCATCTTGTCGGCGCTGGAGACCAGCGTGTCGAACTTGACGCCGAGTTCGTGCTGCGCAGAGGCGACTTCGTGGTGGTGCTTTTCAACGACCACGCCCATTTCGCCAAGAACCGTCAGCATCTCGGAACGCATGTCCTGGAGGCTGTCGACTGGCGGTACTGGGAAGTAGCCACCCTTGACGCGCGGACGGTGACCAAGGTTGCCGGTCTCGTAATCCGTATCGTCGTTAGACGGCAGTTCGGACGAGTCGAGCTTGAAGCCGGTGTTGTAGGGATCGGCCTTGTACTTCACGTCGTCGAAGACGAAGAATTCAGGCTCGGGACCAACGAAAACCGTGTCACCGATACCCGACGCCTTGAGGTAGGCTTCAGCCTTCTTGGCCGTGCCGCGCGGGTCGCGGTTGTAGGATTCGCCGGAGATCGGATCGAGAATATCGCAGATGATGACCATGGTGGACTGCGCGAAGAACGGGTCCATATGAACAGTGGCCGGATCCGGCATCAGCACCATGTCGGACTCGTTGATGGCTTTCCATCCTCCGATGGAAGAGCCGTCGAACATGACGCCGTCGGCAAACATGTCCTCGTCCACACAGGCCACGTCCATGGTGACGTGCTGCAGCTTGCCCTTTGGGTCTGTAAAGCGCAGGTCGACGAATTTTACATCGTTGTCCTTGATCTGCTTCAAGATATCATTGGCGGTGGTCATAGCAATTTTCCTTGAGTGGTAATGTTCAACCCGGTGAAGCATGAGCCTTTTTCGGCTCGTCTTTTTTTAAATGGCGTCAACACCCGTTTC
The DNA here is from genome assembly GCF_004310285.1 of Agrobacterium cavarae. GTDB lineage: Bacteria > Pseudomonadota > Alphaproteobacteria > Rhizobiales > Rhizobiaceae > Agrobacterium > Agrobacterium cavarae. Next base: position 282,142 of record NZ_SISF01000034.1, read on the forward strand.
ACCCGTACGAATACGGATAACCTCTTCCACATTCGAGACGAAAATCTTTCCGTCGCCGATGCGCCCTGTCTGAGCGGCATTGCGAATCGCTTCGATCACAGCGTCCGCATTTTCATCTGCAAGCACCACCTCGACCTTCACCTTCGGCAGAAAGTCGACGACATATTCTGCGCCGCGATAAAGTTCAGTATGGCCTTTTTGACGACCAAAGCCCTTGGCTTCCGTAACCGTTATTCCCTGGAGTCCGACTTCCTGAAGGGCTTCCTTCACTTCATCGAGCTTGAAAGGCTTAATGATCGCTTCGATCTTTTTCATGAGAAAATATCTCTCCGCTTCTCCCGTTAAAGCGGTCTGTCCGCTCCGCCACAAGAATGCACGTATCGTGCCAGATCGGAAGCCGCTTTGGATAAAAAATCTGCGAAATCTGACCTTGAAGGGAACAATTCCGCGCGGTCTGAGCATGTTGAGTCCACAACATGCTCCCCAACCGCGCCAAATATGGCAGAATTCCTCGGAAGCGGCCACAATTACAATTCGTTAGCCTACACGCCCCAACGTCGTCTGTTTGCTAAAAAAATGATCATTTGACTTATTTTTAGTCTTTCCTGCTTGCCTTAAAAAGCGCCGGTTGCGTTTCGCCGCATTTTCCGATGAGGTGCGAATTATGACTCATTCCGTTCAATATCGTCTCGTCGATCCGGTTGCTATGAGCCGCATTGATGCCGCCGCTGAAGCCAGCGGACTTTCCATCATCTCGCTGATGGAGCGTGCAGGACAAGCGGTCGCTGCTTGCGCATTGCGGCACTATCCTGAAGCGCGCCGATACGCTGTGCTTTGTGGAGCCGGCAACAATGGCGGCGACGGTTTTGTTGCCGCCCGCGCGCTTCGCGACGCGGGGGCGGATGTCGCGGTTTTCGTGTTTGGCGATATGGTCAAGCTCAAAGGTGCCGCCCAGCAGGCTCATGAGGCGTGGATCGAAGTTTCGGGCGATATCGGCAATCAATCGCTCGCTGCATTCACGCCGCGTGATGGCGATGTGATCATCGACGGCATTTTCGGCGCTGGTCTTTCGCGCGATGTTCCGCCGGAAGTTGCTGCGGTTATTCGCGCTGTGGGGCACGCAGGAACACCAGTCGTTGCGATTGATCTTCCCTCGGGGCTCTGCGGCCGCCGGGGTGTTGCCCTCGGCTCTGCATTCAAGGCTGCCCGGACAGTCACCTTCGTGGCAAAGAAGCCGGGACATGTGCTGATGCCGGGACGAGAGTTTTGCGGTGCGCTGGAGGTGTTCGATATCGGTATTCCTCGACGCATCGTCGAAGCGAATGTCGGAGCTCTATGGGAAAACTCCCCCGACCTCTGGAAGAGTTATCTTGTCCATGATGATGTGGAGACGCACAAGTTCAAACGCGGTCATCTGACGGTCTTCGCAGGTCCTTCACATTCGACCGGTGCTGCTCGAATGACGGCGATGTCCGGCTTGCGGGCGGGCGCCGGGATCGTAACGATCGCGGCTCCAGAAGAGGCGATCCCCGTTCTTTCGGCGACACTCACGGCGGTGATGGTGACACCGATCGACGATCGAGACGCTCTCGGGGATTGGGCTGAAGACGAACGCCATGGGACTTATGTTCTGGGGCCTGGTTTTGGCGATCTGGAAAAAGCCAGAGCGTTCGTGGCGCTCCTCAAGGATCGCGCGCTCGTGCTCGATGCCGATGGCATCACGGCCTTCAAGGACGACACTCTCAAGCTCTTCTCGCTCTTCACCGAAGACGCGCCTAGGATCATGACGCCGCACGAGGGCGAGTTTGCACGACTGTTCCCGGATGTTCATGCGGATGACACACTAAGCAAAATCGAAAAGGCGCAAGCCGCTGCCAAATGCAGCAATGCCGTCATCATCTACAAGGGAGCAGATACGGTGATTGCAGCTCCCGATGGTCGGGCAGGCGTTAACACCAACGCACCCTCATCGCTGGCAACGGCAGGATCTGGCGATGTGCTGGCCGGTATCTGCGGTGCGCTTTTGGCGCAGCAGGTGCCGGCATTCGAAGCGGCGGCCGCTGCGGTGTGGTTGCATGGGGAGATGGGGCGGAGCCTCGGGCCGGGCTTGATCGCCGAAGATCTGGCATCGGCGGTACGGCCATTCGAGGCTTTCGAGGCGAGGGCCAGGACAGGCTGACGAGTGTGTTACAGCTTGGGCGTATGGCTGGACCAGACGGGCTTGCTGATCGTCTGAAGTTCCGAGGTTGGCCTGCCTTCGATGCGTGCCAGGACGGCACGGGCAAGTTCGCGACCCGCCAGCTTGATATCCTCGTTCATCGTGTGGATTTCTGGTCGGAGCCAGTTGAGGAAGTCGGCGGACTGTTTCGACACGATATCCACATCCGTTCCGATCTTCTTGCCACTCGCTTCGATCCCGGCCACGATCGCAATCGTCGAACTGCCGCTGATCGACACGATGCCATCCGGCACATCGCTGCCGCTCATCAACCGTGCGGTTTCCTCCTTCAGCTCTTCCAACGGGGTGTCGTTGTTGATGTTGGGCAAAGCGAATTCGGTGATTCCAAAGTCTTTCAATCCACGCTCAAATCCGCGACGGGCAAAGTCGTGATAGGAGAACTGGCTTTGCGGCAGCAGCACGGCCACGCGTTTCCTGCCGCACTGGGCTAAGCGCTTCATCGCCTCGTAGACATAGGCTTCGTTATCGAAGTCATGAAAGGGGTGATCGATGCCCATGCTGCTTCTGCCATGGGTGGCAAAGGGCATGTTGCGCTCGGTCATCAGGCGCACGCGTGGATCTTCCGGGCGGACCTTGGAAATGATGACGCCATCTGCCGATCCCGTCTCCAGAATGTAGCGGATCGGGGTCATCGTGTCCTTGGCATGCGTGTGGGGTGTGACGACGAGATGGTAGGGCGTGTTGGTCAAAACCTCGGTGATGCCGAAGACCATCTGCGAGGTAAAACCCATCAACTCTTCGTCGACGCTGAGCACCAGCGCAATGACATTAGTCTTGCCGGTGCGAAGGCGAACGCCGGCGCGGTTTGGCTGATAGCCGATCTGGCGGGCGACACGCCGCACGCGCTCCTTGGTATCCGCCCCGATATCGGGTGCGTCTTTCAAGGCGCGCGAGACTGTGGTGATGCCGAGACCCGTCATATAGGCAATGGTCTTGAGCGTCGGGCGTTCATTGGACGAAAGCGCTTGGCCGCCTGCTTCTATGTCCGTGCTATCGTTCATTTGCCGCCGCCTCCCATAACCGGACGGGCATCGTAGTGCGGTTTTATTCCATTGCAAAGCTCAAGGTGTCGTAACCGGTACGGCTTGTGACTTGGAGTGTCTGAAACGATGCAGGTCGGACGGCGTGAGAGAGGTTGAAACGTGGGTATAGGGAAACGCAATAGCTGGACATAGGGACGCGAGCGTCGGCTTGATTGGTTCCTAAAAGACCTTAAAAAATGCTTCTAATGATATGATATGTATAATATATGTTGATATATCCTATCTGATATCGACTGACATAAATCCCGATGTGTGTTGATAGAACTTTTCGGGCGTGACGGTCATAGTTTTTTACGATAACGTTTCTGCCCGGAGGAGTTCTCGATCTGATTTTTCATGGCTGCGGAAGGAGCGACGACTCGTTTTTACCGCAATGCTGACAGTGGATGGAGTCGCAACGCCATGGCCGTTGCGTAATAAGCAGGGCAGTGAAAATGGCATCAACTTACGCAAGCGATCTCGTTATCGATCTTTCAGGCCAGTGGCGTCTGGCATCGGCCGAGGGTGATCATGCAACCACCATGACGATCCCGGGTGACGTCCATACGGCGCTCCATGAGGCGTCGATCATTCCCGATCCCTACTTTGGCCGCAACGAGAACGACGTGCAGTGGGTGGCGCATCGCGACTGGATCATCGAACGCCGTTTCACGGTCGATGAGGTCGATGCCGACTGGTATCTTGATATCGACAATCTCGACACGGTGGCCGTCGTCTTCGTCAATGATGTGCCGGTGCTTGCAGCCGACAATTGTTTCCGTCGCTACCGACCGGACGTGTCCTCGGCTCTCCAGCCGGGTGAAAACGTCATCCGTATCCATTTCCATTCCAGCATCAAGGCAGGCGCCGATCGTCAGGCGGCTCAGCCTTTTTATGTGCCGTATCACCCGGGCAACTCACCCATCCCCAACGGCAATCTTCTGCGTAAACCGCAGTGCCATTTCGGCTGGGATTGGAACATTGCGATCGCGCCGCTCGGCCTTTATGGAAACATCATGCTGCGCCGGCTTGAGACAGCGCGTATCGAGCATGTCACGACCACACAGCATCACAAGGATGGCGGCGTTGAACTGCATGTCGAGGTCACACTTCATGCAGCCCAGCCTGCCAGCCTGCCGGTGCATCTGTCGCTCGGCGATGAACGGCTACGCCTCGATTGTGGCGTCTCCGCAGGTAAAACGGTCATCCGCCACGTGTTCTTCGTCGAGAATCCCAAGCTCTGGTGGCCGGCAGGCAGTGGCGAGCAGGCGCTCTATACGCTCAGCGTCGAGTTGCCAGACGAGACGATGAGCCGTCAGATCGGCTTGCGCACAGTCGAGCTTCTGACCGACAAGGATGAGGCCGGCAGCCGTTTCGCACTTCGCGTCAATGGCCGCGAGATCTTCTGCCGCGGTGCCAACTGGATCCCGTCGGATGCGCTGTTTTCACTCTCAAGTGCAGAAAAGACGGAAGACCTGCTTCTGTCCGCGGTCGAAGCCAATATGAATATGATCCGCGTCTGGGGCGGTGGCTTCTACGAGCCGGACTGGTTCTATGATCTCTGCGACCGGCTGGGCCTGATGGTCTGGCAGGATTTCATGTTTGCCTGCAATCTTTACCCTTGCACCGAAGACTTCCTCGACAACGTCGAGCTCGAGGTCGATTACCAGGTGAAGCGGTTGGCCTCGCATCCATCGATCGCGCTCTGGTGCGGCGACAATGAACTCGTTGGCGCGCTGAACTGGTTCGAAGAGTCCCGCAACAATCGCGACCGCTATCTTGTCGCCTATGATCGCCTCAACCGCACCATCGAGCGCGCGCTGAGGAAGGCGGCGCCGTCGGCCATCTGGTGGCCGTCAAGCCCGGCCTCCGGTTATCTGGACTATGGCGATGCATGGCACGCGGATGGTTCGGGCGACATGCATTACTGGTCCGTCTGGCACGAGAACAAATCCTTCGATGATTACCGGACGGTGCGTCCGCGGTTCTGCTCGGAGTTCGGTTTCCAGTCTTATACGTCCATGCCGATTATCCGCACCTATGCGGACAACAAGGACATGAACATCGCGTCGCCTGTGATCGAGCTCCATCAGAAGAATGCGGGCGGCAATGAGCGCATTGCCGGAACGATGTTCCGCTATTTCCGCTTCCCGAAGGACTTCGAGAACTTCGTCTATGTCAGCCAGGTGCAACAGGCGCTCGCGATCAAGACGGCCGTCGAATATTGGCGTTCGCTCAAACCCCATTGCATGGGCACGCTATATTGGCAGCTGAACGACACCTGGCCCGTCGCCTCGTGGTCGAGTCTCGACTATGGCGGTAGCTGGAAAGCCCTGCATTATGCGGCAAGGCGCTTCTTCCAGCCGGTTGCCGTGTCAGCCGTTCCGTCTGAAGACGGTCAGTCGGTTTGCTTCTCCATGGTCAACGATACGTTGGATGACGTCGAAATCGACATGAACATCTTTGCGCTGGCGCTCGATGGCGTTCGGATTCCGCTGAAATCTGCCAGCGGTACCTGCGGACCGGATGCCGCATCGCTCTTCACCGAGATCGACCTGGACCAAATTCCAGCCGGCGCGATGCTGTCCTGGAATTTCATCGCCTCCAACGGCATGTTGGGCGAGGGGCATCACGTGCGTGACACCTACAAGGCGCTCGATCTGCGGCCCTCGGGTCTCAGCCATCAGGTGACGGCGCTGGACAATGGGGACTTCGAGGTGGAGGTTGAGGCGCAAGGCCTTGCGCTCTTCGTGATGGTGGAAGCCGATATCGCCGGGCGCTATTCTGACAACCTCTTCGATTTGGCTGCGGGAGAAAGCCGTCGCATCGTCTTCTCGCCAAGCGACAAGTCGCAGACGGCCAAGCCGTCGTTTAAGCTCTTCGATCTGTACACGTCGCAGTCACAGGCTTGAAAGCCGACTATGATCTTCTAATCTGACTGCACCACGATCCGCCGCCTTCGCGGCGGATCAGCGATTCCACACAAGGGAGGAAAACCATGGCCTGGCAACCGGCTGAAAACCGCTACGCATCCATGAAGTACAATCATTGCGGCCGCACCGGCCTCAAGCTTCCGGCCATATCGCTTGGTCTCTGGCACAATTTCGGCAACGATTTTTCCCATAAGACGAAGCAGGAGATTTGCCGCAAAGCCTTCGATCTCGGCATCACCCATTTCGATCTTGCGAACAATTACGGTCCGCCTCCAGGCAGCGCCGAGAGCGCCTTCGGCGAAATCCTCAAAACCGATTTTGCCGGTTATCGCGACGAGCTGATCATCTCCTCCAAGGCGGGATACAATATGTGGCCCGGTCCTTATGGCGAATGGGGTAGCCGCAAATATCTGATCTCATCCTGCGACCAGAGCCTCAAGCGCATGGGTCTCGACTATGTCGATATCTTCTATTCCCACCGTTTCGATCCGGACACGCCGCTGGAGGAGACGTGCGGTGCGCTCGATCACATCGTGCGGTCGGGCAGGGCGCTCTATGTCGGCATATCGTCGTATAATTCTCAGCGCACCCGTGAGGCTGCGGCGATCCTGAAAGATCTCGGTACGCCCTGCATCATCCATCAGCCGAGCTATTCGATGATCAACCGCTGGATCGAGGAGGACGGCCTTGTCGATACGCTGGAAGAACTCGGCATCGGCTCCATCGTCTTTTCTCCGCTGGCACAGGGCATGCTGACGACGAAGTATCTGAACGGCGTGCCGGATGCGAGCCGCGCCAGCCAGAACAAGTCGCTCAACCCTGCCTTCCTCAATGATCGCAATATCGAGAATATACGCGGGCTGAATGCCATCGCCGAACGGCGTGGACAGACGCTGGCGCAGATGGCGATTGCCTGGGTTCTGCGCGGCGGTCACATCACCTCTGCACTGATCGGTGCAAGCCGACCTGAACAGGTGGAAGATTGCGTGAAGGCTCTCGATAAGCCGGACTTCACCGCGGACGAACTGGCCGAAATCGATCGCTATGCACGTGATGCGGATATCAACCTTTGGGCCAAATCCGCCGAACTGAAAAAGTAAGGCAAGAGGACCGCTCGGGCATTTTAGCCCGAGCGGCCAACCGTCGACTTGTTGGTCACATTAGAGATTGTGAACTTTAATTTCTTCCTCTAAGTCTTAGTCAACATTACGATATTGTAATTTCGTGCTTCAGTTTCCGTTCATCCTCGGCGCGGTAGGGTCATCCCATCAGAACAGGAAAGGAAACATCCATGAAAAAGCTCGTCACCGTATTTCTGGCTGCGACAATTCTCGCGGCGCCGATGGCCCAGGCGCAGGGTCGCCATGACTACGGGCATGACCGCCGTGGGGTTCACGAACGGACTGTCACGACCAAGAAGGTGATCATCAAGAAGCACCGCTGGGACCGCGGTCAGCGTTTGACGCCTGCTCAGCGACGTCACTTCGTCGACCGTCGTGAATATCGCCGCTATCACCTCAGAGAACCGCGCCGCAATGAGCGCTGGGTGCGCGTCGACAACCAGTTCCTGTTGATCAATGCCGTCAGCGGCCTGATCATCGGCCTCGCCGCAGCGCGGTAAGCAATGAACAGAAGAGCGGGCGTTTTGAGCGCCCGCTTTCTTTTGCAGTGTCAGGCTGCCTGTCTGTTCCAATCGGGGAATGGATCGTTCAGGGTCTGCCAGGCATCCGGCGTAAAGCTTTTGGCATCGACGAGGCAGGCATCGAGTTCGTGGCGAAGTGCTGCCTCGCTCATGGGGTCGGCGCCGATGAAGACGATCTCTTGTCGCCTGTCTCCCCAGATATTGTCCATGTAAGGTGCCAGCATCTTCTCGAAGCTCGGATCATCCGGCCAACGTGTTTTTGGCACGGAGGACCACCAGAGCCCCATCTTGCCGGTTTTCACCAAGGCGCCCGCCTGGCTGATTTCGCCGACATGGTTGGGCCGCGTAGCCAGCCAGAAGAAGCCCTTGGCGCGGATGACACCCGGCCAGTCGCGGTTGATGAAGGCATGGAAGCGAGCGGGGTCGAAGGGCCTCTTTGCCCGATAAACGAAGGAGCGGATACCGTATTCTTCCGTTTCCGGTATGTGGCCCTTGAAGCCATGCAACTCCTTGAACCAGAGCGGATGCGTTTCGGCCTTGGCAAAATCGAAAAGGCCAGTGCCGAGTATCACCGCTGAATCGACTTGTCCGAAATCGGCCTCAACAAGACGGGCGTCGGGATTGAGACCGACGACGATCTTGCGGGCAGCATCAAGCTCTGCGGGGCTCGCGGCCGAGACCTTGTTCAGCACCACGACATTGGCAAATTCGATTTGTTCGACCAGGAGATCGACGAGCGTCCGATTGTCACCTTCGCCCGCCGTTTCGCCGCGATCCGCCAGAAAGTCCGCCGAGCCATAGTCCTTGAGCAGATTGGCGCAATCGACAACTGTGACCATGGTATCAAGCTGCGCGACATCCGATAGGCTGTCACCCTTGTCGTCACGGAAGTCGAATGTGGCCGCAACCGGCAGCGGTTCGGCAATGCCGGTGGACTCGATCAGCAGGTAATCGAAACGATCCTGCTCAGCCAATTGCCTGACTTCGTTCAACAGGTCGTCTCTCAGCGTGCAACAGATGCAGCCATTTGTCATCTCGACCAGCTGCTCCTGCGTTCGTGACAGGTTCGCTCCGCCATCGCGAATAAGAGCCGCATCGATGTTGACTTCGCTCATATCGTTGACGATCACCGCGACCCGCAGTCCCTCGCGATTACCGAGAATATGATTGAGAAGAGTGGTTTTGCCGGCTCCGAGAAAGCCTGACAGGACTGTAACAGGCAGCTTCTTTTTCATATCACAACCTCATTTGTTATAACATTACATAGACGGTCCGAAAGAAGGGCGGTCCGTGCCGCCCTTTGTCTCTCGTCAGATTAGGACAGGCAGTTCTTCAGCGAATTGGCGATGCCGCGCATCAGCTTGAAATAGAGATCGGGTCCCGCTTCCAGCGTGCCGGCCTCCGGATCAAGCGTACCGGATTTGGCGTTGGTGCCTTCGATCACGACGTTGACCAGTTTCGGCTCGAATTGCGGTTCGGCGAATACGCAGGTCGCGTTGAGTTCCTTGACCTTGGCCTGGATCTGCTTGATGCGGTCGGCACCCGGCATGTTTTCAGGGCTCACGGTGATGGAGCCTGCCGTCTTCACACCATAACGGTGTTCGAAATACTGGTAGGCATCATGGAAAACGATGAAGGGCTTGTCCTTGATCGGCGCGACGGTTGCCGCAAGTTCCTTGTCGAGCGCGTCGAGATTGTCGACCAGCTTCTTGGTGTTTTCCTGGTAGGTCTTGGCATTGGCGGGATCGGCGGTCATTAGCGTCTTTTCGATTTCCGTCGCCATGGCCCTTGCATTGGCAGGATCCAGCCAAAGATGCATGTCGTATTCGCCGTGGTCGTGTCCGTCCTCATGGGCATGGGCGTGTTCACCTTCATGCGCGTGGTCGTGACCCTTTTCGCCTTCATGCGCATGATCATGCCCCTCATGATCGTGCCCATCATGGTCGTGCTTATCGTCGCCCTCATGGGCATGGTCGTGACCTTCCGCTTCCGCATGGTCATGACCTTCGTGTTCGCCATGGTCATGGGCTTCGAATGGGCCGCCTTCACGGAAACTCAGCTTTTCGATGCCGGGCGCGTCGTCCAGTTCGATAACTGTTGCCTTTCCGGCCAGCGATTCCAGCGGCTTTTCCAGAAACTTTTCCAGTCCGTCACCGACCCAAAACACAACATCTGCATTTTCGAGCGCCTTGGCATTGGACGGCTTGAGGCTATAGGTGTGGGGTGACGCACCGCCATCGACGATGACCTGGGGCACTGCGACGCCTTCCATGATGGCTGCCACCAGCGAGTGGATCGGCTTGATCGACACAACGACATTCGGCGCGGCCATGGCGTTGGATGCGCCGATCGTGGCGGCAGAGGCGAGGAGGAGGGCGGCGAGTGACTTCATAGGGTATGCTCCACTTGTATCGAAATGTAATGTTATTACATAAGTTGCGTAACGCTATAACGTATGCCATAGCCATGTGCAACAGCCGCAATCGGAAAATCCCATGCTTCATTCTCCGGCCAAAAACGACGGAAATCTCGTCTCCCTGTCCAGTGCAGGCGTGAGACGCAGCGGGCGTTGGCTGGTGCGCGGCGTCGACTTTTCCGTCCGTCGCGGTGAGATCGTGACGCTGATTGGACCGAATGGCTCTGGCAAGTCCACGAGTGCCAAGATGGCGATTGGCGTGATGAAGCCGGATGAAGGAAAGGTCGAGCGTTTGGCTGGCCTGAAGGTTGGCTACGTGCCGCAAAAGCTCTCCGTCGACTGGACGATGCCCTTGACCGTCTGGCGGCTGATGACGCTGACCGGAGCCTTGCCGCCAAGGGAAATCGACGCCGCCTTGAATGCCACCGGCATTGCGCATCTCGCCAAGGCCGAGGTCCAGCATCTGTCAGGTGGAGAGTTCCAGCGTGCGCTTCTGGCGCGTGCGATTGCCCGCAAGCCCGATCTGCTCGTTCTGGATGAGCCGGTTCAGGGTGTGGATTTTTCCGGCGAGATTGCGCTTTATGATCTTATCAAGACCATCCGCAATTCCACCGGCTGCGGCATTCTCCTGATCTCTCACGATCTGCACGTGGTGATGGCGGAGACCGATACGGTCATTTGCCTGAATGGCCATGTCTGCTGCCGCGGCACGCCGCAGGCCGTGAGCCAGAGCCCGGAATATATGCGCCTCTTCGGCGGTGCGGCTGCCAAGGGGCTGGCAGTCTATAGCCACCACCATGATCACACCCATCTGCCGGATGGGCGCGTCATGCATTCCGACGGCTCGGTGACGGACCATTGCCATCCCGATGACGGGCACCATCATGAGCATGATCACACCCATGATCACGTCCACGCTCATAATCATTCCCATGACGAACATGAGGATGCCTGCGGCTGCGGTCATCATCATGGTCATCGCTCTGATGACACGACCCATGCGCCCGGGGTGAAACATGTTTGACGACTTCTTCATCCGCGCCATCTTTGCAGGCGTCGGCGTTGCGCTGACCGCCGGGCCGCTTGGCTGCTTCGTGGTCTGGCGGCGCATGGCCTATTTCGGCGATACCATGGCCCATTCCGCGCTTTTGGGTGTGGCTCTCTCGCTGCTGTTTCAATTGAACCTGATCGTCAGCGTTTTTCTTGTTGCCGCCGCGGTGTCTCTACTGTTGCTCTTGCTGCAACGGCGTCAGGCTCTGTCAGCAGATGCGCTGCTGGGTATCCTGTCGCATTCCGCACTTGCCTTTGGTCTCGTTATCGTTGCCTTCATGACATGGGTCCGGATCGATCTCGTCGCCTTTCTGTTCGGCGATATTCTTGCGGTCTCGGTCACCGATATTCAGATGGTCTGGGGCGGCGGAATCCTTGTGCTCCTGGCGATCGTCTATCTCTGGAAGCCGCTTCTGGCCTCGACGGTCAATGCCGAGTTGGCAGAGGCGGAAGGACTGCGGCCGGAACGTTCGAAGCTTCTCTTTATGCTGCTGATGGCGCTCGTCATTGCCATCGCCATGAAGATCGTCGGCATCATGCTGATCACATCGTTGCTGATCATTCCAGCAGCAACGGCCAGACGCTTCTCGTCGACACCGGAAATCATGGCGGTGCTGGCGTCGCTCATCGGTGCCGTCGCCGTCATCGGCGGACTGATGGGATCGTTGCAATATGACACGCCGTCCGGCCCGTCGATTGTCGTTGCCGCCGTCTTGCTTTTCGTCTTGAGTCTTTTGCCTGTGCCGGGACGGTCGCGCAGTGCCGAGCAGGGAGTGAACTGATGAACATGAATACGAATGCGAAGAACCTCACCCGCAACCAGTCGCTGGTCTACGACGCGCTCTCCCGCTCGCAGGCGCCCCTCAGTGCCTATGTGATCCTAGACAAGCTGAGGGACAGCGGCTTTCGCGCACCCCTGCAGGTTTATCGTGCGTTGGAAAAGCTGATCGAGTTCGGTCTGGTCCACCGGTTGGAGAGCCTGAACGCTTTCGTAGCCTGCTCCCACACAAGCGCGGATTGCTGCACCCATCACCATGGCACGGTGGCCTTCGCCATCTGCAACGCCTGCGGCCAGGTGACGGAGTTCCACGATCACGAGATCGATCATCGCCTTGGCGATTGGGTCAAGGGACAGAAGTTCAAGGCGGAAAAGACGACGATCGAGATCCGTGGTCTTTGCGAGGCCTGTGCGGCCTAGTCTCAAAAGTACGAGGCTGGAAGGTATGCGGGCAGCCTAGACAGGCTTCAGTTCTTCGGCAAAGCGCTTCCAGTTGGCCACATATTTTTCTGCCGATTTTTTGATGCCCTCGGCGGCCTTTTCATCCAGTGTGCGGACGACGCGGGCAGGTGAACCGACGATCAGGGAATTGTCGGGGAACTCCTTGCCCTCGGTGACGAGCGCATTGGCGCCGACGAGGCAGTTTTTGCCGATCTTCGCACCGTTCAGGATGGTTGCGCCCATGCCGATCAGGGTGTTGTCGCCGATCGTGCAGCCGTGGATGATGGCGTGGTGGCCGATGGTGCAGTCCTCGCCGATCGTTGCGGGAAAACCCGGATCGCTGTGCACCATGACGCCTTCTTGAATGTTCGTGCCGCGGCCAACCGTCATTGGCTCGTTATCGCCGCGCAACGTCGCGCCGAACCAGATACCGACATCGTCACCCAGGGTGACGGAGCCGATGACATTGGCATCCGGCGCGATCCAGTATCGATCCGCCGCTGGCAGGTTGGGCACTCTCGTTCCGAGGCGATAGACTGGCATAGGCGGATCTCCGATTTCTGTTCGGGTGTCAGACGACCCTGACCGTCAATCTGCCGACGCCATCCACGCCGCACTCCATGATGTCGCCCTTGACAACTGGGCCGACGCCAGCCGGCGTGCCGGTCATGATCACATCGCCAGCGGCCAGCGTGAAGACCTTCGACAGTTCGGCGATGATTTCCGCAGTCTTCCAGATCATCTGGTCGAGATCGCCGGATTGCTTGCGCGCGCCGTTCACATCGAGCCACACCGCACCCTTGTCCGGATGTCCGATCTTCGAGGCCGGAACGAGTGGCGAGATCGGTGCGGAGAATTCAAAGGCCTTTGCGCCTTCCCAGGATCTGCCCATCTTTTTCAGTCCGTCCTGCATGTCGCGGCGGGTCATGTCGATACCGACACCATAGCCCCAGACGTGATCGAGCGCGTTCTCCACCGAGATGGTCGAGCCGCCGCTTTTCAGTGCGACAACACATTCGACTTCGTAATGAACGTTGGAAGAGAGGGGCGGGTAGGGAAAGTCTTGGCCGGCGGGCAGCAGGTTGTCCGCGTTCTTCTGGAAGAAGAAGGGAGGCTCGCGGGATGGATCATGGCCCATCTCGATGGCGTGGTCCGCGTAGTTACGCCCAACGCAATAGACCCGCCGCACGGGGAAGGTTTCGTTCGTGCCTTCGACGGGCAGAAGAACGGGTTGGGGGGCGGGGATTACTGTTGCGGACATAATGGCACTCCTTCTTGGGAGTGGTGTTGTCCCGCAATTTTAAGGTGATTTCCAGTCCAAACTTTTTGGGTTGTTCGTCTTCAGGACAAGAGCCACACGACACAGCCGCCTACGACAATGAAGGCGACGATGACCGCTAGCGACCGGCCAACACCCGCATTGGTGTTGCTATCGGCGCCAACGATGCTCTAGTAGAGAGACTTCTCGTCGCTCTTCTCACTCATCATGATCTCCCCAGAATCTTGTGACACCGTGTTTCACAAACCCTCTCGATCATTGAGGGTTCCGCTTCGTGCATCGCGGATTTGAAAAGACGCGGCTAGATCGCTCAGCCATTCCGCCTTATATGGACCGAAACACCGTTCTTCTGAGCCTTCGACGTCGATGTCACGCGAAGGAGACGAGGCGGCAATCAAGGATTGGCCGACGATTATGACGATGACTTCTCAACGCAAGGATGGCGCGTCGCATTACGCGCGTGGAAAGGTTTTCGCCGTCGCGCCGATGATCGACTGGACCGATACGCGTTGCCGCTTCCTGCATCGCCAGCTTTCGCAGCATGCGCTTCTCTACACGGAGATGATCGTGGCCGATGCCATCATCCACGGCAAGCGCGACAAGTTGCTGGACTATCACCCTCAAGAACATCCCGTGGCATTGCAACTTGGCGGCTCCGATCCCGGAAAGCTTGCAGAGGCCGTGAGGATTGCCGCTGATTATGGGTATGACGAGATCAATCTCAATGTCGGCTGTCCCTCCGACCGCGTTCAGTCCGGCACTTTCGGCGCTTGCCTGATGCGCGAGCCTGAGACCGTTGCGGCTTGCGTCGAGGCGATGAAGGCCGTGGCGACCGTGCCTGTCACTGTAAAGTGCCGCATTGGCGTGGATGACCAGGAGCCGGACGCTGTTCTTCCAGACTTCATCGTACGTATGGTTGCCGCAGGTGCGGACGCCGTCTGGATCCACGCCCGCAAGGCATGGCTTCAGGGACTTTCACCCAAGGAGAACCGCGAAGTGCCGCCGCTGGACTATCAGTTGGCCTATCGCATGAAGCAGGAATTTCCCGATCTCTTCATCGGCATCAATGGTGGGATCACCGATCTGGATCAGGCAGACGAGCATTTGAAGCATATGGATGGCGTCATGCTGGGGCGTGCTGCCTATCATAACAGCTCGATCCTTGCGGAGGTGGATCACCGCATCTATGGCGCGCCGTCCCGCGATTTTGATCAACGCGCCTTGCGCGACGCGATGATGGCCTATGCGGAAGATTATATTGCCAAGGGCGGCCGGCTGAACCACGTCACCCGCCATATGGTCGGTCTGTTTCAGGGGTTGCCCGGCGCACGTCGCTTCCGGCAAATCCTCTCCAGCGATGCGACAAAGCCCGGCGCCGGATGCGAAGTCATTGCCGCTGCCTTCGACGCCATCGACTTCGAGCGAGCGCCGGCGGCAATCGACGCATAATCAAGGCAGGTTCAGACGAGGGTCTGCAGCAGCTGCGCGCCGTTCGGCGCGTTGACCTTGCCGCCGGTGATGAAGAAGGCGAAAACATCGCGCGGCGTCTTCTCGGCTTTTCTGTCCGGCGCGATCATCGAAAGATCGTCGGGCGCGCCGCCAGCTGCATAGGTCTTCAGGCGCTCGCTCCACGCCTTCACATCCTTCTCCGGATAGCAGGTCTCTATATCGTCCTCACCCTTTTGCAGGCGGCAATAGACGAAATCCGCCGTCACATCCGGCAGCATCGGATAGTCGTGATGATCGGCGCAGACCACAGCGACATTGTGCTTGGTCAGCAACTCGATGAATTCCGGTACCTGGAAGCTGTCGTTGCGCACCTCAACGACATGCTGCAATTGCAACCCGTCCTGCTTTTCCGGCAACAAGGCCAGGAAGGCGGCAAAGTCCTCTGGCTCGAATTTCTTCGTCGGCGCGAACTGCCAGAGGATCGGGCCGAGATGCTCGCCAAGTTCGGTCAGCCCCTGCGTCAGGAACTTCGTCATCGATTCCTCTGCTTCGGCCAGAACCTTGCGGTTGGTGACGAAACGACTGGCCTTCAGCGAGAAAATGAAACCATCCGGCACTTCGGACGCCCACTTGGCAAAGGTCGCGGGTTTCTGGCTGCCATAATAGGTGCCGTTAACCTCAATCGCCTTCAGCTTGGAGCTCGCATATTCCAGCTGGCGCTTCTTTGTGAGCTTCTCAGGATAGAACGTGCCTTCCCAAGGCTCGAAGGTCCAGCCGCCGATACCGGCGCGGATCGTTCCCGACTTGCTCATCCGTCTCTCCCATCAACGCGAAATTGCCATGTGAAGGGGGCGGATCACTCCGCCGCCTGAATATTCTTTTCCGGATGGCGCTCCAGCAGCTCCTTGAGGAACTGGCCGGTATATGAGCGCTTCTCCTTGACGATCTGCTCGGGCGTGCCGGCTGCCACTACCTCACCACCGCCGGTGCCGCCCTCCGGGCCGATATCGATGATGTAGTCGGCCGTCTTGATGACCTCGAGATTGTGCTCTATGACCACGACGGAGTTGCCCTGATTGACCAGTTCATGCAGCATTTCCAGAAGCTTCTTCACGTCGTGGAAATGCAGGCCGGTCGTCGGTTCATCAAGGATGTAAAGTGTTCGGCCAGTCGAGCGTTTGGACAGCTCCTTGGCAAGCTTGACGCGTTGCGCCTCACCGCCAGACAGCGTGTTTGCCTGTTGGCCGACCTTGATATAGCCAAGCCCGACATCGAAAAGCGATTGCAGCTTGTCCCGCACGGCAGGCACGGCGGCAAAGAACTCAACGCCTTCTTCCACTGTCATATCCAGCACGTCGGCAATCGACTTGCTCTTGAAGGTCACGTCCAGCGTTTCGCGGTTGTAGCGCTTGCCGTGGCAGACATCGCAGGTGACATAGACATCCGGCAGGAAGTGCATCTCGATCTTGATCACGCCATCGCCCTGGCAGGCTTCGCAGCGCCCACCCTTGACGTTGAAGGAGAAACGGCCCGGCGCATAGCCACGGGCCTTCGCCTCCGGCAGACCGGCGAACCAGTCACGAATTGGTGTGAAGGCGCCGGTATAGGTGGCCGGGTTGGAGCGTGGTGTACGACCGATCGGCGACTGGTCGATGTCGATGACCTTGTCGATAAACTCGAAGCCATCGATACGATCGTGTTCCGCCGGAATCTCGCGCGCGCCCATGACGCGGCGTGCGGCAGACTTGTAGAGCGTTTCGATCAGGAAGGTGGACTTGCCGCCACCCGATACACCGGTAACCGCTGTGAAGACGCCGAGCGGCACCGAGGCCGTGACATTCTTCAGATTGTTGCCACGTGCGCCAACGACCTTGATCTCCTTGCCCTTCTTTGGCTTGCGCCGTTCGGCTGGTACAGGAACGCCCATTTCGCCGGAAAGGTACTTGCCCGTCAGCGAGTTCGGGTTGGCCATCACTTCCTGCGGCGTGCCTTCGGCAATGACCTGGCCGCCATGGATGCCGGCAGCCGGGCCAATATCGACCACGTAGTCGGCCGTGAGAATGGCGTCCTCGTCGTGCTCGACGACGATGACGGTATTGCCGATGTCGCGAAGATGCTTCAGCGTTTCTAGCAGGCGAGCATTATCGCGCTGGTGCAGGCCGATGGACGGTTCGTCCAATACGTAAAGAACGCCGGTCAGGCCGGAGCCGATCTGCGATGCCAGACGGATACGCTGGCTCTCACCGCCCGACAGCGTGCCGGAATTGCGCGACAGGCTGAGGTAATCGAGACCGACGTCATTGAGGAAGCGTAGACGTTCGCGAATTTCTTTCAGAATGCGAACGGCGATTTCATTCTGCTTGGCGTTCAGCTTTTCCGGCAGGCCTTCGAACCAGTCGCGAGCGACCTTGATCGACATCTGCGTGACTTCGCCGATATGAAGCGTGTTGATTTTGACGGCGAGCGCTTCGGGCTTCAGGCGATAACCGGCGCAGGCCGGGCAGGGGGCTGCCGACATGTAACGCTCGATCTCTTCCCGCGCCCAGGCGCTGTCCGTTTCCTTCCAGCGGCGTTCGAGGTTGGGCACGATGCCTTCGAAATTCTTCACTGTCTTGTAGGAGCGGGCACCGTCCTGATACTGGAACTCGATCTTCTCGTCGGTGCCTTTCAGGATCGCTTTCTTGGCGGCATCCGTCAGGTCGCTCCAGCGGCTGGAGAGCTTGAAGCCGAAGGCTTTGCCGAGCGCTTCCAGCGTTTGGTTGTAATAAGGCGAGGAGGACTTGGCCCACGGCGCAATAGCGCCATCCTTCAGCGTGCGCGCAGGCTCCGGCACGATCAGTGCCTCATCCACCTTCTGCTGCGAGCCCAGACCATCGCAGGTCGGGCAGGCACCGAAAGGGTTGTTGAAGGAGAAGAGCCGCGGCTCGATTTCCGGAATGGTGAAGCCGGAAACGGGGCAAGCGAATTTTTCCGAAAACAGCACCCGCTCATGCGTTTCGTTGAGCGACTTGTTGGCGGAACCGCCGGCGGACGTTTCTTCCGCAGGCAGCGGCTTGTCGGCAAATTCGGCAACGGCCAGACCGTCTGCCAGCTTTAGGCAGGTCTCCAGGCTGTCGGCCAGGCGCGCGGCCATGTCCGGACGCACTACGGCGCGATCCACCACCACATCGATATCGTGCTTGTACTTCTTGTCGAGTGCAGGAACGTCGGCAATCTCGTAGAACTGACCATCCACCTTGACGCGCTGGAAGCCCTTCTTCATCAGTTCGGCGAGTTCCTTTTTGTACTCGCCCTTCCGGCCACGCACGATGGGCGCAAGAATGTAGAGACGCGTACCCTCCTCGAAGGCGAGGATGCGGTCGACCATCTGGCTCACGGTCTGGCTCTCGATCGGCAGGCCGGTCACCGGCGAATAGGGAACGCCGACGCGCGCGAAGAGAAGGCGCATATAGTCGTAGATTTCCGTCACCGTACCGACGGTCGAACGCGGGTTGCGCGAAGTCGTTTTCTGCTCGATGGAGATCGCAGGGGATAGACCTTCGATCTGATCGACATCCGGCTTCTGCATCATCTCCAAAAACTGGCGCGCATAGGCAGAAAGGCTCTCCACATAGCGGCGCTGCCCCTCGGCGTAGATGGTATCGAAAGCCAGCGACGACTTGCCGGAACCGGACAGGCCCGTCATGACGATCAGCTTATTGCGCGGCAAATCAAGGTCGATCCCCTTGAGATTGTGCTCACGCGCGCCGCGGATGGAAATCGTCTTCAATTCACTCATGACAAGGCTCTGGATTTCAGCTGTTTGGACGGATCGGTTCTTATGTCATCATCTGGAACGGCGTGTCGAGACGATTGACGTTCCGGTATGGTCTTGCCCGGCGCGCTCTCGCCTGGGAATGCTTCTGGATCTGCTTGACTCACTCACCACGCCTTAATAGAACAAAAAAGGAACATATTGCAACTATGCCCGTTGGCAAGAACATTCCTTGTGGATTGTCGTTCCACTCGCTGCCCATCGCGACGAGGGATGGTCTATGGTGCGCGGGACTTTTGAACAGGAAAAATGCCGTTCATGACGTTCGGCAGACAGGAAGATAAATATGGCTGGCAGCGTAAACAAGGTTATTCTGGTCGGAAATGTCGGCGCTGATCCGGAAATTCGCCGCACGCAGGATGGCCGACCAATCGCCAACCTGCGCATCGCGACGTCGGAAAGCTGGCGTGACCGTAATTCGGGCGAGCGCAAGGAGAAGACCGAATGGCACACGGTCGTCGTCTTCAATGAAGGCCTCTGCAAAGTCGTTGAGCAATACGTCAAGAAGGGCGCCAAGCTCTACATCGAAGGCGCGCTGCAGACCCGCAAATGGCAGGACCAGAACGGCAATGATCGTTATTCGACGGAAATCGTTCTCCAGGGCTTCAACTCGACGCTGACCATGCTTGACGGTCGCGGCGAAGGCGGCGGCGGTGGCCGTGGCGGAGACTTTGGTGGCGGTGGCGATTATGCCGGCGGCGGCTCCTACGGGGGGGGTAGCGGTGGCGGTTACGACCAGCAGCCCGCGCGTGGCGGCGGTGCGTCGCGCGGTGGCCAGCCCTCCGGCGGCAACTTCTCCAACGATCTGGACGACGATATCCCGTTTTGATGACGGCGGTTGAGGCACGCGTTGTTTTGCGCGCTCATGCCAATTGATAAGACAATATGAAGGGGTGGCGGTTACGCTGCCCCTTATTTCTTTAGTCATTGAAGGATACGCATATGCCAGACCAGACATCACCTTCCCCGCAACCCGCCACATGGCGGATCGTCCTGGCCTTCATCCTCGATTTCTTCACGGCATTCTGGGTGCTGGGCTTCCTCGTCGCCTCGATCCTTGGCGGCCGCACGGAAAACGGCTTCGAGTTGAACGGCCTATCGGCCATCGTCTTCTTCGCCTCCATTGTCGCCTATTTTGTTGTGTTCAACAAATATCTCGGTGGCACGATCTGGAAGCGTTTGCTGAAGGCGAAGCGGTGAGCGCATTTTCTCCTGTAAATCCTGTGCGCGCTTGATCATCGCATATCACCGAGCGGCGACTTTCACGGGAGGTATCAGGGGTGCATCTTTGCACCCTTGCAAATCTTGTCGACGGTCTTCTTATCGGACCGCAACGCGAGACCAACGAGCTTGGCATTGTCCGGAGTGAACCTGGCAAAGACCTCTCGATTGGCCGCATCGTGACCCGTTGCGAACATCTCTTCGATGTAGGCTGATGCCGTGACATTTCGCTCCAGCGTCCGCCGGTGGATGGTTCGCAGTGTCTCTTGGTCAGCGGTCAGAACCACGATTGGCTGGATGGACATCGGATTGTAGACATTATCAGCGGCATCCCGATATGCTTCGCCGATGATCGCGGGCGATTGAGCGATGATACCGCTTGTCAGAAAAGCGGTGACGTTTAGCTTTTGCCACGTGGCAAGGTCATCGCGAATGATGATCGCGATTTTGGTGTCGAACATGTCTTACTCCTTTGAAGGTATCGAGGACATCGAGCAACTAGCGGTGCAGCGGGCGCTGGGTCTTGAACGTTCGTGCGTGGAATTTCAGCCTGGCGTGCGCGTGGTTGCGGAAAGTAGAGGGATTGAGCGGACCGAGGTGCGGTTCCACGGCAATGGGTTTACACCGCATCGGCACGACACCTACGCGTTGGGGCTGACCCTGCATGGCGTGCAAACCTTTCGCTATCGCGGCGTCGAGCGGTTCAGCATGCCCGGAAACGTCATCGTGCTGCATCCGGACGAGGTTCACGATGGGGCTGCTGGAACGGATGCAGGGCTGATCTATCGCATGGTCTACATGCCGCCCGAGTTGATCGGTGCCATCGACGGTTACTCTTGTTCCTTGCCATTCGTGCCGGATCCGGTTGTCGCCAATGCCGAGTTGTCTCGTACGCTTGCCTACATTCTGTCGGACCTTGATCACGAACCCGATGATCTCGCCAAGGATGATGCAATCCAGCGGATCGGGACGATTCTCTCTCGTGAAGCAGGAGCGCCTCGCAAACAGGTTACCAAGGTCGCGCAATCGGCCGTGTTGCAGGCGCGGGATTTTCTTCTCAGCCATAGTGATGAGCCGGTGCGATCCGCGACGCTCGAGAACATCACAGGGCTGGACCGGTATGCCCTTTCAAGGCATTTCAGGCAGTTGCTTGGCACCAGCCCGCACCGCTATCTCGTGATGCGTCGACTCAGCCAAGCAAAACGATTGCTGTTGGCGGGCAGCAGTCTGGCAGGCGCGGCAGTCGAAGCAGGCTTTGCGGATCAAGCTCATCTCACGCGACACTTTCGCGATGCCTTCGGCATTACGCCGGGACGGTGGTTGGCATTGCAGGATCGCAAAGAATGAAAAGCGTTAACTTGCTTGCCCTGATGCGAGTGTCGAAAACACGGTCAACGGATGGTTAAGCAAATGCGGTTATTGTGATTCCAGTAGCGCGTTTGAAGGCTGTTTTCAGAGTATGTGGACGAAACATCATAAGAAAAGACGGTTTGGCCGTCTTGTTGTTCCAGCGATCACGGTCGCCTTTCTTTCCTATTTCGGCTATCATTCCATTCATGGCGATTTCGGGCTGGAAGCCATGGAGCGCCTGGAGCGCCAGCGTATTGCCAGAACGGCTGAGCGGGACAAGATCGTCAAGACCCGCGTGGCGCTGGAGCGTCAAGTGGAGTTGATGAGCGATGGGTCGCTCGAGCGGGATATGATCGACGAGATTTCGCGTTATCAGTTGAACATGTCGAAACCGGACGAAATCGTCATCATGAACGGATATATGTGATTAACCTAATTTCGGTTAATCATGGAATTTATTTTTAAATACAGTCGTTTACTTAGAATATGTGCCATGCGTTTATGGCATTGCTGTGGCGACCTTTCTTGCATATGTTACGCGCCGATCCAACCATTCTAATTCAACTAGGGAGGGATGAATGGCGCCGCGCAAAAACGCGTCTGTATCCGGCCGCAAGACAACGGCAAAGACGCCTGCCAAGGAATTCACCGGCAAGAACGCCCCGGATTTCGGCAAGGACGAAGAACTCCACGCGTATCGCGAGATGCTGCTCATCCGCCGCTTCGAGGAAAAGGCCGGCCAGCTTTATGGCATGGGCTTTATCGGCGGTTTCTGTCACCTCTACATCGGCCAGGAAGCCGTTGTCGTTGGTATGCAGATGTCGCAGAAGGAAGGCGATCAGGTCATCACCGCCTATCGTGACCACGGCCATATGCTGGCTGCCGGCATGAGCCCACGCGGTGTTATGGCGGAACTGACCGGACGTCGCGGCGGCCTTTCCAAGGGTAAAGGCGGCTCGATGCATATGTTCTCCAAGGAGAAGCATTTTTACGGCGGCCATGGCATCGTCGGTGCGCAGGTTTCGCTCGGTACCGGTCTGGCCTTCGCAAACAAGTATCGCGGCAACGACAATGTGTCGGTGACCTATTTCGGTGACGGCGCGGCCAACCAGGGTCAGGTCTATGAGAGCTTTAACATGGCTGCTCTCTGGAAACTCCCCATCATCTACATCGTCGAGAACAACCGTTACGCCATGGGCACCTCGACCAGCCGTGCCACGGCGCAGTCGAACTATTCGCTTCGCGGTTCCGGCTTCGGCATCCCCGGCGTTCAGGTGGACGGCATGGACGTTCGCGCCGTCAAGGCTGCTGCGGACGAAGCTCTTGAGCATTGCCGCTCCGGCAAGGGTCCGATCATTCTGGAAATGCTGACCTATCGCTATCGCGGTCACTCCATGTCCGACCCGGCCAAGTATCGTTCCAAGGACGAAGTGCAGAAGATGCGCTCCGAGCATGACCCGATCGAGCAGGTCAAGGCGCGGCTCATGGAGCAGGGCTGGGCAAGCGAAGACGAGTTGAAGGCGATCGACAAGGATGTCCGTGACATCGTGGCCGACAGCGCCGACTTTGCCCAGAACGATCCAGAGCCGGATGTATCCGAGCTTTACACCGACATTCTGCTCTGATCGGGAAAGGGAAAACAATGCCAGTAGAAATTCTTATGCCCGCCCTTTCCCCCACCATGGAGGAAGGCACGCTTTCCAAGTGGTTGAAGAAAGAGGGTGACAAGGTCACCTCCGGCGACGTGATCGCGGAAATCGAAACCGACAAGGCGACGATGGAAGTCGAAGCCGTGGACGAGGGCGTCATCGGCAAGATCCTGATCGATGCCGGTACCGAAAACGTCAAGGTGAATACGGCAATTGCCGTTCTCCTTCAGGAAGGCGAAAGCGCAGACGACCTGTCGTCTTCCGCCGCAACGAAGAAGGAAGAGCCGAAGGCCGAAGCCGCAGGCTCCGGTTCTGACGCCGCCGGCGGCAAGGCCCGCGAAGCCAGCGAAGAACCATCCGCTTCGAAAGAGACGGCGAAGGCTCCGGCTGCACCGAAGATCGAAGTTGCTGCCGATCCGGATATTCCGGAAGGCACCGAGTTCGTCAGCCAGACCGTGCGCGAAGCGCTTCGCGATGCCATGGCTGAGGAAATGCGCTCCGACGAAAAAGTCTTTGTCATGGGCGAAGAGGTTGCCGAGTACCAGGGCGCCTACAAGATCACGCAGGGTCTCCTGCAGGAATTCGGCGCCAAGCGCGTCATCGATACGCCGATCACCGAACACGGCTTTGCCGGTATCGGTGTTGGCGCTGCCATGACCGGCCTGAAGCCGATCGTCGAATTCATGACCTTCAACTTCGCCATGCAGGCGATCGACCAGATCGTCAACTCTGCCGCGAAGACGCTCTATATGTCTGGCGGTCAGATGGGCGCACCGATGGTGTTCCGTGGTCCGTCGGGCGCTGCTGCCCGCGTGGCTGCTCAGCACTCGCAGTGCTATGCCGCATGGTACAGTCACATCCCCGGCCTCAAGGTCGTCATGCCCTACACGGCAGCCGACGCGAAGGGCCTTTTGAAGGCGGCGATCCGTGATCCGAACCCGGTCATCTTCCTCGAAAACGAAATCCTTTACGGTCAGAGCTTCGACGTGCCGAAGCTGGATGATTTCGTCCTGCCGATCGGCAAGGCGCGCATTCACCGCAAGGGCAAGGATGCAACCATCGTTTCCTTCGGTATCGGCATGACCTATGCGGTCAAGGCTGTCGCCGAGTTGGAAAAGGAAGGCATCGATGTCGAGCTGATCGACCTTCGTACCATCCGCCCGATGGATCTTCCGACGGTGATCGAATCCGTCAAGAAGACCGGCCGCCTGGTCACTGTCGAAGAAGGCTTCCCGCAGTCATCGGTCGGTGACTTCATCTCCAACCAGGTTCAGCGCGCTGCATTCGATTATCTCGATGCACCGATCCTGACCATTGCCGGTAAAGACGTTCCAATGCCTTACGCCGCAAACCTGGAGAAGCTGGCTCTGCCAAACGTTGACGAAGTCATCCAGGCTGTCAAAGCCGTCTGCTACAAGTAAGGGGAGGGCGTTTCGATGCCTATCAACATCACCATGCCTGCCCTTTCTCCGACGATGGAAGAGGGCAATCTGGCCAAGTGGCTGGTCAAGGAAGGCGACAAGGTTGCTCCCGGCGACGTGATTGCCGAAATCGAGACCGACAAGGCGACCATGGAAGTGGAAGCTGTGGACGAGGGCACGGTCGCCAAGATCGTGGTTCCGGCCGGCACCGACGCGGTCAAGGTGAATGCCTTGATCGCCATCCTCGCAGGCGAAGGCGAAGACGTGGCTGAAGCGGCAAAGGGTGGCGATGCTGCTCCTGCCAAGTCAGAGGCGAAAGCTGAAGCTCCCAAGCAGGAAGCCAAGGCCGAGGCCCCGAAGGACGAGAAGTCTGAAGCTGCTCCCAAGGCTGACAAGCCGGTTGCAGATCAGGCTGCTGCGCCTTCCACGCCAGCACCTGTATCCAAGTCCGGCGAGCGCCTTTTTGCCTCGCCATTGGCACGCCGCATGGCCAAGGATGCCGGTCTTGATCTTTCCGCTGTGTCCGGCTCCGGCCCGCATGGCCGTATCGTCAAGTCTGACGTCGAAAAGGCAGTCGCTTCCGGTGGCGCAAAGGCGGCACCGGCTGCTGCACAGGCATCTGCATCGTCGGCTGCTCCGGCTCCGGCCGCTGCCAAGGGTCCGTCTGATGAAAGCGTTCTCAAGCTGTTTGCCGAAGGCTCTTACGAGCTGCTGCCGCACGACGGCATGCGCAAGACGATTGCTTCGCGCCTGACCGAGTCGACCCAGACGGTTCCGTCCTACACGGTGTCGATGGAATGCGAACTCGATGCGATGCTGAAGCTTCGTGCGGAGATCAATGCATCCGCACCGGTGAAGAAGACCGAGAAGGGCGAGGTTCCGGCCTTCAAGCTCTCCGTCAACGACTTCATCATCAAGGCTATGGCGCTTGCACTGCGCGATGTTCCGATGGCGAATGCTTCCTGGACATCGACAGCCCGTGTTCTTCACAAGCACGCCGATGTCGGCGTTGCCGTGTCGATCCCGGATGGCCTGATCACGCCGATTGTTCGCAAGGCCGAGGAGAAGTCGCTTTCGGCCATCTCCAACGAGGTCAAGGATCTCGCCAAGCGTGCCCGCGACAAGAAGCTCAAGCCCGAAGAATACCAAGGTGGGACGACATCCGTCTCGAACCTCGGCATGTTCGGCGTTTCGTCCTTCACGTCGATCGTCAACCTGCCGCAGGCTTCGATCGTCTCCATCGGCGCTGGCGTCGAGAAGCCCGTCGTTCGTGGCGGCAAGATCGAAGTCGGGACGGTGATGACGGCGACCTTTGCCTTCGACCACCGCGTTATCGATGGTGCGCTGGGCGCAGAGCTTGCTTCCGCCTTCAAGCGCTACATCGAAAGCCCGATGTCGATGCTGGTCTGATAAAATGGTTGAGCCGGATGCTGGTGTCAGCCTTCGGCTCTTCTCCTTCTGGAGGCGGATGTGACGAAGACCGTTCTTTGCTATGGCGACAGCCTGACATGGGGATATGACGCCGAGAATCTCGGGCGTCACGCCTTTGACGATCGCTGGCCGAGCGTGCTGCAGAAGGCCCTGGGCAGTGAGGTCAATGTCATTGCCGAGGGATTGAACGGACGCACCACCGCCTATGATGATCATCTGGCGGATTGCGACCGCAATGGTGCGACGCTGCTTCCGACGATCCTCCACAGCCATGCGCCGCTTGATCTCGTCATCATCATGCTCGGCACCAACGACCTGAAGCGCGGTATCGGTGCAGGCTCTGCGGTTGGTGCGGTCAAGGGCGTTGAGCGGTTGGTCAGTCTCATCCGTCATCATGCGTGGTCTTTCGAGGATCATGACGAGCCGGAGATCCTGATCGTTTCGCCACCGCATATTTGCGAAACGGCAAACGATATGTTTGCGGCCATGTATGCGGGCGCGATCGAGCAGTCGAAGATGATGGGTTCGCTCTATCGCGATCTGGCAGACGACAAGGGCTGCGCCTTCTTCGATGCGGCCTCCGTTGCGGTGACGACACCGCTCGATGGCGTTCACCTGGACGCTGAAAACACGCGTGCGCTGGGACGTGGGCTTGAGCCCGTGGTGCGCATGCTGCTTGGAATTTGATGTGAATTCGATTGACGCAGCGGCGCATAAGTCGCCGTCAAAAAGATAAAGGCAGGATATAGAATGGCTCAATCCTACGACGTTATCGTCATTGGCTCCGGTCCAGGTGGTTATATTGCCGCCATTCGTGCAGCTCAGCTGGGCATGAAGGTTGCTGTCGTCGAGCGTGAACATCTCGCGGGCATCTGCTCCAACTGGGGCTGCATTCCCACCAAGGCATTGCTGCGTACGGCCGATGTGATGCACACGGCCACCCATGCGAAGGATTACGGCCTGACGCTGGAAGGCTCGATCAAGCCGGACGTCAAGGCGATCGTCGCGCGCTCTCGCGGCATCGCTGCCCGCATGAATAATGGCGTCGGCTTCCTGTTCAAGAAGAACAAGGTCGATATCATCTGGGGCGAAGCCAAGATCACCAAGCCGGGTGAGATCGTCGTCGGCAAGTCGACCAAGCCTGTGGTTCAGCCGCAGGGCCCCGTGCCGAAGAACACGCTGGGCGAGGGAACCTACACCGCCAAGCATATCATCGTGGCCACCGGTGCCCGTCCGCGCGCGCTGCCCGGCATCGAGCCGGATGGCAAGCTTATCTGGACCTATTTCGAAGCAATGAAGCCGGAAGAACTGCCGAAGTCGCTGCTGGTCATGGGTTCGGGCGCGATCGGTATTGAGTTCGCCAGCTTCTATCGCACCATGGGCGTTGAGGTTACCGTTGTTGAAATCATGAGCCAGGTGATGCCGGTCGAGGATGCGGAAATTTCTGCCTTCGCGAAAAAGCAGCTGGAAAAGCAGGGCATCAAGATCCACCTCGAGGCAAAGGTGGCGAAGGTCGAAAAGGGTGCAAACTCGATTACGGCGACCGTCGAGATGAAGGACGGCTCGTCTCAGAAGATCACAGCGGATCGGATGATTTCCGCCGTTGGCGTCCAGGCCAATATCGAAAATATCGGCCTTGAGGCTGCCGGCGTTAAGACCGAGCGCGGCTTCATCGTCATCGATGGCTATGGCAAGACCAATGTTCCTGGCATCTACGCCATTGGTGATGTTGCCGGAGGTCCGCTGCTCGCACACAAGGCCGAGCACGAAGCCGTCATCTGCGTTGAGAAGATTGCCGGGGTTCCGAATGTTCACCCCATGGATAAAAGCAAGATCCCGGGCTGCACCTACTGCAATCCGCAGGTCGCGTCCGTCGGTCTGACGGAAGCCAAGGCGAAAGAGCAGGGCCGCGAGATCCGCGTGGGTCGCTTCTCGTTTGCTGCCAATGGCAAGGCCGTGGCGCTCGGTGAAGATCAGGGCATGGTCAAGACCATCTTCGACAAGAAGACGGGCGAACTGATCGGTGCGCATATGGTAGGCGCGGAAGTGACCGAGCTCATTCAGGGCTTCGTTGTCGCCATGAACCTTGAAACGACCGAAGAAGAACTGATGCACACCATCTTCCCGCATCCGACCCTGTCGGAGTCGATGAAGGAGAGCGTGCTGGACGCTTATGGACGTGTCCTGAACGCTTGATAATTGGCTTGATCGCTCCCACTCTTGAAGGGAGCGACGTCAAAGGAGAGCGGTCATGTCTATTGCAACAGAAGCCTGGATTGTTTTTCTGCTGATCGGTCTGGTGGCCGGTTTCCTCGCCAGCCTCATCGTTGGTGGCGGCGGGTTGATCGGATGCCTTCTGAGCGGTGTGATCGGCGCATTTGTCGGTGGCTATCTGTTCGATGCTCTCGGCATTTCGCTTGGTATTGAAAATGCGCTGGTGGTGCAGATCATCCATGCAACGGTGGGTGCGATCATCGTGACGCTGATTGCCAGGTTGATCGCTTAGCCGACACCAGGTGAAGCGGCGGGTTAAAGAAAGGGATCACGGATGGAAAGTGTAGGCTGGATTGCGGCCATCATCATCGGCGGCCTTGCGGGCTGGCTCGCGGGCAAGCTCATGGATATGCGCTTTGGCATCTTCATGAACATCGTCCTCGGCATTGTCGGCTCGGTGGTGGCAGTGGCCGTGTTGCGTACATTCGATGTCTTTGTTGAAGACAGCCGCCTCGGCTACTTCGTCACGTCTTTCCTGGGCGCAAGCCTTCTGTTATTCCTCGCCAAGCTCGTCAGGCGTTAGAGCCGCTTATATGCGGTAGAAGCAGGTTTCTTATGGTCACTATTCTCGACAGGATGTCCCAGCCGGAAGAGAAGCGCATCCGCCATCCGGAGAAGGCACACAAGCCGGATACGGAAGTGGCGCGCAAGCCGGAATGGATCCGCGTCAAGGCGCCCACGTCCAAGGGCTACCACGAGACGCGCGAACTTGTACGCAGTCACAAGCTGGTCACGGTGTGCGAAGAGGCTGGCTGTCCAAATATCGGCGAATGCTGGGAAAAGAAGCACGCCACCTTCATGATCATGGGCGAGATCTGCACGCGCGCCTGCGCCTTCTGCAACGTCTCGACCGGCAAGCCCAATCCGCTCGATCTTAATGAGCCGGAAAACGTTGCCAAGGCCGTCAAGCAGATGGGCCTCAGCCACGTCGTCATTACCTCGGTGGACCGCGATGATCTCGCCGACGGTGGTGCCGAGCATTTTGAAAAGGTGATCTGGGCAATCCGTGCCGCTTCGCCCAACACGACCATCGAAATCCTGACGCCAGACTTTCTCAAGAAGCCTGGTGCTCTGGAGCGTGTCGTCGCTGCAAAGCCTGACGTGTTCAACCACAATATGGAAACCGTTCCCGGCAACTATCTGACCGTTCGCCCCGGTGCGCGCTACTTCCACTCCGTCCGCCTGCTGCAGCGGGTGAAGGAACTGGACCCCACCATGTTCACCAAGTCCGGTATCATGGTCGGTCTCGGGGAAGAGCGTAACGAAGTGCTGCAGTTGATGGACGATCTTCGCAGCGCCGATGTCGACTTCCTGACCATCGGCCAGTATCTGCAGCCGACGCGCAAGCACCACAAGGTGGAACGCTTCGTAACCCCGGAAGAGTTCAAGTCCTATGAGACGGTTGCCTATACAAAGGGCTTCCTCATGGTCTCTTCCAGCCCGCTGACGCGCTCGTCGCACCATGCCGGCGACGATTTCGAACGTCTTCGCGCCAATCGTGAGAAGAAGCTTCTGGCCGCTGCTGAGTGATTGGTTGGAGCGCCAAAGCGCGCAGCCATGAGCTTCGTGAGGTGGATCCGAAGTTTCAAGTCGATTTTGACAGCAAAAGCGCCGTGCGTCTTACTGGACGCACGGCGCTTTAGCTTTTAAATCTACGCGTCGTGCTTTCTGAAAATCGATTCCGATTTTTGGGCCTAAGCTGTAAAATTCGACCACGCTCTTATCCGTTCTGTCATCCTCGGGCGTGACCCAAGGATCCATGCTTTCAATGGCTTATGAATGACCCGGTCTCCTCGGACTTAATCCGAGGGGTGACCATGACGACGCAGCGGTTTGGCCTTTTGCCGTGAGTACCTTTGATCGCACAGGCACGTCAGGCTTTTCGGAAGTCTAGTCCCGATATCAATCAGATATCGAGGTTTTCCGCAAAGGCGGCTCTGTCCTGGATGAAGCGGAAGCGGGCGTCTGCCTTTGTTCCCATCAGATTATCGACCGCCTCGCGCGTGCCTTCGAAATCCACGTCGTCGATTTCCACGCGCAGCAGCGTGCGCTTGGAGGGATCCATCGTGGTTTCCTTCAGCTGAGCTGGAAGCATTTCGCCAAGACCTTTGAAGCGGCTGATTTCGATCTTGCCGCGGCCCTTGAACTCGGTCTCCATCAACTCAGCGCGGTGGACGTCGTCACGCGCATAGGCAGACTTCGACCCTTGCGTGATCTTGTAGAGTGGCGGTACGGCAAGATAGAGGTGGCTGCCGCGGATCAGTTCAGGCATTTCCTGATAGAAGAAGGTGATCAGCAGCGAGGCGATATGGGCGCCGTCGACGTCGGCATCGGTCATGATGATGATGCGTTCGTAACGGAGATCCTCGTCGCGGTACTTCGTGCGTGTGCCGCAGCCAAGCGCCTGAATGAGATCGGCGATCTGCTGGTTGGCAGAGAGCTTTTCGCGGCTGGCGCTGCCGACGTTCAGGATCTTACCGCGTAGTGGCAGGATGGCCTGGTTGGCGCGATTGCGTGCCTGCTTGGCAGAACCACCAGCCGAGTCACCCTCGACGATGAAGAGTTCCGCGCCTTCGGCGGTGTTCTGAGAACAATCGGCGAGCTTGCCCGGCAGGCGCAACTTGCGGACCGCAGTCTTGCGGTTGACCTCTTTTTCCTTGCGACGGCGCAGACGCTCCTCACAGCGCTCGATCACCCATTCCAGAAGCTTTGCCGCTTCTGCGGGATTGCCGGTGAGATAATGATCGAACGGATCGCGCAGCGCGTTTTCGACGATGCGTTGAGCTTCGACGGTCGCGAGTTTGTCCTTGGTCTGGCCGACAAATTCCGGCTCGCGAATGAAGACGGAGAGCATGCCGACAGCCGAGATCATCACGTCGTCGGTGGTAATCTCGCGTGCGCGCTTGTTCTGCGTCAGCTCGGCGTAGTTCTTCAAGCCCTTTGTCAAGGCGATACGAAGACCAGCTTCGTGTGTGCCGCCTTCGGGCGTCGGGATGGTGTTACAATAGGAATGGACCTGGCTGTCGCCGCCATACCAGGTGACCGCCCATTCCAGCGCACCGTGGCCGCCGGTCTTTTCCGTTCTGCCTGAGAAGATTTCGCGGGTGACGGTAAAGTCCTTGCCAAGCGTGGCCGAGAGGTAATCCTTCAAGCCGCCAGGAAAATGGAAGACGGCCTTTTCAGGGATTTCGTCGCCCACGGGCACGAGGCCCGGATCGCAGCTCCAGCGGATTTCAACGCCGCCAAAGAGATAGGCCTTGGAGCGCGCCATGCGGAAAATGCGGGCGGCGTCGAATTTGGCATGGTCGCCGAAAATCTGCGCATCCGGATGGAAGCGCACTCGGGTTCCGCGGCGGTTATGAACATCGCCCAACTCTTCCAGCGGACCTTGCGGAATACCCCGCGAGAAGCGCTGGCGGTAGAGCTTGCGATTACGTGCGACTTCCACTTCCAGCACGTCGGACAGCGCGTTGACGACGGACACGCCCACACCATGCAGACCGCCTGAGGTCTCGTAAGCCTTGCCGTCGAACTTTCCGCCCGCATGCAGCTTGGTCATGATGACTTCAAGCGTGGACTTGCCCGGTACCTGTGGATGGTTTTCGACAGGGATACCACGACCGTTATCGCTCACCGTCAGGAAACCTTCGGTATCGAGATGCACTTCGATGAAGTTGGCATGGCCTGCGACGGCTTCGTCCATCGAGTTATCGATGACTTCGGCGAAGAGGTGGTGCAGGGCTTTCTCGTCGGTACCGCCGATATACATGCCGGGACGCATGCGCACCGGCTCCAGACCTTCCAGAACACGGATAGACGAGGCGCCATACTCATCGCCCGACGACGTGACGGGTGCGGAAGGGGCTTTCGGCTGCGCGGTAGCCTTGGCAACTGGTTCTACAACAGGTGCGGTTTCTCGCGGTTCTGCTTCAGCGCGAGTGGCTGCGGGAAGGCCGGAAAAAAGATCGTTGCTATCGTCCATAGGTCCAGTTCAATCAGATTTTGCCCGGATTTTGTCCATGCGAGCAGACAGGATTCAGACATCGATACCGGTGTCAGGCTACTCTAGCAGGGTACAAAGGGCTTGATGCTTTACCGCGAAGGATTGCGTTGCAGCAGCCCGGATGGCAAGACTTGTGGCGCAAATCAAACGGTTCCTCAAGGCATGTCCACAGCTCTTTTCACCTTTTGTACTCTTTTCTGCCTGTCTGTTGCAGCGATGCCCGCTAACGCTCAGACCAGCGGCGGACCACTGAAGCCCTTCAAGGATGATCTGTTCTCAAGTCAGACAGTACTTTCCACGGGGGATGGGGGTGCCTCGCAGGTGATCGACTACCAGGAATTGCGTGACATCAACGGGCGCGATGAGATTCCTGAGCAGCGGGTAAAACGGCAATATGTCGATCTCGCGCCGAAACGTGTGCAGGAGATGGAGACCATCTCCGTCGGCGGACGGTCTATCGATGTGGGGCGCGTTGGTCCAGCGAACGGGCAGGCCTTTACCGTGATCTTCATCCATGGACGAGGTGGGGACCGCCGGCTTGCAATGAAAGATTATACATTCGGCGGCAACTTCAACCGGCTGAAAAACCTCGCTGCCGAAAACGGCGGGACGTATTACGCACCGAGCGTGAAGAGTTTCGATCAAAACGGCGTTGCGGATATTGCCGCGCTGATCGCGGACGCCAAGGTGAAATCCGGTGGCAAGCCTGTCATTCTAACCTGTGCGTCCATGGGCAGCTTCATCTGTTACGGCATAAGCCGCGATGCCGCTGCGGTCGCCAATCTCAAGGGAATGGCCATCCTCGGTGGTGCGGTCGATCCCGATTTTCCAAAGAGTGCATTTATCAGGGCGAAGAAGCCCGTCTATTTTACCCATGGAAGTGCGGATAAGGTCTACTCGGCCGATCAGCAGGCCGCGACATTCCGAGGGCTTTTGAAGGCCGGTGTTCCCACCCGCTTCACGCTCTTTGAAACCGGCACGCACGGGACGCCGGTTCGCATGACCGACTGGCGCGCGGTTCTTAATTGGATTTTGACCCGCTAGCTCGGAAAACCATGTCATTCACGAGAGGTTTTGTACGAAATTCACCAAATTTCGAACCAAAACCTTGCTTTTTCGTCCGAATTCCTGTCGCTGTCTCTTTGAGAAGACACTGCCAACAATAAAGAGGAATGATCGCTCAATGACCCCTGATATTCGCCCGCTCGTCGCTGGAAACTGGAAGATGAACGGAACGCGCGCCTCGCTCGATCAGATCAAGGCGATGGCTGAGGGGGTCAAGGGACCGCTTGCAGAAAAGGTCGAGTCGCTGATCTGCCCGCCTTCGACGCTTCTCTATGTCGCGACCGCGCTTTGCGAGGACAGCCCGCTCAAGATCGGCGCGCAGGATTGCCACCAGAATGCATCGGGCGCGCATACGGGCGATATTTCCGCCGAGATGATTGCCGACTGCTTCGGCACGCATGTGATTGTCGGACACTCCGAGCGCCGCACCGATCATGCGGAAACGGATCATCTCGTGCGGGCGAAGGCGAATGCTGCCTATGCGGCCGATCTCATCGCCATCATCTGCATCGGCGAGACGGCGGAGCAGCGCAAGTCCGGCCAGACGCTTGACGTGCTCAAGCGCCAGCTCGATGGATCCTTGCCAGACGAAGCGATCGCCGCCAACACGGTTATCGCCTATGAGCCCGTATGGGCGATCGGCACAGGCTTGACACCGACCGTCGAGGATGTCCGTGAAGCCCATGCCTTCATGCGCGAAGAGCTGGTCAAGCGCTTTGGCGGCGAGGGCAGGGGCATGCGCATTCTCTATGGTGGCTCGGTCAAGCCGTCCAACGCCTCAGAGCTCATGGCGATCGAGAATGTCGATGGTGCGCTCATCGGCGGCGCGAGCTTGAAAGCCTCCGACTTCCTGTCCATCTATGCAGCTTACGAGAAATTGACGGCCTGATTTTTTAGGAAAAGCAGCCAGGCTTTCGATCTTCGGGGGCTTGGAATACGCTTTCTCCTCATGTAAAGAGCCGCAAACTTCTTCATTGTGCTCCTGATGGGGCATGGAATGGATTGTCATGCAGAACGTACTGATTGTTATTCACCTCATGATCGTGCTGGCGCTTGTCGGCGTGGTCCTGATCCAGCGTTCCGAAGGCGGCGGCCTCGGTATTGGCGGCGGCTCTGGCTTCATGTCCGCACGCGGCACCGCAAATGCTCTGACCCGCACGACGGCGATCCTCGCGGCTCTGTTCTTTGCGACGTCCCTTGGCCTTGGTCTCCTGACCCGCTACGAATCGCGTCCAACGGACATCCTGGACCGCATTCCGGCACAACAGGGGCAGGGTAACGGCATCCTCGATACGCTCGGCCCGTCGTCGACGACGCCTTCGCAGGCTCCTGCGACCAATGGTGTTCCGTCCACCACGAATGGTGCGTCCAACCAGGCGCCTGCACAACAGCCGGCCCCTGCCGCGACGACGACGCCAGCGGCACCGGCTGAAGGTGGCGCTGCCGCTCCGGCCGCACCTGCTCCGCAGCAGGCTCCCGCCAACACCAATGGTGTTCCCACCGGCCAATAAGGCGCAGGTGACGATTAACACTCCGGCAGGCCAAAAGCCTGCCGGTTTTCTTTTGTTTACATTCCGGCTGAGCTTCCACGCGTCATCAACAGATGATTTCGCGATCATTGAATTTGGGGCTGGCGGAATCATCTATTAAAAGGTAAGCGGTGACTCCCATGGCGCGATATGTATTCATCACAGGCGGCGTGGTATCCTCCCTTGGGAAGGGCATTGCGGCCGCGGCACTCGGAGCGTTGTTGCAATCCCGTGGATATCGGGTGCGGCTTCGCAAACTCGACCCCTACCTCAATGTCGACCCCGGCACCATGAGCCCCACCCAGCACGGTGAGGTTTTCGTGACCGATGACGGCGCGGAGACGGATCTCGATCTTGGCCACTACGAACGCTTTACCGGGCGTTCCGCAACCAAGACGGACAACATAACCACGGGTCGTATCTATAAGAACATCATCGATAAGGAACGCCGCGGCGATTATCTCGGCGCGACGGTTCAGGTCATTCCGCATGTGACCAACGAGATCAAGGATTTCGTGACCGAAGGCAACGACGACTATGATTTCGTCATCTGCGAAATTGGCGGCACGGTCGGCGACATCGAGGCAATGCCTTTCATGGAAGCCATCCGTCAGCTCGGAAATGACCTGCCGCGTGGTACAGCGATCTATCTCCACCTGACGCTGATGCCTTACATTCCGGCGGCTGGCGAGTTGAAGACGAAGCCCACACAGCACTCCGTCAAGGAGCTTCAGGCGCTCGGTATCCATCCGGATATCCTACTGGTTCGCGCGGATCGCGAAATTCCGGAAGCGGAACGCCGCAAGCTCTCGCTGTTCTGCAACGTGCGCCAGTCTGCCGTTATCCAGGCGCTGGATGTCGCGAACATCTATGACGTGCCGACGGCCTACCACAAGGAAGGCCTCGACAACGAAGTGCTGGCCGCCTTTGGCATCGAGCCTGCTCCCAAGCCCCGTCTTGAGCAGTGGGAAGAAGTCTGCAACCGCATTCACACGCCGGAAGGCGAAGTCACGATCGCCATCGTTGGCAAGTACACCGGCCTCAAGGATGCCTACAAGTCGCTCATCGAAGCGCTGCATCACGGCGGTATTGCCAACCGGGTGAAAGTGAAGCTCGAGTGGATCGAGTCCGAAGTCTTCGAAAAGGAAGATCCGGCGCCCTATCTCGAGAAGGTCAATGCGATCCTCGTTCCAGGCGGTTTTGGTGAGCGCGGTTCTGAAGGCAAGATCCGTGCAGCTCAGTTTGCCCGCGAACGTCAGGTTCCGTATTTCGGTATCTGCTTTGGCATGCAGATGGCGGTCGTGGAAGCGGCGCGTCATCTCGCTGGTATCGAGAAGGCATCCTCCACCGAATTCGGTCCGACACAGGAGTCCGTCGTTGGTCTCATGACCGAGTGGGTCAAGGGGAACGAGCTTGAGAAGCGCAATTCGAAGGGTGATCTCGGCGGTACCATGCGTCTTGGCGCTTACAAGGCGGTGCTGAAGAAGGATACCAAGATCGCCGACATCTATGGCTCAACGGACATTTCTGAGCGTCACCGCCATCGCTACGAGGTGAACGTGGAGTATAAGGATCGTCTGGAAAGCTGCGGTCTGGTGTTCTCCGGTATGTCGCCGGATGGTCTTCTGCCGGAAACGGTGGAGTACCCCGATCATCCGTGGTTTATCGGCGTGCAGTATCACCCCGAACTGAAGAGCCGCCCACTCGATCCGCATCCGCTCTTTGCAAGCTTCATCGAAGCAGCATTGGTTCGGAGCCGTCTGGTTTGATCGGCTGGCTACCACAGGAATAGAGATTGAAAGGCCGCAGCAATGCGGCCTTTTGCTTTTCAAGCGATGGAGTGCGTGATGTTGAAACTGGATCACCTGGCGATTATCGCGCCGTCGCTTGAGGTTGGCGCCGACTATGTGCGCGACGCGCTCGGCATCGACATGCCGAGAGGCGGTAAGCATCCACAGATGGGCACCCACAATCTGCTGCTGCGGCTCGGTGCGGATGTCTTTCTGGAAGTGATCGCCATCGATCCAGAGGCAGAGCGGCCTACGAGACGACGCTGGTTCGGGCTCGATGATCTTGAGGCGGTTCAGGCGGCGTGGGACGAGGGGCGACGGCTGCGCGCCTGGGTAGCCCGGACCGGCGACTTTGCCAGCGTGCTCGTGCGGCATGGCGATCTGCTGGGACGTCAAGAGAAGGTGTCACGTGGAGATCGTGAGTGGCTGT
This sequence comes from Agrobacterium cavarae, assembly GCF_004310285.1. GTDB lineage: Bacteria > Pseudomonadota > Alphaproteobacteria > Rhizobiales > Rhizobiaceae > Agrobacterium > Agrobacterium cavarae. The sequence goes on from NZ_SISF01000034.1 coordinate 319,368, forward strand.
TCGCGGTCGCCGACGATGGATCTCTGCCGTGCGGCGGCGTTGCACCTTCGGTGATGGACTGGGGAGCGCGGGGCACTCCCGCGCCATCCATGCCGGATTTTGGCTTTCGGCTAAAGAGCTTCCAGATCGAACATCCCGAGGCGGATCGGGTTCGAGAACTCTATGCTGATCTTGAGATTATCGACCCGCCGACGGTGATCAAAGCCAAGAGTTTCCGTTACATCGCGGAGATAGAAACGCCCCGTGGCGTCGCGCTCATCAGTTAGGGTGAGACTTCTCTGTGATCTTGGCGCTCAACAATGCGCAACGTCGAAAAAGTAGTTCCTAATATTAGTATCACATCAGAACAAAAATTCGTGATCCGAGTTTACTGCTGAATTTGAACTCCAGCGCGCGAGATCAGCAGCATGTTCGTCAAAGCCTTCCCTTTTTATGTGCTCCCTGCGATTTGTCTGGGGGGAGTAGCGCTGGCGTTGCAGCCTGACATCGTCCGCGCGCAAGACGCGCCTGCCGTTCCTGTCACGGTCTATAAGGCAAAGGTCGAGGAGATCGACAAGGTGATCAACGGTATCGGTACCGTGGACCCGTTACAGAGCGTCACGGTCAGACCGCGGATTGACGGGCAGGTGACCGGTATCCGCTTCACTGAAGGCCAGATGATTGAAAAAGGAAGCGTCTTGCTGACGCTGGATGACCGTGAGCTTTCGTCCGCGCTCACCTCCGCCAAGGCGAAGAGGGCTCAGGATGAAGCCCAATGGAACAGTGCCAAAACTGAAGCGCAGCGCTATGCCTCGCTCGCCGAAAAGGGAGTGGCGTCCGCCTCCACGCTTGAACAGAAGAGCGCGCTGAGCGAGCAATATGCTGCAGCCGTCCAGTATGATGATGCCATGATCAAGAGTGCGGAAACGCAGCTCGGCTTCGCCACCGTGATTGCCCCGATCTCCGGACGCACGGGTTTCAAGCAAGTCGATGTGGGTAGCGTGGTCAGCGCAAGCTCCACGGATGGCATCGTGACAATCACCCAGATGGATCCAATTGCCGTGTCCTTTGTCGCGCCTGGCGACAGGTTCGGCGAGATCCGCCAAGCGCTCAGCGAGAAGATTGCGGCGGTGACCCTGATCACGACCGATGGAAGCCGCGTCCTGGCGAAGGGCCAGTTGACGACAATGGATAACTCGGTCGACGCCTCCAACGGCTCCATTCATCTCAAGGCGCTCTTCGACAATGGCAACGGCGCTCTTTGGCCCGGGCTTCCGGTGGCAACCACACTGACAGTCGAGCACAAGAGCGGGGTGGTCGTTCCCGATAAGGCTTTGGCGAGAGGGCGTAACGGGCTTTATGCCTATGTGGTCTCAAAAGACAACAAGGTGGAAGAGCGGAACGTGAAGACCGCCTTCGTGACCGGCGCAAGAGCGCTGGTGACGGAGGGGATAAAAGAGGGCGAAGCCGTCGTCATGGACGGCCAATCGCGGATCGGCAATGGCGCAACTGTCACCGCTACCCCTTGGACAGGGTCGCCAACGGGCGAACTCGCCGAGAAGGCGAACTGACCATGAGAAACGATCAGGACCAAAACCGTACGTCCAGTTTCTTCGATTTCTTTATTCTGCATCCGGTGGCGACAGGGCTGCTGATGACCGGCATCTTTCTGGTCGGCGTCATCTGCTATCCATTCATGCCGGTTTCGGCCCTTCCGCGGATCGATTTTCCGACGATCCAGATTGCGGCCAATCTCCCCGGTGCTTCGCCGGAGACGATGGCCTCCAGCGTGGCGCAACCCATTGAACAGGCGCTGTCACGCGTCAGCGGCATCACCGAAATGACGTCGAACAGTTCGCTCGGCACCACCTCGATCACGGTGCAGTTCGATCTCGACAAAAATATCGAGACTGCTGCAAGCGATGTACAGACGGCAATCAGCGAAGCGGCGGGTGAACTTCCGAAGGATATGACCTCGCTTCCTACGGTGCATAAGGCAAACCCTGCCGATGCGCCGATCATGCAGCTTTCGGCGACGTCCGATACGCTGACACTGCCGCAGCTCGATGAGTATATCGAACGCAACGTCGCTTCGAAAATCGGTCAGGTCTCAGGCGTGGCCTTCGTCAATATCGGCGGGAAGCAGAAGCCGGCCATACGCATCGCCGTCGATCCTGGTCGCCTGGCCCAGGCCGACGTGACGATGGAGGACGTGCGCACCGCCATCGGCAATCTCAGTCTCAGCGCGCCGAAGGGGAACATCGATGACCCGACACGCACCTTTCCGATCTATACGAACGACCAGATTTCCAGCAGCGCGGAATGGAACGACGCCGTCATCGCCTATCGAAACGGCGGGCCGGTGCGCATTCGTGATATAGGGCAGGCGACGGATGGTGCGGAAGATAGAAAGATGGCGCACTGGACCAATGGAGAGCGAGGCATCGCGCTCGACGTTTTCCGTCAGCCCGGCGCCAATGTGATAGCAGTCGTCAACGCGGTGAAAGAGCAATTGCCCGCACTCCAGGCCTCGTTGCCGCGTTCGGTCAAGCTGGAACTCGTCACTGACCGGACGACGACGATCAGAGCGTCCGTGACGGATATTCAGTTTACCCTGATGCTGACCATCGGCCTCGTCGTTGTCGTGATCTTCCTTTTCCTGCGAAACCTGCGCGCGACACTCATCCCCGTCGTGACGCTTCCGATTGCTCTGGCCGGATCGCTGGCACCCATGTGGCTTTTGGGCTTTAGTCTGGACAATCTGTCGCTCATGGCGCTGGTCGTCGCCGTCGGCTTCGTCGTCGACGATGCCATCGTCATGCTGGAGAACATCACCCGCCATATCGAAGACGGGGTCGAGCCGAGGCAGGCGGCGCTTCAAGGCACGCGGGAGATCGGTTTCACGATCGTTTCCATCAGTCTCTCGCTGATTGCAGTCCTCATTCCGATCCTGTTGATGGGTGGCATCATCGGACGCCTGTTTCGGGAATTTGCCGTGACGCTGACTGTCGCGATCGTCATTTCCGCCATCGTGTCGCTGACGTTGACGCCGATGCTGGCATCGAAATTCATCCGCCCCATCGAGAAGGATCAGCGCAGCCGTTTCTATCTGGCGGGAGAGGCATTCTTCGACGGATTGACGGCACTCTATATCCGCAGCCTCGAGCCAGTCATACGGCACCGCTTTTTGACGCTCGTCGTTTTTCTCGCGACCATTGCAGCAACCGGCTATCTGTTCGTCGTCGCGCCCAAGGGCTTTTTTCCGGAGCAGGATACCGGGTTCATTGCTGGCCTTTCCCAGGCTTCTCCAGACATTTCCTTTACCGAGATGGCGAAGCTTCAGGAACGCGTCAGCGAGATCATCATGAAAGATCCCGCCGTCTATAGCGTCTTCATGGATATCGGCGGCGGTAACGGCGGCAATGCGCTCAATCAGGGCCATGTCAACATCACGCTGAAACCTCTGGAGGAACGCGATGTCAGTGCCAAGCAGGTGATCGACCGGTTGGGCACGGCGCTCAATGCGCAGCAGGGCATCAAGCTCTTCATGCAGTCAGCACAGGATATCAATATCGGTGCGCGGCCGGCGAAAACGCAATATCAGTTCACACTTCAAGATGCCGATATTGCGGAACTTAGCGAATGGTCGGACAAGATCACCAGCAAGCTTTCCGGGTTGCCGGAACTGCGCGACGTCGGGAGCGATCAGCAAGCTGAAGCGCCCAATCTGACGATCAAGATCGACCGCGCGGCAGCGACGCTCTATGGCGTCCTTCCTTCCACCATCGACGAGACGCTTTACGACGCATTTGGTCAGCGCCAGGTAGCCTCCTTCTCCAGTCAGACCGACACCTTCCGTGTCATTCTTGAGGTGTTGCCGGATCTGCAGCGAGACATCGCCACACTTGACCGTCTGTCGGTCAGAGCAAGCAATGGAACGCTTGTCCCGCTTTCGGTGGTGGCAAAATGGACGACGGATGGCACCTCGCCGGTATCGATTGCGCATCAGGGCCAATCGCCGGCTGTGACCATCTCGTTCAACCTGGCGCCCGATGTCGCTCTGGGAAACGCCACTGCCGTCATCGAAAATGCCGTGTCCAACATGCATCCTCCGGGGTCGCTGCAGACATCGTTTTCCGGCAGCGCGAAGGCGTTCAAGGATTCGCTTGGAACCATCCCGCTGCTCATCCTGGCGTCGCTTGTCGTCGTCTACATCATTCTCGGCGTGCTCTACGAAAGCCTTATCCATCCGCTGACGATCCTGTCGACCTTGCCTTCCGCGGGCCTTGGCGCGCTTCTGGCTCTGCAGGTTGCCGGCCTCGACTTCGGGCTCGTGGCAATGATCGGGGTCATTCTGTTGATCGGTATCGTCAAGAAGAATGGCATCATGCTCGTCGATTTCGCCATCCAGGCGGAGCGGGAGGAGGGATTGTCGAGCGAGGAGGCGATCGTCAAAGCCGCTCAGATGCGTTTCAGACCGATCCTGATGACGACGATGGCCGCTCTTTTGGGTGGAATACCACTGGCGCTTGGTCACGGGTCCGGTGCTGAACTGCGTCAACCTTTGGGCTATGCGATCGTCGGCGGACTTATGGTCAGCCAGGTCCTGACACTTTATACGACCCCCGTAATCTACCTTTTGCTCGACAGGCTTCGGCGCGCAAAGGATATGCCCGCTCGGGTGCAGGTGGCGGCTGCATGATGATCAAGATTAGGCGCAGGGCAAACCGTAATACATCTTGTGCTGGTCGAAGAATGAGGCGCAGTCAGGAGTCAGAAGGTCGTCAGGACCGGCGATGAAGATGGCTGCGCCCGCCGCGACACGATAGCTTTGAGGCTTTCTGTGTCGCGCGGGCGTTGCTTTCAATCGTCACTATCGGTCGCGGGTGACCGACATCTCACCGAAGATGCGAGCCATTTCCTTTTGAACGTCTCGTTCAGCATCCGCAGGGGCTTCCGAAAACTTTGGATCGGGTTGCGGGTCAGGTGTCGTTGTGTCGAGGTTCACCGGCGGCGCCACGGCAAGCGGGCGCGGCAGATCGGTGGTGGCATTAGCACTTTTGGCAATCTCGGCTTCAAGGAAGCTTTCGAAATCACTGGTCAACTGGTCGCCGAAGACGGGACCATTGTCACCTGGAGCAAGCGGTTCCGGTTTTGCGACAAGCGGCGCCACAGGCGTTGCGGATGCGGTGGTAACGGACGGTGTAGCGCTGTAGGCGGGAAGCACGCGGTCGCGGGCAGCGTCGAGAAAATCGACTGCATTTCGCTCCGCTATCGCTGCCTCACTTTGCCCAACCGGCTCTGACTTTTCTTCCAATGTAGGCCCTGCCGTGAGCTTAGGCTCTGCGAATCTTCGGTCATAGGTCGTGGATACGACCGGTGCGACAACCGGAGAAACGCTAGGGGCCTGTGAAGGAAGAGGCGATTGTGGAGCGACAGGCGCTTCGGAGACCACCGGAGCTTGAGAAGCCGGTGCAGCAGACCGGTTCATGTCCTCATCCTGCTGCATGATGGCGGCGGCAACCAACGGCGGTACGACTGGAATGGAAGGAGCGACGGGCTCGCGGGCCAACGTTCTGGGTGCTGGTGGTACGACCGCTTCAGACGCCTCACGGCTTGGAGCCGACGCCGAGGGTGCGACAGTCGAAACGGGAGGTGTCGCAGGCGCAGGCTGTGGCTTTCGGACTGCGGGCTGCGGGGGAGCTGGTGGGGCCGCAGGAACGGGTCTGGACGCAACGGCGGGTGCTGGCGAAGGTGAGGCGGCTGGCTGAGGTTTCACCGGCGCGGTGCTCGCCACTGGCTTCCTAGGTTCCTGTGGCGCTTCGGCGTTCAGTTCGGGAGCGACGAATGCGGCTGCAGGGCGAACATCCTCTTGTGGTACCTGGGCGAGCGTGCGCTGTCGGTCGGCGGATACGCTGCGGTCGGCATCACGTGCGATCAGGGCGTCTTCCTGCGGATCGCGCACATCCTTCATGAACGGGATGGCGCCAATACCGCTTTCGATCACGATGTCCGTTGGCCCGCCAATCATCACCAGATGCTCGACATTGTCACGGCGCACGAGAACGAGACGCCGCCTTGCGTCGACGGCTGTCGCGTCCAGAACCTGCAGGCGAGGCTGACGGTTTCGTCCGCCACGGATGAACGGGGCAGAGCCACTGCGTCTGCGAATGAACCACAGGACGATGGCAAGCAGCAGGAGTGCCGCACCCACGCCAACCACTGCAATGATCAGGCGATTGCCATATGTGCCAATGAAATCTTCCATAACGGAGCCGGTCCCTTCAGCCATTTCGTGCAGCGGAAATGTACCCGCATTACATTTGTTCACACAACGTGACGGGAAAAGACGATTTTTTTTCGCCCCGCACAAGAATTTATCCTGTTCGTCCACGAATTTGCTGCAAGTTTGACGAAAGGGCCCGACTATAGAGCTTGTCTCAAAGCGCACAGGTGGCCGAAATCGTTATTGGTTGTGCATGGGTGGTGCTTATAGATGGACGGAGCTTTTTGATATTTATGCAAATTGCTACAAGGAAATAGAAGCGATTCCGTTCGACGCGGCTGTTGTTCGGCATGTCGCACAGCTAGTGGTCTGATTTTGACATTTGCTACCGCTGGCAGAGGACTCGAGAGCAAATGTCAAAATCTTCAAGACCACTAGTAAGTTTTTGTTTCTAGTGGAATTTACGAATTTGACATTTGATTCTCGAGATCTCCGCATGTGGGCATCAAATGTCAAATTCATTCCACTAGCAGAACTGCAAGGGTAAAACCTCGATGACCAAGGTGCGTCAATCCACTGATAACGACTTCCCCTTGGTGGACAGGCGTGGGCGCTCCGCCACCGTGCTTCGTATTCTATTGCTGGCGCTTGTGCTCGTCGCCGCTGCCATTGCTTTCGTTTACTTCAAGGACTCGCTCGAAAACGAGATTGTGCTTGGGATCCTCGGCGTTCTTGCCATGCTCGGGATTTTCTTCCTCGTCTCGTCCGTGATCGGTTTCATCGAGGTGATGCCGCAGTCTCAATCCGACGGGATGGCGCGGCGGTTTCTCTCGTCCCATCCTGAAGGCACGTTGATCACCGACACCAAGGGGCGGCTGGTTTATGCCAACGCTACCTATTGCCAGATGACCGGCGCGACCCGTGCGACGGACATACAAAGCCTCGAACAGCTACTGTCGCGAGACCGGGAATCGACCGAGGCACTCTATCGGCTGATCAACGGACTGCGCGAAGGACGGGACGGTTACGAAGAGTTTCGTCTTCTCAAACCTCTCAGCCAGTCGGCCGTCAGTCAGCCCGGTCCACGCTGGTTCCGGCTCAAGGCGCGTTTGCTGAAGGAGGTGAACGGGCAGGACCTGCACGTTTTCCAGATCGCCGACATTACCGCCGAGCGCGAGGACCAGGAGCGTTTCTTCCGCGAATTGCAGAATGCCATCGATTATCTGGACCACGCCCCTGCCGGCTTCTTCGCCGCAGGACGCAAGGGCGATATCGTTTATCTCAACGCGACGCTGTCCGAATGGCTTGGCATCGATCTCGCGCAGTTTTCGCCGGGCTCTCTGAATGTTTCCGATATCGTCGCAGGCGAGGGGATGGCACTGATTGAATCGGTTCAGCCGCACGCGGGCAGCAACCGAACGGAAATGCTCGATCTCGACATGCGCCGCGTCAACGGCCAGAGCATGCCGGCTCGTCTCGTTCATCAGGTAACAGCGGCGCGTGACGGTGCGCCTGGTGAAACCCGGACACTCGTTCTGATGCGTCCCAAGGGGCAGGAGAACGCAGAATCCTCGTCTGCTATGCGGTTCACCCGCTTCTTCAACAATACGCCGATGGCGATCGCATCGCTGGATGGTGAGGGACGCATCCTGCGCACCAATGCGCCGTTCCTGAAGCTGTTTTCTGGTGTCGTCAGCCGCGATGATATCGACAGCGCCGTCGCGTTCGAAACCGTGCTGCATGACAATGAGAAAGCCAAGCTTGCGCAGGCGATGAGCGCTGCGAAAGATCGCCAGGGCGATATTCCGCCTTTCGATTCCCGCCATCCGAAGGATGAGACGCGCCACTTCCGTTTCTACGTCAATGCCGTCATCGACCAGAACGACGAGGCACCTGAAGAGGTGGCGATCGTCTATGCGATCGAGGTGACCGAGCAGAAGGCGCTTGAAACCCAGATGGCGCAAACGCAGAAGATGAACGCTGTCGGTACGCTTGCAGGCGGCATCGCGCATGACTTCAACAATGTACTCACCGCCATTCTGCTGTCGTCAGACCATTTGTTGCTGCAGGCGCGGCCGGCTGACGCAAGCTTTGCAGACCTGATGGAAATCAAGCGCAATGCGAACCGTGCCGCTGTTCTTGTGCGACAGTTGCTGGCGTTCTCGCGCAAGCAGACGATGCGTCCTGCTGTTCTCAATCTGACCGACGTGATCGGCGATCTGCGCATGTTGGTCGACCGGCTGATTTCCGGCACCAACGTCAAGTTGGAAGTGGACTATGGCCGCGATCTCTGGCCGGTGAAAACCGACCTGTCCCAGTTCGAGCAGGTGATGATCAATCTCTGCGTCAACGCTCGCGATGCCATGCCGCAGGGCGGCAAGATCAAGGTGACGACCCGCAACTTACCGGCTGCCGAGGTCGCCGCATTCGGCAAGTCGGAGCTTCCGGCTGAAGACATGGTGATGGTCGAAGTCGCCGATAACGGTACGGGCATTCCGCCGGAGATCATGGACAAGATCTTCGAACCCTTCTTCACCACCAAGGAGGTGGGCAAGGGCACGGGACTTGGCCTTTCCATGGTCTATGGCATCGTCAAACAGTCCGGCGGCTTCATCTATCCGGAATCGGAAGTGGGCAAGGGAACGGCGTTCCGCATTCTGTTGCCGCGCCATATCGTCGAGCCGGTACAGCCTGTGCCCGTCGTTCCCGGCGAAGAGGGTCAGGCTACGGCTGCAGCAGCCGTCACTGCCAAACCGGAAGCCAAGGATGAGCCGCTTGATCTGACCGGGAAGTCTGCCGTGGTGCTGCTGGTAGAAGATGAAGAGGCGGTGCGGCGCGGCGGCAAGCGTATGCTGGAAACGCGCGGGTATACTGTTCACGAGGCCGGCTCCGGCACGGAAGCCCTGGAGGTGATGGAAGAGCTGGAAGGAAAGGTTGATATCGTCGTCTCCGACGTCGTCATGCCTGAAATGGACGGCCCGTCCTTGCTGCGTGAATTGCGCAAGTCCTACCCCGATCTCAAGTTCATCTTCGTGTCCGGTTATGCCGAAGATGCTTTCGCCAAGAACCTGCCGGCGGAGGCCAAATTCGGCTTCCTGCCCAAGCCATTTTCGCTGAAGCAACTGGCTGTTGCCGTGCGCGAAATGCTCGATAGTGAGGATTGAAGCGCCGCTTTTGCGGCCTTCAATCTGTGGCTTAACCATCTTCTTGTGACCGCGCGGCGACAGAATGCCGCGTAACTTTCGCACAACTTCCCCGCTGTAGCGTGAAACATGGGAGAAAGGCTCAGCTTTGAGCCTTACGCTTTCTGTCGTCCTTCTACTTTTCGCCGGACGCCAACAGATTATTGATTGCAGTGCCGCGCGAGGGGCTTAAAATCGACTGAGACAGACCTAAATAAGAAGAGGCGAAATTCTTGCTCGCACCCTTCACTGCTTGCGAGTTTGATTTTGGAGAATGATGAGAAATGATCGTTAAGTCGATCTACATGCAAGGCGACAGCGAAGGGGAGGACGGCGGAACGAACCGCGGAACGTCTGTTATCACCCGCACCAAGCCTAAGACAAAACGACCGAATTTGTACCGTGTTCTTCTCCTGAACGACGATTACACTCCCATGGAGTTCGTCATTCATATTCTGGAGCGTTTTTTCCAGAAGGACAGGGACGCTGCCACCCGCATCATGCTGCATGTCCATCAGCATGGTGTCGGTGAATGCGGGGTCTTTACTTATGAGGTCGCAGAGACAAAAGTAAGCCAGGTCATGGATTTCGCCCGACAGCACCAGCATCCGCTACAGTGCGTCATGGAAAAGAAATGAGGATCGCAACGTGCCAACTTTTTCCCCAAGTCTCGAGAAGGCGCTGCACCAGGCACTGACCTTTGCCAATGAGCGTCACCACGAATATGCGACGCTCGAACATCTGCTTCTCGCTCTGCTCGACGACGTTGATGCAGCGGCCGTCATGGGCGCGTGCAATGTCGATCTCGACACGTTGCGCAAGACGGTGATCGACTATGTCGACAACGAACTTTCCAATCTCGTGACAGGATATGACGAGGATTCCAAGCCGACGTCCGGCTTTCAGCGCGTCATTCAGCGCGCCGTCATTCATGTGCAGTCGTCCGGCCGCGAAGAGGTGACCGGTGCCAACGTGCTGGTCGCGATCTTTGCCGAGCGCGAGAGCCACGCCGCCTACTTCCTGCAGGAGCAGGAAATGACGCGTTACGACGCGGTGAACTACATTTCTCACGGTATCGGCAAACGTCCCGGCTCGTCCCAGACCCGCACGCCGCGCGGTGCGGACGAAGGCGACAATGAACCGAAGGCTGCCCGCAATGGTGGCGCGGAAGAGGATGCGGCTGGCGCGAAGAAGCAGCCGGACGCGCTCAAAGCCTATTGCGTCAACCTCAACGACAAGGCCAGAACCGGTCGTATCGATCCGCTGATCGGTCGTCATGAAGAGGTCAATCGTACCATTCAGGTTCTTTGCCGCCGCTCGAAGAACAACCCGCTTTATGTGGGCGATCCCGGCGTCGGGAAGACGGCGATTGCCGAAGGCTTAGCAAAGCGCATCGTCGAGGGCAAGGTGCCCGAAGCGCTGATCAACGACACGATCTTTTCGCTCGACATGGGCACGCTGCTGGCCGGTACGCGCTATCGCGGTGACTTTGAAGAACGCCTGAAGCAGGTCGTCAAGGAACTGGAAGAATACCCGGGTGCTGTGCTGTTCATCGACGAAATCCATACGGTGATCGGCGCGGGCGCAACGTCCGGCGGCGCCATGGATGCGTCCAACCTTCTGAAGCCTGCTTTGTCTTCCGGCGCCATCCGTTGCATCGGATCGACAACCTATAAGGAATACCGGCAGTTCTTCGAGAAAGACCGGGCGCTTGTTCGTCGCTTCCAGAAGATCGACGTCAACGAGCCATCCATCGATGATGCTATCGAGATCATGAAGGGCCTCAAGCCCTATTTTGAAGAGTATCATCACCTTCGCTACACCAACGACGCCATCAAAGCTGCCGTGGAACTGTCGGCCCGCTATATTTCCGACCGCAAGCTTCCCGATAAGGCGATCGACGTGATCGATGAGACCGGTGCTGCTCAGATGCTTCTTCCGGCATCGAAGCGCCGCAAGCTGATCACTGAGAAGGAAATCGAAGTCACCATCGCGACCATGGCACGCATTCCGCCGAAAACGGTCTCGAAGGACGACGAGATGGTTCTTGCCAATCTCGAGCAGGAACTGCGCTCGGTGGTCTACGGTCAGGACACGGCAATCGAAGCGCTCTCCACGGCCATCAAACTGGCGCGTGCGGGTCTTCGCGAACCCAACAAGCCAATCGGTTCTTACGTCTTCTCCGGTCCAACCGGCGTCGGCAAGACCGAGGTCGCCAAGCAGCTTGCGTCGTCTCTCGGCGTGGAAATGCTGCGCTTCGATATGTCCGAGTATATGGAGCGTCATACGGTCTCGCGCCTGCTCGGTGCACCTCCCGGCTATGTCGGTTTCGACCAGGGCGGTCTTCTGACAGACGGTGTCGATCAGCATCCGCATTCCGTGGTTCTGCTGGATGAAATCGAAAAGGCCCATCCGGACATTTACAACATTCTGTTGCAGGTCATGGACCATGGTTCTCTTACGGATCACAACGGCAAGAAGATTGACTTCCGCAACGTCATTTTGATCATGACGACCAATGCGGGCGCTTCTGAAATGGCGAAGTCTGCGATCGGCTTTGGATCGTCCAAGCGCTCCGGCGAGGATGAAGAGGCATTGAACCGCCTGTTCACTCCGGAATTCCGCAACCGTCTGGATGCGATTATTCCGTTCTCGCCACTGCCGACTGCGGTCATCCACAAGGTGGTCCAGAAGTTCGTCATGCAGCTTGAAACACAACTGTCAGAGCGTAACGTGACCTTCGATCTGCACGACGATGCGGTCGCTTGGCTGGCTGAGAAGGGCTATGATGAAAAGATGGGTGCTCGTCCGCTTGGTCGTGTCATCCAGGAACACATCAAGAAGCCACTGGCGAACGAGATCCTCTTCGGCAAGCTAAAGAAGGGTGGAGTCGTCAGCGTCAGCCTCGATAAGAAGGAAGACGGCACGGATGGCCTCAAGCTCGACGTGTTGCCTGAGACGGCGCCCGTCAAGCCAAAGCCGGAAGCCGAATTGAAGGCTGCGAAGTCTCCTGGCAAATCGAAAGCCAAGACTTCAAAGGCTGAAGAACAGGCTGAGGTTTTGGTGGCAGAGACCGATAAAAAGGACGAGGATGCCAAGCCACGTCGCAAGGGCAACACTGTTCCGAAGGTCCCGAAGAAAAAGTAAAAGGTGTTCGCTGGGACACCCGGATACATGGCGGCGGAGATTACTCTTCGCCGCCTTTTCTTTTGTCCACCTCTGCGTGTCCAAGCGCTTGATTGCGAGGATGTATCGATTTGACTTTTGGGCCGGTGCTCTAAGCGTGTCGTGATCATAAAGCAGTTGCACGCTTTTGCGCGGTATAGCTTTGCGTCATTTTAGACGCGCAGATTTCGAAAAGCGTGCTAGACAAGCGTCGGCTTGTGCCGAAGCGTCTGGTACTTCGGTCAGGCCCCAGCGATTTGTCTATTCTTCCGGAACGACCGATGTCTGCACATGGTGACACCCATTCTCTTCCTCTCTGGTTTGCCAGGGGAATGATGGGAATATTCTCGCTTCCTTCTCTCATTCTCATGACATCCTTTGTCGGGTTCAGTGCCTTTGCTTTGGAATCCGGCGTCACGCGCGGCGAGGCCGTGTTCATGACGCTGACCATCTGGGCCTTGCCGGCCAAGATGATATTGATCGGCTCCATGGTCAGCGGGGCAGGGATGGCCGCCTGTTTTCTGGCGGTGACATTGTCATCGATCCGAATGATGCCGATGGTGGCATCTATCGTGCCGGATATGCGGACAGCGAAGACCCCCACATGGCTGCTGCTGTTTCTCTCGCACTTCGTTGCGATAACGGCCTGGGTCTACGCAACCCAGAACCTGACGAAAGTGCCTCGCGAAGCGCGTGTCGCATGGTTTGCGGGTTTCGGCATCACTCTCACGCTTATCAATACAGCAATCGTCGCAATCTGCTACGGCGTGGTTGCTGCCTTTCCGCCGCTTGTCGCTGGCGTCCTGTTCTTCCTGACGCCGGTTTACTTCATCTCTTCCATATGGGCCTCTGCGCGACACTCGGTGGTCAAGGTGGCCTTCATCATTGGGGTGATCGGCGGACCCTTGTTCGCCTTGATCGAGCCCGAGTTCGATATTCTCTATGCCGGCATCGGTGGAGGAACACTCGCCTATCTGATCGACCGCTTCTGGTTTCGTCGCAAAATTGTCCCACCGTCGACGGAGGGCGAGCCATGACAGATGCCTGGTGGGCACCTTATCTTTTCATCGCGCTTGCTGGCTGGATCGCTACCGATATCTGGCGATGGCTTGGTGTTGTGGCAGGAAACAAGCTGAAGGAAGAATCGGAGGCGCTGCATTGGGTGAGGGCAGTTGCCACAGCGCTGGTGATGGCAGTGACAGCGAAACTCATCGTCTTCCCGACGGGGGCGCTGTCGCACTCGCCGATGGAGCTTAGAATCGGTGCTACCGTCATCGGCTTCATTGCGTTTCTGGCAAGCGGTCAGCGCGTCATTGTCGGGGTGATTGTGCCGATTGTACTGCTGGCCTTGGGATTGATGCTTTTCGGCTGATAGAGCTTGTTAATGCCTGTTGAATATGATGTCGCAAGACAATCTGTGACATGGTGACTTCTGTTGCATTTCCTCCCCGTTGAACGCTTCGTGGCTTCGATCATAGCTGCGTTATTCGTCATCGATATCGCGTTGGTCGGATTCAAGGACATACAAATTGATGTCGTGGGCTACTGCCTTTCCATTGGTATCGGCAGTGGGCTTGTTTTCTTAGGGCAGATCTATCGCGCAAGAAAACGGGAAGAAAAAATGGCGGCAGCTCTTATAGCGGCAGGCCTTTTTATTTTGTTTTCTATCTGCGGCTCGATCTTTAACTACATGTTCCTGCCAGTGCGCTTTTCGCTGATCGATGAGATGCTGATGCGGATCGATGGCTGGATCGGCTATGATTGGGCACGCAGCGTCACATGGGTCGCGAGCTATCCGCTTATCGGGACGTTGCTATTCTTCGTATACGCCACGTCGCTGCCTCAACTTCTCTTCATCATTATAGTTCTCGGTTTCACAGGTAAGATTCGGCAGCTTCACCAGTTTCTTCTTACGGGAGTTTTAGGCGCGCTCATAAGTATAACCTTTTGGGTATTCTTCCCAACCTATAGTCCCAGCGCATTTCAAGAGCTGCCCGCGTGGGTCCCTCAAGCAATGCCCCTGGCTCTGGGACCTGAATATGGACGTGAACTCGTTCGTCTGGGTCACGAAGGCGTGCGATACCTAACGCCACGAAACGTAGAAGGGCTGATTGGTTTTCCTTCTTTTCATATCTTCATGGCGGCAATGTCAGTCTATTTTGTTCCACGTTATCGCGCGGTTATCTTGGTCATCGTGACGTTGAACCTCCTGATGTTGCCGGCTGTGCTAATTCAAGGGGCTCACCATCTATCGGACGTTTTTGGAGGCGTACTGCTCTTTGCTATCGTCTGTCCATTATCAATTCGTCTGGCGAAAATGCTAACGTTTCGCGCAGGTGAGAGCCCGTCTGGCCGCTCCAACGTGTTGGTACGGAGCTTCTGGTCGTTCCCGGAGAAATAAAAAAGGCCGCTTATCGCGGCCAATGTCAGGCTGGTCTTTGAACGTCAGTGAACGGTCAAGACATGCGCGCGGCTGCTCGCGAGCATGAATGCTTCCCTGGCTGCTTCCAGATCGCAACGTCCTGCGACCGCGTCCAGGCATTGCTTTTTGGCTGCTTCGTATTCCGGACCGTGTTCCTCGGGCCAGCGATATGTGAGCATCTCCAGCGCCACGAGCGGGCTGTATATTTCCACGGCCGGGCACATGGGCAGATGGACTGCGACAGGCTTGCACCACTGCGCGTGATGGCAAGGTTCTGAGTTGTGAATAAGCATCGCATTCTCCTTTCTCACCGCGCACGAATAACCCCAGCCTCACGCTTCGGTTCCTGATCACGAAAAAAGTGAACACATTAGGGGTATCTTTTTTGTAAGATGAATGGAAAATGAACAAACACATGAACCGGAGATGAACAAACAATCTGTTCGCGCGTTAACACTGCTCTAAATGAAGGAGGCCCGATTATGTTCAATCTGTCTGGAATTCAGGAAAGCTTTTTCGGGGACCGCATGGCTGGCGTTTGCCAGGCCATCACATCTGCTCTGGCCTTCGAATCTGGCCTTGAGAAATCCAACATTTCAGCGACGGCTGAAAACGACGTGATCTACTTGCAGGGGACTGCTGATTCCGTCGAGGCGATCGAAACCGCAATCAGTCTGGCATCGTCTATTTCGAACTGCCGCATCCTTAGCCATGTAGAGCCAGTCTACTGAGAATCAAGAGCCGGGCCACAAGCGCCCGGCTTGATCTTGCCGAGGTCTGCTCACGCGGGCTGACTGCATGTTCTCGGCCAATCTAGCTTGTCTACAGTGAGTGACAACGCTCAGCGCGATGATCCGAAGGATCTATTTTATCTGCGCTGACTTCACCGTGTCGCCGACGGCCAATCCCAGCTTTTTTGCAGCGCCACCATTCAGTTCCAGAACGTAGCGTACCTGTCCGTTTGAACTGATGATATCTTCAGAATGAGGCACCGCATTCGGGTGGATGTGCGTTATTTTTCCAGCCTTGGAAATAAAGAGCATATCGAGAGGGATGAAGGTATTCTTCATCCACATCATCACATCTCTGTCCTCTTTGAAATCGAACAGCATCCCTCGGTCGTCGCCCATGGATTTGCGAAACATCAGCCCCTGCTGACGCTGACCGTCGCTGCTTGCCACTTCCACAGTAAATGCGTGTGTTTTGCCCGAGGTGCTAACGATCTCGAGCTTCTCGCTGGGAAACGTTTCCTGGGCCACAGCGCCTGCGTAAGACGCCACAAAAAAGAGAAGCGCCACGAAGGCGCTTGCGACGGTATGCATGTCAAAGCGGTTCATCAGTGCGCCATTCCAATTCTGGCTGGATTGTCGGGATGCACCTCAGCGGCCATCAGGCCCTTGTCGCCATCACCATAGCGAACCAGAACGACCTGACCCGGGCGGAGTTCCGCAAGGCCGAAGCGGCGCAGCGTTTCCATGTGAATGAAGATGTCTTCCGTGCCTTCGCCGCGCGTCAGGAAGCCAAAGCCTTTGGTCCGGTTGAACCACTTGACGATAGCGCGTTCCAGGCCACTGTGAGGCGTTACCTGAACATGGGTGCGCACCGGCGGCATCTGCGAAGGATGAACGGCTGTAGACTGATCCATCGACAGAATGCGGAAGGCCTGATAGCCCCGGTCGCGACGCTGGATAAGTGCCACGATCCGTGTGCCTTCCAGGATGGTCTGGTAGCCGTCGCGGCGCAGGCAGGAGACGTGCAGAAGAACGTCCTGCATGCCGTTATCCGGCACGATGAACCCGAAACCTTTTGCCACGTCGAACCATTTAACGATGCCGGTGATCTCGATCAGGTCAACGGCATCGCCAGAAAAATCTTCGAATTCGGCGATGCTCTTCGACGAAATTCCATCAGCCATTTTGCCCAGCCCCTCAATACGCACCACTACCGGTCAACTGATTCCCTACTAAGAGATTAACATTGCAGTAACGGTTGTACGCAAGTCTTAGTTTTCAGTTTCCAGACCGGTTTTTAATGATCAGGGCTTGCTCAAGGCTGACGGGCATCGTCTAAAACGTTTCCGTCTTCGGGCCAAAGGCTTTAGAGTCTGCGCTCAAGCCGAATGCTACACATGAGAGGAATACATAATGCGTTATCTGCACACCATGGTTCGGGTCAAAGACCTGAAGGCGTCGCTCGAATTCTACTCTGATATTTTCGGCTTGCAGGAGATTCGCCGCATCGAAAACGAGAAGGGGCGGTTTACGCTCGTGTTCCTCGCTGCGCGCGACGACGTCAAGGCGGCGACGGAAAACAAGGCGCCTGCTCTTGAGCTGACCTATAACTGGGATACCGAAGATTACGCGGGCGGACGCAACTTCGGCCATCTGGCCTATGAGGTGGACGATATCTACGAGATCTGCGCTAGGCTCCAGGCCGCTGGCGTGACCATCAACCGTCCGCCGCGTGACGGGCATATGGCGTTCGTTCGCTCGCCCGATGGCATTTCCATCGAGATATTGCAGAAGGGCGCAAGCCTGGCACCAGCCGAGCCGTGGATATCTATGGAGAACACCGGCTCCTGGTAAGGCCTTAGGCTTACGCGCATTCTCCGCGCTTCGTCTTGATCGCCCCATGAGCCGCGCATGTTTCGGGCTCGGCGCTATGCTTTGCTCGAACTGACGGTTTCTGGTGCAGTCGAAGCGCAAGACGCGGAGGTTTTTCCTTTTGAAGATGGAGATGGGTCAGCAGCGACGACGATCGCGCGACGCAGTAGCGGCCGCGTCATCAATCGTTTTTGCGCTCCTGATGCTTTCTGGCTGCGTTTCAGCAAAGCCTGAGGGCAAGGATGTGGCAGCCGTTCTTGATCCCGCAGCGCTCGCAGATGGGGAGGGCGCCGATGGGGCTAAAACCCAGGCCGCGGCGCCTAATGGCGTGCAACCCGCTCAGCCGGGCTATGTCGATCCGAGAATGGTGTCGGCGGCTAACGGCAAGTCGGCAGCCAACACCATGCCGAACGGGGCGGCACAGGCCCCGCAAGTGCCGGCAGCAGGGAACGGTGCGGACCAGCCGAATGGCGGCTATGCCATGCAGGCGACCGGGGTTGCCGCCGGATCTCACAGCATTTTCTCTAGCGGCACGACGTCAACGGGCCAAGCGGATATGGACAGTGTCCCGGCCTATGCTCCCACGCGGCGGATCGTGCCCGCGCTGAAGAGTGTCTATTCTACCCAAGGCCACGCGCCTGCGGAACCCGTGCCGCAGCCCTCCCAAGACCAATCGTCCAACGCGGTTCCAGGAGTTTCCAGTCCAGCGCCCACAAACGCGCTTGCAAGTGGCAAGTCATCAACCAACGAAGAGCCGTCGCAGGGTCAGCAGAACATCCCAATGGCCGCAGCCTTATTTGCCGGCGTTTCCAAAAAACGCGGGGTGACCGGACAGGATGCTGCAACGGCTCTGGGTGGCATGGCGCAACCCGCTGTGGCCTCCCTCGGCAAGGCGGCTCCGTCTTTTGATGAAAGTCATCTGGACGACGAGGACGATAAGCCGACGGGCTTGATGAAACTTGTCTCCATGCCGGGATTGACGCGCATCGCGCCCAATGGGCTCGTGTTGCAGACGAACCAGGTGAATGTAGGTTGCCTGAAGCCCGAGTTGGTGCATCGCATCAAGGAGCTTGAATCCCATTATCGCAAGCCAGCAATCATCACCTCCGGCTACCGCCCGCCTAAGGGCGTGACGCATGGCTCCAAGCATTTCACCTGCGAGGCCGTGGACATACAGATCAAGGGCGTGTCCAAGTGGGATCTTGCAGACTATTTGCGATCTCTGCCCGGAAGAGGCGGCGTCGGCACCTATTGCCATACGGAATCGGTTCATATGGACATTGGTGAGAGCCGCGACTGGAACTGGCCGTGCCGCAAGACGGGTACCAGCAGCTGACCCTGTCAACGAATTGCGTCAGAGGCATCGCTATCACTGTTCGACGCTGCCTTGTCGGCCAGCATTCCCACCAACACATCTGATTGCGAAATAATTCCCGTCAGCTTCTGATTGGCATCTACGACCGGTAAGTAGTGCAGACCCTGCTCGGCGAAGATGATGATGGCATCCTCGATTGCCGTCGTCGGCAAGATCGTCTGTACCGGGGACGTCATGATATCTTTGACCGTATCGTTGGGTGCCTGTTTGCCTGTTGCAATCAGACGCAGCCTTTGGAGAAAGCCGATGCGCGGATGGCCATGGGTCCAGGTGGCCTTGTCGAGAAAGTCCGTCTGCGTGACGATGCCCACGACTTCCGCCACATCGTTCGTCACCGGCAACGCTTTGATATGATGGTTGCGCATCAAGCTATAGGCGTTCTTCAGCGAGTCGTCCGGCGCTACACCAATGACGTCGCGCGACATGATATTGGCGCAGTCGAGATGGGTGGCGCGCCGACGATAGGAGCGGAGTTCAGTGCGGCGCAAAATCGTTTCGAGATCGTCACGGTCGATGTCGAGAACCTGGTCAAATTCCTTCAGCACGTCATCCAGGTCCGAAGAGGAAAAGCCAATCCGCTCGACGGGCGCTGGATCCTTCGTTCCATGACCTGCCGCTTGCGGACGGATGGCATGGGGGTAGGGCCGCCCAGTGAAATTGTTATAGACCACCGCAAGCGCCAGGAGCGCCACCGAATTGCCCAGCACCGGCCAAACAATGAACCCATAGCCGAGGTCGTGGATCGCTGGACCACCCAGAACGGCGGTGAGCGCGACGGCCCCGCTCGGCGGGTGGAGGCATCGGAGGGTGATCATCGCACCGATAGAAACAGCAATTGCCAAAGCGGCGGCAAGGAAAGGCTGTGGCACGAGAAGGCCGATGGTGACGCCGATCACTGCGGCAACGGTGTTTCCGCCAAGGATCGACCAAGGCTGCGCAAGTGGGCTGGAGGGAACGGCGAAGAGCAAGACGGCCGAGGCGCCCATGGGCGCGATCAGGGCGGGCAGTGCCAGGCCCGCGCCGATGGCGATGTAGCCGACCAGGCCTGTGACCAGAATGCCGATCCATGCGCCTGCGGCTGCGCGTAAGCGCTCCTTGTAGCTGAGGGGCGTTGCCTCTGGCACGACGAACCGCAACAGGTTTTTCATAGTCTTTCCAAATACGGATGGCCTTTAGAGGCGGCTTCTATGCGGGACTGAAAAATCCTGTCATGGGTCGATGTGTTCAGGACTCACATGTTCATGACAGATTTTATGCCGTCGACCACGAACTGCACGGAGAGCGCTGCGAGCAGCACGCCAAGCAGGCGTGTGAGAATGGCGCGGCCGGTATTGCCCAGGAAGCGGTCCAGCCGATCGGCTGCAAGCAGTGCTGCGAAGACGATCAGCATGCTGAAGGCGAGCAGCAATATGAAGAGGGCTTTATCGAATCCTGTCTCCATCGTGCCGGAGATCAGCACAGTCGCAGAAATCGCGCCTGGCCCGGCGATGAGAGGCAATGCCAATGGAAACACGGCGATGTTCTGGATGTGATCCTGGGTGACCGCGACTTCGGACGTCTTCTCCTTGCGCTCCTGACGCTTCTCGAAAATCATCTCGAAGGAAATCCAGAACAGCAGCAGGCCACCGGATATCCGGAAAGCGCCAAGCGATATGCCGAGCAGTTCGAGGATAGACGCGCCGAAAAGCGCAAACATAGCGAGAATGCCGAAACCAATCAGCGAGCCGCGCAAGGCGACCTGGCCGCGCTGAGCGCGGGTCATGCCGATGGTCAGCGCCAGAAAGACCGGTGCCAGTCCAGGAGGGTCGAGCGTGACGAGCATCGTCGTCAGGGCATTGATAAAGATTTCTGCGCTTGCCATACCGTCCCCGTTCTTATGCCGCCCCGTTGGTGGCGTTCACAGGTATCTGGCGACCTGTTTTGCGATGATGTTAGGCAAGAGGCAGCGCTATTGGAACCCCGTGCTCCGGCTTTTGCCCTGACGCCTGCAGAAAACTGTGTATCGTCTTGTAAATGACGTAAAAGACTGTTCAAAACCGGCGCAGAAATTGGCGTGCGGACGCCGTTTCCGCTATAAAAATCCATCCGATTCTTAACAGAGAATGTGATCCGTTTTGACTGACCAGAGCCCCCCAGGCGGCGGAAAGCTTCCGCCAGGCATTGAACCAATTTCCATCATGGAGGAAATGCAGCGGTCGTATCTCGATTACGCCATGAGCGTTATCGTTTCGCGCGCGCTGCCGGATGTCCGTGATGGGTTGAAGCCAGTTCATCGCCGTATTCTTTATGGCATGTCCGAACTCGGCATCGACTGGAATAAAAAATACGTCAAATGCGCCCGTGTCACCGGTGACGTGATGGGTAAATACCATCCGCACGGTAACGCTGCGATTTATGATGCCTTGGCCCGTATGGCGCAGGATTGGTCTTTGCGCCTGCCGCTGATCGACGGTCAGGGTAACTTCGGCTCGATCGATGGCGATCCGCCGGCAGCCGAACGCTACACCGAATGCCGCCTGCAGAAGGCCGCGCATTCCCTGCTCGACGATCTGGACAAGGAAACCGTCGATTTCCGCGAGAACTATGACGGCACCTTGCATGAGCCAGTCGTGGTGCCTGCGAAGTTCCCGAACCTTCTGGTCAACGGGGCAGGCGGCATTGCTGTCGGCATGGCGACGAACATTCCACCACATAACCTTTCCGAGGTGATCGAGGGCTGCATCGCGCTGATCGACAGGCCGGAAATCGAGCTGCCGGAACTGATGCAGATCATTCCAGGCCCGGACTTCCCAACCGGCGCCTTCATCATGGGCCGCTCCGGTATCCGCTCGGCCTATGAGACCGGTCGTGGCTCCGTCATCATGCGCGGACGCGCCACCATCGAGCCGATGCGTGGCGACCGCGAGCAGATCATCATCACCGAAGTTCCCTTCCAGGTGAACAAGGCCTCGATGATCGAGAAGATGGCTGAGCTCGTCAAGGAAAAGCGCATCGAGGGCATTTCCGACCTGCGCGACGAATCCGACCGTCAGGGCTATCGCGTCGTCGTTGAGCTGAAGCGTGATGCCAATGCGGAAGTGATCCTCAACCAGCTTTATCGCTACACGCCGCTGCAGACCTCCTTTGGCTGCAACATGGTGGCACTGAACGGTGGTAAGCCGGAGCAGATGACGCTGCTCGACATGCTGCGTGCCTTCGTCTCTTTCCGTGAGGATGTCGTCAGCCGCCGCACCAAGTACCTGCTTCGCAAGGCGCGCGATCGCGCGCATGTGTTGGTGGGTCTCGCCATCGCTGTCGCCAACATCGATGAAGTCATTCGCGTGATCCGTCAGGCGCCGGACCCGGCCTCTGCCCGTGAAGAGCTGATGACGCGTCGTTGGCCTGCGACCGAAGTGGAAAGCTTGATCCTGCTGATCGACGATCCGCGTCACCGCATCAATGAGGACGGCACCTATAATCTGTCGGAAGAGCAGGCCCGCGCCATCCTTGAACTGCGTCTGGCACGCCTGACTGCTCTCGGACGCGATGAAATCGGTGACGAGCTGAACAAGATCGGTGCCGAGATCAGCGAATATCTCGATATCCTGTCCTCGCGCATCCGCATCCAGCAGATCGTCAAGGACGAGCTTGCCGCCATCCGCGAAGAATTCGGCACGCCGCGCCGCTCGGAGATCATCGAGGGCGGCCCGGACATGGATGATGAGGACCTCATCGCCCGTGAAGACATGGTCGTGACCGTCTCGCATCTCGGCTACATCAAGCGCGTGCCGCTAACGACCTACAAGGCGCAGCGTCGCGGCGGCAAGGGTCGCTCTGGCATGGCAACGCGTGACGAGGACTTCGTCAATCGTCTCTTCGTTGCCAATACCCACACGCCGGTTCTGTTCTTCTCCTCGCGTGGCATCGTCTACAAGGAGAAGGTCTGGCGTCTGCCGATCGGAACGCCGCAGTCCAAGGGCAAGGCGCTGATCAACATGCTGCCGCTGGAAGCCGGTGAGCGCATCACCACGATCATGCCGCTGCCCGAAGACGAGACGACGTGGGAAAAGCTTGACGTGATGTTCTCCACCACACGTGGAACGGTTCGTCGTAATAAGCTCTCCGACTTCGTTCAGGTCAACCGCAACGGCAAGATCGCGATGAAGCTGGACGAGGAGGGCGATGAAATCCTCTCCGTCGAGACCTGTACCGATCGTGACGACGTGCTGCTGACAACGGCGCTTGGCCAGTGCATCCGCTTCCCGGTCGACGACGTGCGCGTCTTCGCAGGCCGCAATTCCGTCGGCGTGCGTGGCATCAATATGGGTGAGGGCGACCGGATCATTTCGATGACCATTGTCGGCAGCAGCGATGCAGAGCCTTGGGAGCGCGCAGCCTATCTCAAGCGGTCGGCAGCAGAGCGCCGTGCCGCCGGTGTCGATGAAGAAGACATCGCACTTGTGGGCGAAGAAGTGACGGAAGAGGGCGAACTGAGCGAAGCCCGCTATCAGGAACTCAAGAGCCGCGAGCAGTTCGTTCTGACTGTCTCCGAGAAGGGTTACGGCAAGCGTTCGTCGTCCTACGATTTCCGCACTTCGGGACGTGGAGGCAAGGGTATCCGCGCCACCGATACGTCGAAGACCACGGAAATCGGTGCACTTGTTGCGGCCTTCCCGGTCGAAGATACCGACCAGATCATGCTGGTATCCGATGGTGGTCAGCTGATCCGCGTGCCTGTCAACGGTATCCGTATCGCCAGCCGCGCGACCAAGGGCGTCACCATCTTCTCCACTGCCAAGGATGAGAAGGTTGTCTCCGTCGAGCGCATCAACGAGCCGGAAGGCGAAGATGAGGTCGAGGCGTTGATCGAAGGCGCTGAGGATCTGACCAGTGGCGACGCGGCTCCTGCGTCCGATACGGATGGTTCTGCCGAGTAAGCGGGGTGTGGCGCCAGCCGCCACATCCTTTTTCAAACGGTCGCTCTAGGATCGAACTCGTAAATGAAAAACCCCTGCGAAACGAAGGTTTCGCAGGGTTTCTTTTTGAGCAGCCGCCTCTTAGCGAAGACGGAGATGCACAGGCGCCCGGCCGGATGGTCCATCGATATGAAGGTGGATCTTGGCCTCAGGCTGGTTGCTGCGCCAGGCACGTGCGCCATGGCAAAGCAGAAGATTGACCAGGTCGCGGGTCTTATGCCGGGATCTGTTGAGCCCAATGTCGGCAATTTTCATTGCCGCTTCGTGGATTGGATGAAGCACCGACGCCGACTGGCTTCTGCCTTTGGGGGCGATGTCCAAGTAGTTTTCATTGATTGCCATCTGTAAAGCCTCGTTACTCAATACAATTCGAGGAGTGGGCAGGCCGTGTTTTACAAAGCGCCACGGCCTGTCCTGGAACAGTCTGTTGGCCTACTGGAGCGAAGCCCAGCAGCTGACACCTTTCTTCTTCAGAGCATTGCATGCATTGACTGCATCATTCTGACCGTTGAAGCCGCCAAAACGGGCGCGGTACATCTGGGCGCCGTCTTTGGTGAAGGCGACCGTAAATGGTTTGGCGGTACGCAGTGCATTGCCGCCCTTATCCTGCGCAGCCTGAAGCAGGTTGCGCGCGGAATTCTCGTCCGGGGATGCGCCGATCTGGATTACCCAACCTGCGCCAGCAGTCGGTGCGGCTGCGCTGGACGGCGACGTGGAGGCGGTCACGATGTTGTCGACCTTCGTGGAGTTGGTCACCACGGAACGATCCGGCTTCATGCTGACGGGAGGAACAGGCTTTACCGGAGCGCGAGGACGTGTTGCGACATCCATGGCAGCAACAGCTGCATTGGCCTGCGCTGGCGCAAATGCGGAGACCGGGGCCTCGTCGCCGTAACGCTGCTGCGGAACAGGACCAGCATTCGGAAGACCGGAGGTGGGTGTGGTAGCGGCCACGACAGCGACGGGTTCTTCGATCGGAGCCGAAGGCGTTGCAGCAATCAGGTTGCTGTTTCCGCCACGCGAGGCTTTCGGCAGATATTCCGCAACCAGCTTGCGCATGGTGGCGTCACGAGCGGCGCTCGAACGACCACCGAGAACGACAGCGACGATAGAACGGCCATCGAGCTGCGCTGATGTTGCAAGGTTGCTACCGGCAGCGCGGGTGTAACCGGTCTTGATGCCGTCGACGCCGCGAACCGTACCGACGAGACGATTGTGGTTGCCGATCACCTGCTTACCGAAGGTGAAGGTGCGGGTATTGAAGTACCCATAATATTGCGGGAAGTGCTGGCGCAGCGCGACACCAAGACGAGCCTGATCGCGCGCCGTCGTCATCTGCGCGGTATTGGGAAGGCCGTTGGCATTGCGATAGGTGGTGCGTGTCATGCCAAGCGCACGGGCCTTTGCCGTCATCATACGTGCGAAACGCTCTTCCGAACCGCCCAGATGCTCGCCGAGTGCCGTTGCCATATCGTTGGCGGAACGGGTGACGAGGGCGAGAATGGCCTGCTCGACGGTGACCGAACCACCGGCGCGTACGCCAAGCTTGGACGGGGGTTCCTTGGCGGCGTTCGCCGAAACCGGAACTTTGGAGTCGAGGGTGATGCGCCCAGCACTCAACGCTTCGAAAGTGAGGTAAAGCGTCATCATCTTCGTCAACGAAGCGGGATAGCGCAGACCATCAGGATCTTCACCGTAGAGCACCTTACCCGTTTTGGCATCGATGACGATGCCAGCATATTTCGGGTCCGCCTTCGCCACTTGCGTAGCGGAAACGGTGGTTGTCGCCACGGCCGCTGCGAACAGCAGAGCCTTCACAAAAGAGGTCGCGCCTACTGCGCGACCAAGCGCCTCAGATAGTTTTTTCAACACTGTTGAACTCTTCAATCGCATGCCACAGATCCGTCCGACACGCCCCGCCAGACAATTTCACGTTTCGAAATTTAGGTGAATGACGTTACCAAGTGGTTTATGAATCGTATTCGCGAACCATAAAATGCGGCATTTCCGGCATTCGCCTTTTTCGAACAGAGTGAATCTTTTCAGAATCTTAGCGCCACGTGTGATCGCTCTCTAGAGCCAAGGGAAATGTCAGGCGTGTGCGTCACTATTGAATCGCCCGCGTGCCGCTGCTACCTGATGCTGAAATCAAAGGACGAAGAATGGCCTCTCGCGATCGATACTCCCGGAAACTCGAATGCTCGCGCTGCGGGCATAGCGGATTTGCCGAAGCGTCTGAGATAGATGAAAAAGATTCTGCTCACGTGGATTTTCGTATTGATGAAATGCCACGTGGTTTCAGAGCAGAGCGTCCTTCGACGAACCCGGCGGATTACATGATCCGTTGTGCTCAGTGCGGCAATATTTTTCGCTTTCAGCAGAAGACAGCTTACGCGCCCGGAGGCGAGCCTCGCAACAGGCGGGCCTGAGTTGATCTTCACTCTTATAGAGGACCTTGCCCAAGGAGTTCGATGTGAGTCTCGACGCGCAGAGTGAAAAAAGGGAGCCGCCGCGCAAGCCGCTCTGGCCATGGCTTCTACTGCTCGTGCTGACGCTGCTTGCCATCTACTGGTATCATTGGTTCACCCAGATGGTAGACGAGATGATCGTCAACATGCCGACAGCCATTGTCGAACTGCTGGACCAGCTTCTTGGCGAGGAGTCCCGTCGCGATCGTCCTTTACCGGACCAAAACTGGCGGGTCGTCGCACCGTCCCCCTAATGTGGGTACAAAAAAGCCCCGCAAATTGGCGGGGCAGGTTGTTCGCTCGGGGAAAGTTGGGCAATGCCCGGGAGCGATGGTGGAAAGCTAACGCTGAAAGAGGGCGCCTGCGAGGTCATATCGCGGCCCATCGGTACGCTTACCCAAAAAATGTCAGTAAACGCGACCTATTTCCCAAAAAGAAACCCGCACGAGGCGGGTTGTCAGTCGAGAGGGGAACTAGAGACTGGGAGTCTCAGCCAAATAACGGAGTGCCGCCCAAAAAGTTGCGATGGAAAACAAATTTTCATTCAAACGATCACGTCGCACAGAAGATGGCGCGCTTCCATCCGGGCAGGCGCCTCGCTTAAAGCAGAGAAGAAAAAAGCCCCACCTTCTAGGCGGGGCGAGGTGTTACCTGATTGGCTCTCAGGACTTGGGAGCTCCCCTGAAATAAGAGGAACGATGACTGGATTAGCGCGGCGGCAGTCGCTGCGAAAGGTCAATGCGCTGGAGATCGGTACGCTGCCTCAAAAGAATTGACCGGACATGTTCTGTCTGCGTCGGTCGAGGTCTTGCTATGGGCTTCAGCATTCATCGCGTGTTCAGAGCTTCTATGGCAGATTGATCCTGCGTTGACTGGCAAGCTTCTGTGTCAGTTCACCTGGAGATTTCTGCCATGAAGAAAGTTATGCTTTCGATCCTTGCTGCTGTGCTGACGACTGGCACTCTGTTCGCCAGCGTTCAGACGGCTTCCGCGCAATATTACGACGGGCCTTATCGCTACGAACGCCGCGGCCCTCCGCCTCCGCCATATCGCGACCCTCCACGCAGGCATCGCCATAATGATACGGGCGCCGTTATTGCCGGCGGCATTGCAGCCGGTCTTCTCGGCGGCATCATCAGCGGCGCTATCGCCAATGACAGCGGTCCGCGCTACGTCGAGCCTCCGCCACCACCGCCACCCCGCTGCTGGTTGGAAGATCGCAGGGTGCCGAACTCTTATGATGGTGGTTGGCATATGGAGAGTTTCCGGGTCTGCCAGTGATCTGAAGCATGGTCCACGCAAAACTGTGCTGCGGTTTTTTGATAATGACCTGCGATAAAGCAAAGAGCTGAGCGCAGGAAGCAAGTCTGAAAGACCGCGACATGCTTTGAATTTATCAACGAAAAAGCCGGCTGAAACGCCGGCTTTTTTGCATCGATCTGAAGGGAGGGGAGCGGTTTACGCGCTTGCTCGAACTTCTTCGGAACTCTTTGGATCAGCGCGGTCGGACAGTTTTTCCAGCTCGTTCAACAGTTTTCCGGGCAGGCATGGTTTCTGGCAAAAAGCAGAAGCCTCGTAACGTTGCGCCAGTTGCCGACCATCAGCATGGCCGGAATGGAAAACGAAAGGGATATTGCGTTGGGACAAGACGTCTGCGACTGGGAACACTTCGCCATCGATGAGGCGCACATCGAGGACTGCGCAGGTTGGCGTGTGATCCTTGAGATAGAGCGATGATTGCTCGATGCTGGCAAAAGGCCCTGCGACGTCCCATCCAGCCTCCTCAAAGGTCATTTGGAGGTCCAGAGCAACGAAGATTTCGTCTTCAACGATGAGTACCGATTTGCGTGTCATTTAATACCGAACGTGGCAGAGTCAGAATATGGTGGAGTTCGGAGCCTTCGAGCTTGGTGTCAATTGCGCCTCCCAATTGCCGTGCGGCGCTTGACAGCAGAAGAGTCCCAAATCCTTTTTCCCCGAATGCTACAACGGGCTTTCCTATTGTTTCGTTCCATAGCAGATAAATATTTTCGTTATCTTCTTTCCAGCTCACATTCAGCTTGCCCTGGCTCTGGCCAAGGGCTCCGTATTTCAGCGCGTTCGTCGACCATTCATGCAAGATGAGGGTCAACGGCGTGATGCATTTTGCAGGAATGGGTAGGGAGCCTTGCGAGATTTTTATGCCGCCCTTCTGCTCATAGGGTGCAAGGATCGTCTTGACCAGTTCTGCAATCTCGACCGGACCAGTGCGCTTCTGGTTCGATGCAAGCGAATGGGCGTTGCCCAGCGCCAGAATGCGGCCTTCGACATCTGCAACCAGGCTCTGCACCGTATCATGCTTGCGTGCTGCCATGCGCAGGATGCCGCCGATCATGGCGAAGAGGTTCTTCAACCGGTGGTTCATCTCGTTCAGCATCAGCTCGCGCGTTTCGGCAAGCCGATACTCGGCCGTCACATCGACGGTGACGCCGATGATCCTCGGGGAATCCGTATCGCCAACGTAACGTCCGAACACCTTGATCCAGCGAGACCCTTGCACGGAGGCAAGTTCGGTCGTCAGGTCGAAACCGCCATGGTCCTTCTCGGCCTGCTGGAGGGCTTCGAGCACCTGGATCCGATCATCTTGCCGGATTTTCGCAAGGAAATCTTGCTTGCTGAGGTGGTCGCTCTGTGCTTGCAGCAACTCCCTTGTGGACCCACCGAGAAGAAACTCCTGCCGTTCCGGCAGATACTCCCACACGCCGATGCCTGCCGCTTCAACGGCAAGCTCATGCCGGTTCTGCTCTCGCTGCAACTGGGTTTCGACGCTGACCGCATGCGAGATGTCGGTCATGACAATGGTTGCGCCGGTGATGGTACCATCTGTGGTTTTGTAGGGCAGGATTCTGAGCGTAAATGTCTTTCGTGTTTCTTCGTGCCAGACGGTATCCTGGTAATCCACGCCATCGTCCATGACATGACGGACATGATCGAGATAGTCCGGGGTCAAGAGGCGCGTGGTGACATCCGAAATCGGGCGACCGCGATCGGATGCCTGCAGCGGGAAGATTTCGGTTGCCGCGCGGGTGAAGGACCGCACACGCAGGTTTCGGTCCAAAACGATGATGGCGAGGTTGGTGGAATCGAAGAAGTTACGAAGATCGGTATTGGCGATCGTCAGCTGCTCGATCTTGTTTTTCAGCTCGTCATTGACCGTGGTGAGCTCTTCGTTCGTCGACTGAAGCTCTTCGTTCATCGACATCATTTCTTCGTTGGAGCTCTTCAGCTCCTCATTGGCTGTCTCAAGCTCTTCGGTTGCGGAGCGAAGGCGATGCTTGGCCGAACGCAATTCGCGCTCGAGGGCTTCGACATGCCCGTTGCTTGGTTCAAGGCTGATAAGGTCGCTTTCCTCCAGCGGCGTGAACTGCCCGGCATCCTGAAACACCAGCAGGAACCTGTCGTCGTCCACCGGATCGCAGATGATGTCTGTCGTCAGCGAGCCAAATTCGGTGATGACCTCAACCTTGCTGGATATGACACGCTTCTTCGCGGAATGGGCTTGACGCAGCAGAGGTCCGATCTGCTCCTTGACTCCGGGACGGGCAAGCGAGGCAGCGCTGGTCTCGTTGGAGCGGGACACCGGAAAATCGAAAAAGCGGCTCAGCTTGCCGAAGGCTGCCATGATCTGACCCTCCTGGTCCAGAAGCATGCTGGCAGGCACGTATCTTTCAAGCAGACGCGACACGACGGTTTCGTCGTCGCTTCTGGCTGCGTCATGCTGAACGTCGGAGCCGCCCGGTCGGCGACCCTGATCCTGGCGTCCTCCGGGAAGCGGAATGGGATAAGTCGGAAGACCCGGCAGTCTTTCGAAAAGCCGCGCCTTCTGATCGATGCTGGCGAAAACCGTCTCGAACCGACCAACGCTTTCGGAGGGACCAAGGAAGAGAAACCCGCCCGGTCGCAATGCATAGTGGAAGAGCGGCATGATCGTCTTCTGCAGCTTGTCATCAAAATAAATGAGCAGGTTGCGGCAGGAGATCAGGTCGATCTTCGAAAAGGGCGGATCCTTTACAAGGCTGTGACCGGAGAAACGGATCATGTCCCGAATCTGGCCGACGAAGTTGAAGCGGTCCTTGTGCGGAATAATATAGCGCTCGTGCAACGCGGCCGGAATGTCGGCCAGTGCGGCATTCGGATAAGAGCCCGACCGGGCGATCTGCAGCATGCTCTCATCGATATCGGTCGCGAAGATTTGGACATCGCATAGAATCTGTAACTCGCGGGCTGCTTCGGCAAACAGCATGGCAATGGAATAAGCCTCCTCGCCACTCGAACAGCCGGGCACCCAGACGCGCACGCCTCCGTCGCGTGCTTCCTGGCTCTGGAGGAGAGGCCGGATCGCCCGATCGCGCAGAACGTCGAAAAACTCCCGGTCGCGGAAAAATCGCGTGACGTTGATCAGCAGATCGCGAAACAGCGCTTCGCATTCATCCTGATCGCGTTGCAGCCGGTGCAGATATTCCCTCGCGCGTTCGATGCCGAGAACATGCATTCTGCGTTCGATACGGCGAACGAAGGTGGTCTTCTTGTAGCCGGAAAAATCGTGCCCGACTGAGCTTCTCAGCGTCTTGCACAACTCGTCTATATGATCCTCGACCAGCGAAGGCTGCTCATCGGCAAGCACCTTGGTACGCCGGAAGAAGAAGCCGGCGATGCATGCAAGAATCTTGTCGGGTGGCTGGATGAAATCCACGAGGCCGGTGCCAGCGGCAGCGAGCGGCATGCCGTCATATTTTGCCGTTTCCGGCTCCTGGGCGACGCACAGGCCGCCATTTTCCTTGACCGCGCGAAGACCGGTAGAGCCGTCCGCGCCCGTGCCGGATAGAATGACGCAGGCGGCATTGCCGTTCTGGTCATTGGCAAGCGAGACGAAAAAATCGTCGATCGGACGACGCAATCCGCGTGGCTGAGCGAAATTCGTCAGCTCGAGCGTTCCGTTGGAAATGGACAGACCGTGTCCCGGCGGAATGATAAAGACTGTGTCCGGCTGGATACGCTCTCCGCCCTGACATTGTTTCACGGAAAGTGCCGTGTGCCTGCCGATCAGTTCTGCCAGCATGCTTTCATGGTGCGGATCGAGATGCTGCACGACAACGAAGGCGAGGCCGGTCGGGACTTCAGCAGAGCTGAACATCTCGCGCAGAGCCTCCAATCCTCCTGCAGATGATCCGATGCCGACGACGGGCACATCCTGGGCTTCTGCACGTTGGTCCAAACTCAATCCCTCAGGGTCCGACCAGACTGGCTCTGGTCACTTTTATCAAGCTCGGCCAAGGTCACTTTTGCCTGCGCAATCGTGGTGGCGGAGCTTGCAATCGTTGCCAGGCTGCCTTCGATAATGACATTATGGCCCTCAAGCATGGGCTGAATACGCGTGAGGGTCGTGCCTAGATCAGTGTTGTATTTGTCGAGCAGGTCGGGTCTCGTCCGGCTGATATCGAATTGCGATGCGAATATGTATTGGACGTCGCCGGATGAGGAACTCAGCTTCGACATGAACAGCAAGTTGACGAACGGGCGGCCATCCTTGCGGAAATTGACGATTGGTGTGCGTATCACCGACGAGGTTGGCCGAGACAGGAAGGAGTGAATCTTCGCTCGCGCTTCTTCGTTCGAAGCGCGCTCACCGCCTGCGCCTTGCTGTAGCATCCGGCAATTCTTGCCCAGAACATCGGCGTCGTCATAGCCGGTCAGGGTTTTGAAGTGCTGATTGACGAGGACGAGTGCGTTGTCTCCTTTCGCTTCGGCGAGCGCCAGGGCAACTGTTGCGTTATCGAAAAACTCCCGGAGGGGAGGTAGAACAAATGACTTCGGCATTATCTCATCAACTCAATGTATTGCTTATCTAATTAAGGTAGATTTCTTGTTTTGATAAGGGCAAGGCGCGAGAAAGATCACTCGCATAACGAAAACTTGCCCTCAATCATGACCTTGATGTCGATGACGACTGACGCAATCCAGACGGTTTAGAGTAGACGTTCCGCGTGCCACTTCAGGTGATCGTCCATGAAGGTGGAGATGAAATAGTAAGAGTGATCGTAACGGTCGTGAAGGCGTAGCGTGAGGCCGATATCGGTTCCTTTGATGGCCTCTTCGAACAGCCATGGGCGCAGGCCGTTTTCCAGGAAACTGTCTGCTTTTCCCTGGTCGATCAGAAACTCAGGAAAGCGCGCACCATCTTCCACTAGGGCGCAGGCATCGTAGGCACGCCATGCGGCTTGATCTTCGCCGAGATATTTCTCGAGAGCCGGGCGCGACCAGTCCGCAGACGAGGGCGCGACGATGGGGGCAAAGGCGGAGCAGCTCTTGAAGCGGTCCGCATTTTTCAGCGCAATCGTCATCGCGCCATGACCGCCCATCGAGTGGCCGAAAATGCCCTGTCGGCTCATGTCGGCGCGGAAGTGCTGACCGATAAGGGCGGGAAGCTCTTCCGTGATGTAGCTATACATCTGATAGTGCTCGGCCCAAGGCGCCTCGGTGGCATCGAGGTAGAAGCCGGCGCCTTTGCCCATCTGCCAGTTCGTCAACTCGTCGGCGACGTCATTGCCGCGCGGGCTGGTATCCGGGCAGACGATGATGAGGCCTAGCTCTGCAGCAAGCCTTCGATACTCACCCTTTTCCATGACGTTGGCATGGCTGCAGGTCAGACCGGAAAGGTACCAAAGAACGGGGCAGGGCTCGTTGATCGCCTTTGGCGGCACGAAAACGGCGAAGGTCATTTCGCATTTGCATGTTTCGGACTCATGCGCATAGACACCCTGCATGCCGTCAAAAGCCGTGTTCTGAGAAATTACCTTCATGGTCTGCATCCTTTATAAAAGCGGTATCATCCTGCCAGCGACACCGCGGCGTTGACCGCCGCTGCCACCAGCACAGTGTTGAAGAAGAACGACACGATCGAATGGACGAGCGTGACCTTGCGCATGGCCGTTGTGGTGACGGCAACGTCTGAGGTCTGCGCCGTCATGCCGATGACGACGGAGAAATAGAGGAATTCGTAAATACCGGGCGAGGCGGTATCGGGAAAGTCCATGCCGCCCTTCGGCTCCCGCTTTCCGCCGTCAGCAGATGGGCGCCAGAACAGATGCGCATAATGGACTGCGGCCATGGTGTGGATCGTGAGCCACCCCAGAATGACCGATAGAAAGGAAAGTGTCAGAGACAGCGCGGTTTCGCCGGAATGATTGAGCGCCATGAACAGCGACACCACAGCAACAACGACGGCAAACAGCGTGATGAAGATGATGGCGATCGCTGGAAGATCGTCACGATCGGCATGGGCCTTGAGATGGGCTGCTGTCAGATAGGGAAGCCGGAGGGCAAGCAGGAAGAGATAGGTCAGAAAAAACGCAACGGCGGCAGATTCGATGGCGAGCTTCGGTATGAGCATGAGCATTGCTGCCAACACCGCGCCCCCTAAGACGGCGGCAATTAGAAATGGCCGATGCCGTGCGTAAAGACTGATCTTTGTCTGTTCTTTTGTCTTGGGTGCGATCGCCATGCTCGATTACTTCTTTATCCGGCGGCAAAGCCGGTCAAGGGTTTCCAGGAATTGCGAACGGTCACGTGGGGAGAAGGCGGCATTGTAGCCCTTGCTCTCACCCGTTTCACGCAAATGCGCGCCAAGGTCACGCATGGCGGTGGCCATGCCGATATTGGCTTGATCGAAAACGCGGCCAGTCGGACCCGTAACCATGGCGCCATTCGCCACGCAGCGACCGGCCAGCGGAACATCCGCGGTGATAACGATATCGCCTTCACCGGCACGCTCCGCAATCCAATCATCAGCCGCGTCGAAACCGTTCGAGACGATGACGTTTTTCACCTTGGGATCGCGGGAGGGTCGCAGCCCTGAATTGGCGACGAAGGTGACGTCGAGATCATGCCGTTCTGCGACTTTCAGTATTTCCGGCTTTACCGGGCACGCATCGGCATCGACATAAATCTGCGGCATTGAAAAGGCTCGTCCTTTTGGATCGTTCGTCGTGCAATCGCTTGGGTGCCCATTTGAGCTTTTTTCCGCCCCTGCGCAACATGTTTGCGCTTGCCCGCGTTTCACCGGACTATCGTCTTCGATCCATTTCAAATCAGTCATAAACGAAAGAGATTGCCCCTCATGAGCGACATCGAGCAGTCCCCGAAGATCAACCGTCTCGTTCTGCAGCACGTCATTGCGGGCTTGAGTGACGGTCTCATTCTGGTGGAGCCGGATGGCACAATCTCCTGGGCGAACAAATCCGCGCTTGAGATGCACCGGGTCGAAACGCTCGAGCAGCTCGGCACGGACATCGCGGCTTACCGGAAAAACTTCACGCTTCGCTATCGCAACAATCATCTGCTCGACGAGGGGCAGTATCCCCTGGAGCGGCTGGTTGCCGGAGAAGAGGTTGACGATGTGACCGTTGAAATCTCGCCGGCCTCTGACCTCGACTTGACGTGGGTTCACACGATCCGGGGTCTGACGATCGAGGATTCTGGTGCGAAGCCGGATGTCACGGTTCTGATCATCCGTGACGAGACGCCGCTTTACGAGGCGGAAGAGCGCTTTGAAAGAGCCTTCAACGCCAACCCGGCACCGGGCCTGATATGCCGCATGGAGGACAAGCGCTTCATTCGCGTCAATCAGGGTTTCATGGAGATGACGGGATTTACACGTGAAGAGATCATCGGCCGCAGTGTCGAAGAGCTTGGTCTCTTCTCCAACTGCGAAACCGGACAGGACGCGCTTGACCGGCTTGAGGACGGACGCATCATTCGCCACCGGGAAGCGTTGATCCCAATAACCGAGGGTGACCGACTGGTGATCGTTGCTGGCGAGGTGATCGCTGTTGGCGAAGAGCCCTGCATGCTTTTCACCTTCGCCGATCTCGACGGGCGCAGAAAAGCGCAGAATGCCTTGCGCCAAAGCGAGGAGCGCTTCTTCAAGTCCTTCCGCCTTTCTCCGGCTCCGACAGCGATTTCCCGGCTCGAAGACTTTGTCTTTACCGAAGTCAACGACGCGTTTCTGGAGTTGTGCGGTCGCAAGGAACAGGAAGTCATCGGCAAGACAGCGAGCGAGTTGAAACTGTGGGATGACGTGAATGCACGCAGAGACGTGGAACGCCGCCTGAAGGGCAATGTGCCGATCCGCGAAGAGCCACTCAGGATGAACCTGAAGGATGGTGGCAGCGCTGAATGCGTTGTCTCCGCCGAACGCGTCGAGATCAACGACCAGCAATGCGTCATCTGGGCGCTTCAGGATGTGACGGAACGTCGCCGCTCCGAGGACGAGTTGATCGAAGCGATCGAAACCGTCATGGCGGATACGTCGTGGTTCAGCCGCACCGTTGTCGAGAGGCTGGCGGGCCTGCGCCAGACATCGAGGGGAACGGCATCAACGGCGTCGCTCAGCGATCTGACCGAGCGTGAGGAAGATATTCTGACGCTGATCTGCGAAGGTTGCAGCGACAAGGAGATGAGCGACAGGCTCAACCTCTCCAAACACACGATCCGCAACCACATTGCCTCTCTCTATGGCAAGATCGGCGTGAACCGCCGTGCAGCCGCGGTCATCTGGGCGCGCGAGCGAGGCTTCAGCGGGCGCAAACTGCGCAAAGTTTGAATTTTCCTGCTGATTTTATTGAAAAAAGGCCAGTTTGTACCAGTAGGACTAGTAGTTTTCTCTCTGATGCGGAGGCTTTCCTCGCTCTATCTTTTCACCATGGCGCCAATGACGGCGACATCATGATGAAAAGGAAGGAGTTCTAAAATGGATAACAACCGCATCGAAGGCGCAGTTCGCCAAGTCAAGGGCTCGATCAAGGAAGCCGTAGGCAAGATCGCCGGCAACACGCACATGCAGGCTGAAGGCCGCGCCGAAAAGGTCGCATGCGAAGTGCAAAGCAAATACGGCGAGTCCAAGGACACCGTTCGCAAGACCTTCAAGTAATGCCTTTCGCCAGGAGTTGATCGAGATGATGATTTCTTCCGACGAGGCACTTGCGCCCGCCGCCAACCCCCAGGACTGCAGCCTCTGCGCCGCACTTCAGGCGATCATTGCCTATGCGGATGGGCAGGAAGGTAGCCGTATCACGGTATCCATGGAGAATGGCAGGGTCATGCTGACGGGTGAGGTGGAAACGCTTGCCTCACTCGAATGCGCGGTCTTCATCGCGGAGTGCTTTGCCTCGCGCCCGATCATCGCCGATCTCTCGATCAAACCGACCATTCAATACCTGGCGCCTCCGCGCCTGACCAAACCAAACCTCTATATCAACGACAACAGGAGTCCACTATGAAGAAGATCGTTCTTGCCACAGCAATTGCCGCTCTTGCCGTTGCACCCGTCGCCCATGCCGAAGCAAAGCGCTCGCACAAGCAGATGGAAACCGCACAAAAGGAGCGCGTCGGCACGCTGTCTTGTGAAATCGAAGGCGGTATCGGTCTGGTGATCGGTTCCAGCAAGGCGGTGTCCTGCGAATTCCGTCAGCGCTCGGGTAACGTCGAACGCTACACCGGCACGATCGGTAAGATCGGCCTCGACGTTGGCGTGACCGGCAAGCAGTATTTGAGCTGGATCGTCTTCAATACGGCTGAATCCCGCGTCGGCGATGGCGCTCTGAGCGGTACCTATGTCGGTGCTTCCGCCTCTGCCGCGGTTGGAGTTGGTCTCGGCGCCAATGCCCTGATTGGCGGTAACGCCAAGAACTTCGCGCTGCAGCCCTTGAGCGCCCAGGCAGGCACGGGCATCAACCTTGCCGCCGGTATCGCGAATCTTCAGTTGAAGTCTGCCGGTTAATCGGGTTTGCCAAGACGACGAAAAGAGCGTTAGCGCATCATAGAATTGCGGGGCGGTGGGATTTCCACCGCCCCGTGTCTCGTTGACGGAATGGCTTCACGTTACATGGTCCTTTGCAAGCCGCCTGTGCCAGGCAGCCGCTGCCTCTCCTGCAAGGTTGCGCATCTCACGCAGAGCCGACTGGTCATTTTCGTTCAGTCGATTGCGGCGGTATCGCAAGCCGCTGAGGTCGTGCAGCGCAACTTCGACATCGATGCTCGCCAGGCCTGCGGCACGTTGTGCGGTACGCACATCCAGCACAGGTCTTCCGGCCGTGACGCTTTCCAGGTAGGAGCGATTTGCTTCCTGGCCTTTCACGATCAACGTGTGGAGCGGCGGTCCGAAATCCGGCCAGAGAACCAGCACAGCCAACAGTGCGGCGATGCTGCCAAGCAGATTATCCACCACACGCGCTGCAGCAACACCGCTTCCCGGATGCATCATGTCGGTGACGATGATGAAGAGCATGGTCAGGACCACGACGAAGATGGAATAATTGACCACCCGCAGCGAAATCGTGACGCTGGCAAGCAGGATTGCCAGCACGCACAAGATGACGGGATGCTGCGTGACGGAGAGCAGCGCCAGAGCCAGAAAGCCACCGAGCAGGGAACCGAAAATGCGTTCAAGCGATCGCGCCCATGTCACGCGAGCGCCGCCCTGAAGGCAGACGATCAGCGCCATTGTTGCCCAGTAGGGATAACCCAACTGAAAGATGATGGCGATGTAGTAAACGCCAATGACACCCGCAGCCTGGCGTAAGCCCAGCCGCAGCGCACCCCTCATGCGGTCCTTCCAGTTTGGAGCGATCTGATGTGGCGGTGCTGCCAAGGCCTCGTTGGATTGCTCTGGGTTTTCAAGCACGCGCAACGCGTTCTTAAGCGCCAGCACGCAGCCGATCATGAGATCGTCTGTCAGATGTTCGGCTGTCCTGTCCAGCCGCTCGATGCCGCGGCGAAGGAGGTCCTTCTGACTGACATCGCCTCGCAGAGAGAGGCGGACTCCGAGCAGGGCGGTGGCGAACGCGCGCGCTGTTGCCGCGCGCTCTATTGTTGGCCCCAATCTGTGGATATAGGCGTGGTCCAAGGCGACGAGGGCGCCAAAGATGATCTCTGTTGCCCGGAGCGCATTGTGGTATCGACGCGCGTCTGCCGGGTGCCGAGCCAGCACCGTTCTCAATCGCTCCATCGACATGCGCACGGCGCGTCTGTGCTCGGCATGTTCACTGTGCCACTGCGCGTCCCGATGGCCGCGATCACCAATCGAGGCCAGATCTGCTGCCATATCGAACAGCCGTGCAATGACCGCGCCCGCGTTGCGGTCGAGCGAGGCCCTTGGATCGATGCGCCAGACCAGATTGATGAGGAGAAAGGCCCAGCTTCCCCCAGCCAGAAATGTCAGCGACTGCGCTGCGGCGGCGGGAGTCGGGTGCGGAAAGCCAACGGCAACAACGGCGACCACAGCGAGCAGGGTCCCGAGCAAACTGTCGAGGGAAAAGGCAGCACCAGCCAGTATGGCGACGAAGACGAGGGCAGGGCCGACTGCGAGAGCAGCTTCCATCCCCGCCGATGCGCCCCAGGATCCGGCAAAGGCAAGGACGGTGCCGATCAGGACGAAAAGTCCAAGGGTGCGGCGGCGCATGGCATGAGGTCCTGGTCCGTCGCAAAGGCATGTCCAGAACGCAGCGAAAACCGCCCAGCCGAGTGCGGGCTGACCGGTTGTCAGCGCGATGATCAACGGCGCTCCGACAGCGAGTGCGGCGCGCGCACCTTCTTCGCCACTGAATTGCTCAGGGAGCAGGCCGACGGCACGCAATTCCAGCCGGCGGGCGGCCCGTCGAAGATGAGGTAACGCCCATCTGCCTTTGAACCGGATATTAGCGCGGCGTCTTTGCTGTTCAGCGTCTGCCATAACGCATCCAGATAATCTGTTCCGCGATGGCATGCAGCGCTGCACCGACAGCGCTCCCCAGCAAAACCTCCGCGCCTCGATACATGCCGACTTCCCAAAGAGGCGTCTGCGCCGTGGTTGTCAGGAAAACGATAGGACAGGTCCACATACAAACCTTCAAGGATGGATAGCGTCGCACGATGACGGCTGCGAGCGCGACGGCAATGGCAATTTCCGCTACAGGACCGATGCCAAAGCCTTGCGCCGCCGTTCCGATGACAACGGCAATGATCACGCCGAGCAGCGTGCCGGCAAACCGCCCGATGGTGGCCTGGCGCGTATCGCCAAGCTTTTCCTGACCAACGATGATACCGGACATCGCAGCCCAGACGGGATGAGGAAGCCCGGCCGCCTCCGCCAGAATATAGGACAGCGTCGCGGCCCCCGAGCAGCGCAGGACAAAAGCCAGGTCGCGGACGCGTGTCTCGTTCACCGTCGTTCTCCTTACCTCAGCAGATTGGTACGTGCGAGTTCGACCACCTCATCGCCGCGGCCGCTGATGATGGCCTTCAGCATATAGAGGCTGAAGCCCTTGGCCTGTTCGGCCTTGATCTTCGGCGGCATGACGAGTTCCTGTTTCGCGGTCACGACATCCACCAGCACGGGTCCTGGATGGGCAAAGGCTGAACTCAAAGCCCAGTCGACATCGACGGATTCTTCCACCCGGATGCCTTTGATGCCCATGGCGTTGGCCATCGCGGCAAAATTCGGGTTTTCGAGGTCTGTGCCGGTATCGATATAGCCGGCCGCTTTCATTTCCATCGCCACGAAGCCGAGCGAGCCATTGTTGAAGACGACGATTTTGACCGGCAGATTGAGTTGCGCCAGCGAGATGAAGTCGCCCATCATCATGGTGAAACCGCCGTCACCTGAGAGTGACACGATCTGCCGGTCGGGGGCTGCAGCCTGCGCGCCGATGGCCTGCAGCATGGCATTTGCCATCGAACCGTGGTTGAAGGAGCCCAGCAGGCGCCGCTTGCCATTCATCGCCAGATAGCGTGCCGCCCAGACGGTGGGAGTACCGACGTCGGCGGTAAAGATCGCGTCTTCTGCCGCAAGTTCGCTGATGCGTTGCGCCAGATATTGCGGATGGATCGGTTGGCCGGCCCCAGAGGTTTTCGCCAGATCGTCCAGTCCTTCGCGCGCCTTGCGATAATTGGCGCGGGCAGCTTCGAGAAAGTGCGCGTCGCTGCGAGGCTTCAAGTGCGGCAGAAGAGCTGAGATCGTCTCGCCAACGTCGCCGACCAGACCTTGCGTCAGCGTTGCGCGCTTTCCAAGCGCGCCCGCATCGCGGTCGATCTGAATGATCCGCGCCTTGGTCGGATAGAAGGCGCGATAGGGGAAATCGGTGCCGAGCATCACCAGCGTGTCGGCATTTTCCATGGCGTGATAACCGGACGAAAAGCCGATTAAGCCGGTCATTCCGACATCGAAGGGATTGTCCCACTCGACATGTTCCTTGCCGCGCAGCGCATGAACCACCGGGGCTTTCAGCGCATTCGCAAGCGCCACAACGGCATCGTGATGGCCAGCGCAGCCGCTTCCCGCGAGAATGGTGATGGCCTTGCCCTCATTCAGCAGATTGGCAAGGCGGCTGATTTCCTCCTCGCGTGGAAGGATGCGGGGCAGGGCCGGAACGGCCTGAGGCGGGACTGTCGAAACGGGCGCATCGGCGAGCGCGACATCGCCCGGAATGACAAGTACGGCAACGCCGTTCTGGCCGATCGCCGTATTCAGCGCGCGGTTGAGGACGCCCGGCATCTGTGCGGGATTGGAGACGAGCTCGACAAAATCCGCGCATTCGCGAAACAGTTCCTGCGGATGGGTTTCCTGAAAATAGCCGAGACCGATTTCGGAGGAGGGG
Source organism: Agrobacterium cavarae (assembly GCF_004310285.1). Lineage (GTDB taxonomy): Bacteria > Pseudomonadota > Alphaproteobacteria > Rhizobiales > Rhizobiaceae > Agrobacterium > Agrobacterium cavarae. The sequence goes on from NZ_SISF01000034.1 coordinate 360,412, forward strand.
ATGTGAGCCGCGATCGCCAGTACCGGAACGTGATTGCGCTTGCAGTCAAACAGGCCATTGATCAAATGCAGGTTGCCCGGGCCGCAACTTCCGGCGCAGACCGCGAGCTTGCCAGTGACTGCCGCTTCGGCGCCCGCTGCAAAGGCAGCGGTCTCTTCATGACGCACATGCATCCATTCTATTTTTCCAAGCCGCCTCAGGCTGTCATTCAGCCCATTGAGGCTATCGCCAGTGACGCCCCAGATGCGTTCGACACCGATATCGGCGAGGGTTTCTGCCAGTAGATCAGCGACGGTCATGGTCATGGATATCTCCTTCTCTGCTTTGCATCGGTGTCTGTCTTGAAAGCTGGGAGCATTTCGATCTAATTTCCAATATATAAACAGAGGCTTTTTCATATATGATATTGGATGACATCGATATTCGGCGGCTTCGCTATTTCCTTGTCGTGGCGGAGCAGAAGCATTTCACCCGCGCGGCAGAGAAGATTGGCATTCGCCAGCCGCCGCTCAGCATGCAGATCCGTCAGCTTGAGGAAGCGGTGGGCGCACAGCTTTTTACCCGACATGCCAAGGGCGTGGAGTTGACGGCGGCGGGGAGGGTGTTTCAGGAGACTGCACTGGATATCGTCGGGCGCTTCGAGGACGCACTCACTCAGGTGCGGCGCCACGCGGCGGGCCAAACGGGACGCCTCCGTCTAGGCTTTGCCGGCGCCACCTATTTTCACCCGGCAATTCCGCTCATCATTCGCGCCTATCGTTCAGCCTATCCAGATGTTGTGCTGTCGCCGGAGCAGAGCAATACGCCCGCTCTTCTTGCGGGCCTGCGGGAAGGGAGGCTGGATGTGGCCTTCATCCGCCCGCCGGTTCTTGAGGATGGGTTGCTCTCCGTTCGCGCCTGTCTGGATGAAGACATGGTGATCGCGCTGCCCGCCGATCATGCCTTGCGTGACCAGGATGCGGTGCCGCTCGACGCCATTGCCGGTGAGAATCTGATTCTCTTTCCTCGAGACATTGGACCTGGCCTCTATGACAGCATCGTCTCCGCCTGCAACGAGGCGGGCGTCAGCCCCAAGCTCGGCCAGGAGGCGTCGCAGATCGTTTCCATCATTCCGCTGGTTGCCGCAGGCTTTGGCGTTTCGATCGTGCCGCGCTCGGTTGGTTCGATCCGGAATGAGGGCGCCGTCTACCGCCCGATCGCCGGGCAATCACCCCGCGCACCGATCGCCATCGCGACCAGAACCGATGACCGTGCGAAACTTGTGACATCTTTTGTGATCAGCGCAATTCAAACCGCGCGGCGCACCGCCCCGGCCGATTCCACCAGTGAATCCGGATAAGGTAAGACCGGTGGAGTGGCTTGTCGCGGTTGTTTAGTCATCTCTGATAAACTATTGATGCCGCGCTTGTGATCAGAAACTGCGCAAAGGCCATCATGACAATCCCCGACATCAAGCTTCCTCCGCGCCCTTTGAAACTAAAGCGCGGCGTGTTGTCCGTACCATTCGCCTACTACTTCTCTCCGCTGATTCTGCTGGCACTCGCCGTCTTCATGCTGTGGGCGGAAGGACCTGGAGTTATCCGGGACTACAAGATCAGCCAGAACCCCGTGGAGATCGAGGACGGCGATCTCAACGGCAGCTGCAAAACCCGAAAGGCTGTCTTCACCACCTGCAACGCCAAGCTCTCCTACGACTATGAGGGCAAGCACTACAACAGTGACGTAGAGGTGATGTTCGTCGATATGCACTCCGGCGACTATGAGGCAGGCCTTTTTATCTCCGGCTCTGATCCGCAGCTTGCGACCATCTCGCTCGGTCTCGACATGCTGTGGAACCGCATTATCACCCTGGCGATCCTTTTTGTTCTTCTTGGCTTCGGCGGGATCGCCCTGCTTTTTGCACTCGTTCGATTTTTCCGGGCAAAGGCCAAGCTCGGCGAAGCTCAGCCACTGACCCTTTTGCCTGTCGCTGTCACGAATGCCACGAAAAAACGCGGTGGCCTTTTTCTCACCTATTCGGACACGATCCGCGACGACAAAACCAAGCGGCAGTCCTTTTCGCTGATGGGCAAAGACGAGGTTCCGTTCATCATCGGACAATCCGAAAAACACGACATCGCGCTTGCCGCCTGGCAGAAGAACAGCCCGCTGCCCGTCCTTCTGGACGGTCGGTTAGAGCGACTCGAATTGACGGACGGGGAGAGGGTACAGGCGCTGTCAGCTGTCGCTGCCGATACAGCCGTGTCGGAAGGCGCGCGGACGACAGGAACCCAGCCTCAAAAATCCGCTGGCGCTTCCGCCCTGCAAGGCCTTAAGGCATTCGGCATAATCATCCTGCTGATCATCGTCGGACTCGGGGGCTATTGGCTCTGGTATGTTACCGCCGCGCCGTCGCAATTCACGTCACCGGCCATGGACATCAACAACCTCATGCCGGGTCCAATTAACAAGTGGGGATGCGCCCAATTGCAAAAACGCTTCGGCGATCAAAACGCACCATTTGGTTGCACGGCTGGAGATTATCGAAGCTGGAAGTAACCCACCTCGATGAGCCGAAACTGTCATCGGGTTTCGGCTCATTTTGCCGCTCATCCTCGGCGGCGGACGTCGAGGTGCGACGGATGAAACACCTAAATCTGGGGGCGAATTGCGGTTAGGATCCAAGCTTGTGGGGAACGACCGGAGATGTGGTCCATGCCATGGCTTGAAGGGGCTGCGGATGCCTCCGACGGCTTAGTATGATCGCCTCACGAAAGGACTAAACGACTCGAATAGCAGAATAGAGATCGTGTGTGGAAAGCCTTAGGCTTTTGCCGTGAAGACCATTTGGATATGGCAAACGGCCCAGGGAGGCGATAGATCAGATCGCATCCCTGGGACGTGTAACGTTGCAACTTAGCGAAGCGCGGTATCGGCGCCGATGTCTAAAGGCTTGTATTCTGCTGAAACGTCTGAGACCACAACGGTTTGTACTGTTTACCTGACGATGACGCGGTACTCTTGTGTGCCGCCATAAACCGGTGGGCGGTAGCGGTAGTCACGGCGCGGGCCGCGGCGATCACGCCAATCGCGGCGGTCATAGTTGCGGTAGTATCGATCCCTCTCATAGGATCGGTCGTAAACGCCCGCCGAATAATAGCCACCGCTGCGGTAGCCGCGATCATCAACGCATCCACTAAGAATTCCGACGGAAACGAGGCAGATCGCTGCGCTTAAAAGCTTCATGATTTCTCTCCCAATGACGGACATTAACATATGCCGATGCACAAGGTTCCACCGCGCTTGAAGGCGGCCATTCGAGACCACGAAGAAGAACGTTCAGATCACCAACTTCCAACACAAGCCAAGGCATCGCTACGCCAGCATGTGGAGCCTAGCCCCTGCGAAAGCACCGATCAGAAGACAGCGGACGCCAAACCCGTTGCGTGGGTGGAACAGCAAGTATTTGAGTTTTTTGTCCGACCTGAGAGATAGGTGACGTTTTGTACCGGAGACATGGGTAACACTTTTCGCTTTGCGGGAGGTGTTGATGCCGTGGAGAGAGACTTCGGTTATGGAGGAACGTCTACGCTTTGTCGCCCGATTGTTGGAGGGCGAAGGAATGAGCGAGGTGTGTCGGGACTTCGGCATATCACGCAAGACCGGCTACAAGATATTCAATCGCTACAAGGACGACGGGCTTGAAGCTCTGACGGACAGATCCCGGCGTCCGGTTCGCTACGCCAACCAACTCCCCGATCCTGTCGAGGCCATGATCGTGCGTCTCAAAAAGGAGAAGCCGCATTGGGGTGCGCGCAAGATCCGCGAGTTGCTGGTGAAGAAGCTCGCCGGCGACGTCCGCATTCCGGCGAGCAGCACCGTGCACGCGGTGCTTGACCGCCATGGCCTTGTGCGCCAGGCCCGCAAGAGGAACCGGGCAAACAAGGCCATGGGCACCACGCTGTCACAAGCCGTCAATGCAAACGATCTGTGGTGCGCCGACTTCAAGGGCGAGTTCAAGCTTGGGAATGGTCGTTATTGTTACCCTTTGACCGTAACCGATCAGGCATCACGCTATCTATTGGCTTGCGAAGCCTTCGAATCGACACGCGAGCAGGCTGTGATCGAAGCCTTCCGCCGCCTGTTTGCCGAACATGGGCTGCCTCAGGCGATACGCTCGGACAATGGGCTGCCGTTTGCTTCACCAAACGGGCTTTACAATCTGTCGAAGCTGTCGGTCTTCTGGTTGAGGCTTGGGATTGCAATCGAGCGCATCAAACCGGGCCACCCTCAGCAGAACGGGCGGCATGAGCGTATGCATCTGACATTGAAGAAGGAGGCAACGAGACCGCCCGAACGTAACCTTCTCCAGCAACAGGTACGCTTCGATGCATTCGTCAGCGAATTCAATGGTGATAGGCCACATGAGGCGATCGGCATGAAAGTGCCTGCCGATCTCTATACCGCCTCTCTGCGGCCCTACCTTGGCCTGCCGGAGATCGAGTATCCCTTTCACGATCGCGACATCATCATCACCAATTGCGGGCGCGCCTGCCTCTATCGCAAGAAGATCAACATATCGACCGTGCTGGCCGGACAGAAACTGGGATTAAAGGAGGTGGAAGACGGCATTTGGATCGTCAGCTTCATGCATTATGATCTAGGATATATCGACCTGGAACAGAGAACGCTGCAAACCATCGACAATCCGTTCGGCACGAGATTGTCACCTATGTCTTAGGTACAAACTGTTACCTATGTCTTCGGTTCGGACATTTTGGAAAATGGCGGATGGGGTGGGATTCGAACCCACGGTACGGTCTCCCGCACGCCGGTTTTCAAGACCGGTTCCTTAAACCACTCGGACACCCATCCTCGCCTGCCGCGGGTTTATAAACATTTGGGCCAGCGCGTCAATTGCCTCAAAAGCCTTATTTATCAGTCGCTCTCGCCAGATCAGATTTAACCATTGCTTAACCACGCTGATTACAATTTTAGCTTTCCGGATCATATCGTTCGCATTTTCGCCATGTTGCGGGCAAGATTAGGCATCCGTTAAGTGCTTCGATGTGATGGGCGTGATCATCGAGGTGTGAGAGGGGCCGTGCACAGGCGCGGTCTAAAGCAGCACGGGGCAAGAATTTGAAGTCTACCGTTACGAAGCTTGGCGTCAGCGTCAAATGGGTCGGCATTGCCGTTCTCTGCGCCGCGACCGCATCATGTTCGACGACGTCGGAAACAAAAACGAAGCCGAAGCGCAGCAAGGAATATTTCGCCGAGTCGGAATATGGCGTGAAGGCAAGTCCGCGTATCGCAGAAGGTGCCAACGTCCCCAAGGGCGGTGGCCGGTTCCTCGTCGGCAATGCCTATACCGTCAAGGGCCGCCGGTACTTCCCGAAAGAAGATCCAGGATACGACAAGTCAGGCCTGGCATCCTGGTATGGTTCCGCCTTTCATGGCCGCATGACGGCCAATGGTGAAGCCTACGACAAAGAACATCTTTCTGCCGCCCATCCGACATTCCCGCTTCCAAGCTACGCCCGCGTGACCAACCTCGAAAACGGCTCCTCTGTCGTCGTTCGCGTCAACGATCGCGGCCCGTTCCATGAGGGCCGCTTGATCGACGTCTCCAGCAAGACAGCCGATCTGCTCGACATGAAGGGTACGGGCACTGCCAAGGTTCGCGTGCAGTATGTCGGTCGCGCACCGCTTGACGGTCACGACATGCCATTCCTCATGGCGTCCTATATCCCCAAGGGCTCGCGTTCTCCGGGCGTCAATCCTGAAGGTCAGATTGCAAGCGGCGTGATGGTTGCCTCTGCATCGAAAAGCAATATTCCAATCCCGTCCAACCCTGCTTACGGCGGCTCGGCGCAGACGGCACTGGTTGGCACGAAGAAGAACAATGCGCTCCAGGCCATGCCGTTGGTTGAGGGTGCTGCTCCGGCTTCCTTTGGAGGGCAGGGCAACGTTCAGTTCATCGCGCTTCCAGAGATCGGTCCGTTTATCAACGAGCGTCCGGAAGGCAACTTCCTGCGCGTTCCAGGCCCATCGCCGCGCTACGCTTCTGCCTATTCCGAAGCAGCGCCAGCATCCAAGGCTGCTCACGTTTTCGACGCCGTGCTTGTCGAGCGTGGCGAGCTGACGGAACAGTCCATTCTGAACTACGTGAAGAACAAGCAGAACAAGGCGCGTTGAGCTTTGCCTCGGCGGCCTTGTGGCCCATAATCGCTGTGTGTGAGGACGATTCCAATTTACGGATCGTCCGGCGGGCGTGAAGCAGCAAAACAGACGGCGGGCCGGCGTTTCATGGTGACTTTGATACCAAAAATCTTCCGGCGTCTCAGCCTCGTCGCACTGGCGCTTGCCTGCAGCATCGGGATTGCATCTGCCCAATCCGGTGGTCTCGCCGTCAAGGCGCAGCAGGCCTATATGATCGACGCCGAGACGGGCACGGTTCTGCTATCGCTGAATGAAAACACCCAATTTCCACCTGCCTCTCTTGCCAAGCTGATGACGGTTGAAACCGTTCTGGATGCGCTGAAGAGTGGGCGCGTGACTCAGGAGACGGCATATCCTGTCTCGGAATATGCCTGGCGGACGGGTGGCGCTCCGTCTCGAACGTCCACCATGTTTGCAGCACTGAAATCCTCCGTCAGCATCAATGATCTTGTGACAGGCATCGTGGTTCAAAATGCCAATGATGGCTGCATCATTCTGGCGGAAGGCATGACTGGCTCCGACGCGGCCTTCGCCAAGATGATGACGGAACGGGCGAAAGCGCTTGGTCTAACGGGAAGCGTCTTTGCCAATTCCACCGGTCTTCCCGACCCGGCCAACAAGACGACCGCTAAAGACATGGTGACGCTGGCCAAGCATATTCGCGACACCTATCCGGATCGCTACAGCCTGTTCACCAAGCCGGATTTCGAGTGGAACCGCATCTTTCAACGCAACAAGAATACGCTTCTTGCCCCTGATCTCGGCATCGATGGTCTCGGGCTCGGCTTTGCCGAGGGCCATGGCTATTCCGCTGTCATCTCCGCCGAACGAGACGGTCGCCGAATCTACCTGACGCTTGCCGGGATGGAAGACGACAAGACGCGGCAGGAAGAAGCCCGTCGCGTCGTCGAGTGGGGACTGACGGCGTTTCAAAAGCGCGAGTTGTTTCAAAAGAACGAGACTGTCGGCACTGTCAGCGTCTATGGCGGTGCTGCTTCGGCCATCGATCTTGCAGTACATGAGACGGTAAGCGTGCTCGTGCCGCTCAACAACCCTGATCGGTTATCGGGGCGGATCGTCTACAACTGGCCGCTCAATGCGCCACTTGAAGCGGATTTTAACGCTGCTACGCTTCGCATCTTCTCCGGCGAGCGGCTGTTACGGGAAGTGCCGCTTTACACGACGGCGCCCGTTGCGCCCGGCACGCTGACCCAAAATGCGGCAGGTGCCCTGAAAGAACTGCTGTTTTTCTGGCTCTGAAAAAGCGGGCAGCACGCCTGAAAAGGATGCGCAGCGTCGCCGAAGCGGTTTCGCGCCTTAGCGATATCGTCTAATAAGAAGCAAAAGCTGAGACCATCAGGAAGAGACATTGCCCCAAAAAGGACTGTTCATAAGCTTTGAAGGCGGCGAGGGCGCAGGCAAGTCCACGCAGATCCGTATTCTGGCGGAAACGCTGCGCAGCCGCGGGTTGGAAGTTGTCGTCACACGCGAGCCTGGTGGTTCGCCAGGGGCAGAAGCCATTCGTCACGTTCTGCTCTCCGGGGCTGCGGAAGCATTTGGTGTGCGCATGGAAGCGATGCTGTTTGCCGCAGCACGAAACGACCATGTCGAAGAGGTTATCCGTCCGGCACTCGAGAGCGGCGCGGTGGTTCTGTGCGACCGTTTTCTTGATTCGTCACGTGTTTATCAGGGAACGACGGGAAACCTGGAGACGGATTTTATCGAGACGCTGCAACGTATTGCGGTGGACGGCACCATGCCTGATCTCACGCTGATCTTCGATATTCCGGCTGTGGATGGTCTGGCGCGGGCACGCAAGCGCGCCGATGATGGCGCAACGCCTGATCGTTTCGAGAAGGAAGAGCTGGAGACGCATGAAAAGCGGCGCGAAGCCTATCTCGATATTGCGCTGAACGAGCCTCGGCGTTGCCGGATCGTGGATGCCAAGCAGCAGCAAGAGAGGGTGACGGAAGACGTTCTGTCCATGGTCGAGCCGTTGCTGGAGCGTTTTGACCATCTTTCGGATGTGGCACAATGAGTGAGACGCCCGGCGTTCTTGATGGTGCCATTGCCCCTCAGGACAATACGCGCCTTTTCGGTCATGAAGAGGCAGAGCAATTTCTGGCGCAGTCCTATCGCTCTGGCAAAGGGCACCATGCCGTCCTGATCGAAGGTCCGGAGGGGATCGGCAAGGCGACGCTCGCCTTTCGCTTTGCCAATCATGTTCTCACCCATCCCGATCCGGCGGAGGCGCCCGACCAGATTGTCGATCCTGAGCCATCCTCTTTCGTCAGCCGGCAGATTTCATCGGGCGCATCGCACAACCTCCTGCACCTGACGCGGCCGGTTGACGAAAAAACCGGAAAGACGAAGTCTGCCATCACCGTAGATGAGGTGAGGCGGGCGGGGCACTTTTTCTCGCAGACGTCGGGCACTGGCAACTGGCGGATCGTGATCATCGACCCGGCGGATGATCTCAACCGCAACGCTGCCAATGCGATCCTGAAGATCCTGGAGGAGCCGCCAAAACGGGCAATGTTCCTGGTGCTGTCCCATGCGCCCGGCAAACTTCTGCCGACCATACGGTCGCGCTGCATGCCTCTGCGTCTCCAGCCTTTGGCTGACAGCGCCATGGAGCGTGCACTTGATAATCTGGGGCTGAGTGTCGCAGGCGAGAAGCGCGAGGCGTTGCTGCAAGCCTCCAAAGGCAGCGTTGCGCAAGCGCTGAAGCTCGTCAATTATGGCGGCTCGGATATCGTCGACGTCTTCAACGCCGTGATGAGTGCGGAAGGACCTTCGGCGCGCAAGCAGATGCACAAGCTGGCCGATGCTTTGGCGCAGAAGGATGGCGACATCATTCTCGGATTTTTCATGGAACACGCGACCGAAGAACTGATACACCGCGCCAAAGCCGCGGCCATCGCCGGTGATCTGAGGGGCGCCGAGCGCCAGGCGCGCCTGTCGTCCTCGCTCTCCGAGCGTATTACGATTGCGCAGGCCTACAATCTCGACAAGAAGCAGATGGTGCTTTCCATTCTGGAAGATATGCGCTCGGTTTGATAATTTGTTCTCGTTTGGTGCGACAGAGGTGCGCATGGAGAAAGTCTGTCCGGTCGTCTGCCGTGAAACCTCAAGCGGTTGGCAAGTGCTCGGTTTCATCCATCCATCGGCGGGCAAGCAATTCGTCAAGGGAACGGTGGAACAGGGCGAGAACCTGGAAGACGCTGCGAAGCGCGAGCTTGAGGAGGAAAGCGGCCTGATCGTCGGTTCTCGGATGATCTTTTTGGGAACCGGCCTTATCGGTCTGGGCAGCGTTTCTTGGCACTTTTTTGGCCATCTGGAAAAGTCGCTGCCAGATTCTTGGGATCATGTGACCACTGATGATCACGGTCATACGTTTTCTTACTTCTGGCATCCGCTTGAGCAGCCGTTGGGCAGCGGTTGGCATGTTACTTTCCACGAGGCATTCGCATTTTTTCGTCCACGGATTCGTCAGTTAGGTTGGGGTCTGTAAGCCGCCAGTGATAGTCCGCTACGCTTTTGCTTTCGCTTGTGCGAACAATAGGCTAAAGCGGTCTAACTCAAAAATCAGACCGTAAAGCCGATCGAGCGTCATGACAGACAAGACCCCTTTTTACATCACCACCGCGATTTCCTACCCAAACGGCAAGCCGCATATCGGCCATGCCTATGAGCTGATCGCGACGGATGCCATGGCGCGGTTTCAGCGTTTGGATGGGCGGGATGTGTTCTTTCTGACGGGTACTGACGAGCACGGGCAGAAGATGCAGCAGACGGCGCGCGCGGAAGGCATTTCGCCGGAAGAACTGGCGCAGCGCAATTCCGATCAGTTTCGCGAAATGGGCAAGCTGTTGAATGCCTCCAACGACGATTTCATCCGTACCACGGAAGAGCGTCACCACGAGACGTCGCGCAACATCTGGAACCTGATGTCAAATGCCGGTGACATCTACAAGGATAGCTACGCGGGATGGTACTCGGTCCGCGACGAGGCCTATTACGCCGAGGACGAAACCGAGGTGCGCGCCGATGGCGTTCGTTACGGGCCGCAAGGCACGCCGGTGGAGTGGGTCGAGGAGGAAAGCTACTTCTTCAAGCTCTCCGAGTACCAGGATAAGCTTTTGAAGCACTATGAGGAGAATCCCGATTTCATTGGTCCGGCGGAGCGCCGCAATGAAATCATCTCCTTCGTCAAATCGGGTCTAAAGGATCTTTCCGTTTCGCGCACGACCTTCGACTGGGGCATCAAGGTGCCGGACGATCCGAAGCATGTGATGTATGTGTGGGTGGATGCGCTGACCAACTACATTACCGCGACCGGCTATATTGAAGACAAAAATGGCCCCCGGGCAAAATACTGGCCCGCTGACGTGCACATCATCGGCAAGGATATTATCCGCTTCCACGCCGTTTACTGGCCAGCCTTCCTGATGAGCGCGGGGCTGCCGCTGCCAAAGCGGGTCTACGCGCATGGCTTCCTGCTCAACAAGGGCGAGAAGATGTCGAAGTCGCTCGGCAATGTGGTCGATCCGGTCAATCTGGTGAACCATTTCGGGCTTGATCAGGTACGCTATTTCTTCCTGCGCGAAGTCTCATTCGGCCAGGATGGCAGCTACAGCGAGGAGGGGATTGCGACCCGCATCAATGCCGATTTGGCAAATGGTATCGGCAACCTCGCCAGCCGTTCGCTCTCCATGATCGTCAAGAACTGCGACGGGCAAATCCCAACACCAGGCGCTTTCACCGATGAAGACAAGGCCATGCTTGCCGCGGCCGATGCGCTTTTGGCGAGCTGCCGCGACGAGATGAACAAGCAGATGATCCACAAGGCGCTGGCCTCGATCATCGCTGTCGTCTCCGAAACGGACCGCTATTTCGCCAGCCAGGAACCATGGGCGCTAAAGAAGACCGATCCGGAGCGGATGGGCACCGTGCTTTATGTGACGGCGGAAGTCGTGCGCCAGATCGGCATTTTGCTGCAGCCCTTCATGCCGGTCTCCTGCGAGAAGCTTCTCGATCTCGTGGCTTCACCTGCCGACAAGCGGGATTTTGCGGCGCTTGGAGAAGCTGGCCGTCTGGTGCCCGGTACGCCGCTTGAGGCGCCAAAGCCGGTCTTCCCGCGTTATGTGGCCCCGGAGGCGTGAAGCACAGCATGCTGATCGATACCCATTGCCATCTGGACTTTGCCGATTTTGATGCGGAGCGTGACGACATCATCGCGCGCGCCCATGCGTCGGGCGTCGCCCAGATGGTGACGATCTCCACCCGTGTTCGGCGTCTGCCGGAACTGCTTAAGATCGTAGACACCTATCCGTCCGTTTTCTGCTCGGTCGGTACGCATCCGAACAATGCCGACGAAGAGTTGGATATTTCAACGGACGACCTCGTGCGGCTTGCCAACAGCCATGACAAGATCGTGGCGATCGGCGAGGCGGGTCTGGATTACTTCTATGATACGCAGAAGCCGGAAGACCAGAAAACCGGCCTGCGGCGCCACATCGAAGCGGCGCGCATCACCAAGCTTCCGCTCGTCATTCACAGCCGCAGCGCCGATGATGACATGATCGCAATCTTGCGCGAGGAGAGCGGGAAGGGGACCTTCCCCTTCATTCTCCATTGCTTCTCAGCAGGTCCCGATCTTGCAAAGGCTGGTGTCGAGCTTGGCGGCTACGTGTCCTTCTCCGGCATTCTGACCTTTCCGAAGTCGCAGGACATCCGCGATATCGCCGCGACAGTTCCCCTCGAACGGCTGCTGGTGGAAACGGATGCGCCGTATCTTGCACCGAAGCGCTGGCGTGGGAAGCGCAACGAGCCATCCTACGTCGTTAACACGGCTGAGGTACTGGCCGAGGTTCACGGCCTCTCCTACGAGAAAATGGCCGAGATCACCACCGACAATGCGTTCCGCTGTTTTTCGAAAATGACAAAGGTCTGATCCTTGGCATTATACCGGCGTCGCTTCACCATTCTTGGCTGCTCGTCTTCTCCTGGCGTTCCGCGCATCAATGGAGACTGGGGTGCCTGCGACCCGACCAACCCGAAAAACAGACGCACCCGTGCCGCGTTCCTGATCGAGCAGATCGCGCCAGACGGCGGTGTAACGACGGTCGTTGTCGATACCGGTCCGGATTTTCGCGAGCAAATGATTGCTGCCGGGGTCAAGACGATCGACGCCGTGATTTACACCCATCATCACGCAGATCATCTGCACGGAATCGATGACCTACGTGGTTACTTCATCACCTCTGGAAGCCGGATACCGATCTATGCCGAGCCGGACACGATGCAACGCATTCGCGACGGTTTTCCTTACTGTCTTGAGACGCCCGTCGGCAGCAACTATCCGCCGATCATTGAACCCCATCTGATCGAGGATCTGGATCAGGACATCGTCATCGACGGCGAGGGTGGTCGTCTGCGGATCATGCCGCACCTGCAGCAACATGGCGATATCGTCTCGCTTGGATTTCGCATCGGGGATGTAGCCTACTGCACTGATGTCAGTGATTTTCCACCAGAATCCGTGGCAAAACTTCAAAATCTCGACACGATTGTCATCGACACGTTGCAGTATCGCTATCACCCCAGCCATCTTTCGCTTGAGCAGTCGCTCGCATGGATCGAAAAGCTTGGCGCCAAGCACGCGATATTGACGCATATGCACACGCCGCTGGATTATGAAACCGTCTTGCGGGAAACGCCGGACTATGTCGAACCCGGCTATGATCAGATGCGTTTCGAAGTGGAATTGGCGGACGAGCGCCTATAGCTGCAACAGAGGAATGCAATGTCGACCAAGCCCTTCCGCGCCCCCAGCATGGCGAGCTTTTTCGACAATATCCGCAGCGGTCGACTGCGTGCTCTGTTCCGTCGCGGCGAACTTGCGCTCGTCATTCTCGCGATCCTCGTTGGTGCCGCCGCAGGGCTTCTCGTTGCTTTGATTGGCGCGCTGAGCACGGCGCTTCACGTTTTCGTCTTCGGGGTCGAGAGGCTGAGCAGCAGCAATCTCACCGGTTGGATCGTGCTGGCCGGGCCAGTGGTTGGCGGTGTCGTTCTCGGCTTGATCCTCTTCATTCTCTCCCGAACCCGCAAAAAGCCGATGGTCGACCCGATCGAGGCCAATGCGCTGCATGGCGGGCGTCTGTCTTTGACCGACAGTATCATCGTCTGCGTGCAGAACATCGTTTCCAACGGCTTTGGCGCCTCTGTCGGCCTTGAGGCCGGCTATACGCAGGTCGCCAGTGGCGTCGCGTCGAAGCTCGGTCTTAATCTGAAGCTGAGGCGAGGGGACATGCGCATCCTTGTGGGCTGCGGCGCCGCCGGCGCTATTGCTGCCGCCTTCAACGCGCCATTGACGGGGACGTTCTACGCCATCGAGTTGATCATTGGCACCTATACGATTGTCACACTTGCACCGCTGATCGTCTCAGCGTTGGTGGCGAACATCGTGGCAGGTCTGGTTTCGCATCATGGGATCAATATCGATGTTGTCGGCTCCAGTACGGTGACGCCGACGGACTATGTGCCCGCCATCTTCCTCGGCGTCGTGTGCGCAGGCATCGGCATCGTTCTGATGCAGGCCGTATCCTTCATCGAGGAGACCGCACGCAAAAGCGCCATTCCACTTTGGCTTCGTCCAACACTCGGTGGTCTCGTCGTTGGCGCATTGGCACTGATTTCACCGCAGGTGCTGTCCAGCGGCCATGGCGCGCTGCATCTCAATCTCGATGCGAATATTACACTGTTTGGCCTTGTGGGGCTGTTTCTGCTCAAGGCGACGGCCAGTGCGGTCTCCATCGGATCGAGCTTCCGTGGCGGCCTGTTTTTCGCGTCGCTGTTCATGGGCTCGCTACTGGGCAAAATTTTTGCGATCTGCGCACCATATATCGGCTATGGCGCCACGCAACCGGTCGTCTACGCCGTTATCGGCATGAGCGCCTTTGCTGCCGCTATCATCGGTGGCCCTTTGACCATGACGTTTCTTGCCCTGGAGCTGACCGGTGACTTCCAGATCACCGCGCTTGTGCTGGCCGCCGTCATCACCACATCGCTCGTGGTGCGCACCACCTTCGGCTATTCCTTCGCCACATGGCGTTTTCACCTTCGCGGAGAAAGCATCCGCAGCGCGCATGACATCGGCTGGATCCGCGACCTGACCGTTGGCAAGATGATGCGTGCCGATATCCGCAAAGCCAACCTCAGCATGGGCCTTGAAGCCTTCAAGGAAAAGTTTCCGCTCGGCTCGACCCAACGCGTCATCATGACCCACGACGACGGGCGCTATGCCGGCATGATTCTTGTGCCGGAAATCTACGCCGACCCGATGGAGCGCGACGCTTCGAAGATCGGACTCGAAACATATCTGCATTACAAGAACGACGTGCTGCTTCCGACCATGAACGCGCGCCAAGCCGCGGCCGCCTTCGACAACACCGAAAGCGAAGCACTGGCCGTCGTCAACGACAAGGTGGAAAACCGGCCGGTGGGACTGCTGACTGAAAGCCACACGTTACGCCGCTACAGCGAAGAACTGGAGATGCGACGCCGCGAAGCTTCGGGTGAGATTTGAGGAGCATCTGTCGTTATTTAGGCAAAATCTCACGCTTACCGGCCCATCATATCAAATTAGTTCCATAATATATATTATGCGATCTACGTACATAGCCGGGAGGCTCAATCTTCCTGTTTCTGCAAAGTTGGAATGTCACACTCCCCCGTCTGGTTGGATTTTCGGGCGATTGCAGGCGGGATGATTATGATGAGCGAGTGCGGCTCAAACGCAGAAGCGTGCCATCGGCTATAGGGACTGCCACCAAATAAAATTCATCTCAGACGCTGAATTTTCGTTTCTTTTCATGTCCGTATTGTGGATATCTATTCCCATTCAATAATTTGATACGAAGCGATTTACATCTATATTGCACGCTGAGGTAGTTCATGTCGGAAGTGATACGATGAAAAATTTATTATTACTTGGCCTCACCACATCAATTCTCTGTAGTTGCGTGTCTCAGGAGCAACTTAAAAGCGAAAGATTTATCGGCCTGGTCGATGGTAGAAAAAGCTATCGATTTTGGATGTATAAAGACTACCAGCTCGAGGGGTGGGGGAAAATGCTCTGTAGCGGCGGGGAGTGGGATGAGGTTAAACGCGAGCGCGGCGAGCGCGATTTATATTTCGCCCAAGGGGTTCCGATTGGGAATACGCGCATTTACGTGACCATAGTGTGTAAATAGTTTGTCGCTCGCTGCGTTCACGAAACAACTCAATCATGCTGTCCCTCAGCCCCTCGCCTCGCCCTGGCACTCGATGGCGTTTCACCAAATGCCGCCTTGAAAGACTTGGTGAAATGCGACGGATTGACGTATCCGACGTCGAAGGCGACCTCGGTGATTTCGCGGTCTGTGTTCGTCAGAAGCTCAAAGGCTCGCTCGAGCCGCAGTTGGCGGTAAGCCGCTGCTGGCGGCATTCCTATGGTTATCTCAAAGAGACGCTCCAATTGTCTGCGGGAGAGACCGACGGACTTGGCGAGCCGTTCGGTGTTTATATCGCCGGAGAGATGTTGCTCCATCGTAATCAGTGAAGCGAGGACACGCGGCTCCTTGACCTGCATCTTTAGGGGCTGACGAGATTGCGGCGCGTTTGAGCTTCGCACCCTATCCATCTGGAGAACCTCCAGTGCATTGCGGGCGGCGTCGCGGCCGATGTGACGCTCGACGATGACGTTTGCCAAATCTGCGGAGCTGCTACCGCCAGCACAAGATCCTCTTCGACCTTCAAGATGAAACAAGCGATCGGGTCGCACGATGAGATGCGGGAAACGCTCCTGAAATGCCTGATAATGGAGCCAGCTGACGCAGACTTCGTGGCCGTCAAGCAGCCCTGCTTCGGCCAGAATGAAAGAACCAGTGCAAACACCGATCATTCTCACGCCCTTGGCTGCTGCAGATTTCAGGAAGGTCATGGTGGCGTGATCGACGGGTTCGGGCACGCGTAGCAAGCCGCCCACCACGACGATGTAATCAAAGTTGGACGGGTCGATGAAGTCACTTGTCGGTGCGATCTGGACACCGCAGCTTGACGTAATGAGATGCCGGGTACTCCCAAGCACGTGCCAGTCGGCAAAGACGCGGCCAGAGTGGTCTGTTTCGTCGCTTGCCAACCGCAGCGTGTCGATGAACAATGCAAATGGTGAAAGCGTGAAGGATTTGGCCAGAACAAAGCCCACCTTCAACCGCTTCGCTGGCAAATTATCTTGACGATTTGGGAGGTGTTTCATCTTTGATCCTCCAAAATCTTGTCACATGATCTGAAAGGCCCGTGCAAGCAAATAGTGATGCTGCGCAAGGCGCGGGGCTGCCAACGGGACAGAGTTGCTTTGGCGCTGCATGCCGGGGCGCACGGTGCCAGAACGGGCTGTCATTCGGCAATCTTGACCAGCAGCTTGCCAAAATTGCCGCCGGAAAGCATGGCGATGAAGGCTTCAGGCGCCTTCTCCAGGCCCTCCACAATGTCTTCACGGTAATGGATGTCGCCAGCGGCCACACGAGGACCGATCTCAGCCAGAAACTCGTCGAAATGGTCTTTCGCGAATTCGATCTGAATGAAGCCGCGCACGAGGATGCTCTGGCGAAGGATGGTCGACATTGTCGCCGGGAGGCGATCCCTATCGCCAGCGCCGGCGCCATTATAATGTGCGACGAGCCCGCAGACAGGCACACGCGCAAACTGGTTGAGAAGCGGAAGGACGCCGTCCCAGACACGACCGCCGACATTTTCGAAGTAGACATCAATGCCATCGGGGCAAGCGGCTTTCAGGTCCGATTCGAAGTTCTCCGAACGGTGATCGACAACAGCGTCAAACCCAAGCTCGTTTTTCACGAATGCGCACTTCTCCTTGCCGCCAGCGATACCGACGGCGCGGGCACCGGCAAGCTTTGCCAATTGTCCGACCATCGAGCCCACCGGTCCCGACGCTGCTGCAACGGCGACTGTTTCACCTGCCTTGGGCTGGCCAATGAACTTCAGTCCGGCCCATGCGGTGAAGCCTGGCATACCGAGTGCGCCCAACGATGTGGTGATCGGCGCGCCGTGGGTTTCGACGCGACGGAGTTGGTCGCCATTGATGACCGCATGACTGCTCCAGCCTGTCCTGCCGCGGACGATGTCTCCCGGTGAAAAGTCGTTGTGTCTGGATTTGACGACCTCGGAGATCGCCTCTCCCTCCATGACGCCGCCGACGGGAACCGGTGCTGCATAGGATTTCGCGTCGCTCATGCGACCACGCATATAGGGATCGAGGGAGAGATAGAGAGCCTTGACGGTGACGTCCC
Organism: Agrobacterium cavarae; assembly: GCF_004310285.1. Classification (GTDB taxonomy): domain Bacteria; phylum Pseudomonadota; class Alphaproteobacteria; order Rhizobiales; family Rhizobiaceae; genus Agrobacterium; species Agrobacterium cavarae. The sequence continues at coordinate 377,967 of NZ_SISF01000034.1, forward strand.
CCTCGCCTGCCTCGGGAAGTTCAAACGCCTCGGTGCGGAAATTATCAGATCCTGGTTGCCCAGCGGGTCTGCTTGCGAGAACGATACGGCGTGCAGAAGTCATCTGATGCTCCTCTTGTTCAGCATCAGACTTATCTAGGAAGCCCTGCAGCGTTTCCAAGTCGGGGCATAGCGAGCGAGCCCTGCGATTGCTCAAGATTGGCGCAGCGCACGCCAGATGGTTCTGCAGAGTGGGATCGCCAAGAGGACGCCGATCGTCGCCATAACTCCTGCGAGAACCATCGCAAACTTTGCGTCGTAACAGTCGTTTCCATCGGGGCACTGAGATAGCGCCGCAGAGTTAGCCCATAGTAAAATGGGCGGGATCGGATCGAACTCAAGCGCCGACACAAGAGACAAAAGCGGTTACTCCGGGACCGTAAGAACGATCTTGCCGCGGGTTCGACCGGCCTCCGATATTGCAAGGGCGTCTCGAACATCCGCAAAGGGCAAGACCGTATCGACACATGGCATGACTTTCCCGGCCTCAACCAAGCGGGCGATTTCGCCCAAACTTTCAGCATTGGAAACGGTGAAGGATCGTTTCGCACTGACGCCGTATTGCTCGGCCTCGTCCTGAGGAAATGCCACAACGGTGATCATCTTGCCGCCCTTCTTCAGGGTTCGCAATGCCCGATGGTAAACCTCACCGCCCATCGTATCGAAAACGACATCCATGTTGGTGGCAATGTCTTCGAAGGCCTCGCGGGTATAGTCGATGAAGTGATCGGCGCCCAAGTCACGCACGAATTTTTCGTTGCGACCAGATGCGACTGCGGTCACCTGAGCGCCGCGGGCCTTGGCAAATTGAATGGCCAGAGAGCCGACGCCACCGGAGCTGTTGGTGATCAGCAGCCGTTGACCTGCCAAGAGTTTCGCCTCGTCGAACAGTGCTTGCCAGGCGGTTGTCCCGGCCAGCGGTATTGCTGCGGCTTCGACGACGCTCAAGTTTTTCGGTTTGAGCACCAAATGATCTGCCTTGATGACAGCGTATTGCGAAAATGCGCCAGATGGCACCATACCGAGTACTGCATCGCCTTTTTGAAATTGACTGACGCCGGCGCCGCAGGTTTCTATTGTGCCAACGACTTCGCTGCCCAGCCGTATGGGTAGCGTCATTCCCATCCGTTCACCGGCGCCACCGCGGATTTTCCAGTCGATCGGATTGACGCCCGCAGCGTGCACCTTGACCAGCACTTCGCCCGCCGCCGGTTCTGGCCGGAGAACGTCTGTGACCTCTACGACATCGTTGGAGCCGTATTCCCGGATCAGGACAGTTTTCATTTCCATCTATCAAACCTTGCCTTGATTGCCTTGTATTCCTCATGTTAGCCAACTTCTTCTTCGATGTGGCGCCAAACGGCATCGCGCAAAGGCCAAACAGACGTGCAGCAGCTCTTCACAATTCATCGCGCTTCAAAACCAAGAGGCGCTGGCTTGCCGCTTCATGCGCATGACGAAGCGCAACTGATCTTTGCTGCTTCCGGCATGGTGCAGGTGCATACGGAACGGGGTGTTTGGTTGGTGCCGCCGCAGCTTGTCGGGTGGATCCCTGGAGGCGTCTCTCATCGGCTCGACATCCTCAGCGATGCAGAGCTTTGGTTGGTGCTATTGCATAAGCAGGCATTGCAAGATTGGGCGCCCTCGTCTTTCCCCGATCGCGCCTTCGTGTCGCGGATCGCACCTTTGCTTCGCGCCTTGCTTGATGAGGCCGTCGCTATCGACCCGGCGTCGGACAAGGCTGAGCTCGTCGTCAGGCTGATATTGTATGAACTGACCGCGACGCAGGATGCCCCAACCTTCTTGCCTCTTCCACAAAGTGCTTTGGGCCGGCGACTCGCTGAGATTGCGATTGCGGATCATCGAAACGCTCTTGATCTGAGCGACCTGGCATCGCGCGCTGCGACGTCTGTGCGCTCCGCCAGCAGGCTATTTCCTACGGAAACGGGGATGACGCTCAAGGCGTGGCGACAGAGGGTGCGGATCGTCTGGGCGATGGAGCAGCTTTCTCGTGGTGAGTCGATTGCGCGCGTGGCAACACAGGCCGGCTTTGCCAGCACTGCAGCATTTTCGGCCGCCTTCCGGCAGGTCACATCGATGACGCCGACGGCCTTTATCGGAGATCCGACGTCCGCCGCGTGACGGGCCCTTGCCAAACCTAGCCACAGGTCAAAAGCGGCCGTTGTTGCTTCTACCGTCGCTTATGTCCGCCGAACAATTCTCCGGGATAGTGGCGTTGCTCCACTGGCCAAGCACGCTATGGTGGCCTCCCATTCTTTTATAGAACGCCACTTGATCCGATGACATTCCGCAGCCGCCTGATTCTCTACGCCTTGCTGACCTCCCTCACCTCGCTCAGCATTGATGCTTTGCTGCCGGGGCTGAGGCAGATCGGACTGGAGCTGGGCGTAGCGCCGCCACTCTCCACGCATCACGTGATCTCGCTGTTCATCTTCGGCATGGCCTTTGGCGAACTTGTCATCGGTCCTCTCTCGGATGCCTTCGGGCGCAAACAAGCACTCCTCGGCGGACTTTGCGTCTATCTCCTCGGAACAGTCGTCGCGCTTTTTGCCCAGTCTCTGGAAATGGTGCTCATTGGCCGGTTCCTGCAAGGTGTGGGCGTCTCCGGTCCGAAGATTGCGACCCGCGCCATGATCCGTGACCAGTTCGAGGGCGATGCCATGGCGCGTGTCATGTCCTTCATGTTCACGCTGTTTATCCTGGTCCCAATGCTGGCTCCCGCTCTGGCGCAGGCGCTTATCGCCTTAGCCGGCTGGCGCAGTGTGTTTGTTGCCTATTTCGTCATCGCCGTGCTGCTCGGCGCGTGGGTTGCTGCTCGTCATCCCGAAACGCTGCCAGTGGCACGGCGTATTCCATTTCGGCCACGCCTGCTGTTCCTGAACGCGCGGCGCATTCTCTCCAGCCCTCGCGTGACGCTGCTGATCATCGCCACCGGACTGGTTTTCGGGGCGCAGCTCCTCTATCTCAGCACGGCTGCGGATCTCTTCTTTGAAGCTTACGGCGTGACTGAGAGCTTCCCGCTGTACTTCGCAGCGCTCGCTCTGGCGATGGGCCTTGCCTCCTTCATCAATGCGAGGCTGGTCCAGCGCCTTGGCGTGGTCACGATGGCGCGTGCCGGGTTTATTGGTCTAACGGCGGTGTCTCTGTTGATGGTGGTTGCGACTTTCTGCGCAGAGTTTGTGTTGCCCTTCGCGGTATTCTTGACGCTGCTGTCCCTCGCCTTCTTTGCGATCGGCATCCTTTTCGGCAATCTCAACGCCCTCGCCATGCAGACGCTAGGAAACGTGGCGGGGTTTGGGGCATCCTTGATCGCGTCGGGGTCAAGCCTCGTTGCCACACTGTTTGCAGTTGGCTTCGGCGGCTTTTACAGCGGCGACACCACTTACCTCGCAGTCGGATTCTTTGCAGCGGGACTGTCTTCACTCGTCCTTGCCGAGATCGCCATCAGAAGACACGAGTTGCCGGTCGTCGGCGTCACCGTGTGAAGCGCGTTGCGGCAAGTTTACCGGCTCCCGGGAAATAAAGCGGTCGCGAGCGTCGATGGTGCGGTTCGGTTCAGCTTGAACTCGGATATTACCCTCTCCGCGACGCCGAAGGCCAGATCTCGCTCTATCGACGAGGCATCGATACCGATTGCCGTGACGGTGAATTTCGCCTCCGCGATGACTTCGCCCGTCTGCACCGCCGCTGCGCGCACTACAGCCTTCACCGAGGCACGTTGGCCTAGAAGCAAGGAGCCTTTGGTATAGGATTCGAGCCGGATGGTCAGCACGACGCGGGGTCGCGCACGCACCCTCACCGTGTCGTTGATGGCATTGGCGACCTGATAATGGATCGACTGCATAAGCTCCGGCGAGACATCCGGCCGGGCGGCAACGAAAGCGCCCCGCACGTCATAGATCAGCCGGTCTCGCTCGCCCGTTTCAGGTCCAAGCCTGAAAGACATGAGTGCGAGCGACGCCAGCAAAACCATGCCGAAACGCTTCAGTTGCCGATACAAGAAAGACGCCTCCCCTAAGGTAACCCTCAGGGTGCATCTTCATCCATCGTGGTTAAAAATGCTCTAAGTCGTGACGACGACCTTTACCGCGCTGCAGCAAGAACACGGGCCGCTGCGCGCATGTCGGTGAAGCGCACGGCGCGGCGCTGCTGTGCCTCTTCGTCCTCGCCCCACTGTTCGGCAGTCCAGTCTTCGTCGAGATGAGCGAGTGCCCAGACCTCTTCGAGGGATTTCTCCCCTTCGGCCAAGGCGAGCGCAAGAAGCGCCGATCCGGTGAGCGTGGTCATGGTGTGGAGAGCCGCAAGCTCGATCGGCGTATCGTATTTGCGCAGAGTGACGGCAAAGGCCGCCACGGCCTCACGCGGTTGCTCCTGGTGCATTACGCCTTCGATCAGGATGAAGCGTGCTCCGAGCGTGTTCGCAGCCCAGTCGATGACTTGGTCCCACTGCTCGCTCTGTCGTTCGACAAGGGCTTCCGGCTCGCCCGCGCGGTAGCACAGGAGGTCGGTTGAAGAGAAGCGAAGAATATCTTCGAAGACTGCCTGCGGATCATTGGCAATGCCATCAATCGCCGTATGGATGTGACGGGAGACCGGCATGGTCGCCGGGTCTATGACCTCCGCCTGCAAATCCCACTCGTCACGCATCAAGACGGCAAGCGCTTTCGTCGGTACGGAAAGTGCATGTTTTGCTGGTGTGCGCAACGTCTTGCCGTCGAGACGGATTGTAAACGCTCCGTCGTCCAGCTCCTCAACGGTGACGTCCTTGTAAAAACGCTTGGGCAGTGGCTTCTGCATCTGAATTTGCGCCCGGCGGATCGGGTCTGGATGGCTCAAGCCCTCCGAAAGATCGTTCAGCAAATCACGCATCTTCTGTCCTTATCAGCCCGGTATGTGGCCGGGAATTTCGCTTGGATGGTTGACGATCGCATCTGCACCTGCAGCCCAGAGCGCGTCAACGGAGGCATAGCCCCAGGCAACGCCGATTGCCTTGGCACCGGCGGCTTTTGCCATCTGCATATCGTAGATCGCATCGCCGATGACGATCGTATCGGCCGGAACCATCCCGGTCTCGTTGCAGCATTCGCTGACCATGGCCGGATGGGGCTTCGAGGGGCAGTCATCGGCCGTGCGCGACACGATGAAATGGTTGCGAAAGCCGTGCGTGTCCATGATGAGGTTGAGGCCGCGCCGGGATTTGCCGGTCACAGCACCCATCAAGAGTTCTTCCCGCTCGGAGAGCTTCGCAATCATCGCCATGATACCGTCGAAGACCGGTTCCTGAAAGCCAGCTTCAGCGCGCGTCTCCGCAAAGATCGCCTTATAATGCGCCGTCATGGCCGTCGCCTCGTCATCCACATGCGTCTTGCCCTGCATGCGGGCAATAGCGATGTCGAGCGTCAGTCCAATGATGGACTTCGTCAGCGACACCTCAGGCCGTGGATATCCAAAATGCACAAAGGTGCGCGCCATGACTTCATGGATGTGACCAACGCTATCGACCAGCGTGCCATCGCAATCAAAGAGAACAAGCTTCATTGATCGTCCCTGTCACCATCGGCAACGTCGAGGCCGAGAAGATTCCACGTCTGCACCATGTGCGGCGGCAAAGGCGCGCTGACGCGGAGGCGGCCGCCCGACGGATGGGGAATGTCGATGTGGCGCGCGTGCAGATGCAGGCGCTTCTGGATGCCGCCGGGGAAATCCCAGTTCGGGTCTTCGATGTAGTATTTGGGATCGCCGATAATCGGATGGCCCATATGCAGCGCATGGACGCGCAGCTGGTGGGTACGGCCGGTATAGGGCTCCATCTCCAGCCAGGCGAGGTTCTGTGCTGCGGTGTCGATTACCCGGTAATAGGATATGGCGTGGTCGGCGCCCTCCTCGCCGTGTTTGGCGATGCGCATACGGTCGCCATCCGGCGTTTGCTCTTTCACCAGCCAGCTTGAGATCTTGTCCTGATGTTTGCGTGGCACGCCCTTCACCAAAGACCAATAGGTCTTCTTGGTATCGCGCTCACGAAAGGCCGCAGTCAGTTTCTGTGCTGCGCCGCGTGTGCGAGCGACGACGAGAACGCCCGACGTATCGCGGTCGAGGCGATGCACGAGACGGGGTTTTTCGCCCTTCTGGCTCGTCCAGGCTTCCAGAAGACCGTCGATGTGGCGGTTTACGCCCGAGCCGCCCTGCACTGCGATGCCGGCTGGCTTGTTGAAGACGAAAACCTTGTCGTCTTCATGCAGCAACATGCGCTTGAGAAGATCGCCGTCTTCCGAATGCTTCAAATCCTTGGAGCCGATGGGACCGCTCTTGACCTTGGCATCGACATCGAGCGGCGGCACGCGGACCATCTGCCCCGGTTGAACCCGAGCATCGGTCTTGACCCGTCCACCATCCACACGAACCTGGCCGGATCGCATCAGCTTCTGCAGCTGGCCAAACCCCAGTCCCGGATAGTGGATCTTAAACCAGCGGTCGAGACGCATTCCGGCCTCGTCGGCCTCTACCTTGATGTGCTCGATACCTGCCATGGCAATTCCAGTCTTTCTTTTCTGATCTGCCGCCTCGTTCCTGTGCGGCCTTTGCCTTGCCTTTAAAACAAAGCGCGGCCCAAGGCCAGCCCGGCGAAGATCGCAGCAAAAGAAACCAGCAGGCTGGCCAGCAGATAGAGCGCTGACAGCCCGACTTCACCACGCTCGAACAGCACCATCGTGTCCAGCGTGAAGGACGACCATGTGGTGAAGCCTCCGAGAATACCGGTAACGATGAAGGCTCGCATCTCGTTGGAGGCGTCGAAACGTCGCGCGACCATTTCGACGAGAAGGCCGATCGCAAATGCGCCAACGACGTTCACAGTCAGCGTGCCCCAGGGAAAATTCGGCCCAGCAAGACGCGTAGCCCAAAGCCCGACGAGATAGCGGCCGACTGAACCGATGGCGCCGCCGATTGCGACGAGAAGAATGTTCGACATGCAAAGACGCTCCGGTCCTAATACTAAACGCTGATGACCCGTCTGCTTTAAGTCATGGCGATGGATTTAGAAATATGCTGGCGACAGTCGTCCGGCCTCGGTGATGATTAAAATGCGTATCAAATTCAACCTGAAGGTTTAGCCGAAGATAAATCTCGCCTTGTTACATTGCTGTCCATTATTACTATCGAGGTCTGGCAATGTGGCAGGTTTGGTCGGTTTCCGCGAATATCGCGGCGTATGCGTCTGAGGGCGCAAAATCTCCGCAGCGCGCTTCGCGCAAAGCGGAGGTCGAAAAGGCTGCCAAGGAATTGAAGCAAATCACGCGCAACGATGGGTCGGAACATACATTGATGAATCTGACAGCCGCAGCGCCCTCGCTTTCCCTCTTCACATCGGGGCGACAAAACCCTCAGGCAACATTGGAGCAGGCTCGCCACGCGTATGAGGAAGACTGGGACACGTCCGACTAAAGCCTGTCGCGATCTTTCAGATTCGGTCATACGCTTCAGGGCCATGCTTTAAGCTTCGGCCTTCGTAACGACGTTCAGATTCCTGTCAGGCAAATCACCCAACCTCTTTTCGTAATCACTGAAACAGAGGTTGATCATGAAGACCATAGCAAAATTGACGATGGCAGCGGTCGCTGCCTTTACTCTCGCAGCTCCAGCATTTGCCGCAACCGCCATCATGGTCCATGAAGGCGGCGAAGGCGGGCAGCCGATGACGCTGACACTCGATAAGCCCAGCGTCAAAGCTGGAGAAGCTGTCTTTATGGTTCACAACGACGCCGTCTCGGAAGATCACGAGATGGTTCTCGTCAAGCTGAAGTCGCCCGACGAGGCGATCCCGCTCGACACGGCAAAACATCGCATCGATGAAAAGAAGCTGAAGAGCCTTGGCGAAGTGGCTGATCTGAAACCCGGCAAGGACGGCCAGTTGAAAGCCAAGCTGACGCCCGGCACCTACCTGCTCTTTTGCAATATCAAGGGTCACTACGAGGCCGGAATGCAGGCGAAGCTCACGGTTACGAAGTAAGAACGATTTGCGCGTCGATGGCCGTCGAGATGTCGATTCATCCCGGCGGCCATCTTTTGAGAGCCGTCAATTGTGATTGTGCTTCGCCTCACCCGGATTGGCGGGACCGACGGGAAGCTCGATCGAGACCTTTCCGGCCTTCTCGAAAGTCAGGGTCACGGGAACCTTATCGCCTTCGGCGAACGGCTTCTTGACGTTGAAGAACATGAAATGGAGACCGCCCGGCGAAAGCTCCACCGTCTGACCAGCCGGCACGACGATACCGTCATTCAGCTTGCGCATCTTCATGACGTCGTTGGCCATGGCCATTTCGTGAATTTCGGCGCGACCTGCCAGGGGTGACGAGACCGAAACAAGCCGATCGTCAGAGGTGCCCGTGTTGCGGATGGTGACAAAGCCGCCGCCGACCGGCTGTCCGGGCAACATGGCTTTGGTGGATGCTTGAGACAGTTCCAGGTCCCCTGCTTTGACCACGCCGGCGGAAGCGGTCGTATCTGCCATGGCGCCGTGATCATGGTGCGCATGCCCCTCGCCTTCGCCATTCTGCTTGGCCGTGATGCGGATGACCGGTGCGGGATTGTCCAGTGAATGAGGGTCCTGGCCCTCTGCGGCGATCTGATCCCAGCTTGCGGTGCCCTTGTCGCTGCAGAGCTGCTTTACCTTGAAGGGAAGCGTCTTGCCTGCCGCAACACCTGCGACCTTCCCTTGGATGTTGAAGGTGTCATAATAATCATCCGGCAGGTTGCCGCCCTTCCAGCGAATTTCGACTGGCCCGCTCTTCACGTCTTTTCCGTGGTTCTTGTAGGTCTTCTGATAGTCGCCCTTGATGATCTCCAGCTCCCAGCCGGCTTTCGGCTGCGGTTTGGCGGAGATGAAGCCCTCGGGCAAAACGACCTGAACCTCTGTCGTCGCAAGACCGCCTTCGCAGCCATGCGGCACCTGAAGGGCCGCGACGATGGTGCTGTCTTCTTCCGCCGTGCCGTTGACGAAGCTTGTATGGGCGAAGGCGGAGGTGGTCGAGAGGGCGGCTGCAAAAGCTGCGAATGTGGCGTGCTTGATGGTTGTCATCTTTCGATCCTTGCGGCTGCTTATCTGGCAGTCCGTCTTTTTGAGGTGCCGCGCTGCGGCATTGTTTGCGAAGGGATCAGAAAGCTGAGGATGGCGGTCCGCGGGCACGGTTGGTGCGCAGCTCTGAAAGAGTGAGCGCTTCTTGCTGTTGCGGAAGCGTATTTTCGAGCGACGCCGGATTGGGATTGAGGCCATCATCTGCAAGTGGCGTTGGCAGAAGAATGGAGGATGCCAGCAGGCAAGCCTCGCAAAAGAGGATCGCACCGCCTTCGTGCTTGCCATGCTGCGATTGATTTTGCGGCAGATGCTCGGAGCAGATCTCGGCAAAGGTGCCATCCGGCAACCGGTAGGCTTCATCAAGTGCGGCGACAGGCGCAGCCTGAACCGGCTTATGCGCAAAGCCGAGAGACAGCATCAGTACGGCGCAGACCATGCGCAGCACAGACTCGATTGTCTTTGCCCTGTTGCTTTCGAACACCCTCATGATCACTCCGATACCGCGCTTTGATCCAAAAATCAAAGAGCCACTCGGCGTGTCGCGGAACAGCTCCCCATGGCTGGCGTTTGATCTGCAGGACGCAACGCATCACCGAGGAGTTGAACATGCCAGCAAAATCCAAAGCCCAGCAGAAAGCCGCAGGCGCCGCTCTCGCCGCAAAGCGAGGTGACATGCCGAAATCCCGTTTACAAGGCGCTTCAAAAAGCATGGCTAAGTCCATGACAGAAAAAGAACTTGAAGATATGGCCTCCACGAAGCGGAAGAAGCTCCCGGAGAAAAAGGACGCTTAAGTTTCGGCCCGCTTTGAGAAACGGCGTGGTCGACCGGATGACAAGCAAATGACGCAGGTTGAACAAAAAACTGTTTACCTGCGTCATTTGGTCCTTGCCAATCTGAGAGCTTCACAGATAATGAGCTTACATACCGTTGGGAGAAACCGCTTCGATGCGGTGCCGAAGGAGCAACCGCCCCGGAAACTCTCAGGCAAAAGGACCAACGGTCGAACGGAACTCTGGAGAGAAGCCTCCTTGCACTTATAAGGGCAGGCTCGCCGAAGGGATAACAATCTCAGGCGACAAGGACAGAGGGGGCTCTTGAACCCGACGCTCGCAGAGTGTCACGAACATGAGCCCGCGCGAACGCGCTACCCCGGAGGCATCCTTGGCCGATACAGCCGAGCTGAAAGTCACCCCACTCCATTCCCTGCATCTCTCCCTCGGTGCCCGCATGGTGCCCTTTGCGGGCTACGACATGCCTGTGCAATATCCGGCGGGCGTTCTGAAGGAACATCTTCATACCCGTGCGTCGGCCGGTCTCTTCGATGTCTCCCACATGGGCCAGGTTATCTTGAAGGCCAAGTCCGGCAAGGTGGACGATGCCGCCCTTGCTTTGGAAAAGCTGGTGCCGGTCGATATCCTCAGCCTCAAAGCTGGTCGCCAGCGCTACGGCTTCTTCACCGATGAGAATGGCTGCATCCTCGACGACCTGATGATCACCAATCTCGGCGACCATCTGTTCGTTGTCGTCAATGCTTCCTGCAAGGATGCCGATCTCGCGCATATGAAGGCGCATCTTTCTGACAGCTGCGAGATCACGTTGCTTGACGATCGGGCGCTAATCGCGCTTCAGGGTCCGCGTGCAGAGGCTGTTCTCGCGGAACTCTGGGCGGGCGTCTCCGACATGAAGTTCATGGATGTGCGCGAAATTCCGCTGCATGACGTTCCCTGCATCGTGTCGCGCTCCGGTTACTCGGGTGAGGACGGTTTCGAAATCTCCGTTCCGGCCGACAAGGCCGAGGAGCTTGCCAAAGCCCTGCTCGAACATCCCGATTGCGAAGCCATCGGCCTTGGTGCGCGCGACAGTCTTCGGCTCGAAGCCGGTCTCTGCCTCTATGGTAACGACATCGACACCACGACATCGCCGATCGAAGCATCGTTGGAATGGGCCATCCAGAAGGCGCGTCGTGCCGGCGGAGACCGCGAAGGCGGCTTTCCAGGTGCCGATCGCATTCTTGGCGAACTTGGCAATGGCACGAGCCGTCGCCGCGTCGGTCTGAAGCCCGAAGGCAAGGCGCCGGTGCGCGGTCATTCCAAGCTGTTTGCCGATGCCGAAGGCAAGACCGAGATCGGTGAGGTTACCTCTGGCGGCTTCGGCCCCACTGTGGAAGGCCCCGTTGCCATGGGCTACGTGCCCACCGACTACACGACACCTGGAACGGCGATCTTCGCCGAGGTGCGCGGTAAGTACCTTCCGGTCACCGTCGCTGCCCTGCCCTTCATCACACCCACCTATAAGCGCTAATCTGCGGAGAAACCCATGCTGAAATTTACCCAGGAACACGAGTGGCTGAAGATCGAAGGCGATGTCGCCACCGTCGGGATTACCACGCACGCCGCAGAACAACTCGGCGATCTGGTTTTCGTTGAACTGCCGGACGTCGGCGCGACTTTCTCCAAGAACGGCGAAGCCGCAACCGTTGAAAGCGTCAAGGCCGCGTCGGATGTCTATTGTCCGCTGGACGGCGAGATCGTCGAGATCAACCAGGCGATCGTCGACGATCCGTCGCTGGTCAACTCCGACCCGCAGGGTGCCGGTTGGTTCTTCAAGCTGAAGCTTTCCAACGCCGCCGATGCCGATGCGCTGCTGGATGAAGCCGCCTATAAGGAGCTGGTCGCGTAATGAACACGCCCACTGAATTTCATTTCACCGACTACCAGCCCTATGACTTCGCCAATCGTCGTCATATCGGTCCGTCGCCGACGGAAATGGATGAGATGCTCAAGGTCATTGGCTATAAGAGCCTCGACGCGCTCATCGACGCGACAGTGCCCTCCTCCATCCGTCAGAAGGACCCGCTTGCCTGGGGTGCTGCGCTGACCGAACGCGAAGCACTCGACCGCATGCGCGAGACGGCGAACAAGAACAAGGTTCTGACCTCCCTGATCGGCCAGGGCTACTACGGCACGATCACGCCGCCAGTCATCCAGCGCAACATTCTGGAGAACCCCGCTTGGTACACGGCCTACACGCCCTATCAGCCGGAAATCTCGCAGGGCCGTCTCGAAGCGCTTCTCAACTTCCAGACGATGATCTCCGACCTGACCGGCCTCGACGTTGCCAACGCCTCGCTTCTCGATGAAGCCACCGCTGCTGCCGAAGCCATGTCCATGTGCCAGCGCGTGGCGAAATCCAAGGCGAACGCCTTCTTCGTCGACTCCAATTGCCACCCGCAGACAATCGCGCTGATCGAAACGCGCGCCGCGCCGCTTGGCTGGAAAGTCGTCATCGGCAATCCATTCACCGATCTCGATCCGGTCGATGTCTTCGGCGCGATCTTCCAGTATCCCGGTACGCACGGCCATGTGAGCGATTTCTCAGGCCTTATCTCCCGCCTGCACCAGACAGGTGCGATCGCCGCCGTTGCCTGCGACCTGCTGGCGCTGACGCTTCTGAAGTCTCCGGGTGAGATGGGCGCCGATATCGCGATCGGCTCTTCGCAGCGTTTTGGCGTTCCGGTTGGTTACGGCGGGCCGCATGCAGCCTTCATGGCGGTCAAGGATGCCCATAAGCGCTCCATGCCAGGCCGTCTGGTCGGCGTGTCTGTCGACGCCCGAGGCAACCGTGCCTATCGCCTGTCGCTGCAAACCCGTGAGCAGCACATCCGCCGCGAGAAGGCGACCTCCAACATCTGCACCGCACAGGTGCTGCTTGCCGTAATGGCGTCGATGTATGGCGTCTTCCACGGTCCGCAGGGCATCAAGGCGATCGCCCAGCAAACGCACCAGAAAGCGGTGCTGATGGCCAAGGGTCTGGAGAAGCTTGGCTACAAGATAGAGCCGGACACCTTCTTCGACACGATAACGGTCGAGGTCGGCCACATGCAGGCGCTGATCCTGCGGGCCGCGGTTGCCGAAGGTGTGAACCTTCGCAAGGTGGGCTCCACCAAGATCGGCATGAGCCTTGATGAGCGCACCCGCCCGGCAACGCTGGAAGCGGTCTGGCGCGCCTTTGGCGGCAACTTCTCGATCTCCGACTTCGAGCCGGATTATCGACTGCCGAAAGATCTATTGCGTACAAGCGCTTACATGACGCATCCGATCTTCCACATGAACCGCGCCGAAAGCGAAATGACGCGTTACATCCGTCGTCTTTCGGACCGCGATCTGGCGCTCGACCGGGCGATGATCCCGCTCGGCTCGTGCACGATGAAGCTGAACGCAACCGCGGAAATGCTGCCGATCACCTGGCCGGAATTCTCCGACATCCATCCTTTCGTCCCAGCCGACCAGGCATTGGGCTACAAGGAAATGATCGACGATCTCTCCGCCAAGCTCTGCGCTGTGACCGGATACGACGCCTTCTCCATGCAGCCAAATTCCGGCGCGCAGGGCGAGTATGCGGGCCTGCTGACGATCCGCAATTACCATCTGGCTCGTGGCGACGCGCATCGCGATGTCTGCCTTATCCCAACGTCGGCACATGGCACCAACCCTGCCTCCGCACAGATGGTCGGCATGAAGGTCGTTCCTGTCAAGGCGAAGGAAAACGGTGACGTCGATATCGACGATTTCCGTGCAAAAGCAGAGCAGTATGCGGAAAACCTCTCGTGCTGCATGATCACTTATCCGTCTACCCACGGCGTGTTTGAAGAGACGGTTCGCGAAATCTGCGACATCGTGCACAAGCATGGCGGACAGGTCTATCTGGACGGCGCCAACATGAACGCCATGGTCGGACTTTCCCGTCCTGGTGATATCGGTTCCGACGTCAGCCACCTCAATCTCCACAAGACCTTCTGCATTCCGCATGGTGGTGGTGGTCCAGGCATGGGTCCAATCGGCGTCAAGGCCCACCTTGCCCCCTACCTTCCCGGTCACCCGGCAAGCGACGGTCGCGCTGGGGCGGTCTCTGCCGCACCGTTCGGCTCCCCGTCGATCCTGCCGATCTCCTGGAGCTACTGCCTGATGATGGGCGGCGAAGGGCTGACGCAGGCGACCAAGGTTGCGATCCTCAACGCCAACTACATCGCCGCACGCCTGAAGGGCGCCTATGACGTCCTCTACAAGTCAGAGGCTGGCCGCGTGGCGCATGAGTGCATCATCGACACGCGCCCGCTCAATGGCAGCTGCGGTGTGACCGTGGATGATGTGGCAAAGCGCCTCATCGACTGCGGCTTCCACGCGCCGACGATGAGCTGGCCGGTGGCTGGAACGCTGATGATCGAGCCGACGGAGTCGGAGACCAAGGCTGAAATCGACCGCTTCTGCGACGCCATGCTGACGATCCGTCAGGAGGCCCGCGACATAGAGGAAGGCCGTGCGGACAAACTCAATAACCCGTTGAAGAACGCCCCGCACACGGTCGAAGACCTCGTCGGCGAATGGGACCGCCCCTACAGCCGCGAACAGGGTTGCTTCCCGCCCGGCTCCTTCCGCGTGGACAAGTACTGGTCGCCGGTCAACCGTATCGACAATGTCTATGGCGACCGTAACCTCGTCTGCACCTGCCCGCCAATGAGCGAGTATCAGGAAGCAGCGGAGTAAAATCCACTGACGAAGCCCGGAGCGATCCGGGCTTCTTTCGTTAGAGCCCGCCATGATTCACGATTTGATAGCCGTCGTTTCAACATGTCCGGCAGAGCCGTTGTGCGGATCACGCCAAAGGCCGTATAGAAGCAGTCGACATCTGTTTCTTTAAAAATTTGGCTATGCTCTCTCCTATCGCCACATCGCTCAGCATTGTCTTCGTCAGCCTGTTCTTCGGCACTGCCCTGCTCGTGGCATGGCGGCGTTTTGGGGTGCAGTTCCACGCCGTGTTCTGGGCTTTGTCCTTCATGTTTTCGGCGGTCGGGCATGGTGTCCGGGTGTTTG
Organism: Agrobacterium cavarae; assembly: GCF_004310285.1. Lineage (GTDB taxonomy): Bacteria > Pseudomonadota > Alphaproteobacteria > Rhizobiales > Rhizobiaceae > Agrobacterium > Agrobacterium cavarae. Next base: position 392,968 of record NZ_SISF01000034.1, read on the forward strand.
GCGTCGTCTGGCCGGAGTATCAGAGCGTCATGGCGATGCTCGCCTGTCAGTCTTCCATCGGCAGTTTCGCGCTTCTGGCAATCGGGTTCCGTTCCCGTGCCAATCTCGATCATCGTTTGATCTCACTGCTATGGGCATTGTCTGCTGTCGCCATTGTGGTGTTCTGGAGCGAGCAGCCATTCGAGTGGCGCATGGCGTCGCGGATGATGACGTCAGCGGCCGATGCGCTCTTCGTTGGAATGATCGTCTTCCTGCCCAGGCATGCAAAAGGGCTGTCTTCACCGGTTCGCTTGGCGCTGGCATTCTTTGGGCTCTACATCCTGTCGGTCGGCATTGCGGCTTGGATGGCCAGACCGAATGGTGAAATAGCCGAGGCGTCTTTCATCATTGTCCTGTCGCTCGGCACGCCGACGGGCATGATGGCGACGGGGATCTTGACGCTTTTCATCCTGGCGGCGGATCTTGCCGGAGAGCTGCAGAAGCAAGCGCAGTATGACTACCTGTCCGATCTGCTCAACCGCCGGGGCTTTGAGGAGCGGCTCGCTTCCCAGCGCTTGGCATCGAATGAAACCGGCTTTATCGTCGCGACCGATCTCGATCGTTTCAAATCCATCAATGACAGGCTTGGTCATGCAGCCGGCGACGAGGTCATCCGTCGCTTTGCCCGTCATCTGCAGGCCGCGGCAGGCAATCACGATCTTACTGGCAGAATGGGTGGTGAGGAGTTCGCGCTTTTCATCGCCTCCAGCGACGGGAGAGATGCGCTCGAGCGCGTTGAGCGCCTGCGCATGGGCGTGTCCTCTCTTTACCCAGACATTGATGTAGATAACCCGGTGACGGCGAGCTTTGGTGTCGTGCGGCTAAAGCCAGAGGAAAGCTTTCACCAGGCTTATGCACGCGCAGACGCAGCACTCTATGCATCGAAAGGTGCGGGCAGAAATACCACGGTCGCGGATCTCGACGAAGCCGCCTAAACTCTCGCTATCCTGTAGCATGTTCGCGCCGTACTTTATCGCGTCAGCCTGATGTCCGCAGTGGTGACGGTAGGCCCATTGGCGCCGTCCTTGTCCGTCGTGCGCAGCCTCAAGCCGTCGCGCCCAAGCTTGCTGATGGTCATGCCTGCCACGCGATCGCCGTTGATGTCTCGGTTCCAGCGGACAGTCAGGTTGATATTGTCGCCTCGACGGCTACCGCTGAGGGCAGATGGGCGCCCCGACGGGCCGATATAGTTTCCGCTGTATCCTGTGCCACGAGCCGTCAAGTCGGCGGAGATTGATCGGCGCACGACAACGAAGCCACGGCATGTGCCGTGCATCTGTAACGATGGTCCGGATGCTGTCGTCTGGAAGGTGCAGTTGACATTGACCGGGCGAGAGCCGATGCGCGTCGTGACCGTGCCGCTGCCTTTCCAGCTTCCACCAAGCGAGGATAAAAACGCAGTTTCGTCCGCTGCAGCAGGTGTGGAGATCATTGCCGCAAAGGCAAAAAGGCAGGCTGTCTTCAGTTTCATGGTGATCGCTCCCTATCAAGGAGTGCGAACGGCGAAGACGTCCATAGAGTTCCTAATTTAGATCGTTATGGTCCATAGCAACCAATAACGTTTTCGTGCGTTTTTGGCTCGCTTCACCCCTCTCCGGAAACGCGCCGATGACATTCCTCACCTCTTCTTTCCCGGGACGAGCCTCTCCTGGCCGATCCAGCGGTATCAGCGACCGCACATTATTCGCCCTCGCCATTTTGAATTTCTTTCTGGCAGATGCGCGCGATGGGCTAGGCCCGTTCCTCGACGCGTTTCTGGCAACCAATGGCTGGTCGCCGATGCAGTTGGGGATCATTGCAACCGTTGGCGGCCTTGTTGGTCTTGCCGCAACACCACTTTGCGGTGCGCTGGTCGATGGAACCACCTGGAAGCGAGCACTCATCGCCGTGCCGGTCATTCTGGTGACCGCGGGTGCACTTTTGACGTTGATCTTCCCGACTGAGACCATCGTCTGGGGTGGTCAGATCATGACGGCGGTTGTCGGCGCGACTGTCGGTCCAGCGCTTGCTGGTTTGACGCTCGGCCTCGTTGGAGAGAAGCTGTTCTCCAAGCAAATCTCGCGCAACGAATTCTGGAACCATGGTGGCAATTTTGCCTCCTTGTTTGCCACTTATGTCGCCGTCTCCTATTTCGGCATTCCCGGCGTCATTGGCCTGATGGTCATCACCGCCATCGGAACGCTGATTGCCATCACGGCAATCGACCCCAACCAGATCGACCACAAGGTGGCGCGTGGTCTAGGTCACGATGAGGGTGAGCCCGGGCCTTCCGGATTTGGCGTGTTGTGGCACGAGCGAGGGCTCATCCTGCTTGCCATCATTCTGCTGATCTTCCATTTCGGCAATGCCCCGATGGGTCGACTGATTGCTCAGGATTTTGCCGTCGAACTCAACTCGCCCTTCAAGACAACGGCGATCATCACGGGCGTTGCCCAGTTCGCCATGATCTTCGTGGCAGCGCTCGCCCCATGGCTGATCCGCCGCTTCGGGCTTTCTGCCGTGTTCCTGATCGCACTCGCGGCCCTACCCATACGCGGACTGCTGGCAGCGTCCTTCGAACAGTTCTGGGTCGTCTATCCGGTCCAGCTCCTGGATGGCATCGGTGCTGGCCTTCTTGGCATTGCAACGCCGGTTGCTGTGGAGCGAATATTGAAGGGCACCGGACGCTTCAATGTTGGCCTAGCAAGCGTGATGACTGTTCAGGGTATCGGTGCGTCGCTCAGCAACGGTGTGGCCGGATGGCTGACGACTGAGGGCGGGTTTGCGCTCTCGCATCTTGTCGGCGGTGGTGTCGCGGCAATTGCCATTCTGCTCTTTATTTTCTACCGACGAGACATCGTCCCCGATAATGAGCCCGAGGACGCCTGAGTCCAGACAGCGCTGAAACCAAAAAAGGAGGCACGGGGCCTCCTTTTTCTCTAGATTTCAAAACGGTATCAGCCGACGAAGGCACGCTCGATGACGAATTCAGCGGGCTTGTTGTTGGCGCCTTCGGTCAGGCCAGCCTTCTCCAGAAGCTCCTTGGTGTCTTTCAGCATGGCCGACGAGCCGCAGATCATTCCGCGGTCAATCGCCGGATCGAGAGCTGGAACACCAAGGTCGGCGAACATCTTTCCATTTGCAATCAGATCGGTGATACGGCCCTTGAAGGGATATTCCTCACGCGTCACCGTCGCATAATGCTTGAGCTTGTCGCCGGCAATCTCGCTCAGGAACTCATGGTTCTTGATCTCTTCCACAAGGTCGAAGCCATATTTCAGTTCGGCGACATCGCGGCAGGTGTGGGTGAGGATCACTTCCTCGAATTTTTCGTAGGTCTCAGGGTCGCGAATGAGGCTTGCGAAAGGCGCAATGCCCGTGCCGGTCGAGAACATGTAGAGGCGCTTGCCAGGGGTCAGTGCGTCAAGGACCAGCGTCCCTGTCGGCTTCTTGCGCATCAGCACGGTATCGCCGGGCTTGATCGCCTGCAGGTGGGAGGTGAGCGGCCCATCCGGCACCTTGATGGAGAAGAATTCAAGCTCTTCATCCCAGGCCGGGCTGGCGATCGAATAAGCGCGATAAATCGGCTTGTCGCCAACCATCAGCCCGATCATCGCGAACTCTCCAGAGCGGAAGCGGAAGCCAGCCGGGCGCGTCATACGGAAGCGGAACAGGTGGTCGGTGTAATGCTCAACCGAAAGAACCGTTTCGGCGTAGACGCCGTCCGGGATCTTGACCGCAAATTCTTCCGTTTTGGCAGGAGCGTTCATTCTTCTTCCGTCCATTTCACAAAAAGCCATACATTCTTGAGGCGGGGAAATACACCATCCGCACTGCCTTTTGAAGGTACAGGAACGTCATTGGAGCTATGCAGGTAGAAATATGTATCAATAACTCATGTTTCGGCGCAAGACATCAAACTGCAGCACGGCGCCGCCAGCTATAGGTCTCACCCTCCGCAGCAGGTTTGGCCGTCGGCTGGTAATAGACATCGATGCCCGGCAAGCGGTTTTCCGACAGGCGGCGGATCGCCGTCTCGTTCGTGACTGCGAAGCTGGTGAAACCGGTTCTCAGCATCAATGGCACCTGGTCGATCAAGACGTCACCGACAGCCCGCAACTCGCCCTGGTAGTTCAAGCGCGTGCGCAGGAGCGACGCATGGCTGAAGCCTCGCCCGTCGTTGAAGGCGGGGAAGCTGACGGCAACAAGCGCGATGCGATCAATAAAGGGGGCCAGTTTCGTCACATCATCCGCTGGCGTGATGAGAACGCCAAGACCGACATCATTGCTCTCAGCTGCTCGCGTCAAAAAGGCATCGAGCGACAGGACCATATTCTGCCCCTCGCCCGCCTTGACTTCGTCGGTCTCGATGATCCAAGGGTCGTTTTCAACGAAGCCTTGTTCGCTCCAGATTTTCGTCATTTCCATAGTCCTCAAGCAGCTTCTGCGGCTGCAGGATAAAGGGCATCCTTGAAAGGCTGCGGTCCAACACGGCGATAGGCTTCGAGGAAAGTTTCTTCCTTCGATAAGCGCAGGCCAAGATAGGTGTCGACAATCGTCTCCACCGCGTCCGTCACCTTCTCGGGCTCGAAGCCGCGACCGATGATTTCGCCGATCGACGAATTCTCATCGCCTGAACCACCCAGCGTGATCTGGTAAAGTTCGGCACCCTTTTTCTCCACGCCCAGCAGGCCGATATGGCCAACATGGTGGTGACCACAGGCGTTGATGCAGCCGGAAATCTTGATCTTCAGCTCACCGATTTCGGCCTGACGCTCTGGAGAACCAAAACGTCTGGAGATCTCCTGCGAGACAGGGATGGAGCGTGCATTGGCGAGCGCGCAGTAGTCCAAGCCAGGACAGGCAATGATATCGGTGATGAGACCGGCATTGGCGGTTGCAAGGCCTGCGCCCTGGAGCGCCCGATAGACCGGCTCCAGATCGGCAAGTGCGACATGCGGCAGGATAATATTCTGCTCATGGCTGATGCGGATTTCATCGAAGGCGTATTCTGCGGCGATGTCTGCGACAACATCCATCTGCCCGTCGGATGCATCGCCCGGAATGCCGCCGATCGGTTTCAGCGAGATCGTCACCATGCCGTAGTCGGGGTGCTTGTGTGGTTGGACGTTTTGATCCACCCACCGCGCAAAATCCGCGTCCGCTTTCTTCCAGCGCGCAAGGCTTTCCCAGCTTTCCGGACGGTCCTTCAACTGCGGCGGCGCGAAGTAAGTGGTGATCGCAGCGATATCCGCGTCGGGAAGTTTCAGTTCGCCGTTCTTCAGGTGAACGAACTCTGCCTCGACCTGCCGCGCCAGTTCTTCCGCACCCGTTTCATGCACGAGGATCTTGATGCGCGCCTTGTACTTGTTGTCGCGACGGCCATGCAGGTTGTACACGCGCATGATGGCGGTGGTGTAGGACAGAAGGTCCTCTTCGGGCAGGAAGTCGCGGATCTTCTTGGCGATCATCGGCGTTCTGCCCTGCCCGCCTCCGACATAAACCGCAAAGCCGATGTCGCCCATGTCGTTCTTTTTGAGATGCAGACCGATATCGTGAACCTGAATGGCGGCGCGATCGCGCTCCGCACCTGTTACGGCAATCTTGAACTTGCGTGGCAGGAACGAGAATTCCGGATGCACCGACGACCATTGGCGCAGGATTTCCGCATAGGGGCGTGGATCGGCCACCTCGTCTGCCGCCGCACCTGCAAAGTGGTCGGCAGTGACGTTGCGAATGCAGTTGCCGGAGGTCTGTAGCGCATGCATCTCCACGCTTGCCAGTTCTTCCAGGATGGCAGGCGTATCGGCAAGGCGTGGCCAGTTGTACTGGATGTTCTGGCGCGTGGTGAAGTGGCCATAGCCGCGATCGTACTTGCGGGCAATGTGGGCCAGCATCCGCATCTGCTTGGAGTTCAGCGTTCCATAGGGGATCGCAACGCGCAGCATGTAGGCATGCAGTTGAAGATAAACGCCGTTCATTAGACGCAATGGCTTGAACGCATCTTCGGCCAGCTCACCGGACAGGCGGCGCTCCACCTGATCGCGAAACTGCTCCACGCGACCCTTTACGAAAGCGTGGTCGAACTCGTCATAACGGTACATGATCTTCCTCAGACTGCGATAAATGCTGCGTCAGCAGGCTTGTAGCCTGTGGCGTATTCGATGGTGGGGCCTGCCGCACGGATGCGTTCGCGCAGACGCGTCGGCCACAGGCGGCCATCCTCTTCGGCCACGTCGATGATGTTGACGTCCACGACCTTGTTGGCGGAGAAATCACGCTTGCCGATTTCTTCCAGCGAAGCGACGGCTTCCGCATGACGCGCGACAAGCGACGACTGCAGATCCTCGTTCCATTGTCCGTTCGCGTCGAGCCAGACAGCAATGCCATCGCTCAGACGATTGGCGGTCAGTACCTTATCAACCATTTGCATACTCCTGTCCGATCGGGGCGCTGAGCGGCGAAACCGCCAGCGCTTCGGACCTTTCGAAATTCGCACCGGCGACCGCATCGCCGATGATCACCATGACCGGACCGGTCAACTCATCGCGATGCTCAAGATCCGGCAAATCCTTCAACGTGCCGTGCATCAGGCGGCGATAGCTGCGGCTGGCATTCTCGATGACGGCAACCGTCGTGTCGGCATTCAGGCCAGCACTCATCAGTCTTGTTGCCACCGACGCCGCGACGCTACGGCCCATATAGACGGCAATGGTCGCACCTGAGACCGCAAGACGCGCCCAGTCCGGCAGGATATCGCCTGCAAGATCATGGCCCGTGGTAAAGATCAGCGACGATGCGACGCCGCGCAGTGTCAAAGGCAACTCGAAGTCAGCTGCCGCGGCAAAGGCCGAGGTGATGCCAGGCACGATCTCATACCCGATGCCCGCTTCGCGCAGTGCCGCCATTTCTTCGGCCGCGCGGCCATAGACCAGTGGATCGCCGGATTTCAGACGAACGACGCGCTTGCCTTCCTGGCCGAGAGACACCAACAGCTTGTTGATGTCTTCCTGCGACTTGGAATGACAGCCCTTGCGCTTGCCGACCGAGAGGCGCTCCGCGTCCCTACGGCCCATATTGACGATCTCCTGCGGCACAAGCGCATCGTAGACGATCACATCCGCCTGCATCAGAACGCGTTGCGCCCGCAGCGTCAGCAGATCTTCCGCACCCGGCCCAGCACCCACCAGCCAGACATAGCCTTCCGGGCTTTCAGGCGAGAGAAGAAGCTTCTCGGCTGCGGCGTGAGCGGCATCGACGTCGTTCAGTGCGACAGCATCTGCCACGCTGCCGGAGAAGAAGCGACGCCAGAAGTTGCGGCGGAGCGCACCCTTCGGAATGCTGGCCTCGGCGGCATCGCGATATTCCACCGCGAGGCGGGCAAGACGACCGAGCGACGGCGCCAGCATCTGATCGATGCGTGCACGAACAATCTGGCCGAGCACAGGTCCCGCACCTTCCGTGCAGATGGCGACGGCAAGAGGTGCGCGCGATACGAGGCCCGGCGTGTAGAAATCGCAGTAACCCGGCTGGTCGACGGCGTTGGCGGGGATGGACTTTGCGCGCGCCGCATCCACGATCTGACGGTCGAGCGCTTCATCGCCAGTGGCAGCAAAGACTAGCGTCATGCCCTCCACCTGATGCACTGCGAAGGCTTCTGCGACCACCTTGATCTGCTCTTTGTCGAGGAAGGCCGCGTAGTCGGACTGTGGATCGTCTGAGAAGGCAACGATCAGCGCATTGGTATTTGAAAGAAGCCGCGCCTTGGCGTAAGCCTCATCGCCATTGCCGAAGACAGCAACGTACTTACCCTCCACCTTGAAGAAGGCGGGGAAGGTCGTCAGACGGTTTTCGGTGCGGGAAGCGGTTGTCTCAAACATGGTCGCAATATCGCCGATCGATGAAAAAGGTTGAAGGCACGAAAATTCCAACATCATAATGCCGTAGATTATTATTTCTCGGCAAGCGACGTTTTTGAGGAAAAGCAACCGTAGGGACCAAGCGGCCACACCGTGCCTAAAGGATGGTATTTTCTATCAAAATTCTATATTTCTCCGTTGTTTCCGGCTGAAACCGGCCAGGAACCTCACTGCCACAGAATAAGGGTGCATATCTTGACAGAGCAATCTTTGGCCTCCCGCCTTCTTGACGTGATCGAACATGACATTTTGCCACTAACGAGCCGCGGTGTTGCGCTGGGAAACAAGGTCTTCGGAGCGGCCATTCTGCGCAAGTCCGATCTGTCGCTGGTGGTCGCCGAAACCAATAATGAGCTCGAGAACCCTTTGTGGCACGGCGAGGTTCACACCCTGAAGCGTTTCTACGAACTGGGCGAGAAGCCGGACACGAAAGACCTGATCTTCCTTTCCACGCATGAACCCTGCACCATGTGCATGTCGGCGATTACCTGGGCGGGTTTCGACAATTTCTACTCCTTCTTCAGCCACGAAGATTCCCGTGACGCTTTCGCCATTCCGCACGATCTGAAGATCCTGAAGGAAGTCTTCGGTCTGGAGCCTGGCGGCTATCGGCGCAGCAACGCCTTCTGGCACTCCTACTTCATTGCCGATTTGGTAGCAGCGGAGGACGAACCGTTGAAAACGAAGCTGCAGGAGCAGACGGCGCGGATCAAAACGGTCTATAACGACCTCTCCAACAGCTACCAGTCGGGTAAGTCCGACAACAATATCCCCTTGAACTGACAGTCCGGAAAGCAGCGCCATGGAAGCCTCGACAGATATCTCCCGTCTCATCGAGATCATGAAGGCGTTGCGAGAGCCTGAGACAGGATGTCCTTGGGATATCGTCCAGACATTCGAGACGATCAAACCCTATACGATTGAGGAAGCCTATGAGGTGGCGGATGCGATCGAGCGCAACGACATGGACGATCTTTGCGAAGAGCTTGGAGATCTCCTGCTGCAGGTCGTCTTTCATTCCCGCATTGCCGAGGAGATGGGAGCATTCTCCTTTGGCGATGTCGTCCATGCCGTGACCTCGAAGATGATCCGCCGTCATCCTCATGTCTTTGCTGTTTCCGACGCGGACACGCCGGAATCGGTGAAGCTGCAATGGGATCAGATCAAGGCTGCGGAGAAGCGGGAGCGGCTAGAAAGACGCGCCTCGCGTGGCGTGAGCGACGATGCGAAGGCGGGTTTTCTGGGCTCGATCCAGCGCAGCCAGCCAGCGCTGACAGAGGCTCTGAAGCTTCAGGAACAGGCCGCGCGCGTGGGGTTCGACTGGTCGGCGGCAGAGCCGATCCTCGACAAGATCGAAGAAGAGATCGGGGAACTGAGACAGGCGCTTGCCGAAGGCCGGTCCGAGAGTATCAGTGACGAGTTGGGCGATCTGATCTTCGCTATGGTCAATATCGGTCGGCATGTCAAAGTCGACGCCGAAAACGCACTGCGCGGCACCAACACCAAGTTTCGCCGTCGGTTTCGCCACATTGAAACCTCGCTTGCCGCCTCCGGGGAAACGCTTGAGGCAGCAAGCCTAGAGCGAATGGAGGAGTTGTGGCAGGCGGCAAAAGCGATCGAGCGACAGCTCGGATGACCGTCGGACTGGCGCTTCAGGTGTCGTTGTTTCTCCGCATGAACTGCTCATTGACGAAGTCTTCGGCGCGATAGAGCGTCAAACGGTTACGGCCGGCGGCCTTCGATGCGTAAAGCGCCATGTCTGCCTTCTTGAGCAGCGACATTGCAGTGCTTGTCTTCTCATCGCCCACCGCGATGCCCATGCTCAAAGTCGCCGTCACGGTTTGATCGTCCATCACATGCGTGATCGAGCTTACGACCTTCTGGAGCGAGTCAGCAAACGCCAGCGCCTCTTCCTTGCCAATATCCGGCTGATAAAGGATGAACTCCTCACCGCCAAAGCGGGCAAAGCTGTCCACCGGGCGGATACGGGTGAAGAGTTCTCTTGCCACGCGCGCCAGGATCTCATCGCCGGCGAGATGGCCGAACGTATCATTGATCCGCTTGAAGTGGTCGATGTCGATCATCACGATTGCATCGCCATAGCGAATGGTCTCTGGAAGCCGCGAACGGAAGGAGTGCCGGTTCGGCACGCCCGTCAGAACGTCAAGCCCGACCAAGCCTCTCAACCGCTCTTCGGTGCGTTCCTTGACGAGCGCCATGACGAAGAACGCAATGGCGAAATGGCAAATGATGGAGGCGAAAAATGCGTTTCTTGCGATGTTCATCGCTTTCAGAGGAAAGGCGATCCCGACCGCTACGAGCAGTGTAAGAACAGCGGCGATGAGGATCGACATCGCCAAGGGCTTTCTAACGGGGAGCGGCTCTGTAAGGTTGTCGGCACGAACCGTAAGTGCAGACGCGAAAAGCAAGGCTGCGGCCGTAGTCTGGAACGCAATCGTTCTGCTATGTGGCAAATCGTAGAGGCCTGCGGCGATTATCAACAGGCAGATGACGACCGGCAGAGCCAGAACCAGCCATTCACGATTTCTCTTCCTCTGCCTGCTGATGCGGCACATGCCAATCCAGAAGACGGCGTATCCGAAAAGGCCTGCAAGCATTCCCGCCATTGCGAAAACATAAGCGCGCCCCTGCAAAAGCGATCCAGCCCCAACCAGGATCGACGCCAGCGCAACAAGAAAGAAGCCCACCGCCAAAAGGCCAAGACCAACGCTTTCACGGGATTGAGAGCGAACGTAGATGAAGCAAAGGCCGGCAACGACAAAGGAAAGCTTGTGGAGAATGAGGACAGTTGGAAGATCTAATTCCGGCAACATCAATATCCGCTCACATCATATTCGCCACGCGATTATCAGCTAATGGACATTCCCAACCTTAAGGCCTCGCAAAACGCGACCGTGACTGAGGACATAGTTGATATGCGATGCTGCTATCGATTCTAAAACGTGCCGCGATCTTTCATGTTCACGTCCACGCTTCAAGTTGTTGTTTCGCCCTGCTCCCACATCGCATAGTGGCGTCACACTTTATCAGAACGGTTTCGGCGAGATATCGCCGTCACCGTTCCCAGTCTTCCGACTGCGTCTTGGCACCGAGACCGAGCTTCCGCTCCAGCGCTGCCCCCTGCTCTCCCGAAAGCCGGATGTCGAGCGCAACAGAACCGTCTTCGCGGTCTTCGCGGCCATCGACGATGGCATTGTCGTAAACCCATGAGAGCAGCGGCAGTTGATCGACGCTCAACACGATCGTGGTTTCCGTCAGGACGCCCGACAGACGAACAGAAACATCGTCCATCAGCGCATCGACACCCTCGCCTGTCAGTGCGGAGACAGCACGGACATTCGCCCTTCCCTCTGCCTTCTGCATGATGGCGTCATGTGCTTCCGGCTCCAGCCGGTCCACCTTGTTCCAGACCTCGATGATCCGTTCCTCGGCAACCTTTTCGTCAATGCCAAGATCGCCAAGAATGCGCATGACATCGCCAGCCTGTGCGGCATTGTCGGGATCCGACATATCGCGCACATGCAAAACGAGATCGGCTTCCAGGACCTCTTCCAGCGTTGCGCGGAAGGCGGCGACCAGGTGGGTCGGCAGATCGGAGATGAAACCGACCGTGTCCGAGAGGATAACGGTGCGCCCATGCGGCAGTTTCATACGGCGAAGCGTGGGATCTAGCGTGGCAAACAGCATGTCTTCTGCCAGCACGCCCGCGCCAGTGATGCGGTTGAACAGCGTCGACTTACCGGCGTTGGTGTAGCCAACCAGCGCGACGATCGGATGAGGCACCTTACGGCGTTTGGCGCGATGCAGTTGGCGGGTCCGCACCACCTGCTCCAACTCGCGCTCGAGACGCACGATACGGTCTTGGAGAAGACGTCTATCCGCTTCGATCTGCGTTTCACCCGGACCACCCATGAAGCCGGCACCACCGCGCTGGCGCTCAAGGTGGGTCCAGCTTCTGACGAGGCGGCCCTTCTGGTAATTGAGATGGGCGAGATCGACCTGCAGCGTGCCTTCCTTTGTGGAGGCGCGGCGTCCGAAAATCTCAAGGATAAGACCGGTCCGGTCGATGACCTTGGAGTTCCACTGCTTTTCAAGATTGCGTTGCTGAACCGGCGTCAAAGGGTGATCGACGATCACCAGACCCGCATCCGTTTCATCAAGCAGATGACCGATCTCTTCGATCTTACCGGTGCCGAACAGGGTCGCTGGACGCGGCTGGCTGACGGGGACGATCAGGCCTTGTGTGACGGTGAGGTCAATTGCGAGAGCCAGACCTTTGGCTTCTTCGAGCTTGGCCTCCATGGACCGCAGAGGCGCTGTCGCCGTCGCCTCGCGATGGTCACGCTGCTGCTTTAGCTGCGGGACGAGGACGACCGCGCGCATGTCATCGCGCCGCTTTTCGAGCTCGGGAATGATGGATTCGTTCGACGTATCGCGTGTAGAAATGTGCTGGCCCTTTCAATTGCTGGTGCCAGTTTAAAATATAGGCAGCTACACGACAAAAACAACGGAGCTCGATCGTGAGTTCCGTTGTCGATCGCTGCAGGACCGGTAGATTGGATCCGTCTCAGAAGCGGTGAATCAGGCCGCGCCTTCTTCGGTCTCGAACATCTGCATGGGCTGGCCAGGCATGATGGTGGAGATCGCATGCTTGTAGACGAGCTGCGAGTGTCCATCGCGGCGCAGAAGCACGCAGAAGTTGTCGAAAGACGTGACGACACCGGTCAGCTTGACGCCGTTGATGAGGAAAATCGTCAACGAAATCTTCTGCTTACGAACGGTGTTGAGAAAGAGATCCTGTAGGTTTTGAGAACGTTCCGCCATGGCGCCGCTTCTTTCTTTTTTGCCCGGATGGGAGACCGGGAAATCAAACTATCAATAATGCAATCCCGCTGGCCGTGCCCCCTGCCAATGGGTGAAACTCTGGTATCAAATCACGCTCTGTTCCGCAATGTCGAAAAACTCATGCTACTTTTTGGCGGCCTGCCGACATAGTGCGTTTGTCGATAAATTAGAAATATTGCAACGACACCCTGAAAAGTTGTTCCACATCGCGCACGGAATCTGCTGAAGCGAAGAGAATGACCCGGTCCTTCGCCTTGATCTTCATGTTGCCATCCGGGCGCAAAACGGTCTTGTCGCGATAGACCGCGCCGATGCGGATCCCCTCGGGAAGATCGATCTCGCGAAGCGCTTGCCCGACGAGTGGAGACGTTTCCAGCGCCTCGGCCTCGATGATTTCGCCATTGCCGCGCTGTACCGCATAGACGGAGCGAATGCGGCCCTTGCGCACATGCTGCAACACGCGTGAAATCGTCACGGCCCGCGGGTTGATATAGGCGTCCAGTGCCAGTGACTTTGCCGCATCGTGGAAGGACGTGGCATTCAGCAAAGCGAGGTTCGACTTGCAGCCCATCTGCTTTGCCATCACCGCGCCCAGAATATTGGTCTGGTCGTTGTTGGTCAGCGTCACAATCAGGTCAGCGTCCTGGATGTCGGCCTGGTGAAGGATTTTCTGGTCGAGAACCGACCCGTGCAGCACGATCGTTGAATTCAGGTTCTCCGAGGCCGCGATCGCCTTGTCGCGATCGAATTCGATGATCTTGACCCGGGTCTTCGGCTGCAATTCCTCGATGGAACGCGCGACATACTGGCCGATATTGCCACCGCCGGCGATCACGATCCGGCTCGCTTCTTTCTCCATGTGGCCGAAAAGCCCAAGCGTGCGGCGAGCGTGCTGGCGTTGACAGATGACATAGGCGAGGTCGCCGGTGCGCAATTGTTCGGAGGAGTCGACCGACTTTAGATGACCGTTGCGGAAAACACCAACCACAGTCGCCACCAGATCGGGAAAGAGCTGGCTCAACTGCTGCAGCGGCGTGTTGACGACCGGGCAATCTTCCATGCATTCGATTGCCAGCATGGAGACATTGTCATCGGCAAATCGCACCACATCGGTGGCGCCGGGGAATGCAATGCGACGAAGCACCATCTTGCCGACCTCGATCTCGGGAGAGATCGTCACATCGATCGACATGTTCTCGCGGCTGAACAGGTCACCATATTCGGGAGCCAGATAGCTTTGATCGCGGATGCGGGCAATCTTGGTGGGCACGCTGAACAGGGCATGCGCCACCTCACAGGCAACGATGTTGATCTCGTCATAGAGCGTGACGGCAATGATCATGTCGGCCTGATCGGCGCCGGCCTTCGCCAGCACATCCGGGTGCGAGCCATGACCAACATAGCCGCGCACATCGAGCGTTTCGGTGATCGCCGAAATCAGGGCTGCTGAGGTATCGATCACCGAAACCTCGTTGTCTTCGCGCGACAGTTGTTCGGCGATGCCGTAACCCACTTGCCCCGCGCCACAAATGATAACCCTCATGCGCCCTCTCCGAGCCTGCTTCCAAACTCTGACGAGCGCATGCCCATCAGACGCCGAGAGATTTGAGCTTGCGGTGGAGCGCGGAGCGTTCCATGCCGACGAATTCAGCCGTGCGGGAGATATTGCCGCCGAAGCGGTTGATCTGTGCCACGAGATAATCCCGCTCGAACATTTCGCGCGCCTCGCGAAGCGGAAGCGTCATGATGTGTTGATCGCCCTGTGCGGCAATCTTCGGCAGCATGTCGCCAATATCGGAGGGCAGCATGTCGGCGGTAATGGACGTGTCGCCGCCTTCTGGACGGGTCAGGATCATCAAGCGTTCGATATTGTTACGAAGCTGGCGGATGTTGCCCGGCCAATCATGCGTCTGCAGGACGGCCATGGCGTCATCGCCGATCTTGCGCGGACGAATGCCAGCCTGTTCCGAAATCTGGCGGATGAACATGTCCACCAGGAAGGGAATATCCTCGCGGCGCTCGGAGAGTGCCGGAACCTTGACCGGGACAACGGCGAGACGATGGTAGAGATCCTCGCGAAACAGCCCCTCGGAAATCAGGTTCTCAAGATTGAGCGCCGTGGAGGAGATAATGCGGACATCGACCTTGACCCGCTTGCCACCGCCCACGCGCTCGAACTGCTGATCGACAAGCACGCGCAGAATCTTGTTCTGCGTCTCCCGCGGCATTTCGCCTACCTCATCGAGATAAAGAACGCCGCGATGCGCCTCTTCAAGCGCACCAACCTTGCGGGGCTGCCCTGGCAGCCCCTCGGTGCCGAAAAGCGCGATCTCCATGCGTTCCGGCGTGATCGTGGCCGCATTCAGCGCAACGAAAGGCCCAGTAGCACGTGATGATTTTTTATGGATCATGCGCGCCACAAGCTCCTTGCCGGAGCCAGATGGGCCAAGGATCATGATGCGGCTATTGGTTGGTGCTACGCGATCAATCGTCTGACGAAGCTGTGAAACGGCGAGAGACGCGCCGATGAGTTCGACAGCGTCGCCAGTCCGCTTCTTCAACTCCTGAACCTCGCGCTTCAGCTTGGAGTTTTCCAGCGCACGTTCGGCAATCAGGATAAGACGGTCAGCCTTGAACGGCTTTTCGATGAAGTCGAAGGCGCCGCGTTTGATGGCGTTGACCGCTGTCTCGATGTTGCCGTGACCGGATATCATCACGACCGGCAAGTCAGGGTGACGGTTCTTGATTTCATCGAGAAGCGCCAGACCATCCAACTTGCTTCCCTGCATCCAGATATCGAGAAAGATCAGCCGCGGCACGCGCTCCGAGATGGCAGCCAACGCGCTGTCGCTGTCATGCGCCATGCGCGTCTCGTGACCCTCATCAGACAGAATGCCCGCAACGATCTCACGGATGTCGGCCTCGTCGTCGACGACCAGAATATCAGATGCCATATGCAACTTCCTTGTCAGTTTCGCTGCCAACGACGTCAACACGCGGTAGCAGCACCCTGATCATGGCACCGTGGCCATGATCGAAATCGGCGGGTGCATCATGCAATTCGAGATGACCGCCGTGTTCTTCAATGATCTTCTTGACGATGGCCAGACCAAGCCCAGTGCCCTTGTCGCGCATCGTCATGTAGGGCTCGAGGATGCGATGACGGTTTTCGACCGGCAGACCTCTGCCATTGTCGATGACGTCCACCACGAACCGGTTGTTCGATTCGTCAAAATCCGCACGGACCAGGATACGGCCCTTGCGACCTTCGGCAGGATCGACCGACTCGATTGCCTCCGTGGCATTCTTGATAAGGTTACCGAATGCCTGGCCGAGCATGCGGGAATCGAACATGCCTTCCAGCGGCTTATCGCCGAGCTCGGTTTTGAAGCTCACATGGCTTGCACCCATCTCCCTGAGGAAGGTGGCATCTTTGAGGACGGTGCGCAGATCGGAGCGTTCCTTGGTCGGCTTCGGCATGCGGGCGAAGGCGGAAAACTCATCCACCATACGGCCAATATCGCCGACCTGCCGAACGATGGTGTCGGTACACTGATCGAAAACCGCGCGATCGCTGTCATCGATCTGCTTGCCGAAGCGGCGCTTGAGGCGCTCTGCCGAGAGCTGGATCGGGGTCAACGGGTTCTTGATCTCATGCGCAATACGTCGCGCTACGTCAGACCAGGCGGTCGAGCGCTGGGCGATGACGAGATCGGTGATATCGTCGAGAGTGATGACATGGGACTCGCGACCATCGCGGGCATCCTCACGCGTGACCTGAACGCTCAAGGTGCGCTCCTTGCCGCGGCGCATGATGTTGATTTGCTGACGAAAATCTGCGCGACCGGACGCCGACGCCTCCGCCAGCACATGCTCGATCTCGGGTGCTGCCACGGAGAGCGGCGCACCGACGAGCTCGGAGGACGGAAGAGCAAGAAACTCTTCCGCCGACGGATTGACGATGGTGATCACCCGGCTCTCATCGACGCCGATCACGGCGGCCGTGACGCCGGAGAGCACCGCTTCGATAAAGCGACGGCGATCATCGATATCGTCCTTCGCCTCGATGATCTCTTCCTGCTGGCTGCGGATTTCGGAAATCATCTTGTTGAAAGTTCGCGACAGACGGCCGACGTCGCCGTCGATGGCGCGCACTGGCACCAGAACATGCAGGTTGCCGGTTGCCACACTGTCGGCGGCGCTGATGAGCAGACGGATAGGGCGAACGATACGGTCGGCGACCGCGATGGCCGTCCAGATCGCGGCGAGAAGCACGATCAGCGCAAAGCCGAGATAGAGAATGGCAAAGGCAATCTGAAGCGGCGCTCGACCGGATTCCATTGCCTTGTATTCTGCGCGGTTCTCCTCCATCAGCCGCATGGCCGACATGACCTTGGGATCGACGGCGCGCACCGTATAGAGGAACGTTCCGCCGATCCCCTCCAGCTTGATGATGGCGCCCACAAGGTTGGTCACACCCGGCGGAATGAGCGTTGGCTGGCCTGCTGCGGCCTTTTCAAGCGCATCTGCCGGGATTGCCGGTAGCGGGCGTTCAGTGGCGATATCGGCCTGCACGACCGCGTCACCATCAGCCTGCACCAGGAAGGCGCCAAGCATGCCACGACCTTTGGCCTGGCGCGTCATCAGATCGACGAATCCGGTGCGATCGAGATAAAATAGCGCACGGTTGCGGTCGAGGTCGGTCGCCATGGAGAGCGTCTGGCCCTGCAGATAACCGGCATTTTCCAGCATATAGGCCTGGGCGATATTGCTGGAGGAATCAACGATCGCCTGGGTACGCAGTGCAAACCAGCGGTCCAGTCCGACATTCAGCGTCAAACTGGCAAAAATCGCCACGAGAACAGCAGGCGTAATCGCGACGATGGAAAACAGCACGACAATGCGCACATGTAGCCGAGCCGCGGCCCTTCCCTTGCGGCGGGCCTTCAACAGCCGGCTGATTTCCCGGCCGATGAGATACATCAGGCCAATGACGAAGATGGAGTTGATGACGACCGAAGCGATGACGACGTTGGAGGTCGGCGCGATCGGCGTCAGCCCCAGCAGCACGATCAGCGTGACGATGGCGCAGATCAACGCTACGCCGGCGAGAACGAGACCTGGCAGCGCAAACGACATGCGGCGGTCGGCAATCAACATGCCCGCCGCTTGCTCGTCGGCTTTTCCTTCGACGACAGGTTTACGCATCGATCATCATTCCCAAGCCGCCATGATAGGCAGAGACGCCACAGCCAAACGTCATTCGTCGCGGATTGCGAATCTATGACGTAACAGTGTTTTTCAAGCAACAGTTTGTGGCGAAAATGCAACGACGATCGTCGTATTGTCAATATCCTCAGGTGGTACGAGAGCTGCGATACACGGAAACGCCGAGTTCGCGGATCTTTTTCCTGAGCGTATTACGATTGAGGCCGAGCAGATCTGCCGCCTTGATCTGATTGCCGCGCGTGGCGGTCAATGCTGCAAGTATCAACGGATACTCCATTTCGTGAAGTACGCGATCATAGAGGCCGGGTGGCGGCAGGTTCTCGCCGAAGCTCGAGAAATACTCCCGCATATTCTCTTCTACCGCCTGCGAGATCGTCAGGTTACCGCTGCGAACGGTCGTTCGGTCGATCGGGCTGTCTGGAACATCCGACTGGAGTTCCTGCTCGATGATTTCGCGGGTAATGACTTCCTGTGGATAAAGCGCCATCAGGCGGCGGATCAGGTTCTCAAGTTCGCGGACGTTACCCGGCCAGGCGTAAGCCTTCATCAGCTCCAGCGCCTCACCCTCGAAGCGCTTGCCTTCTAGACCTTCCTTCTCACCCGTCTGGATGAAGTGACGGACGAGATCGGGAATATCCTCCGCACGGTCACGAAGCGGCGGCAGGCGCAGTGGAACAACATTCAAACGGTAGTAGAGGTCTTCGCGGAAAAGACCCTGGTTGATCGACTGCTTCAAATCCTTGTTCGTCGCAGCGACGATGCGGACATCGGTGCGGATCGGCGTGCGGCCACCCACAGTTGTGTATTCGCCCTGCTGCAGGACGCGCAGCAGACGTGTCTGTGCATCCATCGGCATGTCGCCGATTTCGTCAAGGAACAGCGTGCCGCCTTCCGCCTGTTCGAAACGGCCGGTCGAGCGGTTCTGCGCACCGGTGAAGGCGCCCTTCTCGTGGCCGAAGAGTTCCGATTCGATCAAATCACGCGGAATGGCTGCCATGTTGATGGCCACGAAGGGACCGTTGCGGCGCTTGCCATAGTCATGCAGCGCACGCGCCACCAGTTCCTTGCCGGTACCGGACTCACCGGTGATCATCAGCGTCAGGTCGGTCTGCATGAGACGCGCCAAGACGCGGTAAATCTCCTGCATTGCGGCGGAACGGCCGACGAGCGGCATGCCGTCCTGCATGTCGTCATCGAGCTTGGCAGGCTTGCGCTTCGGCTCCGACAGAGCGCGGCCGATGATAGCGATCAATTCCGTCAGATCGAAGGGTTTGGGCAGGTAGTCGTAAGCGCCCTTTTCCGACGCCTTGATCGCGGTCATGAAGGTGTTTTGCGCGCTCATCACGAGAACCGGAAGCTCGGGACGAGCCTTCTTGATGCGCGGCAGAAGATCGAAGGCGTTCTCATCCGGCATGACCACATCGGTGATGACGAGGTCACCCTCACCCGCCGAGACCCAGCGCCACAGCGTTGCAGCATTGGACGTGATGCGCACATCGTAACCGGCGCGGCTCAGCGCCTGGTTCAGAACGGTGCGGATAGCCGCATCATCATCGGCCACGAGAATCGTTGCTGTCATGGATTAGACCCTGTGTTCGGTATAATGCTGTCGTCCGGTGCAACTTCAGGCGAAACCGGCATCAGGACGCGAAATGTTGTGCGATGGTTCTGGCTGTCGCACTCAACGATGCCGCCATGCGCGCCGATCAGCTTTGCCACCAGCGCCAGCCCCAGGCCGGAGCCATTGGTCTTGGTGGTGATGAAGGGATCGAAGAGATGCGGCAGAAGATCGGATGGCACGCCTGGGCCATTGTCGTGGACGCAGAATTCGAGCGGCAGAGAGATGCGCTCGCGGCTGCCCGCCACCGATAGGCGAATGCCCGGACGATAGGCTGTGGTCAGAATAATCTCGCCGTCCGTCTGGTTGCCGACTGCTTCGGCCGCGTTCTTTACCAGATTGAGGAAGACCTGCACCAGCTGATCGCGGTTGGCATAGACCGGCGGCAGGGACGGATCGTAATTTTCGGTGATCTTGATGTTGCGGGCAAAACCGGCCTTGGCAACGGCTTTGACATGGTCGAGGACCGAGTGGATATTGACAGGAAAGCGGTCCACTGGACGCTCATCGGAAAAAATCTCCATGCGGTCGACCAGAGAGACGATGCGGTCGGTTTCGTCGCAGATCAGGCGGGTCAGCGCTCTGTCCTCATCCGGAACCGATGATTCGAGCAGCTGTGCCGCACCTCTGATGCCGGACAGCGGATTTTTGATTTCGTGCGCCAGCATTGACGCAAGGCCCGTGACGGAGCGAGCCGCGGCGCGATGGGTCAGTTGACGGTCGATCTTGTCCGCCATCGACCGTTCCTGGAACACCACCACGACCGAGCCCGGCTCGCTGACGACGGGAGCGACATACAGATCGACGAGCTTGTCCTGACCAAGGCGTGGCGAGGACAGATCGACACGATATTCATTGACGGGAGCGCGGCGTTCCCGAACCTGGTCGATCAGTGCCAAAAGCGGGCTGCCAAAAGGGATGAAGGTGGAAATGCGATAGCGCGCCAGATGGGCGGCACTGGCACCGAAGAAGGCCTCAGCTTCCCAGTTGGCGAAAGCCACGAAGCCTTCGGCATCCACCAGAATGACGGGGTTCTGGACGGCGTTCAGAACGGCCATGGCCAAGGCGTTGCCACCCGGCGCAGAGGAATTTCCAGCGCTCATGCGGCCTTCCTTGAAGCATCGTCCTGCGCGCCGCGTTCAAGTGCGCCGCGCAGCACAGCGATGACCTCGTTCGTGTTCTTTGATGTCATGATTTGCACCTTCTCCTCCACCGTGGTTGAGGGAGCGAAGCGATCGAGATACCAGCCGAGATGTTTGCGCGCATGACGCAGGCCTGCCTCCAGACCGTAAAAGTCGAGCATCATCTCGTAATGTTCAACAGCGATATTGGCGATCTCCTGCCGCGCAGGCGCTGCGTGACCGGCAAGAACGGCCGGCAACCAGGGCTGCCCCTGCGCCCCACGTCCCACCATCACCGCATCGGCGCCCGAGCGGCGCAATATCTCGGCGACATCGCTTTGCGTTTCCACGTCACCATTGGCGATCAGCGGTATGGAAATGGCGTCGCGGACGGCGCGAATTGCGTCCCAATCTGCCTTGCCTTCGTAAAACTGCATGCGGGTGCGACCGTGGATGGTGATCAGCTTTACACCTGCGGCTTCGGCCCGCGCCGCAATTTCCGGAGCATTCAGGGAGTTTTCGTCCCAACCCAGCCGCATCTTCACCGTAACCGGAACATCGACCGCCTTCACGGTGGCTTCGATGAGGGTCAGAGCATGATCGGGATCGCGCATCAGTGCGGAGCCGGAATAGCCGCCAGTCACCTTCTTGGCTGGACACCCCATATTGATGTCGATGATATCGGCGCCGTTATCGGCGGCGATTTTTGCAGCCTCAGCCATCCAGTGGGCTTCGCGTCCGGCAAGCTGAACCATATGCGGCGTCATGCCGGCATTCTTGAGACGAGCCCAGGACTCGCCCTTGTTTGCGACAAGCTCACGGCTTGCGACCATCTCGGTCACGACGAGGCCTGCACCAAAGCGCCAGGCCAGCTGACGGAAAGGAAGGTCGGTTACCCCGGACATGGGGGCAAGCACTGCCCGGTTACGAACAGCCACACCACCGATCTGAAATGATTCTGACAGCGCCGGGAGATGCAATTGGCGATCTTTCATGCAGGTAGAAAAGTTGCATTATTTTTAGACAGCGTTTTCGCGCTTGCCAAGCACCCACGCTGCTTTTTTGCGTGTTTTTTCATGAAACTTCATTGCGTAAGAGCAAGCCATGTTCAAATGACGAAGCAATAGGCGAATTTCAGCTCATAGCAGGCGCCAATCACGGCTGGTCATTCGGCTTTTGAAACGTTAGATCACGCATGTCAATCTGCAACAGCAGCAGATGCGGCATAGGGGAAATGCGGAAATCCAATATGAAAATCGGTGTCGTCATTGTCGCAGCAGGTCGCGGGGAACGCGCAGGCTCACCGGAAGAGGGTCCGAAACAATATCGGTTGATCGGCGGCAAACCCGTTATCGAGCACACGCTGAGGACGTTCCTCGGCTGGCAGAAAGCCGCAAAGATAGCCGTCGTCATTCACCGCGATGATGTTGCTCTCTACGAGCCGATCGAGGCTGGTCTGTCTGCGACTGAACGGATGCTCGTTGTCACCGGCGGTGCCACCCGCCAGCAATCGGTTCTTGCAGGGCTCGAAGCGCTTGGCGCAGATGACGTCACGCATGTGATGATCCATGACGCAGTCCGACCCTTCATCGATGCCGATCTTCTGGAACGGGTAGCTGCGCGTCTCGAAAGTGGAGCCGATGCGGTGCTGCCTGCCCTTGCGGTCACAGACACGTTAAAGCGCGGCGAGGCATCGCTGGTGCGGGAGACCGTATCCCGCAGCGGCCTGTTTGCCGCCCAGACCCCACAGGCCTTTCGATACAGCGCTATACTTGCAGCGCACCGTGATGCGGCCTCATCGGGCCAAGACGATTTCACTGACGACGCCTCGATTGCGGAATGGGCCGGACTGCCCGTCAGCCTGGTCGAAGGATCTGTCGATAATGTCAAACTTACTTTGAAGCGGGATATTGCCATGGCTGACGAAAAACTCTCTGCCGCACTTCCGGATGTGCGGACCGGCAATGGGTATGATGTCCATCAGTTGGAAGACGGCGATGGTGTCATCCTTTGCGGCATCTTCATTGCCCATGATCAAAAACTCAAGGGCCATTCCGATGCGGATGTGGCGCTCCATGCACTGACCGATGCCCTGCTCGCCACGTGTGGAGCCGGCGATATTGGCGATCATTTTCCACCATCGGACCCGCAATGGAAGGGTGCCGCCTCGCGGATTTTCCTCGAACACGCGGCAAAGGTCGTGCGCGGCAATGGCGGCACGATCATGAATGCGGATGTGTCGCTGATCGCGGAAGCGCCACGCATCGGACCGCATCGCCAGGCCATGCGCGAGAACCTGGCAGAGATTCTCGGGATCTCGCTCGACCGTTGCTCAGTCAAGGCAACCACCAACGAGATGATCGGCTTTGTCGGGCGGCGTGAAGGCATTGCAGCGATCGCGACTGCGACGGTGGTTTATCAGCAGAGGCCGGTATGAGCATCTTCCCAGCGGATATCGAGGAACAGGCCCGTCACATCGTCGCAAGCTTCTCTGAGGCAGGACATATGGTAACGACGGCGGAAAGCTGCACAGGCGGTTTGATCGCAGGTGCCCTCACCGAGATTTCCGGCTCTTCGGCCGTCGTCGACCGCGGCTTCGTCACTTACACGAACGAGGCGAAGATGGACATGCTGGGCGTCTTGGAGCCGACCTTGAAAGCCTATGGCGCGGTTTCGAAGGAAACTGCGCTCCAGATGGTGCACGGCGCGCTATTTCGCTCTCGTGCACATGTCTCGGTCGCGGTTACGGGCATTGCTGGCCCCGGTGGCGGCTCTGCCGCAAAACCGGTTGGCCTGGTGCATCTGGCAGCAAAGAGCCGCGATGGCAGGCTGATCCATCGCGAAATGCGTTACGGCGATATTGGCCGCGATCGGGTCCGTCTTTCAACCGTCAGAACTGCTTTGGAGATGGTTTTGGAGCTATCTCACTCCGCATAGATGCGGTCGGCACGGGCTTCGAAAGCTTCGGCGAACATGCGGAACGCACGGTCGAACATCGAGCCCATCAGAGCGCCGAGAAGGCGGTTCTTGAACTCGTAGTCGATGAAGAAATAGACCGAGCACCCGCCATTATCGGTCGGCTCGAAGCGCCAACGATTGTCCAGATAGCGGAACGGCCCGTCGAGGTATTTGACATCGATGGCGCGTTCGTCCGGCTTCAAAAGAACCTGCGTGGTGAAGGTCTCGCGGATGGCCTTGTAGCCAACCGTCATATCCGCCACCAGCAGCGTCTTGCCGTCGCGCTCTTTCTTGGAGCGCACGGTCAGCCCGTCACAGAGAGGCAGAAATTCCGGATATTTCTCCACATCGGCGACGAGATCGTACATCCGGTCGGGAGAATGTTTGACAAGGCGGCGTGTTTCAAATTGCGGCATGAGCCGGAATTAAGGTGCACTCCGCATAAGATCAAGGAGGCGGTCCGCCTCACGTCGAGATTTCACCTGAAATATCGGAACGTGAGGACCGTAAAAATCGAAATTGCGTTCGAGGATCGGCGCGTGGCGCCTATCAAAGTTCCAGATGTAGGACTAAACTCCTTGTCGGGGAGCTGTTCTACGCAACCCACAGCCATATCGTCTCTCGTTCGTCCGCAGGTTTTGATCGCACGACTATAGACACTGTAAATACACACCACACGCGGCACGCGCATCCACAAGACAATATTCGTCCTCGGGAGCCTTAAATCAAAGCTTGATGGGTTGCTTCCATCCATCACCCAGCGATCGTTCATAACCGCCTCCGCAATCATTTCTCGCTGCTCTGAACGTCCACGCGCCACCCAGTCCGGGAGCCAGAAAAACTCCTTGTCCATTGAGATATGGGTCAATCTCAGCCTCTTTGCGACATCCCTAGCTAAGGTAGTTTTGCCCGCGCCTGACGAGCCTACGATCAGCACACGGGTCGCCTCTTGCAGCAGGGTTGCTGCTTCCGATGTGTCCGTTATGTATCTCGGCACGTCTGCCCCCTGCTCTACCGCTTCAGTTCACCGCCAATCGCCGAGTCGAGATCACTGAGAAGGCGATTCGTATCCTGGTAGCTTGTGAGAATGATGACCGGTAAATCCCTCCGGGCAGCCTCGAGATGCTGAACGATCTCAGGCGACTCAGCCTTTTCGAAATTCCAGATATAGGAGAGAAATTTTGCATCGATCTTTTCCGGACACCCTTCGGCCATTTCCGGTCGCACTTTGCCACGGTAACGAAGCCAGCGCTTCACGACGCTGGTCAACGACATCCAGCGGGGAAAGCGCAGCCAGATGACCGCCTCCGTCCGCGGCAGGCGAAGAGGCAGCGTGCCGGGGCTGTTGCCATCGATAATCCAGCGGTCTTCAGCTGCAAAGGCGGTCATGCGCTCAACAATCTCCGGCCTCGGTCTCAGCTTCCAGCCCGGCAGCCAGAAAATGTCGCGGTCACATGATATGTGTGGCAGTCCGAGCCGTTCGGACAGACGGTTGCTCAGCGTGCTTTTGCCGTTGCCGGAGCACCCTATGACAAGAAGACGGCGGGAGCCCTTGATGATTTCAGCGGCTTCTTTAGTGTCATTGACGATGATCATCCTCATCACCCCTGCATAGCAGTTCTTAGAAAATCGCTATTGCAACCCTGCTGGGTGGATTGCTATTAAATTAGAAGATTGTTTGCAGCCATGAGATGCAACCGAGCCAAGATGATCATTTTTTGGCGCGGTTTCGTGTCTGGCGCATTTTTCAACCATAAACAGGACCTAGGGTCCAGCCGAGAGATACGATGGACGACTTTGCCCACATCATCAACCTTCTCGAATCCGCCAAGCAACTCGCCTCGATGAATAGTATGCCGGTATTGGCTTACCTTATCGATGTAGCAAAGTGTGAAGCGCGCGAGAACAAGCCGGTTCTGCGCAAGCGCAAGCGCGGCGAATCGACGGTGAAGCAGGAGACCGAGGCCTGAACTACTGTTCAGTCCTTCATGCTTCATGTTAGAAAGTGGCCGCGAGGCCACTTTTTTGTTTGAGGGAAGGAGAACGCCATGCAAGCCGCATCTGTCGATCTTCGTTCCTATTCAAAGGAATGGCCGGAGGAACGCCATGCCTTTGTCCAGATCGTCGTGCCACTGCAAGGCAGCATGGACATCGAGGTTGGCGGGTTGCAGCAGCGCCTCTCGACCTCCAAGGCCGTTCTGATTACCGGCAATATCAAGCACAGCATTGTCACATCCGACAACAACCGCTCCCTGATCGTCGATCTCGACGAGCGATACGTCACAGAGGCGACGCTGGAGAGATTCTGCAACAGGCCGTTCATCGACCTCACCAATCGATCGTCTTCTATCGCGCGCCATATGCGACGATCCATCCACGATGGCGAACATGACTCATGCTCAACAAGGCTGTGGGCAGAGCTTCTGGTCGGAAGCTTCGCCGACGAAAGGGCCGACGTCGCATCTCGACTGATGACGCTCAAAGCATTGATCGAGATCGATCCCTTCCAGCCATGGACGGTGGAGCGCATGGCATCCGAGGTGGAGATCAGCACCAGCCGTCTGCACGCGATATTCCTCGATTACTTTGACGCCACGCCGCACGCCCTGCTCGCCGATGTGCGAATGAAGAAAATCTGCGCGCTACTTTCAGGCTCGTCCTTGCCGATTGCAGAGATTGCAACACGGGCCGGCTTCTCCGATCAGACGGCCTTGACGCGCGCAATGAAGAAGTCGCTCGGCACCACGCCTGCCGCCTATCGGCGCAACGCCATTTCCTGAACCGTAAGAGTTTATGTCAAGACAGGCATTTCCTGCGCATGGCACATAGAGCGCCGCGCGGCTTATTGGCCGCGCCGAGGACGCTCTATCTTTTTGAATCTACGCATCGTGCTTTTCCGAAAATAGATGCCGATTTTCGGGCCGATGCTGTAGCCCGCCATAGACGCAAGGACATGACATGAACAAGACCGGGTTGGGGCTATTTTACGGAATGCTGGCGGGCGCGCTGTGGGGCGGGATTTTTCTTGCACCGAAGCTCATCCCGGCAGGCTTCACACCGTTGCAACTCTCCACCGCCCGCTATCTGACCTTTGGCGTTATCGCGCTTGTGCTGATTGCGCCGAAGATCAAACGTGTCTCGGCGCAGTTCGGCCGTGCAGAGTGGATAGCCCTCCTGTGGCTTAGCCTTGTTGGCAACCTGCTCTACTATGTGTTCATCTCGACCGCCGTTCAATTGAGTGGAGTCGCCTTCACCTCCATCATCATCGGCTTTCTGCCGGTCGCTGTCACCATCATCGGCAGCATGGACCATGGCGCTGTCTCGTTGAAGCGGCTCTGGCCATCCCTGTTCTTTGGCGCCGTCGGTATCATCGGCATTTCATGGCAGTCTCTGATGCATGATGGGACACCAATGGATGCGCGCAAGCTCATAGGGCTTGCAGCCGCGATCGGCGCGCTGGCATCGTGGACGGCATTCGCGGTGGGCAACGCGCGCTGGCTCGTTCGCCTGCATGCTGTCAGTGCGGATGAATGGAACCTGATGACCGGCGTCGTCACAGGCGGCATCGCGCTTGTTCTTGCTGTCCCTGCTTTCGCCTTTGGCGGTGTTGCCCATCCCGCTTCGGACTGGATGCAGTTTACCATGGTTGCCGTCGGTCTTGGCATTTCGGCATCGATTTTCGGCAACGCGCTTTGGAACCGCATGAGCCGGCTCCTGCCACTTACGATGGTCGGGCAGATGATCCTGTTCGAAACACTATTCGCCCTGCTCTATGGCTTCCTATGGGAAGGCCGTGGACCGACGCTGATCGAAAGCGTCGCGATCGTCTCCGTCGTTCTCAGCGTCTTGCTGTGCATGCAGGCGCATCGGCCGCGTAAGGTGCATGGTTGAGGGCACAGCCCTCACCCAGTTCGAACTGTCACGCAATCAGGCCAGCGCCGAACTGTGCTTCATAAAGCCGGCTGTATGGTCCTTTCGCGGCAAGAAGCTCCTGATGGTTTCCGCTTTCGACGATGCCGTTGGCATCGACTACGACGATGCGCGACGCATCTCTGATGGTTGCCAGACGATGGGCGATGATGAGCGTCGTGCGGCCTTCGGCAAGTTCACCAAGCGATTGCTGAATGGCGCGTTCGGTTTCGGTGTCGAGTGCGGATGTCGCCTCATCGAGAATGAGGATTGGTGGGTTCTTGAGGAACATACGGGCAATCGCGAGACGCTGCTTCTGGCCGCCGGAGAGCTTGACGCCACGCTCGCCAATGACCGTCTCCATTCCGTCTGGCATGGCTTCGATGACCTGATCGAGCCGCGCGCGCCGTGCAGCAATCCAGATATCCTCATCGCTTGCGCCAAGCCGTCCGTACTCGATGTTCTCGCGCACGGTGCCGCCGAACATGAAGACGTCCTGTTGCACGATGCCTATCTGACTGCGCAGCGATGCCAGCGTCATCTTGCGAATATCGATGCCGTCGATGGTAATGGCGCCGTCCGTGACCTCGTAGAAACGCGGCAACAGCGAGCAAAGGGTCGTCTTTCCAGCACCCGAAGGCCCGACGAAGGCGACGGTTTCGCCGGCATCAATCGTGAGATCAATGTTGGACAAGACGCTCTTGCCGTCGGCATAGCCAAAGCTGACGTTCTTGTAGGCGATGTCTCCACGAAGCGACGGAGCCGTGATCGCATCCGGCGCGTCGGCGATATCCGGCTCGGTATCGATCAACTCGGTAAAACGACGGAACCCGGCGATGCCCTTGGGGTAGGTTTCGATCACGGAATTGATCTTTTCGATCGGGCGGAAGAAGACGTTGACCAGCAAGAGGAAGCTGACGAAGCCACCATTGGTCAGATCGCCATGAAGGACGAGCCAGGCGCCGCAGATCATGATGACCATCTGCGTCAGGCGCATGCTCATATAGCTGAGCGACGTACTGGCGGTCATGATCTTGTAGGCGTCGAGCTTGGTGCGGCGATAGCGCTGATTGTCCTTTTCGAACAAAGCGCGTTCGTGATCCTCATTGGCGAAAGCCTGGACCACCCGCATGCCGCCGACATTCTCCTCGATACGGGCATTGAAGGCGCCGACGCGATTATAGAGCGAGCGGAAATTGTTGGTCATGCGCGTGCCATACCGGCTGGTAACCCAGGCCGTCAGCGGCACGATCACAGCCGTGATCAGCGCCAATGGCACATTGACCCAAAGCATCAGCAGGAAAGCGCCGATGAAGGTCATGATCGCGATGAAAAGGTCTTCCGGTCCGTGATGCGCAACCTCGCCGATCTCCTCCAGATCCTTCGTCAGGCGGCCGACAAGATGGCCGGTCTTCTGATTATCGAAGAAGCGGAAGGAGAGTTTCTGCAAATGGTCGAAAGCGGCGCGGCGCATGTCGGTTTCGATGTTGATGCCGAGCATGTGTCCCCAGTAGGTGACGGTCGCCATCAGGCCGGTATTGAAGACATAGATCACCAGCAGGCCGAAGGATGCGGCCATGATGACCGGCCAGTTCGATGACGGCAGAAGAACGTCGACGAGAAGCTTCACCGCCATGGGAAAACCGAGTTCGAGAAGACCCGAGAGCACGGCGCAGGAGAAGTCGAGAATGAAGAGCCCCCGATATGGGCGGTAGTAAGCAAAGAATCGGCGCAGCATGATGAATAGCCCAGAACGGAGCAGGAAACCTCAGAGGTTGTAAAAGTGCCTGTTCATTCTCACATTCATGTCAGAAGTCCAAGCTTGTTGCTCAATTTTTACCAAATTCGTTCAATATGTTTTGCGACAACATAAAAGCGAAATAACGGGGGAATAGATTGCACCCCATATCTCACCTGTGACAGTGTGACCCGCTGCTCCGGGAATGCGAAAGAGACTAGAGTGAATAAAGCCGACAATCATCATCCGGATGGAGAACCCCGGTGGCTGGGCGCTGCGACCCACGCCCGCATTGCCTTGGTCCCCTCTATTTCGGCAGCGCGCTGGCTTCTGCTTTTGATTGTCGCAGCCGGGATCTACTTCTTCTACGGCTTTCTCGTTCCGGTTCTCGCCGCTCTCGTCATCGGCTTTGCAAGCTGGCCGATCTATCGGCGCCTACTGACCCGTGTGGGCGGCAACAATACGATCGGGGCGACCGTCGCAATCCTGCTGATTATCACCTTCCTCATTGTTCCGATCGTGATTGCTGCGTCCTATACGGCCGGTGAGATTCGCGAATGGTTTGGCTGGGCCGTCGAGGTCAACAAGACGGGCGCGCCCGTTCCACAGTGGATTGCAGCGCTTCCAGGTGTCGGCGTCTGGATGAGCGAACAGTGGACACGCTATGTCGGAACCCCCGGCGCGATCGGCGAAGTGATCCAGCTCGTCAGCGGCGCCAATATCGGCAACATCTATCGCGCGATCGTGGCGGCAGGTAACGGAGCATTCCACCTTGTCCTGACGCTGCTCTTCATGCTGATTGCGCTGTTTTTCGTCTATCGCAACGGTGTGGGCTTTGCCCGCCAGGTCGACCTTGTCGGCGAACGCATTCTGCCAAACCGCTGGGAGCGCATCTCACGCGTCGTTCCTGCGACGATCAGTTCCACCGTGACAGGCATGACGCTGATCGCTATCGGCGAAGGCATCATTCTCGGTATCGCCTACTGGATCGCCGGCGTCCCCTCCCCGGTTACGCTCGGTGTGCTGACCGGCGTCATGGCGCTCATCCCAGGTGGTGCGCCGCTTTCCTTCACGCTGGTATCGCTCTATCTCCTAGCAAGCGGCTCGCCCGCGGCTGGTATCGGCCTCTTTATCTGGGGCTCGGTCGAGCTCTTCATCGTCGACAAGACGATCCGTCCACGCCTTGTTGGCGGCCCTATCAAGCTTCCTTTCCTGCCAACCTTCTTCGGCCTTGTCGGCGGCGTGAAAACCATGGGTTTCCTTGGTCTCTTCATCGGTCCCGTGCTGATGGCGCTGCTGGTTGCCGTCTGGCGCGAATGGGTGCGCGAAGCAGAGATATCGGCAGGCGAACCCGTGATCGTCCATGACGTTCTTGAGGAGGAGATAGAGCTGGTGGAGGAACCTCCAAGGCCGCGAAAGGCCGCCAGCTCCGTTTAGGCACCCCGCTTAAAGACGAAGTTCCATGAACATGCTGAGCGGATCCGGCTTGTAAGGCGGGAATGGCTCGATCTCGACAAATCCGGCCTTGCGATAAAGGCCGATCGCCTCCGGCTGACTGATGCCAGTCTCGAGGCGAATGGCTGAAAGCTTTAGCGCCTGTGCGCGTTCAATCAGCGCCGCCATCATGCGTTTGCCGATCTGAAGGCCTCTCGCTTCGGGATCGACGAACATGCGCTTGATCTCCGCCGTGCCGTCTCCGGCCTCCACCAGCGCACAACAGCCGACAATAGCTCCGTCATTTCGCGCGACCAGGAATGAGACGGTGGGCTTTTCAAGCGCCTCGAGATCGACAAGGTGGTTGCTTTCGGCGGGATAGAGCGAGGCCATATAGGCATTCGACAAATCCATGAGGCGGGCGATTTCTGGCTGACGGGGTGATTCCGGATTGATTTCAACTGGCATGCTATTTCCATAATAATTGGGCGGCTTCAGCCGCAATAAGACTGCAATCATATTGAATGACACGCTGAGTAAACCAGCTCTTTCGTCCGGAGAAAAGTGAAATGCGAACCGCGCTCGTCTTGATGACAATCCTCGGCTGCGACGACACGGCATCCGATTGCCGCTACATCGCGACAATGCAACAGCGTTGGACGAGCGTTGAACTCTGCGACGCCGAGTCGGAAAAGCAGCTTGGCCAATTCACCAATGTCTCTTATCCGGTCGTCGTTGCCGTTTGTCAGATGCCGGACGCTCCCGTCGAGCAGGCAACGACCGGGCAGGATACTCCAAAGCAAACGCCGCAAACCGAGGAGCAAGAGGAGGAGAACCTTGCGCAGCGAGCAATTGGCCGCGTACGAAAAATCCTTCCCTCGACGGAAGGTGTGAGGGAGGTTCTGGGCAAACCGGTGCGCATGGTCGAAGACAGCTATTCCTGGATTGCCAGACGCCTATCCAAGTAAGGCTTTCCCCGCGGTCGTTGGACGACAGCATGTCATGCAAACGCGTGGCGCGGTTTTGCGATAACCACATGCGATGAAACGAGGACATAGAGCCAATAAGCGAATCCGAAAGATCGCGACACGCTTTAAGCGTGGTAGCTGCCTGTTCCGAAGATCAGGCGGCCTCGGCGATCAGTTCCTCGGCGAAGGAGCGTGCTCTCTGACGTTGATCGACGATCAGAAGCTTTTCAATCATCGACATCATTTCGTAGACGCTTGGATCGCTCTCAGTATTTGAGAACGTCTCGAGGAGCCGTTCGGCAACCCGCTGGACCGCTCCACCATAGGGCATCTCGGCCGCCTGGCGCCACAGACGAGTCGCCTCGATAAAAACTTCAAGGGCGCGGCCGGACAGACCGGTCGACTGGTAGAGCGCCTTGACCGCGTGGTTTCTGCCTGTTGCAAGGATCGATCGGACACGTCGCTCCTCAAGCCCGGAGAGGTTGGACATGGCCTCGGAGAAGAAGTCGAGCTTTCCGGTGCAAAGAAGCTGCAGAAGGAAGGAAGGCGTCAGCTGTCGGTGCTGGCGCAAATGCTCGACGAGATATGATCTTTCCTGACCGGATGCCTCGCCGGCAATCAGCGTAACAGCTGCGTCCGATGCATCCTGAACGATCTGGCGGGCGCGTGCCACGGTGATGACCTGACCCACGATTCCAGCAGAGGCCAGCGCCTCTCCAACCAGAAGGACGAGGGTGTGGCGTACATCGGCTGGGAGATCGTGGCGATCCAGTAGGAGATTGCGGATTTCGGACTCTTCTCCGAAACGCTCAGAGACACGCCGCAGCGTGAAGGGTGTGATCTGGGCCGATAGGTTTTCCAGCATGATCATCACTTCACATTCGCTGCCGATTTCCGCCATAGCCGCGCAAACTCCGGCGCTTAAATCGGCACGTGCCGCAATCAGCGCTCTTGTGGTCGACGATCCTCGGCCGATCAGATCCACGAGATCCGATTCCCGAAGCACGGGAGAATTGATGATCACCGGACAGGCAATCTCGGCCTGGTCTTCAGCCAGTGCGATAACGATAGGACGAGGAGCATCGTCAGAGCAGGCAAGCGCGTCTGCAAGTGCCTGACGGACTTTGGGCGATGGATCGTCCAGAAGGTAGGACATCGCCATATAGGCGCCTGCCTGTTTGTCTTTGGGCAAGGATGAGGTGACATAGGCTGCCCCCAAGGCCTTCGCAGCCTTGGCTCTATCGCCAGCACGCGCCTTATCCGTCCAGCTGAGAAATGCCTCTACGACCACCCTGCACCCCAAGAAATGTTCTTATGACCCCGCGGAGGTTATCGCGACTCGCTACCGAGCCGGCGATCACCTCCCATGGGTGAAACCTAGGGGGAAAAGGTTTACGATTGGTTCACCATGCTCCTTAACCATGGCGTAAATGGAGGCTATCAGGCCTTCGGGCGGGCCAGCTGGAAGACATCCGCGCCACCGTCGGCGTAGTCCATATAGCCCATCCGGGCGACGGGCCGCGCAAGGCCCATATCGATGCGACCATCGCGGATGATCGATTCATCGATATGAATGCCCATCACCTGCCCGAAGACCACCCAGGAGTCGGCCGCCTTGCCTTCGATATCCTGCGGCTGCACGATCTGCGTGACGCGGCACTCCAGCGCGGCAAGAGCCTCCGCCACATAGGGCGCATCGACCACCTCGCCCGCACGTGCGGTCAGGCCAGCCAGTGCGAACTCGTTGACGGCGTAATCGACAGGTGCCGACGAGGCATTCATCCGGTCCACGAGATGGCGGCTGACCAGGCTTGCGGTGAAGACACCGCTTTCGCGAACATTGCGCAGGCTGTCCTTCTGTCCGCTCGATGAGAACATCACCAGTTTGGGCTTGTCCGCGATGGCGTTGAAGAAAGAATAAGGGGCAAGGTTCAGCGTTCCATCGCTTCCCTTGGAACCGATCCAGCCGATGGGTCGCGGCGCGACGATCGCCTTGAAGGGATCGTGCGCCATGCCATGCTGGTTCGTGTCTGTGGTGTAGAACATCACGCTTCACCGACCCAGGTCACAACCTCGGCCAGTTCCGGGCGCGGACGCTCGACAGGCGGGAACGTCGTCGATCCGATATAGATAAGCCCAGCCACCTTCTCTCCATCCTTCACGCCCAACTCAGGCAGAAACTCAGGATCGTAGGACACCCATTCCGTCAGCCAGTTGGCGGCATAACCAAGCGCGTTCGATGCCATCAGCAGGTTGAGGCATACGGCGCCTGCCGACATCACCTGTTCCCATTCGGGGATTTTCACGTGAGGACCAGCCTTGCTGACCACGGCGATGACGACCGGTGCTCTGGTGAAGCGGGTTGTTTCGACCGATTGGAAGTCGGCGCTCAAGTCAGGGTTCTTTTTCAGCGCGAGTGCCAATGCGGCTTCGCCCAATCTCACCCTTTCTTCGCCTCGGATAACGATGAAGCGCCAGGGTGCAATCTTTCCATGGTCTGGAACGCGGACCGTCAGGCGAAGAATCTCCTCGAGCTCTTCACGGCTCGGGCCCGGCTCCGTCAATTGCGGCGCGGGGGTCGAGCGTCGTACATTCAGATAGTCGATGAGCTTGATGTCAGTTGTCATGGTCGGACCGTTCCATTCGCATGCAATGTAAAGACAGGCCTTGAAATAGCCTTGCGGTTCGGATTGAAGTGGTCCCACAAAAACAAGAAGTCAATCCGGTCGAGAGAAATGACGTTTACCAAAATCGGAGCAGGTCTGTGCATCGCGCTCGTCTCGGCTAGCGCGCTACCCGGTATTGCCGTCTCGCAGGATGCCTTCAAGGAATTCAAGCAGCTTGGCGGCACGCCTAAAATGCCGAAGCTGAACGCGTTCTCCGTTCCCTCGCCCAGCGAGCCGGAGCCGGCCAAATCCCGTGATATCGTGCTGGAAGCAAAGCTGACCCAGCAAGGCGAGCCGATGATGGAGGGGCTTGCGTGGCGGGTCTTCAGCCCTATTCCGGGCGCCGATGGCAAACTGCCGATGCTGGCGAGTTCCGAAGGCGGTTCAGCCGAGTTTCACCTTGAGCCGGGAGATTACTTCGTCAACGTCGCCTTCGGTCGCGCCGGTGTCACCAAGAAGCTCAGCGTTCCCGAAACCGGTAAGATCGACAAGCAGGTTCTCATTCTCGATGCTGGTGGCTTCGTCCTCAATGCCGTTGCCGGCAACGACAAGACCATTTCCGCCAATCAGTTGAAGTTTTCCATCTACGCCTCTGAAGCCTCCGAAAACGGAGAGCGGAAGCTGGTGATGACCGATGTGAAGCCGAACACCATCGTCCGTCTCAATGCTGGGACCTACCATGTCGTATCGGAATACGGGTCAGTCAATGCGGTGGTTCGCGCCGATATCCAGGTGGAAGCCGGCAAGCTGACCGAAGCAACGCTGCAGCA
The DNA here is from genome assembly GCF_004310285.1 of Agrobacterium cavarae. Classification (GTDB taxonomy): domain Bacteria; phylum Pseudomonadota; class Alphaproteobacteria; order Rhizobiales; family Rhizobiaceae; genus Agrobacterium; species Agrobacterium cavarae. Next base: position 428,182 of record NZ_SISF01000034.1, read on the forward strand.
CCATGCGGCACAAGTGACGCTGAAACTCGTCTCCGAGCATGGCGGCGAAGCCATTGCCGATACGGCCTGGTCTGTGCTGACGGGCGCTGGCGACGTGGTGAATGAAAGCGTCAGCGCCTTTTCCACCATGGTGCTCGCCGACGGCGAGTACACCGCAATTGCCCGTAACAAGGACAAGGTCTATCAGCGCAATTTCAGGGTGAAGGCCGGACAGGATTCCGATGTCGAAGTGCTGATGAAGGACCAGGCACCGGAAGACGCGACGGGCGATTTCGAATAGCCGACTCCCCACAGATCCGCGCCGCTGCGGACGTCCCTAACAAGCCCCACAGCAGCATCTTATGAAAACGGCGCCCGAAGGCGCCGTTTTCTTTGGGATCAAGCAAGCTTGGCCTTCGCCTTTGCAGCGCGCTTGCGCTTGACGTCGGGCGGTGTCGCCTCGTCGACCAGATTGGCAATCGCCTCATCCAGAGCAAACGAGGTCTGGGCCTGCGAACCGAGGCGGCGGATGTTGACCGTGCGCTCTTCGGCTTCCTTCTTGCCGCAGACGACGATGACCGGAACCTTGGTGACCGAATGCTCGCGGATCTTGTAGTTGATCTTCTCGTTGCGGAAATCGGTTTCCACCGAGAGACCGGCCTCCCGAAGAGCCTCGGCGACTTCGCGACCATAATCGTCGGCATCCGAGGTGATCGTGGCAACGACAACCTGTAGCGGCGCGAACCACAACGGCATGTGGCCAGCGAAGTTCTCGATCAGAATGCCGAGGAAGCGTTCCATCGAACCACAGATCGCGCGGTGGATCATCACCGGCTGACGCTTTTCAGACGCCTGGTCGATATAGAAGGCACCGAAACGTTCCGGCAGATTGAAGTCCACCTGGGTGGTGCCGCACTGCCATTCGCGGCCGATCGCATCCTTCAGGGTGTATTCGAACTTCGGACCGTAGAAAGCGCCCTCGCCCGGCAGAATGCCGGTTTTGATGCGGCCGCCGGATTGCTCCTCGATGGTCTTCAAGACCTCGGTCATCACGCTTTCGGCGCGATCCCAAAGGTCGTCCGAACCGACGCGCTTTTCAGGGCGCGTGGACAGCTTGACCACAATCTCCTCGAAGCCGAAGTCCTGATAGACCGACAGGATCAGATCGTTGATGCGCAGGCATTCCGCGGCCATCTGCTCTTCGGTGCAAAAAACGTGGGCGTCATCCTGGGTAAAGCCACGAACGCGCATCAGGCCGTGGAGAGCACCCGACGCTTCATAGCGGTGGACAGTACCGAACTCTGCAAGGCGAACAGGCAGTTCTCGGTAAGACTTCAACCCATGCTTGAAGATCTGAACGTGACCAGGGCAGTTCATAGGCTTCAGGGCGAAGACGCGATTGTCCGCTTCCTTGTCCTCCGGATGGGTGAAGGCATAGGCGGATTTTACCGCGAACATGTTTTCCTGGTACCAGCCCCAGTGACCGGAGGTCTCCCACAGCGAAGCGTCCAGAACCTGCGGCGCGTTCACTTCCTGATAGGTGCCTTCCAGATGGCGGCGCATATAGGCGGTCAGGGTCTGGAACATGCGCCAGCCCTTGCCGTGCCAGAACACCACGCCCGGGCCTTCTTCCTGGAAATGAAACAGGTCCATTTCGCGGCCAAGGCGGCGGTGGTCGCGCTTCTCGGCTTCCGCCAGGATGTGCAGATACTGATCCAGCTGTTCCTGCGTGGCCCAGGCCGTGCCGTAGATGCGCGTCAGCATGGGGTTATTGCTATCACCACGCCAGTATGCTCCAGCAACCTTCATCAGCTTGAAGGCCGTACCGATCTGCCCCGTATTGGCCATGTGCGGGCCGCGGCAAAGGTCGAACCAGTCGCCCTGATAATAGATCTTGAGATCCTGACCTTCGGGAATCGCGTCGACGAGCTCGACCTTGTAGTTCTCGCCCTTGGCGGCAAAGACTTGCTTGGCCTTCTCTCGCGACCAGATTTCGCGCGTAAAGGGCTTAGAACGACCGATAATCTCTTTCATCTTCTTTTCGATCTTGGGCAGATCGTCCGGGGTGAAAGGCTCGTTCTTGGCGAAGTCGTAATAGAAGCCGTTTTCGATCACAGGACCGATGGTCACCTGGGTGCCGGGCCACAGTTCCTGCACGGCTTCGGCCATCACGTGGGCGGCATCGTGGCGGATAAGCTCAAGCGCACGCTTGTCGTCGCGGGTGACGATCTCGATTGCGCCATTGGCAATCGTATCGGAAAGGTCGCGCAATTGACCGTCCAGCGCGATGGCGACGGCCTTCTTTGCAAGCGACTTGGAAATGGATTCGGCAACATCACGTCCGGTCGTACCCGCGGGATACTGACGAACGGAGCCATCTGGAAATGTAAGGGAAACGGCGTCTGACACTTTGAATTCTCCTGTCCAGTCCCGCCAACGAATGCGGGTGGGGTAACGGTCAGCCGAAAGGACTGACAATGCAGCGCGTGGATACTGAAATTTGGCTGTTCAGTAAAGTCTATTCAACTTCGGTCGAAAAACCCCAGAAAGAGAGTGCATCCGGTGAAACGGATTTGAGAAAGCTCTTCAACTTCTCCTCGTCCATGTGGAAACGCAACGCTTCTGTCACATCTTGGATAGCTGTGTCTGGTGAAAGATTATGGTCTCGCCTCAACGACATGACCTCCTCTTGCATTTTGGGCCGCGTGGCGAAAGGAACGACGGGCTCGCCCATCGTCCAGTCAGCAACGAAAAGTGCTCGCACGCACGCTTTCAGCAACCCGGCGAACGCCAGGCTTTGATCTGCCGTCAGACGCCGCCGGAAAACACGAAGCACCGCCTCAAGTGTCGTGAAGGCACGGTGTGTCGTGCTGACCATGGCTCTGTCGCGAACATCAACAAGGACAGCTTCAAAATCTCGCGATGCCTGAATGTACTCCTGGGGTACCGTCATAAACCAGCGTCACCCTTTGTGCTTTCCGACAGTCCAGAGTTTCCAGAGCTGCCAGTAACGGACCGATCGAAGACTTTCTGGCACGCCATCATATCCGCTCGTTCCACCCGGTCCGCAACGTGCGACGCGGAAAAGGCTCAGCCAACCGCCAGACCACAGGCCGTGACGGGCAATCGCTTCGTATCCATATTCCGAACAGGTCGGAATATGACGGCAAGAATTTCCGATAAAGCCGGAAAGCGTCAGTTGATAGAGCCGAATAAGGCCCATGCCGACTAGCCTGCCCGGGGTCTTTCGAAAAGGGCCAGCCCAATTGCGGGAGCGGCTTACAGGCTTGTCCGATTTATGATGACAACCGGGTTGTCCGCACATGAGATCAACTCGCTGCGGACAGAGGCTGCTTCGCCTCCAACTGATCAAGGCAATCACAGACCGCCTCGAAGGTGAGCATTGTGGAGGCGTGGCGTGCCTTATAATCCTTGACCGGCTTTAGCACCCGCATATCCTCGAAGCGTCCCTCCGGTCCCTCGCCGTTCGCTGTCAGCATGTCGATCATGTCCTGGCGCGCCTTGCGGATTTCTGCCCGGCTGGCACCCACCACATGGTGCGCCATGATCGACGAGGATGCCTGACCGAGCGCACATGCGCGCACTTCATGCGAGAAGTCGCAGACCTGGTCGCCATCCATCTTGATGTAGACCTTGACCTTGGAACCGCAGAGCTTGGAGTGCTTCTCCGCTTGCGAATCGGCATCTGCCATGCCGCCAGCGAGCGGGATATTGCCGGCGAATTCCAGGATGCGGTTATTATAGATGTCGTCCATGGTCGATATTCCAGGTAAGGCGCGGGCGGAAGGTTCCAGCGCTGTCATCATTTTCTAAACGATGTGTCGCGCTGGGAAAAGCTTTCCTGCATTTGGCCACCGTAATATGTTAACTCATTAACCGTACATCAAGGTTTGATAAAATAATGGAGGCGAGAAGCGCAAACTCTTGCCAAAATTCAGAAAAACAACCAGATAGCAGCAACGTGGCGCGCAAGCGTCGTTGCAGGGCGTGTTCAGGTGTGGCCTTGAACCATACCGGGAGATAAAAAATGGATGCAATCGTGAAGAATTTTCCTGGCGCAGGCGCGACGGACGATGTGACAAAGGCACGGCCAACGCAGGCTGAAGCCGAGGATGCCGTGCGCGTCCTTCTGAGTTGGGCTGGCGACGATCCAACCCGTGAAGGTCTGCTCGATACGCCGAAGCGCGTGGCCAAAGCCTATCGTGAACTCTTCTCCGGCTATGACCTAGATGCCAAGGACGTCCTCGGCACCTTCTTCGAAGAGGTCGGCGGCTATGACGACATCATTCTCGTGCGCGATATTCCGTTCTTCTCCCATTGCGAACACCATATGGTGCCGATCATCGGCAAGGCGCATGTTGCCTATCTGCCGAATGGACGCGTTCTCGGCTTGTCCAAGATCGCTCGCGTCGTCGAGATATTCGGTCGTCGGTTGCAGACCCAGGAAACGATGACAGCGCAGATCGCCTCCGCCATCGAAACCACGTTGAAGCCACGCGGCGTCGCCGTGATGATCGACGCCGAACATATGTGCATGTCCATGCGCGGCGTGCAAAAGCAGGGCTCGACGACGTTGACGACGAGCTTCACCGGCGCGTTCAAGAAGGACCCTGCCGAGCAGGCCCGCTTCATGTCCATGGTGCGCAGCCGCTGAACCGGCTGCCTCCCTCTCACCCAGGGGATTTCATGTCCGCCATTTTCCCAGTCGCGCCATCCGACAAGACGGCGCTGGAGGCATCTGGACCGTTCACGCCGAAGTTCGACGCGAACGGTCTCGTGACTGCAGTCGTCACCGACATCAAGGACGGTGAATTGCTGATGGTGGCACATATGAATGCGGAGGCGCTGAAGCTTACGCTGGAAACGGGCATTGCGCACTACTACAGCCGCTCGCGAGACAAGATCTGGAAGAAGGGGGAAACCTCCGGCAATCTCCAGACGGTTCGCGAGTTTCGAACCGATTGCGACCAGGATGCCGTGTGGCTCAAAGTCTCCGTCGCCGGACATGATGCCACCTGCCATACCGGCCGTCGTTCCTGCTTCTATCGCACCGTGACGATGGAAGACGGCAAAGCGGTTAATACCATCACCGACGACACGCGGCATTTCGACCCCGAAACCACCTATGGCTCACCCTCTTCGCCGTGATGAAGAGCTCAATCTTTTCGATTTCTTTGCCTTTTGCTACGATCATGTGACGAAGCCTTGAGGAGACTCAAGGGTCTCGGGAGATGCAAGTGGGAGACGTCGAATGCTTGGATGGGGAATGAACCGCGATAATCCATCGTCCGCGACGACACTCGGCACCCTGGAGAAAATCGCGCCCGCACCCAAACCGCAGCTCCCACCGAACCGCATCGCGCTGGCGCTTGGCGGAGGTGCGGCTCGAGGCTGGGCGCATATTGGCGTCCTAAGGGCGCTTGACGAAGCCGGAGTGAAGATCGGCATGATTGCCGGGACGTCGATCGGCGCTCTCGTCGGCGGCTGCTATCTCGCAGGCAAGCTCAACGAGCTGGAAGAGTTTGCCCGCTCGCTGACGATGCGCCGCATTGCCGGACTTTTGGACCTGACGATTGGCGGTAGCGGCCTGTTCGGCGGCATGCGTCTAACCAAGCGGATGCAGGAGCATCTTGAAGGTCTCAACATCGAAGATCTCGAGCATCCGTTCATCGCGGTTGCGACCGAACTGCGCACCGGCCACGAGGTCTGGGTTCACCAGGGCAATCTGATCACGGCATTGCGCTCTTCCTATGCCCTGCCCGGCATTTTCGAGCCGGTGCGCTGCAACGGCAGGACGCTGATCGATGGGGCCCTTGTCAATCCGGTACCGGTATCAGTTTGCCGCGCCTATGAGCAGGCTCTGGTCGTTGCGGTAAACCTCAACTACGATATTTTCGGCCGCTCGGCCGTGGTCAAGCACGGTGCGGGTGCCGGCAGCAAAAGCGAAGCCGAAACGCCGATCAAGGCCACATCGCGCATGGGGCTGCCAGGTGTGATGGTTCAGGCATTCAACATTATTCAGGACCGCATTTCGCGCGCAAGACTGGCGGGCGATCCGCCGGATCTCACGCTGCATCCGCGCATCAGCCATATCGGCCTCTCGGAATTTCACCGGGCGGCCGAGGCGATCGACCAGGGATACGAGGAAACACGGTCTCGAATTCCGGAATTGAAGCGCATGCAGCAGGTATTTCAACCCTGATACCATGAAAGGCAGGCTGGGTGCCTGCCCTCCTTCTACCTGCTCAAGGCGGACCGCCAATCAGCCGGCAATATAGGCCTTGATGTGCTCGGCTTCCGTCTCGATCTCGCTGATCCGGGCCTTGACCACGTCACCGATGGAAATGATACCCGCAAGGCGCCCATTGGCCTCTACCGGCAAATGACGGAACCTGCCGCCGGTCATGATCTCCATGAGGTCGTCTGTCGTGGTTTCCTCGCTGCAGCGGGTCACACTCTTGGTCATCACGTCGGAGACCCTGGTCTCCAAGGCTGCGGAGCCTTTGGCGGCCACGGCACGCACGAGATCGCGCTCTGTAAAGATGCCGAGGACTGCGCCCATATGGTCGGTCACGACAACAGCACCAATCCGATGCTCGTAGAGCGTCACGGCAGCATCGGCAATCGACATGCCGGGATCGACCGTCACGACCTCTCTACCCTTGATATCGAGAATTTCCTTTACAAAAATCGGCATGCGTACCTCCCTTGTCCGTTGCAGCCCGGCTATCGCACCCAAGTCTCCTCCCTGAGAACGAAGCACCGTCTTCAAATTTTTGCGCTCCCTCGAAAGGGAAAGCAACAGGATTTGAGGTTCGATCAAACTTCAATCGATTGAGGCAGCCTTCTCTCCCGAGGCGACTTTGGGATCGAACAGGCCGAAGAAAAGGAAGCCGAAGAAGAAGCCGAAGATGTGAGCGTCCCACGCCACCTCGCCTCCGACATCGCCGAATAGCGGGAAGCCCACGGCAATCAGCGCATTACCCGCAAGCCACGCGATCGTGAAAATCAAAACCGTTTTATTGGTCAGCGCCTGGACAATTCCCTGGCGCGGAAGAAGGTGGCCGAAGGAAGGATGATAACGTTGCCCGCGAGGTGGAAAGGCAAAGCGGCAAGCTGCACCCATCAGGGCTGAGACGACGCCGGACGCACCAATCAGAACCGTGATGCTGCTCCAATCAAGCGCCGCATGACCGAAAGCGGAAATCGCCGACGAAATTACCCAGAAAAGAATAAATCGTGTTGTGCCGATGCGGCGCGCCACGGGCGCACCAAACGCCATCAGCCATAGCCCGTTGAACAGGATGTGCTCAACACCACCATGCAGGAAGGAATAGGTCACTGGCGTCCAGAGCCATTCCAGGCCCTGCTGTGCCAGGGGAATGGTGTAGCGCGCGGGAATGAAGCCGAAGGTGAAGAGGAAGGCTTCATAAGTCGTGTCCGACATCAGGTAGGCCGAACCTATCTGGATGGCGATCATGAAGCCAAGGACAGCGACGATGATAAAGGGAAGGTTGAACACCGGTTGCTTCTGCGGCGGGGGGCGATCGTCTCGCGGCTCTTGCAATTCACCGCCGTCATGATGCGTCATTTCATTTCCATTTCATATCGTTCGACCCAGTTTCAGCCATATAGGAAGGGTCGACCAAATAAAAGCAGCCGCGAGGTACCAACACGGTCGATAAGGCTCTTTTTCAAAATCGTCGGACCCGCCAAGGAGACGATGAAAACCGGCATATTTTCCGCCTACAACAGTTTTGCTTCACAATGAGACAGTGGAGCAGAAGCTTTCGCTGATATCGCGTAATTCTCCTCAAATATTGCTGTACGACAAAACAGTCTGTTAACCCGCGCGTAGTAAATAGGGCTTGTCCTTTTCTTCATGCAACATAGCGCAGGCCATGTTTTCATCACATCTCGCACACGCCCACGTTTCGAAGTCAGTCGACACCGCCGAACCGCCGGTTACCGTCGGTCTTTCCGGACGTCTTATGTTGCCGACTGAAGATGAGTTTGACTGTACTGCCACAGAAATGACGGCGGAAAGTGCGCGGCTGACGTGCTTTGCCAGACCGAACCGGAATGACCGGATCATCATCTATCTGCAGCATATCGGTCGCGTCGAAGGCAAGGTCACACATCTCACTGGCGACGGTTTTTCGATCGCTATTGCAGCGACAGAACGCAAGCGCGAGAAACTCGCCGCTCAACTGGCGTGGATTGCAAAGCGCCAGGCGCTCGGCCTGCCTGAGGACCGGCGGCATGATCGTCTCACTCCGCGCAACCCAAATGCCACGCTTCTCCTGAATGACGGTAACACGGTCGGCTGCCGCATCATCGACCTTTCGCTCTCCGGTGCCGCTATCGAGATCGAACCTCGGCCAGCGCTCGGCACCACCGTCCGCCTCGGCAATATGGGTGGAAGCATCGTTCGCCACTTCATGGAAGGCGTTGCGATCGAGTTCGACAGTGTTCAGTCCAAGGACGCACTGATCGAGTTTCTCTGACACTTTTTCACCATCGAGTTTCACGACCGGCGACGCTAAGCGTTCGCCGGTTTTTTATTGCCTTTCGGCGGGCAGTTTCCGCTGCCGATCTTGCGGATAAGGTGCGACAGGCCGTCACCATCTCGAGCGCGCTCGTGAGTCCCGAGCCTTGTTTCCAGCGATTTATCGGTCCAACTCCCTCCATGCTGCGTAAGTACGCTTGGCAAAGGCCTTCCCAAAGGTTGGGATCACCCTGCTCCAAAGTGGGACTCCAAAGAAATTTCTGAAAAAAGCGCAGAAAAAGACGGTTGAAGTACGATTTTTTCTGCAATCAAAACAGGAATTTTCGCCGCTTTCAGCCGTTTTGAGCGCGCTTTCACCTCCAAAACAAAGTGAACGAATGGTTGAGTGTTGATCAACACTGGCTGAAATCACCCTGCCCGTTAACCCTGCTTCATTCACAGGGTGCCGGAATGTGGGCGGTTTGCAGCCTTCGGTCGACTGATGAGCTAATCGGATCGATAAAATTCTATTCAAATTCCGTTCAAACACGAATCAAATAAGCTGTTGTTTTTGCTTAATTTAAGCTCGAATTTGAGCACGCTTTTTTGCGTGCGATCAAAGTGTCGCTGGCATTGTCCTCCTCACAACGGGGAGACAAGAAATGAAAAAACACAGCCGTTTGGGACTGATCATTGCAGCACTGGCAATTGGCGCATTCGCCTCGCAGGCAGAAGCATCGCCGGGAGCAGCAATGCGCATCATCGGAAAGGCCAATCCTCCGATTGGGCATTACGAATTCTGCCAGACCTACCAGAGCGAATGCCAGCCAACCTCGGCCGATATGGGCCCGCTTCGGTTGACGGAAGAAACCTGGAAGATGATGCTGGACGTGAACTACACGGTCAACACCACCATCACGCCAGCGACCGATATGGAGATTTACGGCGTGGAGGAGCGCTGGGCCTATCCAACAACAGCAGGCGACTGTGAAGACTTCGTGCTCTTGAAGCGCAAGATGCTGATGAACAAAGGCATCTCTGCCTCCAACCTGTTGATCACGGTCGTGCTGCAGCCGAACGGCTCGGGCCATGCGGTGCTGACGGTGCGGACCGACCGCGGCGACTTTATTCTCGACAACCTCCGCAACAAGGTCATGGACTGGTCGGATACCGAATACACCTATCTCAAGCGCCAGGATTCGAACAATCCAGGCCGCTGGGTCAAGGTTCAGGATGGCCGCAACGTTAGCGCCGTCGCCGGCATCAAGAACTGATTGCAAGGGACAGAGCGCCGGAACGCCTCCCCGCAGCCCGGCGCAGTTCAATAAGCGGAAGTCGTGACGGCAAAGACGTTCGTCGCAAGTGCTTCCAAGGTTTAGGCAGGTCGCTCTACCCCGTGTCGATCCTGCCGCAGAACCGGTTCCGTTGCCCCCGGAGCCGGTTTTTCTATTTTGACATGTGCCGGCGCTTAAGAACTTAGAAGATCGCGCTAGAGAAGTCCGAGTTCCGCAAGTTCCCGTCGGAGATCGGAGGGCATGTCGTCCGCAAGGCCTGAGCCGCCCAGATCGCGTGGGGCTTCCTCATCCTTAAGATAACGCCAGCCCTGGAAGGGACGCTTTGGTGCAGGCGAGGTCTCGATGACTTCGGGTCCCAAAACCAGATCACACCGCGTGATGCCATCGCCACCAGTGAAGGAACGGATATCGAGAAGCTTCTGGCGCGCCTGTACCTGTCCCTTGATCACCCAATAGAGAGAGCCGCCATCGAGCAACTCTTCCATGCGCTTCGGGATCATGCGAGTGGTGTGAACGCTGTGCGGCTCAAGGCCAGCCGCCATAGCGGTTAGCGAACGTTGGGACACCCATTCGCGCAGATCCTCGATGGAATCCGCGCCGACGCATAGCTTGATCAGATGTAGAGCCATGCCGCTATCAATGCCGTTTCGACGGACGCGTCAAGCGCCCGTTAAACAATCGCGTCATCAAATATCAACATTCCACGACATTGACGGCGAGGCCGCCGGTGGAGGTTTCCTTGTATTTCTCGCTCATGTCATTGCCGGTCTGGCGCATGGTTTCGATACAGGCGTCGAGCGGCACGAAATGTTCTCCATCCCCCTTCAACGCGAGCGAGGCAGCCGTCACGGCCTTCACTGCGCCAAGCGCGTTGCGTTCGATGCAGGGTACCTGCACGAGACCTGCAACCGGATCGCACGTCATGCCAAGATGGTGCTCAAGCGCGATCTCCGCAGCATTTTCCACCTGTGCCGGCGAGCCGCCCATCACCGCAGCAAGACCTGCCGCCGCCATGGCAGCGGCGGAGCCAACCTCCCCCTGACAGCCCACTTCTGCGCCGGAAATCGACGCATTGTGCTTGATGATCCCGCCGATCGCCGCTGCCGTCAGCAGGAAGTCACGAACGTCGTCGACCGAGGCATCCTCGTGGAAGTGGCGGAAATAGCGAACGGTGGCGGGCACGACACCAGCCGCTCCATTGGTTGGAGCGGTCACGACACGACCGCCGACTGCGTTCTCTTCATTCACCGCTATGGCGTAAACGCTCAGCCAGTCGTTGGCGAGAACGGGGTTCAGCCGGTTGCTGCGCCATTCGGCATTGAGTTTGTCGTGGATAGAACGCGCGCGGCGGCGAACCTTGAGCCCGCCCGGCATAATGCCTTCGCCCTTCAGGCCGCGTTCGATACAGCCGTTCATCGCATCCCAGATCTGGTCAAGCCGGCTATTCAGCACGTCGCGGCTCATAACCGTCTCTTCATTGGCGCGCTTCATCTGGGCGATGGTGCGGCCGGAGCGCGCTGCCATGTCCAGCATCTCTTTTGCGGTGGCAAAGGGATAAGGCACCTTGGGACCGTTATCGACCGTCTTTCCGCGCTGGCGCATGGCGTCGAGTTCGGTGTCCGTGACAACGAAGCCGCCACCGACAGAGTAGTAGATGCGCTTCAAAAGCATCCTGCCCTGATTGTCATAGGCAGAGAAGGTCATGCCATTGGCGTGGCCGGGAAGCGGGTTCTTCTTGTCGAATACGAGATCCTCGTTCGGACGAAAGGCATAGGACGGATGACCTGCCGGCTTCACAAGACCCGTGCGCTCCACCTCAGCAATAATCCCGTCCATGGCATCCGGATCGACCTGATCCGGCTTCTCGCCCGTCAGGCCCAAGACAACAGCCTTGCCCGATCCATGGCCGATGCCCGTGAAGGCGAGCGAGCCGTGCAGGCTGACCTTGATGGCGGATACTGCTGCGCCTGAAGGCCGGGGCCAGTCATCCGACAGGATCAGTTCAAGAAAGCGGTTGGCAGCCGACATGGGTCCCATTGTGTGGGAGCTGGAAGGTCCGATGCCGATTTTGAACACGTCGAAGACGGAAAGAAACATTCTGGGATGCCCTATGTATAGACCTATTGGCTCGACTCTATCGGAAGCACACAGCACGAACCATATCAAAATGCGGCCAAAACTGTGTCGGTAGCGCTGTGGCAACTGCAGCATCGACCCGAAATCGGGACCGATTTCGGGAAAGCGCGATACGTGGAGTCTAAAACGATGGAGCGTCCTCTGTGCGTCCAAAGGAACACACGGCGCTCAAGCGGTATCGCCAAACGAAAACAACGCGGCTCTTGGGAGAGGCCGCGCTGTTTTGCGAAAAAACTTTTTAAAAAAGTGAGATGCTTACGGTGTACCAAAAAGATAGGTCAATGCGAGAAAAGCAGCGAAGCCTGCAAGTGCGCGTAACGTAACACCCCAGCAGGATTTCTGAGCGGTTTCTTCCATGATGACTCCAGCGTGTTCACTCTTCGGGCGGCTCTTGCAGCGCGTCCCGTGGCGCAACCATTTATTAAAAATGTATGACGAACGCAAATGCAAAAAGAGGCTAAACCAAGGCGAATCCTGTGACCTGCCATACGTCCAGCGCATAGGTATATGAAAAAACAAGCGCTTAATAGACGATGGTCAGCGAGGTGCTGTCAGCTTTGCGACCTCAATTCGGACACGAGTGTAAATGCTACAAGACACGCCTTGCTTTTGGTAGCTGATCGTTCGTTGAAGAGGTGCTCAGCTTGGCGCATCGCACGAGGCCGCAAAGACTGCTTGAAAAGCAACTATCTCTGCACTACCGGAAGGATACTCAAGCAGAGCGGGGGAATCATGCAGAGCGCTTCATCAGCCTTTCCAGACCGGGATACCGTGGCCTCGAAGATTTCGACGCTGAGCGCAGACGACGAGGCCTGGTTGAGACTTCTCTTAGAAAATCCACAGCAGGACGAAGCGCTGCTGGAAGGCCTTCTCGTCTTTTTAGACAGGGAATCTCAGTCGCGCTTTCTGAATGCTTTGAAGCTGGAAAAGTGCGGCAGATGGTTTGGTGACAATGCCCCTGCCCGCCTGCAGATCCGCCTTCACGAGGTCGCCAAGAGCAGCCAGCATCCCGCCTATAATGCGTTTAAGAGCGGGCTCGCCAAATCCGGCGGGCTTGAAAAAGCCTACCCCAAGTCACCTCTATAAGTCCGGTACCCGTTCCACGACAGCGATGATCGGACCCATGGGGAAAAGACTATCGCGCCTGCCCGCCGCGGGAATGTCGACGCTCGAGATTGTGCCATCCAGATAAAGAGCGTTGTCGGTCTTCAATCTGTCGCGGAACAGCGTGGCGAAATCATAGAAGCGCACCGGGTCTTCCGAGATGACGAAATGAACGATGCCGTCGGATGAGACGCCGACGCCGTTTCGGCGTTTGAAACTGTCGCTGTCGGCAAGGAAGCGCGGATGGAGTTTTCCATCGATGACGAGCATCGGGCCTGATTGCGTGGCAAGATCGGGTTTGAGATTGGCATTCAGGTAGGCGCTGGTTTCGCGCACGCCCGCTTTCCCGTCGGCAATGAAGAAAACGCCATTCGGCTGCATGTGGAAATTGCCCCAGCCCCCGGCAGTGCTGATCGGTGTCTTCTCGATCTTGTTTTCTATGTAGAGCCCGACTGGCGAGAGATCGCGGTGGTACATGCCGCCATTCATGGCGAAGACGATGAATTGATGCTGCCGCCACAGGGCCGACGACAATGCAGCAAAGCCGCCATAGGAGGCGCCCGTGACGTCGTCACGGCTAAAAAGCCGGATATCGGCTTTGCTCGGGTCAAAGCTGCAAACGGTATAGGCCGCGCCGGCGTGTTCCATTCTGAGACAGTAGGAAGGTAATTCACTACCGCGTGCTTGTGTTGCGAGAAGCAATGATAAAAAATATATTACAAAGCGGCGCATATTTTCCCTTGGCGGAAGTAAAGAATCATCGTTTCTATTGGGTGGGCGCCGGTGCGCCGCATAAGCAAGATTCAAAAGATCTGAGACGAGGCCACCTTCTTTCCAGACGGACTTTCCGCCTGAATTGAGGCCACAGCACTACAATCAAATAAGAAAACACGTTCCGTTTTATGATGAAGCGGTTGTCGATTGCGGGCGATGATACGGCTCGAACACAAGATCAGGGGTTCAGACAGTGCCAGTCATTACATTTGCAAATACCAAAGGCGGAGCGGGAAAAACAACGGCTGCCGTCATCATTGCCAGCGAGCTTGCCCGACTGGGACACCGCGTCACGTTGCTGGATGCGGATCCGCAACAGTGGACGTCCAGGTGGTACGGGCTGACGAAAGCCCAGAAAAACCTTTCCGTCATTTCGGACGTGAGCGATGAAACCATCGAAGGCCATATCAAGGGCAGCAAGAAGCGCGGCGGTTATGTTATTGTCGATCTTCCCGGCGGGCGGTCACCGCTCATGGCGAAGGCCATCGGTTTTGCCAACCACGTGCTTATTCCTGTTCAGGGCTGCGCCATGGATGCTGTGGGCGGCGCCGAAGTTCTCGGTCTTCTGAAGGACCTTGCCGAGCGTTGTGACATCCATATTCCGCATTCGGTCATCCTGACGCGCATCAGCCCAATCATCACCACCCGCTCCATGCAGGCTGTGAAGTCTTTGCTGGCGGAGAAGATGGTGCACGTGATGGGAACGCCTCTGGTAGAACGCGCTGCCTATCGCGATATGTTCGTGACCGGCGGTGCCCCGCATATGATGGATCCGGAGCGCGTCAGCAACCTGGACAAGGCGTGTGAGAATGCGCAGGCGCTTGCTCTCGACGTCCTAAGCCTCGTTCCTGCAAAGACCGTTGCGGCCAAATCCGCCAAGGCTGCGGGTGCAAAGGCCGTCGCTTCGCAGCCGGCTAAGAAAGCGGCCTGAAGTAAGTCGCGCAATAGTGCGACGCGGTCTTGCGGTAACAGCATGCGACAATAGAGGGATCGAAAGCGTGGGGAGCGAATCTGAAAGATCGCGACACGCTTGAAAAGCCAGCTTGGCACTCGCTGAAAACAGAAAAGCCGACGATTGCTCGTCGGCTTCATCATTTTCGTCAACCTACGGCACGCGGCGGTGCCATGATCGTGTCAACGGCGCGCTGCGCGGTCCACGCTGCGTCCTGCATCCTGCGTTGCATCCACGGCATTCGCTGTGTCACGGCCAACGCCGCGAATTGTGTTGCCGCAAGAGCTAAGGCTAGCGACCGTAACGAGAATGGCAGCAACGGTTGCGAGTGCACGTGTCGTCATATTTCAAAACTCCCCTTGAGCCTGCACCTGCAGGCGTGATCCGTGACGCACGAAAAACGTCGCAAACTTGTTCAGGTTCCACGCGTTTTCAAAAAAACGTGAGGGCGCAACCTATTTCACCCACGATCTGCGCCAACCTGCGCGACGTCGCGAAACGCATTGCGAATACTGTCTGCAACAGCCTGGATTGGACGGGACACTTTGTCGGTCATGATCAGGCGGATGTCGAAACTGCCAAGCGGCGGCAGTCCCTCCTTCTCTCCAAGAATGACCATGTCGTTATGGACATAGGAGCGCGGAAGCGGCGCAATCGCCAGATCGGCTTCGATTGCCGCTCTTTGTGCCATCGTGTGACCGCTGAGATAGGCAACCCGGTACGGACGATTGCGCTTATCCAGCGCGTTGATCGCCTCCGAGCGCCAGATGCAGCCATCCTCCCAAATCGAGATCGGCAATGGATCGCGCAAATGCGCGGTGCCGCATTTCGCACCCGCCCAGACAAGCCGTTCCCGCATTAAGACTTCGCCGGTATCGCGCAAGGGATGGGACGCGCAATTGACAAGCGCCAGATCAAGCCGCTGCTCATCGATGCGTTTGTAGAGTTGCGAACTGGAGTCGATCGTGACGTCCACCATGATTGCGGGAAAAGCTTCCGCAAAGCGCTTGAGGATTCCGGGCAGCAATCCACGCTGACCGAGATCATCTGGCGCACCCAGCTTCACGACGCCGGACAGCTCCGGCATGACGAAGCGAGACACGGCTTCGTTAGACAGCGCGATCATTCGTCTGGCATAGGTCAGCAGGGTCTCGCCATGCGCGGTCAGCGTCACTGAACGTGCATCTCGCAGGAAGAGCGTCGTCTTCAACTGCTCTTCGAGCTTCTTGATCTGCATGGACACTGCGGAGGGCGTTCGAAAAACCGCCTCGGCAGCCGTCGAAAAATTACCCGTCTCGGCGATCGCGACGAAGGTGCGGAGGATATCGTTATCGAGCAAGGGAAGAGGCTGGCGAAATGAAACAGTCATGACCGTGTCCGTCAATTTTTCTGAATGATAGATCGATATCATTTCGTTTGATTGAATGTCAAGTGACGTCCATTCTTCCTCACATGCAGAAACGATCGCACCTGCCATCGGAATAAAGCAACACAAAATGTCATGGATGCCATCACCGTCATTCGATTGATTGATGATTTTGGCAAGCGCATAGGTGTCGTGTCACATTCACGACAGACGCTGAAACAAAAAGGAAGGAGCGTTAAAAATGACTATGATAATCGTGCATGAGGAGACCGGTAGCTGGCTTCGGCTACGCCCGCCATCCTGGATATCCCGCGTGGTCACCGCTGGGTTCGAGCTTCGTGCTTCCTGGCAACGCAGACGCAACCTGCGCATTCTCGAGAGCCTGCCCGCAGACACATTGAAGGACATTGGATGGCCTGCCAACGACACCATCCGCAAGTGACCAAATGCTGTCGACGCTGCGTCGAGATAAATGAGTAAATGGCTCGCCAGGATATTCCGGCGGGCCATTTTTTTGCGCTGCGGAACAAACGACAGACAAGCCAGTTTCACTCGGTCACTTCATCAAGAGGAAACCCATGTCAAAGTTCGGCTCTAGCATTCAGCCCGGCGATTTCACGCGCCTGGGCGCCAATTTCGATGGCGACGGCGTAAATTTTGCAATCTTCAGCGCATGTGCACAACGGGTCGAACTTTGTCTTTTCGATGAGACGGGCAACACCGAAATCGAGCGCATCACTCTGCCTGAGTTCACCAACGAAATTTGGCACGGCTATGTTCCGGGACTGAAGCCCGGCGCCCTTTACGGATATCGCGTCCACGGCCCCTATGATCCGGAAAACGGCCACCGCTTCAACCCCAACAAGCTGCTGGTCGACCCTTACGCGCGCGAACTGGTGGGCGACATCCAATGGGGCCAGGAGCAGTTCGGCTACGACCTGAACAGCGAGGACAAGGATCTGTCCTATAACGAGGCCGACAGCGCCTCCAAGATGCCTAAGTGCCGCGTGATCGATCCCAAGGATTATGACTGGAGCGGCGACAAGCGCCCGAACATTCCGTGGTCGAAGACCATCTTCTACGAAACGCACGTCAAGGGCTTCACCAAGCTTCACCCTGCCCTGCCCGAGGAGCTCAAGGGCACCTATGAAGGGCTCGGCCACAAGGATGTCGTTTCCTACATCAAAAGCCTCGGCATCACGTCGATCGAGCTTCTTCCGATCCACTACTTCCCCGACGATTCGCATCTGCTCGACAAGGGGCTGAAGAACTTCTGGGGATACAACTCCCTTGCCTTTTTTGCACCGGCTTCGCGTTACTACGGCCCGCGTGCTATGGCAGGTTTCCGCGATATGGTGCGGGCCTTCCACGATGGCGGCATCGAAGTCATTCTCGACGTGGTCTATAACCACACGGCAGAAGGCAATGAACTTGGACCGACCCTCTCATTCAAGGGGATCGACAACTTCTCCTATTACCGCACCCTGCCCGATCAGCCCCGCTATTACATCAACGACACGGGAACGGGAAACACCGTCAATACCTCTCACCCGCGTGTGCTGCAGATGGTGACGGACTCGCTGCGCTACTGGGCCGAAGATATGCATGTCGACGGCTTCCGCTTCGATCTTGGCACTATTCTGGGTCGCGAGCCGGAAGGGTTCGATCAGCGCAGCGGTTTCTTCGATGCTGTCGGCCAGGATCCGGTGCTGTCTCGCTTGAAGCTCGTGGGTGAGCCCTGGGACATCGGCCCTGGCGGTTATCAAGTCGGCGGCTTCCCGCCCGGCTGGGCGGAATGGAACGACAAGTATCGCGACACGGTGCGCGAATACTGGAAGGATGAAGATGGCACGGCCGGCGATTTTGCCGCGCGCGTTCTCGGTTCCGGCGACGTCTACGATCTTCGCGGCCGCAAGACCTGGGCAAGTGTGAACTTTATCACTGCGCATGACGGCTTCACGCTGAACGACCTCGTCTCCTACAACGAGAAGCACAACGAGGCGAACGGCGAAGACAACAAGGACGGTCACAGCGACAATCGTAGCTTCAACTACGGCGTCGAAGGCCCGACGGATGACGAAGGCATCACCGCCGTTCGTGATCGCCAGAAGCGCAATTTCCTCGCAACGCTTCTGCTTTCTCACGGCACGCCGATGATCCTTGCAGGTGACGAGTTCGGCCGCAGCCAGATGGGCAACAACAACGGCTATTGCCAGGATAGCGATCTGAGCTGGGTGCACTGGGAGGGTCTACCGGAAAGCGCCGAAACGTTGCGCGAGTTTACCCGCCGCCTGATCGAACTGAGGCAGACCCATTCCGTGCTTCGTCGCGACAGCTGGCATGACGGCACGCACGTCACCTGGCTGAACCCAGGCGGCGGCGAGCAGACGCAGGAACATTGGGCGGACGCGGGAAGCACATCGCTCGGCCTGCGCATGACCCGAGAAGGCGGCCCGGAAGGCGACGAATGGAATGATGTCCTCATTCTCTTCAATCCGCATGAGGGCGATGTCGAGTTCAAGCTTCCCGAAGTAGAGCATGGCTGGACGACGGAACTGACCACAGCCGACCCAACCGTTGCCGGCAACCAGATTGCCAACGCGCAGAACTATACGATGGAAGCCCGGAGCCTGGTCTTGCTGCGTGCCGCGTAATCATCGATCACAGGGTCTGATTTGAGAATGAAAGCCGGAGTGACCCTCCGGCTTTTTCTATACGGGCAGAACCGGTCGTTCACCGACCGGCGCGGCACCTTTAAGGGTCAGCGTGCCGCGGCGCCGACGAGGCGCAAACCGCGGCGCTTCTTCAACAGCTTTGCCTTGGCGGCGATAGTGGAGCGCACGGCAAACAGAATGTCGTCGAAGTGATAGGGCTTGCTGAAGAAGCGGGCATCTGCCGGAAGGTCCAAGCTTTCAGACGCATGTCCCCCAGAGGTGACGACGACTGCAATGTGATGTTGAGACTTGTCTAGTGTCTCGACGAGATCGAGGCCGGACAAACCGCCCGGCATGTCGATATCGGTCACCACGGCAGCGATCTGCTCGTTCTTGCCGATCACACCCACGGCTTCCAGCACATTGGATGCTTCCAAAACGCGGTAGCCCTTCTCTTCCAGGGCATCCACAAGGGCAAATCGAATGATTGGTTCGTCTTCGACAACCAATACCGTCACGCCAGCTTCCTGCATACGCAATACTCCGCTTTAAGCCTGGACCGCCAGACACAAGACTTGGCAGTTCACGTGCTGTGGCACCCGATGGGTGGCGGTGGCTTCGACGTCCGCCATTCCATCTTTCCAACAGAACGCGCAATTCGGCGACATTGATGAGAGCATGCGGGACAAAATTGAAAACAATATTAATAAAATGCAAAATATCTCGAAACGGCATGTCGCAAATTAGATATTGCCGTTTGTCAAGCCGGTCTCACGGATTGTTTTTTTGACGTGGACGAACCCGCGTCGTATTTCTCCTTCAGGCCGTCGCATTCAGAACATACAGATGATAGTTTCCAAGCAAGAAATTGCTTTTCCGCAAAATGGGGCATGGTCGTCATGAGCAAAACTCCCAAGAAACGTTCAATCGTATTTTTCATGGTTCCTCAGTTCACCATGCTTCCGTTTACGGCGGCGGTGGAAACGTTGCGTATCGCCAACCGCATGCTCGGCTACGATGCCTATGAATGGCGCCTTGCTTCCATTGACGGCCTCAAGGTGACCTCCTCCAGCGGTATTGCGCTGGAGGCGAACACCTCTCTTGCTGAAGAGCGCAAATGCATCGGCGGCGAGAACCGCCCAAGCATGGTGCTGGTCTGTTCCGGGATCGACATCGATCAATATGTGAACAAGTCGGTCAATGCGTGGCTGCGTGAAGTCAACAATCGCGGCATTGCTGTCGGTAGTCTCTGTACGGGCGCACATGTGCTTGCCCAGGCGGGACTGCTGAATGGCAAGCGCTGTGCGATCCACTGGGAAAATCTTCCAGGTTTTTCCGAGGCTTTTCCGCAAGTCGAAGTCTATGCCGATCTCTACGAAGTGGACGGCAACATCTATACCTGCGCCGGCGGAACGGCTTCGCTCGACATGATGCTGAACCTGATCGGTCAGGATTTCGGCGAAAACCTGGTGAACCGCGTGTGCGAACAGCAGTTGACGGACCGCGTGCGCAATCCACACGATCGCCAACGTCTGCCGCTCCGCGCCCGTCTTGGCGTGCAGAACGACAAGGTTCTCTCGATCATCGAGCTGATGGAAAGGAACCTCTCTGAGCCTCTTTCGCTTCTCGATATTGCCGAAGGCGCCGATCTTTCCCGCAGGCAGGTGGAGCGACTGTTCCGCCAGGAAATGGGCCGATCACCCGCGCGCTACTATCTTGAGATCAGGCTGGATCGGGCGCGTCACCTTCTGGTGCAATCGGCCATGCCGGTTGTGGAAGTCGCGGTCGCATGTGGCTTCGTCTCGGCCTCGCACTTTTCCAAGTGTTATCGCGAAATCTACAACCGCACGCCGCAACAGGAGCGGGCAGAGCGCAAACTCGTGATCAGCGCATCGAGAATGCTAGCAGCCAGCCAGGGCAAAGCCGCACATTGAATTTGCCGTTAGCACGCGCCGCGCTAAGTCAGTGCAGCGCGTTGTCGGTCGCTTCCAAAAAGTAAGACAGCCCAGATTTTCGACCCCGTGTCGGGACGGCGATCCATTGAAAGCTCGATGGTCGGACCAACCCCGGCCATGATGCCTGAGTGCGCTTCAACCGTTCATCGCCCCGAAAAAAGGCCCGCCGAAGCGAGCCTTTGTTCGTTATTTCGAGAAGATATCGAGGCCGCTGCCCCAAGGGCCGTGCGGTTTGTCGACGCCATCGGTCCGCTCAAAGCCATGCGCGCCGAAGAAGTCGCGCTGCGCCTGGATGAGGTTGGCTGTGCCGCGACCACGGCGGTAGGCGTCGAAATAACCGAGTGCGGAGGCAAGAGCCGGGACCGGCAGGCCAGACAGGATGGCGTGCGAAACGACATGGCGCAGCGGTGCGTCCGTGTCCTGAACCATCTTGGAGAAGGCTGGCGTCACGATAAGGTTCGCTACATGCGGATCCTTGGTGAAGGCCGAGGTGATTTCATCGAGGAACTGCGAGCGGATGATGCAGCCAGCGCGCCAGATGCGGGCGATGGTGGGCATCGGCAGGTCCCAGTTGAACTCCTTGGACGCCGCAGCCATCACGGCGAAGCCTTGCGCATAGGCGCCGATCTTTGCGGCAAGAAGTGCGTTTTCCAGATCGTCGATGAAGGCCTGCTTGTCCGCGGGTGCGGCAAGCGCCTTCGGAACGCCGAAGATCTTCTCCGCGGCTTCGCGCTCGTCCTTCTGAGATGAAAGAATACGAGCAGCGACGGCGGCTTCGATAGCCGTTGCCGCGACACCCATATTCTGTGCCTCGATAACGGACCACTTGCCAGTGCCCTTCTGACCTGCCTTGTCGAGGATCAGATCCACCATCGGCTTGCCGGTAACGGGATCGGCGGCGCGCAGCACCTTCTCGGTGATCTCGATCAGATAGGAATTCAGGCGGCCCTTGTTCCACGTGCCGAAGACATCGGCAATTTCCCCGGCGCTGAGCTTAAGACCGTCGCGCAAGATGCCGTAGATTTCGGCGATCATCTGCATATCGGCATATTCGATGCCGTTATGGATCGTCTTGACGAAGTGTCCCGCGCCATCATTGCCGAGCCAGGCAACGCAAGGGTCGTTATCATATTTGGCCGAGATCGATGTCAGCACCTTTTCGACGCGCTTCCAGCTCTCTTCGGTGCCGCCGACCATGATGGACGGACCATGGCGAGCGCCCTCTTCTCCGCCGGAAACACCCATGCCAATGAAGGTCAGGCCGCTGTCTTTCAGAGTGTCGAAACGACGGATCGTGTCACGGAAGTTGGCGTTGCCCGCATCGATCATGATGTCGCCGTTTTCCAGATAGGGCTTGAGAATTTCCATCTGCTGATCGACGGGATCGCCGGCCTTGATCATGATGATGATCGGGCGCGGCGGGCGAATGGCGGCAACGAAGTCTTCAATGGTTTCGCAAGGGATGATCTGTCCCTGCAGTTCGCCGGCGTCGGCGTAAAATTTCTTCGTCGCTTCCGGGGTTCGGTTGAAAACGGCAATCTTGTTGCCTTTTTCCGCGATGTTGAGCGCCAGGTTCGAGCCCATGACGCCAAGACCGATCAAACCGATTTCTGCCTGTTCCACGGATGTGTCTCCATTTTGCATCTGATGGCGCCTGTTTTGGCACTCCCGCCTTCAAACGGCAAGGTGAGACCCAATTGAAACGGTTAAATTTTGATGACAGCGGTCACCTTTGGCGTCGCCGTCCCCAAAACCGTCAAGCGGACGGTTTGTCGTCACCATCCTCCAGCGCCCGCCAGGCGGAGCCATCCATATCCTCATACTGACCGCTTTTCAGCGACCAGAGAAAGGCGAACAGACCGAGCGCACCGAGAAGCAACGCGACGGGTATGAGGAACACCAACATGTTCATGCGATCTGCGCTCCAGTTGCCATCCCAATTTCGGCGGACCGCTGCTCAAGCTTCCGTGTCGCTTTCCGTTCGAAGCCACTGAGGCGAAGCGCGTTGGTGACCACGATGATCGAGGACGTAGACATGGCAATGGCTGCGATCATGGGCGTGGCGAGACCTGCGAGCGCAATCGGAACAGCGATGATGTTATAGCCAATCGCCAGCGCAAAATTCTGTCGGATGAGCCGCCCTGCCCGTCGCGAAATATCGACAGCAAAGGCCACGGACCTTAGATCCTCTCGCACGAAGACGAAGTCCGCGGCCTGGCGGCCAATGTCGGCTGCCGATGCCGGAGCAATGGACACATGGGCTGCGGCCAGCGCCGGGGCGTCGTTGATCCCGTCGCCCACCATCAGCACCTTGCGACCTTCGGCGGCAAGCTGCTCGCAGCGCCGCGCCTTGTCCACTGGGGTGAAGCCGCCGTTCCAGCTTTCGAGCCCGAGCTTGCCTGCCAACGCCTTGACGGCGGATGGTCTGTCTCCGGAGACGATCTCTGCGCTGAACCCGAAACCCTGCAAGGTTTTGATCGCCTGGCACGTGCCGGG
Organism: Agrobacterium cavarae; assembly: GCF_004310285.1. GTDB lineage: Bacteria > Pseudomonadota > Alphaproteobacteria > Rhizobiales > Rhizobiaceae > Agrobacterium > Agrobacterium cavarae. The sequence goes on from NZ_SISF01000034.1 coordinate 451,402, forward strand.
CCTCGTCTGGTCCTCGAAGCGGAAGCAGGCAACTTCTTCACCCTCCAGTGACAACACCACCTCCGACGCGGTGTCTCCCTCGCTTCGCGGCGCCTCCGTCGGGCAGCAAAAGCGTCTGTTGCCCAGCCGGTAGATGCCTTTCTCTGTCCTCGCCTCCACGCCGCATCCGGGTATCTCGCTGACAGCATCGAACACTGGGAGCGCGCCGCGAACCGAGCCGTAGAGCGCCTGGGAAAGAGGGTGACGAGAATTGGCGGCAAGGCCTGCGGCAAGCAGCAAGGCGTCGTCCGGCACATCCGCCATATCGAGCAGACGGGGCTCGCCGAGCGTCAATGTACCGGTCTTGTCGAAGAGCACAGTATCGGCCTCGGCAAGCCGCTCCATTGCCGAGCCATCCTTGACCATGACACCGTTCTTGAACAGTTCCCCCGCTGCAACAACCTGCACGACGGGAACAGCAAGACCCAATGCACACGGGCAGGTGATGATCAGAACGGCAATTGCGATCAGCATCGCCTGTTTCCAGTCTCCGCCAAATATGCCCCAGGCAACGAAGGATATGAGCGCCAGGAGGTGAACCACAGGCGAATAGTACTGCGCAGCGCGATCTGCCAGGCGCCGGTAACGCGCCCTGCCCCCTTCGGCCGCTTCCATCAAGCCAATGATCTCCGCCAGGAAGGACTCACGCGCAAGCGCCGTTGCCCTGATGGTCAGTGGACCGGTGAGGTTTAGGGTACCCGCCTGAATACTCTCGCCTGGCTGGACAATGCGGGTGGCGCTCTCACCGTTGACGATGGACATGTCCAGGTCGCTGGTGCCCGCTATGATCACGCCATCCACCGGCACCCTTTCGCCCGCTGCAACAAGGATGGTATCTCCCGGAACCAACTCGGCAATTGCCCGGTATTCGCGCGCTCCACCGTTGAGGAGAACCATGGCACCGCGCGGTGACAGTCTGGCAAGACCGGCAACGGCTGACCGGGCGCGGTCGCGCATGACGTGATCGAGCGTGCGGCCGATCAGCAGAAAGAACAGCAGCGAGACGGTCGCATCGAACCAGGCATGGCTGCCGCTATGCATCGTTTCCCAAATCGAGACGGCATAGGACAGCGTGATTGCAAGGGCGATCGGCACATCCATGTTGGTTCGGCCGTGCTTCAGAGCGCGATAAGCAGACTGATAGAAGAACCGGCCACCATAGATCAGCGCAGGTGCCGCGATCAGGGCGGATATCCAGTGAAACATGTCGCGCGTGGAAGCATCCGCGCCGGACCAGACCGACACGGACAGCAGCATGATGTTCGCGGCTGCAAAACCTGTCAGACCGACCGCCCGGATCAACTGGTTCCTGAGTTCGTCGGAGGCTTCTTCGGCACTGGTAAAGAGATGGGTGTCGTATCCCGTCGAGGCGACTGCCTTGGCAAGGATGCCCGGATCGGTGCGAACGTCGGCGACTTCCTCCCGCCAAACAATGGATACGCGTTTCGAGGACAGGTTGACGCGGGCGCGCTCAACCTCGGGCAGTCTTTTCAAGCAAGTTTCGATCGTGGTGATGCAGGTACCGCAATAGACGCCGGGCACCGAGAGATCGATCTGTCGTAACCCCTGCCCGAGATCGCGACTGGCGAGCATCATCTCTTCCGACGACGGCAAAGCCTTTCTCAATCCCGCTTGGTCGAGAGCACTTTCGGTGCCAGGCGCGCAGCAGCTCATCTCACGCCCCCGGCAATATCGATGCGGGTGCCTTCATGAACGATGATCTTGCCATCCTTCACGGCGACGGCCTCGACGATCCAGTCTCCTGGCGCCAACTGATGGTGGGCCGCAAACCCATTCACCGATTGTTTTTCCAGAACCAGAGAGAAATCCTGTTTCTCCCCAACCGGGCGGCGAAAATTGAGCGTCACGGCATCGGTCTCGACAGGCCCCCTGGTGGGGTGGGTTACCTCATAAGCGATGGTATCGCCATCGAGTTTGAGCTTGCCGACGATGCCGCTTGCCGCACGCGCCTTGGCGGCTTCCGCCTTGCCGTTGAACTGCTGGCTGGCAACATAGGTGTTTTGCACCACAAGCCCGCTCCAACTCGAAACCGCGTTCCACGCCATGGTGACATTGACCGCAATCACGGTGCCGAAGAACAGCACCATGATGGTAAGCATGTGCCAGCCGGTGAAGAGAAAGCCTGGCTTTTCCCGTCGTTCGATCGTCATTTCTTTGCTCCCGGCCCATTGAAGACGGCCTTGTAGTGTGCGGTCTCTGAGTTTTCAGCGTCCGACGCGAGGAATGTGAAATCGCTTGCTGTTTTGGTGGCGCCGGCGGGCATGGTCACGAAGAGCTTGAGGCTTGTGACTTCGTCTGGCTTGACCTTGATGTCGAAGCTTCGCGCAGGCTGATCGACCAGACCGTTGATCTTCATCACCGCCCCAGGTAGCCCATCCAGTGACAAGGTGATGGTGCGCGGCTGCGCGATCATGTTGAGAAGCCGGACGGTGTATCCGTTGCGAATCGAGCCATCCGATTCCAGCACATATTGCGGATTGCGATCGTGAATGACGTTGACCGCAAGGCGCTCGCGGGTGGCCAGCGTCACCAGCATGACGACACCGACCAGACACCAGACTGTCATGTAAAAGATCGTGCGTGGACGCAAAATGATCCGCCAATTGAAATGGCGTACGGCATTGACGAAGCGGCCATCTGGATTGCGGACAGCACTCGGCTGAATGTCATGCGCGCCATTGCCGGTCGCCAGCGCCATGTTTGCATCGTATTCCTGAAGCGTGGCATAGGCGATCAGGCCGCGTGGCTTACCGACCTTGTCCATAACGCCATCGCAGGCATCGATGCACAGCGCGCAGGTGATGCACTCCATCTGCTGCCCGTCGCGGATATCGATGCCCATGGGACAGACGGCAACACAGGCATTGCAGTCCACGCAGTCGCCCACCGGCTCACCTGCGGCAACCGCCTTTTTGGCGTGACGCGAGCGGGGTTCGCCGCGCCAGTCGTTATAGGTGACCACCAGCGAATGCTCGTCCAGCATCGCACCCTGGATGCGGGGCCAAGGGCACATATAGGTGCACACCTGCTCGCGCATCAGACCGCCAAAGACGTACGTCGTCGCCGTCAGGATCGCCACGGTGTAATAGGCGACCATCGGCGCCTCGCCCGTCACGAACTGCTTCAGCAGGGTTGGAGCATCGGCGAAGTAGAATATCCAGGCACCGCCCGTCATCACACCGATCGCCAGCCAGATGAGATGCTTGGAGACGCGCTTTCGCAGCTTGTCCAAGCTCCACGGCGCAGCCTCGAGCTTCATGCGCGCGTTTCGGTCGCCCTCGATGGCGCGCTCTACCACGAGGAAGAGATCGACCCACACCGTTTGAGGACAGGTATAGCCGCACCAGGCGCGGCCGATTGCTGACGTGATGAGAAAGAGGCCGAAACCCGCCATGACCAGAAGCCCGGCAACGTAGTAGAATTCCTGCGGCCATATCTCGATGAAGAAGAAGTAGAAACGCCTGCTGGCGATATCGACGAGCACCGCCTGATCGGGCGCATAGGGACCACGGTCCCATCGGATCCAGGGTGTCAGATAGTAGATGCCCAATGTGATCAGCATCACGATCCATTTGAAACGACGAAACTGTCCCTCCGCCCGCTTCGGGAAAATCTTCTTGCGCGCCTCGTAAAGCGGCTTCCTGTTTTTCGCAGAATTGACCGGTTCGGCATTCAATCTCTCGACAGGCTCGGAGCCATTGCCGGGGTCGCGGGCGGTATAAAGGTTCATGATCGCAAGGTCCGTTTCTGTCCTTGCGTTTTGACATCCTGCGTGTCCATCATCCTTGACTTAGGTCAAGTCGGGACAATGTGGCGCAGGCGCTGCGGACGGGAGAGGAACGATGGCGACGATGATCTCACGGATCGTGCACCTGGCAATCGATCGGCCATGGCGGGAGGTCTACGCCTTTGCTTCAGATCCCAACAGGATGCCGCGCTGGGCGGCGGGTCTGGCAAGTGGATTGCGGCAGGATGGTAAAGACTGGATCGCTTCAGGGCCGCTCGGAGACGCCCGCGTGCGCTTTGCTGAGCCGAATGATTTTGGCGTCATCGACCACGTAGTGACGCTGCCGGATGGGATGCAAGTCTACAATGCGCTTCGGGTGACACCGAATGGTGAAGGGGCGGAAATTGCCTTCACCGTTCTACGACTGCCGGGCATGACGGAAGAGGATCACGACCGGGATGCCGCCGCCGTGTTGGCGGATCTGAAGACTTTGAAGGGCCTTCTGGAGCATCAATGAAAAGGGCCGCACGACGCGGCCCCTATTGCCTTTTAAGTCGCCCTATTCACCACCACCCAGCGAGTGGACGAAGAGCGCCAGTTGCTTGACCGTGGTATCTCCCAGACGCTCGCCCCAGGCGGGCATGACACCATGTTTGGGTGCCCGGATCTGGGCAACGACGCCCTCTTCGCCATGCGCCTTCAGCCAGATTGCGTCAGCGAGGTTTGGCGCGCCCATATCGCGGTTGCCCCTGGCATCGTCCCCATGACATGAGGCGCAGTTGTCGGCAAAGATCTGCTTACCCGCCTGAATCATGGCCGGATCATGCGGCGTTCCTGTCAGGCTGACAACATAGGCCGCGACGGCACGGATTTCATCGCTCTTCAGCACATCGGCAAAGGCCGGCATTTCCGACACGCGTGTTTCCGGATCCTCGGTGAAGCGTATGCCGTGGGTGATGGTCGTGTAGACATCCTCTGCCTTACCACCCCACAGCCAGTCATCATCGTTGAGGTTGGGATACCCATTGCCGCCCTCAGCACCAGAGCCGTGGCACTGGATGCAGTTGACCTTGAAGGCCGCGGCGCCACCGGCAACGGCAAACTGCATGAGTTCGCTGTCGGCCTGGATCTCCTCCAGTGACAAGGATGCGATCTTGTCGAGGTAGGCGTTCTGGCCTGCCTTGGCACTGGCCATCTCGGTCGCGACAGTGGCGCGGCTGCTCCAGCCGAGAACGCCATGCGTCGCACCGCTGATCAGCGGCCAGGCGGGAAAGGCAATCGTGTAGCCGATGGCCCAGACGATGGTGGCGTAGAACGTCCACACCCACCAGCGGGGCATGGGGTTGTTCAGCTCTCGAATGCCGTCCCACTCGTGGCCGGTGGTTTCGACGCCGCTGATCTGGTCTATGTGTTTGTCCGACATGATATCAATCCTCCTTGAGAGGAATCTTGGCGGCGTCGCTGGCGGCCTTTCCGCCACCGGGACGCAAGGTGAAAAGGACGACGCAGAGGAAGAAAAGCGTCATGACGAGCAGGCCCCAGCTATCGGCGAAGTGGCGCATGGCGGTGTAGGTTTCCATCTCATGCTCCTCCTATCGGTAACCGGCAGCGTCGTCGTAGGTCGAAAAATCGACCAACGTGCCGAGCATCTGCAGATAGGCGACCAGCGCGTCCATTTCGGTCAGCTTCGTCGGATCACCGTCGAAATCTCCTATCTTTGCCTTGGGATACCGCGCCTCCAGGGCCGTCGTGTCGGCGTTCGGATCTGCCTGCGCTTTCATGTCGGCCTCGGCGTTCTGCAGCATGTCGTCGCTATAGGGCACGCCGACGGCCCGGTTGGCTTTCAGCTCCATCGCCACATTCGACACCTGCAGCGGTGTCGTCTTCAGGAAGGCATAGCTCGGCATGACCGATTCTGGCACGACGGAGCGCGGCGCGCTCAAATGCTGGACATGCCATTCGTTCGAATAGCGATCGCCCACACGCGCGAGATCCGGTCCGGTTCTTTTCGATCCCCACTGGAACGGATGGTCATACATGCTTTCTGCAGCAAGGCTGTAATGGCCGTAGCGTTCCACCTCATCGCGGAAGGGGCGGATCATCTGGCTATGGCAGACATAGCAACCTTCGCGGATGTAGATGTTGCGCCCCATAAGCTCCAGCGGCGAATAAGGCCGCATGCCCTCTACCTTTTCGATCGTGTTTTCGAGATAGAAAAGCGGCGCAATCTCCACGATGCCGCCAATCGAGACGACCGCCAGCGATCCGACGAGAAGCAAGGTGGCGTTGCGCTCGATAATGCCGTGTTTGTCCAGAATAGACATGATCGATCTCCTTACTCGGCCGGTTGCAGCTTGGGCGCTGCAGCCTTGCCGGTATTCTCTTCGCGCATATGGCCGAGAATGGTTCTGGTGATGTTGTAGGCCATGACGATTGCGCCACTGAGGAACAGCAGGCCGCCCATCGCGCGCAGCAGATAGTATGGGAACATGGCAGCGACGGTTTCCGCGAAGGAATAGACGAGGAAGCCCTGCGCATCATACTCACGCCACATCAGGCCCTGCTGGATGCCGGCAACCCACATGGAAGCGGCGTAGACGACGATACCGAGTGTGGCGAGCCAGAAGTGCCAGTTGACCAACACCAGGCTGTAGAGCCGTTCGCGATGCCACAGTTTCGGGACGAGGAAATAGACCGCGCCGAAGGTGATCATGCCGTTCCATCCAAGCGCACCTGAATGCACGTGGCCGATCGTCCAGTCCGTATAGTGGCTGAGGGAATTGACGGCCTTGATCGACATCATCGGCCCTTCGAAGGTCGCCATGCCATAGAAGGCAACCGCCATGATCATCATGCGCAGGATCGGGTCGGTGCGCAACTTGTCCCATGCCCCAGAGAGCGTCATCAGACCGTTAATCATGCCGCCCCATGAGGGCATCCAGAGCATGATCGAAAACACCATGCCGAGCGTCTGTGCCCAGTCGGGCAGCGCTGTGTAATGCAGGTGGTGCGGACCAGCCCAGATATACATGAAGATCAGCGCCCAGAAGTGGATGATCGACAGGCGGTAGGAATAGACCGGGCGGTTCACCTGCTTGGGAATGAAGTAGTACATCATCCCTAAGAAGCCGGCGGTCAGGAAGAAGCCGACGGCATTGTGGCCGTACCACCATTGCGTCAGCGCATCCTGGACGCCAGAGAAGACCGAATAGCTCTTCACGCCAAGGAACGACACCGGCACCGCCAGATTGTTGACGATGTGGAGCATCGCGATGGTAACGATGAAGGAAAGGTAGAACCAGTTCGCTACATAGATATGCGGCTCCTTGCGCACGAAGATGGTGCCAAGGAAGGTAATCAGATAGGCCACCCAGACGATGGTTAGCCAGATATCGACATACCATTCAGGCTCGGCATATTCCCTGCCCTGCGTGATGCCGAGCAGGTAACCGGTCGCTGCCATGACGATGAAGAGATTGTAGCCCCAGAAGACGAACCAGCCGAGGTCGCCGCCGAACAGTCTGGCGCGACAGGTGCGCTGCACCACGTAAAAGGAGGTTGCGATCAGCGCATTGCCACCAAAGGCAAAGATGACGGCGGAGGTATGTAGCGGACGGACGCGGCCGAAATTGAACCATGGCTGGATGTTCAGGTCCGGATAGGCAAGCTGAAGCGCAACGATCACGCCCACCAGAAAACCGACGACGCCCCAGAAGACCGTGGCGATCACCCCATAGCGGATCACGTCATCGAAATATTCGGTCTTCCTGCGTGCCTGGACTGCCGGATCGACAGGCGCGAAGGAGACACGGCGCAGCATCACGACCGTGCCGACAAGGAGCACGAAGAACAGCACCCACATATGGGCGGCGAAAAGATTGTCGTGAGCGAAGGCCGCCCCGAGCAAAGCGAGGAAGGCCCCTACGGCCACCATCGCTATTCCTAAAGTAGAGTTCATTGTTGGCTTCCCCCAACCTCACATCAGATATGACGCGGAGCGAAGGAACCGGAATCACAGCGGCAAACATGCTTTCGCGTCGTTTGCAGCTTTGCCACCCGCAACGGCAAGCGACCTTGATCCAAATCAAGACCGCAGCCTCAAAGGACGGCCGCGAGGTCACCCGATCAACGAGCGATAGCGGGCGGCGGGAAGCTCAGGAGCGCGGCCTTATAGTTCTCGATGACGAAGCTGATCGGGGTCCCATCCGGCTTCGTGAGAACGGCTTCATTTGTGATCAGAGTTTGGGGGATATCCAGTGCGGTGCTGTGGCCGGCGGGAATTGCCTGTCCCATTTCCCAATGCTCTGGAAGAGGCTGCCAGATTAGCTGGGAGGACACGGTGTGGCGCTGGAAATGAAGTGGTAGCACGACCTTGCCGAAGGGCGTATCCGTGGTGTCCAGCGTCTGGTTCATGTCCGTCGTCAACCGATCCGGCACATACCAGTTATCCGCTTCCGAAAGCACCAGATCGCCGCATTTCAGCAAAACGTGCCGGTACCCGAGCGGGTCGGAGGCGGAAACGTTCAATTGGTGGCGCACCTCATCCGGTGCTGTCTTCACGTCCCTGAGGCGGACCGCCGAGATTTTCGCGGGTTCGGCAAGCTTATGGTCGGCGCACCAATGCTCTAGTGTCAAGGTCGCGCTGTCCTGGCTGAGCAGCTGGACGCTCAGATCCTGAACGGTGGCCAGCGCCGCGAGACGGCCGACAGGCGTGTCCGGCCAACTCGCTTGCGCGGCAAGGGCTTTCCCGGAGATGGAGATGGCTAGGCCGCAGAGAAGGGCTTTGAAGGCGGAGGATGACATGTGCTGCTGGCTCCGGATCGATTTGATTGGATAAAATCGCATCAAGCAGTCGGCATCAAAACGATGCAGACGCAGCAAATCACGATGCCTCTGTGGCGGATTTGTGGGAGGTCCAGAGAGACACGACAGCAAAGGCCCGAAAATAGAACTCGATTTTCGGATCAGCACGACGCGTAGATTTAAAGAGTTGGAGGGCCGCGCCGAGGCAAATCCGGGCGTGCGATGGGCGACCTACCCTTTCATCTTCAAAGGCAAGCCGGCCGCGATGAAATAAACTTCCGAGGCCGCAGCAGCGATCCTCTGATGCAGCCGGCCAGCGTGATCGCGAAAGTCTCTCGCCATGCGATTCTCGGGCACGATGCCGAGGCCTACCTCGTTCGAAACGAAGACAATCTTCGCTTTGGCTTTCACCACATGTTCAACGAGCGGAGGAAAAGCTGCTTCAACATCCCGCCCCTCTTCCATCATCAGGTTCGTGACCCAAAGGGTCAAGCAATCAACAAGGATGGTGTTGGACGCGTCATCCAGTCGTTCCAACGTGTCGACCAGATGCAACGGTTCCTCATGCGTGATCCATTGATCCCCGCGCTGAAGACGGTGGCTGGCGATACGAGATTTCATTTCCTCATCCCAGGCGCGGCCTGTTGCCACGTAGTGGGCGACACCCTCAGACGAGAGCACTAGCCGTTCAGCGAAAGCGGACTTGCCCGAGCGTGCGCCGCCGAGCACCAAGACGGCACGAGATATCTCGCTCATTCAGAACCTGCAGGGAGAAGAATTAAAAGCGATCCGACCGCCAGTTCGGACTGTGCCGAAAGCCTTGAGGCGCCAGACATGAAAAGAGAACGATTCGTAGATATGGAGGCGTTCTCCCGGTCGATCATGCTGGATCGTCGCGGTAACCGTCATAAAAGACTAATGCCCGTCCGCACTGCGCGGTCAAGTCGACATCGGCTCTCATGGGGAAAGCGTCGGATCGCTGAAATGAAGGTAGGATGCGATGCGGCTCTTGTCAAATTTCGAGAGAGGAAAAAGCCGCTGAAGACACGCTTTCCGCTCTCGGAATGAGGGGAAACAAGAAGACGAGGCCCGGTACTCAATACCCGCTCCGGAGCCCCGCCGATCTGTCTAATGGTATAAGCTTACCGGATGGTTAGCGCGCGCTAAAATGGATTGGATTTTTCCGCCAGCATGTCTCGATTGCCTTGCAATCATTTCTTGGTATGACAACCTTCGAAAACACGCCAGGTCGTTGCCTGGCGGAAAAGGCGAGAAGCGGGTTACGGGCGGGACCGACATGACGACAATGGACTACATCGCGCTCGTCATATTCCTGGTTCTGTGGGTGTCCTATGCCTATATCACAACCGCACGATCGCCCTTTGGCAGAACCAGCCTCAATCAAGCCATGGCCGACCGGCGCAGACGGTGGATCTACAACTCTCTGTCGCGCGATCTGAAGATGATCGATACGCAGATCATGGCAGGCCTTCAAAATGGCACGGCCTTCTTCGCATCGACCTCCATCTTCGCGATCGGCGGGTGCTTCGCGCTCCTCGGCGCCACCGACCGGGTCGAATCGGTGTTTCGCGACATGCCATTCGTCTATTATGGCGGACGAACCGCTTTCGAGTTGAAGGTTATCGGGCTGACCTGTCTTTTCGGCTACGCCTTCTTCAAGTTCGGTTGGTCTTATCGGCTCTTCAACTATTGCACCATCCTCTTCGGTGGAATGCCGATGATGCATGAGGCAAATGCGGATAGAAAAGCGGCCGAGCGCGCGGCGGAAAACGTCATCCGCATGAATGTCATTGCGGCAAAGAATTTCAATGATGGCCTCAGAACCTTCTTCCTGTCGATCGGTTATCTTGGCTGGTTTATCAACGCCTATGTCTTCATCGTCATGACCGTCATCATCATCGTCGCGCTGTTGAGACGTCAATTCTACTCGGAAGCGCGTCTCGCCATCATGGACGATCATTAATCGCCTGTCATGAAATCGCCCCACTTTGCGGGCGAAGCGCAGGCAAAGCCCCCTCACCGTTGCGAAGGAAATCACAGAATGAATGAGGCAACCGCAACGGTTACCAAGTCCGGCCGTATCGGCTTTCTCGACACATGGCGCGGCATCGCGCTCATCGCCATGGCGAGTTACCACTTCACCTGGGATCTTGCGATGTTCGGCTATATCCCGCCGGAAACGCCGACCGAGGGTTTGTGGCGTCTTTACGCGCGAGCGATTGCCAGTTCGTTTCTGTTTCTCGCAGGTTTCAGCCTGTTTCTGGCGCATCGAAAGGGTATAAACTGGCCGGCCTTCGGCAAGCGTTTTGCGATGGTTGCGGGCGCGGCGCTGCTGATCTCGGTTGCGACATTCTTCGCCGTTCCGGGTGGCTGGATCTTCTTCGGCATTCTGCACAATATCGCCGTCGCGAGCCTGATCGGTCTCATATTTCTGCGCTTGCCTGCGGTTGTGACGTTGGCCGTCGCTGTTCTGGCCTTTCTCGCGCCGATCTATTTCTCGTCGGATGCCTTCAACTCGATCTGGCTGTCCTGGATCGGATTTGCCACAGCACCTCCCCGCTCCAACGACTATGTGCCGGTGTTACCGTTTCTGGCGCCGTTTCTTGTCGGTCTTGGTGTCGCGCAAATCGCCGTGCCGCGCGGGTGGCTGGATCGGTATCGCAAGCCTAGCGGCAAGCGCAACCTGCTTGCCTTCTTCGGCCGCCACAGCCTGTCCTTCTACCTCATTCACCAGCCGGTGCTGATCGCGCTGGTCTATTTGGGATCGATCACTTTCCCGCCCCCGCCGGTGGATCAGGTGGAGGCTTACAAGAAGAGCTGCGAAGCGAGCTGCATGCAGACCCAAAACAACCTCGATCTCTGCCAAAGCTTTTGTGGCTGCACCTTGGAGAAACTGCACAGCGAGAATGTCTTCGACGCGATGATCGCGAATACAGCCAGTATCGAGCAGCAGAGCAAGATTAGGGATGTCGCAGCCCAGTGCTCGGCGGAGGTTCAATAATCCGGGGTGAGCTTGAGGTCGCAGTCAGGCGCTGATCGCTTCAAGACGGTAATGCTGAGCAGTGTGACGATCCGACATCCAACGGATGAGACCGTCCGCAGCAATCGGCTTTGACAACCAGTAGCCCTGGAGCTCATCGCATCCCATGACGGTCAGCAATTCGGCTTGCTCGCGCGTCTCCACACCTTCCGCCACGACCTCGTAACCGAGCGAGTGGCAGAGCGTGATCATGGACTGGACGAGGACGCGCTCTCGATTGCCTTCCTGCATATCGTTGATGAAGCTGCGATCAATCTTGACGGTTCTGACCGGCAGCTTTTGCAGATAGGATAGGCTGCTGTAACCAGTGCCGAAATCGTCAATTGATAGCTGAATGCCCGATGCGGCAAGCGTTTCGAGCAGGTCCTGCGACCCTTTCGTCTCCATCATCATCGCCGTCTCGGTTATTTCGAATTCGATCTGATCGTGATCGATGCCGAAGCGAGCCAGATCGACGCTCAGCCGATCCCAGAAGTCGGCCTCCTGAAGATTGGTGGCTGACAGGTTGATGGAAAGCTTGATGGGAAAACCTGTGGAATTCCATTTGGAAAGTTGCTGGAGGGATGTCGCGATGACCCACATGGTCAATTCACGAGCATAGGCTGACGCTTCGATAACCGGGATGAATTCGGCAGGCGAAATTGGGCCAAGCTCCGGGTGGGTCCAGCGCAACAGAACTTCCGCACTCTTGAAAAGGCCACTGGCGGCGTCCACCCGCGGCTGAAATACGAGCGACAGCTGCGCGTCGTCGATGATCGCCCGTGGAAACTCGCGCTGGATCATGAAGTTGCGCTGATGCTGCACATCAAGAGATGGGCAAAAAAAGGCGATTTTCGATGGATGAATACGCGCGTCCTGCACTGCACTTTGCAACGACCGTAAAATTTCCTCGGCACTGGTCTCGCCAGGGCGGAAAACCATCGAGCCGATGGACGGCGTCATGGTGATCTGGAACTCGACCTCGTTATAAAGCGCACGCATGATCTGCTCTAGAAACGGTCGATAGTCTTCGACCTTCGTACCCTTGGGGACAATGAATGCGAATTGCGTCGGGCCGATATGGTAGGCGAATGTTCCTCCATCCAGATGCTCCCTTAGAATGCGCGCCACCTTGGTCATCAGACCATCGAGATAGGAAATGCCGACCACGCGCATCATTCGGTCGAACTGCGTGGTCTGTGCAAGGTCAATTAGGCTGATGATCTGCTCTGAACCTTTTTCGTGAAGAGCAAGGTCAGAGAGATCACTCATCAACTGGTGACGGTTTGGCAATCCGCTCGACGGATCAATCCGTCCCATCGAATGGTGCAACTCAATCTGATCCATGACCATAGCAGCAAGATCGGAGAGGGTCGCCATCTGTTCGTCGGTGACTTCGAAAGGCTCGATCCCCAAGACACAGAGTGCACCAAGGCCGTAGCCATCCGGTGTTACAAGTGGAACGCCGCAATAGAAACGAATTCCGGCCTGACCTAGCGTGCTGTCGGCATAATAATCGTCTTTCTGCAAATCCTTCACGACCACGGGACGCTTGTGTTCCGCTACCTGCGAACAAGGCGCTTTGTGCCGAGGTATCTCGTTGTGTTCGACGCCCACTTTCGACTTGAACCATTGGCGGTCCGTGTCCGTCAACGAGATGGCTGCAATCGGCAAACCAAAGTAATTTGCCACCAGTCGCGTGATACGATCGAAATTCTCGCTCGGCATAGTATCGAGTAAGCGCATATTCTTAAGCGCGGAAATACGCTCATGCTCGTCCAACATAAATCTATATACCCATGCCACGCACGAGGATGGCGCGGCGTCGCCGTTGATCAGGGAAACATTTTTTATCAGCCCTGCGTCACGCGAACCGACAGACACAGTCGGTTGCAGTCACCATTGCGAGCATCATGCCCGGGCTTGAAGATCCGATTTAAAACTAACGCTATAAAACAGTTATATGACTTAACCGTTCCAAAGGGTCTTCAAGCGTGGTTAGCGAAGGATTAATTACGACGGTGGGGAGCATGAAGCTAGAATGAAGGTGGGCGCCAGATTGGCGCTACTGAAAGATTTGAGTGCCCAACTCTCAACAGCAAAAGGCGAAGCGGTCCGTCAGGTTCCGACGCCGATTTCTGCCAATCGTGTGAGGCAGGCTTCCTCAACATTGTCGAGCTCGGCAAGCGTCTCTTCAATGTCGCGGCGCTTCTGACGAAGGTCGGCGCGCTTCTCATCGACTTTCTTCATCAGAAGCTCGAGCTGGCCGGATTCACCCGGCGGCTCCTTGTAAACCTGGATGATTTCGCGAATTTCGGCGATCGTAAAGCCGATGCGGCGACCACGGAGGATTTCCTGAATGAGCCTGCGATCGGCGGCGCGGAACAAGCGCGTACGGCCACGGCGCTCCGGATGGATCAGGCCCTCATCCTCGTAAAACCGAAGAGTGCGGGTGGATACACCGAATTCGCGCGTCAGTTCCGTAATGCTATAATACTTATTCAAGGCTTTGTCCGATTCTGGCTGCCGGACATTATGTTTGACCTTCACGTAAAAGTCAATTTTCGATCATCATCCTGATATGCCGAACCACCAGGTTGCCAGGCCGAGAAATGAGAAGAAGCCGACGATATCGGTCACTGCCGTGACGAAAACGGCGGAAGAAACGGCCGGATCGGCGCCAAACTTATCGAGGAACAGCGGAATAAGAATGCCGGCCAAAGCTGCTGCAAGCATGTTGATCAGCATGGCTGTTGCGATGATGCCGCCGATATTCACGTCGTGGAACCAGATGCCGGCAATAATGCCGATCGCGCAGCCGAAGAGCGCGCCGTTCAAAAGGCCCACACCTGCCTCACGTCGGATGATGCGCGCCGCATTATGGATATCGAGGTTTTTGGTGGCGAGAGCGCGCACCGAAACCGTCATCGTCTGCGAGCCAGCGTTTCCGCCCATGCCCGCGACAATAGGCATCAGGATCGCAAGTGCCACGACCTGCTGGATGGTGGCGTCGAAAAGTTCGATCACCGAGGCTGCCAGGAAAGCCGTCATCAGATTGATGCCAAGCCAGGGCACACGCGATTTGGACGTGCTGGCTATACTATCGGACAATTCTTCGTCGCCGACACCGCCGAGGCGAAGCAAGTCTTCCTCCGCCTCTTCCTGGATCACGTCCACCACGTCATCGATGGTGAGCACGCCGACGAGGCGACCGTTGCTGTCCACGACGGCCGCAGACAGAAGGTCATATTGCTCGAAGAGCTGGGCTGCCTCTTCCTGGTCCATCTCCGCTGGAATGGGATGGTTTGTTTCGTGCATGATGGTTTCGATCTTTACCTGCCGCTTTGAGCGCAGCAGCCGATCGAGATCGAGCGCGCCGACAAGCTTGAAGGTGGGATCGATAACGAAAATCTGAGAGAAGGATTCGGGCAACTCCTCCTCTTCACGCAGGTAATCGATCGTCTGGCCGACCGTCCAGAATGGCGGCACGGCGACGAACTCGGTCTGCATGCGGCGACCGGCAGAGCTTTCCGGGTAGTCCAGCGCCCGCATGAGCCTCACACGTTCGGTGAACGGCATCTGCGAGAGAATGTCTTCGCGGTCCTCGCGGTCGAGGTCTTCCAGAATGTAAACGGCGTCGTCCGAATCGAGTTCGCCGATACCGGCAGCAATCTGCTCGTTCGGCATCTGCTCAACGATATCGAGGCGGATTGCTTCATCCACCTCGGTCAGTGCCGTCATGTCGAAGTCGGTGCCCAGCAGTCGCACAAGTGCGTGGCGCTGCTCCGGCTGGATCGATTCCAGCAGGTCGCCCAGTTCGGATTCATGCAGGCGAGCCACGTTTTCGCGCAGGAACAGCACGTCGCGATCGGCGATCGCAGCGCCGACCATGGCGAGAAAGTCTGACCGGATCGAGCCGTCCTCGGCATAGATGTCGGCCATCACTTCCGGACGCTTGGCCTCTTCCGTTGCGGGATGATCGTGGTCGGCTTTTGTCAACTTGCGCCCCCTTCTCCGGTCATTGGCCTGCTTTGCAAACGGGCTGGAGATTGTCGTTTAGAACAACAATGTCAACAACCCGTTAGGCAAGAACTGGTTTCATCTTCTTCCTTCCCACCATCGCACCGCAGCGACGGGTGGCTCCGTGTCGTCAACGCGCGGACAGGGTGTCGCTAATGGGAAAACGAAACGCGCATCCGTGCAACGCAGAGAATTGATATATGCTAGGTAAGCGCCTATCTGAACAGTTATGCTGCAGTGCAAACTAAGGATCGGGTGAGTCTGTCTTGGCACCGATCGAGACGAAGCCTTCAAGGAGAGACGTTATAATGGGCAAGATGGATTTCATCGGCAAGCCCTCATCCGCGGCCGGCGGCTGGGGCGCGCTGAAAAGCGTTGGCAAGCGCCTGCTGGAATCCGGAGCACCCCTCTCCAATGCGAAGGCGCTTCTTAAGACCAATCAGCCCGATGGCTTCGATTGCCCCGGCTGCGCCTGGGGCGACCCGGAGCATGGCTCATCCTTCGAATTTTGCGAAAACGGTGTGAAGGCCGTTTCCTGGGAAGCCACGGAGGCACGCGTTGCGCCGGAGTTTTTCGCCGCGAATAAGGTCTCCGCGCTGAGCCAATGGTCGGATTACGAACTTGAGAAACAAGGCCGCCTGACGAACCCTCTGCGTTACGATCGTTCGTCCGACCGATACGTGCGCGTGTCCTGGGACGATGCATTCCGCGAGATCGGCACCATCTTGCGCGGACTCGACAGCCCGGATCGCGCCGAGTTCTACACATCCGGTCGGGCATCCAATGAAGCTGCCTTCCTCTATCAGTTGATGGTCCGACTTTACGGCACGAACAATTTTCCAGACTGCTCCAACATGTGTCATGAAGCGAGCGGCGTCGGTCTGAAAGCCTCTATCGGTGTCGGCAAAGGGACCGTGCTTCTGGAGGATTTCGAGAAGACCGATGCGATCTTCGTCATTGGCCAGAACCCCGGCACCAACCATCCCCGCATGCTGGGTGATCTAAGGCGAGCGGCAATTCGCGGCGCGCGCATTGCCGTCTTCAATCCGATCAAGGAAAAGGGTCTGCAGCGCTTCAGTGATCCGCAGGACAAGCTGGAGATGATCACCGGCGGTAACACCAAGATTGCCACCAATTACTATCAGCCACGCCAGGGCGGTGACATGGCCGCTATTCGCGGTATCAGCAAGGTGGTGTTCTCGGCCGATGAGGCGGCGCGTGCCGCGGGTCAACCAGCCATCATCGATTACGACTTCCTCACCGACCATGCCGTGGAGTTCGAGGCATACCGTGCTGCCGTGGATGCAACGAACTGGGAAACCATTCTCGACCAGTCGGGTCTGACACGTGAGGCGATCGAGGAAGCGGCCTCCATCTACATGAATGCCAGTTCCGTCATTGCCACCTGGGCGATGGGGGTGACGCAGCACAAACACTCCGTCGCTATCGTTCGCGAGATCACCAATCTGATGCTGCTGCGGGGCAATGTCGGGCGGCCCGGTGCCGGCCTCTGCCCTGTCCGCGGCCATTCGAACGTACAGGGCGATCGCACCGTTGGCATCGACGAGAAGGCACCGCCTGCCCTGCTTGATGCGCTCGAAAAGGAATTCGGCGTGATGATGCCGCGCAACCGTGGGCACAACACGGTGGAAGCGATCAGCGCCATGCTGGATGGCAAGGCGCAGTCCTTCATCGCGCTCGGTGGCAACTTCCTGCGCGCCACGCCCGACAGCCCGCTGATCATCGAGGCGTTCAAAAAGCAGAAGCTGACCGTCAACATCGCGACCAAGCTCAACCATTCGCATCTTGTGCCGGGAGAAACCTCGTTCATCCTGCCATGTCTTGGCCGCACCGAGATCGATCGCAATTCCGCAGGCCTGCCGCAGATCGTGACGGTGGAGGATTCCATGAGCATGGTCCATGGTTCTGGCGGCATAAACGAGCCGGCATCGCCTGAACTGCGTTCCGAAGTTGCCATCATTGCCGGTATCGCGGAAGCCACGCTTGGCAGTGACCTTGTCAACTGGAACGCTCTTGCCGATGATTACGATCTGATCCGAGACATGATTGAGCGGGTTATTCCGGGATTCCACGAATTCAATGAGCGCGTGCGCGTGCCGCGCGGCTTCCATCTGCGCAACGCGGCAGCCGAGCGTGAATGGCATACACCGGAAAAGAAAGCGGTCTTCTTTACCGGCCCCCTGCCGGAAATGACGGAGCATCAGGCTGCATTGTCGAAAGAAGGTCTTTTCGTGCTCCAGACTTTCCGCAGCCACGATCAATATAACACCACCATCTACGGCCTCGATGACCGCTACCGCGGCGTTTACGGCGAACGTCAGGTGATCTTCATGAACCCGAAGGATATGGAGACGCTCGGCGCCCACGCCAAACAGCGCGTCGATGTGATCGGCGAATATGGCGATGGCGTCGAACGGATCGCGAAGGATTTCCGTCTGGTGCCCTATGACATACCGCAGGGCAGCGTCTGCGGTTACTATCCCGAGCTCAACGTTCTCGTGCCGCTACACAGTTATGGAGAAGGCAGCTTCACCCCAACCTCCAAATCCGTGCTGGTGTCGGTGCGACTGCGGGGCGAGGCCGCGGCGGCATAATGGACGAGGAAGACACCGCAACGCGCTTCATGGCCGCGGTGGACGAACTGCTCCAGGTCGCGCCGGCTGGACTTCAACCGACAGGCGCTGCGCTCATTGTTGCGGTCCATATCGGTCTTGGCAGTGACAGTCGCAGCCTTTCAAACAAGCTTGGTATTGCCCATGCTTTGGTGCTACGGGAGATCAGCGCGCTTTCCGGCACACTGCTCCATATCGTTCGCCGCGAAGACCGAACACAGCGGACCTTCGTAGAATTGACGGAAAAGGCGAAAGCGCTTGCGACCACCGCATCCAACACTTTGAAGCCTTCATCTTTGAGTTCGAATACGTCATGACCGTTCGTACCATCGTCCGATACCCAGCCACCGCCCTTGCCACCCCATGCGAGCCGGTCGCGACGTTTGGCCCCGACCTCGTCATCCTACAGCAGGACCTAGTCGACACCATGCGTGCAGCACCCGGTGTCGGGATCACGGCGTCACATATAGGCGTCTTTCAGAGGGTTTTCGTGCTGGAGCTTGAGCCCGGCAAGATCCTGACCTACGTCAATCCTGAGATCATCCACAGCTCGACAGACACGATGCGCCATGTGGAGGGCAGCGTTTCCATGCCGGGAATCACAGAGGAACTGGAACGTCCCCGGCAGGTGACGTTGCGGTTTCAGGATTTGACGGGCGCTAAGCGGGAGGAGACCGCGGATGGTTTTCACGCCGTCTGCATTCAGCATGAGATCGATCAGCTCGACGGCATCTTCTGGATCAAGCGCCTATCGAAGCTCAAGCGCGACCGGCTGATCCGCAAATGGGAAAAGACGCAGCGCTGATTGATCGCCATCACAGTTCGGAACGGGATCAGGCGATAGACAGATGAAAGTCCGCCTCGCTGCGCAGCGTATTGCTGACGGTGCAAATTCTCTCCGCTTCATGGGCAATTGCCTGCTTCGTCGGCTCGTCAAAATCACCGCTGATCGTCAGCCGCATGTCGAAGCGGAGAATGCGGGCGGGTTCACCCTCAGACTTTTCTCCCGTCACGTTCGCCTCGACCGCCTCGAACCTGTTAAGCACGCCCATGCGGCTTGCGGCAATGCGCGCGCTCAAGGCCAGGCAGGCGGCGAGCGAGGAATAGAGAAGGTCGAGCGGATTGAAGCCCGGCTCCGACGCGGCCGTCACCACGGAGAGATTTCCGCCGGTCGGTGTTGCAATTTGCGGATGACCATTGCGTCCCAAGAGGGCTGTCGCGCCGACGTCCCGCTTCTTAACCCGTAGCTCGCTCACACCATACTCCTTATGCGGTGTTACGATCTTTCAGATTCGCTTCCACCGCTTCCATCTGTGTCCTGTCGCATGTTGGTATCGAAAGACCGCGCAGAACTTTTGTGCGACGTGCTCTCAATCTACATTTCCCGCAAATTCATTTTGCACAATGGAACCAAATTCTAAATTGCGGCTTTTACTCACGCAACGGTGATCGGGCCGTTCATCGAAACGGAAATAGGAGCTGGGACATATGGTTACCTCGACGCTAGTCAGCATTCTGATCACCTTTCTGGTCATCGTACTGGTGCTGTGGCTTATCGCACGCCTGCCGGTTGGCGGCAGTGCAAAGCAGATCGCTCAGGTCATCGTGATCATCATCGGTATTATCTCGCTGCTGAAGTATCTCGCAGTCTTCTGATAACGATTTTGTCCGACCCGCTGCATCCATATGCGCGGGCAAGACTTGGAAAAGCCCGTCGCTCCATCGGCGGGCTTTTGCTTTTTCGGCATGAGCTTTGAGGATGACGCCTCAATAAGAAAGGGCGCGAAAAACGGATTGCGCGCCCTTTCTCATGTAAAAACTTCGACTTACTGCGGCAGCTTGTCGTCTACGCCTTCAACGTAGAAGTTCAGACCGAGCAGAACGCCGTCTTCAGCCTTCTCGCCCACCTTGAGCCACTCCGTGCCATCCTGCTTCTTCACAGGACCGGTGAAGGGGTGAAGTTCGCCGGACTTGATCTTCGCCTCGGTGTCCTCAGCCATCTTCTTCACGTCGTCCGGCATGTTGGTGTAAGGCGCCATCGTCAGAATGCCGTCTTTCAGACCATCCCAAACCGACTCCGACTTCCAGGTGCCATCAAGAAGCGCCTGTGTGCGCTTGATGTAATAGGCGCCCCAGGTGTCGACGATCGCGGTCAGCTGTGTCTTGGGGCCAGCCTTGATCATGTCGGAGGCCTGGCCGAACGCCTTGATACCGCGCTCTGCAGCAACCTGCATCGGTGCCGTCGTGTCGGTGTGCTGCGTCAGGATATCGACGCCCTGGTCGATCAGAGCCTTGGCCGCATCGGCTTCCTTGCCGGGGTCGAACCAGGTGTTGGCCCAGACGACCTTGACCTTGAAGTCCGGGTTGACGGAACGTGCGCCAAGCAGGAAGGCGTCGATGCCCATCACGACTTCCGGGATCGGGAAGGAGGCGATGTAGCCAGCGACACCCTTCTGCGACATCTTCGCAGCGATCTGGCCCTGAATGTAACGGCCTTCATAGAAACGAGAGTTATAGGTTGCGAGGTTCGCCGCTGTCTTGAAGCCGGTCGCGTGTTCGAACTTCACCTTCGGGAACTTCTGCGCAACCTTGACCGTGGCATCCATGAAGCCAAACGACGTAGTGAAGATCAGATCGCAGCCTGAACGGGCCATGCGTTCGATTGCGCGCTCGGCATCCGGGCCTTCCGGAACGCTTTCAAGGAATGGCGTCTCGATCTTGTCGCCGAAATGCTTCTGCAATTCCTGACGGCCTATATCATGCGCCTGCGTCCAGCCACCATCCGTGCGCGTACCGACATAGACGAAGCAGACTTTTTTGGCGTCGGCAGCTTGCGCTGCGGGAACGACGCCGATGATAGCCGCGGCGGACGCGGCCAGTGCGATGATGAGTCTTTTCATTTTTACCCCTGCTTGGTTAGGCATGACTTTCGGATTTTTAGCGATCCGGCACGAACGGTTTGCCGAGCGATGCCGGTGTATTGATCAGCGTCGTGCGCCGATTATGGGAGATGATAATCAACACCACAATAGTTGCTACATAAGGAAGCGCTGAAAGTAGCTGTGACGGCACCCCAATGCCGAAGGCCTGTGCATGCAACTGGCCGATCGTCACTGCGCCGAAGAGATAGCCGCCCACCAGCACCCGCCATGGCCGCCAGGACGCGAAGACGACGAGCGCCAGCGCAATCCAGCCACGACCGGCAGACATGTTTTCCACCCATTGCGGCGTGTAGACGAGCGAGAGCTGCGCGCCCGCAAGACCCGCACATGCGCCGCCGAACATCACGGCAAAATAGCGCGTGCGGATGACGTTGATGCCAAGCGCGTGGGCTGACGAATGGCTGTCACCGATCGCGCGGATTTTCAGCCCGGTTCGGCTTTTGAACAGGAACCAGCTGATACCGAAGACGAGCGCAATCGAGATGTAGAAGATCAAATCCTGGCGGAAGAGGATCGGGCCGATAAAGGGAATATCCGAGAGCACAGGAAAGACGATGTTCGGCAGCTTGACGCCGGGCACGCCAACGAAGCTTTCTCCCAACATGCCGGAGACGCCGAGACCGAGAATAGTGAGCGCGAGCCCGGTCGCCACTTGGTTGGTGACAAGCGTGAGCGTCAGGAAACCAAAGAGCAGCGAGAACAGCGCACCCGCCGCGATCCCGGCGAGAATGCCGATATAGGGCGAACCACTCAGATGCGCGGCGGCGAAGGCGCAGACCGCACCGATGACGATCATGCCTTCGACACCGAGATTGAGGACGCCGGCGCGCTCAGTGACGAGTTCGCCAAGGGCCGCAATGACCAGCGGCGTTGCGGCAGTTATGACGGTGAGAAGGATCGCCTGAAACATATCCATCATGCGGCTCCTTCACGGGCAGCGCTGCGCGACCAGCGGATGCGGATTTTGTAGAGGATCAGCGTGTCGCAGGACAGGACAAAGAAGAGCAGCAGTCCCTGGAAGACCCGCACGACTTTATCAGAAATCTGCAGCGACATCTGCACCGCCTCACCACCGAGATAGGTCAGCGAGAGAACCAGCCCTGAGGCGATAATGCCGAGTGGGTTCAACCTGCCAAGGAAAGCGACAATGATAGCGGTGAAGCCGTAGCCTGGTGAAATCGAGGGCTGCAAATGGCCGATGGAGCCGGAGACTTCCGAAATCCCGGCAAGGCCTGCCAGCGCGCCGGACAGGAGCAGCGAAAACCAGACCATGCCGCGAGAGGAAAAACCGGCAAAGCGCCCTGCCCGCGCCGATTGGCCGAGCACGGTTACCTCGAAGCCCTTCAGCATGTAGCGCATCATGAACCAGAGCGCGACGGCGGCGACGAGCGCAAAGACGACGCCCCAATGGGCACGCCCCGAATCCAGTAGTTCAGGCAGAACGGCGCTTTCGTTGAAAGGCTTGGTCTGCGGGAAGTTGTAACCCTGTGGATCGCGCCAGGCGCCGCGCACCAGCCAGTCGAGAAAGAGCTGCGCGACATAGACCAGCATGAGGCTGGTCAGGATCTCGTTGGTGTTGAACCGCGTCTTCAAGAGCGCCGGGATACCGGCGTAAAGCGCGCCGCCTGCGGCCCCCATGACAAGCATCAGCGGCAGGATCATGGGAGACTGCCAATCGGGGTTCAGCACAGGCAGGATGGAGCCGGTGATCGCGCCGATTGTGAACTGACCTTCCGCGCCGATATTCCAGTTGTTCGACCGATAACAGATGGCAAGCCCGACCGCGATCAGGATCAACGGCGCTGCCTTGACGGCGAGTTCATGCAGGGACCAGACTTCCAGCAACGGCTCGATGAAGAAGCTGTAGAGCGCGCCGACGGGCTCTTTGCCGAGCGCTGCAAAGATGATGGCACCGACGACAAGCGTCAGCACCAGAGCCAGGAGCGGTGAGAGAATGGCAAAGAGCTTGGAGACCCCTGCGCGTTTTTCAAGTTCAATGCGCATGAACGACCTGCTCCGTATGCCCTGCCTGCTCTGTGCTTCCCGCGTGTACGCCGCCCATCAACAGGCCGATCTTCTCACGCGTCATCTCCTTTGCCGGATAGGCGCTTGAGAGCTGCCCGTCGGAAATAACGGCGATGCTTGATGCAACCTCGAAGATTTCGTCGAGATCCTGGCTGATCACGATGACAGCGGATCCGGCCTTCGCCATGTCCACGAGCGCCTGGCGAATACGGCTTGCCGCCCCCGCATCCACACCCCATGTCGGCTGATTGACGACGAGAACCGATGGCTGTCGATCGAGCTCCCGACCGACGATGAATTTCTGCAGATTTCCGCCGGAGAGCGAACCGGCGAGTGGGTCTTCGCCGCTCTTGCGCACATCCATCTGTTCGGAGATGCGCTTGGCGGCGTTCTTGATCACCGAATGACGGACGACTTTCAGGAAACCGCCGGTGAGAAATGCCTTTTTGTCGGATCGACAGCGCGCCAGGAGAAGATTGTCAGAGAGGCTCATATTCGGCACGGCGGCATGGCCGTGGCGCTCTTCCGGGACGAAGCCTGCCCCCAGCAGCCGGCGGCCATTGATGCCCATGCGACCGACGGGCTTGCCACGCAGGAAGATCGCGTCGTCCTTCGAGACGGGATATTCACCGGATAGCGCGTCGAACAACTCGCCCTGTCCATTGCCCGCAATACCTGCGATGGCAAGCACCTCGCCCGCGCGCACCTTCATGGCGATATTCTTGAGCGACACGGCAAAGGGTGTGCGTGCCGGAACAGAGAGACCGATGATTTCAACGGCGACATCGCCGATCGTGCATTCGTCGTCGCGCTGAATGCCAGCGACGTCGGAGCCAACCATCATGCGCGCAAGAGAGGCCGGTGTTTCCTGGCGCGGATCGCAGGCCCCCGTCACCTTGCCGTGACGCAACACAGTGGCGCGATCGCAGATGCGTTGCACCTCTTCCAGGCGATGACTGATGTAAAGCACGGAACGCCCTTCGGCTTTCAGCTTCTCCAGCGTCTCGAACAGCCTGTCCGCCTCCTGCGGTGTCAGCACGGAGGTCGGTTCATCCAGAATGATAAGCCTTGGGTTCTGCAAAAGAGCGCGAACGATCTCGATGCGCTGGCGCTCGCCCACCGAAAGATCGGCAACATGGGCGTAAGGGTCGAGCGGCAGGCCGTAGGCCTTGGAGAGTGTTTCAGCTTCCCGCGCAATTTCCTTCAGAGAGATCTTGGGATCGAGCGAGAGTGCGATGTTTTCAGCGACGGTCAGCGCTTCGAAGAGGGAGAAATGCTGGAACACCATGCCAATGCCCAGCTTGCGGGCTTCACCCGGCGAACCGATCCGCACAGAATTTCCGTTCCAGACGATCTCTCCGCTGGAGGGCTCCAGCACGCCGAAAAGCATTTTGACGAGGGTGGATTTTCCGGCACCGTTCTCACCGAGAAGAGCGTGAATCTCGCCAGGTGCAATATCGAGATCGATCGCATTGCATGCGGCGAATGTTCCAAACAGCTTGGTCAGCTGGCGCACGGACAAGAGGGGCAAAGCCCCAGACGCAACCGTTTCCGTCACCTGTTCCCCTTTTCACCGATCGCCGCACTTCTATGAGGCTTAACGAGCGGATCGACACCCTTGCACTAAAATTGAGCACTGCTCTTTCTGCGTACTAAATCCTTTTTTGTGACGCTGTACAACCGAAAAACAACGATCCAGGGATGGTTTTAAACCACTGTTTTTCTCAGCGGGTTTTCGCCCCAAGAGACGGTGCGAACTGCATAATACCGCCAATGCAATAGAGGTAGATGCCCGTGATGACGACCCCGGCAACAAGCCAGTCCGGCGACTGAAAATGCAGCAAAAGCGAGTATCCACTCAGCACGCACCAGAGCAGGAAAACCGCCATGTTCAGCCACCGGAGCCGCTTCACTCTGACTGGATGCAGGAAGTTGATTGGCAGGAAAGTCAGGATCACCGACACCGTCACGATGATCATGGCGGTGGTGGCGCTGGCATCGATGACGAAGAGCGTGAACACCACCATATTCCAGACGACCGGGAAGCCCGAGAAGAAGTACTCGTCGGTTTTCATGCCCATATCGGCATAATAGATCGCGCTGGAGACCACGATCATGCCAGCAGCGACGAAGGACCATGGCTCCCCGATCATGCCACTCTGATAGAGAGCGAACGCAGGAAGCAACACATAGGTGACGTAGTCGATGATGTTATCCAGCGTGTCACCGGACCAGTTGGGCAAGACTTCCTTGACCTGCACCTTGCGGGCGATCGGCCCGTCGATGCCATCGACGAGAAGCGCGAGGCCGAGCCACCAGAACATGTCGACGAAACGATGTTCAGCGGCGGCGACGACACCAAGGAAGGCAAGAAAGGAACCGGAGGCTGTTAGGATGTGAACGGAGAACGCCCGGATTTCGGCATAGGGTACGCGTCTGTAGTTGAAGATCTTCATGACAGCGTAACGGCCCCGCTCTTATTCATTCTCTCTATCCGATATGCGACCATTCACCGCTCTTTGCAACCATGCGGGAATGCTTATCCTCGAACTTAATCAGCATCCGGCTACGCCGATATGGCAATCTCTGACCAGATGGCTTCTGGATTCAACCGCGCAAAGCCACTATGTGTTGAGCCTCGACTGCAGGAATGGAACAGGACGATGAAGAACTTCGAAGTTGCCGTTGTCGGCGCTGGACTTGCAGGACAAATCGCAGCTCTTGCCATTGCACGCGCTGGCCGAAACGTCGCGCTCATTGCGCCTCAAACCGACAGGACCGACCGCCGCACGACGGCTCTGATGGATCAGTCCATCCGCTTTCTCGACAGGCTTGGGGTTTGGTCCAAAATCGAACCATACGCTGCGCGGCTCTCTACGATGCAGATCATCGATGGCACGGACCGTTTACTGCGCGCGCCGACGGTCGCCTTCCGCTCGTCGGAGATCGGACTTGCCGCCTTCGGCTGGAACATGCCGAATAGCGCACTGCTCGGCGTTCTTTCGCAAGCTGTTGCGCAGGAGAACAACATCACCCTTATCGATGCGAGTGTCGATACGGTGGAAGTCGGATCTCATGACGTCTCACTCATGCTGAAAAACGGAGAGACGGTTTCAAGCAGCTTCGTCATAGGCGCGGATGGCAGACATTCCAAGGTTCGCGAGGCGGCAGGGATCGGAGTTCGAAGCTGGTCCTATCCGCAGACTGCCGTCGTTCTCAATTTCTCGCACACCCGCCCGCACGGCAATATCTCAACAGAGTTTCATACCCCAACCGGACCCTTCACCCAGGTTCCGCTACCCGGCGATCGCTCCAGCCTTGTCTGGGTCGTCAAACCAGAGCAGGCAGCCGAACTTGCAGCCTTGCCGCTGGAAGCGTTAAGCAAGCGCGTTGAAGAGCGCATGCAGTCCATGCTCGGCACGGTTTCCGTCGAAGAGGGCGTGCAGACATGGCCGCTTTCCAGCATGACGGCCCGCGCCTTCGGCAAGGGACGCGTCGCGCTCATTGGCGAGGCTGGGCACGGATTTCCGCCGATTGGCGCGCAGGGGCTCAATCTCAGCCTTCGCGACATCATCGTCTTGACCGACATGCTCGGCACATTGACCGGTGGCGCGATCCCGGCAGATGCTGGCGCGACATTCGATCGCCGACGTCGCGCCGACGTGTTCAGCCGCACGCTGAGTGTCGATCTTCTCAACCGGTCACTTCTGTCCGGCATGCTGCCGATGCAGATGGCCCGTGCGGCGGGACTGCATGTTCTCGGTAATGTCGGGCCGCTTCGAGGGCTCGTGATGCGCGAGGGCATCGAGCCGGGCCGCGGTATCAAGGCCCTGCCCTCGCTGATTATGGGAAGCCTCAGACGCTCGTTGCGCGAATGACATAAAGCACGAGCGAGACCGTGAAGACGGAGAGCACGGTGGAGATCAGAATGGTCGCCGATGCGCGTTCTTGCCACACCTGATAATGCTGACCGATGACGAAGACATTCGTGGCCGTCGGCAGTGCTGCCAGAAGAACCGCCGTCGACACCCAGATGGGGTCGAAGCTGCCGAAGGATGACATCAGAACGTAAGCCAGCAGCGGATGCAGGATCAGCTTGGCCGGCACGATATAGCTGATCTCTATCGGTACCCGCTTGAGCGGCCGGAGCGCCAACGTCACGCCCATGGCAAAGAGTGCGCAGGGTGCTGCCGATTGTGCCAGATAATCCACCAGTTGCTGCACCGGCTGAGGTGGCCGCCAGGAAAACACGGCAGCGACGAAACCGACAATTACCGAGATGATGAAAGGGTGCGTCAGCACCTTGCGGGCGACATCGCCTGCGAGTTTCAAGCGGGATCGCTTGTCGTCGCCGGCAATGGCCATCAGGGCCGGCGCGGCGATGAAATGCGCGGCGTTTTCGAGACAGACAATGAGCGCGACAGGAACAGCCGCGCGCTCTCCAAGTGCCAGCAAAGCAAGCCCCGGGCCCATATATCCGATATTGCCATAGGCGCCTGCGAAGCTCTGTATGGTGCAATCGGCAAAGCTATTGCGCCGTACATAGTAGCCGATGAGGAAGAGGCAGAGAAAGATCGCGTAGGTGGCGGCAAGGCTCAGCACGACAAAATCCATCCTCGCCAATTGATCGACGGGTGTTCGAGCAACAAGCTTGAAGAAGAGTGCCGGAAGTGCGGCATAGATTATGAAGGTGTTCAGCCAACCCAGTGCTTCGGCGGGCTGGCGCGTGACCCGCGCCGCCACATAGCCGATCAGGATCAGCCCGAAAAACGGAAACAGCAATCCGGCGATTTCAGCCATGGCCCCCTCGCCGTGCAGCTCGTCTTCTTTGAGGGTCTAGCCGATTTTCATCAGGATTGGAAAGCTCTCCTGAAACCAGATCGCCACATTGGTGATGAAGCCGGACATGAAAGCGATACCAGTCAGGATCAGCAGGACGCCCATGACTTTTTCAACAAGCCCCAGATGGCGGCGGAAGCGAGCAAGAAAGCGCATGAAACTGCCGGAAAAGGCAGCCGCTATCCAGAAGGGGATGGCAAGACCCGCGGAATAGACGGCAAGCAGCATCGCGCCCTCGCCGACCGTGTTACGCGAGGCCGCAATGCCGAGGATCGCGCCAAGTACGGGACCGATGCAGGGCGTCCAGCCAAAGGCAAAAGCCAATCCCATGACATAGGCGCCGGAAAGCGTGGCGGGCTTGCCGCCGCTTTGGAAACGCGCCTCGCGCGAGAAGACGCCAATCCGGAAAACGCCGAGGAAGTTCAATCCCATCAGGATAATGATGAGACCGCCGATCTTGGCGAGAATGTCGAGATTTTGGCGCAGCACCATTCCAATGGTGGACGCACCGGCACCGAGCGCCACGAAGACCGTGGCAAAACCCAAGGTGAAGAACAGCGCCGCCAGAAGCACCGCCTTGCGAACCTGCGGCTTTGCCTCGAAGCGCTCATCCCTGAACTGCTCCACCGAGATGCCCGCCATGTAGCAAAGATACGGCGGCACGAGCGGCAGCACGCATGGAGACAGGAACGACAACGCACCGGCGAAAAGCGCTGTGAGGAGGGAAATATCGGCGATGGACAATGCGGCACTCCGGACGGTTCACGATGCCTTGTAGCCCCACCAAACCCTTGCCACCAATCACCTTTTTGCGGTTGCGGCAAAAAAACGCGGAAAGATGATATAATCCTGTTTTTTTGGGTTGACCGCAAACGTGCCTCTACCTATGTTCCGCCCACTTCCGAGGGGCGCTTCGCCCCCATTTGGGAGAGCGTAGCTCAGCCGGTAGAGCAACTGACTTTTAATCAGTAGGTCCAGGGTTCGAATCCCTGCGCTCTCACCAACAATCCTCCATAAAAATCAGCTACTTCAGAGACGATGACTCTCTTCTTTGGGCTTTTTCGGTATCGAGGAGTCATAAAGGAAGTCGTCCGTAGGTGAGGCTTAATGTCGCCCTTTTTGACCAACCGGCCATTTATCAGGACACAGCGGAGCTTCGCTTTCAAGCCTGTCTGAAGCCGCATATTTGGTTGGCACTGAGACCATCCAGCAGATCTGACATCTGATCCTGGTCCCACTTTTCATCACCAGAACCCTCCACAATACTCGCAAACCGTGTATCAGGTTGCGTATTTACAATCCCAAATTCTTCACCTTACATCAATGTCCCGTCCGTCCGCTGGAGACTCAATGATGAAAGCACGCCTCCTTAGTTTCGCTCTTCTTTTCTTCCCTGCCTCCGTCGCGTTGGCGGACTGTCCGGCGCCGGCAGATAGCAGCTTTGCAGCCGCCGCCAAGGCCAAGTTCGACTGTTCCAGCAGCCTGCCGCTGAAGGGGCGTGAGACGGATCGCAAGTTTCAGATCCATTATGATTTTCCCAAGACATTGCCAGACAACAGCAAGCTACCCTGGTTGGCGGTGGATCCGTTCAAGAATCCTGCGGACTATATGCAGTCGATCCTCAACTACGTCACTAAGGTCAATGCGCGGCCGGATGTGGATTGGCGGATTGAGGACAATAAGGAAGAGCAGTGGTGTGATGCGCCTTGGTTCTTCATGTTGCGCGAGCCCCTGCGCGGGATGACGACCGAGCGGTGGTCTCGGCCGAAGGAACTTCACGCGCTACAAATGGACTGGGAGCGCAATTTTGCGGTCGGCATCTATAATGATGTGGCGTGCTATGGCTTCGGTCAGATCTGGGGCGATCCCGCCTTCCCTAAGACCCGGGATTTTACATTTGCGGAAGGGGCGGTGTCGGCGAAAATGCTGTTCACCACTGCCACACCCTCCAGCGTTCCTTATCTTGCGGGCTCGAAAGAGTGGGATGTTGCCGGGCAGAAGGATGGCGGGGTAATGACCATGCGCCTTCTCCAGCTGGACCTTTCGGTCAAGGACAAGCGCTCGCCGAACGGCTGGTTCTTCGGGACCTTCATGTACAATGCCATGCAGCCAGGCAATACGCCTTATGAGCGATTGGTGCCTGTCGGACTGATCTGGGGCAGCGACCCGGAGCTCAATGCCAAGGCTTATCTGGAGCAGGCAGCGACGCCAAAGGAAAGCTGGGTCAATCCGGACGTCGCCTCAATGTTCTACGCCCTTCCCCGCCAGAACCTTGGACTCTTCGGTCGCGCAAATGGCCCTGTCGATAATCCCACCTCGGCATGCATCACCTGCCACCAGCGTGCCAATGACTGGGGCACGGCCGTGCTGCCGGATACGCCTGAAGCGACCCAAGCGGCAGCACTTTTGCCTGATGTGCCAGCCAACCCTTACGACGACGCGGCCATTGCCGCCTACTTCCGCAACATTGGAACGAATTCGCCGGTCGCGAACACGCAGTCGCTCGACTACGTGCTGCAGGTCTCAAAGGGAATCGCGGCATTTCGCAACTGGGTGAAGACCGATTTCCCCGATCACGCTGCCTCGACGACCGATGTCACGCCCTACCCGTTCAAGCCGGCTGAAGCGCGCCTGCTGGCACCAGCCGATGCCAACACTGCACGGCCGGACGAAAATGAGCAGGATCCAACGGGAAGGCTTTTCCTTCGCTAATATGACCTGATATGCATAGGTGTGATTTGCCTTCGGAGGGCGCGCCTATGCTGTCGTTAAACGTCTTTGGTCGATTCCGGATCGCTGATCCGGATGGGAATGACCGGGGTCCGCGATCGGCCAAGGCTCGCGGCCTCCTCGTTCTTCTGGCGACGGCGCCGCATTACTCCCGAAGCCGTGTATCGCTGCAGGACAAGTTGTGGAGCGATCGCGACGCCAAAAAGGGTTCAGACAGCCTGCGTCAAACGCTTGTCGAAATTCGAAAGGCGTTCGGGCCCTATCAAGACATCTTGCAGGCCGACCGTGAAAAGGTCGCGCTCGACTCGTCACGGTTCAAAGTCAGTTACCGCCTTGTCGAGTCACCGGGCGATTGGAGCGACGAGCAGGACGCCTTCGCCGATATCGACGTCCCTGATCCGGAGTTCGAGGAATGGATTCGCGATACGCGGTCGTCACTCGCTGAAAAGGCCCGCGTCAGCGCTTTTGAGGCGCCGCGTCAATCAGCACCGCCGAAGCCAGCCATCTTCTTTCAGTTTCACTCCGACAATCAGTCGGCGAGCGAGTTGATCAACGCCCGCATGATGACGCTGACGACGGCGTCGCTTCATGACTTGGACGACTTTCAAATCTTTCCCCATATCCCGCATGCATCGCCGGCTGTTGCGCGTCAGCCTGTCAGCGGTCTTGCCGTCTCCATCCGGACCGCGACGATGGGGCGGCATAGCCATATCACCTTCACGATCAGCCATGCGGAGACCGGTAGGCTCTATGCTTCCCGTACTGAAAAGCTCGTCAGTTCCTCGGAAGAGGCGTTGCACCATTGGTGCGGAACGTTGGTTCAGGCCATTCTCATCACCTTGCGTGAACGGAAAGATGACCTCGCCATCTCGAACTGCGCAGCGCTTCTGGCAAGCAACGCTCGCAACCTCATCTTCCGCTTCGACCGCCAAAGCCTGTCTGAGGCAGACAGGCATCTGAGCTATGCCTATGAGCGCGACCCTCGTCCGCAATATGTCGCGTGGCGGGCTTTTCTGCGCAACATGGCGCAATTCCAGCATCGCAGCACGGCATTCCTGGGCGACGAAATCACCTCCACGGAACTCGTACAAGAGGCATTGCGCCAGGACGGCAATAGCCCGGGCATCCTCAGTATCGGCGCCCACCTGGAATATCTGGGTGGAGGATCCAGCCGCGGATCTCTGAAGCTCGCTGAGCGGGCCGCTGAGCTTGATCCGCTCAACCCGATCAACATGGCGATCCTGTCCAATGCCGAACTCGTTCTCGACAAGTTGAAGGCAAGCCGCAGGTCTGCAACAAAGGCGCTGGAATTGACCGGAGGTGGGGAACATCGCGCATTCGTCGAGTTCTTTTGCTGCATGTCAGCCGCTGCTGTCAGTGACTATGATGCAGCCATCGGCCATGCGGAGGCCGCGCTCATTCTGCGACCTGCCTTCCGCGCGCCTCTGCGCTACCTGATTGCCCTCTACATCCAAAAGGGGATGACGGCGCATGCGGCACGAGCGATCGAACAGTTGCGGTTGCTTGAGCCAGACTTTACGCCAGCTCGTTTTCTCGACGACGATTATCCTGTCACCACGATGCGGCGCATCCGATTGATCGACACTATTCCCGTGTAAGCCCAGATATCCCTGACACCCTTGGTTGATTCACGCTGCAATCACGATGATGCGCTAATTTTAGCGCGTTAAGACATATGAGGGCAGACTATGAGTGACACCAATATCGTGATGGACCATTTGCGCGCAGCCTTGCTTGCCACGCCGAAGGAGAGCACGTTTCTCACCTATCTCATTCAGATGGCGCTGATCGAGGGAGGAACCCTCTCCCAGGGTCGTGTCGCAAACCAGAGCATCGCTTTGGATGATGAGGCAGACGCCAGCCGCGGAACATACCCGATTGCGTCGGACCCAAGCTATCGCGCTCCTGCCTACGCGTCTTAAGCGGACGGCGATGCTGACATGAATCGATCTTGGCGATCAAATTTCGACAAGATTTTTTCGGTCGACATCTTCATAGCTGAGCGACAAGGCGCAGGCGTGCGCGCTTTTCTCATCCTCCGAAGCAACTTGTATGAAATAGAAAAAGCCCGGGGAGCACATGCACCCGGGTTTTTTATCAAAATGTCTGTATTACCGACACAATCTTAGCCGAGCCAAGGCGCTAAGCCTCACGTGCGCTCGATGCGGATCACCTGCGGTTCGCTGACCAAATACTTTTCGCTCTTGATCGCTTTGACCGCCTTGCGGATCGCATCTTCCATGGTCGCATGCGTGACGAGGATGATGGTCTGAGCCCCCTCCTCCGTCGGCACCTGAGAGCGCTGAACGATCGATTCGAGCGAGATATTGTTTTCCGCCATGCGGGTCGCGATGGAGGCAAACACACCGGCCTTGTCCTTGACCGTCAGACGGATGAAGTAGCCGCCTTCGTGGCTCTTCATCTTGGCACGACGATAATCCGTCAGTGACTTGGCTGGTCGACCGAGAACCGGCACCTGCTGGGCACCTGGGCGGCTCTTGGCGATATCGGCGACATCGCCCAGCACCGCAGATGCCGTCGCATTGCCGCCGGCCCCTGGACCAACCATCAGCAATTCACCGAGAATATCGGATTCCACCGCAACGGCATTGGTGACGCCATCGACCTGAGCGATGACGGAATCGAGCGGCACCATGGTCGGGTGGACGCGCTGCTCGATGCCGGACTCGGTCAGTTGCGCGACACCAAGAAGCTTGATGCGATAGCCAAGATCGGCGGCTGCCTGAATATCTTCGATCGAGATATTGGTGATGCCTTCAAGATAGATATCGTCGGCGGCAATCTTGGAGCCGAAGGCGAGCGTCGTCAGGATCGCAAGCTTATGCGCCGTGTCGTTGCCTTCGATATCGAAAGCCGGGTCCGCCTCCGCGTAGCCAAGCCGCTGCGCTTCCTTCAGGCAGACTTCGAAGGACAGGCCTTCCTTCTCCATCTTGGTCAGGATGTAGTTGCAGGTGCCGTTCATGATGCCGTAGACGCGCGATACGTGGTTACCGGTCAGGGATTCACGCAGTGCCTTGATGATGGGGATCCCACCGGCGACAGCTGCTTCGAAGTTTAGCAGAGCGCCCTTTTCTTCCGCCATCTTTGCCAGTTCTACACCATGCTTTGCCAGCAGCGCCTTGTTTGCTGTCACCACATGGAGACCGCGCGAGAGAGCCGCCCGAACGGCTTTTTCCGCAGCACCTGAGGCGCCACCGACCAGCTCGACGAAGACATCGATATCGGCCTTCTCGGCCATGTCTTCAGGCGTATCGAACCAGGTAATACCCGAGATATCAATGCCGCGGTCGCGCGAACGGTCGCGCGCGGAAACAGCAATAATCTCAATTGCGCGTCCGCAGGTAATCGCAAGTTCGTTGCTTCTCTGCTGGAGGATGCGCACGAGCGAAGAGCCGACAGTGCCGAGTCCCGCTATGCCGATTCTCAATGAATCTGCCATGGGTATATTCCTGATTTGCTTTAATGAAAGAGGTGGCCGGAACCGGCCACCTTGGCGGGTTGCCCTTATCTGTGGGCGTTGAGCGAGACGACGTTATGCAACGTATCGTCCGCAGTCGACAGGAAGCGCTTGAGATTGCGCGCGGCCTGACGAATTCTGTGCTCATTCTCGACGAGCGCGAGGCGGACATAATCGTCACCCATCTCGCCGAAGCCGACACCCGGAGCAACCGCAATGTCGGCCTTCTCGATCAAGAGCTTGGAAAATTCAAGCGAACCGAGATGACGGAATTTCTCCGGGATTTTCGCCCAGGCGAACATGGTGGCAGCCGGAGGCGGAACCTCGAAGCCGGCCTTGCCGAATGTATCGACCATGACGTCGCGACGGCGGCGATAGACATTGCGCACTTCTGCAATATCAGAGCCGTCACCGTTCAGAGCGTGCGTGGCAGCAACCTGGATCGGCGTGAAGGCGCCGTAATCGAGGTAGGACTTTACGCGGGTCAGTGCGGCGATCAAACGTTCGTTGCCGACAGCAAAGCCCATACGCCAGCCGGGCATGGAGAAGGTCTTCGACATGGAGGTGAATTCCACCGATACATCCATGGCACCCGGCACTTCCAGGACCGATGGCGGCGGGTTCTTCTCATCGAAATAGATTTCCGAATAGGCAAGGTCGGACAGCACGATCAGATCGTGTTTCTTCGCAAAAGCGATCACGTCCTTGTAGAAATCCAGAGACGCCACATGTGCCGTCGGGTTGGATGGGTAGTTGATAATCAGTGCCAAGGGCTTCGGGATCGAATGGCGCACGGCGCGCTCAAGCGGGCCGAAGAAGGTTTCATCCGGCTCGACATTCATCGAACGAATGACGCCGCCTGCCATCAGGAAGCCGAAGGCATGGATCGGATAGGTCGGGTTCGGACACAGGATCACGTCGCCTGGTGCGGTGATTGCCTGCGCCATATTGGCGAAGCCTTCCTTTGAACCAAGCGTGGCGACAACCTGTGTATCCGGGTTCAGCTTCACGCCAAAACGGCGCGCATAATAAGCGGCCTGGGCGCGGCGAAGGCCTGGGATGCCCTTGGAGGAGGAGTAACGATGCGTGCGTGGGTCCTGGACGACTTCGCAAAGCTTGTCGACGATTGCCTTGGGTGTCGGCAGATCCGGATTGCCCATGCCAAGGTCAATGATATCCGCGCCACCCGCTCGCGCGCTCGCTTTCAAACGGTTGACCTGTTCGAAGACGTATTGCGGCAGACGCTTGACCTTGTGAAACTCTTCCATCTCTTTCCTCATGGAAATGGACCGGATCGTCCGGCCCACAGTAGCGTTCGTTTTTTGGTTTGAAACATAAGCCGACACGAACAAATCGGACCTGTGCTGTTTATTGTAGCGCAAGCGCCGGAAAACACGAATTGGTTTTCCCGAAACGCCACGCGATCACCGTGCTTCGCCGAAACATTTGTCGTGACGAGTTTGGCGCAGAACGCGGCTTGCGCCAGTCGTGCTTGCATAACGCCAGATTCTGATAAAATGCAAGGCAAAGCCGCCGCGCGAACGGCGGCTCAATTCAATCAGCCACGTTCACCGCGCACAATTGCAGAGCGAATGACCGACAGTACACGATCCGGCTCGATCCTGGTGCAGACTTTCTGGCTTGGATAATTGTCCCAATTGCCCGGTGGGAAGGTGACGCCGTCGGGCTTCTGGATGGTCTGCCCGTCCGCAAGACCGCCACAAACAACACGGATTGCGCCGCTTCGTGTTTCGAACAGCTCAGGATTCGTCAGATAGACGCAGGCACAGGAATCGTGAACCACCATGCCGTCGCCGGTGCGCATGTTGTAGAAGTTGATATAGAACTGCGAGAGATCCGACAGAAGTTGCACAGCCGCGCCATTCTCCTTGACCATATCCGCCAGGAAACCGGAGGTCATCACGGTTTTCGTCGTGACGTCCAGGCCGATGACGGTGACGGGCCAAGCTGCGGTGAAGACGAGATCAGCCGCCTCCGGATCACCGTGAATATTCGCCTCTGCCGCAGGGCTGACATTGCCATTGATGTCGAAAGCGCCCCCCATGATGATAACCTCTTTCACCAGAGCAGCGAAATCGGGATCGGTCTTCAGCGCAAGCGCCAGATTGGTCATGCGACCGACCGCGATCAGCGTCACTTCACCGGGATTGGCCTTGACCGTGTCGATGATGAAATGATGGGCCGCGCGCGGATCGAGCGGCACATTGACCGTTTCAGGCACGCCGATATTGCCAAGCCCATCATCGCCGTGGATGAAGGTGGGGAAGTGGCCGTCCGGACGCGAGGGATCGAACGTCTTGCCGGCGCCCTGTGCTACGGGCGCATCAATCATCCATTGCTGTTTGAGGAACTGCGCATTGCGAGTGGTAATCTCGATCGGCGCGTTGCCGAAAACGGTCGTGACGCCGATAAGATCGATATCAGGGTGGCGGTGCAGAAAAAGCAGCGCCATTGCATCGTCAATACCCGGATCCGTGTCGAAAATTACTTTATGCATATGTGTCCTCATTCAAATGCGTCGGCATGCTTCGCGTTAGCGTTCGGCGCACAATAGCTTCCTGCGCGGCCTGCGCAATCATTTCCATTCGCTCAATAAGGCGCCGCGCATCCTATTGGACGCACGGCGCTTTATATTTTTGAATCTACGCATCATGCTTTCCGAAAATCGAGTCGGATTTTCGGGCCGATGCTGTAGCCTTGCCCGCAAAAGCGGTTGCGGGGCAAGGCATTCGGTGCCACAAGCGGCCAGCAAAACCCTCCGGATCCCTCCCCAGTGCAAGACGTCGCTCTCCAGCTTTTCATCATACTATTCTTTGTTGCCGTCTTCGCCGGCTTCGTCGATTCTATTGCTGGCGGCGGAGGGTTGATCGTATTGCCGGCCATGCTGATCATGGGCGTACCGCCGCTGGAGGCGCTCGGGACCAATAAGCTGCAGGCTCAGTTCGGCTCCGCTTCGGCAACCATTGCCTATGCGCGCAAGGGCCACGTCAATCTCAGAGAACAATTTCCGATGGCGCTGATGGCCCTGCTCGGGGGGATGGCTGGAGCATTTACCGCATCCTTTGTTCCGGCCGACGTTTTGAGGGCAATCATGCCGTTCCTGCTCGTCGCCATCGCCATCTACTTCGCCTTCAAGCCAAACCTCAGCGACATCGACAGCCAGCGCCGTATCACGCCGTTCGTTTTTGGTCTGACGGTGGTTCCATTGATTGGTTTTTACGATGGCATTTTCGGTCCGGGAGCTGGCTCCTTCTATATGCTGTCATTCGTCGCGCTTGCCGGCTTCGGCATGCTGAAGGCGACAGCGCATACGAAGCTCCTGAACCTTGGCTCGAATTTCGGTGGCTTCCTGGTGTTCACGCTCAATGGTGCGATTCTTTGGAAGCTCGGGCTGGTCATGGGATTTGGGCAGTTCCTGGGAGCCCAGATCGGGTCCAGACTGGCTATGAGGAATGGTGCAAAGATCATCCGCCCGCTCCTGGTGATATCCTGCCTTGCCATGGCGGCCAGACTTATTCTGGATACGAATGCGCCCTACTCGCTCGGTTGGATCATCGGTAAGCTTAGCGGCGCGTGATAACGACGCAGAGCGAGGGCTCATGGCCCTCTCTCAACCACATTCCAGTGTCGCCATCTCATCGATATTCCTTAACACCACAACGGCACCCATGACGTGATTTTTGGGTCCGCGCAGCGGCGTCATCCGGCATCGGGTGGCAAATCTCTGCCCGTCCCGGTACGCATGATGAATGTATCCGATCTCCTCACCTGCAAAGCAGCGATCAAGGGCCGGCTTTGCCTGGAGGTAAAAACCATCTTCACCAATGAACTCGGTGACGTGGCAACCGATCAGCGATAAGCGGGTCCGGTTCTTCAATTTTGCGTAGGCATTATTGGTATAAAGATAGCGATAATCGTTTGTGACGACGATGATCTGATCATCCAGACTATCGAGGATTGCTTCGTTAAAAAGCGGCTGCTCATAATAGGCCGGTGCTGGAGCCCTGGCTGGTCGCGCGATTGCCGGAGACAAATCTACTTCGGACGAATCTGAGTGATCACGGAAATATCGGTCGATCAGCCCTGACATCATCACGCTTCGGCGCACAACCGCCAGCCGGTCGTCGGCTTCGTCACGAACCAGCGTGCAGAGAAACTGGAATTGTCTGTAGAGCTCTTCGCGGTTAGACGCCTGGTAGGCCAGAATGTCGTTGACGATCGCCTGGAGCTCCCTGTCAAACAACTGAACCAGTTCATCCTCACTTTGGTTGATGGCGTATCGCAATTGACTGCTTTTGATCGCAAAAGCTTGAAAAAAATCCTGGAGCACAGTGTCCATCCACGCTTACTCCGAAAAACCGGAACTATCCCCCGGCCAACCTCAGGCCGTACAACTACGGTACACCAGTACCGAGTGTTTCTCCGCCGTCAATATACGATTTATAGTAGTGCCGCGATAAAAAGCGCATTGTGGACTGCAATGCGGCATTCGCGGCACATCGCGTGCTTTACGCAACCACGCGTGTACGACGATCTTCCAACTCCTTGACCACCACGATAGCGCCAACGAGTTTGTAGGATGGCGAGTAGCACGGCGACATCTCGAAAGACTTGACCACCGTATGCCCAAGGGCGTCCTCGGCATAGGTATACTTCTCAGCCTCTCCCTTGAAGCACGCATCGAGCTTCTCGCGAAATGCCTGCTGGAAGTGATGGATGCCGACAAACTCGGCAATATGCTTGCCGATGATCTCACTGCGATCCGAGTGGAGCGAGGCGGCATTGGCGGAGTTAGTATAGTTGATGCGGTAACCGGGAGACACGACGACGACGCGATCGTCCAGGTCTTCCAACCGGTCTTCATCCAGAATGATGTAGGGGCTCCACGGCGCGTCCTCACCATCCGGAGTGCTGCCGTCGCGCGGAAGGCCAGCACCGATGTAGCGATCGACAAGCTTACGCAGGACGTCGGCGTTTCGCTGGACACAGCCGATGTCCTCGGCTTCCTCGTTCAGGAGGTCGATGGCGAAACGAAACTGTTCGAGAATTTCCGACGACGAAGCGTTCTTTCTGCCGATGATGCTATCGAGCAGAGTTTCGAGCTCTTTATCAAGAGCGGCAACCTTGGGCGCTTCATTGCGAATGACTGCGCTTTTCAGTTCCGCGTAGTTCTGCCAGAACAATTCGATTTTTCTTTTCAACCCAAACACTCCCGAGACGCAGGCATTCCAGTTGCCCAATCCTCCCCGGGCGCACGCGCGACTATCTGCACGATGTGCCCGTAAAGCATGATGTAAGGAGTTGCAAGATCACCACACCAGCACATTCACCCATATCACAATCGGCTATGTTATTACAAATCCGAGAAATAGTAAGGAAGAATAAGCACGGTATTGTCTCGCGACACGCCGACTAAATCATCACATCACGTCAACCG
This sequence comes from Agrobacterium cavarae, assembly GCF_004310285.1. Lineage (GTDB taxonomy): Bacteria > Pseudomonadota > Alphaproteobacteria > Rhizobiales > Rhizobiaceae > Agrobacterium > Agrobacterium cavarae. The sequence goes on from NZ_SISF01000034.1 coordinate 491,178, forward strand.
GCCGGTATTTTGTGGTTTAGTAATACCCCACCGATCGATCAAAGTTATTAAAATTGACCGTTTAGTCTTCAACCGTCCGTCTTGACCTGATCCTTGATATGCCAACGGTCGTGGTACCACAACCACTGGCCGGGATATTCGCGCACCCAGCTCTCGACCTTGTCGTTCAAAAGCTGTGCGGTCTTTTGAATATCGACACTGCCTTTTTCATTGAGCGGTATCTCGACCTTGGGTTCGATTTCCAGACGGTAGCGATTGTCCGGCAGGCGGATGCATCTTGCCGGATAGACGTCGCAGCCAAACTGGCGCACCAGCTTGGCCAGCAGAGGATTGGTCTGGACATTATGTCCGAAGAACTTGGTGAGGAGACCCTTACGGAACTTCTGATCGACCAGCACACCGACGCCCGCACCACGTTCCAACTGCCGCGCAAGCGCGAAAGACGAGCCCGCATGCGAGGGAACGAGCTTGCCCATGCGCTCCTTGCGGAAATTGTAGATCTTCTCTGCCACGTAAGGATTGTTCGGCGGGCGGAACAGCACCGTCACATCGAGGCCGAAGGCCGATCCCGCCACAGGCAGAAGCTCGAAGTTTCCGGTATGGGCCGTAAAGACGATGAATGGACGCGGATTGTCGCGCAACTCCAGAAAGTTGTCGATGCCGACGACTTCGATACGGCCGGGCTTCGTCTGCTCCGGGTCGTAATCGAACAGGCGGTCGAGGAAAACATATTCTGCGGCGAGACGCCCCATGTTTCCCCAGCTGTCGAGCGCGATTTCCAGGCGCTCTTCTTCGGTCTTTTCCGGATAGGCGCGAGCGAGGTTGAAAAGCATCAGCTTATGACGCGGCGTCTTGGGGCCGAGTTTACGCGCAAGGCGATCGGCAAAGTGAATTGCTGGATCGGCCGGCAACAATTTCAGCATGTTCAGAAAGCCGAACGCAATGGTCGCGTTCAGCCACTGGCGAAAGTTCTCAAGCGCCAGAACAATGCGCGTAATAAAAAGCTTCACTGATCAATCCATTCGCAGAACGATCTTACCGAAGACCTGACGGGTCTCCATGCGTTCCAGAGCCTTGTCGATATCGTCGAAGGTTACTTCGGTATCGATCACCGGATGTACAAGACCGCGCGCCATTTTCTGCATGGCATCGGCCATGTTCTGCATGCGGCAGCCAAAGGAGCCGAGCAACTTGAGCTGCTGCTGGAAAAGCATCATCAGGTTGATTTCGGTCGAGACACCGGAGGTCGAGCCGCAGGTGACGAGGCGACCGCCGCGCTTCAGCGAGAACATGGAACCGGCCCAGGTATCCTTGCCGACATGCTCGAAAACGACATCGACACCCTTCTTCTTGGTAATCTTGCGCACAACGCCCTCGAAGCGGTCCACGCGGTAGTTGATGACGTGATCGGCACCCAACGCCTTGGCGCGTTCGATCTTGTCGTCCGAACCGACCGTGGTGATGACCGTGCAGCCCATCTTCTTCGCCAGCTGAATGGCGGCTGAGCCGATACCGGAACCGCCGGCATGGACAAGGATCGTTTCACCGGGCTGAAGTTTGGCGTTGTCGAACAGCATGTGTTCGACGGTACCGAAGGTCACAGGTGCAAGGGCGGCTGCCACGGCATCGACGCCGGGCGGAGCCAGCACCAGCTGGCGGGCCGGAATGTTGATCTTTTCCTGGGCGAAGCCATCCAGGTGGAAACCATGAACGCCGCCGACATTCTCACAAAGGTTGTCTCGTCCGGCGACACAGTGGTGGCAACGACCACAGATGCGCGCGCCGTAAATGGAGACGAGCTGACCGGGAAGAACGTTGGAGACACCAGGACCGATGGCTTCCACGACGCCCGAGGCTTCGGCACCAATCGTCAAAGGCATCTTGCGCTTGGCAAAGGCCATGCCGCGCCAGCCCCAAACGTCGATGTGGTTCAGCGCAACGGCTTTCACGCGCAAGGTGACCTCACCCGGCGCCGGCGCTTCTGGCTCCGGCAGATCCACTTTCTCGAGCTTACGGTCGTCGACGAGTTGAAGAGCGCGCATAATAGAAGTCCTTCGCCCGAAGGCGTTAAAGCGTTTTCGATTGAGAGCGCCGCTCATCCAACTGGGACACGCGAGGACAGCTCTCCTTCACTCAAATAGACATCGCCCACTTGCGGACAGATGCGTTGGGGGAACCGCTTAAGCCGGTTCCCGCGTCATGACAAGGCTTGCGTTCTGGCCACCAAAGCCGAAGGAGTTCGACAGCACGGCGCTGACCTGGGCATCACGCTTCACATTCGGCACGACATCCAGCGCGATGGTCGGATCGGGATTGGTGTAGTTGATCGTTGGCGGAAGGGTACCTGTCAGCATGGTCTGCAATGAGAACACGGCTTCGACCGCACCTGCTGCTGTCAGCGTATGGCCGATCATCGACTTGTTCGAGGAAACCGGGATCGCCTTCAGACCTTCACCGAAGACCGCCAGCATGGAGCTGTACTCCATCTTGTCGTTTTCCGGCGTGGACGTGCCATGTGCGTTGACATAGCCGATATCGCTTTCGGAGAAGCCAGCATCGGCAAGCGCTGCGCGAATGGTGGCAATTGCCGGGCCGCCATCGGGCGACGAGCGCGTGCGGTGGAAGCTGTCTGCCTTTTCGCCTGCGCCCTTGATAATGCCGAGCACCTTTGCACCGCGAGCAACAGCTGCTTCCAGCGATTCCAGAACCAGGGTCGCCGCACCTTCTGCAATCACGAAGCCATCGCGGTCCTTGCTGAAGGGCTTGGATGCCTTTTCGGGCGGATCGTTCTGTGTCGACAAGGCAGATAGGAGCGAGAAGCGGATCAGCGCTTCGGCGCTGACGGATCCGTCCGTCGCAACGGTCAGTGCGCGATCGGTGCGGTCCTGGCGGATGGCTTCAACACCAAGTTGGATGGCCGTCGCACCCGAAGCACAGGCCGTCGAAAGCGTGACCGGGAGGCCGCGTGTACCGAACTGATCGGATAGACGCTCCGAGATTGCACCAAAGAGCGCGGCCTCCTGAAAGGCTGGATCGGGGCGCTGACGAAGAGCGGCCATGAAGCGATCATAAGCGTCGCCCGGCTTCGCAGCAGGTGGAGACCGATCGGCAAGCTCGAAGCGGGCGCTCCATTCCGGCTCGATCGGCGGCGCAGCGAGAAACAGCGGACCGTTGAAATCGCCGGATAGTCCGGCTTGAGCCAAAGCTTCGATCGTGGTTTCGCGCGCAAATGCGAAGGACCGCTCGACGGAATTGGGTGCGGGGATATCGATGAAATCAACCGTGCCGCAGATCTTGGTCGAGAGATTGTCGGTCGGGAAGCGGGTAATCTTGTGGATACCGGATTTGCCGGAGGTCAAAGCCGCCCAGTTATCCGAGAGCCCCTGCCCGAGCGAGGTTATGATGCCCATACCGGTGACGGCAACGATGGGGCGTCCAAGGTGATCCTTGAAATTGCTGGATGCCATGGTCTGAACTCCTCAAGCGTCTTTGGAAAGAACGGCGACACCTTCGCCGCGCACATGGCCAACCGTGGTCACGACCGCTTCCGTTGCGGCAGCCGCCATCGGTTTTTCGACAGCGCTATCAAAGGCCGGAACCGTCGCACCGCTTTCAAGCGCAAGTGCTGCAAGCGCCAGACCCAGCGGAAACTGCGCTTCAAGTCCATGGCCGGTAACACCGCCAAAGCCGCGAATTGCAGCATGTGGCAAGGTCTTTTCGAGAATGTCCTTTTCACGGGACGTCAGGCCGTCATAACCGCTGGCGCCGGAGAAGACGACGGTTTCAGCCGCATCCTTGGCAGGCGCGAGGAGGCGTTCGAGACGCGCCTCTAGCTTGCCATCGTCGCGGTTGCCACGATCGCCTTCGATCGCGTCGATACGCGCGTAAATCTTCGCGCCACGCGCTTCGGCGCGCTTGCGCGCTTCCAACACGAGGAAGGCGCCGACGGATCCGGTGATCATGCCACCGCCCTCGCCTTGCGTGCGCGACCAAAGCGGCTGCCAGCCACCTTGAGCATGCGCGCCAACGGCTTCGAAAAGCAGCGTCATGTCCGGACGTTCGGCCGCAAATGCACCGCCCACAAGGGCATGGCTCGATTCGCCTGAGCGAATACGATAAAATGCGGTCTCGACGGCGGAGATACCGGCACCTTCTTCACCCATAAACGTCCGTGAGGAACCGGTGACTTTGTGCACGATCGAAATATTGCCAGCCATCAGGTTGGAAAGCTGGGCAAGAAACAGCGTCGGGCGAAGCTCCGTCGTCAGCTTTTCATTGAGCATCACTTCGCGGTCGTTGCGCTTCAGGCCTTCGTCGACAACCAGCGTATCGACATTGATGTCGCGTTCGCCGCCACCGGCTGCCACGATCATGTCCATCGTCCCACAGGCGTCCGCGTCTTCTTTCAAACCAGCATCGTCCAGCGCGAGACCGGCGGCAAACACGCCGAGGCGCTGCCAGTTTTCCATCTGGCGCTGATCCTTGCGACCGATTTGCGCAGACCAGTCAATTTCCGGCAGCGGATGAATGGGATAAGGCGCAAACTTTTCCGTCTCGACGATCGCCTCTGGCGTCGTGGTGCTGGAGAGCAGCGCAATATGGGCATCTTTACCGACACCATGACAGGTCACGATACCGACCCCGGTAATCACCACATCATTGTCAGACTTCATCATCCGTGATCCTTCGTCGCTTTTTCGGAACGCAGTCCCGGGCCAGCTCTCAAAAACGGCAGGGACGCCGCACTTGCCATGCGGAATAATGCGCGCGATGCGGCTTTGCAATGGCGAAAGCCCATCGGACCTTCCGCATCGCATGACTTTTCAGCATTTTAAACGCGAAGATAGCGCTTTTTCGATCAGGCGGAGGTATCGGCAGCGATCGCCGCCATGAGGCCCACTTCCTCGGCGCGCTTCTTGACGATCGGCGCAAGCGGAATTTCAGAGAAAGGCATGGTGCGAAGCTTCAGCTGCGCGTCGCAGACCTTCTTGCCGCCTGAGGTAATCTTTGCCTTGGTGACGGCAAAGCCCGATCCATCATGCTCCAGATAGGCCTCGATATCGAGAACGGCATTGGGCTCGACAAAGGTCCGCATCTTGGCGCTGTCGACCGACATCAGGAATGGCATGGCGGCAAAATCCGTCATGGCAAGAACCAGCATCCCGGACGTCTGCGCCATGGTTTCGATCAACAGCACGCCTGGAACCAGCGGCATCCCCGGAAAATGCCCCTCGAAAACCGGGCTCTTGTCCGGCACGACCGATCGCGCCTTCAAGATGCGAGCTGATCTGTCGATAGACTCGATTCGGTCCACCATCTGGAAATATTCGAGAAGCATATCTTGTCCGTGAAATAGGCCAGGCTGTTTCGCCCCAAGACAGCGTCAGATGGGCAAACGTCCTCAGGCACATCCTGAGGATCGAGCTCTGTCAAAAAGCAGCATGCAGGTCCCATTTTGCTGGAACCCGCAGAAGCGGAACGAAAAGATCAGCCCTTGGCTGCCTTCAACTCGTCAATTTTGGCGCAGAGGTTCTTCAGAACGAAGTATTCTTCGGTCGAAACCTTGCCCTCGTTGACTTCCTGCGTCCACTGCTCGAGCGGGATCTTGATGCCGAATTCCTTGTCGATGGCGAAAACGATATCGAGGAAGTCGAGGCTGTCGATGCCGAGGTCGTCAATCGTATGGCTTTCCGGCGTAATGGTTTCGCGATCGATTTCGCTGGTATCAGCGATGATGTCGGCAACCTTATCGAATGTAGCTGTCACGCCCGTAATCCTTTGTGTTCTTAATTATAAAGGTCTCTTCAGACGCACCACATAGGGAAGTTGCACCAAAAAGCCAATGCTTTCGTGATGCTTCGCTCTATTTTGGACGATGTGTGTTGCCTACACCCTACACTCAAACCGCCAGAGAATGACGCCCTCGCCCGTTGGAGAGATAGGTATCAAAGGTTGCGGCAATGCTGCGAGCAAACGGCTTGCCCGTTTCCGTCAGGGCAAAACGACCGGCCTCGAGATGGACAAGCCCGTCGCGATCACCTTCCGCAAATTGCTGGGCTTCCTCCACGGCTGGAAGAGACGCCGGACCGAAGAGCGCGGCAAGCGCCGACAGATCGAGCGAGAAATCGCACATGATCCTTTCAATCACGAAGGCCCTCACCCGGTCTTCGACAGAAAGTGCAATGCCACGAGCGATACAGAGACCATCGGCTTCAGCCATGCGTTCATACTCCCCCGTCGCAACCATGTTCTGGACGTAGCCTTGCGGCAACTTGCCAATGGACGAGGCACCAAGCCCGATCAGAGCGTCGGCGCTGTCATCGGTATAGCCCTGGAAATTGCGGCGAAGCTCTCCCTCTTCCATCGCTTTCGCCAGTGTGTCACCTGGCTTGGCGAAGTGATCAATGCCGACCGCCTCATAACCCGCCTGCACCAGCATTTCGCCTGCTGTTTTCATCTGCCTGTATCGCGCAATCGCATCCGGCAGCGCCTCTTGCGGGATCATCGTCTGGTGTTTCTTAATCCACGGCACATGGGCGTATCCAAAGAGAGCCACACGATCCGGGTCCAAAGAGATAATCTTGTCGACGGTATCGCGCAGTGTTTCGAGCGTTTGATACGGCAGGCCATACAGCACGTCGCAATTGACAGAGTGCACGCCACGCGCCCTGATCGCATCCACCACCGATCTCGTCTGTTCGAATGTCTGTAAGCGGTTGATTGTCTTCTGCACTTTCCGGTCGAAGTCCTGCACGCCGAGGCTTGCCCGCGTCATGCCGATTGCGGCCAGGGCATCGTAGCGCCCCTGATCGAGATCGTTCGGGTCCATCTCGACGCTGATTTCGGCGTTATCCGAAAATGAGAACGTCGAGCGCAGCGCGTCCATCAGCGCAATCAGGTCCTGCGGCCTGACCATCGTTGGCGACCCCCCACCAAAATGCACGGCGGTAACGCGGACGTCCTTCGACACCAGCCGTCCGACCGCTTGAATTTCGCAGTGAAGCGCTTTGAGATAAGCGGCAATCGGCTCGTAACGAAGCGTGTGTTTGGTGTGGCAGGCACAGAACCAACAGAGCCGGTCGCAATAGGGAATATGGATGTAAAGCGAGAGGCGATGCTGCGAATCAAGGGCCCGCAGCCAAGAGGAATATTCGTCGGCTCCTATACCCAGATGGAAGTGAGGCGCCGTTGGATAACTCGTGTAGCGGGGAACGGCCGCGGAATACTTCTTCAACAAATGCTCAGCCATCGCGCGTGCTTCCTGACATGTATCAATTGTGCGACTTAGGGATACATGCTGCGACAGTTTGCAACTTTGACTTCGATCAAATTAGCTAATAAACAAAGGTATCAGAAGCGATGTGGGGACATGGGCTTCGGGGGCTTGATTTGACGGGGATTTTTGAGATCGCGCCTGCGATCGGACCCGTTCGACTTGGACGTGACGCGATGGACACGCTGCAGAGAACTATCCACAATTCGGACATGCCCGTCGTGTGCCGTTCCTGCGAGGCGCGCCATGGCGGCCTTTGTGGTGTTCTTACGCCAGCGCAGCTTCTGGAGCTCAACCGTCAGTCCAGCCGCAAGAGGTTCGAGACCGGCAACGAACTGCTTGGGCAGGGCGAACTCGTGCCCTACTACGCCAATATTCTCAGTGGCGTCATCAAGCTGTCGAAGATGATGTCGGACGGCCGGCAGCAGATCGTCGGCCTGCAGTTCGCACCTGATTTTCTCGGGCGCCCTTTCAATGCCGAAAGCAGCATGACCGCCGAAGCCGCCACCGATGTGGAGATCTGCCTGTTTCCACGGCGTGTGGTGGACCGGATGATCGGCGAAGTGCCGAATATGGAACGCAAGCTTCACGGCCAGTCACTGAAGGAACTGGACGAAGCACGGGACTGGATGCTGACGCTCGGTCGCAAGTCCGCGCAGGAAAAGGTCGCAAGCTTTCTGCATCTCATTGCCACGCACATCGATCCTGAAAAGGGTGACGTGTCCTGCTTCGACCTGCCCCTGTCACGCGCCGATATTGCGGACTTCCTTGGTCTTACGATCGAGACCGTCAGCCGTCAGATGACCAAGCTAAAAAAAGAGGGCATTATTCAGATCGAAAACAACCGGCATATCACGGTGCCCGATCTCGACGCGCTTAACGACGCCGCCGGTAACGACTGACGGGCCTTACTTATCCCAGTGCAAATGTGTCAGCGAGGCGCCAAACATGTAAGGCGCCTTGGCTTCTGCTGGTGTAAACACCGTTGCGGTCAGGATCAAAACTACAAATAAGCACTTCATCATCACGCTCCCCAGCGCCTGCCATCAAGTGGCCTCCCTGGAAACAAGTTTTAGACGATAAGATACTCTTTTCGTTTAAGAAAATTGGTTGTCGCCAGATTGGCGGGATGGGTCAAAAACAGCAGATCCAAGTAGGATTTCGTTAACGGACAGCCATGGTGCTCCGGGTGTTTCAGCAAAACGATGCCGGTTGCAGCACGTCGACATCTCGATTATAGAGCAGTTATCCACAAGGACCCGGTGAAAATCCGGGTGGCTCTTCTGGCCGCCGATCCGCCAGACAACACAGCAACGCAACCTGTTTCATCTTTTGAGGACCGAGTTCTGCTCGGCCCGTTGCATCAACTGTGGTAACTCATCCATGCGAACTTTTTTACACTACCGTCAGGAGTGGTTCTCCAATATTCGTGGAGACGTGCTCTCCGGCATCGTCGTCGCGCTTGCGTTGATTCCGGAAGCGATCGGTTTTTCCGTCATCGCCGGCGTCGATCCCAAAGTCGGCCTTTACGCCTCGTTTGCGATTGCCTGCGTCGCAGCTTTCGTCGGGGGACGTCCCGGCATGATCTCCGCTGCAACGGCTGCGACAGCCGTGGTCATGGTCTCGCTCGTCAAAGACCATGGGCTTCAATATCTTTTCGCCGCAACCATCCTGATGGGCCTAATCCAGATCGTTGCAGGCTGGCTGAAAGTCGGCCGCGTCATGCGCTTCGTCTCTCGCTCGGTCATTACCGGCTTCGTCAATGCACTCGCCATTCTCATCTTCATGGCGCAGTTACCTGAACTGATCGGCGTTCCGGTATTGACCTATGTGATGATCGCGGCGGGTCTCGCCATCATCTATCTCTTTCCATACGTCACCAAGGCGGTCCCCTCACCGCTCGTTGCCATCGCCGTCCTGACCATTGTCGCATGGTGGACGGGGATGGAGCTTCGCACTGTAGGCGACCTGGGCGAACTACCATCGAGCTTTCCAGTGCTAATGATTCCGCAAGTCCCGCTGACATGGGAGACGCTGCAGATCATCTTCCCTTATTCCATCACGCTCGCAGCCGTCGGTCTTCTTGAGTCCCTCCTTACGGCTCAAATCGTCGACGACATGACGGATACGCCGAGCAAAAAGAGCCAGGAATGCGTTGGCCAGGGTGCCGGCAATATCGCCTCCGCCTTGATCGGCGGCATGGGCGGATGCGCGATGATCGGCCAGTCGGTGATCAATGTGACTTCCGGGGGACGCGGGCGGCTCTCGACCTTTGTCGCTGGCGCGTTTTTGCTTTTTCTCATCGTTGTGCTGGACGACCTTGTTCGCATCATTCCGATGGCAGCACTCGTCGCGGTGATGATCATGGTGTCGATCGGAACCTTTTCCTGGCGCTCGATCCTCGAGCTGAGACGCAACCCGCTATCATCCTCCGTCGTCATGCTGGCAACGGTCGTGACCGTGGTGGCAACGCACGATCTCGCCAAAGGCGTTATCGTCGGCGTCCTGCTGTCTGGCATTTTTTTTGCCGGCAAGGTCTCCAAGCTCTTCCGCATCACGCGGAGTAACGATGCGACCACGAGGACCGTCACCTATACTGTCGAGGGCCAGATTTTCTTTGCCTCGGCGGAGAACTTCATCCATGCCTTCGATTTTGCCGAGCAGGCGGACAAGATTGTCATAAATGTTTCCGCCGCCCATCTCTGGGACATCACCGCAGTCGGTGCCTTGGATAAGGTCGTCTTAAAGTACCGCAATGCTGGCGTCGAGGTTGTGGTCACGGGCTTCAACAAGGCCAGCGCCGATATGGTCGACAGGTTCGCGCTTCACGACAGACAAGAACGGCTGGCGGCGAGTGCTTCCCTGCATTGACAAAAAATAGGGGCCGCGGCAATGCAGCGGCCCTTTTCAGCTCCGTGCAGATGTGACGATGAATGTCGGTTTCGTTCGCTTACTGTGAGGCAGCGGGCGTTGACGTCGGCTGCTGTTGCTCTGCGAGCGCGCGAAGCTCCGCAACGCGACGCTTATACTCCGCCTCAGTGATCTGGCCGCGGCGGCGGGCAGCGCCGAGTGCGGTCAGGTTCTGCTCCATGGTCGAGGCTTCGTTCTCTTCCATCTGCGGCATGGCAGCCGTCATAGGCTTGGCGAAGGTCGGGAAATTACCGGTGTCGCGCTTCTGCAACGGGCCACTGCTGACCGGCTGCGGACCGACGATCTGCGCCTTGGGCCGCTCCATATGAGCCGGATTGACAATAGGCTTCGGCGTGGTGCAGGCAGCCAGAGGAAGGACCAAGCCGCAAACCAACAGCACAGATGCTGTTTTTACGCTTCCCGAATGCTTGCCCATTATCCTGCCCCACCTGTAAGCTATCTGTCGCTTGTCGAACGCAATTTGCCAGCGTCCGTGTTGCTGGAACTTGTATTCGTTTTCGTACAGAATGTGCAAATACAAAAATCGCCGCGGAGGAGAACGTATGGCCGGCATTGGAGGCGGACCCAACGATCCTGAGGACAAAGGGTTCAGTTTCGATCCCAAATCTGCCGATGCCTATATTCTTCGCGATCCGCAGGCCTTCGCCATGAACATCGCCAGAGCTGTGGAAAATCTCGGCAAGGCTGCTTCAGAGTGGCTGGCACCCAGAGAGCGCGGCGAGATTCCGCGCACCAGCACGAGCCCGATGAGCGATGTCTTCCAGACGCTGTCCGATGTGGCGGAATATTGGATGGCCGAGCCGCAGCGCTCCGTCGAGGCGCAGACCCACCTTTTGTCGAACTACTTCGATATCTGGCAAGAATCGCTCCTGCGACTATCCGAACAGCAAGGGAAAGCTGGAGAGAAAAAACCACAGGCCGGAGCCAAAAGCGGCCATAAACGCTTCGCCGACAACGACTGGCAGGCAAACCCGTTTTTCGACTTTCTGCAGAAGGTCTATTTCGCTACCGCCGACTGGGCGGAGAAAATGGTGACAGAGGCTGACGGGCTGGACGAGCGGACCCGGGAAAAGGCACGCTTCTATATGCGGCAGGTGACTGAGGCGATGTCTCCAGCCAACTTTGCCTTCACCAATCCCCAGGTGTTTCGCGAAACGGTTGCCACGAGTGGAGCCAACCTCGTCAAAGGAATGGCCCAGTTGGCGGAAGATATGGCGGCTGGTAAGGGGCATTTAAGGCTTCGCCAGACCGACTATAACCAGTTCGTAATCGGCCAGAACATCGCCGTTTCTCCAGGTAAGGTGATTGCGCGAAGCGATCTTTGCGAGATCATCCAGTATGCCCCCTCGACGGAAAAGGTGTTCAAGCGCCCTCTTCTTATCATCCCGCCATGGATCAATAAATTTTACATTCTCGATCTCAACGCCCGGAAATCCTTCGTCAAGTGGTGCGTCGACCAAGGCCACAGCGTCTTCATGATCTCCTGGGTCAATCCGGATGTACGTCACGCAGAAAAAGGATGGGACGACTACATTCAGGAGGGCATCGACTTTGCGCTTGCCACGATTGAAGAGGCGACGGGAGAACAGGAGGCCAATGCGGTGGGCTACTGCATCGGCGGCACGCTTCTGGCTGCCACCCTCGCCCTGCATGCACAGAAGAACGATCATCGCATCCGCAGTGCCACGCTGCTTGCGGCGCAGACCGACTTTACCCATGCGGGCGATCTGAAGATCTTCATTGACGAGCCACAGCTTGCTGCGCTCGATGCCCATATGAAGGCGGTCGGTTACCTCGATGGCGCGATCATGGCGAGCGTCTTCAACATGCTTCGCGCATCCGATCTGATCTGGCCCTATATGGTCGACAACTATCTGCGCGGCACCCAGCCGCCTCCCTTTGACCTCCTCTATTGGAACTCTGATTCCACCCGCGTCGCAGCCGCCGTGCATTCCTTCTATCTGCGCAATTGCTATCTGGAAAACAATCTGGCCGAAGGACGGATGGTGGCGGATGGCAAGGTACTGAACCTAAAGGATGTCACCATCCCGATCTATGATCTTGCCACGCGCGACGACCACATAGCTCCGGCGAAATCAGTCTTCGAGGGCGCAAAGCCGTTCGGTGGGTCGGTCGAGTTCGTGCTGGGTGGTTCGGGCCATATTGCAGGCGTGGTCAACCCGCCCGATGCTGGCAAATATCAATACTGGACCGGAACGTCACCCGTCGGTGATTTTGAAGAATGGCAGCAGCAAAGCAGCGTTCATACCGGATCCTGGTGGCCGCATTGGCAGAACTGGCTTGAGGCACAGAGCGGAGAAAAGGTCTGGGCGCGCATTCCGGGAGATGGCAGGCTCACTCCGCTTTGCGACGCGCCAGGCACCTATGTTCTTGAATGACCAGGGCGATGCGAAGACACTCGCGCCATGCGCTTTGATTCTCCCCTCGTGCCCGCCACGCTCGTCTCTCGTTATAAACGCTTCCTTTTCGATGCCGTTCTGGACAACGGAACAGCGATCACCGGATCATGCCCCAATACGGGTTCTATGCGTGGGCTGACGACGCCGGGTTCGCGCATTTGGCTTTCCGAGCATGACAGTCCGACGCGTAAATATCGCCACATGCTGGAAATGGTCGAGGCGGATGGAACGATCGTTGGCATCAACACAGGAATGCCGAACCGGCTGGCAGAGGAGGCTATTCTTTCGGATAGGATTCCCTCGCTACGTGGCTACAATGTCTTGAAGCGCGAGCAGCGATATGGCGTCAATTCCCGCATCGATTTCCTGCTTTCGGCGTCTGGAAGACCGGATGCCTATGTCGAGGTCAAGAACGTGCATTTCATGCGCGAGGCCGGACTTGCAGAGTTTCCGGACACGGCGACGAAGCGGGGCGCCAAACACCTCGAAGAACTCGGCGACGCGTCAGAAGCCGGTTATCGCGCTGTCATGCTCTATCTGATCCAGCGCGCCGATTGCCATCGGATGCGCATCTGCTCCGATCTTGATCCGGTCTACGCCGTTGCGTTTCAGCGCGCGATGAAGCGTGGCGTAGAAGCCTATGCCATCCGTTGCGAGGTTTCGCCGACGGAAATTGTCGCGAACCGGATGGTTGCAATAGACGACTGGCACCCTGCTGATTTATGAACGCAGGTGAAAGTAAGACAGAAAGCGATAGTATGGTCACCTATATCGATGCGGCATCGGCCCCCATGAAGAATACGGGCGTTATCCGACTCTATAACTCCGAAGATTTTGAGGGCATGCGCAAGGCAAGTCAGCTAACGGCGCGCTGCCTCGATGCGCTCGCCGACATGGTCAAGCCAGGAATCACGACCAACGCAATCGATCGCTTCGTCTTCGAATTCGGAGCCGATCATGGTGCCCTGCCCGCGACGCTCAATTATCGCGGCTATACCAAATCCGTCTGCACCTCGATCAACCATGTTGTTTGCCACGGCATTCCTGACGACAAGCCGCTTCGTGAAGGCGATATCGTCAATATCGACGTGACCTATCTCCTGGACGGCTGGTATGGCGATTCGAGCCGCATGTATCCGGTTGGACAGATCAAGCGGTCTGCCGAGCGCCTGCTCGAAGTCACCTATGAGTGCCTGATGCGCGGCATCGCTGCGGTAAAACCCGGCGTGCGAACCGGCGCCATCGGTGCCGCGATCCAGGCTTACGCGGAATCGGAGCGCTGCTCCGTCGTGACGGATTTCTGCGGCCACGGCGTCGGGCGTCTTTTCCATGATACGCCGAACATTCTGCATTACGGCAAGGAAAGCGATGGTCCGGAAATCCGTGAGGGCATGATCTTCACCATCGAGCCGATGATCAACCTCGGCAAGCCGCATGTGAAGGTTCTCTCGGATGGATGGACGGCGGTGACTCGCGACAGATCGCTCTCCGCGCAATATGAACACGCCGTCGGCGTCACCGCGACGGGCTGCGAGGTCTTCACCCTGTCGCCGGGCGGCTTCCACCGGCCCGGCCTGCCGCCGCTCTAAGAGGAGAGTTATCGCCAGATGGCCAAAGGTCCCTCGCCCGACACCGGAAAAACATCAGCATTTGGCGAAACATCCCGGGCGAGCGACCTGTTTGGCAGTCCGATAGACCTCGTCGCTCCCGGCGAGATAACACCTCTACCTCACCCGACCAAGGCGAAGACAAAAGACAGCGTAGAGGTCCCACACTACCATGGTCACCGGGAAAGATTGCGGGCAAAATATCGTGATATCGGCGACGTGGCGCTCGCGGACTACGAACTCCTTGAGCTTTTGCTCTTCAGGCTCATTCCGCGCCGCGATACCAAGCCTATCGCCAAGGCGCTGATCGCCCGCTTTGGAACCCTTGGCGGAGTCCTCGGCGCGCCGCTATCGCTTCTGCAGGAAGTGAGTGGCGTCGGAGAAGCTGTGGCACTGGATCTGAAACTCGTCGCTTCCGTCTCGCAACGGATGCTGAAAAGCGAAATCCGCAACAAGCAGGTGCTCGGTTCGTGGTCTTCGGTCATCGATTACTGCCATGCTGCCATGGCCTACGAAACGCGAGAGCAGTTCAGGATCCTGTTTCTGGATAAGCGCAACGTTTTGATTGCCGACGAGGTCCAGGGGCATGGCACCGTGGACCACACCCCGGTCTATCCGCGTGAACTGGTGCGGCGCGCCCTCGAACTCTCTTCGACAGCCATTATCCTGGTGCACAATCATCCCAGTGGAGACCCGACACCGTCCAAGGCCGATATCGATATGACGAAAACCATCATTGATACGGCAAAGCCGCTTGGGATTGTCGTGCATGATCATATCATCATCGGCAAGGACGGGCATGTGAGCTTCAAAGGCCTGCGGCTGATCTGAAGACTTTAGAAAATATTCGATAGTTATTGCGGATAAGTATTACTTATCATCTCGCCATTTGTGAAGGTATATTGGTACCATCCCAAAGTGACACACAACCCAAAGCTTTTCCATTAAGAAAAAAACAACTTCGCCACATTAGAATCTCCAAAGATATAAAGCATCAAGCGTATCGGAGGATGCCATGGCACTTATGGCAAGAATGCTTCGTAATCGTGCAGGCTCATCTGCCGTCGAATTTGCGATTATTGCCCCCATCTTTCTGCTGGTCCTACTGACCATGATCGCTTACGGCATCTACCTGATGACCGCCTATTCCGTGCAGCAGGTGGCGGCGGATGCCGCCAGAACCGCAGTTGCCGGACTGAACAACAACGAACGTGAGGCGCTGGCCAGGGACTTCGTGTCCAGAAGCGCCCTTAGCTACGCCTTCATGGACAAGCGCTATTTCCATGTGACGGTCGGCAGCGATCTCAGCAATAGCAATCAGTTCACCGTTACGGTCGAGTATGATGCCACTGAGCTGCCGATCTGGAGCCTCTACTCCTACGCCCTTCCGGAAAAGACCATCAAGCGTTTCTCGACAATCCGGATTGGAGGGGTCTGACATGAGAAAAGCAGAATTTCCGCAGTCGCGATTTTGGAAAAACACATCCGGCAATATCGCCATCATGGCCGGGCTTACCGCGCCACTCTTTGCCGGCATTCTGGCCCTCGGTGTGGATTATGGGGCGCTGACATTGCAAAGGCGAGAGCTTCAACAGACCGCCGACCTTGCCGCCATTTCTGCTGCAGGTGCTCCCAATCCGGAACAGGCGGTGTTGCAGCACTTCAAGCTCAACGGCAAAAAGCTCGGCGTCAAGATCCCCGAGGGCGTGTTGACCGATACAGGGATAGTCCCCCTCGACATCAACGGCGAAGTACCTGGCATGGACGGCTATGCCGAGATCACCAAGGGCCGCTATGTGCCCGATCCAACTACCGATGTCGGTCAGCGGTTCGTTGCCAACGCCACACCGCTCAATGCGGTGAAGGTGGATATCGTTGAACGAGGAACGCTCTTTTTCGCATCGAGTTTCACCACGCCACCGAAGGTTTCCGCAGTTGGAACGGCGGCAGCACAGCGTATAGCGGCCTTCTCCGTGGGATCGCGTCTGGCGTCACTCAATGAAGGCATCCTCAACGCGCTCCTCAGCGGGCTCTTGGGCTCGTCTGTCAGTCTCAAGCTGATGGATTACCAGGCGCTCGTCAGCGCCGACGTCAATCTGTTAAAGGTCATCGACGTCCTTGCTGTCGATCTCGGTCTACAGGCTGGCACTTATCGGGAAGTGTTGGCGACTGATGTCACCGTCAGTCAGTTTCTCAGCGCGCTTGGCCGCACAACCGGCCTGTCGCCATCTGTGACGGCAGCGGTCAAAACGCTGGAACGGACGGCCAACAAAAGCCGTATCAGCCTTCCTCTTGAGAAGATCGTCAACCTCGGTCCGTTTCTGGACTCGATGGTCGGCAACAGCGAAAACCTCAAGGTCACGGCGGGTGTCTTCGATCTGGTCTCAGCGGCAGCGGTTGCAGGCAACGGAAGCCAACAGATTGCGATCAATGCGGGCGCATCCGTTCCTGGGCTTGCGGCAACCAAGATCACGCTGGCAGTGGGCGAACCTCCTGTCAGCACGCCCCCACTGGCCGTCGGCGCATCCGGCACGGTCGTTCGAACGGCACAGACACGCCTTGCCATCGATACGTCGGTGGTTGGGTTGAAGGCGCTTCTCGGTCTACAGATTCACATCCCTCTGTATGTCGAAGTGGCCAACGCAGAAGCACGGCTTGCCGACATCCGGTGCATGACGCCCGGCAACGGCGCGGTCGATATCGATGTGGTGCCGGGTCTTGCTGAGATTTCGCTCGGCAATGTCGACACCAGTGCATTCAACAATTTCGGCCGCACACCGCGTGTTACCAAAGCATCGATCGTCGATTCTGCCGTGGTCAAGATCAACGGTATGGCGCAGATCAACAGCGGCAATCTGACGAAGAGCCGACTGACATTCTATCAATCGGAAATCCAGCTTGGCAGGATCAAGCAGGTGTCGACGAAGGATGTCACCACTTCGCTCGTCACCTCGCTTCTGAAGAAGCTTGATCTCGATATCAACGTGCTGTTCCTGACGATTGGCTCACCCACGGTTCTCCAGGCAGCGCTTGCCGATACGTTGGGCGCTGCGACAAAACCCATTGATGAGCTGCTCTACAATACCTTACTGGTCCTGGGTGTGAAGATCGGCGAAGCGGATGTGCGGGTGACGGATCTGCGCTGCATGCAGCCTGTGCTGGTTCAGTGACCCCTGCTCAAAACAAGAAAGCCGCCGGATCGCTCCAGCGGCCTCATCACTTCTAAATCTTAGTTCGCTCAAGCGTTGGCGACGGCCAGGCGCTTTTCGTCGCGACCGCTCTTCATCCGCTCGGACAGGAGGAACGCCAGCTCCAGAGCCTGGTCGGCGTTGAGGCGCGGATCGCAGTGCGTGTGGTAGCGGTCGGACAGGGAATCTGCTGTCACGGCGCGCGCACCACCGGTGCATTCCGTCACGTCCTTGCCGGTCATCTCGATGTGGATGCCGCCCGGATGCGTGCCTTCGGCGCGGTGGATCTGGAAGAAGCTTTCCACTTCCGACAGAATGCGCTCGAATGGACGCGTCTTGTAGTGGTTGAGCGTGATCGTGTTGCCGTGCATCGGGTCGCATGACCAGATGACCTTACGGCCTTCCTTCTCGACGGCGCGGATCAGCTTCGGCAGATGGTCGGCGACCTTGTCATGACCAAAGCGGCAGATCAGCGTCAGGCGTCCTGCTTCGTTGGCGGGGTTCAGCGCGTCGATCAGCTGGATCAAATTGTCCGGCTGGAGCGACGGGCCGCACTTCAAACCGATCGGGTTCTTGATGCCGCGGAAATATTCGACATGCGCGTGGTCGAGCTGGCGCGTGCGGTCACCGATCCACAGCATGTGGCCGGAGGTCGCGTACCAATCGCCCGATGTGGAGTCGATGCGGGTCAATGCTTCTTCATAGCCGAGAAGCAGCGCTTCATGGCTGGTGAAGAAATCCGTTTCACGGAGGCTCGGATTGTTATCGGCGCTGATGCCGATCGCCTTCATGAAGTCCATCGTTTCGGAGATACGACCGGCAAGCTTGCGGTAGCGATCGGCCTGCGGGGAATCCTTGACGAAGCCGAGCATCCACTGATGCACGTTCTCCAGATTGGCATAGCCACCCATGGCGAAAGCGCGAAGCAGGTTCAGTGTTGCAGCCGACTGACGGTAGGCGTCCAGCTGGCGCTCCGGGTTGGGAATGCGCGAGGCTTCGTTGAACTCGATACCGTTGATGATGTCACCACGGTAAGACGGCAGCTCCACGCCATTTTGCGCTTCGATGTTGGACGAGCGCGGCTTGGCGAACTGGCCTGCAATGCGGCCAACCTTGACGACGGGCAACTGCGCGCCATAGGTCAGGACAACGGCCATCTGCAGGAAGGCGCGGAAGAAGTCGCGGATGTTGTCGGCACCATGCTCCAGGAAGCTTTCGGCGCAATCGCCACCCTGCAGAAGGAAGGCTTCGCCTTCTGCAACGCTGGCAAGCTGCTTCTTCAGGCGGCGTGCTTCGCCGGCAAAAACCAGCGGGGGATAGCTTGCAAGCTGGGCTTCCGTTGCTGCAAGCGCAGCAGCGTCCGGATATTGCGGAACCTGCTGGATGGGCTTCTGTCTCCAGCTACCGGGCGTCCAATTCTGTGCCATTCTACTCACCTGTCTCCCCGCCCGAAAAATTGCGCGGGCGTGCGCACCTTTAAAAATTGAGCGGCTTATAAACCTTTGCAGGGAGCTTGCCTAGTCAATTACCGACGCTTTTGGACCTGCGGAAAGTGCTTGGAATTCTGGATTATCCTAGAATTGAATCCCGTTTGCGTCACGTCGTTGTTTCTGCAGCTAATCGCGACTGCACAACCGCTGCGCTACGCGCCAGAGAAACAAGCCGAAATGGTCGAGACGGGTCGATGGCCATGTCTCCCATCGGTGATCATCGCCACTTTTCCTCTCTTTGACCTGGTTACGCGTCATCCTCTCCATTGCAAACATCGTTTCCGGCAACATGATCTTTCTCCTGTGTTCCCGACATGAGGTAAGGCAGAGGCGGCGACAGGCGTAGATGCAGGAATGAAAGGCGCGTTTCACCGGCAAACGATGCAAAGCCAGATGGATCCGGCTATAAATGCCCCTATCAGCCGGAGAGCCTTCCATGACAGACGTGAACTGGGACGATCTGAAACTCTTTCATATCGTTGCGACCGAAGGTGGTCTGGCAGGTGCGGCAAGCCTGACCGGCATCAGCGCGCCGACGATCGGCCGAAAGATGCTCTTTCTTGAACGGACGATGGGACGCACGCTCTTTATCCGCAGCCAGCAGGGCTACAAGCTGGCGCCCGACGGCGTGATCCTGTTTGAACGCGTTCAACATATGAGGCGGACGGCAGCAGAGATCAGCCAGTGGCACGGCGATGCCTTTTCGCTACCGATCGTTTCGATTTCCTCCAACATCTGGCTGATGGGTTTCATTGCCGAAAACACGAGCGCCATTCGCGGATCGGACGATGCCTTTCGACTTTGCTGCAAGCACTTCGGTCCCGACGATGATCTGACCTACCGACGCGGAATGATCGGGGTCTTTGACGCATCCCCGCAGCACGGCAATTTCGCGGTGCGCAAATCCGTTACGGTCAATTACTGCGCCTACCGGTCGAAGGAACTGGCACCGACTGCATCCGCCCCCTGGATTTCAATCGGCACGGAAGTCGCGGCGTCGGATGCGGAGAAGTGGGTCTTTCGCAATCGGGAGCAGATGATCCACACATGGACAAATGCGCCAGCGCTCTTGCCGCGCCTGATCCAGAGCGGGGCCGGCAAGGGCGTGTTGCCCGCCTATATCGGCGACACTCTGCCAGGCGTGGTGCGAGACGGTGAGATCATTGAGGAGCTCGCTCACAACCTGTGGATCACCGTCAACGACGATGATCGACACACAGCGGAAATGCGGGTTGCCATCGATCGGCTCGCTGCGCTGTTGAAGCGCAACGAGCGACTATTCGAAGGCATGCAAGCCGAGCCTGTCGACAGGCAGAGCCCGGTTATACTCTTTCCCCGTTCTTGATGCGGTAGCTTGGCGAATACATCGTCACCAGTTCCTCCGCAGCCGTCGGGTGGACGGCCATGGTGGCGTCGAAGTCATCCTTCGTGCAACCGGCCTTCAGCGTGATGCCGAGAAGCTGCGCCATCTCACCGGCCTCATGACCCAGTATATGCGCGCCGACGACCTTTCGATCGGCCGCGTTCACAAGAAGCTTCATGATCGTCTTTTCCTGACGACCGGAAAGCGTTGCCTTCATCGGGCGGAATTGCGCGCGGTACACCTCGACCTCTTCGAACTTCGAAGCCGCCTGCTCTTCCGAAAGCCCGACCGTGCCGATTTCGGGCTGGGAGAAGACTGCAGTCGCAATCAGGTGATGATCGGGCTTTGTCGGGTTGTTCTTGAATTCCGTCTCGATGAAGCACATCGCTTCATGAATGGCGACAGGCGTCAGCTGTACCCGGTCGGTGACGTCGCCAAGCGCATAGATATGCGGGACAGTGGTGCGCGAATAGTCATCGACAATGATCGCGCCCTTCTCATTGATCTCGACTCCTGCCTTTTCAAGCCCGAGCCCCTTGGTGTTGGGATCGCGACCAAGCGCCAGCATGACGAGACCAACATGGACCGACGCGCCCTGCTTGGTGCGGGCCACGAAGCCGCCTGCCCCGTCCTTGCTCACGTCCTGGATCACGTCTTCCAGGATGATGCGGATGCCCTTGGCTTCCATCGCTTCATGCAGGCCCTTGCGCATGTCGGCATCGAAGCCGTTCAAAATTTCCTTGCCGCGATAGATCAGCGTCGTTTCGACCCCGAGACCATGGAAGATATTGGCGAATTCGACAGCGATATAACCGCCACCGGCAATCAGGATGGATTTCGGCAGTTCTTCCAGATGAAACGCTTCGTTGGAGGAAATTGTCAGTTCATGGCCTGGCAAGGATGTGTGAGCATTTGGCGTGCCGCCGACGGCAATGACGATGCGCTCTGCCGTCACCGTCTCTCCGGTGCTGATAAGCTTCACCGTGTGTGCATCGACAAGCTCTGCACGGCTATCGAAGATCTCGGCTTTGGCGTTTTCCAGACCCTTGCGGTAAAGACCCTCAAGGCGCTCGATTTCCTTGTCCTTGGCAGCGATCAGCTTTTTCCAGTCGAAGGTGCTTTCGCCAACAGTCCAGCCAAAGCCTTTGGCATCGTCAAAATGCTCAGGATATTGCGACGCGTAGACAAAGAGCTTCTTCGGCACGCAGCCTCTGATCACGCAGGTGCCGCCATAGCGATATTCCTCGGCAATGCCGACACGCTTGCCAAGCGACGCTGCCACCCGGGCGCTGCGCACACCGCCGGAGCCGCCGCCAATAACAAAAAGATCGTAATCATAGGACGTCATCATAAACCCCTGTCATCGGCCGAGCCGCTCGAACGACGTACACTATCGACTGTCGCAGCGTGGAAAATCAGCCTGTTAAGCGAAGCTGGGCGCCTTATGAGCGCGCGATGCCGAGGCATCTTCTTGATGCTCATATAGGTGCCGGTAGCGGCAAAAGAAAAGCCCGGAATCTCTTCCGGGCTTTGAAAAATACTGAATGATCAGCCAGCGATCATGGCTTTGGCGCAGGAGCTGCAGGTGGAGCAGTTGTCGCTCCGGGAGCGCCGCCAATGTTGGATGCGTTTGCAGGAAGTGGCTGAAGATCAGCGCCGGCAACCTTCTGGAGCTCTGCCATGCTGGAGGCGTTGAGATCGCGGTTGATACCAGCTGCCCAGATGTCGGCGGCCTTCATCAGCTCACGCGTGGCGATCGGTCCATCCTTGAGAAGCTTCTTGCCTGCATCGCTGCTGTAGAAGGTGGAAATGGCCTTCAGCTCTTCGACCGAGAAGGCGCGCGCATAGGTGAGCGCTGCTTCGCGTTCCAGGTCGGCACGGCGTGGTGCGAGTTCCAGTGCCTTGGCGTCGACCGTCGCAGTGATCTGGTCTTCGACGTTTGGCGACGACTGAATGAGTTCAGACTTCAGACGCTCAGCAAGACCCGGCAGAATGTTGTCGAAGCGATCGGTCACGCCCAGTGCCGTGATTGCCTGCTTTGCAGCAGCGATATGCTCTGCAGAAATTTCCTGCGCACGTGCGGCAGTGCCGAACACGAGGCCGGAAATAAGGATCGAAGCAGCGGCAGCTTTGCCCAGTCCCGCTATTTTACCCATGAACTCTCTCGCTCCTATTATATTTTCGCCTGCATAACGCGGGCGCCATCCGGCCCTGCTATGATGGCAAGCGATGCCAAATTAATGAAAAGTCCGTGCTCGACGATCCCGGGAATCGTATTCAGCTGACGTGCCAGCGCTTCTGCATCAGGAATACGGCCAAATGATGCGTCGAAAATGAGATGACCACCATCGGTTTTAAACGGTCCGTCCTCGGAAGAACGTAGCTTCAACTCGCCCGAAAGGCCCATTTTGGAAGCCAGTTTCTCGATTGCGATACGGGTTGCGATCTGGCCGAAGGCATTGATTTCGATGGGAAGCGGAAAGGCTCCCAGCGTCTCGACCACCTTCGTCTGATCCGCAATCACGATCATGCGGGCCGAAGCGGCCGCGACGATCTTTTCGCGTAGCAGAGCACCGCCGCCGCCCTTGATCAGACGAAGACCGTGATCGACCTCGTCGGCGCCATCGATCGTCAGATCGAGTTCGGGCAGTTCATCCAGAGATTTCAGCGGAACACCAAGCTCGACGCAAAGACGCGCGGTGCGTTCCGATGTCGGGACCCCCTGGACTCTCAAACCGTTCGATACTTTTTCGGCAAGCAGGCGGACAAACTCTTCCGCGGTGGACCCCGTACCAATGCCAAGACGCATGCCGTCTTCAACATGGGCAAGGGCAGCCTCTGCTGCCTTGATCTTCATTTCGCGGGCATCCATACGCCTGCAACTCCGATTGACTCATGGGCTGCGCGGTGACTATCCGCACCAATTCGCCCTGGTGGTTGTGCGTCGGAGAGGACAGATGACTGGCCTCACTTTTGCGACTGCGTGTGTTTACACGTCTAGAAACTCAAACGAAAGCCCCTTTTGCTGCTTCGAAATGGACCATTCAAGGGTTTCGTTCGAAACGAGATTACGTCCTGCACTGGATCGTCGAGAGAAAGTCCCAAAGCTCTGCTCAGACCTTGAAACGACACATCGTGCTTTTCCGAAAATCGGTTACGATTTTCGGGCCGATGCTGTAGGTTCTCGCAATATTGACACAGACAGACGAGGTTTCCTCTTTGACTTCACCCCTTGTTATTTTCGATCTCGACGGCACACTGGTCGACACCGCCCCCGACCTGATCGACAGCCTGAACCACACGATCGCTGCCGCAGGCCTTATGCCCGTCACCTTCAACGACCTGACGCATCTCGTCGGCCAAGGCGTTCGTGTCATGGTCCAACGCGCCTTTGCGCTGAGGAACAAGGAGTTGCCAAAGGAAGACGTGGAGCCGCTGCACCAACGGTTCATTGCGCATTACAAAGAAGAGATGCCGGGTCAGAGCAAACCTTATCCCGGCGTTCCCGAGGCTCTGGATCGGCTGACTGCGTCAGGTTTCCGGCTTGCCGTCTGCACCAACAAGACGTCTGATCTCGCCCTTCCCCTGCTTGAAAAACTCGGATTGAAGGACCGCTTCGAGACGATTACCTGCGGCGACACCTTCGAGTGGCGCAAGCCGGATGCCCGGCATATCCTCGGAACCATCGAGAAAGCCGGTGGCGATGTGGCCCGTAGCGTGATGGTGGGCGACAGCGTCAACGATATCCTGGCAGCCAAGAATGCCAAGATCCCCTCCATCGGCGTAACCTTCGGCTACACCGATGTTCCGATGGCAGAGCTTGGACCGGATGTGACGATCGATCGCTACGACACGCTGGATGCAGCGCTTGTCGAAAGACTTCTGGCGCAGCGCGTGGCCGCGGCCTGAAGGCGCGGCCGACCGTGAAAGTCCTTGGCCTCGCGCCAAGGACTGAAATTCTCCCATCACAAAATGCGCACAAAAAAGCCGGCCACAGGGACCGGCTTTTTTGCTGAACTTGGACGCGGATTAACGCGAGTAGAATTCGACGACCAGATGCGGTTCCATGATGACGGCGTAAGGCACGTCAGCGAGAGCCGGTACGCGAGCAAACGTCGCGGTCATCTTGTTGTGATCGACTTCGATGTAGTCAGGAACGTCGCGCTCTGCGAGTTGAACAGCTTCGAGAACGATTGCGAGCTGCTTGGACTTCTGGCGAACTTCGATAACGTCGCCAACCTTGCAGCGGTAGGAACCGATGTTGACGCGAACGCCGTTAACCGTGACGTGGCCATGGTTGATGAACTGGCGAGCCGCGAAAACGGTCGGTACGAACTTGGCGCGGTAGACGATGGCGTCCAGACGCGACTCGAGCAGACCGATCAGGTTCTCGGAGGTGTCGCCCTTGCGGCGGTTGGCTTCGTCATAGGTTGCACGGAACTGCTTTTCGCGGATCTCGCCGTAGTAACCCTTCAGCTTCTGCTTGGCGCGCAGCTGCGTGCCGAAGTCGGACATCTTGCCCTTACGGCGCTGGCCGTGCTGGCCTGGGCCGTATTCGCGACGGTTAACCGGGGACTTCGGACGACCCCAGATGTTTTCGCCCATGCGGCGGTCAATTTTGTACTTGGACGATTCGCGCTTGCTCATCGTATTTCCTTCTCAACAGTTTATACCGATCTGTTGCCAGATCGGATTAAGGAAACACGCCCTCCTCTGAGGTTCTGTTGAAGAACCTCTGACAGGCTTCTCACATGCGATATGGAGAGACCACGGGACATGTCGGTGATGTTGACCGCCGAACGTCAGCTATTTACTGCAAGGCAGTCAACGAAACACACCGGGCATTGCTACCCGGCGTTGGAGCGGCTTCTAGGGGTGCTTCATAAAAATGTCAACAATAAAACGATGAAAGCCTCTTGAAACCTGCGCCGCGCCTCCCATTTCATCTTGGTGATCAGGACTCGGGCCCCTCTGGCGTATTACCGGACAATACGCGATGTCGAGTCTCCAAGGTTGGGGCGTCGTCTATTTCTCATCACGTTCCCGACCATTGAGCCAACCTCGTCCGGACAAAGGTTGACTGATGGACTTTCTGTTTACGGATTTTCTCGGTACCCCCACATGGATGTGGGGCATTTTCATCACTCTCGTTTTAGGCCTCCTGGCGCTCGATCTTGGCGTTCTGCATAAGAACTCCAAGGAAATCGGCATCAAGGAAAGCCTGCTGATGTCAGGTTTCTACATCGCCATCGGCTTGGCCTTTGGCGGCTGGATCTGGTTCCAGTCCGGTCAGCAGCCGGCGATGGAATATGTCACGGGCTTCGTGGTGGAAAAAAGCCTGGCGATGGACAATATCTTCATCATCGCCATGATTTTTTCCTACTTCTCGATCCCGCGCCAGTACCAGCACCGCGTGCTGCTCTGGGGTATTCTCGGCGTGATCGTCCTGCGCGGTATCATGATTGCCGCCGGTGCTGCGATCGTCGAAAACTTCCACTGGGTTCTCTACCTCTTCGCCGCCTTCCTGGTGTTCACGGGCATCAAGATGCTGTTCTCGGCAGATCACGAGGAACAGGACATTGGCAAGAACCCGATCCTGAAGTTCCTGCGCTCGCGCCTGCCTGTCACCGAAAAGCTTCATGAGGAGCGTTTCTTCGTCAAGCAGCCCGACCCCAAGACTGGCCGGTTGAAGACCTTCGTAACGCCGCTTTTCCTGGCGCTTGTCATGGTCGAAATCGCCGACCTGATCTTCGCGGTCGACTCGATCCCGGCGATTTTCGCGATCACCACCGATCCGTTCATCGTCTACACGTCGAATATCTTCGCGATCCTTGGACTGCGCGCCCTCTACTTCGCGCTTGCCGCCCTGATCCACCGCTTCGCATACCTCAAATATGCACTGGCCGCGGTTCTGGTCTTCGTCGGCTCGAAGATCTTCCTGGCGGACATGCTGGGCATCGCAAAGATCCCGCCGTCCATCTCGCTCGGTATCACCGTTGCGATCCTTCTGACAGGTATCGTCGGCTCGCTGTTTGCTACGAGAAACGACAAGAAGGTCATCGACGAAGTTTAAAAGACTTCACCTTCAAGACCTGGAAAGGCGGGGCGACCCGCCTTTTTCTATGGGTGGATGACAGCGTAGCGATTTGGAGACTGACAAGGTCGACGTTATTCCGCGGCCAGGCTCACATCGCCGTCGGGCGCATCTGCATCGCCGGGCGCGGTCTTGGCGTCAAGCTCGGGGAAAGCCACGATGCGCTTGCCGGAAAAGTCCGCATGCACCACGACCAGTTCCTTTTCCTCAAAGTAGCCGAGCAGTCGTCTTGCGCGGCGCGCCGAATGAGTACCGTAGGCGCGTGCAATCCGCGCATCAGAGGGGCATGGCTCTTCGGCAAGAGCTGCCTTCACCAGAAGCAGGAAGACGCCCTGCAGGTCATCGGAGACACTGCGGGAAAGCTCCAGAGCCTTCTGCCAATTTTCGCTTGCCGCCATTTCCACATCTACACCAGAGCGCGTAATCGCGATCTGGCGACGGAACTCCGATAGCGCCATCGGCGTGCCGGGAATACGGCGCATGCGGGCGCGAACGAGAAAGTCCTGATAGAGGACGGCGTCGGTGCGATAGGCCGATTGCGGGTCATCGAGGATTTCGGTCAGAACAGCCGTGATCTTTTCCTCGCGCTCTTCCGGCGTCAATTCCGGCTGGCTCGAACGTGAAGGTGGTTCGGAGGTCGGTGCGATGGCCGCTGGTGTCGAGCGCGAGAGTTCGGCAAGAATGTCAGTCGTGGGACGCGGCGCTGGCGGCGTACGGCGAACGGCGGGCCTGGTAAACTCTTCCGGGTCTGGCGTGAAGATCAAATCCTCCACATCCTGCGGCGCGTCCGGCAGCGGCATGAGTTTCGGCGACGAGGAGCGTGCCGATGTTTCCACCGGGCCGATAACGATCGGCAGCGGACGGCGCGACAGAGCCGGTCCGAGGGCGACGAAATTGCCGCGCTGAAGATCGCGGAACATTTCCGCCTGGCGACGGTCCATACCGAGAAGATCGGCGGCGCGCGCCATGTCGATATCGAGGAAGGTGCGGCCCATGAGGAAGTTGGAGGCTTCGGCCGCAACGTTCTTGGCAAGTTTTGCCAATCGCTGCGTGGCAATCACACCGGCAAGACCGCGTTTACGCCCGCGGCACATAAGGTTGGTCATCGCGCCGAGCGACGCCTTGCGGGCATCCTCGGTGACTTCGCCACCGACAGAAGGCGCAAACATTTGCGCCTCATCCACGACGACCAGAACCGGATACCAATATTCGCGATCGGCATCGAACATGCCATTGAGGAAGGCGGCGGCGGCGCGCATCTGCTGCTCGATATCCAGCCCCTCCAGCGTGAGCACGCAGGAGACACGGTGCTGGCGAATGCGGTTGGCAATCCCTGCAAGTTCGGCTTCGGTGCGCTCCCCATCCACCACAACATGACCGAACTTGTCGGCCAGCGTGACGAAATCACCTTCGGGATCGATGATGACCTGTTGCACCCAAGGGGCCGATTGCTCCAGCAAACGGCGCAGCAGATGCGACTTTCCGGAACCGGAATTGCCCTGCACCAGCAAACGCGTGGCGAGCAGTTCCTCAATATCGAGCTTGGCACTCTGCCCGCCCGAAAGCGTTCCCATGTCGATACCGACCTGCACGTTGACCCGTCCCTGCACTGCAATGATCAAAAGCGCCGCTTTACCGCGCGGCGAACACTCTCTTTACCAAAGTTTTCCACAAATGCCCCGCCGCATCGCAACAATGCACAGGGAATTGCAGATCGCTCTCACGCGTTGCCGGATGGCGCACGACCGAAAGACAGCCGGCGGCCGAACACATTCAGTGCCAGCCCGGCAACGACAAGCGCACTACCGACAATTTCCAGCGTGGTGATGTGTTCGGCGAAGGCAAAGTAAGCGCCAAGGAAGCCGACGATCGGCACCAGCAGAGAAAACGGCGCGACGGTTCCTGCCGGATAACGCAGCAGAAGAAAGCTCCAGATCCCTGCCCCGACAATCGTCGCGCCATAGGCCATATAGGCAACGACGGCGACCGTCATCATGTTGGCATTTGCCAAACCTTCGCCGATCGCCTGCGGGCCTTCGAGCAGCAGCGAAAGCGCGATCAGCGGCAGAACCGGTGCGAGACTTGTCCAGGCAACGAAGGAGATCGCGTTGACCCGTCCGACCTTGCGATTGACGATATTGCCGATGGCCCAGCTGAAAGCTGCACCAACACACATGAGGAGAGGCACAAGAGCGGTTAGTTCCAGACGTTCAAGTCCGATCACCGCAAGACCGGAAAAGGCAACGGCGGCACCAGCGATATGGGACTTCAGCGGAATTTCACCGAGCATCGTCACGGCCAGCGCCATGGTGAAAAAAGCCTGCGACTGCATGACGAGCGAGGCAAGCCCTGCAGGCAGGCCCCACTTGATCGCCGTATAGAGCAGGCCGAATTGCGCGCAGCCCATGACCATGCCGTAGACGACCATGTGCTTCCACGGAACCTTGGGACGCGGCAGAAAGAAGATCAGCGGCACGGCTGCGAAGAGGTAGCGCAAGGCTGTGAGAAACAGCGGCGGCATATCCATGACGCCGACCTTGATCACCACGAAGTTGAAGCCCCAGAGAAAGACGGTGACCAAGGCAAGAAGAATGTGCGGCACTGACATTGATATATTCCAGAACTCGGCGCCGCACGGAATGGCGACGGTTTAAGCGACGGCTTTCTTCCAGCCCGCCGCGAGCAGTCCTGCACCGATCAATAGTCCGCCACCGGTGCGATTGACGACGCGCTGGACGGAGGGCTTGCGGATGGTGTTGCGGGCCGCACTTGCCAGCAACCCATAAAGAGCGGCGTTGCAAGTCGCAAGCACTAGAAAAGTAACTTCGAAAATAAGCACCTGCGGCCAGAACGGCAGGGTCGGCACCAGGAACTGCGGCAGGAAGGCGACGAAGAAGATGATGCTCTTCGGGTTCAGCGCCGTGACGATGTAGGTGTGGAGGAAGATCTTCAGTGGGCGTTCACGACCCGTCACGTCACCCTCGCCTTCAGCCGACGTGCCGACAGGCGCGCGCCAGAGCTTGATTCCGAGATAGATCAGATAGGCAGCGCCCACCCACTTCAAGACAGTGAAGAGAGCGGCGGAGGTCGCGAGCAGTGCACCAAGACCCAGCATGGACGCCGTCATGGCGGTAAAGTCGCCAAGCGCCACACCGGCAACGGTGGCGCTGCTTGCCTTGCGACCGTGACCAAGCGCGTAAGAAATGACCAGCAAGATCGTTGGTCCTGGAATGGCGAGCATGATGGCGGATGCGGCAACGAAGGCCAGCCAGTTTTCAATCGGCATAATATGATCCCCTCTCGAAATGAGAGTGAACTAAGCCACCCGCCATGAGGACTGGCAAGTGGATTTTTGGGTCGTAATACGCCTGCCAGAAAGTCGGCTCTTTGCTATTTCTCGCCCCACCGGTCTTTGAAAATCAGCTCGTCCAGCGGCAAACGCTGACGCCAGCCCTTCACCGCCAACTCAGGCTCGGCATAGAGTTCCGAGACATAGCCGACGCAGAGCCATGCGACGATTTCGATATGCTCAGGGATACCCAGGATCTTTCGAATATCGTCGTCATGGAAGATGCTGACCCAACCGACGCCGACCCCTTCGGCGCGTGCCGCCAGCCAGAGGTTCTGCACGGCGCAGACAGTGGAGTAGACATCCATGCGCGGATTGTGCGTTCGCCCCAGCACGACATCGCCACCCCTTGTCGGATCGCAGGTGACGCAGATGGAGAGCGGCGCCTTCCGGATGCCCTCCAGCTTGAGGCTTCGGTAGAGCGACTGCTTATCGTCGGGAAACATCAAGGCCGCTTCCTCATTGGCGCGGCTGAAAGCCTGCCACACAGCATTTTTGATGTCTGCATCGCTGACGAGGGTAAAATTCCATGGCTGCATGAAGCCCACCGAGGGCGCGGCATGGGCGGCGGAAAGCAGCTTGTTGATCAGTTCATCAGAAAGCGGATCGGATAAAAACTCGTTGCGGACATCACGGCGGGTTTCGATGGCGCGGTAGACCGCAGCCTTTTCGTCCCTGGCAAATTCATAGGCCGGCACCGGGCCATGTGCAGTATCATCAGGTCGCATCGTCAATCCCCAACAATGCAGAAAGATGACGTGCGCGCCTTAGAGCGTCCTTTGTGCGTCCTAATGGACGCACAAAGGACGCTCTATCTTCTTTGATCTACGCATCGTGCTTTCCGAAAATCGATTTCGATT
>NZ_SISF01000015.1 GCF_004310285.1 Agrobacterium cavarae
CCAAACAGCATCATCCTAAAACAGAAAAACCCGCCAAAAAAATCGACGGGTTTGTCAACGGTCTGAGGGGATCGCGTCCTACGCGGTCCCCTTTTTGTTTCTACGGACGGCTTGAAAGCTTAGATAAGCGGAAGAGCAGAAGCCACTCCAGGAAGGCCGTATGCTTTATCGCGCCTTGCCCGACAGCTTTCCGAACGCTTTCAGAAGACCATTCTCGGAGATCAGCAGATAGTCTTCCATCTTCTCGCTTGCCTCTGCAAACCTGTCCTCTTCACACAAAGAGACAATCTCGTCATTCATGTCGACGAAGGGTGAATGGAGCAGACGCGGGTCCTCGATAAGGGCAAAGCCCAGACGAAGCTCGGCCGAGACCCTTTCATAAAGCTCGCTCAAGCGCTCGCTATCGGCAAGTGCGACGACAGCCGAGTGGAAGGCCATATTGGCGCTGCCGACATCGACCCACAGCTCCTGCTCCCGCTTTTGCTTGGCTTCCTCCACGGCCTGACGCATGGTTTTCACCGATTCATGCAGGCGCCATGCTTTACGCAACGCTCCGCATTCGAGCATGCGCCGTACCCGGTAAATATCCATGATCGACGCCATGGTTGGCGTCTGGACGAAGACGCCGCGATTGGTTTCGTGCCGGAGAAGGCCTTCCTTCGTCATGATGCGAAAGGCCTCGCGCAGAGAGTTGCGGGACACTTCCAGATGCTCGCTGAAGGCTGCTTCGGATATGCGCTGGCCGGGTCTGAGTTCGCCCGAAATCAGCATGAGGCGGATGCGCTTGGCGATCCAGTCGGACAGCGGCATGCTTTCACGTGTGTCTGTCACAGGCTTCCTCGCTTCTTCTTGCGGCGTCTTCAGATAACAAAAGACTGGCGGAATCAAGCAATAGTTTCAACGGCTTTAACCACGCCTCTGCCGAGACGGCAAAGTCCCCTCCGAAGGCTGTTTTCGACGCCAAGAATATAAGCATGAATGAACAAAACAAAAAAATTGTTGAACAATATTGACATCACAAACAAACCATCCATGATGACCTCATAAGCATCCGCGAGGGGCGGGTGACGATAAGAACAGGAAAACTCTCATGCAGCAGACCGAGCAGACGCCCGGCCGCACGAACGCGGCTGCGTTTAACCCGAAGAGCCAGCGCTACGCGCTCCTATCGGCGATGTTCCTGATGTCCATGGCCGCCGTCGGCCCTGGCTTCATCACCCAAACCGCCAATTTCACGGTGAAGCTGGGTGCAGCCTTTGCCTTTGCCATCATCGTCTCCATCATCATCGACTTCGTTGTGCAGGCCAATGTCTGGCGTATAGTCACCGTCACACAGATGCGTGCTCCGGCGATTGCAAACGCTGCCATTCCGGGCTCCGGATATCTTCTGGCAGTCCTCGTCATCATCGGCGGCCTGTTCTTCAACATCGGCAATATCGGCGGTGCCGGTCTTGGCTTCAACGCCATGATTGACCTCGACCCCAAGATTGGCGGTGCCATCGGTGCACTCGTCGCCATCGGCATCTTCCTGTCGCGACGCGCCGGTGTTGCTATGGACCGTGTCGTCTACGTCGCAGCCTTCGTCAAGCTGGCCCTCATCCTCTACGCGGCGATCGTATCCGGCCCTCCTGTGGCTGAAGCCTTCCACCAGACCTTCCTCGCCGATACGATCGATTTCGCCACCATCACCACCATTGTAGGCGGCACGGTCGGCGGCTACATCACCTATGCGGGCGCACACCGCCTTCTCGACAAGGGCACGGTAGGCGTTGAGAATATCGGTGCCGTCAATCGTGCGGCACTGAGCGGCATCGCGATCACGGGCGTTCTTCGCTACATCCTCTTCCTCGCCATTCTCGGCGTTGTTGCAAGCGGTGTCGTCATCGACCTCTCTGGCAAGGCGGCAAACCCTGCAGGCCAGGCCTTCCATGCGGCTGCCGGCGATATCGGCTTCCGGCTCTTCGGTGCGGTGTTCCTCGCCTCGGCACTCACCAGCATCATCGGCGCGGCCTACACCTCTGTGTCCTTCCTCACGGCGTTCAAGCCAGAAATGACCGAGCGCCAGCGTAATCTTTCGACCGTGGCTTTCATCTGCGT
Source organism: Agrobacterium cavarae (assembly GCF_004310285.1). Classification (GTDB taxonomy): domain Bacteria; phylum Pseudomonadota; class Alphaproteobacteria; order Rhizobiales; family Rhizobiaceae; genus Agrobacterium; species Agrobacterium cavarae. Next base: position 2,098 of record NZ_SISF01000015.1, read on the forward strand.
TTCATTGGTGTCCTATATCCTGATCACCACGCCACCGGCCGCCATGCTCGTCTTCGTCGGCGGATTGAATGGTCTGGTCCTGCCCATCGGCCTCTCCATGCTGCTGTTTGCCGCCTGGAAGCGTCCGGACCTGATGCGCGGCTACCACTATCCGCGCTGGCTGCTCATCCTCGGCGCGCTCACCTGCTGCCTGACATGGTACATGGCCTACAAGTCTGTCGGCCCGATCTTCGCTCTGCTTGGACTGTAAGAAGCACAAGCAAGCATTTATCGTGGCCACCTGAGCGTGGCCACGGAGATCAACCACATTTGGAGAAAGACGACATGGCGCATATCGACCTCAACAGCGATCTCGGCGAAAGTTACGGGGCATGGAGCATGGGCGACGACGAGGCCATGCTTTCCATCGTCTCCAGCGCCAACATTGCCTGTGGTTTTCACGCCGGAGACCCGACAGGCATCTACAAGACGGTGAAGGCAGCCGCCGCAAATGGCGTTACGATCGGCGCTCACGTTTCCTATCCGGACCGCGTCGGTTTTGGACGCCGGGATATGGATGTGACGCCGGAGGATCTGATCGCCGACGTCATCTACCAGATCGGCGCACTGAAGGGCATTGCCGCCGCAGCCGGCACCACGGTGCGCTACGTCAAGCCACATGGCGCGCTCTATAACCGCATCGCCCATGACGCCAAACAAGGGCAGGCAGTCATTGACGGTATAAAAGCCATCGATCCGTCGCTGGTGCTGATGGGACTCGCCAACGCGCCGATCCTCGAACTGGCACGCAAAGCGGGACTTTCGATCGTGGCTGAAGCTTTTGCCGACCGGGCCTATACGCCGGATGGGCAACTCGTGTCCCGCCGCGAAAAAGGCGCCGTCCTGCATGATGCTGGTCAAATTGCCGACCGCATGGTGCAACTGGCGCGTCTGGGAACGCTGGAAGCCATTGATGGCAGCGTCATCAAAATCGAGGCGCAGTCCATCTGTGTCCATGGCGATAGTCCAGGCGCGGTCGATATTGCGCGCGAGATTCGCCGCCGGTTTGAAACGGACGGTATCGCCGTTCGCTCATTCACCTCTTGAACGATAGGAGCGGCCAATGACCATCCCCGCATCGCACACCGCCAAGAACGTCGAGCTTGCACAGAAAGCACGCGCCAGCTACCGCGCCGGCCTCGTGCAGCCGACCTCCGGTATCGCGCCGGGCTTCACCCAGGCAAACATGATCGTGCTGCCGCGCGACTGGGCGTTCGATTTCCTGCTCTATGCGCAGCGCAACCCGAAGCCCTGCCCGGTGCTTGACGTCTCCGATCCCGGCTCACCCACCACGCTGCTTGCGCCGGGTGCCGATCTACGAACCGATCTGCCGCTCTACCGGATTTGGCGTGATGGCAAGCTCGCTGAGGAAACCCATGATGCGACATCGGCCTGGGCTGAGCGGGACGATATGGTGGCCTTTCTGATCGGCTGCAGCTTCACCTTTGAAACGCCGATGGTGGAAGCGGGCATCGAAATCCGTCACATGACGGATAAGAGCAATGTCCCCATGTATCTGACAAACCGTCCCTGCCGCCCGGCAGGCCGTTTGAAGGGCAACATGGTCGTGTCCATGCGTCCGATCCCGGCATCGCGGGTTGCGGATGCGGCGACGATTTCTGGCCGGTTTCCGGCGGTTCACGGCGCACCGGTTCATATCGGCATGCCGGAGGAACTCGGCATCGCTGATCTCGCAAAGCCCGACTTTGGCGATGCCGTGCGCATCGAGCCCGGCGAAGTCCCGGTCTTCTGGGCGTGCGGCGTGACTCCGCAGGCGGCGGTCATGGCGTCTGGCGTGCCATTTGCCATCACCCATGCACCGGGCCATATGTTCATCACAGACATTCCCGATTCTGCCTATCACGCGTGAGGACATGATGCGCTTTCTCCCCGTCAGTCTCACGACGATCCTTGTCGAACTTGCCGATCTGGACGAAACGCTGGCGCTTTTCGCCTCGCTCGAAAACGATCCCGTCGAAGGCATCGAGGAAACCGTACCGGCCGCGCGCACCCTGATGATCCGCTTTCGACCGGAAAAGATCAACGGGCAGGCTCTTGCGGCAGAGCTTTCCCGTCGCGACCTGACGGCGAAGATTCCGCCGTCCGACAAGCTGGTCGAAATCCCGGTCCATTATGATGGCGAAGACCTTGCCGACGTTGCGACGCTGACAGGGCTTAGCGTCGATGAGGTCATCCGTCGTCATACCGAGAGCGAATTTACCGTTGCGTTCTGTGGCTTTGCACCGGGCTTCGGCTATCTGGTGGGCGGCGATCCCGCACTCCATGTTCCCCGGCGACAGAGCCCACGCACCCGCATCCCGGCCGGCTCTGTGGCGCTGGCGGGCGCCTTTAGCGGCGTCTATCCGCAAAACAGCCCGGGCGGCTGGCAGATCATTGGCACGACACCTTCGAAGATGTGGGACATCGACCGCGAGCCCGGCGCGCTCTTCCAGCCGGGCTACCGCGTTCGCTTCGTCGACATGGACAAGGCGTCAGGAAAGATCAGCCTGCCAGTCTCGGAGGCAAAGCCGCGCAAGGAGCCGTCGCGCCAAGGGCCGCATTTCGAAGTGCTGGCGGCGCCCATGCCGGCTCTCTTTCAGGATCTCGGTCGCTTCGGACAGACCGGACAGGGCGTTTCTGCGTCCGGATCGCTTGATCGCGGCGCTTTCAACGCAGCAAACCGCATCGTGGGAAATCCGCACAACACGCCCTGCCTGGAACTGACGCTCGGCGGCTTTTCCTTCCGCGCTGCAAGCCGCACCGTTATCGGTCTCACCGGCGCGCCCTGTTCCCTCACCATCGAAACGGCAGAGGGGCGTTTCACCGCAAAGACTTACGCGCCCATCCCGCTTGAGGCGGGCGACACCGTCACGCTCGGCCAGCCGCCGAAAGGCATGCGCTGTTATCTCGCCGTGCGCGGTGGCTTCGATGTCGAGCCGGTGCTCGGCAGCTTCGCCACCGATACGCTGGCCGTCGTCGGTCCAGAACCGGTTACGGCAGGTACGATCCTTCCGCTCAAGGCCGAAACGAACGAGTTTTCGAGCGTCGCCATCGATGAATTCCCCGCCTTCGAGCCACCGGCTATGGGTGAGGTCGTCACGCTCGACGTTGTTCTTGGACCGCGCACCGACTGGTTCACCCAAAAGGGCATTGAGACGCTGACGAACCAACTCTGGCAGGTCACGCCGCAGTCCAACCGCGTGGGCATTCGCCTTGCGGGCGAGGTGCCCGTGGAACGGCGCGACAGCGCAGAACTGCCGAGTGAGGGAACTGCAACGGGCGCGATCCAGATCCCCCATAGCGGCCAGCCAGTTCTCTTCCTTGCCGACCATCCGCTGACAGGTGGTTACCCCGTCATCGGGGCAGTCGCGGAATATCATCTCGATCTCGCGGGTCAGATCCCCGTCAATGCCCAAATTCAGTTTCGCCCGATCGGGCCTTTCGCCGACATTACGGCCAAGAACACTTAAATCCGAGGAGAAGAGCGATGAAGAAAGTCCTGATTGCCAATCGCGGCGAAATCGCTGTCCGGATTATCAGCGCCTGCCGGGATTATGGGCTTCAATCGGTCGCCGTCTATGCCGACCCGGATCAGGATGCGGTCTTCGTTCGCATGGCAGACGAAGCCTATGCGCTCGAGGGCGTGCGTCCAGCAGAAACCTATCTCGATATTCCCAAGCTGATTGCCATCGCAAAGCGTTCAGGTGCGGATGCTATTCATCCCGGCTACGGCTTTCTGTCCGAACGCGCCGAGTTCGCGCAAGCCGTGCTCGATGCCGGCCTGACCTGGATCGGTCCCGATCCGCAGGTCATCGAAGCACTGGGCGACAAGGTGGAGGCACGCCGTATTGCGACCGGCGTCGGCGCGCCGCTCGTTGCGGGCAGCGACGGTCCGGTAGAAACCGCGGCCGAAGTCATCGCCTTTGCCGAAGAACACGGCCTGCCTGTTGCCATCAAGGCTGCCCATGGCGGTGGCGGACGCGGCTTGAAGGTTGCCTGGAAAATGGAAGAGATCGCCGATCTCTACGAGTCCGCCGTCAGAGAAGCGACCGCCGCTTTCGGTCGCGGCGAATGTTTCCTCGAACGCTTTCTCGACCGGCCGCGCCATATCGAGGCGCAGGTTCTGGCAGACAAGCATGGCAACGTGCTGGTGCTGGGTACCCGCGACTGCTCGCTGCAGCGCCGTAATCAGAAGCTGATCGAGGAGGCCCCTGCCCCCTTCCTCTCGGACGAGCAACGGCAAAAAATCCACGCTTCCGCCAAGGCAATCTGCGCCGCCGCGGGCTATAGCGGTGCCGGCACGGTGGAGTTTCTGCTGGGCGTCGATGGCACGATTTCGTTCCTGGAGGTCAATACCCGCCTGCAGGTCGAACACCCCGTCACCGAGGAAACGACAGGTATCGATCTGGTGATCGAACAGTTCCGCATTGCCGAAGGCAAGACGCTTCGCGTTTTGGAGACGCCGGAGCCTCGCGGCCATTCGATGGAATTCCGCATCAATGCCGAAGATCCAGGCCGCGGCTTCCTGCCAACGCCAGGAACGATCACAGTTTTCGATCCGCCGTCGGGTCCCGGCGTTCGTCTCGATAGCGGTGTCGTCAGTGGTTCGAGCGTGCCCGGCGTGTTCGACTCTCTCATGGCAAAGCTGATCGTCACGGGCGAGGATCGCCGGCAGGTACTGCAACGGGCCCGCCGCGCGCTGAAGGAATTCCGTATCGAAGGCGTGGCAACCGTCCTGCCCTTCCATCGCGCAGCCCTTGAGGCGGAAGACTTCACCGGCGAAGACGGTTTCAAGGCTCACACCCGTTGGATCGAGACCGATTTCGCCGCAATGCCGGACGCGATGGAGCGCCCTGCCCAGACAGACGACGCTTCCATCCACCGCACCTATCTGGAAATCGACGGCAAGCGCGTTTCGGTCGGCCTGCCCACGCTTCTGCTCTCCGCTTTGGGCAGCGTCGGTGGCGGAGCAACGGCTTCGGCAAGTGGCACAGCCACCAAAAACGATGGCGAGATTGCCGCGCCTGTTTCGGGCACGCTGCAATCCTTCAAGGTAGAAGACGGTCAGACCGTTTCCGAAGGCGATCTGGTTGCCGTCATGGAAGCCATGAAGATGGAAACCCAGATCCTCGCCACCAAGGGCGGTACGATCCGTCTTCTCGTCAAGGAAGGCGACTACCTTCAGGCTGGCCACGCGCTGATGACGATTGACTGATCGCCCTTTGAGAGCAGGCGAGAACTGCGCCTGCTCCGGTCATCCCGCTGGTGTCGCGCTCACGTAGAGGTGCTATCACGCATCGCAGAATGTCTGCTGACGGAACACACCTCCTACTTCGAGGTTAGCTCATGAACCAATGGAGGTTCCCATGAGCTCTGAAAAAGACATCGACAAGATCCATGCCGACGCAAAGCCGCAATTTGCGCCGGGCAAAAAGACGTCGGACAATAATGGCGTCGCAAGCGCCAAACCCACCGTCATCACCGGTTCCGAAGACGCGACTGTCAACAAACTGCCGCCGGGCAAGAAAAAGCCCGAAAAGGATTGGGACGTGAATTACGACGAGCGCGACACGAATGAAGGCGACTTTAGAGGGTAACCTTCAAGACGCGACAGCGCTGAGGACCGCTGACAACCATTGAGGCGTCGATTAGAGAGTCGTTTAAATTTTCCGCATAGATTATAGCGCTCAATAACCGCTACCCCGTGGCAAGGGCTGATCGATGCGAATAAGAGAACCGGACGACCTCTACAAGGCACTTGTTGCCCAACTGGCCTACACGGTTGCACCGATGACCGTCATGGGTTTCACCATCGTCGCCATTGGCTACTTCGCCGCGACAACCCTGCATGACACCTGGATTTTTGTCGCCATGGTGTGCGGTGGCTTGGCGTCCTTCACCAAGATCTGCGTGATGCTGCGCCACCGGCGCTGGACAAAGACCGGTCACCCCACCTCCTTGACGCCGAAAGACTGGGAGCTCGCGCATGCTCTTCTCACATTTCTCGTCGCCGCCTCGGTCGGCGCGATCTCGGCGCTGATCTTCCGGTCCTCCGATTTCTCCCTGCATGTGCTGGCAACGGCGCTGCTGTTCGGTTATGCAGCCGGCGTTGCGAGCCGCATGTCGGTTCGACCTCTCATATCAGTGACCGCACTCACTATCGCGGCCGTGCCGACCACGATCTCGGCCGCCTTCGCGGGCGACGCGGCGCACTGGTTGCTGGCGACGATGTTCGCTGTCTTCCTGCTCGCGGCGATGCAAAGCGTGTCACATGTGTATCGAACGGCGTCACAGCAGATCCTGCTGCGACTTGAGATGGAGCGCCTTGCGCGCGCCGACCCTTTGACCGGCCTTGCCAATCGCATTGCACTTCGCGAAGGCTTTAGCGGTATTTCGCGCACGACGGGCACGATGATTGCCGTTCATTGCCTTGATCTGGATGGCTTCAAGGCTATCAACGATCGCCTCGGGCATGCCGCGGGCGATGACCTGCTGATCGGCGTCGGCGCCCGGCTTCGGGACCTTCTTGAGCCCCATGACATCGCCGCACGCGTTGGCGGCGATGAGTTCGTCGTCGTTCAGACGGAAGTCCGCAACGCAGCAGATGTCGAGCGTATGGCCCATGACATCGTGCGGTCGTTGACAACGCCTTTTAACCTCTCAAATGAAACGGTTCGCGTGGGCGTCAGCCTTGAATATACGGCTGAAGCGGCCAAGGATGCGGAGTTCAGCACCATGATACGCCTGGCGGACGCTGCCTCCTACCGGGCAAAGCGCAATGGCGGTGGCGTGGAGAAAGAACTGCCCTCCTTCCAGGAAAAAGTTCCAGTGGCAGCGGCCTAAGGCGAGAGCCCCGTATCTTTGCGAGTTCCGGCCATCCAGTGCGACCAGAATGCCATCGTGCTGCCCATGCTGGAACTTTCGTGCCTGTCTCGAATTTAAGAACGATGGCACATACTGCGAAAACCACACACCGACAGGATCAACAGCCCGACATTCGCGACAGGCTGATTGTGGCGCTTTATGCGCAATTGAAAGCGGAACGGGAGACGCGTGAGGCCATGGAGTGGATCGCGCGGCATGGTGGGCTTTCGCCGGATGTGATGGAGGCCATGGCGTCCGACCCTGTTCCGGTGTTTTCGCAGGAAGATGTCGTGGCCGTTGAGCGGATAATCGACCGCGAGCGTTCCAGTAAAAGTTAGAGCGTAAAAGGAGGCTGGCGATGGCGCCAAGAGCCGTGTGGAGAGGCACTATCAAATTCGCTGATTTTCAGTGCGATGTCGGACTCTACACCGCGATCTCATCGTCGGAAAAAATCTCCTTCAACATCATCAATCGAAAGACTGGCAACCGAGTCGAGCGACAGTATCTCGACAGCGAGACCGGCGACAAGGTCGAGCGCGATCAGCAGGTCAAGGGCTATGAGCTTGAGAATGGCGACCACATCGTCATCGAAGGCGACGAGCTTTCTGAGTTGATGCCGGACGGCAACAAGGTCATTCGGGTGAAAAACTTTCTCGAATGCGATGAAATCGACAAGCTCTATTTCGACAAACCCTATTATCTATCGCCTTCGACCGACGAGGACCGCGAAGCGCTTTCACTCCTGGCGCAGACACTGCGGGAGCGTCAGGTCGCAGCTCTTGCAGAAGCAATCCTTTTTCGCCGCAACCGAATGCTGTTGATCCGTCTCGACGGGGACGCCGTAATCGCCACTACCTTGAACTATGATTACGAGGTGCGCTCGCAGACCGCCGCCTTCAAATCAATTCCCGACATCGAGTTCGATGACGAGATGCTGGAACTCGCAGCCCACATCATCAAGAAGCGAGCCGGCAAATTCGATCCGTCGCATTACAGCGACCGTTATAATGATGCTCTGACGGAACTGGTGCAGGCGAAGATCGAAGGAAAAACGATCAAGAAGCGCGAGCCCGAGAAGCGCGACAACGTCATCGACCTGAAGGAAGCCCTACGCCAGAGCGCCGGTGTCTCCGACAAGAAGGCGGCCAAGCCCAAGTCATCCGGCACCACCAAACGCAAGAAGGCAAGTTGATCCATGGGCCTTCAAACCTATAACCAGAAGCGCAAGTTCGATAAGACGCCGGAGCCGAAGGGCGAAGCGGCGGCGACGGCCGGCAACAATTTCGTGGTGCAGAAACATGATGCGAGGCGGCTGCATTACGATTTCCGCCTGGAAATGGACGGCGTGATGAAAAGCTGGGCCGTGACCAAAGGCCCGAGCCTCGATCCGAATGAAAAGCGGCTTGCGGTCCACGTCGAGGATCACCCGCTGAGCTATGCCGACTTCGAGGGTATCATTCCCAAGGGCCAATATGGTGGTGGCACAGTCATCGTCTGGGATCGTGGCACATGGTCTCCCATCGGCGACCCGAAGAAGGCCTACCGCAAGGGCCACATGGAATTCGAACTCGACGGCGAAAAGCTGAAAGGCCGCTGGCATCTGGTTCGGATGAAAGGCAAGCCTGAGGAGAAGCGCGAAAACTGGCTGCTGATCAAGGCCCATGACGAGGAAGCCAGCGAAACCATCGACCTGATCGAAGAGGCGACCAACTCGGTCAAGACGGGGCGAAGCATCGAGCAGGTGGCAGAGAATCCAGAGGACACCTGGAATTCGAGAGACGTCTCGTCCAAAGCCAAAAGTGAAAAGACGACCGGCAAGCAGGTGCATGATTTTCCCAAGGCAAGCCATAAGGCGGTAATGCCGTCTTTCATCAAACCCGCTTTGGCGACATTGAAGAACAATGCGCCGGAGGGATCGCGCTGGCTGCATGAAATCAAGTTTGACGGCTATCGCCTCCAGGCGAGGATCGAGAAGGGAGAGGTCGTTCTCCTGACCCGCAGCGGTCTGGACTGGACGGAGAAATTCGGAGAGGCAATCCGCCAATCGCTCGCTGCACTGCCGGTGGAAACTGCCATCATCGACGGCGAACTGGTCGTCGAAAAGGAAAGTGGCGTTTCCGACTTCTCCGCGCTTCAGGCCGATCTCAGCGAGGGCCGGCAGGATCGTTTCCGCTACTACGTCTTCGACCTGCTCTATCTGGATGGCCGGGACCTGCAAGGCGCTGCACTTGTGGATCGCAAAGCGTTGCTGGAAAAACTGCTACCCTCCAACGACCCTGTGCTGCGCTACAGCGCGCATTTTCAGGAGGACGGGGAAAAGGTTCTCCAGCATGCCTGCTCGCTTGGACTGGAAGGCGTCATTTCGAAGGTCGCCGAGTCTCCCTACGTCTCCGGGCGCAAGGGGCAGTGGATCAAGTCCAAGTGCAGCAGCGGCCAGGAATTCGTCATCGGTGGCTATACCCTCTCTTCCTCATCGGACCAGGCTATTGGCTCTCTGGCGCTCGGCGTCTACGAGAATGGCAAGCTTCGGCATGTCGGCCGGGTGGGAACAGGCTTTACCGGCGCGACTGCGGAGATGATCTTCGACAGGCTAAAACCCCAGACGCAGACAGAAAGTCCCTTCTCGCAGAAGCTGACAGCACTGGCCCGGCGCGATCTTCATTACGTCAAGCCAGAGCTTGTCGCGGAAGTCGAGTTTCGCGGCTGGTCCGGCGACGGCAACCTTCGCCATGCCTCCTTCAAAGGGTTGCGGGAAGACAAGGCACCCAAGGAGATCAGCCGGGAGGTGGAAGACGTGACGAAGTCCGAGACAGGTGACGCAGCAAAGACGCCGCAAACGAAGATCAAGTTCACCCATCCCGAGCGGGTCTATTGGCCGGATCAGAAAATCACCAAGGCGGATCTTGCCGATTATTATGCCAAGGTTTGGGAGCATATCGCACCCTATGTCACCAATCGCGCGCTTTCCCTGCTCCGCTGCCCGGAAGGGATCGACGGCCAAACCTTCTTCCAGAAGCATCCGTGGCGCGGAATGAACAAAGCCATTGGTGCTATCAAGGACCCAAAGGATCGATCGGGCGAACCGTTGGTGGTGATCAGCGATTTCGATGGCATGATGGCGCTCGTCCAATCCGCCGTGCTGGAAATTCACCCCTGGGGTTCGACCACCAAGTCCTGGGAGAAGCCGGACCTGATCACCATGGACCTCGATCCGGGTGAGGACGTGGAGTGGAGCGCTGTCGTCGAAGCCGCGCTGGACCTTAAATCCCGGCTGGAAGCGGCGGGACTTGCCGCTTTCGTCAAGACGTCAGGCGGCAAGGGTCTGCACGTCGTCACGCCACTGCAGCCGAAAGCCGGCTGGGCGAAGGTGAAGGGTTTTGCGAAGACACTCGCGACCGACATGGGTAAAGATGAGCCGGATAAATATCTCGCTGTGGCAACCAAGGCCAAGCGCAATGGCCGTATCTTCGTCGACTACCTGCGCAATGGGCGCGGGAGCACGGCGGTTGCCCCCTACTCCACCCGCGCCAGAGCGGGCGCTACGGTCTCCATGCCGCTCGAATGGTCGGAGTTGTCGAAGATTAAAGGCCCGGCGGAGTTCACAGTGAAGAACACACCCGCGCATATAGAGGCGAGGACGTCTGACCCATGGGCGGATTTCCGGGCTTCCGCCAAGCCGCTGCCCGGCTGAATTTGGTGAGAGCATCGCCCTCATCTTAGGGACACGTTAGGACTGCAAGCTCTTCTTCAGCGCATCCATGATGTTGATCACATTGCCGCCCTGCTTTGCCGCGGCGGGCTGCTTCCTGGCTTTGGACTTCGGCGCGTCCTTGGCCTTCGTCTTCAAGAGCTTCTGAACCTTCTTCTGCACCGTGTCCTGGACGAGCGACGGCTTCCAATTCGTCAACTGCTTGTCGATCTGCTTGTCCAGCGCCGCTTGCAGTTCCTTATCGGCCTTGGCCTTTTTATCGATCGTATCGACGGCATCGCGCACCTCGTCGCCATAATGCAGCGTCCAGAGGATGATGCCCTTGCCGGATGGCTCCAGCAGAACAGCGTGCTCGCGGCGATATAGGACCAGCCGGGCGATGCCGACGACCTTGCTGGCCCTCATCGCTTCGCGAATGACGCTGAAGGCTTCAGCACCGATCTTGTCCTCGGGTTTGAGAAAATGCGGACGATCGTACCAGATCCAGTCGATGGAGCCTGCGGGAACGAAGGTCTGGATATCGATGGTTCTGGTGCTTTCCAGAGCAACAGCATCGATCTCGTCTTCCTCCAGCAGCACGAAATCGCCGTCTTCCTTGGGAAAGCCCTTCACCTGATTTCTATCCGCAACCGGACGATGGGTGACGCTGTCCACATAGCGGCTTTCGACGCGATTGCCCGTCTCGCGATTGATGACGTGGAAGCGGATCTTGCCGCTTTGGGAAATGGCAGGCGTGAGCGAGACCTTTGCCGTGACAAGCGACAGCCTCAGATGACCTTTCCAGAATGTCTGTCTCGGCATGGAAACTCCTTGAGGTGCGAGGCTGAGTGGCAGCAACCTCTTCTAATCCTCGGAGGAGACAGGAAGTTCCCAGGCGTCAGATCCAGCCATCTCCATTTTTTCGCAGCAAGGGTGTGGAGAATGCCGCGCGCACGCGCGTCGGCCATTTAGGGTCCAGCCTTTCCAACGCGTCGCGCCAGCGTTCCGATTGCAACATCGCCGCACCAATAACGACTGGCTCGATGCCGGAGGCTTGGAGCAGGGAGAGCCCGGCGAGGATCGATGTTCCGCTGGAAATGACATCATCGATGAGCGCCACGCGCTGCCCTTCCAGAAGCGGCAACATGCGCGGATCGATATAGAGCCGCTTTTCCTGCTTCGTGGTGATGGACGACATCGGCACTGACAGCTCCTCCAGATACCAGAACTTACGCGACGTCCCGAGCGGCACATAGCGCGAATGACCGAGGCGGCGGGCCACCTCGCTTGCCAGCGTCAGGCCAAGTGTCGGCAGTCCCACCACCACATCCGGCTCGAAGGACTTCAGCTTGGCCGCAAGATTGTCCGCCAGAGCGCCAAGCACCGTGAAGGAAGCCTGATTGATGATCAGCGAGGCGAGCGCATGGTCTCCATCGCTCAGCGGCCGGATCGGCAGCCGAAGCTGGCGGCCATCATCCAGCGTAACCGGGTAGAAGCCGACCTTGGTCCCGCCCTCTGAAAAGCTGTCTGGCTCATGCAGATCTTGCCAGAACTCGTGGGGCTTCATCGCGCGTCCTTCCTTATCACTCTTTTCCGAACCATCGTCCGATTCCTGTTAAATGCCCTATTAAATCCAAAGCGCTTTTGCACTAGAAATGAGATCGACAGATGAGCCGTGTCCCTCGGCTTTGATGCACAGATCCCAAGGATTTCCTTTATGACCGCCTCGACCATAACCGCCGACGAGCTCTCCCTTTTGACGGCGCTGCGTCGCGATCTGCATGCGCATCCGGAGCTCGGCTTCGAGGAAGAACGCACCAGCCAGATCGTCGCCTCTCTTCTGGAGGAGGCGGGCATCGCTGTCCATCGCGGTCTTGGAGTCACAGGCGTCGTCGGCACGCTTCAGGTGGGAAACGGCACGCGCCGCATCGGGCTGCGCGCCGATATGGATGCGCTTGCCATGCCGGAACTGGCGGAGAGACCTTACAAGTCGACGGTTCCGGGAAAGATGCATGCCTGCGGCCATGATGGCCACACCGTCATGCTGCTCGGTGCTGCCCGCGCGCTTGCTGCCGATCGCGGTTTCTCCGGCACGGTGCATTTCATTTTCCAGCCTGCGGAAGAAGGCCGTGGCGGAGCGAAGAAGATGGTCGAAGACGGGCTCTTCGAGCTTTTCCCCTGCGATGCCGTCTACGGTCTCCACAATATGCCGGGTCTCGACACGGACGAAATGGCAGTGGTCGAAGGACCGCAGCTTGCCTCGTCCGATAGCTGGCGCGTGGTCTTCAAGGGCGTCGGGACCCATGGGGCGAAACCGCATCTTGGCCGCGATCCGATCACCGCTGCGGCAAGCTTTCTCTCCTCGTTGCAGAGCATCGTCGGACGTGTCATCGATCCGCTGCAGCCCGCCGTCGTCAGTGCCTGTTCGCTTCAGGCAGGAGACCCGAATGCCCTGAATGTCATTCCCGACCTCGTGCATATTGGCGGCACGGCGCGCGCCTATGCTGCCCATGTGCGCGATCAGCTGGAGGAAGAAATCGGTCGCCTGGCAAGCGGCACAGCATCCATGTTCGGCATCGAAGCGAGCTACGAGTTCATCCGTCGTATTCCGCCTGTCGTCAACGATGCCCATGCGACAGAGCGGGCGCTGAACGCGGCGCGCAGTGTCTTTGGGGCGAAAGTCCGGACGGCCTTTCCGCCTTCCACCGCCGGCGACGACTTCGCCTTCTTTGCCGGCGAAGCACCCGGCTGCTATGTCTGGCTAGGCAACGGCCCTGCGGTGGACGGCGCGCTGCATCACAACACCTCCTATGACTTCAACGATGACGCGATCGCCTCCGGAGTTGCTTTCTGGAAGACCCTGGTGGAGCAGGAACTGGCAGCGGAATAGCCGGTCTTGCGCGAGAGCCTCGGGAACGAACGTTGATGAAAGAAATCCTCAAGCTTCTGCAAACACAGCAAGAAGGAGAGGTGCATTTGGGAGAAGACGTGGCAGCGTCGGCGCCCGCTGACGCCGAACCGGTAGCAGCATATTGGGGGCGGAGCCTGAAGAGCTGTAAGCTCTACAGGCTCGGACCGCATCTGCCATAGCGCAAAGCGCCGTTGCCGATCACCGTTCTGGGCAGACTATTTTTTGTAACGCGGCAGTTATCGTCTTGAACTCCAGGTCAGGAACGTCTCTGGTTTGACACCATCCGTCCGCGCTTTCGCGATCAGCGGTTTAAGCGTGTCCTTGACGAACCCTTCCATTGTCGTGGGCAGCACCGGGCGATCATCGCGGAACTTGACCCGCCCATCATTAAGAGCCGCCGCGGTGTTCTTGTCATAGACCCACCGATCGAGCGTGCCGAACCTCCCCCGGAAGACCGTTTCGACCTCGTGAGTGGTCGGATCGACGAAGCGATAGTCCACCTCTCGACCGAGCGCCCGACCGATCATCGCGGCGATCTCAGACATCGTGTAATCGATGCCCAGTTGCTTTATGGACCGGTGCTGGTCAGTCGGCGTGTCGAACTCCTCGGCCGCAAAAGCCGCAAGATCCTGAACAGAAACCCAAGGAGCTTTGACGGGGGGGGCAAGCGTGAAGCCAATCCTATCATATTGGGCAATCGCGTCCGCCCACCTGGACAGGTCCTCCATGAACCAGCCACCTTGGAGGTGCACCAGCTTGATGTCCCGTAACCGGTTGAGGATCTGGTCGAGAATATGGAAGCCTTGGAAATGGCCGGTGTTTCCGCTGAGTTCGGATCCCATTCCCGTCAGGCTCACTGCAAATCTCACCGGGGAATCCCGAAGTGCGTCAAAGAACCTGAGCGCTACAGCGGGATAGTGCCCATGAAAATCCTCCGCCGTCCAAAGGGTTTTGACCATGAGAAACGCAGCGTCAGCATCTTCGAAGAACTTGGAAAGTTCACCATCACCCGTGTCGAAGCTGCCGATGAACGGTTCTGCGCCTTTTGCGACAAGCGCATCGAGGGCGGGCCCTCCTCTCGACAGGGCTTTGACGGAATGGCCTTTGGCCAAGAGGTTTTCGGTCAGTTTGGCACCGATCCTACCGGTCGCGCCAACCGCGGCAATACGCATGGCTTATCTCCTGAAGTTGTTTGACCAGGACACTAGAGGATTGCGTAGCGCGACAGAATTGGAGATAATGCCATATGATATCGAAATCAGGCCAATCTCTGAATAAACGACCTCCTTGTAGTACCGCTTGCGATCTCAGCCTCGCGCATGGACCGGCGATGGCAATGAGGATGGACTTCGCCGACTATGAGGCCGAGGCAGACCCGCATCAGCATCCGCAGGGTCAACTGATCCTGGCGCTCCATGGCGCGGTGACCTGCACCGCGGAAAGCGGGGTCTGGATCGTTCCGCCCGACTGCGGACTCTGGGTCCCCGGCGGCGTTCCTCACAGCAATCAGGTCACACCCAATGCTCGTCTGACCTATCTATTCGTCGAGCCCGGCGCGGCCACGCTTCCAGACGAGTGCTGCACGCTGTCGGTATCGCCGATGCTTCGGGAAATGATCCATCGGTTAGCGGACCTACCAGAACAGGATGGAGGCGACGCGCATGTCGAACGCTTGATGCGAGTGATGCTCGACGAACTCGCGCTGATGCCGCGTCAGAGGCTGGAGCTCCCTGTTTCTAATCATCCAAAGATCGCCCTGATCGCTAGGGCGCTCCTGGCAAATCCGAGCGACCGCCGAACCCTCGGCCAATGGGCTGAGCATGTGGCCGTCAGTGAACGAACGTTAAAACGGCTTATGATCGAAAAGACCGGATTGAGCTTCGGTCGTTGGCGACGCCAGCTGCATCTGGTGATCGCGCTACGGGAACTGGCGGGTGGCGCAACCGTCCAGAAGGTGGCGGGCGACTTGGGATACGAGTCCACGACTGCCTTCATCGTCATGTTCACGAAGGCGCTTGGCACCACGCCATCGCGGTACCTTGCAGGCGCGCAGCAGCCTTGAGAATGTGGACCGAGATCGCTCGCACATGATCGGCACGGTAAGCCGGGAGGCATCCCGCCGCCTAACTGACATTAAGTTGACAGTGGCTCTCGCACTGTTCCCGTCAGCACGTCGGCGATGCCCATGTCGGTCTGGTGCGGGCCGGTGTTGCAGGCGAGCGTCGCGCCGAAGCAAGCCTTGAAGACGAGGTAGGGCGGCTGCCATTCGACGACCTTGCCGACGGCTTCGCGCACGACTTCAAAGCCCGCAGCCACTTCCGTCAGAGGTGCATCTGATACGAGGCCGGAAAGCGGGAGAGGCAATAGGGCTGTCACCTTTCCGCCTGAGGCAACGGCCATTCCGCCGCCTGCCTTGATCACGGCATTGGCGGCGAGCGCCATATCCGCTTCATTGTTTCCGAAGACCGTCAGGTTGTGGCTGTCATGCGAGACGGTCGTGGCGAAGGCGCCATTCCACGATCCCCAACCGGTCAAAAAGCCAGTCCGCGTGACAGGCTCCGCCTTACCGTGCCGGTGTGTGACAGAAATCATCGTCGTACCATCAGGAGGCACGACAAAGCCGTCAACCACGTCAGCCTCGATCTCGCCCCACCGGGTGAAGCGCGGTCTGTCGATGGTGGCGAGCCGTACGCGTTTGCCATTGCTCTTCACCCGAAAATCCTCAGGCGAGCGAAGCGGCAGCTTCATGGAGCCTTTCAAAGGCGCCGCGTCGATCTCCGGCATATCCACGATCATTCGGCCTTGCTCGGCAACGGGGGTTCCACTGACCAGAACATGGCGGGCGGAGAACTGCGCTAAATCGTCGAAAACCACGATATCGGCCCTTCGACCGGCAGCAATCAGGCCGAGATCATTGCGCTGAAGGCGTGCTGCTGCGTTTAGGGTCGCGGCCTGCAATGCCCATTGCGGACGAAGGCCGTAGCGCACCAGCCGGCGCACCACATCGTCCAGCCCGCCGCCCTTCAACAGATCGTCGGGGAAGACGTCGTCGGTGCAAAGCGTCAGCGTCGGCGGCAGATGGCCGAGCCTGTTCAGGGCCTCTACGAATTCAGGCAGCAGATGATCGTGGGAGCCGCGCAGTTCGATGGTCAACCCGGCGCGCAGCTTCGCCATCAGGTCGTCCGCTGAGGTGAGTTCGTGGTCGGAGGTGACACCGGCTGCCATAAACGCGTTGAGATCGGCACCTTCCAGCCCACGCGCATGGCCGCAGATCAGTTTGTCTGCATGCAGCCCTTCCTGGAGAATGGCGCTCATGCGCGGGTCGCGCTCGATGACACCGCGCATATTCATGACTTCGGCAACGCCGCCGACTTCCGGCCAGAAGAGAATTTCGGCAAGCACCGCCGCATCGAAATCCGCTCCGGCCCGTTCAAGCCCTGGCGCCGACGGCACACAGGACGGCGCGAGCAGGATGGTTCGCAGCGGCAGGTTTCGGCTTGCCCGCGATGCCCAGGACATGCCGTCCAGTCCATGGACATTGGCAAATTCATGCGGGTCCCAGACGACAGTGGTCACACCCTTGGCGACGACCGCGGCAGCATAGGAAGCAGGCGTTACCATGGAGCTTTCGATATGCATATGCGTATCGATCAATCCCGGCGCGACATAGCCGCCTGTGGCGTTCAGGACTTGGGCGGCGTCCTGTCTTGAGCCGGCGGGGTGTACGCTTGCAATCAGCGGACCCACGAGGCCGATGTCGGCGGGACGCAATTCGCCCGTCACCACATCCACCAAAGTCCCGCCGGAAATCAGAACATCGAAAGGCGCGTCGCCCCTCGCGGCAGCAACCGCGCGGGTGCGGAGTGCGGCGTCATTCATGCCGTCGCGATCGGCAATGATCGGCTTTTGACTCATCGGCTTGCCTCTGCTTCAAGTGCGCCAAGGATGATCCTGCGCGCATATTCGGCGTCGACGCTCTCGGCATAGTGGGCATTGAAGCGCTCAGCATGGACAAGCCGCGCTTCCACGACCGTTCGTCCACGCGTGAGGCTGCCCTGCAGTTCGATATCGATGCGCGCCAGTCTCCACATGACCCTGTCAGGATCAACGACGGCCACCGCGGCGCAAGGATCGTAAAGCGCCATGGCTTCACGCCCCCGGCTGACGGCGATATTGATGAAGCCTTCCAGCATATCGGCTACCAGCGCTGCGTTCTTTCCGCCCGCCTGCCGGATAGGCGCCACATCCGCAAGGGAGGCGGTGACCTTGCGGCAGAAGTCGAGATCGACCATGCGCAGTGGAAGTCCATGGGCAATGACGATGGCCGCGGCTTCCGGATCGGCAAAGGCGTTGAATTCGGCAGAGGCCGTGTGATTGCCAAGCGTCACGCCGCCGCCCATCCAGGTCAGTTCGGTGATGCGGCCGGCAAGATCCGGTCTAGCGAGACAGACTGCAGCAATGTTCGTCAGAGGGCCAAGGGCCAGAATCCTCATTTCCCCTGCCCCCTCCGCCAACCACTGGCAGAGGGCGTCGAAGGCATTCGATGGCAGCAGATCGTCCGATGTGGGAAGCGTTGCACCCACCGTCGGGATACCGGTTTCACCTAGAATGCGTTGCGCTGTTTCGATCTCTCCAAGCACGGGGTTTGCCCGCCCGGCGTGGATCGGGAAGCGCCACGAGAAGGCCAAGGCCGCACCCGCGGCATTCTTTTGCACCTGATCGAGCGGCGCATTGCCGAAGACCAGAGAGACCCCGTCGATGACCTGACCGGACGCTGCCACCACCAGGATGGCGGCGATATCGTCGAAACCCATATCGGTATCGATCCATATCCCCATCTCAGTTGAACACCTTGAGAGATGCCGCCTTTTCGACGGGCAGATCGAAGGGCAGCGTGGCGCCGATCTCATAGGACGGCAGGCTCGCATCCACCTCGGCTTTGATGGCCCCGAGCGCGCTGTCGAGCAGATATTCCCGCGTGTTGCCTGCAAAAGATGTGCCGCGCACGGTGCCCTCGAAAGGACCTGAACCGAGGGTTACCATGCGCGGCCTCCATGCCAGTCCCGCCGTACTCGGAACCTGGCCAGAAAGCGTAACTCGTCCTGCATCCGTCTTCAGCTCTGCGCCTTCCAGACGGAAGATGTTTTCAAAGCCGACAAAGTCAGCGACGAAGGAAGAGACAGGTGCATTATAGATCTCTTCCGGCGTGCCGATCTGCTCAATTGCGCCGTTCTTCATCACAACTATGCGATCAGCCAGCGCCAAGGCCTCGACCTGATCATGGGTGACAAAGATCATCGTCACACCGGTCGCCTTCTGTACCCGCTGCAACTCGGTGCGCATTTCTAAGCGGAGCCGGGCATCGAGGTTGGAGAGGGGCTCATCGAGCAGAAGAACCTTGGGGTCCATGACCATGGAGCGCGCAAGCGCCACGCGCTGCTGCTGGCCACCGGATAGTTCCGCCGGCTTGCGCGAGGCAAAGGTGGAGAGACCGACGGATTTCAGCCCCGACGCCACTTTTGCATCGAGCTCTGCACCCGTCAGGCCCTTCAGCCGCAGACCGAAGGCAACGTTTTCATAAACTGTCAGATGCGGAAAGAGCGCATAGGACTGGAAGACGAGACCAACGGCACGCTTGTTGGCGGAGACGCGGGTGATATCGGCGCCATCCAGATCGATCCGGCCGCCTGCAATCGGCATTAACCCGGCAATGGCACGCATCGTAGTAGTCTTGCCGCAGCCGGACGGTCCGAGCAGCGCCAGAAGCTCGCCCTTGCGGATATCGAGATTGAGCTTGTCGACGGCCATGGTGGGGCCATAGGCGAGCGAAAGATTTTGAAGAGAGAGATACTGTGCGTCAGACATAGCGGGAGAACCCCAGGAAACGTTCGGCCATGAAAACAATGCCGATGGAAAGGAAGGCGAGGAGCGAGGAGAGCGCCGCAACGGACGGATCGAAGACGATTTCCATATAGCCCAGCATATCGATCGGCAGCGTACGAACGCCAGGACCAGACAGGAAGAGCGATACCGGCACCTGGTTGAAGCTGGTGACGAAGCCGAGAATGAAGGCCGACAGGATGCCGCCGCGGATGTTCGGCAGAACGACACGGAAGAAGGCACCAAGCCGGGATGAACCGAGCAGAACCGCGGCCTCTTCGATATCCGAGCGCAGATTGGTGAGGCTGGCAGAGACCACCCGCACCGCATACGGCAGGATCAGGGCGGTGTGCGCGAGGAAAAGAGCGAGCGTGATGCCGATACCGAAGGGCACGACGAAGTATCGCAGCAACGCGAGACCGACGATGATGCCAGGCACGATGATCGGTGCTGAAACAATGGTCCGGATCGTTTCGGAAAACGGCAGCTTGTAGCGCGACATGGAGTAAGCCGCGGGTATGCCGAGGAGGAGGGCCGCAAACGTGCCGCCGATGGCAAGAAACATCGACATGGCAAAGCTGTCGCGGAAGCTTTCCACGGTGAAGACCTTGGCGATCCATTTCAGCGAAAAGCCCTGCGGTGGGAAGGCCAGCGTGTCGCCGGCCGAAAAGGAGGCGGCAACGATGATCAGGAACGGCCCGATCAGAAAGCCGATGACAAGTATCAGCGTCAGGGGAATGAAGAGATGGCGGGTCATTTCCTGTTCCTTGCCGTTGCAATGCGCTTGAGCAGGATATTGGCCGCAAAGCTCATGACGATCAGAATGAAGGCAATGACGCTTGCGGCGACGAAATTGTTGGAGACGGTGACCTGCTGATAGAGCAGCGTTTCCAGCATCAGCACCTTGGAACCGCCGAGAATGGCGGGCGTGATATAGGCGGTGAGCGAGCCGGTGAAGACCAGCGTGCCACCGACGACAAGGCCTTCCTTCGTCAGGGGAATGATGACCTTCCAGAAAACCTGGAACCAGTTTGCACCGAGAACGCGCGAGGCGGCCACCACATCGCGCGGCATGTTTTCCAGAGCGCTGATCAGCGAAATGATCATCAGGGGCAGAAAGAGCTGCAACAAGCCGATGAACACAGCCGTCTCGCTGAAGAGAATGCGGATCGGGCTATCGGTCAGCCCAAGAAACTTCAGCGCTTCATTGACAATGCCCGTTCGCCCCAGAATGACGATCCAGGCATAGGTGCGCGCCACCGGGGAGATCATCAGCGGCAGGATGACCAGATTGATCATATGCCCCTTCGAACCGGGCGGCAGGCTGACGATGGCAAAGGCGGCAGCATAACCGATGACGGCGGACACAACCGTGACCAGCGCGCCGAGTTTCAGCGTACGCAGGAATACCGCCTGGTTCAGCGGGTCGGAGAAGAAGGTGGTGTAAGCCTGCAGCGTCCACCCATCGGCGGTGCGAAAGCCCTCAGAGAGGAGAATGAAGACCGGCACGAGAAAGACCGCCGCCGCAAAGATTGCGGCGGGCAAGGCCAGCGCCAGAGCCTCGGTCCGATTTTGAAACATAGCGGTCTATCCTTCGACAGGCTGGTCGATCACAGATGAGCCGTCATCCTCGACCTTTGGGTCCGAGGATGACGCGCAACGCAAGATTACTGACCGACCTTGGCGTTCCACTCCGACAGCCACTTGTCGCGGTTGTCGAGCGAAACGGCGGACGGGATGAGCTGCAGGCTCTTCACGGTCTCCTCGCCATAGGTGATGTTGTTCGCCACCTCTTCGGAAACCTTGACCTCCTTGTTGGTGGGGCTATCCACCAGCTTGTCGGCCAGTGCCTTCTGAACGTCGGTCGAGAGCCAGAAATCCATGAATTGCAGCGCAAGATCCTCGTTCTTCGTCCCCTTCGGCACGACAAGCACGTTCATGCCGCCGGTCTGACCTTCCTTGGGCGTTGCCCATGCGAGTGGAAGATCGAGCTTGGTGAAAGGCGCCCAGGAGAAGCGACCGATGGGTGCGGCCCAGATTTCTTCCTGCTGCATCAACTGCACGAGCTGCGAAGACTTCACGTAGAAGGTGACGATATCGTCCTTCTTGGCCCCAACAGCTGCGATCGGCGCCGCGAGATCAGGCGTGTCCTTGCCCATCGCCTTGCCCAGCATATAGAGCGCGGGGGGACCCTGATTGGTGGTGACGTTCGGGAAGGCGATGTGATCGACGATACCGTCCTTCAGGAGATCACCCCAGCTGTCGATCTTCATCTTGTCGGTTCGATAGACGATCGACGTCGCATAGAGATTGACGCCAACGCTCATACCATCGCCATTCGGATCCTTGGCAATGTCGTAGAGCTTCTCGATATTCGGCACCTTTGCGGTATCGATCTTCTGGATCAGGTCCTTGCGGGCGGCCGAAAGCGCATCCGCCATGGAGACGATGGCGAGATCGATGACCGGGTTGGTCTTGTTGGCCTCCATCTTCGCCAGGCGCTCAACGCTGTTGCCGGTTTCCACGACCAGCTTGCAGCCACATTTCTTCTCGAAGGGGATGTAGACGAGTTCCTTGAATTCATCCTGCGCGAAGGCATAGACGGAAATCGTCAAGGTCTTGTCCTGTGCCTGCGCGGCCCCGAGCGACAGCATCAGCGCCGCAGAGGATGCGAAAAGGATCTTTTTCATGATGTATGTTCTCCAGCTGTGGGTTTTTTATCTTCAGTCTGCTTCTTGTTATTGGCGGCAGAGGAGCGACGAATGACGAGCTCCATCGCCACTTTGGAAATATCCGCGACCACGCCGCCCGCGGCGGACCGGCTTGCAGGGTCATCGCCATCGATGGCGCGAACAAGAGCGGTAACGGCGACTTCCGCAATGCGTGCCATATCCATGCGAATAGTGGTGAGTGACGGCGTGACCACGGATGCCCAGATGAGATCGTCAAAGCCGGTGACACTTGCCTCATCCGGCACGGCAATACCCTCATCCTGAAGTTCGGTAAGAACACGCAAGGCATGCAGATCCGATGCGGCGGCAAAGGCGGTAAACCCCTGGCGCACCTTGTCCGCCACGCCGAGCCGGCAGCCTTCACCATGGCGCTCTTCGAGCGACGCGATCCAGAGCGTTTCAGTTCGGGCAGAAGCGGTCAGTCCGGCGCGAATGCCGCCGATGCGATCGTTCTGCACATTGGAATCCGAATTTCTGGCGATCATCACGACATTGCTGTGTCCGAGCCCGGCAAGATGCCGACCGATCTGCACGCCGCCATCCCAATGGTCGGCGGCCACCGTGTTGCCGGGCGTGGAAGGAGAGTCGATCACCGCGACCGGGCAATCCACATCGAAAATCCGGGTACCACGACGGGGGACGACGACCATGCCTTCGACCCCACGTTCGATCAGCCGGTTGATTGCATCCGTCTGCTTGGCAATCTCCCCGTGGGAGTCGGCGATCAGAACGCCGTAGCCGGCATCGGCCGCAGCCTTCTCGATGGCTTGAGCGATTTGGGGAAAGAGCGGATTGCCGATATCGGGAAGCACGAGGCCAAGAACGCCACTGCGCCCCGTGCGAAGCGCGCGGGCGGCAGGACTGGGTACATAGCCCATCTCCGTTGCCATCTTGCGAATCCGCTCACCAAGCTCCGCCGAAACGCGCCCCTTGCCGGAAAGGGCGTTGGACACCGTCGCACTCGAGACACCGAGTGCCGCGGCAATTCCGTGCAGATTTGCGGCGGGCTTTTGCAAAGCCATGATCTTGCGCCCTTGCTTAATCGTTTAAGCAAGCTAGTGGAAACCGTCTCCAATGTCGAGTCCGGCTTGCGATTTTTCATGACGTCGTGCGTGTCGACGATCCGCGACGATCCAAGCCAGCTATGACCGTTGTTCAGCAGTCGCGGCATGCAGGCGCTGTTTGAGCAACGACAACGCCAGGATCATTCTACAAAATTGATCAACAATAAAATCTTTTGGCTGTGGCGTGAGCAAAGGCATTGCTACGTTTGAGCTGCTTGGGGAACACGCGCTGAAAGGTGGAAACGATGACAGCGACAGTGACTTACATTCACGAGGAGCGGGAGAAACTCGCCCTGGAAGCTGCGGAATTGAAAACGGCCATGCGCCAGGTCGCAGGCAGTGTCAGCATCATCACGGCTGGTCATGGCGTCCATCGCACGGGAGCGACCGTTACGTCAGCCACTGCGCTCTCGATGGAGCCGCCAACGATGATCGTCAACATCAACCGGTCGTCTTCGACATGGCCGGTCATCGCGCGCTTCAACCACTTCTGCGTCAACATCCTGTCCGGTGAACAGGAAGATGTCGCATCCCGCTTTGCAGGCATTGGCGGACTGAAGGGCGCAGAGCGCTATGAAGGCGCCGACTGGTTCGATCTGGAAAGCGGCGCTTCTGGCTTACACGGTGCGCTCGCGGTGATCGACTGTGCCGTCGAGGATGTCGTGGAGCGTCACACCCACGCCATCGTGATTGGCCGGGTTCTCTCCGTTACCCGTGGAGAAGGACGCCCGCTTCTCTATCACGCCGGGAAATATCTTCAGATCTGACAAGAGTGACCCTTGCGCAGCGCGATTGCATCACGCTGTCTTGTTCACCGGCTCTTCACCGGTGTTGGCCGCAAACTGCTCAAGCGTCATCGTGTCGAGAACGGCTGCCATGGCATCCCGGACATCCGTCATCGACCGCCGGACCTGACAGGCCGCCGGATCGGAACAGTCCTCGCAGGCTTCGAAGGCCGTGCGGCTGGCGCAGCGAATAGGGGCGAGCGGCCCATCTAGCGCGCGAACGACCTGGCCGATATAGAT
>NZ_SISF01000018.1:0-49918 GCF_004310285.1 Agrobacterium cavarae
GGGCCGATGCTGTAGGCAGGCACAAACGCTCTTCCTCACAACCTGCCGCCGTCCGCGCGGACTGGTCTATCGTGTCAGGCCGGTCTTCTGACTTGGCTTCGTCTGCCCGTTGCCGCCTTCCCGATTGCTCAGTGGCTTATGGCAACAGGCATCCGCCTCACAGCGTTGGGCACGTTGCGGTCTTGCACCGCATTCCCGATTCTCCTGCTGAAAGCAGGCACCTGACGACGTTGCGTATGGGCAATTGCCGATCGGAAGGCAAGCGCGCTACGTCTATCCAACCGGAAAATATCGCACATAGGCGAACTCGTCACCATTCGGTGACCAGTTGGGCGAGTTCATCGTTCCCTGCCCGCCAAAGAGGTCGAAGAGCGTTTCGACGTTGCCACCATCCGGGTCCATAAGTCGCACGCGAACATCGAGATCACGCGGGTGGTCGAAGACGTCGCCGTCATAGGAAATGAAAACGACCTTGTCTCCCTTGGGAGAGGGATGCGGGAACCAGTCGCCATATGGGCTATCGGTGATCCGCTCGACGCCCGATCCATCCGGTCGCACCCGCCAGATCTGCATCTGTCCTGTGCGGCTGGAGTTGAAGTAGATCCACTGACCGTCAGGCGAATAATCCGGACCGTCGTTTCGCCCCTCGCCGTGGGTCAGACGTGTTTCGGTGCCGGTTTCGATGTCCATGGCATAGATA
The DNA here is from genome assembly GCF_004310285.1 of Agrobacterium cavarae. GTDB lineage: Bacteria > Pseudomonadota > Alphaproteobacteria > Rhizobiales > Rhizobiaceae > Agrobacterium > Agrobacterium cavarae. Next base: position 701 of record NZ_SISF01000018.1, read on the forward strand.
TCGAAAACCTGATCCCTGATCCCGCAATAGGCGAAGCTTTTGCCGTCCGGCGCCCAACCATGCCAGTAGGACGGCAGGTTCCGCGTCATCAGTTTCGGCGCGCCGCCTATGGATGGAAGCACATAGATCGCGCTCTTGCCGAACTCGACCTTGTCGGAAATGGCATAGAGAGAACCGTCGGGCGAAATGCCGTGGTCGTTGTTGCACTGAACCGCGAAGCCGGTATCTACCTTATCGACCGAGATGTCTCCAGCAAGGGACAGGCGGTAGAGCACGCCATCACCGTTAAGCAGCAGATGTTGCCCATCTGGAGACCAGTTCGGCGCTTCGAAAAGCTTCTCGGTCTGCCAGACAATCCGATCTTCGCGGGTACGGATATTGAATATCTCGACTGAACTTCGCATCGTCCCTCCCGTTGCGATTGCCCACTGACCCGTCGGACCTACCTGTCGCGGAATCGATTGGTAATAGGATACCTGCGATCGCGACCGAAGTTCTTCTTGGTAATCTTCACGCCAGGTGCAGACTGCCGGCGCTTATATTCGGCCAAGTACAACAGATGCTCGATGCGATGAACCGTTGCGACGTCGTGACCGCGTGCCACGATTTCGTCGACGGACATTTCCTGTTCCACCAAGCACTCGAGAATATCGTCGAGAACGGGATAGGGTGGAAGCGAGTCCTGGTCGGTCTGATTGGGCCTCAATTCGGCCGATGGGGCCTTGGAAATGATGTTGGCGGGGATGACTTCGCCCGAAGGCCCAAGCGCGCCAGGCGGGACGTGAGCGTTGCGCCATCTGGAGATGGCGTAGACCTGCATCTTGTAAAGGTCCTTGATGGGGTTGAAGCCACCATTCATATCGCCATAGAGCGTGGCATAGCCGACGGACATTTCCGACTTGTTGCCGGTGGTTACCACCATCGAGCCGAACTTGTTTGAAACGCCCATCAGGATCGTCCCGCGCGCACGGCTCTGGAGGTTTTCCTCGGTGATTCCCTCTTCCGTGCCCTCGAACAGATCCGACAGCGCCGTCATGAAGCCATCGACAGGTTCGGCAATCGGAACGATGTCATAACGGCAGCCGAGCGCCCTGGCGCAATCGGCGGCGTCCTTCAGCGATTCTTCCGAGGTATAGCGGTAGGGCAGCATGATGCAGCGCACCCGCTCCTCGCCCAGCGCATCGACCGCGATCGCTGCGCAGATAGCCGAGTCGATGCCGCCGGAAAGGCCGAGAACGACGCTCTTGAAGCCATTCTTGTTGACGTAGTCGCGGAAGCCCAGCATGCAGGCCCGGTAATCGGCCTCCTCGCCTTCGGGAATATGGGAAACCGGACCATGGCTACAGTGCCAGCCATTCTCCGTGCGTTTCCAGTCCGTGACCGCCAACGTTGCTTCGAACTGGCTCATCTGGAAGGCCAGCGTCTTGTCGGCATTGAAACCGAAGCTCGCGCCGTCGAACACCAGTTCATCCTGGCCGCCGAGTTGGTTGACAAAGACCAGAGGCAGGCCACTTTCAATGACCTGGCGGAGGGCGACCTGATGACGGACATCGACCTTGCCGCGATAATAGGGCGAGCCATTGGGCACCAGCAAGATTTCGGCGCCGGCCTCAGCCAGCGTCTCGCACACGCCGAAATCGTTCCAGATTTCCTCGCAAATCGGAATGCCGATGCGAATGCCTCTAAAATTATAGGGGCCGGAGATAGAGCCTTCGCTAAAAACGCGCTTTTCGTCGAACTCGCCGTAATTTGGCAGGTCCACCTTGTCGCGTAGCGCGACGATCTTACCGCCATCGAGCAGAGCTACCGAATTGTGCCTGCCCTTTTCGCCCTGGCGCGGAAAGCCGATAATGACGCCCGGCCCGCCATCCGCGGTGTCCTCGGCCAACTCCTCCACTGCCTTGAGGCAGGATTTCAAAAACGCCGGTTTCAGCACCAAATCTTCTGGCGGGTAGCCGGAGATGAAAAGCTCCGTCAACAGGAGCAGGTCGGCGCCTTGCGCTGCCGCATCGGCTCTTGCCTCGCGCGCTTTGGCAAGGTTGCCTGCGACATCGCCGACGGTCGGGTTGAATTGTCCAACCGCAATCCGGAACGTGTGGGGAATGGTCTGTCCTGTGCTCATGCCTTCCTCATTATCGTGCCGGCTCTTACAGTGCAACGCGCCGCATAAACTGTTTCAAAACATCGGCCAGTCAAGAAGGTTCTGGCGGGTGCATGCGCCAAATAAACGGCTCACGCGATGGTTATCCTCGAGACCTGTGAATTTTGCATAGTTCATGTCGCGTTCATTGCGCGCATGTGACAGTTAGATGACGCTTATATGACAGGTGATTCACACCTGCTTTCGAGACTGCCGGAGTAGAAACGTGACGAAATCGGTGCCTAGAACAACGGTTGCCGAAAGGATGAAGCTCGTCCTTTCAAAGCCGTGGACACGGTCCCCTGCCCGCCTCGCAAACGATGCACAAACGCTGGCCAATCTGGTCCTTGCAGCGGTCCTACTCGTCGTCTGCATGGAATGGATCGCGCGCGGCACGTTGCATGATGTCGGCTCCTTTTTGCTGTCACCTGCACGACCTGGGCTGACGACGGTCGTCGCAGTCACTATCGGCCTCATGGCGCTTGATGCCGTCTTCGGGCGTCATTACCAGTCGCTTCTGATTGCCGTCCCGCTCCTGATCTTGCCGGCTTTCATCTCGAGCCAGAAGCAGCTTTACCTTTCCGATCCGCTCTATCCTTCCGACCTGCTGTTCGGCCGGCAAATTCTTCAGCTTTTGCCTGCCATGCTGAAGGCTCAGCCCGTGACGGCACTCGCCCTTGCGGCTGCGGTTGCGCTCGCTGCCTTTGCTATTGTGACGCTGTGGCGCATTTCGCGGCGTGCCATGCCTGTAATGTCGTTCAAAGCAAGGATGTGGCGGCTGGCGCTTGCCGTTCCACTCTTCGTCAGCTTTGGCTCCATGATGGAATACTCCAGCTATTCCTGGATCAGAGACCGCCTCAACATCATTCCGATGATGTGGGATCAAAAGGAAAACTATCGCCACAACGGTTTCCTCATGGCCTTCGCCTTCAATATCCCGATGGCGAAAGTGACAGCACCATATGGCTATGGCGAGGCGACGATCGCGGACATTGCGTCCGACAGTTCCGCCTTCGCGGTCAACCACAGCAAGCGTCCCGATGTCATTATGATCATGAGCGAATCGCTGTGGGATCCGACGCGCTTGGACAATGTCACGCTGTCGAAAGACCCGATGCCGCGCATCCGCGCCATGCAGTCAGGCCATGTGTTTTCACCCGAGTTTGGCGGCATGACGGCGAATGTCGAATTCGAAGCGCTGACCGGCTTCAGCAATGCGTTCTTGCCCTATGGCAGCATTCCCTATCAGCAATATGTGCGCCGCCCTGTTCCCTCACTTGCGACCTTCTTTCGCTCGGAGGGGTACTCCGCAATCGCCGTCCACCCATTCCGGGAATGGTTCTGGAATCGTCGTGAGGTCTACAAGCATTTCGGCTTTGAGGAGTTTCGCTCTGAAGAAACCTTGCCACCGATGGAAAAGCGTGGGGCGTTCGCCTCGGATGCGGCGCTGACGAACGAAATCATCCAAACGGTTGATGCGGCCGAAAAGCCGCAGTTTCTCTTTGCCGTCACGCTTCAGGGACACGGCCCCTATGAAGCGAACCGCTATGCTGAGAAAGCCGTCTCCGTCAGCGGTGATCTATCCGACAATGCACGCGATGCGCTCGCCACCTACGCGCAGGGCGTTTCGGAAGCCGACGACAGCTTTGCAAGGCTTATCGCCTGGGCCAAGGGTCGAGAGAGAGAAACCGTCATCGTGCTTTTTGGTGATCATCTGCCGCCGCTCGGGCAAGCCTTTGTCGAAAGCGGCTATATGCCGGGCATGGTGGCAACACGCCGCGCGCCGCTTGCCACGATGAAGACGGAGCATGAGACGCCTCTGGTGGTCTGGTCTTCAAAGGCAGGATTGCAGAACCGGATTGGCACGATCAGCCCCTCGTTGCTGCCCTATCACATCTTGAAAACCGCGGGCTTTGACGATCCCTTCTACACCGGCGTACTTGGCAAGGTGCATGCGTCCTACTCCGTCATCGATCGCCATATGCTGATGCAGCGAAACGGTTCGGGCGTGCCGGACTGGTCGATTGCGCCTGCGACTCTACCGTCGGCACTCAGCGAATACCGGCAACTGCAGTTCGACATGATGTTTGGCGACCAGTTCGGTAAAGAGCGATTCTTCCCCGGCTTCAACTGGATCAATGAGACCACGCCATCCAGTTAAGACGCCTTCGAACCCGCGATTTTGTTTGAACTTGCCGGCACCTTGGGCTTATCTCCAGCCAACGCATTGCCGGAGATGAATCATGTCTGCCATTCCAGATTACGTCCTGTCCCACTTCAAGCGATCCTCCCGACAGATCGGTGAGGTTGAAAAGCGGATTCTGGAGGTGGCGCATCAGAAGCAACTGATTTCCACTGACACGAATGCTGAGTTTTCGAAGGGATCCACAGTCGGCGAGAGGCTGGCGGACAGCATTGCCCGCGTCGGTGGCTCATGGGGCTTCATCATCAGCTTCCTGGTGTTTCTGGCCGTATGGGCCGTCATCAATACGATTGTTTTGACGACGAAGGCCTTTGACCCCTATCCCTTCGTGTTCCTCAATCTCATCCTTTCCATGCTGGCCGCGATCCAGGCACCCATCATCATGATGTCCCAGAACCGGCAGGCGGAACGCGATCGGTTTGAGGCAGCCAAGGACTACGAGGTCAACCTCAAGGCCGAGCTTGAGGTTCTGTCTCTTCACGAGAAGATCGATCTCAAGGTTCTGGCCGAACTCGCCGCATTGCGGGAAGACATCGCAAAGCTGCACCAACATCAGACCCAGCAAAGCGACCGCCCTTCGTCCTGATCGAATAGCCGATTTGCGGCTTTTTCTGTGCCGGTTACGAATCCGTCAGATTTCTGCGCTACAGATTGACGCAGGCATTTGTTGCATTGCACTCTGTGGTCTCACGACATCCAGATGTGCGGGTGCGGAGATCATTTCCGCAAGCTGAGAGCATCACGCTTTTCGCGGCAAATCCTCACATCGGATATTCACACATCCCGGCAATCTACCGGGTTTACGTCCAGAGGCTTTTTCATGAACCAGTACGATCTCATTGTTGTTGGCAGCGGTCCCGCCGGCAGACGTGCTGCCATCCAGGCGGCAAAGCTCGACAAGAAGGTCCTGGTCATCGAGAAGGGCAGCCGCGTCGGCGGTGTCTCGGTTCATACCGGCACCATCCCGTCTAAGACAATGCGCGAGACGGCGCTCAATCTTTCCGGATGGCGCGAGCGCGGCTTTTACGGCCAGTCCTATCGCGTCAAGCAGGAAATCAGTGCCGAAGATCTGCGCCAGCGCCTGCTGATCACTCTCAACCACGAAGTCGAAGTGCTCGAGCACCAGTTTGCCCGTAACCGCGTGCAGCACGTGCGCGGCAAGGCAAGCTTCCTCGCGCCCGATACGCTTCAGATCACCAAAGACGATGGCGAAGTGATGCATGTGTTGGGCAAGAGCATTCTGCTCGCCGTCGGCACTCGCCCATTCAGACCGGACTACATGCCGTTTGATGGCAAGACCGTCATCGACAGCGATGAATTGCTGCAGATGGAGAGGCTACCGCGCTCCCTGGTGGTCATTGGTGCCGGCGTCATTGGCATCGAATATGCGACCATTTTCAGCGCGCTCGATACCGCCGTCACGCTGATCGATCCCAAATCCACAATGCTCGATTTCATCGACAAGGAAATCGTCGAAGATTTCACCTACCAGCTCCGCGACCGGAACATGAAGCTGCTTCTCGGCCAGAAGGCCGAGAAAGTGGAACACACGCCGGAAGGCAAGGTGTCGATCACACTGGATAATGGCCGCACGATCGTGACCGAAATGGTGCTTTTTGCCGCAGGCAGAATGGGCGCAACCGACACGCTGAACCTCGCGGCAGCAGGCCTCGAGGCCGACAGCCGCGGCCGTCTCTCCGTCAATCCTGAGACCTTCGAAACTTCCGTACCGGGGATCTTTGCCGCCGGCGACGTTATCGGCTTCCCGAGCCTTGCCTCCACCTCCATGGAACAGGGCCGTATTGCCGCTCGCGTCGCGGTCGGCGCAATTGGCATGGAGCCGCAGAAATATTTCCCTTACGGCATCTATGCTGTCCCGGAAATCTCCACCTGCGGCCTGACGGAAGAAGAAATGAAGGAGCGCGGCATTCCTTACGAATGCGGGATTGCCCGCTTCCGGGAAACCTCGCGCGGCCACATCATGGGTCTTGATACCGGTCTTCTGAAGCTGATCTTCTCATTGAAGACGCGTCGGCTTCTCGGCGTTCACATTGTCGGCGAAGGCGCGACCGAACTGGTTCACATCGGTCAGGCTGTGTTGAACCTCAAAGGCACGGTCGAGTATTTCGTCGAAAATACCTTTAACTACCCGACGCTTGCCGAGGCCTACAAGATTGCCGGGCTGGATGCATGGAACCGCATGGGTGACATCAAGAACAGGAATGAAGCGGTCAAGTGAGCCGCTTCACCACCTGATCTTGTAGTTTGCATGCACCGCCGGGCGGAAACGATCTTCAAAGCCCCGGTCGAAACTGCCTGTTACCGTCAGATTGTCGGAGAGCTTCTGTTCGAGCGCGACGCTGGAACTGAACTCGTCGAATGTCTCGCGGCTCGCGCCCGTCAAGACGAAGGCGGTGCCGGTCGCAGAGCGCGTCAACCGCAGGGACTGCGACACATCGAGCCCGCTCCACTGCTGGCTATGGCCGTCATAGCGCAGCGTGACGTTTCGGTTCGATTCCACATCGAAATCGGCTGTGGCGACGCGCTTTTGCGTCATCGTCATCGTCACGGCGGCCGAGCCCGTCAGCGCGTTCATCAGAATGCCGACGTCTCTGGCGATCTTGACGCCCGGAAGATTGGTGGACATCAGCGTCATGTCACCCCAGAACTTTACAGGCGTATCGACCACCGCACCACTTTCAGACGCACTCATGCCCATCTCAAGGCCGGCGCGCAGCGGCGTTTCCGTCGGCAGCTTCGCACCCAGCCGCGCCGAATAGGAGCGGTCGGAATTCTTGGATGGCGCCCAGATCAATCCCCGCTCCTGCGCCTTCACCTCCACCGGGGACAAAAGGATGAGCGAGGCAGCGGCGAGCGTGCCCAATATCTTGACCAACATGTCATTTCCTCAAGCTTTAAAAAGACCAGCCACTCTTGGGAGGAAAACAGCAGGTCTCGTTTCGGCTTGGGCGATCCAGAAAACGGAGATCACCCGGACTCAATTCTGCCGGCGCTGGGCGCCAGACTTAACCGCGCTCGCTGACAGGCGACGCGAATCGACAAGCGCGACATCACACCCGCGCTCGAAAGAGAGATGAAACTGAAGGCTTAAAGCCAAGCCGCGTTTGGCGGCGGATCGCACTCAACGCAAAAGCGCGTCTGGCAAATCACTCCCAAAGGGTGCCAGATGAACGGGAGATGAACAAGAGCAACTGCAGCAAAAAGTCATTGTGCACTGCATTGTGACCGTCTGAGCACAGTTGGGGGACATGCTGCCCCGTCGGAAATGCCGGAATTGCTACGCGTTTGTGTGGGATAACAACTCCGCAACAACCGCTTCGACCGGCTGGGTAGAATCGATCGCGATGCCTTCCTTCGGAACGTCATCTCCACTCTCGTGGAGCGCCAGGATGAACGCCCGCTCCTCAGCTTTGCCACCGAACTCGTCTTCTGGCCTCGCGGACAGGCGCTTCTCCAAGGCGGCTCGATCAAGCTTGAGAATGAACACGGCGTCAAAGAAGCCGATGAAAGCGGAAAAGTTTCGGGCGCCGCCGCACAAGAAGGTGGCAGCATGGCTCTGATCGGCTACCAAATCTTTTACTCTCTCGGCACACCAGAGGTGATGACGGTGAGCAAAAGCGACATCCGTGGCCCACGCGCCACCCTGCCGCCCCTCCAAAGGTAAGCCGGTCTTAGGGTCACCTTTATAGGCGAGTTCCCTGTCGCCATGAATGACATGATAACCCTGTCGCTGAAGCTCCGTTGCCACAGACGTTTTGCCCGAACAGGACACACCTTCAACGAGGTAGTTTTTGACGCCCATGAGACCTCTACTTCAGCAAGATGCAGCAAAGGTCGCCCATACACTCTTCGGATGACGACAGGATGTCTTTTCGGCGTGAATGCAAACGCCTCTCGACATTCCTAAATGAAAAGGCCGCAGCTTTCGCCGCGGCCTCTTCGAAACAAATATGAGAAGAGCAGATTACTCTGCGTCGCCTTCTGCTGCCTTCTTCTTGGCAGGCGCCTTCTTCTTCGGAGCGGCTTCTTCGCCTTCAGCGGCGTCAGCCTTGGCTGCAGCCTTCTTCTTGGCCGGAGCCTTCTTCTTGGTTTCTTCGCCTTCTTCGGCGTCGTCAGCCAGAAGCTCTTCCTTGGAAACCGTCTTGTCGGTAACGGAGACTTCGGTCAGCAGCTTGTCGATGACCTTTTCTTCGAAGATCGGTGCACGCAGCGAAGCGGAGGCGCCAGGCGTATTGCGGAAGTAATCGAGGATTTCCTTCTGCTGGCCCGGGAACTGCTGCAGCTGCTGGAACAGAGCGCGCTGCATTTCTTCTTCGGTGACTTCAACGCCAGCCTTCTCGCCGATTTCGGAGAGAACGAGGCCGAGGCGAACGCGGCGCTCAGCGAGCTTGCGATATTCTTCGCGCGCTTCTTCTTCGGTCGTGTCTTCGTCAGCGAAGGTCTTGCCGGACTGTGCGAGATCGGTGTTGATCTGGCGCCAGATGTTGTCGAACTCAGCGTCAACGAGACCGGCAGGCGTGTCGAACTTGTAGAGTTCGTCCAGCTGGTCGAGGATTTGACGCTTGACCTTCTGACGGGTCACGTTGCCGTACTGGCTTTCGATCTGGCCGCGAACGATTTCCTTCAGCTTTTCAGCCGATTCGAGACCGAGCTTGGTCGCCAGCTCGTCGTTGATTTCAACGTCGGCGGCGGCAGCAACTTCCTTGACGGTGATGTCGAAGGTGGCTTCCTTGCCAGCCAGCTCAGCAGCCGGATATTCGCTCGGGAAGGTAACGGTAATGGTCTTCTCGTCGCCAGCCTTGACGCCAACGAGCTGGTCTTCGAAGCCTGGGATAAAGCGGCCGGAGCCGATAACCAGCTCGGCATCTTCAGCAGCGCCGCCATCGAAGGCTACGCCATCGACCTTGCCGAGATAGTTCATGGTAACGCGGTCGCCTTCAGAGGCCTTGCCCTTCTTCGTCTCGTAGCTACGAGCGCTTTCGGCGATCTTGAGGATCTGCTCGTTGATTTCGTCTTCGGTCACTTCAACGACTTCGCGCGTGACCTTGATGCCGTCATTCGACTTCAGCTCGATCGGCGGGATGACTTCGTAAGCAATATTGAATTCGAAATCGGTTTCGGCGGCGAGGATCTTGTCGGCTTCCTTCTCGTCTTCCGTCATGGAGATGGAAGGCTGAGTCGCAGACTTTTCGCCACGGCTGGAAATGATCTCGGAAGGCTTTTCGCGAACCAGCTCGTTGACGAGGTCAGCCATGATCGACTTGCCATACATCTTCTTCAGATGAGCGGCAGGGACCTTGCCCGGACGGAAGCCGTTGATACGAACCTTATCCTTGGCTTCGGCGAGGCGCTCGTCAAGGCGAGCCTTCATGTCAGCGGCCGGAATAACGACCTTGATTTCGCGCTTCAGCCCTTCAGCGAGCGTTTCGATAACCTGCATTTTCATACCTTCACATCATGGCGGCAGTGCTCAGACAGCCGTCGGTTTACTTTCGAGCACAGCGCCGGAATCTGAATTCACCGGCCGTGACTATAAAACTTGCATGCACAGGCGCGTTGCGGAGCAATTATGCCTGAGCCAGGGAAAGGGCAAAACGAAACGCTTTACCTGGCTTTCCCGGCGATTTGTGGTGCGGGTAGAGGGACTCGAACCCCCACAACTCTCGTCGCCAGAACCTAAATCTGGTGCGTCTACCAATTCCGCCATACCCGCGCTCTTTAAATCCTGCATAAACAACATCTGGCACATGAGGCCTTCCGGAGCGCGGCGTCTCTATATCATCCGTTTTCAGGAGCGCAAAGGAAAAATGACGCCGTACAAGCCCTATTTCCATGGGTTTTAAGGACTCTATGACAATGGCGAGCAGGCCATCTGCGGAATCACGAGGCTCGCGGTCCACGCAGTTCGATTTCATTGGGCCGCCCATGAAAGCCCCTCCCCGATGGAATGCTATACCAACGTGCCCACCTCTTGCCGCGGCAGTTGATGAGAGTTTGTGAGGCCCATTAAGATTTCGACTGGCCCGGAGACGAGCTTAAGAGCGTGACTGCTGCTGTTTGGGCCTGAAAATCCACTTCAAATGCTGTCAAATTATGCATTTGTTAAGGAAGTAGGGCGCCGATTCGGAGCTTGCCCTGCGTTATGCGCATAGGTGTCATCCTTCTTTGTCTGTTTTTGAAGCGCGGCGAAAGGCATATATTCAGTTTCAGAAAACGAAGCCGAGTTGATCCCAAGCAACCGGCGAACCGAAACGAGGAATAAGACCATGAACATTGCACGCTCGCTGAACAACTGGCGCAAGTATCGTCAGACCGTAACTGAACTGGACCGCATGAGCGATCGCGAACTGAGCGATCTCGGCATTGGCCGCACCGACATCCGTCGCGTTGCTCGCACTGCAGTCGGTATGTAATAGATCGATAACACCGGCTGGCGATCCTTCGTCTGCCCGATGTGTTACCCTCAAAAGGCCCTGAGCACCCGCTCCGGGCCTTTTCTTTTTGCGCTCAACGCCCCTGCCCGCCCTGAAATATCGGTCCGAAGACCAGCATCGATTTGCAGAAATCAGGATGCCTTGATGCAGCGTCGTCCGAGTGCTCAAAAAGCCGGGCGGGATCGTAGCAGCGCCTCACGGATTTCCGCTCAAATAATGCGCAGATCGATCCACAAGCTGCAAAAATAGACGACACATTGCACAAATGCATGGCAGTCGCTCAAAATCTGCACTCCAAATCATTGCTATGAATATGTATATACCACTCAACAGCCGAGAGCGCAGATTACCAGCGGCCCGGCGGACTGAATTTTAAAGATCAAACACATCAAAGATTGAGGAAACCACCATGAACCCGCTTCGCATCGCTAAGAACTGGATCAGCTATCGCCGTACGCTCAACGAACTGGGCAGCCTCTCCAACCAGGCTCTCAGCGATATCGGCCTGACCCGTTACGACATCCGTAACGTCGCATCCCGTTCGTTCCGCTAATCAGCGTACAAGGTCATCCGCAAGAGCCGACCTCCCACGGCACCGGATGGCTGAGCGACAGGCAAAAAAACGGCGCCATGAGCGCCGTTTTTTGATTCTTGCAGGTCGCTCACGATCGTCGCTTGAATCTCCTTCTCCTGACGTCTGAGACTCGCAAGCTTTCGAAAAAGTTTGGCGGCCCGCACTGCTCGTGATACTGCATCGGGCAAATGCCTCCTCAGAGTGAGGCTAAGCCAATCAAGAAAGATCGTCGACCCGCAGCACCCTAAGTGCCGGTTGGCAACGTGAGCGCGCGATGCAAGACACTATGAACTCTCCCATCCATGTCATTGGCGGCGGCCTTGCCGGCTCGGAAGCGGCCTGGCAGGTCGCTCAGGCTGGCATTCCCGTCATCCTGCACGAAATGCGCGGCGTTCGCGGCACGGATGCTCACAAGGGTGACAGCCTTGCTGAACTCGTTTGCTCCAACTCCTTCCGTTCCGACGATGCGACGGCCAATGCCGTCGGTGTCATTCATGCGGAAATGCGTCTGGCGGGCTCGCTCATCATGGCCTGCGCCGACAAGCACAAGGTTCCGGCCGGCGGCGCTCTCGCCGTCGATCGCGATGGCTTTGCCGAAGCGGTTACGGCGCAACTTGAGGCGCATCAACTCATTACCATTGTTCGCGAAGTTGTTCCGGGCCTCCCACCGAAGGAATGGGGCAATACGATCATTGCCACGGGCCCGCTCACCGCGCCCGAGCTTGCCGCCGCCATCCAGGCGGAGACAGGCGAAGATGCGCTGGCGTTCTTCGACGCAATCGCGCCGATTGTCCATCGCGACAGCATCAACATGGATGTCTGCTGGTACCAGTCCCGCTACGACAAGGTGGGGCCTGGTGGCAACGGCAAGGACTACATCAACTGCCCCATGGATGAGGCACAGTATCATGCCTTCATCGATGCGCTGATCGCCGGCGACACGGTGGGCTTCAAGGAATGGGAAGGCACGCCCTATTTCGATGGCTGTCTGCCAATCGAGATCATGGCGGAACGCGGACGCGAAACGCTTCGTCACGGCCCGATGAAGCCGATGGGTCTGACCAATGCCCATAACCCGACAGTCAAGCCCTATGCGGTAGTACAGCTGCGTCAGGACAATGCACTAGGCACGCTCTACAACATGGTCGGCTTCCAGACGAAGCTCAAATATGGCGCGCAGGCGGACGTCTTCCGTATGATTCCGGGCCTGGAAAATGCCGAGTTTGCGCGTCTCGGTGGCCTGCACCGCAACACCTATATCGATTCGCCGCGGCTGCTCGATCCGTCGCTGAAGCTGAAGTCTCGTCCGGACATCCGTTTTGCCGGCCAGATCACCGGCTGCGAAGGCTATGTCGAGAGTGCGTCCATCGGGCTGCTTTGCGGTCGGTTCGCCAGTGCCGAGCATAAGGGCGAGCCGGTCCGCCTGCCGCCGGCGACGACTGCGCTTGGCGCTCTGCTCAACCACATTACCGGCGGGCATCTTTCCACCGACGAGGAACCGGGCAAGCGTTCGTTCCAGCCGATGAATGTCAATTTCGGCCTGTTTCCTGAGCTTGCGCCGGGCTCGATCGTCAAGCCCGAAGGCGTGAAGCGCTTCCGCGGCAAGGACAAGACCATCATGAAGCGTCAGTTGATGTGCGCACGCGCGCTGCAAGATTGCGCGACATGGCTTGGCGTCGAAGCGCCGGTTCTTAATCAGGTTGCGGAGGAAGGTGAGGAGCTGGCGTCAGCTTCCTTAGGCTGATCGGGCTCTGCATCCGCTGCTTCCAGATAGCTTCCGAGCAACCAGAGAGACACTTCTGCGGCCTCCCCAACCGTCTTGAAACGATAGGCACCGCTATATTTCGGCGTGTCGATGAAGGCGACGACGAAACCGTCGCCGCTTTCCAGATGTTCCACCGTGACGCGCTCCGGGTTCAGCATCATGCAGGCATTGTGCTTGCCCATGTTGCGCATGAAGCCAGCCTTGTTGTCATGCAGCCGAACGAAAACGGCGTTGCCGTCTGCGGTCATATGCAGGCTGCGGATCGCCTCATTGGGAAAGGCCCGGGCGAAATCCAAAATGGCCTGCCCCGTATCGTAGCTGCTTTCGCCTTCCGAGAAACGCTTCAGGCGCCAGAGATAGATCGCGACCGCGATCAAAAGCGCGAGGATGATGATCCAAATGGTAAGGCTCATCTCTGTCACTCCTTGGAGAGTCTTCAGCCCTTCGGGACCTACAAGACACGCTCTGACTTCTCGAAATCACGTATTGGACAATGCTGTCGTCCATACCAGCTCATCAAGCGGCTTAGCAACCAAGACTTGCGCGGAGGTGAAGCGCGCTTGCAGCGTCGTGCTGAGATTTAAGAAAGTTGAGCGTCCGAAAGACTCACTGCGCTTTAAAGGCATGTCGTTATCGCAAAACCGCTGCGGCTTTGCGTGCCACGCTCTAGAAACGCTTCAGATAGGCGGCCTTAGCGAGCAGCCACTGGCGACGGAGCAATGAGAGCTGGATGCCGTTTTCAACAACGTCCGCGCCAGCGCGACGTGCCGCCTTCAACACAGCCTCGACCTGTGCCACGGGCAAGAAAGCGGGAACGACCGCTTTAGGCAGGGACGTCTGGCGCGCCCTGTTCAGATGATCCTGTGCATGCGCGCAGAATATCTCGATCGCCGCACCGACCTTCTCACGGTCCTTGCCTTCCAGAAAACTCTCGCGGTTCAATCCGGCTGCCGACAGAACGTCCTGCGGAACATATACCTGACCTCGACGGCGATGCAGCGGCATCAACAGCAGCATGCCAGCCATGGCCTGGGCAACGCCTGCGTGGCCCGCGGTCTCGGCGTTTCTCGCCGCATCATCCGGCGAAAGCACGATGCTGGAGAGCTGTATCAATGCAGACGCCGTCTCGCCCGCATAGCCCTCGAGAGCGTTGCGATTCTCGAAGACGTCATCGTAGAGATCGAAGATGCGCGCCTCGATCATGTCGATCAAAGTCTGCCGCGGCAGATTATGGGTGGCGATCGCGTTGAGCAGTGCTGCGGCAACCGGATGGCCGACGCTGTCCCCATGCGGATTTCCCTCCAGGAGATCGCGCCACCACTGCATGCGCACTTCACCTGGAAGCGGCTCACGAACGACATCGCGGATGCGGGCAATCTCGGCGTTGAAAGCGTAAAGGGCCGCGAGATCGCCGCGCTTGTCTTCCGGCGCAAGAAGGCATGCGAGATATCTGTCGCGATCCATGTCACGCAGCATCGTCAGGCAAGCGCCCTTATCCGCCGGCAGGTCTGTCATCGATAACCGTTCTTCAGCCTTCGACCGCAATCAGGGCGGCAGCCACTGCCCGCGATTCGGAAAGCATGATGTTGTATGTTCTGACCGCAGCACCCGTGCTCATCGGATCGACAGAGATTCCAGCCTCTTTCAAGGCGGCCTTCAGTGCGCTCGGGACGATCCGCATGGAGTCGCCCATGCCGATCAACAGAAACTCGATGTCGGCCGCTTGTTCCAGAACCTTGGTGAAGTTATCGACCGAAAGCTGCAAGGGATCGGTCACGTCCCATCCGTGAATGCCGGAAGGAAGGCAGAGAAGCGAGCCGCGATGCGACATCTCGGCGAAGCGAAAACCGCCATTTCCATAAGCATCGATAGGCGCCCGGCCAGGAAAATGGGCCGGGCGTATTTCTATTCCGCCAGCCATCAGACTGCCGGTCTGCCGCTGATCGAATTCGCCTTCTGGTCGTCCTTGTCATCGGCATCCGTGCTGGTCGGACGCAGATTGAAGGCGATCAGAACAGGAGCCGCGATGTAGATAGACGAGAACACGCCGATACCGACACCGAAGAGCATGGCGAAGGTGAAGGAGCGTATGACCTCTCCACCGAAGAGGTAGAGCGATAGCAGCGCAAGCATCACTGTCAGGCCGGTCAAGATCGTACGCGACAGCGTCTGGTTCAGAGAGACGTCGATGATCATGGACAGCGGCATTTTCTTGTAGCGCCGCAGGTTCTCTCGAATTCGGTCGTAAATGACCACCGTATCGTTCAGCGAGTAACCGATAATGGTCAATATCGCCGCGATACTGGTGAGGTTGAACTCGATCCCCAGGAAGACGAAGAGGCCTATGGTGAAGACCACGTCGTGCACCATGGAGATGATCGCACCGAGCGCAAACTGCCACTCAAAGCGGAACCAGATGTAGATCATGATCGCGATCATGGCGAGCGCGATGCCGATGGTCGAGGTGACGGTGAGATCGCCCGAGACGGCCGGTCCCACGACTTCCACGCGGCGGAAGTCATACTTATCCTGCAACTCGCCACGGATCATCGTGATTGCCGACTGCTCGGCATTCTCGCCGCCTTCCTGCGCCTGGATGCGGATCAGAACGTCGTCGGGAGAACCGAAGCTTTGAGCCTGAATTTCTCCAAGGTTCAACTGGCTCAGGCGCTCACGAATATCTGCGATATCGGCAGGACCGCTTTTCGACTGCACCTCGATGATCGAGCCGCCTTGGAAGTCGATGCCAAGGTTCAGACCCTTGGTCATGAAGCCGCCAAGGCAGGTCAGCATGATGACGCCGGTAATACCGAAGACGATGCGACGGTACTTCATGAAAGGAATATCCTTGCCGTCAAACATGCCGGTGCGGATGCCTTTCGGCAGATGCTTGGGACGGCTGCGACGAACCCAGACACCAAACAGCCAAGCCGTCAGCGTATAGGCGGTAAAGACAGTCGTCACGATACCGACGGCGAGCGTGACCGCAAAGCCCTTCACCGGTCCGGTACCCATATAGAAGAGTACGCAGGCCACGATAAATGTGGTCAGATTGGCGTCGATGATGGTGGCGAAAGCACGGGTAAAGCCGTTCTCAAGCGACGATATCAACGGTTTGCCCGCTTTGACTTCCTCGCGGATACGCTCATAGATCAGAACGTTCGAGTCCACCGCCATACCGATTGTCAAGACGATACCGGCAATGCCCGGCAATGTCAGCGTCGACCCAATGATGCTGAGAATGGCCAGCAGCATGACGATATTGACCACGAGAGCGATATTCGCCAGCAGGCCGAAGAAGCCATAGAAGATGAACATGAAAAGGACGACGCCGATGGCGCCGATGGCGCTGGCAGTCAGGCCGGCATGGATGGAGTCACTGCCAAGGCTTGGGCCAACGGTCCGCTCTTCAACCACCGTCAACGTCGCAGGTAAGGCGCCGGCACGCAGGAGAACGGCGAGGTCATTTGCACCCTGAACGGTGAAGTTACCGGAAATCTGGCCCGAACCGCCAACGATGGGCTCACGGATCACGGGGGCGGAAATAACCTGGTTATCGAGAACGATGGCGAAAGGTTTGCCGACATTCTGCTGGGTGGCCTGCGCGAAACGCTGCGCACCGCGGCTATCGAACCGGAATGTAACAACAGGCTCATTGGTCTGCTGATTGAAGCTTGCCTGCGCATCGACTAGATTGTCACCAGACACAAGCGCACGGCGTTCGACAAGGTAAGGAACTGGCGGGTCGTCCTGCGAATAGAGGATTTCATCTGTCGCAGGTGGGCGTCCGTTCAACGCTTCCTGAACCGGCATGGATGTATCCACCATGCGGAAGGAAAGCTTGGCTGTCTGATTCAACAGAGACTTCAAGCGCTGCGGATCCTGGAGGCCCGGGACCTGAACAATGATACGGTCATTGCCCTGGCGCACGATCAGCGGCTCGGTCGTGCCGAGTTCGTCGACACGGCGGCGGACGACTTCGATCGACTGGGCAACGGCAGAAGACAGGCGATAATCGATGCCTGCATCGGTGAGGTTCAGGCGCAGGAGATTGTCGCCGCCATCACTCATCGTCACTTCCTGCACCGATCCACCGGTCAGCGTACCGACGGAGACTGGCAGCGTCAGATCTTTCAACGCATTCTTGGCCGCCTCATACTGAGCCGGATCGGTGATACGAACCTGAATCTGCTGGCCGTTGCCGGCCAGACCGGAATAGCGGATATTGGCGTCGCGCAACTGGGCGCGGACGTCGCCGACGATAGTTTCGAGACGTTCCTTGACGATGTCGGAACGCTCGACTTTGAGCATGATGTAGGAACCGCCCTGAAGGTCGAGACCAAGCGTCACCTTGTTGTGCTTGTACCAGTTTGGCATTCCCTCCAGCTGCTTGTCCGTGAACAGGTTGGGGGAAGCGATGACGGCGCTTATCAGCACGATCAACCAGATGAAGACTGTTTTCCAGCGGGAAAAATGAAGCATTTCGGTCTCGGTCAGGGTTGGGTTAGAAAACCCAGGCCGCGTCGATGCGCAGCCTGCTTATTGTTACTTCGCGTTAGCAGGAGCTTCGGTCTTGACCGGCTCACCCTTGACACGAACCTCGGCGATATAGGTGCGCGATGCGCGGACCTTGACGCCTTCGGCAATTTCGACTTCAAGTTCGTTATCGTCGATAACCTTGGTCACCTTGCCGACAATGCCGCCGCCCAACACAACCTGATCGCCACGGCGAATGTTGGTGAGCGTCTCCTGACGCTTCTTCATTTGCGCGCGCTGCGGACGGATCAGGAAAAAGTACCACACGACCATGAGCGGGGCGAAAAGGAAAAGCATTTCCAGGCCGGACCCGAAAGCCGATGGTGTGCCTGCTGCATCCTGAGCAAAGGCTTGGCTAATGAACATAAAAAACTCCTCAGATTTCAGGCACAGTCTTAAGCCACTGGCCAGCTTTCAAGCCGCCGGAATATAGTTGCGATCCCCTAGAATGCAACAGAAAGACTTCGACCCCCGTACCGTTTCCACGGCTCATACTCTTTCGGGGCATGAAACACCATGCTAGGCCGCGCAAATTCCACGTCTGTTCCGGCATTTGACCGGGTTCAACGAGCCGCGGAAAGTCGACAAGGAGCATCGATCATGACGTCAGAAGAAACCAGCGCACTCCTGCTTCTCGAACTTCGCCGTCTTGCCGACGCCGTGGAGCGGCTCGCAGGCCCCGCACCTGCGTCAAATGACTGGAATAGCGCCGATTGTTTTGTCTGGACGCCTGGCAATGCCTGGCTGCAGCCCGTGCCGCGTCCGAACCGAATTGCGCTGACGCTGATCCGCGGTGTGGACCACGTCCGGGATATCCTGCACGAGAACACGTTGCGCTTCGCAGAAGGCTTTGCTGCCAACAATGTGCTGCTTTGGGGCGCGCGCGGCATGGGCAAATCATCGCTGGTGAAGGCGGTTCACGAAGACGTGCGCACCGCAAGCGGCACGTCGTTGAAGCTTGTCGAGGTGCATCGCGAAGACATTCACACCTTGCCCGTCCTCCTCGATATCCTGAAAGCCGCTCCGCACAGAATCATCCTCTTCTGCGACGATCTTTCTTTCGACCATGACGATACGGCCTATAAGTCTCTGAAGGCGGCACTGGACGGCGGTATTGAAGGCCGACCGGAGAATGTGCTGTTCTACGCGACGTCCAACCGCCGTCATCTCCTGCCGAGACACATGATGGAAAATGAGCAGTCGACTGCCATCAATCCATCTGAAGCGGTCGAGGAAAAAGTCTCGCTGTCCGATCGTTTCGGCCTATGGCTTGGGTTCCATAAATGCAGCCAGGATGACTACCTGGCGATGATCGATGGCTATGCTGACCATTTCGACCTCGGTCTCGCGCGCGATGTCCTGCACCGCGAAGCGCTGGAATGGGCGACGACACGTGGCGGCAGATCCGGTCGCGTGGCCTGGCAATATATCCAGGATGCAGCCGGGCGTCTGCGCAAGCCTCTGGACCAGCGATAGACAGCTAAGTGACTGATCACAGCCATAGCGATAGACATTAAATCAGAGACACTTCGGTATCCGCGATAACTTAGTGCGCAATGGAACCAACGGATGGGAAGGCCGTTGCTCCGCATGCGCAACCATCGCGCGATACATTAGGAGAGTCTCAAATGGCCGGTCAGGTCCGCTATGCAACATCGACGGTGGCCGCGCGCAGCGCAGTCTTGCCGGAAGCCGTGACACGTATTTCCTGGGGTGGCGTTTTTGCCGGTGTCGCCGTGGCACTGACGCTTCAGTTGGTTCTCAACATTCTCGGCGCCGCCATCGGTGCTGGCGTAATCGACCCTGCTCGTAACGATACGCCATCGGCAATGTCGCTTTCGACCGGCTCCGTTATCTGGATCATCGCCAGCGGCATCATCTCGTCCTTCGTCGGTGGCTATGTCGCAAGCCGCCTGTCTGGCCGCGCGGTCCGTTCCACTGGCGCCCTTCATGGCCTGACCACCTGGGCCGTAACCACGCTGATCGTCTTCTATATGCTGACCACCTCGGTTGGAGCGTTGATCGGCGGCGCATTCACCGGTGTGACGAGCGTCTTCTCCGGCGCAGGCTCGACAATCGCAACCGCTGCGACGACTGCAGCCCCTGCGCTTGCCAACACATCCGATCCACTGGCGGGTATCGAGCAGCGCATTCGCGATGCGAGCGGTGGAAACGATCCGCAGGCGCTGCGTGATACAGCCGTCAGCGCCGTCCGCGCCGTGCTGACTGGCGACCAGGCTCAGGCTGAAGATGCACGCAACCGTGCCGCCGACGCCCTTGCCCGCGCACAGAATATCCCGGTCGATCAGGCCCGCCAGCAGGTCACAGATTACGAAAATCAGTACCGTCAGGCTGTAGAGCAGGCCAAGGTACGTGCGACCGAAGCTGCCCAGGCAACTGCGACCGCCGTGTCGACAGCGTCTTACGTTGCCTTTGGTGCGCTCCTGGTCGGTGCGGTTGCCGCTCTCTTCGGCGGCAGCGTTGGCACAAGCCGCGCTTACCGCGAGGGCGACGTCGTCGTCGAATAATATCGATCGAAAGATCGTCTGGAATGCCCGCGCAAGTCGCGGGCATTTTTATGAGGACATGAAGAAGGCCGCCTCATTTCTGAGGCGGCCTTCTGATCATCGTATCTGATAGGACTGACTACTCGTCACGGTACACTTTTTCGCGACGCTCGTGACGCTCCTGCGCCTCGATCGACAGCGTTGCAATCGGGCGAGCATCCAGACGCTTGATACCGATCGGCTCGCCTGTTTCCTCACAGTAGCCGTAGGTTCCGTCCTCGATGCGCTGAAGGGCGGCGTCGATCTTGGAAATCAGCTTGCGCTGACGATCGCGGGCTCGAAGTTCGATAGCTCTGTCGGTTTCGGACGAAGCGCGGTCGGCCAGATCAGGGTGATTGGCACTTTCCTCTGCGAGATGACCGAGTGTCTCGCGCGCTTCTCGCAAAATGTCATTTTTCCAACCGATCAGCTTGGCCCTGAAATAGGCGCGCTGGTTGGCATTCATGAACTCATCGTTTTCCGAGAGCACATAGTTACTAAGATCGATCTTCTCACTCAACGCGATTCTCCTCGAAGAACATCTCATATGGCGGGGGTATACTCCAATGCCGTGTAGCCATTCAAGTCTGGAGATTCGTTTTTAGGCATTTTTAAATCTGTCATAAAAATCATCTAAACGACTATTTTTTATACATTATTGCGACGTCACGGATTATTTCTTCAATCACTTTATCTAGACTTGCTTCGCGATCGACGCCTCTTGCGAGTTTGCCCCCTCCTCCTGTAAACATCGTTCTCCCTCTTTGATTGCATTAGGATGCTCCGGAATGGCGCCGTCTCAACAGCAAACTTTCCGGCTTTACCTGTTGCGTCACGCTCAGGCAGGATGGGCGGAACCCGGCGAACGCGATTTCAATAGAAGACTAACCGAGGAAGGCAAGGCCGAGGCCGCTCTCATCGGCAAATCCGCCGCGGAAAAAAACTATCGCCCGGATCTCGTGATCAGCTCCGCCGCCATCCGATGTCGCGAAACCACGCGGATTTTCCTGCATTCATTCCGTGGAGCTATTGAAGCGTCCTATCTGGACGAAATGTATAACGCGCAGGCTGAAACCTATCTCAATCTCGCGCTGGCGCGGGACGAGGTTTCCTCCCTCATGCTTGTGGGACATAATCCGACAATGGAGGCCGTTGCTGAAGCCCTGCTCGGCCGCGACATCCTCGAAGCGTCGCTGCCGCATGGGTTTCCCACGGCGGGGCTTGCGGTGCTGGACTGCGCGTCTAGGGACAAAGCCAAGCGCGACTCCTGGCGCCTCATCGACTTTCTGACGCCATAGCCAAGATCGAAGGCCAAGCAAAACTTTCTTCAGCGCTTCTTTTTTGAGCATGCGACAACCCTATATATTTTCGGGAAACCGATTATTTTTAGGAAGAGTCATTGCCACCATCCCTGACATCCTTCACCGACAGTGCATTGATCGCCCTCGACAACCTTGCCGACCGGGCAAATGCGCTTGCCAATCCCACGTTGCGGCTCGGTGTGACGGGACTTTCGCGCGCGGGCAAGACGGTGTTCATCTCGTCGCTCGTCCATAATCTCCTAAATGGTGGACGCCTGCCACTCTTCGAGGCAACCCGGTCCGGCCGGGTGTCGAATGTGCGCCTGGAGCCGCAACCCGATGACGCCATTCCGCGCTTCCAATACGAAGATCATATCCAGGCACTGGTGCGAGACCGTGTCTGGCCGGACTCCACACGCGCTATTTCGGAGCTGCGCATCACGCTGGATTACCAGAGCGCGAGCGGCTGGGGACGGTGGTTTTCACCTGGCAGACTTTCCATCGATATCGTCGATTATCCGGGGGAATGGCTGCTCGATCTGCCGCTGCTGGCGCAGGATTACAAGACCTTCAGCGACAACACGGTGTCGCTGGCGCAGACAGGTGTTCGCGCCGAGCTTGCCCGCGACTGGCTGGAGATTGCCTCCTCCCTCGATATCGATGCACCCGCCGACGAGATGACCGCCAAGCGCCTGGCAGAAAGCTTCGCGGCCTATCTCAAGGCCTGCAAATCCGATGAACGTTCGCTTTCGACACTGCCGCCCGGTCGCTTCCTGATGCCGGGCGATCTCGAAGGTTCGCCTGCCCTCACCTTTTCACCTCTTCCCGGTATCGGCACCGAGAAGGCTGCCAAGGGATCGCTCCGCGCCATGATGGAGCGGCGCTTCGAGGCCTATAAGTCAATCGTGGTGAAGCCGTTCTTCCGCGAGCATTTCGCCCGTCTCGACAGGCAGATCGTGCTCATTGATGCCCTGCAGGCGGTCAACCGCGGACCGGAAGCGGTACAGGATCTGGAGCGCGCGCTTGGCGACGTGCTTGCCTGTTTCCGCCCTGGCAAGAACAGCCTGCTCTCGTCACTCGTCGGACGGCGAATCGACAAGGTGCTGGTGGCCGCGACCAAGGCGGATCATCTGCACCACGAAAGTCATGATCGGCTGGAAAATCTCACAGCGCGTCTGGTCGATCGCGCCGTGACGGCGATCGGCATGAGTGGGGCGGGTATCGAAGTCATGGCGCTTGCCTCGGTGCGCGCGACGAAGGAAGCAAGCGTGCGTCAGGACGGCGTGTCACTGCCCGTCATCGTCGGGACGCCGATTGCCGGCGAGACGATCAATGGTGAGGTCTTCGATGGCAATCGCAGCACGGCAATCTTTCCCGGCGATCTGCCGGAAGACCCCGAGCCGCTGTTTCGCCAGATCGACGCGCAGGGCGCTTCGGCAGACCTGCCGGACGTCAACGTCATCCGCTTTCGTCCGCCGAAGCTCGAAGAGACGGCTGGCGGCATCAAGCTCTCGGTTCCGCATATCCGGCTCGACCGCGCCATGCAGTTCCTGTTTGGAGACAAGCTCGCATGAAAGACGACACTAACGGCTCTTCCCGCAGACCTGCCGCTTTCACGCTGGAAACGGAAGCGAGACAAGACACGCCGACGGCTTTGCCACGGCGCCAGCCACGCAGCTTCGATAGCGATGTCTCCATGGTGCCGGATGAAGAGGATCCATTCCTGGCACCGGAGGAGATCGATGCAGCACCGCTTCCCGTGGCTGAACCGCGTCGTCACCGCTTCTCCTTCGGCAGGCTTGCTCTCGGCGCAGTTGGCGTTCTTTTGTCACTTGCCTTCGGGCTGTGGGCGGACCAGCTGATCCGCGACCTGTTTTCGCGCTCTGACTGGTTGGGTTACACGGCAAGCATCGCCCTCATCGTTGCCGTCTTCGCCGTCCTCGTGCTTGTCGGGCGAGAATTTTTTGGAATCATGCGGTTGAATGCGGTGCAGTCACTGAAGGCCGATGCGCAAGACGCTGCCAGCCAAAAGAAGGCGTCTGCCGCGCGCTCGGTTATCACAAAGCTGACGGCTGTCCTTTCTCACCGAGCGGAGACAGCAAAAGGTCGTGCCGCCCTGAAGGACACCGAAAACGATGTGATCGACGGCCCGCACCTGATGGAGCTTGCCGAAAGGGAGCTTCTGACCCCGCTTGACCGGCAGGCGCGTGCGCTGATTCTCAATTCTTCGAAGCGCGTCTCCGTCGTGACTGCCGTCAGCCCGCGGGCGATCGTCGATCTTGCCTATGTTCTGTTTGAAGTGACCCGGCTCATTCGCGCCATGGCAGAACTTTATGGCGGACGTCCCGGCACGCTCGGCATGATCCGGCTGCTGCGTGATGTGATTGCCCATCTGGCGGTGACAGGCTCGATTGCGGTGGGTGATGGGCTTGCTCAGCAGGTGCTTGGACATGGTCTCGCCTCACGCCTTTCGGCCCGTCTCGGCGAGGGTGTCATCAATGGACTGATGACCGCACGGATCGGTATTGCCGCAATGGACCTCTGCCGCCCGCTTCCTTTCCGGGCTCTAAAACGGCCTGGCATCAGCGACTTCATGTCTGATCTCACACCGGATCTGAAAGGTGGTTTGAAGACTGAAAAGCCCTGATTTCAGGGCTCTTCAGGACCAAATGGTTACAATTCGTTATCCTTATTTCAGCGAAATATACCAAGCGTTAACCATTCGCGACATAGATTGCTCCCACACAAAGCGACCTACTCGCCAGGGAAAGTATCATGTTTTCGCGCTTCTTTTCGCTTCTGGGCGGGCTTGCCGCCGTTATGTCCGTGAGCAGCGGGCTCGCAGTTTCCGACGTTCAAGCCGCATCGCGTGACGATGTCTTCTTCGGATCGGTCGCCGGCACGTGGTCCGGCCCGGGCGAGATCGTCGCGGGCAAGTACAAGGGCACCAAGTTCAATTGCGATCTCACCGGCGAACCGCTGGGTGAAAAAGAGACCGGCATCAAGCTTGGCGGCACCTGCCGCGTTGGCGTCTTCAAGCAGCCCATGTCCGCCATCATTGCCAAGAAGGGCAGCGGCTATGAGGGCAAGTTCCTTGATGGCTCCGAGGGCAAGGGACTGGACGTCACCTCCGGACAGGTCAGCGGTGACAAGGTGGTGCTCGGCATCAACCGTGCGAAACTCAACGGCGCCATGGTTGCTCGCGTGATGGAAGACAACAAGTCGATGAACATCACGATCTCGGTGAAGGTCGCAGACCAGATGATTCCCGTGATCGGCCTGACATTGGCACGCAATGTCGACTCGATGGCGGTCGGTTCGATCAAGCCGTAAAGCGCCTCAATCCAATTCTGATTGCTACAGCATCGGCCCGAAAATCGGACTCGATTTTCGGAAAGCACGATGCGTAGATCAAAGAAGATAGAGTGTCCTTTGTGCGTCCAATAGGACGCACGGCGCTCTAAGCGGGAGTGGCCCACCATTCCCGCTTTTCGTTTGCGCGCACGATGCCGGTCTTATCCGCGTCTGCCAGCCATTCGATCACCCGCCTGCCCTTGACCACCAGATCCGGCGCAATATCGGCAAGCGGCATCAACACGAAGGCTCGCTCCGTCATTCTGGGATGGGGAATTTCGACACGCTCCGTCAGGACCTGCGCGTCGCCATAGGTCAGCACATCGATATCGATGGTGCGCGGTCCCCAGCGCTCAAGGCGCACACGCTTCATCCCGCATTCAATATCAAGGCAGAGATCGAGCAAGGCCTCGGCAGGCAGCGCCGTTTCGATCAAAGCGCAGGAGTTGAAGAAATCAGCCTGATCGGTCTTGCCCCAGGGCGGTGTGCGGTAAAGCTCGGACACGGACACAAGGCGACAATCGCTACGGTCGCTTAAAGCAGCCAGCGCTTTGGTCATGGCCGCCCTCGGGTCACCGATATTGCCGCCGAGACCGAGTGTTGCGGATGTCCAGATCTCAGGCATGCTGCTCGACGCAGACCTGAGCATAATCGAGGATGCCTGGAACAGGCGCCGAGGGCTTGCGCACGGTGATCTTGACCCGCACGATTTGCGGGTAACGCTGCCGAAGCGCCGTGGCGATATCATTGGCCAAAGCTTCGATCAGATAGCGCCGTTGGCCGACGACGATCTTTTCGATGACGGCGAAGGCCACGCCGTAATCCACGGTGTTGCCGATCTCGTCCGTCTCGAGTGCATCTCCGGCCTCGACATCCATTTCGGCGTCGACGAAGAAGCGCTGGCCCAGAACCTCTTCCTGCTCCAGCAGGCCATGGCGAGCGAAGAACGAACAGTTTTTCAATAGGATCGTGTAACGGCTCAAGCGCGTGTCTCCTGTCGCTTCTTCTGGTCGAGGACAGCATCGGCGACAGCCAAGGCATCCCTTGTCATGGACACGTTATGAACGCGGAAAATGACCGCGCCTGCAAGACGTAAGATCGTGGTTGTTGCCGCCGTTCCCACATCGCGCTCATCCGCTGCTTCCCGCCCGGTCAGCGCGCCGATGAAGCGCTTGCGGGACGTGCCAGCCAGCATAGGCAGGCGGAAGGATGCAAGCTCATCGAAACGCGACATTAGTGCGACATTTTCATCCACATCCTTGGCAAAGCCGAAGCCGGGATCAAGCACGATACGATCGCGCGCAATGCCGGCAGCGTCGGCGATACCGAGAGAGTGGTTCAAAAAAACGAATTGGTCGGCGATGACGTCGTCCAGCTTCTGACGCTCTCGGCCGGTGTGCATGATGCAGACGCCTGCCCCGGAGCCCGCCACGACCTTGGCCATGTCAGGATCTTTCTGCAGGCCGAAAACGTCGTTGACGATGTGAGCCCCCGCCTCGATTGCCAGGCGCGCCGTCGATGCCCGGTAGGTATCGACGGAGATCAGCGCATCCGTTTCCCGAGACAGCTTTTCGATCACTGGAAGAACGCGATCCTGTTCCTCCGCATCTGTGACACTTGCCGCCCCTGGACGGGTCGATTCACCGCCGATATCAACGATATGCGCGCCGTCTTTTACGCAGGCCAAGGCGTGCTGGACGGCCTGGTCCACGGTCGCAAAGCGTCCCCCATCGGAGAAAGAATCCGGCGTGGCGTTGACGATCGCCATGATAAGGCCATGTCCATCAAGTTTCAGGAAGCGACCATGGGCCGCTTGCCACAGATTAATGCTGGCTGTTATCAAGTAACATACGCCTTTCCGAATTCGTGGAGTGCCTTACCATCTATACCGATCCCGCTCCGTTTTCCGCATCGGTCGTTGTCAGACCGGTATCGACTTTCTCCAGGCGCGGTACGTTTTACGAAGGATTGAAGGGTCGTGTTAACACTTCTTCGGCCACCTTGGGCTCTATGCCGCAATCCTCCGGCAAGTTCAACATGAAGGCCGGAAAATGAAGCAGCTTTCAAATGTCTGCCGCGCGCTCCTCGCGGGTGCCCTGTTGCTCTCATGTCTGAACCGTCCGGCTGTCGCCGAGGCCATCAGCACCAAGACCTATTCCTATTTCACCATTGGCGGGAAGACGGCTGAAGATCTGGATCGCGAGCTTTCGCAGCGCGGCCCGGTCACCAAGTCCACGGGCTTCCGCCATCCGGGGGCGACGGAAATCAAGTTCGGTGGCGAACTCACCTATGTGGAGAAGAATGGACGGTGCGGCGTGGGCACGGTGAAGGTCACGCTGCACACGAAGATTCTTCTGCCACGCTGGTCGAACCGGCGTCGCACCAATGCCGATCTGGCACTGATCTGGGATACGCTTGCCGCCGACATCAAGCGCCATGAGGAACGGCACGCCGAGATTGCCCGCGGCTATGCCCGCGATCTCGATCAGAAGCTGCGCGCGCTTCGTCCGCAAGCCAATTGCGAGACCATGCAGAAGATGGTCGCGGAAGTCAGCCAGGAGGTCATGGATGCGCATGACAAGGATCAGGTGCGTTTCGACAAGATCGAGTCCAAGAACTTCGACGCGAGAATGACGCGGCTTCTCAAGAACCGCATTCAACAACGTGCAGGCTCACGTTGATGACGGCATGAAGCACATGGCGCTTGCGTCAACCATGTCATCGACCAAAAGGTTTTGCCGGATAATCACCGTTGATTTCTTGCCATGGCCGCCTGAGGCAGACTCACGTATTGGTGAAAGCACCAGATAACAGACATATTCGAAGACTTGAAATTCACGATCGCACGGGCTCTCCCGGTGCGTATGAAGCCGCAGGTGTCTTCCTCTCCGCCTGCAGGTAACGCGCCCAACTGGAGCGGCAGGTGGAGTGACTGTGGCCACCGCCGCTCAATCTTTTCAAAGACTTCTGGTAATTTTGATCAGCCCTGTCGCTCAGGCACGTGAACGACCAGACCATCAAGGTCGTCGGTCATCTTGATCTGACAGGAAAGACGCGAGGTCGGACGGACGTCGAAAGCGAAATCGAGCATGTCCTCCTCCATCGGTTCGGGCGGCCCTACCCGCTCCGTCCATTGATCATCCACATAGACATGACAGGTGGCACAGGCACAGGCACCACCGCATTCAGCATCAATGCCGGGAACGGAATTGCGAACAGCGTTCTCCATCACGGTGGAGCCGTTGCTGACGTCAAGTTCATGGGACGTGCCGTCGAAAGCAACGATAGTCAGTTTGGTCATTTCAAAAGATCCAGGCAGAGTGTTTGAGAATTCTTCTAAAGACATAGAAAGGCCGGCTGCGATTGGCAACCCGTCAATGTGGTTGCGAACCGAACCGGCCCTCGTCAGGTGCTGTGTTCCGGGCGCAGATTTGCCCGGATGCCATCCGTTTCGCTAAAGATTATCGGCAGAGCTTCAGAATGAAGTTTTCGGCTTCCAGAACGGAGGCTGCTAGCTTTGCAAGCGACGCACCGTCATGCTGGCCGTTTTCGAGGGCTTCGGCGGCAGCGGAGACGTTAAAGGCGCCAACGGCATCGGCCGAGCCCTTAAGGCGACCGGCAATGGTGCGCGCCGAGGGCTTATCGGCAAACGCAAGCTCCTGCAAAATGGACCGCGCATGCCGCGAGAAGAGCTGAAGAACAGCGATTTCAAGGTCCTTGTCACCCTTAGTCTGAGTGGCAAGGAGAGCGAAGTCGATCGGTTTCTTTCCAGTAGCGGTGTTGCCGCCATGATTGTCCGGCGCTTCGAACGCGATACTCAGCGCAGCCATTTCCGTCATCCTTCATTATCTATGGGTAGAAGTTGCTTGAATGTGTTTCACATCAAAGCAGGCTATTGTCGCTTTCCGCTAAAAATGCGGCGCCTATAACGGGAAAATCTTTCGCTATGGTTAATTTATGTTAAACTTCTCATAATTCAGGGTTTCCAGCCCTTTTACGGGTTTAAAAACTGTTAACAAGCAGGCACTTGGACTGCCTTCCCCGCCCGTGTTAATTGTTTAAAAGCTGCAAATGTGTCACTACCGTTATTCGGTGCCGCATCACCTCTTCCCCGGTTTTGCGGATTCGGCAAGCTGATGTATTTTTTGCCTTAAAGCTGGGTGACCACTTTCAGGTGTTAGTAAGGAACAGGCCACCGGGCAACCATGATGGTTCAAGGTGTCTTGCAGGCATGATGGCGGATATTCGTTTGCAGGCGGCGGGCGAATGAACGGCATGAGCCGGGCGTATATGTAACGAGGCGTAACCGCATGGCGAACAACAAGTTTAGCGACTCGATCGACGAGACTGCGTATCAGGCACTTGAAGATGCTTTGCAGCTCGGCGCATACGAAAACCAGCCGGAGCCTCGTAGAAGGTCCACTCCCAAGCCCGCGGAGGCAAGAGTGCCAGAACAGAATAGACCGCGTAAGAACGACCAGCAGGCACAGTCTTCGGCTCAAGCAGCGGCAGCGCGTGCGGCGAGCGAGCAGCAGTCGCGAGCCGGAGGGCTTGAGGCTGCCAATGACGGCACCAAGCGTAGCCCGGCCATGATCCTGCGATCGCTGGAGGCCGGCTCCATGACGGGCGCCATCCGCAATGCATCAATCGTATCGGTCTTCTGGGCGATTGCCGGCGTCGGTCTTGCACATGCCATCTATGGCGGCCAGATCTGGAATGTAGGCTCGATTGCACAGCTTTTCGCGATTCCCGGCCTGATGGCGATCATGGTCGGCATTGTCGTTCCGATCATGCTGTTCTTCGCCTTCGCCATCATGATGGCGCGTGCCAAGGATCTGCGCAATGCCGCACGCTCCATGGCAGAAGTCGCGCTGCGTCTCGCAGAGCCGGAGACGATCGCATCCGAGCGGATCATGTCGGTTGGCCAGGCGGTTCGCCGCGAAGTGTCCGCCATGAATGACGGCATCGAGCGCACCATTGCCCGCGCGACCGAGCTTGAGACGCTGGTTCATTCGGAGGTCAACGCGCTTGAGCGCAGCTACGCCGACAACGAACTGCGCGTGCGCGGCCTCGTTCACGAGCTGACCGCAGAACGCGACGCCATTATCAGCCATGCTGAACGTATCCGCTCCTCGATCTTCGGCGCCCAGGAGCAGCTCAAGGAAGAGCTGTCACTGGTCGGTGAAGAGCTTTCCATGCGTCTTGCCACCAGTGGTGAGGCGTTCGCGTCGATGATCGACACGCGCTCCGCAGCGCTTCTTGAGAAATCCCGCGTTTCGACGGAAGCGATGGGCACGCTGATTGCAGCGAAGACCGAGAATTTGCTGAATGCTCTGAACAGTTCTGGAGCGGCGCTCAACAACGAATTCGATCTGCGTCTCCACGATCTCTCCAATACGTTCGACGAGCGTGGAAATGCTCTGATCGAGAAATTCGCAACGCATGCCACTGCCCTTTCGAGCGGCACGGAAATGCTCAACCAGTCCATGGACGAGCACACCCGCCTGCTCAACGACACGCTGACCAAGCGCACGCAGGAACTGTCGCAGAATATCAGCCGCGGCCAACAGGTCATCGATGGGTCTCTCGACACGGTGCTCGGCAAGCTCTCCGCGACGTTGGAAGAGAAGGGCATGTCCTTCCGCCAGAGCCTGCAGAGCACGGCAGACGATGCGATCATGGATCTCGATCTGCGTTCGGGCCTCTTCGAAGAGAAGCTTCAGACGACCGTCGGTCTCGTGAACACTGCGTTCGACTCCCATGTTGCAGAGTTTGCCAGCGCCTTCGATCAGCGCGCCGGTACACTCGACAGCAAGCTGATGGAGAGCCTCGCCCGCATCAACGAGACGGTTGCAGGCGGCACGGATTCGCTCAGTGGCATTCTAAGTTCCAATATCGATCGCCTGAACAGCACCCTCACCGACCAGTCTCTGGCTCTCGCGACCTCGCTGGGCGCTGGCCAGGAAATGCTGGAAAGCTCGCTCGAAACGCGCACCCGCGAACTGACGGACGCCTTGAGCGCCCGCACCAACGAGATTTCCAGCGCGATCGTCGGCACGCATGCGAAGATCGATGCGGTTCTTGCCGAGCGTAGCGCCCAGCTGTTCGGCGCGCTTACCGAAAGCCAGAACCGTTTCGACAGCGCGCTTGCAAGCCGCTCGGAAGCCATCACCGGATCGGTTGCCGGTACCGCCGAGCACCTTGCCGCACTGCTGGATGAGCGAGCCGCCGCCATCAACAACGTCGTCGCCGAAGTCGAGCGTCGCCTGGCCGAAACGCTGGATAGCCGCGCTGCTGCCATTACCGGCGCCGTCTCCGGCGTTGAAGACCGCATCGCCGACACGTTGGACAGCCGCACCGCAGCGCTCAGCCACGTCGTTGCCGGCGTTGAAGAACGTATCGCCGATACGCTCGATAGCCGCACCATGGCGCTCGACATGGCGTTCTCAACCGCCGAAGAGCGCATTGCCGAGACACTCGATACGCGGACCTCTGCTCTGACGACCATGGTCAACGATGTCGACAGCCGTCTGGCCGACACGTTGGACAGCCGCACGTCTGCACTTGGCACTGTCGTTGCCGGTGTGGAAGAGCGCATCACCGATGCACTCGATAGCCGCACCATGGCGCTCGACATGGCATTCTCTACCGCTGAAGAGCGGATCGCTGAAACGCTGGACACCCGCACGTCCAACTTGACCAACCTCGTCAGCGGTGTCGAAGGCCGTTTGGCCGACACGTTGGACAGCCGCACGTCTGCCTTGGGCAATGTCGTTGCGGGCGTGGAAGAACGCATTGCCGATGCTCTCGACAGCCGCACCATGGCCCTCGACATGGCATTCTCCAGCGCTGAAGAGCGCATTGCCGAAACGCTCGATACCCGCACGTCCAACCTGACCAACCTCGTCAGCGGTGCCGAAGGCCGTTTGGCCGATACGCTGGACAGCCGCACGTCTGCCTTGGGCAATGTCGTTGCGGGCGTTGAAGACCGTATCGCCGATGCCCTCGACAGCCGCACCATGGCCCTCGACATGGCATTCTCTACAGCCGAAGAGCGGATTGCGGAAACGCTCGATACCCGCGCGTCGAACCTCACCAACATCGTCAGCAATGTCGAAGGCCGTTTGGCCGACACGCTGGACAGCCGTACCTTGGCGCTCAACAGCGTTGTTGCAGGTGTGGAAGAGCGCATCGCCGATACACTCGACAGCCGCACTATGGCCATCGACATGGCATTCTCGTCCGCTGAAGAACGGATTGCAGAAACGCTCGACAGCCGTGCAGCCTCATTGACGTCGGCCGTTTCCGGTATCGAGACCCGTATTGCCGATACGTTGGAGAGCCGCACTCAAGCACTGAACGATGCCGTCAATGGGGTCGAAGGCCGCATCGCCGACACGTTGGATAGCCGGACGATGGCGATCAACATCGCCTTCTCCAGTGCTGAAGAGCGTCTGGCCGAAACTCTGGATGGTCGCACCAACGCCCTCACTTCCGTGGTGTCCGGCGTAGAGGAACGTCTTACCGATACGCTTGATAGCCGCACCATGGCTATCGACATGGCCTTCTCGTCTGCCGAAGAGCGTCTGGCCGAGACCCTGGATGGCCGCACCAACGCCCTCACCTCCGTGGTGTCCGGCGTGGAAGAGCGTATCACCGATACGCTTGATAGCCGCACCATGGCCATCGACATGGCCTTCTCTTCTGCCGAAGAGCGTCTGGCCGAAACCCTGGATGGCCGCACCAGCGCCCTGACTTCCGTCGTGTCCGGCGTCGAAGAACGTCTTACCGATACGCTCGACAGCCGCACCATGGCCATCGACATGGCCTTCTCTTCTGCTGAAGAGCGTCTTGCCGAAACCCTGGATGGCCGCACCAGCGCCCTTACCTCGATCGTGTCCGGCGTCGAAGAACGTCTGGCCGATACGCTCGACAGCCGTACCATGGCCATCGACATGGCATTCTCGTCGGCCGAAGAACGTCTGGCCGGGACTTTGGATGGCCGGACAGGTGCCCTCACCTCCGTGGTGTCCGGCGTGGAAGAACGTCTGGCCGACACACTCGACAGCCGCACCATCGCCATCGACATGGCGATCTCGTCGGCCGAAGAGCGCCTTGCTTCTGCTCTCGATGGCCGCGCTGCGAGCCTTGCCCGCACGGTCTCGGATGCCGAAGAACGACTGACGTCGACGACATCCGCCATGGAAGAAGCACTATCGGTCGGACATCTGCGTCTTGACACGATGCTTGGCACGCAGGCCTACACCATCAGCCGGACCGTCGAGCGCAACAGCGAGTTGATCGAGCAGACGGTTGCCTCTGCAGCGACGCGTATCGAAACCGCAGTCGAATCCGGTGCCGGTAACTTCGCCAACACGATGGAAACAGGCGTCCAGCGCCTGGAAAACAATCTTCAGACATCGCACGACGCCATCCGCACCACGTTGGATCAGCATCATTCCGCTCTTTCGGAAACACTAGGCTCTGCCAAGGAACAGCTTGGCGATCTTCTGTCTGACCAGACCATGTCGCTTGCAACCACCGTTGCCTCAAGCACCAGCATGCTGGAGATGTCGTTCGAAACGCAGCAGGAAGTTCTGCAGCGGACGATCGACACGGCGTCGGAATCGCTGACCTCGCGTATCGAAAACTCCGTCAACACGGTCTCCGACCGTCTTGGTGAAACCGGCACGCGACTGGAAAACAATATCGGAGCTCTGCATGGCAAGCTCCAGTCCGATCTGACCAACGTCAATGCAACGCTTGATGACGCCACGCAGAAGCTCGAGGGCGTGTTCTTGACCGGTACGGCTCGGATCGACGAGCGTCTAGGCACGATGGATCGCGCGCTTAATGTCGGCCTAGAAAACGTCAACCGCACGATTGAAGGCAAGGCTTCCGGCCTTGCTCGCACGCTTCGCGATGCGGTGGCTGACGCCGCCCAGAGCATCGATCATGAGGCGGTGCGCTCGACCGAGTTCATCAGCAAGACCGGCCTTGAGTTTGCAGACCAGATCAAGTCCCGCAACGACGAGTTCACCCGCACCATCGAACAGCGCTCCGATGAGATCGTCGGCCGCATTTCCGATGCGCAGAGCAGGCTTTCTGGCCAGGCCGCTGCGGTTGCACAGACCTTCTCCGATGCTGGCAACGCCATCGTCAACAAGGTTGCCGAAGCAGAAGCTGTCGTCCGCACCCAGGTTGGCGCCATTTCCGAGACGCTGACCAATGTCGAAAGCGCGCTCGATGCCCGTGGCGAGTCTATCCGCCATACGCTCGACAGCCGCACCCGCGAACTCAACTCCATGCTGGCAAGCCGTTCTGCCGAACTGTCTCGCCTCATCGAGGAGAAGGCAAAGCCGATCGTCAACGAATATGCTGTCGTCGGCCAGGATGCGGCCGAGAAGATTGTTACTGCTGCTCAGCAGAGCGCAAACCTTCTGTCGGAAACCAATAGTGGCATGGTCGGCATGGTCGAGCAGGCCATCGATGATTACGCTCGCGCCAGCAGCGATGCTGCCAACAAGCTGGTTTCGGCGACGCGTCAGAGCACCGACATGCTGTCACACAGCCATTCGAGCATGACCGATGTAGTGAACGGCGCTACCGACAGCCTGAATGTGGCCGTGGCACGTGCGACACAGGAATTCAAGCAGGCCGATGTGGCTCTCAACAGCGCCACCACAAGCTTCTCGGAATCCGCATCGCGCGCATCCGACCTGATCACCACCTCCAGCCGCCTGCTCGAGAGCAAGGTCGATCGTCTGGCCAATGTGTCCGGAACCACGCTGTCTCAGGTCGCCGGCATTGTGGCACGCTTCGACGAGCACACTTCGGTTCTGTCGCAGGCAGGCGAGCTTCTGACCTCCGCACAGGCCAACCTTGTCGGCACGCTGGAAGAACGTCAGGAAGCGCTTCGTTCGCTCTCCGTCGGTCTGTTGCAGCGCTCCGAGGAAATCGAAAACTCAATGCGCGGCGTCATGTCCGTCGTGGAGCAGACGTTGGGCGAAGCCGAGCAGCGCTCCACCAAAGTGGCGGGCAACCTGCGCGAAAACCTCAACTCTTCCTTCGACGATATCGGTCGCTCGCTGGACGAGACCGAACAGCGGGCGCGCAGTGCGGCGCAGAACATGCGTGGCGCGCTTCTGGCAGCCAGCCAGGAAGCGGCACGTGCGATCGAAGGCACCATGTCCGAGACGCAGAAGTATTCGGACGAGCTTGCCGGTCGTCTGCGCAACGGCGTCGCCTCGTCGCTGTCCGACGTCGACAAGCTGATCAATACCGCCACCGACAAGTCGAATGCGGCTGCCACCGTCATGCGCGAAACATTGCGTGAAGCGGTACAGGAAGCGGTCAATCGTTTCTCCGGCGCAACGGAAGAGATCCGCCGCTCCAGCCAGGATATCCGCCAGGAACTCGATGCCACCCGCGCCGAATTGAAGCGTGGTGCATTCGACCTGCCGGAAGAAGCCAAGGAAAGTGCAGCCGCAATGCGTCGCGCCGTTTCCGAGCAGATCAAGGCACTGCAGGATATTTCTCAGCTGGTGGGTCGCTCCACGCAGCAGTTTGAAATCTCCGAGCCGGCAGCACGGGCGATTGCGGCCACCAAGCCAGCAGCCCCGCAGCCTCAACAGGCGCGCGTAGAGCCACGCCCGCAACCGCAGCCGCTGCCTACACCGGCAGCAACAGCAGCTCCCGTGCAGCAGCAGCCAGCCGCACCGGTCATCCGCAACGTCGCTCCCGTCGAGCAACGTCCAGCGCCTTCGCAGCCTGGTCTTTCGGCACCGCTTCAGCGCCGTGAAGAAGGCGGTGGGTGGATTAGCGATCTGTTGCGCGGCGCCTCTCGCGACGCTCAGGACGGCGCAGCACCGATGGCACCTGCCCCGTCTGCAGCCCGGCCTGCAGCCGAACAGCAGACGCGTGCCGCCGACAGCCGCAACCCGCGCCATGTCGTCGAGTCACTGAATTCGCTTTCCGTGGATATCGCACGGGCCATCGATCACGATGCGTCTGTCGAGTTGTGGGGTCGCTATCAGCGCGGCGAGCGCGACGTCTTCACGCGTCGCCTCTACACACTGAAGGGCCAGCAGACCTTCGACGAGATCAAGCGCAAATATGAGCGTGAGTCGGAGTTCCGCACCGCGGTCGACCGGTACATCTCCGATTTCGAAAAGCTTCTGGCGGATGTTGCCCGCACGGACCGTGATCGCACGGTGACACAATCCTACCTGACGTCCGATACCGGCAAGGTTTACACCATGCTGGCCCACGCAGCCGGGCGCTTCAGCTAAGCAAGCGCTTCGATAAGCTTTTGGAAAACGCCCTCGCCACCGCGGGGGCGTTTTCGTTTGATGGACGCACCTTGGATCTCGACCGACCTGTCTTCACAGAAGACTAAGCGCAACGCCGCACAGCAAAGCGTTCGCGACAATTCAGGCAGAGTGAATGGACGGCTAAAGCGCTGTGCGTCCAATTGGGCGCACAGCGCTTTACTTTTTGGATCTACGCATCGTGCTTTTTCGAAAATCGAGTCCGATTGTTGGGCCGATGCTGTGGTCAACACGTCATCATCTTGCGACTCGGAGCTCGATCCAACTCTGAGGTCGATCCACATCGCGTCGTGGTTTTCCTCTTCGCCTTTCTGCAGAGTCGAGTACCAAGACCAATTATTGTCGGAACCGAAATAGACAGTCTCTGACACTTTGTAGAAGGCCCGTTTGAATAAGCTTCGCAGTACATCCGTGATGACGCGCTCTGAAAAACAACGCTGCGACAGAAGGCGTCAAGCGCCGGCGCAAACGAAGCATATAAAAGCGAAAGCCGCTGAGGAGATCATCTCCACAGCGGCTTTCTGTATCAACGAAAGGTCATCATGACCTCAAGGTGACCCCGTCCCGGCACGATCAGGAGAAAGGTGCAGCCTTCCTCCAATGTGCATCAACGACGAGGACCACGCGCAACGCGCTCGATTTCTTCACGAACCATACGCTCGACGATCGTCGGCAGGTTGTCTTCCAGCCATTCCTGCAGCATTGGACGCAGCATGTCCTGAGCGACAGTCTCGATCGTCGGGTTACGCACGCCGTCAAATACTTCAGCAAGAGCGCCGAAGGACCGGGCGATCTGGGCGCCGGCCTCGGCGGACACCAAGTTCACCGGTAGATCGAGCTTGGGCTCGCTCTTCTGAACGGCAGGTTCGGCCATAGGCTCCTGGCGAATGTCGACAGCGCGAGATACGGGCTTCTCTTCTTCCACCGCGCCGCGCAACTGCATCGTTTCCCAAACGGGGACAGGCTGTGGTGCTGGCGCAGGTGCCGCAGCTTGCGGCGGAGGATTGAACGTCGGCATTTCCCGGGGCTGCTGAGGTGCTGTGGCAGCCAACAACGGACGCACATCCGTAGGGCGGGCAGGCTGTGCTACCTGTGGGCGCTCAGCCTCCAGAGAGGACTGCGTTGGCGCTGGTGAAGCGGTAGGCGCCGGCGTCACGCCCTGCCCGTGAGCCAGGCTGCCCTGAGGCCCAAGCGTTGCATTACGATCTGCGGCTGCGCGAACCCGTGCTGCTACATCGGCGAGCGACATCGACTTCTCGGCGACAGGCTCTTCTCTTTCGACGACAGGCGCGAAATCGTTGAACTGGCGCGCGCCATAGCCCTGATTGGCAGCCGGAGGAACATGGGCCGGCGGGCTCGGGATCTCTGCTGAGATATCCTCGGCAAAGTCCATATCCAGCTCCACCTCGCCAAGTTCGAACTCGGTAGCCGGCTGACCTGGAAATCCATTCGACGGCGCAGGTTCGTTGCTTTCAATGATCCTGCGGATCGATGCCAGAATCTCTTCCATGGATGGTTCACGCGCTACACTCGGCTGAGCCATTTTTATCCCCGATTTTCACATTCAAGACGGGCCGGAGCAGAATACGCATGCTCCGAATCATCTTGAGTGTAGGGCACAAGCGCTCAGAAGAGAATCCATGCGGGTGGCTGATTTGCGCGATACACAGCTTTATTTACAAACAAAAATGGCCCGGCGTGCACCGGGCCATCTGTTAACCATCTGCTTTTGCAACCGATTTAGAAAACGAATTCCTTAGCCTTGGCAAAGCCCGGAAGCGGCTTCAGCGACGCATTGAAGAAGGTCGCCGCCGACACACCCTTGCCGTCCCGGCGATAAACGCTGGCTTTGGCTGCATTGCCATAACCCACGACGGCAATCAGACGACCACCATCGGCGAGCTGGTCGAGAAGCGCCTGCGGCACCTCCTCAACAGCGCCATTGATGAAGATCACATCATAGGGTGCCTGTGCGGCATGTCCCTGCTCCAGCGGGCCGGCAACCGTGACCACATTGACGTAACCCAGTGCGGCAAGCGTTTCGGTCGCCTTCGCAGAAAGTTCAGGATCGCTTTCCAGCGAAACAACGGAGCCTGCGAGTTCCGAGAGGATTGCGGAGACGTAACCCGTCGCACCACCAACTTCCAGCACCAAATCATCTTTGGTGACAGCCACGAGCTGCAGCATCTTGGCGATGGGCGAAGCCTTCAACAGGTAACGCGCCGCAAGCCCATCCTTGGCAGGACAGATTTGCAGATCTTCGTCCATGTAGGCGACCTGCTTGACGTTGTCTGGAACGAAGGCCTCACGCGGTACGGAAAGAATCGCCTTGAGCACCGAATGGGACGTTACATCGGTCGTACGCACCTGGCCGTCCACCATTTTCGCGCGTGCGGTTTCAAAATCCATCATGTCGTGCTTGCCTCGAGTAAAAGTCTGGCAGACACAGCTGTGTCCGCATTTTGCTAATCGTCTTAATGGGCTCCGCCCGCGCTTTCAAGCACAAGCATGCATCAGTGGGCTAAAAAGAAACGACCATACGCCGCGGCACATCTGCTACCCGAAACAACGTCGGCTGATACCGCTCCCGGGAACTTTTTTATCCGCCTAATCATTATTGCGTTACTGACGTATCATCAACGGGTGGAGGCAAACATGCTCGGTACAATCCTAGTCATCCTTCTGATTCTATTCCTGGTCGGCGCACTTCCGAACTGGGGATACCACAACTATGGATGGGGCCCGTCGGGCGGTCTTGGTCTGGTCCTAGTCATCGTCCTGATCCTCGTTCTGCTTGGCAGAATTTGATTTAGGAGAAGACAAGTAGCCCCGATGCGATCGAAAGGTCTGACGGGGCTCTTTCATGATCCTAAAGCTGCATGAAAAACTTATCGGGAGTTTTTCCGACTCCCCTATTGCACCGAAAATGGATTCGTTCTAAATCCCGGCCATCGCTCAAACAGACGAGCGTGTGAGGCCTCGTGGCGGAGTGGTGACGCAGAGGACTGCAAATCCTTGTACCCCGGTTCAATTCCGGGCGAGGCCTCCAAAAAAATCACATTACAAATCAAGCACTTGAGGTCGAAATTCGACTGACGGCGCAGCTTTAATGTCGCATGCATGTTGCGCGTTGATTCCCTTTGTTTCCGAGCATTTCATTCGGGCCCCGGCGAATCCGTGCGACATGTATTGCAACATGAGAGGTTCGCTGGCAGCATCTGGCTTCTGATGGGAGTGCATACATGAGAAATGAAACGGAATGGGTCTGTCCCGATTGTGGCTACAAGCCTGAGGTCGCACTTCGCAATCGAGGTGCGGTATTCTATCGTGACAAGGATATCAGAGGCATCTGTCCGATCATGAAAAAGCAAGTGGCCGCCGGTCAGACACCGAATTGCCCACAGCATACCTCAATACTTGGAAGGATACTACAGCACGGCTAGGCCATAGGCTCCAGCGCCTACTCAAGCATCAACGCCTTCGCTACCGCTGAGGGGGCACAGTTATGCATCTCTTTGCGAAGAATGGCGATGCGCTGAAGTACAAGCGCCTTCCCCTTCTCCACCTCTTCAGACCGCCCCATACCCATAGGGGATCTTCGAAATTCCACGGATAGTGCATGGAATGCAGAGAGGACGTCGTCCGCGCTGGCGAGTGCCAAGTCACTACGCTCGACCATTTCGAAAGCGTTTCTCAACCCGTTCTGAAGGTTTCTCTCTATGCCCGAGAAGCTGACCGCGTTCATTCTATCGATGTCGCGCGCCACCATGTCCAGGTGAGCTTCGAACGCACGTTCCATTTCAGTTCCTCGCCACAGATTCGTCCCTGTTAAATTGAAACTGAAACTGTAAAAATGGAAACATAAAAATTACTCAAACTGTGCGCTGCTTCCGACCCGCGGACCATGGGTCCAGGGGCCGAAGAACCTACTCGTGGGGAGGCGCGGTGCCAAAAAGTAAGATCTACGCCCCTATCACGGTCGAGCGCGCCCTCGATAAGCTTGCAGAGATAATTGTTTTCTTGGGAGATGATGGGGTGAATGTCCTACCCCTCTATGACCGCCTCGAGTCGGAGCTCGAGACGTTGAAAGCGCATGAGGTCAGAATGGACGAGATCCGCGCCCGCGCCGTTCGCTTAAAGTAGTTTCGTGAGCGCGAAGACCGTTCGCGATAAACCATCCGGCCGCACGCTTGCGATCTCAAAGCGGCGGGCATCGTCCAACGTGATCGTTTTGCTTGACGCTGGCGGCCGCTGGATAACGCAGCACATCGACGCTGAAAACAAAGTCAGCGCCATGAATGAGCGTAGCGAGGTCATTTCCGCTGCGATCGCGTTTCCCTTGCTCAACTGCAGCGTAAGCTGGAGCCTCATCGAAGATTCCGCGGATATGAATTTCTCTGCGATCGGGATCCGGCTGCGATCGACCATTCGGCGTCGACACAACGCCGTCGATAACAGCTGAGACCGAATACATGCGATCGCACTGCTTGGATGCTAGGCGGTCGAGTTTGTTGAAGATTGCCATTTGGGATCCCTTCGCGGGCTGAAAAGAAATCCCTCCCGAGAAATCCGCGAGGGGTCCACCATTGGCCTGGGGTGATTACATGCGATCACCGGCGCCATGCCCGGGCGCGAAGCCGCAAGGCCTTTCCGGGCAATCTCTTATCACTATGAAAGTCCGGCGTTTTGTACTAGCCGCGCCAGTCCATGAAGCCACCACCAAAATCCAGCCGAACCTTTGTCTCAACGAGGCCTCCAAAAATCTACGCATAGTCACCTCTGAATATCGCCCGCGCTTGCCGCGTTGGTGCGTAGCCAGCATGACCTGCTGGACGCTCTGGTGACTTATCGATGACGGGCATGTTATCTCTTCCATATGAGAAAATACGGCCGCACATTTCACCTGCCACACTCGCCGGGAGCAACGAGCGACGACAAGATCATGCCATCTCTCGATGGCTTGAAGGTCGGTGATCTGGTTGTCACCGAAAAGATGGATGGTGAGAGAACACGACCATTCACGCAGGCGGGTGCCATGCGCGAAGCCCGGATGGCCGCTATCATTCTTCTCGTGACTGGGTAAAGGCGTTTGCCGCGGGTATTTCTTCTCACCTCGCAGAGGACGAACGTATTGTTGGCGAAAACCTATACGCCCGTCACTCCATCACTTATCATTCTTTACCCTCGTATTTCCTGGGTTTTGCGTGGATCGTTGGTGACGAAATCCAGTCATGGGACATGACGCTTGCTCGTTTCACAGAGCTAAAGATTCAACATGTTCCGATAATGTATCGTGGCCCTTACAAGCAGGGTTTATTTGATGATCTCGCGAAGGCGCTCAATACGTGCCAACAGGAGGGCTTCGTGGTCAGGCGTGCGTCCGCCTTTGCAGAGAGCGCTATGCCCGACTTCTTAGGCAAGTATGTGAGAGAAGGACATGTACAAACGGATGTCCACTGGATGAAGATGGACATCGTACCCAACGGCTTGGCGGGAGAATAGGAACCTTGGTCGAGGCTTTCAGTTACTCCTCAGCCGAAGTCATTTGGCGTCGCAAGGAGCGTATCATGAAAGCGAAGTCCCTTATCGCAGTTTCCATCCTCGCACTCGCGCTTGCAAGCTGCACGACCGGAATCTCGTCTGCAAATCTCGAGCCTATTCCTGGCAGTATCACCTATAATGGTCAGCCGCGCACCAAGCTGACGAAGTCGCCTATCGGCAGCACCTTCACCCACAACTTCAGGCGCTGGAATGGTGACCGCGTGATTGAGACCTATCAGATCCAGCCGGATCGTTCGATCAAGATCATCGATCGCCGCATCATCCGCGATTGGCTGACCTTTGGGCGTGATGACTAATCCGAACCGTTGAACACAGCGCTCGAACGGGCTACAGGCATCCTCTGATCGAGTGGAGCGGTAGAGGATAAGATGCACACGAAATGGAGCAAGCCGGTTCTGGTCGCGCTGGAAGAACCTGGCAATTACATCAGCATCGAAACGACCCAAGCCGCCTCCTGGGCGATGATCGAGGACTGGCCCGTGGAAGACGGTGACGCACTCGATCAAGCTCTCCTCGTCTGCGCTGCTGTCGGATCTGGCAAAAAGAAACCCGAGGATGCACGGCGCGCTTTTGTGGCCGCTGCACTTGAGGCTGGCCTCGATATCAAGGCATAATGTCGCAACAGCGAGACTATGGCTTAACGCCCGCGCTTACGGCGCGTAGAAGATCGCGATCGATTAGGCTTGGAAGAGTGTAGAAAACGATGAAGAAGCCCCTGCTCCTGCTTTTGATGACCTGCCTTGTGGTGGGTATCGTCGGCCATCTTATCATCGCCTTCGTCATTACCGGCTGACCGAAACACGGGATAAGAGATTTTCTTTACCGTCCATTAAGATTCGTATCGTTGTCGCGGAACTACGTTATGTTTTCCACGTTTTCCTGGTACGGAAATCTGGAGGGTAATGAGATGCGTGACGGCCTAAACAGTTTGCTCGAAATATCGCTTCTGGGATTTGTGGTTGTGACCTGCCTGATCATGGTCAACCCGCTGGTCTGAAGCTCGTAAACAATTCGATATCTCAGCTGCCCCTCACGGCAGTTATGAAAATGCGGCCTCACGGGCCGCATTTTCGTTTTGTCTATGAGGCTTAGGCCGACAGCTTGGCTGCGAGCTTGGCGACATGCGCGCCCTGGAACTTTGCGCCTTCCAGCTCGACTGCCGAAGGCTGGCGCGAGCCGTCACCATCGGTGATGGTCGATGCGCCGTAAGGCGAGCCGCCCTTGATTTCGTCCACGCCCATTTGACCCTGGAAGGCATAAGGCAGACCTGCCACGACCATGCCGTGGTGAAGGAAGGTCGGGATGAAGCCGAGGATGGTGGATTCCTGGCCGCCGTGCTGCGTCGCCGTGGAGGTGAAGGCCGAGCCCACCTTGCCAACCAGCTTGCCGCTGAACCACAGGCTACCGGTCTGATCCCAGAAGTTACGCATCTGCGAGGCAACGGTGCCGAAGCGTGTGCCGGCGCCGACGATGATCGCGTCGTAATCTGCAAGCTCTTCGACGGTCGCGATCGGTGCCTGCTGATCCAGCTTGAAGTGAGAGGACTTCGCGACCTCTTCCGGAACGAGTTCGGGAACGCGCTTCACGACGACGTCGGCGCCTGCAGACTTTGCACCTTCTGCAACGGCGTAAGCCATTGTTTCCACATGACCGTAGGACGAGTAATAGAGCACCAGAACTTTTGCCATCGTTGGTCTTTCCTCATTGTTTGTTGTTCAGCATCAGGATCGCGGACGATTTCTACGCCGCTGATGTAACAGGACGCTAACAGAGGAATGGGGCGAGAGCGAGAGGTGCGAAAAGGACGCACCGTTCTCGATTTGCGAACGACGGCAGTACGTCGGTATACAGTCCTATTTTATGACCTTGCATATTGCATTCGCCGCTGGCGGGTTTAACGTCTGCGCACATTGTGTCGCGTGAGTATCCTTCCATGTCTTCTGCCTCTCCCTCCTCCCCGGTTACGGCCGCCATGCTCGCCATCGGCGATGAGCTCTTGTCGGGTCGCACCAAGGACAAGAATATCGGGCACCTTGCCGATGTCCTCACCATGTCCGGCATCGACCTGAAGGAAGTGCGGATCGTCGCCGATGATGAACCAGCCATTGTCGAAGCTTTGAACGCTCTTCGTGCTCGCTACGATTACGTGTTCACCTCGGGCGGAATCGGCCCGACGCATGACGACATTACGGCCGATGCCGTGTCCGTTGCATTCGACCTGCCTTGTGAGCATGATGCGGACGCCTTGCGCATTCTCGCAGACATGTATCGCGCCCGGGAAATGGAGTTTACCGAGGCGCGCAAACGCATGGCCCGCATGCCGCGCGGTGCACAGCACATCGCCAATCCTGTCTCGGTCGCGCCAGGCTTCATCGTCGAGAATGTCTATGTCATGGCGGGCGTCCCGCAGGTTTTCCAAGCCATGCTCGACAATGTCGTGCCCACCCTCAAAACGGGCGCGAAGATGATGTCCCAGTCGGTGACATCGCAATTTGGGGAGGGTGACATCGGAACGCCTCTGAGCGAAATCCAGAAGGCCCACCCTGAGACCAGCATCGGTTCCTATCCGAAATATGACGGGCAGCGCTTCTCCACCGAGATCGTGGTCCGCGCACGCGATGCACACCTGTTGGAGGCAGCAGCAAGAGACGTGGCGGCGATGATTGAAAACATTGCGAAAGCGAAGGCGTCCTCCACGTTTGCGTGAACTCCTTTGGGCGCAATACGTTTAATCTGTGCAGGTTTCGTCTTGATAAAGATCAAGGCGACGAGCGAATGACAGGTTCATCTTGGATCTGTCATTGATGCGTCACAAGGAGAATGGCCATGGGCTACAGAACGATCCTCGCTGTTGTCGACACCGCTGAAAACACGCGTCATCTGGACGCGTTCGTGGCTCAGCTGGCGCAACAATTCTCTTCACATGTGATAGGGCTTCATATGGAAACGCTGGCGGCCGTTCCGCTTGTCGCGCCTATGGAAATTCCCGATCCCGCCACCGTGCAGGCGGTACAGGATGTGGCCCATAAGGAAACCGAAGAGTCCCAAAGAGTCTTTGCCGAAGGCATGACAGCGAACGGTATTTCCAGCGAATGGCGCAGCTT
Source organism: Agrobacterium cavarae (assembly GCF_004310285.1). Classification (GTDB taxonomy): domain Bacteria; phylum Pseudomonadota; class Alphaproteobacteria; order Rhizobiales; family Rhizobiaceae; genus Agrobacterium; species Agrobacterium cavarae. The sequence goes on from NZ_SISF01000018.1 coordinate 45,571, forward strand.
CGCCTCTTCGGTCGGTTACTCCGCCAAGTCCTCGCTTCAAAGCGCGCGCTGCGCCGATCTGATCGTAGCACGACAGCATGCTTCGTTTGCCTTGTCGGATAGCCGCGCCGATATCGACAATTTTCTCTATGAGAGCGGTCGTCCTGTTCTTCTCATCCCTAACATTTTAACCGCGCCGAAACCGATCCGCCGGGTGCTGATCGCGTGGAATGGATCGCGAGAAGCAACACGCGCTACCTTTGACGCCCTGCCCTTCCTTAAAGCAGCAGAGAGCGTCGAAGTGTTCTCCGTCGACATGGAAGACAATGATTCGCAGACCGCAGCCTTGGCGGGTTCTGAGATCGCCGCAACGCTTGCACGCCACGGCATCAATGTGACTGTGACCTCGCAGGAAAAGATCCAAGGTGTCGCGCCGCATACGGCGATTGAAAATCGACTGGCGGATACCAGCATCGATCTGCTGGTGATGGGTGCCTATGGTCATTCCCGCTGGTGGGAAATGCTGTTTGGCGGCGTGACCCGCACGCTCCTCGACTCGATGACGGCGATGACCTTGATGTCCCGCTGACGCGAAACATCCTTCAAAAAGAAACCCGCCGGGCGACCGGCGGGTTTTTTGTTTCTTTAGTCAGAAAAGTCTTAAAGCGTGTCGCGATCTTTCAGATGCGCTCCATACGCTTTAAGTCCTTGTTTTGTCGCATGTCGTTATCGCAAAACCTTGCGCGGACCATGCTTTAATGCAGGATCTGACTAAGGAAGAGCTTGGTGCGCTCATGCTGCGGATTGTCGAAGAACTCCTGCGGGGCGTTCTGTTCGACGATCTGACCCTGGTCCATGAAGATCACGCGGTTGGCCACCTGGCGGGCAAAGCCCATTTCGTGGGTGACGCAGAGCATGGTCATGCCGTCTTCGGCAAGGCTCACCATGGTGTCGAGCACTTCCTTGACCATTTCCGGGTCGAGCGCCGATGTCGGTTCGTCGAAGAGCATGATCTTCGGCTTCATGCATAGCGAGCGAGCAATCGCCACACGCTGCTGCTGGCCACCGGAAAGCTGGCCGGGATATTTATGCGCCTGCTCGGGGATCTTGACGCGCTTCAGATAGTGCATCGCGATCTCTTCGGCCTCCTTCTTGGGCATCTTGCGAACCCAGATCGGCGCCAGTGTGCAGTTTTCCAGAATGGTCAGATGCGGGAAGAGGTTGAAGTGCTGGAACACCATGCCGACTTCACGGCGCACTTCATCGATCTTCTTCAGGTCGTTGGTCAGTTCGATGCCATCGACGACGATGCTGCCCGACTGGTGCTCTTCCAGGCGGTTGATGCAGCGGATCATCGTGGATTTACCGGAACCGGAAGGACCGGCGATGACGATGCGCTCGCCCTTCATGACCTTGAGGTTGATATCGCGCAGCACGTGAAAATCGCCGTACCACTTGTTCATGCCAGTGATTTCGATCGCGACATCCGTCGCCGAAACTTCGAGCTTCTTTGCTTGGGTTTCTGCCATGAGATTTTCCCTTACTTTCTATGTCCGGTGTCGAGATGGCGCTCCATGAACAGGGAATAGCGCGACATGCCGAAGCAGAATATCCAGAATACGAACCCGGCAAACACATAACCCGTGACAGGTGTCACCGGTGTTGCCCAGTTCGCATCCGACTGGTTGAGGTTGACGATACCGAGGAGGTCGAACATGCCAATGATCGACACGAGCGACGTATCCTTGAAGAGACCGATAAAGGTGTTGACGATGCCGGGAATGACGAGCTTCAGCGCCTGCGGCAAAACGATCAGACGCGTCTTCTGCCAATAATTCAGGCCAAGCGAATCCGCACCTTCATACTGCCCCTTCGGAATGGCCTGAAGGCCACCGCGAATAACTTCCGCCATATAAGCGGATGCAAACAGCGACACCCCGACCAGAGCACGCATGAACTTGTCGAAGGTCACGCCTTCCGGCAGGAACAGCGGCAGCATGATGCTGGCGAAGAACAGGACCGTGATCAGTGGAATGCCGCGAATGACCTCGATGAAGGTCACGCACAGTGTCTTGATCACCGGCATCGTTGAACGACGACCAAGCGCCAGGAGAATGCCAAGCGGCAGCGATACGGTGATCCCGAAGAAGGACAGGATGAGCGTGACCATCAGCCCGCCCCAGAGCTGCGTCTCCACCCGCGGCAGGCCGAAGTAACCACCGACCAGCAGGAAGAAGGAGACGAAAGGCAGCACGAGGAAAAGCAACACGGCATTGGCCGTCTTGAAGGGTGCCTTCGGGATCAGCATCGGGATGAGCAGAATGACAAACATTGCTGCGACCAGAAGCGGACGCCAGCGTTCATCAAATGGATAACGTCCAAACATGAACTGCTGGAACTTGGCGCCAACGAAAGCCCAGCAGGCTCCGGCTTGGCCATCCGGCAGAGTGCCGCCCTGCGCGACGGTGAGGCAAGCCAAGCGATCGGTACCAGTCCAGACGGCATCGACGAACAAAAACTGCACCAGAGGTGGAAGGATGTAGGCGAGCAGTGCGATGGACAGCACTGTCATCACGACGTCCTTCGGCGTGGCGAAGAGTTTCGTCTTGAGCCAATGCGCGACCCCGACCTGGCTGGATGGAGCCGGCTGAGCCGGCACCAATTCGCGGCGGATATAGGAAACGGAAGTACTTGTCATATCGCTTATCTCTCCACCAATGCCATCTTCGCGTTGAACCAGTTCATGAACAACGCCGTCGTGATGGACAGCGACAGATAGACGATCATCCAGATCGCCACGACTTCGACAGCCTGACCCGTCTGGTTGAGGATGGTCCCGCCAACGGCGACGAGATCCGAGAAGCCAACGGCAACAGCCAGCGACGAATTTTTCGTCAGATTGAGATATTGGCTGGTGAGCGGCGGAATGATGATGCGCATCGCCTGCGGAACGACGATTAGGCGCGTCGTGGTGCTGGAACGAAGGCCGAGTGCCTCGGCCGCTTCCGTCTGCCCCTTCGCAACGGCCTTGATGCCGCCACGGACGATTTCAGCGATGAAGGAGGCGGTGTAGAAGGAAAGCGCTAGGTAGAGCGACATGAATTCCGGTGCAATGACCGAGCCGCCAGCCAGATTGAACCGACCAAGAACCGGCACGTCAAAGGTCAACGGCGCGCCGAGCGCAAGAAAGGTCAGGAGCGGCAGGCCGATGATGATGGCCGTGCCGACGAGGCCCGTGCGGAAGGGCTGGCCGGTGCGCATCTGCCGGGCCTTTGCCCAGCGATAGACGAAGAAGGTGATGATGATACCGACGAGGAATGCCACCGGAACCATCCAGGTGCCCTCGCCCCAGACGAACTTGGGGTAAAAGAAACCGCGATTGTTCAAATAGGTATCGAGTGGCAGAGCAAGCGATTCACGTGCCTGCGGAAGGATAGTGATGACGCCTTTGTACCAGAAGAAGATGACGAGAAGCGGCGGCAGATTGCGGAAGATCTCCACATAGGCCTGAGCGAGCTTCGAGACCAGCCAGTTTTTGGACAGGCGTGCGATACCGACGAGGAAACCGATGATCGAGGCCGTGATAATGCCGAGAACTGCCACCTGCAAGGTGTTCAATATACCGACGATCAGTGCGCGACCAAACGTGTTGTCATTGTTGTAGTCGATCAGCGTCTGACCGATATCGAAACCGGCTCTCCCGTTCAGGAAGCCAAAGCCAGAGGCGATGTTGGCTCTCTGAAGATTCTGGATGGTGTTGTTGGTGATGAACCAGACGGCCAGCACCAGGATGATGAGCGTCACGGTCTGATAGAAGATAGACCGCATGCGCGGATCGTTGATCATGGACGTCGCGCCGGATGCGCCGGACGGTCCAGAACGGATCGTCTTGCCTGCCATAGGCACCTTTCCCTCTATATGCTCTTTTCGAGCTTATTTTATGAAGAAGAAGGAGGCAGAGATGAACATCCCCGCCTCCTGCACAAGCTTTTAGGCTTTAAAGCAATCAGCGAACCGGAGGCGCGTACTGCAGGCCGCCCTTGTTCCACAGAGAGTTGAGGCCGCGCTCGATCTTAAGCGGAGAGCCAGGACCGACGTTGCGGTCGAAGACTTCGCCGTAGTTGCCGACAGTCTTGATGATGTTGTAGGCCCACTCGTTGGTGACGCCGAGATCGGTACCGATCTTGGTGCCCTCTTCGGTGCCGAGAAGACGCTTGACGTCCGGGTTGGCAGAAGCCTTCTGCTCGTCAACGTTCTTGGAGGTGATGCCGAGCTCTTCAGCATTGATCATGGCGTAGTGAACCCAGCTGACAAGGTCGAACCACTGGTCGTCACCTTGACGAACGGCCGGTCCGAGAGGCTCCTTGGA
>NZ_SISF01000018.1:50008-62486 GCF_004310285.1 Agrobacterium cavarae
GCCGAGGTCGCGTCGGATTCCTTTTCAAACACAACCGGGTTGTACTGAAGGTTGTTGGTCTTGAAGTAGTCGGCGAGGTTGAGCTCGGTCGTCGTGCCCTGCTGAACGCAGACGGCAGCGCCGGAGAGCTCGAGAGCAGACTTCACGTTCAGGCTCTTCTTAACGATGAAGCCCTGGCCGTCGTAATAGTTGACGGTGCGGAAGTTGAAGCCGAGAGACGTATCGCGGCTAATCGTCCAGGTGGTATTACGTGTGAGAACGTCGACTTCGCCGGACTGAAGAGCCGGGAAACGATCCTTCGATGTCAGCGGAACGTACTTGGCCTTGGTCGGATCACCGAAGACAGCAGCAGCGATACCGCGGCAATAGTCAACGTCGATACCGGACCATTCGCCCTTGTCGTCGGGGTTCGAGAAACCCGGAATGCCAGAGCTGACGCCGCAGGTGACGAAGCCCTTTGCCTTAACATCCTGAAGAGTAGCGGCAGATGCAGCCGTTGCAGCTCCCAATACTGCTGCGCCAATAGCGGCTGACAGAAGTGCCTTTTTCATTTTTCCCAACCTTTGTCTCTTTTTTCTCGATTGGAGATGACCGACGCATGCGATGCGCTCGCGACAGTCTCTCCGCTTCACCTCCCGGTGTGCGCCCCTATCACAATCACAATTGCCGCCATGGTCAAGACTTTCGCTGAGCAATTGTGTCTAAAAAACGGAATTTTCAAATTTTCGGCTTTTAAGTAAGCATATGACTATTTTTTGCGCGAAAATAGCTCAAAATCTGTTCATCCTGTCTGACAGATAGACTGGTTTTCCCCCTGCTCAGATAAGCGACTTGACCGCAAGCGCAATTCTTCGGCATCTTCCCGCATCACATTAATGAGAGACTTCCAGCATGAAAAACAAGAACGAGATCCTCGGCGCCTCGGGAGTGAATACGCGCCTTGCCCATCTCGGCAACGAGCCGTTCGACTTTTTCGGCTTCGTCAATCCTCCGATCGCCCGTGGTTCGACCGTTCTTTTCCCGGATGCTGCAACATTGATGTCGGGTGACCAGCCATACACTTATGGCACTCATGGCACGCCGACGACGGACGCGCTCTGCAAGATGATCGACGAACTGGAAGGCTCGGCTGGAACCATCCTCTTATCGTCTGGCCTTGCTGCCGTGACCGTTCCGTTTCTCGCTTATCTATCCGCCGGCGACCACGCGCTGATCGTCGATTCGGTGTATTTTCCGACCCGGCGCTTCTGCAATACGATGCTCAAGCAATATGGTGTCGAGGTCGAATATTATGATCCCGCGATCGGGGCCGGCATCGAGGCGTTGATCCGCCCGAATACGCGGCTCGTCCATCTGGAAGCGCCCGGCTCAAACACTTTCGAAATGCAGGACGTGAAGCTGATTTCGTCCATCGCGCATCGCTACGACTGCGTTGTTACCATGGATAATACCTGGGCAACGCCGCTCTATTTCCGCCCGCTCGATCATGGCGTGGACGTCTCCATCCATGCTGCGACGAAATATCCGGCAGGCCATTCCGACGTGCTGATGGGCTTCGTATCGGCCAATGAAAAGCACTGGAAGAAACTTTGGGACGCCAATACCAATCTCGGCATGTGCGTGACGTCCGACGATGCCTATCAGGTGCTGCGCGGGATGCGCACAATGGGAATCAGGCTGGAACACCACCAGAAAAGCGCGCTTGAGATCGCTCAATGGCTTGAAACGCACGACGACGTCGCCAGCGTCCTGCACCCCGCGCTGCCCAGCTTCCCGACACACCATATCTGGAAACGCGATTTCAAGGGATCCAGCGGCGTATTCTCGTTTGTCCTGAAGGCCGGTCCAGAAAAGTTCAAAGACAAGGCCCATGCCTTCCTTGATGCCCTGTCCATTTTCGGGCTTGGTTTTTCATGGGGCGGCTATGAATCTCTGGCCGTCCTCGTCAATCTTGCCGATCGGACGGTAGCGGCTGGCCCGAGCGGAGGACCGGTTATCCGGCTTCAGATCGGGCTTGAGGATGTCGCGGATATCAAGCGCGATCTGGAAGCAGGGTTTGCCGCGGCGGCGAAAGCCTAAAGCCCTTTTGCGCGGTAGCCATAGAGCCAGTCGAAGTCCGCAAGGAACTTTTCCGGCGGACGAAAAGACAGCAGAACATCGCGCCCGATCCGCAGAGGGCCTCGGGCGTGATAGGCAAAGCTGTTCAGCTTTGCGCGTCTACGGGCCTGCTCGATGCGTGGCATGCGATGCGCCTCAAAGCTTTCAAGCGATGAGCCCAGCGAATTCCCTTGCGCAACGAAAGTGGCCAGTTCAAAGGCATCCTCGATTGCCATTGCCGCTCCTTGAGCGGCAAACGGCATCATCGCATGGGCTGCATCGCCGATGAGAACCGTGTCCAGCCCGTTTTGCCAGCGGCCAGGGCCAGCCTGGAAGAGCGGCCAGAATGTCGGTGTGGAGGGCCGCTCCAATGCGCTCGAAAAAGCCGGATGCCAACGGCGAAACTGCTGGATGAGAAACGCCTTCTGCTGACCTTGCGCTTCCGCGTTCCACGTGTCTCCGGGATTTGCGCCGACAGCAATTGCGACGACGTTGAAACCGCCTGTTTCTGCCAGCGGATAGGCCACGACATGCGCTGATGGGCCGAGGAACGCCGTCACGGCGGTGCGGTTGAGAAACTCAGGCGCGTCATCGCCAGACAGCGTGAAGCGCCAGGCGATGTTGCCCGAGAAGGTCGCGACGGGGCTGTTCGGTACGGCATAACGTGTGCTCGACCAAACGCCATCAGCACCGATGATCAGATCCGGCTCAGTGAGGATTGTCTTGGCAATCTCGGATTTGCTGGCGGTCTCCAGCCTTTTTCCAAGATGCAATCGGCACAGAGGATTGTTTCTGACGGTCGCAAGAAGTGCCTGCTGCAGGCTCGCCCGATGCAGCACGCCGTAGGGTGCGTGCCAACGGCTTCTTGCCACACTCTTCATCGGCAGAGACACGAGCGTCTTGAGCGAAAGGCCGGACGCCAGATCGACCGTCTCGGGCTCAAGCCATGTCTCTTCAATCAGCGGCAGGACATCGAGAGCGGAAAGGATATGAGCGGCATTGGGCGAGATTTGCAGCCCGGCGCCGACCTCTGCGAGTTCGGACGCCTGCTCGACGATGTCACTTGCAATGCCATGACGGGCAAAAGAAAGGGCGGCGGTAAGACCGGCTATACCGGCACCGACAATCGCCACGGATTTAATGGGCATGGAGAGCCCCGATATTTATGGGGTTACGCTGCCTTCACGTGGAAGACGCAGCCGGGAGGATTGGTCTGCGTGGCCTTCAGCGACGGATCGTAGCGATAGAGCGTGGAACAGTAGGAGCAGACCTTCTCGTTCTCGTCGCCCATATCGATGAAGATATGCGGGTGATCGAAAGGAACGGATGCCCCCGTGCACATGAATTCCTTGACGCCGATCTCGATCATGCGGTGTCCGCCGTCGTTCTGGAAGTGAGGAATTGTGTGGCCGGCCATGTTCGTCTCCAAATGCAAGTTCGTCTCTGAGCCAACGCTCGTATTGTTCGAGTATGTAGCGTTAAATCACTCCAACCTCCATAGAAAAGAGCGTTGAATATTCCCAACACCACTATTTCCTGACATATGGTCGGCAAAAAAGGAGGTCCTTGATGAATCTCAACCTGCCGCACTTTTTGTCCTTCCAGCGCGAGGGACTTCAACTCGCCTATTTCGACGAGGGCGACCCGTCCGGCGCACCGGTTCTTCTCATTCACGGATTTGCGTCGAGTGCGGCAGTGAACTGGGTTCATCCCGGCTGGGTGAAGACGCTCGGCGACGCCGGCTATCGTGTGATTGCACTCGATAATCGCGGCCACGGGGCCAGCGACAAGCCGCATGACCCGAATGCCTACTATCCGGCCGTGATGGCTGAAGACGCGGTTGGTCTGCTCAACCACCTTGGCATCCCCGAAGCGCATGTGGTGGGTTACTCCATGGGCGCGCGTATCGCTGCCTTCGTGGCGATGGCACATCCCGATCGCGTCCGGTCGCTGGTGTTTGGCGGCCTTGGCATCGGCATGGTGGATGGCGTTGGGGACTGGGATCCGATTGCGGATGCGCTTCGCGCGCCATCGCTTGATGTCGTCACCCATGAACGCGGGCGCATGTTCCGCGCTTTTGCCGAGCAGACGAAAAGCGATCGCGTCGCACTCGCCGCCTGTATCGAGACATCGCGCGTTCTGGTCACCCGCGAAGAAGCGGCGAAGATTGAGGCACCGACGCTGATTGCCGTCGGAACGAAGGACGATATTGCAGGGTCGGGCCAGGAGCTCGCCGATCTGATGCCGCATGCAAAGGCCATCGACATTCCCAACCGCGATCACATGTTGGCAGTGGGAGATCGCGTCTTCAAGGCGGCGGTATTGGAATTCTACGGCGAACTCGACTGATCGGCGTGATCAAGACATGCCGTTCCACAAAGCTGTCAGAAAAACTGATGCTTTACCACCTTTAACGCTGCTCGCGCATACCCATTTCTGTGCAACGCATTTTTCTGTATACTGAAGCAAACCGGTTTTAAGGACAGCTGACATGGTCGCACGCATAGAGACCCGCCAGAATGATCAGATCACCGTCGTCGATCCGATCTGGGGCAGCCTGTTGAACGAAGCGCGCACAGCCGCTGCGCAGGATCCCCTGCTTTCGGCTTTCTTCTATTCCACAATCCTCAATCACCATTCGCTGGAAGAAAGCGTCATCTATCGCATCTGCGAGTTGCTCGACCATCCGGACATGCAGGCCGTTCTGTTGCGCCAGACATTTTCAGAGATGCTTCACGACTGGCCGGAATGGGGCGCAATTCTGCGCGTCGATATCCAGGCCGTCTATGACCGTGATCCCGCCTGCACGCGCTTCATCGAGCCTATTCTTTACTTCAAGGGTTTTCATGCCATCCAGACCCACCGTCTGGCCCATTGGCTGTGGTCAAAGGGACGGAAGGATTTTGCGCTTTATCTGCAGAGCCGGTCCTCAAGCGTTTTCCAGACCGACATCAACCCGCAGGCCAAGGTTGGCAAAGGCCTGTTCCTTGATCATGCCACCGGGCTCGTCGTCGGCTCGACTGCGGTCATCGGTGACAACGTCTCCATTCTCCAGGGTGTCACGCTTGGCGGTACCGGCAAGGAAACGGGAGACCGTCACCCGAAAATTCGCAGCGGCGTGCTGATTGGCGCAGGCGCCAAAATTCTTGGGAATATCGAAGTCGGAAGCTGCTCTCGCGTTGCGGCTGGCTCGGTCGTGTTGAAGCCCGTTCCCCCCAATACCACTGTTGCCGGCGTGCCCGCCCGGATCGTTGGCGAAGGCGGCTGCAACGAGCCTTCCCGCATCATGGACCAGATCATCGGCGCGGATATCTGATCAACCTCAATGCGATAAAATCACCCATGTGGATCAGCTAGTGGACCGCATGGGCGATTTGCCTCTTTGACTTTACTTTGGCCTTTAAGCCGTGCCACAAGCGGCGCAGATTGAAAATCACGATGTCCTAACGACGCGTCTTCAAGGACGATGGACGACGTGAGAACCGCACAGGAGAAGACTGGTGAAAGCCGACGAAATCAAAAAGCTCGACGCCTATTTCAAGCGTACTTTCAACGACAAGATGGCCGTCAAGGCACGTCCGCGTAAGGATGACTCCGCTGAAGTCTACATGGGTGAAGAGTTCCTCGGCGTCGTCTATATCGACGACGAAGATGGCGATCGTTCCTACAACTTCTCCATGGCGATCCTCGACGTCGATCTTTGATCGCGTCGTACAATTCGCATGATATCAGCCGCCCGAGACAATGGTCTTCGGGCGGTTTTTTGTTGCACCGAAAGGCGGCACGATGACCGGCAAAGCGATTTTTTGTCGTCCACCTCACAAGGCTGGAACCAAATTGTTAACCGCTCGTTTTTTCGCTGTCCCCCCGATGAAGCGTGAGGCGGCGATCAAAACGGGAAGCCCCTGATCCCGCGCCACCTCACGCTTCCCCTTCCTTGATCGCCAGTTCGTTCATAGCCGCGGGTGTGGATCAGCTTGTCCACATGGCGCCCGCTCTCTCGACAAAAAACATCGTCTAAAATCAAAAAAATCGAAATTGCCGCTTGCGGAGAATCTGCGGCCTGACTATAAGGCCCCCACCACAGCGCACGCGCCCTTCGTCTATCGGTTAGGACGTCAGATTTTCATTCTGAAAAGAGGGGTTCGACTCCCCTAGGGCGTGCCACTTCCCCTATTTATTCATGACCTTACGCACAGAGCTTGATCAAGCGCTTTAACCTGTTCGCAGCCTATGCCGGATGGTCACGCGGACGATTCCGCGTGTTGAAGCTTCAAAACATGCATCGCCTGTCATAATGCGCTACGGCGCAAAGGCTGCGTCCAGAACGCGCAACTGCACCCGCTTCTGTCCCTGCCAATGCTCGGCCCCCAAGGTGCCTGCGACATGAATCTGGCGGCCGCGGGCTGCCATCAACATCTGGCCGAGAGGCGCATCCGCGGCACGGAAGGCAATACCGTCGAGCCGCGAGCCATCCAGAGCTTCCAACGTAATCTTGATGTGCGAGGTACCGACGATGCGTACATCGCGCAGCCGGTGCGCCGGCACGGCGAAGATCGGCTGGGAATGGCCCGACCCATAGGGGCCCGCCTGCTCCAATTGGTCAACCAGCGCCAGCGTGGCACCGGACGCGCCGATCGCACCGTCGATTTTCAGCACGCTGTTTTCGACAAGCTGCGACACCGTCTTGTGTGCGGCCTCTTCGAAGAAGGTACGCAAGCGCCCGAGATTGGCGCGCTCCACGGTGAGACCCGCTGCCATGGCGTGGCCGCCGCCCTTGATCAGAAGACCGGCGTCGACGGCATTGCGCACCATCCGCCCCATGTCGAAGCCATTGATGGAGCGCCCGGAGCCGGTTCCTCGTCCTTGCGAATCGAAAGCAATGGCGAAGGCAGGACGGCGAAAGCGATCCTTCAGCCGTGAGGCGAGAAGACCGACGATGCCCGGATGCCAGTTCTCCCTGGCAGTGACAATAACGCCGGCACCAGAGCCATCGCCATATTCGAAGAGCGCCTCCGCTTCGGCCTCGGCGAGCATGGCCGCCTCCATTGCCTGGCGCTCGCGGTTCAACTCGTCCAGCTTCTCCGCAATCACGTCAGCCTGCGTGCTGTCATCCAGTGTCAGAAGACGGCTTCCAAGAGCTGCATCCCCGATACGTCCGCCGGCATTGATGCGTGGGCCGATCAGAAAGCCGAAATGATAGGGCGTGACAGGACCACCAAGTCCCGCCTTCTTGAAGAGGGCTGCCAGCCCGACATTGTTCATGTGGCGTGCCGCAACCAGTCCCTTGACCACATAAGCGCGGTTCAGGCCCTTCAGCGGCACAACGTCACAGACCGTCGCCAGCGCCACAATGTCGAGATAGGTTAGAAGATCAAGCAGGAAGGCCTGGCGGTTGTGCCGCTCTTTCAGCACCCGAAGCGTTGCCACTAGCACAAGGAACACCACGCCCGCGGCGCAGAGATGCCCCTGCCCCGACAGATCGTCCTCGCGGTTTGGATTGACCAAGGCGACTGCGGGCGGAAGCTCGGTTCCGACCTGGTGGTGGTCGATGACGAGCACATCGGTTCCGGCAGCGCGCGCTGCTTCGAGCGATTCATGGCTGGTCGAGCCGCAATCGACGGCGATGATCAGCGTCGCACCATTGGCGGCGAGTTGCTGCATCGCGGCGGGGTTTGGACCGTAGCCTTCAAAGATGCGATCTGGAATATAGATTTCAGGATTGAGACCGAAATGGTGGAGGAAGCGGTACATCAGCGCCGAGGATGCGGCACCGTCCACATCGTAATCGCCAAAGATGGCGATCTTCTCGCGCTTTTCGATCGCGTCGGCAATGCGCTTAGCGGCGTTCTCACAATCCGTCAGTGTGTGGGGATCGGGCATCAGCGAGCGAATTGTCGGATCGAGAAAAGCAAGCGCGTCATCCACGCCGACATTGCGGCCTGCCAGCACGCGGGCGATCAGTTCCGGGATACCATGGACCTGCGACATGGCGAGCGCACGGTTCTGCCCGGCCTGATCAAGCCGCGACATCCATCGCTGGTCCGTTGCCGATCGCTCCACCCCGAGGAAGGCCCTCGGAACGGCATCGACCGTTTCAATCATTACCATAGTCAGCCCGTACCGCCATTCATGCTCTGCTTAACGGGCTAACGACCGATCCGGTCTTTTTCAAGCTAAAACCGGCGCTTGTGTCCCCTGTTACCAAAGCGGCAGGAAGATGAAGGCAGAAAGCCCACATATGATAGCACCGACAAGAAAGAAGAGACGCCAGTCTCGCTCTTGACCCGTGGTCTCGAATTCCAGGCTAGGGACATTGTCATTTGCGCCGACGCGAGGAATTTTGCGGCGGGATACAAGACCCCGCGGATGATCATCTCTGAAGAGCATTTTCGATTTCACGGCAGCGCCTCCCTTCGCTTAGGTGAATTCTGACAGGATCATATCATCAGAGCCAAAGCTTTTGCAAAGCCTACGCAAGGGCGAGAATGATGTTAAAGCGTGACGCGAGGGTTAGAGAAGGCCTTGGGTGACCATAGCCAGAATCACATAGCGTCCTGCCTTGGCGAGGGTCACGATGGCGACGAAGGATGGCAGAGGTTCACGCATCACGCCTGCGACCACCGTCAAGGGATCCCCCACGATAGGAAGCCAGCTTGCCAGCAAAGACCACCGTCCGTAGCGGGCGTACCAGCCTTGCGCCTTTTCGAGCTTGTCGTGGGAAACCGGAAACCAGCGCCGATCACGATAGTGCTCGATGCCTCGTCCCAGATACCAGTTGAGGATGGATCCCAAGACGTTGCCAAGGCTTGCGACGGCGACAAGCAATACAATGGAATAGTGTCCAGTCGTGATCAAATAGACGAGGACCGATTCCGACTGAGCAGGGATCAGCGTTGCCGCAAGAAAAGCAGACGCGAAAAGGCTGAGATAAGCTCCGATGTCACCGCTCATCGCGTGGCCGCTAGCGTGACGTAAGATCCACCTTCGCGCTTATTGCAGCAGAAACGCGCGGAAGTCGTTGACATTGGTGCCCGTCGGACCGGGTGCAAAGAGGTCGCCCGCCAGGAAAAAAGCCGACCACGCATCGTGGCCCGAGAGAAAGGAGCGCGCATCTCCCCCGGCGGCACGGATGCGCGCCACGGTTTGTCCATCACAAAAGGCGCCGGCATTATCTTCCGATCCATCAATTCCGTCCGTGTCCGCTGCGAGCGCCGTTATATCCTCGCTACCCTGCAAGTCGAGAGCGGCCGAAAGCAGCAGCTCGGAATTTCGACCGCCCTTTCCATATGTACCGCCGCCGATCGTCACCGTTGTTTCGCCGCCGGAGAGAAGCACCATGGATTTGCCTGCTGACACGCGGCTTGCAAACTCCCGCGCCAAGGCAGCATGCATTCTGCCGATGTCCTTCGCCTCCCCTTCGATGCAGTCTGAGAGGATGAGCGGTTCCACGTCCCGTTCCACAGCAAGCTTGGCAGCCGCTTCCAGAGAAACACGGGCTGAAGCAATGACATGCACCTCGTGTCCGGCAAAAGTCGCGTCCGAAGGCTTCGGTGTCACCTGTCGGTGAATAAAATCGACGATCTCCTGAGGCAGCGTGATCTTGTAGTCGCGGATCGCTCGCAACGCTTCGGAGGCGTCGCCTTCGTCCGGCACCGTCGGACCGGAGGCGACGAAGGCCGGATTGTCTCCCGGCACGTCGGAAACGATCAGGCTGACGACGCGCGCCGGATGGGCAAGAGCAGCTAACCTCCCTCCCTTGATCCGGGAGAAATGCTTGCGCACCAGGTTCATGGCGGAGATCGGCGCCCCGGAGGCGAGCAGCGCCTCGTTAAGCGCAATCTCGTCTGCAAGCGAGAACCCCTCTGGCGGTGCAGGCAGCAGCGCCGAGCCACCACCGGAAATCAGAGCGATGACGAGATCATCCTTTGTCAGGCCCTGGACGGCGTCGATCAGTGCTTCAGACGCGGAAAGGCCGGCCTCATCTGGAACGGGATGGGCCGACTGCAATATCTTAAAGGTCTGACATGCAGCGACAGGTCCATGACGCGCGACCACGACGCCTTCGAATGGGTGGGGCCACAGCCGTTCGAAGGCTTCTGCCATCTGGCTTGCCGCCTTCCCGGCACCGATCACGACGGTCCGGCCTTTTGGTCTTTGCGGAAGATGTGCCCGGATCGCCTCATAGGGGTCTGCCGCGCGAACAGCTGCGAAAAACAAATCTTCCAGAAATGCGCGCGGGTCGGCAATCACGACTCTCTCCCAAGAGCAATAGAAACACTCTCACCCAGCATGTCTTGTACGGCTACCCGCGACAAGGTCACTTCACGGCAAAAAGACTAGAAGAGCTTCATTCGTATCTTGATGAAACCAGCTATGCGGTTGAAGCGTTCGATGGGTGACAGCCATAAATTTCAACAGGCGCGGGAGAGCCACCATGACAAATACGGAAAATCTCGGTCCGGAATATCAACACCACCACAATAAGAACCGGTTGCTTCACCGCCGCTTCGTCTGGTCTCGCCGGAAGTCTAAGCCATGGGGCCTGACGATTGCGGTGATCGGCACGCTGATCGTCGCTGCCGGAATCGTCGCCGTCACCTATCTGGTGACATCGCATCCCGGAATGCCTGAGCCTAATCCGGGTATCGAAACGCAGGCGATGCGATAGGTTTGATGATTGACACTGGCCGGCGGCCAGAGAACGAGGGATGGGAGCCATTGTGACGGGGATCATCATTACGACGCTGATCGTGGTCGTCTCCGTCATCGCCGTACTCGTCGCTCTGTCGCGCCGGCAGGAGCGGGCGATCACGAAGATTGCCTCCACGGCGCTCCCTAAATCCGACGACGCCACGCCGCTAGACCGGCACTGGGCGGGTATTCGCAAGGGTGACGATGACGCGAGACTGACGGCATTGGCGCTGGTGCAGTCCAACATGGGAGCTTTTGCCGTCCGCGTCGCAACCGCTCGCGCTGCTGGCCGAAGTCTCGATCTCATGTACTATATGTGGAATGCCGATCTCACCGGTCGGCTGATGATGCGGGAGGTTCTTGCCGCGGCGGACCGAGGTGTTCGCGTCCGGCTCCTCCTGGACGATCTCGGTGTCACCATGTCGGACAGGATTTTCCACGCAATTGATAGCCATCCCAATATCGAGCTGCGCCTGTTCAATCCGACGAAGGCGCGGGAGAACATGTTCCGGCGTGGTATCGAGCTTGTTCTGCGTTTCCGCAGCGTCAACCGAAGAATGCACAACAAGGCCTGGATTGCAGATGGTCGCGCGCTGATCATCGGTGGGCGCAATATTGGCGACGCCTATTTCGGTGCGGCTGAGGCTGCGAATTTTCGGGACTTCGACGTGCTTGCTCATGGCAAAGCGGTCTGCGATGCCGAAGAGATCTTCGACGACTACTGGAACAGTGCCGTTGCCATACCGGTGCGGTCACTGCTTGCCAAAAGGCCGAGTAGACTTGCCAGGCTGCGGCGCAAGCTCGATCGTCTTGCGACAAGCGACGCTGCACGGCCCTATCTTCAAAAGGTCGAAAGCCTTCATCACGATGGCCAGTTCCTGATGGCCGACCGACTTCACACCGTTTCGTCCGCAACCGTTTTGGCGGACCCACCAGAGAAAGCCGCTGGCAAGCGCCGCAGCGGACATAATTATCTGATGGAGAACCTGCTGCCGGTGCTGGAAGGCGCCAAACATAAGCTCAAGATCACCTCACCCTATTTCATTCCTGGGCAGAAAGGTGTCGAGACGCTGTCACGCCTTTCGGCCAGTGGGGTCTGTGTTTCTGTGTTGACCAATTCGCTCGCCGCCACGGATGTCGCCGCAGTGCATGCTGGCTACGCACGCTACCGCCGCCCTCTCCTGTTGAATGGCGTCCAAATCCACGAGCTGAGGTCGCTTGCCGACCAGCATAATTCGTTGTCTCTTCGAGGTTCAGGACAGGCGAGCCTGCATACGAAGGCCTTCACCCGTGATGGAGAGACCGGCTTTATCGGATCGCTCAATTTCGACCCGCGCTCGATGTCGCTGAACACCGAAATGGGTGTGCTGTTCAATTCGCCGGAACTGGCGAGCGCAATGGACGACATATTCAAACAGGAAACCAGCCGCGAGATGAGCTTCGAGTTGGCACTCAACCCTAAGAGAAGACTGATCTGGACCGGGCTTGTCAAAGGCAGGCCCCGTCTTTACGGCAACGAGCCCTATGCCAGCCTGTCGAGGCGCGGGATCGCGCTCATCATGGGCATTCTTCCGCTTGAGTCCCAGCTTTAAAATGAAAAGCCGTCCTTGATGCAAGGACGGCTCAGACTGCTGACAAACCCCTGGCGTGAGCTAGGGGTTTATGATTCATTGGGACATGTTGAAGA
>NZ_SISF01000023.1 GCF_004310285.1 Agrobacterium cavarae
AATCGAAATCGATTTTCGGAAAGCACGATGCGTAGATCAAAGAAGATAGAGCGTCCTTTGTGCGTCCAATAGGACGCACGGCGCTCTAGTCTGATCAGTTCGTCGGCATCGGTGCCGCAGGTGCATTCGGATCCGGCAGCGGGGCCGGATTGTCGGAAAGCGTGCGCAAATAGGCGATCAGATCGGCGCGCTCTGTTTCCTTCTTGATGCCTGCAAAGCCCATGGCCGTGCCAGGAACGTGCTTTTTCGGTGCTTCGATGAAGTAGCTCAAGTGATCGTAGTCCCACTTCTCAGAGCCACCCTTGGAGAAATCCTTCATGCCAGCGGAATAGCTGAAGCCTGCGTGGCTGGCGATCGGGCGGTTGACCACGTCGAAGAGGTTAGGGCCGACTTTATTGGGGCCGCCCTTGTCCCCGGTGTGACAGCTCGTGCATTTCTTGAACACGGTTTCGCCCTTGGCGGCATCGGCAGTTGCAAGAAGCTTGGCAATCGGTGTTGCAGGCGCCTCGGCTGCGCCTCCGGCGGCCTCACCTGCACCGGATGTCTCTGCAACGATCGTATAGCCTTCCTTTTCCGGGGCAGCGGAATGGAAAATTGCATCCGAGGCTATCGATACCGTCATAAGGACGAAGATCGTGCCAAGAAACGCACCGACCGCCATGTTAACCCGTGAATTCATTGATTTGCGCTCCCTCACAACCGTTTGCATGAAACGGGCATCTTGAAATTGCGTGAAAGCTATGGCTTTTGCACAGCCTGCGCAACTTGAATATGCTCTCCGCCCCCGTGACGTATTGCCACTTTTCCGGCGGAATTTGAAGGGTGTCGGATGAATAATCGAAATTTCGAAAAAGCTATCGTGCTTATTCCCGCACGAATGGCCTCGACCCGCCTTCCGGGCAAGCCTTTGGCCGACATTAACGGCAAGCCGATGATCGTTCAGGTTGCCTTGCGCGCCCGCGAAGCAGGTGCCGAACGCATCGTTGTCGCGGTGGATGACGAGCGCGTTTTCGACGCGGTCAAAGCGGCCGGTTTCGATGTCATCATGACCCGGAACGATCACCAATCCGGCTCCGACCGCATCTACGAAGCCTTGCAGAAGGCCGATCCGCAAGGCCGCGCCGAATTCGTCATCAATGTTCAAGGCGATCTTCCGACCATCGAGCCGGAAACGATTCGCGCCTCGCTGCTGCCGATGGACAATCCGCAGGTCGATATCGCCACTCTGACCGTGCCGATCACCGACGAGGACGAAAAGACCAATCCGAGCATCGTCAAGATCGTCGGCAGCCCGCTTTCGCAAACCCGTCTTCGTGCGCTCTATTTTACGCGCGCGACGGCGCCATATGGCAACGGACCGCTCTACCATCACATCGGGCTCTACACCTATCGGCGTGCCGCGCTGGAGAAATTCGTGTCGCTAAAGCCATCCGTGCTCGAGCTGCGCGAGAGCCTCGAACAGCTACGCGCGCTGGAAGCTGGCATGCGGATCGATGCGGAGATCGTGCGCTCCATTCCGCTCGGCGTCGATACCCAGCCGCAGCTTGAGACCGCCCGCAAGATCCTTGCCAACAGACAGAATTGAAGATCGCACCATGACCAGCAGCAATCGCATCGCCTTCCAGGGCGAATATGGCGCAAATTCCGACATGGCCTCCCGCGATGTCTTTCCAGATATGGACCCGCTGCCGTGCCCGACCTTCGAAGATGCGTTCAACGCGCTGGAAAATGGCGATGCCGATCTGGCGATGATCCCGATCGAAAACACGCTGGCCGGACGCGTGGCCGATATTCATCACCTGCTTCCGGAATCACGCCTGCACATAATCGGCGAGTATTTCATGCCGATCCGCTTCCAGCTGATGGTGCTGCCCGGTGTGCAGAAGGATGAGATCAAGACGGTCCACAGCCATATCCACGCGCTCGGCCAGTGCCGCAAGATCATCCGCTCCAACGGCTGGAAGGCGGTTGTCGCAGGCGATACCGCCGGCGCTGCAAAGCTGGTGTCGGAAAAGGGCGATCGCAGCATGGCAGCCCTTGCGCCCCGCTTGGCCTCGTCGCTCTACGGACTGGATATTCTTGCTGAGAATGTCGAGGACTCTGAAAACAACGTCACCCGATTCGTGGTCTTGTCGCGTGATGAGCAGTGGGTGAAGCGCACCACCCCACAGGACGTGATCGTCACCACCTTCGTCTTCAATGTCCGCAACATTCCGGCAGCGCTCTACAAGGCCATGGGCGGCTTTGCCACCAACGGCATCAACATGACGAAGCTCGAAAGCTACCAGATTGGCGGCAAATTCGTTGCAACGCAGTTTTACGCCGATATCGAAGGCCATCCTGAGGACGAGCCGGTTCGGCATGCGCTGGAGGAGCTGAAATTCTTCTCTGAGAAGGTCCGCATTCTCGGTGTCTATAAGGGCCACGCCATGCGCGGCAATTTCAACACCGTCTAACAGTCGATGCAAGGATGCCGTTGGCGCCTGCAAATGTCAGACCAGCGGCAATTCCTGAACAGACTGTAATCATCTTTGGTCGGGCGGAGAGCGCTTAAGCCGCGCCGTCCCATTCGATCCAGTCGCGCATCAGCCGATGGGCTATGGCACCTTTCGGTGGCGGCAACTGACCATTGGCTCCCGTCATCTGCAGAAGTTCCGCCACTTCCTCACGGGTAAACCAGCGGCAATCCTCCAGCTCCGCATCGTCACGGCTGATATCGAAGGACAGCGCTTCGGCAAAGGAGCCGATCATCAGCGTATGGGGCATCGGCCATGGCTGTGAGGCATGGTAGCGAACGCGCCCGACCTCAATGGCGGATTCTTCCCGCGTCTCGCGACGCACGGCGTTTTCGATCGTCTCGCCAGGCTCCACGAAGCCCGCGAGGCAGGAATACATGCCCGGCGGAAAATGCGCGCCGCGACCGAGCAGGCAAAGGTCCCGCTCCAGATCGATCGTCAGCATGATGACGACGGGATCGGTGCGTGGAAAGATCGTGTGGCCGCAGCCGGAACAGATGCGCTTATAGCCACCGATCCGAAGCTCCATCTGGTCGCCGCAGCGACCGCAGAATTTGTTGTCGGCGTTCCAGTTCACAAGGCTGACAGCTTGCGCCACTTCGCCCAGCAGTTCCTCGCCGATCAACTGGTCGCGATAGAGCGTGCGCGCATCCGCTGCCTTGTAGTGGCCGGCAAGCGCCTCTTCGGCAATCTTGACCGGAACGGCGACCCGCGGTTCGCCATTTTCTCTGTAGCCCAGCAAAATCGCCTGATCGAAATCGGGATCGAGCTCCGCCAGTTCGTAGGCGGCAAACAGGGGATCGAGAACCTGGTCGTCATGCTTGAGGATCAGCTTGTTGCCGGCAAAGGCCAGAAGATGGGCGCCTTCCACCTTCAAGGCATCGGCCACACAGGTCTCGTTGCGATTTTCGGCAAGGCGGTCAAGATCGTTTTGCGCAAAGGCCGTCAGAGCGGAGGGTTCGGGATGTGGCGAGGTCGTATCGAAAATGCGATTTGAAGTCATCAGAGTGCGCCAGCCAGTTTCTTTATGAAATCCTGTTTGTCGTGTTCGGCGTAAGGAACTGGGGTTCCCTGTCCCCAGATCGGCCCAGGCCAACACGGATCGCCTTCGTTGCGGGCAATGATATGCACATGGAGTTGGCGGACGATGTTGCCAAGCGCACCGACATTGATTTTGACAGCTCCCGTCAAATCCTTCAGCGCCGAAGC
Source organism: Agrobacterium cavarae (assembly GCF_004310285.1). Taxonomy (GTDB): domain Bacteria; phylum Pseudomonadota; class Alphaproteobacteria; order Rhizobiales; family Rhizobiaceae; genus Agrobacterium; species Agrobacterium cavarae. The sequence goes on from NZ_SISF01000023.1 coordinate 3,726, forward strand.
GACGAGGTTAGTCTCAAACGTCAGCACGGCCTGATCGAGTGGGGTGAGGTCGAACAATTCGCTGACATCGTTGCGTTGAGGGACCAGCACCACCCAGGGCCAGCGGCAATCGTTCTGCAGCCGCAACTGGCAAAGGCCAAGCGTGGTAATCAGGACGCTGTCGCGCGCCAGTCTTTCGTCCAGGTGGAATGGGCCCAAGGCATCCTCCCTAAAATGGTCCGCGGTCTTGCGCCGCAGTTCGCGCTTAATAACGAACTGTTTTCACAGAGATAGCAGTTTTTTCAAGGCCTGACTTGCATTTGCTTCTATTATTGCCGATATGTGGCGCCGGGAGGTTGGTGGTGGACGAGCCACTCGCCAACCGGGTCAGGTCCGGAAGGAAGCAGCCCTAACGAGCCAGGCACGGGTCGCCGTGCCAGCCTCCCACCCTTCTTTTTAAGACACGCTCTGCTTCGCCGGGCCAGTTGAGCCTGAAGCGGGCCCCACTTCGAAAACTGGCGAGGCGATGAGCGACACCGGAACCAATATGCCCCAGACAAAAGAGCAGGGTACAGGTTACCGGGTTTTGGCGCGCAAATACCGCCCCAAGGATTTCTCCGATCTGATGGTCGGGCAGGAGCCGATGGTTCGCACGCTGACCAATGCGTTCGAAACCGGCCGTATCGCCCAGGCCTATATGCTGACCGGTGTGCGCGGTGTCGGCAAGACCACCACTGCCCGCATTCTGGCGCGGGCTTTGAACTACAAGACGCCCGAAATCGACAAGCCCACCATTGATCTGCGCATCCCCGGCGAGCATTGCCAGGCGATCATGGAAGGTCGCCATGTCGACGTGATCGAGATGGACGCCGCCTCGCATACGGGTATCGACGATATTCGCGAGATCATCGAGCAGGTGCGTTATCGCCCGGTCTCGGCGCGCTACAAAGTTTACATCATCGACGAAGTGCACATGCTCTCAACGCAGGCGTTCAACGGCCTGTTGAAGACGCTCGAAGAGCCGCCGGAGCACGTGAAGTTCATCTTCGCCACCACCGAAATCCGTAAAGTTCCGATCACCGTTCTGTCGCGCTGCCAGCGTTTCGATCTTCGCCGCATCAGCGCCGCCGACCTTGTTGGACTGTTCACGGCGATCGCATCCAAGGAAGGTTTCGAGGCAGAGCCGCAGGCGCTGTCGATGATTGCGCGTGCAGCCGAAGGCTCGGCGCGTGACGGTCTGTCGCTGCTCGATCAGGCGATTGCCCATGGCAGCGGCCGCGTCGAGGCCGATGCGGTGCGTGGCATGCTCGGTCTTGCCGATCGCGCCCGCATCGTCGATCTCTTCCAGCACATCATCAAGGGCGATGTGGCGTCCGCGCTCTCCGAATTCAACGCGCAGTATGAAGCGGGCGCAAGCCCCGTGGTCGTCCTGAACGATCTCGCCGATTTCACCCATCTCGTGACGCGCATGAAATATGTGCCGGATGCGGTAGAAGATCCGTCGCTTTCGGAGGTCGAGCGGGTTCGCGGTGCCGAATTTGCCGAAAGTGTCGCCGTCTCCACGCTGTCGCGTATCTGGCAGATGTTGCTGAAGGGGATTCCGGAAGCGGAGAATGCCTCGCGCCCTGCCGGTGCTGCCGAAATGGTATTGATCCGCCTATCGCATGCCGCCAATCTGCCGGCGCCGGAAGACGCGGCCCGCCGTCTGGAAGAACTCTCAAACGGTGCTGGCGCCATGCCAAATGGCGGTCCCGCCGGTGGTGGCGGCAATGGGAATGGTGGCGGCGCGCGCGCCTATGGCACGACGCAGGCCGTCGCCTCGGCGCAGACATCGCCTCAGATGCAATCCGCACCCCAGCCGACGGCCGTGCTGCGCGCCGTGCCCGATAGCCGCCCGCAGGACATGCAGGTTGCAGCGCCTCGTACCGAAGAGCGGCCCGAGCCCAAGGTGCCGGTCACATCGGTGCAGGACATCGCCGATCTGGCGCAGAAAAATCGCGATCCCGTCATGCGCGCCAAGGTTCGCAACTTCGTGCGTCTGGTGAAGATCGAGCCTGGCCGTCTCGACATGCGCCTTGGCGAAGGTGCACCGGGCTCGCTTCCCGGCGAACTCGGCGTCAAGCTGAAGGAATGGACGGGCATCCACTGGATCGTCAGCCTCAGCAAGGACGAGGGCGAGCCGACGCTCGTGGAAGCGGAAGGCAATGCGCGTAATGCTCGCTTGGTCGACGCGCGGCAGGATCCGGATGTTGCGGCAATCCTCGCTCAGTTTCCTGGCGCGAAGATCACAGATGTGCGCATTCGCGCCCCCGTGCAGGAAGAGATCGAAGATACCGCGCCGCCTTCCGTGGCTGAATCCAGCGAAGGCGACATTCTTCCCGGCGACGATATCGAGTTTTGAACAAAGCGGCGAAGGTGACGAAGCCGACCGTGTTCGGATCATCCGCCCCAACAACAAAAAACAGGAGTTTCAGCCATGCGTGACATTATGGGCATGATGGGCAAGGTCAAGGAAATGCAGGCCAAGATGGAGAAGGTGCAGGAAGAAATTGCCGCACTCGAAGTCCATGGCACGTCCGGCGGTGGCCTCGTCACCGTGACCCTCAATGGCAAGGGCGAAATGCGCGGCTTGAAGATCGATCCGTCGCTCTTCAAGGAAGACGAAGTCGAAATCCTCGAAGACCTGATCGTCGCGGCCCACAAGGATGCCAAGGAAAAGGGCGAAGCCCAGGCACAGGAAAAGATGGCTGGGCTGACCGCTGGCCTGCCGATCCCGCCTGGCATGAAGTTCCCGTTCTAAAAACCTGCGTCGGCCTTGGGCGACGCAAGCCAATAAGACTTAGGCGATCATCTCGCGAAAGCGGCTGGCAAGGGGCGTGTCGAGAAAAGCGGCGCGCTCTTCCTGCGTCAGGCGGTTGGGCCGAAAACGCTGCAGGATGACCGGGATCGGCAGTTTCGTTCCATCATAGGGTGTGAATGTCACGCTCTCTCCGGCTTCCATCATGCCTGATTGGAGCACCCGGCAGTAAAATCCGGGATGGCCGGCATCGCGAAAGCGCCGGGCAAATTGCGGGTCGCCAACGCGCGCTGTGAGCGTGGCGCAGGGTATGCGCGCGGCGGTGACTACCAGCGTGACCTGTTGGAGCCCTAGCCGATCGCCGACGCAGAGCGTGGCGCTGTCGATGCCTTCGATCACAAGGTTCTCGCCGAAGAATCCGGGCTCGACGGCGTGGCCGAGATCATTTGCCCAGAAGTCGAGATCGCCCGAACCCATGGCATAGATCGCCTGGTCCGGCCCGCCGTGATGCTTGCGGTTACAAACGGCATCGCCAACGATCCCTTGCACATCGACCATCACAGGCCCACTTAGCGCGTGCTTGAAGATGCCGGTCTTGGATGTCTTGCCGGGGAGCGTTTGCGCATCCGCGCGACAAATCGCCTGAATTTTCATGAGATGCCTTTCGCGCTTCGCGATTCCCGTTCAACGATTAATGCAGTAGAAACGCTCCATGGCAAAACGAGTCACCGGTCCTGAAATCGAAAAACTGATCCAGCTTCTGGCAAAGGTGCCGGGACTTGGCCCCCGCTCTGCGCGCCGCGCGGCACTGCACCTTATCAAGAAGAAGGAGCAGTTGCTGGGTCCGCTTGGACATGCCATGGACGAAGCCTATCACAAGGTCAAGATCTGCTCCTGCTGCGGCAATGTCGATACGATCGATCCCTGCACGGTCTGTTCCGATGTGCAGCGCGACCAGGCGGTGATCATCGTGGTGGAAGACGTGTCCGACCTCTGGGCACTGGAGCGGGCAGGGGCGATGAACACGGCCTACCACGTGCTGGGCGGTACGCTCTCGCCGCTGGATGGCGTCGGCCCGGAAGATCTCAACATCAAGGGCCTGATCGACCGGGTCAGTGTCGGCGGCATTCGCGAGCTGATCATCGCCGTCAACGCCACCGTCGAGGGTCAGGCGACCGCGCACTACATCACCGACCGTTTGACGGATCTTGGCGTCAAGATCACCCGCCTTGCCCACGGCGTGCCGGTTGGTGGCGAGCTGGACTATCTCGACGAAGGTACGTTGACCGCGGCGCTTCGCGCCCGCACGGCAATTTGAACTCACATAAAGACTAAGGAGACCGAATGCGCGCTCACACCATCGGCCTTGCACTTGCCGCCGCTATTTCTCTTCTCTCATCTGGCACCGCCTCTGCGCAGGCTGTTCCGACGGGGGCTGCTGCCGCGAAATATGACGCGGAGTTCAATGCCTGGCTGAAGCGGGAAATCTGGCCGGAGGCGCGCAAAGCCGGCGTGTCGCAAAAAACGCTCGAGACAGCGCTCACCGGCCTGTCGATCAACTGGAAGCTGCCTGACGTCCTGGTGCCGGGTCAGAAGCCGCCGATGGAGCAGGCCCAGAGCCAGGCCGAGTTCTCTTCTCCCGGCGCATATTTTTCTGAAAAACGTCTGCAGGGTCTGGCAGCAACGGGTCGCTCGCTTGCTGCCACCCACGCGGCGACGCTTAAGCGCATCGAAGCCACCTATGGCGTTCCGGGCAACATCGTCGTTGCGATCTGGGGCCGCGAGTCCGGTTTCGGTCGCGCGAAGCTGCCAAATTCCGTCATCGATGTACTGGCGACCAAGGCCTACGCCTCGACTCGCAAAGAGATGTTTCGCGCCGAGCTGATCGACGCGCTGAAGATTGCCGAAAGCGGTGACGTGCCGCCCTCGCGGATGATGGGCTCATGGGCCGGCGCTCTCGGCCAGCCGCAATTCATGCCGTCGAGTTATCTGAAGTACGCGGTCGATTTCGATGGTGACGGTCATCGCGATATCTGGAATTCGGTACCCGACGCGCTGGCATCCATCGCCAACTATCTATCCAAGCGCGGATGGCAGAGAGATCGCGATTGGGGCTTTGAGGTTTCCATACCAGACAATGTTTCCTGCGCGCAGGAAGGCCCGGATCTGGCAAAGCCAGTCTCGCAATGGGCGAAGATGGGGATCACCCGCGTCTCTGGAAAAGGCTTCCCCGCCAATGACTTGAGCGCTGATGGAATGATGCTGGTGCCTGCCGGTCGCCATGGCCCGGAATTCGTCGTGACGCCGAATTTCTACGTCATCAAGGAATACAACAACTCCGACCTCTACGCGCTTTTCATCGGCAATCTCGCCGACCGTATCGCCTATGGCGCGGGCCCGTTCCAGGCGGAATGGGGCAATGTCGGCTCCATGCTACGCTCCGACGTGCTCGCCATGCAAAAGGCTCTGGTCGCCAAAGGCTATGATGTCGGCAAGGCGGATGGGCTTGCGGGCTTCAAGACCCGCCGTTCATTGGGCGACTGGCAGGCCAAGAACGGATTGAAGCCCACCTGCTTCCCGGACGCATCATTGAAGGGGCGTCTGCGTTAGGACGAAAAGTCGTTGGCGGACCTATCGTGTCGCCACGTATACAGCGCGTCCGGCAGCTTTTCCTCGCAGCCGGAGCCATCCGTTTCGCTCACTTTGACGAAGCCATTCCGCTCATAAAAACGAATGGCACGATCGTTTTGCTGAAACACCCACAGACTGAGTTCCGCTTGTCCTTCTTTTGCTTTGTTGAGCAGTTTGGTCCCTGCTCCACGACCGACATATCTGGGCAGGCAATAGAGGTGATCCAGCCACCGATCTCTAAACGCGCAGAAGCCAACAAGGGTGTTGTGCTGCTCGGCGCACCACACCTCGCTCTCTCTGAGAACGACATTGCTGAAATATGCGACGTCTTCCTCAATGCTGTGGAGGTCTGGAAGATAGGGTAGAAAGTGTTGACGCGATGCTCGTGACACTCTCGCGATTTGCTCGCACTCCGAGAGATCGGCCCTTCTCAGGATGATTTCAGGATTATCCACCGACAACTCCGAGATTTTCGTAAGCGGGCGTATCTCAATGCGGATCGATATGGGCCTTGTGGAAAATATCGTCCTGCGGCGGGATGGCCTGCCGTTCGATCATCCGGTGGACGCGCGGGCGGGTCTTGCCCTTGTGCAGCGTTAGAATGCGATCCCAGCTTTCCGCATCGGCCTGGGTTCGCCGGTGGTTGTGGCGGACATATTCCACCCATGTCGGCACGTGATAGATTTCCGTCCAGACATCCGGGTTTTCCAAATCCCGCATCAGGCTCCAGTTGCGCGCGCCATCCCGAATGCGGATGCGGCGGCGCTCGGCCATGATCGCCATGAACTCCGGCAGATCGGCATCGTCGATCTCGTAATCCACCATGATCGCGATCGGGCCGCTACGCGGCTTCACATCCAGTCGCAGCGGCGGCTCGACGAAGCGGTTCAGCGGATCGAGGTTCAGCGAGGCGAAGGCCGGCATGGTGAGCTTGAAGCCGACGACGACACCAAGCAGCATCAGCACGCAGGAACAGAGAAGAGAGAAGGTCAGCCCATGGTCTTCCGCAAGCGAACCCCAGAGCCAACTGCCGACGGCGATGCCGCCGAAGGTCAGTGTCTGGTAGAGCGAGAGTGCGCGACCCACCACCCAGCGCGGGGTCGAAAGCTGTACGATCGTGTTGAAGAGCGATAGCGCCAGAACCCAGCTTGCACCCGAGATCGTCAGGAAGATGCTGGTGATGATGGCGTTGGTGCTGATTGCCGTCACACCGGCACTCAGCGCGAAGCCGAGAAAGGCGACGCGGACGATCCACTCGCTGCTCAGCATTTCGCGCAGCCGCGCGCTGATCAGCGCGCCACCAATCGCGCCGACGCCGAAGGCACCGAGCATGATACCATAGGTCAACGGACCGCCTTCGACGAGATCGCGCGCCACAAGCGGCATCAGTGCGAGGATGGCACTCGCCGAAAGGCCAAAGAGAAAGCCGCGCACCAGCACCTTGCCGATATTGGGCGACATCGCCACATAACGCATGCCAGCGGAAATGGCGGCCAGGAGCTGCTCGCGCGGCAGCGTGGAATTGTTCTTCGGCGGCTGCCATTTGAAGAGCGCATAGATCAGCGTGAAGTAGCTGAGCGCATTGACGAGGAAGGCAGCGGCAGCACCCGCCGCCGCAACGATCACGCCGCCGATGGCGGGGCCGACGCTGCGGGTGATGTTGAAGCCGACGCTGTTGAGCGTCACCGCCGCTGGCAGGTCTTCCCGGGGAACCATCTCGCCGACCGATGCCTGCCAGGACGGGTTGTTCAGCGCCGTTCCGCAGCCGATCATGAAGGTAAAGAACAGGAGCAGCCAGGGTGTCAGCAGATCGGCCCAGGCAAAGACCGTCAGCATTATCGAGGCGATCAGCATCAGGAACTGCGCCGAAAGCATGATCCGGCGACGGTCGAAGCTATCGGCAAGCGCACCGGAGATGAGCGAGAACAGCATGATCGGCAGCGAGGTGGAGGCCTGCACCAGCGCGATCATGTTTTCCGAGGTCGAAAGCGCGGTCATCATCCACGCGGCCCCCACCGCCTGGATCAGTCCGCCGAAGTTGGACGCGATGCTGGCGAACCAGATGCGCTTGTAGGTCGGGTGCCGGAGTGGCGCGAGTGGCGATTGACGGTCGGGCACGAGCGATCCAATTGATTTCAACTGCTCTTCAGGCAGAAAGTACTATAAAGGTCGATGGTGGTGACACCACCCATTCAAACGCCGCAAAGGTAAAATTGTGGCGGAAAAAATCGAATATTCGGATTTGCGCCGCAAACCTTGCAATTCCGGCCCGAAGGGTTTATATCCCGGTTCAAATTCTTGATCGTCTGATGAAGAGTGGGGTCCCCAAGGCCCCGCTCTTTTTCGTTAGGCGGATTGTCAAACCGGAGCAGATGTTCCGCTTGAGGAAGACCGGAAGAGCATTATGGCAGCAGCCGAACCAAGACTGATAACCGAAACAGGCATCGACCAGCGGATCGCCGAAATCATCGAGCCGATTCTGACCGGAATGGGTTTCGTGCTTGTCAGGGTCCGGCTTTCCAGCCAGAATGGCTCGACACTGCAGATCATGGCCGAACGTGAAGACGGCACCATGACCGTGCAGGACTGCGAAGCCGTCTCGATGGCCATTTCGCCGGTTCTCGATGTGGAAGATCCCGTCGAAAAGGCGTATCATCTGGAAGTGTCCTCGCCCGGCATCGACCGTCCGATGGTTCGCAAGTCCGATTTCGTTCGCTGGCAGGGACATCTCGTCAAGGTCGAGACTTCGATCCTGGTGGACAACCGCAAGCGCTTCCGCGGCAAGATCGCGGAAGTCGACGCGGACAGCTTCAAGCTTGAGCGCGACCAGATCGGTTATGGCGAAGAGCCTGTGGTGACGATCCCGTTCAACACGCTGTCGGATGCCAAGCTGGTTTTGACCGACGACCTTATTCGTGACGCGCTGAAGGCGGACAAGCAGGCCAAGGCCGCTGCTGCCAATCAGAACGAAGAAGCAGACGAAGATTGATTTTTTGAGGGGCCCTTTGGGGCCTTACCCCACGCAAACATGCGACTTACGGAGACAAAAAAATGGCAGTGAGTGCTAACCGGCTTGAGCTTCTGCAGATCGCCGATGCTGTGGCGCGCGAAAAGGTCATCGACCGCGAAATCGTGCTTGCCGCAATGGCCGATGCCATTCAGAAGGCCGCCCGTTCGCGTTACGGTTCCGAGACCAACATCCGCGCCGACATCAACTCCAAGACCGGCGAAATCCGCCTTCAGCGTCTTCTGGAAGTGGTCGAGAAGGCCGAAGATTATTCGACCCAGATCCCGCTGGAACTGGCACGCGACCGCAACCCGGATGCCAAGCTCGGCGACTTCATTGCCGATCCGCTGCCGCCCATGGATTTCGGCCGTATCGCTGCCCAGTCCGCCAAGCAGGTCATCGTCCAGAAGGTGCGTGAAGCCGAGCGTGATCGCCAGTTCGACGAGTTCAAGGATCGCATCGGCGAAATCATCAACGGTACGGTCAAGCGCGTCGAATATGGCAACGTCATCGTCGATCTCGGCCGCGGCGAAGGCATCATCCGCCGTGACGAAATGATCCCGCGCGAAAACCTGCGCTACGGCGATCGCGTCCGCGCTTATGTCTATGACGTTCGTCGCGAACAGCGTGGCCCACAGATTTTCCTGTCGCGTACCCATCCGCAGTTCATGGTCAAGCTCTTCACCATGGAGGTGCCGGAAATCTACGACGGCATCATCCAGATCAAGTCGGTTGCCCGTGACCCGGGTTCGCGCGCCAAGATCGCCGTGATTTCCAACGACAGCTCGATCGATCCGGTCGGTGCCTGCGTCGGTATGCGCGGTTCGCGCGTTCAGGCCGTTGTCGGCGAGCTTCAGGGCGAAAAGATCGACATCATTCCGTGGAGCCAGGAGCCTGCAAGCTTCATCGTCAACGCTCTGCAGCCTGCGGAAGTGGCCAAGGTCGTTCTGGATGAAGAGTCCGAGCGTATCGAAGTGGTCGTTCCTGACGAGCAACTGTCGCTTGCGATTGGCCGCCGCGGTCAGAACGTTCGCCTCGCCTCGCAGCTGACCGGCTGGGATATCGACATTATGACGGAGCAGGAAGAGTCCGAGCGTCGTCAGAAGGAATTCAACGAGCGCACCAACCTCTTCATGGAAGCGCTCGACGTCGACGAAATGGTTGGCCAGGTTCTGGCATCGGAAGGCTTCGCTCAGGTCGAGGAACTGGCCTATGTCGAGCTGGATGAAATCTCCTCGATCGACGGCTTCGACGAAGACACCGCCGTCGAAATCCAGACGCGCGCCAAGGAATATCTCGACCGCGTCGAAGCGGAGATGGATGCCAAGCGCAAGGAACTCGGCGTTGCCGACGAACTGCGCCAGATCGACGGCCTGACATCGCAGATGATGGTGGCTCTCGGCGAAGACGGCATCAAGACGATCGAGGATTTTGCCGGCTGTGCGGCCGACGACCTCGTCGGCTGGACCGAGCGCAAGGATGGCGAAACCAAGAAGTTCGACGGCATCTTCTCCAAGCTCGACGTATCGCGCGTCGAAGCGGAGAACATGGTTCTGCAGGCCCGCCTTCTGGCTGGCTGGATCACCGAGGAAGAACTGGCTGCTGAACAGCAGGCTGCCGAGGAGGCGGATACCGCCGTTGAGGAATGATATCGCAGGCGCATGAACCCGATGCCGGCTCCGATGAGGATCTGGCAGAAGGCAACGTCAATGGACGGATGTGCATTGTAACACGACAGAGCGGATCGCCAGATGAGCTGATCCGCTTCGTCGCAGGCCCGGACGGCAGTGTGGTGCCGGACCTGAAACGCCAATTGCCGGGGCGCGGTTGCTGGGTAACAGCCGAACGCGCTCTGGTGGAAAAGGCGATCGCAAAGAAGCTCTTTGCGCGCGCCTTGAAAACGGACGTCAAGGCTGGGCCGGATCTCCTGGAGATGCTGGACCGGCTGATGACGCAGCAGGTAACGGGCATGATGACCATGGCGCGCAAGGCGGGCCAGTTCATCAGCGGCGCAATGAAGGTCGATGCGGCCGTCCGTTCGGGACAGGCGCTGGCAGTCTTCCACGCCACCGATGCTGCCGCCGATGGCGTCCGCAAACTGGATCAGGCTCGCAAGGCCTGGGCACTCGGTACGGGTGCCGACGAAATACCGTCCTTCAAGCTCTTCACCGGGGCCGAAATGGACGAACTAATGGGCCAGAATGCTTTTATCCATGCCTGCGCGCTTGCAGGACAGGCGGGTGAAGGTGTAGTGAAGCGCGCAAAGATGCTCGAGCGATATCGCCATGGCGAAAAAGCTCCAGCGGACATTGGCGCTGCCCGGACGGAACGACAATGACGCGGTTATCGGACAACACCGGCCGCCGCGTTCGGATGCAGCTATTGAAAGACAGGGCCTGATGGTGTCATCCGGCTCTCGTCTGTAGGAACGGGAACGGAATGACCGATAACAACGACGACAAGACACTCAACGCACAACCTAAAAAGACTCTTACCCTCAAGCCGGGCGGGTTGAACCAGGGTACCGTGCGTCAGGACATGGGTCGTGGTCGCACCAACGCAGTTGTCGTGGAGACACGCAAGCGTCGCCCCATGCGTCCTGAAGACGAGAAGCAAGCTGGTGCAGCCGCAGCCGCAGCACCGGTTGCGCAGCAGCCACGCGCAGCAGCACCGGCCGCCGCGCCAGCCCAGCCACGCCCACAGCAGGCGCAGCCCGCACCTCGTGTTCAGCAGAGCAATAACCAGCAGCGTCCGCAGCCATCGGCTCAGCCACGCCAGCAGGATCGTCCGCGCGGCAACGTGCTGCACGATCTCTCGGCCGGTGAAATGGAAGCGCGCCGCCGCGCTTTGATGGAAGCCCAGGCGCGTGACGTTGTCGAAGCCAAGCAGCGCGCCGAAGACGAAGCCCGCCGCAAGGTGGAGGAAGAGCGCCGCCTCGTCGCCGAGAAGGAAGAGGCCGTCCGTCGCGCCGCCGAAGAAGCGGCTGCTGCAAAGGCTGCTGAAAATGAAGCCCCTGCAAGAGCGGAACAGCCGGCAGCGCCGACAACGACAACCGCACAGCCAGTGCGCCGTGATGTTCGTCCGCAGTCCACGCGTCAGTCGCCCGTAGCAGCGGCTCCCGCGCCAGCACCGGAAATGCCCGGTCGTGGTGTTCCGGGCGTTCGCCGCACCGAGAAGGATGATGAGGACGATCGTGGTGCACGCCGTACCGGCATGCCGATGCGCGGCAAGGCGCCGGCACCGGCACCGGCAAAGCCTGCTGCCCGTTTGAAGACGGAAGAAGAGCGTCGCCGCGGCAAGCTGACGGTTACGTCGAACCTCGACGAAGAGGGTGCACAGCGCGGCCGTTCGCTGGCCTCCATGCGCCGTCGTCAGGAGAAGTTCCGTCGCAGCCAGATGCAGGAAACCCGCGAGAAGATTACCCGCGAAGTCATCCTGCCGGAAACCATCACCATCCAGGAACTGTCGCAGCGCATGTCCGAACGTGCGGTGGATGTCATCAAGTACCTGATGAAGGAAGGCCAGATGATGAAGCCGGGCGACGTCATCGACGCCGATCTGGCCGAACTGATTGCCGGCGAATTCGGCCACACCGTCAAGCGTGTGTCGGAATCCGATATTGAAGAAGGTATCTTCAACGTCGCTGACGTTGCTGGCGACATGGTTTCGCGTCCTCCGGTCGTCACCATCATGGGTCACGTCGACCACGGCAAGACCTCGCTGCTCGACGCCATCCGTCAGGCAAATGTGGTTGCTGGTGAAGCCGGTGGCATCACCCAGCATATCGGTGCCTATCAGGTTGAACAGAACGGCCAGAAGATCACCTTCATCGACACCCCCGGCCACGCCGCCTTCACGGCCATGCGTGCCCGTGGTGCGCAGGCAACCGACATCGCCATTCTGGTGGTTGCGGCTGACGACAGCGTGATGCCGCAGACGATTGAATCGATCAACCACGCCAAGGCGGCCGGCGTGCCGATCATCGTGGCGATCAACAAGATCGACAAGCATGAGGCCAATCCTGAAAAGGTTCGCCAGCAGCTGCTCCAGCACGAAGTCTTCGTGGAATCCATGGGCGGTGAAGTGCTCGACGTGGAAGTGTCGGCCAAGAAGAAGCTCGGTCTCGACAAGCTGCTCGAAGCCATCCTTCTTCAGTCCGAAATTCTCGACCTGAAGGCAGACCCGACCCGTACGGCCGAAGGCACGGTTATCGAAGCCGAGCTCGACCGTGGTCGCGGTGCGGTTGCAACCGTTCTCGTGCAGAAGGGTACGCTGAGGCCTGGCCAGATCATCGTTGCCGGTGATCAGTGGGGCCGTGTCCGCGCGCTCGTCAACGACAAGGGTGAACACGTCAAGGAAGCTGGTCCTGCCATGCCGGTCGAAATTCTCGGCCTGTCCGGCACGCCGTCTGCCGGTGACCGTTTTGCCGTCGTCGAAAGCGAAAGCCGCGCTCGCGAGATTTCCGAATATCGTCAGCGTCTCGCCCGTGACAAGGCCGTTGCCCGCCAGACAGGCCAGCGCGGTTCTCTCGAGCAGATGATGAGCCAGCTACAGACCTCCGGCATGAAGGAGTTCCCGCTGGTCATCAAGGCCGACGTCCAGGGCTCCGTCGAAGCGATCATCGCATCGCTCGACAAGCTGGGCACCGACGAAGTCCGCGCACGCATCGTCCATTCGGGCGCTGGTGCCATCACGGAATCGGATGTCTCTCTGGCAGAAGCGTCCAACGCCGCGATCATCGGCTTCAACGTTCGTGCCAATGCCCAGGCCCGTACGGCGTCTGAGCGTGCAGGCATCGAGATCCGCTACTACAACATCATCTACGATCTGGTGGATGACGTGAAGGCGGCCATGTCCGGTCTCCTGTCGCCGGAGCGTCGCGAGACCTTCCTCGGCAATGCGGAAATCCTCGAAGTCTTCAACATCACCAAGGTCGGCAAGGTTGCTGGTTGCCGTGTCGTCGAAGGCAAGGTGGAACGTGGTGCAGGCGTTCGTCTGGTTCGCGACAATGTCGTCATCCACGAAGGCAAGCTCAAGACGCTCAAGCGCTTCAAGGACGAAGTCAGCGAAGTGCCGGTCGGTCAGGAGTGCGGTATGGCCTTCGAGAACTACGAAGACATTCGCGCCGGCGACACCATCGAGTGCTTCCGCGTGGAGCATATTACCAGAACGCTCTAAGCGCTCTGCCTGATTGTATGATTTTAAGAGCGAGCGCTGGCTAACCGGCGCTCGCTGAATTTTAAGATACTCCGACAAGAGGGTCCAACATGGCCTTCCGCCGAGAGTGCTGGAATGAGAAATTGGGAAGCTGCAAAGCCGCCCGACGGTCTTCTTCCAATTTGCTGAGGCAAGAATAACAATGGCAAAAGCAACTTCATCAGCCCCTTCACAACGCATGCTGCGCGTCGGCGAGCAGGTTCGTGCGGCATTGACGCAAATCCTGCAGCGCGGCGAAGTGCGTGACGATCTTCTGGAAAAGACGGTCATTTCCATTTCGGAAGTGCGCATGTCTCCCGATCTCAAGATCGCGACCGCCTATGTAACACCGCTTGGCGTTGCCGATCATACCGAGAGCATCGAGGCCTTGAACCGGCATGCGAAGTTCATCCGCGGCAGGCTCGGACCGCAGCTGCGCCAGATGAAATACGTTCCGGAAGTGCGCTTCCGCGATGACACCAGCTTCGACAATTATCAGAAGATCGACGCCCTGCTGCGCTCTCCCGAAGTGCAGCGCGATCTTGGATCTTCCAACGAAAAAGACGACGAACAGAACTGAAGAATGTCCAAACCACGCAAACCCAAGGGTCGCCCGGTTTCCGGCTGGCTCATCCTCGACAAGCCGTTCGATTTCGGCTCCACCGAGGCCGTCTCCAAGATCAAATGGCTTTTTAACGCGCAGAAGGCTGGCCACGCCGGTACGCTCGACCCGCTCGCCTCGGGCATGCTGCCGATTGCGCTCGGCGACGCCACCAAGACCGTCCCTTATGTCATGGATGGCCGCAAGATCTATGAGTTCACCGTCAGCTGGGGTGAGGAGCGCACCACCGACGATATGGAAGGCGAGGTTCTCAACGCCTCCGACAACCGTCCAAGCGAGCAGGATATTCGCGATCTGCTGCCGAAATATACCGGCACGATCCTGCAGACGCCGCCACAGTTCTCCGCCATCAAGATTGCCGGCGAGCGCGCCTATGATCTGGCTCGCGAGGGCGAAGTTGTTGAAATTCCGGCACGTGAGGTTGAGGTTCATCGCCTGACATTGCTGGCCTGCCCGGATGAGAACACCGCACATTTCGAAGTGGAATGCGGCAAGGGCACCTATGTTCGTGCGCTGGCGCGCGACATGGGTCGTGATCTTGGCTGTTATGGCTTCATTTCCGAACTCCGACGCGCCATGGTCGCCCCCTTCGCGGAAGATGCGATGGTGCCTCTGGAAAAGCTCACTGAACTGGAAACGATCGAAGACCGCGACGAGCGCCTTGCGGCGCTTGACGCTTATCTCATCGATACGTCCGAAGCACTTTCGTCACTGCCGCATCTCATCATCAATGATGACCAGGCACACCGCCTGAAGATGGGTAACCCCATCCTGCTACGCGGGCGCGATGCCCCGACACAGGAATCGGAAGCCTACGCCACCGCGCGCGGCAGGCTGGTGGCGATCGGCGAGATCGGCCAGGGCGAATTCCGCCCCAAGCGCGTCTTCGGCTGATAGCACATAGGCTTCACCTTCTCTCTTGAGGAACGCTCAATCATCATGCCGACGGCCGCGCTGGTCGTCGGCATTTTCATGCGGCTGAAACAGGGTGAGCCGCAAGAAATCCCGTAGAATGTCAATCACTTTTCGAAGCACGACGCATCCTCCACGGACCAGTCATTGTGTGACCAAGCCCATGCCTCTCGTTTCAATCCGCTTTACTTTTTGACTCGACGCATCGTGCTTTCCGAAAATCGATCCCGATTTTCGGGCCGATGCGGTAAAGCGCGCCGGTCGCAATCGAGCCCGGCACATCTGAGCTGCATAAAACGCGGGTTGCGTCGCGCCTTCAAACGAGATTATCGTCGGCGTCCTATGACTTGAGGTTATGAATGAAGCGCAGTCGCCTTCCTTTAACAGCGCTCAGAAGTTTTGAAGCAGCGGGGCGGCTCATGAGCTTCACGCGCGCTGCAGAAGAGTTGTGCATCTCGCAGGCCGCCATCAGCCGTCAGGTGCGGGAGTTGGAAGTGCTGCTTGATCGACCGCTCTTCGATCGGGGTCATCGCTCCGTCAAGCTGACGCAGGAAGGGGCAAAGTTGCTCGACGTCGTGACGGCTTCCTTCGACGCGATGTCCGATGGCCTTGCAGACGTAGAGCGCGGCAAAGGCCCCGATACGGTGAACATCAACGCCGAGCCGTCTTTTGCTGCCTGCTTCCTCACCCCGCATCTGTCGGATTTCCAGCGCAGTCATCCTGATATCGACGTACGGGTGGAGTCGGAGTCCGGCCTTGCTGAGTTTCGCCACAACGAAGACGTCGTTGCCATCCGCCACGGTCTGACGAAAACGAGCTGGCCCCGATCGGAGAGCCGGCATTTGATGGATGTCCAGATGACTCCATGCCTCTCGCCGCGACTGCTGGAAGGAAGGGCGTTGCCGCAACGGCCTATCGATCTTCTGGACTTTCCACTTCTATATGAAGACAGCCGGGACATGTGGCGAAGCTGGTTCGAGCGGACAGGCGTTTCCTCGGACGTGTATCCGCGTGGACCAATCTATACCGACGAAGGCATGACGCTTCAGGCCGCCTTGCGCGGGCAGGGCGTGGCACTTCTGGAAGAACGGTTTGCAAGGGAGTATCTGGCCTCCGGGCTTCTCATTCGCCCCTTTCAGCAGACGCTCCCCTTTGGCGCCTTTTTTATCGTGGTGCGCGGTTTCGAAACCCTGGCGCCAGCCGCCCATGATTTTCTTGAGTGGCTTTCGGAAAGCGTGCGTTCGCGAGACGCGCATTAAAATGGACCGACTGTCCTCACCGACGCGTGGACATGATTTACAGCCTCGGCCCGAAAACCGGAATCGATTTTCGGAAAGCACCATGCGTCGATTCAAAAAGGTCAAGCGGCCTTTGCGCGTCCAATAGGACGCACGGCGCTTTAGCGCAGATCCCCATCGCCCCTTTCCTTTAGCCGCCAATTGGTTTATAGGCAGCGCCAGCTAGGCATTGCCTTTGCTATTGAATGGCCAGCGCTGGACGACATCCCGGCCCTTGGCGACCGATTTTTCCTTAAAATAGAAAGGATTTTACGATGTCGATTACTGCAGAGCGCAAAGCCGCCCTCATCAAGGAATATGCAACGAAGGAAGGCGACACCGGTTCGCCTGAAGTTCAGGTCGCAATCCTGACCGAGCGGATCAACAACCTGACCGAACACTTCAAGGGCCACAAGAAGGACAACCACTCTCGTCGTGGTCTTCTGACGCTGGTTTCCAGCCGCCGTTCGCTTCTCGACTATCTGAAGAAGAAGGACGAAGGCCGTTACTCGAAGCTGATCGGTACCTTGGGCATTCGCCGCTAACATCTTGACCGGCGGGTTTCCTTTGAAGGTGCCCGCCGGTTTTTCATCCGGCAACCCCGGATAACAAGACGGACCGGATGGGCCGGAACCGTCTGAACCAACCGAAGACCTGTCATGGGGCAGGATTGCAGGATGCTTGTGCCACCGTCCGTGGCACCAGGAAAAAGCCTCCCGCTGTCTTGCCCGTGATGTGTCGCAGCCGCTGCTTCAATGGTGGAGCCGCGGCGACAAGAAGGACAAGATATGTTCAATCAACATTCCGTGGAAATCGAATGGGCAGGCCGCCCGCTGAAGCTGGAAACGGGCAAAGTTGCTCGCCAGGCTGACGGCGCCGTCATCGCAACCTACGGCGAAACCATGGTTCTCGCGACCGTCGTTTCCGCAAAGTCCCCGAAGCCGGGTCAGGACTTCTTCCCGCTGACGGTCAACTATCAGGAAAAGACCTACGCAGCCGGCAAGATCCCCGGTGGCTACTTCAAGCGCGAAGGCCGTCCGAGCGAAAACGAAACCCTCGTTTCCCGCCTGATCGACCGTCCGATCCGCCCGCTCTTTCCTGAAGGCTACAAGAACGACACCCAGGTCGTCGTCACCGTGATCCAGCACGATCTGGAAAACAACCCGGACATCCTGTCCATGATCGCAACCTCTGCTGCTTTGACGCTGTCCGGCGTTCCCTTCATGGGCCCGGTCGGCGGCGCACGCGTCGGTTACATCAATGGCGAATATGTTCTGAACCCGCATCTCGACGAGATGGACGAGTCTGTTCTCGACCTCGTCGTCGCCGGTACCCAGGACGCCGTCCTGATGGTCGAGTCTGAAGCCAAGGAACTGAACGAAGAGGTCATGCTCGGCGCCGTCATGTTCGGCCACCGTGGCTTCCAGCCGGTTATCGACGCGATCATCAAGCTCGCTGAAGTGGCTGCCAAGGAACCACGCGAATTCGAGCCGGAAGATTTCTCTGCTCTCGAAACTGAGATGCTTGGGCTTGCCGAAGCTGAACTGCGCGATGCCTACAAGATCACCGAAAAGGCTGCTCGTTACGCGGCCGTCGACGCCGTCAAGGCGAAGGTAAAGGCGCACTTCCTGCCGGAAGATGGCGAAGCCAAGTACACGGCGGAAGAAATCGGCGCGATCTTCAAGCACCTTCAGGCCAAGATCGTTCGTTGGAACATTCTCGACACCAAGAGCCGTATCGACGGTCGCGATCTCTCCACGGTTCGCCCGATCGTTTCGGAAGTTGGCCTTCTGCCGCGTACCCACGGTTCGGCACTCTTCACCCGCGGTGAAACGCAGGCGATCGTCGTCGCCACGCTTGGCACTGGCGAAGACGAGCAGTATGTCGACAGCCTGACGGGCATGTACAAGGAACGCTTCCTGCTGCACTACAACTTCCCGCCCTACTCGGTCGGTGAAACGGGCCGCATGGGTTCCCCGGGCCGTCGCGAAATCGGTCACGGCAAGCTCGCCTGGCGCGCAATCCGTCCGATGCTGCCTTCTGCTGAGCAGTTCCCCTACACGCTGCGCGTCGTATCGGAAATCACCGAGTCCAACGGTTCGTCCTCCATGGCAACCGTCTGCGGCACGTCGCTTGCTCTGATGGATGCCGGCGTTCCGCTGGCAAAGCCGGTTGCCGGTATCGCCATGGGCCTGATCCTGGAAGGCGAGCGCTTTGCCGTTCTGTCGGACATCCTGGGTGATGAAGATCACCTCGGCGACATGGACTTCAAGGTTGCCGGTACGGCAGATGGCATCACCTCGCTGCAGATGGACATCAAGATCGCCGGTATCACCGAAGAGATCATGAAGGTCGCTCTTGACCAGGCGCAGGGTGGCCGCAAGCACATCCTCAACGAGATGGCCAATGCCATCACCGAAAGCCGTGGTCAGCTCGGCGAGTTCGCTCCGCGCATCGAAGTCATGAACATTCCGGTCGACAAGATCCGTGAAGTCATCGGTTCCGGCGGCAAGGTCATTCGCGAAATCGTCGAAAAGACCGGCGCGAAGATCAACATCGAAGATGACGGCACCGTCAAGATCGCTTCCTCTTCCGGCAAGGAAATCGAAGCGGCCCGCAAGTGGATCCACTCCATCGTGGCAGAGCCTGAAGTTGGCCAGATCTACGAAGGCACGGTCGTCAAGACCGCTGACTTCGGCGCATTCGTCAACTTCTTCGGTGCACGTGACGGCCTCGTCCACATCTCGCAGCTCGCTTCCGAGCGCGTTGCCAAGACCTCCGACGTCGTCAAGGAAGGCGACAAGGTCTGGGTCAAGCTGATGGGCTTCGATGAGCGTGGCAAGGTTCGCCTGTCGATGAAGATCGTCGATCAGGCAACCGGCAAGGAAATCGCTGCCGAGAAGAAGGCTGAGGGCGACGCTGCTGCCGAGTAAGGCGCTGTCGCTTATTCCTATCGGGGCGCGGGATCTCTCCCGCGCCTTTTTTCTATTTTCAGAGCGGCTCCGTTCCGGTTAGAACGTGAAGCTGCTCCATTGTTGTTGAACACATTGTCCCGACGCAAAGACGCCTGGCGCTTTTCCGGCACATGTTCTTGAGGATGCTCCCGATGAGCCGTGACGCAGTCAAAACCCTTTTCCATCCCTTCGCTGCCGATATGCTGCCAGCGCCGAAAGCCGGCGAGCGCGTGCTGTTCCTGGGCGCGGAGGCAGGTGCACCTCGCCTGGAGGGTTTCGAGGCTGAGATCGTCGCGGTTCAGAACCTGCGGCCGCTCTATCGTGCGCTGCAGGCGCATGGTTCCGAGGTCACGCCGGAAATCTCCGGCGAGGATTACGACGCCGCCATGATCCTGTGCGGCAAGCACCGCGGCGAAAACGAAAACCGCATGGCGGAAGCCTTGAAGCGGGTCAAGGCGGGCGGACTGATCCTGGCTGCTGGCGCCAAGGAGGACGGCATCGTCACCCTGCGCAAGACGCTCGCCAAGCTTGGTATCGAAGCTGAATCCACCCCGAAATACCACGGCGTCGCAATCTGGTTTGCACGGCCTGATGATGTCTCTGCCACCGTCGCCAAGCTGGAGCAGAAGCCGGTCACTATCGATAACCGCTTCACCGCCATGCCCGGCATGTTTTCCCATGACCGCGTGGATGACGGTTCCGAACTGCTCGTCTCGCGCATGCCGACGGACTTTGATGGCAATGCGGCAGACTTCGGCGCCGGATGGGGCTATCTCTCCGTCATGCTGGCGGAGAAGTCGCCGCGCACGGCGCGCATCGATCTTTTCGAGGCCGACTACAACGCGCTGGAATTTGCCAAGACCAATCTTCTGGAAAACTGCCCGCGACTGACCGCACGCTTCTTCTGGCAGGATCTGGCCGCCGAGCCGCCAAAGGAAAAATACGATCTGATCATCATGAACCCGCCATTCCATGCGGGTGGCCAGGCCGCCGAACCGGCTCTCGGTCAGGCGATGATCAAGGCGGCAGCGACAGCATTGCGCAGCGGCGGCAAGCTGCTGATGGTTGCCAATCGCGGCCTGCCTTACGAGCCGGTGCTCGGCAGCGAGTTCCGCAAGAGTGAGGAAGTCTGCCGCAACGCGCGCTTCAAGATCCTCAGCGCCCAGAAGTAATCAAGCGTAAGAAAGAGGCTGCGGTTCATCTGCAGCCTCAGCTCAGCAGCCAGGCCCAGAGCGATACCGTCAGGACGCCGAACAGCGTCGATATGCTGATGGTCGAGGCGGCGATGCTGTGTCCGATCCCGAAGCGGTTGGCGAGCAGCCAGGAATTGATGCCCGTCGGGACGCAGGATGTCAGTACCAATGCCGATGTCCAGGCGGGGTTGAGACCCAGCAGGTGCGCCGTCGCCCAGACGCAGGCCGGTAGAAGCAAGAGTTTGAATGCGGTGACGGTCGCAGCGATGTGCAGGTTTCCGCGCACCGGATATTTGGTCAGCGCCATCCCCAATGAGATCAAGGCCGCAGGTCCCGCCATGGCGGCGACCTGATCGATCACCGTTGTGAAGACGACGGGCATCGGCGCGCCGATCATGTTGAAGCAGAGCCCGAGAATGAGGGCGATCACCAACGGATTGGTCGCCAGATTGCGGCCCACCTGTCTCAATACGGTCAGGGTGCCTCTTCTTTCTCCGCCCACCACCTTATGCGTTGCATTTTCCATCAGAATGGTTCCGGCAATCATCATGATGGGAAGATGGATGGCGAGCAGAATGGAAATCGCCACGATCCCGTCATTGCCGACGGAGCGGCTGACGAGTGGCAGGCCGATGAAGATGTTATTGGCGAAGGCCGATGAGATGCCGGCAATGACGCTGACGCGAAGATCCTGCTTGAAGAAATAGGTCGTCACCATCTGACCCGCAGCCCAGGTGATCGCGACACCGGTAAAGTATGTGATCCAGAGCTTGAACGGCGAAGCGCCGTGAAAATCAGCTTCCGCCAGCGTACGAAAGATCAACGTCGGTACGGCAATCTTGAAGACGAAGTCGCTCAACACGTCGCTCGCGTCGGCCTTGAACAGCCTCGCCTTCACCGTCAGCCAACCGATCAGAATGAGCAGAAAGATCGGGGCGACATTGACGGCGACAGCATACATGGAGACGGGCTTTCACGGCGTTCTGCGGAAGAACTACCCTGTATAGGAAAGGCCAATGGTCTCAAACCATTTTCTATAGGGAGCCGGAACAGGAGCCGTCTCCCAGAAACAGAAAAAGAGGGGATCGTCCCCGCTTCAGCCTGTGGTCCCCGTCAGTACATCCGTGCCGGGAACGACTGATGATCTAGCAGCGCTTCATGACAGGCAAATGACGCCAAAGATCAGTCTGCCGAAGGTGCAGGCAGGCGAAGTCGCCTTTTCTCTTTTCTTGTCGGCAGAAATCTTTAAGACCGAGTTCCGGATAACGCACCGGGTCGGTGCGGCTCGGACAAGAGGCTCATGACAAAATTCGACGTACTGACCGTTGGCAACGCCATCGTGGATATTATTTCGCGCTGCGATGACAGTTTCCTCATCGATAACGCCATCACCAAGGGCGCGATGAACCTGATCGATGCGGAGCGCGCGGAACTGCTCTACTCGCTCATGGGTCCGGCCCTGGAAGCGTCCGGCGGAAGTGCAGGCAATACGGCAGCGGGCATTGCCAATTTTGGCGGACCGGCAGCCTATTTTGGCAAGGTCGCCGAAGATCAGCTCGGCGAGATCTTCCAGCACGATATCCGCGCTCAGGGCGTCCATTTCGAGACCCAGCCGCGCGGCACCTTTCCGCCCACCGCCCGCTCTATGATCTTTGTCACCGAAGACGGTGAGCGTTCCATGAATACCTATCTCGGTGCTTGCGTCGAGCTTGGGCCGGAAGACGTCGAGCCGGAAGTCGTTGCCCAGTCGAAAGTCACCTATTTCGAGGGCTATCTCTGGGATCCGCCGCGCGCCAAGGATGCGATCCGCGATTGCGCCCGCATCGCCCACGAGAATGGTCGCGAGGTTTCCATGACGCTCTCCGACAGCTTCTGTGTCGGCCGTTACCGCGACGAGTTCCTCGATCTGATGCGCTCGGGCACTGTCGACATCGTCTTCGCCAACAAGCAGGAAGCGCTGTCGCTCTACGAAACCGAAGACTTCGATCTGGCGCTGACCAGGATCGCTCAGGACTGCAAGATCGCCGCCGTGACGATGAGCGAAGAAGGTGCAATGATCGTACGCGGCACGGAGCGGGTAAAGGTCGATGCCTATCCGGTTTTCGATGTCGTCGACACGACGGGTGCCGGCGATCTCTTCGCCTCCGGCTTCCTCTTCGGCTACACGCAGGGCCGTTCTCTGGAAGATAGCGGCAAGCTCGGCTGCCTTGCGGCCGCCGCCGTCATTCAGCAGATCGGACCGCGCCCAATGTCGTCGCTAAAGGCGCTGGCTGAGAAGCACGGTCTTCTATAGGATTGTTTCCGATTATCCCGTGCGTCCATCAAGGGCGCACGGTCTCTCATTAGTCCTGATTACTTGAAGGCTTCGCCGGGATAGGCGCCCCAGATTTCGCCCTGCGACACCCAGCCGCCCACCTGACCGGCTTCCGCCTTGCACCAGTCACCATTGCACTCGCCGATCCGGATCTGCACGCCAGGCTCGAGCTTCGCCACGACCGAAGCACTCGATTGTGGCTCGCGGCGCATATTGACAAACACTTCCTTGCCCTTGCCGCGCATCCACGGTGCTGCCACCGCAGTTCTTTCACCCGAAAGCAGCGCCTGGTTTACCCAGCCCTCGGTGCCGTCGGCATCGCGAATCCGGCGCCAGTTTTCATATTCCTGGATGATCTCCACCGGCATGCCGGATTTCATATACATCCAGGAGACGGCGTAATCGGTGCTCGGTCCAATGCGCATATTGACGCGCTTGGATTTCAGGCTGACGAAGCGCGGCAGCGGCAGTCCGCTGGCACCCTTTGCGGCGCCCTGTGCGAAAGCCGGTGTAGCAGCGGCATGAAGAAAACCGAATGACAATGCAATGCAGAGGATGGAGACAAAGCTACGCATGTCGTTTGACCGTTTCCGTGAAACAAGAGAATGACGTTTAAGGGGCCCCCCAGTCCTGCCGCCGAAGACGCAACATGCGAGATTTGTTTGTCTTCGCCGGTGGGTCTGGTAGAAACGCCCTTGATGAACAAATTATCGCTCTTTCTGGTTAACGACCTCTGAACAAGGTGCCTGCAGACAATGACGAACAAGAAGAGACCGACCGTCTATTTGACCCGAAAACTGCCGGATCTGGTCGAGACCCGCATGCGCGAACTGTTCGAGGCTGAATTGAATATCGAAGACGCACCCCGCACGGAGGCAGAGCTTCTGGCCGCCATGCAGCGCGTCGACGTTCTGGTGCCCACTGTGACCGATCGCATCACCGCGTCGATGATCGAGCAGGCCGGTCCTCAACTGAAATTGATCGCAGGTTTTTCCAATGGCATCGACCATATCGATGTGGATGCGGCGGCACGCAAGGGCATTACCGTGACCAACACGCCGAACGTGTTGACCGAAGACAGCGCCGACATGACGATGGCGCTCGTGCTTGCCGTTCCGCGCCGCCTTGTCGAGGGCACGCGCGTGCTTGCCAATGGCTCGGAAGACTGGCGCGGCTGGTCTCCCACCTGGATGCTTGGCCGGCGTCTCTCGGGCAAGCGCATCGGCATCGTCGGCATGGGCCGCATCGGGACTGCCGTTGCCCGCCGCGCCAAGGCCTTTGGGCTGTCGATCCATTACCACAATCGCAAGCGCGTCAGTCCAGCCACGGAAGCGGAACTCGAGGCGACCTATTGGGACAGCCTCGACCAGATGCTGGCACGCGTCGATATCGTCTCTGTCAACTGCCCATCGACGCCGGCCACCTATCACCTGATCTCGGCCCGGCGTCTCGCGCTGATGCAGCCGACGAGCTACATCGTCAATACGGCGCGCGGCGACATCATCGATGAGGCAGCCATGATCGAGTGTCTGCGCCAGGGCAAGATCGCTGGTGCGGGTCTCGATGTGTTCGAGAACGAGCCGGCCGTCAATCCAAAGCTCATCAAGCTCGCCAAAGAGGGCAGGGTGGTGCTTCTGCCGCATATGAGTTCAGCCACGATCGAAGGCCGCATTGACATGGGTGACAAGGTGATCATCAACATTCGCGCCTTTTACGACGGCCACAGACCGCCGAACCGGGTGTTGCCGGGCAGGGCTTAACTGGGCAGGGCTTAACTGGGCAGACGCTTCGTCATTTCGATAGAGGTGACCCGCGCATATCCGGCATGGGAATTCTCAGCCGTCTTGACGAAGCCCCAGGACGAAAACTGCCGGTGATTGTTGACGAGTTCGATCCTGGTCTCCAGTCGCAGACTTGGGAGCGACAGCCTGTGTGCCGTCGCTTCGGCCGTCCTCAGCAACGCTTTTCCGATACCACGGCCTTGCGCCGCAGGTGAGACGGCAAGTTTGCCGACATAGAGCGAAGCGGCCTCGGGCTTGCAAAAAATACACCCGAGCATATCGCCGCCATCGAACGCGACAAAGACAATCTCGTCCCGGATCTTTTGACGCAGATTGTCTGGCGTCAGACGGTGGGCCGAGGAAGGCGGGTCGATGACGCCATCCATATAGGCGAAGGACGACATGATCAGCGCCAACAGTTCCTCGACGCGGTCGAAGGTCTCATCGATCTGAACACTCGTGATCATGCTGCCTGGCGCCTCTTATAGCGAATGGTCTCGAAGCGGGCGGCAAGCGCATCGTAAAGCATCAGCCGCCCGACCAACGGTTCTCCGGTGCCGGTGATGACCTTGATCGCCTCCATCGCCATCGTCGTGCCGATAACACCGGTCAGCGCGCCGATAATGCCGGTCTCGGCACAGGACGGGATCAGGCCTTCCGGCGGCGGGGCTGGAAACAGATCACGGTAGCGCGGCAGCAGCATGCCGTCCGGACCTTCCTCATAGGGCTTCAGAACCGTCACCGAGCCATCGAAACGGCCAACAGCACCTGTGACCAGCGGCACCTTTGCCGCCTCCGCAGCATCTGCCGCCGCATAGCGCGTATCGAAATTGTCCGATCCGTCGATCACCAGATCGAAGGCGCTCAGATGATCATGTGCCCAGACGGTGGAAAAACGCTCTTCGAAGTGCAGCGTGCGCACATGCGGGTTGAGGCGAGATATGCTGCGGCGCGCGCTTTCCGTCTTCTGCTCGCCGATCGTGCCCGTATCGTGAATGACCTGCCTCTGCAGGTTCGACAGCGAGACGATGTCGTCATCGATAATGCCGAGCGTCCCAACACCTGCAGCAGCGAGATAATAGAGCACCGGTGCACCAAGACCGCCGGCGCCGATCACCAGCACCTTGGCAGCCTTCAGCCGCTGTTGGCCCATGCCGCCGATCTCGGGCAGGAGAATATGCCGCTTGTAGCGTTCTATTTCCTCGGGGCTAAGAGCATCCATGATCCTGTCTCCGCTACCTCAATGGGCAGAAGCCCTATCATGACACGCTGCCATGCGACACGGTGAAAAACTGGGCGCGATCCTGCAATGCTGCAAACATCGATGCATCCGTCCCGGTCATGAAACTCTGGCCGCCAAGCGCATGGATGAGGTCGAAAAGTGCGGCACGTCTGCCCTCATCCAGATGGGCTGCGATCTCGTCCAGAAGCAGGATCGGCGCGTAACCCGTCATATTGGCGGTCAGCTGCGCATGGGCAAGGACGAGTCCGACAAGGAGCGCCTTCTGCTCACCGGTGGAGCAGCGTGCCGCGTCCATATCCTTTTCCGCATGCCGGACGAAAAGATCGGCGCGATGGGGGCCTTCGAGTGTGCGTCCGGCACCCGCATCGCGATAGCGGCTTTCCCGGAGCGTGGCGAAATATTCATCCTCAAGATCGACCGCCGGTCGATGATACTGATCGTCGAGGAAGCCGGACAGCGTGAGCGTAGCCTTTGGGAAGCTGGTATCGCCGGCACGACTTTCGATCAGCGTGCGCAGCAAACCCAGCATCTCGTGGCGCGCAACAGCCATGGCAATACCAAGCTCTGCCATCTGCTTCTCGATACCGTCGAGCCAAACAGGATCGAGACGACCATCGGAAAGCAGGCGGTTGCGCTGGCGCATCGCTTTTTCGAAATCGCTGGCACGCCGTCCATGCGATGGGTCGAGGGAAAGAACAAGGCGATCGAGGAAACGGCGACGATCAGACGACGACCCCGTGAAAAGCCCGTCCATGGACGGTGTCAGCCAAAGAACCCGCAAGTGATCGGTCAATTCGTCGACGGATTTGACCGACGTACCGTTGAGTCTCAGGCGCCGTGATGGCGTATCGCCGTCCCCATCGATGCCTGTTCCGATCGCAACCTCACCATCCATGCCCGATAGGTCGGCGAAGATCGAGAACCCTGTTTCTTCTGCGCCCACGCGGGTGACATCGGATAGAACAGCACGGCGCAAACCACGGCCAGGCGACAGGAAGGAGATCGCCTCCAGCAGGTTCGTCTTGCCGGAACCATTATCGCCCGTCAGCACGACATGGCGCTCATCCAGCCGCAAGGACACTTCCGCATAATTGCGGAAATCGGTAAGCTTCAGCCGTGAGAGGAAAACTTTGGCCGTCATGCCATATCCAGAATCGTCATGGCTTACGACCTACAACATCCCGCCCCAAATCGAAACGAACTTTCTCTGACACCGAGGCTGACAGCCGCGTCATGGACAGCGTCTTCCTTGCCTAACGATCTTACGTTTACGTCTGCGTTCATTCGATTGCCAGCCGCAGATTTTGCCGTTATCGGTGCTAGTCTAATTTAGCGGGTATTGCATGCTCAGAGTCACTTCCCTTTTGCTCACCCTCGTCCTCCTCGGATCCTGCGCCGGACGGCCGGGAGCCGACGTATTGCAGGCCGTCAATACGCGGGCGACGGCGGGCAAGAGCATAGCCGCCTACGTCGTCAGTACGCGTGAGAAGGAAGCGGGCAAGACACTGGCATTCGGTGCAGGGCGTGCCGATCAGCCCAACTATGCACGCTTCGATATCTCCATCCCGCCGGATCACAAGAAAGGCAAGATCGAGTGGCCGTCGGGTAAGCCGGACGCCAAGAAAGACTTCGCCGTGACCGATCGGGACATGCTCTCAAAAGACGCATTCAAGCACGATCTCGCCGGCATTCTTTCATCCGGAAAGGATGTTGGCCTTTTTGTTCACGGCTACAATTACAGCTATCAGGAGGCCCTGTTCCGCGCCGCGCAAATGGCTGCGGACGCCGATATCAATGGCGTGCCGGTGGTCTTTTCCTGGCCGTCCATGGCCGATGTCACGGGATATCTGGCCGACAAGGAAGCGGCAACCTTTTCTCGCGATGGGCTGGCGGACCTCCTGATCGATCTCGCACAAAAATCACCCCGCAAGAACGTCATCGTTTTCGGTCACAGCATGGGGGCTTGGCTGGTCATGGAAGCCTTGAGAGAGCTCAGGCTGAAGGGCCGTAACGACGTCATCGCCAAGCTCCAGGTCATTCTCGCGGCACCGGACATCGACACCGACGTGTTTCGAAAGCAGATCGAGGTAGTCGGTCGTCTGGATCCACCGCTTACCGTGCTGGTGTCGAAGGATGATCGCGCCCTGATGGCTGCTTCCCTTCTAGCGGGCGAACGAAGCAGAGTGGGCGCACTGGACGTTACAGATCCCGAAATCAGCAAGGCTGCGAAACGCGAAGGCGTTCAGTTTGTCGATATTTCGGAGCTCGATTCATCCGATGGCTTCAACCATGATCGCTACGCCGCACTTGCCGCATTGTTGCCGAAGCTCGATGAAAAGCGTCGCGGCGGCGGCAACGATCTGACCCGCGCGGGCGCATTCGTTCTGGACGCTGTCGGCGCAACGGTGTCCAGCCCGTTCAGACTGGCAAGCAAAGTCGTCAATCCGAACTGAGGTTGATGGATCCGCGGTGACAAAGGTTGAGCGCTTGTCCGAGCACACAGGTGGCGAGGCGTCAGGTCCAGGTGTCGAGATGAATATCGGCTGGTCGTGAATTTTCGACGACGCGCTTGCCGTTGGGCAGATCGTTCTCGTAAAGCTTGGCGTGGATGGCTTGCTCGTTCAGCCCATAGCCGATCCAGCGATCGCGAAGCCGGTGCTCGAGAACCGGATAGGAGGGCCCGACGAAAATGCTGAGGTCGAAGCTGTCTTTCAGCCGGTCCCACGGTGCTTCGTCCAGCAGCAGATAATTGCCCTCTGCAAGAATGAAGCGTGTATCTGCTGAAACTGCTCTTGCGGATGCGATGGCGATTTCCCGGGAGCGGTCGAAGACAGGAACGAGTACCTCTTCGTTACTCTGGCGTACGGCTTTGACGATATCGATAAAGCCACGGACATCGAATGTTTCCGGTGCCCCTTTGCGGGCGATCAGGCCCCGGCTTTCCAAAATCCCGTTGTCCATGTGAAAGCCGTCCATGGGTAGGACTTCGGCGGTCTCGCCACGGGCAATCAGGCTGTCTCTCAGGGCATCGGCGAGTGTGGATTTGCCGGCCCCTGGGGGACCGGCAATTGCAATCATGGAGCGACGGGAGTTGGACTTCTCTGCACGGGCAAGGACATCGTCCGTCAACGCCGCAAGCGTCGGTGTCATGCGGCGATATCCTGGCGTGGCGGTTCTTTCGCGCCCGTCATGAAGGCCACCGCGTCAGACATCGTATAGTCTTTCGGATTGATGACGCAGAGACGTTTGCCGAGGCGATGGATGTGAATGCGATCCGCCACTTCGAAGACATGCGGCATGTTGTGCGAAATGAGCACGATGGGCATGCCGCGTGAGCGCACGTCCTGAATGAGCTCCAGAACGCGACGGCTCTCCTTGACGCCAAGTGCCGCTGTCGGCTCGTCCAGAATGACGACCTTCGACCCGAAGGCTGCCGCTCTGGCAACCGCAACACCCTGCCGCTGGCCACCGGACAGCGTCTCGACCGCCTGGTTGATGTTCTGAATGGTCATCAAACCAAGTTCGGAAAGCTTCTCGCGGGCGAACTTGTCCATCGCTGCATGATCGAGCTTGCGAAACACCGAGCCGAGAATGCCGGGTTTGCGGAGTTCGCGTCCCAGAAACATGTTGTCGGTGATCGACAGGGCAGGGGAGAGCGCGAGGTTCTGGTACACGGTCTCGATGCCGGCATCGCGGGCTTCCAGCGGTGTCTTGAACTGGACCGGCTTGCCTTCAAGTCGGATCTCGCCTTCATCCGGGCGGATCGCGCCCGACAGTGCCTTGATGAGCGAGGACTTGCCCGCACCATTATCGCCGATCACCGCCAGGATTTCGCCCGGGTAGAGATCGAAGTCGGCATTGTCGAGTGCCGTCACACGGCCATAACGCTTGACGAGACTATGACCTGAAAGAATGGGTTGTCTGTTCATATCCTGGGCCATCAGACGGCTGCCTTTCTGATCCATTGATCCACTGCGACGGCGGCGATGATCAGCCAGCCGGTCAACATAACCTTCCACTGCGGGTCTGCACCGAGCATGTTGAGGCCCATGGAGACCACGCCGACCAGCATGGCGCCGAAGAGCGTTCCGAGAATGGAGCCACGTCCGCCGAAGAGCGAGATACCGCCGATAACGGTCGCCGTAATGGCCTGAAGGTTGTAGTCGGTCACGGCGGCAGAGGGAGAGATCGAACCGTTACGGCCGATGGCGACCCAGGCCGCGAAGGCTGCGATGACGCCAGCGATGGTGTATACGCTGAGCAAAACCTTACGGGTCTGAATGCCGGAGAGCTTCGCCGCTTCCGGATCGTCTCCCACGGCATAGACGTGGCGTCCCCAGGCGGTTTGGTTCAGGACGTACCAGAGCACGGCGACGAGCGCGACCATCGCGATGACGCCGAGTGTGAAAATGGCAGAACCGATACGGAAGTTGGTGGCGAAGAGCTGCAGAAGCGGTGCGGTCTGCTGCACGTCGGCATCGCGGATCGTTTCATTCGCCGAGTAGATGAAATTCGTCGCCATGACGATGTTCCACGAACCAAGCGTCACGATGAAGGGCGGAAGTTTGACCACTGCTACCAGGAAGCCGTTGAAGAAGCCACAAAGTCCGCCGACAACGAAACCCGCGAGAATGGCGATAGGGGTTGGCAGCCCGTAGGTGACCGCCACATTGCCCATGACGACGGATGAAATGACCATCACCACGCCGATCGAAAGATCGATACCGGCCGTCAGGATGATCAATGTCTGTGCCGAGCCGAGAATACCGACAACGGCGATCTGCTGCAGGATAAGGGTCAGTGTGTAGGATGAAAAGAACCGTCCGCCGATCGTCATGCCGAAGATCGCAACCGACAGGATCAGGACGATGAGTGGCACGGCTGCCGGTGTCGAGTGTAGAAAATGCTGCGCGCGTTTGAGCGCGGAAACGCTTTGCTGATCGAAAGAGGCGACTTTCTTGTCGCTCCCGTCCAGCACGCGTTCGAATTCTTGAATTCCGCTCATGTTTCCTCCTCCCGCTCGCCAAACATCTATGCGCGGCGCCGAAATGTCAGCCGGGTATTACGAAAGCGAATGGTTTTGAGTGAAGTTGGCCGGGACTGATCCCGGCCATGATCTTCAGATGGTGATTGAGGGCATCAGCCCCAGCACTTCGCCAGGCCTTCCTTGACGCTGATCGAAGGAACACCCTTGACCGGCTTGTCGGTGACCAGAGAAACGCCTGTGTCGAAGAAGGACTTGCCTTCCGTCGGCTTCGGCTTTTCACCCGTGTCGGCGAACTTCTTGATGGCCTCGACGCCGAGTGCTGCCATCATCAGCGGGTACTGCTGCGAGGTCGCGCCGATGACGCCTTCCTCAACCGACTTCACGCCTGGGCAACCGCCGTCCACGGAAACGATCAGAACGTTCTTCTCCATACCAACGGCCTTGAGGGCCTGATACGCGCCGACAGCAGCCGGTTCGTTGATGGTGTGAATGACGTTGATGCCTGGGTCTTTCTGCAGAAGGTTTTCCATGGCCTTACGGCCACCTTCTTCATTGCCGTTCGTCACGTCGTGGCCGACGATGCGCGGATCGGTTTCGTCACCGATCTTGTTCGGGTCTTTCGGATCGATACCGAAGCCGATCATAAAGCCCTGGTCGCGCAGAACGTCGACGCTCGGCTGGTCAGGCGTCAGGTCGAGGAAGCCGACCTTGGCATCCTTCGCGCCGTCGCCCATCGTGCCCTTGGCCCATTCACCGATCAGCTTGCCGGCCAGGAGGTTGTCGGTTGCGAATGTTGCATCGGCAGAGTTGATTGGATCAAGCGGGGTGTCGAGAGCGATGACGAGGAGGCCTGCATCGCGCGCCTTCTTGATCGTCGGGACGATGCCCTTGGTATCGGAAGCGGTGATCAGAATGCCCTTGGCGCCATCGGCAATGCAGGACTCGATGGCTGCAACTTGGCTTTCGGAGTCACCATCGACCTTACCGGCGTAAGACTTGAGCGTCACGCCCAGTTCCTTTGCCTTGGCGGTTGCGCCTTCTTTCATCTTGACGAAAAAGGGGTTGGTGTCGGTCTTGGTAATGAGGCATGCCGAAGTATCGGCGGCCGATGCAACCGAAGCGAAAGAAACGCCAAGCGCGAGCGCGCCCAAAAAGGCTGAAACAGTGGTCTTCATATGATCCTCCCAGTGGAAACAAGCAGCCATTTGGATGACTGGTCTGCGGCCCTTCTCCTCCTAGATCAGGCGCCACTGGAAGCGATGGAACCATCAAATTAACAGGCTGTCAATAAATAAATCCAATTGAATTATTAATTCGATCTGTCATGCTCTTTAGCGTGATGGCGGGAGTGGCCAGGAGGAGACCAGACACTTTTCGCACAGCATATGATGAGTAAAGCGGTTGCGCACTTGCCTGCGACGGCTGGGAGGAAGACAAGATGTCTCGTTCTTTGGAGATGTCGCAGACGCCACCTGCGACGGCTACAGATTTGAGCGGCGGTGCCAATCAGGTCCGCGTTCGCGCCTATAACGAACGGCTGGTGCTTTCTCTGGTGCGTCGTCACAATGCCTTGTCGAAGGCCGAGATCGCTCGGCGCAGCGGATTGTCAGCCCAGACGGTCTCCGTCATCATGCGTTCGCTGGAAAAGGACGGCTTGCTGATCAGGGGCGAGCTCCTTCGTGGGCGCGTCGGGCAACCCTCCACGCCGATGCGGCTCAATCCAGATTCGGTCTACTCTTTTGGCGTGAAAATCGGCCGCCGTAGCGTCGATCTGGTGCTGATGGATTTTGTCGGTCGGATCAGGATGCAATTGCGCAATACGTATCCGTACCCAATGCCGGAATGGATTTTACCCTTTGTCGCCAAAGGCATCGCCGAGTTGGAGGGCAGGCTCGATCCGTCAGAACGCGAGAAGATCGCAGGTATTGGGATCGCCGCGCCGTTTGAACTCTGGAGTTGGGCGAAAGAGGTCGGTGCGCCCGAGGGCCAAATGGACAGTTGGAAACTGGTCGATCTTCGCCAGGAGATTGCCGATGCTGTCGACCATCCCGTCTTTCTCCAAAACGATGCGACGAGTGCCTGTGGCGCGGAATTGGTGTTTGGCAACGGCCAGGCCTATCCGGACTTTCTCTACGTCTTTATCGGCTCATTCATCGGTGGCGGCGTCGTCCTGAATTCGGCCCTGTTCTCAGGACGGACCGGCGCGGCAGGTGCGATCGGTCCGCTGCCGGTTCAGGGTCGGGATGGCAAGACGGTGCAGTTGCTGAAGATCGCCTCGATCTTCGTGCTTGAAGACATGCTGCGTGAAAGAGGCATAGACCCCAAGCCGCTGTGGTTTTCTCCCGATGAATGGATCGATTTCGGCGAACCGCTGGAAGTATGGATCCGCAATACCGGTGCCGCACTTGCCCAGGCCGTCATTGCCGCTGCGTCCATCATTGATTTCTCCACCGTCATCATCGATGGCGGCTTCCCAGGCTGGGTGCGCTCGCGCATCGTTGAAGCAACGCGCGACGCCTTAATGCTGCACGATCTTCAAGGTGTGGGCGTACCCGATATCAGGGAGGGTGCGGTCGGAAGTCAGGCACGCGCTATTGGTGGCGCCAGCTTGCCGCTGTTCTCCCGTTATCTTCTCGACCAGAATGTATTGTTTAAGGAAACCTCGACCTGACAGGCCGCGCACCCTTTGTCACTTCTTAAAGCGCTTCGATCTGACGCAAAATATCGTCTTCGATTGTAATCCCGTTCTCCAGAGACTGCTTGCGAATGCCTTGGCTGCGGCGGCCTGGAAGCCTTGCATTGCCCTGAGACTCGATTTCGGCGGCCATCTGCGAAACCCTGTCCGCCAGAGCATCATTGCCGGCAATGGTCGGATCGATCGCAATGATCGTGTGCCCAAGAGAGGGCGCCGTTCCCATATCGTCCAGAAGAGAAGAGGCCTGGAAGCCGAAATTGCCTCCGGTGAGGCCCGCCGCCATGATCTCGACCATGAGCGCCAATGCCGCCCCCTTGGCCTCACCGGCCGGCACCATGGTGCCGTTGATCGCTTCATTTGGATCGGTGGTTGGACAACCCTGCGCGTCGAGAGCCCAATCACCTGGAATAGTGACGCCTTTTTGGCGGGCGGCCATGATCTTGCCCCGCGCGACCTTGGAAAGCGCGAGGTCGATCACCAGAGGGTCGGCGTCTTTCATCGGCGCGGCAAAGGCGATCGGGTTCGTCCCATAAAGCGGCCTGATGCCGCCCCATGGGGCCATGGAGGCGGGGGCATTGGCGACCATGAAGGCAACGAGACCCTGTTCTGCCAAACGCTCGACCGTCAAAGCCATGACACCAGCATGATGTGACCGACCGATCGCGGCAAGCGCGATGCCCTGGTCACGTGCAAGCGGCTCTAGCTCTTGAATTGCAAGATCGAT
Source organism: Agrobacterium cavarae (assembly GCF_004310285.1). Taxonomy (GTDB): domain Bacteria; phylum Pseudomonadota; class Alphaproteobacteria; order Rhizobiales; family Rhizobiaceae; genus Agrobacterium; species Agrobacterium cavarae. The sequence continues at coordinate 38,038 of NZ_SISF01000023.1, forward strand.
AGCTGGATAGGCATATCCGTGTCCTGCGTCGATCGAGACCACCGCGGGTCGGACCTTTGTGGCTGTGGGCACAGCTTCGCCATTCACTTTTCCGGTATGAAGCTGGGCTACATAGACCGGTATCCGCCGAAATCCATGGCCGCCCTGGCCACAAGCCTCCGCGGCAACCAGTGCACGGGCAACGGAGCGCGCGCTTGACGCCAGAACGCCGTTCTTCTCGAAGATGGAAGAAACAAAGTCTTCCGCCTGTTCTATGCTAAATTTCATGACGCAATCTGGAAGGAAACAGAGTGAAATGATGCCCGACCGACATTTGGGCATTGGCAGGGACATGTGAGAAAAGCTGGCGAAAACCGTATCGCAACCTGATGGCTTGCGATGTTTCAGCAGCGTGTAGCGGACGGCCCTCGATCAAAAGATGGGAAGGCCGCCCTTATACGTGTCAATGCGCAGCAGACATGTCGCCCAGCACGTCCTTGGACGCGACGGTGGAGTCGGCATTCAGCTTGTAGACCATGGGCACGCCGGTCGCGAGATTGAGCTTCAGGATTTCTTCCTTGCTCAGCTTGTCGAGCACCATCACCAGCGAACGCAGCGAATTGCCGTGCGCGGCGACCAGAACCTTCTCTCCACGCAGAACGCGCGGCAGGATTTCCGTCAGATAGTAGGGCCAGACGCGAGCACCAGTGTCTCGCAGGCTTTCGCCGCCGGGCGGCGGGATGTCGTAGGAGCGGCGCCAGATATGCACTTGCTCCTCACCCCACTTCTCGCGGGCGTCATCCTTGTTGAGGCCGGAAAGATCGCCATAGTCACGCTCGTTGAGCGCCTCATCGCGGATGGTTTCTAGACCCGACTGGCCGACATTGTCGAGCACGATCTGGCAGGTTTTTTGCGCGCGAATCAGCGAAGACGTGTAAGCCACGTCAAATTTGATACCGTAATCGGCAAGCGCCTTGCCGCCAGCATTGGCTTCCTGAACGCCGAGTTCCGTCAGATCGGGGTCGCGCCATCCGGTGAAGAGGTTCTTGAGGTTCCAGTCGCTTTGACCGTGACGAACGAGGACGAGGGTTCCGCTCATAAATACTCTCCAGGTTGATTATGAATTGTCGGCCAGACCGAGAACGTCCAGCATGGAATAGAAGCCGGGCTTCTTGTCGAAAGCCCAAAGTGCGGCGGCGATGGCGCCACGCCCGAAAATGCTCCGGTCCGCCGCATGGTGCGAGAAGGTCAGTTGTTCTCCCTCACCAGCAAAGATCACGGAGTGATCGCCCACCACCGAACCGCCACGCAGCGTTGCAAAACCAATGGTGCCCGCCTGGCGTGCACCGGTATGCCCGTCGCGCACCCTGACGGAGTTTTCGGCAAGATCGATGTTACGTCCCTGTGCTGCGGCTTTGCCAAGCAGAAGGGCCGTACCGGATGGTGCGTCCACCTTGTGCTTATGATGCATTTCCAGCACCTCAATGTCCCACTGCTGCGGCCCGAGCGCTTTTGCCGCCTGGCGCGTCAGAACGGAAAGCAGATTGACGCCCAGGCTCATATTGCCGGACTTCACGACGCGTGCATGACGCGCAGCCGCCTTGAACTTTTCCTCGTCCTCGACCGAGCAGCCGGTCGTGCCGATGACGTGGACGATACGCGCTTGTGCGGCAAGACCGGAGAAGATCACACTCGCGGCCGGTGAGGTAAAGTCGACAACCCCTTCAGCGTTGACGAAGGCGGCAAGCGCATCGCTGGTGACGGGAACGCCGATGGGGCCAAGGCCCGCAAGCTCGCCTGCATCCCGCCCGACGAAGGGTGAGCCCTCCCGCTCGATCGCGGCATGGAGTTGGACGCCGGGCGTTTCATGAATGAGACGGATGAGGGTCTGTCCCATGCGGCCTGCAGCGCCAACCACCACCAGTTTCATGCCGTTGCCGCTCATGTCGTCACCCTATGCTTTCAAAGTCCGCGAACGCCCGTCGCCTGAAGATTGTTGAGGCGAGCGTAAAGCCCGTCCTCCTGCCGCGCAAGCGTCTCATGCGTTCCTTCTTCGACAACCTGCCCCTCATTCATCACCACGATCTTGTCTGCCTTGACGACGGTTGAGAGACGGTGGGCAATGACGATGACGGTGCGTCCTGACATGGCGGTATCGAGCGCCTTCTGCACGACGGCCTCCGACTCAGTATCGAGCGCAGACGTCGCTTCATCGAGTAGAAGGATCGGTGCATTGCGGACCAGAGCGCGCGCGATGGAAAGACGCTGACGTTGGCCGCCTGAAAGGGTCATGCCGTTTTCACCAACCTGGGTGTCATAACCCAACGGCTGCGCCAGAATGAAGTCATGGGCGAAAGCAAGCCTCGCGGCCTCTTCGATCTCGGCATCCGTCGCTTCTGGACGGCCATAGCGGATGTTGTCGCGGATCGTGCCTTCGAAGAGATAGGGCTGCTGCGAAACGTAAGCCAGATTGAGGCGCACCGAGCGCGTCGTCACGTCGGCAATGTTTTGCCCATCGATCAAGATCTCGCCGCCCGTCGGATCGTAAAACCGCGGCACGAGGTTGATGATCGTGGACTTTCCTGCTCCCGAGGGTCCGACGAGGGCGGTCGTCTTTCCACCTTCGGCAACAAAGCTTACGCCTTTGAGGATAGGACCGGAATCCTTGTAGGAGAAAACGACATTGCGAAGTTCCACGGTCGCGTCTTCGATCTTGAGCGGCACCGCATTCGGCTTTTCGCGCTGAACCGGCTCCATGTCGAGGATCTCATAGATCATGCGCGCATTCACCACGGCACGTTCCAGCGAGACCTGAAGACGGGCAAGACGGCGCGCGGGATCGTATGCGAGCAGGAGGGCGGTCACGAAAGCAAAGAAGGCGCCCGGGGGAACGTTGTCATAGATCGCGCGGTAAGCGGCATAAGCGAGCACGCTTGAGACGGCAATTCCGGCGATGGTTTCAGTCAGAGGTGCAGTTCGCTCGGACAACCGCGCGATACGATTGGAACGCCGTTCGGAAGCATCGATCGTCGCGAAGACCCGCTCCTCAAGTGGCTTTTCCATGGTGAAAGCCTTGACGATCGCGATGCCTTGAAGCGTTTCCTGCATGGACCCGAGAACACGACTTCCAAGGATGATGGCTTCTCTGGTCGTTTCCCGCAGTCTTTTGGAGATGTATCGAAGGCCGAGAACCAGCGGCGGCACGATGAAGACGATGATGATCGAGAGGAACGGGTCCTTGACAATCATCACGCCGATCAAGGCAATGAAGGTCAAAAGATCCCGTGCCACGGAGGTGACGGTCAAGTTCATGACGTCGCGGATGCCGCCGATGTTCTGGCTCACCTGGGCTGCGAGATGCGCGGAACGGGATTCGCTCAGATAACCAACCGAGAGTGTCATGAGATGCGAGTAAAGACGCTTCTGATAACGAGCAACGATGTTGTTGCCAATTTTCGAAAGCGCGACAGATTGGAAGTAGCTCGCAAGTCCCCGAAGGAAGAAAGCCATAAATATCGCACCGCAGATCATAAATGCGAGATCAGCGCGTCGGTTGACGAAGGCTTCGTTGATAATGGAATCCATGATCCAGGCGGTGAACGCCGTTGATCCTGCTACGATGAGCAGGCAGAAGACGACCAATACATAGCCCTTGATATGGTCGCGCGCATTCTCGGCAAAGACACGCTTAAGAACTGCAGCAATTGTATCGGTGTCCACAGGACCCCGTGACTTGGCGGTTTTCAATCGCTCATCCACCTTTTGATGTTCCGGCGGCTGCGCCGCCTTTTCAAGCGGCGTCTATATCCATTAGGGCAGGCTTTGACCAGCCTCAACTTGGAAGCTCACCTCTGCCAGCGGCGCCCTTCGAGCGTCACGCCGAAATTCTCAGGTGTTCTGGCGAAGGTGGACAGACCGGCAAGTGCCGCCTGCGGGTGGGTCACGACGTAGGTTGGAATGGAGCGCATCAGTGCGCTGTGCGGCGCCTTGTCCTCAAAGCCTGCGCGAAATTCTGGACGCTTCAGCGCCGGAATGATCTTTTGCGAAATGCCGCCGGCTAGATAGACCCCGCCACGCGCCATGAAGACGAGCGCCATGTCTCCGGCGACGCGCCCGAGATAGGTGCTGAACAGCGAGAGTGTTTCCTCAGCCTGCGCATTCGATCCGCCAAGACCATGTGCGGTGACATCCGCCGGATCGGAAAAGCTTGGCGCGATGCCATCCGCCGCACAGATGGCACGGTAGAGATTGACGAGGCCGCGTCCGCACAGAATCTGCTCGCCAGAAATGCGGCCCTCAATTGCTTCGAGATGCGGAAAAATCTGATGATCCCGTTCCGTCCGTGGCCCAAGATCGACGTGCCCACCTTCACCGGGCACTGGGAACCACATGTTTCTTGCACGAACGAGGCCGCCCACACCGAGTCCTGTGCCAGGACCTAGCACCACGCGCGACGCCATCATGTCCGGGCGGTTTGGTCCGATACGCTCGCGATTGTCGTCGTCAAGTGCGGCAATCGCCAGAGCCTGCGCTTCGAAGTCATTGACGACCACGACATCGCTCAAGCCGAGATTGCTCAGCATCTCCTTCGGTTTGACGATCCAGTGGCAATTGGTCAGCGGTATCTCGTCGGACTCGATCGGTCCGGCGACGGCAAGGAGCGCCGAGACCGGTTTGATCGCCCTGTTGCTCAAAACCGCGATCTTGATGGCATCATCAATCGAGGGATAGTCGGCGGTTTTGACGGTGGTCAGGTGCGCGGCTTCAGATGTGGCGTCCGGCAGGATGCAGAAACGGGCATTGGTGCCGCCGATATCTCCAATGAGGATCGGAAAGGAAAGATGATCGTTCTGATTGGGCATCACTGCTCCTGAAGCCGCCTGATTTTTGAAGATAGAACTCGCCGAATCAAAGAGCGCCTATCTGTTGATGTGAAAGTCGATCAGTCGCTCCGCCGTCGCGCGGTTGAGCGCCATCGGTATGTCGTAGACGGTCGCCAGCCGTGTCAAGGCTTTCACGTCCACATCATGCGGCATGGAGGTCAGCGGATCGACAAAGAAGATCAGCATGTCGACATCGCCGGTCGCAATCATCGCGCCGATCTGCTGATCGCCGCCGAGAGGCCCGCTTTTCAGACGGATCACGTCGAGCTTGGGACAGGCATCCTGCACACGACCACCCGTCGTTCCCGTGGCGACAATGCGGAAGGTCGACAGCGCATCCTGATGCTCGCGGGCAAACTCCGCCATGTCGTCCTTCTTCTGATCATGCGCGATCAGCGCAACGCAGCGTTTGCTATCCATCATCGTTCCACGCGTTTTTTAAATCGATTTGAAGCCTTCTATATCAACTCTTCCAAGTTTGAAAAGCGGGCCTCTTGGGATCAATTCATGGAAGGGCGTGTGGAGGGGCGCGGAACATCTGCCGGCGGAACCGGTCCGCCAGGCGAGGGGGAAACGGGGGCGGTTGCCGCCGGAGCCGCAGGGGTGGTGTAAGCACTTTGTACCGCAGTCTGTAACCTTCCTGCGGAAGGCGCAACCGCAATGGCGGCGCAGGCCTTTGGCAAGTCCGACACCATCATCGGTCTTGGCGGCTTCGGCGGTTTGGCGTTCGGATCCTTCTTCGGCGCCGCCCATGGTTCCTTGGTAAACCACCAGGCAAGCGACTTGTCGCAGCCATCGCCCCGACCCACTGCCGCCTGCGGCTTGCAGTCTGTCGCACCGGCCGGGCAGGACAGACGGACGTGGAAATGCTCGTCATGGCCGTAAATCGGACGGATCTTGCCCATGAAAGTGCGGTCGCCGGTCCAGCTTTGGCAAAGCTTCTGCTTGATGGCCGGGTTGACGAAGATGCGCTCCACCTGTGGATAGCTCGCCGCCATCATCACCAGCCGTGCATTGAGTGGAGACCATTTGCGGTCGTCAACGGTCAGAAACTTGCTCTTGTCGAGCATCGAGATGAAGGGCGTATCCTCACGCTCCTGCGCGCTCATGATGTGGTCGGGCATCTTGCGCCACCAGATATCGACATCTAGCCCGATCTGATGCGAGGCGTGACCGGTCAGCATGGGACCGCCGCGCGGCTGGGAGATGTCGCCAATCAGGAGGCCTGGCCAGCCGATTTTCTGGGAGTCTTGAGCGAAACGTTCGATGAAGGAAACGAGCTGCGGCTGGCCCCAGCGCCGGTTGCGTGAAAGGCGCATGGCCTGAAAACCTTCGCCTTCCGTCGGCAGGGCAACCGCACCGGACTGGCATCCTTTTGCATAGGAGCCATAAGACTTAGAGGGTCCGGCGGAGGGAAGATCGATATGGCCAAAAACCTGCTTTGCGGGCTGGTCTTGCGCAAAGGCTGGCGCGAGATCTGCGCCAATCATCGAGACGACCGAAAAAGCGATAAGCGAAAGCCTGTGCGCTGCCATTGTCTTTAATATCATTCGTCGCCGCCTGCGATCCGGTTGATTCTATGGTCCGATATTACGCTGGATCGCGAATTTGGTGAAAGCATGTTTGCGGATAAACCGCTTGTGAGCCGGCGCCTCTATTTTTTGACATTGTTTGGCTTATGCTTCGCCGCAACAAGCATCAAAAAGGAACATCCGCCCATGGCTTTGGCAAGCGCAAAATCCCTCCTGCTCTTAGGCATGGCAGTGTCGCTTTTGGCATCCTCGACAGGGGCAAAAGCGCAGGAGGAGGGGCAATGGCGTGTGGGCATTGCGACCGTCGGGGAGTTGAAGCACCCGAAGGGCTTCGAGCGCTTTGATTATGTCAACCCGAACGCACCGAAGGGCGGCACCTTGCGCCTGTCGACAGCAGGTACCTATGACACCCTCAACCCCTTGCTTGCCAAGGGAGAGGCCGCGACGGGTCTTGGGGTCGTGTTCGATACGTTGATGAGGTCATCCGAAGAGGAGCTTTCGGCGTCCTACGGCCTCCTTGCGGAAGGCTTGACCTATCCAGCTGATATGTCCAGCGCGACGTTTAGATTGCGCGCCGAAGCCAAATTCGCGGACGGAAAACCTGTGACTCCGGAAGATGTGGTTTTCAGCTTCAACAAAGCTAAAGAGCTCAATCCGCAACTCGCAACCTACTACACGCACGTCACCAAAGCCGAAAAGACCGGCGACCGAGAGGTGACCTTCACCTTCGACGAGAAAAACAACCGCGAACTTCCGCAGATCGTCGGACAGTTGCTTGTTGTTCCCAAACACTGGTGGGAGGCCAACGGTCCGGATGGAAAGCCACGCGACATTTCGCGCGGAACGTTGGAGCCAGTCATGGGATCCGGCCCCTATAAGATTGCCTCGGTGGCTCCGGGCTCCACGATTACTTACGAGTTGCGCGACGATTATTGGGGCAAAAACCTCAACGTCAATGTCGGAATGAACAACTTCAAGACGATCAGCTACACCTTCTACACCGATCGCGATGTGGAGTTTCAGGCCTTCAAAGCAGGCAACACCGATTTCTGGCAGGAAAACTCTGCCGGTCGCTGGGCAACCGGCTATGACTTTCCAGCCGTCAAGGACGGACGGATCAAGCGCGAGGAACTCCCCAACATCTACCGCTCCGTCGGTATTATGCAGGCTTTCGTGCCGAACGCACGCCGCGACAAGTTCAAGGATCCGAGAGTCCGCAAAGCGCTGAACCTGGCCTATGACTTTGAGGATATGAACAAGACACTGTTTTTCGGCCAGTATCAGCGGATCAACAGCTTCTTCATGGGCAGCGACCTTGCCTCATCCGGTTTGCCTCAGGGCAAAGAGTTGGAAATTCTGACCGAAGTGAAAGATGAGGTGCCGCCGGAGGTCTTTACCACCGAGTATCGCAATCCCGTTGGCGGGGATCCGGCCAAGCAGCGCGACAATCTGCGTGAAGCTGTCAAGCTTATGAAGGAGGCAGGCTACGAGTTGCGGGGCAACCGAATGGTCAACGCGAAAACGGGCCAACCATTCGATTTCGAAATTCTTGTCGATTCGCCCGCCATGGAGCGCGTCGTTCTGGCCTACACACAAAACCTCAAGAAAATCGGCATCAACGCGACGGTTCGAAACGTCGATTCATCGCAATATACCAATCGCACACGCGCCTTCGATTATGACATGATCGTCAATCTCTGGGCTCAGACCTCCAATCCTGGCAATGAACAGGCCGATTACTGGGGTTCTGCCGCCGCAAACCGCCAAGGCTCGAAGAACTTTGCCGGGATCAGCAATCCTGCGATCGACAAGATCGTCCGCAAGATCATCTTCGCTCCCAGCCGTGAGGACCAGGTTGCTGCCGTTAAGGCGCTGGATCGGGTTCTGCTGGCCGGAAATTACGTCATCCCGCAATTCTACCGTGGCGAGATGACGGTTGCCTACTGGAACACCATCGTTCGCCCAACGGAACTGCCCTATTACGGCATCGGCTTCCCCGAGGCCTGGTGGTCGGCCAGTGCGGCAAAATGAGCTTGGTCTTGCTTTATAGGCCAAGCCTTGATTCACATGACTAAAGACGAATCATTAGGCGGGCAAAAGCTGCCGCTCGCCGGGAAAGGAAACGGTTTGACAGTAAGGATGACAGCCGAGCGCGCTTGCCTGGAGCGTGACCTCTAATGGGAGCCTATATTCTCCGGCGTCTGGCGCTCATGATCCCGACGATTATCGGCATCATGGGCATTTCCTTTCTCGTCATTCAGTTTGCACCCGGCGGCCCGGTCGAACAGGTCATCGCCCAGCTGTCCGGTTCAGGTGACAGCGCTGCCGACCGCCTGTCCGGCGGCGGCGACCTCATGGGCGGCGGTGGTGTGGATGAAAGCGGATCGAAATATCGCGGCGCTCAGGGCCTCGATCCGGAGTTGATCGCCAAGCTCGAAAAGCAGTTCGGTTTCGACAAGCCGCCGCTGACGCGCTTTCTGGAGATGATGTGGAACTACATCCGCTTCGACTTCGGCGACAGCTTCTTCAGAAACTCTTCTGTCATCGATCTCATCATCGACAAAATGCCTGTGTCGATTTCGCTCGGCTTCTGGATTCTGATCATTTCCTACGCCATATCCATTCCGCTCGGCATCAAGAAGGCGGTAGAGGACGGCTCGAAATTCGACGTCTGGACGTCCGGCATTGTCATTATCGGTTATGCCGTGCCGAGCTTCCTCTTTGGCATTCTGCTGATCGTGCTGTTCGCTGGCGGTTCCTTCTTCGACTGGTTCCCGTTGCGTGGTCTCACCTCGGACAATTTTGCCGACCTGACATGGTGGCAGAAGATCATCGACTATTTCTGGCATCTGACATTGCCGCTGACAGCGCTCGTCCTGTCGGCCTTTGCCACCACGACGCTGCTCACCAAGAACTCCTTCATCGATGAGATCAAGAAGCAATATGTGGTCACCGCGCGCGCCAAGGGTCTTTCCGAGCGGAAAGTTCTCTACGGCCACGTCTTCCGCAACGCCATGCTGATCGTCATTGCCGGTTTTCCCGGTGCCTTCATCTCCGCCTTTTTCACCGGTTCGCTGTTGATTGAGAACATCTTCTCGCTGGATGGCCTCGGCCGGCTTGGCTATCTCTCCGTCGTCAATCGTGATTATCCGATCGTGTTCGGTACTCTCTTCATCTTCTCGCTCATGGGTCTCGTCGTCGGTCTGGTTTCCGACCTGATCTACACCTGGATCGATCCGCGCATCGACTTTGAGCGGAGGGACGTGTGATGACTGTCTCCACGCCTGTTACGGACACGATGCCACCGCAGAAACGTCCTTTTTTCTCGCCGACGAGCATTCGCCGTTGGCAGAACTTCAAGGCGAACCGCCGCGGCTACTGGTCCTTCTGGATATTCCTCGCGCTTTTCGGCCTCAGCCTTTGCGCCGAGTTCATCGCCAATGATAAGCCGATCCTGGCGTCCTACAAGGGCGAGTTGCTGGTTCCTGTTCTGGTGGATTACCCGGAAGAAAAGTTCGGCGGCTTCCTGGCTCAGACCGATTATAAGTCCTCCTATATTCAGGACGAGATCAACGCCAATGGTTGGATGATCTGGCCGCCGATTCGCTATTCCTATCAGACGGTAAATTCCAATATTCCCCATTCCGCACCCACGCCGCCCTTCTGGTTGATGACCAAGGAGGAGCGTTGCTCCGGCTATCCGCAAGGGGCGGCTGATCCCGGCTGCACGCTTGGCAATCTCAATTGGCTCGGTACCGATAACCAGGCGCGCGACGTCACGTCGCGTATTATCTACGGCTTCCGCATATCGGTCCTTTTCGGCCTGGCGCTCACCATCTGCTCGGCCGTCGTTGGTGTGACGGCCGGTGCGGTCCAAGGTTATTTCGGCGGCTGGACCGATCTTCTGATGCAGCGCTTCATCGAGATCTGGTCGTCCATGCCGGTGCTCTACATCCTGCTTATCATCGCGGCCATCCTGCCGCCCGGCTTCTTCGTGCTGCTCGGCATCATGTTGTTGTTCTCTTGGGTCGGCTTCGTCGGGGTGGTGCGTGCCGAATTCCTGAGGGCGCGCAATTTCGAATATGTGAATGCCGCGCGTGCACTTGGTGTCGGTAATGCCACCATCATGCTCCGGCACCTGCTGCCGAACGCCATGGTCGCAACACTCACCTTCCTGCCTTTCATCCTCTCCGGCTCGATCACGACGCTGACATCGCTCGACTTCCTCGGCTTCGGCATGCCACCCGGCTCGCCATCGCTGGGTGAACTGATTGCCCAGGGCAAGAACAATCTCCAGGCGCCGTGGCTTGGGCTGACAGCCTTCTTCACCATGTCGATCATGCTCTCGCTGCTGATCTTTACCGGAGAAGCGGTGCGCGATGCTTTCGATCCGCGCAAGACGTTCCGGTGATGGCTATGTCTCCAACAAATGCAGGCACAATGACCGCACCCCTCCTCTCCGTCCGAGACCTCTCCGTCGCCTTCCATCAGGGCGGCAAGGAAAGTCTCGCCGTCGACCGGGTTTCCTTCGAGATCATGCCCGGCGAAGTGCTGGCGCTGGTCGGCGAATCCGGCTCTGGCAAGTCTGTGACGGCCAACTCCATCCTGAAGCTTTTGCCCTATCCCGCCGCAAGCCATCCATCGGGCCAAATCCTGTTCGAGAGCAAGGATCTGCTGACGCTGCCGATGCGCGAGCTGCGATCGGTGCGCGGCAATGATATTACCATGATCTTCCAGGAGCCGATGACCTCGCTCAATCCGCTTCACAGCATCGAGCGGCAGATCGGTGAAATTCTGGAACTGCACCAGGCTCTCACCGGTGCGCCTGCGCGTGCCCGGATTCTGGAGCTACTCAATCAGGTGGGCATTCGCGATCCGGAAAAGCGGCTGAAGGCGTTTCCGCACGAGCTTTCCGGCGGGCAACGCCAGCGCGTGATGATCGCCATGGCGCTCGCCAATCGCCCCAAGCTCCTGATTGCCGACGAGCCGACGACGGCGCTTGACGTGACGGTGCAGGCGCAAATTCTCGAGTTGCTGGCCGGGCTGAAGAATCAGCACCACATGTCGATGCTGTTCATCACCCACGATCTCGGCATCGTGCGTAAATTTGCCGATCGTGTCTGCGTCATGACAAAGGGCAAGATCGTCGAGACGGGCACCGTCGAGCAGGTCTTCACCAATCCCCAACATGCCTACACCCGCCATCTTCTGGCCGCCGAACCGAAGGGCGAGCCGCCACCTGCCGACGACAAGAAGCCGGTGGTCATGCAGGGTGCCGACATCAAGGTCTGGTTCCCGATCAAGGCTGGCCTGATGCGCAAGGTCGTGGACCACGTCAAGGCGGTGGACGGTATAGACATCACTCTTCGCGAGGGCCAGACGGTCGGTGTGGTCGGCGAATCCGGCTCCGGCAAGACGACGCTCGGGCTGGCGCTCTCGCGGCTGATCTCCTCGAAGGGCCGGATCAGCTTCATCGGCCAATCCATCGACGCCTATTCCTATGCCATGATGAAGCCGCTGAGAAACCGGCTTCAAGTGGTGTTCCAGGACCCCTATGGGTCGCTGAGCCCTCGCATGTCTGTCGGAGACATCATTGCCGAAGGTCTGAAGGTGCATGAAACCTCGCTCTCCTATGAAGAGCGCGACCGGCGTGTCGCGACCGCACTGGAAGAAGTGGGGCTCGATCCTGCCACGCGCTGGCGCTACCCGCATGAATTTTCCGGCGGCCAGCGGCAGCGTATCGCCATTGCCCGCGCCATGGTGCTGAAACCGCGCTTTGTCATGCTGGATGAGCCCACATCGGCGCTGGACATGAGCGTGCAGGCGCAGGTGGTCGATCTCTTGCGCGATCTCCAGTCTAAACATGATCTCGCCTATCTCTTCATTAGCCACGACCTCAAGGTGGTGAAGGCGCTCGCCAACGAGGTGATCGTCATGCGCCACGGAAAGATCGTCGAAAGCGGCCCCGCCAAGTCGATCTTCGAGGCGCCGAAAGAAGATTACACCCGTGCGCTGATGGCCGCTGCTTTCAACATCGAAGCGGTCAAGACCGCTGCCGTCAGCGAGTAAAGACCTCCACGCGAATGGCGGTGAGGCGGTTTTGCTGTTGCGTTCGACGATGGGGAACGCCATCTTTCTCAAACGTCTGATGACGGCAGAGGAAGAAGAGAATGGCAGCGGATGTGATCGTATTGGGTGCCGGGATCATTGGGGTCTCGGTGGCGGTTCAACTGGCAAGACGCGGAAAATCCGTCGTGCTGCTCGATCGCCGCGGGCCTGGCGAGGAAACATCCTTCGGCAATGCCGGGCTCATTCAGCGTGAGGGCGTCGTGCCCTATGGCTTCCCGCAGGATCTGGGACTGCTGGCGCGCTACTCGCTCAACAACCGCATCGACGCCCATTATCACATGGCCGCCATGCCAAAGATCGCACCGTTTCTGGCGCGCTACTGGTATCACTCGCAACCGGCACGGCATGCCGCTATTTCCCGTTCCTACGCGCCGCTGATCGAACATTCGGTTACCGAGCATTCGATCCTGATCGATGAGGCGAAGGCCGGCGATCTTATCGTCAAGAATGGCTGGATGGAGGCTTACCGAACGGAGGCCAAGCGGGACGACGATTTTGCCTTTGCCGAGCGCCTCGCGCGTGATCACGGCATTTCTCATACCAAGCTGACCCAACAGGAATTGGCACAAGCAGAGCCGCATCTGTCGCACGATTTCGTCGGTGGCCTGAAGTGGGACGACCCGTGGTCGGTACTCGACCCGCATAGTCTCACCATGGCCTATCTGCGCCTGTTCGAAAGTCTCGGCGGCACCTTCGTCAAAGGCGATGCGGCGGCTCTCTCTCAGACGCCGACCGGCTGGAAAATCCAGACGGAGAATGGCCTGATTGAGGCTGAGAGCGTCGTGGTTGCCTTGGGTCCGTGGTCCGATACCGTGACGACACGGCTCGGCTATCGCTTCCTGATGGGAGTGAAGCGCGGCTACCACATGCACTACGCACCCCAGGATGGAACGAAGCTCAACAACTGGCTGATCGATGCCGAGCGCGGCTATTTCCTGGCACCGATGAAGAAGGGCATCCGCCTGACGACGGGTGCGGAATTTGCCGATCGCGATGCGCCGAAATCGCCTGTCCAGCTTTATCGGGCGGAGCGCGTGGCCCGCACCATCTTTCCGCTCGGTGGCAGGCTGGATGCCGAACCGTGGATGGGTGCACGTCCCTGCACGCCGGATATGATGCCGGTCATTGGCATAGCGCCGCGCCACAAAAGCCTGTGGTTTGCCTTCGGTCACGCCCATCATGGCCTGACGCTGGGGCCGATCACAGGGCGGATTTTGGCTGAAGCAATGCTTGGCGAAACACCCGCCGTTCCCATCGCACCCTACGCCGCGGAGCGCTTCAACCCCTGACACACCGATTAGGGGTGGTCTTCCTGCAAAAGCCCGCTTAACATGCAAGCTAGGGAGGAAAAGGGTATGCAGCGGGGCACAAAGTCACGATGACGGCGCGATATATGATCTACCAGAAGCAGGATGACTTTCGTTAGCGTCGGCTTTCCGTAGCCGATCGAAAGAGCAACGACATCCTGGTGAATGATGGCTGATATCGAATACGCAAAGACCTTTTTCCAACAGAACCCCGACATCGAAATTCTCGAGGCCTTCGTCATTGACGCCAATGGCATTCCACGGGGCAAGTGGATCCCGCGAGAGCGGGCGCTCGACGTGCTGGAAAAGGGCATGGCCGTTCCCCGCTCGGTCTATGCCCTGGATATCTGGGGCCGCGACGTGAACGCCGCCGGACTGGCGGAAGGAACCGGCGATCCTGACGGCTTGTGTGTTGCGGTGCCAGGAACCCTGTCGCGCGTCACTTGGCTTGGGCGACCCACGGCGCAAGTGCTACTGGCCATGACCGAGCCGGATGGTGCCGGTTTCTTTGCGGATTCGCGGCATGTTCTGGCGCAGGTTCTGTCTGGCTTTACCAAGCGTGGCTTGACCCCGGTCGTTGCGACCGAACTTGAATTCTATCTGATCGACCCGGTCCGTTCCGCGCTTGATCCTGTGCGCCCGCCCAATAGCCGGGAAGGGCGCTGGCATACGGGTCAGACGCAGGTTCTCTCCATTTCCGAGCTTCAGGATTTCGAAGACGTCTTTCACGACATCGCCACCGCCTGCCGCGCGCAGAATGTGCTGGCCGATACGACGCTTCGGGAAAATGGTCCCGGGCAATATGAAATCAACCTCAACCACGTGCCGGATGCGCTGCGGGCGGCGGATTTCGCAGTTTTCCTCAAGCGCATCGTCAAAGGGGTAGCGCGCAAGCACGGGCTGGACGCCACCTTCATGGCCAAGCCCTATGGTACCCAGGCTGGCAATGGCATGCATGTGCATTTCTCCGTCCTCGATAAGGATGGACGAAACATCTACATGGGCGAGGACGGCCCCTCGGAAGCCTTAATGTACAGCGTCGGCGGGCTTCTGGAGAATATGGGAGAAAGCATGGCAGTGTTTGCTCCCCATGCCAATTCCTACCGGCGGCTGCGCCCCAGCGAACATGCGCCGACCTATGCCTCATGGGGCTTCGACAACCGCTCTGCCGCGGTGCGGGTGATCACCGCCAGCAAGCCTGCCACCCGGATCGAGCATCGTGTGGCCGGTGCCGATACCAACCCTTATCTCGTGCTTGCCATGATCCTGAATGCCGCGCTCTCCGGCATGCGGGAGAAGCGCCAGCCGGGTGGGGCGATTGCAGGCGATAGCCACGCCATCAATCACGAGCCCTTGCCGACGAACTGGGATTATGCGGTCCAGCGCTTTGCCCGTTCGAGCTTTGCCTATGCCACGCTCGGTCAGCGCTACAGAACGCTCTATGCCGCCTGCAAGCAGCAGGAAATTTCCGAATTCTCGCTTCGCGTCACCGATGTGGAATATGACGCCTATATCAGGACGGTGTGAAACATGGCTCACGTAACCGCGCTCCCCAACCCCGGTCACACAACCTCCTGGTATGCGGCCTCCGCCCATGACAAGAGCGTGCGCCCCACGCTCGAAGGCGAGATGCATGCGGATATCTGCGTGATCGGCGCGGGGTTCACCGGCATGTCCGCCGCACTGGAACTTGCGGAAAAAGGTTTCTCCGTCATCGTTCTGGAAGGCACGCGCATCGGCTTTGGCGCGTCCGGGCGCAATGGCGGGCAGATCGTCAACGGCTATAGCCGCGATCTCGAAACCATTGCGGGGCGCTATGGGCAGGAGAAAGCGGTCAAGCTCGGTGAGATGTCGCTCGAGGGTGGTGAGATCATTCGCGAGCGTGTGGCGAAATACGGTATCGACTGCGATCTGGTGGATGGCGGTTTCTTTGCCGCCTTCACGCAAAAGCAGATCCAGGAAATGGAAGCCAACAAGACCCATTGGGAGAAGCACGGGCATTCCGGGCTGGAAATGGTCTCCAAGGCAGAGGTCGGCCACTATGTGAAGTCCGATCGTTATGCCGGCGGGATGATCGACCGTTTCGGCGGGCATATCCATCCGTTGAATTATGTGCTGGGGGAGGCGGCGGCTGTCGAGAAACTCGGTGGGCGAATCTTCGAAAATTCCAAGGTCATCGGCGTTGAGAAGGGAACGAGCCCGACGGTCAGAACCGCGCATGGCAAGGTCACGGCGAAATATGTGCTGGTCTGCGGCAATGCCTATCTTGGCAAGCTCTTGCCGGAAATCGGCGATCGCATGATGCCGGTGTCGAGCCAGGTCATGGCGACGGAACCGCTCGATGCGGGCCTGATCGAAAGCCTGCTTCCGGCAAACTACTGCGTCGAGGATGCCAATTACATTCTCGACTATTATCGGCGCACCTCCGACAACCGCCTGCTTTATGGCGGCGGTATCGGTTATGGCGGCAGCGATCCGGCCGATCTGACCAGCGTTATCCGCCCCAACATGCTGAAAACATTTCCGCAGTTGAAGGACATCAAGATCGATTTTGCCTGGAGCGGCAATTTTGCGCTGACGCTGACGCGCATTCCGCACATGGGACGGCTATCGGAGAACATCTATTTCTCCCACGGTGACAGCGGCCACGGTGTCACCACCACACAATTGCTTGGCCGCATTCTGGCGGAAGTCGTGTCCGGACAGGCAGGTCGCTTCGATGTCTGGTCGTCGCTGCCGAACTTCCCGTTTCCTGGCGGCAAGACGTTCCGCGTGCCGCTCACCGTCCTGGGGGCTTGGTGGTACGGCCTGCGCGATAAGCTCGGCCTATAGGGCCTTCAAGCCTTTCAGCGCGGTTTCGACGATCTCATCGGGCGTGGCATCTATGTTGACAGTCACGACGCCCGGCTCGCCGGTCGGCACTTCCAGCGTGTCGAGCTGGGTCTTCAACAGCGATAGCGGCATGAAATGGCCTTTGCGTGCACCCATCCGCCGTGTCAAAAGCTCAACGCTGCCTTCCAGAAAAACAAAGGCCAAGGGTCCGCCACAGGCGGTCCGCAGCCGGTCGCGATAGGACTTCTTCAGAGCCGAGCAGGAAATCACAACGCCACCGGCCTCATAGCCCTGGCGAAGCTCAGCACCCACGAGATCGAGCCAGGGCCAGCGATCCTCGTCGGTAAGTGGCGTGCCAGCGCTCATCTTCTCGACATTGGCCTTGGGGTGCAGCCTGTCGCCCTCCTGAAATGGCATGCCAAGCTCTTCCGCCAGCTCAGCGCCGACCGTGGATTTGCCGCAGCCGCTGACGCCCATCACAATGATTGCCTGTTTCATGCAAAAAACCTTTCATGCCTGCAGCACCGGCCCATAAATCAGCGTTGATTATCGGGAAATCACGATGCGTTGCTCTGTCTCGTCGTGGCCTAGCAAGAAGGCGAGGAGAAGAAAATGGTTTTTATCAGAGGCGACTTAACAAGTGGCTGGATGGATGCCGGAGCAAACGTCACCATAGATTTTCCCGCAGCCGCCGCGCTCCAACCCGTCCTGTTGGAGGTTGAGATTTTGCTCTCCCGTTGAAAACTCGCATGGAGCCTATCAACATGACCGCTCCCCAGTTCATGTAAACTTAGACGGCAGGAGTTTATCGGCTATAGTTTCTGCACGGGTATTTACAAAATTTGGCAGTTGTTTCGGGATTTTCAGGATTGGCCTTGCGGCGTCGCATCAAACCGGGATCATCTGGACCAGATGTGACCGGTAGCCACAATCGTAGTGACAAGCCGAGTGGGTAAGCGCAAAACCTCCGTCAGTTCGGGCACAGACGTAGCTGGTCGATATGAGAGGATTGAAAATGGTCGAAGATGCTGGCGTAATCGCTGTGGACCATATGGGATTCTCGGTCGCCTCGTTGGAGGAGGCGATCCAGTTTTGGACTGAGGCGATGGGTTTCGACCTTGCTCGCCGAGGAGAGATGGGTGGGGAGTTCCTACGGGAGGCCACGGGGGTTGACGATCCGCACTGCCGAATGGCGCTGGTGACGGCTCCAAACGGCTACCCTATAGAACTCCTCGAATATTCAACAGGCCGTACGCTGGGACAGACACCTCGCAGCGCAGGTGCGATCGGCGCCGCGCACATCGCCATCACGGTTGCGGATATCCGCGCGGCGATCGCGCGGGTTGAGATGGCGGGGTGGGCAGTGAAGGGTTCGCCGCAGCCTATACCAGCCGGCCCCCGAAGCGGAACGATGGTCGCGTACATCTCCGGTCCGGATGGTATCACCATCGAGCTGATGCAGCCGCCCGTTCAACATTCCCGCGTCGTGTGACGCCCCCTCGATCCGGGAAAGCTCCTTTGTGTAGGTTTTCTGTTCCGTTGTTAGCCAACCCCCAACTCTTTGAAGCTATGCATCGTGTTAATCCGAAAATCGAGTTCGATTTTCGGATTAACACGATGCAGTAAGTCTCTGCACGCCGAGGCACCATGACCAGACAAAGACGCCGTAACATCATCAAGGCAAGGCGCACCGGAATGGGGCTTGCGCTCGTGGCGGCCATCTCCTTCGTCGCAGGGATGACGGATGCGATCGGGCTGATGATGTCGGGAGACTTCGTGTCCTTCATGACGGGCAACACCACCCGCGCGGCGATCTCGCTGGAGGCCGGTCAGTACGATCACGCGCTGAAGCTCTTTCTCGCCATCATCACCTTCGTCGCCGGCAACGCCGCGGGCATTATCGTCGCGCACAGCTCGCAACGGCGCATCTTCACCGTGCTGTGCTCGGTTGCCATCCTGCTGGCGCTAGCCGCCCTGATGCAGACATCTGCTCTTCGACCTTTTGACTTTTACCTGATCGTCTTTGCCATGGGCATGATCAATGCGGCGGTCGAGCATATCGAGGGTCTGCCGATCGGGCTGACCTATGTGACGGGGGCTCTCTCGCGCTTCGGTCGCGGCGTTGGCCGCTTCATTTTAGGCGAGCGAAAGGTCGATTGGTCCATCCAGCTTGTTCCGTGGATTGGCATGGTGTCGGGTGCAATCTCTGGCGCAATCCTTGCAAGCTTTTTTCCAGGCGGCGCGCTGCTTGTCGTCAGTCTCACGGTCTTTGCGGTGGCACTTGCGAGCATACTGATGCCGCGCTCGCTCAGAACCCGTTATAACCAGCGCGTCGCAATCAAACGCGCCCCAAAGGGGGCGTGACGTCCTATTTGCGGGACAGCGTGACGAAGGCCGTGCCGCGCACGCGAACCGTCATTTCGCAAGGCGCGCTGTCGGTACGTTCGCAATAGCGCGGGTGCATTTTCAGCACGAAGACCATGTTGCCGAAGCGCTGGATGAAATCGTAGCCATAGATTGTTGCGGTGGCGATCAGAAGATAGCCGCCCTCTTTCACCTGCACATAAAAATTATAAGGGCAGCCATCGTCGTTGCAGGTGGTGCTCTTGTGACCGTCGCAGGTCAGGCCCCCACGATTGGTGACCGCATCCATCAGCCCGTCATTGTTGATATCGATGCGGGAGATGTAGTCCGGTCCGAACTCGGCAACCTTGCACTGCTTCTGGAAGAAAGCCTTCTCATAAACTTCCGGATCGCTCACCAACTCCTGTTGGGCGCGCGCTGGCGTCATCGGGCTCAAAAGCGCCAGAAGGCAGAGCATGGATGAGAAGAGACGTGTCAAGGCCGTGTCCTTCGTGGTCTGATCGCTGCCGTCAGAGGTGTCCATAAGCAAAACGACTTCACCTTTACCGGATTTGCGTTATGGATGGCGCAGCATGTTGATGGCGAGGTCTATAACCCGCCGCGCTTGCGTCACACTGACCGTCACTGCGAAAATGAGGAGCGCCTCGTCATGTCACTTCTGGCTTTCCTCGATTATGCGGGTGTCGCGGTGTTTGCAGCGACCGGCGCGCTCGCCGCCTCGCGCAAGCAGTTGGATTTCATCGGCTTCATGTTCTTTGCCGCAGTGACCGGTATCGGCGGCGGCACGCTGCGGGATCTGGTGCTTGGGCGTGCGCCTGTCTTCTGGGTGGTCAACCCCACCTATATTCTTGTTTGCGTCGGGGTGGCGGCACTCGTCTATTTTACCGCGCACCTTTTCGAATCTCGTTACCGCCTGTTGATCTGGCTCGATGCCGTCGGCCTTTCGGCCTACTGCGTTATGGGGGCAGCAAAGGGGCTCGCGGCAACGGGTTCGCCCACGGTCGCCATTGTCACCGGAACGATGACCGCCACCTTTGGCGGCGTGCTTCGCGACATTCTGGCCGGCGAACCATCCGTGCTTCTGCGCCCGGAAATCTATATCAGTTGCGCGCTGGCCGGCGCCTGCGTGTTCACCGGCGTGCATTTCCTCGGCGCGCCACTGATCGTCTCGTCGACGGCAGGAGTTCTTACCGCTTTCGGCATTCGCAGCGGCGCACTGATATTCGGCTGGACTTTCCCGCCGTACAGGTCTCGCCCAGGCCGTCCGCCGGAAGATGTGATGTGAAGCCCGAAAACGATAAAGGCACCTTCCGGTGCCTTTTGATCAATCAATGCGGTGTCAGCGCTCTTTGCGCCGCAAACGGATGACGACATCCACATGGGCGATTTCCATACCCGCCGGCGGTTCGGGAAGATTGCCGATCTGCAGGTTGTTGACTGGAATATCGAGAACCTCGTTCTCACCTTCAACGAAAAAGTGATGGTGATCGGAGACATTGGTGTCGAAATAGGTCTTCGCACCCTCAACGGCCAGCACGCGGATCAGGCCAGCCTCGGTGAATTGGTGGAGAGTATTGTAGACGGTTGCAAGCGAAACGGGCACACCGGCCGTCACCGCCTCGTCATGCAGTTCTTCTACCGTCAGGTGGCGGTCGCCCTTCGCGAACAGAAGATCGCCAAGCGCAATGCGCTGGCGTGTCGGGCGCAGGCCGAAGCGGCGTAGCCGTGTTCCAATGTCCAGGGTGGCGTCAAATGCCATCGGTCAGGGTTCCTAAGAACGGTTATAAAGTGCGTCTTGACGATGCATATATCTTTTAAGGGCAGGGCTTTCAATAGTTTCCGGCGGAGACGCCTCGCCTATTGCCGGCGAAAGGGCCGTTTTTGCAATTTTCCTCTGGTTCCGTCCTTACGCTTCCTGTATGCGGGCGCCATATTGAGAACAGGCCCCTGGCAAGTTGGTCTGCTCCAATGTGTATGCGGCCCTTGTGGCGCTTCATTTTGAGCCTAACTTGCTTTACAGAAGTCTATAAACACGATGAGATGGGAAACGGAAGCAATGGCAACGAGGCAATCCAGCTATAATTATGAGGAAATCCTGGCATGTGGCCGCGGCGAACTGTTCGGTCCCGGCAATGCACAGCTTCCTCTGCCTCCAATGCTGATGGTTCATCGTATCACTGAAATTTCCGAGACCGGCGGCGAGTTCGA
Source organism: Agrobacterium cavarae (assembly GCF_004310285.1). Lineage (GTDB taxonomy): Bacteria > Pseudomonadota > Alphaproteobacteria > Rhizobiales > Rhizobiaceae > Agrobacterium > Agrobacterium cavarae. The sequence continues at coordinate 59,272 of NZ_SISF01000023.1, forward strand.
CAAGGGCTTCATCCGAGCCGAATATGACGTGAAGCCGGATGACTGGTATTTCCCGTGCCACTTCCAAGGCAATCCGATCATGCCGGGCTGCCTTGGCCTTGACGGCATGTGGCAGTTGACGGGCTTCTTCCTCGGCTGGCTGGGTGAACCGGGCCGTGGCATGGCGCTTTCCACCGGCGAAGTAAAATTCAAGGGCATGGTTCGTCCTGAAACCAAGCTTTTGCAGTATGGCATCGATTTCAAGCGCGTGATGCGCGGCCGGCTCGTGCTCGGCACCGCCGATGGCTGGCTGAAGGCCGATGGCGAAACCATCTATCAAGCGACGGACCTTCGCGTTGGTCTGTCTAAGGAAAAGACCGCCTGACGTCTTTGACAAGACGGGCGCCACGCGCGCCATCTGCGGCAAGCTCTAAGAAAAGGTCACCTTCATGAGAAGAGTAGTAGTCACCGGCCTCGGTATCGTTTCATCGATCGGCAGCGACGCGGGCGAAGTCACGGCTTCCTTGAGAGACGCCAAGTCTGGCATTTCGTTCTCGCCAGACTTTGCCGAACACGGCTTCAAATGCCAGGTCTGGGGCAAGCCCTCGCTTGATCCGACCGATCTGGTGGACCGTCGCGCCATGCGCTTTCTCTCCCAGGGTGGGGCGTGGAACCATGTGGCGATGAAGCAGGCAATCGCCGATTCCGGCCTGGAAGAGGGCGATATTAGCGGCAATGAGCGCACCGGCATCATCATGGGCTCGGGTGGTCCGTCTACCCGCACCATCGTTGAAGCATCCGACATCACGCTGAAGAACAACAGCCCGAAGCGCATTGGCCCGTTTGCCGTGCCGAAGGCCATGTCGTCCACGGCATCGGCGACCCTTGCCACATGGTTCAAGATCCACGGCGTCAACTACTCCATCTCGTCGGCCTGCTCGACGTCTGCGCACTGCATCGGCAATGCGGCTGAAATGATCCAGTGGGGCAAGCAGGATGTGATGTTCGCCGGCGGCCATGAAGACCTTGACTGGTCCATGTCGAACCTTTTCGACGCCATGGGCGCCATGTCCTCCAAGTATAACGACACGCCTTCGGTCGCCTCGCGCGCCTATGACGTCAACCGCGATGGTTTCGTGATTGCCGGCGGCGCAGGCGTTCTGGTTCTGGAAGAGCTGGAGCATGCCAAGGCCCGCGGCGCGAAGATCTATGCCGAAATCGTCGGCTATGGCGCGACCTCGGATGGTTACGACATGGTCGCACCGTCTGGCGAAGGCGCCATCCGCTGCATGCGTCAGGCGCTTGCGACCGTGAAGGGTGACGTCGACTACGTCAACACCCACGGCACCTCCACGCCTGTCGGCGACAGCAAGGAAATCGGCGCGATCCGCGAAGTCTTCGGCGACAAGATCCCGCACATCCAGTCGACCAAGTCGCTGACGGGTCACTCGCTCGGTGCTGCCGGCGTTCAGGAATCGATTTACGGTCTGTTGATGATGCAGGAACGCTTCATCGGCGAGAGCGCCCACATCGAAACGCTCGATCCGGAATTCGACGGCGTTCCGATCGTTCGCAAACGCATCGATGATGCCAAGATCGACACCGTGCTCTCCAACTCATTCGGCTTCGGCGGTACCAACGCCACGCTCGTCTTCCAGCGCTATAACGGATAATTGCCCATGAACGGCATCATGCAGGGTAAACGCGGCCTCATCATGGGCGTCGCCAACAATCACTCGATCGCTTGGGGCATCTCCAAGGCGCTGGCCGCGCAGGGCGCGGAACTGGCTTTTACCTATCAGGGTGAAGCCCTTGGAAGACGCGTCAAGCCGCTCGCGGCTGAAGTCGGCTCCGATTTCATCGTGCCCTGCGATGTCGAAGATATTGCATCCGTCGACGCGCTTTTCGAGACCCTGCGCGAGCGCTGGGGTTCGATCGACTTCGTCGTTCACGCCATCGGCTTTTCCGACAAGAACGAGCTGAAGGGCCTTTATGCCGACACCACGCGCGAAAACTTCAGCCGCACCATGGTCATCTCCTGCTTCTCCTTCACCGAGATTGCCAAGCGGGCTGCAAGCCTGATGACGGACGGCGGCTCGATGCTGACGCTGACCTATAATGGCTCCCAGCGCGTGATCCCGAACTACAATGTCATGGGTGTGGCGAAGGCGGCTCTCGAGGCGTCTGTCCGCTATCTGGCAGCCGATTACGGTCCAAAGGGCATCCGCGTCAACGCCATCTCGGCAGGCCCGGTCCGCACGCTTGCAGGCGCCGGTATTTCGGACGCCCGGGCGATTTTTGCCTGGAACGCGAAGAACGCACCGTTGCGCCGAACGGCCGATATTGATGATATCGGTGGCTCTGCGCTCTATCTTCTGTCGAACCTCTCCCGCGGTGTCACTGGCGAATGCCATTATGTGGATTGCGGCTACAACATCACCTCGGTCCCGACACTGGATGAGCTTCGCAGAGCCGACGCCGATTAAGTCCCTCTGCGTGATATGGTTACGTTAAAAAGCCCGGCAGTGCCGGGCTTTTTTGTACCTGGTTGTGGGTTTTTTGTCTTTCTTCCGAGCCGCGCAAAAACGCGTCCACTGTGCTTTGCATGTCGAAAAACAGGACATGCGGCAAATGCGAGGATTTCCGAAAAGGAAATATAAAGAAAGCCCTCATAATGATCCTAATGCGAGACCATTCCCGCAAGATCAGTTTCCGCCAGAGATAGAAAAGCCCCATGCGAAGGCCAATGTTTCAGAAAGCATTACCTGGCAAGTTACTCCGCTCGCGCGACGGCTCCGCCGCGATCGAATTCGCCATCCTTGCCATACCCTATTTCATGGTGATCTTCGCAATCCTGGAAACGTTTATCGCGATGACAGGGGAGCAGCTTTTCGTCAACGCCACCGACACCATGGCGCGCAAACTGCGCACCGGACAGATCGCCAACACGGTGACAGCGGAAGACTTCCGCAAACAGTTCTGTAGCGAAGTGTCGATCATGGTGACGTGTGATGATAAAGAAAGCAAAGCGACTCCCAAGCTCTATATTGACCTACGCCAGTTCAATACCTTCGCAGATATCCCCAAAACCCTGCCGCTGATAAAGACCGGCGATTACTACGATCTGAACACCTCGGCCTTTGGCTTTAAACCGGGAGGGCCGGGCTCGATCAATATGCTGCGCGTCTATTATCGGTGGCCGGTAATTGTCGATCTCATTCGTCCCTATCTGACGAAGGTCCGCCCTGCCGATGGTTCGATGCCTTCCCACTTCCTCATCGTTGCGACCGATGCGTATCGCAACGAGAACTACTAGCGAGCGCAAAAAGATGAAGGTCAAATCCACGCCATCGCAGGCAAAGACCGGGGGCATCTTTCTACGCTTTGCCAAACACCGGGAAGGTGCAGGCGCAATCGAGTTTGCCATCATCTTTCCGCTACTGGTGTCGCTCTATCTCACATCGTTCGAACTGACGATGGGCTTCAGCGTCTATAAGCGCGCCACGCGTGCCGCGGGAATGATCTCCGATATCGTCTCCACTCAGACGAAGATCAACAAGGACTATCTGGCGACGATGAAGGATGTCGCCGCGGCGATCTTCGTTCCCTACGGTACCGATGGATTGAAGCTCAGAATTACCGGCATACAGGTCGACGCAAACCAAAAGGCGACAGTGGCGTGGTCATGGGATCAGGCCGGTGGCCGTCCCTATTCGGTCGGTACCCCAGTCGACGTGCCGGCAAACCTGCTCTCCATCAGCAACTTCGTGATCCATTCAGAACTGTCGGTGCCGCACAACCTGCTGATGTTCATGCCGACAATGGTTTCGGAAAACTCGACCATTACGATTGCCAAGGATTACTACTTCGCCAAGCGCGAGGGCGAACCGATTGTGTGCGGAGACTGCTGAGGCCTGTTGCGCAAAGGCGAACGGACTTGTGAAGAAGAAGGCGCGACGCCGCTTACCATGTGACGCGCAGATACCTCTGGACCAGCTTAAGACACGAAAAAGCTGCGAAACATGGACGTTTCGCAGCTTTTGTTTTGGTCACATGACGTGGTCAGGCGGGCATATCCAGCTTGCGGCTGAAGAATAGCGCCACAATGGTGCAGACTGCACCAGACAGCAGATAGATACCGACGGCGAAGAGGCCAAACTCCGAAGAGAATCCGAGCGCCACGAGTGGTGCGAAGCCTGCTCCGATCAGCCAAGAGATATCAGAGGTCAAAGATGCGCCGGTATAGCGATACTCTCGGCTGAAGCGTGACGCCAGCGCGCCACCTGCTTGACCGAAAGAAAGGCCAAGCAGCGAGAAGCCGATCAACACGAACAGATAGCGACCGATATCACCGGAGCCCATCAGGATCGGTGCGATGAAGCTGAAGACGCCGATCAACGATGCGGCAATCACCAGGAGTTTGCGGCGTCCAATGCGGTCGGCAAGGGCGCCGGACACGACGATCATCCCACCGCCGATAATGGCGCTGATGAACTGAACGAAGAGAAAGTCCGAAAGACGCTGCTGCGTGTGTAGAACCACCCAGCTGATCGGGAAGACGGTGACGAGGTGGAATAGCGCAAAGCTTGCCAGTGGAACGAATGCACCGGTGATGACGACGCGCGACTGGCTCCGCAGCATCTCGAAGACCGGCTTCGGCTCCAGTTCATGCTGCGCCAGCATCGCCTGGAATTCCGGCGTTACGATCATGCGCAGGCGGGCAAAGAGCGCCAGAACATTCAGCGCCAGAGCCACGAAGAACGGGAAGCGCCAGCCCCAGGCCAGAAACTCGGGGTTCGACAGCTGGGTGACGAAGATGATGAAGAACGCGCTCGCAAGACCAAAGCCCATGGCGGCGCCGATCTGCGGCATCATCGCATACCAGCCGCGCTGCTTTTCGGGCGCGTTCATGGCGAGAAGCGAAACCAGACCATCCCACGCGCCTCCAAGACCCAGACCCTGGCCGATACGGAAGACGGCAAGCAGCACCGGCGCCAGGACACCGACATCGCTGTAGGAAGGCAGGAAGCTGATCGCCATCGTCGACCCACACAGGGTGAAGAGGGCGGCGGTCAACTTGACCGCACGACCGAATTTGCGGTCGATCTGCAGGAAGATGAGCGAACCGATCGGTCGCGCAATGAAAGCGAGCGAGAACACGGCGAAGGAATAGAGGGTCGCAGTCAGCGGGTCCGCAAACGAAAAGAAGACGTAGGGGAACACCAGAACGGACGCGATCGCATAAACGAAAAAGTCGAAAAATTCGGTCATTCTCGCCAGAATGACGGCCATCGTAATGCGGTCGGGATCGACAGCAACGGGAGCCTGGCGTGACGGGGCATCAGAGCCCGGAAAAGTTGAGGCCGTATCGGTATAGCTCATAATAATCCCTCCAGCGTATTGCGAACCATGGCGTAACGCAGGCGGCTCCTCATCCGTTGCGTTACATGCGACGGATTGTCACACACCGCACTGCACCCGTCAAACGGAATTGCCTGAAATTGCTTGCCGATGGGGCTCTGTTTGGAGTAACAGCTGGGTAGAGAACGATTGCTTCGCCCAGCTGTCATTGCTGCGGCGCAAAAGGCCGCTGCACCGCGACAAAATTACACATTTATTAAATGACATTTGGCAACTAATCCCGGTCCATACCGAATAATCGAGTTGAAGAACGTGCGCACGATCAAGAAACTTACCACGGCCCTTGCGGGCCTGTCGTCGTTGCTGCTGCTCAGCGGCTGCAACCTCGTCGTCATGAACCCCTCGGGTGACGTTGCCCGCCAGCAGGCCGATCTGATCATCACCTCGACGGTTCTCATGCTGTTGATCATCGTTCCGGTCCTCGCGCTGACAATCTTCTTCGCCTGGAAGTATCGCGCGGCCGCCAAGGCGACCGATTACGATCCCGAGTGGCATCACTCCACCCGTCTGGAAATGGTCATCTGGTCAGCCCCGGTCGCCATCATCCTGATGCTCGGCACCGTCACCTGGATTGCCACCCATCGTCTCGATCCCTATCGCCCGCTCGACCGGATCGACGAAGCGCGCGAAGTGACGCCGGAAACCAAACCATTGACGGTCGAAGTGGTCGCCATGGATTGGAAGTGGCTGTTCTTCTATCCGGAACTCGGCATCGGCAGCGTCAATGAATTTGCCGCTCCTGTCGACGTTCCGATCAACTTCAAGATCACCGGCACGACGGCCATGAACTCCTTCTTCGTGCCAGCCCTTGCCGGTCAGATCTATGCCATGGGTGGCATGCAGACCAAGCTTCACGCCGTCATCAACCGCGAAGGTGTCTATGACGGCTTTTCATCGAACTTCTCTGGCCCCGGCTTCTCCTGGATGCGCTTCAAGTTCCATGGCGTGAGCCAGCAAGGCTTCGACCAGTGGGTCGCGAAGGTCAAGGAAGGCGGCAAGCCGTTCGGTCGCATGGAATACCTGGAACTGGCCAAGCCGAGCGAGCGCAATCCGGTGGAATACTTCGCCAATGTCGATCCTCAGCTTTATGACGCCATCCTCAATCGCTGCGTCGAGCCGAACAAGCTCTGCATGCGCGACATGATGCATGTCGACGCCAATGGCGGCGGCGGCAAGGAGGGCATCGATATCGCCAAGGCGCTGAATTCCGTCGTCTGCACGCCGCTCGCACCCTATGGTGTCGCCACCGGCCCGCAGTCCATGCCTGCTGCCATCGAAGGCCAGACCTTCGAGCCTGCCGCTCTGCCGCAGGTCAAGGCGGAAGCTGCGAAGGCGCCCGGCAACGCCGGCTGAAATTGAAACTGATGATCTGCGGCGCGTATTCGCGCCGCCCTTAAGACTTGAAGCAAGAGGCTAAAATGGTCGCCGCCACCACCGATCAAACGTCCTTCCTGTTCGGGAAGCTGACGCTGGACTCCATCCCGTACCACGAGCCGATTCTCATCGTCACCTTTATCGGGGTGGCCATCGGGGGCATCGCCGTGCTCGGTCTCGTCACCTATTTCCGGCTCTGGGGTTATCTCTGGAAAGAATGGTTTACGTCGATCGACCACAAGAAGATCGGTATCATGTATATCGTTCTGGCACTCGTCATGCTTCTGCGCGGCTTTGCCGACGCCGTTCTGATGCGTACCCAGCAGGCAATCGCCTCTGGCGGTTCGGAAGGCTACCTGCCACCGCATCACTACGACCAGATCTTCACCGCGCACGGCGTCATCATGATCTTCTTCATGGCCATGCCGATGATCACCGGTCTGATGAACTATGTCGTGCCGCTGCAGATCGGCGCGCGCGACGTGTCTTTCCCCTTCCTCAACAACTTCTCCTTCTGGATGACGACCGCCGGCGCCGTGATCACCATGATCTCGCTCTTCATCGGAGAATATGCCCAGACCGGCTGGCTGGCCTATCCGCCGCTGTCGGGGATCGAGGGAAGTCCGAATGTGGGTGTCGATTATTATATCTGGGGTCTGCAGGTCGCAGGTGTCGGAACGACCTTGTCGGGTATCAACCTGATCGTCACCATCATCAAGATGCGTGCACCTGGCATGACCATGATGCGCCTGCCGATCTTCGTCTGGACGTCGCTGTGTTCGAACATCCTGATCGTGGCATCCTTCCCTATCCTGACCGGCACGCTCGCCCTTCTGACGCTTGACCGCTACCTCGGCATGAACTTCTTCACCAATGACCTTGGTGGCAATCCGATGATGTATGTGAACCTCATCTGGATCTGGGGTCACCCGGAAGTGTACATCCTGGTTCTGCCTGCTTTCGGCATCTTCTCGGAAATCGTTTCGACCTTCTCCCAGAAGCGCCTCTTCGGCTACACCTCGATGGTTTATGCAACGGCCGTCATCACCATCCTGGCCTATGTCGTGTGGCTGCACCACTTCTTCACCATGGGCTCCGGTGCGAGCGTCAACGCCTTCTTCGGCATCACGACGATGATCATCTCGATCCCGACGGGCGCGAAGATCTTCAACTGGCTCTTCACCATGTATAAGGGCCGCATCAAGTTCGATGTCCCGATGCTGTGGGCGATCGGCTTCATGATCACCTTCGTCATTGGTGGCATGACCGGCGTTCTGCTTGCCGTTCCTCCGGCAGACTTCGTGCTGCACAACTCGCTGTTCCTGATCGCCCACTTCCACAACACGATCATCGGCGGCGTGGTCTTCGGTGTTCTGGCCGGTATCGTCTACTGGTTCCCCAAGGCCTTCGGTTTCCGTCTCGATCCGTTCTGGGGCAAGATGTCCTTCTGGTGCTGGTTCGTCGGCTTCTATGTCGCCTTCATGCCGCTCTACGTTCTCGGCCTGATGGGTGTGACGCGTCGTCTCAGCCAGTTCGAAGATACGTCCCTGCAGATCTGGTTCGTGATCGCGGCCATGGGCGCTGCCATCATTGCCGTCGGCATAGCCTCCTTCCTGCTGTCGATCGTCTTCGGCTTCCTGAAGCGCGAGCAACTGCGCGACGTCACCGGCGACCCCTTCGATGGTCGCACGCTGGAGTGGTCCACCTCTTCTCCGCCGCCTGCCTACAACTTCGCCTTCACGCCGGTCGTGCATGATGTCGATGCCTGGGCGGACATGAAGAAGCGTGGCGCCGAGCGTCCCGTGGATGGCTTCATCCCGATCCACATGCCGAAGAACACCGGCACGGGCGTTATCCTCAGCGCCATCAGCGTCGCCCTTGGTTTCGGCCTGGTGTGGCACATCTGGTGGCTTGCGGCAGCAAGCATGCTCGCGATCATCGTGGTCTCGATTGCTCACACCTTCAACTACAATCGCGACTACTACATCCCGGCAAAGGATGTAGCTGAAGTCGAAGCAGCGCGCACCAAGCTGCTGGCAACGCAGGCGTAACTCATGTCTCAAGCACCCGCACAGACCGCCGACAGCGCGGAAAAGCCGGTCTTCTATCTGAAGGAAGACCATCACACGGAAAACGGCACAGCGCTCGGTTTCTGGCTCTATCTGATGAGCGACTGCCTGATCTTCGCAACGCTCTTCGCAACCTACGCCGTCGTCGGCCGCAACTACGCGGCCGGACCGTCGGGCGCTGATCTCTTCGATCTGAAGCTCGTTGCGATCAACACCGGTTTTCTTCTCCTGTCGTCGATCACCTATGGCTTTGCCATGCTGGAGGCGCAGAAGAAGAAGGTCAATTCGACCCTGCTCTGGCTCGCCATCACCGGCGTCTTCGGCCTCTGCTTCCTCGGTCTCGAACTCTACGAGTTCCATCACCTCATCGAAGAAGGTGCCGGCCCGCACCGTTCGGCTTTCCTCTCCGCCTTCTTCGCACTCGTCGGTACCCACGGTCTCCACGTCACATTCGGCGTGATCTGGCTCGTGACGCTGATGGTTCAGGTGAAGAAGTTCGGTCTGCACGCCGATAACATGCGCCGTCTGACGTGCCTCTCGATGTTCTGGCACTTCCTCGACGTCATCTGGATCGGCGTCTTTTCCTTCGTCTATCTGGTTGGAGTTCTGTGATGAGTTCGAACACGCATACACACGACCACGCACATGGCCATGCCCATCATGGGGACGACCATCACCATGAGAGCGGCGAGGATCATGGCTCCTTCAAGAGCTACATGATCGGCTTCATCCTGTCGGTCATCCTCACCGCCATTCCTTTCTGGCTGGTGATGGGCGATGTTCTGGAGAACCGCACCGCCACCGTGATCCTGATCATGGTCTTCGGGGTCATCCAGGTCTTCGTCCATATGATCTACTTCCTGCACATGAACACCAAGTCGCAGGGCGGCTGGACCTTCATGTCGCTGCTCTTCACGCTGGTCGTCGTCATGATCGCGCTCGTCGGTTCGCTCTGGGTCATGTACAACATGAACAAGAACATGATGCCGACCATGACCATGGAGCAGATGAAGAATCTGCCCTGACGCACCGGTTCATCGATCAGGTTCGCGCCGAAAGCGGCGCGGACCTTCCCTCCGAGAAGACACATAACCCCATGAATCGGAGAGCGGATTCATGGGGTTATGTGTTTGAGCATGATGCTCTCAAGGAACACCCAATGCAGACCACCGCCAGAAAAGGCATTCGCCCCGCAGCCGTCGTCGTCATCATGATGACCGTCATTCTCACCGGCCTGTTGCTGGCGCTTGGCACATGGCAGGTAAAGCGGCTGTCCTGGAAGCTTGACCTCATTCAGCAAGTCGAGCAGCGAGCCCATGCCGCGCCGGTGGACGCGCCGGCGCCCTCGCAATGGGCATCGCTGACCAATCCTGCAGATTACGAGTATCGTCGGGTACGCCTGGCGGGAATCTTCCGTCATCAGGATGAGGTGCAGGTTTACACCGTCTCCGATCTCGGCCCAGGCTACTGGGTATTGACGCCGCTGCAGCGCGATGATGGATCTTTGGTGATCGTCAATCGCGGCTTCGTGCCGAGCGACAAGCGCGATCCATCGACGCGTCTGGAAAGCGAGTTGCCGGCCAGAGTGGAAATCGTGGGTCTCATGAGGGCGCCCGAAACCGGCGGTCTCTTCCTGCGCACGAACGATCCGCAGAACAATCGCTGGTACTCCCGTAACATAGCGCAGATTGCTGAGGCCAAATCGCTCGGCGCCGTGGCGCCCTTCTATGTGGACGCCGACGCGACGCCCAATCCAGGTGGCCTGCCAATCGGTGGCAAGACCATGCTTGTCTTTCCAAACAACCATCTCTCCTATGCCATCACCTGGTACGTGCTGGCCGCGATGACGGTCGCCGCTGGCTGGTACGTCACACGCAACCTCAATGCGCCGAAGCGAGACGAGGACGATAAGGCGGGCGGTCGGCCCCAATAAAGCGTTTCACCTTTTGCTCTGCGGTGCTCTATATATCGCCGTTACATAGCGACAATCATGTCGCGTCTTTCATGGTGAAGCATGGCACGCGCATTTCTGCTCGTTCTCGATTCCTTTGGTGTGGGCGGTGCGCCTGATGCCGAACATTACGGAGACCTAGGCTCCAACACGCTCGGCCACATCGCCGAGTTCTGCGCCGCAGGTGCGGCGGACAGAGCAGGCCTGAGATCCGGACCATTGAAACTTCCCAACATGTCGGCGCTTGGCCTTTTGGAGATCGCGACACTCGCCAGCGGAACCCGCCCGGCTGGCATGCCGCCCCCGGAACACATTTTCGGTCTGCATGGCTGTGCCAACGAAGTCTCGAAGGGCAAGGACACGCCCTCCGGCCATTGGGAAATTGCCGGAACGCCGGTGCGCTTCGAGTGGGGTTATTTCCCGACCGAGGGTGAAGCCTTCTCACCTGAGCTTGTCGACGCGATCTGCGAGAAGGGCAATCTTCCGGGCATCCTTGGAAATTGCCACGCGTCCGGCACAGACATCATCGCCCGTCTTGGCGAGGAGCATATTCGTACGGGCAAGCCGATCTGCTACACGTCGTCGGACTCGGTCTTCCAGATTGCGGCGCACGAGATGCATTTCGGGCTGGAGCGGCTGGTTGCGCTGTGCGAAATCGTCCGCAAGATTCTCGATCCGCTGAATATCGGCCGCGTCATCGCACGCCCCTTCATCGGGGAGAGTGCGGCGACATTTGCTCGAACGGGCAATCGGCGCGACTTTTCGGTTTTGCCGCCGGAGCCGACGCTTCTTGACCGCCTTGTCGAGCGGGACCGCAAGGTCCTGGCAATCGGCAAGATCGGCGATATCTATGCGCATCAGGGCGTGTCGCGGGTGATCAAGGCCAATGGTAACGATGCCTTGATGGAGGCGACGCTCGAAGCCATGGATGAGGCTCTAAACGGCGATCTCGTCTTCACCAACTTCGTCGATTTCGACATGAATTACGGCCACCGCCGCGATGTTGCAGGCTATGCGGCCGCGCTGGAGGCGTTCGATCAGCGTTTGCCGGAAATTCATCGCAAGATGCAGCCGGGCGATGTCACAATCCTGACGGCTGATCACGGCTGCGACCCGACTTGGCGCGGGACGGATCACACGCGCGAACGCGTGCCGATCATGGCCTTCGGTCCCGGTTTTCGCGAAAGAAATATTGGTATCCGCTCAAGCTATGCGGATATCGGCGAGAGCATCGCCGCTCACCTCAGCATACCGTCCGGACGGCACGGCAGGAGTTTTATGTGACCCATCAATTATTAAAAGCTGAAATCCATTGCCATCTGGAAGGTGCGGCTCCTCCCGCACTCGTGCTGGAACAGGCGCGCAAATACGATGTCGACACCAGCGCCTTCTTGCGTGACGGCGCCTATGTCTGGAATGATTTCGCCGAGTTCATCCGCTGCTATGACGACGTGGCGCAGGTTTTCAAGACGGAAGAAGACTACGCCGCTCTCGCGGAGGCCTATCTCCTCGAACTTGCGGGCGAAAATACCATCTACAGCGAGCTGATCATCTCTCCAGATCACGGCGATCGTATCGGCCTCGGTGCGGATGCCTACCTCTCCGGCATTACCGAAGGGATGCGTCGGGCCAAGGAAAAGACCGGAATAGAGGCCCGCATCATCGTTACCGGTGAGCGCCATTTTGGTCCAGAAAGTGTTATCGCCGCAGCCGAATACGCCGCGCGTGTTCGTCATCCTCTGATCACCGGCTTCAATATGGCGGGTGAAGAACGCATGGGGCGAGTGGCCGATTATGCCCGTGCCTTTGACATCGCCCGAGATGCGGGACTCGGCCTCACCATCCATGCCGGCGAAGTCTGCGGTGCCTTCAGCGTTGCCGACGCACTTGATCTCGTCAAGCCGCAGCGGATCGGCCATGGGGTTCGAGCCATCGAGGATGCGGCAGTCGTCGAGCGTCTGGTGGAACTCGGTACCGTGCTTGAGGTTTGCCCTGGCTCCAACATCGCGCTCAGCGTCTATCCGGATTTTGCAAGCCATCCCTTGAAGCGACTTCGCGATGCTGGCGTTCGCGTCTGCATCAGCTCGGACGATCCACCGTTCTTCGCCACCTCGCTGGCGCAGGAATATGAGATTGCCCGCCACGCTTTCGGCTTGTCGGATGCAGAGATCAACGCGCTGACGCGAACGGCGCTTGAGGCTGCCTTCGTCGATGAGGAGACGCGGAGCAGCCTTCTCGCACGCTTCGATGCCTCGACCGGTGCCGCGGCCTGACCAAAGGCTGCCGGCGCGGGAAACCTCTCACTTCCGGTCTTGCGAAATGCCCGCATTTGGTCGAAGAGAACAAAGATAAAAGCAAAAGGAAAGGCCAGTTTCCATGGACGGCGTAACAGTCATCGATCACCCGCTTGTGCAGCACAAGCTCACCTTCATGCGCAAGAAAGAAACTTCCACGGCCGGCTTCAGGCGGCTGCTGCGCGAGATTTCCACACTGCTCTGCTATGAAGTGACGCGCGATCTCGACCTCACGATGGAGACCATCGAGACGCCCATGGAAACGATCGAGGCACCGGTGCTGGAAGGCAAGAAGCTGGTATTCGCCTCGATCCTGCGCGCGGGCAATGGCCTTCTCGAAGGCATGTTGGAGCTCGTACCTTCAGCGCGTGTCTCGCATATCGGTGTCTACCGCGATCACGATACGCTGGAAGCCGTCGAATATTACTTCAAGGCACCGGAAAGCCTGGATGCGCGCCTGATCATCGTCGTCGATCCCATGCTCGCAACCGGCAACTCCTCGATTGCTGCCGTTGAAAAACTCAAAGAGCGCGGCGCGAAAAACATGCGCTTCCTCTGCCTGCTCGCAGCACCGGAAGGCATCAAGAACTTCCGCGAAGCCCACCCCGATGTGCCGATCTATACCGCGGCGATCGATCGCAAGCTGAACGAGAAGGGCTATATCGTCCCAGGTCTCGGCGACGCGGGCGACCGCATGTACGGCACGAAGTAAGCAGCGTCACAGCGCAAAGCGTGGCGCGATCTTTCAGGTTCGCTTCACACGCTTTCGCTGTTTGTTTACCGCATGCAGTCATCGCAAAACCACTGCCCACTTTTGCGTGGACCAAGCTTGAGTTCAGAAACTGGAAAAGCCCGCCGTCGGAAATGACAGGCGGGCTTTTTCAACTTCGATACTGGGATGATCGGGAGGCCTGCCTCTACCGCGCCAAACGTCCCCGGCTCAGGTCATGCAATGAAACGGCGCGGTCAGGGTTTCCTGCCGCGCCATTCTTATCAGGCATTGTTTTCGTTGATCAGTCGCTTCAGAAGCTCGACCTCATGGCCAAGCTTGCTATCGCCTGAGATCAATTCCTCGATCTTGCGAACCGCATGAAGCACCGTCGTGTGGTCGCGTCCGCCGAAACGGCGACCGATCTCCGGGAAGGAGCGGGGGGTCAGCATCTTGGCGAGATACATGGCCACCTGGCGCGGCTTGACGATGACGCGGGTACGGCGATTGGAGACCAGCTCCTGGCGCGAGACATTGTAGTGGCGAGCAACAATCCGCTGAATATCTTCGATGCGCACGCGCTTGGCTTCACCAGCGCCAACCAGATGGGCGAGCAGTTCATCCACGCGCTCGACCGACAGGTTGGGCTCAAATGAACGGCGGAAGATCAACTGGTTGAAGGCGCCTTCCAGTTCACGGCCGCTGGCGGTGACGCTACGGGCCACGTGGGAGACGATGTCTTCGCCAATGTCGAAGCTTGGATCTTCCTGGCGTGCAGTTGCGATACGCTGCTTCAGCATCTCGTAGCGCATGTCGTAATCGGGACCTTCGATCTCGATCGCCATACCGCCCTGAAGGCGCGAACGAACGCGTGGATCGAGCGACTCCAGTTCCCACGGCGCGCGGTCTGCGGCAACCACCACCTGCTTGGCGCTATCGAGCAGCATGTTCAGCAAATGGCAGAACTCGTGCTGGATCATCTTGCCCTGCAGGAACTGCATGTCGTCGATGATGAGAAGATCGATGTTGCGCAGCGTGTCTTTCAGCGTCAGCGCGTCATTGTCGCGGATAGCGGTGGCAAAGCGCCACATGAAGTATTCTGCCGTCAGATAGACGACGCGCGGATTGCGCGGGCTATCGACTGCGGCATTGGCGATCGCCTGGAGAAGATGGGTCTTTCCAAGGCCAACGCCTGCATGAATGAAGAGCGGATTGAAGCGTACCGCACCCGCACCAGCTTCGGCAATCGTCTTTGCGGCAGCAAGCGCAACGCGGTTGGACGATCCTTCCACAAAGGTGTCGAAGGTAAAGCGCGTGTCGAGCGGGGAGCCAAAGAGTGGACCGGAGCCAGAAGAGCGCGGTGCCATGCTGGGTGCAGACGAACCCGACTGGCTTGCAGCGCTGGTCATCTGCGGTGGGATGAAGGGCTTGGCACGCTGGGCGGAAGGCGTGGCATCCTGGACCGGCTGCGCTCTCTCATCGGTCGCGACAGCGCGAGCCGGACGGCTGGCCGAACGCACCAGGATCTCGACCTTCAGGACGTTGGCGTCTTCCGCCTGCACCAGAGTGGTTATCAGATCGATATAGCGGTTGTTGATCCAGGACTTCAAAAATGTCGTCGGAACGGTGAAGCGAACAACGCTCTTGGACACCGAGTGCAGCTTCAGCCGCGCGAACCAGCTTGCATAGACTTCAGGACCGACCTGCGCCTTCAGTCGCGCGCTAAAGCGCTCGAACAGCGCATCGTTCTTCATATTCGATATATTCCCCGCCGCATCATTGCAAACTGCATCACAAGCGTTCTGTGCGCGGTCCCCGTTTGCCACCGCACCCATTGCCAAATTCAATTGCATTCCTGCCGCCTTTCAAATTGCCAATCATAGCCTGGCAGAGCGTCAAGCTTCGCCAGAGATACCCCACCTACTGTCCCCGTAAGGATGGCCCCTCTAAAACCATCCTGAAGCGCAAGGCTTCAACCGCGAGCCGGCTATCCCGCTAACCTCTCCATCATGAAGAGGCATGCTACTCTCAATGCATACTCTCACATCACAACTCGGACACCCGTCACCAAGACACACGTCTATCTTTCTACAACCTGTGAGGTTGTAGCCAAACACATCCAGTGACTTGAAAAAACGGGTCCGAACAGAACCCGTCCGCAAGGAGCTTACGCCTTCGAACTTTGTTTCGAGATAGCTTGTGGATAGATATCCGCGCCCCTTGTCGAGATGCATTTAGGCAGGATCGCATACGGAGATCAATGGCGTTTTTTCTGTGGCTGAGCCGATCTGCCATTGACTCGTGGAGGGCCTTTTGCATGGCCGACAGGCTTGTTTGGAGAATCGCTTATGAATCAATGAGATTCATTTTCGAGCTATTTTTGAGGCCGGTTTTGACAGAAAAATAAAAAAATCCTTGACTCAAGATTGTGGCTGCCTTCCGCAGCGGAAAGATAGCGTCTCTTGAAAGACCTTCTGTAAGTCACTGAAATTAAACAGCTTTTTGCGTCACGCATTTGAAGCATAAATGTCATGCTCATTGCGAAACCGTTAACAGGTCGTTAGAATCGGAAAAAGCCCGGCCGAAGGGCCAGGCTTTTTCAATCACAATATTGTCTTAGCCGGATTAGGCCGAAAGGGCCTTCACGCGCTGCGCCAGACGAGAAACCTTGCGCGATGCAGTGTTGAAATGCATGACGCCCTTCGTAGCGGCGCGCTGGATTTCTGGCTGTGCAGCCTTGAGCGCTTCAGTCGCAACAGCGAGATCGCCAGTTGCCAGGGCCTCTTCGACCTTGCGAATGAAACCGCGGACGCGCGAACGGCGAGCCTTGTTGACTGCGGTACGGCGAGCGATCTTGCGAGTCGCCTTTTTCGCCGAAGTTGTATTGGCCATGTATGCCTCTCTTCGAATTCAAACCAAAATCCGCAACCACAGGATAGGGTCGTTCGAAGACCTCATGTTCCAAAATTGCGGGAGTAACTGGGACAAGCCGGATGACTTTCCCTAACCGTGGGCGGGCATATAACCCTAAAGCCGCTGCCCGTCAACGCGTTTTGCGTAAAAACACCGAGATTCCGACTCCCGACAGACACCGGCTTGGCGGGTGCCGCCGCCTATTTGTTATGGAAGAGCGGCTTTCTCTTTTCGATGAATGCCTCCATACCTTCTTTCTGATCGTCCGTGGCAAAAAGCGACTGGAACAGGCGCCGCTCGAAGCGCAAACCCTCCGACAGCGAAACCTCGAAGGAGCGGTTGACACTCTCCTTCGCCATCAGCACCGAGGCCCGAGACAGGGATGCAATCACGCTTGCGGCCTCGACAGCCTCGTCCAGCAGCTTGTTAGGAGTGACGATGCGCGAGACGAGACCGGCACGCTCGGCTTCAGCGGCATCCATCTTGCGACCTGTCAGCACGAGGTCCATGGCCTTCGCCTTGCCGACCGCGCGGGTCAGCCTTTGCGAACCGCCCATGCCAGGAATGATGCCCAGCGTGATTTCCGGCTGGCCGAACTTCGCCGTATCGGAGGCGATGATGAAATCGCACATCATGGCAAGTTCGCATCCTCCACCGAGCGCGAAGCCAGAGACGGCGGCAATCACCGGCTTGCGGCTTGCCGCCACATCATCCCATCCTCCCAGAAAATCGCCAAGATAAGCATCGACGAAATTGAGCGTACTCATCTCCTTGATATCGGCACCGGCGGCAAACGCCTTTTCCGATCCGGTGATGACGATGGCGCCAATGGAATCATCTGATGAGAAGGCCGAGAGAATATGGCGTAGCTCTTTCAGCAGCGTGGAGTTCAGCGCGTTGAGCGCTTTCGGGCGGTTGAGCGTAACGACGCCGACGGCATCGCGCTTCTCGACAATGATCGTCTCGTAATCCATGGCTTTCTTCCTCTCCCTTATTTCTGGCAGGCCGCGCAATAGAACGTGGAGCGTCCGCTCTGCGTAATCCTCTCGACCGTACCCCGGCAATCGGGGAAGCGGCAAGCATGGCCTTCTCGATCATAGACCGAAAAGGAATGTTGGAAATATCCAAGCGAGCCGTCGGTCTGGATATGATCGCGCAGCGACGAGCCGCCGGCTGCAATCGCATCAGCGATGACGTCGCGTATGTGCCGCGTCAACTCTTCCAGAGCAGGCTTCGGCTTGCCCTTCTTGGTGACAAGCGTCGACGCCGCACGAAGCGGCGAAAGATGGGAGCGCCAGAGCGCTTCGCATACATAGATATTGCCGAGCCCCGCAATGAGTTTCTGGTCGAGCAGGGCGCCTTTGAGCGGCTGCGTCTTTCCCTCGAAGCGGCTGGCAAGGTAGTCGGCGCTCAGAGCATTTCCGGTCGGCTCGGGACCAAGACCGGCAAAGGCCGGATAAAGGTCGATATCGGCACGGCGCACCAGATGCATGAAGCCGAAACGGCGCGGGTCATTATAAATGACGCGTGTCTTGTCCGCGCCGCGCGTCAGATGAAAGATCACATGGTCGTGCTTGCCATCCTTGGAGCGCGGGTGGTGAAACTCGCCGGGCGTCTCACCGGGTGTTTGAGCCTCCTCATTTCCGCTTTCGATGCGGAACGAACCGGACATTCCGAGATGCGAGACGATGGTCAGGCCATTGTCGAGTTCGATCAGCAGATACTTTGCCCGGCGCCCGAGCGACAGGATCTCGCGACCTTCCACGAGTTCGGCAAATCCTTCCGGAAAGGGAAAACGTAAGTCCGGGCGCGTGAGGAGCAGTCGTTCGATCCGCGCGCCTTCCATAACGGGCGCTAAGCCGCGTCGAACGGTTTCCACTTCAGGCAATTCGGGCATGGCACTCTCTTCACGTCTGTTTATCGCGGCGACCTTGTGGTCTATAGACGGCACACATACATGTCGCGGGCCATATCTATGGTGCAACAGATAGCGTTGCAGAGCCGTTTCCGCTATGTGTTGGTTTGAAGAGTTAGAGTCCTTTGTGCGTCTTAAAGGACGCACGGTACACTAGTTGTCATTGAGGAATGGAGACTGATCATGACCGAAGCCCGCACGACAGCCGAAGGCGGTATGGAAACCTCCTATGGCTTCCGTCAGGTCAATGAAGGCCAGAAGCAGGGCATGGTCAATGACGTCTTCCATAAGGTTGCCAAGCGCTATGACATCATGAATGACGTGATGTCAGCCGGCCTGCACCGGGTTTGGAAAGACGCCATGGTCGCCTCACTTTCCCCCCGCAAGGACCCATCCTACAAAGTTCTCGATGTGGCGGGCGGTACCGGCGATATTGCCTTCCGCATCGTCGAAGCCTCCAATCGTCTGGCGCATGCCACCGTTCTCGATATCAACGGCTCGATGCTCGGCGTCGGCGAGGAGCGGGCGGCCAAGAAAGGCCTGACGGAAAATCTGACCTTCGTCGAGGCCAATGCCGAAGAACTGCCCTTCGAGGCCAACAACTTCGATGCCTATACGGTCGCCTTCGGCATCCGCAACGTGCCGCGCATCGATGTGGCGCTGTCGGAAGCCTATCGTGTGCTGAAGCGCGGCGGACGTCTTCTGGTGCTGGAATTTTCCGAAGTGGAAATGCCGCTCCTCGACAAGGTCTATGACGCTTGGTCCTTCAACGCCATTCCGCAATTTGGCAAGATGATCACCGGCGACGCCGAGCCCTACCAGTATCTGGTCGAGTCGATCCGCAAATTCCCACGGCAGGATGACTTTGCCGCCATGATCCGGACCGCGGGCTTCTCGCGCGTCAGCTACACCAACTATACCGGCGGAATTGCCGCACTGCATTCCGGCTGGAAGCTCTGATCGATGGCATTTCCAGGACATAGCAGGGCATTCGCATGAGCACGCTTGGCGCATATTTTCGACTCGCCAAGGTTGGCTGGGTTCTCGTCCGCGAGGGTGTGGTTCTGGCGCTGCCCGACGAGGGGCTGCCCGCCTCTGCGAAATTCGTCAAGGGCATGTTGAAGCCTCTGGCGCGCAACAAGGCATTGAGAAGTGAGCGCAGCGATCGACTTTCGAAGGCTGTCAGCCGTCTTGGACCGTCCTATGTCAAGATGGGCCAGTTCCTGGCCACCCGGCCGGATGTGGTTGGCGCAGACTTTGCCGAAGATCTGGCCGGTCTGCAGGACCGCATGGATTTCTTTCCCGTTGCTGCTGCCAAGGCCAACATCGAAGGCTCGCTCGGTCGTCCGATCTCTGAGCTTTACGTGGAATTCGGCGATCCGATAGCCGCGGCCTCCATCGCCCAAGTTCACCCCGCCGTCATCGACACGCCATCAGGGCGCAAGAAGGTGGCGGTCAAGGTTATCCGCCCTGGCGTGCGCCAGCGCTTCCAGGACGATCTGGAAGCCATGTATCTGGTGGCCGATCTGCAGCAGCGTTTCGTCCGCTCCGCCCGGCGTCTGCGACCCGTCGAGGTCACCAAGACGCTGGAGCAGACCACCAAGATCGAGATGGACCTTCGCCTCGAGGCGGCGGCTCTTTCCGAGCTTGCCGAAAACACCAAGGGTGACCCAGGCTTTCGTGTGCCGGAGGTGGATTGGGAACGCACCGGTCGCGACGTCGTCACCATGGAATGGATCGACGGCATCAAGATGTCGGATACGGATGCGCTGAAGGCAGCCGGTCACGACCTCAATGCGCTCGCCGATACGCTGATCCAGTCCTTCTTGCGCCACACGCTGCGCGACGGCTTCTTCCATGCGGACATGCATCCCGGAAACCTTTTCGTCGATCCGACGGGCATTATCGTCGCAGTCGACATGGGAATTGCCGGACGGTTGGGCAAAAAGGAACGCCGCTTCCTGGCGGAAATCCTTTATGGCTTCATCACGCGCGACTACATGCGCGTAGCTGAAGTGCATTTTGAAGCGGGTTACGTACCGGCCCACCATGACATGGCAAGCTTCGCTCAGGCGATCCGCGCCATCGGCGAGCCGATCCACGGCCAGCCCGCCGAAACCATCTCCATGGGCAAGCTGCTGACGCTGCTTTTCGAAGTCACCGAACTCTTCGACATGGAAACGCGCCCCGAACTGGTCATGCTGCAAAAGACCATGGTCGTCGTCGAAGGCGTCTCACGTATCCTCAATCCGCGCTTCAACATGTGGAAGGCCGCAGACCCCGTCGTCAGCGGCTGGATCCGCGACAATCTCGGGCCAAAGCGTATCGTCACCGATCTGAAGGACGGCGTGAAGGCAGCGATCAAGCTGGCGGAAGCGGCACCCGAGATCGCGGCGAAGACCGAAAAGCTGCATTCCGAACTGATGTATATGAGCGAAAACGGCCTGCGCTTCGACGAACGCACGGCCGAAGCCATCGGCAGGTCAGAAGCCCGTCACACGCGCTGGGGTCGCCTGGCACTCTGGGTGATTGCGGTGACGCTGATCTATATCGCTGTCAGGATCAGTTGATCCGGTGGCAAGCGGTGCGCTCTCCGGGCATTTAGAGAGCGCCCCTTACGCGAGATCGGCGACGACCGAATCCAGGATCAGCATGCCCGACGGCGTGCAGCGGACGCGCGAATTTCCAAGCCGCTCGATGAAGCCGTGTTCCAGTAAAACCGCCTCGCGATCCGGGTCCAGATCGCGGCCCGAGAACTCGCTCCAGCGGGCAAGATCGACACCTTCGCGAAGCCGCAGTCCCATCAAAAGCAACTCGTCGGCCTGTTCGTCACGCCCCAGCATTTCCTGATCCACCATGCCGTGCCCATCGCGCTCCACGGCTTGCAGCCAAGTCTCCGGGTGACGCTCGGTCGCGGTTGCCAGTTTGGCGCCGCCCTTGGTCAGACGCCCATGGGCGCCGGGGCCGATCCCGGCATAGTCGCCGTAGCGCCAATAGGTGAGGTTGTGGCGGCTCTCAGCACCGGGACGCGCGTGATTGGAAACTTCATAGGCCGGGAGCCCATGGCGTGCGGTAATTTCCTGCGTCGCCTCGTAAAGCACAGCCGACTGTTCGCCGTCCGGAACGATCAGCTTGCCCGCCTTGTGGAGACCGTAGAAGGCCGTGCCTTCCTCGATCGTCAACTGGTAGAGAGACAGGTGATCGACCGCATAGGAGATTGCCTCTACGAGCTCCTTTTCCCATTCCTCAACTGTCTGATTGGGGCGGGCATAGATGAGATCGAAGGACATGCGCGGGAAGATTTCGCGCGCCAGCCGGATAGCCTTCAGCGCATCGGCCACATCATGCAGGCGTCCGAGGAACTTCAGATCCCGGTCATTCAGCGCTTGTACGCCCATGGAGACGCGATTGATGCCGGCGGCCCTGTAGCCACGAAAGCGTTCCGCTTCCACGCTGGAGGGATTGGCCTCCATCGTAATCTCAATGCCGTCCGGCACGCGCCAGAAACGGGCGATACCATCCAGAATGGCGCCGACCGTCTGCGGATCCATCAGCGACGGCGTGCCGCCGCCCATGAAAATGCTGGTGACGACCTTCGGGCCGCTCAACTGCCGCATCGTTTCCATTTCACGAAGGAAGGCGGCAACGAACCGCTCCTGATCCACCGGCTGGTGACGGACATGGCTGTTGAAATCGCAATAGGGACACTTGGCCGCGCAAAAGGGCCAGTGAATATAGATGCCGAAGCCGGGTTCACCCGTATCAGGCAAAAGGTCCGCATATCCGGACAGATGGGCGCCGGGCGCAGAAGAAAGGCCGCTCCCGGTCATCGTAATGCTCATGCCTCCAGGCAGGTTTCGACGAAGGTTTTGAAAGCGCGTGCGCGGTGCGACAGCGCTGTCGCATCGCCCTGGCGCCAGCCATGCTTTTCGTCGGAAGTCATCTCGCCAAAGCTGGTTGCGTAGCCTTCTGGCTGGAAGATCGGATCGTAGCCGAAACCGCTCGTGCCGCGAGGCGGCCAGACGATCGTGCCTTCCACTTCACCGCGGAAAAACTCGGTATGGCCGTCCGGCCAGGCCAGGCAAAGAACGCTGACGAAGCGGCCGGTGCGCTGCTCCGGTGCCGTCGCACCGCGCTCCTGAAGCGCGTTTTCCACCTTTTGCATCGCCATGGCGAAATCGCGTGTGCCGTTGCCGGTTTCCGCCCAGTCTGCAGTGTAGACGCCAGGCGCGCCGTCCAGCGCGTCGATCACCAGACCCGAATCGTCGGAGAGCGCTGGCATGCCGGATGCCTTGGCCGAAGCGAGCGCCTTGATCGCAGCATTTTCTTCGAAGGTCGTGCCGGTTTCAGCCGGCTCCTCAAAATTCAGCTCGGCGGCCGATTTCGCCGAAAAGCCGAGAGGGCCGATCAGATCGGCGATTTCGGCGATCTTGCCCTTGTTGTGGCTGGCAACGACGATGGTTCTGGTATCAAGCTTGCGCATGGTCTTGTCCCGTTCAGGCAATTGCCTGCTTCTGCATCTCGACGAGTTCCGCACAGCCAGCCTTGGCAAGGCCAAGCAGGGTCAGGAATTCTTCTTCCGAGAATGGCTTGCCCTCGGCGGTGCCCTGAATCTCGACGATGCCGCCAGAGCCGGTGATGACGAAGTTGGCGTCTGTTTCCGCAGAGGAGTCTTCCAGGTAATCGAGATCGATCACCGGCTGATTGGCGAAGATGCCGCAGGAGATGGCGGCGATATGGTCCTTCAGAACCTTTTCGACCTTCAGCATGTTGCGGCTTTCCATCCACTTCAGGCAGTCGTGAAGGGCAATCCAGGCACCGGTGATGGAAGCGGTGCGCGTACCACCATCGGCCTGGATGACGTCGCAGTCGATGCTGATCTGGCGTTCGCCAAGCGCTTGCAGATCAACGACTGCGCGCAGCGAACGGCCGATCAGGCGCTGGATTTCCTGCGTTCTGCCGCCTTGCTTGCCGGACGCTGCTTCGCGCTTCATGCGCTCGTTGGTGGAGCGGGGAAGCATGCCATACTCTGCCGTTACCCAGCCCTTGCCACTGTTGCGCAGCCATGGCGGCGTCTTTTCCTCGAGGCTGGCGGTAACCAGAACATGCGTATCACCGAACTTGACGAGACAGGAGCCTTCGGCATGCTTGGAGAAGTTGCGCTCGAAGGATACCTTACGCATCTGGTCGGTTTTTCTGCCTGAGGGCCGCATATCGTTTCTCTCCGTCTCTTAACTTCCCGCCTTCTAAGGTCAGGGCGACGCTTTTGCAAAGGAAAAGCGGACGAGCAGGGCCTAGAGCCGAATTTCCGTTTTCACTTGGAAGACCGAGTGACTATATTCAAGACAGTCAAAACAGCTTGGGGAACAACGAGCGGCATGGGCATAACTCCTCCCATCGGCAAAGAGCCAGGTGCGCTTCTGGACGATCGCTCACGCGAGATCTTCAGGCGCATTGTGGAAGGCTATCTGGAAACGGGCGAACCGCTCGGTTCGCGCAGTCTCTCTCGCCTGCTTCCCATGTCGCTGTCGCCCGCATCTGTGCGTAACGTCATGAGCGATCTGGAGGAGCTCGGCCTTATCTATTCGCCGCATGTCAGCGCTGGCCGCCTGCCAACCCAGACCGGGCTTCGCTTCTTCGTCGATGCCTTCATGCAGGTCGGCGAGCTGCCGGAGGCCGAGCGCGCCAATATCGACCGGCATATCGGCCCGATCTCCGGGCGCGAACAGTCTCTCGAAGGCCTGCTGTATGAGGCAAGCAGCATGCTCTCCGGCATGTCGCGCGGGGCAGGGCTGGTGCTGACCGCCAAGAACGATGCCGTCCTCAAACATGTGGAGTTCATCCGGCTGGAGCCGACCAAGGCGCTCGCCGTTCTGGTCGGTGATCATAACCAGGTCGAAAACCGCATCATCGAGCTGCCGGCCGGCATTACTTCGTCGCAATTGACCGAGGCCGCCAACTTCATCAACGCGCATCTCGGCGGCCAGACGCTGCCGGAACTGCGAAGCCAGATAGCCCGACAGAAGAACGAGCTGCAAAGCGCGCTGAGCACGCTGGCGCAGGATCTGGTGGAGCGGGGGCTTGCCGTCTGGTCCGGCGACAATGAGGAAGGCAAGCTTGGTCGTCTGATCGTGCGCGGCCGCTCCAATCTTCTCGAAGGTCTGGCCGGCGAAGAGGATATCGACCGGGTTCGTCTTCTCTTCGACGATCTGGAACGCAAGGAAAACCTCATCGAGATCCTCAATCTGGCAGAGACAGGATCCGGGGTCAGGATTTTCATCGGCTCGGAAAATAAGTTGTTTTCCCTGTCGGGCTCATCGCTGATCGTCGCGCCCTATAAGGACGATGAGAACCGGGTCGTCGGCGCTGTCGGGGTTATCGGCCCGACACGGCTGAACTATTCCCGCATCGTGCCGATGGTGGATTACACCGCCCAGATCATGGCGCGGCTTTCCACCAAGCGACGTTAGAGCGTTTCCATTTGACCTTTCCATCTGAAAGGAAACGTTCTAACCGCGCAGGTCGCTTGAAAAACCGCTCCTTTTTCCCGTAAGCCTTGATTTTTGCATGGCAAAGCTCGATATCGGGCTCAATCTCATTGCAAGCCACAATACACATGTAATTTGGAGAACGTCATGACTGACACCAACAAGACCGGACCTGACGCAGGCGCTGCCGACGAAGCAGTGGAAGCGACCACGGCGGAGAATGCGGTGCCGGAGCAGGCAGAACCCGATCCGATCGATGTGCTGAAGGCGGAAAACGCCGATCTTCGCGACAAATTCCTGCGTCTGGCCGCTGAGATGGACAATCTTCGCCGTCGTACCGAACGCGAGGTCAAGGATGCAAAGGCCTATTCCGTTGCCGGCTTTGCGCGTGACATGCTGGCCGTCTCCGACAATCTTCGCCGCGCGCTCGACACCATTCCCGAAGAGCTGAAGGCAAGTGCCGAAGCCAATATCAAGGGCCTGATCGAAGGCGTCGATATGACAGAGCGCTCCATGCTCTCCGCACTTGAGCGTCACGGCGTGAAGAAGATCGATGCCGAAGGTGAGAAGTTCGATCCGAACTTCCATCAGGCCATGTTCGAAATCCCCAACACCACCGTGCCGAACAACACTGTCGTTCAAGTGGTGCAGGCTGGCTTTACCATCGGCGAGCGCGTTCTGCGTCCAGCCATGGTCGGTGTCGCCAAGGGTGGCCCGAAGGTTGAAGCGCCGGCAGGTGCTGAGCCTGGCACAAGCGGTCTCAACGAGAAAGACGCCTGAGCGCCTTCTTCGTCTTCATCTGATCAATAGCAAAAGGCCCGGATATCTGATCGATATCCGGGCCTTTGTTTTACAGCATCGGCCCGAAAATCGGTCTCGATTTTCGGAAAGCACGATGCGTCGATTCAAAAAGGTAAAGCGCCGTGCGTCCAATAGGACGCACGGCGCTTTAAACGTCGAGGCTATGTCCGCGTGAACCCAAACTTGGCGTTCAGGCCGCGTTCACCTGCTCCTGGTTAAGAAAGGTGTAGATCGCCGTATCGGAATCAGTCGCGCGCAGTTTCGCCACCAGTTCCGGGTCGCGCAGAACGCGGGCAATCCGCGACAGGGCTTTCAGGTGGTCGGCGCCAGCACCTTCCGGCGCGAGCAGAAGAAATACGAGATCGACCGGCTGGTCGTCGAGTGCTTCGAAGTCGACGGGTGTTTCCAGGCGTGCGAAAACGCCGGTAATGGAGGAAATGCTGCTCAGCTTTCCATGGGGAATGGCAATGCCATGACCGACGCCGGTGGAGCCGAGCCGCTCACGCTGCAAGATGACGTCGAATACGTCCCGCTCGGTAACCCCGGTGATACGGGATGCCTTTGCTGCCAGTTCCTGAAGGAGTTGCTTCTTGGAATTGACCTTCAGCGCGGGAATAATCGCATCTTGGTGCAGCAAATCTGCCAATGCCATTTCTTTTTCCTTCATGCCATCGAGACGAACCGGAAGACGCTTGAGGGCGCCTTCCGGGTCCTTAGACTTCAGCTCTTGATCATCGCCGCGTCGACCCAGCCGATGTTTCCATCGTTGCGACGGTAGACGATGTTGAGTTCTTTCGACGGGCTGCGAAACAGCAGAACTGGCTCATCGGTCATATCGAGAGCCATGACTGCGCTTGCAACCGTCATGGTTTTGATCTGTTTGGAAGTCTCGGCCACGATTGTTGGCGCGAAATCTTCCGCGATTTCCTCATCCTCATCCGGGACTGCATCCATCACCCGGTAGGCGACTTCCTCATCGATCCCCTTGGACGCTGAACCGTTATGGTGATCCTTGAGCCTGCGCTTGTAACGACGCAGGCGCTTTTCAATGCGCTCTGCCGCCGCGTCGAAGCTGGCTTGCGGATCGTTGGCCTGTCCTGCCGCGTGCAGAACGACCCCAGTATCGAGGTGGATCTTGCAATCCGCAGCAAAAAGCTGGCCGGACTTCGCGACCGTCACCTGGCCGGAATACCCCCCATCGAAGTATTTGGTAACGGCTTGGCTTATATTGTCCTCGATCTTTTGACGGAAAGACTCGCCCACATCCATATGTTTACCAGATACACGCACACTCATGGAATTTTTCCTTTTTCAGTGATTTGCGTATACCAGCTTACGTCAAGCTGAGCGCTCATCCAAGCGTTTCGCGACCTCTTTCGTGCCTTTGCAGACGAATGCCGCTGCCCCTTGAATGCAATTCCCTCTTCAGACCCCCGCCTTGTCTGCGGCGAGCTTCTAGCCTTGTCGGCTAGGCAAGTCAATTGTCAATCTTAAGTGTCTGTAAACTATAATAAAAGGTCTCAAGCAGAGGCCATGCGAGCCATCGCCTTTTTCTCCCGACGGCGCTGTACGGAGGAGGGGATGTTCATCGCTTCACGATATTTTGCGACAGTCCGTCGCGCCAGATCGATACCACTTTTTTTCAGCTGATCGACGATATCGTCGTCGGACAGAACCGAGCTGGGCGCTTCCTGCGCGATCATCGTGCGGATGCGATGACGAACCGCTTCTGCCGAGTGATTGTCGCCGCCCTCCGACGAGCCGATGGAGACGCTGAAGAAATATTTGAGTTCGAAGACGCCACGCGGCGTCAGCATGTATTTGCGCGATGTGACGCGGCTGACCGTCGATTCATGCATCTTGATGGCATCGGCGACCTGCTTCAGATTGAGGGGGCGCAAGTGATCCACGCCATGCAGCAGAAACGCATCCTGCTGCCGGACGATTTCGCTCGCCACCTTCATGATCGTCCTCGCCCGCTGGTCGAGGCTGCGCGTCAGCCAGTTGGCCGTCTGCATGCAGGTGGAGAGGAATTCGCCGTCTTCCCCCGCGCGCGGTTTCAGCTTGGATACTTCCGTGAAATAGCTGTGATTGACCAGGACGCGCGGCAGAGTCTCCGGGTTGAGGTCGATCAGCCAGCTTCCGTCGGTGGAGGGATGGACAATGATGTCCGGTATGATGGTTTCGCACGAGCCCGTCTCGAAGCCAGCACCGGGACGCGGATTGAGACCACGGATCTCGCTCAGCATGTCGAGAAGGTCGTCCTCATCGACGCCGCAAAGCTTTTTGAGCGTGGCAAAATCGCGCTTGGCCAAAAGATCGAGGTTGCCAACGAAAGCCTGCATCGCCGGGTCCAGCCGATCTCTCTGTTGCAGCTGGATCGACAGGCATTCGCTGAGTGAGCGAGCGAAGACACCCGGCGGATCGAAACTCTGCAGGATGCGCAAGATCGCCTCGACGTCCTTTTCCGGCCGTCCCAGCCGCTCTGACACATCGCTGACGGCGTCAGCGGAGATATAGCCGGTCTCGTCGAGATGATCGAGCAGAGCGTCGGCTGTCATGCTGTCGGTGAGACCGGTGACCGAGAACGGCACCTGCTGTGCGATGTGGTCGCGCAGGCTAGGTTTGCGCGCAACGAAATCATCAAGATCGTAGTCGTCGCCAGCCTCGGCGCCGGGCATGGATTTCCATTGGCCGAGAAGCTCCGGCGCGTCGGCCTTGCGTCCGCTCTCATCATCCGGAAACACATTGGCGAAATTGGTGTCCAGCGCCTCGTTGAGAACAGGGGCGTCATCGCCGTACCATTCCGCCGTCTCGCTCGTATGGGACGATTCAATACTCTCTGAGGCTTGCGAACTCGTAGCTTCGTCGCTGCCGAATGTTTCGCCAGGATCGCTATCATTTGCCGCAATTTCAAGCAGAGGGTTCTTTTCGACTTCCTGGGCGATGAAGCTGACCAACTCGATATGCGTCATCTGAAGCAGCTGGATCGACTGCATCAGCTGCGGAGTCATCACAAGTGACTGATTTTGACGCAGCAACAGGCTGGCTGACAAGGCCATGGCGGACACTCGACTCCCAAACACGCCCCTGTTTTGCAGAAAATTTTTGTTGTTCGGCAAAACAAGGAGAACTTGGCCCAAAAATTGCTTTTTATTTGGGTTTGGTCAAGGTCAAGAGTGAGGTGCAGAGCAAGATTCTTTGACGGGAATGCTGTGATATCATCACCTTCCCGTTAAGACTGCCGCGCTTTCAGGCCGGAAAATGCGGCCCTCAGAGGCTGAAGTTGTTTCCGAGATAGAGGCGACGAACATCGGCATTGTTGACGATCTCGTCGGCCCGACCGTGCGTCAGCACTTCGCCCGCATGAATAATGTAGGCGCGGTCGATGAGACCCAGCGTTTCGCGCACATTATGGTCGGTGATCAAAACGCCGATCCCGCGTGCCGTCAAGTGGCGCACTAGATTCTGAATGTCGCTGACGGAAATCGGATCGACGCCCGCAAAAGGCTCGTCGAGCAGCATGAAGGTCGGATCGGTCGCGAGAGCACGGGCGATTTCAAGACGACGGCGTTCGCCACCCGAAAGAGCGACCGCTGGAGACTTGCGCAGCTGCGAGATGTGAAACTCTTCCAGCAACTCGTCGAGCTTTCGGTTTCTCTTCTTCTCGTCCTTCTCATGCACTTCCAGGACCGCGCGAATATTGTCTTCGACGGTCAGGCCGCGAAAGATCGAAGCTTCCTGCGGAAGATAGCCGACGCCAAGGCGCGCGCGGCGATACATCGGCATGCCCGTCACATCATTGCCGTTGATGGCGATCTTGCCATCATCCACGGGAACGAGGCCGGTGATCATGTAGAAGCAGGTGGTCTTGCCCGCACCGTTCGGCCCCAGCAGTCCGACAGCCTCTCCGCGACGCACGACGAGCGACACGCCGTTGACGACGCGACGCGTGTTATAGGTCTTGGTCAGGCCATGGGCAATCAAGGTGCCTTCATAGCGAGATTTATCGCCCGCATTCGCGTCGGTTGTCGACGGACGTGCGGAATCTCTGCCAAGAAGCTTTGAAATCAAGGGCATTTTCACGATGAGCGGCTTACTGCTTTTTCTGCGACTTGGGATCGAGCATGATGCGGACGGGACCGCCGCAGCTCTCTAGCTTGGCTTCACCGGTATTCATCAGCACCGTCAGCTTGCAGCCGGTGAAGACGTTGGAGTCCTGCGACAGGACGACCTGCTTGCCGGAAAGCGTAAAGGTCTGCGAGGCCATGTCGAACTCGCCATGATCGGCCGTCGCCTTTTGTGTACCGGATGTCAGGTAAACGGAATTGTCGACGAAAATCTTGTCGATATCGGCATCACCGCCGGTCACCGATGTCGTTTGCCCGTCGCCCTTGTTCTTGTAGAGAACCGTCATCTTGCCAGCCTGCAGCGTGGTCGTTCCCTGAACAACCTTCACGTTGCCGGTGAAGTAGGCCTTGTGCTCCTGATCGCGCACCTCGAGCTGATCGCTTTCAATCGCAATCGGCTGGTCGCTGGAAAGCTTCATGCCGTCCATCTTGCTGGTGGTGTTCTGAGCAAAGGCCGGTGTGGAAAGACATGCCAGAACAATGGCAGCCGAAATTCCGGCGGTTCTCTTGAAGGGGGCGTTGCGGGAAATCTGCATCATCTGGTCGGGCTCTCACTTGCCTGCGTTCTGAATGGTGGATGCAGCAATACGAGCTCGTACCTGCCCCGAAAATACAATCGTTCTGCCATTATCGGCTATGCGTAGGCTTTCCGCAACAATCGAGCCTTCCTTCGTGGTGATGTCGACCGGCTGGTCGCTCTCCATCGTTCCCGCTTTCAGGTCGACATTGGCAGACTGAAATTTGGCTTTTAGGCCATTGCTCAGATTGATGTCAAAGGGCGCCGTCATTTTCAACTTATTTGTCGTGCGGTCGAAGATGCCTTCCTGCGCCACCACCTGTGCCACGATGTCATTCATCGGCACGGCTGCCAGCACTTTCTCAAGCGTCATCAGGTTAGGCGTCGTCACGTCCTGAAGCGCGCGCTCGGCATTCATCGAGTAGTCGAAACCCTTGTTGTTGCGCCCCGCCAGAGCCGGCTTTTCCATGACGATCTTGCCGTCCTCGATCGAGGCGCTTTGCAGCGACACTTCGGCGGGAAGCCATGTGCGGGCAAGCGAGACGCCGATGAAAGCAAGCGAAACGATCGCTGCTGCGATCGGAAGCCCGATCTTCAACTTTTTTACGCGCGCGGAGTGACGCTTCGCCAGAGCATACGCATCGGGCAGATTGTCAGCCACCGAAAATCCCGGTGCCGGTTGATTAAGTCTTTCGAGCATTCGTCAAATCCGGAGGTCTACAAGTACAGCTTAAAGTCGCACACAGACCTTTATATATTCATCTAACGTGTTTGGCACGATGGCCTTGCGCTGCCAATATGGTTTTTATCAGAAAGAGCGCAAGAGCCGGGTGTTTTTTATAAA
This sequence comes from Agrobacterium cavarae, assembly GCF_004310285.1. Lineage (GTDB taxonomy): Bacteria > Pseudomonadota > Alphaproteobacteria > Rhizobiales > Rhizobiaceae > Agrobacterium > Agrobacterium cavarae. Next base: position 90,677 of record NZ_SISF01000023.1, read on the forward strand.
AACCGCACATTGCAAGTTCACGCGCTTGCAAGAGGTCGTTACAAGGTTCATATGCGCCGAGGCGCAGTTGAAGCTTAACTGCTGTGAAGCGAAGGTGATTTGATGGACCAGATGGCAATCGCAGACCGCAGGCACCTGCGCCGCAAGCTGACATTCTGGCGGGTTGCTGCAGTTCTCTTGCTGATAGCGGCCCTCTTTGTTGTCTATCGCTTCGCTGTCGCGGAGCCGGAATCGAGCGCAAGGCCGCATATCGCCAAGATCGAGATCAGCGGCCTGATCCAGGACGATACCGAACTCCTGGAGCGGCTTCAAAAAATTGCAGACAGCACCAGCGCCAAGGGCCTGATCGTTTCCATCTCTTCGCCCGGTGGCACAACTTACGGCGGCGAGCGCATCTTCAAGGCGATCCGCGCCGTAGCGGACAAGAAGAAGCCGGTCGTATCCGACGTCCGCACGCTTGCAGCCTCCGCCGGCTATATGATTGCGACCGCCGGCGACACGATCGTCGCAGGCGATACCTCGATCACCGGCTCCATCGGTGTGATCTTCCAGTATCCGCAGGTCGGACCGCTCCTCGACAAGCTCGGCGTGTCGCTGCAGGAAATCAAATCCTCGCCGATGAAGGCGGAGCCGTCGCCTTTCCACGAGCCGCCGGAAGAATCGAAGGTCATGATCCGCAACATGGTCATGGACAGCTACAACTGGTTTGTCGATCTGGTGGCCGACCGGCGCAAGCTGCCGCGTGACGAAGTGTTGAAGCTTGCCGATGGGTCGATCTTCACCGGACGTCAGGCCGTTGCCGTCAAGCTTATCGATACGCTCGGCGGCGAAACCGAGATCAAGTCCTATTTCGAAAGCCGCGGTCTGGACAAGGATTTGCCCATCATCGAATGGACGGCACCATCGAAGCGTTCGCCCTTTTCCATCTTCAGCGTCGCAGGTCTTGCAAAAATGCTGGGCTTGGATGAATTTTTCCCGATTGCAGCGTCTCGCCAACTCGGCACCGACAAGTTGTTTCTTGACGGTCTTGTTTCGGTTTGGCAGGTTGATGGCCGATAAAAACCTAATCCTTTCAGGGGGCAACTGTGATTAAGTCTGAACTGGTGCAGATCGTTGCTGCGCGTAACCCGCACCTGTATCACCGCGATGTCGAAAATATCGTCAATGCGGTTCTTGATGAAATCACCGATGCGCTTGCTGCCGGCAATCGTGTCGAACTTCGTGGATTTGGCGCATTCTCGGTAAAGAACCGGCCCTCTCGTTCTGGACGGAACCCGCGCACGGGTGAGTCCGTTTTTGTCGAGGAAAAATGGGTTCCCTTCTTCAAGACCGGCAAGGAGCTTCGCGAAAGGCTCAACCCGGGCATGGGCGACGTCGAAGACGAGGATTGAGCGCAATCGACGCTCGACAATCCTTAAGTCCGGCGTGACGTTCGTCCAGATTGCATGAAGGCCCCCAAAGACGGAGTACCTTGAATGTCGAAGAAGATCGTCAACCTGTTGATCCTTCTGCCACTGGCCATCATTCTGATTATCCTGTGCGTGGCAAACCGTGAGAGTGTGACGCTGGCGCTCAATCCGTTCCAACCCAGTGACAGCGTTCTCTCCTTCACGGCACCCTTCTTCGTCTTCATTTTTCTGTCGGTTCTGTTCGGCATTCTCCTCGGCTCGGCCGCGACCTGGATTTCGCAGGGCAAGCACCGCAAGCGCGCTCGTCTCGAGGCGCGAGAAGCCATTCGCTGGCACGATGAGGCCACCAAGGCAGCGGCTAACACGCAAACGGCATCGCCCGTGTCGAGACAGCTTGCCGCAAAATAGGCGGCGGCTCTCGGTTCTTTGATCCGTCGCCATGGCGCATCATTTTGCCACGCCCTTTGATAATCCCCCATTCTAATGATATGCGCTTTCCAACCGCATCCGGGCCGCCATTCGCCCGGGGATGCAGACTGGAAAGCGCAAGTGGTACGGCCAATCTCCGTACCTCTCGCGTCGAGACGTGGAAAGACCGTCGTTGAAGAAGAAAGACAACCGCCAGGGCGCTAAACCGCGCGCCGGACAGGACAATCGCTCAGGCAAGCCCGGTAGCAAGCCGCCTCGCCAGAAGGATGCTGCGCGCGCACGCGCTCCAGATTACGTTCGCCCCGCTGCCACCGCCCCAAAGGAAAAGGTTCAAGCCTCCGCTCCAGCCGTCGAAGCCGCCCCTCCGCGCCCGTTGAAGGAGCGCTCCGGCGCCCTTCCGACCGAGCAGGTGCCGGTCATTCTTGAATCGCTCGGTGCTGGTGACTTTCACCTGATCGACAGCGGCAATGGCCTGAAGCTCGAGCAATATGGCGAGTACCGCATCGTTCGTCCCGAGGCGCAGGCGCTTTGGCGGCCGAGCCTTGCCGAACGGGTCTGGGACAATGCCGATGCGATCTTCACCGGTGATACGGATGAAGAAGGCAGTGGACGCTGGCGTTTTCCAAAGCAAGCGCTTGGCGAGACATGGCCGCTGTCTCTGCTCGGCGTCGGTTTCCTCGGCCGCTTTACCGCGTTTCGCCATGTGGGTGTCTTCCCCGAACAGATCGTCCATTGGGAGTGGTTGAAGCAAACAATCGAAAAGGCCGATCGACCGCTGAAAGTGTTGAACCTCTTCGGTTACACCGGTGTCGCGTCGCTTGTCGCGGCGTCCGCTGGAGCGGAAGTCACCCATGTGGACGCCTCGAAAAAGGCGATCGGCTGGGCGCGAGAAAACCAGGCGCTTGCCGGTCTTGAAAATGCGCCGATCCGCTGGATCTGCGAAGACGCCATGAAGTTCATCCTGCGCGAGGAACGTCGCGGCAACAGCTACGATATCATCCTCACCGATCCGCCGAAATTCGGCCGCGGTACCCATGGCGAGGTCTGGGATCTCTACGATCATCTGCCGCTGATGCTGGATGTCTGCCGCGAAATCCTGTCGCCTAAGGCGCTGGGATACGTGCTGACCGCCTATTCCATCCGCGCCAGCTTCTACTCCATGCACGAGTTGATGCGCGAAACCATGCGCGGTGCAGGTGGCGAGGTTACCTCCGGCGAACTCGTCATCCGCGAAGCGGGTCTTGATGGCAAGACGCCGGGCCGTGTGCTTTCAACCTCTCTCTTCAGCCGCTGGGTGCCGAAATGAATGATCGTCATGAAAACGGCCCACGCAGGGTAGGGCAGGTCAAGGAAGTTACCAGCCTCGCCAATCCGATCATCAAGGACATCAAGAACCTCACCCAGAAGAAGGGCCGCGAAGAGAGCGGCACCTTCATGGCGGAGGGGCTGAAGCTTGTCATCGATGCGCTGGAACTCGGCTGGACGATCCGCACGCTGGTCTATGCCAAGGCCGCCAAGGGCAAGCCGCTGGTCGAGCAGGCTGCGGTGAAGACGGTGGCGTCCGGTGGTCTCGTGCTGGAAGTCAGCGAAAAGGTGATCTCATCCATCACCCGCCGCGACAACCCACAGATGGTCGTCGGCATCTTCGATCAGAAATGGAAGCCGCTCAGAGATATCCGGCCTGCTGCGGGTGAGACTTATGTCGCGCTCGACCGGGTGCGCGACCCTGGCAATCTCGGCACGATCATCCGCACGGCAGATGCAGCCGGTGCCTCCGGAGTCATTCTCGTCGGCGATTGCACCGATCCTTTCTCGCTCGAAACCGTGCGGGCCACGATGGGCTCGGTGTTTGCGATGCCTGTTGCGCGCGCATCGGTGGATGAATTCTTGAGCTGGAGAAAGACTGCCGGCGTCAGCGTCGTCGCAACCCATCTCGCCGGCTCGGTAGATTACCGCACCATCGACTACGCGAAAAAGCCGGTCGTGCTTTTGATGGGCAACGAGCAGTCGGGCCTTCCGCCGGAGCTTGCCTCGCAGGCGGACCAGCTTGCCCGCATCCCGCAACAGGGTCGGGCCGACTCCCTCAATCTGGCGATCGCAAGCGCAGTCATGCTGTTTGAAGCGCGTCGACATCTTCTCGAACTTGCGATGGTAAAGTAATGGCCAAGCCCGCTCTCTTCTCCAGACCCGCTCCCGCCATCGCCCTCATTCTTCTGGCGCTGCTTGCCGATCAGATCATCAAGGTGCTGGTGGAAAAATATCTGCCTCTGCAGGAGATGGTGCCGGTCATTCCGTTCCTGGCGCTCTACCGCACCTACAATCTTGGCGTGGCCTTCTCCATGCTGTCGGGCATGGAGGGCTGGGCCATCGTCACCATGCGGCTCCTCATCGTCGCCTTCGTCATTTGGCTGTGGCGAAAGACGGATGCCGACCGCACCTTTGCCCATCTCGGCTTTGCGCTGATCATCGCCGGTGCTGCGGGAAACATCTTCGACCGGTTTCTTTACGGGCACGTCGTGGACTACATTCTCTTCCACACGGAAACGTGGTCCTTCGCGGTCTTCAACCTTGCCGATTCCTTCATCACCATCGGCGCAGGCTGCGTCATTCTGGATGAGTTGCTGCAGGCCAAGGCGGCACGAAAGAAAACCTGAACGACTGCTACGCAAGACCGGATCGCGAAATTTAGTTTACGCAACGTCACTTACGCGGCTAACTGTCACTGTTTTGTCGTCAAGAAGTGATTTATGACGCCAAGATCAAACGGTGGCGGGGCGATTCTCCATGGTCTCGGAAGTTCTGGAACGCAGCATTGTTGGCACGGGCTTGGGCGGCGCTGTTTTGCCAGCTGCCGAAAAGCGGGACGCCGACGTCTTTGGTCGTATCGGCTCCCTCGAAACACGCCTCGCCAGAAATGAGCGTGAAATCGACGCAGCCCAGCAGGTCCGCTTCCGCGTCTTCGTCGAAGAGATGGGTGCCCGGCTTCCGGCAGACGCGATGCGTCGCGGTCGCGACATCGATGCCTTCGACGCCGTCTGCGACCATCTCCTGGTTCTCGACAATGCCATAGAAGGTGATCCCGAAGATCAGATCGTCGGCACCTATCGCCTGCTCAGGCAGGAGACGGCGTTGGCGAATAAGGGTTTTTACTCGGCAAGCGAATTCGAAATCGAGAGCCTGATCGCGCGCCATCCGGATAAGCGCTTCATGGAGTTGGGACGCTCCTGCGTGCTGCCTGAGTATCGCACCAAGCGCACCCTCGAACTTCTCTGGCAAGGCAACTGGGCCTACGCCGTCCGTCACCGCATGGATGCGATGATCGGCTGTGCCTCCTTCCCAGGCATTCAGCCGGAAGCTCACGCGCTGGCGCTGTCCTTCCTGCATCACAGCTGCGGCTCCAAGGCTGAATGGCGGACCGAGGCACTGCCGGAACTCTATCGCGAAATGGATATGATGCCGCTTGAAGCGATCAATCCGCGTCGGGCGCTCAACGCCATGCCGCCGCTGATCAAGGGCTATATGCGTCTTGGCGCCATGTTCGGTGCCGGTGCCGTGGTCGACCATGCCTTCAACACCACCGACGTGCTGGTGATCCTGCCGGTCTCATCGATTGCCGGCCGCTACATCAATTACTATGGCGGTGACGCAGAGCGCTTCAACGGCTGATACCGTTCCAGCATCAAGCTTCCTGTGGGTTCGTCGTTCTGCGTGTTGTTCTTGGAGAGCCGCGCCGGTAATCTCCGGCTTTGTTTTCTCAAAGCCCCAAGCAGATACGATCACGCCATTGACGGACGTTCATTCCACCGCCTCGCTCATTTCCGAAGAGAGCCGCGCATCGGCAACGCCGATGATGGAGCAGTATATCGAGATCAAGGCGAACAATCCCGGTTCGCTGCTTTTCTATCGCATGGGCGATTTCTACGAACTGTTCTTCGACGATGCGGCGGAAGCCTCGCGCGCACTTGGCATCACCCTCACCAAGCGCGGCCAGCATCTGGGTCAGGACATTCCCATGTGCGGCGTTCCGGTCCATGCGGCGGATGACTATCTGCAAAAGCTGATCATGCGCGGCTACCGCGTTGCTGTGTGCGAACAGGTGGAAGACCCGGCGGAAGCCAAGAAGCGTGGCTCGAAATCGGTGGTCAAACGTGACGTCGTGCGCCTTGTCACACCCGGCACGCTGACCGAAGAAAAGCTGCTCTCGCCGACCGAATCCAACTACCTGATGGCACTTGCGCGCATCCGCGGCAGTTCGGAGGCGCAGTTTGCGCTTGCCTGGATCGATATCTCCACCGGCGTTTTCAGACTGGCGGAAACGACATTGACTCGGCTGCTGGCCGACATCTGGCGCATCGATCCGCGCGAGTTGATCGTGGCCGACAGCCTGTTTCACGACGAAGAACTGCGACCGACCTTCGATGTGCTGGGTCGCGTGGCCGTCCCTCAACCTGCCGTCCTGTTTGATAGCGCGACCGCCGAAGGCCGCATCGCGCGCTACTTCAACGTCTCGACGCTGGATGGCTTCGGAGCTTTCTCCCGTGTGGAACTGGCAGCCGCCGCTGCCGCCGTCGCCTATGTCGAGAAGACGCAGATTGCCGAGCGCCCGCCTCTTGGTGCGCCGGAGCGCGAAAGCTCTGCCTCGACGCTGTTCATCGATCCTGCGACCCGCGCCAATCTGGAATTGACCAAGACGCTTGCCGGAGAACGCGATGGATCGCTGTTGCAGGCGATCAACCGCACGGTCACCGGCGGCGGTGCGCGGCTTCTGGCGGAACGGCTGATGTCGCCGCTGACCGATCCTGAACGGATCAACGCCCGCCTTGATGCGGTGGCCTATCTGATCGACGATGTATCCTTGAGCGATGGTCTGCGCGAGGCTCTGAAACAGGTGGCAGACATGCCGCGCGCGCTGTCGCGCCTGGCGCTCGATCGCGGCGGTCCGCGTGATCTCGGTGCCATTCGCCAGGGACTTTCCGCTGCCGCGATCGTCGGTCAGTTGCTTGATCAGGGTCTGTTGCCCGACGAACTGGCGGCAGCGCTCGCCGATCTCAAAGCCTTGCCAGCCTCGCTCGAAGCCATGCTGTCGGAGATGTTGGCGGACGATCTTCCGCTCCTGAAGCGCGATGGCGGCTTCATTCGTGAAGGCTCGAACCCGGAACTCGATGAGGTGCGGGCGCTGCGCGACCAGTCGCGTCGGGTGATTGCCGGCTTGCAGCTGCAATATGCGGAAGAGACCGGGATCAAGTCGCTGAAGATCAAGCACAATAATGTGCTCGGCTACTTCATCGAGGTGACGGCTGGCAATGCCGATGTGATGACGGGAAGCGACGACGCCAAGGCGCGCTTCATCCACCGCCAGACGATGGCCGGCGCCATGCGCTTTACCACCACCGAACTTGCCGATCTGGAAAGCCGCATCGCCAACGCCGCCGCCCAGGCGCTGACCATGGAATTGCAAGCCTTCGACCGGATGGTGCAGGCGGTGGTGGCCGAAGCCGAAGCCATCAAGGCGGGCTCTCTGGCACTTGCTGCTATCGACGTGGCAACGAGCCTCGCACATCTTGCATCCGAACAGGCCTATTGCCGCCCGGTGGTCGATGGCTCCATGACCTTTGCAATCCGCGGCGGGCGTCACCCGGTCGTGGAGCAGGCCTTGCGCCGTCAGTCGAGCGGACCCTTCATTGCCAATAACTGCGATCTCTCAGCCGTCGATGGCAATCGCAACGGCGCGATCTGGATGCTGACCGGTCCGAACATGGGTGGTAAGTCGACCTTCCTGCGTCAGAATGCGTTGATCGCCATCCTCGCCCAGATCGGTTCCTTCGTTCCGGCAGAGGCTGCCCATATCGGCATTGTCGACCGGCTGTTCTCGCGCGTCGGCGCCTCCGACGATCTCGCCCGTGGCCGCTCGACCTTTATGGTCGAAATGGTCGAGACGGCTGCAATCCTCAATCAGGCAACGGAACGTTCGCTCGTCATCCTCGACGAGATCGGGCGCGGTACTGCAACCTTTGACGGTCTGTCCATCGCCTGGGCGACGGTCGAGCACCTGCACGAGGTGAACCGCTGCCGCGGTCTTTTCGCCACCCATTTCCATGAGCTGACGGTGCTGTCTGAAAAGCTCGGCCGCCTCTCCAACGTCACCATGAAGGTGCGGGAATGGGAAGGTGACGTGATCTTCCTGCATGAGGTTGGTCCCGGTGCTGCGGATCGTTCCTATGGCATTCAGGTGGCCCGCCTTGCCGGCCTTCCCGCCGCGGTGGTGGAGCGGGCAAGAGAGGTTCTCAACCAACTCGAAGATGCCGATCGCAAAAACCCGGCGAGCCAGTTGATCGATGATCTGCCGCTGTTTCAGGTCGCGGTCCGGCGCGAAGCGGCAAGCGCCAAGGGCAACTCGAAGGTGGATGAGGCGTTGAAGGTGCTGAATCCGGATGAGATGACGCCGCGCGAGGCACTGGATGCGCTCTATGCGCTCAAGAAACAACTTGGCAACGCTTGATGCGTAGAGTGCCTGTCCATTCGGCCTCAAAATCGCTATAGCGCTGTGCCATCAGCGCAAGACGCATGGAATGGATATTGCCTCAATGGCCTCTAAGGAACTGGATTTCTCCGCGATACTGGATGTCGCAGCACTGAAGCATCAATGCGATCTCGTCTTTCAAGGCGATGGAAAGCGCGTTTCGGATGTGCGCTCCGACCTTTTGCCCATCTTCAAGAAGGCAAGCAGCGACGGACGGCAAATGGCGCGCGATCTTCTCGATTCCGAAGGCGGCGGCATTGACTGCGCAAGGCGTATTTCCTGGCTGCAGGATCGTCTGATCGAGGTGCTCTACGATCTCGCCTGCCAATATGTCTATCCGAAGGATGCGCCAGGCATCGCCATCACCGCTGTCGGCGGCTATGGGCGCGGTACGCTGGCACCCGGATCGGACATCGATCTTCTGTTCCTGCTGCCGCTCAAGAACACGCCGGACATGCACAAGGCGATCGAGTTCATTCTCTACATTCTTTGGGATGTCGGCTTTAAGGTCGGCCACGCCACCCGCACTGTGGATGAGTGCATCAAGCTGTCCAAGGCGGATATGACGATCCGCACCGCCATTCTCGAAATGCGCCCGATCTGCGGAAAGAAGTCGCTCGCCGACGAGTTGGAGCGCCGATTCGAAACCGAAGTCGTCACCAATAGCGGTCCGGAATTCATCGCCGCCAAGTTGGCCGAGCGCGACCAGCGCCACCGCAAGGCAGGCGACACCCGCTATCTGGTCGAGCCGAATGTGAAGGAAGGCAAGGGCGGTCTGCGTGATCTCCACACGCTCTTCTGGATCGCCAAATATTATTACCACGTGCGCGACACGGCAGAGCTGGTGAAGCTCGGCGTTCTTTCCAGAAGCGAACTGAAGCTCTTCGAAAAGGCCGATGACTTTCTCTGGGCGGTGCGCTGCCAGATGCACTTCATCACCGGCAAGGCCGAGGAGCGGCTTTCCTTCGATATCCAACGCGAGATTGCCGCCGCCCTTCATTACCAGCCTCGCCCCGGCCTTTCGGCGGTCGAGCGCTTCATGAAGCACTATTTCCTCGTGGCAAAGGATGTGGGTGACCTGACGCGCATTCTTTGCGCTGCTCTTGAGGACCGCCAGGCGAAGGATGTGCCGGGGCTTTCCGGCGTTCTCAGCCGCTTTGCGCATCGGCTTCGCAAGATCCCGGGCTCTAGTGAATTCGTCGAAGACCGCGGTCGCATTGCGCTCGCCAATGCCGATGTCTTCCGCAATGATCCGGTCAGCCTGATCCGGCTTTTCCATGTGGCCGATATCAACAATCTCGAACTGCACCCGGATGCCCTTCGCGTCGTGACCCGCTCACTCGGTCTCATCAATCATGAGCTTCGCGAGAATGAGGAAGCCAACAGGCTGTTCCTCGCCATCCTGACCTCGAGGCGCGATCCGGCACTGACGCTACGGCGCATGAACGAGGCGGGTGTTCTCGGCAAATTCATCCCCGAATTCGGCAAGATCGTCGCGATGATGCAGTTCAACATGTATCATCACTATACGGTCGATGAGCACTTGATCCGCTCGGTCGCAATCCTCGCCGAGATCGATAAGGGGCAGGCGGTCGATACCCATCCGTTGGTCAACCAGTTGATGCCAGCCATTGAAGACCGCGACGCTCTCTATGTCGCCGTTCTCCTTCACGATGTGGCAAAGGGCAGGCAGGAGGATCACTCCATTGCCGGTGCACGCGTGGCCCGCAAGCTCTGCCAGCGCTTCCGTCTCTCCACCAAGCAGACCGAGACGGTGATGTGGCTGATCGAGCAGCATCTCCTGATGTCGATGGTGGCCCAGACCCGCGATCTGCATGACCGCAAGACGATCACCGACTTTGCCGACAAGGTTCAGTCGATGGAGCGGCTGAAGATGCTGTTGATCCTCACCGTCTGCGACATCCGCGCCGTTGGGCCGGACGTCTGGAATGGCTGGAAGGGGCAGTTGCTGCGCACGCTTTACTACGAAACCGAGCTTCTTCTCTCCGGCGGCTTTTCGGAAAGCTCGCGCAAGGAGCGCGCCAAGATCGCCCGTCAGCGCCTTTACGATGCGCTGGATGACTGGGGTCAGAAGGCGCGCCGCAAGTACAGCAAGCTGCATTATGATGCCTATCTTCTGTCGGTCGCCTTGGAGGACCAGGTCCGCCACACCCGCTTTCTGCGTGAGGCGGACAAGCAGGAAAAGGCGCTGGCGACCATGGCCCGCACCCATTCCTTCCACGCCATCACCGAGATCACGGTTCTGGCGCCCGACCATCCGCGCCTGCTGTCGATCATCACCGGCGCCTGCTCCGCTGCCGGCGCCAACATCGCCGATGCTCAGATCTTCACGACATCAGACGGCCGCGCACTCGATACGATCCTGATCAACCGCGAATTCCCGATCGATGAGGATGAGACCCGCCGCGCCACCAACATCGGCAAGCTGATCGAAGAGGTTCTGGCCGGCAAGAAGCGGCTTCCCGAGATCATCGCGACGCGGACCAAGAGCCGCAAGAAGAGCAAGACCTTCACTATCCCGCCGTCGGTGACGATTTCCAACGGGCTTTCCAACAAATTCACCGTCATCGAGGTCGAATGCCTTGACCGTCCCGGCCTTCTGGCGGACATGACGGCGGTGCTGGCCGATCTGTCGCTGGATATCACCTCCGCGCGTATCACCACCTTCGGCGAAAAGGTCATTGATACCTTCTATGTCACCGATCTCTTCGGCCAGAAGGTGATGACGGAAAACCGTCAGTCCAATATCGCAATGCGGTTGAAGGCCGTTATGGCGGAGCAGGAAGATGAACTGCGTGATCGTATGCCCTCCGGCATCATCGCGCATCCGGATGTAGCAGCCCTTCCTGCTGCGCGCACCGCAAAGGCTTGAACAAAAAATGAGTTTGATCGGCAAATTCGCCACCGTCGGCGGTGCGACGCTTGGAAGCCGCCTGTTCGGCTTCATCCGTGAAATGCTGATGGCGGCAGCCGTGGGTACAGGACCGGTGGCGGACGCCTTCAACGCGGCCTTTCGCTTTCCCAACACCTTCCGCCGCCTGTTTGCCGAGGGCGCTTTCAACTCCGCCTTCGTGCCGCTCTTTGCCAAGGAAATCGAAGCCAACGGCATGGAGGGCGCGCGCCGCTTCTCGGAGGAGGTTTTCGGCGTCCTCTTCACGGTGCTGATGGCGCTGACGATCGTCATGGAACTCTCCATGCCGTTTCTCGTCAGAACGGTGATTGCACCGGGCTTTGTCGATGACCCGACGAAATTCGAAAACACGGTGCGCCTCGCCACCATCATGTTCCCCTATCTCGCCTGCATGTCGCTGGCGGCAATGATGGGCGGGATGCTGAATTCGCTGCACCGTTACTTCGCCGCGGCGATCGCGCCGGTCTTTCTCAATGTCATCCTCATTGGCGTTTTGGCGCTCGCCTGGTGGAAGCACTACGATGCGCTACAGGTCGGCTACGCACTCTCTTGGGGTGTCATGGCCGCAGGTTTCGTTCAGCTTGCCATCGTCTGGGTTGCTGTGCGTCATGCCGGTATCAAGATCGGCTTTCGCCGCCCGAAACTGACGGGCAACGTCAAGCGCCTGCTGGTTCTGGCGCTGCCGGCCGCAATCACCGGCGGCATCACCCAGATCAACTTGCTGATCAACACCAATATCGCCTCCGGCGGAGACGGCGTGATCTCCTCGCTCGCCTATGCCGACCGCATCTATCAGCTGCCGCTCGGTGTCGTCGGCATTGCGGTGGCGACGGTTCTTCTGCCGGAACTGGCGCGCGCGCTTCGCGGCGGCCATGCGGTGGAGGCGGCCAATCTGCAGAACCGCTCCGTCGAGTTCGTGCTCTTCCTGACGCTGCCGGCCGCTGCAGCGCTGCTGGTCATGGCGGAGCCGATCGTTCGTTTCCTCTATGAGCGCGGCAATTTCTCGCCGTCCGCCACGGTCACTGTTGCGGAAATCCTCGGCATCTACGGCCTCGGCCTGCCGGCCTTCGTTCTGATCAAGGCCTTCATTCCCGGCTTCTTCGCTCGCGAGGACACCCGCACGCCGATGATCTTTGCGGCGATTTCCGTGGGGGTGAACGTCTCGCTCGCGCTCACCCTTTTTCCCTCATACGGCGGTCCGGGGATTGCGACGGCGGAAATCACCGCCGGTTGGGTGAATGCTGCTTTGCTCTTCGGCATGCTGATGTGGCGTGGGCACTGGAAGCTCGATCTGCCGCTTCTCCTGCGCATCCCGCGGCTGCTGATCGCGGCAGGTCTCATGGCGTTCGCCATTCATTATGCGCTGTCCTATTTTTCCTACGAACTGTCATCGGCCTCGAACCTCGCGGTCCGGGCAGGCACATTGCTTGCGCTGGTCGTCGGCGCCATGGTCATCTATTTCGGCGTAGCCTTCGCCTCCGGTGGGGCAAACCTTGGGATGGTCAAGCGCGGCATGAAGCGCAAGCCAAAGACGGATGTCCAAAGCGAGATCGAGCCATGAGTTCCGGCTACACCTCCATGCGCCACATCGCGCTCGTCTCTCTGGTGGTGGACGATTACGATCGCGCCAAGGCGTTCTACTGCGACAACCTTGGCTTCGAATGCCTTTCGGACCAGCCGATGCCGGACGGCAAGCGCTGGCTTGTCGTCAAACCGAAAGGTGAGGGGGCGAGCGGGCTTCTTTTGGCGCAGGCTGATGGAGAAGCGCAGGCTGCCGCGATCGGCAACCAGACCGGCGGTCGGGTTGGTTTCTTCCTTTACACGGATGATTTCGACGCAGATTTTCACCGCATGAAAGCCAACGGGATTCGCTTTCTGGAGGAGCCGCGTCGCGAAGTTTACGGCACGGTTGCCGTTTTCGAAGACCTCTACGGCAACAAATGGGACCTGCTCCAGCCAGCCGCTGAAACCCCTTGATTGCAACGGGTTCCGGGTGCATAAGCGCGGCCACATCAATGCGCGGGGCAAGGCCCTCCACAAGCCTTTTCGAGGACGATCATGAACGCATTCAAGCCGCTGGTTTTCTCCGGGGTTCAGCCCACCGGCAATCTCCACCTTGGCAACTATCTCGGTGCCATCCGCAAGTTCGTCGCATTGCAGGAAGACAATGACTGCATCTATTGCGTCGTCGACATGCACGCCATCACCGCACAGTTGGTCCATTCGGACCTGAAAGCGCAGACGCGTTCGATTGCGGCCGCCTTCATTGCGTCGGGCATCGATCCGGTGAAGCATATCGTCTTCAACCAGTCGGCCGTGCCGCAGCATGCCGAGCTTGCCTGGGTGTTCAACTGCGTCGCGCGCATCGGCTGGATGGAGCGCATGACCCAGTTCAAGGACAAGTCCGGCAAGAATGCCGAGCAGGTTTCGCTTGGACTGCTGGCCTATCCGAGCCTGATGGCGGCAGACATTCTGGTGTATCGCGCGACCCATGTTCCGGTCGGTGACGACCAGAAGCAGCATCTGGAACTCGCCCGCGACATCGCCCAGAAGTTCAACATCGATTTCGGCGATCATATCCGCAAGGCTGGCCTCGGCCTCGATATCACCGTCGGCGACGAACCGGTTCACGCCTATTTCCCGATGGTCGAACCGCTGATCGGCGGTCCGGCACCGCGTGTCATGTCCTTGAAGGATGGCACCAAGAAGATGTCGAAATCGGATCCGTCGGATCTGTCGCGCATCAACCTGATGGATGATGTCGACGCGATCTCCAAGAAAATCAAGAAGGCCAAGACCGACCCGGACGCGTTGCCGAGCGAAGTCGAAGGCCTTAAAGGTCGTGCCGAGGCGGAAAACCTCGTCGGAATCTATGCGGCGCTGTCCGACAAGACCAAGGCGGATGTGCTTGCCGAATTCGGTGGGCAGCAGTTTTCGGCCTTCAAGCCGGCGCTTGTCGATCTGGCGGTCAACGTGCTTGCACCGATCAACAACGAGATGCGCCGCCTTCTGGATGACGTCAGCCATATCGACGCAATCCTGAAAGATGGCGGCGAGCGTGCTGGTGCCATTGCACAAAAGACGATGGACGAAGTCCGCGACATCATCGGTTTCCTGCGGTGATTTTGTCTGCGCCTCTCGCCGTCCGGTGAGAGGCGTTTTTCTAAATGCCGAGGCGTCGCACCGGCACATTCGCCTTTTAGGAAAATCGATTCCGCTTTCCATTGTGATACGATAAGCTTCGCCCAAACCGGCGGGCGGCGATTCATGCCACGGCGGAAACAGGGAGTGCTGAATGGTTTCAAAACGGCTGTCGCGCCTGGAAGGGCACCGGCGAAAATTTCTGGTGGTCATCGATGGCACACCGGAATGCGAAAGAGCCGTGCATTATGCCGGCCGCCGCGCCAAGAACTCCAATGGCGCCCTCGTTCTGCTCTTCGTCATCCCAGAAGGGGATTTCCAGCAGTGGCTGGGCGTCGAGCAGATCATGCGTGCCGAAGCCCGCGAAGAGGCTGAAGCCTCGCTGGCGAAGGTCGCACAACGCGTGCGCGAGACGGTCGGCATCGAGCCCGAGGCGGTGATCCGCGAAGGCAATGCCGCCGAGCAGATCCACGGTCTGATCGAAGAAGATCGCGACATCGCCATCCTTGTATTGGCTGCTGGCTCCACCAAGGACGGCCCAGGTCCGCTCGTCTCCTCCATTGCAGGACGCGGCGCTGCCTTCCCCATTCCCGTCACGGTCCTGCCCGATACGCTGACGGACGAGGAAATCGACGCCCTCTGCTGACCGCTGTCCATCAAGCGCTTTTGCCACGAAGAATCCTGTTCGGCTTTGGCGAAAACGGGTGTAGAACAGGGCGGAAGATTTCTTGAACGGGATTGTCATGTCAGGGCTTGAAGTCGCTCTTCGTCCGGCATATTTTGGAAGCATTCTAAATTACGGGGCAAGCATGCCCTGACCGGGGCGCTGCCTCGAAGGAGATCGAAATGTTCATTCAAACGGAATCCACGCCAAACCCGACGACCCTTAAGTTCCTGCCGGGCAGGGTGGTTCTGGAAAGCGGCACGGCGGAATTCCTGAGCGCTGAGCAGGCGCAATCTTCGCCGCTCGCAGCAACGTTGTTTGAAATTCCGGGTGTCACCGGCGTCTATTACGGCTTCGATTTCATCACCGTCACCAAGGACGGTGCCGAGTGGCAGCACCTGAAGCCAGCAATCCTCGGTTCGATCATGGAGCACTTCATGTCCGGCCGCCCGCTGATGGGCACCGCGATCCATGCCGAGATTTCCGACGAGGAAGAAGAGTTCTTCGAAGAGGGTGACGAGACGATCGTTGCGACCATCAAGGAACTTCTCGAAACCCGCGTCCGTCCGGCTGTGGCGCAAGATGGCGGCGACATCACCTTCCGTGGTTTTCGCGATGGCACGGTGTTCCTCAACATGAAGGGCGCATGCTCCGGCTGCCCATCTTCCACGGCAACCCTGAAGCACGGCGTGCAGAACCTGCTCCGTCACTTCGTGCCGGAAGTACAAGAGGTCGAGGCTGTTTGATAAACGGCTGAGCTAATCGATCGATACTGAGGCGAGGCGCGTGACTGCGCCTCTACTCATAAGCGGCGTTGCCACGAGCCTCGTTCGTCTCGTTCGTGGCTTGCGCTTTGGACAGGCATAAGGTTCAGCTTTTCAGATGATCATTCTCTCCATCGATACATCCGGCGTGGATTGCTCTGCCTGTATTTATGACAGTGAAAACGATACTGTCCTCGGCGAAGTGACGGAAAACATCGGCAAGGGCCATGCCGAATTGCTGATGGGCATTATCGATGGTGCGCTTTCCAAGGCTGGTCTGACGCTCAACGCCGTCGAGCGTCTCGCCGTCACCATTGGTCCTGGTTCTTTCACCGGCATTCGCGTGGGTGTGGCCGCCGCGCGCGGCTTTGCGCTCTCGCTCGATGTAGAGGCGGTCGGCATCACGACGCTTGAGACGCTTTCCGCTCACCACCAGCGGCAGCAGCCCGGCCAGCCTGTTGCGGTCGGTCTCGATGCCAAGCGCGGCGAATGCTATCTCCAGATTTTCGCAGCCGATGGCGCGCCTCTGACAGAGGCCGCGCTGGCGTCTCTCGATGACGCCAGACAATCGCTTGTCGGCTTTGACGGCGCAATCATAGGCTCCGCCGCGCCCTTCTTTGCTGGTGCGGAGACGGGTTCGGGTCCGGATCATTTTCCCATCGCCACCGTCGCGCGTGTCGCTGCGACGAAACCCGCGCATCAGCCAAAGCCCGCACCGCTTTACCTGCGTGGCCCGGATGCCCGCCCGCAATCTGGCTTCGCATTGGAACGCCTATCGCCCGCCTGAAAGCGCGCCCTTTCGCCCGGCCGAAATCGATTTCGATTTGCCGGACAATGCTGTAGCCCTCTTGCATTCAAGGTGGATGATTCCCTGCAATGTTCGACGACTATCTGAGCTGGAAACCTTTTTTTGAAATCGTGCCGATGGCGCATGCTGATTGCGCCGATGTCGCCGAGCTTCACACCTCCCGCTTCCCTCAGGCGTGGAGTGAGGGCGAGTTTTCGAGCCTTCTGTCACAGAATACTGTCTTCGGCGCCGTGGCGCGTCAAACCAACGCCTTCTTCAGCCAGCCGCTCGGCGGCTTCGTGTTGTCGCGTGAGGCGGGCGGAGAAGCTGAAATTCTGACCGTTGCCGTCAGCGACAAATTTGCCGGTGCCGGGCTTGGCTGGCGCCTGATGCAGGCTGCCATGCGCGAAGCGCTGATGCGCGGTGCCGAAACCATGTTTCTGGAAGTGGATGGTTCCAACGGTCCGGCCGTGCATCTCTACCGCAAGCTCGGCTTCAAGACGGTCGCAGAGCGCAAGGCCTATTACACGGCCAAGGATGGGACGAAATCCACAGCGCTTGTCATGCGCCGCGATCTTCGATAGTTCCGTGACGGTGAGACACTCTGCCACCAATATGGTGGACCAACGCAGCATCTGAAGGCCTGATTATCGTGGTAGACCTTTCGAAAACCCTTGAAGAAATATGTGCGGAGCGCGGAATGCGCATGACCGACCAGCGGCGTGTCATCGCCCGCGTTCTTCAGGAATCGGAAGACCATCCGGACGTGGAGGAGCTCTATCGTCGCTCATCTGCGGTCGATCCAAAGATTTCGATCTCCACCGTCTATCGCACTGTTAAACTGTTTGAAGACGCGGGCATCATCGAGCGCCATGATTTTCGCGATGGCCGCTCTCGTTATGAGACCGTACCGGAAGAGCACCACGATCATCTGATCGACCTGAAGACCGGTGTCGTCATCGAATTTCGTTCCGCTGAGATCGAAGCACTGCAGGAAAAGATTGCCCGCGAGCATGGCTTCAGGCTCGTCGAACATCGGCTTGAACTTTACGGCGTTCCGCTGAAACCAGAAGAGCGTTGAGGCAATTTTCCATGGCCACGGAGCAAGTGCGGCGATGACTTGGCTTCGGATTGCCTATGCGGTTTTCATTCTCTCCATCGTGACCCTTGTGCTGTTGCCCGTGCAGCTCATCGGCCTCTGGCTGGATTTGCCGATCCGCCGCAGGGTGCCGCGCCTGTGGCACCGGATGGCCTGTCGATCGATCGGTATCAGGGTTCATGTCCATGGCGGGCTGGAGACCGAACGACCTCTGCTGCTGATCGCCAATCACGTCTCCTGGAAGGACATATTGGTGTTGGGCAGCGTTGCGGATGTCGCTTTCATTGCCAAGACCGAAGTGCGCGACTGGCCGATCTTCGGCAAGCTGGCGCGTTTGCAGAAAACCGTCTTCGTTACCCGTGAACAGAAACGCACGACAGGCGTGCAGGTCAACGAGATTGCCGAAAGGCTGGCAGGCGGCGAGATCATCGTGCTCTTCCCCGAGGGCACGACGTCCGATGGCAATCGGCTTTTACCGATCAAGTCCTCGCTATTCGGAGCAGCATCAAGTGCCGCCGATCAGGTTCCGAGCCAGCTAGTCCATGTCCAGCCCGTTGCGATCGCCTATACCGGCATTCAGGGCATGGCGATGGGGCGTTACCATAGACCCGTTGCCGCCTGGCCTGGAAGCATCGGCTTGCTGCCGTCGTTGGTGGGGTTGGTAAAGGCCGGCGCAATCGAGGTTGACGTCACGTTTGGGGAAGCGATCCCCTTCCGCAAGGGTGATAATCGCAAGGCGCTGAGCATCGAAGCGACCACCGCACTTCGCACCATGTTGAATTTTAGCCTTCGCGGCGGCTGGCGAAAGTCGCGATAGCCTCTATTTCCGCATTTTTCTATTTAACTGGTGGCCGAAAATCATTAGATACGCGCCATGACCCAGGACACGCTTGGCCTCGACGCCACCCCGATCGCTATGGCTCATGGAGCCAACAGCCGCAAGGTCTTCATCAAGACCTATGGCTGCCAGATGAATGTCTATGATTCCTTGCGCATGAGCGATGCTCTGGCAAAGGATGGTTACGTTCAGACGGAGGATATGGGCGAGGCGGATCTCGTTCTGCTTAACACCTGTCACATACGGGAAAAGGCGGCGGAAAAGGTCTATTCCGCGCTCGGTCGTTTGCGCGACATGAAGAAGTTGCGCGAGGAAGAAGGACGCGAATTCGTCATTGGCGTCGCCGGTTGTGTGGCCCAGGCCGAAGGCGAAGAGATATTGCGCCGTGCGCCCGCCGTCGATGTCGTCATCGGCCCGCAGACCTATCATCGCCTGCCGCAAGCGCTGGCCCGCGTTCGCGATGGTGAGCGGGTGATCGAGACCGATTATGCGGTCGAAGACAAGTTCGAGCATCTGCCGGTAGCCGAAAAGGCAAAGCTGCGCTCGCGTGGCGTGACGGCCTTTCTTACCGTTCAGGAAGGCTGTGACAAGTTCTGCACCTTCTGCGTCGTGCCCTACACGCGCGGATCCGAAGTTTCCCGGCCCGTCAGCCAGATCCTCGATGAGGCGATGAAGCTCGTCGATGCCGGCGTGCGCGAGATCACGCTGCTTGGTCAGAACGTCAATGCCTGGCGCTCGACGGGTCCGAAGGGCGAAGAATGGGGGCTCGCGGAGCTTCTCTATCGCCTGGCCGAAATCCCTGGCCTCGCACGTCTACGCTATACGACAAGCCACCCGCGCGACATGGATGATCGCCTGATCGAGGCGCATCGCGAGCTGCGCGCACTGATGCCCTATCTGCATCTGCCGGTTCAGGCTGGCTCCGACCGCATTTTGAAAGCCATGAACCGCCGCCATACGGGCGAGGAATATTTGAGGCTGATCGAACGAATCCGCACCGCCCGCCCTGATATCGCCATGTCCGGGGATTTTATTGTGGGCTTCCCCGGCGAGACGGATCAGGACTTCGAAGACACGCTCGCAATCGTGGAAGCGGTGAAATACGCGCAGGCCTTTTCGTTCAAATATTCGACGCGTCCAGGGACGCCCGGCGCCGATTTGACCGATCAGGTGCCGGAAGATGTCAAGGCCGAACGGCTCGAGAGATTGCAGGCGCGGCTGTTGAAACAGCAAAACGACTTTGCCCAGTCGCTCGTTGGAAAGACCATGGATGTGTTGCTGGAAAAGCCCGGTCGCATGCCCGGACAGCTGATTGGTCGTTCTCCCTGGCTGCAGTCTGTGAATCTTGATGCAAAGAACATGAAAATCGGTGACATTATTCATGTACGAATCACCGCAACCGGTCCAAACAGCTTGTTTGCCGAGGTGGCATAGAGTTAGAGTTGGGAACCGGAACTGACCTCGGACAGGAGCCTGACCGCTTGAACGCACACGAATTGGTCTCACCATCATCGCGCCAGCCACGTTCACCCGCGACCGACGCCAATCACTTCGTCCTCACGTTCGAGAATAACAGAATAGCCGGAGAGCTATTCGGTCAGTTCGATCAAAACCTGAAATTGCTGGAGCAGAAGCTCAACATCGATGCCCGCCCACGCGGCAATTCGGTGGCGATCACCGGCGACATGGTTGCGACCAACCAGGCCCGCCGCGCTCTGGATTTCCTCTATCAGCGCCTGCTGAAGGGTGGCACAGCCGAACTTTCCGACGTCGAAGGCGCAATCCGCATGGCGGTCGCGGCAGACGACCAACTGACCCTGCCGACGATGGAGCGCAAAGCCAAGGTGTCGATGGCCCAGATTTCTACCCGCAAGAAAACCATTGCTGCCCGCACACCGACACAGGATGTCTATATGCGGGCTCTGGAGCAGTCGGAGCTCGTCTTCGGTGTCGGGCCAGCCGGCACCGGCAAGACCTATCTGGCCGTCGCCCATGCCGCCCAGCTTCTGGAGCGTGGTGCGGTGGATCGCATCGTTCTTTCTCGTCCCGCCGTCGAAGCGGGCGAGCGTCTTGGCTTCCTGCCGGGCGACATGAAGGAAAAGGTCGATCCCTATCTTCGTCCGCTCTATGACGCCCTTTACGACATGATGCCCGGCGACAAGGTGGAGCGTGCCATTCAGGCAGGCGTTATCGAGATTGCGCCACTCGCCTTCATGCGTGGCCGCACACTCGCAAACGCTGCCGTCATTCTCGACGAGGCGCAGAACACCACGACCATGCAGATGAAGATGTTCCTGACCCGCTTGGGCGAGAATGGCCGCATGATCGTGACGGGCGACCCAAGCCAGGTCGACCTTCCGCGTGGCGTGAAATCCGGTCTGGTCGAGGCCTTGCAGATCCTGGACGACGTTGAGGGCGTTTCCGTGGTTCGCTTCAAGGACGTCGACGTCGTGCGTCACCCGATGGTGGCGCGTATCGTCAAGGCCTACGAATCCCACACGGCCGTGCCGGATGAGAGCCTTCCAAGACAAGGTTACTGAAGCCGAGACGATGACGGTTCTGGATATTCAAATCTCTGTCGAGGCCGATGACTGGTCCTCGGAGGAAGAGCTTTTGGCCTTCAGCACGAAAGTGCTGGAGGCCACTGTTTCCTATCTGAAAGACGAAGAGCAGCAGCCGTTCCCCGCCATGCCGGTGGAACTGTCGCTGGTTTTCACCGATGACGCTGCCATCAAGGAAATAAATGCGGAATGGCGCAACAAGGACAAGGCGACGAATGTCCTGTCTTTTCCGGCCTTTCCGCTGGAGCCGGGCGGCATGCCGGGGCCCATGCTCGGCGATATTGTCATTGCGCATGAAACTGTCATGCGCGAAGCTCTTGATCTCGAGAAGAGTTTCGAGGATCATTTGACCCATCTGCTGGTGCATGGATGTCTGCATCTTTTCGGTTATGACCATATGGAAACCGAAGAGGCGGAAGAAATGGAGGGGCTTGAGACTCGCATTTTGGCGACTCTTGGCCTATCTGATCCCTATGCGGGTCAGGACCCGCTTTGATCGAACTGTTTGGGACAATGAACGAACATTCTGCAAGACCGCCCCAAGAGGGCAAGGACGCCGGGGAACAATCCTCATCGGAGGAGGGCAGTAGTCCGTTACGACAGGACTATCAAGCAAAGCCCCGCTCGACCATCTGGTCGAGAATTTCCCGGATCTTGAAGCCATCGCAGGGCGAGCGCCTTCGTGAAGATCTGACCGACGCGCTGATGACCGATACGGATATCGGCGCCGCCTTCACGCCCGACGAGCGGGCGATGCTCAACAATATTCTCCGCTTCAGAGAAGTCACGGTCGAGGACATCATGATCCCGCGCGTCGATATTGACGGGCTCGATCAGGAGACGACGATCGGTGAAGCGATGATCCGCTTCGAGGCGACCGGACGCTCGCGCATGCCGGTCTATGACGAGACGCTCGACGATCCCAAGGGCATGATCCATATTCGCGACCTGTTGTCCTATGTGGGCAAGCAGGCGCGCAACAAGCGCAGAAGCGGTACACGCGTGCCAGCCAATGGCGAGGCGAAGGCGCCGCGCACACCGCGCTCGAATTTCGATCTCGCCCGCGTCGATCTCGAAACGACGCTGGCCGAAGCCGGAATCATACGCAAGATCCTGTTTGCGCCGCCCTCCATGCTCGCATCCGATCTCTTGAAGACCATGCAGGCACAGCGCACTCAGCTTGCGGTGATCATCGACGAATATGGTGGCACCGACGGGCTTGTGTCCCACGAGGACATCGTGGAGATGGTCATTGGCGACATCGACGATGAGCATGACAAGGACGAGGCGATGTTCGTCCGCGTGTCGTCCGACGTCCTGATCGCGGATGCGCGCATCGAACTGGCGGAACTTGCCCAGGCGATCGGTCCGGATTTCGATGTTCGAGAGCATGCCGAGGAGATCGATACGCTGGGTGGCCTCGTCTTCTTTGCGCTTGGCCGCATTCCGTCGAAGGGTGAGGTGGTCCGCGCGGTACCAGGATTTGAGTTCCAGATTCTGGATGCCGACAATCGCCGCATCAAGCGTGTCCGCATCCTTCGCGACGAGTCTTCCACGGGCGAGGATGACCAGGCGCCGGCACCCGTCGTCACCAGTGAGATGATCGCGCTTCCCGCCCCATCCGACAGCACGGACAAGGCTGCCGTTTGATAGGCTTAAGTCCCGGGCGAAAGGGTCCGGGATTTCTTCTTTTTCAACAACCGATAGATGAGGCCGCTGCAATTGGCGGATTGCACAGACGCGCCATTGCTGTCCTGTGGACGTTCTATTTTTTTTACAGTAAGTCGGAAGGGCATGCCGCATAACTATTCGGCGTTCGGCAGCCGAAACACGATCGGTGGTCTCTCCGACTGCGCGCGTTTCGATGGCAAGTCAGGTTCTGGTATCCGCTTTCCGGTTTTGCGTTGCTGAACGGTGCCCTTCAAGGAGATTGATACTGTATGGAGCGGCTCGCGGGCACGATCATGTTGAGCGGTGGCTTCAGCCGCGTTCTCATCGCATTTCTGGCCGGCGCTATCGGTGCGCTCGCCCTGCCGCCGATCGGGTTCTTCGCCAGCCTCTTCGTCTCCTTCACCCTTCTGGTCTGGTTGATCGACGGCACCACGGGAAGCCCCGATGGTGGCGTCGTGTCTCGCGCCTTCAGAGCGTTTCTGCTCGGTTGGATTTTCGGCTTTGGCTATTTCGTCGCGGGCCTCTGGTGGCTCGGAAATGCGCTGCTGCTGGAGGCTGATGAGTTTGCCTGGGCTCTGCCGCTGGCAATTCTGGGCCTGCCCGCTTTTCTCGCGCTTTTCTACGGTATTGCTGTGATGCTGGCCAACAGCCTCTGGTCGGATGGCTGGGGCAGGCTTGCAGCCCTCTCCGCAGCCTTTGGACTGGTGGAATGGTTGCGCAGCTTCGTTGCCACCGGTTTTCCCTGGAACGCCATCGGTTACGGGATGATGCCGGTTCCGTTGATGATGCAGAGTTCCAACTTGATCGGCATCTTCGGCATGTCGATGCTGGCGGTCTTCGTTTTTTCCAGCCCGGCGCTTTTTGGAACCCGCCGTGGCATGGTGCCGGGCCTGACGCTTGCTGTTCTGCTGCTGACAGGCCATGTGGGATACGGGTTTTATCGTCAGCATCGGCCATTGCCGGAGCCAGCGGCGGATGCAATCACGGTGCGCATCGTGCAGCCCGGCATCGATCAGTCGCGCAAGATGCTGAATACCGATCGTGCCGAAATATTCCAGGAGCATCTTCGCCTATCGGCCCTTCCGCCAACGCCAGGCAAGAAGCGGCCCGATATCATCGTCTGGCCGGAAACATCCGTTCCCTTCATTCTGACCCAGAACCCGGATGCGCTGGAAGAAATCGCCAAGACGCTGGAGGATGGTCAGATCTTGCTGACGGGGGCGGTGCGCATGGAGGATGCGGGGGCAGGGCATCCGCCGCGCTACTACAACTCCGTCTATGCCGTGGATGGCCAGGGCCAGATCATTGGCGCAACCGACAAGGTGCATCTCGTGCCCTTCGGCGAGTATGTGCCCTTCGAAGACGTGCTGCGGCGTTTCGACATCGAGAATATCGTCAACCTGCCGGGCGGCTTCTCACCGGCAGCAAGCCGTACACCCATCATTCTTCCATCCGGCAAGAAGCTCTACTCCTTCATCTGCTACGAGATCATCTTTCCCGATGAAGTGCCGGCCGATATCGCCTCGTCGGAGGCGATCCTGAATGTCACCAATGATGGCTGGTTCGGCGACACACCCGGCCCCTATCAGCACTTTCAGCAGGCACGCGTGCGCGCTGTGGAAACTGGCTTGCCAGTGATTCGAGCAGCCAACACTGGCATTTCCGCCATCATTGATCCGTTAGGTGGCATTGAGGCTGGTCTTGACTATGGTCAAAAGGGTATAATCGACGCTACTCTAAGTAGTAAGGCAGGCGACGTCCTGAGCAGCGATGCCCGTAAAACGAACTTTTGGTTGTTGTTTATAACAATGTTGATCGTGGCGCTGTTTTCTAGGTATGGTTTAGTCAGCCGCGAGAATTGACCGAAAACCCCTGAAATTGCATAGTGAGATTGTAGGGTTGTACAACGCAAGTGATATGAAGGACTGTTGCACTGATCCGACCTCTACGGTTTTGCGTTAATGTGTAACAATCACCGACAACAGGATGTCAGGACTAACATATGACCGAAAATAAGAAGAAGCCGAACCCAATCGACATTCATGTCGGAAGCCGCATCCGGCTGCGCCGCACCATGCTGGGCATGAGCCAGGAAAAGCTGGGTGAAAGCCTTGGAATCACCTTCCAGCAGATCCAGAAATATGAAAAGGGCACCAACCGCGTTGGCGCCAGCCGTCTTCAGAACATCTCCGCCATTCTGAACGTTCCGGTTTCCTTCTTCTTCGAAGATGCGCCGGGCGCCGAGCCAGCCTCCGCTTCCGGCTCCGCCGAAGCGTCGAGCTCCAATTACGTCGTGGATTTTCTCTCCTCGTCCGAGGGACTGCAGCTCAACCGCGCCTTCGTCAAGATCAACGATCCGAAGGTCCGCCGCCGTATCGTTGACCTGGTAAAGGCCTTGGCTGCGGAAGGCGACGCCGAGTAAGCGACCGGAAATTGGTCGAATACCCACTTGAACGGCCTTTCGGGGCCGTTTTTTGTTGCGTGCTTGCAGAAATGAAATTCCGATATAAAGATATATTTATGTCGTTCTGTCCTTGTTTTTTCCGATGAAATGAATAACAAACGCACAGACCTGTTCTTTGAGGGGAATCCCGCATGCGCGCCAACTACCTGTTCACCAGCGAATCCGTTGCTGAAGGTCATCCTGACAAGGTTTGCGACCGAATTTCCGATGAAATCGTCGATCTGATTTATCGTGAAGCGTCCAAGACCGGCGTCGACCCATGGACCGTTCGCATCGCTTGCGAAACGCTCGCCACCACCAACCGCGTGATCATCGCTGGCGAAGTGCGCGTTCCCGATACGCTGCTGAAGAAGGACAAGGACGGCAATGTCCTGAAGGATGCCGCAGGCCATCCGGTGATCAACCCGTCCAAGTTCAAGTCGGCGGCGCGCAAGGCCATCCGCGACATCGGCTACGAGCAGGACGGCTTCCACTGGAAGACCGCAAAGATCGACGTGCTCTTGCACCCGCAGTCTGCCGATATCGCGCAGGGCGTGGATAACGCCTCTGACAAGCAGGGCGACGAAGGGGCAGGCGACCAGGGCATCATGTTCGGTTACGCCTGCAAGGAAACACCGGACCTGATGCCGGCGCCGATCTACTATTCGCACCGCATTCTTCAGCTGCTTGCCAATGCTCGCAAGAGCGGCGAAGGCGAAGCCGCCAAGCTCGGCCCCGATGCCAAGAGCCAGGTGACCGTTCGCTACGTCGACGGCAAGGCGTCTGAGGCCGTTTCCATCGTCCTGTCCACGCAGCATCTGGACGCAAGCTGGGATTCCAAGAAGGTTCGCGCAGTCGTCGAACCTTACATCCGCGAAGCGCTTGGCGACCTGAAGATTGCCGACGATTGCAAGTGGTACATCAACCCGACGGGCAAGTTCGTGATCGGCGGTCCCGATGGCGATGCCGGCCTGACCGGCCGCAAGATCATCGTCGACACCTATGGTGGTGCAGCTCCGCACGGCGGTGGCGCATTCTCCGGTAAGGACACGACGAAGGTGGACCGTTCCGCAGCTTACGCCGCTCGCTATCTGGCAAAGAACGTTGTTGCCGCAGGTCTTGCCGACCGCTGCACCATCCAGCTGTCCTACGCCATCGGCGTTGCACAGCCGCTCTCGGTCTATGTCGATCTGCATCAGACCGGCAAGGTCAGCGAAGACGAAGTGGAAGGCGCGATCCGCAAGGTCATGGACCTCTCGCCATCGGGCATCCGTCGTCACCTCGACCTCAACAAGCCGATCTATGCCAAGACCGCATCCTACGGCCATTTTGGCCGTAAAGCGGGCCGCGACGGTTCCTTCTCTTGGGAGAAGATCGATCTCGTCAAGCCGCTCAAGGATGCGCTGAAGGCCGCTTGAGGTCATCGGCTCGAAACATAGCCCTCTCCTCCACTCCGGTCTTGCCATGGGCGACCGTTTGGGGGATAGGGTCTGAAAACTTGAAACCCGCGCAATACCGATGAAACGGTAAGGTGCGGGTTCATCTATTTTGCTTGAGAGAGTTCACGATGACGGAAGAGCGGCGTTCACGATCGACGGAAGCGTTCTATGGCAGGCGCAAGGGCAAGCCTTTGCGCAACCAGCAGGTGGAAAGCATCGAGAGCCTTTTGCCGCTGTTGAAAGTCGATCTTGAAACACCGGCGCCGAAGCCACTCGCCGCACTTTTTCCGGCCGACGTCAAATCCATCCGCCTGGAAATCGGTTTTGGCGGTGGCGAACATCTGGTTCATCGTGCCGCTGAAAATCCATCGACAGGCTTCATCGGCGTCGAGCCCTTCGTCAATTCCATGGCGAAGCTCCTTGGTGCCGTCAAAGAGCGCGAGTTGATGAACATCCGCCTCTATGACGACGACGCGACGCAATTGCTGGACTGGCTTCCCGATGAATGCATCGATCACATCGATCTGCTTTATCCGGACCCCTGGCCGAAGAAGAAGCACTGGAAGCGCCGCTTCGTCTCGGACGTCAATCTTGCCCGCTTTCACCGCGTGCTAAAGCCGGGTGGCAAGTTCTGCTTTGCTTCCGACATTGATACCTACATCAACTGGACGCTGCAGCATTGCGCTCGCCATGGTGGGTTCAAGTGGACGGCCAAGACGTCGGCCGACTGGCTGACGCCTTATGACAATTGGCCGGGGACCCGCTACGAGAACAAGGCCAAGCGCGAGGGGCGAAGCTCCGCCTATCTTACCTTCCTCAAAGTCTGACGTCAGACCTTCACGATTGCCGGTCCTGCTGCCCTGTAGGGCTTCAGCAGCGTGTCCGGCAGGTCGGCATCCACGACCAGAGTGGCAAGCTTGTCCAGGGGCAGGATGAGATAGGGCGAAGCAGCGCCGATCTTGTCCTCGGTCGCAACCAGGATCGTCTCGGCGCACTGGCGGGCGATCAGCCTTTTGATTGCTGCTTCTTCGCGGTTTCCAGTGGTCGCGCCGGTCTCTGGATGGATGCCCGTCGCGCCGAGGAAGAACAGGTCGGCGTGGATGCCCGAAATGGCCTCGGCACTCACAGCACCCATGGAAACAATCGAGTGCTTGAAAAGCCGCCCGCCGATCAACTCCACCTCGACGGACGGATGATGCGCGAGTTCCACGGCGATGCTTGGACTATGGGTGATGATGGTCGCCTGTAGGGTCTGCGGCAGATGGCGGGCAAGCTGGAGATTGGTGGTGCCGCCGTCGAGGAAGACGATTTGTCTCGGCTTGATCAACGTGGCTGCTGCCCGGGCAAGCTTTTCCTTTGCCGAGGACGCCATCTGTTCGCGCGCACGGTAATCTGCAACTGCCGGTGAGGATGGCAGCGCGCCACCATGAACCCTCTGTAACAGCCCGTCCTTGGCAAGTTCACGCAGATCGCGACGGATCGTGTCCTCGGAGACGCCGAGTTCTTCGGCGAAGCTCTTCGCAACAATTCGTCCGTCCCTTTGCAGGACCTGCTGAATGAGCGTCTTTCGTTCCGATGTCAGCATCGACCCAATCCCCTGCACGAATTTTCTTGACTCTGCATGAAATTGCACGAAATTGCACGTATGTCCACGACCGGTCAGCTCCAGCCACAGGGAAGTTTCATGAGTATCGCGCATCGCA
The DNA here is from genome assembly GCF_004310285.1 of Agrobacterium cavarae. Lineage (GTDB taxonomy): Bacteria > Pseudomonadota > Alphaproteobacteria > Rhizobiales > Rhizobiaceae > Agrobacterium > Agrobacterium cavarae. The sequence goes on from NZ_SISF01000023.1 coordinate 119,077, forward strand.
TCAGCATCGAGGACGTCAAGGTTCTCTCAAACGACTGGTACCTCCTGAAGAAGACCACCTTTTCCTTTCTCCGGGAGGATGGCACCTGGCAAAAGCAATCGCGCGAAACCTATGATCGCGGCAATGGCGCGACGATCCTGCTTTACGACAAGGACCGCCGAACAGTGATCCTGACGAGACAGTTCCGCTATCCCGCCTTCGTCAACGGCCACGATGACCTTCTGATTGAAACGCCAGCGGGTCTTCTGGACAATGCCGAACCGGAAGCGCGCATCCGGGCGGAGACGGAGGAGGAAACCGGCTTCAAGGTCCGATCTGTCCGCCAGGTTTTCGATGCCTTCATGAGCCCTGGCTCCGTCACCGAGAGGCTACACTTCTTCGTCGGCGAGTATCAGCCTGGCGACAGAACATCGGCCGGCGGCGGAAATGAAGACGAGGGCGAGGATATTGCCGTCATGGAAGTGAGGATCGATGAGGCGATGAGCATGATCGCCTCAGGGGTCATTCGCGACGGTAAGACGATCATGCTTTTGCAATACGCCGCCCTCAACCTGTTCAAGGATGCTTGATCGGGTTGAGGATGGGACGAGACTTATCGTCTCAGAGCTTTGCATCCACATCAGCGGCGGTGGGGATAGACGGCTGGGCACCCTCACGGGTGCAGGCCAGCGAACCGGCGACAGCGGCACGGCGCAGCGCCTTCTCGAAGTCCATTCCGGCATCGAGGCTTGCGGCGAGATAGCCGCAGAAGGTGTCGCCAGCTCCCACCGTATCGACCGGCTCGATCTTCAGGCCCATGGCCTTGAAGAGCTTGCCATTGCGAATAGCGATCACACCGTCCGCACCGAGCGTGACGATCAGCGTCTGTCCCGTTTCCGCGTGAAGCGCGCTCAACTCCTTCTCCCGATCGGAAGAGGACAGCCCGTTCTTGCCGATCAACAACTCGAACTCGGTCTCATTGGCGATAACGATATTGGCAAGCTTGGAAAGGCGGGCCGCATCCGCGGTCAGAGGAGCCGTGTTGATGATCGTCGTCACACGCTTGGCTTTCGCGGCCTTCAGCGACGCCTCGATCGCATCGGCCGGAATTTCAAATTGCAGCATCAGCGTATCGCCCTCGGCCATCTCCGAGACGGCGCGCTCTGCATCCTGTGGCGAGACCGTTCCATTGGCCGCGGGAATAACCGAGATCATGTTCTCGCCACCCTCGCCAATCAGGATCACCGCCGTTCCAGTCGGTTCGGCCACGGTCTTCAGCAGCGACAGATCGGTCCGGGCGTCACGCAGCAGCGTGAGTGCGGGGGCGGCAAAGGTGTCGTCACCAATGGCGCCCGCCATCTTGACGTCCGCTCCTGCGCGACGTGCGGCCAGCGCCTGATTGGCGCCCTTGCCACCAGCCGCCGTGGAAAAGCTTTTGCCGGTCACCGTCTCGCCCGGCTTCGGAAGACGGTCGGAGGTGGCGACGAGATCCATGTTGATGGAGCCGAAAACAGTAATCATGCGAGGCTGATCCAAAAGGCAAAGACGTTGACAATGCCGATAGTGCTACAGCATCGGCCCGAAAATCGGAATCGATTTTTGGAAAGCACGATGCGTAGATTGAAAGAAGGTAGAGCGTCCTTTGTGCGTCTAAAAAGACGCACGGCGCTCTAGCGCATCGGGATCGAAATCGGAGATCGATTTTGCAATGGCGGCGACGTTCGTTTGATTTCAGCGCCGCTTACTCGTCATCCACCACGCGCAGCTTGGCAGCACCTGCGCGCGCGTCGGCAATGCGGCGCATATGCTCTACCTCCGAATGCGGGATCTCCTTGGTGCTTGTGGAAAAATCGAGGCTCTCGATCTTGTCGCCACGCGCCAGAACCTTTTCCGACGACGTCAGCATCATCTCGACATCGCGCTGCGCTTGGCCGAAATGCGTCTGCAGCTTGCGGGTACGCTCATCCAGGCGCCGCACATCGTCCATCAACAGCGCCACTTCACCCTGGATCAGGTGGGCCTGCTCCCGCATTCGTTGATCCTTCAGGACCGACTGGATAACCTGGATCGAAAGCATCAATAGCGATGGTGAAACAATCACCACCCGGGAGCGGTGAGCACGCTGCACCAGAAATTCGAAATGCTGGTGAATATCGGCGAAGATCGATTCCGACGGCACGAAGATGAAGGCGGTATCCTGCGTCTCGCCAGGAATGAGATATTTCTCCGACACATCGCGAATATGCACTTCCATGTCCCGGCGGAACCGCTGGGTCGCAGTGCGCTTGGCTTCCGGAGATTCATCCGCCTTTAGGGCATTCCAGGCTTCCAGCGGAAACTTGGCGTCGATCACCAGCACCGGCGCATTGTTCGGCATCTTGATCGTGCAGTCCGGCCGAAAGCCGTTCGAAAGTGTAGGTTGAAGCTGGTAGGTGCCGGAGGGCAGCGCATCGGCAATCAGCGCTTCCATGCGCGCCTGGCCGAAGGCGCCACGGGTCTGCTTGTTGGAAAGGATCGCCTGCAGTCCGATCACATCCTTGGCAAGATCCTGAATATTGCCTTGCGCGGCATCGATGACGGCAAGGCGCTCCTGCAGCTTGCTGAGGTTCTCATGGGTCGAGCGGGTCTGTTCCGTCAGCGTCGTGCCGAGCCGCTGCGACATGCCATCCAATCGCTCGTTCAGCGTCTGGCTCATTTCGTTCTGGCGCGCGGAAAAGGCATCCGCCATGGCGGCGATACGGCCCTGCAACTCGGTCTGGGTCTTCAGAAGTTCGGTCAGCTCTTCCCGTGGCTGATCCGGCGCTGCCGGTTTGCGCAGAAGAAAGAGGACGGCCAGCAGCCCGGCAAAGGCCAGAAAGAAGAGGAGGGCGCCGACAGAAATGTTGAGCGTTCCGACGCTGAAAGCCGTTTGACCGAGGCTGCTGAGATCGATGTTCATAACGCAATCTAACAGAGTTATTCTGATTCGTACAAAACAAGAACACGTACGCGGCAAAAATGAGTCGGCTATCCAGTATCAGCGTTGAATCGACCGTATTTTTTCATTTCCTCGGCTGATGAGATGGGTTATGGGAAGCCATGACGATCAAGCCTCTTATCATTTTGCCCGATCCGCTGCTGCGCCAGCAATCCAAGCCTGTCGAGACGGTGGATTCGGAAATCCAGCGCCTGGCAGACGACATGCTGGAGACCATGTATGACGCGCCGGGCATCGGTCTGGCCGCGATCCAGATTGGCGTTGCGCGCCGCATGCTGGTGATCGACCTCTCGCGCGACGATGAGGAAAACAAGCCGCAGGTTTTCATCAATCCGGAAATCCTCAAAGTGTCGGACGATGTCTCGACCTATGAAGAGGGCTGCCTCTCCATCCCTGATTACTACGCCGAAGTCGAACGTCCGGCCTCTTTGACGGTTGGATATGTGGATCGCGACGGCAAGCAGCAGACGGTCGAGGCCGATGGTCTTCTTGCCACCTGTCTGCAGCATGAAATCGACCATCTGAACGGCGTGCTCTTCATCGACCACATCTCGCGACTGAAGCGTGACATGGTCATCAAGAAATTCACCAAGCTGGCCCGCGCCAAGGTCTGATCCGGCTGGCCGATTGGCCGCCCGGTACCAGCAGCAGGGCAGGGGGCAACAATGGCTCTTCGCATCATATTCATGGGAACGCCGGAGTTTTCGGTCCCCACGCTGCGCGCGCTGAAAGAGGCGGGCCATCATGTCGTGGCGGTCTATACGCAGCCGCCGCGCCCAGGCGGTCGCCGCGGGCTGGATCTTCAGAAATCCCCCGTGCATCAGGCCGCAGAGCTTTTGGGCATTCCGGTTCTGACCCCGCTGAATTTCAAGGCGGACGAAGATCGACAGCAATTTGGCGCGTTCGATGCGGATGTCGCGGTGGTCGTTGCCTATGGTCTTCTACTGCCTGAGGCCATTTTGAATGGCACACGCCTTGGCTGCTACAACGGCCATGCCTCACTTCTGCCCCGCTGGCGCGGTGCGGCCCCCATCCAGCGCGCCATCATGGCAGGCGATGCCGAAACCGGCATGATGGTGATGAAGATGGAAAAGGGGCTGGACACCGGCCCGGTGGCGCTGACCGCCCGTGTTCCCATCGATGAGAACATGACGGCCGGCGAGTTGCATGACGCGCTGATGCTGAAAGGCGCCCGGTTGATGCGTGACGCCATGGCAAAGCTCGAGAACGACGATCTGCCGCTGACGGTGCAGGCCGAGGAGGGCGTTCTCTACGCCACCAAGATTGACAAGGCCGAGACGCGGATCGATTTCTCCCGCCCATCGCAGGACGTACACAACCACATTCGCGGGCTGGCACCCTTTCCCGGTGCGTGGTTCGAACTGGAGATCGGCGGCAAGCCGGAACGCGTCAAGGTGTTGGCAAGCGAGCGGGCCGAGGGAATGGGCGAGGCAGGCTCCGTTCTTGACGACCAATTGATGATTGCCTGCGCCAGCGGTGCAGTGCGTCTCCTAAAGTTGCAGAAGGCGGGCGGCAAGCCGATGCTGGCCGCTGACTTCCTGCGCGGAACGCCCGTTCCCATCGGAACGAGGCTGTAGCCGATGCCGCGTTTTCGCATGAGCGTCGAATATGACGGCACGCCCTATGTTGGCTGGCAGAGGCAGGACAATGGCAGGTCGGTTCAGGGCGCACTCGAAGCGGCCGTCCTGTCGCTGACGGGCGAAAAGGTCGGCATTCGCGGCGCGGGCAGAACCGACTCCGGCGTGCATGCGGTGGGTCAGGTCACCCATGTGGATCTTGCGCGCAATTGGCAGCCATATAAGCTCCGCAATGCGCTGAATGCCCATCTGGCAATGGCAGGCGACGCAGTCTCGGTGCTCGACGTGGCAGCGGTGACGGAAGATTTTGACGCCCGCTTTTCTGCGATCCGTCGCCATTATCTCTACCGCATCATCTCGCGCAAATCACGCCTGGCGCTGGAGCACAAGCGGGCCTGGTGGGTGTCGAAAGGCCTGGACCATGAGAGAATGCATGCGGCCGCGCAGATGCTGGTTGGGCGGCATGACTTCACCACTTTCCGCTCGGTGCATTGCCAGGCCAACAGTCCCGTGCGCACGCTGGACAGGCTCGATGTGACGCGCACTGGCGACCTGATTGAGATCCGTGCAACGGCGCAGAGCTTCCTGCATAACCAGATCCGCTCCTTCGCCGGTACGCTGAAGCTGGCAGGCGAGGGCGCCATGACGCCCGATGATGTCCGCGCTGCACTCGAGGCGCGGGATCGTAAGGCCTGCGGCCCGGTCGCGCCGCCGGAAGGCCTTTACTTCATGCAGGTGGATTATCCCGACGTCATACCGCCGCGACAGCCGCGGACAGGTGCGGCAGAGGGCGGCGAAGTTTGACTTTCAGCCTCGGATGATTAGGTCGGGTAAACGCCGAGAAAGCGCTGCAGCAGTTCCGACAGGATCATCCCGGGTACAAGCAGGGTCATAACCAATGCCGTTACCAGGAGCGGCTGGTCGCGCACGAAAAACCGCACGATCCTCGAGAAGGTGAAGACGAGCGTCAGCAGCAGCGCAAACCAGAGGATCGCGACCAGCCCGTGCAAGGAGGGCAGGAGCAGCGCGATCAGGATCAGGACCGAATAGGCGTAGGAGAATGGCACCGACAACCAGTTTGCTACCACGATAATCGCTTGAAACTTGCCTCTCGCTCCAAAGGCATAAAGCAGCACTCCGATCAGGATCAGCGGCACCATCCAGCAGATCGCTTCGACGATGGCGAGACGGATGAAGAAGATCGCGCCCGTATGAACGCCTTCCGGCAGTCCGGATAGATAGGCTTCATGCCACCAGTACCACGAAAGCGCCATGGAGGGCAGGCACCAGAGCGCCGCGTAGAAGGAGCGAAGCAAGCCGCGATCGCTGATATCCAAAAGCCGCAAGCCTTCCTTGTTGCCGAGAAACAGCAACCACAATCCGCGCAGATAAATGGTGACTTCACTCAGTGGCGGCATGGCCGAACCAGCGTTCGATGAAGGTTTCATAGATGCGTGTCAGCGTTTCGAGGTCCGCAACTGCTACACGCTCATCGACCATATGCATCGTTTGCCCGACGAGACCAAACTCCACTACGGGGCAATAATCCTTGATGAAGCGCGCATCGGAGGTGCCGCCGGTGGTCGAAAGCTTCGGCTCCAGACCCGTGACCTCGGCCACCGCGCCCGAAAGCGAGGAGATCAGCGCATTGTTGCGCGTCAGGAAGACATGGCTTGGCCGATCGGCCCAGACGATCTCGTAATTGACGGGTGTCCGATCCGGACGAAGCGCGCCGTCAGCGGCAGCCGCATCCAGACGACGAATGATCTCGGCCCGCAGCGTCTCCGCCGTCCAGGTATCGTTGAAACGGATATTGAAGGACGCCGTCGCTCTGGCCGGAATGACGTTGGTTGCGGCGTTACCCGTATCAATCGTCGTTACTTCCAGATTGGAGGGCTGGAAATTATCGGTGCCGTGGTCGAAAGGCGGGTCCATCAGCGCTTGAGTCAATTGCAGCATGCCGCGAATGGGGTTGTCGGCAAGATGCGGATAGGCAGCATGGCCTTGGACGCCATGGACGGTGATGCGGCCGGAGAGCGAACCTCGGCGGCCGATCTTGATCATGTCGCCCAGCTGGTTCGGATTGGTCGGCTCGCCGACGACGCAGGCATCCCAGCGCTCTCCCTTGGCGGCGGCCCATTCCAGAAGCTTCGAGGTGCCGTTGATCGACGGACCTTCCTCATCGCCGGTAATCAGGAAGGATACCGAGCCTTGCGGCTTTCCATGCTTTTCGATGTGACGGGCAATCGCTGCGACGAAGCAGGCGATACCGCCCTTCATGTCGACAGCGCCGCGACCATACATCTCGCCGCCGGCAATCTCAGCGGCAAAGGGCGGATGGCTCCAGGACGCTTCGTCGCCCACCGGTACGACATCGGTATGACCGGCAAACATCAGATGCGGTCCATCGGTGCCAAGGCGCGCGTAAAGATTTTCAACGTCCGGTGTGCCATCTTCCGTGGCCACCATCCGCTCGACCGCAAAGCCGAGCGGCAAGAGCAGGTTATCGAGCAGGCTGAGCGCCCCGCCTTCTGCAGGCGTGACCGAAGGGCAGCGGATGAGGGCGGCAAGATTGGAGACGGGATCGGTGGCGTTCATGGGCTGTCTACTCTCTGCCGCTTCTACTCTTAAAGCGTATCGCGATCTTTCAGATTCGCTCCCTACGCTTTAAGTCCTTGTTTTGTCGCATGTCGTTACCGCAAAACCGCTGCACACTTTTGCGCGACATGCTTTAGCCGGTCTTCTTACTTCAATCGCGCAGCAGCTCGTTGATACCGGTCTTGGAGCGCGTCTTCTCATCGACGGTCTTGACGATGACGGCGCAGTAAAGGCCAGGGCCAGGCTCGCCATTCGGGAAAGGCTTGCCAGGCATGGTGCCGGCCACCACGACGGAGTAGGGCGGTACTTCGCCGTAGAAGATTTCGCCGGTCGCGCGGTTCACGATCTTGGTGGACTTGCCGATATAGACGCCCATGCCCAGCACCGAGCCTTCACGGATGATACAGCCTTCAACGACTTCCGAACGGGCGCCGATGAAGCAATTGTCTTCGATGATGGTGGGACCAGCCTGGAGCGGCTCGAGCACGCCGCCAATGCCGACGCCGCCGGAAAGATGGACGTGCTTGCCGATCTGCGCGCAGGAGCCGACCGTTGCCCACGTATCGACCATGGTGCCTTCATCGACATAGGCGCCGAGATTGACGAAGGACGGCATCAGCACGACGTTCTTCGCCACATAGGCGGAGCGACGAACCACGGCATTCGGCACAGCGCGGAAGCCGGCAGCGCGAAACTGGTTTTCACCCCAGTTTTCGAACTTGGAGGGCACCTTGTCCCACCAGGTGGATTCGCCTGGGCCACCGGTTACGATTTCCATGTCGTTGAGGCGGAAGGAGAGCAGGACGGCTTTCTTCAGCCACTGGTTCACCTTCCAGTTGCCATTGGCCTCACGCTCGGCCACGCGGGCCTCGCCGGCGTCAAGAAGATTGAGCGAGGTCTCGACCGCATCGCGAACTTCACCCTTCGTGGAGGTGTTCACGCCGTCGCGGTTTTCGAATGCGGTTTCGATGATGCTTTCGAGGGTGCCGAGATCCGAGCTGCTCATGAGAATTCCTTAAACTTCGCTGACTATCGTCATTTCAGGGAAACATCCGCACCGCTGGCCGGACACGGTCAATTGCTCTAAGCGAGTGTTTCAAGTGCGTCAATGCGATTTGGGCGATTTGACGCAAGCATCGGAAAGGCATGGAAATGGCGAAACTGAAAAACGGCAAGCTGCGGCGCAAAGACGGGGTTTGGGACCCGCTGAAAAACAGTTCTGACGACAAGCACCAGGCCGAAGTTATCCCTAAGACACCGCAAAGCGCCTCGCCCTCCTATCGCCTTGCCTATACCGATACCGACTTCCTATGCCGGGAAGAACTGCGCCCGATCCGCCTTCAACTCGAACTGTTGAAACCGGAGATGATCCTCTCCGAACGCGGCATCAAATCGACGGTGGTGATGTTCGGCGGTGCGCGCATCCCAGAGCCCGGTGCCGCCGCCTGGGCGGCGCGCAACGAGACCCAGAAAAAGAACCTCGAAGCAGCATCCGCCTATTATGACGAGGCACGCAAATTCGCGCAGCTCTGTGCTGTCGAAGCGGAGAAATTCGATCACCGCGAATATGTTGTCATGACCGGCGGCGGCCCGGGTGTGATGGAAGCGGGCAACAGGGGAGCATCAGAAGCAGGCGCTCCCTCGATCGGCCTCAACATCCTTCTGCCGCACGAGCAGGCGCCCAATCCTTATGTGACGCCGGAGCTCAGCTTCAACTTCCACTATTTCGCTATCCGCAAGATGCACTTCCTCATGCGGGCCAAGGCCGTGGTCGTCTTCCCCGGCGGCTTCGGCACCATGGACGAACTGTTCGAAACCGTGACGCTGATCCAGACCAAGCGCATGGCACCAATCCCGCTCATTCTCTTCGGCAGGGATTTCTGGCACTCGATCATCAATTTCAAGGCATTGGCGGATTTCGGCACCATCGCGCCGGACGATATCGATCTGTTTCACTTCGCCGAGACCGCCGAGGAAGCCTGGAAGATCGTCGCCGATTTCTATGAGCTATAAGGGCTCCCGTTTCTCGGCGGGATAACATCGCACAAAAATGCCCGGGCTCGATCGTCTCTGAGCCCGGGCATTTTTGCGAGAAGCAGTGATCAGAGCCTTGCGAAGCGCTCGGTGAGCAGCGCGAAGAAGCCATCGGCATCCACATCGCGGAACACCTTGGCATTGACGGGACGCTCCGTCACCTTCCACCAATCGACCACGGTCATGCCCATCGTCAGGTCAGACGACGTCTCGATTTCCACGTTGCAATCGCGTCCAGCGAAAAGCTCAGGCTTGATCAGATAGGCAATCACGGTCGGATCATGCAGCGGCCCGCCATCGGAGCCGTATTTCTCCACATCGAATCGCTCGAAGAACTCCAGCATTTCCGCCATGGCGATCGCCGGGTGCGTGCCGATATCACGGATGCGGGCGACGCGCGCCTTGGTCGTCAGCAGCTTGTGCGTCACATCGAGCGGCATCATGACGAGCGGAATGCCGGAGCGGAAGACGATCTCGGCGGCATGCGGATCGACGTAGATGTTGAACTCGGCCGCCGGTGTGATGTTGCCACCTTCGAAGAAGCCGCCGCCCATCAGCACCAGTTCTTTTACCCGCGGCGCGATATCCGGTGCTTTTTGCAGAGCGGTCGCGACATTGGTGAGCGCGCCGAGCGTGCAGAGCGTCACTGTACCTTCCGCCTCACGGCGAAGGGTGTCGATAATGAAATCCACCGCATGCTGGGACTGTGCAGTCAGTGTGGGTTCCGGGAGCGTCGGGCCGTCGAGGCCAGTGCTGCCATGCACATGCTCGGCCGTGATCGGTGCGCGCACCAGCGGACGTTCGCAACCCTCATAGACTGGCACCTCAGGACGATTGCACAGTTCCAGAATGATGCGGATGTTGCGGCTTGTCAGCTTCAGCGGCACATTGCCTGCCACGGCGCACAGCCCGAGAATTTCGATCTCGTCAGGGCTTGCAAGAGCGAGCATGATCGCGGCTGCGTCATCCTGCCCGGGATCGGTGTCGATAATGATTTTTCTGCGCTCGGCCATGGTCATCCTGTCTGTCCAGAGCGCCCTGCGTTCTTCTGGACGCACAAAGGACGCTCTCACTCTTTCAATCCACGCATCGTGCTTTTCCAAAAATCGAGTCCGATTTTCGGCCGATGCTGTAAGTCATGTCTTTTCAGGCTGCTTTGACCGGCTTGTCAATGGGCTGCCGAAGACCGGTGGTTTTGCCGATGCGGCGTTCTTGCGTTTCGGGCACCATGTTACCATATGGCAATGAGCTGCCGAAACGGGGCTGGGCGCCGCATCACCACGTGCGCCACAAGATCGTCGCTTGGATGCAAGGACACGGGACTATGAGCCGCATGACACCCTTCACGAACCCCTTGATGCTGGGATTCGATGCCATGGAAAAAACGCTGGAGCGTATGGCGAAATCGAATGACGGCTATCCACCATACAATATCGAGCGGCTGGCGGCGGAAGACTCAAGCCCTGAGCGACTGCGCATCACCATTGCGGTTGCCGGATTTTCCGAAGACGATCTCGATGTCACGACAGCAGACAATCAACTGGTGATCCGTGGGCGCCAGCAGGATCAGGAAAAGCGCGACTACCTCTATCGCGGTATCGCCGCGCGGCAGTTCCAGCGCGTTTTCGTGCTGGCTGACGGTATGCAGGTGCACAATGCGCGCCTGAAGAACGGTCTGCTCTCCATCGAACTCACCCGTCCGGAAATCTCCAACGTGGTGAAGAAAATTAACATTTCCGTCTCACAGTAAGACTCTGGCCCCGTAGACTGATTCCGTTCAGTCTCCTGGTCAAAGACCAACGCATCGGCGCAAGGATCCGAGGATCTTCGCAACGGACTGCGCGTCGACTTGAAATTCTGAGCGACCGGATACGTCTTCAAAGGACGCAACAACGGCGCTCGATGGAGGCTGAAACATGCTTTTAAAAGAAGCGCATGCGCGCCTGACCAAATCCCAGCTGGCCCATCTTGGTGCCGGCGAAGTGGGCTACATCCGCAAGATGCGAGCCGAACAGGTGATGAAGTGCTTTCCCGAGGCGCCCGAGATCGATCCCGGTCTTGATCTTTGGGCCCTTTTCGGCGCCGACGGCACACCCATCCTTCTGACCGACAACCGATCCAGCACCTTCTTCAAGGCTGCCGAAGACGAGTTGCGGACCATCAGCCTGCACTAAAGCGCGTCGCGATCTTTCAGATTTGCTTCCGGCGCTTAGGTCTTGGTTTTGTCGCATATCGTTATCGCAAAGCCGGTGACCACTTTCGCGCGACATGCTTTAACCCTAACTCGCGATCGACCGGTCCGGTCGTGGAGCGATTGGCCGACAAAAAAAGGCCCACCCTGAAACAGGGCGGGCCTCCAGTAATCGAGAAGGCCTTAGAGCCAGGGGCGATCCGGCATGTCGTCCACGCTGATAACGCCGTCATTGTTGCGGTCTAGACGTGTGAAGATCTTTTCGCCAGCGGCCATGAACTCCGGCTCGCTGAGCTGACCGTTGCCGTCCGTATCGGCCGAGGCGAACATGCCGCCCATCTTGCCTTTACGATCCTTGCCCTTGCGCTCTTCGCGAGCTTCACGACGCTTTTCGCGCTCACCATCCTTCTTGTCGCCCTCGGCCTTTTTCTGGTCACCCTCGGCTGCGGCTTTTTCCGGACGCGGATTGGCTTCCCGCCAGGCTTCCATTTTCGCCCGGCGATAGTCTCGCATTTCCTTCGGCGTGATGGAGCCGTCCTTGTCGGCGTCGATCTCGGTGAAGAGTGCCTCCTGGCGGGCGTTGAACTCTTCCTTGGTGATCTTGCCGTCCTTGTTGGTATCGGCCACCTTCAAGAGGTGAACGAACATCGGCTCAGGGCGCATGCGCGGACCTTCAAGGTCGGCGCCGCCACGTGGAGCCGCCATCGTCATGGACGCAGTGGTGCTGAGCATCAGGGCAGCGCCAAGCGCGGTGATGGCGATCTTCCGTTTTAGCATATCAAAACCTTTCCGTTGGTGTCCCTCGTAAGACGCTATAGGCGACGCTTCGTTCCCACCAGTTAAACATCCGTAATGCATATGAAACATCGGTAATATATGAATCGCTCTAAGCGCGGCTGTCTTGGAGTCCTACCAAAAATTCCGATAGGTTATCGGTAATGTAATCGATGTGATCATCCGTCTCGGCCGGGATTTCCCAGCGCTCCATCACGATGCCTTCGAGATTGCGCGGAACGAGAAGCACCGTCTTCATGCCCATCGCTCGGGGTGCCACGAGATTGCGCGGCAGGTCCTCGAACATCGCAGCCCTTTTGGTGTCGAGCTGTTTCAGCGCGGCAAATTTTTCGTAGGTCTGGCCCGCGGGCTTCGGCAGGTAACCCGCAGCGACGATGTCGAAGATATCTTCGAAGTGATCGAGGATGCCCAGGGCACCGGCGGCGGCCTCGGCGTGCTTGACGCTGCCATTGGTCAGAATGAACTTGCGGCCAGGCAGAGCCTTGATTGCCTCTCCCAACTCCGGATCTGGAAGCAAAGCGGAATAGTCGATCGCATGTGCCTTCTCCAGGAAGTCGTTCGGATCGATACCGTAGTGGATCATCAGTCCTTGGAGTGTCGTTCCATGCTCGTGGTAGTAGCGCTTCTGAAGAACGCGCGCCTCTTCCGGATCGAGCTGCAGCAGCTCCGCCACATAGGCGGTCATGTTGCGGTCGATCTGTGAGAAGAGATTGATGTGATGAGGGTAGAGCGTGTTGTCGAGATCGAAGACCCACTCCGTCACATGGGCGAAATCGGCTGGCTCTGCGGTGTTCTTGGGCTTTGTGTTCATGCAACGCTTATGCCCGTTTCGCTGGTCAAATAAAATCGAAAACGCGCCGCCCGTGACGAAAACCGTCCTTGGCGGCAAACCTGCGCCAATGCTAATCCAAGGCATGGAATTGTGGATCGGCATCACCCTGGTCAGCGCCTTCTTGCAGAATCTGCGCTCGACCTTTCAAAAACATCTGAAGAAGAGCATGGGGACCACGGGCGCCACCTTCGTGCGCTTCGGTTTCGGCATGCCCTTTGCGTTGACCTATCTCGCCATCCTGCATTTTGGACTGGCAAGGCCATTGCCATCGATCAACGGCACTTTCGCGCTATGGGCCGCGGTTGGATCGATGGCGCAGATCGGTGCCACCTTCCTGCTGGTGCATCTGTTCTCGTTCCGTAATTTCGCTGTCGGCACGGCTTATTCGCGCACGGAGCCTGCTCAGGCGGCGCTCTTCGCGCTCATCTTCGTCGGCGAAAGCGTCAGCGCCGGAACGCTGCTGGCCATTGCCATTTCGGTCTCCGGTGTCATGCTGATTTCGGTGGCGAGAACGACGCTCTCTCCCGTCTCCATCATCACCTCCATCTTCAGCAAGACGGCGGGGATTGGCCTGGCATCTGGCGCACTCTTCGGTCTCTCCTCCGTCGCTTATCGTTCCGCATCGCTCTCGATTGCCGCAAGCCTGCCGGCGCCCGACGCCATCATGCAGGCGAGCTTCACGCTGGTGGTGGTCATCGTGACGCAAACGGTAACGATGCTCATCTGGATTATTCTGCGGGAGCGGGAAGAACTGGCGCGCATCGCCAAGGCATGGAAACCGGCAATTGCTGTCGGCTTCGTCGGTGCCACGGCCTCATTCGGCTGGTTCACGGCGATGACTCTGCAACAAGCCGCAGTCGTCAAGGCGCTGGCGCAGGTAGAGATGCTCTTTGCCTTCGCTTCGACCGTCTTTTTCTTCAAGGAAAAGATCAACAAGCTCGAACTGATCGGCTGCCTGTTGATCGTCCTTGGCGTGCTGTCGCTTCTGGCCTGGGGCTGACCCAAGCCGAAATCCGACGACTCAGGGCACGATCAGCGTACCAGCACCTTCCGTGAAGATTTCCAGAAGGACCGAATGGGCAGTCTTGCCGTTGAGGATCACCACGCCCTGCACGCCGGCCTTGATGGCCTCGATGCAGGTTTCCACCTTCGGGATCATCCCGCCGGAGATTGTGCCGTCCTTGATCAGCGCCTTGGCCTGGGAGACGGTCAACTCCTTGATCAGTTCCTTGTTCTTGTCGAGAACGCCCTCGACATCGGTGAGGAACAGCAGGCGGGTGGCGTGTAGCGCGCCGGCAATTGCGCCAGCGAACGTATCGGCATTGATGTTGTAGGTCGCGCCATCACGACCGGGCGCCACAGGGGCGATGACGGGGATCATCTCGGACTTTGCCAATAAATCGAGCAGCGTGCGATCGACTTCGACGACCTCGCCGACGAAGCCTAGATCAAGAACGCGCTCGATATGGCTGTCCGGGTCGGTCACGGTCTTGCGTGCCTTTTCGGCAAAGACCATGTTGCCATCCTTGCCGCAAAGGCCGATGGCCCACTCACCCGTCTGGTTGATGAGGGCGACGATCTCCTTGTTGATCGAGCCTGCCAGAACCATTTCGACGATCTCGACCGTCTTGGCGTCTGTGACGCGCAGACCGCCTTCGAACTTCGACTCGATTCCCATCTTCGTCAGCATCGCGCCGATCTGCGGGCCCCCGCCGTGAACGACGATGGGGTTGATGCCGGATTGCTTGAGAAGCGCGATGTCTTCGGCGAAAGCTTTTCCAAGAGCCATGTCGCCCATGGCGTGACCGCCATATTTTACGACGATTGTCTTGTTTTCATACTTCTGCATGAAGGGAAGGGCCTGAGCCAGAAGCCGGGCCTGCATTTCGCTTTCGATACTCGCCATGAGAAAAACCTCTTGCTGGAACGCGCCGCTTGTAACGCAAGTTTTTGACGGATGAAACACGGGAAGGGGTCGGCGAGAAACATTAATTCGCAGAGGATGGCCCATGCGCTGCCTAATCGGATTGACACGCGGGCGCATTCGGACCAGCCTTGTTCGGGGAGTCTGCGTCCGGCCGTTCGAGGTTCGAATCGGCAGGCTGTCATGATGACAGTGGCGCGAAGCAGCGGAGTTTGAAGAAGAATGGCCTTGCCGGATAAGGATATGCGCGGCGGTTTGAAGGATCAGGTGCTTGCGGGCAAATATGTGCTCGGCGCGCTGCCGGAAGACGTGAAAGCCGAGCTTGCCGAAAGGGTTCGCAAAGACCAGCAATTCGCCACCATCGTGCGGCGCTGGGAAGACAATCTTGCCGAAACGGAAGTGCGTGAACAGCGCACCTTCGCGTCCTATGTGGATGCCTCTATGGATCACGCGCTTCGCCGTTCGGACGACAAGCTGCATCGCAGCATCTATGGCCGCTTCGCCATCCTCACAGCTCTGTGGAACTCCACGCGCTTCTGGCGGATGACGACACTTGCGGCCGTTCTGTGGGCCGCAGTGCTGCTCTTCACCGCCGTTTGAGCATTTCGACCGTCAACCGTCAGGGATGCGGATAACCGACCGTTTTCAGGATCTCGGCGCGCAGTTCATCGAGACCGGCCGATTTTTCCGATGACGTTGCCAGAACTTCCGGATAGGCCGCAGGGCGCTTTTTGATCTTCTCCAGCGTTTCGCTGATGAGGCGCGGAACGGCAGGTTCCTTGATCTTGTCCGTCTTCGTCAAAACGATCTGATAGGAGACGGCCGCCTTGTCGAGAAGGCTCAAGACGTCTTCGTCATTCTTTTTGATGCCGTGCCGGGAATCGATCAGCACATAGACGCGCTTCAACGTTGCCCGGCCACGTAAGTAATCGAAAACGAGCTTCGTCCAGTTATCGACCTGATCCTTGGGCGCCTGTGCGTAGCCATAGCCCGGCATGTCGACCAGTGCCATCGGCGGCAGATCGTCTCCGGCGCCGGAATAGCCTTCCGGTACGAAATAGTTGAGTTCCTGCGTGCGGCCCGGGGTATTCGAGGTGCGCGCCAATCCCTTGTGGCCGACGAGCGCATTGATCAACGAAGACTTGCCGACATTCGAACGCCCGGCGAAAGCGATTTCTGCCGGGCCCTCGGGAGGAAGGAACTTCATGGCCGGAACGCCGCGGATGAAAATCCACGGCCTTCCGAAGAGGGGCTTGTCAGCCGTCATTTGGATTGCACCGGCTTTCGTTTGAACACCCCTTTGAGGTTGTCGAAGAGCTCGATCTTGGCGCCGTGGCGCTTCATGATCACAGCCTGCTGCGAGATCGACAGGGTGTTGTTCCATGCCCAGTAGATCACCAGACCCGCCGGGAAAGACGCCAGCATGAAGGTGAAGATCAGCGGCATCCAGGTGAAGATCATCGCCTGGGTCGGATCGGGCGGCGTCGGGTTCATGCGCATCTGCAGGAACATGGTGATGCCCATGATGATAGGCCAGACGCCGATCATCAGGAAGTGCGGCACGTCATAGGGCAGAAGACCGAACAGATTGAAGAGCGAGGTCGGATCTGGCGCGGACAGGTCGTGGATCCAGCCGAAGAAAGGCGCGTGACGCATTTCGATGGTGACGTAGATGACCTTGTAGAGCGCGAAGAAGACCGGAATCTGCAGAAGCATCGGCCAGCATCCGGCAATCGGATTGATCTTCTCTTCCTTGTAGAGCTGCATCATCGCCTGCTGCATGCCCATGCGGTCGTCGCCGAACTTGGCCTTCAGCTCCTCGATCTTGGGCTGCATGCGCTTCATATTTGCCATGGAGGCATATTGCTTGCTGGCAAGCGGGAAGAACAGAAGCTTGACGACGATGGTAGTCAGCAGGATCGCCACGCCGAAATTGCCAAAGTAACGGAAGAAGAAATCCATCAGTTTGAACATCGGCTTGGTGATGAAGTAGAACCAGCCCCAGTCGATCAAGAGATCGAACTTCGGAATGGAATACTGCTTCTCGTACCGATCGACCAGCGGCACTTCTTTCGCACCGGCGAAGATCATGTTCTTCAGCTCGGTGGATGCGCCGGGCGCAATGGTCACGGCATCGCTGCGATAATCGGCCTGATAACGCGGCTGACCATCGGTAAAGTGCGAGTAGCGGGTCTCGACGGCCTTGTCCTGTGGCGGAACGATTGCTGCCGCCCAGTACTTGTCGGTGATGCCGAGCCAGCCGCCGGTTGCCTTCGGCAGGACATAGGGCTGTTCCTCGACCTTCTTGTAGGTCTCTTCCGTCAGGCTGCCATCAGCACCAGCAACGCCCAGGAAGCCTTCGTGGATCACGAAGACGGGCGGGGTGACAGGCTTGTTGTTACGCGTGATGCGGCCATAAGCCGAAAGCGTGATCGCGTCCTGACCGGGGTTCTCGATTTTGTCGGTGACGGTGACCATATAGTGATCGTCGATCGAGATGGTGCGGTTGAAGACCACGCCCTTGTCGTTGGTATAGGAAAGCGTGACCGGCGTCGTCTCGGTCAGCTTTGCGCCGGCTGGTGCGGTCCAGACCGTGGTCGGGCCAGGCACGGAGCCAACGCCCTCATTGCCGATATAGCCGAGTTCGGTGAAGTAGCCGTCATGCGTCTCGGCAGGCGAGAGGAGCGTGATGATCGGGCTCGAGTCATCCACCGTCTCATGATAGTCCTTCAGACGAACGTCATCGAGACGCGCGCCCGTCAGGTTGATGGAGCCGGCAATCGCATTCGTGTCGATTTCGACGCGCTGCGTCTTCGCCAGCGCCTCGGCGCGAGACAGGGTCCCTGCCTGCTGGCCGCCGGAGGCGGGCGTCGTGCCACTCGGCGTCGTTGCCGGTGCAGCAGTGCCGTCGGCAGGTGCCGTCGTGGTCTGCGTCTGTTGCGTCGCCTGCTGCGCCTGGCGTGCCTCTTCGGCGCGGCGCTGCTGCTCGATACGCGGGTTCATGTAGAGAAACTGCCAGGCAAGTACGATGACAACCGAAAGGGCGATCGCGATAAAGTAATTGCGGTTTTTTTCCATCATTCTTTCCTGGAGCGGGTCTCCCGGGAGCGTCCGTTTTTCGCGCGTCCCTCGATCCGCTCTATGAGCAAGTTTTCCAGTACGGCGAAGTCGGTATTCAATGCGTCCCTTCGGGCGACAATCACATAGTCATGCCCGGGTTTCATTGCAAACCCGGCAGAAAGCCTCACGGCTTCCCTGAGGCGGCGACGCATACGGTTGCGCTCCACCGCGTTTCCCTGGCGTTTTGTGACGGTAAAACCGACCCTGGGTTCGGTTTCAGGAGCCTGTCGATCCAGGACCTCCAGAAGAAAAGTGCTTCCGCGCCTTTTCTCGCCCGCCTGAACGGCAAGGAAATCCGGCCGGTTTTTCAACCGACCGGGCATTTTCTTCTTATCTGTCATATGCCGCGACTTTCATCGGGCAACCACTTGATTAAGCGGACAGACGTGCGCGACCGCGAGCGCGGCGAGCTGCAAGAACCTTGCGGCCGCCAGCTGTGGCCATGCGGGCACGGAAACCATGACGGCGCTTGCGAACAAGCTTGGACGGTTGGAAAGTACGCTTCGACATTTATTTAATACCGCGGGGTGCGGCCCTTCTTGACTTTGCCTTTAAGGGCAAGAGCGTTTCGACTAATGCCCGGAAAGCCATCATAGACTGCACAAAATGCCCGGACGTGCGGGCTTATAAGGGCTTATGGCCCGCAAAGTCAATTGCAGAACCGCATCACGCACTCAACGCGCGCGAACCACTTAAAGCCCGGCTTTTCCTGGAGGGATCTCTCTCATCTTTCCAAGACGGCTTTTTCAAAAGATTTTGGAATATAAGTAAGATCTGAAATTGTTTCTTAATTGACCTTCAATAACGTTGTCTTGACCAGACGGCTGGGAGCCTCGCTCTCCGGTCGTGGGGGATCTGGAATACGGGGGAGTTCGCAGTGAAAATTCGAAGCAAGATCAATCTACTCGTTGGCTTTTTGAGCCTTGTGGCCTGTAGTATTGGTGGCCTTTCAATCTACGCCATCAACAAATATCAGGCACACACCGTCGCTCTCGATGCCGTTGCAGATCGTGCTCGTTACGGCGAAACTCTCAACAGGCTGGTGACCGCTGTCGTTATGGAAGCCCGTGGCGTGTACGCGGCAAAGGACATGGCGGCGGCGGGAAAGTTCTCCAAGGGCATCATCACCAACCTCGATGCCATGTCCGCACTTCTTAAGGAATGGAAGCCGCGGGTTCCGGCCCATCAGGCCGCTGCCTTCGATAACATCGAAAAGCGCTTTGCTGAGTTTCGCGCCTTCCGCACCGAGACCGCCCGCCTTGGCCGCGAAGTTGGCCCTCAGGAAGCAAGCGTCCAGGGCAACAACGAAGCCAACCGAGAAAACCGCAAGGCCTATCAAGGCGAAATCGACGCAGTTGTGAAGGGCGATCTTAAAGATCTCGATGCGATCAAGTCGGAGATCGACGCCTTCGGCCAGTTTATCTTCCTGGTCGTCGCGCTTGTCACTGTCACCGGTGTCGGAGCCGGAGCCATCATCGGCCTTTATGTCGGCTCCAAGCAATTGAGTGCGCCGATCCTAAACGTCTCAGCAGTAATGAAGTCCGTCGCCGAAGGCAACCTTGAGGCCACAATCCCCTATCTCGACCGTAAGGATGAGATCGGCGAGATGGCGGCCGCAGTCGAAATCTTCAAGCGTAATGGCCTGGAGGTGCGGCGTATGAATGCGCAGGAAGCCGCCATGCGTACCAAGAGCGACGATCTACAGGCGGGTATGGCGGATGTGGTGGGTGCAGCGGCACAAGGTGACTTCAGCCGCCGCATCACCAAGGATTATGGTGACGACAACCTCAACCGTTTTGCAAAGACCATCAACGATCTTCTCAGCAGCGTCGATAGCGGCGTCTCCGAGGCGGGTCGCGTTATGGCCGACCTCGCGCAGGGTGATCTGACGCGCGCTATGAATGGCAACTTCCAAGGCGTCTTCGCCGAGCTGCAGGCCAACATCAACGACACGATGACCAAGTTGAAAGCGACAATGGCGGAAGTGCAAGAAAGCACAGAAGGCATCAACGGCAATGCCAATGAGTTGCGCTCCGCGGCTGACGATCTGTCCAAGCGCACCGAGCAGCAGGCTGCAGCCCTGGAAGAAACCTCCGCGGCCCTTGATGAGATTACCGCCGTTGTGAAGAACTCCACCGCGCGCGCTCAGGAAGCAAGCGCCATGGTGTCGGAGACCAAGGAAAAGACGGCCCATTCCGCGAAAGTCGTTCGCGACGCGGTCACCGCGATGGGCCGGATCGAGCAGGCATCGCGTGAAATCAGCCAGATCATCAATGTCATCGATGAGATCGCATTCCAGACGAACCTCCTGGCTCTGAACGCCGGTGTCGAAGCGGCGCGCGCAGGTGAAGCAGGCAAGGGCTTCGCAGTCGTGGCGCAGGAAGTGCGCGAACTCGCGCAGCGCTCCGCCAACGCCGCAAAGGATATCAAGGCGCTCATCACCAAATCTGGAGAGGAGGTCGGCAGTGGCGTGACGCTCGTTCGCCAGACGGGTGCAGCACTCGAAGACATCGAGGCGCGCATCTTGAGCATCAACGACCACATCCATTCCATCGCAACAGCGGCGCAGGAGCAGGCGACAGGTCTGCAGGAGGTCAACACCGCCATCAACCAGATGGATCAGGTGACCCAGCGAAATGCCGCAATGGTAGAGGAAACCTCCGCTGCGACCCATAAGCTGAGCGGCGAGGCGGCAACCTTGGTCTCGTTGGTCGGTCGCTTCCGCCTTGGAAACGAAGCGTTGCAGACCCAAAGATTTGCAGCCCCAGCCCGACCGTCTTCCGCACCAGTGGCGTCTCCAGCACGCAAAATGATGGTCACTGTGGCCCGCGCCTTCAGTGGCTCCGCTGCGGTTGCGCAGAACAGGGACGAGTGGCAGGAGTTCTGATCACCGCCTCGTTTATGCCTGAGCCGAACGCCGCCTTAGGGCGGCGTTTTCCGTTTTGCCCATCGAATTGTGTATCGGCCTTGCATCCGTTTGAAATTTCGCTTCGAATCCTTATGATATCTCGAAATGACGCTGTTTGCCGAATTGGACGCCGCCAAGGCTTCTGACCGCTGGCTGGCAGACCAACAGGAAAAGCCCTGGTGTTTTCAGCACTCAGAAACCGGATGAATGGCGAGCGGGAGGATGAGGCCACGAGCCGCCCCCTGCGCGAGATGCCTGGCCTGACCCAAGGGCTGTCCGGACGCCTGCTTCTGTTGACGATCATTTTCGTCATGATCGCCGAAATTCTGATCTTCGTACCGTCCGTCGCCAATATGCGCCTTGCCTGGCTGCGCGACAGGTTGAACACGGCCGCTGCCGCAGGCGTGGTGATCGACGGTCTTCAGACGGAACTTCCCCGCAGCGTGCAGAATGACACGCTGCTCGCGACCGGCGCAAAGCTCATTGCACTCAAGAAGGATGGCACGTCCACGCTTCTCGCCGCCACCGAGGTGCCGCCGAGCGTCGATGATCAATACGACCTGTCGGACGTCTCGCAACTGCAAGCGGTGCGCGATGCCTTCTCGGTACTGCTCTTTGGCCAGAACCGCGTCATCCGTGTCTTCGATGTGATCGGCGACAGCAACATGATCATCGAAATCGTGATGAGCGAGAACAAGCTGCGCGCCGCGATGATCGCCTATGCCGGCAACGTGTTGATGATTTCGGTGGCGCTGTCGCTGATCACCGCAAGCCTGATCTTCGTTTCCATCAACCGCATCCTGATCCGCCCGATCCGGCGCCTGACTGTCGGCATGCAGACCTTCTCGGAGCGACCGGACGATCCTGCGAGCCTGTTCAAACCGGAAGAGGGGACCGATGAGCTGGCGGTTGCCGGACGGCATCTTGCCGATATGCAGGTGCAACTGCAAAAGACGCTGCGACAGCAGAAGAACCTCGCCGATCTGGGGCTGGCCGTCTCCAAGATCAACCATGACATGCGCAACATCCTGGCGTCGGCCCAGCTCATGTCGGACAGGCTGGTCGATGTCGAAGATCCGATGGTGCGTAGCTTCGCGCCAAAGCTTCTGAGAACCATTGATCGCGCCGTCGGTTACACGAGCGAAGTGCTTGCCTATGGCCAGGCCACCGAAGGCGCGCCAAGACGCCGCATGATCGAGCTTGGCGAAGTGGTCCAGGATGTAAAGGACATCCTCGCCATCGAACCGGAGATCGGGATCGAATTCGTCGATAGCATCCCGGATAGCCTGACGATCGATGCCGATAGCGAGCAACTGTTCCGGGTTCTCTACAATCTCTGTAAAAACAGCGTGCAGGCGCTGCAGCAGGCAAGCGGTTCCGATTATCCCACGAAGCGCCTGACCATCGCCGCCCAGCGCAACGACGATATCGTCAGCATCGTCATCGACGATAACGGCCCCGGCATGCCGCAGAAGGCACGCGAAAACCTGTTCTCCGCCTTCCGTGGCTCCGCACGCTCCGGCGGAACCGGCCTCGGCCTCGCCATCGCCCGCGAGCTTGTCCTGTCCCACCGCGGAACGATTGCCCTTGTCGAAAAGGCCGATCGTGGCACGCAATTCCGCATCGAGATCCCCGACCGCCCGCAGCCCGGATCGACGGCCGCCACGACATAGTTTTTTCCTTTCGTGGTTCCTCTCGAAGGCGCCAAGACGCCATCCCTTTTTCATCGCGAATTTGACGCAGAAATCAGAATCGTCGAAAAACCCTTTATTTTCAAAGAACTGTAAAATTCATTGCAGGAAAATGACGATTTAAAAACAAAATCGCTTGCATTCGAAGGTAGGACGTTTTAGAGGATCGCCACGCCAGCAGAACAGCTTCTGCGGCACGCACCCGTAGCTCAGCTGGATAGAGCACCAGACTACGAATCTGGGGGTCAGGAGTTCGAATCTCTTCGGGTGCGCCATTACTTCCCATCATTTCCCACCTCTTGTTTTGCAACTCGTTTTGCAAAGTCCGTTTCCAGAACGTTCTCGAACTTGGCGATAGCATTGTCCGCCATGGTGCTTGTCCGGGCCAAATACTTGTCCAGAATGTCTTGCGCCCGGCGCAGCGAGTGACCAGTGACCGAGACGATTTCGCCTAGATTGCACCCGGCCTGAAACAACATGGTCACTGTGGTGCCGCGCAGGTCGTGAAAATGGAGGCCGACGCTTTCACTGCCTTCCACTTCAACCGTGTTAAGCCCGGCTTCCTTCGTCGTGGCTTCCCACTGTTCAGCCAGGTAGCGCTTCTGGAACGCTCTGCCGGTTTTGGTAGTGAGGATGAGCGGCGAGCGCTTCTGAAGGCCGTCCAGTGTCGATTTAAGAGCCTTCGTGCATTTGATCTTGATAAGCCTGCCCTCGCGCTGCCCACGGCGCGCCTTGCTCTGGCGAAGCGAGATATGGGTGCCATCGTAGGCGCTCCATGGAAGTGTGCGAATGTCACCCTGCCGCTGCCCAGTGTGAAGCGCCAGAACCATCGCGAGCTGCATCTCTGGCGAGGCTACCGCCATGAAGGCTTCGACGTGTTCCGGCAACCAGATGATTTCCGAGCGGTCGCCCTGATAGGCGCGCTCGAAGCTGTCCAAAACATTGAGCTTCAGCGGACCGTCCTTTGCGGCCCATGACAGGACGCGCGCCAGCACGGTAACGCGGTTATCTGCTTCTCGCGGTTTGTCGGCCGAGAATTGGTCGTGCCACTTGAGAACGTCCCGACGAAACTCTTTGTCCTCCAATGCAGGATATGGACAGGTGCCGAACTTCTGTTCCCAAAATTTAAAAATGCGCCGATATTCGGAGTGCGTGGAAGCTGCCAGTTTGCGCCACTGCTTCGTTTCTTCAAATTCTCGCATCAAGCCAGCAAGTGTGCCGCTATCGCGCTTGCGCGACTTCTCGACGGCCCGTGCAATGGATGCCAGAAACTCAGGTGAGCCGGGTTCGCCGTCAAGGCGCTCGCCAGTCGCTCTGTGATAGTAATACATCTTCACTTCACCGCCTGCCAACTTGCGGGAAATGGAGTTGATGCCTTTAAGCCTTGTGCGCATTCGCTGCTTTCCATGCCTTATATGGAGAGATCGTTTCGCCAGCGCCGAGATCGGCGGAAACAGCGGCGGCTATGGCCGCGGGAACGATCGTTATTTTCAGACCTTCGATTTCGATACGGCCCACCGACACGCCGCCAGCTTTAGCCGCCTCAATGGCGCGAGTGATTTGTGCTTTTGTGGGGGCTTTTGCCATATCCAAACCTCGTGGCAGGGAGCGGCCCCATGACCGGGGCCGCAGGTTTTCGGGATTAGCTGTTAGGGCCGGGGTTGAAGTAGACCGAGCGCCAGTCGTTGACGGCGCAGCCGAAGTCGAGAATGCACCGGAACTCGGTTCCAAGCGTGCGCCAGCCTTCTTGGCTCTCAACCTGTGGGCCAGGAGCGTCTTGCAGATATCCATGCATCAAAGCGGGGCGCTGTGCAGGATCTGCGAAGAGATACCAGCCGTTGCCTTCAATCCGATTTTCCACCAGCACCCGAAGCTTTCCCGCGAAGGGATTGGTATCTCCAATGTTGGAAGCCGTGATGGACGCGACCAGCTTTTCGGCATCCGTTTCCAGTGCCGGGCCGACCAAGAGGACTGCCGGAACCACGCCCGCCGTTCCGGTGCCATTGACGTTCTTATGGGTCCGCATCAACAAGCGAGCAGCACCGACACTATCGACAGTAATTCCTGCCGCTGCGTTGGTATTTTTTCGGTCACTGTGGAATAGCGGCTTGCCGTCGCTGAGTACGATGCCCGCTCGATTGTTCTGAAGCAAAAGGTTGGCGAACAGGTTTCCTTCAGTCTCTGCCGCAGACTGCGCGAACACGCCGAGGAAGTCGGAGAAGGCACCAAGATCATCGTTCACCAGTGCTTGACGGCTGATGGTGAACATCTTTCCGTAGGTGTCGATTTTCAGGCCACGACTGTCTTCGCTGGTCGTGCCGTTTTTGATCTCGCCAGATTCAAGCACCTTGTCCAGCAACGGGGCTTCACCAGGTCGAATGAATGACTGTTGCCGGAAGTCGCGCGCGTTGCGTTGCGCGGAAAGAGATTTCAGGACAGACGCCTGCACCTCATAACGCTGCAGCAAGGCCCGGTTTCCTGCGGCCTCCAAGAGGTGTGGGAAATCCGAAGTCGTGTGCATCGCGCGAGTAGAAAGCCCATCCACCATGCGCCCGCTTACCAAGACATCAGCAAGGCGAACGTCGTCCATTCCACGTGTGGAGATACCGCTGTCTTCCAAGAACCTGCGTCCGATTTCGACGCTGGATCGTCCTGCGTATGGGTTGTTCTGCACCTGCGAAGTAGCGCCGAGGCGCACGGCCAAAGCGTCGATCACGGCATTTCGGACATCGTTCGCATTGCCGCCCATATCAAGACCGACACGGGAGTCGGTTGTGACCTGCCGTTCAGCCGACACCATCATTTCTTGGTATGCGGAGCGAATGGAGCGCATCGAGCCTCTGGCCTCGCTCACGATTTCATCAAACTCAGACGCACTGAAGCCAGCCCGCACCGCGTTGTCACGCATCGCGAACAAACGCTGAGTATCTTCAACAGAGAGGCTTCGTTGCGCGACCGGATGGCGGCGCTCTTCTTCGTGGCCGGTTTCGATGTCGTCTTCCGGAAGTTCTTCGTTCACCTGCGGCGCAGCGCGGCGGTTCGTCGTGGGCTTTCTAGCCATCTTCACATTTCCTCGAATTGTTGCGTTGGGATCAGCCGGGACTGACACCAGAGAAATCTCTGTCGGCTCCCAGCGAGTTACTGTGACCGTAACGCTACCGCGCGTTTCGGTCTCTTCTGTCTTCAGGATGCGATAACCGACACTGACCTTGCCAAGCATGCCGTCACGGACCAGCGCGAACGCCGCGTTGCCGCCTTCGTTGTCGGCGAAGCGGATCTGCATAAGAAGTTTCCGGCCCTCAAAACGCCACGCCACCACCTGCCCCAAAATGTCTTTGACACTTGCGCTTCGATGGCTATCCAGCACCGGCAGGTTTTGCAGTCTGGTGGAAACAACTGCATCCGGTTCGCAGAGCAAAACTTCATCAAAGAAGCTGCGCTTAACCCTTGTCTCAGTCGCAGCGATTACCCAAACGGTGCGTTCTTCGACGTCCAAGGTGTCCGGCTGGAAGCCCCAGGCGCGGCGAAGACCGGTTTCAGCTTTTGCTTTGCGCAGGGCGTTCGTCATTTCAGCCCTCGTCACTCGCGCGCAGCGCCTTGATGACGCGGCGAGCAATGGCGCTGACGTTCACCGAAAGCACGGTATCGGCGCGCTCTTTCGTCAGTGCGTCGGTAGCATCGAAGGCAGTGGCGACGTGGGCCTGCCAGTCAGCGAGGCTCAAGAACAGGACGTTGCTCCACCCCGAACCGTCTTCTGAAGCGCTGTTGCCAGCGACAAGGCAGAAGATTTGATCGGGTTCACCTGCGTCGAAGAACTCTGCGGAGATAGTGTTCTTCAACGCTTCCGACCCGGTCACAATGTTAAAAGCTTCCTCCAGCTCCAGGCCGAAACGCGACAGGGAAACCGCAACACCCATCATGCAGGCTTCGCGCACATCGTAGCGGCGGCGTGAGCGTGGATTGTCCTCACCGCCTTCAACGATATGACCGAAGTGGCAAACGCCTCGCTCCCGCCAATGACGGATGGTGATCGGGCTGACGCCAATTGCCTGCGCCACAGCACCTGCGAAAAAGATTGCTTTGAGATTGTTCATTTCGAGACCTATTGAGTTGTTGATGCAACTAAGAACCACGGCTGTGCGATTCTGTCAATTTAGTTGCAGATAGGACTCAAATGTTTTTTACAGCATTGAACGAGGTAAGAAGTTCAATCGCGAACTCCGGTGCGCTGTCACGAAGGTAACTATTCTCCAGAAACAGACGGGATTTGCGCCCCACATCGTCAGGTGTAGTGCAAGGATGAGCAGCTAGAGCAAGAGCTGCCCGCCTTTCCGCTTCAAATTCCGGCGTTCCGTCCGGAATGTTGCCGTCCCGCTTAGTGGCGACCCATGAGGCGTAAGCTTGCTCCCACGCCCGAAAAAGATTGTGCAGCGCCTCACCTCGAACCGGCTGTGGTTCTCGTACAGGCCGATAACGCTCTAGCACGTCGCGGATGTCCTTTAGGTCGGCTAGCAACCCGCCAACGATGCCGTCTACTGCGTTGGAAAGCGCTACGGTTTCAGAGGTGGCAAACCCCAAAATCTTCTTTTCTGCGTCGCCAGCGTAATATACGCCCGTGCTTCCGCTTAACTCGGGGCGCGGAGTGAAGATGTCAGCGGTCGAAGATTCTGCGATGTTCGCGAAGCAATTCAGCCTGTAGAGATCGTATTGAAGGTCATCGACCTTACTAAAGATCAAAGCGATTTTCTCAGCAGCGCTTGCGCCACCGGCATTTTCCGTTGTATGCTTCTTACGCATTTTGATGCACCTTTCCAAAGGTTGAAAGCCGACGCGGAGTTTCTCAGGACCGTGCGTCGGCTTTTTTCATTTCCGAGTTTGTTGTTTCGATTCCGATCTGGACTAGCTGCCGGATTGCTTCTGCGCGCGTTCTGATGCGGCGCGAGAAGCCCCAGTCGTCGATTGCTTCAAGCGTGGATTTCTCCACCATGAACACAAACCTTTCAGTCTTGTTTTCGCTGTGCTGCTGCACGTTCAACCTCCATCACTTCCATCAGTGGTGGATAACTCTTGTCACTGTTTAACAAGTTCGTCAAGTGAGTGATGGAACTTCCATCTATTGCGGAGATGATTGAAGGCGTTTAGTGCTTACTAAGCGAGGGAATGACACGATGAACGAACTCAAAACGATCAAGTTTCAACTTATGCTTGCTCAATCGGAAGCTGATGCAATTGATGATTGGAGCTTCAAGAGTAGAATCAGGACGCGTGCTGAAGCTATTCGCCGCCTTTGCCAAATTGGGCTTGCTGCTGCTGACGATACGAGCAGTCTGCAAAAGACGTTCACCGAGCTGAATGGCAAATGGTTTGACATGCAGGAAAAGGTGAGGGCGTTAGCGCTCAAAAAAGAGAAATCGCCCGCTGAAAGCGCAGTGGTACTCGCAATGGCGGAATTTTCCTTTGCGTATGCCAACGCGACCGCTGCGCTAAGCCATACTTTCGGCGGCGCTGGGAGCCTCAACCTCTGGCAAGAGGACGAAAAAGCGAGAGACCAGGCCGAAGAGATTTTGCGTCTGGTCAAAGAGAGAGAATCGGAGGATTAGCGTTCGCCAATTTGGCGAAGCCTGCTCATTTCTCTAATTGGTCTATAGTCGCGGGGAGTGTGAAAATTGGAGACGTGGTTCACCGTACTCGTCGCCTTTCTGGCGGCGTGCTTCACTGGAATGCAGTGGTTCGTAGCGAGGCAACAGTTCGTTCTGGCGCTATTTGATCGTCGTTTCGCCGCATATAACGCGGTGTTAGATTCCGTAAGGCCTGTACAAGCAAAAGGCAACGCTGACGAGAACGACATCAATCAGTTCAAGATTGCGGCTCACAATTCGAAATTTCTGTTCGGCAGCGATGTAAGCGATTACCTAAGCGGGATGCTGACAACTATCGCCCAACTAAAATACGGTAACACGATCTACAAAACAGCGGACCCGAAGGCGGGGAGTGCACCCGACATCATGCTAGAGGCCAACCTGAAACTTGTCGAATTTTTCGATAAATATCCTCTCCTGTGCCAACCGTACATGATCATGCCGGAGAGAAGGTTTCGTAATCCAATCGAGTGGGCCAGTGATCTCACAAAGGTCCGCAAAAACTACGGCGGCGAATCTCAGAAGATCCAATAGTTCCCAAATTGGCGACGACGTGACGGACAAATTGGCGACGACGTGACGGACAGTTTGACCGCGACGTGGTCGCAATATTTGCAGTGACGCAAGTGGACAATTTGTCCACTTGAAATCAGATCGCCAAATTGGCGAACTGCACTCGTAGCTTTGCCATGTTGGCGAAGCTACAGGAGTGGCAGAATTTGCCAGTCCAACTGGTGGGGAATATCCCCACCTTTCAGCAAACGACAATTTGTCGCTTGCTCCCGTTTCGCCAATTCGGCGAGACGGCACCAAGTCGCCAATTTGGCAACTTGCGATCAAGCGGCAGAATTTGCCACATGAAAAGTGGCCAGATTGACCACTCTTTTTAAACTGGGGAAATTCCCCAGTTACAGCAACGGCCAATCTGTCCACTGCTGCGGAGGGTTTGTCAGATTGGCGAACCCTTAATCAGAGAACGAGCTTTCCTTTTCGCTCTTAACCAGATCACCCAGTTTCGCCAGCGCAGCGTCAGCCGCTGCTTTCGGATCGGAAACGCCAGTGATGTTAAAAGTCGCGTAAACAGGAGCATTCACCGGCTGGTTGTTCACAACGCGAACATCTTGTGTCCCTCGCGGCTTCATGATCTCAGCGAGACTGGAAGCGTCGATACGGGCAGCGCCTATACCAAGATCATCAGCCGTCTTTCCCGGCAGGGTGTCGGTTGTTCCGCCAAAGCCAGCAGCGCGTGACCTTGTGGCGTTGTCCATGGCTTCCTGCGCGGCCACCCGAGACGATATGGCCGTTGATTGAGGATCGGGCTCCCTAGGGGCGTTACTTAGACCCAGCAGGCGGGCCAACTTATCCTTGGAGTCTTGTTGGTACTTTAGCTTGTCATCAAACGTATCACCGGGCGTGTCACCGAGCTTTTGAGCCTCAATGGCGACTGCGGTCATCCACCCAAACTTTGAAAGCCAAGCTCCGACTCCCGCAAGTGGCGCAGCACTTGGGCTACCGCCGCCCCCACCTTTTGGGACTTTTGGTCCTCCTTTTCCACTACCGCCACCCAAGCCCGGAAAGTCAGTCGCCTTTCCGATTTCCTTAAGAATAGAAACAGCGGCGCCCGCTCCCGACAGAAACATGAGCGCCTTGGCGAGCTTTCGAACCGTACCCGCCAGCATTGCGATGCCTGTCGCATACAGGAAGAATTTGAAGCCGTAGCCAGACATTTCCGCCATGAACTTTGCTATCGGGTTTTTCTCGATTGCATCGTTCAATTCGCGAATGGACGCACCCCACTCTTTCGCTCGCATGAAAATGCTACCGACTTTGTCAGCCGCGTTTGGATCGATGGGCCCCACGAGAAAGTCGCCCAGGTCATTTACCAGCTCGCGAACACCACCATCATATCCGAGACCCTGAGCAAAGCCTTTCATGGAAGCCGTCGCCTGATCGATGATCGTAACGCGGTTTCCGAGGGTATCGATGATATCGCCGATCCCCTGCGCACCTTCGCGGATTGCGGGCAGCATGTCGTCACCCATTTCCGCAAAGACATTCGAAATCTTGTTGCCGAGCAAGTCGAGAACGTTGCGCGTCGTATTAGCGCGCTGGACATACTCATTGAACGCCGACCCGGAATATTTCGTCCTATCGGCGACAGCGCCCAAGGCGTCATCCAGCAGCTTGATATTGCCAACGAGCGGCATGAAGGCGCTGGCCTCATCACCGAAAAATTCGGAGAGCAAGGACGTCTGTTGGTGCTTGGGTGCCTTCGCGATCGCCGTCAGCACCTTGCGCATGGTGCCTTTCGCATCCTTCTGCATATCCTTGGCGATGGACGGCAGATGCAGGCCGAGAGCCTTGGCGGCATCCTTCTGCGATTTCTTGGCAAAGTCACCCCTAGCCAGAGCGCGGATGACGTTCTTCATGGCTGTGCCAGCGGTGCTGGCATCCGAACCCGCCGCGATCATGGCACTGCCCATGGCCGCAACGTCTTCTTTCGCAAAGCCGCTCATTTCACCGATAGCGCCGACGCGCAGCATGAAATCGGTAATGTCCTTGGCCTTGGACGCCATATTGTTCGATAGGTGATTGATGGCATCGGCCATGTCGCCGGTTTCGCCCACGGTCAGGCCGAGCTGCGTTTTTAGCTTGGCGAGGCTTTCGCCCGCCTCGCCAGCACCCATGTCGAATGCGACACCCACACGCGCCGCCATTTCGGCAAAGCTAGTCAGATCCTCGGTCGCAATACCGGACTCGCCAGCCGCCGCAAACAGGGCGGCAATGTCGGTCGCGGCCAGAGGAATTTCGCCAGACATGGCCCGGATACTGCGGCGCATGTTTTCGAACTGTTCGTCCGATGCCTCGACAACCTTTTTAACATCGGCAAAAGCCGTTTCAAATTCGATGGCAGCGCCAGCCGTGGCCGAGATACCTTTGGTTGCGCCGAGGTAACCAGCACCCAGCGCGACCGCTTGCCCGATAAGCCCGCGCATGGGTGCGAAGGCTTTCATCTGCTGGTTTTGTAGACGATCCAGAGTGCGGAAGATTGGTGCCGATTTGGCAACAACGTCTTCCAGCAGCGAGATGCGCAGAGTGCTGTTTACGACAGACATTGCTAATCCTTCAGGTGTTTTTGGAGTTCGCGCACCTTTGCGCAGTAGGTCAGGAGTTTTTCAGGAGGCCACCGCTCGATGATGTCGAGCGATGTGCTTGTGTGCGAGCCGACGAAAAGCGCGATTAAACGCCAGTCGTGCTGCCCTTGCCGTTTCCCAACAGGTTGGTTGTCGCGTTGATGATCTTCTGGAAATCCCTCGCGCCGATTTTTTTAAAGAACGGCAACGTGGTGTCAGAGATCGAGGCAAGGATTGCCGTCATCTTGGTGAGCTGGCCGGTGAAATTGTCACCGACGATGAGATCACCCACGGTCGGCTCGCGAAAGGTTAGCGCCGTGATCGTCTTGTCATCGTGGGTGACGGGCGTGGAGAGTTCTACGGTTACTGGTTCAGTCATGATTCTATCCTTTGAGTTTTGATGGTGATTTTCGATTCCACCGCTTGCTTTAGTGATTCCAAGTCAGAGGGACCGTGGTTGAGTTTTCCGAGAATTGCCGTTTTTGAAGCTTTGCATTCGGGATCGTTTGTGGGCCTACTGGTGTCGATTGTGGCGATGCTTTCTGCCGTTCTTGCCCTCCTTCTGGCCCTTTGGCCTGTGATTCCCGATTCCACCAAATGGCGGCGGAACCCCCCTATAATTTTTTGCAAAGCGAGAAATCCCGCAGTCGCGCTCACCCGCTCTCGGGGTAGAAAGAAGGAAGGACCCATGCCGGGGGAGGGGTGGAAACACCTCACGCATTGTCGGCCTCGAAGGATGCCCAAGCCTGCTGGTCAAGCGTGTCGATCCATTCCAGGTCCATCGAGATGCAGACCTTGCCGCGCTCATGTGGCCGACTGACCTTTAGGTGGCCTTTTGCTGTGGCGGACCGCAAGGTGTGCTGCACCGTCGAGATGGAGACGCCGGCTATTTTGCCTATGCGCTCCAGCGGCAGAGTGCATTGACCTGTCCGCTTCACAACGCGAAAGATGACGGCCATTGCCGCTCTCTGGCCTTGCGAGTAATGTCCGGCGAAAGCCAATGGCGCTTCACCGCTCACGACACGCCGACGCTGCAATTTGGTTTTTCCTACCAGTGTCATCCCTGTCCCCTTCAGTGCATGGCCCGCAGCGTGTTGCTGCGCATTGCCGACACGATGAACTCAATCCCGCCACCTCTGCGCTTCATCTCCGCTTGCGTGGCTTCTTCCTGTCTGTCAGCGGTCATCCAATCCAACACGTCCGCTTCAGCCATCTCGCCAAGTGAGTGAACTTGGGCGTACCATCGGCGTTCAGCCGCGCTCTTTGCTGCCTGCGAATGGCTCACGCTCTGGCCTCCACTGATCGGAAGCCGCATGGCGCGCTGTGCGTCCGGCTTGTTCCCTTTCCAGAGCCCATTCGACGCTTGCCGCGCTTGCTGTTGCGACGGCTTCGGGACAGGCGTTTCCACTTGCTCCGGTTCGATAGGTTTATTCGAAGGGTTCCTTCGAAGGGTTTGGGTCGCAAGCGTGCGACCTTTAACGTCGCATCCCTGCGACCTTGAACGTCGCAGCCCTGCGACGTTGCTTGTGTCGTTCGACGGCGCTTTTCCTGACTTCATGCGAGCATCCCATTCGGAAACCGCCGCCTGAAATGCCGCCCAGTTTGGTAGGTAGCTTGCGCGATGCGACTTGCCGCCGTGGCTGTTCTTCTGGATCAAACCAAGCTCGTTCAGCGTCTCAGTGGCGCGAATGACTGTGGCCCTGTTGATGCCAAGCAGCGTTGAGAGGCGATCAATGCCGGGATCGCATTGACCGGTGCGCTTGTTGAAATGGTCGATTATTGCGCCCGCTACACGTTTCGTAGCGTCGGTCAGGCCTGCCATGAGGGTTAGCGCTTTATGCGCGAAAAGAATGTCGTTCTCTTCGAGATGCGCCATTTTACGCCCTCGGCTTAGCCAGGTCGTGAGCAAGCTTTGCTGCCTCTGTGACCTCCATAACCGTAAGAGCGAAGCGACGGCGGGCCGCTACAATGGCAATGAGCGAAGCCGTGCCACTGTTGAGATAGAGCCACATTGCCGCTTCTTGAATTCGAGGCTCAAGCGCGGGAAGAGCGGGCTTTTGCTGGTTTGCAAACCCGTCGATAACACATTGATTTGACTTAAGCGCTTTTTCGTCTATTTTGCAGAAACTGCGAGCCGAAACATCGATACGGGACTGCCTACGAATCTGGGGGTCAGGAGTTCGAATCTCTTCGGGTGCGCCATTTCCTCTTCCCATTATATGCGATTACCACCTGTTGTGCGCTGGGCTGGATCTACAGTACCAAACTTTTCCGCTTTGCTTTTGAAAAACGGGGGCATTCGGCGAAAAGTTCGTATCCTCTGGGTGGCAAGGATGGCCGAGTCAGCACCGGCCGCGAGGCCGATGCTGGCTTTTGTGCTTTGATGATCAGGGCGCTTTGCGCTTAGCGGTGACTGGCCTTGTAGAGCGCGACCGCGTCGGCACCGGTCGGAAACTGAAGGCGACCCGTTGTGTCGTGGGCTGCATCCCATATGGCCGCGGCGACATCCGTTTCCTTCGTCGTCATGGCGGGGTGCGCAAATTCCGCGAAGATCGGCGTCGAGAAGCCGGCATAGGCTGGCGGGATTAGGTCTTCGATCCGGACATCCGTATTCTGTGCGAAACGCGTCGTCGGGGCATAGCCAGGCTCGACCAGCTTGGCCCGGATATTGAAATAGCCAAGCTCATGGGCGAGCGAGCCAGTAAAGCCCTCGATCGCCTGCTTGCTGGCCGTATAGGCCGCTGCCAGCGGCATGGCAGCCAGCGTCACGCTCGAGGTCACGTTGACGATCACGCCGGACCGGCGTTCACGCATCTGAGGTATGGCGGCTTGACACATAGCCATGACGCCGAACGTGTTAGTGGCGAAAATCTTGCGGACATGCGCCATCGGTGTCGCCTCGAATGCGCCCACAACACCAATGCCGGCATTGTTGACTAGCACGTCGATCGGCCCGGCCGCCGCGACGACCGCGGCGATACTCTCATCGCTTGTCACATCAAGCGGCAGAATGCGCAGCCGGGCGGAGGCAGCGAAGAGGCTTGCGTCGGGGTGGCGCATCGTGGCGATCACATGCCAGCCCTTGTCGAGGAAATGACGTGCCGTCTCCAGGCCGTAGCCCGAGGATGTGCCGGTGATTAGGATTGTTTGCATGGGAGCGTCCATTCGTTTCGGATGGCTCCTTGATAGCGCCGTTCACCTGGATGAAATATAACTTACGATCCATATTTACTGTTCAATAGTCCAGGTTGCCAATAAGTTCGCCCGTGCTTGATCTCAGGCGTGGCCGACTCTGCCATTCATCCGAGCGAACTGTCCCGGCGGGCAGCCAAGCCGCTTGCGGAATGCCGTGCTGAAGGCGCTGGCCGAGTCGTAGCCAATATCATCGGCGATCCGGTCGAGCGTCTTTGCCCCGCGCAGCAATGCATCCTTGGCCAGCGCCATCCGCCAGCGGACGAGATATTCGATCGGACCGCAGCCGAGCACCGCGCCGAATCGTGCAGCAAATGCGGAACGCGATTGGCCGGCGATGAGGGCAAGACCTGCAACTGTCCAGTCCGCGCGCACATCGGCATGCATTGCCTCAAGCACACGCGCGAGCGCCGGATCGCGCATGCCATGCAGCAGACCAGCGCGGTCCTCGCCCATGGTGGTTCCCCGCGAGCGAAGCGCCTCGATGAGCAGAACTTCGAGCATGCGCTGGAGGATCATATCCTTGCCCGGTTCGTCTCCACGGCACTCCTCAGCGATGAGATCGATCAACCGTCCGAGCCGAGCCGATCGCCCTTCTGATGGTGGAACATGGATAATGCGCGGCAACAGGGCGAGTAGCAGCGATGCATTCGCCGCCTCGATACGAAACGTGCCGCCCAAAGCTATGAAATCCGCTTCACCCTCCTGCTCGCCATGGCGCACGGGCGCATCCGTCGGGTCTGTCGGCGTCCCGCCCATGCTAGGTCGGCTGCTCAAAGTAAAGGCGGGCGTCGAGGGCAGCAGCAGAAATGCTCCTGTTTCCAGCTTCAAGGGCTCCTCGCCCTCAAGCTCAATCCAGCATTCGCCCTTGAGAATGATCGTGAAGCCGGGGGCATCATGCGCGGCGTAGCGCACGGCCCAAACGCCCCGACCGGAAATGGGTTTCGAGATGGCGGTATTCGGCCGAAGCAGGGCGATCATATCGCTCAACGGGTCCATGTGGATGATCCATGATTTATTCGGAGATGAAGTTATGGATCGTCCAGGGAGGCACGTCCAGTCCCTAAAGCTGGTCCGATTAGATCCTGCGATACGCAAACATGCTCGTCTCATAGGGGAAGGAAATTTCACCGCGGTTTGACAGTTCAGGGGTTCGTGCGATTAGCGCTCTCACTTGCTTTTCGACTTCCGCCTGTTTCTGCTGAGGCAGGGCCGCGATGAAGCTGACGGACAATGTCCGTTTCAAAATGACCTGTTCTGCCGTTCCGACATGCGCATTACGGGCATGGCGTTCATCAATGAATGCAAATCCAGGCGCGGGAAAGGCCCGGCGCCATTCCCCGGTCATGTAGCGGGGCGTATTTCCCTCCCACTTGTCCGTGATGGCGGAAAGTTCAGCGACCCATGGTACGGTCTCGTCCCGGCCATTCCAAATGAGCCCAAGCACGCCGCCCGGCGCGAGAATTCGCCTGATTTCCTGCAAGGCGGCTGCGGTCGCAAACCAGTGGAATGCTTGGGCGCAGACAACCGCATCAACGGATGCGTCTGGCAAGGGGATAGCTTCCGCCGAACCGGCAAGAGCTTGAATCTCCGGAAAGTCGGACGTAAATTGCTCGCGCATTGCATCGATAGGTTCAACCGCAACGAGGGTTCCGCCGCATTGCCGCAACAAGGGCATGAACTTTCCTGTGCCTGCACCCAATTCCAGAACCTTCCGACCGGGTCTGACACCCACGATGTCGCGCAACCAATCCAGCGCCTCGGGCGGATAGCTGGGTCGCCCGCCGACATAGGCCGCAGCGCCAGTCTTGTAACCTTCAGATGATGTGTGCATTGCGATGATCCTTGATTTTGCCTGATTGTGGATGCGGGGAATTTAGGCGGGCTTAGAGAGCAATAACGTAAACCTAGTCATCATCTTGACCCGGCGCGGTGCGCCATTTCTTCTTCCCAAAAATATAATCTTTAGACGTTGAAGCTAGCGCGTGTTATCCGAGTTTCTGGGCGCTTCTTTGGCATTTCGTCTCGACGGTAACGAACGCTGGCGACAGCCCAACGCGTCTCTATCCTAGCCGCTCGGTTCAAGCCAAAGTAGACTGCAACGCCTCCTCATTCCTTGAGAAAGACATCCTCTCTCTTCCCAGCATCAGCATGGTTAGTCTGAGGCAAGCTTTTGGCACTACGACCATTCGATAGTCTAATGATGGGACATCGAATGCTTAACGTATCAGAGAAAATAGCTCCCATTTCCATTGATGCTGATCAATTGCTGTCGCGAACGTTCACGTTCAAAGTCGAGCCTCAAAATGGCATCATCAGTGAAGATTTTGTATTTCATAAAAACGGATTTCTGATTGGTTACAGTCATGCCAATGAGGCGCATTGGGAGATAGACGGAAGTTTCCTCAACCTGTTCGACCAGGACGGCAGGATCACCTGCCAGATGTCTCTTCTGTCGGGGCCGGGTGAGGCGATACGTCTTGGCGGGTACTTCCATAACCCGGCGCTGGGATATGTTGAGACGGCCAATTTCCACGTCCTGGAAGAGAACTCTTCCGATAGTCATACCAAGATCCAGAGCTTCGATCTTTTCGACACGCTGGTCGCCAGGCGCTGTTCCGATCCGCTCGAGATTTTCCGCATCGTCGAGCGAAAGTCTGCCGTTGCCGGCTTTGCCGACATGCGGCACAGGACGGAGATGGGCATCTTCGGGCGTCGGACCTATGGCATCGACGATATCTACCTGATCATGATCTCTGAAGGGTTCATCAGCGAAAAGCAGGCGGCCGTCCTGAAGTGGATGGAGCTGGAGGAGGAGTGGGAGCATCTCTTCCCCATCGGCGACGTCGTTGCCCGCGTCGCTGAAAACGACATCGTCATCTCCGACATGTACCTGCCACGACCCTTTATCGAGCGTGTGCTGCGTGAAAAATGCGGTTTGGAGAACAAGCTCTATCTGAGCAACTACGGCAAGCATCATCGCTTGATCTGGCCGGAAATCCTCGGAGAGCACAATCTGCGCACCCATTTCGGGGACAATATCCAGGCCGATATCATCAGCCCGTCGTCCTTCGGCATAGACGTGATGCTCGTCAACATTTCCAAGTGGGACCCGAGCGAGCAAATTCTGCATGCGATTGGACTCGGTGACTATGCTCATGCGGTCCGTGAGACGCGTCTTCGCTCCTTCCACAGAAACATCAATATCCGCCATGCACAGAGGGCTCAGGCCTCGATCAACATCCCGTTGATGATCCTCGCCTCCTTCTGGATCAAGGCCTGCGCCGAAGAGCGGGGTGTCGACAAGATATTGATGGCGGCGCGCGACTGTAATCTGTGGCAGGAAATGCTGGCGTCTCGCCATTTTGCCCGCGCGAATATGCCGCCCTCGGAATATATCCGCATCTCCCGAGCGGTCTGCTACACGGAATCTCCCGAATATGAGGCCTATCTGCAAAACAAGCTGGGTCTTCGCAACCTTCTCGTCGATTTCGTCGGCACGGGAAGATCGCTGGGAACGATCATCGACCGTATGGACCGTCGGGCCAGCATAACACCTTGCATCCTTCTGGGCGAACCGCGCAGCGCCGAAATCGTCGAGACCCTGCCTGAGACGTTCATCCTTCGGGACTTCGGCAGCCATCGTGTTTTCTTCGAGGCGTTGAATGCGTCGCTGGACGGATCCACCGTTTTCACGATCTCAGACAATTATCGCCTGACGATCCTGTTGCAGGAAAACGAGTTCAGCGATGTCGTCAAAACGATGATCGTCGAGATGAGGAACACCTTCCAGCATTTCATGCACAATCTCGATCGGATCAATCCGCCTCAGAATGTGCCGTCGCTCGAGGTCTTGCGGCAGGCCGGCGCGGCGATTGTAGACCTGCTACCCGGCTGGAGCCCGAAACTTGCTGCTCTGGCAGCGGAGCAGAAGACCAATCTGATGCAGGGCAACGCCTTTAAAGCAGCTTACGCCGCGCGTTAGCGCCCGTTTTCCGTTCACTGTTCGAACATGTAGGATCATACATGCCATTCAAGACGATCTACAATCTTTTGCCGGAAGCGATGCGCGAGAAGGTGTCGTGGGAGAGCAACAAAGTCCCGCCGTTTCCCAGCATCGATAACACCGTGTCAGGTCAGGTTTGGGCAACCATTCCCGGTGGGCACAAATGGCTGGGTTACTTTCAGGTGTATGACCGCGAGTTCGGACGCTATCACGGCAAGAGCCCGCGCGTTCTGGAAATCGGCGTTTACCGCGGAGCCTCGCTCCAACTCTGGCGTCGCTTCTTCGGCGACGGAGCAACCATCGTCGGTATCGACATCGATGAAAGCTGCACTGCTTTTAATGCTCCTGAACACGATATCCACGTGGAAATCGGCGATCAGAGCGACCCAGCTTTCCTGCAATCTGTTGTCGATAAATACGGGCCCTTCGACATCATCATCGATGATGGCAGCCATGTTGCATCCCATCAGATCGCCTCGTTTAATGGTCTGTTCGACAAGGGTCTGAAGGAAACAGGCATTTATTTCGTCGAAGATCTGGAGTGCATGTATTGGGGGCACACAGACGCCTTCAGGGATGCGTCCGTTACGACTGTGGAATTCTTCAAGATGTTGATCGATATCCAGAACAGCATTTTCGAAGACTACACCTACAATGACTTTTCGGTCCAAATTCCAGGGTCCAGAACTCAATATGAGGTCATCGCGCTGGCAAAGTCGATTGCGTCGATCAAGTTCGGGCGTGGATTGCTGCTGGTCGAGAAAGCGCCACAAATTCCGCCATTGACGCTGCATCTTTGAGTTCCGCTGCGCAAGCGCTCCAGATGAAACGCAGGCGCTTGCGACAAGAGCCGTGGAGGCGTTGAGGTCTCGACGGCTTTTGACGCGCTCTATCGTTAGAGGCGTGAGGGCCACACCAACTCCTAAAAGCAATCTCTGATAACATCAGTATGACTGGTCTATCGACGGTCCTTCTGTAATAACCGCTGGGGTTGATCGCCGGGGCGCATCTCACATCTGTTGGGAAAATAGCCTCGCCCTATCCTGGAGTATCGGAATGGCCGCAAGGCTTGTTGCTTTGGTCACCTTGTTGGCCTTTCTCGCCGGCTGCGGCGGGCGTCCGGTCGGGGTGATGACGCCAACGGGGCAGGTGGTGCAGGGCACGACCCCGGTCAGCCTGCTGGTGGCGACGACACGTGCGCCGGCTGAGGACAAGGCGGTGTTGTTCGGGGGCGAGCGCGGCACGGGTCTGAAGGTGGATGCCGTGACGGTTTCCATTCCTCCGGCTGCCAACCGCAAGGTCGGCCAGGTGCAATGGCCGAAGAAGCTTCCGCCGGATCCGTTGAAGGACTTCACCACGATTTCGGTGGAGCCCGTCACCTCGGCGGCGGATACCCGCAGCTGGATCAAGCGCCATAGCCCGAAGGACCGGCGTGTCCTGGTCTTCGTCCATGGCTTCAACAATCGCTACGAAGAATCGGTCTACCGTTTCGCCCAGATCG
Source organism: Agrobacterium cavarae (assembly GCF_004310285.1). Lineage (GTDB taxonomy): Bacteria > Pseudomonadota > Alphaproteobacteria > Rhizobiales > Rhizobiaceae > Agrobacterium > Agrobacterium cavarae. The sequence continues at coordinate 159,196 of NZ_SISF01000023.1, forward strand.
TCCATGACTCCGGAACGGACGTCGTTCCCGTCGTCTTCACCTGGCCCTCGCGCGCCAGCATCTTCGATTACAATTACGACAAGGAAAGCACCAACTACTCGCGCGATGCGCTGGAGGAGATGCTGACGCGCCTTGCCAAGGATAGCTCGGTCAGTGACATCACCGTCATGGCGCACTCCATGGGCACATGGCTTGCGGTGGAGGCACTGCGCCAGATGGCAATTCGCAACGGCCATGTTCTGCCGAAGATCAACAATGTGATCCTGGCGGCACCCGATCTCGACGTGGATGTCTTTGGCCGTCAATATGCGAGCCTTGGCAAAGACAAGCCGAAATTCACCCTCTTCGTTTCGCAGGACGACCGGGCGCTCAGCCTGTCGCGGCGCATTTCCGGCAATGTCGACCGCCTCGGTCAGATCGATCCCGCGGCAGAACCCTATCGCAGCGAGTTGGAAAAGGCTGGCATCACGGTCCTCGATCTGACCAAGCTGCAATCGGGGGATCGCCTCAACCACGGCAAGTTTGCCGAAAGCCCCGAGGTCGTGAAGCTGATCGGCGACCGGTTGATTGCCGGCCAGACGGTGACCGACTCCGATGTCGGTCTTGGCGAAGCGATCGGCGCAGTCGGCATCGGTGCGGCACAGACGGTCGGCACGGCGGCAAGCGTTGCGATCAGTGCGCCAATTGCCGTCTTCGATCCGCGCACCCGCGAGAATTACGGGCGGCAGGTGGAGCGTCTTGGTCGTTCGGTCGAAAACACCGTTGGCTCTGTGGGCGATACGGCCACCAGCGTTGTCGATCCGCAACTGCTCGATAGCGGAAGTCGCAGCCACACGGATTGCTCGCTGCGCGCCAACCGCAACAGCGCGGCCTGCAGCAGTCGCTGATCTGCCAATATACAAACAGTATTTTATCGGCTATGACGGGGAAAATTCCCCACCGGAGTAACGCGCCATGCGCTGGAAACGCACCCTTCAGCTTCTCGATGTCCATTGCGAAGGCGAGATTGGTCGTGTCGCCACCGGTGGCGTGCCGAAAATTCCGGGCGCCACGGTTGCCGAGCAACTGAACTGGCTGAATACCGATCCGAAGGGTGAGGAACTTCGCCGCTTCCTGACGCTTGAGCCGCGCGGAACGCCGATCGGCTCGGTCAATCTGCTGCTGCCACCCAAGCACCCGGATGCGGATGCTGCCTTCGTCATTCTCCAGCCGGACCAGGCGCATGCAAGCTCCGGCTCCAACTCAATCTGCGCCACGACTGCTCTCCTGGAAAGCGGCATGGTGGAGATGAAGGAGCCTGAGACCATCGTTATGCTGGAAACCGCAGCCGGCCTCGTCAAGGCCACCGCCACCTGCAAGGACGGCCGCTGCGAAAAGGTCAAGCTCACCATGGTGCCGTCCTTCGTGCATGAGCTGGATGTCGAGATCGATACGCCCGACTGGGGCAGCATCCGCATGGATATCGCCTATGGCGGCATTTTTTATGCACTGGTGGATGTGCGTCAGATCGGGCTCACCATCGACAAGGCCAATGCCGCCAAGCTCGTGGCCGCCGGCATGGTGCTGAAGGATATCGTCAACCGCGATATCCCTGTCGTGCATCCGGAAATCCCCGCGATCTCCGGCGTGGCCTATGTCATGTTCCGCGACACGGAAGAGGATGGCACCATCCGCACCTGCACGACCATGTGGCCGGGACGCGCCGATCGCTCGCCCTGTGGCACCGGCAACTCCGCCAATCTGGCGACGCTCCATGCGCGCGGCAAGGTGAAGGTGGGGGACACCTACAAGTCCCGCTCCATCATCGGCACGGAGTTCGAGGTTGGTCTCTCCGCGCTGTCACAGGTGGCCGGAAAGCAAGCGGTCATTCCCACCATTACCGGTCGCGGTTTCACCTTCGGTCTGCACCAGATCGCGCTCGATCCGTTCGATCCGCTGGCGGATGGCTTTGCCATGACCGATGTCTGGGGCCCGCAGGCGGGCTCGATCGGTGAGGCGAAAAAGTAGCCCTAAGTCACGCCAAGGCGCTGTTTTCTTCAGTGGAAAGGTGCTAAGCGGGCCGCACCCCATACATTGTTCTTCGCAAGGTCTTCACGCGCAAACTGCGAGCCACCTTGCGCGGACCTGCTTGAGAGGCTGACAATGCAGACGATCACCCTTCGCCGCCCGGATGACTGGCACCTGCACCTGCGCGATGGCGCAATGTTGGAAGGCGTGATCGGCGATACCAGCCGCCATTTCGCCCGCGCCATCATCATGCCCAATCTCGTGCCGCCCGTCGTCACCACGGCGGATGCGCGCGCCTATCGGGAGCGCATCGTCAAGGCTACTCCAGCCGGCGACCGCTTCGAGCCGCTGATGACGCTCTATCTCACAGAGCATACCAGCCCGGACGATGTGGAAGAGGGTAAGAAGAGCGGCCTCATCACGGCCGTGAAGCTCTATCCGGCCGGTGCCACCACCAATTCCCACGGTGGCGTGCGCGATATGGATAAGGCCATGCCGGTGCTGGAGCGCATGGCAAAGATCGGCCTGCCGCTTTGCGTGCATGGCGAAGTGACGACGCCGGACGTCGATATCTTCGACCGCGAGAAGGTCTTCATCGATACGGTTCTCGCGCCATTGCGCAAACGCCTGCCGGAACTGAAGGTGACGATGGAGCATGTGACGACGCGGGACGGCGTGGACTATATCCGCGAGTCGGAGAAAAACCTCGCCGGCTCCATCACCACCCATCACCTCATCATCAACCGCAATGCCATTCTGGTCGGCGGCATCAAGCCCCATTATTACTGCCTGCCGGTGGCAAAGCGTGAGGAGCATCGTCTGGCGCTGCGCGCTGCGGCAACGTCCGGTGACAAGCGCTTCTTCCTCGGCACCGATTCCGCTCCGCATGTCGATCCGCTGAAGGAATGCGCCTGTGGCTGCGCCGGTGTCTACACCTCGATCAACACGATGAGCTGCCTTGCCCATGTGTTCGAACAGGACAACGCGCTCGCCAAGCTTGAAGCCTTCGCCTCGCTGAATGGCCCGTCCTGGTATGGTCTTGCTCCCAATGAAGAGACGATCACCCTGGTAAAGCGCGAAGAGCCAGTGGCATTTCCGGCGAAGATCGAGACGGGTGCTGGACCCGTCACCGTCTTTGATCCGATGTTCCCGCTCCATTGGGATGTTGAAAACTAACGTTCTAGCTGCCGGTTTATCCGGCAGTTTTTTTATCGATAGCTGGCAAAAAGAGGAAGATGCCCATGGCCCAATTCAATTTCACCGATCGCACCGTGGTCGCCGAACTCGTTGCGAAGATGCTGTGGGAAATCAAGGCCGTCCATTTCAACTCTGAAGCGCCTTACACTTTCGCATCGGGCATGAAGAGCCCGGTCTATATCGATATGCGCAAGCTGATCTCCTATCCGCGCATCCGCTCGGCCGTCATGGATTTCGCCGCCGCCAAGATCGTCGCCGATGCCGGTTTCGAGAAGTTCGACTGCGTCGCCGGTGGCGAGACAGCAGGCATTCCTTTTGCCGCTTTCCTGGCCGAACGCCTTGGCCTGCCGATGATCTACTGCCGCAAGAAGCCGAAGGGCCACGGCCGCAATGCGCAGATCGAGGGCCATATGCCGGAGGGCGCGCGCGTTCTGGTTATCGAGGACCTGACCACCGCGGGCGGCTCGATGTTCACCTTCATCGATGCGATCCGTGCCGCTGGCGGCATCGTCGATCACGGTATTGCGCTTTTCTACTACGGCATCTTTTCCGAAGCCGAGGCGCGCTTTGCCAACGGCAATGTGAAGCTGCATTATCTCAGCACATGGCGCAACGTGCTGGAGGCGGCCCGTTCCGAAAAGCTGTTCGACGACAAGACGCTGTCGGAAGTGGAAGCTTTCCTCGACAACCCGCTGCCGTGGTCGGCCCGTCACGGCGGTGTCAGCGAATTGCCGCAATCGTAATTTTGGCTGAACCTTGCCCGGCATATTGACCGGGACAAGGTGCTGCCGTTAAGCATCTAATCGATTTAGATTTGGAGGAAATCGGATGATCCTGTGTTGTGGCGAAGCCCTGATCGACATGCTGCCGCGTGAATCGACCAAAGGCGAGGCGGCTTTCGCCCCTTATGCGGGCGGCGCGGTCTTCAACACCGCCATCGCGCTCGGGCGGCTTGGCGTTCCATCCGCTTTCTTCTCCGGTATCGCCGATGACATGATGGGCGAAATCCTCAAAGAGACGCTGCGCGCCAGCAACGTGGATTACAGCCTCTGCGCCTTCTCCAATCGACCGTCCACCATTGCCTTCGTCAAGCTCGTCGATGGCCACGCGACCTACGCCTTCTATGATGAAGGTACGGCAGGCCGCATGCTGTCGGAAAAGGATTTGCCGCACATTGGTGGCGAGTGCGAAGCCATGCATTTTGGCGCGATCAGCCTGATCCCTGAACCATGCGGCAGCACCTATGAAGCGCTCCTGGTGCGCGAGCATGAAAAGCGGGTCATCTCGCTCGATCCCAATATCCGTTCAGGCTTCATCCAGGATAAGCAGAAGCACATGGACCGCATCAACCGCATGGCGGCGATGTCGGATATCGTCAAATTCTCGGATGAGGATCTGGCCTGGTTCGGTCTGAAGGGCGATGAAGACACGCTCGCCCGCCACTGGCTGCACCACGGCGCAAAGCTGGTCGTCGTCACTCGTGGCGCGGAAGGCGCTGTCGGCTACACCAAGCAGCTTCGCGTCGAAGTGCCGAGCGAGCGCGTCGAGGTGGTCGACACGGTCGGCGCCGGCGACACCTTCGATGCCGGCATTCTGGCGTCCCTGAAGCTCCAGGGTCTCCTCACTAAACCCCAGGTCGCCTCGCTCACCGAAGACCAGATCGCCAAGGCCCTGGTCCTTGGCGCAAAGGCGGCTGCCGTGACGGTCTCGCGCGCAGGCGCAAATCCGCCTTGGGCGAATGAGATCGGGCTGTAAGGCCTCCGATAGAATGGGCGAGACATTGGTCCGAGCTGCGCAAAAGAGCGATCTTCCAGCGTTGCTCGACCTTTACCAGCATCTTTCACCGGGCGACCAATCTCCAGACTTGCCCGATGCCGAGGCGATATTCGATCAGTTTCTTGCCTATCCCGGCAGCGTTATCGTGCTGTGTGAGATCGGCAGCGTGCTCGTTGGCTCCTGCGTCTTGGTGGTGACACCAAACCTTACACGGGGTGGCCGGCCTTACGCGCTGATCGAAAATGTCGTGACCCATGGCGACTTTAGAAGGCAGGGGATCGGGAAGCGGGTTCTGGACTTTGCAACGTCTCTTGCTTGGCAGGCTGGCTGCTACAAGGCCATGCTGATGACAGGTTCCACCAGGCCGGAAACCCATGCATTTTATCGAAGCGCAGGGTTCGAACCGTCTAAAACCGGTTTTCAAAAGCGGCAACTCTCGGCAAGGGTGGAGAGAACTGAATAAGGTGCGACCAAGGCCCATGGTCAAACCCGGATCGCCGTGTCCTCTTTCGCCGTCTTGATCACCACCATCGTCACGAAGCGCGCGACATTCGTCTGGTCGCGGAACAGCCGGTCGCACAACGTATCGAACTCCTCCATGTCGGAGAGACGCAGCATCAGCATCACGTCCATATCGCCGGTAATGGCATAGGCATGCGTTATCGCTTCCTCCGCTTTGACGAGGTCGAGAAAGCGACGCATGTGCTGTTCGCCATGCAGCTTCAGTTCCACCGATACCAGCGCCTTGATGCCGCGTCCGGCCTTTGCCGGATTGAGAATAGCAACGATGCGGTCGATGATACCGGATTTGGTAAGACGCTGAACCCGTCGCAGGCAACTGGATGGTGACAAGCCGACCTTGTCCGCCATCTCCACATTGGTAAGCGTCGCGTTGTGTTGCAGGAGGTTGAGGATAGTGCGGTCGATCTTGTCCATGAGACGATCATAAGCATACGGAGACGGTATGCAATAAAATTGCAGAAAGACGCAATCTTTGACCAAAAACGCCGCGGGCCGCGGGCTATAGGATGGTGGTGCCCAAGGAGACACCAATGCCGCTCTTTCAATCCCTACTGCTAAAATCCCGCGAGACGCTTGAGATCTATTGGCTGCTTGTCAAAATCACGGTTCCGATCTCGGTGCTGACCGAGGTCCTGTCGCGCTTGGGCCTTGTCAAAGCCATCGCTCCCGCCTTTGCGCCAGCCATGCACGCGGTTGGCCTCCCTCCAGAACTGGGTCTTGCGTGGCTGACGGCTATGCTCGTCGGCATATGGGGTGCGGTGCCCTTGATCTTCACGCTCGTTCCTGTCTCTGAACTCAGCACGGCGGATGTCACGGTGTTCTCCGCTCTCGTTCTCTTCGCCCATGGCCTGCCTCTGGAACAGAAGATCATCCAGAAGGCCGGTCCAGGCATGGTGGCAACCACGACGCTTCGTATCCTCGGCGGTTTTGTTTACGCGCTTATCCTCCATCACCTCTTCCAAGCCACCGGTTGGCTTTCAGCGCCCGTCGCTCCGGCATGGGTGCCGGGCGCCGTCACACCAGACTGGTCCGTCTATATCTGGGGACTGGCCGAAACCATGCTGATGATGCTGGTCGTCCTGCTTCTCCTGTCATGGAGCCTTGAGGTGTTGAAGATCACGGGGATCCTTGGCCTCATGATGAAGGGTATAGAACCTGTGCTGCGACTGGCGGGTATCAAAGGCGAGGCGGGTCATTTGACAGCTATCGGCCTTTTCTTAGGGATTTCCTATGGTGCGGGGCTCTTGATCCGAGAAGCACGATCAGGCGTCATCAATCCACGTCAGATCTTTCTCTCCTGCGTTTTCATGGGCTTCGCTCATAGCATCATCGAGGACACGCTTTTGATGGTATCGCTCGGAGCGGATATCTACAGCACCTTGATTGGGCGTGTCGTTTTCGCGATTGGCGCGACAGCAGCGCTGGCACTTGTGCTGGCTTCCATATCGGATCGAGCGTTCTTCACCCGGCTCTTCAGAGGCCAGCCTCAAGGAACGTGAGACGAAACAAAATTCCCCATATAAGCGACCACAGAAAATCCAATTCGTTGAAATTCTGTGCATCGTGCTGAATATAGGAGCAATCCTTTCCTTCGCGCGTTAGATGCTCTAGCATTCTCGCTTTCACGGAATTCGAAAACATGTCTGCTTCATCTTCCTCACCACGGGCGCAGAAGCCGTTCTACGCGTCCTTCGGTTTCCAGGTTTTCGCCGCCATGGTGGTGGGTCTCGTCCTCGGCTACATCGCCCGGGAAATGGGTCCGACCGAGGCCGGCCCGAACTGGTTGGTCCAGGCGCTTTCCACGGTTGGCTCCATCTTCGTGCAGCTTCTGCGCGCGCTGGTTCCCCTGCTGATCTTCACCGCCATTGTGGCCAGCATCGCCAATCTGCGAGAGTTGAACAATGCAGCGCGGCTGGTCTGGCAGACGTTGCTCTGGTTCGCCATCACGGCACTGATCGCGGTGCTGATCGGCATCACGCTTGGCCTTCTCATCCAGCCCGGTCTCAACACCGGTGTAGAGGCTGCCGCGGCTGCAGCACCGTCAACCACCGGCTCCTGGCTTGATTTCCTCAAAGGTCTCATCCCTTCCAATGTTCTCGGCCTGCAGGCCTCGACCAAGGTCACCCAGACGGGGGCCACCACGGCGCTGAACTTCAACGTTCTGCAGATCCTGGTCGTCTCGATTGCGGTTGGCATTGCAGCACTTCAGGTGGGTGAGAAGGCAGAAGCCTTTCTTTCCTTTAATCGTTCGCTGCTCGCCATCACCCGCAAGATGCTCTGGTGGGTCATTCGCCTGACGCCGATCGGGACGATCGGTCTGCTCGGCAATGCGGTCGCCGTTTATGGTTGGGAAGCGCTGGCTTCGCTCGGCTGGTTCTCCGCCGCAATCTATATCGGCCTCGCGATTGTTCTCTTCGTCGTCTACCCGGTGATCCTGGCAGCAAACGGCCTGAACCCGGTGCGCTTCTTCGCAGGCGCATGGCCGGCGATCCAGCTTGCCTTCGTCTCCCGCTCGTCCATCGGCACGTTGCCGGTGACGGAACAGGTCACGGAGCGCAATCTCGGTGTGCCGCGTGAGTACTCCGCCTTTGCCGTGCCGCTTGGCGCGACAACCAAGATGGATGGCTGTGCTGCGATCTATCCGGCGATCTCCGCCATCTTCGTCGCCCAGTTCTACGGCCTGCCGCTTGGCATCCAGGAATATGTTCTGATCGTCTTCGTTTCCGTGCTCGGCTCGGCCGCAACGGCGGGTCTGACCGGGGCGACTGTCATGCTGACGCTCACCCTTTCCACGCTCGGCCTGCCGCTGCAGGGTGTTGGCCTGCTGCTGGCGGTCGATCCGATCCTCGATATGGGCCGCACCGCCGTCAATGTGGCAGGTCAGGCTCTGATTCCGACGATCGTTGCCAAGCGTCAAGGCATCCTCGATCAGGCGGCCTATGATCGCCATGAAGGCATCGACGCGCTCGATCCGGCAGCGACGCCGGCGGAATAGGTCCACTCGCAAGCTTGAGAGAGCCCGCCCTGCAGCGCAGTCGGCGGGCTTTCCTTTTGGACGCTTACGCGTGGTGACTGATCGACGATGAAAGAGCACTCGGCGGATGGCCGACGATGCGTTTGAAGGCGCGGCTGAAGGCAGCCTGGGAACCATAGCCGAGCTTCACCGCCGCCGTTTCGATCGGCATCCTCTCCTTGCCGATCCACTGCATGGCAAGGCGCATACGCAACTCGGTGAGGTAGCGCACCGGCGTCATGCCGGTCACCTCCAGAAAACGCTCGGCAAAGACGGAGCGAGATGCGCCCATCACGCCTGCCAGTTCGGCCAGCGTCCAATCGTGACCGGGGTTGTTGTGAATGGCGAGGATCACGCGCCCAAGACGAGGGTCCCGAAGTGCGGCGACCCAGCCGGAGGAATCGCCGCAGCCGCATTCCACCCAGGCGCGCACGATGAAGGCGGCGACCACATCGGCAAGCCGTGCTAGGATGCCGGCAAAGCCGGCACGGGCCTGGCGCGTTTCCCGCTCCATCGCTTCCAGCATGGGAAGGAGTTCCGGATAGCGCGAGGTGAGTGTGTTGACGAACATCACTTCGGGCATCAGTCCGGTAATCGGGTGCATGGCTCCGAGATCGAACTCCATGCAGCCGCTGAATACCAGCACGCGCTCTTCGCTGGGCACATCGGGTTCACAGGTCTTGATGGCGCTGACGGAGTTGCAGAGCGGCGCGGCATCCAGTGAACGGATGTTCTTGCAGGCAATATCAGGATCGGAAAGCAGGGCATGGGGGCCACCCCGCGGCAACAAAACCGCATCGCCCGCATTCATCTTGTGAAGCGTACCGGATGAAGTGCGAAGATAGACTGGTCCGCAAGCCACGAAATGAAACTGCGCGCGACCTTCCACCTCTCCAAAGGAAAACCCGAAGGGAGCAGAGGCTTCGATGCGGCGATAATCGAGGCCCACAAGCCGCATGCCCATCAACAACTCGCTGATGAGATCGGGTAAGGGGTGATTTCCGGACGTATGATCAAGCATGGCGGATTTTGTGGCATGGATCGTCCGGAAAGTCGAGTCTATGCTTCTGCCATCCTCTCCTCCCAAAGGACATACAGATGAACCCGACACCTAACTCCCTTCCCGCTGCGGATGGCCCAGAGGCGCCCGCCTGGGGCGCCGTCATATCCATGGCGCTTGGCGTCTTCGGGCTGGTCACCGCAGAGTTTCTGCCAGCAAGCCTCCTCACACCCATTGCCGCAGACCTCGGCATCACCGAGGGTGCTGCCGGTCAGGCGGTGACTGTCACCGCCGTTGTCGGCATGGTGGCGAGCCTGTTGATCACTTCCCTTGCGCGCAATATCGATCGCCGCCACCTGATGATGATCTTCTCAGGCCTCCTCGTTATCTCCAACCTGATGGTTGCCACGGCTCCAGGCCTGACCGTACTCCTGATCGGACGCTTGCTGCTTGGCGTGGCGCTCGGTGGTTTCTGGGCCATGTCCACCGCAATCGTCATCCGGCTCGTCCCTGCGGCCAGCGTGCCACGCGCGCTTTCGATGATCTTCAGCGGCGTGTCCGGTGCAACCATCGTCGCGGCACCCGTTGGCAGCTATGTGGGGGAACTCGCGGGATGGCGCTTCGTCTTCGTACTGACGGCACTGCTCGGCGTGGCAGCTTTGTTCGCGCAGTTCTTCACCCTGCCGAAGCTTGCGCCGTCAGGTACCAGCAGCATCAAGACCCTTGGCACTGTGCTGAAGAGACCTGGTATTGCGCTCGGTCTTGTTGCGGCAACACTGGTTTTCGGCGGCCATTTTGCCTTCTTCACCTATCTGCGCCCCTATCTGGAAGCGGATATCGGTGCGGGCATCGGCATGGTTTCCGCCCTGCTGCTGGGCTTTGGATTGGCCAACTTCGTCGGCACCCTTGTTGCCGGATCGCTGATCAGCCGCAGCCTTAAAATGTCGCTGGCAGCACTTCCCCTTTTCATGGCGTTGATTGCAGTGCTCCTGGTAACGACGGCGCCGCCTCTTCCACTTGCCGCAGTGCTCGTCGCCTTCTGGGGCTTCCTCTTCGGCGCCGTACCGGTCGCCTGGTCCACTTGGCTGGCGCGCACCATCCCGGATGAAGCGGAAAGCGCTGGCGGCCTCCTCGTCGCCTCCATCCAGTTTGCGATTGCCATGGGTGCGGCAGTTGGCGGCATCATCTTCGATCTCAGCGGCGCAATCAGCGTCTTCGGCACCAGCGGACTCATTCTCGCTCTTGCCGCCATCGGCATCATGGTCGGCGTGAGGTCGCGGCCTGAAGCCAGCATGGCGTAAGGAAAGCCAAAACTGACATCGCAAGTCGGGGGGATCTTCCCCGGCTTGTGCCATTGGCCAGCGTGTTCACTATGGGCGATGCCCGGCTACGACCCGAATTCGATGGCGCGCGAACCTCGCCGGAGAACCGAGGTCATTACTGCGTGTCGGATGCCCCCAAAAATCTCGCAGTCGATTTTCGCGGGATTAGGGTTGGGGCGGATACCAAAATGCGGTTTTCGCGCGGGGCTGTGGTTTGAGTGAGCAATTCCAAAGCGTGCGACGCAATCTGGTCGAAGGGAACGCGCAATGTCGTTAGAGGCGTCGAAAGATGGCTAACGATGGGGATGTCATTGTAGCCGATGAGCGAAATGTCGTCGGGGACGGATAGACCCATCTTGTTCAACGCAGAGAGCGCGCCGATCGCCGTATTGTCATTGACGGCAAAAATCGCCGTGGGTCGACAGTCGAGCGCCATGAGTGTCTGCACCGCTTCGGCGCCTGACTGGATGCCGAATGTCGACGGGACAATGAGTGCGGGATCGACCGAAATGGATGCCTCGGCAAGCGCCTGTTTATATCCTTCGACACGTCCGGTGGCGCTGGAGGCGTGACCCGGTCCGGCAATCACGCCGATCCGTTGATGTCCGAGATCAAGCAAATGGCGTGTCGCCAGATATCCACCCAGGCGATCATCGCCAACGGCTGAGAGGCTATGATGATCCGTTCGCAAAGCCAGCACATAGGGGACGCCACGCTCGTTCAGTTCATCCGGGAAGGTGTCGTCGTCCCGTGCCGTTGAAAGAATGAGCCCGTCGACACCGCGGTTGAGCAGCGATTCCGCGGCCACGCGATCCGCCTCCGGATTATCTTCCGTCGTCGCCACGATGGCGAAACGACCGGTGCGGGCACAGGCTTTGACGATTGCCTCATAAAGCATCGCCATCACCGTATCGGTGAGCCGAGGTACGATGACGCCGATCGTCATCGTATTGCCGCGCCGCAGACTGGCAGCGGAGACATCCCTCACGTAGCCCAGTTCCGCGGCAATTTTCCGTACGCGCCGTGCCGTCTCGCTGTCGGACCGCGGAAGGCGTTCGTCCAGAATGCGCGATACGGTCGATTTCGATACGCCTGCAGCAGCCGCCACGCTGTGAACCGTGACTCGCGGCTGACGCGAACGCTCTCTTGATTCCATGTGTGTTTTTCCATTCCAGCTCTGGTGCTGAGCACTCAAACATCACATTGCACGAAAAACGCCGTTGACTCCAGAACAATAAAGATCGATAACGGGAACGTTCCCATTAACGATCCCAACTGCTGATCGATAGAGGACAGCAGCTGATAAGGAGGAGAAATCAGATGCAACCCATGGATCTTCGTGGCCTGAGCCCGGCACCCGTCACCGCTTTCACCCGTGATGGCGAAGTGGACTACGCAGCCAATGCAAAAATCGCCAAGTGGTTGGCCTCGATGGACGGCGTAAAGAGCCTCGTCATTCTCGGTCATGCCGGCGAGGGCACTTTCCTGACGGAAGACGAACGTCTCGAACTCATCCGTGTTTATGTCGACGCTGTTGATGGGGAAATCCCGATCATCGCGGGTATCACCGGTGAGGGCACACGTGTTGCCGCAGCAGAAGCCAAAAAGTGCAAGGCTGCCGGTGCTACCGGCGCACTCGTCTATCCTAATCACGGTTGGCTGCGGTTTGGTTTCCAGAAGGGTGCTCCGCAGGATCGCTACAAGGCGATCTGGGAGGAATCCGGTCTTCAGGAAATCCTCTTCCAATATCCAGATGTGACGAAAGCCTCTTACGATCTCGATACGCAGCTGGCCATTGCCACCCAGCCGGGCGTTGTCGCCACGAAGAACGGCGTGCGCAATATGAAGCGCTGGTATGTCGAAATTCCTGAACTCAAGAAGGCCAACCCGAACTTGCAGGTTTTGAGCTGCCATGACGAATGGCTGCTTCCGACCATGTTCGATGTCGACGGTCTTCTCGTCGGTTATGGCAACATAGCGCCGGAACTCCTGGTCGATCTGATCAAGGCTGGTAAAGCACAGGATTATCCGAAGGCCCGCCAGATTTTCGAGCGGCTGCTACCGGTAACGCGCGCTGTCTACCACCGCGGTTCTCATATGGAAGGTACGGTCGCCTTGAAGCTCGGTCTCGTGCATCGCGGCATTCTGGATCACGCGACGATCCGCGAGCCGCTGAAGAACCTTGGTGAGAAGGCCGAGCAGGAGATTTTCGCCGCTTTTGAAGCCGCTGGTATTGGTCGCGTCGAGCAGCTTCTTGCTGCCGAATGATCGTCACGCCGTCTCGGCATTGGTTGGGACGGCAAACACTTGGAGCCGGATCGGCAGTCCAGCCGATTTGGCTCCCCTAATTGATGTCTGACAGCAACGTCTTAGAAAGAAGCAGAAGACCAGAAACAAGGTCGCCGTCGGGAGAGAGCGGCGAGGGTGAGGAGGAACTCATGAACATCATGCAGCCCGTAAAGGGCAACACGAAGGCCCTTGCGGATCCGCAGGCCGATATCAGCGCCAGGTTGGAACGTCTTCCGATTACCAGAGAAGTCTTCTGGGCGCGCAACATCGTCGGAGCGGCAACGTTTTTCGACGGCTACACGGTTATCGCAATCGCCTATGCCATGCCCGTTCTCGTGCGCGAATGGGGGCTTACCCCTGCCCAGACGGGCATGATCCTGTCGATGGGATACCTCGGTCAGCTGATCGGCGCGATCTTGTTTGGCTGGCTTGCTGAAAAGGTCGGGCGCCTGAAAGTGCTGCTCTTCACCATCCTTCTCTTTGTCAGCATGGATGTGGCCTGCCTCTTTGCCGCTGGTGCCGGAATGATAATGGCCTTCCGCTTCGTGCAGGGGATTGGAACCGGCGGCGAAGTGCCGGTTGCCAGCGCCTACATCAACGAGTTGATTGGCTCGAAAGGACGTGGCCGTTTCTTCCTGCTCTACGAAGTGATGTTCCTGCTCGGCCTCGTCGGCGCCGGTTTGATCGGTTACTTCATGGTGCCGGTCTATGGTTGGAAAGCCATGTTTATCGTCGGTCTGGTCCCTGCTATCCTGATGATCCCGCTGCGTTGGTTCTTGAAGGAATCGCCTCGCTGGCTTGCCGCCAATGGCCGCTATGACGAGGCCGACGCCATCGTCTCTCGCATGGAGGAAAGTGTACGCGCATCCGGCAAAGAGCTTCCCGAGCCGCGCATCGTGGCAACGCCTGTGAGACGCAAGTCCGACTGGAAAGAACTGTTCCAGGGCATCTATCTGAAGCGGACGCTCTCGATCTGGGCGATGTGGTTCTGCGCCTATATGGTGGCAAATGGAACAATCACGTGGTTGCCGACGCTGTATCGCCAGACCTTCAACCTGCCTCTCGAAACCAGCATCCTCTATGGCTTTATGACCTCTGCTGCTGGCGTCGTTGCAGCTGTCATATGCGCCCTGCTGATCGACAAGGTCGGCCGCAAACGGTGGTATGCTGGCGCCTTGCTTCTTGCACCCGTTCCGCTCGTCATTCTCGCATGGCTTGGCGCGACCTCGCCATTGCAGGTGCTGATCCTGGCGGGTCTCGCCTACGCCATCGTCCAGACGGTCACTTTCTCGCTTTACCTCTATTCGGCGGAAATCTATCCGACCCGTATGCGTGCAATCGGTACCGGCACGGGTAGCGCTTGGCTGCGGCTAGGTTCCTCCGCTGGCCCGATGCTCGTCGGCTTCGTCATGTCGTCCTTTGGTATCCAATATGTCTTTGTCACATTCGCCGTCATTCTGGTCATCGGCGCCATCGTGACGATGCTGTTTGCGGTGGAAACCAAGGGCAAGGTTCTTGAGGAACTGTCGCCGTAAAACGGTTCCTCAGCCTGACGACGCAAAAAAAAGCCGGGATCGACGTCCCGGCTTTCTTAGCGCTCGATCACGCTCTTTAAGCGGAGGCCAGTCCGGCTAGCGCTTTGACCAACCCTTGGGTCGAGCTGTCGTGATCGGCCGCACTTTCCTTGCCTTCCACCACGGGCAGCAGGCCGGTTGCCAGTTCCTTGCCGAGCTCCACGCCCCACTGGTCGAAGGAATTGATGCGGAAGAGCACGCCTTCGACGAAGACGCGGTGCTCGTAGAGCGCAATCAGGCGTCCGAGTGCGAAGGGTGTCAGCTTGTCGTAAACGAAGGTGATCGATGGGCGGTTGCCCGTGAAGACGCGGTGCGGCGCGATGAAGTCGGCCTTCTTGTCTTCCATGCCCTTGGATGTCAGCTGTGCTTTGGCTTCCGCCAGCGTGCGGCCCTTCATCAGCGCTTCGGACTGGGCAAGGCAATTGGCGATCAGCAGCTGATGCTGATGGCGCAGTTCCTTCTCGAAGCCGTTGGCGGCGATCATGAACTCGGCGGGAATGATGCTCGTACCCTGATGGATCAGCTGGTAGAAGGCATGCTGGCCATTGGTGCCGGGTTCGCCCCAGACGACCGGGCCGGATTGGCCGTCTACCGGTGTGCCGTCAATGGTCACACCCTTGCCGTTCGATTCCATGTCGAGCTGCTGCAGATAGGCAGGGAAGCGCGACAGCCGCTGGTCATAAGGCAGGATTGCACGCGTCGGGTAGTTCAACACGTTGCGATGATAAAAGCCGATCAGGCCAAGCAGCATCGGCAGGTTCTGGCGGAACGGCGCCTCGCGGAAATGCTTGTCCATCGCATGCGCGCCGTCGAGGAACTCGCCGAACTTTTCCGGACCGATGGCGATCATCAGCGGCAGGCCGATGGCGGACCAGATGGAGTAACGTCCGCCAACCCAGTCCCAGAAACCAAAAATCCGGTCGCTGTCGATGCCGAAGGCGGCGACCTTGTCGAGTGCGGTGGACACTGCGCAGAAGTGATGCTTGACGGCCTCTTCACCCAGCGCATCGGCAATGAACTTGCGAGCAGTTGCCGCATTCGTCATCGTCTCGATGGTGGTGAAGGTCTTGGAGGCGACGATGAAGAGTGACGTTTCCGGGTTAATCAGCTTCAGCGTGTCGGCAATGTGAGCGCCATCGATGTTGGAGACGAAATGCGAGCGGGGACCGTCATGGAAAGGCGCAAGAGCAAGCGTCGCCATGACCGGGCCAAGATCCGAGCCACCAATGCCAATATTGATGACGTCGGTGATCTTCTTGCCGGTTGCGCCCTTGAGCGAGCCGGAACGGATCGCATCGGCAAACTTGCCCATGGCGGAAAGAACGTCGTTCACATCCGGCATCACGTCCTTGCCGTCGACGAGTACGGGCGTGTTCGAACGGTTGCGAAGAGCGGTATGGAGAACGGCGCGCCCTTCGGTAAAATTGATCTCCTTGCCGGAGAACATCTCTTCGCGCTTTTGCGCCACGCCGCCTTCGGCTGCGAGCTTTTCGAGCAGCGCCAGAATGTCGTCATTCACGGCGCATTTGGAGTAATCCATCAAAAGGTCGTCGAAGCGGGCGCTGAAGCGTTCGAAGCGCTCACCATCTGCGGCAAAGGCGCCTCGAATGTCCGTCGCGTTGGTGCTGGCGGCTGTGGATTTCAGGGTCTCGACGATGGCCTGCATGGAAAGCTCCTCATGCTCCGTGGAAGGATGAGGAAACTATTCTTTTTCATCGGGCCAAATCAAGGCGTGTTCGGCTGAATTATTCCAAACGAGGCCAATCAGTTAGCCAGCTTTCTCAGTTCACGGCGCAGGATCTTGCCGACATTGGTCTTCGGCATTTCTGCGATGAACTCGATATGCTTGGGCCGCTTGTAGTTGGTCAGGCCCTCGGCGCAGAAAGCTTTCAATTCCGCCGCGGTCAAAGACTGGTCTTTCTTGACCACATAGAGCTTCACCGCTTCGCCGGAATGCTCGTCCGGCACGCCGACAGCCGCACATTCCTGCACACCCGGATGGGCGGCCGCCACTTCTTCGATCTCATTCGGATAGACATTGAAGCCGGAGACGAGGATCATGTCCTTCTTGCGGTCGACGATCTTGGTGAAGCCGCGTTCATCCATAACACCCATGTCGCCGGAGCGGAAGAAACCATCCGGTGTCATGACCTTGGCGGTTTCGTCCGGACGCTGCCAGTAACCCGCCATCACTTGCGGACCGCGAATGCAGATTTCGCCGACTTCGCGAATCGGAAGGCTGTTGCCGTCATCGTCGCGAATATCGATATCGGTGGACGGAACGGGAAGACCAATCGTGCCGCTAAAACCGTTTTGATCGAGGCAGTTCACCGTGGCGACCGGCGAGGTCTCCGAAAGGCCGTAACCTTCGCTGATCGCTGTGCCAGTAATCGAGAACCAGCGTTCGGCCACCGGGCGCTGCACGGCCATACCGCCGCCCAGAACCAGCACCAGTGAGGAAAAGTCCAGCTTGCGGAAATCCTCATTGTTCATCAGCGCGTTGAACAGCGTATTGATGCCCGGAAAGACATGCGCCTTGTAGCCCGACAATTCCTTGACGAAGCCGGGAATATCGCGCGGATTGGCAATCAGCAGGTTGTGTCCGCCAAGCGCAATGCCCATCAGCGAATTCACCGTCAGCGCGAAGATATGATAGAGCGGCAGGGCGCAGACGAAGTTCAGCACCTCGGGCCGGTTCTTTCGGGCAAAGACCGGCTCCATCCACAGCGCGATCTGCGCCTTGTTGGCCAGAAGGTTGGCATGGGTGAGAATCGCGCCCTTGGAAATGCCCGTCGTGCCGCCGGTATATTGCAGAAAGGCGACATCGCTGCGGTCCAGCTTGACGGATTTCAGCGTCGTGTTGCGCGCCTGTTTCAGCACGCTCTTGTAGCTGATCGCCTGTGGAAGCGCATAAGGAGGAACGAGCTTCTTGACCTTGCGCACCACGAGATTGACGATGTGACCCTTGAAGCCCAGAAGATCGCCCATGGTCGCGACGACCACATGCTTCACATCGGTTTTCGGCAGCGCCTGTTGCACCACATGGGCGAAGTTTTCCAGAACGAACAGCGCTTTCGCACCGGAATCCTTCAGCTGGTGTTCGAGTTCACGTGGGGTATAGAGAGGATTGACATTCACGACGGTCAGGCCAGCGCGCAGGATCGCGTAGGTCGCAACCGGGTTCTGCAAAATATTCGGCATCATCACCGCGACGCGGTCACCCTTCTGCAGACCGATGCTTTGCAGCCAGCCGCCAATGGCGCGCGTCTGTTCTTCAAGTTCGCGATAGGTGATGGACTTTCCCATGCTGGAAAAAGCCTTGCGATCGGCAAACTGCTTGCAGCTTCGTTCCAGGAGTTCGGCAAGCGATGTGTAGCCGAGATCCGGCAATTCCACCGGTATGCCTTGCGGATAAGATGCAAGCCATGGCCGCTGCACGGCACGAGGCTCCTGACGAATCGCACTTGTATCGCTCATTGCTTTCCTCCCACGCTGCTCCTCGCAACCGTCCTCGGCATCCTTATCCATCTGAAGGGTCCTCATCCATCAGATTGTCTGCCGTCCTCGGCCACGAGGGTAGATGATGCTCCCGAAGTCATCCACTCACTTCAGCGTAATTAACTCTAACGTAAACGTCAACTCTTCCGCGTCACCAGCCGCATGCTCTTGGAAATTTGCGTTTTGACTTTAATCCTGAATTGCGCAATCAACAAACCGACGTCGATGATGGATGTTTTTGATGACAGAGGTTGCAGCGCTACAACTGAATGGAATCGGCAAGGTCTTTGCCGGCTTGCCCGTTTTGAAAGATATAGATCTTTCGGTATCGAAGGGTGAGATCATTTGCCTGGTCGGCCGCTCCGGCTGCGGCAAGTCCACGCTGCTGCGCATCATCGCCGGTGTCGAAACGCCGGACGCGGGCAGCGTGAGTATGAATGGCATCGAGATTGCTGGCCCTTCCCGGTTCGTCGAACCGGAAAAGCGCCGCATCGGCTTCGTCTTTCAGGATTATGCGCTGTTTCCCCATCTGACCGTCGAGCAGAATGTCGCCTTCGGGCTGAAAGGAATGCCACGAAAAGAGGCGCGCGCGCGCACCGCAGAGATGCTGGAGCATGTTCGCCTGTCGGATCTTGCCAAACGATATCCGCACACGCTTTCCGGCGGCGAGCAGCAGCGCGTGGCACTCGCCCGCGCCTTGGCCCCGAAGCCTGAAATTCTGCTGATGGATGAGCCATTCTCGAACCTTGACCGCGGCCTGCGCGACAGCGTGCGCGAAGAAACGATAGGCCTGCTGCGCGCGCTTCAGACGACCGCGATCATGGTGACGCACGATCCAGAAGAAGCGCTTTCAGCGGGCGACCGCGTCGTTCTCATGCAGTCCGGCCATATCGTCCAGTCGGGAACAGGCTATGACCTGCACGACCGACCCGTCAGCCGCTATGCAGCCGATTTCTTCTGTGCCTTCAACAAGGTGGAAGGAACGGTCAGAAATGGACATGTGGAAACGCCCATTGGCCGGTTCTCCCATGGCGGCGACTTGAAGGAAGGGGCGCCTGCTCTCGTCTATATCCGTCCCGCTGAGATCGAGGTGCAGGGCGACAGCACGTCTCACGCCAATCTTCTCTCAGGCCAGGTGTCGGGCCGGATGTTCATGGGCGAGATCGAGCAACTGTCGATCAGCGTTCCGGGTTTGCAGCGGGATCTGCGCGTGCGCAGCATGAAGCGCACACCGATCGATGTTACGGACGTTCGTCTTGCGGTCGATCCTCGGCAGGTGCTGATATTTACCCAGGATTGAAATCCGAAAAATCGCTTCGGAAAATCCGATAATTTTCAACTCAAAGTGAACATTTCGGCTGATCGCCCATCAGATTAAACTTGATTTGCATTATCATGTATGGTCAGTGCCTTCGACATCATTCAAGTCCGAAGGGGAGAGAGATGGGTTTTTTCAATACCAAAAATATTGCACTTCTAGCAGGCGTCACCGGAGCGGTTTTTGCAGGCGCGGCCAATGCTGCGGAAGTCAACATCTACACCACGCGTGAGCCGGCTCTCGTTCAGCCACTGCTGGATGCCTTCAGCAAGGAAAGCGGCGTCAAGGTCAACACCGTCTTCATGAAGGATGGTCTTGCAGAGCGCGTGCTGAGCGAAGGCGCAAGCTCCCCAGCTGATATTCTGATGACGGTGGATGCCGGCAATCTCGTCGACCTCGTCGAAAAGGGTGTAACCCAGCCAGTCGAGTCCAAGGTTCTGACCGAGTCCGTTCCCGCAGAACTGCGGGACGCAAAGGGCAACTGGTTCGCGCTCTCCATGCGTGCCCGCGTTCTTTATGCTGCCAAGGATCTCGACCTGACGACCTTCAACTATGAAGATCTGGCCGATCCGAAGTGGAAGGGCAAGGTTTGCATTCGCTCTGGCCAGCACCCCTACAACACCGCACTCTTTGCCGATTACATCGCCCATTACGGCGCTGAGAAGACCGAAGCCTGGCTGAAAGGCGTCAAGGACAACCTGGCCCGCAAGGCCGGCGGTGGCGACCGTGACGTTGCCAAGGACATCCTCGGCGGCATTTGCGATATCGGTCTGGCAAACTCCTACTATGTCGGCCTGATGCGCTCCGGCAAGGGCGGCGAAGAGCAGGTCAAGTGGGGCGAAGCGATCAAGGTCATTCTCCCGACCTTCAAGGACGGCGGCACCCAGGTGAACATCTCCGGTGCAGCAGTTGCCAAGAACGCGCCGAACAAGGCCGATGCAGTGAAGCTTCTCGAATACCTCGTCTCCGACGAAGCGCAGAAGATCTATGCTGAAGCCAATTTCGAATATCCGGTGAAGCCAGGCGCAGCACTGAACGACGTCGTTGCATCCTTCGGCACGCTGAAGATCGATCCGAAGCCGTTGACGGAGATCGTCTCCCACCGCAAGCAGGCGAGCCAACTGGCTGACAAGGTCGGCTTCGACAACTAAGGCTTTGGCCTCGGATCAGCGATCCGGCATATGCATGACAAGGCGCCCGTTTCCCGCGGGCGCCTTCACCTTTTTCAGTATATCGATATTTCATGCACGATAAGGCTTGATTACCCGCATGGTTTCAGACACCGCCAGTCCCACAACGATGAAGGCCAGACCGAGATTCCATGCGAATGTCTGGTGGCTGGTAGCATCGGCGGTGATTGCGGGGCTTGCCCTTCTGCCCGTGGCGGCATTGGTGACGGAAGCCATGCAGGGCTCGACGGGGCTGTGGGCACACCTTCGCGATACGGTGCTGGCAACTGCCCTGCCGGACACGCTGATTCTGCTTCTCGGCGTCGGGATTCTTGCAGGTATTCTGGGTACGGCGTCGGCCTGGCTCGTCGCAGCGCATGATTTTCCAGGGCGCGGCATTCTCGAATGGGCGCTGCTCCTGCCGCTCGCCATGCCCACCTACATCATGGCTTACGCCTATCTCGATATTCTCCACCCGCTCGGTCCCGTCCAGGGGGCAGTGCGCTGGCTGCTTGGCTATTCCAGCCCGCGCGAGTTTCGCCTTCCCGATATTCGCTCCATGACCGGATGCATCCTGCTGCTCGGCTTCGTGCTCTATCCGTATGTCTATATTCCCGTGCGAGCCATGTTCCTGACCCAGGCCGGCAATCTGCTCGAGGCTGCGCGGCTTTTGGGTACGTCTCGCAGATCGCTTTTCCTGCGGGTCGCCGTTCCCTTGGCGCGTCCAGCCATCGCCGTGGGCATCAGCCTGACCTTGATGGAAGCCCTGAACGATATCGGCGCATCGGAATTTCTTGGCGTCCGCACCCTGACGGTGTCGATCTACACCACCTGGGTGACGAAGTCGGACCTGCCGGGAGCAGCGCAGATTGCCCTTTGCATGCTGGTGCTGGTGGTGGGCCTTGTGGCGCTGGAGCGCTGGGCGCGGCGCAGGCAGCGCTACGCCCTCTCCGCCCAGAAAAGCAGGACGCTCGAACCGCTGCGGATCGAAGGCGCCTGGGGTTGGCTTGCTTTTGCGCTCGGCGGCCTGCCGATCCTGATCGGCTTTGCCGGACCCGCCCTCTATCTCATGACGCAGGCCTGGACGCGCTATCAGTTCAGCGGTGTTTCCGCGCGCTTCCAATCCGAGGCCGTGAACACAATCGTTTTTGCCGGACTTGCCACCCTCGTCACATTGTTTCTGGGACTCGTGGTTGCTTATGCCATGCGCATCGTGCCGGGCAGGGGGTCCCTATGGTGCTTCCGGCTGGCGACGGTCGGCTATGCTGCGCCCGGAACCGTGATCGCCATCGGCGTGCTGATCGCTCTTGGCGGATTCGACAGGTTTGTCGATCAAACCATGCAGAACTGGTTCGGCATCTCCACCGGGCTTCTGCTGATCGGCAGCGGGGCCGCCTTGATCTTTGCCTATACAGCGCGGTTCCTGACGATCGCCGCAGGCGGGATCGACGCTGGCTTGAGCCGCATTCCTCTCTCCTTCGATCACGCATCGCGCACCTTGGGGCGTGCGCCCGGCGCAACCTTCCGCCATGTGCATCTGCCGCTATCCAAGGCGGCCATGGCGGCCGCAGGACTGCTGGTCTTCGTCGATTGCGTCAAGGAGCTACCCGCAACACTGCTTCTGCGACCATTGAACTTCGAGACTTTCTCGACGCAGCTTTATGGCGAGGCGGCGAGGGGGACCTATGAGGAAGCTTCGATTGCCGCCCTCGCTATCGTGCTGATCGGTATTCTCCCCGTTATCCTGCTCGCGCGTGTCGGCAAGCCAAAGGCGGCGTCACACGCGATCTGACATCACCATCTCACGCAAATGCGAGCACGCATCCCCGCGCGATCTGGGAACGATTTTTCCGTGATTGGGTTAATTCTCCATCAACGCACTGAAAAGAGGAGATGCAACCATGCTTCACCATGAACCCCGTGCCGGCCAGGACCCATACGTTCAGGATACTCCAAGCTTCATCGCCAGCGATAAGGTCGAAGGTACGAACGTCTATGGCGCGGACGGCAAGAAGATCGGCTCGATCGAACGTATCATTCTCGAAAAGCGCGGCGGCCGCGTTGCCTACGCCGTCTTGAGCTTCGGTGGCTTCCTCGGCATCGGCGACGAATACTATCCGCTGCCCTGGGAAAAGCTCCACTATGATGAAGAGCTTGATGGCTACCGCGTCGATCTGACGAAGGAACAGATCGAAAATGCGCCGCGCTTCGCCGAGCGCGAAGACGACAGCTGGTATGGCCGCGAGGACCGCAAGGTCTACGATTACTACGGCGTTCCGCCATATTGGATGTAAAACATCACACGCCAAACGGCTCCGAAAGGGGCCGTTTTTCTGTGCGGGCTAAGCGTAAAGAGGCAGCTGCCGTCGAATGGCTTAGGTGTGGTCACCAAAGTCCCTATTTCCAGAAAGGGACGCCCTTGAGCCCTGAGTCTTAGCCGTAATACGCCTTGTCCTCGGGCTGAGCCCGGGGACGGCAGAAGGGGGATGACGGGATCTCCGACAGCATAAAGGCCGCTCAGTGCGGCCTTCGTGTGGTTGCTTCCGAGACTGCGTCTTCAAAGCAGCGACGTGCTTCTTCAGGCGTCTTGCGTCCGTCCAGTGCTGCGCGGCATGCGCTGCGTGCTCGGACAAAATTCAGCCCACGGGCGTGCGGCCAGTTTTCGGTAAGTAGCGTCAGCGCATCGAAGGGGCCGGAGATCACGTTCCGGCTATTCTTGTCAAAGATGACTTCGACAGGTTCTGTCCATATGGTCTGCTTCATTGAACACCTCCCTAACAACCCAAGCTAACGCGTCATGCATTGGCTCGGTTCCCGTTAGGGAGACTATTCCGATGCGCCCGATTTTACAACCGGGAGCTTAGCGTCAACGGAAGCCAAAGAAAGACAGGATCGCAAGAACGATAACGACCAGGCCGACGATATAGATGATCTGATTCATGGGTTGCCTCCGCTGGGAGCCGGCTGTGCCGGCGCTTCAAATCTGTCACCATAACGTGAAGAAAGGCCGCAAGTTCCCGAGGAAGGCGTATTTTCGGTTGTGGGCGAGAAAATCGCGTGCGTTGTTTTACGTCCCCAGGGTGAACTGAACAACGTCGATCCGGCCGCCTCTGAAGCCCGCCGCGCAATAATGAAGATAATATTGCCACATGCGGCGGAAGCGCTCGTCGAAGCCCATCGGCTGGATTCGTTCCCAGTTTGCAATGAAAGCACGATCCCAAAGCATCAGCGTCCGGTCGTAGTCCTGGCCGAAGCGCAGCTCGTCGGTGACTGAAACGCCCTCGCGTGCTGCCGCCTGGCGGAACGCGGTGATGGAGGGAAGCATTCCACCGGGGAAGATATAGGTCTGGATGAAATCGGCGTTGCGGCGGTACTGGTCGAAGAACGGCTCGTCGATGGTGATGACCTGTACGACGGCCTTGCCACCAGGCGCCAGCAGTTCCCGCACCCGCTTGAAGTACACCGGCCAGTTCTCCTCGCCGACGGCTTCGAACATCTCGATGGAGACGATCTTGGAGTAGGTGCCTTGGCAATCGCGGTAATCCTCCAGCCGGATGTCGCTGCGCTCTGACAAGCCTGCCTTGGCAAGCCGGTTGCGCGCATAGGCGGCCTGCTCCTGAGAGAGCGTCAGACCGGTGACACGGCAGCCTGTCTTTGCCATGGCATATTCGGCAAAGCCGCCCCAACCGCAGCCGATCTCCAGCACGTGGTCGTCGGGCCCGATCTGCAGTTCTTCAACGATGCGGTCGTATTTGGCGTTCTGCGCTTCAGCCAGCGTCTGGCCGGGTTGTGTAAAGAGCGCGGAAGAATAGGTCATGGTCTCATCGAGCCATGCGCCGTAGAAGCGATTGCCAAGATCGTAGTGGAACGCGATGTTTCGGCGGCTTCCAGACTTGGAGTTGCGGCGCAGACGATGGCGCAGATAGTCGATGGTTGCCGTCAAACGTGACGGCTGCGAAAGCGACAGCCAGCTTTTTTCGTTGGCAACAGCGAGTTCCAGCAGTGAGGAGATATCCGGGCTGTCCCAGTCACCGTCCATGTAGGCGCGTGCAAAACCCATATCGCCACCAGTTACCAGGCGACGAACCAACCGACCTCGGTTCAGGCAAATGACCCCATGCGGTCCGGACTCCTTGCCTTGCAACACATATTCCTGCCCGCCGGGGAAAACGAGCGTCAGACGTCCATGCGTCAATCCGCTCAGTCTCCGGCAGATCATCCTTTGCCAGAAAGGGGCTGCGTGAAGGAGAAGCGGGCGCGTTTCCTGTTCAGCGTGGCTCATTTTTCATGCCTCCCATGATTGCGGCGTTTTGGCGGGGACGGAGCTCGCAATGCGGCTCTCAGCGGCCTTGTGACGATAAAGTGGATTGCCCTTGGCCCAGAGGAGAAGGGCTTCCCAGTGGATGGCGCCCATGATCTTGAGCGTCATCAGCGGATGGGACAGAAAACATCTGGCGAGCGCGCCATCCGTCAAAGGACGGCGCTTGCCGGTGAAGGAGGCGAACAGCAACTCGCCCTCGGCATCGCGCTCGTTGATGGCAACGCGCACCATCGCTTCCGGCGGATCGATGCGGAAATCATAGGTGCACTCCATCGGCACGAAGGGCGACACATACATTTCCTTGTCGCAGGCATGCCGGACGGTGCCGCCAGCGCCTTGCGGAGTGGGAATGATATAGGTGTGGCGCTCGTGGAAGGTGTTGCAGACCTCATAGAGAATGGCGACCAGCCGGTCATTCTCACGACGGTCACGGCAGAAATAGACCGTCAGCGGATTGAAGACATAGCCGAAGATGCGCGGGTAGCAGAGCATCTCGACACGTAGCTCTTCAAGCGGCACATCGATATCGGCCTCGCCAAGCCTCGTCCGGCACCAGTCCTTCAGCGCGCCCTTTTCACCGATGCCGTGGTCCTTGTCGTGAAAGCTGAAAATCGAAAAGCGATTATGGGCAAAGAGCAGCATCGTCTGATCGACCAGCGGCAATTCATCCAGGTCGAGAAGCATCGAAAAAACGCGGTAACGCAGCTTGTGCGGGCGCGGACGATGGCGCGCATGCACAACGTTGCCGGCGTAGATCGCGGAGCGCAACGTCATCAGACGCGCTCCTCTACGGGCGACATGAAGATGCGACCGGATTCGTTTTCCACCGTCCAAGGTCGTTTGACGCCGCCCAACGCTTCTGCGACCGCAAGGCCGGACTGAATGCCATCCTCATGGAAGCCGCTGCCGAAATGCGCGCCGCAGAACCAGGTGTTGCGACGGCCCTGCAGCGACCACAGGCTCTTCTGTGCTGCCATCGCCTTGGTATCGAAAAGTGGGTGGGTGTAATCGAAGCTCTGGATCACCTTGGCCGGATCGACGGCGCGAGAGGGGTTGAGCGTGACGAAGAGCGGCGTTGCAGGATCGATAGGCTGGAGCTTGTTCATCCAGTAGGTGACGCAAAGCGCCTCCGTACCGCGCGATCCCGGCTCGCTGAGATAATTCCAGCTGGACCAGACGGCTTTGCGCTTCGGCATCAGGCGCTCATCGCTGTGAAGCACGGCCGTGTTGTTCGTATATTCGAATGCGCCGAGAAGGGCCTGCTCATGATCGTCAGCGTCGGCAAGAAGCGACAAGGCATCATCCGCGTGCGTGGCGATCACCACATCATCGAAAACCGAGACATCGCCCGCGCGGTCGACGACCGTCACGCCCTCGGGCGTACGACGGATGGCGGCCACCGGGCTTGAAAGGCGCACCGTTCCGCGAAACTCGGCAAGCACGCGCGACACATATTCCCGGCTTCCGCCTTTGACCGTCCGCCACTGAGGGCGGCCGGAAAGCTGGACGAGGCCATGATTGACAAAAAAGCGAATGAAGGCGTGCAGCGGATAATCGCGCATGTCGTTGGCGGTCATCGACCAGATCGCAGCACCCATCGGCAGCAGATGATCGTCGATGAAGCCCGCTGAATAGTTGTTTCGATCGAGATAGGCGCCGAGACTGACGCCGCGCAGGCTCTCGTCTTTCAGAAGATCCGGCGCGACCTTGTAGAAGCGCATGATGTCCCGCACCATTTTCCAGAAGCGCGGGCGAAAGAGATTGGACTTCTGGCCAATCAGCCCGGCAAAGTCGGAGCCTGAATATTC
Organism: Agrobacterium cavarae; assembly: GCF_004310285.1. Classification (GTDB taxonomy): domain Bacteria; phylum Pseudomonadota; class Alphaproteobacteria; order Rhizobiales; family Rhizobiaceae; genus Agrobacterium; species Agrobacterium cavarae. The sequence continues at coordinate 186,010 of NZ_SISF01000023.1, forward strand.
AAGCGCTCCACCGCCAAGCGATGCTGCAAAGGACATGTCGGAGGCAGCCGTCTGCACGCCGAGATGCGCAAACAGAGCCACAAGATTGGGGTAGTTCTTCTCGTTGTAGACGATAAATCCCGTATCGACGGCAATGGGAGCCTTGCCCGCAGGTTCGACATCGACCGTATTGGCATGGCCGCCAGGTCGATGGTTGCTCTCGTAGAGCGTGACGTCGCAGGACTTGTCCAGGAGCCACGCAGCCGAGAGGCCAGAGATACCGGAACCGATAACGGCAACCTTGCGCTGTGCCTGTCCGTCTCTTGACCGCGACGATATATTCATGACTTCCAGGTCCATCTTCTTCATGTCGAACGTTACGCATGGCGATGCCCAATGGATTTCCGAAACGTTAAATTTTGTCTTCAGCCCTACCTCGAGTGATCCACTGAAATAGACGTGCCGTAGTCGCCATCATGACGATAAATGTTTCCATAGCGTCGGCGCCGTGCCACTATATGAGCAACAATAGGAAGAGGCCTGTTGCTCAGAAAACGCGTGGGAGCGAGGTAAAGCCTATTCGCATGGGTGAAACGGTCCAGAACAATATCGAGGACGAGCTTCCCGGACTGCTGAGAGCGATTGCATCGGAACGCAGTGTGGAGGCCTTCGAAGCCGTATTCCGGTATTTCGGGCCACGCGTGCGGATCTATATGTTACGGCAGGTGCGTGACGCGCAGGCCGCCGAGGAACTAATGCAGGAAACAATGATGACGGTCTGGAACAAGGCCGCCCTCTTCGATCCGGCAAGAGGCAACGTCTCCGCCTGGATATTCAGAATTGCCCGAAATCTCAGAATCGATGCGCACCGCCGCGATCGCCGTCCCGAATTCGATTTGAACGATCCGGCCTTCGTCGCCGATGATGCGCCGGCCGCCGATACCCAGATGGAAGAGTTGCAGGATGCAGAGCGTCTGCATCGGGCGCTGGCCGACCTGCCGCAGGAACAGCGTGATCTTCTGAAGCGTTCCTTCTTCGAGGAAATGTCCCATAGCGTCATCGCCCAACAGCTTGGCCTGCCGATCGGAACCGTCAAGTCGCGCATCCGGCTCGCCTTTGCCAAACTGAGAACAGAACTGGAGTCGCGCACATGAGTGTTCGGCACCACATCAGCGACGAATTGCTTCTGGATTATGCGTCGGGCAGTCTGGCGGAAAGCTGGAGCCTTGCGGTCGCCACTCATCTTGCGCTGTGTCCCGAATGCCGCAAGCGGTTGCACGCCATGGAAATGACGGCGGGTGCCCTTCTGCGTGACGTTGAACCTGCCCAGGGAATTTCCGAGGGTCAATGGAGCGCCATGAAGGCCCGCCTGCGCGCCGAGGCGCCTGCAACGCGACCTTCTGCAACAGCCTCAGCCGCGACCAAGGCGTCGGTCTTGCCAGAACCTCTGCGCTCCTATGCCGGCGGAGATATCGACAGGCTGAAGTGGAAGCCGCTTGGCCCAGGTGCGTATCATTTCCCCATCCCCACGCGTGATGGTGAAGCCCAGGTCCGCTTGCTGAGGATCCCGGCTGGAAAGCCTGTTCCCGAACACACCCATGGCGGGCGCGAGTTGACGGTGGTTCTCGCCGGATGCTTTCGCGATGGCGACGACGTTTTCCATCGCGGCGATTTCGAAGAGGCGGATGAGGATCTTACCCACCAGCCGATAGCCGGCGAGGGGGAGGATTGTATTTGCCTTGCCGTCACCGATGCGCCGCTGAAGTTCAAAAGCTGGATCGTCAGGCTGGTTCAGCCGGTTTTGGGAATTTGACGCCAGCTCATAAAAGGAAGTTTGCCGTATGCAACTGATCATCGCCTATGTCGCAACGGCTATCGTCTTCTTCGGGCTGGATTTCGTCTGGCTCTCAAAGCTCGCCGTCGGCTTTTATAAGCGGGAAATCGGGCAACTGATGCTGCCCAAACCCAATTTCGTAGCAGCAGGCGTCTTCTATCTCTTCTACATCGCAGGCATCGTCTACTTCGCCGTCGCGCCGTCCTTCACAGGCGGCTCTATCGGTGAAGCGCTACTCTCCGGTGCCATCTTCGGCTTCCTGGCCTATGGCACCTACGACATGACGAACCTGTCCACCCTCAAGGGCTGGACATGGCGTCTGTGTGTGGTGGATATCATTTGGGGAACACTGCTCACCGGCCTCGCCGCCGCAGCGGGAGCTTGGGCAACGCAGGCTTTCGCGTGAGTTCGTCTATATGAACAGCGCCCGCGCCGCCTACCGCAAGTGGATATTGATCACTTACGCAGGATGACCCAGATCGCATGGATGATGCCGGGTAGATAGCCGCACAGTGTGAGCAGGATGTTCAGCCAGAACTGAAGGCCGAGACCCACCTGCAGGAAAACGCCGACGGGCGGCAGGATGATGGCGAGCAAAATGCGAATGACGTCCACGATCTAAAATCCCATGTCCATTGTTATCTGGCCAGTAACGTGATTTGACACCAATTGGTTCAACGCCAGTTTCCACCGAGCGCATACAGTCCGTCCATTCGTTACGGACGCGCTTGCCGCCACAAGGCACTTCTGCAGGGTCGCGCCCTAAAATAGTTTTGCAATAAAACGGCTATGGTATTGTCTCTTTACGGTTTGGTAACCAAATATGTCGGACGGTAAGAAAGGGTGTTCATCGCCTCACCATATCCACATTAGCGCCTATGGTAGGATCCATGAAAAAGCCGATAGACAAAGCCGGACTGATCTTCGTCGCTCTCCTTTGCGTCCTGATCGGTCTTGTCCTCAGCATCGCCCTTTTTCGCGGCAACGTCCACATTGCCCCGCAGGGTATCGCTCCACAGGGCCAGGATGGGTCTCTAATTCCCCGCACAGCACCACATCAACAGACCAATTGAACTCGGTCAGAAGCCAATCTGACCGCTTGGCTCGCGTTAAAGCATGACTGGACGCAAAGCCTCCTTGTGGCCATGGGTCTGCATCGACGAAGATCAAATTCCGCTGAGCGCAACGTCGCGAGAGGCGTGATCAATGCGCTCCTGCAGCGCCACGGTGACGGCCTGTAGAAATTCCTGACGCCGCGGCTCGTCGTCTGCTGCCGGTGAGGACTTCAATCGCACGAGAATTTTGTTCATGAACCCCACATGGTTGAAGCTATCGGCTGCGATATTGACCTCAACCTCCTCCATGTAATGGGCGAGGTGAGGATCCAACTCGAGGTTCTCATCCATCTGGTACCGATTGGCCATCTGCTCTCCAAGCGTCGCCATCTGCGCGTACGGGCCAAATTCGTCGATCATTCAATCTCCTCTTGTGTTGAGAGACTAAGATAGGCGAGGCGATGAAGAAGCACGAGAGGCAGAAAATCCACATCGCGAAAACGTGAGATTGTGTTGAAAGGGATGCGGTGGAGAGGTTCGAGCGCTCTTTCGTGCCTCGGTTATTGCAACAGCCTCAATCGACGGGAATATGCCGGCGTCAATTTAACGACCGACGCCTAAAACGTTCCAATATGCGTTTGCACTCACCATTGAAGCCCTTGTGAGCGTCGGCTGTCGCTGATGCTTGCCCTTAGAGTTCAAAGGGATCGTCGGATGTCTTCACAGACGGCGAAGCGGTGAATGGGTCTTCGTCTTTCGGCGCGGGCTGTTGGGCATTCGCCAGCTTGTCAGTTGCCTGCTGACACGCAAGCATCTCATCAATCGCCTTTGAGGAACCCCTAAGTCGCAGAGATACAATTTGCTTGTCTGCGTAGAACGCTCTGAGCCCCAACTTCTTGCTGAACTCGCTGACAAAATCTGCGTCGCGCGTGTTGACTTTGAGATGAATGAACGAGTCCACCTTAATTGCCGACGCCTTCGCATTCCAAGGCGTTTCGCTATCAAATTGAATCCGGACAGGATATTCTTTACCGTCCTCTAGAGATTTCCACCTGGTGTTACCCAACGAAAAATACAGCAGACGGTCGTTGTCTGAAAATTCAAACCCAAGCCAGAGTACCGTTCCGTCCTCATAAGACGTTGTAACGTAGCAGGCGTTGCCCATAGAAGGGTCGGCACCATCCAGCCCGCGACCTCCTTCCACGGAATCGTCTCCGAATGGGCGATGAGCGGACTTGAGACGGCGAACAATGCTGTGCACAGTATTGCTTTCATGGCTCTACCATAGAGAGGGGATGAAGGTGCCTTATTTGCTCATGAGTTGAGATCACTGTCGAGTCGAATGGCTCGTAGAGCGAATAACGAGTCTCTGCTTGCGGCTATAGATGGAGCGCGCATCTGGAGCGAGGTCGGTCTCGGCTTTACAGGAATGTACGGCACAAGGTCGACTTCGGGTTGGCTTTGAACGCTTCGTGGAAAGTGGTGCAAGCAACGCGCACGCGCGAAGGAACAAGCACACCGACGGTGCACAAACATTAAACTGTACGACATCCCCGAACACCTCGACCAAGTGTGTAGGAGCGCGATAGCAGCCAAAAGTAGATTTGTCGCGGTGCCAGGAGTGCCAAAGCGAAGAGTGCGATTGGAGCAGCGCTGAGCTTTCGGAAGTCCCAAAAAGATTAGCCCTATTCGGTGTCGGGCGGGTAAGTCTTCAGTCCCAACGATGAAAGCACATACCTCTTGATCTTCCGCCGAGCCTTTCGGAGTGGCGAGATATATGGCGGCATTGCCATTGGGAAAGGGTGTGGCCATTTAGGTTCGATAGACGTGTAGGCCGTTCCCATTGCAGAATTGAGCGCGGCAACAACAGGCTGCGATTTCCGGCTGTCAATGTGCATTAAGCCATCGGACATTTCGGGTTGTAGGCCGCCGCGATCCGAGCGGAAGCTGTCTCGAAAATCGATCAACGGGGCAATACCCGATAATCGATCATTCATGACGTCCCGAATTGCAATTGCATCTTCAAAGCATTCGTCAGCGCTTCGGTAGTATTCCGTCAGAAGCACCTCCTTCGACGGAGGGATGACACACGAGATTGCCAAGCGTGCAGGGTACTTTTTTGCGAATTGAACGAATGCCTTTTCGAAACGGTCGCAAAGAGCCAAAGTTTCGGCTCTAGTGCTGGTCTGCCTGCCGCTGGCAATCTTTGGAATGTGAGCCCTGCAATCAATCTCACCAAATGACAGCACTACAACGTCATCTCTCGAAGGTTTAAAATTTCCCGGCACGATCGAGCTTATGCCATCCCTGGCAACCCGGTGCATCGTGACAGGCCCACGCTAATAGATTCGAGCGTCCGCTACGCCAGCATAGCAAAAAAGAGCGTGGCTGTCTCCCAACGTGAGCAGTGGCATGGACAATACCCGTCAAAAGATCTGGAAAGGCTTCGGCCATTCCATTACTTGTTCGGAGTATATCAGGAAATACTAAAATTATAGCGCTAGAGCGGCGATTCCTAAGCCAGGTGATCACAACTTTAGAGCAACCTGCTATAGATGCGCAGAAAGTGTATAGAGAATTGTTCTAACAGGCTAACATCTTAACAATACGACGTTTTCATTGGAAAATGGTGCCGCTTACGTGACTCGAACACGTGACCCCGTCATTACGAATGACGTGCTCTACCGACTGAGCTAAAGCGGCCTGCGCAAGCGCCGAAGATCTCTCGGCGCGGCGTATGGCGGGCTGATACAGCCATTAGGGCAGGATTTCAAGCGCTGAATGTCAGCTTGTTGAAAATTTCCCGCTGGCGACGAGCTTGTTCGCCTATGACGCGCAGACGCGCTGCTTCGCTGCAGCGTACTCCTGCGCGAGCCGGTCGACGAGTGCGGAGACGGGTTCGATGGCCTTCACCGCACCCACACCTTGCCCTGCGCCCCAGATGTCCTTCCAGGCTTTGGCGCCGGTAGAGGCGGCGGCGAAATCCATTTTCGAGGGATCGGCAACGGGCAGATTGTCGGGATCGAGACCAGACGCGACGATCGAGGCTTTAAGATAGTTGCCATGCACGCCGGTGAAGTAGTTGGAATAGACGATGTCATTGGCGTGCGCCTCGACGATCGCCTGCTTGTAGGCTTCCGTTGCGCGCGCTTCGCGGGTGGCGATGAAGGGTGAGCCGATGTATGCCATGTCCGCCCCCATGGCCTGGGCCGCCAGAATGGAGCCGCCATTGGCGATGGCGCCGGCTAGAAGCAGAGGGCCATCGAACCATTCGCGGATTTCCTGAACCAGCGCGAAGGGGGACAGGGTACCCGCATGGCCACCGGCACCAGTGGCAACTGCAATCAGGCCATCCGCACCCTTTCGGATCGCCGAGTTGGCGTGGCGATTGTTGATCACGTCATGCAGCACGATCCCGCCATAGGAGTGGATCGCGGCGTTGACCTCCGGGACAGCGCCCAAGGACGAGATGACGATCGGGACCTTATATTTCACGCAAAGCCCAAGATCATGTTCCAGCCGTTTGTTGGACATATGCACGATCTGGTTGACGGCAAAAGGCGCGGCAGGGCGGTCCGGGTTGGCGGCGTTGTGCGCGGCAAGCTCTTCCGTCATCATCGCCAGCCATTCTTCCAACTGGCTCTCTGGGCGTGCGTTCAAAGCGGGGAATGCCCCCACCACGCCTGCCTTGCATTGTGCCAGCGTCAATTCCGGATGCGAAATGATGAAAAGCGGCGAGGCAATCACCGGCAGTCGGAGATTGTCCTTGAGAATGGACGGTAGCATGGTTCCTCCCACGGAATGATACTTGGCGATTTACGTTTACGCGCACGTAAGATTTAGCCGAGGTGAGCACCGTTGAAAAGCGAAAAGCGCAGACAGTCAGTAAGGCGGTCAGGACGTGCAGTGAGGATTGGTGTCGGCGATTGCCGGTAACCTTATGGCCCAACTGCCATAGTGGCGACGTTTTCCCCAAGCCAATCTCCGCTTTGCGGGTGAGGTGGCTTGCGGTTGGGGACGCGAGTCGTTACCGAATCGTAAACGTGGTGCCGAAGCGTTGATCTTTCGCGTATGGCGAGGAAGAAGGACCGAGAGTGAGCGGACTGGAAACGGCAATCAGAAATGCCCTGGAAAAATCGGATCGGTCGAATGCCGAAGTGCGCGCGCGCATCTACCAATCGTCGCGCCAGGCCTTGGAAGCCGGTCTGCGTAAGCAGGGCATAGATGACCAGACTGTCGTGGCGCAGCAGCGTCAGCGTCTGGAAAATCTCATTCACGCCATCGAGACGGAAGAGCGCAACCGCCTGCTGGATGTGGTCGAGGATCATGTGCGCCGGGAAACGCAACGTGCCGCGCCGCCTGTTGTCGAGCCTCCTGCCGTCGCGCAGTCTGCTCCCGCTGTCGCGGCACCGTCCGTTGCGCCCGCGTGGCGGCATGAAGACGAGGATGAGGGTGCCGCGATGCCTGTCGAGGCGCCTGTGCGCGCTGAACCGCGCAGCGAGCCCGCATCTGAGCCGCCGGAGATGGGCGATTTTCGCGCCGAGCGCTCCGACGAGGACTTGGGCCGCATGACCTCTGCGGCCGGTCCGTCCTTCGAGGCCTCTTCGCTTGCCTTCAAGCCGGAGCGTGCGGCCAAGGGCCGTCGCAAGAAGGGCATCATCACACGCCTTTTCATCTGGTTTACGTTTTTAACCTTCATCGGCCTTGGTGGCTGGTGGGTCTACAGTTCCGGCTTACTGCTGAGCCCGGCCCAGCGGGACACCAGCGTGCCAAACCCGCCGCCTTCGGTGGAATCGGAAGATTTCGACGGTCAGCAGAGCACCCAGGAACCGACGCTTGCCGCCGGCCGCGGTTTCTCTGACGCCTGGCAGGAGGTTTTCAACGCGGATCGCGGAAATGCGGGGCTCCAGCCCGGTTCGCTTTCGAAGGTGGAAAACGTGGCAACCGGCGGCGGAAAGGCCGTTCGCGTCACATCTCAGTCGGCGGATGCCGCAGGCAACATTGCAATCACCGTTCCGGCCGAGGTGCTGCGTGAGATGGCGGGCAAGTCCTCGACGATTTCCATCACGCTGCAATCTGGCAGCAATGGTCAGAGTCAGGTGTCGGTCTCCTGCGACTTTGGCACACTTGGAGATTGCTCGCGCCACCGCTTCACTGCCACGCAGGAGCGGGCGGATATGCTGATCAATGTGAGTTTCGATCGAACCATGGCGCCGAATGCGCCTGGCCGTATCTTCATCAACAGCGATATCGATGGCACCGCCCGCCCGATCAACCTCTATTCGGTTCGCATCCTGCCAGGTCAGTGAAACCAGAAATGAAAAGAGGCAGGCCTCTGTGGGTCTGCCTCTTCTCCTTGGGTGTGCTAATCACCTCGGCTTGAAAGCGGAGCGACGACGATCGTCGCTCAAGCTATTTTAAAAACTTCGGTCCGCTTCCCAAAATCTTCTCATCGATCTTGCCGATCGCCCTCTCATCCTTGCCGTCATAATTGAGCGACGTGAGAATATGGCGGATCAGGTTGAGCCTCAGCCTGCGCTTGTCATTGGCGCGGATCACCGTCCACGGCGCGTCGTCTATATGGGTCTTGTCCAGCATCTCGTCGCGCGCTGCGGTGTAGTCGTCCCACTTGGTCAGGGCGGCGATATCCATGTCGGAAAGCTTCCAGGATTTCAGCGGGCTGTGGCGCCGATCATGGAAGCGCTCTAGCTGGGTCTCGCGTCCGATATCCAGATAGAACTTGAAAAGGTTCACGCCCTCATGCACCAGCATTTTTTCCAAACGCGGTACTTCTTTCAGGAAGCGTTTGTGCTCTTCCGGCGTGCAGAAGCCCATGACCGGTTCGACACCGGCGCGGTTATACCATGAGCGGTCGAACAGCACGAACTCTCCCGCTGTCGGGAAATGGGCGATGTAGCGCTGGAAATACCATTGGCCGCGTTCGGTTTCTGTCGGCTTCGTCAGCGCCACCACGCGTGCATAGCGCGGGTTGAGATACTCGCGAACGGCGGCAATCGAGCCGCCCTTTCCGGCAGCGTCACGGCCCTCGAACAGCGCCATGATGCGTTGGCCCGTGGTTTGCTGCCAGAACTGCACCTTCACCAGTTCGATCTGGAGCGCTTCAATCTCCGCCTCGTATTCTTCCCGGCCGAGCTTCTTGTCATAGGGAAAATCCCCGGATGTCAGCTTCTTGTCCTCGACCCAGTCGGGCAGCACCGGAGCGTCGATATTGAAGACCCGCTCCTTGCCGTCAATTGTCAATGTCACGGATCTGTCCTTGACGGTTTCGCTCATGCTCACTCCCTTTTCAGCCTATGGCATTTTGTCTTCTTAAGGTCAGCCTGACACTCAACGAATTCAAGAGCAAAGAGATTCCGGCATCGAAGCCCATCCACATAAATTTTGCCGGCTAAGGCTTGTAAAAGGACAGGGCGAAGAATCTCTGTCATGAAAGGCGATTATGACGGTCGGATCGGGAGCGAGACGAATGGACAAGATTCGCGATGGCAATGGCAGCGATGGACGGGGAGGGTGCGTTGTTTAAACAGATGCGCCGCATGCGGAGAAACTGGCTTGCGCTTTTCGTCGTCACGATGCTGGCAGGCTTGGCGCTTGTCGAATGGCGTTCACCTTACGTCGTCGTCGCATTGTGGCTTGCCGCCGTCCTTGCCATCCTCTTCGTCGCGCCATCCAATGTCATCAAGAAGGACGAGAAGAAACCCAAGGTGGAAGCGCAGCCTCTGGGCGCGGTTGATCAAGGGTTGATCGCAGGCGTGCGAGCCGGCATTGCCGTTCTCGATACGCCCGTTTTCATCCTTGACCAGGACGCCGGTGTGCTCTTCGAAAACGCCGCCGCCGAACGCGCCTTCGGTACTCTCCCGGTTGGTTCCCATATCTCCGGGAGGCTGCGCTCGCCGGGCCTGCTCGACGTTATTCGCGAAACCATCGCCACCGGTCAGCCGAACCAGGTGGAGCATTCCGAGCGGTTGCCATCCGAACGCGTCTTCATTGTCCGTATTGCACCTGCCGACATGCCGCAGACGTCGGGCGCGCCCTTTTACATCTTGTCCTTCCGCGACATCTCCGATCTGCGTCGGATCGACCGCATGCGCAGCGATTTCGTCGCCAATGCCAGCCACGAGCTGAGAACGCCGCTCGCCTCCCTGCGCGGCTTCATCGAAACCATGCAGGGACCGGCACGCAACGACCCGAAGGCGCAAGAGCGCTTTCTCGGCATCATGCTCGATCAGGCAACCCGAATGAGCCGCCTGGTCGATGACCTGATGTCGCTGTCGAGGCTTGAGCTCCGTGCCAATATCGCGCCGGATCAGACAGTCGATCTCGTGCCGCTTCTTGGCCATGTGCGGGATTCACTGCTGCCGCTGGCTGGCGATCTGGATGTCGAGATCAAGCTGCACATGCCGGAAAGACCCGTAGAGGTGAATGGTGACCGGGACGAGTTGGTGCAGGTGTTCCAGAACCTTGTCGAAAACGCCTGCAAATATGGTCAGGATGGCAGGGCCGTCGATGTGTTTTTGCGTGCGGACGCAGGCAAGCCCGTCGAAGTCAGTGTCGTGGACAAGGGTCCGGGTATTCCTGCCGAGCACGTTCCACGCCTCACCGAGCGGTTCTACCGCGTCAGTGTCGCAGACAGCCGCTCAAAAAAAGGCACCGGTCTTGGCCTTGCCATCGTTAAGCATATTCTGACCCGCCACCGCGCCCGGCTCATTATCCGCTCCGAAATTGGAGTCGGAACGGACTTTACTGTGAGGTTTTGACACAGAAGCGAGGTCGTTTTCGCCTGCCTTTTAAAATGTCATATTAAATCAATAATTTAACGTGTCACAAATCTTTCACCGAAGTGACATAAAAGGGTGTGGCAAGACTGGTTATGAAGAGGCCGCCGGGACAGCCCAGACGGGCTTAAGGATCAAGCCTCTTGCCGGCACAGTTCACGAAAGCCCGAAAAAGGGCCCCACGACGGGAGAGTCATAATGAACTTCTTTAAATTGTCTGCAGCAGCTCTGGTGGCGTCCGTTGCCTTCGCGGGTGCCGCTTCTGCTCGCGACCAGATCCAGGTTGCTGGTTCCTCCACGGTTCTGCCTTACGCAAAGATCGTTGCTGAAAGCTTCGCCGAAGCTTTCCCGAACTTCAAGGCACCGGTTGTTGAGTCCGGCGGCACGGGCGGTGGTCTGAAGGCATTCTGCTCCGGCGTGGGCGAAGGCACGATCGACATTGCCAATGCATCGCGCAAGATCAAGGCTGACGAGCTGGCAGCCTGCAAGTCCGCTGGCGTTGCTGACGTTCAGGAAGTGAAGATCGGTTACGACGGTATCGTCTTCGCCATGGACAAGTCCAACAAGGACGTCAAGTTCGAGCCGAAGGATCTGTACCTCGCTCTCGCCGCTGAAGTCGTCAAGGATGGCAAGCTGGTTGCCAACCCCTACACCAAGTGGTCCGAAATCAACAAGGAACTGCCTGACGTAGAGATCGCTGCCTACATCCCTGGCTCCAAGCACGGCACGCGCGAAGTCTTCGAAGAGAAGATCATGGCTGACGGCTGCAAGGAAGCCGGCGCGACGGACGTGATCAAGGGTCTGGTTTCCGACGCCAAGCAGGCTGCTGCCAAGTGTGTTGCCATCCGTAAGGACGGCAAGGCTGTCGATATCGACGGCGACTACACCGAGACGCTCGCTCGTATCGATGCCAACAAGTCCGGCGTCGGCGTCTTCGGCCTCGCTTTCTACGACAACAACAAGGACAAGCTGAAGGTTGCGACCGTCGGTGGCGTTGTTCCGTCCACGGAAACCGTTGCTTCCGGCAAGTACCCTGTCTCGCGTCCGCTGTTCTTCTACGTCAAGAAGGCTCACCTCGGCGTGATCCCTGGCCTGAAGGAATATGTCGAGTTCTTCACCTCTGACGAGATGATCGGCCCTGACTCTCCGCTCGCCAACTACGGTCTGGTTGCTGCCCCAGAAGCAGAGCGCAAGGAAATCCGCGCTCAGTTCGAATCCGGCAAGACCATGTAATAAAGCTCGAGAAAGCGCAGCGCTGAAACGCTGCGCTTTCTCAACCCTTCCTGTTGGCAAAGTCGGTTTGTCGGGCCTTGCGACATCTCGAAGGGTTGACAGTTCCTATTTATCGTAAGACGACCCCGCCGATAAATATGATGTATCAACCCGGAATGCGTGAACTGAATACAGATCCGGTATCGTGCGGTGATCAGCCGTCGGTGCTGCGCTCTTGGTGAAATGATGCCGCATCGTGCCGCGTGGCGCGCCGAGGAAACTCTCCATGAACATATCCATCCTTCTGCTGATATTGGCGCTGATCGGCGTCTCCAGCTACGTGCTTGGCAAACGTCGGGCCATGGCGCTTGCGGGCGGACGCCCCTCCAGCATGCATTCCCGTTCGGGCTATCACGGTTCCTACGTCCTCATCTGGGCACTTATTCCTTCCGCGCTGATCCTGGCGGCGTGGCTGATCATCAGCCCGATCATCGTCAACTCCGCGGTGCATGAAAGCTTCCCGGATGACATCAAGGCACAGCCGGAAGCCCAGCAGAGCCTCACCTATGGCATGGTCGTTTCCATTGCCCGCGGCCTTACCCAGGTTTCGCCGCAGGAATATGACGCGCTGAAAGCCGATCCCGCGACGGCACGCGCGGTCCTCGCCTCTAAAGGTGTGGCCATCGCCGGCGATCCGCAGCCCTTCATGATCGAGTCCGCAGAAAAGCTCAATAACATGTCGGCAGTCAGCCGTATCGCCATGGTATTCGTAGTGCTTGCCACGGCCATCGCTGGGGCCTTCCGGGCGCTCCGCGGCCTGGCACCGCGCTTTCGTGCCCGTAATAAGGTGGAAAAGGTCATCCTCGGCGCGCTCGTTCTTGCATCGTCGATCGCGATCTTGACCACGATCGGCATCGTTATGTCGATGCTGACGGAAGCCACGCAATTTTTCCGGATGGTTCCGGCGCATCAGTTCTTCTTCGGCACGGTGTGGGATCCGCGTTTTGCTGCGGCTGGTTCGACAGACAGCTCCGGTCAGTTCGGCCTCATTCCGCTCTTGGCGGGTACGCTCTATATTGGCTTCGTCGCCATGCTGGTCGCGGTACCGGTCGGTCTGTTCTCGGCGATCTATATGGCCGAATATGCAAGCCCCCGTTTGCGCTCGATTGCCAAACCGCTGCTGGAAGTGCTCGCCGGTATCCCGACCATCGTCTACGGCTTCTTTGCGCTGACGACGGTGGGTCCGTTCCTGCGCGACATCTCTGCCCAGATCAATGGTCTGGCAACGGGCGACTATGCCAGCTTCATCCAGGCGCAGAGCGTCATCACCGCCGGCTTCGTCATGGGCATCATGCTGATCCCATACGTCTCCTCGCTGTCGGATGACATTATCACCGCGGTGCCGCGCTCGCTTCGCGACGGGTCGCTTGGTCTTGGCGCGACGCGCTCCGAAACGGTCAAGAAGGTCATCCTTCCGGCCGCGCTTCCGGGCATTGTTGGCGCGATCCTGATGACTGCTTCACGCGCCATCGGTGAAACCATGATCGTGGTTCTGGCCGCCGGTGTTGCAGCGCGCCTGCAGCTCAACCCCTTCGAGCCGATGACGACGGTGACCGTCAAGATCGTCAGCCAGCTGACCGGTGACCTTGAGTTTACCTCGCCGCAGACGCTTGTTGCCTTCGCGCTTGGCATCACGCTCTTTGCCATCACGCTTTGCCTCAATATCTACGCGCTCTACATCGTGCGCAAATACCGGGAGCAGTATGAATGACCGACGTCGTTACTCCGGGCATCTCCGCCCCTGCCGCAACGAAGAAGGTCCGTCGCGATATCGGCATCAAACGCCGTTACGCTGCAGAGCGCCGCTTCCGCGCCTATGGTGTCGCCGCGATCTCCTTCGGCCTGCTGTTTCTCTTCCTGCTTCTCTGGTCCGTCATCGGCAAGGGCTATACGGCCTTTCAGCAGACGATGATCACGATCCCGGTCGAGTTTTCGCAGCAGATCATCGATCCGGACAATGTGCGCGCACAGAACCCGTCTAAGCTGATGACGGCCAACTACCCGGTCGTCGCCCGCAACTCGCTTGCCAAGGTGCTCGGCGTTTCGCTGGAGGATCGCACGGCGCTGCGCGCCGTCAACGCGCTGATTTCTGACAGTGTCCGCACACAGCTTCGCGACATCGTCACCTCTGATCCAAACGTCATCGGCACGACGCGGACCGTGTCGCTCCTGGCATCCGGCGATGTCGATAGCGCCTTCAAGGGCCAGGTCGATATGTCGGGCGAGGAGCAGAACCGCCGCATCTCCGACCAGCAGGTTGGCTGGATGAATGAACTGGTTGGCAAGGGTGCGCTGGAAAAGAAGTTCAACACCGGCATCTTCTTCAATGGGGCATCCAGCCGTCCTGAGGCCTCCGGTGTCGGCGTTGCACTGATTGGCTCCTTTTACATGATGCTGATCGTGCTCGTGCTGTCGCTGCCGATCGGGGTTGCCGCCTCCATCTACCTGGAAGAGTTCGCACCGAAGAATCGCCTGACGGACCTCATCGAGGTGAACATCAACAACCTGGCAGCGGTGCCATCCATCGTCTACGGTTTGCTTGGTCTCTCGGTCTTCATCAACTTCATGGGCCTTCCGCGCTCGGCCTCGCTGGTCGGTGGTCTGGTGCTGACGCTGATGACGCTGCCGACCATCATCATCGCAACGCGCGCTGCCTTGAAAGCAGTGCCGCCTTCGATCCGCGCCGCAGCGCTCGGTCTCGGTGCCTCGAAGATGCAGACCATCTTCCATCACGTGCTGCCGCTTGCCATGCCCGGCATCCTGACCGGCACCATCATCGGCCTTGCACACGCGCTTGGCGAAACCGCGCCGCTCCTTCTCATCGGCATGGTGGCCTTCGTGGCGAATTACCCGACGACCCCACTTGATCCCGCAACGGCCCTGCCGGTTCAGATCTACATGTGGGCGAACGAAGCCGAACGCGCCTTTGTCGAAAGAACATCTGGCGCTATCATCATCCTGCTTATGTTCCTCCTGGTGATGAATGTGGGCGCAATCCTGCTGCGTCGCCGCTTCGAACGGCGCTGGTAAAGCATTTCGAGGAAATGTGGATACCGGTTTTCTGCTCGGAAATGCGATAGGAAGCAAGGGAGAACGGAACAATGAACATGTTGTCGGAAGCAGCAGTTGAAAAGGCGCTGGACAAGAAAATGAATGAAGTTTCCTATAAGATGATCGGCAAGGACGTCTCCGTATATTACGGCGAGAAGCGCGCCCTTTACGATGTGAAGCTCAACGTTCGCGAAAACACGGTGACGGCTCTCATCGGCCCCTCGGGCTGTGGCAAATCCACCTTTCTGCGCACGCTGAACCGCATGAACGACACGATCGATGGCTGCCGCGTGACCGGCGAGATTACGCTCGACGGTGAGGATATCTACGATTCCGCCATCGATGTCGTCGAGCTTCGCGCTCGCGTCGGCATGGTGTTTCAGAAGCCGAACCCATTCCCGAAGTCGATCTACGAGAACATCGCCTACGGCCCGCGCATCCACGGTCTTGCTCGCAACAAGGCGGATATGGACCAGATCGTCGAGTCCGCCCTGCAGAAGGCAGGACTCTGGAACGAAGCAAAGGACCGCCTGCAAGAATCCGGCACGGGTCTTTCCGGCGGCCAGCAGCAGCGCCTGTGCATCGCACGTGCCATCGCCGTTTCGCCGGAAGTCATTCTCATGGACGAGCCATGCTCGGCGCTTGACCCGATTGCGACCGCCAAGGTGGAAGAGTTGATCCACGAGCTTCGTGCCAACTACACCATCGTCATCGTGACGCACTCGATGCAGCAGGCCGCTCGCGTTTCGCAGCGTACCGCCATGTTCCACCTCGGCCACTTGGTTGAGGAGAACGATACGGACAAGATGTTCACCAACCCGGATGACCAGCGTACCCAGGACTATATCATGGGTCGTTTCGGCTGATCCTGCTCTTGCTTGCGCATCCCACCGCGCCTGTCGCTTGAGCCACTAAAAAGGCTTGCGACAGGGCGTTTCGAAACTGGAGACTACGAACATGTCGACACATTCCCACATCATGTCCGCCTATGATGAGGAGCTGAAGTTCCTCAGCCGCCGGATCGCCGAAATGGGCGGCCTGGCCGAGCAGATGTGCGCCGATGCCGTGCGCGCGCTCGTCAATTCTGATGCGGTCCTGGCACAAAAGGTCATCTCGGACGATACGATCCTCGATCACGCTGAGCGCGAGATCGGCGACAAGGCGATCGTCACCATTGCCAAGCGCCAGCCGATGGCAGCAGACCTTCGCGAAATCATCGGTTCGCTGCGCATTGCCGCAGACCTGGAGCGCGTCGGCGATCTGGGCAAGAACACCGCCAAGCGCGTCATCGCTGTTGCCGGCACCGGCGTTCCGCGCAAACTGGCGCGTGGCCTTGAGCATCTGTCGGAACTGGCCCTGGTGCAGTTGAAGGAAGTGCTGGACGTCTACTCCACGCGGTCAGCGGAAAAGGCCCAGGCCATCCGCGAGCGCGACGAGGAAATCGACGCCATGTACACCTCGCTCTTCCGCGAGCTTTTGACCTACATGATGGAAGATCCGCGCAACATCACCACCTGCACGCATCTTCTGTTCTGTGCCAAGAACATCGAGCGCGTTGGTGACCACGCCACCAACATCGCCGAGACCATCTACTACATGACCACTGGCAGCCAGCCGGAAGGTGAGCGTCCGAAGGACGATAGTTCCAACACGCTCGGCGCTGTGACCGAGTAAGCGACAGATAGGATCTGGAGCCATGGTGCCAAAAATCGCCGTTGTCGAAGATGAGGAGGCGCTGAGCGTCCTCCTCCGTTACAATCTCGAATCCGAAGGCTATGACGTGGACACCATTCCGCGTGGCGACGAGGCGGAGATTCGCCTACAGGAGCGCACGCCGGATCTTTTGATCCTCGACTGGATGTTGCCGGGCGTCTCCGGCATCGAGCTTTGCCGTCGCCTGCGCATGCGTCCGGAAACCGAACGTCTGCCGATCATCATGCTGACGGCGCGCGGCGAGGAAAGCGAACGGGTTCGCGGCCTGGCGACGGGTGCGGACGACTATGTCGTGAAGCCCTTCTCCACGCCGGAACTGATGGCGCGAGTCAAGGCGATGCTGCGCCGCGCCAAGCCGGAGGTTCTGTCCTCGGTGCTGAAATGCGGCGATATCGAGCTCGACCGTGAGACGCACCGCGTCCATCGCAAGAGCCGCGAAGTCCGTCTCGGGCCGACCGAATTCCGCCTGCTGGAATTCCTCATGACCTCGCCCGGTCGTGTGTTTTCCCGTTCCCAGCTTCTCGATGGTGTCTGGGGTCATGATATCTATGTGGATGAGCGCACGGTGGACGTCCATGTCGGTCGCCTGCGTAAGGCACTGAATTTCTCGAGCATGCAGGATGTCATTCGCACCGTTCGCGGCGCTGGCTATTCCATGGAAGCCTGATCGGCTTCGGGAGCGCTTTGCTTGAAGGTACAAGCGCTCCTATTCTCGTTGCGTCAGAGAGGGTGGCCCGTGGCTTCCCGGCGTCAGATCAATGTTGATGGAATGGGATATCGCGCAGCGTCTATCTCGTCCTTCGACAACGGGCTGCGCGTCAGCACGTCGGCATAATTGGCTCTGGTTCGAGCGCCATAGCTCTCCTTGATCGCGCTCATCAGTTCGATCTCCTGGTACATCCAGTTCCAGCGCGAATAGTCGCCCAGGCCGGTCGACTGGCGGCTCGCTTTTTCCCGAACCGCAAGCTCGCGATCGCGCACCACTTCTCCCGTCACGATCGACATCAACTGGAAGGCGGCATCGTCCATGTCCGTGGCTTCCCGACGCCAATATTCCTCTCCGCGCTCTTCGCAGATCAGCCAGTAGCTGCCGCGTCGCCATTCGACGTAAACGGTTCCGTCGCCACGGGTGCTGCGCGGGATTGGCGGGAAGGGCGTGTCGACGGCCCTAGCCGATAGCGCCGAGATATAGTCGTGCAGTGTGTCGATCGCGTCCATGATGATAGTCTGGGCGCGATTATTGCTGCAGGCAAGTTTGGATTATTTGGGAAAGAGGGAAGCCAGCCAATAAAAAAAGCGGACCGAAGCCCGCTTTCTGAATTGGTTCTGAGACAGACCCTTACGCCTTGCGGCGTTCGCTGACCGGCTGGTAGGCCATCTTCGCGTGGAACTTGCAGTAGGGCGAGGCTTCAGACGCTTCGCAGCCGCAGAAATGGAAGTCGTCCTTGAGCGGGTCGCCAACCGGCCACTTGCAGGTACGCTCGGTCAGTTCCGTCAGCGTCAGGCGACGCGAGATCGGGATAACAACATTGTTGGAAGAGCGGACATATTCCATGGGCTCGACCGTGTCGATGTCCATGTCTTCCTTGAAGGCGAGGGCACCAGAGCTACGGGCCGGTGCTGGACGGCTGGTCGCAGCGCGGGCTGGAGCCGCATAGCTTGCCGGACGCGGCGCTGCTGCGGGACGCTTGGGCGCAGGACGCGATGTGGCGACGGTACCGCCGGCCTTCGCGCGACCTGGCAGGTTGAGGCGGTGAACCTTGCCGATGACGGCATTGCGGCTCACACCGCCTAGTTGTGCTGCGATCTGGCTTGCGCTAAGCCCTTCGGACCATAATCTCTTGAGCTTTTCTACTCGTTCGTCCGTCCAGTTCATGCCGCTTCTCCGCTCGTCGCGTTGTTTTCGGGCAGAATCCACCTACTATGCCATGGAGTGAACCACGCGCAGGCCATTCGCCAGATTGTAGGTGACTAGTTCCGCCGCATTGCAGTCTAGTAATTGACGGTTAACCTAATCGTCGGTTGACTCCGTGACAAGAGTCGCGGGAATCATCTGGAATCGATTTTCCGGTTTTCCCCAACTTGCTTCCCCTGTGAGTCAGAAAGGCAACACCTCGGGCCTGCGCGGCAAGCACCTACCAAGGCTTGTAACTGCCCGGAAGTGCCGAGATTTGTTGACATTAGGCGGGGAAGTGACAATAGTGCTCTCGCAATGAAGACAGCATGCAGGCCGCCGCGAGGCGGCATTTTTGATTTTCAGGGCAGGGATAACCCGCGAGCCCTATTGACAGTCGTCTGTCCCGACTTGACGTAAGGAGTGATGTCGCCATGGCCGAAACTGCCCCCAAATCCGGGCCGTTGTTCGATACGTTTTCCAGAGCCCCCCTGCGCTTCGAACGAGGCGAGGGCGTTTGGCTGATCACGGAAAGCGGCGAGCGATATCTCGATTTCGGTGCGGGCGTCGCGGTGACCTCGGTCGGCCATAGCCATCCCCATATGGTTGAATCCCTCAAGGCACAGGTCGAGAAGGTCTGGCACCTGTCCAACCTCTATGAGGTCGCCGGTCAGGAAGTGCTGGCAAAGCGGCTGACGGATGCAACATTCGCCGACAAAGTGTTCTTCACCAACTCCGGTGCGGAGGCGCTGGAATGCGCCATCAAGACGGCACGCCGTTATCAGTACACGCACGGCCATCCGGAAAAATTCCGCATCATCACCTTCGAAGGTGCATTCCATGGCCGCACACTCGCCACCATCGCGGCTGGCGGCCAGGCCAAATATCTCGAGGGCTTCGGCCCCAAGGTGGAAGGCTTCGACCAAGTGCCATTCGGCGATCTCGAAGCGCTGAAGGCGGCGATCGTTCCGGAAACGGCTGCCCTTCTGATCGAGCCGATCCAGGGCGAAGGCGGTATCCGTGTCGTTCAGCCCGAGTTCCTGCGCACGCTTAGGGCGCTCTGCGAAGAGCACGGCCTGCTTTTGATCTTCGACGAAGTACAGACCGGCGTTGGCCGTACCGGCAAGTTCTTCGCCCATGAGCGCTCGGGCGTCACGCCCGACATCATGGCCGTTGCCAAGGGCATTGGCGGTGGCTTCCCCTTTGGGGCATGCCTTGCAACGGCAGAAGCCGCTTCCGGCATGACGGCAGGCTCGCACGGCACGACCTATGGCGGCAATCCGCTGGCCATGGCGGCTGGCAACGCCGTGCTGGATATCATTCTGGCCGATGGCTTTATCGAGCATGTACGCGATGTCGCGCTGATCTTCCGCCAGGGACTGGCGTCGCTGAAGGACCGTTATCCGGACGTGATCGAGGAAATCCGTGGCGAAGGTTTGCTGCTCGGCATCAAGGCGCGGGTTCCATCCGGCGATCTGCTCCAGGCCATGCGGGCGGAGCATCTTCTTGGCGTTCCGGCAGGCGATAACGTGATCCGCCTGCTGCCGCCGCTCGTGGTTACGGCAGAAGAAGCGCGTGATGGGCTTGCGCGCATCGAGAAGGCTGCCGAAGCACTCACCACCAAACTGGCAAAGAGCGCCTGACGAGGCGTATCAGGGCCGGCGTAAAGGGTGGCCCGCATTGATGGGACTGAATTAAAATGGCAAAGCATTTCCTCGATCTTTCGGCCGTCGGCTCGGAAGACCTGCGGCTCATTCTGGAAGACGCCAAGAGCCGAAAGATCGCAACGAAGAACGGAACGGCGGAAAAGCCGCTTGCTGGCAAGATGCTGGCGATGATCTTCGAAAAGCCGTCGACGCGCACACGCGTGTCCTTCGATGTCGGCATGCGCCAGCTTGGCGGTGAAACGCTGTTTCTCTCCGGCACCGAAATGCAGCTCGGCCGCGCTGAAACCATTGGCGATACCGCCAAGGTCCTGTCGCGCTACGTTGACGCCATCATGATCCGCACCACCGATCATTCTCGCCTGCTGGAACTTGCCGAGCACGCCACTGTTCCGGTCATCAACGGCCTGACGGACGAGACGCACCCGTGCCAGATCATGGCCGATATCATGACCTTCGAAGAGCATCGCGGCCCGGTGAAGGGCAAGACCATCGCCTGGACGGGTGACGGCAACAATGTGCTGCATTCGCTGGTCGAGGGCTCCGCCCGCTTCGGCTACAAGATGAACATGGCCGTGCCCATGGGTTCGGAGCCGCTCGACAAGTACCTCAACTGGGCCCGCAACAATGGCGGCGAGATCATGCTCTGCCATGATGCCGAACGTGCTGTCGCCGGTTCGGACTGCATCGTCACCGACACCTGGGTTTCCATGAACCAGGAGCACAAGGCGCGCGGCCACAATATCTTCCAGCCCTATCAGGTGAATGAAGCGCTGATGAAGAAGGCCAACAACGAGGCGCTCTTCATGCATTGCCTGCCCGCGCATCGCGGCGAGGAAGTCACCGATGCGGTGATCGACGGTCCGCAGTCGGTGGTCTTCGATGAGGCGGAAAACCGCCTGCACGCGCAAAAGGCCGTGATCGCCTGGTGCATGGGCGTTATCTGACAGCAGGGCCGAGCTGAGGATGGGGACTATGCCGGGAACTTGAATTTTAAGCGCGGCGCCCCATCTTTACGCCAACCAATGCTGCCGGTTCACGGCGGCGTTTCATCAATCGTTTATCGCGACATTTGGGCCGGGGATGGTTTCGTTTTGCCATTCTCCGCTCTATCTTTGCGAAAACCGGACAAGAGACCTGCTGGTCGCGGCCGAAAGAGTGGCGATCATTTCCAAATTCCGGAAGGCGGGTTCGAAGGAGCAGAATCATGGCGGACGTAACCGTAGAACTGGACGATATGAACTTTGCCGGCGACGACAAGGTCGTCCCCTTTCAGGTGGAAGGGCTCGACGTTCGCGGACGCGCCGTGCAGGTCGGTCCGTTGCTGAATGCCATTTTGCAGCGCCATGATTATCCGCCCGTTGTCGCCCGGCTTCTGGCGGAAGCTTTGGTGCTGACGGCACTGATCGGCACGTCGCTTAAATTCTCCGGCAAGCTCACGGTACAGACCAAGGGCGATGGTCCGGTTGATCTCCTGGTGGCGGATTTTACGGCACCTGAGAACATGCGCGCCTATGCCCGCTTCGACGATGAGCGTCTGGCGCAAGCAACGGCGGCTGGGCAGACCTCGCCCGAAGAGCTTCTCGGCACCGGCATCCTCGCCTTCACCATCGATCAGGGTGTGGGCATGCAGCCCTATCAGGGCATCGTGCCGTTGGATGGCTCTTCGCTGGAGGAGATCGCCAGCGTGTACTTCCGCCAGTCTGAGCAGTTGCCGACGCGGGTGCGCCTCGGTGTGGCAGAGTTTTTTGACCGCGACAGTGAAGGCAAGCCACGTCGTGGCTGGCGTGCGGGCGGCATTATTGCGCAGTTTCTGCCGCAGGCGCCGGAGCGTCTGCGCACCCGTGACCTTCATGGCGGCGATGGCGATGAAAGCTCGTTCGGTGAAGCCGAAGACGATGCCTGGACGGAAGCGGTGGCGTTGATCGACACGGTGGATACGGATGAACTGACCGATCCCCAGGTTCCGGTGGAGCGTTTGCTGTTCCGGCTTTTCCATGAGCAGGGCGTACGCGTTTACGAGCCTCAGTCGATCATCGACAAATGCAGCTGCTCGCGGGAGAAGATCAAGGGCGTGCTGTCCGGATTTTCGGCAGAGGAGATCGAGGACAGCCAGGAGGACGGCGTGGTGTCGGTGAGCTGCGAGTTCTGCTCGACGACCTACCGTTACCCGGTCGAAGAACTGTCGGCATAAAGATCAGGAGCGGGGCGAGAGCCCCGCTCAGTTCAGCACGCGGGCAAGCCCAGGGCTGTCCAGCGAGAAGGCGGGAATGTCTACCGTGAAGACCTCGCCCGTGTCCGTTTCCATTTCGTAATGGCCGAACATCATGCCTGACGGGGTGTCCAGCGGGCATCCGGAAGAGTATTCGTAGCTGTCGCCTGGTCGCAGATGCGGTTGCTCACCAACGACGCCCGGGCCCGAAACCTCGTCCACCACGCCATTCTGATCGGTGATGTGCCAGTAGCGATTGACCAGCGTAACGGCCTGCTTGGAGTTGTTCGTGATCACGACCGTATAGCCCCAGACATAACGGCTATCGTCCGGGTCCGATTGCTCATCGAGATAATATGGGTCGACGGTGACCTCTATCTCTTTTGTCGATGCACGATACATGTTCGCGACCTTGGCTGTCTCTGCCTCTAGCATTTTATTCTACTACACCGAATGAAGGACGGGAATGTCCGTTGATTGGAGTTGAGGTGTTTGAATGCGTTACGAGGCTAAAGCGTTGCGTATCAGGTTTGTTTCTCCATTCAATACGCACAAAATCGTGAAGAGACAGTGGATAAATCGCGGTTTGTCTAAAATAATGTAGAATGGGCGCTCTACGCGTGTCGCGAGCAGAAGATCTGGAAATCAAGAAAGAAATTGCCCGGTGATCGCTCACCGGGCATTCGATATCAGGCAGAAACTTTCGAAAGCGCTTCGGCGAAATCTTCCAGCAGATCGTCGGTGTCTTCAATGCCGCAGGACAGACGAAGCGTCCCGCCGGAGATGCCGAGTTCGGCACGCGCCTCATCGGTCAGGTTCTTGTGGGTCGTGGTAGCGGGGTGGGTGATCAGGCTTTTGGCATCACCGAGATTGTTGGAAATCTTGACGACGTCCAGCGCATTCTGCAGCTTGAACGCCGCTTCCTTGCCGCCCTTCAACTCGAAGCAGACGAGCGTCGAACCGCCCGACATCTGCCGCGCGATGATGTCGGCCTGCGGATGGTCGGCGCGACCCGGATAGATGACCTTCGCGACCTTGCTTTGGTTCGCCAGGAAATCGGCGATCTTGCCGGCATTCGCCGTCTGTTGCTTGACGCGGAGAGGCATCGTTTCAATGCCCTTCAGCAGTGTCCATGCGTTGAAGGGAGACAGTGCGGGGCCGGTGTGGCGGAAGTAATCCTGAAGCTCTTCCTCGATCCACTTCTTGTCCGACAGCACCACGCCGCCAAGGCAGCGCCCCTGACCATCGATATGCTTGGTGGCGGAGTAGACGACGATATGCGCACCAAGTTCCAGAGGCTTCTGGAAGAGCGGCGTCGCAAACACGTTGTCGACAACGACCTTCGCGCCAATCTGGTTGGCAAGCTTGGCAACGCCTGCAATATCAACCACTTCCAGTGTCGGATTGGTCGGGCTTTCCAAGAAGAACAGCTTGGTGTTCGGCTTGATCGCCTTTTCCCAATTGACAAGATCGCGGCCATCGACCAGCGTGCATTCGATGCCGTATTTCGGCGCCAGCGTCTCGACCACCCAGCGGCAGGAACCGAAAAGCGCGCGGGCCGCAACGATATGATCGCCGGCCTTCAGCTGGCAGAGAATGGCAGCGCTGACAGCGGCCATGCCGGATGCCGTGGCGCGCGCATCCTCGGCACCTTCCAGCAGGCACATGCGCTTTTCGAACATGTCATTGGTAGGGCTCGCATAGCGCGCATAGATGAAACCGTCGGTCTCTCCCTTGAAGCGCGCTTCTGCCGCTTCCGAGCTTTCATAGACAAAGCCCTGGGTCAGGTAGAGTGCTTCGGACGTTTCACCGTAAGGGGAGCGCAGTGTGCCGCCATGTACGAGTTGAGTTGCCGGGCGCCATTTCTTGCTCATTTGATCACCTTCAAACAAAAAAACCGGTCGCAAAAGCAGACCGGTTCCAAGCACCCGGTCTTTTTAGCCACTTGTTTAACGTGGCTGCAAGCCGACCGGCCAAATCACCACGGGATAAGATTGCCTTACTGCCGTTAACAACTTGCGTCAATGGCCTGCTTTTGATTTTGTCGGCGCGGAACAGGGGCACTGACGATGATGAGAACCACGGGTATTCTGGCCGATGGCGCGATACG
The DNA here is from genome assembly GCF_004310285.1 of Agrobacterium cavarae. Taxonomy (GTDB): domain Bacteria; phylum Pseudomonadota; class Alphaproteobacteria; order Rhizobiales; family Rhizobiaceae; genus Agrobacterium; species Agrobacterium cavarae. The sequence goes on from NZ_SISF01000023.1 coordinate 210,590, forward strand.
GGCGCTGTTTTCTTCCGGCCACCTGAAGAGCGAACGTCCGCTGGATGGAGACCAGGTGCAGCCGGCAAGCCTCGACCTGCGTCTCGGGGCCAAGGCCTACCGCGTGCGCGCAAGCTTCATGCCTGGCCCGGGCACCAAGGTCATCGAAAAGCTGGACCGCCTCCGTCTGCATGAGATTGATCTCAGCGAAGGCGCCGTGCTGGAAACCGGCTGCGTCTATATAGTGCCGCTGATGGAAACGCTGGCGCTGCCCGCCGACATGTCCGCCTCGGCCAACCCGAAGAGCTCGACCGGCCGTCTCGATATCTTCACCCGCGTCATCACCGACCACGCGCAGGAGTTCGACAAGATCCCCGCAGGCTATCAGGGGCCGCTTTATCTGGAAGTCAGCCCGCGTACCTTCCCGATCGTCGTGCGCCAGGGCTCGCGCCTGTCGCAGATCCGCTTCCGTATCGGTCATTCACTGTTGAACGAAAGCGAGTTGCAGGCGCTTCACGAGAGCGAAATCCTCGTTGCAAGTGACACGCCCAACGTGTCCGGCGGCGGTATTGCGCTCTCCATCGACCTCAAAGGCTTCGGTGACAGCGGCCTTATCGGTTATCGCGGCAAGCACCACACGGCGGTTGTCGATGTGGACCAGAAGGCAGCCCACGACGTTCTCGATTTCTGGGAGCCGCTCTACGCGCGCGGCCGCGCCGAACTGATCCTCGATCCGGATGAATTCTACATCCTCGTCTCGCGAGAAGCCGTGCATGTGCCGCCGCTCTACGCTGCCGAGATGACACCGTTCGATCCTCTGGTCGGCGAGTTCCGCGTCCATTATGCCGGTTTCTTCGATCCCGGCTTCGGCCACGCCAGCGCCGGCGGCACCGGCAGCCGCGCCGTCCTGGAAGTCAGAAGCCACGAGGTACCCTTCATTCTGGAGCACGGCCAGATCGTCGGCCGCCTTGTCTATGAACATATGCTGGCCAAACCCGAAGGCCTCTACGGCACGGGCCTCGGCTCCAACTATCAGGCCCAGGGCCTGAAGCTCTCCAAGCATTTCCGCGCCGAGTGATCGGCCAGACGCCGCGGTGCGATAGCGGAATGCCTTGCGGCGCGGCTTGACAGCCGCATCGTTCTATCGGAAGTTTTTAAGCGCGCGGGTGTAGCTCAATGGTAGAGCAGCAGCTTCCCAAGCTGAATACGAGGGTTCGATTCCCTTCACCCGCTCCAGCTGCCTTGGAAATCGTTATTTTTACCGCGTTTTGTTATCGCGCATGACGTCGAGCATTCAGGTGAAAACACCGAATGAGCGCATCACTCAGGCACGATCGTACGTAAACGATGTCAGCAAAGACGTGACGAAGTTGCTGGCTTTTTCCTTGACGAGGACTTCCGTCCATTCGTCCGTTCCGCGAAACCTGAGATCCGTCTGGATACTGTCGACCGCTGCCATTTCGATGCGCTCGATATGTTGTTTGAAATGCGCTTCGCCCTTGGCCTGGTAAAGATCGCGGATGACCACCCGGAGGATTTCCTGCATCGCGATCTGCCAGGCAGTGTTGGTCGCATTGAGTTCGTTGGTTGTCGTTGACATGCATCCCACCTGTGTTGCTGGATTTCTTGGCTCTCACCGGCGATGTCGCGCAAAAGCGCAATGCGGCTTTGCGAAAGCAACATGCGATTAAACAAAGGCGTGAAGCGCAAGGAGCGAGTCTGAACGATCGCGACGCGATTTTAAAGCATGGTCCGCGCAAAATTGTGCAGCGGTTCTGCGATAACGACATGCGAGAACAAGGACTTAAAGCGTGTGAGCGAATCTAGAAGACCGCAACACGCTTTAAGACGTCGGACAAGCCGACGGCGTCTTCTTGGTGCGTTTGGTCACCAGAGCGGCCACTGCGGATTTGCGATCGGCCAGTTCTTTTGCAAGGCGGGCCGCCTTTAGTCTGGCTGTTTTCGCGTCCCGCGCATCGACGGCAGCTTGCAGTTCATCGACAGCGTGATTTTTTGCGAAGAATGGCGTCTGAAGCTTGCCGAAGGCAAGCTCCGCCTGCTGGCGGGATTTGCTGTGTGTTTGTGTCATGGGGTATTTGCCTCTCCGGCCATATGCCGAAACGAAAAAGGCCAGGCGCAATGCCTGGCCTCGAATGAAATTGCTCCCGGCAGTGCCAGTACATCCGTGGTCAAAGGGAAGCGGATCTCAATTATGCGGACTGCAGATTGGTCGCAGACATCTTGCCCGACTTGTTGTCGCGCTCGAGTTCGAAGCCAATCTTTTGGCCTTCGACGAGTTCGCGCATTCCTGCACGCTCGACAGCCGAAATGTGAACGAATGCGTCAGCGCCGCCATTGTCAGGCTGAATGAAGCCGAAGCCTTTTGTGGAATTAAACCATTTAACTGTGCCAGTGGTCATAATGAACCCTTTCAAAGCATAGAGTGAAGGACCGCGTAACGGATGCCACGCGGATAAAAACCGACTATTTTTGAAAGAGAAGTTCGCTTAGAGCGCGGTGCCAATCGCGCGGTAGACAAAGCTCGGCAAGCAAAAGATCGATGACCTATCTATAGGGCAGTTCATCACCGTAGTCAACGAAAAGTTTTCACTTTTATCGATGTTCGTCTTTTGGTTGTGCTTTCGGGGGATTGCGTCACTTTTCTTTCCCACGGATCGATCGGCCTTGGCGCGGGGTCCTTTTCCGATACGCAGCGCCGTTTCACGTTCATTGATGGGAGGGGAGTTGTCGCGTTCAAATGCTTGCAACTCTTCGCCAACCATGTGCCTCATGACGCGAAACCAGCAAACGTTTCGACTGGGAGATTGGCGATGAACGTTTACGGAGCACTAGAACCTGGCTCCCAGGTCTTTCGCGCTTGATATAATCGCAGCCGCCTGGGCCTCGCCTTCCAGCGATCCATATAAAAGCTCGACGCTGCCTTCTTTGACACTGCAATAATCAAGGGTCCCCACCTTCAGCTGTGTACGAAAGGAGATGTCATATCCGCGCTTGCGGTAGTCATCCTCCGTCGCACCGGCGATGCCGACCATCAACACCTTGGCATGCGGATAGGTTTTGCTTCCGAAGGCCCAGTTCTGAGCCCACACGCGGTCGATCCATCCTTTCAGGATCGCTGGCATGGACCACCACCACACGGGAAAGAAGAGCACAGTGGCATCGTTGCGTTCCACGCGCTCCATCTCTCTCCGAACATCTTCAGCGAAGTCGATATCTCGCCCGCTCCAATCCGGCTCGTCTTCGGCTTTGAGCACCGGGTCGAAATTCTCCGCCACCAGATCGGCGAACTCGACCTCGTGGCCGTTGGCTCGCGCTGCTTCGGCAAAAGCGCGCCCCGCTTGATGTGTCAGTGAGTTCTGACGTGGATGGGCGATGACCACCAAAATCTGCATAAGGCGATGTCCTTCATAGTGACCAGACGACCGCAGGCGGCGCGGCAGCGTTCAAGGACCGTGCCGGTTATGGCGCCGTCCAGGCGGTCTAGGTATGAAGGGAGGACCGGCACTTCAATCCTGTCACGACATCGTGCCTCAGCAGAGATCGTTGGAGCAGAGGGGCCAGCCGATGCGGCCTCTCTGCTGAATTGATTGGCCGTTACCGCTTGTTCACCGCATCAGCCAGCTTCAAGGCCCGCTCCAGGCAGGCGGGCTGCTGGTCGGCAAAGCGTTCTGCGCCGATTTCCATGATGAGGGTGGTGTCGGGCAGGAAGGTGAGTTCGGAGAAAATGTCCTCCCAGTCAATATCGCCCCAGCCGATCGGCAGGTGAAGGTCGCCGATGCCGAGTGCGGTGGCTTCTGCGGGGTGGTAGAACTTCTTCATCGTGTAGGGCAGGCCGAAGCTATCATGCACATGCAGATGGCCGGTAACAGGCGCCATGGCGCGCAGTTCTTCGCGGAAATCCAGACCCTTGAAGGTGGATTCGATATAGGCGTGGCTGAAATCGATCAGGGCGGCGAGATTGTCGTGGCCGACAGCCTTCACGGTTTCTGCCACTTGCGATGGCGTCTGGCGGTACTGGCCGTCTTCCGTGGTGAAGATGTTTTCCAGAACGATGCGCACGCCATAGGTCTTGGCAATCTCGGCCATTTCGAAAAGAGCCTCACGCTCCATCTGGTCGAGATCGCTGCCACTCATGCCATCGGAGAGGATCGCATTGCCGCTGTGGTGCACGAGCACGCCAGCGCCCAGCCGGTCACAGAGTTCGAGCATGGCACGCACGACCTTCTTCTGCAGATGCAGGTGCTCGCGATCCATGAAGTTGGAGACAATCTGGCCATGCAGGGAGAGTTTCTTGAACGCATACTGCTTGACGATATCGCGGACGCGCTGTGCGCGGTCCTCGATGATGCGACCGCCGGAGATGATCTCCTCGCCATAGATGCCGATTTCACAGGCGCTTGCGCCGGTATCGGCAATGATCTTCAGGGACGAGTCCAGGGTGGAAAGATCGCCGCGCCCGGTGGCATTGCAAAAGCCGACGGCGGAAATGATGGAGGTCATGTGCGTTTCCTTGATGCAGTCAATGAATGCGGGAGATCTTCAGGCACTATGGGCCAGAACATCCAGGTTGGTGAAGCCGGCTTGATCGGCTGACGCGAGGCTTGAGTCGATCCGCCGTTCCGTTATGGGATCGAAAAAGTGCAGATGCGCTGCGGGGAACTGCAGCATGACCCTGTCGCCGGGGCGGACGGTGAGATCCTCACCAATCGCGGCTGCAAAGATCTGGCCGCGAATGTCCGCATAGACGATGCGACCGGAGCCGAGTTCCTCGACAAAATCCACTACGGCGGAAATGCCGTCGCCCTGACGGGAGACGACACACTGCTCTGGCCGGATGCCGGCAATCACGTCTTCACCCGATAGGGCGCGCGCGATCTCTGCTGGCATTGGGCTGGACCAGTTGCCGAAGCTGACGGCAGCGCTCTCACGGTCCACCTTGGCATTGAAGAGGTTCATCGCGGGAGAGCCGATGAAGGATGCGACAAAAGTGCTGGCCGGTCGGTTATAGATGTCGAGCGGCTGCCCCACCTGTTCGACATTGCCCTTGTTCATGATCACCAGCCGATCCGCCAGCGTCATGGCCTCCACCTGATCATGGGTGACGAAGACCGATGTCGCGGACAGGCGTTGATGCAGCCTGCGGATTTCCGCACGCATGGTGACGCGGAGCTTGGCATCGAGGTTGGAGAGCGGCTCGTCGAAGAGAAAGACATCCGGCTCGCGAATGATGGCGCGCGCCATGGCAACGCGCTGGCGCTGGCCACCGGACAGCGCCGCAGGCTTGCGCTCTAGATAGTCCGAAAGGCCGACAATCTTCGCCGTTTCCTCGATCCTGCGGCGGCGCTCTGCCTTGGCCACGCCGGCGACCTTCAGCGCATAGCCGATATTGTCGGCAACCGTCATATGCGGATAGAGCGCATAGTTCTGGAACACCATGGCGCAACCGCGCTCACGCGGTTCCAGGCGGTTCACCACCTTGCCGGCAATGGCGATTTCGCCGGCGGTGATGTCTTCAAGCCCGGCAATCATGCGCAGTAGGGTGGATTTGCCGCAACCGGAAGGGCCGAGGATCACGACGAATTCTCCGGACGGAAAGATGAGGTCGACACCATGCAGCATCTTGGTCTTGCCGTAGGATTTATGCACCTGACGAATGTCGATCTGCGCCATGGTTTGGCACTCCTGTTCTATGAACTGTCATTTCTCGGTGGAGACGAGGCCACGCACGAACCAGCGCTGCAAAAGCCCGACGACGAGAAGCGGCGGCAACATGATGATGAGGGAACCGGCGAGCGTGACATTCCAGTCAGGCGTGCCGTTTTCGGATGGGAGGAGGCTGGAGAGCGACATCATCACCGTCTTGTAGGACGGGTCGGTCACCATCAGAAGCGGCCAGAGATACTGGTTCCAGCCATAGACGAACATGATCGTCGTCAGCGCCAGCATGTTGGTGCGTGACAGCGGCAGGATCATATCGACGAAGAAGCGCATGGGTCCGGAGCCATCCATGCGCGCCGCCTCGGCCAGCTCGTCGGGCAACGTCATGAAGAACTGACGGTAGAGAAATGTGCCGGTGGCCGTGGCAATCAGCGGCAAGGTCAGGCCCGCATAGGAGTTCAACAGGTTCCATTCGATCTTGATGTCGATGCCCGAGACGGCGTTGATCAGGAGCGCGAAGGGATGGAACATGTCGGCAGCCACCGCATAGGTCGGCACCACGCGTACTTCCAGCGGCAGCATCAGCGTAATGAACACCGTCCAGAAGAACAGGTGCCGCAGCGGCGAGCGGAAGAAGACGATGGCAAAGGCCGTGCAGGCCGACAGCGCCACCTTCCCGACGGTAACAAGCGAGGCCATGATGAAGCTGTTGAGCATGGCATTGCCAAGATTGGCGCGGTTCCAGGCTGCGTGCATGTTCTCGAACAGGCGATCGCTTGGCATGAAGCTGAAGGGCACGCTGTTGATCTGCTGCAGCGATTGGCTGGCACCGGAAATGATGACAATGAAGGGGCCGATCAGCAGCAGGAAGCCGATGATCATCAGGACGTAGGTAAAGGCGTCTGCGTAAGGGGTGCGCTGGATCATCGCCGTCTCACTTGTAATGCACGCGCCGCTCGATGAAGCGGAACTGGATGAAGGTGAAGACCATGATCAGGCCGATCAGAATGATGCTCTGCGCCGAGGCGCCGGAATAGTTGAGCCCCTGGAACGCTTCCTGCACGATGCGGAACACCATGACTTCGGTCGCATGGTTCGGGCCGCCGCCGGTCGTGTGGTGGACGATGCCGAAGGTATCGGAGCCGACAAAGCCTTCGGTCATCATGGTCACGGTCAGGAAGAACAGCGTGGGCGCAAGCAGCGGCACCTGAATATCGATTGCGCGGCGGATCGGACCGGATCCATCCATCGCAGCCGCTTCCGTCAGGCTGCGCGGTACCGATTGCAGTCCGGCCAGCAGGAAGATGAAGGTGTAGCCCGCCCATTTCCAGATGAAGATGATGATGACCAGCGCCAGCGCATGGCTGCCGAATTTGGCCGGATTCCAGATATCGGGATAAATCGCGTTCAGCGAGGCGGCGAGGCCGCGTTCGGGCGAGAGGATGAAGCGAAACGCCATGCCCGCTGCCGGACCGGCAATGGCAAAGGGCAGGATGTAGAGGACGCGGAAGAAACCGGAGCCCGGCAGTTGCCGATCGACCGCCAGCGCGAGCGTGAGGCCGATGAGAATGGCAAAGAACGGGCCGACGATTGCAAAGATCAGGCTGACGGTCACCGAGTTCCAGTAAAGCGGATCGGCGAAGGTCTCGTAGAAATTGGCAAGTCCGACAAATTCCGCGGCCCCGCCGAACGGCGGCTCCAGCGTGAATGCCCAGTTCACCACCGCCACGGCAGGCCAATAGAAGAACAGGGCAATGAGAGCGAGCTGCGGCAGGGCAAAAAGCAGGGGTAGCCAGGTGCTCTTGAAGACGGAGCGCTTTTCCATGGAAATTCCAATAGACAGTCTGGATGATCGTGCCACCCGTGTTCACGGGTGGCACTGTATGAGCGCTTAGTTGATGGAGACGCCCGAGAAGGTCTTTTCGAAGCGGCGCAGGCCGACATTGGAGCGCTCGACGGCCTTGTCGAGTTCCTGCTGAACGTCGCCGTTCTGCATGTAGATCGCCTCAAGCGCCGTGGAGAGTTCCTTGCGGATCTGCGTGAAATTGCCGAGGCGAATGCCGCGTGTGGTATCGGTCGGCTCGGTCAGCGTCAGGCTTTCGATGGCGACTTCACGGCCCTTGTAGGGTGCCTTGTCGTAGAAGCCGTTCTTCTTCATGCTCTCGAAGCCGGTCTTGGTGACGGGGATGTAGCCGGTTACGGTGGACCACCATTCGACCATGTCCGGCTGGGCGATGAAGTTGAGGAACGCCGCAGCGCCCTTGTATTCAGCGTCTGGACGGCCAGCCATGACCCACAGCGAAGCGCCGCCAACCAGCGACTTCTTGCGCTCGGTGCCCTTGAAGACTGGCAGCATGGCAACATCCCACTTCACGCCCTCAGGCAGCGTCTTGCCGACGGTGCCGTGGTCGGCAATCGAGCTCATTGCCATCTGGCAGGTCTGCGAGGTGAAGGAGGGAACCGTGTCCATGCCGAGCGTCTTGGTCTTGACGACGAAGAGCTTCTCGTCCTGCATCTTCTTGAAGAACTTCAATTCGTCGACGACCTTGGTCTTGTTGACGACGAGTTCCGCATTCAGGCCCTTATAGCCATTGCCTTCCGTGGCAATTGGCTGGTCGTGGATAGCGGAGAACTGTTCGATCAGCGGCCAGGTATCGAAGTTGAATGCCAGCGGGCATTCGTAACCGGCAGCCTTCAGCTTCTTGGCGGCCTCGGCCACATCTTCCCAGGTTTCCGGCTTGCTGGTCACGCCAGCCTTTTCGAAGGCGCTGACATTGTAATAGAAAACCGCGGTAGAGGAGTTGAACGGGAAGGAGTTCAGCTCACCAGCGGCCGTTGCGTAGTAGTTGGCAATGCCGGGGAAATAGTTGCTCCAGTCGATCTTGTAGCCATTGTCGGCCATCAGCTGCTTGGCCGGAACGAAGGCCTTGGACAACATCATGTCCAGCGTGCCTGCATCATAAATCTGCGCGATGGCGGGGTGCTTCTTGGCGCGGTAGGCGGCAATCGTGTTCTGCAGCGTTGCGTCATAGCTGTTTTGCGAGGTGCAGACGATTTCATAATCCGGCTGCGACGCGTTGAACTTCTTGCAGGCGTCCTGCACACGCTCGCCGAGATCGCCGGAGAGGCCGTACCAGAACTCGAATTTTGTCTTTTCAGCATGAGCGGCCGTGGTGCCGAGCGCGGCGACGACAGCAAGCGATGCCACGAAGGAAGAAAGGGTCGACGTTTTCATGAGGGGAGCCTCGTTGGAAAGAAACGATGGCCTGGTCGCGGAATTTTTCGGCCCGGCGAGCAAAACCGGCGCCGTCCTAACAATGCCGTATGACAGGTCGCGGACGTTTTCTTGAATATTGGATGACGGGTCTTTGTGGTCTGACCGTCATCGACCATCGAAGGGATCATCACCGAGCTGTTACGAGAGGCGCGTCGAAGCTCTGCAATTTCTTGCCCCAACGGCATGGCTTTGCGCGAATCTTATGTATAATCACACGGGTAAGCACTGACCTGCACCATCGTGCCAGCCCTTGAGCGATGGCGTTTTTCATTTCATACCGGGCCGGATCATCTGAATGCGCTCTTTGATGGCACGATTGAAAAATCTCGGTCTTCGAACTTCCATTGTGTGCATGACAGCACTTGCGTTAGGTGGCGTCGCGCGTGCCGAAAGCGGGAACCTGCCGGTGCTCTTCGACAAGCAGGAACGTCTGCCAGGGGCAGATCTCTCGTCCATTCCCCGCGTCCGGTTCCTGATGTCGGTCGATTTCCCGCCCTTCAATTTTACCGATCAGGACGGCAGGCTGGTGGGCTTCCATGTCGATCTCGCCCGCGAGATCTGCGCCCAGCTGAAGATCGAAAGCAAATGCCAGGTCCAAGCGCTCCCCTTCGATGAGTTGGAGGCCGCACTGGAGCTCGGCGAGGGAGAGGCCGTGGTGTCGGGCGTTGCCTCGACGTCTGATCTGCGCAAGAGCTTCAGCTTCACGCGGCCTTATTTGCTGCTGCCAGCGCGTTTCGCTGTGTCGAAAGCTGCCAAGCTGGAAGGACAATCGGCGGCCACTGCTCTGACCGGCAAGAAGGTCGGCGTCGTCAGCAATTCGCGCCATGAAGCAATGCTGAAATCCTTCTTCCCAAACGTCGTTCCTACCGGTTTTGCCGGCTACGAGCCGATGTATGAAGCGCTGAAAACCGGCAAGGTCGATGCGGTCTTTGCCGACAGTTTGCGTCTGCCCTTCTGGGTCGCCGGCACGGCGTCGGAAAATTGCTGCGCCATGTTCGATGGTCCCTACATGTCCGACAAGTTTCTGGGCGAGGGGCTCTCGATCATGACGGTCGATCCTGAAAACAAGCTCGTACCTGCCTTCGATCAGGCGCTCGCAGCCCTTTCGCGCAACGGGCGCCTCGAGGAAATCTACCGCCGTTATTTTCCCTACGGGCTTTTCTGACGTTAGGCAGTCAATTAGGCGGTGTCAGCCTGTTACGCTACGAGAGCAGGTTGGTTCAGCTTGGATAGTTGAATCACTGCCTGCGTCCGACTATCGACATTGAGCTTCAGCAGAATGGCTGAGACATGCGCCTTGATCGTCGCTTCGGAGACGTTGAGTTCGTAGGCGATCTGCTTGTTCAGCAAGCCTTCCCCAAGCATGCCGAGCACACGGCTTTGCTGCGGCGTCAGCGTTCTCAGTCTGTTGATCAGGTCCGCCATATCGGCATCCTGATCGCGGTTGGACTGACAGGAGGCGGGGATCCAGACGTCGCCTTCCAGCACGGTGCGGATGGCTGTGCGGATATCATCGATGCCGGACGACTTGGAAATGAAGCCGGACGCGCCAAGCTCGATCGCACGGCGCATGGTGGCAGGGTCGTCGGTGGCCGACACGATGATGATCGGCAGGCTAGAAAATTCCGCCCGCAGTGCCATCAGGCCGGAAAAGCCGCTGACACCCGGCATGGCAAGATCGAGCAGCATGAGATCGGCGTCCGGCTGCTCTTCCGCGCAGCGTCTCGCATCGTCGAAATCGCCCGCTTCGATGAAACTATTGTTGCCTTCGAGACCACCCACTGCCTGACGCAGAGCGCCGCGAAATAGCGGATGGTCATCCGCAATGATAATCGTGAGTTCTGCCATGCCGCGCCCCCTCCCAAGAGCATTTCATGCGACTCTTCCTCCTGCAGGCCGACAGGCGACTGCGCCGTTAAGATTGCGCCAAATCGTGAGCAACACAAGTCTTCAATTGCAGCCAAGCCTCACTACCTCTCGGTCGAGGATAAAAATCTGTGTGAATCGATGGACAACGGGGACCATTTGCGGCAAACCGCCCTGACGTGAAGGAGATGCCCGATGAGCAAGACACCCCCTGTCATCTACAAGATCGTGCCGGATGCCCTGTGGCAGAAAGCAAAGCACGAGGGTGTTTTCAAAGGGGCGGCAATCGATCTGACCGATGGCTACATCCATTTCTCCACGGCCGATCAGGTGAAGGAAACGGCAGCCCGCCACTTCGCCGATCAGCAGGATTTGCTTCTCATCGCGGTTGATGGTGGCGCTCTCGGCGACAAGCTGGTCTTCGAGCCCTCCCGTGGCGGCGATCTCTTTCCGCATCTCTATGGCGAGCTTCCGCTCAATGCCGTGCTATGGGAAACGCCTTTGACGCTGGGCGACGATGGCGCCCACCAGTTTCCGGAGGTTTGAGCATGAGCGGATTGTTTTCCTCCCTTGGACGCAAGGGCCTCTTCCTGCTCGATCCCGAAGTCGCGCATGGCATGTCGATTACAGCTTTGCGCAGCGGTTTCATCCCCACCTGCCACGTGCCGCATGATCCGCGCCTGCAGCAGACGGTGGCGGGACTGGTCTTCCCCAATCCGCTCGGCATGGCCGCGGGCTATGACAAGAATGCCGAAGTTCCAGGCCCACTCCTCAAGCTCGGCTTCGGATTTACCGAGATCGGCACGGTGACGCCGCGCGCGCAGGCGGGCAACCCAAAGCCGCGCATCTTCCGACTGGTGGAAAACGAGGCCGTCATCAACCGCCTTGGCTTCAACAATGAAGGGCATGCGGCGGCACTTTCGCGCCTGATTGCCGCCGGCCTGCGCGGCATCGTCGGTGTGAACATCGGCGCCAACAAGGATAGCGACGATCGTATTGCCGATTACGTGAAGGGCATCGAAACCTTCTCTTCCGTTGCCTCCTATTTCACGGCCAACATCTCTTCTCCCAACACGCCAGGCCTTCGCGATCTTCAGGCGCGTGAAAGCCTTTCGGCACTTCTTTCCGCGGTGCTGGCGCAGCGCGATCGCGAGGCGGAAAAGCTGTCGCGCCACGTCCCCGTCTTCCTCAAGATCGCCCCTGATCTGACCGAGGAAGGGCTCGACGACATCGCCGCCGAGGTCCTGTCGCACCGGCTGGACGGCCTGATTGTCTCCAACACCACGCTTTCCCGCGACGGACTGGTGCCGGGCAGCAACAACCAGGAAGCCGGCGGCCTCTCCGGCAAGCCGCTCTTCGAACGCTCCACCACGGTGCTGGCAAAGATGCGCAAACGTGTCGGACCGGACCTGCCGATCATCGGCGTTGGCGGTGTGTCGTCGGCAGAGACTGCACTGGAAAAAATCAGGGCAGGGGCCGACCTGGTCCAGCTCTATTCCTGCATGGTCTACGAAGGGCCGGGCCTGCCCGGCACGATTATACGCGGCCTGTCGGAGAGACTGCAGCGGGACGGGATCAGGAATATCCGGGATTTGCGCGACAGTTCAGTGGAGAGCTGGGCGGCGCGGTCGATTTAAACGGCCCGCTCCCTTTCACTGTCGTCATCCTCGCATCAAGGGCAAGGATCACGACAGAGACTGTGATGAATGTCAGCTCGCATAGGGCGCGAGCACGCCTTTATCAGGCGCAAAGCACCATCGCCCAATAGGGCCGGTTCTTCGCCGCGCTGTCATAGGCGACAGCGACGCCAAGCCCGCCATAATTGCCGAGCATGTTTTCCAGATGATGCGGTGAGCCGATCCAGGCTTTGACCACCCGCTCGACCGTGTCTTGACCTGCGGCGACATTTTCTGCAGCGGGGAGCGGCACGTTGCCGTTCTTCATGCGGATCAGAAAGCTGTCGGTGATGCCGATGAGATGCGCCATCTTCTGCGCCTTCACCATGCGGTTGGCCTGATAAATGGCCGCCTGCTGTGCCGCCGGGTTGGCAGAAAGCGTCGGGAGACCTTTCGAGCGGCGAAGCTCGTTGACCATGGGCAACGCCGCCGCCGTCTCGTCGCGGGTGCCGGACGGCAGGCCCTTGTTGGTGGGAACGGAAATGCACGCCGATAGAACGGAGCCAGCGGACAGCAGCACGAAGCCGCGCCGGGAAAAATTCGTCAGGGAATGGTCGGTCATATCAACGCAAGCTTAGGAGTCTGAGGACGATGAAGACGGGGATGACGATGACAGCGCCCGCCAGAAGATAGTCGCCGATGCTGCCAAGCGCGTGGAAGCCCGAATACCAGATGTTCAGAACGAAGTCGCGCACACCATAGATGATGCTCCACGGCGTCAGCCCGAAGACGGCCATCAAAAATCCGACGATCAGCGATATCACCAGCAGCTTGACGATCGTGCGCCCAACGCTGTCACCCAGCACCTTGTTGACCTCACCGGCCATCAGCAAATCTCCTAAAGCCTGTCACCGAACAACCCCGCATCCGCAGGATGACGACAAACACCTTCAAACCTTGATCAAGACATATGAAGCGCGGCGCTTCGATGCAAGCATCGCAGTGTTTACACCGTCGATCCGGGCTTTGCGATGAAATAGGACTTGAGTTTTTTTATGGCTTGATGAAAGAGAGCCCACCTCTTTCAGGAAAAATCCGTGAATGGCCCAGAACCAGCATTCCTCCGGCGACGTCATTGCTGATCGTCGTGCCGATTACGCCCGCATGCTGGCAGAAAGCGGCGACCACCAGGCTGCCGCGGAATTGATCGAACAGGCGCTGGAACTGGCCCCACTTTGGGCAGCAGGCTGGTTTCGCCTGGGCGAGTACAGCGAAAAGGCGGGCCAGCAGGACAATGCGGTGAAGGCCTACGAAAAGGTCGCCGAGCTTGACGAGGAGGGGATATTCGCAGCGCCCCTCAAGCTTGCCGTGCTGGGGGCAGCCGAAACGCCGGAGCAGCCACCAAGCCGCTATGTGGAGGGCCTTTTCGACGACTATGCTGATCGGTTCGAAACCTCGCTGGTGAAGAAGCTCGATTACAGCGTGCCGGAGAAGTTGGCAGCTCTCATCGAAACGGCGCGCCCAAGTGGCGAGCGCTTTCGCTGCATGGTCGATATCGGCTGTGGCACAGGATTGCTGGGTGTTGAAATCCGCGACTGGACCGAACGGCTGGAAGGATTCGACATTTCCACCAACATGTTGGCAAAGGCGGAAGAGAAGGGCATCTACCACCATCTCTCGCAGGCCGATCTTTCTCTTGATGAGGAGACATCCGGCCTCTTTGCCGATGGGCTTCAAAAAGGCCGGGCCGATCTCGTCGCCGCTGCCGACGTGATGATGTATCTCGGTAGTCTCGAAACGGTCATGCCACTGGTTCTGTCCCTGCTTGAGCGGGGAGGCTTCTTCGCCTTTTCGGTCGAAGATGCGGGCGAGGAGGAGGGTTTCGTCCTTCAGCCGTCGCTCCGCTACGCGCACTCGCAAACCTATGTGAGCAATCTTCTTGCCACCTCCGGCATGGAGATCCTGCAAATCCGAAAAACAACCATTCGCAAGGATGCCGGAAAACCACTTTCCGGCATTCTGTTTCTTGCCGCAAAACCCGCCTAAGCTTTTCGTTTCTTGCCATTTTGTCGATTGGTCAGGAAGGCTGACATATAGCGGTTGTCGAGCGCCATTTTGCAGTGCAAAATAACCGCATCTCCGCCGCCAATACCCTATGATGACGACACGGAGACCATCAACAAAATCAGGTCCTGTCGAGGGGATTTCGCATGGCATTCACCAGAAGCGTCTATGGCATGTGGAGTGTGGACCCGGCCAAGCATTCACCGATCGAGGACGTTCAGGGTATCGTCACCGGGAGCATTGTCTCGGCGCTCGGCTTTTACATCCTGAACAAGGTTGGTCTCCTGACCGGTGGCACAGCAGGTGTCGCGTTTCTTATCCATTACGCCTTTGGCATCAGCTTTGGCCTTTTGTTCTTCCTCGTCAATCTGCCGTTCTACTACCTCTCGTTCCGTCGCCTCGGCCTTGCCTTTTCGGTGAAAACGTTCATCTCGATCGGGCTGGTATCGGTCCTGACGGAACTGGAATCGCGCTGGATGGTGATCGACAGCGTCAATCCGCTTTGGGCTGCCATTCTCGGTGGGCTTCTCCTCGGTTACGGTCTGCTTGCGCTATACCGCCACCGCGCCAGCCTGGGGGGAATCGGCATTCTGGCCATCTATATGCAGGATCGTTTCGGCATCCGTGCCGGCCTGATCCAGCTTGCCTTCGACACCTGCGTGATGATCGCCGCCTTTGCCGTCATCGAGCCGAAGACGGTGCTCTACTCCATCGTCGGCGCCTTCTTCCTCAACATGTTCCTGGCCATCAATCACCGGTCCGACCGCTACATCGTGGTGCGCTGACGCTTGAAATCTGGCCCGGCGTGGCGCAAGGAAAGCTGTCGAAATCGTGGGGATGGCAATGCGCGATATGATCTGGAAAAACCGTGCAAGGCTTTGGGCCACGACACCCGACCGGCATTCTCTGCTGGAAGATGTTCAGGGCGTTCTTGCCGGAGCCATGTTGGCGTCTCTCGGCGTCACCCTGTTTTCCGCCGCCGGTCTGTTGACAGGCGGAACCGTCGGCCTCGCGTTCCTCGTCCACTATGCAACGGACATGCGTTTCGGTCTTGTCTTCTTCCTGGTCAACCTGCCCTTCTATTATCTTGCCTTTCGTCGCCTTGGGCCTGCATTCACGGTCAAGACCTTTAGCGCCATCGCCTTGACGGCGGTGCTGTCCGACATGATGCCGCGACTCTTCGCCTTCCAATCGATCAATCCCATCGCCGCTGCGCTATTCGGCGGATTGACGGTCGCAGCAGGAATGCTGGCGCTCTTCCGCCACCGCGCCAGCCTCGGCGGCTTCGGTATTCTGGCGCTCTATCTGCAGGATCGTTTCGGTTGGCGGGCAGGCTTCATCCAACTGGCCTTCGATGGTATGGTGCTGCTGGCCTCCTTCTTCATCGCCACGCCCTTCGTCATTCTTTGCTCGGTTCTTGGCGCGTTGGTGATGAACCTGGTCATCGCCATCAACCACAGAAACGACCGCTACATCGCCATGTAACGGTCGCTTCGTTCGAGAGCGTCAGGCGGCTTTGGCGGCGGCATCGACCGGATGCTGCATCCTGAAGCCGACGGCAATGCGGTTCCAGGTGTTGATCGTACCGATGGCAAGCGTGATCTTGACGATCTCCTCTTCGCTGAAATGCGCTTTCAACGCGTCGAAATCACCATCTGGCGCGCCGGTCTCGGCAATCTTCGTCACCGCATCCACCCAGCCGAGCAGGGCTCTTTCCTGCGCGGTGTAGACGGTCGATTCCCGCCATACGCTCATCAGGTTGATCCACTGCTCCGAAAGCCCGTCCCTGCGGCTTTCCTTCACATGCATGTCCACGCAATAGGCGCAGCCATTGATGATGGATGCGCGCAGTTTGATAAGGTGGATGAAGCGGCGCTCCAGCCCGGAATTTTGCACGAATGTTTCGAGCGCCAGAAGAGCCTTGTAGGATTCGGGCGATGCCTTGGTGTGGTTTAGTCTCATTTCCATAGTCGCTTCTCCTTAGTTGCTGTTGGTCATGCGTCATCGTTCGGACAGGCGGCGGCCTGTCCGTCATGGAATTGAAAGAAGTGCTTGTCTCAGCGCGTCGTCTTGCGCTCGTTCAGCTCCAGAAAGGCGCAGCCGCGTGCGGCAATGCCGCCATCGTCTGCGCGGGCGAGATCAGTACGAATATCCGCGACGGTGGTCTTGGCAAGCTCTGCCCGGTAGGCTCTCTCCGCTTTCAGCATGGCGGCATTGATGCCGCAGGGCTTGCTGAAGTAGCGGTCAGGCAACGGGTTCGGCCCTCGTTGCCGGATTTCGGCGCAGCGAAAAGCCGGTGCCGGGCCTTCGACCGCAAGCACGATATCAAGCAGCGTGATCCCCTCGGGCTCTTTTGCCAGCCTGTAGCCGCCTTTCGGCCCGGGCACTGTCGAAAGAATACCAGCGCCTGATAGCGACTGAAGGTGCTTCAGCAGATAGCTGGTCGAAACGCCATGAAACTCCGCCAATGCCGCCGCTGACAGCACGCCGTCGGGCGAAAGCGAGGCGAGCATTGCAACGCTGTGGATGGCCTGTTCCACGCCATCGCTCATCTTCATCGGGTCACCTCCATAATCATGGATATTATTTATCCGCGATTATGCGGCTCTGTCAAGCGGCGTCTAAAGCCTCTTCTTTTTTGGAAGAGTTTCACTACTTTAGAGGGGTGAAACACATCGATCCGCCAATCTTAGCGAAAAGCGCCGGAACACTGCCTTTGCCCTTCCAGAAATGGTTTGCGGAGAAGGGCTGGAGCCCGCGTGCGCATCAGCTGGAATTGTCCGCCCGGGCACGGGGCGGGGAAAACATGCTGTTGATTGCGCCGACCGGTGCCGGCAAGACGCTTGGCGGTTTCATGGCATCGCTGACCGATCTGGCCGAGCGTGGCAAGGTGGCCCCGGGGTCCGCCTTTGTCGGCGTTCACACGCTCTATATCTCGCCACTGAAAGCGCTCGCCGTCGATATCGAGCGCAACTTGATGAAGCCGGTCTCGGAAATGGGCCTGCCGATTACGGTAGAAACCCGCACCGGCGACACGCCGCAGGGCAAGCGACAGCGGCAGAAGCTCAAACCCCCGGATATTCTTCTAACCACGCCCGAACAGGTCTCGCTGCTGCTCGCCAACAAAGAGGCAGAGCGCTTCTTCAAGGATCTGAAATATGTGGTGCTGGACGAGTTGCACTCGCTCGTCACCTCCAAGCGCGGCCATCTCTTGTCGCTGGCGCTCGCCCGCATCCGCCGCCACGCGCCTGCCATGCGCACCATCGGTCTTTCGGCAACGGTAGCAGATCCGATGGATCTCCAGCGTTATCTCGCACCACAGGTGGAAGGCGAACCACCGGCAGGGCTAATCACCGTCGAGGGCGGCGCGAAGCCAAATATTGCGATCTTGCAGACGGAGGAGCGAATTCCATGGTCGGGCCATTCGGCCCGCTACGCCATGCAGGATTTGTATCCTGAGATCAAAGACCATCAGACGACGCTGATCTTCGTCAATACCCGCTCGCAGGCCGAGCGAATCTTCCAGGAACTCTGGACGATCAACGACGACAACCTGCCGATTGCGCTCCATCACGGCTCGCTGGATGCCGGGCAGCGGCGCAAGGTGGAACAGGCGATGGCCGAAAACAAGCTGCGCGCCGTCGTCGCAACCTCCACGCTCGATCTTGGCATCGACTGGGGCGATGTCGATCTCGTCGTGCATGTGGGCGCCCCGAAGGGAGCAAGCCGCCTTGCACAGCGTATCGGCCGCGCCAACCACCGCATGGATGAGCCCTCCAAGGCGATCCTCGTTCCCGCCAATCGCTTCGAAGTGATGGAATGTCGTGCGGCGCTCGATGCGAATTACATCGGCGCTCAGGATACGCCCCCGATTGCCGAAGGCGCGCTGGATGTGCTGGCACAGCACGTGCTCGGCATGGCCTGCGCCGAGCCTTTCGATGCGGATGAGCTTTATCGCGAGGTCACCAGCGCCTCGCCCTACGCCGATCTGTCACGCGAGATGTTCGACCGCGTGGTCGACTTTACCGCAACCGGCGGCTATGCGCTGCGCACCTATGAACGCTACGCCCGCATTCGCCAGATGAAGGACGGGCGCTGGCGCGTTTCCAATCCGCAGGTAGCGCAACAATATCGACTGAACCTCGGTACCATCGTCGAGGCGGCGGAGCTGAATGTGCGGATGGTCAAGCGCAATGCCAAGGGCACGGTTGGCCGTGGCGGCATGTCGCTGGGCAAGGTGGAAGAGCATTTCCTCGAGCAACTGGTCCAGGGCGACACGTTCCTGTTCGCCGGCAAGGTGCTGCGCTTTGAAGGCATCCGAGAGAATGAGTGCCTTGTCAGCCAGGCCTTCTCCATGGACCCGAAGATCCCCTCCTATGCCGGGGGCAAGTTTCCGCTCTCCACCTATCTGGCAGATCAGGTGCGCTCCATGCTCGCCGACCCCTCGCGTTGGCATACGCTGCCCGATCAGGTGCGCGACTGGCTGGCGATCCAGAAAGAGAAGTCGATCATCCCGAAGCGGGACGAGTTGCTGGTCGAGACATTTCCGTTTCGCAAGCGCTTCTTCATGGTCATGTATCCCTTCGAGGGGCGGCTTGCGCATCAAACGCTTGGCATGCTTCTGACCCGCCGGCTGGAGCGGGCCGGGGCGAAGCCCATGGGATTTGTGGCGACCGACTATTCACTCGCCGTCTGGGCGATGGAGGATATGGGCAAACGCCTGCAATCGCGCCGGCTGTCCCTTGCCGACCTTCTGGATGAGGACATGCTGGGCGACGACCTCGAAGCCTGGCTGGACGAATCCTACCTTTTGAAACGCACCTTTCGTAATTGTGCGGTCATCGCAGGGCTGATCGAACGCCGTCATCCCGGCCAGGAAAAGACTGGGCGGCAGGTCACGGTCTCGGCCGATCTTATTTATGACGTTCTTCGCAGCCATGAGCCGGATCATATCCTGCTCGAAGCCACGCGACGCGATGCGTCGGCGGGACTTTTGGACATTGCCCGACTTGGCGATATGCTAAGGCGAATCAAGGGCCATACGCATCACCGCGCGCTGGACCATGTCTCCCCGCTTGCCGTTCCCGTTATGCTGGAAATCGGCCGCGAAACGGTTGTGGGACAGGCGCAAGACGATGTGCTGGCCGAAGCCGCCGACGAGCTGATTGCCGAGGCGATGGCGTAGGCTTGTTTCGAAGGCCGCGCCGGAAGATACGTGGAAACAAAAGAGAGGGCAGCGAGATTGCTCTTAGGGAATTCGAGACGCCGTGCTGAGCCGCCTTGCCTTGAGTGAAAGATTGTCCACCGGCTTTGAATGCTTCGGAGCCGAAACCGCCATCAATGGCGTTGCGGCCCTCTGCGATCCGCTGGGCGGCCTTTACATGCCGGATCTGTCGCTGCTCGTCGTCTCCGACCTTCATCTGGAAAAGGGTGCGGCCTTCGCGCGGCGCGGCATGATGCTGCCGCCCTATGATACGATCGCGACATTGAAGATCCTCGCCTCGCTGATTGCCCGCTACGATCCGAAGATTGTCGTCAGCCTCGGCGACAATTTCCATGATCGCAAGGGATCGGAACATCTGCCGCTGCCGCTGCGCGAGATTATCAAGGAGATGGCAAGAGGCCGCGAATGGATCTGGATCAACGGCAACCATGATCCGGATGGAACGGTGGATCTGCCGGGCTCTTCGGTCGATGAGATGTTCTACGCCAACCTCGTCTTCCGCCATGAGCCCAAGCTGAAGGGTGTGGACACGAAAGGCGAAATCGCCGGCCACCTCCATCCATCTGCCACCGTGCGCCGCCGCGACAAGACGGTACGCCGCCCATGCTTCGCCACCGATGGCGCACGCTTGCTGATGCCCGCCTTCGGCGTCATGAGCGGTGGGCTTGACCTGCGCCACAAGGCCATGCGCGGCCTGTTCGACCATGCGGATCTCATCGCGCATCTGATGGGACGCGACCGGATTTATTCGGTTCGCTTCGGAAGCCTGCTGGGATAGGTGGCAATCAGTCCCTGCGGAACAACAGGCTCGCGCCCCAGCCAGTGATCACAGCCGTCAGCACACAGAGAATACCGTAAACGACCGGCGTCTGGTGCGCGGCATTCGTGATCGCTTGCTCCATGCCGGTTTTCACCACGCGCAACTTGAGTTCGCGCTGGGCGACAGGCATGCCGCTCTTGAAGAGGTAGGCTCTGGCGGTATGGACGCCATTCGGCACGTTGGCAGGCAGGCGGAGCGTTGCCCAGAAGAGGCCGGTTCGCTCCAGCCGCACCCCGGTCGTGTCGTTGCGATAGATGCCGCTGGCAAGTTTCAGGCGGCGATAGGCCTCCTGAAAATCATAGACATTGTCCGGCACGCCGGAAAATACCGCGCTGTTCAGTGGCAGATGCTCGACGCCGAGGCCCATCGCCTTCAACGTGCCAGGCGAGGCAATGTCGTTGATGTTGCGGGTGCTGGCCATGGAATAGGATTCCGGCAGCGGCGCGAAGGTGATGGCGCTGGTATTGATCCAGATTCCGGCCACCCGGCTCTTTTTACGCACGGTCGTATATTCGTTCGGGCCCTCCAGCGTGACGACGATGTCGTATTGCCCGATGGCAAGCAGCAACTGGTCGGCATTGTTGAGGGCGCCGAACATGGTGAAATCCGCACCGCGAAAATCTGACGCGATCGAGATTTCATTCGTCGATGCACCGATCTCGATGTTCTCTTGAAGCGTCCGCGGCTTGCCCTGAGCGTCTGGAGAGACCGCGAGCGGGGGCGTTTGCGCCAGAGCTGCACCGGCGCAGAAAACCACCAACGATGCCAGGAGGGCAGCGCGCATCAATAGCCAAGCCCTCCGACCGCAACGGAAAAGAGATCTTCCGGTCGCACCACAAGCCCGATGGCAAGGCGGATACCAACGGCCAGAACCAGAAGCGCCAAAAGCGCGCGCAGTTGCTCGCCGCGCAGCTTCTGCCCGACACGCACGCCATATTGGGCGCCGATGACACCCGCCAGCATAAGAATGAAGGCCAGTACGATATCGACGGAATAGTTCGTCGCCGCCTGCACGATGGTCGTATAGGCGGTGACGAAAATGATCTGGAACAGCGATGTCCCGACGACCACATTGGTCGGAATACGCAGGAGATAGATCATCGCCGGCACCATGATGAAGCCGCCGCCGACACCCATCACCGATGTTAGGATACCGATGGCAAAGCCGAGTGCGATGATCGGGATGACGCTGAGATAGAGCTTCGACTTCTTGAAGCGCATCTTCAAGGGAAGGCGATGCACCCAGTTATGGTGGCCGGGACGGCGCAGCGGAATGGTTTCATTGCGCGCCGTGCGGCGGATGGCAGAGATGCTTTCCTTCAGCATCAGCCCGCCGACGGTCGACAGCAGAATGACGTAGAGAAGCGAAATGATCAGATCGAGCTGGCCGATACTGCGCAACAGGGTGAACAGCCACACACCGACAGTCGCCCCGCAAAGGCCGCCGATCAGCAACATGGAGCCGAGCTTCACATCCAGCGTGCCGCGGCGAAAATGGGTAATGGAGCCGGAAACCGAAGAGGCGACGACCTGGTTTGCACCCGTGGCAACGGCCACGACCGGAGGAATATTATAGAAGATCAGAAGCGGGGTGATGAGGAACCCACCGCCCACCCCGAACATGCCGGAGAGAAACCCCACAGCCGCGCCCATGCCGAGGATGATGAAGACATTCACCGACAATTCCGCGATGGGCAGATAGACAGTCACAATCGGACCTCGGGCAATGGTTCCGGGCGTCCCGGTCGGCTCAAAGCCACCTGTCCGCCAATTCAAATCTCTGTCTGAAAGAAGGCTTTAAGGGCCTTCGTTGGTCATGCCCGGCAGGCCACGACCTGTCAATCATTCAACGGCAAATACGTTGATAATTTGAAAAGAAGAAGGGCCGGAGCGACATTGTTGTCCCGGCCCCTCCTACAGGTCAGTTTTTCGTCCGATTACTTGTTACGAGCGAGCAGCGCCGTCACCAGTTCGTCGGTAATGCGACCGTCCGGAGTCTGGCCGACGGATTTCTGGAATTCCCGAATGGCCGCGACCGTGGTCTTGCCAAGCTTTCCGTCCGGCACACCGGCCTTGAAGCCGTTATTGTTGAGGATGGCCTGAATGTTGCGGATCGCCTTCTGCATGTCGACCGAAGAGGTCTTCACGCCGCCGGCATTGGTCCACTCATCGGGAAGGTTCACCGAATTGGCATCTTCATTGAGCGGCGTCACTTTCCAGGCGTCGACCTTGGCCTTGGCGCTGGCAAGCTGTTCCGGCTTCATTGCCTTGGCCACATCGTCGCGCTTCTGGGCTGCATCGGCATCACCATCGCGGGCAGCAATGGCGAACCACTTGTAGGACTCTTCCAGGCTCTGCTGAACACCGCTGCCGCGCGCGTAAAGGATGGCAAGGTTGAACTGGCTGTCGCGAACGCCGAGATCGGACGCTTTGATGAACCAGTCTGCAGCGGCCTTGTAGTCGGGCTGGCCTGCCGCGTCGGATGTCAGCAGGACGGCGAGATTGTGCATGGCGCCGGCATTGCCCTGGCTGGCGGCCATCTCATAATAGCGCTTCGCTTCCGGCAGATTGCGTTCGACGCCATTTGCCTTCTCATACATGTTGCCGAGACGATATTGCGCCGGTGCGAAACCACGGTCCGCCGCAAGTTTATACCACTTGGCCGCCTCTGCGCGATCCGCCTGAACGCCGACGCCATCAGTGTAGCGTACTGCGATTTCGAAGAGCGCCAGCGCATCGCCTTTGCCCGCCGCCTCTGCCAGAGAGGCCGGCGTGATGGCGGACGGGACGGCAATCGCGGTTTCAACCTGTGGTGCTAAGGTACCGGGCTCGCTGGTGTTGGCACCGGCTGTATCGGTCTGCGGTGTGCCGCTCGGCTGGAGCTGCTCGGCCGCGGCCATCTCGGTGCGGGGTGCTGCGACATTGATGGCAGGCGCCTCTTGCGGCAGAGGTGCGCCGCCAATCGGCCGCGTGTCGATCAAATGACCCTGTCTGTCGGCATCGCTCTGCATCCGGTCGGCTGCCGCCTGAGCGGTTTCGTCAACCGGGGCGGTGGAGGGCTCTGTAACGGCCTGATTGGTAACGTCCGGAATTGCGGACGATACAACGCCGGGCTCAGCGTCGATCGTGCTCGTCGTCACCCGTTGAGCAGGCGGTGTGTCGGAACCGACAAGCGATTTGACCATGGGCATGGCCATCATCGCCAGAAGAATGGCGCCAATCCCAAGCAGAAGTGGGCGACGATAGCGCGCCAGCATGGACGCGCCCTTGGGGCTGCGGCTACTTTTTGCCGACCCGGAGTTAGTCGCCCTTTCTGGCATGGTTTCAAGTGCGGCGGCCTGGGCCGCACGACGTGCAGCTGCGATGAAATCAGCGCGGTTGTCGCCGTCCTTGTCGCCGGCACGCTGAGCATTCTGGCTGGCACGAACCCGCTCCAGAATCTTCTTCACATCCGGGGCACCGGTGCCAGGCTCCAGAAGCTCATTTTCATCGTCGGACGAGAGAAAATCGATCGGATCGAGAGCCGGCGCCGGGTTGACGTTGGTGCGCCCGTTTGCAGGGGCAGACGCGTCACCCTCGGATCTGGCTGCGCCCGATTTGAAACGGCGGGTCAGGCTGGCAAGGAGGCCCTGCTTTTCTTCGGCGACAGGTTTGGCCGCTGCGGGAGGCGCAAAGGCGGTAGCCGTATCCGTATCGAAGGAAGATGTGGCGGTCGCAGCTGCCAGCGAGGAAAGACTTTCCTCCGAGAAGCTGGCGAAGGGCATCGGAGAATTGGAGGCCGAATGCTCTTGCTCATAGGCAGGCGCAGGCGCGCGGCGATCATCCAGCGCATCCAGACGGCTTGCGATCTGCAACAGGGTTTCGTGTAGCGCCTCGAAGGTGCGGTGGGTGCGTTCATCGGTGTTGCGGCTCAGGCCCTCGAGTTTGCGAAGGTCGTTCGCCAGTTCCGAAAGCACCACCATGTCCGCGGGGCTCGCGGTCTGCGCCAGGTTGTTGCGCGTGTGCGCTTCCAGCACCGCTTCGGCTGCCTGTCGTGCCGCCTCGATGATATATTCGTCATTGGACGCCATATAGTCTTCGATTGCGCTCATCCGCGCATCAAGCTCAGGCGGCATGCCCGTGGGCTGGGCGTGGCTCTGCTCGTTCAGCATCGAGGACAGATTGGCGATGTGGCTCTCGAGGCTCGCAAGCGCGCCGGGATCGGTATTGCTGGAGCGGGTTGTTTCGTCGAGCTTGGCGGCGATCTTGCCGAGACGGTCTTCAAGGCGAAGGAAGGCAGAATCATAGGCCGCGTTTTTGCCGGACACTGGACGCGTATCGATATCGTCAATACGCCGAGCAATCTTGTCCAGCCGTTCGGCCAGCTTGTCATTCACCGCACCATTGCCGAGCAGGTCGATCTTCTTGGAAATATCGGTGAGGAACGACGTCAGTTCAGGCTGCGCCGGCGTGCGCTTGGATTGCTCCAGATAGGCGGAGAGTTGGTCGAGTTGCTCGGTGAGCTTCGAGATGTGGCGATCTGATGACAGCTCCTCGATGCGGTTTGCCAGCGCGTCGAGACGCCCCGTCAGTGCGTCGGACGGCTTGTCCTTCTCAGCACTCATGTCCTTCAGCTGGTCAAGCTGGCCCGAAAGACCGTTGAGGCGGTTCTCAAGCCGTTCCATCAACGCGGCATCTGGCGAATGGTGAGCACGATTGGAGGTCGCGGCGATCGCGCGGCTGATTTCGTCCAGACGCTGATCGACACCGGAAAAATGCTCGGTGAGAACATTCTCGTTCGGCTGAATGCGGCGGCCCAGCTGCTCGACGAAGCCCGCCATGGTGATGAGCTTGTCTTCCAGCGCGCGGATGGCCGGGCTGTTATTGGCATTGCCAAGGTCGCTCTTGATGTCGTCAAGACGATAGGCGAGCGCGACGATCTCTTCCTTCAGCGCGGTCTGGTCGAAACCGCGTAGCGTGTCTTCGACCTCGTCCCAACGACGCTCCATCTTGTGCATGCTGTCCTGGCGAGCCATCTGCTCGACCAGCGAGCGCAGTTCCTCGACCTCGGAGCGCAGCGCCTGGGAATCCGGTCCAGATGTCGTGCTGAGGCGGTCGATGCTCGCGGCAAGACGGGCAACGTCTTCGCGAATATCCTCGGCGAAATCCTGGTTTTCGGCAAAGGAGCGGATGTTGCGCAACTCGCTGCGCACACCCTGCATCTCGCGCGCAACGCCTTCGGAGAGTTCGTTCTTCAATTCCTGTCGCAGGTTGACGAGTGCTTCGGCCACTTCGCGCAACGCCGCATCGCCCTGCGAGGCCGGTGCTGGGGCGGCTGGTGCGCGTGAGGGGCGGCTGCGCTCGACATGCGGCGCTTCTACCGGGGCTGCCGGTCGCGCGCGATAGGCCGGAATGGCGGTGGAAGCACGGTAATCCTGATCGTCATAACGACGCTGTTCCTGCTGCATCGCGCTGCGGGCAGGCTGCGGCGCTTCATAGGCGTCGCGGCTCCAGTGGTCATCGAGCGCTTGCTGACGGCGGCGAATTTCATCGACGGGATCGAATCGGCGAGAGCTTGGTTCGCGCTGGGCACGAGACGGTGCGGGCGCGCGCTCCGGCGGGCGTTCGGCAGGTGGTTCGCGACGGCTTCTTTCCATCGGGCCGCCCAGCAGGTCTTCAAGCCGTGCTTCCAGACCTTCGATGGTGCGATTGAGCGCGTCCAGCGACGATCTGTCACTCTGTCCTCGGGAATTCGATCGCAATCCGCTCATCTTGCTGCTCGCTTCGTCTTTGCCGTTTGACCCTTCCACCGACTGGAAAGGGGTATGCCGTTCTTCTCCTCTGGAACTGCGTCGTTTCCGAAGCACTTCCTTAAAACAGGACAATTGCCTATCTATGGTTAATTAAGAGTTAATTAGAATTTACTGCTTTAATACTTTCTTCATGATTATCCTTGCGCGAAACTTAATGCGGGATACACGATATTGTTGCAAATGGTGATGAGGGGAAAATTCTCGCCAAAGACATTTGACGTTTACGCGCACGTCAAATATTGTGAGCTCATCTTGAGGCCGGATAAGGTCCGGCGAGCGATGCGGAGGAACATCGGTAATGCCTGTGTACAAGGCCCCTGTTAAGGACACTCTTTTCATTCTCAACGACGTTCTGGGTCTGGAGCGCTACAACAACCTGCCCGGTTTCGAAGACGCAACGCCCGATATGATCGAGGCGATTACCGGCGAGGCTGCAAAGCTTGCCGAAGAGCAACTCTTCCCGCTCAACCTTTCCGGCGACCAGCAAGGCTGCAAGCGCGCCGAAGATGGCACGGTCTCCGTGCCGGACGGTTTCAAGCAGGCCTATGACGCTTACTGTGAAGGCGGCTGGAGCGGTCTGGCCGTGCCTGCCGAGTATGGCGGGCAGGGGCTTCCCTACACGCTGCACGCCGCCGTCGGCGAATTCATGTCGTCTGCCAACCTGTCGCTGATGATGTATCCCGGCCTGACGCAGGGCGCGATCGCCGCGATCCTCGTTCACGGCACGGATGAACAGAAGCAGACCTATCTGCCCAACATGGTGGCTGGCACATGGTCCGGCACGATGAACCTGACCGAGCCGCATTGCGGCACCGATCTCGGCCTGCTGCGCACCAAGGCCGTGCCGCAGGGTGACGGCACCTACAAGATCTCCGGCCAGAAGATCTTCATCTCCGCCGGCGAACATTCGATGACGGACAATATCGTCCATCTGGTGCTCGCCCGTATCGAGGGCGCACCGGAAGGCACCAAGGGCATCTCGCTCTTCATCGTGCCGAAGTTCCTGGTCAATGCCGATGGCTCGCTTGGCGAGCGCAATGGCGCGGTCTGTGGTGCGATCGAGCACAAGATGGGCATCCACGGCAACGCCACCTGCGTCATGAACTATGACGACGCGACCGGCTACCTGATCGGCGCGGAGAACAAGGGCCTTTCGGCCATGTTCGTGATGATGAACGAGGCGCGCCTCGGCGTCGGTCTGCAGGGTCTTTCGATCGGCGAGATCGCCTACCAGAACGCTGCAAACTACGCCCGCGATCGTATTCAGGGCCGTTCGCTCTCCGGTGCCAAGCATCCGGACAAGAAGGCGGACCCGATCATCGTTCACCCCGATATCCGTCGTTCGCTGTTGACGATCCGCGCCTATAACGAAGCCGGCCGCGCCTTCCTGCTGTGGACGGCGCTGCAATCGGACATTGCACATCGTTCGACCGACGAGGCGGCACGCCAGGCGGCAGACGACCTGCTCGGCCTCGTTACCCCAATCGTCAAGGGTGTGTTGACCGACAAGGGCTTCGACCACGCAGTTGCCGCTCAACAGGTCTATGGCGGTCACGGCTATATCGAAGAATGGGGCATGAGCCAATATGTGCGCGACGCCCGCATCACCATGATTTACGAGGGTGCCAACGGCATCCAGGCGCTCGATCTTGTTGGTCGCAAGCTTGGTCTCAATGGTGGCCGTGCCGTCATGGCGCTCTTCAAGGAAATCGGCGATTTCTGCGAAGAAAACCGCGCGGACGAAAATCTGGTCGTCTACACAAAGGGCCTGAAGAAGGGCTTGAACGATCTGCAGGCTGCAACCATGTGGTTCATGCAGAACGCCATGGCAAAGCCGGACAATGCCGGCGCTGGCTCCACAGACTATATGCATCTCTTCGGTCTGGTGGTCCTCGGTTACATGCACGCCCGTATGGCGAAGGCGGCCCAGGCTTCGCTGGCCTCCGGTTCTTCCGACGAAGAATTCCTGAAGGCCAAGCTCGTCACGGCCCGCTTCTTCATGGAACGCCTGATGCCGGAAACGGCGCTGCGCAAGACCCGCATCGAAGCTGGCAGCGATACGATGATGGAGCTCGCTGCCGAAGCGTTCTGACACGGATGAGGAGGCCGCATGCGGCCTCCAACAATTTTCAGGCAGTCACCTGCCACAGGGAGATGAGACATGACCGACGTTTTTATTTATGACCACGTCCGCACCCCGCGCGGACGCGGCAAGAAAGATGGCAGCCTGCACGAGGTGCCGTCCGTTCGCCTTGCCGCCAAGACGCTTGAAGCGATCCGCGACCGCAACGGACTCGATACGGCGACCGTCGATGACATCATCATGGGCTGTGTCGATCCGGTCATGGATGCCGGTGCGGTGATCCCGAAGGCGGCAGCGTTTGAGGCGGGATACTCGACCAAGGCGCCGGGCATGCAGATCTCGCGCTTCTGTGCGTCGGGACTCGACGCCGTCAACTTCGCCGCCGGCAAGGTTGCCGCAGGATCGGACGAAATCGTCATTGCAGGCGGCGTGGAAAGCATGTCGCGCGTCGGCATGGGCATGTCGGGCGGTGCCTGGTACATGGACCCTTCGGTCAACTTCCCGGCCTATTTCATGCCGCAGGGTGTCTCGGCCGATCTGATTGCCACGAAGTACAGCTTCTCGCGTGACGACGTGGATGCCTATGCGGTGGAGAGCCAGAAGCGTGCCGCGCACGCCTGGGAGAACGGCTACTTCAAGAATTCCGTCATTCCCGTAAAGGATCAGAACGGCATCACTATTCTTGACCGTGACGAGCACATGCGCCCCGGCACAGATATGCAGGCGCTCGCCTCGCTCAACGCCTCCTTCCAGATGCCGGGTGAAATGGGCGGCTTCGAAGCCGTCGGCATTATGGCGCATCCGGAAGTAGAGCGGATCACCTACGTCCATCACGCCGGCAACTCGTCAGGCATCGTCGATGGTGCGGCCGCTGTTCTGGTCGGTTCGAAGGCCGGTGGCGAAAGCATGGGTCTGAAGCCCCGCGCGCGCATCCGGCACTTCGCCAATATCGGGTCCGATCCGGCCCTGATGCTGACCGGTCCCGTGGACGTGACGGAAAAGCTTTTGAAGAAGACGGGCATGTCGATTGCCGACATCGACCTCTTCGAACTCAACGAAGCCTTTGCCGCCGTCGTTCTGCGCTACATGCAGGCCTTCGACATCAGCCACGACAAGATGAACGTCAATGGCGGCGCCATTGCCATGGGTCATCCGCTCGGTGCCACGGGCGCCATGATCCTCGGCACGGTTCTCGACGAGCTGGAACGCCGCGATCTCAACACCGCGCTGGTCACGCTCTGCATCGGTGCAGGCATGGGCACCGCGACGGTGATCGAGCGGGTTTGAGTGACTGGCCATGCGGCGGGAGGTTTACGAACGACCCAAGAACGAGGTTGAGCAGCAACAGCTTTTGCACAATCTCGGCAAGGACATGGCGCAGGATTACGATCAATCCACCCGCGTCCTGACCAAGGAAGACATGAAGACCAGTCGTGCCGAAAGCAGAGGTCTGATCGTCTTTCTCGTTCTTGTGTTTGTCTGCTTGGGCCTCGCCGTCTGGCTGTACTGACCGAAAAGAGAATTCAGGGAAGAGGAATCCCACAATGAGCACTTACACCAATTTCAAAATCGAAACCGATGCAGACGGCATTGCCCTTGTGACCTGGGACATGCCTGAAAAATCCATGAATGTTTTCACCGCCGAGGTGATGGAAGAGCTGAACGCCATCGTCGATGCAACGGTTGCGGACGCAGCCGTCAAGGGCGTAGTCTTTACCTCCGGCAAGAGCACTTTCTCCGGCGGCGCCGATCTTTCGATGATCAAGTCGATGTTCTCCTTCTACCATGAAGAGAAGACGAAGAACCCGGATGAAGCAGCCCAGAAGCTCTTCAATCTCGTCGGCAAGATGAATGGTCTCTTCCGCAAGATCGAAACCAACGGCAAGCCCTGGGTCTCCGCCATCAACGGCACCTGCATGGGCGGCGCCTTCGAACTGTCGCTCGCCTGCCATGGCCGCGTGGCTTCGAGCGCGAAAAGCGTCAAGATCGCGCTTCCGGAAGTCAAGGTCGGCATCTTCCCCGGCGCCGGTGGCACGCAGCGCGTTTCGCGCCTGACCGATGCGCAGTCGGCGTTGCAGATGATGACGACCGGCCAGTCTCTGACTGCCCAGCGCGCCAAGGCGATGAACCTGGTGCATCAGGTCGTGGAGCCGGATCAGTTGATTGCCGCTGCCAAGCAGATGATCAAGGACGGTTTGAAACCCATCGCCCCATGGGACGAAAGAGGCTTCAAGGCACCCGGCGGCGGCATCTGGACGCCAGCGGCCGCACAGCTCTGGCCAGCCGCACCGGCGATCCTGCGCCGTGAAAGCGCCGGCAACTATCCGGCCGCGCTCGCCATCCTGAAATGCGTCTATGAGGGCCTGCAGCTGCCCTTCGACACCGCACTGAAGGTCGAGCAGCGCTACTTCACCGAGATCCTTCGCTCGAAGGAAGCCTTCGCGATGATCCGCTCGCTGTTCATTTCCATGCAGGAACTGGGCAAGGGCGCACGCCGCCCTGCCGGTCAGCCGAAGAGCGACTTGAAGCATGTCGGTGTTGTCGGCGCCGGCTTCATGGGCGCCTCCATTGCCTATGTCACGGCTGTCGCAGGCCTCTACGTCACGCTGATCGACCGCGATGAGGAAGCCGCAGCCAAGGGCAAGACCACCTGTGAAGGTCTGGTCAAGGGTTCCGTCGACAAGGGCCGGATGACGCCGGAGGAGGGTGCCGCCATTCTCGCGCGCATCACCCCAACGTCGGATTACAACGCGCTGAAGACGGCAAACCTGGTCATCGAGGCCGTCTTCGAAGACCGCGACGTGAAGAAGGCCGTCATCGAACAGGTGGAAGCGGTTCTGCCGGAAGGCGCGATCTTTGCCTCCAACACCTCGACGCTGCCGATCACCGGCCTTGCGAAGAACTCCAAGCGCCCGGTGGATTTCATCGGCATTCACTTCTTCTCGCCCGTCGAGAAGATGATGCTGACCGAAGTGATCCTCGGCAAGGAGACCGGCGACAAGGCGCTCGCCGTCGCGCTGGATTACGTCGCCAAAATCAAGAAGACCCCGATTGTCGTCAACGACACGCGCGGCTTCTTCGTCAATCGTTGCGTGCTGCGCTACATGGCAGAAAGCTATGAAATGCTGATCGAAGGCGTGCCGCCGACGATGATCGAAAACGCCGCAAAATTCGCCGGCATGCCGGTCGGCCCGCTGGCGCTGAACGATGAGGTGGCGATCGATCTGTCCTACAAGATCCTGAAAGCCACGGCTGCGGATCTCGGAGACAAGGCCGTCGATCCACGCCACATGGAGTTGGTCAAGAAGCTGGTGGAAGACGAAGGCCGTTTCGGCCGCAAGAACTCCAAGGGCTTCTACGACTACCCGCCGAAGCCCGCCAAGAAATCCCTCTGGCCCGGCCTGAAGGACCTCTACGCGCAGAAGAAGCCAGAGGACGTTGACATGGACGTGCTGAAGCAGCGCTTCCTCGTCACCGTAGCACTGGAAGCGGCCCGCACGGTGGAAGAGGGCATTGTGACCGATCCGCGTGAGGCCGATGTCGGCTCTATCCTCGGCTTCGGCTTCGCGCCCTATACCGGTGGCGCTCTGTCCTACATCGACGGTATGGGTGTTGCGAACTTCGTGGCACTGGCAGAAAAGCTCGAAGCTGAATACGGCCCGCGCTTTGCCCCGACGCCACTCTTGAAGGATCTGGCTGCCAAGGGCGAGACCTTCTACGGTCGCTTCGACCCCTATGCCAAAGCTGCCAAGGCCGCTTGAGCGAAACAGGTCACAACAACGAAAAGGCGGCCATCCGGTCGCCTTTTTCTTTTGTGCGAGCGCGGCGCGCTTCCTCCAGGCGGTACTGCATCCTTTTGCCCCCTCCGGCGTTTGGAGAAGGAGTTCTCCTGAGCATGATCGGGAGCCCAAGGATATTCCAAAAGGAGATGTGAATGAGAGCGCCCGCACGATCCCACGGTTTCGACAAGCCGGCCGACCTGGAAGACGAACTGGCTCAGTTGGACGAAGAGCGGGCAGACGAAAAGCCGAAAGCGCTCGATCGTCGTCCGGCCCCGCCAAAGCCCGGAAGAAAACCTGCGGAAGAAGCATCGCTGCAAGCACAGATCGCAGACCTGCGCCGTGATCTCGACGAGGTCCGTCGCGAGGTCGAGAAGCTGAGCGCATCGCGAAATGCGCCATCTCGCTCGAGTTCATATGACACCCCGAACTGGCTCCCCGTCGTCCGATCCGTCGCCATCACTTCGCTCGCGAGCCGGATCTTCGCCTCGTCGCCGATGATCGCACTTCTCGTGGCGGCCGTTCCGTTCGCACTTGGCCTCACCGCGGGATCGAAACAATAAGCCTCTGATCAGCGTCCAGAGCACGCCTTTTATGGAGCGGGGGCGAGGAACATCTGGTTCCTCGCTCCCCTCTTTTTGATAGCGTCAGAAGCTTCGAAACGGGCTGAAGAAAAACTGTCAAAAAAGTTCGTCCGGGCGCTTGCCATGTCCGAACAAGATGCTATAACCCCGCTCACTTCCGGGGCGGAACACTCCCCGGCGCTTCAAAAAAGCGAA
This sequence comes from Agrobacterium cavarae, assembly GCF_004310285.1. Classification (GTDB taxonomy): domain Bacteria; phylum Pseudomonadota; class Alphaproteobacteria; order Rhizobiales; family Rhizobiaceae; genus Agrobacterium; species Agrobacterium cavarae. The sequence continues at coordinate 243,548 of NZ_SISF01000023.1, forward strand.
GGTTCTTCAAGAGCCTGTAGTGCCCGGATAGCTCAGTTGGTAGAGCAGCGGATTGAAAATCCGCGTGTCGGTGGTTCAAATCCGCCTCCGGGCACCATTAGATCCTTAATATCATTGGTGCTTTAAAAAGCTCTTTGATCCTGCATATGCTAGAAATACAGCAGCACAAATCTTGCACACCCCAAAAAATTGCTCTTTTCCTTCAAGGCTCGTTTTGCAAGATGCGGCTTGAATTAGCGCGGCTTTAACTCACGTCAACCAAAGCGAGGCCAACACCAACTTTCAAGCTAGCAAGAAGCTTAGTATTGCGGATGGAATTTGCAGCAGGGTCAGCATTTTCCAACGAGAATCTGTATAGAGGCGCACGGCGTCGGCCCGACCTCGATCAACATCTCTCAGGCCCTGCAAGGCGTTTAGCATGATCGGAAAAAACGTAACGATGAACGCATCGCTGAGCTGCGCGGAGCGTGGGTTAGGCGCATACATCGAGATGAGAGGCGCGACGGCGACAATAGGTGTGATCTGTACGAAGACGGTAATCGGAGCAAGGAACAACTCGATGATACGAGATTGCGCTAAAATGACAGCCACCTTGACGCCTCCGACTGTGGTAAGGAGCAGTGCACAAAGTCCTGTGCCAGCGGTGTTCACAAATGCAGGCCCTAGTATCCTCCCAGTCGGGCAACAAAGTGCTACCTACAAGGGCGGGGCTAGGATTATATAAGTCGGCACCTGGCTGTAGCGAGCAATAAGCTCCCAAGCAAAATTACGAAAAGAGCACCCAGAGCGGCAACAGCTATGCGGTGAGCGTTGAGGAAAGATTCTGACTGCACTGCGCGGCACGAAAATCCATTTACGTTCAATACGTATAATCGGCAACAATGTTGCGAAGCTTGCGAGGATCATAAGTAATACGCAAATCGTTGATCAAGTTTTTTGCGTGGTTTATAACGTTTTCTTACCCATTCCGAAATGTTGACCGGCGTTCTCTACGTTGAATTGCGGACAAGCTGTCGACTAACGTCACCATCAGTGTATTCTCGGTCTACCAGCGGAGAACCACATTTTGACGTTTATTGATCCGAAGAGTATCCAAGCAATTATTGCCATATTTCAGCCAGTAGGTCGTTTCCTAACCCATCGCTTCACACGCGGCCTAAAGTTGGCAGATTACGAGATCGACAGTGGGCAATTCTTGAACCTTCACATGAAAAACACTTTCGGAAGCCCGATAAAGATCGAGAAAATAGTCGTCTATTCACCGAGAAGAGACCAATCGCTGCTATACAGGAGAACGCCTGCAATGAGAGCGGACGAGGAAGCTGTTTTTCAGGTAAGCATCGATGTTCTCCAGCCCGTGTATGTCGCTTTTGACTGGCGGCCTATTGATAAAATCACCGCGTCAGAATCTCGCCTCGATAAAATTCGTTCCGTCTGTAGGCGACATTTTCCTACCCGAGTCAAATTCACAGCGAACCAAATCGCCGCCATAGCGGAGCTACCTCCGCGCAGGGCGGCGGACTGATCGGCCAGCGAGCTGCCATAGTGCCAGCAGCGTGCTCCTTGGCCTCGCGCCATTTTCTACTTAAAGGGTTTACACAGCGACAGGTTTCGGCTCCTTCGAAACTACTATAGCTCCAATCTCACGGATAGAGTATTAACGGATAGGATGTGTCGGGGGGCCGCTACATCTGTAGTGATTCGCATCGTGCTTTACTCGGTTTTATATGCTTGACCTAAAAAAGGGCCGTGTCGCGCCTTTGACGTTCATTGACCTGTTCGCAGGCGCGGGAGGGCTGTCTGAGGGCTTTGTCCAAGCGGGCTTCGAGCCGATTGCCCATGTCGAGGCGGACCTAGCCGCATCATTTACGCTGCGCACTAGGGAGGCTTATTATCGATTGAAATCGGCGGGGCTTTCGTCACAATACGACGAATATTTGTCTGGAAGACTATCAAGAACCGAACTGTACAAAATCTCTCAAGTTCCGACACGTGTGATCAACGCAACAATTGGCCAAGAGACGTTAGACCAAATTTTTCGGCAGGTCGATTACCTTATTGGAGATTGCAAGCCAGATCTTATTGTTGGCGGGCCCCCTTGTCAGGCGTATTCGTTAGTTGGCAGAGCAAGGTCTGAACTCAAAATGGTCGGGGACAAAAGGAACTATCTATTTCTCTATTACGCAGAGTTCCTCAAGCGCTACAAGCCAAAATATTTTGTATTCGAAAATGTTGTCGGCCTCCTTTCTGCCAAGGAGAAGGAGGGTCGCCGCTATTTGGATATGATGCTGTCTCTGTTTAAGGACGCGGGTTACTCCGTAGAATGGAAAGTTCTATCCGCCGAAAAATTTGGTGTGCCCCAAAAACGCAAGCGCATAATCCTAGTGGGAAAATTCGGTGCCGAAAGTGGATTTTTTCCTGAGATTGCAGAGGTTGATGCGAACTTTTTTGTCCGAGACGCGATTGGCGACCTGCCGCCTATAAGAGCAGGTGAAGGCACCCCCTACGTTACGACAGTCTCCGCGCAACCAAGTCCGTGGCTTCGCCAATCTGGAATTTTAGCGTCCAATAATAAGGTTACGTGGCATGCCGCTCGTCCCCACAACGAAAGGGACCTGAGCATCTTTAAAGAAGTCGTAAACAGGTGGGTGAAGCTGAAGGAAAGACTGTCCTACGACGAACTTCCCGAAAAGCTCAAGAATCACAAGAACCGAACGTCGTTCACGGATAGGTTTAAAGTTGTGGCTCCTGATGTGAGTTTTTCTCATACCATTGTGGCTCATATCGCGAAGGACGGAAATTATTATATCCACCCGGACCTCACGCAAAACCGGTCGCTGACACCAAGAGAAGTCGCAAGACTTCAGACATTCCCTGATGATTATTTTTTTGAAAGTGCAAGCGGCCAACCCAGCCGCACAGCGGCATTTAAGCAGATAGGTAATGCAGTCCCTGTTGTGCTTGCGCGTCGAATAGCGGAATCAATTCGGAGGAATTGGAAATGACTGATGACGGCACATTTTCTATCCGGCCCGCGGGTAGACATATCCTTACTATCGGGCGCGATCTTATTCAGGATCCCTATGCAGCCGTTGTCGAGCTAGTCAAAAACGCTTTCGATGCGGACTCCGAATATGTTCTGCTTGAATTCAATGCAGATTCTGAGGCCGGTAAGTACACGATAGTGGTTTCCGATGGGGGCCACGGAATGTCGCGAAGCGATGTAGTGAATAGATGGCTCGTTCCCTCTACTAGTGACAAACTGCACCGTAAAACGAGCCCTAATGGCCGAATTCTGCAAGGCAGGAAGGGAGTTGGTCGATTCGCGGCATCAATACTTGGCGATGATCTGCTTTTAGAAACCACAAACAAGAGCGGTGAGAAGACGTCGGTATTCATTCAGTGGGACGTTTTTGAGCAGGCCGACTATTTGGATGAGGTCGACCTGTTGATCGACACGCGGACAGTGTCCCAGATGCCAGGGACTATTCTTACAATGCAGGGAGGCCGTGTAGGGCTTGAAGAGTGGAACGACGCACAGTTCAAAAGACTGAAGTACGAACTCAGAAAGCTTACACCCCCTACAACTGCTATATCCGGCATAGAGATTAAGCAGGAAAAATTTGATATACGACTGAAGGTGTCTGGCTTCGCGGGTGTACCCGATGCCGACGAAACTATTGATTCGTTTCCTATACTTGAGTTTTACGATTATATGATCTCGGGGCACGTTGATGAGCGGGGCCTCGGCAAGTTACGATACTCAACTCAAAAAATAGACAATGCCAGCAGCGAAGAATTCGATGTCGATTTTTCAGACCTGTATGAAAAAACATGCGGATCTCTTAAATTCGACATTAGAGTTTATGACCGCGATAAGGATGACATTGATCAGATTATCCGCAGAGGTCTTAAGGATCGCGAAGGAAATTACTTAGGGAACTTGGCCGCACGCCAACTGCTGAACCTCAACAACGGTATCGGCGTCTATAGAAATGGCTTCAGGATTCGTCCGCTCGGCGACGCGCAATACGATTGGTTGAAGCTGAATCAACAGCGTATCCAAAACCCATCGAGGAAAATCGGTAGCAACCAAGTTATCGGATTCGTGCATATTGAATCAGAAGAGAAGTCAGGCCTAGTTGAAAAAAGCGCGCGTGATGGCCTCAAAGAAAATACCGCCTACAACAGACTTATCGAAATCACGCAGAGCGTCATTGAGCAGCTCGAACGACGGAGATTTGCTCTTCGTAGGTCTCTTGAACTCGGCAAACCCAAATCCAGAGTTGAAAGGCAGATAAGTCAGCTTTTCACAAATGACCACGTGAAAGTTGATATTGTCACGAGACTGGAGAGATCCGGAATTGATGCAAAGGTCACTCGGGAAATCTCCGATATACTTTCCCGTGATATGGCTGAAAAAAACAAAGCCGCTGAGAGCATAAGGCAGACGGTAGCTGTCTATCAGGGACAGGCAACACTCGGAAAAATTGTTAATGTTGTTCTTCATGAAGGGCGCAGACCCCTCAATTTCTTCAAGAATCAAGTTCCTAACCTCGATTATTGGGCAAGCGTCTTCAACGATAATCCTACGTCAGACAACCTGTCCAAGATCCTTCCTATAGCTAATGAGTTAGGTCACAACGCGAAGGTGTTTGTTGAGCTCTTTAGCCGTCTTGACCCATTAGCCGCCGGGAAACGCGCTGAATCGCATCTTTTTAAGTTAGCGAGCACGCTCGATGGTGCACTTAAAGTTTTCGAGACGACCATGAGCGACCTCGGCATTAAAGCAGCTCTAGAAGGTCCGTCTGATTTCGAGTTCTTAGGATGGAAAGAAGATTTCTACGCGATCTTCACAAACCTTATCGATAACAGCACCTATTGGCTGCGGGAGAAGAGGGTCGCCTCACCAACAATTACAATCCGGTTTGAGATTGAAGAAGGCAAGCTGGCCCACATTGACTATCGGGACAACGGCCCGGGAATTGACAAGGCTCTTATCGAAACAGAGGTGATATTTGATCCCGAGTTCTCGACGAAGACGGACGGTACGGGTCTCGGTCTCGCGATCGCAGGTGAGGCAGCTGCGAGAAACGGACTTGAACTCAAAGTATTAGAATCGGCAGATGGGGCATACTTTAGACTTCAGCCAGTAAGTGGGGGCGTACTGTGAGCATCAAGCTTTTACTTGTCGAGGACAACGAAGAGGATCGTCAAGGCTTCCTTCAAAGTGTCGAGCGCTTCAACCACGAGAAGAAGACAGAGATATCTGTCGTCGAGTGTAAGACACTAGACGATGCGCTTGAGAAAATTGATCGCAGCTTCGATGGTGCGGTAATCGATATGAAATTGGGGAACCAAGGTGGCGAAGGAAATGAGATTCTAAAACTAGTTGATGAATGGAATCTCCGAATGCCAATAGTTGTACTTACTGGGACACCCAGCGAGGCCGACCACGCTTACGTTCACATTGACGTGCAGAAAAAAGGAGAAGCAGATAACCTGGTCATATTAGAGGACTTTAGGCAGATTCACGCCTCGGGGCTAACGAAAGTGATGGGTTCGCGTGGACTTCTCGAGAAATGCTTAAGTGACGTATATAAGAAAAACATTTTGAATCAGAAGGCCGCTTGGAAAGCGTATGGCATGGCTAATTCTGAAAAATCAGAAAAGGCATTGATGCGGCATGTTCTCAATCACCTGATTCAAATGGTCGATCTTGACGAGGAAAGCTGTGTCGCAGAGGAGTTTTACATTTATCCTCCGATAGGAGACGTCTTGAGAACCGGAAGTGTTGTCAGGCGCAGTGGGTCGAAGGACTATTATCTCGTTATAAATCCACTTTGTGATCTCACGTTCAGAGAGAGCGGCGAATTCAATGCGAGAATGATTATGCTTTGCCGTATATCGACACTTACCGAATGCGAGATGCACCTGCCTGAGAAAAAGCAAAATTCTGAGGGCAGAAAAACGTTGAAAAGAAACTTGGATGGGAACAACAAGTCGTCTTATCACGCGTTGCCGAAAACCGCCTTTTTTGATGGAGGCTACATAGATTTCGAAGATATAATCTCGATCTCTAAAAGGAAGTTTAAAGATGGCTTCGAAGAGCCACTTCTGCAGATAGCTCCAGCCTTCATAAAAGACGTCACCGCGCGCCTTTCAGCATATTACGGTCGTCAAGGCCAACCCTCCCTTAGCAACGTCGATTGAAGTTCCTATATCTCCTCGATACAGCTATTCTGCTCCGCAGCACTTTAGGTATTTGAATGTCTCGACGAGCGCCACTGCCCCTAAAGCCTGGTACGGCTGCGCACCGCGCTTGGAACATGTCACGTATCCGAGGTAAAGATACAAAGCCAGAGCTGGTTGTTCGTCGCCTGCTGTTTGCCGACGGCTTTAGATACCGGTTACACGCTGCTGACTTACCTGGTCGGCCAGACATCGTGTTTCGATCGAGAAGGAAAGTCATTTTTGTTCATGGATGTTTTTGGCACCAACACAGTGGATGTCGGAATGCCAATATCCCGAAAACAAGGACGGACTTCTGGATCACAAAACTCATGAGCAATGTTTTCCGAGATCAGTCGGTCTTACATCAGTTATCCGAGAAAGGATGGTCAGCATTGGTCATTTGGGAATGTGAGACCAAGGACATCGACAGATTGAGGGTAAAGCTTCACGAGTTTTTACGCTACTCAGCTGTTCTCGGTTCTGAGTAACATTCCACTTTTAGGTAGATTGTCCATCGCAAGTAAGACGAAAAGGACGCGAATGTCGTTACCAATTATCACGACTAATGATAGGAACCGCGGTTGTATCGCATTCCCTATTTTTGCAACTTAAAAGAGATTCATCAAAGACCAAATGGTCCCATTCCGACTGATGCTCCCTGAAACTGTCGGAAATCAAACTGAGCTGGCCGGAGTTGGTCCGCAGTGGTCGTGAATACAGCACAGTCTAGCCCACTGTTGAATCCACCTCAAAGAAAACGTATAATTATAACTGATAACTTCCAAGTCCGATCTAGTCGTCGTGGGTCGTTTTTCACCTTAACGGATTAAAGTTCGCGTCAAACAGCAAGATGGCGCCGGAGTTCGGAAACTAGCGAAAATGTAGCGTAAACTTAAGTTATATAAATAAATTCAGTTAGTTATAAAGAGAATTTTCAATTGAAAATCCGCGTGTCGGTGGTTCAAATCCGCTCCCGGCAACATATAATTTTCCTAACCGATAAAATCGTTTTTGAGACGCGTTTCCGTGGTCGACCCTCCTTGGCTGGTCTTCGTTTCTATCGAGTTTACCAGAAAGCAAGCTCGGTGACAGCACACCTTGGAGCGTCAGGCGGCAGATCTTACGCAAATCTTGCAGCACTGTCCTAAAGGCGCCTAATTGGCTGAGAGACTGACGAGCGCGCGAGAGACTGCATGCCAGATAAAAGCAACAAAAAAGGCCGGGGCGAATTCGCACCGACCTATTGTCGCTTGTCATCTGCCGCCAGTACATCCGTGGTCAACGTGCAAGCGGTGGCGCCGCCACGCCACTCGGTGAAGAGAATGCGGAGCGGCGCGTTTGGTTCCAAATTTTAATCGAGTAATTCTGCGGGTACCTTGCCGCCATTTTCTGACAGTTTTTTAAGCAAAGCCTTGTGAAGCCAGTTGTTCATCTCGGCCGAGCCATTGAGTTCGCCGGTATAGCCGAGTTCCTGCGCCAGTTCCTTGCGCTCTGCGAGGCTTGCATCCATGCCGAGCGCCTTCATGAGATCGACGATCGAATGTTTCCAGTCGAGGCGATGTCCGCTGCGCTTGACTGCGGCGTCGAGCTGCGACGCGACATCGACCTGCTGGGTGGATGCAGAGGTTGGCGCCGACGGGACGGGCGCCGAGCTGCCGGAGGTGGAGGGAACGGCTTGGCCCGTGCCGCCGACGGGCGGTGCGGTGGTTGCGGCGGGCTCGGGGATGGATGAAGGCGCTGGTGTCGGTTCAGTGGCGGACGGGGATGTCTGCTCGGCATGGGCCGAACCGAAGATCGCGTCTTTGATTTTGCCGAAGATGCTCATGATGTTTCCTCCTTGGACTGATTATCGATGTCGGTCCAACGGATCGAACGCGGGTCGCGTTCCGATTGGATGCGAAAAAGCCGGCCCTACCCAGGGTAGCCATCACTACCGGGGCGATTGTCTGCTTTGAAAATCGAGGTAGACACTGCGGCAACAGGAGCCGGCCATGCAGAAGATCTGAAGAAATGTGGGACATGTTGGCGCTTCTCCAAGTGTAGCGAACACGAATATTAATGGCTTTTCAATCGATGTCGGGCATCATCGCTTCCCACACATGGAGGTATTGATGCGGCGGTTGTCGTCGGGCGCGATTTTAAACTTTGCGTCATTACGCTGGATTGCATCTATTGATCCGACATTGCCCCATGAGGTGCAAAAGCGTCTTCGGGACATGTTCTTCAGCTCCACCAAGCCGTTTTTTCTTGGAGCGGCCAACTCCACCGCGGTTCTCAGTGTCGCCTTCTACAGGATCGGTGATCCTGTGTTTCTGGTCATCATAGCGTTGGAAGTGATGCTCCTCGTCGCCAGACTAGCGGCTATTCGAACGGCGGAGCGGAGCAAGGCTCCCTTCTTTGTGGTCGGGCTGACATGGGCTTTGACGCAGGCTTTCACGATCTCGCTCGTTGTGCTGTCGCGCGACATTCCAATGACAATCATCGTGCTGGCCTCAAGTCTCGCTGCCATCGGCAGCATCATCGGCCGCAACTTCGCCGCACCGCGCTACGCCATGACGCAGGTCCTGCTCCTCGACTTGAGCTTCAAGGCGAGTTTCAGCTTTCTTTATCCCGAGTTTCTGCCGCTCATCCTCTGTCAGACCGTGCTGTTCTTTCTGATGAACCTGACGATGATTGAGCAGCAGCGGAGCGTCACCGTGCGTGCGATCATCGCAGAAATCGAAAGCCGGGCGCAATCCTTTCGCGATCCTCTCACGGGGCTCCTCAATCGCCGCGGCATGGAACGCGCATTCGAAAGCCTGACCGTGGATGGTGCTCGACCATCGCTTCTTTTTCTCGATCTCGACAACTTCAAGCAGGTGAATGATGGGCACGGACATCGTGTGGGCGATCTGCTGTTGGAAGAGGTTGGACGACGCCTGACATCGGCGATCGGTCCTGATGCGGTGGCCTGTCGTCTGGGTGGAGACGAGTTTCTTATTCTCTGCAAGGAGAGGACCGTTCAGGGCATCGAGAATCTCGGTGCCAGGCTGATTGCGTCGCTTTCTGCTCCTTACGACATCGGCTCGATGGTAACGGCCCATGTGGGCGCCAGCATTGGCGCAGCGCTTGGCGGCAAAGACACAGATATGACCGGAATGATGGTGCTCGCCGATAAGGCACTCTATGGCGCAAAGGGGAATGGCAAGGGCCAGTGCGTGCTGGCGACGTGAGCTTCTATAGGCGCGGGCTAAGTACGACTGGGGAACTCTGGTGTGTGGAGCGGATCGAAACCTTCGCCGCGCGCCGTCGATGCGCTCTTAGTGCTAATGCAAAAAGGGCGGCCAATCGACCGCCCCTTCCAATCCTGTCGCAGCATGTGCCGTCTCAGGCAGGCCGCTCTTCACCGGCATTTGGACGCCAGGTAATCAGCTTCTTTTCGGCAACATCAAGGATGAGGTCGATGATGAGAACGAAGATGGCCAGGATGATGATGCCTGCGAAGACGCCGACAGCATCGAAGTTGCCTTCGGAGCGGGCAATCAGATAGCCAAGGCCAGCGGATGCGCCGAGATACTCACCAATGATGGCGCCGACGACCGCAAAGCCGACGGAGGTGCGCAGGGAAGACAGGATCCAGCTTGCTGCGGCCGGGAAGTAGACATGGCGCAGAAGATCGGAGCGCTTGGCGCCGAGGATGCGGGTGTTCGACAGAACGACCGGGTTGACTTCGCGAACGCCCTGCATGGCGTTGAAGAAGGTGACGAAGAACACCAGCGTTACGGCCAGCGCAACCTTGGACCATAGGCCGAGACCGAGCCAGAGAACGAAGATCGGTGCCAGGACGACGCGCGGGATGGCGTTGACGGCCTTGATGAACGGGTCGAGGACGCGCGCCACGAAGGGGCTGAGACCGAGCCAGACGCCAGCGCCGACGCCGAGACCCGTACCAATCAAATAGCCGAGAACCGTTTCACTGAGGGTGATGCCGACATGCTTGTAGAAGCCGGCGTCGCCCACCCAGTCGATCACCTGTTTGACGATGTCGAAGGGGGCGGGGAAGAAGAAGCGGTCGATGGCGCCGGTGGATACGCCGAGCTGCCATCCACCGAGAATGACGACCAGAAGTATGACCTGGATGAGGCGAATGTTAATGGCGTGCATAGCTTTTCTCCACTTCGCCGCGCAGGGATGCCCAGATATCGCGGTACAGAGTCATGAATTTCGGATCGAGTTTGATTTCAGCGACATTGCGCGGACGCTCGAGATCGACAGGGAAGCTTTCGATTACGCGGCTCTTCGGACCAGCGGCCAGAACGACGACGCGGTCGCCAAGCGCAATGGCTTCTTCCAGATCGTGGGTGATCATCACGACCGCGCGGCGATCTTCCTGCCACAGGCGCAGAAGCTCGTTCTGCATCAGATGGCGGGTGTGGATATCGAGCGCCGAAAAGGGCTCGTCCATCAAGATGACCTTCGGCTCGGTGATGAGAGCCTGGGCCATCTGCACGCGCTTGCGCTGGCCGCCGGACAGCATGTGCGGGAAGCGGCTTTCGAAGCCTTTGAGGCCGACTTTTTCAAGCCACGCCATGACCTTCACCCGGCGTTCCGCTTCCGGCACGCCACGGAACATCAAGCCCAGCTCGACATTCTGATAGGCCGTTTTCCAGGGAAGCAGGGCATCCTGCTGGAAGAGATAGCCGATATTGTTCTGCACGCCATTGACGGCCGCACCATCAATGCTGACGGAGCCCTTGGCGGGTTTCAACAGGCCGGCGATTGCATTGAGGATGGTGGATTTGCCGCAGCCCGTCGGGCCGACGATGGAGAGGAACTCTCCATCGCCAACCGCGAGGTTGACATCCTGAACGGCGGTGAAAGAACCAAATGCCATCGTCACATTATCGATGGCAACCATCGATTTTGGTTCTGACTGTGCCACCGGCGTGAGCTTTCTGACTGGTGAAGACATGGACGGACCCTCAGTTTGCGGGTTTCGAAGCGGCGGCTTCGACGAACTTGTTGGTGTAGGTGGTGTTGAGGTCGATCGTCGCCTTGGCCACAGCCTCGTTGAAGCTTTTCAGCACGGCGAGCGGCGTTTCGAGATCTTTCGGCTCGAACTTGCCGTCTTCGGAGAAGATTGCCTTGGCCGCTTCGACAGCCTTGATGTAGGTCGCCTTGTCGCCCGAGACGAAATCGTCCGGCAGCTTTTCGACGATCTCTTCAGCCGAATGCGCCTTCATCCAGTGCAGCGCCCGCACTGTGGCGTTGGTCACCTTCTGGATCACTTCCGGATTGGCATCGATATAATCCTGGGTCGCGTAAAGGACAGAGGTGGGATAGATGCCGCCATAGACATCCTTGGCACCTTGATCGCTGCGCGCATCGATCAGGATCTTGCCGAGGCCACGTTCGACCACGATGGTTGCAGCCGGGTCGTAATTGACGAGCAGGTCGATCTTTCCCTGCTGAAGAGCGGCGACGGCTGCAGCACCGGAACCGACGCCGATGATCGAGATATCGTTGTCGCTGAGATTATGTTCCTTCATGTAGTAACGGATGAAGAAGTCGGAGGACGAGCCCGGCGAGGTGATGCCGACCTTCTTGCCCTTGATCGTCTCAGGCTTGGACGGATCGAAGTCGGTGTCGTTCTTGCCGGCGAGAACCAGGCCGGAATTTCGGGCCAGCATCACGAAACCGACGACGTGCTTGTTCTGCGACTGCATCTGGATGGTGTGGTCGTAAAAGCCGACGGCGACATCCGTAGAGCCGGCAACAAGCGCCTGAAGCACCTTGGAACCGCCCTGGGCGAAGTTCTCGGTGGTCACATCCAGACCTTCATCCTTATAGTAGCCGAGGCTGGCTGCAACGGGGAAAGGCAGATTGTTGAGGTTATAGGAACCAACGCTCATTCTGACGGATTCGGCATTGGCGGTGGCTGCGAAGGCGCAGAGCGCTGCAGTGGCTAGCAGGAATTTACGCATGTGGGTCTCCTCCCGGTTTTCTCTATGCTGTTGCCATAATGGCGTTGTCTATGCTGCGTGTTCAATCGCGGCTGCTGGTTTTGCGAAGGCGAAACCTTCGAAGAGACGGCGCGCGGTTCTCACAAGACCGGCCGCAATGGCGCCGTTTCGCAGTTCAAGTTGGACGTCGAGACGTCCTGCCGGATGCTCGATCCGGATGAGTGTCGGAACGCTGGGCTGTCCAGCTTCCTCGAATGCCACCGTGCCGGGGGTGACGGCAGCGGTCGCAATGCCCACGGCACCGGTTGTCGCCAATGCCGGGTGGCATTCATTCGGCATGAAGTAGCGCACCGACATCGTTCCGTCTTTTCGCGCGGGCGAGATCAGCACAGGCTTGGGGATCACCATGTCGGACACATCGCCCATGCCCATCAACTTGCCCGCTTCGAGGCGGATCCGTGTCATGCGATCGATCAGCGCGCGATTGGCCGTCAGCGCCTGAGGATCCTCATATCCCGTGACGCCGAGATCGGCAGCGCGCATCAAAACCATCGGCATGGCGCAGTCGATTGCCGTCACATCGACGCCATCGATGACATCGACCGGCTTACCGGTCGGCAAAAGCTTGCCGGTTTTGGCACCAGCCGAGTCGACGAAGGTCAAGGCAATCGGTGCTGCAAGCCCGGGTACGCCGTCGATCGATGCGTCTCCCAGGTAGATCACTTCACTGCCGCGGGTGGGAACCTTGGCCTCGATCAACTTGCCGGTATTCACATTGTGAATGCGCACCAGCGTGTCATGTTCCTTGGCCGCCACGAGCCCCGCTTCGATGGCAAATGGGCCGACGGCTGCGAGCATGTTACCGCAATTGGGAGAGTAATCCACGAACTGCCGGTCGGTCCGAACCTGAGCGAAGAGATAGTCGATATCCGCGCCCTTCACTTTCGACGGTCCGATGATCGCGACCTTCGAGGTGACCGGATTGCCGCCGCCAATGCCGTCGATCTGAAGCGGATGGCCCGAGCCCATGATAGAGAGGAGAGCGGCATCTCGCTGGGCTGGATCGCGTGGCAAATCCGATGCCAGGAAAAACGGCCCACGAGAGGTTCCGCCGCGCATCAGCACACAAGGTATCCTAAGGAGATCGTTCATCTTCGCCTCAATCTTGCATTTCATGGATCAATCGGTCCAGTTGTTGCAATATGAGGAAGAAAGGCTTATTTGTTAAATGCAATTTTCGAGAGGTTTATTGCGATATGAGCATCAATTGCGAAATTCTTGATCTTCGCGCATTTCAGGCGGTGGTGGAACTGGAGAGTTTTCATCGGGCAGCCGAGGCACTGCACATTTCGCAACCGGCTCTGACCCGGCGCATCCAGAAGCTGGAGCAGGCGATCGGTGCCCCGTTGCTGGAGCGCACCACACGCCACGTCGCGCCAACGGCCATGGGACAAGAGGTGATGCCCTTGGTCAGACGCATGCTGGAAGAATTTGATGGTTCTCTTTTTGCCATGAGGGATGGCGCGCTTCGCCGTGGCCTGATCACCATGGCCTGTGTTCCGACGGCTGCCTTCTATTTCCTGCCTACCGTCATCAAGACCTTCAGCGAGCAGTATCCGCATATAAGACTGCGCATCCGAGATCTGACGGCCAATGAAGGCTTGCAGGCCGTGGCGCGCGGCGAGGTGGAGTTCGGTATCAACCTGATGGGAAATTCTGATCCCGATCTGTCATTCGAGCCGCTCATCGATGACCCTTTTGTTCTCGCCATGCGGAAGGATCACCCGCTGGCAAACTATGACACGATCCATTGGAATCAGTTGGAGCCCTATCCACTGGTGGTGGTCGATCGCTCCAGCGGCAACAGAACACTGTTGGATGGGGCGCTGGCACGCCATAATCTCAAGCTCAACTGGTTCTATGAGGTCACACACCTCAATACGTCGCTGGGGCTGGTCGAAGCGGGCCTCGGCATTTCCGTGCTGCCGCGTCTCGCCACCCCACAGGAAGACCATCCCTATCTGGTATCCCGCCCGATTGTCGATCCGATCGTTTCGCGCACCATCGGGATCGTGCAAAGAAGAAGCAGTGCGCTTTCGCCCGCTGCGGAGAAATTTGTGGCGATGCTCCTCAAGACCTGGAAAACACCGTGAGGCTCTTGGTCGATTGAACTGCCAGGGGTTGAGAGATCCGTTCTTTGTATAAAGAGGTCCTCCTGTCTGATTTTGGCCTCAGCCACAAGACTGCGCTCGTCAGGAGCGCGGTCTTGCGCAAAGTCTCCGTCGAGTGAGCGAGAAGACTTTGGCGTTCGCGAATCGTCGTTTCCAAAGATCGCGCCACGAGCTTTTCACGAATCGCTACTCGCGCCGTCGTGCTCTCACAAGCGAGGCCTTTGGTGAGGACGACCTGCCAAACCTTAACAGGGTCTTAAATTTCCACCGCCATATTCGTCCGACCTAACGTAAGTTGTGCCTAAAATACAACACGCTAAAATTCGGACAATCTGAAAACGTGCTAATTTAGTGATATACGATTGCGAGAGAGGGGGGCTTTCTGTCTATTGGTTCGTGAAGCGGGGGGCACCTCAAGGGCATGTTCCTGGTCGCCGCTTTTGTAACGAAACATGACTGGAGGTCATTATGAACATCAAGAGCCTTCTCATCGGCTCCGCTGCAGCTCTTGCAGCAGTATCTGGCGCAAAGGCTGCTGACGCTATCGTCGCTGCTGAGCCAGAGCCCCTGGAATATGTACGCGTCTGCGATGCATTCGGCACGGGCTTCTTCTACATTCCTGGCACTGAAACCTGCTTGAAGTTCGGCGGCTATGTTCGCTTCCAGACCGAATTCGGTCGTGACCGTTCCGGCACGTCTGACTGGGACTCCTTCACACGCGCTCAGTTCGAAGTTGACACCCGCACTGACACCGAGCTTGGCGCTCTGCGTGGCTTTATCGGCTTCCGCGGCAACGCAGACTCCGGCGTTGGCGGTGCAACTGCTGGCACGTCCGGCAACCAGGGTTCTGGCGTATTCGTTGACCAGGCCTTCATCGAACTCGGCGGCCTGAAGGTCGGTAAGTTCTACAGCTGGTGGGACGATGGCCTCTCTGGCGAAGCTGACGTTCTCTCCACGAACGCTCTGTTTAACTCCATCCGTTACACCTACGACGCTGGTTCCTTCTGGGCTGGTATCTCGGTTGACGAACTGGAAGGCACCAACGCTGGTTTCGTAACTGCGACCGGCGTTATTGATCCGGTAACTGGTCTCGAAATTGGCACGCAGGAAGCTGACAACAACGTCGGCATCACTGGCGGCATCGGCGGAAACTTCGGCGGTGCAGCGCTGCAGCTGATCGGTTCCTACGACGTTGACCAGGAAGAAGGCGCAGTTCGCCTGATCGCAACGGCTGAAATCGGTCCTGGTACGCTCGGCCTGGCTGGTGTTTGGGCTTCTGGCGCAAACGCTTACTATGCAGAGTCCGAATGGGCTGTTGCTGCTGAATACGCCATCAAGGCGACCGATCGTCTGACGATCACTCCTGGTGCCCAGTGGTTCGGCAACGTTGCCAATCGTGCAACGATCGTAACGGCCGGTGGCGACGAGTTCTCTGGCATCATCACGAACGACTTCTCGAACCGCGACGCCTGGCAGGCTGGTATCACGGTTGATTACAAGATCACCGAAGGTCTCTCCACCAAGGTTGCAGTTAACTACTACGACGAAGACGGTGCAGACACCGACCAGTGGAACGGTTTCGTTCGCCTTCAGCGTTCGTTCTAATATAGTCTAACCGACTGTATTGACTAAGAAAGCCCGGCACATCGCCGGGCTTTTTTTATTTTAGAAAAGCCTAAAAAATACTAGACAAGCCAGATTTTTCTATGCATCATGTCCTCAGTCAAAAGGCGTGATCCACAGCCAAAAGCTTCGTCTGTTGACTCCAGTCAAGGCCCATCAGCCCCCCTAGGCTGATGGGCAGGCACTGCCAAACTTCCTTCAAGAAGACCGCCTGGCACTCTCAAATCTTCCCGCTCATTCCGTCACGAAACGATAGCCGACCCCGGATTCCGTCTGGATGATCTTCGGCTGCGCAGCATCCCGTTCGACCTTCTGTCGCAATTGGCCAATGAAGACTCGAAGGTAGTGCAGATCCTCCCCATGTGCTGGCCCCCAAACCGAGGTCAGAAGCGTGCGATGCGTCACCACGCGACCAGCATGGTGCGCCAGGAGCGTCAGGAGATCATATTCCTTCGGCGTCAGCTTGATGCTGGCGCCATCACGGGCAACGATGCGGCGCTGGGTATCGATCGACAGGCCATCCGCCTCGATCGAGGAGGGCAGGCTCTCTGATTTGCCCACATGGCGCATGGCCGTGCGGATGCGGGCGGTCAATTCACCGATGCCAAAGGGCTTTTCGATATAGTCGTCGGCACCGAGATCCAGTGCCGCGATCTTCTCGGTCTCGCGGTCGCGGGCGGAGAGAATGATAATCGGCAGTGTCGACCAGCCGCGAAGATTGGCGATGACATCTTTACCATCCATATCCGGCAGGCCGAGATCGAGAATGATCACATCTGGAGCGGACGTGGCGGCAGCCTTGATGGCGTCAGCGCCGTTTTCGGCCTCGATCACGTCGTAACCGGCGGCAGCCAGTGCCGGGCGCAGGAAGCGCCGGATCTGCGGCTCGTCATCCACCACCAGAATGCGTCCCAAGGTCATTGATTCTGCCTGCTTCCTATATGTTCGAGAGAGTACTCTTCGCCACTACATATCGTGCTTTCCGAAAATCGATTCCGATTTTTGCGCCGATGCCGTCACCGGAAAGCGCATGACGATACGCGTGCCGCGCTTCTTCACCGCCGGGCTTTCCGCATGAATTCGCCCGCCCATGGCTTCGATAAAACCTCGAGCAATGGAAAGACCAAGTCCCGTTCCCGGAGATCGCCCATCCGAGCGGGAGCGACGATAGAATTTTTCGAAGATGCGGTCGAGATCCTCGCCGGGAATGCCTTTACCATTATCGGTGACGGAAACGACGATTTCCTCCCCATCGCGCCTCGCATAGACATTGACCGGGTCGCCGCCACCATATTTGGCGGCGTTGTCGAGAAGGTTGAACAGCACCTGGCCGAGCAGAACCGAATCGGCGCGAATGACCGGCAAATCCTTGGCGATGCCGGTCTCGAAGCTCTGCGAGGGGAAGTATTTGCGCGTCCGCTCGACCGCAGAGCGGATCACGTCGGCGACATCCACCCAGTCCCGCTTGGCCTGCAAGGTGCCGGCGGTGATGCGGGTCATGTCCAGAAGATTGGCAACGAAGCGGCTGAGCCTCGCACTTTCTTCTTCGATGGACTGCAGTAGATCGTCGCGGCTTTCCGGTGACATGCGATCACCCAATTCCCTAAGGCTGGTGACCGAGCCGGTGATCGTGGCGAGCGGTGTGCGCAGATCGTGCGAAATGGAGGATAACAGTGCTTCACGGTATCGCTCGCCTTCTAGCCTTGCCGCTTGCTCAGCACTTTCTGAGGAGAGCCGCGCGCGGTCGATGGCTGTTGCCGCCTGATCGAGTATCGCGGCAAGCTTCCGCTCGGCATTGGAATCAAGCCCGCTCGTTCCGGGTTCAAAACCGCAGACACCGACGACGCCATGCGGGCTGGTCAGCGGACGGAACTGGAAGCGTCCGTTGGGAAGCGTACCGGTACCAGATCCTGACGGTTCCGAGCGGCTGCCTGCCCAGCGCGCCGCTGTCAGTTCTGAAACGCCAAGTTCGGTGTCCGGGGGCCATGCCGCAACGACGTCCAGATCGTCGCCTTTTGGCAGAAGCATGACCACATGGCGGCCCAGGCTGCCCTGCAACTGTGTGACCGATGCCCACAAGACTTCCTCCGGCTTTGCCGTCCCGGCAAGCTTTCGGGAAAAATCATAAAGCGCCTGCATGTCGGCGGCGCGTTGACGGGCGGCCTGCGCTTGTTCGCGGATGCGTGATGCGAGGCTGCCGGCGATCAGTGCCGCCACGATGAAAACCGCAAGCGCAAAGACTTCATGCGGCGAGGCGATGGTGAAGGTCTCGACCGGAGCAATGAAGAAGAAGTTATAGGCAAGCGCGGATACAATCGCGGCCATCAGGGCCGCCATGAAACCAGCGGCGGATGCAGCCGCCAGAACGGCCAGCAGAAACAGCAGCGAGATATTCGGCAGATGCGTGAACTGGTCCAGTGCAAGTCCGGCGAGCGTCGCGCCTGCGACCGTGCCGATAGCGCAGAGAAGGGACCGGGAGAAGGCGGACAGTTGAAAGCCTCGCTTCTTTCGGGTGGATACACCCGGAACCTTGGCTGCATCCGCAGTGACGAGATGAAGCCCAATGCCGCTTGCCTCTTTCGCCAGAGCGTCGGCAAGGCTCGGCCGAAATGGGTTGGAAAACCACCTGCGGCGCTGAGAGCCGATAACGATCTGGGTGGCGTGCTCGCGCCGTGCGAGTTTCAAAATTTCCGTGACGAAGTCATTGCCCGTAACGTGACGCGTCTCAGCTCCCAGCTTTTCGGCGAAGCGAAAGGCCTCATCGATCCGCCGCAGGCTATCCTCATCCATAGTCTCCTGGTCGTCTCGCGCCATGCTGACGACGGTCCAGGGAGCGTTGAGACCGGAGGCAAGACGGCTCGCGACGCGCACCACCTTGTCCGACAGGGCGTCAGCACCGATACAAACCAGTAGCCTCTCGCCAGTCGCCCAAGGCCCTTCGATGGCGTTTTGCCGCAGATAGTCAACCATCTGATCGTCCACCCGGTCTGCGGTGCGGCGAAGGGCGAGCTCGCGCAAAGCTGTCAGATTACCGAGGCGGAAAAAGCGGTCGGTGGCGCGCCTGGCGCTGTCCGGCAGATAAACCTTGCCTTCCTTCAGCCGCTCGATCAGTTCGCCGGGCGGAAGGTCCACCAGCACCACATCGTCGGCACGCTTCAGCACCGTGTCCGGCACTCGTTCGCGAATGGTGACACCGGTAATCTGCGAAACGAGATCGGAGAGGCTCTCGAGATGCTGGATATTGAGCGCCGTCCAGACATCGATCCCGGCGGAGATCAGTTCTTCGATATCCTGGTAGCGCTTGGGGTGGCGAAATCCTTCCGGGTTTGAATGGGCAAGCTCATCGACGATGATGACGCGCGGCTTGCGGGCAAGCGCTGCATCGAGATCAAATTCCTTGAGCATCTTGCCGCGATAATCGACCTCAAGGCGCGGCAGCACGTCGAGGCCCTCAAGAAGCGCCGAAGTTTCCGCCCGTGCGTGGGTTTCGACGAGGCCGATCACGACTTCGACACCATCGGCCTTCAGTCGGCGTGCCCGCGCCAGCATGGCGTAGGTCTTGCCCACACCTGGCGCTGCGCCTAAAAATATAGTGAGCTTGCCCCGGCGGTCTTTCTCCGCCAGGGCAAGCAATGCATCGGGATCGGGCCTGTTCAAGCCCTCACGGTCATGTGACGCCATTCGTCTCAGCTCTTCAGCGCATCGAGCGCAAGGTTCAACTCTAGCACATTCACGCGCGGCTCGCCGATAATCCCAAGCAGCCGTCCCTCGGTTTTTTGGTCGACCAGCGCTTTTACGGCCTCTGGTGAAAGGCTGCGTGCCTTGGCAATCCGCTCGACCTGCGCGGCAGCGAAATCCGGTGTGATATGCGGGTCGAGACCCGAGCCAGAGGTGGTCACCGCGTCGGCTGGAACCGGCGAAGCGATACCCGCGCCGTTCAGCCGTACAACGTCGCCAGCAACCCGGTCCTTCAGCTTGGCAGATGTGGTGCCAAGATTGGAGCCCGAAGAAGCGGCGGCGTTGTAGGCATCTGGGCTGGTCGCGGAGGGGCGCGGCCAGAAGTAGCGATCGGAGGTGAAGTTCTGGCCAATCAGGCTGGAGCCGATGACCGCATCGCCTTTGCGGATCATTGATCCGTTAGCCTGCGCGGGCATCAGCGATTGCGCAATACCGGTGATCGCCAGTGGATAGCCGAGACCGGTCAGCGCGATGAAGAAGGCCAGGATGACGATGGCGGGACGAATTTGGTTCAGCATGATTACACCAGATGAAGTGCGGAGACCGCGATATCGATGACCTTGATCCCGGCAAAGGGCAGAAGCAGACCGCCGAGGCCGTAGACGAGCAGGTTTCGCCTGAGAAGCGACGCCGCCGCTGCAGGGCGATAGGCCACGCCCTTCAGCGCCAGCGGGATGAGAGCGATGATGATCAGCGCGTTGAAGATGACGGCGGATAGGATGGCCGATTGCGGTGATGACAACGCCATGATGTTGAGTGTGCCGAGAGCCGGATAGGTCGTGACGAAGAGTGCCGGGATGATGGCGAAGTACTTCGCCACATCGTTCGCAATCGAAAACGTCGTCAGCGAACCGCGTGTCATCAGCAGTTGTTTGCCGATTTCGACGATCTCGATGAGCTTGGTCGGGCTGGAGTCGAGATCCACCATATTGGCGGCTTCACGTGCTGCCTGCGTCCCGGTCTGCATGGCAACGCCAACATCGGCTTGCGCAAGCGCTGGCGCGTCATTGGTGCCATCGCCGCACATGGCGATCAACCGGCCGCCCTTCTGTTCGCGGCGAATATAGTCGAGCTTGTCCTCAGGCGTCGCTTCCGCCAGAAAATCGTCCACGCCCGCTTCGGAGGCAATCGCCGCTGCGGTGACGGGATTGTCGCCCGTGACCATCACGGTGCGAATGCCCATGGCACGAAGTGCTGCAAAGCGCTCCTTGATGCCGGGCTTGACCACGTCCTTCAGGTGGATGACGCCAAGCAGGCGGTTGCCTTCGGCTACGCCAAGCGGCGTTCCGCCGGTGCGGGCAATGCGATCCACGGCCTGGTGAAACTCCGCCGGCGCCTTGCCATCGGTGGCGTTGGCGAACTTCAGAATGGCGTCGATCGCGCCCTTGCGGAAGGATTTACCGTTCGTATCGACGCCGGACAGACGCGTCTGTGCGGAGAAGGGAACGACAGCATCGACGGTCACCTTGGGCGAGGCAATTCCGAATTCGCCTGTTGCAAGCGCTGCAATGGAACGGCCCTCCGGCGTCTCGTCGGAAAGGCTTGCGAGCAGGGCAGCTTCCGCCACCTGTTCAGCCGTCACGCCTGGCACCGTAGTGAAATCTGCTGCCATGCGGTTGCCGAAGGTAATGGTGCCGGTCTTGTCGAGGAGAAGCGTATCGACATCGCCTGCCGCTTCCACCGCGCGGCCGGACGTGGCGATGACGTTGAAGCGTACGAGACGATCCATGCCAGCAATGCCGATGGCGGAGAGAAGGCCACCGATGGTGGTGGGAATGAGGGTAACAAGAAGGGCTGCCAGCACCGTGATGGAGACCAGCGTGCCGGAGTAGCCCGCCAGACCCCAGACGGTGACGACGACGATCAGGAAGACGAGGGTGAGGCCGGACAGCAGGATCGAGAGCGCGATCTCATTCGGCGTCTTCTGGCGCTCCGCACCTTCGATCAGCGCAATCATCCGATCGACGAAGCTTGCGCCGGGCGGCGTGGTGATGCGGATCTTGAGTTGATCGGACAGAACCTGCGTGCCGCCGGTGACGGCCGAACGGTCGCCGCCGGATTCGCGGATGACGGGCGCAGATTCGCCGGTGATTGCGCTTTCATTGACCGAGGCCACGCCTTCGATGACTTCACCATCGCCGGGGATGAGTTCGCCCGCATCGACGATGACGATGTCACCGACCTTGAGCATGGTGGCCGCGATGCTCTCCTCTTTGCCGTCCGCCGTGAGCCGGCGCGCGGAGAGGTCCGAGCGGGTGCGCTTCAGGCTGTCGGCCTGGGCGCGACCGCGCCCTTCGGCCACCGCTTCGGCGAAGGTGGCGAATAGCACCGTGAACCAGAGCCAGGCCGCGATCTGGCCCGAAAAGACGGCCGTGCCGTTATGGGCGAGAAGATCGCGGATGAAGAAGATGGTCACGACAGCTGCGACGATCTCCGTAACGAAGATCACCGGGTTGCGCATCAACTGCCTGGGATCAAGCTTGATGAAAGCGTTCTTGATGGCTGGACCGATGATGGCGGGGTCGAAGAGGCTAGGTCTCGCTGGAGCCGATGAGTTTGGATGTGTGGACATCTTTTTGCTTTCTAGAAAGTCTGGCCGGCAAGCATGGCGAAATGCTCGACGATGGGGCCGAGTGCGAGCGCGGGGAAGAATTGCAGCCCGCCGAGAATGAGGATGATGCCGACGAGAAGGCCTACAAAGAGCGGGCCATCCGTTGGAAAGGTACCACTTGAGGCCGGGACGCGGACCTTCGCTGCAAGCGATCCGGCAATCGCCATCACCGGCACCACGTAGGCGAAACGACCAAGCAGCATCGAGATGCCAAGCGTTGTGTTGTACCAGTCGGTATTGCCGGAAAGGCCGCCGAAGGCCGAGCCGTTATTGCCGGCCGCGGAGGTGAAGGCATAAAGGATTTCCGAAAGGCCGTGTGGACCGGCCGTGCCGATGCTGGCAACCGCAAAGGGCAGCATGGCGGAGATGGCGGTAAAGCCGAGAATGACGGTGGGCAGGATCAAGACCGCCAGCATGGCGAATTTCATCTCGCGACCCTCGATCTTCTTGCCGAGAAACTCCGGCGTGCGACCAACCATCAGGCCGGCGACGAAGACGGAAAGGAGCGCGAAGACGATCATGCCGTAGAGACCGGAACCGACGCCGCCCGGCAGAACCTCGCCAAGCTGGATCAGGAACATGGGAGCAAGTCCACCAAGGCCGGTGAAGGAGCCGTGCATGCCGTTGACGCCGCCATCCGAAAGACCGGTGGTGACAGCTGCATAGAGCGCGGTCATGGCCTGGCCGAAGCGAACTTCCTTGCCTTCCATATTGCCCTGCGCAGCATCGACACCGATCGATGTGAGGATCGGGTTGCCGGCACTTTCGGCCCAGTAGACGGTGGCAACACCCGCAATCAGCAGAACGGCCATGGCGGAAAGCAGCACCCAGCCCTGGCGGCGGCTGCCGACCATCTGGCCGAAGGTGTAGATAAAGGCCGCCGAAATGGCGAGCATCGAGAAGATGTTGAGATAGTTGGAAAGTGCTGTCGGGTTCTCGAAGGGATGGGCGGCATTGGCGTTAAAGAAGCCGCCACCATTGGTGCCGAGCTGCTTGATCGCTTCCTGGCTGGCAACGGGCCCGAGCGAAATGACCTGCTGGCTTCCTTCAAGGGTGGTTGCGGTTACACTGGCATCCATCGTCTGCGGTAGGCCCATGGCGACGAAGGCGAGTGCCACGATGACCGCGATCGGCAGCAGCACATAGAGCGTGGCGCGGGTCATATCCGCCCAGAAATTGCCGAGCGTGCTTGCCTGCGAACGGACGAAGGCGCGGGTAAAGGCAATTGCGAGTGCCATGCCGACTGCGGCGGAAAGAAAGTTCTGCACCGTCAATCCAGCCATCTGGCTGAAATTGCTCATTGTCGCTTCGCCGGCATAGTTCTGCCAGTTGGTGTTGGTCACGAAGCTGACGGCGGTGTTGAAGGCGAGGCCCGGTTCCACGTTGCCGAAGCCCTGTGGATTGAAGGGCAGGAAAGCCTGAAGGCGCAGGATGGCGTAGAGTGCTGCAAAGCTGGCAATCGAGAAGGCGAGCATGGAGAGCGTGTAGCCAAGCCAGCTCTGCTCCTTCTTGATATCGACACCCGCCACGGCATAAAGACCGCGTTCGACGGGAGCGAGGACCGGCGTCAGCCAGGTCCGCTCACCGTTGAAGACGTGCGCCATGTAGAGGCCGAGCGGTTTGATAACCAGAAGCACGGCGATGAAAAGGAGGCTGATTTGCAGCCACCCGAGAATGGTCATGGGGATTCTCCAGGAAAATCAGAAGCGTTCCGGACGCAGCAGGGTGATGATGAGATAGACGCCGAGCGCAATGGCCACGACGAGGCCGAAGATGGGTTCCAGCATGGCAGCACCTCTCAAAACCGGTTGAGGGCGCGCGCGTAAAGCGCCAGCACGATTAGCGTGCCGAAGCCGAGCGCCAGAAAAAGGACATCGGGCATGGTGTTCTCCTGTTATGTCAGGAGAGCATGATGCTGCCGATCGCCGTCATATTTCGATTGGGAAGATGTCGGGTGCGCATAAGGAAAAGATAAAGATCAGCGGCGCAAGTGGTCAGGTCGAGAGCACGATTGATAAAGAAGCCTTCCCAAAAACATATTGACCTCAACCGTGGTTGAGATCGCAAGGTCACCCAAACCGATGGAGTGGCTATCATGACGACAATCTTGGACGACCAAAAACTGAGTGGTTACAGCTTAATGCAGACGGCGATTGAGGCTGTTGCAGCGTTTATGGTGGCGCGCGCTGATGGGAAGACGGTGTCTCCCCCTCGACATCATGTCCCATTCGATGGCCATGGAGATTTGGTCTTCACGATAGGCGGTGTGTCCGGTGACAGGCCGCTCGCTGGCTTCCGTGTCTACGACACCTTCACCGGGAACGAACAGACCCAGATCGTCGCGGTTTGGTCGGCCGACGATGCCCGGCTCAAGGGCGTCGTCCTGGGCGAGCGTCTCGGAGCAATCAGAACAGGGGCTATCGGTGGCGTGGCCATACGGCACCTCAGTCCGCCGGACGCCAAAGTCGTTGGTTTGATAGGAAGCGGACTTCAGGCCCGCATGCAGTTGGCCGCCGCAGCGTCCGTTCGGCCAATCAGAAAGGCCTATATTTATAGCCGCGATGCGAGGCATCGTGCAGCCTTTGCCGAGGACATGCAGGCGCAGCTTGGCCTCGAGGTGAAACCGGTTGCTTGCGCAAAAGATGCAGCAAAGGAGGCAGATATCGTGATCTGCGCTACATCGAGCACCCGGCCTATCTTGGATATGTCCGATCTCAAGCCCGGAGCGCACATTAACACACTGGGACCTAAAACAATCGACGCCCATGAGTTGGGATTGGATGTTGCCGCTGCCGCCAGCATCATCGCGACCGATTCCAAAGAACAAGCCCGCTCCTACGCTTCCCCCTTTTTTCTTCAGGGTTCCAGGCATGAGCAACGCATGGTGGAGCTCTCGGATATTGTCGCAGGGCGCACCACGCACCGGACGTCATCGGACCAGACCACTCTTTTTTGCTCGGTTGGTCTTGCGGGAACGGAGGTTGCGGTGGCTGCCGCGATCCTCGACAGCCTGTCGGGAAAAGACGCGTGAACCGAATAATCTTCGCAATGCCTGCTCAGGCCAAAGCTTTTCAGCGTGACGACATCATGTATCTTCGGAGCTGGCGAATCGTAAAATGAGAACGTCGGGACAATTCCCGTCGCCCACTGTACGAGCGCCGCAGCCGTGGCAAACACGGCACGAAACAAGAAAGGCTGAAGAGGCCAAAGATGGGAACGACGCACGGTATTGGTCGAGCAGGCTGAATGCTGGCAAAAGGAATGGAAGGAAGACGCTATGGCTGCGCCCGGTGAAAATATGCGCGTTGATGCCGACCGGCTTTGGGATGCGCTGATGGACATGGCGAAGATTGGCCCCGGCATCGCCGGCGGCAATAATCGCCAAACGCTGACCGACGCGGATGCTGGAGGCCGCGCCCTGTTCCAGTCCTGGTGCGAGGCGGCGGGCATGACGATGGGCGTGGACAAGATGGGCACGATGTTTGCCACCCGCGCCGGCGAAGACCCCGATGCTCTGCCGGTCTATGTCGGATCGCACCTCGACACCCAGCCGACAGGCGGCAAGTTCGATGGTGTGTTGGGCGTTCTCGCAGGCCTAGAGGTCATACGCACCATGAACGATCTCGGTATCCGCACCAAGCATCCCGTCGTCGTCACCAATTGGGCAAATGAGGAAGGCGCGCGCTTTGCGCCCGCCATGCTCGCCTCCGGCGTCTTTGCCGGCGTCCACACGCTTGAGCACGCCTATTCGCGCAAGGATACGGACGGCAAGACCTATGGTGAGGAGTTGCAGCGCATTGGCTGGCTGGGCGAGGAAGAGGTCGGTGCGCGCAGGATGCACGCCTATCTCGAATATCACATCGAACAGGGGCCGATCCTCGAAGCCGAAAACAAGACGATCGGTGTCGTGACCCACTGCCAGGGGCTGTGGTGGCTGGAATTCACTTTGACCGGCAAGGAGGCTCATACCGGCTCCACGCCGATGGCCATGCGCGTCAACGCGGGACTGGCGATGTCGCGGATTATCGAGATGGTGCAGACCGTGGCGATGGAGAGCCAGCCCGACGCGGTCGGCGGTGTCGGCCAGGTGATCTTCTCGCCCAATTCCCGCAACGTCCTCCCCGGCAAAGTCGTCTTCACCGTCGACATTCGTACCCCCGATCTCGCCAAGTTGAACCGCATGCGCGAGCGGATCGAGGCAGAGGCGGCTGAGATTTGCGCCGCCATCGGCGTCGGATATTCGGTTGAAGCGGTCGGCCATTTCGACCCTGTCACTTTCGATCCCGCTTTGGTGGATACAGTCCGCCGTTCGGCGGAGAAGCTTGGATATTCGCATCGCGACATCATCTCAGGTGCCGGGCATGATGCCTGCTGGGCGGCGAAAGTCGCGCCCGCCACCATGATCATGTGCCCCTGCGTCGGCGGTCTTTCCCATAATGAAGCGGAAGAGATTTCCAAGGAGTGGGCTGCGGCTGGCTGCGACGTACTGTTCCATGCGGTCGTCGAAACCGCAGGCGTGGTGCAGTAGCTCGGTCGCGCGCCCACGCCGTGCGGAAAGACACGGGTGGGTGTGGCGGCGAAACAGACGCAAGATGGAGCCGGAACCGATCGGGGAGGCGGTGCCGGTCATGAACACAATGATAAGGGAACAGCCATGAGCAGCACCATCATCAAGAACGGGACCATCGTCACCGCCGACCTGACCTATAGGGCCGATATCCGCATCGAGGGCGGCGTTATCGTCGAGATTGGACCAGACCTCAAGGGCGTTAGCGAACTGGATGCGACGGGATGCTACGTCATGCCGGGCGGCATCGATCCGCATACGCATCTGGAAATGCCCTTCATGGGCACCTATTCGGCCGATGATTTCGATAGCGGCACGCGCGCCGCACTCGCCGGCGGCACGACCATGGTGGTCGACTTCGCGCTGCCAAACCCCGGTCAGTCGATGCTGGAAGCACTGACCATGTGGGACAACAAGACCTCACGTGCGGCCTGCGACTATTCCTTTCATATGGCGATCACCTGGTGGGGCGAGCAGGTCTTCAACGAGATGGAGACGATCGTTCGCGACAAGGGCATCAACACCTTCAAGCATTTCATGGCCTATAAGGGCGCGTTGATGGTGGATGACGACGAGATGTTTTCGTCCTTCCAGCGCTGTGCCGAACTCGGAGCGCTTCCGCTCGTCCATGCCGAAAACGGCGATGTGGTGGCGCAGATGCAGGCGAAGTTGATGGCGGAAGGCAATGACGGTCCGGAGGCGCATGCCTATTCCCGCCCGCCGGAAGTGGAAGGCGAGGCCACCAATCGTGCGATCATGATCGCCGGTATGGCGGGCTGCCCCGTCTATATCGTCCACACCTCCTGCGAGGAGAGCCACGAAGCCATCCGCCGCGCACGGCAAAAGGGCATGCGCGTCTATGGCGAGCCGCTGATCCAGCATCTGACGCTCGATGAGAGCGAGTATTTCAACAAAGACTGGGATCATTCCGCACGCCGTGTCATGTCTCCGCCCTTCCGCAGCAAGGCGCATCAGGACAGCCTCTGGGCTGGCCTTGCCGCGGGCTCGCTGCAATGCGTGGCGACAGACCATTGCGCCTTTACCACGCAGCAGAAGCGCACAGGTCTTGGCGATTTTCGCAAGATTCCGAACGGTACTGGCGGACTGGAAGATAGGCTGCCGATGCTCTGGACTTACGGCGTCAGCACCGGGCGCCTGACCATGAACGAATTCGTTGCCGTTACCTCCACCAATATCGCGAAGATCCTCAACATCTATCCCAAGAAGGGCGCGATCCTGGTGGGTGCGGATGCCGACCTTGTCGTGTGGGATCCAAAGCGTAGAAAGACGATCACGGCTACGAACCAGCAATCGGCGATCGATTACAATGTCTTCGAGGGCAAGGAGGTCATGGGCCTGCCGCGCTACACGTTGACGCGCGGTCAGGTGGCTGTGGAGGAAGGCGCGATGAAGAGCCGGGAAGGCCACGGCCGCTTCGTTTCCCGTCCGCCGCTGACGGCACCGGCAAAAGCGCTCTCCACCTGGAAGGAACTGACCGCGCCGCGCAAGGTGCAGCGCTCCGGAATTCCGGCAAGCGGCGTCTGATCGAACGGTTCGGGCGCGGCCAAACTGCCGCGTCCGCCATCCTTCTAGCTGTTACAGCCTGTCCGGCTTGCTCGGGTTCTGTTCGGCGCGGTCGCGATAAAGGGCGGCGCGGCCGAGAAGCATCAGCGAGACCGGCGTCGTGATGGTCATGAAGATGCCGATAAAGATTTCGTGGAAGACGAAGCGGCCGCCGGACACCGAGAAATAGATGATGGACGCCATGGCGATGCCGCCCGTGCCCCAGCTTGTGCCGAGTGTCGGCGCGTGCAGCCTTTCATAAAAGCTCTGCAGCTTGGCAAAGCCGATCGTGCCGATCAGCGTCAGCGACGAGCCGAGCAGGACGAAGAAAGCAACGAGAATGGCCGCCCAGAGCGGAAATTCGCCAGCATTGATCATTCGATCACCTCACCACGCATCAGGAATTTGGAAAGGGCCACCGTCGAGACGAAGCCCAGGATCGACATCAGAAGTGCGGCCTCGAAATAGATATCGTTACCGGTGCGCAAGCCGAAGGTCATCAAAAGCAGCATGGAGCTGACATAAAGCGTATCGACGCCGAGCACGCGATCCTGCGCACGGGGGCCGATCGCGATACGATAGACGGATATCGACATGGCAATTGCCAGGAAGATTTGGGCCAGAGAGAATGACCAGAAAAGGATAATCGAACTCATTCGAATATCTCCATCAGCATTTTTTCATATCGGTTCTTGATGAGGTTGATCCAGGTGGTCTCGCTGACATTGTCCAACACGTGGATCAGCAATGTGCCCTGGGAGGAATTGTATTCCAGCCATGCGCTGCCCGGCGTGGCTGTCAGAATGATGGACAGAACTGCAAGTCCAAGCGGATCGCGAATGTCGAGCGGGATGGTGAGGAAGCCGGACTTGCTGCTTCTCTTGCGCCCGAACAGGATGAGCGTGGCGACTGCGATATTCGACCGGATGATGTCATAAAGCACGATGAAGGTCAGCTTCACCACCGCGCTCCAACTGCGGATTCTCGGCTTTGCTGGCCGAAGTGAGGCCATCGACCAGGAGGCGATGAGCGCAACCGCTGTTCCGAGCACAAGATGCCCAGGCGAAAAGCTGTTGATCGTCATCCAGAAGATGATCAGCGACAGCGTCAAGAGCGGGTAGGGGAGAATGCGACGGATCATTGCGCTGCCTCCCCAGGATTGCCGGCTCGCGGCGCTGTCATGACACCTTGAATGTAGCTTTCCGGCAGGTCGAGAATGCGTGCCGTCTCCTGCATGTAACGCATGATCGGCCCAGCCTGCACGGTCATCGCAAGTGTCAGACCGATCAGCAGCATGATGGGCGCGATTTCGATGACGAAGACGCGGGGAACCGTGCCCTCGAGAGAGCTCCAGAAAGTGCGAATGCCGGCACGCGTCATCGAGATCAGAGCCGCAAGGCCGGAGAAAACGATGAGGAACACAAGCCACCAAGAGAGGGTCGAGATTTCGGTGTCAGCGCCCATCCCTTGCGGATTGAGAATGGCGGAGAGCATTGAGAATTTGGCGATGAAGCCCGAAAGTGGCGGCAATCCGGCAAGCAGAATGCCGCAGGCGGCAAAGCAGGTACCAAGCACCGCCATCGTGCCGGGCATCGTCACCCCGACCTCCTCTTGCTCCTCTTCCTCCTCACCATCGCCATAGGCTTCCATGGTCACGGCAAGAACGTTCGCCCCGGCATCCTGGCCGCGTTCCACAAGTTCGATCAGCATGAAGAAAGCGCTGATGGTCAATGTGGAGCTGACGAGGTAGTAGAGCGCACCTGCCGCCACCATCGGATTACCCGTGCCCATGGCGGCAAGCAACGTTCCCGAAGAGACGAGCACCGAAAAGCCCGCAAGACGGCCGAGCGCCTGGGAGGCCAGCACGCCGATCGTGCCGAAGACGATGGTGGCAATACCGCCGATCAGCAGTGCATCATGGCCGAAACCGGCAGAATCCCCCGCCGTCTGGCCGAAGAGGAGGAAGGAAAGCCGTGCAATGACATAGATGCCGACCTTGCTCATGATCGCGAAAATGCCGCCGACAGGAGCAGAGGCTGCGCCATAGGCGGCAGGCAGCCAGAAATTCAACGGCCACATGCCGGCCTTCACGAGAAAGGCGATACCGAGCACGGCCGCACCCGTTTGCAACAGCATGCGTTGGTCCGGATTGAGGCCCGCAATGCGCTGTGCCAAGTCACCCATATTGAGCGTGCCGGTCACGCCATAGATCAGGCTGACGCCAATCAGGAAGAACAGCGCGGCAACGAGGTTGATCGCGACGTAATGCAGGCCGGCCTTCACCCTCAACTGACCGGAGCCATGCAGCAGCAGACCGTAGGATGCCGCAAGCATGACTTCGAAGAAAACAAAGAGGTTGAAGAGGTCGCCGGTCAGGAACGCGCCGTTCACGCCCATCAGCATCAGGTGGAAGAGCGAATGGAAATGGGCACCCGACTTGTGCCACTTCGCCAGCGAATAGACGAGTGACGGGATCGCCAGCAGCGACACCAGAAGCACCATCAACCCTGAGAGCCGATCCGCCACCAGCACGATGCCGAAAGGGGCAGGCCAGTTGCCGAGAAGATAGACGCCTGTGGAGATGATCGCGGCGATTTCGGTGTTCACCGTCGAATTGACTTCGATGAAGAGGCCAATGGAGACCGCGAGTAGCACCAGCGTGGAAATGAAGCTGATCGCCGCCTTCGTCTTGCGCTTGCGCTCGTCGATGAAGAGCAGGATCGCGCCGGTGATCAACGGCACCAGAATGGGTGCGATCACGATGTGGGATGGGAATGAGTTCACTTGCTCTCCCTCCCGTCCACATGGTCGGTACCCGTCAGACCGCGCGCGGCGAGGAGCACGACGAGGAAGAGGGCGGTGGTGGCAAAGCCGATGACAATGGCCGTCAAAACCAGCGCCTGAGGCACAGGGTCGGCCAGCTGCGACACGGAAACGCCGTCCAGCAAAACCGGCGGCGCGTTTGTCTTGATGCCACCCACCCCGAAGATGAAGAGGTTGACGGCGTAGGACAGCAGTGAGAGGCCGACAATGACCTGATAGGTTCGCGGACGCAGGATGAGCCAGACGCCCGACCCCGTCATCACACCGATGCCGATGGCTAGAATGAGTTCCATTACACATCCTCCGCTTTGGCGGCGTCGGGTGTGCGTACCTTGTAGTTACGCAGTGATTGGTGCGCCAGTGCTATCAAAATCAGAACCGTGGAGCCGACCACAAGCGAGAAGACCCCAAGATCGAAGAGTAGGGCAGACGCTGTCGGCATCTTCGCGATATAGGGGATCTCCGTATATTGGAAGTAGGAGGTCAGGAACGGATAGCCGAAATACCACGAGCCCATTCCGGTGGAGGCTGCCATCAACAGGCCGAAGCCCATCCAGCGCAACGGCAGGATGCGGATACGATCTTCCGCCCAGCGGGTGCCGCCTGCCAGATATTGCATCAGGAAGGCAATCGCCATGGTGATGCCTGCGGCAAATCCACCGCCTGGAAGGTCATGACCGCGCATGAAGAGGAAGATCGAGAAGGTGATGACGACCGGGAACATCCACTGCATGATGACCGAGGGCACCAACAGATAGTCGCGCACCGTATCGCCCTTGCTGCGCTCGGGGCTTTCGGCATCGAAGGCGTTCTGGATCAACTGCTGCTCAGGCAGGCCGACGCTGTCCTGCGCTGGACGGAAACGACGCAGCAGGGCAAAGACGGTCAGACCGACAATCGCCAGAACCGCGATCTCGCCCATCGTATCGAAGCCGCGGAAATCGACGAGGATCACGTTGACGACATTGGTGCCGCCGCCTTCGCTATAGGCCCGCTCAAGGAAGTAGTTGGCAATGGTGTTGGGCACAGGCAGCGTCATCACCGCATAGGCAATCACCGTCATACCAATGCCGCAGAAGACGGCCAGCAGGAAGTCACGGCCACGACGAAGCTGCGCGGGCAGTTCGTTGTTGTTATCGACCTTCACCACGCGCTTCGGAAGCCAACGCAGGCCAAGCAGGATCAGCACCAGCGTGACGATCTCGACGAGCAACTGCGTGATGGCGAGATCGGGCGCGGACAACCATACAAAGGTCAGGCAGGTGACGAGACCGGAAACACCGAGCATGACCAGCGCGGCCAGCCGATGATACTTTGCCTGCCAGGCAGCACCCATGGCCGCAATCATCCCGATGCCCCATAGAACCGCAAAGATCGGGTCGAAGGAGGTAACTCTCGGAAGGGTGAGCGAGAACTGCGATGATACCAGCGGCGAGAATCCGGCGACGAGCGCGACGAAGATAAGGATACGCAGCTGCGGCTGTAACCGCCTGGTGCCAAGCGTGCTTTCCAGCCAGCGTGCCCATTTCCACGAGACGGTGACGATGATGCGCTCGAAGATACGCTGGCCTTTCAGGTGCCTGAAGATCGGCGGACCATCATCGCATTTGGAGAAGTAATCTCCAAGAAGCGCATAGATCGCGACGCCGCCGATCAGCGCAACGATACTCATGGTGAGCGGCAGGTTGAAACCATGCCAGATCGCCAGGCTGTAATAGGGCGTTTCTGGACCAAGAACCGATACCACGGCGGTGTGCAGGAAGGGGCCGACCGAAAGGCTCGGGACGATACCGACAATCAGGCAGGCGAGCACGAGAAACTCGATCGGAAAGCGCATCCAGCGCGGCGGCTCGTGCGGTTTCGGGTTTGGAAGGTCATGCGGCGGAGGCCCGAAGAACACCGTATGGATGAAGCGCAGTGAATAGGCCACCGCAAAGGCACCGGAAAGGGTTGCCACATAGGGAAGCGCCTTGTCGAGGAACGAATCCGCATGGGTCTCGATCGCCTCGGCGAAGAACATTTCCTTGGAGAGAAAGCCGTTGAAGAGCGGCACGCCTGCCATGGCAGCACTTGCGGCCATGGCAAGGGTCGCAGTCGCCGGCAGATAGCGATAAAGCCCGCTCAATCGGCGCATATCGCGTGTGCCGGTCTCATGGTCGATGATCCCGGCCGCCATGAAAAGCGATGCCTTGAAGGTGGCGTGGTTTGCCATATGGAAGATCGCCGCCACGGCCGCCAGCGGACTTCCGAGGCTGAGCAGCGTGGTGATCAGACCGAGATGGCTGATGGTGGAATAGGCCAGAAGCCCCTTCAGGTCCTGCTGGAACATGGCGAAATAGGCGCCAAGCAGAAGTGTGGTCATGCCGGCAAAGCCGACGAGCAGGAACCACTCCTGCGTGCCCGCAAGCACCGGCCAGAACCTGGCCAGCAGGAAGACGCCTGCTTTCACCATGGTGGCGGAATGCAGATAGGCCGAAACCGGCGTTGGCGCCGCCATCGCATTGGGCAGCCAGAAATGGAAGGGGAACTGCGCGCTCTTGGTCAGTGCACCGATCAGGATCAGGACGAGGGCCGTGAGGTAAAGCGGGTGTGCTTTGACATTGGACGCCTCGGCAATGATGGCATCGAGATCGTAGCTTCCGGCGATGTGTCCCAAGACCAGAAGGCCAGCGAGAAGGCAAAAGCCCCCGATGCCCGTCACGGTCAAGGCCATGCGCGCACCATCGCGGGCCGCGGCATTGTTGTGCCAGTAGCCAATCAGCAGGAAGGAGAAAATGCTGGTCATCTCCCAGAAGATCGACAGCAGAATGACGTTGCCCGACAGCACGATGCCGAGCATCGACCCCATGAAGGCCAGAAGAAAAGCGAAGAAGCGCGGGATCGGATCGTCTGCCGACATGTAATAGCGGGCATAGAGCACCACGAGAAAACCGATGCCGGTAATCAGCACCATGAACATCCACGCAAAACCATCCAGTCGGAGCGTGAAGTTCAGGCCAAGCTGCGGCAGCCATTCCACGTGATATTTGAGCACCTGGCCATTGGTGACGCTGGTGTAGAGGAGAATCGTCGAGATGAGACCGAAAAGCGCAATGCCGCCCGCGACGGCTGCCGGCCCCCGGGCTGCGCCATTGCGCGGCATCATGGCAGTGCAAAGGCTGCCAATAAAGGGAAGAGCGATCAAAATGGGGAGGATAACGTCAAGTCTCATAAAGGATGGCAATTTTCTCTGGCGTTAAAATATTCCGTGGCTGTTTCCACCAGAGATGCCAATCCTTCCAACAAAGAAACGGCAGTCCGGCGGACTAGGAGAAGTCTTTTTGGGGAGGTCCACGCGGCGAAGCCACGCGGACGGGCTGAACCCGATGCAAAATCGATCGCGCCGGGTCGAACCCAATCTGGGCTCTGATGTATGCCGTTACCACCCCCGGAGCGGATAAAAATGCGTCAACAAAATCGTGAACGGGCAGTGTGTGGGCGTAGCGGCAAGGATTGAGGCCGGGCTGATCGAAAGAGCGTTCCAGAGTTGAGAAAGCCCGCTCTTCGCTGGAGAGGCAGGATCGTTCCAGTCGTTGCGGCTTGAGGGCGGGACTTGAATTTGCCAAGGCAGGCGTGCCGAAGAAAACCAGCATGCCGGCAACAAGAAGGTTGATCAACCTGACAGGATGGTGCGGAAGACCGCGATGTCGTCCCATCCATGGCAAAATCGTCACCTCCTACGTATGTGCGCCTCAGCTAAACCGTGTCGCGATCTTTCAGATATGCTCCCGCATTTTGTTTCAACGCGCGATGTCATCGCAAACCGCTCGACATTCGTGAGCGGCACGCTTTACAGCGCCATCGTGAAGCAAATATCATATTGATTATCTTAGGGTAATGGCGCAACGCTTGTCCAGCGCGCGAGGCCGAAAAAGATGAAAAACCGGCAACATATCCAAAACGCCGGAGGCAGGACCTGCTACAGGGCACGCTCTAATGCAAATCAATGACAAATTTTAATAATCATGCCCTGAAATGAAGATTCTTAACTTTCAGGCAAGGAATTAACCATAAAGATTAGTCGTATTTCACGGCGAAATGGAGAGCGACTCTCCTTCCAGGCATGATGCCGCGCTGCCGTACCGGGTCGATCCGGTATTCCGTTTGGTTGCAGAAGGCTCAGCTAACGCTTGTGAGGCGTCCGTTACGGATGCCCATGTCGTGACATCCCTCAAGGATACTGGCGTTCTCTTAACCGTCATCTGCCGGTCTGGCCGGTAAAACATTGGGGACGTCACTTGGGGCAGGACCTGCCAACAGATCACTCGCGAAGGGCAACGGGCGGCAGCCTGGCTGGCCGGTTGCGTTTTGCTGGTCTTGATCAGGACCAGTGTGATCTGCTGCGCCGTTACCGCACCATGCTCGAGCCTCATCTGAAGGCAGGACTTCGCGACCTGATGGTGCGCTTCCAGTCCATGCCGGACTGTTCGCCATCCTTCGAGAGCGATCATCAGATCGAACGTCTGCACGACATGCAGACGGCGCACTGGTCGGTGCTGACCGATGCGCGGTTCGATGCGCTCTACGCCGAACGCGTCAAGGTTCTGTCCGACACCGAAAGCCGCATGGGCCTTGATCCGCGCTGGAGTGTGGCTGGTCGTGCGGTCGTGCTGGAAAATCTCCTCGCAGGCCTGATTGCGCAGCATCCGCCTCGCTCACTGCTGCCGGGTGCGCGCAAGCGCCATCAGGAATTGGCCGAGGCGGTCAAATCCGTCGTTCGGCTGGTGATGGTCGATACCGAGATTGCCGTCTCCCTGCGCTTCAACGAACTGCGCATTCGCCACACACAAGAGCTTGCCCGTCAGCGCGAGAGCGATCAGGCAGAGGTCGTAACGCTCTTTGGCGACGCCCTCAACGCCTTCGCCGCCGGCGATCTGACAGCCCGCATCGCCGGCGAACTGCCGGAAGCCTACCGCGAGATCGCCGAAGCGTTCAACTCTGCCATGACGCGGATCGGTCATTCGATGGCCGCCACGCAAGAAAGCGTTCACAAGACGCAAACCGTCGCCGAGCGCATGTCGCGCGAAAATTCTGGCCTTGCCACGGGCTCGACGGAACAGGCCCGTCGCCTCGGCGATGCCTCACAGCGCCTCGGCGCGGTCATCCACGACGTCCGTGATAGCAGTGACCGGATTTCGGCGGCCGAATCCGCAGTGTCGCAGGCACGCAATGCCGCCACCGAAAGCGGCATGGCGGTCGGCGAAGCGATCAGCGCCATGTCTGATATCGAGCAATCGGCAGAGCAGATCGGCCGCATCATCGGCTCCATCGACGAAATCGCCTTCCAGACCAATCTCCTGGCGCTGAATGCCGGCATTGAAGCCGCACGTGCGGGGGAAAGCGGACGCGGCTTCGCCGTCGTCGCGCAGGAAGTCCGGGCGCTGGCACAACGCTCCGCCGAAGCCGCACGGGAGATCAAGAACCTCGTCAACGGCACCAAGACGCAAGTCGATGAAGGCGTGCGCATGGTCCATCGCACCCAGGAAGCCATCGAAGGTGTCGTGCGTCAGGTCTCTGGCATCAGCGACATGATCGGCGATGTCGCCCGCCGCACGGGTGAGCATTCCGGTCATCTCAACCACGTCTCCGTCGAACTGGAGGCCATCGGCACGGACGCGAATCGTGCCGCCGAGCGCCTGTCCTCATCGGCGAATGAGGCCGACGATCTTCACACCGTCATTCTCGAACTCGGCCGTACGGTGCGCGAGTTCCGCATCGCCCGCCAGGCTTATGCCGATGAGGTGATCGCGCCGGAGCCGAGAAGAGCCAATGCGACCGTCATGCGTCCCGAGCGCATGGATTACGGCCATGCGCAGCAACAATACAAACGCCAAGGAGTCATTTGATGGCAGGCAGGACAGCAGCGCATTCGACACTGAAATTGTCACCTGTGCTGGACCTCAATCAAGCATCCGTCTTGCACGGAAAATTGAAAGAACTCAGAGGCAAGCCGGTTACGGTCGATGCCTCCGAGGTCGAGCGTGTCGGCGCACAATGCGTCCAGATATTGATGGCTGGCATCAAGGCCTGGGAGGCCGATGGCAAGCAATTCACATTTTCAAAGGCTTCTGAAGCCTTTGATAAAACCCTTAAACTGATCGGCGTTGATATCGGTCATATGCTCCCGAAGGAGATATAGGAATGAAGAAAAAAGTTCTCACAGTCGACGACTCCCGCACGATCCGCAACATGTTGCTGGTCACGCTCAACAATGCCGGTTTCGAAACCATTCAGGCCGAAGACGGCGTCGAAGGTCTGGAAGTCCTGGAAGGTTGCAATCCCGACGTCATCGTCACGGATATCAACATGCCGCGCCTTGATGGTTTCGGTTTCATCGAGGGCGTTCGTCGCAACGAAAAGTACCGTGCCGTTCCAATCCTCGTTCTGACCACCGAAAGCGACGCCGAGAAGAAGAACCGTGCCCGCCAGGCTGGCGCGACCGGTTGGATCGTCAAGCCGTTCGACCCCGTAAAACTGATCGATGCCATTGAACGTGTAACTGCCTGATACGGGATCATTCACGATGGATATGAACGAAATCAAAGAAATCTTCTTCCAGGAGTGCGAGGAACAGCTCGCCGAACTGGAATCGGGACTTCTTAAACTGAATGACGGCGACCGCGACCCGGAAACCGTAAATGCCGTCTTTCGTGCCGTTCATTCCATCAAGGGTGGAGCCGGTGCGTTCGGTCTCGATGAACTGGTGGCTTTCGCGCACGTCTTCGAAACCACGCTCGATTGCGTTCGATCCAACAAGCTCGATCCTAATCAGGATGTCCTGAAAGTGATGCTGAAATCGGCGGATGTTCTCGCCGATTTGACGAATGCTTCCCGCGATGGCGGCAGCGTCGATGAAAGCCGCACCCGTGGTCTCGTCAAGGAACTGGAGGCTCTTGCCAACGGCGAGACGATCACGCCGTCCGCAGCAGAACCGGCAGCTCCCAAGCCGGCAGCCAAGGCAGCCGTCGTGCCCCCGCCGGCACCGGCGCCAGCGCCGACAGATGACAGCGGCTTCCAGCCGATCGCCTTCTCCTTTGGCGATTTCGAGGACGCGGCCATTCCGCTCATGGAAGCGCCCACCTTCAATATCACCTTCAAGCCGTCGGCAGCCCTTTATTCCAAGGGCAATGAATCGGCCCTGTTGCTGCGTGATCTCGCCCGCATCGGTGAGATGAGCGTCAATTGCGATATGAGCACGCTGCCATCGCTTGACGAGATGAACCCGGAAGGCGCCTACTTCTTCTGGAAGATCGCGATCAAGACCGACAAGGGCGAAGAGGGCATCCGCTCCGTCTTCGAATTTGCCGAGTGGGATTGCGAACTCGACATCGTGATGGCCGAAGACGAAACCTCGGCCGATGAAGAACTGCCGATGATTCCGGTGCCCTTCGATCTTTCCGCGCTGGAAGACGATGTGCATGAGCCAGCGGTTCAGCCGGCCTCCATGGACGAGCCGGTTGTTGCAAAGGCTGTCGCCACCGCATCGGCTGCAACGGAAGTCACCCAGGCGGTGGCTGCTGCCGTCGAAAAGCGCGAGGCAGCGTCGCCTGCCGCTGCGGCAAACGCTGCCAATGCCGCCAACAACGCCAGCGCCGGGCAGACGATCCGCGTCGATCTCGACCGCGTCGACCGCCTGATCAACCTGGTGGGCGAACTCGTTATCAACCAGGCGATGCTGTCGCAGAGCGTCATCGAAAACGATACGACGGGCACATCTGCCGTCAACATGGGTCTAGAAGAGCTTCAGCAACTGACGCGTGAGATCCAGGATAGCGTCATGGCCATCCGCGCGCAGCCAGTGAAGCCGGTCTTCCAGCGCATGTCGCGTATCGTCCGCGAAGTCGCCGACATGATCGGCAAGCAGATCCGCCTCATCACTGAAGGTGAAAACACCGAAGTGGATAAGACGGTCATCGATAAGCTGGCCGAGCCTCTGACCCACATGATCCGCAATGCCGTCGACCACGGCATCGAAACACCCGAAAAGCGCGAAGCCGCCGGCAAGAACCCGGAAGGTACCGTCAAGCTGACCGCCAAGCATCGTTCGGGCCGCATCCTGATCGAACTGCAGGACGATGGCGCCGGCATCAACCGCGAGCGCGTCCGCCAGAAGGCGATCGACAATGATCTGATCTCGGCAGATGCCAATCTCACGGATGAGGAGATTGACAACCTGATCTTCGCACCGGGCTTCTCCACCGCCGACAAGATTTCGGACATCTCCGGTCGCGGCGTCGGCATGGACGTGGTCAAGCGCTCGATCCAGGCACTCGGTGGCCGCATCAGCATTTCGTCCCGCCCTGGCCTCGGCTCGACCTTCACCATGAGCCTTCCGCTGACGCTGGCCGTTCTCGACGGCATGGTGGTCACGGTTGCGGGCCAGACGCTTGTGGTGCCGTTGACGGCAATCGTCGAGACGCTACAGCCGGAAGCGCAGAATATTCACTCCTTCGGCTCCAATCAGCGGCTGATCTCGATCCGCAACTCCT
The DNA here is from genome assembly GCF_004310285.1 of Agrobacterium cavarae. GTDB lineage: Bacteria > Pseudomonadota > Alphaproteobacteria > Rhizobiales > Rhizobiaceae > Agrobacterium > Agrobacterium cavarae. The sequence continues at coordinate 283,348 of NZ_SISF01000023.1, forward strand.
TCTGCCCGCTGGTGGATGTCGGTCGCATTCTCAACTTCCGTGCCACACAGGCCAACCCGGTCGATGGCGTGGCGCTTCTCGTGGAATCCGAAGGCGGCGGCCAGCGCGCCCTGATGGTCGATGCCATCCAGGGACAGCGTCAGGTGGTCATCAAATCCCTTGAAGCCAACTACACCCATGTTCCGGGCATCGCTGCCGCAACCATCCTTGGTGATGGCCGCGTAGCGCTGATCCTTGACGTGGATGCCGTGGTCGGCGCCTCGCGCGGCCAGTCCCTGAAACAAGAAATGTCGCTCGCGGCAACAGGCTGAAAAGTTGGTGATGAATGACAGCGCTTAAGTTCAACGAACAGCGTGGACCCCAGGATGAAGTGCTTGTCAGCGGCGAATACCCGCTGACGCGTCGCGACCTGGCGGATATCGCCGCAATGATCTACGCGGATGCCGGTATCTATCTCAACGATACCAAGGCGTCGCTCGTCTATTCGCGCCTGTCCAAGCACATCCGTAATCTCGGCCTTTCCGGCTTCAAGGAATATTGCGCCCTGGTCTCCTCGGAGCAAGGTTCCGCCGCTCGCCGGGAAATGCTGTCGCATCTCACCACCAACTTCACCCGCTTCTTCCGCGAGAACCACCATTTCGATCACCTGCGCGACGAGGTTCTGCCGGGCCTCATCGCACGGGCAAAGAGCGGCGGACGCGTTCGCATCTGGTCCGCAGCCTGCTCGGATGGCCAGGAGCCCTATTCGATCGCACTGACCGTGCTCGGTCTCTTCCCGAACGCTACCGATTACGACTTCAAGATCCTGGCAACCGATATCGACCCGAAGATTCTCGCTCAGGCGAGAGCGGGTCTTTACGACGACGGTGCTCTCGAAACCGTATCGCCCGCCATGCGCAAGCAATGGTTCCAGGAAGTGGATGCCGGCGGACGCCGCAAGCACCAGATCAGCGACAAGGTCAAGCGTCTGATCACCTTCAACGAGCTGAACCTGATGGCGCAGTGGCCGTTCAAGGGCGGCTTCGACGTGATCTTCTGCCGCAACGTGGTGATCTATTTCGACGAGCCGACGCAGGTAAAGATTTGGTCGCGCTTTGCCGGTCTGCTGCCTCAGGGCGGTCACCTCTATATCGGTCACTCCGAACGCGTTTCCGGCGAAGCCAAGGAGCAGTTCGACAATACCGGCATCACCACCTACAAATACATCGGCAAGTCCGCCGGGAGGAGAGCATGAGCATGCCCGCCCGCGTTCTCGTCGTCGATGATTCTCCCACCATGCGTGGCCTGATCTCCGCCGTCCTCCAATCCGACCCGGATGTCGAGGTCATCGGTCAGGCTGGCAACGCCATGGAAGCGCGCGCCGCGATCAAGGAACTCAATCCGGACGTCGTGACGCTGGATATCGAGATGCCCGAGATGAACGGGCTTGAGTTTCTCGACAAGATCATGCGCCTGCGCCCCATGCCAGTCATCATGGTTTCGACGCTGACCCATCGCGGCGCGGATGCCTCCCTCGCCGCGCTCGAAATCGGTGCCTTCGATTGCGTTGGCAAGCCGGTGCCGGGCGACGCGCAGCCCTTTCCCGATCTTGCGGAGAAGGTGAAGGCAGCGGCCCGCTCGCAGCACCGCACCTATCGCAGCGCCGTTACCGAACGACCAGCCGCGCCGCAGCCGGTTGCGGTCACCAATTACAGCGTCGGTCGCAAGATCGTTGCCATTGGGTCGTCTACCGGTGGCGTGGAAGCGCTGATCGCCGTCTTGCAGAAGTTTCCGATCAATTGCCCGCCGACGGTGATCACCCAGCATATGCCGCCAACCTTCACCAAGAGCTTTGCCGAGCGCCTGAACCGGCTCTGCGCGCCCGTTGTGGAAGAGGCGACGGATGGCGCGCGGCTTCAGACCGGCAAGGTCTATCTCGCACCTGGTGGTGACCGGCATTTGCAGGTTGTTAATCATGCCGCGCCATGCTGCAGACTGATCGAACGCGAGCCTGTTAATGGTCATCGGCCATCGGTAGACGTTCTGTTCGATTCAGTGGCCGAGCTTGCCGGTCGCAACGCCGTCGGCGCCATTCTGACCGGGATGGGACGTGACGGTGCAGCAGGTCTCTTGAAGATGCGCCATGCCGGTGCCCGCACTGTCGGACAGAACGAGAAAACCTGTGTGGTCTATGGAATGCCGCGTGTGGCTTACGAGCTTGGCGCGGTCGAACATCAACTTCCGCTGAACGCCATCGGCGAAGAAATTCTGAAACTAACTGCCGCCCGAAAAGAAGGTTCTGATTAAATGTCTCTCGCAGAAAAGATAAAAGTGTTGATCGTTGACGATCAGGTCACCAGCCGCCTGCTGCTAAGTGATGCGCTCACGCAGCTTGGCTTCAAGCAAATCACTGCCGCCGGCGACGGTGAGCAGGGCATGAAGATCATGGAGCAACAGCCCCACCATCTGGTGATCTCCGACTTCAACATGCCGAAGATGGATGGCCTCGGCTTCCTTCAGGCGGTTCGCACGAACCCGTCGACGAAGAAGGCCGCCTTCATCATTCTGACCGCGCAGGGAGACCGCGCTCTGGTGCAGAAAGCAGCCCAACTCGGCGCAAACAACGTGCTGGCCAAGCCGTTTTCGATCGACAAGATGAGGGCGGCTATTGAAGCCGTATTTGGATCGCTGAAATGATCGAAACCGCAGCCAAGCGCGTACACATAATTCAGGGCGAGTATAAGATCGCCAATGATCCCGACGTGGTCTTGTCGACCATTCTCGGCTCGTGCGTGGCTGCGTGTCTCAGAGACCCTGTTGCGGGCGTCGGCGGCATGAATCACTTTCTGCTGCCGGGTACAGGGGGTATGGGGGGCGGAGATGCGACCCGGTATGGGGTGCATCTCATGGAACTTCTGATCAACGGCTTGCTCAAGCAGGGAGCGCGCCGTGATCGTCTGGAGGCAAAGGTCTTTGGTGGCGCAAAGACCATTGCCAGCTTCTCCAATGTGGGGGAGCAGAACGCAATCTTCGCGATGCAGTTCTTGAAGGATGAAGGCATTCGGGTGGTCGGCAGCTCCACGGGCGGAGAGCATGGCCGAAAGGTGGAGTTCTGGCCGGTATCAGGCAGGGCGCGCCAGCACCCATTGAGCGGTGCCGAAACCCAGAAGACCGTCGCGCTGGAAACCCGTCCGGTTCCGGCTGCAAAGCCGGCGGCAAGCGATATCGAATTTTTTTGACAACGGAGTTGCCTATGCATATCGCTGAGCGTGCTGGACCTGAAATGTTTGAAGAGGCTTTGCCCACGATCCTCATGCGGGTCGTCTCAGAACTGCATGACGTCGCCTATCTGATCGAACGCATCGAGCCCCAGCTCCTGGAGGCCACCAATGGTGCAGTCACCGATGATGGGTTGAAACTCTTGCAGGGTATCGATCTTGCGGTCCAGAAGGCCCGCGGACTTGCCGAGTTCATCGACACCATCACCGGCTCCATCCCTGTGGAATGGGCCGTGGACGTGACGACGGCTCTCAGCCTCGTCAAGCTCGCCGAAATGCAGAAGGCACTTGGCGCTGGTTTGCGCCACGGGCACTCCCAGCCGATCGACAAGGCATCCGGCGACTTCGATCTGTTTTAGAGTGGCCTTGCGTCCTTCTGGACGCATTAACGACACTCCTCATTCTTTCAACCACGCATCGTGCTTTTCCGACAATCGATTCCGATTTCGGGGGGATGCTGTCGTGTAAGCGCAGAGTGTCTTCCTTCGCTCTTAACCCGTCACTGGTACAAGCCGCCGCGCATACTGCACGATGCATTCTAAGCCGCTCTGCCGGAGATAGCTTCCACGACCGTGAGCCCGTAAACCGGCCTCTTTAGCAGACATATGCGCTCCTTCGTCTAACAAGTCATTTTTAGGCACTGACGCCTGTTACCGCATGCGATTACAGCAGGTTTCGCGGGAAGGAGAGCATTCGCAATACTGCACGAAAGCGTAACCCTCTGAAAATGATATGAAACTGTGGTTTCATATCATTTGGCACGAAACCTGCATTGCGTATCCCGACTGAGACATACTCAGCCTATCGAACCAGAGGGAACGCATGACAAACGATTTCAGAAAAACACCGGCAGCTGCGGGCATCATCGAGAAATTGCGCCGCGCCCGGTTGATGGGCTCTGCTGCATTGGCGTTTCTGGCCATGACGGCAAGCGAAACCTTGGCCGAAGGTACGCTCCGCATTGGCATGACGGCCTCCGATATACCCCTGACCACCGGCCAGACCGATCAGGGCGGCGAGGGTCAGCGCTTCATGGGTTATACGCTCTACAACGCTATGATCGAGTGGGACCTTTCGAGCGCCGACAAACCCTCGACCCTCATTCCCTCCCTCGCGACATCCTGGTCCGTGGATGCCGTCGACAAGACCAAGTGGACGTTCAAACTGCGCGACGGCGTGAAGTTTCACGATGGAAGTGCTTTCGACGCGGCGTCCGTTGTCTGGAACCTCGACAAGATCCTCGTGCCGGATTCACCCCAGTTCGACAAGCGCCAGTCGGCACAGGGAAAATCGCGTATTCCAGCCGTGGCTTCCTACAAGGTCATCGATCCGCTGACGGTCGAAATCGTGACCAAAACGCCCGATGCGACGCTCCCCTATCAGTTGAGCTGGATCCTCATGTCCTCGCCCGCGAACTGGGAGGCACAGGGCAAAAGCTGGGATGCCGTGGCTCAGAAGCCGTCCGGTACGGGACCTTGGAAGCTGGAAAATGGATTCACGCCGCGTGAGCGCGCCGAACTGACACCGAACAAGGACTACTGGGACAAGGCGCGCGTGCCGAAGCTGGACAAGCTGGTTCTGGTGCCTCTTCCCGAACCCAACACCCGTGTGGCCGCGCTGCGCTCCGGTCAGGTCGACTGGATCGAGGCGCCTGCGCCCGATTCCGTCAAATCGCTCAAGGACGCAGGTTTCGACATCGTCACCAATTCCTACCCGCACAACTGGACCTGGCACCTGTCGCGCGTCGAAGGTTCACCCTGGAACGATGTGCGCGTTCGTAAGGCCGCCAATCTTGCCGTTGACCGTGAAGGGATCAACGAGCTGCTCGGCGGTCTTTCCGTCCCGGCCCAAGGATACCTGCCACCCGGCCACCAGTGGTTCGGCAATCCGACATTCAAGCTGGAATACAATATCGAGGAGGCCAAGAAGTTGATGGCCGAGGCCGGCTACGGTCCCGACAAGCCGATCAACACCAAGGTCGTCATCTCCTCATCGGGATCGGGCCAGATGCTGCCTCTGGCGATGAACGAATATATCCAGCAGACGCTGGCAGAAATCGGCATCAATGTCGAATACGAGGTCGCGGACTGGAATACGGTCATCAACATCTGGCGCGCCGGCGCCAAGGATCCAAGCGCGAAGGGCGCCACCGCCGTCAACTACAGCTACTTCATTCAGGATCCCTTCACCGCACTGATCCGTCAATCGCAGTGCAACCTTGCTCCGCCGAATGGCACCAACTGGGGCTATTACTGCGATCCCGAAATGGATGCGCTGTTTGCCGAAGTGCGCAACACCTTCGATGCGGCGGAACAGGATAAGGTTCTGAGAAAAATCCACGAAAAATACGTCAATGAAGCGCTGTTCCTGATGGTCACGCATGACGTTAACCCCCGCGCCATGTCGAAAAAGGTGAAGGGCTTCGTGCAGGCACAGAACTGGTTCCAGGACTTCTCGCCGGTCACCGTCGATCCCTGATCCCTGATCCCAAGCGATAGCGGGCCGGGTTCTCGCCCGGCCTGCCGTTTTAGATCCTTGCCACGAACATCAAGAGGGTTTCATGCTTCTCTACGCGCTCAAGCGACTGCTGCACGTCATCCCGGTGGCAATTGGCGTGAGCATGGTTTGTTTCATGCTCATCCATATTGCTCCGGGAGATCCGCTGGCCGCCATTCTTCCCTCGGATGCTTCGGCTGAGATGCAGACGCAAATGCGCGTTTTCTACGGTCTGGACCGTCCTCTGGCTGTCCAATACGCAATCTGGATGTGGCATGCGCTGCATGGCGATCTCGGTACCTCGATTGCTACCGGACGGCCTGTTCTCGGCGAGATCATCGATGCATCCATCAATTCGATCATTCTCGCCGTGTCTGCGGCGGTCATTGGATTTGTCGGCGGCGCGACACTCGGCTTTCTCGCCGGTGTGTTTCGCGGCGGATGGGTCGATCGCATCGCCTCCGGCATCTCGATGCTTGGAGTCAGCGTACCGCACTACTGGCTCGGCATGGTGCTGGTCATCACCTTTTCCGTGACACTCGGATGGCTTCCGGCAATGGGTGGAGGACCGGGTGGCTCTGCCGGCCGCAGTTTCAGCTGGGATTATATTCAATATCTCGTGCTGCCGGCCGTCACCATGTCCGTCATTCCCATGGGCATCATCGCCCGCACCATTCGCTCGCTGGTGGCAGATATATACGCGCAGGACTTCACGCTGGCGCTGGCTGCCAAGGGCTTGATGAGCGGGCGTATCCTGCGCCATGTGGTGCGCAATGCCGCCCCGACCGCTCTCTCCGTCATGGGTCTGCAACTCGGCTATCTTCTCGGCGGTTCGATCCTGATCGAAACCGTCTTTTCATGGCCGGGTACCGGTTTCCTGCTCAATGGCGCGATCTTCACCCGTGACCTGCCCATCCTGCAGGGCACCATCCTCGTGCTCGCCATGTTCTTCGTCGTTCTCAACCTCATTGTCGACGTGTTGCAAAGCGCCATCGATCCGCGCATCCAGAGGAGCTGACAATGGCCGCAATAGCTGAAGCATCCGCAATTCCCGTCGAGAAAATCGCCAAGTCTCCCGGCTTCTGGAGCGGCGTTCTGACGCGTCTGCGTCGTGATCCCGTTGCCATGGTGGCGCTTGGGATCCTCGCCCTTCTCATCCTCATGGCCGTTTTCGCACCTTATCTGGCGCCCTACGATCCGGCGAAGGGCAGCGTCATCCGCAGGCTCAAACCGATCGGAACACCCGGCTATATCCTCGGCACCGACGAGCTTGGACGCGACATGCTTTCACGCCTGATCTACGGCGCGCGTCTGTCGCTCCTCATGGGCGTCATCCCGGTCCCCATCGCCTTCGTCATCGGTTCGGCCATCGGTATCATCGCCGGTTACGCAGGCGGTTTGGCCAACACGCTGATCATGCGCACCGTTGACGTGTTCTACGCTTTCCCGTCGGTGCTGCTGGCCGTGGCGCTGTCCGGCGCGCTTGGCTCTGGCCTCACAAATGCGCTCTTTTCCCTCACGGTCGTCTTCATCCCCCAGATCGCCCGTGTCGCCGAAAGCGTCACCACCCAGGTCCGCAAGCTCGATTACGTGGATGCCGCCCGCGCCTCCGGGGCTCCCGCGTTTACCATCGTCAGGGTCCATATTCTAGGCAACGTGCTCGGACCGATCTTCGTCTTCGCCACAAGCTTGATTTCCGTATCGATGATCCTCGCCTCAGGTCTCTCCTTTCTCGGGCTCGGCGTGCGTCCGCCGGATGCCGAATGGGGTCTGATGCTGAACACGCTGCGCACCGCCATCTACACCAACCCCTTCGTTGCAGCCTTGCCCGGCGTGATGATCTTCATCACCTCGATCTGCTTCAACCTGTTCTCAGACGGGCTGCGCACAGCCATGGACGTGAAGTCATGATGAAAGTCGTTGGAGCACCAAGCCTTGAACTGCCTATCGGAGAAAGGGGTGGCCCGGTCCAGCCACTGATTTCCGCCCGTGGGCTTCTGAAGCACTTTCCCGTCAAGGGAAGCGGCTTCCTGAAACCTAAAAAAGTCGTGCGCGCCGTTGACGGCGTCGATTTCGATATCCTGAAAGGCGAGACACTCGGCGTTGTCGGTGAAAGCGGTTGCGGCAAATCGACGACGGCGCGGCTTCTCATGCAACTGATCGCACCCGACCAGGGCGAAATTCTCTTCGATGGAGAAACGGTTGGCGGCGTCTTGCCGCTTTCTGCCTATCGCCGTCAGGTGCAGATGGTATTTCAGGACAGTTACGCCTCGCTCAATCCGCGACTGACGATCGAGGAATCCATTGCCTTCGCACCGCAGGTCCACGGCACGCCAGCGGCAAAGGCGATTGCAACGGCACATGATTTGCTGCACCGCGTCGGCCTCGAGCCATCGCGTTTTGCCGGTCGCTATCCACATGAGCTTTCCGGCGGTCAGCGCCAGCGTGTCAACATCGCTCGGGCTCTGGCGCTCAAACCGCGTCTCGTCATTCTGGATGAAGCGGTCTCGGCTCTGGACAAATCGGTGGAGGCGCAGGTGCTGAACCTGTTGCTCGACCTCAAGCGCGATTTCGGCCTGACCTATCTGTTCATCTCTCACGATCTCAACGTCGTTCGCTTCATGTGCGACCGGGTCATGGTCATGTATCTCGGCAAGGTGGCGGAGATCGGAAGTCGCGACGCCATCTACGGCAATACCGGTCATCCCTATTCGGCAGCACTTCTGGCCTCCATGCCGAAAATCGACCCTGCAGAACGCACCGAAGCGCCGCCGCTAACAGGTGATCCGCCCAACCCCATCGATCCGCCCCCCGGCTGTCGCTTTCATACCCGCTGCAGCTTTGCCGAGGATGTCTGTCAACGGGTGCTGCCGCCGCTCACCGAGATGTCTCCCAGCCAGGCAGCCGCCTGCCTGATGGCAAAGCCCGGTTCCGGCCATAGCCGTGCGCCAGCACTGACGGAGGCATAACGATGCAGAACGACGGTATGATCAATATCCGCAACCTGTCGGTTACGTTTCGGCGCGGCGGCAAATCCGTCAAGGCCGTCAACGGCGTGAACTTGGTCGTCAAGCCGGGCGAGGTGGTGGCCCTGCTGGGGGAATCCGGCTCTGGCAAAAGCGTGACCATGCGCTCGCTCTTGCGGCTTCATCCCAAGGGAACACTTGTTGAAGGTGCCATGTCGGTCGACGGACGTGACATCATGGGGCTTTCCAGCCGCGCCTTGTCCGATCTGAGGGGAGGCGTGGTGTCCATGGTGTTCCAGGAACCGCGTCTGGCGCTGGACCCGGTCTATACGGTCGGTAGCCAGATCGAAGAGACCATCATGCGCCATGAAAACGTTTCCCGCACCGTCGCTGCTCAACGCGCCCTTGCACTGTTCCAGAAGGTTCGCATTCCTTCACCGGAGCGGCGCCTTGGCAATTATCCGCATGAAATGTCGGGCGGCATGCTGCAGCGTGCGATGATCGCCATGGCGCTTGCCTGCAATCCGAAGGTGCTGCTGGCAGACGAGCCCACCACGGCGCTCGATGCAACGGTACAAATCCAGATCTTGCTGCTGATCCGCGAATTGCAGAAGGAATATGGCCTGTCGGTCATCTTCGTGACGCATGATATTGGCGTTGCGGCGGAAGTCGCAGACCGGATCGCTGTGATGTATGCCGGACGCATCGTCGAGGAAGGACGTGTCGGCGATCTCATCCGCAACCCGCGCCATCCCTATACCAAGGGCTTGCTGGGCGCGCGTGTGGAACTGGCCGAAGGCCGGGACCGGCTGATTACCATTCCCGGCGCACCGCCGGATCTTGCAGCCATGCCGCCGGGCTGCGCCTTCGCGCCGCGTTGCGAGCTGGCGCGTGAGGAGTGTCGTTCGGATGTTCCTGCGCTCACGCGGCTGTCTGCCGATTCACAGGTCGCCTGTATTCTCGCGCACTGAAGGCCTCGGAACGCTCGGCGCTCGTCGAGAAAAATGACAGGAACATAGGGGGCGAGTGTGTCTTGGCGGCACCTTGAAAGTCATGAAACGCATAGGATTGATCAACCCCAACACATCGCAGGCAACGACTGCGATGATGGTGGATATTGCGCGCGTCTACCTGCCGCAGGGCTTTGCCATTGAAGGCCTGACGGCGAAGCAAGGCGTGCCGATGATCCTTGATGAAAAAGCCCTGGCCGCTGCCGAAGAGGGCGTCATATCCATGGGAATGGAGCTTGCCCGACGCAGCGACGGCCTCATCATCTGTGCATTCGGCGATCCCGGGCTGGAGCGGCTTGCAGAGACGTCTGACATCCCCTGTATTGGCATATGTCAGGCAAGCATGATGGAGGCGTCTGCGGGCGGACGGCGCTTCGGCATCGCCACCGTCACGCCAGACCTCGTGGGGAGTTTCGTTGCCAAGGCGAAAGCTCTTGGCGTCGCATCTCTTTTTACCGGAACGCGGCTGACGACAGGCGATCCGCAACAACTCGCCTTAGCACCCGAAGCACTGCTTGCAGCGCTGGCGATCGCGACGCGTCAATGTTTCGAAGAGGACGGGGCTGAGGCTGTGATTATTGGCGGAGGGCCTCTCGGGCAGGCAGCGGAACAGTTGCAGGGCATGTTTACCGCTCCGGTTATCGCGCCGATCAGGTCGGCCGTGGAGTGGATGGTCCGAGCGCTTTAAGAAGGCCAGGCCTCGACCGTCCATGGTTGAGGCTGCCTGTGCTTTCACCGACGCGCTGTTTTTTGTTGCAAGCGTCATTCGGGCGGCAGAAAGTCGCCCATCGACCGTTTGCCGGAGCGCGCTGTGGTAAAGGAAAAATCGTTTCTGTTTCGAGTGAGGCAGGCCCTTCCGGACCTTCATCCAGCGGAAAAACGCGTTGGCGAATTCGTCTGCGATTTTCCGGGCGAGCTCGCGAGCTATTCCGCCCAGGAACTTGCCGCCTTGGCCCATGTGTCGAAGGCGACCGTCACGCGCTTCATCCAGCGGCTTGGTTATGACAGCTACGAGGAGGCGCGGCGCCATGCGCGGGCGGAGAAACAGACCGGCTCGCGCCTCTTTCTGGAACGCTCCGACGAGAGCGAAACAATGCAGTCCGTCAAAGCCCATGCCGCGCAGGATATTGCAAATATCGAGGCGACATTCCTTGCCATCTCGGACAGGCAGATAGAAAGTGCCGCGGATTGTCTGCTTCAGGCACGGAAAGTCTGGGTGATCGGATTTCGCAGCAGCCAGCCATTCGCAGCCTATTTTCAATGGCAACTGACGCAGGTCATTGAAAACATCGTCGCCATTCCTGGCCCCGGCCAGACACTGGGGGAACATTTCGCCAGTCTGCAGGACGCCGATATCGTCGTTGTGTTTGCCATGCGCCGTCGCGTTGCCCAGATCGATGCCATCCTTGACCATGTCAAGGCGTCGGAGGCCAAGCTTATCTACGTGACAGATGAGGGGGCACCCGGTCATAGCGGCGCCACCTGGCATTTCCGATGTCAGACGCTCGCGCCGGGTCCGCTGTTCAACCACACGGCTGTCATGGCGCTTTGCCATTTGCTGATTACGCGTTGCCTTGAAAAAGCCGGCCCATCGGGTCGCAAACGCTTGCGCAAGATCGAGATGTTGAACGACGGCTTCGATGAGTTGTAAGCGCCATGGCCGGTTGATGGATTTGGCCGCATCCCCCTCTCGTTTCGTAAAGCGCCGCACAAGCTTCATTGTATAATCGGTTGTCAGTCTATCACGGCCATGATTCCGCCTCCGGCGGGGCGGCCGGCTTGAAGGTTCTGAATGCAATGAATGCATCGGTTGGCGGCACGGCCCAGAATTCGCTCCTCCCCACTTTGTTGGAGCTTGCAAAAACCCAGCGTCTTTCGCTGGTGGACCTGCTGAAATTCGCAGAAACTTTGACGGCGCAAGGCAATCGCCAGGAGGCGGCAGAGCTCTACAAGAGCTGGCTCGCATTCAACGATCCCCATCCCGGCCAGCACATGGTCTGCTTCAACTTCTCCGTTTTGTTGCGGCAGATGAACGATCTTGCCGGTGCCGTGACTGCCATGCAGGCGGCGTTGAAGCATGATCCGATGTTCGGCCCTGCCCACATCAATCTCGGCCTTGCCTATGAGGATGCCGGAATGGCGACGCTTGCCATTCAGCAGTGGCGGGGCTTTGCAGAGAAAACATCTGAAACGACGCCGGATCAGCTGCTCTATCGTCACCTGGCGCTGCAGCATATCGGTCGTGTCATGGAAAATGCCGGACTGATGGAGGAGGCGGAGGCAGCCCTTTGGCAGGCCATGGAGCTTCGTCCGCACAAGCTGGAATCTGGACAGCATTGGAGCGCTCTGCGCCAGCGCCAGTGCAAATGGCCGATCCTGGTGCCCTCCAATCACGTCACCCAGCGCCAGATGATCGACGCCATGCCGCCGCTCACGCTTGGCTGCTATGCCGACGATCCGATCTTTCAGCTGGCCAACGCCCATCAATACGGCAAGACGCTCATTGGGCGACCGGATATCCGAAACTTCCCCCGCGCCACCGTCCGGCAGAAAACGGGCACGGGACTGAGGCTGCGTGTCGGTTACGTATCGTCGGACCTGCGCGATCACGCCGTTGGCTTTGCGCTGAGGGAAGTGCTCGAACTGCATGACAAGGCACGTGTCGAAATCTACGCCTATTATTGCGGAGAGGCCGTTGCCAACGATCCGACACAGACGCGAATGAAGGCGGTCGTGGATTGCTGGCGCGATGTCGCCGCGCTCTCCGACGAAGCAGCCGCGCGGCAGATCGCAAGCGACGAGATCGATATTCTGATCGACGTCAACGGCTACACCAAGCACGCCCGCACCAAGATTTTCGCCTATCGCCCCGCGCCTGTCATCGTCAATTTCTGTGGCTACCCTGGCTCCATGGCCACACCTTTCCACCAGTATATGATTGCCGACGAGGTGATCGTGCCTGAGGAAAGCGAGATCTACTATTCGGAAAAGGTATTGCGGATTGCCTGCAATCAGCCGCTCGACCGCAAGCGCGTTATTGCCGAGCGCCCGTCTCGCCAGGAAGCGGGCTTGCCGGAAGACACGTTTGTCTTCGCCTGCTTCAACGGCATGCAGAAGATCACACCATCCACCTTCGCGCAGTGGATGCGCATTTTGAATGAAACGCCGGACAGCATCCTGTGGCTTTTGACCGGTGGCGATAAGACCGATCAGCGCCTGCGCGATCTGGCAGAGGCTGCCGGCATTGCGCCGGAGCGTCTGCTCTTCGCGCCGAAAGCCCCGAACGCCGTGCACCTCGCCCGCATCGCGGTGGCAGACCTCTTCCTCGATACGTTCCCCTATGGTGCTCACTCGACCGCAGCGGATGCGTTGACCGTCGGTCTTCCGGTTCTGACATTCCCCGGCAAGTCTTTCCCGGCGCGCTTCTGCAGCAGCGTCGTCGCTGCGACGGGATGTTCCGAGCTTATCTGCACTGACCCCGAGGACTACGTTGCAAAGGCCATCGCATTCGCCAAGAAGCCGGCGAGCCTCAAGGCCGTGAGAGAGAAGCTGGAAGCGGAACGGGAAAAGAGTGTTCTGCGCGATATTCCCGCTACCGCGCGAAGGCTCGAAGACCTTTACTGGCAGATGCAGGGCGAAGCCGAACGGGGCGAAACACCTGTGCCCGATCTTCGCAATCTCGATGTCTATTACGAGATCGGCAGCGAGCTTGTGTCGGAAAATCTCGACTTCGTCGATGAGGCTTCCTACCGCGATCGCTATCTTCAAAAGCTGCGCGAATGGGACGCTTTCTCGCCCATCCAGCATGACAACCGCTTGTGGACCACGCAAGCATCCGCCACCGCTTGAACAGAGGCAGAGCCGCCGTGTCCCGACAGAAGATTGCAATCGTAGGCGCCGGGCTCTCCGGTGCCGTCATCGGCCGTGAATTGGCGGAAGCAGGGCACGAGGTCGTAATTTTCGACCGGCGGGATCACATTGCAGGCAACTGCCATACCGAGCGCGATGCAGAGACCGGCGTGATGGTCCACGTCTACGGCCCGCATATTTTCCACACCGACGATGCCGAAGTCTGGGATTACGTCAATCGCTTCCAGGCCTTCAAGCCCTACAAGAACCGGGTGAAGACCACGAGCCGCGACCAGGTTTTTTCCCTGCCGGTCAACCTGCACACGATCAACCAGTTTTTCGGCAAGACCCTGCGCCCGGATGAGGCGAAGGCCTTCATCGAGGAGCAGGCCGATACGTCGATTACCGATCCGCAGACCTTCGAGGAGCAGGCGCTGCGCTTTGTGGGCCGCGACCTCTATGAGGCCTTCTTCGAAGGCTATACGCAAAAGCAGTGGGGTTGCTCGCCGAGGGATTTGCCGGCCTCAATTCTCAAGCGGCTGCCGGTTCGCTTCAACTACGACGACGACTATTTCTTCCACAAATTCCAAGGCATGCCGGAAAACGGCTACACCGAAATGGTGGACGGCATCCTCGATCATCCGGACATCACGATCAGGCTGAAGACCGGCTTCGACCGGAAAGACACGGGCAACTACGACCACACCTTCTATTCGGGTGCGCTGGACGGCTACTTCGATTATGCGAAAGGCCGTCTCGGCTATCGCACGCTGGACTTCGAACGTTTCACCTATGAGGGCGACTATCAGGGCTGCGCGGTGATGAATTACGGGGAAACCTCCGTCCCCTACACCCGCATCACCGAACACAAGCATTTCTCGCCATGGGAAAAGCATGACGGATCGGTGTGCTACCGTGAATATGCCCGCGAATGCGGACCGGACGACACACCATATTACCCCATCAGGCTGGTGAAGGAAAAAGAACAGCTGGCCGAATACGTCGCTCTCGCAAACGCCGAAGAGGGCATCAGCTTCGTCGGACGTCTGGGTACCTATCGATATCTCGATATGGACGTGACGATCCGTGAAGCGCTGGATACTGCAAGGCTTTTTCTCGATCTCCACGACAAGCAAGAGAGGATGCCGGCCTTCCTGAACCCACCGCTGTAATCGAGGTCGTGCTTCGGAAAGCTGACAGTTTCGCACAAGGAACTACACCTAGGATTGTTATAGCCGGACGTATTCCGTCGATGGGATGTATCCGAGGTAGAAAAGAGGGCATGCTGCCCGTTTTGAACTTTGGTCAGGTTTATCAATGACATCGATCGTATCTTCGCTGAGCGTCAACCAGATCAGAAGTCTCACGACAAAAGCAATCGAGGACTGGAACACCGAAGACATCTCCTTTCTTACCTCCCAGCAGATACGAGCGCTGTCATCCGAGCAGGTCGCAGCACTGGAGACGGGGGATCTAAAGGCCTTCAAGCCTGACCAGCTTGCCGCTGTCTCGACCAACGCCATTATCGGTCTGACGCTTACGCAACTGGCGGTCCTCGATAGCATCTCGATTGCGAGCCTCACCGGACGTCAGGTCGGCGCCTTGACGACCGAGCAAGTGGAAGGGTTGACGAGCGCGCAGGCCGAAGCTTTGACCGCATCTCAAGTCGCATCGATGACGTCCGATCAACTGGCGGCGATGAGCCCGGACGACATCAAGACATTCTCCATCGAGGATATTGCGGCAATCTCCAGTCGTGCGATTCCGGGGCTGACGCCTGAATTGCTGAAGGTCTTATCTCCAGAGAAGATCGCGGCAATCAGTCAGAAGGCTATTCCGCGTCTGGCGATCGAACAACTCGAAGCCCTGAGCGAGTCTCAGGTGAAGGCTCTTACATCGCTACAGCTAGGGGCACTGAGACCCACGCAGCTTGCGGCATTCGATACCGATGATATCGTCAATCTGACGTCCGGTGCCATCCAGGGTCTATCTACGACCGCCATAGCGTCCTTGTCGACGGAGCAGATCGGTGCCCTCTCAACCGCTCAGCTGGCGGCTCTAACCTCATCGCAACTCAAGGCTCTGACCTCTACTCAGGTGGCCGCTTTAAGCGCGAGCTCTGTCGCCGCCTTCACCACTGGACAGATTCCAGCTCTATCCTCCCGCGCGATGACTGGACTGACTGCCGAACAGCTTGAAAAACTTTCAACGGCGCAGGTCGAGGCCTTCGCGTCGCTGCAGGTCAAGGCATTAAATTCCGATCAGATTGCCGCGCTCACATCGGCGCAGATCAACACTTTCTCGGCTGCCGACATGGCCGCCATCAACGGTGCCGCAGTTGCCGGCCTCAGCCCGACCATTCTTGAAGATCTCACGAAAGAGAATATTGCCGCTTTGAGTAGCGCGGCATTTTCCAAGCTCAGCACCGATCAGATCGATGCACTGACGTCAACGCAACTGGGGGCCATCACCAGCAGCCAGCTTGGGGCGATGTCCTCCGCTCAGGTTGCCGTGCTCGGATCGGCCAAGATCCAGTCGCTCCAAGCGACTGCCATCGGTTCGCTTTCCGCCAAGGCCATGCCAGGACTGAGCATTGAAGTCATCAAGGCTTTGACGACGGCACAAATCGGAGGTTTGAGCACGACGATTATATCGCGCCTGTCCTCCGACCAGATTGGCGCGCTTTCGACCGACCAGGTCGAAGCCTTGACCGCGCTGCAGATCAAGGTCCTCAGCTCCAGCCAGATGACGGCGCTTCACGCCGATGATATTCAGACATTCACCCCCGATGAGATCGCTGCAATTTCCTCAAGAGGGATACTCGGCGTCAGCACCGCAGCCATTGGAGCTTTGACTCCAGAACAGGTCGCGAAGCTGTCAAGCTCAGCCTTTTCAGCCTTATCGACCGACCAGCTCAAGGCTTTGACATCGACGCAGCTCCAAGCACTCACAGCCGTCCAGCTCAATGCTTTGAAGGCGGCTCAGATCAAGTCGCTTGCGGCTGAAGACATTGCGGCTCTTACCACTGCGCAGGTTGCCGCGCTCAGCACAGAAGCCGTCGCAAATCTGACCACCGATCAGGTTGCCAACCTGGAGACGGCGCAGCTTGAGGCGCTTACGTCCGTTCAAGTCAGGGCTATGACCTCTGCCCAGCTTTCGGTTCTGGATGGAGTGAGTATCAATGCCTTCTCCACGGCAGATATCAACGCGATCAGTGCCCGGACTATTCTAGGGTTGCGCCCTGACGCCATCGCCCTGTTGACGCCGGACCGCGTGGCCGCTCTGGCAACGGCCGCAGTGGCGGCGCTAACGACGGAACAGGTCGAGGCCCTGTCCGCCACGCAACTCTTCAAACTCTCTTCATCTCAAGTCGCCGTCCTGAGCTCTGCACAAGTCGAGGCATTGAAACCGGACCAGGTCAAAGATGTCTGGTTGCCCGCCGAAGGGGCAGTAAAGCCGGTCCAGATCGCCGGCCTCTCTACCACAGCCCTTGCTGCCTTGAGCACCAAGGCGGTTCCGGGCCTGTCTACTGACTTGATTGCGGCGCTGACGACAAACCAGATAGCGGGCTTGAACCCGAGCGCGGTTGCAAAACTGACGCCCGAGCAAATGACTAGCCTGTTGAGCGCCCAAATCGCTGCCCTTTCGAAGGAGCAGATGAGCGCCTTGGGGTCGGGCCAACTCGGAGCTTTGACGCCTGCGTTCATCGCCAAGCTGACCACCGACCAGATCACATCATTGACCGGCACGGCGCTGAAGGGATTGAGCTCCGAACAGATCGTCGCGTGGTCGACGGTTCAGGTGGCTGCGCTGTCACCAGGGCAGATTGCGGCACTGACATCCACCCAACTGGCAGGTCTTGGTACGGAAGATATCGCCGCCATCTCGACCGCGGGCATACAGGCTTTCGGGGCAGGGGCAATCGCCGGTCTTTCGAAAGAGGTGATTGCCGCTCTGTCCACAGATAAGCTCGCATTGCTGAGCACCGGGGCTATCGCGACATTGACGGCAGAGCAGATCGCTACGCTCTCGACCGCGCAGTTAGACGCCTTGACGACGCGGCAAATCTCCGCACTTGGTTCAGAGCAGACTGCGGCTTTGGGACTTGATGACATTGCCACATTTTCCACCGGCGACATTGCCGCCTTGTCGGCGTCTGGCCTTTCCGGGCTGTCGAGCGCTCTGATCGGCTCGCTGACAAGCGACAAGATCGCCGCCCTCTCCACAGGCGCTATCGCGGCCCTGACCGCTGGCCAAGTCGAAGCACTTAAAACCAGCCAGCTGGCAGCGCTGACCATCAACCAGGTTTCCGCCTTAAGTTCCGTTCAAACCGCTGCTTTGAGTTCTGCAGGCCTCGCGGCACTTTCCACCGATCAGATTGCAGCGCTGAAAACGAGCGCCGTCACCAATCTCCCTGGTGATCATATATCTGCGCTGACAACTGCGCAGTTGGCGGTTCTCACGACATCCCAGATATCTGCCTTCACGTCGTCGCATATTGCGGCTTTAGGGACTGCCCAGGTCGCATCTCTCTCGGAAGCCCAAATCGCGGCGATCAATACGGCTGCAATCGCCGCGCTTTCCGCAAGACAGGTCGCCGCTCTCAAGCCGAATCAGGCAGAAGCGCTGACAACCCGTCAGGTCGCAGCCCTTTCTGCCGATCAGCTTGAAGCATTCGGCGCAGATGACATCGCCAAGTTTTCGACAGGCGATATTGCGGCCATCGGATCGAGCGCGATCAGCGGTCTCTCTACAGCTGTCGTCGCAGCGCTGACCACGGCCCAGGTGACGGCATTGAACGCCAGCGCTTTCGGCAATCTGACGACGAAACAGGTTTCGGTGCTGACGACAGCCCAGACCGGCGCGTTGACGACAAAGCAAATCGCATCGCTTTCGGCTGACCAGATTAAAGTTCTGAGCACCGACCACATCGCGTCGCTGTCGGCAGCGCAGGTGACGGCTTTGAGCACCAATGGTGTATCGGGGCTCACGGCCACGCAAATGGCTAAACTGACCACACTTCAGGCGGAAGCGCTGACCGCTGTTCAGGTCGGGGCGTTGACGTCGGCGCAACTGGCCGTTCTCGGCAAGGACGCCATGGCCAAGTTCTCGACGGCCGATATCGGTGCCATCGCACCCGGCACGATCGGTGGGCTTTCGACCGCCATTATCGCCGAACTGACGACTGGTCAGATCGCAGCGCTGGGAACCGCGGCGGTGTCGTCTCTCACCACTGGCCAGATCGGCGCGCTGAAGACCGGTCAGGTTGCCGCCTTGTCCACGAGGCAGGTCGCGGCATTGACGTCACAGCAGATCGCAGCACTCGGATCGGACGATATCAGTGCGCTGTCCGCCGCCGCCCTTGGGGCAATCAATGGGTCGGCAGTTGCTGGTCTCTCCACCGATGCGATGTCGGAACTGTCAACCGAAGACCTCGCGGCGATCAGTCCGGCCGGTATCTCCGGATTGACGACGGGCCAGATCGCAGCGTTGTCCTCCGACCAACTGAAGTCGCTGACCACCCGGCAGGTGGCGGCCTTGTCCTCCCGGCAGGTTGCGGCATTGGGTACAGCGGGTATTGCTCTCCTCGATGCTTACCAGGTCTCCTCCATCAACAAGGATGCTGTACCTGGCCTTTCCTCCGCTCAGGTCGAAAAGCTGACTGCCGTCCAGGCCGAAGCGCTGACGAGCCTGCAGGTGAGTGCGCTCAGTTCCTCGCAAGTTGCGGCGCTGTCTGTTGATAACATCAAAGCGTTTTCGTTGAGAGACATCGCGGCTTTCTCTGCAGCCGCCATTGTGGGCCTGCCACCGGCAACCCTTGCCGCGTTGCCAGCTGGAACCATCGCTGCTTTGTCCACTGCCAGCGTCTCAGGTTTGACCACAGCCCAGGTGGCGGCGCTCAGCGTGGCCCAGGTTGGCAGCCTGACAACGTCGCAGGTCGGCGCTCTCGGATCGCGCCAAATCGGCGTTCTTGGCACGGCCAGCATTGCAGCGCTCAGCACATTGCAGATCGCCGCATTGAACGACGCCAGCGTCTCGGGTTTGACAGCAGCGCAGATTTCAAGCTTCACCACAGAGCAAGTCGAAGCGCTCAAAACATCACAGGTGGCACAGTTTAGCTCGACGCAGGTCGCGGCTCTCGGAACGGATGACTTGGCAGTCCTCTCGACCGCAGAGCTTGCGGCACTGAGTTCGAGTGCAATGCTGGGCCTCTCGACCACGGCACTTGCCAGCCTGTCCGCCGACCGCATTGCCGTTTTAGGAACGACCGGGGGCATTCAGGGTCTCTCCACAGGTCAGATGGCTTCACTGACCTCCGCCCAGCTTGCCGGCTTGACGACCGCGCAGATCGCGTCGCTTGGCCCCAGACAGGTCGCGGCCATCTCCACGGCCAACACGGCAGCGCTGACGACCGCGCAAATCGCGGCTCTGAGCACGACCGGCATCACAGGCCTGTCTTCCGACCAGATTGCCGCCCTGAGCACAAGCCAGGTCGAGGCATTCAACACCGCGCAGGTCGGCGCCTTTACGTCCCTTCAAGTCGGCGCTCTCGGAACAGATGATCTCGGCGTCTTCTCGACCGCAGAATTGGCGGCGTTGACATCGTCGGCTGTTGCCGGCCTCTCCACCGGTACCCTTGCCAGCCTTTCCGCAGATCGCATTGCGACACTCGGAACGGCCAGCGTTGCCGGCCTCTCGACCGCTCAAATAGCAGTCTTGAAGAAAGAGCAACTCGAAGCTCTCGCCACGGCTCAGATCGGCGCTCTCGGCTCACGCCAAATCGCCGTTCTCGGCACCGCAGGCATCGGCTCCCTTTCTCGCGAGCAGATAGGCGCATTGAGTACCGCAGCCATCTCGGGTCTTTCTTCGGCAGCCATCGCGGCACTGTCGGCCGACCAGGTTGAGGCGCTCAACCCCACACAGGTCGGCGCATTGACCTCCACGCAGATCGCAGCCATGGGGACGGACGATATCGCGCGCTTCTCGATCGAAGACCTTGCGGCGCTGACATCCAGTGCCATAGCGGGCTTGTCGACGGATGCGATTGCTCTTCTCTCGCCAGACAGGGTCGGCGCTCTGAGTGCTGGCGGAGTTGCCGGACTGACGACGCTTCAGATCAAAGCCATGAGTGTCGATCAGGTCGAGGCTTTCACCCCAACCCAGGTGACCGCTCTCGGATCGCGACAGATTGGTGCTCTGAGCGCAGCCCAGTTGCGCGCCTTCTCGACGGCGGACGTCGGCGCAATCAGTGCCACGGGTATTGCCGGTCTGTCGACGGAAACGATAGCCGGGCTCTCGGCTGAGACCATTGCCGCGCTGAGCACGCTCGGCATCTCCGGCCTATCTACCACGCAGCTTTCGGCGTTCTCCCACGATCATTTCGTCGGTCTTTCCACCGGCCAGATCGGCGCTTTGTCGTCCAAGCAGATCGCCAGCCTGAAGACGGCGGATCTGTCAGCGCTTTCCACTGCCCAAATTCTGGCACTCAGCACCGGAAGCATCCCGGGGCTCACCAGCGAGCAGGTGGGGGCGCTCAGCCTCGAACAGGTGCACGCGCTATCGACAACACAGATTAGCGCCCTGACATCTGGCGCCATTGCCGGATTGACATCCCAGATGCTCGATACCTTTACCCCTGAAAGACTGTCGGCGATCAACGCGTCCGCCATTGCGGGCCTGTCGACCGGCTTTATCGCTGCGCTGTCGACCGGTGAAGTCGCTGGCCTCGCAACGGCGGCGATCGCCGGGCTGACCAGCAAGCAGATCGCTGCCATGGCTCCCGATCAGATCGGTGCCCTCTCGACGGGTCAGATCGCGGCATTGAGCGCCGATGGTCTCGCCGGTATTTCCTCCGCCGGGATGGCGACATTCTCCACGGCTGACATTGCGGCAATCAGCACAGGTGCGATCCGCGGTCTTTCCACGGCGCTTATCGCCTCCCTGACCAGCGCCGACATTGCGGTTCTCAGCCCAAGCCAGATCGGCAATCTCGGCTATAACCAGATCGTGGCGATGAGTACGGGCCAGATTGCCACTCTGACCACCGCGCAGATTGGCGGTCTGAATGCAGTTCAAGCTGCAGCGCTTGGCACCGACGACATCGCACTTCTCTCGACCGAGGAGATCGTCGCCTTGAGCAGCGGCGCGGTGTCTGGCCTGACGACAGGCGCAATCTCATCGCTGACCACCAGCCAGAGCGAGGCTTTGACGCCCGCGCAGGTTGGGGCTCTGACCGCCGCACAGGTTGCGTCGCTTTCCAAGGAGAATATTGCCAAGTTTTCGACCGAGGACATCGCCGCTTTCAGTTCCAGCGGCGTCGCTGGGCTTTCCACCCAGACACTGGTCAGCCTTTCCAGTGCCCAGGTCACGGCACTTCTCAACACCCACATGCGTGCGCTGACATCCGATCAGGTCGCAGCCGTCATCTCCACCTATTTGGCCGCCTAAACGGCACGTTCAGCGGCCTTATTCCCGCCCTCCACCCGGAGGGCGGCATCAGTTACAGCATCGGCCCGGAAATCGGACGCGATTTTCGGAAAGCACGATGCGCAGACTTAAGGAGATAGAGCGTCCTTTGCGCGTCCATCAGGACGCAGGGTGTTCTATGAGAAATCCTCGCGCAAGCTTCGTCCTCTAGGGTGGCATCGGGACCAGAAGGTCTCGAACCCATGAATGACGGTGCGGAACAGAATGAATCTGTTAAATCAACTCCCTCAGGTTTTTAAAAACTTCGCGGCCTTAGGCCAGACGCGGCTTTTGGTGCTGGGTGGTGTGGGCGTTCTGTCCATGGCAATCATTCTCGCTGCAGCTCTTTACGTGAATAAGCCGGCCTATGAGACGCTTTATGTCGGCCTGGAAACCATGGATCTGAACAAGATCAGCATTGCGCTTGCCGAGTCCAATGTCGATTTTCAGGTTGGCTCGGATGGAACGAGCATCCAGGTTCCAGTCGGCATGACGAGCAAGGCTCGTCTGCTTTTGGCCGAACGCGGCCTGCCCGACAGCGCCAATGCCGGTTACGAACTGTTCGACCATGTCGGCTCTCTGGGTCTCACATCCTTCATGCAGGAAGTCACGCGGGTGCGCGCTCTCGAAGGCGAGATCGGTCGCTCGATCCAGCAGATCGACGGGATTGCGGCCGCCCGAGTTCACATCGTCATGCCCGAGGTCGGCAACTTCCGGCGGGGGGAACAGAAGCCCACTGCCTCCGTCATGATCCGGGCGAGCGCGTCCGCGGGCCGAAAGGCCTCCGCTTCCATTCGGCACCTCGTTGCATCCGCAGTGCCCGGTCTTGAAGTCGATGACGTGACCCTTCTCGACTCCACTGGCCAGCTTCTGGCGTCGGGCGACGATGTCAGCAACGGCGCAATGAGCCGGTCGTTGACGCTGGCGCAGAACGTTCAGCAGGAACTTGAGACGAAGATCGACAAGGCGCTTGCGCCCTTCCTCGGCATGGACAATTTCCGCTCGAGCGTGACCGCGTCGCTTAACACCGACAGCCAGCAGATCCAGGAAACCGTCTACGATCCGAACTCGCGTGTCGAGCGTTCCGTTCGCTCCACAAAGGAAGATCAGAAGTCCCAGGAAACCCAGCAGGATTCCGCAGCCACGGTCGAGCAGAACGTACCGCAGGCGGCTCCCCAGAGCGGTGGCGCCGGTCCGAAGTCGTCCGATGAGACGGCCAAGAAGGAAGAGCAGACCAACTACGAAATCAACTCGAAGACCGTGGCGACCGTTCGCAACGGCTATTCGATCGACAAGATTTCCGTCGCGGTCGTGGTCAACAAGGGCCGCCTTGCGAAGATGATCGGCGATCCGGCCGACCAGGCCAAGATCGACGCCTATCTTGCGGAGATGCAGAAGATCGTTACCTCTGCTGCCGGTACCTCAACCGAGCGTGGTGACGTGGTGACGATCACTGCCATGGACTTCCTTGAGACGCAGCTTCTGGACGAGGCTGTTGCCGGCCCAGGCTTCACCGAAGTGTTGAGCCGCAACTCCGCTGGCATCATCAATTCGCTCGCCTTCGTCGCGGTCGCCTTCCTGGTCGTCTGGCTTGGTGTCCGTCCGGTCGTCCGCTCCATGTCGGCCGGTGGGGCTCCTGCCTCCGCGGAACTGGCGCAGGATTCGGCTGGGCTTGAACTGCCAGACTTCTCTCCTGCCATGGGCGGTGGCGCTGCCGGGGGCCTCATGGAAGGCTTCGGGGCGGACTTCGGCTTCGACAGCACAGACGATCTTCTTGGTGGGGACACGGGCGAGGGCGACTTCAACCGCAGGGTCCGCGAAGGGCCAGAACGCAGACTTTCGCGCATGGTGGAAATCAGCGAAGAACGCGCCGCCAAGATCCTCCGCAAATGGGCAGTGGAAAAAGCAGCATGATAAGAATAAAGGCTGGATCAACTCCGGCCTTTTTCGTTTATTCGAAAATTCTTGCTGTAGGCGTATGGCGGATGTGATTTAGTATTTGTTCATCAAATCGCCGATTTCAGGTGGGGTATGTTGAAAAGGCGGATGTGCGCAAATTCGAACAGGTATATGTTCAGGGTTGTAGTGCACGCGAAAAAGAGTGGATAGGTCGTTACAGACGGGTACATTTCTTCAAGCGTCTCCTAGACTACAACGATTCGGTCGCCAGGGGTGTTCGTCAAAAGCGGCGCTTCTGAATGGAAATGAGTTCCATCCCGTTTAGGCATCCCCGTCCGGGGAACGAGAGGGCGTAGGCTATTGAAAGTGGATGTCGATATTCGCAGGCTGTCTGCCGCGCCAGCTGAAACGATTGCGAGGCCCTTGCCACGCAACCAGCTCATTCGCAAGATTGCAGCCGCAGCGGCGGAAAGTGACATCATTGGTGCGATGGAGCATCTGACATCCTATGTCGGCGCTTCGCACTATCTGTTGTCGCGTGAAGACCTCCTGCAGGAGGCAAGCCTCAGCTTCATCGTCACCTCCGACTGGCCCTTCGATCTGGTGCGCAAGCTTGCCAATGAACTGACCGGGACACAGAGCCGATCCAGTGAAATGGAGAAATGCCTTTCCCTGCTCAAGCCACGCGTGCTGTCTCTTCCCGACGATGCGGTCGCGCCAGCAGGGATTGATCGCCAGTACTGGACAATTACCTTTTGCGTTGGACGCATCCGCTTCTCGCTGCTTTTGATGTTTGCCGAAGGCGTTCTGCCGGCAGAAGATCGTCTTCGTGAAGCTGGAATGCTGGCCGGTTACTTTGCAAGCTTCGGCATCGTCGAAGGCACCAAGACCGAGCGCGATATCGATCTGACCGAAAGAGAGCTTGAATGCCTCTTCTGGATTGCCGAAGGCAAGACCAGCGATGAAATGGCCATGATCCTTGGCATCTCGCGCAACACCATCAACAACTACATCACCAGCGTCATGCGCAAGACAGCAACCAAGACCCGTTCGGAGGCCATTGCCTACGCGGTCCGTAACAACCTTGTCTAAAGGGCGCATCATGGGTTTCGTCAAGGATTTGAGCAATGAGGGATCGGGTCAGCCGATAGCGTCGAAGACCATTCCCTCCGTGACGCGCTCCGACCTCTTCCCCAAGCTGGTTGCCATGCAGAGAAGTCTTGGCGCCAAAAACTTCATCGTTCTGCGTGCCGTTGCAGCCGGATTTCCCAACAAAAGGAAGCTCTCCTGCGAACTTGAAAATCTGGGTCTGGCTGCCGGCGAACAAAGCGCTCAGCTGGTTAAGGTTCTCGGTGAACGTCTGCTCGATCATCTTGAATCGTCCCTGCTCCCCGTCGCCTGGACGAGCGAGCAAGAATCGGGCTTCGCCGATCTGCCGGACGTTCCCGCCCTTCTCATTCGCCTCGACAACGAGAACCTCGGATATTCCGGTGTTGGCTTCCCCGTGCGGCTTGGCACGATGGGCAACGGCTTCGTCATTTTTTGCGGTGGCAACCTGTTGCTCGACAATGAACTCATGCTGGAGCAGCACGTCAAATCCACACAGATCATGATCGATCTCCTGGCCATGGACGAGCGTCGCGTCTCGCCGTCAGAGGCACTCAGCGAGCGCGAAGTCGCATGCCTGCAACTGGCAGGCGATGGCAGGATCAGCGAAGAAATAGCAACCAAGCTTGGTCTGTCCGTTCACACGGTCAATGCTTACCTCGGCTCCGCCACCATCAAGCTGGATTCCGTCAATCGCATCCAGGCGATCGCCAAGGCTATCCGGCTTGGTTTTATCCACTGACACGCGTCGCAGTGTTCAGTCGAGCCTGAGTCTCGTGCCGTTGGTACAGTCAACTGAGCGCCCGACACGTCTGCAGACATGGCTTGAAAAGTCCGTTGGTGCCCCGCTTTGTGTGGAACACGCGCACGGTTCAGAACCATAATTTTTTGACAATAGTCATTCTTTTTCGCATCATTCGTTGGTGCGTTCGAAGACATTTAGACGTAAAATCAGCGCCTTGGAGTTGATCTAAAATCGCGTTAGCTTAGTCTAGGCTGTTGTAGAATTCCCTGAAAATTAATCCTTTTGCTTCAAATTGCCTAAACTCGTTAAGATTGGGGTTTAGCAATGGGGCGTTTCGTTTCGAGATCCATCGTGGTGCAGATTGTATGTCTGGCCATCGGTCTCATCTTCCTTGGTATCGTTGCCGTCGGTGCTTCGACCTATGTGCGGTTGAAAGAAGACGTCATGCAGACGGCTTTGATGGATACGGAACGTGCCGTCCGCAGCATGGCCATTCTTTATGAGATGAAGGTCGGCGGAACCACGCTCGCGATCGAAAACGGTGAGTTGAAATCGGTCAGCCGTCCCAGCATCGGCACCTTGCTCGACTTTGACCTGGTGGATCGTGTCGGTATGGCAAATGGTGGCGTGGCAACCGTTTTCCAGGCGCAGGGCACGGATTTCCTTCGTGTCTCGACCAGCCTGAAGAATGAAAAGGGCGAGCGCGCCGTTGGCACCAAGCTTGCCGTCGACGGTGCTGCTTATGCGAAGATCACCAAGGGTGAGTCCTACTTCGGTCCCGCAACTCTGTTCGGCCGCGACTACATGTCGGGCTATATGCCGGTTTTGTCCAAAAAGGGAGCACCGGTCGGTATTCTTTTCGTCGGCGTGCCCTTGGAGTTCTACCAGGGCCATATTGACGGTTTGCGCAACATGATCCTCGTCGTCGGTGCGGCTGTCATGCTTGCTTTCAGCATTCTCGGCTACTTCGTGATCAAGCGCAGCATGCGCCCTCTCGGGAACCTGACGGATGCGATCAGATCCCTGTCTCAGGGCAAGCTCGATACCGACATTCCTTACATGGAGCGGAAGAACGAGTTCGGCGATATTGCTCGGGCCTTGGAAGTCTTCCGCGACAATGCACGCGAGAAGCTTCGAATCGAAGGCCAGAGCGTGGAAGAGCGTGCTCAGGCGGAAGCCGAACGGTCTCGCAACGATGCCGAGAAGCTAGACACCGATCGCCAGATCGAATTTGCTGTCGGCCAGCTGGCAGCCGGTCTCGCGCGCCTGTCCGATGGCGATCTCACCCAGACGCTCGACGTACCTTTCTCCGGTCGTCTCGAACAGCTTCGGGTGGACTTCAACACTTCGCTCGCCAACCTGAAGGATGTGCTTCAGCAGGTGCGTGAGCGCACCTTCATCATTCAGAACAATGGCGCCGAGATGCGCAAATCATCGGATGATCTGTCGCGCCGCACCGAATCGCAAGCCGCGTCGCTGGAACAGACCGCCGCCGCCGTCGAGGAAATCACGGTCACCGTGAAATCCTCCGCTGAACGTGCCCGGGAAGCCAACAAGGCCGTTCGCATCACGCAGGAAAGCGCCGACAACTCCGGCTCGGTCGTCAAGAACGCTGTCGATGCCATGGGTCGCATCGAGGAAGCGTCGCAGAAGATCGAACAGATCATCGAAGTCATCGACGACATTGCCTTCCAGACCAACCTTCTCGCGCTGAATGCCGGCATCGAAGCCGCGCGTGCCGGCGAAGCGGGCAAGGGCTTCGCCGTCGTCGCGCAGGAAGTGCGTGAACTCGCCCAGCGTTCGGCAGACGCCGCTCACGAAATCAAGGCGCTGATCAACCAGTCGACGCAGGAGGTCAACTCCGGTTCGCTGCTGGTGCAGGAAGCAGGTCAGGTTCTCTCCTCGATCAGCCTGCAGATCGTGACCGTCAGCAAGCATGTCGAAACCATTGCCACGGCCACCAATGACCAGGCGTCTGCACTGCAGGAGGTCAACAGCTCCGTTAACCAGATGGATCAGATGACCCAGCAAAACGCTGCCATGGCGGAAGAGTCGAGCGCGGCAAGCCAGATGCTCGCCGATGAAGTCGAGGCCCTGCTTGGTCTCCTCCATCGGTTCCGCATGGAGCAGTCTCACGCCGGCGCTGCGCGACATAGCCAGTATGGCCGGGCAGCCTGAACAAACGTGAGACCTTAACAATAGGAGCCGCCCTTCGTCTGTAGGGCGGTTTTTTTGTGAGCGCGTGCCAGTGCAGTGATCATTTGCGCGCCGGGATAGTCTACTCCGCTGCGGCTCGGCGGGTGTTGAAGACCTGGGTGACGTAAGCACGTAGTGCCGCGGGGCGCACTGGCTTGTGCTGAACGCCGATACCGTGCTTCTCAGCCTCCGCGCGGACCTCCGGGGTACGGTCGGCCGTTATCAGCAGGGCAGGGATCTGCGCCTTCAGCCTGTCGCGCAGATGCAGGATGAGATCGATACCGGTGCCTTCAGCCAGGTGATAGTCTGCGACGACCAGATCGGGTATGCCCACCTTGCCGAGAACGGCATCGAGATCTCCCTCTGAGGCCGCTTGCGAGACTGCGCAGCCCCAGCCGCTCAGCAGCACCGACATGCCTTCGAGGATTCTTGGCTCATTATCGATGCAGAGAATATGAAAGCCGGAGAGTTGTGTCTGTTGAGGGGACGCGGTCGCAACGCCCGCCTCCTTGCCCTGTTTGGTGCTCTGCGCTTCGCGTGGCAAATGCACCTGGAACGAGGTGCCTCTGCCGACGACTGAGGACAGCTGGACGGGGTGGTGCAGCACCCGCGAAAGTCGATCGACGATCGAAAGGCCGAGACCGAGACCCGCCGCCGCCTTCATGCCTCCATCAAGCCGGGTGAACTCCTTGAAGATCGTCCGGAACTTCGAGGCCGGAATGCCCATGCCCGAATCCATCACCTGGATCACCACATCGCCGCCGCGACGGCGCGCGCCGACCAGCACCTTGCCCGACATCGTATATTTGATGGCATTGGAAACCAGGTTCTGGATGAGGCGGCGCAGCAGATTGATGTCGGAGCGCACCGTCAAGGATGTGGGCATCACCACGAATTCGAGATTCTTCTCCCGCGCCATGGGCGCAAAATCGGTTTCGATCCGCTTTAAGAGGTCGTTCAGCGGCACGCTTGCCATGCGCGGTTTCATCGAGCCGGTATCGAGGCGAGAAATATCCAGTACTGCGCCGAGGATCGTCTCGACCGATTCCAGCGCGGAGTCGATGTTTTGTACCAGATTGGTATTTTCCGAATGGCCAATACGCTCCACGAGCGCCGAGGAATAAAGCCGCGCGGCGTTGAGAGGTTGCAGAATATCGTGACCGGCTGCGGCGAAGAAGCGGGTTTTGCCGATATTGGCCTCATCGGCAGCCGCGCGCGCCTCCGCCAGCTCGCGATTGACCCGCGTGAGTTCGCCGGTGCGCTCCGCCACGCGTTGCTCCAGCGTCTCGTTGGCCTGTTTGAGCGCCTGGTCGCTTGCAACCCGTTGCGTGATGTCTGTGAAGGTTGCGACCACGCCCTTGTCCGGCATGGCATTCGAGCGCACTTCAATAATGCGCGCGCCGCCACTCAGCACCAGGGAGAAGGGGCGATCCATTGTCAGGAACTGATTGATTCGCTCGCCATGATCGCCAGGCTCGATATCCCCACGCTCCTCCAAAAGCGCGACGATCTCCCCAAGCGGTAGACCGACGCGGCCGAAATTCTCCGGCAGGTCGAGAAGGGTGCGAAAGCGTCTGTTCCAGATCGTCAACTGCTGCGAGGCGTCGAAGACTGCGATCCCCTGATCCATCTGCGCGAGTGCGGTCTGCAGCATATCCTGATTATATTGCAGGGCCTCGCTCGCCTGGTCCAGCAGCCACGCGGTATCGGCGCTGGTGTCCTCTGCCTTTTGCAGGATGAGGGACAGCACCAGCCGCGCTGAGGAGGAGCCGATGGCGCTTCCCAGCAGTTGCTCGGAAAAATGGATCAGCGCCATATCGGCCGGCTGCTCATCCTCCAGCTTTCGACCGGCAGTCTTTTCGTAGGCGGAGAGCGAACGGAGCATCCGCTCTTCACCAAGATAACGCGCAACCGCGCTTTTCAAGTCCCCGACGCTGACGCGCGTCTTCCACCCGCGCGTGGCAAATTGCGATTTAGAGTGGCGCTTGACGAAGATGCCCGATTGGATGCGCTCGACGGGACGAGGGTTTCGCGAAAGCGAGCCGAGCACGAAGGCGAGCGTATTGATAAGCAGGCTGAGCGTCACGGCATTGACGAGCGGATCGGCGCCCGGCCCGCTGAACATCTCGGTTCCGGGAAAAATGAAGCTCAAAACGCCTGCCGCGACATAGGAGTAATCAGGGCCACCAAGGCTCGGCAGAAAGAGAAGATAGGCCCAGACGAGGAAGCCGGAGCTGAGGCCGGCGATCGCGCCGCGCGCATTGGCCCGCCGCCAGAGCAATCCGCCGAAAAGCGATGGCGCCATCTGCGCGATAGCCGCAAAGGCCAGCAATCCGATGGAGGCGAGACCCGATGTGCTGTCTGCTGCCCGGTAGTAGAAATAGCCAAGCAGCAGGACGATGAAGATCGCCGTGCGGCGGATATTGAGGAGCGTCTTGGCGAAGTCGTCGCTGTGGGGCGAACGGGTCAACAACTTCTGTCGCAGGAAGATAGGCATCAGAATATCGTTGGACACCATGATCGACAGCGCGACTGAAGCGACGATCACCATTGCCGTGGCCGCGGAGAAACCGCCGATGAAGGTGATCAGCGAAACGACCGGCATGCCATTAAACAGCGGCAGCTGTAGGACATAGAGGTCGGCATTGCCATTATTTCCGATCGTCAGGAGGCCGGCGACCGCAATCGGCAGGACGAAAATGTTGATGGCAATCAGATAGAGCGGCAGCAGAAGACTTGCGGTGCGCAGTTCCTTCGGCGTGCGGTTTTCCACCACCGTGACATGGAATTGCCGCGGCAAAAGAATGATGGCAAAGCCAGAAAGAAGCGTCAGGACAATCCATCGGCTGATCGGCGTCTGGTAGGAGACCGCCTCCATCACTTGAGTATTTTCGGAAGCAAGCCGCCAGAGTTCCGCTGGCCCGTCGAAAAGGAAGAAGACGACGTAGACGCCCGCGGTGCAGATTGCCAACAGCTTGACGACCGACTCCATGGAGATCGCCAGGATCAACCCGTCCTGATGCTCCGTCGCATCGGTGTGGCGCGTGCCGAACATGATGGCGAAGCCTGCCATCACCACCGTCACGATGAGGGGAAGGTCGAGGAAATGGAGATTGCCGCTGCCGATGCCGTAATCGCGCGGGTCCACCATGGTCGCGACCGAACTCGAGACCGCTTTCAGCTGGAGCGCGATATAGGGAACGGCACCGACCAGCGCGATGATCGACACGATCATGGCAACGGTCGGGTTCTTGCCATAGCGCGCCGCGATGAAGTCCGCGACCGAGGTCAGTTTCTCGGCCTTCGCCAGTTCCACGATACGCCGGATGATGGGCATTCCCAGCGTGAAGGCGAGGATCGGGCCGGTATAGATGCCGAGAAATTCGAGCCCGCGTTCGGAGGCAAGACCCACGCCACCAAAATAGGTCCAGGATGTGCAATAGATCGCAAGGCTGAGCGCATAGACGATAGGCCGCCCCTTGTTGGGAGCGGTCTTGAGTCGTCCCTTGCGGTCGCCGTAACTCGCTACTGCAAAGAGCAGCAGAATATAGGCGAAGGCCGAGACGAATATGATCCACCCAGGCAGCAATGCAGTGTCCCCTCCACACAATCCCAAGAAGCTTATGACACTTCCAGTGAAATGAGAATTGGCACCGCATTGGCATAAAGTTCAACAGACAGGCACAGGGCAGGAAATCAACCGGCAGATGCATGGAACGAAATACACGGATCGCGCGTCATAATACCTGCACAATGGCAACCGGACTGCTATTGTCGGAGCGTCGGTGGCGTCTCGTCCCGACAAGCAAGAGGGTTTCAAGAGGGACATCTTTATGCTCAACGAATTCAAGACATTCATCGCGCGCGGCAACGTCATGGACCTGGCCGTCGGCGTCATCATCGGTGCGGCGTTCAGCAAGATCGTCGATTCCGTCGTCAACGACCTGATCATGCCGATTGTCGGCGCGATCTTCGGCGGTTTCGATTTCTCGAACTACTTCATTCCGCTGAGTTCTTCCGTAACCGCCACATCGCTGGCCGCTGCGCGTGAGCAGGGCGCGGTTATCGCTTATGGCAATTTCATCACCATCGTCATCAACTTCCTTATCCTGGCCTGGATCATCTTTCTCATGGTCAAGGGCGTGAACAAGATCCGCGCCTCCGTCGAGCGTGACAAGCTGGAAGAGAAGAAGGCGCCGGCCCCTCCGCCGGAGGATATCAAGCTGCTGAGCGAGATCCGCGATCTGTTGAAGACGCAGCAAGGCTCTGCCAGCTAGCCTCCACCCATCAGCAAAATCCGTGGTTTCTTCACGGAATATCATGCAAAGGGTGCAAGCGATGCGTTAAGAAGGCACTCGAACGGAGTGCCTTCTATGTCGGTTTTGAACAGTCTCAGTGTCCGCTCTCTGGCAGCGCCGGAAAGTGGTATCGTCGAGGTCAAGAAATACGCCCACGCCCGCGAAAATCTTCTGCCCCTGTGGGTAGGTGAGGGCGATCTTCCGACGCCGGACTTCATCTCGAAGGCCGCTGTTGACGCGCTGAATGCCGGTGAGACATTTTACACCTGGCAGCGCGGCATTCCGGAGCTTCGCGACGCGCTTGGCCGCTATTATCAGCGGCATTTCGGCGCCTCCATGTCGCCTGAGCACTTCTATGTCACGGGATCTGGGATGCAGGCCATTGTGCTGGCTGTTCAGGCTTTGACTTCGCCCGGCGATGAAATGATCTACCTGACGCCGACATGGCCGAACATCGTGTCCGCCATCGGGATTGCCGGTGCCAGGGCCGTGCCGGTCGGGATCGACTTCACCCAGGGCAAATGGGATATCGATCTCGGCAAACTCGAAAGCGCCATCACCCCGAAGACCAAGGCGTTGTTCATCAATACGCCATCCAATCCGACCGGCTGGACGGCGACCGAGAACAATCTGCGCGATATTCTGACGTTGGCGAGAAAGCATGGTCTATGGATCGTGGCCGACGAGATCTATGCGCTCTATCACTATGCAGGTGGCCGCGCGCCATCCTTCCTCGACATCATGGAAGAGGGCGATCGGATCATCTTCGCCAATTCCTTTTCCAAGAACTGGTCGATGACCGGCTGGCGCGTCGGGTGGCTGGTGGCCCCGCCGGAAATCGGTCAGGTGATCGAAAACCTGATCCAGTATTCCACCTCGGGTGTTGCGCAGTTCATGCAGCGCGGCGCAATTGCGGCACTCGACCATGGCGATGATTTCCTGGCGAAGAATTTTGCCCGCGCGGCACAGTCTCGCGACATTCTCTGCGACGCGCTGATTGCCACCAATCGGGTTGAAACCCTCAAGCCGGATGGTGCGCTTTACGCGTTCCTGAAGATCGATGGCGTGACGGATACGCGCGCGGCGGCCTTTGACATCGTCGACAAGGTCGGCGTTGGACTGGCGCCGGGCAACGCATTTGGCGCGGGCGGAGAACTCTTCCTGCGCGCCTGCTTCCTGCGCGATCCGGCGCAGATTGCCGATGCCGCAGAGAGACTGTCGGACTACATCTTGAAGAAGTCAGCGTGAGGTTTTCACACCTGAGTTAACGACCCGCAACCACGATTACAGCATCGTCCCGGAAATCGAAGTCGATTTTCGGGACGATGCTTAGTATCAAAAAGCAAGATCCATCCTCTGTGCAGTCGAAGGACGCACAACGCTCTATTGCACAGGACCAAAGAGGCGCATCGTCCCATGCAACCTCTTTTGTGATCTGTGGATGAAAATACTATACGGGTGTAACGGTCAGGATTTTAGTGCGCTGCATTCATCGCAGCGGAGTCCGCATTCTTGTAGAAGGTGGCGTAGCGCAGGCTATCGGCCAGGAAGGCGGTATTCTCGTTCGGATCGGTGGAGGGATTCTGGAAGTTGATGTAGTTGATATTGACGCCGGCATGGTCCTTGCCGAGCATCAACTGCGCATAGATTGTGACACCTTTCGGCTTGATCTCGAGATCGAGCGTGATCTCAGGATAGGTGTCCCAGTCAAGCGTGTAGTCGCCCCCGATTCCGAAGTGAACAGTACCCGGGTGGAAGTAGAGTTCGGCTGCCGAATCCACGAGATCCGACAAGCTGTTGTAATATTCAAACTTTAAAAGAGATATCAGATCAGCAGCGTCAATCAGACGAAGCTCGGCCGCTACGGGACCGATTGCGCGTGCAACTATCTCTTCTCGTTGAGCCGAATATGGGCATTTTTTCATATCGATCAGTTTACCCGTCTTTTGTTCTGACGTGCGGCGTAAACCTTGTGAATGAGTTCCGCCACAGCCTTATAAAATACTGACGGAATGACGCTATCGACCGAGACTTGCGCAAACATGGAGCGAGCGAGCGGCGGGTCCTCAAAAATTGGTATATTGTGTTCCGTGGCGATCTCTCTGATGCGCAGAGCAATCAGATCCTGACCCTTTGCGACGACGATCGGCGCATCGCTCTCTTCCTTTACATAGCGCAACGCGACGGCATAGTGGGTCGGGTTGGTGATGATGAGGGTGGCTCTTGGAACGCTGTCGATCATGCGGCGGCGGGCGCGATCGCGCGCAATCGAGCGCTGGCGGGCCTTGACGACCGGATCGCCCTGCGACTGCTTGTGCTCGTCCTTGACTTCCTGCTTGGTCATTCTGAGGTTGCTGTACCAGCGATGATTGGTCCAGAAATAGTCGGCGACCGCGAGGATGCCCGTTGAAAAGAGAATGACGATCATCATCTTCTTCAACGCTTCGTAGCCTGTCGGCACGATCATTTGAGGGTCGGTGTTGAGCGCGTTGAGAAGCCTGAAGTAATCCCCCTTCAACACCATTGTCATGATGATGGCGACGATGGCGACCTTGAACAGCGATTTGCCGAACATCACCAGACCGTCGACGCTGTAGATTCGCTTGAAGCCTTTTACCGGCGAGATCCGCTCGGCCTTCGGTGTGATTCGATCGAGAACGAATTGCGGAAGGTTCTGAGCGAAAGACTGGCCGAGGCCGAAAATGATGAACATGATCGCCGCCGGCAGAAGCAGCGAGCCTGCTTCCTTTGCGAGATGGAGGCCGAGGGACACGAGATCGCCTGCCGTATTCAGGCGCCACTGTTCCGGCCGCTCGATCACGTCCTTCAGGGATTCGCCGAGGCGCCTTGCGCCATCCGGCGCAAAGAAAACGAGATAGACGTAGAAAGCGAGCGAAGACGCAAACAGAGACGCTTCCGTTGACGCGGGGACGTTACCCTTTTCGACCGCGTCGCGAAGTTTTTTCTCTGATGGTTCTTCTGTTTTGCTGTCTTTGTCGTCGTCTGCCAAGGCAAGACCTCCCTAAGGCATATCGCGCAAAATCTTCAGCGGTTTTGCGATAACGGAATGCGTTAAGACAAAGACTTGAACGTCAGACGCGAACATAAAGATCGCGGGACGCCCAGACTGAAAAAACCCGCCTTGTCCTGGCAGGTCTACGAAAGAAGGTACAGTTTTGGGGGGCGACCTGCAAGACGGCAGCGTCCTGCAGCAAGTGTTATCAACTGGGAAGCTTATGCTGCTGCTGGCTCACCTTCGGCTGGAGCGGCTTCCTTGAGGACGATCTGACCGGAATTGGCCATGCGAATGGCTTCCTGCGCCACGGTGCGGCGTGCCACTGCAACTTCGCGGGTGTTGATGTTCGGACCGCCGGCAGAAAGGTCGGACTCGATCATGCGGCGCTGGCGTGGGCTGATGCTCGACAGCACACATTCCTTGATTTCCGTCGTGGCGCCGCGCAGCGCCATGGTGAGGACATCGCTGGTAATATCGCTGAGGAGCGTAACACGGCTGCGCTGCGGCATGTACATGAGGTCCTCGAAGAGGAAGATCTTCGGCTTGACCTTGTTCGCCGATTCCCGGCTGAGGGTTTCGAGCGAGCTGAGAAGGGTATCGACCTGGGGTTTTTCCAGTTCGTTCATCAGGTCTGCGACCTTGATGGAGCCGGTTGCGTTGCGTTCTGCCTCGACTTCGGCGATCAGCGCCAAGACGCGCTTTTCGATGATCTGCGCGGCAGTCGGGCTGACTTCCTTCATGTTCACCGTACGGTTCATGATGTCCGCACGCTGTTCGTCGGGAATGGTCAGCAGAACCTTGGCACCGAAGGAGGAGGGCAGCATCGAAAGGATATAGGCGATCGTCTGCGGATGCTCGCGCATCACATACTTGCCGATGAACTGCGGATCGGAATCCTGTAGCTGATCCCAGATGGATGTCTCGAATGCCTGGAACGCCGCACGACGGCCAAGAAGGCCGTCCACTTCGTCTGGCGTGAGTCCTTCTTCGAGGATGGCTTCGATCGCCTTGGCATTGTCCATGAGACCGGTTCCCTCGGTGAAGAGGTCCTCGAACTCGGCAACGATCTGGGCAAGTTCGTCCGGAGGGATGACACGAAGAGTCTGAGCGGAATTGATGATGGTCTGAAGCTCGGCCTGGGTGAAAAACTTCAACAGTTTTCCAGCCACGCCCTTGCCCATTGCCAGGAGCACGGCGGCAGCCTTTTCAGCCTGAGACAACGGTTTCCCTAAGACCGGGTTACCGAAATCCTCAAAGTCCATCATGGTCTTTCCTCTCCGTCCCCACAGGGATCAGGTCTTCTTAGTACTCAGCACTTCGATCAGCTTCACACCGAAACGTGTATCGTCGTCTTCCAGAACGGTAATCTCGCCGCGTGCAATGCAACGACCGTTCACCATGATCTCAACAGGTTCGCCGATTCGTCGATCGAGCGCAATTGTTGCTCCCTCTTCCAGGCCCATCAGACCTGATACCAGCATGCGGCTGGTTCCCAAAACGATCTGGACATCGATCGGGATGTCCATGATCAGGTCCAGATTATCCGCCAGTCCGCTGCCAAGCGGCGCTGCGGAAGCGG
The DNA here is from genome assembly GCF_004310285.1 of Agrobacterium cavarae. Taxonomy (GTDB): domain Bacteria; phylum Pseudomonadota; class Alphaproteobacteria; order Rhizobiales; family Rhizobiaceae; genus Agrobacterium; species Agrobacterium cavarae. The sequence continues at coordinate 320,232 of NZ_SISF01000023.1, forward strand.
TTGCGCCCGCGTCAAAGCCAAACGCGTCGAGGTCATCGCCCAGCGGGCTTGCAGCGGCGCCATCAAAGTCGCCGAAATCGCCGAAGCTGGAGAGCGAACCATCCGCGTCGCTTTTCAAGACGTCGCGCAGCCCACCGATAGCTTGATCCAGCTCGCCCGTGTCATCGAGCGAAGGCATCAGGTCGTCGTCGGTTACAGGGGTCTTTTTCGTAGCCATGCGATAATTATTCCTTTTGAAACTTGCGTCAGCCTGCCTAAAACCTAAGGTAGTATTGAGCGATCTCAACCCATCAGGTGTCTTAGGATTTCGTCATCCGTAGAGACGTTGTTCTTGACCCGAACCGTGTAGCGGTCCCCGGCTCGCCCAAACTCGCAATTGTACATTTTTGCTCCGTTTGCGCTTACTTCGACGCAGATATCATCCTGCTTCGCGTCCCGGAAAGGAATGACGTCTCCTTCCACGAGTCGTGATATCGTCTTCAGTGTCAGTGTCTGCAGTCTGATCTTCGCCTCAAGCGTCACCTGGGACCGCTTGACCTGCTCGGAAATCATCTCCATCCACTCTTCTTGCTTCTTCAAGGCTCCAGCCGAAGGCTTCGGCGTGACGATCCTCGTCTTGAGAAGGGTGCGCTGAGGAATAATCAGCGCAAATTCAGAGGTCACCTTGCCGATTGTGATCGTCGACCGGATCAGCATGCCGAATTGGCCGAACATGGCCTCCTCATAGGTGCTCTTTCCGGTTGCATTGAAGGGTGGCTCGATCGTCACTTCGAAGCCACCGGGAGCGTTGACCGCAGAGCGCAGCACGCCAGCGATTCGGTCGAGGATCAGAGCTGCAAGATCGAGCTCGATCGCCGAGAGAGCGCGGACTTCCGGTTCCATGATCGTATCGGGAGCAGCCCCCAGCATGCGCTCCATCAAAGCCATGACGAAAGCGTTGCCGACACCCAGCATGAAGTTGTTGCACCAGTTGCGAAGCGAACAATCCGCGACAGCATAATCCTTGCCGAGCTTCGCAATGAGATCGGTCATGAGGCCGGATTCGCAAGCCTCATAATCCACCTCGATGGTGATGCCGGTCTGGCTGTGAAAAACATCGGGGAGGAATGTGCCATAGACCTGGCCAATCTCGTTGCCGATCTTGGTGACCGTCTTGCTGTCACCAAGCCCACCGGTAAGCTTGGCAAGCAAGGAGGGTTCCATTCCCAAGGAAGAGCTGTGGTCCGCAGCAATCGCCATATCAAGCCGCCTTCTGGTCGCCGCCAGGGTTCATCATTTCCTGCTCGACCGCGTCGATGGACGGACGCTCGTAACCGGAAATCGTCTTTCGTCCATATTCCAGCGCGACCTGCGGAACCGAGCCGTTCATATAGGCGATCAGGGTCTGCTTCACGATGACATACAGTCTGTGCTGCTTCGAGCGGACGATTTTCACCTGAGAGGCAAGAGGGTTACAGATCGAATAGGAAAGCAGAATCCCGAGCATGGTGCCCACGAGCGCGGCACCGATCAGGCCACCGAGAACCGCAGGGGGCTCGTTGATCTTACCCATCGCCTTGATAACACCGAGAACGGCCGCGACGATACCGATGGCCGGAAAGGAGTCGCCCATCGCGGTAATCGCGTTGTACGGCTTCAGCTTGTCGTAGAGGATCGTTTCGATTTCCTCGTCCATCAGCGCTTCGATCTCATGGCTGCGGGCGTTGCCGATGATGATCAGGCGCACATAGTCGCAGATGAAAGCTGTCAGTTCCTTGTTTTTGAGAACCGACGGAGCCGTCTGGAAAATGGAGGATTCTTCCGGATTGTCGATATGGGCTTCGATCTCGTTGCGCGACTTCGTGCGCAGATCGCGCATCAGCCCGTAGAGAACGCCCAGCACGTCGAGATAGTGACGTTCCTTCGGCACCGCGAATTTAAAGGCTTCGCCAAGCGCCTTGCCCGAATCCTTCACCACCTTCATCGGGTTGGACATGATGAAGCCGCCGAGACCCGCACCGCCGATGATCACGAGCTCGAACGGCTGAACGAGGACGTCCAGATGGCCGCCCATGGCCATGAAGCCGCCGAGAATACAGCCGAAAGTAATAACCAGTCCAATAACGATATTCATCTGACGCTCACACCTGCAGCCAATTTTCCTCCTGAATGGTTAGGCATCATGCCTTGCGCGAGGCTGGCTTTGAGGTGTTTCGCCACATGGACCACATTGTCTGAAACGTCATCGCGTCATGTTGTGGCGCTCTGGCATCGTTAGCGCTGCTCATTCTTTACAGGCCGGTCGCAGAGCCGAACCCAAAAGTTTCGCGCAAGCAAACCCCTCTAGGTCTTGAAGCCATGATGCGCCGAGTTTGGCCGCACGTCCTTGGCTGGAAGTCCGAACAGGAGAACGACATGCAATCTGGTATCTATGTTGGTATTTCGTCCCAGATCGCCTTGGAACGCCGCCTGACGACCATCGCGGATAACATCGCCAATATGAATACGGTCGGCTTTCGTGGCACCGAGGTGAAGTTCAACCAGGTCATGGCGGAGACGAAGAACGATTTACGTGCCAATATCGCCTTCGTGACGCAGGGCAACGACTATCTATCGACGAAGAACGGCGAAGTCGAGCGGACAGGAAACCCCTTCGATTTTGCCGTCAAGGGCGATGCATGGTTCGCCATCAATACACCGTCCGGTCAGGTCCTCACACGCGATGGCCGCTTCTCCATGTCGACGACGGGCGAACTGATTTCGACCAAGGGATATCCGGTTCTCGATCCGGGCGGTGCGCCGATCCAGCTCAATCTCGCTGCAGGCGAGCCAACGGTCGGCTCGGACGGTCGTATTACCCAGAATGGCAGGACGATGGGCCAGATCGGCTTGTTCACCGCCGACGCGAAAAAGGGTTTCGTTCGCTATGAAAACAGCGGCGTGATCTTCTCTCAGGCGCCACAGCCAGTCGTGGATGCAGATCGCGCCGGCGTCGTGCAGGGCTTCCTGGAATCCTCCAACATCAACGGCGTCTCGCAGATGACGCAGCTTATTCAGGTCAACCGGGCCTTCGAAGGCATTTCGTCGATGATGAAATCGACCGAGGAGAACCTGTCCCAGGCGCTGCGCACGCTGGGCGGCGGTCAGTAATCGGCATGAACCCCAATGGATAGCCAACCGCAGCCTTCGCCGTTTCACAAACTGGATGCCCTCGCGCAGATCGCGGCCGCTCAACTGGCCTCTGGCGCGCCCGTTTCGCACGGTGGGCGTGTGCGCACCATCGCTGCCGGGCACTACACGGTCAATGGGCTTTCGGAACATGTGCGGCTTGGTGAGTTTGTCGTACACAAAAGCGCGACGGGCCTGCATCTGGGTGAAGTGGTCCGAGTCGAGCCGGACCTCATCTATGTCTGCCCCATCGAACCTGGCGAGCCGATCGGCGTCAACGACGTCGTGCTGCGAGAGGGCGAATTTCGTGTTCAGCCCGACGATAGCTGGTGCGGTCGCACCATCAATTCGCTGTGCAAACCGATCGATGGCAATGGCCCCCTGATGAAAGGTGCCCGCAAGCGCTCCGTCATGGCCTTGCCGCCACCATCCATGAGCCGAAGCCGCGTAATTTCCGGCTTCCGGACCGGGGTGAAGGCCATCGATATTTTCACTCCGCTGTGTCTGGGCCAGCGTCTCGGCGTCTTTGCCGGATCGGGCGTGGGTAAATCCACCTTGCTCTCCATGCTCGCCAAGGCGGATGCCTTCGACAAGGTGGTCATCGCACTGGTCGGCGAACGCGGTCGTGAAGTTCGGGAATTCATTGAAGACACGCTCGGCGACAATATGAGGAAGTCGATTGCCGTTGTCGCCACCAGCGATGAAAGCCCGATGCTGCGAAAGATGGCACCGCTCGTCGCAATGACCATTGCCGAGCATTTTCGCGACAAGGGCGAGAATGTCCTCTTCATTGCCGACAGCATCACCCGTTTTGCCCATGCCATCCGCGAGGTGGCGATCGCTGCTGGCGAGCCGCCGATCGCGCGTGGATATCCGGCTTCTGTCTTCACCGAACTTCCAAAGCTTCTGGAACGGGCAGGGCCGGGCGAGGAGGGGACGGGAACGGTCACCGCCATCATCTCGATCCTGGTCGATGGCGACAATCACAACGATCCGATTGCGGACTCCACCCGCGGCATTCTCGACGGTCACATCGTGCTTGATCGCTCGCTCGCCGATGAGGGGCGTTATCCGCCGATCAATCCGCTGGCATCCATCTCGCGTCTTTCCCACAAGGCCTGGACGCCCGATCAGCAGAAGCTTGTCTCGCGGTTGAAATCGCTCATTCACAATTTCGAGGAAACAAAGGATCTGCGCCTTATCGGCGGATATCGGCCGGGCGTCGATGCCGAACTCGATATGGCGGTCAAGCAGGTGCCCTTTGTTTATGAAGTTCTCAAGCAGTCTCCGGGCGATCCGACGGTGATCGACGCCTACGCAGAACTGGCAAACGCGCTGAGAAACGCGCCCGTTAACAACCAGGCGGCTGCACAGCGGCGAGGACCCTGATCATGAAGTTCAAAAAGCGCGACAAGACCACCACCGCGGCCGATGCCGCCAGACAATTCGATCGGGTGCTGACGGGCGGGCTTATTGCCGTTGCGGCAGCGGCAGCGGCTCTCCCTTGGTACGTTTTCCTCAACCCGGAGAAATTCGGCATGAGCGGCCGGGGTTGGGAAGCGTTGATGAACGTCCCACAACGCGGCGGCGGTGGTGGGGAGGCGGCCATTCCCCATGCCGACAACTCCGCCGCCATCGAGCCGAAGGATGCGGTCGTTGATAACGTCATAACCGCGACGGTTCCCGCTATCGACAAGGATATCATTTCAGACAGTTCAGCGGTGCAGCAGCCCTTCCCGGGTGGCGTGAACTTCAAGCTCTTGCATGTCTCGAACGGACGGGCGCTGATCGAGGACAAGTCAGGCATGTTCCTGGTGCAGATTGGCTCGGTCCTGCCAGATAAGAGCAAGCTTCTCTCAATGACCAAAGTGGACGGACGATGGAAGATCGTGACGTCTGCCGGCGAGCTTTACTCCGAATAACGTCGGAGGCGACGGACGACAAAGATCGTCCGACCACATCGGAGCGCAAATAGCCCGATCGCCGAAAAGTAGTTCGTAAATCTACAGAAGATGGAGCGCCGTTAACACCGGCAGCCTATTCGCATGAGAGAAGACGGGTTTTTAAGATCACATAAAAGAAGGCCGCTTCTCTCGAGGCGGCCTTTGTCGTGTTCGGCATTATCGTTCGAGGAAGGGGCCGTCGCGCTTTGGAAGTGCGGGAACATCGAAATGATCCGGTTCAGCCCCTTGCTTGGCGCGCTCGACCATCATCTCATACGCACTCTCGAGGTGACGGCAGAAGCGCTCCGCATCGAAGAGCGGCGTGACGAAGCGATTTGTCGCGACCCGCTCGCGCACCTCTTTGAGGCGATCGGGATTCTGGGCATAGAAGACCGCCTGGTTCACATAGTCCTCTTCGTCCTCAGCCACGAGTTCCGGAGTGCCGATGGCATTCAACAGGCTTTCGCTGACGCGCGAAGCGAAGTTCGTGCCCTTGACGGTGAGGACAGGGAGGCCCGACCAGAGCTGTTCCGAAGTCGTAGTATGGCCATTCACGGGGAAGGTATCGAGACCGAGATCGGCGGCTGTGATACGATTGAGGTGAAGCTCGAAGTCCAACTTGCCCATCAGGAAGACGCGCTTGGCGGGGATACCATTCTCGTTGAACTTCTTCACGATGTTCACGGCGCTGACCTGGCTGTTATGCAGCACCCAGATGACGCTGTCTGGCACCTTTTTCAGGATATCGCTCCACAAATCCATCACGCGCGGCGTGATCTTGCGGTTGGCGTTGAAAGAGGCAAAGACAAAGGCGTCTTCAGGCAGCCCGACTTCTGCTCGCGTCACCTGTTTAGCCAGGGGGCGATTGACCGGATCGTTCGGCTGATAGGTCTCGGGTAAGCGCACGAACTTCTCGTGATAGAAGGGTTTCGAGCTCTCCGGCAGCACATAGTGGTCGCCGACGGCATAATCCAGATCGATATTGACGACCGAGCCCGGGAAGCCGATCCATGCCACCTGAAGGGGGGCGGCGCCCATGTTCAGGATTGCCGTGCGGTTGCCGGCAGTGTGACCCTTCAGGTCCACCATGATGTCGATGTTGCGTGACCGCATCTCCGCATGTGCCTGCTCATCCGTCATGTCGCGGATGGTGACGACATCGCCCCAGAGGCTTCGATCGGCCTCGTTCGTGCCAAGAAGCTTAGGATCGGAGTGGCAGAAGAGCGTGACTTCGAAACGATCGCGGTCATGCAATTCCAGGACCCGGCGGATCAGCTTCATCGTCGCGTGCTTGTCGAAGAAATCCGAAGAAAGATAACCGATGCGGATCTTCTTGCCCCATTCATGCGGCATCGCGCGACGGCGCTCCTTTATGTCGGGCGTGAAGACCGGCGTGTTTGAGCGCGCCAGCTGATTGATGTACTCGTCGCCGCTCCAGTGAAGATTGAAGAAGGTGCCGTCGAGTGAAACGAAGGACGTATCGCCTGCAGCAACAGCGGCATCGATGATTGGCTGATGTTTCTCGATATTGTCGAACTTGCTGTGTTCACGGCTGAACACCAGATACATGAGACGAACCGGGTTGTTGCGCGGCAGTTTTGACAACAGAACGCGCGCCGTCTCGATGTCGCTTGGATCGAAAAGATCCCATGTCGTGATGGCGATACGCGCACCGAGTTTGATGTGCTCGATATCCTCGCTTTTCATTAGGATGCTTTTCAGCGTGCGGGCGATACGATTTTCGCCACGTTCGATCAGCAGCGAACCGACGATATAGGCAATATCCGGATGTTTGTGAAAACGGTGAATGAGCCTGTTGGAAAGGGCGAGTGCCCTGTCCTTCTGGTCGCACTCGTAGAAGAGCTTGATGCTTTCAACCAGGTAGGTCTCTGCATCCAGCCCGTTTTGCTGATAGGCAAGTTCGTAGGACGTGGCGGCCTGTTCTTTCAGTCCGAGTTGCAGCAGCGTTTTGGCAAGCAAAGCGTATGTGCGCGCATCACGGTTGATATCGATCAGCCGGTTCAACGTCCTCAGCGCGTCTGTGTAGCGCCCTGTCTTGAAGTGCTTGGAGGCGGCTGAATAGCTGATTTCATTTAACATGGATACGTTGCGTCCTCTTGCTCGGCAGGTCTTTTTGGGGCGCGGCCGATCTGCGGCGATAGAAAAATTCACCAAACGCTACAGGATGAACCTTGCTCGAAACGGGACACCTTCACGTGGCTTTCCCAGTTTGAGGAAAGGCTTTCACACGGGGTTAACCATAGGTCGGGGAAGGGGGGATTCGATCGTTCAAATTAAGAAGTTGGCAATCGTTGAGGGTCATTTTCATCCTCACGTGACGGGTTTGGTGTCCTTCAGAAAATGGACCCGAGTGGCATGAGGCCGAACCGTTTACGCCGGTGGAATCCGGCATGTCCCTCTCATGTATCTCGTTAAAAGGGGCAATCATGTCTAGCATTAACTTCAACTCCAGCGCGACGAACGCTCTCCAGACTCTGCGCGACGTCAACAGCAAGCTGCAGAACACACAGAACACCGTTTCTACCGGTCTGAAAGTTTCGTCCGCTAAGGATAACGTTGCCTACTGGTCGATCTCCACCACCATGAAGTCCGACAACAAGGCGCTCGGCGCTGCGACGGACGCTCTCGGCGTCGGCGCTGCAAAGGTCGACACGGCTTACGCCGCAATGGATAGCGCGATCGACGTCGTCAACGAGATCAAGTCCAAGCTGGTCACAGCGAGCGAAAGCTCGGTCGATAAGGATCAGGTCAACCTCGAAATCGAAAAGCTGCAGGAACAGCTGACAGCGATTGGCCAGGCTGCATCCTTCAACGGCGAAAACTGGATGGTCACCTCCACCAAGACGACCGTTGTCGATGGCTTTACCCGCAAGGAAGACGGCACCGTCAAGATCAACACCGCCGAGTTCCAGGCTGGCAGCTATGCCATGTTCTCGACCATCGCGAGCGGCGTTGGTAGCGGCGGTATTCTCAGCGCCGTCATGACCATCGAACTGACCAGTGCTGCGACACAGGGCAAGATCGACACCTACCTTTCTACCGTCGAAACCGCTCTGAAGGAACTGACGAAGGGTGCGGCGGCCCTTGGCGCGATGTCCACGCGTATCGATCTTCAGGACAAGTTCGCCAGCAAGATCAGCGATGCCATGAAGGCTGGCGTCAGCAAGCTGGTAGACGCCGACATGGAAGAAGAGTCCGCTCGTTTGGCGTCCTTGCAGACACAGCAGCAGCTCGCAGTGCAGTCGCTCTCGATTGCCAACAACAGCTCGCAGAGCATTCTGTCGCTCTTCCGTTAAGCCAATCGGTAAAGAAAATGTTAAAGAGGCCAGGTCGAAAGACCTGGCCTTTTCTTTTTATTAACCTGAGTTAATAAGTATTAACCAATTAATTTCAAATTTTACTATCTGTTAATTCAATATTATATCGGTGTTAACCTTAATAGCTTTAGATGAATCCATCAAAACGACGGCTGGAGCGTTAATGGATTGGCTCAGCGAGCATGAAGCTATACGTCGTTTAACCGGTGAAACCGGAATGTCCCTTCCCTATACTTGCCAAAGGGGCAGTTTATGACCAGCATTCTGACCAATATCTCCGCGATGTCCGCATTGCAGACTCTGCGTTCGATCAACTCGGATATGAAGGATACCCAAAGCAGCGTTTCCTCTGGCCTTCGCGTAGGACAGGCATCTGACAACGTCGCCTACTGGTCCATTTCCACGACCATGAAGTCCGACAACAAGGCGCTCGGCGCTGCGACGGACGCTCTCGGCGTCGGCGCTGCAAAGGTCGATACCGCCTATGCTGCAATGGATAGCGCGATCGACGTCGTCAACGAAATCAAGGCAAAGCTCACGACAGCAAGCGAAAGCTCCGTCGACAAGAAGCAGGTCCAGCTTGAAATCGACAAGCTTCAGGAACAGCTGACGGCGATCGGCCAGGCTGCATCCTTCAACGGCGAAAACTGGATGGTCAACGACACCAAGGCGACCGTTGTCGATGGCTTCATCCGTAAAGAGGACGGCACGGTCAAGGTCAACACGGCCGAGTTCCAGGCTGGAAGCTACGCCATGTTCTCGACAATCGCGAGCGGCGTCGGCAGCGGCGGTATTCTGAACGCAGTCATGACCATCGAACTGACCAGCGTAACCACGCAGGGCCAGATCGACACCTTCCTGAACACGGTTCAGACCGCCCTCGATAACCTCACGGACGGCGCTGCAGCACTTGGTGCACTGAAAACCCGCATCGACATGCAGGACGATTTCTCTAGCAAGCTCTCGGACGCCATCAAGTCGGGCGTCAGCCGCCTGGTCGATGCAGACATGGAAGAAGAATCTGCTCGTCTCTCGGCACTTCAGACCCAGCAGCAGCTGGCCGTCCAGTCGCTGTCGATCGCGAACTCCGGTTCTCAGCAGCTGCTTTCGCTCTTCAGAGGCTAATCGCTTCCGCTTCAACGATAAAAGCCGCGCTCCAGCGCGGCTTTTTTTGTTTGTTTCGACAACAAATTTCGCCGGGACAAAAACCAAAAATATCATTTATTATCAAATCGTTAGTCAATGTTAACGGGCGGTATCTCCGTTAACGCGGCGTTCACTCAAGTAAAAACTTCCCTAAATTTAAGGCTTTATTAACCATAAAGCGGTTTTCTGCGGCCATCGAAACAGCGCACCGGACCAACCATTCGGTAAGCATGAAGCTACCTGCCGCGTTTCCCGGTACGACCGGAATGTCCCTTCTTCCAGAGATTGCCAAAGGGGCCAATTCAAATGACCAGTATTTTGACCAATACATCCGCTATGTCCGCATTGCAGACATTGCGTTCGATCAATACCAGCCTGTCTAATACCCAGGACCGGGTTTCCTCCGGCTATAAGGTTGCTCAGGCGAGCGACAACGTTGCATATTGGTCAATTTCCACCACGATGAATTCCGACAAAAAGGCCTTGAATGCCGCTGCCGACGCACTTGGCGTCGGTGCAGCCAAGGTTGACACCGCTTACGCGGCGATGGAAAGCGCGATCGGTGCTGTCAACGAGATCAAAGCAAAGCTTGTAACAGCAAGCGAACAATCCACTGATAAGGGACAGATTCAGCTCGAAATCAGCAAGTTGCAGGAACAGCTTTCGGCGATCGCTCAAGGTGCCTCCTTCTCGGGCGAAAACTGGCTGGTCACTCAAAACACGCAAGCCAATGTCGTGGACGGATTTGTTCGCGAAGCGGACGGTACGGTCAAGGTCACCGTTGCAACCTTCAATGTCGGGACCTACGCCTTGTTCTCGACGATCGGCGCCAACGGCCTCGGAAGCGGCGGTGTTCTGGGCTCGATCATGTCGGTCGCGCTGACCAGCGTCTCGACCCAGGGCGATATCGATGGCTTCATGAATATTGTCGAAGCGGCATTGAGCAAGATGACTGATTCCGCGGCAGCGATCGGTGCTCTTCAGATCCGCGTCGAACTTCAGGACAAGTATTCCAGCAAGCTATCAGATGCGATCGAGGCCGGTGTCAGCCGTCTGATCGACGCGGACATGGAAGAAGAATCCGCCAGACTTTCCGCTGTACAGACGCAACAGCAGCTTGCCATCCAGTCGCTGTCGATCGCGAATTCCAGCTCGCAGAACCTTCTCTCGCTCTTCCGTCAGTAAGGTTTCGCTTCAATCTATGGCAAAGGCCGCGTTTTCTGGAAGCGCGGCCTTCGTCATTAAGGGCATGTCACGATCAAAGAGGTTTTTCTCCAGTTTCGCGCAAGCTTGCCCATGGTTTGATCGCCTGTCTGGCTGCTTTGATTCCCATGACCTTCGCCTCTTCATGACGATGAGGCCGCAACCGCCAAAAATGGCATGTTCTTCCCTCGCCTTGAGATTGCTGACATGACAAAAATCATGACCTCTAGCTACGTGCAGAGCGCCCTTCAAACGCTGCTGTTCAGCAATGAAAACCTGGATAAGACCCAGCAGATCACAAGTAGCGGCTTGAAGATTGGCAAGGCTGCGGACAATGCCGGATACTGGTCCACCGCCAAGAACCTGAAATCTGAAGGCAATGTTCTGAGCAGCGTTGGCGATGCGCTGAGCCTTGGTGCCTCCAAGGTCGATACGACCTACGAAGGCGTTTCCTCCGCGATCGACATTCTGGACAAGATCACCACTGAGCTGATCACCGGTTACGAGGAAAGCACGGACCGCGACACCATCAATGGGTCGATCGCAGCACTGAAGAAAAATCTGGCGTCGGTCGCCCAGGCGGCATCCTTTTCCGGCGATAACTGGCTCCTGAACACCACCCCGCAACTGCCTGACAGCAAGTCCATCCCCTTCTCTTACAAAAAGGGAGCAGACGGTGCGGTCAGCCTGCAATATCTGAGCATCAAGACCTCCGACACCGTCCTCATCGATTCCAGCGACCCGAGCCGTGGTCTGTTCACCAAGGCGACTGATGCTGACACTCTAAACCCCAATGGTTCCGGCACGCCCCGCGAGTACTACTTGATGAGCCCCGACGGGGCGACGCCTCCGGGCGGTCAGGAAATCGCCATTTCGTCGAGCACGACGAAGGAAGAACTTGACGACATGGTGGCCGTCGTTGGCGAGCTTTCCGCCAAGTTAAAGGGGCTCGGCAGCACTCTCGGGACCATGTCGAACCGCATCGATCAGCAGCAATCCTTCGTGGGTGCGCTTGGCGACTCCTTGAACAAAAGCGTCAGCCGTCTTGTTGACGCGGATATGGAGGAAGAATCGACCAAGCTTGCCGCCTATAAATCGCAGCGTGATTTGGCGGTCGAGGTCGTTTCGATGGCCAATAGCTTCCGAAAGAGCCTTGCAAGTCTGTTCCAAGGCTAAGGTTTGGACCACAAGAAGGCACTCGGGGGAGCGATCCCACGAGTGGCATGATGGCAGTCCGAAGACCGCAAACCTCGCCGGCGTGCTTGCCTTAACGGTATTGATCTCGCAGGCGAATGTCCGCTCGAATTCTGCGCCCGACGCATGTCGTTGTCACAAGAAGAGCTACGTCGTTCTGCCTGAAATGCCGCAGCATATCATGGCCATTACCCCATTTGTCTGCCGCAGTAGACCTATCCTCTTCCGCAATATCGTCGGTCGGTCGCGCTAATGGTGGAGAGGTTCACCCTCGCACAAGTTTGGCTCTTTACCCTGCCGGATGAAAAGCTGTCATGGCAGGACTCTTCTCCTTCGCTGAGGCAGTTGCGAATACCTTGCGGTTTTCCCGCAAGGCTTCCCGGATTGAAAACGACAGATGTGATGTCTGTCATCAGGTGCGTCGATGAGTGCAGCGCTGACAAAATACTTGAAGGATTTCAGCCAGTTCGTACCGGTTGAAGAACCCGTGGCACTCGATATCGAGTTGCCGGCAGTGACCTTTGAGAATGACTGGGCGGCTGCTCCCGAGCCTTTGGTCGATCTTGAGGAAGAGAAGCGCAAGGCTTTCGAGGATGGCGAGCAATCCGCAAAACAGACTCTCGAAGAAAGCCATCAGGCCGAACTCGACGCGTTGAAGCTGCGCCATGAGGAAGAGCTCGAGGCCCAACGTGTCCGGTTCGAGGAAGAGATTGCCGGTCACCTTGCGACCTCGGTCATCACCATGAAGCAGGTCATGAACGAGCACGTCGAGGCCGCCTGTCTCAAGGTTCTCAGCCAGTTTGTCGAGCAGGAGCTTGCACAGAAGACGGCAGCCGAAATGGCAGCGCAAGTTCTTCGCGAAATCCGCGACGGCTATGCTGGCACGGTCAAGATCAGCGGGCCGGAGCAACTGCTTTCCAAGATGCGCAAAGGCCTGGAAGAAATTGACCATCCTGTCGATTACGAGATGTCGGACGACATCGATATTCAGGTTCAAATGGATAATTCAGTTCTAATGACGAGACTGTCGGAATTTTTCCAAGGTTTGAGGGGCTTGTCGGATGAGTGAGAGCGAAAATCACCATCACGGCAAGAATGAAATCATCATCGTCAAGCGTCACAAGGGTGGGCATGACGGTGCGCATGGTGGTGCCTGGAAGATCGCCTTTGCTGACTTCATGACCGCGATGATGGCCTTCTTTCTCGTTATGTGGCTCGTCAACGCCTCCAATGAGAAGACGACCGCATCGGTCGCCAGCTATTTCAATCCCATCAAGCTGACGGACGAACAGCCGGCCGAACGTGGGTTGAAGCAGCCGGCCAAGAAGGAGCAAGGCGAGGAGAACAGCGCAAAGTCCGACACCAAGTCGACCAAATCGACGGAAGGCAGTGCGGCTGCAAGCGGCGAGGACTCGACCACGACCTCCGGCCAGAACGTCAATTTCTCCGAAGCGGCGTTCTTCGAAAACCCCTATGCGGTTCTTGCGGAGATTGCCCAGGAGGTCGGCCAGCAAGCCAATGTCAGCGCCAAGGGTGAGGGCGGTGCAAGCGAATCCGGCCCTTCCACCGGCGCCTCCGGCGGTGAAGCCTACCGCGATCCCTTCGATCCGGATTTCTGGAGCAAGCAGATCGACACCGCTCAGCAGAACCCTTCTGTGGTGGTCCAGGACACCAAGCTCCCGGAAAAGGAGCAGACGTCTGAAAGCGTGAAGCAAACGCCCCCGAAGGAAGATGTCGCAGGCATTATCGGTGACCCGAACGAGCTTGGAGCACCGCCTGATGCTAAGACGGCTAAGGCCGAACAGGTTGCGGCAGACGATCTGGATCCGGAGGCTCAAAAGCCCACGGAGGTGGCCATGGCCATTCCCGTGCCCAGCCCCAAGCCCGATCAGGCATCCGGTAAGCAACCGGCCAAACAGGATGCTGAGGTAAAGCAAGACCCTGAAAGCGAGCCTGCCACGCCCGTCAAGGTATCGCAAAAGAGCGAGAAGGCCGCCGACGCGTTGCGCGCGGAAATCTCGCAACAGGTTTCCGGCGTGGCCGGCAAGCTTGCCGAGGGCATTGTCGTGACCCCTGCCGAAGGCGGCACGCTGATCACCATTTCGGAAAAGGCAAGCACTGCGATGTTCAGTGTCGGTTCTGCCATACCCCAGCGCGATCTCGTCCTGGCAATGGGCAAGATCGGCGAGGTTCTCAGCAAGCAGAAGGGCGCCGTCGTCATTCGCGGCCATACCGACGGCAGAGCCTATAGTAGCGGCGGCAAGGACAACTGGACGCTGTCGATGGATCGCGCCCATGCGGCCTATTACATGCTGGTGCGCGGCGGACTGGATGAAGGACGGATCAAGCAGCTGTCCGGTTTTGCCGACCGTCGCTTGCAAAGCACCGACGACCCGATGAACGGCGCGAACCGTCGCATCGAGATATTGCTCGAGGACGGTTGAGGCCAGCGGATGATGAGAGCCACTCATATTGCTGGATTGTTGATGGGGGTGTCCTGGCTTCTGGCGGCTGGCCATGCCGAGGCCCAGAGCGACTTGCCGCCCGCCAAGATCTTGCGGTCTCTGCAGTTCGTGCAGGATTCGGTCGTCATGGGCGATCATTCCGCGCGCGACATGCAGAAATTTCTGCTGAGCGCTTTCGACACCACGTTGCGCACCTCGGACATGTCGGTCTTTTCCGACACGAAGAACGCCGACGCGGCGCTGATCTACATCATGAGCGGCGGAAATCCCGCGACGCTGAACTATCTCGTCGCCAAGGACGTGCAGGGATACTTCGATTCACGCGTGGTCAACGTCCTGCAAAAATATCTGAGCGGTCGTGGCGGCCTGGTGGACAAGGTCGTCTCCGACCTTATTCCGGAATATCGCAACAATCGCCTGGGGCCTTATCTCATGCTGATTGCGGGCAATATCGCCTATACCAAAGACCCGGCTGCAGCCCTGCCATTCTTCGACGATGCCCGGTTGAGCGCGCCAGGCACGATTATCGAGGAAGCCGCGCTGCGCCGCTCCATCATGGCGACGATGCAGTTGAAGCAGCCCGAGAAGGGGATGGTTTACGCGCGCAAATACGCCGTCCGATTTCTGCATTCACCCTATGCGTCGCAGTTTGCCGATCTCTTTGTCAGCCTCGCCATCGATAGCTTTGGCCCGGTGACGACGAAGGACATTGGTGAGATCGCCGAATTGATGGATGCGGAGAGAGCGCAGGAAATCTATCTGCGCATCGCGCGGCAAGCATCCCTGCAAGGCAAGATGGAGCTTGCCCAGTTCGCGGCAGAGAAAGCCAATGGAATTGCTGAGGACACGGGCGACACCACCCGTGAGCCTCTCTCCAAGCTCTATTCGGGGCTGTCCGACATATCAGGACAGGATGTTCTGGCCGCCCAGGAAAAGCTGGCGAGCATCCCGGAATCGGAACTTTCGCCGCGTGACCTCGCGCTACGCAACGCGGCAAAAACCATTGCGGAACAGATTATGCAGCCGCCGTCTCTTACCGCCGCGACGACTGTTTCGAGCAGTAGCGGCCCTGCGACCGAGGGTAGCAGGGCTCCTGTGCCGGCCGGAAAGACCGAGGAGGCTGCGTCTCAGGCAGCCGATGCGGCGCCGCTAAAGACATTTTTCGACAAGAACCGCGCTCGATTGAACGAGATCGACTCCATGCTGA
Source organism: Agrobacterium cavarae (assembly GCF_004310285.1). GTDB lineage: Bacteria > Pseudomonadota > Alphaproteobacteria > Rhizobiales > Rhizobiaceae > Agrobacterium > Agrobacterium cavarae. The sequence continues at coordinate 335,875 of NZ_SISF01000023.1, forward strand.
AGCAGGAAGGGGGATAACATGAACGTCCTGAGCAACTTGGTGCCAAGCCACGCCGAGGCCGTAAAGGTCACAAATGGTCGGGACCGTGGCGGATCGTCCAAACAAGGCGGATCAGGCTTCTCGGATGCGCTTGGCGCTGCGGGTGACCGCACTGCGCGGCAACCTGCACCGGCGAACAACGCCAACGCCGATTCCAAGGCGCAAGATAGCGATAAGGCCCAGAGCACTCCGTCCAGCGCCGCGCCGACCGATACGAAGCAAACGGTCAGCGATCGCCCTGCCGATAAATCTCAGGATGCTGTGCCAGCCCGTTCCACAAGCGCCGACGACAAGCAACCACCCGCTGAAGGCGAGGTTGTCGATGAGGCGGCGCAGAGCAAACCTGCTCTCCTGTTGAAGCTCGTCGACTCGAGCCTGAGCGTTCAAACTGCGCCTGTTGCGCCTGTCGTCGCGGAAGCCCCGGCAGAGACTGAGGAGCCTGCTACGTCACTTGCAGATCTTGTCAAATTCATCGAGACGCTGACGAAGGCCACGAACACGAGCGAAGTGCCGGTCGAAGGTGATAAGGACGATACGGACAGCGACAAACCTGCAGACGATGCAGATCTGACCAACGTTGCCAGCACGAGTGCCGACCTGATGTCGCTTCTCGCAGCCACAGCCGCGCCAAAGGAACAGCCTGCGGTGCCGGTGCATGCCGAGGCAAAGGCCAAGCCTGCTGATGGCGCAGCCTTGCTTCCCGTGGCTCCACCATCCGAAGACGATCTGGCCATGCCCACCACCGTGGTAAGGCTTTCAAAGGGGGATGCCCCGGCGATCGATCTTCACATCGCATCGCATGAGGATGGATCGCTGAAGGTGGATGCATCCCTATCCTCTGCTCCGAACGTCGACGTGGTGCAGGTCCTTGATAGCAGGCGCTATCTCGCCCTCTCGCCCACCTTGAATGCCGCCAACGTGACGGCGTCGATGGCAACCGACCCGGATTGGGCAACCGCAATGGCGGCCAAGACGAGCGGAGCGCCTCTGGTGACGTCCACCGGGCAGGTCGTTCACACGCTCAAGATTCAGATGAGCCCGGTCGAACTCGGTCATGTGACGGCCGCCATGAAGCTGGTTGGCGATGAGTTGAGCGTTCACCTGACGGCCCATACGCTGAAGGGCTATGCCGAGCTGCAGAAAGACAGCTCTGCCATTCTGGATGCCCTGAAGTCCCAGGGCTTCAGCGTTGACCAGGTGACCGTGGCACTTTCGTCTACATCCGAGCGTCAGGATAACACCAACAGCAACACCAATCGCCAGCCGAACGATCTGAACCAGCAAGGCGCACAGCAGGGCCAGCGTGGCAACGACGATCGATCGCAGGAGCAATTCTATCGGCAGACGCGCCAGAGCGCGCCCGAAGAGGTCAATGGCAATGATATTTCGGTTCAGCCTGAAACACTTCCTCGCGATACCAGCGCTCGTCCTGACCACGTTTACCTGTGAGGCTTCCCAGCCTGCCGCAGCGGTCGAATGTGAGCGACAGATCCATGATGCCGCAGGCCAGTATAGTATTCCAGAAGGAATATTATATTCGGTGGGGCTGACGGAAACGGGACGCAAAGGCTCGCTCAGCCCCTACGCGATCAACATCGAAGGCAAGGCTTTTTTTCCGGAAAGCAGGGCGGAAGCCTATCGTCTGGTGGAGGAAGCGCGGGCACGTGGCGCCAAGTTGATCGATGTCGGATGCATGCAGATCAACGTCTATTTTCATGGGGCGGAGTTCAGGTCGATTGGCGAAATGTTCGAGCCTGCGAAGAACGTCGCCTATGCTGCGCGCTTCCTAAAGCAGCTCCACGATCGGCATGAGACCTGGACGATGGCGGTCGCAAGGTACCATGCCGGCCCCAATAATGACCCCGCGCAACAGCGCTATGTCTGCCGGGTCATCAGCAATCTGGTCGCAACGGGCTACGGTCAATGGACCGCCAACGCTCGCAAATTTTGCCAGGCTTAACCAATCCTAAGTTGTATCACCGAGTTTCATTTTTGCCTGTTTTTGAATTGCGGCAAGAATGGGCCAAATTAGGTGAGTCAATCCCCCTATTATCTTCCACAGGTTTATCCCATGAAAAAATATCCCATTTTTGGTTAACGCATACTAGATATAGTCCAAATCGGCACAGTATGGTTAATCAACTATTAATAATTACCTGTGTTTTCCTGTAATTGTGAGAGATTCGCCCGATTCGTACACCCTAGGACGTAGGTGAGCTACACTGATTCGGAGGCGGACGAATGATCGTGGTAGTTGATGAGCGCAAGCTCGTTAAGGAAGGGTATACAGCCCTGTTTGGACGAGAGGGGATACCCTCGACTGGATTTGATCCAGCAGAATTTGGAGAATGGGTGAACACCGCAGCGGATTCGGACATCGCTGCGATTGAAGCATTTTTGATTGGTCAGGCGGATACAACGTATGAACTGCCAAGAACGATCCGTGATCGTTCCCAGGCACCTGTCATTGCGGTCAGCGATCAGCATTCTCTCGATGCAACACTGGCCTTGTTCGATTGCGGCGTCGACGATGTCGTCCGCAAGCCAGTACATCCACGTGAGATCCTGGCACGGGCGGCAGCAATTCGCCGCAGGCTCAACGTCATCACGCAATTTACCGATGTCGGTCCCATCCGGGTTTTTTCCGATGGTCGCGATCCGGAAGTGACGGGCGAAGTCTTCCCACTGCCGCGTCGTGAACGACGCATCCTGGAATATTTAATCGCGAACCGCGGTCGTCGCGTTTCCAAGGCGCAGATCTTCAACGCGATCTACGGCATCTTCGATGAGGAAGTCGAAGAAAACGTGGTGGAGAGCCACATCAGCAAGCTTCGCAAGAAGCTGCGCAAGAAGCTCGGCTTCGATCCAATCGACTCCAAGCGGTTCCTCGGATACTGCATCGACTGGTCCTGAACGTCATCGCGGGTTCAAAACGCCCGCGATTTTTGTTTATTCATTTCAGCAACATCATTCTCGAAGACCGGCCCGCGCCGGTCTTTTTCGTTTCTGGCCTTCGCTACGCCTCCATGTCCCCAACCGCGCCGAAATTTTCCGTGGTGGAGAAAACAGACAGCCTCACGCAAGGCCCGCATCCTAACGTCATCAGGAACAGGAATAGAGGATTCGACATGAGCCTTTTTGGAACGATGAAAACTGCTGTATCCGGCATGGGCGCTCAGGCCAACAAGCTCGGGACCGTCGGTGATAACATCGCCAACGCCAGCACCACTGGCTACAAGAGCGCATCGACCTCGTTTTCGACGCTCGTTCTGGGCGCGAATGGCGGCACCTATAATTCCGGCGGCGTGATGACGAAGGTCAATTACTCCATCACGCAGAACGGACCGTTGCAGTCGACACAATCGCCGACCGATATCGCCATTCAGGGCGATGGCTTCTTCGTGGTCGAGGACCCGAGCGGAAACGTCTTCCTGACCCGCGCAGGCCAGTTCGTTCCCGACGAAGACGGCTTCCTCGTCAATGCCTCCGGCTTCAAGCTCTTGGGCTACAAATATGATGGCACCACGCCAACCACCGTCGTCAACAGCTATGACGGTCTTGTGCCTGTCAATGCGTCTGCCGACGGCATGCAGGCAACGGCATCGACGCTTGGTTCGCTGACAGGCAATCTAGCCTCTTCGGCGCCGATTGTGGCTGCCGCCAATCGCCCGTCAGCGCCCGGTGCAACCGCATCCTCCGTGAATGTCGACCAGGTTAGCACGCTGAAAACGTCCGTCACCGGTTATGATCCGCTGGGTAACTCAGTCAAATATGATTTCTATTTCACGAAGACCGCAGACAACCAGTGGGAAGTCTCCGTTTTCGACTCCAAGTTCGCGACAGATCCAGGTGGTTTCCCGTACACTCAACCAGCCCTGCTGACCGAGACATTGACGTATGATGCCGGGAAGCTGGAAAACGATCCTCCGACGATCACCCTCGACGATACCACCAACGACATGGAAGTGACGTTCGATCTTTCGGGAATGTCTCAGCTGGGCGCCGACAAGTCGACCATCTCTAAGGGTGGCGTCAACGGTAACGCGGCCGAAGCGGTTCAGTCGATCTCCATCACGGCTGACGGCACGGTCTACGCGACCTACGCCAAGTCCTCGCCGCGTCCGCTTTATCGCGTGCCACTGGCCGATGTGGCAAGCCCGGACAATCTGAAGGTTCTCTCCGGTAACGCGTTCCAGACGACAGCCGAATCGGGCGTCGTCACCTTGGGCTTCGCCGGTCAGACCGGCTATGGCTCCATTGCGTCCAAGCAGCTGGAGCAATCGAACGTCGATATCGCCAACGAACTGACGGAAATGATCCAGGCGCAGCGCAGCTACACTGCCAACTCGAAGGTCTTCCAAACAGGCTCCGATATGATGGACGTCCTCATCAATCTGGCACGATAACGGTTTCTGGAGACGGGTGAATGGCGCTCAGTACGACACTTAATACGGCCAAGGCCACTCTGGGTAACACGTCACTCTCAAGTGCCGTCGTTTCGAATAACATTTCGAACGCAAGCTCAAGCGACTATAACCGCCGCGCCGCTGTCACCACGGTCAATACGCTGACGGGAGCAATTACCGTCAAGATCGAGCGTGCCGAAGATAGCGCTCTTTTGAAGCAGTATCTTTCCGCAGCTTCTGATGATGCGGGCAAGCAGAAATTCCTGGCGGGTATGAAGTCGCTGAGCGTGGTGATGGGCGGTGAGGAATACACCGCTGCCCCGTCCACCTATCTCGCATCCCTGCAGAATGCCCTGAACACCTACGCCGCATCGCCAACGGACATCACGCTGGCCTCTGCTGTCGTCAGTGCCGCTACCGATACGACCAATGCGTTGAATTCCTCCACAAAGGCCGTTCAACAGTTGCGGGTGGATGCCGACAGCGAAATCAACACGGCAATCACACGGCTGAACCAGTTGCTGAAGGACTTCGGCGACGCCAACGATCAGGTCAAATATGCGACCCAGGTCGGACGCGACCCGAACAATGCGCTCGATAAGCGTGAAGGCCTGCTCAAGGAAATATCCGGGATCATCGGCGTTTCTACAGCGACCCGTCCCGGCAATGATGTCGCCATCTATACGACGGACGGCACGACTCTCTTCGAAACGACGCCAAGAAAGATCTCCTTCGAGTCCCGCGCCGCCTATGATGCGGACACGACGGGTTCCGGGATTTTCATCGATGGCGTGATGGTCAAGACGGGCTCTGGCAGCAACACCACGGCGAAGGGTAGCCTTCCCGCACTTCTGCAGCTGCGTGACGAAGTCTATCCAACCTATCAGGCACAGCTTGACGAAATCGCCCGCGGCCTTATGGGCACGTTTGCCGAACAGGATGGGAGTGGAAATCCGGTTGCCGGCCTGTTCACCACCCGTGATGGCTCGACCGTCGATTTTGAAACACCGCAGAAGATTCCGGGTCTTGCCGGCCTGATCTCTGTTTCGGCAGATGCGGTCGCGACCCCGACGAAGCTGCGCGATGGCGACATTGCGGGCGTCAGTCCGAATGTGGACGGATCGAGCGGCTATTCCAACGTCCTGTACAAATATGCGACCGCGATGAACACGCCGATCGAATTCGATCCGGCGGCAGGCATTTCGAGAAATACGACGTTGCTGAGCTTTGCGACGGATTCGGTCGGCTTTGCCGAAGAGTATCGCAGCAACGCCACGTCGGCGGCGGATAGTACCTCTGCGATGCTGACGAAATCGAAAGAGGCCTACTCGAACGCGACCGGCGTCAATCTCGATGAGGAACTGATCCAGCTTCTCGACATCGAGCAGTCCTACAAGGCTGCGGCGAAGCTGATGACGACGGTCGATGAACTTCTGAAGACACTGTTGGCGGCGGCGAACTGATATGAAAACCACCTCGATCTCATCCCAAAGCGTTAGCACGGCCATGCATTTGACGGTGTCCAATGCGCAGGCTGAAATCAGTAAGCTGCAAAAGGAAGCCGTCACCGGTACCTATTCCGACGTCGGTGTGGAACTTGGAACGCGGACCTCCACGAGCCTCGACTATACGCGTGAAAGCAAACGCCTTCAGGCGATCGTCGACTCCAACTCCGTGGCCGAGCAGCGCATGGATGCTTCGCAGCTGGCCATGAAGAACATGTCGGATTCCGCGCAGACCTTGCTGAACTCGGTCATCGCGCTCAGCGGCAATACCGACGCAAGCAGCCTTGGTGTGGCGAAGACGACAGCGATGTCGGTGCTGGAAAACTTCACGAGCTACGCGAACACCGCAGTCAACGGCGAGTTCCTGTTTTCGGGCATCAACACCGACGCGCAGACGCTGGATGATGGGTTCATCGGCAACATCACGAGCAACTTCAAGTCAGCTTTCGACACTGCTTTTCCGGACCCATCGACGGCCTCTGCCAGCGACGTTGCAGCCTTTCTGCAGGACTACCAGGATAATTTCGACTGGCCGTCCTGGACGAACGCTTCCGATACGGCCATGAGCAGCCGGATCAGCACCTCGGAGACGGTCTCGACATCCGCCAGCGCCAATGAATCCGGGTTCAAGAACCTTGTCCTGGCGACGGTCATCTCCTCGCAGCTGGTCGATGCCGGTCTCGGCCCCGACGCGCTTTCGGTGGTGAACGACGCCACGACGAAGCTCGCGGGTTCCGCCATCTCCAACATTGATACCCAGCGCGCAAAAATCGGCTTGTCCCAGGAGCGAGTGGAGAAGGCGAATACCTATATGAGCGCGCAGAAAACGATCATCGATACCCAGCTGACCGATCTTGTTGGCATCGACACCTACGAGGCGTCGACCCGCCTTACGACCCTTCTGAACCAGGTCGAGACGTCATACACAATTACATCGAAGATCCAGGGGCTTAGCCTCGTCAATTTCATCTAGCAGGAATAATTCCGCCGATGACGGGCGGCACATCGGGCCATGAAGGAAAGATAAATGTTCCAGTTTTCATATGCGGAGATCATGGAGGATGACCCCCATATTGCCCGCAACAGGGAGAGACAGGTCCTTGAGCGATCTATCGAACTCCTGGAGGTCGCCAAGCGACAGGAAAAATATGGCAAGGACGGGATCGAGGCGATTTTCTACACCAGGCGGGTCTGGACGCGCTTCGTAGATGATCTCCAGCAGCCAGAAAATGAACTGCCGGTTGAACTCAAAGCCAACCTGATTTCCATCGCCATCTGGATTCTCAAAGAATGCGAGCAGATACGCAAGCGTAATTCGACGAACTACCAAGGCATTATTGACGTGACAACCATCATCAAGGATGGACTTAAATGAAAAGTACACTGCGGATTTCCTTGAAGTCTGGGGAAAAGATCTTCATCAACGGCGCTGTTCTTCGCGTCGACAGGAAGGTTTCCCTGGAATTCCTCAATGATGTGACATTTCTCCTTGAGAACCATGTGTTGCAGCTTGAGGATACGACGACACCTCTGCGGCAGCTGTACTTCATCGTACAGATGATGTTGATCAATCCGGAAGGCAAGGAGCAGTCTCTGACACTCTTCCGCAAGTCGATCACCATGCTGCTTGCGACCTTCAAGAACGAAGAAATCCGTTCTGAGCTGAAGCGCATCGACGCCACCGTCTCGTCGGGCCGTCCCTTCGATGCGCTGAAGACCATCCGTGGTCTTTACGCCAAGGAAGAAACCATTCTCAACAGCCATGAAATCACGCCGGCCGTTGTCAACGAATTGCGAAGGGAAATCGCACCATGGTAGACGCTGTAGCGAGTGCCACATCGACACAGACGACCTCTGCATCGAAAACCGACTCCAAAAAGGCGTCGCTGGATTACGACAACTTCCTCAAGCTCTTGATCACGCAGATGAAGAACCAGGATCCGACGAATCCAATGGATCCGAGTGCGCAGGTCGCCCAGTTGGCAACCTTCTCGCAGGTCGAGCAGTCAATCAAGATGAATACCAATCTGGAAAGCCTGATCTCGGCATCGTCGCTGTCGAACGCGTCTTCCTATATCGGCAAGACGATCACCAGCGCCGACGGCCAGACCAGCGGTGTCGTGAAGTCGGTGGAAGTCACCGCCGAGGGCCTCTCCGCCACCACGGTTGCCGGCTCGACGATTGCAATCGGCCAGGGCATCAAAATCTCGCAGACGGCGTCTTAACGCCTTCTGTCGAATCATATAGCATCTCTGATGGTCGCATCATGCGGCCATGCCCACCGTTTCAGGTTCGGCATCCTTTAGCCGAATGAGACGAGCGGACCGAGATGAACGAGGCAGACGCTCTCGATATCATGCAAAATGCGATATGGACCGTGCTCATCGCATCGGGTCCTGCGGTTCTTGCCGCAATGACAGTCGGTATTATCATCGCATTCGTGCAGGCCCTGACCCAGATTCAGGAAATGACGCTGACTTTCGTACCGAAGATCATCGCCGTCATGGTGGCCATCGCCTTTTCAGCGCCGTTTGTCGGTGCGCAGATCTCCCTCTTCACCAATCTGGTGTTCTCCCGCATCCAGTCGGGATTCTAATCTGGACCAAGCGACTGCGTTCGTTGACGCCCGCTTGGCGTTTCTATCGTCTGCTGTTCAATCATTGAGGGGCATGCAGCGAAAGTTACACGAGTCCTAAACGCCGTGCGTCCTAACGGACGCATAAAGGACGGGCTGATGCTGTAGAACGCGCAGGCGAAGCAGCGAGAAGGGCGATCAGCCGTTGCGGTCTAGCATCGAAAAAGGAGCCCTAGGGGCGATACTAACACCCGCTGCAAGGACATTCTCCAATCAGTTGGAGCAGCAAACGCTCTTCACATAAGTGTTGCCGACGGTCATGAACGCGTCGTCCGGCACAGAGCCTTTTTCCTTCAAATCTTTGAGAAGTCCGGCGGCCTCATCCGGGGGAAGCGAACGCATCAGCGCAACCGCAAACCACTTGTTGGTCGCAAGATACGCTGTCACCGGCAGCGAGGAACCCCGAACATAAGCGGCCGCTTCTGCGAAATTATCGAAGCTTTTGATCTGGATGAACCTGTTGTCGAAGGGCTGACTGAGAAATTGGTCTACTTTTACCCAATTATGGTGCACGTAGCCCTCTTTCCCCTTTGTTCGTACTAAGTACCATCTATCTCCAATAGCCAGTATGTCTACCTTGTCGCCGTTACGTAACGAGATCAGCTTCTCCGACTTTTGATCTTCGCCAGCTCGTAAAAATTCCTTACCTTTGGGGACACGAATTTTTCCAGTTTTCGCGAGCGGTATTTGGAAGCGAGGATCGTCGTCAGCGATACGGTATGCCGGCAGCGCTGCAGTTTCGGACGCTGAAGGCTGCGTGTTCGCTGAGACTTCCGTTTCAGGAGGAGGCGGTACGTTTCCAAGAGTTGTGACGCGGTACTGCTGCATCTCGCTTTTAGACAGGTAACGCATATCGTCCTTCTCGTACCGCAGCGATAACTGCAGCAGAGATGGGTCGATCCCCATTTCTGTCATGTAACTGATCGTCTCTGCAGTCTGATGCTGGATATAGGATACCGCGTCATCCACAGAGATTGCTGAGGTGTCGGCGAAAGAAGTCTTATGAACGCCTATGGAACCCGTCTCGGCAAAACGGACAGTTCCACCCATGAAAGCTAGAGCGCAGGCGGAAGAACATTCCATTCCTCGCATCTGAAACGTCGGAAGGCTAAGAGCACGGATAAGCCTGCCAAGCTCTATAGCTTTGGAGGGGTTGCCTCCTATGGAGTTGAAGACGACGATTCCAGAACGTGTGCCGAGCCCTTTCGCAAACGATACGAACGACGACAGACTTTCGCTTGGCTCAAACACGCCCGAAACGAGGATTACAGACTTCGTTGCATCAATGGGCTCGGTAGAAAACGTCAGCGCCGTGGCCCCGGCGGGAAACAACAAAGCGGCAATGGCTGCACCCACCAAGAAACGCTTAACAAACATTGATGCGATCCCCAACGCAATTTTGCGCCAATTTTATATCCCAGAACGCTCACATTACCAGAGGTCCTATATTCGTGAACTAACTGAAACCTAAACTGCACTATAGGAGCCGCGCTGTCTGTCTCGTCGACACTTGTACTCTTCAGCCGCCGCCCTGAGAGATAAAGCGCTTGCCTTCGTCAGTCAGAACAAGGCGAGGCGCGCCATTCGAAGCGATTTCTCGCACGAAGGCTTCTCTTTCAAGGCTAGCGACGGTTGAGGTCGAGATGCGCTTGTCGCCAACCAGCCACACCCGACCCGAACGCCGTTGATAACGATACTGGTGGATCGCCGACAACGAGCGGATTGCACTTCGTGAAAGCTGTTTTTCACCAGATGTCATTATGACGGCTCCTATGAATGTTCTCTCTACGTTCATGTGATGATGGCTGTATGAGCTTTCAAGTGCGCGTCCTGTCATGTCCAGATTTTGGAAGGAAGGCTTTCGGGGATTCCTTGGCTGCGCTCGTCTGCGCGTGGATGGGCGAGTGAGACTTGGATCGAGCCGCCAAAGCACGCGGCGACGAGACTTCGGCCATTAAGGATCCGCCGCCGGGCGTTTATTGAGCCCTCGTCACAGCTTAGCCTAGCCTCAGCATTCCCCATCCACCATATAGATCCATCACCCGAAGCCGTGGCTCACATTGAAAGGGAGGACGCTGAATGGCTTACAATGCAAAGCCCGGAGATGTTTGTTTGTTTGAAAACGAAAAAGCTGGGCACGAAACCGCTCCTGACCATCGCGGCTACTTCATCGCAGACCGCGATATCAAGGCAGGAGAGAAAGTCGAACTCGCGCTCTGGGCAGGACGCCCGAACAGCCTGCGGTCGTTTAGCGGTCGCCTCTCGGCCCACAAGAGTGGCGTTTCTCCAGAGCCTGAACCCGTCGATCTTTTCGGAAATCCAATTAAGCCCAAAGCATAACGACGGTCGGGCGTCACCAGCAATTGATGGTGCGGCCCCTAAAGTTCGGCCCTGATGAATATGAGAGCCCAGGTTTCTTGGGGTTTCGGAGGAAGATCGTTCATCTGCCCATTGCAGAAAGTGCGATTATCGGTGGCCGGAATAGCCTCATAGGCAAAGAAAAACCCGCTTTCGCGGGTTTTAAAAACTGTATCCGGATGCTGCATTAGGCCAATCCAAGCCGTTGAACGTCAGACCTACGATAAAATCTGGCAATCTTGCCGGTCGGTTCAAAGATCGGTTTGATCCCTTCCTTGTCCAACGTCTGCTTCAAACCGGCAATCTGTTTGCCATTCTCACGGGCCATTGTGCTCAACGAAATGTGCTTATCCAGAAATTGCTCGACGGCTACCGGATGGACGAAACGTTGGTGGACGCGAGTGCGAGGATGACGCCGCATCTCTACCGGGAGGACCTCGCGCTTAAGGAGTTCGTCGATGGTGACGGTCGTCGTGCGCAGTGCTTTCTCCAGCGCAGCTACATCAAGATAGTTCTCGGCCTCATCAAGGGCCACGTGCGGAAGGACCTCCTGCGGATCAACGAGCAGGTTCTTAAGGAGCAGCTCATCGCCTGACCACGACACCTTTGTCAGCTTGCCGCCGAAAACGAGATCAACGATCTCGGGAACCTTGCAATGGCAGATAGCTGTGGCGATGTGGATCGAGACGAGGCCATCGTGCGACACACAGTTCCGTTGCGCCTTGAGCCGTGCCAGGAGGCTTACCACGCTTTCACGAGAGATGCGCCGGAATACCCTTGCATAGTCCTCCGAGTTCGCATGATACGGCACGTGTCCCTGCTGCAGAAGGATATCAAGGAATTGCCATGTGCAGCCCAGGAGGCTGGCTGCCTCAGGTGTCGTGAGGAGCTGTGTTTCCACAACCAGCTGTTCATGCAGAGCTGCACGAGGAAACACGCGTGCGGCCTTTACACCACCATTCGGGGTGGTCGTAGTGAATCCGTATTTCTCGATTACGTTCTTCACCCGGTCAGGCGTAAGCTGGTACTCGACTGTCGCAGAGCGAACGGTGTGGACTTGACGTTCCTCGACTTCGGTGAGGAAGACATCGCCTGCCTCCATGGGAATGTGCTGCTCGGCGTGGCGCTGAAACAGCTCAAGGACCGGCCGATAGTCAGGGTCATTCACGAACTTCCGCAGCCAACGACGTGCTACGCCATAGATATCCATGAATTCGGTGGCAGTTTCGATAGCCGCATGAACATGGCGGGAGAGAAAAGACAGGACCGCTTCTTTGCCCTGCTTGGCAATCAGGAAGCCCTCCCGGCGGCACGAGCCATTCATGAATCCTTCGGGAATGCGGTTTCGCGCACGCCCGTCCTCAGGAAGGTTTTTAAAATGCCCGATGACGGTGCAGAACTCTGCCGCCACATAGGCCGGAAGTTCGTCCAGAAACTCGGACGCCTTTCCTGCGCCGTTCACGCGATTAGAGAAGTAGACATCAGCCAGGTCCGGCTCGCGAATTTCAGGAAGGTTCAGACCCAGTGCGTCAGTGCGCCGTGCGATCCATGCGGTGATATCGCCTGCAGAAATCACTTCAAGTTCGCACCCGTGGATCGGGCATGTGCCAATCACCGTCCACCGCCATGCAGCACGAAGATAAGGACGTGTTACCGCGCGACCGTGCCCTGCAAGCATGTCATGGCAAAGGCAATGGCGGCAAACTCGGAGCGATGCCATTTCCAATTGGGACCGCCGGACGAATGTCGCTCCGAAACTTGTCACGTTGTTACCTGTCAATGCGAACTTCCTGAGGCGTGCTGCCGGGACGCCAGACCAAGCCGACAACAAGCCTGCGGTCTCATCATTCATGGTCTGCAGGCCGGACAGGGACAGGCTGGTCATCCAGCAAAACTCTTCCAGGTCACGGTAGCCGTTGGCCTTCGCCAACCTCGAAGCGAACATTACCTGGCACTCGTCGTCGTGAAGAACGATCTCGCGGGAAAGCTTTGAACCGAACATGATCACTTCTTTCGTTTGGCGACTGGTTTACGCAGGTCGGCGAGCGCGTTTTTGGGTACGATGTCCCGCCACTTGCTTCCACGGAAAGGGTTATCCTCGCGAAGACATGCCTTGCGGACCTGATATACCATTTCAAAATCAGACAGCGTGACCTTGCGGCGGTCGGCGTCAATTGCGGCGAAGCAGGCTTTTTTGATGTCGTCACAAATCGTGCCGAAGCGTCCTTGCCCTGCCAGTATGAGCCGCGCCGGAAGCTCGTCCTTGTCAGTCCAGCCGGGTTGAAGGCCTGCGTGCTTTACGACGATATTGGACAAAATCTGGTCCGCCGCCCTCAGGTCCCTTGGGTCTTTCAAGAGTTCGAGGCGAACGGTGTTAGAGCGATTGCTCAGCTGATCATCACCGCCGCTGATGAAGTTTGCCAAGTCATCGACGCCAGAGAAGATGGCGTGGAGCGGCCAGTTCTTGATCTGGAGAAGGCTCTTCACGTCGCTTTGCACGGACTTGATGGCGTGTTCCGTATTGTGGAGCACCGTGTCCTGCATTTCGTCGATATGAAGGTACTCGACCTTGTGATCACGCAACTGATCTTTCAGGAAGTCGTAAAGTTCCGGATTGCTAATTCGTTTGTTCCGGACGACCGTGCCAAGTTCCTTCAGTATTTTCAGGGCGAGTTCCCTGGAACTGCAGGGCGACGGCGCTTCAATGCTGATCATGGGTCGTACCCACTCGCCCTCCTCATCCTGGTAAGGCTGAAAGCTCGGCTTCTCTCGGAAAAGCTCCTCCAGCATGCGCGACTTTCCTGTATTGGATTCACCGATCAAGAAGAGCGCGCGTTCCTTGAAGCCGCCGCCCTCACGGCAGGCTCTCGCGTTGGCGATGAGGTCGTCAATGTGCTTGCTGACCTCATGATATTTTGCGTAGCGCAAGTACAGTTTATGGAGATGCAGCTTGCGGTCCGACGGAGTCATGGTGGGGACGTTCATGGCGATGCTGGCGTCTGTCATTCGATCTCTCCAAAATGCGAAGGTTCATCATCGTTGTTGTCGGAAGAGGCGTCAGTTTCCGAAGTGCTTTCCTGCGTCTCCTCGCTGGTCGGAGGACCGACGAACTCGCCGCCCTGGGGCCCGACGTAGCCGTCGTGTAGCGGATCGTAGGCGATCTCGTCGTCGTGCAGTTCCACCTCGTTCACCGTGTCCTCCTCAGTGAACGGGCGGCCTTCGAACAACTGGTCGGTAGCGTGCGAAATCTCTTCCGGGCGCAGCGTATGAAGGGAGATTCCCGCGCGCATTGCAGCGCTGGTACCTGCACGACGCATGACGTTGATCGCCTCGTACATGATCGGCAGGTTGGCTTCGGACTTCACCCCGTTGCGGCGATTGAGGTCCTGCTTGGCAAGGTACCATTCGGCCAGTGAGATGTTCGTCGGCATCCCGATGCGATTTTCGACCGTCAGCCAACCTTCGCCGGTATAGACAGACACAGCCGAGAGATCGTTGCGATGCGTGCGCACCGGGTACTCCTTCGAACCATCCTTGCGGCGGAGGGTTTGCAAAACGTCTGAGTTGTAAGGAATCCCGTGAACCGTCACGCCCGCGCTGTCGATGATGCGTTTCTTGGTGACACCGAAGATGTGGCGTTTCTCATGACGTCCCGGCATGGCACGCACGGTAGGTTTTGGTTTTCTGAACCCAGGCTTCGTGCGGGGTCAGATTGTTGAGGCGTGCAGACGGGCGATTGTGGTGGATGTCGCAGATTGCGCGGATCACCAGATTGATGAACTCATCGACTGCCAGAGCCGCGTTTTTCTCAGCGTCATAGTCGTTCTTCTCCACCACGTTGGAGAAGGTGCGCCCGTCGAAGAACATCATGATGTCGCGCGCAAGCGTTTTGAACAGGCTCTCGATGAAGGGGCGCTTCCAAGCTTGACCAGCGGGCGGACGCGTCAACGCAATCTTGCACATGAGGAATGCATCACGCGTCGCGTCTGCGATGTAGGGCGCACCATTGTCTGTGTAGACCACCTCAGGACGAACACCGAACCACGGGGTCTTCGCACCCACCAGCTTGGCAATATCCGTCTTGTCGGTCATCACCATTTCAAGGGTATCGACGACAAGGGCCGAGGACGGATTGCGTCCTCCTTTGAGTGCCAGCACATAGTTGGTGGCCGTGTCTACAGCACCGCAGAACCAGATGCGCTGCGGGTTCTCAATCAGGTATTCTTGAATTGCCTTCGGAAGCATTTGCCAAAAGCCGCATCCCTGCATGGACGTCATGGCATCGGCATTCCAATCGTCCATCTCGACGTGTTCGCCAGGACGTTCGGTATCATAGGAATCCATTTTGGGTTTGAACTGGGCGCGAGCGAAGGGAAGCCCTTCGCGGCCCGCAACGACCTCGAACTCGTCCATGGCATCAATCAGAGCTTCGAAACGTTTGCGCCCGGGAGCAATGAGCGGTGCCTTCCCCACACGCTTTGCGTTTTCCTCTGCGATACGGGCATGGACATCACGGAGCAGCTTTGCCTTCGACGGCTTACGGCGGCTGGCATAGTTGCGTGCTTCCTCTAGCCAGATCGCATAGCTTTCGGCGCATTCGACCTTCGGATTGCGGAACCCGGGTCCATTGCGGCGGTAAATAAGCGCGCGAACATCACGACCGCAGCTCATGTACTCGCGAAAATGACGGTTAAAGCTGCGGACGGACGGTGTGTTGAAAAAGCTCGTGCTGGCATCGCAGCGCGTTTTGCGCTTAGTGCCATCCTGTTCCGTCAGTTCCTGCGCCTCGATCTGGATTTCGAGGCTCCATTTCTTGAGCAGACCTGCAAGTTTCTCGCTACGGGGGAGCTTGCGACCGGTTTCCGCGCAATGCTGCTCATAGCGAAGGATCAACGCTTCGTGGAAACGAGCGATGGCCACGTCACGCGGCTTGAAGTCGTCGACGCGCTTGTCGCCGACGAGATGACGCAGCTTCGTCTCCGTCTTGGTGTGGAAATTGTAGTGGACCGATGCCTTGTCGTTCATCAGCGCCTGGCGGATTTCAGCATGGGAAATACGCGTCTCGAAACGGTGGTCCGTTTCCCGTTGGAAACGATATTCGTTGTTGTCGTAGTCAACAGGGACCCAGTTGGTGCCACGGTAGGTGAAACGGTCGAGTGGGCCCATTTCGGTGATCGGAGTGTATTCGGTCATCTTAATTTCCTTTGGACATAGCTTCGCCGTGCTCAGGCACGACGTGTCTGAGTGAGGGCAGGATTGGGGTTGGCTAGAGGTTGATGGTGAACCAGGTCAGTTCATTGACCCGGCCGCGTTGAACTGGTTTGAGGACTTGCAGATCGATCAGCCGCCAGATCGCGATGGTGCGATCCGTCCGTTCGACATGCGGCACATACAGCTGGAAGAACTGTATCTGGCTACCGCTCTGCCCATGCAGCTCGCTCAACAGCGTGCGTACATGGCCCTCATCATGAAATTCGCGAGACCAGAGGATGGTCTTTGCATTGCGAAAATCGTCCTTGGTCGCGTGCCGCTCAGTCATGATTCTCATGTCATCGAACAGCGCGCGATGTATTCTCTGGACACCAGCGAAGACCGGGTGGAGTTCGGGTTTTTCGCGCTCGTATTTGACTGCAATAGCCAAACGAAAGCCGCTTTTGAACCGGGCCCAGTAATCGAAGGTGTGTTCCCGCACTTGTCCCTCCGGATCGACAAACGTCACCTTCGGGAACTGGGAACGGACTTCCACGATGCCGTGGCGGGCCTGGATGACAGCAGACACCTGCTGCTCAAGCTCGCTTTCATGCTGTACCTGGCGGTTGTCGAAGACCGACGCGCCGTTGGTTTTCAGCATGTGTTTCACCGGAACGTTGCGTGCGCCACCGTGAAGGCGAGGCGGCACCCAAAGTTCTGGTTCATCGTGGAGGTTGGGGGAAAAGCTGGTCGCGCTTACCATTTGGACGTACGCATCCCGACCATTGCGTTCTTATCGGCATCAATCCCGCCATCCTGGAAAACCTGGAAGCGGGAATGAACGCCCTCTCCGTTGCCGGAGCGCAATTCGGTCAGAATGGCACGACGCACCAACACGTGGTGCAGCACATTTTTTGATGGGCGCATAGATACCTCCTGGGCGCACATGGGTGGCAGCCCATCCGGAGGTAGAGGACACAGTGTCCTTACTTCAGATGGAGCTGAGGAAGGTCTTTCCTAGATTGACGATGCGTATCATCGTGGGGCTCCGTGTTTGAAACTGGGACCGAAGATAGTCAGAGGTGGTACCGGGAGTCTAGCGGGATAAATTTGCGTGGTCGAAATATGGTTAACCAAAACGATATGGTCAGTCCCAGTTCGCGGCTCCCTACAGTTTGTGTGGCTAACCCGACCTCCGCCTTATGTTAACCCCTACGTCGAGCTTAACGCGCTAGTAGCATATGGCCCACTAAGATGTCCGGAGATGCACATGCAGGCCTATGGTGATGGGTGTCGAAATCAAGTTCAGCCATGTGGGATGGAGCTACCAATCCGGTACCTGAGGTTTCCACCGTGACGTCTGCTCGCTGAAGGTAAGTTTGCAAGCTCGTAGACTCGTCAGCAACAACACCATTTACCATGCCAACCATAATACCCAGGTCAACGTTCGGAGAGTATTGACCAGTGCCGAAGCGCTTAACGCCGTTAAGGACGTAGGCCTTTTTCAGCCTCGCCTTATTGTCTAAGCGTTTGAATTCCAGGATGAGTTCAGGACCGAAATCTATAGCGTAGAAAAACCGAATATCAGTTCTGCCGATCTGTTTAGGCATTCCTTTTCTGTCGAGCTGAATCAGCTGGGCTTCGATGGCGAAATGGCCGAAGCCGATACCCGCGTTCATACGACGTTCGTCATTATTTAACTCCGCGAAAAACCCGGCGACCAGAGTCGTTTCGTGTTTGTGGTCCCACCAGGCAGGGGGCGAATTTCGCAACTCGTCCCAGACGGTGCGCAAGTAATTCAGAAGTTTTGAGATATTTTGTTCCGGAAAAAGGATGGGGGCTGCATCGGGAACGTCGAGCATACGAATCAATTGGGTCGCGCTCCTTTGGAAAAGGACCAGCCAGAGGAGAGTCTAGCGTACAGCTCGTCGGCGTCCCGAAGAGCCGCCGCTTTCGTCCAAAATCGCATCCTCCGAGGCTTTACTATGTAAATGTCGTTTCCCCAAACGAAGATGGTATTTGGCATTGCGAAAAAATCGACTTGGCTGCCAAAAGCGAGGCGTTTGGAGATCGCCTCCAATATCGCTCTGGCGCTCTTGACTTGGATGTCCGCATCGGCCGTAGCGCCGGGTGCCTGAAGCCGTACATGAACGACATCCAACGGTGTTCTATCTCCACGTGTGAGAACGCTGGCATCGATTGTTCCAGCTCCCTCAGCCTTGGTCACCCACAAACGCAGTGATTCAAGAAACGTGTCTAGGTAAGCGGAGATGTCTTTGCGCTCCGGATGGCTTTGAATTGGCGTAAAAAGTTCGCTATAGCTCGTAGGTTGAAGGCTTTCGGCGTTCAATCTAGCCATATCCGAAACAATTATGCGTTCGTTTGGACTAAGTTTGAAAACATCAAATATAGCTTCATCCAGACGCGCTCGAACATTCTTTTCGACTTCATGCTGCGCTTGATTGACCGCGACTGAAAGCTGGTCGAGCAAATCGGAGAAGATACCGATCCCCACCGGTATGGCGGATTTCGACAGCATCCAGGAAGGTACCGGCAGCGATTTGATTTCGGAAAGCGTCACGCGTGCGCGTTCGGTCTGAGCGGTATAACTGGTGAGCATGAGCCAATACTTGACAAGGCTGGACCTCAGATAGCACGCGACGAATTTTGCAATGGGTGCGTTGTCTCTGCCAAATCCCAGCGCCCCCACGCCGGATGAAAAGCAAAACGGCTGATCCGCGTAAGCCGCACGGACTTCCATCTGCACCGACGTCCCATCGGTAAACAGAATTCTTGGCCCACTATAGAGGTCAATATTTCCGATTGAGGCAACGCCATCATCAACAGGAAACGGTTTTAGCTTAGAAAGATCGGCGACCGGCGAAGCTGTGTTCAGGGCGTCTGTAGGCATATAATCAAAATCGGCGAGAAGCCTAGCATCTGCAATCTTGTTGCCGTCAACCTTGTGGTAGCCTTTTGCTATCGCCCACTTGCGTGTGGATATCGCCTCTTTCAAGGACGGAAAATTGAGAAGGCGGTGGTACAGACTGTGGTCACGGCTGCTGCCCCAGAAACTTCTTCGAAGCTCATTGTTTCCGGCGACGACGGATGCTCTTGAAAGCACTACTCGATCATAGGTGTGCAGAGTCAAGCGGTTCAACGCAAAGCTGATATCCGCCTTGGGAGACCAATATTCAAAACTGCCGTCAATTCTGCCGTCCGCAAGACCAGCCTCGTTACGAGCGCACACGATTGTGCATGCGTGCTCTGCTTTCGCAAACAATATCCTGCGGAAGTCTGACAAATTGATCAGCCGGTCCAGCTTCACCCGAACAGTCAACTGCTGAAGAAACGGTTCGTTTGATGGGGCGGTGATAAGGGATGTAGGGAGGATCAGTACCATTCTGCCGCCGGTTTTCAGAGCACGCGTACACTTCAGCGCGTAGGCTGCAGCAATCTGCCGGTGCGGAAGCTGGACCTTGGCCTTGCCCGCCCAATCAAGAGCATTTGGCGCTTCATCCTTCGCAAGCTCCCTCCAAGGCGGGTTAGAAATCACAATGTCGAATGTTGAGGAATCGGCAAATGCATTCTTCGTCGAGAAAAAGTCACCCTTCTCCGCCCCCTGAGCAATGTTTTCGCCAATCAACTGTGGAAGCTTGCAATTTGAATCTTCCTGTAACTTGGCGAGGTCGGCAGGCGCGAGGTTTTCAAGTAGGCATAAATAAAGGCTGAATGCTGTTACTCGGCAGGCAATAGGATTTATATCACCGCCAAAAACGGTTGCTTGCAGTAACTCAATTCGCTCCTGAATGGCGAGATTACGGCCCAAAGTCGCTTCTTCATAGCTGACGAGTCTACGAAACGCGGTGGTCAGCAAAATTCCGGAGCCGCAAGCACCATCGTATACTTTGATGCCTTTTAGACTTTCCAGGCCGTCGAATGCTTGTTGAATCGCCAGCTCGGCGAGGACACGCGGCGTGTAGTATGCGCCATCGATCTTACGGTCGCTTTCAAGGAAAATCTCGTAGATGCCCGAGAGCAGTTCCACCGGAATCTGCGAAAAGTCGTAATTCCAAAAATCCCGCTGACCTGTTCGGAGGTCAACCCTCGACAGAAAGTCATCGACCGTGCCGAGGACCCCTGGGCTTAAGTCCGCCCACCTAATTTCTGATGGTTCGAGGAAATCACCGTTAAAATCATGCTTGAGCTGCTTGATTAGGGCGTCGACGCCAGCACCGTTTTTTGACCGGACGAGTTCGTGCAGTTTTCCGAGGCGGTGAAGCTCCCGATATTCATCGCCAGCGATGCCGCGATGTTCCAGATATGAGATGAACATAATCTGGGCGAGAAGCATTTTCGCTTGCGCATCGGACGCGATCAGCGGCTTTTTTCCTCGGGTTAAGCTGGTGACTGCACTCCCGAGCTGACGAATAAGCTGACGGTCGACGCGTCGAATTGGGTCGAACCAATCGCTAAGGCGCTGCTGGACCTCAGAGGACTGTATCTCCGCCGCTGACCAGGGGCCACCGCTCCTGATCTCGGTTTTTTTTACCGTTTCGGCTGCTGGAGACTCATCGATTTTTGGTATAGCGAAAGCGTTCAGGGTCAGATCGTCGCAAACAAGCAGCGCGGAGATCAGATTCTGATTCCAGAGCCGCTGACGAACAGCGTCTATCGCCTCTTTATTTGTGCTGGTACCACCATCCTTGAAGCAGATCGTAGGTGTATTCTCTACGAGGAACACAGCTGCGCATTGATATGAACCCTTGGGGTCCAAAAGGTCACGCAGCTCCGTTGCGTATGGCCGTTGACCAATCTGATCAACAGAGGTCACGAGGGCATCACCGGTCATCTTGTAACCGAGTGCGTCCAACCATGGACCAACGGGCGATTTGTCAGCACTAGCGATCATTTGGCTCAGGTATCATTCAGATTCGCCTCCATATTGGACCAGCCAAATTCGCACAAGACAACCGTTAGCATCAAAAACAAACTTTAATAGTAAACTCCCGACTACACCCAAAAAAAATGACCCCAACAAAAGCAGCGGCTCGCTGCCCTCAGCCTCCTTCCCGGGACTGCCAGTGCACGCACGTTAACCCATCTGGCAGCAATTGAGCGGCAGCCTCAAGGGAAGCGTCATCACCACTGGACAGCCCAAGATAGTTGCCGCGCCCTGACGCGCCGCGTTCGGTGCACGACCATTGTATTTCGTCCCTTGAAAAACTGCCGCGCCTCTGTCCTCATCAACATGTTCAACGATTACGAACAACACATACGATGGGCCGAGTATTGTAAGATGATGCAGTGACGCGCATCGACATTCTGTAGGCTGCTGTTCAAGCTAAGATCGACAGCGTGACTCATTCAAGGAATCGGCCACTGTGTGACAGCAACAGCCGCGAGTTCCTTCGAACGCGCCTCCACCTGTGCAAACCGGAAGTGTGCCTGTTTCCCGAGCGCTTTGGTCAGCAAAATTGACGATTTCTGATAACTGCTTTTCTGCGCTTCAAAAGGGTTGTTGGACGCCATGATGTTCAGCGTTCCCGCAAAGAGCGTCAGATTGCCGATCCTTCCGACATTTCGGGTGTGTCGATGGACAGCCTTGTCACCCAGATATGCCAGCCACCCTTCCTGCTCTGGGCGGTTCCGACGGGCCTGAATCTTTTGAGGAATGATGTGTTCAACATGAACTTCGTCACTACCCAAGACGGCCAACTCCTGGTGCGTACCGTGCTTTGCGATTTCGAACTGCTCAAGGCAGTATCTGGCGCGTTCAATGATATTGGCCGGATATTGGGCCGAAGCAAAATCCTCCTGGAACTTATCGTCGCTCGGAGTGTAATCGCGATAGCTTTCAATAAGGTCCTGCAGCGGATTTTGAGGATCGATCTCGCAAAGGTGTGCGAACAGCGTTTCTGTTTCGTTTGCTCGTTCGCGGCATACATGCCTGCGAACTAAGAAGTTTTCCGTCAGCTTGAGGACTTTGATAAAAGTTGCGTCATCAATTCTTCCTACCCGGAGATGCATCAGGAACCCGTAGGCCTGTGTCGCCTTAATCATCCGGAGGTTTCTCAGGTGCCGATCAATCTTCTTGTGACCGGTTTCGCCAGAGATCAGCTCTCCAAAAGCCTTGCCCGCAATGACAAGATTTTCGAGAAACTCTTTGAATGTAATCTGGGTCGTTGCATTGGCATGCGCCTCCAGCTTTACCTCAGCCTCATCTGCGTCCCCGCTCTCATCCTCTTCGTTTTCTTCTTCCCAGTAGTAAAAGCCTCGATCAGGCAATATGTCCGCTTCGACAACTTCGCTCATGAAAAACCAACGGAAATCTTCGATGACCTTGGACTTGGTGACCCTGGCCTGGAGCTTTGAAATAAGGAAGTAGCGGAAGAAGGAATCGGTGTCCGTACCATCAAGATGGGACATAAGGGTGGACCAGCTCTTTTTCGCTGCTTCGAGCTGATCGTTACCAAATCGAGCCGCATTCCCGAGCATGAAATTCTTTATTATATCAGTAAGGCTGAGTTTCAGGCCTCGATTATTGATGGTCTCGAACAGCTTGAAAGCATCTTTAGCGTTCGAGACGTCAAGGCGAACGATGATCGCGTCGCTGATCAGCTTATAGGTAAATTTGGAGATGTCCTCAGGAGCCTGACCGCTGACCCACTCTCGCGCGCTCTCAAAAACCTTCCTTAGATTGTCATTCAAAAACGACTGGCCTTGACCCGAAGGCTTTTCCAGGTGCGCCTTGAACTCCCCCGCATCCATGGTGTCGAGCTTGATTTTCGGCATCGCAGGACCGTCATAGGTTTTGCACATCAACAGGCGTGAGATTTCCTGCACACGGTCTATGTTCCCCTCTGCCTCAAAGCGTTCGCGGAGGCATTCGAGAAGTATGCTAATTGTCGTCAGTCTCTGCTGACCATCCACCAATTCGAGTGTATTCAATCCGCCACTGTGCGCTCCGGTCAAGCAGACGATGCTTCCCAGCAGATGGCCCTCATTGGTCTCAATCATTCCGAGGTCATCGATGAGCTGGTAGAGCTGCTCGGGCCTCCAGGAATATCGACGCTGATATGAAGGTATTAAAAATTGCTCGTTCTGAGTGCCCAAAAGGTTGGAAATGCTCAGCGCGTGGGGTTGAATTTTCATTAGATCGTGGCCCGGTTATAAGTGACGTCCTATCCTATGGTTGTAGCGATGAAGATCACGTTATCGAGACGCAACCATTCGTGACAGGAGCCGTGTCGCCTCATCCAAAAAAGACCATTGACACGCTGTATATTGTTCCCTATTCGTTCTTCCTATGAAAAACGCGACCCTACACATCATACGAATATCCCGCTGATCCGCCGCCTCGTGAGAGGCTGTCGTCAATTGCGTGCATATTCGAGTTGTGTAGATGAGTATTCAGTCGTTGCCTTCTGGCAAGACGTCCCGCACGTCGCAAGCCATTTTTTCCCAGCCTAAATTCAACCGTTGCGTAGGCCGTTTCGTCGCCAGGGACCAACTGGCGCGTGATGTGGCGTGTCTGTTGGAATTCGAAGACGAGATTTCGAGCTGGAACTGCCGGTCACTACAGCTGCGCCAGGGGTTTGATACCTATTCGCCCGATTTCGTCGCCGAACGTCCATCTGATATCCTGGTGATTGATGTCGTTGGCCAGCAACACCCGCCCCCATGGGTTGCCGAGGCGGTTGCTCGGGAAGGGTTCACCTATCGGACAATGTCGCGCGGAGATATTGACCCCATTCGTCTGAAGAATTGCAAGGACCTGCTTCAATGCTCGGGTTGTGAAGTGAGTTTGGGCGACCGGGTGCGATTGCTGTCCGTTCTCGATGAACAATCGTCCCTGACCCTAGCTGAGAGCCTCACCGTATTCCAGGAAACCCAGCCGATACACGGCCTGGCAAATATGGTCGTAACGCGTCTTATCGAGATCGATCTAGACACCGCGCTGATTGGGCCAGAGACCGTTGTTCGCCGCTATCGCGGCTAGACCCACCACCAAGACATTCGATGTTCGAAGTTCGTGGCTCAAGACCGCGAGGAGGATAACTGTGCGTAAAACAAAGTATTCACTGAAGATGCCACAAGATGCCGCGCTGTACTGCACACTCAGGCGTGCGCTCAGGAAGGCTCCGGACTTTATCAGAGGCGCTGACAGCGTAGTCCTGCTGAATGTTCCGTCAGACCGATCTGGCGAGGATTACGATCCATGCGCCGAAAATCTCTTGCTTCGATTCTCTGCGGATCGGGATGACATCGCCTACATGATGATCGCGGCTACCGATAAGCCAAGGACCATTCTCACGAGGATGGATGGGGACTTCAGCCGAAAGCGCCGACTTCTCATTTTCAGGGAACAGGGTGCTGAGGTTCCCTTTCAAGTCTCCTTGAAAGTTGACGTTGAAGTCGACCTCCCACCGATCTCGACAATGGACTTTCGGATCGGATGCCGGATTGCCTATCAGATCGACGTCAGTCCCTCTGAGGCAGAAACGGCAATGTCTTATCCGCTGCCCCATGTTTGGGCAGCACTGCGACGAGGTCGTCCAATCGGGAACGCGTTGGCGCGTCTCGCCGAGGCTACTGCCCTTAATGCCAAACCGTCGAAAACCAAGAGCGAAAGCCTGCCGCCTTTACAGGACATGTTTGGCTATGGCCAAGCAAAGGACTGGGGCCTTGAGCTGGCCCAAGACTTGATCGACTGGCAGCGCGGCAAGATCGATTGGTCCGAAGTTGATACCGGGATCGTTCTGTCAGGACCGCCTGGGGTTGGGAAGACGCAGTTTGCCGCCGCCCTGGCCCGGGAGTGCAATGTACCTATCATTGCGACGTCTTTGGCGAGATGGCAAGCAAGGGGACATCTTGGTGACCTCCTGAAAGCGATGAGAGGTGACTTCGAAAAAGCGAAGGAAACTGCGCCTTGTATTCTATTCTGCGACGAGTTGGACAGCTTCGGCGACCGTAACTCCTTCTCGGCAGATAACAGAGACTACAGCACGCAGGTGGTGAACGGGTTTCTCGAACACCTGGACGGGCTCGACGGGCGTGAAGGCGTGGTCGTGATCGGCGCAACCAACGCTCTCGGTCGTGTCGATCCTGCCATTTTGCGGCCCGGGCGATTGAACAGACATGTTGCTATTCCCCTCCCGACTGCGTCAGACAGGATCGCCATCCTTCAGCAACAACTCGGACAGCCTCTGCCGAGAAAGCATCATCCAAAGTTGATGGCAGCCACCAACGGGTTTTCCGGAGCTGATCTCGCCAAGGTGGCCCGAGATGCAAAGCGTATTGCCCGACGGGCCAAACGGGATGTCACCATGGCTGACATTTCGAAATCGTTGCCAGAAATGGTGCCAATTACAGGCAAGTTGCGGCGGGCGCTCGCGGTTCATGAGGCGGGCCATACCGTCGCGGTCCTCGCGCTTGATCATGGCACGTTCTACGGGGCCATGATCATCGATCATACACGCAACGACAGTGAGACGGTTCCGGGTGGTGGTGCATACTTCGAGGTACCCAACGTCGAATACCGCACCGTCCAAACCTACAGGGATCGAATTGCCGTGCTGCTCGCGGGAATTGCCGCCGAGGAGGTGCTGCTTGGGGCGGTCAGTGATGGAGCGGGCGGAGGCCCGAACTCTGATCTGGCCCAAGCCACCCGGATCGCCACGATGTTACAGAGCGGTATGGGCATGGGTAATCGCCTCCGGCATAGCCTGGCGAAGAACGACCGGGACCTTGAGACCCTTAGACTTCACGACCCTGGTGTCGCCGTCTGGGTGGATGATGTGCTCCGGGCCGAATTCGAGCGGGCGACGCAGATTATCCGTAGTCACTTGAAACTTGTTGAAGCTATTGCCGATGAGCTGGAGTCGAAGGGGAAAGTTTCCGCTGATCAGGTCGCAAAGATGGCCGCTGAGCTCGACGCACTGCCACGCATAGCGACCTCGGCCTGAGGTCTCGCACTTCTTGCTTGCGGCCATTGATGCGTCTGCATCCCGCTCGCCCATTTCCCTCACATCCTTGAAGGTTACAGCCATGAAAGCATGGATCATCAGTGACATGCACGTTACGCACGCCGATATGACTGCCGAAATTGACATCCCTCAAGCCGATATCTGCGTCTGCGCAGGCGACATTTCTGGTTTCCTCGCATTCGGCATCGAATTTCTGAAACGGCGGATCGCTCCAACGATTCCGGTCGTCGTTGTTCTTGGGAACCACGACTATTATGGGAACACCATCGACGGTGCTCTGTCGGCAGCGCGCGAATCCACGAGCGAATGCAACATCCATGTACTGGAAAACGAAACGCTCGAAATCGGTCATGTCAGGATCATCGGCGCGACGCTCTGGACTGACTATCAGGTCCCGTGGGGCCTCAACGATGAGTTGCCGCTTCCTGATCGTGCCGAGGCCGCCGTGTACTTCTGCCGAAGAAGCATGCTCGATTTCCGCGAAATCTATGGCTCGCCTCCGTTTCGTGAAGGAATGCCTCGGCTCATCACAAGCCGCGAGATCATCGCCAGGCATTTAGAGAGCAGGACATTTATCTCTGGTGAAATGACAAAGTCCTGGACCGAAAAGACCGTGGTTCTAACGCATCATGCGCCGTCTCCACGATCATTGCTGAAACAATACCAGGGTGACGCCACCAACGCTGCTTTCGCCAGCGATCTCGCTGATGTAATCCAGAACGGGCGACCTGATATCTGGATTCATGGCCACATTCATCAGTTCCAAGACTACGTCGAAGGGCACACGCGGGTGATCTGCAACCCGCTCGGCTATCGGCATGAACGTGGCAAAAACGGGTATCGTCATGGTTTCGTGATCGAGCTTTGAACCCGAACGGATGTGATTGTGCCCAAAGGATTGACTCGAAATGTCCAGTAAGCTGGTTCTAAAGCCACTTTGGAGCAACGGCTCCCGCACATACGCCATTAGCTTCGAAAACACGTCTGCGGAAGACAGGCGGAAGGTTGAGCGGCTTGCCGATGAAGCTGGCTACTTACGTGACAATGAAACATGGACCCCTCCCAAGGCGGCACGAAACGTCTACGAGTTTTTCCGTATTATGGGCGAAGCCGGTTTCGGTATGACGTATGATAATGCCGACTGCGGTTCGTTCGATCTTCAACGGTTGCACCTTTCAGACGATGCTCGAAGGGCTTTGGGATTGGTTGAGGACTTCGAATTGTACCACCTTTCAGGTTGGGCACCGGTGCAAGCGGAGGGGACGTTAGACGGCCATTATTTCTATTTTCGCGCGGTGAATCCATCGTTCAATAAATAATGATACTGAAGCGTCGACCTGCGAATTTTATGCGCTTCTCAGGTCCTGATAGCCTGATCTTCGCTGTCTCAAATGGTGTCGGGTCGATAGCCAAAGTGTCCAGTATGTCGGCCCGCAGAAAGTAAGAGTTCGCGACCGACATTTCCTCGTTCGGCGTAAACGGGCCCCATCCCAAATTGGTAAATTCTGCTCTGCAAGCAAGGGGGCAACATCGCAGCGAATCTTGTTCCTTAACGATGGGTGCGTTCGCTGGTACTCGCTTATAGGGCAGGGGGTCGCCACCTTGGCTCAATACGGGCTGGAAGACCGTCGTTTCCAGGAGAGTATAGATCAGCAGAAGCTTCTGAGACGTCGGACTTGGATCGTAATAGCAGTGGAAATGCTCCAAGCGGTAGCAACATACTTCGCGCCAACATGAGGGAACGGCTGCCAGGGATCGGAGGCAACGCCTGAACTCGCTAAGACCCAACCGTACCGGGTTTGGAGAAATCCAACGTTAGCTCTGCAAATCTTTCCTCAAGGACGCGCACCAAATCTTTCCCGGAGTTAACCTTCTTGACGTCGTCCAACGAGACGACCAAAAGAGCTGATCCACTCCTGACAAACTTTGTATGTATTTCCCGCTCGGCTTCCCGGTATTTTGCCCGACCTGTGATGCCGGTCTTACTGAACAAAATCCCCGTTCTACAATTCGTGTTTTCCATCTTGCCGAAGACATCTCTCACTACACTGGACGTGACCGGCTTGTGCCAATTCTTGCATTCCACAAGGATGTATCGATCAGTGCCAAAAATCGGGATCGAGCTTTCCGAAGGATCGTATTTCGCTACGATGTCGATCTCGCTGCTGCGGGTTCTCAAATTGGTGTACTCAACAGTGACTGCGGGAATGTCATCGATGACGAACTGTGCGAGTTCCTCCATCGCGTCTCCTTTTTCCTTCGTCGTCTTCGCAGATTCAACTGCTTTGATTAGCGTTTGCAGACACTCCCTCTTGAATATCAGTGGCGGAGGCTGCTCCGCGCGGCTCACGATTTGAAAAATCTCCTGGGACTGCTCAAGCGTGAGTTCAGCCAGTCCGTAAAACGTAAATCGTTGGCCTTTCGATATTGCAATGACGTCATGCCCAAGGGCGATGATCTTCTGGCCATTCGTTTCAAGGGAAGTCTCAAACTCCCAATGGTACGACCGCCGGTTGCCAAGCGTGAGGAACTGTAAAGCGATCCAAGGGTCGGCGTCTTCGTTTAATGAAAACCAGTAGTCGATGATGAAACCATCAGTGTCTTCAAGAACCTCTGAGCTGTCGTATCCCAAGACATTCGCAAATTCCTTTGCGATGGTCGGTTTATCCCCAATCGCATCGTTCACATAAGAAGGACGAAAACTGCGAAGAAATTGATACAGAGCGTTTGCATCAGACATAATTATAGCTCGCCTCGAACGGGATGCGCCCTAAGTGGTGCGTGGTCACTTCCGTCGTACAGGTCGGCAATTGTTTTCACGTTAAAATTGCCTCACTTCATGATGCAGTCTGCTTGGCACCGGCACGCCCGCGACTCCTATGGAGGTATGAACCTATATTGGGAGGCATTCTGACGTCACAGCTAGGCAACCAACGAGCCTGCTTGCAGCGTGCACCATTCCGTTAACGGTCTTTGGTTGGCGCATCCGCGAGCACTACAACGAGATCGACCTTGATGAAAATTACGCGACCTTCGCGGTTGTCTATCAAGAACGATAATGGCTAAGTGGACTAATTTGGGGCCATCGATTTCTCAGGATATTGGTGGAAAGGCCGATGTCGTGCTTTCACCGTTCATCATCGCAAAAGTTGTAGAAACAAATTCTTGGAGGATTGGCGACTGCTTCCAACTCCAGTAGCATGTGATAGTTAACTCGGACGCTCCCAACATGAATAGCCAGGAATATCTCGACCAGATAAAGCGATATTTTACCCATCTGGTTGTGGACATCAAATGTAATAATGCCTGCGATCATTTTGACATCAATAAGATCGCCGAAAATTTCTTCATCCCGATCCTTTCGATCATTTTCGATTGTCCTGACTTGAAGAATCAAAACCTGATCAAAGCGAACTTTCCTTCGGTCGACTTGGGAAGCATCGTCAGAAAGCTGTCGTTCCAGATAACGTCGGATGGAAGCAGCTCGAAAATAATCCATACGCTTGAGAAATTTCGTGAGCATAAGCTTGAGGCGTTATTCGACGAGCTGTACATCCTGGTCATCACCGAAAAGCAGGGGTCATATTCTTCCAAAGCTCTATTGGAAGAAATTGAAAAGCACCGGATTACGTTTGATGTAAATGCTCACGTCATCGACTACACTGACCTGATGGCGAAGATCGCGAGCGCTTCCGTCGGGACGTTGAGATCATTGCATGAGGCGCTGACTGCAGAATTCGAGCGGTACAGTGATTACAATCGCTTCCAGAACGACCTTGAAGGCTTCCTTCATTTCAGCAACTCGAAGATCGAGATTGAGAAAAAAACAAAAAAATATATTCCATCGATATATGTTGAACCAACAAAATCCAAGGAAACGACCCGGATTTTTGGTCACCCTACTTTCTTTGGACGGAAAATAGAAGATGAGCTTCGCAAGGTCGATTATTCGTATCTGAACAAGCAGCTGGTGAAAATTGATCTCCCGCCGCTGACTTCCGCCATCGTCCCCCTGGCCGACAATGACTTTCCTCGTTCGATTGAAGACGTTGGTAAGCATCTAGAGGACCGGAAGGCGCTTATCGACTTGGAAATCGAGCGCGTCAATCCTTTCGGGCACTCACCGAAGAATCGCAAATCCAGACCGGTTGTTGCGCCCGAAAAGAAAGCGATGCAGTACCTTTTGAAGCTCAAGACCGAGGGGATGGCGAGCCATGCAGAGTGGACCTACATCGAGGCACTTCGCCTGATAAAGCAGGCTGAATCCAAGATTCTCCTAATCACGAGCGTAGCTGGACAGGGTAAGACCAATTTCATCTGCGATCTTGTCGAAAACCAGTTCGCGAAGTTCGAAATCCCGACGGTTTTCATTCCAGCGCGAGAATTGAACAAGTATCCCCATCCCAATCGAATTTTCTCTTTCATTTCGCAGAACAGATACTTGCCAAAGTGCGACAACGTCTACGACGTCCTGGACCTGTTCAACCGGGTCTCGAAGGGTATCAATAAGCCGTTTATCATCGCGATTGACGGAATCAATGAGGTAAAGGAACTCGATAGTTTCCTGTCAGAGCTTTCCGATTTCCTCAACGCTACCTGTCAGTTCGAATTCATCAAAACGATCATCACCTGTCGAACAGAGTTTTTTGACAGCAAGTTTTCATCTCTTTTGAGCGAGCCATTTTCTGATTCCATTCTGCGGATTGAAGACCTGAAGGCGGAGATGTCGGACGATAGCCTTCGCAGGATGCTTCGCTCCTACTTAAAGCACTTTCAGATAAAGGTTGAGCTTTCCAGTCATGCAGAAAGCTTTCTGAAAAGCGACCTACTCATGATGAGGATTTTCTGCGATCTGAATGAAGGGAAAGACAAAGGCCATATCTCGGATATCTACAAAATTCAGCTGTACCAGGATTACCTTCTTCGCAAGGCAGAGAGCTTTCCGAAGCATTTGAAGAAGGAACTTCTACCGTCGCTGTATCGGATCGCACAGCAAATGCTTTCCGATAATTGCTTCTACAATATAAACATTGGCGGTTACACGGCCGAGCAACAAGAGATCGTAGAGCGCCTTGTCTCGGAGGATATCATCCTGAGGCGAGAGCCGTCAGAAAAGACCTTGGAAACGATGCTCGATGAGACGATTTCCTTCACCTATGACGAACTTCGAGACTTTATAATTGCCACGTATCTCGCGAAAGATTTGGCGAAAACCGACTTCTCAGCATTTTGCAGTGTCTTTGCTAACTTAGAGCCGCTTCCAATCTACGAAGGCGTTTTTAAGTACGTCTATCTGATTGCGCGACAGTCGGACGACGCTCTAATTCTGAGACAATGCGAGGATGCCAAAAAGTTTGATTCCCATTATTCTTACGCAATAGCGACTTTGCCTCACGAATTTCAGACTGAAGACGATGTCAAACGTGTAATCGAGTATCTTGATGTCAGCGGTGACAAGGAGGTTGTCGCGAGCCTTGCGGTCTTCCTTTTTAACAGTGGCAGGTCCGACCGCCTGCTAAATAGACGTCTGCTTGTCGAGCACATCAATTCACTTGACGATCCAGATGCAGAGAACTTGCTGCTCACTATGTTCAGAACTCGGGCGTCTGTTAGAAGTTGGGAAGGTGACCCGATCAAAGACTTTCTAAACGCCTGGTTGGAATACCCGACACCTACAGACGGCGAGGACCCTTATTTGATCTTTGTTATACAGCTCGCGTTCTTAGCCGATCACGGTCTGCGGTTTGAAATTAAATCCGAACTGGAACAGATCAAGGGGCGGGGTAAAAACGCGGGTTGCTTCGCGTTTGTCGAGAACGCTCGTTCGTCGAATATTTCAACTTTTGCAAAATCAATCGATGCGTTTGTGGGAGTGTCCAAGTGAAGGAAGCGAAATTATTTCTGCCATTTCCCACGCCGCCATCGCTATCGGAGTTTCTTGATATTCTTTCAGTGAAGCCGGGCGGCCTTGCCGCGCAGCTTACCAAGAATGTTTATGATGCGTTTTTTGTGGGATCGCTCGATCTCAAAGAAGGATATCGTCGATACTACTGCGTAGAGTACCCCACTCTTCGTTGCTACCTTGCTATGGTCCACGGTGAGCGCTTTGAGGAAGCCGACTTGGACCAAACTCACATATTTCGTATCACCGACCTTCCGCAAATGGTCGATGATTTTCAAGGCGGAACCTATCTCGACACGGTACTGGAAGTCTTGGAAAAGTGGAGAGCCGGACGTGAAAATTAAAATGGACTTCGTGTCAAACAGTTCATCGACTTCATTCATCTACATTTCCGACCAGGAATTTACCAAGGAAAATTTCCTTGAAGCTATCGGCGCTTCAAATGAGGGGCCGTTGAGCGAACTTTTCGTGTCCATGTTTGAGGAGCTGAACAGTTCGATTGAGCGCGGTGAGCGAATTGAAGACATTGCTCAGGCTTCTTCAAGCCGTGATTTCGATCTAACCCCAGAGGTCCTGGAACGTGTCGCAATTGCTCTTAAGGACGGCAAACCCGT
Source organism: Agrobacterium cavarae (assembly GCF_004310285.1). Lineage (GTDB taxonomy): Bacteria > Pseudomonadota > Alphaproteobacteria > Rhizobiales > Rhizobiaceae > Agrobacterium > Agrobacterium cavarae. The sequence continues at coordinate 368,513 of NZ_SISF01000023.1, forward strand.
TATTCGTGGCGGCTTAAGCAGTGACGGCGCATTGGCTGAGTCGATCCTTTGCATGGAGATGTTCGAGATCGACACGGACAAGATGTTCATCAACGCTTACCCCAGCTACTGGTGATTTCCATGCTTCGGATGAACCGTTACCAGAACGAAGGTTACTCAACGTTTTTCAACGCGAAGACCGGTTTCTTTGCTCGCGTCGAAGACAAGGGCAAGCCTGAGCCCTTCTGGTCGCCGCATGGTCCAGAACTCATGGACATATCGATCACAAATTGGTGCGATAAAGGCTGCGCTTTCTGTTACAAGAGTTCCACAAAGTCTGGGCATCACATGAAGCTCAATGATTATAAGAGCGTGATCGATGCCGCTGCTCAAATGGGGACTTTTCAAGTCGCGCTTGGCGGTGGCAATCCCAACCAGCATCCTGATTTTATAGAAATACTCCGGTACACCCGCGAGCGCGGAATCGTGCCAAATTATACTACCAATGGCAGAGGGCTGACCGACGATATTTTGGAAGCGACCAAATCGTTCTGTGGCGCGGTCGCCGTCTCAGCGTATCCGCCTTACGACGAGACGACGTTCACGATCCGGCTTCTGGCCGCCTTCGGAATAAAGACAAACATTCACTACATCCTGGATGCAAGTAGTGTCGATACCGCTATCCAGTGGATGACAGAGCCGCCCGACTTCCTGAAAGGCATCAACGCTCTCGTGTTTCTGAACTACAAGCCATCCGGCCGGAAGGTGTTCGAGGCTAAGTTGCTTCGAAACAGCGAACGCCTCGATGAGTTTTTCCAACTGGCGACCTCGAAGGAATGCAAGCTCAAGATTGGATTCGACGCTTGCTGCGTGAGTGGGGTATTTGCCCGCACTAAAACAAGCTCGACAGTTGTCGATGCATGCGATGCCGGAAGGTTCTCGCTCTATGTGTCGGAGGACATGCAAGTTCACCCATGCTCGTTCCAAAGCGGACTTGCAGCTGGCGATAAAATAACGGCTGAAAACACCTTAGCGGACATCTGGAAAAATTCGCCGAATATGAAATCCTTTCGGGACTATTTCAGCTCGAACCGTTGTGCTGGTTGTGGGCATCAATCCTCCTGCATGAACGGCTGTCCGATTTTTGAAGACTTGGTGGTCTGCGGAAATCGGTGACGAGGTGCGAATGGTTGTCGACTGCATAGGCAGCATCACCAAGGGCGTCTCTAAGTACGCGATACAGCCGTTGGTTTGGAGTTAATGAATGCCCGTGTCCAAGCTTCAGAAAGAAATTGTACTGAAGGCACTAGCTCCGGTCTATCAGACCGTCGGTGACGACGGCATGTGACCTTGCCCCGTTGAACTAATCCATTTTGAAGTAGGCTCTGGCCCATTGAAAGGACCAGGGAATGAAGCGCAACCGTTTTACAGACGAACAGATCATCGGCATTCTGAAGGAGCATGAGGCGGGCGGGCATCGGCTTTTGCCGGATGACGATCCGTTACGAAACCAGGCGCAGCGATGACCATGACCTTCGCGAGCGGATGAAGGCGCTGGCGCATGAACGCCGCCGCTTTGGATATCGACGCCTTCATGTGCTGCTCAGGCGTGAGGGTCACCTTGTGAACCACAAGCGGCTCTTCCGGCTCTATCGGGAAGAGAAGCTGACGGTGCGCAAGCGCGGCGGTCGGAAACGAGCGATAGGCACACGAGCACCGATGCTGATCCCGCTTGCCGCCAATGATCGCTGGTCACTGGACTTCGTGTCGGATCAGCTCACCGATGGTCGCAGGTTCCGGGTGCTTACGGTAGTCGACGATTGCACCAGGGAGTGTCTGGGCCTTGTCGCCGATACATCCCTTTCCGGCCTGCGGGTTGCCCGTGAGCTGGACCGGATCATCGAGCGACGAGGCAAACCGAAGATGATCGTCAGCGACAATGGTAGCGAGTTCACCAGTAACACAATCCTGCAATGGACGGATCGGACCAAGGTGGAATGGCACTACATCGCACCGGGCAAACCGATCCAGAACGCCTTCATCGAAAGCTTTAATGGGCGGCTGCGAGACGAGTTCCTGAATGAGACTCTCTTCTCGTCGCTGGCTCATGCTCGATCAGCGCTTTCAAACTGGCGCTACGATTACAACGATCACCGCCCACACTCTGGCCTCGGCTGGCTGACACCCGCCGAGTTCGCTTAGACAATAAACCCGCGACGCGATGCGGTGCTGCGCAGCCGAAATGGCTCCGCACCGCACCCCGCCGCTACCGCCCCAAATACAGCAACCCAAAACCGCTGGAGCGAACTCAAAACTGGATAAAACTTGGGGGCAAGGTCACAACTAATTGGCCAGCTTGCAATAATTCGCTGTCTACAATTTCGCAATGGGTGCATTGGCATCTGGTTTAGCTTGCACCTCTCCTAAGTAGAACGGCTTGACCGCGTGGTGGTTACGCAGCCCCTCCGGCCGGTAAGGCTTTGTCTCATCATAATGGATGACGCTCGGCAACTTAAACCTCTCTACCACGCTCGGATGGATCGGTGCATTCGGCGGAATTGGCCGAACGCATGACTTCCATGGAAGCCACCCGGACTTGATCTCGTCATGCTGGATGCCCGCACTAGATGGGTGGAGGTGGAGCCATGTTTGATCGAACGTTATCGGATTTGGCACATTCGTGGCCCTATCCACCATCCAGGCCAAGGCAATGTCCGAAAGCCGGGACTCCGTTTCGAGATAGCTTCCGCCGATATCGGAGTGTACGCCAGCGAACCAGACCTGCTCAAACCATGCATCCGCCTTTCCAGCCACATCAGTAGACTGGGGTGTCCAAGCTACACGCTCAAACTTTGCCCGGTTCTCATCTATTGAAAGGGCATGTTTAGCGAAGGCGACTCTGGGATTGAGGAAGGTATCATAAAATTTCATCCGCCAGCCGGTCAGATGGATGGTTCTCCACCAAGGATCACTGAGCCCGGTTGCCCATTTCAAGTGCGTTGCTGCATACCAGGCAACACCAGCAGCCGCACTGAATGCAAGCACAGAGAACAACCACGTGAAAGGGTTAATTGGCCAAGGCATCAACGCCCAAACTAACGCTCCGAGCCCAAGTACGACTATCGCCGCCACAATGATGATTATTGCTTGCTGGATCGCGTTGACACCCAATGCGCCGACGGTGTCCCAAACGCCTATGAAATACGGTACGACATTAGCCTGACCCGTCGCATCTGTGGAGTTATATTTGCTGCGGAATTTTCCCGCTAGCTCTCTACGCTGGGCGTCTAACCGGTTGTCGCGGCGTCCGGCTCCGTGTTGGTACACGTTTTTGATTGCTTCTTTAGCAACTTGGCGGGCCGTCTTCGGGTCGCGGTAGAACGGTGTTTCCCCATCTTCCATCGTCGCTGGGACACCACATAGGCCTAGCACGCCTCCTACGCATCGAGCAGTGTAAGCACCACGGCTAAATCCGAATAGGAATACCCTGTCGCCCGGCTCCCACGACTGAAGAATGAATGTATAGCAATCGACAATGTTCTTCGTAATTCCGAGGCCAGTCGCTTGAGAGAGAACGTTGTAGATTCTTCGCAGAGGGCCGATTTTGATGTCATCGGCATCTGACGCCGATCCAAGGCCCGCGTCGTAAAATGCGACTTGTTGATCTGGGTTGATCGCAGAGTCTGGCCCACATCTTGTCGCTCGAAACAATTTGTAAACGTTGCTGCGTCGCTCATCGGGCAACAGGCCACCTGCTTGTCCGGTACCGTCAGAGAATATGAGGATATTCTTGGGCATCGTCAGTGACCTTCTCCTGATTGAAGTCAGCCACAAGTATTACCAGAAAAGTTTTTCTAAACGAAATCTCAACCTGAAGTTATCCAGAAGAACTTCGGATATGCCAAAGTCTGCAAAGCACGCCGGTGAACGCGTTCACCGGGTCAACCTCGCGTTCATGTCGTTTAGATTTGATTAAGCTCGTTCCCTTAGCAAGCCGCCCCCGGGCTGGGCTATCATCTGGAACGGTAACCTGAATGAGCATAGATCAATCAGCTGTCGTCTTTCGGCGAAAGATCGCAAGCTTCTGCGAGATGAAGCTAGCACCCCTCACAAACTCAGAGCAACTTCAGGCTTTGTCAGAATATATGATTGGCCTGGTTGACGACAAAGTGCCTCCTCCAATGTTCGGCAGGCATGTCGACTGGAGCGAAGTATCAGTAATCTGCGGACTCGGCCGTACCTCAGAAAAGCTGCGGCGCGTTGCACAGTACGGGTTTGATGCAATCGTCCGTTGGCTCGATCAATCCAGGCCTCAAATCGCCAAACGCACGATCATCAGCAATAAACGGAAGCCACAAAACGGTGCGGTGAGGGCCGGAGTACGAAAGGTTGATCGAAAAGCAGTTGATCCAAATAGGAAATCGCGCCCTGGGCCGAAACCTAAACCCATCGAGGAGTTTCCCGAACCGCTTTTCGAGAGTTACGAAGAGCCCGTTTCCTTCCAAGCCGCGCTCCAGTTTCACATCGACCGTTTTGGTGAGACCTACTACCATCTCCATCGAGCGATATTCCGAGAGGGCGATGCCCTTGAGGCAGGCACCTTGTTGAGCTGGCTGAAAGGGACGAAAGTGCCGCGCAGCGTGTCCAGCCTGGAAATTCTCAATCGGATCGAACGTCGATACCGCCTGCCGCAAAATTATTTCAAAGAAAAGCTTCCCCACCAGTCTCGTGCCGGGGTCGGATATGATGTCGGTAACGATATTTCTCCTGCGGAGCGTCGGCGTTTGGCTTGGCATCTGCCGGATGACTTCAACTCATTGCCAGAAGAAAAGCGTGCGGAAATACTAGAATGGGTAAGGCGAGTTATTCTAACCGGTGCGACTGACTATCGTCGTTATCAGGCACTCGCGACGCGACAACGATATGCGATCCGATTTCCTGGCGTGACCTATGGCGGCTCTCACAAACCGATGACATCAGCCGGTAAGGTAGTCAAAGAATCCAAGGACGAACTGGAAGACCCTGATATGCTTTCCGGGGTGATCGACGCGCCGACGCATCTAGCGTATGAAATGGCTAATCTGATGTCCTTCAAAACCGCGACCCTGACTGCTGTCGGATTCAAACGAAACGGTGTGTGGGGTGAAGAAACGGCATCCCAGAAACTTGAGCACTTGGGTCTCATGTTTGGCGCACTCGCTGCTTCACCCGAGGGCGAAGTCGCTGAACGGGGGGTACCGTTAAATGCTTTGACGTTTGGTCTACTTGTTTTCCCTGGCATTTGGGATTGGTATTTACAATGGCGCGAGAGACGACGGGGGTTTTACACTGCTTGGGAGGCTGACATGCTCAGCATTGCCCTGTCGCTTACCCGCGAAGAAACTGGATGGATCAGGCAGCATCCTGAACTTATCGAGCGTGTGGTGCCGGTGACTGGCCTGGTTACGAAAGAGGAGATTGCCTTCGCACGACGTGATTGGCATGCCTGCTGCGACGCTTTTCATTCTCATGCAAGGAACCGCATCAGGGAAATTCAGCGAGTGATGCGAGTCCACAGGGACCCGTTCGAGCCAATCATGTGTGTGCTGGAGGCACCAAGCCCTCTTGCTGAGTATCGGAAGATTACGGATGAGATACTTCTTCGAATGCCGGATAAGGATCGTTACCCGAGAGCGGCCGCAGAATCCGTTCGATCATTTCTGATGTTGCGCCTCGGGCTGCATCTGGGTCTCCGACAGAAGAACCTTCGGCAACTGATGTTCTGCCCACGGGGACACTTCCCGACTTCGGAACGTCGACTGGAAGAAATGCGGCGCGGAGAAATTCGCTGGAACGACCGAGAGAACGGGTGGGAGGTCTTGATCCCGTCTGTAGCGTTTAAGAATGCAAATTCCTCTTTCTTCGGATCGAAGCCGTTCAGGCTGATCCTGCCAGACTTGCTCGATCTTTATCACTACATCAACGCATACATCGAACGTCATCGGAAGGTTTTGCTCGGGCAGGCCACTGATCCTGGCACTTTCTTCATAAAAACGGTCAAACTTTCGAGTGCTGATGCCGCCTACAATCAAACGACGTTCTATGAAGCCTGGCGTCTCATCATACAACGTTACGGCATCTATAACCCATACACCGGACGTGGGGCGATTAAGGGCCTCTTGCCTCACGGCCCCCACAATGTTCGGGACGTATTGGCGACGCACATTTTAAAACTCACCGGGTCTTACGAGCAGGCAAGCTATGCTATCCAGGATACACCGGAGATGGTTCAGCAGCACTATGGACGCTTCCTTCCGCAGGACAAGGCAGCTCTTGCAGCGAAGATATTGAACCAAGTCTGGGAAGCGGCGTAAACCGGATGGAGGACCAGCGATTGTCGAGCGTTGCTGGTCCTTGGCTTTTCGGGTTTTATCGGCAGTAGTCATCGAATGTGTCTTCACCTTCCCAAGGGAGACCATGTGCGATTGTGAACTCTTTTTCTGCACCCGCGCGGGAAAAGAAACATCTGTGGTTCTCGTGTACGAAGCACCTACACGTAGAGCGACCGTGGCTTGAAACCTCGCACTAGCGTAATTTCTCCACCGGCTCAGAGCAGCTTGGTATGGATAAACTTCCTAGCTGCTCTATCTTATGGGAAAACTTTGGATCGCTCTACTAGAGCATAAGTTGAAGTTGACCGAGCATGCCACGTGTCGTCTTGGGGATTGTAAATGCCTGGAAGGGGGTAGTAGCTATTAATCAGCAGGAAGTCTTTGACATTAAAGGTTGCAATCGGCAATTGACTCACCAGCGCCGCTGCCGCAATATGGAGGTCCTGTCCCAAGCGAATTCTTTTGGCTCCTGGATGCGATACGAGGAGATTGCGAAGCCTGGGATCAGCAGCCAAATTCCCCCACACCTCGGCAACATCCTTTCCTGTCTCCAGGATCGGCATGCCGGTAGCGATAAGCCCTTGGTACCAAGTGGTCAGTCTAACGGCTTTGACGGGGTCACGAGAACAAAGCTGCATGATCCCCTGTTGAAACTCGACGATAGCAGCTGCTGGGATAACGAGGTTCGGCGCATCTTTTATAAACCGGAGGACGTGCGGGTTCGGTTTAACCCTGCTGGTTTCGCTCAAAACGCACGTATCGAGTAAGTATCCGGTCGTCATAGAAATGCCCGCTCAACTCAAATGCGAGCAACGTCCGAAATAATGGTTAACAGGCGATTAACGGGCGGTATTCCGTCGGGATTACGCTTCGGGCTTCCTCTTATGGGAGAGAACTATGAATAAAGAAGATAGAAATTCCAGAGAAGAAGACGGAATGTCGGCCATCATTATTGCCATTCCGGAAGAGGGAGAGCTGCGGCATTTCTTTGAGCGCCTGCGAGCTGCCGGAACGCTTAAGGTCAAAGATGGTGGCGATGAGTATGTCATTAAGATTTCAAGATCGCAGATGACAAATGAAGCGAGGGATTTTTTGGCCCGTGGGGGACCAATACCTGAATAGTCGCCAAAATGCCGACACCATCCATCGCGTGGCTTTTCAACGTAATCGTCGCACACGGACAGTCTCATCCATTCCTTCGACATGCAGTTCGAGGCCATTCATACCATCGATCACGATGGCGTTCGGACGGTAGGCATAGTGATAACTGTATTTGTATTCCGCTTGCCCCCAAACGTGGCCATTTTCGAACTGAAATAAGCTCTGGCCTTCATATCCTTTGAAGTCAGAAACAATCACGCCCTCTTCGACGCAGCTTACCTCACGGACTGGAACTGCCTCCGGCACCCCCTCCACCTCTATGACAAGATTCGACCCTTGTTGGAAAACTTTCACACGGGGCCGGTATGCGTAGTGGTAATGATAGTGATGGACACTCTGCTGAAAAACGTGGCCACTATCTAGCCTGAAGACTTGGCCTTCGTCGAAGCCGTTAAATTCATCCGAAATACAGCTGTGCAAATTGTAGGACATTTTCGATTTACCTATCGATCATCAACTACATTTTTCGGGGAAAATTCTGCCTAGCGCAATATTGGATTGTACGAACTCAACCTCATATGCATACACAATAGCGAAAAAGACAGCCTGATTGCGCTTTTGGCATTCGCCACGAGGGTGCCGTATCCAAATGCCTAGATGAAAATTCTTCTGGAGGTTGGACAGTTCCTCGAACTGGCGCTCTAGCCGCTATACCAGAGCTGAACATAAACGCTTTCGCGAGGGAAAGAGCGCCTCCTAGTACATTGCCGAGATATCAGTCGATGTCATGACTATGTGGTCAAGCAGCATTTGACCAACGGAACCCGCGTGTTCAATGTATCAATAAAATAAAGTACCTGATTCCCCTGTCGATTTTGCGAGCAAGTATGGCCGATAATCCGGGTTTTGAGCATCTTAACGATCTTCCGAAGCGCGACACAAACAACGAGATCGAACGGCAAGCACAGCGGGCGTTCCGAAACTTTGTTGATGGTTCCGAATCCTGCTTTATCCAAACACCAGACACCAAGGACTTCGGTACGGACTATCAGCTGGAGGTGTTAGAAAACGGTTCGGCAACCAACGTCAGGATTCACGTTCAGTTAAAGGGCACAACAAGAAATGCAAATTGCGATGGATCGGTAACGATAGGGGTTGAACGCAGCAATCTGAACTACCTGATGGTGCAGAGGTATTCCCTTTATGTTTGCTACCATCTTCCGTCCGCCCGACTCCTTTATGCGCCGGTTGATGCAGTCATAGCCGGGTATAGCCACAGCGGTAGAAGCTGGACTGAACAAGACACGATCAGTGTCCGGTTTACAAAGGTCTTGGATCACGAGGCTCTAGATTCCCTCGCAAACCTCGCCAGATTGCAGGCCATCGCATCACGTGATTATCGGTTTAGCTTGACGGTCGGTCGCGCTGAGGACCTTGGGATTTTCGTTGGCTCTGCTCTGCCTGAAATTCACGTGCCGGAGGATCAAAATCGAGCTGCCGAGCTTTTGGAGAGCCTTTATTATAACAACAAGGAAGAGATAATTTCCGCTGCGTTTGATCGGTTCGCAGCGGTTCTTGGCTCGAACCATGAGGCCATGCGTTTCTGCTACATGGCCGAGATTAATCTCGGCATGTCAGGCCATGGAGACGCAAAGCGTATTTCTCGTGCAATCGACTTCTTTGTTCGACTGATCGAAACTGACCGTTTCGAAATAGGAGGACTGCATTTTACAATCGGCAATGGCCAAACGGCGCTTAGAGACGAGCAGGCTGCCATTTCGTCTTACGTCAAAGCGCTTGGGCAATTGGACACCGTTGATGATCGGGAGTTGGTAGCTCAATGTCTCAAGAATATGGGCAGTAGCTACTTTAAGCTCGGCGAGCGAGATAAGGCCGCACAGCATTTTGCGGATGCACTGAAGCTTGCTCCGACACTTGCAGAGGCTCATCATGCTCTTGGTGTACATTTCGTGCAGCAAGGAAATTACGAAAAGGCGCTCAACCACTTCGATAACGTTGTTTTCGACGATGGTCGGATTTCCAAAAGCTCATCAACTCTAGGCTGGAGGATCAACTGCTACTTCAATCTTCATCGGACCAAAGCGGCATTTCGAGAGATTAATTCCTTATTGGCGCACGCTGCTACACAAGAATGGATATGGCCGTGGACAGCACGGCAGGTGGCTAGTTTCGGCCTGACATCAATCGAGAGCGCTCAAGCAAGCCTTGATTTTTGGCACCGGTTTAGAAAGGCCAATCCGGCCAATGATTTTGCTTACTCACAAATCCTCCTCGCTAAAGTCTACCTCAAGATGAACGGCGTCGATATCGGAGTTGAATACAGCAGTTTCCGCAGAGACTTCGAGCCTCTTATCGCCTCAGCTGATGCAAGCCAAGCTCCTTTCCTTTGGGATCGTCTTGGTCACTTTGCACAGATAGATGGTGATTGGGACGAGGCCGCGAGGTGTTTTCATCATGCATACGACCTTGGTGGAGAGGAATACGGATATTGTTTGGGAACAGCCCTAAACTTCCTGAATCGCGGCCAAGAGGCTATCTCGATTTTGAAGGAGCAGGCCGAACGCGTGCAGCCGGACTCCATGAGCTGGTTCCAGCTCGCTGTTGCTTACGAACAGGCAGGTGAAGATGGAGCGGCAACTTCATCCTACCAAAAAGCCATTGCTCTCGACCCCGATTACGATCTGGCCTGGTTCAATCTCGGAGGAGTATTTTGGAATGCTGGGGCGACCGAAGCCGCGCGGAAAACTTGGCGAGCAGCCGTCGAAAAATTTCCTGACCATGAACTGGCGATTAAGTTGCAGAGCGAACCGGGGTTTTTGAGAGACTGAATCGCAGCTCTCTTGATATTCTGAAACTATTCCTCCTCAAATCAATGTCGGCCCAGGAGGACCCCGTTTTCAGGTTGGTATCGCAGTCTGGTTGAAGCCGAGCAATAGTTTAACGACCGAGTTCCGACCTGGATGGGGCCAAACACTTGGCTGAACGCGCATGTCAAATGTAAAGTACCAGCACTTCCTCGCCCGGCATCATATGTCCTGGTTCGCGAACGCCGACGGAACGAGTAGTTTCTGGTCGCTGACTGATGGCGTTCTCCAAGAAGATGTGAACCTGACCGAGATCGGAGGGCAGAACAATCTGTATGAATCTCCCGAGCTAGACAGGAACTTCGTCGAGAAGCAGGTTCTGAATAAGATTGAAACCGATTTTTTTGACGCCAGGTCCCGCGCCATGGTCGACAGGGCCGTTCGGAAATCTGATGACCGCCAGGCCGTCCGGCGGTACGTCGCGGCTCAGTTCATCCGTGAAGGGTATCTCCACAAGCGGCTCGTTAATCTGGAACACGACCTTCTATCTCTAGCGAAAGAGATGGGGCTCGAAAGGCATTGGGGAGCCGAAGGAGTTTCGGCCGAGGGGCGGCGCAAGCGGGCTAGCGCGACGATGGCGAAAAGTCTTGTTGAACTCGACGACTTGGTCAGGATGTTGAAGCACCATGTTGTCATCTTCGTCCAGCGCCCATAAAGCGACCTCGTGCTACCAGACCGTGGCTTCGTCCAAGTCTACGCAGAAAATGGAAATCTCCGCACGGACGGCTTGAAGTCATCAACCCTGAAAATCCTGATGCCGATTGCTCCCGACGCTGCGCTCAAACTCGTTCGGCCGCGCAGAGGCGCTAGGTTTGCAGACCGCATTACTATTGGCGACAAGCAGCATGCGGAGTTCATTCACAACCTCGGCCTGAACGGTAAGTCATTCGTTGCGGGTACCAAGCAAGCTCTCGCCGCTGTGGACTTCAATGAGCTGCCGTATTTTGATCCCAACACGGAGCGGCTCTCGATGGTAATGCAAATCTACAGGGCAGGTGAGCTGGATCGCATCGTTGACAACTTTTGGGCAAAGCAGGTCCCGCATTTGCCGAGAGCTAAGGTGCGAGCATGGTTCTATCGCGAGAAGTTCATTCCGGCGGTCAACAAGCTTTTCAATCCGCATAATGATTCAAATGCTGAAGTCATAGGGTCATCCCTTGACACCGCAAAGGTGGGGCAAGCCCGATTTCCGGGTTCGCTCGTTGCAGACCGGCGGAAACAAACGCTCCAATTCTGCGGGGACGCTAATAACGGCACTTTTGGCCAGAGAGGCGTGCCGTAGGGACAAACCTTAAGGCCCACACCAATTGAGCGAAAAAACTCTGTACAGTGTGGGAGAATTGAATGGTGCTGCGAAAGAGGATTGAACTCTCGACCTCTCCCTTACCAAGGGAGTGCTCTACCACTGAGCTACCGCAGCATCTGTCGTCGAAGCGCTGCCTCGACATCAAGTGGGCGCCTATTGCCATAGGTTTTTGATGAGCGCAAGCGTCAAAGTGCGACTTCACCATACCTTTCTGAAAAAAGCGACGGACACTGTTGGACCGCGCGAAATTCGTTTATGACACCGCTTATGGACGATGATCACGATGAAACCCTGCAAAAGCCGCTGGCATCCGGGCAAACTGGACCCGGCGAAAAGGCAAAGCAGCGAGAGGCGGAACGCAAGGCGCGGGCTGCAAAGAAGCTGCGTGAAAACCTTGCTCGCCGCAAACAGCAGTTGCGCGCCCGCCGTGCAGGTGACGAAGACGATACAATCGGACTTCCTGCCGCAAAAACGAACGAATCGTGCTGACAACAACAGACCGGGGAAATTGAAACGGACAGGGGTTTCATCTTTCGCGTCGACTCTTGTCTGAGTGGGCGGCATCAACTCTTTTTCAGCTGTGCTGCCGTTTGTCGGCAGGCCGGCACCAACACATGCCTCGACGGCATCAAGGAAAGGCGAGCGCGAAGCTCGTAAGGGACGAATGGATCGCATCAGAATCACAGGTGGGAACGAGCTGAACGGCATCATCCCTATTTCCGGCGCCAAGAATGCAGCACTGCCGCTGATGATCGCATCGCTGATGACCAGCGATACGCTGACGCTGGAAAACGTGCCGCATCTGGCAGACGTGGAACAGTTGATCCGTATTCTCGGCAACCACGGCGTCGACATCTCGGTCAATGGCCGTCGTGAAAGCCAGGGCGAAAGCTATTCCCGCACCGTGCATTTCACCTGCCGGACGATCGTCGATACGACCGCTCCTTACGAGCTGGTCTCCAAGATGCGTGCAAGCTTCTGGGTCATCGGCCCGCTTCTTGCCCGTGAGGGCAGGGCGCGCGTTTCGCTGCCCGGTGGCTGCGCCATCGGCACACGTCCCGTCGACCTCTTTATCGAAGGACTGGAGGCGCTAGGCGCAACCATGGAAATCGATGGCGGATACATCAACGCGACAGCGCCTGCCGGCGGTCTGATCGGCGCCACCTACACCTTCCCGAAAGTCTCCGTTGGCGCAACGCATGTGATGCTGATGGCGGCAACGCTCGCCCGCGGCACGACGATCATTCACAACGCGGCTCGTGAGCCCGAAGTTGTTGACCTTGCCCAGTGCCTGAGTGCCATGGGTGCGAAGATCGAAGGTGCCGGCACCTCGACCATTACCATTGAAGGTGTGACGTCACTCTCCGGCGCCCGTCACCGGGTCCTTCCCGATCGTATCGAAACGGGCACCTATGCCATGGCGGTTGCGATGACGGGTGGCGACGTTCTTCTGGAAGGCACGCGCGCATCGCTGCTGGACAACGCCATCGATACGTTGCGGCTTGCCGGCGCAACCATCACCGAAACGGAGAGTGGCCTGCGCGTCGTGCGCAACGGCAACGGCATCCGCCCGGTCGATGTCGTTACCGAACCCTTCCCCGGTTTCCCGACGGACTTGCAGGCGCAGTTCATGGCACTGATGACGCGTGCCGATGGCGTTTCGCACATCACCGAAACCATCTTTGAAAACCGCTTCATGCACGTTCAGGAACTTGCCCGCCTCGGCGCCAAGATTTCTCTGTCAGGCCAGATGGCGCGTATCGAAGGCGTCTCCCGCTTGCGCGGTGCGCCTGTGATGGCGACCGACCTTCGCGCCTCCGTCTCGCTGGTCATTGCTGGACTGGTGGCTGAGGGCGAAACCATGGTGTCGCGCGTCTATCACCTGGATCGCGGCTTTGAGCGTCTCGAAGAAAAGCTGAACCGCTGCGGCGCGAAAGTCGAGCGCGTTAGCGATTGATCCTTGATCGCCGATTCTCGATGAGGGGGCCGTGTCCGTTGAAGAACCGGCCCCGACTGCCTATCTCCAGATCAACCACTTGAACGACGACGCAAATGCCGCGTGCGGCACGCGTCGTGTTTCACACATGTTGAACGCGAGATAGCGGACCTGTCCGCGAGATGAGGACCAAGAGACGATGAGCGGCCTTAAACTCATGGCGCTGGATGGCGAAGACCTTGCCATCATTTCTACCCACATGCAGGACAGTGTCTTCAAGTTGAAAGACGTGTCCTTCGAACCTCGGCCCGGCCAATTCGTTCTCTCTGCCAACCGGTTTGTCTGGGAACACGGCGCCAAGAAGAACCATCCGCCAGAACGCTGCCGCTCTGCTTTGGTTCTCAAACGCGTGTCGGCCGTCCGCTCCAGCGGCATAAACCGCACCGACAAGGAGCAGGTTCACTCCCTTCTCGCCATCCGCTTCATCCAGAAGGGAGAGGGTCCCGATGGAACGATCGAGCTGACGCTGTCAGGCGGCGGCGCGATCGCGCTCGACGTGGAATGCATCGAGGCGCAATTGACGGATCTCAGCGGTGCGTGGGAAACCGAATCCCGCCCCTTCCATCCGGCAGACTAAATCTTGAGCTGACGAAGCGGGCAGGGAATTGCCTTGCCCGCATGTTTCGATTTATGCCACATACCCATGTGCCGTCTCATCGTTGAGGCTGCAGAGAATTTCGCCTCGCATGCATCGCGAGGCTCTCGAAAAGGGTGACGTGAAGTGGCAATCTGGCTGGAGCAATCCTCTTCTGATTTCGAACAGGCTTTCGCCGCGTTCCTGACGACGAAGCGCGAGGTTTCGGAAGATGTGAACGCTGTCGTTCGTGATATCATCGAAGATGTTCGAAAGCGTGGCGATGAGGCGCTGGCCCATTACTCGCTGAAGTTCGACGGGCTGGATTTCTCGAAAATCTCGATGCGTGTCACGGAAGCGGAAATCCACGCCGCCCTTGCCGAAGTCGATCCTGCCGTCCTCGATGCTTTGAAGTTTGCAGCCCAGCGCATCGAAAAGCACCATGCGCGGCAGATGCCGAAAGATGATATCTACGAAGACGATATCGGGGTCGGCCTCGGCTCCAGATGGACGGCGATCGAGGCTGTCGGTCTTTACGTTCCAGGTGGCACGGCAAGCTATCCAAGCTCGGTGCTGATGAATGCCGTCCCGGCCAAGGTCGCAGGCGTCGAACGCATCGTCATGGTCGTTCCGGCCAATGCCGGCAAGATCAATCCTGCGGTGCTGGCGGCAGCGCGCGTCGCAGGCGTTGAGGAAATCTACCGCATCGGTGGCGCACAGGCCATCGCAGCGCTTGCCTACGGCACTCAGACCATTGCACCCGTCGCCAAGATCGTCGGACCGGGCAACGCCTATGTGGCTGCGGCCAAGCGCCATGTGTTCGGCACGGTTGGCATCGACATGATTGCCGGACCGTCCGAAGTCTTGGTGATTGCCGACAAACATAACGATCCGGATTGGCTCGCGGCCGATCTTCTGGCGCAGGCCGAACATGATCCGGGCGCGCAATCCATTCTCATCACCGATGATGCGGAGCTGGGCCGCGCTGTCGAAAAGGCTGTCGAGCGCCAACTGAAGCAGCTTTCCCGTTCGCAGACCGCCACTGCCAGCTGGCGCGATTTCGGCGCGATTATCCTGGTGGATGATCTTGCCGCCTCGATCCCGCTTGCCAACCGCATCGCCGCTGAACATCTGGAGCTTGCGGTCGATGACCCCGATGCGCTGATGGCGGGCATTCGCAATGCGGGCGCCATCTTCGTCGGCCGCCATACGCCTGAAGTGATCGGCGACTATGTCGGAGGATCGAACCACGTCTTGCCCACCGCCCGCTCCGCACGTTTCTCGTCCGGTCTTTCGGTCCTGGATTTCGTCAAGCGCACGTCGATCCTGAGACTCGGCCCGGATCAGCTGCGTCAGCTCGCACCCGCTGCCATCACGCTTGCCAATTCCGAAGGGCTCGATGCGCATGCGCGATCCGTCGGCATTCGCCTCAATCCGGAAGGGTAGCAGATGGCGGCAGGCGACTTCAGACTCTGCGACGTGGTGCTGGATGAGAGTATCGGCCGGTCCACGCCTGATGTGGAGCATGAGCGCGCCGTCGCGATCTTCGATCTGATCGAGGAAAACAGCTTTGAGCCCATTGGGCATGTGGGCGGACCGTACCGGCTGAACATCTCGCTGGTGGATGCAAAGCTCGTCTTCTCCATCACCACGGAGGAGGGGACAGATGTGGCCACGCACATTCTGTCGCTCACGCCCTTCCGCCGCATCATCAAGGATTACTTCCTGATCTGCGAGAGCTACTACGAAGCGATCCGGTCTTCGACGCCCAGCCAGATCGAGGCGATCGATATGGGCAGGCGCGGTATCCACAATGATGGATCGCAAACGCTGATGGATCGTCTTTCGGGCAAGATCAAGATGGACTTTGATACCGCACGCCGCCTCTTTACCCTCGTCTGTGTCCTTTATTGGCGAGGCTAGGCATGGAAGGTCCGGCCGCTCCAGACTTGAAAGACAAGGCCCCGCGCGCCATATTATTCATGTGCGGCATGAACTCCATCCGTTCTCCCATGGCAGAGGTCATCGCCAAGCAGATCGTCGCTCCCGGCATCTATATCCAGTCCGCAGGCGTCAGGGCAGGCGATCGCGATCCCTTCGTCGATGCGGTTCTGGACGAAGCCGGCCTGACGCTTGGCAAGCACAAACCGCGCACCATGGATGAGATCGAGGACGATTTCTTCGATCTGATCATTACATTGACGCCAGAGGCCCATCACGCCGCACTCGAGTTGACGCGGTATAACGCGCTTGACGTCGTCTACTGGCCAACCATGGATCCGACGGTGGAAACCGGCTCCAGAGAACAGAGGCTGGAAGCCTATCGCGAGGTTCGCGATCACCTGAAAAAGCTCATTTCCGAGCGCCTGCCGCAACGCGCGCAGCCATTTTCGGAAACGCTTTAAAGCGGACGACAATTTAGGTTCACAAATGTGCGGCGATTGTGTAGTTTCCGCGCAATTTTCCCGGGCACTTTACGCCTGGCATCATCAACAGGAAGAAACAAACCTATATGACAAAAGAAGAAGTCCTTGAATTCCCGGGCGTCGTGACCGAACTCCTGCCCAATGCGACGTTCCGTGTGAAGCTGGAAAACGAGCATGAGATCATTGCTCACACGGCAGGACGCATGCGCAAGAACCGTATCCGCGTTCTCGCTGGCGACAAGGTCCTGGTCGAAATGACCCCTTACGACCTCACCAAAGGCCGCATCACCTACCGTTTCAAGTAATCGCCCGATAGATCGGACGGCTGGCAGAGCATGACAGACCCAAAACAAAAGCTGATTCTGGCTTCCGGATCGCCACGCCGTCTAGAGCTCCTGCATCAGGTGGGTATCGAACCCACGCGCCTGATGCCGATGGACATCGACGAAACACCCGCACGCCTTGAACATCCCCGCACACTCTGCCGCCGCCTGTCTTTGCAGAAGGCACAGGCCGCTCACAAAGCGGTCAAGGGCGAACTGGCCTGGCGGGATGCCTATATTCTCGGTTCCGATACGGTGGTCGCCGTCGGTCGCAGGATCGTTGGCAAGGCCGAATATATCGAGGACGCTTCGGCGGCGCTCCATCTCCTCTCCGGCAGAAGCCATTGGGTCTATACGGGCATCTGCCTGATCACGCCGAACGGCAAGGTGCGTCAGAAGGTGGCCGAAACCAAGGTCCGCTTCAAGCGTTTGTCGCAGTTCGAAATTGAAAACTACATCGCGTCCGGCCAATGGCGCGGCAAGGCGGGCGCCTACGCCATCCAGGGTATCGCCGGCTGCTTCGTCCAGAAGCTGACGGGCTCCTACACCAATGTGGTGGGATTGCCGCTTTACGAAACGGCCGCACTCCTGGCGGGCGAAGGCTTCGAAGTCACGTCGGGCTGGCAGGAAGGCTGAGAAGCATGACGTCCGATCCCAAAGTTACGCCTCTTCGCAAGGCACAGCCATGCCCCGAATGCGGCAGGCCCTCGACCCGCGAAGATTATCCATTCTGTTCCGATCGCTGCCGGTCGCTTGATCTATCCCGTTGGCTGAACGGCTCCTATGCCATTCCCGTTGCCGATGACGAAGAGCTTGCGGACAACCAGCGCCGCACGGATAACGACAGCGATTATTGAGCGTGGCTTCGGCTGCTATCGCAGCCGCTTTCGCTTTGCGAGGGGCGCTGACGCAACGCGAGTTCAGCCGGACCCTATCAACCCGCTCTGAGCTGAGCGACCGCCAGAAGCGTATCCGCACTGATGGAGGCCGACCGTCCCAGGAGGCTGAGCGACGTTGAGGTCGGACCGTTCTTCTGCGTATCGTAAAGCGCGGTGAATCGTTTGACGATCTTGTCGACATAGTCCGGATCGCCGAGCTTCCCAACATCGATGTATTTCTTCACCAGATCGGCTTGCTTGGCCACGTCGATATTGCCAATGGCAGTCGGCAGATTGTAGGCGGTCTTGAAAAAGGTGAAGAGCGCCTTGTCGCTGATGATGGAGTAGGGGCTCGTAATTTCCGGTGCCTTGCGCTTGAAGTACAGCGCCAGGCGGACGCCGTCATTCTGCTCGCCCTGCTGCACTTCCAGTGTCTGCTGCAGATACTGGTTGGTCGTCTCCAAAATCGCGCCGCGCTGCTGAACGCCTTCGGCCGCCGTTGCATCCAGCTGTCCCTTGGCGCTGAAATTGAAGGACGCGACGATTTCTGCAAACTTGCCGTTGCTCTGTGTGTTGACGAAGCTTTTCGGATCGGAAAGGTCCGACTTGAACATCCTGCGCAGATCGGTGGTTGTGACCTCTTTCGGGTCGAGACCATTGGCTTCCAGCACGAATTTGGTCAGTCGGCTATCCGCCAGGAATTGATCGGCGGTTTTGATCCCTGCGATCGTCGAGGCGTAGTAGGCGATTTCCTTGTCCGCGGCCTTGGATGCATTCTCCTTGGCGGTGCCGGTCAAAGCGCGGAGCTTTACGGCCTTATAATCGGCAGTCACCTGGGCCACCATGCGCTGCGACTGCGCGGTCAATGGTGCTTCAGTTCCCCCATCGGCGGTGAAATTGAAGGCCTTGACGAGGTTGACATAGCGGTCGTCGTCCAGCCTGTTGACGTAGCTTTTCTTATCGGTCACGTCGCTTGAGAGGATTTTCTTGAGTTCGGACTTGGAGACCTCATCCGGATTGATGCCGAAGGCGCGTAAAGCCACGTCCCAGACTTCGCTGACCTCGTCATTCTTCTTGTCGTCGTCTTTCTTGTTGGAGACGAAGAAGTCGTCCAGCTTCGTCATCTTGGCGATGCGGGTCTCGTAATTGGTGACCGCATCCGCGATCTTCTTGTCCGCGTCCTTCCTGAATTCCGCCGTATACTGCTTTGCTACCGCCGACATCTGTGCGGGCGTCTGCGCGCTCGTGCCGGCAGGAAGAGTCCCGTCGCTGGAAAACTCGAAGGCGTCGAGCAGCTTGGTGTTGCCGTATGTCTGAGCGAAGTTTTGGCTATACATCAGGCTCGCCACGCTGCTTGCAAGCATGGTGGGGTTAAGGCCGAAAGCCGTTTTGACATAAGCGACGAGACGGCTGTCCTTGACGAGATCCTGCGCGCTCTGGACCTGGGGAACATGCTTGTCCCAGTAGCGCTGATTGGCATCCAGCAATGTGGCTGACGGATAGGTCGACATGCTGGCAACGTAATCGAGCTTCAGATCTTCCGTCTGGTCGGCGGTCTGTGCCTGGCCGTTGACCGTGCCGTCCGCATTAAAATTGAAGAACCCCGTGAGCTTTTTCCAGGCAGGATTTTTCGCCTGGTTGGCAACGCTGTCGGGATCGGCAAGATCGCTTGTCAGCACCTGTTTCAGATAGGCCTTGGAGGTGAAGGTCGTATCGAGCCCGGCCGAATCCAGAACATAGGTGCGAAGCCGCGTGTTGTTGACCAGATCGTCGACATTGGTGATCGCGCCGATCTTCGAGGCGAAATACGCAGCCTCGGTCTTGATATTGGTCTCTTCGGTCTGGAAGGAGGCCTTGTAGGCATCGGTCGTGCTATCGGCCTGCGCCGTGCTCTGCGCCACCTTGGCGTCGCCCTTGAAGTTGAAGGCCTGGGCCATTTGAAGGTAGCGCTTGTCGGTCAGCGTATTGGCAAAGCTCTTGCTGTCGCTGAGATCGCTGTCCAGCACCTTGCGCATGAAGGCCTTGCCATAGGTCATTTCCCCAAGACCGTAGGCCTGCATCGCATAGGAATAGAGACGGTAGTCGCCGAGCAAGTCGTCGACGGTCTTCACCTTGCCGATATTGGCTTCGTAATATTCGGTATCGCGCTTCACCGGAGCCTGGCTCTCGACCTTGGAGAGAGAGGCCTTCATATCCCGATTGACGGTGAGATAACTGCTGTATGTCGACAGAACCATGACGAGCCCTAGTTCGTTGAAGACCCTTCATGGTCGACGGATACGCGGTCATGGCGCAAATGTTGAACTCGATCATATTACAAGATGACGGTTGACCAAAGCTAAAAATCCATTTCAGCCCATTGAAATGCGGAAATTGCGGGCTTTTTGCACCTTGCCGGGTCTCGCGCCCATTGCTCGCCCTGTCTCCATTCTCGCGCAAGCTTGACCCATTAAGCCTCGGTCGTTGATCTGCGTCCAACGGGTCGGCAAGGCCTTTTCATGATGGAAAGGGTCCGGACGTCCTGCCGGTTCTCATGATGAGATGGAGTTAGAATGGCTACCCCGCCCAGCGTAATGCCACTTCCGAAAGTCGCCCCCAGAGGGCGCGACATTGGGTTTGCAGCGGGCATCGTTGCCATTTTGTGCATCCTGTTCCTGCCGATCCCGCCTTTTATCATCGATATGGGACTGGCCTTCTCGATCGCCTTCTCCGTGCTGATCCTGATGGTGTCGCTGTGGATTCATCGTCCGCTCGACTTCTCCTCCTTCCCGACGATCCTGCTGATCTCCACCATGATCCGTCTCGCGCTCAACATTGCAACGACGCGCGTGATTCTATCCCATGGTCACCAGGGCCACGATGCCGCCGGCGGTGTGATTGCCGGCTTCTCGAGCCTCGTCATGTCCGGCGACTTCGTCATCGGTCTGATCGTCTTCCTTATCCTCATCGTGGTGAACTTCATCGTCATCACCAAGGGTGCCACGCGTATCGCCGAAGTCGGCGCGCGCTTCACCCTGGACGCCATCCCCGGCAAGCAGATGTCGATCGATGCGGATTTGTCCGCCGGCATCATCAATGAGAAGGAAGCACAGCTTCGCCGTCGCGAACTGGAAGAAGAAAGCTCCTTCTACGGTGCGATGGACGGTGCGTCGAAGTTCGTGCGTGGCGACGCCGTCGCCGGCCTGCTCATCACCATGATCAACATTTGCGGCGGCATCATCATCGGTGTCTTCCGTCACGGCATGCCGGTCAGCGAAGCGGCGGACGTTTTCGTCAAGCTTTCCGTCGGTGATGGTATCGTCTCGCAGGTTCCAGCGCTGATCGTTTCGCTCGCAGCTGGCCTTATCGTCACGCGCGGCGGCACGCTCGGCTCCACCGATACTGCTGTCATCAACCAGTTGAGCGGCTATCCCAAGGCGCTTTCCGTCGCTGCCGGCTTGATGTTCATTCTTGCCCTCGTTCCGGGTCTGCCCTTCATTCCCTTCATGTTCCTCAGCGGCCTCCTGGCACTGGGTGCTTGGTTCATCCCTCGCCAGCTGCAGCGCGAACAGGATGTTGCTCGTGCGGAAGAAGACCAGAAGGCAGCTGACGCAACGCAGGCCGAAAGCGAGACGGTGAAGAGTGTTCTGCGCACCACCGAAATCGAGTTGGCACTTGGCAAACAGGTCTCGCCACGCCTTCTTGGTGCACACCAGGAACTGGGCTTCCGGGTGGGCAAGATGCGCAAGAAGTTTGCCGCGCAATACGGCTTCGTCGTGCCGGAAATCAAGGTCACCGACGATATCGCCATTCCCGACAAATCCTACCAGATCCGCATCCACGGCACGACGGTCGCGGCCAATACGCTGCGCGTCGGGGAAGTGCTGGTCATCACCGGCAAGGGCAGACGTCCATCGGTTCCAGGTGACGATGTGAGAGAACCCGCTTTCGGCATGCCGGCGGTTTCGGTGCTGGAGCATTTCGTCGAAGATCTGCGGCGCGAAGGCTTCCACCCGATCGACAACATTTCGGCACTTCTCACACATGTCAGCGAAGTCATCCGCAACAACCTGCCGATGCTTCTCTCCTACAAGGACGTCAAGGTCCTGATCGACCGGCTCGATCCGGAATACAAGAAGCTCGCCGACGAGATCTGCTCGTCGCACATGTCCTATTCCGGGCTCCAGGCAATCTTGAAGCTTCTCCTGGCGGAACGCGTTTCCATCCGCAACCTGCACTTGATCCTCGAAGCCGTGGCGGAACTCGCGCCGCATCTGCGCAAAACCGAACAGATCGTCGAGCACGTCCGCATTCGTATGGCGCAGCAGATTTGTGGCGACCTCTCCGACAACGGCGTTTTGCGCGTCCTGCGCCTCGGCACCAAGTGGGACGTCATCTTCCAGCAGGCACTGAAACGCGATCCGAAGGGCGATGTCATCGAATTCGATATCGATCCGCGCCAGGTGGAAGAGTTCTCCAACGAGGCGACCCAAGTAATCCGTGAATACATGGATGTCGGTCTGCCATTCGTGCTTGTCACGCTGCCGGAAACGCGCGCATATGTAAGAATGATTACGGAACGACTCTTCAGCACCTTGCCGGTGCTGTCGCATGTCGAACTGGCAAAGGGTACGGAAATCAAGATCCTCGGCTCCATTTCATGATCTCTGACCCGCAAGGAACCATCATGGCGCTGTTCCTGGCTTTTTGCCGGATCGGTTCCTGCCTTATGGCGATGCCTGGCTTTTCCTCTGCCAGGCTTCCCGTCCAGATCAGGCTCTTCCTTGCGTTGACGCTTTCCATTGCCCTACTGCCGCTGCTCTGGGATGTCATCTATCCCGTCACGCAGGGCAACACGGTGACGTTCTTCCGTGCAATGCTCTATGAGACTTTCATCGGCACGATGTTCGGCCTGATCGCCCATCTCTATCTCTTGGGAATGCAGTTTGCCGCAACCGTTATGGGTACGGCCATTTCCTTCACCGGCCCGCCCGCGCAGGACGTGCTGGAAGATACCTCCGAAAGCCAGCTTGCGGCCATGCTGACATTCGGCGTGTTGCTTGTGCTCTTCATTCTGGATTTTCACCACGTCATCTTCAAAGCGCTGGTGGAATCCTACTCGTCGATCCCGCTCGGCGGACCGATCTCGGCCCAGCGCATGCTGATCACGCTGACCGATACGCTCGTGGCCTCGATGAATGTGGCGATCCGGGTGGCAAGCCCCTTCATCCTCTTCGGCTTTCTGTTCAACGTGGCGATCGGTCTGATCAACAAGCTCGCGCCACAGATTCCGGTTTACTTCATCTCTACCCCCTATGCTCTGGCCGGCGGTCTGCTGCTGCTCTATTTCGGCATTGCCGCGGTGGTAAACCAGTTCGTCAATGGCTTCTTCCTCGTTTTCTCGAACATGTGAGTGAGATGGCGGATCTTTCCAAATCCAAGAAACTCGACAGGCTGGTGAAGGTGCAGGGGCATCTGACGAAGATGGTCGAGAACGAGCTTGCCATCACCACGCGTGAGCGCGCCGAGCTTGCCGAGAAGATCGAGACACTGTCCGGTTATCTGACCTCCTATGATCCGCTGCACCAGGACATGCTGAAACATTACGTCATGCGACATAGCCGTCTGATGGCCCGCGATGTCCGTCTTGAATCCATCCAGGAAGCGCAGGAAACGCAGCTTCTGAAGGAGACCAAGAAAGGCGAGAAGCTGGAGGACAAGCGCGACAGCGCCCGCGAGGACGAGGCGAGGGTGCGTGACGACAACAGCATCTACGAACTGATCGATCTGCAGATCAGCATGAAGGCCTCCAGCCTCCAGCAAGGTTAGGCGCCTATCGTCATCCGGTCAAAACGGAAAGGATGACGACGTGGCGATTTCTCCTCCAAGCGATCTTGTGCTTGATGTGGTCAATGCGGCCGACCCGATGCAGGTCTCCGCGGCCCGTGAAAAGCTGCGCGCGGTGAGCGCGACGCGGGAAGCTTCGGTCCTGACTGCCAGCAATGCCGGCTTTGAGTCCGCGATCAACAGTATCGAGACACCAGCGAGCAAGGCGGGCCTCGGAAACATCCACAGGCCGGAGCATCACGAAAAGATCCCTGAAACCTACCGCAAGTTCGAGGCGAGCGTTCTCAACACGTTTATCCAGAACATGATGCCATCCGATACCGAAGAGGTTTACGGCAAGGGCTCCGCAGGCGAGTTCTGGAAAGGCATGATGTCCGAGCAGATGGCCGACGAGATGTCCAAGAAGGGCGGCATCGGCATCGCCGAGCAGGTCTATTCGCAGGCGCTGCAGCGCCAGCGCAATGCCGCACCCGTCTCTGCCGTTAATGAAGACGACAAGAAGATTGCCATGAGCATGGTTACTGACTTCCAGCGACGCATCTTCTCCGACACCGAAACCAAAAAAACCAATAGCTGAGTCAGGCGGAGCGCTGAAGTACCATGGAAATTGTCAACAACGACTACAGAATTCAGGCTGTGCTCGGTCGTCTCGAAGCGGTCATCGACAACGAGAACGCTAGGATCGGCAAGGAACCTGACTTCGATTTCAAACTGTCGAACGCCCATAAGAGCCGTTGCCTCTACGAACTCACCATGCTGATCCGCGACGTCGAAAGCCCGAAGATCGCCGAAGTGCATCGCCAGCAGATCCTCGACATCAAGGAAAAGCTCGCCATCAATACCCGCCGCGTCGAAGCGAGCATGAAGGCCGTCAAGGCGGTCGTTGAACTGCTGAAGGACGCGCAGAAGAATGCCGAGGACGATGGCACCTATTCGCTGCAACAGTTCGCTCGTGAGGCGCAATGATAAAGCTGATTGCCACAGGGGTCCTGGTGCTTGTCATGACCCTTGGCGGCGTCTTCGCCGCCGTCAAGTTTGGCCAGCCCCCCGCGGATGATCACAAGGTCGATGCGCCGCCGCCGCCGCAATATGTGCAGGGCGATCTCATGACACTGCCTGTCCTTTCCAATGGCGCGGTGGCCGGCTACTTCCTGATACGCTCTACGCTTCTGGTCGACTCCGTCATCATGAAGGACGTCAAGGCACCGATGACGGCTTATATGACGGACGAGCTTTTCGGCCTGCTCGTCGGCGACAAGATCCTCGACGTCAAGGAGGTCGGCAAATTCGATGTCGCAGGCTTCAAGACCAAGATCAAGGATGGCATCAACGCCCGTATGGAAAAGCCGCTTGTCCGCGACGTGATGATCCAGCAGATGGATTACATCACCAAGGAAATCCTGGACGCCAGGGACTCCACCCGCAAGCCGCAGAAGATCGTGATCAACACCGATCCCGAGCCGCCAAAGGCGGCAGCAGCCACCCCATCCCATTGACGGCCGTGGAGCGGTCGGGCGTGTCGCGGTTCCCTCCGCAAACCCTTCTCGTCTTCTCAATTTCGCCCGGTAACGGAAGCTCCGTTCACGGGCGAAGCTTGTTAAGACCGCTTGTCCCAAAGAGCGGAATCCATCTTCCCAGGGCGCATTGGCAGAGGCCGCAATCGCGCATCAATGGTAAGGGGGGTGGCTGACTCTAGCGCCCGGTCAGCCGGGGCAGATGAAAAAGTGGAAGTGGCGGGCATCGGCCAAGCTGCGGCGGCTCGACCTCGCGCGATGTGGGTCAATAAAAGGACCGCACCAGCGAGCCGACCAGCAGGTTCCAGCCATCGATCAGCACGAAGAACAATATCTTGAACGGCAGTGAGATCGAGGTCGGGGGCAGCATCATCATGCCCATGGCCATCGTGATCGTTGCCACCACCATGTCGATGACAAGGAAGGGCAGGATGACGAGAAAGCCGATTTCGAAGCCGCGGCGGATTTCAGACAGCATGAAGGCCGGCACGAGGATGCGGTATTGCGGCTGCGTGCCATTCATCGTTTCCTGGCCGCGCTCACTCGCCAGATCGACGAAAAGGGCAAGATCTTTTGGCCGCGTATTGGCAAGCATGAAGGTACGGAAGGGTTCGGCTGCCCTCTCGATTGCCTGCGCCTCGGTAATCTGGTTCTGCATCATCGGCTGGATGCCATCGTTCCACGAGCGCTCGAAGGTTGGCGCCATCACGTAGAACGTCATGAACATCGCCATGCTCGTCAGGATCATGTTGGATGGCGTTGTGCCAAGCCCCATACCGGACCGAAGAATGGAAAAGGCGATGATGAAGCGGGGAAAGCTCGTGACCATGATCAGGATGCCGGGCGCGATCGAAAGGATCGTCAGCAATCCGAAGGTACGAATGATCCATGCCGCGGCGGAGCCGTCGACAGGCAGATTTAACAAATCTGCCGGTGACTGCTGCGCAAAAGCAATCCCTGGGATCAGGGCGAAAGCAATCAGGCAGATAAGGGTGCGAATCATTCTATCACGAAGGTTTTGAATAAAACCTTGGATACGCGTCCTTTCGTCCTGAGGTCAACGATCTCTCTCAGGTCATCCCTAAGATATTGAAAGCCACGCGGGCCCTGAATTTGCTGGAGAGGAACGGTTCTGATGTAGGCCATGAGCTCCTGGTGGAGTTCCTGAACCACGGCTGGGTCCGAAGGACCGTTAAATTGCAGTGCAAGTTCAAGCCTTACCCAATTTTCGGCAGGATAACCGAGATTGGTAATGATTGGATCGAGCGATACTAGGCTCGGACCTACGGGCGCGCCATGGCCATCCTTGGCGGGCTCGCCATGAGCCTCTGCTTTTGGTGCTTCGCCATGCTCTCCGGTCGCTGCAACTTCCGCCGGAGCCTCATGGGCCGGTGCGGCCGCAGCCGGTGGGGCGGGCACAAAGAGCATCTTGCCGACGAACCAGCCGCCGCCAAGACCCAGAAGACACAGCACTGCGATCGCGCCGATGGCCGGGATAGGCGAGCTCTTCTTCGGTGCCGGTCCTTCAAGTGCCAACTGGTCGGTCATAGGTCTGTTGCCTGTTTCTCAATTTGTACCCGGCTGGACGAGACAACCTCATCCGCCATGTCGAACGCCTCGCAAGATCGTGCCGCGATTTATTAGCATCGCATCTCGCGCGTCTTAGATCGGCGAGAAGAGGTCGACGACCTGCTGACCCACCGGTGGCTGCTGCACTTCCATGATGCGTCCGCGACCGCCGTAGGAAATGCGGGCCTCCGCGATCTTCTCGTAGGACACGGTATTCTCGGAATTGACGTCCTGCGGCCGGACGATACCCGCGACATTGAGAATGCGGATCTCGTGGTTGACGCGCACTTCCTGCGAACCGCTGATCAGCAGGTTGCCGTTTTCCAGAATGCCGGTCACAACCGCTGCGACGAGGAGCGTGAGCTTTTCTGCGCGGTTGATGGAGCCCTTGCCATTGGCTTCGCTGTCATTGTCGAAGCTTAAAGACGAGTCCGCCTTCGGCTTCCAGCCAAGGATTTCCGCATCTGCCTTCCAGCCGGTCTTTCGGTTGTTCTTGCGGCTGCGGTCGGTCTCGTTGTCGAACGACGCCTTGTCGTTGATCTGGATGTTCACCGTCAGAATGTCGCCGATATTGAGCGCGCGTGAATCCTTGAAGAGCGCCGCCTTGCTGTCGCTCCAGAGCGAATAGCCGCTTGCCGCGTGAAGCGGCTGCTTCGGATACGATGCCAGCTGCGGTGCCTGGTTGAACTGCAAGCCGCTGCCGATCGGGCTCATTGCCGGCGCGTTGCCGATTTCCTTGAGGGTCTGGTTTTCCGTGACGCTCTGGCACCCCGTGAGGATGCTCGCGGCTGAAAGGGCGAGAATGAGCGCTTTGTTCATGACGGATCTCTTGATGTGGTTTTATCGGTCGCGCTGGCCATGATCGAAGCGACGGTCGCCGCCTTCTTCGCGTTCATTTCGCTGAGGATCAGCCCGGATTGGCGCGGTGGCAGTTTCATGATGATGGCCGCAGCCATTCCCGGATCGAGTTCCTGAAGCTGGGGAGCAGCCGCATCCGCCTTCATCGTCTTGTAGACTTCGACGAGGTTGGTTTCTGCCTGCTTGAGGAAGTCGTTACGCCGTTGCAGCCAGTCTTCATACTCTGCCTTGCGGGCTTCCAGAATGGCAACACGCTCGTTGATGTCTTCCTGAAGCTTTTCGAGATCCTGTTTCTGCATCAGATAGCGCTGGTCGCGCGCCTGATCGACGATGTTGGTGCAGTACTGCTGGATTTCCTGTCCGCTGGTCTCGCCGGTGGTGACGCGCACCTGCTCCTGCGCACGCGCCGAAGGAAGCGAACCAGCGACCACGAAGAGTGCGAGAAGCACGCGTTGAGGCGTAAAGATCTTGGAAATGGCGATCGTCATTGTAGTACCAATTCTGCCTGGAGCGCACCTGCGGACTTGATGCCTTGGAGGATGGCGATGATGCCGTCCGGTTTGACGCCGATATTGTTGAGACCCGCCACCAGCGACCGGAGGCTTGGACCTTCGAGGATAGCAACCGGGCCACCGCTCTTCATAGCCTGGATGTCGGTCTGCTCCTGCACCGCGGTTTGTCCGCGTGAGAAGGGCGCTGGCTGCACGACCTGCGGCATTTCGGTGACCTGTACCGTCAGCGTACCGTAGCTGACGGCAACCCTCGAGACACGCACGTCTGCACCGATGATGATCGTGCCGGTCCGTTCGTTGATGACGACCTTCGCCGGCGTATCGGTTTCCACCGCAAGGTTCTCGATGCTTGCCATCAGGCGGGTAAGATCGGCTGTGCGGGGCTTCTGGATGTAGACGACCTGAGAATCGCGCGCCTCGGCGATCGGCTCGTTGTAGGAGGTGCGGGCGTAGTTGTTGATCGTATCGGCAATGCGAATGGCGGTGGAGAAGTCCGGGTTTCTCAGTTGCAGGACGAGATTAACGGAATCCTTGAACTGCGAGGGCAGCTCGCGCTCGATGATCGCGCCGCCTGGGACGCGACCGGCCGTCGTCACACCTTCCGTCACCTGTGCCGCCTGACCGCCGGCGTTGAAGCCGGAGACGATGACGGAGCCTTGAGCAACAGCGTAGATCTGGCCGTCGGCACCGGACATCGAGGTCATGATCAGCGTGCCGCCGCGAAGCGAAGAGGCATCGCCTAGCGAACTGATATTGACGTCCAGCCTGCTGCCGGGGCTTGCGAAAGGCGGCAGGTTGGCAGTCACCATGACGGCCGCGACATTCTTGGAGGAGGTCTGGTTGCCCTGCATGGAGATGCCGAGATTTTGCAGCATCGCCCGCATCGACTGCTCGGTAAAGGGCGAGGCACGCATATTGTCGCCTGACCCCTGCAGGCCGACGACAAGACCATAGCCGATCAACTGGTTTTCACGCCCTGACTGCAGTGACGCAATATCTTTCACGCGCGCCATCGTCTGGGCGAAGCCTTCCGGGGCGGCTGCGAGAAAAGCCATTGCCGCAACTGCCGCGGCGAAAAAACGCTGACGAAAACTCATTTTTGGAAAACCTCCACGGTCCCGTCGAGCTTCGCCGTTCCGCTCACCGTCACGCCGGTGTCCTTGTTGCGCACGCGAACGATATCGCCGGCCATGCCGTCTTCGATGGCAACGCCGGAGGCCGAAAGGTTCATGCCGTTATTGTTGTAGGTGATGCGCACGGCAGCGCCGCGTTCCACCGCATAAGGGTCGCGCAGGTCGCCGATCGGGATGGTGCGCCCGGCAACCAGTGTCCTTTTGGAGACCTTGCCCACCACTTCCTCGATCGACTGGGAATAGCCGGGAGCGATGTTGGGGTTGGTGACGGGAACTTCCGTCACCCGGCCTTGGGTGATGATCTCGCCCGAAAGAATCGTGACCGTGGGGACGACAGCGAACTTCTGCTGCGACATGGCACCGTGCGGAGCGCACATCGCAAAAGCGAGTGCCAACGCAAACGTCACCTTGTAACCTTGAACAGGCATGATTTTCGGGCGGAACTTCATGTTACCCTACCTTCCACTTATTTTAGGTTCTGACTGACGATCTGAGCCATCTGGTCGGCGGTGGTGATGACCTTGGAGTTCATCTCATACGCACGCTGGGCGGAAATCATGTCGGTGATTTCCTTGACAGAATCGACGTTGGACCCTTCCAGATAGCTCTGCTTCAGATAGCCGAAGCCAACCGACTGAGGCGTTCCGTCGACAGCCGCGCCCGAGGCATCCGTCTGGGCGAAGAGGTTGTCACCGAGCGGACGCAGACCCGCTTCGTTGGCGAAGTTGCTCATCGTCAGCTGACCGACTTCGGTCATCTGGTTCGACTGGCCGATACGCACCGAAACGATGCCGTCGTCGGTGATCTTGGTTTCGGTCGAGTCGGTCGGGATGGTGATGGCCGGCAGAACCGGGTAGCCATCCGTCGTCACCAGACGGCCGGTCGAATCCATGTTGAACGCGCCTGCGCGGGTGTAAAGCGGCGCGCCGTCCGGACCTTGCACGCGGAACCAGCCCTTGCCGACGATGGCAAGATCGAGCGTGTTGCCCGTCTGGGACACAGGTCCCTGGATGTGCAGCTTGCGCACGGCAGACGTCTGCACGCCGAGACCGATATTGGCGCCTTCCGGCACCATGGCCTGGTTGGCGCGGTTCATCACGCCCTGTGCACGCTCGGTCTGGTAGAGCAAGTCGGTAAATTCGGCGCGGCCACGCTTGAAGCCGGTGGTGTTGATGTTCGCGATGTTGTTCGCGATGACCTCAAGGTTTGTCTGCTGGGCATCCATGCCCGTTGCTGCGATTGCTAGAGCTCTCATTTCTTAGGTCCTCACGGGTCAAATCTGCATTTTAACGACATCGAGATAGGCCGAAACGAGCCTGTCTCTGAGCGCAACAGCGGTCCTCAGGGTCTGGTCGGCCTGCATGACGGCATCGACCACTTCGCGGGTATTGGCCTTGCCCTGCATGCCAGCGAAGGACATGGCTTCGCTGTTCTTGAGCGAGTCGACGGCATCCTGCGCAACGCCGCCAAGAACGCTGGCGAATGTCGGGCCAACCGTCGCGGTTGTGGCCGTGGTGACGGCGGCACCCGCAAGCGAGGTCAGGCCACTGGCAATGCCCTTGATGCTGTCTGTTGCGGAGTTGTTGGTCAGCGATTTGATGTTGCTGATAGATTCGATCATCACTGAGCCTTCAATAGGTCGATGGTTGAGGAAATCAGATCACGCGTCTGCTTGATGACCTGGAGATTGGCTTCGTAGCTGCGGTTGGCTTCGCGAAGGTCGGCCATCTCGATCAGCATGTTGACGTTTGGCAGCTTCACCACGCCTTTTTCATCGGCCGCCGGGCTGTCCGGGTCGTATTCCTCGATGAAGTTGGAGCGGTCGTAGCCAAGCTTCTTCACCTCGACGAGGTTGGTCCCCGACGCGCGATCCAGCTCATTGGCAAAGGTAATCGTCTTGCGGCGATAGGGGTCGGCGCCCGGTCCGTCGCCTGTCGTGCGGGAGTTGGCGATGTTTTCCGAAACGATGCGCAGGCGCGTTGCCTGTGCTTCCATTCCGCTGCCTGCGATCTTCAGCGAGGTTGATAATGAGTCCATCTTACTTGCCCACCGCGGTCATCATCATTGAGTGGAAGGTGCGAACGAGCTGCGTGTTCAGTTCGAACTGACGCTTGATTTCGCCGGTCTTGGCCATTTCCGTTGAAAGCGAAACGGTGTTGCCGGATGCCTGAACACCGATTTCATTGTTCAGTGGAGCGTCCCTCAGGCCGATCTTGCCAGCGCCGGTCACGCTCATTTCCATATGCGCCGGGTTCGTGCGCGCCATCTGCATGCCAGCCGTCTTCAGTTCAGTTTCGAACGGAACGACTTCCTTGGCGCGATACTGCGGCGTGCTCGCATTGGCGATGTTCGTGGCGACAACTTCCTGACGGATTGAGAGCCACTCGGCCTGCCGGGAGGCCAGCGCAAACAGCTGAATGGGCTGCATGACAATTCTCCGTGTTTAATCTGCCTCCGGTCTAGACCCACAATCTTGCGCGGGACTTACCCGCGGGTCGGGCATTCATTTGGTGGGCGTCACTTCCACAATTCGCCGTAGCATTAACCATTTGTTTGCCATGGCGCTTTAGATTTCGTTGATATTTCCGCCAGACGGACGGCTCTTACATCCCTGCGGGTTCGCAATGGCTCTTCATACGCAAACATATGTCGGTTCGGTTACGGAGCAGGCTGCGGCAGGCAGATGGCGGCGGTTCGTCGTTCCCGCGGCTCTCGTTCTGGCGTTCGGGGCCGCCGGTGCTATCCTGCCGTCCGCATTCCTTCCATCACCGTCTGCAGGATATGTCTCGCATGCCGTCGTCAGAGTTTCAGCCCCAGGGGGGAACCCAGTCGATACCGGCCGGCTAGCTGCTTCCATGCAGCAGAGCCTACTGTCCCCGGTGTCTCTGACGCTTGCCATTTCAGAGCTGAAGCTCAAGGCTGGCGATGTTACGGGCATTGTGGAAGAGGGGCGCCTCGCCATGCTGGCGAACCTGCTCTTGGGTGACGTGCAGCAAGCAACCCCCGTCAACGCCATCGAAGACGCGCTTCGTCAGTCCGTCAAAATCACCTCGGCATCGAAGGCGGACGTCGATGTCGGTGTTACCGCCGCAACGCCGAAGGCCGCTGAGCGGATCGTTGATTATCTTGCTCGCCAGGTCGTCAAAGGCGTGGGCGGCGATCATGCCGAACCCGCCTTGCAGGCGGTAGAGAAAGCACGCACCGCGCTCGACGCGGCGGAAGGCGCACTGACCGGATTTCAGATGCGCCACGGCAACGATATTGTCTCGCGTATCCAGGGCCTGCAGCAATCGCTTCATGAGGCGGACGCAACGATTGCGGCTTTGGGCGAGAAGGAGCACGACCTCGCCCAGGCTGTGACCAAAGTCTCGGCGATGAAGACGGACGACGTGCTGACGAAAGCATTGCCGCCGCTTCCCGTTTTCGAAGCTCTTGCGCCCGTCAGAGACAACTACACCACTGCAAAGCTTGCGCTTGACGACGTCAATGTCGATCACGGACCGAAACACCCGCGCACCATTGCGGCCCAAGGCGCTGTCGATGCCGCAAGATCTGCCGCCATGCCGGCTCTGCGCCGTGCGCTGGACGGTGCCAAGGCGGAGTTGAAGGACGTTGCCGCCACGCTTGACGCTGAGACCCGCGCGAAAGCCGCCGTTGAAGAACAATTGCGCGCTATGGGTAACGCACCGGAAGAGCTTGCCAAGCTGGAAACGGCTCTCGAAAAAGCCCGGCGCGAATATCTGGCGGCAAGCGAAAAGGCCGGTCCCTTCGCAGCACCGACCGTGACGGCCGCGATCGCCAAACCCGCATCACCCGCGGTTCTGCAGGAAGAGGGTATTCTGCCGCAGATGATACCTGGCGCGATGGCAGCTGCCGGCGCTCTGGTGGGAGTACTACTCGCGCTCTTCCTCATCAGCTTCCGCCGCACGGAGACGCAGGACCGGGTCGGGGCCGCCATTCAAATGGCAATAGAGGCGGAGACGGCTTTTGAGGCCGCCCCTGCAAAGGCTGAAGCGCATGATGAACGGTTCGAGATCGAGCCGGATATCTTCCATGATCTGGTCGAGGACGACGTCGAGCCCGTCTATGCCAGCGAGCGATACGATGTGACCGAAGACGATATCTGGGAGTACGATCTCCACGATGAGCCTGCCAACGATATCCCGCTCGATGAACGTGTCCGTCAGGTCCTGCTCGCCAACCGCGTCCGGTATGCGGAGACGGCACAAAAGGAGGATGGCTTCTGTCTACCGCCCTTGCTGGCCGCCGCACTGGAAGGCAAGGCAGATCATGCGCAGGCCGAAACGGACGAGCTACGAACGCTTCGACAGGAACTCGCTTCGCTCAAGCAAAGATTGAACGGCTTTGTCGAAGACGACATGCGGCGTCGCGGTTGATCCACTGATTTTCCCTTGCAATCTGTAGCTTCGCGCAGCATTAGGGGTTTTACCCCTCAAGGCTGGTTTGCGGGTTCTCAGGAGGCAGGCATATGGTGGTTGTGATCGACGGCAAGGCCAAGGCGGCATCCGTGACGGATGCTGTGCGAGACGCGGCTGAGCGTCTGGAGAATGAGACCGGCAAGAAGCCCGGTCTCGCTGTCGTCATCGTCGGCGATGATCCTGCAAGCCATGCCTATGTGAACTCCAAGAGCAAGATGGCCAAGCAGTGCGGTTTCAACTCCGTCCAGCATACACTGCCGGAAGAAACGACACAGCAGGAGCTTGCTACCCTGGTCGCGACCCTGAATGCGGACGCATCGATCCACGGCATTCTCGTTCAGTTACCGCTTCCAAAACACCTCGATTCCGATCCGATCATCCAGTCGATTCTGCCGGAAAAGGATGTCGATGGTCTGAGCGTCTTGAATGCCGGAAAGCTCGCTGTCGGCGATCTGAAGACAGGCCTGCTCTCCTGCACCCCGGCTGGTGCCATGCTTCTGGTTCGCAGCATCCATGGCGATGATCTGTCCGGCCTGAACGCCGTGGTAATCGGTCGTTCCAACCTGTTCGGCAAGCCGATGGGTCAATTGCTGCTCAACGCCAACGCAACGGTGACGATGGCGCATTCGCGCACCAGAGATCTGGCCTCCGTCTGCAAATCCGCCGACATTCTGGTTGCCGCGGTCGGTCGCGCGCAAATGGTGAAGGCCGATTGGGTCAAGCCCGGCGCGACCGTTATCGATGTCGGCATCAACCGCATTCCCGCACCCGAGAAGGGCGAGGGCAAGTCGAGGCTCGTCGGCGATGTGGCGTTCGAAGAGGCTAGTGCGGTCGCTGCGGCCATCACGCCTGTCCCGGGCGGCGTTGGCCCGATGACGATTGCTATGCTGATGGCCAACACGGTGATTGCTGCGCACAGAGCGCTCGGCAAAGACGCGCCGACGTTCTAATCCAGTTACCGAGGAGCGGGGCCGGTGGAGGCGCGCACCACCAGTTCCGCTTTCCACAACTCGTGAAACGGCTCGTTTTGCCCGGTCTTGATCTGGGCAATCAGCCGTTCGGCAACGCGCATGCCTGCTGCTCGAAGCGAAGACCGTGTCGTGGTCAGCGGCACGGAAAAGTTCACCGGCTTCAAGAGTGGCAGCACGTCGTCATGGGCGATGAGGGAAATATCCCGCCCGGGGCGCAGGCCCCGCTGGTTGAGCGAGCGGATGGCGCCGAGCGCAAGTGCGGTGGAGGCACAGAGAACGGCGGTCGGCTGTTGCGGCTGGTCAAGCAGCCGCTCCATCATCAAGAACCCGGCTTCGTCGGTCATCACGCTGTGGCTGACCTTGTCAGGATCAAGTGAATGGCCCTGAGCGGCCAATGCCGCTTCCACACCGCGGTAGCGACGGAATGTAAAGTCGTAACCCTCCGGCCCATTGATCAGCGCGATATTTTCATGGCCGAGTTGGAGCAGCAGCGATGCGGCGTCATGAAAGGCGCCCTCATTGTCGACATCGAGATAGGGATAGTCCGGCTCGATCCCCCAGGAGCGGCCGTGCACCATGAAAGGGATCGACAGACTCTTCATCATCGCGATGCGACGATCGTTCTTTTTCATATAGGCGAGATAGATACCGTCGACCGTGCCATTGGCGGCGAGATCCCGCAACGCTTCGTCCTCGTCACGCGGATCGGTCGGCATGATAACGAGGTGAAACCCGTTTCTTGCCGAGACCTCCCCAAGCCCGTTGAGGAATTCCCCGAAGTGAACGTCGGATTGATGTTCTGCACCCGTGGGCATCACGAGACCGATGGAGCCGACCTTGCCGGTCGCCAGCCGCTGCGCTGCCGCGTTGGGTCGATATCCGTTCTGGCGCGCCGCCTCGATGATCTTCCGGCGCGTCTCGGCATTGACTTCGGGATAGCCGTTCAGGGCGCGGCTGATCGTCGTCTGAGAGATGCCAAGCAACTGCGATAGTTGTTTCAGATTCATGCCCAGCCTCCCTCTGCTGCTCAAGCCCGCGGACCTTGGAAAGGGACGGCTCCTCCACCGTCTCCAAACCGCTTTGAAGGCTAGCAAGTGTTGAGGCGCTAGACAATTCAAAAAGCTCTGCTGCAGCGCAAATACAGTCTCCCGCACAGCAAAAGGGGACCAAACTTGGGATGATCATCAACCCTCTTGACTCTGAGCAATTCTCAATGAGATGAATAGGCAGCCAAAGCGCTTTGAAAAGACACGCCGAAGCCGATTAATGTGATGGGAGGTAGATCACATGAAAAAATTATTTTTAACGACCGTTGCCGTAGCCACGCTTCTGTCGGGCGCATCCTTTGCCGCCGAACTCAAATTCAAGCCGGGTGAAGACAGCAAGTT
Organism: Agrobacterium cavarae; assembly: GCF_004310285.1. Taxonomy (GTDB): domain Bacteria; phylum Pseudomonadota; class Alphaproteobacteria; order Rhizobiales; family Rhizobiaceae; genus Agrobacterium; species Agrobacterium cavarae. Next base: position 404,562 of record NZ_SISF01000023.1, read on the forward strand.
CAACTGGAAGAGCTACGAAGCCTTCAAGACCGCCAATTCCAGCCTGAAGGGCGAGACGCTGACGATCTTCGGACCGTGGCGCGGCGAAGACGAAGCGCTGTTCCAGTCCGTGCTCGCCTATTTCGCCGATGCGACCGGCGTCAATGTCCGTTACTCGTCTTCGGAAAATTACGAGCAGCAGATCGTCATCGACACGCAGGCCGGCTCGCCTCCAAACGTCGCGATCCTGCCGCAGCCGGGCCTTCTGGCTGACCTCGCCGCCAAGGGACTTCTCACTCCGCTCGGTGACGAGACGGCAAATTGGGTGAAAGAAAATTACGGCGCGGGCCAGTCCTGGGTCGATCTTGGCATGTACAAGAACAAGGACGGCAACAAGGCCTATTTCGCCTTTCCGTTCAAGGCCGACGTGAAGTCGCTTGTCTGGTACGTTCCTGAGAACTTCGAGGAAGCCGGTTACAAGGTACCGGAAACCATGGAAGATCTCGTCAAGCTCAGCGACCAGATCGTGGCCGATGGCGGCACGCCATGGTGCATTGGTCTCGGCTCTGGTGGCGCGACCGGCTGGCCGGCAACCGATTGGGTGGAAGATTTCATGCTGCGCACGCAGCCGCTCGATGTCTACCAGAAGTGGACGACGAACGAGGTAAAGTTCAACGATCCGCGTGTCGTCGCCGCCATCGATGAATTCGGCAAGTTTGCAAAGAACGACAAGTATGTTTCGGGCGGCGTTGCCGCTGTCGCCTCGACAGACTTCCGCGACAGCCCGAAGGGTCTCTTCGACATTCCGCCGAAGTGCTACCTGCACCGTCAGGCTTCCTTCATTCCATCCTTCTTCCCCGAGGGAACGAAGGTCGGGACGGATGTCGACTTCTTCTACATGCCGACTTTCGCCTCCAAGGCCGATCTCGGCAAGCCGGTTCTGGGTGCTGGAACGCTCTTCACCATCACCAAGGATTCCAAGGCTGCGCGTGCGCTCGTCGAATTCCTGAAGACGCCGATCGCTCACGAAGTCTGGATGGCGCAATCCGGCTTCCTGACACCGTTCAAGGGCGTCAACAAGGACGCCTATGCCAATGATCAGGTGAAGCGTCAGGGCGAGATTCTGACGACGGCCACCACCTTCGGCTTCGACGGTTCCGACCTCATGCCCGGCAAGATCGGCGCTGGCGCGTTCTGGACCGGCATGGTCGATTTCGTCGGCGGCAAGTCTGCCGAGCAGGTCGCCAACGATATCCAGAAGGCCTGGGACGGCTTGAAGTAATTCTCAGATCCAGCCCGGCAGTTATCTCTGCCGGGCTGTCATCGAAAGAACGGCGCGGGAAACGCGCCGAATATAAGTAAGATCGGGGAGGGAATGATGATCACGCAAATCGTATCCGCGCTGGGTGTCGTTATTGTCGGCGTCTTTGCCTGCGCCGCCTATTACTGGCTGTCGGACAAGGCGTTGCAGTTTATTTTTCCGGTGCGGGACGGCGATGTCATTCATGCGTCGCGCAATCTCAACCGGCGCGCCGCCATTCGTCCCTGGCTCTTCGTCGGACCAGCCCTGCTGCTGCTTGCCATCTATCTTGTCTACCCGGTCGTTGCGACCTTCATCCTGTCTTTCTACGATCGGACAGGAGCCAATTACGTCGGCTCTGCCAACTACGTCTGGGCCTTCTACGACGCTGGCTTCCGCCAGTCGATCTTCAACAACATTCTCTGGCTTGCGGTCGTCCCCGCCGCTTGCACCTTTCTGGGCCTGGTCATCGCGGTCATGACCGACCGCATCTGGTGGGGCAATATCGCCAAGTCCATCGTCTTCATGCCGATGGCGATCTCCTTCGTCGGCGCCTCCGTCATCTGGAAATTCATCTATGAGTATCGCGGCGAGGGCCAGACGCAGATCGGCCTTCTCAATGCGCTGGTGGAGTTCTTCGGCGGCAATCCGCAGGTGTGGATTTCCATGCCCTTCTGGAACAACTTCTTCCTGATGGTGATCCTGATCTGGATCCAGACGGGCTTTGCCATGGTCATTCTGTCGGCAGCGCTTCGCGGCATTCCGGAAGAAACCATCGAGGCGGCGGTCATCGATGGCGCCAATGGCTGGCAGATTTTCTGGAAGATCATGGTGCCGCAGATCTGGGGGACCATCGCGGTCGTCTGGACCACCATCACCATTCTCGTCCTCAAGGTCTTCGATATCGTGCTGACCATGACCAATGGCCAGTGGAACACCATGGTCCTCGCCAACCTCATGTTCGACTGGATGTTCCGTGGCGGTGGCGATAGCGGGCGAAGTGCGGTCATTGCGCTCGTCATCATGGCGGCCGTCACACCGATCATGATCTGGAACATCCGCCAGGCGAACCGCGAGATGGAGGGCCGTTGATATGAACATCGCAACCCGTCTGCGCCGTATTGGCCTGCCCCGCCTCATCGTTCACGCCAGCGTCCTCTTCATCGTTCTGCTCTGGCTTCTGCCGACGCTCGGCATTCTCGTCAGCTCGCTGCGAGACAAGGACCAGATCGTCGTTTCCGGCTGGTGGACGGCCTTCTCCAGCTCCAACCAGACGCAGGCGCTGCGCCTTGGCGATCCATCGACACAGACCCAGCAGGGCGATCGCTTCGTCATTGCCGGCAATGTCTTCGGTGAAGGCAAAAGCGGCCATGTTTCGGCCTACGGCGTGCGCGTTCAGGAACCGGCAGCCTTCAAGGCCGGGACGTCCGCCGATCTCGGTGATGGCGAAACGCTTCAGCTCAACGAGGACGGCAGCTATCAATATAGCAAGAATGCCAGCTTCGAAGGATCGCGCGCAAAACGCGTCTATGTCGTGGTTTCCACGCCACCGATCTTCACGCTCGACAATTACCGCACCGTTCTCCTCTCCGAAGGCATCGGCCAGTCCTTCGTCAATTCGCTGACGGTTGCCATCCCCGCAACGATCATTCCGATCCTGATTGCCGCTTTCGCTGCCTACGCGCTCTCATGGATGCGCTTCAGCGGTCGATCCTTGATGATTGCACTGGTGGTTGGCCTGATCGTCGTGCCGTTGCAGATGTCGCTCATTCCTTTGCTGCAACTCTATAACTCCATCGGCAACATCTTCGGCATACCGTCCAAGACCTATGCCGGGATCTGGCTGGCGCACACCGCCTTCGGTCTGCCGCTCGCCATCTATCTGCTGCGCAACTATATCTCCGGGCTGCCGAAGGAAATCATCGAGAGCGCCCGTGTCGATGGCGCCAGCGATTTCGAGATTTTCGTCAAGATCGTGCTGCCGCTTTCCTTCCCGGCGCTTGCCTCCTTCGCCATCTTCCAATTCCTGTGGACGTGGAACGACCTTCTCGTCGCCATGGTCTTCCTCGGCACACAGAAGGATGAGCTGGTGCTGACCGGCGCATTGAACGCGCTGCTCGGCTCTCGCGGCGGCAACTGGGAAATTCTCACCGCGTCGGCCTTCGTCACCATTATCGTGCCGCTTTGCGTCTTCTTCGCGCTCCAACGCTACCTTGTGCGCGGCCTCTTGGCCGGCTCCGTCAAGGGAGGCTGATCGAACCCATGAATGCTTTCAATCAACAGGACACTACCATGACCGCGACCGTTTCTTCCGCCCTTACTCCGGACAAGGATTGGTGGCGCGGTGCCGTGATCTATCAGATCTATCCGCGCTCCTATCAGGACTCCAACGGCGATGGCATCGGCGATCTGAAGGGTATCACCTCCAGGCTTGAGCACATCGCCAATCTCGGCGCGGATGCAATCTGGATTTCGCCCTTCTTCACCTCTCCCATGAGGGACTTCGGCTACGACGTGTCGAACTATGTCGATGTCGATCCGATGTTCGGAACGCTCGCCGATTTCGACGGTCTGATTGCAGAAGCCCATCGCCTGGGTATCCGGGTGATGATCGATCTGGTTCTGTCGCACACCTCCGACCAGCACCCATGGTTCGTTGAGAGCCGCTCCAGCCGCAGCAACCCGCGCGCCGACTGGTATGTGTGGAGCGATGGCAAGCCGGATGGCACGCCGCCCAACAACTGGCTCTCGATCTTCGGCGGTTCCGGTTGGCAGTGGGACCCGACCCGCATGCAATATTACATGCACAACTTCCTGACCTCGCAGCCGGATCTAAACCTGCATAATCCGGAAGTGCAGGAAGAGCTGCTCAACATTACCCGCTTCTGGCTGAAGCGCGGCGTCGATGGCTTCCGTCTCGACACGATCAATTTCTACTTCCACGACAAGGAACTGCGCGACAACCCGGCACTGGCGCCGGAACGCCGCAACGCCTCAACCGCGCCTGCCGTAAACCCCTACAACTTCCAGGAACATATCTACGACAAGAACCGTCCGGAAAACCTGGAATTCCTCAAGCGCTTCCGTGCCGTACTGGATGAGTTCCCGGATATCGCCGCCGTCGGCGAAGTCGGTGACAGCCAGCGGGGTCTTGAAATCGTCGGCGAATATACATCCGGCGATGACAAGATGCAGATGTGCTATGCGTTTGAATTCCTGGCACCAGATGCGCTGACCCCCGCCCGTGTTGCAGAGGTTCAGGCAGCCTTCGCTCAAGCCGCACCTGAAGGCTGGGCCTGCTGGGCTTTCTCCAACCACGACGTCGTGCGCCACGGGACGCGCTGGGGTGAGACGGTCGAGGACAAGGATGCCTTTGCCAAGGTGCTTTCGGCTCTGTTGATGACGCAGCGTGGCTCTGTCTGCATCTATGAGGGCGAGGAGCTTGGCCTGACGGAAGCAGATATCGCGTTTGAAGATTTGCAAGACCCCTATGGCATTCAGTTCTGGCCGGAATTCAAGGGCCGCGACGGCTGCCGCACGCCGATGGTTTGGGATGCCGGCCACGCGCAGGCGGGCTTCTCCACCTCGGATAAGACCTGGCTTCCCATTCCTGCCGAACACAAGAAGCGCGCGGTCAGCGCCCAGCAGGGCAACGAGGCGTCCGTTCTGGAGCACTACCGTCGCTTCCTCGCCTTCCGCAAGCAGCACCCGGCTTTCGCCAAGGGCAAGATCGAGTTCCAGGACGCGGACGCGACCGTCTTGAGCTACACCCGCACACTCGGCAACGAAACCGTTCTTTGCCTCTTCAACCTCTCGGCAGTGCCAGCACCGGCAAAGCTGCCGGATGGCGAGTGGAACGAGCTGGAAGGCCATGGCTTTTCGGCTGAACGGAATGGCACAACCGTAGAACTTCCGGCATGGGGCGCGTTTTTCGCCCGCCACGCGTAATACCATAGGGAGGAGCACCGCATGACTGGCCTAATTCTCAAGGGCATCCGTAAATCCTACGGTGAGGTGAAGGTCCTGCACGGGATCGACCTCGATATCAAGCAGGGCGAATTCATCGTCTTCGTCGGCCCCTCTGGCTGCGGCAAGTCAACGCTTTTGCGTATGATTGCCGGTCTGGAAGAGATCACCGGCGGTGAAATGTATATCGACGGCCAGTTGGTCAACGAAATCCCGCCATCACGGCGCGGCATCGCCATGGTCTTCCAGTCCTACGCGCTTTATCCGCATATGACGGTCTACGACAACATGGCCTTTGGCATGAAGATCGCCAAGGAAAGCAAGCAGGAAATCGACCGCCGCGTTCGCGCTGCTGCCGAAATCCTGCAGCTCACCCAATACCTCGAACGCCTGCCGAAGGCGCTCTCTGGCGGTCAGCGCCAGCGCGTCGCGATCGGCCGCGCCATCTGCCGTAACCCCAAGGTCTTCCTCTTCGACGAGCCGCTATCAAACCTCGACGCGGCCTTGCGCGTCGCGACCCGCATCGAGATTGCCAAGCTCAGCGAGAAGATGGCCGATACCACCATGATCTACGTGACGCACGATCAGGTGGAGGCTATGACATTGGCTGACCGCATCGTGGTATTGAATGGCGGCCGCGTCGAGCAGGTGGGCGAACCGCTGGAGCTTTACGAGAACCCCGCTAACCTCTTCGTTGCCCGCTTCATCGGCTCCCCGGCCATGAACATCATCGCAGGCACAGTGAAGGCGTCCGGCGAAATAACCACGCTCGATCTTGCGGGCGGCAAGACACTGGCCGTGCATATTCCGACGCCATCGGGCGAAGAAGGCAAGGCAGCGTCCTTTGGCGTGCGTCCGGAAGACTTGTTCATCGCCGACGGCGACGATTATCTGTTCGAGGGCAAGGTGTCGATCGTCGAGGCGCTCGGTGAAGTGACGCTGCTCTATCTGGAGGCACCCGCGGGTGAGGAGCCGGTCATCGTCAAAATCCCAGGCATTGCACCGGTGAAGAAGGGTCAGACGCTGCGCTTCTCCGCGCCACCGGAAAAGCTTCACCTTTTCGACGCGCTGGGGAAAACCTATCGCCGCTAACTCAGCTGGCGTGGTTGCAGCTCAGACCATCGGGACATGCGAAAAAGGGTGGGAGCAATCCAGTTGCCGCGAGGCCGCTTGAGTTGCGCTCACTCTCTACGTGTCTCTTAGAGCGTCCTTTGGACGCACAAAAAACGCTCTATCTTCTTTGATAGACGCATCGTGCTTTCCGAAAATCGATCCGACTTTCGGGTCGATGCTGTAACGCTCGCCGGCGGTCAGCTGAGCCCCGTAAGAACCGTCTGCTTCAACTTCACATCGGGCACTTCGCTGAAGGTCAGATCGTCACGGCCGAAATAGGATTTCTGATTGGTGGCCGACCAGTCGTTACAGACAAGCTTGTAACGGTCTTTCGCCGCAGGATTGTCCGGCATCGCATAGAGATAGTCGCCGGTGCGTTTGGCCAGTGGAATATCGCCATCCTGATTGCAGCGGCTGAGAACCTGCTTCAGCACCTCACCATCGACCTCGGTGACCATCAACTTGCCCTCGAAGCGCAGGCACGCGTTGAAATCGTAGCGGCGGATATCCCCCTTCGGCAACCCAGCACCGAAAGAGGTATGGCCGATGAAGCCGACATCCGCACCGGCCTTTGCGGCAATAAGCTCGGCCACCCGGCGTCCCGCCTCATCGACTGTCAAGGCCTTCGCCGTTTTGGCGACGGTTTCCCGTTCCTCCGGTGTCAGATGCTGAGCGAGCGTCTTTTCGATCAGCGTGCCCAGCGCCGGGGAGGGCTTCGCACTGCGATCGATCGCCGCCGTTTCTATGGTTGCGGCCTGGCCGGGGCCTGGAATGCTAGCAACCGCCATCGACGTGCCCCAAGAGCCGGTATGGACATAGCGTGTGGCACCGGCTTCATGCACGAAGTTCAGGTGGTCGTGACCACCCACCACAAGCGTTCCGTCTGGTAGCAGAGGAAGGATGTCGCGGTCCGCCACCACACCGGCATGGCTCATCACGATGTTGATCGCATCGGGCTTGACGATCTCGGAAAGGTTGGCCTTTGCCCATTCCACGGGCTGGGGAATGGTCAGCGCCTCGCGCGTCGCCTTCGGATAGGTGTTGATGGCGTTGGTGGCGAGCCCGGCCACGATGACCTTTTGTCCACCAATCTCGAATGTCTTGCTCGACGGGGCGTAAGGCGCACCGCTCCGCTTGTCGATGATGTTGGAAAGGACTGTGATTCCAAGCCCTTCAGCGCGGCTAACGAAATGAGCGAGGTCGCTGTCGATATCCGGCTCGTGGTTGCCGATATTCACGACGGTAGGACCGAGCTTGGCAAGGGCTGCGAGGAAGCTCCACTCGATCTCGCCTTGCGACCGCATCGCGACCGTATTGCCGCTCTCGAACAGGTCGCCATTCAGGAGAATGATGTGAGGGCTTTTGTCCGCGGAAATGCGCGTCTCGATGGCTGCCAGAAGCTGGCCCATGCGCTCATAGGCGGAGTGCAGGTCGGAAATGACGATGGCGCGCAGCGGAGCCTGTTGGTCGGCAACTGCCGGAAAACGCAGCAGCGGCAACATGGCAGTTCCGGCCATGAGCTTCAGCAAATTGCGGCGTGTGCGTGAGAAAATCGTCATACTTGGCCCCGTCACTTCAGACTGCGCCACCGCCCCCGCGGCTGGCTGCACAGGCCCTATAGGGCGATCATCACAGCCGCATGACAGCAGAGGCGCTAGCCTTCACGTCAATAGGGGAGAAAAGGGGAGGAGATGTCAAGGCATGGTGCTGGAGCGCCCTTCGTCCTTTCGGACGCCAGAAGGACGCTCTCTCTTTCAAGCCACGCAGGGTGCTTTTGCGAAACTCGGTCTCGAGTTTCGCGCCGGTTTTGTCGGGCATGGCGGATGCCCCAACCGGACCGCCATTGGGCAGATCAATGGAAGACGCTGGCGCCCTGGTCTGCGGTTCCGGCATTGCGACGGAACGGCGCGAAAAGCTCGCGGCCCATGCCCCACTCATTGGCGGAGAGATCGGCCCGCGCCGGTTCGCGCTTGGACAACTCCGCTGCCGACACCAGAACCTCGAGCGTGCCTGAGACCGCATCGAGACGGATGATGTCGCCATCGCGAATGAGCGAGATCGGCCCGCAATCGGAGGCTTCCGGCGTGACGTGAATGGCGGCGGGCACCTTGCCCGAAGCGCCAGACATACGGCCATCGGTAACGAGCGCAACCTTGAAACCGCGGTCCTGCAGCACGCCGAGCGGCGGGGTGAGGCGGTGCAGTTCCGGCATGCCATTGGCCTTTGGTCCCTGGAAGCGCACGACCGCGATGAAGTCGCGGTTCAGCTTGCCATCCTTGAAGGCATCCTGCAGTTCCTGCTGGTCGTGGAAGACTATGGCAGGGGCTTCGATGATGTGACGCTCTGGCTTCACCGCGGAAATCTTGATGACCGATTTGCCGAGATTGCCGGTCAGCATCTTCAGCCCGCCGGTTGGCTGGAATGGTGTTTCGATGCGCGAGAGAACCTTCGGATCGTGGCTCTCTTCGGGCGCTGCTTCACGCTGGATGGAGCCGTTTTCGCCAAGCTTGGCATCGATCGTATAGGCCTCAAGCCCGTGACCGAAGACGGTGCGCACATCATCATGCACGAAGCCCTGTTTCAAGAGCTGCTTGATGAGGAAGCCCATGCCCCCCGCCGCATGGAAGTGGTTCACATCGGCAAGACCGTTCGGATAGACGCGGGCGAGAAGTGGCACGATGTCGGAAAGGTCGGAGATATCCTGCCAGGTCAGAATGATCCCGGCGGCGCGTGCCATGGCAATCAGATGCATGGTGTGGTTGGTGGAACCGCCTGTCGCATGCAGGCCGACTACGCCGTTGACCACGGAGCGCTCGTCGATCATCTCGCCGGCAGGGGTAAATTCGTTGCCCTGTGCGGTGATCGCCAGCGCCCGCTTTACGGCTTCCTTGGTCAGCGCATCGCGCAGCGGCGTGTTCGGATTGATGAAGGAGGAGCCGGGCATATGGAAGCCCATGATCTCCATCAGCATCTGGTTGGAATTGGCGGTGCCGTAGAAAGTGCAGGTCCCAGGACCGTGATAGGACTTTGACTCGGCCTCCAGCAGTTCCGCACGGCCGACCTTGCCTTCCGCATAAAGCTGGCGAATGCGCGACTTCTCGTCGTTTGGCAGACCGGTCGTCATCGGTCCGGCCGGAATGAAGACGGCTGGCAGATGGCCGAAGGTGAGTGCTGCGATCACCAGACCGGGCACGATCTTGTCGCAGACACCGAGATAGACGGCAGCATCGAACATATTGTGTGACAGGCCGATACCGGCCGCCATGGCGATCGCGTCGCGGGAAAACAGCGAAAGTTCCATGCCGGGCTGGCCCTGCGTGACGCCGTCGCACATCGCAGGCACTGCACCCGCCACCTGCGCAATGCCACCTGCCTCTTTTGCCGCATCGCGAATGATCTGCGGAAAGACCTCGTAAGGCTGGTGGGCGGAAAGCATGTCGTTATAGGCGGTGATGATGCCAAGATTGGGAATTCGATCGCCGGCAAGGATGTCCTTGTCGGCGGGGGAACAGACGGCAAAGCCGTGGGCGAGGTTGCCACAGGACAGGGTGGAGCGGTGAACGCCCTTGGAGATCTGCAGCCGCAGCCGCTCGAGATAGATTTCGCGATAGGGTTTCGAACGTTCAACGATGCGGGCGGTAATGTCCTGAACGCGTGAGTCGGCAGCCATGGGCTTCATCCTGTCCTTCTGTTGAGCGTCGGCCCCAGGCTTGGGAGGCCGGGCCGAGGATCATGTTTCATTCAAATGCCGGGCACCGCCGCCGCATGAATGCGGGACGTTATGGCGCCCAGTAGATATTCACCGTCGAATCCGCACGGTTCAGCACGGAGCGGATCGGCATTTCGTCCTCATCGAGATCGGACTGTGCTTTCTCCAGCGTCTCCTTTTTCGCCGCACCTTCGATGTGCAGCACCAGGAAACGGGCGTCGTGAAGCGCCGCAAGGTTGAAGGTCAGTCTCTCCTCACCGGCATTTTCCGCCGCCATGGTCAGCACGGTGCGCGGCTCATCGAGATCGAGCGCTTCCTCGAGATTGTCGCCGCCGGGGAAGAAGGAGGCGGTATGTCCGTCGGTCCCCATGCCCAGAATGACGATGTCGAACGGGTCGCAGATATCGGCGGTTCTTGCGGTTGCCAGCGTTGCCGCATCGTCAGGTGAGGCGGCAGACTGATAAAGCGGCACGAAATAGGCCGCCTTCGCTTCGTTCTGCAAAAGGTTCTCGGCGACCAGCTTGTGGTTGGAGCGGTCATTATCCGGCGGCACGAAACGTTCATCGACCAGCGTGATGCTGACGCGCGGCCATTCCAGCTGATGCTTGGAAAGCGTCTGGAAGAACAGTTTTGGTGTAGAGCCACCGGAGACGGCCATGCTGGCCGCCCCGCGTTCTTCGATGGCCGCTTTCAGATGCGCAGCAACATCGCCTGCGAGCTTTTCGGCCAGCTCCGGACCGTCCTTGAAGATGTGCATGTTGGGTTCCATCCGCATCTTCCTTTAGTCGGCTTCATGCCAGGTACGACCGTCGCGCTCGATCAGCGCGATTGCGCCGCTCGGTCCCCAGGTGCCTGAGGTGTAACCCTGCACGCCCTGTCCCACCGCTTCCCAGCTTTTCAGGATCGGATCGACCCAGTTCCATGCCGCTTCCACTTCGTCGCGACGCATGAAGAGCGTCTGGTTCGAGCGGATTGTGTCCATCAAGAGACGCTCATAGGCATCTGGATTGCGCACGTTGAAGGCTTGGGCAAAGCTCATATCAAGCGACACCTGACGCAGGCGCATGCCGCCCGGGCCCGGATCCTTGATGAGCAGCGACTGCTTGACGCCTTCGTCCGGCTGCAGACGGATCACCAGCTTGTTGGCTTCGATCTTGCCGGCCGTATCGTCGAAGATCGAATGCGGGATCTGCTTGAAGGTGACGACGATTTCCGAAACGCGGGTTGCAAGCCGCTTGCCGGTGCGGATGTAGAAAGGTACGCCCGCCCAGCGCCAGTTGCCGATTTCCGCCTTAAGGGCGACGAAGGTTTCCGTGTTGGAAACGCCGCCTTCCAGCTCTTCCAGATAACCCTTGACCGCTCCGCCTGCCGAGGCGCCGGCGCGGTATTGTCCACGCACGGTGTTCTTCTCGACATTGGCTTGCGTGATGGGTTTCAGCGAGCGCAGAACCTTCAGCTTCTCGTCACGCACCGCTTCGGCGTTCATCGAGGAGGGAGGCTCCATTGCAACGAGGCAAAGCAGCTGAAGAATATGGTTCTGCACCATATCGCGAAGCGCGCCCGCCTTGTCATAGTAACCTGCACGACCTTCGAGCCCGACGGATTCCGCTACGGTGATCTGCACGTGGTCGATATGGGTGGAATTCCACAGCGGTTCAAAGAGCGCGTTGGCAAAGCGCAGAACCATGAGGTTCTGAACGGTTTCCTTGCCGAGATAATGGTCGATACGGAAGATCTGCTCTTCCTTGAAGACGTTACCAAGCGTGTCGTTCAGCTCCAACGCTGAGGCGAGGTCACGTCCGATCGGCTTTTCCACCACAATGCGGGTAGATTTGGTGATCAGCTTGTGATCGCGGATCTTGGAGGCGATGTCGCCGAAAATTCCCGGTGCGACGGCAAGATAGAAAGCGCGGATGCGATCCTTGCCTTCATCGAGAAGCTTCTTCAGCTTGTCCCAGCCATCGTCGGACTTGGCATCGACGGGAATGTAGAAGAGGCGCGCGCAAAACTTGGCGACCTGCTCCTCGTCATATTCGCCGGACTTCAGATGCTCCTTCAGGGCATCCTGCGCAAACTTCCGGTATTCCTCATGCGTCATGACAGAGCGGGAAGCGCCGATGATGCGGGTCGGTTCGGTTAGCTGGCCTTCCACCTGGCGGTGGTAAAGGGCGGGCAGAAGCTTGCGTTCTGCCAGATCGCCGGTGCCGCCAAAGACGACGCAATCAAAGGGGTCAACGGGAATAATTTGACTGCTCATGTCGATTCTCTCGATCTCTACACGTTAGGGGCATCCATAATCTAATCGATTTAAAAATGCCAGAGTTGATGTACGATAATAATGAATTTTGCTGCTGGCCCGTCATGCCGGCAGGTGTCCAATCGTTGCTTTTGCACAATGCGAAGGCAGACGCGTTCAAAACCTGTCCCGTAATGCATACCACGTCAGCGCCAGGAACAGGAGTGGCGCCCTCAGCGATGCACCACCCGGGAAGGATGGAACATCGAGCGCAGCGAACTGATCGAGTGCCTTGTCCTTACTGATCACCATATCGGCGTAAAGCTTGCCGCAGTAGTTGGAGAGCATCACACCATGTCCGGAATAGCCGCCGATGGAAAGCACACCCGGCATGACGTCGCGCACGAAGGGCTGGCGTGTCAGCGTAATGCCGACGGACCCACCCCAGGCATGGGTCATCTCGATATTCGCAAGCGCGGGGTAGATTTCCGAAATCTGCTTGCGGATATGCTTGGAAATGTCGCGTGGCGAGTCTGCCGTATAGGCTTCCCGCCCGCCGAATAGCAGGCGGTTGTCCGGCGTCTTGCGAAAGTAGCGCACCACGAAGCGTGAATCCGCCACCGCTTCCTTGTCCGGAATGATCGATGGAAACTGATCGAGCGGTGCTGTCGCCCCGATGAAGGAGCGGATCGGCATCACATGCGCCGCGGTGACCGGCTCCAGATTGCCGATATAGGCATTGGTCGCAATCAGCACTCGGGTTGCGGTGATCGTACCAGACGGCGTTTCGATCAGCGTCTTGCCGCCGGACTGGCGGATAGATTTGGCCGGTGTCATTTCGAAGATGTCGGCACCCGCCGCTTTCGTAGCCTTCGCCAGTCCCACGAGAAGTTTCAGGGGGTGAATATGACCGGTGCCGGTGTCGCGCACGCCGCAATGATAATGCGACGATCCCAGCCGATCTGCGGTTTCTGCCTTCTCCATGAAGGCAATTTCCTCATAGCCGTAGCGGCCCACCATGGCCTCGACGCTATCACGATAGCTCTTTTCATAGGCACGCTTATGTGAGACGTTCAACTGCCCCGGCTGGAACTCCATGTCGATCTGGTTGTCGCGGGCAAAGTCGAGCACATAGTGCTTGGCGTTTTCCGCGAGATCGAACAGCGCCTTGGAGCGCTCAAAGCCGATCTTTTCTTCAAGCTCGTCCGGCCAGGCGCGCTGACCGGTGCCGAACTGTCCGCCATTGCGCCCCGACGCGCCATCGCCAAACCGATGGGCCTCGATCAGAGTGACGGCAATGCCGGCGCGCGCCAGATTATAGGCCGCCTGAAGGCCGGTGAAGCCGCCGCCGATAATGGCGACATCGACCGTGCGCGAGCCATCCATCGTCGGATACTCCGGACGCTCCGCAACAGTCTCCTGATACCATGAAACGCCCGGCGCTATCGGGCTCTGCCATGCCATATCGCTCACCTCACACGTTCAGCAGCAGGAACTCGCGCTCCCATGGGCTGATCACCTGCATGAAGGTTTCGAACTCGCCGCGCTTCAGGCCGGCATAAAGACCGACGAACTCGTTGCCGAAGATGCGTTCGAACTGCTGCTCCTGTTCCAGAAGTGCGACGGCTTCGAGCAGACCGCGTGGAAGCTCGATGGAGCCTTCATTGGCGGTCTCGTAGGTCGGCTCCGTCGGTTCGATATTGTTCATGATGCCAAGCCAGCCGCAGCCGAGCGATGCGGCAAGCGCGAGATACGGATTGGCATCCGAACTCGGCAGCCGGTTTTCCACGCGCCGTGCCTGCGGTCCGGAAATCGGCACGCGAAACGCCGTGGTGCGGTTGTCGTAACCCCAGGCATTGTTCACCGGGCAGGCCATATCCGGCGTCAGGCGACGATAGGAGTTCACGTAAGGCGCCAGCATCACCAACGCGTTCGGCACATAGCGCTGCATGCCGCCGACGAAGGAGAAGAACTCTTTAGACGGGGTGCCATCCTTGTTGGAAAACACGTTCTGGCCCGTCTCGATATCGATGACGGACTGGTGGATGTGCATGGCCGAACCGGGCTGAGCCTGCATGGGCTTTGCCATGAAGGTGGCGTAGATGCCATGTTTCAGCGCGGCTTCGCGAATGGTACGCTTGAAGAGAAACACCTGATCGGCAAGCTCGACCGGATCGCCATGGCGCAGGTTGATTTCCAGCTGCGCCGGCCCCTCTTCATGAATGAGGGTGTCGATTTCCAGACCCTGCTTTTCCGAGAAATGATAGATATCGTCGATCAATTCGTCGAATTCGTTGATGCCGGCAATCGAATAGCTCTGGCCGCCAACGATGGAGCGACCGGAACGACCCTTTGGCGGATGCAGCGGATAATCCGGGTCGTCATTCATCGCCACGAGATAGAACTCGATTTCCGGCGCGACCACCGGCTTCCAGCCCTTGTCCTGATAAAGAGACAGCACATTCTTCAAGACGTTGCGCGGCGTGTAGGAAACGGGTTTGCCTTCCTGGTCCACGACATCACAGATGACCTGTGCGGTCGGATCGCTTTCCCACGGTACGACGGAGAGGGTGGAGAGATCGGGCACCAGCTTGAGATCACTGTCGCGCGGCTCATAGCGGAAATTTGCGGTCTCGTCCGGATAGTCGCCGGAAATCGTATGACGATAGAGCGCGGAGGGCAGCGCCAGCGAGGTGTCGCCCGTGAACTTTGCCGTCGGCATCATCTTGCCGCGTGCAACGCCTGCCAGATCGGGAGTGATGCATTCGATGTCTTCGATCCCGCGAACCTTCAGCCATTGCGCCGCTTCGCGCCATGTGGAGACGCCGCGGGTAGAGGAGAGTTCAACGGGTGGTTTCTTCGCCATGGTTGCCGGTTTCTTCGGGCGGAGCATGGTTTTCTTGGGGGGCATAAATCACCGGTGTCTGTTTCGACTGGGGGCATAATAGTCAGACTTTGACAATTGGCGAGAGGGGAATGCGCATTGACAAGAAGCCTGACTTCGAAAAGAGGGAGTGCAACAAGGATAAGGAAAATCCATGACGGAAAAATGTGATGTGCTGATTTTGGGCGCGGGCGCCGCAGGCATGATGTGCGCCATCCGTGCCGGTCAGCGCGGCCGCTCCGTCATCATCCTCGACCATGCCAAGGCGCCGGGAGAGAAAATCCGCATCTCCGGGGGCGGGCGCTGCAACTTTACCAACATCCACGCCGGGCCGAAGAACTACCTGTCGCAAAACCCGCATTTCGCCAAATCGGCGCTCGCCCGCTACACCCCGCGCGATTTTCTCGATCTGGTGGAGAAGCACAAGATCGCCTGGCACGAGAAGACGCTCGGCCAACTCTTCTGCGACGACAGCGCCAAAGACATCATTCGCATGTTGCTGACGGAGATGCAGGCTGTGGGTGCCAAGCTGCGGCTACAGACTGAGATCACATCGGTCGAGGGCGTGGCAACAGGCGGCTTCCGCGTGGCGACTTCGCAAGGAGTGATCGAGGCAAAGAGCCTGGTCGTTGCCACCGGCGGTAAGTCGATCCCCAAGATGGGCTCCACTGGCTTTGCTTACAAACTTGCCGAGCAATTCGGGCTCCCTTTGGTCGAGCCGCGTCCCGGTCTGGTGCCGCTAACACTCGATCCGTCGCAGTTGGAGCGGCTGTCGCCCCTCTCCGGCGTTGCGGTCCCGGCGGATATCTCACACGAGAAAACCACGTTTCGCGAAGCGCTGCTTTTCACCCACCGCGGCTTGAGTGGTCCTTCCATTTTGCAGATCTCATCCTATTGGCGGGAAGGCGATGCCATTCGCCTGAAGCTCGAGCCCGAACAGGACATTGCTGAGAAGCTGAAGGCTGCCAAGAAAGCCAATGGCCGTCAATCCGCCCAGACGGCGCTCGGCGAGATTTTGCCGAAGCGGCTTGCGCAATATCTGGTGGAGCAATCGGGCCTCACCAGCCATCTTGCCGACCTTTCCGACAAGGCGCTGATGGCGCTCGCAGCAAGCGCGCAGGACTGGCAGATCAGGCCATCTGGCTCGGAAGGATACCGCACCGCCGAGGTCACGCTCGGCGGCGTCGACACCGGTCATCTCGACTCCAGAACCATGCAGGCCAAAGCTGTTTCGGGGCTCTATTTCATCGGTGAAGGTGTGGATGTTACGGGGTGGCTCGGTGGCTATAATTTCCAGTGGGCCTGGGCATCCGGTTACGCTGCGGGAGAGTCCGTTTAGGAAAAGTCCGGCCAGCCTGTGTCCGCCGAACTTTGCCCAAACGGCTTCCCCTGACGCATTCTGAGTGCAAAGCGGAAACCACTCTTGCCAGAAATGCTGCAACGCGGCGATGCTTTAACATCTTGTTAAGAGACGCGAGTCATGCTGACCTCTATGCCAGCACAACGCGAGTTGGAACATGAGGTCTCGCTGGACGCCGGAACCCGGCATTGATCGGTCAAGTTTTTCGTTGGAAGCCGCTCATGATGATGTCCAGAAATCGCGCCCGCGCCGTCGCTATTGCCCGCACGCGCAATGACAACCTCCTCATTACCTTTCGCCTCAGCCTGATCGCGGCTGGCGCTCTGGCTACTCTCCTGGCGCTCCTGTTCTGAACAAGCCTACCAGCTCGTAGAATGAGGTGAAACCGGACGGTTTCCCGTCCGGCTCAAGTTGATTAGGCCGCAGCCTTGCTCTGCGCGACGATAACCGGGATCAGCAGATCGCCCCAGTTTCCGTCGCCGCCATGGTGGCGGGCCGAGCGGACGAGTTCGACGGAGATCCCTGCCTCGACCGCATTCATGACCGCTTGGTTGAGGCGGTGCAGGTCGTTTGCCAGCATACGAATGGCAGCCTGTTGGTCCTGCGTCATGGCAGAGGACTGTTCTTCTGCCCGTTCTCTAACTCTCGAAATCGAAGCCATTGTCTTTCCTCCTCAAAGAGCATGCCGCGCAAAGCTGTTGAGCGGTTTGCGGATAACGACATGCGTTAACAAAAGTACCTGAAGCGTTTCACACTTCCGATGTTATTCTGCGGCCGGGCGGAACTGGTCGTGCTCGGTAGATTCCTTCATGGCGGTGGTGGATGAGGTGCCGCCGGAAATCGCGACGGAGACCGCGTCGAAATAGCCGGTGCCGACTTCGCGCTGGTGCTTGGTTGCGGTGTAGCCGTTGATTTCGGCTGCAAATTCCGCCTCCTGAAGCTCCGAATAGGCTGCCATCTGGCGATCCTTGTAGCCGCGTGCCAGTTCGAACATGCCGTAATTCAACTGGTGGAAACCGGCGAGCGTGATGAACTGGAACTTGTAGCCCATCGCTCCCAACTCACGCTGGAACTTCGCAATCGTCGCATCGTCCAGGTGCTTCTTCCAGTTGAAGGACGGCGAGCAGTTATAGGCAAGCTTCTTGCCTGGATGAACCTTGTGAACACCTTCGGCAAATTTGCGGGCCTGCTCCAGATCCGGCTTGGATGTTTCGCACCAGATCAGATCGCAATAGGGAGCGTAAGCATTGGCGCGGGCGATGCAGGGCTCCAGCCCGTTCTTGACCTGATAGAAACCTTCGACCGTGCGGCCGGCATCGTAATCGACAAAGGGGCGATCCCGCTCATCGATATCGGATGTCAGAAGCTTTGCTGCTTCCGCGTCGGTTCTGGCGATGACGAGGGTCGCAACACCCATGACGTCTGCCGCAAGACGCGCTGCCGTCAGGTTACGGATATGCGCCGCCGTCGGGATCAGAACCTTGCCGCCGAGATGGCCGCACTTCTTTTCCGATGCCAGCTGGTCCTCATAGTGAACGCCCGCCGCGCCCGCCTCGATGAAGGCCTTCATGATTTCGAAGGCGTTGAGCGGCCCCCCGAAGCCGGCTTCGGCATCGGCAACGATCGGCGCGAACCATGTATCGACCGAAAGACCTTTGCCTTCGGCGGTTTCGATCTGATCGGCGCGCTGAAGCGTGCGGTTGATGCGCTTGGCAAGTTCGGGTGCGGCATTCGCCGGATAGAGCGACTGGTCAGGATACATGGCGGATGCGGTGTTTGCGTCTGCCGCAACCTGCCAACCCGAAAGATAGATGGCCTTCAGACCGGCGCGAACCATCTGCATGGCCTGGTTGCCGGAAAGCGCACCGAGTGCATTGACGAAGCTTTCTTCGTTGATCAACTTCCAAAGGCGGTCGGCGCCCATTTCGGCCAGCGAATAGCGGATATCGACCGAGCCGCGCAGCTTCAAAACATCGTCCGCCGTGTAGGTGCGCTCGATGCCGTCGAAGCGTCCCTTCGGAGCATTTGGAACAAGCTTGTAAAAATCAGTCACATCTCTCTCCCATGTCTGTGTGCTGTCACTTCCCGCTGCTTCTGCGTTGGATCGATAACAGCGATCTGATGTGACTGAATTTACATTTATCGGTTTTCCGTGGCTAGATAAAAAGGAAAAACAGTGACTTGAAACGGGTTATGCTGTATCGTCTTTGACAGAATGTCTTTGTAAAAATGTAAAATTTGTAAAAGAGAAGAACTCTGGTCGTTTGTGAGCTTTTGTCAAAGGGGAGGGATGATGGCGGAAACCAAGATCTTTGCAGGGCCGCGCGTGCGCCGGGTGCGAAACGGCTTGGGCCTGACGCAGACCGCCATGGCGGAAGCGCTGTCAATCTCACCTTCCTATCTCAATCTGATCGAGCGCAACCAGCGTCCCTTGACGGTGCAACTGCTGCTGAAACTCGCCTCAGTCTACAAGGTCGATCTCGACGATCTGCAGGGGGAAAGCGGCGGCACCGCCAGCCAGTTACGGGAGATCTTCGCCGATCCGCTGCTGGCAGGGGAAATTCCCTCGCCACAGGAACTTGTCGAAGTGGCCGAAGCCGCACCCAACGCCGCCATGGGTGTGGTCAAGCTCTACCGGGCCTACAGCGAACAGGCCAAGCGCCTTAGCGATCTCTCCGACCTTCTGGCGCGCGAGGGCCATCAGACGACCCTGTCGGCCACACGCCTGCCGATCGACGAGGTCCGGCAGATATTCGAAAGCAGGCCTGCCCATTTCGCTCTTCTGGATGGCGCGGCGGAGAGCTTTCATACTGCACTCGGAGCGAGCGACGATCTGGCATCGGCTTTGAAATCCTGGTTGCAGAAGAACCACGGCATCATCGTGCGCAGCCTGCCGGTCCATGTCATGCCGAATCTGCGTCGCCGGTATGACCGGCACTCCATGCGTCTTTTTCTGTCCGAGCGGCTTTCGATGCATGACCAGCTTCGGGAACTGGCGATGGAAGTGTCTTTGCTCGCGCTGACGGATGAAATCTCGCAGGAGTTGGAGGCGCTTGCGCTTTCAAATGAAGAAGCAAAGCGCATCGCTCGTTTTGAACTCGCGCGCTATGCCGCCCACGCTTTGATGATGCCCTATGCTGCCTACCTGGCTGCGGCCCAGCGGGCGCGCTACGATATCGACGTGCTGCGCGCGCGCTTCAATGTCTCCTTCGAACAGGCAGCCAATCGTCTTGTCTCATTGGCAAAGCCTGGATCGTCGGCAGTTCCCTTCTTCATGATGGAAACCGACAGTGCCGGAAACCGCTTTCGCAAGGCCGGCGCGCAGGGCTTTCCGCAGGCGAAATTCGGTGGTCTCTGTCCTAGGCTCAATCTTCATGCGGCCTTCGCCCAGCCTGGGCAGATACTGGTTGAGAGTACGGAAATGCCGGACGGCGCTTCCTACATCACCATCTCACGCACGCTCGAAGGACCTCAGGCCGGTTTCGGGGAACGGGTGCGCCGTACGGCTCTGATGATCGTGACAGAAACGGCGCACGCAAAGGATATCGTCTATGGCGAAGCGCTCTCTGCTTCGGCCAGTGCAGTTGCCATCGGACCGTCCTGCAGGTTGTGCGAAAGACAGGGCTGCCTGTCGCGAGCGGAGGCACCGCTGACACGTCCGCTCGGTCTCGATGAAATGGTGACGGGCCTCAGCGTCTTCGATTTTCAATAACTTGGCACGAAAGACGCGCGATGCGGGGCTTTTGCGAAGGCCTAGGGCCGCCGCGCCGAGATGTCATCTGCCTGAAATTTTCGCACTGCACATTTCTGCTTGCGGAGGGTGATTTTCCTTCTTAGTCTCTGCCAAAACAAAGGGGTTTGCGCAGTTTCTCGTCATGCGCCACATCAGGAGAAATCATGAGTTATCGATCGCTTCGTTTCACCCTGGCTTTTGCCACGGCCGTTCTTTCTGCCGGCGCTGCCTTTGCCCAGGAAAAGGTCGTCCACGTCTATAACTGGTCCGACTATATCGACCCTTCGATCCTTGAGGACTTTACCAAGGAGACGGGCATCAAGGTCGTCTACGACGTTTATGACGGCAACGAAGTTCTGGAAACGAAGCTCTTGGCGGGAAATTCCGGCTATGATGTCGTGGCCCCCACATCACCCTTCCTCGCACGCCAGATCAAGGCGGGCGTGTATCAGAAGCTCGACAAGTCCAAGCTTCCGAACCTGAAGAACATGTGGCCGGAAATCACCACGCGTTTGGCGCAGTACGACCCCGGCAACGAATACGCCGTCAACTACATGTGGGGCACGACCGGCATCGGCTACAATGTCGCCAAGGTGAAGGCGGCTCTCGGTGACGTGAAGGTGGATAGCTGGGACATTCTGTTCAAGCCGGAAAACGCAACGAAGCTGCAGTCCTGCGGCATCAATATTCTCGACGCATCGGACGAGACCTTTGCAATTGCCATGAACTATTTGGGCAAGAACCCGGACAGCAAGGAGACAGCCGATCTGGAAGCTGGCGGCGATGTCTACAAGGCGATCCGTCCCTATGTGAAGACGTTCAATTCCTCCGCCTATATCGATGAGCTTGCCAATGGCGATAGCTGCATCACCATCGGTTGGTCCGGTGACGTGCTGCAGGCCAAAACCCGCGCCGAGGAAGCCAAGAACGGCGTCGAGGTTAACTACGTCATTCCGAAGGAAGGCACCTATATCTGGATGGACTCCTTCGCCATTCCGGCCGATGCCAAGAATGTCGAAGAGGCGCATGCCTTCATCAACTATATGATGAAGCCGGAAGTGGCTGCGAAGGCTTCTGACTTTGTTCAATACGCCAACGGTAATCTTGCTTCCCAGGCGCTGATGAATCCGGCGGTTGCGAAGAATCCTTCCGTTTATCCAGACGAGGCGACGATGAAGAAGCTCTTCACCATCTCGCCATACGGGCCGCGCGAACAGCGCGTTCTGAACCGTATCTGGACCCAGATAAAAACCGGCACCTGATCGGATTTGGACAAAAGGGGCAGGCGGTAACAGCCTGCCCCTTTCACGTTCGGCACTCTCGAAAGCAAACAGAGCAGGTCATGGCGAAATCACTCGGCCCGGTAAAACGCAAATTCTCTCCCTGGACAGATCCATCCTCGGTCCCCTTCATCCGGTTCGAAAACGTGACCAAGCGATTTGGTGATTTCACCGCCGTCGACAATCTGACGCTGGATATTTACGAGCGCGAATTCTTTTCTCTGCTCGGGCCATCCGGTTGCGGCAAGACAACGCTGATGCGCATGCTGGCGGGCTTTGAGGAGCCGACCTCGGGGCGTATTCTCCTACAGGGAAAAGACATTTCCGGCGTGCCTCCCTACAAGCGCCCGACCAATATGATGTTTCAGTCCTATGCGCTGTTCCCACACATGTCGGTGGAGAAGAACATCGCCTTCGGTCTGGAGCAGGACGGCCTGCCGAAAGCTGATATCGCAAACCGCGTCGCGGAGATGCTGCGCCTCGTCAAGCTTACCGAGTTTGCCAAGCGCAAACCAAGCCAGCTTTCGGGTGGCCAGCGTCAGCGCGTGGCGCTGGCCCGTTCGCTCGCCAAGCGTCCCAAGGTATTGCTCCTCGATGAGCCGCTCGGCGCTCTCGACAAGAAGCTGCGCGAAGAAACCCAGTTCGAAATCATGGATCTGCAGCAGACGCTCGGCCTCACCTTCCTGATCGTCACCCACGACCAGGAGGAGGCGATGACCGTCTCGGACCGTATTGCGGTGATGGACAAGGGCATCGTCGTGCAGGTCGCAACGCCTGCCGAAATTTACGAGGCGCCGAACAGTCGCTACGTGGCCGACTTCATCGGCGACATCAATATTTTCGAAGCGAAGGTCGAGAGCAAGGCTCCTGCAAACGGCAAGCCTGCCCAGGTCGTGCTGGATTGCGAAGGTCTGAAGGTGACGGTGGAGCAGGAATGCCAGGCCGCTGTCGGCAGCCAGGTGGCCTTCGCCGTTCGACCGGAGAAGGTCCGCATCTCGCTCGACGCGCCGGCCGATGAAACGGTGAATGTCGCACATGGCGAGGTTTGGGATATCGGCTACCTCGGCGATTTCTCTATCTTCATCGTCAAGCTCGATGATGGCCGCATCATGCGTGCCGCCCAGGCCAATGTCTCGCGCCTGGTCGATCGTCCCATCACCTTCGATGACAAGGTCTGGCTCACCTGGAAATCCGATTCCGGCCTGGTTCTGACGCGATAGGAGAGCGACAAATGGCGATTCCTTCTCCTGAAAGCCGCCGAAACCCACTGCAATGGCTGGTGGTGGCCGTTCCTTATTTTTGGCTGTTCCTGTTCTTCGCAGCGCCCTTCTTCATCATCGTGAAAATCTCGCTCTCCGATACCGCGATCGCCATGCCGCCCTACGTGCCGGTCTTCGAAGGCTTCAGCAGGATCCGTGAGTTCTTCTCTCAGCTCGATTTCGACAACTATATCTTCCTGACTGAAGACCCCCTTTACATCGAAGCCTATCTGTCGTCGCTGCGAATCGCCGTCATTTCAACGGTGCTGCTCCTTCTTGTCGGATATCCGATGGCGCTTGCTATGGCGCGCGCCCCGAGCCACATCCGCCCAACGCTGGTCATGCTCGTCATCCTTCCGTTCTGGACGTCATTTCTCATCCGCGTCTACGCTTGGATCGGCATTTTGAAGCCGGAGGGGCTGCTGACTGTACTGTTCCAGTCGCTCGGCCTTCTCGGGCCGGACGAACAGGTCAACATATTCCGCACCGAGACCTCCGTCTTCATCGGCATCGTCTATTCCTATCTTCCCTTCATGGTGCTGCCACTCTATTCGGCGCTGGAAAAGCTCGACAACACATTGTTGGAAGCCGCTGCCGATCTTGGCTGCCCGCCTTGGAAAGCCTTCTGGAAGATCACCTTCCCCCTGTCGCTGCCGGGTGTCGTGGCAGGCTCGATGATCTGCTTTATTCCCATCACCGGCGAGTTCGTTATTCCCGATCTTCTCGGCGGGGCTCAGACACTCATGATCGGCAAGACCCTGTGGACCGAGTTTTTCGGCAACCGCGACTGGCCGCTCGCCTCGGCGGTGGCCGTCATCCTGCTCCTACTGCTGGTGGTGCCGATCGCCATCTTCCAGAACCAGCAGAAAAAGGTGGGTTGAGCCATGAAACGCGGCAAGTTCGACACCACGATCCTAACCATCTGCTTCGCTTTCCTCTATATCCCGATCCTCATTCTGGTGATCTATTCCTTCAATGCCTCCAAGCTGGTGACGGTCTGGGGCGGATTTTCGCTGCACTGGTATCAGTCCATGTGGTCGAATGAGGGCCTGATGGACGCGGCATGGATTACGCTGCGTGTCGGCGTGCTGAGCGCTACCATCGGCACCATTCTTGGAACGTTGGCGGCGCTTTCGCTGACACGCTTTGCCCGCTTCCCGGGACGGGTCCTCTTCTCCGGCATGATCTATGCGCCGCTCGTCATGCCGGAGGTCATTACTGGCCTGTCGCTGCTGCTGCTCTTCGTTTCCATCGGGGTGGATCGCGGCTTCTGGACGGTCGTCATCGCCCACACGACCTTCACCATGTGCTATGTCGCGATCGTTGTGCAGTCCAGGCTTCTGACCTTCGATCGCAGCCTGGAGGAAGCGGCGCTCGATCTCGGCTGCCCCCCGGTCAAGACTTTCTTTCGCATCACTTTGCCCTTGATCATGCCGGCTGTCGTCGCCGGCTGGATGCTGGCCTTTACCCTGTCGCTCGACGATCTGGTCATCGCAAGTTTCACCACGGGACCGGGCGCGACCACATTGCCGATCAAGATTTACTCCCAGGTTCGTCTTGGGGTAACGCCGGAGATCAACGCCGTCTGCACGATCCTGATTGGACTCGTCACGATCGGGGTGATCTGCGCGTCCATTACCTCCAAGCGGAGCGAACTCCAACGCATGAGGGATGAGCACGCCGCTGCAAAAGGCTGAGTAGATTTGGGGGCAGGAGGAGGCCACCGTGACTGACACCAACCCACTTTGGACACCGTCGGCTGAGCGCATCGCGCACTCGCCCGTGACGCACTTTATCGACTGGTGCGCCAGCCACTATGGCGTGCAGTTTGCCGATTACGACGCCTTTCACCGCTGGTCTATAGATGCGCGCGAAGATTTCTGGAGTGCGGTGTGGACCTATTGCGGCGTGATCGGAGAGGCGGGGGAACGCGTTCTCATCGACCGTGATGACATGCTCCACGCGCGGTTCTTCCCGGATGCGGAGCTGAATTTTGCTGAAAATCTGCTGAGCCGCGGCGGGCCGGATGATGCGCTTATCTTCCGCGGTGAAGACAAAGTCGAGGCGCGCTGGTCCTGGGATCGACTTCGCAAAGAGGTCTCACGCTTGCAGCAGGCCTTCGCCGAGAGGGGCATAGAAGCTGGCGACCGCATTGCCGCGATGATGCCGAACATGCCGCAGACCGTGGCGCTGATGCTGGCTGCCACATCGCTCGGCGCCGTCTGGTCCTCCTGCTCGCCCGATTTTGGCGAACAGGGTGTATTGGATCGTTTTGGGCAGATCGGACCGAAACTCTTCATCGCCTGCGATGGCTACTGGTATAATGGCAAGCGGCAGGAGGTGGCGGACAAGGCCAAGGCGGTTGCCGAAAAACTCGGCGTTCCGTTGCTGCTGGTGCCGTATGCGGGAACGACGCAGACCGACCAGGAGAATGAAGCTGGCATTCTCCACTATGATGATGTCATTCAGCCTTTTCAGCCCAAAGCGCTACATTACGTCCGCCAGCCGTTCAGCCACCCGCTCTATATCCTCTTCTCCTCCGGCACCACCGGCGTTCCCAAATGCATCGTCCATTCGGCTGGCGGAACGCTGCTGCAGCATCTGAAAGAGCACCGCTTTCACTGTGAGCTGATAGAGGGCGAGCGCTTCTTCTATTTCACTACCTGCGGCTGGATGATGTGGAACTGGCTGGTAACGGGCCTCGCTTCGGGCGCAACGCTCTGCCTTTACGACGGTTCGCCATTCGCGCCGGATGGCACTGCGCTCTTCGACTATGCAGAACAAGAGGGCTTTGCCGTCTTCGGCACATCGGCCAAATATATCGATGCGGTGCGCAAGGCCGGTCTGGAACCGGGCAAGACCCATGATCTTTCGGCGCTGAGGCTTGTCACGTCCACAGGATCGCCGCTATCGCCGGAAGGCTTCTCCTTCGTCTATGACGGCATCAAGAGCGACGTCCAGCTTGCATCAATTTCGGGCGGAACCGATATCGTCTCCTGCTTCGTGCTCGGCAATCCGGTGAAGCCGGTCTGGAAAGGAGAGATCCAGGGGCCGGGCCTGGGTCTTTCGGTGGATGTCTGGGATGACGAGGGCAAGCCGGTTCGCGGCGAGAAGGGCGAGCTCGTCTGCACCGCACCCTTTCCCTGCCAACCCATCATGTTCTGGAACGATCCGGATGGTGAAAAGTATCGTGCCGCCTATTTCGGCCGCTTCGACAATGTCTGGTGCCACGGCGACTTCGCTGAATGGACGGTGCATGGCGGGCTGATCATTCTCGGGCGCTCGGATGCCACCCTGAACCCCGGCGGCGTGCGCATCGGCACGGCCGAGATCTACAACCAGGTGGAGACGATCGACGAGGTGCTGGAAGCGCTCTGCATCGGGCAGGACTGGGACGGCGATGTACGCGTAGTGCTGTTCGTTCGCCTGAAGGATGGCGCAAGCCTGAATGATGCGCTGATCTCACGCATCAAAAACCGCATCAGAACAGGTGCATCGCCCCGTCACGTTCCGGCAAAGATCATTGCGGTGGCCGATATCCCCCGAACGAAGTCCGGCAAGATCGTCGAACTGGCGGTGCGCGATGTGGTCCACGGGCGGTCAGTCAAGAACAAGGAAGCGCTTGCCAATCCAGAGGCGCTTGCCTTCTTCGAAGGTATCGCAGCGCTTCAGAGCTGAGTGTTGGGGCGGATAATGCGAGGGGATCGCGCCCCGGATTTAACCATCGCGTGACGACCGATAGGAATTGTCGCCCGTCAAAGGTGGGATGCGGTTTTAACCTTCTCTTAAAGTGAATTGTCCAAAAATGAATCTAACGCGGGTCCATTCGATGACGGGATGGAGAGCCGGTGGCTCCAAAAAGACATGATGTATTTTCGATCCTACTCTCGTTGAAAGCACAAATTTAGTGGCAGCGTCAGCTGCCTCTTTTTTGAGCATTAGCCCGGAAATCAAACGCGATTTTTCGGAAAGCACGATGCGGGAAAGCAAGAACACTTTAAGCGTCACTGTCCAGCGAATGTGAGACGAGGATGACCGGCACCAGCCCGGCCGCAATGATGACGAGCGCTGGAAGCGCTGCATCCTGCACGCGGGAGCGCGACGCGCTTTCATAGACCATCGTCGACAGCGTGTTGAAATTGAATGGCCGCAGCATGATCGTCGCCGGAAGTTCCTTCAGCGATTCGATGAACACCAGCAGCGATGCCGTAATCGCGGCGGGTCGGATATTGGGCAGCAACACGCCAACCAGCGTCTGAAGCCGGGTTCGGCCTAGTGTGCGTGATGCCATGTCGAGATGGGGCGACAGCTTCTGGAACCCAGCATCGACCGTACCTTCCGCGAGCGTCATGAAGCGCACGCTATGCGCATAGATGATCGCAAAGGCGGTGCCGGACAAAAGAAGCCCGGTGGAGATGCCAAGATGGCTCCGCATTATCCCATCCACCGCATTGTCGAGACCGGCAAGCGGAAGCAAAACCCCAATGGCAAGCACGGTGCCCGGTATGCCGTAACCGAGCGAGCCCACGCGAACGGCAAAGCGCGGCGGCCATGAGGGGCGTTCTCGCTGCGCATAGGCCAGCAGAAAACCGCCGAACAACGTGATCACCGCCACTGGCAGCGAGACTTCCAGACTGTGAAGCAGCGCCTTGAGGAGTTTCGGATCAGCAAGCCCGTTCAGCCGTTTGAGAGCATAGCTACCGAGCACGAGAACCGGGATCGCAAAGCCGGACAAGAAGGGCAGTGCGCAGAGAAGCGTCGCGAGCCACCCACGGGCTGGCGACAGTTTTACTCTCGCGGAGCGCTGATGCATCGCCGTCGCTTTACCGGCTGCAAAACGCTGTCGCCTGCGGGCTCTCCGCTCGATGACGATAAGCGCCCCGACGATGAGGACCAGGCACGCGGCGATCTGTGTCGCGCCGGCGAGATTGCCACGGTTGAGCCACGTCTCGTAAATGGTGAAGGTCAGCGTATGCACGCCAAGATACTCCACCGCGCCGATATCGTTCAGCGTCTCCATCATCACCAATGCGAGGCCGATGATGATTGCAGGACGCGCCATCGGCAGTTGGACGGAGAGAAAAAGGCGCAAAGGGCCGACACCGAGCGTCCTCGCCGCATCAGCCGCAAACCGCCCCTGCAACCCGAAGGCCGCGCGGGTGGAGAGATAGATGTAAGGATAAAGAACCGAACCCAGAACCAGCACGGCACCGCCAAGCGAGCGAATATCGGGAAACCAGTAATCGCGAATGGTTTGGTAGCCTAAAAGCGCGCGTAGCCCGCTCTGCACCGGGCCGGCAAAATCCAGAAACTCACCAAAGGCATAGGCTGCGAGATAGGATGGGATTGCCAGCGGCAGCACCAGAGCAAAGGAAAGGAGCCGGCGGAAGGGGAAGTCGAACATGGTCACGAGCCAAGCGGTCGTGACACCGGTGATCGTGGTGAAGGCGCCTGTCATGAGGAGCAGAAGCAACGTCTGCGCGCCGGACCGCGGCAGCACGTTGACCAGAAGATGCTGCCAGCCGTTGGTGCCACCCGTCAGAGCGATGACGAATATGGCAATCAGCGGCATCGCGACCAGTGCGGAAAGCAGCATGGCCGCAATCGTCAGCGGACTGACGCGCGATCCTGCCCGCATCGACGCGGCGGTTGGATGTTCTGCTGGATGCAAGGCGTTTGTCCTTCCGTGACCGGTATGTGGCGGCCACGGATGTTGCTAACAGCTGAGCCAATCAGTTCGCAAGAACCCGCTGCGATGGAAAGCTGATTTCCACCAGCGTTCCTTCATTCGGCGTGGAGGTGATGGAGAAGTTGGCGCGGTTGGCATCCACCATCGCCTTCGTCAATGGTAGACCGAGACCTGTTCCATCGCCACGAACACGGCTGCTGGAAGCAGAGACCTGGCGGAAAGGCTTCATTGCCTGCTCCAGCTCCGAGCGCGTCATGCCGATGCCGGTATCGCGCACCCGCAGCACGACGCTGCCATTCGCTTCATAGGCCGTCGACACGACGATTTGGCCGCCCGACGGCGTGAACTTGATGGCATTCGACAGGATGTTGAGCAGGATCTGCTTGATCGAGCGCAGATCCGCAACGACCGGCGGTACCGATTGCGACAAGGCAGTTCGAATGATGACGCGCTGGTTGTTCGCCTGCGGCTGAACCAGCGAGACCGCTTCCGCGATGGTTTCGTTCAGCGCCACCGCCTTGAAATCCACATCCATCTGGCCGGCTTCGATCTTGGAGATATCCAGAAGATCGTTGACGATATCGAGGACATGGCGCCCGGAGCGGACGATGTCGTTGGAGTATTCGATGTAACGCGGATGACCGATCGGCCCGAAACGCTCCGTCGCCATCATGTCGGCAAAGCCGATGATCGCGTTGAGCGGCGTGCGGATTTCATGGCTGACACGCGCCAGAAAGTCGGTCTTGTGCGCATTCGCGGTCTCTGCCGCGCGCTTGGCGTTGCGCAAGTCTTCCTCAGTGCGCTTCCACTGGGTGATGTCGCGGATGACCGCGCAATAACCATTGGTGGATTTCAGCCGGCCGATCGTCATGAAGAGTGGCAGGAAACCGCCGGAGGCTTCCCGACCGATCACTTCACGACCGTCGTTCAGCACGCTTGCAACGCCATTATTGGCGAGACCCGAAAGATAATCGAGCACGGCCCGCTGGCTCTCATGCGCAAACAGCGTCACGAAGGGCTTGTTGGAGATTTCGGCACCGTCGTAATTGAAGAGTGCGCTGGCCGAGCGGTTGAGCGAGCGGATACTGCCATCCTCGTCCAACAGGACCACGCCATCGGTCGCCGTCTCCAAAATGGAGTGCAACTCCTCGATCTCGCCCTTCATCCGGTCGGAGTCTTCTGCGTTGTCAGTTGTCGGCTCTTCACCCGCCACATCAGCCGCGTGAACTAGCGCCGCATCTCGTACCGTTTCAGTCGGGATAAGCGATAGCATCAAGGCGCTTGCCTCCTCCCAACGAACCGACTGCAGCTTTGCCCGCACGGGAATGAGTTCGTTTTCGGCGCTTACCGCGACCATGCCGCCGCTGCGCTCGGAAACATTGTCCAATTCTTCCCGCTGCAGCAGCGCATCCAGACCGCCCAGCGCTGTCAACTCGTCGAGATCCGTGTAGCCAGTCAGGCGCAGGAACTCAGGGTTGGCATGGATCAGACGATCGCCGCTGTGGATAAGAAGCGCCACCGGCATCTGGTCGACAGTCTCCGGCGTCAGTCCAGTTGAAACACGGGTGGAAGGCGCGAGCGCGACCGCCTCATCGTCGATGGCGGGATCGACGTCCTCATCCTGCGTGGCCGGTTCCTCGGCAGCAGCGGTGTCGTGCTCATCCTCATCATGGCCGCCTTCCATGCGGGTGCCGATGGGCGGATGGGTAAAGGCCACAGGCTCGTCACCACGCGTATAGGCGTGAAATGCATCGTCCTCGGCCGGCGCGGCTGGTTGATCGGCGTCGACGGCATCGGTGGCGACAGCCGGTTCGTCGGCTTCAGCCTTGGCGTCTTCTGTCTCAACGGCAGCCGCAACAGCGTCTTCTGCTTCGGCCTCGACAGAAATCTCGTCGGCTCTATCGTCCGACGGCGAGTCTTTAGAAACAACCGGCGTCGCTTCTTCGTCTTCGACGGGCTTCAGGGTGCGGCCGATCTCACGAAATGCCGCCTGTTCGCTTGCCGTCAGGCCATCGCGACGATTGCGATGTTCATCGATGTGCACGACTTTGTCGGAATAGGATTGAACCGGCTTCTCGGCAATCTTCAACACCGGAACCTCATGTTCCGGCGGCTGGTGGAAGCGCTGCTGCTGCGGTTCTTCCGGCACGGAATCCGTTTCGAGTACGTCCGTCTCAACCGCGTCGGCCTCTGCCTCTGCCTCGTCTTCATCCACGAAGGAGAAAGGAACGGGTTCTTCGACGTGGGTTGGGGTGACGTCAGCGGAGACATCGGGCTCTACCGCCGCCGCGTCATCCTGCTGGTCCTCGGCAATCGTTAGCTCGTCGTCGGGATGGCTCTCTCCCGCCAGCACGAGGCCTGCCGCATGTGGGTCTTCCACCGCATCGGCGATCCGCACGATGCCAAAACCACGGAAACCATCGAATTCACGCGCCCGAGTATAGGTCGGAAGGGCGGCAAGATCGATCGGCACGGCGAGGGACGTGCCCTCGACAGGCCAGTAGATCGTCTTGCCCGACCATGTGTCGCGGCGCTTCAAGAGTTCGGCGATCTTGCCTTCCGGATCGAGGTTGAAGAGAGCAGCAAGGTCGGAAAAGCTCATGCCTTCGACAGCCGCGGCCTTCGGCCCCACGGCTTCGGCAAACTCATGCGAAATGGAGCTGAAGCAACCAGCAGCATCGATCTTCCAGACGAAACGGCTCGCCCGGCCATTCGGATTGAATACGAAAGGCGAGGTGGATGCCGGTTCGTCGGCTGGCTCGTGCGTGTCAATCGTCAGCGCCTGGGGCTCGGCTGCCTCCGGGAAATGCGCTTCCTGTGCCTCGGACGTAATACCTTCCAGGCTATGTGCGTCGTCGGTGTTATCCGCCGTGGCGCTATGGCTGGGCTCTTCGTCCAGTGTCGACACCGCTGCCGGCTTTTTCTCGTCTGCCAAAAGAAAATCGTCTGCAGGCGAAAGCGCCTCAACTGTTTCGAGCTCCTCGTCCGTATCCTGCTTATAGGCTAGGAAAACAGACTGGTCCTCGTTCGAGATAGCCTCTGCAACGCCGTGCTCGTCCGCCTCTTGCTGCTCATCATCCGTCTCTTCGATCTGTGCAACCGCATCGAGAACGCTTTCGAACGCCAGTTGCTGTGATGGCTTGGATGCCAACTCAGCCTGTTCTTCGACAGGGACAGCCTTTGGTTCAGGCCGCTCCTCGATGAACTCGGAGGAGGGGTCGAGTCTGCCGAGCGCGGTCTCGACCACGAAAACGAGATTGAGAACGGGCTTTTGCGTCAGTTGCGCGGTGGCAGCGGGGAGATAGCCCTTGCCCGTTGGCACAGGGCGCTTCACCAGCTTGCTGGCATGACGCGCCGCCATCGATATCAAAGTCCTGGCGGTCTGCGGTGCGATTTCAAGATCGGCGAATTTTCCAGAGGCAGCAATAATCGCGCCGCTTTCGTCCATCACGGCCATGTGGATATCGGGATCATCGAATCCTTCGATCATCCTCCAGGCGCGTTCTTCCAGTGATAGGCCGGATTGATCCAACATAGCGGAGAAGAGAAGCACCGGCTGCTGCCGCTCGACTTCGATCACTTCGAGGGCGGCAGAGACGGCAACGCTGCGAAAGCCCGACGGAACGCGGATCATGAATTGCTGGCGGTCACCGATATTATGCAGCCGGCTTGCCGCACCCGCCACCTGACGGAAGGTCACATCCTGCGCTTTCGGCCCATGCTCGATGAAATCATAGATCATCGGCGTGCCGAAAAGAGCAGCACCGCGTCCGTTCGCCCAGAGCGCGCTTTTGAGGTCCATCGAGAACAGCGCAAGCGCTTCACCCTTGGCGAATTTCTCCCGAACGCGCTCATGCACGGCTATGTCGATAAACGGGTATTGAACGGCGGGCATGTCGGAACCTACTTTGGCACTACGTGACCTTCGCTGCCGCACGGCCTCCTCATGAGGCACCACACAGCCTGCATCGGCGTGACGTTAACAGAATCTTAAATAACTTCACAGGGCCGCCGGGTCCATAATCGCCTGAGGGAATTGGGAAATAGAGTTAATATCACGTGGACCGGAACGCCGCCGATCCGGGTGCTGGATGACCATGGGAAAACGCGCTTGCTTTCTATATGTTTTTTCGCAAAAATTAGAGAAGGACTTGCAAAAGGGAAAAACTCCCCGTATGTGAGCCCCGTGACGCGCAAGCGTCTCTTGTGCGGTTGTAGCTCAGTTGGTTAGAGCGCAGGTTTGTGGCACCTGAGGTCGGTGGTTCGACCCCACTCAACCGTACCATTCTCTTCTCCCCGTCAGTCATTTCGTCACACCGACTTGCGGGGAGAAGAGAAGTTTCTCTTTTCGATCCCCCCTTAAAAACTGCCTATCCCCATCCGAAATGGCGTGTGCGATCTCTCGCGCGGCCAAAAATCGGTTGGCTAGAATGTCACATACTGGTAAGGTCACGCCAACGTAACCTTATGGACGCCAGCGGCATGCCTTTAGGCCTTTGCGCGGCGGAATGGAAAAAACAGTGATTGACCCCGGCAACGGCGTAAAGCCGTCGGAACCAGGGGCGTCGGTGGCAGAAAAAGGGAAGGCGAAGCGTTCCCGTCGTGGCAAGGGCAAGCGAGGCGGCAAGAACCGTTCCGCTTCTGCTTTGCCGCAACTGCTTGTTGCCGACTCCCGTCAGGAGCCTCCACCCCCAGGCGGTATCGAGCCTGGAGCAGAGCCGCGCAAGCGCAAACGCCGCAGGCGTTCCGGCGGGCAGGGCGCTCAGAAAACACCTCCAGGCATTGCGGCAGAAGCTCAGAAGCCGGACCTATCGGCGCGCCCTGAGCAGCAACCATCCAGCAAAAGAAAAACGCGCAATCGCAAGCGCCCGCACCGCGACCCGCAGGGCAGGCCACTGGTGCCAAGCCATGCGCCACGGCCTGCAGCCAAGCAAAACGGCCAGGGAGCCAATGGTGCAGCGGTTGTCGTGGAGCCCGCGGGCTTTGCACATTCGCGGCATGGCGCTGGTCGGGAGGCTTTCGAGCCCAGTTCCGATATGTATGCGGCGCTCGACCTTGGTACAAACAATTGCCGCCTTCTGATAGCGCAGCCGACGCGTCCAGGCCAATTCCGCGTGGTGGATGCCTTCTCGCGGATCGTGCGCCTTGGCGAAGGCCTGGTGTCGACCGGACGACTATCGGATGATGCGATGGATCGTGCTGTCGAAGCGCTGAAGGTCTGCGCGGCAAAGCTTGCGGGACGGCCCATTCGCCGCATGCGGCTGATTGCGACCGAGGCCTGCCGCGCGGCTGCCAACGGCGAAGAATTTCTTGCCCGTGTGACGCGTGAGACCGGCCTTGATCTTGAAATCATCAGCCGTGAGACGGAAGCGCGCCTTGCTGTCTCCGGTTGTTCATCGCTTGTCGGACGCGAAGCTCGCTCCGTCGTCCTCTTCGATATCGGCGGCGGCTCATCGGAAATCGCGGTCATTCGGCTGAATGAAAACCGCTCAAACCGGCTTGCCAACCACATCACCCATTGGACCTCGCTTCCTGTCGGTGTGGTGACGCTCTCGGAGCGCCACGGCGGTCGCGATGTGACGCCAGCGATTTTCGAGGCCATGGTGACGGAAGTCGAAGGCCTGCTCGACGCGTTCCACTGCCCGCCACTGTCTGACCAGTCTACACTCGATGATTTTCATCTGATCGGCACCTCCGGCACGGTGACGACGCTTGCCGGTGTCCACCTCGATCTGCCGCGCTACGATCGCCGCAAGGTCGATGGGCTATGGCTCTCGGATGCCGAGGTCACGGCCATGCAGACCAAGTTGCTCGCCTGGGATTTTGCCGGACGCGCCGCCAATGCCTGCATCGGGCCGGATCGTGCGGACCTGGTTCTTGCCGGTTGCGCCATTCTGGAAGCGATCCGCAGGCGCTGGCCTGCACGGCGCATGCGCGTGGCAGATCGTGGGCTGCGTGAAGGCCTGTTGACCGATATGATGGCAGATGATGGCGCATGGCGCCGCAATAAGATACGCCGTGCCCAGACGCAGGGCAAAACAGAGCGGAAGGGTTGATATGAGCAAGGCGCCCACGAGCACCAACCGTACCGGACGCAAGATCGGCCAGAAGGTGAAGAAGACGAAGCTGAAGGCATCGTCCCGCCGCTGGCTGGAGCGGCACATCAACGACCCCTATGTGCAGCGTGCCAAGCTGGAAGGCTACCGCGCCCGTGCGGCCTTCAAGCTTCTGGAAATCAACGACAAGCATCAGATCCTCAAAGACGCGCGCCGCATCATCGACCTTGGTGCCGCTCCCGGCAGCTGGTCGCAGATTGCCGCCAAAGTGACGGATTCGACCGAAGACGATATTCGCGTTGCGGCGATCGACTTCCTCCAGCTCGATCCGATTCCCGGTGTAAAAATCCTGCAGCTCGACTTCCTCGATCCAAACGCGCCTGATCTTCTGATGGAAGCTGTTGGTGGTACGCCCGATCTCGTTCTCTCCGATATGGCGGCACCCACAACCGGCCACCAGAAGACCGACCACATTCGCACCATGCATCTGTGCGAAGTCGCTGCGGATTTCGCCGTCCAGGTTCTGGCAGAAGGCGGGCATTTCCTTGCCAAGACCTTCCAGGGCGGCACGGAAAAGCAGTTGCTTGACATGCTCAAGCAGAACTTCAAGCAGGTGCTTCACATCAAGCCCGCCTCGTCGCGCTCTGAATCGGTGGAAATGTTCCTGCTTGCCAAGCACTTCAAGGGCCGTAAGGCAGCCCCGGTCGAAGCAGCGGACGAATAGGATTATTCAGCCGGCTGTGTGGCCTTGCTCCTGTGGCCGGAAACCTCGGCGCCGGCACCCCTGTCCATCGCAATCAGCGGCAGGGTGGCAAACAGCGAGACCAGCGCCACTACTACGAAGGCGAGATGGAAATCGGCAAGCTGGAGATGGCCGCCGGAAAAGTAGCTGCTGACTTCCAGAATTGTCGCTGCGAAGGCGACGCCGAGCGCCAGGCTGATCTGCTGCAGCACGGAGGCCATGGATGTGGCCTGGCTCGCCTGATGGTCATCGATATCGGAGTAGCTGAGGGCATTCGTGCCGGTGAAGAAGAACGAGCGGGCAAAGCCGGCGACCACCAGGCAGATCATGATCAGCGAATAGGGCGTCTGCGGCGTGAAGAAACTATTCACGACCGTCGTGCAGGCACCGACCACGCCAGCACTGATCAAAGTCGCTTTGAAGCCGGTTGCGGCAAAGACACGGCGCGCCATGAACTTGGTCGTGATGGCGCCGATGGCCCCGGCAAAGGTAATCATGCCCGACTGGAACGGGTTGAGGCCAAAGCCGATCTGCAACATCAATGGCATCAGGAAGGGAATGGCGCCTGTCGAGATGCGAAAGACCGTTCCGCTGATGGAGGCGGTGCGGAATGTGGCGTTCCGGAAAATCTTGAAATCCAGGATCGGCGCTGGGTGGATTTTGGCGTGGCGGACGTAAAGCGCGCCGCAGATGAAGCCGATGATAATCGCTGCAATGCCGACAAAGGGCGGTAGAGCGGGCAGGCTGACCACCGAAAAGCCGAAGACCACGCCGGATGCGGCAAGGCCGGACAGGATGAAGCCGAGAAAGTCCATGGGCGGTGGATTGGTGGTCTCGATCTCCGGAAGATAGATCGTCGAGAGCCAGATGCCGATCACGCCGATCGGAACGTTGATCAGGAAAATCCAGTGCCAGGAAAAATAGGTGGTGATGAAGCCGCCGATGGGTGGACCGGTCAGCGGTCCGACGAGCGCCGGAATGGTCAGCAACGCCATGGCTGAAACGAGATCGGTACGCTTAGTGGTGCGCAACAGAACGAGGCGACCGACGGGCGTCATCATCGCACCGCCCATGCCCTGCAGGAAGCGTGAGACGACGAATTCCACGACCGAACCGGACACCGCACAGCAGATGGAGCCGATGACGAAGACCGCGATGGCAAAGCGGAAAATCTTCTTCGCACCGAACTTGTCCGCCATCCAGCCGCTGATCGGAATGAAGATGGCAAGCGACACCATATAGGCGGTCAGCGCGAGCTTCAGCGTGATCGGGCCGACATTGAGATCCCTGGCGATCGCCGGCAGCGCCGTGGCGATCACGGTCGAGTCCATCTGCTCCATGAAGAGGGCGACGGCGAGGATTAGCGGAATGATTCTGTTCATGGCTTGACTGCGGCCCACCCCGCATCGACAAAGTTCGGACCACTTACTACTCCCGCATCGATGACTTGCCAACTAAACATTTGGCAAGAAAAGGACCGTTGTCCTCCTCACGACGCTGTGAGGAACTGCTAATGAACCGAATGCCGCAAATGCTCGTTAAACCCCGTGGTACCCCAACAAGTGGAGATAGTCATGACGGACAGGATGAACATCAGCCGGCGCGTGCTGCTCGGCACCGCAGGCGCCGGAGCAGTGGCCCCCTTTGTGCTCAGCGGCGCAGCAAGTGCCCAGACAAGCCAGCCCCAGACGTCCATGGAGATCAACCACGCAATGCCGCCCGAAACCAATCGTTTCAAGCTTGGAGACTTTGAAGTTCTGGTCGTCAAGGACGGTGCGCGTCCTTCCGGCAAGCCGGGTGAAACCTTCGGCACGAACCAAAGTCCGGAAGCGGTCAGCGAGCTGCTGCAGAAGAACTTTTTGCCCACCGATCAATTCGTCAACAGCTTCTCGCCCGCCTTGATCAATACAGGCTCCGACCTCGTGTTGTTCGACACCGGCTTTGGCGAGCAGGGTCGTGAATCCGGCAATGGGCGGCTCCTCGAGGGGCTGGCCGCGGCCGGTTATACGCCGGACGACGTGACCGTTGTGGTTCTGACTCATATGCACGGCGACCATATTGGCGGCCTGATGGAGAAGGGCAAGCCAGCCTTTCCTAAGGCACGCTACGTCTTCGGCCAAAAGGAATACGACTTCTGGACCGACGAAAAGCGTGTCGGCACGCCTGCCGAAAATGGTCATAAGGCGGTGCTCGCCAATGTGAAGCCACTGGCGGAAAAGGCGACCTTCATCGGCGATGGTGCTGACGTCGTGCCTGGCATCAGTGCGATTGCCGCCGTCGGTCATTCCCCGGGTCACATGATCTTCAATGTGGAGTCCAGCGGCAAGCGGTTGATCCTGACGGCCGATACCGCAAACCACTTCGTGCTGTCGCTGCAGCGTCCGGAGTGGGAGGTGCGCTTCGATATGGACAAGGCGGCGGCTGCCGCGACGCGCAAGAAGGTTTTCGACATGGTCGCAACAGATCGCGTCGCCTTCCTCGGTTACCACATGCCGTTCCCATCTGTCGGTTACGCGGAAAAACTCGATACCGGATACAGGTTCGTGCCGAAGTCCTACCAGTTCGATATCTGACCCGTAGTCGATCATCACAAGCATTTCGAGCCGCGGCGACACCATCGCGGCTCGTCGCTCTACGGTGCATTGCACAGCTTTCAGGGTTTTTTCTATTCCCTTCCCGTCATAACCGTGTTACCAGCCCTCGCCAACTTCCAAGCAATCCTTTGCAGGACCGCCGGGGTGAACATTCGTTCCGGATCGGCCATGCATTTCATAATGAAGGAATTTGGCCATGGCACGCATCATTGAAACTCCCACTGGTCTCGACGCGCTGACGTTCGACGACGTGCTCCTCCAGCCGGGGCATTCTGAAGTCATGCCCGGCCAGACGAACATCGCGACACGTATCGCGCATGATATCGAGCTCAACCTTCCCATTCTCTCTTCG
Source organism: Agrobacterium cavarae (assembly GCF_004310285.1). Classification (GTDB taxonomy): domain Bacteria; phylum Pseudomonadota; class Alphaproteobacteria; order Rhizobiales; family Rhizobiaceae; genus Agrobacterium; species Agrobacterium cavarae. Next base: position 442,814 of record NZ_SISF01000023.1, read on the forward strand.
GCAATGGACACGGTGACCGAAAGCCGTCTGGCAATTGCCATGGCGCAGGCCGGCGGCATCGGCGTCATTCACCGCAACCTGACGCCGGTCGAGCAGGCCGAAGAGGTCCGCCAGGTCAAGAAGTTCGAAAGCGGCATGGTCGTCAACCCCGTCACGATTGGCCCGGATGCGACGCTGGCCGAGGCCCAGTCACTGATGAAGGCCCATGGCATTTCCGGTATTCCGGTTGTCGAAAACGGTGGCAGCGGCGGACATAAGGTTGGCCGTCTCGTCGGCATTCTGACCAACCGCGACGTGCGTTTTGCCTCCGATCCGGGCCAGAAAATCTATGAGCTGATGACGCGTGAAAACCTCGTCACCGTCAAGGAAAGCAGCGTCGATCAGCAGGAAGCCCGCCATCTTCTGCATAAGCACCGCATCGAGAAGCTGCTGGTCGTTGATAGCAAGGGCAACTGCGTCGGCCTCATCACCGTGAAGGACATTGAGAAGTCGCAGCTGAACCCGAACGCCACGAAGGATGCGCAGGGCCGCCTTCGTGCCGCTGCCGCGATCAGCGTGGGCGACGATGCCATCGAGCGCGCCGAGCGTCTGATTGCGGTGGGTGTTGACGTTCTGGTCGTCGACACTGCACACGGTCATTCGCAGCGTGTTCTCGATGCTGTGAGCCACGTCAAGAAGATGTCGAACTCGGTTCGCGTCATTGCCGGTAACGTCGCGACGTCGGCAGGCACCAAGGCACTGATCGATGCGGGTGCGGATGCCGTAAAGGTCGGTATCGGTCCGGGCTCGATCTGCACCACGCGCATCGTTGCCGGTGTCGGCGTTCCGCAGCTTGCCGCCATCATGTCCGCTGTCGAAGCGGCGCAGGCGGCAGATATCCCCGTCATTGCCGATGGCGGCATCAAGTTCTCTGGCGACCTTGCCAAGGCAATCGCGGCTGGCGCATCCGCCGTGATGATCGGCTCGCTGCTGGCCGGTACGGATGAAAGCCCAGGCGAAGTGTTCCTCTATCAGGGCCGCTCCTTCAAGGCCTATCGTGGCATGGGCTCGGTTGGCGCCATGGCTCGCGGCTCGGCAGACCGTTACTTCCAGGCGGAAGTGCGCGATACGCTGAAGCTTGTTCCGGAAGGCATCGAAGGCCAGGTTCCCTATAAGGGTCCGGTCTCCGGCGTGTTGCACCAGCTTGCCGGCGGTCTGAAGGCTGCCATGGGTTACGTTGGCGGTGGAACGATCAAGGACTTCCAGGAACGCGCGACGTTCGTGCGCATCTCCGGCGCCGGCCTGCGTGAAAGCCACGCCCACGACGTGACGATTACCCGCGAGAGCCCGAACTATCCCGGCGCTGTTTGATATTCCGTTTCCTGCGAATAGACGATAAAGATGATTTCACGCTCTCCGAACCCGGTTCGGGGAGCGTCTTTTTGTAAGAAGGAGAAACCGCATGTCCACGACGAGCGCAATGTTCTGGCCAATGATTGCTCATGCCTTTCTCGTCTTCTGGCTCTATTGTCTGCTGGCGTATCGCCGAAAGAAATTCACCTTCCTCGACGGTGATGCCGTGCGCCGCTTCCGCGATGCTGGCGAAGAAGCTCCCGAGAGCAAGCTGGTCAACAAGAACATCGCCAACCAGTTCGAACTGCCGATGCTCTTCCACGCGGCATGTCTGCTGCTCTACATCACCGATGCGGACAATATCGTCACCGTCGTGCTCGGCTGGATTTTCGTTCTGTCGCGGGTCTTCCATTCCTACATTCACGTCACCAGCAACCGTCTGCGCTACCGCGGCCCGGCCTTCATTACCGGCTTTGTCGCTCTCGTCTTGATGTGGGGCTGGCTCTTCATCTGGCTCGCGCTGGAATAGGACGTCAGTTCTTAACGGATGCACTGCCGGATGGCGTCCGCAAGGGCGGCGATGTCGCCTTTACGGCCGCTGGCCATGCGCCAGACGAGACCGATCTCTCGTGCAGGGGCCGGATCGGCAAAAGGAACGATGCGAAGATTATTGCGCATCGTCTCGGTCGGAATGGCAATCTCCGGGATCAGCGTCATTCCCATATCGTGGGACACCATCTGCAGCAGCGTCGCCATCGAGGTCGCGCCGTAATTGACAAGGCTGCGCTTGCCCGCCGCATCGCAGACCGCCAGTGCCTGATCGCGAAGGCAGTGGCCTTCCTCAAGAAGGAGCAGCCGGTCCATGTCAACCTGGCCTTCATTAACGGGAGAGACGAGCACTTTGTCGTCGCTCTTTGCGGTCGCCATGAAGAAGCGATCGGTGAAAAGGTGGCACGTCTCCAATCCTTCGCCGACCACAGGGATGGCAGCAATTACGGCATCCAGCTTGCGTGCCGCGAGATCCGAGAGAAGACGGTCGGTGACGGTCTCCTTCAGTTCGATCTCGACCAGAGCGTGATGGGCGCGCAGATGCGGCACAAGCTTCGGAACGAGATAGGGCGCGATGGTCGGAATGATCCCGATCCGCACCAGCCCTTCCAGCGCGCCTGAGGTCTTGCGCGCGGCGTCTTCCAGCCGTTCCACCTCCTGAAGAATGGCCCGCACATGCTGCAGCACCTCCTCGCCCTTCAGCGTGATGGTGATGTCACCTCGGCTGCGTTCCACCAGCTTGACGCCGAGATGCTCTTCCATATCCATGATTTGTACAGAAAGCGCCGGCTGACTAATATGCGCCTCCGCCGCAGCCTTGCCGAAGTGCAGGGTGCGCGCCAAGGCGTCGAAGTATCGCATCTGTCGAAGTGTGAGCATGATAGGTTTTTCCTATCATGCTCCGCTTCACACGGAAAGATGAAACTATTGAACGAGGACGGGCATAGCGAAATTACCAGCCCGGCGCGATATAGTTGGCTTTTAGCTTCTGCATGCCGGGCAGCATTTTCACCCGCGAGTCCATATCCTCCGGGACAGGGCCCAGTGTGATGTTATCGAGGCAGGCGGTAATATGATCGGTGATGGCATTGACCAGCGAGGGCGACAGGCCCGGACGCTTCATCAGCCCGATCTGTACCGGCGGCAGAGGCGGAAAGCCATCGGCAGAGGTGAGCACGCGCATGCCGGTCCGAAGCGTCGATTCCGGGAGAACCGACACGGCCATTCCGGCAAGAACCGCAGCGGCGATCACGGTCGAAGACCAGCTGGTGAAAAGGACCTGATAGTCGCGCCCGTCGGCATCGAGAGCGGAGCAGGCAAGCTGCCGCCAGTGGCAGTCGCGTCGCCCGACGGCAAGCGGCACGGGCGCATCGTCACGCAGTGGATGGTTTGCCGAGGTGACCCAGCAGAGTGGCTCGGTGCGGACGATATCCGACACGCGCGTCCGTGGGTTGTGCGTCACGAGCGCAATATCGAGTTCGCCGCGTGCCATCTTTTCGGCAAGGCTGATCGACGGCTCGCAGACGATATAGAGCTCGACATTGGGATGGGTCTTGGCAAAGCGCCCGATGATCTCTGGCATGTAGCGGTCGGCATAATCGTCCGGCGTGCCGATGCGAAGCGTGCCTTCCAGTCGGTTGTCGTCGAAGGCTGCGACCGCCTCGTTGTTGAGGCGAATGATCCGGCGGGCGTAGTGCATCAGCTTCTCGCCTTCAGCGGTCAGCCTGTTGCCTCGTCCGTCCTTGGCAAAAAGCTGCTTGCCGAGCCGCTCTTCCAGCCTGCGCATCTGCATGGAGACCGCCGACTGCGTCTTGAACACCCGGTCGGCCGCCTTGGTAAAGCTGCCCGTATCGACGATGGCGATGAAAGTGTGAAGCTGATCGATATCGAGCGGAGCGGACATGATGGATCATCCATAAGAGCAATTGATATCTGACATTAGAAACATTCGTTGGACTGATCAATAGTCTTGCGACATTTTGACGCTCAAGACATCCGATCAACCCGCCGACGCTAACCCGCTGCGGTCTCAACCTCACCACTCTTCGTGCGAAAGCGCGAAGCGATATCTTCACGTGCCTCCAAGGAAGGACAGTGTCATGCGCACGGCAGAACGGAAAATGGAATTGCAGATTATAGCCCCCGCCATCTCGCTCGAGACGCGCTGGACCATGGCTATCAATCGTGTGGCGAAACTCGCGCGTTCCATCATGAACCGTCTGGCCGTGAACAAGCTGACGGAGATGACCGATCAACAGCTGGCCGATATCGGACTGGTGCGCAGCGATGTGACGAAAGCGCTTGAGATCGGCCTGCTCGACGATCCAACCCTGCAGTTGGCGCGCGCCGCCAAGATGCGTGCGAGCTCCCGCTTCACGCGCATTCGCAGCCGCTGATTTCCAAACGCCGGGTTTCGACCCCGCATCAAGTTTCCCCGCAGGGTGACTGCCAATAGCCCTGCCTTTGCCCGGTGTCAGGCTCAAGCCGCACCGGGCTTTTTTGCGTTCACTATAAAGCTGGGCTGCTGCTTTACCTTTTTGGAGATACGCATCGTGCTTTCCGAAAATCGAGTCCGATTTTCGGGCCGATGCTGTAGAAGAGCAGCGCTATCAGTACTGATACTCTTCGAATACGGGCAGAACCGACTGCTGCCAGCGGCCATGATAGAGCGCCAGAAGATCGTCAGCGAGCGTCGACTTCTTGGCAAGAACCTCTTCCAAGGGCGAGAGGAATACGCTCTCGTCCTGTCCTTCACGGTTCAATCGTGCGCGGTTTTGCAGGCCCTTGCGCGAAATCGCCACCACATCGCGCGCAACGCCCAGGAGATCACGCCCGGCAATCGTTGCCTTGAGACCTTCCACCGGCACGGCATTGCGAAGTCCGATCACATCGTCCACCTGCCAGTCTGCGGTGAACTGGTCGGCTGCGGCCAGCGCCTCGTCGTCATAGAGCAGACCGACCCAGAAGGCCGGCAGCGCACAGATGCGCCGCCATGGGCCGCCGTCGGCACCGCGCATTTCCAGAAAACGCTTTAGGCGCACATCGGGGAAGAGCGTCGACAGGTGGTTGGTCCAGTCACCGAGATTGGGTTCCCACTCGGCGATATCGCCCTTCAAGGCGCCGTCCATGAACTGGCGGAAGGTAATGTTGGTACAGTCGCGATACTTGCCGTCGCGCACGATGAAATACATCGGCACGTCGAGCGCCCACTCGACGTAATCCTTGAAGCCGAAATCCGGCTTGAACGTGAAGGGAAGAACGCCGGAGCGCTGATTGTCGGTATCGCGCCAGATATCGCCGCGCCAGGAGAGAAGCCCGTTCGGTTTGCCTTCGGTAAAGGGTGAGGACGCAAAAAGAGCGGTCGCAAGCGGCTGCAGTTTCATGGAAACGCGCATCTTGCGGCGCATGTCTTCTTCGGAGGAAAAGTCCAGATTAACCTGGATGGTGCAGGTCCGGTACATCATGTCCAGGCCCTTGGTGCCGACCTTGGGCATGTAGTTGCTCATGATCGCGTAGCGCGACTTCGGCATTCGCGGCGTTTCTTCAAGCGTCCAGAGCGGGCTTCCGCCAATGCCGAGAAAACGAATGCCCATCGGCTCGGCAATGTCGCGCAGCGTCGCCAGATGCTGGTTGGATTCCCGGCAGGTTTCATGCAGGTTTTCCAAAGGCGCGCCGGAAAGCTCGAACTGGCCGCCGGGCTCGATGGAAATCGCGCCCATACCGCTCGGCTCGCCAAGGCCGATGATATTGTCGCCGTCCATGATCGGCTCCCAGCCAAGCTTTTCCTGCATGCCTTTCAGCAGCGCCGAAATGCTGGCATCACCGAAATAGGGAACCGGCTTATTGCCCTCACGGAAGAAGGCGAATTTCTCGTGCTCCGTGCCGATCCTGAACTTGTCTTTAGGCTTGCAGCCTCCGGCCAGATAATCTGTCAGTTCCTGCACGGAGGAAATTGGCGTCTGGTCGGTCGTGTCGCGGGCCATGAAATTACCTTGTTGTCTTTGCTGCCTGCGCAGCGATATTGCCATCGCTGATAGGGTGCCGTGCCTGCGCAAGCAAATGAATTTCTTTTAAGCATGAACTCATGCTGCGAATTTGCGCGAGCGCGACATCAACCGCGCAATTATTTCCAGTCACCGATACTTGCCTGAATGACCGCAAGTGCTGCGACCGCTGCCGTATCGGCCCGCAAGATGCGCGGTCCCAAGGGGATCGGCGTCACAAATGCCTTGCTGCGCAGCAACTGTCGTTCCTCCTCCGAAAAGCCGCCCTCTGGTCCGACGAGAAGGGCCAGTTGCTTTTCCTTGATCTGTTGAAGGGCAGGCAAGGGATTTTGCCCGGCATCGCCTTCGTCGCAGTAGATGATCCGGCGTGAAGGCGACCAGTCTTCCATCAGATCCTTCAGCCGCACGGGTTCTTCGACATCCGGAACGGCGAGAATACCGCATTGTTCCGCAGCCTCGATGACATTGGCCCGTAGCTTGTCGAGATTGGTGATCTTGCCCTGAACATGCTGGGTCAGAACGGGGCGAAGAACGCCCGCGCCCATTTCCACCGTCTTCTGCACCAGATAATCCAGGCGCCCAGTCTTCAGCGGCGCGAATATATAGTGCAGGTCCGGCTTTTCCGGTTGGGGCCGCGTCTCCTCCAGCGGAACAAGCATGATCTTCTTGCGCGTTGGGAAAGAGAGCTTCGCCTTCCATTCGCCGTCGCGCCCGTTGAAGAGTAGGATTTCCGCGCCGTCGCCCATGCGCAGCACGTTGGCCAGATAGTTGAACTGGTCGCTATCGGCCTCGATACTCACTCCCGCCCGCAAGGACTGGCTGACGTAAAGCCGCTGCATTCTGAAATTGGCACGCATGTCAGTACTTCGATACGTTGATGATCTGTCCGCTCATATAAACAGAAGATGGATAATTGCGTAGAGCGCGGCGGCAAGTGCAGCACTTGCCGGAAGCGTGATGATCCAGGCCGCGATGATCGTCATAAAGTGCGACCGGCGCACCAGATAGCGCCGCCGCGTCTCCGAAGCATTTTCGTCCGGCTCGTCAGTTGAGGGATCGGCTGGCGCAAGGCTCTTGCGCAGAGCCTCCTGCTGCTTTCGGCCCTGTGCCGTATACCATTCGCGGAAGAAGCCGACACCGAAGACAGCCCCGATCGCCGTATGGGTGGTGCTGACCGGCATGCCGAAATGCGAGGCGGTGAGGACGGTGAGTGCCGTTGAGGTTGAAACGCAAAAGCCGCGCATCGGGTTGAGCTTGGTGATCTGTTCGCCGACGAGCCGGATCAGGCGCGGCCCGAACAGCAGGATGCCGCAAGACAAGCCGAACGCGCCGATCAGCATCACCCATTGCGGTGCCGGCGCGAACACATCGTTGAGGTTGCCGTAATCGGCCCTGACGATGGCAACGACCGGGCCGATCGCATTGGACACGTCATTGGCGCCGTGGCCGAAAGACATGAGTGCTGCTGCAAAAATCAGGGGCCACTGGAACAGCGTGCGAAGCGACTGGTTGCGATTCTCCAGACCCTCGGATTGATTGCGGATCAGCGGGATACAGAGCCGCCAGGCGATGAGGCCGACGGCCAGGCCGGTTGCCAGGGAAACGCCGCTCGGCACATCGATCACCCGATGCAAGCCAAAACGCATGAGATAGGCGGTCATGACACCGGCCATCACGCCAAGCAGCACCGGCACCCACTTGCGGGCGGCGTCGATCTTGTCGTCGCGGTCGATGATGACTTGGTTGATGAAGGCGAGCAGGGCGACCGCGAAGAAGGCGCTGATGAACGGCGTTAGTACCCATGTCAACGCAATGCCCATGAGTGACGCCCAGTCCACCGCACCGACGCCGAAGGCGGCCGTGCCGGCCCCTGCCACCGCACCGACGATGCTGTGCGTGGTGGAAATCGGCGCCTTGAGCAGATTGGAAAGATTGACCAGAAGAGCCGCCGCCAGAATGGCGCCGAGCATGGCCCAGGCAAACACATGAGGATCAGGCACCGTCCTGACATCAACGATGCCGCTTGCAATTGTCTCGACAACATTACCGCCGGTAATGAGAGCGCCGAACACTTCACAGATCGCGGCGATGATGAGTGCTGCCGTGAGCGGCAGAGCCTTCGAGCCCACGGCCGGTCCGACATTATTTGCGACGTCCTTGGCACCGATATTCATCGCCATATAGGCGCCGATGATGGCCGCGGCGAGCGTGATCACCGCGCCCGGCGTCCCTCCGGCGTAGGAACTGGCGACCAGAGCCGTTACCACGAGGAACAGGAGTGCAGCACCCGGCGCCACGAACCGCTGGCCGAGATGGTTCACTGCTTCCTCGACGCGGGTCATCTTGTCGAGATCCTTGTCGAGTGTCGGCTTTTTGCGGTTTTCGGGAAATTGCGTCATGGAAACGCTTTATAGCGACATCGAAAGCGCTTGGCTGGCGTATTCGCGACACGAAGTCGTCATTAGAGCGTTTCCGTTAAACAAGGAAACGCCCTAAGAATTGGCGGCCTTTTGCGGCAGGGGTGGTGCGGTTCTCGCCATGTGCTTGCCGAAAGCGACGAAAAGCTGCTTCAACTCGATTTCGTTGACGCGCTTTTCCGCTTCCTCGGGCGAAACCCATTCCAGCTTACGGCTTTCCCGTTCGGGAAAATTCTTGGTGAGGTCTGCGACCTCCAGAACGTGAACCTGCACCAGGCAGGTAACCTTCACCCCGTTCTTCAGCTTTTTCTCATAGTGGAAGAAGCCGAAGGGCTCCTTCTGTACGGTTCCCCGCACACCCGCTTCTTCGAAAGCCTCGCGTTCAGCAACCGCATGCGCCTTCTTGCCTTCCATTGGCCACCCCTTGGGGATGACCCACCGTCCGGTGTCCCGGCTGGTGAGCAGCAATACCTCAACATCGCCGTGCTTCTTGTTACGGCGGTGGCATATGGCACCATATTGCTGTCGAGGGGGACGGCGCAGCATCAGGCCGACGTCTTGGGCCAGACGGCTCAGAAGGTTCAACGCGGGGTATTCCTTTCAGGGTAGAAGTGTGCAAAGGCCCGAACCACGAAGCGTTCGGCGAATTTCATTGTCTGCTTATGAAGAGAGTGGGTCAATGCAGATGTCCCACTCTTGCACCAATATTTCTGGGCTATTTTTGGGTCTCGGAAGAAGAAATCCAGTGCTTCAGCCCCGTTGTAACGCCGTCTGCTTCTTCTTTGAGCGTGATGATCATATTATGTTTACCGGCGGCAAAAGATTTCAGCTCTTCAAGCGCATTGGCGACGACCACGCCCCGCACGCCTGGCAGTTCGAACATGGCCCGATCGTTGCCGGTATCGCCCGCTACCACGGTTTCATCGAGCCCGATGCCAAGGTGATCGCAGAGCCAGCGAATCGCCGCTCCCTTGTCCGCGGCGCGGGGAAGGACATCGAGATCCCGTGCGCTGGAATAGACGATCCGCGCGGCAACACCATTGTCGTTGAGCCGCCACTCGATGTCTGCCAGCATGTCGTCATCGGCATCGTGCAGATACCAGCTGGATTTCAGCCCATGCTGGTATCGGTCGGGCTGTAGACTGATGCCCGGAACATCTTTCATCACCGACGCGATCCTGTCGGCGTCGAACGCCGCGCCAAGCTGCGAGGTATAGGCTTGCGAAAGCCTCGGCTCGCCCTGGCGTGACAACATGGTGCCCACCCCGCCGATGATATAATCCGGGCGAGGCAAAGGCACAGAGTCCAGGAGTTCGAGCTGATCATCGATCAGTCGCCCGCTGTTGAAGACCAAGAGCGGACGTGCTTCTTCCGGAAGCGAGCCCCAGAAGTCGCGAAAGCGCGCCGTCGCCTCATCATTGCCGACGACGGTACCATCCAGATCAGTGGAAAAAAGGCGAACAGGTTTCAATCGCCGTCATTCCACGGTTCGGCCCAATCGGATTCCTCCAGAACGGGCATCATCGTGCGGCCTTCGACCACAGACAGAAGCTGCTGCGCAATGCCTGTCCAGGTAAACAGGCTGCGGGCCTTATGGGCTCCCATACGTGAAAGCCGGCCGTAGAGACGCTCGTGCTTGAACGGCTTCATCATGGTGATGCCAAGATCTTCCTTGTCGAAAGGATCGGCAAATAACGCATGGCGCCCATAGCTGACGGCTCGGAAGAGACCGCCATGGATGGTCACCACGGTCGGCGTGCCGCTTGCCATCGCCTCGATCGCCGTCATGCCGAAGGGCTCGTAACGGCTGGACAGGACGAAAAGATCGGCGGCGCGGTAGATGTCCGGCAAATCCTCATCCGAGACGTAACCGGAGAAGACCACCTTGTCTTCCAGACCCAACTCGCTCACCCGCTCTTTCAGCTGGTTGAGGATCGTGGTCTCCTGCTGGTCCATATTCTCGCCGCCGACGGCAAGATGCAGGCGTGCTTCGGGCTCGCGCTCGGCCAGCACGGAGAAGCCATCGATCAGAAGATCATAGCCCTTATTGGTGGCCAGACGACCAAGCGCCAGAACGGTCTTGCCTTCGAAGCCGAAACGCTGACGCAGCATTTGCCGCGAGGCTTCCGACACGGGGAAGAAGCGGTTGTCGTCATATCCTGGCGGGATCATATGGACCTGCTTGCGCTTCAGTCCGTAATCTTCGAGCAGCACATCGAGCTGCACCGGCGTCGTCGCGATCACCATGTCGCAACTGCGGTAGATGATCAGTTCGTGCTGGATGCGTTCCTTGAAATTGAATTCCAGTTCGAACGTATCGGCCTTTTCCGGATAGTCGGTTTCCATCTGGCGCTTTTTCCAGATGCCGAGCGAATGGGGCGTATGAAGGTGGGGAATCTTCAGCGCTTCGGAGAGCCGCTGTCCCGCAACACCGGCGTCCCAGTAATGGCTGTTGATGAAGGAATAGGAGAGGTCGTTTTTCTTGATGAAGCGCAGCGCGTTTTCGCACCATTCCAGCAGATGGCGGTGGAGATATTCCTTCGGAATAAACTCTTTCCCGCCGCAGGGAATGCGGACGACGCGGACGCGATCGTCCACCTCATCGATTTCCGGTTGGTCCTCAAAGCGGCGGGTGTAAAGATCGACGGTATAGCCGAGCTGGCCGAGTTTCTTTGCAAGTTCGAGGACATAGACAACCTGTCCTCCGGTGTCGGCTGCGCCAAGCGGCGGGTGTGCGGCTACATAGCCATGCGTCGATATGAGTGCTATCCGTGGATAGCGTTCAGTTTCGCTCGTGGTAGTCATCGCGTCCCATCTTGGTAGAAATTTCCAATAACCCGTCAAGAACGTCTTGAAGTTGATAAAGTTCCCGGAAAAATTGCCGAACTAGGATTATTCGTTCCTTGGAAGCAGAAAGATGGCGCCTCTGAACACGTCGTATTTTAGCAGTTGCCCTGCGTCAACTCGGCACCTGCCAATGCATCTTTTCATTTGATAAATCAGGGTGATCGAGACGGAGAATGCCGAATGGCCAGGGGACGATTTGCATTTGCCAGCGCACCGGAAAGGGCGCTGGCGCTAGGGGAAATTCATGCCAGACCGACCGTGTTGCTCGGTCCGTCACGCATCATCGTCCAGCTTGCCTTCATGATGGATGGCGGTGCGTCGGTCCATCACTCGGCGATCGCGGAAATGTCGCGCAGCCGCGGCGTTGCGCCGCCGGAGCGTGATGCTCGCCACCACGCCATGCCCTGCGGCCTGGGAACGCTTCGATGGGAGCGGCACACCGAATTCTCCACATGGTTCTGGGATGGCCCGGCACCGGATAAGATTGGCGGCGATATCATCGGCGATCCGTTTGGTGACGGGTTCTCGCCGCCTGGCTCGCTGATTTCCGCGGTGAGATTGGAGATCCGCTCCGAGGGTCCGGAGACTGTCGACGCCGAGAGCCATTTCGATCCGATCAGCCTCTGTCACAGCACGGTGCGCGAAGGGCAGGCCTCCATTCTGACCGACTTCCGCCAGGATCGCGACGGGCTGACCCAGTTTCTTCTGCTCGACCGTGGGCTGACGGATTCCGCACGCGGCGGTATCGTGCAGCGTCTACTCGACATCGAAACCTATCGCACCCTTGCAATGCTCGGCCTGCCGCTGGCGCAGACGCTCTCGCCGGAAATTCGCCGGATCGAAGACGGTTTGACCGCAATCACCCAGCGGATGAAGAACGGAGCGCGGGAGGAAGCCGATGCGCTTCTGGCCGAAATGACCCGCCTTGCCGCGGAACTGGAAGCCAATGCGGCGCTCAGCCTCTACCGCTTCGGCGCCAGCCGCGCCTACGACGTGATCGTCCGCGAGCGTATCCGCACCCTGGCCGAAACGCCGATCCATGGGCATGAGACCATGGCGACATTTCTGGAGCGGCGACTGGCACCCGCCATGCGCACCTGCCAGTCGGTAGAGGAGCGTCAGGCGAACCTGTCGCGCAAGCTCTATCGCGCCACAGCGCTTGTGCGCAGCTGGATCGATGTCGAACTGGAACGCCAGAACACGGTGCTTCTAAATAACATGAACAAGCGCGCCGCGATGCAACTGCGCTTGCAGCAGACGGTCGAAGGCCTCTCGGTCGCGGCCATTTCCTATTATGTCGTGGGGCTGATCGGGTATCTGATAAAGGCCCTGACCCATGATCTGCTGCCGGTCGATCCGGCGGTGGTTACGGGTGCCTCCGTTCCGGTGGCCGTTCTTGGTGTCTGGTGGGTCGTGCGCAATATCCGCAAGCGCCATGCCGACGGGGCGCATTGACCTCTACAGCGCGTCCTTGTCCCAATAGGGCAAGGGCCCGTAAAGTCCCGCCAGGTAATCGATGAACAGTCGAACCTTGGCGGGCAGGAACCGGCGGCTGGAATAGACCGCCGAAAGCGCGACGTTCTTCGATCCTTCATAAGCGGGCAAAACCTGAACCAGCGCGCCGGATTTCAGCTCGGGCCCGATATCCCAGGTCGAGCGCAGCGCGATGCCGAGACCCGAGATCACCGCCTCGCGGATGACTTCCGACGAGTTGGTTACCAGAAGGCCTTCGGGCCGAAGGTTGAACGCACCCTCCGGTCCCTCCAGGCGCCAGAGATCGTTATTATGTGCGGGCAGGCAGCGGTGATTTTTCAGGTCCTCGATCGTTTGCGGCAGCCCATGTTCCTCGACATAGATACGGGAGGCGCAAAGCACGCGACGCACCGGCGCCAGCCGTCGCGCAACAAGGCTCGAGTCCGACAGGTCGGCGATGCGGATAGCGAGATCATAGCCTCCCGCAACAATATCGATAAAGTCGTCGCTGAGCGTCAGGTTGATGGAGAGCGATGGGTGCTGGTCCATGAAACCTTTGAGATGCGGTGCGACATGCATGCGTCCGAAAGAGGTGGAGGCCGAGACCTTCAATGTGCCGGTCAACATATTGGATCGGCCGGAAACGAAGTCTTCCGCTTCTTCTAGCCCTTCCAGCACGGCGAGAATTCTCTGATGAAATCCCTGGCCGGCCTCGGTCAGGGAGATTTGCCTTGTGGTGCGCTGAAAAAGCCGCGCGCCAAGCTTTTCCTCCAGCCGCTTGATGCGCTTGGAGATGACGGCCGGAGAATAGCCCAACGCCTTTGCAGCAACCGACATGCTGCCGGAGGCGGCGACGCTGGCAAAGACTTCAAGATCGCCGAGATTCGTCATCGGTCCACACCATTCTTTCCGGATTGGAAACAATCTCTAGCATTTGTGAGGCTTGCAACCAAGGCGCAAACGCCGCATAGGATTGTGTAGATGAGGGAGCATCTGCAGACCATGTCGCAATCCATTCAATTTTTGCAGCCGCGCGCCGCGGTGCTTTCCGCTCGGGACAGGATCGTCTCCGATCTTGCAGACCTGCTTCCGCCAGACTGTCTTGTGCATGAGCCGCGAGAGCTCATGCCCTTTGAAACCGACGCTTTCGTTTCCTATCGCCGCATGCCCCTGGCCGTCGCGTTGCCGAAGACGACGGCCCAGGTCGCTGCCGTCCTGAAATACTGTCATCGCTATGGCGTGCCCGTGGTGCCGAGAGGGGCCGGCACGTCGCTGTCCGGCGGCGCGATCCCGCAGGAAGATGCCGTAGTGATCGGCCTTTCAAAAATGTCCTCCATTCTTGAACTGGACTTCTTCAACCGCACCGCAATCGTGCAGGCGGGTGTTACCAATCTCTCGATTTCCGACGCAGCAGGTCCTCAAGGCTTCTTCTACGCGCCTGATCCGAGTTCGCAGCTTGCGTGCACCATTGGTGGCAACATCGGAATGAATTCGGGCGGCGCTCACTGTCTGAAGTACGGTGTCACCACCAACAATCTTCTCGGGGTGAAGATGGTGCTGGTCGACGGCACCGTGCTGGAGCTTGGTGGCAAGCATCTGGATGCGGCGGGCTACGATCTTCTCGGTCTCGTCTGCGGCTCGGAGGGCCAACTCGGCATCGTCACGGAAGCGACGGTGCGATTGATCGCCAAGCCGGAAGGCGCCCGCCCGGTGCTCTTCGGTTTCGAAAGTTCGGAGGAAGCGGGCTCCTGTGTGGCCGATATTATCGGCTCCGGCATCATTCCCGTTGCCATCGAATTCATGGACAAGCCAGCGATCGAGATTTGCGAGGCGTTTGCCAAGGCGGGTTACCCGCTCGATGTCGGCGCATTGCTGATCGTCGAGGTCGAAGGCTCGGAGGACGAGATGGATGCCATGCTGGCGGACATCGTCGCGATCGCCCGCAAACATGCGGTAAAGACGGTGCGCGAGTGCCAGTCGGCGATGGAAGCGGCGGCGATCTGGAAAGGGCGCAAGTCCGCCTTCGGTGCGACGGGTCGGATCGCCGATTACATCTGCATGGATGGCACGGTGCCGCTCAGCCAGCTTTCTTATGTGCTGAAGAAAACCAGCGAGATCACCGACGCGCTCGGTCTTCGCGTCGCCAATGTGTTCCATGCGGGCGACGGCAACATGCATCCTCTGATCCTGTTCAACGCCAATGATCCGGATGATGCGGCGCGCGCCGAAGAGGCGGGCAACCAGATCTTGAAGCTCTGTGTCGATGCGGGCGGCTGCCTGACCGGCGAGCATGGTGTGGGAATCGAGAAGCGCGACCTGATGCGTCATCAGTATTCCGATGCCGATCTGGCGCAGCAAATGGCGGTCCGCGCGGCCTTCGATGAAGGCTGGATCATGAACCCGTCCAAGGTCTTTCCGCTGGAGGGTAGAGATTGATGGACGACACATACCCCGTCCTCACGCCGCAATCGGAAAGGGAGGCGGCAGACCTTATTCGCGACCGTGCAGAAGGGGGACGTCCGCTCGCCATCATCGGCGGCAACACGCGCTCCGGTTTTGGCAATGCCGTTGAGGCGGATGCGACACTCTCTTCGCGAGGTTTGAGCGGCATCGTCTCTTATAATCCTGCCGAGATGGTGATGACGGTCCAGGCCGGAACGCCAGTGGATGAGGTGAAAGCCGCCTTGTCCGACGCCCGGCAGATGATGGCCTTCGAGCCGATGGATCACCGCGCGATCATGGGAACGGTGGGAGAGCCCACAATCGGCGGCGTCTTTGCCGCCAACGTTTCCGGTCCGCGCCGCTTCGTGGCCGGTGCTGCGCGAGACAGCCTGCTCGGCATCCGCTTCATCAACGGCCGGGGCGAGGCGATCAAGGCCGGCGGGCGGGTGATGAAGAACGTTACCGGGCTCGATCTCGTCAAGCTTCTTGCGGGCTCCTACGGCACGCTGGGGTTTTTGACGGAAGTCACGTTCCGCGTGCTGCCGGTTCCGCCTGCTGAAGTAACGATGGTCATCTCAGGCTTGGAGGATGAGGCCGCGACCAACGCCATGGCGGCGGCGATGGCAACCAGCCTCGAAGTCTCAGGCGCGGCACATCTGCCGGAAACTGTGAAGTCGCGCTTTCTGAATGGATCACTGCCGGAAGGTGCCGCCACCGTGCTGCGCCTGGAAGGTCTTGCGGCCTCGGTCGAGGCCCGATTGCATAAGCTGAAGACGCTTCTCGCCGCTTTCGGCCCAGTCGTCTCTCTTGAGCGTGACGAGAGCCGTTCACTCTGGCGGGAGATCCGCGACGTCGCGCCCTATGCGGGCAACCCCTCCAAACCGCTCTGGCGCGTGTCCATTGCGCCATCACAATGCCACAAGCTTGTCGCGGCGCTGCGGCTCGAAGCTGGCATCGATGCCTTTTACGACTGGCAGGGCGGCCTTGTCTGGATGCAGATGGAAGCCGATCCGGAAGCGAAACTGCTCCGAGGTTACATCCGTTCGCTTGGAGGCGGCCACGCCACACTTCTGCGCGCGAGTGACGATGTCCGCCGATCAATTCCGGCTTTCGAACCGCTGAATGCCGTTGAAGTGGCGCTCTCATCGCGCATCAAGCAAAAGCTCGATCCGGCGGGGATATTCAATCCGGGCAGAATGGGGATCTGACCATGCAAACCTCCTTCACGCCCGAGCAGTTGGCCGATCCGCAGGTTGCCGAATCCGAAAAGATCCTGCGCAAATGCGTCCATTGCGGTTTCTGCACGGCCACCTGTCCCACCTATGCGACGCTCGGCAATGAGCTCGATAGTCCGCGTGGCCGCATCTATCTCATCAAGGATATGCTGGAAAACGACCGCCCCGCCGACCGCGAGGTGGTGACCCATATCGATCGCTGTCTCTCCTGTCTGGCCTGCACCACCACTTGCCCTTCAGGGGTGGATTACATGCACCTGGTGGATCATGCGCGTGTCCATATCGAGAAGACCTATCGCCGTCCGTTGATGGACCGGTTGATCCGCAGCCTTCTCGCCGCCGTCCTGCCGTATCCCGGCAGGTTCAGGCTCGCATTGAAGCTCGCAGAAAGCGGCCAACCATTCGCCCCGCTGCTGCGCAAGGTCTCTGCTTTAAAACCGCTTGCGGCCATGCTCGATCTCGCACCGAACGCCGCTCCACCGCAGGCAGACCGACCTGCGGTTCACGCATCTGTTGCAGAAAAGCGAGGCCGCGTCGCGATCCTCACCGGCTGTGCGCAGCCGGTTCTCGATCCCGCCATCAATGAGGCGACCGTCCGGCTTCTGACCCGCCTCGGTATCGAGGTTGTCGCACCAAAGGGCGAGGGCTGTTGCGGGGCGCTGGTCCATCACATGGGCCGGGAAGAACAGGCACTCGCCTTTGCCCGCCGCAACGTTGATGTGTGGATGCGCGAGGTGGAAGATGCCGGGCTGGATGCCATCATCATCACCGCCTCCGGCTGCGGAACGACAATCAAGGATTACGGCCACATGCTGCGGCTCGATCCGGCCTATGCGGAAAAGGCGGAACGGGTCTCGGCGCTGGCGAAAGACATCACCGAATATCTCGCCACGCTGGAGCTACCCGCTCTGGAACGCAATGGGCTGTCTGTTGCCTATCACTCTGCCTGTTCCATGCAGCACGGCCAGAAGATCACCATGGCGCCGAAGCTGCTGTTGAAGGCAGCGGGCTTTGTGGTGCGCGATCCGGCGGAAGGCCATCTCTGTTGTGGCTCGGCCGGAACCTATAACATCCTGCAGCCGGAGATCTCCGGCCAGCTGAAGGCGCGAAAAGTCAAGAATATCGAATCGACCAGGGCCGACGTCATCGCAACCGGCAATATCGGCTGCATGACGCAGATTGCCACGGGCACGCAGATGCCGATCCTGCACACCGTCGAGTTGCTGGATTGGGCCTATGGCGGCGAAAAGCCACGAAAGCTTAGAGTGCCGTGCGTCCTTAAGGACGCACAAAGGACGCTCTAACTTTTTGAATCAACGCATCGTGCTTTCCGAAAATCGATTCCGATTTTCGGGCCGATGCTGTAGCCTGAAATAAAAAACGAGCGGTTGAGCCGCTCGTTTCTCATCGGTGGCTGCTAAAAGCGCTACCGTTCCCCCTGGCATCCCCCGCCAAGCTTGTGGAACGCAATCTAGCGTTTCCGCTGGAGGCCGCAAGTATAAGTGTAAAATCGAGGGGTTCCCGATCTCAAACTTATACTTTGGCGTTGCTATCAGATCACAATAACCCTCGTTCCGACTTTCACGCGCTCATAAAGATCCGTCACGTCCTCGTTGCGCATGCGAATACAGCCGGAGGAATTGTTGCTGCCGATGGTCCATGGCTGGTTGGTGCCGTGGATGCGGTAGAGCGTCGAACCCAGGTACATGGCGCGCGCACCCATGGGGTTTTCCGGTCCGCCTTCCATGAAGGCCGGAAGATAATGACCCTTCGCGGCTTCGCGTGTGATCATTTCCTTTGGCGGCGTCCAGGTCGGCCATTCCGTCTTGCGGGTGATGGAATGGGTGCCTGCCCATTCGAAGCCCGGCTTGCCGACGCCAACGCCGTAACGACGCGCCTTGCCGCCGTCGAGGACAAGATAAAGCAGCCGGTTCGGCGTATCGATGACGATCGTGCCCGGTGCTTCGCTGGTGTCGTAATTGACGATTTGCGGCAGGAATTGCGGATCGATCCTCAAACGAGGCGCATTCGGTCGAGCGGCCACGACCTGGGGCCGCTGCTGCACGTCGCGACGTTGGAACAGTGGCTGGCGCTGTGGCGGCTGCGGATAGACGACGGGGCGCACATTGCCACGACCCAACTGCGTAACCCATGGCGCCGTCAGATCGGGGCTGACGACGATCGGCGGACGCTCGCGATAACGGTCATTGGCCATTGCCGGATTGAGAGCGGCACACACGGCGCTCAACGCTAGAAAGACGGTTCTGATCGACATCGGGTGGACTCTTTTACATGACACCGGAAAATGATTGCCACGTTCGCATGGGCAGACCAGCGAATGGTAAAGAGACGTCGGTCAATTCCGCTATTTTGCTGAAACTTTTCAATAAGGTTAGCAGGCAGTTTTAAAACAGGGTGAATCAATGGTAAGAACCGGGCGGAAAGAGACGGTGCCGCATGAGTGAAGATGGGTTGTTGACGGGCGAGGATGGCAAGGTCCGCTGCTTCTGGCAGCAGGGGCTGGAGGATTACCGCCGCTATCACGATGACGAGTGGGGCTATCCCGTCACCGACGACAAGCGACTGTTCGAAAAGATCTGTCTCGAAGGCTTCCAGTCGGGTCTTTCGTGGCTGACGATCCTGCGCAAGCGCGAGAGCTTTCGCGCCGCCTTTGCCGGCTTCGATTTCGACAAGGTCGCCAGCTTCGATGATGCCGACATAGAACGCTGCCTGGCCGACAAGGGCATCGTGCGTCATCGCGGCAAGATCGTTTCCACCATCAACAATGCCAGGCGTGCAGTTGCCCTTCGCGACGAGTTCGGTTCGCTGGCGCGCTATTTCTGGAGCTTCGAGCCGAAGCAGGACGAACGACCTGAGGTCTTCGATTATGCGACTTTGCGCGCCAACCCAACGACCCCTGCGTCCACGCGGCTATCCAAAGATTTGAAGAAGCGCGGCTGGAGTTTCGTTGGGCCGACGACCGTCTATGCTTTCATGCAGGCGATGGGCATGGTCAACGACCATATCGAGGGCTGCCATTGCCGCCCGCGAATAGAAGCGATGCGGCAGGAGTTCGTAAGGCCGTGAAGACATTTTTGAGATGTGCTCTTGCCTGCTTGCTGATCGCGTCCGTTTCCGTGCCGGCGGTTGCCGAACAGCGCAATGTGGATGGCATGTGGCTGGACGACGGGGAACAGTTGAAGGCCGTGGAAATGCCGGCCTCTGGCAATCTCAAGCTGAACGGCTGGACACGCCAGGGCAGGGGTGAGGTTTATCGGCTGAAGGTGAAGGCTGGCGAAACGTTGAAGGTTTCGCTCGCGAGCCGCAGCGAATTCGTCGTCATGGCGATTTTCGATTTCGGCAAGCCGGACGACGATGCAATCTTCTTTAGCGATACCGGAAACAACACCACGACGCTGACGCCTGCGGCGGACACCGAGTGGTTGATCCGGCCGATCCTGGTGCTGAGTTCGTCACGCCGCGGACTTGGGGCCAATTATACGATCACGGTCGAGCGCCAACCGTAAGCCAATCAACCGGCGATCGCGATCAGCCCGACGGAAAGAGCGCAGAGAAGCAGAAGCGACGCGGTGGCGGCGACAATAACCTTGCCGCCTGCATGGCGCAGAGAGCGGATATCCACCGAGAGACCGAGTGCTGCCATCGACATGATGGTGAGCACATTCGCAAGGCCGCTGATGGGCGAAAGTGCAATGTCCGGGATCAGGCCGAAGGAGCGGGCCATGATCATCAGCACGAAGCCGATGATGAACCAGGGCACCATCCGCTGAAGATCGAGCCGACCGCTCGTACCGCGGCCGTGGATGATCGAAAGCGTGGTGACGACGGGACCCAGCATCAACACCCGGATGAGTTTGACGACGGTGCCGGTCTGAACCGCGACGGCACCCATGGGCGCGGTCGCTGCCAGAACCTGCGGCACGGCATAGACGGTCATGCCGGCAAACAGGCCGTAATGCACCGCGTCCATGGAGAAAAAGCCGGGGATTGCCGGCATGATGATGACGGCGGCAACGCCGAGGACGGCGGTAAAGGCAATGGCAGACGCGACATCCTGCGCTTTTGCGCCGATGGCGGGTGCCGCCGCGGCAATGGCGGAATTGCCGCAGATCGAATTGCCACAGGCAACGAGAATGGCAAGCTTCGGCTCAAGACCAATCGCCCTGCTGATCGCGTAGCTGCCGATGAGCGACAGGCCAACGATGATGGCGATGCCGAGGATCAGCAATCCGCCGGCCCCTTTGAGAATCGACAGGCTGAGCGAAGCGCCGAGAAGAACGACGGCAACCTCCAGCAGCGTCTTGGCGCTGAACTTGATCCCAGCTCCAGTTGCCTCTGGCAGACGTGTAAAGCTTCTGAGCATCACGCCGAACACGATCGCGATTACCAGATCACCAAGCCAGGCATGGCCGGCCAGTCGCACCTGAGCGCTTTCCGCAAAAATGGCGGCAAGGCTGATGGCGCCACAGAGCGCGATTCCCGGCACGAAGCGCCAGGCGGGAACGCCAAAGAAAGAAAGCGATGAGGTGAGTGAACGGTGATGTGCCATGACTGACATCATCTTACAGACATCCATTTCATTCCATCAAATAATATGGCATGTTTCATTCGGAAAAATCGAATGATATAAGATGACCTTCGAACAATTAAAGATCTTCGTCGCCGTAGCGGAACGGCAGCATCTGACACGAGCAGCGGAAGCGCTCGGCCTGACACCCTCCGCCGTCAGTTCGTCGATCAAGACACTTGAGGCCTATTACAATGTCGAACTGTTTCACCGCGTCGGCCGGGGTATCGAGCTGACGGAAAGCGGTCGGGTATTTCTGGACGAAGCACGCTCGACCTTGAACCGGGTGCGCAGCGCTGAACTTATTCTCTCCGAGATGGGCGGCCTGACCCGTGGTGAGATCCGTGTCTTTGCCAGCCAGACAATCGCCAGCTACTGGCTCCCGTCTATTCTCATGCAGTTCAAACAGCTTTACCCCGGCGTGACGGTGACACTCGACGTCGGCAACACACGCACCGTGACAGAAGCGGTGCTCAAGGGCGTGGCGGAAATCGGCTTCATCGAAGGCGATATCGACGAGCCGGCGCTGTCGGTTCGACCGGTTGTGTCGGACAAGTTGCTCGTGGTGGTCGGGCCTCTTCACCCATTCTCGGATGGTCGGCAGCTCAAAGCAGAGGATATTCGCTCGACGACGTGGGTTCTGCGCGAGCAGGGCTCGGGCACCCGGTCTGCTTTTGAAGCAGCACTGAAAGCCATGGGCATGTCTCTGGCTGATTTGAAGGTCACGCTGGAATTGCCATCCAACGAGGCCGTCGTCGCAGCCGCGCGTGCAGGGGGTGCCGCAGCAGTGGTGTCGGCCTCCGTCGCAGCCTTGATGCTGCGTCAAGGACTGCTCACCCGCGTCGGCATCGATTTGCCCGCGCGTCAGTTTGCGCTCCTGATGCACAAGGAACGGCATCCGAGCCGCGCATCGATGGAGCTGGAACGCCTCAGTCGAGAATTCGCTGGCAGCTACAAGGCGGGCCTGACCGGGCTTTGATCGCTTGTTGAAGTGAAGAGGAAGCGCCCGAAGGCACTTCCCCATAGTCTGTTTAATAGCCCTTCGACTTTAGCCACTCTTTCATCATGGCGATTTCCGCTTCCTGTGCCTTGATCACCTCTTCGGCCAGTTTGCGGATTTCGGGGTCCTTGCCGTATTGCAACTGGACCTTCGCCATATCGATCGCGCCCTGATGGTGCGGGATCATGCCGCGGACGAAATCGACATCGGCGTTGCCGGTATAGTCCTGCTCCATTGCAGCATGCATTTTCTTGGAAACATCCATAAAGGCCTGCGTCGAAGCGGTCTCCGAGGCCGCCTGTTTGGGCATGCTGTGCCCGGTATGGCCGGAAGCGTCCTGTGCCAGCGTCGGTACGGCGAAAAGCGCGCTGATGGCAGCGGCGATGGAAATGGTCTTGATAGACATGGGATATCCTTCCTCTGTCGGAAAATTTCGATTGCATCTGAATGTCGAAATCCGGTCAGGAACGGGGAGGCGGCAGAGGGGGTGCGGGCATGTTGCCGAGCAAACTTGCCTGCAATGCTGGCAAGGGTACTGCGTGCGGCGATCGCCCTTTTTCGGCAAAGACGAGGTCTGGAAGTAGAACAAGACAGGCCGCGCAGAATGGTGCGTGCGTCATGCTCTTTTCGTGAGGACAAGGGCTGCCTTGGTTTTCCGTATGGCCAGCGGTTTTGACTATGCCGTGACCGGCGTGCTCGTCCAAAGCAAGGCCGGAAGCAAGCGCCTTGGCCGCCGGCATGGACATATCCATCGCAACCGTGCCGGGCATGGCGCCATAAAGCAGGCAAGCGAGAAACATCAATGTGCGAACGACAAGGCGCATGCTCACACTCTAGCCTATCAAGCCACGCCAGGAAATGGGTTATCTGAGGTTGCTGGCAACGACTCTGTGAATGATCTGGTAGTCCTTGCTCTCTTCGCCGAACGGGGCCACCGGCCAATCCCACTGCTGCACAATGTTCGGGATCTGCACGCCATGCAGCAGGTCCTCGTGTTGATGCACCTTACCGGTCCTGTCGATGATGTCGAAGCCGGTATCGGTGAGGAGGCATACTTTGCAAGGTAGACCGGAAAGACCATCGACGTGGGCCTGGATGAGCCGATGGAGCGTATCCTCCGGCATGCCATTCGTCCCATCCTGTTCAATCCGATGGCGCGCGCCGGTGCCGATCTGAGACAGCAGATTGGCTGACACGACGAGGTCCAGATAAGGCACCTGGCGGAGAAAGCTCAACGGTTCGATGTCTATGCCCGCCTTCAACATGTCATAGCCGGAGAGATCGCGGCTATTCAGCACGACATTGCGATACTTCCGCCGATAGAGCTTCGCTCGCACGCTGGAAAGATGCACCAGATCGACGAGAACGAGCGTGTCGAACGCTGCAGAAAGCTGCCGCCAGGGCACGTCGCGCAAAAGGCCGGAGCCAAGGATGACCGCCGTGCGTCGCTGCTTCAATCTCGAGGCTGTCGAAAGAATGAAGCGCTTGCTATTTTCTTCGTGCTCTCCCCAAGCCGTCGCGCATCGATTGGCGCGCGCCCACAGATTGACCGAGTAGCGAATATGCGGACGAAATGCCGGCTCGGTCTTCCAGTAGGTCCCGGCGTAGTTCAAGGCTTCGAGGATCATGTAGGCTTCACTCTGGAGTGCGAGGTCTCTGTGCAGGCTCAATGCGCCTGCACAGCCTATCGCAGTATCAACTGCGCTGCGGTTCGACCAGAGCGTTGACGATGCGGCGTACCAGGGGCAGCACCAGAAGCAGCGTCGGGAAGGCCACGAGCCAGGAAAGACCCCAGGCTGGCAGCCAGCGCGCCAGGAAATCCTCGGTAAGGCCGATGGCGCGGATCGTCGCGATGAGAGACACGACGAACGTCATAAGGATGGAGAGCACCATAGGCATGAGAATGGCGCCGTAGCGCGCGGGTAAGCGTGAGAATGTCATGAAACATGTCTTTCTAAACGTCGTCTTCAAAAGCGCACCTTGTTCGCGCCCCCAAAGAACGAGGGGGTTAAGGCGCGTTGCTTGACGTTAGACGCTTACGGTCGAAATCGACGACGACCCAACGCTAACATTGCCGCTCTTGCCTTGCAAGCACTCGACAGGCTTGGTCGCCGCTTCAAGTGAGAGAGTTGTGGCAAATCCGCAAGCGCCCGCCCTTGCCGCATAGGGGCTCATACACTAAGACACCCACTTGATTTCAAGAGACAATTGGACTGGCATCATGAGCGAAAAAGCAAAAAAGCCTCAGAAATTGAAAGCCCGCCTGCCGCGCGGCTTCGTGGACCGTTCGGCTGCCGATATCCATGCCACCAATGAGATGATCGATAAGATCCGCAAAGTCTACGAGCTTTACGGTTTCGATCCCGTCGAAACGCCACTGTTTGAATATACCGATGCGCTGGGCAAGTTTCTGCCCGACAGCGACCGGCCGAATGAGGGCGTGTTTTCGCTTCAAGACGATGACGAACAGTGGATAAGCCTGCGCTACGATCTCACAGCGCCGCTTGCCCGTCACGTCGCGGAAAACTTCAACGAAATTCAGCTGCCGTACCGCACCTATCGCGCGGGCTATGTCTTCCGCAATGAGAAGCCCGGCCCCGGCCGCTTCCGCCAGTTCATGCAGTTCGACGCCGATACCGTCGGTGCCGCTGGCGTCCAGGCGGATGCCGAAATGTGCATGATGATGGCCGACACGCTGGAAGCACTCGGCATCAAGCGTGGCGACTATGTCATTCGCGTCAACAACCGAAAGGTCCTGGATGGCGTGATGGAAGCCATCGGTCTCGGCGGTGAAGACAATGCCGGCCGTCGTTTGAACGTTCTGCGCGCCATCGACAAGCTCGACAAGTTCGGCCCCGAAGGCGTGAAGCTCCTGCTCGGCCCCGGCCGCAAGGATGAATCCGGCGACTTTACCAAGGGTGCAGGGCTTGACGAGGCGCAGATTGAAAAGGTTCTCTTCTTCGTCGGCATCAAGGATTATGTCGCAAGTGCTGCCGATCTTGCAAAGCTCGTCGCCGGCACCTCGAAGGGCGAGGAAGGCGTCGAGGAACTCAATGTCATCGGTGCGCTCGTTGCGAGTGCCGGTTACAAGGCGGATCGCATCAAGATCGATCCATCGGTCGTGCGCGGCCTCGAATACTATACCGGTCCCGTTTACGAGGCCGAATTGAGTTTCGATGTCACCAACGAAAAGGGCGAGAAGGTCGTCTTCGGCTCGGTCGGTGGCGGTGGCCGTTACGATGGTCTCGTGTCGCGCTTCATGGGCCAGCCTGTTCCCGCAACCGGCTTCTCCATCGGTGTCTCGCGCCTGATGACGGCGTTGAAGAACCTCGGCAAGCTCGGTCAGGCAAAGCCACTCGCGCCTGTTCTCATCACCGTCATGGACGGCGATGTGGAGAGCATGGGCCGCTACCAACGCTTCACCCAGGCGCTGCGCGCCGAAGGCATTCGTGCCGAAATGTATCAGGGCAACTGGAAGAAGTTCGGCAACCAGCTGAAATATGCCGATCGCATGGGCGCGCCGATCGCCATCATCCAGGGCGGTGACGAGCGGGCTGAAGGCGTGGTGCAGATCAAGGACCTGATCGAAGGCAAGCGCCTCTCCGGTGAGATCGAGGACAATGCGACATGGCGCGAAGCGCGTGTGGCGCAGGACGTCGTAGCCGAGGCTGATCTCGTCGCGAAGGTGAAGGAAATCCTCGAAGCGCAGGCGGAAGACCGCCGCCGGGCAGAAGGCTGATCAGCCGTGACCATTCTCCGTCTGGATCACATCCAACTGGCGATCCCGGCAGGGGGTGAAGAGAAGGGGCGGGCGTTTTATGCTGGCCTTCTCGGTTTCGACGAGGTCGAGAAGCCTGATAATCTGGCAGGGCGCGGAGGATGCTGGTTTGTGGCTGGCGATGTTCGGGTGCATCTCGGCGTTGCCGGAGATTTCGTCACGGCCAGCAAAGCGCATCCCGCCTTTGTGGTCGATGATCTGTCAGAGCTTCGAAAAAGACTTGAAACCGCAGGCTACCCTGTGGTTGAGGATGAGCCACTGGAAGGATATCACCGCTTCTATGTGTATGATCCCTTCGGAAACCGCATCGAAATGATGCAACCGCTCGAACCGTGACGAAAAGTACTGCTTCATGCCCCTGATCGACATGCCGGAATTTTCCGGAGAGCTGCTGGACGAATTTGCGGCGCGCAAGACGATGCGGGTAAATACACCCGTCATTCAGCCTGCCGCGCCCTTCTTGGATATGGCAGGCGAAGATTTGCGCCGTCGTATTTTCCTGACCGAAAGCGAGACGGGCGAAAGCCTGTGTCTGCGGCCGGAATTCACCATCCCCGTCTGCCTTCGCCATATCGAAACGGCAACCGGTACGCCGAAGCGTTACGCCTATCTGGGCGAAGTGTTTCGTCAGCGGCGCGAAGGTGGAAGCGAGTTCTATCAGGCCGGGATAGAAGATCTGGGCGATGGCGATGTCGCCGCCGCCGATGCCCGCGCCATTGGCGACGCTTTCGGCATTCTGAACCGGCTTCTTCCAGGGCAGACGCTTTCTGCTCGTTTGGGAGATCAGAAGGTCTTCGAAGCCGTGATTGCCGCACTCGGCCTGCCGCTTGGCTGGCAGAAGCGTCTGGTGCAAGCCTTTGGTGACACCGCGCAACTCGATGCGCTGCTCGAAAGCCTTGTCAGCCCCAAGCCGATGACCGGGCTCGATGCCCGCGTGGCGGGACTGCTCGCGACTGGCGAGGAAAAGGTTCTTGTCGATTATATCGACAGCGTCATGCAGGAGACCGGCTACTCCACCAATGCAAGTCGCGCACCGCAGGAGATTGCGAGACGCCTTCGCGAGAAGCTGGCGCTTGCCGCCGCCCGTCTGCCGGATGACAGCTTCCAACTGCTAAAGCAGTTCCTCAGCCTCCAGGCACCTTTGTTTGAGGCGTCGAAAACGCTCTCGAACTTTGCTGAGAAGGCAAAACTGAAGCTCGGGGCTGCTCTTGCCGATTTCGATGCCCGCGTGGCGGCCCTTGCCAATGGCGGCGTCGATCTTGGTTCGGTCACCTATGGCGCAGCCTTCGGACGCCCACTGGATTACTATACCGGCCTCGTCTTCGAAATCACGCAAGAGGGGCAAACGGCTGTGCTCGCAGGGGGCGGACGTTTCGACCGGCTGATGACGCTGCTGGGCGCAAAGGACACGATTCCCGCCGTTGGTTTCTCGCTCTGGCTGGACCGCATCGAAGCTGCGAGGACTTCCGCATGACCATCACCATAGCGCTGCCCTCCAAGGGACGCATGAAGGACGACTCCTCGGCCATTCTCGAACGCGCCGGGTTGAAGATCACCGCAATCGGCAGCGACCGCTCCTATCGCGGTCGTGTCGAAGGACGAGACGATATCGAGATCGCCTATCTCTCTGCATCCGAGATCGCCCGTGAGATCGGCAACGGCACTGTCGATTTCGGCGTGACAGGTGAAGACCTTGTCCGCGAAGATCTGAGCAACGTCGATACACGTGTCGAATTTTGTGCCCGGCTCGGTTTCGGCCACGCCGATGTGGTGGTTGCGGTTCCGGAAATCTGGCTCGATGTGGATAGCATGGCCGATCTCGGCGACGTCGCCTCCGAGTTTCGCGCCCGCCACGGTCGCCGTCTGGCGATCGCCACCAAATATTGGCGCCTGACGCAGCAGTTCTTCTCTCGCCAGCATGGCATTCAACTCTATCGTATCGTCGAAAGCTTAGGCGCCACAGAAGGCGCGCCCGCAGCCGGTCAGGCCGATATCATCGTTGATATCACCTCCACCGGTTCGACGCTGAAGGCGAACCACCTGAAGATCCTGACCGACGGCATCATCTTGAGGTCGGAAGCCTGCTTCGTTCGTGCCCGTAAGGCGGAGCACGAAGGCGATGCTGTCGTTCAGGAGATCATCTCGCGCGTCAAGACGGCGCTTGGCTGACGACATATCTTGTCTATGCTGTTCTCCTTATGAAGGAGAATGTCATGCGCATCACAGGCCAGTGCCACTGCGGCAGCGTTCGATATGAAGCGGAAGCCGATCCGGAGCATGTGGTCATCTGCCACTGCACGGATTGCCAGCGTCTGACGGGTTCCCCCTATCGCGTGACCTTGCGAGCGAAGCGCCAGGACATCAGCCTGACTGGCGCGGAGCCGAAGCTCTACAGGAAGAAGGCGGAGAACGGCAATGTCCGTCTGATGCATTTCTGTGGCGACTGCGGCGCGCCGCTGTTCAGCAGCGCCGAACAGGACAACGGCACTTGGGGCATACGGTGGGGCTCGATCAATGAACGGGCCGAGTTGGAACCGCGTGTGCAGATCTGGGCGCGCTCCAAGGCCGCGTGGGTCGACCATCTCGACGCGATCCCCGCTTTTCCCAAGGAACGAACATAAAGAAAAAACCGCCGGATTGCTCCGACGGCTCATTTTATCCGCTTTGAAATTCAGGCGTGGGCAAGCTTCGGGCCGCGCATCGCGTCGACCGAATAGGCACCGGCACCGAAGGCTCCGAGAAGGATATAGGCGCCAGCCAGCGTGATGTTCTTCATCAGCATGATGCCGTTCAGCGTGTTGATCCAGCCGAGAGCCGCATCCGGCCAGCCGGGAACGGCAACGGTGCCGCTGTGGAAGACAAGACCGGTGAAGACGCAGAATGCAGCCAATGCGAAGGCGGCAATCTTGGTCTGGAAGCCAACGAGAACGGCAAGGCCGGTGACGAGCTCAAACAAACCGGCAAGGTAAGCAAGAGCGGTTGCCGCAGGCAAGCCAGCGCCGGTGATCATACCGGCCGTGCCGGCAGGGTCCATCAGCTTGCCGAAGCCGGAATAGACGAAAATGAAGGAAAGAAGGATGCGTGCGACGAGCACGAGAGCGTTCTGGCTGCTGGACATTTGATGTCTCCGTTGTGAGCTTTCGTTCAAGCCGTTGCGTGAACTCTGGAGACAGTTTTGACGGATTTTTTAAATTGACGAAAGATAAACGCATGAAGACTGTTCGTCTTCAAAAAGTGAACAATCAGCCGAACGCGTTGTGCCGATCGAGCATGGTGACAGACCTCTGCTTATGCTTGAGACGCTGCGAGACAGATGACAAGGGGGAGAGAGGAGATGAAGATCGTCAGAGGCACCATCGACAATGTCGATTCATGGACGCGTTTACGCGCTGCGCTCTGGTCGGATGGCTCCGTCGAGCAACACCGCGAGGATATCATCGTCACCTTTTTACAGGGAGCCGATAGGGCCGTCGCTTTTCTCAGTGGAAGCGAGGAGGGGGAGATCGTCGGTTTTGCGGAGGGCAGTCTGCGCAACGATTATGTCAACGGTTGCAAGACGTCGCGCGTGGCCTTCCTGGAAGGTATCTATGTTCTACCGTCGCATCGGAAGCAAGGAATCGCGCGGCTGCTTTGTGATGCAGTTGGGGACTGGGGTAAGTCTCAAGGATGCCTGGAGTTTGCCTCCGACGCCCCGCTTGAGAATGAGGTGAGCCGGAAGTTTCATGCTGCTCTCGGTTTTGCGGAGACACAACGCGTCGTCTTTTTCCGCAAGGATATTGAGGACTGATGCAGCCGAAGTTAAACGAGCAATCGTGGCCCTTTATTGCTGGGGATTATGGGTAGGACTACAAGATTCTCGGTTTTCCGATCTTGAACCACGCCTTCGCGATCTTGCCGCCAGCGACCTCGTAGATACAGACAACATCGACTTCGCCACGCCCTTCGGGAAAATTGCGCGTCACGGTCTCGTGGTCGATGACCATGTCTTCGAGAATTATGCGCGATAGCAGTTGCCCATGAAGATCTGGTTCTTTGAAGCGCTCGATGTGACGCTCGCGAATTTCGAGAGCGTTGCGCGCCAAGAGCGTCGAGGGAAAAGCAAAGTACTGACAGTCGTCAGCCCACCACCGCATGAATTCATCGATGTCACGGGCATTATAGGCCTCCAGCTGTTTCTGCACCGGAAGTTCGACGGCACTGTTCAAGGGACACCTGTTCCACATGCTCGCATCGGGGGCGATGTTTTATTCGACGGATTTGTTTAGCGGTAAGCACGTTCCAAGATCAAGCAGGCTTAGAGTGTTGCTGCTGATGGGTGGCTCGCGATGCTGGAATGAGCTGAGGGGAATTTGATCGCGCGATGGCGGAACGAGCCAAACAAAAAGGGCGATCCGAAGACCGCCCTTTCATATTCCAGAGGGAATGGACTGATTAGAAGTCCATGCCGCCCATGCCGCCGCCCGGCATTGCAGGCATTGCGGAGTCCTTCTTCGGCAGCTCGGCAATCATGGCTTCCGTGGTGATCAGCAGCGAAGCAACCGAAGCTGCGTTCTGCAGAGCCGTACGGACAACCTTGACCGGGTCGACGATACCCATGGCAATCATGTCGCCATATTCGCCGGTCTGAGCGTTGTAACCGAAATTATCGTCATCCTTGTCGAGAAGCTTGCCAACAACGATCGAAGCTTCGTCACCGGCGTTGTCTGCGATCTGGCGAACCAGAGACTGCAGAGCGCGGCGAACGATGTTGATACCAGCTTCCTGGTCGTCGTTCACACCCTTGACGGTGATCTTCTGAGCGGAGCGAAGCAGAGCGGTACCACCGCCGGCAACGATGCCTTCCTGAACAGCAGCGCGGGTTGCGTTCAGAGCGTCGTCAATACGGTCCTTGCGCTCCTTCACTTCAACTTCCGTTGCACCGCCGACGCGGATGACGGCAACGCCACCAGCGAGCTTGGCAAGGCGTTCCTGCAGCTTTTCGCGGTCGTAATCGGAAGAGGTTTCTTCGATCTGAGCCTTGATCTGGGCAACGCGGCCTTCGATGTCGGTCTTCTGGCCGGAGCCGTCAACGATCGTGGTGTTTTCCTTGGAGATGGAAACCTTCTTGGCCTTGCCGAGCATGTCGAGAGTGACATTTTCGAGCTTGATGCCGAGGTCTTCGGAAATCACCGTACCACCGGTCAGGATCGCGATGTCTTCGAGCATGGCCTTGCGGCGGTCGCCGAAGCCAGGAGCCTTGACGGCAGCGATCTTGAGGCCGCCACGCAGCTTGTTGACGACGAGCGTTGCGAGAGCTTCGCCTTCGACGTCTTCAGCGATGATGACGAGCGGCTTGCCGGTCTGAACAACGGCTTCGAGAACTGGAAGCATGGCCTGAAGGTTGGAGAGCTTCTTCTCGTGAAGGAGAATGTAAGCGTCTTCCAGGTCGGCAATCATCTTCTCAGGGTTGGTCACGAAGTAAGGCGACAGGTAGCCACGGTCGAACTGCATGCCTTCGACGACTTCGAGTTCGGTCTCGGCGGTCTTGGCTTCTTCGACGGTGATGACGCCTTCGTTGCCAACCTTCTGCATGGCTTCCGCGATGTCGCGGCCAACCTGCGTGTCGCCGTTAGCGGATATCGTACCGACCTGAGCAACCTCCTCAGAGGTGTTGATCTTCTTTGCCTTCGCCTGCAGGTCCTTGACGACTTCTGAAACAGCGAGGTCGATACCGCGCTTCAGGTCCATCGGGTTCATGCCGGCTGCAACAGCCTTCTGGCCTTCGCGAACGATCGCCTGGGCAAGAACGGTTGCAGTCGTGGTGCCGTCACCGGCGATGTCGTTGGTCTTCGAAGCAACTTCGCGGACCATCTGTGCGCCCATGTTCTCGAACTTGTCTTCTAGTTCGATTTCCTTGGCGACGGAAACGCCGTCCTTGGTGATGCGCGGTGCGCCGAAGGACTTGTCGATAACAACGTTACGACCCTTCGGGCCGAGCGTGACCTTCACTGCGTCAGCGAGAATGTCGACGCCCTTGAGCATCTTTTCGCGCGCCGAGCGGCCGAATTTTACTTCTTTGGCTGCCATGTTTCAAAACTCCTGGTTTCGAATGGCCGGAACAGTGTCCGGCTTCAGATTACGGAAATGGGGAAGGCGGCTAAATCAGCCGATGATGCCCATGATGTCGGCTTCCTTCATGATGAGAAGGTCTTCGCCGTCGAGCTTTACTTCCGTGCCGGACCACTTGCCGAACAGGATGCGGTCGCCGACCTTGACGTCGAGAGCGACGATCTTGCCGGACTCATCGCGTGCGCCGGAGCCAACTGCGACGATTTCGCCTTCCTGCGGCTTTTCCTTGGCGGTATCAGGAATGATGATGCCACCCTTGGTCTTAGCTTCAGACTCAACGCGACGAACCACAACGCGGTCGTGCAGCGGGCGGAAATTGGTGCTTGCCATTGTCTATTCCCTCGATCAAATGACATTCGCGGATCGGAAACGACCCGCCTGGATTGATGTTAGCACTCTCATTTGCCGAGTGCTAGCGAGACGGAGATAAGCAGGGTGTCGGGTGCTGTCAAGAACGGCCTGTCGGAAAAATTTCATGTAAAATGGTTACTGCGATTGCATGACAGATTTTTTGCGCTCCGAAACTTCCGCTACCCACCCGACTCTGTCGGAACTCTTTTTTGTCTTCGGCCGTGTTGGCCTGTTGAGCTTCGGCGGTCCAGCGGGCCAGATCGGCATGATGCACCGCGTGCTGGTCGATGAGAAACGCTGGCTTTCCGAAGAGCGATTCCTGCACGCGCTGAATTACTGCATGCTTCTCCCAGGACCGGAGGCCCAGCAACTGGCAACCTATGCCGGATGGCTTCTGCATGGCAGACGCGGCGGCATCATCGCCGGCATGCTCTTCGTTCTGCCGGGCTTCCTCGTCATCGTCGCACTTGCGGCAGCCTATGCGCTCTATCAGGATACGCATTGGCTGCCTGCCCTTCTCTTCGGTCTGAAGGCAGGCGTGCTCGCCATCGTCATCGAAGCCTTGCTGCGCGTGGCAAAACGCGCTCTGAAGAGCCGCTTTCTTATCGGTGTTGCGGTTGCAGCCTTCATCGCACTCTTCTTTTTCGGCGTTCCCTTTCCGCTCGTCATTCTCGCTGCTGGTATTTCGGGTTTTCTGAAAGCCCGAGGAGGGCGTTCGACAAAGCCTGATGTCGAAAGCAAGGCGCCACCCCTGTT
The DNA here is from genome assembly GCF_004310285.1 of Agrobacterium cavarae. Lineage (GTDB taxonomy): Bacteria > Pseudomonadota > Alphaproteobacteria > Rhizobiales > Rhizobiaceae > Agrobacterium > Agrobacterium cavarae. The sequence goes on from NZ_SISF01000023.1 coordinate 475,694, forward strand.
GCGGCAGATCCGAGGGGTTCTCGTCGGCATTCTCATCTGGCAAATGCCGCTTCTGCTGTTCTGGCTTCTGGCCGCGCCGAGCTCGCTCATCGAACTGCAAGAGTTCTTCTCAAGGCTTGCAGTCGTCACCTTTGGTGGCGCCTATGCGGTTCTTGCCTATGTGGCGCAGGTGGCGGTGGAAACGCATCACTGGATGACGGCAAGCGAGATGCTGGACGGCCTGGCGCTTGCCGAGGCGACACCCGGACCGCTCGTTCTGGTTCTCTCCTATATTGGCTTTCTCGCGGCGTTTCGGCATCCGGGCATGCTCGATCCGATGCTGGCGGGTGTTCTGGGCGCGAGTGTTGCCGCCTGGGCAACATTCGTCCCAAGCTTCATCTTCATATTTCTCGGTGCGCCTTACGTCGAAAGGCTGAGAGACAATGCGGCTTTATCCGGCGCCTTGTCCGCCATTACCGGTGCGGTGGTGGGCGTCATTCTCAATCTTTCGGTCTGGTTCGGTCTGCATGTGCTTTTTGGCAAAGTCGACAGGGTTGAACTTCTGCCTCAGATCAATTTCGGCATGTCCTTGCCCGACTGGCATTCGCTCGACCTTGCATCGCTTGCGCTCTTCGTCGTCTCGGCCATCATGCTGTTTCGCCTGAAATTCGGCATGCTGCCGGTGCTTGGCCTGTGTATCGGGGCAGGTTTCATCCGGCTTTGGCTCGGCTGAGGTCTTAGTTTCGCACAGGCACCCGCTGTCTTTTTCGCTTGCCATCGCAACCAGCCTTTGCGATGTCACGAGCTCGAAAATGATGGAAAGAGTTGGAAGATTCATGGCCCACCGCATTGCCACCCTTGGCGACATCACCTCCCAATTCGATGTCATCCTCTCCGATGTGTGGGGCGTGCTGCACAATGGCGTGACCGCTTTTCCCGCGGCCGGTGTCGCATTGGCCGAAGCGCGCAAGAACGGCAAGACTGTCGTCCTCATCACCAATTCCCCGCGTCCAGCCATCGGCGTCATTCCGCAGTTGCGTGCGCTTGGCGTGCCCGATGAGGCCTATGACCGCATCGTCACCTCGGGCGACGTGACCCGCGAGTTGATTGCCGAGGGACCGAAGAAGGTCTTCCTGCTGGGTCCCGAGCGCGATATGCCGCTGTTCGATGGTCTCGACGTTACGGTGGTGGGTGAGAGCGAGGCGGAAGCCGTTGTCTGCACTGGTTTCTTCGACGACGAAACCGAAACGCCTGAAGATTACACCGAGATGCTAAAGGGTTTCGTCGCCCGCTCCGCGCCGATGATCTGCGCCAACCCTGATCTGGTGGTCGAGCGTGGCGAGCGCATCATCCCCTGCGCAGGCGCCATGGCGGCCTACTTCGAACAGCTGGGCGGCGAAGTGCGTATTGCCGGCAAGCCGCATGCGCCGATCTACGAGGCGTGCTTTGCCGCGGCAAAGGAAGTGCGCGGCGCGTTCAGCAAGGACCGCGTTCTGGCAATCGGCGACGGCATGCCGACCGATGTCAAGGGCGCCATCTCCGCCGGTCTCGATCTCCTCTACATCAGCGGCGGCATTCATGCGGCGGAATACACGTTGAATGGTGAGATCGATGAGGCGCTGCTCAACAGCTACCTGAAAAGCCAGAATGCGGCGCCCGGCTGGTGGATGCCGCGTCTGGCCTAAAGCGAGTCGCGATCTTTCAGATTCGCGCCTTACGCTTTAGGTCCTTGTTTGTCGCATGTCGTTATCGCAAAACCGGTGGCCACTTTTGCGCGACACGCTTTAGAAAGTTTCCGATGACCGTGTTCCATCGCAATGAGAAGAAAGAGCCGCTTCCGGACGCATTGAAGGGTGGCGTTGTCGCGATCGGTAATTTCGATGGTGTCCATCGCGGCCATCGCGCCGTGCTGGATCAGGCGCTGGAGCTTGCAAGATCGCGCGGCGTTGCGGCCCTTGTCCTGACATTCGAGCCGCATCCCCGCACTGTTTTCCGGCCGGAAACGCCGGTCTTTCGTTTGACGCCGGCGCCGCTGAAAGCGCGCCTTCTGGAGGCTGAGGGCTTTCAATCCGTCATCGAATATCCCTTCGACAAGACATTTTCGCAGCGTTCGGCGGAAGATTTCGTCAAATCCATTCTGGTCGACTGGCTGGGTGCTGGTGGCGTCGTCACCGGTGTCGATTTCCATTTCGGCAAAGGCCGCGAGGGCGGTCCGGCCTTTCTGATGCAGGCAGGTAAGCGCCATGGCTTCGATGTGACGCTGGTAGATTCGTTTCGTGATGAGGGTTCGGACGTGATTTCATCAAGCCGTATTCGGGACTGTCTGGCCAAGGGTGATGTGGTTGGTGCCGCTGGTCTGCTTGGCTATCGCTTCACGGTGGAAGCAGAAATTATTCGCGGACAGCAGCTTGGCCGCACACTCGGTTACCCGACAGCCAATATGGCGCTGCCACCCGAAACGGAGTTGAAGCCTGGAATCTATGCGGTGCGTTTCAGACAGGCCAACGGAACGCTGCATGACGGTGTTGCAAGCTTCGGCTATCGCCCGACGGTCACGGAGAATGGCGCAGCCCTTCTTGAAACCTTCGTCTTCGATTTCAGCGGCGATCTTTACGGCCAGATTTGCTCGGTTTCATTCTTCGGCCACCTGCGCGATGAGCTGAAATTTGATGGGCTGGAGCCACTTGTCGTTCAGATGAAGAGGGACGAGGAGGAGGCAAGAGCGCTTCTTTCAGGCGTCACGCCGCTCAGCGACGTCGATGCCAAGATCGCTTTTTGACGAAGCGGATCGCTCCCCGTGATCAATTCCCTTTTCAAACAGGCTGAAACGTCCTAAACAACCGGCCATGAACCAATATCGGTCGACGTTCATATCCCGAATTATTGGCCCGGCCTTCCGCCCGCTCTGAGAGCCGGAAGGTCCGGGATTTTGGCGCTTGTTTCAAGCATGTCGTCCGGACATGCGTCAGACGATCCAGGCGCCTTCGCTAAGCCCTCTTTTTTTGATGAGACGGCGCGAGCCTCATTCGGCGCCGCGATAATGGTACGATCATGAACGACACCGCAGAAAAAATCGATTACTCCGCAACGCTTTACCTGCCGCAGACGGACTTCCCGATGCGCGCCGGTCTGCCGCAAAAAGAGCCGGAGCTGGTCAAGCGCTGGCAGCAGATGGACCTCTACAAGAAGCTGCGCGCCTCTGCCGCTGGCCGCGAGAAGTTCGTGCTGCATGATGGCCCTCCTTACGCAAACGGCAACATCCACATCGGCCACGCGCTGAACAAGATCCTGAAGGACGTCATCACCCGTTCCTTCCAGATGCGTGGTTACGACTCTAACTACGTCCCCGGTTGGGATTGCCACGGCCTGCCGATCGAATGGAAGATCGAGGAAGCCTACCGCGCCAAGGGCAAGAACAAGGACGAAGTTCCGATCAACGAATTCCGCAAGGAATGCCGTGACTTTGCCGCTGGCTGGATCAAGGTTCAGTCGGAAGAGTTCAAGCGTCTCGGTATCGAAGGCGATTTCGACAATCCCTATACGACGATGAACTTCCACGCCGAAGCGCGCATCGCCGGCGAGCTATTGAAGATCGCCAAGAGCGGCCAGCTCTATCGCGGGTCCAAGCCTGTCATGTGGTCGGTCGTCGAGCGCACGGCGCTGGCGGAAGCGGAAGTCGAGTATCACGATGTCGAAAGCGACACGATCTGGGTGAAATTCCCGGTCGTCGAGGGTTCGGCCGAGCTTGAAGGCGCCTCGATCGTCATCTGGACCACGACGCCATGGACGATCCCTGGCAACCGTGCGATCTCCTTCTCGTCGCGCATCCAGTATGGCCTTTACGAAGTCACGGCTGCTGCTAATGATTTTGGTCCGCAGCCTGGCGAGAAGCTCGTCTTTGCCGACAAGCTGGCAGCCGAATGCTTTGCCAAGGCGAAGCTGGAATTCAAGCGCGTCCGGGACGTTTCTTCCGACGAGCTGGGCAATCTCGTCAGCGCCCATCCGCTTGCTGGTCTCGGCTACGATTTCAAGGTGCCGTTGCTCGATGGCGATCACGTTACTGACGATGCCGGTACGGGCTTCGTGCACACCGCTCCCGGTCACGGTCGCGAAGACTTTGACGCCTGGATGGCGCAGGCGCGCCAGCTGGAGGCGCTCGGCATCTCGGCAAAGATCCCCTTCACCGTCGGTGATGATGGCTTCTACACGGAAGATGCCCCCGGCTTCGGCCCCTCGGCAGAGGGTGGCGCTGCCCGGGTGATGGACGATAACGGCAAGAAGGGCGATGCCAATGAGCGCGTCATCAAGGCGTTGATCGCGGCCAACAACCTGTTTGCCCGTGGACGCCTGAAGCACAGCTATCCGCATAGCTGGCGCTCCAAGAAGCCCGTCATCTTCCGCAACACGCCGCAATGGTTCGTCTATATGGACAAGGAATTGGGCGATGGCACCACGCTGCGCTCGAGAGCCCTGTCTGCAATCGACGACACGCGCTTTGTTCCAGCCGGTGGCCAGAACCGCCTGCGCGCCATGATCGAAAACCGCCCGGACTGGGTCCTCTCGCGTCAGCGCGCCTGGGGCGTTCCGATCGCCGTCTTTGCCGATGACAAGGGCGAGGTGCTTTTGGACGAAGCCGTCAACGCCCGCATCCTTGATGCTTTCGAAGCCGAAGGTGCCGATGCCTGGTTCGCCGAAGGCGCCAAGGAGCGGTTCCTGGGCAACGACCATGATCACGCCAAGTGGCACCAGGTCATGGACATTCTCGATGTCTGGTTCGACTCGGGCTCCACCCATACCTTCACGCTGGAAGACCGCCCGGACCTGAAATGGCCGGCGGACGTCTATCTCGAAGGTTCAGACCAGCATCGCGGCTGGTTCCATTCGTCGCTGCTGGAAAGCTGCGCGACGCGTGGCCGTGCCCCTTACAACGCCGTCGTCACCCATGGCTTCACCATGGATGAGAAGGGCGAGAAGATGTCGAAGTCCAAGGGCAACGTCGTGGCACCCCAGGATGTGATGAAGGATGCAGGCGCGGATATCTTGCGCCTGTGGGTCATGACCACCGATTACTGGGACGATCAGCGTCTCGGCAAGGCGATCATTCAGACCAATGTCGATGCTTATCGCAAACTGCGCAACACCATCCGCTGGATGCTTGGCACGCTCGCCCACGACAAGGGCGAGGAGATCGCCTATGCCGATCTGCCGGAACTGGAAAAGCTCGTTCTGCACCGCTTGAGCGAACTCGATAAGGTGGTACGCGAAGGCTATGATAGTTTCGAGTTCAAGAAGATCGCCCGCGCGCTGGTGGATTTCTCCAACGTCGAGCTCTCGGCCTTCTACTTCGATATCCGCAAGGATGCGCTCTACTGCGATGCACCGTCTTCATTAAAGCGCCGCTCCGCGCTTTACGTGATCGCCAAGCTTTTCGATTGCCTCGTGACATGGCTGGCACCGATGCTGCCATTTACAACGGAGGAAGCCTGGCTTTCGCGCCATCCGGGTGCCGAGTCTGTTCATCTTGAACAGTTCCCGACCATCCCGGCCGAATGGCACAGCCCGGCAGTCGATACCAAGTGGGAGAAAATCCGCAAGGTTCGCACGGTGGTCACCGGCGCGCTGGAAGTTGAGCGACGGGAAAAGCGCATTGGCTCCTCGCTGGAAGCGGCACCGGTGGTCCATGTTGCCGATCCGGAGCTGATGGCGGCACTTGAAGGCCAGGACTTCGCAGAAATCTGCATCACCTCGGCAATCTCCGTGGTTGCGGGCGAAGGTCCGGCGGATGCATTCCGTCTCGGCGAGGTGCAGAAGGTCGCGGTCGAGCAGAAGCTGGCGGAAGGGCAGAAATGCGCTCGCTCCTGGCGGATCACGACCGATGTTGGTTCCGACCCGCAATACCCGGACGTTTCGGCCCGGGACGCGGCAGCGCTGCGCGAACTGGGCGTCGGCGTCTGAGACCTCGTTTGCTCAAGAAAATTGCCGGGTGAATTGCGCTTTTGCCCTTCATCCGGTAAACCTGCCTGAAAATGGTCGGAATTACGCATCAAGGGGTGCATCCGGTCGTCGGGACAGCCGCGCGCGCATAAGAAGATCAGGGTGATTTTCGTGAGGCATATCGCGTGGTTTTAATATGTAGAGCGTCTGTTTTGCGTCATTCGTGCCGCGCGGCGTTCTTGGGCGGAAGGGTTTCATGAGCATGACGCAGAGTTTTCGCATGTATCGCACCGTGGCAGGCATTTCCTTTGCCTGCCTGGCGCTGAGCGCGTGCACCAGCCCGACCTATGGTACGGGCAAGTCTGCAAGCGAACAGCTCCTGGACGATCTTGGTAACGCCACCTCGATCACCGGTGATCAGACAAAGCGTAATGTGAAGTACAATCCGCGCCCCGGTCTTGTCGTTCCGGCCCAGGCCCGTGCCGAGCAATTGGCCCAGCCTCAACAGAGCCTTGCCAACCGCGAGACTAATCCGCAGTGGCCGGAAACCCCGGAAGAGGCACGTGAGCGTCTTCGTGCGGAAGCCGAGGCCAACAAGGACAACCCAAACTATCGTTCGCCGCTCTTGGCAGGCAATGGCACCAACGGCCAGATGACGGAAACCCAGAAGTGGGAAGCATTCCGCAAGGCCAAGGCGGACGCGCAGGGTGGTACGGTGGTCAACACCAACACGCGCAAATATCTGACCGATCCTCCGGTCGAGTACCGCAATGTTTCCCAGGATCAACTGGCCGATCTCGGCGAGCCTGAACTGAAGAAGGAAAAAGAGCGCAAGAAGAACGCTGCTCTGGCCGGAACCGGCAAAAGCTGGTGGAACCCCTTCCAGTAATCCTCCCAAGGTTCATCTTACAAACGCGACGCCTCTGACGTCGCGTTTTTGTTTTCGGTATCTTTCTCTACGGAGTTTGTCGTGACGCTGCTGATCCGGGACGCGGTTGCCGCCGATGCGCCCACCATTTTGCGCTTCATTCGTGAGTTGGCCATCTACGAGAACGCCGAGCACGAGGTGAAGGCTACTGTCGAAAGCATCAGGGCCTCCATTTTCGGTGAGGGATCCGTCACCTCTGCGCTGATCTGCGAACGCGAGGGCCAGCCGATCGGCTTTGCCGTCTGGTTCCTCAGCTATTCCACCTGGCTTTCAAGGAATGGACTTTATCTGGAAGACCTCTATGTCACGCCCGATGCGCGTGGCTCCGGCGCTGGGAAGGCAATGTTGAAGCGTTTGGCTGCCATTGCAGTGGAAAAAGGCTGTGGTCGCTTCGAGTGGAGCGTTCTGGATTGGAACGAGCCGGCCATCCGCGTCTATCAGGCCATTGGCGCCGAAGCGCAGGACGAATGGGTGCGGTACCGTCTTTCCGGTGACGCGCTCAAGGCTTTTGCCTCAGGCGATTGATGTGTTCAGCGCCTTCAGTCGCGCTTGTTTTGAAAGAAGGCACGCAGGATTTCGGCGCTCTCCACCTCGGCAAAGCCGGAATAGACCTCCGGTGCGTGATGGCAGGTCGGCTGGTTGTAGAAGCGAACGCCGCTTTCCACGCCGCCGCCCTTTGGGTCGTTCGCGCCGTAATAGAGACGGCGGATGCGGGCAAACGAGATTGCCGCTGCGCACATAGTGCAGGGCTCCAGCGTGACGTAAAGATCGGCACCGGGCAGCCGCTCCTGGCCAAGTTCTTCGCAGGCCATGCGCATCACGGCGATTTCGGCATGGGCGGTAACGTCGTTCAATTCACGCGTGCGGTTGCCGGAACGTGCGAGCACGCGGCCTTCATAAACGAGGACGGCGCCGATCGGCACTTCGCCACGCGCACCCGCTGCCTGCGCTTCTTCCAGCGCAATGTCCATGAAATGCGTCGTTTCCGCCATGCTTCTTGCAATTTCCTCTTAACCGTCGCCGCGTGACCTGATAGGACACGGCAAACAACAGGCAAACAACAAATGACATTTAAAGACAAGCCGAAGCGCGCCGGTGGCAAGACGTTCGACCGTGACAGGAGGCCGAAATCATCGGCAAAGCCGTCATCTGATGCGTCGGCGGGACGCGACAAGAAGACTTTTAAAGAGAAGCCGGAAGCAGCAGCCGTGGTAGAAACGGTCGCCTCCAAGCCGGAACGCATTTCCAAGATCATGGCGCGCGCAGGCGTGGCCTCGCGCCGCGATGTCGAGCGCATGATCATGGAAGGCCGCGTGTCTTTGAACGGCGTCAAGCTGGATAGCCCGGTCGTCAATGCGACGCTGGATGACAAGATCGAAGTCGATGGCGTTCCGATCCGTGGCGCTGAGCGCACGCGCCTATGGCTCTATCACAAGCCTGCTGGCCTCGTGACCACCAACTCCGATCCGGAAGGCCGTCCGACCGTATTCGACAACCTGCCAAAGGAACTGCCGCGCGTTCTCTCGATCGGTCGTCTGGACATCAACACCGAAGGCCTGCTGCTGCTCACCAATGATGGCGGTCTGTCGCGTGTGCTTGAGCTGCCGACCACTGGCTGGCTGCGCCGCTACCGCGTGCGCGCCCATGGTGAGGTCGATCAGGCAGCTCTCGACAAGTTGAAGGACGGCATCGCCGTGGACGGCGTTCTCTATGGCGCGATCGACGCGACGCTCGACCGCACGCAAGGTCACAATGTCTGGATCAGCATGGGCCTTCGTGAAGGCAAGAACCGCGAAATCAAGAACGTGCTCGGCGCCCTTGGTCTAGAGGTCAACCGCCTGATCCGCGTGTCCTACGGTCCGTTCCAGCTGGGCGATCTGCCGGAAGGTCATGTCATCGAGGTTCGCGGCCGCATGCTGCGTGACCAGCTTGGACCGCGCCTGATC
>NZ_SISF01000025.1:0-151 GCF_004310285.1 Agrobacterium cavarae
AACTCGATCGCATCACGTGTTCATATCAAATAGAGCCAAAAGCTCTCCAGCTTCTCGATACAACAGCACAAGCCAAAAGCTCGTGCCAGTTGCGTTTTGCCGACCTGGTGGTTATCGCGGGGCGGCTGCACCCGTTCCCATTCCGAACACG
>NZ_SISF01000025.1:168-169567 GCF_004310285.1 Agrobacterium cavarae
TCTTCTCAAATCACAAAACCTCTCGGCACAGGCCGAAACAATAGGCCGCACTCAAAGCGGCCTTTTGCAGTTCTAAACCAATAACACGGGGTGGAGCAGCCCCCGCCGACCCGCAGAAGGCAAAAGCCTTCGAGGACCGGCAAAACAAAAACAACCGGGCCCTTGCGCTGCGGTCGCTCATAATTAACGCGGGGTGGAGCAGCCCGGTAGCTCGTCAGGCTCATAACCTGAAGGCCGCAGGTTCAAATCCTGCCCCCGCAACCAAGAAATTCTAGAAAATTTCAATGTATCAAGCCCTCCCGAAAGGAGGGCTTTCTTGCGTTTTGCGCCTGGCCGCCGCTATCACGAAAACCGTGGGCGGTTTGACGTAACAGTGCCCAGACGTTCTATATAGTTTTGAGTTCGCTCCGGCGGTTTTTGGTTGCTGTCTTTGGGGTGTTAGCCGTGGGTTGCGGCGCCAAGCCGTCCGGCGACTTGAACTCGCATCACGTAGCTGATTGACGCCTCAGCGAACTCGGAGGACGTCAGCGACCAAGTCTAATGTTGTTGATTATCGTCGTAATCGCTGCGCCAGCTTGAGAGCGTTGCTCAAGCGGGGGGGGCAGTGATGAGACAAGCGTTTCATTCGGGAGTACATCTCGCAATCACCCATTTGAGCTTTCGTTGAAGGCGTTCAGGGACGGCTCAGCAGCTGCAATAGCTAGTTTCGACCGCAGTGGGATTGTAATCTCTTTGGCAAAGTGGTTTCTGAGCGCGACGCTGCTTGTTGGGGAAGTTTCGTGATTAAGAAAACGCTGAATAAAGCGATTGTGCATGGTCTCTACTATGTGAGTTGCCTCCTACCGCCGGATCCGGTGAGTAACCGGGCTCGAGCATACTTCTACAAGCTGAGCGGCGGACGGAGGTTCGGGAAGAATGTCGCTATCTTGCCCTTCGTTTATATTAACAGTGGTAAGCTGACGCTCGGCGACAACGTCTATCTTAACCAACGTTGCTACATCGATCTCTCGGCAGAGGTCACAATTGGCGCTAACGTCAAGGTTGGGCCAGGTGTCAGCTTTGTCACTGCCAACCATGAGATAGGCGACAGCAGCACTCGATGTGGCAACGTCAAGCCCGCTCCGATTGTCGTCGGGGATGGTGCCTGGATCGGTGCCAATGCTGTCTTACTTGGCGGCTGCAAGATTGGCCGAGGAGCAATCGTTGCTGCCGGGGCAGTAGTCACCAAAGACGTTGCGCCGGACACAATGGTCGGCGGCGTGCCTGCTAGGCTCATTAGGGATCTGCAGCGAGAAAAGGATGCGACCGATACCTCTTCCCATCTAGCCCAATGAGATCATAACTCTACATGTGATGAAGCCCGAGTAACTGGGATCTGTGCAGCAGCGCGGATAGACACGCCCATTAAGCTGCGAGAATTGCCTCGCTAACTACGGATTTTCTACATGGGTGTCTGGATAGCAATTTATTGCTGAGTAAGTCCCTGATTGCAGTTCCTAGACTCACAACCCTATTGGCGCGTGTTCTGAATGCGCCGGCGCGGGTTCCGTCAACAATCGACTTATGCTGGCAACAGTAATCGACAAATATTAGAGACTTGTGGGTTTCAACTCCAATAGTTCTTGCGCGAATCATCGATCGGTTCAACAACTTGTGAACTAGGGGTAAAAGTTTTGGCTGGGGACTATGAACCGAAAGCTCGCTTATGAATTGCGAAGATATATTCCTGTCTCTATCGCTAACCGCCTTGCGCGCTATCGAAGGATGTTCCAGGTTCTCCGCGAGTTTAACGGCCGCCACAAGCGCGAGTGTCCTATTTGTGGATACAAGGGGTTCTTCTACGCGGTAGGAGTGCCACTCCGTTTCGACGCTGCGTGCTCGCAATGCAGTTCGGTTGAGCGCCACAGGCAGCATCATCTGTTGACCAAAAAGCACCCTGATTGGATTGATGGCGCGGAAATCCTGCATTTTGGTGCGGAGCGCTGCTTTGTACCTGAATACAAGTCGCGAGCATCTCGCTATGTCATGGCGGATGCGGTCCCGACTCGTGAGGAAACACAGGTCGATATCCAAAAAATCCAGTACCCCGATAACACGTTTGATACCGTGATCTGCCATCAGATCCTAGAGCACGTTGTAGACGACTCTGCTGCGATGCGAGAGCTTCATCGCGTGGTGCGGCCCTCTGGACGGGTGCTCTTAACCACGCCAGTCGTCGCCAAGTGGAAGAGTTCACTGGTTGATATTGGCACAAGTGATGCAAAAACGAGAGATTTACTGTTCGGACAATCTGACCACCTCAGATACTATGGCGCTGATTTCAAGGATAGCCTCCAGCGGGTCGGCTTCGAGATCGATGAATATATCGCCCAAGAACCTGATGTTTCCAAATATAGTTTGGTGCGCGGAGAAACGATCTACGTAGCGACGAAGTCTGATCCGTCGCTACGTCTGCACTGAAGATTCTTTTTAGCGATTGAGGTTGATATCGCGATAATTGCTGCGAATAACCCTGATATTCCCGGAATCTCGAGCGAGAAATCGACGGAAGCATGTATGGCGACGAGAGCTAGCGAACTGATGCCCATCGCAACATAGGAACGTTGCCGCGGGGCTGCTTTAAGCGATGATATGAGAAGGAATGAGATCCAACCAATTGTCGCAACAATTAATACCGGTCCCATGACGCCAAGTTCAATCCAGGACTGTAAGTAGGTATTATGGGCTTTTTCCCATATTCCTTGCAATCCGCATCCAGGATCGCGGTAAGGCGCAAAGACATCTCTGAATGTTCCAGCTCCGCTTCCCAGTATCATGTTTGCGTCGAGCGCGCGGAACATACCCGGCAATGCGCACATGCGGGGCTCGCTCGATCCAATAGCCGTCGCCCGAAATACGACACGCTCGCCAATCAAAACGGTAGCTCCCACCGAAAGAACAGCAATAACTACGATCGAGCCGGCAATATGGCGCGCCAATTTTACTCCGGCATATCTCTGCTTTAATCTCAGCCACACGAGCAGAGACGCCAGCAGGAGCGCAGCGAAAATAGTCGACGCGATGGCGCCTCGCGATTTTGTCAGAAATAAAGCTACAGTTAGTGCGCAAAACAAGATCATGTAAAAATAGATCTTCGTCATTGAGCGGTCTGTAGATTTTGGCATGAACAGCACACCAGCGAAAATATCGCGGCTGCGAAAGTCACGGCACACAGACCAAAGCTGCCGCACAACAAGTATGATCGTAAGCCCGACAAGAGTACCAGCACTATTTCGATTGATCAATGTTGCTGTGAAACTGTCGATATAAGCCTGTTTTTCGACTGTCAGAACGTACCCTGGGCTCAGAAGGAACTGAACAAACGACACCATGACAAGAGCGCTGCAACCCAACGTCAGCATGACGTTGAATTCTCGTGCATCAGTCTCTGTTTGTAAAACGACGACACCCGTCAAATAGATCAAGACCGGATACGCTAAGAATTGTACGGCGAAAATTGAATCGCTTGGTTGGACGGAGATCGTCCCAGAGCTTCCAGGTATGCCAAAATTTAGTAGTCCCGCTTGGATGAGAATCCATGCGATTGCAATACAGAGATAGCTTGATGCTACGATGACGGGGCTAGTACTCCGGCTCGGGATTCCTCGCAGACAAACGGCAAGAATGAGCAATATTGATATCGCGCAACATGCGGTTGAAAGGGCGAAAGGACGCGCGGAGCCGAAAGCGACTATCCCTAACAGGATGATGGCGGTGTAAGCCGCCGACAGCAGAGAGGCCAATTTAAAGTGGCGACTTAACCACTTCGGTGGCCGAGGCATGTTGGCCATCGAGAAGCTCGCGATAGAGATGATGCACCGTTGCGTGAAGTTTGTGTTTACTAAAGTTCTTATTGATATGGTCGCGACCGGCGGTCATCATCGAACTAATCCTGGCCTCGTCAGAGATAATCGTTCGTATCGCGCTTTTGAAACCCTCTGCGTCTGTCGCTATGAAGCCAGTGACGCCATCAAGCACCATTTCCGTTGTGCCGCCCGTTGGTGTCGCGATCACTGGAAGCCCCATCGACATAGGCTCCAAAATCGTTCTGGCCAGTGGTTCCGCTGCCTGGGCAGGCGCGCAAATGACGTCCAAATTCTGATAGACAGCCTCTGGATCAGTGAAAAATCCCTCGAATGTGACATTCCGTGTCAAATCCAACGCCGTTACCTGCGACCTGATTTCCGCCTCGTACTCAGGAGACTCAGCAGCGAACTTTCCACGGACAAACAGATGCGTCTCTAATCCCTCAGAATTTGATTGCTTCACCCAGTTAAGAAGTGTGTGGAGCCCCTTATGAGGATGAATGCGGCCGATGAAACCAACCCTCACCGGCGTACCGGGAGATAACGCAATTTGCGGACGCGGGTCGATGCCGTTAAATATAACTCTTCCGTTGCTGGGAAGCTTCTCGTCTGGATAGCAAGCCCGAGAAACAAAAACGGCCCTCGACGCAAGTTTGGTGAGAAGTCGCCATACGGCCTTTTCTTGCGCCGTATAGGCGATGTCCCGAAAGTGCATGACAAGTTTTGGCGACTTGCCAAATTTCGTCAGCAGGGCGATCGAGTGAGCCTTGAGACCATTCGTGTGAACGATATCAATGTTGTGACGCAAGGCGGTGGACCGCAGATCTCTCGAAGCACGCCAAGCGTCGGAGAGCGCCTTAAGGCCGTGCCATACCTTAAATGGCCGACGTACGTGATGAACAGAGCCAAAGTCGATGACCTCAACCGGAATATTCATCGCCCGCGCCCGCGCGGCCAACTCCCCCTCTTCAGGGACAGCCAAAACGGGGTCGATATTCGGGTTTGCTAGAAGATCGAAAAGAGACCGTTCGGCGCCCCCTTTAAAATCTGGAACTGGCGAAAGATAGAGCGCTTTGATCTTCTGCATCTGGCAAGCCTAAATTCGGGAAATAATCCGCAACGAGGGTTGTAATGCCGCTTCTAAAACGTTGAGCGGAAAAATTCTCTGCATTCTTGACGCAATTCTCGACCGTAATTTCCGATCGATGATTTTCGAACTGCTTTACCGCGGCAATGATTGCATCGACTGTCTGTTCGTGAAAGTGGACTCCAGTGGGAGAAGCCTTATCCAAGCCTCTCACAGTCTCGAAAGTGCCGCCTTTCGAGAAAGCTATGACTGGCGTGCCGCAAGCTTGAGCTTCTACGGGGACAATTCCGAAGTCTTCCTCGGCCGCGAAAACAAACGCTCTCGCCTGAGCTATCTTCGATCGCAGCACGTCGCTGGTTTGGTATCCCATCAGCGTGACATTGCCGCTCGCGGCCTTACGAGCCTTCTCATAATCCGGACCCTCGCCAATGACGACAAGGTGCTTATCTGGCATCTGGGCGAAAGCTTCGATGATCAAAGGAATCTTCTTGTAAGGCACCATTCGCGATGCCGTAATATAATAATCCTGCTTTTCATAATGGGGTTTGAAAAAACGAAGATCTACCGGAGGGTTCACGACCTTTGCTTCAAGGCCATAGGTCTTCTTAATTCGTCGAGCCACGAAAGCCGAATTGGCAATCATTAGGTCGGGTCCGTGGGCAGTTCTTATGTCCCACATCCGTAAATAATGAAGTAGTAGGCGAGCAATCCCCGATTTGATGCCTCGCTCCATCCGAGCTTCCTTGAGGTAAACTGCTTGCTGGTCCCAAGCATACCGCATCGGCGAGTGGACATAAGAGATGTGGATCTGCTGCGGCCCAGTTATTATCCCTTTGGCAACTGAACTCGAAGATGAGATGACGAGGTCAAAAGCAGAAAAATCGAACTGCTCAATAGCAAGGGGCATAATTCCGATGTACTGCCGGTGTTTGGTCCGCACCATGGGCATCTTCTGAAGGAAGCTCGTATGTATCTTCTTTCCCTCCAAGAAGCCCCTGTCCGCCTTCGGCAGAAAATCGATGAGGGTGAACAGCTCTGCCTGAGGGAAAATCTCGAATAGCTCCGCCAATACCTTTTCTGCCCCACCCATGACGTAGAGCCAGTCATGTACGATCGCGACTTTCAAGTTAGTATCCTTCCGGCAGGCGAATTGTTCGGGGCAAAGAGAAATCTGCGTCATTTCGATATTGTTAATCCCGAGGGTGCAGCGCAAAAAACAAATAAAGCGGTGCGGGCTAACATGCAAGGCTGTTTCGCCGGACTCACTGGATTATGCAATTTTAAGTTAAATCAATTAAACCGCCGTGCAAAATTAGATCGCAGAATCCCTTGAATCTTTAAGAAAAGTCATGATGGCAGGGAATATTGCTAACATTCTCAAAAATATTCAATTTTACCTTTTTTTTGAGAGCGGAAACTCCATGCTGGGCGATTTGAGCGTTAATTATAAAGTAAGTCTTCTGCGATTACTAGTTGACCATAGGTTAATGAAAAGTTAAATAGTTTCAGAACAGTTAATTTAGACATGTTCGCTAATTAAAAATAGAGAGCTAGTTAACTTAAAAGAGAGGATTGCGACATGGTTTCGACCATAGCTGATATTGACGTCACGAAGATCGCGGCGGACGGCCAGGGGAACATCAATGGCTCCAGCAAAGATGATCTCCTGTTCATGAGTGGTGCTGGAATTGCGCAGGCCGGCGACGGTAACGACATCGTTTTCGGCGGCACTGGCAATGACACCCTGCGTGGGGACGCCGGGGACGACCTTCTCTACGGCGGCGCTGGCAATGACACGCTTAATGGTGGCGTAGGCGACGATATCCTTCTCGGCGGAGAAGGAAACGATGTACTGTTTGGCGGAGTCGGAAACGACATCCTTTCAGGTGGCAACGGTGCCGACAAGTTCTTCTTTGAAGCAAATGCCGGTAATGATCGCATCACCGATTTGAATTTTGGTGAAGGCGATGTCATCACATTTGCCGTCGGCACCTTGACCGAGATGGGAAACAAGCAGCTGACGATTTCTTCGCAGTCTGACCTGATGGCATTCCTCGGCCGCACCGATGTTTCGTCTGAGGTGAAGGGAAGCGATCTCGTCATCAAGTACGGCCCGAATGGTGACACCCTGACGTTGCAAGGCTTCGGCGACCAGTCGGCTGCCGGTGCTCATATCAACGGCAATTCCGCGGATAACACAATCTTCGGCGGCCAGAACGGCAACCTGATCAATGCCGGTAACGGCGACGATACGGTTTTTGCAGGCGCCGGTGGAACGAAGATTAGCGGCGGAGCAGATCATGATCTCATCGTGGGCGGTGCAGGGAATGACATTCTCGGCGGCCAGGGTGGCGACGACATGATCTTCGGCGGTGCCGGCAACGATGAAATCTCCGGGGGAACCGGTAACGATATCCTGACCGGCGGCAGCGGCAACGACACGTTCAACTTCAAGTTCGGCGACGGTAAAGACACAATCGCCGACTTCTCCGCTGGCGACAAGATCAATCTTTACGACGGGTATGTGGCTGGACAGGCAGTGGCTACGGTCAGCTCTGTCGATGATCTGCATGCTCTCGTCAATTCCGGCTCTGCGACGTATGATACCAATGGCGACTCGGTAACGTTCCACTTTGCCGGTGGCGATATCAAGTTCATCGGTATCGATTGGACGACGCCCGTATAATTGAGAAACGGAGAATGGCCGGCTCAAGCCGGCCATTCTCAATCAATTGGTTTGCTTGTTTGACTCTCAAATTGACAATAATAGATCTTCATGCAACAGCTCAAATACCCGGAGAGTTGAATGAAGCTTGTCTATCGTTGGCCTACGTTTTTTGAGCGATTAATTTATTACTTTCTTCTGCCAGATCTGATGGCAAAGATTGTGTATGAGATTATTCTGAAAGTCCCTGCAATTACTGTAAATCAGCCGAAGCAATTCGTGTTTTACGGACTTGTAGCGCTAGAGTACTTGATAATAGTCTTTCGCTACAAAACGTTCAGGCCTGCCTTGGCGCAGGTTAGTCCTATATGCATCATGCTAATAGTTATGATGTTTCACGGCATAGTTATTGGGCTATGGTGGGGAAACTCTATCTCTCGCATGGTGATCGATACGGTAAACGTCTTTGTAGTCTTTGCCAATGTTGTCATTCTCTCAGACCCACGCAAGATTGCGGATACTGCATTTGACCGCATCTTCTTCGTGAACCGCGTATATGCGGTCGTAATGGTCGCTCTTTCTGCCGTTGCTCTGGTTGTAAATCCCTCTTCCGTCATCTCCCTGGGAGGCTCGACTGCAACTGCGATCTCCGTGTCACTGATATTCACCGAGATCTACTTGATGCGCTCGCTGTCTGGCAGAGCGATATTGCGAGGGACGGTTGGATTGCTGATGCTCGCTGCGACTGTTCAGGGCTGGAATAGAACAACACTTGTATTTGTGGCCGCCGCAGTGCTCATCCTTTTCGCGAGGAAGGTTGGGCAGATGCCTTTCAAAATCGCCTATTTGTCGATGGCATCAGTTATGGTGGCCGCCGTCGCTTTGGCCGCCCTCCCGGAGGATAGTGCCCTCTCTCGTCGACTTGCGGGCCTTGAGGACGTCGATCTGTCAGCCCGTACTGGCTCGATCGGCGAACGTGAAGCAGAGTCCGACGCAGTAGGAGACAAAATTGCCGCGCTTGGACCAACAGGCAGGATTTTCGGCGCAGGTCATGGCGCGTCGTACGATGTGAAATATACGTGGGAATGGAAACTGGACTATTCTAATGCACATTATGGTTGGGTTCTATTTTATCTTCGATACGGGACCTTAGGCTACGTGTATTTAGGGCTTTGGATTTTTACCTTAATGATTTCAATCTTGAGAACATGGCGGTCAGAAAATCCAGCATCAATTTTTGTGTGCTTGCTGTCTATATGGAACGTCGGCTACCTCGGGACCTACGGCTATTTCTCCTTCTTTATCGCGGGCGTGCCTTTCGTTAGGCCCGCCTCTAGAGCCCAGAGGCGGGCGACCTTCAGTGTGACGGAGGGATCGCGTCGAGATCCTGTGCCGATCGCCTAGCAGAGAATGAAGATGGCCGCACGACGCAAAACCGCGATACTCCTTCCACTGGCACTTCTGCTGGCGAATTTCCTCAATATGGTGGGTATCGTTGTTCTTCCCAAGATCATCGACCCCAGCCAGTTTGCTCTCTTCAGCCTCGCCTCATCTTCAGGCCTTTTCCTCATCGCTGTCCTCTACGAATGGAATCGCATTACGATAATGCGATACAGCGTTGCCGTTGATCCCGAGGAGATGAGCCGTCGTAGGTCAGTATTGAAGCGCGCCAATATCGTTACCAGCATAGTTCTGCTCGTGATCAGCATTGTTGCCTACAGTTTCAGCAGTAACTGGTATGCGCTTGTATTTAGTATGGCGTGCCTCTTCGCGGTATCTCAAGCTATGTTTGAAGCTCGCCAGGCGTTCTTTCGAGCAGACTTTCTGGACCGGAATTATGCTGTAAGCCTTGTCGCCAGAGCGCTTCTGGGCTTCTCTCTTTTATGCGCGATAGGGTACTTATCCAACGACGCTTTTTTCGTCATGTGCGGATGGGCGGCGTCCTACGTGGTGGTCCTGTTTTTTACCCGATCGCTTGCAGGGAAATCAGTCCCGCGGCCTATGGATTGGAAAACTCTCAGGTTCTTACTTGGTTTCGGGGTCGGGGTTGCAATGGCTGCGATCGCCAACACGCTGCTATCTCCGCTTGTGCGTCTTCTTGCTGCAGAGTTCATCACACTTTCGGACAGCGGAAAACTCATGCTCGCGATGGATATTTCACAGAAAATAGTCGGGGTAATCGGCGTCAGTATCAACATTCTAACTCTGCAAGCCACTTTCCGTGCGCGCGAGTTTGGGGAGCATGAGGTTGTCAGGCAGCGCATCGGCATGCAACTTTCAGTGGTGGTAGCTACAATCTTGCCGGCCGTAGTTGGGTTCATTGCGGTACAAGACGGGTTTACTTTCATCTTCATTCCCGATGCCTACCGCGATGTTTTTCTTCCAAACATCGCGTGGTGCATGGTTGCGGCTGGGTTGCTCGGATTTCGAGCTTTCGCACTCGACAGTATATTTATCGTTCTTGGTAGACCGTATACTGGACTGGTAGGGCCGCTCGTTACGGCCGCGGTTACGATTGCGTCCGTTTTTGCGCTTACTTCATTAGAAGATCCGTCAGCACTTCTATTTTCGAAAGCTCTCTGTTTCGGGGTCTTAGCAGGATCGATCTCGTCAATCATCGTTGCTCGGCGCTTGTTCCATTTCTCTTTGGATTTGCCAAACCTCGTTCGAATCACGGTCGCGGCAATCACCATGTATGCTTCGATCCAGCTAGTTCGTTTTGATAACGCAATAGTCGACTTCGCGGCATCGGTTGCCGTAGGTGCCTTTGTCTACGGCGCCATACTTCTTGCCTCAAATGCCTTCGGTTCGCATAAACTTCTACGTCTAGCCCTAGCCCGGGTGAAAAGAGGAAACGTTACATGAGAAAGTTGTTCGCAGTCGCGTTTGCTCTGGGGCTTGGATATTCCAGCTGTGCTCAGAGTTCAGACGGCGGGAAAGCGGGTTCGGAGTTTTTCGGTGTCGTGAGCCATTTCTTACACACCAGGCAAATCTACACAGATAAAGATGACAGCTGGTCGCTAACTCGGACCGCCCCACTTCAAGCTAGGCTGGGAAATCCTTGGGTTACCGAACAAATCTATGCATTGACGGCAAAGAGCCGAGCTCTCGTCGACGACGGCACAGCGAACAATGCCGATAAGTACAGAATATCCGAACGACGGAAACTGATAGACAAGTGGTTGTCAAACTACGATGAGGCCGGAACCAAGGTTCTGTTGACAGTGATGGCTGCTGCCCCTCGGGCGAAGAATTCCGATAAAATCAATGACGACTTCGGCAATTGGATTGCAGAACTTGTGTCGAGGCATAAGTCGATCAAAGTCGTACAACTTCATAACGAGCCAAATTTACGTTCGTTTTGGCCTGACAGTGCCGCTGACTATGTCGAGCTCTACCGTGGAATTGCCGGAAAGATAAAACAGCAGAACCCGCAGGTCGCTATAACGGTCGGCGCGATATCGAGCCTTTCTTGGGAGCCGGGTCGAAAATGGCTTCGGGATGCTATAAGCGCTGGCTTGCTGGAATTTGCCGACGGAGTTTCCGTTCATCCCTACAATCTCAAGGAAGCTCCAGAAATCGATCCGCACCTTAAGAGGGGCTCTCAAAAGGGCAGTCTCCGCGAAGGAATGCTGGCATTTTGGAAGGAGATGAAGGCCGCTTCTCCTGCAGGGAAAAATTTGAAAATTTACCTCACGGAGCTTGGATATTCCAGCGCCCCTAATGGTATAGCAGGAATTGGAAGCGAGGATCTACAGGCTAAATACTTGGCCCGATTGATGATGCTTCATCTAGACTTCAAAATACGTGACGGAATACCAACCGAAGCGGTCTTTTGGTACGATCTGAAAAACGACGGCCCGGATGCGAGCAATCAGGAGCACAATTTCGGACTTGTCTCGGCCGATTTGAAGCGTGAGAAGCCCGCCTTCGACGTCTATCGTCGAATTATAGAGGCATTGCCAGATGTCTCTGAGCTCAAACCGAGCACCGTGACACTCACGCCTGACGCCTCAGATGTACAGGTTCACCCGTGGGTCGATGCCAAAGGTAGGACCATAGTTGCCATCTGGCGCACAGGGCCATCGAAAGAGCCGGTTAATTTCGCACTCACCTCTACCGCAGGAGTTCAGTCCAATACTGGAGATAGTTTGGATGTCGTCTCGGGTGTGAAATCCAAACTAGAATTGAAGTCTGTTGCCGGTGGTCAGGCATTTACGCTTGAAGATCTTTCTGATGTAAAACTTGTCACTTTCAGCAATGGTTCGTGAACCGACTTTCTTTCGGTTCGTTGGCTCATTGATGTTTCGTGTCCTGAAGAAGGGAGCGGAAACGCCCTAAGTGACGAGCTAATTCTGCAACGTATTCGCTTGGGAAAGCCACGGCCTTTGGAGGAACCGGTGCCGAGTGGAGCGCAGCAACGGAGACGCTTGGATACCCTCATAGTCGATCTCCACTGGCGAATCAGCGCAGCCGTGCTTTCGGGTTTCGGGACTGCATGTAGATACCCGGTGGCGAAAACATCCCTGCACGAGGCTTAGATTTGAAGAGCGAGACGCGTCCTTAATGCGTCTAGAAGAACGCGCGGCGCTCTAAGTTCGGTCGCTCGATGAAGAAACGGACCCGATGACACTGGCCCGGTTCGAGCGGTGTCGAGGCGTAACGTCGGACTTTTCAAGATGACGCAAGCCGCGAAGCGTATGGTGCCGGTTACCGGTCTCTACCGCCATTTGTTCGCTAAGCTTCGTATAATTTATGTAATACATACAACTGCCGAAGGCATCTCATCGAAACGAAAGAATCATTGTGTCCCCATAGACACATCCCTCTGATTATTGCCGAGGCTTATAATTAACTCCTTTTACAATAATCTGATCTATGTAATTCATGATCAATAACAATCCCACTGTTCGAGAATGAATTTGGCTAAATTTCTATTGCTAGCACTATTTGCATCAACGGCCGCATTGTCCGGATGCACGGCGTTACCTCGATCTGGGCCCGACGATGCTGCTGTTGAAAAGCAGGCGTCTGTACGTGTGACGACTGAAGGTCGAAAAGTGGGAATCGACTACATTCTCGTTGATATCAACAAGACAATTTTGCCAAGTTTCCAGCAG
Source organism: Agrobacterium cavarae (assembly GCF_004310285.1). Classification (GTDB taxonomy): domain Bacteria; phylum Pseudomonadota; class Alphaproteobacteria; order Rhizobiales; family Rhizobiaceae; genus Agrobacterium; species Agrobacterium cavarae. The sequence continues at coordinate 12,886 of NZ_SISF01000025.1, forward strand.
CCGGCCGCGACGTCGATTCGTGATAGTTTCGGTGGCGGGCGCGGCGGTCCGCCTGATGTGCCTCTCGGTATTGGTGATACCGTCCAGGTCTCCATTTTCGAAGCTCAGGCAGGTGGATTGTTCATTCCGACCGAAGCGGGTAGCCGTCCCGGAAACTACATCACCTTGCCTTCTCAATCGATCGACAGAAGTGGAACACTTACGGTTCCATATGCCGGACGAATCGTCGCGGCAGGACGACCGAAAGAGCAAGTCGAGCGGGAAATTGAAGAGAAGCTCTCAAACCGCGCGATCGAGCCGCAGGTCGTTATAACGACAGTCAACGGCCGATCGAGTGAGGTTGCAGTCCTGGGTGATGTCGCCAAGGCCGGTAAGTTTGAGGTGACATCGGCTGGGGAACGCGTTCTTGACCTGATTTCGGAAGCTGGGGGCATCAGTGCGCCGAGTATCGAAACCTATGTGACCCTCCAGCGCCGCGGGAAATCGGGGACAATTTCTTACGACAAGCTGCAAACGACGCCAGCTGAGAATATATATGCGTCTCCAGGCGACACTATCCTCGTGAATCGTGAGCGGCGGACCTACACCGTATATGGTGCTGCGGGCCTGAATGGCCGTTTCGATTTCGAAGAAACGAAACTTACTTTGGGTGAGGCGCTTGGGAAGGCTGGCGGACTGTTGGACGCACGTGCCGATCCAGGTCAGGTCTTTCTCTATCGGAAGGTTTCTCGTAAGACGATGCAAGGGCTTAGCATAGACACCAGCCGCTTCGTTGGAGAAGATATACCTGTGATCTTCCGCGCAAACATGCGTGACCCGGGATCGTTCTTCGCCGTCCAACAATTCGCGATGCAGGACAAGGATATTATCTACATCTCCAATGCGGACTCTGTTGAAGTCGTCAAGTTCCTGAACGTCCTCAATTCGGTTACATCCAACACCTCGGGTGCTGTGACCGACGCAGTTGACGGACGTGACGCTGCCAAGAGAATCTTCCGCAATTAACCGTTTATCTCTAAATCCTAAAGCAAAGCCTGCTGGGCTTGCTTGTGCGGCATTCTGGACGTATTGTATTTCCAGAAAAACCACGATGGTGATAGATAGTATGAGTAGATTAACGGTAGGTTCGGTTTTATTGGCTTTGGCAATTATTGCGCCGGGTCAAGTATTCGCGCAATCTCATGCGGCTGGCTGTTTTATCGCTCCAGCTAAGGCAGGTGACGACGTGATCGGCTCTTTTTTGGGTGCGCCAGCGGAGATGGTCACCGTCTATCCTAGCGGCGGTTTCGAAATGGTAAGTCGCGTGCGCGCTCTCGCGGGCTCTAGTGCCGACGTGCTCGACCCGATGATTGGTCTTGTGCCGCAGTTCAATGCGACACAAAAGGCGGCATTGGGTACAGGGTTGGCGCGGGTTGCGCGCGCCTGTGCGGCTTCGACACCTGAATACGCTCAGACAATTCAAGAAAAGGTTGCTGCTGCAAATTCGCCTGAAGTCACGACGGCATTCCTTTCTGCTTTGAATGAAGTGCAGACAGCGGCACTTGGTGCCGGTGCTGGCGGGGGTGCTGGGGGCGCAGCAGCCGGTGTTGGAGGCGGCGCTGCAGGCGACAGTTCAGGCGGTCTCGGAGGAGACAGCTCAACTGCGCAGACGGCTGGGGATTTCACGACCGGTTCGCGGTCCCGCAGGCTCGTGACCAACATCACAAACATTACAAACGAAGTTAACGGCACTAGCCCCTTCTAAGCAGCGGGCTGCCATCTGTTGCCACTTGGAGTATCCTGTGCAGTCACCCAATAGTAAATCGGGCTCGCAATTTGTATGGGAGGACAACGGGCCGCTTGTCAGTTCAATTGACCTTGATCGCGCATTCGCGATCATTCGGCGGCAATGGAGAGTGGTCGCGGGTATCACGCTGATTTCCATGCTGTTGGGCTGTGCATATGTTATCACCGCGGTTCCTCGTTATACTGCTACAGCCAGTGTGCTCATCGGCGGTTCGCCGGAAGGTCTCGTGACGAGGCTTTCGATGGACCAGGCCGCGGCAGATGATGATGCGACTATCTTGAGCCAAATCGAGATTTTGAAATCTGACACGATCGGCTTGGCCGTCGTCAATAAGTTATCGCTCTCGACAAATGGTGAATTCATGGCCTCTTCGGGAGGCGCGGTCGACACGCTGAAGCGTGCGTTCAACGTGCTCCTGGACTTGCCCTCTCTGTTTGTGAGTTCCGACCTGGCGCAGACTGACGAAGAAGAAGCCAGTCGCGATGCATTAAACGTCCTGCAGAGCAATATGACCATTGCGCGCGTGGGAAAGTCTTACGTCTTGGATGTCAGCTTCACCTCACCGAACCGGGAGATGTCCGCGACGGTTGCGAATGCGATTGCCGACATCTACATCAACGACAAGCTCGAGGCCAAGTATGAGGCGACGCGTCGCGCCAGTGAATGGTTGCAAACGCGCATCGACGAACTCAAGCAAAAGGCTCTGGAAAGCGATCTGGCGGTTCAGAAATACCGTGCTGAAAACAACCTTTTGGCGACAGGGAACGGCCTGCTCGCTGATCAGCAGCTTGCACAATTGAATAGTGCTATGATTGTTGCGCAAGCGGATACTTCGAAAGCCCAAGCGAAATATAATCATATCCAGGAAATACTGAAGTCTGGTCAGTCCGATGCTATCGTACCCGAGGTGCTTGAAAGCTCGGTGTCCAACGAACTCCGCCAAAAGTATCTTGCAGCGTCTAAGCTTGAAGCTGATATCTCTTCGCGGCTCGGTCCGAACCATATTCGTGCGGTTCGCCTTCGCGAAGAGATGGCAGAGTACCGCCGCCTGATGTTCGAAGAGCTAAACCGTATTTCGGAAAGCTATAAAAACGAGCTCGATGTGGCTCGTTCTCGTGAGAAGTCACTTGCCGATAGCGTCACTAGTGCCAAGACTGAAAGTGCATCGGCGGGGCAGAGCAGCGTACAGCTGCGTGAATTGGAACGTTCAGCGGAAACATATAGAAATCTCTATCAGACATTCCTACAGCGATACCAAGAAGCGATCCAGCAACAGTCCTTCCCCATAACAGAAGCGCGTATCATAACCCGCCCGGTTAAGCCGCAACGCCCCAGCTATCCGCGAAAGTTGATGGTCATTGCACTTTTTGGCATCTTTGGTGCTGCGCTTGGGTCTGGATTTGCTGGCATCCGTGAAATGCGCGACCGTTTTTTCCGGACGGGAGAGCAAATTCGGGACGAAGTTAATCTGGAGTATTTGGGCTCCCTTCCGCGGCTCGAAGACAAGCCTCTCGGCTTGACTGTTATCGATAATACAAAGAAACGAAATCTGCAGAAGACTGGGACACTTGCCAGTTACGCCATCGATCACCCTCTCTCGGTGTTTGCCGAGACACTTCGCAGTGCCAAAATGTCGATTGACATGCGAAAGGCGGGTGAGGGTGGCCGTGTCGTCGGAATCGCATCGACCCTTCCAGGAGAAGGGAAGTCCACCGTCGCGCTCAATCTCGCTGAATTGGCGGCGTCTCAAGGTTCCCGGGTGCTGCTGATCGACTGCGATTTCCGGAATCCAGGAGCAACGAAAGCCGCTGGATCGCACGCTGAGGTTGGGCTTTTGGAAGTATTGATTTCCGGTGCACGGCTTCAGGATGTGATCCTTCAAAGCGAAAAAACTGGTCTGTCGTTTGTGCCTGCTGTTGTTCGGCACCGAGTACCGAACTCATCCGAACTTTTGTCTTCGCGAATGATGCGTAACGTCCTGGATCTCGCTCGTTCTAAGTTTGACTATGTCATTCTTGACTTGCCACCCTTGGCGCCCGTTGTTGATGCACGTGGTATTGAACCGCTCATCGATGACTTTGTGTTTGTCATCGAATGGGGCAGGATTTCTCGGCGGATTGTTTCGACGACTTTGGGCAGAGACGAAGAGATCCGTTCAAAATGCGTTGGCGCCATATTGAACAAGGTTGATACAAAGAAAATGAAACTCTACGAGACGCATGGCTCGGAGGCGTATTATATGTCGCGATATACGTCCTACTATTCTGAGGCGAGCTGACGTTAGAGTGAAGCTGCTGTCCGGTGCACTTGTTTTAATTGCAGCAACGTTGGTTTTTGCTGTCGCGGCGAATGAACTTGCCAGGACGCTCCGATATGTCGACCTTGTGTATGTGAACGAGAAGTTCGAGGGCAGGGGCGAACGTGCTAACTCCATCATTCACGAATACGCATCCGTAGCCGAGAAAGTGTCGATGCGTGGCGAGTGCCGCTCTGATATCTTAGATGCTGCGGTCGGTGTCGTTCTTGCGGATCTTGATCGGCTAAACCCTGATACAGACTACGAACGATGGGTGGAGTCGGCAGCTCGCGCGCAAAACGTGGTCGAACATGCTGTACGCTGTGCACCGTTCGTCTCCGATTATTCACTCAGGCTTGCTATGATCAAGAGAGCTGCGGGTGAGGAGGCTAGCCAGCAAGCTACTTTGATGTCCAGGGCTGTAGAACTTGATCCCGCGAGCATGCGTGGTTTGCGCAGTCGATTTGCGCAATGGCGAAAGCTGGATGCGGCCAGTCTCAAGGCAGCGGAGCCCGCTCTCACGAGAGACCTCACTACCCTGTTAGGTTACGCATCGCCCGCGACAGTTCGCGAGCTGCTGAAGCAGCCAAGCCCCACGCTATCTAGTTATATCTTTAGCGTTACCATGCATCTTCCAGAAGAACGTCGTCAGAGACTGGAGCGGTGGAAAGTGTTACCGAAAACTTAAACGCATGCGCTCAGTTTGCTTGACTTTTTTGCGATGCAACGTAACCTATGCTGCATAGCAAACAGGAGGCTGTCTCATGAAAGTACTTCTGAAGTCGAAGTTGATTGAAGGCGTGGACTATGATGAGAGCGCGAACCGCCTAAAGATCTTTCTCACAAACGGTCAACGCCGCGAATATTGTGATGTGCCGCGTGACGTCTATGAAGGTTTCGTAGACGCAGAGTCACCCGGTAGTTACTATGTTAGACAGGTGAGGGGCAATTTCTCCCACAACGTTCAACACCAGTGAGATGAATTAGAGCATCGATCGACTAACCTTAATCGCATGGATTCCATTTTTGGACGATCACTGATTCCCTTCAAATGGGGGATCGTCACGGGGTCGGTTTCATTCGTTTGATATTTGCGCACGTGTTGTGGCGGTAAGTAACTGCCGCCAGTCGTGTCGGTCTGCGGCACGGCAGTTCCGCGTCAGCGAGAGCGCTGCAATCAAACTTGTTCGGCGTCATGCGGTGAGCGGCACGATCAAGCCGTTGGGGTAGGGGTGCCCGCCGGGCAGCGAAGAGCTTTCTCCCTATCTATCTTTGCTGATCGCCAAGGTCGAGCGCAAGCCCGACATCACTATGCCGGAACTGACTGACAAGCTTGATGAAGCGCGTGGCGTGCGGGTTTCGCCTCGTCGCTGTCGCAAGGCCTGCTGGCTCAAGTGTTCACATAAAAGCGCCCTGATGGCATCGGAACGCGCACGCACGACGGTGCAGCTGGGGGTCGTTGTGTCTCGACTGCCAAACGTCCGCCTGGGATGAGACTGGAGCCGCATTGTGGTGTTTTCAGTGACGAAACATCGTGAACGCCAAGATAGTGCAGTTGCGCTGTCGCTGCCACGTTGGCGTTTAGAGGTGCCGTTCGGTATTGGGGAATACCTCAAGACCGCCACAGCGAACTCAAAGCTGGATGAACCTTGGGGGCAAAGTCACACAGACCTTCATTGCCGCACTGCGTTGTCATGGCCTGACTGCGCCATGATTATCCATCACCCCATGAACCGCGTCTTGTTCGACACCTACATCCAGACCCAACTTGTACTAGCGTTTGAGCGCGGCGACGTGGTCATCCTCGACACTCTCGCGGTTTACAAGAGTACTAAGGCGGCACAGGCGCTGACAGAAAAAGGCGTATGCTTTCTGTTCCTGCCGCCCTGCAGCCCAGATCTCAATCCCATTGAGATGGCTTTCTCCAAGATCACGGCCCACCTGCGCGCCGCAGTCGCAAGGACCTTCGAGACCGTTTCTAATGCTCTCGGATCAATCTGCATCTCTTCGACGGAGCCGAGTGTTGGAGCTATCTCAAAGCCGCGGGCTATGCATCCGATTAAACGCGCGGTGCTTTAGACATTTCAATCGGCTCACTCGGCTCCAGTGACAACGCTCTTGCGGTAGCGTGCTCAAGTATATCCTTTTCATTGGAAGGTCCCACCGGTGCACGCGCGCGCACTGAGCCTAGAATAACGTACTCAGGGGGAGGTACGCCTTGGCGTGCAACGAGTTTTGTGTTGGGCTCGATCTCTACGCAGTCACTCTTCCCGGAAGGCGTGTTTCATTTGATCGGTAAGTGGTTTAGCGAAGTAGGACAGCGCCTGCCGATCGGCGGTTTTGATAAATACTTCCGCAGGCATGCCGGGATAAAGGCTCTTGCCGTTCAGGTTCTCAAGACTCTCGATGTTCGGAACAACGCGGACTGCGTAGTAAGATTGCCCACTCTTCTGGTCTATGATGATGTCCGGGGAAACCGAAGTGACGTTACCGGTGACTTCTGGAGTGGTTTTTTGGTCGAACGCAGTGAAGCGGATATCTACCTGTTGGCCGAGCGTGATTTGGTCAATACTGCGGGCAGCAATGCGGGCCTCAACTGTGAGTGCTCGCTGGTCAGGTGCCAAAAGCATAAGAGGTTCGCCAGGATTTATAACGCCACCAACAGTGTGAACGGCGAGCTGGTATATTTTACCATCTAACGGCGCTCTGATATCTAGACGTCTCAGCTGATCTTTACCCGCCACCTGTCGCTCTTCGAACTCAGCAATTTTCCCTTCTGTATCGGCAAGGTCTTTGGCAATCTCGGATCGTCTATCCTCGTCCAACTGGAGAATTTGAAGGTCGATTTCACTGATTTTGCCTTGGGCTTGAGCGCGTGAGGCGAGGCGTTCTCCGCGGTTGCCGCTTAGTTCAACCTTCTGCCGACGCAGACTGTTCACCTTCTGCAACGTAACGAGTTTTTGCCTGTACAATTCTTCCGACGCGTCTAGTTCCTGGCCAACAAGTTTTGCGCCATCATCGATCGACTGGAGTTGTATCGTATCTCCCTCGATCTCGGCAGAGAGCTGGTTCTTTCGTTCCTCCAACTGTCGACGCATGCCAGCGAGCGAAGCAACGCGGCTCGTAAAAAGCCGTACCTCTCCTTCTACCAAGTTTAGATCTGCATCGGGCTCAAGACCGTTCAAGTCAACATCGTTTACGGTAAACTCGGTGGCGCCACTGCGTTCTGCGATAAGTCTACTGCGCCGCGCGTACAATTGAGCCAAACTACTATTGATGATGCCCAGGCTCGCTCTGATGGAGGTCGCGTCAAGCCTTAAGAGGAGATCGCCTGCTTGAACATGATCGCCTTCCTTAACGACCAATTCAGACACGATCCCACCGGTCAAATGCTGGATTTTTTTGACATTCTCATCAATTATGACCATACCGTCTCCGACCACGGCGCCGGAAAGCGATGCCGTCGCAGCCCACCCGCCAATGCCGAAGACCAATACTGCGCCGAGAAGCCCCACTATCAAGACATGACGCTTTATTGAGGTAAGGGAGTTCGTGTTGTCATTCATGAGTTAAGCCTCTGACCCATCAACGACCTTCAATGTAGGTGCGCGCTCCAGAGTTACTGGCCGTTCCTGCTTCTGAAGTATCGAATTGATCACGTCTTCTTTTCTTCCGAAAAGCTGCATCTGCCCGTCTTTTACCATCATCACGTGGTCGACGCCGGCAAGTGCGCTCGGACGATGGGCGATGACGATCGCTATCCCGCCGCGGGCACGTACGCTAAGAATTGCAGCAGTCACCGCTGCCTCACCATCTGCGTCCAGGTTCGAGTTCGGTTCGTCGAGAACAACTAAGAACGGATCACCGTAAAGCGCGCGAGCCAGACCCAAGCGTTGACGTTGCCCTGCCGACAGCATGTTTCCGCCGGTGCCTATTTCCGTCTCGTAACCTCGGGGGAGTTTTAAGATCAACTCATGTACGCCAGCAGCGGTTGCCGCGGCGATGATGGCAGAAGGGTCCGCATCCCGACGGAACCGAGATATATTCTCCGACACCGTCCCTGAGAAAAGCTCAATGTCCTGAGGCAAATATCCGATATGAGACCCAAGCTCGACGTCGCTCCATTGATTGAGCGCAGCGCCGTCAAGACGAATATTCCCACGATAGATTGGCCAAACGCCGGTCAGAGCTCTAGCAAGAGATGATTTTCCCGAAGCGCTCGGCCCTACTATCCCCACAGCACTGCCAGCGTTAAGTCTGAAGTCAACCCCTGCAATCAGCGCTTGGGATTGCCCAGGTGCGCCGCTCACAAGGTTGTCTACGGACAGTGATCGGCGAGGAGAGGGTAGCAGCATGGGGAAAGGCGCGGCGGGGAATGCCTTTAACAACTCTTTCATACGCCGCCAGGCCTGCAGGGTGGCGGCATAGGCTCGAGCGTTGGCAATTGCCTGCTCGACGGGAGCCAGCGCGCGCGAGGTGAGGATCGATGACGCGATAATTATACCGCCCGATGCTTGGTTCTCAATCACAAGAACGGCGCCTGCTGCGAGTACAGCAGATTGAAGCACCATTCTGAAAATCTTTGAAACGGTCGCGTAGGAATTCGCTACATCTGAATTTCTGCGGTAAGCCGCCCGGTAGGCATCATTTTGCGAAACCCATCGATTGGCGAGCGTATCGGCCATTCCCAAAGCCGTGACGATCTCCGCATTTCTTTGCGCCGCCTGGATATCGGAGGTTCGCCTGTTGCTGAGATCGTGTATTTTTTGTGCGGATTTCTGCGTGCTTTTGTTCGCTACCAGCGTCAATACTGCCAGGATGATGCCGCCGACAATTGTCATCGCACCGATAAGCGGGTGAAAGAGAAAGCAGATCGCAACGTAGAACGGGATCCAGGGCAAGTCGAAGATGATCGTCGGGCCCGAACCGCTTAAAAATGTTCTAAGCTGATCAAAGTCCCGCAGAAGCTGCAGTCCGTCGCCGCCGGACCGTAGTTTAAGTGCGCTTCGAACAGTCGTGCTGAATATGGCCCTAGCCATCATCTCGTCGAAAACGCCGCTGATGCGAACCAGAATTCGATTACGAGCAATCTCGAACGCCGCGTGGAAGGCGTACAGCATCAGGGCAAGCACACCAAGCGCCACGAGTGAGGCAATACTCCTGCTTGGGATAACTCGATCGTAGACCTGCAACATGAAAAATGACGCAGTGAGGTATAGGATGTTGACCAGAGCGCTGGCAACTCCCACTGCAACGACTCCAGGTCGACATTTTTTTATTATCTCAGCTATAGGATCGGTATAGTCCGATGTATTGCTTCGAGAATTAAGTGTTTTCACGCCAACCTCGCGACGGCACGATAGCTATGCTACTGACAATGTACCAAAAAGCTAAAAGGGTAATAGGTATGCTTATTACTGTTCATAACTGAAAGTTATAATATTATCCACAAAACAAAATGTTGTGACTGAAATAAATATGGTTTTGGTAAATCGGCATCGGTCCAACGTTCATCCGTGGATAAAACCGCTTTGCAATTGTCTGTCTTAAGTTTTTCGACGGTACTATTGTTCGCCGGCAGCAGTAGCCAGGGCGGTGGCGGGAACATCGGAATCCGGGATGCGCTGGGTTTAGGTTTATACTTCTGTCAACCTCGTCAAAATCTCTGTCTAGCAATCCTTCGTATTGCAACTGGCGTAACGAAAAAGTCTTTAGCCTGCGCTTCGCCGCAGTGCTCTCTCCGCCGTCACGTCGGGATCATATGCGAACGGTTGCAACTTTAATTTCGACGTCGGATACAAACTGACATCTACCGAGTTTCTGAGCATCGCAAAAGCGTCGCATGTACTCGGCTAGCGCAGTTATCATCGAAAAGTCCCGCCACGCTATTGATTACATGAGGTGGGGTAGTTGCACTGCAGTCAGTGAAGGCGGCCTCTTCTTTTTAAAGGCGTATACTACCGACACACCGCGTTCCCGTAAGAGTCGACGACACAGCTGCGATGCGTAGCCCCCGAATTTCCTGACTTAGCCCCGTTTGGATCGCGAGGAAGGGGACGAACCAGTCTTGGAGAGATTTGTCCAGGCTGAGGCGGAACATCGAAATTTTGGTTGCCGTAAGTGCCGGTAACGCCTCCATCGAGGCTCTTTTGTTCCTCATAGTTTGGGTATTGCTGCTGTTGCGCGGCTGCGCTTCCAAATAAGAGGCAAGACCAGACAATCCCTGGAACGAGTATACTGACAACTTTTACCGACTGCATGCTTGATCCTGTCCGGGTTGCTAGGCCACGTGTGATGAGCTTTTTGCCAATCGAGCATTTCCAGTTTCTCAAACACCCAGCGTAGCGCCATCTATCCAACTAGAAAATTCACTATGTTGTGGTTTTAAAAGGGTAGAGCCTCCCAAATGCAGCCTCTATCGAAATAAATACACGAATTTGCTCTCGCGAATAGGTTTTGTGGACGGTCGCCGCGGAGGTGTGGGTCAGATGAGTTCTCACTCTTTCCTATTGTATCACAAGTGCTTCTGAAAAGTTGCGAGGCAAATTCCGGTTCAAAAAAGTTTCTTGCGTTGTTGGTCATTTGCTTGAGAACCCCGGAATGTCTTTACGCGCCGCCATAAACAGCCTGGTGACGCCTTCCGCGTGACGACAGAGAAGAGCAATCGTCAGGCGATGTTTCGAAGATAGGCATGCCTGCTTATCAAGCAGGGATAAACTATCGATACAACGCGCGAACATAAGGACCGGAGCATTTCCGACACTGCCGAATGGCGCCTGAGTGTCGGCAAGTGCGTATCAATCCGTCAGGAACATTGTGAATGAATGATGATCAGCGAGCCGTTCTGAGAGTGTAACCACGATGGCGAAGAACATAATTCCCAAAAAAACGCATCTCCATAAAATTTGAACATTTCTCACCACCAAATCTGCAGAAGGCGTGCGGTACTTATTGCGACATAACAGCGAGGTGTTCCATGTCTCTGCCAGTGATGTCGAAGAAAATCCGGTCAAATTTTTGCGTGCTCGTTAGCGCCGTGATTGCGTTCTCATCAGCGCCGGAAGTTGCAAGGGCATTCGGGCCCTCCGGCGTACCTAAAGAGTTTGGCTCTGATGTTGTCCGAATGCTCGAACAGGAGGGGACACTGGCGCCCTTCGCGAGTGTCGTGTTCTGCATGAAGGCGCCAGAACAATGCCGAAAGGTTGGCGGTCAGAGCATAATGGATCTGGATGCGGAGCGAGGAGCGCAGCTGTCGAGGGTAAATTCGACTGTCAACAGATCCATCCGGCCTGTTAACGACCGATCTGGTACGGACGACTGGGAAGTAGATGTCAAAAGCGGCGATTGCGAGGATTTTGCGCTGACAAAGCGCAAACAGCTTATCGAGCTTGGCTGGTCGTCCTCGAGTTTGCGTATTGCTGTGGCGCTAACCTCCAGCGGTGAAGGGCATGCGGTCCTTATCGCAAAGACATCCGCCGGTGACCTCGTGCTCGATAACCGCACGAGTGCGATCATGGACTGGCGTAAAACCGACCTGAGGTTCCTGAAAGTGCAGTCGCGGGACAATCCCAAGCAATGGCAGAATGTTGGTCAAAAAGCTAAGCTGGTCGCCTCCGCGCCCAAGAAAGTTCGCACTGCGACAGCGACGCTCAGGAGAGCGGATCCAGTGCTTCGCCAAGCATCTGATATCGGCAATTATTGATTTTTGCCATTCTCAGGTAGCTGGTCATAGCAGCCTACACTGGTGCATGCCAATCGGCGCTCTGCAACCAATGCGGCTTGCCCAGCAGAAACGGGCAGTTAAAAAACTGGCGGATGACAGACGGTAACTATTTCGGTGCGAGGAACATATCGATACTCAACGATGAGGTCGCCGCATTCAAGGGCCTTACGACGTTCGACGTAAGTGGCTCTCACGGGACGCTCGTATCGGACATATTCTCGTTTTCGCTGCGGCTCGTAATTTTGGATCATGTCGGCTGCTACCGCAGGAAGCGGAAGCAAGACAGAAAGGCTCAAAATGCAGATGGTGCGCAATCGCATAATTTTCCCCGTGAGCTAGAATAACGAAATGATTTTAAATGAGCTTGATTTGCGTATCGCTGGACGAGTCAATTTCTGAGCGTGCGGTTTGTTCCACGTCGCTCGCTTCAACGATCCAATTTTTACGGCTTGAGTGAGCGTTTTTCGCCTTCTCGCTCAGGCGGCGTAGGTCAAAAGCCGCTTCAGCCGGGCCGGCGAGCCAAGATTGCCTGGGACCAAGCTGATTGCGAGATCCTGCCATCCGCGCCTGCGAAATCGATTTTCAAACCTAGCTTCGCACAGAGTTGCAACTTGAATCCTGCGGCGGTCGAAACGCGTGGTGGCCTGACCCCATTTGCGTCGCGGCACGCTGAAGCCTCTCGATTTGTATCGCGCTCGTCAGAGAAGAGGAGACGTTCTCGGTCTTAGCGAGAATTCCACTCTCCATGAGTTGCTCAATTCGACGCTTGTGTTGTCGAGAACTTCGTCCCGACAATCCTAAGAACGGTAAGCTTACCGGTTGCGACTGCCGCAGTGTCTATGCCAAGTCGGGCATTCCCGATATTCACAGTGATGCCAGGAGTGTGCCCGTGGATCACGAAGATCGGTAACTGTGGTCCATCCTCCAGGAAAGGTTCGCGTATCCACATAAGGTCGTTATCTGTCTGCGACGCGAGGGCCACACCAGGTCTGACGCCGGCATGCACGAAGAGAAGATTATCGATCTGCAATGATACAGGCAGAGCTTCTAGTCTTGAAATGTAGGCGGTTGGTATAGTCTCTCGGACGACGTGATGTAGCCCTTTTAATCCAACCCTTTTTAGCACATTTTCAACATCTATCCCGAAAGAGGTTAGTGTCGCGCTGCCAGCAAATTCCAGCCAAGCATCAATTGGCAAGTCGCCACGCACCATTTTGACGAGTTGGTCGTCATGGTTGCCGCACAGGGCAACGTCCTCAATTTCTTCTGATATCGGTTGGGTGAGCAGTTCCAAAACGTCTCGACTTGCCGGCCCCCGGTCTACATAGTCTCCAAGCAACACGACAAGCTTTCGTCCCGGATAGCCCTGCGCATCGCGCGCGATTAAACGGCGTGCTGCCCTGAATGCCGATGCGCAACCATGTATGTCGCTTATTGCGTATAGAGCACTGAAATCCGATCCACGCATCGTCAACCTGGACCTCGGGGCAGCGGGCGCCGTACCAGAGCGGAAACGCTTCATCAGGTGGCGGTGAAACACTCCAAAATTACATTTAGGAAACACGTGTAATGATCCGTATCGATGCCGAAGCTATCTCGAAGCAATGATGTTCGAGGGAATCGATCCTGTTTTGAGGCGGCCCTGTCGGATTGATTGGAGCATCGTGTTCGGCGATTCCATCACCTGCACACCTATTGCGTGCAGGCATACCTTCAGTATCGCCGCTTCTTTATCACCTGTGGCGATGAAATCAAGGCGCAGAACACGAGGTGAGCGCTTTCAGCCAGCACACGATCGGATAGGTGCGACAAGGGAAACCTTGAACGCCTGCGCGATTGGTTCACCGTCACGCGCGCTCGATTATGAAGGCCCCTGGGCGCAGGCGCTTTTAGGGAGTCACCATAGCAATGCTATTGCGCCGACAGCGACGGCCCACATCGCCAGCGAAATGCTAAGTAGGATTAGGTAGTTACGGAATCGCCGTGTCATAAGCGAGACAATGCCTCGACTTTAATCTCAGTAGAAGCGCGGGTCATCATCATGTCTAACGCTCGGTTAACGGCTATCGAGGACCTGTAGCTTTTCAAGACATGTCGGCCTCGGGTCACTCTGATTCAATTGAACCGGTTTCCCGGCATTCCTGCTTGTCGAGGATCATTCGGTGATTGTTTCTACAACTCCTCGTATCAACTACGAAAGAGTGGTCTGCGTCTATTGGCTGATGTTGCGGGTTTGAATTCGGCCCCTTTGTGGGGAGTGACGTCAAGGACCACCTTCCCCACGGATCGCGGTCGAGCTGGCGTGAATTCGATATCGGCAGTATAGGCAAAAGGAAGAATGACTTATCCTACTCGACGCTCTGACAGCGCGCCCCGCACCTCAAGCGGCTGTGAACTTAGGATGGCGATCGCTGGTCTCGTCGGAAAAGAACCAGATGATCTATTTGGCTCCTTAGGCCGACTTGTGGAGACGAGACACGGGCTGAAGAGAAAAGATCTGCAATCCTGCTTGGCCTCCAAGCCTAGACTTGAATCTTCGACGTCCCCAAGGTTTCTGTCGAACAAACCGCAAATATTCCGGGGCTCAATCAGGAAGCTCTTCCAGAGCGCCGCAAATGTAGCTTCATCTTGTCCTGGCACCATAAAGTCTTCGTAGTGATCTAAAACTGCATAGCATGTCTTCGTATTTTGCAAGCTAAAACAGGTTAACCAATCTTTAATTTTGGTACTGACAGTGTTACAGAGTTAGAATATAAAGCCGATGAAAGTAACTTCAGCGATTATTTTAGCGGTGCGTCATATGTGCGCAATGTGGGGCGACAAAAATGTCAGACTTCCAATCAGGTGAGTGTGTTCTCGGGACTCTGGATTCCAGTCCGGTTGAAGTATTTCAGCCGTTTTCCGTCCAGATGTCCCAAAAGAATATTTCGCATTTAGCTGCAAAACGATTTCTCGATATAGTGTTAGCTACGCTCGCCCTTATTGTGCTGGCGCCGCTTTTATTGACAGTTTTTTGCTTGATCAGATGTGAAAGTCCTGGCGGGGCACTCTTCACGCAGACCCGTTGGGGGATGAACGGGAAGAAAATCAAGGTCTATAAATTCCGTTCTATGTACACAGACAAAGGCGATCCCAGTGGGGTTGCGCAGACCGTTGTAGGCGATCCGCGGATCACAAAGGTGGGGCGCTATCTGCGTCGTTTTAACGTCGATGAACTGCCGCAGCTCATCAATGTCATTCGTGGTGATATGTCGGTTGTCGGGCCACGCTGCCACGCCGTTGGTATGTTTGCAGCCGGCGTACCGTATGAAACCCTTGTTCCTGAGTATCATCAGCGCCATGCGATGCGTCCAGGTCTCACAGGGCTTGCCCAAATGCGTGGTCTGCGAGGGCCTACAGATCGTCCTTCGAAAGCCCGCGCCCGGATTAATGCCGATCTTCATTACATCGAAAATTTTTCTTTTTGGCTCGATTGCCGAATTATCGTCGGAACCATCTATTCGGAGATGCAGGGCGGTAACGGCTTCTAGCGTAACCATCTTCATCAGCCAAAACTAGATTTGGCTGATGAAGGTAGCTTAGGTCGATCGTGAAGTGTACGAGAACGCATCTATTTTTGCCGCTGTCCTTCCGACCACGAGTACTCCCAGAACGAAGTGATCAAGTGAGGCGTTTGCGAAAGAGGCAAACTCAAGAGCTCACGTATTTGACTAACTCGCTTGATGTTGATCTGGCACAAATGTGCCTTTTGTTCGGGATCGGCTCAGAAGTCTGGGACGAGCGCATAAATGCCTTGATCGGCTGAAACCTGAGTTCGTTAATCGGCCGCACTGAGCAGAGGCTTCGGTGAGCGGAGACTTTGGATCCTGCGGATCAATGCCGCCCTGTCGGTAGGCCTAGAGGTTCAGGCTCAGGTGCATGCCAAAATGTTGTGGTCGAACTTGTTGGCACCGCCAGAACGTTCTCCTAACGCGTGAAGAGATTTGCGGGCGAGCGTAAATTTTAAAGGAAATTTTTACTTTATTTCAAAGTATTATCTGCCTTTAAATAGTTATGGTAAATAGTTCTTCGCGCTGTGTAATAATCTGTTAACAAGAAAATAGGAAGAATAGCGTCGTCCGTTAGTTTAGAGTCGGTAATGACGTTCAATTCAGACAAAATTTACTCCTGAGTGACAGCCTGATGGCTCTCAAGGAGTCTCAGCCGTGTCACTCAAACTTCGAAATATTATTCTCGCTGTCGCGACGTCCCTCGTCATGTGGGTGATGTTGATACAAGGTTCACTGGTAACGTTTCGGTTCTTTCACCCGCAAACGGACATGATGACGACCGCAAGCGTTGGACGGTGAACCACATCTCGAGATCGTGTGTCCAGTAGTCTGGTAGCAACGAGTTGCGCGGGCACCATGATAAAGCGCGTGCCAGTTGGCAACCGGTTCACCATGCTCTGAGGCTGTGCTGCGCCCCAAAGAGCTTGCGGCAGGATGCGGTTGAGAAACCGATCTCAAGCTGGTCTGCAGTGGTATGCTCAGCCGAAGCAATGCCTCGACGGTTTTGCGAAGACCACGCATAGCGAATTGGACGCGTTACTGCGTGCCGTCACCACGACCCATCACGCAACCTCCAGACTCTTAACAAAATCAGCACTCTCATGAGCATGAATGCGGGTGAACCGGATCAGTTCATCGAAGTGGCGCTGCATTTTGCGGATGGATTCGGCGTTGTTGAGAACGAGATACATGCCGCCCACGAAGATCGCTGCGCGCTGCGAGCCGAAGATCGTATAGGGTACGGAAAAGCGCTCTTTCTCGTTGAACAGGAATAGTCGGAACGACGGGTAGAGCTCGTTGATAAGTTCGGACATGTATTGCAGCTGTGTTGCTCTGATCTCCTTCTTCAACCCACTCCACATGCCGCGTCCCTGGGCAAAAGCTTCCAACGTCTCGCAGGGCATGCAGACTTCCATATCCGTGCCCGGCTGGCGGTTGTAGTCGAGGCGAAAAGCGGACTCGCTGGCTTGGGCTTTCACGCTTTGATGCGCGCTTTCGGCTTCGAAGGCGATGATTTGTGGGGTGCGCAGCAGGTCCGGGATTCGGGCTGGCACGTAGCGGATCTTCGAACCTGTGGCCTCGGCATGCCATTTCATCAGCAGCGTGTCGGTATAGTCCTCACCGCCTTCCTCGATCTCGAAGCTCGGGCGCAGTTCCCCCGTCAGGCCTGGATCGTGCGAGATGCCGAGCAACCAATCGAGCGATACGGCGTGGCGTTCGGCGATGTTGAGAAGAGTTTCCACGCGCGGTAGACGCGCCGAATCACCCGACAAAAGCTGTGATAGCGCCGAGCGGTCGATGCCGATCCCGGCCGCAAAAGCCGAATGGCTGTCACCGGACCGCGTGACCAGTTCCAGCAAG
This sequence comes from Agrobacterium cavarae, assembly GCF_004310285.1. Taxonomy (GTDB): domain Bacteria; phylum Pseudomonadota; class Alphaproteobacteria; order Rhizobiales; family Rhizobiaceae; genus Agrobacterium; species Agrobacterium cavarae. The sequence continues at coordinate 30,102 of NZ_SISF01000025.1, forward strand.
CGGAGGCGAAAGAGCTCCGCCAAGGCACGCTTATCCATAATTAACCTCAATGTTTACTATTATCAACATTGTAGGGTTTCTGTTATCAAAATCAACAATCGGTCACCAAACTCTCATTGTGCACCTTGCGGCTGGGTGAAATTCTGTCCCGGGGCTAAGCATCAGGGGATATGATGAGCGACACGTCATTCGATAGGCAACACCAAGGACTCCATCAACGTCGAACAAAGGCGCCTAGAATAGAGTGGCCGACAGTCGCGCTACTTCTTGCATGCTACGGCCTGTGGGGGATGGCTGGCTACAGTCTTTATCCGGCCTATCCCATCGTCGCGCTCGTGCTGATGGGCGTTGCGGTCGCGCTTCACTCGTCGCTTCAACATGAGGTTTTGCACGGGCATCCGACGAGGAGCGCCAAGGTCAACGAGGCGCTGGTCTTCGCTCCGCTCGGGGTATTTTACCCCTACCGTAGTTACAAGCGGACGCATCTTCAGCACCATGCGGATGAGCGTCTCACCGATCCCTTCGATGATCCCGAGAGTTACTACCGCGCCATGAGCGACTGGGAGACGATGCCGGCCTTGCTGAAGCGCCTGCTTGCCTGGAACAACACGCTGATTGGACGTGTGCTGATCGGTCCGCCGCTGATGGTGGTCGGGTTCACCGCTTCCGAATGGCGTAAGATTTTCAAGGGAGACCGCAAGGTCGCCATGGCGTGGACCCTCCACCTTGCCGGGCTCATTCCGACCTTGCTGGTGGTCTCGAACCTGTTCGGCATTCCCGTCTGGCTCTACGTCGGCGTCTCCGCCTATCTGGGCGTTTCCATTATCGCCATCCGCTCCTATTGCGAGCATCAGTGGGCGGAGCAGCCGGACGGGCGCACGATCATCGTCGAAAACTCGCTTCTCGCACCGCTCTTTCTCTATAACAATCTGCACTTCGTGCACCACAAGCTGCCTACCGTCGCATGGTACAGGTTGCCATCGCTCTATCGCGCTGGACGCGCAGAATGGCAAAGGATGAACGAGGGATATGTCTTCGCCAACTATTTCGAGGTTTTCCGCGCATTCGCTTTCAAGGCGAAGGAGCCGGTGGTGCACCCCGCCTGGCGACGGGTTGAACCGGTCGTGGCGAACGATATCGTGGTAACGGATCACGGCGATGTCGCGAACTATCAAGCAGCGGGTGGTACCGCAATTCCGGATCTTCCGGCATGAAGTGGATTGCCGCTCTGCCGATGTATGACTGGCCGGAAGTGCGATCCGATGTGGATCGCAGCTGGGAGATAATGCGCGCCCGCTTCATCGCAAATGGCATCGATGCGCCTGAGCAACTCGTTCGACGCAACGCGGACATGCCACCGGTTTCGGGCGGCATCCGTGGCGAGGATGGGTCGATCATCGCGCCGGACCCGGCAACGCTCGATCCGGATGCGCTCGATCTCGATGTCCTGTGGCGCCATCCGGCTCTTCTCATCTCCGCTACCTGTTGGGGGCCGATGGAACTTGGCTTGCAGGATCATGTCCAGGTCATTGGGCAAAGCCCGTATGAAGATGTCGCGGGGGGCTCGGGAATATTCTATTCGAGCGCCATTGTTGGTCGGAGAGGGGAGGGCGCCAGCGTGATGGCGCCTGAGACAGGCCAACCGATCTTGCCGATCTCGTTACTTCGAGAAAGAAAACTTGCCTTTAACGAGCACCGCTCGATGTCCGGTCATCTGGCCTTGAAGCGCGATCTGGGAGCCATGGGCGAAAGCTTCAAGCTGTTTTCTGAATTGGTGGAAACCGGAGCACATCGGGCGTCGGTGACGGCTGTCGCCCGGGGAGAAGCCGACTTCGCGGCAATCGACTGCCGATCCTGGATGCTGGCTGAGCGCCATGAGCCGGCGGCGAGGGATCTGCATGTCGTCGGCTGGACAGGTCGGCGCAAGGGCCTGCCCTTTATCCGCGCCAGAAACATCCATCTCGACTTCTTGATGTAGATGCGGCGCGCACCTCAGACGCTTTGATGGGGAGGCAGTGTCTTCGACAGGAGCGCCCTGGTCTTCTCCATGTCGGATGAGATCGGCCGATCGTCCGAATAATGGCTGACGTGCGAGCGGAGCAGGCTGTAGAGCGCGTCCGTCCCCGGTGCTCTGCGCGCCACGGTTTCCAGAAAATCATGGGCCTGCGTGGCCGCCAGCCACTCGATCGCGAGAATGTATTCGGCATTGTCGATCACGGCGAGAAGCTTGTTGGCCGCAGCGGTCGGATGAGCGAGGAAATCCTCCTGCAGCGCCGAGGTGAGGCCGCCATCGGTGGAGGCGGGCGCTGCAAGCCTGCGGTTTTCGTTTGCAAGCGCTGCTGCCGTGTATTGGGCGATCATGAAGCCGGAATGGCTGCCTGGGTCGGAGGCGAGGAAGGGTGGGAGGCCGCTCACCAGCGGGTTGACCAGGCGGTCGATCCGCCGCTCGCTCATGGCCGCAATTTGCGCAATGGCGATGGCTAGAGCGTCAGCGGCCTGACCGAGTGCTGGCGCAACCGCATGGGCTTCAGACCAGACAAGCGGCTCCTCCGGCGTGCCGGCGACAGCGGGGTTGTCGGTGACCGATGCGAGTTCACGGTCAACGATGGCGGCGCATGTCTCGAACAGATCGAGCGCCGCGCCGTGGGCATGGGGGATAGAGCGCAGGCTGAGTGCATCCTGTGTGCGTCGGCCTTTAGCGGCTTCGATCAGTCCGCTGCCGGCAAGACGTGCCCGCAGCGCCTCGCCCACCTTGGCAATACCATCGGAGACGCGCAACGACAGCACGGCCTCGCTGAAGGCTGGCATCTGGCAGCCGGCCGCCTCTAGCGTCATGGCGGCAATGGAATCGGCCCAGTCGAGCAATTGCGCGGCCCGGTCCAGCGCGATGCTGGAAAGACCCGTGGCGCAAGCGGTGCCGTTGACGAGGCTCAATCCCTCCTTCGCGCCGAGAACCAGTGGCTGAAGTCCGAGTTCCGCTAAGGCCTCACACCCGCTCAAGGGACGTCCGGCGATATGGGCGGAGCCTTCTCCAATGAGCACCAGCGCCGTATGCGCATTATGCGTCAGGTATCCCGCCGATCCGCGGGATGGGACATCCGGAATGCAGTCGCGTTCAAGAAAGGTGGTGAGATGGCTGACGATCTCGCGGCTCACGCCGGAATATCCGTGAGCGAAGTTGGCGATCTGCGCGGCGATGATGGCGCGCACTTCACGAGAGGGAAGAAGCGGACCGACGCCGCAGGCATGGCTCAAAATGATGCTGCGCGAAAGCTTGCCCTGCGCTGTGCGATCAACAACGGTATCCGAAAGAGCGCCGACGCCGGTATTGATGCCGTAGGCACGGATGCCCCGCTCGACGATGCTCTCGACGATCCGCGCCGCGTTTTCGATCCGCTGAATTGCGGCGTCGGAGAGCGCAAGTGTTTCTCCCTGGCCGACCTTTGCCACGTCCTGCCAAGTCAGCCTGTCATCGAGCAACACAGTCATTCGGTTTTCCTGATAATGTTCAATGCAAAGAGAGTGTTCGTCTGGAGCGCGGTTGCAGCTTTCCCAGACGCTGGATCAAGTGCTGTAGAGGCGATAGCGGCTGCCGGGATAAAGCAAGCGGACGGAAGAGATGACGCCGGCGTCAGACCATGTGCGGCGGCGCACCAGAAGGCAGGGCTCCGTCTTGGAAATGGCAAGCAGCTTGCACTCCCACGGCTGCGCCGTCACCGCCTCAATATGCTGCTCGGCCCTCACGATCGGCGCAATGGCAGTCAGATAGCCGTTCGGCGTCGCCTTGCCGAAATCCTGATCGATATAGTGCGGAACGATGGCGTGGTTGACGAAACGATCCTCGATCTGCATCGGCACGGAATCTTCCGCATGCACCATGATCGAATGTGACACCGGGCTGCCGATCTCGATCGAAAGTGCCTCTGCCAGTTCGGCATCACAGCTTTCCATCCGCAGTACGATGACATTGGCCGTATGGACACCGCCATTGCGGGTAATTTCGTCGGCAATATTGGGAACGCTCTGAAACTGCGACGTCCGCTTCTTGCTGGCAACGAAAGACCCCTTGCCCTGTACCCGAACGACAAAGCCTTCATCGGCCAGTTCGCGCAGTGCGCGGTTGGCAGTCATGCGGCTGACGCCAAGCAGCTCGACCAGTTCGTTTTCGGACGGCACGCGATGGCCGACGGCCCACTCGCCGGTTTCGACGCGGCTTCGAACATAATCCTTGAGCGTGACGTAAAGCGGCTTATCGGCGGCCTGCTCGTGCTGCGCTTTTTCGATCTGTTTCTCTACCGTTTGCATGGGGCTCCAAAAGGCGAACGACGAAGGTTCGGCACCGGACGCGTCCGGGGCGCGTGTGCGGGTATGGTGCGTGCCATACCCGCAAACAGCCGTCAGTTCAACTTGTGCGTCGTCAGCCACTCTTCGGCAACCACGTCGAAGCTGTCATGGTTGGCAAGGCGACCGTTCATGACGATCAGGTCCTTGGTTGTCAGAGCGGACGAAACCGCATCCAGTGTCTTGGTGACCGTGTCGTTGACCTTGGCCTTGGCCATGATCGGCACGATGTTCTGGGCTGGGAACAGGTTCTTGATATCTTCCAGAATGATCAGGTCGTTGGCAGCAATCGCCGGGTCCGTCGAGAAGAGGTTTGCGGCCTGAACCTGGTCGTTCAGCAGTGCCGACAGGGTCAGAGGCCCACCGACGTCGAGAGACTTGAACGACTTGAATTCAAGACCGTAGAGTTCCTTCAGGCCAATGATGCCTTCCTTTCGGGTCTTCCATTCCGGCGGACCGCCAAGCACCAGTTCGGACGCGACGGGCTTGAGATCAGCAATGGTCTTCAGCTTGTATTTCTCGGCAGTGGCACGGGTGACCGCCACACCATCGGAATCCTGAGCCGCGGATGGCGTCAGCATGACAACGCCCTCTGGCAGCGCCTTTGTCAGTGCTGCAGCGACGTCCGCCGGCGAATGGGCGGTGGCGTTTTTGTCGAGGTAGCTCAAGGTCGCGCCGGCATATTCCGGCAGGAGGTCGATCGAGCCGTCGAGAAGTGCCGGCATATAGACTTCGCGGCTGCCGATGCTGAGCTTGGTTTCCGTCTTGATGCCCTTGGCGGCCAGGGCCTTGGCATAGATGGTGGCCAGAAGCTGGCTTTCAGGGAAGTCTGCCGAGCCGACGATGATGGTGGACGTATCCGAACGCTGAGCCGGAGCATTCCCGAGAGGATCGGTCTGCGCAAGCGTCGTGGTGGCGGAAAGCGCGATCAGCGCGAATGCGCCGGCGGCCTTTAAGATATTGAATGCCATGCAAGCTACTCCTTTTGTGTCAACGTCGTCAGAATGAAAATGCAGTTTTGGTTGATGCCCACCCTATGCCCGGCGGGTTAGTCCTGGTGAGACCGTGAGCCTCGATATGATGCCGATCACCAAGTCGACCATAAGGGCGAGCGCACCGACCAGAACGGCGCCCGCCGCCATCTGGTAGTAGTCGTTCTGCGCACGGCCATCGATGATGAGGCGCCCAAGACCGCCGAGCGATACGTAAGCCGCAATGGTTGCCGTTGAGATGATCTGCAATGTCGCGCTCCGAAGCCCGGAGAAGATCAGGGGCAGGGCGCAAGGAAGTTCGACATCAAAGAGAATATCGAGCGGCCGCTTGCCCATGCCGCGCGCCGCATCCACCGCTGCGGGATCCACCGCCGCAACGCCGGCATAGGTCGCGCTCATGATGGGCGGCACGGCCAGAAGCACGAGAACAATGATGCTGGGCACGATGAACGCCATGTCGGAGGCAAAGACCGGACCGAAGAGAATGACCAGCAACACGATCAAACCCAGGCTCGGCAGTGCACGCAGGGCATTGGCAAGGCCTGCGATGACGACCACGCCGCGGCCGGTGTGGCCGACATAAAGACCGATCGGCAGGCCGATCAGGCAGGAGAAGAAGAGGGCAACGCCGCTATAGATCAGGTGCTGGATGACGAGCGCGAAGACGCCATCGGTGCCTGTCCAGTGTGCCGGATCGGAAAACCATGCGATCATCGTTCTGCACCTCCGGGCTGCCATGGTGTCAGGCGTTTTGTGGCAAAGAGCACGATCCCGTCGAGCAGCGCTGCCAACAGCACGCACAGAACGATACCGGCGATGATCGGCGTCAGGAAGCGCAGTTGAAGCCCTTGTGTAAACAGAAGACCGAGCTGCGGCGTTCCGACGAGTGCTGCGACGGAAACGATACTGACATTGGATACCACCGCGACGCGCAGGCCCGCGGCAATCACCGGTACGGCAAGCGGAAGCTCAACGAAGAGAAGCCGCGGCAATGTGCGGTATCCCATGGCATTGGCAGCCTGAATGACATCGGGCTGTACGGAATCGAGGCCGTCGGTGACAGTGCGGATAAGAAGCGCCAGCGCATAGATCGTCAGCGCGACAACCACGTTGAGCGGATCGAGAATGCGCGTGCCGAGAGCGAGCGGTAGCAAAACGAAGAGGGCAAGCGACGGGATCGTGTAAAGCAAACCAGCCGCACCAAGCATCGTGGAGCGGAAGAAGCCGGCCCGGTGCGCAAGCCAGCCAAGCGGCAGCGCGAGGAGGAGACCAATGACGACGGGGATGACCGAAAGCCAGAGGTGCCAGAGGAAGAGTTCGGCGATACGGCCGGACTCGCGGTACAGCCAATCGAACCTCATGCTTGCGCCCTCGCGCGACCGGTGCGTGCCGCCTCTATCGCGGTGACAACATGAGACAAAGTGACGGTGCCTGCCAATGTGCCTGACGGACCGACGATCACGCCTCGGCCAGAGGGTGAACTGAGGGCGGCGTCAAGAACGTTGCGCAGGCTGCTGCCTTCCACCGCAAGCGTGCCGCTGAGATTGAGATCGCCCTCTCTCAACGGAGCCTTGATGCTTTCCACATCGGCCCAACCCAACGGGCGGTTCTCGGCGTCGGCGACGAGCACCCATCTATCGGTCGCAATCTGGCGAAGGGATTCCGGCGTGGCGCCGAGCGTGGCTGTCGGTTCGTGGCCAAGTTGCACGCCATCATCGTTAAAGTCGGCAAAACCCAGGATGCGATAACCCCTGTCGCGCCCGATGAAATCGGCGACGAAGTCGTCCGCGGGTCGTGCCAGCAATTCCTGGGGAGTGGCGATCTGCGCCAGCGTTCCGCCAGTGCGCAGAACCGCGACCTGATCGCCAAGCTTCAGAGCCTCGTCTATGTCATGCGTGACCATGATGATGGTCTTGCCGATTTCACGCTGGAGGCGGAGGAACTCGTCCTGCAATTGCGCACGGACCACCGGATCGACGGCGCTGAAAGGCTCGTCCATCAGCATGAATTTCGGATCTGACGCGAGTGCGCGCGCAACGCCGACGCGCTGCTGCTGGCCGCCGGAAAGCTGCCATGGATAGCGATTGGCGAAAGCGGAAGAAAGGCCGACGCGCTCCAGAAGATCATGGGCAGTCCGAAGCGCCTGCTCCTTGGGCGTTCTGTTCAGCCGCGCGGTCGTTGCGATGTTCTGCACGACGGTGCGGTGGGGAAAGAGGCCGGCATTTTGAATGACGTAACCGATCTTGCGGCGCAGCAGCGCCACATCCATGGCGTCGGTCGGTTCGCCATCGAGAAGAATTTTGCCCGAGGAGGGCGTGATCAGCCGGTTGACCATGCGAAGCGACGTCGTCTTGCCGCAACCCGATGGTCCAACGAAGATGGTGAGCTTGCCGCTGGGAGCCGTCAGCGACAGATTGTCGACAGCCGTGGTGGGCCCTCGATAGTGCTTGCTGACATGATCGAATGTTATCATAGGCGCGTTCCCTTTTCTGGTCCCGGATGTCGCCAGCGATCCGGTCTCCTTGGTTGTCTATACAAGCACGAAGTTATGCGGTGCGCAAGCGGGGGTGCTTAAGGAAAATGCGTCTTTTTTTGTGCTTAAATCTTATGCTGAGGCTATAGCGCTTCCGCGACCCTGACGACCGCAGATGGAAGGCGGGAATAAAGCAAAACAGCTGGTATGACGGTTCCCATCGTGAATGATATCAGGGTCGCCATTGCTGCGGACTTTTGCCGTCAAGTTCTCTGTCCAGGTAAAAGGCGGCGCTGATCAGGGCCAGATGTGTAAAGGCCTGCGGGAAGTTTCCGAGCAACTCACCACGGTGGTCGAACTCTTCGGCGTAAAGGCCCAGATGATTGGCGTAATTCAACAGTGCTTCGAAGGTCGCACGCGCTTTCTTCAAGTCACCGGCCCTTGCCAGGCATTCGGCATACCAGAACGAGCAGGCAGAGAACGACCCCTCCTGACCGCTCAAGCCGTCTTCGCTCTTATAGCGATGAACCAGGCCGTCATCGGCGAGCGTGTCACCGATCGCGTCCAGAGTTGCCAACCAGCGCGGGTCGGTGGCGCTGACGAACCTCACAAGCGGCATCAGCAGCAGTGAGGCGTCGAGGGTGTCTCCACCCTTGGTCTGGACGAAGTGTCCTTTCTCCTCGTTCCAGAAGTTTGCCCAGATGTCTTCGTAGATATTGTTTCTAACGTCGATCCATCGGCTGAAGGGTGCCGCAAGCGATCGCTTGCTCGCCAGGCGAATGGCGCGGTCGACTGCGACCCAGCACATGAGGCGCGAATGCAGGAAATGCTGCGGGCCGCGCCGCATTTCCCAAATGCCGGCATCAGGCTCTTCGCAGTGTTCGCAGACATAGTTGATGATGTCGCGCACACCGTTCCAGCCATCATGGGAAATGGCATGGCCGTATTTGTTGCTGAGATAGACGGCATCCATCAACTCGCCATAGATATCGAGTTGCACCTGTTTTGCCGCGCCGTTTCCGATCCGCACGGGACGCGCTCCGCCATATCCACTTAAGTGATCGAGAGATACCTCATCGGCGACTGTGCTTCCGTCGACGGCATACATGATGTCGAGCTTTCCATCTGCACCGCATCGCATCGCGCGTTTGCCGATCCAGGATGTGAAGTCTTGCGCTTCCTGCTGGTAGCCAAGCCGCATCAGCGCATAGACCGTGAAGGATGCGTCGCGGATCCAGGTTGCGCGGTAGTCCCAATTTCGGACCCCGCCAGGTGCCTCTGGCAGGCCGAAGGTTCCCGCTGCAATGATCGATCCGTGGCGGCGTGACGTCATCAGTTTCAGCGTGAGGGCAGAGCGGGTCACGATTTCGCGCCACCGACCACGATAGGACGATTGTGCGGCCCAGTCCTGCCAATATTGGATCGTCGCGTCCTCGAACCCTGCGACGTCTGCCAAGTCCATTGGCTCTTCATCGGCCCCGGTCAGAACGAAATCGGCCGTTTCTCCGGCAGTCAGGTTCGCCTTGCAGATAACGTCGCCATCGAGGGCTTGGAGCGTGAGACTGGAAGTGAGCCTGATCCCGTCGCAGTGCTTCGGCTGCCAAATGGCCGTGTGACCGTCAACCTCGGCTGTTTCTTTCTGCCTTGCATAGTCGAAACGGGGCGCACAGCGTAGCGTGAGGGCCACCGTCCCGCGTGTCACTCTCAGTCGCCGCACCAATTTCGTTGAGGTAGAGGCACTGTCTTCCCTGACGGCCATGAAGTCCGTGAGCTCGGCGCTGGCGTTCTCGCCCATCCAGCGAGTGACCAGCACATTGGTGTCTGGCCGATAATGCTGCACGATCCGAACGTCGGGAATATCCGGCAGGATTTCAAACAGACCACCGCGTTCCGGATCGAGCAGGCCGGCAAAGATGGTTGGGCTATCGAAATTTGGCCAACACATGAAATCGATCGCACCGTCTTTGGCAATCAGCGCCAGTGTCGCCAGATCGCCGACGATACCATGATCTGAGATTGGCCGCGGGATGTTGCTGCCCGCCTTCTCATCCTTTGAGAGATTATGGCTTTCGCCGTCAGAGTGGGTGCGGATGTCCATTCGATAATCCATCATGTGTGGTCGCATGCCGGCCGAAAGAAGCGTCTCATTTCAACGTGTCGAAAAGGTCGAGCAGTGCTTCTTCTTCCATGACATTGTCTTCACAACGTCATCTTTCGCCTTGTGTTCCAAGCCCGCCAATCTCTTGGCGAAAGGACTGTATCCCGTGACAAGAGTGGAAGGTGCCGAGACCTCGTCGCCCAAGCGCACCGTGCATCAACAGCGACGACCATGACATGTGATGCAATCCTGCTGATGCCGGGGCCTTTTCGAAGACAACTCCGTATCGGCGTGGCCGATACTCGTTCGATACTTAAGATGTTTTTTATCCATTTCCTCTAGCGTCTGCCGGTGGTCAGCCGGCGAAGCCGCTGTGGGGAAGAGGGTACGGGCATGGCATTATCCCAAAAGGTGAAGTCCATCGGTTTCAGAACGACGGGTGGGATGGCGTTGCTGCTCATATCGGTCGTGCTTGTGGCGGTCGTTGGCATCCGGGGCATGGGGAGCCTCACCGGTGCCGTAACCCAGACGGTGGATACGTCGAAGGTGCTGATCGGCGCCAACAAGGCCGAAGGCGCGATCATCCAATATCTCGTCAGCAAGGATCCCAAATGGATCGACGAGGCTGTCGGCGCTCTCGATACGGCCCAATCCAAGCTCAACGCGCTTGCTCTTTCCACAAGCGAGAAATCCGAACTCTCCAGCGGGATCGCCAAGACGTCCGACGCGGTAAAAGCCCTTGCGGCCTCGCAGGATACTGTTCAGAAGGCGGGTACTGCCTTGCGCGATGCGGCCGGCAGCATGGTGACGCTTGCCGAACAGACCGAGAAGACCTCTCAGGATATCGCCAGCCAGGCAGAGACCAACTCCAACAACGCGCTGGTGACGCTCAACAGCATCCGCATTCTCATTCAGAACGCCAGCACCTTCAATGAAGGCATCAACGCGATCGAGCTTGCGCTGGTTCGTGCCGCAGGCCAAGGCGCTCAGGTCTCTGCCGCGCAGCTTGCCGAACCGATGGCGCGTGCCGAGGCAGGCCTTGCCGAAGTCGTGAAGCTCGGCGGCACGCCGGACATCCAGCCGATCGTTAGCAATCTGGCCGCGACATTTGCGGATATCCAAGGAGCGATTGCCAAGGACAATGGCGCGGCACTGGTTTCAACGCAGGATTTCGCCCTCTTCTCCAAGATTTCCACCATTACCCAGGCGCTTGACGAAGCGCTGCGCAAATCCGCCGAGACCGAACTTGCCTCCAAAAGCGAGAAGGACAAGGCGCGCTCCAAGGCGCGCATCATTTCCGGTACGGCACGCAATTTCAGCAATGTGTTGAAGGACACGCTTGCCCAGGTCGAACGATACCGCGTCCAGCCGTCGACAGAGTCCGCCGAGGTGATTGCGGCTGGTCTGAAGAAGGCGCAAGCGCTGGGCACCATGCTGTCGAAAACCAGCGGCACCGACATGACCGCCAATCTCGCTCAGCTCGGTCAATCCTTCGACGCGATGAAAACCAATCTGGCGACATCCGACCAGCAGGCGTCGCTCGTCGTTTCCACATTGCAAAGCGTTACCGACGGCATCGTGAAGATCGCCGGCGAAATCGCCTCGACTTCGGAACGTCAGGGCAGCCAGGGCACATCCTGGATGTGGGGTGCCGGCCTGTTCAGCCTTGTTCTGGCGATGGCGATCGCGCTCTTCATGGTTCGCTCCGTGGCTCGCCCGATGATGCAGGTGGCGCAAGCCATGGCGCGGCTTGCACGGGGAGAGGCCGACACCCAGCTCAAGCTTGCCAAGACCGATAATGAGATCGGTGAGATGATTGGCGCGCTGCAGGTGTTTCAGCAAAATGACCGCGCCCGTATCCATGCCGAGGCTGAGGCCGATCGGGAAAGACAGCAGGCCGAACATATGCGCCTCGAGCGCGAGGCCGAACGCATGACGGAAGCGCAGGCGATGGAACATGCCTTCCGCCAGATTTCGACGGGTCTTGATGCGCTTTCCAAGGGCGACCTGACGGCGCGCATCGGCGCAGTCGATCCACGCTACGATCGGATCAGAGACCACTTCAACAGCGCGGTTTCCACGCTTGAGGAGGCCATCGATGCTGTGATCCAGAGCGTCGGCACCATTCAGTCGGGACTGTTTGAAATCTCAAGCGCCTCCAACGATCTCGCCCGCCGCACGGAGCAGCAGGCCGCTTCTCTTGAAGAAACGGTTGCTGCACTTGGTGAAGTGGCAAGCGGCATCAACGGCACTGCCGATGGCGCAAGCCACGCGCAGAAGACGGTGTCCCTTGCCAAGACCAATGCGGAGAGTGGCGGTGTCGTGGTGGAGCGCGCCATCGGTGCCATGAGCGAAATTCAGGAATCCTCCACGAAGATCGGCAACATCATCGGCGTGATCGACGAAATCGCATTCCAGACCAACCTCCTGGCGCTGAATGCCGGGGTGGAGGCGGCCCGCGCCGGAGAGGCTGGCAAGGGTTTTGCTGTCGTCGCTCAGGAAGTGCGCGAACTGGCGCAACGATCGGCCGGTGCCGCACGCGAGATCAAGGCTCTGATCTCCACATCGTCAGCCCAGGTCACGACAGGCGTTCAATTGGTCGATGAAACGGGGATGTCGCTGAAAGATATCTGCGAGCAGGTGGGCGGTATCAGCGCCATCATCGACAGGATTGCGACTGCAGCGCGCGAACAGGCGGTGAGCCTGCGCGAAGTCTCCGCTGCTGGCGACGCAATGGACAAGGTGACCCAGCAGAACGCGGCGATGGTTGAGGAGACGACTGCGGCAGCGCAAACCCTGGTGCACGAGACCGAAAGACTGGCGCAGATGGTGGGGCAGTTTGCCACCACGCGTTCGGTCAGGGGCGGGATGCACGCTGCGGCAGCTTAAGGCTGCCGCAGGTGATCTGTTGTTCGGCACTCGGATGACCTATCGCTTCGCAAAGCTGATCAGGCCGTTTTCACGCCTCGACGGGTTCGCGCACCTCATCCAGTAGGAAATGCACGATAACGTATCGTGTCGTATATTTGTGGCCGCTGTCGGCTACGCCTTCTTCGCTACCGCCATCAGACGGGTGCCACTGCCGGTAATGCGGATTGTTGGCAATGAGCGTGATCGCCTTTCCCGAAAACTTGCCGTCCAGCCTGTAGCGCGCTTCCGCCAAGGGCCAGATCTTCTCGAAGTCGTCCTGGGTGATGCGGGCTTTCAAGGCCTTTCTCGTGGTCGGCTCCTTGCCGCCGCCGACGCCCTCTGCCGGTGGAATGGAGAGGTTCACCTCTTCGGCATGGTCGAGTAGAGCGGAAAATTCCTCTGGCCACATGCGTCTCATTATTGCTCCTCCCAAAGACAATGATCTTACAACACCGCGATGATAGCGCCTTTATGCCGACAGGCAATGAGGATTTTTGCCTGCGTGATGGCAGCGAAAGCGTCAATTCAAAAGCTCAGTCGATGCCGGTGGCGGCAGCGTGATGAAGCTGCTAAACGCTGGCGAAACAGACGCTAAAGCGCTGTGCGTCCTACTGGACGCACAAAAGACGCTTTACCTTTTTGAATCGATGCATCGTGCTTTCCGAAAACCGAGTCCGATTTTCGGGCCGATGCTCTAGGAGAACCTGATCATGATTGAGCCGACCGCTTCCTTCAAGGATAACCTGCAATTGCTGCCTTCGATCGAGGGACTGGCGCAGATCAATCTGATCGACGCGCATGGCAAGATCGTCGCCACGATCGAAAACCAGCCCGGCAAGCAAGGCTCGCTCGCCGTCTATCAATATCTTGAGCAATGCTTCGGTCTGCTGAACAGGCAAGCAGCGACCCATGGGCTCGATATTTTCGCCGAGCACACGGCCGACGCAAAGAACCGTCCCGGCGCTCATCCCAACATCGACCGCTTGCTGGAGATCGTGGCCGGTGCGGCTCCATTGAAGATCGAACTCGTGGCGCGCTGATTGTTGCGCATGGCCCAGCAACAAGAACGTCGGCCAGTCAACCGCTCTTGACCGGAACGGAGCACGCCTGCGCTTATGAAGCCCTAAAGCGCCGTGCGTCCTATTGGACGCACAAAGGGCGCTTTACCTTTTTGAATCTACACATCGTGCTTTTCCGAAAATCGAACTCGATTTTCGGGCCGATGCTGTAGGCGCATTTTGCCTCACCAGACCCACGGTCACCGATGGAGTGACTGCATCCAGCCGCATCTCTCGCCTTCGTCTATGTCAGGCGAACTCCTAAGGCTGAGCGCGCACGTCGCGCAGCATTTATCAGCAGAACGCCCTATCAATCACCCGACCAACAGACGATAGCGAGCCAGCGTCCCCACGAGAAATGACGTTGCGCCCGTCATCCCAGCGTCGCCTGTCGTTCGCATCGGCTCGCCCCGTTTCATCTATTTACTGGTGGAGAGTTGATTGATAAATGAATGATGCTGGCCATCATTGGAGGACATCTGTTCGCCCGTTGATGTTGCCCGGCATGCCGAAGGCCTTCCATCGTTCTGAAAAGATCGGTGCCATCTGCTCGATCCTCAGAAGCAGAGCAATCCCGCGGCCTGCGGTGAGTTCATCATGCTAGGGAGGTTCGATGTCATGATTAACCCAAAGAGTGCGCCCGCCGGCGCCACGAAAGTTCGATATTTTATTCTGTTCATGTGTTTTGTCGGGATTTCGATCAACTACCTCGATCGCGCCAATATGAGCGTCGCGCTTCCCTTCATCGACTCCGAGCTTGGCCTGAATCTCACCAACACCGAGAAAGGCTTGATTCTCGGCGCGTTTTTCTGGGCCTATGACGGCATGATGCTGCTTGCCGGCTGGATCACCGACAAGCTTGGCGCGCGCAAGACCTTTTCGCTTGCCGCCGTCTGGTGGTCAGTCTTTACGGCTTTGACGCCGCTCGCCTACAGCTTCTGGACCTTCTTCGCCGTTCGTTTCGCGCTCGGTGCCGGTGAAGCTCCCGCCTATCCGTCTGCCACCAAGGCCGCCTCCCGATGGTTCCCGAAGAGCGAGCGCGCCTTTGCAACGGCTGTCATCGACTCGGGCTCTCGCGTCGGCACCGTCTTGGCGCTGCCCATCGTCACGGCCATCATCGCTGTGGCGACCTGGCACTATTCCTTCATCATCCTCGGCGCCGTCGGCATCATCTGGGCCTTCTTCTGGTACGTGACCTACCGCGATCCGACCGAGCATGAGCGGGCAAACGACCTGGAGCGTCGCTACATCATCGAGAACGGTGGGCGAACCGTCGAAAACGACGACCCCGAGGCCGCCAAGATCAAATGGGTCGATCTCTTCAGATACCGCACCATCTGGGGCATGATGATCGGCTTTTTCTGCCTCAACTTCGTGATCTACTTCTTCCTCACCTGGTTCCCAAGCTACCTGAAGACCGCCCGCGGCCTCAACCTTGCGGAACTCGGCCTATATGGAATGCTGCCGGGTCTCTCTGCTGTCGTCACCGCATGGATTGCCGGCGCGCTGGCCGATAGAGCAATCCGCAATGGTGCCAATGTCACGACGGTGCGCAAGATCATCATGGTCGGCGGCATGCTGGGTGGCGCTGCCATCCTGCCGGCATCGTTGACGCAGTCGCTCTATATGGCGCTGTTCTTCTTGGCGATCTCCTACAGCAGCCTCGCCATTGCCGCGACGGGCATCTGGTCGCTACCCGCCGACGTCGCGCCAAGCTCCCGCCACGTCGCCTCGATCGGCGGCATCCAGAACTTCGCCTCCAACATCGCCGGCATCATCAGCCCGCTGCTCTTTGGCTTTCTGCTGGACATGTTCGGCGGAAGCTACACGCCATCCTTCATGATGGCGGCCGGCATGGCGCTGGTCGGCGCCTTCTCCTACGCCTTCATCGTCGGTCGCGCAGAGCCGCTTCCCGTCCTGCCGCCGCGGTCTTGATGGGTTTTGGCTGAACAGCACAAAAAATCTCATGACGGCCCGCCTGGGCCGTCATGATCGCCTGCACAGAGAAGCTGAGGACGCAACGCGGCCAACTCTCACCTGGCATAAATCTCGCGCACGCCATTATGCCGTTAGGTACTCTCCGACACTGACGATCAGGCCCCCAAACGAGCGGCACATCGATGGACGGCCGAGCCGATAGGAATTATGCCACGCGCCGCCAGGCGAAGCGCTTGCCATCCACTGTCGATACCAGCCCCATACGGAACAAGGCGTTCAGTACGGCTTGAACCGCGCCCAAGCACTTGCGCCCCTGCTTGAAGCTGCTGGCAATCGCTGCCGCATCGATTGGCCCTTCCGCTTCCATAAGCTGGTGTAGAACAGCGGGGGTCTGGTCGCGTTCGTCGGCGGGGAAACTCGGCTTTGGCCCCGCTTTCGCCACCGCCGCCTCGCCAAAATCCGCCTCGATCTGCTCTGCCTTCTCCCTGTCGGAGCCGAAGCGGGGGATTTGGTAATCCGGCCGCAGCCAGCGCACCAGCCCGCGCTTTTCTTCCTTGGCCCGCTCCCTGTTCAGGGCCACCAGCCGCGCCAGCACTTCTTCTTCCGCCAGATCCACCGGCCAGCCATAGGCATCCGCCACTGCCGAATCCAGGCGCTCATGCAACTCCTTGATGATCAGCACCAGCCCATCATCGAAAATCCGCCGTTCCTTTTCGTTCAATTCATCGGGCTTCGCGCCGGCCTTTAGCCGCTCCAGCACGTTGTAGAGCCCGGTCAGCGTCAGGTGCGGGTGCTCGTCCAGAACCCGCTTGCGATGCGCATCGAGTTCTTCGGCTATCGCGCCTATTGTGGTTTTTTGGGTTTGGGTGGCATCGGGGAAGGGGAAAGGGTCGAAGCAACGCGATTTGACGTAGACTGAGTCGTTTCCAACACCGAGCCAACCGCCTGTCCGCATTGCCCAAGGAATATGAAGTCTTGAAGAAAGGACGCCGAGAGTAAAGGCATCATTCAAGGCGATAGCAACCAGTTTGTTGTCCGGCAAGATAGAGGTATTGAGAAACTGAAACACACGATGCTTGGCGGTTTCAACAGTTGCGATGTAGCGTGGAAGGCCGAAAAGTGCCTTGCGAAGATCCGGTACGTTCTCTCCAAACAGCCACCAGTTCTGTTTTCTGTACTCGCGATTATTCCAGTCACGTCCGACAAACTCTTTTTCGCCGGTCCTGTTGACAATGACCTTTTCTTTCACCTCAATTTTCACGTGCTGATAGACTTCAGGAAACCGCATTCTGACGTCATCTGCGGTTAGACCAAAAAGGTCGATCACCATAACGTCGCGCGGACGATCCATTAAGTCTCGCCCATTGCAATACGCTCGAATGTGCCGATCAAGACCCGAAGTGCGCCCTAGGCCTAGGTTCCATGCTTCTTGGGGCGAGATGATGAACCCTGCGCCGTGCAACACCACGCCTCTTGATGAAATTCCTTTGTTGCTCATCAATTCCAAAGTCGATGCCAAATCCACCCCAACCGTCAAATCCGAATTGATCTTCCCCTGCCTCTCCGCAAACAAGATCACCGGGCTGTCCGTTTCGACTGCCTCCTCGGAGACAACCTCCAGCAAGCGCCCTTCGTGCTTGCCCGCCTGCGCCACCGTCATGGCGATGCGCACGGCGGCGCTATCGCGGGTGACCTTCGTCCACGGGTGGTCGGGGATTGCCATAGTGAGCGAGAGCGGCTTCTTGGCGTTGAGATGCGCTTCCATCACCCGGCGCTGGAACACCTGGCTGATGGAATTGGTGGTGACGAAACCGAAGCGTTTCAGCGGGCTCTTGGGTTTCAGTAGGATTTCTGCAGTTCGATCCCACCAATACATAACGAAATCGGCGCTTTCGTTCATATGGCGGTGCGCCTTCCACAACGCCTCGGCATAGGCGCTGCCCATACGCGCGCGAATGTCCTTCCCACCGACAAAGGGCGGGTTGCCGACGATGTAATCCGCCTTCGGCCAGTCCGGGCGGCGTGGATTAGGATAAACTTCCTTGCCCTCCACCACTTTGGGCATGGGATAACCATCCCATTTTAGCACTGCATCCATGTTCTGGATATTCTTGAAGGCTTTCAGAATAGGCTCGGATGGTGCCACGCCGCGATTGCGGAAGTGCCATTGCAGATGGCCGATCCAAAGCACCAACTCGGCAATGGCGGCGGCGCGTGGGTTGACTTCGATGCCGAGGAACTGATGCGGATCGACCGTGTGGGTTTCCAGCGCCAGCCCTTCCTGGCCGCCAAGGTTGACGAGGGCTTCCAGCACCTCGCCTTCCAGACGTTTCATCAGTTCCAGCGACACATAAAGGAAGTTGCCGGTGCCGCAGGCAGGGTCCAGCACGCGGGTCTCGCACAACCTGTCGTGAAAGGCCTGCACGGTTTTGATTGCCGCATCCGCCTTGCCCTCGGCCTTCTGCCGGTCGGCGGTGGAGCGGGCGTTATCCCACTCCGCGCGCAAGGGGTCTATGACGGTGGCAATGACCAGCCGCTCCACATAGGCGCGCGGCGTGTAGTGCGCTCCGAGCTTACGCCGATCCGTCGGGTCCAACGCCTGTTCCAGAAACGTGCCGAAAATGGCAGGTTCCACATCCTTCCAGTCGTGATTGGCCGCCGCCACAAGCTCGCCAATCTCTTCCCTGGCGAGCTTCAGTGCCTTGCGGTTCTTGAAGAACTCGCCGTTGAATTTCTTCACCTTTTCGCGGATAGTTGCGGTGAAGCCGCCCTCATCCATCGCCTTCCACAAATCTTCCATCATGCCGGGAAAAATCTCCGGCTTCTGCGCGCAGTCCTTCAACAGATCCTTGAAACAATCCTTGGGCAGAAGCTGCACGTCCTCGGCAAACATGGTGAAGAGCATGCGCATGAGGAACATGGCCACCTCTTCGGCTGCATAGCCTGATTTCTCAAGTGCCTGACTGACCTTGGCAATGCGGGTGGCGATATCGCGTGTCACCTTGGCCGCATGCAGCGAAGGATCGAGCGAAACCGGGTTGGTCCAGATCGCTCTCAGACGCGCCCGCACCATCTCGTCACGAAAATCCTCAAGATAGATGCGGAAGGAACGGCGATCCGGGAACTGGTCATAAGCCTTTCCGTCGCGGCGAAAATTGGCGTAGATCTCAATGCAGTGGCCGACATCGCAGACAAGCACGAAGGGCGGCGGCTCGTGCGTAGAGGGTAGAAGCCGAACATAGTTTTCGGCCTGCGCACGGGCGTTCATCATCAACACGTCCCAGGCACGGTTGGCGCTGGCGCGGCGTCCGCGCGGCGCACTTTCCATACCGGGCAGCATCGGGGCGTCTGCGAGCTTTTTATCGCCAGTCAGACGGCTTTGCTTGGCTTCCAGAACAAAGCAATTGCGCTTGTAAAGATCGATCCGCTTGGAGTTGACCGCGCCGTCTCGGGTCGTTTCCTTCACCACACGCTCGAAGACATAGTCGTTGTCCTCATGCGAGGCCGATGCCGGATCGGGCTGCGGAAGGCCCAGCAGATTGCACAACTCTGTCAGAAACAGCGCGTAGTTTGCCCGCTCCTGTCCGCCTTCCTGCCCTTGCCAACGCGCAATGAACGCCTCAACCGCTGCCTGCAATGTCCGCTCCCTTGTCTCGCTGGAACTGTCTTAAAGGAGGCTTCTTAAGACGCAAGGGCAAGAGCCAATTCGGCGCAGATGATCTTTGTGTTGGCGGTAAAATCATCGAAGACATTGACGTGTCCACCCTGTGATACCCGTCGATCTACCGTTGTCAGATACTTTGAGCGGCACATGCTGACCCTGTAAAGATCAACCTCGTCAGATTTCCCGTTTGGTATCGAAGGTCGCTGCCAAACTCAAAACTACTTGTGACTGGAGATGGCGATTTTCGAGATCGTCCAATCGCGCTTGGCACGTTTTCGGATAGATCAGGCCTGGAGATGAGTTTTTTCAAAAAGATGTTTGCTTGTCGTACGGTCGATCCGGTGTCTATCTCCGAAAAGGATTACCGTGCATTCACCACCGATTTTGATCGGGTCGTCAGGAGCGAAGACCTTGGTCATGTGCTGGACCCACTGTCCCGAGAGGATGCCGCGATTCTCCACATGGCACGGCAGACCTTCGATCTGTCTCTGACATCGCTGTCTTACTTCTGGTCGCGGCACGCTTGATAACGGGAAACCGTTTTCTGTTTCGATTGTTTCGGTCGGCACGAAAAAATCGGTATTGTGAATGGTGCAATGAACCATTTAAGGGAGACGCTGAAGGAACGTATTGGTCCGGCTGCGAGAGATGCGATGGTAGGGCAGGTTTTATAAGTGATGGCTAACGAAACAATTGAAAAATTCTTTTGTAATGAGTGTAAGCGACATAACCGCCATTTTATCCGTGCAGAGCATAAAAACGAAGAGCATGACTATAGGAGTGGCACCGATCTGACTTCGCGATACTTAATTGCAGAATGCTGCGGTTGCGAACATGTCGCTCTAATACGGAAAACTCATTTCTCTGAGAACGTGGACCAGTTCCAAGATCCGTCAACTGGCGCCGTTTATCTTGAAAAGCTGTGGGATGAGGAAATTTACCCGCCAGTAACTTATAGGGCGTCCCCGACTTGGTTCGACGACTTGCCAGACGACACACTAAGAGCAATCTCTGCTGAAATTTACAAATCTCTTCAAAGCGGTTCGTATTATCTGGCCACGTTTGGTTCACGAACTCTGATTGACCGCCTGATTGTACTTACCGTGGGGGACAAAGGGAACTTCCCAAGAGGCCTTCAGGCGCTTCAAGACGAAGGTAAGCTTTCGTTACACGAGCGGGAAATCCTGAGCCCGATTGTTGACGCCGGTAATGCTGCCGCTCATCGAGGCTGGGCACCTACCAAAGAGCAAATTGCCGTTATACTCGACACGGTTGAAGGCTTGATCCACAGGCTTCTCGTCCTGCCAAAACTTGCAGAAGAGTTGGAGGAGGCTGTGCCAAGCCGGAACGCCGGAGTGAAAGTTGTTGCAGGAAAACCTGTAGTCACAGTGAACGACAAGATCGACGCAGCGCCAAAACACTTGCGTGCCATCTATGACGAGCTTTCCAGAATGCTTCGTGGCCTAGGCGATGATGTAACTGTGCATCCACAGAAGCATTACATGGCCTTCCGTCGAAACAGGAATTTTGCATCCGTCCAAATATACAACCAGAAGCGCGTGGTGCGGGTCTATCTGAATCTTGATCCTGATACAGTTGAACTATACCCAACGATGATGCGCGATGTGCGACAAATTGGGCATTTTGGTACAGGTGATCTCGAAATTACGATAAAGTCGATGGAAGACCTTAAAAAGGTGTCCCCGATGATTATTGCAAGCTTCGACGCGTCGTAAGAGAAAGTGCTGTGAACGCCTCCAACAAGCGGCTGTACGCCTTAGACTCACCCATGCGATGAAGACGATCCAGTTTTGTGAGTTTTTTTGTAGGCTTTGCTCACCGCAAACATGCTAAAGCGTTCAAAAAACACAGAAAATCATAAAATATGGCGGAGAGGGTGGGATTCGAACCCACGATACCCTTGCAGGTATGCCGCATTTCGAGTGCGGTGCATTCGACCACTCTGCCACCTCTCCGGCGCGCTGTGGTAAGCGGGCCGTTCATAGCCACAGCTATGGCGCCATGCAAGCGTAAAATTCTGTTTTGTCTTGAAAACCACGCGAATTGCGATCCTGGGAATAGGCAGGGTTTCGATATCACGCCGGCTAAGGAGTCTTGGAGTTCGGTAAGCCTCTGTATTCCAAAGTTTCGACCTCCAGCAACAGCACGTCCGCGCGTGGCAATGTGTCCGCTAGGCGGTTGAGTAAGCACCTTCAGTGGCGCTCAAACGCGGTGTCGGAAATCCATGCAGCTTGCGACCCTTTGCCTATCAGCGGGCTCTCTGGCACGTTCATTTGTATTCAGCTATTGTGCTTCTGATTTGAATGAGGTTACGGCATGGAGTGGTCGCTGCCGGCAGTGGCAACGCTGACTTTCGTCGGGACCAACTGGGATTTTGGTATTCGGATTTTATAGTTGCGGTTGGCGTGTTCGGGAACGATGCTGCCTTGATACGCTTGCTCCAAGGGGATGTCTTTGCACTATGTCAGCGGCGGTGAATGCGGACGGATCTTTCGGGAGTTTGATTGGGACAGCAATCCCCTAGGGCCAAAGGATGCATGGCCCGTCGAGCTGAAAGTTCTTGTCAACGTCATGCTTGGCTCGCTTCAGCCGATGCTGATGGTTTGGGGGCCGCAGCAGATCACCCTTTATAATGACGGCTATTCGCTCATGTGCGGCAACCGTCATCCTGACGCCTTTGGCAAGCCTTTTCAGGATCTCTGGTTTGACATCTGGGATAAGGTCGAGCCGATCATCAGCGCCGCCTATGCTGGCCAGGGCACCTCGATGGACGACATCGAGTTTACCATGCACCGCAAGGGTTATCCGGAAGAAACGCATTTTGCCTTTTCCTATACGCCGGTTCGCGATCATTCGGGGACGGTGCTCGGCATGTTTTGCGCGTGCTCGGAAATCACCGGTGAGGTGCTGATGCGCCGTGAGCAGAAGCTGCAGCAGGAGCGCCTGCGGCAGGTCTTCGAACTCTCCCCTGGCGGCATCGCCACATTGATCGGTCCCGACCACATCTTTGAGTTTGCAAATGAGGAATGCTATTCCATCATCGGTGCCGGGCGTGAGATCATAGGCAAGCCCATCGCCGAGGCGCTTTCCGAAGTGGCGCAGCAGGGGCATATCGAGAAGATCGATGAGGTCTACCGGACAGGTAAACCCTTTGTTGCAAAAGGCCAGTCGATCGAGCTGAACCGCGGGCCGGGCGGTGAAAAGCAGGACCGGTCGATCGATCTGGTCTATCAGCCGATGCGCGATGCCGTGGGCGAGATCTTCGGAATCCTGGTTCAGGCGCAGGATGTGACCGAGCGCCTGGCGGAAGAGCGGCACAAGGAACTGGTGGCGCATGAACTCGGGCATCGCCTGAAGAACCAGTTGGCCATGGTTCAGGCCATCGCATCGCAAACATTGCGATCCGCACCGGATATGAATGTGGCGCGGCAGACGCTCGCCGAGCGCATCAATATCTTGAGCCGCGCCCACGATACGGTGATCCAGGGAGGGCTAGGTTCCTCCACGGTCCGCAATCTCGTCGGGCAGATGCTGGCGGTGCATGATGACCCGAGCGAGCCCCGCTTCGTTGTGGACGGGCCGGAAATCCATGTTGGCTCTCGCCCGGCGCTGTCGCTTTCCCTTATTCTCCATGAGCTTGCCACCAATGCCGTGAAGTATGGGGCGCTCTCGACGCAAACTGGCAAGATTGAGATTTCCTGGCAAGTTGTTGGCGAGAACCGAGAGACCTTCGAATTTACGTGGCAGGAAAAGAGCGGTCCGCCTGTCTGCCCACCGGACCGCGAGGGCGCTGGCTCACGATTGATCAAGGCCGGGGTGTCCGGGGTCTCGAACAGCAAGGTCACGGTTCGTTATGAGCCGAGCGGTCTGCAGTGCAACGTCGTGGCTGATCTGCGCGCATTCCAGCAGGATCACTGAGCGCCGCCAGAGGCAGGCAAGCCTCTGCGGCAGCGCTCTAAAACCCGTCGCGATCTTTCAGATTCACTCCTTCGCTCTAGGTCCTTGTTTTGCCGCATGTCGTTATCGCAAAACCGCTGCACACTTTTGCGCGACATGCTTCAGAACTTCAGCCGATAGCGGATATGGCCGTCGCTCTTGACGTAGCTGTCATAGAGCGCTTGGGCGCGATGATTGCCTTCATCCGTATGCCAGTAGAGGCGCGACCATCCATTTTCGTGACAGATGCGGATGAGATCCTCGATAAGGGCGCGGCCGATGCCTTTGCCGCGGATGGTGCCATCGACGAAGAGATCTTCAAGATAACAGTCCGGCGTCTTGGCCCAGGTGGATTCATGAAAATGGTGGATGGCGAAGCCCGCGACCGCGCCGTCCAGAACGGCAAGTCGCACTGAAAGCCGCGATTCCGGGTCCAGCAATCGTTCCCAGGTATGGTCGGTCACGTCGTCTGGTAGATCGACCTTGTAGAAGGCGAGGTACGCCTTCCACAGACGGAGCCAATCCTCCCGGTCACTGCTGGTGGCATCGCGGATGGTCAGTGTCATTGTCTCTGTCAGGCTCCTGCTTCGTCCAATAGCCGGATCATCTCGTTGCTCAAGCGAAGATTGACCGCGCGTTTGAAGCTCTCCAACTGCGAAAGGCTGGTGGCGCTGGCGATCGGGGCCGTTACAGATGGTTTTGCCAACAGCCAGGCCAGCGCAATATCGGCGTGCCGTGCACCGGTCTCAGCAGCGATTGCATCCATGGCGCCAAGGATGGCGAGCCCACGCGGATCGAGATAATTGGCGACGCGATAGGAGCGCGCAACACCCTCGGTATCGGCCTTGGTTCGGTATTTGCCGGTCAGGAAACCGGCAGCGAGGCTGTAGTAATTGATGACGCCTATTTCTTCGCGGGCGCAAAGGTCCGCGAGCGGGCCTTCAAACTTGTCGCGGGTATAGAGATTGTATTCCGGCTGAAGAACGTCGAAACGTCCAAGCCCCGTCGCTTCCGCGACATCGAGTGAAGCCTGAAGCTGCTGCGCATTATAGTTCGAGCAGCCGATGGCTCTGACCTTGCCAGCTTCTTTCAGCCGGGCAAAAGCGCCGAGTGTTTCTTCAAGAGGCACGGCATCATCCGGCTTATGGGCGAGATAGAGATCGATATAATCGGTCTGCAGACGACGCAGCGAATCGTCGACCGCCTTGGCAATCCAGTCAGCGCTCAGCCCCGTCTTGCGCTCATTATTGTCAAAGCCGACCTTGGTGATGATGACGGCGTCGTCACGCTTCACGGAGCCGCTCTTCAGCCACTTGCCGATAATCGCTTCAGATTCTCCACCCTGATGGCCTGGTACCCAGGCCGAATAGACATCGGCTGTGTCGATGGCATTGAAGCCGGCGTCAAAGAAGGCGTCCAACAGTTGAAAGGAGGTCTTCTCGTCTGCGGTCCAGCCAAAGACGTTGCCACCGAAGACGATAGGCGCGACGGAAAGGCCGGTGCGGCCAAGCGTTCGGTTCTGCATGGAGTTTCTCCTCAATTGTCTCTCGAAAGGTTTAGCGGTGCTGCCAGGCGATGACTATTGAATTTCCGTGATCCAATCATCTCGCCAAAAAGGTAAACGCTGGTCACGAGGAGAGGTTTCGAAATGCAGTCGGTGGCTTTTCATGATGCTGCTGCCAGATGCGGCGCAGATGACGCGCGGAGGCGAAGCCCGAGCGTTCTGCCACGGCCTCCATATCGAGCCTCGATTGGGAGATGATGTCGCGCGCCAGGGTCACCCTAATCAGATTGACATAGTCCACGACGCTTAACCCCGTCTGCTCTCGAAACAGCCGGGATAGATGTCGCTGGCTGAGATTGGCAATGTCTGCGAGGTGCGCCAGCGTCCAGTCCTCTGCCGGATTTGCAACGATGGCATCCTGAGCCCGATGAATGGAGGGGTGAATGTGGTTTCGGCCCGAAAGCCAGGGTGAAATTTGTGGATCGTGGGTCGTGCGGCGCAGATAGACCACCATGATCTGCGCGATGCGGGCGGCAACCTCTGGACTGACGAGGGTCGAGACGAGATGCAGAATGAGGTCTACGCCCGTGGAAATGCCAGCGCTTGAGAACCGTTTGCCATCCTCGACGAACAGCCTGTTTTCCTGAACCAGGGCAAGCGGCGCAATTCGCTTGAGATCGGCGATGCAATGGGCGTGCGTGGTGCACGAGTGGCCATCGAACAGCCCGGCGTCTGCGGCGATCAGTGCGCCGGAGCAGATGCTGACGATTGTCGTGTCCGGCCTCACCGTTCGCCGCAGCCAGTCGGAAAGGGCGCGCCGTTCCTTGGACGCCTCCGGCTGCTGCGGGGCCATAGATGAGCTTCCGGAGATGAGGATCATCGCATGGGCGGGCAGCACATCTGGCAGAGGCTCCAGCCCGCAAAGGCCAAGTCCTATCGTCGTCGTCTGGTTTGGCTGCGCTGCGATGTAGTGGCAAACGAAGCGGATTTTCTTCTGTTGCTCATTGGCATAGCGCAGCACTTCCAGAGGCCCGGCAACATCCAGCAGCAGTGTTTGCGGGGGCAGCACTACAAAAACAGGAATGACGTGCGGCGTGTCGCCAGGCCCTTGGCTCATCAGTCAGCCTTCCTCATATCATTGATTGCATCTTCGACGGTTGCAATGCGCGCAAATCGTCCCGAAAGAACAAGTTCGGTGCGCTTGGCAATGTCGGCGGGCGAGAAGACCTCGCCGGAGGCATGCGTCATTGGGAAGGTCAGCGTGGCTTCCGTCACGTAATCGACCTTATAGCCGAGATCGGCGGCATGGCGCGTTGTGGTCTCGCAGCATTGCTCGGTACGGATGCCGGAGACGATCAGACGGTTGATCCCCCGCTGCGTCAGCCAGACGTCAAGCCCGGTGCCGACGAAGGCCGAATGACGGTTCTTCTGGAAAGTCACGCTTGGGTTGATGCTGATTCCTTCGAATGCGCAAATAAAATCGCTTTCGGCCGAAAAAGCCCGGTCTCCATCGACATGGAAAATCTGCGCAACGGGAATGCCTGCCGCTTCTGCCCCATCGATCAACGCCTGTTGGGCTGCGATGAATTTCGTCAGACCACTTTCTTCGAAGTAGGGTGTGTGTCGGAAGGATTCCTGGACGTCGATAACGAGAAGCGCAGTATTGTGGGACATTTTTGTAACTCCAGTGTTCATATGGATACTGTTTTACGCCCGCGATAGAAAGGCGAAATGCGTTCATCGGACGAAAAGAGGACATATCGGGCCATCTCGCCCGTGGTCGCCAAATCTCGTCGGAAGGAAGAAGCGAACGTTAGACTGTCGATGCGCTACACGTCGTCTTTCGACGTCGCTTCACCGTCCGGGACTTGAGCGAGGCGCGCGCCAGTAGCCGATGAGGGATAGAAGCAGAGCCGCAACGGACGCGGCAATTAAGGCCAATGGCCATTGGAGCATGGGATTGCGCAACAAGAGCAGCGTGAAGATGCCGTAGCTGACGAGCAACACGATCAGAGTGATGGTGGTTACGATGAAGCGGCTAGGGCTCGCCATGATGCTTGGGCGCCGCAGATAGAGAACGGCAAAAGCTGCGACTGAGAGAGAGCTGAGTGTTTTTCCAAGCAGAACAGGAACGCCAACCTGTGACAGGAGCATCCACGAGACAAAAGCATCAAGTGCCATGCACGTGATCTGAACAGAAATAAAACGAGCAAATGTCACGCCAAACCTCGATCATGAGCAGGCGTGATCATAAGTGCTCAATTGGGCGTTGTCAGCAGCTGCTTACCGAAGCGCGAACGCTCCGACGAAGGCCATGGCGACACCGATGTTCAGCCCTACCAACGTCGCCAAAAGCGTCAGAATCGAAACGCCGCTTGCCGCCATAAACGCGGCAGCTGCAAAGACTGCCACCACAAGAATGCCGACGCTCGCGACGGCAAAGGTCGAACGTGTTGCCGCAGCACTCAAGCCAAGTGCTATTCCCAGAACAAATTCCATGATGCCGCTCCTCCCAAAGCAATCAAGACAAGGCATCTTCTCCTCAAAAGCTGCGATGTCTCCTCGATGGCATGCACTTCAAGATATCGAAGGTAACACAGTATAACGATTCTGCCAGTTTTTATTCAAACTGTCACAAAGTCCTTACGGTTCCCGAATCGTGGCGCATCGGTTACCATTGGGTATGAGCGATATTTTCAGTCAGCCAGCGCTGAGCAACCTCACCGAATTTTCCGTCTCCGAGCTGTCCGGTTCCATCAAGCGGACGGTGGAGACCGCGTTCGATCAGGTGCGGGTGCGCGGCGAGATTTCCGGCTACCGCGGACAGCACACATCCGGTCACGCCTATTTTTCGCTGAAGGACGATCGCGCACGCATCGATGCCGTTATCTGGAAGGGAAGCTTTTCCAAGCTGAAGTTCCGCCCGGAAGAGGGCATGGAAGTGATTGCAACGGGAAAGATCACGACCTTCCCGGGATCATCGAAGTATCAGATCGTCATCGAAAGCCTGGAACCCGCGGGCGCTGGCGCATTGATGGCCTTGCTGGAAGAGCGTCGCCGTAGGCTGGCTGCGGAAGGGCTGTTCGATCAGGCGCGCAAGCGCCGGCTGCCCTACATGCCGCAGGTCATTGGTGTGGTGACCTCGCCGACAGGTGCCGTCATCCGCGATATCCTGCACCGTATTTCAGATCGTTTTCCGGTTCACGTTCTGGTCTGGCCAGTGAAGGTTCAGGGCGAGGGTTCCGGTGAAGAGGTGGCGAACGCCATACGGGGCTTCAACGCTTTGCCTCACGGCGGCGATATTCCCCGGCCCGATGTGCTGATTGTTGCGCGTGGCGGTGGCAGCCTCGAGGACCTGTGGAGCTTCAACGACGAGATCGTCGTGCGGGCGGCGGCGGAAAGCGCAATTCCGCTGATTTCGGCTGTCGGTCACGAAACCGATACGACCTTGATCGATTACGCCGCGGATGTTCGTGCGCCAACGCCGACAGGGGCGGCGGAAATGGCCGTGCCGGTTCGGGCCGATCTCGAGGCCCAGCTTGCCGGTCTGGCGGCACGTCTCTCCGGTTCGACGCGCCGGCATATGGATAATCGCGCCCAGGGACTTCGTGCCCTTGTGCGCGCGCTTCCCTCGCTCGACCAGTTGCTGGCGCTTCCCCGTCGTCGGTTCGATGAGGTATCCGTCGGGCTTGGCCGAGGGCTTGAGCTCAACACCATGAACAAGCGCCGCAGCTTCGAGCGCACCGCGTCCGGATTGCGGCCGGATGTTCTCGGCCACGGCCTGCGCCAGCATCGCCAGCGTGTGAATGAACGCATGCAGCGGGCAGAAGCATTGATCGAGAGACGCCTGCTGCAGGCCAAGGCGCGGGTGTCTTCATCGGATTCATCCTTGCGCGCATTGCCGATGCGTCTGTCTGGCCAGCTGGATCGGCAGAAAGAACGACTATTGGCTTGCGTGCGGCGCGCCGACACGGCTGTTCTTCATCGCATGGCGCAGAATAGATCCGGTCTCGCTGCACATGAGCGCATCTTGCAATCGCTTTCCTACAAAAACGTCTTGAAGCGCGGCTATGCGGTCATTCGCGATGAGGAGAACCGGCCACTTACCCGCGCCGCGGCCGTTGCTCCCGGTGAGGTCATTTCGGTGGAGTTTGCCGATGGCGAAGTTTCGGCGGTGGCTGGTGCTGATGCGCCGGCTTTAGCGGATACGTCCTCGGCTCAGGTGCGCAAGAAATCCGTGAAGCCGGTTGCAAGCGATCCGGGAAATCAGGGCAGTCTTTTTTAAAGCGCTCTTCAGTCTCGGAGAACTCGCATGAAGCCCCACCTGACAGTGACCGATCATCCTGCCCCTGAAGACATTGCGGCCATCGGTGCCAATCTTAGCGCATTCAACGATGCTGATGTCGGCTCCGCTGACAGGGTGCCGCTCGCGGTGATCATTCGTGGCGATGACGGCGTGCTACTTGCCGGCATCAATGGATACACGGCCTGGGGCTGGCTCTACGTACAGTGGCTCTGGGTTCACGAAAGTCTCCGCGGCCAGCAGATGGCAGGCCGCATGTTGGCGGCGGCGGAAGAGGAAGCGCGGATGCGTGGTTGTCACTCCGCCTGGATCGACACCTTCAACCCGGCGGCGGAAAAGGCTTATCGCCGCCAGGGTTACGAGGTGTTCGGGGAGCTGCCGGATTTTCCGATCGGCCGCACCCGGAAGTTTCTGAAGAAGCGACTCTAGACGGTCCTCCCCGAAAAATTTCAGGCTGCCAGTCGACCTCCGGTCATCGGTTCGGGTGCGCCGGTCGTGGTGGGGAAGCTGATTGGCATATTGCGCAGCACGCGCACAGCCAGAAAAGCAAAGCATTCTGCCTCTACGGCATCGCCCCGCCAGCCCAGTGTTTCAGCAGGCTGCGCGTCCACTCGCGCCAGCTTTGCCAGCATTCTCATCAACGTCGGATTATGGCGACCGCCGCCACTAACGAACAGTCTCTCCGGGCGCTGTGGAAGAAGGTCCAGTGCCTTGCCGACGGCGGAGGCGGTGAAGGCCGTCAGGGTGGCTGCGCCGTCTTCCAGCGAAAGGCCGTCCGCCATGCTGGCACCGAAATCGAAGCGGTCCAGCGATTTCGGGAAGCGGGCGGTGAGATAGGGATGCTGCAGCAACTTCGCCAGGCGCTCTTCGTTGACCTGACCCGATGCGGCGATCAGGCCGTCACGGTCCATGTCGCCCAGTCCATGCTGCTTGATCCAGTCGTTGATCGGGGCATTGGCCGGGCCGGTATCGAAGGCAACGACATGGCCCTTGCCATCGCTCCAGGTGACGTTGCCGACGCCGCCGAGATTGAGGATGGCAGCACTTCCGTCTTGCGCAACGCCTTTCAGCAGAGCCGAGTGGTAGGCGGCAGCAAGCGGGGCACCCTGTCCACCAGCGCGAACATCGGCGCTGCGAAAATCATAGGCGACCTTGGTGCCCAGCAGCTTCGCCATCAATTCGCCATCGCCCAGTTGCCGAGTGGCGCCAAGGCGACCCGGTTGCGGCGCGCGGTGCAGAACCGTCTGCCCGTGGAAGCCGACCACGCCAATATCGGAGAGCGAAAGCCCGGCATCCTTCACAAGGTCTGCCACGGCAGCGGACTGAGCGCGGGTCAGCGCGTCTTCGGCTCGGCCAAAAATCTCCGGCTCCGGTCCTTCGAAATTCCATTTGCGGGCCTCAGCCAGCGTCTCCTCCAGAAGATCGCGAACCGCCTGATCATACGGTGCGAGCGTGTAGGCACCGAAGCGCTCGACGCGTTCTCCATCGGTGTGAAGAAGCGCAACGTCGATGTTGCCATCCAACACGGTTCCCGTCATCAAACCTACGGCCCAGATCGGTTCCATTTCGTCTCTCCTCAATGCGTGTTGATCATATCGCCGATGGCAGCGCGCAGTGCGAAAATGCCGCTATCGACGTGGCGGCTCGGATGCACGCGGTTGGTCAGTAAGGTCCAGGCGCGACCCTTGTCGAAATCGATCCAGAGACCCGTGCCGGTAAAGCCGGTATGGCCGATAACGCTATCATTACAAAGCGGGCCACCCGACCAACCCTCATAGGGGCGTTCCCAGCCGTGGGTGCGTTTGTCGGAAAGCGGTTGGCGCATCAGCCTGACCACGGGGTCGCCGTTCTCGTTCCCAATCAACAGCGATTGGGCATAGTCGAGGACGGCATCGACAGTGCCGAACAGTCCCGCATGGCCAGAGCCTTGGAGCGCGTAACAATTCTCGTCATGCACCTCGCCGCAGATTATCCGGTTACGCCAGGTGCAGAACTCGGTGGCCGCGGTTTTTTCAGGCGTGCTCTCAAAGTCAAAGCCCGCACCGGCATCCATCTCGCGGATACGCTTGGCTTCCAACCTCTCAAGAGCAATGCCAAGCAGGATGTAATTGATATCCGAATAGGCAGGCTCGCCATGTCGCCATTCGCGCTGAAGGACAAAGGCGCGCAGACGGTCGGGGTCATCGCCATAGGTGTAGATCGGCTCTACCGCCGGAAACGGGGTCTGGTGGCCGAGGCACTGGCGGAAAGTCACTTTCCGTTCCCAGCAATCGGGGGCGTATTGCCGGAAATCGGGAATGAGTGTCGTAATGGAACTATCGAGATCGACCGCGCCTGAAACTGCCAATTCGAGAATCTTGCGCGTGGTGAAGATGACCTTGGTCAGCGAAGCGAGATCGAACCATGTGTCGAGCATCATCGGGCGCTCGCCACCCACCTTTTGCGCGTGGCCGACCGCTCTTGTCAGTCGCTTGCCATCACGGTCGATCATGCCGAAGACGCCGCCTGGAATGCGACCGTGCTCCACGGCGTTTTTCAGAAGACCAAACCCACTGTCGAAAGGCGTAAGGAGAGGCGACTGTGCTTCGGCCATGGATATTTCCCCCTCAGTTGGCTGCCGCCATTTCAAGCTTCACGCGGTGGTCTGCGCCAAAATGTTCCCAGCGTGAGGGCTGCGGCTCGAAGCCCTCGGGACGCAGCAATGTCGGCAAGGCCTCAGTGTTCAGCTCATATCTCTCGCGCCGCCGTTCCATGGTCGGCACTGCTGCAATCAGCTTCTTGGTATAGCTGTGCTGGGGATTCGACAAGACGGCGCGGGCCTCGCCGATTTCGACGATTTGGCCTGCATAGAGCACGGCCACGCGGTGGGCGATGCGTTCGACCACAGCCATGTCGTGAGAGACGAAGAGATAGGCAAGATCGCGCTCTTTTTGCAGGTCGATCAGAAGATCGAGAACGCGAGCCTGGACGGACACATCGAGCGCCGACACTGCCTCGTCCAGCACGAGAATGGAGGGATCGAGCATCAGCGCGCGGGCGATGCAAAGGCGCTGGCGCTGGCCACCGGAAAACTCGTGTGGGTAGCGGGTGAGGCTATCGGATGGAAGGCCAACGCGATCGAGAAGCGCTGTCATGCGCGACGTGATTTGTCCGTCGATCCGGATGCCCGCTGCAATGACGGGCTCGGCCAAAAGGCTTTGCACATCGAGACGCGGATTGAGCGAAGCATAGGGGTTCTGGAACACCATCTGCATCTGCATCTGCATCGGCTTCTGCGCCTTTGTCGACTCGGACGATTGCGTGGTGAAAGAGCCTCGTGTGGTCTTGACCAGACCGAGAAGAGCTCGGGCAGTGGTCGATTTGCCCGATCCGCTTTCTCCGACAACCGCCAGAGTCTCGCCCCGGCATATCTCGAAATCCACAGCTTCCACCGCATGGATTGCGCCGGCGGGTCTGCGTAAGAGCCCCGTCGTCGTGGGGAAGCGTACGGTCAACTCCTTGACCGCAAGTATGGCGGGCTCGTACGCGTGTTTCAGTCGCGGCGCGTCGTCGCGGACATGCCGACCGTTGGCAAAATGCGGCACGGCGTTCAGCAGGTGTTGTGTGTAGCTGTGCTGCGGACGATCGAGAATATCGTCGGCTTTTCCCTGTTCGACTACCTTTCCAGACTGCATGACGAGCACGCGGTCGGCGATACCGGCAACCAGCCCGAGATCATGGGTGATAAAGATAAGGCCGGTGCCGGTCTCGCGTTGAAGCTCGGCGAGAAGCGCCATGATCTGCGCCTGGACAGAGACATCCAGTGCGGTGGTCGGCTCATCGGCAATGAGAAGGCGAGGGGAGGCTGCGAGCGCCATCGCGATCATCACCCGCTGCAGCATTCCGCCCGAAAGCTGGTGCGGATAGTAACCAAGGCGTCTCGCTGCGTCGGGAATGCGCATCCGGTCGAGAGCGCGGAGTGTCTCGGCACGCGCCTCTGTCCCGCCCTTGCCTTGCAGGCGGAAGACTTCCTCGATCTGCTTGCCGATGGTGAGAACCGGATTGAGCGAGGTCATCGGCTCCTGAAAGATCATGCCGATCTCCGACCCTCGGATGCGCTCCATACGCCCAGTGTCCAGAGTGGCGAGATCCAGCGTCTTTCCATCTGCGAGCGACAGATCGATCCGACCACTGGTGATCGTACCGCCGCTGTAGTCGATGAGGCGATTGATCGACAGCGCGGTGACGGATTTTCCCGATCCGCTTTCGCCGACGATCGCAAGCGTTTCGCCCGCATCGAGCGTGAAGGTCACGCCGTCCACGATCGGCTTGATGGCTTTGCCGCGACCAAAGCCGACGCTTAGATTTTGAACCGAAAGAAGCTCAGTCATGATGCCACCCGTCGCATGCGCGGATCGAGCAGATCGCGCAACGCATCGCCCAGAAGGTTGAAGCCGAGAATGCCGAGCATGACGGCGAGACCCGGGAAGATCAGCAGCCACGGCGCCATTTCCATCAGGTTGATGCTGTCCGCCAGCATCAGGCCGAGCGAGGAGTTCGGTGGCTGTGTGCCAAGGCCAAGGAAGCTCAAGCCCGATTCGGTGAGAAGCGACCATGCCAACGCCAGTGTCACTTGCACGGTCAGTGGCGCTACCAGATTGAGCATCAGGTGCCGGGTGAGGATGTAGGAGGTAGAACTGCCGAAGGTGCGGGCCGCATCGACGAAATCACGCGCCTTGATCGACAGTGCCGGTCCGCGCACCACGCGTGTGAAGATTGGCGTGTAGACGAAGGCGATGGCGAGAATGCTGGTGAAGGTGCCGGGGCCGACGACGGTGATGAACAGCAGGGCAAGCAGGATGGCCGGGAAGGCGAGCAGAATATCCATAAGCCGCATGACCACACCATCCCACAGGCGGCCGACCCATGCGGCGGTGAGCCCCAGAACCGTGCCGATCACGGCGGCGATGCCGACGGAGGAAAAGGCGACGAGGAAGGATTGACCGATGCCGATCATCAAGCGGCTGAGCACATCGCGCCCGAACATGTCGGTGCCCATCCAGTGAGCGGCGCTTGGGCCTTGCAGGCGGTCGATGCGGAACTGCTGCAGCGGGTCATAGGGCGTCAGTCCGAGCCAGGCGGCAAGCGCCAGCAATAGGTAGGTAAGGACGATCGCCGCGCCGACGCAACCGCTCGGGTGACGCAACAGCCTGGAAAGCAGAGAGGTCATGACCGGCTCCCCAAGCGAATGCGCGGATCGAGCGCGACATAGGCGAGATCGACGATGAGGTTGACGATCATGAAGTTCAACGCGACGAACAACACCGCACCCTGCACTAGCGCGTAGTCGCGTTGCAGGATGGCTTCCAGCGTCATGCGCCCAAGGCCGGGAAGTGCAAAGATTTGCTCGACCAGCACCGCGCCGCCAAGCAGATAGCCGAACTCGACACCGCAGAGCGTGATGACGGGAATGAGGGCGTTGGGCAGGGCATGCCGCCAGATGACGTTTCGGCGCGCGACACCTTTGCTGCGCGCGGTACGCACATAGTCATCGCTCAAGACATCGAGCATCGCCGAACGGGAAATGCGCGTGACGGAGGCGGTAAAGGAAAGTCCAAGCGTCAGCGCCGGGAAAAACAGCTGCGACAGGTTGCCGATCGGATCCTGCGTCAAGGGCACGTAATCGCCCATGGCTGGCAGAATGCCGAAGCCCGCCGAGAGGATGTAGATGATGCCGAGGCCAAAGACGAAGCTTGGCGTGGATTGCCCGATCATGGCGAAAATCCGGACGCTGAGATCCGAGCCGCGGCCAGCGCGCGTTGCCGCAAAGACGCCGAGCGGCAGGCCGAGAACAAGAGCGATCACCACCGAAAAGCAGGCGAGTTCCAGCGTCAGAGGGAAACGCTGGAGAATCACCTCGAGAACCGGCTTGCCATAGGTGACCGAGAGACCGAGATTTCCTGTGATGACGCCGGAAAGCCAGCGGCCATACTGGACGAGCCAACCCTGATCGATACCGAAATAGGCCGATAGCGCCTGCTTCTGCTCCGGCGTCAGCAACCCGGCCTCGGTGCCGAGCATGGCGGTGATGGAGTCACCGGGAACGAGGCGGATGGCGACGAACACCAGAACGGAGACACCCAGCATCACCAGCGGGAATGTCACAAGACGTCGTAGCAGATAGGTCATGTCGTCATCCGCCTCATGCACGCATTACTTAACGGTGACCTTGGAAAGGCCGAAGAGAGAGCCATCCGGGGTTGCCACGAAGTTTTCGACATTCTGCTGCTGCGCAGTGTAGGAATAGCCGGTGTAGAGCCAGATCCATGGCGAGACTTCGGCGAGATGCTTGTCGAAAGCGGCGAAGATTTCCTTGCGCTTGGCGACATCGGTTTCGACACGACCCTTCTGCATCAGGTCGTCCAGCGTGTCGTCGATATAGTGGGCGACCTTTTGCAGGTTGCCGGCTTTCGTCCAGTAGCGGTTATACATGGTGTAAGGATCAGCCCGGCCACCATTCAGCGCAATGGCCATGTCGAAATCGCCCTTCAGCCAAGTGTCGACATAGACATTGAGTTCCATCATCTTGATATCGAGATTGATGCCGATTTCCTTCAACTGCGACTGGATGACCTGAGCTTCGGCAGCCGCGGTCGGCGGTTCGCCGGTTGCGGCAATCACGGTTGCGGAGAAGCCATCCTTCAGCCCGGCATCGGCCATCAGCTTCTTGGCTTTCTCCAGATCCCTCTTGTAGCAGAAGAGGCTGTTCGGATCCGAGCGATAGAGCGGCATCGTCAGCGGTCCGGTGACTTCGCCTTCGCCGAGCAGAGCCGTATCGAGAACATCCTGACGGTCTATAGCGCAGGAGATTGCCTGCCGCACCGCAAGCTCCGTCATCGGCTTGCGCGACGCGTTCAGTTGCAGCGCGTGATAGGAGAGAACCGGCTTGCGGTTCAGCGTCAGTCCGGCAACCTTCGGCACAAGCGTTGCGACCAGGGGGTCGTTCAACAGGGCGAAATCGACCTTTTTCGCGCGTAGTGCTGCAAGAATGGCGTTCTCATCCGGCAACACGCTGATGTCGATGCCATCTACACCCACCTTGCCGCCAGCCCACTCGGCATTGGCTTTGAGCACTTCCTTCTGGTTCGGCTCCCAGCTTTCCAGCTTGAACGGGCCGCTGCCAACGGCAGCCGTGCCGATCTTGCCGGAGGTGATTTCGGACGCAGGAACGATCGCCGCATTGATGCTGCCCATAGCGGTCAAAAGCGGAACATCGGGCTGCGACAGGTTGAAGACCACCGTCGCGGCGTCTGGCGTATCGATGCTGGCAATCGAAAGATAGTTCGCGCGTGCCGCAGCACCCGTTGCCTGGTCGAGAATGCGCTCGAAGGAAGCCTTCACGTCGGCGGAGGTGACGGCAGCACCATTGTGAAAATTGGCAGTTGGGTCCAGCTTGAAGGTCAGCGTCTTGGCGTCGGGCGAGAAGGTCCATTCTTTCGCAAGCGCTGGCACGACCTTGAGATCGCCATCCAGACGAACCAGAGGTTCATAGATCAGTTCAAGCAGGCGGATGGAGGAAAAGGCCGTCTGCTTGTGCGGGTCAAGGCCCGTGGCATCCTGCGCCCATGCCATCTTCAAGGTGGCTGCGAAACCGGGTGCGGCGGTAGCCGTCAGCAGGCTTCCGGCGATTGCCGCACAAGCCAGCCATTTTCGAGCGATCATCGTCATGCTTATTCTCCCTCTGGTTGGCTGATCCCGTCTCTTTTTCGAACGCCGGGTATGCAGCACGTCTCGCGTTCAATCGGTTTTTTCAGTCAGTGCCTTGCGTAAAAAGCCGTCATGACGAACCAGTGCCGCCTCGGCTTCTTCCCGGTTCAGCCCGCTCAGGATCATCAGGATGGCGAGCTTCACATTGTTGCCGCTCACCGTCAGTTGATCTTCTGCAATTTCCGCCGAGCACCCGGTTGCTTCCATGATGATGCGGATGGCGCGGGCGCGAAGCTTCTGATTGCTGATGGTCAGATCGACCATCAGGTTCTCATAGGTCTTGCCGATACGGATCATGCTGGCGGTTGTCAGCATGTTCAAGACGAGCTTCTGGGCCGTGCCGGATTTCAGCCGTGTCGAGCCTGTGACCACTTCAGGACCGACGACCGGCGAGATGGCGATATCGGCGATGTCGGCCAGCGTTGAATGCGGGTTGCAGGTCAAAGACACGGTCTTCGCGCCAATGGATTGCGCATAGGTCAGCGCGCCGACAACATAAGGGGTGCGTCCGCTCACCGCGATGCCGACCACCACATCGTTGGCGGAGAGATTGATCTCCGCAAGATTGCGCTTGCCTTCCTCCACATCATCTTCGGCGCCTTCCACCGCATGTAGAATGGCGCGTGGACCACCGGCAATCAGACCGACAACCATGCCTTCCGGCACGGAAAAGGTGGGAGGGCATTCGGAGGCATCGAGGACGCCAAGACGCGCGCTGGTGCCCGCGCCGATGTAAATCAAGCGTCCACCGCTGCGGAAGGCGCGAACGATCTCCTCCACGGCCTCTGCAATCTGCGGAATGACTTTGGCGACCGCCTCTGGCACAAGTGCATCGTCCCGGTTCATGACCCGCAGAATTTCTTCTGTTGGCAGCAGGTCGATCGACATGGAATTTGGATTGCGAGCCTCAGAAACCAGCTGCTCAAGTTCCGCCATCAGGTGCAGGTGCGACATGGATCCTCACTCGATTTTTTAACAGACTACGATCGTATATTCCGCGTGTCAATTAATATTGGAATATATTATTCCGTTTGTAGCGGCTCACTATCCGTTTGGATTCCGTTCAGGACGACAGGCGTTTTGCCAGGATGATCGCACCAGCAACGGCGTCGCCATCCGCGGGTTTCAAGCGCTTCCGCACGTCGGGCGCAAGCCAGGGCTCAAGCGGTCCGGAGAGGCCACCGAGCAGTGTAACGGCCGGTGCGCCATACTCGATCAGGCGTCGTACCAGTCCATCGATATGGCCAGCACCAGATTGAACGATCTGGCGGGCGGCAGGGTCTCCCTGATCGGCATGACGCAGGACCAGTGGAGCGAGCGTCGCGTAATCCGTGGCGGTTGCCTTGTCCATCCAGCCGACGATGTTGGCGGGCAGGTTATCGAAGCGGTTGAGAACCTCGGACAGCAAAGCCGTCTTATCCCGGCGTCCGTCAAAGGCGAGAAGGGCGGATTGGATCGCCTTCAATCCCATATCCGC
This sequence comes from Agrobacterium cavarae, assembly GCF_004310285.1. Taxonomy (GTDB): domain Bacteria; phylum Pseudomonadota; class Alphaproteobacteria; order Rhizobiales; family Rhizobiaceae; genus Agrobacterium; species Agrobacterium cavarae. Next base: position 68,563 of record NZ_SISF01000025.1, read on the forward strand.
ACCGCTGCCTTCATCGGAGATCGGAAAGCCGTAGCCTCCGGCGCGTTTTTCCTCGCCACCGACCAGTGCCAGCCCGATCGAGCCGGTGCCGGCAATCACGATGCCGCCATCGTGACCGGAATGCGCGCCGAGACAGGCGGCCGCACCGTCGGAGGTGAAGCAGATATTGCCGAACGGATGGGGCAGGGCTTCCAAATGTTCGCGCGAGCCCGCACGCGTTAGCCCGGCAATGCCGATGCCTGCCACGACATTCGGGGCGTTGGAAGGATCAAGGCCGGCCTCTTCGGCAGCACCCGTCCAGGCCCGCAGCACCGATGCCCAGGCATTGGGTACCCCGAGGCGCGTCGTGGCCGGGCCGGACAGTCCTTGCCCGATCACGTGGCCATCTTCATCGACGATCCTCGCCCGGCAGCCCGTGCCGCCGCCATCGACACCGAGATACAGTGTCTGGTCGCTAAGCGGCGTCGTCATAGCGACACACGGCGAATGTTGGCGCCACATTGTGCCAGCTTGCGGTCCAATTGCTCGTAACCGCGATCAAGGTGATAGACACGCTTGATGATGGTCTCACCTTGCGCTGCAAGCGCTGCCAGCACGAGGCACACGGACGCACGCAGATCGGTCGCCATGACAGGTGCACCCTTGAGGGACGGCTGCCCCCGGACTGTGGCGACGGAGCCGTTGAGCGCAATATTGGTACCGAGCCGTGAGAGTTCCGGCACATGCATGAAGCGGTTCTCGAAGATGGTTTCGCGGATGACGCTGGCACCCTCGGCAATCGACGCCATCGCCATGAATTGTGCCTGCAAATCCGTCGGGAAGCCCGGGTAGGGTTCGGTGGTGAAATCGGCAGGCTTGATCCGCCCATGACCTTCGACGACGACGCCACGATCTCCGGGCCAGACGGTGGCGCCCATGCTTTCCAGCACCTGCAGAACCGATGAGAGATGTTCCATCCGGGCGTTGACGAGTTCGATGCGCCCGCCGGTGATCATCGCCGCTGCCGCATAGGTGCCGGCCTCGACGCGGTCCGCAATCGCGTGGTGGCTTGCGGCACGCCAGGTCGTGCTGCCCTTGACCAGAAGCCGATGCGTGCCAGCGCCTTCAATCTCCGCGCCCATGGAAACAAGGCAGGCGACGAGATCGACCACTTCCGGTTCGCGCGCGGCATTGAGGATTTCCGTTTCGCCGGTTGCACAGCACGCCGCCATCAATGCGGTCTCACTGGCACCAACGGACGGGCCGGGCAGAACGACGCGCGCACCTTTCAATCCGTCCGAGGCGTTGGCGACGATATAGCCTCCTTCCACGGCAATCGTCGCGCCAAGGGCGGACAGTACCTTGAGATGCATATCGACGGGGCGCGCGCCAATGGCGCAGCCGCCGGGCAGCGATACCCGCGCCGAGCCGAAGCGGGCAAGGAGCGGCGCCAGCACCAGAATCGAGGCGCGCATCTTGCGCACGGTCTCGTAGTCGACTTCGCCCGGCGTTACATTCTGCGCGTTGATGACGGTGCCGCCAGCGTTCCGCTGAACCTCCGCGCCGTAGAGCGAGATGATTCGCAGCATGTTGTCGACATCCGATACCTTGGGCAGGTTCGTCAGCTCGAGCGGATGCGGAGACAGGAGGGCGGCAGCAATTTGCGGCAGGGCCGCGTTCTTGGCGCCGGCGATCGGAACCGCGCCATCAAGCCTCGTTCCGCCGGTGATATGCAGCTCATCCATAAAAGACCTTCCGGGTCAAAACTGATGCTGAAATCTGGATAGCCAATCATAAGATAAGCGCTATAATATTCCAGAGAATTTTTGATTTACGAATATCTTATTCCGATCGGGGGAACGCCATGTCCGTCTTGAAGGTGATCCAGGCGAAGTTGGAATTCATGACGGATGCCGAGCGCCAGATCGGCCAGTTCATCGTCGATGATCCCGATCGCATGGTGCAGCTTTCGTCTGCCGAACTTGCTGCAGCAACCGGCCGCAGCCAATCCAGCGTCGTGAAATTCTCGCAGAAGATCGGCTATGACGGCTATCAGCAGCTGAAACTTGCCGTGACCAAGGCCAAGGCGCAGGAATGGCGTGTTCCGTCCGGCATGATCCACGGGACGATCGATGCGGGCGATAACTTCGTCACCATCCAGCAGAAGCTGGTTGCGAGTAAGGTCTCCGCCATGCAACAGACGATGGAGGTGAATGCCGAAGACGCGGTCACCGCGGCGGTCTCCGCACTGGCGTCGGCAAGGCGCATCCATCTCGCCGGCATCGGCGCTTCTTCGCTCGTTGCCCGCGACTTTTCCTACAAGCTCTTGAAGCTCGGATTGGTGGCGCTGATGGATCGCGATCCGCATGTGCAGATGGCCAATGCCGCCTCGCTCAACAATCGCGATGTGCTCTTCGCCATCTCTCACTCCGGCAGTACCAACGAGACGATCCGACTGGCGGAACTGGCGAAAAAAGGCGGCGCCACGGTCGTCACCCTGACGGGTCTTCATGGCAATCGTCTGAGCCAGATCGCCGATATCACGCTTCATACCGTGGCGGATGAAGAGCGTGTGCGCTCTTCCGCCATCACCTCGCGCGATGCGCAACTTGCCATCTGCGATCTGGTCTTCCTGCTGTTGATCGCCAAGATTCCCGGCGCGAATGACGCCATTCACGCCAGCGAGGCCGCGGTCTCCGTTCTCAAGTCGTGACCATGTCTACTTGATCGCGCCTGCCGTCATGCCGTTGATGAACTGCCGCGACAGCGCGATGTAGAGGATGATGATCGGCAATGCCGACAGCGTCAGCCCGGAAAACAGCACGCCCCAATCGGTACCGAACTCACCCATGAAGGCGGTCAGTCCCTGAGGTAGGGTCTTCAGATTGTTATTCTGAATGAAGATCAGCGGGAAAAAGAAGTCGTTCCAGATCGGCACGACATTCTGGATCGCTGCGATCACCATGGCCGGGCGCACCAGTGGCAGCATGATGGACCACATGATGCGCGCTTCATTGGCGCCATCCATACGGGCGGCATCCTCCAGCTCGTTCGGCAGGCTGCGGATGAAGCCGGTGAGGATGAAGACGGTCGTCGGCAGGCCGGTGGCGACATAGATGAAGATCAGCGACAGCCGCGAGTCGATCAGCCCGAAATCCCGCATCTGGATGAAGAGCGGAATGATGGCGAGTTTCAGCGGCAAGGTCAGCCCCGCCAGAAAGAAAAGAAGAATGAAGCCGGAGCCTCGGAACTCGTAACGGGCGATGGCATAGGCCGCCATCGTGCCGAGGATAAGGATGAGCGCAATCGAGCTTGCCGTGACGATGAGCGAATTGCTCATATAGAGCAGGAAGTCCGTCTCGTTCCACACGCGAAGAAGGCTTTTGACATTGGTGAAATCGGGAATGGAGAAGGGGGACTGAAAGATCTGCGCGTTGGTCTTGAAGGCGGAAAAGAACATGATGACGATCGGCGTCAGCATGACGATGCTGTTGCCGATCAGCAGGATCTTGATCAGGCCATCCCAGCCATAGGTGCGGAAGCTGCCGCGGTCGATCCCTTTCCTCATAGCTGGATCTCCCGTCTGCGCAGTCTGACTGTAATGACGCTGGAGACCACGGCGATGAACAGGAAGATCAGCACCGCAAGCGCGCTACCGGGCCCGAAGTTCTCCGCCGAGGCGGACATGCTGCCGAAGGCGGTGCGGTAGAAATAAAGCCCGAGCACATCCGTTGCCTCATGCGGATTGCCGTCCACACCGGCCATGATAAAGGGAAGTTCAAACCAGTTGAAGGCACCGACGAAGAGCAGGGTGAAGACGACGGTCGCCGAAGGGGCAACCAGCGGCCAGACGATCTTGCTCATCTTCACCCATTCGTTTTCGGTCTCCATGCGCACGGCATCGAGGATTTCCGAGGGTATGCGCTGCATCCCGGCGAGGAAGACCAGCGTGGGAAAGCCGACCATGTGCCAGGCATTGGCAACGACGATGGCCGTCAATGCCGTGGAATCCTGGCCGAGCCAGGGCTGGGCGAGACTGCCGAGCCCGACGGCCCTGAGACTCGCATTCACCGCGCCGAAGAGGGGATGGTAGAAGAGCTTCCACAACAGGCCGACAATGACGGTGGAGAGCACGACGGGAAGAAAGACGGCGATGCGGTGGAAGCGCGCACCCCAGAGTTCGCGCCACAGGCAGTAGGCCAGGATGAAGCCGACGCCGTTTTGAAGCACCATCAGGGCGAAGAAGACAAAGATATTGTGCTTGAAGGCGTTGATCGTGCGTTCGGAGAAGGGGTACTCGAAGAGCACGCGGTGGAAATTGTCGAACCAGACGAAGTCGCCGCGGACCAGGCCTCGCCATTCGTAGAAGGCATAGGCGAAGGCCGACAGGATCGGGTAGACGAGAAACAGGCACATGAAGGCGATCGGCGGGACCACAAGGGCCGCAATCCAAAGTCTTCTGCCTGTCAACTTGCTGGACATCATCAAACTATCCCAACGGCCATCGATCGGTGGAGTAGGCCGCTCCGATGAGGAGCGGCCGGCGAGAGCATCGGCGGTAAAGGCGGTTCACCGGCGTGCTCTCGATCCGTGCAAAACGTCACAGGCCAAACGGTTCTCAGTCTGGCTGTGACGCCCGGTCACTTCTTGAACGGTGCGTACCACGCGGCGAGACCATCGGTCATCGATTTGCCGACCTCGGCAGGCGTCGCCTGTCCGTTCAGCATCTTCGAAACGCCCGCCTGGATGAGGTTCGAGCCCGTCGGTTCGCCGTAGCGGAAGTTTACGAGCGTCATATAGGGGATCGAATCCTTGTTGAGCGCGGCGACTTCGGCCAGCAGAGGATTATCGAAGGTGACGCCTGGAACGGCAGAAACGTTGTTCAGCCCGTTGGCGAATGCCTGTCCGAAGTCCTTGCTGGAAACGTAGTTGAGGAACTTCAGCACCGCTCGCGGGTCTTTCGGCTTGGCATTGCCGCCGAAGCCGGAATCATAGAAGAGGCCAACCAGCTTCTCATCTTCCGCCTTCAGGCCGGGGGCGGCGAAGACACCCATCTTCAGATCCGGATTCTGTTTGGCGAAGTTGGCAAGCTCGAAGGAGCCACCGGCAAACATGCCGGCCATGCCGGACGTAAACAATTGCTGCGCGGACGCGTAGTCCAGGCCAACAAAGCCATCGGGAAAGTACTGCGAGATTTCCTTGAGCTTGGTCAGAGCTTCGACATAGCGCTTGTCGTTGAAATCGGTCTTGCCCGCCATCAGGTCGGCGTAGAAGGCCTTGCCCATGATCGACGACGTCAGGGCGGAGACGATGGTCTCATTCTGCCAGCCGGTTGCCGTGCCATTGGCAAAGGGCATCACGCCCGCCGCCTTCAGCTTCTCGCAAGCCGCAATGAACTCGTCCCAGCTTTTCGGCTCGGTGATGCCGTTCTTCTCGAAAATCTCGGTGTTGTAGATGACGAGCATGGTCTGGCTCGCGGCCGGAACGGCATAGAGCGTCTTGTCCGAGCGCATCGTTGCGGAGGCAAGAGCCGGTTCCGAGAAGCCCTTCAGTGCCGGGATCTTGGTATCGTCCAGCGGCATGAGATAGCCAGCACCCGCCAGGCTTTCAATGCCGCCATAGGTGCGGGTCATCATCAGATCCGGACCCTTGCCGCCCGCAAGCGCGGTGGAAAGGACGGTGTTGTAGCTCGTTGCTTCGAAGGCCTCGAACTTGACCGTAACATCCGGGTTGGCCTTGTTGAAATCGGCGAAGAATCTTTCATATTCGGCCTTATCTTCTTGGCGCCAGGTCCAGAAGGTCAGGTCTGCTGCGAAGGTTGCGCTGGCCGACAGGATGGTGCTGCAGGCAATCGCCGCTCCCAATAAAAATCGTTTCATCTGTTCCTCTCCTTCTTTTTTGGTTTACGGGACTTATTCGATCACACCGCAAGTCGTTGCGCTGTTTCACGGCTGAAGTAATGGACTTTCTCAGGCTCGACGCTGATCGTAACCGGGGTGTCAGGCGCATATTGCGTATCCGGCCCGCAACGTACCGAGACAGGTGCGCCATCCCCCATCCGCACATAAACGTAGGCGCTATCGCCGAGATATTCGGTGTATACGACCTTCGCAGCAAAGCCGTCCTGGCGCGTGCCCGATGAAATCGACATGCCGTCCGGCCTCACACCCATCAACAGCTCTCGCTCTCGCGACGATGGCAGACGGGGCAATGAGATCTGGCCGATACCGGGTGCGGTGAGCCGGTTGCCCTCCCGCTCGACGGTCAGCATCGCCATGCGTGGCGAGCCGATGAAGTTGGCAACAAAGACGTTGGCCGGCGTCTCGTAAAGCTCACGCGGGGAACCGAACTGCTCGATCCGGCCGCCATTCATCACCACGATGCGATCGGCAAGCGTCATGGCCTCGACCTGGTCGTGGGTCACATAGATGGTCGTGCCGCCGATCTCCCGGTGGAGACGGGCGATCTCGAGCCGCACTTCTGAACGCAATGCCGCATCGAGGTTGGAGAGCGGTTCGTCCAGCAGGAGAAGCTGCGGTTTGCGCACCAGCGCACGGCCGATGGCAACGCGCTGTCGCTGTCCGCCTGACAACTCGCGCGGCTTGCGCTCCAGCAGGGCTTCCAGCCGCAACATGCGGGTGGCTTCGCCGATACGCGCTTCGACTTCCGCTTTGCCGAGGCCCATCAGCCGCGCACCGAAGGCCATATTCTCATAGACATTCATATGCGGGTAAAGAGCGTAGGACTGGAACACCATGGCGATCCCGCGTCGTGATGGCGCGATCTCGTTCATGCGCTTGTCATTCAGGCGGAATTCGCCATCGGTGATCGGATCGAGACCGGCGATCAGGCGAAGAAGGGTCGATTTTCCGCAACCGGACGGCCCGACAAAGACGATCAGTTCGCGGTCTTTCACATCCAGATCGATGCCATGGAGAACCTCGACGGACTTGAAACGCTTCTTGATGCCGCGCAGGGACAGTTGAGCCAAGGTCAGATCTCCATTTCGCTCAGGACGTGCCGCTTGGCGGCGTATCGGCGATCGCTTCGTCTATCGCCGCGATCGTCGTCGCCGCATCCAGATGGTGAATGCTGTGCCAGCCGAGCCTGCGCGATGTCTCGATGTTTTCCAGCGTGTCGTCGATAAAGACGATCTGCTCGGGCAAAACATGTTCGCGGTGCTGAACCGCCAGGTAAATCTCCTCGCCCGGCTTCTCCATGCCCATCTCATGGGAGAGGTAGCAGGCATCGAAAAGATCGGCTCCGAGCATGGTTTCAATGATGTGGCGCCAATGAATGGCCTGCGTGTTCGACAGACAGACAACGCGATGGCTGGATTTCAGGGTGCGGGCGTAATCCACCATGCCGGTGAAAACGCCTTCGAGAAGCGCAGTTTCCGCTTGCGCTACCTGTTCAGCGGTCAGCCCGTAAATCTCGGACGCGCGAGCCAGATAGTCATCCTCGCCGATCTGTCCCAGGCGAAACTGCATGTTGAGGCGAAGCAGGCCCGCGTTCGCTTGAGCGGTCGGCGACCAGAGCCCACCCGCTTCAAGCGCAGCTCGGCGCCTCTCGACATTCAGTTCGATGAAGACTCCGCCGACATCGAAGACGATAAGCTTGTCGTCGCTGTGTCTATCCGGCTTGACCACCACATATTCTCCGCAGGAACAACCCTATAATGCGAAGGAAAACGCGCTACGCCCTTCTACGGGCTCCACATTGGCAAAAGCGGCGGGAATTATCAATTCCTAATTTCGTTAAAAATCAGAATAAAATATTTTTGTTGATCGCCAGAAACGGCATCGCCGGCAGTGGGCAGTACCCATGCCGGCGTTGCAGGTGATCAGTCCCTCGGATTGAGAACTATTGGTCGAATATCCCGGTCTGGGACGCCACCTTGCGATAGGCCGCACCCGCCGTGAAGCCGCCGTCAATGACAAAGTCTTCGCCGGTAATGAAGCTTGAGGCGTCAGACGCCAGGAAGAGCACCAGTTCGGCGATCTCTTCCGGCTTGCCGCTGCGCTTCATCGGCGTCATGTCGATCATCGGTTTCAGGTGAGGGCTGTTGGCGTTCAGACCCGTAACGACGAGGCCAGGGCAGACCGCATTGACGCGGATGGCTTTGGGCGTCAGTTCCATGGCAGCACTGCGGGTGAGCCCGCGCAGGCCCCATTTGCTCGCCGTATAGGCGGGATCATAATGGCCGGAAAAGCCACTATTGGATGAGATGTTGACGATCGATCCGCCGCCGGATTTCGCCATCAATTCCGTCACCGCCTGAATGCCGAGGAAGGCGCCTGTGAGGTTGACCTTCAGCACGCGCTCCCACGCTTCCAGGCTGGTGGTTTCGACGATGGTGCGGTTGATGATGCCGGCATTGTTGACGAGAATGTCGATGCGGCCTTTCCACTCGGTTGCAAGCGCAACAACGCCTGCCCAACTGGTTGGGTCTGTCACGTCGAGATAGATGAAGCGGGCCTCGCGGCCTTCCCTCTGTAGGGCTTCAGCCAGCGCACGACCTTCGTCCGCCAGCACATCGGCAATGATGACGGCCGCACCCTTGGAGGCGAAGAGGCGGGCTTCAGCCTCGCCCTGTCCGCGAGCGCCACCGGTGATGATGGCAAGACGTCCTGAAAGATCGGTCATGGCTCAGTCCCTCGCTTCTACGGTTTGCTGCCGCTGCTCACCCAGACCCTCGATCCCGAGCGTCATGACTTGGCCGGGCTTCAGGAAGACAGGTTCCGGCTTGATACCCATGCCCACACCCGGCGGCGTGCCGGTGGCGATCACGTCGCCGGGCTCAAGCGTCATGAACTGGCTGATATAGCTGACGAGATGCGCGACGCCGAAGATCATCGTATTCGTGTTGCCGGTCTGCCGGCGCACGCCGTCCACATCCAGCCACAGCGCGAGGTTTTGAGGGTCGGCTACCTCGTCGCGAGTGACCAGCCAAGGGCCTGTCGGGCCAAACGTGTCGTGGCTCTTGCCCTTGGTCCACTGGCCGCCGCGCTCGGATTGGAAGGCGCGCTCGGACACATCGTTGACCACGCAGTAGCCGGCGACGTGGTTCAGCGCGTCCGCCTCGCTGACATATTTCGCCCGCGTGCCGATGACGACGCCAAGCTCGACCTCCCAATCGGCCTTCTTCGATCCGCGCGGGATTTCGACATCGTCATTCGGGCCGACGACGGCTGAGGTCGCCTTCATGAACAGGATCGGTTCCTCCGGCGGTGTCTTGCCGGTTTCCTTTGCATGGTCTGCATAGTTGAGGCCAACGCAGATGAACTTGCCCGGACGGGGCACGCATGCGCCGATGCGGTCGACCGACACTTGTGGCAGCGTCGCGAGCTCGATGGCCGCAAGCCGCGCAAGTCCGGCGTCGGAGAGCACCTCGCCGGTAAAGTCGGCGATGACGCCGGAAAGGTCACGCACAGTTCCGTCCTGGGCGACGATGGCGGGCTTTTCAGCGCCTGCCGGGCCGTATCGCAAAAGTTTCATCAGGCTCTCCTGAAACCCTCGAGAACGGAATCGTCCACATCCGGCAGGTTGACGACGATGTTGTCCGGCGTGCGGGTGGTCAGCCACACCAGCTCTTCCGTCGTCGACATGTTGACTTCGATATGCGGCCAGTTCGGCGGCACGAAGATGAAGTCGCCTTCCTCCATGTCGAGATACTCTTTCCAGTTCTCGCCGAAATAGATGCGCGCCTTGCCTTTCAGCACATAGCCGCCAGTCTCCGCTTCGCCATGATGGTGCGGATAGGAGCGATAGCCCGGCTCGTTGGAGACCTTGCCGAACCAGATCCTGGTGGCTGGCGTGTGCTGTGGGCTGACACCCGAAATGCGGACGCAGCCGCCGGATTGGCCGGTTCCGGTGTCTTCCTGGCCCTTGCGGGTAATGAAGGGTCTGATGGTGCTGGTCATGGACTCTCTCCTCCTCTGCAGATTTCAATCAATCGGGAACGACGGCCAGCGCCTGGATTTCGATCTTGGCGCGGTCTTCCATCAAGGACACCACCTGGACTGCCGCCATGGGTGGGAAGTGACGACCGATGATCTCGCGGTAGATCGCGCCGATTTCCTTCATGCGTGATTTGTAGGAAACGCGATCGGTGAAGTACCAGGTCATCTGGATCAGGTGCTCAGGCTTTGCATCCGCAGCCTTCAGCACACTGACGATATTGAGAAGCGTCTGGCGCACCTGTTCGACGAAGTCGTCCGAGTGGAACTGGCAATGCTCGTCCCAACCGATCTGACCGCCGACCTGTACGATGCGACCGCGCGCGCTGATCCCGTTCGAGTAACCGATCGGCTTTGCCCAGCCGTCCGGCTGGATGATTTCATGCATCATGTCTTGGCTCCAGATAACGTGTGAGACCTGCGCGCACGTCGTCAGGCCAGGGATGGGATTTGTGGTCTTCGAGCGAGGTCATCACGATCCTCTGCTTGACCGACCAGATGATGTCGCCACGGACGGTGACGATGGTTTCGAGATCGAGCGAGGCCCGGCCGATCGAGCGGACATGCACGGCAAAATCGAGCGTGTCGCCATAGACGGCGGGCCTCTTGAACTCGAGGTTCATGGTCACCGTCGGCAGTCCAAGCTTGCGCTCGAACATCAGTTCCTTCCAGGTGACGCCGAAGGAAGCGAACATCGCCTCGTTCACGTCGACGAGCATGGAGAGATAGGCCGGATGATAGGCAATTCCCGTGAGGTCGCAGTCGCCAAAGCGCATGGGTTTGGAATGGGTAAAAGGCATTTTTATTTTGAACTCCGTTTAGCCTGCCATGACCTCACCGCCGGCAATCGCGATTGCCTGACCGGTGACAGAACCCGCTGAAGGCGAAGCAAGCCACAACGTGGTGTCCGCGACTTCCTGCGGCTGGATCAACCTGCCTTGCGGGTTGGACCTGGTGAATTCCGCCAGCGCTTCCTCGCGGCTGCGCCCGGTCTTCTGCATGATGGTGTCGAGCGACTGCTGGATGATCGGCGTATCGGTAAAGCCGGGGCAGACGGCGTTGACCGTTACGCCCTTCTTCGCCAGTTCCAGCGCCAGAGCCCGTGTCAGGCCGATCACACCGTGCTTGGCCGCACAGTAGGCGGAAACATAGGCATAACCCGTCAGCCCCGCCGTCGAGGCGATGTTGATGATACGCGCTCCCTCGCCATGGGCCTTAAGGTCAGGCAGAACGGCTTGCGTCACATTGAACACGCCTGTCAGATCAACCGAAAGAACATGGCTCCACATATCGGCGGATGTCTTCTCGAAGGGTGCGCTTGGCGCTTCACCGGCATTGTTGACCAGAATGGAGACGGTGCCGAAGGTGCTTTGGGCCTTCTCCAGACCAGCGGCAATCGCCTCCGGCTTCGTCACGTCGAAACCGTCGAGGACCAAGGCCCGGCTTCCGATCTCGGCAGCGACCGTTTCCAGCGGCTCGCGGCGGCGACCGGCGAGCGTCACATTGGCCCCGGCCATCGCCAGCGTGCGGGCGATGGCAGCACCGATGCCGCTTCCGGCACCGGTGACGAGCGCGTGTCGTCCTTCAAGGGGAAGAGCATCTAGCATGGCGCTCTCACTTGCCCGCGCTGGCGCGTTCGAGGTTCGCCTCATACTGGAACTTGCTGGACATATATTGTTTTGGCCAGGGCACGTTCTTCAGCCCGATCTTTGCCGCCTCGTGCAGAGCCCAGGCGGGATCGGCCAGATGAGGACGCGCCACGGCGCAGAGGTCCGCTCGGCCTGCGGAGATGATGGAGTTGGCATGATCGGCCTCGGAAATGGCGCCGACGGCAATGGTTGGAATACCGATCTCGTTGCGGATCTTGTCGGAGAAGGGCGTCTGGAACAGGCGTCCATAGACCGGCTTTTCCTCTTTCCAGACTTGGCCCGATGAGCAGTCGATCAGGTCTGCGCCTGCGTCCTTGAACATCCTGGCGAAGATCGCGGCATCTTCCGGCGTATTGCCGCCTTCCGTCCAATCATGGCAGGAAAGTCGAACCGAGATCGGCTTGTCTTCCGGCCAGGCTTCACGCACGGCGGCGAAAACTTCCAGCGGGTAGCGAGCACGGTTTTCGTATGATCCGCCATATTCGTCCTCGCGCCGGTTGGTCAGCGGCGAGAGGAACGAGGAGATCAGGTAGCCGTGGGCTGCGTGGAATTCCAGCCAGTCGGCGCCGGCTTCCGCTGCGCGACGGGTGGCGGCCACGAAATCGGCCTTCACCCGGTCCATATCGGCGCGGTCCATCGCCTTGGGAACGACGCTGTGTTTCAGGTAAGGGATCGCCGAGGCGGAGAGAAGCGGCCATCCGCCTTCCTCCAGAGGCTGATCGATGCCGTCCCATGCCCGTTTGGTTGCGCCCTTGCGTCCTGCATGACCAAGCTGGATGCCGACCTTGGCGGCGCTATTGGTGTGAACGAAATCGACAAAGCGCTTCCAGCCCTTCGTCTGCTCGTCGTTCCACAGACCAAGGCACCCGGGCGTGATGCGGGCATCCGGAGAGACGCAGGTCATTTCAGCGAAGATCAGACCAGCACCGCCGAGCGCACGGGCGCCGAGATGGACCATATGGAAATCGTCGAGTAGACCATCCGTCGCCGAGTACATCGCCATGGGAGAGACAACGATGCGGTTTGGCAGCGTCGTGCCGCGCGACGTATAGGGTGTGAACATTGGAGGCAGGCAGCGCTCGTTCTCCTTGACGGCGAGGCCCGAGTGACGGGCGAACCAGTGCTCGTAACCCTCGAGCCATTCCTTGTCCCGCAGACGCACGTTCTCGTGGCTGATGCGCTGCGAGCGGGTCAGCATGGAATACATGAACTGTTCCGGCGGGAGCGTATCGGCATAGCGATCGCCAACGACTTCGAACCATTCCATGGCGTTTCGGGCGGCGTTCTGGATGCGGGCCACGTCGACGCGGCGGATGTCCTCATAGGTCTTCAGCACATCGGCGATGCTATCCTTGCCGTGGCCAGCCTTGTTGAACTGGTTGGCAAGCTCGATTGCATCATCGATCGCAAGCTTCGTGCCAGAGCCGATGGCGAAATGCGCGGTGTGAGCGGCGTCGCCCATCAGTACCACATGGGAGTTGCCGTTGAAGTGGCTCCACTTGCCGCAGATCAGCCGGTTGAAGTTTAGCCAGGCGGAACCGACCATGTGGCGCGCATTGGTCATCAACTCGGCGCCTTCAAGCGTCTCAGCAAAGAGGTTCTGACAGAAATCGATCGATTCCTGCTGGGTCATCTGGCCGAGGCCATGGTCCTCGTAAGCCTTCTCGGTGGTTTCGACGATGAAGGTCGAGGTATTCTCATCGAATTTGTAGATATGCGCCTGGAACCAGCCGTGATCGGTCTTGCGGAAGTCGAAGGTGAAAGCGTCGAAGAGCTTGTTGGTGCCGAGCCAGATGTAGCGGTTCGGGCGCTTGACGAGGTCCGGTTGGAACACTTCCGGATAGCGGTTGCGGACCTTGGAGTTGAAGCCGTCGGAGGCGATGATCAGATCCGCATCGGGGAAATCCTGGTCGCCGCCGGCGTCGGTTTCGAAGACCAGTTCAACGCCGAGCGCCTCACAGCGGCTCTGGAGAATGTTGAGAAGCTTCTTGCGACCAATGCCGACAAAGCCGTGGCCGGTGGTGCGCTGGCGCGTACCTTTGAAGAGCACCTCGATATCGTCCCAGTGGTTGAAAGCCTGCTGGATTTCGTCAGCGCTTTCCTTGTCCCATGTCTGCATGGACGCCATGGTCTGGTCGGAGAAGACGACGCCCCAACCGAATGTGTCATAGGGGCGGTTGCGCTCGATGACGCGGATATGATGCTCGGGATGCAGTTTCTTCATCAGCAGGCTGAAATAGAGCCCTGCCGGGCCTCCACCGATACAAACGATACGCATGTAACCCTCCGTGGCTTTGGGTGCGCCGTCATGTGCGCTTATTTGAAGATTAAACTAATTTTCGATATCGGGACTGTCAAGTATGCAGATGCATATATCGAATTTTATTTTAGACTTAAAATAAATGGTCGCAGGGGTGGTGCCTGCGACCTTTGGAAATCGGGGTTCGTGTTGCCAAAGTTTTCGCCAAAGGCGCGCTAAACCTTTGTTTTCATTACAAGAGGCTTCAAGCCTTGATAGCTTCAGCTTGCAAGAGCGGCATGCTACCTTGCGACAGGCACACGAATGCCCGCCTGCTCCAAAAGCGGCAGAACGGCATCCCGGAAGTATGGGAACTCCTCGGCGTAATCGACGAAGGAGAGCGTCGTCCCGGCAAAGCCAGCCTTGTGCAGCGAGACCAGTCCCTCTGCCACCTGCTGCGGGGTTCCGACCAGCGGGAAACCACCATGGCCGGCGGCCATACGATCTCTGATGAGTGCCAGAAGATCGTGTGGGAAGGAATGGGCGTGGGCAAATTGCAGCTTCACCAGATTATCCACCGCGCCCCAGTCGGCATTGTCCTTGCCGAAATGCTGCAGATAGTCGGTCGCCTCCTTTTCGGTCGGACGGCAGACGACATGTGAGAAGGTCAAGACGCCGGTATTATGGCCGGCTTCCGCACCCTTTGCCTTCAACTCCGCAATCTCCGCGGCGGAGCGGCTGAGATCGATTGCCGGGGTAAAGAGGAAATCGGCATTGCGCAGGGCAAAGTCTCGGCCCTGTCCGGAGCCTGCGGCATTCAGGATGGGCACCTTGCGGGAAGGGCGGGGATCGCCAAGAATGTTCTTCAGGTGGAAATACGTACCGTCGTAATCGAACGCCTTCTCCCTCTGCCAGAGCGCCTTGACGACATCGAACCACTCTTCGGCATAGGCGTAGCGGCTCTCGTGATCGGCGGGGAGATTGAGCCCCAGTGCCTCATATTCCGGCTGGTTCCAGCCAGCCACGATGTTCAACCCGACGCGACCGTTGCTGATCTGATCGATGGTGGCGATCTGCTTTGCCACCACGGCTGGATGATTGGCGGCGGTATGAATGGTGGCGAAGACATTGATGTTGCGGGTGCTGGCCAGCAATCCTGCAGCCCATGTCATTGTTTCCAGCACGTTGCCGTGGAAATTCGTCTCGCCGCCATAACCGATCCAGCGGGCGATTGGCAGCATGAAGTCAATCCCTGCATCATCCAGCAGGCGGGCGAGCTTGAGATTGTTGTTCCAACTGTTGTCCCAGCGCTCCGGCACTTTGGTCACGGACATCCCGCCCGAGCAATTGGATGCGAATGTGCCAAGCAAAAACTGCCCGGCGGCGAACATTGAGTTCTCCGTCATGGTTGGTTCCCCATTTTTATAATAGAATTTACAATAGAAAGTCTATTTTAAACTTGAAGCTTGTCAATGGGCAATCGAGCCCTCACAAAGGCACTAAAGTGCTGTGCGTCCTAGTGGACGCAAAAAGGACGCTTTACCTTTTTGAATCAACGCATCGTGCTTTCCGAAAATCGAGGCCAATTTTCGGGCCGATGCAGTAGCAAGAGCAGGGCGACGAGATCGATGAGCAAGCAGAAGGGCGGCGACGAAAAGCAGGATCAGGACCCGGCACTGGACCGGCGTTGGCATCTGGCCCGCACGCCCGTCGAAGTCGATCTGGCGGAGGCCGAATTCGCGTTGATGCGCGCCTTCGAGGCGTTTGGCCGATGGCAGGCCGAGTGCCTAGGCTCAGTGGTCGATCTTGCGGTGAGTGGTCCGGAAAACGCCATGCTGCATATCATCCGCATGAACGAGCGGCCGAAATCGATCAAGGATCTGGCGCGACTGGCCAATCGCGAAGACATCCCGAACATGCAATATAGCCTGCGCAAGCTGATCGCAGCCGGTCTGGTTCAAAAGAGCGGCAGCGGACGGTCGGGCGTCGTCTACAGCGTGACCGAGAAGGGCAAGCTGGTGACCGATCGCTATGCGGATGTGCGCGCCTCGCTACTGGCGAAGGCGGTTCAATCCGTGCCGGAGCTACGCCATCGTCTTGAAGACGCAACCACCACGCTCGATTTGATGACCGGAATCTACGAGCATGCGGCGTTGAGTGCCGCGACCCATCGTCGCCTGCCGAAAGAACCGATGGAAGACTGAGGCCGCGCGGATGCGCGGCCTGTCAACTCGTGAAAAGACTTAAGCGGCAAGCTTTGTCAGATAGGCATCGGCTTCTTCCGGGACGGCGAACCATGGGAAGAAGTCGCGCGGATCGTTGAAGCCGTTGGCGATGCGCTTTGCCAGTGCGGGATAGGCCTGGGCCGAGCCCATGATGTTCAGCACATGCGGGGGTGGTGGCGCGAGCAGCGCATTCGTCCAGCCGACCACATATTGCGCATAGCTCCAATAGGCCTCGAAGGTTGCCTGCTTGAAGGCGTCGTCAAACGGCCTGTCGCCATGGGCGAGGATGGCATCCATATAATATTTCGCCGCTTTCGATGCGTTGTTCGACCCTTGCCCGGTGATCGGGTCGTTGAGGCAGACGGCGTCGGCCAGGCCAAGGACCGTTGCACCCGAGGGCAGCTTACCGATCGGCTTGCGCACCGTCGGAGCAAAGGCTCCAGCCAGGCGGCCATTGTCATCCGTCAGCGACACATTGGTACAGCGCTCCGCCTCCCAAGGCAGGAAGGTGTCGAGAATCCATTTCGATTTTTCGAGATGCGCGTCCGGAGAGTTCACATCTCTCCAGCAGTCCATCGGGCCGCCAGGAATGCCTTCGAACACCATGATGTCGCAGGCGCCCGTGGTGGTGAGCGCCGGGAAGGTGAAGTACTCACCGACACCCGGAATGAGATTGAAATTGACCGCCGAATGACCGGCGCGCGGCGCCATGCCCTTCACATAGGTCAGCGCCAGCGCGCGCTGCGGCTTGTCATAGGGCGAGCGTTGCGGATCGCGCTCGAACATCTTGGCGATATCGCCCTTGCCAGCGGCGACAATCACCAGATCGCTTTCCCGCGCATAGGTTTCGAGGTCTTCGATCCCGGCATCATGGATGGTCAACTGCCCACCGCGATGTTCGAATTCCGTCAGCCAGCGCGGGATCTTGACGCGCTGATCGACGCTCTGGGCCTTGCTGTCGAGCTTTCCATTCCACTCGATAGCCTTGCCGCCATCGGGTGCCGGAACCACGAAGTTGATCGAATCGACGGTGGGGCAGCTGTCGCCCCAGAAGTTCAGACCGAGTTCGCGCTCATTCTGCAAGGCGTTATCGAACATGCACTGGCTGGACAGAACCCGACCGGCGGCGATCTCTTCTGCCGTTCTGTTTTGTACGATGTGAACCGCGTGCCCCGCATCCAGCAGGCCACAGGCGAGTTGCAGTCCGGACTGGCCGCCGCCAACAATGGTGAAACTGCGCTTCTTCGTCATTTCCATTCTCCCTGTTTTCTCAAGTTCCGCTGTGATGTTCCCGTTTATTGATCTCAGCACGGCTCAATCCATGAGGCGCGGGATAGCCGGCTCGTTGCGTTCCGGTCCCATGGCGGTGTAGCCGCCATCGACGCGAATATCGGTGCCGGTAATGAAGCTCGCATTGTCGGAGAGGAGAAAGGCCACGGCTTCCGCCACTTCTTCGGGGCTGCCGGTGCGTCCCAGCAGGTGAAAATCCTTGGCGACGCTGTCTGCCTTTTCGCGGGTGTTCTTGGTCAACTCGACCATCACATTGCTCCAGGTCCAGCCGGGAGACACGGCATTGACGCGAATGCCGTCAGGCGCCAGATCCATGGCCTGGTTGCGGGTCAATTGCAGGATCGCGGCCTTCGAAACGGGATATACCCACCGTCCGGTCTGTGCGACGCGCGACGAGATCGAGCCGAAATTGACGATGGCGCCCTTGTTCTTGGCGAGGTGCTTGTGGGCTGCCTGCATGAGAGCGATCGAGCCGACGACGTTGATGTCGAAGGCCTCCAGCCAGTCGGCCCGGCTCGTCTCAACGCCATTGTCGAGATAGGTACAGGCGACATTGACGAGAAAGTCGAGGCGGCCGGTGGCTTCCACGGTCTTCTCAACGAGCGCGCCGATGTCGGTATCGCTGGTAATGTCGGTGCGGATGAAGTGGACCTTCTCTCCCGCGCGCTCAGCCACTGCCTGACCGGCCTCATCATTGATATCGGCAATCACCACCGAAAGGCCGTAGCCGGCAAGCACCTTGGCAATACCCTCGCCAATCAGTGTCGCGCCGCCGGAAATGATCGCAGTTTTCCCTTGAAGTCCGCGCATCGTCGTCTCCTTGCAAATGTCAGCAGAAATTGTGAGTGGATTCAGGCCGCGGCCTGCGGCGGAGCCGCTGCCGTCAAAAACGCGCCGTTGCCGTAGATCAGCGGATTGTCGTCTTCCGGTGCGCAATGCGTCTTGGCGACGGTGCCGATCAGGATCAGATGCGTGCCGAACTCCTTGACCTCGGCGATCTCGCATTCGAAGGAGACGCAGGTCTGGGACAGGACCGGCGCGCCGGTGATAGCGCCCTTGATCCACTCGCCGGCGGCAAAGCGTTCTTCACGCACGAGGCCAGCGCGCCCGGCAAAGACTTCCGCCACCGGCTGTTGATCGAGCGCCAGCACGTTGACGGCAAACACGCCGCTTGCTTCTACCACGGCTGCCACCGAACTCGATCGATTGACGCAGGCCAGAAGTGATGGAGGCTCGGTCGATAGCGAACAGACGGCGGTGGCCGTCAGCCCGCAGCGGTTGCCCTCTGCATCCATGGAAGTGATGATGGTGACACCGCCGGTCAGCTTGCGCATGCCGGCGCGGAATTCCTCGCTACTCATGTTTTTGTTCCCTTTGCGAATGGATTTCGCATTCGTTTTATGTTTAAACTTTCGATGATGTTCCGGCGAATAGGTCCAATCGGCAATCCAGATTGCGCAGGGATTTGTCCAGTTTCGGCGACAGGCGGTCTGAAACTTCACTTTTGTCATTTCGGCGAGTGACTGATGATCGATATCGGCAAGCAGCAGCCAGACGCCCGTCCTGTGGTGGACACCCATGACGTGGACGAGGCGCGCGAAGCGATCGGACGCATATTCTGTCCGCATTTTCTGCTCGTCGATGGACGTTGGAAAAGCGGCTTTCACGCGGTTCACGATGTGGTGGAGGAGCCGGGCCACTCCATCAATGTCGTCTCTTATGGTTCCGCGGTCGAAATCGATCCGGGCGAGCTTTCGCGCTTCTTTCTTCTGCAGCTTCCAATAAAGGGCAGTGCCGTGGTTCGCTGTGGGAATGATGAGACCCATGTTGCAGAGGGCCGCACGGGAACGCTTCTGTCGCCAACGCTCTCGACCCGCATGCGTTGGGCGGAGGGATGCGAGAAGCTGATCGTACTGCTGGAACGCGATTTAGTGGAAAGCCATTTCGAGACTCTGGCGCATGAGCGATCCGAGCGCATCGAGTTCGAACCGGCCATCGATCTGACGTCCGGCATCGGGCAGGGGATCTTTCAGCACAGCCTGCTGATGTCAGGAGCCGCCAAGGACAGAGGGCATTTTTCCGAGGCCTATCGGATCATGCTTCGGGACGGGCTGATCAACCTTCTGTTGAGCGGACTGCCGCATAACCGCAAGGGTCTTCTTCAACGATCAAGTCCAGGTGCGGGTCCCGTACCGGTTCAGCGCGCCGAAGACTATATCAGGACCAATGCCGAGCGTTCCATCACCGCAGCCGATATTGCCGAGGCGGCGGGCGTTCCACTGCGCACCCTCCAGGACAGCTATCGAAAGGCCAGGGGGCAAACCTTGATGGAGGCGGTGCAGGAAGCACGCCTGGAGCTTTTGCGCAAAACCCTGTTGGCGCCATCTGCCGATATTAGTGTCGCAGACGCCGTCTTTTCCTCCGGTCTCGGCCACCTCGGCCGTGCCGCCTTTGCCTATCGAGAAAGGTACGGCGAAACGCCCTCACAGACATTGCGACAGAGCAGAGGCATGTCTTGACGCGTACGTGACGTGTGACCCGCGACAGGGTTGAACGTCTCGTGAACAGCCGTGAGGACGAGCCTTGGAATGGTCCTTTGTGCCGCCTACCCAAATCGATGATGTTTTAAGCGTAAAGAAAATCACCTGCGCTGGCGTTGGCTCCGCGCCACTGGGGTGGAAAAGTTGCGCCGTGGCGCCGATCTGCGCAAGAAATGTGCATATGCATATGGCTTTGCCTGTATAGCCGTGCAAAAATATGCAGTTTAGAGGCTTGATATCGAGTTTTTGCAATTACTTTAGGCTTAAATCTTTCCCTGTTGACATCTGCTCGAAAGTAGAAATATGATTTTGCATATAAAGGCGTAATAGTCATAAGGGGAACCACCATGGCCGAACGGTCATTTGCGCGCGAGGTCGAAGATCTCAAGCTCGGTGAAGGCGAAATCTTCAGCGGCGAGGGGATCCTCGCCATTACCAAGGCGCTGCTGCAATCCGGCGTGTCCTATGTCGGCGGCTATCAGGGATCGCCGATTTCCCACCTCATGGATGTCTTGGCAGACGCCAAGGATGTCATGAAGGAGCTGGGCGTTCATTTTGAATCCTCGGCTTCAGAGGCGGCAGCCGCGGCCATGCTTTCTGCCTCCGTCATGTATCCGGTCCGCGGTGCGGTGACCTGGAAGTCCACGGCTGGAACCAATGTGGCCTCCGACGCGCTGTCCAACCTGTCCTCCGGCGGTGTGACAGGTGGCGCTCTTGTGATCATCGGCGAGGATTATGGCGAAGGCTCCTCCATCATGCAGGAGCGCAGCCACGCCTTTGCGATGAAATCGCAGATGTGGCTTTTGACGCCGCGTCCGAATTTGACCTCCATCGTCGATGCCGTCGAAAAGGGCTTTGAGCTTTCCGAAGCGTCCAGCACGCCTGTGATGCTGCAGGTTGGTATCCGCAGCTGTCACGTTCATGGCCAGTTCGTTGCCAAGGATAACAAGCGTCCGTCCTACACGCTGAAGCAGGCGCTGGAAAATCCGGTGCGCGATCTCAACCGCATCGTTCTGCCGCCCGCGTCCTTCCAGCACGAGAAGGACAAGCTGGAGCGTCGTTGGCCAGCGGCAGTCGAGTTCGTCAAAACCAACCAGTTGAACGAGTTTTTCGGTCCATCCGAAGGCGAGGTTGGCCTTATTCTTCAGGGCGGTCTCTACAACAGCACCATGCGGGCGCTCCAGCATCTCGGCCTCGCCGATGTCTATGGCAACAGCCGCATTCCGCTCTATGTCATGAATGTCTCCTACCCGCTGATCGATGACGAAATCATCGCGTTTGCCGCTGGCAAGAAGGCGGTGCTGATGGTGGAAGAGGGCGCGCCTGAATATATCGAACAGGCGCTCCACACGCTGATGCGCCGTCGCGACATCCAGACCAAGGTTTCCGGCAAGGACCTGCTGCCGATGGGCGGCGAGTATACGACGCCGGTACTGATCAAGGGGCTGACCGGGTTTCTTGAGGTCAACGCGCCGCAGCTTCTCGGCAATCGCCCACCAGTTCCCGATCCTTCTGCCGTGTTGAGCGATCCGAAGGTAAAGGCGCTGGCGGACGTCGTACCGGCCCGCCCGGCTGGCTTCTGCACAGGCTGTCCCGAGCGACCCATCTTCGCTGCGATGAAACTGGTCGAAAAGGAACTTGGACCGCATCACGTGTCTGCCGATATCGGCTGCCACCTCTTCTCCATCCTGCCACCCTTCAATATTGGCGGCACAACGATGGGCTACGGCCTTGGCCCGGCCTCTGCCTCGGCATTCAATGTCGAGGCCGACAAGCGCTCGATTTCAGTCATGGGCGATGGTGGTTTCTGGCACAACGGTCTTGCGACTTCCGTCGGCAACGCCGTCTTCAACAAGCAGGATGGTGTGACGATCATCGTCGACAACTTCTATGCCTCTGCAACGGGCGGACAGGATGTGCTGTCGTCACGTGCCGACAATCCCAACCGCAAGACCAACAATTCGATCGTCAAGGCGGTGAAGGGTATCGGCGCCACCTGGGTCAAGCAGATCGACCGCACCTACGACGTGGCAAAGATGCGCGACACGTTGAAAGAGGCGCTGACGACGGACGAGAAGGGTCCGAAAATCATCGTCGCCTCATCGGAATGCATGCTCAACAAGCAACGTCGCGTAAAGCCGCAATTCGCCAAGGCGGTGAAGGACGGCAAGCGCATGGTGAAAGAACGCTTCGGCGTGGATGAGGATGTCTGCACCGGCGATCACGCCTGCATCCGCCTGTCCGGCTGTCCGTCGCTTTCCGTCAAGCATACCGATGATCCGCTGAAAGACGATCCGGTCGCGGCGATCGACAACTCCTGTGTCGGTTGCGGCAACTGCGGTGAAGTCTCGGAAGCAGCGGTTCTCTGCCCATCCTTCTACCGGGCCGATGTCATCCACAATCCGACAAAGACCGACAGGTTTCTCTATCGCCTGCGGTCGGCGGTCATCCAGTGGCTGCAAAAGCGCAGAAACGCGTCCCGCGTTGTGTTTCCGGCGTAAAGAGGGAAGATCATCATGGATAGCTTGCAAACAGAGTTTTCGTCCGTCCTTTCCGCTGACAAGCCGCTTTCGATCGCCATTCTCGCCATGGGTGGCCAGGGCGGCGGTGTCCTGGCGGATTGGATCATAGCGCTTGCCGAAGGGCAGGGATGGGTTGCTCAGACGACCTCGGTCCCAGGCGTCGCCCAGCGCACTGGCGCAACCATCTATTATCTCGAATTGCTGAAGGCCCGTGAGGGCGAAAAGCCGATCCTGTCCTTGATGCCGACACCCGGCGACGTCGATATCGTCATTGCCGCGGAATTGATGGAGGCCGGCCGTTCGGTCATTCGCGGCCTTGTAACGCCCGACAAGACATTGCTGATCGCTTCCACTCATCGCTCTTATGCAGTCGGTGAAAAGGAAAAGCCGGGTGACGGCATCGGCAATCCCACTGTCGTGGTCGATGCGACGGACTTTGCCGCCAAAAAGACGATTGCTTTCGACATGGATACGCTCGCCGTTAAGAATGGCAGTGTGGTGTCGTCTGCACTTTTCGGTGCGCTGGCGGCGTCCAAGGCACTGCCTTTCTCCAAGGATGTCTTCGAAGAGACGATCAAATCGGGCGGCAAGGGGATCGAGGCCAGCCTTCGCGCCTTCAACGCTGCTCACGATCGGGCGACCAAGGGCGAGAACGACAAGCTTTCCGCCACCCCCGCCAAGAAGCTGAAAGAGCTTCCCGCTTCCGCGGGACATCCCTCGCTGGATAAACTCATTGGTCGCATTCGCACGGAGTTTCCGCCAAACGCGCATTCCATGCTCTATGCCGGTGTGAAGAAGCTGACGGAGTTTCAGGATCCGGCTTACGCAGACGAGTACCTGACAAGGGTGGCCTCGCTTTGCAAGGCCGATGCGGCGAATGGCGGCGCTGACAAGGATTATGCTTTCACGCTTCAGGCGGCGAAATATCTGGCTGTCGCCATGGCCTATGATGACGTCATCCGTGTCGCGGACCTGAAAACACGCTCTGCCCGCTTCGAGCGCGTGCGCAACGAGGTCGGCGTCAAGGGCGATCAGCTGCTCTACACGACGGAATACATGCATCCACGCATGGAAGAGGTGTGCGGCACGCTTCCACGCAGGCTCGGCCAGTGGATCGAGACCAGCCCGAAACTCTTCGCTTTCCTGAACCGCCGTATCGACAAGGGCAGGCGCGTGAAGACCGGCACTCTGTTCTGGTTTCTCGGGCTTTACGTCACGTCCGCTTTGCGACGCTTCCGCCGGGGCAGCTTGCGCCACCATATCGAAGTTGCCCACCGCGATGCCTGGGTAGGGAAAGCGCAAGAGGTCTTGGCCGCCAATTACGATCTCGCTGTGGAGGTTCTGGGCAACCGTCGTCTGGTGAAGGGTTATTCGGATACGCATTCGCGTGGCCTGTCCAAATTCGATCGCGTGATGTCGGCGCTGCCCGTGCTGCGCGATCGTGAGGATGGGGCTGCCTGGATGCGACGTTTGCGGCAGGCAGCACTTCTGGATGAGCAGGGGATTGCGCTCGATGGCGCCCTGAAGACCGTCGCGACGCTCTGAGCCTTGGCCGCGAAGCTATAACCATAAGAACGGCGGCGCCCTGGGAAGGGCGACCGTCCCCATTTCACCATTTCAATTCGTGTCGAATGCGCGGGGCCTGGCCTCGTGCACAAGGGGGAACTTTGTCATGACACAGTCCATCGGACGACCGTCTCATGCTGCAGCGACGCCTGCAGAAATCACATCGCGCAAGAGCCTGCTGGTGGTGGCGCTCTGCTGGTTCGCTATCTTCGCGGAAGGCTACGACGTTGGCGTTCTCGGCGCCATTCTTCCTGCCCTTGCGACCGATCCGGTCTGGAAACTGACGCCGCTCGAATTGGGCGCTATGGGAAGCTATACCGTGATAGGCATGCTGATCGGCGGCATCGTCGTTGGCACGCTGAGCGAACTCTACGGGCGCAAGCCGCTCTTCATGGGCTGCCTCAGCCTGTTTGCCGCCTGCATGATCGCGACCTCACTGGCGCCGACACCATTCTGGTTTGCGGTCAGTCGCTTCGTCGCCGGTCTCGGCCTTGGCGGCATCATTCCCGTTGCTGCGGCACTCACGGTGGAGTACTCGCCCAAGAGCCGCAAGAGCTTCAATTATGGCCTGATGTATTCCGGTTACTCGCTCGGCATTCTGGCGGCGGCGCTCTTCAGCCGGGGCTTTCTCGCAGAGTATGGCTGGCGCGTGATCGTTCTCTTTGGTGCAGCACCGCTTCTCGTCGTGCCGGTCTTCTATTTCCTGCTGCCTGAATCCGTCGAAAGCCTCGTCTTGCGCGGCAAGCACAGGCAAGCTGCTGAAACGGCGACGCGCATGGGTATCGCCGTTCCGAAGACCGTTCAGAGAAACCGGAAAGGTCCGGGCTGGTCGGCTGTTTTGAAAACCATCTTTGCCCGCGACAAGGCCTTCGAGACGATCTGCTTCTGGGTCGGTCTGTTTCTCGGGCTTCTTCTCGTCTATGGCCTGGCGCAGTGGCTGCCGCAGATCATGCGCAAGAATGGCTATGATCTTGGGGACAGCCTGCTCTTCCTCGCGGTCTTCAGCCTGTCCTCGGCCATTGGTGGTATCGTGCTCGGCACATGGGCCGACAGGTTCGGGATCAAGCGCACGGTCGCGCTCTCCTATCTGGTGGGTGCCATCGGCATCGCCGCACTCACCTTCAAGAGTTCCATTGTGCTGAACTACGTCTTCGTCGCCATAGCCGGTTTCGGCACGGTGTCTGCGTCCCTCATTCTCACCGGATTTCTGGCGCAGCGGCTTGACCCCACGATCCGCTCGGCAGGCACGGGTTTTGCACTCAGCTTCTCCCGTATCGGCGCGCTGACAGGCCCGCTGCTCGGCGGCTTCATCGCCAGCACAAATCTTGCGCCTGAGTGGAACTTTTACATATTTGCGGCTGTAGCGGCCTTGGCGGCACTCGCGACTGTGTTAATACCGTCATCGACGAGAGCGTCTTAAGTCCGTTAGGACGCACAAAGGCCGCTCTCCATTTTGAGCCTGTGCATCGTGCTGTCCAAAAATCGACGTCGATTCTTTGGCCGATGCCGGGGTCGATATGAGACGACGTCATTGCAGTGTTTCGGGTTTAAGGGAGGGACTTTTGAGACTAGGTGCACCGAAAGAAATATATGAGAGCGAAGCGCGCGTCGCGATGACGCCGGATAGCGCTCAGGCCTTGCAGAAACTGGGCTACGAATGCCTCATCGAAACCGGGGCTGGCAAATCTGCCGGTTTCTCCGACGAGGCTTATCGAGCAGCGGGCGTGACCGTGGTGGAGAGCGCAGATGCGCTTTACTCGGGTTCCGATATCATCGCCAAGGTTCGCCCGCCGGAAGCCTCCGAGATCGATCGGCTTTCGCCGGATAAGACGTTGATTTCCTTCTTTTACCCGGCGCAGAACCAGACGCTGCTGGAACAGGCAAAGGACAAGGGTGCCGCTGTCATCGCCATGGACATGGTGCCGCGCATTTCGCGCGCCCAGAAAATGGATGCCCTGTCTTCCATGGCAAACATCGCCGGCTACCGTGCCGTCATTGAGGCAGGCAATAATTTCGGCCGCTTTTTCACCGGACAGGTGACGGCGGCGGGCAAGGTGCCGCCAGCCAAGGTTCTGATCATCGGTGCAGGTGTTGCGGGTCTTGCTGCGATCGGCACCGCCACGTCGCTTGGCGCGATCACCTATGCCTTCGACGTGCGCCCGGAAGTGGCGGAGCAGATCGAGTCCATGGGCGCGGAGTTCGTCTATCTCGATTTCGCCGAGCAGCAGGATGGTGCTGCGACCGGCGGTTATGCCGCTCCGTCATCGCCTGAATTCCGCGAGAAGCAACTGGCCAAATTCCGCGAGCTTGCGCCGCAGATCGACATCGTCATCACCACGGCGCTGATCCCGGGTCGCGATGCGCCAAAGCTTTGGCTCGCCGATATGGTCGCGGCAATGAAGCCGGGCTCCGTCATCGTCGATCTTGCCGCGGAACGCGGCGGGAACTGCGATCTCACCGTTCCCGATCAACGCATCGTTTCGGACAACGGTGTGATTGTCATCGGCTATACGGATTTCCCGAGCCGCATGGCGGCCCAGGCCTCCACGCTCTATGCCACCAATATCCGCCACATGATGGCCGATCTGACGCCGGGCAAGGATGGGCAGGTCGTGCACAACATGGAAGACGATGTCATCCGTGGTGCGACGGTTGCCTATAAGGGTGAGATTACCTATCCGCCGCCGCCGCCGAAGATCAAGGCCATTGCCGCGCAGAAGCCGAAGGAGAAAGCCAAGGAGCTGACGCCTGCGGAAAAGCGGGCTCAGGAAATCACGCTGTTCAAGACCCAGACCAGAAATCAGGTCGCTCTTCTGGCTGTGGGCACGGCACTGCTTCTTCTCGTCGGCGTTTATGCGCCTGCAAGCTTCATGAGCCACTTCATCGTCTTCGTTCTGGCATGCTTCATCGGCTTCCAGGTCATCTGGAATGTCAGCCATTCTCTTCATACGCCGTTGATGGCGGTGACGAATGCCGTATCGGGCATCGTCATCCTGGGGGCGTTGCTGCAGGTCGGTTCGAGCAACTGGCTCGTCGTCATTCTTGCGGCGCTCTCGGTGCTGATTGCGACGATCAATATCGTGGGTGGCTTCCTCGTGACACGGCGCATGCTTGCCATGTTCCAGAAGTCTTGAGCCGGGTGAGGGGATAATCATGACACTTGGTATTGTTTCGGCGGCCTATGTTGCCGCAGCGGTTCTTTTCATCCTATCGCTCGGCGGTCTCTCCGGCCAGGAAAGCGCCAAACGCGCAGTCTGGTACGGCATCACCGGCATGGCGCTCGCGATCATCGCTACGGTTTTCGGGCCGGATGTCGGCAACTGGTTCATCGTACTGGTAATGCTGGCAGGCGGGGCGGTTCTCGGCCACTTCGTGGCAAGCCGCGTGCAGATGACGGAAATGCCGCAGCTCGTGGCCGCGCTCCATTCCTTCGTCGGTCTGGCAGCCGTCTTCATCGGCTTCAACGCCCATATCGAAGAAGCGCATGTCGCTTCTCTCGATGAAGCGTCACGCTCGGCGCTGACCGGGTTTGCCGCACTTCTGGCGCACAAGACGCCGGTGGAACTGGCGATCATGAAGGTCGAGGTGTTCCTTGGCGTCTTCATCGGTGCCGTCACCTTCACCGGCTCGGTGGTTGCCTTCGGCAAGCTGGCCGGCAAGGTCGATGGCAAGGCGAAGAAGCTGCCCGGCGGACATCTTCTCAACGCCGCGGCGGCGGCTGCATCCATCCTGTTGCTCATCCTGTATTGCAACGGCGCGGGCGCATGGACGCTGGTGCTGATGACGCTGCTCGCCTTCTTCATCGGCTATCACCTGATCATGGGCATCGGCGGCGCCGATATGCCGGTCGTGGTCTCGATGCTCAACAGCTATTCCGGCTGGGCGGCAGCGGCGATCGGCTTCACGCTTGGCAATGATCTTCTGATCGTCACCGGTGCGCTGGTCGGCTCTTCAGGTGCGATCCTGTCCTACATCATGTGCAAGGCGATGAACCGGTCCTTCATTTCGGTCATCCTCGGTGGTTTTGGCGGTGCAAGCGGTCCGGCAATGGAAATCAGCGGCGAACAGGTGGCGATCGATGCCGAAGGCGTTGCCGCAGCCCTTAACGAAGCCGACAGCGTCGTCATCGTCCCGGGCTACGGCATGGCGGTGGCGCAGGCGCAGGCCGCGGTGTCGGAACTGACGCGCAAGCTGCGCGCAGCCGGCAAGACCGTGCGTTTTGCCATCCATCCCGTTGCAGGCCGCCTGCCGGGCCACATGAACGTGCTTCTGGCCGAAGCCAAGGTGCCCTACGATATCGTCCTGGAAATGGACGAGATCAACGACGATTTCCCGAACACCGACGTCGTCATCGTCATCGGCTCCAACGACATCGTCAATCCGGCGGCGCTGGAGGATCCAAACTCTCCGATCGCCGGCATGCCGGTGCTCGAAGTGTGGAAGGCAAAGCAGGTCTTCGTCTCCAAGCGCGGCCAGGGAACCGGCTATTCCGGTATCGAGAACCCGCTGTTCTTCAAGGAGAACACCCGCATGTTCTATGGCGACGCCAAGCAGAGCGTCAGCGCGCTGGTGCCTTTGCTTTCATGATAAAAAAACGGTGAGGCCTCGTCATTCGAGACAGAGGCCTCGCCACCTGTGCTCGTTGTTATCGCCTAACGCCAGAGTTCGACCAAGCCGCCGGATGTTTTCAGCACCGGATCGGTTTCGGGAATAGGAAGAGATTTTATCCGCGCCAGCATCTTCTCACTCGGCGCGTTGCGCTGAATGTCTGCCTCCTGCCCCGGAGGGTAAGCACCGACCACCTGAAAATCGTTCGAGCTTTCCAGCCGCTTATGCCCCGTTCCCGCAGGCAGAAGCAGGCAGTCGCCTTGCCTCACATCCAGTATCTTTCCATCCGGTCCACCGATCTGCAGCTTCGCCTCACCGCGTCCAACGCCGAGGACCTCGTGCGCACCGCTGTGATAGTGATGATAGGCGAAGACACCGTTTCGCCAGATGCCGGTCCAGCCATTGTCGTGGAACATGTCCTCGAAAGCCGATGAATCCACATCGGCCCGGATCTGGCTATAGATCAGAACTGGCAAAGTGGGATGATTGGGAACCCAGTCGCTTGGCGAAAGGATAAAATGGTCTATCTGCATCTCGCTATTCTCGCTCTGATTTCATTGTTTCGAACGGTCATCCACTCGATAACTCAGATATCGGCATGCAGTTCAGGCCGATCAGCGAAAGACACGAAAGCACAGCCGCAGCACATACAAAACGCCCCCTCGAAGAACGAGGGAGCGTCTTGGTCCGCGGGAGGACGATTGGGTCAGGCGGGATGCTGCGTGTTTGCAGATGGTGCCTTCATCCGGGTGACGAAGAGAAGGCTTAGAGCACCGCAGGCGAGAAGTGCTGAGACGATGACCAATCCGGCCGAGTAGCTGCCGGTCTGATCCTTCAGATAGCCCATGACGAAGGGTCCGAGATAACCGGCAAGGTTGCCGATGGAGTTGATGAGTGCAATCCCTGCAGCCGCGCCGACACCTGTCAGGAAGGTCGTCGGAAGTGCCCAGAAGGTGGGAAGGGCGGAGAAGATGCCCATGCCGGCGAAGGTCAGAGCTATCACGGCCACGATCGGGGTCGAAAGTGTCGCCGCGCAGACACCAAAGCCTATTGCTGCGAGGATGACGGCGAAGGCGAAATGGCCAAGACGTTCCTGCCGCGCATCGGAGCGGCGTGTCCAGTAGATCATCGCCACCACGCCGAACATGTTGACGCCGGCTGTCGCAAGTCCGATGTGGAAGTTGCTCATCTCGCCGAAGCTCTTGATCATCTGCGGAAGCCAGAAACCGAGCGTATAGGAACCCAGCACGACGCAGAAATAGATGAATGCGAAGCCGAGGACCTTCTTGTCCATTAGGGCTGCTTTCAGTGACTTCTCACCATGCTGATTGGCAATCGCGCCCCGTTCGGCGGCCATCTTGGCCGAAAGCCAGTCACGCTGACCCGGCGACAACCACTTTGCCTGTTCAGGGCGGTCTGTCAGGTAGAAGATCGTGACGATGCCGAGAATAACCGCGGGAATCGCTTCCAAAATGAACATCCACTGCCAGCCCCGCATGCTCAACCAGTCGAGGCCGAGAAGGGCTGAAGAGATCGGCGCGCCGATCATGGCCGACAACGGGATGGACACCATGAAGAGGCCAATGGCCTTACCGCGCGTCTTGGCCGGAAACCAGTAGGTGAGGTACAGGATGATGCCGGGGAAGAAGCCAGCCTCAGCGGCGCCGAGCAAAAAGCGAATAATGTAGAAGCTGGTTGGATTGGTGACGAATGCCATGGCACCGGACAACAAGCCCCAGGTGATCATGATGCGCGCGATCCACACCCGCGCACCAAGCTTGTGTAGAAAGATGTTGCTCGGCACTTCGAAAAGCGCATAGCCGATGAAGAAGATGCCGGCGCCCAGTCCATAAACGGTCGCGGAAAAACCGAGATCCGCATTCATGGTCAGCGCTGCAAAACCGATATTGACGCGGTCCAGATAGGCTATGAAATAAAGAAGCATAACAAAGGGAATGAGCCGCCAGAGAACGGCTTTCATGGTGGAAGCCTCCAGGCTTCCATTTTCTGTTTTTGACATGATTTCCTCCACAGTAATCAGTTGTCTGCAAGTCAGGTCACACGCGCGGTCATGGCCCCCGGCATGCGGCCGCCCGGTGAAAGGCAAGGCGCACGCGGCGCTCAGGGCTCCCAACCCTGGCTCCGCAGCCGGTCAAAATGCGCCATGGGCCTGTGTGTGATGTCAGTAGGATCGTGAGAGCATCGCTTGGTAATCTTCGTGGGAAGCCTCGCGCGGATTGGTCTTATGGGTGTGATCTTTCAGCGCGCCGGCGATGATTGCGGGAAACAGGCTATCTTCAACGCCGAGCTCGGAGAGCTTGACGGGAAGACCGATGCGCCGTGTCATGGCTTCCACTGCAGGGACGACGTCGTCGGGACCGGCAAGACCCATGGCATGAGCCAGACGGGAGAACTTGTCTTCCTCGACCACCGTCTGTGCCGAGCGATTGAACTCCAGAACCGCAGGCAAGAAAATCGCATTCAGCGTGCCGTGGTGCAGTTTCGGATTGAGGCCGCCCAATGAGTGGCTCAGGCTGTGAACGCAGCCAAGACCCTTTTGGAAGCTCATTGCTCCCATGGTCGCGGCGATACTCATGTTGAGCCGGGCCTCACGGTTGCCGGGTTCTGAAGTGGCGGCTGCAAGATGCCCCCAGGCACGGCGCAGCCCCTCAAGCGCGATACCATCGGCCGGCGGGTTGAAGGAGGGGGCGAGATAGGTCTCGATGCAATGGGAAATCGCATCCATTCCGGTCGCGGCTGTCAGCATGGCGGGGAGGCTGAGCGTCAGTTCTGGATCGCAGATTGCCGCTTTCGGTACGAGATAGTTCGATAGGAGACCGACCTTGCGGCCGTCCTCGAGGATGATGATCGCGCCGCGCCCGACTTCGCTTCCCGTGCCGGATGTCGTTGGAATGGCGATCACAGGGAATGTCTTGGCGGGGATTTTTTCCGTGCCGCCTTCGATTGCGGCAAAGGTCTTAAGCGGTCCGTCATGCGCTGCCATTACAGCGACCGCCTTGGCGAGATCGAGCGCTGAGCCTCCGCCGATTGCAATCAGACCGTCCGCGCCGCTGGAGATGAAAAGCTCGGTTGCCGCGCGTACGGCCACTTCGTTGGGATTGCCGGGCGTTTCGTCATAGATGCCCGCAACCTTGTTGCCGACGAGCGCGCGAACCCGCTCTACCATCCCAAGCGCCGAAATCGGCTTGTCGCTGACAATCAGCGCTCTGTCGATTTTTGCCAGTGCAAGCTCGTCTGCCAAAAGTTCAAGCGCACCATATCCGAACTGGACACGGGTGATGTAGTTTATCAGTGGCACGTCTAACCTCCCAAATTCGGCGCAAGCGACCGCTGCCGGCCCTGTGAGGGTCGTCGCGAGAGCCAGCAGCTTGTGCGTTGGCTGACGACGATATCGATATATTTCCCCCCGTAAATGCGCTAAGTGTCGATATGGGTATAACGGGAGGGAATATATGATGATGGATCAGACGATGCGCGGGCTTGGCCGTCTCACGATGCGGCAGATCCACTTGCTTGCTACCATCGATGATGCCAACTCCCTCAAGGCTGCCGCCGCACGTATCGGCATGAGCCAGCCTCGGGCCACCAAAAGCCTCCAGGAAATAGAGGAAACCGCGCAGCAGCAGCTTTTCATACGCACCAATCGCGGGCTGTCGGCAACACCCGCAGGTCAATGCGCCATCCGCCATGCGAAGGTGATGATGTCTCAGGTTCGAAGCTTCCAGGAGGAGTTGCGCCACATTGCCGACGGAGAGTGGGCCCGGCTGCGGGTCGGCACCATCATGGGTGCGGTGCCGCTGGTGACGGAGGCCGTGCTTGCCTTCACCGAAAGATTTCCAAGCGTGTCGATAGAGATATTGGAGGATACGAGCGGTGAGCT
Source organism: Agrobacterium cavarae (assembly GCF_004310285.1). Lineage (GTDB taxonomy): Bacteria > Pseudomonadota > Alphaproteobacteria > Rhizobiales > Rhizobiaceae > Agrobacterium > Agrobacterium cavarae. Next base: position 101,041 of record NZ_SISF01000025.1, read on the forward strand.
TCTGCGCCAACTCGATCGCGGCGACCTTGATCTGGTGATTGGTCGCAGTTCTGTCAGTCCGACACCCGAACTCTACGATGTCTTTGCCTTTCAGGATGAAATTCTGACGGTCGTCGCCAATCCGGCGCATCCGCTGGTGGGGCGCAAGCGCGTAATGCTGACCGACTTTTCCGACTCGCGCTGGATCGTCTACACGGCTCGAATGCCGATGCGCTTGTCCTTGGAACAGGAGTATCAGCAGGCTGGTCTCGCCTTTCCGCGCACGCTTGTCGAGACGCGATCCGCCTTCGCAACCATGTCTCTGGTTCAGTCCAGCCAGAACTACGTTGCCCTCCTGTCAAATGATGTTGCCAATGTGTTTGCGGGTCTCGGCATTGCCCGCAAACTCTCTTTCAGGCTTCATTCCAAGAGCCAGGCCTATGAGCTGATTACCCGCACCCGCACACCCTTGCCACCGGCAGCCTCCGAGTTTATCCGGCTCTTGACGCTCAGGTGATGGTTTCGCTATCTGCTAATGTTATACCCCTATCAGGCAACAGCGGATTTACACCCGCCGGACTTCCCCTAAAATAACGCGACCTGCCATACCAGGCCGACCACGATATCAGCATGACGTCCCGTATTGAGGAGATGGACGGCCTGCAAGGATCGAAAGGCTCCTTCCATGATCACGACCCTCATCGAACGTTTGCGCAGCATTGCAGGCGACAGCCATGTCCACGTCGGCGCCGGCGCGACCCGTCGCTTCCGCACCGGCTATCGTTACGGAGACGGGGAGATTGCTGCAGCCGTTCAGCCAGGCACGCTCTTGGAACAGTGGCATGTCCTGCAAGCCTGCGTGGACTCCGATGTGGCGATTATCCTTCAGGCCGCGAACACCGGTTTGACTGGCGGTTCCACGCCCTTCGGAAACGGCTATGACCGGCCAATCGTCATCATCAACACCATGCGCCTCTCACGCGTCGATCTGATCCGCGATGGTGCACAGGTCATATGCTTGCCGGGCGCGACGCTCGAAAGTCTCGAGCGCCGATTGAAGCCGCTTGGGCGCGAGCCCCATTCCGTCATCGGCTCAAGCTGCATCGGTGCTTCGGTGACGGGCGGTGTGTGCAATAATTCCGGCGGCTCGCTGGTCCATCGCGGTCCGGCTTACACGCAGCTTTCGCTGTTTGCGCGGGTGAATGCCGAAGGCAAGCTCGAGCTCGTCAACCATCTCGGCGTGGAACTTGGACAGAACTCGGAAGATGTTCTGGCGCGTCTGGACCGCGGCGACTACACCGCCGCCGACATCCACGACGAAAATGGCGCGTGGGCATCCGACCGCGAATATGCAAACTATGTCCGCGATATCGATGCCTCGACGCCCGCGCGTTTCAACGCCGATCCGAGGCGGCATTACGAGGTTTCCGGCTCTGCCGGCAAGGTTGCCGTTTTTGCGGTGCGCATGGATACCTTTGCTGCCGAGGCGCAAGAGCAGGTCTTCTACGTGGGCAGCAACGACCCTGCCGTGCTGCAGACGATCCGTCGCCACGTGCTGGGCCAGTTTCGTAACCTGCCGATTGCCGGCGAGTATATGCATGCCGATGCGTTTGGCGCAGCGCAGACCTATGGCAAGGATCTCTTCGTCTTCATTCAGAAGTTTGGTTCGGTCAATGTGCCCCGCGCCTATGCGGCGAAAAGCTGGTTCGATGGCGTCACCGAAATGCTCGGGCTGGGCAAGACGCTGTCGGATCGTCTGCTTCAGACTTTGAGCCGGCTCCTACCCGAACACCTGCCGAGGCGTCTCATCGACTATCGCGACCGCTATGCGCATCACCTGATGTTTCGCACCGGTGGTGCCTGCATTGCGGAAATGCGCGACTACCTGAATTCGATCTTCCCGGGCCTCAACGGTGACTTTCTGGAATGCACGAAGGAAGAGGGGCAGGCGGCCTTCCTCAACCGGTTTGTCACGGGGGGTGCCGTGGTGCGTTACCGCGCCGTTCATCGCAAGACCATCGAGGATATCGTGGCGCTCGACGTCGCCCTGCCACGCGATACGATCAACTGGTTCGAGACGCTGCCGGAGGAGATCAGCGACAAGATCGCGCTGAAAATCTATGTTGGCCACTTTCTCTGCCAGGTGATGCATCAGGAATATCTGGTGCATAAGGGTGTGGATTGCGAAGCGCTGGAACACGCGATCATGAAAACGCTGGACGTGCGCGGCGCGGAATATCCGGCGGAGCACAACGTCGGCCACCTCTATGAGGCAAAGCCAGCACTCAAGGCCTTTTACCGTCAACTGGACCCAACCAACAGCTTCAATACGGGAATCGGCAAGACATCGCGGCTGCGCAAATGGGAGGCGGTTGAGGTGACGGGACAACAAGAAGCGGCAAACGATGCCTGCGCCTGCGGAGACCTGCGTCAAAGCGGCTGACCGACTGCCCTCTAGATATCGTGACGACGGATATTGCGCAGAATCTTGTGCAGGGTCGTCACGAAGGCGCGATATTCCTCGTCGTCGATGTCTTTGAACATCCGGCACATGTCGTTGTACATGATCGGCCAGACATCTTCGAAAACGGCGCGGCCTTCATCGGTGATTGTCACATCGCGCACCCGCATGTCGTCGGCGCGCGGCACGCGGCGTACCAGGCCCTGTTCCTCAAGCGAATCCAGCGTTCGGCTCATGGTCGATTGCTCGGTAACGGCGAAGACGGAAAGCTCGTTGATGGTGAGCGACGAGGAGACGTTAAGAACGGCAAGGGCGCGCATCTTCACGGTGGTGACGTCGCGCGCCTTCATGTCTTCGGCAAGGTTTGCATTCCACCGCGCCATGATGCGGTTCATGATGTAGGGCGCAAAATTGTTGAGCCCGATCTCGCCGAGGCTGGGAATGCGTTTGGTCTGGTCGTCGGGATTTCCGAGGAATTCGACGGAAAAGCCGTTATCCAAGTGATTTCATCCCTTTATCAGCGCAAAGACGAGGCGAGCAGGAAACCGGAGCCGCCTGCAAGACCCGGGCCTGGATGCGTGGACGCCCCGATATGGTAGAGCCCCGCAACATGGGTCTTGTGGTTAACCGAGCTTTTGAACGGACGCCAGAGAAAGAATTGGTCGAGCCCGCAGAAACCACCGTAAGGATCGCCGCCGACGAGGTTCATGTTCATCGCCTCTAGGTCCGTCGGCGCGTAGGCACGGCGCTTCAGAACGATCTCGTCGAAATTCTCGATCTGCGCGCGCAGCGTGGTTTCTATGCGATCGGCAAAGGCCTCTCGCAACGCCTCCGTCCAGCGGCCGTCCGCTGGGCAGGCAAGCTCATTGGCCGCATCGCCCTTGATATGGCGCGGCGTATCCGGCACCTGCAGCCAGAGAATGGCTGCGCCATCCGGCGCGCGGCTGGGGTCAAGCGATGTCGGCTGGCCGACGCAGACCGTCGGTTCTGCCGGAAGAAGACCGCGTTCGGCTTCATTGGCGGATCGGGATACTCCATCGAGACCAGGGGTTAGATGCAAGAGCGCCACCTTGCTCAGTTCTTCCCCGGCGCGCCAACGCGGGGCTGCCTTCAGCGCATAATGGATCTGCATGTTGCCCTTGCCGTATCGATAGCTGGCAAGTCCTTCCTGAACGGGCTGGGGAAGGGTGGCGGATGAGGCGCTGAGAAGGCGCTCGTAGAGCTGGTGTGGCGTGACCGATGCGATGATGCCTTGGGCTGCGCGTAACCGATTTCCATCGGCGAGCGTGACGCCGACGGCCTTGCCGGACCCATCGATATCGACCCGCTCGACATCGGCGTTGCGCATGATGCTGCCGCCCTGATCGGTGATCAGCTGCTCGAAGGCTGCGAGCAGATTATCGGCCCCGCCTTTGACGATGGGGCAACCCGCCGCCTCGATGGCAAAGCCGATGACGCGGGTCATTTCTGCGGAATAGGCGCTCTCCGGCCCGAGGCCGCAATGCAGCGCCCAGGGGGCAAAAAGCCCGCGCAGTTCTTCGGAGCGATAGGTTGTTTCGAGATAGCCGCGCGCAGGCGCCAAGGCTTCCCCGAAAAATGCGGTGAGTCCCTTCAACCCCCGTTTCCAGACCTCGCGACCAAGCAGCCTGGCTGTCGCCGTGGACCAGAGATTGCCGCCGAGCAGGCCGAAGACGAAGCCGGCATTGCCTGCGAAACGACCCATCTCCCGGTCGAAGGCCTTGCCGTCCCCCTCGGAGATACCATCGAAATGGGTTATGTTGCGGGCACGATCCATCGAGAGAATGGCATTCGTGCCATCCGGCCGCAGAACGCCGGTTGGCGTCGATGTGTGGCAGAATTCCAGCCCTCTCGCCTCCAGATCCTTGCCGAGAGCGGCAAAGGCAGGCGAGGTCAAAAACAGAACCATGGTCGTTGCCATGACGTCGTGGCGAAAGCCTGGAAGGGTGATCTCTTCGGTGCGCAGGCAGCCGCCGATACGGTCGTTTCTCTCAAGCAGCAGGACGCGCTTGCCCTTCTTGCCCAAGAGAGCCGCAGCCACCAGCGCATTGATGCCGCTTCCGACGATGATGTAATCAGGATCAGCCATGGGAAACTCCGGGATAGGCGAAGGCAGCATCTTCATGATGGGGAGATGCGGAGGCGTGAATCACGTCTCCGACCGATAGATAAGGCTGTGCCAGGCTGGCTTAGACGACGAGCGCCAGCGCACGCACGGGCGAGCCCGTTCCCTTGACCAGCTTCAGCGGCGCCGCAATCAGGATCGCGCCCTTTGGCGGCAACTGATCGAGATGGCAGAGGCTGGCAAGACCGTACTTGTTTGCCTTGTGCATGAGGTTGTGGGCCGGGAAGGGTGGGTTCATGCCGCCTGCGGAGCCTGCATCCGTGCCGATGGTTTCCTGGCCCCAGCCGATAATGCCCTTGGAGAGAAGATATTCGATGGCTTCTGCCGTTGGGCCGGGGGAGTGCGGACCGTTCTCATCGGCATTGAGGAAGGTCTCCGTCGAGCCGTTGCGCTTGTACCAGTCGGTGCGCAGCAGCACCCAGGTGCCGGGTTCGATTGCGCCGTGCTCTGCTTCCCATTCCTGAATGCTTTCGACAGTCAGCAGGTAATCCGGGTTTTCAGCCGCTTCCTTTGAGCGGTCGATGACATTGACCGGCGCGACGAAGTTCTGCGGGGGAATGGTGTCGGTCGTGTTTTCGGCATTGTCCTTGCCGGTTATCCAATGGCACGGCGCGTCAAAATGGGTGCCGGTATGTTCGCCAAGCTCCAGCCAGTTCCAGGCCCAGAACGGGCCGTCCTGATCATAGGCGGAAATGGTATGGACTTTGACATTGGGGGTGTTCTTGCCGAACTGCGGCGGCAGGTAAAGAACTGGTGTGTCCGGCCCAAGCGGCGCGGTCAGATCCACCACCTTCACCTTGCCGGAAAGCAACCCGCTGGCAAGCCCTGCAATCATCGAAGCATCGGTCATTCAAGTTCCCCTTTTTTGAACCGTCTGTTCCTGCTTCGTCAGCGCTGCTGAAAGAAGCAGATGCGATAATGGGAAAAACCTATGACCAAAAATATGGATATGCAAGAATTTTGTTTAAGCTTAAATTGTTTTTCGGAAGTGGTTTGAAGAGCCTTGATGGTGCCTCAATATCAGCGCGGTGAAGGACATAGCCACGGCTTGAGATGACTCCCAAGCAACCCACGCTGCTCTCAAGATTCTGTCAAATCTGTACATGCATATATCCGAAGCGGACCGCATCACGAAGGCATGCCAGCTTGAGGACCCCAGGCCTCGCAATCGCCCGTCTGCCGCTGCCGAAACATTGCTTGAAGCTTTGAGAATGTTGACCCCGCAGCACGAATGGTGTTCTAGACTACCGATAAGAGCATGTCTCGTAAAAAGCAGGCAGAGGTTTTGCCGTCACGACATGCGTTAGAACAAGAAACTTGAAGGGCCCGGGTTCTGTATGAGAGACCGCGGCACACTTCAGGACAAGGGATGGGTTATGTCGGCTATCGATCTGGAAGCGATCATCAGCGATACGCAGGATGGCAAGAAACAGGAACTGCGCCTGTGGCTGCGCTTGCTCTCTACGACCAAACTCATCTCCCAGGAAATCCGTCGCCGCCTGCGCCGCGAATTCGGCGCCACGCTGCCGCAGTTCGATCTTCTCTCGCAGCTCTACCGCGAAACGGACGGCCTGCGGCTTGGCGAACTTTCCAAGCGCACGATGGTCACCAACGGCAATATCACCGGTCTGGTGGAGCGGCTGGAAGCAGATGGCCTCGTCATCCGCGAACGCCTCCCCGACGACCGCCGCGTCATCGTCGCCCACCTCACCGATAAGGGGCGCACGACCTTCGACGCCATGGCAAAGGCCCATGACGGCTGGCTGAAAGACATGATGGCTGATGTGGACCCCATCGTTATCTCGGGGCTGATTATGCATGTGGGGCAGGTGAAGCAGTCGACGCGCAATCATCTTTCGGGGGATGATGGGGATGAGGAGTGAAGGGTGCAATTTGGCGGCGCGTAACAGCGCGATGTCTGACGCACAGAAATGTCTCTCACTGCCGTCCTTTGTTAACGGGTGTCGGCAGCCTCAACCGGTTAATCGAAGCTTCCGTTCAAGCTTGTTTCAGATTTTGGCATCCCAGTCATTGGTTTGCTAGATTATTGCCCGTGATTCATGTCGAGCTCGATGCTTTTTAAAGACGTTGGAGAATATCGCCCGCAGAGAATGTTCTGCGGGCATGTAAGGTGGTTCTCTTAGGATCGGAGGCCAAGATGATCTTCAATTTGCTGCTCGACCTTTTGAACCTTCGCCAGCGTAGTATTCGCCAAGATTTTGATCGCCGCATACAAAGGCAGTTGAATGCCTTGGGAAAACTCTCAGCGATTAGCCTCTCGCTGGAGCGAAGAAAGGGACGTAAAGCCTACGAGCGGCTCTTGGCGCAAGATAGTGAATTCTACGTGCTGCACCGTGGAGCGGCAATCGCAGCGACGTGGCTTTCCGCTATTTCAGTATCCATTTTGAATGATATTTCACTGCGGGACACCGATATTGACGGAACACCGGATACGGAGCAGACCGTAGCTTTAGCTTTCTTTTCCCGACTAGCTAACGACCTATGGGCGATCATCGAGCTAGTCGAACGCGGTTTCGATATTCAGGCAAGAGGGCTTTCGCGAAGCTTCCTTGAGCACGTCGATGTACTGATCTGCTGCATTCACGATCTCGAGCTCACGGAGAAGTTCGCGGACACGATCGAGCCTGAGCAAGCAAATCAATTCTGGCATAAACATATAAGTAAAAATAAAATGAAGCGTCGGGTCGCTGAGCTAGTCAACAATCGGATGGGCTTGGCGGGAAGCAACATAGTCGACAGCTTGCGCGCGCCTGCCGAAATCGCAGGCTCAACGATCTTACACCCTACAATGCTTGCGGGATTGGCTGCCGCGTTTGGTGGAGAAGACGTGGAATACCAGACTTATCCTATCTTTCCTCGTCCAATGATCGCCTCAGGTGGAATCTATAGAACAGTATTGATCCATCTTTTTTGGTTGTTCCTGCTCATGGGACCGTTGCCAAAAGAGCCACACGGTGCATGGAATTCAATAATCAAGAACCGAGATATCAAACGGAACAGGATGTTGAGCGAACTGCTAAGGATCAATCAAGATATGCACGGCTTTATGTTGGAATGGCATGTGACGATGAAGCCGATGGACGCAAAAATTCCCTAAAAAGAGACTGTTCTATTTCGGTACTCTTACAAAGGGCTGGGTGTGTGCGGTACGGATGATGTTAAGCCGCATGCCTCAGGAGCGTCACTCTTATTTTTCGAGAAGCGACCGTTCCCGTTGGGCGATGTCGTCAAATTCCTAAGCCCGACGCGGGTCTCGGCAAATCCCCGGCGACCCGCTTCGAATTGCGAACACAAAGAGCTATTACGGCTTCTTCTGCTTGCTGGCCTCGACAGTTTTCGCACCCAGAGTAGGAGCGGCAGGCGGTGGGGCCTTGTCCTTCTTGGGTTTGCGGATTTCCTTGTTGCCTCTGACTTGACCCTTGGCCATTCGATTCTCCTCTTTAAAAGAAGAGATAGCCGCTCTTTGCAGCGGAATAGCAAGTGAAATCGAAAACACGTTTCGGATGGAAGCAGCGATCAATGCGAAGTCTGCGATTGGTGAGATCTGGATCAGTCGCTGGAAAATTTGGTGGAGCTAAGCGGGATCGAACCGCTGACCTCTTGCATGCCATGCAAGCGCTCTCCCAGCTGAGCTATAGCCCCATAAGGGTTCCGGTATGTTTGATCCGGTTCCGGGAACCGAAGCGGTTGTTTCCGTTCGGTGGCGGCTTGATACTTCTCATGAATGAAGATGGCAAGCCGAAAAGTTCGCCCGGCAACATTTTTTTGTGGCCGGGCGAAAAAACTTTGGAAAATCAGGACTCTTCGTCGTCGCCGCCGACACCGATGATGCCGGAGACGTCGTCATCGTCGTCATCTTCATCGGCTTCGAGGAAGGTGTCGTCATCATCGTCCAGTTCGACATCGTCATCACCGATATCATCAGGAACTTCGTCGTTGGTGTTGTCGCCATCGGCGTCTTCCAGCGAAACGAGTTCGACGTCCGTGCTTTCGGTATCGACTTCCTGCACGTCCTCTTCCTCGGCCTGTTCCATCTTGGCCTGGGCCGTCGTTTCCTCGAAGAAGGAAAGCGGCCAGGACTTGCCGGTGTAAGGAGAGACAACCGGGTCGCGGTTCAGGTCGTAGAATTTCTTGCCGGTATCGGGGTCGGTGCGCTTGGTTCCAAGTTCCGCTTTTGCCACTGTCAAAGCCTCGAATTTTTGAATGAGTTCGGTCTTAACGCCGTGAATTCGGCAGTAGACGGTAAATTTATAGCCGGTCCCCTTAATCCCTGCCGTGGTGCCTGTCAAAGATAAACTGCATGGGATTACGGGGGTGGAAGTTTTCGGCCGCTCTCGGGGTGAATGCTCGCATTCTTTATGATAAAGCCCGCAGCCGAGACAAACGTCCATTCGAGATTTTATCCCCATGACTTTTATTATCGCCATCGATGGTCCCGCGGCCGCAGGCAAGGGTACGCTTTCGCGCAAGATCGCCGAGGTTTACGGCTTCCATCACCTCGATACCGGCCTGACCTACCGCGCCACCGCCAAGGCACTGCTTGATGCGGGCAAGCCTCTGGATGACGAGGCGATTGCGGAAGAGACCGCACTCCACCTCGATCTTGCCGGACTGGATCGCTCGGTTCTTTCGCGACACGAGGTGGGCGAGGCGGCCTCGAAGATTGCGGTCATGCCCGCCGTGCGGCGCGCGCTGGTGACGGCGCAGCGTGCCTTTTCAACGCGTGAGCCCGGCACGGTTTTGGATGGGCGCGATATCGGCACTGTTGTCTGCCCGCAGGCGCCGGTGAAGCTTTACGTCACGGCCTCGCCCGAAATCCGCGCCAGGAGACGTTATGACGAGATTGTCGCGGGCGGCGGAACTGCCGATTACGAAGCGATTTTCGCAGATGTGAAGAAGCGTGACGAGCGGGATATGGGCCGGTCTGATAGTCCTTTGAAACCAGCGGAAGACGCGCACTTGCTTGATACGTCGGAAATGAGTATAGAGGCGGCGTTTCAAACGGCAAAAGCGATTATCGATGCCGCGATGAAGAAATGAGAATTGCACGGGAACCGGCAGGTCCGATTTCCGTTCTGGAATGTCCCGAAAGCATGCCCTGCGCCGGAAAGCCTTGCACGACAAGGCGGGCATGGATTTCGGGAATGATCAACGCAAACCCCCGGCGCTTGTGTGTCCCTTGATGAAACGGACACTTCAGGAGATTTAATGTCTGTAGCTACCCCCACGCGCGACGATTTCGCAGCCCTGCTCGAAGAGTCCTTTGCTTCCAACGACCTGGCTGAAGGCTACGTTGCCAAGGGCATCGTAACGGCCATCGAAAAGGATGTCGCGATTGTTGACGTTGGCCTCAAGGTCGAAGGCCGCGTTCCGCTCAAGGAATTCGGTGCCAAGTCCAAGGACGGCACGCTGAAAGTCGGCGACGAAGTCGAAGTTTATGTCGAGCGCATCGAAAACGCTCTGGGCGAAGCCGTTCTGTCGCGCGAGAAGGCTCGCCGTGAAGAGAGCTGGGTCAAGCTCGAAGCCAAGTTCGAAGCCGGCGAGCGCGTTGAAGGCGTTATCTTCAACCAGGTCAAGGGCGGCTTCACGGTCGATCTCGACGGCGCTGTTGCCTTCCTTCCGCGTTCGCAGGTCGACATTCGTCCGATCCGCGACGTAACGCCTCTGATGCACAACCCGCAGCCCTTCGAAATCCTCAAGATGGACAAGCGTCGCGGCAACATCGTCGTTTCGCGCCGTACGGTTCTCGAAGAGTCCCGTGCCGAGCAGCGTTCTGAAATCGTTCAGAACCTCGAAGAAGGCCAGGTTGTTGACGGCGTCGTCAAGAACATAACCGATTACGGTGCGTTCGTTGACCTCGGCGGCATCGACGGCCTGCTGCACGTCACCGACATGGCATGGCGCCGCGTCAACCATCCTTCGGAAATCCTCAACATTGGCCAGCAGGTCAAGGTTCAGATCATCCGCATCAACCAGGAAACCCACCGTATCTCGCTCGGCATGAAGCAGCTCGAGTCCGATCCGTGGGATGGCATCTCCGCCAAGTACCCGGTTGGCAAGAAGATCTCCGGTACGGTCACGAACATCACCGACTACGGTGCATTCGTCGAGCTGGAGCCGGGCATCGAAGGCCTGATCCACATTTCCGAAATGTCCTGGACCAAGAAGAACGTACATCCCGGCAAGATCCTGTCCACGAGCCAGGAAGTCGACGTTGTCGTTCTCGAAGTCGATCCGTCCAAGCGCCGTATCTCGCTCGGCCTCAAGCAGACGCTGGAAAACCCATGGCAGGCATTTGCCTACAGCCATCCGGCCGGCACTGAAGTTGAAGGCGAAGTCAAGAACAAGACCGAATTCGGCCTGTTCATTGGCCTCGAAGGCGATGTCGACGGCATGGTTCACCTGTCGGATCTCGACTGGAACCGTCCGGGCGAGCAGGTCATCGAAGAGTTCAACAAGGGTGACGTCGTCAAGGCTGTCGTTCTGGACGTTGACGTCGAGAAGGAGCGTATCTCTCTCGGTATCAAGCAGCTCGGCAAGGATTCTGTCGGCGAAGCTGCAACGTCTGGCGAACTGCGCAAGAACGCTGTCGTTTCCGCTGAAGTCATCGGCGTCAACGAAGGCGGCATCGAAGTGAAGCTCGTCAACCACGAAGACATCACCTCCTTCATCCGCCGCAACGACCTGGCACGCGATCGTGACGATCAGCGTCCTGAGCGTTTCTCGGTTGGTCAGGTTCTCGACGCCCGCGTCGTCAACTTCTCCAAGAAGGATCGCAAGGTCATGCTTTCGATCAAGGCTCTGGAAATCGCAGAAGAGAAGGAAGCCGTCGCTCAGTTCGGTTCGTCCGACTCCGGCGCTTCGCTCGGCGATATCCTTGGCGCGGCTCTAAAGAACCGCGGCGAGTAATCGTCAGCTTCTGAAGCTTAAAAGAACCCGCCGGGGCGATCCGGCGGGTTTTTTGTTGCGGTTATTTCCAGCTGTCAGGGGGCAAGGCGCAATTCGTGGCGCCTTCACGAGCAGATCAGGCGAAGTTGCCCATTCGCAGATAGTAGGATTCGGCGTCGCCCACCCGGCCATCTTCGCGCGCGCCATCTGAGACCGAGTGATCGACCGGCTCATCATTGGCGGCCACGCGCTCTTCCTGGCCGGATAGATCGTCTGGATGATCTTGCTTCGCGTCGTTCTGGTCCGCCTGGCCGTGCCCCGCCTCTTCGCCGGCTTCGCCTTCGCCCTTAGAGGAGGGCCAGCGACCGCGCGGCGGTGCCTCCTCATCGCGCTTCTGCTCCTCGATCGGGTAGTTGACAAAGGGAAGCGGCGTTCCGGGCTTTGTCACCAGCGAGGCGACGGCGGATTGAAGTGCCGCCTGCTCGAAGACGAGGGTTTTTCCGTCGGCGGCGACCGAAGCGCGGGCAGCTATTTGCGCTTCCGGGCGTAGGAGCCCAGTCGTCGTCTCTTCAATGGGTGCCTCGGTGGCGTGCGCCTGCGGCTGTCCGGTTGTCATGACCTGCTGCTTTTTTGTGGCCTCGGTATCGGAGGCTTCTTCGTGCGGTGGGACTGGCAGCGTGGAAGCTGTGTCTGCGAGCGGATCGGCACGCTCAGGCAGTCTGCCGAGCAGTACAGCCAATAGCAGTTTCTCCATGTCCTGCGGGCTCGCGGCACGAATCTGCGCCGCAATAGTCGCCGCGTCCGCTTTCAAGAACGAGGCGAGAGCAGCATCATCCATCGTACCATCTGGCATCACCATCGGTAGCTCCGCATTCGGGGGAAGGGCGATGGATGATCCGGCGTTGCTGGACAGAGCGGGTGGGGCAGACGCCTGCGCTTGGGGTACGGGCGGGGAAGCTTGAGGCGCACCGAGGGCTGCGGGAGTGGAAGCCGTCGCTGACGTGGCGTTTTGCGGAAGGAGAGGCGTCTGCGCCGTCGGTCTTGCAGATACCTCTGTTGAGGTCTGAGCAGCATGGGATGTCGGAGCAGGTACGTCGTCTGTCACGCCCCCTGTTGGTGCCAGAGCGGGGGCCACAGGTTTACCTGGCGAAGAGACACTTTGGTCCGGGGAGAGCGGCGGTCGAGGACCCTGCAAGGCTGGCGCGGGCACTTTGATCGGCAGAGGAGTAAGGGATGGGCTGTCGGGCATAAGATCCTGAAGATAGGGCGGCAGCGCCACCTTCACGCCATCCTTCGACTGGCCGACACGGGCCAGTTCCAGCATCACCGCCAGTCTTGCGGCATGGGGTCCGGCGTTGTTTTTCAGAATGTCCAGCATGAGCGCAATCGTCATGCCCTTCAGCAGCTTTCCCAGTTGCTGTTCAAGTGCAGCTTTCTGCGCCAATGGGAGAGATTGGAGGGCCGAGGTGAGACGGTTCACATAGGCTTCGGCATCTTCCCCCTCCAGGCGTTCCATTCCCAGAAGCGAGCCCAGAACCTCCGTCAGCACGGTTCCGGTGCGGTGAAGCTCCGCTTCGCCGGAGACAGCGCGTGCCGCAACGACAGGGGGATTGGGTGAGGTATCGGAAATGGCCTGAGGGACATTTGGCTGATTGACCGGCGAACTGACCGCATCCTGCTTCTGCCCCGCAGTCTGCGAGGAAAATTCTCCTGCTGTGACGGCACTGACGGGCGGCAACATGGCGCGCTCTTTCTTCGGTCCGAAGCGCGTTGATCCGCTGTCATCGCGTCGCAGCTTTGATGCTCAGGGATGCGCTCGAGCCGTTGCTCGTCATCCGCACCACCGGGGAATGATGTCCAAAGCCTACCCTTCGAAAGCAGGCGAACGAATCATTAAGAGCAATCATGACGGGGAATCGTTAATCGACTGCTAACCATAAGCGTGTGGCGTCGCCACGGACCGTCTCAGCTATGGGCGAAGATGTCTGTATCGTCCCAGCCGAGAAGATCGAGCTTTGCCCGTGTGGGCAGGAAGGCGAAGCAGGCGGTGGCGTGGTCGTAGCGGCCGTCACGGATCAGCCGGTGGGTAAGCTTGTCGCGAAGCGCATGCAGATGGAGAACATCGGATGCGGCATATTCGAGCTGCGCCGGGGAGAGCGTCTCAGCCGCCCAGTCTGAGGATTGCTGCGCCTTGGAGATGTCGATCTCCAGCATCTCTTTCAGATTGTCCTTCAGTCCGTGCCGGTCCGTATAGGTCCGGCAGAGCCTGGAGGCGATCTTGGTGCAGAAGACCGGCGTCGTCGTCACGCCGAAGGTGTGGAAGAGCACGGCGATATCGAAGCGACCGTAATGGAAGATCTTCTCGCGACTCGGATCCTCCAGCATGGCGACGAGGTTTGGCGCTTCCTTCTGCCCCGCGGCAATGCGTACGACATCGGCCGTGCCGTCGCCGGGTGAAAGCTGTACGACACACAGCCTGTCGCGACGCGGCACCAAACCGAGCGTTTCCGTATCGACGGCGATTGCGCCTGTATAGCGCGCGGCATCGCTCGCAGAAATATCGCCTTCATGATAGCGGATCTTGGCAGCCATTTGGTACCCCGGTTACGCGTCTTCCGGTTTCGGCTATAGCGCAAAGTGGCTGTTGGCGATACCGCTTTTGGCCCTGGAGCGCGGTGGGGTGCCACTGGATGCGCCAAGGACGCTCATCTTTTTTGACGAGTCGCATCCTGTCATTGCGAAAATCGATCTCGATTTTCGGGCCGATGCTCCAGGCGCTCTTGCCTCGTCAGGCGGTCGCGGTCTAGGTTGACGTCAAATTCCTGCCAATGACGAAAATTCCCATATCCATGACCAAGAAAATCTATCTCGCGGGACCTGAGGTCTTTCTCTCCAACGCGCGCGACATGCTGGATGCGAAGGCACAGCTTGCCCGAGACGCCGGCTTCACCCCACTGTCTCCCGGCGATCTTGAAATTCCGCCTGCCGACACAAAGACCGGCCATGGTTGCAACATCAACGCTATCGACGAGCATATGATGCTTGAGGCGGACGCCGTCATTGCCAACCTGACGCCCTTCCGGGGAATTGCCGCCGATGTCGGTACGAGCTTCGAGCTTGGCTTCATGTGCGCTCTCGGCAAGCCGGTGTTCGCCTATACCAATATGGCGAAGAACCATTTTACCCGCATCCAAGATCACTATGCCGGCGATGTCTCGCTTAGCGATGATGGGCGTTACAGAGGACCCGACGGGCTTTCTGTCGAGAATTTCGACATGGTCGACAACCTCATGCTTCATGGCAGTATCCTGCGCCGGGGCGGGGCCATCATCGTTGGAGATGCGGCACCTGAGGAACTCTATACCGATCTGACGGCATTCAGAGAGTGCCTGAAGCTTGCTGCGGCAAAGCTTCTTTAAACGGCACCAGCAAGCGGAGAGCAGATATGACAGCCACGATTCTCATCACCGGAGCGACCTCTGGCTTCGGCCTTTCCACCGCGCGTCTTTTTGCAAGCCATGGCTGGAAGGTGATCGGCACCGGCCGTCGCGCCGAGCGTCTCCAAGACCTGAAAGACGAACTCGGATCGTCCTTCCACGGTCTGGCCTTCGACATCACCGATCAGGAGGCGATGCGTTCGGCTTTCGCCGAATTGCCGCAGGAGTTTACAGCGATCGACGTGCTGGTCAACAATGCCGGCCTGGCGCTTGGAACGGCACCTGCGCCGCAAGTGCCGCTTCAGGACTGGCACACCATGGTCAACACCAATATTACGGGACTGTTGAACATCACCCACCACTTGCTGCCAACGCTGATCGAGCGCCGTGGCATCGTCGTCAATCTTTCCTCTGTCGCGGCGAGTTGGCCCTATGCCGGCGGCAATGTCTATGCCGGCACCAAGGCGTTCCTGCGCCAGTTTTCGCTCGGGCTACGATCGGATCTTCACGGCAAAGGGGTGCGCGTTACGTCCATCGAGCCCGGCATGTGCGAAACCGAGTTCACGCTGGTGCGCACCGGCGGCAACCAGCAGGCATCCGACACGCTTTACAAAGGCGTCAACCCGATCCTGCCGGAGGATATCGCCAACACCATTCACTGGGTGGTGTCTCAGCCGAAGCACATCAACATCAACGCCATCGAGTTGATGCCGGTGAACCAATCCTTTGCAGGCTTCCAGGTCCATCGCGACACGCAGTGATCAAAAAAACGTCATAGCAAAAGCAGTTATGCAATTTGCGCATTGCTGCCCTGCGAGTGTCGCGCTTTTCAGCGCCGGGTAACGGGAGTATATATTGATCATCGAAACGACGCACTCCTCCTCCCAGCGTCGTTCGATGTGGATTGGCGATACTCCTCCTCCCAATTGCCAATCAAGTTCAAAGCCTGCCGCACCTCCTCCCGCGGCAGGCTTTTTCTTTTCTGGATACCTCTCCGATATCTAGTTTTGTCTTCCAGGCGCGATCGCTGGCTCACGAGAGATGGTTGCCGCATCCTGCTTTCAGAAAACCGGGTCCGACTTTCGGGCCGGTGCTGTAAGGCTTCCCCACCTCGTTTCCGATCGATATGTCACTCGGCTGCGGTCTTCAGGCAGCCATCGATGATGGTGCGGATTTCCGCCCGGCAGGAGCCGCAATTGGTGCCGGCGCTGACGCAGGCGCCCACCGCCTCGACTGTGTGGCAGCCCTCGCGGATCGCGCTGGTGATCTGGTTGATGCCGACATTGAAGCAGGAGCAGACGGTGGCACCGGGATCGGGTCTGCCGGCGCCCGGCCTGCCAGCGACGAGCGCGAAGCGGTTGCGTAGATCCTCATGCCGCTCTTTCAACTGGGCGACCGCCCAGTTTCGCGCAACGGCGACGGGCGCTGCTGCGATAAACAGCGCCGCCAGTAACTTATCTTCGTCAAAAAAGGCGAGCCGAATGTCACCGGTTCGATTGTCGGCATAGCCGAGCGGTTCGATGCGGGCGTCGATCCCGAAGATTTTTCTGCTCCAAGATATCCAGTCATCCGGCAGCGTGTCGAAGGCAAGCTCCAGACGATAGCCGCCCTCGGCCTTGGCGAGAGCCCAATAGGCGCAGTCGGGCTTTTGTGGAGCCGTGGCAGTCACCGCAAAAGCATAGGCCTTTGCTTCAAAGCGGCGCGCCGTAACGGCGACATTCTTCGATGCCGGCTGTCCGGAGAAGTGATCTGTGATGGGTGGCACCAGCCTGTCGATCCGGGCATTGGCGGCGAACTGATCGTTCCAGTGCATCGGCACGAAGAGGCTGCCGCGTGCCTGCCTGTCGGTCACAAGCGCGCGTAGGATCACCGTGCCGAGAGGGCTTTCTACCTCCACCAGATCGGCACTCTCAACCCTTGCTTCCATCGCATCGCGTGGATGAAACTCGACGAAAGGTTCGGCCAGATGTGAGGATAGCCGGGCACTTTTGCCCGTGCGGGTCATGGTGTGCCACTGATCGCGGATGCGGCCCGTATTGAGCGTCAGAGGATAGTCGGCGCTCGTGCGGCTCGTCTGCGGCAGCGAGGTAGAGACGAAACGCGCCTTCCCGTCCGCATGGAAGAATTTCCCATCGGCGAAGAAGCGCGTCGTGTGGGGGCGCTCACCGGAGCGCTGTGGCCAGTTGAAGGGTGCCAGATCGTCATAGGCCGGTTGCCCGATCTCGGCAAATGCGCCGATATCGAAATCACGGCTGCCATTATTCTCGAAGGCCGAGAGGCTGGCATGTTCGGCGAAAATCTCCGTGGGATTGGCATAGGTGAACGCATCGGCGTAGCCCATGCGCTTGCCGACTTCGGCAAATTGCCACCAGTCGGCTTTCGCCTCACCTGGTGCTGGAAGGTAGCCGCGCTGGCGCGAGATGCGCCGTTCCGAATTGGTGACGGTGCCGTCCTTCTCGCCCCAGCCGAGTGATGGCAGCAGCACATGCGCATGGCGTGCCGTATCGGTCGTCCCCATGATGTCAGAGACGACGACGAAGGGACATTGCTTCAGCGCCGCTTCCACGGCCCCGGCATCGGGCATGGAGACTGCCGGGTTGGTCGCCATGATCCAGAGCGCCTTGATGCGACCATCGGCCACCGCCTGGAAAAGATCGACGGCTTTGAGGCCGGGCTTAGTCGCAATCGTCGGCGTTTTCCAGAAGCGCTGCACCCGGTCCCGGTCCTCGGCGCTTTCGATGGCCATATGCGCGGCGAGCATGTTGGCAAGACCACCCACCTCGCGCCCACCCATGGCATTGGGCTGTCCGGTCAACGAAAATGGCCCCGCGCCGGGCTTGCCGATGCGGCCTGTCGCCAGATGGCAGTTGATGATGGCGTTGACCTTGTCGGTACCGGTGGACGACTGGTTGACGCCCTGACTGTAGCAGGTGACGACGCTTTCGGTGCGCTCGAAAAGGTCATAGAAACGGGTAAGCTCGGCGAGGCTTAAGCCCGTTGCCTCGACGATGGTTGCCAAGCCGATGTCAGAGGCCGCTCTGACCGCTTCCTCAAAACCGTGCGTGTGGCTTTCGATATAGGTCTTGTCGAGTGTTGCTCCCTTGGCCAGATGCGCCAGCAGGCCGGTGAAAAGCGCCACATCCCCATCCGGCTTGATGGCAAGATGCATATCGGCAATGTCGCAGGTCATGGTGCGGCGGGGGTCTATCACCACCACCTTCATCTCCGGCCGTTCGGCTTTCGCCGCTGCAAGACGCTGATAGATGACCGGGTGACACCAGGCGAGATTGGAGCCGGTCAAAATGACGAGATCGGCGAGAAACAGATCCTCATAGACACCTGGAACCGTGTCCGAGCCGAAGGCGCGGCGATGGCCTGCGACGGAGGACGACATGCAAAGCCGCGAATTGGTGTCGATGTTGGCCGAGCCGATGAAGCCCTTCATCAGCTTGTTGGCGAGATAGTAGTCCTCGGTCAGCAATTGTCCTGAGACATAGAAGGCGACCGAATCCGGTCCATGTGTCGCGATCGCTTCGGAAAATTTCGAGGCCACGAGATCAAGCGCCTCATCCCAGTTCACTCGGTCACCACCGACGTGCGGGTAAAGCAGCCGGTCGTCGAGATCGAGCGTTTCGCAAAGTGCCGAACCCTTGGAACAGAGCCGACCGTAATTGGCCGGATGATCCGGATCGCCCTTCACCGAAACGCCACCGTCGTCATCGATCTTCGCGATGACGCCGCAGCCGACGCCGCAATAGGGACAGGTGGTCTTGACCTCTTGTGCCATGCTTACTCCGCAGCGATCATCATGCTTTCAAGCGCAACAGACAGGTTGCCATCGATGTTGCGCACGGGGATGGTGCGCACCGCACCCTCGTCGGCGCCTTCGGCCCTGCCGGTTTCCAGCGAAATGACCCAGTTATGCAAAGGGCAGGTCACTGATGCGCCGTGAACGATGCCTTGAGAGAGCGGCCCGCCCTTGTGAGGGCAGTGATCTTCGATGGCATAGACGTCGTTATCGGCCGTGCGGAACACCGCAATCTTGCCCATCGGCGTCTTCACGCAGCGCGCGCCGCGCAGTGGAATGTCAGAGATATTGCCGATTTCGACCCAGTTCATCGTCGTCATCCTGTGTCCGGTTGGAAGTTTTGGGATGGGGCGACATCTCCTCCATGTCGCCCCACCACCCAGCGCTATGCACCGATGGCTTCGAAAGCCCCGGTCACTCTGCGGCTTGATTGAAGCCGATGGTCGCCATCGGCTTGAACTCGTGCTTGTGTTCGCCGGACACACGCTCCGACCAGGGATCGACCTGGGCGAACTTCTGGCTGAAGACAAAGCGCTCGTAGAAGCCCTTGCGTTTGTCGGCGTCATCCATGATCTGGCGGCGGATTTCGTCGTAGCCGATGCGCTTTGCCCACTTGTAGATGCGCTCAAGATAGCGGGCCTGTTCGCGGTACATTTGCGTCAGCGCCACGATATGCTCCAGCGCCTCATCCGCAGTCTTCACCAGACCGAGAATTTCAGTACCTTTGATGTCGAGGCCTGCAGCGCCGGCAAAGTGGATTTCGAAGCCGGAATCCACGCAGATCACGCCAATATCCTTGCACGTCGCCTCTGCGCAGTTGCGCGGACAGCCCGAAACGGCAAGCTTCAGCTTGGCCGGCGTCCACGAGCCCCACATGAACTTTTCAATGCGTATGCCAAGCCCGGTGGAATCCTGCGTGCCAAAACGGCACCACTGCTCGCCCACACAGGTTTTGACGGTGCGCAGGCCCTTGGCATAGGCTTGGCCGGAGATGAAGCCAGCCTTGCCGAGATCGGCCCAAACGGCGGGCAGGTCTTCCTTTTCGATGCCGAGAAGATCGATACGCTGACCCCCTGTGACCTTCACCAGCGGGATCTCGAACTTGTCCACGACATCGGCGATGGCGCGCAATTCACCTGCATTGGTCACGCCGCCCCACATGCGCGGAACGACGGAATAGGTGCCGTCCTTCTGGATGTTGGCGTGCACGCGCTCATTGATGAAGCGGGACTGATAGTCATCCGCATATTCATCCGGCCAGTCGCAGACGAGGTAATAGTTCAGCGCCGGACGGCATTTGGCGCAGCCGCACGAGGTCTTCCACTCCAGTTCCTGCATGACGGCTGGAATGGTTTTCAGCCCTTTGGCCTTGATCAGACGGCGCACATCGTCATGGCCAAGATCGGTGCATTTGCACATGGGCTGCACCGCCGTGGGATTATAGCTGTCTCCAAGCGTCAGCGTCATCAATTGCTCAACGAGCCCTGTGCAGTTGCCACAGGAGGCCGAGGCCTTGGTGTGGGCGCGCACATCGTCAAGCGAGGTCAGGCCCTTTCCGGTGATGGTGGAGGTGATTTTTCCCTTGCAAACGCCGTTGCAGCCGCAGATTTCCGCATCATCCGGCAAGGCTGCAACGGCCGCCATAGGGTCCAGAGGGGAGCCCCCCTGATAGGCCTGGCCGAAAATCAGTGTTTCGCGCATCTCGGTGATATCCGCGCCCTTCTTCATCAGGTCGAAGAACCACGAACCGTCCGAGGTCTCGCCATAGAGGACCGCGCCGATGATACGATTGTCCTTGAGGATCAGGCGCTTATAGACGCCCGCCGTCGCATCGCGCAGCACGATCTCTTCACGGTCATCGCCCTCGGCAAAATCGCCTGCGGAGAAGAGGTTGATACCGGTGACCTTGAGCTTCGTATTGGTGAAGGAGCCGTGATACTCCGACTGGCCGCCGATCAGGCGGTCGGCCAGCACTCTGGCACTTTCGTAAAGCGGCGCGACGAGACCGTAGCAGATGCCGCGATGCTCGGCGCATTCACCGAGCGCGTAGATCGAGGCGTCGGACGTCATCATGCCATCATCGACGACGATACCGCGATTGACGGCAAGACCCGCTTCCTTGGCAAGGCCGGAGGCTGGGCGAATGCCGACGGCCATGACCACCATGGTACCTTCGATGATGCGACCGTCTTCCAGCTCGATGCCCTCGACCTTGTCTTCACCAAGAATGCGCTTGGTATTGGCCTTGGTGATGATGTCGATGCCACGTTCGGTCAGCGCCTTTTCCAGAAGATAGGCCGCTGCCGGATCGAGCTGGCGCTCCATGATAGTCGGCATCAGGTGAATGACGGTGACATCCATGCCCTGACGCTTCAGTCCATAGGCCGCTTCGAGACCAAGAAGACCGGCGCCGATGACGATGGCGCGACCCTTGCCGCCGGCGATCTCCAGCATCTTCGTTACGTCATCGAGATCACGATAGGCAAGAACGCCGGGCAACTGGTGGCCGGGAACAGGAATGATGAAGGGAGAGGAGCCCGTGGCGATCACGAGCTTGTCGTAGGAGGCGGTGATGCCGTTTTCGCTGGTGACGGTCTTGCGCTCTCGGTCGATATGGCTGACCTTCGCGCCCTTGTGCAGGGTCACGCCATGGGCTGCATACCAGTCGTCGTTGTGAATGACGATGTCTTCATAGGCCTTTTCACCGGAGAGAACTGGCGAGAGCATGATGCGGTCGTAATTGACGCGCGGCTCGGCATTGAAGATGGTCACGTCGAAGACGCCGGGAGCGGTCTCGAAGAGGTTCTCCAGCATGCGGCCCGGCGCCATGCCGTTGCCGATGATGATGAGTTTCTGGGGCTTTGTTTCGGCCATTGGGTCTTACTCCGCTGCTTCGACGAAGCGGTGACGTTCATAGAGGAACTTCAGCACGGCTTCGCGGCATTTGAGGTAGGTTCGGTCGGAGGCAAGCTCGATGCGATTGCGTGGTCGCGCCAGCGGCACATCAAGTATTTCGCCGATATGAGCGGCCGGGCCGTTGGTCATCATCACGATGCGGTCGGAAAGCAGAACGGCCTCATCCACGTCGTGGGTGATCATGATCATGGTGTTGCCAAGCCGCGCATGGATTTCCATCACCGCATCCTGCAGATGGGCGCGGGTCAGCGCATCGAGCGCGCCGAAAGGCTCGTCCAGCAGCAGGATTTTTGGTTCCATCGCCAAGGCCCGGGCGATGCCGACGCGCTGCTTCATGCCGCCGGAAATCTCGGATGGCTTCTTTTCCTTCGCATGGGCCATCTGCACGAGATCAAGGTTGCGCATGACCCAATCGTGGCGCTCGGCCTTGGACTTGGTGTAGCGGAAGACCTTCTCGACGCCGAGATTGACGTTTTCGTAGACGGTGAGCCATGGCAGCAGGCTATGGTTCTGGAAGACGACCGCGCGCTCCGGGCCCGGCTCGTTGACCTCGCGGTTTTCCAGCAGCACCACGCCGGAGGAAACCTTGGTCAGGCCGGCAATCAGGTTGAGCATGGTGGACTTGCCGCAGCCGGAGTGGCCGATGACGGAGACGAACTCGCCCTTGTCGATGGTGAGGTTGATACCCTTCAACACCTCGGCGCGGCTGCCGCCCTTGTCGAAATATTTGTCGATATGATCGAGCTTCAAATAGGCGTTCATGAAGAAATCCTCTTAGTTCGCTGCCGCGCCGCGGGTGATGAGCTTTCCGGCGGCCGCCACCAGCTTGTCGAGGACGAAACCGACGACGCCGATATAGGCGAGTGCCACGATGATGTCGGGCAGGCGGGATGAATTCCACGCGTCCCAGATGAAGAAGCCGATGCCCACGCCACCCGTCAGCATTTCAGCCGCGACGATGGCAAGCCAGGAGAGGCCGACGCCGATGCGAAGACCGGTGAAAATGTAGGGGGCGGCGGATGGCAGCATGATCTTGTAGAAGAACTCGATCTGGTTGAGGCGCAGCACTTGGGCGACGTTGCGGTAATCCTGCGGGATGTTGCGTACTCCCACCGCGGTATTGATGATGACCGGCCAGATGGAGGTGATGAAGATCACGAAAATGGCCGAAGGATTGCTGTCCTGAAACGCGGCCAAGGACAGCGGTAGCCATGCGAGCGGCGGGACGGTGCGCAGCACCTGAAAGATCGGATCGAGGCCTCGCATCGCCCAGACGGACTGGCCGATGATGGCGCCAACGACGACGCCAACGATCGCTGCAAGACCGAAGCCGTAGGCCACACGTTCGAGCGAAACGAGAACGCGCCAGCCAAGGCCGATATCCTGAGACCCATAATGGAAGAAGGGGTGGACAATCAGGTCGTAGCTTTCCTCAAAGACCTGGCTCGGGGGCGGCAGCGACGCGCCGGGCGCCGAACAGAGCGCCTGCCAGAGGCCAAGCAGGATCACCAGAACGACGAGCGGCGGAACGACGTTTCGCGCAATCGATGCGGCGATCTTGCGAAAAGAGAGTACCGACACGGGGCGGCGGTTCATGGCGATCACGGTGCCGCCCTTTGGCGTCGCAACGGCGATGGCCGTGCTTTCTGTCTTGCGTGCGGTTGCGGTCATGGTCTTGTCCTGTTTCCGGATGGTGTGTTGCACGGGTTGCGCGCCCCTCCGCTGGCTGCGGAGGGGCCATGGCGTCCTCAGGAGGCCGCCTTGATCGACAGGCTATCGAGGTAAGCGGATGGGTTTTCGGGATCGAAGACCTTGCCATCGAAGAAGGTTTCCTTGCCACGGGAGGTGGAGGTCGGAATATCGGCAGCGGCAACGCCCAGGTCCTTCGCGGCAGCGCGCCACAGATCTTCGCGGTTGACCTGAGACACCAGCGCCTTGATGTCGGTGTCCGGCGCGAACTTGCCCCAGCGGATGTTTTCGGCAAGGAACCAGCTGTCATGGCTTTGGAACGGATAGGATGCTGCGTCCTTCCAGAACTTCATGTAGAGATCGGTGCCATGAGCGACGCGGCCATTGCCGTAATTGATGTCGCCCTTCAAACGGCCGAGCACGTCCTTCGGAGGAACGTTGAACCACTGGCGCTTGCCGAGAATGGTCGACATCTCCTCCTTGTTGTCCATGCTGTCGCACCATTGCTGCGCTTCCATCACGGCCATCAGCATGGCCTTAGCGGCATTCGGGTTCTTCTCAACCCAGTCGGCGCGCATGCCGAGCGCCTTTTCTGGATGACCCTTCCACAGTTCTCCGGTCGTACAGGCCGTGAAGCCGATGCCTTGGTTGACCAGCTGCTCGTTCCAGGGTTCGCCGACACAGAAGACGTCCATGTTGCCAACCTTCATGTTGGCAACCATCTGCGGTGGCGGAACGACGATGGTGGAGACGTCCTTGTCCGGATCGATGCCGCCAGCCGCCAGCCAGTAGCGAAGCCACAGATCATGTGTTCCGCCGGGGAAGGTCATCGCCGCCTTGATTTCCTTGCCGTCCGCCTTCTTCTTCTCGAAGGCAGCTTTCAGTTTCGAAGCATCGAGCTGGACGCCGGTGTCGGCGTAGTCCTTGGCAACGGAGATGCCCTGGCTATCGAGATTGAGGCGGGCGAGGATTGCCATCGGCACCGGCACGTTGTTCTGCGTCACCTTGCCGGTGTGCATGAGATAGGGCATCGGGGTCAGGATATGGGCGCCGTCGATCCCGTTGGACGCGCCGCCGAGAACGAGGTTGTCACGCGTAGCACCCCAGGAGGCCTGCTTCAGGACCTCGACATCGGGCATGCCATGCTTGGCGAAAAGTCCCTTTTCCGATGCGACGATCAGTGGTGCTGCGTCGGTCAGCGCGATGAAGCCAAGTTTCGCGCCCTTGACTTCAGGTTCGGACGTGGCGGCGAAGGCGCCAGAAGGGAAAGCCGTTCGGACGGCGGTGATCAGGGTTGCAGTGGCCGACGTCTTCAGGATCGAGCGGCGGCTGATCGAACTGGAAAGCATTTTCTTCATGTCGCATGTTCCCCTTTTTGGCAGCCTCATGGGCGCCCTATGACTTTTGCGAAGCCCAAAAACAAAAAAACGCCGCTCGGTGATGCGCCTTCGGAACGGGAGGAGGTTCCGGGCTGCATACCTTGCGACGTCTGTGTCGTATGAAGAACGCTGATAACGCGTTCCTGCTGCTCCGATCGCCGTTGACCCGAGCGTTTTACACAAAGCAAGCACCGTGCCAGTTTTTGTGCTTGTCTCTACTGAATTGAAAAATATAAGTTTTTTTAGATGCAGGGTCGGTAATTGGTATTTAAGCCAAAAAATTTCAGGCTATTATTTAATCTGAGCTCCGACCCTTGGCTCCAAAAATGCAGCACTCGATGCTTCAGAACTCGCCTGTCGCGGGTTGGGCCGTGGCCGAATTCCTAACCGGGAAGCGCTCGACATAGGCTGGGATGTTCGATGGATCAAAGGTCATTCCATCCATGAAGAGGGCTCCTGCACCGTCGTTCTCATCCTGGAGAGCAGCGCCGCCCGCGCCGAGCGCAGCGCGATACAGGTCAGGACGGTAGGCGGATGCGGCGGCCTTGGCACCCTCGGGCGAAAACGTGGTCTGTCCCCAGCGGATCATCTGGCTGTAGATCCAAAGCGCCTGGTTGGGTTGCGGATCGTTGGCGTGATCGGCGTGGAACTGGAAGTATTTGTCGATGACGCGCTGGTTGCCCTGGCTGTCGATATGGAATTCTCCTCCCAGCACGCGTCGGAGAATATGTTCAGGCGCGCCGATATAGCGCGGATCGGAGAGCGCTTCGCTCAGAGCCTGCCGATTTTCCAGGCCGTCGCACCAGCGGGCGGCGGCGTCCAATGCCACGAGAAGTCTCGCCACGCTTTCCTGCTGGCTCTCCGCCCAATCGGGGCGCATGCCGATGACTTTTTCCGGTGCGGACGGCCATATATCCTGCTTGACCGCAACGATGCGCCCGACGCCGCGCTCGCAGGCAATCATGTTCCAGGGAGCGCCGACGCAGAAGCCGTCGATTGCACCGGCTGCAAGCGCGTCGGAGGTCAGCGGTGGCGGCACGACCACCAGTTTGACATCCCTGTCCGGGTGGATGCCACCCGCTGCCAGCCAGTAGCGAAATTCGTAATTATGCGATGAGAATGGATAGGTCATGCCAAGCGTGGGCGCCGCCTCTCCCTTGGCCCGCATCTCATCAAGCACGCTTTTCAGCGCGCGGGCATTTTCCAGCGCCCCCGCTGTCGCGGACAAGCCGGTCGTCTCCTGCATCCTTGAGAAAAGCGCAGTGGAAAGCGTAATGGCGTTGCCGCCCCGCCCGAGTGAAAAGGGCGTTATGGTCGGCGAGGGGTTCGAGCCGAGACCGAGCATGGATGCCACTGGCATGGGCGAGAGCATGTGGGCAATGTCGAACTGGCGAAAGGCGAGGCGGTCGCGAACATTCGCCCAGGAGACATCTTTCACCAGGTCGAGCTTCAGACCTTCCTTCTCGGCAAAACCGAATTCGGCCGCGGCAATCAGGACCGAGGCGTCGACGAGCGGAATAAAACCGGCGCGGAGGGTCCGCTGCCGGTCATTGCCGATCGGCGCAGGCGCTGCAATGCCGGATTTCCTGTCTGCAAGATCGTCTATGACCGTCATGCTATCGCTCCTCGTCCGGTGGCGGCCGTCACATCAGTAGTCCGGCTGCCGTGACCACGCTCTGCGCGATCTCGGACAATTTCTTTTTCTCGTTCATCGCCGTCTGGCGCAGCAGTGCGAAGGCTTCCTCTTCGGAAAGTCCGCGCATCTTCATCAATATGCCTTTGGCGCGCTCAATCACTTTGCGCTCTTCGAGCGCGGATTTCGCCTCGGCCAATTCTCGCTGCAGGCGGCTAAACGCGTTGAAACGGCTAACCGCCATATCGAGGATCGGCTTGACGCGCTCTTTCTTCAGCCCGTCAACGATATAGGCTGAAACACCGGCTTCCACGGCGGCCTCGATCGACGCCGTATCCGATCGGTCGACAAACATGGCGATCGGCCGGCTGATCGTGCGCGTCAGCTGAAACAGATGCTCCATCATGTCGCGGTTGGGATTTTCCAGATCGATAACGATCACATCGGGCTGCAGCGTCTCGATGGTGCGGGCCACCCCGTTGACCTCGTGAATGACCGTGACCTTCATATGACCGGCCTCACGCAGTCCTTCCTCGATAATCGAGGCGCGAATGGCGTTTTCATCGATCACAAGAATGGTCAAGTCCCGAAGCGTCATGCGCGCATCAATGCAGCAGACCTGTCGAAATAGCAATGTTTTTCACCATGTCTAAAAATTAAGCAAATGAGTGGGGTCACAGCTTTCTTTGGTTCCGATCATTCTGTCGGCAGGCCGCTTCTTGACAATGATATGATGTTTGGAAAGGTTACTTGCATGAGTGCAGGGGCTGATTGGATTTACGAGGCGAACCCGGTTCATCGCAAAAGTGCGGCGGAATCGGTATTCGAAGATTTGCGGTCGGCCATCGTGTCGGGCCGGTTGACGGTTGGCACACGCCTGCCATCGGAAACGCATCTGGCCGGTCGATATGGTGTCAGCCGCCCCATCGTGCGCGAAGCGCTTCGCTCGTTGCAGACGCTTGGCATGACGCAGACGCGCACGGGCAGTGGCACTTTCGTCCTGACGGATTCTCCCCGACAAGAGTTGCGCTACGGCGGCTATTCGGCACGCGATCTGATGGAGGCGAGACCTTTCGTCGAGGTTCCCGCCGCCGGTTGGGCGGCGCTTCGCCGAACGGACCAGCAGGTGGCGCGGATGATGAAGCTCTGCGGTGAGATGGATCAACAGGAAGATCTGCACAAATGGGTGCTGCTGGACTGTGAGTTCCATAGCGCTATCGCAGAAGCTTCCGGCAACTCGCTGTTTGCCAAGGTGATTGCGGATGCCCGTGACAGCGTCAGCCAACAATCGGAACTGCTGAACCTTATGGCCCACCGCCGCGTCGCCTCAAATATCGAGCATCGCAAGATTGCAGAAGCAATCGAGGCAGGCTCTGAGGATGGCGCGCGCCAGGCGATGGAAGCCCATCTTGGCAAGGTCAAGCAGGCGGTGACCTCCATCATGGGTGATGACGCCAGATAAAGCGTAGAGTCTGGGAATACCGGAAGACTGTCATCGTCTCCCGGCTTGCCTTGTCTAAATGTCTTATGCGGTGGGCTGCACAGCAGGTGCCGAGATATTTGCCAGCAATTCCGGCCTCAGCGCCTCGATCAACTGTTCAGCGCTCATATAGCCTTTTTCCAGCACGACCTGCGGCACGGTTCGACCGCTTGCCAGTGCCTCGCGTGCAACCTCGGTTGCGGCGTAATAGCCGATCAGCGGATTGAGCGCCGTCGCAATGCCGATCGATTCTTCCAATCGACGCGCCATGATATCGACATTGGCGGTAATGCCGACAACGCAGCGTTCCGCAAGCGTCCGGCAGGCGGTGCCGAGCTGAGCGATGCTTTCCGACAACGCCCGCACGATGACAGGCTCGAAGGCGTTCAGCTGAAGTTGACCGCCCTCCGCGGCCATGGTGACGGTGATGTCGTTGCCGATGACCACGAAAGCGACCTGGTTGACGACTTCCGGGATCACAGGATTGACCTTGCCGGGCATGATGCTTGAGCCGGCCTGCACGGCGGGGAGATTGATCTCACCGATGCCGGCACGGGGGCCGGAGGACAGCAGGCGCAGGTCATTGCAGGTCTTCGAGAGTTTGACGGCGACGCGCTTCAATACGCCCGAGAGATGGACAAAGGCGCCAGGATCCTGCGTTGCCTCGATGAGGTCGCTGGCCGTCACCAGTGGTCGACCTGTCAGTTGGACCAGATGCTTGCAGGCAATCGCGGCATAACCGGCAGGAGCGTTAAGGCCTGTGCCGATCGCCGTCGCACCGAGGTTGATCTCATGCAGCAATGCTGCCGATTCGATCAGGCGCGCACGGTCTTCCCCAAGCATCACGGCGAAGGTGCGGAATTCCTGGCCGAGTGTCATCGGCACTGCATCCTGCAACTGCGTGCGCCCGACTTTCAGAACGCCGTCAAATTCGCGGGCCTTCGCCTCGAAAGCGTCCTGAAGCACGAGCATGGAGGCGGCAAGTTCATCGATGGATTCGATCAAGGCGATGTTGATCGCCGTCGGATAGGCGTCATTGGTGGATTGGCTGAGATTGACGTGATCGTTCGGGTGCAGGTGCTTGTAATCGCCCTTGGCGTGCCCGAGAATCTCCAGCGCGCGGTTGGCGATCACCTCATTGGCATTCATGTTGGTGGACGTTCCGGCCCCGCCCTGAATCACATCGACGATGAACTGGTCATGGAGGGCACCGTCGCGGATCTCGCGGCAGGCCGTGACGATGGCGTCCAGACGCTCCTGATCCAGCAGTCCCAACTCATGGTTTGCCAATGCAGCGGCCTCCTTGACGAAGGTCAGTCCGCGAATGAGATAGGGATAGCGGCCGATCGTTGCGCCGCTGATCTGGAAGTTCTCCGCCGCGCGCTGCGTGTGCACGCCCCAATAGGCATCTGCAGGGACATCCTTGGGCCCGAGAAGATCGCGTTCCTGACGCATCGTGATCATATCATCCTCCATGTTGATCCGATAATCTGTAAAGCTGCTAGACAGATTTAACTTGGTTTAATCCTGTCCATGATGTAGGTCAATGGGCGGGGAGAGGGTTGACGGGCGTGCAGTGGAGAATTAAGGGATCGAAAATCTGTCATGCAGCCTTACAGAATGGCTACCTTGACCTTTCGGCGCCTGGAGTTTTGACAGAGCATTCTCGCGCAAGGACAGAACGGGTCATTCATCAAGTCTATGGACGACAGCTCTGAGGGAGGAGCGACACCAGTGGATAAGGTAACTCAAGCAAACCATGAACGTCAGGTCGAAATCCAGGAGGATTTCGGCTATCACAAAGCACTCAAACCGCGCCAGATCCAGATGATCGCCATTGGCGGCGCGATCGGGACAGGGCTTTTCCTCGGGGCGGGCGGGCGCCTTGCCATTGCTGGCCCCGCTCTTATCTTCGCTTATGCAATTTGCGGCTTCTTCGCCTTCCTGGTGCTCAGAGCGCTTGGCGAATTGATCATGCATCGCCCGACATCGGGTTCGTTCGTTTCCTATGCCCGCGAGTTCTACGGCGAGAAGATGGCCTTCGCTGTCGGCTGGATGTACTGGATGAACTGGGCGATGACCTCGGTTGCCGATGTGACGGCGGTTGCCCTCTACATGAATTTCTTCAAGCAATATGTGCCCTGGATGCAGGGCATCGACCAGTGGGTGTTCGCGCTCGGCGCGCTCATCATCGTGCTCGGCATGAACATGCTGTCGGTCAAGGTGTTCGGCGAACTGGAATTCTGGTTCAGCCTGATCAAGGTCCTCGCGCTCTTCACCTTCCTGATCGTGGGTGTTTACTTCGTCATTTTTGGAACGCCAATCGAAGGTCACGTCACAGGCTTCAGCCTGATTGCCGATAATGGCGGCTTCTTCCCCAATGGCATCCTACCGGCCTTCATCATCATTCAAGGTGTGCTCTTCGCCTATGCCTCTATCGAGTTGATCGGAACCACCGCAGGTGAAACGGAGGATCCGCGCAAGGTGATGCCGAAGGCGATCCGCACCGTCGTCTTCCGCCTTCTCGTCTTCTATGTCGGCTCAGTCCTGCTGCTTACGCTTCTTTTGCCCTATACGGCCTACAAGGCGGGCGAGAGCCCGTTCGTGACCTTCTTTGGCTCTATCGGGGTGGAAGGCGCTGACATCGTCATGAACCTGGTCGTTCTGACCGCGGTTCTGTCGTCGCTGAATGCCGGCCTCTATTCGACCGGGCGCATCCTGCATTCGATGGCGGTGTCCGGCTCTGCACCGGCGGCGCTGGCGAAGATGAATAAGGCTGGCGTGCCCTATGGCGGCATCGCGGTCACGGCTGTCGTCACTGTGCTCGGCGTCATTCTCAATGCCATTGTTCCTTCGGAAGCATTTGAAATTGCGCTCAATCTTGCCGCGCTCGGCATTATTTGCGCCTGGGGCGTCATCGTGTTATGCCAACTCAAGCTGTGGCATCTGTCCCGGCAGGGGAAGATGCAGCGTCCGGATTTCAGCATGATTGGCGCGCCTTATACGGGCATCCTGACGCTTGTCTTCCTGTTTGGCGTTCTGGTGCTGATGGCATTCGATTACCCTGCGGGCACATATACCGTCGGCTCTCTTATCGTCATCGCACCGACCTTGGTGGGGGGATGGTATTTGATGCGTGGCCGTATTCAGGAATTGTCTAAAGCACAGCAGTTGCGTGACGCTGGCGCGCGGGGCCAGCAGTGACCGTCGTAATTCCGACCGATCATGAAAAAGGGCTGGTGGCGGTCATTGCCACCGGCGGAACCATTGCGAGCCAACGCGATGAAACCGGGGCTGCGAAACCCTCGCTCTCCGGTGAAAACCTGCTCTCCGGCCTTGGCGGCGATAGCGCCTCCGTCAAACCCGTCGAGCTGATGGCGAAGGATTCTTCCAGCCTGACGGTCTCAGACATGCAGGCGATCAGCGATGCGGTCGGTGTCGAGCTTGCGAACCCTGCGGTGAATGGCGTCGTCGTGCTTCACGGCACGGATGCGATGGAAGAAACCTCACTGCTCGTTCATCTGCAGCATAGGCTCGGCAAACCGGTGATCTTCACCGGTGCGCAGTTTACAGCCGATAACCCGCTCTCGGATGGCCCGGCCAATCTTCAGGCGGCGATTGCCGCTGCCGCGACGCCATCCAATAGCGACAAGGGCGTCCTTCTGTCGTTCGGTGGCAAGTTGCTGCCGGTCTGGGGTCTCTACAAGCGCTCAGCCGACGATCCGGATGCGTTCGATCTTGCGGGACCTTCCGACTGTCCTCAAAGCCCTGAATTTTCGGCGCCGGTCGATGCTATCCGCATCGACATCGTCGCAATCTATCCGGGCTGTGAAGCGACCCATATCGATGCCAGTCTTGATGCGGGGGCCAAAGGCATCGTTCTTTGCGCTCTCGGCTCAGGTAATGCCAACGCGGACGTAGTTGATGCTCTGCGGCGTTGTCGCGAGAGACATGTTCCGGTCGTCGTTTCCAGCCGCGTTCCCGAGGGGCACCTGGTGGCGGGCTATGGCGGAGGCGGTGGCGGTCACGATATGGGTGCTGTCGGTGCCATCCATTCCCGAACATTGCGGCCTGGTCAGGCAAGAATTCTGCTGGCATCGCTTATAGCCGCGTCTGCGCGACACCGCGACATGGCGCGTGCGTTCAACGACTTTCGCGATTGAAACGATCCGGGGATAACACGGAAGTGGCAGAAATGTGATTTCTGCGGAACTTATCGTCTTCGACCCTGTTAAGCCCCAAGGGAAATTAACAGGGGCTCTTCATGGCGGTCACCATTACTGCTGTCGCTCTAGCGCTTGTCGGCCTTGCGCTTTTCGGCTTCGGTTCTCAACTTATCATGCTCGGGGGAAGCCTTTATTACGCTCTCGCCGGGCTTGCCTTCGTTATCACGGCAATTCTTCTCTTCAAGCGAAACAAGGCGGCGCTGCATTTCTACGCGCTCTTCGTGATCGCGACCCTCGGCTGGGCCTTGTGGGAAGTTGGTCTCGACTGGTGGCAGCTTGGACCGCGTGGCGGCCTGATCATCGTGATCGGCATCTGGCTGCTGATGCCATGGATCCGTAAGCCACTCGGTTTCGTCAGCCCGACCGGCATTCGCTACGGAGCAAATGCCGTCCCGCTTCTGGTCGCTGTCGTCATTTCCATGGGTGTGGCCGCCGTATCGATGACGCAGGACCTGCATGACCAGGAGGGCAATCTTCCGACGGAGGTCGTCAACAACGCGCCCTCTTATGGAAATGCTGTTCCGGATGGTGAGTGGCATCAATATGGACGGACGTCCTATGGCCAGCGCTATTCGCCGCTGACACAGATCACCACTGCCAATGTTGGCGATCTGAAAGAGGTCTGGCGTTATGAAACCGGCGACGTCAAGCTTCCCGACGATGTTGGTGAAACGACGTATCAGGTCACGCCGCTGAAGGTTGGCAAGACACTCTTCCTCTGCACCCCGCACAATTGGGCGATCGCCATCGATGCGGCGACCGGCAAGGAAAAGTGGAAATATGATCCCAATGTCGGCCTCAATCCCAATCGCCAGCATCAGACATGCCGCGGCGTGACTTACTATGCCGATCCAGCCGCTCAGGCAGGCTCGCAATGCGCCGCGCGCGTCTATTTGCCAACATCCGATGCTCGTCTGATCGCGCTCGATGCCGAAAGCGGCAAGGTCTGCACGTCTTTCGCCGATCAGGGTGTTCTCCACCTCGAAGTCGGTATGAAGTACAATCCGGCTGGCTACTACTATTCCACATCGCCGCCCGCCATTGCCGGCAACAAGATCATCGTCGGCGGCGCGGTCAATGACAACTACTCCACCCAGGAACAGTCAGGCGTCATTCGCGCCTTCGATGTGAACAGCGGAGAGCTGCTGTGGAACTGGGATTCCGGAAACCCTACCCAGACCCAACCGCTTCCGCCGGGTCAGACCTATACGACCAACTCTCCCAACAGCTGGTCCGTATTCAGCGTCGATGAAGCGCTTGGGCTCGTCTACATCCCTTTGGGGAATCAAGTTCCTGACCAGCTCGGAATGGGTCGGAGCGAGAATGTAGAGAAATACTCCTCGTCGATCGTGGCACTCGACGTAAACACCGGGCAGGACCGCTGGGTCCGACAGACGGTGCATCACGATCTCTGGGATATGGATGTGCCGGCCCAGCCGGTGCTGCTCGATATCACCAAGCCTGATGGTCAATCCGTTCCCGCTCTCGTCGGTCCGACCAAGCAAGGTGACATCTATGTGCTGGACCGTCGGACGGGTGAGCCAATCCTGCCGGTGACCGAAGAGCCGGCACCCGGTGGGGCAATCCCCGAGGATTTCTCCGCGCCGACGCAGCCCACATCCGCCTTGACCTTCAAGCCAGAACCGCTGCAGGAAAAGAACATGTGGGGTGTCTCGCTGTTCGATCAGCTCGCCTGCCGCATCAAGTTCCATCAGCTGAACTACGAAGGTCGTTACACGCCGCCGTCGCTGAATGGATCGATCATCTACCCTGGCAATTTTGGTACCTTCAACTGGGGCAGTGTCGCAGTCGATCCCGAACGCCAGGTCATGTTCGGCATGCCGACCTATCTCGCCTTCACCTCACAGCTCGTTCCGCGCGACCAGATCCCCCCGCGAGGTCAGGATGAGAAGGGCAGCGAGCAGGGTCTGAACCGCAATGATGGTGCACCCTATGGCGTGCTGATGGGCCCGTTCCTGAGCCCGATCGGCATTCCCTGCCAGGCGCCGCCATGGGGTTATGTCGCCGGTGCCGATCTCAGAACCGGCAAGGTTGCCTATAAGCACAAGAACGGCACCGTTTACGACATGACGCCGCTGCCACTTCACTTCAAGGTCGGTGTGCCGGGTATCGGCGGTCCGATGATCACCAAAGGTGGCGTCGCTTTCCTTGGCGCAGCGGTGGACGATTATCTGCGCGCTTACAATCTGACGAGCGGCAAGCAGCTTTGGGAAGCACGCCTTCCCGCAGGTGGGCAGGCCACGCCCATGACCTACGCTCTCGACGACGGCAAGCAATATGTCGTGATGGTTGCAGGCGGCCACGGTTCGGTGGGGACGAAGCCGGGTGATTACGTCATCGCCTACACGCTCCCATAACCAGATCATTTCGCTAAAACCCTTGATGGCCGGGACTTCGTTCCGGCCATTTTGTTTATTCTCAGCACAATGATCCACTTGTTTTTGATATGTAATAACATTACAAGGGCTCGCTTGACGGACGAGATCAAATAGGTCTATCTGGCTGGCGACGGTTCCAAGCGAGTGATCGTGAGGAATAATAGGGAACACGGTGAAGGGATATCTCCAATGCCGTGGCTGCCCCCGCAACTGTAAACGGATTGTCGAGCACTCGTGGCGCATTCACCTGCGTCAGGCCACTGCGAATTATCGTGGGAAGGCGGGCAAGACGATCATCCGTGAGCCAGGAGACCTGCCGTCATAAGTTCATTCCAATGTCACGGGCGGGGATGCCCTGAACAGGAGACGTCATGATTGTTATTTGCGCCCTTCAGCGCTCACATCCATCTGTCTTTTTCCCTCGTTCTCGATCGTCTCACCCCCGTGGCTGTCGAATGAGTGTTTTATTCGCGCTCACATGACGGCGTCTTGCTTGTCGGCAACGTCGACGATTTCGGGGATTATCGGACCATGACATTTCATTTCACCGGCGCGTTTCTGGCCGCTGCACTCACTGCGCTCTCGATCGTGCCGAAAACGGCAGAGGCTGCGGAAACGACCTACCCCTTGACGCTGAAAAATTGCGGCAGGGACGTCACCTTTCCGCATGCTCCACAGCGCACCGTGTCTCTCGGTCAGAGCACCACGGAAATTCTTTATCTGCTCGGACTGGCCGACAAGGTGGTCGGTACGGCCGTCTGGATCGGCCCGGTTATCAAGGGATACGAAGAGGCCAACGCCAAGGTCGAGCGCCTCGCGGACAATGATCCGAGTTTCGAGAGTGTGGTTGCCAAAAAGCCGGACCTCGTAACCGCTCAGTTTCAATGGCATGTCGGTCCGGAAGGCATTGTGGCGAAGCCTGAGCAATTTGAAGAGCTTGGTATCCCGGTTTACACGTCGCCTGCCGATTGCACGGGTAAGGACAATTCGGGCGGCGGCGATGGTGTCAGACATTCGGTCTTCACCATGGACCAGATCTACCAGGAAATTGCCGAACTCGCGCAAATCTTCAACGTGCGGGATCGAGGTGAGAAGCTCATCGCCGACCTGAAGGCCCGCGAGGGTGCTGCGCGTCAGAAGATCGCATCCGTGAATGGCAAGCTCTCGGCTGTCTTCTGGTTCTCCAGCGCCGAACTGGATATCGATCCTTACGTGGCGGGCAAGAATGGTGCACCCGGCTACATCATGTCGGCGCTCGGCATCAAGAATGTCATCGATAGCGATGAAGAATGGCCGACGGTTGGTTGGGAAACCATCGCCAAGTCCAACCCCACGATCATCGTTGCGGGCAAGATGGACCGCCGCCGGTTTCCAGCCGACGATATCGCAGTGAAGCTGAAATTCCTGAAAGATGATCCCGTTACAAGCCTGATGCCAGCGGTGAAGGACAACCATATCGTCGTCATGGATGCGCAGGCGATGAACCCGACGATCCGGACCATCGACGGCATCGAGGTGCTGGCCGACCAGATCCTCCAACTTGGCCTAGTGAAGTAAGAGGATGTCCGTTCCCTTGCTTTACACCCGCGCTGCCGTCATTGCAGCCGGGTGTCTTCTGGTGGCGCTTTGGCTGGGCGCCTCGATTGGCGAAACCTCCATTCCGATGGAGGTTGTCGCCAAGACCGTCGCCAATCGCCTCTGGCACGCCGGATACCCACTGGATGCCATCGATGAGGGGATCATCTGGAACTATCGTTTGAGCCGCGCCGTGGTTGCCGCCTGTTGCGGGGCAGCGCTTGCCGTCTCCGGTGTCGTGCTGCAATCGCTGCTGCGCAATCCTCTGGCCGACCCCTATATTCTCGGCATCTCCGCTGGAGCATCGACCGGCGCGGTCAGCGTCGCGCTCCTTGGCTTCGGCGCGGGCATGCTGACACTGCCGCTCGGTGCATTTCTTGGTGCGCTCGTGGCTTTTGCGCTTGTCAGCCTGCTGGCGCTGAGGGCAGGGCGAGGTAACAGTGCAATCATTCTGGCCGGCGTTGCCGGTTCGCAATTGTTCAACGCGCTTACCTCATTCATTGTCACCAAGGCCGCCAATGCGGAACAGGCGCGCGGCATCATGTTCTGGCTGCTCGGCAACCTGTCCGGCGTTCGCTGGACGGATGTCTCGCTTGCCCTTCCCATAGCCATGTTCGGTCTTATCGTCTGCCTCTGGCATGCCCGCGCCCTGGACGCCTTTACCTTCGGAGCGGAGTCGGCCGCCTCTCTTGGCATACCCGTGCGCCGCGTCTATGTCGTCCTGACGGGCACGTCTGCCTTGATGACGGCGGTGATGGTCAGCATTGTCGGATCGATCGGCTTTATCGGTCTCGTCATTCCCCATGCAGCCCGTCTTGTTGTCGGTGTTCGTCACGGACGCCTGTTGCCGGCCGCCGCGCTGATCGGCGCCATCTTCATGATCGCAGCCGATATTCTCTCCCGCACCATCATCGCCGGCCAGGTTCTACCGATTGGTGTGATTACCGCGCTCTTTGGTGCGCCAGCCTTCGCGCTCATCCTCTCGCAGCGAAGGAGGGCGGCATGATGCTGTCAGCGCGCAACCTAAGCTGGGCGACGGGCGGGATCGATATCGTCAAGAAAATCAGCCTCGATCTTTCTGCCGGCGAGTTTCTCGGCATCGTCGGACCCAACGGATCGGGCAAGACGAGCCTCATGGCCATGCTCTCTGGTCTGAGAAAACCGTGCTCCGGCGAAGTCTTGCTGGATGGCAAGTCGTTGAACCAGCTTCAGCGCCGTGATGTGGCGCGCCAGATCGCGCTTGTCGAGCAGCAGGCGGAGACACAGGAGCGCATCAACGCTCGCCAGGCGGTTGAGCTTGGCCGCATTCCGCATAAGGGCGCCCTGTCTCCATGGACTCCTCAAGATGATGAGATTGTCGATCAGGCGTTGCATGACGTCGATATGGAGGGCTTCGGGAGACGGATGTGGCACACACTTTCCGGTGGAGAGCGGCAGCGTCTGCATATTGCCCGCGCTTTGGCGCAGCAGCCGAAGATTCTGCTCCTGGACGAGCCGACCAACCATCTCGATATCGGACACCAGATCGCACTTTTGCATCTGGTTCAGCAGCAGAAACTGACAGTGGCCGCCGCCTTGCATGATCTCAACCATGCGGCGATGTTTTGTGACAGGGTTGCCGTGTTGAAGGAGGGAGCGCTCGTCGCGATGGGTAAGCCTTGCAACGTGCTGACCACGGATCTCATCCTCGATGTGTTCGGGGTTCATGTCGATGTGGAACGAGAAGGCGAGGATGCCTGCCATATCCGCTATCGTGCCCCGACCATGATCTACCCAGTGAGGACGACATGATGAAATTGTTGCTATCCATTGCTACGACCGCCGTCGCTTTGTCACTGAGTCCGGGTCTCGCCTTGGCGGAGACCTTCGAGGTCAGGATGCTCAATCAGGGTGAAAAGGGTTCGATGGTTTTCGAACCCGATTATCTTCAACTCCAGCCTGGCGACACGGTGAAGTTCATCGCCACGCATAAGAGCCACAATGCCGCGACCATCGACGGCATGGTTCCAGAGGGGGCGAAGGGTTTCAAGGGCAAGATCAACGAGGAGATTGAAGTCACTTTCGATCAGCAGGGCTTCTATGGAATCAAATGCTCACCGCATTTCGGTATGGGCATGGTCATGTTGATCAAGGTGGGTGAGGGTAGCCTGCCGGAACACTACAGAAGCGTTGCACTGCCCGCCCGCGCCAAGCCACGTCTCGACGCCCTGTTTGCCGAGGCAGAAGCAGATCAAGGCAAACCCTGAGCAATTGATAGCAGGTCAGGCGCTCTTTCCGCAGCGTCTCTATCGGAAAGTCTGACCTACGGTCTTGAAGCGGTAGGCACTCTTCCTACATCTGCCTCAACCCGCTGGTCCGGGCCCCTCTGGTGAAAGTCTCGGCGCTTTCACGATGTCGGACCTTTTCCGACATCACGCCGAGGCTGCAGAGGCCCCTCATGCTTTCCGATATCGCCGCATGGTTCATCACGCTGTTCGTCGTCGATCCGCTTCAGGCGGAAATGCGCGAACAGCTCGATCGTGCAAATGCGTCTACTGAAATCATCCAGCAATCGCAGCGTTGCGTTGCCAGCCAGGCGCCGCAGCTTCTCAACCGCGCCGGCGAAGACCCGGCCTGGGCGATCGCCACCGTTGTCGGTTTCACCTTCGGCTGGACGTCACCGGCGCAATTGCTGGATAAGGGCGATCCGAACTGCGCAGCCGTTCTGGGCTTGTTGCAAGGCCGTGATGGTGAAGGGGCCGAGGTGTAATATCTAAGACCGCAGGGTCTTAGATAGTTCCGTTGCGCCAGCCCCGGTACCATTCGACGAAACACTGGACGCCTGTTTCGACGGGCGTTTCCGGCGCGTAGTTCGTGAGTGCACGCAACAGATCCGGTGAGGCATAGGTGCGCGGCACGTCGCCCTGTTGCATTGGCAGCATGTTGCGGATGGCCTTCTGGCCAAGGACCGTCTCCACCGTTTCGACGAAGCGCATCAATTCGACCGGTTGGCCACCGCCAATATTGACCACACGGAACGGTGCGTGCTTCGACAGCGTATCGGTCACACCCTCTTCGGTGACGCGATTGTCTTCGGAAGGCGCAATGTGGCTGAGGCGGATGATGCCTTCCACCAGATCGTCGATATAGGTGAAGTCACGGCTCATCATGCCTTCGCCGTAGATATCGATCGGCTGACCCTTGAGGATGGCATCCACGAACTTGAACAGCGCCATGTCGGGACGGCCAAAGGGACCATAGACCGTGAAGAAGCGGAAAGCGGTCGTCGGTACCTTGTGCAGATGCGCGTAGCTATGCGCCATCAGTTCCATCGACTTCTTGGTGGCCGCATAGATCGTCATCGGCTCGTCGGCGCGGTCGCTCTCGGCAAAGGGCACTTTCTCATTCGAGCCGTAGATCGAGGAGGTCGAGGCGAGCAGAAGATGCTTTGGCTGAAGATTTTTCGCCAGCTCCAGAATATTCCAGGAGCCGATGAGGTTCGAATTCACATAGTCTTTGGGGCACTCGATGCTGTAGCGAACGCCCGCCTGCGCCGCGAGATGGATGATCACCTCCGGCTCGGCGAGATCGACCGCGCGGTTCAGCGCATCGGCATCTTCCAGCATGCCGATCTGCGCTTTGAAGCCGTTCGAGCGGGATAGGATCGCGTGCCGCTTTTCCTTCAGCGCCACATCGTAATATTGCGTCATCCCGTCGAATCCGACGACGAAGTGACCATCGTCCAGCAATCGCTTGGCGAGATGAAAGCCGATGAAACCTGCCGTGCCGGTAATCAGATAACGCATGGGTGTACAGACCTTCCGTTACTGTTCCGAGCGGCCGATGCTCGAATAGGCGAAGCCATGGGCTGTGACTTCGTCGGCGCGGTAGATGTTGCGCAGATCAACGAGGACAGGGCTCTTCATGGTGCTTTTGAGACGGGCGAGATCGAGCGCGCGGAACTGGTTCCATTCGGTCACGATCACCAGCGCTTCGGCATCCTGCGCGGCCTCATAAGGCCCCTGCGCATAATCGATGCCCTCAATCAAAGGCTTGGCATTTGCCATGCCTTCCGGGTCATAGGCTGTAACTTTCGCTCCGGCATCCTGCAATGTCTGGATGACGGTAATCGCCGGGCTGTCGCGCATGTCGTCGGTGTTCGGCTTGAAGGTCAATCCGAGAACGGCCACCTTCTTGCCGCGGATATCCCCGCCAGCGGCTGCGATGACTTTGCGGCCCATGGCGCGCTTGCGGTTGTCGTTCACAGAAATCGTTGCCTCGATCAGACGAACCGGGCTGTCATAGTCCTGCGCGGTCTTGGCAAGTGCCAGCGTATCCTTGGGGAAGCAGGAGCCGCCGTAACCCGGCCCCGCGTGAAGGAATTTCGAGCCGATGCGGCCATCGAGGCCAATGCCGCGCGACACGTCCTGCACATCGCCCCCCACCTTTTCGCACAGGTCGGCGATCTCGTTGATGAAGGTAATCTTCATCGCCAGGAATGCATTGGCGGCATACTTGATCAGTTCGGAGGTGCGCCGGGTGGTGAAGAGAAGTGGCGACTGGTTGAGATAGAGCGGACGATACACTTCCGTCATCACCGGACGTGCGCGCTCGTCGGAGAGGCCAACGACGATACGGTCTGGACGCTTGAAATCGTCGATTGCCGCACCTTCGCGCAGAAACTCCGGGTTGGAAACGACGGCAAAATCCGCAGTCGGGTTTTCCTCACGGATGATGCGCTCCACCTCGTCACCGGTGCCGACAGGCACGGTGGACTTGGTGACGATGACGGTAAAGCCGGTGATGGCTGCTGCGATTTCCTTCGCTGCCGCGTAGACATAGCCGAGATCGGCATGGCCGTCACCGCGGCGCGATGGCGTGCCGACGGCGATGAAAACAACATCCGCATCTGCAACAGCCGTTTTCAGATCAGTGGTGAAGCTCAGCCGGCCGGCCTTGGCATTGGTGGAAACAATGACATCGAGACCAGGCTCAAAAATCGGGATCTGCCCGTTCTTCAACGCGTCGATCTTTTCCGGCATCTTGTCGACGCAGATCACGTCATGGCCGAAATCAGCAAAGCAGGCGCCAGAAACCAAGCCGACGTAACCTGATCCAATCATCACAATACGCATTAAACAACCTTTTTCCAGGCTGGGCGGTAAAGCCACTCAGCGACTTAAATATTGTCTCTAAAATTGCTATTTATCTGCCTTCCTCTGCATTCACAAGCACACAAACGGATTTCAACGAGAATAGTAAAATTTTTTTGTACCGAATAAAACCAAACGGCTCTTCAAGCTATTCTCCCTTTACTATCAGTAACGCCTTCTTGCCGCAGGAACTTCATGACCCAACCCAACACTCTCCAGGACATTGCATTCTGGCTGTCTCGACAGGGCTACGAGGGTACGCCGGAAGAGGAGCTTCTGGCGGGCTTTTGCGAACGCTGCAACGCGGCTGGCATCTCCATTTCCTCGGCTTTGGTCCTGATGGACACGCTCCACCCGGATTTCGAGGGGCATGCTTTCCAGTGGGACAGCCGCGATACGGTCGATTCATCCAGCGTCTATGATTTCACCGATGAGGGTAAGGCGCGTGAGGCCTGGGAGAGCTCCGT
Organism: Agrobacterium cavarae; assembly: GCF_004310285.1. Classification (GTDB taxonomy): domain Bacteria; phylum Pseudomonadota; class Alphaproteobacteria; order Rhizobiales; family Rhizobiaceae; genus Agrobacterium; species Agrobacterium cavarae. Next base: position 142,674 of record NZ_SISF01000025.1, read on the forward strand.
CTTCTTTCACCTTCTGAAAGAGAATGCGGAGGAGATCCGGCAGCGGTTGTTCCTCAATGAGCAGGCGAGCTTCTACAAGCTGGATGAGCTGCGCAATGCGGGTCATACCGACTACATCGCGTCCATCCATCGCTTTACGGAGCGTGGTAGCATCGGGGAAATGAGTGCCTTTTATTCCCGCTGGCTCACCCGGCAGCCGGAGGGCTTTCATGACGATGAGTTGGCTGCATTGCGCATGCTGCTGCCGACGCTTGCGCTAGCAGTGAAGACGGCTTGCTGCATGCGCATCATCGAAACGATTACGGATGTCTATCTTGGCCGTGACGCCGGTCGCAAGGTGATGAGTGGCACGATCACGAGAGGCGAAGTCGAACGGATCGAAGCGGTCCTGTGGTTTTCCGATCTTCGAGATTTCACCGGCATTTCCGATCGCGCCAAGCCGGATCAGATCATCCCATTTCTTAATGATTACGCCGGTCTCGTCATCGATGCGATCCATGCGCATGGCGGCAGCGTGCTTAAACTGATCGGCGATGGCGTTCTTGCAATCTTCCGAAGTGGCAACCGCCAGGATGATTGTGCCGCAGCACTTGCCGCGGAAATGACGATGCGAACGCGTCTTTCGGTCCTGAACCATGAGCGCCACGCGAAAGACCTTCCGACAACTGATGTCTATCTCGGTCTCCATGTCGGTGAAGTCTTCTATGGCAATATCGGCAGCCGAGGGCGCCTTGATTTCACCGTAGTTGGACCCGCGGTCAACATGGTGAGCCGCATCGGAGGTCTCTGCGGTTCGGTCGATCGCGACACGGTGATGTCACGGGATTTTGTCGCCACGTGTCCTGAAGAGATGCAGGCGCTGATGGTGTCGCTCGGGCGATACGCCCTGCGCGGCTTCGCGAGAGCACACGAACTCTTCACCATCGACCCCGAACTGGCTTGATCTCCCACCAAAACCCCAACCGTTGCTGAAATGTCAGTGTTACCGCTTTTGTGTATTTTCGCCTTGTGAGGGTGGAGCATGAGGCGTAGCTCTTTTAGCGAGGAGCCACCGACCATCATGATCTGACGCGCGTCAGCCGCGATCGCAGACCGGCTCGCCCATGTCTTTGCCGTTACCGTCTGGATTGTTCGTCATGCAAAAAGGTTTTCTTCTCGGACTGCTCGCTTACGCCAGCTTTTCCTGGGGAGACGCCACGATCAAGTCGCTTGGTCACCAGGTTTCGGTGTTCGAGATCGGCTTCTTCAGCATCCTGTCCTCTGCCGCCATCATCTTCTTCACCAAGCCACGGGAAGAACGGTGGCGCGAATTCTGGCGCATGAGCCGACCTTTTGCGGTGCACGGGCGCGCAATTTCCGGTCTGCTTGCTGGCATTCTCGGCATCTATGCCTTCACGACGCTGCCCTTGGCAGAAGCCTATGCGCTGATCTTTCTGTCCCCGCTGTTCGTTACCATTCTCTCCGCAGTCGTGCTGAAGGAAGACATCGGGCTCTGGCGCTGGTCTGCGGTTTTTGCCGGGATCGTAGGCGTGTTCCTTGTCGTGCGACCGGGCTTCAAGGCTCTGGAACTCGGTCACCTGGCGGCAGTCGGTGTCGCTCTTCTGGCGGCGATGACGATCGTCATTTTGCGTTCGCTTGCCGGGCGTGAAAAGCGCACCTCGATTATGGGTGTTCTGCTCGTTTACGGCCTCACCTTCAACGGGATTTTGGCAATTCCGCATTTTCACGTTCCGACATTGCATCAGGTCGGCGCCTTCATCGTCATCGGCATTTGCACGGCGGTCGGCCAGATCACGCTGCTGACGGCAACGAAGATCGCGCCTGCCAGCCAGATTGCGCCGTCGCATTATTCGCAGATCCTCTGGGCCGTAGGGATCGGCGCTTTCTTCTTCGCCGAATATCCGGACACACTTGCGGTGTTTGGTCTGATCGTGATCGCCAGTGCCGGGCTGCTCACGATGATGCGTGAAAAGATCCGGCTTGGGACCGTGCGCTGGAATCCGTTTTTCCGCAATCGCCTGTAACGAAGCCGGCTTGAGGATGTCCAGGCGCTACAGCGGCTTGCCAACCTGCTCCAGGAGCCAGGTCTGAAACGCTTGCGCCAGGACATTGTCCTGCCGCCCCTCCGGAAGAGCGATGTGGTAACTCTTGTCTGTGGCGAGCGGCACATCGAACACGACGGCCAGTTGCCCTGAAACCAGCTCGGCCTCGATCAGATATCTCGGCAGAAGCGCGAAGCCAAGTCCACTGATGGTCGCTTCAATCAACATCGAAAACTGGTCGAAGCGGCTACCGCGATATGCGCCTTCAGACGCGATGCCGTTCATCTCGAACCAATCGGTCCAGAGTTTTGGGCGGGTGGTGACGTGCAACAGAGGCTTGGACAAGAGGTCTACATGGGTCTCGGGCGTGTGTTTTGCGAGTAGCGACGGGCTTGCGACCGGGACGATGACCTCGTTGCAGAGGAAGGTGCATGTGCCGCGTGCCCAGACTGGCTGTCCGTAATGGATTGCGATATCGAAGCTCTCTTCGTCGAAATCGAAAGGCTGGGATCGCGATCCGACGGTCAGAACCGTTTCCGGGTAGAGCGCCATGAATTTGTGCAGGCGGGGGGTCAGCCAGCGGCTGCCGAAGGTGGGCAACGTGGCGATGGAGAGCGAGGCGCTGGAAGTGCCCGCCGTGACCGCGCGCACCATCAACTGCTCGGACTGGTGCAAGAGCTTCTGCACGTCAGGCAGGAACTTGCGGCCAGCATCGGAGAGTATAACCCGCCGCCTGATGCGCTCGAAGAGAAGCATGCCGGTCTGTGCCTCGAGGTCGCTGATCTGCCGGCTGACCGCACTTTGCGTCAGGTTCAATTCTTCCGCCGCCCGGGTAAAGTTTCCATGCCGTGCAGCACATTCAAACGCCTGCAGCGTGACGATATCGGGAACCAGTCGTCTGCGCGTATCCATTCCTGCCTCGCATCAACCCACCCGCTTTCCTCATTTGAAATGGGTGGTTCCAGACGTATATGATCTGGAAAGAGAATGAAATGGGTGGTTCGCACCCGACCAACTGCCCCGAGCCATCTCCCGCGTGCCGGAACAACAGGTGGCGAAAATCGTCAGGAGCCAGAATATGTCCGCAGCCAAAGTCGATGTCGTGAAGGAAGCAGCCGCGCTTCTGTCCAAGATGGGCGTCTCGTCCGATCTCTATCAGGGTGGCGACATGGCCTCCTTCAGCCCCGTGACGGGCGAGCAGGTCGCGAGCCTCAAGACGGTTTCCCCTGCAGAGGTCACAGGTATCGTCGAGAAGGCGGATACCGCGTTCCGCGCCTGGCGCCTGGTTCCCGCACCGCGGCGTGGCGAGTTGATCCGGCTTCTCGGTGAAGAACTGCGCGCCTTCAAGACCGATCTCGGTCGCCTCGTCTCGCTCGAAGCCGGCAAGATCCCGTCCGAAGGCCTGGGCGAAGTTCAGGAGATGATCGACATCTGCGATTTCGCCGTCGGCCTGTCCCGCCAGCTTTACGGCCTGACGATTGCGACGGAACGCCCCGGCCACCGCATGATGGAGACCTGGCATCCGCTCGGCGTCGTAGGCGTCATTTCCGCCTTCAACTTCCCCGTTGCCGTCTGGTCCTGGAATGCAGCACTTGCCATCGTTTGCGGCAACTCCGTCGTCTGGAAGCCGTCGGAAAAGACGCCGCTGACGGCGCTCGCCGTGCAGGGTATTTTCGAACGCGCGGTCGCCCGCTTTGGCGATGCGCCGGAAGGTCTCAGCCAGCTTTTGATCGGTGATCGTGCCGTTGGCGAAGCGTTGGTCGATCATCCGAAGGTCCCGCTTGTCTCGGCCACAGGCTCCACGCGCATGGGTCGCGATGTCGGTCCGCGTCTTGCCAAACGTTTTGCCCGTGCGATCCTCGAGCTTGGCGGCAACAATGCCGGTATCGTCTGCCCGTCGGCTGACCTCGACATGGCGCTGCGCGCCATCGCCTTCGGTGCCATGGGAACGGCGGGCCAGCGCTGCACGACACTGCGCCGCCTCTTCGTCCATGACAGCGTCTATGATCAATTGGTGCCGCGTCTGAAGAAAGCTTATGCTTCCGTCTCCGTCGGCAATCCGCTTGAAACGTCTGCCCTCGTTGGCCCGCTGGTCGATAAGGCCGCATTCGATGGCATGCAGAAGGCGCTCGAGGAGGCTAAGGCGCATGGCGGTGTGGTCGCCGGCGGCGAGCGCGTCGATACAGGGTCTGCCAATGGCTATTACGTAAAGCCCGCACTCGTCGAAATGCCAAAGCAGGTCGGCCCGGTTCTCGAAGAAACCTTCGCGCCGATCCTCTATGTGATGAAGTATTCCGATCTCGATTCCGCGATCGAAGAGCATAACGCCGTCGCGGCCGGTCTCTCCTCGTCCATTTTCACGAAAGACCTGCAGGAAGCCGAGCGTTTCCTCGCTGCCGATGGCTCGGATTGCGGCATCGCCAACGTCAATATCGGCACCTCCGGTGCCGAAATCGGCGGTGCGTTCGGCGGTGAAAAGGAAACTGGCGGCGGCCGTGAATCCGGTTCCGACTCATGGAAGGCCTATATGCGCCGCGCCACCAACACGGTGAACTATTCCAAGGCGCTACCTCTGGCGCAGGGTGTGTCGTTCGACATCGAGTAACACCGGCTCATCAAAACCTATAGCCGAAGGGCTGGCAGATAATATTCCTGCCAGCCTTTTCCGTTCAGCCAATCGACATCAGGCTGGCATTGCCGCCGGCAGCCGTCGTGTTGACGCTGACCGACACTTCCTCGAGCAGCCAGTTGAGATTGTAGGGCTGGGTTACGCCCTGAACCTCTTCCATCGATGCGGCCTGAACCAGCACCAGCGGGCCTTCCAGCGTGGCGATCCGGCTGTTGACGGCGCGAACGCGATCCGCGTCCCCTTCCACCAGCGCGCCAGCGAAGGGTCCAGCAGCCTGCCAGTCGGCGCTCCAGGACAGGCGTGTTTTGACCGATGGTGGGGCCGTTGCCAGAGCGTCTTCCAGACCGCTGTCCTTGTCGATGATGATGGTGTTGCCGCTCGCAAGTGCCGCCGCTAGCTGGCGATAAAGGCCGTGCGTGGAGACCGGCGCCAGCAAGACTTTGCCGCGCGGATGAAGCGCGTAAATATTGCGCTCGCCAACCGGACCGGCAAGCTCCGTCTCGAAGCCGAGCGCCGACGACTGCGCGGAGGTTCTTGCCACTTCCGCCGCCTGCGTTTCGTTCTTGCCGTCCAGCCATTGAGCCAGATCGATAACCGCCTGATCCTTATGCTGCGCAGCGCGCTCCACCAGCGGAGCCACACGTGTCAGCCTGCCGAGATAGAGCGGCCCGCCGGCCTTGGGGCCTGTGCCGGAAAGGCCTCGTCCGCCGAAGGGCTGAACCCCAACCACTGCGCCGATGATGTTGCGGTTGACGTAGAGATTGCCCGCCTTCACCCGCGACAGCACGTGCGCGATCGTCGCATCAAGGCGGGTGTGCAGACCAAAGGTCAAGCCATAACCCGTTGCGTTGATATCGTCGATCAGCCGATCGAGCTTTTCGCGCTTGAAGCGGATGACATGTAGGACAGGGCCGAAGACTTCGCGCTTCAAATCGCCAAGTGACTTCAACTCGATAATGGTTGGCGGCACGAAGGTGCCGTTCTGACTGTCGCCGGCGAGCGAAATCTGCTCGATCGTGTTGCCAAGGCCGCGCATGGCTTCGATATGCTTTTCGATATTGTCCTTGGCTTCCGCGCTGATCACCGGGCCGACATCGACCGAAAGCTGATCGGTGCGGCCGATGCGCAATTCATGGAGCGCGCCCTTCAGCATCGTCAGCGTCCGCTCAGCCACATCGTCCTGAAGGCAGAGAACGCGAAGCGCCGAGCAGCGCTGGCCGGCGCTGTCGAAAGCAGAAGCGATCACGTCCGCCACCACCTGTTCGGCAAGCGCCGAGGAGTCGACGATCATGGCGTTCTGACCGCCGGTCTCGGCAATCAGCGGAATGGTGCGTCCGTCACTCGAAACACGCTCGGCAAGCTGCTTCTGGATCAATCGCGCCACTTCGGTGGAGCCGGTAAACATCACGCCAGCTGTCTGCGGAGCCGCCACGAGCTGCGCGCCAGTCTGGCCTGCACCAGGCAGAAGCTGAACAGCATCGGCAGGAACCCCGGCTTCGTGCAGAAGTCGCACGCCTTCGGCTGCGATCAGCGGCGTTTCTTCCGCCGGTTTCGCCAATACGGGGTTGCCGGCAACGAGAGCCGCCGCAACTTGGCCGATGAAGATCGCCAGCGGGAAGTTCCATGGGCTGATGCAGACTATCGGTCCGAGTGGCTGTTGCAGCAGGCCGAATGTGCTGCGTGCTTCCGCCGCGTAGTAGCGCAGGAAGTCGATGGCTTCCCGCACCTCCGCGATCGCGTTGGGAGCCGATTTCCCGGCTTCGCGCATGATGAGGCCAAGCAGGGTTGGCATCCGCGCCTGCATGAGGTCCGCTGCCTTTTCCAGGCAGTACGCGCGCGTCTCGGTGCTGGACTGCGGCCATGATGAGGATGCTGCGGCGGCCAGCGCCCTGGCGACATCCTCCTGCGTCGGTTCTGTCACATAGCCAACGATGTCGTTGTGGTCGCCGGGGTTCTTCACCGGACGCGTCTCTCCGGAGGCGTTGGGGGCAGCAGCCTTCCACTCCATGGTAACGCTTGCGGAAAGTGCCGTGCTCAGTTCGGCGAGCGCATCTTCATTGGCAAGGTCCAGGCCGCTGGAGTTCACCCTCGCGCCATAAAGCGCTTCAGGCTTGGCGATCTTGTCATGCTGGGCGCCGGGGACCGGCATTGCCCTTACCACGGCCACCGGGTCTTCCAGCAGAGAATCGACAGGTACATTCGGATCGGCAATGCGGTTGACGAAGGAAGAGTTGGCGCCATTTTCCAGCAACCGACGAACGAGGTAGGCCAAGAGCGTTTCATGCGTCCCGACAGGCGCATAGAAACGGCATGGGCGGTCAAGGTTCTGCTTGCCGACGACTTCGCTGTAAAGCGGTTCGCCCATGCCATGCAGGCACTGAAACTCATAGTCGCCGATTTTGAAGTCTGGGCCAGCGAGATGGTAGATCGTCGCCATCGACTGCGCATTGTGGGTGGCAAACTGCGGGAAGATGACGTCCCGCGCGGCCAACAGCTTTCGAGCGCAGGCGATGTAAGACACATCGGTGTGGACCTTGCGGGTGAAGACAGGGAAGTCTTCCAAACCGTCTAGCTGAGCGCGCTTGATCTCGGCGTCCCAGTAAGCACCCTTCACCAGCCGCACCATGATGCGGCGGTTGGAACGGCGGGCGAGATCGATAATGTAGTCGAGCACGAAGGGGCAGCGGCGGCCATAGGCCTGAACGACGAAGCCAAGGCCTGACCAGTTGCCAAGATCGGTATCGAGCGCCAGTGATTCCAGCAGATCGAGCGAAATCTCCAGCCGATCGGCTTCTTCCGCGTCGATGTTGAGGCCGATGTCATAGCTCTTCGCCAAAACCATCAGCGCCTTTACGCGCGGCAGAAGTTCCGCCATCACACGCTCGGCTTGCGATCGAGAATAGCGCGGATGGAGTGCAGAAAGCTTGATGGAAATGCCAGGTCCACCATAGACGCCACGCCCGGCGGACGCCTTGCCGATGGCGTGGATTGCCTGTTCGTAATCGCGGTAGTAGCGCTCGGCGTCCTTGGCAGTCGTCGCCGCTTCACCCAGCATGTCATAGGAATACTGGAAGCCCTTTGCTTCGAGCGGTCGCGAGCGGCTGATGGCTTCCTCGATGGTCTGGCCCGTGACGAACTGCTCGCCCATCATGCGCATGGCCATATCGACGCCACGACGTATGACCGGCTCTCCGGCACGGGAGATCAGCTTCGTCAGCGCGGCAGATAGGCCCCTGTCGTTGACAGTCGAGGTCAGCTTACCGGTGATGACGAGGCCCCAGGTCGCGGCATTGACGAAAAGCGAACGACCGCCGCCGAGATGCGATTTCCAATCGCCCGTGGCGATCTTGTCGCGGATCAGCGCATCGCGTGTCGCCGTGTCGGGAATGCGCAACAGCGCTTCGGCAAGGCACATCAGCGCCACGCCTTCCTGGCTGGAGAGGGAATATTCCTGCACCAATCCCTCAACGCCTGTACCCTTGGCTTTTGCGCGCAGCGCCTCGATCAGTCGGCGAGCCGTTGCTTTGATCGTCTGGGCTTCGCTGTCGCTGACGCTCGCCGCGTCGAGAAGGGGTGCAAGGCATTCCGGTTCAGAGCGGCGATAGGCTGCGGTGATCGCCTGGCGGAGCGCGCTCTGTTCTCGGACCTGCGGTGCGAAACGGTCAAAAATGCCAACTGGCGTTGTCGCTTCAGTGAGTGCAACGGTGGATGCAGTTCCCGCCATCGGATCGGCCCTCGATTGGATTCGTGAAAAGATGAGGTGGCCTTTTGCCTTCCCCATATTGGTTCACAGAATAACACCACCGGCGAAATTGCTATGGCCTTATTTTAAGGGTAGAAAAGGAAATACGAACTTTTATTTTCGAGTTTTGCAGGAAAAGTGGATGATGAAGGCGCAAGAAACAGGCGATCTGGATCACTTCGATATGAGGATCATGGAAGCGCTGAGCGAGGACGGGCGAATGTCCGTGCTGGAATTGTCGCGGCGCGTGGGGCTTTCGAAGACGCCCTGCCAGACCCGCCTGAAGCGGCTTGTCGATGAGGGCTATATTCTGGGTTTCCGGGCGTCGCTCAATGCAGCGAAGCTTGGGCTCGAGCACATCGCTTTCACCGAGGTCAAGCTTTCCGATACGAGAGAGAAGGCGTTGGATGAGTTCAATGCAGCGGTGCGCAAGATCAAGGAGGTGGAGGAGTGCCACATGATCGCGGGCGCGTTCGACTACCTGCTGAAAGTAAGAACGACAGACATCCGCAAATATCGACGGGTGCTTGGCGAGAAAATCTCGAGCCTGCCTTCGGTCGCGAATACATCGACCTTTGTCGTGATGGAATCCGTCAAGGACACGGGGATGTGACGGGCAGCGTCAGTGGGCCACCCGTCATGTTATTGAACGCGATTAGCGAAGACCCATTGCAGCAGTGACTGCCGTGGTCTGGGCGTCAGGACCGAACTCGTTTTCGTTTTCGATGCCGAGCAATTCTTGCAGACGCATGCGTGCACGGCTGACACGGCTCTTGATCGTACCGACAGGGCAACCGCAAATCTCTGCAGCTTCCTCATAGGCAAAGCCCGAAGCACCGATCAACAAAATGGCTTCACGCTGATCGTCCGGCAATTTTTCGAGAGCCTGGCGGAAATCGTGCAAGTCAACCGAGCCATGCTGTTCCGGCGGGACGGACAGGCGCGAGGTATATGCCCCGTCGGTGTCCTGAACCTCACGGCCGGATTTGCGGATCTGGCTGTAGAACTCGTTGCGCAGGATGGTCACCAGCCATGCACGCATATTCGTGCCAGGCTGGTAGCTTTCCTGCTTCGCCCAGGCTTTCATGATCGTGTCCTGGACAAGATCGTCAGCGCGGTCGCGAGAGCGAATGAGGGATATAGCGAATGCGCGCAGGTTCGGCAGGGCCGCCAGCATTTCGCGTTTAAAGTTGTGGCCGTCTTTTTCCACGTCTTGTGTCATCATTCACCCGAAGCTTTCGATCTGCGCTCAGCCTCGTCAAGCTTTTCGAGAAGGTCGAGGAACTTGTCCGGGATACCTTCATCCTGGACAGCGTCGTAAAGTTCTCTCAATTTCCGGGTGATGACCGCTCGTCCGGAATCGGGCACACTTGGCCCCGCTCCGTTATCAGACGAATCCTGATCCGATTGAAACATGCTCATGAGTGCGGGTATTCCTTTTGTGACGCTTTATAAATGCGCTCACAAAAAAAACGTTCCAAGCCTGCGGAACTTTTTTTTCCTTCAGGCATTAATCCCGCAGGTTTGCGCTGCAGGCCGCATGAACAGGGGAGAATTACATGTCCGTTTCTACACGCATTGCACCGCACCTACCTTATCTCCGTAGGTTCGCGCGTGCCGTTTGCGGGTCTCAATCCACCGGCGATGCCTACGTCGCTGCTAGCCTCGAAGCTCTGATCGCCGATGTCAGCATTTTTCCGCAGACGAGCAGCGATCGTGTTTCGCTTTATCAATTGTTTGTCTCTATTTTTAGTTCCGTCACTATCAACATCAAGACGGATGAGAACCTGACAGGCTGGGAAAAGCGCGCTTCTGCCAATCTTTCGGCCGTTCCGGCTGTGCCGCGGCAGGCGTTTCTGCTGACCACCGTCGAAGAGTTTTCTCCCTCGGAAGCCGCTGAAGTTCTCCAGGTTCCGGAAAGCGATATCGGCAAGTTGATCGATGAAGCGGCGTCCGAAATCGCCCGCCAGGTTGCGACCGACATCATGATCATCGAAGACGAACCGCTGATCGCGATGGACATCGAGCAGATGGTGACCGATCTTGGCCACAACGTCACCGGCATCGCCCGCACCCATAAGGAAGCGCTGGAACTCTTCCACCGCACCCAGCCAAAGATGATCCTTGCGGATATTCAGCTTGCTGACGGCAGTTCCGGCCTTGACGCGATGAAGGACATCCTGCAGATGACGACCCTTCCGGTCATCTTCATCACCGCCTTCCCTGAGCGTCTGCTCACCGGTGAGCGGCCTGAGCCGACCTTCCTTGTGACCAAGCCGTTCAATCCAGATATGGTTAAGGCGCTGATCAGTCAGGCTCTGTTCTTTAATGAAAGTTCACGTGTTGCCGCGTAATTCATGCTGAGTGTCGTTATGTCCCGCAACTCTTGCGGCTGCTGGACGTTTGACGCAAGGATAGTCGGCGCGGGCGCTTCGCGGCTCGACGTCGTTTTCCGCTAGGAGATGAAATTGCATCGGCTCGCGTGGCACAACAGAGACCGAAACGAAGGTGAATTGCATGATTCGCTGGTGTTGGCTTTGCTCGACTCCGGCGAAACTGTCATGCTGCAGGATCGTGACCGGGATTACATATTCATTGCCAATCTGCCGGACGTTTGGAACCTCCCGACGGAGCGGGAAGACGAGCCTACGGACATCAACATCTTCGGCAAGGACCTTGCTCAGCGTCTGTCGGAGCTGAAGAAGGACCTGAGCGCTGCGGGCAGCCGCGGCACGCTTGAGGTGATGGCTGGCAAGGACAGGATATTCCAGTTCCATGTCTATTCCACGGTCAACATGTCTGGCCAGGGAGTTTTGAAGACGACGATCCGCGAGGTCACCGTCGAGCGCCGCCGCGAACAGTTGCTGCGCTCGCTGCTGCGCGAGGTCAGTCATCGTTCGAAAAATCTTCTGGCAATCATCCAGAGCCTTTCGGCACAGACGGCACGGTTCAGCTTCACCAAAGAAGATTTCCTACGGAAATTCCGAGGGCGGCTGCATGCGCTGGCACAATCTCAAGATCTGATCACCGATTCCGACTGGCGCGGAGCGGAAATTTTCGAGTTGTTGAAACAGCAATCGGATCTCTACCTTCCAGAATATCCTCACCTGGTTCAGATGAAGGGTGAAAACCTCTTGCTCAATCCGAATGGCGCTCTCTATGTGGGGCTGGCCTTCCACGAACTGGTGGTGAATACCGTCAGCCACAGCCCCAACCTGGCGCTTCACTTGCCCATCACGCTGGAATGCCGGCGCGACGGGGATTTTTTCGAGGTGAGCTGGAGCGAACCGCTCTCTCCGGATGATCTGCCCGCATCGCAAGAGAGCGACCGACGAAGCAACTTTGGTAGCGTTGTCCTCGAAAAGGTGGTGCCAGCAGCCCTTGCAGGGGAGGCGAGGTACGACATCTCGGCCAGTGACATCGGATATACGCTGCGCTTCCCTGCTCCGGTCGCGTCCTGACGTGAAAGACGTCCTTTGCGTGGAAACCTTCACGCAAAGCGCTACGGGATGGGCTCGAGATCGGGATCGATTTTTTTCAGCCCATATGCATGTCGAAAGAACTTGTGCGCCGCTCACCACGTCCTAAAGCATGATCCGCACAAAGTGCGCAGCTGGTTGTGACAGCGACATGCGATACGCGACTTAAGATGTGGAGCGAATCTGAGAGATCGCGAGATGCTTCACAGGACACGCGGTCATCTCAGCGCGTCTTCGACTAGCGGGCTATCTCAGGTGATGAGTTAGGGCTTAATGTATCGATGGTGGAAATTCCCCGCGTCTCGGCACGACTTAGAGAGTGAGGACTGTCGATCGGTGACCCAAAAACAGAAAAGCACGGCTCGGGGGAGAGCCGTGCTATTCAGGGGCAGGTTTTCAGGGGCAAAACCTGCTGCGCCGGGCCTCTAGGCGGGGACGGGGAATTGGCCTGGCGTGCTGAAGAAACGTACGCACCTATTCTTGGTTCCAGAGGCCCAACGATATTTTACGCAGTCTCTGGGCCAGAATTTCTTTTGAGCAGCCGCTCCACGGGCGCGGTCATCGACCAAGTAAACCCGGTTTGCGCATAATCCGTTGAAACGACAGCAGAAAATGCGCTTTCCGCATGGCGCTTTATGATCGTAGAGCCAAATCCTCGACGTGAAGGCTGGCTGGCCGGCGGGCCACCTGTCTCGGTCCACTCCATCGTCACGCTATCGTGATCGGTTGAATTAAGGGCCCAATGAAGCCGCACGCGTCCTTCCCTGACCGAAAGCGCGCCGTACTTGATCGAGTTTGTGCTCAGTTCATGAAGGATGAGGCCGAGATTTTGCGCAGCTTCGGGCGATAGAAGGAAATCCTCGCCTGAGATATCGACCTGATGGGCTGTCGAGCCAAACACCTCAAGGTGACCTTTCACCAGACGGTGGATCGGCAGGCCTTCCCACTGGACCTCGGCCAGTGCCGAGATCGACATGGCGAGACCTCGGAGTCTGTGATCGACTTCCTTCTGCAGTTCGGGAACGGTCGTGTTCTCCCGCGCCAATTGGCGCATCATCGCCTGCACCAGGGTCAACATGTTCTTGGACCGATGAACCAGTTCATGCAAAATCAGCTGGTTACGGTCTTCTGCCTGACTACGATCGAAAGACGCGTTGGAGAGTGCCACACCGACCTGGTTGAGTTCCTTGACGTTGGTTTCGACGCGCGAGACGATTTCGCCTTCGCCGATGCGTTCAGCCACGGCGACGAGTTGTTTGACGGACTGCCGCAATTGCCGGCCGACAAGGTAGGTGCCGAGGACTGCAGCCAGGACGATGAAAAGGCTGCCGATCAACATCTGCCGCCAAGTGCTGCGCAAGGCCGAGTCGCTACGGTCTATCGCGCCCGCCACGACCGCTTTCCAGGGCCAGCCGGGAAGTTGGGCGTAGGCATAGATGTTGTTATGAGCGTCGGTGAAGCTCCCGCTGAAAGCCGACATGCCGGCCGCAAGTTTTGCCGGCTCATAGGCGATACCGGGCGCTGCCTGTTGCATATTGCTTGAAATCACCACGCGCCCGCCGCTGTCGATCACCGATGCCGACCATCCAGCGGGGATTGCGTCCGTCGAGATCAGGCTTGAGAGATCCTTCGCGGCTTGCGTAACGATCAACACGTCGCCAGCGGCTGCGAGCTGACGGGGCAGGGGAAGGGTGACGGTGAACACCCATTCCTTGCGGTTGGTGGCATAGAAGATGTTCGAAAGCATGATCCGCTTGGCATCGATCGCCTCCTGAATATGGGCATCCGCAGGAACCTGGCCTAGAGGCTGCCCGTAGGGAATGCGCGTATTGACCTTCTGAACGCCGTCGCGCGTGGCGACCACCACGTAGATGTTTCGCTGGCGCAGGCTTTCACTGACGCGCTGATGGAAACTGGCGAGATCGCCATCTTCCAGTTCCGGAAACTGCACGAGGAGATTAAGCGTGGTGCTCAGTTCCTGAAGACGCCGCTCGATGTTGCGGCTGATGGCGCGGGCATCGTCGACGGCTTCACGCTGCAAATCTTCCCGTTCATCCGCTTCTAGCCGCAACATCAGATAACCGGCAAAAATAATCAGCGGTAGGGTCACCAGCGTCGTCATGATGACGATGTAGGTGCCAATCGATGCTGTGGGAGACAGTCTGGCGAAGAATGCTCTAAACCTGGAAATTGTCGTGCCCTTATACGTCCATAAGTGTCAGCTTTTATGCTGAATGACGCACAGATAATAGCTGTCTAATTTGGCGGCACAATGCTGTTCGTTGCGGCAGGGAGCGATATCAATAGGCTTTTTTCTCCTTTCACCCTTTGTTGATGAGGATGAAAAACCCGGAACCAATTTTGCCGTCGTTTCGTTTGCTCGGCGAACAGGTTGACGAAAAGGACAGATGAACTGTCACCAGCCAGTTTGGTTTAACGACGATGAAAGGAAGGTACGAGATGAAAAAGACATTGACCCTTATCGCGACGGCCGCCCTCATGGGTTCAACAGCGTTCGCACCGCTCGCCATCGCCCAAGACGCAACTCAGCCTGCGCCAGGCACAACGGCTCCAGCAAGTCCGAACGCCGCGCCGGCAACCCCGGTCATGCCGACAACTCCTGGCGCGACTGACACCTCCGCGAATGCTGGCGCCGCATCCGGCTCCTATTTGACGGAGCAGGCAGCCAACCAGATCAGTGCCAATGATTTCATCGGCAACTCGGTTTACACATCTGCCGACGAGAGCATCGGTAACGTGACGAACCTCATCCTTGAAGAAAACGGCGGCATTGTCGCTGCTGTGGTCGGCGTCGGCGGATTCCTCGGAATCGGCACAAAGGATGTTGCTGTACCGATGGACAAGCTCACGATGACACGTGACACCAACAATGGCACGGTCCGTCTGACGACGACCGAAACCGCTGAGTCGCTGAAGGCAGCGCCCGAGTTCATGACCCTCAAGGACAAGAACGCGAACGCAAGCACCACGGCACCAGCCGCAACGGACACCACGCAGACAGGTGCTACCAAGCCCTAATCCCGTTACGGGAGAGGAGCGAGAGGGAGCATGATGCTCTTTCTCAGAACACCGGCCTCATTGGGGCCGGTGTTTTTTTTGTGCTGAACGGATCTCTCAACGCTCCGCATTGTGGGTCGAATGCCAACGCCACGCGGAGGAGATGATGTCCTCCAGCGTATAGCGCGGCTGCCAACCCAGGACCTCCCGGGCCTTGTCGTTATTGGCCACAAGCGTGGTGGAGTCGCCTTCGCGCCGTTCGGCGAATTCCACAGGGAACGGGCGGCCTGAGACTTTTGAAATCGCGTCGAGCAGTTCCTTCACCGTCGTGCCAGTCCCGGTGCCGAGGTTGAGTTCTACGGTCTCCCCGCCAGACAAGAGATAGTCCACCGCGCGGACATGCGCATCGGCAAGATCAAGGATGTGGATATAGTCGCGCACGCAGGTGCCGTCTCGGGTGTTGTAGTCGGTGCCAAACACCTTGAAGCCTTGGCGGCGGCCAAGGGCCGCCTCAATCGCGAGCGGAATGGCATGCGTTTCAGGCTTATGCCACTCTCCGATACGGCCTTCGAAATCAGCTCCCGCCGCGTTGAAATAGCGCAGCATCACGGACTTCAAATCCTTGTAGTTGCTGAAATCCTTGAGCGCCTGCTCCACGATCCACTTGGTTCTGCCGTAGGGATTGATAGGAGCCTGGGGGTGGCCTTCATCCAACGGCACACGTTCGGGCAGACCATAGGTCGCGCATGTGGATGAGAAGACGAAGGCTTTTATCCCGGCGTCCATCGTCGCGGACAGTAGGGTCAGGGCGCCAGTGACGTTGTTATCGTAAAAGGCGACCGGGTTCTTGACCGATTCACCGACCTCGATGAGGGCTGCGAAGTGAAGAACCGCCTCGGGCTGATGCTTGGCGAAGACCTCGTCCAGTCGCGCCTTGTCGCGAATGTCCCCTTGCTCGAACGGTCCCCAGCGGACAAACTCTTCATGACCATTGGAGAGATTGTCGAAAACGACAGGTTCGTAGCCGCGCTCTGCAAGCAACAGGCAGGTGTGCGAGCCAATATATCCGGCCCCCCCGACAACGAGAACTTTCTTCCGCATCCAACATCCTTTCAAAAAGAGACTGTTGGAGACTGCGTATCATTTTGTCGGAAGAAGGGTAGCGGGAATTTTTTGGAAAAGACCGCAAGGTAAATGCGCGCCCCCTGGAAACCGAGGGACGCGCAGAAGAGTTTTACTTCTTGCGAATTGTCGTGCGTGTTGTGATGAAGCCGATCGCCATCGCAATCAACAGCGTCGTGAACGGACGTTTTCCAAGAGCACCCGCCGCCATGGCCTCAACAGCCAATGGCGCTGTTGCAAGCGGAGACGCGATTGGTGCACGGCGGTACGCCGTCGGGCGACGAAGGATTGCCAACCAGACCAGCATGATAACGCCAATCAGGAATGCGACGCCAGCGATGACTAGCGCAGCAGGGCCTGCGCCAATTTCCTTAGCAAGATAGATCGAGCCACCGATGCCGCCAGCGATGACGGCAACCAGGAAGAAGAAGCCGGCAAGCACCCTCAGCACAATGCCGGTCTTTATCCGGCGCGTGACGAAGGTGCCTTCCCGCTGTGTATCGCCCAGATAGAGCAAAAATGCTTGAAGCATGTTTGCGCCTTATCGACGCGTGACAAGGGCAAGAAGGAAGCCGGTTGCGACAGCGATGCCGAGAGACTGAAGTGGATTGCGCTGAACCTGGTAGACCAGATTGTCGTTCAACGTCTGGATTTCGTCGCGAACCGCATGAACGGTCTGCTCAGACTTCGCCATGGCATCATCGGCAACGCGCGATGCCTGTGCTTTGACCTCGTGGGAAACGCCAACGCCAAGTGCCTTGACGCTCTTTGCGAGGTTGGAAAGATCGTCACGCAGCTGCGACAGCTGTGCGGAGACATCCTCGGCCTCAGCGCTGTTGAGGGTTTCGCGTACCTTGTCTTCCACGTTGCGAACGCTTGCCATGTTCAATCCTTTTCTAGGGTGTCAAAATGCGGCTGACCTCCAAACGTAGGGCCCGCGCTTTTGTTCCCGCCTTTTGCGAAAACCCGTCAGGGAATCGTTGCAATTGTTTTCGACAGGTTTGTTTTCCTGTCACAAGCATCATATAAGGCCGGGAAAATGATCTCGTGATCTCTATCAATTGGACAATGTGACTGGCCGATGCTGCAAACACCTTACTACCTGATCGACAAGACCAAGCTTCTCCGCAACATGGAGAAGATTGCCTATGTGCGCGAAAAATCCGGTGCCAAGGCTCTTCTCGCGCTCAAGTGTTTCGCGACGTGGTCGGTATTTGATTTTATGGCGCAGTACATGGACGGCACCACCTCGTCCTCGCTCTATGAGGTGCGGCTCGGTCACGAGAAATTCGGCGGCGAGACGCACGCCTATTCCGTCGCCTATGCCGATTACGAGATCAACGAAGTCGTCTCCCATGCCGACAAGATCATCTTCAACTCCATCGGGCAGCTGGAACGCTTCGCCGACAAGGCGTCCGGCATCGTTCGTGGCCTTCGCCTCAATCCGCAGGTGAGTTCTTCCACCTTCGATCTGGCTGACCCTGCCCGCCCCTTCAGCCGTCTCGGCGAATGGGATGTGTCCAAGGTGGAAAAGGTCATGGACCGCATTTCCGGTTTCATGATCCACAACAACTGCGAGAACAATGATTTCGGCCTCTTCGACCAGATGCTTGGTCAGATCGAGGAAAAGTTCAGCTCGCTTCTGTCGCGTGCGGAGTGGGTCAGCCTTGGCGGCGGCATTCACTTCACCGGCGAGAATTATCCTCTCGACCAGTTCTGCGACCGCCTCAAGCAGTTTTCTGAAAAGTACGGCGTGCAGGTCTATCTTGAGCCGGGCGAAGCATCGATCACCAAGAGCACGACGCTGGAAGTCTCGGTTCTCGACACGCTGTTCAATGGCAAGAATCTTGCGATTGTCGATAGCTCGATTGAAGCCCATATGCTGGATCTCTTGATCTATCGCGAGAACGCGAAGGTTGCGCCCAACGAGGGCGAGCATTCCTATATGGTGTGCGGCAAATCCTGCCTCGCAGGCGATGTCTTCGGCGAATTCAAGTTCGAAAACGAACTCAAGGTCGGCGATCGCGTCTCTTTCCAGGATGCGGCCGGCTATACAATGGTCAAGAAGAACTGGTTCAACGGCGTCAAAATGCCGGCGATTGCCATCAAGGAACTGGACGGCAGCATTCGAACCGTCCGTGAATTCGACTTTGTCGATTATCAGCAGAGTCTGTCGTAACAGCGCGTTTCTGAAAAACGCATGTAGCACTCTTTCTCAAAAAGCCATCCCTGCGGGGAAAAGGAGGCATCACCTGAAATGAAGAAGAACGTTCTCATCATCGGCGCCGGTGGCGTAGCACAGGTCGTGGCGCATAAGTGCGCCCAGAATAGCGATGTATTGGGAGACATTCATATTGCGTCACGCACTGTCGATAAGTGCCGCAAGATTGTCGAATCCGTACGTGAAAAGAAGAGCCTCAAGACAGAGGTGAAACTTGAGGCCCACGCGCTGGACGCCTTGGATATCGAGGCCACGAAGGCCTTGATAGAAAAGACTGGCGTCCAGATCGTCATCAACGTCGGTTCGGCCTTCGTCAACATGTCCGTTCTTCAGTCCTGCATGGACGCAGGTGTTGCCTATATGGATACCGCGATCCACGAGGATCCAACAAAGATTTGCGAAACGCCTCCGTGGTATGGAAACTACGAATGGAAGCGTGCCGCAGAATGCAAGGAAAAGGGCGTGACCGCCATTCTGGGCGTCGGCTTCGATCCGGGTGTGGTCAATGCCTATGCGCGTCTGGCCAAGGATGAGTATTTCGACAAGGTCACGTCCGTCGATATCGTCGATATCAATGCCGGTAGTCATGGTCGCTGGTTCTCGACCAACTTCGATCCGGAAATCAATTTCCGCGAATTCACCGGCGTGGTCTATTCCTGGCAGAACGGCCAGTGGCAGACGAACCAGATGTTCGAAGTCGGACAGGAATTCGACCTGCCGGTCGTTGGCAAGCAGAAGGCCTATATGACGGGCCACGATGAAGTGCACTCGCTATCCAAGAACATGGATGGCGCGGATGTGCGTTTCTGGATGGGCTTTGGCGACCATTACATCAACGTCTTCACCGTTTTGAAGAACCTGGGCCTCCTGTCGGAAAAGCCGGTCAAGACCGCTGAAGGTCTGGAAGTAGTTCCGCTCAAGGTGGTCAAGGCCGTGCTGCCCGATCCGTCTTCACTGGCGCCCGACTATGTCGGCAAGACCTGCATTGGCGATATCGTCAAGGGTACGAAGGACGGCACGGAGCGCGAAGTCTTTATCTACAACGTGGCTGACCACAAGGAAGCCTACGAAGAAGTCGGCTCGCAGGGCATCTCCTACACGGCTGGCGTTCCGCCGGTTGCCGCAGCGATGCTGATTGCCACTGGCGAGTGGGATGTGAAGCAGATGGCGAATGTCGAAGAACTTCCGCCGCAGCCTTTCCTCAATCTCTTGAACAAGATCGGCTTGCCGACCCGCATCAAGGACGAAAACGGCGACCGCGCCTTGACGTTCTGAAGCGACATACGCGAGCAAACGCTGCGCAGTTTTGCGCAGCATCTTCTCAGTTGATACGATAAAGCCCCGTTCTGTGTGAGCGGGGCTTTTTCATGCAGGCTGGAGTTTCTAAAGCGCTTAGCCGTTCTGAAGTGCTTACTGGGCTGCAGATTTCTTGGCGCGTGTCCTGGGTTTGGTTGTCTCGGGAGCGATGGAAGCGGCTTTGACTTCGCCCTTCTTGCGGTGCGCAGGCTTGGTAGCCTTCGTGCTCTGCAGCAAAGTGAATTCTTTTTTTGCCTGCTCCCAGTGCTCGGCATCACGGCCGTGCGGGCGGCCTTCGCTCTCCCAAAGTGTGTAAGCCCGCTTGCTGATCCACTCTTGTTCTGAAACCTGCATGTCTATCTCCTGGAGTAACGCCTTAACCCGTAACGGGCTGTCTGCATGGTCCGGCGGCAACGCTGGACAGGAATGAGCCGCGGTCTTCTATTTCGCTAGAGCGCCGTGCGTCTTTTCAGACGCACTTAGGACGCTCTATATCTTTAAATCTACGCATCGTGCGTTTCCGAAAAGCGATTCCGATTTTCGGATTGATGCTGTAGTAGATGCCACGATTCTGCAGACGGTCAAGTCAATTTGCTGCGTCGCAATAGGCAGCGTTTTTTTGTTTTTCTCATATACTCAATACGCTTTCAGGCGCCCTGTCTTCCCTCCATTTGATAAATGTTGCGTGATGAGCCACAGCATCCAAACTGCGCAAAAACGGGTTTGGAAGCACGACATGCGAAATAATTTTGGCGCTGCAATAAAGCGTTGCTTAAAGGCCGACATAAACCACGGATTTGCAACTGGATTGGCGCTATATCGGGTTTAATGAAGCGTTATGGGAATCCAGGTCGATAGGTCAGATTCGCAACGCTACCGGCTGCTCCAAGACCCCGGCAGCTCGTATTTTGACCATGTATCGGCTTGGAGGTCTGCCGGAAAATTACTGCGCAAAGATCATTCTGGGGAGTTGAACATTCTCAAGATGGGTCAGCCTGAGGTTCAGGGTTCCTCGCCGAGGCTATCTTCCTTCTCTATTCTCCGCCTCCAATGAGATCCATGGGGGCTGACATGAAACGGATTGCGCTGATTGGCGCCGCACTTGCTGCTTTGATTTCCACAACCGTCTCCGCTGAGGAGCCGAAGACGCTTCTCAACGCATCCTATGATGTGGCGCGTGAGCTCTTCGCGGCTGAAAATGCAGCCTTCGTCAAATCCCATCCGGGCGTGACGATCGACCAATCGCATGCCGGCACCTCGAAGCAGGCCCGTGCGATCGTCGAGGGTCTGGCGGCAGATGTCGTTACCTTCAACCAGGTCACGGATATCGATTTCCTCGTGAAGCAGGGTTTTGTTTCCGCCGACTGGCAGAAAGATTTCCCCAACGACGCGTCGCCCTTCTACTCCTTCCCATCGTTTCTTGTTCGCAAGGGCAATCCCAAGAATATCAAGGACTGGGATGATCTCGTTCGCGATGACGTGAAGATCGTCTTCCCGAACCCGAAGACGTCCGGCAATGCGCGCTACACCTATTTGGCCGCTGTCGCTTTCGCCAATGAGAAGTTCAATGGCGACCAGGCCAAGGTCGACGAGTTCATCAAGAAGATCTTCGCCAACGTTCCTGTCTTCGATACCGGAGGCCGCGCCGCGACGACCACCTTTGTCGAGCGTGAGATCGGCGACGTTTTGATCACCTTTGAGGCCGAGACCCGTGGCATTGCCAAGCAGTACGGCACGGATAAGTTCGAAGGCGTTGTGCCGTCCGTCAGCCTGCTTTCCGAATTCCCGGTCGCGGTCGTCGACAAGGTTGTGGACAAGCGCGGCTCGCGCGAATTGGCAAAGTCTTACCTCGACTTCCTTTATACCGAAGAAGGCCAGCGCATCGCCGCTGAGTTCGGTCACCGCGTTCACAATGAAAAGGTTGCGGCCGAGTTCAAGGACCAGTTCCCGAGCATTCGCCTCGTCAACGTCAATGATGTTTTTGGCGGCTGGGACAAAATCCAGAAAGACCATTTCGCCTCTGGCGGAAAACTGGATGCGCTTTACGGCAATCGCTAATCGTTCTATGGCACAAATCTACATCGGCCCGGCGGGATACTCGCCGGGTCGATTTTTGATCTTGTGTCTCTCCATCTCGTGCCGAGAAACAGGACCTTCGCCGATGCAAAGGGGGAAGATTTGAAACGCAATGTCCTGCCGGGGCTCAAATTGTCTCTCGGCGTCACGCTGCTTTACGTCGGTATCATCGTCGTTCTTCCCCTGGCAGCACTCGTCTTCAAGGCGGCAAGCCTTGGACCGGCGGAATATTGGAGCATCATATCCTCTCCGCGAGCCTTCGCCAGCTACCGCGTCACCGTTCTTTGCGCGCTGGCCGCAACAGTCTTCAACGTCATCTTCGGCCTTGCATTGGCATGGGTGCTGACGCGCTATCGCTTTCCGGGCTGGCGTTTGGTCGATGCCATTGTTGATTTGCCTTTCGCGCTACCGACGGCGGTGGCCGGTATAGCGCTGACAGCGCTTTTTGCTGGAAACGGCTGGTTTGGCTCCGTTCTGGCAGAGGTCGGAATAAAGGTCGCCTATACGCCGCTCGGCATCATCGTGGCGATGGCTTTCACCAGTCTGCCCTTCATTGTTCGCACCGTTCAGCCCGTGCTGGAAGATCTGGACCCTGCATTGGAAGAGGCGGCCCAGTCGCTTGGTGGATCGGATCTCGAGATTTTTCGCGAGGTCATCCTGCCACTTTTAACGCCGGCACTTCTTGCCGGCCTGTCGCTCTCCTTTGCCCGCAGCCTTGGCGAATTCGGCGCCATCATCTTCATTGCCGGCAATCAGCCCTTCTCGACCGAGATTACCTCACTGCTGATCTTCATCCGGCTGGAGGAATATGATTATCAGGCGGCTGCAGCGATCGCATCCGTTCTGTTGATCACGGCTTTCGTAATGCTGGCGCTCACGAATTATCTGCAGGCCCGCGCTTTGCGCTATACGGTGAGGAGCTAGAGAATGAGCGCTATTTCCTCCCGCCGCAAGCCGCCGCGCGTCGGCGATGCACCATGGGTGCGCCGAAGCCTGGTCGGCTTCGTTCTCATCATCGGGGCCTTCCTGGTAGTAGCGCCTCTGGCGGTCATCGCTGTCGAGGCTTTTTCTCAGGGCCTGAAGGCCTACGCCGCGACCATCAACCATCCCGATACCCGTCATGCCATCATGCTGACGGTGATCACGGCACTGATCGCGGTACCGATCAATACGCTCTTCGGTGTCGCTGCTGCCTGGGCGATCACCAAGTTCGACTTCTGGGGCAAGCGTTTCCTGCTGGTCATCGTGGAAATTCCCTTCTCCATATCTCCCATCGTTACCGGCGTCGCCTATCTCTTCGTCTATGGCCTGCAGGGTCTGTTCGGGCCGTTGCTGGATGCCTATGAAATCAAGATTCTCTTCGCTCTCCCGGGCATTGTCATCGCCTCGATGTTCGTCACGGCCCCATTTGTCGCGCGAGAGCTCATTCCGCTGATGCAGGCGCAGGGACGCGATTTGGAGGAGGCGGCAACTTCGCTTGGGGCCTCCGGCTGGCGCACTTTCTTTTCCGTTACGCTGCCCAACATCAAATGGGCGCTCCTCTATGGCGTCGTGCTGTGCAACGCCCGTGTCATGGGCGAATTTGGCGCGGTGTCTATCGTTTCGGGCAATATTCGCGGGCAGACCAACACGCTGCCGCTGCATATCGAGCTTCTTTATCACGACTATCAGGCTGCTGGCGCTTTCGCCTCCGCCTCCATTCTCGCGGCGCTTGCCGTTATCACCATCATCGCCAAAGTCGCATTGGAGCGGCGCGGTGCAGGTCGAGGACGTAAAAAGCTGAGCGCCGCAAACGCCGTCGCCACGGAGACGATTTCATGAAAATCCGCCTGCAGAATGTCGTTAAAACCTTCGACACGTTTCGCGCCGTGCGCGATGTCTCGCTCGATATCGAAAGCGGCGAATTGCTGGCGCTTCTCGGTCCTTCCGGCTCCGGCAAGACGACGATCCTGCGTATGGTTGCAGGGCTCGAATATACCGATGGCGGCCAGATCTATTTCGGAGAGACGGATGCGACCAACATTCCCGTCCGCGATCGTGGCGTCGGCTTCGTCTTCCAGCACTATGCACTTTTCCCGCATATGACGCTGAACGAGAATATCGCTTTCGGGCTGAAAGTATCGCGCGTGAAGCGGAACCGCGCCGAAATCGACGCCCGCGTTCAGGAGTTGCTGCGGCTGGTAAGGCTTGAGGGGTTGGGCGACAGATTCCCTGCTCAGATTTCCGGTGGGCAAAGGCAACGCGTCGCCCTGGCACGCGCACTTTCCGTCGATCCCAAGGTTCTGTTGCTCGATGAGCCCTTCGGCGCTCTCGACGCAAACGTTCGTCGCGACCTGCGCCGCTGGCTTCGCGAAATCCACGACGAGTTGGGCATCACCACGATCTTCGTCACCCACGACCAGGAAGAAGCGCTCGATCTTGCGGATCGCGTCGTCATTCTCAACCAGGGTGAGATCGTCCAGCAGGGCACGCCGAAAGAGGTCTGCCGACAGCCGAACAGCGCCTTCGTCATGACTTTTCTCGGAGACACTAACAAGGTTTCAGGTGTTGCGAAGAACGGCAAGGTTTATGTCGGAAACACTGAGGTTCAGTTTGCCTATGGTCAGGCGGACGGACCTGTCGAGATCTATGCCCGCCCTGCCGATCTGGAATGGGAGGATTTGCATGATGGGATTCCCGCGCAAGTCACCCGCGTTCTGGACAGGGCAGGAGAGCGCCGCGTGATCGCCACGACGAGAGAAGGGGATCTTCTCGAATTCGATGTACCGCCGGAATCATCGGTGGAAGCAGGAGACAACGGCCATGTGGTCATTCGCCGCGCCAAGATTTTCCCTGCAGCCGAGTGCGCTTAAGTTCGCCCCGCCTTATGAGTATCGCGATCTTTCAGATTCGCTCGTTACGCTTTAGGCGCGACGGTGTCTAACAGAGTTTGATTAGCGGCTGGCGACCTGCTCGCCTTTGCCGTCGATGTTCAGCAGCGTGTCGATACGACGACGCTCATCCGAGAAGCGTGCGAGTGCTTGGCCGGAAAGCGACTTGCCGCCCGGAAGGCGAACCTTCATCGCATCCACTTTGGTGCCATTGACGATCAGCTCATAATGCAGGTGCGCGCCCGTCGAAAGACCGGTAGAGCCGACATAGCCGATCACCTGGCCCTGCGTGACGCGCGCTCCTTCCACCACGCCCTTCGCAATGGCGCTCTGGTGGTTATAGGAGGAGACATACCCATTGGCATGGCGGATCAAAGTCTGGTTGCCGTAACCGGATGCCCATCCCGCCTTCTCCACAACACCGTTGCCCGTGGCAATGATCGGCGTGCCGCGAGGCGCTGCCCAGTCGGTGCCGGTATGCATACGGCTGAAGCGTAGAACCGGGTGACGACGCATGCCGAAACCGGATGTCATTCGACCGTTCGGAACCGGATTACGGATCAGAAACTGGCGGATACTTTTACCTTCGCCATCAAAGTAATCGATGCTGCCATCGTCCGGGTTTTGGAAGCGGTAGAAACGCGTCTGGTTATCGCCGAATTTGGCATTGACGTAGAGCAATTCGGATTGTTCGGTCGCCTTGCCATCCGGTCCTTCGACCGAGAAAAAGGCCTCGAGTGAATCCGAAGGTTTCAGCTGTGCCTGGAAATCGACGCTGCTCGCCAGAAGCTTGATGAGCTGCGATACCATGCTCTGGTTCATGCCATAGGCAAGAGCGGCGCGATAAACGCCGTCATAAACACGCGGCAGATCGCGGTTCGCCGTCATTGGCGCGTTGCCGCCGTCAAAGGCAGTCGCGACCGCATCGAGTTTTGGCGGTTCGCTCGCTGCGACGAAGGTCTTCTGGTCGTTTGCCGCCACCGTCACGACGTGGCGGTTCTTGCGGTAAAGGCTGGCGCGAACGATATCGCTCTTCTCGTCGTCCTGCAAAATGCCGATGCGGAGAACGTCACCCGCCTGCAGTTCCCCCGTCCCATTGACCGACGCTAGGGCTGTCGCGGTCTGCTTGGCTTGTTCCTTGGAATAGCCGGCGCCGAAAAGGGCAGCCTCCATCGTCTGGCTCTGCCGCACGGGAATGACGTCGTCGGCAAATTCCGGCAGTTTGACGGTCGGTGCCTGCGGCGTCGAAACCGACATGTTCTGTTCGACCACGCGGGCCGCCAGTCCCGCGGTGATGTCCACATCCTCATCGGCCTCGAACCGACGTGGATCGATATAGTAGAGCGCGGCAAGCTGTTCGTTGCCGTCCGTCAGGATAGAACCGTTGGAGCGGACCGCTTCTTCCACCTCATCGAAGCTCATCGCGCCGGCATAGGCAAAGGGGCTGTGCTTCGTCGGGAAGGGAACTGATTTGAGGCTGACTTCCGATTCCACCTCGGACCCGTAGATCGTCCCGGTTTTGCTCGCCCCGGCAGCTTCCGGCTCGTCGTCGGTGGCGAAGATGTTGAGCGGATCGAATGCCGGATAATCATCCTGCGTATTATAATTGGCCGCGAGCGAGATCTTCACATGGGCGAAGGGGACTTTGCGAACCACTTCCTTGTCGCCATCATGAATGACTGTCGAGACTTCCATAACAGAGCGGTCCGAAGGACGCGCTGCGATATTGGGCGCCACCAACCGGGTGCCACGGCGAACTGTCTCGGAAAGGGAGTGTTCCATGTCTCCGCGCGCGAAGGCTTCTGCGGGAATGGCAAGCTGCTGACGACCGTCGAGCGCTGCAAAGAGTGCGACGCCCATCAATATGGAGGAGGTGATCCCTGTGAGAAATGTCCCGCTCAGCCAGCGGATCGAGATCTCGCGCCGGTCGGGTGCTCGCCGGCCTTCCGCCAGAATAGGCGGCTCGGTCCCGAGCGTACGGATCATATCCCGATCCGCCGTCATGCCTGTCGCGACCGTTTCTGCATTTGATCTCCAGAAGTCATGTGACGAAGATGTGCAACTTTCAGACCGAGGAGTCAAACTTCTGCGCGGCGATCCCGACGCAGTCCCCAGCTTGCTGTAACTCTTCGTTAAGAAGTGCAGATAGGATTAAGTCGCGGCGAAAACGTGGCGTGTATGTGTGCGGCGCGGACTTCTCCCTGCTTTCTCGCAAAAACCGGCTAGGAAAGTCACGCAACTGATATGTTTCTGACACCTGTTTGACAGGTTTGTCAAAATTTATCATACAAAACAGTCCCTTACAAGAAATATGGATTTTGTTGAAAAACCTCTGTTGACTTGTTTGGGGTGTGTCTCTTATAAGTCCGCTCACTGACGAGGGCGGCGGCGCTGCTGGC
>NZ_SISF01000011.1 GCF_004310285.1 Agrobacterium cavarae
ATCTGCGTGAATCATCGAGTCTTTGAACGCACATTGCGCCCTTCGGTATTCCGTTGGGCATGCCTGTTCGAGCGTCATTTGACCCTTCAAGCTCTGCTTGGTGTTGGGCGTTTGTTCCGCCTCCGCGCGTGGACTCGCCTCAAATTCATTGGCAGCCGGCAAGTTGGCTTCGTGCGCAGCACATTGCGTCACGGCTCCAGTCTGCCTCCGTCCAGTAAGGCTCCTCATCACTTTGACCTCGGATCAGGTAGGGATACCCGCTGAACTTAAGCATATCAATAAGCGGAGGAGTGTGAGA
>NZ_SISF01000004.1 GCF_004310285.1 Agrobacterium cavarae
AATCATCGAATCTTTGAACGCATATTGCGCTCTCTGGTATTCCGGAGAGCATGCTTGTTTGAGTATCATGAGAACTATCACCACAAACCCTTGCGTTTGTGTTGGAATTGAGTTGAACCCAACGCGTCTTTTACGGACATGAAGGGCAGCTTGAAATGCAGGTTCCAGCAGGTGTCAACTTGGCAAAAGCGTAACTATTTTCGTTTTCCT
>NZ_SISF01000027.1 GCF_004310285.1 Agrobacterium cavarae
GGGTATCATCTGTCCATTCGATGAGCGAACTTTCAACTGACCGATATCTTCCGCCTGGGAGCGGAACTTGGCATCGGCCTGCACACGCACGCTGTAGGTGCGACCGAAGGCGTTGAAGTCGTTCACGTAAAGAGAGCCAAGATAGATCTGCAGCGTCTCGAACACGTCCGTGACCGAGACACCCAGTTGCTCTGCCTTGGCACGATCGAGATCGGCGTAGAGCTGCGGCACATTGATCTGGAAGCTTGAGAACAGGCCAGCCAGTTCGGGCGTCTGATAGGCTTTGCCGAGGAAGGCCTTGGTGACCTCGTCAAGCGTCTGGTAACCGAAGCCCGCGCGGTCTTCGATCTGCATCTTGAAGCCGCCTGTGGTGCCAAGACCGTTGACGGGCGGCGGCGGGAACATAGCGATGAAGGCATCTTGCACCGCGCCGAATTTCTGGTTGAGCGCCATGGCAATAGCGCCGCCAGAAAGCTCCGGTGTTGTGCGCTCTTCAAATGGGCTCAAGGCGACGAAAACAACGCCCGCGTTCGAGCTGTTGGTGAAGCCGTTGATGGAGAGGCCGGGGAACG
Organism: Agrobacterium cavarae; assembly: GCF_004310285.1. Classification (GTDB taxonomy): domain Bacteria; phylum Pseudomonadota; class Alphaproteobacteria; order Rhizobiales; family Rhizobiaceae; genus Agrobacterium; species Agrobacterium cavarae. Next base: position 573 of record NZ_SISF01000027.1, read on the forward strand.
CGATTGCATGTTCGACGCCTGGCTGCTGCATGGCAATATCACTCATGCGCTTGATGACGTCTTCCGTCCGGTCGAGACTCGCAGCATCCGGCAACTGGGCAAAGCCGATCAGATACTGCTTGTCCTGCGCAGGCACGAAGCCGCCGGGCACCGCATTAAACATGGCATAGGTTGCGCCTGCGAGCAGCATATAGACGACCATGACGATGCTCTTACGATTGAGCAATCCGCCGACGCCCTTGCCATACCCGTTCGAGGCTGCCCCGAACGCGCGGTTGAAACCCCGGAAGAAGCCACCCAGCACCTTGTCCATGCCGCGGGTCAGCCAATCCTTCGGCGCGTGGTGATCCTTGAGAAGCAGGGCTGCAAGTGCAGGAGACAATGTCAGCGAGTTGATGGCCGAGATGACCGTCGAAATTGCGATCGTCAATGCAAACTGACGGTAGAACTGTCCCGAGAGGCCGGAGATGAAAGCAAGCGGCACAAAGACGGCCACGAGCACCAGGGCGATCGCAATGATCGGCCCCGAGACTTCCTTCATGGCGCGATAGGTCGCCTCGCGCGGAGAAAGACCGTTCTCGATGTTGCGCTCGACATTTTCGACAACGACGATTGCGTCATCCACGACGATGCCGATTGCCAGCACAAGCCCGAACAGGCTGAGCGCATTGATGGAAAAGCCGAAAACATACATGACGGCGAATGTGCCGATGATCGACACCGGAACGGCAATCAGCGGAATGATCGAGGCGCGCCATGTCTGGAGGAACAGGATGACGACGATAACGACGAGAGCGATGGCTTCCAGCAGTGTGTCAATGACCTTGTCGATCGAGGCGCGGACAAACTCGGTGGTGTCGTAGACGATTTCGTATTTCACGCCATCGGGCATCGCTTTCTGCAGGTCCTGCATGGTCGCAGCGACCTGGTCTGAAATGGTGATGGCGTTTGAACCGGGAGCCTGGAAGACCGGGATAGCCACAGCGGATTCGCCGTCAAGCAGCGAGCGCAAGGCGTAATCGGCTGCGCCGAGTTCGACACGCGCCACGTCACGCAGGCGGGTGATCTCGCCATTCGAGCCGCTTTTGACGATGATGTTGCCGAATTCCTCCGGAGTTGAAAGCCGACCTTGTGCGTTGACGTTGAGCTGCAGATCGACACCGTTCGGGCTTGGCGAAGCGCCGATTGTGCCGGCTGCCGCCTGTACGTTCTGTTCGCGAATGGCGTTGCTGATATCGCTGGCGGCAAGGTCGTGCTCGGCGGCCTTCTGCGGATCGATCCAGATACGCATGGAGTAATCGCCGGCACCGAAGATCTGTACCTGGCCCACACCCTCGATGCGCGCCAGCCGGTCCTTGATGTTGAGGACAGCGTAGTTGCGCAGGTAGGTGAGGTCGTACCGATTGCCGGGAGAGACGAGATGCACGACCATCATCAGGTCGGGAGAACTCTTGACGGTGGAAACGCCGAGGCTTCTGACTTCAGCGGGAAGACGCGGCTCGGCTTGCGAAACGCGGTTCTGCACCAGCTGCTGCGCTTTGTCCGGATCGGTCCCCAGCTTGAAGGTGACAGTCAGCGTCATGACACCGTCGGAAGTCGCCTGGCTGGACATGTAGAGCATGTTCTCGACGCCGTTGATCTGTTCCTCGAGCGGTGTCGCCACCGTCTCGGCAATGACCTTCGGGTTGGCACCGGGATAGGTGGCACGAACGACGATGGAAGGTGGCACGACTTCCGGATACTCGGAAATCGGCAAGGCGCGCATGCCAATCAGGCCTGCCACGACGATAAGAACCGATAGGACGCCAGCAAAAACTGGCCGGTCTACGAAAAATCTGGAGATGTTCATGGGTTAGCCCTCTCCGGGTGAATTCTGAACGCGGGAGACCACCCCGGTGGCGTGTCGCCACCGGCAGGGATCTTTCTGCATCGATTGGGAATAGGACGGGCCGAGGAAGGCCCGTCGGATCAATTATTGGGCTGCGGCGAGCTTGTCGTCGGTCTGCGGAGCCACGACCGCACCGGGGCGGATGCGCTGCAAGCCGCTGACGACGATCTTGTCTCCGACCTCAAGGCCGCTTTCGACGACGCGCATTCCCTCGGCCGATGGGCCGGGTTTGATCTGGCGGTAGTTCACCTTGTTGTCCTTATCGACGACAAAAACGAACTTCTTGTCCTGATCGGTGCCGATCGCGCGGTCGGTGATCACGATGCGCTTTTCCGACTTTGGCTCGCCTAGTCGGACGCGAACGAACTGACCGGGAATGAGATGCCCATTGGTGTTGGCGAAAACCGCGCGGACGCCGATGGTGCCGCTCGCACCGTCTACCTGATTGTCGATCAGATGCAGGGTACCCTTGATGGGCGTGCCCTCATCGGCGAGCGTGCCGACTTCAACGGGGATCTGCTCCAGCGCCTGAAGTGCCCCGTTTGAGGTGGGCAGTTGCGACAGCGCCTTGGCGACGATCTCCTCGCTGGCATTGAAGCTTGCATAGATCGGATCGACAGACACAAGCGTGGTGAGAGCAGGGGATGCGGAGCCGGCGGCAACCAGATTGCCGACCGTCACATCAAGCTTGCCGACGCGTCCTGAAATCGGTGCGCGCAACTCCGTGTAGCTGAGATCGAGCTGTGCCGTCGTCAGTGCTGCGCGGGCGGCCCGCAGTTGCGCTTCGGCCTCCGCCACATTGCTTTGGCGTTGATCAAGATCGCTTTGCGAAATGGTGCGGTTGTCGGAAAGTCGCCGACCGCGCTCCAGTTCGGTTTTGGCAAGGCCGATCTTTGCGTCCGCCGAGGCAACCTGTGCCTCCGCACCCGCAACCGCTGCCTGATAGGGAGCTGGATCGATGGTGAACAGCAGATCACCAGCCTTTACCAGTGCGCCTTCACGGAAGTGAACCGCTTGAATCTGGCCAGCAACGCGGGAGCGGACCTGAACACGCTCGACAGCTTCGAGCCTGCCGGAAAATTGCTCCCAGTGGGTGATGTCTTTGCTTTGCACAACTGCGACCGTCACTGGAACCGCAGGCGCCTCCGCCTGCGGAGCCGCAGCAACGGCGCCCGTCGTCATGGGAAGATCGAATAGCAGCGCTGCGGCTGCTACGGACATGGCAAGTCCTATGCCGGCACCCGCAAGGGCACGGCGCTTGTTCTTGAGCGTCATGGGATACTCCTTGGCTTCGTAAGGAAGCCGATCAGTGATTGTCTAAAATGCTAATTCTTGAGGTCTTGAACAAAACCCGAAAATTCGTCGCAAACAGCCGAAAGCCACTTGCCACCTTCACCTCGATAAAGCCCTGTCCAGCCGGAGCCGGCAGGGAAAACATGCAGCCGAACCTGTATTCCTGCATCACGCAGGCGCGCGGCATAATTCACTGTCTCGTCACGCAGAGGGTCGTCCTCGGCGGTAAAAATCAAAGCTGGGGCCACACGGTCGAGCCGTGTACACTGGCACGGTGCCGCGTAAGGGTGCGCTACCCCACAGGCCTTTGCCAGGTACCGGCTCCAGCCTTCGGCCCAACGCTGCCGCATACCGATCTTGTCGGCATCCCGAAAGGAGGTCGATGCCATCAGCGGATCGATCATCGGCGACAGCAAGATCTGTCCTGCCAGTTTTCCCGGCATCCGATCGCGCGCTTTCAACGCCAGGCCCGCGGCAACATTCCCGCCAGCCTCTTCTCCCGCCACGAACAGCAAGGATTTGGCGCTACCATACTGCTTGCGGCTATTGCTCAGACAATCGAGCGCATCGAAAGCCCGATCGATCACAGCCGGAAACTCATTGCAGGAGCCGGTGCTGTAATCCGCCTCGATGACCACCGCTCCACTTTCGGCAAGCGCTTTCGCGACCGGTAGCTCCTCGCACTGAGCCCCTTCTGCCAGAAAAGAGCCACCTCTAAGATAAAGGACCAGCGGAGGCGTCCGCACTTTGCCTTCGTTGCTGTAGACACGCACGGACAGGGGCGTGCACGTTGTGCCGCTCGTCTCGATCTCGTGCCACCGGTTGTCCATCATCATTTCCTCGAGAGACTCTATCTACATCTCTTGTAGTGCTTTCTAATATGGATATATTGTTCGGGATAAGTTGCGCAAGCATCCAAATTCGAAAACACTATTCCAAATTCACGGACAATCGAGCGAGGTTGACAGGATGGACCAGCTAGCGGCGATGCGTGTATTCGCACGGGTCGTTGAGACAGGAAACTTCACCAAGGCTGCCAATGCCCTGAATATCCCCAAGACGACCGTGACCAACATGGTGCAGGGTTTGGAAGCGCATCTGCGTACGACGCTGCTGAACCGAACGACGCGCCGCGTCATGGTGACCACAGACGGTGCACTTTACTATGAGCGCGCAACGCAAATCCTGGCGGAAATCGACGAGTTGGATGGTAGCGTTTCAAGCGCCAACGTCCAGCCCTCCGGTCGTTTGCGTGTAGAGATGGCCGGGATGTTCGCCGATAAGATCATCATTCCGAATCTTTGTGATTTTTACCAGCGCTTTCCGCAAATCCGGCTCGACATCGGTGTCGGAGACCGTCTTGTCGATTACATCGCCGAAAACGTGGATTGTGCCTTGCGCGTGGGCACACTGCGTGACCAGTCGCTTATTGCGCGAAAAGTCTCGGAACTCGACTTTCTTACGGTTGCCTCACCCGATTACATCGAGCGCTTCGGCATGCCAAAGACGCCGGAAGATCTGGAAGTCGATCATCACTGTGTCGGTTACCTGAATGCCAATGCAGGACAAGTGATGAGCATGGCCTTCGACGACGGTACCCGTTCCGTTGAAATTAGCCCGCGATACATCGTATCGGCGAACGATGCGAGGACCTATCAGCATGCCGTTGTTGCCGGAATGGGTGTCGGACAATTGGTACCGTTCTCGATAAGGGACGAGATCAGGGAGGGAAAGCTGGTGCGTGTTCTTCCCGAATGGAAAAGCGAGCCCATGCCGATCTACATCGTCTACCCACAGACCAGACACGTGACGAACAAGGTTCGCGTTTTTGTAGATTGGGTGGCAAAGCTGCTGAACAGAAGCGCACTGGGAACTTTATAATTTACTTTCATAAAGTTTTTTAAACGACTGAAAAACAGAAGATACAGTCTCGTCATCATTTCCTTCGTTGCGTCAATCATGGATTTGCTGTCGTATGGATAAGGAGGCGCAAGTGATGTGAGCGATCAATTCAGAACGATCGACGATCACCAAGCGCGCGCGTTTCAAGAGGAGGCAAGAAATGACCAAACGTATCGTTTTCACCGGGGGCACAGGCAAGGCTGGGCGCCATGCCGTTCCCAAGCTTCTGGACAAGGGATACTCCGTCCTGAATGTCGATTTGAAGCCCTTGGACTTGCCCGGAGTGAATACGCTGATCGCGGACATCACCGACAGTGGTCAGGTCTTCAATGCCCTGACGACCCATTTCGGTTTCGATGGTTTCGAAAACGGCGCTCCGCCTTCTGCGCCCGATGCCGTCGTGCACTTCGCGGCGATCCCTCGGGTGCTGATCGAGCCGGACAATGAAACATTCCAGGCGAATGTCGTCGGCACATACAATGTCATTGAAGCTGCAATGAAGCTCGGCGTCCGGAAAGTCATCATCGCCTCAAGCGAGACCACCTATGGTGTGTGCTTTGCGGAAGGAGACAAGGACTTCCACTCGTTTCCTCTCGAAGAGGATTACGATATCGACCCAATGGATAGCTATGGTCTTTCCAAGCTCGTAAATGAGAAGACGGCACGTGCCTTCTCCATGCGATACAAAGCCGATATATACGCCCTGCGCATCGGCAACGTGATCGAACCGCACGAATACGGCAACTTCCCGGCCTTCATTGATGACCCCATGTCTCGCAAACGCAATGCCTGGAGCTATATCGACGCGCGCGATCTCGGGGAGATTGTTCATCTGTGTATCGAGAAGGACGGCTTGGGCTTTCAGGTGTTCAACGCGGTCAACGACACGATCACGGCCGATCTTCCGACCGCCGAATTCCTCGCCAAGTATGCACCCAATACGCCTGTGACGCGCGAAATGGGAAGGGACGAAGCACCGCTGTCCAATCGTAAGGCGCGAGAAGTTTTGGGATTCAAGGAAGAGCATCCCTGGAAGCGCTATGTGACAAGGTAGGCTCGGCCTGTTTGACCAAGATGTAAAAATGATGGCGGGTCCAAATGCGGATCCGCCATTGGCCTCTTCTCCCGTTGATGCGTGAGCCTTCCTCCGCTTCAGGCCGTTCTTGTTTCGTATGTCGTTATCGCAAACCGCTGCACACTTTTGTGTGGACCATGCTTTAACGCTTTTTCTTGATCGTCTTGTTGCCGCGCGGTCCGCTCAGCACTGGAGTACGGCTGCTGTTTTCGGCAGACAGGCTTCTCCAACGTTCGAGGCGATCGGCAACGACCTCGCCTTTTGCTATCGCGTCTCGTACCGCGCATCCAGGCTCATGCGCATGGGTACAATCGCGAAACCGACACAGAGGCGCTAACTCTGTGATCTCGGCGAAGAGCGTATCTATTCCGTCGGTAATGTCGCTGACGTAGAGCGTCCTTATTCCCGGCGTATCGATGACCCAGCCACCGCCTTGAACAGCATGCAGGGACCGCGCCGTCGTGGTGTGCCGGCCCTGTGCATCATACTCACGGATGGTTCCGGTTTTCTGCATAGAATCGGAGGCGGTCAGCGTGTTCACCAGGGTTGACTTTCCAACACCGGATGATCCCACCAGCGCAACAGTTTGACCAATGCCCAACCACGGCATCAGTGAGACGACAGCATCGGCAGAGTGCCCATTCAGCGCAATCACGGGGAGATCGCGCTGCAATGCCTCTGCTTTTGACTGAAAATCCCCAACGTCTGCCGTTGTGTCCGCTTTGGTTAGCACGATCACGGGCTTGCTTCCGGCCTGGTCTGCCATGATCAGATAACGTTCCAGCCGGGCGGGATGGAAGTCCGCATTGCATGAGGTCACAATCAATAATGTATCGATGTTGGCGGCAACCAGTTGCTGGCCACGTCCGCCCTCCTGGCGTCTTTGAAAAAGGCTTTTTCTGGCAAGTCTGACGACAAACATTCCGGTCAGCGGATCGGCGAGGATCCAGTCGCCGACTGCAAAGTCTGCCGTGTTGCTGTTGGCTGGTAGTTCCAACGCAGCAGAGCCCACTACATCGATTGCCTCCACGCGTGAGCGGTGAACCGATGATATGCGTCTTGGCACCAAGCCGGAGTCTTTCTCGCTCACTTGATCGGCAAAGAAAGGAGACCAACCGAGTTGCTCAAGAGACGGGGTTATCGCAGTCGTCATGAACTGTTGTCCCGCCTATTTCTGGGGATCGCGGCTCGGCAGAGATCTCGCATAAGCAGCCGCTTCTCCGGAGTAAGGGAAGTCTTCGCCCAATTGACGATCGCCATCGAGCACCTTGAACGTCGGACCATCGACCTCAGCGATCTTGTAGCCATTCACGTACTCGAATTTCGGCGTTCTAAAACCCATCGGTGTTCCTTCGCTCAGGCAAAATTGCTCTTGGAACTACCTGTCTATCAGGCAGCACCCTAAAATACGACGTGCAAAACCGCCGCGTCACTCGATACTCGATAGCGCGTCGATATCTTGTCCGATCGCACAAGCTGGGGTCGCTCGGATCTGAAGGCGATTGGACCTTAGTTTTTCTTCTTCTTTTTCTTTTTACCGGACGAGACGACGATATCCCGGTACTCGTCCATATCCCCCTCGAAGGTCGTGACAGTGCCATTGTTGACAAGCCACAAGCGGTCTGCAGTCGCCTCGATAAGATGACGATCATGCGAAATCAGGATGACCGCACCATCATAGTCGTTGAGAGCCTCGATCAGAGCTCGACGGCTATCGATGTCCAGATGGTTTGTCGGTTCGTCGAGGATCAGCAGATTGGGTGCATGGAATGCTGCGAGCCCCATTAGCAGACGCGCCTTTTCTCCACCGGATAGATCCTTGGCCGCCGTTGCCATCTTTTCGGTGGCAAGACCCATTTGCGCGACGCGTGCACGCACCTTGGACTCAGGCGCCTGCGGCATCAGCTTGCGCACATGATCGACTGCGGAGTCCTCAGGCACCAGGTCATCCATCTGGTGCTGAGCAAAAAAACCAACCTTCAGCGAAGGCGCTGTGCGCAGATCTCCAGTCTCCGGCGCGAGACGGCCGGAGATGAATTTGGCGAACGTCGATTTGCCGTTGCCATTCGATCCTAGGAGCGCGATGCGGTCATCATTGTCGATGCGCAGATCGATACCCTTGAGGATTGGATTTCCAGGCTCATAGCCAACAGAACCACCATCGATGGCGATGATCGGCGAGGCAGGCTGCTTTTCCGGGGTAGGAAATGTCATGGGTTGAACGTGATCTTCGATCACAGAAGACACGGTGCCCATCCGCTCCAGCGCCTTGACGCGCGATTGTGCCTGCTTGGCCTTCGATGCCTTGGCCTTGAAGCGGTCGATGAAGCTCTGCAGGTGCTTGCGCGCTGCCTCATTTTTGACCTTGGCCTTGTTTTGCAGTTCGTCGTTTTCGGCCTTCTGGCGTTCGAACTGGTCGTATCCACCGCGATAGAACGTCAACTTCTTCTGGTCGAGGTGGACAATGGCATTGACGGCGTTGTTCAAAAGGTCGCGGTCATGGCTAATGATGATGACTGTGTAAGGATAGCGGCGAATGTAATCCTCAAGCCAAAGCGAGCCTTCCAGATCGAGATAGTTTGTCGGCTCGTCGAGCAGTAGCAGGTCAGGTTCGGCAAACAGTACCGATGCCAGCGCCACGCGCATACGCCATCCACCGGAAAAGGATGAGGCAGGGCGAAGCTGGGCCTCCTGATCGAAACCAAGGCCTGCCAAGATGCTGGATGCGCGCGCTTCGGCCGAATGCGCGTCGATATCAACGAGACGCATCTGGATGTCAGAGATGCGTTCCGGATCGGTCGCTGTTTCCGATTCCAGCATGAGCGCAGCACGCTCCTTGTCGGCAGCAATGACAATCTCGATGAGACTATCTTCAGTGCCTGGAGCTTCCTGAGCCACCTGACCAATCCTGGCATTCTTTGGGATCGAGACCGACCCGGTTTCGGCGCCGTGATCGCCTGTGATGACTTTGAACAACGTGGACTTGCCGGCACCATTGCGGCCAACGAGGCCGGCCTTGGTGCCGCTCGGAAGCGTAACGCTGGCTTTATCAAGGAGGAGACGTCCGGCGATGCGGGTGGAAAGATCGGAAATGGAAATCATGAAGACGTCTTGGTCAAACTTGCGGGTGATAGCAAGCGCTGGAGGTTCTGCGCCTTTGATTAGGGAAAATAGAATTGTTTGTGGATGCTGCGCTGCAACACGTCACGCGTGAAGAACGCGGGCTTTCACAGACCGAAAAGGCATCTGCGCGGAAATCAGGCTTGGACAAGACAAGCTGGTGGGCGGCACCTGCGGCCTAGATGCATGGTGGTACACCTGCCCTTAGGAGAGTTTTCTGCCGTAGACCTGCAACGCTATCAGAAACGTCAGACAGCCAATTGCCGTCAAGATCAGTGCTTTCTTCCTAGCCTCCTTGTCTCGATATGCCAGCGCCGCAATGAACGTGCACACTGTCCAGGTACCCGTCGTCAGCATCAACAGCCATGAGTAGATGAAGGGTCCGAGATCGTATCCGCCCCCGCCGATGGAAGGCCCAGCAGACAGATCAATCTGAAGCGAGATCAGTACGGAAACCGGAACGGCAAGCGCCGCGAGCCAGAGCCAGAAAGACCATCTGCGCATTGTCACTCCATCAGCCTAAATCGACTGCAGCGGCTTGGCGGTTCGACGCAGCAATCTGCTTTAGAAGGAAATGTGTTGCTTGTCATGGCCTTCCCAATGATGGGGTTTCGTTCTTATGATCCTGCGCGGTACGAGGTGTTCAACCTGAACCGTTGTGACGCAGGCGCACGAGGTCATACAGATGACAGTTGTTGAGCGTGCCTTCAAAGAGTGAAAGCTAGCGCGGCATGCGTGCAAATCCCTTCGCCAGGATCGGTCCTGTTGGACGCCCTGTGGGCGAACCGCCTGCTTGCTCAAGCGTCAGCTCATAGAGTTGATCGGCGCGTGGTTTGGGAAGGGCTGGTCCTTGAAGGCGAGCCGAATGCACGCCGTCAAGTAGACCAAGGGAGACCGGCCCCACATCGCGCGATGGCAGGGTCCAGACCTGGATCGTCTTGTCGCGCGGAACGGTGAAATCGGCCAGCAGCCGGACAGAGGCTTCGTCATTGCCGAAATCCTCCACGACCGCCTGGACTTCGCCGGCATCATTGACCAGCACCGCGATGACCAGCGGTTCTACCGTTCTGGTCAGGCTGTAGACGAGCCCAACGGCCAGAAGCAGTGACGCGGCGAGAGAGGTGAGCGCTGCGAACTTCCAGCGCCTTAGGCCGTTGTCGTTTGCGACTGGCCGGTCAGGGGCACGATGGTCTTGACGGGGCAGAGCAGACTCGATGCGCCGCCAGAGGTCTTCGCTGACCGATTGAGGAGCCAGGCTCGTGTCGAGTGGCAGGAACCGATCCCTGCTTGCCGCGATCGCGGCTTTGAGTTCAGGATCACGTTTCATGGCATCCTCGATCTCTCTGGCTTCAACCGCGTCGAGCAATCCCAGTACATACTCGTCGGCAAGATGAGGCACGTCCTTGCGGTCATAGTTCATGCCAGGCACTCCCGCAGTGCCGACAGTCCACGCCGGATCCATGATTTGGCAGTACCGAGCGGAATTCTCAGGCGACCGGCTATTTCGCCGTGTGAGTAACCGCCGACATAGGCCATCAGAATGCCTTGCCGCTTCGTGTCCTCAAGCGAGCCGAGGCATTCATAGAGGCGGGAATTGCGGTCCAATCGATGCCAGGCCGCCATGATCTCATCTGCCTGCTGATCGTCGCGGAGCGTCTCAACGTCTTCGACCACATGCTCTCGTCTGCCGTCACGAAGCAGATTGAGCGCTCTGTTGCGGACAATGGCATAAATCCAGCCGCGTGCCGAACCGCTATCGGAGCGGTACTGATGGGCGTGCGTCCAGATGCGGATGAAGGCGTCCTGCACCACCTCTTCTGCTAGCTCACGACGCCGAACGATACGTTGGGCCACGGCGATAAGCTTGCCTGCCTCTTGATCGAATATCTGACGCAAAGCCAGCCGGTCGCCGTTGGCGCAGCCATTGAGCGCTTTTTCTAGATCAACCGGCAAAGAGCCCATCGCTGTCAAACTCATCTCCTCGGATCGGAAAGGTAAATCCGCTGTCTTTGCCATCTATACCCGGGTTGCGGCTGCTTAGATGCAGCTCTCAAAAAAATTTTCACCTGCTGCATCCAATCGCATCACCCGCGGTGTCTTCAAGATGGAGGGTTGAGAGCCATGTGGCGAAACCTTCTTTGATTTTAAACGCACGGGAGAAGAATATGCAGACCATTCGTTTTGCTTTGGCAGCCTCCATATCCGTCATCGCTACGGCGACATCCGCGCTGGCAGCGCCGGTATTGGGATTGAGCGGCGACAAGACACTCGTCATGTTCGACACGGAAAAGCCCGCAGTGTCGAAGACGATGGAGGTGACAGGCGTCGATAAGCTTGTCGGCATCGATTATCGCCCCGGCAACAAGACCGTCATTGGCGTTACGCCTGATCATCGCATCGTCAGCATTAATCTGGAAACGGGCGCTGCAAGCGATATAGCGAAAATGGACAAGATGCTGACGATCACCGATGCTCCGGTGGTGGTCGACTTCAACCCGATGGCGGATCGTCTGCGTTTCATGAGCGGAACCACCAACCACCGGGTTCACCCTGACACGGGTGCGGTAACGGTTGACGGTACGCTCGCCTTCGAAGAGGGCGATATGCACAAGGGCGAAACGCCGAATATCGTCGCGGCCGCCTATACGAACTCCATCGGAAAGCCGGAAAAGACGGCGATGTACAATATCGACGCCACCATTGGCGCGTTGATCCAGCAAACGAAGCCGAATGATGGGACGCTGAAGGCGATCGGTAAGCTTGGCCTCAAGGATAAGCCGGCGACCTACGCCTTCGATATTCAGGGCATGGAAGGTGGCAAGAACACGGCCTACCTTGCTGCAAACAAGATGCTCTATACCGTCAATCTCGAAACCGGCAAGGTGACCGAAGTCGGCGCGATCACCGGCGTGGAGAATGAACTGAGAGACATTGCCGTTCTGCCGGCGATGTAAGGAACGAGGGGGCAGGCGGCCTAAGCCGACTGCCTCCATCCATCTCATAGACTGTGGGGCGTGACGCCGGGTACTTGCGCCTGTCGACTGTCATCATCGCCGAATTGAGCTTGCCCGGTGAGGGGGTATTCACGCTAATCTACCGCTCACGCGATTCTCGAGGGAGGAAACGATGAGCCGCAACATCATTCTGGTCGATCCACTGCCGAGAACGCTGGACCTGATCATGGAGCCTTCCGTTCGAGCCCGTCTGGAGGCGCTCGGCGAGGTGATCGTATCCGAAGACCGCCAGATGCCCGCCGAAGAGGTGGAGCGATACCTCCCAGACACGGTTTTGATTTTCGGCCAGACTGACATGCCAAGAGAGCGTTTGGATCGCGCTCCGCGATTGAAGGCGATCATCAATGTTGAATCGAATTTTCTGCCCAATGTCGATTATCAGGCCTGCGTCGAGCGAGGCATATGGGTAATCACACCGGCGTCGGCTTTCGCGTCACCGGTTGCGGAAGCGTCGCTTGCCATGGCGCTGGACCTGGCACGCGGCATTACCGCAGCGGATCGTGAGTTCAGGCACGGCACCGAGCGTTATGGACTGGAGGGGAATTCGGAGACATTCCGCTTTGCCGGAGCCCCGGTCGGCATCATCGGTTTCGGCGATCTTGGTCGTGAACTGCGTGAGCTCATTCGACCGTTCCGAAACACGGTCCGCGTGTTCGATCCCTGGCTACCGAAGGAGATTGTCGAGCGGCTCGATTGCCTGCCATCGACGCTTGATGAGCTCCTGCGAGAAAGCCAGGTGGTCTTCGTCTTCGCCAGTGTCACAAGCGAGAACGAAGGTTTTCTCGGCAAGAAGGAATTCGCCTTGATGAAACCGGGTGCGGCTTTCCTGTTGATGAGCCGTGCCGCCGTCGTAGACTTTTCGGCGATGCTTGAGGCTGCTGCATCAGGCCATATTAGGGTGGCAACCGACGTGTTTCCGGAGGAACCAGTCAAGGCAGACGATCCGGTCAGGAGCACGCCTGGCATCCTTCTCTCTGCTCACAGGACTGGCGGTACACGCGATGCCTTCTATGCTTTGGGTTCGATGGCCGTCGCTGATGCTGAACTCATCATGAAAGGGCTTCCACCGAGGCTTTGCCGTCGTGCTGATCCTGCGACGGCCAGCATGATGAGGTCGAAGCCGGTTTCCGTTTCATAATCATGAGGTTCTCCGCGTAACCTAACCCGATATGGCTGCTCGACTCTAGGTCGGTCATAGAGCGTTTCGCTGCTACCTCGTGCTCGTGTTGGCTTTCGCCAGAATCTGTTCGAACTGTTCCAGTTGCTTTTCGCCTGTACCGCTTGAAACCTGGAAGATCAGCCTGTCGTCCCGTCGCACTGCCCCTGCCTTTTTCGTGAGCTGTGCGAGCACCTTGGCAGGGGTCTTTGGTGTGAAGGTCAAGGCGAGCGCCTTCGGTCCCGCCTCGAGCTTTGAGATGCCCAATCGCGCCGCGCTCAGTTGAACGCGGCTTGTTCGCAGCAGAGTGAGTACCTCCGAAGGCAACTCACCGAACCTGTCCTCAAACTCTTCTTTCAGATCATCTATCTCGAGGAGACTGGAGGCACGGGAGAGCTTGGCATAGAGATTGAGTCTGGTGGCGGGATCCGACACATAGTTCGCCGGTATCGTCGCCGCTGTGTCGAGCTGAAGGATCGTCTGTTGCGGGAAAGGTGATGACTTCTTGCCCAGTTCCGCGACAGCCCCAGCCAAAAGCTTCTGGTACAGTCCGACGCCGATCACCCTCATATGCCCAGCCTGATCATCACCGGCGATGTCGCCACCGCCACGCAGATCGAGATCTCGCACACTGATCGCCAAACCGGACCCCAACCGGTCACTCTCTACAAGCGTGGAAAGCCGCGACAAAGCGTCTTCGCCCAGATCTGCTCCCTCTTCCAACAATAGGGTCGCTCTGCCCTGCGCGCCAGAACGGCCGACGCGCCCGCGCAGTTGATGAAGTTGAGCAAGCCCGAAGCGCTCCGGGTGCCATATGAACATGGTATTAGCCCGCGGCACGTCCAGCCCATTCTCGATGATATTGGTGGCGAGCAGGACATCTCCGTCGCCTCCCGCGAAACCGACAATCGTCTCGTCGATTTTTGCTGCCGGCATCCTGCCATGCGCCACCTTGACCGACAGTTCTGGAGCGATGTTCTTCAGTATGGTTTCGACACCTTCGATGTCTTCAATACGAGGAACGACGACGAAGCTCTGTCCGCCTCGGCGATGCTCCCGCATCAAACCCGTTCGCATCGATGCGCGGTCGAAAGCAGCGAGTGAGGTACGCACCGGACGCCTTCGCGATGGCGGCGTGGTGAGAAGGCTAACCTCCTGAACGCCAACCATAGCCGATTGCAGTGTTCGCGGAATTGGCGTCGCCGACATCATAAGCGTGTGAAGGGAAGGCGCGAGCCTGTTCATCGCACTCTTCTCTTTTAACCCAAAACGATGCTCCTCATCCACGATCAACAGCCCCAGCCGCGCAAAACGCACATCTTTTGCGAAGATCGCTTGGGTCGCCACGATAACCCCGATTTTGCCCTCAGCCAGAGCCGCTTTGGTTTGTTTGCTTTCGGCTGGCTTAACCAGCCGCGACATCATCCCGACAGAGACGTCTGTCCCTTCGAAGCGTTGCTGGAAGGTCTGGAAGTGCTGACGCGCTAAAACGGTGGTGGGCGCGATGACGGCAACCTGTCCGCCAGAGAGGGCCACCGCCGCCGCGGCGCGCAGCGCGACCTCCGTCTTGCCGAAGCCGACGTCTCCGCACACGAGGCGGTTCATTTCCTTTCCCGATGCGAGATCAGACAAAACATCGTTGATCGCTTTTGATTGATCGCGGGTCTCGGCAAAAGGAAAACGGCGCGTAAAGGCTGCAAATTGAGTGCGAGGAGGGATGAATGTCTGCGCCTGTGAGGATTGCCTCTGCTTGGCAATCTTCGAAAGGTGACGGGCGGTTGAAACGATGTCCTGCGCAATCTTCTGGCTCTTTTTGCTCCATGCCTCGGTGTGGAGACGATCGAGCGAAACAGCATCAGGCTCGGATCCATAACGCCAGAGCTTGTCGAATTCTCGCATGGTAACGAGGATGGAATCTCCATCGCGATACTGCAATCGGGCTGCGTCGCGCGCTACGTTTTCGACAAGGATCGTCTCGAGATCCTTAAGAACGCCAATGCCATGATCTTCGTGCACAACCACATCACCGATCCGAAGCTCGGGCTCGGTTAGCAATTGATGAGAGTTGGTGTCGGCCATGGGTGCATCGGGTGCAGCAACGACGACGATACCCTCACTCGTATCGAGAAAACCTTCCTGGAGATTGCTGGCAATCTTCATGAGACTGCCAGGCGTCGCTCTCAAAACATCATCCCATCGGCCGACCGTACCGTTGGGAGCGTCCGCTCCCTTCTCCAGTCGCCGATAAAGGGCCTCGGCGCGCTTGCCGTTACCCGCGATCAGAACCTTCTTATGCTCTTGGAGGGCGTCCTGCGCGAATCTGGTGATCGACTTCCGGTAATCGGCGTCATAGGGCTTCGTCGGCAGCTCCTCACCATCGTCGACTTTTAGGGTCCCTAACCGCATATGACCGGTCTGCTCGTCCCATTCGCCGCGGTCGAGATACAGCGACTGACGCGACGCTGCATCCGCTACGCCGAAATCAATATGGGCCTGCTGCGCGTCGTCGATGATGTCCAGATAGTGTTCGAGCCGCTGATTGATGCCCTGTCCCAGGATCAGGGTCGTATCACCGAGGAGATCAAACACGCTCGGCATGAGATCGTACTGGCGAATGAGCAAGTTCTCGATGGTACTTGCAGATGGACCGGCGTCTTGAGAAGCGTCACCACCCTTAATAACTTCCGAAGCGGGGCCAATCGATACGTGCTCCAAAGAACTTTCTGTGCGCTGCGATAGGCGGTCGAAGCCATGCAACTCCAGAATATTGTCATTCTCATCAAGCACAATCCGCATGGGCCCCGGAGCACCGGCGGGGTAGATGTCGATGACGCAGTCACGGACAGCCAATTCCCCCGGATCGTCGGCAACGCCTTCTTCCGTATATCCTGTGCGTGCGATGAAATCCATGAACGCATCGCGGTTGAACGATGTGCCTACCGCAAGTTGGAAAACGTTCTCGGAGATCGCGTCTGCTGGCGGGACGCGTTGAAGGATTGCTTCCAAGGACGTCAGCATCAGGCGACGGCTGGACGGCCCACCAATCCATAGTCGCAGCGCGTCCATTCTTCGGCCCATGCAGTGACGAGACGGGAGAACGCGGTCGTATGGAAGGCAATCCCATGGAGGAAACACAATATGGTTTATCTCTGGGAAAAGAGCAGTGATGGCCTCCGCTATCCGGTCAGCCTCTCCCTCGCTCGCCGCAACATAGCAGAGTGACGTTTCGGATTGGGCAAGCAAAGCAGCAAGCCTCGTTGCAACGAATCCCGGCGGTAGCTTTGGTGTTTCGATCGGCTGAGGGGCGCTGGTAGATGCGGCGGCTCTTTTCTCTTTGGGTCTAGACGCGCTCACATCCATTCGCATTTCTTTCATAAGCAATTTCACCAGCCATCGAGAACAAAGTTCCCAACGGCTTGTTCCTTGCCAACGTCATCTTTGCAGCGCGTGAGCCCGTGCGGATGCACGATCGTGACCGCCCTTTAGCGAGCCGTCGAGGATGGGTCCATTTTCGCTTCGATTGGATTTGAAAGATCAGAGATCCTTTGCAATACGCAGACCGTCGTAGATTGCGGCATGGGTGTTACGCGCCGCTACCGCATCGCCAATCCTGAAAAGCTGAAACGTGCCGGTCTCGTTTCGCGTCACAGATTGGGCTTCACCTGCAATAAGCTGATCGTGGGAGACTTCACCGCCGTTGATCGATTGCGGCTTGAGCTCGAAGTAGAGTTCATCCAGCGGCCGTGTTCCGTGGTTGACCACCACTTGGTCGAAGGGCTTGCGCTTGTCGACACCACCATAATCGCTGCCGATGTGGGCCAGCAACTGGTTTCCGCTTCGCTCTACTGCCGTCAACGTATAGGTCACCGTGAACGTGGTTTCGAGCTTCTGCAATGCTCTGATGTAGGGAACGAGATTCATGCCCATGACCTCAGGCGCAAAGGCGCGGTCGCGTGTCATGATCTCGACCTTCGCTCCGGACTTCGCGGCAATCTCGGCAGCCTGAAGAGCTGCGTGGTCGCCGGCATCGTCGTAGATCAGGACGTTTGTGCCGGGTTTGACGTCGCCCGAGATGATGTCCCATGACGACACCACGAGTTCGTTGCCGGCCGCCAGTACATCGGTATGGGGAAGTCCGCCCGTGGCGATGATCACCACGTCGGGCATTTCAGCCTCTACGGTCTCCACATCCGCCCAGGTGTTGAAGTGAAACTGAACGCCGAGCTTTTCGCACTGGCTCATCCGCCAGTCGATAATACTAATCATCTCCCGGCGGCGCTCGCTTTGAACCGTCAAACGGATTTGCCCACCGGCATTGTTGGCGGCCTCGAAGACGATAACCGAATGGCCGCGTTCGGCAGACACCCGGGCCGCCTCAAGCCCCGCGGGTCCCGCCCCAACGATGACCACTTTTCTACGTCGTATGGCTTTTGGGATGGTGTGAGGGATGTCGACCTCTCGTCCCGTCGCCGCGTTGTGGATGCAGAAGGCCATGCCGCCCTGATAGATGCGATCGAGACAGTAGTTCGCCCCGACGCAAGGTCTTATGTCGTCCTCCCGCTTTTCCATGATCTTACGGACTATGTGGGGGTCTGTCATATGGGCGCGCGTCATGCCAACCATATCGACCTTGCCGGAAGCGATGGCGTGCCGAGCCGTTGCAACATCGGGAATTTTTGCGGCGTGGAACGTCGGGAAATTAGTTGCCGACCGGATCTGACCGGCGAAATCGAGATGCGGCGAATTGGCCATCCCCTGAATCGGAATGACATCCGTCAGTCCCGGGTCTGTATCGATATGGCCGCGGATGACATTGAGGTAGTCGATCAGGCCGCTATCCTTGAGGCGTCGCGATATTTCAAGACCTTCCTCCGAGCCCGTGCCATTCGCTACCCGCTCATCTGCCGTGTACCGAATGCCGAGAATGAATTCGTTGCCAACGCGCTTTCTGATCGCGCCAAGCACGTCGAGACAGAACCGCATGCGGTTGTCGAGCGAGCCGCCATAGGGACCATCCAGCTCATTCGTGCGAGGCGAGGTGAACTGCTCGAGGAGGTGGCCGTATGCCTCCAGTTCCACGCCATCCATGCCGCCTGCCTGCATGCGCTCTGCGGCGTCGGCAAAGTCCTTGATGATCCGCTCGATATCCCAGTCTTCTATCTTCTTGGGAAAAGCGCGGTGCGCGACCTCGCGATGATGAGATGGGGCGACGACCGGAAGCCAGTCGCCCTTGTCCCATCGGGTGCGACGGCCAAGATGGGTGAGTTGAACCATGATCGCCGAACCATGCTCATGCACGGCGTCGGTCATTTCGCGGATCCAGGGAACAATCTCGTCCTTATAGGCGAGCAGGTTGTTGAAAACCGGAGGGCTGTCTTTCGATACGGCTGCTGATCCGGCCGTCATCGTCAGTGCAACTCCGCCTTTCGCCCGCTCGACCGTGTATGCGCGATATCGCTCCTTTGGCATCCCGTCTTCCGGATAGGCCGGTTCGTGCGCTGTGACGATGATGCGGTTTCGGAGCGTCAGGTGCTTGAGTTGAAAAGGCTGGAGGAGGGGATCGTTCGACATCGGCTTTCTCCGCAATAGGGTTGTCGTCGAGCGTAAAAAAAATGTACATGGGTGTCAATATTAAGAACATGACAGTACACTGGATCGACGCACGTGTGATCAGGCAATTGTTTGCGATCCACCGGTTTGATAGGAACCGACCATGACAGAGATTTCTCACGACAGCGGTTGGCGCGGATCGCAAGAGGTGTGGCTGCAGGCTGCCTATGAAGCTTTGCTGGAAACTGGCGTCGAGTCGGTGAAAATCCTGCCGCTTGGAAAAAAGTTGAACTTGTCCCGCACGAGCTTCTACTGGTTCTTCAAGGATCGGGAAGAGCTTCTGGCGGCGCTTCTCACCCGCTGGCGGGAGAAGAACACCGGCAATTTGGTCAAGCAGTGCGAGGCTTATGCTGAGAGTATCGTCGAGGCGATGTTCAATGTCTTTGATTGTTGGATAGACCCCAAACTGTTCGATCCACGCTTTGAATTTGCGGTTCGGAGTTGGGCCCTACAGTCTGAGGACATATCGACAGAGATAGAAAATGCCGACCGCGCAAGGCTCTCCGCGCTACAGCAGATGTTCATGCGGTTTGGCCACGCCGAGCTGGACGCGGATGTTCGGGCCCGCACGACCTATCTCGTTCAAATCGGCTACGTTTCGATGCGCACAAAAGAGGACATTTCTTTGCGCATGAAACGCATTCCTCACTACGTCGAGGTGTACACCGGTATCGCGCCCCAGCAGCGCGATCTCGATCGTTTTTTTTCCCGCCATAGCTTCAGAGCTGCGGATCTTGGCTGATTTTTACGAGCGTTCATGGCAACTCGATTTGAGTTGCCTGCGAAAATTGCCGACAAATGTTGTGCCTACGGTGTCAGAAGCTAGGTCGACGCTTAAGCAGTTTTATCAGGCAGCGTAAGTCCGCCTAGGATCGCCCCTCTATCCGCGCTTCTTGAAAGCGTCCGGTCCTGCCTCGAAGGTGAGCCTCGATAGGGATGCTTCGGCGGTCAACGGCTTGTCGAACAAATAGCCCTGACCCAAGTGGCATCCTGCGGAACGCACAATTTCACGATGTTCTTCAGTTTCGATGCCTTCGGCGACGATCGTCAACTTCAGCCGGTGGGCAAGATCGCATGTCCCGGCAATGATTGCGGCGGCTTCCTCGGAATGTGATGCGCCGCGCAGGAATGACTGGTCGATCTTTATTTTATCGAAGGGGAAGCGACGTAAATAGCTGAGAGAAGCGTAGCCGGTGCCAAAGTCATCAAGGGAAATTCGGCAACCCATGAGCCGGAGTTCATGAAGAACGGAGAGCGCGCGTTCGTCATTCTCGATCAACGTGCTCTCCGTGATCTCGATCTCGAGGCGCTCGGGTGAAACGCCATTTTTTGTCAGAGATGCGCGCGTATGGAGCACAAGGGATGGATTCGTCAGCTGAGCTGCGGACACGTTGACAGCAATAAAGGTGTTGGTCGGAAGAAGGGCTGCCTGCTGGCAAGCGGCTTCGATAACCCAAGATCCGATAGGGCCGATCTGGCCGCTCTCTTCAGCGATCGGAATGAACTCCACAGGGGAGATGAGACCGAGTTCAGGATGTTGCCAGCGTAACAATGCCTCGAAGCCTCGTGTCGTGTCGGTGGCAAGATCGACGATCGGCTGAAAAAGCAGAAATAGCTGTCCTGTTTCCGTAGCAGTCGCGAGATCGTTTTGCAGACATTGCCAACGTGTCAGGTGTTGGTTCATTTCCGGGTGAAAGATCATGAACTGGTTGCGTCCAGCCTTCTTTGCTTCGTAAAGTGCGATATCCGCGTGTCTGAACAGGGTTGAGCCGCGATCGGAATTGACGTCGCTCGAGCTGACACCGAGGCTGACGCTTGAGGTCACGAGCCTGCCATCGATGTCGAAAGGCGCACGGACTTCCTGCAAAATCCGCTTGCTGCATTCGACGGCCTCATTTGCTGCGTTCGAGCCAGTGTATAGAATGCCGAATTCGTCACCGCCAATGCGTGCAATGACGCTGGCGCCGATGCACGATGTGCTCAGTCGCTTAGACAATTCGACAAGCAATCGATCGCCAGAGGCGTGCCCCAGCGTGTCGTTGATCATCTTGAAGTGATCGACGTCGAGGATGATCAGTGACTGCTCAACATTCTGTTTACCCGAAATCGAAGCGTGGAAGCCAATCCGGTTTGCGATACCCGTCAAAGAATCAATTCGTACGACGCGGTCCAACTTGGCATTCTGGCGGAAAACAAAAACCAGCAGAACAGCGCCGAAGGCAACGAATGTCATCGTGACAAAACAGATCGTGGCAAAGATGATGCTGAGCTGGCTCTGGTTCTGCTGAATCTCGTCGCCGACATTCGCATGCGAAAGCGAGCCAAGTCGCAGCACGGGTCCGATGAAAGGCTGGAGTTTTGATACACCTTCGCGCATCGCCGTCGGAGAATGTGGTTCTGCGACCAGCGGCGCCAGCGTCGATACAACCTTCTTCAGGTCTTCGAGCATCGCCTTCTGCTTGGGGTCGCTGCTAGACGAACTGGATGACAGGATCGTCAACCGGTTGTTGATGATGCTGAGCCGAAACACGACATCGCTGATGTCGCCCGATGTCTGACTTTGTTGAAGAGCAAATTGGAGGCGCAGCAACTCGACCGCGGTTTGGCCTAGATCGAAGGTGCGATTATAGCGGGATGCTTCGACGATATGGCGTTGGTAACTGAAAGCCAGGAAAGAACTCGCAACAGCGATCAAGGCAAGTGCCGCCGTGACAAGTGTCAACGTTATCTTGGTACGCCGGTAGCGGACTGGAAGGTCAATTGCGTCCCCGATCGCTCTCACTGGACGTTGATTTCCGCAATTTGCCACACAGCACGACTGTAATAGGTCTGATGCTGCAATTCGGGGCGGCTATCGAATGGGAAAACCAGAAACACCGGCCCCTTGTCACTGACCGGCATGATCGTGCCGTTTTGGCGGGTCGCTAGGAGCGCACCGGCCTCTTGCAGCTCGGATATATCCGCTTCCACTTCGTAGTCATTCAAAGCGATGATCTGTAACTTCGTGCCGCTGAACTGCGTAGAGGAAAGGAAATCTTTCAGCGACACGCCACTGAATTCGGTCACGCCAGAATGCCAGGGCGTGGTCGTCGAAAAGGTGGTCTGGGGCATCTTGTCCATTGCAGAGAGATCAAGAGCGATAGAAGTTTGCTGTCCAGAAGACAGTCCCTGAACCTTCAAAATTGGTTCGGAAGAATATGCAGGATTACTGCCTACAACACCAGCAAGCGCCAGCCCGGTCAAGAAACTAACAAATACTCGGCGAGTTGGCATGGATCATCCCCAATTTGATTTTCAAGCCATACCTCAAGCATCGTTGTGTTCAATCTTATTTCATTATGATATTATGTTATGTGTAATAATTATTTAACGGCGCGTTGGCAAACGTTCGACTTTTAACGATTGTTATCGAAGTCCTTACATTTGAAACTCGAAATACTTCGTGCTGAAACACAATCATGCCTCATTAAGTCACAGCTGCAGGCAGTTGAACCGAATGATCGATTAGCCGAAGCTCAGATTTTATCTCATGGCGAGCTTAAGTTCTTCGTCTCGGCTTTGAGGCGATTTCAACATGCAGGTGGAACAATAGGTTCCGCCTTGACCAGATAAAAACGGCAGCAACCACCGCGTTGGCGGAAGGTTTCTCTGACCGCCTTTCCGTGCCGATCATACTGCGTCAAGTTGAAGTAATGAAGCTCGCGATTTGCAAGTGGCGAAGCAGGCGTTTTTAGGATGCTCATCGCTGCAGCTTCGATTGCGTCGAACCGCAGGCCGGCATCCAGAAAGCGTTGAGCAATCGCGTCGCCGAACAGTCTCCAAAGAGCAGCGCGTGAAAGCTTTGTTTTTGCATGAACCCGATCGATGACGAGGTGGAAATGCTTCTCGATCCCGATCCTAAAGAGGTCTTCGTCTAGTCGGCCATACAGGATACCGGCCTCGTCGAAACCCATATGGGCGCGCCGCGATGGATAAATCTTACCCGTCGTGCACTTGCTTCTTGCTGTCGAAGGAAAGCGCCACTGAAGCCGGAGCGAGTTCAGGAACAAGACCAAAACCGAAAAACAGCGGAACAGTTGTAGCGGCAAAGATGTAAGCGTAGTCGTTCATCAAAAACGCGCCGGCGGTTTTGATATCCGTCCTTGCATATAACGCGACTGCTCGAAGGCGAGGAATTCGTCCATAGCCGTGTCATCTGAGAAGAACGTCTGAACATTGATCCACTCGGTGCCAACTGGTTCCAGCTCCGCACGCATGTCTGGCAGATAAGCGGCCTGCGTCTCAAATGCTTACAGGACGAGCGCTTTGCGCGGCAGAGATGTGTTTTTGGCTATAGACATCGTTTGAACCTGACGATGGACAGAGCTAGCGAAGATTTCGAGGCAAAGACGTGAACAAAGGTCGATCCGAGATTGAGGCGAGGCGTCTTGTCACGGTCATGACCCAAACGGCCTTTCTCTGAAGTAAAGCGTCCTGTGCTCATGCAACGGTCTCTTTTCTCCCCAGCAGCCAGAGGAGATAGGGTCCTCCAATCAGCGCGGCGAAGAGGCCGACTGGTACTTGGTACGGGTAGATGACGATCCGTGCCAGCCAGTCGGCACATACGAGGATGCCAGCTCCGAGCATGATCGTTGCGACCAGTTGGTGTTGAGGTGTGCGGAATCCGAGGAGCCTAGCAAGGTGCGGTGCTATCAGTCCCGTCAGGCTCAAAGGGCCGACAAGCAGTGAGGCGACTGCAGTCATCAATGCAGCGAAGACGGCCAATATAAACCGCGGGCGGACGACACCGACGCCGAGACCTCGCGACAATCCGACGCCAAGTGGCAGGATGGTTAGCCAACGCGTCATAAAAAACAGCGGCGCCGTGAGTACGACCAGTGAAAGAATGGATGACCACGCTTCGAAAGAACCGGCGCCGCTGGTTGATCCTGCCATCCAGTTGAGCAAGACGTAGCTGCGCATATCTCCTTGCGCCAACATAATGGTGACGATCGCCATGCAAAAGGCGCTGACCGCGATGCCTGCGAGCAGCAGTCTTTCTGACGAAAAGCCCGACTTGCCTGCAATCGCCATCATCAACAAAAAGGCGAGGAGTGAGCCGGAGGCGGTGCTGACAAGCATAATGAAGCCCGATGGCATACCGGTCAAAAGCAGGGCGAGCGTCAATCCAGCTCCGCCCCCGCTTGAAACCCCAAGGACCTCCGGGCTTGCGATCGGGTTTCCGGTCACCCGCTGAATGACGAAGCCAGCTGCGCCAAGCATGGCGCCTGCACCACCCGCGGCAAGAATGCGTGGCAGGCGAAACGGTAGAAGCTCGAAAAGCAGTGAACCTGTCGCCACACTCCATCCATCCAAAGTCGGACTGACGGTAAGCGCGAGAGCGAGGACGAGTATTACACCTGCCGCCATAATACATAGCGTGGTGGCGGGTCTCCGAAGATGTCTAGCGACAGCACTTCCTGCCTGGGTCGCGTTGGAGACACCGTGAACCCGTGGCAGAAGAACCAGCAGTAATGGTCCTCCAAGTAGAGCAATAGCGGCACCCGTCGGCGCGAGATCGGAAAAGCCCGCTCCCAGGATTTGCGTCAGGCAGTCGCCGATAAAGAGGATGGCGGCTCCCGTCAAAGGGGCTGCCATCATGAACTGACCCGTGGTACGCGCACCGCAGATCCTGGCGGTAGCCGGGGCTGCAAGTCCCAAAAAGCCGATAACTCCGACTGCGGCCGTGACGGAGGCGGAGAGCCAGACGCTGAGTACGAGGATGGCGAGCCGGACCCATAACAAGACGAGACCGAGGCTCCGAGCGCTCGCGTCGTCCAATGCAAGGACGGCCAGCGGTTTCGTCAGAAGCGCGGCCAGGAGGATTCCCACCAGAAGCCGAGGTGCCAGCGAAAGAGCAACGCTCCAATCCTGCTGATTGAGCGCGCCTGCGCCCCATATATTGATCGACAAGGCGTATTCACCACGTGCCAGGATCAGCGTCACGCTGAGCGAGGCGGTGATAAGGCCGACAATCATTCCTGAAACGGCAACCGTGACCGGATCGAGCCCGCGCCTCCAACTTAGGGCCAACACAATTGTTACCGCCAAGAGGCCGCCCGAAAAGGCGGTCAATTCACGCGACACACCTGCCACCACCGGTGAAAAACTTAAAGCCAAAGTCAGTGCAAGTTGAGCGCCGGACGCGATACCGAGCGTAGAAGCATCCGCGATCGGGTTGCGTAACACGCGTTGAAGAAGAGCACCGGCAAGGCCGAGCGCCGCACCTGCTATGACAGCGACTGCCGCGCGGGGGAGGAGGCTGTTCCACAACAGGACCTCATCCAGCGACCGCGCGATTGGCGCGTCGCCCGGGACATGAGGGCGAAGTGACAGTAGCGCGCCGAATGAGAGGATGCAAGCCAAGCCTAGGGCGAGAGCAGGAAGGATGGAACGTCTTGCGGGCCTTATCGTCAAGGAATCTTCAGCGGCTTCGGACACCTGAAATTCCTTCAGCAAGAAGTTCGGCGAAGCGACTCGCTGCCGGTAGCGCTCCATAAGGATTGATTGACTTCAGCGTCAGCACGCGGTTCTCACGAACGGCGGGAAGGGCGTTCCAAAATGCGCTCCCGGTCAGTCCCTCAAATGCGTCTTGGGGATGAGGCGGTATGAGGACGATAGCCGCGTCGGGCATGGACGCGAGCGTCTCAATGCCCATAGGCGCAGTGGCAGAATAGCTTGTAGCGCCATGCCATGCGCTCATCAGTCCTAATCTTTTCAACACCTCCCCGAACATGCTGTCTGACCCGAAGACCCGATAATGTCGCGCGTCGCCGAGATTGATAGGAAGGACAGGCCTTCCATAATCTTTGGTGATCATACGTTTCAGATTATCGAGCCGTGTTGCGACCGCGTCGACCATTATGCGGGCCTGAGGAAGCTCCAAGCGCTCACCGATGGCGATCGTTGCTTGTTCGGCGAGAGTATAAGGGTTTTCGCTGGCCACGTAGATCGAATGGCTTTCGACAGGCGCGATACGGCTCATGAGCGGATCGGCCCAGGCGTAGAAATTCGAGTTAAAGATGAGGTCCGGACGCGCAAATCGGAGCGCTTCGAAATTAGGTGTGCCGCGTAGGCCTATATCGGCGATACCGTCCGAGAGGTCCGGCTTGACCACGACATCTTTGAACTGGCGGAGTTCCGCCGCCGCGACAACATTCGCGCCTACAGTCAGGAGCGTTTCAAGAAGGGCCCAATCGAGTGTAGCAACCCGAGGCGCCACTGGTGTCGCTTGTACGCCGCTCGCCGCCGCAAGTGCCGCCGCGCCCGAAAGCAGAGTTCTTCGGGTCATATGCACGTTCAATGTGGCTCCTGTCACAAAGGCCCTCGACTTACAAAGCCGAGAGCCTTCTTCGAAACATGTGTTAGTTTGTCAACTTACCAGGCTTTGCTGATTTTGAATATTAGCGTGCGCGCGTCACCGTATCCGCAGGCACCTTCACCGCGGCAGGCTTCCACGTAGGTCTTGTCGAAGAGGTTGGTAACGTTGAGCGACGCCGTCCAGTCATCCTTCTTGTAGCGGATCGCCGCATCGACAACTGTTGATTCAGGTACGCTCTTCGTATTCGCTTCGTCCGCCCAGGACTTGCCCTTGTAACGGAGGCCAGCACCGATGCTGACGCCCTCCAGCAGTCCAGATGTCACGGTATAGTCCGCCCAGAGAGACGCTGAATGCTCGGGGACGACATAAAGCGACTTGCCGACAAGAGCTGGGTTGGGATCGTTTTTGGTCACTTCGGTGTCGGTATAGGCGTAGGACGCAAGCAGCTTCCAATTTTCGTCGACATTGACCTTGCCTTCGATTTCAAAGCCCCTCGACTGCGCGCCACCCAACTGATCTGTAAATGGTGCAGTCGCGATCGACACGGTGGCATTGCGCTTGTTGATCTGGAACACAGAGGCCGTGATTGAGGCATCCATAAACTCAGGCACATACTTGATGCCTGCTTCATATTGCTCCCCTTCCTCCGGCTTCAGCGGGCCTTGCAGACCGCGTCCGACAAGCGGATTGAAGAAGGTTGAGGCGCTTATGTAGGGCGTGACGCCGTTGTCGAACTCGTAGGCGAGACCGGCACGACCGCTCCACGCACCATCGGTATCTTTGAAGCTGCCCGCCGGCGTCAGCTTGTTGTCGAAATCCGTATGAACGACGTCGTAACGGCCGTTCAGCGTCACCAGCCAGCCACCACCGAAGCGGATTTGGTCCTGGGCATAGAGGCCGAGTTGGTTCATCGTCACCGTCTCATTATAGAGCGGCGCGGGGGCCAATTGGGGTTGCCCATAGACTGGATTGTTGACGTCGATCGGACCGGATCCGAATACCGAGTTCTGGACATTGTCGATGCGATAAAGGCGGTAATCCACGCCCAGCATGACCTTATGTTCGATGCCGCCCAGATCGAAGGAATTTTCGATCCGGTTATCCCATCCGACCGTGTCGGCGGCGGTGTCGCCCTCGAAGTTAAGCCGATTTAGCGATGTCGACTGTGGAGCGGGCGGTGGAGGAGACGCCGTCCAGAGGTACGGGTAGACGAAGTGCTCGTACTTGTTCAGGTGCCCATAACGGAGATTGGAGGTTAACTCCCAGCCGCTATCGAAGGTGTGCTCCAGTTCATAACCCGCCATTGTCTGACTGTAGCGGCCGGTATCGATATCAGGTTCGCCAGGGAAGAAGCGGCGTGGAATCTTGCCGACACCGGGGCGGTCGATGACAGTGCCCTCATAGGGTAAGAAGCCATTGCCGGTGTGCAGTTGGTCCAATCCGGCATAGGAAGCCCAAAGAGTGAGTTTCGTGTCTTCGTCAGGCGAGATCGTCAGCTGCGGCATGATGAAGCCGCGGAAATCGTGCGTGTAATCCGTATAGCCGTCACCGCCGCCAATCTTGCCCGTCAGACGATACTTCATCGTCCCATCTTCATTGACCTTGTCGGAAAGGTCGAAGGCGCCATACCCGTTTCCGTTGCTGTTGATGCCTGCTTCTGTGTAGTAATAGGGGGCATCCGTCGGTCGCTTGCTCGTCATGTTGACGATACCGCCCGCATTCGCGCCGCCATAGAGAACCGATGCTGGCCCCTTTAGTACCTCCACACGCTCAAGAGCGAATGGATCGATCTGGAAATTGCCGAAACCGTAGGAAAAGAGGCTTAGCCCATCGAGGTAGACACCGGTCTGGCTCGCGTCAAAACCGCGAATGTAGTACCAATCCGTATCCGGATCATTGCCGAAGGGCTGGGTCGTGACGCCCGGGGTATAGCGTAAAGCCTCATCCACCTTGTTGACCACGCCCCGATCATCCAATTCCTCACGGCCGATGACGGAGACCGCCTGGGGGATTTCCTGAACTGGTGTATCGCTCTTCGAACCGGTAGAGGATTTCTTCGCGACGTAACCTTTGACGGAGCCTTGACCATCTTGGTCTCCGCGGATGACGATCGGAGCAAGCGTGGTCGCGGCCTCTTGTGCATGCGCCGGCCAGGTAGAGCAAATGGCGATGACCGCCACTCCGCACAGCTCAAACCTCGCCCCAAATCCTCTTTCAGTCTTGTCCATTATGTGCCCCACTACACAAACTCACCGCCTCTAAGCTCGATGCGGCCCTGCAATAGGTGAGCAACTAACTCATATTTACCTCGGTGGATTGGTTTGATCTGCAGCAATTGGATGTTTTTGGGCGATCTCTCATGACAGCCAGGGGAAATTTGCGAAATTGCACCGCCTGCCTGCTAGCAACGGGGACAGATTTGCCGCTTGCTTGACATTGGTCACGACTGGCGAGCTTTACGCCAACGTGCTGGTGTCGTCCCCAGATGCTTGCGAAATACTTTGGTAAAATGCGCCTGGTCGGAGAATCCGGTCTCAGCTGCGATCTCGGTCAGCGGTTGGGTATCCAATGAAAGCAGTTCCTTCGCCTTCTCCAACCTGGTCCTCATCTGCCACTCATGCGGCGCCAGACCAGTCGATGCCTTGAACGAGTGGCTGAAATGCGATTGCGACATTCGGGTGAGCTCGGCAAGCTCCTGCAGGCGGATGTTGCGGGTGCAGTTTTCGCTGATGAAATCGGTGGCTCGGCGCAATTGCCATCCCGCAAGAGTGCTGCGCCGCCGCGGCGATGTTTTTTCCAATTTCAGAACGTCAATCAGGAGCGCCAATGCAAGGCTGTCTCCGTAAAGATCGTTCAGCGGCGCGCTACTGGCAAGTTCGGTCGCGATCAGTTCCGCGAGTGTCATCACTCGCTGGTCGAAGAACAGCAACTGTGGATCCTGGAGCTTCTTCGGATCGATTTCTTCTGAAAGCCGCTGGACCAAGACATCCGCATCGAAATGGATATCGAGGTGCCGGACATATTGCACATCGGCGAAATCAACCCACAAATCCATGTCAGCGGGAATGTAGGAAATCGGGCTATGACCATCCTGCGGCGTGCCGGAAGATTTAGGAGACAGCTTTACGTTCGACCGACCACGTCCTCGCTGGTCTAAGAGGATAAAAAGGCGGGGGTCGCGAGCTGTATAGTGACCGCCTGCATAGGAGGCGCACTCGACGTCCCAGAGATCGGCAGTTATCCCATTCCAATAGCGGCGGCGCAGCCCGCCCATGACAGAGAAACCTTCGATCCTGTTTTCCATCCGTGGCTGGAAATTCATGAATAAGCACCCCAAGGCAAAACTTGCATATAATTATCAAGTTCTCTAACTAGCTGCAATCCTAGACTCGACCGCGCCGCGCGCGTTCCTGGCGATATAGGGCAGGCGTGTTACCATGTTGCCAAATGAGTGAAATATGACCTCGCTTGATCGAGAAACATGCAAGACGGGTGATCGATAATGCTGACGAACGCTGAGCCTCATACCTTAGAAGCAGTTCCGCCTGTTGTTTCGCTTAAAGATGTTAGTTTCGCTGTCGACGGCCGGGTCCTACTCCAACCGCTAACGCTCGATATTCCTGCGGGTCTCTCAGTTGCTCTGATAGGTCACAATGGCTCAGGCAAATCCACGCTCCTAAAGCTGATCGGCCGACAGCAACCCGCAAGTGGAGGTAAAATCCATTTCGAGGGAAAGCCGCTCGAAAGCTGGGGTGCCCGAGAATTCGCTCGCCGGCTCGCTTACCTTCCGCAGCGAACGCCAGTTGCACCTGGTATGCTCGTGAAGGAACTGGTCGCGCTTGGCCGCTATCCCTGGCACGGAGCGCTCGGACGCTTCGGCACGTCAGATCAGGCCAAGGTCGATGAGGCAATCGCTCTTACGGGCATTCGGCCGTTTGCGGAACGGATGGTTGACAGCCTGTCCGGCGGAGAGCGCCAGCGTGTGTGGCTCGCCATGCTCGTGGCTCAGGACGCCACTTGCCTGCTACTCGACGAACCCATCTCGGCGCTCGATATCGGTCAGCAACTGGACGTCTTGTCGCTGACACGGGACCTTTGCCGAAAAAAAGGCATCACCATCATAACCGTTCTGCACGACATCAACATGGCTGCGCGCTATTGCGATAGGGTGGTCGCATTGCATTCCGGCAGGCTGATGGCGCAAGGTGCACCCGAGGAGATCATGACGGTGGAGGAGCTTGCGCGCATTTTCGATGTCCGCATGGATATTCTGCGGCAGCCATCAAATGGCCGGTTGTTGGCTTTCGCGCAATAGGTTCTAGAGGATGCTGTGCTTGCTGGGCGGCCAATGAAGGTGCGCGACGGCCCGTGTCATATGGCGACGCCGCAGCTTCGAGTCGAGAGCGGTCATCATCTCTTACTTCGGGAGGAGCTGGCAAGTTCTGCGCGCATCCACAGAACATAATGTCGTAAATAGGCCGATCAAGGTTCATAGCATTTACAGCGAAATGTGATGGTTATGCGCTGTTTAGTAAAAAATTCTTTCGCTCTCGCAGTCCTGATTCTTCGGCCAATGGCAGCATTCAAAAAGTGATTTCAGCGCTCGTCACGAAAAATATTTAGGGTTTTTTTATGGACATTGGAAAAAAATTGCCGTAAATAGCGCGCCTCCGTGAGCTTCACGCTCGCCATCTCGCATTTCCATTCGGGTCAGATAGTGAGTATGCGAAAGCGTCATCACGGATTTGAACCCTAGTTCCAAAGCTTGCAGTAGCGGTGATGTCGCAAACAAGCTGTAATCCTGTCGATGTCAGCTCCTGTAGAACCCTGAGGTTTTCAGGGCCAACCGCGATAAAGAAGGAGAATGCCCTTGCTCTATGCTGGGCTGAATTAAATTTATGAATTCTCAAACTGAAAATGACGCACTGGCTCCGCCGGTTACGACCAAAATCAGTCTCAATAACGTCTACAAGATATTCGGTGAGGACACCGACAAGGCGCTGGATATGGTTCGCGCCGGGAAGACGAAATCTGAAATCCACTCCTCAACTGGATGTTCGGTTGGCGTCAACAAGGCTAGCTTTGATATTCAAGCCGGCGAAATTTTTGTTATCATGGGCCTCTCAGGCTCG
Organism: Agrobacterium cavarae; assembly: GCF_004310285.1. Taxonomy (GTDB): domain Bacteria; phylum Pseudomonadota; class Alphaproteobacteria; order Rhizobiales; family Rhizobiaceae; genus Agrobacterium; species Agrobacterium cavarae. The sequence goes on from NZ_SISF01000027.1 coordinate 32,123, forward strand.
GGCAAGTCTACCCTCCTGCGATTGCTCAACCGGCTGATCGAGCCCACGGCGGGTTCAATCGAGATCGATGGCCAAGATATCACCAAAATGTCCCGTCGCGACCTGATCGAGGTGCGCAGGCGTGATATCAGCATGGTATTCCAATCCTTTGCGCTTCTGCCCAACCGCACAGTAATCAACAATGCCGCCTTCGGACTTGAGGTTGCCGGTATGGGAGAAGCTGAACGTAATGCTAAGGCGCTCCTGGCGCTGGAAGCTGTCGGTCTCGCCGGTTACGCAGACAGCATGCCCGATCAGCTTTCAGGGGGGATGAAACAACGCGTTGGCTTGGCTCGCGCGCTTGCCAGTGAACCCACAATCCTGCTCATGGATGAGGCATTTTCCGCTCTCGATCCATTGATCCGCATGGAAATGCAGGACGAACTTGTCCGCCTTCAGGCAGAGCACAGCCGAACCATCGTTTTTGTCAGTCACGACCTCGACGAGGCGATGCGCATCGGCGACCGGATCTGCATCATGCAAAACGGCGATGTCGTTCAGGTCGGCACGCCAGACGAAATCGTGATGAACCCGGCAAACGACTATGTGCGCTCCTTCTTTAGAAACGTTGACGTGACACACGTCTTCAAGGCCGGCGACGTCGCGCGAAAAACGCAGGTTACGATCATCGATCGGCAAGGTGTAACCGCTGCCGCAGCGCTTGAGCGAATGAAGACATTCGACCGCGAATACGCAATTATCCTGGGGCGCGATAAAACCTATCACGGCGTTGTTAGCCAGACCACGCTCGTCGAAAATATGCGTTCCGGACATTCGGACCCCTATAGGGCAGCGTTTCTATCCGAGATCGAACCGATCCCAGCTGACGAGCCTTTGTCGAACGTCCTCGGGCGTGTCGCTGCGAGCCCATGGCCGGTTCCAGTTGTCGACAACTCCAGGCGCTACCTCGGCTCCATCAGCAAATCGACACTGCTTGAAACGCTCGACCGCGCGAGCTGATTTCAGCATTTCCCCCAACCGGCCAACAACCGGAGTTTGACTATGAATTTCGATATAGGGGACGGCGTCGATGCCGTCGTCAATTATGTTCTGGACAATTTTTCACCCTTCTTGGACTTCGTCGCCACTGTGATCGGGTTCGTGACGAATACCATCCAGGAAACACTCACTGCCATTCCCATGCCTGTGGGCATTCTCATCTTTGTCATCCTGTCGTTTTGGCGGGTCGGCGCAGCTTTTGGTGTGTTAGCTGGACTTGCGCTTTGGCTCGTTGACCACATGGGACTCTGGACAGCGATGATGGAAACGCTGTCACTTGTCATAGCTTCAACATTGATGGCTATGATCATCGGTCTTCCGCTCGGGATCGCCATGGCGCGAAAGGATTCCGTTGCTGCGCTCGTCCGACCGGTCCTCGACCTCATGCAAACCATGCCCGCATTCGTCTATCTCATTCCTGCGGCAATGTTTTTTGGGCTTGGTGCGGTACCCGGTGCTATCGCGACCGTCATATTCGCCATGCCGCCAGTGGTGCGGCTCACCAACCTTGGCATCCGCCAGGTGCATGTAGAGTTCATCGAAGCTGGAAACGCCTTTGGCTGCACTCCTTCGCAGTTGCTCTTCAAGGTTCAGTTGCCGAACGCCATGCCCTCGATCATGGCGGGCATCAACCAGACGATCATGCTGTCGCTTTCCATGGTTGTCATTGCATCCATGATTGGCGCAGGCGGCATTGGGAACACGGTTCTCACCGGTATACAGCGTCTCGACGTGGGCACTGGTTTCGAAGGCGGTCTTGCTGTCGTCATCCTCGCGGTGATCCTCGATCGCCTTACCCAAAGCCTTGGAAAGCCTCAATCTGCCATTTGGTCGGGGCTTTTCAAGAGAAAGAGCGAGCGCAAGGAATTGTCTCCGGCAACCGCCTGAGCCCCTGCGCCGCCCCATGATGCGGATGCTGAATCCGCAAATTCAAACCTCCCAAAAGGAGAACATATGTTCAAGATACTTTCCTCGACCCGCCGGGCCGCACTTGGTGGCGCCATTGGCTTTGCTGCCGCTGTGCTTTTTGGCTCGACAGCGCCGGCGATGGCGCAAGATGCAAAAACCGTCAAGCTCGGCTTTGCCCCGTGGTCCGACGCTGAGTTCGTCACCAAACTTGCAGCAAAGCTGATCAAGGAAAAGCTCGGCCAGGATGTGGAGCTCGTCCAGACGGATGTCGCCCCGCTTTACCAGGGCGTGAGCCGTGGCGATATCGATGCAATGATGATGGCGTGGTTGCCAGCAACCCATGCGGATTACTTTGCGAAAGTAAAGGACAAGGTCGAAACGCTCGGCACAGTCTATGACGGCGCGAAGCTGGGTTGGGTGGTGCCAGCCTATGTTCCTGAAGCAGAGATTTCTTCGATCGAGGACCTGAAGAAACCCGACGTTCAGAAGAAGTTGTCCGGCACGATACAGGGCATTGATCCGGGTGCTGGTTTGACCCGCCTTTCACAGCAGGCGGTCAAGGACTATGACCTCGGCGAATACAAGCTGCAGATTTCCAGCGAAGCAGGCATGCTAACGACAGTTGACCGGGCGATGCGAAGTGAAAAGTGGTTCGTCGCCACGTCCTGGAGCCCGCACTGGATGTTTGGAAAGTACAAGCTCCGCTACCTGACAGACCCGAAAGAATCCTTGGGTCAGGCGGAGCATGTCGACATCCTCGCATCGAAGAAGTTCAGGGAAGAAAACCCCAAGGCTGCCGAGTTTCTTTCGCGCATGAAGGTGCCGCTCAACGACCTGGAAGCGGCGATGTTCACAGCCCAGGAGACGTCTTACGAGGCTGCGATCGAAAAATACATCAAAGATCATCCAGATCAGGTGAAGGCCTGGGTTGGAGAACAGAGCTGATGAAATTTGGCCTCCTCAGACGATAGTCGAGGAGGCCGGTTCATTGCCGGGTAGGGGATATGATGCAAGGAACCAATCACAAAGCGCTGACCGATACCGACACGCTCGGAGGACGCATCTCGTTGGCGCGTGATGCATCTGCGCTGTCACTCGATAATGCTGCGAAGATGGTCGGCGTGGAGAGCAACGTTTGGAGCGCGTGGGAAAATGACCGGAGCGAGCCGGGTCGTGAGTACCTCGAGACGATCGCCGCGTCTCTGCAGGTGAGCGGAGTATGGCTTTCGACAGGGTTCGGTCTCGGGCCGCGATGGCCAGGTGATGAGACGCTTTTCTAAAATTTGTCCAGGGAGATCTGAGCACCCGCTCTATCCATCACCCGCATGCGGACCTTGCAGCATGTCTAGCCGATCCTATTTTAAAAATGGCGCACCTGTACGGGGTGCGTCAGCTGACGGCGACTGATGGCCGCATGGGCACACGCGCTCATGTTTGTCTTCATCGATGACGCTCATCATACGCTCCGAAGAAATTTCAGTCACAAAACGTTTAGGCTCATAACTGTTCTGAAACCCTCATTTGATAGCGTCAGCCTTCAACCAGGGTTCGGTTATGATGCAAGTACAGATACGTTTGGCCGAGATTATCGAAGCCCTCAGCAAGGCGCTCGATATGACCGAGGGGCAGCCAGACGGGCATTGTATTCGCTGCTGTTACATCGGAACGAGCATCGGACGAGAGATCGGCCTCAGTGAGCCAGAGCTGCACGATCTCTACTACACACTTCTGTTGAAGGATCTCGGCTGCAGCAGCAACGCTTCACGCATTTGCGAGCTTTATCTGGCGGATGACATCAGCTTTAAAAACGACTTCAAGCTGGTCGATGGAAGCTTGGGGCAGGTCCTGAAGTTCGTGATCAGCCACACCGGGGCCAAGGCCGGTCTTGCTGAACGTTTTCGCAGCCTCCTCAATATTCTTAAAAATGGGGGCGAGATTTCCACGGATCTTATACAGACGCGGTGTCAGCGCGGCGCAGACATTGCGCGACAAATGCGATTTTCGGAAAACGTCGCGGAGGGCATCATTGGTCTGGATGAGCATTGGAGTGGGCGCGGAAAGCCGAGCGGACTCGCCGGAGAGGAAATCCCGCTTTTTTCGAGAATAGCGCTCTTGTCCCAGGTAATCGATGTGTTCCAGGCCAGCAGCGGCCCCCAAGCCGCTCTCGACGAGATTGCAAAGCGTAAGGGCGATTGGTTCGATCCCGCTCTCGTTGATGTCTTTGTAAGGATCGCGTCTCAGCGAGAATTCTGGGAGGAACTGGCCTCGCCCGACCTGGAGAGAATTGTTCTTGATTCCGAACCCGGGCAGCACGGAGTCTTGGCCGACGATGATTATCTTGATGATATCGCCGCTGGTTTTGCGAAGGTGATCGACGCCAAAAGTCCGTACACGTCGGGCCATAGCGAGCGCGTTGCGCTATACACCGATCTTATAGCGGAAGAAATGGACATAGATTTCGAAACCCGGCGGGTTTTGAAAAGAGCGGCTTTGCTGCACGACATAGGCAAGCTTGGTGTGAGCAGTACTGTGTTGGACAAAGCTGGGAAACTCGATGATGAAGAGTGGAGCCAGATGAAGCGACACGCGGAATTTTCAGAGCAGATTCTTTCTGCGATTGGAGCGTTTGCCAACGCGGCCCTGATCGGTGGCGCTCACCACGAGCGTCTGGACGGAAAAGGATATCCGCGAGGTTTAAGCGCAGAGCAAATCCCGATGGAGGTTCGGATCGTTTCCACCGCCGATGTCTTCGATGCACTGACTGCAGACCGACCTTACAGGCAGGCTATGCCGCTGCAGGAGGCATTCTCTATACTGTGGGAAGGCGGGGGCCGATCACATGATCCTATCTGCATCAGCGCCCTTGAACGTGCCTTAGCACGAACCCCTTTTACGACATTTGCCCGTCAGTTGGCGCTGCAGGAGGATACTTCGTCCTCACATGAGGCAACGAAAGCGGCCTAACGCGTGCCCCGGCAGGCGATGGGCGATCCGGCAGTAAGGGTTCAAATGGCTAGGCAGTTGCCAGAAGCCACACCTCCCTGGAACATCGGTTGCGCCGGGCTGGTAAAAGTAGCTAACCACTCACTTGGGTTCTGTCAGCTTAAGGTGTTTGCTGACGGAGACCGCCATACCGCGGCGGCTGACGCCGAGTTTGGCGAAGATGTTTTTCAGATGAAACTTAACGGTCGCTTCCGAAAGTCCCAGTTCCCGGGCGATCTCCTTGTTGCTTCGTCCTTCGGATAGAAGCCGGAGGACGGTGATTTCGCGAGCGCTCAACAAGCCGGGCGCAGCCGGTGCGGCCTCCTCGTCCGGCAGATTGGGCGCGACACGGCGCGGCTTACGGTCCAGCCCGTGGCCGACAATACGGCTCATAAACTCCACCGCATTTGGGCTGAAGACCTTGAGCCCGAACCGACGGACGATGGCGCGCATGGTCGTTGCGAGATCATGGCCCTCGTCAGTGAAGAGTTGCGTCGCTTCGTGTGTGCGGGCAAGCGCGATCGCAGATTGCAGATAGGCAAAGGCCTGTTGCTGTCGGCCCGCCTTCCAGGACGCCTGGACGGCCATGATCTCTGCCAGCATGCGATGATAGGCGCGGCCCGAGGTTCGGGCGGAGATAATCAGGGCTTCAAGAAGCTCTAGAGCCTGGAGGGCCTGCCCGTGGGCAAGTGCCAGCCGCGCAGTCGCGATGTCGAAATCATAGGCTTCTCGCCAGGTCCAGTTGTCGGCGCCGCTTGTCTCCTTCAGAGATGTTGCCCTCTCCACAGCCTGGCTTGCGGACTCGATCATGCCGGCGCGAACAAGAAGATCGATCCGCATGATGGCGACCGCCGTCTTCAGCCGCGGTAGGTTGCGCTCTACTGCCACTTCCTCTGCTTTGTCCAGGGCAGCTGCTGCGGCATCGAAGCCACTGACCTGCAGACGGCTGCGGGCCAGAAGCCAGAAGAGCCGAGTGAACAGGTCCACCCAGCTTTCACCCCTGATCAAGGGCTCCATGCACTCGGTGAGACTCTGCTCTACTTGCAGTACATCACCCTGTTGATACAGCACATCGGCTATGGCGAGACGTACGATTGCTAGAAGATTTCGATCGGTCCAGTGTACCCGCTCCACGAGTTCTTCCGCCTCACGGCAGAATTGCAAAGCGGCGGAAAATTCATCTTTCAGCGTGCTAACAAGGCCGAGATGGATGAGCATGAAGACCTGCGCATAGGGTGTTTTTTCCTCGCGGTAATAACCGAGCGCCTTCAACGCGGCGCGTCGGGCCTCTTCCAGATCTCCTGTGCGTGTATAGATGATGCATAGATGATTGAAGAGCCATGCCAGCTCCCAAGTGGCATGTGGCGGCAGGGCGGCTGCAGCGCGCTCAAGCCGTCCTGCCTGATCTATCGTCATGCGGCGGTCTTCATAGACATCAATCAGGCTGTCGATATGATCGAGGACGCTTCGGTCAACGGCGGCAAGGGCTGCCGCCGACCATTCGCCGTTTTCTTTGAGACTATCTAGCCGCTCGCGTCCGGCGGTGGCATTTCCGCGTTTCGACAGCACTACCGCATAGGACACCATCAATCCGGGCGAAGCATGCAGCACATCGGGCGGGAAATTATCAATCAGATGCTCCAGCACTTGATGGCCGGCTCTGAGGAAAATATCGACGCCGCCGGCCTTACCTATGATCTCTTCTGCCATATGGAAGTCGCCGCTCTGGGCGGCATGGGACACGGCACGCTCCAGATGGGTGCGGGTGGCAAACCAAAGCGCGGCTTGGCGATGAAGCGCTTTTTTGTCGGCGTCCGAGACAAATGCGGCATCGCGCTCAAGGCAGATGCGAAGTACGGGATGAAGCGAGAGCCAGCCATTCTGCCCGTGCTCGATGACCGGATGCATGGTCTCGATCGTCGCTAGGTCTTCTTCCGACAGATCGCTGAAGCCGAGGTCGGATGCGAGATCCAGACGAAATTCCTGAAAAGGCGACAAGCTGCGCAACATCGAAAGAACGGCGGAAGAGAGCCGGTTGACGACGGTTTCACGGGCATAATCCGTGAGATCCGGGTGGGCGCCCGCAAGTAGGAGGCGACGCTCTTCCTCCGTGGGGTCGCCCGCCACGATACCTGCGGCGAGCTGTGCCAGTGCCGGCCATCCGCGGGTGATCTCCATAATGGGATCGACAAGCGCCGTCATGGCGCTGCCTGACAGAAGCCGCCGCAACTCAGATCGTCCAAACTCCATGTCCCGCGCGGTCAGTTCCGCCAACACGCCACGCGCTTTCAGCCGGGCGAGCGGCAATTGCGCGGGCGAGCAGGAGGATAAGGCAATCCGCAGGTTGTCGGGTGCAGACAGGATCAGCCGTTCCAGCAGCCGGTGGCTATCGGCGCCTTCGATATCATCGATGTTGTCGATGAAGACAACAGTCTCCCCCTCACGCCTGGCAATGCTTTCCATGGCATCGGTCAGCGCTTCCTGCTTGCCCGCTAGGGCCGCAAGCCCAAGCGATTGAAGCAGCTCACTGACGAAGCGTTCGGGTGACAAAATACCGGAAGCATTCAGCCAGGAGCAATGAGAGATTGCCGTTTCGTGCAGTCCCGGCAAGGTCAATCTTCCATCCACCAACCGCTCATAAGCTGCCTTCATCAAGGCGGTTTTGCCAAACCCGGGCGGGGCTCGCAACACGACGATCTGCCGGGCGAGGCCCGCCGCCAGTTTCGACAGAAGGTAAGGTCTTTCGATGCCGGAAAAGAGCATACGGGGCGGGCTGAAGCGCAAGCCGGCCGCCGCGAAGGTTCTGACGGTACGCAACGGCTTTTCTCGCAGAAGACGGCTCGGCATGAATTCTCTCACATCCCTGAACGACCCTCTCATGCCAGGACAAATTGCTGGAAGAGAGAGCCGTTATCAGTGCCCGACACCGATCGTTCGTCAAGAGCCAAGTGGCTGATAGGCTTGCGACAGGCCGAAGGCGCTGGGACCGAAGACCGCAAGAGCCTCCGGCGTGCGCATGATTGGCGGCACCCTGACAGCTAGCACATTGACGCGTTGACCGTAACGCAACCGCTCTGTGGTGATCGCCTCTGCGGTATCGATATCCAGAATGGTGATGAGATCGGGGACGATGGCAAGCACCCGACCGTCTTCCTCCTCGGCGACGAGATTTTCATTCTGGATGCGGATTTTGACTTTCGGCTTGGATGGGTCGAATGGTTCGATGGTTGCAATGCCGACCGACCAGCCATTCTGTTCCTTGCGTGCCACATCGGCTATCTTGCCCGCGGTGATGACCTTGGCGTAGCCATAATGGGTGCCGGAGAAATACGAAATCAGCGCTTCGACCAAATTGCGGTGCTGTGCCGCGGCTTCACGCAATGTCCGGCCTATGCCGATGGCAAGAGACATGGTGGCAGGGACGGAAACCCTTTTCGTTGTGCGGCCGTCCATGCCGTAATTGACGATATAGGCCTGGCCGCCCATGCGGATCGTCACGCCGCGCGCCAGCCATTCGGCCTTGGCCGCATCCTGCGTTTCGATCAGCACGCGGTTGCCGCGTTCATCCGCGACTGCAACCGGGCTTGCCGGCACGCCGTAGACGTTGAAAGTCTCCATTTCGAGCTGCGGAAAGGCTCGGCCCATGCCGTCGGCATCAATGACCGGGACACGTTTCTTGGCGGCAAGGATGATCGGCACCATGGAATTGATGCCGCCTGCCTCGAAGGGGATGATCGCATCAACATTGAGGCCGGTATGATCTTCATAGGACTCCAACGCCAGATTGCCCTCGTCGCCGGACGGGATTTTCTCAATGAGGATGGTGGGTGCGCCCATGGCGCCGCAGGCGACTACGGTTGCGCCATCCGGCACATCTTCGAGCGCGATCAGATCGACTGGGCCATATTTTTCGATTGCCGCCTTGGCTACAAGCTTGCCAATGTAAGGATCGCCGCCGCCGCCGGTGCCTAGCACCGCAGCACCCACGGCCAGATCGTCAATGTCCTGATCAGTGATGATTGCCATCTCAGTCAATCTCCTCGATGGAGGTAAAGGGTTCTTTCAGACCGAAGCAGGCAGGTCCGAAGACGTCTAGCGCTTCCGGCGTGCGCATAAGTTCTGGAACAGACACCGCAACCACCGTCACGCGCTGGCCATAGCGCAGGTTTTCGCTGGTGATCGGCTCTGCGGTCTCCGTATTCATGATCGAAATCAGGTCCGGCACGATGGCCCTGACCTTGCCGTCCTGCCGTGCAATGAGGTTCTCGTTCTGGATTTCGATTTCCATCTGCGAGGAAAAGGGTGTGATCCCGTCGATGAGTGCACGGCCGATGGTGAAACCTGCCTTCGTCTCGCGCATGACATCGACAATCTTGCCTTTGAAGATGACGCGGCCATAGCGATAGAGCGTCGAGGGCAGGAAACCCAGCAGCGCCTCGATGGGGTTGCGATGTTCCTCACGCGCTTTTCGCAAAACCTCACCGATACGGATCGCGAGGGTCAACGTGTTGGGGATGGCGGTGCGCTTCACCTCAGCGCCGCTCATGGCATATTCGGCAATATAGGCGCAGCCGCCCATGCGGATGGCCACGGCGCGCGACAGCCACTCCATCTGTCTGTTGTCAACCGCCTCAATCAAAGCACAATCTCCCCATTCATTGCTGACCGCCATGGGCGAGCCGGAGACGCCGTAAACGCCGAAGGTCTCCATTTCCAGAAACGGAAAGGCGCGCCCCATACCGTCAGCGTCGACGATCGGTAGGCCAAGCCTTGCGCCGACGACCAGAGGGATTGTGGAGTTGATGCCGCCGATTTCAATCGGCATGGTGTAGGCGGCCTTTCGGCCCAGGCGCTTTTCCAACCGTCTAAGCGAGGCAACCGCTTCGTCGCCCGAAGGGATTTTTTCCATAAGCACGGTTGGCGCGCCCATCATCGCCGTCGGGATGACGAGGCAATCGTTCGAAAGATCCTTAGGATCGATCAGTTCCACTTCGCAGCCTTCGTCCAGGCATTGCTGCACCATCAGACGACCAACGTAGGGATCGCCGCCACCGCCGGTGCCGAGAAATGCAGCACCCACGGCAAGATCGGCTAAATGTTCTCGTGTGAGTTTCATCACCGTCCCCTCAACCAATCACAAGATCGCCGACCGCCTTGACGCGGATGCGTGTGGCGCTGCCCGGCAGATAGGCGAGCGGCACTTCTTCGATGTCCATGATCTTGACAGAGGAAGGTGTCGCACCTGCCTTGATCGCACGTTCGGATGCTTCCGCCTTGGCACCTGCCAGAACGGCATCGCGCGAGGTTCCCTCCAGCGAGAAGATGCGGTCGACCTCGCCACCCACCTGAGCAATGGCCGCGCCGATGGCATTGGCGACGGAAGCGTTTTCAGGTCTCAGCACCTTGGAGGCGGAGGGCAGGTCGCGTGAGACCAGAATCGAACCGCCGCCGACGAGGATGACGGGAAGTGGCTCGGCGCTGGTCTTCATGCGGTCTACTGCCTCATCGACCATGCGGTGCATGGTGGCGAGCGCGGTTTCGATGGTCTTTGCCGGGATGTGCGCGACGCGGGAGCGGTCGCCAATATCTTCCAAGCCAGCGGCCACGACGATATCTGTCGTTGTCAACGTGTCTCCGCCAAAGACGAGCGCCTTGGTGGTGATCTCGTAGCCGACCGAATCCGGCCCGATGCGCTCCCCGTCGTCACGCACCAGCGAGCCGCCGCCGAGACCGATGGCAAGCACGTCCGGCATGCGGAAATTGGTGCGCACGCCGCCAATATCGACGGCAACGGCAGATTCGCGCGGAAAGCCATGGACCAGCATACCGACATCCGAGGTCGTACCACCGATATCCACCACCATGGCTTCCTTGGCACCTGCCAGCATAGCGGCGCCGCGCATGGAGTTTGTGGGGCCGGAGGCGAAGGTCAGCACCGGATAGCGCTCCACATAATCCGGCGACATCAGTGTCCCGTCATTCTGGCTGATGAAGAATGGCGCCTTTATCTCTAATTCCTTTAGCGCATCCCGGAAGGAGGAAACGACCTTCCTAGACAGTTCCGCCAGCGACGCATTCATGATCGAGGCATTCTCGCGCTCCAAAAAGCCGACGCGGCCGATTTCATGGCTGAGCGAAAGGGCAATATCCGGCACTTCATTCTTGAGGATCTCAGCGGCTCGCAGTTCCATTTCCGGCGTGACCGGTGAAAAGACCGAAGTAACGGCAGCCGTTTTCAGGCCGCGTTCGCGTACGGTGCGGGCTACCTCCATCAGGCCCTTCTCATCCAGCGGAGCGATGGTACGCCCGTCGAATTCATGGCCGCCGCGCAGCATGAAGGTGTGTCGGCCGAGCGTATCGGCCAGATCTTTCGGCCAGTCTGTCAGTGGCGGCAGGCCCTTCGTGGCCGGAAGACCGAGACGAATGGCGGCTACTTCCAGCAAGCGCTTGCGCTCGACCACAGCGTTGGTGAAATGGGTGGTGCCGATCATCACCGCCTGGATCTGCGAGACCGAAACCCCGGTCATGGACAACAGCTTCTTCAATACCGCCACGATGCCTGAGCCGACATCGGCGGTCGTCGGGCTTTTGCACGCGCCAAGCACCGCCGCGCCGTCCATAAGGGCGGCGTCCGTATTCGTCCCGCCCACGTCAATGCCTATACGCATGTCTTTCTCCTATGACTGACAAAGGAAACCCTTCGCCCGCGACGCTTCATCCGAGGGCGTGTCGTTTCGCTCGATTGTTTTGTTTGGATGCGCCGGCCGTCAGGCCACCAGCACCTCTGACCGTTCGGGATCCCAGCTCACGCCGCAGATTTGCCCAGGCGACAGTCTCGCGACATGGGACTGGTTCTGTCTTTCGGCGACCATGTCCTGTCCGCCAACCGAAAGACGGTAGCGCACAAGCGCCCCCTGGTATGTTTCCGAGACCACGGTGGCGAGTAGGCCAGTGCCCGGCTCGCCGATGATGAGGTTTTCAGGCCTCACCACCAGCTTGACGGAAGACCCACTCGCAAGGTCGCCGGCGGGAAGGCGGGTCAGCGCCGTCTCTGCGCCCAACCCGACCGCCAGGCGATCGCCGTCGCGGCCCTTCACCGTTACATCGATGACATTGGACTGGCCGATGAAGGTGGTGACGAAGAGTGTTTTCGGCCGCTCATAGATTTCCTGCGGCGTACCGACTTGCTCGACACGCGCCTCCCGCATGACCCCAATCCGGTCAGACATGGTCAGTGCCTCATCCTGATCATGTGTGACATAGACCGTGGTGATACCGAGCGTTTTTTGTAGTTCCTTGATCCAGTATTTCATTTCTTCGCGCAGCGCCTTGTCGAGCGCGGATAGCGGCTCGTCCAGAAGCAGGATTCGCGGTTGCGTTACCAGCACGCGGGCAAGCGCCACACGTTGCTGTTGCCCGCCCGACAATTGCCGCTGATAACGATCCTCGTAGCCCATGAGGCCGACCTGTCGCAGGGCGAAGGCAACGGCCGTATCGATTTCGGCGGGCGACTTTTTCCTGAGCTTCAGACCGAATGCGATATTTTCCGCGACACTCATATGAGGGAAGATCGCGTAGTTCTGGAAGACGATACCGATGTCGCGCTTTTCCGGCGGCAGGAACGTCACGTCATCCGAGCCGATCAGGATCTGGCCGGAAGTCGGCCTGATGAAGCCTGCGATCATTCGCAGCGTTGTGGATTTGCCGCAGCCAGATGGGCCAAGTAGCGAAAAGAACTCGCCCTGTTCGATATGTAGATTGATACCGGCGACCGCCACGTTATCGCCATAGGACTTGACGAGATTTTTGAGTTGAATGTCCGACATCGTATCCGATCGTCCTTCCGGTCCGCGCTTCATGCCTGTCCGTCACGTGTGGTTTTGACGGGCGGTCGTTGCGACCGCCCGCTCCGCTTGGAATCAGCCAGCGAAAATCTCGTTTACGGTCTCGACGATTTCGTCTTCGTTCTTGAGATAGGCCTTCCAGTCCGGCAGCCAGAAATTCTTAATGGCATCGGCGCTGTTGACGATACCGGCCTTGACCAGATTGTCGGGTAGCACGGCATTGGAGACGGTGGGACGCAAGTAGAATTCCTTGCCCATATTGGTCATGAAGGAAGGCTCAAGCGCCCGGTTTAACAGCGCGTAGGCAAGCTTCTTCTGGGTCGGCTCGGAGTAGCGGCTGATAGTGTATGTCTGGGTCAGGATCGGCTGAAGCTCCTTCCAGTACATGACGGCGAAGGGCGCACCCTTATCGCGCGCCTGCATTGGCTCGGCATCGCTCTGCACCGCAATCACCACTTCGCCGCGATCCATCAATGTCTGCATGTTGCCGGTGAAATCGGAGATCTTAGCGGGCATCAACTCCTTCATCGCCTCGAAGCCGGCTTTCAGGTCGTACTGATCCTTGCCGAAGAGTGAGCAGGCGACGAGGAAGAAGTCCATCTGCAGCGTGTTGGAAGTGATGTAAGTGCCTCGCTTGCCCGCAAATTCTGGCTTCCACATATCCTTGAAGCTTGTGGGCGGCGGGTTCACGAGATCGGTGCGGTAGGCGTAGACATATTGGTTGAAGGCCCAGGTGACGCCGACGCCATTGGATATGGCGAAGGGCCAGAGATTCTTACCGTTCGGAATATTGGGCAGGATTTCGTCGATGGTGTGGAAGAAATCTCCCGCATCCGCCGTCTTGAACATTTCCGGCAGATTCCAGTTGGTGATGTCGAGCGGCGGCTTCTTCGGTCCATTGGCCACGAACTTCGGAAACCACGGCCAGGTGGAATCATATTCGATCTTGCAATTGAAATCCTTGGCGAAGTCGTCCAGCAGATATTTGTGGACGAGTTCGCCCCACGGCCCGCCCCATTCGCCGACGCGTAACACTGCGCCGCCAGCATCGAAGACGGAACCGTCATACGTCACGTCCTGCGAGAAGGCGTGGTTGATGTTGAAAAGTGGCAGCGTTGCCGCGGCAGCGCCGAGTTTCAGAAGCTTGCGGCGGTTGGGATCGAAGGTCTTTACGGTCATGTCCATGTTCCCCTTGTTGTTCGAACTTATGGATACGGGTCTATCCCCGGCGGTTCAGCCGCCGAAAATACGCTTCAGATTGACGAGTTTCGAGGTCGCCACCATCGAGACGACGACGAGGATGATGGCGAAGATGCCGGCGGCGGCTGCTGTGGGCTCGAAGGCGTAGCGTAGTGCCACGTACATGGCCATCGGCAGCGTTTGCAGGTTCGGCGTCGAGAGAAATAGCGTGACCTCGAACTGGCCGAAGGAAATGATGAAGGCGAAGATCGTGCCTGCCGAAATGGCGGGCGAGATGATTTTTAGCGTCACTAGCCGAAAGGCGGTGAACGGCGAGGCACCAAGCGAGCGGGCGGCCTCTTCCAAGCTGCGGTCGAAGCCGACGAGGGCCGCTGTCACCGTGGCGATGACGAACGGGCAGGTGACGATGACGTGTCCGATGACGAGGCCTGCCATGGTCCGGGCAAGGCCGATATCGGTGGTGACATAGAAGACGTAGAGCGCAAGGCCGAGTACGACGCCGGGCAGCACGATCGGCATCATGAAGAAGGCGCGCATCGGGCCGACCACACGGCTTGACGAGCGGGTGAGAAAGAGAGCCGCCATGGTGCCGAGCACGGTGGAAATAACCGTCGAAATGCCGGCGACCATGAAGGACACGCCGTAGGCAGAGAGGAAGGTCGGCGAGGTCAGGAACGCGTAGACCCACCGCAGCGACAGTCCCTGTGGGGGGAAAGTCAGATAGTCGCCGGAATTGAGGCCGGAAAGGATGACGATGACAACGGGTGTTAGCAGGATCGTCAGCGTCAGTGCCGAGAGCAACTTGAAGACCAGCGGAATGGATGTCTCTTCGCGCATCAGCTGCGTCCTCCCGTGGTGCGCATGGCGGCGCGGTGGTAGACGGCGATCGCCATCAGGCTTGTCACGAAGAGGACAACGGCAATGGCCGCGCCGAATTGCCAGCGGCCGGTCTCTGCTACCTGCTGGTAGATGTGGATGGGCATGACCATGACCTTCCAGCCACCCATCAATGCTGGGACGACATAGGACGATATGGCGAGCGCAAAGACGAGCAGTGTTCCGGCCAGAATGCCGGGCATGGACAGTGGCAGCACGACGGAGAAAAACGCTTTGCTGCGGGAAGCGCCCAGTGACCTGGCTGCTTCCTCCAGTGATGGATGGATGGATTTGATGATGCCGATTAGCGAAAGCACCATGAAGGGCAGGGTGATCTGCACCAATCCAACGACGACGCCGAAGATATTGTACATCAGCGGCAGCGGTGCCGAAATGATGCCGAGGCGAAGCAAAGCACCGTTTATGAGACCATTGTCGCCGAGCAGCACCATGAGGCCGTAAAGTCGTATGACCATGTCGAGCTGCATCGACGACAGGACGAGGATCATCAACATCGTGTTGCGGCCGGGGTTGACCGTCTTGGCAATCACATAGGCCAGCGGATAACCGAAGACGAGGCAAACGAGCGCGACGACCGCTGAAATGCCGGCGGAGCGCAAGATCGACTCATAATAGATAGGCCGGGTGAAGATACGCACAAAGTTGTCGAAGGTGATATCGCTGGAAAGCGTGATGACGCCCGCGACCGACTTGTTGAAGGCGAGACCGAAGAGCGAAGCCGTCGGTACGACGAAGAAGACAATAAAGAAGAGTAAGGCGGGCAGGATCAGCAGCCACAGGCCATGACCGTGGATGAAGCCGCCTTTGCGGATGCGGGGCGCGGACGCATCGCCGTCTTTTCTGGATACCGCTGTGAGTGCCGTTGATGCCATTTGCCCGGGTCCCACTTATGTCTCATTGCGCCGCCTGCGGCAGCATCGCTGCGCGCAGTGCGTCGTAACCCAGCAACTGTTTTTCAGGCGGTGCGGGATAGGTCATCCGACTTTGGGTCAATCCGGCCCGAACGATACCTGCGGCCACGGAGATGGCCGTCGGGATCGGGTCGATGACGGACACGTCGATACCTTCTGCCAGCAATCCTTCGCGCAGGCCTGCCGCACAGCCCATCAGCCCGGTGCAGCCGAAAATCAGGGCTTCTGCACCGTCTTCCTCGACGGCTCTTCTGCCTTCCTCCACCAACCGCTTGGCGGTGGCGGCAAGATCTGCCTCTAGCTCGAGGACCGGAATATCGACGCTGCGGACGGAGGCAAGCTTGCTGGAAAGCCCGCAAAGGGCAGCGGTGTTTTCAAAGGACGGGATAAGCCGGCGCATGACGGTAATTACGGAGAACTTGTGTCCCAGCATCGAGGCAACATGCATGCCGGTCTGACAGGGGCCGGCGACCAGCATGCCCGATAACTCACGCGCTGCACGTAGACCGGGGTCACCCATGCAGTCGATGATCACGGCATCTACACCTTCGCGCTCGGCGCGCAAGATTTCGACGAGAGTGCCTGGAACAGACATTGCCGCTTCGAACTCGCTTTCGATCGAACCCGGCCCTGTCGCGATTTCTGCATGAGAAATGCTAATCCCCGGATATTCTATCGCTTTTAGGTCTTCAAGCTTGCGAAAGCCGCGTGTGACGAGCGGCGATACGATCCGAACATGGACTACATTGTCACGCATTCTCGATACCTTATCCGATCACTAAGACGTGCTAGCTGGGTCGAAGCCCTGAGTCGCAACAGTTGTGGTCTCCTCCGCTGTCGGGGGAACCGTTTTGCTCGCTTCCACGCTTACGGTGCATCGGCTTTGCTCTGGACGAAAGGGCTGTGGCGAATAGGAGGCTCGATTTTTCGGATGGGTAGGAGGGGTGGTTACGATCTACAAAACCTATCCTTTTGGACAGGTGAGTTTGCGTGTAATTAATGCATTTTATATTTTTGCTTAAAAAATATGCGAATAGTTCGGGCTCTGATACTTTTCTGAACGTGTGAAAGTTGCTTGTTACGTGTGGACAGGGGAGGTGGGGGTTGCTGTCTACAGGCGTCGTCTTTTTGCTACAGCCGCGCGCTTGTTTCAGTCGCTAAAGCGGCGCACGATAGATTAGAGGAGGAGCTTTGAAGAGGTTGGGCGGGCGTTAAATCCTAGCGTGACCACTTTATACTTGAAGTGTTTTCGACGGGGGCCGAGACCACACAGATTGTCGCCTTTTGCGACCTCAGCGCATTCTCCGGGAGCTGTGTCACTCTAGGTGCGCTATGCCGCGAAACGCATTTGGCGTTATCCCAGTGGTTTTCTTGAAGGCGCGCGTAAAGTTGGCGTGGGACGAAAATCCAGCGGCCAACGCGACGGCTTCAATGGTCCAGTTCTCGTCGGAGAGCCTTTGCTTGGCGAGCGCCATTCGCCTGTCGTTGACGAAGGCATGCGGGCTCTTTCCGGTTGCCAGCTTGAATGCCCTGGTAAAATGCCCGACACTCATGCACGCGACCGAAGCAAGATCGGTGACCGTCAGATCATCGTCTAAATGAAAATCGACATATTCTTCCACGCGCATAAGCCTCTTCGCATCGAGTGGCTTTTCCGCCCTCACAGTCAGCGCGCGGCTTATCGAGCGACCGGAGTAGGACCTAATGAGATGGGCCGAAAGAGACATTGCGAGGGTTTCGATAAAAAGCCGCCCGCCGGCGCTTTCGCAGGACATTTCCTGTAAAATCTGGACAGCCGCAAAATCGATGAACGGATCCTCGTCGATCGCTTCGTACCGAAGTTCGATGCGCGCCGGATCGAGGTCGTATTCCCTCAGCATAGTCTCGGAGAAAGGCTGTCCCGGCAGGAAGATGTGAAGACAGTCGTCCATTTGCTCGGATACGGAGATGAACTCTTCCTCAACGCCGGCGGGACAGAGCCAGATTGTACCCCGTTTAGCCACTGTGTGCTGACGCATGCCGCCTCCGCGCCGGTCCACCACGGATCTCCCGCGTAGAAGCACCGCGATCTCGGTGTCGCGCGGGACGAGGGAGGGAAGCTCTCCGGCATCATGACGCCATCGTTCCGCAAGCAGGTTTTCCCAACCATTGGCGTTCGATGTCTGAACCATGGTTCCGGTGACGTATTTATCGACGGAATGACCCAGCAAGTGTCTTCTCCGCGCCTTGTGGTTTTGCCAATATCAATAGAAGCAAGATTGAGGCCACTTGCAGCACGACGGTGATTTTCGCAGAAACTGAATAGCCAATCGCAGAAGCGGATAAAGGCAAGCCGACGAAACGCTGCCAGACTGCCCAGAATTGAAGCGCTGCCTATCGAAGGCGCAATGACTGGGAGTTGAACATGTCACGCACCACTGTCGTCGGAGCCTGCCCGCATGACTGTCCAGATACCTGCTCCATCCTGACCACTGTCGAGGACGGCAAGGCGATCGCAGTTCGCGGTAATCCAGACCATCCCTTCACGCGCGGGCGTCTCTGCGTAAAGGTCAATAACTATCAGGATCGCGTTTACAGCGACAAGCGCGTGCTCTACCCCATGCGGCGCTCCGGCCCGAAAGGCAGCGGCCAGTTCACCCGGATCACCTGGGATGAGGCGCTGGCGGAGATCGCTGCGAAGTTCAAGGACATCATCGCGACCGATGGCGCCCAGGCAATACTTCCTTATAGCTATCTCGGAACGCAGGGCATCATCAACGGTCTGAATGTCGGAGATCCCCTGTTCAACAAGCTCGGCGCAACGGTCAGCGAGCGCACCTTCTGCGATTCCGGCTCCTGCACGGCCTATATGATGACCATCGGCCACACGCCCGGGGTTGATCCGGAGGCCTTTATCCATTCGAAATACATCATCCTCTGGGCTTGCAATACGCTCAGCACAAACTCGCATCACTGGCCCTTCATCGAGCAGGCAAAGAAGAACGGCGCGAAGCTGGTGGTGATCGACCCCGTGCGCACCCGGACAGCACGCTTGGCTGATTGGCATATTCCAATCCGGCCGGGAACGGATGGCGCGCTGGCGATGGCAATGATGCATATCATCATCAAGGAAGGACTGATCGACCGCGACTATATCGATGCGCACACGGTGGGCTTTGCCGAACTCGCCGAGCGTGTGGAGCAATATACGCCGGAATTCGCCTCTGCCGAAACCGGCATCCCGCTGGAAGATATTTATCAGCTGACGCGGGAATATGCCTCGACCCCGCCTGCCGTCATCCGCATTGGCGTTGCGGTGGAGCGCCATGCCGGCGGCGGCCAAACGGTACGCTCCATTGCCTGTCTGCCAGCTCTGGTCGGTGCCTGGAAACATGTCGGGGGTGGGCTTCTGCAATTGCCGATCTGGGCATTCCCCGTCAACTGGGGTGGATTGATGCGCCCAGACCTTCAGCCGGAAAAAATGCGCGTGATCAATTCCTGGCAGCTTGGCCCGGCGTTGATTGGCGAGCTCCCGCTCGATCCACCTATCCGCTCGCTCTTCGTATACAATGCCAACCCTATGTCGATGGTGAGCCAGCAGGGCAAGCTCGAAGCTGGTCTCGCGCGTGACGATCTCTTCACTGTCGTCAGCGAGCACTTCATGACCGATACCGCCCGCTACGCGGATATTCTTCTGCCGGCTACGACCCAACTCGAGCAGAAGGACATTATGTTTTCCTGGGGCCATCTCTATCTGTCTTACAACAATCCGGCGATTGAGCCGCTGGGTGAAGCCGTGCCGAACACCGAGCTATTCCGGCGTGTTGCCGGAGCGCTCGGGATCGACGACCCATTCTTCCATCGCTCGGATGACGAAATGATCGCGCAGTCCATGGACTGGACGAGCCCTGTGATGGAAGGCATCGACCTGGAGACGCTGAAAGACAAGGGCTACCTCCGGCTGAACATGCCCGCTGCAGGTGAATGGGCGCCACACCGAGACGGCAACTTTCCGACGCCGACAGGAAAATGCGAGTTCAAATCGACGCTTGCCGAGACCGGCAACTTCGTCGCCCCGCTCTTCCGCCAGGGTTATAATGGCGACCAGTCGGGAGAGCCTGTCGATCCGCTGCCGCACTATATCGCGCCGAACGAGAGCCCTGCCAGTGCCCCGGCACTTGCTGGTAAATATCCATTGAGTCTCATTTCCCCAAAGAGCCATGCCTTTCTCAACTCGAACTACGGCAACCTGCCTGCACAGCTAGCTCAGGCCGGTGAAGAACAAGCCGTTATCCTCCATCCGAGCGACGCCGATCTTCGCGGCATCACCGCCGGTACGCCTATCCGCGTCTTCAATGATCGCGGCGTCTTCGAGGCTTTTGCGACGGTTTCGCAAGATGTGATGCCCGGTGTGGTGGTCGCACCTGCCGGTTACTGGCAGCGCTCGAACCGCCGCGGGCCGACCGTCCACGCGCTGACGCCGCCGGCATTCGCCGATCTCGGACGCGCCCCGACCTTCTCGGATGTGTTGGTCGAGGTCGCTCCAACGTGACAGCCCCTATCGGTTTCGCACCAATTGGATTTTTGAAAGGGCATAATAGACATGACCTATGTCGTGACTGATCAATGCACGGGATGTCGCTACACGGAATGCGTGACCGTGTGTCCCGTCGAATGCTTTCATCTCGATGATGAAATGACCTATATCGATCCCGAAAATTGCATCGACTGCGGCGGCTGCGTGCCAGCCTGTCCAGTCGGCGCGATCCAGGCGTCCTATTTGCTTGCGCCCGAACAGCAGAAGTGGATCGAGATCAATCGTCGTCGGGCGGCGGAAACGCCTGTGATTACCAGCCGTCTCGCACCGCTTCCCGGTGCCGACGAGCGAAAAAAGGCGCTCGGCCTATGACGACGCCGCAGTATCGCGTTGCCATTGTTGGGGCCGGACCGAGCGGTTTCTACGCTGCGGAAGCCCTTTTGCGCGCGCAGAAGGATGTTGCCGTCGATCTGTTCGAGCGGCTGCCGGTCCCCTACGGCCTGGTGCGCTTCGGCGTTGCCCCCGATCATCCGAAGCTCAAGCAAGTCACAGCCGTTTTCGACCGGATCGCTGCCATGCCCGGCTTTCGCTTCGTCGGCGGTGTCGATGTGGGGACGGATATTAGCATCGCGGCTCTGCGGCGTGCCTATCATGCCGTTGTCCTTGCGACAGGCGCGTCGCTCGGTCGGGAGATCGGCCTGCCGGGCGAGAAACTGGCTGGTAACCGACAGGCAAGTGACTTTGTCGGCTGGTACAACGGCCATCCCGACCATCGTGACCTTGCTTTCGATTTCTCAGGTGAACGGGCTGTGGTCATCGGACATGGCAATGTCGCGCTGGACGTGGCGCGCATTCTCCTTAAGACGCCGGATGAATTGCGCCGGACGGATATCGCCGCGCATGCGCTGGAGGCACTTGCCGAAAGCCGGGTTCGCGACGTGCATCTCATCGGGCGGCGCGGCCCAAGCGAAACTCGATTTTCGGCTAAGGAGCTGGGCGAGTTCGATACTTTGACGGCCTGTGATCCGGGAATTGATCCAGCCGATCTGCGGGCGGATGCCTTCTCGCATGGCGATGGCTTCGACATAGAGCGAAAAGCCTCGTTGGACCTCCTTGAGCGCTTTTCCCGCCGTGTCGCGACCAAGGAACGACGATGCCTCTTCCGCTTCCACCTCGAACCCGTCTGCTTTGAAGGCGGTGAAGGGGTCCAAAGCGCCGTCTTCAGGCGCAACTGTGTGGAAGGAGCGGCGGACGAATGCATTAGGATCGACACGAAGCTCGTGTTTCTCAGCGTCGGCCGCCGAACGTCACCGATCGAAGGTATCGCCTACGATGGATCGCGCGGCGTTCACGCTAACCGAGGCGGTCGGCTGATGGTCCACGATCGGATCGATCACGGGCTCTATACGTGTGGTTGGAGCAAGCGTGGCCCACAGGGAACTATTGGCACCAACCGCGCGTGCGCGCTCGATACCGTGGAGAAGATTCTTGTTGATCTCGATAGCCTGCCGTCGCCGGAACCAGGCGCCATTGACAGGCTCGTCTCTTCCATTGGCAGACGGCACGGAGTGCCCCTCGATTTCGATGCCTGGCGGATTATTGATAGCGCAGAGGTAGCGCGCGGCTGTGTTAACGGCAAGCCACGCGAGAAGTTTGTGTCGGTGGACGACATGGTCGCTACAGCGCGAGAAAGGGGGATCGCATGCTGATGGAAACCTCTCAGGCCTCTGCTCGTCCTCTCGTGGACACCTTTGGCCGCAGCGTCAGCTATTTGCGTCTGTCTGTGACCGACCGTTGCGATCTGCGCTGCGTCTATTGCATGCCGGAGCGAATGATCTTCATGCAAAGGCAACACCTTCTGTCCTTGGAAGAACTGGAGCGGGTCGCGCGCGCCTTTATCCAACTTGGCGTGACCAAGATCCGCATCACCGGCGGAGAACCATTGGTGCGCAAAAATGTCATGACCTTGTTTAACAACCTCTCGCCGTCTCTGCGGGACGGCTCCTTGAAAGAACTGACGCTCACCACCAACGCTACACGTCTTGCAGATCATGCAGCGGGGCTGGCAGAGGCCGGCGTGAGGCGTGTCAACGTGTCCCTCGACACGCTCGATCCTCAGCGCTTCACCGAACTCACACGCGGTGGTTCACTGACAACAGTTCTTAAGGGGATCGAGGCCGCACGGCTTGTGGGACTCGCCATCAAGATCAACACGGTTGCGTTGAAGGGTGTAACGGAAAAAGAGGTAGATCAACTCATCCGTTTCGCCCACGGAGATGGTATGGACTTGACGCTCATCGAAACGATGCCTCTGGGGGAAACCGGCGAGGATCGGCTGGCTCAGTATCTACCGCTAGACAGCTTGCGCCGCCAGATAGAAGAGCGTTGGACGCTCAATCCCGTTGCTCTACGCACAGGCGGCCCGGCACGCTATGCTCGCATCGAAGAAACCGGTGGTTTGGTTGGCTTCATCACGCCGCTCACCCACAATTTCTGTGAAGGTTGCAACCGCGTTCGGGTCACTGCCGCAGGCTTGCTGCATACCTGTCTTGGGCAAGAGGATGCCGCCGACTTGAAAGACGTCATGCGCGCTTCACAGGACGACAGAATGTTGGTGGATGGCATCCGCGCCGCGATCCAAAGCAAACCAAGAGGCCATGACTTCGTTCTGGACCGAATGTCGGCGCCCACAATCGCTCGTCATATGTCGAACACGGGCGGCTGACGACTGACAAGATTGGCTCGACGGCCCGGCTTGCCTGTCGCCGGCCGCAGGCTTCCACGACTGGCTAACGTCGCTTGGCCCCAAATCGCTTGCAAACCTCTTGGTAGACGTTAACCTAGCGATATATCGCGCGTGCCATATGCGGCGAAATGATTGGAGTTCCGCCCTTGGTAGACTTACCCTATATGCTTTTGACGGGTGCTAGTCGTGGGATCGGGCACGCTACGGTCAAGCTGTTCTTGCAGCACGGCTGGCGCGTATTGACGGTGTCGCGGCAGCCATTTTCGGAGGAGTGCCGCTGGCCATCGGCTCGCGAAAGCCATATTCAGGCCGATCTCGCCGATCTTTCCGGTATTGACGAATTGGTCCAAATGGTGCGCAGCCGTCTTCCTGATGGCAAGCTGGCGGCGCTGGTAAACAATGCAGGTATCTCGCCGAAGGGGCCTGAAGGCAGCCGCCTTGGGGTGGCCGAAACCGATGCGGCGACCTGGACAAAAATTCTGAATGTCAACCTGGTTTCCACCGCTCTCCTCGCTCGCGCGCTACTGCCTGAACTCCAGGCCGCGCGGGGTTCCATCGTCAATGTGACATCGATTGCGGGCTCTCGCGTCCATCCCTTCGCCGGGGTTGCCTATGCCGCGTCCAAGGCCGGACTGGCCGCGCTTACCCGTGAACTTGCGCACGAATTCGGGCCCCGCGGTGTTCGAGCCAATGCGATTGCTCCGGGCGAGATTGCCACCTCAATTCTGTCTCCCGGCACAGATGAGCTCGTTGAGGCCGAGGTGCCATTGGGGCGGCTCGGGACGACGGACGAAGTTGCCAGGACCATCTACTTTCTCTGCACTGAACAGTCATCCTACATCAATGGCGCAGAAATCCACATCAACGGCGGACAGCATGTCTGATGTGACGAAACGTTCTGGCCATGGGAGTGTCGCTGTTCGCCTCCTCGGCAATTTCGGCAACAGCCAGCACTGAGGCGCCGTGCGTCATTCTACACGCATAAGCGCTCTCTCTTTTCAGAGTCTATGCATCGGCTGAGGCGTGCCTTTTAGTATCCGCTGTCTCGATTACCTTCATTGAGTGGCGGCATTCCCGCCAACACGCGTGTCGCATTCTCGAAGATCTGCGCGACGACATCTTTGGGATCTGGCATGGACGCGATGTGAGGCGTTGTGAAGATCTTTGGATGGTCCCACAGGGGGCTCTCCTCGGGCAGCGGTTCTTTCGCGAAAACGTCTAGTACAGCTCCGCGAAGGTGGCCGCTATCGATTGCTTCGATCAGATCAGCTTCGACCAGGTGCTCGCCGCGGCCCATGTTGATGATTGCAGCACCTTTCGGGAGATGGGCGAACAGGTTGGCATTCATAATTCCGCGCGTGGCGCCGGTGAGGGGAAGGAGGCAGATCACCGCGTTGCAACCGGAGAGAAACACCGGCAGTTGCTCGTCGCCGTAATAGGTGATGATGCCCGCTTCTTCCTTGGGTGAGCGTGCCCATGCGCGGACATCGTAGTTGAGGGCAAGAAGGCTGCGTCCGACAGTCCGCCCGATCGCACCAAATCCTAGTATGCCAACCGAGTAATCGCGTGCGGGGATCTGCGAAGGGCGTTCCCAGCATTTCAGTGTGGCATTTTGCAAATGTCGGTCCATCTCGCGATGAAACAACAGGACCGACCAAACGGCATATTCTGCCATGCCAAGTGCATGCCGGTCGTCCACGACACGGCAAACGGGGAGAGAAGGGAGGCTTGGATCGGCGAAAATGTTGTCCAGGCCGGCAGCGATGCTATGGACCAATCTAAGGTTGGGCATAGTGGAAAGAAGCCCGTGCGGCGGATTCCAGGCGACCGCAACGTCGGCGGTCTCAAATCCGGCCTCTGGATAAATGCTGAGTCTCGCGCCCAGCCCGGACGCTTTGAAGGCGTCTTTCAGAAAGCTGAGGTCGAGAGTGCTACTGATTAGAGCTATGTGCGGCTTGTGATTTCGTGCCTCATTCATCGTCTCAATCCTGTCCAAGCCCGTTCCGGGGTAGCGCGTTTTTGCACACAGCCGCAAATGCGTGCCATCCGCTTAATTTTTAATCCACATTTTAGTGAGTTCAACTTTTATGCAAAAATGGCGCGGTCTTGCTTGACACCTCGCGCTCAAGGGAGTCAAGATGATGTACCAATATATTGGTATATTGTTACTGCGATGAGATCGCAAAGTGACGTCTGCAAGAAACGAAAATCCATAAGGGGAACTTCATGCGACGACTGATTTCTGCATCCCTAGCCATTTTCATGATGACAACCGCTGCATCAGCGCAGGCTGTTCCAGGGGGTAAACTGAACCTGATCGTTCAGCCCGAACCGCCAAGCGTTATGATCGGCACCACAACAAATGGGCCGGCCCTACTGGTCGGTGGCAATATCTACGAAAGCTTGCTCCGCTACGATGAAAACCTCAAGCCCGAGCCATCGCTCGCCAAATCCTGGACCATTTCCGATGATGGCCTGACCTATACGTTTACGTTGCAGGATGGCGTAAAATGGCACGACGGCAAGCCGATGACATCGGCTGACGTTCTGTTCTCCGCCAACGACTATCTTATGAAGATGCAGCCGCGTCACCGCAACTTGATGACCCATGTGGAAAGCGTGACCGCGCCGGACGAAAAGACCGTCGTGTTCAAGCTGAAGCAACCTTTCGAAGCCTTTATCCGCGGTTTGGCCTTCTACACGATGCCGATCGTGCCCAAGCACATTTATGAAGGTACCGACTACGCGACGAACCCAGCCAACGACAAGCCGATCGGAACGGGCCCTTTCAAGTTCGACGAATGGAAGCGTGGGAGCTACATCCATCTCGTCAAGAACAATGACTATTACATCAAGGGCAAGCCTTACCTCGATGAGCTGTACTATCAGGTCATTCCAGACGGTGCGTCGCGGTCCGTTGCATTCGAGACAGGCAAAGTCGATGTCTTACCGGGCGGATCGGTTGAGAATTTCGACATTCCCAGACTGAAGGATTTGCCCAACAGCTGCATAACGGAAAAAGGCTGGGAGTACTTCGCTCCGCTATCGTGGCTATGGTTGAACAACCGCAAGGCACCGATGGATAATGTGAAATTCCGCCAGGCAGTTATGTACGCGCTCGATCGCGAGTTTGCCAAAGACGTTTTGTGGAACGGCTATGGAAAGGTTGCAACCGGTCCACTGTCGTCAAAACTGCCCTTCTACAAGGATGTTGAACCGCATTATCCACACGACGTCGATAAGGCCAAAGCACTGCTTAAGGAGGCCGGCTATGAAGGCAAGCCTCTGAAGCTTCTCCCGCTCCCATACGGTGAAACATGGCAGCGCTGGGCAGAAGCGGTGAAGCAGAATCTTGAGGAAGTCGGTATTCCAATCGAGATCGAAGCGACGGACGTTGCGGGGTGGAATCAGCGCACGTCGAACTGGGATTACGACATCGCCTTCACATATCTTTACCAGAATGGCGATCCAGCCATAGGCGTGGATCGCAACTACAAGACCTCTCAGATCGCAAAGGGCAATCCGTTCAACAATGTCGAGGGCTATTCCAATCCGGAACTCGACAAGCTGTTCGAGCAGGCAGCCGTGGCCTATCCAGCCTCCAAGCGTCAGGAACTCTACGATCAAGTTCAGATGAAGCTTCAGGAAGACGTGCCGGTCGCCTGGCTGCTCGAGCTCGGTTTCCCGACGATCTATAACTGCAAGGTTCAAGACATCGTCACGACGGCGTCAGGCCTTCCGGAATCCATGCGCGACGCCTGGATCAAGAAGTAAGTCGATATTTGGCGGAGATCAGTCTCCGCCAATCATTCAGACCGAAAACCCTAGTCGGAGCCACGCTCATGCTCAGATTCATCTCGGGGCGCCTGTTAAAGGCAGCCGTGATCTTGATCTGTATCACCGTGCTCAACTTCTTTCTCATTCATGCTGCGCCGGGAGACCCGGCTTCGGTGATGGCGGGAGAAGCAGGTGATGCCGATCCCGCCTTCCTTCAACAGCTCCGAGAACGGTTTGGTCTCGATCAGCCACTTTATGTGCAGCTTTGGATCTATGTATCTTCGGTCCTTCGGCTTGATCTCGGTTACTCCTACCGTCAGCAGCTACCGGTGCTTCAGCTCATTAGCGAACGTTTGCCTGCCACGTTGCTTCTCTCACTCTCCGCTTTTGTGATCTCGCTCGGTCTCGGTGTTGCGGCTGGCGCTTTTGCTTCTGCCCGGCAAGGAAAGTGGGCCGACACGATCATCTCGCTGGTGGCGCTGATCTTCTACGCGACACCGCTGTTCTGGCTGGCGCTGATGGGCGTCTTACTGTTCTCCGTCGAACTCGGCTGGCTACCCGGCTTCGGTTACGAAACGGTCGGGGCCAACTACACTGGCGTTGCCCGTATGCTGGACATATTGCGGCACCTTATTTTACCCGCCATGACGCTCGGCCTGTTTTTCATGGCCGTCTATGCCCGCATGACCCGCGCCTCGATGTTGGAGGTTGGCAGGCTCGATTTCGTCAAGACTGCGAAGGCCAAGGGTCTGCGTCCAGGCATCATCCAGCGCCGCCATGTGCTGCGCAACGCTCTCTTGCCGGTCGTAACCCTTGCCGGTTTGCAGGCAGGTCAGTTGGTCGGTGGAGCCGTGCTGATCGAGACTGTCTTCGCGTGGCCGGGCATCGGCCGGCTGATGTTCGATGCATTGTCGCAACGAGACTATAATCTTTTGCTTGGTGTGTTTGTCGTCTCCGCCGCGATGGTCCTGCTCTTCAACCTCATCACCGACGTGCTTTACCGCCTCGTCGATCCGCGCATCAAGGTGGCGTCATGAAGGATTTCTGGAAACGCTTTTCGCAGAATCGCGGTGCTGTCGTCGGCCTCGTTATTTTGCTCCTGGTCGTCATTGTATCGATCGTTGCTCCCTTCCTTTACACCAAATCCCCCTGGGCAATGGTCCAGCGGCCGTTCATTCCGCCTTTCACCATGGATGCCTTCTTTCTCGGTACGGATCCGATGGGGCGTGATCTCGCTGCAGGTCTCGCTTACGGTGCCAGGGTGTCGCTTCTCGTTGGTCTTGTCTCGACCGTGGTCTCTCTGCTGATCGGTATTCCGATCGGTGCGATCGCCGGTTACTTCGGCGGTTGGGTCGATGATGTGCTGATGAGGTTCACCGAGTTCTTCCAAAGCGTTCCAAGCTTTGCGCTTGCAGTGGTGCTGGTGGCCATTTTTCAGCCGAGCATCTATTCGATCGTGATCTCGATCGCCATCGTCTCCTGGCCTCCTGTCGCCCGCCTTCTGCGCGGCGAGGTGATGTCGCTCCGGTCGCGTGAATTTGTCGAGGCAGCTGTGCTTTCCGGCCAAAGGCACTCCACGATTATCTGGCGGCAAATCCTGCCGAATACACTTTCACCGATCATCGTGCTTGCCTCGATGATGGTGGCTGCGGCGATCCTGATCGAAAGTTCGCTTTCGTTTCTCGGATTGGGCGATCGTAACATCATGTCATGGGGTTACATCATCGGCGCCGGTCGCACCGTGATCCGTCAGGCTTGGTGGGTGAGCTTTTTCCCCGGCCTTGCTATCCTGTTGACTGTGCTGGCGCTGAACCTGGTCGGGGAGGGGCTGAACGATGCCCTCAACCCTCGCCTTGCGCGAAAGGGGAAGTAAATATGGCCGACACCATAAATACCGATGACGTGAGCTTTGAAGGGACTGCTGCGGCCGTTCTTCATCCGGGAGCGCTGGAGAAAGAAGGGCGCGGTGAACCGGTCGTCCACATCGACCGGCTGAGCATTGCATTACCGGATGGCGCAGACCGGCCCTTTGCAGTCGACCGTGTCAGCTTCAAGCTCTTTCCAGGAGAAATGCTTTGCGTGGTCGGCGAAAGTGGCTCAGGCAAATCGATGTCTGCCAATGCGCTGATGGGACTATTACCGGATACGGTGCGCGTGGCGCAGGGCCGCATCCTCCTAGGCACGACGGATCTCGTTACCATGCCAGCCGACGCGCTCTACGCCATTCGAGGGCGCCGCGTGGCGATGATTTTTCAGGAACCGATGTCTGCGCTCAACCCGCTGATGAAGGTTTCGGCGCAGATCGAGGAGGTCTTCGAAGCGCATGGGTTGTTGACACCAAAGGAGCGAAAAGAAAAAGCGCTGTCGCTTCTTACGGAAGTTGGCCTGCCAGATCCGCCGCGCGTTGCAGCCAGCTACCCGTTCCAGCTTTCCGGCGGTCAGCGCCAACGCGTCATGATTGCCATGGCGCTGGCGTTGGAACCGGAGGTGCTGATCGCAGACGAGCCGACCACCGCGCTCGATGTGACGACGCAGGCGCAAATTTTGAAACTGATCGCCAAGCTCCAGAAGGAGCGCAATATGGCGGTCATGTTCATCACCCATGATTTCGGCGTCGTAGCCGAGGTCGCCGACTATGTCAGCGTCATGCAGCTCGGTCGAATAGTGGAACAGGGGACAGCGGAAGAAGTCCTTTTCTCGCCGAGACACCCCTATACGAATAAGCTGATCGCTGCCATTCCCCGCGCTGGAGAGGGCGTCAAGCACGTTGACGACCGGGAGCCATTGCTCACTGTCGAGAACCTTTCGAAGGTTTATCGTATGGGCACGGGGCTGTTCTCCAAGGTGCGCGAGGTGAATGCGGTCAAGAACGTGTCCTTCACACTTTGCCGTGGCGAAACGCTGGGCATTGTGGGGGAAAGCGGATCCGGTAAATCCTCAGTGGGACGTTGTCTCGTACGGCTACAAGATCCCAGTAGCGGGCGCATCTTGCTTGGCGGTCAAGACATGGCGCATTTGAAAGGCGAAGAACTGCGAACCATGCGCCGGCGGATGCAAATGATTTTTCAAGATCCTTACTCATCGCTCAATCCGCGCGAAAAAGTCGGGCGCATCATTGCCTCAGGGCCTATTGCTTACGGCGAAGATGAGAAGAAGGCGTTGGCACGCGCGGCCGAGTTGATGGAGATGGTCGGTCTCGATCCGAAGGCGACGAACCGTTTTCCGCACGAGTTTTCTGGCGGTCAGCGCCAGCGTATCGGCATTGCGCGGGCGCTGGCGCTCGAACCTGAGATCATCATCGCCGATGAGGCCGTTTCAGCCCTTGATGTGTCGATCCAGGCCCAGGTCCTGGAACTGCTGGGCCAGCTCAAGAAAGACCTCGATCTCTCTCTCGTCTTCATCACTCATGACCTTCGCGTAGCGGCAAAGATCTGCGACCGTGTGATGGTGATGCAGAAGGGCGAGGTGGTCGAACTCGGCTACGGGAACACGATCTTCGATAAACCCCAGCACCCCTACACGAAGAGCCTGATCGAGGCCATTCCCGGTCGGGCGAAGGAAGCGCTCATGACGGCCTAGTGGAATGAATTTGGCACTTGATGCCGGCGTGAGCCGGCCTTGATGATGAAATGTCAAAATCAGACCACTCGTCCGGTCGATATCAACCAAGTTGCGGGCTTAAGAGCCCGTTTGTGGAGCAGTACATGACGATTATGCCGAATTCTGTGGAAGCCCGCGACATCGCCTATCAGATGCATCCGATGGTCAATCTTCGAAAATACGAAAAGTCAGGCGGTCTCGTGATCGAGAGCGGCGACGGGATCTATGTCACCGACAATACGGGAAAGCGTTATATCGAGGGACTAGCCGGGCTGTGGTCGGTGGCGCTGGGCTTCGGCGAAAAGCGTCTGGTGGAGGCCGCCAAGGCACAGATGGAGAAGCTGCCCTATTATCATAGCTTCGCCTACAAGACTCACGGGCCTTCGGTCGATCTGGCGGAGATGTTGATCAAGCTTGCTCCCGTGCCGATGTCGAAAGTGCATTTTACATCCTCGGGTTCGGAAGCCAACGACCTTGCCTGCAAGATGGTGTGGTACCGTTCCAATGCGCTTGGCAAGAAAGACAAGAAGAAGATCATCGGCCGGATCAAGGGCTATCATGGCGTGACAATCGCTTCCGGTTCAATCACGGGCCTGCCTCGCAATCATGAAAGCTTCGATCTGCCGCTCGACCGGATGATCCACACGTCATGCCCATCCTACGTGCATTTCGCCTTGGATGGCGAAAGTGAAGCCGATTTCACCAAGCGCATTCTGAATGATCTGGAAGAGCTCATTCTGAAGGAAGGTCCCGAAACAATTGCTGCCTTCTGGGGTGAGCCTGTGATGGGCGCTGGCGGCGTGCTGGTGCCGCCGGATGGTTACTGGGCCGGCGTTCAGGAGATCCTGAAGAAATATGATATTCTTCTTGTCGCCGACGAAGTGATCTGCGGCTTCGGCCGCACGGGCAAGATGTTTGCGTGCGAAACGCTCGGCATTGAGCCGGATGTGCTGGTCGTGTCGAAGCAGATCTCCTCGTCCTACATGCCGCTTTCCGCGATTATCATGAACGATCGCTTTTATCAGCCGATCGCCGATGAAGCGGATCGGATCGGCGTCTTCGGTCACGGGTTCACCGCGTCCGGTCATCCCGTCGCGACAGCCGTCGGTCTCGAGAACCTGAAGATCATCCAGGAACGCGACCTTGTCGGCAATGTCGCGCGCCTCGAAGAAAAGTTCCTCCACGGACTGGCGGCACTTGCCGAACATCCGCTTGTGCATTCGTCGCGCGGCATTGGCCTTCTTGGTGCGCTGGAGGTCAACCCATGGGCGGATGCAAATGCTGGGGACGCAGCTGCGGCGGTTGCGGCGGCATGCCAGAACGAAGGCCTGATCATCCGCAATATTGGAGAAGCGATCTGCTTCTGCCCACCATTGATTATCACTGCCGAGCAGATCGACGACATGTTTGGTGCCGTCAGTCGCGCACTGGCCACCGTTCAAGCCACGCGCGCCTAAGCATTGAGGACTGAGATATGGATGTGACGAACAAAACCGACCTCGGCGAGATGACGGCCGTGCAGCTCTCGCAGCTCTTCGCCTCGGGCCAGGCGTCTCCCGTGGAGGCCGCCAAGGCATCGCTGGCACGGATTGAGAAATTCAACCCAAGCGTAAATGCATTCGCTTATGTCGTGCCGGAACTGGCACTGGCAGAAGCGAAAGCATCGGAAGCGCGCTGGAAGAAAGGAGAGCAACTTTCCCCCATCGATGGTGCGCCGACAACAATCAAGGAATTGACCCCCGTGAAGGGTATTCCCTGGCGACGTGGGTCAGCACTGGGTTCGACAACGCCATCGGAGGAAGAGTTTCTCATCATGGAACGCCTGCGTGGCGCTGGCGTCACTGTCCTTGGCACAACAACATCGCCGGAGTTTGGCTGGAAGGGAGTGACCCACGGCCCGGCCTTTGGAAATACGCTCAATCCATGGCGTTCAGATCGCGCCTCCGGAGGCTCGTCTGGCGGTGCAGCCGTTGCAGCAGCGCTCAATATGGGTGTCCTGCATGAGGGGTCTGACGGCGCCGGCTCAATCCGTATTCCGGCCTCTTTCTGCGGAACATTCGGTATCAAGCCGACCTATGGCTGGATTCCCTCCGACACGCCGACGCCGTTGTTCGAGCTTGCGCATCGCGGCCCGCTGACTCGGACGGTTGAAGATGCGGCGCTGTTCATGAATGCAACAACGGGTCCGACCCCGAAGGCGATGTATGGCTACTGCCCCACTCCCGTGCCGAACTGGCATGAAGGAACCAAGGCTGCCAACATCAAGGGCATGAAGATCGGTTACAGTCGCAATCTTGGCTACGCCGAGGTCCAGCCGGACGTGGCCGCGGCCGTCGAGCGCGCCGCCAAGCGGCTGGCCGACATGGGTGCCATTATCGAAGACGTCGATCCGGGGTTCTCCAATCCGCAGGATGCTCTTCTCGCCCTTTGGTACGCCGCCGAAGCCAAAACTGTAGAGTTGATCAATCCAACGGAAGAGCAAAAAGCGCTTATGGATCCGGGCCTGATCCGCATCTATGAGAAAGGCTGTGCCTATACCGCGCGGGACTATGTCGCGGCCGAACAGGTCAGGGCTGATCTTAAAGTAACGATGGCGCTGTTTCATCAGACCTATGACGCGCTCATGCTGCCGACCATGCCGACGACAGCAATTGAGGCAGGTGTGGATTTCCCAAGCGGCATCGAAGGCAAGGACTGGTCTGACTGGTCGCCCTTCACCTATCCGTTCAACATGACCGGCCAACCGGCCGTGTCGATACCCTGCGGCTTCGATCAAGGTGGCCTGCCGATTGGTTTGCAGTTTGTTGGCCCGCGCTATCGCGATGACATCGTACTCGCGCTGGCCGCGGCCTATCAATCGGCCTTTCCGGAGGAGACGATCGGCGCGCCGAGGCTCGCCTGACGCCACTAAACGCGTGGGGGTCCATCGGCCCCCAGTGCCTATCATTCAATGCAATATCGGGGAACGGGAACATGGCTTCCACGGCACACCAGGAAGCGGCAAGTGCGCTTGGCGCGGAGCTGAAGACAAGCGCAACCACCGTGCTTGCGGATCAGGCAGAGCAGATCGCGCGGGAGAAATACGGCTTTGTCGGGAGGGCGGAATGGCTCTGGGGCGAAAAGGACAGCAATTACCGTCTGACGCTCGACAACGGTTCGGAATATCTCCTCAAGATCCTCAATCCGGCCGAAAATCCTGCCATGACCAGCATGCACAGTCAGGCGCTTTTGCATGTCGAAGCTGCCGACCCGGGCATTCCAATCCAGAGGATCATTCGAACGCTCGACGGCGAGGCGGATTTCCGGATGACCGATGATGAAGGTGCCACCCGCGGGGTGCGCATGGTCACGTTCGTTCCGGGAAAATCCCAGAAATCGCAGCCGCATTCTGCGATCCAGCGCTATCGCATTGGTGCGTTGTTGGGTCGGATGCAGAAGGCTCTTCAAGGTTTCACACATGAAGCCGCCCATCATCGCATCACCTGGGACATGTCTCACGCAGCGGGGCTGCGGGACTTGCTGTCCATCTTCGGCGACGAAGCGCAACGAAGGAGGCTGGAGGCGGCGATGACCGACTTCGAAAGCCTGATCCTGCCGCGCATAACGCAACTGCCCGCGCAGGTTATCCATAATGATTTCAACATGGAAAACATTCTCGTCAGAGAGGAGAATCCAGACGCGATCAGCGGCATCATCGATTTCGGTGACATGGTGCATGCACCGGTCCTATTCGATGTTGCGGTGGGTGCGGCCTACCAGATGGGGGACGCTGCGGACCCCGTCGAAGCGATGTGCGATTTCCTCAAAGGATATGCGACGGAGAAGCCGCTGTCCGATCAGGAACTCGAACTGATATATCCAGCCATCGTGACGCGCATGCTGATGCGACTTGCGATACAGGAATGGCAAGCCAAACTATTTCCGGAACATAAGGAACGTTACACCCGAAATAGTCCCACCGTCTGGGCGCAATTTGCCCGCCTCGATGCATTGCCAAAGGATGATACTATTGCGCGACTAGCAGCGGCTTGCCGCACGTCCGTGGAGAGACCGGCATGAACAAGCCAGCAACGACGATGATCAACGGCTTCGACGCGTCGCGTCTGGCCAGTCTGCCGGAGCGGGAGCGTTCGATGATCGAACGTCGTCAGGCGTTGCTCGGCCCGTCATACCGATTGTTTTACGAAAATCCTCTACACCTTGTGCGCGGAGACGGTGTCTGGCTCTACGACCCTGACGGAAATGCTTATCTTGACGCGTATAATAATGTGCCCTCGGTAGGCCACTGCCATCCCCGCGTGGTTGCTGCGATTGCCGAACAAGCTGCGGTATTGAACACACATACACGCTATCTCGACGATAAGATCCTTGCTTACTCGACGAGACTGCTTGCAACATTCCCCGAGGAATTGAACCGGGTCATGTATTGCTGCACCGGTAGCGAAGCTGTTGACCTGGCACTGCGCATTGCCGGCTATCAAACCGGTGGAACCGGTATCATTATCACCGAAAACGCTTATCACGGCACGACAGCTGTAACGGCCGCCATCTCTCCATCGCTGGGCCCCAACATGCCGCTTGGCATGCATGTGGTCACCGTGCCGGCACCCGATGCCTATCGTGCCGATGGCGGAGACGTCGGCGACATGTTTGCGCAGGAGGTTTCCAAGGCGATTGCTTTCATGCGCCGCCGTGGGATCAAGCCCGCCGCCTTCATCGCCGACAGTATCTTTTCGACCGACGGGATATTCTCGGAGCCAGCTGGCTTCTTGAGAAAGACATTGGAGGTTGTCCATGAGGCCGGGGCGCTTTACATCGCCGACGAGGTGCAACCGGGCTTCGGTCGTACAGGCTCTCACATGTGGGGCTTCATGCGCCATGGCATTGTGCCGGACATCGCTGTGATGGGTAAGCCGATGGGCAACGGCATGCCTATCGCCGCTGCGGTGATGAAGAGCGAGGTGCAGGAGCGCTTTGGCCACGACATTCGCTATTTCAACACCTTTGGCGCCAACCACGTGTCGATTGCCGCCGCCAATGCCGTCCTGGACATCATTGAAGACGAGGCGCTGACCGACAATGCTTTGTCGACGGGCAACTACATGCTGGAGGGCATGCGTAAGCTGCAGCAGACATTTGACTGCATCGGAGATGTTCGGGGCGCGGGCCTCTTTCTCGGCCTTGAATTCGTGAGCGATCGCAAGAGCCGCACTCCGGATGGTGCCCGCTCGCTGGCGGTGGTCAATCGTATGCGTGAACGTCGCGTGCTCATCAGCGCGGCAGGCATTCACGGCAACACGCTGAAGATCCGTCCACCGCTGCCCTTTGGACGCGAACACGCCGATATCTTCCTCAACACGCTCGAATCCGTGCTGCACGAAACGAATTGATTTCGAGAATTGCTTTTAGACCATCCAAGGATAGACCATGACAGCGTCACCTGACATTAACGCCGAACGCTTGTGGGCCGACATAATGACGATGGGGGCGATCGGCGCCACCGAGGGCGGCGGCAGCTTTCGCCCGGCCCTTTCTGACGCAGACAGGGAAGGGCGCAACCTGTTTCGTTACTGGGCGCAGGAGGCCGGTCTCACAGTCACGGTAGACGAGATCGGCAACATGTTTGCACGGCGGGAAGGTGAAGACCCGTCTTTGCCGCCACTGATGATTGGCAGTCATCTCGACACCCAGATGCCCGGCGGCAAGTTCGATGGCGTCCTCGGCGTGCTCGCTGGACTTGCTGTTGTGCGATCGTTGAATGCCGGAGGCATTGCGACGAGACGGGCAATCGAGATCGTCAACTTTACCAACGAGGAAGGCGCGCGGTTTCAGCCGGGCATCATGGGGTCCAGCGTTTTTGCCGGTCTCTCGCGGCTTGATGAAGCCTTGTCACGCAAGGACGATGAAGGAACGCTTCTCGGCGACGAGCTTGTTCGCATCGGGTATGCGGGATCCCGTCCAGTCGGTGGTCGACCAGTGCATAAATATTTAGAACTGCATATCGAGCAGGGACCAGAGATGGAGGCGGCCGGTGTCACGATCGCCGCCGTTTCCAATAGTTCCTGGGGTTGCAGCGGATTCATCGATATCAAAGGCGAGAATGGCCATTCGCAGACCGCACCGATGTCAAAGCGTCGGAATGCTCTGGTTGCGGCAGCTCAACTCATTATAGAGATCGAGGCGATAGGCGCGGAGAACGAGCCCGATGGAATGGTGAGCGCCACAGTCATCCGGAATTGGCCGAACAACCGCGTAAACATTCCGCACTTGACCAAGCTATCATATGTCGTCGTTCATGCGACGGAGCCGGGTCGGGCCTCGATTATCAGCCGCATCGAGTCTGCTGTAAAACGGATTGCGGATGAGACTGGGCTATCGATACACAACGCCAATTCGCATTATCGCCAACGGCTGGATCTATCGAGTGAGCTTTGCGGACAGGTACTGGAAGCAGCAGCGGACCGTGGCTATCCATCCATGACGCTGCCGACGCTGACGTCGCATGACGCCCTATCGATGACGCAGATATGCCCCACCGCCATTATCTTCGTCCCCTGCAAAGGCGGCATCTCGCACAGTGAGAAAGAGTGGTGTGAACCATATCAAGTTGCAGCAGGTGCCAGAGTTCTCCTCGACATGACCCTTAAGATCGCCAACGAGCTCTGACGCTCAGCGGCAAAACATCATCCCATGGCACGGGAAACGGGCGATGTGATACTATGTTGTACTTATTGAACTGCGCGAAAGAGGCATTGGGTGAACTTACACACGAAACTGGGATTAGGTGACACGAGCGTGACCGAAGGCGCGGGCCTACCCAAGGCACTGTGGGCCTATAATGTCATCCGCGACGCAATCATTACCATGAAGCTGGCACCTGGAGAGACGCTTAGCGAAAAAGATACCTGCGCAGAGTTGGGTATCTCGCGCACCCCGATGCGCGAAGCGGTCTTGCGCTTGGCCCAAGAAGGTCTGGTCAACATCGTTCCCAGCGGCGGCACCTTCATCAACAAGATCGTCATGAAAAAGGTCATCGAAGGCCATCTGGTTCGCTCAAGCCTTGAGATGCGCACCATAAGGCTTGCGGCGCGCAACTTCGATCCGGTTCATGAACGCGACCTTGACCTTTTGATTTTCCGCCAGCATGACGCGGCCAAGCGGCGCGATGTGAGTGAGGCCTTCAACGTCGACAACGAATTTCATCGTCTTTTGTGCAGGATTTCAGGCTTTCCGGACATCTGGCAAACAATCCACAATGCCACCGGTCAGCTTGATCGCGTGCGCCGCCGTGGCTTTCCAAAGATCGGTTACTTTGATGAGGTAATCGAAGAGCACGTAGCACTCTCTACGGCCATAAAGGCCCGTGATGAGGATGAGGCCGTGACTTTGCTCAGACGCCATCTCAGTGGCATTTCGGCCGTGATAGAGTATGTCGTTCAAACAGATGCAGACGCAATCAGTGGAAAAGACCATATCGCTTTGCTTAATGGACTTCAGGACCTCTAACCCGTCTGGTCGATCGCCGGTCTACGGGCAAGATGCTATGTGCGCGCATCCATACTTCTCGAACGGTGACGGGTCCGCCGTCGCTTAAAGGGCGCGCACTGGCAATACTACTTCCACATTTCGCGCATCCGCGCGCCGACATCGATGCGAATTTGCTGTGCACTACGCTCAGATGCCGCAGCCGAAACTTTGGGCCAGGTCGTAGGTTCGAAATATTGAAGCAGAGTTGCTGGGATGAACCTGGAACGTGATGCATAGACGTGTCGATCGCCCTGCGAATTCTGCCCATGGGTAAAAAATCGCTGCGGCGTAATCAGCGCCAGGCTGTCCTTCGCGCGTGTCATTCCTACATAAAGCAGACGCCGCTCTTCTTCGATTTCCTGTGTCGTCCCCGTGCCTAGATCAGACGGTATACAGCCATCGACAACATTCAGCATGAACACGGAGCGCCATTCCTGGCCTTTCGCAGAATGTATTGTCGAGAGGACGAGGTAGTCCTCATCGAGCAAAGGAACCCCTGCCTGGTCGCTCGTAGCATCTGGAGGATCAAGGGTCAGTTCGGTCAAAAACCGTTCGCGGGATGCATATCCGCCAGCGATTTGCTCAAGCTGTAGGAGGTCAGCTTTACGCGTATCGGCATCTTCATGCATCCGCTCAAGATGGGGTTCGTACCAAAGACGGGCCTGAGCTATGTCCGAGGGCCACCCTTGCTGCGTTTTCCCAAGACCAGCGAGGAGCGTCACAAAAGATGTCCAATCTGCACCCGTCTTTGGTGGCGGCGGGACTTCCGCAAGTGCCATGATCGGTTCAGGATCAGACGAGATAGTATCGAGAATCACACCAGCCTTCTTCGGACCGATGCCTGGGAGCATCTGCAGCAAGCGAAATCCGGCAACCCGATCGCGCGGGTTTTGCGCGAAACGGAGGACGGACAGCATGTCTTTTACATGGGCGCTGTCGAGAAACTTGAGACCGCCAAATTTGACGAAAGGAATGTTGCGTCGGGTAAGCTCAACCTCAAGTGCACCACTATGGCTTGATGTTCGAAAAAGAACGGCCTGCTGCTTGAGCGTCATTCCTGTTTCGCGATTGGCAAGCACCTGATCGATGATGAAGTTAGCTTGTTCGGTCTCGTCCTTGACTGTGACAAGTTTCGGGCGCTCGAGCGACTCCCGCTCCGTCCACAGGTTCTTGGTGAAACGCTCACGTGCAAGTTCGATTACACTGTTCGCTGCCGCCAAGATCGGTTGCGTCGAGCGGTAATTGCGGTCGAGCGTGATGATGTCAGCGGCTGGGGTGAATGACGACGGGAAGTCGAGAATGTTACGGACCGTCGCAGCGCGGAAGGAATAGATCGACTGGGCATCGTCGCCAACCACAGTCAGACCGCGACCACCCGGCTTCAGCGCCATCAACACGGAGGCCTGCAATCTGTTGGTGTCTTGATATTCGTCAACCATAACGTGGTCGAACCGCTTGCCGATATCATCGGCTAGATCCGGATCGCCGACCATTTGCGCCCAGTATAGGAGGAGATCGTCGTAGTCGAGAACGTTCTGGCTCTGCTTTGCCTCTACATAGGCCGCAAACAATTCCTTAAGCTGCTCTTCCCACATCGCCACCCAGGGATAGTGCTGACGCAGTATCTCGCTCAACGGTGTCTGGGAGTTTACCGTGCGGGAATAGATCGCAAGACAGGTCCCTTTTGTGGGAAATCGGCTTTCAGTTTTTGAAAAGCCTAGCTCATGACGCGCCAGGTTGATCAGGTCCGCACTGTCTTCCCGATCGTGAATCGTAAAGTCCACGTTGAGACCGATCTGCTCGGCATACATTCTCAGCAGCCTTGCGCCGATACCGTGGAATGTGCCGGACCAAGCAAGTGCGTCCGTCAAGATCGCAGAGTTAGAGCCCAGCACATTGCGGCAGATTCTCTCAACGCGGCGGGACATTTCCGATGCTGCTCTGCGTGAGAAGGTCATGAGAAGAATGCGCCGAGGGTCGGCACCATTAACGATGAGATGAGCGACGCGGTGCGCCAGCGTGTTTGTCTTGCCGGAGCCTGCACCGGCGATGATCAGCAGTGGTCCTCCCGTCTCGCCCTGAGCCAGTCCAACGCCATGCTCGACGGCCTTGCGCTGTTGCTCATTTAGTTTTTCGAGATAGGCGACGGCCATAAAATCTTACTTGATGCTCAGATTGCAAAGGAGGGGTTGGGAACAAAGACTGAACATACGCCACTCTTTAGCTGTATGGAAGGTTCTCATGCCATCAAGCGATTATTTCTTCCAGAACAGCAGGAGAATGGTCGGACGACAATCCGGCGCGGCTCGTTTTTAGAGAATGCGCCTTTGATTTTCAAAGCATGCGCAAGTTTTGGCGGCGGCGCTCAGGCTGTCAATTGCGCGATCAGTGCGCCAACTCTAGCGACTTAAATAACCGATGATGCCTGGTGTGGCCTAGTAGGCACCAATCACTAGTACCCAAACGTCTTCGTCACGTGACCGCCTGGAGTCAGGGTGCGATTCTGCCGCGGATTATCGTCTCCGAGCTTCCGCTCGGGTCAGCGCGCCACCGGAATTGATAGAGGCATAATGCGCCTTCTTGTTTTCATACATGAGGGCGTCAGCACGTTTGACGACAGACTCGATTGTCTCGTCTCCTTCGCTGGTCGCCACGCCGTAGGACATGCTCAGAGGAGCAGTCGAGTAAAACTGATTGTTGATCCGCAGAAGTTCAAGGATTGTTTCCATCATTGTGGCAGCGGATTTTGCATCTGCGCCGGGCAACAGGACCGCAAATTCATCCCCGCCTATCCGGCAGGCATGGTTCGGCGCCGCCACCGCGCCATTGAGGATCTCGCCGAAGCGGCGCAAGAGTCCATCGCCTGCGTCGTGCCCAAGTTGATCGTTTGCCTCCTTCAAGCCATTGAGGTCAATGATGACGGCTGAGACAGGGCGCAGCGATTTGCGCTCGAGGCGATTCATCTCGTCGGCATAGAAGGCGCGATTGTAGAGTTTGGTGAGGACGTCATGCTTTCCGAGATATTCGAGATAAGCTTCTGCCTTCTTGCGTGCCGTGATGTCGGCGAGCGCCACCTGTACGCGAGACCAATCGCCTTCGTGACCCGGGAACACGGAGAAATGCAGCAAAATGTGACGCATTGAACCATCTAGCGCGTAATTCACCACTTCGCGGTGATGAAAAAGATTGCCGTTCCAAAGCTCCATCAGTTGTTCTCGGAAGGGTTTCTCCATGTCGTCACGGAAAATTTCGCCAAGCCGGTGCAGAAGATCGTTTTGATCTCGTGCTCCGAACAGATCGAGCGTTGACTGATTGACGTCTATAACCCTGATCTCGCTCATACATTGGCGCACAAATTCCGGGTGAACGTCCATGAATGTGCGGAAGTCGGTAATGCCGCGGTCACGGATGTCTTCAATCAGCGTGCGGATGCGACTGAAATCCTCAATCCATAACGATACCGGAGAATGCTGGAAAATGCCCTCCGCCTGACGCCTTTGTTCGGCTTCCGCACGACGGGCGTCTTCGCGGTCGGTGATATCTTCGGTGGTCAAAAGAACCCTGCCGAGCGTCTCTTCATGACCAGGTAGAACTGTTCCTCGCAGCTGGATGTCGAGCCTGCGCCCGGAAATTGTGTAATTGACGGTCGTGCTCGAAAAAGACATTGCGCCATCGAAGAGCGCGGACAGTTCGTTGATATGAGTGTCCAGCATATCATCGCGGAAGACGGAAGTGATATTGGCGACCAAGTGCTCGAGGCTATCCGCTTCGAAAAGGTCGAGAGTTTTGGCGTTGACAGCGGTAACACGGATCCGCGTTGAACAGGCATGAATCCGACTGCGATCCTCTCTCAGGAACGCTTTGATATCGGTCACTCCCTTGGAGCGCCAGTCATCGAAAAGCGCCTGCACTCCGCTGAAATCTTCGATCCACATGGCGATCGGCGCAAGATTAAAGATATCGGACTCTAAAGCATCGATCATCGGATTTCCTGGGGTAAGTTCAAGCACTGGAGTGGACCGCGCTGCCGAGACTTTACGAATAATATGTAACCGGTGCTTTAATAGTATTGAAAGTCCTCGATCAAAAGATGGGTTGGCGCGTACCAGCCCGTAAGGATCGGCATTTCCGCAGGGGCCAACACGAAAGATCAATCCAAGCGAATGTTAACGGGCGGGACATTGAACAATGTTCGTCATCGTTCGTTTCTGTTCGCAAGCTGCGGATTGAACCTCCCGATTGCTTTTCGAAGTCTTTTATCGTGGCGGAGCCGCACGCATGCGCCGAACTTCATCTATCGAAACCAGTATTTCCAAACAGCTCGCAAAGAAGGCAATGCCAGTCGCGCTTTCAGTCGTTGCGATCGGTGTGTGCATGACAATTTACCTGTCGTTCTGGATATCGTCAGAAGACAAAAAGGCAGATGAGGCTGTCCGGGGAAACGTTGCATATCTCACAGATGTCTCCAGCCTCATGTCCCACATTCAAGACGCAGAAATCGGACAGAGAGGGTTCCTCCTCACGGGCGACCAGCTTTACCTTAAGCCATATACCACCGCTATGGAGTCGCTTGATGGGATGCTGGATAAGCTTGCTGCGGGAGCGGAAGACGCATCTGTCGAAACAGGAAGCATCCCGACCCTACGGAGTCTGGTTGCCCAGAAGAAGTCCGAGCTCGAGCAAAGCGTGGAATATCGCCGCAATGGGGACGACAGCGGCGCGATTGCGCTTGTCAAAACCGGGCAGGGTAAAATCCTCATGGATGGGATCCGGTCCGTGTTGGCTCAGATGGAGAAGGATGGATTGGAGCAACTTGCGAAACGTTCCGACGCAGCCAGCGCTGCGAAGACGCGGATGCACTTTCTCCTTTTGTTGTTCGCCATAATGGTCGGCGGTATGGCGATACTGGTCGTGCGCGCCACGGTCACGCGGGCGAAAGCGGCTGAAAGGACGAGAGATGAACTTCTTTCACATGCGGATCGGCGCCTGATGGCGGTCATGGCAGCTGACCTCGTTGGTTACAGCAGGCTGATGGAAAACAATGAGGCCGACACTCTCGAGCGTTTAAAGGCGGCAAGAGACGTCATCGACACAATAATCGAAGACAATAGTGGTGTGATAATAACGACAGCAGGCGATAGCATCGTTGCGGCATTTCCAAGCGCGCTCTCGGCGATCGACTGTGCGCTCCAGATCCAGAAATTTATGGTGACGCACAATGCCGACAGGCCAAACGACGATCGCCTTCTATTTAGAATAGGAATGAATGTCGGAGACGTCATCGTAGACAACGGAGACATATTCGGTGACACCGTCAACATCGCCGCTCGGCTTGAGGGCATCGCTGAGCCCGGAGGCATATGTGTTTCCCGGTCCGTCAGGGATCACATCAGGAAGCAGAGAAAACTAAAGTTTGAAGACGCTGGTTTCCAGCAGGTCAAAAACATTTCTCGACCGATCAGCACGTTTAGGGTTCGCGAAGCCGCCTAGGTATGTTCAACGCTCTTGGTGCCACGGACAAGGGGTATGCTAAAGGCCTTCGGAGCGAGAAACGTTCTCAGCCAGAAACGCTACCTTGTAAGCACGAAATCAGCGCGATCGCGGATCTGTTCGGATGAGGGTAAAGGAAACCCTCCAACTTGGAGGGTTTCGCAGGAAACGCGATCTTCGATTGTTTGGTTAGAGCGCGCTTTGCCGAACAACGGTGATTTTGCCAAGTTCAACCAGCGGCGTGACGTCTAGGCTTGTACCTTTGTCAGCCATGTCGAGGCTGTAGAGAAATTCCCGCCCAGCCGGATCGTTATCCGTCGCCTGGATTTTTTCTCGACCGATGTATGGACCGGCCGGGATGGAAATTCCTGAAGCCTCACAGTCCTCTATTGCTCTAAAACGTACGGGTGCAC
Source organism: Agrobacterium cavarae (assembly GCF_004310285.1). GTDB lineage: Bacteria > Pseudomonadota > Alphaproteobacteria > Rhizobiales > Rhizobiaceae > Agrobacterium > Agrobacterium cavarae. The sequence continues at coordinate 75,973 of NZ_SISF01000027.1, forward strand.
CTTCCATTTGTACTTCCTCGGGATTTGCAAATGAAGAATATGCAGCTGGTACCGCCGGATTATGATGCCCTGAAACAAACCGTGATGCAATTGCCGGTGCCGATTTTCTTGAAGAAGAGACAAATTCTGTTCGGAATGGCATGGGGAAAAAGCAACTTAACAGGCGATAAACGTTAGCTATTTCGTTTATGATGCGGTTTCAGAACGAGCATGCTGGAGAGATCAATGAGCGACGACACTGGGGGCGATCGCGGCCGTGACGCCGAGGCACCACAGGACATTCCGGCAAAGGGTTTAAGGGATGTGTTCTGGCGCGTCGTCAAGGCGATCATGGCTGATCGCGTGACGTTGATTGCTGCTGGCGTCACCTATTTCATGTTGCTGTCGCTGTTTCCGGCACTCGGTGCCTTGGTGGCACTCTACGGATTTGTCGCAGATCCCACGGCGATTATGGCCCACATCGGTTTCCTTGCAGGTGTCTTCCCACCTGGATCGTTCGATTTGATAATGAACCAGCTGACATCTCTCACGCAGCAGGCGACATCGACAAGAAGTCTGGCGTTCTTTGGCGGCTTGCTCGTAGCGATCTGGAGCGCCAACAGCGGTATGAAGGCATTGTTCGACGCGATGAATGTCTCGTATCAAGAAGATGAAAAACGCAGTCTTGTTCGTTTGAACCTTCTATCCCTGGGGTTCACTTTTTGCGCGCTTGTCGTCGCAATCATTCTGATTGCAGCTATTGGCGTGCTGCCCGCAGTTCTGAAGTATCTGTGGCTTGATGATTGGCAGGAGTTTCTTGCCCGTCTAGCGCGTTGGCCATTCATCATCCTTGTCTTCGGCTGCGGAATTTCAATGATCTACCGGTACGGTCCGAGCCGCGAAGAAGCAAAGATCAAATGGTTAAGCTGGGGCGTCGTCTTCAGCACGGTGCTCTGGCTGGTCGCCTCCGTCTTGTTTTCGTTCTACCTTGAGAATTTCGCGAACTATAATGCGACCTACGGCACTCTCGGCGCCCTCATTGGGTTGATGGTGTGGGTGTGGATTTCGGTCGTTATCCTGATCGTCGGAGCAGAGATCAACGCCGAACTCGAGCATCAAACGCGCAAGGATTCGACAACCGGCTCACCGAAACCAATGGGGGAGCGTGGGGCTTATGTTGCTGACACTGTTGGTGAAGCGGCCAGGGACGGGAGTTTGTGATCCGGCGAGGCGCGGGCAGCATGCAGCGACTGGGTGGAGGCGGCATTTTACGCCCAAACATGTGCTCTCGTTGAGGCTACCATTTTTGCGATCACAACGAGTCTGCTGCGGTGTTGTCAGGTTGTGCGTGGCCCCGGCAATAGAGACGGGGCCATAGCGTAATTACAGAACAGTTACGTTCTCTGCCTTTGCCTTGCCCGTCTTACGGTCCTGGCCGACATCATAGCTAACCTTCTGTCCGTCGGTCAAAGCGCCACCGAAGCCCACCGCGGAGATGTGAACAAAGACGTCCGGACCGCCGTTGTCTGGGGTAATGAAGCCGAAGCCCTTATCCTGTGCGAAAAATTTAACAGTACCAGTTGCCATGTTGTCCTCGTTTTATCGATTGGAAACTGCCGCAATATCGACTGTTGCGTTCAACTTCAAGTTTTTCCGTACGCTACCGACGCTGGGCCGCAAATGGAGATGCCTCTTTCGCCCAGCCACGCATGTGCAGGGTCGCTCTCCATCCTGGAGCCCAGAGCATGGCGACGCTCATCCAGCGTCTCGACTGGAAGAGGGAAACTGGCATGACCGTAACCAGCGGCTCGGTTGGGCACGATTGCGTTATTAGCGCCACCAGATCGGATTGGCGGCCAGTGTCCAGGCGTCCGGGAAACCGGCGACGATCGTCGTCTTCCTGCTCAGAAAAAACCCGGAGAGAGCGCGACCTAGGGGCGTTTTTCGTTTCCATTGCATACTAAAGATGGGAGAGGGCTGTGTGAGTGAAGATGACCTCCGTCTGGCATATGGTTCGATCTCAATACATCGGCGAGGGGCTGGTAGACCGAGCGGGTATTCTCTGTGGTGATATCGCTAGAAAGAAGTCCGTTGAAGCAAGGTCGGTTATCGTCCCAACCGGGATGATTGATGATCGGATAAAGGCAGATGCCCTCGAGAGGCACACCTGCCTGCATCGCTTTCGCTGCTTGCGAAGCCACATATTCGAACCATTCCGCTCGCCGCTCGTCTTCGATACCCGTCTCGGCAATCAGAATAGGTCGGCCATAGCGGGCATAGGTTTCAGCCAGTATCTTGCTCAGCGGCTTGTAAAGTGGATGGCCGATATCGATCGGAGGACCGCCGTGGATCCACTGATTGTTGAAATAGTAATTGACGCCGATGATATCGAGAAGCTCCGGCCTACCACCGATTTGGGGCCACATTCTTCCTGCGATAAGGTCCCAACCTTGAAACTGCGCTTGCCTGTGGCCTTCGCTGGCACCCGCTTCCCACGGTCGGGTGGGATCGGTGATGACGTTGATGACCGGATCACAGTGAACGAAACGCGCTCGCGGCTCGATCATGAGGATAGTTTCCATCGCAGCAATCGCCGCTCGGGCAAGCTGTACCTTGAGCTCGTATCCGCGGCCATTCGCAAAGGGGTTGAGATAGCCGGCATCTCCGCCGCCCCAGGAGAAGAAAGAGATTTCGTTGACGGGGCAATAGAACGGGACATCATCGCTCTCCTCACGCACCAATCGGGCACATGCGCCGGCAAACAGGGCAAATCGATCCACAAACTGCGGCGACCAAATGTCAAGATCGTCCGGCCATCCATAGTGCAGCAAGTCCCAGATCACCTGCGTTCCGGTTGATTGGGCCGCCCTTAGCATCGGACGAATGCTTGACCAGTCATAGCCGCCTTGTCTTTCGATAAGATGCCAACGAAAGCCATCGCGAACGGTTCGAATGTTGAAGTCTGCAAGCTGGTTGTAATCTGGAGCCGCATGCACGTCGTGACCGACCGCAGCAATCATGTCGAGACGTCGACCTTCAGCTGAGCCGGTAGAGCGGAGCCGGTGCGTCGAGCATTCGAAGCCGCCTTGTAAGAAAGACTTGAACAGACCCGTCGGTCCAGAAGGCTTTCGCCCATTCAGCACCTCAGCGAACAGCTTTTCCCATTGAGGAAGGACAGCTGTAACGCTGTATGTGGCTTCCACCTTCCGTCGGAGCGCTTGTCCTAGGGTCTCACGCAAAGCCGGGCTTGCGACCAGACGTTCCATGGCTTCGGCAACGACGGAGGGATTGTTATACGGCACGAAAATACCGCTCACACGGCCTTCTATCTGCTGCATCGCGCCGTTGTCGGGTGTGGCAATGACGGGGAGGGCGGCAGCGCCGGCTTCCGCGATGACATGTGGCATGCCTTCGCCCTTTGACAACCAAACAAATATGTCCATGGCCGACAGCAGGGTCGGGATATCCTTTCGATCACCCAGAAAGCGCAACACGCGGTCCAAATTTCGGCTCGTTGCAAGTGACTGCAGGTGTACAGCATAGTCTGGAAGGAAGGCGTCCGGTCCGCCGATGATCACGAAGCGGGTTCTCGGATCGCGGGCATGAACCAGTGCCGCGGCTTCGATGAAATCCTCGACGTTTTTTTTGGGATCCAGCCTGCCGACCCAGCCGATAAGGGTCTCGTCCGGGTTCACGCCAAGCGATGTTCTTATGGCGGCCCTTTGATGAACTTCGAAATCCGACAGTTCTACCATCGACGGAATTTCGATGGCATCACCTTCTCGCCCCGGCATGACAGATGCGGCTGCGTCTCGGATAGAGCGGCAGACGCCGACATAGCGACTGGTGAAATGCTTCGGTCCGGCAAGCGCCTCAGAGACCAGCCCGCCATGTTCGATAAGCGGCGGGTGCCAGTGCAGCCGTTCCAGCGCAGGATAGATATCGGCGACGTTCTGGCAGGATATGACGATGTCATAACCTGGTATCTTGTTGGCGAGATAGGCAACAGTGTCTTCAAATGAAAGGTGGTAGGGGGTGGTATCCACCTCTACTCCAAGTTCTCGCAGTTGCTCGTGCGTCTGGTGCGGCATGTTCGGCTTGTGGAAACAGGCAACGACATCCAGACGATAGCGGCTGCGATCCAGATGCCGGGCGAGAAGCCTGACTTCCGTCTCCTCGCCGCCCACGACCAGCCATGCGAAGACGAAGAGAATGCGAATGGGTTGTTCGTGAAGCGTCATTCGTTGACCGCGAAGATGATTTGCAGAAAATCCGGGCGGTTCGTGACGAGGTCTGCCAGGAATTGCGGGCCGTCTGCGAAAGGGACAACATGCGTGATCATGTGCTCGCGAATGATCTTGCCGTGTGATTGGAGGAGCCCGATGGTTTCGTGCGCCAGGCGCCGCCTTGTCCACAGGCAATCCAGTCCGCGCGGGACGCGATTGATCTGGGCACAGCGAATGTTGAGGCCATTGTGGTGGAATTCCTCGCCAAGCCGCAGCGCGTCAGCCCCACCCTGATAGAAGGCGAGATCAATGACCGTGCCCTGCGGACGAAGCGCTTTAAGCGCGACGTGCAGACTTTGGGGGTGCGCCCGGGTCTGGAACACGAAGTCTGCACCGCGATCCCCTCCGCCATTGTGCCAACGGGCTTTGGTGTGCTGCCAGGCAGCATCCTCTGTCATGGCCATCAATCCCATTGATTGCGCCTTGTTGCGGCGAAATTCCGAGGGATCGGCGATGATGACATCGAGTGCACCTGCCCTTTGTGCAAATAGCGCCGTCATCAGACCGACCGTGCCTGCACCAATAATGACAACTTGGCGACCCGCAATTCCTGAACCGAAGTTGGATATCGTCTGTCCCAGCGCATCCGCATCCGCGTGGAGAATGCCGTTGGCAGCGATTGGGCCCATCTGCGCAACGAAGACGCCGAGCATGGCGTCGATGTCGTCAGGCATCGGCACCAGCACATCGTGAAACGGGTCCGCCGTGTGACCGGATTTATGCGCATAGGTGGTCGCGAGAATATCGCCTTCACCAAAACCGGAGGCGCGGGATTCTGCAACACGTGCTACTTCCATATAGCCGAGGAAGGGGACCGGATAATTCAGGTCCGGTTCGTTTTGCAGGAATACGCCGCGTCCCGGATCAAACCGGGAGTGAAAGTAAGGATTTGTGTTTTTCATGAAGGTGAGTTCGGTACCTGCCGAAAAACCGGTATAGAGCGTGTCCATCCGCACCTGACCGTCGCCGGGAGGACCCTCCTCGTAATCAAAGAAAAAAGCCTTTCCCGGTGCCTCGATGCCGAGCGAACGGATGATGCGGTGACCAGGCGCCAGCCCAGGTGGCGGGTCATTTCGCGGCTCATGATGGAGCGGTGAAGCAGGGTTGCGAGTGACGGTGGGTTGGTCGACCGCCACGGGCTCGCCGCTGCGAGCCGATTGCACAACGGCGAGGGCGATGCGATGGGTGGCAAGCGCATCCTGATAGGTGCAGCGTATATGGTTTTCACCTCCACGCACTGCGTCGATGAAATCGCGGTCTTCACGCCAGACCGGATCGCCATCCGCACGGCGGGTCGGTCGCCCCGCACCAACGTCTACCATGATATCATGGTCGGTCAGCTCAATGGCCAAACGATCCGCAAAAATGTTGAGACCGATCCGGTGACTCCAGCCAAGCAGGCATGTGGATGAGATGTTGGCGATGACCCCGGACTGAAAGGTGAGACTTGCGGTGGTGACGCCGGGCACGTCGAAACCGGGAAAATTACTCCGATCCTTGAAACCGACACGGCCATAGACATCGGTGACTTCCCCGACAAGATAGCGAGCCAGATCGATGATGTGGGTGGTCTGCTCCACAATCTGTCCACCGGACATCTCCGACTTCCACCACCATTGCGGCGGCGGGGTTTGGTCCAGCCAGTAGCCCGAAAGAAGCTGGGCGGGATTATCCTGGAGCAGGTTGCGAGCTTCCTCGACTGTATCGAGGTAGCGCCAGTGATAGCCGACGCCGGTAATCAGATCGGCAGCCGTGACGGCGGCGCTCAGTTCTTCCGCCAATGCCAGATCCAGGGTGATCGGCTTTTCAACGAAGAACGGGATGCCTTTGGCGATCAGATCCCGCTCGGCCTCACCGTGGGCAAATGGTGGCACGCAGATATACACGGCGTCCAGCGGCTGTGCTTCCAGCATGTCGCGGTGGCTCTCAAAGGCCCTCGCACCGAAGCGGCTGGCGGCCTGTTCGGCGCGGGCGAAATCCGGATCAGCAAAAGCGACGAGCGCGACATCCTCAAAACGGCTGAGAATATCCAGATGGCGGTTGGCAATGCCGCCCGCGCCGATGAAGCCGATACGCGTTTTTTCCATGGAAGCGTGTCCTTGTGTGAGGGGTGCGGCGTGCGAAAGAACGCGCTGGTAAACGGCGGCGGTCTCGGTCGCCATGCGCTGGGCGGAAAAGAGTGTCTGAAAACGTTGCGCGCCGAATTGCCCGGCGACCCTTGCGGCTGCGGGATCTTCAAGCGCGCTGATAAGCACCTGCGCCAGCGAGGCAGGATTGCCGGGGTCGGCGAGAAAGGGATGGCAGGAGCCGAGCGCTTCGATATTTCCACCGATATTGGTCGCGACGACCGGGAGCCCGATGGACATGGCTTCCAGCATGGCCAGCGGCAATCCTTCAAATTTGGAAGGAAGAACGAAGAGATCAGCCAGCGCCATGAGATCGGCGATATCGGTTCTGTGGCCCAGGAACAGGATCTGCTGTTGGAGGGACGCTGCCTCTACCAGAGCCTTGATCGCTCCCAGTTCTTCGCCCCTGCCGACCAGAAGGAGGACAGTATCCGGGTGGGCAGCTAGAACGGCTGGCATTGCCGCGATCAGGCTTGCATGGTCTTTCTGCCTGGAAAAGCGAGCAACGGACAGAAGAACGGTTTTACCCTCAAGTCCGTCGACTGGAGGCGCTTGTCTCTTCCCGTCCGGTCTCAGTGCGAAGATACCGTTGCGGACAAGGCTGATATGTTCTGGATCGACACCATTATCCTCGAAACTGTCGAGGGCGGCTTGTGATACGGCGATGCGGTGGGAAAGCGATGCGCACTGGCGGGCGTAGTTCTGCTGTTGGTCCGTGTCCGTCAAAAGATAGGGCAGGTGTTCGGTTCTGATGACAGCTATGTTGGCATCAAGACCCGCCGTTGCAATTTGATGTCCTTCCCAGCCGATACCTGCATGGACATGCAGGAGCGATGTGCCGGTGGCATGCAGCCAATACCCGAATGTTTCGATATCATCGATGACCTTGATGGCTAGCCCGGAGCGTGCGGCTCGCGACAGGAGATCGCCCTCGGTGTCGGCATAGGCCGCAACGGTTACGCTCCACTCCTCGTCAAGAGCACGGGCCAGTGTCAGCATGTGCTCGCCCATGCCGGATGGATCGAGACTATCGGTTGCAAGGACGATCCTGCGAGGTTTTTCGCTCATAGACCGGGCACGCCTACGACTTCGCCGAGGATAATTGGTTTGCTGGCAGCTGTCTTCCGCGAGGTGCCTTTAGCAGCCTGCATATGGGCAAAACCGGTGCTGGAAATGACGCCGTCCACGAGCCCCTCCATCGCCAGGAATGTCTTGTCCCAGGACGAACCTTCCAGCATCTGATCGACAGGTTTCCACCACGCGTTGCCGCTTCTTGCCAGCAACAGAGCATCGTCGCAGGCTTGCGCAAAATGCTGCGGATCGCTGGCGATAAAAACCCCTTCCACCTCTCCATAATGACGGATGACATCCTTGATCGCCGTGCTGATCACAGGACGACCGGCGGCCAGATATTCTGGTGTCTTCGTAGGGCTGATGAATTGGGTGGAACCGTTCAATGCGAAAGGCATGAGGGCAGCGTCCCAGCCTGAGACGTAGGCTGGCAATTCGCCGTAATGTTTCTGTCCGAGATAGTGGATATTCTGTGCCCTCGGCAAATCCTCCGGCGCAATCTTGGCGATCGGTCCGATGAAAATGAAGGAATAATCCGGCCTTGCCGCAGCCAGGGATGCAATGAGTTCGAGGTCCAGACGCTCATCGATGACGCCGTAATAACCAAGCTTTGGGCCGGAGATGGCTTGCTGATCGGCCGGCTCAACAACCCTTTGCCGGGCTTGGTGAAAATGATCGACATCGACACCAGATGGGAACGGGTGGATGTTGCTATGCTGCTTGCATTTCGCCTCATAAAGGCTGTAGCCGCCGGTGAAGACAACATCGGCCCGCGCCATCAATGCAGCTTCCATGTCCTTCATGCGGTCCGGTGCGAACCTGAAGTTCGCAAGCTCGTCCATGCAATCATAAATGACCGCGGCCGCATCGATATGACGCGCAAACTCGTACATCGCGGGCGTGTAAAACCAGAGAATTGGCCGTCGTGCGCCTGACATTGCTAGAAACTCATCCAGAAGTCGACTTAAGGCCAGGTTACGCTCGGCTGCATTCCACCAATGAGGAACACGCGGGCGTATCGATTTGACGGTAGTGCCCTCGAATGGATGGATTTCAAAGTAAGCGAGATGGTGGTCTGTAGGTATATATTCTTCGAAGAAAAAGACAGCTCTCTGCTTCGCAAAGCGGGCCATCAAATGCTGGGGACGCTGTAGGACGAAATCCCACCGCAAATGCGAAAAACAGATGAGCGGTGCTTCCCGCTCGTTGATTGCAAGTGACTGCGAGGAGATCGAACTAGAAAGGTTCATTGAGGCATCCGGGTTTGAGGACGTAACCGAACCGGACGCAATTAGCTTTGTTCCGGACGAGGGGAAACTTTCTAACTCTTTGACCTGCGCATGATTTTGCGCAGTTTTTCAACGGAGTGCGGCCACGTCCAATTGTCGATCACGGCTTGCCGGGGAGAAAAATCATCGAGTTTTTCCAGCATCAACAAAATCGCTTCGTGAAAGCTTTCTGCCGGTGCGGCCCATCCCGTCTTGGGAGTGATGTATTGCAATCCGCAGCGCAGCCGACTGTTGGCGAGAACAGGAAGACCGGCCAGCATATATTCAGTGAGGATGGCGGGGGCACCGTCATCAATGCCACAGACGACGCCGATCTTGGCGAGGTTCATCAGTTGGTTGACCTCTGCGAAGGGAACACCTGGCGGGCCGATGAAGTCAACGTCAATACCGAGGTCAAGCGCACGTTGGCGCAAGTCATCGCCCAGTTCCCCATAGCCGAAAACGCACAGACTGCGGATCGATCGCGGCAGCTTTTCCAAAGCGTCGAACAGGATGTCGTGACGTTTATAGGCTTGGGCAGCAGCGACATAGACGATGTCGTAGGGTTTCGGTCCAACAATGGGGTGGAACTGCGTTTCTGATGCGAATTCAGGCCCGATCGGCAAAACCGCGGTTGCCATCTGCGGATGGCGCTGCCTCACCTCCTGTGATTGCCATTCAGCTCCTGTCAAAATCAGATCGAAGCACTGACTCACCTCTGGCGGAATGCGTAGAGCAGGGGCATCAATGGAATTATATATTTTATAGCTTGGCCCGCAGGCGTTCAATATATCCTGTGAGACGCCAAGACCCCATATGCAAAGGATCTCCGGCGGGCCGAATGTGGCAAGATGGGCCACCATATCATTGGAGTGAAACGGTGCATTCGGTCCGTTCATCTGAAATGCGCGGCGGATGATAAGGGGCGCTTGGCGCATGTCCGGCGCGGGAGGGATCTCACCGCGCCAATGGGTCCAAATTTCCACGACATCGACCAGACCCGCTTTTACGCATGCAAGAGGCAGACGTTCAATATAACCGCCTTCGACGCGAACATCAGCCAACTCTGTGCATTGCGATGCGGGTTTGCCGCGTTCGCCGCTCTTCCATTGCATTTGGAACTCTTCAATAGACGGCACGACGCCCGAAAAGGCATCCCCGTCCTGGAAGTCGCTGATCACAACGAGGCGTCTGAGCGTTTGAGTTTGTCTCATCGCGAACGTATTCCAATTTCGCACGAGTGGTTTTGGACGGCGCCCATCTTAGGAGTGGTGAGTTCCACCTCTAAGGAAAAAGGCCGCCCGAAAGCGGCCCAAATCATTTCCAGCGTGCGGCACGTACCCGCAAACCAAGGGCAACGGGAAGGCCCCTACCGATGTCGGTTCAGAGTGCGGGACGGTTGTAACGATCGCGCTCGGTCTTGATCTGGTCGGCGTCATAGGGATCAAGCGTGTCGTCGAAGCGGTTCCAACCCTCTTTTTTGTAAGCGTCACGGCGCGAGGCCGGGTCGACCAAGTTCGATCGCTTGAGAATAGCTTCCGCCTCCGGAACCATGCCGTCGTCCACCTTTGCGGTCACGATAGTGCCGCCACGGCGTACGCCTTCCGCATAAACGTGAGCGTCTTCTTCAGAGACACCTGAGTCTGTCATGGCACCTACGATGCCACCTGCCGCACCACCCGCCACGGCACCAGCGGCGACGCCAGCAGCGGTTGCTGCGAGCCAACCGGCGGCCACGACAGGGCCGACACCCGGGATGGCCATGAGGCCGAGACCGGTCAGCAGACCACCTGCACCGCCCACAACTGCACCTATGCCAGCGCCCGTTCCAGCGCCTTCTGCGGCCTTGGATTCGCTGCCATCGTGGTGATGAGCGTTGTTCGAGACGATGCTGATGTCATTCGATGGCACGCCTGCTGCTTCTAGTTGAGTCACTGCCGAATGCGCATCCGCATTGTCGTCGAATAGTCCAGTTACAGTTTTCATCGGGTTGTCCTCGATTGCGTAAATAGTTGTGATCCAAGGTCTGGCCTTGAGATCACCGCCGGATGCACGCCGCGTTACTTGGCGACAATGTTGCCCTGATAATCCATGGAGATCATGACGGACTTGCCGTCCTTCATTCCAGCGGCCATCCAGATTCCCTTGTCATCCTTCTTGAGGTCCTTGACGTCGGAATAGCCGGCTTCTTCTATGCGGCTTTTTGCCTGCGCTTCGGTGAAGCTGTTGGCACCCTCGACAGGAGCAGTCGGATTCTTGGTTTCAGGAGTCGCGACTGCAGGCGTGTTACCATCTGTGCTGGTTGCTGGAGCCGACGTTTGGGCAGCAACGGACATCGCTGTGGCGCTCAGCAGCGCCACTGCTAGGATGATCTTTTTCATGATGGTTTCCTCTCGTGGGGGTTGCGTTTCGTGTTTCCCCTAAGACCTAACTGGAACCCCCAACATTCGTTCCTGTCGTTGAGAAATTTAAGCACGGGCTAAACCGCGTTTGTCTTGATAGGCTCGTGTTCACGAAGGACAGCGAAAATGGATCGATCCGTCACACCCGGCGTCACGGGTTTATTCCCGTCACCCCTGCTGGGTGGAAATTATCTATGTTGAAGCAGGCACTGTCCCACAACTGACGGCAGCACCAGAGGTAGGAGATTTCAGCTCCAACTGCGTGAGTTTCATCAATTCCGCTAAACCTCGGCACGATCTATCCTTCATCCATTGGCTTTTCACCGCGGCCTTACTTTTTCACTCGAATAATTTGTCGTGACTTTTGAAGCGGTAGAATCTCGCGATCGAGCGACAGCATCGGCCCGAAAATCGGACTCGATTTTCGGAAAGCACGATGCGTCGATTCAAAAAGGGTAAGCGTCCCTTGGGCGTCCAATAGGACGCCCGGCGCTCTAGCAGCAATCCTCTCCTTCATGGAATAAGGCGGTTTTTACGCAAGCTCTCGAAAAGGGCGAAAAACGCATCGTCTGTGGGTTGATATTCTCTGAAGCCCAGACGTCGGCTTTTGCCCATGTCGGTGACCACCTCGATGGGACGACCCAGATCCGCATCGGTGTGCCATGGAGATGCGAGGCGGTCGATGTCGGACTCCACCAGGCTGTCGCGTTTCGCGATGTCGCTCCAGATCGCAGCATCCTCACTCATCTGCTCTAGAAGAGGACTCATGGTGCCATCGAACTCGGCAGGCTCAATGTCAAACCAGTTGGCGATCCGCTCCCACATCCACTTCCAGCGGAATATGTCTCCATTGACCACATTGAACGCCTCGTTGTGGGCCTGCGGTGTCTCTACCGTCCACAGCAAATGCTTCGCCAAGAGGTTGGCGTCTGTCATGTCGCTCAGACCGTACCATTGGGCCGAAGACCCGGGAAAGCGGAAAGGACGTCCCGTCTCTCGGCAGATGGTAGCATAGACGGCAAGGGTTGTTCCCATGTTCATGGCATTGCCAACGGCCTGCCCTATGACTGTATGCGGACGGTGCACGCTCCAAGTAAACCCATCACGGTTGGCGGCAGCAAAAAGCTCATCTTCCTGCGCGTAATAGAAGTTCTCGACATCAAGCCGGCCCTGTTCTTCACGAAATGGGGTTTGCGGCAAGGTGCCATTGCCATAGGCCTCAAAGGGACCGAGATAGTGCTTCAGGCCGGTGACCAACGCCACGTGCATGTTGGGATTGCTCGAGCTCAGACCATGCAGCAGATTCCGGACCATGGACGAGTTCACACGGATATTTTCTGCCTCGGTCTCCTGACGCGCCCATGTGCTGATGAAGACGGCATCAGGCTTCACATCGCTCAGCGCCTGTGCTGTTTGGCGCGCATCCTGCAGGTCGGCAGCGACGGGAATGATCTGTGCGTGATCCTTTGGACGTCTTGCCAAACCATAGACTTTCCAGCCTTCTTTCAGCAAAAGCTCTGAGGTCGCGCCGCCGACGATCCCGCTTGCACCAACGACCAATGCTGTTCTAACCATGATGATACTCCACTTGCGATCTCGGTAGAGTTGGGCGTCCAGTCGCTCGACATCCAGACGGCACCAGTTGGGGACATAGATACCAAGAGGTGACTACATGAGGCCGGGCAGCGATGAGGAAGAGTGGCGCGAGGACTGCGCGCCCCGCCGGGTGCTGGAACTTTTCTCGACGAAATGGACGAGCATGATCCTGCATACGCTGCATAAGCTTCACCAAGGTACGGCCAGGACCGGCGTGCTGGAACGCAGCCTGCCGGGCATCTCAAAGAAAATGCTCACGCAAACTTTGAAGGAGATGGAGCGTTCAGGTCTGGTCTCGCGCCATGTGCATTCAACAAGACCACCGGCCGTCGAATATCGACTGACCGATTTAGGCAATCGTTTCGTCGAGCCCGTAGAGATGCTCTATGGCTGGGGGAGGGACAATGCTGATGCACTGGATGCACTCGAACCTCGCACCACCTCAAGGCGCTAAAGCGCGATGCGGTCAATTTAGTGTACCCATCGCGATTTTTCGAAGCTCGCTTCAGATCTTAGCGCCGATGCTGATGCTGCAGAGCGCGTAAGGCTAAAACGTGAAAGCGCTAGATCACGTTTCTTGTGAGAAGATCGCTCAAGCGACGTCATTCCATCCCTGATCGCGCTCAGTCCTGGGGGCTTTTAAACAAGGCCGCCGCTGCAATGCACCTGTCATTGCAGAGGCCGAGCGCCGGAGTGCTTCGGCGTTTCTGAGAAACGGCTGGTCGCCTTAGAGCTCGCTCGTGGCTCATCTCCAATGTTTCCGCATGCTTCACTGAGAGGGCAGCTGAGCTATTTCAAAAACAGGCGGATGACGAGCCCGATCATCGCGACAGTACCGACGCCGGCCAGCCATAGGGCGATAAACCAGGCCGTCTTGCGAAGGGCCTCGGCCATCAGTGATATCCTTCTTCCGGATCGATCTTTCCGCGGAAGACCCAGTAGGCGTAAGCGGTATAGGCAAGGATCATGGGGACCAGTATCACGGCGCCGACGAGCAGGAACTTCATCGAACTCTCTGGTGCGGCCGCTTCCTTGATCGTCAGGACACCTGGGATCATGTATGGATAGAAGCTGATCCCAAGTCCGACAAAGCTCAACACGAACACGCCGAGCGCCGACAAGAACGGCTGCAGGTGCTTCCCTTGGGTCAGCCCGCTCCAAAGCGCAAAAGCACAAGCCGCTAGCAGCAACGGTACCAAGGCCGAGAAAAAGGCGGTGGGCCAGGCGAACCAGCGTTCGAAGTAGATCCGGTTGATGAACGGTGTCCAGAGCGACACGATGGCAATCAGCGCCAGAAGCGCCAGGCTTAGGGGACGCGCGAGCTTTGCCGACCGCGCCTGTATATCGCCCGAAGTCTTGAGATTGAGCCATGTAACGCCGAGCAGCGCGTAGCCTGTGAGAACGGCGACGCCGGTCAGGATTGAGAAGGGTGTGAGCCAGTCCCACCAGCCGCCTGCGTATTGCCTACCGGCGACCGCAACGCCCTGCACAAGTGCGCCGAGAGAAATGCCTTGCATGAGAGCTGCTACCGAAGACCCGATCCAGAAACCAAAATCCCAAAGATGGGATTCATGGTGGGTTCGCCATCGAAACTCGAATGCGACGCCTCGGAAGATAAGGCTGACCAGCATCAGTATGATCGGCATATAGAGCGCTGGCATGATGATTGCGTAGGCTAGCGGGAACACGGCCATGAGGCCGCCGCCCCCGAGAACCAGCCATGTTTCGTTGCCGTCCCAGACGGGAGCTATCGAATTCGTCATGACGTCGCGGTCGCGACGCTTTCGGAAGAACGGGAAGACGATGCCGATCCCGAGGTCGAAACCGTCCAGTACAACATAGGCGAGGACGGCGAAGGCGATGATCCCCGCCCAGACGAAGGAAAGATCAATGTCCATGGCGGCCTCCAAGCGAATGATCCTGCGTTGCGCCGGGCACGATGCCTGCCGTCCGGATCGGGCCGGCGTCAAGTTCCTGATCCGTGTCGAGCGGAGTTGGCGGACGTCGCATAAGCTTCAGCAGGTAGTAGACGCCCACGCCGAAGACGACAAAATACACCGCGATGAAGATAAGCAGCGAGGTCCCGACTGCGGGAGCGGAAACCGGCGACAGGCTCTCGGCAGTTCGCAGATGCCCGTAGACCGTCCAAGGCTGACGACCGACTTCAGTCGTGTACCAGCCGGCAAGGACGGCCACGAAACCGGAGCCGCCCATGGCCACCGCGACACGATGAAGCGATGGCGTGTCATAGAGCGTTCCTTTCCAGCGGGCCCATAGCGACCAGATCCCGACACCGAGCATCAGGAAACCGAGGCCGACCATGATCCGGAAGGTCATGAACGGCATGAGCGCCGGCGGACGTTGGTCGCGCGGCCATTCCTTCAGACCCTTGATCTCGCCGTCCAACGAGTGCGTCAGGATCAGCGAGCCGAGCTTGGGAATCTCGATCGCGTAGCGAGTGGTCTCTGCTTCGTCGTCCGGTATGCCGAAGAGGACAAGAGGGGCGCCTTCCTCATGAGTCTCGTAGTGTCCCTCCATAGCTGCGATCTTCGCTGGCTGATTTTCGAGCGTGTTCAGGCCATGCAGGTCGCCGACGAAAATCTGAACGGGCGTGACGATCGCCGCCATCCACATCGCCATCGAGAACATGATGCGGGCCTGGCGGTTCGTCCGATCCTTCAGCAAGTGCCAGGCGCCGACCGCGCCCACGGCAAAGGCCGTGGTCAGGAAGGCTGCCAGCACGGTATGGGTCATTCTGTAGGGGAAGGAAGGGTTGAAGATGATCCTCCACCAATCTTCAGGCACGAAAATGCCGTTCGCGTCGACGCTGAAGCCAGCTGGCGTGTGCATCCAACTGTTGGCCGACGTGATCCACGTTGCGGAAATCAGCGTGCCTACAGCTACCATGGCGACCGCCACCATATGCGCGGTGTCGCCAACACGCTTGCGGCCAAACAGCGCGATACCGAGGAAGCCCGCCTCAAGGAAAAACGCCGTCAGGACCTCGTAACCCATCAGCGGTCCGATAACAGGTCCGGCTTTGTCTGAAAACGCGGACCAGTTCGTGCCGAATTGATAGCTCATGACGATCCCAGACACGACGCCCATCGCGAAGGTCACTGCGAAGATAGTCTTCCAGTATTCGAAGAGCTTCAGGTAGGCCTCGTCCCGCTTCCACAGCCATAGTGCGTTTAGAACGGCGAGGTAGCTCGCTGTCCCGATCGAGAACGCGGGAAAGAGAAAATGGAATGAGACGGTGAACGCGAACTGTATTCGCGCCAGCATTTCTGCTTCGAGGCCGAGGAAGGTCATGGTGACTCCATCACTGAGGACCCTCGAACTTAGCAATGTAGCCCGATGTTCCGGGCAGGCATTACCACTTCATAGAGTCGATGGAGTGCATAGTAAGCTCATCTCAAGAGCTTCCAAGGACGCATGGCGTCGCGTGACGCAATGTCACGCCTATTGTCGCCACCGTCTGCTTGCTTGCGACGTTGATCTTGGAAAGCCACGCTCAGGGCTCGCAGGACATCGATCGGAATATCAAGGGCCTTTTTCGGAGCCGATACTGATGTCCTAATTGTCTTGGACATAATTTGTCGTCCGCGGAGAAGTAAGTCTCCGCGGACAAACCTTTGATCTGCTCAGTTCTTCACGGTGTCTTCGAGGAAGAAGCGGCCGAGTGGGTTCTGGTAGAAGTTGGAAACGTTCTTGCGCATCACGTTGATATAGGGGCTGTAATAGAGGTCGATCCAGTTCACGTCTGCCTTGGCTGTCTTCTGTAGCTCGACATACATGGCCTCGCGCTTGGCAGGGTCCGTTTCGAGACGCGCGGCGGCGACCAGATCCTTCACTTTGTCGTTCTTGTAGCGCGTCATGTAGTTCATGTTCGTGTCGTGGCCGAGTACGAAGGTCGTCTTCTGGTCAGGGTCGAGAATGTCATTTGTCCAGTACATGACTGAAATGTCGTAATCGCCGGCGATCAACATATCCCAGCTCTGGCTGGAGTCGACCTTCTGCAGATTGGCCGTCACACCCGCTTTGGCGAGTTGCTGCTGAAGGAGGACCGCTATCTGCTCGTCGGTCTCCTTACCGGCGTTGACAATATAGTTCAGCGTCAAGTCTTCGGCACCTGCCGCTTTCAGCATCTGCTTGGCCTTTTCCGGATCGTATGGGCGCTGGAGATTGTCGGCATAGTGATAAAGCGCACCCTTCGGGATATAGGAGTTGGCGACTTCGCCGAGGCCGAACGTGGCGGCTTCAACAATCGCCTTCTTGTCGATTGCAAGATCAAGCGCTTCGCGCACTTCCTTCTTGGCAAGTGCGCCGTGCTCGTGGTTGATCAGCAGATGATCTTCACGCGTCGAGGGATCCATGCGCACTGTCAGGTCCGGATTCTTCTTCATCTCGGCAACGCGGGAGAAGGGGACGGTGATCGCCACGTCTATCTGACCGGTTTGGACGTTCAGCATGCGCGTATTGTCGTCGGGAATAACGATCCATTCGACGCCGTCGAGGCTGACATGGCCGGCATCCCAATAATTCGGGTTTTTCTTCAAGATGATGCGATCGCCTCGCTTCCAGTCTTCAACCGCGAAGGCGCCGGAGCCGACTGGCTTTTCGGCAAAGGCGTCGGGATTGGCTTCTACGATCTTCTTCGGCAGGACGGAAGCATTCGGCAGCGCCATCATGGTGATAAAGGGTACCGACTTGCTTTTCAGCTTGACGACCAGTGTCTTGTCGTCTGCCGCCGTGGCGGTATCAATGATCTTAAAACTGTCAGCCCAAAGCGAGCCCTTGTCGTCACGGATGCGTGTCAGCGAGAAAGCAGCGTCGTCGGCCGTAACTGGGCTGCCATCGGAGAATTTCGCGTCACGCAGTTTAAACGTGTAGGTCAGACCATCGTCGGAAACAGTCCAGCTTTCGGCAAGGCCGGGCAGCAGTTTGGTCCCCGAGGCATCGACACGTACGAGCACGTCAAAGACGTTGGAAAAGACCCAGTTATCGACGTTCTGTGCCGACTTGATCGGGTCGAAAGTGGTGGAGTCCTCATTGCGACCGATGGTCAGGACACCCGCGGCCTCTGCGTAGGAGGCCGACAAGGAGAGGATGGCGGCGAAGGCGGCGATTTTGGCTTTTGTCATTTTAAACTGCATGTGAACGATCCTCTGGTGGTTATTATATTTTGGAGTGTCTCGACAGCGGCTTGTCCGGGTCGATATCGGGAATGGCCTCTATGAGACCGGCCGTATAGGCTCCGGATGGTCTGGCGAAGACATCTTCAGACAAACCTTCCTCTACGATGCGGCCTCGGTGCATGACGACGACCCGCTGGCAGAGCGAGCGGACGACCGGCAGATCATGTGCGATAAACACCAGTGTCAGATCCATCGTCGCAACCAGCTTGCGGAAAAGGGCGACGATCTGCGCCTGTATCGTGACGTCGAGAGCGGCGATACATTCGTCGGCGACGATGACGCGCGGATCAATGGCGAGTGCGCGAGCGATGCCGGCACGCTGGCACTGCCCACCACTCATCGTGCGCGGCTTGCGTTGCGCGAAGCTGCGGTCTAGTTCCACGAGATCGAGAAGTTCATTTATCCTCTCCGGTATCTGGGCGGGGGGAATCCTCTTCTGGACTTTCAAGACTTCGGAAAGCGTCTCACCGATCGTCATTCGTGGATTGAGGGAATTGTAAGGGTCCTGGAAGACCATCGCAGCCTGGGTTCTAAGCGCGCGTAGTGCCTTTGTACGATGGAGGCGGAGGCTTGCGCCAGCGAAGCTGACATGGCCGGACGAGGCGGGCGTCAGTCCGAGCATAGCCCGAGCCAGCGTCGACTTGCCTGATCCGCTTTCTCCGACGATGCCGACCGTATCCCCCTGCCAGATCTGGAGCGATATGCCATCTACGGCACTGAAGTGCTTGCGCTTCGAAAGCAGCCCGCTACTGGCAGGAAAACACACGGAAAGATCGTCGATCTCGATCAGCGGTCGAATGTCTGCATGTCGTGCGACGTCAACCGTAGTCTTGGCCGCTTCAATCAGCATGGACGGATGGCTGGATATCAGCATCTTGGTGTAGTCGGCTTGCGGTGTCTTCAGGATCTGCCGCTTCTCGCCGGTCTCAACAATACGACCGTTTCGCATCACAGCGATACGGTCGCACGTCTGGGCGACGACACCGAGATCGTGCGTGACAAGAATGATGGAGAGCCCGCGCTTATCGCGCAGGTCCAGCAGAAGATGAAGGATCTGCGCCTGGATTGTGACGTCAAGCGCCGTCGTCGGCTCATCGGCGATCAGGATATCCGGGTTGCAGGCAAGCGCAATCGCAATCATCGCCCTTTGCCGCATCCCGCCGGAGAACTCGTGCGCATAGCTGCCAAACTGGCGGGGCGGATCGGTAAAGCCAACCTGGCCCATGATGTCGAGTGCCAGCGACTTCGCCACCTCACGCGAAAGATGTTGATGATAGACTATGCCTTCAAGGATCTGGTCGCCGATGCGCATGACCGGATCGAGATGGCTCGCCGGGTTTTGGAAGATCAGACCGATCCGGGCGCCACGGACTGCTTGCAGCGTCTTCTCGTCTGTGTCGGCGAGCTCCTGTCCGTCGAACAGGATCGAGCCGCCGGTGCGGTGAATAGTGCGCGATGGCATCAAACCTACGAGCGTGCGGCAGAGCAGGCTCTTGCCGGAACCACTTTCCCCGACGAGCCCTAGAACCTCTCCACGCGCGATATCGATGGAAACCCTGTCGAGAAGGGAGCGTGTTCCCTCGGTCGTCTCGACCGCAACCGAAAGATCACAAACGGAGAGGAGAGGGTGTTGGGTGAGCACGTCTGTGGTCATCCGTTCACTCCCAGTTGCTTGGCCAGCCCATCGCCGATGAGGGAGAAGCCGAAAGCCAGTACGACGATGGAAAGCCCTGGGAAGAGCGTTATCCACCAGGCCTGCGTCACGAAGCTCTGGCCTTCCGCAACCATCACCCCCCATTCGGCCGTAGGTGGCTGAACGCCAAGGCCGAGATAGCTGATCGCTGCGCCAGACAGCAGAACCAGCACCACATCGGACATGGAAAAAACAATCGATCCCGCAATCGCATTAGGTAGGAGGTGGCGGAAAAGGACGCGTGGGCGCGAGAAGCCAAGGCTCTCCGCAGCCATGGCGTAATCGCTATTTTTGAGCACAAGGATCTGCGCGCGGATGAGGCGCGCATATGACACCCAGCCGACCAGCGCCATAGCGATATAGAAGCTGCCGAGGCCCGGTCCGAGAATGGCGATGATAGACAGCATAAGAACCAGGAAAGGAAAGGCGAGGATCACGTCGATCAGCCGCATCAGGACTGCATCGACCAATCCGCCAAGGAAACCGGAAACAGCGCCGATGACCGTGCCGATGACAAAAGGGAAGGCGACCCCGATCAACGCCATCTGGAGATCGACACGTGCCGAATGGATGACGCGCGAAAGGATATCGCGGCCAAAATTGTCAGTGCCGAAGGGGTGAGCAAGGCCGGGGGCCATGAGCCGTGCCCCAGCATCTTGAAAGATCGGATCGTAGGGCGCGACAAGCGGCGCAAAGAGTGCCATCAGCACGAACAGGCCTAGGATGGCGAGCCCGGCATAGAGCGTGTCGTTGCGGGCCGTGAGCGTGCCCCCGCTCATAGCTTCACCCGCGGGTCTGCAGCGACGGTGGCGATGTCAGCCAGGAAGTTGACGAGGACGGTGGCACAGGCGAACACCATCGCCACGCCCTGGACAACCATGTAATCGCGCGAGAATATAGCCCGCACCAGTAACTGGCCCATGCCTGGCAAAGCGAAGACGCTTTCGACGACGACCGTTCCGCCGATCAGCCAGCCGATATTGACGGCCAGAAGATTGATCGTCGGAACCACGGCATTCGGCACGACATGGCGCCAAAAAACGACATGCTCGGGCATGCCCCGGGCTCGGGCGGCGGTTGCGACATCAGATTTTAGCCAGTCAATCATCGATGCGCGCAGCGAGCGCATCAGCACTGTGGACAGCGATAGAGCGATAGTCAGCGATGGCAGCACAAGATGTGTGAGCTTGTCTGACAGTGTATTGCCGTAGCCTGAAACGGGCAGGAGCGGAATGCTCACCGAAAACAGCAGGATCAGCATCAGCGCTAGCCAGAAGGATGGAAGGCCGATCCCGAAAGTGGATACGACGCGCACCGTGTGGTCGATAAGCTGGCCTTCGTTACGCGCAGCGACAGCTGCCAGTGGCACGGCAATCAGGACAGACAGGAGCACCGAAGAGAACACAAGCGCCAGCGTCGGCTCGATGCGATTTGCGATGAGTTGCAGCACATCGATCTTGAAGGTGATCGAGCGGCCCATCTCTCCATGCATCAGGTTTTTGATGAAGTAAAAATATTGCTGCCAGATCGGTTGATCGAGGCCAAATTGCGAGCGGATATTGGCTATGGCTTCCGGCGTCGCCTTGGTGCCGAGCAAAACGCGCGCCGGATCGCCAGGGATCAACCGGACCAGGACGAAGGTGATGATGGAAACACCGACGATCACCGGCAGGAACTGCAAGGGTCTTGCTAGAATGAAGCGATAGCGGTGTAGCATCAGCCTTTTACATCCTCCAGGAAGGAGAGCAGCGGCGGGTAGTAACCCTCCGGATTTTCGTAGAAGGGCATATGGCTGGCATTGCGCACGACATTGATCCGAGCGCCATCGGGCAGGGCGTTCTTCATACGCAGCGCGCATGCCGGCGTGAGCTCATCATGCTCGCCGACGACGATCAGCACCGGCGCTTTGATCTTCGGTAGGTCCGGAATGCGGTTCCAGTCCTTCATATTGCCGATATAGAGGAATTCGTTCGGCCCCTGCATGGCCATGTAGGGTTCCATATTCCAGTCTTGCAGCGACTGGTTGACAGGAGCTGGCCATTCGGACAGGCGGCATACATGGCGATAGTTCAAAAGGGTGATGGCCGCGAGATATTCCGGGTGATCATAGGACCCTGCTGCCTCATGCGCCTGCATCATCGCAACGGTCTCAGATCCGAGTGCGGCACGCAAACGTTCCAATTCGCTGGCAAAATGCGGCATGTCGGCAACGGTATCGGCCAGGATCAAGCTCTTGACGGCGTCCGGAAAGGTCAGCGTGTAGTCGATGGCAAGCCATCCGCCCCACGAATGGCCGAGCAGGTGGACCCGCCCGAGCCCCAGCGTCTGGCGCACTGCTTCCGTCTCCTCAACGTAGCGTTCAATGGTCCAGAGGCCCTTGTCTTCTGGGCGCTCGGATGCGCCAGTGCCGAGCTGGTCGAAGGCGACCACGCGGAAGCCGCTGTCGATCAGACAGGAATGCGCCTCACGCAGATAGTCGCAAGGTAGACCCGGTCCACCGTTCAAGCAAAGCACGGTTTCCGGACCGTCGCCGAAAACATAGGCTACGACGCGATAACCCTGGATCGTCAGCTCGTGTCTCTCGTCCGGTTCGATTTTGCGCCACATGATTTTTCTCGCGTCTGCACAACATTTATGCAGGATTATTTCTAGAGCAATTCGGGCTCTACACTAGCTATCAGAAGTGATAGGGTGAAGATGTCCAAATGGCAGGTTTAAAATTGGGCGTGGAGCCACGAGAGGTCGGCATGGACGTTAAAGATGTCGAAGGGCGGTTTGCTGCGGCAACGAGCCTAGACGATCAGATCGATCAACTTTTCCTAGCCATGCAGAACTATGGCTTCGATACGCTGATCTACGATTATACGCCCGGTCGCTATGATCTTAGCGGCCAACTGATAATCCCGACTGTGCTGGAACTGCGCAACGTCGACGAGACGATGCGTGATTATTGGTGCCAACGCGGCTACTTCCGTCACGACCCCGTGCAGCATGTGGCGCTTAGCACGACAGGGCCATTCTTTTGGAACTATGACCCAAAGGCGAAGACGCTTATTCACGCTTTCATGAACGAAGAAACCGTGCCCGTCGCTGAATTTCTCTGGGAACGAGGACTGACGGCGGGAGTGACTGTGCCGATCCATCTGCCGGGCGGCGATTACGCCACTGTAACCGGCATTCGTGCAGGCGACCCGGTGAGGCTGGAGCGCGACGTACAGCTTTGTATGGGCGATTTCAATCTGGTGGCACATCTCTTTCAGCGCACCGCGGCGCTACGCATCGGCAGGGAACGGGCTTTGTCCAGCCTGCCGCGCCTGACCGCGCGCGAGCGCGAATGCCTGCGCTATTCGGCGGAAGGGTATTCGGCCAAGGAGATATCCCGCCTGATCGACAGGGCCGTGCCGACTGTGGTCATGCATCTCAATGCCGCAACTCGCAAGCTCGGCGCGCGGAACCGCACGCAGGCGGTCGCTCGCGCGGCGCATCTTCGCATGTTCGACCAACCGCGCGCCTAGAGCGCTGTGCGTCCGTTTGGATGCACAGCGCTCTAGCTCTTTGAATCGACGCATCGTGCTAATCCGAAAATCGATTACGATTTTGGGCCGATGCTGTAGGTCACCCCAACCCTATCAGTTGTGATAGCTGCCGCCCCGGCAGTCATTCGCCTATCTTACTGCTCCATGATCATCGCATCCAGGGAGCGCCAAACTGACATCCGTTCAAACCCGAGAAGGCTATCTTTCATTCCGTGACTATCGGACCTGGTATCGCGTTACCGGTGACCTGGAAGCAGCCAGGCTGCCGTTGGTCGTCGCGCATGGCGGTCCAGGCTGCACGCACGACTACGTCGATAGTTTCAAAGACATTGCGGCGCTCGACGGGCGCGCTGTGATCCACTACGACCAGCTTGGCAATGGCAAATCGACCCGTCTGCCGGAAAAGGGTGCTGATTTCTGGACAGTTCCTCTCTTTCTCGAAGAGCTGGATGCGCTACTGGCCCATCTTGGCATCGCGGATCGATACGCTTTCCTCGGTCAGTCCTGGGGCGGCATGCTCGGCGCGGAACATGCGGTGCGCCAGCCGCAGGGATTAAAGGCGCTGGTCATCGCCAACTCGCCGGCCAACATGCATACCTGGGTCGCGGAAGCCAATCGTCTGCGCCGCGATCTTCCGGTCGACGTACAGGAAATTCTGCTTGCCCATGAGGAGGCCGGCACGCTGACGCATCCGGACTACATTGCCGCCTCTCGCGTTTTCTATGACCGCCATGTCTGCCGGGTGACACCCTGGCCCGAAGACGTTGCGCGTACGTTCGCTGCCATGGATGAGGACAACACCGTCTACCGCAACATGAATGGCCCGACCGAGTTCCACGTCATCGGCACGATGAAAGACTGGACGATCGAGGACCGGCTTGAGCGGATCAAGGCCCCGACACTTTTGATTTCCGGTGCCTATGATGAAGCCACACCGGAAGTCGTGCGTCCCTATCGCGAGCGCGTTGCGGACATCCGCTGGGTGCTCTTCGAGGAGTCCAGCCACATGCCGCATGTTGAGGAGAAGGAACTCTGCCTAAAGACAGTTTCCGACTTCCTGTCAGTCTACGACGCCGTCGCTTGAGCGGATTTTGGTGGTCGAGTCACGCTAGCTCAGGCCTCGTTAAATCAGAGCCAAAAGATTACGACTGCGGCGCTACGAGTGCCTGGAAAGAAAGCGTGGGCGCAGCGGCTTTATCGTGTATGGATCCTGCGGCAGTCCTTGAGCAGACTGAACATGTTCTCGATCTTTTGGCGTGTTTTTATAGAGCTCCAGATTATGCGGGACGATCGCCTTGCGAATTGTCTATGATGGAGTGCAGGCGGTGATCTCACGTTTTGCCAATGCGTCTCGAAACCAGTCGGCGTCGTAGCCTTTGTCAGCGAGCAGGGTCCTGGGCGTAGTCTGTTGGCTTGCTCCGCGGGGTTGCTACCCGGTTTCAGGCCGCCGCTATGCAAGCTTCAATGTTCAGGTTTTAAAGAGTACTTTTCGAAGGCACCGCCATCAGCGAGATGATGGCGCCTCACTGACCTTGCCCCCAAGTTTTATCCAGTTTTGAGTTCGCTCCAGTGGTTTTGGGTTGCTGTATTTGGTGCGGTAGCGGCGGGTTGCGGTGCGGAGCCACTCCGGCCGCGCAGCACCGCATCACGTCGCGGGTTGATGGTCTGGGCGAACTCGGCCGGTGTCAGCCAGCCGAGACCGGAATGCGGTCGATGACCGTTGTAATCGCTGCGCCAGTTTGAAAGCGCCGATCGAGCATGGGACAGTGATGAGAAGAGCGTTTCATTCAGGAACTCGTCTCGCAGCCGCCCATTGAAGCTTTCGATGAAGGCGTTCTTGATCGGCTTGCCAGGCGCGATGTAGTGCCATTCCACCTTGGTCCGATCCGTCCATTGCAGGATCGCGTTGCTGGTGAACTCGCTGCCATTATCGCTGACGATCATCTTCGGCTTGCCTCGTCCCTCGATGATCCGGTCCAGCTCACGGGCAACCCGCAGGCCGGAAAGAGACGTATCGGCGACGAGACCCAGGCATTCCCTGGTGCAATCGTCAACGACGGTCAGCACCCGGAACCTGCGACCATCGGTGAGTTGATCCGACACGAAGTCCAGTGACCAGCGATCATTAGCGGCAAGCTCGGGTGCCGATCGCTCGTTTCCGACCGCCGCGCTTGCGCGGCGACGGGTCGAGGAATTCGCGAATTACTCTGCCGCCTCTACGGTCCGTAGGGAGCGATGTTGAAGCAGCAGACTGGCTTCGTTGATCGCTTGGTCCACGCGCGCGGTGACGCTGGGAGAAGGGACGCCCTCTGCGAAATCACGGCTCGACGCGTAGATTGCCGTTGGAGTAACGAAGGCTTCGAAGAAGGCGAAGAGGGGCCGGAGTTGATGCTCGACCATGAGAGAATGGCGGTCGCCTCCGCCCGTAGCAGTCAATAACACGGGCTTGCCCCGTAGATCTGCGGGGGCGAGCAGATCGATAACGTGTTTGAATAGACCCGTATAACTACCCTTGTATGTTGGTGAGCCGATAACGAGGGCCTCTGCGTCGATGATGGTTTCTACCAGCCTTCGCGCATGTGGATCCAGGTCGGCTACCGAGCGAGCGGAGAGCAATGACAGTCCAAGCTCCACGACATCCAAAACGATGTGGCCAAGGCCGACGCGCTTGGCCAAAGCTTCGGTGACAGTTTCGACAAACCGTCTTGTGCTGGACGGACGGGTGGTATTGCCGGAAAATCCGACGATCAGATTATTGCTCATTGAAGATCCATTTTTTGGCGCGGACGCCTCTTACGATTTGATTATGCAGGTTAGGCGGTTTTGGCGATGGCGAGTTTGGGAGGCAATGCCTGCTCGGTTTCGGCCTTGTCCCAGCGGTCAAAGGCAGCCTTGCCAAGGATCGCAACAGAAGTGTCTTCCTGGGGGGCGTGGACGAGGACGGATTGAACGTTGCGGAAGTGGCGTTCGAGGCCGAGGTCTTCGTTGAGGCCGGGATTGCCGATGCCGCGAACGGCGATCTGAACCGCTTCCCTGATCTGGCGTCCTGCAAGAAGCCGCGCGCGGATCAGGCGCTCGGCATCGCTCAGATCGCCATCGAGCGCCCCGAAGATGATCTGGCGCGCCCCGGACACCAGAAGGTCGATTTCACCGGAAAGCGTGATGAAGCGCTCGGTCTTGGCAATGGGACGGCCAAGATTGGTTGGAACGCGCTCGTGGGCGAAGCGGATGAAAGCCTCCTGAGCAGCTTCCGCCGCGCCGAGATAGATCGCTGTCAGCGCAAGCGTCATGGCGGCATGGCCGCGATTATCCTGTTCGGCAACCGACGGATCGACGAGATCAAGTACGTGTTCCGCCGGGATCTCGACATTGCTATACTCGACGTCGTGCGAGCCGGTCGCCCGCATTCCAAGACTTTTCCAGTTCTCGATAATGGTAATACCGGGCAGGCCGTTTGGAACGACGAAGGTTCCAACACGCGGCTGGTGCTCATCCGTATGCGCCCAGACGAGAAAATGTGTGAGACCATGCGCGCCCGTGACGAAACGTTTGCGACCGGAGATTGACCAGCCATTCGCCGTCTTCCTTGCAACGGTGGCTGGAAGGCCGCCGCGTGCGGGCGACCCGAGTTCGGGTTCAACGCGAGCGGCGTTCAGCAGAAGCGGCTTTTGCCTGGCCTTCGACAACAGCTCCTTATAAAGCCCCTCAGGCCAATGTCCTCTCTTTGCCTGGGCCAGATGATTGAACAGGGTCATGGCGGTGATGAGTGCGACCGAGGGATCGCCGCGCCCCAATGCGGCGAGAATGTGCGCCGACGTGCTGAGTGTGCCGCCCTGACCGCCATAGCGCGTAGCCACGGTGCTTTCGAGAAGACCCGCCCGATGCACCGCGCGTATGCCGGCCCAGGGGAATGCGCCGGTGCGATCGGATTCCGGGGCTGCCGCAGCCACCTCACGAACGGCGTGCTCGAGTGTCATGGGTTCGTAAGACATGTGGGAGCGACCTTATGGCTGAGAGAGCGACGCAGTGTTTCGCTGCGGCCACCTCGTTGACTTGAAAGGAAAATCCGTCCGATTGAGGCACCGGACGGTATAGTTGCTGCATGGCGCTCAGGCGGCGGCCGCCTTGCTCTTGGCGTCCTCGCGCTCGCGGATGCCGTCGCGCACTAGCGGCAGGATGTATCGGCCGTAATCGACGGCATCGTTATAATTGTCATAGCCGCGGATAGAGATCAGATCGCAGCCGAGATCGATGTAATCGAGAATGGAGTCTGCGATGGTACGGGGCGATCCAACAAGCGCCGTCGTCGCGCCGCTTGCATTGGTAGCAGTCACGGTGGGGTACCAGAGCGCCCGGTCATGCACATCGCCGCGTTTGGCGATATCGAGAAGCCGTTGGGAGCCGATATTGGCTGGCGTCGCCGCATTGAGAGGACTGCGGGAGAGACCCTTCTGGCGGTTTGCGTTCAACTGGTCGAGCACGCGATGCGCCTTCTCCCAGGCAAGGTCATCGGTCTCTGCCACGATGGGGCGGAAGGTGACCCAGATGCGCGGGCGATCCGTTCGGCCCGCCTTTGCCGCTTCGGCATAGATGCGGTCGATCTGTTCCTTGGTTTCTTTCAGAGGCTCACCCCAGAGGCCGAAGATATCGCAGAGCGAACCGCCGATGCGATAGGCAGCATCGGACGAGCCTCCGAGCGAGATCGGAATCACGCCATTGGTCGGGCGAACGGAGCTGCGGAACTGCTTGAATTGGTAATATTTGCCATCGAAGTCGAAAGGCTCTTTTGAAGTCCATGCCAGCCGAAGAATGCGAATATACTCCTCCTGGCGCTCATAACGCTCTTCCTTGTTGAGGAAGTCGCCTTCACGCGCCTGCTCTTCATCGCTGCCGCCGGCAATGAAGTGAACGACGACGCGCCCGCCGCTCAACTGATCGAGTGTAGCAAGCGATTTGGCCGCCACCGTCGGGTACACGGTGTTCGGTCTGAGCGCGACGATGATCTTGATGTTCTTCGTATGCGCAAGCACCGTCGCTCCAATCGTGAAAGGATCGAATGACGAGGACGAATACGGGATAAGAGTATAGTTGAAGCCGTAGTCGTCCAGTGCGCGCGCATAGCGTTCCAAAAATTGCGGATCGACTGCTGCATCGGGAATTGGGTTCAAATCGTTGGACGCGTTGGGGAAACTGACGCTGATGAATTCGGCAGCCATGGGAGCTCCTTGAGGTCTCTGTGAATCTGCGTGAAGGCTAGAGGGCCGTGGGCGAACGAGGAAGACAGGTCTTTCTTTTTCTATGGAAATTGTAGAAAATATTGCCAGCCTGTCTTCCGCGGGTGAAAACTCGGCGGCGTTGCTGTTCCTATGCGTGCTGATAGTGCATGGCCTGCCATCCCAGAGAGGGCGCGACTGTGGTGACGAAGTCCGTCAGCAATCTGATATTTTCGGGCAGCCCAAAGGCAGGAGGCAGGAACAGCACAAGTTCGTCTGCCGCTGCAAGGCCCGGATCGCTGAAAACCTTATCTATCACCTCATCCGGCTTGCCTTGAAAGACAGGAGAAATAATCGCGCCCGACGGTGGGGCGGCTGGCAGCAGCGCGCCCTTCGGGCGGGACGCGCCGATGCCTGCCGTGCGGCGCTCGAGGTCATAGGCTGCATAGGTCGCACGTAGTTCCGGGGTCGTGCTGACCAAAATGGATGCCGCCACGGCAACCGGCGGCGGCGTCGTCTTCCAGAGGCGAAGCCAGTGACTGCGATAAGCCTCGATGATCCTTGCCTGATAGTGGCCGAAGCTTTCTCCGTCCTCCTGATCGTGCAGGACCGTTCCGCAAATCAGGCCAATACCGAGTTCGGCGGCCTGGATCGCCGAGGCGATGCTGGAAGAGCCTTGCCGGATGCGGTTTCGCAAGGTGGGACTGTGTGGCGTAACGCGCAACTCAGCCCCTGGAGCAGCGCCTTTGTCCTTGTCCGTGACCGTGTGCAGCACATCCCCGGAGATGGCAGCGAGGAAGCGGGACTGACGGCGCTTTGCCTCTGTTCTGGCGTCTGTCTCGACGGCACCGAAAATCGCGTCGAATGCCCCGTTTGCTCCCGTCGCAAGGGCAATTTCCAGGCGCCCGCCGATCAGAAGATCGGTGGTGCCTGCCGCCTCGGCCAGAAGGATTGGGTCTTGGTAGCGCATGGGAATGACCGCCGAGCCAAGCGTGATGTGGCGCGTATGTTGTCCGGCGGCAGCAAAGAAGGGCAGCGGCGAAGACAGGTAGTGGTCGAAATGGCGTTGATAGGCCCAGCCGGATTGATAGCCCAGCCTTTCCGCCTGCTTGAACAGTTCGATACCCTGCCTCAACCCCTCCGCCGGTCCGTCATCGTCATTGAACGAGACCCGCGTATTGAAGCCGAGCCGCTGCTTTGGCCGGAAGGAAGCGGGAAGGTTGAGAGAGGGTGCCGCCATATTCATGCGGTGTACTCCTTCTGTCGGGCAGACCGGGCAGCCGGAGGAATGGACGTTCCAGCCGTGCCGGACGGGATCGAGTTCAAAAGCGACACAGTGTAGTCGTGCTTTGGATTGCCGAAGATGTCTGAAACGGTGCCGTGTTCGACGATGCGCCCCTTCTGCATCACCGAAACGGTATGCGCGAGCTGACGAACCAGCGCCAGATCGTGCGAGACGAAGACATAGGTCAGGCCGAGCTTTGCCTGGAGCGATAAGAGGACCTCGACAATATCGGCCTGGACGCTGACATCGAGAGCCGAGGTCGGTTCATCCAGAACGATCACGTCCGGTTTGAGAACGAGGGCGCGGGCGATCGCCACCCGTTGACGCTGCCCGCCGGAAAGGGCGGAAGGCTTGCGCTGTAGCAGATGCTCGCTCAAGCCGACATCGGTAAGCGCTTGCCTGATGGCGGCAGCGCGCTCTTGGCGCGTGCCGATCTGGAAACGATCCAGCGGCTCGCGAACGAGCTGCTCGACCTTCCATGTGGGATCGAGCGAGGTGAACGGGTTTTGATAGACCAATTGAAGATGCCGCCAGACGGATCGGAGCGATGAAACGTCCCTGCTTCCGATTACCTCTCCTGCGACAGTGATCGAACCAGTTTCCGGCTCGTCCAGCCCCAGCAGCAGGCGGATCGTCGTCGTCTTGCCGGAACCGGATTCGCCGACCAGCGCGTGGGTCGTGCCGGCGGCAACCGAGAAGGAGATGTTGTCCACCGCCGTCAAGATCTTGCCGTCGACGGAAAAGCGCTTGGTCACGCCGTTGACCGAAATCTTTGTCTTACCCTTATTGCCGAGGCGATCGAAGCCGGGATCGCGCAAGGTCGCATAGCGGCTCGGATTGAGCGCGGGAACATCGCCATGCAGCTTCCGGGCATAGGACGAGGTTGGTGAGGAGAAGACGGCAGATGTTCGCCCCGCCTCCTGCACGGTACCATTCTTCAGCACGATCAGGCTTTCGGCCCGCTCTCCTGCGATCGCAAGATCGTGGGTGATGAGCAGCATGCTGATGTTCAGATCTTCCTTCAGCCGGGATAGCAGATCGAGGATACGTTTCTGCACGGTGACGTCGAGCGCCGAGGTCGGCTCGTCGGCAACCAGAAGCGAAGGTCGTGGCAGAATGGCCAGAGCGATCAACACGCGTTGCAACATGCCGCCTGAAAGCTGGTGCGGATAGGACTCGAAGACGCGCTGCGGGTTGTCGAGACCGACTTTTGCCAATGTATCGAGGATGAGTGATTTGCGGGCTGCCGGGTCGGCTTGATCAGACAAGGCAGCAGCCTCCTGAGCCTGCGATCCGATCGTCCTCACGGGATTCAGTGCGTTCGCCGGCTCCTGCGGAACAAAGCCTATGTCACGGCCCCGAAGTGGCCTGAAACGACGCTCCGAAAGTCCGAGAATATCTTGCCTCTCAAAGAGGACACGACCGGAGGCGCTTGCCCCATTGGGCAGAAGCCTGAGCACCGCCTTGGCGATCGTGGATTTGCCAGAGCCTGATTCTCCGATCAGTGCGAGGCTCTCGCCCTGCCGGATATCGAAGCCGACATGATGGACGACTTCTTGCCGGCCATAGGAGACCGAGAGCTCTTCCACTTGCAGCAGAGATGTCGCCGGCACGCGTGTTGGAGCGGTGAAATCGGTTTTCTGAAAGACGGGTTTCAATGCGATTTGCGAAGCCATCGGCTGATCCTGTTTGCAGAGAGGACGGTCACGATCGTTACGAACGCGGGCGCATAAACGAGCCAGGGCCATTTAAGATAGTCCTTGCCGATCGAGATCAGCAGGCCCCAGTCGGAGGAGGGTGGTGGGTCGCCATAGCCAAGGAAGGCAAGGCTGGCGATGACGAGAATCGACTCGCCGAATTGCAGCACCGCAAGCGGCAGCATGGAGCGGGAGGCATTAGGAAGGACGTGACGAAGGACGATAAAACCACGCGAGCCGCCGAGCAGAAAGGATGCCTCCACAAAGGTTGCCTGACGCGTCTTGATGACTTCGGCGCGTGCGACGCGGGCAAAAAAGGCAATCGCCGATATGCCCGTTGCGATCGCAGCGTTGATGGTTTCGAAGCCGATGGCGGTGACGACGATGACAGCGAGCAGGAATTTCGGGATCGACAGCAGCACATCGACAAAGCGGGCAAAGACGACATCGACCCAGCCGCCGAAAAATCCGGCCAGAAGGCCGATCAGCCCTCCAATGACGACACCTATCACCACGGCTACGAGCGCGCTGGAGACGGATGACGCTGTGCCATAGACGACGCGCGAATAGACATCGCGCCCCAGATGGTCCGTTCCGAACCAGTGTTCCAGACTTGGGGCAAGCAGCTTGTTCGCCGGCACGCCGTTGATCGGGCTGTGGCTGGTGAAGAGCTGAGGCGCGACCGACCAGGCAATGACGATTGCGATGACCAGAAAGGAGAGGGCGACCGTCACAGGAATGTTGAGGTTTTTCAGTCTTTCCAGAGGGGTGGTGACGGGGATGGTATCGGAAAAGAGGCTCATGACTTTGCTCCTGCTTCCAATGTGGGTGAAGCCTCATCGCCAGCCCTCTGGCGGCGCTTGCGGTCGACGATGAGTTTCACCCTTGGATCGAGAAGCGGATAGAGGAGATCTGCGATCAGATTAACGACGACGAAGACGACAGCGCCGAGCGATACGATGGCTTGTAAAACCGGTAGGTCCTGCGTGCTGACCGACCGCTGCACCAGACTGCCGATCCCGGTACGGCCGAAGACGGTCTCGGTTATGAGCGAGTTGCCGAGAAGTTCGCCCACCGTCAGAGCGATGACGGTGACGACCGGGAGGGCTGCGGGTTTGAGAAGGTGGCTGGTAAAGAGGCCAGAAGGCGCAATGCCGCGGCTGCGGGCGACTGCTGCATAATCTTGCTCGGCTTCGTGATCCAGATTGGCGATCAGCACTTCGGCGATTTGCGCCGAAAATGGGATGCCGATGGTAACGGCAGCGAAGAAAGTCGCCCAGAAGCTGTCAGGCTCAATGACGCGGAACAGTCTGAGCTGAAAGCCGAAGAGATGGATCAGGAACAGCCCGATGACAAAATTCGGCGTCGATAGAAAAAGGGAGGGAAAGGCGCGAAGCAATCCTTGCCCGTACTTCTTCGGCACAACCTGCGTTCCGTAAGCCACGGCAAAGGCCAGGATCAGCGCAACCGTAATGCCCGAGGCGGCAAGGACCAGCGTCGAGGGCAGGACTTCGGCGATCAGCGTCGCAACCGGCCGATTGGAGCGCATCGACATGCCGAGATCGCCGGTCAGAAAGGCCGAAAGCGAGTTCCAGAGCTGGACGAGGATCGGCTTGTCCAGCCCCTGCGCCGTAATGATCTCGGCGATTTCCTGTTCGGTAAAGCCGTTTTGCGGATTGCGCAGCACGCTTGTGATCGGGTCGCCAGGCAAGATGCTGACGACCACGAAGGTGAAGACATAGGCCAGAAGGATGACGATGATCGCCTGGCCGAGCCGCTTCGCGGCGTAGGTAAGGTATGCATTGCTCATAACGTCACCTCCTGGCTTTCATCTCACTCGGACAGGTCGGAAAGATAGGCGGTGTAGTAGCTGGCATAGGCAATGCCGTTATACACTTCGCCCTTCAGCTTCGGTGACTGAACGTAGATGCGCTGAACGATCTGCGTCCTCGGAATGAAGTAGCCCTGCTCCAGGACATATCGCTGCAGCTCGTCGAGCAGCGGCTTGCGCTCTTCGATTGAGCCCGCACCGGCGATCTTGTCGCGTAGCTCGTTCAGCACGCTGTCGCGCTCATCCAGTGCAAACCAGTTTTCACCATTATTGGCATTGGTCAGGATGCTGGCGACCGTGCCTGCGTCAATGAAGCTGCGCGTGACTTCGTAAGCAGGAACCGCAGACCCGCCGAATTTGACCTTCTCGCCGAAGGTCACGACATCGTAAGCGCGGATATTAACCTTCCAGCCCACCTTGCCAAGCTGCTGGGCGATCAGCTCATCGACCGACTTGGAGGTTGCAAGATAGGGATTGGAGTGAAGGGTGATCTCCAGCGGTTTGCCATCCTTGACGCGCACACCGTTCGCGCCCTTGACCCAGCCCGCTTCATCCAGAAGCTTTTCCGCCTTGTCGGGGTTATAGACGAGCAGGTCACTATGGTCGGTCGCGCCTGGCACATTGCTTTGAATGAACGAGGTCGCGAGCTTCCAGTCCGGTGTATAAACGGTGTCGATGATCTCCTGGCGGTTGATCGCCGCCTGGAGCGCCTGGCGAACCTTCACATCGTCGTAAGGCGCAAGCTTGGTGTTGACTGCCCAGCCATTGACGAAGCCGAGGTAACGCGGCGTGGCAACGGTAAAGCCTTCCTCCTTCAGCGATTTCAGTTCCTGCGGAGAGGCATTATAGGCGACATCCGCCTGGCCGGACTGAACCGATGCCACGCGCAGCGACGGCTCTGAGACGAGCTTATAGGTAATGCTGTCGAGATAGGCAGGACCCGTATGGCCGACCGCAGCGGGCCCCCAGTTGTAATCCTTGCGCTTGACGAGGGTGACATGATCGCCCTCCTTCCAGCTTTCCACCACATAGGGGCCGCTGCCAACCGTTTTGCTGAGGTCCGCCTGGACGCTTGCAGGCTGGGCGATCGTCTTGGGAGAGATGAGGATCGAGCCGTGATAGCCGAGCGTCGGAATGAAGCCGAGCGTTGGCTTTTTGAAGAAGACCTTCACCGTTTTCGCATCCACGGCTTCGGCGCGGTCATAGGTCTTGGGGAAGAGACCGATAGGGTTGATGCCTTCGTTCTTGCGGCCCGCATACCAGATGTTGAGATTGGCAACGACGGCATTGGCGTCCAGAGGCTCGCCATCCGAAAAGGTCACGCCGCTCTTCAGGTGAAGCGTGAACTCCGTCGCCGTGTCGTTCTGCTCCCACGTCTCAGCGATCCACGGGCTTACCTTACCCTCGGCATCGACATAGACGAGCTTGTCGGTGACATGGCCCCAGATGTGGCCCTGAAAGCTCGATATGGCGCTGTTGTTGGGAATCCATGTATCGCCGAGGGAGTCGATGAGGAATGTGATATCGCCGCCATCATGCGGGCGGTCCGCTGCCTGTACTGGCAGCGGTGCCGTGGCCGAAAGGAAGAGCGCCGCGGAGGCTGCGATCGACGCCGTGACCAGCAGCTTGCGTCGGGAAAAAGAAGGCAGTGAGAGATGTCTGACCATGATGTAGTCCTGAGTGAAATATTGAAAATCTTGGGATGATCTGGCTGTCGAACGGCCCCGCAAAGCATGCGAATGTCCGTCCCCGCCGCACACGCGACGAGACGTCGAAAGCCTGTCGATGAAAGGAAGAGCGTGCTGTTAGCGCTGGCCAGAACGTGTCGAACGCTTGCCAGCGTCTAGAGCGCGCCCGCTTCTACATAGTTCGGTCATGAGCAGCCCCCTTGCGTTGATCTGTTTATCTTGACGCCTAATCTAACAGCGAGGCGGCAGAGAGAAAGACTGGTTGTTCTTTTTCTATAGTTTTAGGGGATTAATTTGCCGCCGTTTTCGCTGCTGGTTGGATTGCTGTTTCAGCGTCGGCTGGAACCAGTGCTGGCCGGCTTTGACGCGTATCGGCGTGAGACCGCCAATTCCTCGCCGCCTGGTGCGAAAGTGATGGCCTCGAAAATTGTCACCCTCGGCGGTTCGCCCGCATAGCGCTCGACCTCGACCCTGGCGATCTGTCCAGTCGAGCCCTGTGCGAGTTTCGAGGTGCCGATATCGCGGGTCAGAATGTTGGGGTTGCCGTGGATGCACATCGTCCGCTTTGCCGCGGGATCGTCCGGCTCAAACCAGGCGCCCGTCGAAAGCTGCAGAACGCCTGGCATCACGTCTTCGCTCAAGAGCGCGCCTACAAGGCAACTGCCTCTTGCATTGAAGAGCCGGACAATATCGCCCTGCGAAATACCGCGTCGGCTGGCGTCCTCCGGGTGAATACGTACGGGCTCCCGCTCTTTGATCTTGGTGGAACGGCTGTAATCGCCATAGTCGAGCTGGCTGTGAAGCCGCTGCCGGGGCTGGTTGCAGACGAGGTGGAGCGGATAGAGATTAGCTTCACCGTCCGTTTCGCTTCGCGCCGGGAACCAGCGCGGATGGCCCTTGCAGTCGTCGTAACCGAAGCTCTCGACCGTACTTGAGAAGATTTCGATCTTTCCCGAAGGTGTCGGAAGTGGCGCGGCCTCCGGATCTGCCCGAAAGGCCTGGGCCGGGCCACCATCATCAGCTTTTGTCGGCAGGACAAGCTCGCCGCGCTGCCAGAATGTTTCGAAATCCGGCGCGTCGTGCCCCTGCGCTTCCAGCGCCGAGCGGGTTGTTTCGTAGAGAAAGGCCAGCCATTCGCGGCTGCTGCGGCCTTCGGTAAAAGCATCTGACTTTCCGAGTTGCTGGGCGATTCCGGCGAAGATATCGTAATCGTCTCTTGCCGCACCGACGGGATCGATCAGCCGTTTCATTGCAATCATCAGGGGGTCGCGGTCTGCAGCGCCGATATCGTCACGTTCCAGCGTGGTTGTGGCCGGAAGCACGATGTCGGCATGTCGCGCCGTCGACGTCCAGGCAGACTCGTGAACGATGATCGTCTCGGGACGCTTGAACGCCGCACGCAGGCGATTGATATCCTGATGGTGATGAAACGGATTTCCACCCGCCCAATAGACCAGACGGATATCCGGATAGCGTAAGGAGTGGCCGTTATAGTGAAACTCTCCGCCGGGATCGAGAAGCATGTCCGCGATCCGGGCGCAGGGAATGTAATCTGCCATCGGATTTTTGAACTGGTTGAGTGTAGGTAGAGGAACGGCCAGCAACGTCTTGCCGATATTGCCAAGCGCGCCGAGCGAGTAGGAGAAGCCGCCGCCATCGAGCCCGATCTGGCCGAGCATCGCTGCCAGCACGATCCCCATCCACACCGGCTGCTCGCCAAAATCGGCTCGCTGGAGCGAGTGACTGACGGTGATCAGGGTGCGGTTGCTTGCCATTCTCCACGCAAGGGCTCGGATCGTTTCAGCATCGATCCCGCAGATCGAGGCTGCCCAGTCCGCGCTTTTGGGCCGGCCGTCCTCTCTTCCCAGAAGATACGTCTCAAACGTGTCGTATCCGATGGTGCAGCGTCGAAGAAATGCGTGATCGTGCAGCCCTTCGGTAACAAGCGTGTATGCCAGCCCGAGCATGAGCGCGACGTCCGTGCCGGGTTTGACCGCAAGCCATTCGGGGCTTAGTTCGGTTGCAAAGTCGTCTCTTAATGGGCTGATGGAGATGAAGCGCGCGCCCCGTTTGCCAGCCCCGCCCAGCGTCTGTCGGACCGTATGCTTGCTGATACCGCCGCCATGGACATCGGCATTCTTGATCGCCATGCCGCCAAAAGCGACGAGAAGCTCGGTGCTGCGTTCGATGGCGTCCCAGGTGACGCTCTTGCGATCGAAGCTGTCATAGGGACCGAGCACATGTGGGATAATCACCATCGCGGCCCCCGAACTATACGTGTTCACGGATCGTACATAGCCGCCAAGCACGTTCAGAAAGCGGTGGATTTGGCTTTGGGCATGGTGAAACCGTCCTGCACTCGACCAGCCATAGGAGCCACCGAAAACGGATGACGGACCATGCGTTTCATAGATGCGGCGAAGTTCCGCGGCGACAAGCGCCTCGGCCGTTTCCCATGACACTTCGACGAATTCGTCCCCACCACGCCGTTGCGTGTGGGTGCGATCTTGCTCCAACCATCCACGCCGGACGGCTGGCCGCTGGATGCGCGCTGGGCTGTCGGCGACGGCAGACAGATTACCAAGCAACGGTGATGGGTACGGATCCTTATCATGGGGCCGAACCTCTAAACGACCGTCATTTATCCGCCCAGAAAACGCGCCCCAGTGGGAGCTGTGGGGTTTAAAGAGATCCATCACTGCACTCGCTTTTCTCAGAACGGTCGCGGCTGCGTCTCACGGCAGGATCTTTCCGGGATTCATGATGCCGGCGGGATCCACTGCCCGCTTGATGACGCTCATCAGATCCACGGCATCGCCATGCTCCTCGCGAAGATAGGCGATCTTGCCGGTTCCCACACCATGTTCTCCGGTCGATGTGCCGCCCACCGAGATCGCGTGGCGAACCATTTTCTTGTTGATTGCAGCGACTTCGACGAGTTCTTCCGCGTTGTTTGGATCCACGGCAAAGACAACGTGATAATTGCCGTCGCCGACATGGCCAAGGATCGCAGTGGGAACCGTGCAGTCCTTTAGAAGCGCTCGTGTCTCCAATATGCAGTCACCTAACCTCGAAACGGGGACGCAAACATCCGACGACCAACCCTTGGCGTTCGGCCGTTGCGAAACGACGGCGTAGAAAGCATTGTGGCGGGCCTTCCACAGTCGGTTACGCTCTTCCGGCGCATTCGCCCACTCGAAATCCTTGCCGCCATTCTCCTCGACAATGGCCGAGACCAGCTCGACCTGTTCCGCCACACCTGCCGGTGAGCCGTGAAATTCGAAGGCGAGCGTGTCCTCGATCTTCATATTCAGCCCCGAATAGGCATTGACGGCCTTGATCAGGCCGCGGTCCATCAACTCCATGCGGGCGATGGGGATACCGAGTTGAACGATCTGAATGGCAGAGGCGACGGCCTGTTGCACATCCTCAAAGGAGCAGAGCGCCGCGGATATGGTCTCCGGAATCCCGTACAGACGCAACGTTACCTCGGTGATGATTCCAAGCGTCCCCTCGGAACCGACGAACAGGCGGGTCAAATCATAGCCGGCGGAGGATTTTCTCGCGCGGCCGCCGGTTTTGATGATCTGGCCGTTCGGGAGAACGACAGTCAAGCCGAGCACATTTTCTCGCATGGTGCCGTAGCGGACCGCATTTGTGCCAGAAGCACGCGTTGCAGCCATGCCGCCCAGCGAGGCATTGGCGCCAGGGTCGATGGGGAAAAACAAGCCAGAGTCCCGTAGATAGGCGTTGAGTTGTTCGCGCGTCACCCCAGCTTCCACCGTGCAATCCAGATCTTCCGCGCTGACGCGCGTTATCTTCGACATGCGCGACAGGTCGATTGATACGCCACCTCTGACAGCTGAGAGGTGTCCTTCCAGCGATGTGCCAGCGCCGAAAGCGATAACCGGGATATTCTCCGATGCGCAAAGCTTGACGATCTCAGACACTTCAGCGGTTGTTTCGGCAAACGCAACAGCCGCGGGAAGCGCTGCGGCATGGTGGGCCTCCCCACGTCCGTGCTGCTCTCGCAGAGCAACCGATGTCGAAAATCTGTCACCAAGAAGAGCGTGAAGGGCTTGCAACAGAGCGGGCGAGAGTGACGTCATGGGTTGCTTTCCGGAAGAGCCGCGCGGCGCGTCTTACGGAGGCGGCATGCGGGAGGGTCATGTTTTATAGGCAGGCGGGAGCGCCGCCTGCCTCATCTTGTCTGAGGCTCAGGCAGCGAGCCGGTCGCCCTTGAGATGGCGTTCAAGAAAATGAAGGCTGTCCTGGCCCCAGTAGAGTTCGTCCTCGTAGCGATATGTGGGTACCCCAAACACGCCGGCAGATTTCGCCGTCTCGTAACTTGCTTTGCGAAGGTCTGCGATCGCGCCGCTCTGACTCCGCTCTTCCAATGCCGCGGCATCAAAGCCTGCGGCACTTGCGATCGCAAGACGCACTTCAGCGCTGCCAATATCCTCGTCTCGCACCCAAAACGCCTCCTGAAACGCCAGGGTTAAGGCGAGCCAGTCCTCGCCGGCTTCAAACGCGGCCACGACAAGGGCGCCCGCGGGTGCGGGATCGGAAAGACCTGCACGATTGTCGAAGCTCAGTACCTTTCCACGCAAAGCCGCCCAGCGCTTGAGATCCTTCGTCCAATAAGCACGGCGAACTTCGGGCCGATTGCGGGAGTAGATCCCTCCATTTTCTTCGATCAGTGGAATAACATGGGGTCGTATGTTGACGTCGTATTGAGCCGCGAGCGCGGCAAATGGCTCGAGTCCAATAAACGCCCAAGGCGAGCCGATGCTAAAGAAGTAGTCGATCGTCTTCGTCATAAAGAGCTGCTTTCAATCGAGGGAGAGGGGGGAGAGGCTGTATCGAAAACGGAAAGAGCGCAGTCGCGAGCAAGCAAGACTGGCTGCGGATCTCGTCCGACGGCAACCGTTGCCAGCGCTCCCTCGTAGAGAAGCGCAAGGTGGGCGGCTGTCAGTTCGTCTGCGATCCCCGCTTTGCTCAGGATCGTGGAGAAAATGCCGCGAACCACGGCTTTGTGGTGCCGCGCGACCGAACAGACCTTGTCGGATTCGCCGTGCTCGGCTACGGCCAGAGCAAAGGCGCATCCTCGAAAATCCGGGCTGTCTGCTTTTTCATGGAGCCGCTCGAAGATTGAAACGATCTGTGCTCTGGGTGGCAAGGCGGAGGAAACCACCTCATTCAACGACTGGATGACCCGGTCATGACGCGCCGATAGATAGGCGGCAACAAGGTGATCCTTGGAAGGAAAGTGCCGATAAAGCGTTGCTTTGGCAACGTTCGCCTCTTCGATGATGCGATCGATACCGACGGCCCTGATGCCCTCGCGATAGAAGAGACCGCCCGCTGCGGCGATGATTTGGTCCGATATGGCTTCTCTCATTGTATTGCGTCACGCTGCTGGATTGAAATTACGGGAAACGGTGGGCTCCTGCTGTGTTCTCAGTCCTACGGGCAACGTGTCTGAGTCTTGATTGAGTAGTGCAATAATCGCCTCCAGCGCCAGGGGCTCTGTAAATTGCGCCTTCTCGGCAAGTTGACCTGCCAAGCGTTGAACTGCCTCGTTGTACGGCGTCGCAACGCCGTGAAGCCGGCCAAGAAGCACGATCTCGCCATTGAGAAAATCGACTTCACTCGATGCGCCGCGCGTAAAACTCTGCCACGTGGATTGCTGGCCAGGGGAGACGCCGCTGCCCGGCGCAACGCGCCAGTTGGAAATGTCTATGCGGCGTTCTGACGGCGAGGCGAGGGAATAGCCTCCAGCCTGAAGCGCCTGCGTTGCCTCATTGACAAGTGCGGTGCCGATATCTTCGCGGAGATCCGGCTTGCCGTCAAACAGCTCAAGAGCGTTCCGGACATTGTGAAGGAGCTTTGCTGCCTTCCATCGACGGATATCGCTGGTGGCTTCGGCAAGATATCCTGCTTTGGTCAGATCCTCTGCGATCTGGTCGCTCAGCGCATCGTGCCCCACCGGAAACCGCCCGACCGTGGCAATACCAAGCTGCGGGTCTCCCGCGACAGCGACCGTGCCAGTTCGCGTAAAGAGGGCTGGGGTCAGAATGCTCGCCCCGTAAACATTGGCAAATGTTCGAAGAGCTGCGGCTTCTGTTGCAAGACCGTTCTGGAATGTGACGATCGGCAAGGACAATGACGCCGGCAGGCGTGAACCGGCGACGTCGCGCCATGACCAGAAGGCGAGCGCGCTGGCTGCATCCTGGGACTTGACCGTGAGAAGGAGAATGTCATCCTTTCGCAGCTCTGGCGGCTCTTCTAGATCAAATGCGGAAAGGTCGATTTGGCGCACACCGTCGGGCCTGCGAAATGTCAGACCATGCTGCTTTATATGCCTGATCTGAGCACCCCGCCCGACGAGAACGTAGTCGATGTCGGACAAGGCGAACTGGGCAGCGAGGCTTGCGCCGACTGCGCCAGCCCCGATGATGATATAGCGTGACATTTTCGGCCTTCTCCCTCATGGGCGGTCGGTTGGATAAGACAATGTCTACGACCGCACTGCCCAGGTAGGAAGACCGGTCATTCCTTTTTTCTATTAATCCTGTAGAATATTATTTCCCGAACCGATTTTTCTCTTAGGGCACGAGTTTTGTCGCCAAGACTTGTCTGTGCGTTTGCTCTTGTCGGATATGCACGCGGACTCCGCCTCCCTCGCGGAGACTATTCGAGAGAGGACCAAGGCACTCACATCTTGCAGGCGCGGTGGGCAAGATAGCGCTCAGGTTGAACTGTCCGGGAACGTCGTCTCCAGGAGAGTTACAACGCCTTGGGACGTGAGCCAATCCAAGGCGGCGACCACTCACAAACCTGATAGCGCCCTGTTTCATCAGCGCCTGCGTAATGGATCGGCCCATGGCACGAAGCGCCGCTCTATAAGTCGAGCAAGCCATTCGAGTGCGAAGGCAATGATGGCGATCACTACAATTCCCGCTATGACAATATCGGTGACCAGGAACTGCGCAGCCGATTGGATCATGAAGCCGAGGCCGCGGGTGGCTGCTACCAGTTCGGCTGCCACAAGTGTCGACCAGCCAGTCCCAAGCGCAATGCGGATGCCGGTCAGGATCGACGGCACGGATGCAGGCAGCAAAACGCGTGTCAGGACCTGGGTGCGGGTGGCGCCGAAGGCACGGGCGGCATTGACGAAATCCTTTGGCACGGCTTTGACACCTGCACTCGTCGACAGGATGATCGGTGGCAGCATGGAAAGGGCAATCACCGTCACCTTCGAGGCTTCACCGATGCCGACCCAGATGATGATCAGCGGAAGGTAGGCCAACGGCGGTAGAGGCCTGAGGAACTCGACGATCGGGTCGAGAACGCCTCGACCGACGCGACTGAGAGCAATCAGCAGGCCGACGGGAATACCGAGGGACAGGGAGACAGCCAAGGCGCCAAGCACGCGCCCGAGACTTGCAGCAAGGTGCTCCAGCAAAGTGGAGTCTACAAATCCCGTTGTGAAGAGCGTACCGAAGGAGGCCGCGACAACTGGCGGAGAAGGCAGAAAGACTGGGGAGACGACGTTGAGGGCAGACGCTATCCACCACGCTCCCAGAAGCGTGAGGCCAGTGAGAATCGAAATGGCGAGGGTTGGAACGCGCAGGCGCGATTGCCAGGCTTTGGGCTGTCCGGTCACGGAATGGCTTTCTGCTTTGATCTTTGCGGTGTCGGCAAGGAGCGTCATGCTGCGAGTTCCTCATCTGCCGTATCGTGAATGAGCGCCGTCAACCCGTCATGCATGCTGCGGAACAGCGGAGACTGACGAACTTTGCGCGGATCGACACCGGACAGGATTTCCTCGGCGAAGCCGCTTTCGAGGATGGTGCCGATCCGGCCGGGATTTGGCTGTAGCACGACAATGCGGGTCGCCAGCAGCAAAGCCTCTTCGATGCTGTGCGTGATCAGCAGAGCGCCGGACTGGCTCGTCTTCCAAATGTCGAGAAGGAACAGTTGCAGTTTTGTACGTGTCAGGGCATCCAGTGCGCCAAGCGGCTCGTCGAGCAGCAGGAAGCTTGGTTCGGCAGCAAGCGCCCGGGCAATGCCGACGCGTTGGCGCATCCCACCCGACAGTTCCCATATGCGCCGGTCGCCAGCACCGTCAAGGCCAACGCGGATCAGGAGATCATTGGCGATCTTGCGGCGCTCCGCAGGCGGCACGTTCTTGAGCGATAAGGGGAAGGCGATGTTATCCCGGGCATTCAGCCACGGATAAAGTGCGTCGTCTTGAAAGACGACAGCTCTCTCTACTCCTGGGCCGGATATCGGCCTTCCGTCGAGCAAAATAGTACCCGATGTCGGAGCTTGGAAACCGGCTGCCAGATTGAGGAGGCTCGTCTTACCGGAACCCGACCGGCCGATGACCACAACAAATTCACCGCTGGTGATCGAGAGATTGATACGCTCCAGAACGTGAACATCGGGTGCTGCTTTGCTCCGGCCGGGGTAGGTCAGGCTGACGGTGTCAAAGGTGAGGCGACTGGGCATGGATTTCCTCGCATTACAACTGGAAGAACCGGCACGGCATGCCGGTTCTCAGGTAGGCTCAACAGATCAGAAGGACAGCTTTGCTGCGTCCTGAACCCAGTGCGGAGAGACGTACGCGCTATAGTCGTCAAGTGTCGCGGGGATCTTTCCTTGCTCCTTGAGGAAAGCCGAGGTCGCCGCAACAGCCTTGACCGTTCCGCCGCCCAGCAAGTCGGCGCCAGCCTGCTCTTGAAGTGTGGGGAAGATATAGCCTTTCAGGAGTGCGGCAACCTCTTCCTGTTTGGCGCCGGTAAGGCGGGCGATCTTCGCAGCTTCCGGCGATGTCGCATTCCAGGCTTCAGGGTTGGCGCGGTAAGCGGCAGTCGCATCACCCGTCACCTTGACGAAGGCTTTGACAAGATCAGGATGCGCGTCGGCAAAGCTCTTGCTGACAATCCATGCGTCGAAGGTCGGCCCGCCCCAGTTGGCGACATCGGCGGATGTGGCAAGTACCGTGCCGGTTTTCTTTATCTCGGAAAGTACCGGGTCCCAGACATAAGCACCATCGATATCACCGCGCGCCCAGGCTGCGGCAATTTCCGGCGGGCGGAGGTTGAGGATGTTCACCGTCTTCGGATCGATGTTCCAGTGCTTCAAGGCCGTCAGCAGGCTGTAATGGGCCGTCGATACGAAGGGCGTCGCAATCTTTTTTCCTGCTAGATCTTCCGGCTTGGTAACTCCTCGAACGGCAAGCGCTTCCGCCTCACTGATGAGACCGACGAGAGCAATCGTTTCAATCGGCAATTGGCGGCTTGCGGCAGCTGCCAGCGGTGAGGAGCCGACGTAACCAATATCGATCGAACCGGATGCAATCGCGGCGATTACATCCGCGCCACCATCGAACTTCTGCCAGTTGATCTTGGCTTTCGTCGCTTTTTCGTAAGTGCCGTCCGCCTGTGGCACACGGGATGGCTCGACGATCGGCTGGTAGCCGATATTGATGGTCGTCTCGGCACTCCACGCGGGCGTGGCGAGGAAGGAAGTGCTGACGGCAGAGGCTGCGATAAGAGCGGCGAAAGCGCGGCGGGAAAGCTTTGTCATGAGCGGTTCTCCATGTGATATCTCATGACATTCAATTTATGAAATCTATTCATTTTATAGAGATATGAGCGACCGCTTATCGCTTTATCTTTGGGCGTAACATTCTAAATTCTCGGGGATCTGCAGGAGAAATTTTGCAACACCGCACTCGGTGGCAATACTTTGGCGCGCATGCCCCGATGATGGGTAGCGGGATCGGATGGAGTGCGCCGTAGCGAATAATCCCGAGGCGTTATCAACCTGTTGGAGATCAATCCTCATTCCTGCTGGTGAGTTTCGAGTAGCGGGAGAAGCTCTTTTCCCTGCCGCTCAATCTCTCTCAGATAAGGCGTATCCGATAATATGAATTTCGTGATGCCGAGGTCTCGGTACTTATTGAGGGAAGCAGCGACAT
Organism: Agrobacterium cavarae; assembly: GCF_004310285.1. GTDB lineage: Bacteria > Pseudomonadota > Alphaproteobacteria > Rhizobiales > Rhizobiaceae > Agrobacterium > Agrobacterium cavarae. Next base: position 120,833 of record NZ_SISF01000027.1, read on the forward strand.
TCACCGCCGACCCGACGAGCCAGGTGGTTGCGGCTCCACCGCCGCCGACGCGTCCCGGGGCTGTATAAAGGTTATCGTCGAGCACATCACCTTGTTGTTGCAGATCGTATAATCGCTGCTGGCCCACCGCGACGGACTGGAGATGATCGTTCCAGCGTGCACCGCTCCCTTTTGCCATTTCGGCGACCCTGTCTTCCGCATCACGCCAGGCTTCCGCGGTCGTGCTTCGAACGACAGTGGTGATACGCAGGCCAAATTCCAGTGGCGGCAAATCGCGGTCCAGCCGTTTGCTGAGGTCCTTCAGTCGCTCGATACGGTCCTTTATGGATTGCAGTGGTTCGCCCCAGAAAAGCTGAACATCCGCTTCCGTTGCCGCGACCTGTTCCGCAGCATCCGAGGCACCGCCAAAGTAGAGCTTCGGATGCGGGCGACCTTCCCTCTTAGTGATCCGGGGCTGAGCAGTTGAGTTGGAAAGCTGAAAGTGCTTCCCGTGGAAATTCACACTTTGCTCGGTCCAGAGCCGTCGTACCAGCCGCATGAATTCCTTCGTGCGGGCGTAACGTTGTGCCTGATCGCCTTCACTGTCTCCATAGGCGGCGAGATCATCTCGACCTGAGACGATGTTGATGCGAAGGCGTCCGCCCGACAGTTCATCAAGAGTTGCTCCCGCGGAGGCAAAGTGCGCTGGCTGCCAATAGCCTGGGCGAATGGCAGCCAGTGGTTCGAAGGTTGAGGTTTGCGCTGCGAGCGCTGTGGCAACCGTAAATGTGTCCGGCCGGCCCCAACCAGTTCCGATCAGCGCGCCTTTCCAGCCGTTTTGTTCCAACGCCTTGGCGTGGGAGGTCAGGGTGGCGAGGCTGTTATGATCGGCTGATGCAATGTCTCCCCGGTGGCCAGCTTTCGTGTCGTTTGGAATGTACCAGAGAAATTCGCTCGCGCCGCCCATGCCGTCATCCCGAATGTCATTATCTGTGAATTTCGTGAGGTGAGTTGCCTCACATTGAAAGCATTCCAGACGACAGGCAGAGCAACCAAGCAGGGCAATCCAAATTGGTGAAGGTGAGAGGAAAGTAATTTGCTTTGTCAGAGCCTTCGCAGTAAATTCTACCGATTTTATATGGTTTGGTGGCAATCGCTTCGACGTCGGCGTCAAGTTGCGACGATTGCCCGCTGCCCGTGCACCTGAGCAGCCGTCAGAGCGTCGTGCGAGGGTCCACTAATAGATCGACGCATGCGCTTTTCGAAAGTCGATCTTCCGATAACGGCAAAATATCTCTGAGACCGCTTTGCGACTGCTTTATTCTAAAGCCCGTACAAACTTTAGAAAGGGGCACCTTTCAGAAGTTGATTAAAATCATAGATTGACTTCATTGTTTTAAAGGGAGCAGACGATGAAGGTTGTTTTGGGATTGGCGCTTGGTCTTTTGGCATCCGTGACGACCTTTGGTCAGGCGCTGGCGGCCGAGCTTTCTGAGATACGCATCGATTGGGCGACCTATAATCCTGTCAGTCTGGTGCTGAAGAATGACGGTCTGTTGGAGAAGGAGTTCAGCAAGGACGGCATCAAGGTGACCTGGGTGCAGTCCGCGGGCTCCAACAAGGCGCTGGAGTTCCTTAATGCCTCATCGCTGGATTTCGGCTCGACCGCAGGTGCTGCCGCTCTCATAGGGCGCGTCAACGGTAATCCCATCAAATCGGTCTATGTTTATTCCCGTCCTGAATGGACGGCGCTTGTGACCCGGAAAGACACCGGCATTGCCAAGGTGGCGGATCTGAAGGGTAAATCCATTGCTGTGACACGCGGAACTGATCCGCATATTTTTCTGGTCCGCGCTTTGGCGGAAGCTGGCCTTTCCGAGAAGGATGTCAAACTTGTGCTTCTGCAGCACGCGGATGGCAAGCTGGCGTTGCAGCGTGGGGATGTTGATGCCTGGGCCGGTCTCGATCCGATTATGGCCTCGGCTGAGGTGGAGAACGGCGATGTCCTGTTTTATCGCAAGCCAGAGAACAACAGTTGGGGCATTTTGAATGTTCGTGAAGCGTTTGCGAAGGAACATCCCGAAGTCGTTTCCCGCGTGATTGCTGCCTATGAGGTCGCGCGTAAGAAAGCGATCGCCGAGCCCGGTGTTCTGAAGGCTGCGCTGGTGACTGCAACGAAACTGCCGGATAGCGTCATCGCAAAGCAGCTTGAGCGTACCGATCTCAGCCATTCCAGGATCGGTGACGAGCAACGGGAGACCATCGAGGCGGCAGGCATCGCCCTGCAACAGGCGGGCGTGATCAAGACGGATGTTGATGTAAAGAAAGTGACAAGCGACTTGATCGATCCAACCTATGGTAGCGCGCTCGGCCAATAGGGAGTTGTTCAATGGCGTTGGCCGATTTGTGGCGGGCGGACAGTCAGAAGAAAGAAACCGGGATGCGTGCGATACGCGTCCCGGTTCTCGACAATCCAGTTTTCGGCCTGATATTTCCATGCATTCTCCTCCTCCTATGGGAGGGTCTGGTCCGTTCCGGACTTATCGAGGGACGGTTGATGCCGCCGCCGTCGCGCGTCTTCCAGACCATCGGCGAACTTGCATCTTCGGGCGAACTGGCAGGTCACATTGGCATTACGCTCTGGCGTGTCGCGGTCGGTTTTTTGGCAGGCGCTGCTTTTGGCACAGTCATCGGTGCCGTCACCGGATATTCACAGCGTTTGAGCCGTCTACTCGACCCAACGCTGCAAGCGCTTCGCGCCATTCCATCCATTGCCTGGGTCCCGTTGTTTATACTGTGGTTTGGGATATTCGAAGCATCCAAGGTCGCGCTGATTGCCGTCGGTGTCTTCTTTCCAGTCTATCTCGGCGTTTACGGCGCCGTTCGTGGTGTCGATCGTAAGGTGGTGGAAGTCGGTCGAATATTTCGTCTGTCTGATTTCCGACTTGTGCGGCGTATTCTTCTGCCTTCCGTCTTGCCGGACTATGTGCTGGCACTTCGGGCCGGTCTCGGGCTTGGCTGGATGTTCGTGGTGGCTGCGGAGTTCATGGGTGCTTCGAACGGGCTTGGCTATCTTCTCGTGGATGGGCAGCAACTGGGCAAGCCCGACCAGATTCTGGCTGCGATCCTCATTTTCGCTGTCTTCGGAAAGTTGACGGACACGCTGCTGATTGTCGGTAGCGCGCCTTTTGTTCGGTGGCATGATCACCACGGCCGGAAGAGATAAGATGTTAATCATAGATGCACTATCGAAGACCTTTCCCAATGGCACGCAAGCGATCAGTGGCTTCAGTCTTGAGATCAAGCCGGGAGAGGTGCTCGCTATCATTGGTGGCTCTGGATGTGGCAAAAGCACGCTGCTGCGGCTTGTGTCGGGTCTTGAGAGCGCGACGCGCGGCCGCATCATCCTCCAGGATAAGACGCTTACCGAACCCGATGAACGTGTGAACCTTGTTTTCCAGGAACCAAGGCTCTTTCCGTGGTTGAGTGTCGCGGACAATATCGGCTTCGGGCTGAAGCACCTCTCTCGCGAAGATCGTCACCTTCGTGTTTTGCAGGCGTTGGACCGTCTGGGTCTGTCGGCCTATGGAGACCGGTGGGTGCGCGAGCTGTCCGGCGGTCAGGCACAGCGCGTCTCGCTGGCTCGCGCTCTGGTGGTTGAGCCGGCGGTTCTGTTGCTGGACGAACCGTTTTCGGCGCTTGATGCGATGACGAGGACATCTCTGCAAGATCATCTCTCGGATCTATGGCTCGAACAGCGCACGACCATGCTGCTTGTTACGCATGATATCGAAGAGGCTGTCGTGCTCGCCGACAGGATCGTCGTTATGCAGCCATCGCCTGGACGGATATTCGAAACGGTCAGTGTCGATCTCGCGCGCAAACGGGATCGAAACTCTACTGCGTTCACTGCTTTGAAAAGCCACCTGTCGGAGTTGCTGGAACGCTCCTTAGCGGTGCGCGCTGATCATGGTGCGGCAGTGAATGCTGCTTGAGTGCAGCTGCTCCCCCCACTCTTGCACGCAGTTTGGATGTTTTCAACGGCAGGCCCGGACAGGGTAGAGCGTTGTCGGAAACGCACGAAAAATAGAATAGTGATCTTGTAGAGAATCTTGACCCGCACCCCTTAGCTGGCGAAACTATAAGTCTCACAAAGGGAGAAGGTGAAATGCCGACTGGTTTCAATCTGTTTTCGCTCGACATGTTCAAGATATTTAAACCAAGCGCTCCCAAGGCGGAATTTACCCCTGAGGAAATGCCGCTGCATTCTCTCGGTCGTGACGACGAAAGCAAAAATCGCGATCGTGAGCAAGAAGCGGAAATCGCCTTCTGGGGTCTCGCCTGCTACCCCATTGTTTAGGGCGGGACGGTGCAGCGTTGTCAGCCTTGCTTCAGGATTGACGTAAAACTATGAAGTCTTTCTCTCCTGCGTCATCTGACCGCGTCAGCGTGGCAATTATCGGCGGTGGATTTACGGGCGCTGCGACGGCGGTGCATCTTGTTGGAAGCGAAGACACTCCCGCCGACGCATCCGTGGTCGTCGTGGAGCCCCGATCTGATTTGGGCCGCGGTCTTGCGTATAGCGCGATCGATCCAGCACACCGGGTAAATGTTCCTGCAGCGAGGATGACGCTTTTTCCCGACATACCAGATGATTTCGAGACTTATCTGAGAGATTTGCCGTCCGAGCACGATGGTGACCTTATCGGACACGATGGCTCTCCCTATCCCAGACGGTCTGTCTTTGGCGATTATGTTTCGGCACGTCTTCGCCCCTATTTGCAGAGCGGGCGTATCGGTCACTGGCAAACAGACGCGGTAGCGGTATCTCAAAAAGCTGGCAGTTATGAGATTATAGGGGCCGACGGAAATGCGCTGCTTGCCGATATCGTTGTATTGGCGGTGAGCCACCCGCCGCCTTCGCTGCCCAGAGCGCTCGTGCCTTTCCAGAACGACCCAAAGTTGATTGCGGATTTCACGGTTCCTGATGCGATAGACGCAATCGATGCTGCGCATCGCGTTCTCATTATAGGCAATGGCCTGACCGCTGCCGATGTGGTCGCGTCGCTCAAAAGACGTGGACATACCGGCCACATCACCTCTGTATCTCGCAGAGGGCTGAGATCGCGCGGCCACGGACCAGCCGGGCAGGACCCTTTCGGCGATTTTCTGTCCGAGCGACAACAGTCTGCCAGCGCCCTTCTTCATGCCATCCGTCAACGTCTAAGGGAGGCAGAGGCTCAGGGCATGACCTGGCACTGCGTCGTTGACGCGGTGAGGGGGCAGGGGCAGGAGATTTGGAAAAACTTACCCGTCGCCGCGCGCAGACGCATCGCCCGGCACGTGCGACCGTTCTGGGATGTCCATCGCTTTCGGGTCGCCCCCCAGGTTGAAGCTGCTGTGGAGCAGGCAATCGCAAGCGGCCAAATGGATGTTCGTGCAGCCTCGCTTTCTTCCATTACGAAAAACGCCGCAGGCTATCGGGTCGTGCTGAGGCCTCGCCTAAGTGGGGAGGTCGAGGCGCTTGATGTCGATGCCATCGTCGTCACCACGGGGCCGGCACATGGCGGCATTCTCCAAAGTCAGCCACTGTTTCGACAACTTGAAGAGGCCGGAGTCTTGCAGGCTTGCCCGACCGGGCTTGGTATCCTGGTCGACGCGCAATCTCATCCCATATCGACCTTTGGCGAGAGCACCACTTCGCTCTTCATCGCCGGTCCGCTTGCGCGAGGGGCGTTTGGAGAATTGATGGGGCTGCCCCAGGTAACGGAGCATGCGATCTTTGTCGCGGCGGGTGTTCGCGATCTGATGTGTAGGAGCAAGATCTCGCCCCATGCGAACTACGCAGTCGCAGGCTGAAGGTCGGGTGTTTCAGGAGACGTTTGTTCCGCTGGCGGCACGCGTGTTGGAATGTGGTTTCTTATCAAGTTTGTAGACTTTTGTAAGATCGGCGACACTTCAATGCGCCTATAGGATCCGACCATGACAGTTGCCAAGCCACTCGATTTTCTCTGGTTTATCCCTAGCTCGGGAGACGGCGCCTATCTTGGTTCCGACGACCTGAGCAGGCCTTCCGATCCCGGTTACTTTCGCGAGATCGCCAAGGCTGCGGATCGGCTGGGCTATTCGGGCGTGCTGATCCCGACGGGCGCTGCCTGTGAGGAGTCTTTTATTCTTGCCGCTGATCTTGCAGCACATACGGAGAGACTGAAGTTCCTCGTCGCGATCCGCCCGGGTGTCGCGTCGCCTGCCTACTATGCGCGAATGGCGTCTACGCTTGACCGTGTTTCGAACGGCCGTCTGCTTCTCAACATCGTCGTGGGCGGGAGCGCGCAGGAGCTTGCTGGCGATGGGATATTCCTTCCTCATGACGAGCGGTACGATCACGCGGACGAGTTCTTCCAGGTCTTCAACTCACTTATTGCCAACGGTCACGCCCATCTTGATGGCCGCTACATAAAGGCGATCGATGCGCGCCTTGGTCTGCCGCCTGTTCAGCAACCCCATCCGCCAATCTATTTTGGCGGATCCTCCGATGCCGCGATCGACTTCTCCGCTGGCATCACCGACAAGTACCTGACTTGGGGCGAGCCGCCGCAGCAGGTTGCGGAAAAGATCGTCAAGGTGAGGAAAGCTGCTGAGGCGCATGGGAAGAAAGTCACGTTCGGTATTCGTTTGCACTTCATCGTCCGTGAGACGGATGAGGAGGCCTGGGCAGCGGCCGACAGACTGATCTCCAAACTGTCTGACGAGACGATTGCCGCGGCGCAGGAAGTCTTCGCCAAGAATTCGGATTCCGTTGGTCAGGCGCGCATGGTGTCTCTTCACCAGGGTCGGCGCGACAAGCTGGAGGTTTCGCCGAACCTGTGGGCGGGCATAGGCCTCGTCCGATCGGGTGCCGGTACGGCGCTCGTCGGTTCACCGCAGACGGTCGCGGCTCGCTTGCGTGAGTATCAGGAACTGGGCATCGACACCGTTATAGCCTCGGGATACCCCCATCTGGAGGAAGCCTATCGCGTTTCCGAACTGCTTTTCCCGGAGATTGGCCTCCCTGGTGCCAGAGGGCAAATCCGTTCGTCCTTCGGCGAGCAGCAGGTCTTCGGCGGTGGCGGACATGGTGGCAATGTAAAAACTGCTTCCGCTCCTGGACCTTCGCCTACGAAGGTGGCGGCCGCGTCACAAGGCTGATAGCTGCAGCCGTTCAGGAACGACGTCCCTTGCTTCGAGGCAGCGGGCTTTGCACTTATGGATGATGCATGTGTACGACCCTGATTGTTCCTGGACTGAATGGCTCACCTCCTGGTCACTGGCAGGACCATTGGCTCCGCGACGATCCTTCGGCCAAGCTGGTCGATCAGGATGACTGGCAGTGTCCAGTGCTGCAGGACTGGTTGGCGCGGTTCGAGGCCGCGCTGGCCGATGTGGACCAAGCCTATGTCGTGGCGCACAGCCTCGGCTGCGTGTTGATTGCAAATATGGCCGAGCGGCCGCTGGCCGACAAAATCAAGGCCGCACTCCTCGTTGCGCCTGCGTCGCTGGAGGAAGTCGAGGCACTGCATCCTTGCATCGTCCGGTTCGGCAAGTTTCCAACGTCGCCTCTTCCCTTTTCGAGCCTCGTGGTCGGTAGCACTACCGACCCTTACATGAAGGGTGAAGAGGTGACGCAGACCGCCCGCCTTTGGGGCAGTGATCTCATCAATCTCGGCCCCGTGGGCCACATCAATATCGCCAGCGGTTTTGGACGATGGCCGCGGGGTTACGAACTTTTTGAGACGCTTATCCGATCTGGAGATTTAACAACGGAGCAACCCGCTCACCTAGTTTTAGAAGGGGCCGAGCGGGTAGCGTAGACTCCGTTGTCTTTCTAAGGCATGTCGCGATCTTTCAGATTCGCTCCTTGCGCTTCAGTTCATTGGTTTGGCGCATGTTGGCATAGCAAAGCCGCTTCACACTCTTGCGCGACATGCTTTAGTACTTCAGACGGAGCACAGAAGATGATCCATCTCGTCGGATGTCTCTAGCGATCATATCGATCCGCTCGTCATTTGAACAACGCACTCAAAATCTTTCCTTCAAGCGCGGCCAGTTCCGGCGCACCGTGACGGCGTGGCCGCGCAAAGGAGACCTCGATGTCAAGTGCAATCCGACCGGCATCGATGACGATAATGCGGTCGGCAAGCGCCACGGCCTCGGTGACGTCATGGGTAACGAGGACGGCTGTGAATTTCTGCTGTTGCCAAATTTCTTCCAACAACCGCTGCATCTCGATCCGGGTAAGCGCGTCGAGCGCTCCGAGCGGCTCGTCCAGTGCCAGAACCTGCGGTCTGGCGACAAGGGCCCGGGCAAGTGCCACGCGTTGCCGCTGCCCACCGGAAAGAACAGACGGCCACTCGTCCGCGCGGTCATCCAGGCCGACGTCGCGCAGGATCGAGAGAGATCGCTCACGTGCCTCCGCACCCTTGGAGATACCGGTCAAGCCGACGCCCACATTCTTTGCGACACTCGCCCAGGGTAATAGACGGGGTTCCTGGAACATGATGCGTGTGCGTGCGCTTCCATCCTGCGATTTGACAGTGACGGAGCCGGAACTTGGCTTGTCGAGCCCGGCCAAGAGCCTAAGCAAGGTGCTCTTGCCGCAGCCGCTTTTGCCAATCACTGCGAGGAATTGGCCGGCAGGGATATTGAGGTCGATGCCCTTCAAAACCTGCTTGTTGCCAAAGTCGCGCGTAACGCCTTGAAACGACACCGCAGTCGGCAATCGCGTGGAAGCCGGAACTGCAGCTGGTTCGGCGAAAGACGCTTTCGACACGGTTGGGATGTTGACAACGGACATTAGTCTAAATTCTCCACGTCTCTGAAGGCTTCAGGCGGATTGAAAAGCAGGATGCCATTGCAGGGTCAGCCGTTCCAGCAGACGCGCAAGCGAGTCAGCAAGCTTTCCGAGCAAGGCGTAGATAATAATGGACAACAACACGACGTCGATCAGCAGGAATTCCCTGGCTTGCATTGCCATGTAGCCGAGGCCTGAAGAGGCAGCGATGGTCTCCGCGACGATGAGCGTAAGCCACATGATGCCGAGCGCATAACGTAGCCCGACGAACATTGCCGGCAGGGCGCCCGGCAGGATGACCTGAAAGAAAAGCGCCGAAGACGACATGCCGTATGTGCTGCCCATTTCAACAAGCTGGCGATCGACGCTCTGTATGCCGAGCAACGTGTTGACATAGATCGGGAAGAAAACACCGAGTGCCACCAGGAATAGCTTGGCCTCCTCGTCAATCCCGAACCAAAGGATGACGAGTGGTATCAGCGCGAGGTGAGGGATGTTACGGATCATCTGCAGTGTCGTGTCGGTGAGATTGCGCGACAATGCCGACAGACCGTTCATCAACCCAAAAACGAGGCCGATCGTCCCACCGATCATGAAGCCGGACAGCGCGCGTACTGTGCTGATGGCGATATTGTGCAGTAGTTCACCGGATAGCAGCAACCGCCAGAAAGCCTCTGCCACCGCAGATGGAGGCGCCATTGTACTGGCTGAAATCCAGCCTGCGCGGCTCGCTATTTCCCACAGAATGATCAAGAGGGCTGGAAGTATCCAGCCGGATATCTTGCCTGAGACAATGCGGTTGATGCGAAACATCGAGACTGCTTCCCTGGTGCCTAACGCCTGGCTCGTCACCGGACGGTCATGTTGAAATAGACATGGGCGCGCCCTGGTGAGCGCGCCGATCAGCGTGAATGAGGTCAGTTCTGCACGCCTAATTCGTTCCCTGTGCTTTCCAGACTGCGTCAGCCACATTGATTTGCTTTGGAATGAGGCCAAGCTTGAAGAACCTATCAGCCGTTTCCTGCTGGCTCTTGGCGATCTCCGGCGTGACAGGTCCGATACCGAATTCGGCACGGTTTGCAGCCAGCGTTTGCGCCTCAAGCGGCACGTTGGTCACGTCGTGTAGAGCCTGTGCGACCTTGTCGCGATTGGCGGCAGCCCATGTTGCCGCAACCTTGAGGGCCTCGATCGTTGTCGTGACAGCGTCTGGATGAGCGGCTGCGAACTTGCTGTTGGCCAAGAAGTAGGTGTTCACCTTCAGCGTCTCAGCAGATGTCGTCAGCACGCGCGGCTTGTATCGCGTTTCAGCGATTGCGAAGTAGGGGTCCCAGACGGCCCAGGCATCGATCTTGTCGCTGGCGAAGGCGGCAGCCGCGTCCGGCGGGCTAAGATAGACAGGAGTGATGTCCGAAAACGCCACGCCCGCCTTTTCCAGTGCCGCAACCAGAAGATTGTGCGCGCTCGTTCCCTTGCCGACGCCGACCTTCTTGCCCTTCAGGTCGGCAACAGTCTTGACGTCGGACTGAGGCTTAACAAAAATCGCCTCGCCGGCGCCATTGGAAGGAAGGGCTGCAACATAGGTAATCGCAGAGCCTGCGGCTTGCCCGAAAATAGGCGGAGCATCGCCCGTCCACCCCAGATCGATCGAGCCCACATTGAGCGCTTCGATAATCGGTGGCCCCGCGTTGAACTCCACCCACTTGACGGTCGTTCCCTTCGGCTCGAGAGCCTTCTCTATCACCTTCTGCTGCTGGGCAATCACCGGCAGATTGGTCTTCTGAAAGCCAATCCTGAGTTCCTTTAAATCTTCAGCGGAGGCAGGTGACAATGAAAGCATGAAGAGCATGGCTATGCCCGCTCCGAATACGCGTCTTATGACAGCGGACATTAAGGTCTCTCCAACGGTGGTGGTCCTGTACCAATGCTCTGATCCTAGCGAAGCAACTCCCTAAGCGAGCCGTCTTTTTTTCCGATTGGAGCTGCAGAAGAGAAAAATTTTTTGCCAGTTTGCAACATAGAGGGATTGAAGCGATCGATGCTCATCGCGATCGATACGACGAACGCCCAAAGGTACGTTGGCTGTGCCGATTGCGCCCTCACCACCCCGGCTAAGATATGTTCCCAACTAGATGCCGAGATAATTGCTGACGAAGATAATCAATCATCCCATGCAGTTGGTTTTTTAGGAGCGGGTCGTTCGTTTTGATAACATCAAGAGCAAATTTATCGTTGCTTTTACTCAAAATGATTTCCCGGTCCCTGCGGATTCTTCTGAGGGGTAAATATTTACCAAGATATGCGATGATTAAAGTCTAAGCAAATGAACGGAGGAATTTGTGAAGACTGCTACGCTCGCATCTATAGCTTTGGCTATGTCGATCTCTGCTGCAAATGCCCAGACGATCGGCGTCTCGATGTCTGATCTTGACAAATTCAGGACGCTCCTGCTGAACGGCGTCGTCAGCCACGGGCAGTCCATATCAGGACTGAAGCTCGTCACAGAAAACGCCAAGGGCGACAATGAATTGCAAAAGAAGCAGGTTCAGAAGCTCATTGCCGACAAGGTCGACGCGATCATCCTTGCCGTCTCCGATGGCGACCTTGGTCCGCAGATGACGAAGATGGCAGCGGATGCTGGCATTCCGCTCGTTTACATCAACAATGTTCCCTCCAATTTGCTCGACCTGCCGGAAAATCAGGTGGTGGTCGCTTCAAACGAAAAGGATTCGGGAACGCTGGAGACTAAGCAGGTTTGCGCCCTCCTTAAGGGCAAGGGCCGCATCGTCGTGCTGATGGGCGAAACCTTCCATGCGGCGGCCCGCGCCCGCACGCAGGATATATCTGATGTCATCGCCACGCCGGAATGCAAGGGCCTTGAAATCGTCGAGCGGCAGGCCGCCTATTGGTCGCACGATTATGCGGACCAGCAGATGCAGGAGTGGCTGGCCGCCGGCGTCAAGTTTGACGCCGTTATCGCCAACAATGACGAGATGGCGCTTGGAGCAATCCATGCGATGAAGAAAGCCGGAATGCCGATGAAGACCGTGATTGTCGCCGGCGTGGACGCAACGGATGACGCCCTCGCCGCCATGGAGGCCGGCGACCTTGACGTCACCATTCTCCAGAGCGCCGCCGGGCAGGGGGCTACCGCAGTCGACGCTGCCATAAAGCTCGCCAACAAGGAGAAGGTGCCCAGGGAAAACAACGTTCCCTTCGAACTCGTGACTCCTGAAAATATCGCCAAATATCGGTCGAAGAGCCAGTGAGCATAAGAGGCCTACCATGTTGCATTTCTGGAATAAATTCGGCATTCGCGCGCAGATCACCTTGGGCTTCGTGCCGCTGATCCTGCTGATGAGCCTTCTCACCGTCAGCGCTATCTCCGGCATGAGCGGGCTTGCCGGCATCTTCACTTCCTATCGTTCCACAGCGGGCCAGAGCCTGGCGATCTCGGACTACAGCGACCAGCTGCACGAGATCCAGATGTCGGCCGAGGCCTTCCGCTCCACGCCGACGCAAGGCGTCGTGGACCGCTTCCGCGCTGGTGTCAAAGCTTTCGAGGCGGACGATCCGCGTTTCGCCGGCAATAAGGAGCTGCAGTCCGGCCTTGCGGCAATTCGCCAGGACATTGCCGCCTACAGCAAGGCGTTCGAACAGATCGTCTCCCTTCAGGCTCGCCGCGACTTGCTGATCTCGAAGGTCACCGAGTTCGGCCCCTGGACCAGCATCGCGCTCAATGATGTGATGCGCAGCGCCTGGCGCCAGAACGACGTGGCTCTGCTGCACATGACGGCTGAGACGCTGGAAGCCTTGAACCGGAGCCTATATTTCTCCGAGCGCTTCGTGCATTCGAACGATTTTTCCGCCTATGATGCGGCGCAGGCAGCGCTCGCCGAAGCGGTAGCGCTCAATGATGCCGCAGCCAGGGCCGCCAAGAACGAGTTGCAGAAGAAGCGTCTAATGGGTGCCAGTCAGCTCATGCAGAATTACACTGCCCGTCTCGGGGATATGAAGGATGTTTTGCAAGCATCAGGCGATATCCGTCGGGTTCAGCTTAACGTACTCGCGCCGAAGATATCGGGTGCGTTCAAGGATCTGCAGAAAGCAGTGACCGGCGCGCAGAAGGATCTGGACGGTTCGGTCGAAGCAACGGTTACTGCCGCGACCAGCACGACGCTGTTCATCAGCGGGCTGCTGATCGTCATCGGCCTGCTGCTTTCCTATGTCGTCGGCCGTCTGATTTCATCGGCAGTGCGCGGCATGGCTCAATCCATGGAGCGGCTTGCCCGCGGCGACGACACCATCGCGATCACGGGCATCGGGCATCGTCACGAGCTCGGCGCCATGGCGCGCTCGCTGAAGGTCTTCCAGGAGACCGGCCGCGCTAAGCTGATCGCAGAGGCCAATGCCGAACGCGCGCGCCTCGCGGCGGAAGAAGAGCGGCTGCGCCAGGAGGCGGAGCGCCTTAGCGACGCGCAGGTGATGGAACATGCTTTCCAGCAGATTTCGGTCGGCCTGGATGCACTCTCGAAGGGCGATCTCTCGATCCGCGTCGGCGAAGTCGACCATCGTTACGCCAGGATCCGTGATCACTTCAACAACTCGGTTGCGAGCCTAGAAGAAGCTGTCGACGCCGTTATTCACGCGGTCACAACTATTTTGTCAGGCCTTGCCGAAATCTCCACCGCTTCTAATGACCTAGCTCGCCGCACGGAACAGCAGGCTGCTTCACTAGAAGAGACGGTTGCGGCGCTCGGCGATGTCACTCGCGGGGTTAACGGAACTGCAGAAGGTGCCAGTCGCGCCCAGGCTGCAGTGGAAACAGCTCGCAGCAATGCCGCAAGGGGCGGCGAGATCGTCTCCCGTGCCATCGCAGCCATGACGGAAATTCAGCATTCTTCCTCGAAGATCGGCAATATCATCAGCGTCATCGATGAGATCGCCTTCCAGACCAACCTGCTGGCACTCAATGCTGGAGTGGAAGCCGCACGTGCTGGCGAAGCCGGCAAGGGTTTTGCCGTCGTTGCTCAAGAAGTGCGGGAACTCGCTCAGCGTTCGGCTACTGCGGCAAGGGAGATCAAGGAATTGATCTCTACCTCTACGGTGCAGGTCAAGACCGGCGTCGAGCTAGTGGGCGAATCCGGCGTCTCCCTCGAACAAATCGTAGAGCAGGTAACCGCGATGAATGCGACCGTGAGCGAGATCGCGGTTGCTGCCCGTGAGCAAGCCACAAGCTTGCGCGAGGTATCGGCGGCTGGGGACCAGATGGACAAAGTGACTCAGCAAAATGCAGCGATGGTAGAGCAGACCACAGCCGCCGCGCAAAGTCTTACTCAGGAAACCGAAGCCCTTGCGGGACTGCTGAACCAGTTCCGGACTGGCAAATCCCGCGGCGCGGAACCCCGATACTACCAGATGGCCTCATAGCCCGTGCAGGCATCCGGATGGATCATTTAACTGAGAGCGGCGCGGAGGAATCTGGGCCGCCAGATCTGAGAACAAATCGACCAGCGACGAACGGCACCACCATGCAGCGTACGTCGCAAGGCAATAAGATGGCTTTCTGCATCTGCAGCCCAAGGAGAATACTTGCCTAGGCATTCTCGGCGAGAAAGATCTGGATATCGGTTGAAATAGAGACTGCTTCTCCAGGCAGTCGACCCAGGACTTTTGCAATGGTTTCAACTGCCAGCCGCGCTTCCAGCAGGGGTCTCTGGTCGATGACCGCATTGATCTTTCTAGATTTTAGAAGCATTCGTCGATTGGGGGTGAGCTCGTGGGTAATGACGACCGTATCGTCTATCCGTCCAAGGCGCTGGAGCGTGCTGACAATCGGCATGGCTCCGGCTGACAGATGATATATGCCACGCAATCCGGGGTCATCGCGAAACGCGATCTCGACAACGCGGCCGGCTTCCTCTTGATTTTCTCCGGTTTCCAACACCGCGGCGAGACTGCACTCAGGGTGATGCTCGATCATGATGGCACGAAATCCGGCCTCTCTCTCTCGGTGACCCGTGATATCGCGCGAGCCGGCCACAACAACGACGCGTCCGCCTGTCGGCCCGAGGAAAAGCCCCATCAAGTCACCGGCCACGCGGCCGGCTTGTCGGTCGTCCGGCCCAACGTAAGCGACACGTCCGCATTCACTGAGGTCGGTTGCCAGCGTCACCACCGGTATATTTTTCGACAGCACCGCAATTGCTTCCCTCACTCTAATATCGTCCGGGCTCGTGATGATAATGCCGTCATAGGAGCGGCACTCGCGGATCGCGGCGGCGATGGCTGAAGGCTTGCGAGGGTCGATGTGGTTGATGAAGAACTGGACGTTCAGCGTCGCGTACATTCGCGATGCGAGATCGATGCCTTCGCGAAGAGAAGCGTGAAATGGGTTGATCGGTGGTTGGATGAGGACCGCGACCCGGAGCGCGCGCGAGGGGGTGCGATCAAGCGCCCGGTCTATTCCGAGTGTGCGTGCAGCTGCCAGAACGCGGTCTTCCTTGTCTGTTCGCACGCCACCACGATTGTTCAGCACGCGGTCCACCGTCGCAGTCGATACGCCAGCTGCCTTCGCAACGTCCGTTATGCTTACTTTCCGTGCAATCATTTGCATCTCCTCCCCGCATTCTGATTGAATCCCATCAAAATCCAACTTTGTAAACTGCATATCTGCCGCTAAGTCTTTGCGCCAAGGAGGGTCGCCACCACGTGAGCGACGCTAGGGAAGGACCAGACCATTATGAGTATTACAGTCACCACAGCACCGTGCTGCTGGGGCGTCGATGACGTGCGCAATCCGAACCTGCCACCATGGGAGTTGGTATTCGACGAGGTCAAAGCGGCCGGATATGGCGGCATGGAGCTCGGCCCCTATGGTTACGTACCTCTGGACATCGATCTGGTGTCTGAAGCCCTAACACGCCGGGGGCTCTACATCGTCGCCGGGACAATCTTCAATGATCTTGTCGCACCCGACAACCGGCAAAACCTGTTGCGTCAGACGGACGAAATTTGCGCGCTGATCACGCGTTTGCCCAAGCCGCCGAAGGCAGCCGGCCAGAGATTTCCTGCACCTTATCTGACGGTAATGGATTGGGGACATGACGAACGCGATTATGCGGCGGGTCATTCCGACAGAGCCCCAAGACTCGATGATCGGGCATGGGCCGGCATGATGGATAATATCAGGGCGATATCCGATCTTGCCCGCGAGAAATACGGTGTGCGTGCCACGATCCATCCCCATGCGGGCGGCTATATCGAATTCGAGGACGAGATCGCTCGTCTTGCAGACGACATCCCCCAGGAGGTTGCAGGCTTATGCCTCGACACCGGTCACACCTGGTATGCCGGCATGGATCCTGTCGAAACGCTGCGCAAGTATGCCAACCGCCTCGACTACATTCACTTCAAGGACATCGACAAGGCCGTCTTCGAGCGGATCATGGGCGAACATATCCGCTTCTTCGAAGCTTGCGGGCAGGGCGTCATGTGCCCGATCGGCAATGGTTGCATCGATTATTCAGCGATCCGCACCCTGCTTGATGAGCTTGGCTATGAAGGCTTCATCACCGTTGAGCAGGAGCGCGATCCTCGAAACGCCGGGGGCAGCCTCGCAGATGTAAAACTCAGCCGCGACTATCTTAAGTCAGCCGGCTTCTAATCTCCTGGAACAGATGTCATGATTTACGGAACTCGTCAGACAAAACGACCTCTTCGCTGGGCCATGGTGGGCGGCGGTCGGGGTAGCCAGATCGGCTATATTCACCGCAGTGCTGCACTTCGCGATCGCTATTTTGATCTGGTCGCCGGTGCTTTCGACATTAATCCGGAGCGCGGTCGTGCGTTCGGGGTTGAACTCGGGCTCGATGCGTCGCGGTGCTACGATGATTGGCGTATCCTCTTCGCGGAAGAGGCGAAGCGTCCGGACGGCATAGAAGTGGTGTCGATCGCGACGCCTAACAACACCCACTACGAGATCACGAAGGCTGCGCTTGAAAGCGGGTTGCATGTGGTGTGTGAAAAGCCACTGTGCTTCACGGTGGCCGAGGCCGAGGAGCTTCAGCGTCTTGCTGCAGAGCGTGGTCGTATTGTCGGTGTGACCTATGGTTATAGTGGCCATCAGGTCATCGAGCATGCCCGCGAACTCGTGGCGGCCGGCGAGTTGGGTGACATCCGTCTGGTCAATCTGCAATTCGCCCATGGTTTCCATAATGAGGCTGTCGAGCTTCAAAATCCGGCCACCCGCTGGCGTGTGGACCCGAAATTCGCCGGTCCGAGCTATGTGCTCGGCGACATCGGCACGCATCCGCTTTATATCTCCGAGGTTATCCTGCCAGACCTGCACATCAAGCGGCTTCTGTGCGCCCGTCAGAGCTTCGTGAAAACCCGCGCGCCGCTTGAAGACAACGCCGTGACATTGATGGAGTACGACAATGGCGCATTCGGCACCGTCTGGTCGAGCGCCATCAATGCCGGCTCCATGCATGGACAGAAGGTGCGCGTCGTCGGGTCGAAAGCCTCGATCGAATGGTGGGACGAGCAGCCGAACCAGCTTCGTTTCGAAGTTCAAGGCGAGCCAGTTCGCATCTTGGAACGCGGCATGGGTTATCTGCACGCGAAGGCCCTAGCTGACGATCGTATCGGTGCCGGTCATCCCGAAGGCCTCTTCGAGGCCTGGGCAAACCTTTACGACCGCTTTGCGACCGCCATGGAAGCGCGCAACGACAACGATGCAGAACGCCTCGCCGGCATTCGTTATCCTGGAATCGATGCCGGAGTGGAAGGCGTTCGCTGGGTAGAAAACTGCGTCCGTTCCGCGGACCTCGGCGGGGTCTGGGTAGACTATCAGTAATTGGGTAGAGGGTACGGTGGTCGTACCCTCCCTCAAGTGGAGCTCTTAATTAGGGAGGAGAGCAGCATGAAATCCAAATTGGTTATGACAGCCCTTTTGGCTGGTCTGATGGCCGGAACGGCCCACGCTGAGAATATCGGCGTATCCATGGCCTTGTTCGACGACAACTTTCTGACCGTCTTGCGTAACGGTATGATCGATTATTCCAAGGAACTGAAAGGTGTGAACCTTCAGATCGAAGACGCGCAGAACGACGTCGGCAAGCAACTCAACCAGATCCAGAACTTCGTGGCCTCGGGTGTCGACGCGATCATCGTCAACCCGGTCGACACAGATGCGACTGCCGCCATGACGCAGGCTGCCGCTGCTGCAGGTATTCCGCTGGTCTATGTCAACCGCGAACCTGCAAATGTGGATCAGCTTCCAGAGAAGCAGGCATTCGTTGCTTCCAAGGAAATCGACGCCGGCACCCTTGAAACAAAGGAAGCGTGCCGACTGCTAAAAGCCGCTGGCAAAAAGGAAGCAAAAGTCGTTGTTCTCATGGGCGAACTGTCCAACCAGGCCTCACGTATGCGCACACAGGCCATCAAGGACGTGATTGCAACACCGGACTGCAACTTCATGTCTATTGCTGAAGAGCAGGTTGGCAACTGGTCGCGCACGCAGGGTTCTGATCTTGTTACCAACTGGCTGTCGGCTGGTGTGAAGTTTGATGCGGTTCTCGCCAACAACGACGAGATGGCCATCGGCGCTATTCAGGCGCTCAAGGCAGCGAACGTCCCGATGGATCAGGTTGTTGTCGGAGGTATCGACGCCACGCAGGATGCCTTGGCGGCTATGGCCGCTGGGGACCTGGACGTAACCGTCTTCCAGAATGCTGCTGGTCAAGGCAAAGGCGCTGTCGATGCCGCTCTGAAGCTGGCGAAGGGCGAAAGCGTCGAAAAAAAGGTCTACGTGCCATTCGAGCTTGTGACGCCAGCCAACCTCAAGAACTACCAGAAGAAGAACTGAGCATGACGCCCCGCAAAGGCGCTTTGGCGCCTTTGCGGGCATTGCGATGGAGAATTTCAATGGTGAGCCAAACCACTGCGGCAGCAATCAAGGATGTGCTGGACAAGACGGAGACCGATGGGCTTCTCGCGCTTGAGGGAATCCGGAAGGAGTTTCCCGGCGTCCTCGCGCTCGACAACGTCCAGCTCCGCATCCGCCAGGGAAGCGTTCACGCGCTCATGGGCGAGAATGGTGCCGGTAAATCCACTCTGATGAAGATCATCGCCGGCGTCTATCAGCCGGATGCGGGCGAAATCCGCTTGCGGGGCGAACCCGTAACACTCAAGTCGCCGCTGGATGCCCTAGAGCAAGGCATCGCCATGATCCATCAGGAACTCCAGTTGATGAACTGGATGACGATTGCTGAAAACATCTGGATTCGGCGTGAGCCGCGCAATCGCTTGGGGTTGATCGACCACGGCAAGATGGCGGAGATGACCCGAGAACTGTTCGCGCGCCTGAACCTCTCGCTTGATCCCAACACCCAGGTATCCGAACTCACCGTCGCCCAGAAACAGATGGTCGAGATTGCGCGCGCTGTCAGCTATGAATCGCGCATCTTGATCATGGATGAGCCGACGTCTGCCCTGACCGAGCGTGAGGTTGAGCATCTCTTCGCCATCATTCGCGACCTGAAAGCTCGCGACATCGGAATCATCTACATCACGCATAAGATGAACGAACTCTTCGAGATTGCCGACGAGTTCACCGTCTTCCGCGACGGCAAATATATCGGCACCCACGCATCCAATGATGTCACGCGTGACGACATCATTCGCATGATGGTCGGGCGTGAAATCAGCAATATGTTCCCGAAGATCGACTGCCCGATCGGCGACGTTATTCTGGAGGTCAGGAACCTTACGATTCCTGGCGTTTTCCATGACATATCGTTCTCCTTGCGGCGCGGCGAGATATTGGGTCTGGCAGGCCTCGTCGGTTCAAAACGCTCAAATGTTGCCGAGGCTCTCTTTGGCGTGCATCCGGCTCAAAGCGGGGAGATATTGATCGATAACAATCCTGTTACGATCAATAGCCCAAATGAGGCGATGGCGTATGGCATGGCCTTTCTCACCGAAGACCGCAAAGAGACAGGGTGCTTTCTCACCCTCGATTGCCTGGAAAACATCCAGTCGGCTCTCATCACGCGATCGCATGTGAAGGTGGGCTTCGTCGATCAGAAGACGGTAACTAAGTTGGCAGAGGAGATGGCCGTCAAGCTTAGGGTCAAGACGCCCAACCTTCATGAGATCGTTGAAAATCTTTCCGGCGGCAACCAGCAGAAGCTTCTCATCGCCCGCTGGCTGCTGACAAAGCCGCGCATTCTAATTCTCGATGAGCCGACACGCGGTATCGACGTCGGTGCCAAGTCGGAAATCCACCGGCTGATCACGGGGCTCGCCGCCGAAGGTGTCGCAGTCCTGATGATCTCGTCTGAGCTTCCGGAGGTCCTCGGGATGAGTGACAGGATCATGGTCATGCATGAGGGGCGCGTCTCCGGTTTCCTAGATCGCGCCGATGCCGACCAGATCAAGATTATGAATCTCGCGGCGCGCTGAAGCGGCGCCGAAGAGGAGGAGAACACATGAACACGATTTCGCAACAGGCTCCGGCCACGCTGTCGACGAAACGGAAGTTGCCGTCGGAGCTCAATATCCTGCTTGTTCTTATTGGCATTTCGCTGACCTTCGAGCTTCTGGGCTGGATACTGCAGGGGCAGTCCTTTCTGCTCAATCCGCAGCGCCTATCGATCATGATCCTGCAGGTTTCGGTGATCGGCATCATCGCGATCGGCGTTACGCAGGTCATTATCTCTGGCGGTATCGACCTCAGCTCGGGATCGATCGTCGGTGCAACGGCCATGATCGCGATGAGCTTTGCGCAAATCGGCACCTTCGACCGGGCCCTTTATCCGGGCTTGACGGATCTCCCGGTCGTCGTTCCCGTAGCCATCGGCTTGATCGTCGGCGCCATTTGTGGCGGTATCAACGGAGCCCTGATTTCCTACACCCGTATTCCGCCCTTCATCGCTACGCTCGGTATGATGGTGACGGCCCGCGGCTTTGCGAAATGGTACACGAAGGGCCAGCCGATCAGCTTCCCGACCGACAGCTTTGCCGCTCTCGGCAAGGGCATGACACCGGTTCTGATCTTCCTGGCCGTCGCCGTCGTGATGCATGTCGTGCTGCGATATACCCGTTATGGAAAGTTCACCTACGCGATCGGTGCCAATGCCCAGGCGGCCCGCGTCACCGGGATCGATGTCGAGCGTCACACCGTAAAGATCTATGCCATTGCCGGACTGTTGTCCGCGCTGGCGGGGATCGTGGTTGCCGCACGTGGCCTGACGGCCCAGGCAGGCATGGGCCAGATGTACGAACTGGACGCCATCGCCATGGCTGTGATCGGCGGCGTGTCGCTCTCGGGTGGGCGTGGCTCGGTGCTTGGCACCTGCATCGGCATGGTGATCTTCGGCGTGATCATTTCTGGCTTCACCTTTCTGCGGCTCGATGCCTACTACCAGGAAATGCTCAAGGGCCTGATCATCGTGGCCGCTGTCGTCGCGGACGTTTACCGCCAAAAGAAGCGCGTCAAGAAGGCTTGAGGAGGAACCCAGATGAAGAAACTACTGCTTGCCACAGTCTTTAGCCTGCTTGCCGTCCCGGCATTCGCCCAATCGCGCATCGCCGTGACCATGACATCCTTCGACAATCCCTTTCTCACCATCTTGCTGAATGGCATGCGAGAGGATGCGAAGAAGAAAAACATCGATCTGATTGCCGAGGATGCCCAGCTCGACCCAGCAAAGCAGCTCAATCAGGTGCAGAATTTCGTCGCCAACGGCGTCGATGCCATCATCGTCAATCCTGTTGACGGGGACTCCACCGCGGCTATCACCCGCGCTGCGGCAGATGCCAACATTCCGTTGATCTATGTGAACCACCCGCCTGCCGAACTCGACACCGGAATGCCTGAAAAGACAGCCTTCGTCGGATCGAACGAGCTTGATTCCGGTACGATGGAAGCCGAAGCGGTTTGCAAGCTGCTCGCCGGCAAGGGCAAGGTCGTGGTGCTGATGGGACCACTGGAGAACCATGCGGCCCTGGTGCGCACGAAGGACGTCGAGACCGTTTTCTCCCGTCCCGACTGCAAGATCGATATTGTCGAAAAGCAGACAGCTAACTGGAACAGAACACAGGCACAGGATCTGGTCTCTTCCTGGATGACGGCCGGCATCACCTTTGATGCGGTGGTTGCCAATAATGACGAGATGGCCATCGGCGCGATCCAGGCTCTCAAGGCAGCGGGTACCAACATGAAGGATGTGGTGGTCGCCGGGATCGACGCGACCCCTGACGGACTTGCTGCCATGAAGGCGGGCGATCTGGACGTTACCGTGTTCCAGAACGCAACGCGACAGGGCGAAGTCGCAGTGCAGGCGGCGCTCGACCTTTCCGCTGGCAAGCCTGTCGATAAAACGCTCTGGGTTCCTTTCGAACTCGTAACCCCTCAGAACATGGCCGCTTACGCAAAGTAAACGGCCTCTGGTTGCGGGCCATCCCTCCCTGGCCCGCAACCCCAAACCACGCGCCATTCAGCGCAAGCTCAACACATAATCGCCCGGAGGCAGAAATGCGTATCGCGATAGACCCGTTCATGCACCGTCACCTGAGCCTTGAGGAGCTGCCGCGCAAGGTGCGCGAGCTTGGCTATGATTGGATCGAGATGAGCCCGCGCGCCGATTTTCTCGAATGGTTCAAGGCGCCGCGGGTCTTCCCGCAGCGCATGAAGGAGTTCAAGAAGGCGCTCGCCGCGGAGAACGTCAAGATCGCTTCGCTTCTGCCAATGTATCGTTGGGCCTCGAATGACGAGACGGAGCGCAAGGCAGCGGTCAAGCACTGGAAGCGTGCCATCGAAATTGCTGTCGAAATGGAAATCGACACGATGAATTCCGAGTTCGGCCGTGGCCCGCATCCCGACAAGGGAAGCTGCTACTGCTGCCACACGGGATCGATGATCGAAGCCTGCGAGGATGCCTGGTGGCGCTCGATGGAGGAACTGGTCCCGGTCTTCGAGCGCGAGAACATCCAGCTCAATATCGAGCCACATCCTGAGGATTGGTGCGAGACATTGCAGCCGGCCCTCGACATCATCCGCACGGTCAATTCGAAAAACGTGAAGTTCCTCTATTGCGCACCGCACACGTTCTACTTTGGCGATGACACCAAGGCGATGCTGCGCGAGGCAAAAGATGTTCTCGCTCACGCCCATGTTGGCGATACGTTCAATCACAAGGCTAGCTCCGGCCTGCGCTACATTCTCAACCCGCCCGGCACACAAGCGCGCGTGCATCAGCACCTCAACATCGGGCAGGGCGAGGTTCCATGGGACGACTTCTTCGGCACGCTGGCGGAGATCGGTTTCGATGGCATCATGACCGCTTGCGTTTTCGCCTGGGAGGACAAGGCCGATCGCTCGGGCAAGTTCATGCTCTCGGAGATGAACCGCTACATCGACAAGTATTGGCCAAAATAGTGCCGGACGCGCTTCCAGTGCATCCCTGACGAAACCAATGCGAGACAGCCGGGCGGCGCGATACCGCGCCAGATGGCGAAGCTATGGGATGTGTGGCCCGCGACCGCCGCATGGCGTTATGGAGAACCAAATGAAAAAGTCTCTCGATCTCATCACAATCGGCCGCTCCTCGGTTGATCTTTATGGAGCCCAGGTTGGCGGTCGGCTTGAGGATATGGCGTCCTTCCAGAAATATATTGGTGGATCGCCGACGAATATTGCGGCGGGCGCTGCCCGTCTCGGTCTCAAATCCGCACTGATCACGCGCGTCGGCAACGAGCACATGGGGCGTTTCATTCGCGAGGAGCTTGAGCGCGAAGGCGTGGATACGAGAGGCGTGGTCACCGACCCTGAACGTCTGACGGCTTTGGTGTTGCTCGGCATTCGCGACAAGGACCGTTTTCCGCTGATCTTCTACCGTGAAAACTGTGCGGATATGGCCCTGTCGGAAGGTGACATCGATGAAGACTTGATTGCCGACAGCCGTGCGGTGGTTGCGACAGGAACCCATCTAAGTCATCCCAGCACGGAAGCGGCCGTGCTGAAAGCGCTCGGCCTTGCTCGCATGCATGGTGCCCAAACAGCGCTCGACATCGACTATCGACCCAATCTATGGGGTCTAGCCGGGCATGGAGAGGGCGAGAGCCGGTTCATCGAGAGTGCTGCGGTGACGGCCAAGCTGCAAAGCCACTTGCCGTTGTTCGACCTCATCGTCGGAACGGAAGAGGAGTTTCATATCGCGGGCGGTTCGACGAACACGATCGAAGCCCTGCGTGCCGTCCGCAAACGGACGCCCGCCATCCTGATCTGCAAGCGCGGTGCCGCAGGTGCCGTTGCAATAACCGGTGCCGTTCCGAACTCGCTTGATGACGCCATCAGCGGTCGCGGCTTCCCGATCGAGGTATTCAATGTTCTGGGCGCCGGCGACGGCTTCATGGCCGGCCTGCTCAAGGGCTGGCTCGATGGCGAGACGTGGACGACCGCGCTCGAATACGCCAATGCCTGTGGCGCTTTCGCCGTCAGCCGCCATGGTTGTACGCCAGCCTATCCCTCGTTGGAGGAACTGACGTTCTTCCTCAATCGCGGCGTGGTGGAAAAGGCGTTGCGCCATGACAAGGTTCTAGAACAGACGCATTGGTCAACCAACCGCCGGGGTGAATGGCCGGTGATGCGGGTATTCGCCTTCGATCACCGCATACAACTAGAAGCCATCGAAGGCGCGACGCCTGAACGCATAGGGGCGTTCAAAACGCTGTGCCTGAAGGCGGCGTTGAACGTGCAGGGTGGCAAGCCGGGCTACGGCATCCTCTGCGATAACCGTCTCGGTCGCGATGCCCTGCACGCAGCGTCCGGAACGGGTCTCTGGATCGGACGCCCGGTCGAGTGGCCCGCATCACGCCCATTGACGCTGGAACCGGAAATCGGCCCCGACTATGGTGGGCTGTCGGAATGGCCGCTCGAAAACGTGGTGAAGGTTCTTTGCTTCTGCCACCCCACCGACACCGCGGAGATGCGCGAAAAGCAGGAGACGGTCATCGGAAGGCTGTTCCACACAGCCCGGCGCAACAGGCTTGAGTTCTTGCTGGAAATCATTCCATCGAAGGTCGGTCCAGTGGATGACACGACCACAGCGGTGTTGATCCGCCGATTTTACGAGATCGGCATCTATCCCGACTGGTGGAAGCTGGAGCCGATGGCAACGCGTGAAGCGTGGAGCCAGACGTGCCAGGCGATCCAGGATCATGACCCGCATGTCCGCGGGATCGGGGTGTTGGGTCTTGATGCGCCGGAAGACTTGCTCGCGGAAAGCTTCCGCGTGGCTGCTGGATACGATCTCGTCAAAGGGTTTGCGGTTGGCCGGACGATCTTCGGCGAGGTGGCACGCCATTGGTTCGCCGGTAAAATCGACGACGGCGCAGCGGTGATGGATATGGAGAGGCGGTACCGACGTCTTTGCGAGATATGGGATGAAGCGCGGCACTCGAGCGGAATTGCCCCAAGCAGAAGCCGCAGCGCCTGAGAGGAGACTACAAACATGACGACACATACTATTCGCCTGACGGCAGCTCAGGCCATGGTCCGATGGCTTTCGGTTCAAATGAATGAGGACGGGGAGCGCTTCATTGAAGGCGTATGGGCGATTTTCGGCCACGGTAACGTCGCAGGCATCGGAGAGGCTTTGCACGGTATCGGAGATAAGCTGCCGACCTGGCGCGGCCAGAATGAACAGACGATGGCGCATGCGGCCATTGCCTATGCCAAGCAGAGGCGCCGTCGCAAAGCCATGGCTGTCACCTCTTCAATCGGCCCCGGCGCGACCAATATGGTGACAGCTGCTGCTCTCGCGCATGTCAACCGCCTGCCAGTGCTGCTCATTCCAGGCGATATCTTCGCCAACCGCCGTCCCGATCCCGTCCTTCAGCAGATTGAGGATTTCGACGACGGCACGGTCAGCGCCAATGACTGCTTCCGCCCGGTCAGCCGTTACTTCGACCGGATCATGCGTCCCGAGCACCTGCTGACCGCTTTGCCGCGAGCCCTGCGCGTTTTGACTGATCCGGCCAATTGCGGCCCAGCCACCTTGGCCTTCTGCCAGGATGTTCAATCAGAAGCGTGGGACTGGCCGGTCGCCTTCTTCGAACCCAAGGTTTGGCGCATTCGCCGGCCGGAAGCCGATGCTGCCGAAGTCGAGGAAGCGATCCGCATGATACGGGAGGCCAAGGCACCCGCGATCATCTCCGGCGGCGGTGTGCTGTACTCCGGAGCCGAACAGGTCCTCGCCGATTTCGCCCGTAAGCATGACATCGCCTTTGTGGAAACGCAGGCTGGAAAGGGTGCAAACCCGGCAAGAGATGACCTGAACTTCGGTTCTCCAGGGGTCACCGGTTCAGACTGCGCCAACCGTTTGTGCGGCAAGGCGGATCTCGTCATCGGTGTTGGAACGCGTTTCCAAGATTTCACCACGGGATCGTGGACGCTGTTCGACAACGACGCCTGCCGCCTTCTCAGCATCAACCTCCACGGCTACGATGCTTCCAAACATGGAGCTGTCGGTGTCGTTGGCGACGCCAAGTCGACCCTTGAGAGAATATCGCTCGGGCTCGGGGACTATCGCGCCCCGGCCCCGGACAAAGCCAGCCGTCTGGCTTGGCTTGAGACGGTCAAATCCGTGACGGCCGCCCCCGTGGACGATCAGGCGAACATGCTGCCGAGCGATGCGCAAGTCATCGGCGCGGTACAGCGGGTCGCAACCGACGATACCGTGGCAATGTGCGCCGCCGGCACCATGCCCGGCGCGCTGCAGGTCCTATGGCAATCCGCCCGCGATGGCTACCATATGGAATATGGCTATAGCTGCATGGGCTATGAAGTGGCTGGCTCCATGGGAATTCGTTTAGCGGACCGGTCGAAGGAAGTGATCTGCTTTGTCGGCGATGGCAGTTACATGATGGCGAATTCCGAACTCGCCACCGCCGTCATGATGCGTGTGCCTTTCACTGTCGTCCTGACGGATAACCGCGGTTACGGCTGCATCAACCGGTTGCAGTTGGAATGCGGTGGCGCCGAGTTCAACAATATGTACAAGGACTCCAACATCGAGGAGCAGCCGGAAATCGATTTCGTGGCACACGCTGCGTCTATGGGCGCATATGCCGAAAAGGCTGCCAGCATTGCCGACCTGGAGGCGCGCATCGTCGCCGCTCGGGGGCGCAACAAACCGACGGTCATCGTTATCGACACCGAGGCCGTCAGCGGCACCGGAGCGGGCGGACATTGGTGGGATGTAGTGGTACCGCAGACGGGCGGGCCGGAACGGCTCCAGGAAGCTCGCGCACATTACAACGCCAATCGCGAGCTTCAGCGCCTGATCAACTGACGCGACTGGAGGAGATGGGCCCATCGGAGATCTGATTCGCAAGCCCTTTGGCGATCATGGCAAAATTCATGAGATCACCCCGGTGAACGCCGGGTGGCGCTATGTCGGATTTTCGCTTTATCGCCTCAGGGCAGGGGAGAGCCCTGCCGAAGCCACCGGGGCGATGGAAGCAGTCCTCATGATGGTGGAGGGAAAGGCAACTTTTACCGCCGGAGGCAAGGACTGGGGAGAGCTTGGCGAGCGCATGAACGTATTCGAGAAGACGCCTCCCCATTGCCTCTACGTACCGAACGGCGCGCAGTGGGAAGCGACGGCGACCACCGATTGCACGCTTGCGGTATGCCTGGCTCCGGGCAAAGGCGGCCACGCCGCCCGCCGCATCGGCCCGGATGGCATAAGCCTCGCCCAGCGGGGTGAGGGATCGAACGCGCGCTACATCAACAATATCGCCATGGAGCCTGAGGATTACTGCGACAGCCTGCTAGTGACGGAAGTGTTCACCCCCGCCGGCCACTGGTCATCTTATCCCAGCCACCGGCACGACGAGGACGACTTTCCGCGTATTACCTACCTTGAGGAGACTTACTACCACCGCCTCAATCCGCCGCAGGGCTTCGGTATTCAACGTGTCTACACGGAAGACGGAACTCTTGATGAGACGATGTCAGTTAAGAACCACGACGTGGTCCTTGTTCCCCGCGGTCACCACCCGTGTGGTGCGGTCCACGGCTACGAGATGTATTATCTCAACGTGATGGCCGGCCCCCGTCGCGCATGGCGCTTCCAAGCCGATCCGGATCATCAGTGGTTGATGAACCGCTGACATCTGGCGTCACTATAAAGCTATCTGAGTAGCGAACCCTTAAACCCTTGACACAGGCGTCCCCGGTTCGATTCTCATCAAGAGCAGATGACAGGAAGCAATTAGCCGACCGCCGGGATACGATGTCTCACAGGTCGTTCATCAGCAATTTCTTTGATTGATGCCACCCCAAGCAAGCCAATGTTGCGGTGAAGTTCATCATGCAAGATTTCGGCCGCTCTCGCCACGCCCGCCATACCACCGACAGTGGCAGCATAAAGGAACGGCCTCCCGACGAAAACAAACTGTGCGCCCAAGGCCAGGGCCTTTACGATGTCCGTGCCTCGCCTAATGCCACCATCCAACATGACGGGAACGGCGTCGCCGATACTCGAGACAATATCGGGCAATGCGGTCATTGGAGCTATTGCTCCGTCGAGTTGACGTCCGCCGTGGTTCGAAACGATGATACCATCGACACCGCTATTTACTGCGATCTTGGCGTCGTCGGAGTGAAGAATACCTTTGATAACGAGGTTGCCGGTCCACCTTTCACGAATTCTAGCGACGTGGCTCCAGTCTAGGTGATCCTTCTTTCCGAAATCGCGCATCACGTTCGAGGCGATGATAGGAGCGCCGCGTGTGGCAAAGGAGTTCTCAAAATGCGGTATACCGTGATTGATGATTGTCCGCATGAAGGTTCTGACCGTCCACCTAGGGTGACTGAGCCCTTGCCAGGCGAGACGTAAGCTGGGGCGCAACGGGGTCGAGAAGCCCGCTCGCACGTTGTTTTCGCGGTTCGCCAGCACTGCCGTATCGACTGTGAGAACCAATGTCTTGAAGCCCGCTTTCGCGACGCGGTCGATGAGAGCATCGATTTTCTCAGGCTCACCCGGCAAATAGGCCTGAAACCAGGAGCGGGGCGCGACCGTGGCAACGTCCTCAAGCCGGATCAACGATGACCCGCTCATGATCATCGGGATGCCCGATGCCTGCGCCGCCTCGGCTAGGACGAGATCACCACGGTAGGCCATCAGGGCGCTGATGCCCATCGGCGCGATACCGAAAGGCGCTCTCCACTCTTCCCCAAGCAGGTTAGCCACCGTGGTACGGGCAGAGACGTTTCTTAGAACGCGCGGCACAAAGCTTATCGCCTCGAATGCCTCCTCATTCATCCGACGTGAAGCGTTCGTTTCACTTCCGCCCGCGATATAGCCGAACAAAGGCGCGGGGAGGTGGCGCTTCGCAAGCGCTTCAAAATCATGAAGCGATAGGACGCTGTCCAAACGGCTTGCAAATTTTGTCGCGAAGATGGGGAATGTCATCTGCCATATCCAAGCTATTAACGGACCAAGAGGCGCCCGGAACACTGCCGAAAGGATAAGGGCGCCCCGTGGCGCCCAAGTTTTAGTCTTCGCTCGCCTCGAAAGCAGCTTTCCTGTTTTTGCGGATGGTCGGCAAAATCAAAGTCAGCAACATGAGCGCCGTCAGCGCCAGAAGTCCCGCGCTTATCGGTCGCTCGAAAAACACCAGCCAGTCGCCCTGCGAAAGCAGCATCGCGCGTCGCAGGTTCGTCTCCAGCAGTGGACCGAGAACAAACCCGAGAAGGAGCGGGCCTGGTTCACATTTCGCCTTACGCAGAACGTAACCCAGAACACCAAACAGGATGACCAGAGCGACATCGAAACCACGGTTGCTGACGCTGTAGACACCTACGCAGCAGAACAACAGGATGGCCGGGTACATGATGCGGTAAGGGATTTGCAGCAACTTCACCCAGAGCCCGATCAAAGGAAGGTTGATGACGAGAAGCATCGCGTTACCAATCCACATCGACGCCACCAATCCCCAGAACAGGCCGGGCTGGTTCTGGATGACGGAAGGTCCGGGCGTGATGCCGTGGATCGTCATTGCACCAAGCATCATGGCCATGATGGAGTTGGACGGAATGCCGAGGGTCAGAAGAGGAATGAAAGAGGACTGCGCCCCGGCATTGTTTGCGGCTTCGGGCCCAGCCACACCGGCGATAGCGCCATGACCGAACTTTTCCGGTGTCTTGGACATGCGCTTTTCAACCGAATAGGCACTGAATGCACTGAGCGTTGCACCGCCGCCTGGCAACACGCCCAGGATAGTGCCTACACCTGTACCGCGAAGCACGGCGCCCCAGCTTTCCTTGAATTCTTCACGCGTCGGCCATAAGCGACCGATCTTGCTTTGCAGAACGCCGCGGACCTCCTTCGACTCGAGATTGGTTGCGATCTCCGCAATACCGAAGAGACCAACAGCGATGACGACAAATTCGATGCCGTCATAAAGATCCGTTGATCCAAAGGTCATGCGGGCCGAACCGCTGTTGACGTCGATGCCAACCATGCCGAGCACAAGGCCAAGGCAGACCATGCCAATCGCCTTGACGACAGAGCCATGCGCGAGAATGGTCGCCGCAAGCAGACCGAAGATACACAGTGCGACATATTCCGCAGGCCCGAAGGACAAGGCGAAAGACGAAAGCGTTGGCCCGGCGACGGCGAGGGCAATCGTTGAGACTGTTCCAGCAAAGAACGAACCTAACGCAGCAATTGCCAGTGCCGCACCGGCCCGACCTTTTCGAGCCATCTGGTATCCGTCGATCGCCGTGACGACTGCCGAAGCCTCACCAGGAAGGTTCACAAGGATCGCCGTTGTGGAGCCACCATATTGCGCGCCATAGAAAATGCCGGCCAGCATGATCAGCGCGCCAAGTGGCGGCAGGAAGAATGTGACGGGTAAGAGAATTGCAACGGTTGCGGTCGGGCCAATGCCAGGCAAAACGCCGATCAAGGTGCCAAGAAGCGCCCCGATAAAGCAAAACATCAAATTCGTCGGTGTCAATGCTTCGGAGAAGCCAAGCATCAAGACGTCGAGAAATGCCATCGAAGTAATCCGATCAGGTCAGGATGGCGATCACAGAGGCCAAATGGGCATCTGGACGCCGAGTCCGTAGATAAAGAGAAGCGCGCCGAGCGTGGTCAGGACCGCGGTGGAGATGAAGATTTCTCGCCACCTCGATTCCGGATCAGCAAGACTTCCAACGACAAGAAGCCAGGTTGTCGCAATAACGAAGCCAAGGCTTTCTGCGGCGAAAGCAAATCCCGCGATACCAACCACGAGGATGATCAGCGGCTTGGGATTGACGGCATCAAGGGCTTCGTGGGGCTTGGTCAGAGCCTTGATCAGCACAACGGCCCCGATCAAAGCAATGATGACGCAAAGCGACCTTGGCAAGAAGCCCGGCCCCATCATCGCCGGCGTGCCGAATGACAGGTCACGCCCGGCCCAAAGGCCGAGCGCTCCCAGAAAGATCATGACACAACCAGCAAGAATATCAGGAAAGTCCCGGCCCTTGGTTGCAGACTTTATGCTCATTGCTGCACCCACGGTGTCTTGTTCCAGATTTCCTGGAAGCGAGCGAGGCGGTTGGGCATCTCCTTCTCCCAGTCGGGACCACTGAGATACGCCAATGGCAACGCCATTTGCTTGGCCTGCTTCTGGAAGTCGGGGTTGTCGAGCGTCGCCTTGACGGCTGCTGCAAAGCGATCGGCAATCTCGGCAGGCACTTCGCGGGGTGCGGCAATACCGCGCTCCGAAGTCATTTCCACGTTGAAGCCAGACTCGATGGCAGTGGGTACATCTGGGAGCTGCGGCGACCGCTCTTTGCCAAACGTGTTGATCATTCTGAGACCCGATGTGTCGTTGCCGGCAAATTCACTCACGTTGAGGCCGCCGCCGTTTACCTGAGAGCCGAGGATCGCTGTGCGCGTTTCGCCCGCGCCATTGAACGGAATGTGTGTGATCGTGGTACCGGACTCGGCGCCGAGAATGATGATCGCCAGATGGTCATCAGTGCCGATACCCGAGGAACCAAAGGATACGGCACCGGGCTTTGCCTTCGCAGCGGCCACGAAATCAGCAAGCGTTTTGATTTCGGAGTTCGCGGGCACAACGATTGCGGCTGGATCGTCAACGATGCGTGCCACCGGCTTTATCGTCTTCGGATCGTATCCGAGCTTCCTCTGCACCTGCATGGAGAGAAAGCCAGGCGTATTGATGAAAGAGAAGGTGTATCCGTCAGGCTTTGCCTTTGCCAGCGCCGTGTAGGCGATTTCACCGGAGGCGCCTGGGCGGTTTTCGATCACGATGTCGGCGCCGAGTTCCTTTTCGAGAAAGGGCTGCATTGCGCGTGCCATGACATCGGTGCTGCCACCAGGTGCAAAAGCAACGATCATCTGGATCGGACGATCCTTGGGCCACTCGGCATGAGCAAATTGGGCGGATGCGGTGAGAGCCGCGACCGCGAGTGAGAGAGCGAAAACGTTTCTTTTCAAATCCAATCCTCCTTTGGATGGTGGCCGTCAACTGGTGCAAAGACGTAACTGCCAGAGCAGACGCCTGGCGACCGGTAGAGTGCTGCTATAGTAATTGTGAACGAAGAAATGGCGCCGTGCGCGTAAGCACGTCATCCGACGCAGAGATGTGTTGTGAGTTTTTCAGTCGCTCGCGCGTTGATCAGCTAAGCTGTGCGCGCATCATGGTTTGGGTGAAATGATCTCAGGTGCCTTGGGCAGTTGCGACAGGCTCAAAAAACACGTCCTGCCATTTGGTCAATTTCGACTTCAGCAGGCCTGCTTCAAACATGAAGTCTGCGAAGACCATCACACCTTTGGGCTGAACGCCCCACTCGTCTTTGACGGTCTCCAGCATTTTCTCGATTTGGTCGGCATTGAGAGACGATTTCTCCGAGGCTAAAAAGATTTCAGCCGCTTCTTTTGGATTGTCGCGAATGAAGTTATCGGCCTCCTCGATCGCTGCGACGACAGCGAGCGATGCGTCCTTACGATCTTCGATAAACTTGCCCGTCGTTGCCAGCAATCCGCTTGTGACCTGCTGTCCCAGATAGTCTGAAAAGTTGAAAAGCTTGTGGACCTTTGGGTCCGTCTCTAGGACATCGCTGTAGGGATGGGGCGCAACATAGGCGCTGATGGTACCCCCTGCGAGAAGGCCACTTGTGGCGTCGGGATGTGGCAGTTGCACCATCATCGTGTCGAAGTGCTTTGCGTCGCCGAAGGCTTTCTTTGCGGCCATTCGCACCAGCAAACCCTGTTGGCGGGTCGTCGATGTGACGGCAATCCGATCATTGGATCCTAGATCCTTGAGATCCTTGATCTCCGCCTTGTTGGTGTAGAAACCATTGTCGCCTGCGACCAGCGCCGCAAGTCCGCGAATCTTGATCGAGTTCTTCGTCTTTTCCGCAGCGATCAGCATGCCGGGAAGGCCATAGGCGCCGATGTCGACCGTACCGCTGATCAAAGCGTCGTTGATGGCGGGCGCGCCGCTGATCTTTTTGATTTCAACGGTCGTGTTGATGCCTTTTGCGGCGAGTTGCTTGGAGAAGAAGCCCTTCTGCTCCGCGACGACAACGGGCAGATAAGCATAGCCATATTGGATAGCGATCGAGATCGGCTTTTCTTCTGCGGCTCTAGAAACGGTGGGCGAAACTGTCAAAATCGACAGTGCGGCAATCGCGGCAAGGGCGGCGCGCCGGCGAAGTTTCTGTTGCATACTTCCTCCCGAAGTGCTTTTTGAAACGGCGTTGCAAAATAATGATGTCATCTCGGCTGCGCTGTCAACCGCTTTTGTGAAGATCGTTGTTTATTGCTGCCGTCGCTGAGGAGTCGAGGAGGATCGATGGCTGGACATTCGCCCCATATCGCCGTGCGTGAGGACTGGCTTGCTTTGGAACAGGAGGATGCTCTTTTTCCTGAGATGCCAATCGTGGATTCGCATCATCATCTGTGGGACCGCCCGGGTTCTCGCTACCTGTTCGAAGACCTTCTTACTGACGCCCGACAGGGCCATCGCGTCCAGGCGACGGTCTTCGTGCAGAGCAGGTCCATGTACAGCGTCGATGAGCCGGACGAACTACACAGACCTGTGGGTGAGGTGGAGTTTGCAAACGGCGTTGCAGCGCGCTCCGCCTCCGGGCTGTATGGCTCTTTCAGAGCGTGCGCTGCAATTGTCGGTTCCTGCGATCTGACGGCGGGTGGCCGTATCGAGCCAGTGCTTGATCGCATGACTTCCGCAGGCGGACGGCGCTTTCGCGGCATCCGTAACCAGACCGCCTGGCATCAGGATCCCGCGATTGCTACCAATCCTGTTCCTCCGGTCAAAGGGCTGCTTTTAGAGGCCGCGTTCCGCGAAGGTGTGCGCCGACTGGGCGCGCGTGGGCTAACGCTCGATGTCTGGGCCTATCACACGCAACTCGCCGAGTTCGAAGATCTCGCGCGCGCTTGCCCGGATACCACGATCATTCTCGACCACCTTGGTGGCCCGCTTGGCGCTGGCCCCTATCGAGGCAGGCGCGACGAGGTGCTGGCCATGTGGCAGAGATCCATGGCGAGGATCGCTCATCTGCCGAATGTCTCCGTCAAGCTTGGTGGTCTGGCAATGGGGGCAGGCGGGTTCGATTTTCATCTGGCCCATCAGCCGCCATCGTCTGAAGAGCTCGCAGCGGCGTGGAAGCCGTACACCTCGTTCGCGATCGAACGCTTCGGCACGAAACGCTGCATGTTCGAGAGCAATTTCCCCGTCGATAAGGGCATGGTGTCCTACCGAGCGTTATGGAACGCCTTTAAACGGCTGACCCAAGGCGCCAGCGCTGCGGAAAAGCAGGACCTTTTCTTCTCGACAGCAGCGCGGATCTACAAGCTCGGCATTGAGCCGGAAGGAGAATTCTGATGTTTTTCGCACCGCCGCCGACGATAGAGACGGAAATCTTTTCCCGCATGCCGGACCGCTTCCGGAACCCCCGTAAAACCCGCTGGGCGGACGTGAACCGCTCCGGTATGGCGATCGATTCGTTCCTCGAAGGCCCTTGTTTCGACGGTCACGGCAACCTCTATGTTACCGACATTCCATTTGGGCGTATATTCCGAATTACACCCGGCGGAGAGTGGGAGCTTGTCAGCGAATATGACGGCTGGCCGAATGGAATGAAGTTCCACAGCGAAGGCAAAATCTACATCACCGATTACAAACGCGGGATCCTGCAGCTTAACGTGGCTACCGGGGCGGTTTCACCGGTGATCGAAGAATACTTCTCCGAAGGCTTCAAGGGGGTCAACGACCTCGTCTTTGCGGCCAATGGTGATCTCTATTTCACCGACCAGGGGCAAAGCGGACTTCATTCGCCGACCGGCCGGGTGTTTCGTTTGTCTGTGGCAGGAAAACTAGAATGTGTCATGTCCGACATCCCTAGCCCCAACGGAATCGTCATTGCCAAGGACATGAGTTATCTTCTTGTTGCAGTGACACGTGCGCAACAAATCTGGCGGGCGCCGCTCCACGAGGGGACCGCAACGAAGGTGGGGGTCTTCCTCCAGTTGCACGGAGGCTTGGGCGGGCCTGATGGTCTGGCGCTGTCCGAGGATGGCGAACTATTCGTTGCCCATACGGGCTTTGGCTCGATATGGCATGTGTCGCGCGTGGCGGAACCTCTGCACCGCATCCGGTCCTGTGCTGGCATTTCGACAACGAACATTGCCTTCGATCCGAGGGACCGGCACGTCATCTACATCACAGAATCTCAGACGGGGAGTATCTTGCGTGCGCGGCTGCCTGTCCAAGGTGAGGAATTGTGCATGGCCAGGGGGTAGGCTAACGATATGCTGAACGAAGCTATGAAGAAGATGGTGAACATGGACGACGAGTACGAGCAAGGTTTACCTCGGGTCAAAGGCGTGGCCTCCGCTGATCGGCTTCTCACCGTGCTGTCCGCGTTTCGTAGGGGCGACGATGCTCTGGAACTGACACAACTCGCGGAACGGACAGGCCTCGTCAAAAGCACGATCATGCGCCTGTGTGTTTCGCTTCAAAGTTTCGGTTTCATTGAGCGGATGCGGGACGGCCGGTATCGTCTGGGCACGGAAATTGCCAGACTTGGCTCCGTATACCTTCAATCATATGCGCTTGAATCCGAAGTGATGCCGGTTCTGGAGCGGCTTGTCGCGATCTCGGGAGAGACCGCTTCATTCTATATCCGGCGCGGCGATCAGCGTCTTTGCCTGTTCCGCCACGACTCGCCTTCGCCGCTGCGCATGCATGTTCGACCCGGAGATCTCAGACCCATGGATGCGTCTTCGATTGCCCAGGTTCTGCGCATGTTTGAGGCGGGCGATACAGACAGCTCTAAAGATATCGATCTACCCATCTATTCCAACGGGGTGACGGATCCACACGTTGCTTCGATGGCCGCTCCCGTGTTCGGAGCCGGTCAGCGCCTCTTGGGCGCGCTCGCCATCACCGGTCCCGCATCGCGGCTGACCGCTGATAAGGCTGCGCAGGTTGCTCAGCAGTTGCGCAACTTCGCTGAGGGCCTGACGAACTCCCTGGGCGGTGAATTTTAAAAATGCAACGCCGTTGCATTTATTATTTGCAACGCCGTTTCAAAATGCTAAAAAGGTGCTGCTCATCGGGAGGATGGGTGCGCGCTCATGATTGTCGTGAACCCTCCGAGAGCTCATTTTCGCCAGGCGAAACTCGTGGAGGAGTTTATGACCAATTTCACAAGACGTCAGTCTCTGGCCTTTGCCGGGATTGGTCTTCTCGCAGCGTCCGGAGCGCCTCTGGTGGCCCGGTCGCAAGAGAAGAAGACGATCAAGGTTGCCACACAGTACGGTACGAGCCATCTGGCGACCACCGTCGCGGAAAAGCTTTCGCTCTTCCAAAAACATGCCGAGAGCAATGGTCTTGCCGGAACTGAATTTCAGATACAGCGTGTCAGTGGTTCGTCCGTCATTAATGACGGCATCTTCAGCGGCAGCCTTGATATTGGAGCCTATGGCTCGACTGCCCTGATTGCCGCCTGGGCCAAGACCAGGGGCTCCTATGACCTCAAGGGGATCGCGGCATGCAATGAAGCGGTTTTGACCTTGTATACCAACGATCCCTCGATCAAGTCGATCAAGGACATCAAGCCCACGGACCGTATCGCGGTCACTGGCACGACGTCGCCGCAGGCCATCATGTTGCAAATGGCGGCGGAGAAAGAATTCGGCAAAGGAGAGGCCAAACGCTTTGATAAGCAGATGGTCCAGTTGCCGCACCCGGACGCAACAACCGCACTGATATCCGGGAACGGAGTGACCCTCTACTTCGCCTCGCCGCCGTTCATCAGCACGCTTGAGGCATCGAAGAAGTGCTTCAAAGTCACCGATGGTCGCGACATTATCGGAGGGCCTTACTCCGGCGCGCTCTATGCTTCGACCCAAAAATTCGCTGAGGCCAACCCGAAAGTGCTGGCAGCATTCGTTGGTGCACTGAAGGAAGCGATGGACCTGATCCAGAAAGATCCCGGTAAAGCTGGCGAAATCTATAGGGCTGCCGAAAAGACGAGCCTTTCAGCAGTGCAGGTCGAAGACGCCATTCGTGGTCAGGTTTTCACCATCGAACCGCGAGGGATGCAAACTTTTGCGAACTTCCTGGCAGGGACCGGCGCTATCAAGCAGGCGCCTGCGAGCTGGCGCGACATGTTCTTCGAGCCTGTCAGTCAGGGGGATGGAAGCTGATGGACATGAACAACCAGTTTGCAAATCGCACGCCCGGCATCGACACAATCTCCCCGTTGCTCTCGGTCAACGGCGTTACGCTCCAGTACAAGACCGGTGCAGCCATTCTTACGGCGACCTACAAAGTCAGCTTCAACGTCCAAAAGGACGACCGCTTCATTCTGCTCGGCCCATCTGGTTGCGGAAAGTCGACGCTGTTGAAAAGCGTTGCCGGATTCCTGGCGCCGGTCGAAGGCGACATCAAGCTTGCAGGCAAGCCGGTTAAAGGACCGGGACCCGATCGCATGATGGTGTTTCAGGAATTCGATCAGCTGATGCCGTGGATGACGGTGATCGACAACGTCATGTTCCCGATACGCCGTTCAGGACGCTTCCCGAAAAGCGAGGTTCGAGACCGGGCGAGGCGGGTGATTGACAAGGTAGGGCTTTCGAAATTCGAAAATTCCTATCCACACATGCTATCCGGCGGCATGAAGCAGCGCGTGGCGATTGCACGCGCCCTCGCGATGGAGCCGGCGATGCTTCTGATGGACGAGCCTTTCGCAGCGCTCGATGCTCTGACGCGCCGGCGTATGCAGGAGGAGCTTCTGGAGCTTTGGGACGACGTACGTTTCACACTGCTTTTCGTGACGCACTCGATCGAAGAGGCAATCATCGTCGGCTCGCGCATTCTTGTGCTCTCTCCGCATCCCGGCCAGGTTCGCGCTGAACTGGACGCGACCGCCTACGGGCATCAGCATCAGGGCGATGCGGATTTCATGGCCTTCAATCGAAAGATCAACCAGATGCTTTTCGGCGATCAGGAGGTTGCTCATGACTAAGGTTCTGACCGCGCCGGCGAGCCTGCCGGCAAGACCAGATCTGGAATACCAGACCCTCGATATCTCGCAGATCGGCAGCATCAAGCAGGATGTCGGCTTTTGGGAAGGCCTCTTTAACATCACCGGATTTCGTCGTGCGCTGGTGCTGATCGGGCTTTGCCTTATCTGGGAAGCTTACGCTCGTTACCTTGGCAATCCGCTGATGTTTCCGTCTTTCAGCGATACAATCACGACACTCTGGGCCGACATCGTTTCCGGACGGCTACCGTCCGCGGCAATAACCTCCCTCCAGGTTCTTCTGACCGGTTACGCGACCGCCATCGCTCTTGCCGCGGTGATGACAACGCTTGCGATTTCCACCCGTTTCGGGACCGATCTGCTGGCAACGCTGACGGCAATGTTTAACCCGCTGCCAGCCATCGCCGTTCTTCCGCTCGCGCTTCTGTGGTTTGGCCTAGGTACCAGTAGCATTGTCTTCGTGATCGTCCACTCCGTGCTTTGGGCCGTATCGCTCAACACGTTCACGGGCTTTCTTTCCGTCAGCCAGACCCAGAAAATGGCTGGCCGCAACTACGGTCTTGGTGGCCTGCGAATGGTGTTTTTCATCCTCATTCCGGCAGCCTTCCCGTCGATCCTGTCGGGTTTGAAGATTGGCTGGGCTTTCGCTTGGCGCACGCTGATCGCCGCCGAACTTGTCTTCGGTGTTTCAGGAAATGCCGCTGGCCTCGGCTGGTACATTTTCGAGGCGCGGAACGCACTCGAAACCTCCGGCGTGTTTGCCGGCCTGCTGACCGTCATCGTCATCGGCCTCGTGGTTGAAGGACTTGTCTTCCGTACGATCGAGCTTTTGACGGTTCGCAAATGGGGCACCCAAAACGGCTAACGACAACACAGCAGAGGCTAGCCGGTGCAAAAACAGATTGGTGCCGGCTGCCAGTCTCAGAGAGATCGCGATGCCCTTTAGCCTCGGCCGAAGACGGGTGCTCTTTCCCAATCACTACCGATTTGTAAAAGCGAGGCGCACACATGAATGCGACTGAAATGACGTCCACGCAGGTTAGAGGCCGAGTCATGGTCACGGGAGCCCAACTGGTCTCCGAAGCCATGCAGCTCTTGGCAGACCATCGGCTTGAGCCGATTTTTGCACCCGCCTATTCGACGCCAGATGATCTTGCCGCGATGGCGCGGGATCATGAGGTCGATGCCATACTTGTGCGACAAGGGTCGATCGACCGATCGGTGATCGCGGCATCGCCGCGACTGAAGGTCATCGCCAAACATGGCAGTGGCGTCGACAACATCGACCTTGCTGCAGCGACCGAAGTGGGCGTCCCGGTTCTCAGGGCGCTGGCCGCCAATGCGCAGTCGGTAGCGGAACTTGCGATCAGCCTGACGGTAAGTCTGATGAAGGATGTTCTTTCGCTGGATAGCCAGGTGAAGGCCGGCGGTTGGCCGAAAACGAAATATGTGGGACGCGACCTTGCCGGTGCTGTATTCGGCGTTGTCGGTTTCGGGGAGATCGGCCAGCGCGCCGCTGCGCTTGCGCGTGGCCTTGGGATGAAGGTTATCGCCTATGACCCCTTTGCGGCGGACACGTTAGAGATCGCGGTCAGTCGAGACCTCAGCGAGATATTGAGAGCTGCTGATGTTGTCAGCCTGCACTGCCCGCTGATGCCGCAGACACACCATCTCATTAACGCCGAGCGC
This sequence comes from Agrobacterium cavarae, assembly GCF_004310285.1. Lineage (GTDB taxonomy): Bacteria > Pseudomonadota > Alphaproteobacteria > Rhizobiales > Rhizobiaceae > Agrobacterium > Agrobacterium cavarae. Next base: position 160,933 of record NZ_SISF01000027.1, read on the forward strand.
CTGTCACTGATGAAACAGGATGCCTTTCTGATCAACACCGCCCGTGGGGCGGTGGTGGATCAAGCCGCGCTTGTTAAAGCGTTGCAGACGAAATCGATCGCGGGGGCAGCCCTCGACAGTTTTGAGGAGGAGCCACCTCCCAGCGACAGCGTGCTTTGGACTTTACCCAATCTCATCGCTACGCCGCATGTCGGCGGCGCGAGCCGCTCGGCCCTGCGCAACATGGCGGTACAGAGTGCCACCCACATCATCGGCGTGCTCGAGGGCAGGGGCTATGACAGCCAGGCTCTTGCCAACAAAAACCTCGCATCTGCCGCCTGAAATCACCGATATTAAGGAGAAATAGAATGATTGGATTCCGCGTTTGTAAGCGTGAACGCAAGGTCGAGGCGAAGTGGGTAGACGCCTTTCGTGCTTTGCCCGTTGCCAATATTAGCGATGTCATGAGCCGCATGACGGCAGGCGGTGCGGCTCTTCGTCCCTACTATACCGGCGGCATGATGGTAGGTCCAGCAGTTACGGTGAAGGCTCGCCCTGGCGACAATCTCATGGTCCACAAGGCGCTTGATATGGCGGAACCCGGCGACATCGTCGTTGTCGATGCTGGGGGTGATCTTACTAACGCGATAATTGGGGAACTGATGGTGGCACACGCGGTTCAGCGCGGCCTTGGCGGAATCGTTATCAACGGCGCAATCCGTGACAGCGCCGAGCTTTCCGCCGGTACTTTCCCGGTCTTTGCTCTAGGGGTCACTCATCGCGGCCCTTACAAGGATGGGCCAGGCGAAGTGAATGTTCCGATCTCGATTGGCGGGATGGTGATCAACCCCGGTGATCTCGTATGTGGCGATCCGGACGGCTGCCTGAGTGTGTCTATCGACGATGTGGAGACTGTTTTCGACGCGGCGACGAAAAAGCATACAGCTGAGACAAAGCAGATGGAAGCAATCCGCGCAGGCAAGAACGATCGAGCCTGGGTCAATGCGACGCTGACGAAACTCGGTTGCATCGATATCTGAAGCGACTAGCCGCCGTGAATTTCACGGCGGCTAGTCTGGGACGTCTCAGCTTCTATAGAAACACACAACCATCAGTTCGATCCTTTAGAGCAGGGTGTGTCTGGCTACACATCGAAGACATTTAAGTTGTTCAAAGCATCGATTTTCAGCATCCGCGACTTTTTAGCGCTTGTCGGGCCGGTGCTCGACAATGCGTTGTCCACGTCCGGACCTGAAGGATAAAAGTTCTCGACGAGATCGGTACTCTTTCCAGTTGCTCCACTTTTCGACAGTCCTGTTCTACGGCCCGTTCCTGATGACTGGCCCTGTCCCGATCGGATCGTTAAATAGCTTTCGAAGCTCCCGCTCCAGTTGATCTTGTGTATACGGCTTGCCGAGCCGTGCGACGTCAAGATCAACTCCAGGCGGTAGTTCTGCGTAGCCTGAGGCGATGAGTATCGGAAGCTTTGGAACAATATGGCGGACTGCAATGACCAGATCTGCTCCGGTCATGCCAGGCATCGAATAGTCGGTGATCAGGAGGTCAAAACAGCTTCCGTCCCCCAGGTACTCCAAGGCTTCTTTCCCTGAATGTGCTTCAACGACATCGTGCCCGAGGTCCATCAGCATATCGGCTGAGCTCATAGCTATGAGAGGATCGTCATCCACCAGCAGGATCCGTTTCGGTCCTGAAGCGCTCGCGGTTGGTGCTACTGACACCTCAATCGGTGCTGAGTCGTTTGTGATTTCGGATGTCGAGACTGGGATCCACAGTTCCGCCTTCGTGCCCCTACCCAACTCGCTTGTCAGCTTGAGATCACCTTTCAACTGGGACGCCAGGCCGTGGATCATGGAAAGGCCAAGACCTGTTCCTTTTCCAAGTTCCTTTGTCGAGAAAAACGGCTCTACGGCCTTTCGCAAGGTTTCACGATCCATTCCGTAACCTTGGTCAACCACAGAAAGGACGACGTAATCGCCTGCCGCAAGCTCACCGTCCGGCACGGACTGATCGACGTGGTTCAGGCCAATGGAGATTTCACCGCCATCCGGCATGGCGTCACGGGCGTTCACAACAAGATTGAGGAGCGCAAGTTCAATCTGGTTTGCGTCCGCCGAAACTAGCGGGAGATGATCCGGCACGTCAGTTCTCACGACCACTGTGGAGCCAACGGATCGTTTCAGCAGGTCTTCCATTCCGGTAACCAGCGCGCGCATATCGACCGGAGCGATGCGCAGATCCTGCCTGCGGGCGAAAGCGAGAAGGCGCTGGGTAAGGGAAGCGCCACGTTTAGCACCCTGCTGCGCACCCTCTATCAGCCGGACCGCTTTCGCATCATCGCCAACATATTTTCGCAGGAGTTCAAGATTGCCAAGCACGGCCATCAAGAGGTTGTTAAAATCATGGGCCACGCCGCCGGTAAGTTGGCCGATCGCCTCCATTTTCTGGGACTGGCGCAATTGTTGCTCAGCGCGCTCTCTTTGGCTCACCTCTTCCATGACTGTCGCATATGCTTTTTCCAGGTCACGCGTTCGCGCAGCGACGCGCTCTTCCAGAACCTCATTCAACAACCGTTGATGCTCTTCCTCTTCCAGCCGTGAGGTGATGTCGGCAGATACGCCAACCAGCTTGCTGGCCCTGCCAGTGCGGTCGCTGTAGAGTTGGGCGCGAATCTCCACCCAGTGGGTAGACCCATCAGTCCAGACCGTTCGGTATTCTATCGAGTAATCGGCGCCCGTTTCGATCGTTGTACGAACGGCCAACTGCATGCGCTCGAGATCTGCAGGGTGGATCGATGCCAAAAGGTCCGTATAGGAAAAATCATCGTCGGGACCGCGGCCAAAAATGGATCGAAATGTTGCCGAGGTGGTCAGTTCATTGGTTGCAAGATCGAGCTCCCAGGCGCCAAGGCGGCCCGCGGCGAGGGCCGTTTGAAGGCGACGCTCGCCTTCATCCAGCGCCTCCATTCGGACCCGGGCATCGAATTGACGGCGGCGACCGCGCATGGCCGACCTTGCAACGCTTATGAAGCTCGTTGCATGAAAAGGTCGCTCGACAAAACTCACATTTCCCACCACTTCAGAGAGCCTCGCCGCAGTCGGGTTCCGCTCAGGTCCGCCGCCACGGTTTGTGAGGATGATGAAGGGCAGGTCAGACCAACTGGGCTGTGCTGCGATCCAAGCGGAAATCCCCCTCAAGTCCGCTGAACGCAAAGCCTCCTCTGTCACCACAGCGAAGGCGACGTTGTCCTTCAGACCGGCCACAAACGATGCAATATCGGCGACCAGGGTGGAAGAAACACCAGCTTCGCTCAGGAGTGACGCTGCAATTTGTGCATCGCGGCCGATCGGAGCATAGACAAGTGCGCTTATGTCGCTGTTAGAAATTCTTGCTGTCCTCCCCGTTAAGAGGAAGAAGAGGGTGTTGATCGCCGACAAAGTTTGGAACGCCGCGAAGAATCCCTTGGAAGCCGGAAAGCGGTTCTCCGAGGGTCAGTCCGTTACCCGATATCTTGAACTCACGGATCGTGTCTTCGTGAGGCCCCGTGCGCTTCTTTATCACCGATACAGCGCGCCGCACTTTTCCGAGCGCCTCGAAATATCTGAGAAGGATGACGCTATCTGCAAGATAAGTGACATCGACGGGCGATTTCATATCCCCGACGAGCCCATGCTGGGCAACCGTCAGGAACGTGTTGGCTCCCTGCCTGTTGAGGTATTGTAGCAGTTCATGCATGTGCAAGATGAGAGCATTCTCTTCCGGCATTGAAGCCTGATAGCCATTTATGCTGTCGATAACGACTGTTTTGGCATCGTAGGTTGAGACACGGTCGCGCACACGCTGTGCAAATTCCCCCGGTGATAGTTCGGCGGCGTCGAGTTGCTCGATGTGGATGTGTCCTTCTGCCTGCAACTTCTCCAAGTCGATACCCATCGATCTGGTGCGCGCGTATAGGAGACCAAGTTCTTCATCGAAAATAAAGATCGCTGCCCTTTCGCCACGCTCGACTGCGGCGTTGACGAACTGGAGGGCAAACAGGCTCTTTCCCGTTCCAGCAGGGCCGATGAGAAGAGTGCTCGATCCACGCTCCACGCCTCCACCGAGCAGGCCATCGAATTCGGCAAGACCGCTCGAGAGGGTGGTACGTTCAAATTCGGTTCTGTGCTCGATCGCGCGAAGGCGCGGAAAGACCGCAACGCCACCCGTCTTGATGACGAAATCATGATAGCCGCCGCGAAACGCCTGGCCGCGATATTTAATCACTCTCAATCGGCGGCGCTCGGAGCCGTAATCCGGAAGCAACTGTTCGAGATGAATGACACCATGGACCACGCTATGGACGGTCTTGTCAAAATTTTCCGACGTCATGTCATCAAGCAACAGCACCGTCGCATCGGAGCGCGCAAAGAAGTGCTTCAATGCGAGGATCTGTCTGCGGTATCGCAGGGAACTCTGCGCCAGAAGGCGAATTTCAGAAAGGCTATCAATCACGACGCGCTGGGGTTTGATCCGCTCAAAGGCCTGGAAAATCAGCTTTGTCGTTTCCCCCAACTCGAGATCCGAGGAGTAGAGCAGGCTTTGCTGTTGTTCGGCATCGAGAAGGCTTTCCGGGGGAACGAGTTCAAATATCTCGATCCCGCTACCAATCTCCATGCCATGCGATCTCGCGCAATCGCGCAATTCTTCGTCCGTTTCCGACAGGCTGATGTAGAGGCAGCGCTCCCCGCGTTTTTCTCCTTCAATAAGAAACTGCAAAGCAATCGTGGTTTTGCCTGTCCCTGGAGAGCCCTCAAGCAAAAAAACATGCCTGCGCGTAAAGCCACCGGAAAGAACATCATCCAGTCCTCTCACGCCGGTTTCTGCTTTTAGACTTAAAACCTGACGCATATTTCCTCCCGACTTTTTAAATACGTAGAGTGCGACTCTAAGAGAATCAAGGGTATCGGTGCGAGACTAGGGCCCAGACGGCCAACCAGTGTCCGCCCCGCGCAGCTGTATCGCGCTTCTTGATGTCATCGGCGGTGATGGCAAAAGATAGGTCCGTTCCGATGGCAGAACCAAGAAGTCCTAGGCCGCCTGCTGCGATGAGCTTTCTGGGACTGATGTTCGATAAATTGTCGATCAGTTCTCCTCCATATGATCGGTTGCGGGGGTGGTCACGATGCTATAGGGCGCGGTCTTGTCGTTGGTCCTGCCGCCTTTTTTGTTCCGGAATGGCAGAGGCCTAGTGCGGCCGCCGTGTGCCACAACAGCGTGTCGGCCTGCCGAACGATAAAGCACTCAGTGCTGAAATAGATTGAAACTCAGGTTAAAACCGAGCGGTATTCGAACGCCAGCGACTACGTGCGCGGTCGGTGGCTTGATAGGTGAGTCAGGTGACTTCAGAGAATTCATCAGATGCATCTCCGGCTTGCGAGGTCGGACCCAGCATGTCATCTTCCCCTGTCAGCAGGTTGGGAGATACGTCCATGGAAATGAAATGGTTGGAGGATTTCCTGTCCCTCTGCCATTACAAGAGTTTCACGCAGGCTGCCAATGACCGCAATATCACACAGTCAGCACTTAGTCGGCGCATCCAGCAACTGGAGCAATGGGCCGGTCTTCCGCTTATCGATCGCTCCACCTATCCGGTGCACCTGACACCTGCTGGCGAGAGCTTCCTGCCGCGCGCTAGGAAAGCGGTAGACGCTATTTCGGCGCTGCGTGAGGAAACGCTGCAGCGCCACTCAGCACCTGACGAGATACTGTCCTTCGCTACCATGAGTACTCTGGTGTTGACTTTCTTTCCCCTTTGGATGGAAAGGGTGGAAGCGTCCGGTGAGCCATTCCGTACGCGCTTCTCGGAAGCCTATTCGTCTTTCGCCACCAATGTTTCCAAGCTCTTGCGCAACGAATGCGATTTCCTTCTCACCTATTCTCACGATTGTGTTCCGGCGATCCGTGAACTTGTCGACTACCCCTATCTGACGCTCGGGGCCGAACGGGTGATTGCCGTTTCCGCTGGGGATGGTGAGGGCAAACCCCTCCACAAGCTCGCGCTTGATGGGGCGCCGGTCAATTATCTCGGTTATCGCGACAGTTCCTTCTTCGCCCAGGCGCTGCCCCAGGCGATTTTCGACCGAGCGTCCTTCCAGCTCAACACCGTTTATGAGAACGGAATGTCTGCCGCACTGAAGGCCATGGCAGTTGCAGGACACGGCGTCGCGTGGATTCCCGAGAGCCTGGCGGTGGCCGAGATGAAGAATGGGCAGCTGGTTAGGGCGGCAGATCCCAGCTTCGACATGATCGTAGAAATCCGCCTTTATCGCTCCTTTCGCCTGCGCTGCAAAAGCGCCGGTCGATTCTGGAAGCGCGCCGAAGAAGTCGGCACGCTCACGGATCGCGTCGCTCTTTCTGCTTGATCTTCACGCAGCCTTCGCCGGCTGAGAGAACAGGCCTTCGAGGAAGCGAAGATCCGCCTTTTCATCGAGTCGCTTCAGGCCAGCGGAAATCGCCTCAGCTTCAGGCGCGCCGTCGAGGCAATCGGCAAATTTCGCCTGGCGATCCTCCTGCGAGAATGGATTTGCCAAGCCGCCCCGCGCAGCCTGGCGCTCAGTCTCCAGTACGCGTCCATCAGCCAGTGTGACCTTGAGCCTGTGCGGCAGCTGATAGGTTTTCGCTTCTGCCTCCTCGGCCGCGCTGTAATGGGTCATGCCAATCTTCGCGAGCAATGGATCGGCAGCGAAGACGTCGACTGCGGCCGGGGTGAAATCGGACAGAGACAGGGTTTTATTTCGCAGCGCCAGTGCGAGGCAATATTGCATGGAAAACCGGGCCTGCATCTCGTTCTTCGGTTCGGGATAGGCAAGATTGCGATAGTTGGCGATGCCGACATGGCAGTTCGCGGATACAATTGCATCTGGATCGATGTCCGTTTCGCGCGTGAGGTCCAGCGCCGCATCGACGATGAGGTGGGTAGAGCCGCAGCAGGGATGCAGCTTCGGCATGACCCCGACTGTCTCGATCGTATGTTCGCGCGTCGCCGCGATGTCCGCAACGTCATAGCCTACGGGCCGTGCGCCGCCGAACATTTCGACAAAGCCTTGCTCGCCCTCTAAGATATCAAGTCGCCCGTGCAGGCCTTCGGCCGCCAGTAGGGCGGCTTCTACCGCGTTGCGTGCGGCCATGCCCGCGTGGAAGGGTTTTACCGGCGTGCCGAATTGGCCCTTGGTGCCGGACGCCATGCTGGCACCGAGCGACAATGCGCGGGCGATGCCCGCCGAATCGAGACCGATCAGTTTCGCCACACCTGCGGCCGTGCCGATACTGCCGACGGTGGAGGTGCCGTGCCAGCCTGCCGTATAATGCGAACCCGCGACGCCGCTACCGACAAAGGCCTGCGCCTGCAGCCCCACGAGATAGGCATCGACCAATGCGCGCCCGCTCGCGCCGACGCGATCGGCAACCGCAAGCAGGGCCGGCACGATGACCGCCGATGCATGGCTCATCCCCGGGCGAAAATTGTCGTCATAGTCCAGCGCGTGAGCCGCTGTGCCATTGACCAACGCGGCGACGGACGGAGACTGCCGGCCACCGGTGACGAGCGCAGCTTCTCCGGTGGGTTGCCAGCCTAAAGCGCGAGCCACGGCAACCGTGCTCTTGTCGTTGCGGCCGGCATAAAAACAGGCGATCGTATCGGTGATCGCTTCCCGCGCTAAGCGGCGAGCGGTGTTGCTGGGGGCGGGTGGGGCGGCGCACCAGGCGGCGATGGTTTCGATGACGGTCATGATCAAAGGCCTCTTGTCTGCTTTTGGCAATGCACTTTCTGGCGGTCCCGACAGACACGGTTCGTAGAAAACTGAGTTTGATGAGATCAACCATCAGGACGTGTCATCGAGCGCGGCAAGCAGCAGGCGCAGCAGCCTTCCCATTTTGAAGCGGTTGACTTCGCGGCCGGCAATCTCTGTATCAACGCGGTGGACGACAACCATGTCCAGCGCCGGGATGCCGATGCAGTAGTGCCCGCCAGCACCCATGGCGGCGTAACTGCCCTTCGGGGTTACGGCGCCGGGCAGGAACACGCCGTCCCGTTCCAGCCACCACATGTAACCGTAGCCGCCGTGGGTGCCCGCATCGGAATAGGGCATGACGCATTCCTGCGCCCATCCCGCCGGCAAGATAGGCACACCGTTCCAAAGTCCCTGCTGCAGGAAGAGTTGCCCGAAGCGGGCAAGATCCCGGCTCGACATGCGGAACGGATAGGCGCGGTGATGGCTGATATCGAAGCTCTCGTGCCAGCCATCCGGCGTTTCGCCCTCAAGCGCAAAATCCTCCATGCCGATTGGCCCGGCGATGTGGCGCGCAAAAGCGTGATGCACCGTTTCACCGGTCACCTTTTCGAAGATCGTGCCGAGCGCATTGAAATCCCAGTTGTTGTAGCACCAGAAGGTGCCGGGCGCGTGCGAATGACGCTTCTCCTTGATGCGCCGCATCCACGGGGTTTCGTAGCCCGCCGGATGGTAGATGCCCGACCGGGCCGTCAGGAGATCATAGACGGTCGCCTGCCTTTCGATGGTGCTCAGCCCCTGGTAGTCGTCGATACTGAGACTTTCCAGCGTGGCCGAGAGGTCGATCCTCCCTTCCTCGACCTCAAAGCCGATCAAAGCCGCGAGGAAGCTCTTGCGCATGGAGTGGCAGAGAAACTTCTTTTCTGCGTCACCGATCGACAGCACCACCTTGCCGTGGCGGACGACGAGCAGCATATCGGTTGCCTGCGATGCCACGCAGGCGCGTACCGCTTTCAGCCGCTCCTCGCGAAACGCGGCATCGGTTGCAGTGGCTTTCCCTTGCCGATCGTGAACCGGATGCGAGTTAGAGGAGCCCTTGGTCACGCCACCACCTCGGCATCGCGCGCAACGGCCTCGATGCTGGCTTGCAGGAACTCCCGGGTATAATCCTCCTTCGCTTCGGATTTGCGAATCTGTCCAGCCGTCAGTTCCTCGATGATACGCCCCTTGTGCATCATGCCAGCCCGCTCGCAGATATGGGCGATGACCGCGAGGTCATGGCTGACCATCAGATAGGTCAGGTTCCGCTCGGACCTCAGGCGTTTGAGAAGATTGAGTATTTCGGCCTGGACGGAGACGTCGAGCGCTGAGGTGGGCTCGTCAAGCAGCAGAATATCCGGTTCGATGATCAGAGCCCGGGCGATCGCCACGCGCTGGCGCTGGCCGCCCGACAATTCATGCGGATAACGGTAGCGGAAGGACGCACCGAGGCCGACGGCGTCGAGCGTCTCCGCAATGCGTTCGGATTGCCGGTCGAAGCCATGGATCTTCAACGGCTCGGAGAGGACCTTTTCGACGATCTTGCGCGGATGGAGCGAGCCGAAGGGATCTTGAAACACCATCTGCGCCCGGCGGAAAAAACCTTTGTCGCGCTTCTTCGGGAGTTCGCGCTCGTTGAGCGTCAGTGCGCCGTCGTACTCAACGTTTAGGCCAGAAAGCGCCCGCAGGATGGTGGATTTTCCGCAACCTGATTCCCCGATCAAGCCATAGGCTTCCCCCTTGCCGATGCGAAACGACACGTCGTCCACCACGCGATTGCGGGCGTACTGCGGGCCGAAGCTGATGGAGAGGCCGATCGCCTCAATGAGGGGTCGGCTCGGTTTCATATCAGAACTCCGTTGCGATAGACGGGACCATCGAGCCAGGACGGATCACGTAATGGCACTTTCAGTTCATCGGTTTCGGCGTCGAGACGCGGCAGGCTCTGCAACAGCGCCTGGGTGTAGGGATGCTGCGCCTTGCGCAGGTCCCTAGCCGGCAAGTCCTCCATGATCCGGCCTGCATACATGACCAGGACACGGTCGCAGAAGCTGGCGACAAGATTGAGATCGTGGCTGATGAACATCAGGCCTGTGCCACGCCGCGTCACCAGTTCGTCGAGAATGGTCAGCACCTGGCGGCGCACCGTCACGTCGAGGGCGGAGGTTGGTTCGTCGGCAATGATCAGGTCAGGCTCGGGGATCAGCATCATGGCGATCATGATGCGCTGCCCCATGCCCCCAGAAACTTCGTGCGGAAACAGTTTGAAGACGCGCTCGGGATCACGGATCTGTACCGCTTCCAGCATGGCGAGCGCCTTCACCCGCGCCTCCGCCTTCGGCGATCTGTGATGCAGGCGGTAAGCCTCGACGATCTGCTGGCCTATGCGCATCAGCGGGTTCAACGAGTATTTCGGATCTTGAAGGATCATCGAGATGCGGTTGCCGCGGATTTTTCGCATGTCCTTTTCGCTTGCCGCGAGAAGGTCGATATCTTTGAAGCGCATGTGGCCCGCGCTGATCGTTGCCACTTTCGGCGTCAGTTTGAGGAGTGCACGGCCCGTCTGCGACTTGCCCGAACCGGATTCTCCGACGATGCCGACTTTCTCCCGGCCGATGGTGAATGACACGCCCCGTACGGCATCGAATGTGCGCTGCGGTGTCTCGAAGCGGATTGTCAGATCCTTGACGTCAATGAGCGGCTTATCCATGTCGGGGATCCAGTATGTCGCGCAGGCCGTCACCCAGCAGGTTGAAGGCGAGGCTGGTGAGCAGGATAGCGATTCCGGGGATTGCGGCGATCCACCAGCTGGTCATGACGAACTCGCGGCCGGAAGACAGCATCGTGCCCCATTCCGGGCTGGGCGGCTGAGCGCCGAGACCGAGAAAACCGAGACCGGCGGCGGTGAGAATGATCGCGGCCATGTTGAGTGTGACGCGCACCACGACGGAGGGAATACACATCGGCATGATGTGGCCGAAGATGATGCGCAGGTTCGAGGCGCCCTGCAGGCGTATGGCGGCGATGTAGTCCGACTTGCGAATAGTCAGCGTTTCGGCGCGCGAGAGCCGCGCGATCGGCGGCCAGGAGGCGAGCGAGATGGCGATGATCGCATTTTCGATGCCCGGTCCGAGCGCCGCGACGAAAGCCAGCGCCAGGATAAGGTTCGGGAAGGCAAGGAACACGTCGACGATGCGCATCAGCACAGTATCGACCCAGCCGCCGAGATAGCCCGCCGTCGTGCCGACGATGAGGCCGATGGGCGCCACGATGACCGTCGTCAGAAGCGCTATGTAAAGGGTGATCCGCGCACCGAAAAGAAGGCGGCTGTAGACGTCCCGGCCGAGTTCGTCGGTGCCCAGCCAATGCTCCGTCGACGGCGCGAGAAGACGGGCCGCGAGGTTTTGCTCGAAGATGTCGTGAGTCGCGAGGAGTGGCGCGAAAAGTGCCGCCAAAAGCAGTATAACGATAACGCACAATCCGAAAAGTGCTGAACCGTTGGCGCGTAAGCGTCGCCATTGCAGCCAGAATTGCTGCATGCGGGCATGGAAGGGCGAGGTAGGCACCGGCGCGCGCAGCCACGCGCCAAGCCCGCTTCGGGCGTTGGCGGCAGGAAGGGGCGGAGAGATGATGGCTTTTTCTCTCATGTGGCCTCAGCGGGTTCTGGGGTCGAAGACGCGATAGAGAAGATCGCAGATCAAGTTGAGGGTGACGAAAATGACGCCGACCAGGAGCGAGCAGCCCACAACCGCATTCATGTCACCAACGAGCAGGGCATTGGTGAGGTAACGGCCGAAACCGGGCCACGCGAACACCGTCTCGGTTAGCACAGCGCCTTCGAGAAGGAAGGCATAGGAGAGCGCCACCACAGTCATGACCTGCACGGCGACATTGCGGAAGGCGTGGATCCATACGGTGCGCGCCCAGGACAGGCCTTTTACGCGAGCGGTGACGATATATTCCTGTGACAGCTGCTCGATCATGAAAGAGCGTGTCATGCGGCTGATATAGGCAAGCGCGCCGAAGCCGAGGATCGAGGCGGGGAGGATGATGTGGCCAAAGACGTTGCGAAAGACTTCCCAGTTGCCGACGATGGCCGTGTCGATCAGGTAGAAGCCGGTGATCGGTTCGATATCGAATTCATAGATGAAATCGATGCGTCCCGGCCCGCCGATCCAGCCGAGCGTGGCGTAAAACAGCACCAGCCCCATCAGGCCGAGCCAGAAGTTTGGCGCCGAATAACCGATCAGCCCGGTGAAACGGATAGCGTTATCAAGCCAGGAGTTGCGATACATGGCCGAGAGTACGCCGGCTGGAATGCCAAGCCCGGTGCCGATGATGATCGACAGTGTGGCAAGCTCGATCGTCGCCGGGAAAACGCGGGCGATATCGTCGATAACAGGCTTGCCGGTCGTCAGCGCATTGCCAAAATCGAGCGACAGGATGCCCTTCACATAAACGCCAAACTGATACCAGAGCGGCTTGTCCATGCCGAGCGCCACGCGCATCTGCTCATAAGCCTGTTGCGTGGCGTTATCGCCGAGAATGGAGGCGACGGGATCGATCGGCAGCATTCTGCCGATGAAGAAGGTCAGTGCCGCAAGCCCGAACAGGGTGACGAAGATCGGCAGCAGCGTCTTGCTGAGAATGGTCAGCAAGACGAAAACCGGATTGGGCTTCATCCTGTTCCCCGCATCGCTGCTGGGATCCGAGTGGGTGAGGTCCGCCATGATCGGGCCGCCTACTTGGATGCCAGGTCGTAATAGACACGGAAACCGTTCCAGGTCCAATTCTGAACCTTATCGCTCATGCCGAGAATGTTGTACATCTGGAACATGATGGCCATCGGGCCGGTCTCCATGACGTCCTTCTGCAGAGAGGCATACATTTCGTTGCGCTTGGCGGGATCGCTTTCCAGAAGCGCCGCCTGAACGCGCTTGTTGTAATCCTCATTCTGGAATGCTGCGCGCCAGGATGGATACTGTGTCAGCTTGGCTTCCGGGCGGTTGTCCGGATTGAAGACAAGGCGCGATGCATTGCCATGTGCATCCGGAACGCCCGTCTGCCATGCCTGCATGCCAGTCTGGAACTCACGACCACGAATGCGGGCGAACAACTGGGCATTGGCCATGCGCTCGATATTCAGTTTCACGCCGATCTTGGCGGCATTGGCCTGAACACTCTGGGCGATCGGTGCCGAATGCGGCAGGGTGCCGATCAGAACGCTGGCTTCGAAACCATTCGGATAACCGCCCTCGGCCAATAGTGCCTTGGCTTTTTCGATATCGAGCTTGAAGGGCTGGCCTTCCTGCGCATCGAGAGCGCCGACGGCACCGAGCTGTGCGAAGCTTGCACGTGGCACGCCGAGATAGGTCATGACCGATTTGCCCAGACCGTCGTAATCAATGAGGTAGCGCATGGCGAGGCGCACCTTTTCGTTCTTGAAGATCGGGTCGTTAGCGTTAAAGGTCCAGAAGAATAGCTGCGGTTTGAGCACGCGTTCGACCTTGAGGCCCGGCTTGCCGTCGAGATCGGCCAGATCGTCCGGCGACAAGTCGCGGGCGATATCGACGTCGCCCTGTTGCAGCAGAAGGCGCTGCGTGCCCGGCTCGGCGACGTGGCGGATCAGCACGCGTTTCAGCTTCGGCGCTTCACCATAATAATCGTCGTTGGCCTGCAGAACGATGGACTCGCCGGCATTCCACTGTACGAGCTTGTAGGGGCCGACGCAGGCTGTGTTGGTCGCCAGGTATTTGTTGCCCATATCTCCGTTGACTTCCTTCGAGGTCAACGTCTTCTGGTCGAGGATGGCCGACACCCGGTTGGCGCCAATCGCCTGCAGGATCAGATTTGTCGGATAGGGCTTGTCCAGCTTCATCACCAGTGTGTTGTCGTCCGGCGCGGTGATGAGATCTGCGACGTTTTCCTTGTTAAAACCGTATTCGGTCATCGCCGCGGCATTGCCGAAGCCGAGCTTGATGACGCGCTGCATCGACCAGGCCAATTCCTTGGCGGAGGCGGCTTCACCAGTCGGGAATTTCATCCCCTCGTTCAAATGGAATGTGATCTGCTTGCGATCCTCGGAAACATCCCAGCTTTTGGCCAGCAGCGGCACGACCTTGGATTCGTCATTCGGATCGAAATCCACCAGTGAATCGCAGGTGTTCTGCAAGAGTTCGTTGGTAACGACTTCGCCGACCTGGGCCGGATCGAAAGTGCTGATAGCATCGATGTTCCACGCCATGACCAGCGCCGATGACGGCGTGGCCGCCTGCGCCGGCAAGGCGATGGAGGAAAGAAGGGCGGTCGCGGCAGCGATTGCCTTCTTATGCTCGGAAAAATGTTTCGTCATCATGCTTTCAGTTCCCCTTGTTTTTAGATCTTGAACGCTGATTTTGGGCCGGGGGCCTTTTGGCGCCCCCGGTTATTTCGTCTCACGCGGCCTCCTTCGGGCGCGGTTGCAGCGGTGGCTGCACATCGGCCGGGATCGGGCAAACGTAGGCGGTCTTGCCTAAGCGCGCCTGATGGTCGGCCTTGGCGGCGGCCAGGAGATCGGCGTCTTCCAGAAGGTCGATCGCCGTGCCGGCCATCATCTTTGCGGCATGGGTCATGCCCTTGTGGGCGGCGGGCGTCTTGCCCTGCGCCGTGACCTGCCAGGAATGTCCCGGCGTACCGATCGCGATCGTTGCGGCATGCGCCTGCACGGTTGGCATGAGCCAGCTGACGTCACCGACATCGGTGGAGCCGATCATCGGTTCGCCATGAACGTCGAGTGGAACGATGAAATCACAAAGTGGCGTATCTTCGCGGCGCGGCAGGCCGGTGCGCAGATAGGCGTTGTCGATGTCCTCGTCGCTCAGCGTCGCCTGGATCTTTGCGGCAAACGCCTTGTCCTCGGCATCGAAGGGGACCGGGCCGAGACGCTCCAGATTGCGCTGCATCGCCTCTTCCAGCGGTCTGTTGGCAAGCAGATTGGAGACGGCGCTCATGATCGAGATTTCGACAGTGGTGCCGGTCATCATGGCGGCACCGAGCGCCACCTGCTTGACGCGCTCGTTGAGGTCCAGCATGCCCTTCAGGTCACGCGAGCGGATAGCATAACGCACGGCCGACTTTGCCTGCACGACATTGGGCGCGATGCCGCCGGAATCCAGCATGGCATAGTGGATGCGGCTGGAGTCCGGCACGTGCTCGCGCAGATAGTTGACGCCGACATTCATCAGTTCGACGGCATCGAGCGCGGAGCGGCCGAGATGTGGGGCGGCGGCAGCATGCGAGGCGCGACCGGTGAACTTGAAATCCATGCGAGTATTGGCGAGCGACTGCGCACGGGCGACTTCCGTGAAAGCGCTCGGATGCCAGGTGATCGCCGCATCGACGCCGTCAAAGGCGCCTTCGCGGGCCATGAAGGATTTTGCCGCGCCGCCCTCTTCGGCTGGGCAGCCGTAATAGCGCACGCGGCCCGGCTTGCCGGTTTTTTCCAGCCAGTCCTTGATCGCGGTCGCAGCAAGCATCGCGGCGGAACCGAGCAGGTTGTGACCGCAGCCATGGCCATGGCCGTTGCCGGGCATCGGCTTCGGCTCGGCAATCCCCGCTTCCTGACTCAGCCCCGGCAGCGCGTCATATTCGCCGAGGATAGCGATGATCGGCCCGCCTTCGCCGGCTTCACCCATGACGGCCGTCGGAATGCCCGCTACGTTATCGGTGACGCGAAACCCCTGCTGGCGCAGCATCGCCGCATGTTCGGCTACCGAGGCATACTCGGTGTAGGCGATTTCCGGCATGCCCCAGACGCGGTCGCTCAGGGCTTCGAACTCCGTCCTGTGCTCATCGACGAGATCCCAGATCGGCTCACTGTTCTGCATGTCAACACTCTCCAATACGACTTGCTGTCAAAGATGTTTTTCGAGGAAGCGGGCAAAGGTAAGGAACACCTTCAAGCGGTTTTCGAACCGGGCGAACCCATGCCCCTCATGGTCGATCCGCAGATACTCACAGTCGTGGCCGAGGCCATTCAGGCAGGAATAGACGTCCTCGCTCTGGCCCATCGGTACGCGCGGATCGCGATTGGCGTGGACGATGAGAAGAGGTGCCTTCATGCGGGAAATCCGGTTGATCGGCGAAAACCGCTCCAATGCCTCGCGCATCGCTGTCGGATCGCCATACTCGGCAGCGCGCTGCTGACGCCCCCACGGGCCGGTGGCAATAAGATGGGTGAGGAAATTGCCGACACCGTAGAAATCGACGCCGAGTGACCAGAGTTCGGGATCCTCCGTCAGCGCGGACAGAACCATGAAGCCTCCATAAGAGCGACCGAACACGCCGATACGGTTGGCGTTCACGTCATCGCGGGCGCCCACCGCCAGCCGGATCGCCTTCAGGTCGGCGACCGAATTCATCCGCTTCTCGCGATCGTCGAGTTCATGGAATGTCCGGCCATAGCCGGTGCTGCCGCGTACATTGGGCGCCACGACCATAACTCCCTGGCTCACCAGGAACTGCACGTCGGCGCGAAAATCCGGCCGCCACTGCATTTCGGGGCCGCCGTGTACGATGAACAGTACGGGGTAGCCATCGGTCGGCGGCGGTGTTTTCGGTGTGTAGACGCAGGCCGGTATGCCGAGGCCGTCGAAGCTCGCGAAACGCTCGATGACCGGATCGACAAAGCCCGACATATCGAGCCCTCTCGCATCCACGCCCACCAGTTCCTCGAAATGACCGGCTCCAAGATCGAGCCTCCAGATTGTCGGCGGTCTCGATGCGCTTTCCAGCGGAAAGATCAGAGAGCTGCCATCAGGTGTGAAAGCGATCGAGCCGATCACGCCGGATGGTTGCTCCTCGAAAGAGATGAGGCCGCTGCCATCGCGATCGACGATGCCGATGCGGCTCCAGCCATCTTCGTTTGCGAGAAACGCGATGCGGGTCTGATCGGCAGATAGCGCGAGCGCCTCGATATTGTGGTTGGAAAGCTCCACCACCGGCTTGGCGCTGCCGCCCTCAGCCGCAAACCGGTGGATTGCCATGAAGTCGCTGTCCTGGTCGCAGACGGTCACACCGCCGCTGCCATCCTTGAAAAGTCGGGCGGCAAGATAACGCGCCTTGCCCTGATGCGGCATCAGAGGGGTGAGGGCACTTTTGTCGATATCGAGACGGTAGATGTCCTGGTCGTTGCCTGAGCGGACAGATTCCCGCACGAGAAGCGATTGACCGTCCGGGAAAAAGGCCATCACTTCGCGCATGCCACGACCGCTGAACACGGTTGAGACCTCGCCGGTGGCTATGTCCATGATTTGCACATCCATGTCATGGGGCGATCGGGCGTTCGAAGCGTAAGCTATGCGCTTGCCATCCGGCGACCATGCACCCCACAGATGCACGACGGTCGGTGCTTTTGTCAGTGGCAGGGGCGCGGAGTCGAGATCGGGTAGCAACCACAGTTGATGGCGTTCGTCGCCGCCGCAATCCACGGTGAAGAGAATTCCGGCTCCTTTAGGGTTGAAAGCGAAAGCGCCGACCGGCTCCGGCATGTGCGTCAGCTGTCGCGCTGTCCCGACATTCTCCGTCAGGGGCCTGACAAAAAGCTGGTTGAAGCCGGTCTCGTCGGAGAGGTAAGCAAGCCATGCACCGTCGGGCGAAATCGCAGGCGTCTTGACGGCGCGAACTTCCAAAAATGGATTTATGGCTGCGGCTGTAAACATCTTCGCTGTCATGCGCCATGCTCCATCAAAGCCCGCTCGGTGGGATGCAGCTGATCGCGAAGCCTTTCACCCGCAGCGACCAGTTCCTCAAACATCGCGCCCTTGGTGGATTGGTGATTGGCTTCCGTAACGATCGTGAAGCCTGCTTCGGGCCATGCCCGGTGCAGCCGCCATGCCGACAGCATCGGCGTGACTGTATCATAGCGACCGTTGACGATCTGGCAGGGCAGGTGGCGTATCCGATCGATTCCGGCGAGCAGCTGGCCAGGCGCCAGAAATGCGCCGTTCATGCAATAGTGCGTAAACAGCCGTGCCACCGAAAGCGCTGACTTGGGATCCAGCAACGTTGCCACGTGGGCGGGGTCGGGAAGAAATGTCTGGGTCTTGGCGGAGAATTCCCGCAAACTCAGTGCCGCAGCCACTTCCGTCTGCGCGTTACCGCATGTCAGTCTGCGATAATAGGCGGACAGAAGATCATGGCGCTCCGCCTCGGGAATGAAGGCTGCGAACTCTTCCCAGTGGTCCGGAAAGATTGCGCGCATGCCGTTGAACCACCAGTCGATGTCGTCCGGCCCCGCCAGGAAGATGCCGTGAAGGCGAAAGCCGAAGCAGCGCTCGGGATGCGCCTGCCCATAGGCGAGTGCCAGACAACTGCCCCAGGACCCGCCGGCAACCAGCCAGCGATCGATGTCGAAATGATTGCGGATGGATTCGATGTCGGTGATCAGTGCCGAGGTCGTGTTGCCCTCAACGCTCGCATGTGGCGTGGACTTGCCCGCACCACGCTGGTCGAACGTGATGACGCGAAATTCCGACAGATCAAAACTTTCGATCTGTCGGCGGGAATGCCGGCTCCGGGGCCGCCATGAAGCAGGATGACCGGGATCCCTGTGTGGGCTCCGTAATCCTCGACATTCAGAACATGGCCGCCCCCCACGTCAAATTCGAAAATACTCTTTTTGCTGTCACTGTCTGTCATCATAGAAGACCAATCACGAAAAGCAGAAACGTGCGCATTTCTGCTTAATTTGTAGTCAGAGTTATATTTTGGGCATCATGGGCGCGAAGCTGCGCGAACGTCCAATGCAAAATTGAGATCGCCCATTCCGTTTTGGAATAGTTGGGGATCGCAGGTCGAGAGCGCGAACGAACGCAGTGTAGGTCGTACCACCTAATCGAGGTTCGATATCTCACTGGCTAGGAAGGTTCGCCTCGGGCTGTTGATCTGCGAATCACACTCATCGGTTTTGCTTGAATGAAGCGATCGGCATTTTCAATCGTTTTGGCGGACTATCTCGGGGTCGATGGTAGGAATCCATCAGAGGTAGGAAGCATCTCCAGTGAGGCCTCTGCTTGCTGCTCGGATTGTGCCTCTTTCATTTAAGGAGTTGGCCTTAGATTGACCTCGTATCGCGCGGATATCAAATATCTGATCCGCCATCGCGATGGCTTGGGGCACTACTGCCACTCCGTGATGGGTGAGAGCTCACCCATTCCTTGACACGTTTGGGCATGATCCCACCCAATCAAAACTAGATTTCGCTGAAGGCAGCGAATGATTTCTTTTCTGCGTTGTCTCCTATTCCCGCTTATGTAGCATCGCAGTGGGGAGGGGAGAGGAGGAATTTTCATGCATTTCAGCAGACAGCTTTTACCGGCTATGGCATTTATTACGATCGTTGCCGGGTCAGCCTCAGCGCAACAGGGTGACGGCGGCGAGCCGAAGAAGACAGACTGCCCTACAGCCTTGCCAGCCGGCGCAGAATGTTTCGCTGGCCAGGACACACAAGGCGCCTATTACTGGATTGCAAAACCAAAGAATTGGAACGGTACTCTGGTCGTGCATGCCCACGGTGGTCCGCGCACTGCGAAGCCACAAGCGGATGACCCGGTAGAAGATCTTACGCGCTTCGCCGTGACGGTTCAGGAAGGCTACGCTTGGGCGGGATCTAACTATCGTCGGCAGGGTTACGGCGTGCGCATGGCGGCGGAGGATACCGACAGCGTAAGGCGCATCGCCATTCAACAGCTTGGCAAGCCGAAACATGTCCTCCTCCACGGCCAGTCATGGGGCGGCAATGTTGCTGCGAAGACCGCGGAGCTTTATGCGCTCGACTGGCAGGGCCGCAAAAACTACGACGGAGTCGTTCTGACCAGCGGACTTCTAGCCGGAGGGAGCCGTGGATACGATTTCCGCGCCGATCTACGTGCGGTCTACCAGTATTATTGCAAAAACCACCCGCGCGCAGACGAAGTGCAATATCGCGTTTGGCAAGGCCTGCCGAAGGGGGTGACGATGAAGCGTGACGAACTTGAAAATCGCGTTAATGAATGCACAGGCTTGGCGCTTGCGCCGAATGAGCGTACCGCACAACAGTCTAGAAACCTGAAAAACATCCTTGCGGTCACCAAGGTGCCGGAGAAAACTCTTGTGGCTCATCTTTCTTGGGCGACTGGACTTTTCTCTGATATCGTTTGGCGTCGAATGGATGGAAGAAATCCTTTCGACAACTCGAAGGTGAAGTACGCGGGGTCCGACGACGATACCGCATTGAACAGCGGTGTAGAACGTTTCGAAGCCGATCCAGAAGCGCGTCGCGCCATGGCCTACGACGCCGATCTCACCGGCCAGATCGTTTTGCCAACAATCACGCTCCACGCGGTTAACGATCCGACGGTGTTCGTCGATCATGAGGCAATATATCGCCAGACGGTAGCGACGGCAGGCAACAGCGACCTTCTGGTCCTGAATTTCTCTGACGAGGCTGAGCACTCTAAACTGTCTACTCCGCAGTACGCAGCGCTGTTTAACGCGATGTTGACTTGGATCGAACAAGGTAAAAAACCGACTAAGCAGTCAGTGGCTGCGCTGTGCGAAGAAAAGCGCAAAACCTATAATGAGGAATGTAGGCTGTTACCGGACTATGAGCCGAGACTTCCCGCGGAGTGAATTTTACCTGTCTGTGTGGACCGCGGACGGTCGCCTGTCAGCGGCTGCCGCGTGATCTTCAGGTCGAAGGCTGAGGCAGCCAAAGCAAGCTTGATGGCAACACCGCCGCTAACAGCGTGCCTGGAGTCAAATCGGCATCAATCGATGCAGCGGATCCGCATCCAACGTCTCTGTCCAAGGCTCCTGCCGTCGAATTTATGGTTCAGTTATCCTCCGGGACCACCTTGGACGGAGTGTTGACCCTCTTCTCCCTTTGTATCCTGTCGTTCGATTTGACTTCTTCAAATTTCTACTCAGAACCGACGGCACGCGCTGGAGCGTCAGAGAAAGCTATCGGCACGGCAGATGGTTACATTGCAGCCACCGCGGCAGCAAACGATCTCGATTTCGCGACTCGCGAAGCAAGCCGCTTGATGGCCGCTGGGCTAAAATTGGCCCAGCTCTGGTCCACGTAACTATCGTCTGCTTGAAGAAGATACGGGTGCAAAGTCCTTGTCGAACTGCAACGCTAGCCGCGATGACGCCCTGGCAGGATCGAGCAGCAACGCGAACGCTCAGCCATATCGCAACCCGGTTTCCGAATTGAAGAGGTGAACAGTCTCCTGATCGAAGAACAGCCGGACCTCGTCTCCGCGGGCGAGAGCTGATCTTGGCGGCAGGCTCGCCGTCACATTTTGAGTGCCAACGGATGCGGTGACGACTAGCTCAGGACCGGTTAACTCGGACACATCACAATGAGCGGTAATCATGCTGCCGCTCCCGGTAAGCGATAGTGCCTCCGGTCGTATGCCAAGGATGAGCTTCTGTCCCTCCCCAAATGCATTGTTGAGTGATGTCGGCAGAGGCATTTGGGCGTCTGCACCATCCACCGCCAGAGCCCCATTTTTGACGGTAACCCGTAGTAGGTTCATCGGTGGTACGCCGACGAAGGTGGCAACATACAGGGTGGCGGGCCGATCATAGATTTCTGCGGGTGTGCCTAGTTGCTCGATGCGCCCATCTCTCATCACAGCAATACGCGTGGCTAGCGTCATCGCCTCGATCTGGTCATGCGTAACGTATACCACCGTGGTGTTCAAAACCTGATGTAGGCGCTTCAGCTCGGTGCGCATTTCCATGCGAAGTTTGGCGTCTAGGTTGGATAGTGGCTCGTCGAAAAGAAAGACCTCAGGCTTTCGTACCAGAGCACGGCCGATTGCTACGCGCTGACGCTGGCCGCCGGAGAGCTGAGCTGGTTTACGATCTAGCAGAGGCTCGATTTGGAGCAATTTTGCAGCCTCGTTGACGGCCTTGTCACGTTCGTGGACGGGAACTTTACGCATCTCGAGGCCAAACCCAATATTCCGCCGCACAGTGAGATTTGGGTAGAGCGCATACGATTGGAACACCATTGCGATGTCGCGATCTTTCGGATGCACGCCCAGAACGGAGCATCCTCCAATCAGAATGTCGCCACTGGACGCCTCGGCTAAGCCGGCAATGATGTTTAGAAGCGTTGACTTGCCGCAACCAGAGGAACCCAGAAGGACGAGAAACTCACCGCTTTCAAGCGAGATATCTACGCTTTTCAGGGTCTCAATTTCTCCATAGGACTTGCGGATATTGTTGATTTGAAGCGAGCTCATGCAACGGCCTCCTCGGAAGCAAGCGGGCCGCCGTAGTGGCGGGGACGGGTGGAAATCGCCCGGGACGCGACTTGGGTACCTGTGACTAAGCAGGCTTCAATCGATTTGTAATTGGCAAGCGCGGCTAGAAATGCAGCGTTGAACACATCTCCCGCGCCGATCGTATCGACGACCTCAACCCTCGGAGCTGCTATAGTCGTCAGCAAACCTCCTGGGCCGACAGCTATGGCACCATCTGCGCCGCGCTTGACGATGACAATGCCATCAATGGGCATGGACGACCGAATCTTGCGAGCAGCCTCGATCGGATCATTAAGGCCAGCTAGCGTCGTCGTTTCAACTTCATTTAACAAAGCAATCCCGCAGCGGGACAGCCAGCCTAGAGTGGCAGTGCAGTTCTCTTCGGTCCAGCCTTCCAATGGCCAGCCCGTGTCGAGTGCAATGGTAATGTCGTGCGACGCCGCCCAGTCGAAGAGGGTGTAGTAATCACGAACGAGGTCGTCTGTCAGGAACGAGCCGCAGACCAATGCAAGTCCGCCCGCCATCGCGCCACCATCGATGGTTTGCATTACGTCGGAGATGCCGAACCGAGGCAGGTGCCCGCGTGTTGTAAAGAAGGTCCGCTCGCCATCTGGATGAGTGATACCAACAGATAGAGTGGTTCGCTCGGAGCGTACCGACCATTTCGCAGCACGATGCCCAAAGGTTTCACGCAACCAACTGCCGTATTGGTCACTGCCGACGTTGGCAGCGATCGAAAACTCCACGCCCATTGCCGCCCAGGCCAACGCACTGTTGCCAGCGCTGCCGCCGACACGAAGTTCGTCGTGATCAACGATGATTTCAGTGCCGGCCTTTGGCCACGGCGCCGCGGGACCAAGAATGAGGTCGACGTTGACGTTACCGATGACTGCAAGCGGTCGCATTCATTCGCTCCTGGTAATCTTGCTCGAGCGTACAGGTGTACCGGCATCATCGACACGTGCCTCGGCGAAATCGATCATAAAGCGCTGTGCCGTTGGAAGCATTGCGAATATGGCGGCTAGCCCTGTGGTGGGCCGAAAGGAGATGGACACGGTGCCAGCGACAGGTTCATTGCCCGACGTGTCAAATATGATGACGGGAGCACCCGTATTGACCGCAGAGACGGCCATCGCTGTGACTAGGCCCGCAGTGCTGTCGTTTCCACGAAAAAGAACAACGCCAATATCGGGGCCTAGCATTTCCATGGGGCCGTGCCGCAACTGGCCGCCTTCAAGGGAGAAGCACGGCAGACGGGACAGTTCGGTGAGTCCGAGTGCAAGCGCTTCGGCAAGACCTTGTAGGCGACGGCCGGAAGTAACGACGGCGTTCACCGTGGTAAGAGCATCAAGCGCGGGGATGATATCAGGCGCCTCTGAAGCATCAAGCACAGCGAGAGCAGCGCTTGGATCTGCACCCAGTGCCGTGAAAATGGCGAGATGCAAGCCAAAGGTGATCATGAGACTGCGGGTTGCCGCAAAAGCGAGTTCAGTCCCACCAACTCCAATTAGCGATGTCACCGTCCGTGCTAGGAACGAGGCCCCTTCCAAGGTAAGCCCAAATGTATCGGCGTTGCCGCCAGTCTCCCTGAACCAGCGAACGACCTCGGCGCTTTCGCCCGACTGCGAGGCGACAATAACGGTGCGCTCTTCGAGAGAAAGCGGCTGGCCCAGCTGTTCTGAAAGGGGCAGCGCGATGGCTTCGATACCGAGTGCACGATAAAGCGGTTCGACAGCACGGCCGACGGCGTGCGATCCGCCCATGCCGAGCAAAAGCAGTTTCTTTGTCTTTCTCAGCGATGCGGCAATGGTCCGGGCTCCGGTCTTCGCGGCATCGTATGAGGCCAGAGTGTCGGCATGCTGTCGAGCCATTTCGCGATCGATAGCCAAAAGTCCTTTAGGTCTGCTTATATGATTAGGCATTGTCATCCTTTCACGCCACCGCTAGTAAGCCCCGATATGAGGGCGCGTTGCATGACAAGACCGACCAGCACTGGCGGCAGGGCAGCGAGCACGCCAGCGGTTGCAATCAGTCCATAGTCGGAGACACGGCCGCCCGCGAGATCGGCGATGGCAACAGTTAGTGTCTTGGCGCGTTGGTCGGAAGTGAACAGCAACGCATAAAAGAACTCGTCCCAAGCCAATAGGAAGGCAAATAGCGCGGATGTCGCCACGACGGGCAAAGCGAGAGGTAGAGTGATAATCTTCAGGGTTTGAAACAGGCCAGCACCGTCGATCATGGCCGCCGCCTCGATCTCCTTAGGGATGGAATCAAACCCAGATTTCATCAGCCAAGTTGTGAAGGGTGCGAGAATCGTAAGGTAGACCAGTGCAAGGCCGAAGACGTTGTTGAGCATGCCGAGACGGGCAAGCCCCATGTAGAGTGGCACAGCCAGAGCGACCGGCGGCAACATGTAGGTGGCGATCACCATTGTCAGCGACCAGCCTACGGTGGGCGTTCTTGAGACGGCCCAGCCGGCCGGAATGGCAAGCGCGATAGCGGCGATAGTTGCCATTGCGGCGACCTCAATACTGTTGATCAGCGACGACGTGAACGCCGCACCAGCACTGTTTTCCATCGTTGACAGCAACACACGGTACCGGGAGAAGTCTGGAGTATGCGGCCACCACCGCAACGGCTTTGCGGCGAGATCGGCAGCTGGCGAGATGCTCATGATAAAAAGCCAGAAGACCGGCGCGAGAATAACAGCTGCAAGTAACAGAGCGCAAATGTAGATGAAGATATTGAAGAGAGGGCCGCGACGTTCCATCAGCTCGCGCTCCCTGCGCTCCCTGCGCTCTTGCGAACCAGCATTGCGTAGGCGGCGGCGAGCAGAGTCACCAGCAGCGTAACGATCAGTGCTAGAGAGGCACCGGACCCGGCTCGCTGAAACGAGAAAGCCTCCTGGTAGACGAGGATTGAGAGCGTGCGCGTGGAATTCGCCGGACCACCACGGGTCATCACCCAGATAATGTCGAATACTTTAAAAGCTTCGATCGTGCGCAGGACTAAAGCCACCATCA
This sequence comes from Agrobacterium cavarae, assembly GCF_004310285.1. Taxonomy (GTDB): domain Bacteria; phylum Pseudomonadota; class Alphaproteobacteria; order Rhizobiales; family Rhizobiaceae; genus Agrobacterium; species Agrobacterium cavarae. Next base: position 186,052 of record NZ_SISF01000027.1, read on the forward strand.
AGGGGCCAGCAATGTACGGGAGGATCACGAACCGAAATCGCGAAAACGGTCCGGCACCATCTACTAACGATGCAGCTGTTATATCGCGCGGCACGGCCTGCAGCGCGGCAAGAGCAATTAGCGCAACGAGTGGAAAATTCTTCCAGCAGTCGGCGACAATCAAGGCTGCAAGCGCAGAGCCGGGCTCGCCGAGCCACGAGCGATACGTGTCGAGCAATCCGAGCTGGGTGAGCATCGCATTCAGAGCGCCATATTCGGGATTATAGATCAGCCGCCAAAGGGTGGCATTAACCACCGTGGGCAGCGCCCAAGGGAGGATCATCAGCGCACGTAGTATCGTGCGGCCGTAAAAGTCCTGGTTCAGCAGCAGGGCAGCCAGGACACCGATCACCATCTCCGCAGTCACCGAGACGATAGCGAAAATCGCGGTTGTTGAGAGAGTGCGCTGGAAATTCGAGCTGGAGAGCATTTTGACGTAATTGTCGATACCGACAAAGTTGCCTGCGGTGCCGACAAGCTTTGCATCAGTGAAGGATAAGGTAACAGTGTCGATTAATGGCCACCCGATCACGGCCATCATCATCATCAGCAGGGGCAGCATCAAAAGCCACGCACGGGTGGTCATCCAAGTGCCGGACATTGGGCGCCCTTTCCATTCATCGGTACGACGACGGCAAGCCAGGCGGCAGTATCGTCCGCCTGGTCGTTGTAGATTGCTTAGAGGCCGCTGTTTTCAGCTGCTGTCTTCAGCGCGTCCTCGGGGGAAGACTGTCCGAGAAGCGACTCCTGGATCGCCTGTTGAAGAGCGGTCGAGAGCTCCTGATATTTCGGCGTCGTCGGCCGAGGATACATTGCGGCGAGACCAATTTTCGCGGCGGAGATCAGCTCTTCCTGGCCTTTGGTGACAGCAGGGTCATCGTAAGAGGACGCCCAGATTGGCAGGCTGAGCTTGGAATACTGGTTCTGCGTCGCCTGAGAGGTCATGAACGTAATGAATTTCCAGGCTTCGTCAGGATGCTTGCTGGCAGAAGTGATGCCAAGGCCCATGGAGCCATTGACTGCGGACGCCTCACTCTTCCCGGCAACGCCCGGAGCTGCAACGACACCGACCTTGCCAGCAACTTTGCTGTCTTTGGGGTCGTTCGCCATGTTGTACATGTAGGTCCAATTAAGCGCAAACGCGGCATCGCCGTTCTGAAAGACTTTGCGGACATCCTCTTCGAGAAATTCTTTTGAGTTCGGATTAGTTAGCCCGGACTTGTAGCTGGCAACCATGTAATTCAGGGCGTCAAGACCGCCGCCCGTCTGGAAGTCTGGTTTCCCGTCCTTCAGGAACTCGCCTTTGTAGGCGCTGACCAGCGTCGTGTAGTCGCAGATAGCCGCTTCGGCCTGAGCCCAGCTCCATGCAATCGGGGTATTCAGCAGGCCCTTGTCTTTGATTATTTTGGCCTGCTCATTCAGCTCGTCCCAGGTCTTCGGCGGCGCTTTAATGCCAGCCTTTTCAAGAATCTCTTTATTGTAAAACAGGTACTTTGTGTCGAGGATCCATGGCATCCCGTAATATTTTCCGTCGTTCTGAACGGTGGTCCAAGCTCCCGGCAACACACTCTTCTTCGTGTCTTCGGAGATGCGCGAAGTGACATCTACGAGAACGTCGTTAGACGCATATTCAGCCGGCCAGATCACGTCAAAAAGAACGACGTCGTATCCGCTTCCAGAGCCCTGCGCCAGCACTGTCTTGTCGTGCAAGCCTTCATAAGGAACAAACTCCAGATTGACCTTGATGTCAGGATTGGCCTTGCTGAAGGCCTCTGCCATCGCGCGAACATCAGCTTCGCTGTATGCGGCCTGCGCCATGAAAAGTGCGTTGATATTAGTCTCGGCAAAGGCACCCGGTGCAAAAGATGCGCTGAGCAGTGCAGCGCCAAGCAGGGTCTTCTTCAATGAGTTCGACATTTAGCCAGCCTCCAGTTTTTTTGCATTCACGCGTTTACCGAGGGCGGCTTCAAGTCGCCTCCAGTCGTTAAGGCACCCTTTGTTGGATACCGATATCGGATCGCCGCGGAGCCGCTTTTGGCTCTTCGCATTCCCCAAGGACTCTCCGGTCCCTTATTAAGTCAATTGCATTGACTTTATATCTTCTTCAATATCCAAGTGGTGTCAAGGGGAATTGCTAGATGCATGATAGACGACCGATCCGTGCCAAAAGCGGGACCAACCAAGAAGGAACAAGTGCGCACAACCGAAGGGTGATTGTCGACGCGTTGCGCCTCAATGGCGCTCTTTCACGCGCTGATCTTGCACGTGCCACCAGGTTGACGAAGCAAACGATATCCAACATCGTCGACGAACTTGAGCGAGATGGGCTGGTGAGTGCGCAGGGGGTTATCCGAAGGGGCAGGGGGCAGCCGTCGACTCCCTACAGTCTGGTGCCGGAAGGTGCTTTCGCTATCGGTCTTCAAATCGATCGTCACGTTACTCGCGCACTCGCAGTCGATCTGTTGGGTACAATCCTCACCCGTGCAGAAGCGCCACTTCCAGCTAATGGACCTCAAGGCGGCGTGAAGGTTATCTTAGATCTTATTGAAACCGTGAGGCGAGATCTGCGCCTTCTAGTCCGTGATTCAGAGCGTCGCTTAGTTGGTCTCGGCGCTGCAATGCCGGGACCCTTCGGTTTGGAAACCGCTGTTGACGATCCGTGGATGATGTCTGCATGGCAATCTTTTCCTCTGCTGGAAATGCTGGCGGCAGGCACCGGGCTTGAAGTCGGGTTACAGAACGACGCGGCAGCCTGTGCTCAAGCGGAGCGAATGGTGGGCGCCGCCCACGGACTCGACCATGCTGTCTGCCTCTATCTCGGCTACGGTATTGGTGCCGGTCTCATTCTTGGTGGCGAGCTTTACAGCGGTGCAAATGGCAATGCAGGCGAAATCGGTATGGCACTGTTGTCGCCGGGCGGTCGGGCTTCGCCTCTTGAACATCGTGCTTCGCTCGCTGCACTTTATCAGCATCTCGAAATTGATCCGGCTGATCCCGGAGTTTACGCCGCGGTGAATGAGCTCGCCGCGACAGATGACCGAAGGATCCAGTTCTGGTTAGAAGAAGCCGTGACAGATCTTCGTTGGAGCATTCACCTCATCGAAACAATTTTCGACCCACAAACTGTGATCCTTTGTGGTGGCACCCCGGAGGTGCTTGCCCGTCGCTTGATGGAAGCGATGGAACCGCTCATTCCGTCTCTTTCTCAGCGGTCCGGGCGCCGTGTTCCGAGGTTTCAACTCGGGATAACAGATCCATGGGCGGTGGCGCTTGGTGCTGCAGCCGAGCCGATCAGTCGCGCCTTTGACCCGCGGTTTTCGGCCATTCTCAAGTAAGCGATTTAGAGACAGGATGTCTTAATTAGCGAACGGTGCTGACGCAATTCCCCCAAGGACTCCAAGCTAGCCACTCTAAGCTGAGGCTCAACCCCTTCCTCGGCTGGTACCAGTGTTGCGGCATGCGGCGAAGGATGCATGAGCTTGTGGCATCGGAAGCGGAGGGCGTTTTCGGTGCTTCCCACAATCACTGCTGCATGCACGTGCGTGGCTAGCAAATTTGGCTCGTATCTGCACTTCGATTGGATCCTATGACGCAGTCTTTGCGGGACACACCCGCTCGCGGGTGAGGCGATTATGGTCACGATGAACCGCAGGGAGTTCGACGGGTGCCCGGCTTAAGGGTGGAAGACTGGACGAACCAGGGATGACCGCTGGTGTCGGTGGGATATGTGCCGCAGCTCATTCTGCGGGAGATGAGCTTCTTTCTCTTGGCCTTAAATATGAGCGGCGCTTCCTGTACGATAAGAAAGAATTTAAAGGGAGCTCATCACGATCTGGCTAACGACAGATTTTGGCGCGCATGTCCGAGAATACCAAAAAATGTAGGGGTAGACGCAAACTCAGTTCGCCGCGCGTTGCTGTACCGGGGAATGCTTCATCGTCGATCTGGAGCACGGAAAACTCAGTTGTCAGCTCGAGAAATCCCTGATCGCGGCCCGAACGGTCGGACTTAACCGCGGCGACCTTTATTCGGTAACGTATTCGCCCTTCTGACGGACGACGATGACCTCGACCACCTGCCGCACTTTTCTTGGTCGGATACGACCTTGACGACGATCTACTAAAAGTTGGTCTGTCGCGCTTATCGGACCAGGGTGGCGTCACCCGCTAGTATGACGCAGAGTGGGAAAAGCGGGCCTCTGCCGTCCCCAGTCGCTGATGATGCCAATGCGCGCCGGTGGCTCCGGGGCAGACCGGGTCATGCCTTGGCTCGCGAGCCTGCTGTTGGAAACCCACCTCTCTGAATCGGCCAGCAGCTCGAGGTCTCGCCTCAGAATGCCGTTGGTCCCCTGCTGCGCGTCGGCCACGATACGGCAGGCACCTTCTCGATTGGTGAGCCGCGAAGGAAGGGAAATCATTTCCGCATTGTCGATGACGGGGCACCACTCGAGTGCATCATCGACGAGCTGCTGTAGCGACCATTCTTGATCGGCGAGCGTAGACAGCGTAGTTAGTGAGATGCCCCAGAGATGACGCTTGCGGTATACTCCCCCTCATCGCTGGCTTCAGTCTTATCCACTCCGCGTTTTCTGATCTCTTCCACCAGCGAACCTAAAGCCAAATCGAGGCAGTATGTCGAAAATTCGAGGTCAAGATCCTTGGCGCTGTTGCGCGCATAAGTCACAAGCCGTGCAATCGAAACCAGCTCGGGTGCGATATCACCGTCCTGGTCGGTGTCTTTCTCATGAGCGTCTAGTGCCATCATCAATCCTTCATTCCAAATCAGTTTTCTACGTCGAAGGATAAATTAGAAGTTATCGAATTGCGCGTGACATAGGCGTGACACAGCTTGGAGTGCCGTGCAGGGTCGGGCTACAACCGGCGTCGCTAGAGGATTTTTCGCCACTGCCTTGTCGAGGCGAAAGTCCAGTCCGTAGGAACTTGCACTCGCCTGTCGTCAGCCGCCGCTATGGCTTTCAGTAATTCCAGCGCGTCAAGCCGTTTCTGATTGATAGCATTTGTCCGCAACAATACTGTCAGGCTTTCTCGCGATAAATGGTCCGGTAGATTGGCATTGGCGACGATTGCCCGGTAAGTCCGCTCCTTAAAGAATATCATTTCGGCGCTTGTCCGGAGGCTGTCGTAGTCGGCGTGGTCAAGTTCACGCCGCAACAACAGGTCGTCAAGGGTTGCCAAGACGTTCACCAAGGGCTCGGACAGTGACACGTAGTTCATCTCCCTCGGGCCGTGGATTTGCGCGACATCGGAATCATCAACAAGTTCGCCACTAACATAACGGCTATAAATCTTGCCAATCCCGATCATTCCAAATGCGGCACATTCAGCAGCCCTCAAAGCGCCCATACTGCTTGAGCCATAGACGCGAACGCCCTGTGAGAGAGAAAATAGGATTTCCTTGTGCCAGATAGGGGCCACATCTTCAAAATTCCCGTCGATCAAGCCGATTACCGTTGCGCCGTCAGTGACAGCAGCCAGGATATCTGTGTGCTTGGCCGGGCCGCGGACTTCTACATTCGGCGGTACCAGATCTACTGCTTCCGGAAGCGTGGGGCCGACGAAGACAATCTTCATAGCGAAAACAACGCCTTCGATATACCTCGGACCCCAAAACGTCTTTTTCGCTCCCCTGGCGGATTTTCAAGGTCAGGCACTAAGACTTTGGCGACTGAGAATGGAAAATCCGGCGGTGTCAGCGGAGCGACAACGACAGAGCCCACAGATGCAGTTTCAAGATGCTTGAGCACGGTTTCGAACATGTCTTCCAGTGGTCCAAGGCCTACCGTCTTGCGGGGAGGGAGGGGTCTCGGCTCGGCGTTAAAATAGTTCCGAACTTCCTGCGGTAGGGGCCGTTCGAACGTCTCTGGATAGATGTCGTCCCTTGCGCCGCCGATATAAGTCAGGCGGGATTGAATCGCTTCCGTAATTGCCCGGATTGCGGCTCGCGCGGGATCGAGATGCGCACCGCTTCCCTTGGTCACGTCGATGAAGCGCGAATTGCTTCTTGATGTGAGTGAGGCCGACCCCAAAAACGCTACGAAACAGGCGATGCCGATGTCGCTCGTAATGTCGAACAGCCGAAGTTCTAGACCTGCCTTTTCAATTTTACTGACGAGCCCATCTATGATTGGATCCAGAAGGCTGCGAGGGTCGAGGCAGGTCTTAAGGCGCTGATCTGCGTTCGCTATATTCCACAAAGTTTCTGCATCGCGCTCGATACGTTCCAGGACTCCATGGAAGCTCGCTTCTAAGAGTGTATTTCCAGATGCTAGGCCATCCGAAGACTGCCAGAACCTAACCACCTCTGGAGTACGATCCAGGATGACAGCTTCATAGGGAACCCAGGTTTCAACTTTGGATAAAACATCTCTTGCCCGAACCCATGTTAGCATCTCGTCGTCGGCTATGTCGTTCTGACCTTGGGCGATGAGACCCACGAGGTTATCGACCACCCGCCCTTCCAGTTCGAGGCTCGCTTGTGTTGCAGTGATTGTGTCGATCGATGGACTGCCGGCGATGGCGCGCTCGAGCGCCTCCATCGTTGCAGACACTTTAGCATCAGCATCAGTGATACCCTTGCCGTGATGGATGACGATCGAGCGAGCGTTAGGAGTAACTGCGCTCCAGACGGGAACACCGATATTGTCGAGACCAGTCAATCGAGATACGCGAGTGATCCCGTAGCGTGGGAGGAAGGATGCGACGCGCTTGAGCGTCTCCTCTGGCGTGCAGATACGCGCCGAGTAGGTGGCAGAGCGGGCCTCAGGAAGGTACGGCATCTGATCGTTTAACATCACTGTCTTCCGAGGCCGCATCGTTGGCTAGCTTATCCGTCGAGATGACCGGAGAAGGCGTCGTCTGCCGATTTCACGGAGACAGCGAAATCCACGCCTTTGATGATCGTAGCTCCGCTAGCCCGGAGTTTACCCGCTGCCTCCAGCGCGCTTCCTGCCGACGGCTGAAAGGGCTTAACAGTTCCTGCATCAAGATCTGCAACCCATAGGCCAGTCTCACCTGGCGCTCCGATAACGACGATTCTTGCCATGCTAAAAATCCTTCTTTTGGCTCATTTGCTTCAAAAGCCTGCGCTTCGCAGGCCATCACGGTAGTGATCTTTCTGCCATTGCTCCTTGAACGGCACGGCGGTCAGCCAAGTATCCACATCGAAGTCGGGATTGGTTTCCCGAGCCTTGCGCACGAAGCTCTTCGCCCTTTTTTGGTCGCCAATCATCGCCCAGCTTGCGGCGGAGAGGCGGTTAGCGAGCCCTCTGTCGGCCATGCGCTCGATATAGGATAAGGCTTGCTCGTACTCTTCGAGGCAGTAGGACGCGCCGGCTGCTGTCCAAAGGTAGACATCGGGGCTCAAGGGGTTGAGCTCGATGGCTTTTTCGATTTTCTCGAGTGCTAGGCCGGGCTTCGATGCATGGACAAGGGTGTCGGCGTAGTCCGCGGTGACATCGGCATAATGGGGGCTGAGCGTCTCGGCCAACTCCAAGGCCTCAACGCTTTCATCAATGCCGCCTAAGAGCATCTTAGCAACACCGAGTTCTCTGTAGCCGCCGACCATGTCTTGGCCAGCCGCGATCGCTTTGTTAGCATGTTTCTCGGCTTCTTTCAGAAGTTGAGCGTCTCCACGTGCCGTGATTAGCCATTCCCTTGAATAAGTTCGAGCGATACCGCTCAATGCTGGCGCGAAATAGGGAGAGTGATTGAGCGCTGCTCGAAATTCTTTGCGTGCACGGCGAATATCTGGAAGACCAAGGTTCTTGAGATGTCGCTGTCCGAGGAGGTAATGGTGGTATGCGGTCGGGCTTTGCTCGAAATATTCCCGCGCCAGCTCGTTGCGCTCTATTTCCCCGGTGATCGCCATGGAAATTCGGCGAGCTATCTGACGCCGCTGGACGGCCAGACTGTCTTTTTCCATGTCGTAACGGTCCGCCCAGATGACCTCATCGTTTGCGAAGTAAACCAACTGCACGAAGAGGCTGCATTGGGTGCCCTGGCCTGAAAGCCTGGTATCGAGCACGTAGGAGATGGAATGCTGCGCGATCGTGGTGGCCTTATCCGACTGCCGGCTGATCTGGGCGGCCGTGTAGGGAGCGACCACAGACACCGAGGTCAAGGAACATAGCGCGATGGTGACGTCCTCAATGAGTGCGTCAGCGAAAGGGAGCAGAGGCTGGCGACCGGCAATGCTCTCCACTGGCGGCAGGAGTACAAGCCTCGGCATGGGGCGCTTGAGGCCTGTGTTTGCTTTAGCGCCCAACTGGTCCCCAATTCCTTGCTGCGAAACGGCAAGGAGAGTGCGCTGCTTCTCAAAGACCTTTTTGACGACATTCAGGGCATGGACATCGGGATCGAGCGTCAGGTTACCCCACAGCTTCTGTTTCTGGCCTTCGTAGATGTTTCGGAAGGCCTCTACCTTGCCCTCGGTGGAATAGGTCTCCGCAAGCAAGCTGACGATCATCTCGTCATCCGGGTCGTGCTGAAATATGCGCAGGGCCGCATCCTTGACGAGCGCGATATCTTGCGCAGATTTCGCGATCGGTATCGCAGTGATTAAGGCTTTCCGCAATCGGGAGAGGTGTTGTACCCTCTGCTGTCCAATCCAGGCTGACAGTGCGGCTCCTGTGCTGTCGACGTTTTCGAGAAACGCATGACTGAAGAGTCCGACTAACGAGCGCAGATCAATCAGTGCGTCCGAAACAGGCGGGGCTTCCAATCCCGCAATGTCGCAGTCGATAGCCTTAGCATTGAGCTTTACATCGGAAGCAGTGATTTGAACGAATTGATGACCCAATTCATGCTGGCGGCCGTCGATCCTCGATAATGACTTGCGCATATTGGTATATGCCTGCGCCGGCTCGACCGCGTCCCATAGCAGCTTCGACAACGCCGTCCGCGATTGGGCACGTTGCGGGTGGACAAATAGGTAGGCAAGGATGATTAAACCCTTCTCGGAGAAGGTAACAGCATTCCCCGAAGGATCAACGAGCCGAAGTTCCCCAAGTGTCAACAACCTGAACGCCATTGATCCCCACTACAGTTCCGTCATGGTTGTCCAAAACCCCAGATCTGCGACCTAGCTGTTCAACCTAACTTCCACCGATGAACGCCCTTCAGGGGCAATAGGAATAAGCTCGTCCATCTCGGCCATAGCCTTGACGAGCGCCACAATCTTTTGGCGGACGGTTGCATCGGGAATTTTTAAAAACGACTGGTTTAGGGCCATGCCCTCGCGGGATTGAAGAAATTGCGAAACGTAGTTCATCGTCGTGAAATCTCCGATGCCTGCCGTGGTGACCAGTTCTTCACTCTCTTGGTAGAAGAAGAAGCTTGGCGGGACGCCGAGGACATTTGCGATCTTTTGCAGACGGCTTGCGCCAACACGGTTCGTGCCCTTCTCGTATTTCTGGACCTGTTGAAACGTCACTCCGAGTTCGTTCGCCAACTGCGTCTGGCTCAACTTCAGCATCATACGACGCATGCGGATACGACCGCCCACAAACACGTCGATCGCATCGGGACTTCTCTTGTGGACCATGGATGAACTCCTAATACGAAAAGTTTTATAGTTCCGAGAAACGACGTCGGCGTCCCTCGGGAAACGCGCGTTTATGCTACAGCTTGTATTGAAATTCAGTACAATTTCAATCTCTGGTGTGCACACATTTAAGAATTCAACAAGATTACTTAACTCTAGCAAACGCTGCTCTGACGCCCTGAATGAAAATGCAGGTGATGGATTGCTGTCGTTGGCCGCGGGCACGCCAAATTTCTTGGATTGAAGACTCAGGGTAACGGGCGCCGTTGTGGCAGTTCTGTGAGACGGGAACTCAGCTTGGGGATCTGGTTCGAAAGCGATCGCTTAAAGATGAGCACGGAGTTGGTCCATGTTCAAGGTGCTCATCCCAAAGAGCTACATCGTGGGATGACTTCTCGTCCTAGACTGCCCGCAATTGATGAGGCGACGGATCGGCTGAGGGGTGCAGCAGCAATTCGTTTGGCTTTGCGGTCTCAACGCGATTCCGTCCAAGGGCTTTTGCGCGGTAGAGCGCGCTATCGGCGCTTGCAAGCATCCCGGAGAGGTCGTTGCAGTCCGGCGCCGCAAGGCCGATACTGACTGTGGCGCGAGTCTTCAAGCCCTCTGCCCGAGCGGCTTCTTCGGCGAACCGGCTTGCGATTGCTTGGCCGCGACTGAGAGCTTGAGAATGGTCGCACAATGGCAGAAGCGCAGCGAATTCCTCACCGCCCAAACGGACAAGAAGTGCGCCCGGGCCTGCTTCTTTGCTGGCGGTGTCGGCGAACAGTTGCAAAACCTTATCTCCGGTTGGATGTCCATGACGGTCGTTGATTGCCTTGAAGTGGTCGAGGTCGAAGGCGAGCAGTGAGACGGGGTCACCTTGCCGCTCCCGCAGCATCCGAGATGCCTGCTCGAAAAAGGCGTGGCGGTTCGCAAGTCCAGTCAGTTGGTCGGTTTGTGACATACGGAGCAGGTTGAGCTTTTCCTCCTCTCGGATAATCATCAAAAAGGACATTGGCATCGCCACCGAGTACAAGACAGCCTCGTACATCGTCGCCTTCCCGATGATGGAGATCATATCTTGCCCGTAGCGCTCAATGAGAACAGGGGCAATGAACGCTCGGGCAAAATAGAACAGGGCATGGAAGGCCGAAATCGTTACTGCGACCGGACGGGAGGGCAATCGCTGCACAGTGCGGCTGCGCAGGAGCATCCATGCCGTCAGTCCGCAGGTCAGAGCGATGGGGATAGACGAGACATGGTTCCAGAATGCGGCCGGGAAGTGCGTGCCAGCGATTGCCCAAGCGATGGCTAGGAAGCTCAGCGCTGCGACGGACGAGCAGAAATGCCGTTGACCATCAAGCCCGGCGACTGCGTTAAGGACCAAGAGGTATCCTGACATCATCAGGATGTTGATCGCCGCCATACCGAGCACGACTGGAAAGTGGCTGCGGTTCATTGCGAGCACGCACCCGAGAACGAACGCGAAGAGTGCCGCGGCCAGAACACCAAGCACACGTGCGCGACCTGGATGGGCCTGCCTTTCCCAAAGGAGAAGCGAGGCTGACACCAGCAGCGTTCCGACGGTCAAGTACCAAAGGGTTTGTAAATCGATCTGCATTGCTCTGCCTGCCTTACGTCAAAGCCTACAGGGTGGTCTCTATAAGATTCCTTACGTCGTCTCGTATATCGCGGATATGGTTGGCGTAACGTTAAGCGTGCTGGGTGTTAAAATTAAATCTAGGGATGTGTTCAGGCGGAAGGGTTTTGCGGCTGATTGAATGCGGCCGTCGACGGGCCTGCCTGGCGAGAGTAGATGGTCAGTCAGATCTCGGAACGGTCCATATCGCAATATTTCGCGGCTCCACCAACAAAGTAGCTAGGTTGCCATGCCAAGCCGCTCGATAAGGTCGATTTAGCTAGACGTCGAGAACGTTCTCCCCATCTGTGCATGTTTCATGAAGCTGGAAGACGTCGCCCGCGAAGCGCTCGCGGTACCTTTACACGTGCTTAAACAATCGTTGCCGGCACGTGCCGTGAACAACTATTCATCCGATAAATAATCCCACTTTAGCGGTTTGATCCCAGGCAAGCGGTCTTGGTTCAGATCACGCCATCCGCCCAATAGTCGCAGCCCTGCGAATTGCCTCGATCATGAGGGCGAGCGAGGTGAACACAGCAGTATCCGTCCGCATTGTAAGCCCTACGGGGCCGCTAGTATCGGAGGTGTCAAAGGGCAGAATCGCAAGTGCGCCCGCTGCGACGTCGTCGACGACTACACCTTCTGAAATGATCCAGATGGCGTCGCTCATGCGGACATAGGCGCGTCCAAACGAGTCTGAGACTGTTTCGATCTGCGTCTTCGGCATCGCCACGCCCTGTGCGATCAAAAACTGTTCGACGATTGGGCGGATCACCGAATTGCTGGTCGGCATCAAAATTGGGTAATTTGAAAGCTCGGTGAAGAGATCGGCCTTGCCTGACAGCAGTCGATGGCCGGGACGAACGACAAAGACAACCTGCTCCGAGTAGAGGTGCTCGAAGCTGAGGCCTGTCATTTTCTCCGGTGTGGCAAGCCTGCCGACTACAAGATCAAGGTCACCCTGGCGCAATTGCTCAAGCAGGATGGCGTTTTCTCCAGTGACAATCTTAATGGGAGCCTGCGCTGCCTCAGCGAGAAAGTGCGTCATGGCCTCGGGCATGATGCGCGCCGATACCGTCGGCAGTGCGCCGATGCGCACCGGCGGGTCGGTATGCGCCGCTTCCCGTGACACAGCGTCTACCGCCTGGCGAAGGGCGGCCATCGTGGCGCCCGCATGGCGCAGGAAGATATCGCCGAGGCGCGTCGGAAGAATACCGCGACCTTCGCGTTCGAAGAGTGCGACGCCTAACACATCCTCGAGTTCTCGCACCGTTTTGGTGACTGCCGGCTGGCTGATATGCAGCACGTTGGCAGCTCGCATGACGCTCTTTTGTCGCGCCACCTCGATAAAGGCTTGCAGATGCCGGAGTTTGATACGTGGATCGATGAGAGAAGCCATAACCACCAAGTTATGAGAAATGCCGAAAATCTCATTTTACTTAACCAGCGCGATCTTGCAATCTCCGCACAAGAGGAGTGAGAGATGAATTTTCTACAGGTCGGCGATGCCGCGATTCACTACCGGACAAAGGGTCTGTCGGCTGGCAAACCGGTCATCGCGTTCGTCAACTCGCTTGGCACGGATTTCCGTATATGGGATACCGTCATCGACGAGCTTGGCGATGCTTATGCCTATCTGCTTCACGACAAGCGCGGCCACGGCCTATCCAGCGTCGGAACGCCGCCCTATACGATAGAGACTCATGCGGACGATCTTATCGCCCTTCTCGATCATCTGAAGATCGGCGAGGTCATCGTCTGGGGGCTTTCGGTCGGTGGCCTCATCGCGCAGTCGGTTGCGATAACACATCCCGAGCGCGTTGCGGCCCTGGTCCTTTCAAATACAGCGCAGAAAATCGGCACGGCCGAGATGTGGAATGCGCGTATCGACGCCGTCCGCGCAAACGGGCTTGAGAGCCTTGTCGATCCCGTGATGGAGCGTTGGTTTACCCCTGCATTTCGCCGCGACGACAATCCGCTTTACGCGGGCGCTCGCGCCATGCTGCTTCGCCAGTCGGCCGAGGGCTACTGCGGCACCTGCGCGGCGATCCGCGATGCCGATTACACCGATGCTCTTGCTCGTCTCGTTGTCCCAACACTTTGCGTCGCTGGCGATCAGGATGGATCGACTCCATCTGAACTCGTAGAGTCGCTGGCCGGTCTCGTTGCCAACAGCTACTTTGTTAGGGTCTGCAACAACGGACACATCCCGCCGCTTGAGCAGCCGACTGCCTACGCAGCTGCGGTCGCGGACTTCCTGAAGGCCCTTCCGCCAGGCGATACCGAACCACTATCCGTCGACCGCCACAGCCGCGGCATGGCCACGCGCCGCGCGGTGCTGGGCGATGCCCATGTGGACCGGGCGAGCGCGCAGGCGACATCCTTCGATCAGCCATTTCAGACATTGATCACCGAAAGTGCCTGGGGCACGGTCTGGTCCAGCGATCGCTGGACAAAGAGAGAGCGCTCAAACGTGACCATCGCGCTTCTTGCAGCACTTGGGCAATATGAGGAGATGGCGATGCATGTCCGGGCGACCGCCAATACCGGTTCCAGTGAGGACGATATTCGCGAGGCGCTGATGCATGTGGCGATCTATGCTGGAGTGCCTGCCGCCAATCATGGCTTCAAGATTGCCAAGCAGGTGCTGGCAAACCGAAACGCATCCTCCCCGCTGAAGGAGCAGACGACGTGAGCAATCATCCACCGGAAACCGGCCCCTTCTTTGCCCGTGATCGGGAGATGCAGCCGCAAGCCTACACGCCCTGGTACAAGACCTCCGTTTTGCGCTCGCCACAGCGTGCGCTGATTTCGCTTGAGGGCACCAAGAGCGAAATCAGCGGCCCGGTTTTCGGTCATGGGTTGCTGAACCCGCTCGATAACGACCTGATCCTCAACTATGCCAAGCCCGGCGAAATGCCGATCGGGCCGCGCATTCTCGTGCATGGCCGCGTGCTCGATCAGCGCGGTGCGGGTGTCGCCGGTGCGCTTTTAGAGTTCTGGCAGGCCAATGCCGGCGGGCGCTATCGGCACAAGAAGGAAAGCTATCTCGCCGCCGTCGATCCAAATTTTGGCGGTGTCGGTCGCACCATCACCGACGAGAATGGCTATTACTGGTTCAAGACCATTCAGCCCGGTCCCTATCCATGGCCGAATGGCGTGAATGACTGGCGCCCGGCCCATATCCATTTCTCGGTCTTCGGTCATGGTTTTCAGCAGCGGTTGATTACCCAGATGTATTTCGAGGGCGATCCGCTCATCTGGCGGTGTCCGATCGTCAAGACGATCCCTGACGAGGAAGCCATCCGTCGATTGATCGCGCCGCTCGACATGAATGCGACCATTCCCATGGATATGCGCGCCTACAAGTTCGACATCGTGCTGCGTGGTCGCCGCTCCACCTTCTTCGAGAACCGCCCGGAGGGGAACTGACATGGTCCAGCCGCTCGATTATCTGAAGGAAAGCGCCTCCCAGACGGCGGGACCCTACGTCCATATTGGCTGCACACCGAACTTCGTAGGCATCAACGGCGTCTTCAAGCAAGATCTCGGCGCGGGAAAACTCTATGACGACCAGGCCACCGGCACCCGCATCACCATTCGCGGCACCGTCTTCGACGGCGGCGGCTATGCGCTGAAGGATGCGCTGGTGGAAATCTGGCAGGCCGATGCTCAAGGACTCTATAACAGCCCGAGCGAAACGGCCGGCGCTCCCGACCCCCATTTCGCCGGCTGGGGCCGGTCGCCTGGCGATATGGATACCGGTGAGTTCCTCTTCGAAACGATCAAGCCCGGCCGCGTTCCATTCAAGGATGGACGCTTCATGGCGCCGCACATCACCTTCTGGATTGTCGCGCGCGGCATCAATATCGGTCTACATACGAGAATGTATTTTCCGGAGGAGGACGCGGCAAACGTGGCTGATCCAGTGCTGGCCCGCATCGAACACAAGGACCGCGTTCCGACGCTGATCGCAAAGCCGGATGGCGAGAATGCCTATCGCTTCGACATCCGCCTGCAAGGCGATGGCGAAACCGTCTTCTTCGATATATGACCGCGATGACCCTCTCGCCCTTTGATCATCCTTTCCTCTCCGGCCTCTTCGGCGATGCCGAGATCGCCTCGCTGTTTTCTGCAGAGGCCGATATTGCCGCTATGATCCGCTTCGAGAGGGCTCTGGCATTGGCCGAGGCAGATTGCGGTATACTCGCCGTCGATATTGCGGAAACGATCGACGCCGCGCTTGGCACCTTCGTGCCGGATATGGCCGCGCTTGCGGATGGAATGGCGCGTGATGGCGTCGTCGTTCCTGGGTTCATTCGACAGATGCGCGCGGCAGTCGGTGGGGTGGCTGCGGAGAAGGTGCATTTCGGCGCAACTAGCCAGGATGTAATCGATACCAGCCTGGTGTTGAGACTGAAAGTAGCGAACGACATCATCCAGGCTCGGTTGGATGCGCTGATCGGCGATCTCGACGGGCTTCTGGAACGCGACGGCGACAAGCTGTTGATGGCGCATACGCGGATGCAGGCTGCAATCGAGATCAAGGCTGCCGACCGGATCGGTGCCTGGCGATCACCCCTGGAACGGACGCGATCCCGGCTCGCCCATTTTGCCGTCGACGGGTTTGCCTTGCAGTTCGGCGGTGCGGCGGGAACGCTCGAACGCTTCGGTGATGATGGTCCGGCTTTGCGGGCTGCACTCGCCGCCCGTCTCGGTCTTCACGATCAGGCTCAATGGCACAGCCAGCGTGACATGATCACGGAGTTCGGGGGGCTGCTGTCGCTTGTCACCGGCAGCCTCGGAAAGATTGGCCAGGACATCTCTTTACTTGCCGAGGCAGGGGCCGAGATAAGCCTCGCAGGTGGCGGCGGGTCTTCCGCCATGCCGCACAAGCAGAACCCCGTTGCAGCAGAACTGCTGGTCACGCTTGCGCGCTTCAACGCAACACAGGTTTCGGCGCTTCATCAGTCGCTTGTTCATGAGCAGGAGCGGTCGGGTGCCGCCTGGATGCTTGAGTGGATGACGCTGCCACCCACGGTATTGGCGACCGCCTCCGCACTACGGACTGCGCGCCGACTGCTAGGCGACGTCAGACGGATCGGGCGAGAGCCTGAAGAATGTGGCGGTCATCACACTTAGGAAATGACCTGCGAGAGAGGGTGTTGAAACATGATCGCTGCTTGCCGCGTGATGTTTCCTTATGCGTTGAAATCATTGTATAAATAGGAATAAAGTCGCTCCGAAAATCAGTCGCAAAAGCTGCATTTTCACCCTTCCTGAGCGTTGACTTTAAAATGAACTAACTGGTACAAACATTCAGAGGTCGGATATGGAGGGGCTTAGGAGAGCTCTTCTTGAAACACAGTCCGGCAAGAACAAGGGAGCGTTCGAAGCCTGAGTGCGGAGAACGGGGAGACGACCCAACGGCGGGCTGATGCCTTAACCGGAAGGTTGTGGAGGAACCATGTCATACAGTCTCGACTTCTCGGCGGTCATCGATCGCCTTCCCGAGTTGCTCGTCGCGTGCCTCGCCACCATAGGCCTGGCGCTTGCCGGCATGTCGATGGCGACCGTCATCGGGATTCTGGGCGTCGTAGCACGTCGGTCGCGCTTCAAGCCGTTGCGCGGCTTTGTCATCGGCTTCGTAGAGCTGATCCGCAATACGCCCTTTCTGGTCCAGATATTTTTTATCTTCTTCGCGCTGCCGCAGCTCGGTCTGCGTCTTAATCCGACAGTGACTGCTATCGTCGCGCTGGCGCTTAATGGTGGCGCCTATGCGATCGAAATCATTCGCGGGGGTGTGGATGCCGTCCCAAAGGGGCAGGTGGAAGCAGGGCTCGCGCTTGGCCTCGGTCGCGCGCAAATCTTCCGCCACATCATTCTCAAGCCTGCGCTGCGGGCAGTCTACCCCTCGCTCACAAGCCAGTTCATCATGCTGACGCTGACGACCTCCGTTTGCACGTCGATCGCCGCTTACGAACTCACCTCGGTGGCGCAGAAGATCGAGGCGGATACCTTCCGCTCCTTCGAAGTATATTTTTCCATCACGCTGCTCTACCTCGTGATTTCCTCGCTGATGATGGGCGTCTTTGGTCTCATCTCGCGCATCTCTTTCAGCTACCCGGTCAAGTGAGGAGACGATCATGGCAAGCATAGGCCCCAACGAACTGTTCTTCCTCATGCAAGGCCTGAAGTGGACCATCGCATTGACCTTGATCGGCTTTGCTGGTGGTGGTGTCTTCGGCCTTCTCGTGGCATTGGCCCGCACTGCCGAAGTCCCATCCATCCGTCGCGCAACGGCTGGCTATATCGCGGTCTTTCAGGGTACACCGCTCCTCATGCAGCTCTTCGTGGTTTATTACGGCGTGGCTCTGCTCGGCTTCAACATCGATGCGTGGATCGCTGTCGCCATCGCTTTCACACTGCATGCCAGCGCCTTTCTTGGTGAAATCTGGCGCGGTGGTATACAGGCTGTTCCGAGGGGGCAGACGGAAGCGGCTCGTGCGCTCGGCCTGCATTACAGGTCGATCATGAAGGATGTTGTCCTGCCGCAGGCATTGCGCATTTCGTTGCCGGCCACCATCGGTTTCCTGGTGCAGCTCATCAAGGGCACGTCGCTCGCTGCCATCGTCGGCTTTGTCGAATTGTCGCGCGCCGGCCAGATCGTCTCCAATCAGACGTTCCGTCCGCTTACTGTTTTCGCCATCGTTGGCCTCATCTATTTCCTGATCTGCTGGCCGCTCTCTCTTTGGGGTGCCGGCGTTGAGAAACGCCTTCAGACCGCCGCTCGATAGAGCGTCGTGGAAAGACCCGTCGGCTTTTCGAAAATCGGCTTCGATTTTCCGGACGATGGTGGAGGAGATCTACTTTCGTGACCATGCATTCATCAGTTTACAAGGAGGATAATATGATGAAATCCAGCATGACTTTCGGTCGCCGCAGCGTACTTGGGCTAATAGCCGCCGCTGCCGCTCTGCCCTTCATGGCCCCGGTCGATGCCGCGGCCGGCACGCTTGAGGAGGCGAAGGCCAAGGGCAAGGTTGTTATTGGCATTCAGGGCGACAACTCGCCTTGGGGCTTCGTCAATTCTAGCGGGGTCCAGGATGGCCTCGACGCGGATATTGGCAAAGCCTTCGCCAAAAGCCTCGGTCTTGAAGCCGAGTTCGTACCGCTCGCCGTTGCCAACCGTATTCCGGCGCTCATGACCGGTAAGGTGGACGTGCTTTTTGCAACGATGGGCATGACGCCGGAGCGCGCCAAGACGATCCAGTATTCGCAGCCCTATGCCGGCAACGTTCTGTCGGTCTATGGGCCCAAGGACAAGAAGATTGCCGGTTTTGACGATCTGAAGGGACTGAATGTCGGGGTACCGAAGTCGAGTGCCATGGACACCGCCATCACGGCGGGCGCAGGCGACAAGGCAAGCATTCTGCGCTTCGACGACGATGCCGCCAATATTCAGGCGATCGTCTCCGGTCAGGTCGAGGCCGTAGGCGGCAACCAGTTTTATGGTGATCGTCTGAACGCTGCGGCCCCCGGCAAGTATGAGTCCAAGTTCGACCTGACGACCCTTTACAATGGCGCGGGCACCCGTCCGGGAGAGAAGGACTGGAACCAGGCCATCAACACCTTCCTCGAAAAGATCAAGGCCGATGGTGAGTTGCAGGCGATTTACACCAAGTGGATGAAGCGCGAGGTTCCGAAGTTCCCGGAATCCATGCCTGACGTCCCCTTCACCGTGAAGTAAGGGAGGTTTCCATGCCGCAATCCGCCGCCCAGGCTCCGCTGATTGCCCTCGAGGGCGTCGGAAAGTGGTATGGAGCCTACCATGCACTTAGGGATATCAATCTGACGGTTCGCAAAGGCGAGAAGATCGTTCTTTGCGGCCCGTCCGGCTCTGGGAAATCGACACTGATCCGCTGCATCAACCATCTGGAGGAAATCCAGGAGGGGACGATCACCGTCGAAGGCACCAAGCTCACCGATTCCGTCCGCGCCATCGATGCCGTGCGTCGGGAGGTGGGCATGGTGTTTCAGAGCTTCAACCTTTTCCCGCACAAGACCATCATGGAAAACTGTACGCTTGCGCCGATGCGGGTGAAAGGGCTGTCCAAATCGGATGCTGAGGAAACCGCACGCAAATATCTCGCTCGCGTGCGCATCCTCGATCAGGCCGACAAGTATCCCGCCCAGCTCTCCGGCGGCCAGCAGCAGCGTGCGGCAATCGCGAGGGCGCTGTGCATGGAGCCGAAGGCGATGCTCTTCGACGAGCCGACCTCGGCGCTCGACCCGGAAATGGTCAAGGAAGTGCTGGATACGATGATCGGCCTTGCCCGCGACGGGATGACCATGATCTGCGTGACCCACGAAATGGGCTTTGCTCGTCAGGTGGCGGATCGCGTGGTGTTCATGGCGTCGGGCGAGATCATCGAGGAGGGGCCGCCGGAAGAATTCTTCCGCGATCCCAAACACCAGCGCACGCGCACCTTTCTCGGCGAAATCTTGGCGCACCACTGAAGCAAGCGGCGGGATGACCCGCCGCGCCTTTCACGCCGCATAAACGGTCCATATCCATGACAGAACGAACCGCCTATCAGGTCGGCCTTATTGGCGCCGACATCCAGCTTTCGAAATCGCCGGCGCTCCACATGCGCGAGGGTCGCGCACACGGACTCGACTATTCTTACGAACTCGTGGACATCAATGTCCGCAACGTGCCGGAGACCGCGCTGCCCGACCTTCTCGCGGAATTGGAAGCCCGCGGCTTTGCCGGAACCAATATTACGCATCCATTCAAACAGGCGGTAATCTCCCATCTGGACGAGCTTTCCGAGGACGCCCGCATGCTGGGCGCCGTCAACACGGTCGTCTTCCGAGATGGCAAGCGCATCGGTCACAATACCGACTGGTACGGTTTTTACGAAAGCTTTCAGCGCGGTCTACCCGCTGCCTGGCGCGATCGGGCGCTTCTCATTGGTGCAGGTGGCGCCGGTGTCGCGGTTGCCCATGCCGCATTGAAACTCGGCATCGGCAGGCTGGATATTTTCGACCAGGACGCGGACCGTTCGGCACGGCTTGCGCGTGAACTCAACAACCGCTTTGGAGAGGGGCGGGCGACGCCAGCCAGAACGCCAGCAGCCGTGCTGGGCAATGTCGATGGTCTTATCCACGCGACACCTGTTGGCATGCCGGCCCATCCCGGCATCCCCGTCGATCCCGATCTGATTATGCCGCGCCAATGGGTCGCTGATATCGTCTACATGCCCCTCATCACCAGGCTGATCGAGGCCGCTGCGGCGAAGGGTTGTCAGACATTACCGGGCGGCGGCATGGCGATTTTCCAGGCTGTCGGTGCATTCAGGCTATTCTGCGAACGTGAGCCGGATGCGGAGCGGATGAGCGCACACTTTGCGGAGATGTTTCAAGCGGAGGCGGCCGCATGAGCCTATTTTTTGTTCTGAACGGACCGAACCTCAACCTGCTCGGGCAGCGCCAGCCGGAAATCTACGGCCGCGAGACGCTTGCCGATGTCGAAGCGGCGTGTCGCGACGTAGCGATGGCCTCAGGTCATGAGCTCTTCTTCGCCCAAAGCAATCGGGAATACGAGTTGATCGACTGGATCCACGAGGCACGCGGCAAGGCCGCAGGCATCGTCATCAATCCTGGCGCTTTCAGTCACACGTCGATTGCCATCCTTGATGC
Source organism: Agrobacterium cavarae (assembly GCF_004310285.1). GTDB lineage: Bacteria > Pseudomonadota > Alphaproteobacteria > Rhizobiales > Rhizobiaceae > Agrobacterium > Agrobacterium cavarae. The sequence goes on from NZ_SISF01000027.1 coordinate 206,978, forward strand.
ATTGAACGCATATGAGGCGCCAGTGGTCGAGGTCCATATTTCCAACATCCACAAGCGGGAGGTCTTTCGCCACCACTCCTATGTATCGATGCGAGCCGACGGCGTTATCGCGGGTCTCGGTATCGACGGCTACTGCGTGGCGCTTCGCCATCTTATCGCTCGTCAGACCCTATAGCGTCGATATGTTCGGGCCGCACCACATAGCGCAGGACCATTACAGCCACGTGGCGGGCCAGCGTTTGTTGCGCTTGCGGCGTGAAAAGATCTTCGCCGAAGATGGAAGAGAAGGTCGGAGCGTTAGAGACGTTGAAGAAAGAGAGCGCACTGATCTGCCAGTGGAGCTCCAGTGCCTCGATGCCTTCACGAAAGACACCGCTATCCTGACCGCGCTTCAGCACCGCCTCGAGCGCGGCAATGGCGGGACGGTTGAGGCTTCGGATGGACTTCGACATCTGCACATGCCGGCCGTGATGGATATTTTCGATCATGACCATGCGGATGAAGGCCGGACTGCGGCGGTGATGCTCGAAAGTGTAGCGACAGAGTGCGTCGAGCGCGGCCATCGGGTCGAGATGGTCCAGTGCCAGATCGCTTTCGCCACCGCGCACCTTACTGTAGGCTTCTTCCAGAACATGCTGGTACAGGCCCTCCTTGTCGCCAAAATAATAATAGATCATGCGTTTGGACGTTTTCGTTCGTGCCGCGATTTCGTCTATCCGCGCCCCGGAAAGACCGTTCTGGGAAAATTCCTCCATCGCGACCGCCAGTATGTCGCGCCGCACGCCTTCCGGATCGCGCTTTGCCGGACGCGCCTTTTTACCCTCAGTGGTCGTCGCGGTGCTCGTCATGTTTCCCCCGGATGCTTTGCATCCGCGTTTTTCCACGTTCCATATTAACCAACTCGTACATAAACACGAAAGGTAAGGCAATATGGCCCAGTACCAGACAGACAAGCAAAGCGTGATGATGCGCACGTCGATGGCGACAGTGTCGATCAGCGGCGAGTTTCCTGAAAAGCTGGCAGCGATTGCCCGTGCTGGCTTTGACGGCGTCGAGATATTCGAGAACGACTTTCTGACCTACGATGCCTCGCCACGCGAGGTGGCAAAGATCGTCCGTGATCATGGTCTGGACATCACGCTTTTCCAGCCGTTTCGAGATTTCGAAGGCATGCCGGAGCCTCACCGCAGCCGCGCCTTCGAGCGGGCGGAGCGCAAGTTCGAAATCATGCAAGAGCTTGGCACTGATCTCATGCTGATTTGCTCGAACGTATCGCCGATCTCGCTTGGCGGGATAGACCGGGCGGCAGCTGATTTCCACGACCTTGGGGAGATGGCCGCTCGGCATGGTGTGCGTGTCGGTTATGAAGCACTGGCTTGGGGACGCCACATCAACGACCATCGCGACGCATGGGAAATCGTGCGGCGGACCGATCACCCGAATGTCGGCATCATTCTGGATAGTTTCCACACCTTGTCCCGCAAGATCGATCCCAATTCGATCCGCTCTATTCCCGGCGACAAGATCTTCATCGTGCAGCTTGCCGATGCGCCACTCTTCGACATGGATCTGCTCTACTGGAGCCGCCATTTCCGCAATATGCCAGGAGAGGGCGATCTGCCAGTCGTCGATTTCATGCGCGCCGTGGCTGCCACGGGTTACACCGGCCCGCTCTCCCTTGAAATCTTCAATGATCAATTCCGTGGCGGATCAGCCAGGGCTTTGGCAGAGGACGGACATCGCTCGCTCATCAATCTGATGGACCGCGTCCGGCGCCACGAGCCCGATATCCGTCTTTCCATGCCGGCGATGCCGGACCGTGTCGAGGCGAAAGGGGTGGAGTTCGTCGAGTTCACCTCGGCACCCGACGAACAACAGACCCTCATCGATCTTCTACAAACGCTTGGCTTTAGACGCACCGCCCGGCACCGCAACCGCGCTGTCGATCTCTATACCCAGGGCGATATCCGTATCCTGATTAATACGGATGAGAGTGGCGATAGCTTTGCCGGCGCTTCCTATGCCGTACATGGCACCAATGCCTATGCATTTGGCCTCAAGGTCGATAATGCCGAGCAAGCGCTCGCCCGCGTGCGCGCACTCGGTGCGCCAGTCTTTTCCGAGCCCCGGCAGCCCGGCGAAGTCGCGGTGCCCGGCATTCAGGGCGTCGGCAACGGTGTCATCTACTTCCTCGACGATAATGCGCCGCTTGGCGGTATCTGGGAGAGCGAATTCGAGGCTTTGGTCGACGAGGGCGGGTCGCTCACAGCGCGTCTTACCCGCATCGACCATCTTGCCCAGACAACCCATTATGACGAGATGCTGACGTGGCTTCTATTCTACACATCGATCTTCTCGACCCGGCGCACACCGATGGTCGATGTCGTCGATCCGGGCGGACTGGTCCGGAGCCAAGCCATCGAAAGCGAGCCGGAACCGCTTTTCCGCCTCACCATGAACGGTGCTGAAAATCGCAAGACCTTTGCCGGCAAATTCCTGGCAGAAGGCTTCGGCACCAGCATCCAGCACATCGCATTTGCGAGCGACGACATCTTTGCGACCGCCGAAGCGCTAAAGGCCACCGGCTTTCAGGCGCTGCCGATCTCGCGAAACTATTACGATGACCTCGAGGCACGCTTCGGTCTTGAACCGGATTTCTCCGATGCGCTGCGTGCTGCCAGTATCCTTTACGACCGCGACGAACACGGCGAATATTTCCAGATCTATAGCCGCACTTTCGGTGAAGGGTTCTTCTTCGAAATCATCGAGCGACGCGGCGCCTATAACGGCTATGGCGCCATGAACGCGCCCTTCCGCATTGCCGCCCAGCGTCGCCTACTGCGACCGGAGGGCCTACCGAAGCTATAGTCGTTCTTTGTTGCAACACACGGGCACCGTGTTGCTAGCGGTGGCTCAGACGGGGGTATGGCACCGGTGGTAGAGAACGGCATCGCAACTTGGAACAATGCCCGGACGTTGCAGTGCTATCGAGGATGCTATGCGGCAAATGCCAATGAGGAGCACATCTCTCGCGAGATCACGCTCCTCATCAAGGCAAGATATTTTTTGTTTGCCTAAGGACGCCCACCTCTACGCGGCAGGGTTTGCGATCCGATCAAGCTTGGCCCAGGCGTCTCGACATTTCCTCCCGTGTCTTCCCGCTACGGTGCAGGATGAGGATCACGGTGGTGGTGCCGCAGATGGCCGCGATGGGCAGCAGCGTGTAGAGAAGTTGCTGCGGACCCATGCCGCTTGCCAGGAGCCAGCCAGCGACGAGAGGTCCGACGATTGAACCAAGCCGACCGACAGAAACGGCAAGGCCGACGCCGGTGCCGCGCACCTCGCTTGGATAGCATTGTGGGGCAATACCATAGAGCAGCGCCTGTACGCCGATGACCGTCGCGCCGACAAAAGTGCCAGCCGCCAGCGCCGCCGCAACATTGCCCGCGGGCAACATGGCAAGAGATGTGATTGCCAGCATCAGCCCGATAAAGCAGAGCGATGCGGAAAAGGCAGGCCTGTTGCCGTCCAGCAGCCGCCCGCCAAGGATGGCGCCAGCTGCGCCGCCGATATTGAAAACGATCTGCACGGTCGACGCCGTTTCACGCGCAAAGCCCAGTGACACGAGAATCTGCGGCAGCCAGTTGAGAAGCAGATATACGACGATGAGGCCGAAGAAGAAGGCGGCCCAGAGCAGCAGCGTCTGTGGCAGTGCACCCGGCGCCATCAGCACGTCGCGGCGACGGGCAGGTGCCCTTGCATCGCGTGTCACGCGGAACGGTCCCATCATGAGTTGGAGCGGCAGGGCCAGCAGCAATGGCAAGATGCCGCCTACCAGGAATATCGAGCCCCAGTCGTCATGCAGGCCAAGCAGGGCGATGAGGCTGGCGAGTGCGCCACCAAGCGGCACGCCGGCATACATGATCGCAACTGCCCTGCCGCGCCGCTCAGGCGCAACGGATTCAGCGGCAATTGCGATGAGATTAGGCAGCGCGCCCCCAAGGCCGACGCCGGTCAGAAACCGCATCGCAACCAAATGCTCGAACGTGTCGGAGAAAGCCGTGCCGATCGAAAACAGGCCGAAGACGATCAGCGAAAGGGCAAGCCCGTTGCGCCGTCCAAAGCGATCAGCGATAACGCCGCCGCACAGCGCGCCGAGCACCAGTCCGAAGGTCGCCGATGAGAGGAAAACGCCCAGCTGTGACGGTGAGAGCCCAAAGGCGGAAACAAGTTTCGGCACAGCAACACCCGCTGCCTGAAGGTCGAAGCCTTCGATAATCGCGGCGAGAAACACAAGCACGAGTGCGCGCGTTCCCGTCCCCGCATGAATATGCGTGGCTTTAGTCATGATATTCTCCTCCCAAAGGCCGCCTCAGCGGCAATCATGCTTTCATTTGGCCTACGTCTGACGGAGCCTCAGCGATAACTCCCGCAGTCCTCCCGAGCCTATCCTCTGCGAGTAAGGGCTCCCTCTCTTCAACGCCGCCGCTCGAAGGCGATGGCTAAAACTGTAACCGTGCTTTCTGCCCGTTCAGATGACGTCACGCGCCCTTCCAGATGCGCGACAACAATTGGCGCAGCACCTCGCGTTCTCTTGGCGTCAGCGCACTAAATGTACGTTCCTCCTGCGCCATGACCCTCGCGCGCCATTCGGCCACGGCCTCAGCACCCGTCTCACTCAAGTGCAGATGCTGAATGCGCTGGTCCTCATCATCGGCGAGACGTTCAATCCATCCCTGAGTGTCGAAGTGCGCGAGGATTGGTGCGAGATTGGCCCGCTGCAGCCGCGCCTGCCGGCCGATCTCAGCTGCGGTGATGCTTGGCGTCTCATCGATCAGGCACAGAACCGTGAAAGGTATTGGTTTGATCTCGTCGCCCAGCGCCTCGGCAAAACCCGCCAGATCGAGGATCGAGGCCCGACGCAGATGGTAACCGAGGAGATCGTCCATGACAGGCGCTCTTAACCCTTCAATGTCCTGCATTCTCGCCTTCACGCGTCGCCCTTTTCAAAAATAGTAAAATTGACCCTTGTCAGTTTTGTATCGCTATGTGATATAGCAGTCAATCGCTATTTCACATAGCAATGTTTGAGGTCGGGAGCCTCGGACGCTCTAGGGAGGAGAAACCATGACATCGACATCGAACCTGTTTCGACGCGTGAATCCGATTAGCGGCGAGGTGGCGAGCGAAGCGCCGGCGCAAACGCCTGATGAGGCGATAGCTGCAGTCGATGCGGCCGCTCGCGCCATGCCGGCCTGGGCCGCACAAGGGCCGAATGCGCGCCGCGCCGCGCTTCTGAAAGCGGCTGATGCCGTCAGTTCAAAGGGCGACGCCTTTGTGACTGCGATGATGGCCGAGATCGGTGCGACCGAAGCCTGGGCGCGCTTCAACGTCATGCTTGCAGCGTCGATGCTGCGCGAGGCCGCGTCACTCACCACTCAAGTTGCTGGCGAAGTTATCCCTTCCGACAAGCCTGGCTGTCTTGCCATGGCCATTCGCGAACCAGCGGGCGTCGTGCTTGGCATCGCGCCGTGGAATGCGCCGGTCATCCTAGGTGTGCGTGCGTTGGCCACTCCTCTGGCTTGCGGCAATGCAGTGGTGTTCAAAGCAAGTGAACTGTGCCCGAAAACCCATGGCCTTATCGTCGAGGCCCTGGCGGAGGCCGGATTGCCCGAGGGTCTCGTCCAGCTTGTCACCAATGCGCCGCAGGATGCGGCAGACGTCGTCGGTGCCTTGATCGATCATCCGGCTATCCGACGTGTCAATTTTACCGGTTCTACGGCCGTCGGGCGCATAGTCGCCATGCGTGCGGCACAAAACCTCAAGCCCTGTGTTCTGGAACTTGGCGGCAAAGCGCCGCTTGTAGTGTTGGACGATGCGGATCTCGACGAGACAGTGAAGGCAGCTGCCTTTGGCGCTTTTTTCAACCAGGGCCAGATCTGCATGTCGACGGAACGGATTATCGTCGTCGATGCTGTGGCGGATGCCTTCCTTGAAAAATTTGCCGCCAAAGTGCGGATGCTCACCGCTGGAGATCCGCGCCAGGGTGCGGCGCCGCTTGGCGCTGTTGTGGATATCAAAACCGCCGATAAGCTTAAGGGCCTGATCGACGACGCCGTCGCCAAGGGTGCAAAGGTGATTGCGGCGGGCGAGCCGAACGGTGTGCTCGTTCCTGCCCATGTCGTCGCGGATGTCAGCGCTGGAATGCGCCTCTATTCCGAGGAGAGCTTCGGGCCTGTCGTCGCGGTGATCCGAGCGAAGGACGAGGCCGACGCCATCCGCATTGCCAATGACAGCGAATACGGTCTTTCGGCTGCGGTCTTCACAGGAGATGCGGCCCGCGGCCTGAAGGTCGCCCGACAGATTCGCTCCGGGATTTGCCATGTTAATGGCCCCACGGTGGATGACGAAGCGCAGATGCCTTTCGGCGGCGTCGGGGCTTCGGGCTACGGGCGCTTTGGCGGCAAGGCCGGTATTGCGGAATTCACCGAGCTTCGCTGGATCACGGTCGAGACCGAAGCCGGACGCTTCCCGATCTGATCTTACGTCGAGCCTGTGCTCGCCTTCAAATCATTTAAAAGGAAACCAATTTCATGACCGAGAATAGCAGCAAGGCGGACGTCGTCGCCGTCGATATTGCCGAAGGCATCGCCTGGGTCCGTTTCAACCGTCCGGAAAAGCGCAATGCGATGAGCCCCGAGCTAAACCGCCGGATGCTGGACGTGCTGGACGAGCTGGAGTTCCGCGAGGATGTCGGCGTTCTTGTCCTTAGCGGCGAAGGCACAGCCTGGACGGCTGGCATGGATCTCAAGGAATATTTCCGTGAAACTGAGGCCAAGGGTCTGGCTGGCGTGCGCCAGAGCCAGCGCGAGAGCTATGGCTGGTGGCGTCGTCTGCGCTGGTACCAGAAGCCGACTATTGCGATGGTCAATGGATGGTGCTTCGGTGGCGGTTACGGTCCGCTCTTCGCCTGCGATCTGGCCTTTGCAGCGGATGAGGCTAAGTTTGGTCTCTCCGAGATCAACTGGGGTATTCTGCCAGGCGGTGGCGCAACGAAGGTAGCAGTAGAGCTGATGCCCTTCCGTCAGGCCATGTATCACGCCATGCTTGGTGAGCCGATCGACGGTCAAAAGGCCGCTGCCTGGGGCCTCGTCAACGAAAGCCTGCCGCTTGCCTCGCTAAAGGGCCGGGTGACCGAGGTTGCCAAGGTTCTGCTGGCCAAGAACCCCGTAGCCCTTAAGGCGACCAAGGATGCGGTGCGCCGCGTCGGCGTCATGACCTATGACGAGGCTGAGGATTATCTTGTGCGCGCTCAGGAAGCCGCCAATTCCTACGACAGTGAAGGTCGCAAGGAGGGCATCCGCCAGTTCATCGACGAGAAGACCTACAAACCGGGTCTCGGCTCTTACGACAAGAGTAAAATCCACAGCTGATAGAGGTTTTACTGGGAGGAGGACCAACATCATGCATAACTGGCTAGCCCCCGATCCGGTGGGCCTGCATGCGCAGGCGCGCCCGGAAAAACTCGCCCTTGTCGATTTGGCGTCCGGGAGGCGCTGGACCTATCGGGGCCTCGACCGGGCGATCGAGCAGGCAAGAGCGGCAATCGACACGCTCGGCCTTGGGCCGGGTGACAGGCTCGCGTCGATTGCACGCAACTCCGCCGATCTTGTGATTGCGCAGCAGGCCTGTCTGCGGTCCGGCCTTATCTTCACGCCACTGAACTGGCGGCTCGCGGCTGCCGAGATCGATTCTATTCTCATCGACTGTACCCCCGCACTGATCCTGGTCGACGGATCGTCGGCAGGTTTCGCGGTGCCGGACGGCGCAAGACTGCTCGATATCGCAGCGTTTACTGCACGTTGCGAAAATGCGGCGGCAGGCGAACGAGGCTCTCCGCAAGATGCCAACCGGCCTTGCGTCCTTCTCTACACCTCCGGAACGTCCGGCGTGCCGAAGGGCGTCATTCTAACCCCCCAGACACTGTTCTTCACCGGCGTCAATTTCGGCGTGCTGGGGCAGGTGACGTCGGAGTCGGTCTTTCTCGCGGAATCGCCCTTCTTCCATGTCATCGGCCTGGTAACCTCCGTCTGGCCGCCATTGGTTCAGGGCGGTACGGTGCTGGTCTCATCCGGCTTCGATCCGGTCGTTACCAATTCCCGGCTTGCGGACCGCGCGCTCGGCATCACCCATTACTTCTGCGTCCCGCAGATGGCGACGGCGTTGAAGGACGCCGATGGTTTCCAGCCGGAAAACTGGTCGCTCGCTGCGCTTTTCACCGGCGGCGCTCCGAACCCGCCTGCCAATATCCGTTGGTGGCTGGAGCGTGGCGTTGCCATGGTGGATGGCTACGGAATGACCGAGGCCGGAACGATCCTTGGCATGCCGCTCGATCCAGCGCTGATTTCCAATCATGCCGGCGCGGTCGGCCAGGCGGGACCGGCCACGGCCATTCGCATCGTCGATGCCGAGGGCCGGGAGGTGCAGGACGGGACCGCTGGCGAGATCATCGTCAAAGGGCCGCATGTCACCCCCGGTTACTGGAACCGACCGGAAGAGCGCGATGCCGCCTTCACGCCGGATGGCTGGCTGCGCACCGGCGACATTGGACTTCGAGATGCCGATGGGTTCGTGACCGTTGTCGATCGCCGAAAGGACATGTTCATTTCGGGCGGTGAGAACGTCTATCCAGTAGAGATCGAAAGCGTCCTCGCCGAACATCCAGCGGTCCTCCAGGTGGCAGTTATTGGTGTGCCGGACCCGCGCTGGGGCGAGGCGGGGCATGCCTTCGTTATACTTTCACCAGGATGCGAAGATGCGGAGGGCGAACTTCGTGCCCATTGCGAGGCGCGGCTTGCCCGCTTCAAGGTGCCGAAACATTTCCGGATCGTCACGGAACTGCCCCGTACCAGCACCGGCAAAATCCGCAAGAACAAGCTCCGTGAGAGTCTTTCCGCCTGACCGTCCCGTTCCCCCCATCCAGCAGCGCCGCCAAGCGACGCTAAGCCAGTTAGGAGACAATCATGCGCACGCAAGTCGCTATCGTCGGAGCCGGTCCCGCCGGACTTATCCTTGCTCATCTCCTCCATGCCTCGGGCATCGAGACAGTGGTGATCGAGCGGCAGACACGCGCCTATGTGGAGGGACGGGTGCGGGCAGGGGTGCTGGAACAGGGAACAGTGGACTGCCTGTCCCGCCTTGGGCTGGACCAGCGTTTGCGCGAGGAAGGGCTGCGCCATTCCGGCACGCATCTGTCTGCCGACGGCGATGATTTTCGCATCGATCTCGAACAGGCTTCGGGCGGTGCTTGCGTTACGGTCTATGGCCAGCAGGAGGTGACGCGCGACCTTTTCGAAGCCGCCGAGGCGCGGGGTCTGACGATCCTCTTCGAAGCGAGCGACGTCGGTCTCCACGATATAGAGACGGAAAAACCCTTCGTTACCTTGCGCACGCCGTCCGGGGAGGTCCGGGTCGACTGCGATTTCGTGGTCGGCTGCGACGGGTTTCATGGCATCAGCCGCCAGGCGATCCCCAACCATGTTTTGCGCATCTTCGAGCGTGTCTATTCGTTCGGCTGGCTCGGCATTCTCACCGAGCGTCCGCCTGTCAGTGAGGAACTCGTCTATGCCAGTCATGAGCGCGGCTTCGCGCTTGCCTCGATGCGTTCCATCACGCGCAGCCGCTATTACATCCAGTGCGACATGGGCGAGCGGCTGGAAGACTGGCCGGACGAACGTATCTGGGATGAACTGGCCGTGCGGCTTGGACCCAATCTCGGCGCACGGCTCCAGCGCGGGCCTTCTTTCGAAAAAAGCATTGCGCCGCTGCGCAGCTTTGTTGCCGAGCCGATGCGCTATGGCCGGTTGTTCCTCGCCGGAGATTCTGCCCATATCGTGCCGCCGACTGGAGCGAAGGGCCTCAATCTCGCAGTCTCTGACGTGACCATGCTGGGCGAGGCGCTGGCGGAGTTCTATAGCGAGCGCTCGGCGGCCGGGATCGATGCCTACTCGGCGCGGGCGCTGGGGCGCGTCTGGAAGGCTGAGCGTTTTTCCTGGTGGTTCACCACCCTTACGCATCGTTTCCCCGAAACGGGGGCTTTTGAGCGGCGGATGCAGGTGGCCGAACTCAGCTATCTGCGAAGCTCATCACGTGCGCAGGCAAGTTTTGCCGAAAACTACGTCGGCTTGCCTCTGGGATGACTGACGCTTAGACGAGAAGCCCCTTCAATTCCGTCTGCACCGCACTCAGCGCCGGCAGATAGCGCGCAACCAGGTCCTGCATCGAACCTGCGGAAGCGGCGACACCGACATTGAGCGCCGCCACCGTCTTTCCCCGCGCATTCTTCAGCGGCACGGCCAGCGAGCGCAGGCCGATCTCGACTTCCTGATCGATCATCGCATGACCACGAGCGGCGGTCGCTTCGATTTCAGCCATGAGAGCATCGATATCGGTAAGCGTCATCGGCGTGCGTGCAACGATGTCGGAGCGCTCCAGAGAGGCGCGGCGGTCTTCTAGGGACAGGGAAGCCAGAAGGACCCGCCCCATGGAGGTGCAATAGGCGGGCAGCCGCGACCCTGGCATCAGGGCAATCGACATGACGCGACGCTGGGCGGCACGTGCGACATAAACGATTTCGGTATCATCGAGGATTGAAACGGATGTACTTTGTCCGATGTCTTCCGACAGTTGATCGAGAAAGGGCTGCACAATGCGCGGCAGTGGCATTGAAGCAAGACAGCCCGTTCCAAGTCGGAGTACCTTTGGGGTGACGGTGAAGAATTTTCCATCATAGGCGGCGTAGCCGAGCTCGGCCAGCGTCAAAAGACAGCGTCTTGCGGTCGCACGATCCAGTTGGGCAATCTCTGCCGCCGCGGAGATCGACAGTCTCGGCCGTTCGGCGCTGAAGGCTTCGATAATGCTCAGCCCTTTGGCGAGGCCACCCATCATGTCGCGTCCACTCACAGCCATGTGCCGCCTTTCTCAATAGTGTGCGATAATCGAACAAATATACTATATCGCACAAATGGGCTTGATGTCGAGCCGAGTTGGGATTTACGTGAACCTTAAGCGAGCCACACGACAGGTCGCTGGAGGAAAACGGTATGGACAAGAGGATAGACAGCCTGGCGGATGCTGTGGCTGATATCGAAGACGGCGCAACGATAATGATCGGCGGCTTTGGCGGCTCAGGCGCGCCCATCGAGCTCATTCACGCTCTCATCGATCGCTTCAAGGAAACGGGTAAGCCCTCAGGGATCACGGTTATCAACAACAATGCGGGCAATGGTCGTATCGGCATCGCGGCGATGATCGATGCTGGCATGGTCAAGAAGATGATCTGCTCCTTTCCGCGCTCATCCGATCCGCGGGCCTTCACAGACCGCTACCTCGCAGGCGAAATCGAGTTGGAACTGGTGCCGCAGGGTACGCTTGCCGAGCGCATTCGCGCCGGCGGTGCCGGTATTCCCGCCTTCTACACGCCGACCGGTTTCGGTACCGAACTTGCTGACGGCAAGGTGATCGCCGAATTCGACGGTCGCAAATATGTGCAGGAGCGCTGGTTGAAGGCCGATATAGCGCTGGTCAAGGGGCATCTCGGCGATACCCACGGCAATCTCACCTACCGTCTGGCCGGGCGCAATTTCAATCCGCTGATGTGCATGGCGGCCAAAAGGACCGTCGCGCAGGTGTCGAAAATCGTGACGCCAGGAGAGATCGATCCGGAGCAGGTGATCACGCCAGGCATTTTTGTCGATGGGGTCGTGGAAGTGGCTGATCCGCAACAGGAAGAAGCGCTGATCCGAGCAGGAGTGGCATACGCATGAGTGACGCACCCATGATTGATACTCGCGACGACATCAAGCTTTCCAACGCCCAGATTGCCTGGCGGGCCGCTCAGGATATTGCCGACGGCGCCTATGTAAACCTCGGCATCGGCTTCCCGGAAATGGTCGCAAAGTTCCAGCCCAAGGGCCGCGAGGCGATCTTCCATACGGAGAACGGCGTCCTGAATTTCGGTGAAGCGCCGCCCCCTGGTGAAGAGGATTGGGATCTCATCAATGCCGGGAAAAAGGCCATCACGCTGAAGCCCGGTGCGGCCTTCTTCCACCACGCCGACAGCTTCGCCATGGTGCGGGGCGGGCATCTGGATGTGGCGATCCTTGGGGCCTATCAGGTTGCTGAAAATGGTGATCTTGCCAATTGGCGTGTCGGCTCCAAGGGCGTGCCCGCCGTGGGTGGCGCGATGGATCTTGTCCACGGCGCAAAACAGGTGGTGGTCATCACCGAGCATGTCACCAAGGATGGCAAGCCGAAACTGGTCGAGCATTGCACCTTTCCCCTCACTGGCGTCGGCTGCATCACGCGCGTCTATACCAGCCATGCGGTGATCGACATTGTGAATGGCAAATTCGTCGTACGGGAAAAGCTTGCAGCCATTACTATGGAGGAGCTTGAAGCCATGACGGGTGCGAAGCTCCATATCGATGGCCATGTCGACGAGCTCGTGGTTCCGGCGCTGTAAGGAGTAAATCAATGACCGAAGCCTTTATCTGCGCTTATATTCGCACGCCCATCGGCCGTTTCGGCGGATCCTTGTCATCTATTCGTGCTGACGATCTCGGCGCAGTGCCGCTCAAGGCGCTGATGGCACTTTATCCGACCGTCGATTTCGACGCCGTCGATGACGTCGTCTATGGCTGCGCCAACCAGGCGGGGGAGGATAATCGCAACATTGCGCGCATGTCGTTGCTGCTGGCAGGTTTGCCGGTTTCGGTTACGGGTACCACGATCAACCGCCTGTGCGGTTCCGGCATGGATGCCGTCATTACCGCCGCTCGGGCGATTAAGTCGGGCGAAGCGGAATTGGTGATCGCGGGCGGCGTGGAATCGATGAGCCGCGCACCCTTTGTTATGCCAAAGGCAGAGACTGCCTTCTCACGCAATGCCGAAATCTACGACACCACCATCGGCTGGCGTTTCGTCAACCCGATGATGAAGAAGCAATATGGCGTCGACTCGATGCCTGAAACTGGCGATAATGTCGCGATCGACTTCAATATCGCCCGCGAGGATCAGGACGCCTTTGCCGTGGGAAGCCAGGCGAAGGCCGCTGAAGCCCAGGCCAATGGCCGCCTTGCTAAAGAAATCACGCCGGTGAGCGTGCCGCAGAAAAGGGGTGATCCGCTGATCGTCGATCGCGACGAGCATCCGCGTGCGACATCGATGGAAGCGCTCGCCAAGTTGAAGCCGGTCAACAAGATTGAAGGAGGCACGGTGACCGCTGGCAATGCCTCCGGCGTCAATGACGGCGCGGCAGCGCTCATCATCGCTTCCGAAGCTGCTGCCAGAAAGCACGGCCTGACCCCCATCGCCCGCGTTCTGGGTGGCGCGACGGCAGGGGTTCCCCCGCGCATCATGGGCTTCGGTCCCGCACCGGCAACCAAGAAGCTGCTTGCCCGCCTCGGCCTCGCTCAGGAGCAGATCGACGTCATCGAACTCAACGAAGCGTTCGCCTCCCAAGGCCTAGCGACGCTGCGGGATCTCGGCATTGCCGATGACGACCCGCGCGTTAACATCAATGGTGGAGCCATCGCGCTCGGCCATCCACTCGGCATGTCCGGCGCCCGCATCACCGGCACGGCAGCGCTTGAGCTTTCCTTGTCCGGCGCGCGTTACTCGCTTTCCACTATGTGTATCGGCGTGGGGCAGGGCATCGCGGTCGCGCTGGAGCGGGTGTAAGCTCGGTTCAATTCTGAAGTGCGTCTTGCGGATGATATCAGTGGATTATCAGCCACAAGGAAGATGTAGTGGGACAGCAAAAAATTCCACGGTGGGTCGAGAAGCAGCCTTGGCGATCGCTTCAGCATCGACGGCATCATTTTTCTGACGCTTCACGAAGGCTTGACGTGCTCAGGGGCCTTAAGACGCACATCCTGGCCCAGCTTTCCAATTTCGTGACCTCGGTGATGGGCTCCCGCGCAGACCTCCCGTGGGGGCGCACGGGCCTGCCTGGCGAGAGTAGATGGTCAGTCAGACCTCGCAACGGTCCATATTGCAATATGTCGCGGCTCCGTTCAGATAGAAGTCAGGGCGCCGCACGGAGCGTGCTTCACAGCGACAGTTCACTCATTGGTGATGAGGTGCATTCGCGCAAACTCAATAAGGCTCTCAATATGTGCTTTCGTTGCTTCAAATGCCGCGCTGGAATCATTGCGTTGCAAGGCCTCAATGATGGCAAGATGTTCCGTAGAATCTGGTGTCAGGCGGTCTTTCAACTGGCCGATTTCAAAGAGGCGCGTGGCGGCTCGCAGATTGCGTAAAACACCTGCCATAACTTCGTTGCCACAATGGTCGATTATCAGGTTATGCAAGTGATCGTCTGAAAACCAGTGGGCATCCGTATGGTACGCAGTAGCGCCCATAAGCTCGTCAATTTCGCGCCGCACCTCGACGAGTTTGCGACCGGGTATGCTTGGCATGGCCTGTACAGCCGCGTGTGGTTCGATCAACAGACGTAGCTTCAGGCTCTGGATGTATTCTCCGATATCGACGTGTCGCACCACGTAGTTGCGGCCGTCGCCTTTGTGAACCAAGCCTTCACCTTCCAGCCGCTGCAAAGCTTCACGCAGGGGCGTGCGCGACACACCGAGCATCTCGGCAAGCTGCGCTTCGATGATAACGTGGCCGCCTCCAAGACGACGGTGGCGGATCATGTCAGAAACAGCGTTATACGCGAGGGCGGCAAGCTTGTGGCCTGCGTCTTTGGACCGTTTTCCTATGCCAGGATCAGTGTCTGTTTGTGTCAAAGCGCATCAGCCTCCAGGCAGCTATTGGTCTATTCCCAGTTGATGTTGCCCCAAAGGCTTTTCTTGTTTTCAGCCATGGTCCATACCGCTCGATATTGTCAACTACCGGGGAGTCAATGGCATGAACGGTCAGGTCACGGCGGAACGAAGCCTTGCAGATGAGACCTATTCTGCACTGCTCGGGGAAATCCTCTCCGCGCAAATGGCGGGTGGTGCTGTGGTGCAGGAGCGCAGGCTTGCGGCGCGACTGGGCGTCTCTCGTTCGCCAATGCGTGATGCGTTGGGACGTCTTGAAGGGCAGGGGCTTCTTGCGCGCAACGCGAAGGGCGTTCTCACGGTGCGTATCGTCACCCTGTCCGACTACCTGAACAGCGTGGCGATGCGAATGCTCGTTGAGCCAAGTGCGGCGGCGCAAGCGTGCAAGGGAATAACGGCTGAGACAGTCGCAGACCTCGCTGCGATGCTTCGAGACATAGAGTTGGATCCAGATCCTGATCCCGAGTTCGTATGGAACTTCGATGATGCTTTGCACCAGGGCATTGCTGATGCCAGTGGAAATCCCTTCATGGCGGACACCATCTTGCAAATGAGGCGCTACACCACGATCTTCGAGCGCCAGCGAAAACTCGCCCAGCGGAAGCCGGGTCTTGCTGACCATCAGGGCATCGTAAAAGCACTGATGGACCGCGATGCGGATGCCGCCCGCGTGGCTATGACGTTGCATCTTGAACGGGTGCGCCAGAACGTCCTTTCGACGTACTGAGCCGAGCCAGCCTATCCCAAACCTCAGATATTTCAATTTTTGACTGCCTTGGCGGAAAGATGTTGCATACGGCAAATGATTGTGTATGAAAGTGGTATACCAAATGAATGCGAAATCAACAAGCATCGTTGTTCAGGTCCACAAGAAGATCGAAAAACCAGAGGGTCATCATGTCATTCCGCACCATCTCCATTGCCTCCCTTCTATTACTCTCCACGGCAGCGTCGGCGTTTGCGCAGAGCTGCACGCCTAAGATTCCCGATTCCGAATTGGTCAAGCCTGGGACGCTGACAATGTCGGTTAATCCAACATTACCGCCGATGCAGTTCGTCGATTCCACCGGGGAGCTCAAAGGCATGCGGGTCGAACTTGGCAAAGAAATCGCCAAGCGGCTTTGCCTTACGCCTGAATATGTCCGTATCGAATTCTCGGCGATGATCCCCGGTCTTCAGGCTGGCCGATGGGATATGATCAACACTGGAATATTCTTCACGAAAGAGCGCGCGGCCATCATGCAAATGATCCCCTACGAGGATCAGGCCATCAGCGTTTCGGTGGCGACGAGCAATACGACGGTGAAGGACAAGGATGGGCTTGATGGTCTGCGTGTCGGCGTCGAGCTCGGCGGCTTCGAAGAAACGAAGACCCGTGCTCTTGACGCTGAACTCAAAGCCGCCGGCAAAACAGGGCTCGTCATTCAGACCTTCGATAATTTCGCGCTAGCCTTCCAGGCGCTGCGCGCCGGTCAAGTCGAGGGCGTTGTCTCAATCGATGGTGTCGCAAAGGAATATGATAGCCGTGGCGATTTCCGTCGTGCCGTCAGCGGTCTTTATCCAGCACCCGTTGCCGTTGCTTTCAAGAACGCGAAACTTGCAGACGCGGTATCCGGCGTCCTCAAAGAAATGAAAGCAGATGGCTCGTTGGGAAAACTCTTCGACAGCTACGGTCTGCCGATGATCGCAGGCGACTACTCAGTCAAGGGTCCAGGCCGCTGATCTGAGCGGTTCATCATTCTGATGGATGCCGGCTCGTCCGGCATCTCCGTAGCATTAAAGGTCCCTCCATGTCGTACTGGAACTGGTCTGGCTTCTTCGACTATCTCGTCAATCCCTTCATCCTCGGAGGTGTTGTCACCACGATCTGGCTGACCTGCGTCTCACTTGTGTTCGGCCTACTACTCGGCTTTGTCGTGGCCCTCATGCGCAGATCCAAGCTAAGGCTTATGAGGTGCATCGGGTGGTTCTATATCTGGCTGTTCCGTGGCACGCCGCTGCTCGTGCAATTGATCGTGCTCTATACCGCATTACCGCAACTCGGGATCAAGTTCTCCGTTGTACAAGCTGCGTTGATCGGGCTGGCTTTGAACGAGGCAGCATATCTGGCGGAGATTATCCGGTCCGGCATCGAGGCAGTTCCTGCAGGACAAGCGCGTGCGGCGAGAGCTTTAGGCATGACTGAGCGTCAGATAATGCGCCACATCGTCATGCCGCAGGCGTTCAAGGTCATCATCCCGCCCCTTGGTAACTCGGTCAATGGTCTGCTGAAAACAACATCCGTCACCTCCGTCATTTCAATGGAGGAACTGCTACGGCGCACCCAGGTGCTGATCCAGGAAAAGTTCATGGTGCTCGAACTCTTCGCCGTGGCTGCCATCTATTATCTTCTTCTCACGACCCTCTGGGACTTTGTGCAGCGGCATATCGAAAGGCGCTTCGGCCAGTACACAGCTCCGCTACAGCTCAGCGAAAAGCGCTGATATTCAATAAAGGACTTACTGCATGCCAAAGACGTTTCGTGGTGTCTTTACCGTGATGATCACTCCCATCGACGAAGATGGGAAAGTCAATTTGCCAGCACTCGCTGCCTTTACAGATTGGCAGATCCGGGAGGGCGTGCATGGACTCATCCCTCTTGGTTCGACAGGAGAGTTCCTTTCACTATCCGATCAGGATTGGGACGACGTCGCCCGCACGGTCATCCAGAGCGCCGCCGGGCGCGTACCAGTTCTGATCGGAACAGGTGCTGAAGATACCCGTGAAGCGGTTCGCTTGAGCTGCAAGGCCGAGGCACTGGGCGCGGATGGCGTGATGATAATCCCGCCATTCTACTCGACGCCGACCGACGACGAACTGGTAACACATTACCAAACCATCGCCCGCTCAATTTCCATTCCGATCATGGTCTACAACAACCCTGCAACGTCGAATGTGGACATGAAGCCCGAACTTCTGGCTCGCATCGCCGAGATTGATGGCTGCGACTATGTCAAGGAATCGACCCTTGAAGTCACGCGTATCCGCGATATCGTTCGACTGGCTGGTGACAAGATGACTCCTTTCGGCGGTATTCTCGGCTTTGAATCTTTCGTCATGGGTGCGCAGGGCTGGGTAGCCGTTGCGTCCAATGTGGCGCCTGCAGCAATGTCGCGCATCTTCACTCTAGCGGCCGATGAGAAGAAATACGATGAAGCACGTGCGCTTTATCTGAAGTGGCTTCCCATCATCCAGGCGGTCGGCGGGCAGGCCTATGTCGCTGGCTCCAAGGCCTTGCTGAACCACATGGGGTTTGCCGCAGGATCGCCGCTGCCGCCGCGTCTGCCGTTGCCATCAGAGCAGGATGCCGCGATGAAGGCTTTGGTCGAGCGTTTCGGCTTAAGCTTTTCCCAAAACTGAGCCGGAGAAACCAGATGCCCGGTTCGATCATTCAGGATGCAGGCGTGACCGTCTATTTCGATGGCGTTGCGCATCGCGTCGATCCGGGCCTTTCCATTGCCGCCGCGCTGACCGCGCTGGATCAAGCAGACTTCTCTACTGATGCAGCAGGGGAGAAGCGTGGTCTGTTTTGTGGCATGGGTGTGTGTCACGATTGCCTTGTGACAGTCGATAGCCGCACGAGCCAGCGCGCCTGTATGACGCCCGTTCGAGACGGCATGCGCGTCGCTCGTCAGCAGGCGCGTCCCGATATCACTTGTACTGACCTCGCTGACCTGAGGCCTGTCCCAACAGAACTTAATGAGTTCGAAATGGACTTGCTGGTCATTGGAGCGGGGCCGGGTGGTCTCGCTGCCGCGGTGGCAGCGGCAGAAGCCGGGGCCTCTGTAACTGTGGTGGACGAGCGGCACACATCGGGCGGCCAATTCTTCAAGCAGCCTAACACGGATGCAGCACGCCTGGTGCTCAAGGCTGACCGGCAGGCCGCAGATGGGGCTGCGTTGATCGAAAGAGCACGTTCGCTTGGCGTGACCATTCTTTCAGGCGTGACCGTCTGGGGCGCGGCTCACGGAGAAGATGGACGAGTAGTAATTTCCTGCCTGGGCCATGATGGTGTTTTCTATTGCCGACCTACGATGCTTGTCATCGGCACCGGGGCTTTCGAGCGGCCGCCAGCCATTAGAGGATGGACGCTGCCAGGCGTCATGACGGCAGGGGCTGCGCAAACCCTGCTTCGCAGCTATGGCACGCTTCCTGGCCGGCGCATTCTGATTGCCGGAAACGGCCCTCTCAATTTTCAGGTCGCAAGCGAGATCCTCAAGGCCGGCGGTGACGTCGTCTGTCTGGTGGAGCAGGCAGGCTCGCCATGGAGCAGACCAGTCGAAGCATTCAGTGTTTTTCGCCATGACGCGGCACTTGCCCTGAAAGGCATGAAAGAAATTGCTCGACTTGAGCGAGCAGGCGTCAGGCTCGCCTGGAACGCGCAAATTTCGGACATTAGAGGTGATGGCAGAGTAGAGGCGGCGACGGTTTCGGGTGTTGGGGGCGACGTAACCATCGAAGTCGATACCGTTTTGTTGGGTGGACATTTTACCTCGTCCAACGAGTTGTCGCGGTTGCTCGGTTGTGCTCATCGCGTAACCGAAAATGGCACCCTCACGGCAGATTGTGCCGAGGATGGCGAAAGTTCGCTGCCTCGCATCCATATCGTCGGCGAGGCTGTGCGTTTTGGTGGTGCCCACCTGGCAATGGCTGAAGGCAGGCTTGCAGGTCTGGCAATTGCCGCCAAGCTTGGCCTCAAGCGCCAGCCAGACACCACAGCAAAGAAAAAACTCGCGCGCGCCAAAGCGTTTCAAGCGGCGCTTTGGCGATTGTTTGCGCCAGCGCCCACGCCGTTGGAACTCGCAGACACCGCGCTCGCCTGCCGGTGCGAAAGTGTTGCGATCGGTACTCTGAAGAGCCTTGCCGTTAAGGGTCCGCTGGACATCGCAACAATGAAGCGCCTGACCCGTGCCGGGATGGGACGCTGCCAAAGCCGCTACTGTGGCCGGACGCTCACACAATTGACCGGCCGACCCATGAGCGAGACCGACGGCCTGCTCGCACCGCAGATGCCACTACGTCCGGTGCCGCTTGCAGCACTTGCGATTGAGAAGCCGGAGTGGGGAGGGCATAGACGAGCACTGTTGCCCGCACGTCCGCCATTGCACCATTCCGAACCGCTACCGATGAGAGAAGCGTCCACCGTTGTCATCGGCGCGGGGATTGCCGGACTTTCGAGCGCGTTGTTTCTGGCAGAAGCTGGCGAAGATGTCGTGGTGTTGGAACGTGGCTTTCCTGGCGGGCTGGCATCGGGCGGGAATGCTGGCAGCCTACATGCGCAATTGTTGTCATTCGATCACGGAGCCCGCGCAGAAGCAGGTGGAGGGCCAGCAGCAAAAACGCTTCCGTTGCAGCGAGACTCCATTTCGCTATGGCAGATGCTGGAGAAAAAGCTCGGTCGCGATTTTGAGATGAAGATCACGGGCGGCCTGATGGTTGCCGAGACCGAAGCACACATGCGCTTCCTTGAGGAGAAGACTCGGGTTGAACGCGAAAATGGCATCGATTGTCAGGTGATTGGCGCTGAAGATTTACGAAAGCTAGAGCCCGCGCTTTCGCCATTGATGATTGGAGCCGCCTATTGTCCGACGGAAGGGAAGATCAACCCGCTTGTCGCGACGCGGCACGTGCATGACGGCGCTGTGGCCGCTGGTGCTCGCGTATTTGATCGTACCGAAGTGCTGTCGATCCGCCGCGAAGGGTCAGGATTTATTATCGAGACCTCGCGGGGACCGCTACGGGCAGGTCGCATCGTGAATGCTGCCGGTGCTTTTGCTTCGCGCGTCGGCGCAATGCTGGGGCTAGACATTCCCGTGTTCGGGGCGCCGCTGCAAATGGTGGTGACCGAGGCTGCTGCGCCAGCTATCTCGCATCTGGTTGCCCATGCCGATCGTCATTTGACGCTCAAGCAGGCTGCTAATGGCAATTTTTTGATCGGCGGTGGTTGGACGGCTGGTCTTGATCCGGTCCACAGCCATCCTCGCCCGATGTTTTCCAGCTTGGAGGGCAATCTTTGGGTGGCGCAGCACGTTGTCCCGGGTTTGCGAAAACTGCATGTCATCCGCAGTTGGGCTGCCATGAACATCAACATCGACGGCGCGCCGATCCTCGGAGAGCATCCAGGTGTGCCCGGTTTCTTTAATGCAGTCACATCCAATGGCTTTACGCTTGGGCCTCTCATCGGCCAACTCACGGCCGATCTCGTCCTTGGCCGAGACCCCGGGCGCGATTTGTCGGCCTTTTCCATCAACCGCTTTCAGGGAGTTCGGTCATGATCGAGATCACCGGCGTCACGAAATACTACGGCGATTTTGCCGTTCTAAAGAGCTGCTCAACGCGTGTTTCCAAGGGTGAAGTTGTCGTTGTCTGCGGTCCGTCCGGATCTGGAAAATCGACCCTGATCAAATGTGTCAATGCGCTGGAGCCCATTCAGGAAGGGTCGATCCGCGTGGATGGCATAGAAGTCAACGATCCCGGCACTGATCTTCCTGATCTTCGTTCTCGTGTTGGTATGGTGTTTCAAAACTTTGAACTCTTTGCCCACCTAACAATCGAAGCCAACATCATGCTTGCACAGCGCATCGTTCTTCATCGCAGCGAAAGCATTGCGAAAAGGCGATCGATGGATCTTCTGGATCGTGTGGGGATGACAGGGCACGCCCACAAGTATCCAAGCCAATTGTCAGGCGGACAGCAGCAACGCGTGGCGATAGCCCGGGCGCTTGCCATGAACCCGAAAGCCATGCTGTTCGACGAGCCGACATCAGCTCTCGATCCCGAGATGATTTCCGAAGTGTTGGATGTAATGACCGACCTTGCCAAAGAAGGCATGACGATGATGGTTGTTACCCATGAGATGGGTTTCGCCCGCAAAGTCGCAACACGGATGATCTTTATCGACCAGGGCGAAATTGTCGAGGACCGCGCAACGGAAGATTTCTTTAGTAATCGTCACAATGCGCGCACAGAAGCCTTTCTCAGCAAGATCCTCCATCATTGAGAGTTTGATATGACCAAATTCGACCTAGTTGTTAAAGGTGGCACCATAGCGACCGCCTCCGACATCTTCAAAGCCGACATAGGCATTCTCGACGGTAAAATCGTCCAAATCGGCGAACAGCTTGATGGCGGTGCCCAGACAATCGACGCCAGCGGCAAATATGTTCTGCCTGGTGGCATTGATAGCCATGTCCATATCTCCCAGCCGTCAGGAGATGGCATCGTCATGGCCGACGACTTCGAGAGCGGTACCCGTTCTGCTCTTTTCGGCGGGAACACCACAATCATGCCTTTCTGTCTGCAGGAGAAAGACCGGCCGATGCGAGAGGCTCTAAACGCCTATCACGAGCTCGCTGAAGGCAACTGCTACACCGATGTGAGCTTTCACCTCATCGTTTCGGATCCGACGGATAGTCTCTTTGGGCAGGAGCTTCCGGCTTTGGCTGCTGACGGATATTCTTCTTTCAAAGTCTTCATGACTTATGAGGGGCTTCGGCTCAACGATGCAGAGATACTGAAGACGCTGGACGTTGCACGTTCGACTGGTGCGACTGTCATGGTCCATTGCGAAAATGAAGATGCTATCCGCTTTTTGATTGCAAGGCATGAGGCGGAGGGTGACGTAGCGCCGCGAGCGCATGCCTCTACACGGCCGGTGGCGGTTGAACGTGAGGCGACACACCGGGCGCTGACACTTGCCGAAATCGTTGATGTGCCGGTTGTCATTGTTCATGTTTCCAACGGCGAGGCGATGGAGGAAATCGCGCGGGCCCGATCTCGTGGCATCAAGGTGGTTGGCGAGACATGCCCGCAATATTTGATGCTGACGGCCGATGATCTAGACGGCATGGATTGGGAGGGCGCGAAATTTGTTTGCTCGCCTCCACCCCGCGACAAGGCTGCTCAGGAAGAATGCTGGAGAGGCATTGAGACCGGCATTTTCGATCTCTTCTCATCGGATCACTGCCCGTTCCGCTACGATGACGAGCGCGGCAAGCGTAGTCCAAAGGGACTTGAAAGCTTTCGTCACATCCCAAACGGAATTCCCGGCGTCGAAACGCGTCTGCCGATCCTTTTTTCGGAAGGGGTCATGAAGGGGCGCATCGATTTGCCGCGCTTCGTCGCGCTTTCTGCGACCAATCATGCAAAGACCTATGGGCTTTATCCGGAAAAAGGCACGATCTCGATTGGCGCAGATGCCGACATCGCCATTTGGGACCCTACCATCAAACGCACGATACGCCATGCCGATCTGCACGATGGTGCTGACTATTCGCCCTATGAAGGTATCGAGATTACCGGCTGGCCGACCACCGTCATCCTCGGCGGTCGGTTGATGGTTCGTGACGGCGCGCTCGTCGGGAAAAAGGGCGATGGCACCTACCGCTCAGCCCGCGCCAAAAGCACTAAAACTATCTAAGCAATTCGGAGACTTGAATTTATGAAACTGAAAATCACCGCTGGCCCATTCGTTTTCGATGCTGTGCTAGAGACAGAAAAAGCCCCACAGACCTGCAAGGCGTTCATTGAACGTCTGCCCTTTGAAGGCCAGATCGTACATGTTCGCTGGTCGGGGGAGGGCGTATGGGTACCACTTGGAGACTATAATTTCGGCGTGGGTTACGAGAACCACACGAGCCATCCCGCACCCGGTCATATCATCCTTTATCCCGGCGGTATCAGCGAGACGGAGATTTTGCTCGCGTATGGCGGTGTCGATTTCTCTTCCAAGATGGGACAGCTCGCTGGCAACCATTTCATCACCGTCACGTCCAACTTGGAAAATTTGGCCGTGCTGGGTAACAAGACTCTTTGGGAAGGTGCTCAGCAAATTCGGTTCGAGCTTGCTTAGAAGCGTTTCGAAGCCGACACGCAACAGCGAGACCTTGTATCCTTAGATATCCCCGAGAATCCATATCTCTGGTGTTTGAGCAATGGTAGGGTCTGCCTTAGACCCTTCAACAATCTCGTCCGACCAAAGCATAAACTGGACAGCGTGGGCTTCTGCGATTTAGTGGATCAAAGGCAAGGAGGATCAAGCGGCAAATTTGGGCTTTAAAGGAGCAGTCTGCGATCGGCCGATCCACCTGTCCACAATGATATTAGGTACTTATCGATGGCTAGACGTGGCCTAACGCATCATAAGCAGTGACGAATGCTAATGCTGGTATTTAGAGTTTTCTATAAAATTAATGGCTTACGAGGTCTCGAAAATTAGCATGACAGCATTGACGCGGCCGACGTTCGATGCCGGTGTCGCGCTCGTGTCTCGACGAGCACATCGCCCGTTCACCGGTTGGCGCTCGCTCCTTGAGCGCTGAAATTTCGCCGACGCCTGCGCTTCCCTCTGGGTTGACGGCTAACTCTTCCATCTCGAAGACCTTGCCCTTCAGGACGCCTTTCGCGATACCCGCACCCCCACCCACGAACTCACCATCGCCCGCGAAGTGCTGCGCTCGCGCCGTCGCATTGCTGGGCAGAAGCCGGTTTGGGCGCTGTCCGCAAAGGGCCTGCGGATTTTGCGACAAACATCGGACATTAAGTCGGCCGGCGCGGGGCGAGGTGGAGACAACCGGCGTCATTTAGCCTACGGCCGCCATCGATCCGGAAGGGTAGGGGAAGATGATAATGACATGGGAAATCTGCCCGGCGTCGACCTCGCTGCCATCGATGCGACGCTGGCGCGATCGTCGGCCGCGATCGAGGGCGCAACACGGCCCAGCCGCGGCCGTGCGATGGCCAGCCGTGCCGATTAAAATTTGATGATCTACGATCTCGGCTGGGACGAGGATGCAAGCTTGGACGAATGGCGCGGCGTCTTATGCCAAGTTTAGAAGATGCCGCCCGTGCTGCAGGCGATCATTGCTGTCGAGCCTGCAACGAACTTTCCTTCTTGCACTACGCCCCCTGGCTTTACCGGATGGTCGTCGTATCGATCCTGCGCCAGGCGGGTATCGCTACGCGCGCGTATCTGGGCGCCATCAATCTCGGCCTCAAAACCATTCCCGTCGATCGGCCCAGGCATGGCGACCGGGAGACGAGATTGATTCTCATCGCCTACAGTTCCTTGGCGGCCGCCGATATCGGCTGACCATCACCGACAGGCGGCGCAGCAATCGATCTAGGGTTCGGACTGAGGGGAGATGTATAGGTGGACGAGAGGAGTGCATCATGTAGCCAGCTAGAAAAATCGGAGCACCTGACTCAAGACTGCGAGGCACTCTAAACGCTCAATAATGCAAGATTATCGGACGTTTTATATGAGCGACGAGCCGTGCGGTTTTGTGCTTTATCACTAGTGCAAACCGCGCCCGTGATTTATGCTCCCACGCATGGATTCGCTTGCCGCTACTGCTCTACCGACCCCGGTCTGGTCGTCTCGTCTGCCAAGCTGGACGCGGACGCGAACTCACGACATCACGGAATCCGACGCCGCCTTTGCAGCTGGTATCGCCCTGAAATCACTTCACGATCTGATCCGTGCAGACCCGCTCTGGATCGGTTGCTGGCGCGATCGACTTGCCTTAAAATCCGCCGCTGTCGCTGCCCGAATGCTCGGTCGCAGCGAGGAAGAAGCCGCCATCCGCGACGAGGTTTTGTTGACGTCTGCAGGCGATGATCCTGGACCAGCTGGAAAGCTGTTTCTGGCCACACGAATGCTGACGCGCAGATCCGGAACACTCACCACACCCTTCATTAGGGAAGTCGCCGCACTGTTGGGGATGAACTGGGACGACAGCCTTGCCTCGATCCCCGACATCGTCGATATGGCGATCCAGTCCGGGCGCGCGGCACCCCTCGCAGTTGCCGAGCTTGTATCGGCGATTACGACCATTCGCCCGGGCGCCGAGGTGCTGGCTCTGGGATGGCGGAGGTCGCGCTGGCGCGCAAGCTGAACTGGCCGAAACCCGTGCCGTTGCTGCTGCCAACGCGCTTTGGCCCCGCCTTCCGCACTATCGGCGGCCGTGGTCGCGTCCGGCCGGGAGAGCCGGCTTATCCGAAAGCGATCTGCCTGGCGCTGGTCGGCGGCGTTGAGACCGCACTCCGCTCCGCCGGCGAGATCGATCGACGCGCCGGGCGGCTGCTGGCGGGCGCGCCGAAAGTGCGAACTAAGGGCGCTGAGCCGGTGATCAGCAAGCTGTTAAACGAGGATGCGATCGCAGCTTCGGCGCCGGGCAGTAGCCTGTCGCGCTGGGCGGCAAACCAGCTGTTCGAGCGCCTCGAAAGTTTCGAGGCGGTGCGCGAGCTTTCCGGCCGCTCCTCATTCCGCATATTCGGGTTATGACGATGGTAGGAGCGAGCACAGACAAAAGCCGTCGTCGACCGAAAGAGCGGCAACAGGAGGTGCTGTACGATCGCGAGCTCGAGGAACTTCCACTGGAGATGCGCTGGCGGGAATGGATGATGCGTGTGGAAGCAGTGATCTTCGCTTCCGCCGAACCAGTCGGCCGCGAGACGCTGGCGCGGGTAGTTGGAAAAGACTGCAGCATCGATCTGCTCATCGATGATCTACGCGAGGTCCCGACTTTACGAGCTTGTGTCAGTCGCCGGCGGCTGGCAGCATCGGACACGCCCGCGGTTCGCCGAGACGATCCGCGCTTCGTCGGCGCCGACCAGGGGAGGGGCGGCTGCCCTCTCCGAGTTCGAGGCGATGGTACTGATGGCGGTGGGATATTTCCAGCCGGTTGCCCGCGGCGAACTGTCGAAGATTTTTGGCAAGGAGGTCAGCCGCGACACCATCGGCGCGTTGCGGGGTGCGGGTTTCATCGGCTCCGGGCCGCGCAGCCCGACGGCGGGAGCGCCCTATACCTATGTTACGACCTCGCATTTTCTCTCGGCCTTCGGCATGGAGACACTGCGGGATCTGCCGAACATCGAGGACCTTGAGGAGGCAGGGCTGTTGATCCGGCATGCAGCAAAGGAAGAAACGAGTTTTACGGGGGACGTCGAAACCGAAGAAGACGACGGATGAGCTAACCAGATTTGAATATATTCAGTTTGATGAATGCTATCGCGGGAAGATTAGAGACGTATTGTATTGCCGTTGAGGTTGTGTATATTTGATGAATTCAACCGACGAAGACAACCGATGGTCTGACTAGGGGGGCATGATGATGCGTTGGGGTGCGGTTGGTTGGTTCGCGATCGTCTTTTCAACAGTAATCTACGCACAGTGTGCTCGGTCAGACGAATTCAAGTTCTTGACGAGAATTGAAGCTGGCGAGAAATGCTCACCGATGGACTGGCAAACGCCGAAAAATACCGGCGAGCCCGGTGTGTTTGACCTTCTTAAGGACATCCCAGAGCATACGACTTGGTCAGAACTCCCGGAAAAAACGAAGCAGCGTCTCAAAGAACTTTCAGATAGCCGGCTTGCCGCATTCAACGCCCGTTGGGGACGCGAGGCAATCCTGATCAAACTAAAGATCCTTTTGAACTGCCCAACCAGCGAAATGACCACGGCAATCAACGAGTTCTATCGCGTTGTCTACAAGTTGGTCATCCCTCCGGAGTTTAAAGTAGAGGAGGTCAAGAGTGCTGAACTGGCTCGGCTCATGGTCTCGATGTATTTGGGGGAATACGCGGTTGGCCGTTCTTGGATGACCTACCCCAATGGTTCACTCCCAAACCGCGACTGGGACGGACAATCCGTGATCGATAGTGTCCCACTACCTGATGCGAAGACCTATCAGGACTGGAAAGATTATTTCATGGAAGTCTCGGGCGCGATCAGATCGTTGGATCCGCAAGTACTCACCGGGGGCGAGCGCAGTATTCGAGAGGCGCTTTTGTTCAGCGCCCGCGCAAAGGCCGAGGGGTCATTCAGTGCTGATGCTTACGGTGGATCTGACGACGAAGTAGCCTGTCATATCGTATTGGGTGACGCCTCTATTCTCCTACCTTATGGACTGGACAAGGGACGGCCCAAGATTTTTGCTAATGATGATGAGGTCTTGCGCGAAACCAACGCGCTCTACCTGCCAAACATTGAGCTGAAATGGCTCGACAAGGGGACGTTCTGGGCCGCCACCGAAAATTCACTCTGCAACGGCTTTACGGATGACGACATCGAGACCTATGTCGGACCTGTATCGACAAACCAGGTCGCGAAGGGCATAAAACTCCTTAAGGCATGGTGGATTGAACGCGTCAAAGCGTCGGCGGCCGCGAGCAGCAAATGTACGATTTATTCGCAAGCTGATCGCGAAAGCATCTGGAACGCTTTCAGCGCTGATCAGCAATTCAATAACGATGGATCATCAAGCATGGTGTCTTATGCGGCGACGCTACCTGCCTACGCCGATGAGAAGCGTGCGAGGTACCGCAATGCCGCTACGCTCGCTCTCCAGCTCTCCTTTCCGGACAACGCAGTGCTCTCGCTGTCTGAACGGGACGCTGTCATCGCAAGAATCAATACGGAGACTGAATTTGGTTCAATAAGAGATCACGTGCCGGCTTTCCTCGATCTCGCTCAAGGTACCCATAACGGTCCAGCCGCTCAAGTTTGGCGACACAATGTTGACAGCAAAGTCCTGCCATTCGGCGGAGACTATAAACCCGACGAGCCGGTCCGCCCTGCCGACGAAGCCCAAATAAGGTCAATGTTCAGTGAGGTGAAATCTTGGATCGGAAATAGATACCGAGGTTACCCGATTGACGTCGAGACGATTTTCCCAACGATCACCTTTAAAGTGACCACCGACGGTGGCGCGACCACAAGCTCGTCTGATGGTGAAATCAGGTTTGGAATCGGAACGAGGCGCAGTCGGATGGAATATTACAGCATCCTCCTGCATGAACTTCGCCACGCCGTGACCTATGCCTATCGGCATACTGCCAGCGACGTCTCAAAAGTTGCGGCCGACGAAGGGCCTGCGGTTGAAGGTTCCGGTGTGGCCGTTGAAGACATGTTGCTTGAGGCGTTTATGCGAGATGTCCTTAAGGACGACCTTGCTTTTGCGCTCTACAATCTGGACTACGGCATACGCGATGCCCGATTTGTAGGAACGACCGAAGCAACCCTGCAGAGATATTTGCGCACTGAGTGTTTAAGTTCGACATCGCCGGATACCATCGACTTTGCGAAAGGGATTGCGAACTCATATGGCCTTACCGGTGACCTCGCCACGACTGCGGCATTGCGCTCACATGCGGGTACACAATATCTGCAATACATCTCGTCTGGGCTTCAAATTGTTCAGGACATCACGTTCCTTAAGACGCAGATTGCCCCAAATGTCACGAAGCTGGACCCGTATGTCCTATTTGCGTGTAACCTCAACACGCCAAGGCGCGATCAGGCCTATGTGTCCAAACTCAAACAATGTCTCGCGACCGTAAAATAACTGCCCATTTCAAACGAAAGGCGCGCAGGCGAGCAAAGCCATCTCGCGACGGCAAGCCGCAAACTCGGCCGTATCTAAATTGCTCTTCATGATCGAAAGGTACTTAAAGCCCAGCACTACCGCGGCGCTATCGGACCGGTCTCAACAGGCGACGCCGCCCAGACGCATAAACACGCAGTCTTCGTCCAAGAGCGAGGCGAGGTCCGCGCACCGGAGTTTGAAAGTCAAGTTTTCCGGGTCTCAGGTCTCAAACTCATCGCCAGTGCGATTATCCACTGGAACAAGTCTATACCGACCGTGCAACCACACATTTGGAGCGAGTTAGTCGAGATAGTCCTGACACTCAAACAGTTATTCGCGACGAAATGCCGGATATTTTTGGAAGGGATCTCCGGGTTCTGCGCCCGATCGGCAAGATAATCCCGGATGAGATCGGCGCAGGCCTGCTCTCGATCATCGGCAAAACGAATGCTGTTTCGCTCGGCGTATTGCTGCAATCCTTCCGCGGTCCGATGCGTGGCGAAGGCAACCGACGCCTCCCGCTGCCAGCCATGTTACTGCCGGCGGATGTCGGTGAGTTCGACTGACCCGATGCGCTCGGCAATGGCACGGAACGGCGAGCCTGCACTGATCGCCTGAAGCTGTTCATGGTCACCGACGAGCACCAGCTTGGCACCTCGCTTTTCGGCCTCTGCAACGAAGCGCGCCAGCTGACGGCTTGCCACCATGCCAGCCTCATCGATGACGAGAATGTCGTTTTGCCCAAGCTTGTGTCTGCCATGGTTCCAGCCATACTCCCAGGATGCAAGCGTGCGCGCTGCAATTCCCGATGATGTCGTCAAACCTTCTGCCGCCTTGCCGGCAAGGGCAGCCCCATGAACCCGGTAGCCTTGCGCCTCCCATGCCTCACGTGCGGCAGATAGCATCGTCGATTTACCAGCCCCGGCAAAGCCGATCACAGCGGCAATCTGTGTCGGTGAGGTGATGTGACGAGCAGCGGTCCTTTGCTCATCCGTGAGACCTGACCCACCCAGCATCGCATCCTGCCGGCGAAGCGCCTGATCAATCTTGTTTGTGCTCACGCCATGGCTGTTTCGCTCGGCCATGCGCAGACTGCTCGCTGCCATCGTATGCTCGACACTGATCATTTCCCGCGTCGAGTATTTCGCCAGTTTGCTGTTTTGCGCAGGCATAAGCTCGACGAGCTGGGGCGACGCCATGACGGCGGCAAAGGCGCGCTGGAAACCATCATTGTCGTTGATGTAGCGATGTATGGTGCGAGCGATATCGTGACGATCGAAGACGCTTTTCTCGTCTGTCAATATCCGCAAAACCTCTTCCGGCTTTCTGCGGATCAGATCGGCGTTCTTCTTCGCAGCTTTGTCTTCCAGACGCGCACGAGAAACATCCAGCCCGCGCCGTTCCATCTGGCTGGCATGCACACCCATATGCTCGGTTGGTGAGAGCTCCAGACCGCGATCGAGATGCGATCGATGATCGACGCGGATATCCAGACCGGCCTCCAGAAGATGACGGTTGGCATGATCGGCAAAGGCTTTGCGGATATCGCGCATCTGCATGTGCGAGGTGGGCAGACCATTTGCCAGCAACCACCTGTTCTCGCGCTCGATCATCGTCTTCTCGCCAAGACGGTCTGGTGCTACCTCCCGGGTCGTCATCATCACATGGGCGTGGACATTGCGGATGTCGCTCTTGCCCTGGGGAACATGAATGGCGAAGTCGACGGCAGCACCGTAGCGGTCGGCAAGATCCTGGGCAAAGGCACGGGCGAGAGACAGGCGGGCGTCTGCACTCAGCTCATGCGGAAGAGCAATCTCGAACTCACGGGCAACGCGGGAATCCCGACGACGCTCCGCCCTCTCTGCCGCATTCCAGAGTGCTGAACGATCCAGCGCCCAGTCTGCCTCGACATCGTCGGGAAGAACGATCTCGGAATGAACCACGCCCTTCTTGGCGGTAAAGTCATGGGTGAGGCCATCGCGTTCGTTGGTGAGCAGGCTGGCTGTTCGGTAGGCGATAGCGAGGACGGCACTTCGGCCGCCGGATCGGCTGACCGGCTTTGCGCTGCAATGATAGATCGCCATCATTCCCCCGCGATAGACAAGCCCGACAGGCAGACAGTCTCCAACTGCGCCGTGTTCCCTGGCCAAAACACGCAAACCACGCGCCAAAACGTGCTCAACTCGTAAGTGCGCCCTTGTGCCTTAACCCGGGGGTAGCTGTCGGGAGGTCAGTATTCAACTAGCACAAATGCCAGTGGCCAATTCGAAAGGGGTTTCCTTGAATGCCGTGTTTTGACCCACAAACAAGAGGGAGAGCAGGGATGCGCAAACCCATCGAGCAACGGATCAGGGAGCTGGAAGAGCAGAAGAAGGCGCTGCAATCGCGGCTGGAAAAGCAGCAACGGGCAGAGACGACACGGCGCAAGATGCTTCTCGGATCGTTCCTTCTGGAACGGCTGGAGCCGGCCGAAGATGCCGGACATCCACAGGAAGAGCTGAGCGGGAAACAACTGCGACAATGGCTGGCTCGCGAGTTCCCGGCCTACCTCAGCCGCGACGCTGACCGGCTTCTGTTTGTGGATCTGCTTTGGCCGCAGAATGAGAACAACCGTTCGACGCAGCCCGCCGAATGCACTGGATTAAGTGGTGCGGACAATGAGGCTCCACTGACGCTTCTCGATGACCCTCAACGCTCCATGAGCGAGGACGGAGGCACCGTGCAGTCATGACGGTCTGGGGTTTTGCGAAGCCGGTCGTGACTGCACCATTTCTGGGAGCCATCTGTGCAGCAATCGGCTGGGTGAATGCGGGCACGATCATCTTCCTCGACTTCGTGGTGCATTGGGCATTGGGCGCGGAGCAGGGAGTGATCAGTCAGGTCCTGCTGGTCGTGGCAAAGCACCTGCCGCTTGTCTTCGGGGTGTTCGGATTCATGGGAGCATTCGTCTCCGAGGTGCCGGTGCAATCGGTGTTCGGCACGGCACGCTGGGCTAGTACGAAAGACATCGCATTGATGAGAGGAAAGGATCGTGCCGGTCTCATCATCGGACGCGATCCGCAGACAAAAACTTTGCTGCGCTATGACGGGCCGTCGCATCTGATGACGATGGCGCCGACCCGCACCGGCAAGGGCGTCGGCACCGTCATCCCAAATCTGCTGACACTTCAGCGTTCCGTCATCTGCATCGATCCGAAAGGAGAGAATGCCAGGATCACGGCACGGGCAAGGGAACGCTTCGGAGCATTGCATGTGCTCGAGCCGTTCGGGGTGACGGATTGGCAATCCTCCTGCTTCAATCCTTTTGCGCATCTCGATGCCAATGATCTCGATATTGCCGAGCATGCCGGCACGCTTGCAGATGCTCTGGTCTACGACGAGCCTGGCAGCTCTGGTGACGCACACTGGAACGAGGAAGCCAGGGCACTGATTGCCGGTTTGATCATGATGGTGGTTGCGAGCGAACCACCTCATCTGCGTCATCCGGCAACGCTGCGCGACTATCTGACCAGACCACCAAAGGCGTTTGCCGATCTGCTGACACGGATGCAGGAGAGCACATCCTGTGACGGCTTGATAGCACGTGCCGCCAACCGGCATCTGGGCAAATCCGATCGAGAGGCATCGGGTGTTCTGTCATCGGCGCAACGCCATACACACTTCCTCGACAGTCCGCGCATGAAGCAGGTGATGGAGCGATCAGATTTCCAGTTCATCGATCTGAAGCAGAGAACGCAGAGCGTGTTCCTGGTGCTGCCACCGGATAGGCTTGGCACCTATGCACGGTGGCTGAGGCTGATGATCACTCAAAGCCTGACGGAGATGGTGAGGGATCGCCACGGTGCATCGCCATCCCAAAGCATTACCGCGTCAGAAGCGGCCGCAACATCATTCTGCAAGCAGAAGAAAGTCGCTCCCGCAAACAAGTCCGTGCTGTTCCTGCTCGATGAGTTTGCGAGCCTTGGACGGTTAGATGCCGTCGTGCGTGCCATGGGGCTGATGGCAGGGTATGGCGTGCAGTTATGGCCGATCCTTCAGGACATTCATCAACTGCGAGCCCTCTACGGCAAGGGAGCTAACACCTTCCTTGCCAATGCCGGCGTGTTGCAGGTGTTTGGTGTCAATGACATCGAGACGGCCGAGCTTGTTGCGCGTTCGATCGGCAAGCGAGATGCGCATCACATGACGGCGTCGCATAGTGAAGGCAAGCAGACGAACTCGGAGCACATTGCCGCTCGCAACCTCATCAATGCCGACGAGATCATGCGACTGCCAGACGACAGGATAATCCTTCTTCGGCAGGGGCATTATCCGGCGAAGCTTCGAAAGATCCGATACTACGAGGACAAGGAGTTCAAGGACTTGTTTGAGCGGATCTGAGAGTGCTGCGAGCTACACGCAAAGCGCTGACACAGCCATCGACATCGAACGTCAACGCGGTTCAGCGAGCAGCGATATGGGCCACCACTGCGACGGAAGACGAGAGGCGATGATCGAGCCTGGCCTGACGAGAACGCGCTCCCCCATAGCGCCGAAGTGAGCGGCAGGACAGGCGCGCGTCTTGCTCTGATGGGCGAGAGGGAAATGGCGGAGGCGCCATCAACGGGCACGATGTCCTACGACGAAATGAAAGCCGCCTGGTTGACGCCAAGCGGCTTTCCGTCGGTCACGACTTGCGGCAATCAGCCTTTGCGATCGAGCTTGTCTTCGACTTTGTCGCGACTGTTGCCAACAGACTTGATCGCACTCTTCACATCGTCCTTAGAGACGTGTTCCTTGTTAGCCTCATAACGGACTTCATGGTCCTGTCCGCCAGCAACGCGTGCGCGATCCTGGTTACGGCCTCGTGTTGTTTCCGACATCGTTCGTCTCCTCATATTGAGGAAGACTAACCCGGCAGGATTCTGCTGGTTCCAGTCATCGAATGGCGATGCACTGGTCTTCGTGTCAGTTCGTTCGGTTCAACGGTCTGTTGCGCGGAGCTTGTTCTCTCTTGATAGACGCGAAGCACTTGTTAGAGATCGCATCTGTGAAAGCCGTGACTACGAAAGGGCGTTCGTGCCCGCGACATCCGACCTCCAAAAGTCGACTAGCACTTTTGCCATTTGATGAATGTTGCGAAGCGTATAAGGTCCATGGGTACCACCAGCGCGATCAGATCGCAGCGATAATCGGAAGCCAGTCAGACCCCGTTCCCATGATGAAATCCTCCCTCGATCATATCCGGCACAGAAAGCAGCGAGAGCTCGCCCGTGCGCTGGAGATCCTGCACGAGGAGTTCGAGGACGCGTTGAACGAAGGCACAGCCGACTTCAAGAAGCGCGGACGCATTCTCAAGATCATCCTGTTCGGTTCTTATGCCCGCGGCACCTTTGTCGATGAGCCCCATACGATGAAGGGCTATCGCTCGGATTTCGATCTGCTGGTGATCGTCAACAATCGCAAGCTAACCGACCATGCGACCTACTGTTACAAGGCCGCCGACCGGATCATTCGTGACACTTTCATAGAAACGCCGACGCAGTTCATCGTTCACTCACTGCGCGAGGTGAACACAGAGCTGAAGAAGGGGCATTACTTCTTCTCGGATATCCGCAAGGAAGGGATTGTTCTCTACGAATTGGATGACGAGCCGTTGGCTGAGCCGAAGCCTCTTACTGCGCAGGCGAGGCTTCAAGTTGCTAGGGAGTCCTTCGAAAGTCGAGGTCGGCTTCTAAAACAGTTTTCGGAGGGAGCGCAATTTCACATCACCAGGGGGAACTTCGACCTAGCAGCGTTTGACCTGCACCAGACGATTGAGCAGGCCTACACGTGTGTTCTGCTGACCCTAACGAATTACGCCCCGCCATCGCATAACATCAAGTTCCTGCGCTCACTAGCTGAAGCGGGTCACGCTCGGCTTGGTCGAAATCGAGCAACGCGAATCGCTCTCGCGGCGCGCTGCGTTTCTTTTCGAGTTGCTTCAGGCGCAACACCGCCATCTCGACTCTCGATAGCGGATCGCCTCTTCCCGGCCCGAGTTCGTCAATATGTAGATGCACCGGTACATCGGCATCGCGTAGCAAGTCTTGCAGGAAACCCGCGTAGCTGACCTCGGACGCGCCTTCGCAACCGATATAGACCGGACGGCGCTGCGGGATTAATGAAGGGCGACGGCGGCTCATCCGAGATGTGGAACCCCACCGTAGGCACCGCTGAGATATTTGCGGTAGTGATTTTCGTCCCGACGGACCTTGACGTCCATTAGGCTGTAACAATGGCTACGGCCCTGTCTGTCCTTCTCACAGATTACGATTTCCTCCTTATTCAGGTCGTCAAGCAGCGACGCCGAGTGGCAGGAAAGCCAGAGTTGAGCATCTAGCTTGTTGCGCCCCGATACCGCGTAGAACCAGCGTACCATCTCCGGAAGCATGTTCGGGTGGATAGCCGTGTCCATCCCGTCGATCGTGGCGATGCCGCCAGTGTCGAGCGCGGACATGAGGAAGGGGAACATTTTTATAAAGGCCCGCGTGCCATGACTTTCCATCAGCCACGGCATTTCCACCGCGAGGCCGGCGTGCTTGAACAGGAGCAGCGGGCCATTGTCGGTATTCTGAAAGCGCATTCCTTCGACCCCGACGTCGATACGGCTGAGTTCCTCCTGCAGTCGGTGAACGACGTTGGGCTGGTTCTTCAGATAGTCGATCACCTCGCGGTCGACAAAGGAATGCACCGGCTCAATCTGGAAGAAAGCCTTGCGTGCCGCGTCTACCACGATCTGCGCGACCGGGTGCTGGAATTTCGCAAACGATGACAGGACCGTATGATTGCCGACGAGTGTCTTCGTGAGATGCTGGAAGCCCGAAAGGCTGAAGGTCCTGGAGTCCTTTATCCTGCCCTCGGCATCACGCTCATAGACGCGCTGCCATTTGCCTTGGCCGTTTGGCTTCTGGCGGAGTGCCTCGGAGGAGATCCGCGTTGCGACGCCTCCCTTCATTTCGATTTCCAGTTCGTAGCGATAGGTGCCTTGTTCGACCTTCTCGCCATTCATGGCGCGCTGGAAGATCTCTGGCGTCAGGTTCACGATGCCGCCCAGCTCAATCGCAAACCTCGTCGGGCGATCGGCAGATTCCTCATCGTTGAAACGCTCAATGCCAGCGAAGCCCGGCACCGTACGCATCACGCTGTCACGGATCATCGTCACTATAAATTCGAGCGCTCGCAGCATCGTCGTCTTACCCGATGCGTTCGCGCCGTAAATGGCGACAACTTTCGGCACTCGAACGTCTGCACCCTCGAAAATCGGTGCGTACCGACCTTCGGGGTCAGGCACTTTTCCGTCTACCGTCAGGTCAAGTGCCTGCAAATCGCGGATGGAGAAGAAATTTTCGACCTCTAATTTGTAGAGCATGGTTTACCTCGATTTAGGCTAAAATGACATATTTGACGATATCTCGTCAATATCTCATTTTGACTGTACCTGTTCTACCTCTTTGTTGAGTCTGGCCGGCTATCCAGACGCCGCCGCGGTCCGTCCCACCTCATGTCTCGCGGGAAGCCCTCGAAGCGTTCTAAGAGTGAGGGGGCCGCCATGGTCCGGGGAAAAATGGTCGAGAACGGTGAAATTAGTATTTTGTGCCTATATACACTAATTAAATACATATGTATTAAGTTTTATACTATTTGAATAGGATAATTTACTCGTGCGTAACCTTGAGTTGAGTGACTTAAGGGCTATTCTGGTTGGGGTAAGGGTGGGGCGGCGCAGATTTGTTGAGATGCAGTAATATATATAATTAGGTAACGTCGTCATTAGGGCGTGCTGTTTGGATTCGGCATATATAAATCGCGCTTTTGGCGGGATGATAAGCAGGTC
>NZ_SISF01000003.1 GCF_004310285.1 Agrobacterium cavarae
GATTAGAAAGCGGTCTTTAGTCTTGCAACGCGGCCATCCGAAGATGTCCTTAGCGAAATACTTATTACGCCAAGTCAAACCATGTCGCGAGACAGATCCAGCTATTACTTTTAAGACGAGCCGACTTATCATCGGCAAACGTCCAAATCCAAGCCAAAGAAAGGTGTTAACCAATCTAAGGTTGAGGGTTTTCATGACACTCAAACAGG
>NZ_SISF01000028.1:0-123275 GCF_004310285.1 Agrobacterium cavarae
AAACAGCATCATCCTAAAACAGAAAAACCCGCCAAAAAAATCGACGGGTTTGTCAACGGTCTGAGCCGACCCTGAGGTCGGCTTTGTGTTTTCGCCAATGGTGATTGCGAAAATGATCAGCGGCCAGACTTGCGGCGCTGGCCAAGACCCATTTCCTTTGCCAAGCGCGAACGCGCTTCGGCGTAGGCCGGGGCAACCATCGGATAATCCACTGCAAGATCCCACTTTTCGCGGTACTCTTCCGGGGTGATGTTGTGATGCGTCGTCAGATGACGCTTGAGCGACTTGAAAGAACCGCCACATTCCAGGCAGATGATCTGATCATCCTGCACCGACTTGCGAACAGAAACCGCAGGCTTCTGCTTTTCGACGCTGACCGATGCCACTGCCGGGGCAGACGTGCCGTTCAGCGCGTTGTGGACGTCGCAAATCAGGCTTGGAAGTTCCGCAACCGGAACGACGTGGTGGCTAACATATGCGGCAACAATGTCCGCAGTCAGCTCAACGAGCAGATTCTGCGCTCCGCCATATGTAGTTTCCGTCATTTAATGTCTCCTGTTCATGTCACGCGTAGCGACGGGCAAAGCCACATGCGCCAGTAAAGCAAAGTAGGCCAGCGAAACTGCACTTGTGTCTATGACACGAAGCCAGCCCCGAGCCTCATGCAGAAAAGATGGAATATACTGACGCGATTTACGTCATCCGTGACTGTATTTCCGGCAAATCGCCCAGCAAGACTTTCCAGTCCAATGTAGGCAGCGGCGGAACGCCAATAACGAAAAGCAAATCAACATCAGCAACTTTGCGTATCGTGGATAGCACCAAACCAAAAAAAGTCCAGATATTATTTTGGAACAACTCAGGCAAGTTTCACAGAAACTCATATATAAAAAATAACGGGTAACAAAATTTTTCAGTAGAAGAAAAGCATACAAGTTTAGGGCGAAGATGTTTTTCTAGTTGGACTTTCGATCTGCTTCCAGGTCGTCTTTGACAGAGTGAAAAGACAATTTATATCCAGCGAGATGCGCGGATTTAGCAAGCAAATGTGCCGATATTGGAGCAGTCAAAACAACAAAGAGGAAGCCGACGAAAGCGCATCCAAATACCGCAAGCTCTTGGGAATAAAGGCCAACTGCGAGAAGAAGCAGGCCGGAACCGACGGTGCCTGCTTTTGAGGCAGCGTGCATCCGAGTATAGAAATCCGGAAGGCGGTTAAGGCCGATCGCGGCAGTGAGCGAAAACAGGGCACCCCCAATACACAGCACAGTCACAACCAGAGCGATTGTCCAATTCATTTTGTCTTGCCCTTCGCTTTTTTTCTTCGACCTTTGGCTGACCTATTTGCGACTTCACCCGTTACATTTCGTAGTGCCGGAGGCGCTGCAAGAACGTCCGTGCCGTCAAGAATTTGCCTTTTCCTCAGCCCATTTTCAGGTTGGCGCGACAAAATGAAGCGTGCAAAAGCCACTGTCGCCAGAAAACCGACCAGGCAAAGTGCGACCGCGATGTCGACATAAAGGTTGAAGCCGGTGCGAATCGCGATGACTGCAATGAAGCCGATGGCGATTCCCACCAGCATATCGAGAGCGACAACGCGATCCGGCAGTGTCGGGCCGACAGTCACCCTGTAGACGGTGAGCAAGAAGGCGACGCACAGTATCAGGAGAGCCGCAAAAGAAGCGTAGGAAACGAGGAGTTCCGGCGTCATCTCGTGAAGGCCTCCATGATCTTGCGCTCGAACCCGTCGGCAATCGACCGTCTGGTCGCCTCAACATTGCTGCAGTCCAGCGCGTGGACATAGAGCACCTTGCGATCCCCGCTCACATCGACCGACAGCGTGCCGGGCGTTAAGGTAATGAGATTGGCCAGAAGAGCGATTTCGAAATCACTCTGAACGGCGAGCGGATAGGCAAAGATGCCGGGCTTCAATTCCATCCTTGGCTGAACGACCAGCTTCGCGACGGTCCATGCCGACAGTGCCAGTTCCTTGATGAACAGCACGATCAGCCCCAGAAGCGGAATGAGATGGACCCGTCTGCTATCGCTCCTGATCATCTGATGGCGGACAAGGCCGAGCGACAGGCCCGCAATGACAGTGCCAAGAAGCAGATTGGGAAGCGTGTAGCTGCCCGAAATCGCAAGCCAGATGATGACAAAAAGCGCGCCTGTGAGAAAGAGATTCATCGAAGCGCCCCTTCCGGAAAGACCGAGCGGATATAGGCGGATGGATCGCCAAGAGTGCCAGCGGCATCTTCGCTGAGTTTCATTAGGGATTCCGGGAAAAGCCCGACGGCGATGATCAGCGCCGTCAGAACTGCGACGGGCATCATCGACGGCCCTTTCATATCCGCGACGGCGCGTGGCGCGTTAGCCGTTGATGGTCTCCAGAAACAGAGAAGAAACGCCCTTGCTAAGGCGATGGTGGAGATGAAGCCCGCGACGAGAATGGCGGCAGCAAGCCACCATGCACCGATATCGATGGCGGATTTCGTCAGCATGGCTTTTGGCCAAAAACCGGAAAAGGGCGGCAAGCCCGCACCGGCGAAGAAGAGTGCCAGCACCATGGCCGAGAACCAGGGGGCCTTGGCGTAAAGCCCGCCGAGGCCGGACAATGTCCAGGCACCGCCAAGCCGCGCGGTGTGGCCGACAGCGAGGTAGAGCGCGGTCATCAGCACGATCGAGTTCAGCGCATAGAACACCACGCCGCTGAGTGCCGCCTGGGTGCCGATCGCAATACCCGCCATCATGTAGCCGATGCCGGAAATGACGATATAGCCGAGCATGCGGCGCAGATCGTTCTGGGCAAGAGCGCCCATGGCACCGAGGATCATCGTCAAGGCAGCCGAGATGGCAATGACGAAACTCAGCTCCTCCCGCTGGACCGGAAACAGCATGACCATGACGCGCAACAGGGCGTAGATGCCGACCTTCGTCAGCAGGCCGCCAAAGAGTGCGGAGACTACAATTTTCGGCGTGTGGTAGGACGCGGGTAGCCAAAAATTGACCGGAAAGGCAGCCGCCTTCATGGCGAATGCCAGAGTGAACAACGAAGCCAGAGTGATCAGCGGCGCGGTCTCGCCGACTGCCGTGGACTTCATGGCGATGTCGGCCATGTTGAGCGTGCCGAAGATGGCATAGAGATAGCCAACGGCGATCAGGAACAGCGTCGTGCCGATGAGATTGAGGATGGCATATTTGAGCGCACCATCGATCTGTTCGCGCGTGGAGCCAAGCACGATGAGGCCGAAGGAGGAGACGAGCAGCACTTCAAACCAGACATAGAGGTTGAAGATGTCGCCGGTGAGAAAGGCGCCGGTAACGCCCGCCATCAACAGCATCAGAAATGGGTAGAAGCCGTACCGCCTCCCCGATGCATCGACATCGCGCGCCGCGTGAATGGCGCAAACCAGCGCCACGATACCTCCGGTCAACGCGAACAATGCTCCCGTCAGATCCGCGGTAAAGGCGATGCCGAAGGGCGGAAGCCAGCGCCCCATGACCATGGTGAAGGGGCCATTCAAGGCGACACGCCAGGCCAGTGCGGCATCCAGCCCGACGAGGATGCCAAGTCCTGCAATTGCGATCGGTGCGTGGAGGCGGGTTTGGTGGCGGATCATCATCAGCACCGCACCAAGACCGATGCAAAGCGCCACAGGCAGCACGATCAGCCAATCGGCAAAGGTGGTGGGCTGCATGACGAGTGCAGCCGAGAGATCCACACTTGCTGTTGGGCCGGATGCGGTGAGAAGCAATTGCGCGGGCATTCAGTACCCCACCGGCGGAAGCGGTTCGGT
Organism: Agrobacterium cavarae; assembly: GCF_004310285.1. Taxonomy (GTDB): domain Bacteria; phylum Pseudomonadota; class Alphaproteobacteria; order Rhizobiales; family Rhizobiaceae; genus Agrobacterium; species Agrobacterium cavarae. The sequence continues at coordinate 3,798 of NZ_SISF01000028.1, forward strand.
TTGCGGTTCGGCTGCGCGCATCTCATCCGTGTCGTCGGTCTTCAACTCCTGGAAGGCCCGCCAGACCAGCACCAGCAGAAAACAGAAGAAGCAGAAGGAGATGACGATCGCCGTTAGGATGAGCGCCTGGGGCAATGGATTGGCCGTATCCGGTGGCAATACGTCAAGGCCAGCGGGAATGATGGGTGGCACCTCGCGATGCAGGCGCCCGGCAGTGAAGAGCAGAAGATTGACGGCGTTGCCGAGGATCGCAATGCCAAGCAGAAGGCGCACACTGTGACGCGACAGCATGAGATAGATCGCAGTCGAGAAGAAGATGCCGACGAGGATAGAGAATATCGCTTCCATCAGTCGCGATCCTTTTCTTCCAGCGCAAGTGCGATGGAGGTGAAGCCGCCGACCACGACGAGATAGACGCCGATATCGAAGGAGATGACGGTCGCGAGCGGCACTTCGACACCGAAGAGGCTTGGATAGATCCAAAGGCCAGTCATGAAGGGAACGTCGACGACGAGGGACATCATACCGGAAAGCGTCGCGATCAGCAGGCCAAAACCGGCAATCGAGAGCGGATGAAAGATGATGGCGCGCCGCACGGTTTCGACGCCGAAGGCAATACCGTAGATCGCCAGCGCCGAGACGGCGATCAATCCGCCGATGAAGCCACCGCCTGGCGCGTTATGGCCGCGCAGCAGAACGAAGATGGAAAACAGCGTCATCAGGCTGGTGATGACGGGCGCTGCGGTTCTGAAGATCAGCGTGTTCATGCCCTGCCCTTCCCGGCGTGTTCATATTCATCATCCGGATTGTTGTCCCGAGGGCGCAATGGCGCTCCCGGACGAATACGGATCAGTGCCAGAACGGCGAGTGCCGTGATCATCACCACTGCGATTTCGCCGAGCGTATCTGTTCCGCGAAAGTCGACGATGATGACGTTCACGACATTGTTTCCATGCGCGATGATCTTGGAATAGGCGTTGAAGAACGCCGTCAGGCTGTTGTCGAAGCTCTGCTCGGTGGATTTCAACAGCATCAGAGCAAAACCCGCGCCGCATGCAATCGCGATCGTTCCATCGAGAAGCTTCTGGCCGAGCCCACGATGATCCGAAGGCGATAGACGCAACCGCGTCATGACGAGCGTCAGGATCACCACCGACAGTGTCTCCACCATGAACTGGGTGAAGGAGAGGTCCGGCGCGCCAAACAACAGAAAGAGAACGGCAACTGCGAAGCCCTGGATGCCGAGCGCGATGATCGCCGTTAATCGGCTCGCCGCCATCAGCACCGCAATGAGGCCAATCACGGCGATGGCGATGAAGGTCAGTTCATGGATTTGCGCATCCTGTGGCCATTTGGGCACCGCGGGCAGTTCGCCATAGACGAAAAGTGGTACCAGCAATGCCACCGCGATCATGGCGCAGGTGGCAGTGATGTAAAATTCCAGTCGGCCGGGTTGAAGCACGCGGGTCAAGACGAAAGAGATGCGGACGAGCGCGGAGATGAAAGCGTCGAACCCCTTGTCCGGTCCAGGGCCGATGGCCCGCAGGGTGCGATCCATCAGAGAGCGTGCCGTACCCAGCATCGTGAAGATCATGATCCCAAGACCGATGGTGAAGAGCGACAGCGCCAGCGGGACACCGACATGCGGCACCAGCGATATGTCCACCATGCGTGGCTGGTCGGCGATCGCCGTTGCCATCGGCGTGGAGACGGCAGAGTGAAACGAACTGGAAAACACCGCCGCGAGAAGTCCTGAAAGGGCCAACACAGCCGGTCCGAGCCACAGAAGCAGCGGCGCCTCGTGTGCCATCTTCGGTGTCCGCGGCGCGATGCCGATAAAGGGTTTGAGGCCAACGGCGAGAGCGATCGCCAACATCAGGGCATTGCCGATGATCGCTACGCCGGTGAAGAGGATGGCCCGCGGATTGGCATGCGCCAAGGCGGAATAGATTTCCTCCTTCGCCAGGAAGCCCAAGAAGGGTGGCAGTCCGGCCATGGAGAGTGCTGCGGCTAGAGCCGCAACGAAGGTGATCGGCATCACTTTTCGCAAGCCGCCGAGTTGGCGCACATCCCGGGTTCCGGTCTCGTGATCGATGATGCCAGCGACCATGAAGAGAGCGCCCTTGAACAATGAATGCGCCACGAGGTAAAGCACCGCCGCTTCGAGCGCATGCTCCGATCCGAAACCGATCAGCATGACCAGAAGGCCAAGCGAGGATACCGTCGTATAGGCGAGCATCAGTTTAAGGTCGGTCTGGCGGATGGCGATCAGCGCACCGATCAGCATTGTCAGCCCACCGAAGAAGGGCAGCAGAATTTGCCAGGCCGCCGTGTCGCCGAGAACAGGATTGAGCCGCATCAGGAGATAGACACCCGCCTTCACCATGGTGGCGGAATGTAGATAGGCCGACACTGGTGTCGGCGCTTCCATGGCGTTGGGGAGCCAGAAGTGAAAGGGAAACTGCGCGGATTTCGTGAAGGCGCCGCCGAGGACCAACAGCAGTGCCGCAAAGTGGAACGGGCTTTGGCGCAGCACATCGCCGCCATGAACCAGCAGCGAAAGCTGGGTCGTGCCGCTCATGTTCCAGATGAAGATGAGGCCTGCCAGAAGCGCCAGACCACCACCACCGGTGACAACGAGCGCCTGAAGTGCTGCCCGGCGTGACGCTTCTCTCTCATGATCGAAGCCGATCAGCAGGAAAGAGGTGATAGACGTCAGTTCCCAATAGACGAACAGCATCATCAGGCTGTCGGAGACGACGACGCCAAGCATCGCTCCCATGAAGAGAAAAAGGAAAGCGAGAAAGCGACCCTGCTGCGGATGCCCAGCCATATAGCCGCCGGCATAGAGCACGATCAGAGTGCCGATGCCGGTGATCAGCAGCGCAAAGGTCAGGGAAAGACCGTCAATGAACCAGGAGAAACTGAGATTGAAGCTCGGCACCCAGACGTAACCACCGGTCACCACCTCGCCTGCCGCGATCTCGGGAAGGAAGCCTAAGAAATGGACAAAGGCAAATGCAGGAATGAGCGCCAGCAGCCAGGCAGCCTTGACGCCAAGTTTTCCAACCAGCGGGGGCGCGAGCAGCGCCGCCAGGAATGGCGAAAAAAGTGCGATGAATGTCAGCGACGTGACACCGAATGCCATCTTGCCTCCCCTTAAGAGCCAAAAGCTGACTCTCTATCAGAACAGACTGAATTATGGGAAAGGTCGAGACCTCTCAACCCTTTGAGCCACGAAAAGGACAGACTACACGCCGATTTGTCCCTCTTTTAATAGCAAAGCAGCATCCCTATATCTTCGGCAACAGAAAGGGGCCTCTGATGAGCGATCTCAAATCTCCGAAAATTACCAAGACCGATGCCGAATGGCGCGAACAACTCACGCCGGAACAGTATCGAATCCTGCGCGAACACGGCACCGAACGCGCCTTCACCGGCCCCTATTGGAATAGCACTGAAAAAGGCCTGTACCGTTGCGCTGCCTGTGACGAAGCGCTGTTCATCTCAGACACCAAATTCGATGCCGGTTGCGGCTGGCCGAGCTATTTCGAACCCGTCAAGCCGGATGCGGTCACCGAGCATCGCGATATCAGCCATGGCATGGTGCGCACGGAAATCCGCTGCGCCAATTGCGGCGGTCACCTGGGCCACGTCTTCCCTGACGGCCCACCACCGACCGGCCTGCGCTATTGCATCAACGGCCATTCCATGGTGTTCGAACCACAAGCGTAAGAATGATTGTGAGGGCCGGCGTGCGATCGCCCGCCTTTTACTTTGAAGCTGGAATGTCCAGCCTTCAGGCACACAGGAGTCCCCTCAATAGGGCATACTCCTGTCGCCGATGCTCCTCCGGGGCGCACCGTCTCTTTAACCAAAACAATTTGGACGACGTCTCCCAACGAAAGTTGCAGAGCTCTCACGCTCAATCCGCGAGACGTATTCGCCTCGGCATCCTGTTCTTCCCGTATTCAAGCACTCCCAGCTCCATTTGCCACGCTCCTGGATCGGACCTCCTGTCTCCATTCAAGTGCACGCGGCTCTTTGGTCAAACAAATTTTATAGATAATTTTGCATTTTCAGCCATTTTTTAGCGTCTTGACTCTTTCGAGACTCTCACTAAGCTAAATTCTATCAATGAATTATCTATAATTTGAGAGTGCCATGATCAGAACTGACATTTCTGCCTTCCTTCCCGTAACACGCAGCTTGTCTCGCCAGGCTCTTATGATCGTCGCTGGCGTGGCGTTGATGACGCTCGCAGCGAAGACGCAGGTTCCCTTCTGGCCGGTGCCGATGACGCTTCATACGTTGGCGGTGATGGGCTTTGCCGTCGCACTTGGGCCGCGTATGGCCTGCGCGATCTTCATCGCCTATCTGGCAACCGGTGCTGCAGGACTGCCGGTTTTCTCAGGGTCCCCCGAACGCGGTATCGGTCTCGCCTACATGATCGGGCCGACCGGCGGATATCTTGCCGGCTTCCTCGTGGCATCCTGGCTGACGGGATGGCTTGCCCAGAACGGGACATTATTGCGGCGTGTGTTTGCCATGCTGGCGGGACTTGTCGTGGTCTATGCTTGCGGCCTGGCATGGCTGGTGGCCTTCGTTCCTGCCGCAAAGGTGCTGTCCGTCGGCGTTGCGCCCTTTATCCTGGGCGACCTCGTCAAGATCGGCGTTGTCGCGGCTGCTTCGACGCTTCTCCCCAAGGTCAAGGAATTGGAGAAAGCTGCGAATGACTGAGGATGCGAAACAGGACGGCGTCATCCGGCATGACTGGAGCGTCGACGAGATTGCCTCGCTCTATCGGCTTCCGCTTCTGGAACTTGTGGGCCGCGCCAATGCGGTTCACCGGCAGTATCACGACCCGAACCGGGTGCAGAAGGCGAGCCTCCTGTCGATCAAGACGGGTGGCTGTCCGGAAAATTGCGCCTACTGCCCGCAATCGGCCCATCATCGCGAGGTGGATCTGACCCGCGATCTGCTGATGGAGCCTCAAAAGGTGCTGGCGATGGCAGCAACGGCCAAAGCTGCGGGTGCGGAGCGTTTCTGTATGGGGGCTGCCTGGCGGCAGGTGCGTGACGGCAAGGAGTTCGATGCGGTCATCGAAATGGTGGAAGGCGTGCGCCGCCTCGACATGGAAGCCTGCGTCACGCTCGGCATGCTGAAACCGCACCAAGCCGAGCGCCTGGCCAACGCGGGCTTGACCGCCTATAACCACAATCTCGATACCAGCCCGGAATTTTATAGCCGCATCATCACCACCCGAACCTATCAGGATCGCCTGGAGACGCTTTCCACCGTTCGCGCCACAGGCGTCGAACTATGCAGCGGCGGGATTATCGGCATGGGCGAAAGCATTCGCGATCGCGCCGCCATGCTGCAGGTTCTGGCGGGCTTCGCACCTCACCCGGAAAGTGTGCCTATCAACGCGCTGGTCCCCGTCGAAGGCACGCCACTTGCCAAGCGAGAACGCATCGATCCGCTGGAACTGGTGCGCATGGTGGCAACCGCACGCCTTGTCATGCCGCAATCCACCGTGCGCCTGTCGGCCGGTCGCTCCAGCCTGACCCGAGAGGCACAAATCCTCTGCCTCATGGCGGGCGCCAACTCGATCTTCTATGGCGATACGCTGCTGACGACGCCGAATGCCGGCATTGGTGAGGATGCCGAATTGCTCGCCGCTATCGGGCCGGTCAATGATGATGCGGAACAAGCATCCGCCGCTTAGCCAAAGCATTTGAGACGGGCAGCCCTTCTTGCTGCCCGTCTTCTTCAGGCGGTCATGAAGGCAAAACCTTCATCTGCCCAGCCGGTCATGCCACCGATCATGATCTTCACCTTGCGCCCAAGCCGGGCGAGGTTCAGGGCCGCCCGATCCGCGCCATTGCAATGCGGGCCGGCACAGTAGACGACGAAGAACGTGTCCTCCGGCCATGCCCGCATGCGTTCTGCCGTCATATCCACATGGCGAAGATGGATGGCGCCCGGCAGGTGCCGCTTTGCAAATACCGCCGGCGAACCGACGACATGCAGAAGCACGAAATCCTGTTCACCCTTCTCCATGGACGCAAAAACATCCCAGCAATCGGTCTCGACCGAAAGCCGCTGCGAGAAATGGTCGATAACGATCTCAGCGGGAGCCGCCGGTATTTCAGTGACATAGCTCAAGGTTCGTCTCCTTCTTATCAAGTGTCCGCAGTTTAGATCGTGCTTTTCCTCCTTGGCAGATGGCAGGATTGCCATATATCGTAAAGATCATGACAAACCATCCAACCCCCAGAAGCACTCCGAACCGGCTCGTCGTGGCGCTTGCCTATGACGGGCTTTGCACCTTCGAATTCGGCGTTGCCGTCGAAGTCTTCGGTCTTGCTCGCCCAGAAATGGGAGACGACTGGTATCGCTTTGCGGTTGCCGCGGTGGATGACGGAGAGATGCGCGCAACAGGTGGGGTACGCTTTACGGCCGATGGCGGCTTGGAGCTTGTCGAACAGGCGGGCACCATCATTGTGCCTGGCTGGCGCGGGATGGATGCGCCCGTTCCGGACGCACTTTGCGCGGCGTTGCAGAGGGCTCATGCGAATGGCGCACGGCTGCTTTCCATCTGTTCCGGCGTCTTCGTTCTGGCAGCAAGCGGGTTGCTCGACGGCAAGCGTGCGACCACCCATTGGCGTTACACCGAGGCCCTGAAGGAGCGTTATCCGGACATCACGGTTCTGCCGGATGTGCTCTATGTCGATGAAGGCACAGTGCTAACCTCCGCCGGAAGTGCGGCAGGCATCGATCTCTGCCTGCATCTGATCCGTCGCGACTTTGGCACGAAGGCTGCCAATATGGTGGCACGTCGCCTGGTGGTGCCGCCTCATCGTGATGGCGGACAGGCGCAGTTCATCGATAAGGCCGTGCCTGAGCTTCATGAAAAGGCAAGGCTTGGGCCACTGCTCGATACGATGAAGGCCGATCTCAGCAAGAGTTTTACGGTTGCCCAACTCGCCGACATGGCAGGCATGAGTGCGCGGACTCTGCTGCGCCGCTTCGAGGCGGCAACAGGCACCACGCCAGCAAAGTGGCTTTTGCTGCAGAGGCTTTCAAAGGCCAAGGATCTGCTGGAAACATCGGCACTAACGATCGAGGCAATTGCCGAGATCTGCGGGCTTGGCTCTACCGCCAATCTGCGCCACCACTTCCGCCAACAGTTTTCCACCACGCCTGCCGCCTATCGCGGCAGGTTCAGCTCTACAGCAACGGCCCGAAAATCGGACTCGATTTTCGGAAAGCACGATACGTAGATTCAAAAAGGGAAGCGTCGTTGGTGCGTCCGTCAGGACGCACGGCGCTGTAGCCGCTTATGAGGGGACCCTGAGTTCCATCGTGGTGAGGTCCAGCCATCTGCCGAATTTCTTGCCGACTTCTGAATATTGACCTGCAATGCGGAAGCCGAGCTTTTCGTGAAGACGAATGGAAGCGACGTTTTCGGACTCGATGGCCCCGATCAGCACATGCACGCCGGCGGCCTTCGCGTGTTCGATCAGCGACAGCATCAGCAGCCTGCCAATACCGTGGCCGCGCGCGTCCTTATGCACATAGACCGAATGTTCGCGCGTGTGGCGGTAACCGTCAAATGCGCGCCAGTCGCCAAACGAGGCGTAGCCTAAGACAGCGCCGTCCTTGAGCGCCACGATTACTGGAAAACCGCGCTCCTTGCGCAGCTTGAACCATTCCTTGCGGTTATCGAGATCCACCAGGATTTCATTCCAGATGGCGGTCGTGTTCTCCACGGCATCATTGTAAATTTCCATGATGCCGGCTAGGTCTTCGACGGTGGCGTCGCGCAGTTGAATGCTCATTCTCGATATCCGCTTCGTATCAATGTCTACCCCGACCATAGGGATCAAGGCAGAGCGTGTGAAGCGATTTTCGGAAGGCTTTAAGCGAATGGCAGGATCAGGAGCCGATCACCGGCGTGAGGCTGAAGCTCGTCATCACCGCGGAGTAATGGACTGCAGCGGCCACCACCACGAAGCCATGCCAGATGGCGTTCTGGAACCGCAGGCGTTCCCAAACGTGGAAGATCACGCCCATGGAGTAGATCATGCCGCCGATGACGATCAGCCACATGGTGATCGGTGCCAGATGGTTCGACAGAGGCTCCGCCACCATCACCCCGCTCCATCCCATCCCGAGATAAAGCAGGATTGCCAGCCGGTCATATCGTCCGGGATAGAAGCATTTGAGGAAAATACCGCCGAGAGCCGCCATCCAGATCCCGGCGAGCGTCAGCGCAATCATAGGATCTTCGATGCCGCGCTGGAGAAAAGGCGTGTAAGTGGCGGCAATCAAGATGAAAATTGCCGAATGATCGAGCCTGCGAAGCAGCCACTTCGCCCGCGAATGCGGCCAGATGTTGTAGGTGAAGGAAATCGAGAGACAGAGAATAAGCCCAAGCGCGTAGATCCATGCCGCTGCAATTGCGCTGAGGCTGCCCCAAAGGGTCACGTAGAAAATGAGCGCGGTTGCCCCCACAAGGGCAAATGCAATGCCGACGCCATGCACGATGCCATCGGCTACAATTTCATGAAGGTCATACCGGCGGCCAAAAGGCCAAAGCTCGCTCATTTCGTTTTCCCGTCTGTCGTCGCCACATCATGACGCCATTATGAGACGGGAACAAGACGACGGGCGGCGTCAGACTTCACTTTCCGTTCCTGCCTGTTGCAAAACCGGAGACGGGTTTAACGGTCCACCAGTACCGAGCATTTGGCGTGACGTACCACGCGATCTGCCGTGGAGCCGATGAAATAGTTGGTGAAATCCGGCGTGTGCGAGGAGATGATGATGAGATCCACACCGATCTCTTCCGCGAACGCCAGAATTTCACGGGCTGGAGCACCGCTTCGAATTTCCGTCAAAGAAATATGCGGCGACTTCGCCTTCAAAACAGCGAGCTGGCTCTTGGCGTCCTTCACCGCATTTTCGATGATGTCCATCGGCACATCGATTGCCAGATAGCCCGGCAGATCTTCCACCACATTCATCAGCACGATCTGGCCGCCTTGATCGAGAAGCGCCTCGGCCTTTTTCACCGCGCGCTCTGCCTTGTTGGCGTTGCTGAGATCGACAGGTACCAGGATTTTTCCGTACATGGCATGCTCCCTTGGTTTGGAAGCAATTCTGATGCTTCCTGCCTGTAATCATAATCTCTCCAGGAAAATTTCGCCATAACGGACGTCAAGTCCGAACGCGTTGCTGTCAACGATTATTAGACAGTTTATCGCCGAATGGTGAGCTTCTCGGAACGATCGACTGTCTCCATATTGAGGTCAACAACTTCGCGGCCCAGCGAACGAAATGGAGATGTTCCAATGGACACTGAAAAGCAGTTTGCCTTCACCCGCCCCGGCTATGTGGGACAGGCGCATCTGGTGGTGAAAGATCTCGGTCAGGTCTCCCGCTTCTATCAGGACATCATCGGCCTTTCGGTTATCGACAATAGTGCCAGCGGTGAGGTTCTTGGCGTCAATGGTTTGCCGCTCTTGACGCTGACAACGTCCAGCGATGCCGCGAAAGCGCCGGCTACCGCAGCCGGCCTTTTCCATACCGCCTTCCTCCTGCCAAGCCGTAATGCCTTGGCGGACTGGCTCGCGCATGTGGCGCATAACAATATTCGGCTTGAGGGTGCGTCGGATCACCTCGTCAGCGAGGCGATCTATCTGTCCGATCCGGAAGGAAACGGCATCGAGGTCTATCGCGACCGGCAACCGGATGAGTGGAACTACCAGCCCGACGGAACGGTGGAGATGGCAACGAAGAGGCTTGATCTCCAGGCACTCTATGGGAGCGCCGGCAAAACCCCATTCCGGCAGGCCGCCGACGGCACGGCAATCGGCCATATTCATCTTCAGGTCGGCGCACTGCCGCAAGCGGATGCGTTCTATCAGGATGTTCTCGGGTTGAAGATCATGGCACATTATCCCGGTGCCAGTTTCTTCGGCTACGGTGCCTATCACCACCATGTGGCAGCCAATATCTGGAACAGCAGGGGCGCCGAAACGCGCAAAGAGAATATGACAGGACTGTCGGGCTACTCTTTGAAATTCAACGAGAAAGAAACCCTCGACACGGCACTTGCCGCACTGGACCGACTGGAAATTCCGACCGAGCGTCAGAGCGACGGGATTGCCGTAAAAGATCCTTGGGGCATCGGTTTGAAGCTGTCTGCCTAACGCGTGGCCACCGGAAGCGAAGTGGAAAGATCGCGACACGCTTTGACGGCTTGAAAAGGGCGCAAATCACGTTCCCTTTCCTTATTTTAGCGGTTCTGGAACTGCGACCCGCACGGAGAGTTATAGCTCTCCATGAGGGGTCGGGAAAAAGATGAACAACCACGTTTTCAGCCGGAAGAAAAAGAAGAAAGCCGAAGCGCTTCCCATCGAGCAAAATCGCGACCCGGTTCTCAAAAGCGCGCTCGCCACGGCGCAGGACGATGCCCGCAGCCAGCAACCGCTCGGGCGTGAAGCGCTCGATGTGGCCGTCGCATGGTCGGTCGTCGGCCTCTTCGTCATCGTTCTGATGAGCGTGATCCACGCGCTTTCTCTCGTCCTCATCCCCATCGTCATGGCGATCGTCGTCGGGATGATCCTCGGTGTTGCAGCGGAAAAGCTCGGCTCCTACGGCATCCCAGGTTTCGCCGTCGCCCTCATTCTGTCATCGGCGGTGGCGCTCGTTCTGTTTCTCGTCATCAACTCGTTAGTAGAGCCTCTATCGGCGCTCGCGAATGAAGGTCCGGCGCTGCTTGAACGGACGCTTGATCGCTTCCTGCCCTATCTGCAGGGCTGGCGATGGGTGAACATTTCCTCAGCTACATTCAACCTCGGCAACATTTCGATGGAATCGCTGATCTCGCGCAGCGGTGAAATCATATCGGTGGTGGGTGCCAACCTGACGCCCGCTATCGTGCAGGGCCTGATGTTCTTCGCGGCGTTGCTGCTTTTTCTCTACAGCCGTCTGCGACTGCGTAAAGCGGTCATCATGGCCTTTCCGCAGCGCCATCAGCGGCTTAGAACCATCCGCACCATTGCCTCCATCGAAAACGTTCTGGGCTCCTACTTCGCCACCGCATCGCTGCTCTATGCAGCTCTTGGCGTTTCCATGGTGGTGATCGCGTTCCTCGGTGGTCTGGCCATGCCGTTTCTCTGGGGGCTCTTCGCGTTTCTCTCCAGCTTCGTCCCGTTTATCGGCATCACGGCGATGACGCTGGCGCTGGCGATTGCGGGCATCATCACGCATGACAACCTGTTTCTCGCGCTGCTTCCCTCCATCGTCTTCTTCACCATCCACTTGCTGATGGAAAACCTGGTCTTCCCGGCGGTCGTCGGCAAGAACATGGAGATCAACCCATTCCTCGTCTTCGTTGCCATCATCTTCTGGACATGGATGTGGGGCGCAGCGGGCGCGATGCTCGCACTGCCGCTGTCGCTCATCGGCATGACGATTGCGCGCGAACTCTTCCCCTCGCGTCGGGTCGTACCAAACCTGCCAGACTGATCAGTCGGGCCTACTTGGTCAGTTGGAAGGTGGATTGAAGGCGGGATCGTCCAGCCGCACGAAGGTCACGCCGCGCGCCTTCAATGCCAGTAGACCTTTCACCACACCCTCGCCTGCCTCATGGGTCGGCTGGTTGATGTGCGAGATCACCACATCGCCATCCTTCGCCGAGGCAATATGCTTTGCCGTCATCGCGCTTCCCAGAAGCGACCCGCCGTCGCCATTGATGGAGTAGCCGGCCACGCGCTCGCCGAGTTGGTTGATCGTGGTCATGGAGGTGTTGGTATACTTTGCCGTGGCGCCGCGAAACCATTGCGGCTGCCGGCCGGTCGCAGCAAGAATGGCCTGCCTGCCACCCTCGACCTCCTGAACGACGGCCTGCTCGGAACCGGCCGCTGCAATGCCATAGATCGACACCGGCTTGTCCACCGCCGGGATATGATTTTCGCCGTGGTTTTCCAGTTCGAAAAGATCCGGGTGGGCCATCAGGATCGCGAGAGCATCGCTATTGTGTTTCAGCCAGCGGGCCGTAACGAAGATGGTCGCCGGAATCTTTTCCTGCACGAGCGTGTTGAGAATACGAAAATCGGTCTTGCCCATGCATGCATCCAGCGTGATGGCGACGCGCACCAGCGCACCCTTTGCCTGCGCCTTCGAAACAGGCATTCTGAGGCTCGGCTCCAGAAGCCCCGTTCCGGCAAAGGCTGGCATGGCGAGGGTCGCAAACAGAGCGGCAAGGGCAATAGGCTTCAACATATCAGACGGGCTTTCGATCAAATTTCACTTGGCAATGCGGCTCTCAAAACGCCGGAATTATGGCGTTGCTGCCGGCAGCGCGTCCAGTTCGGCGAGCTTCGCCAGCGCTTCCTCGACACGCTGCGTGTCGCTGACACCGAGCGGCATGATGGGCAGCGGCGGCTGGCGGTGGGTGAGCGAGAGGAGATTTGCAGCCGTGTAGATCACGCGGTAGCTGCCAAAGGTCTTGAAGAGCGCCCAGAGTGGTTCAAAGAACGTCTGCAAGCGCTGCACCTCCGCCTTGTTCCCCGCCTTGGCAGCGGTGAAGAGACGCTGCGCCGGAACGGGCAGAAGCCCGGCAATCACGCTGTACCAGCTATCCGCCCCCTGTAGCAACGCGTCGGCGCAGCCCCAGTCTCCGCTATAGCCAATGGCAAAACCCTCTCCGAGGCGTGGACGTATTCGTTCCAGTTCCGCCTTGAACTGCATGTCCGAAGGCAGCGGCATTTTCACCGAAAGGATATGGGGAATATAGGCAAGCCGCACCAGCAGCTCTTCACCAAAGGTGAAATGTGTAGTGGACGGATTGTTGTATATGCAGAGCGGCAGCGCCGTGGAGCCAGCGACCGCGGCGAAGTGATGATACGCCTCTTCCTGAGTTAAAGGCGTGTAGGAGACAGGTGCCAGCAAAAGCGCATCGGCACCTGCCTTTTCGGCATCCTGCGCCAGTGCAAAAGCCTCATCCGTGCGCAGCGCCCCTGCCCCGACGATGAGTGTGCGTTTGCCTTTCAGGCATTCGACGGCTGCCTGAACGGCGCGTAGGCGCTCTTCGCGGCTGAGATAAGCATAGCTGCCGGTACTGCCGAGAAGTCCGACGGAATCGACGCCTGCCGCATCCAGCCTTTCGATCAGGCGAGACAGCGCTTCCACATCGACGCGACCATCCTCATCTGCTGGCGTCAGCGGAAATGCCGAAAGGCCATGAAACCTGCTGCTCATACGACGTCACCCCGAAATCCCTCTTCGAGAAGGATTACGGGGCAAATGACGGAACGACAATAACGATATGAAATCATTGAGATATGGTTGCAGATAAGCAACTACTATCCCATTCGCTTTCTCAGGTTCCGCAAAAGGTTCTGAAGACCCTCTCATGGTTCATCGGCGCTTGCATGTAGACAGAGAATTCCGGCAGTTCTTCGAAAGGACGGGCGGTCGCCTTTATCATCTCGTGGAACGGCGCAAAATCATTATCCTCAACAGCCGCGGCAATCACTTCCTCGATCCTGTGGTTGCGCGGAATGATGGCCGGGTTGACGGCGCGCATGGCGTCTGCACGCTCCTCGCCTGAACGGCTCTCCTGGGCGGCGCGCTTCTTCCAGCGCTCCAACCATTCGTCCGCAGCGGTGAGGTCGATGAACATGCCGCGGAACGGCTCGGCGTTGCCGCTTGCCGCATCACAGAGCCTGCGGAAGGTCAGGGTGTAGTCCACCTCTGAGCGCTTCATCAGCGCCAGGAGATCCTGGACCAACTGCTCGTCACCCTCTGCCTCAGTCTGAAGCCCGAGTTTGGTGCGCATGCCGGAAAGCCAGCGTTTCGGAAACGCCTTGGCGAAATCCGCCAGGACGCCATTGGCCATATCGACGGCCTTGTCCTGATCCTCATCCAGAAGCGGGATCAGGCATTCGGCAAGCCTTGCAATGTTCCATTGGGCGATGCCGGGCTGGTTGTTGTAGGCGTAACGGCCCTGGGCATCGATTGAGGAAAACACTTTGTTTGGATGGTACTCATCCATGAAGGCGCAGGGGCCAAAGTCGATGGTTTCACCGGATACGGCCATATTGTCGGTGTTCATCACCCCATGGATGAAGCCCACCATCAGCCAGCGGCAGATCAGGTCGCATTGCCTCTCGGCAATGGCCTGCAGCATGGCGAGATAGGGCGTTTCCGATTGTCGGGCCTCTGGATAGTGCCGATCGATGACGTGGTCGGATAGCGCCTTCAACGCTTCGGTATCTTCGCGCGCGGCAAAAAACTGGAAGGTGCCGACGCGGATGTGGCTTGCTGCAACGCGGGTGAAGACGCCGCCTGGCAGACCAATTTCGCGCTGAACGCGTTCGCCTGTCGTCACTGCTGCCAGAGCACGGGTCGCGGGAATGCCGAGCGCGAACATTGCCTCGGAAACGATATATTCGCGAAGAACCGGTCCTAGCGCCGCACGGCCATCTCCCCTGCGGGAGAAGCGCGTCGGGCCAGAACCTTTCAATTGAATGTCCCGCCGCCTGCCTTTGGTGTCGATCACCTCGCCTAACAAAATGGCGCGGCCGTCCCCGAGCTGGGGCACGAAATTACCGAACTGATGTCCGGCATAAGCCATTGCCAAAGGTTCGGCCCCCTGGGGTACGGCGTTGCCAGAGAAGATCGCCGCCAGCCGCTCGTCGTCCATGCCCTCTACGTCAAGACCAAGCTCTTCCGCCAAGGGCCGATTGAAGGCGATGAGCTGCGGCGCCTTGACCGGAGTAGGAAGAACGGCAGCGGTAAAGCGCTCCGGCAGGCGGGCATAGGAATTATCGAAACGGATCACGGGCTTGCTCCCTTTTGCCCCTATATTGGGTCTGAAGCCCGGCTTTGCCAGTGTTCAAGATAATACCAATATCCGAACAGGTCAGCCAGCGGCACCTATGGATTGGTCTTCACCACGCGGGAATACTGCCCGGCCGTTTTTGAGGATGAACTTTAACCTGCCATTTTCATTCCTATTCTGAGCTTGGTTTGCAAAGAAAGGATAGTGGAATGAATGACATCGCTGCGCCAACCGAGAGCGAAAGCGCGATCCGTACCATTCACACCGATCTTCCCGTCAATGCCACATTCCATGTCTGGCTCAAGGCGAAGAAGCCGGATGTTGCAGGTGCTGTCTCGTTTTCAAACGCCAATGGCAAGTTCGGCGAAGTCTCCACCTCCAATCTGGAAGAGTACAGTTTTCGCATCTATCAGGTGTTTGGCGGCGGGCGCGTCGATATCGCCTATGACACGATGACGACCGCCGTCTCGGTGATCTACTGGTTCACCGCCTCCGATGTGCTGGAGACCGGCATTACCGTCGTCCACACCAAGCCGGACAATGCCCCACCGGATCTGCCGGACAGCTATCACTTCCGCCCACCCTTCGGCTGGATGAATGACCCAAACGGGTTTGGACGGTTCGAGGGACACCCGCATCTTTTCTACCAGCATTACTCGCATGGGCTTCGCTGGAACACGATGCATTGGGGCCATGCGATCTCGTCGGATTATCTGCGCTGGCGACACCTGCCCATCTTCCTCTTCCCGTCCGAAGATCTGACGACGCGGCCGGACAAGCGCGGCGGTGCCTATTCCGGATCTACCATCCCGCTTGTGGAAGGAACCGGTATTCGCGTCTTCTTCACCGAACAGGTGCAGGACCGTGTGCCCGAGCAACAGATCCAGCTCACCGCCACCTCCCCCGATCTGATCATGGCGGGCCAGGCGGAGGTCATTCTCGGCCACCGGCCCGATGGGCAAGGGCTGACGCCGGACTTTCGCGACCCTTATGTGGTGCGCGGCCCCGATGGCCTCTGGAAGATGCTGCTCGGCAGCCAGAGCGACAGCGGCGGCGTCATCCTGCTTTATGAAACGCAGGACCCAACAGCCGCTTCCGGCTGGACCTATGTGGGCAAGCTCTGGGTGGAGACCCGCTACAAGACCACAGCGATTGAGTGCCCCTGCCTGCTTCCGCTCGATGGACCGGCCAATGCCCGCTCCACACGCTGGGTCCTGACCTATGGCCTGATGCATTCGGAAGATCCCGCCACGGGACGGAAGAACCTGACCATGGCCGATGTCGGCTGGTTTGATGGCAAGAAGTTTGTCAAGGAATTTGGCCAGGAGCTCGATTTCGGCACCGACAATTATGCCTTCCAGGCGTTTCTCGATGGCGATAGCATCGTCGGCATTGGCTGGTTGGCGAATTGGGCGGATGCAACACCCGAGATAGACTTCCCGACCTCCATGACCCTCCCGCGGCGGCTGCATTTTTCCAACGGCGCACTTCTCACACCGCCGATCGGGGCGGCGGAAAGCCTGCGGCATCGCATTCTGGACCGCACGAGACTGGCGGCTGGCGACCGGGTCGATCTCTCCACGGGTGCGGTGGAGTTGCTGTTCGAACTCAACAAGCCTGGCCTGCCCTTCGATCTGGAATTCGACCATCCAGATGTGAGGCTCGGTGTCGTCTGTGACGAAACCGGTCTCTGGATTCGCCACGAGGACGGTCGCGACGGTGCATCGCCGCGTTATGTCTCCGAAGGGGCACGCCCCTATCGCCTGCGCATCTTTGTCGATTACGGATCGATCGAGGTGTTTGCCGACCGGGGACGCTACGTCGGCACCAAGCGCATCGCCAGCTTCAAGCCGGTGCGCGCAGCCCACCTGAAAACTCTTGAGGGGGCCGTTGCGCATGCGACAATCTGGAGTCTCAAACAGTAAATATAGGAACCTTTGCTGCTTTGGCGCCTTTCCTGAATGACGAGATTTTCAAGAAGGGCGATCAGATGACACAGATTAGAGAAACAGATCCGGTCCATTTTCCCACGCAGGCGAATGAGAACAAAGGCGAAAAACGCAAGGCGGGCAAAGGCATTGTGCTGGTGATCGCAGGCATCGGCATCCTGGCATTCGTCATCTACATGGCGGCGATCCTGATCGCCTCAACCCAGTCCTAAATCGAACCGGCGTATTGAGAGGAAAACCCATGGACCCGCGCGAACCACTTCTGGAAAGTGAAGACGCACTCGATCAAGCAGTTTCAGACCTGGATGTAGAAGAACTCCCGGCGAAGGGCGAAATCCCGCAGGAGCTGGAGCACGAAATCGAGGAAGACGAACTCGAAACGGAAGACGACCCTTACCAGGAGAGTGACGAGGCCCTTCCGGACGATGAGGAGGAGCGCGTTATCGACCGCAACCCATCCCGCGAAGGCGGCGCTTTCGACGAGGTCTGACGGATAGCCGTTGTAGCTAACATCGTGCCTGAGCGAGCTGATTTACGCGGCTCGCTCAGGCGTGTAACCCACCTCCTGCATGGCCGCCATCGCAGTGTCCGCGTCGCCGTCTACCACGACCTTGTGCGATGACAGATCGATACTCACCTCAGCACCCGGCAGTGCCTCGTTCAGCGCATTTCGGATGGTTTTCTCGCAGTGGCCGCAGGTCATGTCCGGCACGGTGAATGTAGTCTCAGTCATGGTCTTTCCCTTCTTTCATCAGTTTTGATGGTTCGGCTTCCGGCCAGGTCATCCAGGATCGGGCAATCCGGTCTGTGGTCGCCTCCGCAGCAATGGGCGAGGTGCGATAGCGTTTTCACCATGCTTCTCATGTCCTCTATCTTGCGCTCCAGGTCGGCAATATGGGTGAGAGCAATTGCTTTCACCGCCGAGCTTTCTCGCGCCTTGTCCTGCCAGAGTTTCAGCAGAGCTTCGGTTTCCTCCAGCGAAAAACCAAGGGTTCGGGCGCGCTTGATGAAGCGGAGGTTATGGACTTCCTGATCGCCATAGAGCCGGTAATTGTTATCAGCACGGGTCGCGGGAGAGATCAGGCCGATCTGCTCGTAATAGCGGATCATCTTCGCAGAGACGCCGGAGGCCTCTGAGGCTTCGCCGATATTCATGACGTCACCTTTCCACCCGTGACGCTTATGGTCTTGAGACGCAGCGCATTGCCCACTACGAAAACAGAAGACAGCGCCATGGCACCTGCTCCGATCATTGGTGACAGCGTGATGCCGAAAGCCGGGTAAAGCGCGCCGGCGGCGAGTGGGATCAGCGCGACGTTGTAGCCGAACGCCCAGAACAGGTTCTGGCGAATGTTGCTCATCGTTGCGCGGCTCATTTCGATGGCATGGACGGCACCGATAAGATCACCACCGACCAGCACCACATCGGCACTTTCAATCGCGACATCCGTACCCGTCCCGATGGCGATGCCGATATCGGCTTCGGCAAGCGCCGGCGCGTCATTGATGCCATCGCCGATGAAGGCAAGGATCTTCCCGCCCTGGCGCAGGTCGTGGATGGCCTCTACCTTGCCTTCCGGCAGGACGCCGGCGATGACCCTGTCGATGCCGACCTCATCAGCAATCGCACGCGCCGTTGCCTCATTGTCGCCGGTCACCATCATCACTTCGATGCCCATGCTGCGAAGCGTTCTAATCGCCTCGGCGCTCGACGGTTTCAAAGGATCGGCAACTGCGATGACGGCGGCAAGCACACCATCGATGGCGGCATAAATCGGAGTCTTGCCTCCACGACCCAAGCGCTTCGCGGCGTCGGCGAAAGGTCCGACCGAGAGGCCGAGCTTTTCCATATATCGATCCGCACCGACATCGACCTGACGGCCATCAACGACTGCCCGGATGCCATAACCGGTGATGCTTTCGAAGTTCCGGGCATTCATCGGTTCGAGTCCTGCAGGAGCTGCCATTTTCTCCCGTGCCGCGCGGGTGATCGCCTCTGCAATCGGATGCTCCGAGTGTGCTTCGACTGCAGCGACCAGACGCAGAACGTCGTCCTGCTCAAAGCCATCCGCGACGATCAGGTCAGTCAGTTCCGGCCGGCCTTTGGTCACCGTGCCGGTCTTGTCGACCACGACGATCTCGGCACTGCGCAACTGCTGCAGCGCTTCGCCCTTGCGGAAAAGTACGCCGAGTTCCGCGGCGCGGCCGGTACCGACCATGATAGAAGTCGGTGTTGCGAGCCCCATGGCGCAGGGGCAGGCAATGATGAGCACGGCAACGGCGTTGATCAGTGCAAATGTGTAGGCTGGATCGGGACCGAAGGCGGCCCAGACGATGAAGGTCAAGAGTGCGATGCCGATGACGACCGGGACGAACAGCGCGGTCACTCTATCGACGACCAGCTGAATGGGAAGCTTCGACCCTTGCGCCTGCTCCACCAGCCTGATGATCTGCGACAGCATCATATCCCCGCCGACCTTCGTCGCCCGATATTTGAACGCGCCGGTCTTGTTGATCGTGCCGCCTAAAACCCCGGTGCCCACGGTCTTTTCCACCGGAACAGGCTCTCCCGAGATCATTGACTCGTCCACATAGGAATGACCGTCGACCACCTCTCCATCGACCGGCAACCGCTCGCCGGGGCGAATAACGACAACGTCGCCTGCCCTCACCTCGTCCATGGCCAAATCGACAATCTCACCATTACGCTCGATGCGAGCGGTCTTGGCCTGAAGGCTTGCGAGCTTTCGGATCGCATCGCCCGTTTTGCCGCTGGCGCGGGCCTCAAGCAGCCGGCCGATAAGAATGAGCGTGACGATGACGGTGGCCGCTTCGTAATAGACGTGGCGGGCATTTTCCGGCAGGACGCCCGGCGCAAAGGTCGTGACCAGGGAATAGAGATAGGCTGCGCTGACACCGAGTGCCACGAGTGAATTCATCTCCGGCGCCCCATGGAAAAGGGCAGGAAAGCCGCTCTTCAGGAAGCGCCGTCCCGGTCCAAAAATCACCGCCGTCGCCAACAGGAAATAGACGTAGTAAAGGTTCTGGGTATCGATCACGCCCATCAACCAGTGGTGCATCGGCGCATAGATATGCCCACCCATCTCCAACACGAAGAGCGGCGCGGTCAGCACGGCTGCGATGATTACATCGCGCTTTAATGACGCTTCGTCACCCATATGGTGGGCGTGATCATGTGCGCCGTGATGTTGATGTGCAGAGTGGTCATGCTGCGTGGCCTTTGCCGCGGCAGGTGGGAAGCCAGCGGCTTTCGCCGTTTCGATCACCATCTCGCGCTGCCGCAAGCCGCCCATACCCTCGACAACGACCTTGCCATCAGCCTCGACCTTTGCATTGACGACCGTTGCGACGTCCTCAAGCACGCCCTTCAATCGTGAAGCGTCCGCCTCACCTTTCACGCCATCGACGGAAAATTCGGTTCGTGTAGGCTCGATCTCATAGCCGATCTTCTTGACCGCCGCCGCCAAGGTCTTGGCAGAAAAGCCTTCTGCAGGCTCCACCGTCAGCTTTTTCGTCGCGAAGTTGACGGAGCTGGAGGCGACACCCGGAACCTTCGCCGCCGCCATTTCCACACGACGAACGCAGGACGCACAGGTCATGCCTTCGACGGGAACCGACAAAGGCTCCTGCAATTGCTTGGGTCTGACCATCTCGTTCATCGCTCTCCCCTTGCGAGGTCTGTCACTGTCATGATTATGACGGGCGGAACTTCAAAATAGTTCCGACGTGAAACAAACCCAATGTAGGGCTTCCCATCATGGG
Organism: Agrobacterium cavarae; assembly: GCF_004310285.1. GTDB lineage: Bacteria > Pseudomonadota > Alphaproteobacteria > Rhizobiales > Rhizobiaceae > Agrobacterium > Agrobacterium cavarae. The sequence goes on from NZ_SISF01000028.1 coordinate 24,390, forward strand.
AAGGTCAAGGGAGGAAATTGCGTTTTATGGCATGTTCGCCAAAACAGGCAGCCGCGATCCAGACCCACGCTCTTGACGAAAAGCTAACCGCCGCTACGTCTCGCCAAATAGACCGTCGCCCCACCACAGCTTTGGTCGTCGATCGCATGTGCGATGATCTGAAAGCCACCGCCAGCAAGGATCACCCGATACTCCTCAAATGCCAGGCTGGCGTGATAAAGCGGTTGGCCACAGAAACGTCCAAGCGTTTCCAGACGGTCTGGCCCCGCCGTAAACATCAAGACGGCCTCTTCCGCTGCCAGGCGCATGCATGTTTGAAGGACAATTTGCTGGTCGCCCGGCATCAGGTGAAAGAGGCTGTGCCAGGCGATCAAGCCATCAAAGCGGCTGTCCAATCTCATATCACGCATATCTCGGACCAGCCATCGATGGCCGGGGAAGCGCGCACGACAAAGCGAGATCAGCGCCGGCGAAGCATCGATGCCAGTCACCTCGTGACCGTTTTCGATGCAGTAGCGCGCGATGGGCTCCCCGGCCCCGCAGCCAATGTTGAGCACGGACGCCTTCGGCGGCAGATATACGAGAAACCTGTCCAGCCAGGGCTTCTCCACCAGCTCGCGGCTACGCGACCGATCAAAATCCGCAGCATATGTCTGGTACAGCGCGATGATATTGCTTGCCGCATCAGCAGACATGACCGCGTCTACCGATGGGTGGCGTAGCGCTGAATATCGCGCAGGAACTCGCCGCGCACCACCTCGCCCATTGGCTGCTCCGAGGGCTTGTCGCCCACGCGCAGGCGAACGAAGACGATGTGCTGACCTTCGCGTTCGGCCCAGCCGACGAACCAACCGAAGGGCCGGTTGGGATCTGGCTTGCCATCCGGCCCTTTCATGGTGCCGGTCCCGGTCATGCCATGAGCACTCCAGGCTTCCGCACCATCAAACACCGGAACGATGGCCTTGGTCTTGTTCTGCGCATCACGAGAAAAAGGCAGGTTGTTGGCCAGCAGTCGGCGCATGAACCCCACCTGCTCGACCGGAGAAATTTCCAGGGAGGTGTTCACCCAGGCGTCGGTCAACCCATTGTCCTTGCCCGGCTCTCCGGCCACGTCACCATTGCCGAAACCGAGGCGCCGGACATAGGAGACAAATTTCTCCTTTCCGAGACGTCTGGTGATTTCGCGCGAATACCAGCGGATCGACTCTTTCTGCCAGGTCGTCGGATCGACTGTCTTGCGCTCCTGCGGCGCGGCATCCATGCCCTTTTGCCAGTCCCAGGCCGGATTGAACTCGTCCTGCAGAATTCCGGCGTCATAACCGATCAGCGCAAGCGGCACCTTGAAGGTGGAGGCTGGCGAGACGCGCCTGTCGCAGGCGCCCTGCTGGTTGATGACGGCACCGGTTTCCACCGATGTGACCAGCGTGCATTCGAAAGGCTGCACGGCCTGAGCGCGCGCGGGCCCGACACCGGATAAAAGAACGCAGATCGGCGCAAGAAGCGTTAAAGCACGCAACACTCTTTCAGATGCGCTCTTCACGCTTGAGCTCCTGGTTTTCTCGCATGACGTCATCGCAAAACCGGGTCACGTTTTTGCGATGGTCATGCTTTTGACTTTGGCGCATGCAGGGTCCTTGATTGTCCGGCCCATTATCATAGCCGGGAACGGGTCTAAGAAAAGCAAGGTAGCGGGATAAAGGGGGCATGCGGCAGGAATAGGACGGGATTTTACACGGGCTGACGAGAGCGCACAGGTTTGTACTCAACGCGGTTTTTGCGCCTCCGGTCGCTCTCCCACCGTCAACGGCCAGTCCACCACATAGTCCTCGAAGTCGTCCACATCGACGTCATTCTCATTGACGGTGCGACCACGCGCGGAAATGCCCGCCACGTGAACGGTTTCGGGATCGCCCGACACCAGATGGTGCCACCAGTAGAGATCCTGCCCGTCCCGCACCAGCGCATAGGCGCATGTCGGCGGCAACCAGCCGATCTCATCGACCAGCTTCAGATCGAGCCGGATACAGTCGGGCACGGTGGCGCGGCGGTTTTCATAATCGGAACAGCGACAGCTCGTGCCGTCCAGCAGCTGGCAGGCGACGGAGGTGAAAACCACCTCGCCCGTATCCCAGTCTTCCAGCTTGTTGAGACAGCAAAGACCACAGCCATCGCATAGGCTCTCCCATTCGCTGTTACTCATTTGCGCCAGCGATTTGGTTTTCCAGAACGGCGCGTCACTCATCGTTAAGATTTCCGTTTCATTTTGCATCTTCGGGCATCAAATAGGAAAGCCCGTTTTGTCGTATCGCCATAGGCTGGATTATAAGATAATTCTTAAATCCGGCGGAGTGGTGGTGAGGAATGACCCGCGCAAGCTTATCGCGTCAAGCGTTCACTCACCACATCGAACAGGAATACGTTTCAGGTGCAGGAAGACAACAACAAGAAACCGGCGCGCCGTAAACGCCATATTCTGCTTCGCATCGATTCCTGGATCGATTCGAGCCTGTGGACAGCCGCATCCCGTGTGTTCGATTTCTGGGAAGAGGTGACGATCGCCTCTCGCAAGCTGCATGTGCGTGGCTGGAAGAAATTTCTCGTCAACATGACCTGCAGCGCGCTGACCGTCGGTACGGCCGGCTCCGTCGTCATGCTGGCGCTGGCGCTGCCCGCCTTCGAGGAAACCAAGAAGGACTGGCGCTATCGCGGTGACTTTGCCGTGACTTTCCTCGATCGCTACGGCAACACGATCGGCCATCGCGGCATCATTCACGAAGATTCCGTTCCAATCGACCAGATGCCTGATCACTTCATCAAGGCGGTTCTGGCAACGGAAGACCGACGCTTCTTCGACCATTTCGGCATCGATTTCATCGGCCTTGCCCGCGCCATGAGCGAGAATGCGCGTGCAGGTGGCGTCGTCCAGGGCGGGTCGACGCTGACGCAGCAGCTTGCCAAGAACCTGTTTCTGACCAATGAGCGCTCGCTGGAGCGCAAGATCAAGGAAGCCTTCCTGGCATTGTGGCTGGAAGCCAATATGTCAAAGAAGGAAATCCTCGCGCTCTATCTCGACCGCGCCTATATGGGCGGCGGCACCTTCGGTGCGGCGGCGGCGGCGCAATTCTATTTCGGCAAGAATCTGACGGACGTCACCCTGGCGGAATCCGCCATCCTTGCCGGCCTGTTCAAGGCTCCGGCGAAATACGCGCCGCATGTAAACCTGCCGGCCGCGCGTGCGCGCGCCAACACGGTTCTTTCCAACCTCGTCCAGGGCGGATTGATGACCGAAGGCCAGGTGGTCGGTGCACGTCGCAACCCGGCGACGGTCATCGACCGCGAAGAGGTCCAGGCACCCGATTACTTCCTCGACTGGGCGTTCGACGAAGTGCAGCGCCTGGCCAGGGACGGCAAGATCAAGGATCACACCGTGGTGGTGCGCACCACCATCGACACCGGCCTGCAACAGGCGGCAGAGCAGGCCATGGAAGGCAGCCTTCGTGAATTCGGCGAAGGCTACAAGGTTAAGCAGGGCGCGATGGTAATGATCGAGAATGGCGGCGGTATCCGCGCCATGGTTGGCGGTCGCGACTATGGTGAGAGCCAGTTCAACCGCGCAACGGCGGCCCTTCGTCAGCCGGGTTCTTCCTTCAAGGTCTACACCTATTCTGCCGCGATGGAAAAAGGCTACAAGCCGGAAACGCTGATTTCCGACGCGCCTGTCACATGGCGGGGCTGGTCGCCGCAGAATTACGGCCGCTCCTATGCTGGCAAGGTAACGCTGCAGACGGCGCTGGCGAAATCTTACAACACCGTTCCGGTGCGGCTTGCCAAGGATGTTCTCGGCACGCAGATCATCGTCGACACCGCAAAAGCCATGGGCGTTGCCACGCCGCTTCGCAGCGACAAGACCATTCCGCTCGGCACCTCTGAATTGACAGTGCTCGATCAGGCAACCGGCTATGCCGTCTTCCCCGCAAACGGCATGCAATCGCGCCGCCACGGCATCGAGCAGGTTCTCGATTACGAAGGCAAGGTTCTCTACGACTTCGATCGCGACGAACCGCCGGCGCATCGTGTGCTTTCGGAAGAAGCGACGTCCAAGATGAACCGCATGCTGGTCACCATTCCGGTGGAAGGGACCGCACGGCGTGGAGCGCTCGACAATGGCATTGTTTCCGGCGGAAAGACGGGAACGTCACAGGCCTATCGCGACGCCTGGTATGTGGGCTTCACCGGTAATTACACGACGGCGGTGTGGTTCGGGAATGACGACTTCACCTCGATGAACAACATGACCGGCGGCGCCCTTCCTGCCATGACCTTCAAGCGACTGATGGACTATGCCCATCAAGGCATGGAACTGCGTCCTATTCCAGGCATCCAGAACCCGCTGCCAACCGGCTCGCGCCCACAACCTGCCGCCAATGGCGCTCAGGTGGCCTCAGCTGACGCCAATGCACTGCCGGCTCTCACCCGCCCCCGCTCTCTTTCGGCAGAAGCTACCCGTATTCTTCGCGCAGTTGGCCAGCAGTTGAAGGAGGCGTCTGCGCCGACCCTGTCGCCGCAGAAGGTGGCGGATGTTGGCGGTGATGGGGTGAAGCGTTGAGAGGCTGACACCTTCAAGCGACCGAAACCCGCTGATGGTTTTTGAAGTGGCCGAGCGCCAGCATCAGGCATAGCGCGGCTCCGCTGCAGAAAATCATCAGCGAAAGCATGGCGGACGGGCCCGCAGCCGCCATGAGGAATGACAGAAGCGGCGGCGCGGTGGCATTCACGAGATTCATAGGCAGGCCGATCATCGACATCGCTGCGGCGTAGTCTGATTTCTCGTAGAACTCCAACGGCATGGTCGCCCGCGCGACGGCAAAAGCACCGCTGCCAATGCCGAAGATCACGATATAGGCAAGGATAGCTCCACTGCTGGCACCGAAAATCACAGGTATCAGCATAGCCACGGGGATCATGGCTCCTGAAAAGATTCCGGCCCGAACCGCGTTCCATCGTTTGCCTCCTATCAATTCTATCAGCCGCCCGCCCACTTTCAGAATGCCCATGAGGGAGGCCAGGCCAACCGCCAAAGTCAGGTCTGCACCCAGCGCCTTGAAAAGCTCTATGCCGACCGCTTCCATTCCCAAGGTGACAAAGCTGTTCAGCGAGATGGCGGCGACGAGGAACCAGAGAATGTGGCCTTTCCGACTTGTGGTTCTGCTGGAGACTGAAGCGGCGGGATGGCTTCTGACATCCGGCAGGCTCACAGCGATCAAGGGGAGCACAAGAAGAAGAATGCCGCCCGCATAGATTTGCGTTGCGCCGCGCCAACCGACGAGGTGATCAAGCCACGCCGTCAGCGGCCAGAAGACGCTGCCCGCAAGGCCGGTAACCAGCATCAATGACCCGATCATGCCTCGCGCTCTGTTGCCTGCGAACTCTGCGAGATAGGCATAAGCAGAGGTGGTGAGAAACATGGCACCACCAAAACCGATGGCGCACCAGCTTGCCAGGTAGGCCAAGAGTGAGTTGATGCTCCCCATCGCAGCAAGGCCGATACAGATCACGCTTGCACCGCATAGCATGACGTGTTTCACCCCCAACCTCGCGAAAGCTTTCCCCACAACAGGTGCGGACAGGCCCATCACCACATACATCGCTGTCACACGGAGGAACGCCGTCGCTGGGTCGATTTGAAGATCTTTAGCAATGGAGGATGCCAGCACCGGCAGGATGCCGACTATACCCCATCCGGCGATTTGGGTGATGGCCAGAGTTATAAAAACAAGGACACGCGATTTCATCGCTGCACGCTAATGCGGTCGCGTGTCAATCATGTAACATCCTCGCCTGGACAATCGTCACGCTTTTGGAATTCAGCGGGCGTTTGTCGCAGAGAAGGCGGCGCATCCACTGCCAAGTCATTCATCTGACCTCACCGGCAACTCGCACGTCAAAAGAGCTGCAACCAAATCGCACCTCCAACCGTTTGCAAGAGCACAAAAGCGCCCATCGGGACTTGGGCGCTCCCCTCAATACCGGTTGGAGCCAAGACATGAGTGATGCATCCCACGGGGAAGCTTCCGCCTATCCTTTTCAGTTGCTGTTCGTGCCTTTTCCCTTTGTCTGCTTTTCGCTGACGCTTGCGACGGACATTGCCTATTGGCGCACCGCCAACCTGATGTGGTCGAATTTTTCGGCTTGGCTTCTTTTCGCGGGGCTGGTCGCCGGCGGTCTGGCAATTCTTGCCGGTCTCGTCGATCTGCTGCGCCGGCGCACCCGACCGATGCGCCCGTCGTTCGTCTCCATCATCCTTTTCATCGTGATGCTGATCCTCGCCTTCATCAACAGTCTCGTTCACGCCGGTGACGGTTGGACGGCTGTGGTGCCTTACGGGCTCTTGCTTTCGGCCATCACCTTCGTGGTGTCGTTGATGGCTGTTTCCGCCTCCTCCCGCAAATATGCCCGTCTGGCCTGGAGAGTATGATCATGGTTTCTCGCATTTTAGCCCCCGCCGTGCTGCTTGCAGGCGTTGCACTCATTCTGCCGGCCTGCAGCGACCAGAGCGATAATTTCGATATCTCCCAGCAGATCGGCCCCGACCCTGTTCTTCCCGAGCCCTCCATGAGCCTGATCCCCGACTTGAAGGTCGCAGAGGTGGTGGGCTGGAAGGACGGCGAAATGCCGACGGTGCCGGAAGGCCTGAAGATTTCCGTCTACCAGAAGGACCTCGTCAATCCGCGCACCGTGCATACGCTGCCGAATGGCGACGTTCTGGTCGTGCAATCGAGGGCACCGGAAGGAGGGCAATCGTCGTCGCGTCCCAAGGACATCATCCGCGGCTTCATCATGTCGATTGCCCATGGCGAAACCGGTGGACCGCCGAAGGAAAGCAACATCATCACCCTGCTTCGGGACACGAACCGAGATGGCATTGTGGACGAGCGCCACGATCTTCTGAAGAAGCTTGACTCGCCGTTTGGCGTCGCCTTTGCCGACAACACGCTTTATGTCGCAACGTCCAATGAAATCCTTGCCTACCCCTATCAACTGGGTCAGACCGAAATCATCGCCGAACCGCGCGTGCTGACCCAGCTTCCGGGTGGCCCGATCAACCACCACTGGACAAAGGATCTGGCGCTGAGCCCCGATGGCAAGTTCCTCTATGCCTCCGTCGGATCGAATTCGAACATCACCGAAAACGGGCTGGAGGCCGAAAAGAACCGAGCCGCTATCCTGCAGGTTGACCGCCAGACGGGTGCGTGGAAGCTGTTTGCGTCCGGTTTGCGCAATCCCAACGGTCTTGCCTTCAACCCCGAAAGCAAGGAGTTGTGGGCCGTTATTAACGAGCGCGACGAGCTCGGCCCGAACCTTGTGCCCGACTACATGACGTCGGTGAAGGAAGGCGGCTTCTACGGCTGGCCTTGGAGCTATTTCGGCAACCATGTGGATGACCGCGTGCATCCTCTCCGGCCGGATATGGTGGAGAAGGCGATCAAGCCGGATTACGCGCTGTCCAGCCATGTTGCTGCGCTTGGCCTCACCTTCTCGCTGAACTCGGCGCTGCCTGCCCCCTACCAGAACGGTGCCTTCATCGGCGAACATGGAAGCTGGAACAGGACGGCCTTCAATGGCTACCGCGTGACCTTCGTGCCGTTCGAAAACGGCAAGCCCGTCGGCAAAACTCAGGACGTGGTGACGGGATTCATTCAGGGCGACAAGGCGAGAGGCCGTCCCGTCGGCGTCGGCATCGACGGCACCGGCGCGTTGCTGGTAGCAGATGATGCGGGCAATACGGTGTGGCGTGTTGCAGCCGCAGATGGCGCTGTCTCACCGGCGCCGATTGCGACCGACGATGTCTCCGGCGCATCGTCGGGCCCTGCCCAAACGGGACAACCGGCAGCACCCGCAGTTCCTGCCCAGCCTGCGGCACCTGCACAGCCAGCAGCTCCCGCATTGCCGGCACCGCCCGCCCCTGCGAATTGAGAAATATCGATGATGAGGAATGGCCGGCCACCTGATCAGGTGGCCGGCCCTTTTTATGACGTCCGCGCGGCCTTACGCCCGCGCACCTTGGCGTCGTTGAATGCAATCGCGGACCGGATCAGCGCCGAGAGCGCATCGTCATCGATGTCATCACCTTCGTGAAGGTCGATCGCACGGCGTGTCCCCCCGTCAAGCGAAGCGTTGAACATACCGAACGGATCCGCCAGCGACGCGCCGTGAGGGAAGGTCATTTTTACGGTGGAGCGATAGGTCTCCCCAGTACAGATGATGCCGTTGCAGGCCCAGACGGGCACGCCACGCCATTTCCAGTCCTCCTCCACACGTGGATCCGCACTGCGAATAATAGATCTGATCCGCGACAGCACCTGCCCACGCCAGTCCGTCAACTCGGCAATCCGTCCGTCGATCAGCCGGGAAGCCGGAGAGCCTTCCTCATCCTCTGTCGGAGCGATGCCCACAGAGTCGGCGGCGTCCATATGCATGTGCTCTCCTCTACCATCAGCGCTAGGTAGCACATCCTAGCACATGCAACCTTGATTTTAACTTTAGAAAACTGAAAAACACGACAAGCGCACAGAAAGGCTCCAAAATATTGCGGGTCCTTCAAAGCCAAAAAAAGTCTTTACCTTCCAACGCGAAAGACAACAGCGGCAGGGGTGCGCAGCTTGAATATCCCCATCGAAGGTGCGCAATTGCTCGCGAGGGACATCTCATCTAGGGGGAACTATTATGAAGAAACTCAATCCTTTGCTTGCCGCTCTGGCAGTGTTCGTCTGTACATCCGCAATGGCACAGGCCGACGACCTGACCTTTACGCTGAAGAACGGTACCAAGTCCGTCCTGACGCGCTTTTACACATCGCCGGTTGGCGTCAATGAATGGGAAGACGACGTCTTCGGCGAGCAGGTTCTCGAACCAGGCGAAAGCATCGACATCACCATTGCCGACGGCCGCACGGTCTGTCGCTACGACATGCGTTTCGAGTTCGAAGAAGGCTCCGGCCTCGACACGACGGAAGACAGACAGGATCTCTGCAAGCTCGGTTCTTACACGATTCACGAGTAAGAGACAGCTCGTAAGGGCGCTGGCGTCATCGATCAGTGCCCTACGGCACCTGCCCAAAAATCGAAAACAATTTTTGAGAGCGCGACGTGTCGATCCAAAGAGCGAGACACGTCCGTTTCGCGTCCAAAGGGACGTACGCGCCCTGGGAACGAAGACCGATTTAGGGTGTCGCTTGCAAAAGTCTGCGCGACACTCTCTTCGGAGTCGGCGCAGATGCACGCCTGGATTGTCTAAGCCGCCAAGAGGGCGATACTTCGACCCGCCACCAGAGTTTCCCGACGCAGCGCATATCTAAGAACCAGAATATTCCAGTACAGGTTTGACCATCCCTCATCCAGGGCATTTCCCCGAGTCGGAATCAATGCTAACCGTGACGCTGCTCCAAATCGGGAAAGCAGTGTGTTTCGAGTTCCGTTTCTTGTCGCCATCTCGCTCGTCATTGCCTTCGGCGGTGGCATCGTTTCCACGCTAGTGGCGCTGGAAGCCACATCCGGTTTCGGGTCGATCAAGATCGGCGCGTGGAACGCGTTTCCCGAATCGCAGACGATCGAAGCGGACCCTTACGCCAAGGCGCACCGGGCGGATGCAGGCAAGCTTCTCTATGGAACGGCCGAAGGTTTGGCCTTTACCGCGGCGAATGACAGCAGCGGCCAGCGCTTGACCGGCCAGTGCCGCTATACGCTTACCGGCAACCTGCCGCCTGCTCGCTTCTGGACCATCTATGTTGCCGATCAACAGGGTAATCTTTTGGATGACGGATCTGGACGGCCGATCGCCCTGAATTCACGCAACCTTCTGCACGGCCCTGAAGGTGGTGTCTCCATTACGCTTGCGTCAACGGCAACGCCGTTCAACTGGCTTGCCGTGCCGACAAACGGCGATTTCAAGCTGGTCCTGACGCTGCTCGATACCCCGATTGCTGGAAGTGCGGGTCTGATCGACATCACCATGCCGACGATCAACAAAACGGATTGCGGCAATGCTTAGGCTCACTTTGGCGATCTTCACGGGCCTAGTGGGTGCAGCTGTCCTCCACCTCGTTATCCTCTTTTCGATCCCGCACTTTTCCAACCGCGATGCCTATACGCGCGCGGAATTTCAGGCTGTGCCCAATCGTTTTCATCTGGTCGACAAGGATGGTCACCGCAAGGGTGGTCTGAGCAGCGAAGACCCTTTCATGCGGGTTGCCGTGTGTACCTATAATGTCGAAGAGAAGCCGGTCAGGCTCTCGGCCTTCGGTGCCGTGCCGTTCTGGTCGATCGCAATTTTCGACAGTGCATCCAATGAAATCTTCAGCATGAACGACCGCACATCGGCGGGGGGTGAACTGGATATTCTGATTTCCACCCCGGAGCAAAGCGGGGCCATTCGCAAGGCGGAAGTCCAAGCGCTATCGAAATCGATTTTGGTGGAAGCAAATCGCAACGAGGGCTATGCCGTTTTGCGAACGATGGTACCGCAGGCAAGCTTCCTGGAAGAAGCAGAGCGGTTTCTCGGAGAGGCTACATGCGAGCCCGCACCGCTGAAGTAGGCGCACTTCAGAGCATCGTAAAAAGATCGGTCAGGCGTTGAGAGCCGTTTCGGAAGAAGCCGCCGCATTGCCCTTCCGCTTGCGCGTCTTGGTCTTCTCGGCGAAGTCATAACGCTCGTAGCGCACACCGGTAAAAAACAGCAGCTGCGCTGGGCCGGCTGCGATTGCGTTCGCGTCAGCCGTCTTGTGAGGACGCCGCGTCGCCGTCGAAATCGAAATAATGTCTGCCATTGCCATCTCCTTTCACAGGCACGACGGATGTTGTTGACCGGATCGCGATGCATGACTTTCCATCCGACGATCCAGTATGAGGAAGCGCCATATCGAGCTTTTCAGCAAAAATTTCTTTTTGATCTGCGTGCCGGAGTCTTCAGGACGGCGGCATCAAGCCGATATGGAATGCCAGTACCACTACATCGGGCATCACCAGTCCACGGACTGGGCATTAACTGAGGCTTGGACATTTCGTCCGTCCCTCATAAGCGAGCTCATGTCAGAACTTTAGCACCGAATCTCGGACTTGCCCACGACATTAGAATCATCGGGAGGTTAAACAAAGGTTAATGATAAAACGCCGCCCTCTGTCTCTCTTCCAATGTTGAGGTTCATTGCGCCCTAATCAAGGCCCATGCGGGATGAACGCCAAAGTTGGCTCGCGGTTCCAGCGGCTCGGAAAATCCTTTCGTTAACAAAACAGCTGTGAATAAGCCGAAAAATCCTCTTGCCGACGCCCGTGGTTAACAGGGCGTCAACGCATTCGTTATAGTTTGAGCGCTCCTGTAGTTTTGCGTCTGGTTGGGTATTGCGTTGACAGACCGTTTTCGAGAACTGGAACGGCCAAGGGCCGAGAGGAAGAAGGACGTGGTATTGATGGCAACCGTCTCGAGTTTCGAAGGCTTGCCTTACCCGTCGAAATCAGAATTGCGACAGTTCGCAGAACTGTTCATGCCGCTGTTTTCCGCGTCCACCGCCGAAGCGAAGAGAGAGGCGATTGCGGCGCTGTCGCAGAACCCGCACGTGCCCTCGGCCGTCGCGTTCTTCATCGCCAGCCAGCCGATTTCGCTATCCGCACCGTTTCTCGTCTCCTCCAAGGCGCTGGATGACGAGACGCTGATTGCGATTGCACGAACGCAAGGGGCGGCGCACGCTCGTACGATCGTCCGGCGCGAAGACCTCTCCCCCACTGTCGTCGATGCCTTGGTGGGCTTACGTCACTCCCGCCACGTCACCGGCTCAACGCACGACAATCTTCAAACCTCTACGTCTCCAGCGGCGCTGAGCGAAAGCGAGGCGCGAGCTGAGCGGGAAGAGAAGCTGCGCAGGCAACTGCGCACCATGGCGCGACAGATGCACCGCCCTGCGGGCGACACGCTTGGCGTTCGCCGCCTGACCGAAGTACAGGAAGCGCTGCTCGTGCGGTTTGCGCGTGAACGCGACGCAAGCCGTTTCGCCGCCACGCTCTCGGACTCGCTGTCTGCAAGCCACTGGCTGTCGGAGCGCATCCTCCTCGATATTTCCGGTCGGCAACTGGCAACAACGCTTGTCGGCATCGGCATGGATACCGACGACGCCATCTTTATCCTGGAATGCTTCTACCCGCATATGCGCCAGCTTGTCGGTGACATTAGCCGTGCGGAATCCATGCTGGAGTCGTTGGAGACGGCCGAGTGCGAGGAGCGGATCGAAAGCTGGCGACGGGCAGATCGCTACACCACGAGTTCCGGCAGCGCCGCCGACGAGCGTCGTGAAGAGCCCACTCCAGCCCACAAGCTTGTGGTGCGCCGGTAAGGTTGCTCGCCGGTTGCGGCAGAAGGTACGGGCCTGTCACCCAACGATGGTGAACAGGTCGCCGACGTTGTCGGTTTCAAGTTCGACCACCCAGAGATCGGCGTCGAAACGACGCTCCTTTTCCAGAAGCGCCTCTACCTCCTGGGCTCGCGCTTCAGTGAGACGCCGCTCGAAGCGGCGCTCGGCCCTCACCTCCTCGTCTTCGGCGAAGCTCTGGGGTGCAGGACCATAGAGATTTTCGCGCCCATCACGCAGGCGTTGGCGGATAAAGATCGCGCCGGCCTCGTCGGCCCCCTTGCGTTCGATAGCGGCGAAATCACCTGCAGCGAAGACGCGGCGCGTGAGGGCGGAAACGAAGATTTCGGATTTGAGGCGCATGGGAGAACTATAGGACCTCAGGGACAATGGGGCCATGCTTTTCTAAGCAGCGAGACTGGTCCTGGTCGCCAGGTACCAAACCGTGGAGGGAAGGGTGAAAGTCCCAAGGAATTGAGTATTTTGGCGTCAAGCGCTCGTCCTTTGAATCGCAAAAGGACGGCAAATCACCAAGAGGCTCAGTCAGAGATTCAACTGAGGCTCACAAGGCCCCGATAGATTTCAGCTTTTTCAGCACCGCTTCGCTCGGCTCGCCTGTTTCCGGCAGGCGATAATGCTTTTCGAAATTGCGAATGGCCTGACGGGTCTGTTCGCCGGCAACGCCATCCACTTTCACATCGGCATAGGCGATATTGACGAGGCCTTGCTGGATCTTGGAAACCAGATCCTTGCCGACCGGCTTTGCACCACTGTCGGACGTAAGAGACACATTCTGCGCTTTTGGAGGATGAACCTCCGCATTGCGAATGGCGGCTGCGACGGGATCGATCGCCACCCCGCCCCCATTGGCTGCTGCGGGTCGATCCTTCGGCAGGGCTTTGGGAATGGCGGCAACGGTTGTCGCGCTGTCGATCTTCAAAGCTGAGAGAATGCGGCTGGTCGGCTCACCTGTCTGTTCCATGCCGACCGTCTCTTCGAAGAAGAGGATGGCAGCGGTCGTGCGTGGTCCCGTGAGGCCATCGGCCGGACCATCATAGAGGCCGCGGCGCGCGAGTTCCCGCTGGATTTCTGCGACGAGTTCGGACGGCGGATGGCTGCCGGCCGGCTGTGCCTGTCCGGGGGGTACCACTGCCCCGCCCTGCCCTGCCTGAGGCTGAGCCGCAGTCTGCTGCGTGGGTTCTGGAACATCCGTCTGGCGCTCTATGCGGAACGTCGTGACATTGCCGTGCTGGCCAAGCGTCGACGTCATGCGATAGCCGGCAATGCCGTTCGGATCTTCCTCATCGCGCGTGCGCAGGAACGGGGATGGATGGTGGCCGGGTTGATACCAGAGAGCATTGGCAGCGACAAAGCCGAAAACGACAAGGAACGCGGTCGAGCCGCCGACCAGTTTGGGATGGCTCAGAATCTGCTGGCCGAGGGCGCGTACGGCCACGGACAGCAAACCCGGCTCCTTCCGGACCGTCTTTTTCCTAGGCGATTTTCGCTTTGGCGCGGCCATCCGCAGTGTCCTTCCTCTTCATCATGTCGGCGCCACCCGCCGTGTCTTTCAGGCGCGGCGGAAATTCCACCGGCGCATCGGCGTCTTCACAGCTGCTCAGCGGCTGGCCGGAGCCATCAGCCGGCATCAATATGGTGACGACCGTTCCCTCGCCCGGCTTGCTGGTGATGACAAGGCTTCCGCCATGCAATTCCACAAGTCCTTTGACGAGCGACAGTCCAAGCCCCGTGCCCTCATAGCGACGGGTATAATCATTCTGAACCTGCATGAACGGGCGGCCCAGAAGTTCGATCTTGTCGGCGGCAATGCCGATGCCGGTGTCGCTGACCGTCAGCTTGAGCATCTCGCCCTGCAGCGCCGCATCGATCACCACCACACCACCGGATTCGGTAAACTTGATGGCGTTGCTTGCAAGATTGATCAGAACCTGCTGGATGGCGCGCTGATCGGCAACGACTTCCGTCAGATCGCGCTGGATGCGGCTTGTCAGCGTCAAGCCCTTCTGCTTTGCCTGAAGACCCAGCATGCCTTCACAGGACGCGATGACATCGCCGATGCGGAAAGGCTCCATCATCAATTCGTAGCGACCGGTCTCAAGCTTGCTCATATCCAGCATAGTGTTGACGACCGACAGCAGGTGACCACCCGACTGGCGAATGAGTTTGACATATTCGCGCTGGCGATCGTTTTCCAGTTTGCCGAAATATTCGCCGGCAAGAATATCGGAGAAGCCCAGAATGGCATTGAGAGGTGTGCGCAATTCGTGGCTGACAGCGGCGAGAAAACGCGACTTCGCCTCCGTCGCCGTCTCTGCCTCGATCGTCCTGCGGGCCGCTTCCCGGCGCAAGGCTTCCATCTCGCTGACATCGATAAGCTGACCGACGACGCGCACCAGCCGGCCAAACTGGTCCCGCTCTGCGGTCATATCCATGCGGGCATAGACGAACTGAATCTGCCGATTGACGGAGCCGGTCTCGAAACGCAGATCGACGCTGGCGTGATCCTCACCCTGGCGCAGCGTATCGAAAGCCTGCATCAGGGCGATGCGATCGGAAACATGGACCATCTCGGCGAGGATATGGCCGGCGCAGTTCTGCAGCTGAAGCGGAAACTGTCGCAGGTCGCGACCTGATACCGCATGAACGATGCCCTGCTCGTTGAAGAACAGCAGGAGACCTGGCACCTGCGATGCAAGCTGCTCGCGGTCGATGACAGCGTCCTGAGCCTCGCGTGCGGGCTTATAGACTGTCAGGAGCACAGCGCAGGATGCCAGAAACAGCGCAACGACAAGGGCTGCACCGAGCGGCAACGCGACAGATGCCGGCAGGACAAAGCAGATGATGGCGGGAACGATGAAGAGCGCCACAAGAGAGAAAGCAACGAGGCGGCGCAGAACGGCGATGATCGCCAAGCTTTCGCTGGCATCGTCTTCCATGCGCGACAGCCACATGCCCGCGACATGATCGACCAACGCAATCGCTTTTTCCGCTATGTTACGCAATACCAGTACACCGCATTCTAAAAGCAGCAGGCTCGAACCTGCCTTGAAACATGCCCGACAATAGGGCTCCGCGGCTTAAGGAATGGATAAAAGCAGGCGCGCCAAAGCCGCCTCAAGCACCATCAAGTCCCATTTCGGGGCAAATCACAAGCACTTTGTCTGTTATGGTTAATGACGGGTAAGCAGAGGATTTCCTTGTATTTTTTCGGTACCGTTAAGATTTGTGGCGGGCGTTATCGTCGCGAAGGCCTGCGATTGCGCGCGCCCGCCGCAATTATGCTTAACATCGGTCGCTAAAATCCGATCCAAATCGCAATCGTCACCAGCGGCGGGAACAAGTCGCTAAAATTTGAATTAAATCACGCGGTTTTTTGCAAAGGGGTGTTGGTCTCTTGGCTTTAGGGTGTTTGCAAGCCCGGACAACAGGGCAACAGCGGATGATCCGAAAAGGGCGCCGGTCAAACAGGGTAGTCTTGCAATGTGGTTTCTGATCAAAGGAACAATCTGGTTTTCGCTGGTGCTGGTCGCACTCTCCTATTTCGGCGGCAACAATACCGATAGCCAGAACTCGCAAATGAATGTCGCCGGCGCGGTTTCCGCTGCCAGCGAAGCCTACCGTTATGTCAGTGCCATCTGCGTCGAAAAGCCGGACGTCTGCGTCAAGGGTGCGGAGACTTTCCATGCTCTTGGTGAGCGGGCGCGCGAAGGCGCCAAGGTTGCCTATGAGTTGATCGACTCCTATCTGAACGCTGCCGACGAACCCAAGGTCGCCCCTGCTGGCGAGGCTGTCGCCAAGGCCGAGACCGTCGCAGTCAGCGACGATATCAAGACCGGAACCATCAAGGTCGAGAACACCATTCCCCTGCCGCAGAAGCGCCCTGCGCTCTGACGATAGAGGGAAGCGATCAAGCCTAACGAATTCGAGAGATGCCTCTCAAAACCCCTTGTGGCTCATCCCGCTATAGATGAGCCGCCTGACTGCCCGACTCCTGATGCCCTGCCCGAAGCCCATGCTTCGCCGCAGGGCTTTTTTCTTGGGGTAGCGGTTCAATTCCATTCGCCATTGCCCTATATCGGGGCAGCAACATGGATGGCAGGCAAATGGCTTCTCTCGACAAGATCATGGACGACTTCTCCTTCCTGGACGATTGGGAGGATCGCTACCGCTACGTGATCGAACTGGGGAAGGAACTGCCGGATCTGGCGGACGAGAAAAAGACCGCAAAGAACAAGGTCCAGGGCTGCGCCAGCCAGGTCTGGGTCGTAAGCCACAGCGATGGCGGACCTGACCCGATATTGACCTTCGAGGGCGATTCGGACGCGCACATCGTGCGCGGGCTGGTGGCTATCGTGCTCGCCACCTATTCAGGCAAAAAGGCCTCGGAAATTGCCGCCCTCGACGCCATCGAAGTGTTTGGCAAGATCGGTCTGGTCGAACATCTCTCCTCGCAGCGCGCCAATGGCCTTCGTTCGATGGTCAATCGCATCCGCGAGGAAGCGCGGCTGCTGGCCGCCTGATCGCGGCGGGCAAAGCCGCCGCTCTCCTCATTGTTCTCAATCGTAGAGATAGTGCTTCGCCCACTGCGATTCCGGCACCTTGTCGCCCACCTTGTAGTCGAAGTTGCGGATGCCGAGTGTGGTCGGCGCCACCTGGCATTTGTATCTGAGGCGGTACCATTCGCCACCACTGCGGAAGACCGCGCCGGAAGCCTTGATCGAATCCTTGGCGACATCGGGATCGCCAAAGGCATAGGCAATCACCTTGTCGGGCTTCATGCCTTTCTGCTCCTTGGCAATGCGCTCCATCGCTTCGATATCGCACCGTTGTTCCAGGCGCTCCTCAGGCGCAAGCTGGTTCAACTGTCTTATGACGTTTGCATCGATGGCGTAGGACGGAAGCGAGAACGAGAGGACGGAAGAGGCGGTCAAAAGGGCGATCAATAGAGGCTTTTGCATCGGATTTAATGAGGCTTTCTCAAGTCTTCTTGGCATTCTTCGGGCGGGTAAACGCCTGCCGCATCTCCTCGAAGCAGCAGGCGATGGCGTCGTCTACCGTCAGAATGTGATCGAAACCCGACGAAAATGTGCCCTGCTGATATTCCGTCGGGGACAATGAAACTTGATAGCGCCGCAGGGGCACTTTACATCATGAAAACGCAGAGTGATTTTCCTATGAAAGCGAGTTTGTCTTGACCATTTTCAAGAACCTGCCCACCCCGCCCCATGCAGAGAAGAAGCCGGTGAGCGATACGCATCACGGCATCACGCGCATGGATGATTACGCCTGGTTGCGGGCGGATAACTGGCAGGCGATGTTCAAGGACCCTTCCCTGCTCGACCCCGCGATCCGCACCCATCTGGAAGCGGAAAACGCCTATATGGAAGCCGCGATGGCGGATACGAAGCCGCTTCAGGAAAAGCTCTTCGAAGAAATGAAGGGCCGCATCAAGCAGGACGATTCCTCGGTTCCGGTCAATGACGGGCCCTATGCCTACGGCACGCTGTTCGTGACCGGCGGCGAGCAGCCGCATTATTTCCGCACCCCGCGCGATGGCGGCGAGAAGCATGTCCTGCTCGACGGCGACAAGGAAGCGGAAGGCAAGGACTATTTCCGTCTCGGCGGACTCGACCAATCTTCCGATCACAGCCGCGGTATCTGGAGCTATGACGACAAGGGCTCCGAATTTTACACGCTGCGCATCCGCGACCTTGCGAGCGGCGTCGATCTCGATGATGTCGTTGAAAACACCGGCGGCGGTGGTGCCTGGGCGCCTGACGGCAAGAGCTTCTTCTACACACTTCAGGACGAAAACCACCGCCCGTCCAAGGTCTTCCACCACATTGTCGGACAGCCGCAATCGTCCGACCGGCTGGTTTACGAGGAAAAGGATCCGGGCTTCTTCATGGGCGTCGGCGCCTCGGTTCTCGATGACTTCATCTTCATCGATATCCACGATCACGAGACCAGCGAATACCGCATCCTCTCCACCAAGGATCTGATGGCGGAGCCGCAGATCGTGGCCGAGCGTGAGGAAGGCATCGAATATTCAATGGCGGAAGGCGGCGATGTCTTCTTCGTTCTTACCAATGATGGAGACGCCAAGGATTTTCGGATTGTCGAAGCCCCGGTAGAGGCGCCGGGCAAGGAAAACTGGAAAGAGGTCGTGCCGCATGAGCCGGGCCGGCTCATTCTCTCCGTCGATGCCTATGCCCGCCATCTGCTCTGGCTGGAGCGCCGGGAAGGCCTGCCGCGTATCGTCATTCGCGATCGCTCCACCGGTGAAGAACATGCGATCGCCTTCGCAGAGGAAGCCTATTCGCTCGGGCTGCATGGCGCTGCCGAATACGACACCGACGTCATCCGCTTCAGCTATTCATCCATGACGACGCCAAGCCAGTTGTTCGACTACAATATGGTGACGCGCGAGCGCACGCTTCTGAAAACCCAGGAGGTTCCATCCGGCCATAACCCGGACGACTATGTGACACGGCGCGTCATGGCGCCTTCGCATGACGGTGCACTGGTGCCGGTGTCGCTGCTTTACCGCAAGGACACGCCACTCGACGGTTCCGCGCCTTGCCTGCTCTATGGTTACGGCGCCTATGGCATCACCATTCCGGCCTCCTTCAGCACCAACAACCTGTCGCTTGCCGATCGGGGCTTCATCTATGCGGTCGCGCATATACGCGGGGGCAAGGACAAGGGGTTCGAGTGGTATGAAACCGGCAAGATGGAGCACAAGCAGAACACCTTCAAGGACTTCATCGCCGCCGCCGACCATCTGGTGACGGAGGGCTTCACGTCCTATAGCGGCATCATCGCCGAAGGCGGATCTGCCGGCGGCATGCTGATGGGGGCTGTCGCCAATATGGCGCCGGAGAAATTCGCCGGCATCATCGCCGCCGTTCCCTTCGTCGACGTGCTGACCACGATGCTCGACGACACGTTGCCGCTGACGCCGCCGGAATGGCCGGAATGGGGCAATCCGCTGGAGTCCGAAGAGGAGTATCAGTGGATTGCTGCTTACTCGCCCTATGACAATGTCGGTGCCAAGCCATACCCGCCTCTCCTTGCGATCTCCGGCCTGACGGACCCGCGCGTGACCTATTGGGAGCCGACAAAGTGGGTGGCAAAGCTGCGTGAGAAGACCACCGGCGACGCGCCAATCCTGCTCAAAACCAACATGGCCGCGGGTCATGGCGGCAAGTCCGGCCGCTTCCAACGGCTTGAGGAGATCGCCTTCGAATATGCCTTCGCCCTCAAGGTTGCGGGAAAGGATCAGGTCTAAGGCCATTCAGCCAATTTTGGAGAGATAGGCGGTGCGCTTGGGCGCATCGCTGATTCTGCCCATTGTCAGAGTGATTCCCCGCGTAATGCAGGTTCGAACGGCGTCTGATCGTCGAAGAATCGGCATTTGCGGGGTTTTTGTTATTTTGCAAGCCCCTAAAGTGCAAAAACGAAGCAGGGGTTTGCCCCCTGTCAAGCACCGTCAAGGCATCCGAACAACGCGCGGCAAGCTTCGCGCAAGCTTCAGCGGTTAAAAAACCGTTAACAGCTTGGTGAGGCTAACGATGAACATCGACAACAACATTGGCGGAGCGCCCTATCAAAGTCGCTCACAACCTATTGAGAAAGTGCAAACAGACGCCGCTGTCTCAGAGGTTTCTTCGCCTGCCTTTTCCGGCAGCACGATTTCCTTCGTCAACGCCCTGCAAGCGGGCGCGCTGGCAAGCGTGCTCTGGACCGTCAACCGCGACGCGGTGAAAGAGGCTGCTGCGGCGCCATCGACCGTGTCACAGGGACCTTCAGAAGCCGCTGATGCGGCATGGGTCTATCAGGCCTATACGGAACACTGATACCGCCGAATGCTTCCGGCGGCGCTCACTCTACGGGCTGTCGCGACTCCAGGCGAAGCCTTGAGCCATTGCAAGAGCGCGTTTCGCGCGTCGATCACGCAGCCGCGTTGATCTCGACGGTCACATGCGACAATTCTTCAATCTCTAAAAGCTTTTCCCGATAGGCTGCAGCTGGTGTCTCGCCTCTCGTGGACAGGGATACGATGGCCGCGTGATGGCCGGGGCCGACTTGCCAGACATGTAAGTCGGTAATGCTTTCTTCGCCCGTCTCGACCACGCCGCGGATTTTTGCCACGATTGAGCGTTGCTGTGGCATCGCATCCACCAGCACCGCACCCGTGCTGCGAAGCAGTCCCCAGGACCAGCGGGCAATGACGATACCACCCACAATGCCCATCGCCGGATCGAGGAAGGTCCAGCCGTTCCATTTGCCGAGAACAAGGGCCACTATGGCCAGCACCGAGGTCAAGGCATCTGCCACCACGTGCAGATAGGCGGCGCGCAGGTTGTTGTCGCGGCTCCCATGGTGCGTGTGCGATCCATGGGAATCCGAGTGATGAGCGTGGGTGCCATGATGGTGGGCGTGGCTTTCATGCGGATGGTCATGATCCTCGGGATCATCGTGATAATGCCCATGGTGATGGTGATCGTCCTTCAGGAGAAGAGCGCTGACGATGTTGACGACCAGACCGATGACCGCAACGATGATGGCCTGGTTGAAGTCGATCTCCACCGGCGAGACGAAGCGCAGAGCGCTTTCCCAGGCAATCAACAGCGCGACGACGCCCAGCACCACCGCACTGGCGAAACCGGCGAGATCGCCAAACTTTCCCGTGCCGAAGGTGAAGCGCGGATCATGCGCGTGCTTGCGGGCATAGAGATAGGCAAGTGCCGAAATCAGCATCGCGCCCGCATGGGTCGACATATGCCAGCCATCGGCTGTCAGGGCCATGGAGCCGAACCAGTGACCTGCCGCGATCTCCACCACCATCATGACGGTGGTCAGAGCGATGACCATCCAGACGCGTCGCTCGTTGCGCTCGTGATCGGTCCCTAAGAAAACGTGGCTATGCGTGCCATCCGCGTGGCTATGTTCCATCGTTGCCATCATCGTCACCTTATCGAATGTAGGTTTTGAGAACCTGCGCCAGCTCTTCCGCAGCCTTAGCGCGTTCCTCGTCATTTTCCGCGTGCAGCACGTGCTCGTGCAGATGCTCCTGCATCACTTCGCCCGTCAGGCCGGAGAGCGCGCCGCGAACCGAGGCGAGGAGTTGCAGAACATCGCCACAGGGCTTGCCGCCCTCTAGCGCCCGTTCCACCGCTTCCATCTGCCCCTTCATGCGCCGGATACGCGCCAGAAGCTTATCCTTGTCTCGGATCGTATGGGACATCTGCCTATCCTCACTATAGTATAGGGGGGTATACTATTTTCTCTTGAGGCAGACGGCAAGCCCCCTATGCTGCTTGAGAAGACGCAGATGGCGGCAGAGCGTTCGATCAGCCCTTCAGGGCATCGAAGAGCGGCATGCTGATGAGGGCTGCGGTTGCGATCATCCCATAGCAGATGCGGCGAAAGGTCTTCTCTTCGGCAAGGCCGAACATTCTACTGCCGAGCCATACACCAAGGCCGTAAACCGGGGCGACGAGAACCGCTAACCCCAAGAGCTTCACCGTGATGAGACCATTCCACAGATAGGCCGAGGCATTGAGCACCGTGGAAATCGCAAAATAGAGAATGATATTGGCCCGAACGATGACCGCCGGCACAGCCCCGCCCAACCAATAGGCCACGACCGGCGGCCCGCCGATCTGCGCCACGCCGGAAAACACACCGGCGATCAGTCCGACGACCGCCGTCAGAATTGCCTTCGGCCGGTCCCTATAGCGCCAACCGGACATCAGAAGCGACAAGAGTACAACAACGATGGCGACGATGGCCCAACGGATGGTGACGGGATCGAGTGTCATCAGGAGGTGGACGCCAAGTGGCACGCCAATGATGGCGCCGACCGCCATGGTGAGGACGTCGCGTCGATCCGCCCGACGGACTGCCCCCGGTATCATCCCGAGCGTCATCACCCCATCGACCACAAGGAGAAGCGGAACGGCAATCTGCGGGCCCATAACCGAACTGGCGAGCGGCACGAAGATCAGCGCCGCGCCGAAGCCGGAAAAACCGCGCGCGAGGCCTGCGCTCAAAGCGACGAGCACCAGAAATGCCAGGGCGGAAATGGAAAGATCGGTCGATAAGATACTGGGCATGACGGTGATCATTAAAGGGAGGCGTTGTCGCTTGCGTCATACTCCATCAGCGCCCGTCAATAGCCAACTGCTTTTCTCGAATGCCTGACGGCGGAGACGGCAAAACAATTGCGTTCCCACTGTCTGAAACCTATATCTCTACAAGCTATAGCTATGAGGATGAGGCCATGTATTCCATCGGCGATTTATCGAAACGGACAGGCGTGAAAGTCCCGACCATTCGCTACTACGAGCAAATGGGGCTGCTTAACGAAGCCGATCGCTCCGAGGGCAATCAGCGCCGGTATGAAAAGACCGATCTGGAACGTCTCGCTTTCGTGCGGCACGCCCGCGATCTCGGTCTCAACATCGACGCGATCCGTGAATTGATCGCGCTCAGCCAGCACCGCGAAATGCCGTGCGCGGGTGCGGACCGCATTGCCGCCGATCATCTCGCGACAGTGCGGGAAAAGATCGCCAAGCTGAAGAAGCTGGAGCACGAGCTGGAGCGGATCGTCTCCCACTGCGACGGACACTCGATCGAAGATTGCAATGTCATCCGGGCGCTGTCGGATCATGGTCTGTGCGATCACGATCA
The DNA here is from genome assembly GCF_004310285.1 of Agrobacterium cavarae. Classification (GTDB taxonomy): domain Bacteria; phylum Pseudomonadota; class Alphaproteobacteria; order Rhizobiales; family Rhizobiaceae; genus Agrobacterium; species Agrobacterium cavarae. The sequence goes on from NZ_SISF01000028.1 coordinate 47,503, forward strand.
TTGAGACGTCATGCCGGGAGAGGATAGTCACCAGCGCCAGCGACTATCCTCTGCTGCGCCCTTAGCGGTTATAGACCGCTGTGATCTTTGCCGTGGCAAGGGTGTTGGCGCCAATCATGAACCCCGCAAGCGCGTTGCTGGCATTGTCCGGAAGGTCCAGATGCTCCGTGCCAAGCGCATGGACGGTGAAGATGTAGCGGTGGACTTCACCGGGCGGCGGGCATGCCCCGCCAAAACCGGCTACACCATAATCATTGCGGATTTCCAAGGCTCCTGCGGGCAGCTTCTTGTCGCCGCTTGCACCAAGTTCGAGCGACGTTTGCGCTGCGTGGATATTCACCACGGTCCAGTGCCACCAGCCCGAGCCTGTCGGCGCATCCGGATCGTAGGCCGTGATGGCAAAGCTCTTCGTGCCAGCCGGCGCGCCAGACCAGGATAGCTGCGGCGACTGATTTCCGCCCTCGCAGCCGAAGCCCTTGAACACGAAGTTAGACGTAAGTTGCTGCCCCTCGGCAATCGAAGTGCTCGACAGTTTGAAGTCCGCGGCGCTTGCTGTCGTGGCGGTCAGAAGCGCCATAATGACGCCGGTCGCAACGTTCTTTTTCAGCATGATGAGGTGTCCTTTCCAGACGTTGATCATGCTCAAAGACATAGACCTGCCAGGAATTTCGAGCTTCCGGCTCGCGATCAAAGACTATCGAAAAACGATCAGAATTCGGCTGTGCGGATAGAGCGTGGCTTAAGACCGAATCTCTTGCGGAAGGCCTCGGAGAAATGCGAGGGCGTCTTGAAGCCGCACTCCAACGCGATACTGGAGATCGGCGTATCCGTTGATTGCAGCATCCCTAGCCCCTTCTCCAGCCTCGTGTTCAACAGGATCTGCGAAAATCCCGGACCGGATTTCGCCAGCCACCGCCGAAAACTGGCTTCACTCATGGCAAAATGACGCGCGACGTCTTCCACCCGCCAAGGCTGGCTGATGTCGGTCTCTATCAGCCGCCGCACCTTGTTCAAGGGTTGATCTTCCCCTCGCCGCGGCAGATGGATACCGTGATGGCGGAGCCAGACCAACGGCTCCAGAACCCGATGGCGCTTGACCGACAAGGGTAGAGTGTCATCATGCAAAGCCTGCCGCGTGACCTCCACCACATCATAGTCCGCGCTTGCTGCCTCGCGAACGATTTGGACACCAGGCGAGCCTGACGCCCGCGGTGGACCGGCGAAGACCGCATCAATCAGTTCATGATCGAAATAGATGCCTGTCGCCCGATAATTCGCAGCGCTGACAGGACGGTTTTCCAAGGTGACGATAGAACCAGAGGGGAAAATCAGGAGGTCACCCGCCTCGCCCACGAACTCGCCATTCACAGGACAGACGACCCTTTTGCTCCCGGCGCAGATGAAGCACAGGAAGGTCACGCCGATGAACAGATCCGTAAATGTCGCGGCCGTGGCTTGGGTAATGGGAAAAATCGAGACGCCCGTGCCCTGAAAACCCACTTGCTCTGCGGATTGCGCCGTCATCGATGCTTTTGTCCCTGCCATTGACTTATCGAGCGCAAGAGCACGCCGCGCAGACACATAGCGGACTGAGGACGACCGATGTCAATGCGCCGCTTGCCCTCATGGCAGATATCGAAACGGACCCATCCAAAATGCCGAAGCCTCCCCTTGACAGCTTTCCAATTCAAGCGCATTGAATCGAGCATGATCAATGAACGCGCACCCATCTCCTGCACGTATTTTTGGGCCTACCTGTAAAGGGCGGCTCGACAGATCACTTTGTCAACAAGCCGCCGTCAGGCGGCTTTGTTGTTTTCCAAGCGTCCTGACGGCAAAAAACCAGACAACCGAAGGACCAGACCCATGACCGAAGATAGCCTCCTGACACTGCCAAGACCGCCCGTCGTCACCATTCGTGGCGCGCGCCCGGTCGATCTGCCTGAACTCAACGAGATGATCACCCTGCTCGCCGCCCATCATGGCGATGCCGCCGCGATCACGCCGGAGAAGCTTGAGCGCGATCTGTTCGGCCAGGTCCCCTGGATCACCGCACTGGTGGCGGAAGCGGCAGGCGAACTTATCGGCTACGCCATTCTCGTGCCGCTCTACCGCGCCCAGGAAGGCCGCCGCGGCATGGAGTTGCACCATCTCTTCGTGCGGGACGGCCATCGCGGTCACGGCACCGGTCAGCACCTGGTGGCGCGCGCGCGTGATGTTGCAAAACGCTGCGGCTGCGACTTCCTGTCCGTCGGCGCTGCGACCGGCAACTTCGCCGCACACAAGTTCTACGAAAACATGGATTTCGTTCCGCGTCCCGTCACCGGCATGCGCTTCATGCAGGCAATTGCCTGAGCTTCTTCGCTTCTGGAGGATGACATGACTCGTATTGCAATTGCGTTGGCGCAAGACTTTGCCGACTGGGAGCCTGCGCTGCTTGCCGCTGCGGCCCGCAGCTATCTCGGTGTCGAGATCGTCACCGCTTCACCCGACGGCCAGCCTGTGACGTCCATGGGCGGATTCAAGGTGATCCCGGAAACGTCCTATGACGCCCTCGACCCGGAGACGATCGACGCGCTGGTTATCCCGGGCGGCTTGAGTTGGGAAAAAGGCACTGCGCCCGATTTTGGCGATCTGGTCCATCGCTTTCGGACAAAAGGCCGCGTGGTTGCAGGCATCTGTGCTGCGGCCAGCGCGCTCGCCGGTACCGGCATCTTGAACAGTGTGGCCCATACGGGCAACGCCCTGGCGTCGCATCAAAAATACGGCGGCTATGACGGAGCAACGCTCTACCGCGATCAGCCACAAGCCGTCAGCGATCAGGGTGTTGTCACAGCACCGGGCAATTCACCGGTCAGCTTCGCGAAAGAGGTGTTGAAAGCCCTCGGTCTATGGGGACCGGAAGCCGCAGCCGAACTGTCGGTATTTTCCGCGGAACACGTGCCGGCTTAACGATCCAGCACACGGCAGAGGCGCGCCGGTCCTTGCGCGTCTTCTGCTGTCATGGCTCGGCGAAGATCGCGGCTGTTGATATGGAGGCTGCGCTCGAAGGGGATACTCAGCCGCTCGATCTTGTTGGTGGCCGCCGCGAGAAATGCTTCGCGGTTTGCCATGAAGTAAGCGCGACAGGTCTCTTCTGTCAGCGCATCATGTATCAACACCTTGAAAGCAAGCCGATGCATGGCGCAAGGCGCGCCATGACCGGGAACGGAAAAACGCAGGCAATCGAGGTCATCGCTCCAATCGACCGCGTTCTCCTCTGTCATCATGTCACTTTGCAGCGTCGAAGCGCTTGAGGAACAGGCCGCTGAGCGAGCCCAAGATCAGCCAGAACACGAAGCTGGTGACGGTGGCAAGCACGACGAAGCGGCGTTCCAGCGGCAGCGGCGCCAGCGCATGTTCACCCGCAGGCGGCAATGGCGCACCGACGACATGCGGCGCAACGATCAACACGACGGCAAGGATCACCGCCCAAGGCTCCGAGCGGCGGAAGGCGAGGAGCGCGATGCCTCCGGCAGTCGCGGCAGCGGTCGCGATCCACCAGACCTGACGCGCACCAAGATCGGCAGCGGGGCTACCCGGCAGTTCCGGCGGCAGGCCGATCATCGGGGCCAGCATGACGGCGGCGAAACCGGCGAGCCCCCAGAACAGACCTTCGCGCCAGCCACCCTGAGAGCCGCGAAGCGAGATCAGACCTGTGAGTACCAATGCATAGCCTATGGCCGTCAGGACATTGGCGGCGATGGTGTAGGCGTTACGCTCGAAACCATCCGCAGGTGCCCAGGCTTCCGCGTCATGATGGTGATCGGCCGGTGTAGCCGAATCATGGGAGTGACCTGCCTCGCCACCCGCGCTCTCGAAGGTTTCCGCCTGCAGGATCAGTGGCGTGGTGCCGACCGCCTGCATGGCGCTGACGGCAAGACCTGCGATCAGGCCGACGAGGACTGCGGTGAAGACGATGTTTCTGAAAAACGGCATCTCATCTCCCCTCAATGGCAGGGAAAAGCATTGGCGTGGCGCGTATCATGCGCCGCATTGTGCATGGCCTCGACATGCGAGAAGCCAACGAAACCGACAATGAACAGGCCAAGTGCAACGGCACTCAGCGCTTGTAAGAGTTTCGATGTGGTCGAGGACACGGCGCTCGACGCCGTATTCTGTTGGATAGACATGGTGACCCTCTTCTTCAGCGGCGCGCTGCTTTCAGGCAGCCGGACGCACGCGTTCAACCTTCACCACGGGGAAAGACAAACAGGGCTTTTCGGGCGGATGGTGCCAACCCGAAAACCGTGCTCTTCCGGACACCCCGCCGGCATTGACGACACTTCGTGATGGCAGGTCTCCTGGCTCGCGGGTCGTAGCCTTGAAAACACCTTCCCGATGCCAGATTTAGCATCAGTGGCTGTTGTTTTCCGGCTCACCGCTCACAGTTGCGGGGGCAGCCACGAATGAGAGCGAGGCTCCTATCGTGTTCCCTTTTCACTTTCCGGCAGAACCGGAAAGACCATCACGCCTCTGTTATCGGTCAGGGGTTGTGGAGAGTCAATGCGAGAAGCTTGAGCCTCCCGTATTCACAGATGTCAACGCGCTGGAATGGCCTTGAGATAAGCAGCGATCGCGTTGCGATCTTCGGCCGAAAGCTTCGCCATATTCTGCTGCACCTTGACCATGGATCCGCCGACGCTATCGAAATCTGGGGTGAAGCCCGTTTCGAGATAGCTGGCGATATCGGCGACCGTCCAGGAACCTATGGCTTGCGAGCCTGGCGTGATGTCGGGGATCGTCCCCTCACCCTCTGGGTTGGGGCCGCCTGCCAGCCACTTGTCTTTGCTCAGACCGCCAAGTGCCGTGCGTGGCGTGTGGCACTCGCCGCAATGGCCTGGGCCTTCCACCAGATATTGACCGCGCGCCACATCGGCGCTGGCATTGGCAAGCTGCACCCGTGGCGCGCCCTTGTCGAAATAGAGGAATTTCCAGCCGCCGAGAGCCAATCGCATGTCGAGCGGGAATGGCAAATCGTGAGGAGGCGCGTCGTTGGTGCTGGCGGGCAGCGTCTTCAGGTAGCCGAAGAGATCATTGATATCCTGCGCCGTCATGCGGGCATAGGACGTGTAGGGGAAGGACGGATAGAGATGCTCGCCGTTCTTTCCGACCCCTCGGGTCATGGCATCGCCGAACTCGGCCACCGTCCAGCTTCCGAGACCATGCTGCGGATCAGGTGAAATATTGGGAACATGGAAAGTGCCAAAGGGGGTTGGCAAGGCCTGGCCGCCGGACAGCGTCTTCAAGGCATCGCCGCTGGCATTCGGAGCAGCATGACAGCTTGCGCATCCGCCTGCCCAAAACAGCGTTTCGCCATTGGCAAGATCGGGTTCACCGAGATTGGCCCAGTGGCTTGGCGGCTGGCGCTCAGGTGCGGTCACCCACATGAAAATGCCGAAGCCGGCGAGACCTGCGACCGCAATACCGCCTGCCAGCTTTCCCCAGATGGATGCCATCCGCCTCTCCGCTATCGATAAAATATCATTGAAGGAAATAGCCCGCCGCTGAACCGGCGGGCTCTTCTTGGGTCGCTTACTTCTTCACACGATAGGCCTGATGGCAGGAACTGCAATCGGCGCCGAGCGTCTTGAGGGCAGCACCTGTGCTCGCCTGATCGGTCGGCAGCTGTGCTAGAACGGCATCGGCATCCGCGCCGAGCTTTTCCGACTTCGCCTTGAAGTCCGCAAAGTTCTGCCAGATGGCAGGCGACGCCGCGCCGCCTTCAGAATTCGCGGGGAACTGATCCGGAAACGCCTTGGCGTTGGTGCTGATCGTGGTGACAGCTGTCTTCACGGCTTCGGCGTCATAGGGCTTTTCGCCCTTGGCGATCGCACCGAGTGCGCCCATGGCGCCACCGATCTGTTTCATCAAGCCTTCGCGCTTTTCAACCTCGCCGGCCGCGGAAACCGCTCCGGCGCAAAGACAGCCTATGAGAATGGATGCGGCAATCGTCTTGAATTTCATGCTCTCTCTCCTTGTTCCGGTGGCACCGGAGGTGGTTATTCGTCGTTCCGCATCGATTTCACAACACGCGGATATGTGCCGGGCGGCACACCGAGTCGAACAGAAATGAAGATGCAGGCTTCACATGGCAAAAAGAAGTCACATTCAGGTGATTTTCCAAAGGAAAATCAGATACCTAAACTTGGCTTTTTCAGTTTCCTTTGCGCCCGTGGCAAGCGGCCAAAAAGTCTGCCAATACTGGGCCGACAAATCTTAGACAATGACGGGAGCGACCACACCGTCCTGACGTCAAAACATCAGAACACGGTTTAGCTCCCGGCCAAAGCCACGCAGGGCGATGCGGTCCGGATAAACATCGGCCACGACAAAGGCGTTCTGGTCCGGCGTGTCCACCATGCCTTTGACGTTGACGAAATGAGTATTGCCGATCACGCCGTAATTGCCATCGTGATTGTGCCCGCAGAACCACGCCCTGACGCTGTGATGGGCGGCCAGCAGTTTCAGCACCTCTGGCGCGTCCCACATATTATGCGCGTTCGCCGGATAGAGCGGGTAATGGCAAAAGAGGACGACCTGCTCCTGCATGGCATCGGCCTTGGCAAGCGTTGCCCGCAGCCAGGACAGTTGCTCATTGCTGAAAGAACCGTTCCAGTCCTGTGCGTTCAGGTCTCCGGCCTCGCGTAGCGCCTCCAGACGGGCCGTGGCAAGCTCGCGGCGCGGATCGCCAGTTGGAGGCGCGAAGGTGCTGACATCATTGCCGTCCAGCACGATGAAACGGAATTCGCCGAGACTGAAGTCATGCCACCTTGCCGGCATGCCGAGCCGATCGTGGACCTTTGGCAAATGCTCCGGCTCGACAGCGAAGTCGTGGTTTCCGGGTAGCAGAATGGAGCGATGCCTGAGGTGATCGTAACAGCCAAGGATCGCGTCAAAGCTCTGCCAACCTCGGTCGATCAGGTCGCCGAGGGTGACGACGAAAGCCAGATCCTCCTGGTTGAAGGCGTCGATCGCAGCCGCCAGCTTTTTCGTGCTCTCCGCGTAAAAGCGGTTCATCTCCGGTCGGGCTGGGATGTCGGCATATTGCGGGTCAGCGACGATGCCGAAGGAAAAGAGCGGTGTGGTGGATGTGGCTGTCATGATCGCTACCGCTTAGAAGCGCCGCATGACAGAGGTGTGACAACGCCTGCAAGGATCGGAAGACGCCGCAAAGCAAAACACCCGGCGCAACGGCCGGGTGCTGCTTATCCGATCGATCGGAAAATTACTTGGAAGCGGCTTCGTAGCGCTCCAGAACGTAATCCCAGTTGATGAGATTATCGACGAAAGCTTCAAGGTACTTCGGACGCAGGTTGCGATAGTCGATGTAGTAGGAGTGTTCCCACACGTCGACGCCGAGGATCGGCTCTGCGCCATGGACCAGCGGGTTTTCACCGTTCGGGGTCTTGGAGATTTCAAGCTTGCCGTTCTTGACCGAAAGCCAGGCCCAGCCGGAGCCGAACTGCGTGGTGCCGGCTGCGATGAAGTCAGCCTTGAACTTGTCGTAACCGCCGAGATCGGAGGCAATCGCCTGCTCGAGCTTGCCGGGCAGCTTGTTGCCGCCGCCGTCCTTCTTCATCCACTTCCAGAAATGGACGTGGTTGTAATGCTGGGCAGCGTTGTTGAAGAGACCAGCATTGGTGCCGAAGGACTTCTTCACGACTTCTTCGAGCGACAGGTCGGAAAGACCGGCTTCTGCAGCCAGCTTGTTGCCGTTGTCCACATAGGCCTTGTGGTGCTTGTCGTGGTGAAACTCCAGCGTTTCGCGCGACATGTAAGGCGCAAGCGCGTCGTAGTCGTATGGGAGTTCGGGAAGTTCAAAGGCCATGGTTTTACTCCTTGTTGCAGCGGCTGGGCCGCTCCTCGAAACCTTGTGCGCGGACCATAGGATCAGCCGTCAATTCAGGCAACCTGTGAATTGTCAAAATGTTCCAGCAAAAGAGAAAATTCCTCTCACGCCTCTTCAAAAACATGATTGCGACCCAGTTTGCCGTACCGATTCCGAGCGATCCGTTCGGCTGATCCTATGAGAGACTATCGAAAGGACATGGCAGTGAAACGACAGGCTTTGGTTTTGATCATGGCATCCCTTGTGGCGCTCCCCGCAGCCGCATCGTCCGATAATGCTTGGGAAGCGTTCGTCGCCGACGTGCAGGCAAAATGCCTCGATGCGGGGGCAAGGCTGATGGATGACGCGAAGGCCGTCGTCGATCCGACAGGAAGCGAGAACTACGGCTTGGCGATCCTGACCGGAAAGGCGAAAGGAGCAGATGCAACCGTTAGTCACATCTGCGTTTACGACAAGAAGACCAAGGCCGTGGAGCTCGGCAGCGAATTGTCGGCCGATTCCGTCAAGGTCGAGCTTCCTGGCTCCACCAAGCCCTGACAGCCTGTTCAAGACTTTTCGCTCGTCTAACGAACAGAGTGAATTCAAGAAGCGGAGCGCTGCTTACGTAAAGCACGTAAGCAATGGCGATCATTGGATAGAACTTTAGATTTACACTCTAGGCGTTCTGTCCGCCTCGCCCAATGGTCGCTGCATGAGAACGATGTCCAGCCAGTGGCCGTGCTTCCAGCCGACGGATTTCAGGGTTCCCACCATCTCGAACCCAGTGGCGCGGTGAACGCCGATAGAAGCGGCGTTCTCGGAATCGCCGACAACCGCCACCATCTGGCGAAAACCCCTTGCCGCCGCCTCTTCGATCAGTGCAAGCAGCAGGGTCTTGCCGATCCCCAAGCCCTTTCTGTTCGGATCGACATAGATGGAGTCTTCCACCGTTGCTCCATAGGCCGGGCGGGCACGATGGGGTCCGGCATAGGCGTAGCCGACAACCGCGCCTTCCATTTCCGCGACGATATAGGGGAAGCCGCCGGCAAGGAGCGTTCTCCAGCGCTCCCGCATAGCATCGGCCGTCGGCGGCTCGATTTCGAAGCTGGCGCTGCCATAGAGAACGGCGTCACGGTAGATTTCAACGATCGCAGGGATATCCCCCTCTTCGCAGGGGCGGATGATCATGGCGGTTTTTGTGGCGGAGGTCATTGCAGAAAGTCCTGAAGCGTATGGCGTCGCTGCAATCTGCACCAGAGACATATCAAAATAAAGATTATAGATCTTATGCAGAGCATAAGGGTTTCTTTGATATGGATTTCGACCTCCGACAGTTGAAGAGCTTCATCGATGTCGCGGATCTCGGTAGTTTCTCCGCCGCGGCCGAGAAGGTTGGGCTGACACAGCCTGCCATCAGCCTCCACATTCGGTTGCTTGAAAAGCAGCTTGGCGTTCGGCTCATCGAGCGCGTAGGGAGACGGGCGCAACCGACGTCGGCAGGACGCGATCTTCTGGTGCATGCACGGCGCATTGCCGACGAAGTGTCTCAGGCCATTGAGACCGTCGCGCCGCATCGAAGCGGCCAGAGCGGACGCTTGCGCATCGGTACCGGTGCGACAGCCCTCATCTACTTTCTGCCGACGATATTGCGAGAAATCCGTCGGCTCATGCCCGGTATCGAAATTCGTGTGGAGACCGGCAACACGCCGGATATCGTCCGCCTCCTGGAAAATAACGAGATCGATGCAGCGATCGTCACGTTTCCCGTCACCGGTCGCAGCCTCGATCTGCGCGAACTTCATCGCGAAGAACTGGTCGCGGTTTTCGCACCGGACGTGTCTGCCATCCCAGAAAACATTGACGCCGATTATCTCTGCGGCCAGCCCTTGCTTCTCTATCAGGGTGGCAATACCCGAAAGCTTGTTGACGGGTGGCTGAAAGACAGCAGCAGACGAGTCCAGCCCGTCATGGAGCTTGGCAGCGTGGAGGCGCTGAAGACATTGGTGGAGTCAGGCCTCGGCGTCGCCATCGTACCTGCCATGGCCGTCCATGACGCGGCTTCGAAAGGGCTGCAACCGCGCTCGCTCATGCCGAAACTGGAACGTCATCTCGTGCTGGCAATGAGGCGCGACAAGCACATGACGGCGCCGCTGCGCGCACTTGTCGCTGCCCTTAGCCGCCCGTCAGAAGCGTGAGCGCGATCAGCCACATGACAAGCGCAATGACGCCTTCCAGGATGCGCCACGCTGCCGGATTGGCGAAGAGGGGGCGCAGCCAGCGGGCGCCATAGCCGAGCGAGAAGAAGAAGACACATGACGCCGTGGCGGCACCTGCGCCGAAGACCGCTTCCTTGCCTGGAAACTGGATCGAGATCGTGCCGATCAAAACGACGGTGTCGAGATAGACATGCGGGTTCAGCCATGTCAGCGCCAGACAGGTAAGAAGTGTGGGAGCAAAGGACGTGACCGTGCCGGATGCAGCGGCCAAGGTCTCTGAGGACCGAAGTGCCGATTGCAGGCTCTTTGCGCCATACCACACCAAAAACGCGGCCCCCGCATAGCGCATGGCGGGCTCGATTGCCGGCATGACCGTGGCGATCTGCCGGAACGCTGTCACGCCGATGGTGATCAGGATCGCATCCGAAAGCGCGCAGGCCAGGCAAACGGCGAAGACATGATCACCGCGAAGGCCCTGGCGTAATACGAACGCATTTTGCGCACCGATGGCCATGATAAGCGTCAGCCCCATGGTGAAGCCTGTGAGATATACCGAAAATTCCATACGATGCCCCTTAAGTCCTCGCATCGAATAGGTGGCGGCAATGGTTTAATCCAGTTAAAGATACTTACCTCGATTAAGCAGGGCTAACTCTATGGATTACGCAGGGCTTCGCGCGGTGGCTATGGTGGTGCAGACCGGCAGTTTTGAAAAGGCGGCACTGGCGCTACACGTCACGCCATCGGCCATCTCCCAAAGGGTCAAACAACTCGAGGAACGGCTGGGCGCCGTTCTCATCCTGCGTGGCAATCCCTGTACGGCGACGGAAAAAGGCGAATGGGTCTGCCGCCATATGGAGCATGTGGGCATGCTGGAGTCTGAGCTTTTCAGCCAGCTTCCCGCTCTTCTGTCTTCCGACGAAGTCAGCAGCCGCGTGACGCTGCACATCGCCACTAATGCCGACAGTCTCGGCACATGGTTCCTAAAGGCAGTTTCCGCTTTCACACATCAGTCGGGCTTTCTCCTGAATGTGGCGGTGGATGACCAGGATCACACGGCGGAATGGCTGCAGCGCGGACGCGTCCTCGCGGCGGTGACCAGTCTTGAAAAGCCGGTTCAGGGCTGCCGTGTCACGCCGCTCGGCTTTCTGCGCTACCACGCAACAGCAAGCCCCGCTTTTATCGACCGATACTTTCCCAAGGGCGTGACGGAAACCGAACTTGCACAAGCTCCTGCCCTCACCTTCAACCAGAAAGACCGGCTCCAGCAGCAATGGATCAGCCAGGTTTTCGGCGCGTCCATCGTCCACCCGACCCACTGGCTACCATCTACCCAAAGCTTTGTGGATGCCGCGCTGCTTGGCATGGGTTGGGGCATGAACCCGGCACTTCTGGTGCGCAATCATCTGGCGGAGGGGCGATTGGTGGAGCTTGTGGCGAGAACGCCGTTCGACGTCCCGCTGTTCTGGCAGGTCAACCGGCTGGCTGCGGATCGGCTAAAGTCGCTGACGGATGCGGTGATAGAGGTGGCGCGTCATGAGTTGGTGCAGATCAAGAGCGAATAGAACTCCCTGGGACACCGTAATCATGCGACATCCACAAGGAGTTCCAATGTCGTCTTTTTACTCAGCCGACACCGTCGATTTGGCCCAGTCCATGTAAAGGTCCAGCGCCTTGCGCGCCACAGGGCCGGCCTGGAGTTCGCGTTCGTCAAGCTTGATGACTGGGGAAACCTTGGAATAGTTCCCGGAGCAGAAGATTTCGTCGGCGTTGCGGAAGTCTTCGACGGAGAGCGTTGCCTCACGCACATCGAAACCAGCCTGGCGCAGCAACATCATGACGCGAGAGCGGGTAATGCCTGCCAGAAAGGTGCGGTTCGGCATCGGCGTATAGACGATGCCATCCTTGACCATGAAGACATTGGAGGATGCGGACTCGGCCACATTGCCGTTCATGTCGCGCATCAGCGCGTTGTCGAAGCCGCGCGAGCGGGCTTCAATGATGGCACGACCGCTATTGGGATAGAGGCTACCAGCCTTGGCATCGGTCATGGCCGTTTCCGGCGATGGACGGCGCAGCGGCGAGACGGTCAGCGTCAGTGGCACGCCAGCATCCATCGGTGCCTCGAACAGGCAAAGCGCGAAGCGGGTGGACTCCGCGTCCGGAGCGACGACGGAGCCACGCATGCCATGCTCGGCCCAGTACATCGGCTTGATGTAGATCGCCATATTGCCATCGAACTTCTTCACGCCTTCCAGCGCCAGTTGCTCGATCTCCTCAGGCGTCATGGTCGGCTTCATGCCCATGTTGACGGCAGAGCGGTTGACGCGCTGGCAGTGCAGATCGAGATCGGGTGCCAGGCCATCGAACCAGCGTGCGCCATCGAAGACGGTCGACGCGAGCCACATGGCGTGGGAGGTGGGGCCGATCAAGGGAGGATTGCCGGGAAGCCATTGACCATCGACGTAGGTCCAGGTTGTGGAACGGGGTGCGGTATCGACGGACATGGCATTCTCCTTCTTGAATGCAGCGGAATGAATGCCCGCTCGGCCATGAGGTCAAGATGAAATTCCCCGCGACGATCAAAAGGAAGGAATATTGCCCGAGGATTGCCGTGAAAAGCGCATTTATTGCGTGCAGCCAAGAATATGGTCCCCGCGTTGCTACGCCAATCGAGGTGATCTGGCAGTCGTGAGGACGCTGTGGCATCTTCAATAAGACATAAGCGCAGGGAGGCCTGAAATGGCATGGTCGGCACAGCAATATCTGAAATTCGAGGACGAGCGGACGCGGCCAGCGCGTGACCTTCTGGCACAGGTCCCACTGGAGCGGGTCATGAAGGGCTTCGACCTTGGCTGTGGCCCCGGAAACTCCACCGAGCTTTTGACGGAGCGCTATGGTGTCAACGTCATTACCGGCGTCGATAGCGATGAGAATATGCTGGAAGAAGCCGCACTCAGGTTGCCGACGACCGAATTCGTGCAGGCCGATCTGTCATCCTGGCTACCGGATGCGCCTGCCGATCTGTTATATGCCAATGCGGTATTCCAATGGTTGCCGAACCACATCGACCTTCTCGACAGGCTGATGGACCATCTGACCCCCGGTGGCGTCCTTGCTATCCAGATGCCGGACAACCTCAATGAGCCGGGTCACTTGTTGATGGAGGAAACGAGCCGCTCCGGTCCATGGCGTCAGAACTTCGAAGGGCGACAACTGCGTCGCAAGCCGCTGCCTTCCCCCGCTGACTACATCGATCGCCTGTCGCCGAAAGCGCTCCGCGTTGATGTCTGGCACAGCATTTACAATCACCCCATGGCGGATGCCGGGGCTATCGTGGAGTGGGTGAAAGGCACCGGTCTTCGTCCTTATCTGGCAGTTGCTGGCGCTGAACATCAAGAGGCGTTTCTGGAGGATTACCGACAGCGTATCGACGCCGCCTATCCGCGACTTGCGGATGGACGGCGCCTTTTGCGATTCCCACGACTGTTTATCGTCGCAGTGCGCGGCTGAGCGTGACCGGACAGACATGGCTTGATGCCTGTCCGGTCAACACAGTGAGACGTCAGCCGTGAAAGGCGTAGACACGCAGCCGGTAACCATCCGGATCTGCCGCAAGGAATGTGCGGCCGAAGTCCATGACGGTTGGCTCCTGCAAGATCGGTAGGCCCTTGTCGGTCCACGTGCGATGGCAGGCATCGACCTCACTGTCCGTCTCTTTGATGAAGGTGATTTCGGCAGCGTTGCCGTCGGAAGACAGTGGCGGCTGAACGGTGTGGCGGGACCAGAGACCAAGGCGCATGCCGCTTTGCAAATTGAACAGAGCGAAGGTGTCGGAGAGTTCGACAGGCTCTGCGCCGAGCAAATCGCCATAGAATGCAGCGCTATGGCGCGGGTCGTTGACAAAGAGAATGACGAAGTTCGGGTGGTTCATGTTGGTCTCCTTTTGTTGATGAGGAGACCTTAGCCAGGCGCAGTGTCAGTTTCTGTCAGTAGTCTCCTGGCGTGCCTTCATCATCTGCCGCCAACCTTTCAGCAGGACTTCGCGGCGTTTGGGATAGCGCGCGTCCAGAAGCGTGAAGCAAGAAATGCGATCGGCGCGAAAGCTGCGGTAGTCCTGTCTCAACTCACACCATGCCAGCAGCACACGAACCTGATCGAAAAACGCCAGCGCAAAGGGCCACACAATCCGGCGAGTGTCGCGCCCGCGCTCGTCGGCATAGTCGATCTCGATTTTTGCCTGACTTCTAATGGCACTGCGAATATTGCTAAGATCGATATGCGGCATATCGATCACCTTTCCGGGTCCCACAAGAAGTGTGGAATTGTCCAGTTCCTCCGCCAGCGTCTTTGGCAGAACCGCGGCGATCTTCGCAAGCCCGGCGCGCGCGGCATCCGCCAACGCGCCATCCGCCCTGCCCGCCACCCAGCGGGAGCCAAGAACCAAAGCCTCGATTTCCGCTTCGGAAAACATTAGAGGCGGCAGAAGATAACCCGGTCGCAGCACGTAGCCGACGCCGGCCTCGCCTTCTATATTGGCGCCTTGCGCCTGGAGGGTCCCGATGTCGCGGTAGAGCGTACGCAGACTGACACCTGTCGCGGCCGCCAATTCTGCGCCACCCACCGGATTGCGATAGCTTCGTAACAATTGAAGCAAATCAAGCAGGCGTTGCGCGCGTGACATGCATTTCCCCAGGCAATAGGCCCGCCCTATGAGTTTTAATCATCTATTTATACGTGTTGCGTAAAACCTTAGCGATTAAATCCACCTGTTATTATTCATTTTAAGCCATCTATTCTCGATATCAGGTCGCGACAAAGCTTCATAAGATTTTTCAGAGGCACCAATGCTTAATTTTTGGCGAGATAAAGGCGGCAATTTTGCCATTCTGACTGCACTCCTGGCCGTACCGCTGTTTGGAGCGGCAGGCCTGGCCTTAGACTTCAGCCAGGCGCTCGCCGTCAAGGAAGATCTGCAGCAGACGGCGGACGCCACCGCACTCGGCGCCGTCTCCAAAGATTCGCCATATGTTGCGGAGGCGCGCAAGATGAGCGGAGATGGCCCCATCACCGTTCCTGGTCATTCCGGCGTGGATTTCGGCAAGAAGGGGGACAGCAAGAAAAACGACTTCGAGATCGAGAACGCCACCCTGCTTGTCAAGAAGACCGGGAATATCGTTGAATCGTCCTTGGAATTGAAGGCCACGGTCAATACCACGCTCTCAGCGATTTTGGGTAAGGACTTCTTTACCGTAAGCATTAAATCCACGGGTCGATATCAAACAGAGAAGTATATGAACTTCTATTTGTTGCTGGATAACACACCATCCATGGGTGTGGGTGCAACGCCCCAGGATGTCGCAACCATGGTGGCGAATACACGCGATCAATGTGCCTTCGCGTGTCACGATGTTCAGAGTGGCAAAAATAGTTACTACGAGCTTGCGAAAAAACTGAAAGTGACCACGCGCATCAATGTGGTGGGGAAAGCAACGGCCTCCCTCATGGACACTGCAGCGGGCACCCAGACCGTCTCAGACCAATTTAGAATGGCAGTCTATACCTTTGGTGAAAAAGCCGAGGACACAAAACTTCTCGAAGTTGTACCACTCACGTCCAATCTCTCCGACGTAAAAAACAGGTCGAACAAGATCGACCTCATGTCCATTCCGTATCAAGGCTACGATAACGACCAGCAGACGGATATCGACCGCGCCTTGACGCAGATCGCCTTGAAAATGGGCCCGCAGGGGAACGGCAACAGCTCCGCCACGCCGGAAAAGGTTCTCTATTTCGTATCCGATGGTGTTGGCGACAGCTACAAACCGACAAGCTGTACCAAAAAAACCACGAATGGCCGCTGTCAGGAGCCGATTGACACCCGGCTGTGTACCGCCTTGAAGAGCCAGGGCTACCGTATCGCCGTCCTTTATACGACTTATCTGCCACTTCCGACAAACGGTTGGTATAATGACTGGATCCGCCCCTTCCAGTCTGAAATCTCCACCCGTATGCAAGATTGCGCTTCCCAAGGGCTGTTCTTCGAGGTGAGCCCGACGCAAGGCATCAGCGATGCCATGTCGGCACTGTTCAAGCGGGTGGTTTCCTCTCCTCGCCTGTCGAGCTGATCAACTCGGTTCGATTCTTTCAACGAGGAAATCGATAAAGGCGCGGATGCGGGCAGCCAGATGCTCGTGTCCGGCGTAAACCGCGTGGACGAGTTCTGTGTCGCCGCCGTTATAATACTCCAGGATCGGGACAAGCTGGCCCGCCTCGATATCGGGGCGCACATGAAATTCCCCAATCCGACCGATGCCGACGCCCAACAGGCAGAGTTGCCGTTTGATCGAACCGCTCGATACCTGAATGTTGCCGGTGATGGCCTTGATATAGGCGCTATCGGAACCGGGATCGCGAAACGGCCATTCGTCGAGGCTTCGCCGGAAGTTGAAGCCGATGCAGTTGTGCTGGTCGAGGTCTTCCGGAGTCTTCGGCGTTCCATACTTCTTCAGGTAGTCAGGCGAGGCGACGATGACACGCCTGCTGGAAAACAGGCGCCTCGCCATCAGTGAGGAATCCCGCATCGGTCCGACGCGGATTGCGATATCGGTACGCTCCCCAATGAGGTCGATCACGCCGTCCGTCAGTGTCAGATCGAGCCGCACCTTGGGATGACGTTCGGCGAACTCCCCCAGCAGAGGCAGGATGCACCGCTCGCCAAAACCGACTGAGGAGTTGACGCGAAGCAACCCCCTCGCCTCCTCCCGACCGCCGGCAACCAGTTCTTCCGTCTCGTCGATCTCTTTGAGAATACGGCGGGCGCGACGAAGATAGATGTCACCTTCGGGCGTGAGTTCCAGTGTTCGCGTCGAGCGCACCAGCAGCCGCGTACCAAGCCTCTCCTCCACTCTCGAGACAAGCTTGCTGACAGCGGAGGGCGACAGCTTCAAGCGTCGTCCTGCCGCGGAAAAGCTTTTCAACTCGGCGGCCAGAACGAAGACTTCCATTTCACCGGCGCGATTGTCCATGACCTCACCTATGACTTCAATTCAAAGATGATTATCGATTAATCGGGATTATCAAACAAGTGCCCGGTGCCGATATTCAGGTTCGACACATCAACATCTACGGGACGGCCACCAGATTGGCCGGAAAGGCACAACCATGCCCCTTGCTCTCTTTGCCTTGACGATTGCAGCCTATGCAATCGGCACCACGGAATTCGTCATCGTGGGTCTTCTGCCCACCGTCGCCAACGATCTTCACATCACGCTGCCGCTTGCCGGCCTCATTGTGTCCGTCTACGCACTCGGTGTTACCTTTGGTGCGCCCATCCTTACCGCACTAACCGGCCGCATCGAGCGCAAGCCGCTCCTGCTCGGCCTGATGGGTCTCTTCATCCTCGGCAATAGCGCCGCAGCGCTCAGCCCCAGTTACGAGATGCTGCTGGTCGCGCGGGTTATTTCCGCCTTTGCTCACGGCGTGTTCTTCTCAGTCGGCGCAACCATTGCCGCGGGTCTGGTGGCAGAGGATCGCAGAGCTTCGGCCATTGCCATGATGTTCATGGGACTGACGGTTGCCATCGTCACCGGCGTTCCGCTCGGCACGCTCATCGGTCAGATTTTCGGCTGGCGCGCCACCTTCTTCGCTGTCGCCGCACTCGGCGTCGTTGCCTTCATCGGCATTGCAGCACTGCTGCCAGCGACGCTTCAAAAGGCGCCGGCCGCCGGTCTCATGGAGCAGGTTCGTGTTCTTGGTTCCGGCCGCCTTCTGCTGGCCTTTGGCATGACGGCACTCGGTTATGGTGGCACCTTCGTGACCTTCACCTTTCTTGCCTCGATCCTGCAGGATCTCACCGGCTTTGCTGAAAGCACCGTCAGCCTTGTTCTGGTTCTCTATGGTCTAGCGATCGCCGCCGGCAATCTCGCCGGAGGGCGGATTGCAGACAGTAATCCAGCAAAGGCTCTCGGTTGGCTTTTCGGGCTTCAGGCGCTCGTTCTGGTGATCTTCACCTTCACCGCTCCGTCCGCCCCGGCTGCTCTGGTAACGCTCGTTGCACTCGGTTTTCTGTCTTTCGCCAATGTGCCAGGCCTCCAGCTTTACGTGGTGCAACTTGCAAAGCGCTTCAGGCCGAACGCGGTCGATGTCGCCTCGGCGCTCAACATCGCCGCCTTCAATCTTGGCATCGCCGTCGGCGCCTGGATTGGCGGCCTGGTCGTCGCATCGCCGCTCGGTCTTGGCGCAACACCATGGGTCGGGGCGCTGCTGGTTTCGGGAGCACTGGTTCTGACACTGGTGAGCAGCAGTCTCGACCGCCGCCAGGCAGATCTTGCCCAGACCGTGTGAACCAAATCACGTCCTCAGCACTTAGGGTGAGGACCCTTCTGCCCCGCGGACTGGCGGGGCTATCATCCGCAATGGAGACAAACACGATGCAAACAATCAACGCCAATGGCGCAAACATTCCTGCTCTCGGCTTCGGTACATTCCGCATGCCGGAAGAGGACGTCCACCGCATTCTGCCGCAGGCTCTGAAGCTGGGGTTCCGCCATGTGGACACGGCGCAGGTCTATAAGAACGAGGCGGCAGTCGGCGATGCTATCGCAAAGTCCGGCGTCTCGCGCGGCGACATCTTTCTCACCACCAAGGTGTGGGTCGATCAGTACAAGCATGATGACTTCATCCGCTCCGTGGATGAGAGCCTGACGAAGCTGAAGACGGACTATGTCGATCTGCTTCTTCTGCACTGGCCGAAAAGCGATGTGCCGCTGGCGGAGCGGATTGGCGCGCTGAACGAACTGCACAAGGCGGGCAAGGTGCGCAACATCGGCATCTCCAACTTCAACGTGGCGCTGATGGATGAATCGGTCCGACTCTCCGACGCTCCGATTGCCAACAACCAGATCGAGTACCACCCCTATCTCGACCAGACGAAGGTGATCGAGGCTGCCCGCAAGCACGGCATTTCGATCACCGCCTACTATCTGATGGCAGATGGCAAAGTGCCGAAGGATGAGGTGCTTCGTGATATCGGCGCCAAGCACGGCAAGACCGCTGCCCAGGTCGCGCTTCGCTGGGCCGTGCAGCAGCCGGACGTGATCGCCTTGTCCAAGACGGCGACGGAGAGCCGCCTTCCCGAGAACTTCGATATCTTCGACTTCGACCTGTCCGACGAGGAGATGAAGGCGATCTTCGCGTTGGCAAAGAAGGATGGACGCATCGTCAATCCCGGCCATCTGGCGCCGGACTGGGACGATTAAAGCGCCGTGCGTCCTGTTGGGCGCACAAAGGACGCTTCACCCTTTTTGAATCGACGCATCGGCTGAAAATCGAGTCCGGTTTTTGGGCCGATGCTGCAAGTCACTCAGCGCTGCACGAAGGCCAGTTTCAGGCCAAGTGCAACAAAGGCTGCGGCAAAACTTCGCCGCAGCCAGACAAGCACCGAAGGCCGCGAAACGATCTGGCGCCTGACAGACGCGGCAAAGCAGCCATAGACCACAAAAATTACAAATGTCATCGCCATGAAGACGAGACCAAGAGCGGTCATCTCGCGGGTCGATGATGAAGAGTCTGCCGCAACGAACTGCGGCAGGAAGGCAAAGAAGAAGATCGAGAGCTTTGGATTCAACAGGTTGATGAGGACAGCTTCGATCACGATGCGTACAGGCGTTCTTGCTGGCTGCGTCTCGTCGACGCGCAGAGCGCCATGTTCTTTCAGTGTGTTCCAAGCCATGTACAGCAGATAGGCCACCCCGGCATATTTGATGAGGGTGAATGCCGTCGCACTCGCATGGAGGATTGCAGCGAGCCCGGTGATCGCTGCCAGCAGATGCGGGACGGTGCCGAGTGTGCAGCCGAAGGCGGCAATTACGCTTGCGCGCGCGCCCTGCGTGAGACCGGCTGCCAGCGTGTAAACTACGCCTGTGCCGGGAGATGCCACGACGATGGCGGATGTGAGAAGAAATTCGAGTGTCATGAGGGCCTTCCTTGAAAGAAGGCGTCACTCTGCTGCGATTGGACAGATCGGTCTTGGACGAAATTGCAGGTTTCGATCAGGAGAGCGCATGCCGGTAGAGGGCGGGTGTCGTGCCGAAGTGCCGTACAAACACGCGGTTTAAGTGGCTTTGATCGCAAAAGCCGGACGCGAAGGCCGCTTCGGCGGGAGCCACGCCCTTTGCCAATGCTTGCCGCGCCAGATGCAGGCGGCTCTGCATCAGATAGCTATGCGGTGTCAGCCCCGTGAGGGAGGAGAAAGCGCGCAGAAAGCGGAAGCGGCTCATTCCCGCTACTGCCGAAAGTTCGGCGAGACCGAAGGGCGTCTGTGGTGCCTCGTCCATCATCTGCCTGACGCGGTACAGACCGGCGGTGGATGCCGCCTGATGACGCACAGCGCGGGGGCGTTCCAGCGTTTGCGACAACAGCAGAAGAAGGGCCTCCTCCCCCGGCAAAGCCGCCCGTTGCGACGTGATGGCTTGAAAAAGTGTACGGAAGCGATCGGCGAGCGGTCTCGGATCGACGGGATAGACGAACTCGAAATCGTGGCTATCGCGTTCGCGAATATCCGACAATGCGGCATGCACGATTTCGGGGTCGAGATAGAGCATCGTCCAGGCCCGCCCGCTTTCGCCAAGCGCTATGCCGTCATGCACCTCACCCGGATTGACGGTGATGACGCGCCCTGCCTCGGCTTCTACGATGCCGCGTCCGCTCGCCGATTTCTGCGCGCCACGTTCGATAACGCCAATGCCGAATTGATCATGCATGTGACGGGGAAAGCTGCGGTCGCTGTCAGCGATCACCGCAGCCACGCCCGGCATCGTCGTTTTCGGCATCGTGAACTGGTGTCTGCCCATAGACCCTGCGCCCCTATCAGGAGCGCAAGCCTATCACGGTCGATCCGGTTCAGGAATGCAGGCTGTTCACCATGCCGAAGACCTGATCGAAATTGCCGTTCTCGGCGGCAAATCGCAAAGGCTTGCAGCGCTCCACGATCACTTCCTTCGCATCAGGCCTGTTGGTCAGGATATCCATGACTTCCGCGATGAAGGCGTCAAGTGGCATGGCGCGCTCGTCCTTCGCCTGCTTTTCACCCTGCAGCGTTGTCTGCACATAGGGTGGTGCAATCTCGATCACCTCGACAGAGGTGTTCTTCAGCTGCTCGCGCAGCGCCATCGAATAGGCGTGGATGGCGGACTTGGTAGCGCTGTAGGTGGGCGTTGCTACCATGGGCACGAAAGCAAGGCCGGATGACACGGTGAGAACGGCAGCATTTTCCTTTTTGAGAAAATGCGAAAGCAGAGCCGCGGTCAATCGGATCGGGGCAAGCAGATTGGTGGCAATCGTTTCCTCCGCGATCTCCAGATAGTCCGGGGCCGCGGTGATGTCCTCGTTCTTCATGATGCCGGCATTGTTGATGACGACATTGAGATCCGGATGGTCGCGCGTCAGCGTTTCGGCAAAGGTCCGAATGTTCTCCGCCTTTGTCGCATCGAGCACGGCCGATACCATGCCGGGATTGGCGCTGGTCACTTCGTCCAGCGCGGACTGGCGTCGACCGGAAATGATGACCTTGTTGCCAAGTGCATGGAAGGCTTCGGCAAGCGCGCGGCCGATACCGGAACCACCACCGGTGATGAGTACTGTGTTTCCTGTCATCTTCATCTGGATATCCTCTCTTGTTGGATGAAACCAAGTTAGCTACGATACTCTCCAATCGAAAGTAGGCACCCAAAAGATTTATACTTACCCAAAGGAGAGCGTCGGAATGAAGAGGCATCTGGCAGATCCCGTCATCGAAGAGAAGCGCCTCCACCCGCCACCGGGAGAGACAGATCCCGTCATTGAGGCGCTGGTTCAGGACATCATCGCCAAAGTGGCGGACAAGTGGACGATGTTGATCCTTGAGGCTCTGGAAGAGCACGGGACGATGCGCTTCACGCAAATCGGCAAGGTCGTCGGCGAAATCAGTCAGAAGATGTTGACCAAGACGCTCCGGCAGATGGAGTGCGATGGGCTGGTGAAACGCACCGTGCACCCGGTCATCCCGCCACATGTGGATTACGGCCTGACGCATCTTGGCAAGACGTTGGGCAGCGCCTTTTGCGGCGTGTGGATATGGGCCGAGACGCATCATGCGGAAATAGAAAAGGCGCGGAAAGCCTTTGAAGAGCAATCACCACGCCTCAAATAATGGGCCTGAAATAATGGAAGCGCTTCCCATGGGAGCGCTTCAAATTGTCTGGCCGATCAGGCGAACTGGCTGAGGCCCGGTACGGACGCGATCACCTTGTCCACGACCTCGTCGCCGGCATGCTGGCGCGCAATCGAAATGGTGATCTTGGCGAGTGCAGAGATTTCACCCATGCCGAGGCCCTGGCTCATCAGCTGCTGGCCAAGACCCATGATGCCACCGCCACCAATGGCGCTCATCAGGCCGCCGAGCAGGCCACCGCCGCCTTGGCCTTCGCCATTGAAGCGAGCGACGAGATCCGGCCCGCCGGGGATCGATTCGATCATCTTGGCAACCGCCGCGTCATCGGCTTCGCGCTGGAGGAAACCCAGCATCATGCCGAGGGCCTTTTCCGCCTTATCCGGCGCAATGCCCACTCTATCTGCAACCTGGGTTACGATTTCGCTCATAAACTTCCTCCTGAATGCGAAATTACGTTCACGTCAACGTAAAACAATTGAAACACAGACTCAAGACCACGTAGCCCCTTGCAACAAAGGTTTTTCGATCCGCTCTTTTCAACCTTATCAAACAGTTGTTGAGGGCCAAAACAGTTCCTATAAGTATAGTGCGGAAATTAAAAACAGGGCGCCGCTGCCCGGATCATTGGGAAGGATCGCCATATGCTGCAGGACGGAAAGCTCTATATCGGCACGAGCCGCAACCCGGACGACAGCCTCAACAAGGGCGAATATCTCGACCTCCGCTTCGGCAACCGCCATGGGCTGATTACCGGCGCCACCGGCACGGGCAAGACCGTTTCCCTGCAGGTGCTGGCGGAAGGTTTCGCCAAAGCCGGCGTCCCGGTTTTCTGCGCCGATATCAAGGGCGATCTTTCCGGTATTGCCAAGCCCGGCGAAGCCAAGGACTGGGTGACGAAACGGGCTGAACAGATCGGTTTTTCCGACCTCTCCTTCGAGCAGTTTCCTGTCATTTTCTGGGATCTCTATGGCGAAAAGGGCCACCGTGTCCGCGCCACCATCGCCGAGATGGGCCCTCTCCTTCTTGCCCGGTTGATGGATGCCTCGGAAGCACAGGAAGGCGTTCTCAACATCGCCTTCAAGATCGCCGACCAGGGCGGCTTGCCGCTGCTCGATCTGAAGGATTTGCAGTCGCTATTGAATTATATGGGCGAGCACGCAAGCGAACTCTCCAGCCAGTTCGGTCTGATTTCAAAGTCCTCCGTCGGCTCGTTGCAACGCGGTCTGCTGGTGCTCGAACAGCAAGGCGCAGAGCACTTCTTCGGTGAGCCTGCGCTGAAAATTGCCGACATCATGCGCACCACCAGCGACGGGCGCGGGGTGATTTCGGTTCTCGCCGCCGACAAATTGATGATGAACCCGCGCCTCTACGGCACCTTCCTGCTGTGGATGCTTTCCGAACTCTTCGAAGAGCTGCCGGAAGTGGGCGATCCGGCCAAGCCGAAGCTCGTCTTCTTCTTCGATGAGGCGCATCTTCTCTTCAACGATGCGCCGCGCGTGCTGATCGAGCGCGTCGAACAGGTGGTCCGCCTCATCCGGTCCAAGGGCGTCGGCGTCTATTTCGTGACGCAGAACCCGCTCGATGTGCCGGAAACGGTTCTCGCACAGCTCGGCAACCGCGTGCAGCATGCGCTTCGCGCTTACACGCCGCGTGAGCAGAAAGCGGTAAAGACAGCCGCCGACACGTTCCGCCAAAATCCGGCCTTCAGCACGGCTGAGGCGATCACCACGCTCGGTACCGGCGAGGCGCTGGTCTCCACCCTGCAGGATAAGGGTGCACCCTCTATCGTGGAACGCACGCTGGTGCGTCCGCCGTCCGGTCGGGTCGGCCCCGTGACCGACGATGAGCGCCGTAGCCTCATGGCCTCCAGCCCGGTGGCCGGTCTTTACGACCAGAATATCGACCGCGAATCCGCTTTCGAAATTCTGGGCGAACGCGCCCGCAAAGCCGCCGAGACGGAAGCTGCCAAGCGTGCGGCAGAAGAGCAAGCAAGCGAGCAGCCCGACAGTGCCGCGGGGCGCTGGAAACTGCCGGGCTTTGGCGACGAGGAGCCGAAGCAGGCATCGACGACCGGCGGCAGCAGACGCACCAGCGGTTACCAGCGCGAAACGGTGATCGAGGCCGCGATGAAGAGTGCCGCTCGCTCCGTCGCAACATCCGTCGGACGCGCCTTGGTTCGCGGCATTCTGGGAAGCCTGCGCCGCTGATTTCGCTCTTCCCTTCCATCGACAAGTGAGGAAAACGCCGGGGTCCGCTTGTCTAAGCTCGCCCCGGCCACCAGATAGGTCGGGGCCTTTATTGCTTCCAAGCGGGTCGCGATCTTTCAGATTCGCGCCTTACACTTCAGTTTGTTTTTGTCGCATGTCGTTATCGCAAAACCGGTGCACGGTTTTGCGCGGACCATGCTCCAGGGAGACGCATGATCACGTCCATCTCACTGCCGGCAGAAACCGAGCGCCTTGTTCTTCGCCGTTTCGTACCTGCCGATTTCAGCGCCTATGCCGATTATCACAGCCGTTCTGAGGTCTATCGGTTTCTCTATGCAGACGCGCCAAGCGGCGATGCGTTGAGGACGCAATTCGATACCGTCCTCTCGGCCCCGTTCGGCAAGGACGGCGATGTTCTGCGGCTGGCGGTGACGCGCCGCGACGATGACGCGCTCCTCGGTGAAGTTCTTCTGAAGATCGCCAGCACGGAGGCGTTGCAGGCGGAGGTCGGCTATATCTTCAACCCGGCTTATGCGGGCAAAGGTTACGCCACGGAAGCGGTGCGTGCCATGATCGAGCTCGGCTTTACAGACCTCGGCTATCACCGGATTTTCGCGAGACTGGATGCACATAACCAAGGCTCGATCGGCATTGTCGAGCGGTTGAAGATGCGCAAAGAGGCCCACCTCATTCAGAATGACCGCTTCAACGGGTTGTGGGGCGATGAGTTCATCTACGCCATTCTCAAATCGGAATGGAATGGACTTGCGTCGAGATAATTGAAGCGATCCTCATTGCGGGTCAGACCTTCAGAAGTCTAGCAATTCGCGGATCGGCGGAGAAATCGCTCAAGGAAAAGCCGATACGCTGGACCGGCTGCTCGCACAGCGCCTGTATGCCCATTTTCGACAGGCGAATGCGCCAGCTGGAGCGAGCCACTGGACGCTTCGACTTGAAGCCGAGTGGCGCCAACAGAGCGATGTTCTTGCCTTTTCCAGGATCGCGCACCGAGCGATAGAGGATGGCCTGAAGGTCCGCCTCGCGCGCCGCATCTGCCAAAGCCTGGCATGGTGCGTAATCGTTGAGGTCGGTCCAGAGAGAATCATCGCGCGACAGCGCAGGCCTGGTCAAATCGATTGCCGCATCTGTCTGAATGTCGGCGGCAAAGGCGGTATACTCCGCCGCATTGACGGGCATGGGCGTTGCAGGTGACTCGACGTAAAACAGCAAGCGGTAGAAAGCCATTTCGGCCAGCGCTGTCTCTATTTTCTTGGCGGCATAAAAGACGCCTTTGGTAAAGCCAGCTCGACGGAAGCGGGAGCCGTAGGGATAGGCAGAATCATAGCGGAAGGGTGTTGCCAGCAGATAATCGAGGCCTGCGCATTCCGGCGGAAAGCGCCGCTTGCTGCTTTCCAGAATGTCTTCAAGCAGAGATTGCTCATCAACGGTATCGACGAGCTTCATGGTCGATACACGGTGCTGCGCCTCGACGAGGCGCCACCAGCGTCCTGATGACGGGCGGTTTTCAGAGCGGAGCGCGTCTGGCGTCCAGGTAGGAGAGGACATCGAGCAATCCGGTGATTGAGGTGAGTTTTTCGGCAGGCACGCCCGCGAGCGCGTCATTGTGGTTTTGAAGCCAGGCACGCGAGACTATGTCATCCCCGCCGACGATGGCATCGAGCGAGCGGAAAACACGGATCAGAAGCACGGCAAGTTCGAACGGCTTGCTGCCAGGCTCTAAACAAAAATCCTGCCTCTTCATCCTCGATACAGTGGGCGCGGAAATGCCGAGAATATCGGAAAGGCGTGCTGCGGTTAGGCCAAGTCGCTCCGACGCCGCGAGAGCGGCTTTCGTGATGACCCTTCCCTCTTGGGAGGCCGCCGTCGGCTTGAGCTGAATGTTCATCGCCAAATCCTTTCCTGAGAAAGAATATAACGGATCTCTTTCAGAAAACAAGAACGGCCGGTTGGGGGCAACCGGCCGCTCGAGTAGACGCCACCAGCTGAACGGTGGCAGTCAAAACCTTTATTCAACCGAAACTGGTACTTCCGTGGAGGTGCGCAGAGCGTGCGAATATGGGCAGACGATGTGTGCCTTCTTCACGAGATCTTCCGCGGTCGCCTTGTCGAGGCCTGGGATGTTGACCTTGAGCGACACGTCGATGCCGAAACCGCCACCATCTTCGCGTGGGCCGACGCCAACGCTTGCCGTCACGGCCGTATCATCGGGCAGCTTCACCTTTTCCTTGCCAGCGACAACGCGCAGAGCGCCGAGGAAGCAGGCAGAGTAACCGGTTGCGAAAAGCTGCTCTGGGTTCGTGCCGTGAGCACCATTACCACCGAGTTCCTTTGGAACCGTCAAGGTTACGTCCAAAACACCGTCTTCGGTCTTGGAATTGCCTTCACGTCCGCCACCGGTTGCGGTCGCCTTGGTTGTGTAAAGAATTGGCATGTCATGTACTCCCTTGGTTTGCGTTGGGTATCTTGTAGCGCGTTATTCAATTGCGCGCAATACAATTTTGCGCATTGAAAAATTTTCTTTGGTCTGCGATAAGGTTAATAAGATTGCTCGGCCTTCGCATGCAGCAGGAACCGAGTGACGGGATAAAATGTTCCCTAGAGCGCTTCCATGCCGCGCGGAATTGCTTCGCCGGAACGGAATTTCGCAGAATGGAAAAACATCGGCGGTCGATCTCCAAGAGATGGACGCCAAGTATGCTTCTATTCTGGCGAAACTCTTTCCGATGAAGACTGTCCGAGCAGCAAGAGAGCGCTTCAACAGCGCATTTTGGAGCTCACACGAATGGACGACGGGACAATGGAAGGCCTTTTAAGGCTGGACGTGCAGATATGTTTCGCGCTTTACGGCGCAGCCCATGCGTTTACGCGGGCTTACAAGCCATTGCTGGAGCCGCTTGGCCTCACATACCCGCAATATCTGGTAATGATGGCGCTGTGGGAGGAAGACAACGCCACGGTGAAGGCGCTGGGCGAAATGCTCGGCCTCGACTCAGGCACCCTATCCCCTCTCCTGAAACGGCTGGAACAGGCAGGTCTCATCACCCGCAAGCGTGGCAAGCAGGACGAGCGGCAGGTCGTGATCAGCCTGACGCCGGAGGGCGCCGACATGAAGAAGAAGGCAGTGCACGTCATGCGCTCCATCGGCGAAGCGACAGGATGCAGCCTGGAAGAGCTCGGGCAAATTCGGGATCGGTTGAATTCTTTGAAGGACAATCTGGCGCGGGCGTAATGTCGATCACCCCGCCCCTCGTCGCAGCACCTTTTCGCCATTCAAGCTGGCGAAGACGGGAACAGGCCTGTGCTGTTGCAGGACATGTATGCACCACCCTCAAAGCCGAAGCATGAGGGTGGTGGATCATCGAAACGAGCCGGCTTACTGCCAGACGACCACACGCGCCTTGTTCGGAACGCGGTCATAAAGGTCGATAATGTCCTGGTTCATCAGGCGAACGCAGCCAGACGACACGGCCTTACCGATGGAGTTCCACTCCGGCGAACCATGCAGACGATAGAGCGTGTCCTTGCCATTTTGGAAAATGTAGAGCGCGCGTGCACCGAGTGGGTTTTTCAGGCCAGGCTCCATGCCGCCATTCCTGGCGGAATATTTGACCAGTTCCGGCTGACGCGCCACCATCTCATCCGGCGGCGTCCACTTCGGCCATTTCTGGCGCCACTGAATGACGCCCTCGCCCGACCAGGCAAAGCCTTCGCGACCGATGCCAACGCCATAACGCATCGCCGTACCGCCTGGCTCCACCACATAGAGGAAGCGCGAGCGCGTATCGACGACGACCGTTCCCGGACGCTCGCCTGTCGGGTCCACGACCCGCTGGCGGTAATAGCGGCGATCGATTTTCTGATACGGCACTGCCGGGATAACGAAACCGCCATCCTCAACCGTGCCATACATCACCGCCAGCTCAGCGTCCGAAATACCGGAGGAGAACATTTGGCGGAAATCATTGGCAACACCACCGGCGAAACCGAGCGGCTGCGTGCTGTCATAGGGGCCGACACCGGATGATGCACAACCCGCCAACAGCGACGCGGAAGAAAGGCCCAGAAGGGAAAGGAAAGTCCGTCTTGAAAGATCTGTGTCGGTGCTCATCATAAGTCCGGTTTTCTCACATCGGAGGCGAAGAGGGAGGCACTGTACCGAAGCGTGCAGAGCCTGCCTTTCAATCTCGCCGTACGTCGTTTGTTCCACGTTACATCAGCTATTGCTATAGTGGTTAAGACATACTGAAAACCAGTTGCAGCCTTGCAACATTCGCACCGACGGGATGCTTTTAACGATCGTCGTGTTCACATCACCACAATCGGTGCGCCCTGCGGCACGCGATCATAAAGATCGATCACATCCTGATTGAGCATTCTGACGCAACCGGACGAGGTTGCCTTGCCGACCGATTGCCAGTCCGGCGTTCCATGCACACGGTAAAGCGTGTCCTTGCCGTCCTTGAAAATGTAAAGAGCCCGCGCACCGAGCGGGTTGTTCAGACCGGGGACCATGCCGCCGCGCGCCGCCGAGATCGACGCGAGCTCCGGTTGTCGCTGCACCATTTCATCGGGTGGCGTCCAGCGCGGCCATTTGGCCTTCCACTGGATGGCGCCCCGCCCTGACCAGGCATAGCCCGATCGTCCAAGCCCGACACCGTAGCGAACCGCCTTGCCGCCCGGCTGAACCAAGTACAGGAAATGCTGTCTCGTATCGACGACGATGGTGCCCGGCGCTTCCGCCGTCTGGTAGCTGACCTCCTGACGCAAAAACCGCGGATCGATGCGACTATAGGGAATGGCGGGCAGCGTATGGCCGTCATCCGACAGCACATCATACATGGCGCGATGAAGCGGATTGGAGACCGGCAGGCCGTATCCCATCGTCCTGTCGCGATAGGCAGGCGACAGCGCCGGCCCAGGGCGTGCCGTCGTTGGCGGGCCGTAAAGCTGCTGGAATTGGGATCGGAAAAGATCCGGCGGTCGGCTGTTGATCGAGCCTGGTGTCTGCGGCAGCGGCTCGCGCGGGATCGAGCCGACATTGTTGTAATTGAAGACGGGTGCTGTCTCCTTCACGAAGACATCGGCGTTCATGCGACTGGTGTCGGTGATGAACAGGCAACCGCTCACAAGCGGGGCTGTCATCAAAACGCAGGCAAATCGGCGGAGGGTCTTCAGGGCAAATACAATCATCGAACCGCTTCAAGATAGATCACTGGCGGCACAATGACTCGCGCGGCTGGCGCGAGGCTGGATAGATGGGTGATGACGGTGCCGTGCTACCCGCGCATAACTTCAGACGAAATTGTTGAAGAAGCGGATGCTCTCGTCCACCGCATGCGGCACGACGCCATTATGCGTGCCGGGCAGCAGCCTGTGGCTGATTTTGGTACCCACGGACGTTGCGCGTTCAACGAGAAGCTTATGATCAGCATCGAAAGGTCGCTCCTCAGTGCCGCGCAGCAACAGGGTCGGGCATTTGAGGCTATGCCCGAAACAGACCGAGGAGCGCATAATGAACTCCTGCTGATTGCTCTCGTCGAAACACAGTTCATCCGTATAGCGGTTGAAGTAGCGCCAGGAGTTGACACCCGCGGAGACCGGTACGGCTGCGCGGAATTTCCGCGTCATCGCCGCGAGCAAGGAGAGCGTGCCGCCATTGGAGTGACCGGCCAGGAAGAAGCGATCCTTGTCGATGCCAGGCAGGTTTTCGAGAAACTCGGCGGCGGATAGCGCATCTGAGGTCTCGTCATAGAAGCCGGAGTAATATCCCTTCTGGCCGTTTTCGCCGCGGAAGGATGGCAGCATCACCACAAAGCCTGCCTCCCAGTAAGGCTTCATCAATGCCCAGTGACCATCACCGGTCGCGTTGCCTCCATGGAGGAAAAGAACGGCAGGCTTGAGCTTCTTCTCCGGAACATATTCCGACAACCAGGCAACAAGCTCTATGGAGCCGTTCGGCCCACCCGGATATGTGACGCGCCGTGCACCGGGTGGTGTGCCGAGCGGCTCGGATTTTTCAGGCGCAGACATTTTGCGCAGCAGGTGCGTTTGAAATCTTTCGCGCGCCCTGGCGTAGTCCTCATTTTCCAGCGGCAGGACTGGCGGCAGATCCACTTCAGAATGCGCGCCTTTCGGCATCAGAGCCGCTGCACCCAGCCCGAATGTACCCGCCAGCAAGGCGCGGCGTGTGGGGGAAAAAGGAAAAATCTTATCCATGCGCTTGTCTGTCATGTGGGAATCCGATCAGCGTTGCACAGCACAATTTCAGCACCGGAATGTCCAATTGTCTACTTAATGTTTCTCTTTAATACCGTCATCTGCATTCAAGCCTCCCGTTCATCGACCATCGCCATCAGAGTGACCAACCGATCGGCTTCGGAGGGAAGTTTGTCTGCACGCAACCGTGCGATTCGTGGAAAGCGCATCGCCACGCCGGATTTATGGCGGGCCGAGCGATTGATGCCCTCAAACGCAACTTCCAGCACGAAACCGAAGGATGGCGTGGCGCGCACGGCGCGTACCGGACCAAAGCGTTCGACGGTGTTGTCGCGGACGAACTTGTCGAGAACCTCAAGCTCCGCATCGGTGAAGCCGAAATAGGCTTTGCCCACGGGCACAAGTTGTTCGCCATCTTCACCGTCTGCCCAGACGCCGAAAGTAAAATCGGAATAGTAGCTTGAGCGCTTTCCGTGGCCGCGCTGCGCGTACATCATCACCGCATCGATATTGAAGGGGTCGCGCTTCCATTTGAACCATGGACCCTTGGCGCGTCCCGCTTGATAGACGCTGTCCTTGCGCTTGATCATCACGCCTTCGATCACCAGATCGGGTGGCGCTTTGCGTAGATCGTCAAGTTCCTGCCAGTTGGTGAAGGGTACCAATGGTGAGAGATCGAAGCGGTCGTGAGGGGCGGTTTCGATGAGATCGGTCAGGTGCTTGCGTCGCTCGAGATAGGTCTTGCCGCGAATGTCCTCCTCGCGTTTGAACAGCAGATCATAGGCGCGGATGAAGGCGGGATACTCCTCCATCATCCGACCGGTGACCGTCTTGCGATTCAGCCGCTGCTGAAGGTCTGAGAAGGTTCGCGTGGCGCTGTTGGAGCGCGCCGTTCCACCGATCAGAAGTTCGCCGTCGATCACGCCGTCAAAATTCGCAGCTTCGAGAATATCCGGGAAGGCGCCTGAAATGTCGTCGCCGGAGCGCGAGTAGAGTTTGCGGGTGTCGCCAGCACGGGAGAGTTGGACGCGGATCCCATCCCATTTCCACTCCGCCGCAAAATCCTGCGGATCGAGATTGGCAAGATCATTGTCGCCGACTGGCGTCGACAGCATGACGGAATGAAAGATGGCAGGCGTTGCCAGAAGCGGCCGGTCGGTCTTTCCCTCAAGCCAGGCAAAGAGCGGTTCATAAGGGGGCTCCAGACCATGCCAGAGCGTTTCGATCTCGGTAATGTCCTTGCCGGCGAAGTCCGCAAGCGCCTGCCGGGCAAGACGCGCGGACACCCCGATGCGCAAACCGCCGGTGACGAGCTTCAGAAAGGCGAAGCGCGAGGATGTATCCAGCCGATCCAGAAGCTCTCGCACTGCGCCGCGCACTTCCGTCTTGCCGAGCGCGTTGATCTTGCGCACGACTTCGCCGAGGCTCGGATCGTTGGCCTGGGGCAGATCGGCGTTCTGGCTGGTATCCCAGACGAGCGAAATCGTTTCGGCCAGATCACCAACATAGTCGTAGGAGTAGCGGAACAAGACCTCGTCCATGCGCTCCAGAACCAGTTCGCGAAGCAAGGCCGGTTTTACGCTTTTCAGATCGAGGGTGCCTGCAATCGCTGCGAGCCCGTATCCGCGATCGGGATCGGGCGTATCGCGGAAGTAATCCGTCAAAAGCGTCAGCTTGCCGTTTCTGGATGGTGTGAGGACAAGACGGTCGAGAAGGGTCGCAAAGGCTTTCATGCTCAGTCCCCCTCATCTTCATATCCGACGAGATGCAGCGGACGGGCCGGAATGCCCTGAAGTTCGCACCAGCGCACGAGTGCTTCCTCACGGCCATGCGTGACCCACACTTCCGATGGCGCGACTTCCTTGATCGTTTCCAAGAGTTCCGGCCAATCGCAGTGATCGGAAATGACCAGCGGCAATTCGACACCGCCCTGTTTGGCGCGCTGGCGCACCATCATCCAACCTGAGGCAAAGGCAATGAGCGGTTCGTTGAAACGACGCGCCCAACGTTCCTGGAACGCCGAGGGCGGGCCAACGACGATCGCACCCTTGAACTGCGCCGGGTTGCTCTTCTCCAATGTGGCAGGGCGGATGTCGCCAAGATCGATACCTTGGGAGACGTAGTAATCGCAGAGCTTTGCCAGAGCGCCGTGAATATAAACCGGTCCGGAATAGCCGTTGTCGCGCAGCAGTCGCAGCACGCGCTGCGCTTTACCGAGCGAATAGGCGCCGACAAGATGCGTGCGCTCCGGGAACTGGCGAATGGACGTCAGAAGCTTGGCAATCTCACGCGCTGGCGCCGGGTGATGAAACACCGGAAGCGCGAAGGTGGCCTCTGTGATGAAGACGTCGCAGGGAACCGGCTCGAAGGGTGCACAGGTGGGATCAACGCCGCGCTTGTAGTCCCCCGACGCGACGATGCGCAGACCTTCATATTCGATGGAGATCTGGGCGGAGCCGAGCACGTGTCCGGCCGGATGAAACCCGACGGTCACGCCATTGACTTGCGCGATCTCTCCGAAGTCGATTGCCTGTTCGCTGAGTGTAAAATCCTCGCCATACCGCAAGCGCATGATGTCGAGCGTCTGGCGCGTCGCCAGCACCTTCTCGTGCCCTGCCCGCGCGTGATCCGAGTGACCATGGGTGATCAACGCCTTCGGCACCGGCTTCACCGGGTCGATGTAAAAGTCACCCACCGGGCAATAAAGCCCCTTCGGTGTCGGGCTGAGCAGTTTTTCTGGTTTCATGGCGTCGGGATCGACCGAAATTTACGATGCTTCAAAACTTCTTGCGCAAGACAAAACGAACCGTGCGGAATAAGGTTCATTTTGTGCGAAACGGTTTGGCGGGGGAAGCGGTTTTGCCGACAAAAGGGGTATCGGCGCAATGAAGGGATTCTGGTCACGCATCATCTTTCGCGCCACGCTCGCAGCTGTCGGATCTCTGGCGGCGTCCCTATTGATCGTTTCAGTCCTCGTTCCGCAGATGGGTGGCACCGTGGAAGGTGTCGGCCTCTTGATGGCAATCATCTGCCCTATCGCCATTGCCGGACCAGCCAGCGGCGTTCAGTTCTATCAACTAGAGCGTTTGAAACAGGCCCGCGCCGCCCTCACCCGCTCTCATCTGGAGCTCGATAGTCTGCATCGCGATCTGGTTGCCGCCCACGCTGCCGCCATAGAGGCGTCCCTGCGCGATCCCATGACCGGGGCCTATAATCGTATCGGCTTCATGCAGCGCATGAGCGAGAGTGCTAGCACCGAAGGCACCGTGCTCTTCATTGACGCGGACCACTTCAAGTCCATCAACGACCGTTTCGGCCATCGGACCGGGGATCAGGCTTTGCAGACGATTGCCAAGGCGCTGCGAAAAGGTCTGAGACCAGAAGACTTTCTGGGGCGGATCGGCGGCGAGGAATTCGTCATCTTCCTTGATGGCGTCACTTCACCGGCGGAGATCGACCGCATGGCGACCGTGTTCCTGAAATCGGTGTCCTCGACGCCACTTCTGACGGAGTCCGGCGCGATCGTGGAGCTCAGCATCAGCATAGGGACAGCGAGTTTTTCCGCACTTTGCGATGCGGACGTTCTCCTCAGGGAGGCGGACTTGCGTATGTATGAGGCCAAACGAGACGGCCGCAACCGGGCCGTCATCGGTCGGGACATATCGATACCGGTGCCGCCAGATTTCAGTCTTGCGGCGCCTTCTGTTCCATGCTGATCGGCAGCCGGACATTCTTCAGCATCACCGCAGCGACCAGACCGATCACCGCCGTTGCAGCCGCGACGAGGAAAAGCGGGGTGAAAGCGGCGGCATAAAGATCGGCCACGGCGTGTTGCGAGGCGGCAGGCAATTGCGCCAGCATTTTGGGTGTCAGTTCCTGAATGTTGCCAATCCCTTGAATATCGGCGCCGGTCCCCTTGAGACTTGAGGATATGACCGCGCCG
Organism: Agrobacterium cavarae; assembly: GCF_004310285.1. Lineage (GTDB taxonomy): Bacteria > Pseudomonadota > Alphaproteobacteria > Rhizobiales > Rhizobiaceae > Agrobacterium > Agrobacterium cavarae. The sequence goes on from NZ_SISF01000028.1 coordinate 82,187, forward strand.
TAGATGGAGATCGCAAGTGCCGCACCGCCCATGCGGGTCAGGGTAACGGCTCCGCTTGCCGCACCGATATCGGCTTTCGCCGCGGAATTCTGCACGCCGATAATGGGCGCCTGCTGGCCGAGGCCAACACCAAGTCCTTGCAGCAACAACAGTGCAGCGATGATCGCCAGGGGTGTACCAGCATGGACCTGCGAGAGAGACAGCATCGCAACTACGGCAATCGACAGACTGATGATCGAAAACGGCTTGTAGCTTCCCGTTTTCGAGATCAGCCGGCCTGCCGTCAGCGATCCCATGACGATGCCACCGGTGACGGCGATGAAGAAGAGTCCGGCTTCAGAAGGCGAAAGCCCGGTCGTCGTCTGCAGGAAGAGCGCGTAGTAATTGACCATGCCGATGCCGAGACCACCGCTGACGATCGAAATGATCATCAGCAATGGAAAGGTCGAATCCTTGAACAAGCGCAGTGGCACGATCGGCTCAGGCGCGCGCTTCTCCACCTGTACCCAAAGAGTGGCGCAGACAATGGCGAAGGCAATGATCGCAAGGCTCTGCCAGGCAATCAGCGAGCCGAAGAGTTCAGCACTGTCAGCCCAAAGCACAACGCTGGAAATTGCGGCGGCGAGAAGAACCGCGCCGATGTAATCGATCTTCGGTTGACGGTCGGGTCGACGATACGGCAGGAGAAAGGCAAGCCCCAGCAGCACGACAATGCCGATGGGCAGGTTGATGAGAAAGATGGAGCGCCAGCCGAAGAGATCGCTCATCGTGCCGCCCAGGATCGGTCCGACACTGCCGGACGCCATGATCACAAGGCTCGAATAGCTCTGGTAGCGGGCGCGTTCACGCGGGGCAAACAGATCGGCATTGACGGAGAAGATCGACACCATGATACCGCCGCCGCCAAGGCCCTGAAGAACACGGGCAGCGATCAGCGAATCCATCGACCAGGCCAGGCCGCAGGCAAGCGAACCGATGGTAAAGAGGACGACGGCGAAGATCATCACATATTTGCGGCCAAAGAGGTCGCCGAGCTTTCCATAAACCGGCATGACGGCGCTGGTGGCCAGGAGATAAGCGGAGCCGACCCAGCCGAAACGTTCAAGCGCGCCGAACTCGCCCACGATGGTCGGCAATGCGGTGGAGACGATCTGGTTATCCAGCGTCGCCATGAACATGGCCAGCATCAGGAATAGAAACACAATAAGTCTGCGACGGGGCTCCGTCACGAGTGGAGCCGCAGAGTTCACCGACATATCCATGGAAAGGCCTCGCGTTAGGCGTCAATTTATGTGCTTTTGGCACATATATGTCAATGGCATCTTTCGAAGGATTGTTGTATGTTGTGCTTGGTTAGGAGCGAGGGCATCACATGAACAATCAGATCCTCAAGCGCGCCGATAGGAGCATGTCCGTTCAGGATGACGTGCTAGCTATCAGCCACACCATGACACGCATGCGCATCATGATCGGCCGGCGTGTCATCGGTCGTACGGCGATCGCGAAGCTCGCACCAGGGCTCGATCTTTCGCATCTCGATGTTCTGGATGTGGTGCATCGGACACAGGGTGACGCGACAGTCGGGTCGATTGCCGAAGGCATGCGGCTTGATCCATCGCGTGGAAGCCGTCTGGTCGCAGATATGGTTGGCAGAGGATTGCTGCAGCGGGATGTGTCGCAGGAAGACGGCAGGCGCAGCGTGATTGTTGTCACGGCACTGGGCCGCAGTATTCTCGAAGATATGCGCGACGCCAAGATCGCAATCATCCAAGATGTGGTCAGTGACTGGCCGCAGGAGGATGTGGCCGCTTTCGCCGCACTTTTCGACCGCTTCATCGGACGCTTCGAGACGCGCCTTGCTCCGGATGCGCGCGCCTAGAGCGCTGGCCGTCCAGGGCCTGATTCGTCTTTCGCGTTACGCGGCGCTTCCAACCTCTGGCCCGGCTTTCGCAGCGTCTCGACCAACCCTCTTCGCCTCGTACATGGCGGTATCAGCGCGGGCCAAAAGGTTCTCCGGCGTCGTTCCATCGGTCGGATAGAACGCCGTTCCCATCGAACAGGTCACAGTAATCGCGCCTGTCGAAATTGCGATCGGCTCCTGCACCGCTTGGCGAATGGCTTCAAGCCGCGTCATCACCCCGGCTTCATCTCGTTTGGGATTGCTGAAGATGATGGCGAACTCGTCACCACCAAGGCGCACCGCAATATCCGAAGCACGAACGTTTTTGGTGATACGTTCGGCGATGGCACGAAGAACATCGTCCCCTGCTGCGTGTCCGTGGAGATCGTTGATCTGCTTGAACTTATCGACATCGAGATAGGTGGTTGCCACCAGACGACCCTCCCGCTTCGCCTCGTGAAGCGCTCGGCGGAACTGGCCCCAGAAGAGATTGCGGTTCGACAGACCGGTCAGCGGATCGTGGTGAGCCATGTAATGTACACGTTCTTCGGCACGGCGGCGGTCGATCGCGATCCCGGCAATATTGGTTGCCATGTCGATGATTTCTTTTTCCGTCTCTGTCGGCATGCGAACCGCTTTGGAGTAGAGCGCGAATGTTCCGAGCAGAACGTTGTTGTTGCCTATGACAGGCGTGGACCAGCAGGAGCGAAGGCCATGGGGCTTGACCGCTTCGACATAATTGGTCCAGAGCGGATTTTCCAGCGTGTCGCTGACATAGACAGGCTCTCTGCGAAAGGCGGCCGTGCCACAGGAGCCATTGGTCGGCCCGACGGGAACACCATCCACTTTCGACACATATTCTTTCGGTAGCGACGGTGCCGCGCCGTTGCGCAGCAATGCCGTCTTCTCGTCCAGCAACAGGACCGAACCACAGACATGGTCCAGCAGGCTTTCGACCTCGCGCACCACGGCGGCGAGGATATCCTTGAGGGGCTTTCCCTTGACGATCATTTCCAGGAGAGCAGCATGGCTTTTGCGCATGGTTTCTTGACGCTTGGTCAGGGTGATCTCGCGTGAAACGCCGGCAAGCCCCACCGGCGTACCATCATCATCGCGTAGAATGATGCGTGTGCCCGAGTACCAGCGTGTTGTTCCGTCGTCTGCGGCGATCGGCTCTTCGGCATCGTAGACATTGGTATTGTTGGAAAGGATGCGGCGATCCAGGCGATCGATACAATCGGCAACTTGCTTCGGCGCGAGGTCGAAGATCGTCAATGTGCGCCCGTCCAGGTAATCCCGCTCGTGGCCGAGTGAGGCAAGGGCGGCGGCGTTCATGTACTCGTACCGGCCTTCGCAATCCTTGATGAAAACCATTTCGGGTACGTTATCGAGCAAGAAAGTCAGACCGTGCCGGTGGATGTAAGACATCGGGATTTGGAGAGATGGCGCCGATGATGTTGACGGTATTGGACCGTTTTCTTCACGCATCTTATAAAACTCCATTAAAATTCTTCAGTCTGGTGCATTTGCTTATGATCGATGGTCAGCACAAACGGGCTGGAGAGCAATGGGATTTAGCCTACAGAAGATATACTTATACTGAATTAACAAAATTCAGTCTCTACCGTCTGCCGTCACCGCGGCTCTCTCCTAGTAATACTGTCAATATTGCATTCTTTTTATTAGGATTCCTACATATATCAGAATCTCGCCAGCTGAACTACACCTCCTGTCGAAACGTGACATAAACGTTGGATTCGGCCAGAAATGGCTCTAACGTCCTACAAAAATGAGAGGGTTTTGCAGTGCTGACAATTTATGGCGTCTATCGCTCCCGGGCCACGCGGACATTATGGCTTGCAGGAGAACTGGATATTGCGTTCGACCATGTGCCCGTCATCCAGGCGCGGCGGCTCGCCGACCCGATGGCAGCCGATGCGCCGCTCAACACGCTGACGCCCTCCTATCTGGCCATCAACCCGATGGGAACGATCCCCTGCATCGACGATGACGGCATGGTGCTTTACGAGTCGATGGCGATCAATCTCTATCTGGCGCGGAAATACGGCACGTCCGTCGCGCCAAAAGACGCGGCGGAAGATGCGCATATGCTGCAATGGTCCTTCTTCGCCGCGACGGAAATCGAGACGAATTCGCTGAAGATCTCTTCGACCTTTGCCGAGGGCCTGGCCGACAGCGAAACCGGCAAGGCCGTCATCGAGGTAGCAGCGCGCATGTTGCGCCGGCCCTTTCGCGTGCTGGAACAGCACTTGGCGGACAAAGACTATCTGGTCGGCGACCGCTTCACCGTTGCCGATCTGAACGCTGCGGAAGTGGTTCGCTACGCACAGACGCACGCGCCGCTTTTTGATGCGCATCCTGCCGTGAAGGCATGGCTGGAGCGCTGCCAGTCCCGCCCGGCCTTCAAGGCAATGTGGGATGCGCGAGCTGCCGAACCGGCTTAAGCGCTCAAGCATCGACCCGGAAATCGGAATCGATTTCCGGAAAGTAAGATGTTTTAAATCAAAGTGTTAGAGCCGACGTTACACGGATGTCACCGACATGGATGCCGTTCCAGTTCCTCATGGAGCGGTTCGCGATCGCGTCGAGAGCATGCGCTTCCACGCTCTCCTTTTCGACGTACCGCGCCAATAGAGCGGCAATCATCGCTTCGGCGGCACGGGTCGTGCCGTCCTCGCATTTGACCGCGATGGCCAATCCCTTCTCCGGAAGGATGCCGACAAAAACCCCTTCGGCGCCGGTCTTCGCAAAAATCTTACCCGGGGCGATTTCCATGAGCTTGGTGCAGGTGCGGCCCGCTCCCGCAACGTAAAAGGGCTCTGCCATACAAGCCTCGATCAGCCGACGCGAGGCCTGAGCGCGGATCGGCTCCAGCCCTTGCCCGGTCGCCATCTTGGCAAAACCGTGCGCCAGTGATTTTAGCGGTACGGCATAGGCCGGGATGGAGCATCCATCGATGCCGCAACTGTCCTCGGCGACGGCAGCGCCCGTGAGGCTTTCCATCGTCGCGCGGATTTCGCGCTGCAGCGGGTGCTCGGCATTGAGGTAACCCTTCGTCTCGATGCGATTGTGGCTGCAGGCGCAGATGAAGCCGGAATGTTTGCCGGAACAGTTGTTGTGCAGCGCCGTCGGCTTCTCCATGCTGCGCGCCTGGCCTATCAGCGCCTTCTGGTCGAGCGACCAGTGCGCACCACATTCCAGCGCGCTGAGATCATGGCCCGCCCGTGCGAGCATCGATGCCGCCAGTTCCACATGCGCCTCTTCTCCCGAATGGGATGCGCAGGACAATGCGAGCTCTCGGTTGCCGAAACCGTAAGCATCCGCAGCACCGCTTTCCACCATGAACAAGGCCTGCATGGCCTTACATGCGGAACGCGGGAAGACCACGCTCTCGGCATCGCCTGCCGAAAAGACAACCTTGCCATCGCCATCCACCACGACGGCCGTGCCTCGATGGCGGCTTTCGACGAGGTTGCCGCGGGTGATCTCAACGGTAACGGGGTTGTGCATGATGCCGGCCTCAAAAAATTCGAAATGCGATCCCTATCTAACCCTATTGTTCGCATCATGCACGGGGCACTCCATTGAAATTTGCCAAGCGGTTTCTGGCCGTCGTTTTTCTCGTCTATCTCCTGCCTGCCCTCGCCTCTGCGGGTCTGTGGGTAATGAAGGACCATCCCACCGGCTACCGCAATGCGCGCTGGTCTTCCGCGGGCATTCTGCCGGATGCGGCCATGGACAAGCCCGCGGCGATCTATGTCTACTCGGCCATGACCGGCGGCTTCAAAGGCTCGATTGCCAGCCACGCCTGGATCGTGATGAAGCCGGAGGGTGCTGCGAGCTATGAGCGCTACGACAAGGTCGGCTGGGGCTCACCCATCCGCCGCAATGCCTACGCGCCGGATGCCTACTGGTATTCGAACATGCCCCGCAAGGTTCTGGAAATGCACGGTGAAGAAGCCGAGAGGCTGATCCCGAAAATCCAGCAGGCGATCGCCGACTATCCTTATGCCAAGGCAGGGGGCTACCGGATTTACCCTGGCCCTAATTCCAATACCTTTATTGCCCATGTTCTGCGCAGCGTGCCGGAACTCGGCGTGGTGCTGCCACCCGACGCCGTCGGCCGCGACTACCTGCCGAACGGCGAGTTCGTCCATATTGCCGAGGATTGGAAGGATGTCAGCATTTCGCTCGGTGGACTGTTTGGACTGTCCGCCGGTTTACGCAGCGGCTTTGAAATCAATTTTCTCGGCCTCGTCGCTGGCATCGACGTCCAGAACCCCGGCATCAAGATCCCGGGGCTCGGTTACTTCGGCGTCAACTCGTTCGAACCGGCGCCGGAGCGCGCACCCGGCTCTGCCTGAGTATCGCTTTCGTGGTGCTCGGCTTCGCTCGCGCGCCTCGCCCTGATTCCCTGCGCGATGAAGACGCGCGACAGGCCGTGGTAGAGGGGCTCAGGAGAGATCATTCGTGAGGTCAGGTAGCCCAGCATCGACGCGGCCATGATCGCGATGACGCCATCATGATTGCCCGTCATTTCCAGAATAATCACGAAAGCCGTCATCGGGGCCTGAACGACACCGGCAAAATAACCTGCCATGCCAAGGATGGCGCCGAGCGCGATGCTGCTGCCAAGAAGAGAAGAGACGGTGCTGCCGAAGCCCGCACCTACGGAAAGCGATGGGGCGAATATGCCGCCGGGAATGCCCGACAGCATGGCAAGGAATGTCGTCATCAGCTTCTCGGCAAAGAACAACATCGGCGCGGGCTCACCTTCGACGGCCGCCCTCGCCTGCTCATAGCCGGTGCCAAAGGTCGCACCACCGCTGAGGACGCCGATGATGGCTGAGGCCAAGCCGCAGACGGCTGCAACAATCAGCATGCGCTTCAACGGAACCGTGTGCGCCCAACGGCGAATACGCTGCGAGGCGCGGAGCGCGCCCGCGCTGAAGATGGCGCCCAGAAAGCCGCCGCCGATACCGCAGATTAGAACGAGGCTCCAATCCTTCCCCGTTTGCATCATGACGGTGCTAGTGCCGAAATAGGTGTAGCTGCCGACTAGTCCGAGCGAAGCCAAACCCGAGAGGATGACGGCGGTCAGCACCAGGCCGTTGGCGCGGGACTGATAGGACCGGCTCATCTCTTCAATCGCAAAGACGACGCCGGCAAGTGGTGTGTTGAAGGCCGCAGCGATCCCTGCTGCCGATCCGGCGAGGATCAGACCCCTCGCCTGCGCCATGCCGCCAACCCGTGCGGCCAGAAGCATGATCGAGGCGCCGACCTGTACCGTTGGTCCCTCGCGCCCTATGGATGCGCCGGACATGAGACCAACAACCGTCAGCACGATCTTACCGACGGCAAGTTTGATCGACAACAGGCGAGACCGGTCTTCGTCATGATGGAAATGGCGCGCGGCGATGGCCTGCGGAATGCCACTTCCGCCGGAATTGGGAAACACCACCATCGCCAGCCAGGCGCAAAGAACGAAGCCAAGCGGCGTGATAATCAGAGGCAGAAGAAATGCCCACTCGCCTGACGATGTGGTCGCGGCAAAAACGTGCTGCGCCCAATCTGCCGCCTTGGCAAAGGCGACGCTGATCAGCCCTACCGCAATGGCCCCGAGCCAGAAAACGGCTCTTGGCTTCCAGATCCGCCACGATCCCCACATGACGCGGGAACGGCGGACCATTTTCATGTTCTTGTAAGTTGCGGGCATGGTACGTTTCTGCATTTCAAAGGGCAAGATTTCTTATCGGACCCAGGCGCGTCGATTGCAACCATGTCTTTGACAAATGCCATGGAAAGGCGCAGATTTGCGTATCGCAATTGCAATGCAGGAGCCATTCCGATGAAAAGCGCGACGCTGCCGCCCCTTCGGGTCGAGCCGGAATTTCGAGAAAAAGCACAAAGCGTCCTCAGAGAGGGCGAGACCCTGTCCAGCTTCATCGAAGAGGCCGTGCGCAAGCAGGTGGAAATCCGCAAATCGCAGGCGGAATTCATCGCCAGAGGTTTGGCATCTTTGGAGGAGGCCGAACGCACAGGGGTATATTACACGACTGAGGACGTATTATCCTCGATGCGGCAGAAACTTGAGGCCGCTAAAGCGGCGAGAGCTTCCAAGCAAAAATGACTTATACTCTCCGGTACACCGCCGAAGCGCTGGAAGACTTTGATCGCAATTACGATTACCTGATCGAATATGACATCGAGACCGCCGCACGGGCCCTAAGGGCAATAAGCGCAGGGCTTGGTATTCTGGTTGATTTTCCCTTCAGCTGCCGCCGCGCAGATGGTGGAACCAGCGTTATGCGCGAGCTCCTTGTTCCATTCGGCTCATCAGGTTATGTGGTTCTCTTCCGTATCGACGGTCCGGAAACCGTTACGATAGCCGCAGTCCGCCACCAGCGCGAAGACGACTATCATTGAGCCCTACGCATCGTGGTTTCAAAGACATAGAGCGTCCCTCGCATCCAAAAGGACGCGCGGAGCTCTAGCGATCGCTGACCGCCGCCCGCGGATTGACCCAGGGCTCCTGATTTGACCGCGGCAGCGGCTGTCGACCGAGAATATGATCGGCGGCCTTTTCTCCTGTCATGATCGACGGTGCATTGAGGTTGCCATAGGTCACATGCGGGAAGATCGAGCTATCCGCCACGCGCAGGCCATCGACCCCAATGACGCGGCATTCTGGATCGACGACGGCCAAAGGATCGTCCTTGGCGCCCATCCGGCAGGTGCCGCAGGGGTGGTAGGCACTTTCGAGATGTTCACGCAGGAAGGCGTCGATCTCCGCATCGGACTGAACCTTTTCGCCCGGCTGGATTTCAGGACCGCGGAACTCGTCGAAGGCTTTCTGGCTGAAAATCTCGCGCGTAAGGAGCACGCAATGGCGGAATTTCTCCCAGTCTTCTGCATGGCTCATATAGTTGAAACGGATCACCGGGTCGTCCTTCGGATCAGACGATCGAAGCTTAACGTCGCCGCGGGATTTCGACAGATTGTAGCCGACATGCACCTGGAAGCCATGGCTCTTAGCGGCAGCCTTGCCGTCGTAGGAAATGGCGACGGGGAGGAAATGAAACTGGATATCCGGCTGCTTCAATCCTGGTGCGGAGCGCAGGAAGGCGCAGGCCTCGAACTGGTTGGAGGCACCAAGCCCGCCCTTGGTCATCAGCCACTGCGCACCCGCCACGCCCTGCCAGAACCAGGGAAGCCATGAATAGAGCGATACAGGCTTGGTCGAGACCTGCTGGAAGTAGAATTCCATATGATCCTGCAGATTGGCGCCAACGCCGGGGCGGTCCACTTCCACCTCGATACCCATGTCCTGCAAATGCTGCGCCGGACCGATGCCGGAAAGCATCAGCAGTTTCGGCGAGTTGAAGGACGAGGCCGCGACGATCACTTCGCGGTTTGCGCTTATCGTCTCGACGGCACCCTTGCGTTCAATCTCGACTCCTGTCGCGCGGCCATTCTCGATCACGATTTTACGCGCAAAGCCGTGCACGAGCGTGACATTACCGCGCTTCAGAGCCGGCCTCAGATACGCGTTTGCCGCGGACCAGCGACGACCGTCATGGATCGTCTGCTCCATCAGGCCGAAGCCTTCCTGCTTCGAACCGTTGTAATCATCTGTCAGTTCGAACCCGGCCTGTGCGCCAGCCTGAATGAAGGCATGGAACAGAGGGTTCTTCACGGGACCTCGCTGTACATGCAGCGGCCCATCCGTGCCGCGCCAGCCTTGCTCGCCGCCATGGCTATGCTCCATGCGCTTGAAGTAAGGCAGTACATCCGCATAGGCCCAGCCCTGCGCACCCTGTTCCTCCCAGCGGTTGAAGTCTTCCGCGTGACCACGGACATAGACAAGTCCGTTGATGGAGGATGAGCCGCCAATGACCTTGCCGCGGGGTGCGGTGATGCGGCGATTGTTGAGGTTCGGCTCCGGCTCGGAGAGATACCCCCAATTGTAGCGCTTCATGCTCATCGGCCAGGCCAGTGCCGCCGGCATCTGGATGAATGGCCCGAAATCCGACCCGCCTGCCTCGATGACGATGACAGAATACTTGCCGTCTTCCGACAGGCGATAGGCCATGGCTGAGCCAGCGGACCCGGAACCGACAATGACGAAATCTGCCTGCTGCATCTGTTATCTCTCTTGGTGTTAATCACCCGCCGTCAGCGCCGAAAGGCGACTGGCGGGTAGCCGGATCGATTGGATACTCCCTGAGCAGGGGAGCAGCGCGCCATCAATAGGGCGCTTCGACTTTGCCTGTTGCCACGTAGATCGTCTTCAACTCACTGTAATGATTGAGGGCTGCGGCTGAATTTTCGCGGCCGAAGCCGGATTGCTTGGAGCCGCCGAAGGGCATTTCGACCGGGCACAGATTGTAGGTGTTGATCCAGAGCGTGCCGGCCTCCAACTGGTCAACGACGCGATGCGCACGCGACAGATCAGCGGTGAAGACGCCGCCCGCGAGGCCAAATTCGGTCGCGTTGGCGCGGGCAATGACCTCGTCTTCATCGTCGAAATCCAGCACGCACATCACCGGCCCGAAGATCTCCTCGCGGGCAATGGTCATGTCGTCCTTCACATCGGCAAAGACGGTCGGCTGCACGTAATAGCCCTGGCCGGAGATATTGTTGGGAATGCCGCCACCGCTCACGAGCGTTGCGCCTTCTGCCTTGCCCTTCTCCATATAGGCCAGCACCTTCTCCTGCTGCGCCTTCGAGACGAGCGGGCCGATCTGGGTTGTCTCATCCATGGGGTCGCCAATGATCATGGCGTCGGTGCGGCTCTTGAGATTGTCGAGGAAACGTTGTTTCGCACCCCGCTGAACGAAGACGCGCGTCCCATTGGAGCAGACCTGCCCCGAGGAATAGAAATTGCCGAGCATGGCGCCGCCAACCGCACTTTCGATATCGGCGTCGTCGAAGACGATGAGCGGCGACTTGCCGCCGAGTTCCATCGTCACATGCTTCAGATGGCCCGCAGCCGCGGCAGCGACCTTGCGGCCCGTCGGAACCGAGCCAGTCAATGACACCTTGGCGATATCTGGATGGTTGACGAGGAGCGGGCCGGTATCGCGGTCCCCCTGAATGACGTTGAAGAGACCTTTCGGCAGTCCCGCTTCGATGAGAATTTCTGCAATCTTCAAAGCACCCAGCGGGGTGTTTTCCGATGGCTTGAAGACCATGGCGTTGCCCGCGACGAGCGCGGGCGCAGCTTTCCAGCAGGCGATCTGCTGGGGGTAGTTCCAGGCGCCGATACCGAAGCAGACACCCAGCGGGACGCGCTTGGTATAGGCAAAATCGCCGCCGAGCGGAATATAATCGCCGTTCAACGCAGATGGCGCGATGCCGCCGAAGAATTCGAAGCAATCAGCACCGGAGGTCGGATCAGCAACAATGGTTTCCTGAATAGGCTTGCCGGTGTCGAGCGTTTCAAGTTCGGAAAGCTCGCGGTTGCGCTCGCGCATAATGTCTGCAGCACGGCGCAGGATACGCCCGCGTGCCGTCGGGCTCATCGCCGCCCATTCTTTCTGCGCACGCTTCGCCGAGGCAATTGCCCGCTCGACAATGGCAGGGGTCGCCGCATAAATGCGCGCGATGACCTCACCGGTCGCCGGATAGATGCTTTCGATCAGCGTTCCCTTGTCGTCTTCAACATAGTCGCCATCGATGAAGTGCGAGGCTTTCGGCTGGGCTTTCAACGTCATGATCAGTGTCCTCAAAGAATGCGGGTGGACGGCTTGTTGTCCAAAAAGCGTTTCAGCTGCACGTCGAAGTAATCTTCGACCAGAGCGCCCGCGGCGGAGATGCCAAGCGGTGCGGCATGCAGACTGTGGCGAATATAAAGCCCGTCGATCAGTGCCGCTGCCCCTTCCGCGATCCTTGCCGCGTCGTCGGGCGGGCAAAGACGACCGAGGCTATGCATGATGTTGGAGCGAAGGCGCTTGGTATAGACGACGAGAAGACGGCGGGTTTCTTCCGAGCGCTGCGCCTCGACGTAAAAGGCCAGCCACGCCGCCACCGTTTCCTGGGTGAACTGGTCGCTTTGAAACGACACCCGCACGATAGCACTGAGGCGCTCGCGTGCGCCGGAGGCCCGTGTCAACGCCGCAACCGCATCCCGCCGCAAATCCCGCAACAGGCTGCGGATCGTCTCCAGCAGGAGTTGCTGCTTGCTGCCGAAGTAATGGTGCGCGAGGGCCGCCGAGACCCCCGCCTCTCGTGCGATGTCCGACATCGTCACATTCAGCGAACCATGATGGCCTATGGTGCGTAGAGCTGCATCGACCAGCGCTTTGCGCCGCAATGGCTCCATTCCGACTTTGGGCATACCGATCTCCTTTGGGTCTTTTTTATTATTGATTGACTGATCAATCAATAAAAAATGCGACGGGTTTTCACCTGATTTGCGCCATGTCAATGAGAGGATCGATCACGTGTTCGACACTCTTCGGGCTCTGAGTATTTTTAGCGGGAACCAAGAATAACTTCCCACGTTCTATTCGACCGCCGCCTTGCGATCCGCAGAATATGCACATGCTGCAAAGTGAGTTTACGACGGCAAATGCGGCTGACGGGAAAAATCCCGCAGCTTGGTAATAGGGAGGACCACCATGCCAGTGTTGACCGTATCGATCTCTCCGGAACAGGCCGCGAAGATGCACGAAGCCGTGGCCTGCGGTGCCTACGCCTCCAGCAGCGAGGTCGTGCGAGCCGCGCTGAAGCTCTGGGCAGAGACACAGCAAAGAAACAAGGGCGGCTTCGTCGAGCGCCGCAAGATGGATAGCGAGGCCGTCAATGTGGCGGAGCTTTATGCCTTCCACAATACGCAGAGACGCTGAGCGACGTCCGCTTTGACGCCACCTGACCGGACATGAAACTGTCACCAAAGTTTCATCTGCCGTAAAGTTTTCATTGAGGAGTTCTCTCCACACTCCCGCCTAAAAACATAGGGTCGGGCAGGATTGCTGCAGACGATCCTGCAATGGTGGAGAAAACGCGTGGTGTCGATAAGTGCCGAGCCAAATATCATAAGACGGTTTTCCAGCGGCCAGATGATTTCCATGGCAAAGCTGGTGCTCGAATGCGCCTTCCAGCCGATCGTCGAAGCGACGACCGGCACGGTCTTCGGTTATGAATCTCTGATGCGCGGCTATGACCGCATCGGCTTTTCCAATCCACTCGAACTTCTCGATCATGTCGAAGCGGACGGCCAGCTCATCGAACTGGAGAAGATGATTGCGAGCCGCGCACTCGCCAAATTTTCCACGCTTCCGGATTTGGCCTCGGCCACGCTGTTTCTCAACCTCGATGTCAGGCTCATTCCCCACGGCGACATCATTGTCGACAAGCTGCTGGAACAATTGGCGCAGGCAAAGATCCCGCCCTCCTCCATCTGCTTCGAGCTGTCGGAACGCTTCGACAATACCAGCGTGCCGGAGTTCAGCACCCTCATCAACCGCATGCGCAAGGAAGGCTTCAAGCTCGCCATCGACGATTTTGGCGTCGGCCACGGCGAGATGAAGCTGCTTTGCGATTTCGATGTCGATTATCTGAAAATCGACCGCTACTTCATCCAGGATGTCGAGCGCAATCCGCGCAAGCGGCACATGGTCAAGAACATTGTCAACATCGCTCATGTGCTCGGCGTGCGCGTCATTGCCGAAGGCATCGAGACGGAAGGGGAATTCCTCGCCTGCCGGGAGATGGGCGTCGATCTGGTCCAAGGCTGGTTCGTCTCTCGCCCAACGACTTTCGTCAAGGAATTGCAGACATCGTTTCCGCATCTGCAAATTCTCGGCGAAAACCGGCGCAACCGGCAGACGCTCGACGAGATCCTGATCCGTCGCCAGATCGAGCATCTGCCCACCGTCTATGAGAACGACAGCATCGACAGCGTCTTCGAACTCTTCCGCCGCAATCCGGAGCAGGCTTTCTTTCCCGTTCTCAACGCCAATGGCGAACCGCGCGGGGTGATCAACGAGTATCACCTGAAGGAATACATCTATCAGCCCTTCGGCCGCGATCTCTTGAAGAACAAGGTCTATGAGCGGACGATCTCGCATTTCGTCGATCGCGCCCCGATCGTCGGGCTGGATGCGGATGCGGATCGGCTGATGAATATCTTCGCCAATATGGGCGGCAGTGCCTGCGTGATCCTCACCGAAAACATGCGCTATGTCGGCGTCGTCTCGGCCGCATCGCTGATCAAGGTCATCAACGAAAAGCAATTGAAGCTGGCGCAGGAACAAAACCCCCTGACGGCGCTTCCCGGCAACCGGGCGATCAGCGGCTTCATTGAGGAATCCTGCCGGGATAGCGATGAAGATCGCTTCTTCTGCTATTGCGACTTCGACAACTTCAAACCCTTTAACGACAAATACGGTTTCCATGTCGGCGACCACGCGATCAGCCTGTTTTCGGCGCTGATGAAACGATACTTCTTCTCCGGCGATTGCTTCCTCGGCCATATCGGCGGCGACGATTTCTTCATTGGCGTTCGCGACTGGACGAAGGACGAGGTGACGGAAATTCTGGAGCGGTTGCTCAGCGATTTCCACGACGATGTCATCTCGCTGTATTCGGAAGAAGATCGTCTCGCGGGACAGATCAAGGGCTTCGACCGCTTCGGCAACGAGCGGGAGTTTGCCCTTCTGCGTTGCTCCATCGGCGTCCTTCAACTGCCCAAGGGCATGTTGATCGGCAATCCCGAGGGTATCGGCGCCGAAATCGCCAACATCAAGAAGGCGGCCAAGGAAAGCGATGCCGGTCTCGTCATTTGCAGCCATGGCGAAATGAAATAAGGGGAGCGGCATTACGCCTTCTTTCATAAGCCACACGGGTCACCTAAGTTTAGCGGACGTAAGAAAGCTTTGAGGAGGCCACCCGTGTCACTGCCGTCCACCATGCGTTTTGTCGATCTGCCGAGCTTTGGCGGACCTGAGGTCATGACGTTTTCAAACGGGCCTTTGCCCTCACCCAAGGCCGGGGAACTTTTAGTCAAGGTTCACGCAGCAGGGATCAACCGACCGGATGTGGCGCAGCGTCAGGGAAACTATCCCGCGCCGAAAGACGCAAGCCCGGTTCTCGGTCTTGAAGTCGCCGGTGAAGTCGTCGCGCTCGGTGAAGGCGTCAGCGATTTCCAAGTTGGCGACCGGGTCTGCGCGCTTGCCAATGGCGGAGGCTATGCCGAATATTGCGTCGTGCCCGCTGGCCAGGCCCTGCCCTTCCCCAAAGGTTATGATGCGGTGAAGGCGGCAGCGGTGCCCGAAACCTTCTTCACCGTGTGGGCCAACCTTTTCCAGATGGCGGGCCTGACGGAAGGCGAAAGTGTTCTGATCCATGGCGGTAGCAGCGGTATCGGCACCACGGCAATCCAGCTTGCAAAGGCCTTTGGTGCCGAGGTCTACACCACGGCAGGCTCGAAGGAGAAATGTGACGCCTGCGAGACGCTTGGCGCCAAACGAGCGATCAACTACAAACAAGAGGACTTCGCCGCCGTCATCAAGGACGCGACAGGCGGTAAGGGCGTGGATGTCATTCTCGACATGATCGGCGCATCCTACTTTGAAAAAAACATCGCCTCGCTTGCCAAGGATGGCTGCCTGTCCATGATCGCCTTTCTGGGCGGTACGATTGCCGAGAAGGTGGACTTACGCCCCATCATGGTCAAGCGCCTCACCGTCACCGGCTCCACCATGCGGCCACGCACGGCTGACGAGAAACGCGCCATTCGCGATGAACTCGTCGAGCAGGTCTGGCCGCTACTGGAAGCCGGCAAGGTGGCACCTGTCATTCATGACGTGATCGACTTCGATCAGGTCTCGGAAGGCCATCGGCTGATGGAAAGCAGCAGCCATATCGGCAAGATCGTGATGCGTATCAGCGAGTAAGATCAGAGACTTGAGATTGGCGGCGGCGGGCTCGGGCAGCCTTTCCGGCGCCGCACTGCCGTTTGCGGCCTACAGCATCGGCCCGACAATCGGAGTCGATTCTCGGAAAGCACGATGCGTAGATCAAAAAAGATAGAGCGTCCTTTGCGCGTCCAATAGGACGCACGGCGCTTCATCTCGGCTTGTTCGGCTTACGGCATCGATATAAGCGCGCCCTCTTGCAATCGGCGCGAATCGGATTACCTTCATCCTATGTTCAACGTAGAGAAAGGAAGGTGATCCAATGTCTAATGAGATTTCGGTCTTGGCAGCAGGCAATGGAAAGGATTTGATTTTGACGAGGCAGCCCTCGGCCTGATCCGCCTTCCCTTCGAAGCGTTGCAAAACGTTTCGGGTCTGAGACAATGACCAAACTCATGGAAGGGCCGCTCGAAGCGGCCCTTTTCCTTTTCCACCTTTTACGTTCTGAAAACCCGCCAGCGGGTGGGACGAAAGCGCACGTCGTTACCGACGGACACAGAGGCATCCAGTGGCACCTCGATTTCGAGATGATAGGGCTCATGCCCATTATTGGCGATATCAATTTCGGCAATGCGCGTACCGGCCAGGCGGCGACAGGTGGTCACCTTCCCGTAAAGTGCGTCTCGCTCATTCGTCAGCACCACATCTTCCGGACGGAAGAACAGGTCGCCCTCCCCATCTCCGGTCTCAGCGAGGCCGATGCTCTCTCCCTGAAACACGACTTGGCCGTTCTGGATCTTGACCGGAAGGTTGGACGATTCGCCAATGAAGGAGAAGACGAAGGGGGAATTTGGCGTGTCATAGACATCATCCGCCGTTCCGACCTGTTCGATCTTGCCTTGGCTCATCACCACCACGCGGTCTGCCAGTTCCAGGGCCTCCTCCTGGTCATGGGTGACGAAGACCGTCGTGTGGCCGGTGCGATCGTGAAATTCGCGAAGCCAACGACGAAGCTCCTTGCGCACCTTGGCATCCAGCGCACCGAAAGGTTCGTCCAAAAGCAGTACCCGGGGTTCAATGGCGACGGCACGAGCGAGCGCAACACGCTGGCGCTGGCCGCCGGACAACTGGTTGGGATAGCGCTTTTCCAGCCCGGACAGATGCACCATGTCCAAAAGGTCCGAGACGCGTTTGCGGATTTCCGCCTTGGCCGGTCGTGTTGCAGAGGGTCGCACCTTCAGGCCGAAGGCGATGTTTTCCGCCACCGTCATGTGACGAAACAGCGCGTAATGCTGGAAAACGAAGCCGACATTGCGCTCCTGGACGGAACGGTGGGAGGCATCCTCGTCGCCAAAGAAAATCTGGCCGGCCGTCGGCTGCTCAAGACCCGCGATCAGGCGCAGAAGCGTCGTCTTGCCGGAGCCGGAAGGGCCCAGCAGTGCAATCAACTCGCCGGAGCGGATGTTGAGCGACACGTCGTTCAACGCTGGAAAGCGATCAAACTGCTTGGTGATGCCGGAAACTTTCACTTCCATGAATATGCCCTTCAATGCTTGCCGGCAGCGTTGCCCGCGCCAAAGCGTATTTCGAGAATGGTTTTGAGTACAAGGGTGACGAGCGCCAGTCCCGCCAGCAGTGTGGCCACCGCAAAAGCGGCGCCCATATTGTACTCGTTGTAAAGAATTTCGATATGCAGCGGCATGGTATTGGTTTCGCCGCGAATATGACCCGACACCACTGAAACGGCACCGAATTCGCCCATGGCGCGGGCGTTACACAGAAGCACGCCGTAGAGTAAACCCCATTTGATGTTGGGCAAGGTGACATACCAGAAGGTCTGCCAGCCAGAGGCACCAAGCGAAATCGCGGCCTCCTCGTCGCCGGTTCCCTGATCCTGCATGAGAGGGATCAGTTCGCGGGCAACGAAGGGGAACGTGACGAAAATGGTCGCAAGGACGATGCCCGGCACGGCGAAGAGGACCTCGATGCCATAGCTCTTCAGCCAGGGCCCGAGCACGCTGTGGGACGAAAACAGGATGACGTAGACGAGACCGGAAATCACCGGCGAAATCGAGAATGGCAGGTCGATCAAGGTGATGAGGAAGGCCTTGCCCTTGAACTCGAACTTGGCGATAGCCCAGGCTGCTGCCACGCCAAAGATCAGATTGAGTGGAACCGAGATGACGGCGACCAGAAGCGTCAGGCGGATGGAGGCAAGCGCATCCGGCTCTACGATCGCCTCCCAGAAGGATTCCAAGCCTTTACGGAAGGCTTCGACGAAAACGGCCACCAGAGGCAGCACGAGAAACAGCGCCAAAAACAGGAAGACGACAAGAAAAAGGGCAAGCTTTGCTGGCAGTCCCTCGCTTGCCGGATCGCGGAACGGCCTCGCGGGAAGGGTTTGAGCTTTATCAGGCATAACCATACCTCTTACGGCTCCAGGCCTGAATGAGATTGATGACGAAGAGCATCGCAAAGGAGATGATCAGCATGATGGTGGCGATGCCGGTCGCGCCCGCATAGTTGAATTCCTCAAGCCGGATGACGATCAGGAGCGGAGCGATTTCCGATACATAGGGGATGTTGCCGGCAATGAAGATGACGGAGCCATATTCCCCGACGCCGCGGGCAAAGGCGAGCGCGAAACCCGTGAGGATGGCGGGAACGAGGCCCGGCAGCAGAATGCGGGTGATCGTCTGGAAACGGTTGGCACCGAGCGTCGCTGCAACCTCCTCAACCTGCCGGTCGATTTCTTCCATGACGGGCTGCACCGTGCGCACGACGAAGGGCAGGCCGATGAAGATCAGGGCAATGACGATGCCGATCGGCGTGAAGGCGATCTTGATGCCGAGCGGTTCGAACAGCGAACCGATCCAGCCGCGATTGGAGTAGAGCGTCGTCAGCGAAATGCCGGCAACCGCAGTCGGCAGCGCAAAGGGAAGATCCACGATCGCATCGACAAAGCGGCGCCCCGGAAAGCGATAGCGGACCAGAACCCAGGCGATGATGACGCCGAAAAAGGCGTTGACGAGTGCTGCAATGAAGGCCGTGCCGAAACTGACACGAAGCGCGTTCAAGGTTCTACGATCGGTGGCAATAGCGACGAACTCGGCAAATCCGAGATGGGCGGTGGACCAGATAAGGCCACCGAGGGGAATGAGAATAATAAGAAAGAGATAGGTAATCGTGTAACCGAGCGTCAGGCCGAAACCTGGCAAGACGCTAGACTGACGCCACTTCCATCCGCTTTGCGATGGGGTATTGCTCATCGATGCTCCGGGTAAACGAATGGCTTGAACCAGCCATCATACGCGCTTTCGACCGGCGGTGAAGCCAGTCGATCCATTCTGCTCCACGCCGGGCGGCGCTTGGCCACCCGGACGTTCGCACATCATCCACTTACTGGGCGGGCTTGTAAATCTGGTCGAAGATGCCGCCATCGCCGAAATGCTCCGGCTGCGCCTTGGCCCATCCGCCAAAGATCGGATCGTCGATCGTGACGAGCTTGATATCCGGCAGTTGCTTCAAGAGATCCTTGGAGACGACAGATGGGTTGCTTGGGCGATAGAAGTGCTTGGCCGCAATATTCTGACCCTCGTCGGAGTAGAGATATTGGAGATAGGCCTCTGCCACCTTGCGCGTACCCTTGGCATCGACATTGGCGTCAACCACGGCAACCGGCGGTTCCGCCAGGATCGAGATCGGCGGGACGACGATATCGAAGGCATTTTCGCCAAATTCCTGGCCCGCAAGATAGGCCTCGTTTTCCCAGGCGAGCAGAACGTCACCGATCTGACGCTGTGCGAAGGTGACGGTCGAACCGCGAGCACCGGTATCGAGCACCGGAGCGCGTTTGTAGAGATCGCCGACATAGGCCTTGATCTTTTCCTGGTCGCCCTTGAATTCTTCATTCGCCCAGGCCCAGGCCGCGAGATAGTTCCAGCGTGCGCCACCCGACGTCTTGGGGTTTGGCGTGACGATCTGCACATCGCCCTTCACCAGATCACCCCAGTTGTGGATGCCCTTCGGATTGCCCTTGCGGACGAGGAAGACGATGGTGGACGTATAGGGCGAGGAATTATGCGGCAGGCGGGTGCGCCAATCGGGATTGATCTTGCCGCTGTTTTTGACGATGGCGTCGATATCGCTCTGGAGCGCCAGCGTGACGACATCGGCTTCGAGTCCGTCGATGACCGAGCGGGCCTGCTTGCCCGAGCCGCCATGCGACTGCTGGATGCTGACATCCTCACCCGTATCGGCCTTCCACTTCTTGGCGAAGGCCTCGTTGAAATCCTTGTAAAGCTCGCGCGTCGGATCGTAGGACACGTTCAAGAGCTTTGTGTCGGCCAGTGCCGGCCCGACTGCACCCAATGTGACTGACAGGCTGAGCGCAATGGCGCTGAGGCTGGAAAGAAATTTCGACATCACTACCCTCCTGGATGCGTACGGCTTCACAGTAGCGTTTAAGAACTTACGGTCAATCAGCTGCGATTTATTCGCAAAAGTGTTTCCCTGTGGCATGCTATGGCAATAAGAAAAACGCCGCGATGCGAAAGATCGACGCAACAACTCATGCGCGGAGATCCCTCAACGCGCAAAACCAGTTCGCAATCTTGCTCTCTTTGACGACTTCTTGCACGAAAAAATTATGTTACCGGAATGGTATTGCGCGAAAATGGACTGGTTTCCGACGCCCTCGCACAAAAGAATGATAACCGTGCGCAGCAATATTCTACAAAAATTACAGAAAATATCTTGATCCTCTTGCAATTCGAGACGGTTGAGGTTTTATTGCCAGGATTGGTTTGGGAGCTATCTTGTCCTCTTGGGAGTCTTTTGCGCGTAACGTCGTCGCAGGAGAGATATTTGCTCGCGAGCGACCGAGAGAAGCACGCGCGTTTCTGTAAAAGATGACGCCTTTCGAAGATTATCGAGACAGTAAAGTTTCGGAATCGAGAAATGACGATCAACACGCCTCCGCAGACCCTTTCCCTACAGGATGTGAGCTCGCTCGATGCGACCTTGAAGGATTTTTCCCTCGCGGAGAGACTGGCCCTCGTCGCGGGTCTTGGATCGCGTTCAGTCTTTACGACCAGCCTCGGCATCGAAGATCAGGTGATCACCGCAGCGATCGGCACGCATCGCCTGCCAATCGACGTGGCGACGCTTGAGACCGGGCGTCTCTTTGCCGAAACCGTCCGCCTGATCGAAGAGACTGAAGATCGGTATGGGATCACCATCACCCGTTTCTATCCAGAACAGGATGACATCGACGCCTATGCCGAGAAATACGGGCTGAACGGCTTCTACGAAAGCGTGGAAGCGCGTCACGCCTGCTGCCATGTGCGCAAGCTCATTCCCCTTGCCAAAGCGCTTGAAGGCGCGGGTTTCTGGATAACCGGCCTGCGCCGGGGGCAATCAGGCAATCGAGCCTCCACGCCATTTGCCGAGTATGATGCCGAGCGCAACCTCATCAAGATCAACCCGCTTGCGGACTGGGACATCGATGCGATCAAGGCCCATGTCGCGGCGGAGAATATTCCCGTCAATCCTCTCCATGCACGCGGGTACCCGTCTATCGGTTGTGAGCCCTGTACCCGCGCCATCAAGCCCGGCGAACCAGAGCGTGCCGGTCGCTGGTGGTGGGAAAATGACGAGAAGCGCGAATGCGGTCTGCATGTGGCCGAAGCCGCGCAAAGCTCGATCAGTCCCGCCCCACAAAACTAACAGTTCAATTCAGTACATTGCCGGAGTTTAAAATGTCCAATGCAGTTCCGGAAACGGAAGGCACCAGCGTCAGCACACCCAAGCAGCCGCTCGATCCCCATCTGAAAGCCCTCGAAAACGAAGCCATCCATATTTTTCGTGAAGTTGCCGCAGAGTTCGAGCGTCCCGTGATGCTCTACTCCATCGGCAAGGATTCCTCCGTGCTGCTGCATTTGGCGCGCAAGGCGTTCTTCCCGGGCCGCATCCCCTTCCCGCTTCTGCACGTCAATACCGGCTGGAAGTTCAAGGAAATGATCGAATTCCGCGACAATATCGTCAAGGAGTACGATCTGGATCTGATCTCGCACACCAACCCGCGTGGTGCTGTAGAGAATGTGACGCCATTTACCCATGGGTCTGCGCTCTACACCGACATCATGAAGACGGAAGCACTGCGTCAGGCGCTCGACGCCGGCAAGTTCGATGCCGCTTTCGGCGGCGCGCGCCGCGACGAGGAGGCCAGCCGCGCCAAGGAGCGCATCTATTCCTTCCGCACGCCCGACCACAAATGGGACCCGCGTAATCAGCGTCCCGAACTCTGGAACATCTATAATGGCATGGTGCGCCAGGGCGAGAGCGTGCGCGCCTTCCCGCTCTCCAACTGGACGGAAGTCGATATCTGGCGCTACATCCAGGCGGAAAACATCCCGCTTGTTCCGCTCTACTACGCCAAGGAGCGCCCCTATATCGAGCGCGATGGCATGATGATCCTGGCCGAAGACGAACGGCTGGAACTGCAGCCCGGCGAAGAAGTGAAATATGATTCGATTCGCTTCCGCACACTCGGCTGCTTCCCGCTGACGGGCGCGATCCATTCCGAGGCCACGACGCTGGACGAGGTGATTGCCGAGCTTGAGATCGCCACCGTCTCCGAACGACAGGGCCGCGCCATCGACCGCGACCAGTCGGGTTCCATGGAAAAGAAAAAGCGCGAGGGCTACTTCTGATGACACAGACCTCCACGGCGCAATCCGCCACCATTCTGCCCTTCGTCGAGCCGCCGAAAGCCGTCAAGGATACAAGACCGCTTCGCCTCATCACCTGCGGCAGCGTGGATGACGGCAAGTCGACGCTGATCGGCCGTCTGCTCTGGGACACCAAAGCGGTAAAGGAAGACCAGGCCGCGACGCTGAGGCGCGACAGCGGTAAGCAGAACGACCTCGGCCTTCCCGACTTCGCGCTGCTTCTCGACGGTCTCCAGGCCGAGCGCGAACAGGGCATCACCATCGATGTCGCCTACCGCTATTTCGCGACCGACAAGCGTGCCTTCATCGTCGCGGATACGCCCGGTCACGAGCAATATACCCGCAACATGGCAACCGGCGCTTCCACCGCCGATCTCGCGGTGCTTCTGGTGGACGCCCGCACCGGCATTCTCGAACAGACCCGCCGCCACGCCACGATCGCGGCGCTGATGGGCATTCGCCAGTTCGTGCTTGCCGTCAACAAGATCGACCTGACCAATTACGACAAGGCCGGTTTTGAGCTGATCGCGCACGACTTCAAGGAATTCGCGCTGTCGCTCGGCATCAAGCAGATCGTTGCCATTCCGATGTCGGCGCTGAAGGGCGAGAATGTCGTGCTCTCCGGCAAGGCCTCCATGCCTTGGTATGATGGCCCGACGCTCGTCGAGACGCTGGAGCTTGCAACGGTTCGCTCCACCCAGACCGGCGGCTTCCGCCTGCCCGTCCAGCGCGTCTCTCGCCCAGGCGAAAGCTTCCGCGGCTACCAAGGCACCGTAGCTGGCGGCGCCGTGAAGCCTGGTGACTCTGTCGTCATCCTGCCGTCGGGCATGGTGGCGAACGTCAAGCAGATCGTCACCTTCGATCTGGTGCGCAATGCCGCCGTTGCCGGCGACGCGATTACGCTGGTTCTCGATCGTCAGGTCGATGTCTCGCGCGGCGACATGATCGTGTCCATCGACGCCCAACCCCAGACGGGTCTCGCCTTCGACGCGCAGATCGTCGCATTGCAGCCAGGGGGCATCGAACCGAACAAGCGCTACTGGCTCAAGAGCGGCAGCCGCCGCCAGCGCGTCAGCGTTCAGCCGGTCACCCAGTTGGACCTGAAGAACGGTCACTGGCAGGCCCATGCCGAAACGCTGCCGATGAACGCCATCGGCAAGGTGCGCCTGAGCTTCGACGAAACGGCGATCTTCGACCCTTACGAGCAGAACCGCTCCACGGGCTCCTTCATCCTGATCGATCCGGACACCAACAACACGGTGGCGGGCGGCATGATTGTCGGCAAGCGCAGCGATACGGGCAAGATTTCCGACGGCGAACGCGTCATCCTCTCGCTGCCGGTCGATCTTGCGGAAGCGCTGCTCGCTGGTGAATTGCTCTCATCGCGACGCGATGAGATCGAAATTCGAAGGACGAATGCAAAGTCCGCATCCAGACTCTGGACGAACTAGAATAAACGAAAAGGCGCCGGACTGTCCCGGCGCCTTTTTCGATTCCATGATCGTCTCTGTGGTGCTTAGAATACAAACATCCAAAGCAGAACGACGACAAAAAACGGGACGCCCAGCGCCCACAACAGCAATCCTTTTAGCATGACATCTCCTCCTGTTTGTCGAGGGGAAAACGTCTGCGACTTCTGCGTGTTCCAAAAAGAATCGATATCTCCCATACCCGATGGATGCAACTGTCCGGCAAACCTATTGTTGGATGCCACGGAAGGAGAAGCGACTCGTACGTCGCAGGCATTAAATGCGCTACGCAACACGGCGCTATGGATTGTGTTCGCGCGGATTATCACGAACCCCAGAGCAGCAGCGCGCGTCCCACCTATTATAATCGACGCATCGTGCTTTTCCGAAAATCGAATCCGATTATGTAGCAGATGTCAGGTTGGCGAGGATCTAAAGAGCCAAACAAGTCCAGCGCGGTTGAAAATATCCAACAAGTCGCACTGGTCTTGCTTGGTTCATGAGGTGATTATGCAATTCTCCGGACAGAGAATTTTGCACCTTCAATGTTTTGAACACCCAGAGTGTTGCCGTCTGCGCCGAGCGACAGCAGATCGACCATGTCCCGGCCGTTCCACTTCATAGCTCCCGCTCCGTTGGCCATTGGGAACCATGCACCTGCGGGCGCACCGCCGACACTGAATGAATAGTTGTTGGAAAACGTGATTTCTTGTCCAGTATCTGTTTGCCAACTTCCAACCAAAGGACCGATCTTCGGGAAGAATTTTTCAGTTCCAGGCATGTTGGTAATAACGCAGGCGATGCGATCTGGGCGACCTGGACGAGTAATGGTAGCGACCAGACGATACTCATGAGAAATCGCCTTGAATAATCCGAGCCACTGGCCCGGATGGAAGACAGAGCAATGACTATGGCCATCGTCGTAGCAGGCGATTACGTGGTAGTTATAGCGCGCAGCCTGATGAAGCTTCTCCAACAATGGCGGCAAGGCGCTAGGCTCGAAATGCTCCAGTACGTCAGCGGAGACGCACACGTCGCCTTGCGGAATTTCGTCCTTCAGAACGTCGGCCGTTCTAAATTGAACGTTGTCCGGAATAACCGAAAGTTGAGGAGAGCGCGCCCAGTCCAAGCCAATTACATTCGGGACCATAGGGGAAATCTTGCGTAGAAATCGACCGTTGCCGCAACCGACCTCGATGACCAATCCAGGCCTCGTCGATGCGACGACATCGCAATGATCGACCAGCCAGTTATTGTCCTGATAGCCACGGTCAAAATCATGCAGCTTTTGATAATCGGAGGCACTGCGATTTTTGTGCGCAAGCGTCGGATCCGTACCAGCGGCGTATCCGGATATCAGCATTTCCGACTCAACCTGGCTTTTCAACTCCGGTGCTTGCATGGCGGTGATAGCCATATTCGCATAGGCTGAGTAGGCTGAACGGATTGTTTCTGCGAGAACGGTCTCACCGACACTGGCAGCCATGGCGCCGCCATAGAGAGACTTCGACACCGCTATCGCTTGGCCCAAATTCTGAGCAGCGTTGCGCGATTGAGCGCCCGATGTGTCACCGGATTGTTGCTGCAGCCGGGTTGCGAGTTCTACCGCTTGCGTGGCGACTGTACGAAGGTGGCTGTTCTCTGATTGTGCGCTTTTGAGAGCGGACCGTAGCTGCTCATTCTCCTGCAGGAGAGTTGCGTCATCCGATGCGGGTTGAGCCTGAACGCCAGAGATACTTGCAAGCACACGGCCAACCTGTCGTTGTACCGTTGCGGTGTCGTAGATGGAGAAGCAGCACTGCTCCAAGTAGTAGCATAAATACTGCGCCGCGCGAACCGAAGTGTCCGGAAGCTCCGCCGCGAAGGCAACCTCCAACTCTTGAAGTGAAGTGATCGGGGTCGTTGCAAGCTCATATTCACTGGCAGCGAAAGAGAATACCGGCTTTGCGTACATCAAAGCCTCCATGCCAACGCCCGAATTGGCTACGATCACAGATCGGCATCCATTCAGATGCTGATGGATTGATGCGTTGGAAATAATAACCGATGGAAAAGCCTTTTGAATTTCGTGAAGAACCTCGGCAACTTCCTGAGAGCGACATAGTGGATGACGCTTCACCACGAGCGGATAGCCACTCTCTTCCGCCAGCTCTGCGGCCTTCACCATGACATCGAAGGGGTTGATACGGCAAAACTCGCTGACAGGATCGTCGATCAGTTGCAATGGAAAATATACATATGGCTTATCGACGTAAAACTCTTCCGACGACTGACTGTACTTAGAGACGTTTTTGCGCTGGAGTTCTTCTCTCAGGTGCGAGACATAGGCGCGACTGATGCTTGGGTCCAGCGATTGCATACGAGCCAGGTGAGGTGCCGGAAACTTCGCAAGTGAACTCCAACCCGAAAAGCCATTCGCATCAACCGAGTACCAACCCGCAATCGGCGTTTCCTTGATCCGCCAGACATTTGGCTCTGTACCAATCGAGTGATAGGAAAACACCACGCCATTCGGCCGCGCAAGGCGTGCTACATGATGCATACCATGCGCCACGGGCTTGAGGTGGACATCCAAGTGATGGGACGCGAGCACGGTGCAAAGCTGCGCAAACATCGCCCGATGACGCTCGCCATCTAGAACCGAGGGAAACCAAGTCGTCGGAACTTCAAGATCGACTGGGATTCTCTGCAATCTGACTTCACCCATCGGCAGATCGGCAGACGCTGACGCGAGAGGGGAGTTCAACTTCATTATCGCTTCCATAAACAACTTCTCCATCCGCGAGATACCAACGCAGTTAACAGACCAGCCTTGCACAGGACTGGCGACATGCGTTCATCAAATGAACTGATCGAGATAGGTGGAAACGTCGAAGCCGGCATCGCCGCGTTTCATCGGCTCCCCAAAGTTCGGGTCCATTCGCAACCATGCATGAGGACCGCTTTCGCTGGCGGGTATCTGCCGTGTCAAACGTCCCTTCAGACTTGCCGGCAACAGGTTGACGATCTCGTCGGTAAGCATCGGGTCGACAATGACCGGCTGGAGGCTGTAGGCTTCCGCCTCTTTGGTGGCGACGAACAGGCCGGCCAGTTTCTTGATCGTGTCCGGCGAAGAGCCTGAAATCGGCAGGTTCGCGTAAGCCGACATGCGGTGGTAGAGGATGTAGGCCTCCGGCCAATTCCCGGTTTCGATATGCAGCCTGAGTGCGACGCCCTGGCGGTTGATCATGAACTCCATCAGCTTTCGCATAAACTCCTCACGTTCGAAGGAGGATGGCGTTTTATCGCGCCACATCAGCGATGCGAGGTATTCCAGCCCGCCGCGATAAGTGTCCCACTGGAACATGCATTCATTGTTCCCCTGCTGCATGCGTGGGTCGTCGGACACGGCTGTCACACGCGCGAATGGCTCGGGCATGAATAGGATGTCGGTCTTGTCTAGGGCCCGTCCGGTATAGAGATAGGCCCAGAAAATGAAGGGCGTCGCACTGGAGATCGATTTTGCCAAAACGTCGCGGCGAACGATCAGGAATTCCGGGAATGCGTGATTGGCGAAGATGAAATTGAGAAAGGCGGAGTAATCACCTTGCGAGATCCGCGTGGGCCCAGGGACGCGGTAGAAGGGCCCGACGTCTCGTTGTCCACCGCGCGCATCCACCAGCATCCACGGTGCCTGCACCATGCCGATACCAGGATCGCGCTCCATGATCTCTACATATTCCTTGACCTTTTCCGGGATCAACAGGTCGTCATCGCCGAGAAACACGGCATAGCGCCCACGGGCGCGGCGCATGGCGAAGGCGTAATTGCTGACAAAGCCCGAATTCTTCACCCGGCGATAGGCATTGATCTCGGGGATACCCTCGAGAGACTGGATATAGGCCGCAGTGTTATCCGTCGAACAATCGTCGACGAGGACGATTTCGAAAGGCACCTGCAGTTCCCGGAATCGCTCCAGATGGAAAGACACATTCCGCTCCAGCAGGAACTGGCGATTATAGGTGGGAACGCAGATAGACAGAAGAATTTCAGAATTCGACATCGCGACGACCGCCTGCAAACAACGATGACATCGACCAACAGGACGAATTCTCCTTGGGGCAGGAACACGGCTTCAACGCCTCAACTGCCGGGGAAATTCGCAAAGCCCGAAGACGGATGCGGATTGATCTTTGGTCCGACCCACCCTCTTTCGCCCCGTAACAAAAGCGGGAAGACGGATCATCAAGACAGCCATAGCGCGTCCGGCTTTTGCGAAACTTATGGTCCGGTTTTCATGCATTTTCGCTGATCTGCAATCGCGGTAGCCCTTGCAGATGCGGCGACATTTGAGGATTCGATTAAAAACGACCGCCCTGCTTGGGAGTTCCGCCCTTACCTTTTCCTTATTGGGTGCTGCCCAATTCGCAATCGAAATCCTACGTCGATCAGCCCTAGATCAGGGTCCGTTCAACAAAAGTGAATTTCATGGCACACGGCGAACTCTCACTGGTCGA
The DNA here is from genome assembly GCF_004310285.1 of Agrobacterium cavarae. GTDB lineage: Bacteria > Pseudomonadota > Alphaproteobacteria > Rhizobiales > Rhizobiaceae > Agrobacterium > Agrobacterium cavarae. The sequence goes on from NZ_SISF01000028.1 coordinate 110,666, forward strand.
TCTGAATGATCGCATTCTTCTTGGCGGGAAAGTGCGGGAAGAGCATGTCTGGTCCTATGTCAAACTGAGCGAAAGTCCCCTCTCAAACCGGCATGACCCATCCAGCAAGCGCTTCGGCGCCCTACTGGATGCCGGCGCAATCCTCGAAGCCCTCCTTTTTCTGGCGCAGGACCTGACCTCGCCAGCCGAGCTATGCTCGTTTGAACGGGTCCGCCATGGCTGGATTTGCGCTGCGGCGGCAAAGCCGCCGTCGAAGCCGGTCAAGGCACTGCATCAGACGCTTGAGGGAGCGATCTTTCTCACCTTGTTGAAGCTCTCCAGCGCAACCACCCGCCCCGGCATTCCTTCCAAACAAGGCGCAATATCGTGAGCACACCACTTCTGAACGGCGTCATCACGCCTCTCATCACTCCGTTTCGGGGAGGCGAGATCGATTATCTCGCCTTCGACCACCTCGTCAAATGGCAGGTGGAACAAGGCATAGCGGGCCTTCTTCTGCATAGCCTGACGGGGGAAGGCCCGACGCTATCGGCCAGCGAACGGCGCGCTCTGATAAGCCGCGCTGTGCAGCTCAATAGAGGCCGCGCGGTCATCATCGTGCAGACCGGCACCTATTCGACGGGAACGACAATACGCCAGACCGAAGAAGCGCATGAACTGGGTGCAGATTTCGCACTCGTCGTACAGCCCTATTACAACCGGCCAACGCAGAAGGGCATCATTCACCACTTCGAGCAGACCGCCCGCGCGACCCGTATCCCACTCATTCTCGACAACGACCCGCAGCATGCAGGCGTCGCGATGAAGGTTGAGACGATCGAAACGCTCCTGCAGATCACGAACATCGTCGGCATTCTCAAGGATACGTCGGATGCGCGCACGGCGCCGTCTCCGTACCAAGCCATATTTGGACGGCCCCTCCATATGACCGGGGGAGAAACAAGTTCCCCCCTCATGCACCGACAGCGCGCCTGCTGCATCTCACCCGTGGCGAATGTCATACCCGATCTTATTGTACGTATGCAGCAGCTGGGTCAGGAAGGCGACGCCACTGGTTTCGGCGTCCAGTTGAAACGGATCATCGAACTCGCCGCCGCTTTGGAAAATGGCGGCGATGTGGCCTGGCTGAAATATGCCGTTTCCTGTCTTCGCGGGATCGATAACGCGGTGCGGTTGCCATTGACGCCGGTCGATCCCGAGGCCGCCAGATCGATCGAACGCTCCCTGCGCAGTCTTCGTGTTCTGCGGCGTCAGCGCTTTGCCAGCTCACTGGTTCAGGAAGCGCGCGTTGCAAGAGCCGTCTTGCAGCCTGCCATCTCGGCCGAAGCCCTGATCTCGAAATCATACTCATCGATCCTGTGAGGACAGCATGACCCTACCGCTTGGAATGTACTACCGGCTTCGTGAAGAACGGCAGAAGAAGGAAAACGAGGCGCTGCTGAAGCACAGTCGCCCTCGCCCGAGACGCGAATCCGAAGGCATCATGTTTCTTCGGCTCATCGCCGTGACAGGCGGACTGCTGCTTGCGGTCTCGCTCATCATGCAATCGGTTCAATGACAACCCAAACACCAAGACCACCTGGAGCATCAGAAAGAAGATGTCGCAAATGCTGCGCAACGCAACACTCACGCAAAGAGCTCGACCATTGCCGTGTCGTTTCCTTGTCGGCCCAAGTCGCAACGGTCGCTGGATCGTCGCGGACCGTATGGGCCTTGTCGGTGGCCTCTTTACCAATCGCGAAGCCGCCCTGCACTTCGTCAAAGTCGAAAGTGCCGACATTGCGCCAATCGACATTTCCGTCGCGGAAGTCTCGCGACTGGAATTAGCCGACCTCTTCTCCCCCGCCGAAGAGCTGAGAGGAACACGACAGTGACCATGATTTCCGGCGGAAAAATACAGCCCGATCACAACAGCATTCTCGCGCTGACCCTCCATGCCTTAGCGGAAATCTTTGCGATTGCGGTGATCGCCTCGCTCGCCATCGGCCTCGTCGTCGCGCCGACGATCTATCTGGCGATACGGTAATCCCAATGAGACAAGACCTGATTGGTTATTGCCTTGAGAGCTGTTTCGTCGACTGGACGCTGCTGACAAGCTGCAGCGCCTACCGCAAGATGCTCTCCGAGAGCTTCTGCCGCGCTGAAGAGCGGCAGGAACGTGCCCACCGCCTGACAGCCATCCACGATTTCGAAAGCCTATACTGGGATGCGATCGACATGGCACGGAGCATGGGCTCCGACGGACACTTCCTGAAAGAACCTCATATCGGCGTCCTGCCATCATCGGGCCAACAGAGATACTATCTCATCTGGTCGGATGACGATCACGGCAGCATCTTCGTCATTTCACCGGTGGAGATGCCATGGCTGGGCAAACCGCAAAAGCGCTAGGCCGTAGACGCCTGGATATTGACGTGCGACGACAATGAATGCTTCGTCCAAGACACGATAAGTGTTTGAGGCATTCTGATAATAGTCTGCTTTGATTTGGAAGAGTGTCCAGATCGGACAGTGTCAAGCTGGTCGGAGTGAGAGGATTCGAACCTCCGACCCCGTCGTCCCGAACGACGTGCGCTACCAGACTGCGCTACACTCCGTGACCAGCGGCGTTTCTATAGACCAGCATCCGGTTCTCGACAAGCGGCGGTTACGAAAATTTTGTGACGTGCGCTTCGGAAAGAAATGAAGGGGTTAGGCGCGAAGGAATCGTTACAAAAAAACAATTGTGGCAAGAAATTTTGGGCAAAGCTTCACTTGGCGCTGCCCAGTTCCTGTAAATCTGTTAGGGGAACGCATTTCCCGGCGACGACGCCGGACAGGCACAAAGGACCTTTCACCATGCGTTTGCGCATCGCACTGCTCGCGGGCCTCTCCATCGCCCTCTCCGCTTGCACCACCACGCCCTCCATCGCCACGAAGAGCCCGGTCGAGACCCGTTGGGTCGGCCAGTCGGCTGGCATCTTCTTTGCAAAATTCGGCCCGCCGCTGAGCGATGTATCCAATGGCAGCAGCACGACCTATACATGGCGCGGCGGCTACAAGAAGGCTAAGATCCCGGCGAAGTATGAGGAAAAAGACGGCAAGCGTGGCCGGCAGATCTCTACAGCCCGCAGCGCTTCCCTGTCGTGCACCGTTCAGTTGACCGTCGATTCGAACTACAAGATCAGCTCGATCCGCACCGTGTCCGATCGCCCGGGCGTCAACGGTCCGAGCTACTGCGCGGAATTCCTCGCCAGCGAATAAGGCTGGATGCCATCTGCATGGAACCGCCCGCCTGATTTCGTCAGGCGGGTTTTTCTTTTCGCGGCGAAAAACGCAGCTTATAGACGCTTAAGACGCCCTGCATGCCAGTCATGCAAAAATGCATACCTTTCAACTAAACCGATTAAATTTAGTCATAGCTTTAACATCGCCGTCTCAACCAGAGCGAAACTGCACCGCCTATGTCCCCGGAAACGCTGGCAAAATGTCCCAGCAGCAATTTGTCGCACCGTGGCTGGCATACGGCGCTCACATTTCCCTGACATCAAAATGAACGATTTCGGCCACGGCTTGACCATGTTGTGACATGGCGGTCGATGGTCTATTGCGGCGCACAAAATCTGATGAAGCGCAATAATTAAGGTAGAGACGTGATCAAAAACGATAAGGGCAGCACACTGCCAACCGAATTTTCCCACGACACCTTCACGATGAACCGCCGTCAGGTGCTCGGGACCGCGTTCGCGGGGCTTGCTGCCGCCGCTTTCCCCAGCGTTCCGGCTTTGGCGCAATCGGCCGACAAGAAAGTCGATGTGCTTCTGATTGGTGGCGGTATCATGAGCGCGACGCTCGGCATCTGGCTGCGCGAACTCGAGCCGAACTGGTCGATCCAGATGCTCGAGCGCCTGGATGCGGTGGCTCTGGAAAGCTCCAACGGTTGGAACAATGCCGGCACCGGTCACTCAGCACTTGCGGAACTGAACTATACGCCAGAAACCGCCAATGGCGGCATCGATATTTCCAAGGCGATCGACATCAACGAGTCCTTCCAGATCTCGCGTCAGTTCTGGGCCTGGCAGGTGCGCAACGGCGTTCTGAAGAACCCGCGCTCCTTCATCAACCACACGCCGCATATGAGCTTCGTCTGGGGCGATGAGAACGTCGCCTATCTCGAAAAGCGCTTCGAGGCGCTGAAGGCAAGCCCGCTCTTTGCCGGCATGCAATACTCCACCGATCCGGAGCAGATCAAGAAGTGGGTGCCGCTGATGATGGAAGGACGCGATCCTTCCCAGAAGATCGGCGCGACATGGTCGCCGCTCGGCACCGATATGGAGTTTGGCGAAATCACCCGCCAGTTCGTCTCTCACCTGAAGAGCACGCCGAATTTCGACCTGCAGGTTTCGAGCGAAGTCGATGCCATCGAGCGCAACTCAGATGGTTCTTGGCGTGTCAGCTACACCAATTCGGCGAATGGCTCCGAGCACACGATCGATGCGAAATTCGTCTTCATCGGTGCAGGCGGCGGCGCACTTCATCTGCTGCAGATGTCCGGCATTCCAGAAGCTGAAGATTACGGCGGCTTCCCCGTCGGCGGCTCGTTCCTGGTGAACGAGAACCCGGATGTCAGCATGCTGCATCTGGCCAAGGCATACGGCAAGGCGTCAGTCGGCTCTCCGCCCATGTCCGTACCGCATCTCGACACGCGCGTCATCGGCGGCAAGCGCATCGTGCTGTTCGGGCCATTCGCAACCTTCTCCACCAAGTTCCTGAAGGAAGGCTCCTATTTCGACCTTCTGACCTCTACGACCATGAGCAACATCTGGCCGATGATGCAGGTCGGCGTCGAGGAATATCCTCTGGTCGAATATCTGGCAGGTCAGTTGATGCTGTCCGATGAAGATCGCATCGCGGCACTGCGCGAATACTTCCCCAAGGCCAAGGCGGATGAGTGGCGCCTGTGGCAGGCGGGCCAGCGTGTGCAGATCATCAAGCGCGACCCGGAAAAGGGCGGCGTTCTGAAGCTCGGTACGGAAGTGGTTGCCGCCAAGGATGGCAGCATTGCCGGCCTGCTCGGCGCTTCGCCGGGCGCCTCCACAGCCGCCCCGATCATGCTCGGCGTGCTGCAAAAGGTCTTCAAGGACAAGGTGGCTTCGCCGGAATGGCAAGCGAAACTCCGCGAGATCGTTCCAAGCTACGGCACGAAGCTGAATGCGGATCCGGAGAAAGTTCAGCAGGAGTGGGACTACACCGCCGAACACCTGCAACTGCCGACACCGCCGCGCATCGATGTCAGCGCGCTGAGCACATCTGCCCCGGCGGACGCGCCGGTTAAGAAGACGCCGGACATGGCGCTCTGATCGAAGCGACGCATCGCTTTTTCAAAAGCCGCGTACCTTTTGGGCGCGGCTTTTTCTTTTGCCCGGAGAAAGAGACTGGCGCTGGAGAGACCAGAATCTGAGCAAGCGTTAGTATCCGGTCAGCGCCTGAATGCGATCCGCAGTCCACCGTCAAAAATGAAAGAAAACATGGCTGGGGCGCCAGGATTCGAACCTGGGAATGCCGGTACCAAAAACCGGTGCCTTACCGCTTGGCGACGCCCCAACGAAGCAGGTGGGCGAAACGCCACTGCCTGAACGGCGCCTGATTAGCAAAGCATGGCGGCAGCGGCAATCATTAAGTTTGGGCTGGTCCAGATTTCTTGTGGGTGCTGATCGATCTTCGTGTTAGGTCGTGAACCATCAGCATGACACGCATTGGACCCCAAGCGGTTTCGCGATGAGCCGATGCGCGACAAAACAGCGTGAGGTGTGTCGCGACCTTGACGGATCGCGTTTCGCTTTCCAGGCATTGTGAAGAGCTTTCGAACCATGGCAGACCCTGCATTCGATCTTGAATTTCAACCGGCCTATGGCACGCCGGTGAAGGTGGCGGAGAATGTTCAGCGGCTCACCGTCAACAATCCGTCAGCCTTCACCTTCCACGGCACCAACAGCTATATCGTCGGCGGTCATTCGGTGGCGGTCATCGACCCGGGGCCGGAGGATGAGGCTCATTTTCAGGCGCTGATGCGGGCGCTGGAAGGCCGCGAGGTGACGCATATCTTCGTCAGCCACACGCATCGGGATCACTCGCCGCTGGCGAAACGGCTTAAAGCTGCCACCGGCGCAGTAACCGTGGCCGAAGGGCCCCATCGCGCGGCGCGACCGTTGCACGAAGGCGAGCGCAATCCTTTCGCGGAAAGTGCCGATAGCGATTTCGTGCCGGATCTTGCGCTTGGCGACAATGAGACGCTGACGGGCGATGGCTGGGCGCTGACGGCGCTTCACACGCCGGGCCACACGGCCAATCATGCTGCCTTCGCGCTGGATCGCGATGGCATCGTTTTTTCCGCCGATCACGTGATGGCCTGGGCAACGACGATTGTTGCACCACCGGATGGCGCGATGAGCGATTATATGGCGTCGCTCGACAGGTTGCTCGAACGGGATGACAGGCTCTTCCTGCCCGGCCATGGCGGCCCGGTCAACGATCCGGCAGCCTTCATGCGCGGGCTTCGCACCCATCGCCGCATGCGCGAAAAGGCAGTGCTGACAAGAATCAACGCGGGCGACCGAACGATTGCCGAGATGGTTAAGGTGATCTACCGCAGCACCGATCCGCGCCTGCATGGCGCAGCGGCGCTTTCCGTTCTCGCCCATATCGAAGATCTGATTGAAAAAGGTCTGGTTGAGACCGATGGTCCGCCGTCGCTGACCGGTATCTATCTGCCGAGACAGGGGAATGTATGAGCGCCGCCTATAGCTATCGCAACGACCCTTCCGTTCCGGACTTCCCCGACAACACGCCGCTGATCATTTTCGATGGTGAGTGCGGGTTCTGCTCTCGGGATGTCGATTTCGTTCTTCGTCATGACAAGCAGCGGCTGTTTCGCTTCACGCCAGCGCAATCTCCGCTGGGCACCGCGCTGATGCGCCATTACGGTTTCCGCACGGATGACTACGAGACCAGCTTGCTCATCGAAGCCGGCGTCGCTCATATCTATTCCGACAGCGTGCTGCGCGTGGTCGAACTGCTTGGCGGCGTGATGGGGATGACAGCAACGGCGATGCGCCTTGTGCCACGCTTCATTCGCGATGGCGTCTACCGTGTGGTTGCTCGAAACCGCATGAAGATTGCCGGACGACGGCAGACGTGCCGGGCACCGACGCCGGAAGAGCGCGAGCGCTTTCTGTAAGCGCGGCCCGCTTTTAGTTATCATTGAGACCCTGCATTTCAGCATCCAGCGCATCGAGATAGCTATCGGCGATCTTCTTGCCCATGCCGAGATCATGGGGGCCGAAGCGAGAGGCGACGCGCACGTCGACCAGCGTTGTCTCCGTATCTTCGCGCAGGCGGATCAGCACGTCGAAACGTGCGCCCCAGATCAGCGTGCGCATATCTCCCTGCATCATGACCGTGCCGCTGCCATTGAAGAAAGTCGGCGCCGGCGCTTCCGCCGGGCGCGCCAGTGGGACAGGCACGATGGCGGGCAAGTCTTCGACGGGCGTGTCTGCCGCACCGTCATGGACGTCCTGCTTTGGAGCACCCGGCTGCGCGTCCGGCAAGGCGCCGATCAGACCGTCGGTGTGCAAGATGCGGATGTGCTGAGCTTTCGCCACCTTCCGGGCGGCGGTGTAGACGCGGTCGATCGCGCCTTCGTAGCGGTGGCCGAGGAAGCCAGGATAGGCCTCCAGCTGCGCATCGCGATCGGCCTTCGAGACGGCCGCCGGGCGCGGCAGCCATTGCTGGTTGGCCGAGGGGATCGATAGCCAGTTTGGAACATCGGCCGTGTCGGTCGTCACATCATAGATTTTCGGGTTCTGCCAATAGAGGAAGCCGCCATAGGCGACCACGCCAAGCGGAATGGCAGAGAGAAGCAAGGCGTAAAGCGACCACACCCCGCCCTTTGCGCCGACAGACCAGAGACGCTGAAGACCAATGAGGGCAAGCACGACAGAAACCGCGGCAATGCCAGCGGAAATCAGGGTCAGCGCGATGAAGTCCGGCGTCGTCAGCGGACCGAAACGGTGCAAGGGCGCCGCTATCAGAAAGAGCAGCAGCGCCGCAAGGCCGAGATAGCGGGAGAGATAGGCCGCATGGGAAACGGGTCTAACGAAACGCACTGTCATGAAGCAGCACCCGCATACACATGCATTGCCAAAAAGCGCCCCAGAGAGATTTGTCTGCCTGAATCACCGATACCGGCTTGTCATAAAGCGTTTTCGAAGGAAATGGAATCGCTCCACCCGCTTTGCTTAACGGGGTACCGCAACCTTTCCCGAAAGCGGGACTTTTACACATCACCAATTGGGCGTATCAGAGCAAGAAAACGCCAAGCTGGGATCAGGGCTTCCAGAGGAGTGATGACTATGCGTGTTTCGATCGTTCTCGGTTCACTTGCCGCCATGCTGGCGCTGACCGCCTGCCAGACGCTGACACCGGAAGAGCGCCGCGCGCGCGACGAAGCGACCTGCCGCGGCTATGGTTTCCGCCCCAACACCGACCAGATGGCGCGCTGCCTTCTGGACCTTGATCTCGACCGCCGCGCCGATAATCGTGCGTGGCAGGCGCAGGTCAACCGTGACATGTTCTGGTCGCCCGTTGTGGTCGAGCGGCGCGTCATCGTCGAAAACCGCTAACTCCGGCCTTAAAGCGCGACCACCTTTTTCGGAGAGGTATTCGGCTGCTTTTCCGCCTGAGATAGTGTGGCCTGGGCAGCCGCCAGCCGTGCGATCGGCACGCGGAAGGGCGAGCAGGATACGTAATCCAGCCCGACATTTTCGCAGAAATCGATGGAGGTCGGGTCGCCGCCATGCTCACCGCAAATGCCGAGCTTGAGCTCCGAGCGCGTTTGCCTGCCGCGCTCCGCCGCAATGCGGATCAACTCCCCTACCCCGTCGAAATCCAGTGAGACGAAGGGGTCGCGCTCGATGATGCCCTTGCGCTGATAGGTATTCATAAAGCGCGCGGCATCGTCACGCGAAATGCCGAAGGTGGTCTGCGTCAAGTCGTTGGTGCCGAAGGAAAAGAATTCCGCAGCCTCGGCGATGACGTGTGCGCGAAGAGCGGCGCGCGGCAGCTCGATCATCGTGCCCGTCAGATATTCCAGCGTCATGCCGGTTTCGGCCGCAACTTCCGCTGCAACACGGTCGATCACACCACGAACATAATCCAATTCCGAGCGGAGGCTGACAAGCGGCACCATGATTTCGGGCACCACGGGGGCGCCGGTTCGGCGAGCTGCTTCCACTGCTGCCTCGAATATGGCGCGGGCCTGCATCTCGGCAATTTCCGGATAGGAGATCGCCAGGCGGCAACCGCGGTGGCCAAGCATGGGGTTGAATTCGTGCAGCGCATCGAGCCTCTGGCGGAACAGAGTCTGCGGCATGCCCATGGCGGCAGCCACTTCGACGATCTCGCCATCGGTCTTCGGCAAGAACTCGTGGAGCGGCGGATCCAGCAGGCGGATCGTCACCGGCATGCCATGCATGATGGAGAAGAGTTCGGTGAAATCCTCCCGCTGCATGGGGAGCAACTGGTCGAGTGCGGAACGTCTGCCCGCCTCATCCTCGGCAAGGATCATTTCGCGCATCACATGGATACGCTCGCCTTCGAAGAACATGTGCTCGGTGCGGCAGAGACCGATGCCTTCAGCACCGAAGGCGCGGGCAGCACGCGCATCGGCTGGCGTATCGGCATTGGTGCGCACCGTCATGCGGCGCGCGCCATCGGCCCATTCCATCAACTTGCCGAAATCGCCGGAAAGCTCCGGCTGCGTCATCGGCACTTCGCCCCTCAGCACGCGGCCGGACGATCCGTCGATGGTGATGACGTCACCCTTGCGCAGCATGCAGCCGATGCCGATCAGCACGCCATTGCGCAAATCAACGCGCATGGAGCCAGCGCCGGTGACGCAGGGAATACCCATGCCGCGCGCGACGACCGCTGCATGGCTCGTCATACCGCCGCGGGTGGTGAGAATACCCTCGGCCGCATGCATGCCATGAATATCTTCGGGGCTGGTTTCCATGCGTACCAGTATGACGCGGCGACCTTCCGCCTTGGCGGCAACCGCTTCTTCGGCGCTGAAAACAATCTCTCCGGATGCAGCGCCAGGGGACGCCGGAAGGCCGGAGCCGATAATGGGTCTTTCGATGGAGGAATCGATCGTCGGGTGCAGCAATTGATCGAGCGATGACGGATCGATCCTGCAAACCGCTTCATCTGCGGTGATCAGACCTTCCTCGACCATATCGACGGCGATCTTCATGGCAGCGCGCGTCGTGCGCTTGCCGCAACGGGTCTGAAGCATCCAAAGCTGCCCGCGCTCGATAGTGAACTCCATATCCTGCATGTCGCGGTAATGGGTTTCCAACTGCTTGCAGATCGCGAGGAATTCCTGAAATGCCTCCGGCATCAGCTTTTCCATCGACGGCTTGTCGGAACCGGATGCAAGACGTGCCGCTTCGGTGATGGATTGCGGCGTACGGATACCGGCGACGACATCCTCGCCTTGCGCGTTGACGAGGAACTCGCCGTAAAGCTCTTTTTCACCGGTGGAGGGGTTGCGGGTGAAGGCAACGCCTGTCGCAGAAGTGGAGCCGAGATTGCCGAAGACCATGGCCTGGACGTTGACTGCCGTTCCCCAGTCGCCGGGGATATTGTGCAGATGGCGATAGGTGACGGCGCGTGTGTTCATCCAGCTGGAAAAGACAGCGCCGATCGCGCCCCAGAGCTGGACTTCGGTATCCTGCGGAAAAGGTTCATCCAGCTCGTCTTCGACCAGTTGCTTGTAGCGCGATACCACATGCTGCCATTCGTCGGCGGACAGTTCCGTATCGTATTCGTGGCCGAGGCGACCCTTCTCGTCCTCAAGAATTTCCTCGAAGACTTCATGGTCGAGACCCATGACCACGTCGGCATACATCTGGATGAAGCGGCGATAGCTATCCCATGCAAAACGGGCGTCGCCGGAATCCTCGCAGAGCGCCTGCACCGTCTCGTCATTGAGGCCGAGATTGAGAACGGTATCCATCATGCCGGGCATAGAGGCACGCGCACCAGAGCGAATGGAGATCAGGAGTGGGCGCGGGCCTGCACCGAATTTGCGGCCGGTCATCACTTCCATCCCGGCAATGCCGCTTGAAACCTGGAGCTTCAGGTCATTGGGGAGCTGGCGTCCGCCCTGGTGGTAGCGACCGCAGACTTCGCTGATAATGGTGAAGCCGGGCGGAACAGGCAGGCCAAGACTTGCCATTTCGGCAAGATGCGCACCCTTGCCTCCCAATATGGCAACGTCACCAGCACGGCCCTCGGCAGCACCGTTGCCGAAGGTATAAACCCATTTCTTCATTATACGCTCTCCACCCAGAAGCGTTCTTGTTTTTCAACCCATTATAGCATTGTCACACTGTTGGGAACGCCAGAGAACACAAGATGACAGTGCAGTGCAGCATAATTGCGGCATAGGCAGGCCGCGAGGCAAGACGCCCGCGGCAAGCGCGGGCGTCGATTTTTACAAGCTGGCGTCCAAAAACCCTTATCAGAACTCTACCCAGTCCTGCTTGACGGCTGCATTGCCGCCGAAGGCAGTTGCAAGCTTGCGACCAAGCGCGCGGGCGGGTGACGCTGCCGGACGCTCCGCAGGCGTTGCGGATCGGATCGGCGCTTCGAAGGTGGCAGACAGCTTGAACTGGCCGAGAAGCTGGTTCAGCGAAGAGGCTTCGCGGGCAAGACCATGGCTGGCTGCCGTCGTCTCTTCCACCATCGCCGCATTCTTCTGCGTATCCTGGTCCATCTGGTTCACAGCCGTGTTGATCTGCTGCAGACCGGAGGACTGTTCCTGTGCCGCTTCCACGATCGCCATCACGTGGCGGTTGATCTCCTGCACTTCGGCAACGATGGTTTCCAGCGCACGGCCGGTTTCACCGACGAGCTCAACACCTTCCTGAACCTGGGTGTTCGAGGTGGAGATCAGCCCCTTGATGTCCTTGGCGGCACTGGCAGAACGCTGTGCCAGTTCACGCACCTCCTGGGCAACGACAGCAAAGCCCTTGCCTGCCTCACCGGCACGGGCGGCTTCGACACCGGCATTCAGCGCCAAAAGGTTGGTCTGGAAGGCAATCTCATCGATGACGCTGATGATGTTGGAAATCTCACCCGACGACTTCTCGATCCGCTCCATGGCAACAACAGCCTTGCGAACGACCTCACCCGACTGTTCGGCACCGGTGCGGGCCTTGGCAACCAGATGACCGGCTTCCTGGGCGCGACGGGTGGAATCTTTCACCGTGGTGGTGATTTCTTCCAGTGCTGCTGCGGTTTCTTCGACCGAGGCTGCCTGCTGTTCGGTGCGCTTGGCAAGATCGTCTGCCGCGGCACGGATTTCGTTTGCGCCGGCATCGATGCCACGGGCATTCTCGGCCACGCGGGTGAGAGCAGACTGAAGCTTTTCGGCAGAGGCGTTGAAGTTCTCGCGAACCGTATCGAGATGGGCAACGAAAGGCTGGCTGATACGATAAGAGACATCGCCATCCGACAGGCGTGACAATCCGTTGGCGAGATTGTCGACGGCAAACTGCGTGTCTGC
>NZ_SISF01000028.1:123285-184584 GCF_004310285.1 Agrobacterium cavarae
GCTGCGATTGGCATCTGCTTCCTGTTCAAGGCGGATGCGCTCAAGTGCATTCTCGCGGAAGACGGCAACGGCCTGCGCCATCTGACCAACCTCGTCCTTGCGACCAACGCCGTCTATCTCTTCGCGCGTCTCGCCACCGGCGAGAGAGACCATGCGTGTGGAAAGCCTTTCGATGGGCGCCGTGATGCCCCTCGATACGAAGAAGAGGGCTGCGCCGATGAAAGCCAGAAAGGCCAGGCAGATACCAAGCAACGAATTGGTGATGGTCCTGGTCGCGTCCGCGGACAAAAGCTGCACGCCTTTTACGGTTTCGGCAGCCTTGGCATTATTCCACACCCTGAGGTCTTCGCGATAATCGATCACCCGGGGACCGATCTTTCCTATCTCGACGCGCGCCGCATCGAGATTGCCCGACTTGATACGATCGATCGAGACATTGGCCAGATCGATTATTTCCTTGCCTCTTTGAATGAACTTGCCGACTTCCACGCTGATGGAAGGATCGAGCCGCCTGGCGTCTTCCATTCGCTTGATAAACAACTCGGTGTCGTTTCGGTACAAGGTCTCGATTGGGCTCGTATCGCCACCCATCACCGTGATGCGCAGGATCTCGTTGACGGCAAAACCCACACCGACAACCGCGGTAGACGCTCTGAACACGCTCGTAGAAGCGGCAGCGTTATGGTCGAAAAAGCCGACGTAAGCCCTATCTGCCTGCTTGTAACTATAGGCCAGGACACCAGCGCCAGCCATGCCGACAGCGGCAATCGGGAGAAGGATCGCCAGGATCTTGTAACGAATTTTAATATTATCAAGGAAGGTCATATTGTCTCGCAGAACTGAAAAATAACAAGAAAAAGCTCGGATACCCTCCTCGAAATCCAGCATGCCAGTTCTTGCCACAAGGCTTCGCACCGTCATGGAGCAAGTGTGGTTGAGACGATAAATTAGGGACCTTGGCCTTTAAAATTGATTAAATAGCAACGGAATCCGCATCCTCAAGGCGAGAAAAATTAACCGGATCCAGCATTCTAAAGCTCTAATGTAACTTTAAATTGCAAATTAAGACGCCTCCGCCAGTGCCTCCGCCATCTGCAGATCGACCGACACCAGCTGCGAGACGCCCTGCTCCGCCATGGTGACGCCGAAGAGGCGATCCATTCGGGCCATGGTGATCGGGTTGTGGGTGATGATGACGAAACGGGTTTCGGTGGACGCCGCCATTTCATCCATCAGGTTGCAATAGCGCTCGACATTATGGTCATCAAGCGGCGCATCCACCTCGTCCAGCACGCAGATGGGTGCAGGATTTGTGAGGAAGACGGCGAAGATCAGCGCCATTGCGGTCAAGGCCTGCTCGCCGCCGGACAAGAGCGTCATGGTCTGCGGCTTCTTGCCCGGTGGGCGGGCCAGAATCTCCAGTCCCGCTTCGAGCGGATCGTCGGACTCGATCAGTTGCAGTTCCGCCGTGCCACCGCCAAAGAGATGGGTGAAGAGCCGCTGGAACTGGGTGTTGACCACATCGAATGCAGCGACCAGACGCTCACGACCCTCGCGGTTGAGATTTTGAATACCAGCACGCAGCTTCCTGACGGCATCGATAATGTCGTCCCGCTCCTTGATGAGGGCGGCAAGCTTGGCGGAGAGTTCCGCCTGCTCCTCATCAGCGCGCAGATTGACCGCGCCCAGACGTTCACGCTCGATCTTCAACCGGTCGAGATCGCGCTCAACATCGCGCACTTCCGGCAGCGGCGCTCCCGGTGCCAGTCCCGTGAGACGCAGCGCCATATGGGGTTCGACGTTCAAAGCCTCGCGAATGCGGTGCTCGCTTTCCTGGCGTTTCTCGCGGGCGGACACCAGTCGCTCTTCAGCGCGGCCACGCTTTTCGCGCGCTTCCGCCAGTTCGGAGAGCGCCGTCGCGGCAGCCCGGTCCGCATCCCGCTGGAGATTTTCGGCCTCGACCAGACGGTCTGCCGCGGCACGGCGCGCCTCCTCCATCTTCTGCAATTCGCTCAGCAGGTTGCGACGCTTCTCGTCGAATTCCTCAGGCGCGATATCGAGTTCCGCCAGCTCTTCGCGCGCTTCCTCCTCGCGCTCGCGTAGCGTGGCGATGTGGTCCGCAGCACTTGCGGCGCGAGCGGCCCAGGTGGCGCGCTCCTGTGCAATGGCGTTGATGCGGCGCTGGCGGGCATCCGCCTCCCGGCTCAAGCCTTCATGGCGTGCGCGCGCTTCTGCCAGAAGGCTGCGATCGGTTGCGACCTCAAGCTGGCTGTCGCGCAAGCGTTCATCGAGGCTGGAGAGATCTGCGCTGTCTTCGAGCTCGATACGGGCATTCTCTTCCTGAACCGCGATCTCCTCGATCTGGCCGCCGATCTGGTTGAGAGCCTCGGAGACGACATCGCGGCGGCGAAGGAGATCGCCGGAGGCACGCTCCGCCATGGAGAGCGCATCACGCGCCTCGGTCAACCGCCGGGCAGCAAGGCGGCTGCGCTCGCGCGCTTCATTCAGGCCAGCCTCCGCCATGCGGATCGCATCCGTCGAAACAGAAAGCCGCTCCTGCGCCTCTTCCAGCGCGAACCGGGCTTCATCGATTTCGCTTTCTATCTCCGCAAGGCGGTTCTTCTGTGCCAGCCGAAGGGCCGCACTTCCCGGTGCGTCGGCGCTTGCAACATGACCGTCCCAGCGAAACAGCGCGCCGTCTTTCGTGACCAGGCGCTGGCCAGGCTTCAAGAGCGGCATCAGTCGCTGACCCTCTTCGACGCTCGCAACGATGCCGATCTGGCGAAGACTACGCTTCAAGGCGTCGGGGCCGGCGACGTGCGATATTAACGAGGAGAGGCCCTGTGGCAGGGTTGGATCGTCTGCGCCTTCGCCATTTGCTGTCCAATAGGCGGGGGCGGTTCGATCCAGAGGGCTTTCCAGATCGTCACCAAGGGCTGCACCGAGAGCTGCTTCGAAACCACGATCCACTTTGAGTTCGTCCGCCACCGGCGTGAAGGAGCCTGAAGCAGCACCGGCGGCCAGCATTTTGGCGATGGTGCGTGCTTCGGTCTCCAGCGCGTTCAGACGATTGCGGGCCATATCGACGGGTCCGCGTGCCAAAGCCTCGGCTGAACGGGACTCAGCCACCGCCGTCTCTGCGTCCTCGGCTGCAATCAGCGCGTCTTCCGCCGCCATTTCCGCCGCTTCCACGCTTTCGCGTTTTTCAGCGGGATCAGGCAGTTCAGCCAGCTTGTCATCGATCGTTTCGATTTCGGAAGCAGCCTCGGAAGACTGGCGTTCCAGACGCATCTTGCGGTCGGCAAGGTCACGAATGGAGCGTTCCAGCTGAGCGCGAGACGCCGCAGCCTCGGCGCGCTCGGCCGTCAACGCAGCAAAGACCCGTTCGCTTTCGGAAAGCTTGGCCGCAGCCTCCTCGAAAGCCTCGCGCGTTTCTTCGGCGTAGCGCCCCGAATCGGCCAGGATGTCGAGAAGCTCGGTTTCTTCTTCATCAAGGCGAGAGAGAATGTCGGCATTGTCTGAAACGAGCCGCTCTTCGCGCTGAATATCCTCGCCAAGTTGCGAAAGGCGGCGTGCCAGTTCATCGCGGCGACGAAGCAGACGGTTGGCCTCGTCATCCAGCTGGGTGCGGGCGATCTGCAATCTTTGCAAAGCAGCAGCGACCTTCGCTTCATTCTCACGCAATTCGGGAAGCTTGAAGCTGGCGACGCCCTGCTCTTTTGCCGCTTCCATCTGTCGCTGCGCCTTTTCGGCAACCAGATTGGTGGCGATGTTCAATGCGTTGTCGGCTTCGCGCTCTGCCTCGCTGGCATCCACCCAGCGGATATGCAGAAGGGTTGCTTCTCTAGCGCGGATATCGGCAGAGAGCATCTTGAAGCGGTTGGCCTGACGGGCCTGGCGCTTCAGGCTCTCAATCTGGCTTTCCAGCTGTGCGGTCACATCCTCAAGCCGTTCGAGATTGGTTTCGGCGGCACGCAGGCGCAGTTCCGCCTCGTGGCGGCGCGAATGCAGGCCGGAAATGCCCGCCGCCTCTTCCAGCAATTGCCGGCGTGCCTGTGGCTTGGCATTGATCAACTCGCCGATGCGTCCCTGCCCCACCATAGAGGGTGAGCGTGCGCCGGTGGAGGCATCGGCAAACAGAAGCTGTACATCCTTGGCGCGGGCTTCCTTGCCGTTGATCCGATAGACCGAGCCGTTCTCGCGCTCGATGCGGCGCGTGACCTGGATTTCGTCGGCGTCGTTAAAGGCCGCGGGCGCGGTGCGATCAGAATTATCGAGATAAAGGCCGACTTCTGCGGTGTTGCGCGCAGGGCGATTGCCGGAGCCGGAGAAGATCACGTCATCCATGCCGGATGCACGCATGTTCTTGTAGGAGTTTTCGCCCATCACCCAGCGAAGCGCTTCGACCAGATTGGACTTGCCGCAGCCGTTCGGTCCTACAACACCGGTCAGGCCGGGCTCAATGATGAATTCCGAAGGTTCCACGAAGGACTTGAAACCGAGCAGGCGCAGCTTGTTGAACTTCATGCCGCTGCCTCGGCCTGTCGGTGGCAAGACATCAAAACGGGCGCGCGGAAATCTCCGGCGCCCGTCAGAATGCGGTGGCGTCGATTAGAGAAGTTTGTCGATAAGGGCCGACATGGTTTCAACCGACATGTCTCCAGAGTACTTCTTGCCGTTGATGATGAAGGTCGGCGTGGAGTTTACGCCGAATTCCGTCGCGCCGCGCTGCATCGTTGCGTTCACATCATCCAGAAGTTTCTGGTTCGTCAAGCAGGCCTCGAAGCTCTCCTGTGAAAAACCGGCCATTTTCGACATTTGCAGCAGTGCTGCGCGGGCATCCTGCGCGGTCGCCCAGCTCTGCTGCTGCTTGAACAGCATGGAGACGAAGGGGAAATACTGCTGTTCAGGCGCGCAACGGGCCAGCATGAAGGCGGCGGCGGCGCGCGGATCGAACGGGAACTCGCGGATGATGAAGTAAACCTTGCCGGTGTCGATGTACTTCTTCTTGATCTCGTCAAACACCGTGTTGTGGAAATGCGCGCAGTGCGGGCAGGTCATCGACATATATTCGACGATCTTCACAGGCGCATTCGGATCACCCAGAGCGCGATCCGGCAATGGACCGGGCTTCAGCACCGCGGCCATGTCGACATCACCGGAGGACTCCGGGACATCCTGGGCAAAGGCGCTGCCTGCAAGCATCGGCCATGCGGCCACGACGGAGGCCATGGCAACGGTGCCGAGAAGAGCGCGGCGGGTGAGGTTCAGTTCTGGGAAATGCATGGAAGCACCTGTTTGTGAAAGACGCAAATGTCTATGATTCCGATATAGCCACACATCGTTTCCAACAAGCGGCGCGTTCACCTGTTCTTGTCAAAGAATTGTGACCAGTCAAGGACTGTTCTTTGCAGTTTCCTGCTTCACAGTGTCCGACCCTTGGTCCGCTTTTGCATAACAGCCGTCCCAAGCCGCTCTACCGCTTTGCGCAGCGCTTCGCTTTCTATCCCCTGCATCATGTCGTCGAGCCGCTTTGCCGCCTCACCTCGCAATGGTTGCGGCTTTCGCCGGCGGGTGGACGCCGTCGACACCGGCTTTTGCACGATGCGGATTTGACGGACTGCAGGAAAACCGAAGAAGCCATTGATCCGGGCAATCAACTCACCCTGCGCATGTGTCAGAAAAAGCGCGCGTGCGCCTTCACAGGCAATCGTCAGAACACCCGCCTGATAACCGCCGCGATCCGGCCCCTCGTCGCGACGCGGCCAGGTGATCTTTTCCGGACGGGTGCAATCGGCAAAATCATCGCCGGCGATCTCGTCCCAGGAACCGAGAAGTGCCGTGCTGATTCCGGCTCTCTTTGCTAAAACGGGATCGATGATGCCGTTTGCAACTTCGGCAATCTGAAGGA
Source organism: Agrobacterium cavarae (assembly GCF_004310285.1). Lineage (GTDB taxonomy): Bacteria > Pseudomonadota > Alphaproteobacteria > Rhizobiales > Rhizobiaceae > Agrobacterium > Agrobacterium cavarae. The sequence continues at coordinate 129,197 of NZ_SISF01000028.1, forward strand.
CACCTTTACGGGGCTGTCGCATGGTCACACAACTCTGAACTCGCGGCTTGATCGGGCGAAGCGTATGGACCAAGTATAGGACGTTTCCATGTCAATTGGAAACGCCATCAGCCAAATCGGAACAGACTGCACATATGCTTCATAAAATCGAAGGGCCGGCTTACGCTGAGCTATTGCTGGCGTGGTATGATCGCCATCACCGCGACCTGCCGTGGCGCACCTCCCCGTCCATGGCGGCAAAAGGCCTGCGGGCCAATCCCTATCATGTCTGGCTGTCCGAAGTGATGCTGCAGCAGACGACGGTGCAGGCGGTGAAGCCTTACTTCACCAAGTTTCTGGCGGCATGGCCGACGGTCAACGATCTGGCGGCGGCGCCCACCGAGGACGTCATGGCTGCATGGGCGGGACTTGGCTATTATGCTCGAGCACGAAACTTGAAGAAATGCGCTGAAGCAGTCGCTGAGCAGCATGGCGGTATTTTCCCCGATACGGAGGACGGATTGAGAGCGCTTCCGGGTATCGGCGATTATACCGCAGCGGCGGTGGCTGCCATCGCCTTCAACCGACAGGCCGCGGTTATGGATGGCAATGTGGAGCGGGTGATCTCGCGCCTGTTCCTGATCGATTCGCCCCTGCCCGGCTCGAAGCCTTTGATGAAAGCCCGCGTCGCGGAGATTACGCCAAACGACCGACCGGGCGATTTTGCCCAGGCGATGATGGATCTTGGCGCCACGATCTGTACGCCCAAGCGCCCCGCCTGTGCACTCTGTCCGTTCAACGACCATTGTCTGGCACTGGCGCAGGATGAACCTGAGCGGCTTCCGGTCAAAGCCAAGAAGAAGGACAAGCCGGTGCGGGTGGGCGCAGCCTTCGTTGCGGTCAACGACGAGGGTGAAATCTTGCTGCGGCGGCGCATCGATAGCGGCCTGCTCGGCGGCATGACGGAGGTGCCGACGACGGCCTGGACCGCGCGTCTGGATGGGGGAACGGAAAAAGCGCATGCGCCTTTTGACGCGGACTGGGAGCCGGCCGGCACCATTGTGCATGTCTTCACCCACTTTGAACTCAGACTATCGATCTACCGGGCAAAAGTCGGAAACGACGTCAAAGCCGATGACGGATGGTGGGAGCCGGTCACAAATCTTGATGCCCAAGCACTGCCGACGGTGATGAAAAAGGCCATCTCTCAGGCTATTCCATTGGCGTTCGCGGCAAAGGCCGAAAAAACGCAGCAGTCTTCGAGAAGCAGGAAAGTTCCATGAGCAAGATCAATCATATTGTTTTCGATATCGGCAAGGTTCTCATTCATTACGATCCGCATATCCCCTATAGCCGGCTGATCCCTGACGATGCCGAACGCGCCTGGTTCTTCGAGAATGTCTGCACCCATGACTGGAATCTGGAGCAGGATCGCGGTCGCAAATGGGCGGATGCCGAAGCCCTGCTGCTGGAAAACCATCCCGACCGGGAGGAGCATATCCGCGCCTTCCGCAAACATTGGCACGAGATGGTCTCCCACTCCTATGACGATTCCGTCGCCATCCTCAAAGGTCTGATCGATAGCGGCCATGACGTAACGATGCTGACAAACTTTGCCTCCGACACCTTCCGCGAGGCGCAGAAGATGTATCCGTTCCTGACGCTTTCCCGTGGCGTGACGGTCTCAGGCGATGTCGGTCTGATCAAGCCGGATGTTGCGATCTACAAGCTGCATGCCGAGACCTTCGGTCTCGATCCTGAGACCAGCATCTTCATCGACGATTCGGTTGCCAATGTGGACGGCGCGAAGGAAGCCGGCTGGCAGGCTGTGCATTTCACCGATGCGGAAAAGCTGAAGGCCGATCTCGAAGGCTACGGCATCAAGGTTTGAGAATTCCTGGCGCAGGCGGGAATGGCGGTCCCCATCCTGCGCCAGTCCAGCCGCGAACGGCCAGATCTGAAGAATCGTCAAACAGGGAAGCATCCGTCTTCTTGGCTTTGCGCATCTGTTTGATGCGCCAGCGGCTCGCCCTCGTCCCTTGGCGAGATTGATTAAGGCGGCTTACTTGCTCCAGGCTTGCCAGGCAATTGAAATATTTTGGGAAAATTCTTTATCCAAAAGAACTCACAACAAGGCCCGGCGTCCAGTGGACGCCGGGCCTTGCTTCTTCTTCATCCGGGACTGAAGGTACTAAACCAGATGAAGCCTGTGGCGAAAGCAACATAAGGCGGTGGATCGCAGATTAGCCGGCTTTAGCCAATTCCGTACGGATAACGCTTCTTAGATCATCGATCGGCTTCAGAGCATCGCCATCCTGATAGTGCCAGAAGGTCCAGCCATTGCACGCATCGAGACCCTGCACCTTGGCACCCAGGCGATGGATAGAACCTGCGTCGCCGCCGGACGACACGGTGCCGTCAGCACGAATGATCGCGGTATAACGGCGCTTGGCATCCGTCAGGACCTGACCGGGGCGCACGAGGCCGCTTTCGAGGAGAACATTGAAGGCGACCCGCGGCTCGGCCTTCTTACCGGTCATCACCGTCAGTTCCGCCTTGCCGAGCGGCTCGACCGCAGCGATTCGCGCGGATGCCGCATCGATGTAGTCCTGCTCGCGCTCGATGCCGACGAAATGGCGACCGAGACGCTTTGCCACCGCACCGGTCGTGCCGGAGCCGAAGAACGGATCGAGCACGACATCACCGGGCTTGGTCGAAGCCATGATGATACGCGCCAGCAGAGCTTCTGGCTTTTGGGTCGGATGAATCTTCTTGCCGTCATCGCCCTTCAATCGCTCGGAGCCGCTGCAGATCGGAAACAGCCAGTCGGAGCGCATCTGCACGTCGTCATTCGACGCTTTCAGCGCTTCGTAATTGAAGGTGTAGCTTTTCGCCTTGGCGTCGCGGCTCGCCCAGATCATCGTTTCATGGGCGTTCTGGAAACGGCGGCCCTTGAAGTTCGGCATCGGGTTGGTCTTGCGCCAGACGATGTCGTTCAGGATCCAGAAGTTCATGTCCTGAAGGATGGAGCCGACGCGGAAAATGTTGTGATAGGAGCCGATGACCCAGATCGTGCCATTCGGCTTCAAGACGCGGCGGCAGGCCAGCAACCAAGCGCGGGTGAAGGCATCATAGGCCTCGAAAGAGGCGAACTGGTCCCACTCGTCATCCACTGCATCCACCAGCGACTGGTCCGGACGATGCAGCGTGCCGCCAAGCTGAAGGTTATAGGGCGGATCGGCAAAGATGGCATCGACCGACTGGCTCGGCAGCGCTTCGAGAGCGGCGACGCAGTCACCCTTGATGATGCTGTCCTTCCAGGCATCGCTCTCGCCTGCAAGATCAAAACCGGCGCGCCGAAAATCGGCCAGTGGAAACACTGATGCCATGGGTACTCGCTCCATACGCTTACTCAACTGAACTGGCCTTATGGTTACCGAAGATGGTTATCAAAGGCTGAACGAGTGAAAGAAAGTTCCGGGTTAAGTGCATAAAAATGCGAGAAAATAGATTATCGAGGTCCAGGCGCGAGATCGGCAAGCGGAAGCGGCCGCAACTAGGGAATGATGAGGCCCCCACAATAGTGAAGCGCATAGGCTTCCTCACCACCCACCATGATCACCTCACGCCCGTGGAAATGGCGGGCGTCCCCCTCGCTCCTGTCGATGTAGGTCCCGTATTCACCCGCCCATTCGAAACCACCAAGGAACCGACCGGCTCGATACATCCTGGACAGAGCGGCCTTGATCGTGGATCCGGCTCGCTCTCCATCGATCAAATCCGGACGGATGATGAAGCTGTAATAGTTCATCGCCCAATAGGGTGTGCGCCTGAGCCAGAGAACCTCCTGCCCAATAAAGTTTGTGCCGCTGAAATAGCTGTCGCGGTACTCCCACTCAGCATCAGACCAGATGAGGTCTTGGGAGCCTCGCCTGCTCGGCTCTCCCTTCGCTCCACCTCCGACGTAACAGGCCGCTTTTGCACGCACGATGACATTATTGAGGTTGTACACGGCAGCCTCCCTTAAAAGAACATATAGTGAACAACACGCATTTTTGGTCAAGACGAAAACCCATCTTCACGTTGCAGAAACGGCTAATGGAACCGGATTTTATTTTTAACGTTTTGATTTAGGAATTTTCCACGCTGGCGGTATTATGGTGCCAGTGACGGGTGCAGGGGTTAAGTTACAAAATGCGCATAGCTTTGATGATCGCCGCGACGCTTTATGCCAGCGCCGCCTTCTCGCAGCAGCCTGCTCCGCAGGCTCCAAAGCCACAGGTGAATGTGCGCACGGACGCCGTCATGTTCAAAGGCGGCCCCTCGCTTGGCGATAGCGACAAGGTCCGATGGGACTTCTACAAGGCGGACAGCGCGGGCGGCCGCAGCGACGACAATGTCGGCGGTGCCTATGATGCCACCTTCGAGGAGAAAATTCCGCCGGGCAAATATGTCGCGGTCGCCGCACTCGGCAATATCACCCGTGAGATCGCTTTCGAGGTCAAGGACGGCGCCGTCACCGAGCTTGCGGTCGATTTCGAAGCAGCCCAACTCACCCTCGTGCCGAAGCGCAGCCCCGATAGCAAAGAGGCCGAGCCGCTTGCGCGCGTAACGGTAACGCAGGACGCGTTCAGCGACAGTGTCTATGGATCGAAAGAACTCTTCGTGCCGGCCGGCGAGTTGAAGCTCGAGGGCCGCATCGGTCCGGCGGTCGCAGAGGAAACGATCACTGTCAAAGCCGGCGACACCGTGAGCCACGATGTCATCATCCCAAGCGGCGTGGTCGTGACGAATGCCGTCTACAAAGAAGGTGGTCGCCAGGTCGAGACCGATAGCATTCGCTTCGAGGCGCTGGCCAACACGCAAACACTGGACGGCACGCGCACGACGATCACCGGCACTTACGGCCCCGGCAAGATCATGCAGATGCCGGCTGGAAACTTCATCATGAGAGCGAAGCTCGGCAAGGTCACCGTCGAGAAGCCCTTCAGCGTGACGGCGGGTCAGCGCACCGATCTCAGCATCGATCTTGATGCAGGCGTGCTGGTTGTCTCAGCGCCTCAGGCGGAGCGGATCGACATTGTCGAAACCACCAAGGACTTGCAGGGCACGCAGAAGGAAATTTCCGGTCGCTACGGCACGACGCACCAGGAGACGCTTCACCCCGGCACCTATGCGGTGAAAGTAACCTACGACAAGAAGGCCAATCGCGATCCGAAGGAAGTCAGCGCCACGGTGACGGCATCGGAGCGCACCGAGATCAACATCACCGATTGATTTTTGAAAGCCGCGCTCGAGCTTAGCCGACAATGGCGAAAGCGTCGCGCGTGGATCCCGTTGGTGTGCGCACGGCCGTCCGGCCAATCCACTGCACGTGGCCGTGGAGAATGCGGATGGCCTCTTCGGCCCGCTCGCCGCGAAGTGCGTCTATGATCGCACGATGATCAGTGTCGGTGCGGCGCTCCCAGCCCGCACGCCAGGCGGAGAACAGGAAGCGGGCGCTGGCTGCATGCAGTCCGTCGATCGCTTCCATCAATCGAGGCATGTTGCAGGGTGCGGTGATCAGCCGGTGAAAGCGTCGGTTTGCCTCTTCCCATCGGCGAACGTCTTGCGCATCGTCACCTTCATGCGTCGCGGCTTCCGCCTCATCGAGGATAGCTTGGGTCAGGTTGGGGATGGCGTTACGGAGCGCCAGCACTTCAAGCGCCGCACGCATTTCCGCGACCTCTCGCACATCTGCAAGGCCGAAATCGGCCACGCGAACGCCTCGGCGCGGAATGCTGACGGCAAGGCCTTGCGCTTCCAGCCGGCGAAAGGCTTCCCGCACCGGCACATGCGAGGCACCGAATTCCTCGGCAATATGATCCTGCCGCAGCCTTTCGCCAGGCGCAAATTCACCGCGCACAATACGCTCGGCGAGCGTGCGGCTGATCTTGGCGGCAATCGTATCATCCGGTTTGGCTTTTGGAAACTTGACCATGACCTGACATAGGGCGAGGTTGGAGAATTGTCGAGCGATGCGATAAGCCGCAAGCTCCCCTGCATTCCAACCGGTTGAGCTTGTACCTCAATTGGTCTAAAAGCCGCCAACCCCATCCCATTCCTTCATCGACATCAAGGGAGCGCACATGAGCGGCTTCGACCTTATCATTTTCGACTGCGACGGCGTTCTGGTCGATTCGGAAATCATCGCCGCACAGGTCGAATCCCGCCTGTTGACGGAGGCCGGCTACCCGATATCCGTTGAGGAAATGGGTGAGCGCTTCTCCGGCATGACCTGGAAGAACATCCTGCTTGAGGTTGAGCGCGAGGCGAGCATTCCGATTTCGGCCACGCTCCTCGACAAATCCGAAAAGCTTCTGGATGCCCGCCTGGCGCGCGACGTCAAAGTCATCGAAGGCGTTAAGTTTGCGCTGTCGCGGCTGACGACACAGCGCTGCATCTGCTCGAATTCGTCCAGCGCCAGGCTCGACATGATGCTGACCAAGGTCGGCCTCAAGCCCTATTTCGAAAGCCATGTCTATTCCGCGAAAGATCTCGGCGCAGACCGCGTCAAACCGAAGCCGGACATCTTCCTTCACGGCGCCAAGCAATTCGCCGTCTCGCCCGACAGGGTGGTGGTGATCGAAGATTCCGTCCATGGGATTACCGGCGCGCGCGCCGCAGGTATGCGCGTCATCGGCTTTACCGGCGCATCGCATAGCTATCCCAGCCATGCGGACAAGCTGACCGACGCGGGCGCCGAAACCGTCATTTCCCGAATGCAGGATCTGCCGGCAACGATCGCGGCACTGTCCGAGTGGGCAATCTGAACCCATCAAAAAAGCCGGACCGCACAAGGCGATCCGGCTTCGATAAAAATTTTCCGGCAGTCGGGTCTGATCTCAGCCCCTGCGACCGCTCTTCTTGCCACTGGCCTTTGCACCACCTTCATCAAACGAAATGAAGACATTGGTCTGCTTCGACGCGCCGCCCGGGCCATTCGGAATGGCAACGTTGGGGTTGTTGAAGATGAACTGGGTGCCTGCCGTACCTGCCGGAACATCGACGCCGAGGCTCGTGACCTGCGAGAAGATTTCGCCATCGCCGTCCTTGACCGTCACGCGGATTGGGAGATTAACCCGACCTGGCTTGGAGAGAGGTCCTGGAACCACACGGCCTTGCGCGAAGACGTTTACGGTCAGCGTGGAATCATTCATGCTGCATGAGCGCGTGGTGTCCGACAAGGACGCCTGATAGACGAGCTTGCTCGGATCACCCTTGGTTCCGGCATAGACCTGATGGACGGCATTGGTATCGAGCACAGTAATGGGTGGGCAGTTCGCCTGCACGACGGGGGCGGTTGCGGCCTGCGCAGCCGGCGGATTGACCGCCAGCGAGTCCGACGGATTGGAAGAATTGCAACCCGCAAGCATGGCAAGCAGCGATGCTGCGACGGATAAACGCAAAATAGTCCCTGTCACTGTGTTCCACCCTCTAAAACAATTCCGCAACAGGCCGGAGATGCTATTTATTGGCCTTCCTTGCCTGTCGGCGATGGTCTATAGCAGCGGCGCCGGAAAAAATCGATGGTTGCATTCGGATTTGCGCCATTTTTGCAAAATGGACGAAATTCCCGCACGAAGCGGTTCCTACGGCTTGACTGGTGACGACGACGAAGGACGATTTCCGTGAAATATGTTTCGACCAGGGGCAGCGCCCCTTCACTTGGTTTCTCCGATGCGCTGCTGGCTGGCCTGGCGCGCGATGGCGGCCTCTATGTACCAAGCGAATGGCCGACGATGAAAAAGAAGGAAATTCGCGCCCTTCGAGGCAAGACCTACCAAGAGGTCGCTTTCGAAGTTCTCTATCGCTTCACCGGCGGCGAAATTCCGGAGAAGGATTTCCGCTCGATGATCGATGAGGCCTATGCGACCTTCCGTCATCCGGCGGTCGCCCCGCTCGTTCAGACTGGACCGAACAGCTTCATCCTCGAGCTTTTCCACGGCACGACGCTCGCGTTCAAGGACGTCGCGATGCAGCTCCTCGCCCGCCTGATGGATTACACGCTCGCCGAACGCGGGCAACGTGCGACGATCGTCGGCGCGACATCTGGTGATACGGGCGGCGCGGCCATCGATGCCTTTGCCGGACGCGACCGGACCGACATCTTCATCCTGTTCCCGCATGGCAAGGTGTCGCCGGTTCAGCAGCGGCAGATGACCAGCTCCACGGCTTCGAACGTGCATGCGCTTGCGATCAACGGCAACTTTGACGACTGCCAGAACCTCGTCAAGGACATGTTCAACGACACGAAATTCCGCGACAGCGTCAAGCTTTCCGGCGTCAACTCGATCAACTGGGCGCGCATCATGGCGCAGGTGGTCTATTACTTTACCGCTGCGATTTCGCTGGGTGCGCCGGACCGCAAAGTCTCCTTCACCGTGCCGACCGGCAACTTCGGTGATATTTTCGCTGGCTATGTGGCCAAGCAGATGGGCCTGCCGATAGACAGGCTGGTGATTGCCACCAATGACAACGATATCCTTGCCCGCACGCTGAAGACGGGTCGTTACGAGATGCGCGGCGTTCAGGCCACCACCTCGCCCTCCATGGATATCCAGATTTCGTCGAACTTCGAACGCTTGCTGTTCGAAGCCTATGATCGCGAACCAAACGAGATCAAACGCTCGATGGATGGTTTGAAGCAATCCGGCGCCTTCCAGATCTCCGAAGCAGCCATGAAGATGATCAAGCGCGACTTCCGCGCAGGTCGCGCGACCGAAAAGCAGGTGGCGGCGACCATTCGCGACACGCTGAGTGAGACTGGCTATCTGCTCGATCCGCACACGGCAACGGCGGTCTACGTGGCGAAAAAGTACGAAAAAACAAACAGTCCGATGGTCGTTCTTTCGACCGCGCATCCGGCGAAATTCCCCGACGCCGTAAAATCCGCTTGCGCAATCGATCCTGCCCTACCAGTATGGCTTGCTGATCTTATGAACCGGGAGGAGCGTTTCGACGTCCTGGAAGCAGAGCTTGACGCCGTGGAAACTTTCATCGGCAAGCATGCTCGCGCCAAGGACTGACCAACGCGGAAAGACGTGGAAATGAATGTGAACGTAACCCGGCTTTCGTCCGGGTTGACAGTCGTCACCGAAAGAATGCCTCACCTCGAAAGCGTTGCTCTCGGCGTGTGGATAAAATCAGGTTCGCGCAACGAGACGGATGACGAGCACGGCATCGCGCATCTGCTCGAGCATATGGCCTTCAAGGGTACGGCGCGCCGTACCGCCCGGCAGATCGCCGAGGAGATCGAGAATGTTGGCGGCGAAGTCAACGCCGCGACATCCACCGAGACAACATCCTATTATGCCCGCGTGCTGAAGGATCACGTTCCGCTGGCGGTCGACATCCTTGCCGATATCCTGACCGAGTCCGCTTTCGACGAGGCGGAACTGGAACGCGAAAAGAATGTCATCCTGCAGGAAATCGGTGCTGCCACCGATACACCCGATGACGTCGTTTTCGACAATTTTTCCGGCGTCGCCTATCGCGACCAGATGATCGGTCGTCCGATCCTCGGCACACCGGAGACGGTGCAGTCCTTCACCACCGCCCAGATCCGTCATTATCTCGGTCGCAATTATACGACGGACCGGATCTTCGTCGTCGCGGCCGGTGCTGTCGATCACGAAGCCTTCGTCAAGCAGGTCGAGCAGCGCTTTTCGAGCCTGCCGCAAAAGCCGGAAGCCACGCCGATCATTGAGAAAGCGCTCTACACCGGTGGCGAAATCCGCGAGACGCGCGATCTGATGGACGCGCAAATCCTGCTGGGCTTCGAGGGCAAGGCCTATCACGCCCGTGACTTCTACTGCTCGCAGATTCTCGCAAACATCCTCGGCGGCGGCATGTCGTCTCGCCTCTTCCAGGAAGTGCGTGAATATCGCGGTCTCTGCTATTCGGTCTATGCCTTCCATTGGGGTTTTTCCGATACCGGCATTTTCGGTATTCATGCAGCAACCGGCAGCAGCGATCTGGCGGAACTGGTTCCGGTCATCACCGAAGAACTGCGCAAGTCCTCCGAGGTCATCCATCAGGAAGAAATCGACCGCGCTCGCGCCCAGATCCGCGCGCAGCTGCTGATGGGCCAGGAAAGCCCGGCAGCGCGTGCCGGTCAGATCGCTCGCCAGATGATGCTCTACGGTCGTCCGATCCCCAATGACGAGATGATGACGCGTCTTGGAGACATCACCCGTGAGCGCTTGACCGATCTTGCAGGGCGTCTGTTTTTCGATAAAGTTCCGACCCTGTCGGCAATCGGGCCCCTGGAAAATCTCGCGCCGCTGTCTGACATCACGGCGGGGCTTTCCGCGGCGCCATCCATGAAGATAACGGCAAACGGCTGACGGCAGAGACTGATCCGCAGCATGGTGTTGGATGACTAGATGCTGCGTTTTCTCTCCCGCAACAGCGATACGCCGGAACTTCGCAACGCGCATTATCTACTGAGACTGCCGCGATATTCCGATTACCGGCAGTGGCACAGGCTGCGCTCGGACAGCCGCAGCTTCCTTCAGCCATGGGAGCCGACCTGGCGCAGCGACGAGCTGACCGAAAGTTCGTTTCGGGTGCGCGTGACCCGCAACAATCAGGAATTTTCCTCCGGCACGGCCGTGTCGCTTCTTCTCTTCCTGGCGGATGGAACGCTGATTGGAGGCATCACCATCGGGTACATCCGCAGAGGTGCGGCGCAGAGCTGTATGATCGGATATTGGATGGGTGAAGCCCATGCGCGTCACGGCCATATGTCTGCCGCATTAAAACTGGTAATACCCTATATCTTCAATGGACTTCAGTTGCACCGTATTGAGGCAGCCTGTATTCCAGACAACTTCAAAAGCATCCGGCTGCTCGAAAATGCCGGCTTTCAGCGGGAAGGCCTCTTGCGCGAATATCTGAAAATAAACGGCGAGTGGCGGGACCACGTCATGTTTTCGCTGATTGCCGATAAACACGGTTCCGGCAGGACTGAGCGAGATTGATGACATATATGAGCCTCGTGTCGCGCCTGTTGAAACATCTACCGGCGAAAGCATGCGCCACGGCGCTGTTATTCTTCTGCGCCATTTTCTCCAGCCAAGCGCTCGCCTTCGAACCGGTCAAGATTTCCCGTGACGACAATGCGCTCGATCTGACCGCCACCACCGATATCTACGCCAACCAGGGCGAGGCCTTCCAGGTTTCGACTGCACCCGGGCCGGACGGTATTCGCCGGCGCATCGAAGTGCGGGCAAGCTCTCCCGCCCACCAGGGCGATTGGGCGGTGTTTGCGCTTGCCAACGTCTCGGAAGAACAGCTTGAGCGCGTTATCGTCGCGCCGCACTTTCGTCTCGTCAATTCCAAGCTCTTTTGGCCCGATCTCGGCTCGCAGCGCATCATCGCCATTACCCCGAGCGAAGGCTTCGCGCTGGATCGCCAACCAAGCCCCGATGCCGACGTCTTCCGCATCACGCTGAATCCGGGCGCGGTCATTACATTCGTCGCCGAGCTTTCCACGCCGCAACTGCCGCAGCTCTATCTGTGGGAGCCGGAAGCCTACAAGGACACGATCAACGCCTTTACGCTGTACCGCGGCATCGTGCTCGGGATTGCCGGTCTTCTCGCCGTTCTTCTCACCATCCTTTTTGTCGTTAAAGGCACCTCGGTTCTGCCGGCTTCGGCGGCTCTCGCCTGGGCGGTTCTTGCCTATATCTGCGTGGATTTCGGCTTCCTCGAAAAGCTGATCACCGTGACCTCAAGCGACGAGCGAATGTGGAGGGCGGGCGCCGAAGTGGCGCTCGCCTCCAGCTTCGTGGTCTTCCTGTTCACTTATTTGAATTTGAACCGATGGCACGCGCATCTTGGTTACGCGACATTCGCCTGGATCATCGGTCTTGGCGCTCTCTTTGGCGTGGCGATCTATGATCCGTCTATTGCATCCGGTATCGCGCGTGTCTCCTTCGCGCTGACGGCGACCGTCGGGATCGTGCTGATCATCTATCTCGGCTTCAACCGCTACGACCGCGCCATTCTACTTGTGCCGTCCTGGGCGTTGATCCTGGTCTGGCTCTTCGGCGGCTGGCTGACGGTCACCGGACAGCTGGACAATGACATTATTCAGCCGGCACTCGGCGGCGGTCTCGTACTGATCGTGCTCTTGATCGGCTTTACCGTTATTCAGCATGCCTTCGCCGGAAGTGCATACCAACAAGGCCTGTTCTCCGATCTCGAGCGGCAGTCGCTGGCGCTCACCGGTAGCGGCGATACGGTGTGGGACTGGGACGTGACGCGTGACCGCATCGTCACCACGCCGGACGTGTCGATCAAGCTCGGACTGCATCCCGGTACGATGCATGGTGCTGCGCGCAATTGGCTGCCTCGCCTGCACCCGGATGACCGCGACCGGTTCAAGGCAACGCTTGACGTGTTGCTGGATCATCGCAAAGGGCGGCTCAATCATGAGTTCCGCATTCGCGCCGAAGACGGCCACTTCCATTGGCTGCAGATTCGCGCGCGTCCCGTACTCGGCTCCAACGGCGAAATCATCCGCTGCGTTGGCACCATCACCGACATCACGGAACAGAAGAATTCCGTTGAGCGCCTGCTGCAGGACGCGCTGAACGACAATCTGACAGGCCTTCCCAACCGTCAGGTCTTCCTCGACCGTCTGCAATCCATGTTGAACCTGGCGCCAGATGGCGACACGGTTCGCCCCACGGTGATGGCGATCGATATCGACCGCTACAAGCTGGTGAACGATACGCTTGGGATTGCTGCAGGCGACAACATTCTGATCGCGTTGACACGTCGATTGCGCCGTCTTCTGAAACCGCAGGATACGCTGGCCCGTCTTGGCGGCGATGAATTCGGCCTGATCCTCGTCTCGGAGCGCGACCCACAGCGCGTGGCAGACTTTGCCGATGCGGTGAACAAGGCCATCATGGTGCCGATCAATTTCGCCAATCGCGAGATCATTCTGACGGCTTCGATCGGCCTCGTCTCCTGGATCGACCAGCAGGAAAGTGCTGCCGGTCTGTTGAGCGACGCGGAACTTGCCATGTATCGCGCCAAGCGCGCCGGCGGCAACCGCGTCGAGCCGTTCCGGCCTGCCTTCCGTACCTCCGGGACCGACCGTCTGCAGATGGAAAGCGATCTGCGCCGCGCACTTGAACGCAAGGAGCTCACGCTGGCCTATCAGCCGATCGTCAAGCTGGACAATGGCGATCTTGCCGGATTTGAAGCGCTGATGCGGTGGGAGCATCCCAAGCGCGGCAACATCCCGCCAAGCGAGTTCATTCCGATTGCCGAAGCCTCCGGCCTTATCGAGCCGCTTGGCATGTTTGCACTGGAGCGGGCGGCGAACGATCTGATGGATTGGCAACATGCCATCGACAAGCTGCCGATCTTCATCTCCGTCAACATCTCCAGCGCGCAGCTGCTGAACAACGAACTCTACAATGACGTTCGCAGCATGCTGCAGCGGACGCGCTGCAATCCGCAGCAGCTGAAGCTGGAGCTGACGGAATCGATCGTCATGGAAAATCCTGAGCAGGCGCGGCTTGTGCTGGCGAAGCTCAAGGAGACGGGCCTCAGTCTTGCGCTCGACGATTTCGGCACGGGTTACTCGTCGCTCGCCTATCTCACCCGCTTCCCCTTCGACACCATCAAGCTCGACAAGGCACTGATCGCCAATACCAGCGACAAGCGGAATGTGCTGCTCCGCTCGATCATCGCCATGGCGCGTGCACTTGAGATGCAGGTGGTGGCCGAAGGCATCGAAACGCCTGAGGATGCGGCAGAGCTTGCCCGCATGAATTGTCACTACGGGCAAAGCTTCCTTTTCGGGACGCCGGATACTCCGGAAGCCGCTCTTCGCCTTTTACGCGAGCGCTTTCAGGTCTTCAAACGCGCCTGATTACTCTGCAGCCTGCGGCTGAAAAGCTTGGTTGTTTGAAACTGGCGCCGGCGCGTTGAGGTCAGAGTTCGCCGGAATTTTACCATGAACGAGGTCATGGATGAATTGCAGCTTCTCGACAACGGCGGGAGTCAGCACGAAGGGGTAGAGATCGGCTTCACCCATGCTGCGTTGCATGGAGTTCAGCGCGACGCTGAGAGGCACCCAGGCATTGACGAGACGCTGTGCACTGCGGGCACGGTAGGGGTCGAACGCCACTTCGGTGGCCATGTCTTCATGGCCTTCCGGTTCGATGGCAATGCCGAAGGCATGGGCCGTTTCAAGCGTATCGACGATGTGAAGATAGTGGGCGAAGCATTCCGCAAAGTCTTCCCACGGATGAACCGAGGCGTAGGAGCTGATATAGATTTCCTGCCAGCCCGGCTTCGGTCCCTCTTCATAATTTCGTTTCAGCGCTTCGCCGTAATCTTCACGTTCATCCCCGAAAGCAGCGCGGAACGCTTCGAGACGGCCGGCATCGCGAACCAGCTTGTTCCAGATGAAGTGCCCGACCTCATGGCGGAAGTGACCAAGCATGGTGCGGTAGGGCTCGTTCATATTGGCACGAACCTGCTCACGCGTCACATCATCCGCTTCGGCCGCGCGGATGGCAATGAGGCCCTCGTCATGGCCCGTCATGGCGGGGATCACGGATCCATCCGCAGCGATCTCGTCAACCAGGAAGTCGAACACCAGCCCGCCCTGCGGATCGGCATCGCGGTTCGGGTGGGGCAGGTTAAAGCGCAACATCGAGTAGAAGAGATGCCGCTGCGCCTGACTAAGGCGTCGCCATTGTTCAATGCCGTCCTGGGTGGAGGTATCCGGGACAAGACGGTTATGGTTACAGGCGGGGCAGAAAGGCGTTTCGCTACCGGCTGGGACTGCCCAGTTGCAGATGTCGTTGACTTCATTGGCGCAGAAGCGGACCTGATGATCCGGTTTCGATACCAGCGTCCAGAGCGGGTCGCCGGCTGGATCCAACGCTTCCATTGAAAGCGTCTCCGGTACGAAAGCTAACCTATGGCCGCACCGAACACAGGAGCGGTTGTCGAAGTGAACGGGCTGTCCGCAGGCAGCACACGAGAAAAGTTGCATCCCTATCTCCTGGGCATCACGATTGATTGGGAAATTGACTGCGCAAGCGAAGAGCGCATGTGTCGGATTTCAACACATGCGCTCTGTGACCTTTGAGGTCATTCAGGTGCGGCCTCCTCACTGAGAGGAAACGCGTCTCCTGTTACATTCTGTCGACGGTGTCCTTGACGGCATCCTTGGCCTTGCCAGCAGCGGTCTGGACCTTGCCCTTGGTTTCCTGCGCAGCACCTTCGGCGCGCATGCGGTCATTGCCGGTAGCCGAGCCAACGCCCTGCTTTACCTTGCCAGCAACTTCATTTGCCTTACCAGCGATCTTATCGGATGTGCTACCCATGACTATTCTCCCTAGTTTATGCCAGGCTCGGTGCTGGCTACCGGGGAGAAAACGTCATGAATATAATTTTGTTCCTCGTCATCTTACGCTTTCAAAGCGAAGATCAGGCATGCCCTGCTTCGGCCGAAAGCATGCGGGGGTCGACCCCCATCAAAGCAAGCGCGCGCTCATACTTGTCATCCAAAGACCGGTCGAAGATAAGCTCTTCCGAGGCCGGGCAATTCAGCCAGCCATTATTGGCGATCTCGTTTTCAAGCTGACCCGGCGCCCAGCCGGCGTAACCCAGCAACATGGTGGCGCGCTGCGGCATTCGGCCGTTCGAAATTGCACGCACGATGTCGAGTGTGGCGGTCAACGAGATGTCGTCGCTGACGGGAATACTGGATTCGCTGGAGTAATCATCGGAATGAAGCACGAAGCCCCTGCCCGTCTCCACCGGTCCACCAAACTGGATGGGAAAGTCGCGCGTGCGGTTGGGCAGCATGATCGCGTCATTGCTGTCCATGATCTTCAGATGCAGGAGAACATCGGTGAAGGTGATCTGCTGGCCGCGGTTGATGATGAACCCCATGGCACCGGCCTGGGAATGCGCACATATATAAATGACAGAGCGCTCAAAGGCGCTGTTGGCGAGCCCCGGCATGGCGATCAGAAACTGACCATCCAGAAAGCCCCGTTCCTTCTTGTCCATGAGGGTCGAAAAAACCAAGAGCGCCTCCCCTTTCAGCGCCCCATAGCGACGCCGGTGTGGTTTCACCTTTTGGTAAGGATGAGGCATAGCGACCTATCAATCAACCGAAAATGATGAATGAGACAAAATCGTAACTGGTCGCTTCACCCGGGTTGCGCTAGACGAGAAGTATGACCCGTTCGATCTCCTCCCCCCTTCGCACCGTTCTGATCGCCTTCATCGCGGTTGTTTCAACGATCGTCATTGCAGAGGCTGCCAAGGCCGACACGACCGAATGGGCAACGAGCGAAGGCGGGCGCATGCGCGTCGTAAGCCTGCCGCCTGACGGCAGTGGAAAAATCGAGGCGGTGCTTCAGATCGATCTCAAGCCTGGCTGGATCACCTATTGGCGCGAGCCGGGGGAAGCGGGCATACCGCCGCAGTTGAAGCCCGACCCGGCAAGCGGCGTGACACTGTCTTCCATGTCGTTCCCCGTGCCGAAGCTGATCAAGAATGACGACATCACCGATATTGGCTACGACCAGCCGGTGAACTTTCCGATCACCTTGCAGTCCGGCGCAGGCCATGACACCGACGCGGCAAAGCTGACGGCTTTCATCGGCGTCTGCCTCAATATCTGCATCCCTTTCGAGGCAAGCTTCGACATCGACAGGAAGGCAGAGGCCACGCAAGACGAGGTCGCCTTCATCCAGTCGAGCAAGACAAATCTCCCAGAGGCGCCATCGGACGATTTCAAGGTGGTCAACTTCCACATCACGCCGGATAAGACCCTGCTCGGTGTGGAGTTGTACCTGCCCGAGGGAGCGCCGAAGGAGGCCGACATCTATGTCGCTGGGCCATCTGGCTATGCCTATTTCGAGCCGCAGAACCTGGTGCGCGACAAGCGCAAGCTTTCCTTCTACATGAACATCAAGGGTCTGCCGAAGAGCTATAATCCAAAGGGGCAAAGCTGGCACATTCTGGTCAAATCCGGCGCGCGCGCCATGGAAGCGCCGCTGAATTTCCCCGCTCAGTAAGGGATCTCAGCTATCCGAGAAAACGGCTTCACAGTTTTCTCGATCATGCTCTATAGTCGCGCCGTCATTGCCACAGGAGCGATATTATGACCATCAAGATCGGCGACAAGCTGCCCTCCGCGACCTTCAAGGAAAAGACCACGGATGGCCCTGTCGAAACCACGACCGACGAGCTTTTCAGCGGCAAGAAGGTTGTCGTCTTTGCCGTTCCAGGCGCATTCACACCAACCTGCTCTTTGAACCACCTGCCCGGCTATCTGGAAAATCGTGACGCCATCCTTGCACGTGGCGTGGACGATATTGCCGTCGTTGCTGTCAACGACTGGCACGTCATGGGCGCATGGGCGCAATCGAGCGGCGGTCAGGGCAAGATCCACTTCCTCGCAGACTGGGACGCGTCCTTCACCAAGGCGCTTGGCCTTGATGCAGACCTTTCCGGCGGCGGTCTCGGCGTGCGCTCCAAGCGCTATTCCATGCTAGTGGATGACGGCGTGGTCAAGTCTCTGAACATCGAAGAAAATCCCGGCCAGGCAACGGTGTCTTCCGCTGCCACGATGATCGAACAGCTCTGATCTTACCGTCATTACGTCATCGAAATTGGCCCGACATCGCGTCGGGCCTTTTGCATTTAAGGGGCATCGTGACGCTCGAAGAAACTGGTGAAGCGCGCCATTCTTCCGCCTCAATTGTTACACCATAACAGTAACGGTATAACATTTTTGTGAGCGCGCCATGCTGCGTTTGTTTTTCCCGTCCCCCCTGCTGCGCCAATCCGCAGCGCACCGAATTCTTCTGGTTTTTCTGCTCCTCCTGCCTCTTTGGGCTGCGATCTATTGGGCCGTGGTTCTGCCATGATCGACACGCCCGTTCTTCAGATCGAAAACCTCACCGTGGCCTACGAGCGCCATCCGGCGGTTCATCATATCTCCGGTGCGTTTCATGCCGGAAGCCTGACGGCCATCGCCGGACCAAACGGTGCAGGCAAATCCACACTGCTTAAATCCATCATTGGCGAGTTGCGGCCGTCGGAGGGGCGGATCATTCACTCCTTGAAGCGCACTGATTTTGGCTACCTTCCGCAAGCCGCCGATATCAACCGGCGCTTTCCAATTTCCGTTCTCGATACCGTATTGCTCGGAGCGTGGAGGGCGGCGGGCGCATTTGGGCGCGTCACGGCTGAGCAACTGAACGCAGGTCGCCACGCATTGTCGGCGGTCGGTCTTGAGGGCTTCGAGAGACGGCCGATTGGCTCGCTGTCGGCTGGACAGTTCCAGCGTGTACTTTTCGCACGGCTTCTGGTGCAGGATGCCAAGGTCATTCTGCTCGATGAGCCTTTCACCGCCATCGATGCCAGAACGACCCGGGATCTGCTCGACATCGTCGCACGCTGGCATGGCGAAGGACGCACCGTGATTGCCGTGCTGCACGATTTCGATCAGGTGCGGGCGCATTTTCCTCAGACGCTGCTGATCGCCCGCGACCTCGTTGGCTGGGGTGCGACTGCCGATGTCATGTCGCCTGCCAATCTCCTGCGTGCTCGCGCCATGGCCGAACGCTGGGACGAAGATAGCGGCGTCTGCGAGCCGGCCGCATGACAGCCTACGATCTCTTCATCGCGCCGTTTCAGGATTACGGCTTCATGCGCCGGGCACTCGTCGCCTGCCTTTGCCTCTCGGTTGGAGCAAGCCCCATCGGAGTCCTGCTTGCCCTGCGACGGATGAGCCTGATGGGGGATGCCCTGAGCCACGCTATTCTGCCAGGTGCGGCAATCGGCTATCTGGTGGCCGGCTCGCTGTCTCTGACCGCGATGGGGCTTGGGGGTCTCGTTGCAGGGCTTTCGGTTGCACTTCTTTCCGGTATCGTCAGCCGCATAACGCCGCTTCAGGAAGATGCGAGCTTTGCAAGTTTCTATCTGGCGTCGCTCGCCCTTGGCGTTCTGATCGTCTCCCTGCACGGCTCAAATGTCGATCTGCTGCATGTGCTCTTCGGCACGATCCTCGCGATCGATGCGCCAGCGCTCTATCAGATCGGTGCGATTACCTCGCTGACGCTGGTGGTGATGGCAATCATCTACCGACCGCTGGTGACCGAGTGCTTCGACCCCGGCTTCTTACGCGCCGTCGGCGGCCGCGGCCCGATCTATCACGTGGCATTCCTGCTCCTCGTCGTCATCAATCTGGTCGCCAGTTTCCAGGCGCTTGGAACACTGATGGCTGTCGGCCTGATGATGCTGCCAGCAGCGATCGCGCAACTTTGGGCACGCAGCCTGCCCGCCATGCTGGCGATTGCCAGCGGCAGTGCCGCTGCCTCCGGCTATCTGGGCCTCGTTGCTTCCTACCATTTCGAGACGGCGTCCGGACCGACCATCATCATCGCGGCCACCTGTCTCTACGGGCTCTCCATTCTGGTTGCGCCAGCGGGCCTTGGTTCCCGCATTTTCACCCGCCCTCATCTGAAGGGCTAATTTTAGGAGAATGCCAATGTCACCACGCCTCTTCCTTCTTTCTACCGCACTTCCCATCGCCATGGCCTTTTCCACCGCCGCTTTGGCGGGAGAGGTGAAAGCCGTCGCCTCCTTCACCGTGCTTGCCGATGTGGTGAAGCAGGTGGGCGGCAAGCATGTGACCGTTACCAGCCTGGTCAAGCCGGATGGCGACCCTCATGAATTCGAACCGTCGCCTGCGAATGCGAAAAGCCTGAATGCCGCAGATGTCGTCTTTGTCAGCGGGCTTGGTCTGGAAGGATGGATGGACCGGCTGATTTCCGCGTCGGGCTACAAGGGAACACCTGTCGATGTGTCCCAGGGCATCAAGACGCGCGAGATGGATGAGGACGGCAAGACGGTGACCGATCCGCATGTCTGGAACAGCCCGGTCAACGTCAAGGTATGGGTAAAGAATATCGAGACGACGCTTGCCGCGGCCGACCCCGCCGACAAGGATGATTTCAAGGCAAATGCTGCCGCCTATCTTCAGAAGCTCGATGAATTGGATCGTTACGCGCACCAGAAGTTCGATCCCATCCCACAGGATCGCCGTAAGATCCTCACAAGCCACGATGCCTTCGGTTATTTCGGCCGTGAGTATAACGTCACGTTTCTCTCGCCGCTCGGCGTTTCGACGGAAACGGAAGCCTCTGCCGGCGACGTGGCAAAGCTGATCGAGCAGATCAAGGCGGAGCACGTCAAAACCTATTTCTTCGAAAACTCGAATGACCCGAGACTGGTCAAGCAGGTGGCCAAGGCAACGGGCGCTGCCCCCGGCGGTGAACTCTATGTCGAGTCCCTCTCCAAGGCGAATGGCCCTGCACCAACATATGAGAAGATGTTCCGCTATAACGTCGACAAGATCGCCGACGCCATCAACAAGTCCAGTTGATTTGAAACTGAATGGCCCTCGTTACCCCAAGCCGGGTGACGAGGGCCATTCATCATCGATGCCGGAAACTCGGCTACGTGTGGTCAGACAGCCATGTCGAAAACGAGGATACCGGCCAGGCCGCCATCGGTCAGGCCAGCCAGGCGTTCGCCAACCTCGACGTGTTCCGGATGCACGAGATAGTCGTCGCGCGCTTCGGTGCTCTCAAAGGTGACGATGAAGCCATCCAGGAACCCACCATTCAAGCCTTCCGACGATACGTTCTGGCCGCACTTGATGTCGGAAATGCCGGGAATGACGTCCTTGAGCGCCACGATTGCCTCATAGATCGCCTGCTTGTCGGACGTGGTGGCTGCGGATTTAAACCGCAGGAATACGCAGTGAAGTATCGTCAAGTGTCTCTCCTCTTCGACTGTGCAGCTCGGTTCGAGACTACACCATCGCTTCATGACCGCCGTTTGAACGGTTCCATGCCTTTTCGCGCCAGTTCGTCGGCGCGCTCGTTTTCCGGATGTCCGGCATGACCCTTGACCCAGTGCAGCGTGACCTTGTGTCGCTCGCGCGCCGTCTCCAGCGCCTGCCAGAGTTCGACGTTTTTGACCGGTTTATTGTCGGCGGTCTTCCAGCCCTTTTTCTTCCAGCCGAAAATCCACTTGGTGATGCCATCCTTGACGTAAGCGCTATCGGTGTAAAGATCGACCTCGCACGGGGCCTTCAGCGCATTGAGCGCCTCGATGGCCGCCATCAGCTCCATGCGATTGTTGGTGGTGTCTGCCTCGCCGCCGTTCAGTTCCTTTTCCACCTCGCCATAGCGAAGTACGGCACCCCAGCCGCCCGGTCCGGGATTGCCCGAACAGGCGCCATCGGTGAAGATATCGACATGCTTCATTCTTCCACCAGACCATATTCGGCCACATGGCCGATGGAGCGGTGAAAGCGCAGCTTGCGCAGATATTCAAGCGGATCCTTTTTGACCACCAGAGCGCCAGCCGGCGTCGTCAACCAGTCATAGAGGCGCGTCAGGAAGAAGCGCAGTGCGGAGCCACGCGCCAGAATCGGCATGGCCTCCAGCTCGGCTTCACTCATCGGGCGTACTGATTGATAGCCTGCAAGCAGCGCCTTGCCCTTGGTGACGTTATAGGAGCCATCCTTCTCGAAGCACCAGGCGTTGAGGCAGATCGAGACGTCATAGGCGAGAAGATCGTTGCAGGCGAAATAGAAGTCGATAAGGCCGGAAAGCTCATCACCCAGGAAGAAGACATTGTCCTGAAAGAGATCGGCATGGATGACGCCGGATGGCAGATCCTTCGGCCAATGGGCGGCGAGGAAAGCGATTTCCGGATCGATCTCGTCCTTCAGACCGCTTTCGACTTCGTCGGCGCGGCCTTCGGACTTCTCCCACAACACCTTCCAGCCCTCGAGCGAAAGAGCGTTCGGCCGCTTGATGTCGAATCCTTCGCCTGCCACGTGCATGGCCGCCAGCGCCTTGCCGACTTCCCAGCAATGCTTAGCCTCAGGCTTTCTAAGCCACATGCCCTCCAAAAACGAAATCAGCGCTGCCGGCCGGCCGGACAACTCGCCCAGTAGCTCACCGTCTTTTCGCGGCAGGGGCAGCGGGCAGGACAGCCCCTTGTCGGCCAAATGCTGCATCAGTCCCAAAAAGAAGGGCAGATCAGACTTCTCCACGCGCTTCTCGTAAAGCGTCAGGATCAGCGGGTCTTTCGTCGTGTGCAGCAGGAAATTGGAGTTTTCGACACCCTCGGCAATGCCCTTATACGAGGTCAATTCGCCGACGTCATATTGGCTAAGAAACTGTCTCAGCTCATCTTCAGTGATGTCCGTGTAAACTGCCAATGGAATTCTCTTACAAGAGGATGAAAAAGGATCAGCCGTTCAGCGCGGCTTTCGCAGGAAGCGCGTCGCTCGCACTGCCGTTGACGAATGCCATGTCTTCGGTGGTGAGTTCAATATTGCGAAGCTCGCGATTCACCAGAAAATGCTCGGTCTCTTCTACCGTTACGGCGAGATCAAGCGTCGTGTCGAAGCGTTCCTTAAAGGCCTGGATGATCTCATCGACGATGACTTCCGGCGCGGATGCACCTGCCGATAGGCCCACGGTGCGCACGTCGCCGATTTCGCTCCAGTCGATTTCTGCAGCACGCTGCACCAGCACGGAGCGCTGAGCGCCGGCACGCAAGGCCACTTCCACGAGACGCTTCGAATTGGACGAGTTCGGGGCGCCGACGACGATGAAGAGGTCACAGCCGGGGGCTGCCTGCTTCACGGCATCCTGGCGGTTGGTGGTCGCATAGCAGATGCTGTCGGCCGCTGGCGCCTGCATGGCCGGGAACCGTTCCTGCAGCTTGGCGATGACGCCTGCCGTATCATCGACGGAGAGCGTCGTCTGCGTCACGAATCCGAGGTTTTCAGCATCGAGCGGCTGATAAAGCGCTGCATCTTCCACCGTTTCGATCAGCGATACGGTGCCCTCGGGCAATTGCCCCATGGTGCCGATGACTTCCGGATGGCCGGCGTGGCCGATGAGGATGACATGGCGACCAAGTCGCTGGTGGCGCATGGCCTGCTTGTGGACTTTGGAGACAAGCGGACATGTGGCATCGAGATAGAAAAGGTTGCGCGCCTGAGCGTCTTCCGGCACGGATTTCGGCACGCCATGGGCGGAGAACACCACAGGCTGCTGGCGATGTTCGGCAGGGATTTCGTTGAGTTCCTCGACGAAGATCGCGCCCTTGGCTTCCAGCCCCTCAACCACATAACGGTTATGGACGATCTCGTGGCGCACATAGACCGGAGCGCCATAGGCTTTCAGCGCCAGGACCACGATCTGGATCGCACGGTCGACACCGGCGCAGAAACCGCGCGGGCCACAGAGCCTGATGGTGAGAGGCGGCTTGGACACGACCATGTTCATTCCTGCTCCTTTCGCCTCCCGCATTTCATAGACACCGCAAGCGTTGCCCGATGATTGTCGCCCGCCAGCAGCAAGCCGTGCAAGCGAGGCTGCCCTACTCCTTCGGGCCTTTCATGCTCCGCACATAGGCAAAACCGGCCACGAAGACAAGGGCGGCTGCGAGACCGTACCATGTAATCGCATATTGCAGGTGATTATTGGGCAGGTCGATCAGCGTCACGCCGCCCTTGGGCCAACCGCCCGGATTGGGTGCGTCATTGGCATCAATGAAAAAAGGCACGAGCTTTTCAGCAGCAACGCCGGCACTCTTCGCCATGGCGTGAATATCTTTCCAGTAGAAGATATTCTTGGCAAGGTCGTTGTCGGGCAGCATCATGGATGGCTTGGCCGCAAGCTGCGCGCGCGCCAGCCCCTCGATCGTGACGCGACCAGCGATCTGCCCCTGCTCACGCTTGGCTGGATCCTTCATGTCGTAAGGTACGAAGCCACGATTGATGAAGATCGCCCGACCACCATCCAGCGTCAGCGGCGTATAGACATAATAACCCGTCTGCCCCTGATGCGTGGCGAAGAAGTGCCGCTCCTTGGCGTGATCGAAAACGCCAGAAAGCCGAACGGTGCGATATTCGATGTTACCACCCGACGAGGCGATCGCCTGGATTTCGCTCAGTTCAACAGGAGCGGAATGGACCCGGAGGTCAATTTCACTCAGCAGGGCTTCCTTCCAGTAGAGGCGCTTCACCTGCCATGTACCGAGAGACAGGAGAATAATCAGCAACAGAAGCACCAGCGGACCGGCAAACCATAAGCGCCGGTGAGATGGCTTGAGACCGGCGGGGTCACCCATGGTCGATTTTACCTTCACTGGCATTGTTGCGATATTGCAGTGCCACCATGATACCCTTGAACTTGCGCAGCAGAAGCAGTGAAACGATCACCGTCAAGGGAAGCCAGATCAAGGCATGAAGCCAGACGGGCGGCGCGAAAACGGAATCGAACCAGAGTGCAAGGCCGATGATCAGAAAACCGACGATCAGCATGACGAAGACGGCCGGACCGTCGCCAGCGTCTGCAAAAGCGTAATCCAGCCCGCAGGCGCTGCAACTTGGTTTCAGCTTGATAAATCCATCGAACAGTCTTCCGCGCCCACAGCGGGGGCAGCAGCCTTGCAGTCCGACCTTGATAGGATCGACGGGAGGGAACTCTCCAGTATCGTGCATCCTAGCTCCTCCATCCCTGGATACAAGAAGCGCGGCAACCTGCCGCGCTCATTTCGCCGCTAGATGAAGCGACACTTGCCCTTCGCCATCACGCGTAGGGCGGCACAATGCACCGCCCCTTACAAGCCTCGTCAGTGGCCAGTCTCCGCCAGTGGCGCGCCCCAGCCGCCCCAGATGTAGATGGCGAAGAAGAGGAAAAGCCAGACAACGTCAACGAAGTGCCAGTACCAGGCCGCTGCTTCGAAGCCGAAGTGATGCTTCGGCGTGAACCCGCCGGCGATGGCACGGAACAGGCAGACCAGCAGGAAGATCGTTCCAACGAAGACGTGGAAGCCGTGGAAGCCCGTGGACATGAAGAATGTCGCGCCGTAGATCGAATTCTTGAAATCGAACGGAGCGTGGACATATTCGTAAAACTGTACGGCAGAGAAAAGCACGCCAAGCGCAACGGTCAGAGCCAGGCCGGTAATCATGCCCTTGCGGTCATTGTGCAGCAGAGCATGGTGCGCCCAGGTAACACAAGTTCCCGACAACAGCAGGATGATGGTGTTGTAGAGCGGCAGATGCCACGGATCGATCACCTCGATGCCCTTCGGCGGCCACTGACCGCCCGTATAGGCAAGACGCGCTGCCTGGATGGCTTCATGCGGATAGAGGCTTGCATCGAAGTACGCCCAGAACCATGCCACGAAGAACATGACTTCCGAGGCGATAAACATGATCATGCCGTAGCGCAGATGCAGCGAGACGACCGGCGTATGGTGTCCCTCATCGCCTTCCTTGATCGTATCCGCCCACCACGCATACATGGTGTAAAGAACGATCACGAGGCCGATATAGAACATCCAGGGATTGGCAAGTTCGAAGCCGAACAGCTTGAAGGAACTGCCATTCAGGTAGCGCATGTAACAGATGCCGCCAAAGGTCAGCACGAAAGCGCCGATCGATGCCAGAAGCGGCCATGGGCTCGGGCTTATGATATGGTAGTCGTGGTTCTTCTGATGCGTATCGGCCATGTGATCAATCCCCGAAGGCTCTTCCCAATTTCGCGAACCCGTCTCGCTGACCTGATATCAGGCGACCGGTTCATTCCCTGGCGCGGTCTTGCAACCACGCCTCCCTCTCTCAAAGTCTCGTTTCGTCACGTTCCGTCTTTGCAGGCAAGGACGCAACCGGTTTTTCCGTTTTCGATGGGTAAAATGTATAGGACAAGGTCAGTGTATGAATGTTCTTCGTTTCCCGAGCCTTGACGATTTCCGGATCGATGAAGAAAACCACCGGCATTTCCAGCGTCTCACCCGGCTGAAGCGTCGTTTCGGTGAAGCAGAAACACTGCACCTTGTTGAAATAGGCGCCGGCTTCCATCGGCGTCACGTTGAAGACGGCTGTCCCCGTCGTTGCCACGGGAGAACGGTTGGTTGCCTTGAAGGTCACCTGGATCGTCTCGCCAATCCGAGGCTCGACCATCTTGTTCACCGATCGGAAGTCCCAGTTCAGACCGTTGGAGGTATTGGAATCGAACGTCACCTTCATCGTCTTGTCGAGGATGACATCGGAATATTGCTCGACGCGCTGGGTGGTGCCGTTATAGCCGGTAACCTGGCAGAACAGCCGATAGAGAGGCACAGAGGCATAGGCCATGCCGACCATGCCGCAGACGAAGACGAGACACAGCACAAGGATCGAGCCGTTGCTCGTCTTTCTGCTTCCCATCGTCTTTTGAGCTGTTGTCATTTCCCCCCTCCCGAGCGTCGTCCGGTCTAGTGACCACCGATCTTGATGATGGTGATGATGTAGAAGAGCACAACCAGGGCCGCGAGCGTGAGGCCTAACGCGATATTTCTCCCGCGCCTCGACCTCTTCTGCGCTTCGTTGAGCTTTACGGTCTCGATCATGCCGCACCCCCAAACATCGTGACAAAGGACGGCACGAGATGATCGGCCAGAAGCGCGGAGAAAATCGCAAACAGGTAGAATACCGAGTAAGCGAACATCTTCTTTGCCGGCATCATCTTCTCATCGCCATCCGGCATGCGCCGAACGGTGATGGAACAGTAGACGAAGATGACGCTCAGTACGGCAGCAAAAATTCCATAGCCCAATCCGGCGAGACCCGAGAAGTAGGGCGCCACGGCAACGGCCATGGTCAGGACGGAATAGGCAATCATCTGGTTCTTGGTCGAGCGTTCACCAGCGACATTCGGCATCATCGGGATGCCGACGGAGCCGTAGTCGCGCATCTTGAACAGCGCCAAGGCCCAGAAATGCGCGGGCGTCCACAGGAAGATGATCAGAAACAGGATGGTACTGTCGAGGGACACGTTACCCGTGACGCAAGCCCAGCCGAGCATGGGCGGGAAAGCGCCAGCAGCACCACCGATCACGATGTTCTGCGGCGTCGAGCGCTTGAGCCACATCGTATAGACGACGGCATAGAAGAAGATGGTGAAGGCCAGAAGACCGGCAGCAAACCAGTTGACCGCGAGACCCAGAATAGCAACCGAGAAGACCGAGAGCGTCAGTCCGAAGGCAAGTGCCTCACCCGGGGCAATCCGACCGGATGGAATGGGGCGCTTGGCCGTGCGGGACATGACCGCATCGATATCGGCATCGTACCACATATTCAACGCGCCAGACGCGCCTGCGCCGACCGCGATGCAGAGGATCGCAATCAAGCCGAGGATCGGATTGATTTGACCAGGGGCGAGAATAAGTCCGGCAAAGGCCGTGAAAACCACGAGCGACATGACCCGAGGTTTCAAGAGCTCGAAGTAATCGCGCGCGCCGGCTTCCGAAAGCGAGGCGGAGTCGATTGTCAGCGTGTCGCGATTGTCAATAACGGTCATTATTTCCTGCTTTCCCGAAAGGCGCCCCATTGCAATGCGGCGCCATTTCTCATTTCGCCCGGCGTAAAACTGACATCTATCATGTTACGCCGGACAAAACGCTCGGACAAAATGCCTCAGCGGATGCGCGGAAGCTGCTCCCACTGGTGGTAAGGCGGAGGAGACGACAGCTGCCATTCCAGCGTGGTGGCACCTGGACCCCAGGGATTGTCGCCAGCGATACGCTTCTTGGCGAAGGCTTCCCAGACGCCGAAGAGGAAGATCAGGACGGCAACCGCCGAGATGTAGGAGCCGTAGGACGAGACCAGGTTCCAGCCCGCATAGGCATCCGGATAGTCGATATAGCGACGCGGCATGCCGGCCAGACCCAAGAAGTGCTGCGGGAAGAAGATCAGGTTGACGCCGACGAACATGACCCAGAAGTGCAGATTGCCGATTTTCTGGTTGTACATGTAGCCCGTGATCTTCGGGAACCAGTAGTACCAGCCAGCGAAGATCGCGAAGACGGCACCGAGCGACAACACGTAGTGGAAGTGCGCCACGACGTAGTAGGTGTCATGCAGCGAACGGTCGAGACCGGCATTGGCGAGCTGAACGCCGGTAACACCACCCACCGTGAAGAGGAAGATGAAGCCGATTGCCCAAATCATCGGTGTCGTAAAGGTCAGCGAGCCGCCCCACATCGTTGCGATCCAGGAGAAGATCTTGATGCCGGTCGGCACCGCGATCACCATGGTTGCAAAGACGAAGTAGCGCTGCGCTTCAAGCGATAGGCCGACGGTATACATATGGTGTGCCCACACGATGAAGCCGACGGCACCGATTGCGACCATGGCGTAGGCCATGCCGAGGTAACCGAAGATCGGCTTCAGCGAGAAGGTCGATACGATGTGGCTGATGATGCCGAAGCCGGGCAGGATCAGAATGTACACTTCCGGGTGGCCGAAGAACCAGAACAGGTGCTGGTAGAGGATCGGATCACCGCCGCCGTCAGGAGAGAAGAAGGTGGTGCCGAAATTGCGGTCCGTCAGAAGCATGGTGATGCCACCTGCCAGAACCGGGAGCGACAGAAGCAGAAGGAAGGCGGTAACGAGCACGGACCAGGCAAACAGCGGCATCTTGTGCAGCGTCATGCCGGGCGCGCGCATGTTGAGGATCGTGGTGATGAAGTTGATCGCACCGAGGATCGAGGATGCACCGGCAACGTGGAGCGCGAAGATCGCAAGATCGACCGCCGGCCCCGGCATACCGCTCGTTGATAGCGGTGGATACATGGTCCAGCCGCCACCCACACCATAGGCACCTGCCGGACCTTCGACGAAGAGCGAAAGAAGGAGCAGAATGAAGGCGGGCACGAGCAGCCAGAAAGAGATGTTGTTCAAGCGCGGGAAAGCCATGTCCGGCGCGCCGATCATGATCGGCACCATCCAGTTGGCAAAACCACCGATCATGGCGGGCATGACCATGAAGAAGATCATGATGAGCGCATGCGCGGTGGTGAACACATTGTACATGTGCTTGCCGCCGTCGATGGCTGCGTCACCTTCGAAGCCATAGACCATGGTTGCCAGGCCGTGGAAAATCTGGATGCCCGGTTCCTGCAGCTCCATGCGCATGACGACCGAAAGGCCGCCGCCGATGATGCCAGCGATGATTGCGAAGATCAGATAGAGCGTGCCGATATCTTTGTGGTTGGTCGAGAAGAACCAGCGCTGCGCAAAGCTCGGCGTATGATCGTGATGCGCGTGATCGTCGCCATGCGCGCCATGGGCGGCACGATCATGAGAGTGATGGTCGTCGTGTGCGGAATGTCCAGCCATTGTCCTCACCCCTTGCCTTAGTTGGTTTCATTTGCAGCGACGCGAAGGGCGCTTGCGCCATCCACAGAAGCCATCAGCGCCCGGTTGGCACCGCTCAAGTCAGACGCAGCGGCAGCAGCCCAGGTTTTATATTGCTCTTCGGAAACCACCCGTATGGCAATCGGCATGAAGGCGTGATCCTTGCCGCAAAGCTCGGAACACTGACCGTAGTAAAGTCCTTCTTTCTCCGTCTTGAACCAGGTTTCGTTCAGACGGCCAGGAACGGCATCGATCTTGACGCCGAAGGCCGGCATCGCAAACGCATGAATGACATCCGTCGGCGCAGCGGTGACGAGAAGACGAACCGTCTTGTTCACCGGAACGACCATTTCATTATCAACGGCGAGAAGGCGCGGATAGATCGCGCGGTTTTCCTTGCCGGCAGCAGCGCGGTCGGCATCCTTCAACAAGTAGCTATCGAAGGCCAGAGGCTCGGAGCCTTCCGCCGCCTGGTATTCATAGTTCCACTGCCATTGGGTGGCGGTTGCCTTCAATGTCAGATCAGGATTTTCCGGCTGCGTCAGCTGCGCGTTGAGCAGGTTGAAGGACGGGAATGCCAGGAAAAGAAGAATGAGAACTGGAGCCAGGGTCCAGATGATTTCGATCGCCGTATTGTGGCTGGTCTTGGACGGTACCGGATTTTTGGATGCCCTGAACTTCGCAACAACGAGAATGAGCAGGACGAGAACGAAAAGCGTGACGGGAACGATAAACCACAGGGTATATTGTTCAAACCACCGAATTTCGTGCATGATTGGCGTTGCGGCCTCCTGCAATCCCATCTGCCAATCCTTCGGCTGGTCAGCGCGGGCGCCGACAGCCGAGAGCAGACAGATCATGCCCGCAAACGCTGCGTTAATCCTAGTAATCACGGTACCTCTCCCTCACGCACCCGGTCATGATCAATCCCAGGCACAGAATCCATGCTTATAGTATTAGACTCAAATCATAGTTTGCCCGCCGCCGCAATATCGCCCAGCTTTTGCAGAGTGGCATTTTTCTTCCCCCTAATTTTTCCCACTCACGCATATCGATAAACCGAAAACGGCACTCATCATTCCTGAGGCCCTGTTGGATTTAAGCCTCCGCAGGTCCTATTTTGGCCGTACTCACTTGGAAATGAGAGACCCGGCTCTTTCATTTCCAGCACCGGACGTCAAAATAGCCGCACTGATTCGAATTCCAGAGGTATCCATGCGTCTGCCCCCGATTGCGCGCGCCGCTCTTGTCGCCGCCGGTTTCTCTCTTCTCGCGTCCGGCGCGAGCGTCGCCCAGCAGCCGCCTGGTACGCCGAAGTCCACGCACGGCTCATGGTCGGTGATCTGCGACAAGCCCGCGGGCGCGTCCGAAGAGCAATGCGCATTGATGCAGAACGTCATTGCCGACGACCGCCCGGAAGTCGGCCTTTCCGTCGTCGTGCTGAAGACTGCCGACCGCAAATCCCGCATCCTTCGCATCCTCGCACCGCTTGGCGTGCTGCTGAAGGATGGAATGGAACTCTACATCGACAATAACAATATCGGCCGTGCCTATTTCACCCGCTGCTTTTCCGAGGGCTGCTATGTGGAAGTCGACATCGACGACGAGCTGATGAAGGTTCTGCGTGCGGGAAAGCACGCGGTTTTCGCATTGCGTGAATCGGTCGACCAGGATCGCGTCGGCATTCCGATCGAACTCAGCGGCTTTGCTGAAGGCTATGACGCGCTTCCTTGACGTATGCTGTGGCTGGCGGACAGAAGCGCTCGCCCGATCGACAATTCCCAAACAGACCCGTGAGGCGGCTTGCGCCGCCACATTCCAGCACCTAAATCTCACATGAATAGATGATGGATGCTGACGCCTGGAGTACGCGATGACCCAAGACCTTCTGACGCTTTTCGATTGCGATGAGGGGACCTTGCGGAGCCGCGTCGCGGACGCGCTTGCAGGCGCCGATGACGGCGAACTCTTCGTCGAACATGCTCAGGCGGAGTCGCTCACCTTCGACAATGGCCGCCTGAAAGGCGGCAGTTTCAATACCGATCAGGGTTTTGGCCTTCGCGCCGTTGTCGGCGAGACGGTCGGTTACGCCCATGCGGGCGAACTTTCGACCGCCGCGCTGCAACGCGCAGCCGATGCGGTCGGTGCGGTCACCAAGGGCTACTCCGGCTCCTATGCGGCAGCACCCCAGCGCACCAACAAGAAGCTCTATGGCGACGAAAACCCCATCGGCTCGCCCTCCTTCGAGGAAAAGGTCAAGCTTCTGACCGAGATCGACACCTATCTGCGCGACAAAGATCCAAAGGTTCGTCAGGTCACGGCATCGATTGCAGCAAGCTGGCAGATCGTCGATATCCTGCGCGCCGATGGGCACCGCGTCAGTGACGTTCGCCCCATGACGCGCATCAATATCTCCGTGGTCACCGGTGAAGGCGATCGCCAGGAGACCGGTTCCTACGGTATTGGCGGACGCGTCGGCTTCGGTGATTTCATTACAACCGAGAACTGGCAGCGGGGCGCCGACGAAGCGCTGCGTCAGGCGCTGGTCAATCTGACGGCAATCGACGCGCCTGCCGGCACGATGGATGTCGTGCTCGGCTCCGGCTGGCCCGGCGTCATGCTGCACGAAGCGGTCGGGCATGGTCTCGAGGGTGATTTCAACCGCAAGAAGACATCGGCCTTCGCAGGCCTGCTTGGTGAAATGGTCGCAGCACCCGGCGTCACGGTGGTCGATGATGGAACCATCGACAACCGTCGCGGCTCTCTGACGGTGGACGACGAGGGCACGCCGTCCGGCTATAATGTGCTGATCGAAAACGGCAAGCTTGTCGGCTATATGCAGGATCGTCAAAACGCCCGGCTGATGGGAATGACAGCGACGGGCAATGGACGTCGCCAGGGCTATTCCCACGTTCCCATGCCGCGCATGACCAACACCTACATGCTGGGTGGCGACAAGACTCCGGACGAGATCATCGCGTCGGTCAAGAAGGGCATCTACGCCGTCTCCTTCGGCGGTGGTCAGGTGGACATCACTTCGGGCAAATTCGTCTTTGGCTGCACGGAGGCGTATCTCATCGAGAACGGCAAGATCGGCGCACCTGTCAAGGGCGCCATGCTGATCGGCAACGGACCGGATGCGATGAAGCGTGTGACCATGATCGGCAACGACATGAAGCTAGACACCGGCATCGGCAATTGCGGCAAGGCTGGCCAGTGGGTGCCGGTTGGCGTCGGCCAGCCGCATCTACGCATGGACCAGATCACGGTCGGCGGTACCAAGGCCTGAGGTTCGCAGATGGGGACGTTCGTCAAGATCGTTCCCTATAATGCTGACTGGCCGCGCCTCTATTTCGAGACACGCGACCGTCTTGAGGCCTTATTGGGCGACATTGCTGAAGGGATCGAGCATGTCGGCAGCACGGCCGTTCCCGGCCTCGCCGCCAAGCCCTATATTGATATGGACGTTGTCCTGAAACATTCCACGCAGATGGAAGACGGCAGGGCGCGCATGCAAGCCGCTGGCCTCGAGCCGCGCGGGTCTCGCCATGGTGACGGAGTGTTTGCCTTTATGCTTCGGGATCCGTTGCCGGGTCTGCGCGTTTATCTTTGCCCGCCCAATAGCCTCACCCATCAGAACAGATTGCGTTTCCGTGATATCCTTCGCCAGAACCCCTCCATTGCCAATCACTATGCGACGCTTAAGATGGCTCTCGCCGAGAAATATAAGAACGACTGCGATGCCTATACCCGCGCCAAGTCCGACTTCATTCGCGAGACGCTGAATACCGACACGTCCCCCGCATCCGCGCCCTAAGCGCCCTCTCCCCCGATCAGGAAAAGATGACCTTCGTTTCCAATGCACTCGTTCCCGAACTGGCCGTCACGGACTGGCACAAGAGCCGGACATTTTATTGTGACCTGATCGGCTTTCATGTCGTCTATGAGCGACCGGAAGAAGGTTTCACCTATCTTGCGCTTGGCGACGCCCAGTTGATGATCGACCAGATCGGCGCCGGACGCATCTTCGAGCAAGAGAATGCGCCAATCCACTTTCCCTTCGGACGGGGCATGAACCTGCAACTCGCCGTTCCATCCCTTCAACCCATCCTCGACAGGCTGGAGCTTGCGCGCGTGCCTCTCTTTCTCCCGCTCGAAGAGAAATGGTACCGCAAAGGGGAGACTGAGGTCGGTAACCGGCAGTTCGTCGTCCCCGATCCGGATGGCTATCTCATTCGCCCATTCGAGAGCCTCGGCGAACGCGTCTTTCGGTTCGGGTAAGGGATGGACATGACACTACCTCGCATGCTCAAAGCAATCGTCTTCGATATGGACGGCGTTCTGATCGACACCGAGACGCTTTATCGCGATTCCTTCCTGGCCGCCTCACAGGATGGCGGGCACGATTTGCCGGTCGAACTATACCAGCGTGTCTGCGGAAGTCCTTGGGATGTCATCAGCGGCACGATCATTGCCGAACATGGCGCTGATTTTCCAATGGATGCGTTTCGCGACGCGTGGCTGCGTCATCTGGCCGTCAGCATGGCCGGCGGTGTCGAACTCAAGGCGGGTGTCGTGACGATGCTCGACCTGCTGGACGATCTTAAGCTTCCGCGCGCCATCGCCACCTCATCCCGGCACGAATCCGTCAATCGACATCTTGGACCCCATAATCTTCTCGCTCGCTTCGATCACATCGTGGCGCGCGAGGATTATACCGAGCCGAAGCCCTCCCCCATGCCCTATCTAACCGCAGCCCAACGTCTTGGCGTCGATCCTGCGGAATGCTTGGCGCTGGAAGATTCCTATCACGGCGTTCAATCCGCCTCCTCCGCCGGG
Organism: Agrobacterium cavarae; assembly: GCF_004310285.1. Classification (GTDB taxonomy): domain Bacteria; phylum Pseudomonadota; class Alphaproteobacteria; order Rhizobiales; family Rhizobiaceae; genus Agrobacterium; species Agrobacterium cavarae. The sequence goes on from NZ_SISF01000028.1 coordinate 163,338, forward strand.
ATGATGACGGTGATGGTGCCGGATGTCGCGCCTGCGACCGAGCGTATGCGGGAGACGTGCATTGCGATCTGCTCCGGTCTATCGGAGGTCGCTGCCCTGCTTCGTGATGAAAGGACGCTCGGCTAGTCGATAGCAGCTGGATCGAAGCGCCATTTGCGTTCGATCGAACCGATGAGATCCAGCTGGTTGTGATGGGCAAGCAGAAGGACATGGCCGAGCAGGTCTGCGACCTCGTCGGAAAGGTCTTGCTTCATTTCCTCTGGCGTTTTGCCCCTCGCCCGACCGCGCGCCGTCAAGCGGTTCCACGCTTGCGTCACCTCGCCGACCTCTTCCTGCAGCTTCAGCATGAACCAGTCAGGATCACGCTCGATACTGTTTGACGCAGCATAGGACGCGGAAGCCTTTTCGAATTTTTGCATCAGGTCAGCCAGCATCCCGTTCCCTCTTCGTTCACGAGACACTGACCACGATTCGCCCGCCACTGTCGACGGCCATTCCGCTTACAGCATCGGCCCGAAATCGGACTCGATTTCGGAAAGCAAGATGCATCGGTTCAAAACGGTAAAGCGTCCTTTGTGCGTCCAACAGGACGCACGGCGCTTTAGGGGTACATGCGGACCTTCGTCCATGGGGCGTCGGTGGATTCACGCCGGAATTCCACCCGGTCGTGGAGGCGGAATTTCCGGTCGTGCCAGAACTCGATGGTCAGCGGGTTGATGCGGAAGCCAGACCAGTATGGCGGACGCGGGATTTCACCCAGCGCATATTTGGCGGTGTATTCCGCCACCGCCTTTTCAAGCGCAAATCGGCTTTCCAGAGGTCGGGACTGCTTGGAAGCCCAGGCACCGATGCGGCTGCCGCGCGGGCGCGAAGCATAATATTCATCCGCCTCTTCGTCCGACACCACCTCTACCAGCCCACGAACACGAACCTGTCGGCGCAGGCTTTTCCAGTGGAAGCACAAGCCGGCTTTCTGTTGTCCAAGAAGCTCGCGCCCCTTGCGGCTCTCAAAATTCGTGTAGATCACGAAGCCGCGCTCGTCTGCCGCCTTCAGCAGCACCATACGCACGCTCGGCATTCCGTCCCCATCCACAGAAGCAAGCGCCACCGCATTCGGATCGTTTATCTCGGACGCGGTTGCATCACGCAACCATTCAGCGAAAAGCGCAAATGGTTCATTTTCTTCCGTGAAGTCACTAGATGTTAACCCCGATTCCGACATATTGAATAAAATGCTCCAAAGCTGATTTGCGTACCAGAGATGAGTTCTGGGTAAGAGATGGTGATCGTCATAGCAAAGTCGAACAGTCGCACAAAGAGCTTCCTGTCATCGGTCGTCAATGTTTTTGCCGCCGGCTTTCTGGCCGTTGCACTGACTGGCTGTGTCAGCCTTGATCTTTTCGGCGGCGAAAAAGTCGACCGCTCGCTCTCAACGGCTTCCGTGCCGAACCAGCCGAACCAGCCGGCGCTCTCCGATGATGCCACCATTCGCAATGCCGTGACATCTGCCGATCTGGTGAAGGTTGCCGAATCCCCCGTTCCCTGGGCGAATGCAGCGACCGGCAGTGCAGGTGTCGTGACAGCCATCCGCGAAGACAGAACGACGGGCTTCGTCTGCCGCAACTTCAATACCACGCGCCATTCCTTCGAGGGCGTGGCGAGCTATACCGGGCAAGCCTGCCTTTCTGAGACAGGCGAATGGCTGATGACCCGCTTCGATCAGAAGTAAAGCATTTACCTTATTCTGCGAGATGAGACCCGCGACACGCTCAGTCATGCGTGTGTAAAGGTCTGGTTAGCAACTTCTTGCCACAGTCCCATCCAGTTCAAGACACTGATCGTGCAACATTTTCGAAGGTTGGCACGTTCAGGTCTCGAGTTTCCTCTGTTTCAGGTCGCTTCAACAGGCGGCTGCAGTTTCGGGCGTAACTGGTGGTTCGGATGCGTGATCCCTATTCTATTCTCGGCGTCAAGCGCGATGCCGATTCGGACGAGATAAAGGCCGCCTGGCGTTCCAAGGCGAAGACCGTTCATCCCGATCACAATCGCGATGACCCGGATGCCAACGCGCGCTTCACCGAGATCGGTCAGGCCTATGATCTGTTGAAGGACCCGAAGAAGCGCGGTCTCTATGACCAGGCGCGCCGGGCCTCGGACGGCAAGCAGCGAGAACAAACCATCATGCAGAAGCGGGAAGCCGCACGTGAGGCCGCCCGCCAGGCTGCCGAACGTGCAAAGGCCGCCGAGAAGCTGATGGAAGAATTGGCTCGGGCGCAGGCGTGCAACGAGAAAGCGACCGCCGAAAGCGAAGAAGGTCCTTCGGCCACCACCACGAGCGGAAGCACCAAGCCGGAAACGCCCGAGGATATGCTGGAGCGTATTTTCGGCGCGGAAGCCAAGGTGAAGGGCGGCGCGGACTCGGGCAAGGGCGGTGTGGCTGGATCTGCCGAAGACGCATCCGCTCAGGAGACGGCGGAAGCCGGAAACTCTGTTGCGCTCGGCTTTTTCAATGCACTTATCCGGCGCTTCAAACCGGCTCCACCGGTCGTGGAGAAAGCCCCCGACATGACAGCGGAAGCGATCGTAACCGTGAGCGATATTATCGCTCAGAAGCAGGTGACGCTTCGCATGCCAGACGAGCGCGATGTGCGCTTTCAACTGCCGGTCGGAGCTACGGATGGACATGTGGTTCGGCTGAAGGGTCAGGGCCTCAAGCTGCCGGACGCACCACGTGGCGATCTCGTCGTCACCGTTTTGACCGCACGCGACGACGCGTTCACCGTGAAGGGCTACGATATCCACACGAGCCTACCGATTGCACTGGCCGATGCAGTGCTCGGTTGCGAGGCCAAGGTTCAATCGCCTCGCGGAGAACAGCAGCTCTCGGTACCGGCCTGGTCTGGTTCGGATAAGGCTATTCATGTGCCTGGAAAAGGCTTGCAAAAGGACGATGGCACCTTCGGCGATCTTGTCGTCGAGCTGCGGATCGTGCTGCTTGAAACACCGGATGCTAAAGTAACAGACCTGATGCGCCACATGCGCGAAGGCCTTTACCTGTGACCACTCCGTGAAAGCGGTGAACAACGCACCCTTTGTTACGATCCCTTACATGAGATGATCTGAGGCCTTCTTGAACAGTGGTTCTGCCTATGCCATAGGCAGGATCATTTTGGAATATGAGGGAGCATTACATGGCTCAGACATCCGGCCTGATGGCTGGCAAGCGCGGTCTCATCATGGGCGTCGCAAACAATCGTTCGATTGCCTGGGGCATTGCCAAGGCCTGTGCCGATGCGGGTGCCGAACTTGCCTTCACCTGGCAGGGTGACGCATTGAAGAAGCGCGTTGAGCCTCTCGCCCAGGAACTTGGCGCCTTCATGGCTGGCCATTGCGATGTGACCGATCTTGAGACGTTGGATACCGTTTTCTCGAATCTCGAAGCGCATTGGGGCAAGATCGACTTCGTCGTGCACGCCATCGCCTTTTCCGACAAGGACGAATTGACGGGTCGCTATCTCGACACGAGCCGCGACAACTTCAACCGCACCATGGACATCTCCGTCTATTCTTTGGCGGCCGTTGCAAAGCGCGCCGAGCCGATCATGAATGACGGTGGCTCGATGGTGACGCTGACCTATTACGGCGCCGAGAAAGTCATGCCGAACTACAACGTCATGGGCGTTGCCAAGGCAGCGCTCGAGGCCAGCGTGCGCTATCTGGCGGTCGATCTCGGCAACCGCGGTATTCGCGTCAACGCAGTCTCCGCCGGCCCGATCAAGACGCTTGCCGCCGCCGGTATCGGCGATTTCCGCTATATCTTGAAGTGGAACGAGTATAACGCACCGCTGAAGCGCACCGTTTCCATCGAGGAAGTCGGCAAGTCCGCGCTGTACCTGCTGTCTGATCTCTCCACCGGCGTGACCGGCGAAGTGCATCATGTGGATTCGGGCTATCACGCGATCGGCATGAAGGCTGTAGACGCGCCCGATATCTCCGTCGTAAAAGACTAACATTGTTCAGCAATAACGACTGGCGCCGCCTCATTTTTGACGTGCGGCGCCGTCACGTCTTTAAAGGACAGAATTAAAAAAGCAGGGGTGTGCAGTGCTGGTCTATGTTATCCGCCACGGACAGACAGACTGGAACGCGATCAGAAGGCTTCAGGGCCAAAAGGACATTCCGCTCAACGACTTCGGCCGCTCCCAGGCCGTCGGCAACGGCAAAACTCTCTCCGCCATCCTAGGCCCGACAGCCCCAGACTTCGATTACGTGGCAAGTCCCTTGGGCCGCACGCGTGAAACGATGGAGCTTCTGCGCGGTGCCATTGGCCTCGATCCCACAGCCTACCGCACCGACGAACGCCTCGTTGAAGTGTCATTCGGTGATTGGGAAGGCTACACGCTGCCCGAGCTCAAGCTTTCCTTTCCCGACCGCGTCAGGGCCCGGAAAGCCGCAAAGTGGGACTTTATTCCGCCGGGCCAGAACGCCGAAAGCTACGAAATCCTGTCCTGGCGCATCGGCGCCTGGCTTTCGTCCGTCGAGCGCAAGACCATCTGTGTTTGCCATGGCGGCGTGATCCGCAGCATGTTCCGGCTGGTCTCCGGCATGGACAAGGACGAAGCGGCCGAGATTCCCATTCCGCAAGACAAGATCTTAAAGGTCGAGACCGACAAGAATCTGGCCGAATGGGTCGATGTCAGGGAGACCGTCTAAAGCGCATTGCGATCTTTCAGATTCGCTCCTTACGCTTTAGGTCCTTCTTCTGTCGCATTCGTTATCGCAAAGCGCTGCACAGTTTTGCTTGGGCCATTCCATCTTGCCAAGGAGCCGAAGCTCCTTGCCGCGCTCACGTCAGGCGCCGATTGGGCAAGCCTCTCCACATCCGGAGCGCGAGTGGAATACAGGACGGGTTTCGAATTGACCGACGCGCCAAAATTGATGTCGGATCTGCGTGCCCAATGCTTGCGATAGCTGGAAATGCCGAAGTAAACCGTGCTTGGTTTAATAGCCTAGCCAAAGCAACGGTCTGAACGCGACACAAGCTTACTGCACGACCTCGAGATCGTCCACGACGCGCTTGCCGTCGACTTCGGTGTAGAACACCAGAACCTTCACGCCGGGCTGCAGGCCTTCGAAATTGAACTCTTCCGGCACCTTGTAATTCTTGCCGTCGGCAAGTGTGATGTTCAGGCCCTTCACGTCAACCTTGCTGATGGTCGACTCGACGTCGACGCTCTGGGCAAAGCTGTTCAGAGGGGCAAACAGATTTGCAGTGGCTAAAAGTGCGGCAATCATCAAGCGCATGGTTCTAGCCTCCTTCAGGCTCTTTACGAGTTTTGCATGCGACAAGATTTCTCTCCCGAATGTGGCGGAATTTGCCCGTAACAATGTCAATTTCGGTATAATTGGTGAATGGATTTTAACCAATATCAAGCGCTTAGACTTTTTTTGTATCTGGCGCCGTGAAAACCGGCGCGCGCGGTCTGCTATACTATTTGTTTTAGATTATCTTTTAGAGTTTTCCGCAAGAATTGTTTTCCAGGCATGGACTGAGGACTCTCCGACGTGGCATCAGCATCGACATTTTCGCGTAGTGTCCGCGAGAAGAGCACACGGAAAAAGATGCTGTTCGGAGCTTCAGCGGGAGTATCGCTTGCGCTGATCTACTTTATCGACCCGGCATCCTTCTGGATTGCGTTGCCTCTGACGATCATTCTGCTTCTGGTTGCCGAGCGAAACCACAATCTGACAATGATCCACATTCGCGAGAGCAAGCTTCTCGAACTCTCCCAACGCTTCAAGCTCGCGATGGATTCGTCCAATATTGGCCTTTGGGAACTGAATGGTGACGACGCATGCTACCTTGATGGGCGGGCCGCGGGACTGCATGGGTATCCAACGACGGAGAACGAATTTTCTCTATCACGATGGCTGGAAGCGGTCGTTCCGGAAGACCGAATAAAGATCACGGACTTTCTGACCCACTGCACTCAGGGAGAGGAGACCCACTCCGAAGTCTACCGCGTCCAATTGCGCTCTGGCGAACTACGCTATCTGCGAGCGGCAGGCTCAAACTACAGCACTGCGGATGGCGCGCGGCACACGAGCGGGATCATCTGGGATGTGACCTCGGATATGCAGGTGGCGGAGACACTAAAAAACTCCGTCTATAGCAGTCACGTGAAGAATGCCGAACTCGAGCTTGCGCTTCAGGAACTGTCTTCCCGTGAGCACGATCTCATGGAACTGTCGCGGCGGCTCGACTTCGCACTTCAATCCTATAATTGCGGCATATGGGAAGCCAATCTCTCGACCGACCATTCCTATTGGGACCGCCGTATGCACCAGCTCTATGGGCTGGACTATACAACCGGCTATACGGATCGAGCGACGTGGCTGAACTGTCTTCATCCAGATGACCGGGAGAAGGCATCTGCGGACGCCGACCGATGCGCGGCCAACAACGAACCCTTCTCCAGCATTCAGCGCGTGCTGCTTCAAGACGAAGAGGTGCGCTACGTTCGCTCCGTGGGCAGCATCCATATTGACCGGGATGGACTTCGCAAGGTCATCGGCATTGCTTTCGACATCACCGCAGATGTGCGCCTAGCCGACGAGCTGAAGGCCGCAAAGGAAGAGGCTGAGGCACGCAATGCGGAGCTGATCGAGGCGAAGTCACACATCGAGCACAACGCGCTGCACGATCCACTGACCGGGCTCCCAAACCGGCGAAAGCTGGATCTGGAGTTGGACTATCTGACGTCCTCACCTGTCGCGGCTGGCAGGGCACGTTTTGCCATCCTCCACCTCGATCTCGACCGCTTCAAACAGATCAATGACACGCTGGGGCATGCAGCAGGCGACGCAACACTTGCCAGGGCAGCCGAACTCCTTCGCCTCAATGTCGGCGATGCCGGCGTCATCGCCCGTATTGGCGGTGACGAGTTCGTCATCCTCATCTCTCAGGTGACGGACAAGTACATCGTCACATCCATAGCCTCGAACATCATCGCGGCTTTTCAGCATCCCTTCGATTTTCAAGGGTTCACATGTCGATGCGGCGTCTCGATCGGCATCGCCTTTGGCGACGCCCAAGACAATGATGCGCGCAAGATCCTCATCAACGCCGACCTCGCACTCTACCGCGCCAAAGCCATGGGCCGGAACCGCTACGAGTTCTTCACGCAAAATCTTCAAGCCGAGATCGTCAATCACAAGCGCACTGCCGACGAAATCCTGGCGGGGCTGGAAAAGGGTGAATTCGAAACCTGGTACCAACCGCAACTCTGCGCCAGAACCGGCGAGATCGCCGGCATGGAAGCGCTGGTCCGCTGGCGTCACCCCACACGCGGCCTGCTGACGCCGGACAAGTTCCTGGGTATTGCAGAAGAGCTGGACGTCGTTCAGGCGCTCGACCGCCTGACGTTGCAGAGCGCCCTTCAAGACAGACGGCTATGGAGCCTGAAGGGGTTGGAAATCCCGCGTGTCTCGGTCAACGTTTCAATCCGTCGGCTGCACGACGCGCAGTTGCTCGAAAGTCTCCACCAACTTTACATCATGCCCGGCGAAGTCGTCTTCGAACTGGTCGAATCCATCTTTCTCGACGATAGCGACGAGCAGGTGGTTCAAAATCTCGACCAGGTCAAAGAGCTCGGCATCGACATCGAGATCGATGATTTCGGCACAGGACATACCTCGCTCATCAGCCTGCTGCGCCTCAAGCCGAAGCGCCTCAAGATCGACCGTCAGCTGGTCATGCCAATCCTCGGTTCGCCACAGGAACGGGCGCTGGTCCGTTCCATTATCGACATCGCCCGCTCGCTTGGTGTCGAGACCGTGGCTGAAGGCGTGGAAACGATGGAACATGCCGCTATGCTGAAAGACATGGGTTGCGATATCCTGCAAGGCTATGCCTTCGCGGCGCCCCTACCGGCTCAAGAATTTTCAGCCTATGCCATGCAACAGGAACTGCGTCGCGTGTCCTGATGCAGGCGGCCCTATTCCGATCAAAGAAAGGCTTTTGCCTTCCAGGTATTTTCCACTAAGGAGATGACCGCGCATTTTTGTAAATTTCGCGTCTCTCTATAGGAAACGCTGCCTGGTCTGGTTTTATTGTCATGTCGCATAACACGTTCGGTCACCTTTTCCGCGTTTCAACCTGGGGCGAAAGCCATGGTCCGGCGCTGGGCTGTGTGGTGGATGGCTGCCCTCCCGGCATTCGCTTCACGCTCGCGGAAGTGCAAGCCTGGATGGACAAGCGCAAGCCTGGCCAGAGCCGCTTCGTCACGCAAAGACGCGAAGATGACATCGTCAAGGTCCTTTCCGGCGTGATGCTGGATGAGGACGGCGAGACCATGACCACCACCGGCACGCCGGTTTCCATGCTGATCGAAAACACCGACCAGCGTTCCAAGGATTACGGCGAGATCGCCAAGCGCTACCGTCCAGGCCACGCAGATTTCACCTATGATCTCAAATACGGCATTCGCGACTATCGCGGCGGCGGGCGCTCCTCTGCACGCGAAACCGCGGCACGGGTGGCAGCCGGCGCCCTTGCCCGCAAGGTGGTGCCGGGGATGACCGTTCGCGCAGCACTCGTGCAGATCGGCAAGCACAAGATCAACCGCGACAATTGGGATTGGGCACAGGTCAACGAGAACCCGTTCTTCTGCCCGGATCCTGACATGGTGCCTATCTGGGAAGATTATCTCGATACGATCCGAAAAGCGGGTTCTTCCATCGGTGCCGTGGTAGAAGTGGTCGCCGAGGGCGTTCCTGCAGGCATCGGTGCGCCGATCTACGCCAAGCTCGATCAGGATATCGCCTCCAATCTGATGTCGATCAATGCCGTCAAGGGTGTCGAGATCGGCGAAGGTTTTGCGTCTGCGGAACTCAGCGGCGAGGAAAACGCCGACGAGATGCGCATGGGCAATGACGGCCAGCCGTTCTTCCTGTCGAACCACGCGGGCGGCATTCTCGGCGGCATTGCGACAGGTCAGCCGATCGTTGCACGCTTTGCCATCAAGCCCACCTCTTCGATTCTCACCGAACGCCAGTCCATAGATGCCGATGGCAATAATGTCGATGTTCGCACCAAGGGCCGTCACGACCCCTGCGTCGGCATTCGCGCCGTTCCGATCGGCGAAGCGATGGTCGCCTGCACTGTGGCCGACCATTACCTGCGCGACCGCGGCCAGACCGGCAGACTGAAATAAACAGGAGAAACAGCATGGCATACGATCAGAAACGCGTCGTTGAAGCGATCCGCGCCTTCGAGGCAGGCGAGATCGTTGTGGTCATGGATGATGACGGGCGCGAGAACGAAGGCGATCTCATCGTTGCCGCGGTGCATTGCACCGGTGAAAAGATGGCCTTCATCGTACGCCACACCTCCGGCATCGTCTGCGCCCCCATGCCGCGCGAGGAAGCCAAGAGGCTGAACCTCAACGCCATGGTTTCCGAAAACGACAGCGCCCATACGACCGCCTTCACGGTCTCCGTCGATTTCAAGCACGGAACCGCGACGGGCATCTCGGCAGATGATCGCACCCTGACGGTGCGCAATCTTGCCAACCCCAATGTCGGCCCGGCGGACTTCACCCGTCCCGGTCACATCTTCCCGCTGGTGTCACGCGAAGGCGGAGTGCTGATGCGCTCGGGTCACACGGAAGCAGCTGTCGATCTCTGCAAGCTTGCCGGACTGCCGCCGATCGGCGTCATCTGCGAGCTCGTCAATGACGATGGCAGCGTCATGCGCGGTCCGCAGGTTTCGAGCTTTGCCGAAACCCACGGTCTCAAGCAGGTCTCGGTTGCCGACCTGATCGCCTATCGCCAGCGCAAGGAAACGCTGGTGGAGATGGAAAGTCAGGTCACCATCGACACGCCTTTCGGTCCGGCCAAGGCGCAGACCTATTCCCTGCCTTGGGATCCGATGCAGCATATGGCGGTGATCTTTGGCGATATTCGCGATGGCGTCGATATTCCGGTCCGCCTGCATCCGGAGAATGTGGCGGATGATATTTTCGGCAGCAAGCAGCCGGTGCGCCATTACATGCAGAAGATTGCCGAAGAAGGCCGCGGCGTTATCGTTTATCTTCGCGAGGGCTCGGTCGGCGTTGGCAAGGTCGAGGGCCGGCGCAAGTCGCGTGACGCGGACGAATCGCACGAACAGGCGCGTTCTCGCGAAGAAGAATGGCTGGAAATCGGTCTTGGCGCGCAGATCCTGAAAGACCTAGGGATCAGCTCCATCAAGCTCTTGACCACGCGCGAACGGCACTACGTGGGCCTGGAAGGTTTCGGCATCAAGATTGCTTCGACGGAGCTTTGCTAATTTGCAAAACTGGCAGGCGCGGGATCGTCCGGGCCTGCCAGCCAGCCATCGAGATACCGCACACTCTCCACCCCGGTGAACTTTGCCAGCCGATTCAATTCGGCATCCAGCTTTTCCAACCGACCGGATGACGGTCGCACGCCCTTTTCCAGCCACAGCCTTCTGACGTCGAGCGAACCGTTCTTGCGCTCGGCCTTCATGTCGATGCGTCCGATCATGCGATCGCCTTCGAGAAGCGGGAAGACATAGTAGCCATATTGGCGCTTCGGCTCCGGCACGAAGACTTCGATACGATAGAAGAAACCGAAAAGGCGTTCGGTGCGGGCGCGGTTGCGCAACAGCGGATCGAAGGGGCTGAGAACCCGGACCCGCTGCGGCGGCTCGAGTGACGCCTCCGCCTCCATCTCCTGTGCGAAACTCGAAAAGGCGTAGGATGCGCGCTCCTTGGCGCCATTGGCAGAGGTCAGCGAGACTTCGACCAGTTCGTCCCGGTGAGACATCACCCAGTCCTTCGCCTCATTCGGCGTTACCAGATCGAAGAAGGCGGAAATCTCTCCCGATGTCGCAAAGCCCAGCCGGGACAGCGCCTCACGGCAGGCCCAATCGATGAATCCTTCGTGGCTGACGTCCCGATCGTAATGCTCCTTCAGAATGACACGTTCTGAGAGATCGTAGACCTTCTGAAAGTTCACACGGCGGGCAATCGAAAGCCTGCCAGTGTGCCACATATATTCAAGCGCCGTCTTGGACGGATGCCAGTTCCACCAGCCACCGGATTGATGATCCTCTGCCTTCATGTCGCGCGACATGACTGCACCGTTTTCGGCAATGTGCCGGTAGGTTTCCTCGAAGGCGGAATCGAACCCCTCCCCGTGCCATTTGCGCCAGCGCTCCTGCATGATCGGCTCGCGGCGACGGAATCGGTGTTTCCAATAGGGATAAAAGGCTGTCGGAACGATCGACGCGTCATGCGTCCAGTGCTCGAAAAGCGTTCGGTCTTTTTCCAGGAGCGCGGTCAGATGCTCCCGCTTGTAGGTCTGGTTTCTGGAAAAGATGATCTGGTGATGGGCTCGCTCTACCGTGGCGATGCTATCCACCTGCACGAAGCCCAGCGTCGTAATGAGTTCGAGCAATCCATCCTTCGACAGTGTCCTGTTGGGCGGTGCCGAAAGACCCTGTCTCGCCAGGAAAATACGCCGTGCTGCTTCGTTGGAAACCAGAATCGCCATGCCCTGAACTCTAGGAGTCTCCTGCCTCGAAATCAATGTTCTTTTTTTGTTCTTGATTTCGCCAAGGCGTCTTTGTGTTTATAGAAGCGCAACGGACGATAAGGGAAACGGCGTGGACATCCAGTTCCAGAATGCAAGTGTGACCTTCGAGGGGCGAACAGCGCTTGCGCCGCTCGATCTTTCGCTATCGGAGCGACGCATCGGCGTGATCGGCCTGAATGGCTCGGGCAAGACCACCTTCGCCCGATTGATCAACGGCCTTACCAAGCCCAGCACCGGCGGGGTCATCGTCAATGGGCTTGATACGATCAAGGATGCCGATGCTGTCTTGAAACAGGTGGGCTTTGTCTTCCAGAACCCCCAAAACCAGATCATCCTGCCGATCATTCGCGACGACATCGCGTTTGGACTGAAGAACCGCGGCGTCGGCAAAATCGCTGTCGATGCGGCTGTGGCGGCAACCTTGCAGCGTTTCGGCATCGCCCATCTTTCAGATCGCCGTGCCCATGAACTATCGGGGGGCGAGTTGCAGCTTGCAGCGCTTGCGGCGCTATCCATCACCGGCCCAAACATCCTGATCCTGGACGAGCCGACGAACCAGCTTGATCTGAAGAACCGCGCGGTGGTGGAGCGGACCATCCTCGACTTGGAGCAGGATGTGCTCGTTATTACCCATGACCTTCCCCTGCTTGAAACGTTCGACCGCGTTCTTCTTTTTCATCAGGCTACGCTTGTTCTGGATGGCGAGCCGGAAGAGGTGATTGCCCGGTACCGGGAGATTGCGCGCTCATGAGAAGCCTTTACGCCGAGGGAACGGGCTGGCTCTACAGGCTTTCGCCCCGCGTGAAGCTGTTGACGCTGGCAGCCTTCAGCGCTGGCCTGTTTCTCACGCGTGATCCGTTGATCCTTTGCATTGCGGTCATTCTGGCAGGCTTCATTCTCTGGCAGGCGCATCTGGGGTTGCGCGAAACGCTCTCCCGCCTTCGCCCGGTCTTTCTGACGATCGCGATCATCGCCACGTTTAGCTTCCTGTTGATCCCTGCGATCGATGCCGCCGTCACGCTTTTGAGGTTGAGCGCTCTGACATTGCTGGCGATCGCCATAACCGCAAGTGTGAGCATCTCGCAATTCATGGACGAGATCACATTCGCACTTCGCCCGTTTGAGAAGCTCGGCCTGGCAAAGGCAGCCGATGTGGGCCTTGCGGTTGGCCTTGTGGTTCGCTTCGTCCCCGAAATCGTCAGCCGATATCACACGTTGAGCGATGCACACCGCGCACGCGGCAGCCGTGTGAAGCTCAAAAGCATACTCGTCCCACTCATCATAATGACGTTGAAGGATGCCGACGCGATTGCGGATGCCATTGACGCGCGCGGCTTCAGAGGTCAAACCTCACTCAGACAAAAGGGAGACGCCCAATGACCACCCGTGACCTGGTTTTGATATCGCTGTTTTCAGCCATCATCATTGCGCTTGGCCTGTTGCCGCCCATTACACTCGGCATCATTCCGGTTCCAATCACGGCTCAGTCGCTGGGCGTCATGCTGGCCGGCGTCGTCCTTGGCGCAAAGCGAGGCACGCTTGCCGTGCTGCTGACAATCCTGATTGCGGCGATGGGCCTTCCGGTTCTGTCCGGCGGCAGAGGTGGCCTTTCGATCTTCACCACCCCGACCACCGGCTATCTGATTGGCTGGATCGCCGCCGCTTTCGTCACCGGCACCCTTTCCGAGCGCTTCGTCAAAGCGGGCCAGCCCGCACTAACGCAAGGCATTGGCTTCTTCCTCGCCAGTGTCGCTGGTGGCGTCGTCGTTCTTTACGCCTTCGGCATCACTTATCTCGCTTTCGCAACCGGTATCGGTTTCAGCAAGGCATTCATCGGCTCCATGGCCTTCATACCGGGTGACCTGATCAAGGCCGTCTTGGCAGCCCTTGCCGGGCGCGCGGTCATGGCTGGCTATCCGTTGCTGCCGCAGCGGACATAATCCAAACCTTCACGCGTTTCAGGAGTAAGCGACCCATGGCCACACGGCTTTACGAGCATCCGATCTTCCTGGAACACATTACACCGGAGGGGCATCCCGAGCGGCCGGACCGGCTGCGCTCGCTGAACATCGCGCTTGAACATCCGAATTTCGAGCGACTGGTTCGTAAGCAAGCCCCGCAGGCCAACGAAGATGCGGTGCTTCTCGCCCATCCCGAAAGCCATCTTCTCTCCGTGATGCGCCAGATTCCGGAAGAGGAAGGCGAGATCAATCGTATCGAGGCGGATACCTATGCCTCACCGAAAAGCCTGCAAGCGGCGCTGACCGGGATTGGTGCCGCGATGGCCGCCGTGGATGACGTGTTCAAGGGGGAAGCCGACAATGTCTTCGTTGCGAGCCGCCCACCCGGTCACCACGCGGAAACCGAAAAGGCGATGGGTTTCTGTCTTTTCAACAACGCGGCGATTGCGGCCCGTCACGCGCAGAAAGTCCATGGTGCGGAGCGCGTGGCCATCGTGGATTGGGACGTTCACCACGGCAACGGCACGCAGGATATTTTCTGGAACGACACGTCGGTGCTTTTCTGTTCCACCCACCAGATGCCGCTTTATCCCTGGAGCGGCGACAAAAACGAAACCGGCGTGAAGAACAACGTGGTCAATGCGCCGCTCTCGCCCAACACGGGAAGCGACCATTTCCGTGAGGCGTTCAAATCCAGGGTTCTGCCTGCCATTGCCGATTTCTCGCCTGACCTCATTATCATCTCGGCCGGTTTCGATGCCCATCACCGCGATCCACTCGCCCAGATCAATCTGGTGGGTGAGGATTTCGATTGGGCAACGGGGCGAATTCTGGAGATGGCGGATAAATATGCCGGCAACCGGGTCGTCAGTCTGCTGGAAGGTGGCTATGATCTGGAAGGGCTGGCGGAATCGGCGGCCATGCATATCTTGAGAATGATGAAGGGTTAAAGATGACGGAAAATGCCAACACAGCCGATGTCAGCGGTTATTCTTTCGAAAAGGCCGTCGCCGAGCTGGAAAGCATTGTTGCCCGCCTGGAACGCGGCGATGTCGCCCTGGACGAATCCATTGCCATTTACGAGCGCGGCGAAGCCCTGAAGAAGCACTGCGAAGCACTTCTGACAACCGCCGAAAAGCGTATCGAGAAGATCCGTCTGGATCGTGCGGGCAAACCCCAGGGCGTCGAGCCGCTGGACGGCGAATGATGCCCACGGTTTGAGGCCCTCGCTGAAAACCTTCGCCATACGCTTTTAAGGCCGACTGACGGCTGTTGACGATAGCGGGTAAACCCGCACCACCACACGCAGCATTTATCAGACAACACTCACACACGGCACCAAATCGTGTTAGTCTGCGGATCGATCACCGTGGAGGAGCAATCCATGTCGTTTTTCCCAGGCAATGATCCCGCCGCCGGCGACGCCTTCGCGTGTGATGCCATCGAGAACCTGATCGTTCCCCGCGCAAGCGACATTGGCGGCTTTTCCGTGCGGCGCGCCTTGCCGACGCGCGACCGCCGTTTGGTCGGCCCTTTCATTTTCTTCGACAGGATGGGACCGGCGATCCTGAAGGCTGGAGAAGCACTCGACGTCAAGCCGCATCCGCATATCGGGCTCTCCACCGTCACCTATCTCTTTGATGGCGAAATCAAGCATCGCGATAGTCTGGGGACGGAGGTCGTCGTTCAACCAGGCGATATCAACCTGATGACGGCCGGTCGCGGCATTGTCCACTCTGAGCGCACACCGGAAAACCTGCGCGGGCATCCCCTGTGCATGTCGGGTTTGCAGACGTGGCTTGCGCTGCCGGACGACAAGGAGGAGATCGCTCCAGACTTCTCTCACACCGAACGCGAGGACATGCCGCTGATCGACATTGCTGGTGCAACCGGACGTGTCGTCATTGGGGATTTTGCGGGCCTTCGCTCGCCGGTAAAAACCTTCACCGACACGCTCTACGCCGATCTTTCGCTCACGCCTGGCGCAAAATTCCCCTTCCCTGCCGATCACGAGGAACGGGCGATCTATATTCTCTCCGGTTCTCTTGAGGTTGCCGGCGATGTGTTTGCCGCGGATCAGTTGCTGGCTTTTCGCGCCGGCGACGACATCACGCTGAAGGGTGGCGTCGATGGTTGTCACCTCATGCTCTTCGGAGGTGCCGCGTTGAATTCACGGCGTTATATCTGGTGGAATTTCGTTTCGTCATCAAAAGAACGCATAGAGCAGGCCAAGGAAGAGTGGAGAACAGGGCGTTTCGACATCGTCCCGGGGGATGAAGATGAGTTTGTGCCTTTGCCCAAAGGTTGAAATTCGTTAGAGCAGCGTGCGCCCTTCCTGATCCATAAGGACACTCTAACCTTTTGGATCTACGCATCGCGCTTTCCGGAAAATCGATTTCGATTTTTGGGCCGATGATGTAGAACGGGAACACGCTTGCCGAAGACTGCGCCCTCCCCATTTATAGGGTGCGTTTTAAAGAAAACACGAAGGCCGAACGATTGACTGGAATGCCAGACACACCATTGCTTGACCGGGTGAAACTCCCATCCGATCTGAAAGCAGTCGAGGATCGCGACCTGCCGCAACTGGCAAGGGAACTGCGCGACGAGATGATCGATGCGGTCTCAAAGACCGGTGGGCATCTCGGTGCTGGCCTCGGTGTCGTGGAACTGACGATCGCCATTCACAAGGTGTTCAACACCCCGGACGACCGCTTGATCTTCGACGTCGGCCATCAGTGTTATCCGCACAAGATCCTGACCGGCCGTCGCGATCGCATCCGCACGCTGCGCCAGGAAGGCGGCCTTTCCGGCTTCACCCGTCGTGCCGAAAGCGAGTATGACGATTTTGGCGCTGGCCATTCCTCCACCTCGATTTCTGCCGGCCTTGGCATGGCGGTTGCGGCAGAACTTGACGGCAGCGACCGCAAGGTGATTGCGATTATCGGCGATGGCTCCATGTCAGCCGGCATGGCTTTCGAAGCCCTCAACAATGCCGGCGCGCTGGATGCACGGCTGATCGTGATCCTCAACGACAACGACATGTCGATCGCGCCGCCGACGGGGGCCATGAGCGCGTATCTGGCGCGCCTTGCATCCGGCCGCACCTATATGGGCTTCCGCGACTTCGGCAAGAAGCTGACGGCCTATCTCGGCAAGACCATCGATCGCGCCATCACCCGCGCCGTGACCCATGCGCGCGGCTACGTGACGGGCGGTACGCTCTTCGAGGAGCTGGGTTTCTACCATATCGGTCCGATCGACGGCCATTCCTTCGACCATCTTCTGCCTGTGCTGCGCAATGTCCGCGACAACCAGAAGGGTCCGGTGCTGATCCATGTGGTGACGCAAAAAGGCAAAGGCTATGCCCCGGCTGAAGCCGCTGCCGACAAGTATCACGGCGTCAACAAGTTCGATGTCATCACCGGCACGCAGGCCAAAGCAAAACCGAACGCGCCAAGCTATACCAGCGTCTTCGCCGAAGCGCTGGTGCAGGAAGCAAAGCTCGATGACAAGATCGTCGGCGTGACAGCTGCCATGCCAAGCGGCACGGGGCTCGACAAGCTCGCAGAGCTGTTCCCAAAGCGCACCTTCGATGTCGGCATTGCCGAGCAACATGCCGTAACCTTTGCCGCAGGGCTTGCCGCGGAAGGCTACAAGCCTTTCTGCGCGCTCTACTCCACCTTCCTGCAACGCGGTTACGACCAGTTGGTACATGACGTGGCGTTGCAAGGCCTGCCGGTACGTTTTCCGATCGATCGCGCCGGCTTCGTCGGCGCCGATGGCCCGACACATGCGGGCTCCTTCGATACCACGTTCCTTGCCACCCTCCCCGGCATGGTGGTCATGGCTGCTTCCGACGAAGCGGAGTTGAAGCACATGGTGCGCACCGCCGCGGCCTATGACGAGGGCCCGATCTCCTTCCGCTATCCGCGCGGAGAAGGTGTGGGCATCGATATGCCGGCCCGCGGCGAAATTCTCGAAATCGGCAAAGGCCGCGTCGTCAAGGACGGCTCGAAGATCGCGCTTCTTTCCTTCGGCACGCGTCTAGCCGAATGCCTGGCGGCCGCCGAGGATCTGGATGCCGCAGGGCTTTCCACCACCGTGGCCGATGCACGCTTTGCCAAACCGCTCGATCTCGACCTCATCCGCCAGCTGACGAGCCACCATGAGGTTCTCGTGACCATTGAAGAAGGTTCTTCCGGTGGCTTCGGCGCGCAGGTGCTTCAGTTCATGGCAGGATCCGGTCTTCTGGATACTGGAATCAAGGTTCGCACGCTGACCCTGCCCGACCAGTGGGTCGAGCAGGCAAAGCCGGAAACCATGTATGCGGAAGCGGGTCTCGACCGTGCCGGCATCATCACGACCGTATTTCAGGCTCTGGGCCAGAAACAGGTCGGCGTCGGCTTCGCAGGATAGGTCTCTGCTTCGAAAATGGAAAAGCCGCGGGAGCGATCCTGCGGCTTTTGTTTGTCTGGTTGGCTGATCGAGCTCAGTTCCCTGGCTTCTGCCAAAGACGGCGATCATAAGGGATAGGCGCGTAGTCGTGGAGTTGGGCGAGCTTCTTGAGGTAGCGGTTACGATAGCTCTGCTCATCCTCGAACTCGATATTCTCAAGCACGGCTTCAGCCCCCACTTCATAGTAGAGATCGAGATTGGTGAGATCCGGAACCGGTGCCTCGCCGCGCTCGCACTCGCCCTGCATCTGCCAGAAGAGCTCCTCAAGACGCCGCGCCAAGGCGGGGATGTCGCGCAGGACACATGTGTCGCGCTGTCGCGCGATCGACTCTCGAACGGCCAACAGGCTCTTGCGGTCTCGCTCGAAGGCTATGGCGCGCGCGACATAGTCCTCCGGGGAAGAACAAATCATTTCCGGCACGCCGGCTGCTTTAACGATGCTCGCGCAGAAACGCGCGGCAAAGGTTTTGCCCGGCATGGTGAGGACCGGAAGGCCGGATGTGATCGCGTCGGAAGCCGTGGAATGCGCACCATAAGGGAACGTGTCGAGAAAGAGATCTGCCACGCCGATGCGAGCGATATGATGCGGGTTCGGAACCTTGGGGGCAAAGACGAGCCGATCAGCCGACACCCCTCTTTGTTCGGCAAGCTCGCGCAGACGCTGGTTGGCCGTCTCATCCCCCGCCAGAAGCCACAGCAGGCTGCCGGGCGTCTCCGACAGGATCGTCATCCAACGCGCAAAACAGGTCTCCGTGATCTTCTGCATCCCGTTGAAGCTGGCATACACAAACGCGTCGTCCGGCAGGCCGACGTCAGCGCGGCTGGGCCGGGCAGCGATGGGACGTTTACGGTCGAGCGGCTGGTCGCAGGCGATGCGAAGCACCTTCTCCGAAAAGTAGATCTCGTTCTCCGGCGGGATCATGTAGCCGTCGGAAATCAGATATTGGTGGAATGGGCTTCCCATCGATCCGGGATAGCCGCAGAAACTGACGATGACTGGCGCAGGGCGGTAGGAAAAGATCTTCGCGCGCGCGTCTTTGGTGTAGCCATTGACGTCGATCAGAATGTCGATCTCGTCGGAAATGATCAGCGACGCCGCCGCTGCATCGTCGAGATCCTGAATATCCCGCCACGTATCGACCACAGCCTTCATTCGCGCCTGCGTGCCATCGGTGGTACGGATTTGACCGCAGTAATAGGCAAAGACTTCGACACTGCTCTTGTCGTGCAGTTCCAGAACCTCGCAAAGCGCGAAGCCAACGGCGTGATCGCGCAGATCAGATGACAGGTACCCGATGCGCAACCGCTGACCGGTGCCGGATTTTTGTTTTGGTTTTCTGCGCGGGAAGCCCGTGAGGTCGGGGCGACCGACCAATGTCTTGCTGTACCGGTAGGCCTTCGCGAGCTGGAACATTGGGTCGTCGGCATAACAGCTGAGCGTCAGCGAGGACATGGCGTCGAGCATCTTGCGGGCCGGCACATATGCCGAGGGCTCGAGGACGGGCCATTTACACTGACGCTGGCGCAACGATATCCAGTGCTGTCCTGATTCGAGCGCGTCCGGCCGAAGCTCGAATGCTTGGCGCAATGTGCTTTCCGCCTCTTCCAGCTTATCTGTTCCCTCCAGAACACGACCAATGTTCTGCAAGGCCATATGCCGATTGCCAACCGCTTCAGCATCGACGTTTTTTGCTGCCTGAGCGTAACGCGACCACTGCTCCACCGCGTGGCCGATCATTCCTGCATCCTCCAGCACACGCCCGAGATTGATATAGGCTGGAGCAAAGTCCGGATCGGCCTTGATGGACGCGCGGAAGGCCTGGATGGCACCTGCTCGATCGCCAAGTTTGTTCAGCGTGACCGCATAATTGAAATAGGCCATGTGAATGACAGGATTGCCGTCGTTGAAGGCGACCCAGGTCTTGTAGAGTTCTGCCGCTGCAGCCTGCTGGCCGGCCGCATTCAGGGCTTCCGCTATGCTCATCAGATCGAGCAGGCTCAGATGTTGATGTCGTGCCAGATCAAGAGCGGAAGGTGCGGCGGAATCGTTCGAAGATGTGACGGGACTGACGGTCATGGCATCCTGCGACAGAGCGAAAAGGGCTGAGAATAGCTGATCTTCAGCTACTCTAGATAACTTGCCTGTGGCTGGATGTATTTTTACCGCGTGTGTTGCTTGGGTTGCTTGCGACCGATGCTTCTATTGGCACGGTTACTTTAATGTTTGTCCCCACAGCAGCGACGCAGATTTTCTTACACGTGCCGTCGGCATTGTCGGCTGTGAAGATCGTGGTGATTGGGGTCGCGGGCTGAGAACGGATACGGACGTGCGGACGGCGCGGGGTTAATCTGCACGCGACGATAAGGTGCGAACCTGTAAGCAGGTTGTCCGAGAGCTCCTCTGCCTGCTGCGGAAGCGCGAAATGCCAACGTCACGGCGGCGGTTCGTAGCATATGTTCATTCTGAGCTGGAGATCGACGACGCGGCTCTTGGCCGCGTCGTAAGCTATTGGGTCAGGGCGTCATCTGCACTTGCCGATGCCCCATGTCGTCATGTCCTGGTTTCGAGATATCAAAGATTGATCTCGATTTGGGACAAGTGCCAGGTCTTAGACCCCATTATAGGCCTTGATGACTGCTTCGACCTGGGCGTCGCTCATTGCCTGCAGTTGCTGTGCCGTGATGCCACGAGCCGTCGACGTGCTCAAGCCAGAGATGGCTGCCGTGGACAGGCCGGAAACAGCCTTCGCGCTGAGTGCGGTGATCTCACCTGTGGTGAACAGGCCGAGTTCCGTGCTATTCAGCGTGCCAACCTGAGCCGCGGTGAGACCAGCAACCTGCGTGGAGGTCAGCGCCTGGATCTGGTCGGTCGACATCGCTGCGAACTGCGTCGTGGTGAGCGCTGCTGCCTGTGTCGCGCTCAGGTTCGCGATGTTACCCGTGGTCAGCTTGCTGGCCGTGATACCGGTGAGCGCATTGGCGCTGATAGCTTTCACCTCGTCGCTTGAGAAGGTGTTGAGCGCATCGGATGAAAGAGCGTTCAGCTGTGCCGAAGACATCACCGCGATCTGCGCCTTTATCAGCGCTGCTGCGTTCGTGCTGCTCAAGTTTGTCAGAGCCGCTGCAGAAAGGCCGGAAAGTGCCTTGGTGCTGAGTGATGCAACCTCTCCGGTGGAGAAGAGAGCGAGTTCGGCGCTGTCGAGCGTTGCCAGTTGGGCAGAGCTCAA
>NZ_SISF01000028.1:184594-269153 GCF_004310285.1 Agrobacterium cavarae
GGACGACAGAGCGTTCAGCTGCGAGGTAGACATGACGGCAATCTGCGCCTTGTTCAGTGCTGCTGCGTTCGTGCTGCTCAAGTTGGTCAAAGCCGCTGCAGAAAGGCCGGAAATTGCCTTGGCGTTGATCGACGCAACCTCTCCGGTGGAGAAGAGAGCGAGTTCGGCGCTGTCGAGCGTTGCCAGTTGGGCAGAGCTCAAGCTGGCGATCTGAGCCGAGTTCAGCGCATCGATCTGGTTGGTCGTCATCGCTGCAAACTGCGTCGTGGTCAGGGCTGCTGCCTGTGTCGCGCTGAGGTTTGCGATGTTGCCCGTGGTCAACTTGCTGACCGTGATGCCTGCAAGCGCCTTGGCGCTGATAGCCTTGACCTCATCGCTGGAGAAGGTGTTGAGCGCGTCGGATGACAGAGCGTTCAGCTGTGTCGAAGACATGACTGCGATCTGTGCCTTGGTCAGTGCGGCTGCGCTTGTGCTGCTCAGGTTGGTCAGAGCCGCTGCAGAAAGGCCTGCGATAGCCTGGGTGCTGATGGACCCGATTTCAGCCGTTGAGAAGAGAGCGAGTTCGGCGCTGTCGAGCGTTGCCAGTTGGGCAGAGCTCAGGCCAGCGATCTGAGTGGAGTTCAGCGCGTCGATCTGGTTGGTCGTCATCGCTGCAAACTGCGTCGTGGTCAGGGCTGCTGCCTGGTCCTTGCTCAGGTTAGCAACGTTACCGGTGGTCAACTTGCTGACGGTGAGGCCGGCGATCGCCTTGGCGCTGATGGCCTTGACTTCATCGCTGGAGAAGGTGTTGAGCGCATCAGACGACAGCGCGTTCAGCTGCGAGGTAGACATGACGGCAATCTGCAACTTGGCCAGGGCTGCTGCGCTCGCGCTGCTCAAGTTTGTCAGGGCTGTTGAAGAAAGACCGGAAAGTGCCTTGGTGCTGAGTGCCGCGACCTCTCCGGTGGAGAAGAGAGCGAGTTCGGCGCTGTCGAGCGTTGCCAGTTGGGCAGAGCTCAAGCTGGCGATCTGAGCCGAGTTCAGCGCTTCGACCTGGTTGGTCGTCATCGCTGCAAACTGCGTCGTGGTCAGGGCTGCTGCCTGTGTCGCGCTCAGGTTTGCGATGTTGCCCGTGGTCAACTTGCTGACCGTGATGCCTGCAAGCGCCTTGGCGCTGATAGCCTTGACTTCATCGCTGGAGAAGGTGTTGAGGGCATCGGACGACAGAGCGTTCAGCTGTGTCGAAGACATGACTGCGATCTGTGCCTTGGTCAGTGCGGCTGCACTTGTGCTGCTCAGGTTGGTCAGAGCCGCGGCAGAAAGGCCTGCGATGGCCTGGGTGCTGATAGCAGCGATCTCATCGGTGCTGAAGAGAGCCAGCTCTGCGCTGTTGATTGTCGCGACCTGAGCCGAGCTCATGCTAGCGATCTGGGTGGCGTTCAGCGCCTGGATCTGGCTGGTCGACAATCCTTCGATCTGGGTGGTGCTTAGTGCGACGACCTGTGCCGCACTAAAGCCGGTAACTTGGGCGGTGCTTAGCGCTCCCAGCTGGCTCAACGTGAGCCCCTTGACGGCGGGCGCCGAAATGGCGCGGACGTCATCGGAGCTCAGAAGAGCGACATTGGCAGTCGTAAGGGATCCAACTTGCGCGGAGCTCAGCGCCTTGATCTTGGTGGCGTCGAGAGCATTCACGTCCGCCGAGGTCAAGCTCGCGATCGTCGATGTGGAAAGCTTGGAGATCTGCGTAGCAGACAAGGAGGAGATAATGGAAGTCATGAACGTGTCCCTTACCGAATGGCGACTGGTCGCGCCTATCTGCCGTCCGACACCGTCCCCACTGACGGGAATCCGACACGCGCAAATAAAGCGAAATTGTTGAGAACATGGCTCATGTGAACCTGCGTAGGAAACGCTTCATGCAATTCGAGCTGGAGAAGCTCGGATTTTCCACGCTAGCTATTGCGAATGCCGCTAATAAACGATGCCGCTTGAATAACTGACTATGGCTATTTCGTAGCAGGCAAACCTTTAAAACCGGGTTAACGCTCCGCGCCATCGCGGACACTTATTCTTCAATTTCATGTATTTTTGAGAGAAATTAGAAGGATATAATGTACCATTTTTTTTGAAGATTTGACTCGACTACAGGTTAAAAACATAGATTATGCGATTTATCTAAAAGGTATTGGTAGCCTTTACCCACTATATTTCACATCAAGAAGCAAAAAAATCCAGTAACATTCGCATCCCAATAAAAGAAAGGTAATTTTAATCTGATGTTTTTTGATCAGGGAAGCGTCGACGTCTTGGATGGATGGGATAGTGAATAGCGACAGAAACTGGTCGTTTTTTTCTTCTTCCTCGAAGATAGAGAATGAATACGTCCCGCCAGCGCCGCAAGTTATAAGTTTAACCATGTGACAAAGCGCAAATTAGGAGCCTTCTTTATCGCGATACTCTGCATTTTCGGCATGAAAGCATAAAACAGCCCGTATTTCGAACGTCGTGGAGAGTATCGTTTTTACCTCGCCGTCTAGTAATTGTTCGCGCATCGGCTCCATAAAGCAATTGCTCCACGACAACGATGATATTCTTCACTCGGCAAGACAGTACGGACACGCGCAGCGACCACTCGCTGCCACCGAGTGCGCAATTCTCCGACGTGCAAGCACTGTCCAGTGCAAGACGACGTCTGAAGGCTCGGACGCTATTTGCCTAAGAGGCGGCGGCACCCTTGCTCCGTCACAAAGAAACAAACATGGGACGCTTGCAAAGACATGCCGCAGAGACTGCGGATAGTATCGTCTTGAGCAGCGTGGAAGACGGCTTTTGGGGGAACTGTTCTTTGAGACCTTAATCGGTCATTTCAGCAGGGCTTAGACGGACTTGTACCATCAAGCCTTGCGACAAGTGAGGGGGCGGAACCGTGTCCGCCCCCTAAATAGACGATGTGGATAGCCGGTTTCGGGTGCAAGAACCACCCGCATTAAAATCCAAGTCAGCTTACAGCATCGGCCCGAAAATCGATTCCTATTTTCGAAAAGCACGATGCATCGATCAAAGTAGATAGAGCGCCACTCATGACTTAGAAGAGGCGGGCCCTATTCTTAAAACTCTTCCCAGTTCTGTTCGCTTGCCTTCAAGACAGGTGTCTCAGCTGGCGCCCCGAATGCTTTTGCAAGCGTGTTACCAAGTGCGCGCGCAGGCGACGCGACCGGGCGGGCCGTTGGCTTGACTGCGGCCGGTGTGAAGCTTGGCTTCGTCGAATAGACGGGCTTTGCTGCAGCCGCAGGCGCTGCGCGTGGCGCAGTCGGAGCCGGACTTGATGTAAAGGACGCAACGCGTGTGGCCGCACCTGCGCCCAGATTGAACTGGCCGATCAAGCTCGTGAGCGCTTCGGCCTCGCGGGCGAGCGAGTGGCTTGCAGCCGTCTGCTGTTCGACCATGGCTGCGTTTTGCTGTGTTCCCTGATCCATGGTGTTGACGGCGGTGTTGATTTCCTGCAGGCCGGTCGACTGTTCACGCGAGGCAGTGACGATCGCGCTCACATGGGTGTTGATCTCTTCCACCTCGGCGACGATCATCTGCAGCGCCTTGCCGGTTTCGCCGACGAGGCCCACGCCATTTTCAACATGCTTGCTGGAGTTGCTGATCAGCGACTTGATTTCCTTCGCTGCATTGGCGGAGCGCTGGGCCAATTCACGCACTTCCTGAGCGACGACGGCAAAGCCCTTGCCTGCCTCGCCCGCACGCGCTGCTTCCACACCCGCATTCAGTGCGAGCAGGTTCGTCTGGAAGGCGATGTCATCAATGACGCCGATGATGTTGGTGATTTCGCCGGAGGATTTTTCGATCTCCTGCATGGCGGCCACGGCGCGGCGCACGACTGCACCGGATTGTTCGGCACCGGCACGGGCGCGCTGCACGAGAGCGCCTGCCTCTTCAGCACCCTTGGCGCTGTCGCGAACCGTCGTGGTCACTTCTTCCAGCGCCGCAGCGGTCTCTTCAACGGAGGCAGCCTGCTGTTCGGTGCGGCGCGACAGGTCGTCAGCTGCAGACAGCATTTCAGCGGCACCGGCATGGATTGCGGCAGCATTCTCGCCGACCTTGCGCAATGTCTGCTGCAGGCTGTAGAGCGACGTGTTGAAGTTCAAACGAAGCGGCTCGATAAACGGTGTGAATGGCTTTTCTATACGATAGTCGAGATTACCGTCGGCCAGTGCCTGGAGACCCTTGGCAAGTTCTTCACGAGCAAAAACCTGTTCCGCTTCGGCGCGCTCTTTCTCAGCCTCGTTACGCAGACGATCGGCTTCAGTCGCGGAGCGCATGCGATCTGTTTCACCCGCCAGGCGCTGCTTTTCGATAGCGGCATCCTTGAAGACCAGAACAGCCTTTGCCATTTTCCCGACTTCGTCACCGCGATCCAGGGCGGGAACATCGACATTGTTATCGCCGTTTGCCAGACGGCCCATGGCATCCGTCATGCCGACGATGGGCGTGACGATGGCGCGTGATAGCGCCCAGATCAGCAGCACTGAAACGAGGCCCGCCCCAGCGCCACCGCCGAGCAGTGCATATTGCAGGTTAGCCTGGGCGCTTTGCTGAGCCGCGATCTCCGACTTGGTCAGCGCGTTGAGCTGTTCCTTGATCTTTTCGGCTGCAGCGCGGAAGCCATCGACCTGACCCTTGGCCTGGTTGCGGCCGATTTCGATGATTTCGGAAACCGGTGCTTCCGTCGTCTTGCGGGCAGCCATCTGCGGCTCTGCCAGTTGCTTGTAAAAGACGGTGGCGGTCGCTTCCATCTCATCGATGGATTTCAGAATCTCGGGTTGGTCGGCAGCGTATCCGCGTGCCTCCTTCAATTTCACGAGCATCACGTCGCGCTGGGCAAACACATCCGTGTAGGTGCTGTCGCTACGGAACAGAAGAAAGCCGCGCTGATTGACGACCTGCTCGAGCATGGCTGCCTTCGCTTCGTCCACCGTCTGCATGAGTTGCGCGGTGCGGGTTTGCGTTTCGGACAGCTGCTGTGCGTCCAGAGTCTGAAAAAAGACAACTGCCGAGGCCACGAGGCACACACCCATCAAGGCGACGAAGGTTATGATCAGCTTGATATTGATAGGCAAATTTTTGAGAGACATCGACAACTCTTTTTCGACACGGGACCGCGCATCAGTCATCAGAGCGCGAACCAGAAATTTTCCGGCCTAACCTTCATGTCAGCGACGGGATTTTCAGCTTCGCAAATTGCTGCAAAGCGGTTGATTTTTACTTAAATACGATGGTTCTAAAAAAACAAACCCAGGCAGTATTTCGTAGGGTAAACGAAGTCTTCCTCAGCAGCGGGCCACAAACCGCTTGCACTGTGCCCGATTGGCCGTCATTGACACTCTCCATGACCAAAACATCCGAAAATCAACGCCTGGACCAGCTTCTGGTCGCCAAGGGCCTATTTGCCAGTCGCTCCCGCGCGCGCGATGCCGTATCGCGCGGCACCGTCAGCGTGAATGGCAAGATCGTCACCAAGCCGAGCCTCTGCTTTGCCGAAAGCGCGCTTATCGCCATCGACGATCCGGCGCAGGATTATGTCTCGCGCGCCGCCCTAAAGCTCGTCGCAGCGCTCGATCACTTCACGTTGGATCCGAAAGGCCATGAGTGCCTGGATGTGGGCGCGTCTACCGGCGGCTTTACGGAGGTGCTGCTGGAACGCGGTGCGGACCATGTGACCGCAATCGATGTGGGTCATGGGCAGATCCATCCCCGGGTGGAGAACAATCCGCGCGTGACCAGCATCGAAGGGCTGAATGCGCGGTTTTTGACGCAAGACGATATTGACGGCCGCGAGGTCAGCTTCATCGTCTCGGATGTCTCCTTCATTTCATTGAAACTTGCCCTTGCGCCGGCACTCGATCTGGCGACGAGCGGCGCGTTCGCCGTCCTTCTCGTCAAGCCGCAGTTCGAAGCCGGTCGGGATGCGATCAGCAAGGCAGGCCTGTTGAAAGAGCCAGACACTGCTCCGCAGGTTGCCACGGAACTCGAGCGCTGGCTCACCGAAGACATGGGCTGGGAAAGCCTTGGCCTTATCCCCTCCCCTATTGCAGGTGGAGATGGCAATGTAGAATTCCTTCTCGGAGGCAGAAAGCCATGAGCACGCAGACCGTCAAGATCCAGAGCCTCGGCGCGCAGGGCGATGGCATCGCGCACTGTCCCGACGGCACGGTCTATGTGCCTTTTACGCTTCCAGGAGAAACGGTCGCGATTGCCAGGGTTAAGGACCAGGGCACCATCATGTCGATTACGGAAGCATCGCCGGATCGGCGCGAGCCTGCCTGTCGCCATTTCGGACCGGATGGCAAGAACGGCACGTGCGGCGGCTGTTCGTTGCAGCATGTTCAAGACGAGCCCTACCACGACTTCAAACGGAATCTCGTCGTTGCCGCCCTCCGATCAAAGGGTCTGGATGTGGAGGTCGATCCGCTGGTGATCTGCCGGCCAGGTGAGCGACGTCGCGTTGTCTTCACCGCGCGCAAAACCGAAAAGGGACTTCTCCTCGGCTTCAGCCAGGCCAACAGTCACCATATCGTTGCGATCGAGGAATGTCCCATCGCTGCCCCGGCCATCGTGTCGAGGCTCGATGCGATCCGTGCGGTCGGTTTGCCGCTGGCATCCAACGCGGAGCCTTTCCGCATCACAGTGATGGAGACGCTTTCAGGGCTCGATATTGCGGTGGACGGCATCAAGTCCGTCAATGACAAACAGCGCCGCGCACTGACGGAAACGGTTCTTTCCATGCGCGGCATCGCCCGCGTATCGCTCTCCGGCGAAATTCTGATCGAACCGCAAAAGCCGGTGATCGAATTCGGCAGCGTCAAGGTCGCCCCTCCCGCCGGCAGCTTCGTCCAGGCCACGAAGGTGGCGGAAGAGGCCATGGCCGAGCGCGTCGTGGCGCATGTAGGCAAATCGAAACGTATCGCCGATCTGTTCTGCGGCACCGGTACCTTCACGCTCAGACTGGCGCGTGTCGGCAAGGTGCATGGCGTGGAAGCGGAAGACAAGCCATTGAAGTCGCTCGATTTTGCCGCTCGCAATACACCTGGCTTGAAGCCGGTCACCATCGAGCGGCGCGACCTGTTTCGTCATCCCCTGATTGCCAAGGAACTGAAGCTTTACGACGCCGTCGTCTTCGATCCGCCAAGAGCGGGTGCTGAAGCGCAATGCAAGGAGCTTGCCCGCAGCACGGTCAAGAAGATCGTTGCCGTCAGCTGCAATCCGCTGTCCTTCGCGCGCGATCTCTCCATCCTGGTCGAAGGCGGCTATCGCATCACAAGCTTGACGCCGATCGACCAGTTCCTCTGGTCGCCGCATGTCGAGGCGGTCGCGACGCTGGAAAAGTAAAGCGCTTTACCACGCCGTATCGATACTGCCGCTGCCGACGACGCCGGAGCAGCGGCAACGGCCACCGACGCGGCCCTGCTGAAGCGGGCAGACATAGGGGCGTGAACGCTCGGCACTGTCTGGCGGCGTGATGACGCAGACGAAACGCGGCTGGCGGCGATCCCACCCGTTATTCTGGTTCTGATTGCTGCGTGGCGAGCTGCTATTGAAATCCTGCACCTGAACGACATCGCTCTCTCTTGGGGACGACATCATCGGCGAGGACAGCATCCCGGCATCCGCGACGCCGGAAAGCGACAGTATAGCAATCATTGCAAGAGCGGTTTTGCGCATCATGGCGGCCTTCTCCCAAGTAAAGATGTCGATCGAGTAACGGGAAACGCTTCCCGTTCCGTAAAGATCGACACCTTCTTCTCAAGAGACTTAACGGCGCATGAATGCTTCAAAGGCAGCGCGTGCCTCACTACTCTGAAGCTGGGCGGCGAAGTGAACGATTTCCTCGTCGATCCTGGCTCGGATCGCATCGACATCGCCACGCACCAGATTACGCGCAATCTTCAGCGCCTGTGGTGGCTTCGACGCCAGGTTGGCAGCGATCTTCAAGGTTTCCGCCTCGACATCCGCCTCGGGAACGACCTTCCAGATCAGGCCCGCCGCCATAGCCTGCTCGGCCGAGAAGCCTTCACCTGCCGCCAGAAGCGCGAATGCCCGCTGGTGGCCGGCAAT
Source organism: Agrobacterium cavarae (assembly GCF_004310285.1). GTDB lineage: Bacteria > Pseudomonadota > Alphaproteobacteria > Rhizobiales > Rhizobiaceae > Agrobacterium > Agrobacterium cavarae. The sequence goes on from NZ_SISF01000028.1 coordinate 192,695, forward strand.
GCGCGGCACGAGAAGGCTGGAGGCGGCTTCCGGCACAAGTGCCAGATCAACGAAGGGCGTCTTGAAGAGGCTTCGGCTGGAGGCGACGGTCAGATCGCAATGCAGGTTCAGCGTCGTGCCGATACCGATGGCCAGGCCATCGACGCCGGAGACGATGGGCTTTTCCACACTGACCAGCGTGTGCAGGAAGTCTCCAGCGGTCAGCCGCCCCTTGCCGCCCGACATGGCAAACCCAAGGAAATCAGCCATGTCATTGCCGGCAGAGAAGCATCCCGGCGTTCCGAGAAAGACGATTGCGCGGATGTCTTCATCCGCATCGGCGGCTTTCAACGCCTCGATCATGCTGCGATACATCGCATCGGTGATGGCGTTCTTCTTGTCCGGCCGATTGAAGCGGATGACCTGTACGCCGGCTGCGACCTGAGGCCGCTCGAGCAGGATATGATCTTCGGACATCGATACTTCCTTCATCCAAGAACGACGCGTGCAGCTTCGAGGCTTGCGGCACCCGAGACGACGCGATCCTTCAAAGCAGCCGTTTCTGCCAAAAGGTTTTTCGCAGCGAAACGGCAAAGCGAGGCACGCTTGGTACCCTGCCCGTCTTCAACGGCTGCAAGCGCGCCCTTGGCCAGATAGACGCCCGTCAATGCAAGGCCGAACAGCCTTTGGTAGGGTGTCGCACCTGCCAGCACGGCGGCTGCCTCTCCCTTGGCCTGGGCGTCCAGCAGCCAGTCGGTGGCAGCCTCGAGATCGGCGATGCTCTGGTCGAGGTAGCGCGCCGTTTCGCCCAGTTCCGGCTTGTTCGATGCACGTACGTCTTCGGCAATGGCCTTCAACTCTTCGATAAAGCCGCGAACGTGGTGGCCTTCGGAGAGTGGAAGCTTGCGCGTGACGAGGTCGATGGCTTGAATGCCGTTGGTGCCCTCATAGATCGGGGCGATGCGGGCGTCACGCAGATAGCGGGCCGCGCCCGTTTCCTCGATGAAGCCCATGCCGCCATGGACCTGGATGCCGAGCGAGGCAACGTCCACACCGGCGTCGGTGGAGAAGGACTTTGCAATCGGTGTCAAAAGGGCCGCACGCTCCTGCCAGAACTTCTGCGTGCCCGCATCGCTTTCCGCATGGCTCATGTCGATCGCGTGGGCGCAGGCGAAGCTGATGGCGCGCGAGCCTTGCGTCAGTGCCTTCATGGTCAGCAGCGTTCTGGCAATATCCGGATGCTCGATAATCGGGCTCATGCCCGTTGCCGTCGTTCCGGGCGCCTTACCCTGCGTCCGCTCTTTGGCGTATTGGATCGCCTTCTGGGTTGCGGCTTCGCAAATCGCCACGCCCTGCATACCGACGGCCAGGCGGGCATTGTTCATCATGGTGAACATACAGGCGAGACCCTTGTTCTCTTCGCCGACGAGCCAGCCGATCGCGCCTTTCTCCTGACCGTAGCGGCCATCCCCGAAGATCATCGTGCAGGTTGGCGAACCGTGAATGCCAAGCTTGTGCTCCAGCGCATGGCAGAACAAATCGTTGCGCTCACCCGGATTTCCGGCAGCGTCAGGCATGAACTTTGGCACGAGGAAGAGCGAAATGCCTCGTGTCCCAGCCGGTGCATCGGGCAGACGGGCCAACACAAGGTGGATGATGTTTTCGGCGGCGTCGTGTTCACCCCAGGTGATGTAGATTTTCTGGCCGAAAATGCGGTAGGTGCCGTCATGGGCCCGTTCGGCCCTGGTCTTGAGTGCGGCGAGATCGGAGCCTGCCTGCGGCTCCGTCAGGTTCATGGTACCTGTCCATTTGCCGCTGACGAGATTTTCGAGATAGACGGCCTTCAGCGCGTCGCTGCCATGGGCGGTGATGGCTTCGATCGCACCCATCGTCAGCGTCGGGCAGAGCGCAAACGCCATGGAGCCGGAGTTCCACATTTCGAGCGCCGCAACGTTCAGCATATGCGGCAGACCTTGCCCGCCAAATTCCTCTGGCGCCGTCAGGCCGTTCCAGCCGCCTTCGGCCCAGCGATGATAGAGACCGGCCCATCCATCGGGTGTGCGAACCTCACCGTCCACCATGCGCGAGCCCTGGCGGTCGCCGATTTCGGCAAGAGGGGCAACCTCTTCAGTGGCGAAACGTCCTGCCTCATGGAGAATGGCATCAACGAGATCTTCATCGAGATCACCGAGCGCACCGCTCTGAAGAGCATCACCCAGCCCTGCAACGTGTTTCAACGTAAAAGCGATATCGTCTACCGGCGCGGTATACATCCTGCCTCCTCCCGAAGCGTCTGCCTACAATGCAATGTCCTACGGGCTAATTGATTTTTACGTAAACGTCAATTTGAAATTTCCCTGGAGCGGCGTCTCGTTTCGGACGTGCGAAGGACGTTCCATCTCTTCGACTGACGCCTAACGCGTGTCGCGATCTTTCAGATTCGCTCATATACTTCAGGTCCTCGTCATCGCAGGTCGGTATCGCAAAACCGCTGCACACTTGTACTTGAGCCATGCCGTAGGTCGAAGAATCGATTGCGATTTTCAGGCCTATCGGTCGGCAAGATCACCCTTGTTATGAAACTGTCATAAAACTCTGGTCTGCATGTCCAACCCTTCGAGCAGCATGGCCTCTGGCGTAGACAGGCCCGCCTTTCAGGAACGCGACATGGATATACAGTACCCAGCCATTCCCGGCCTCGTCTGGGCCTATCGCTTCGAGCCAGGGAGCCAGCTCTGTACACGCCTCGCACCAACCGCCCAGTGGAGCGACATGGAAAGCAGCGAAGGCTTCTTCTGGCTGCATCTCAACCTGGCGGACACGCGGGTCGTTGCGTTCTTGGACTCTATTCCCGGTTTCGACGAGAATATTCGCGCGATCCTGACGACACATGAGACGCACCCCTCCATCACCGTCGATGAAGGCGCGCTTTACGGTACGCTGGTGGATTTTCAGCGCGAGTTCGATCAGGAAACCCGCGACCTTGGCTGGCTGCATTTTGCCCTGACGGATCGCTTCGTCATCACCACACGGCTTCAGCCGCTACGGTCGGTGGATCGGCTGCGGGCTGCCATCGACAAGAACCCGAAGCGCTTCAGCACGCCGTCGCACATCTTCGAGGGACTGGTGGCGGAGTTTCAGCGCAGTCTTATCAACCTGGTGATGGAGACGACGGAAGAACTCAACGCCATCGAGGATTACGTCTACGCCGCTGCCCCGCGCGACGAGCGGAGAAGGCTGGCACCCGTCCGTCGCACCGTCGTGCGGCTGCATCGTCATCTTCGAACCGTGCTGACATTGATGCGGCGCGCTTCAGCCGCGGATGAGGATGAAATGCCGGCTGGCTTCGAGGAGATTGCCGGGCGGCTGACGAGCCGACTGGAGTCCGTCGACTACGATGTTTATGCGCTTCAGGAGCGGGCCCGTCTGCTGCATGAAGAAATCGACTCCAAGCTTTCGTCGGAGACGAACCGGCATCTCTACATCCTGTCGATCATGACGGCGTTTCTGTTGCCGCCAACGCTCGTCACAGGCTTTTTCGGCATGAACACCAGCGCCCTCCCCTTCATCGATGGCGGAAACGGAACGCTCTATGCAGCGGGTTTTATCGTCGCCTCCAGTCTTCTTGCCTGGTTCCTGCTGCGACGGGTCGGCATCATCTAAAGCAGGGCTCAAGCAAAACTGTGCAGGGGTTTTGCGATGACGACGCGCGATAGAACAAAGAGCCGAAGCGCAGGGAGCAAATCCGAGAAAATCACGATGCGCTTTCGGCGTGGGCGCCTTGTGTCTCTTCGCACGTGTAAAGGGCCGCCCAGCAAGTGCGGGACGGCCCTCATAAATTATATATTTTCGTTCAATCAGCGGTACGGCGAGTAGCAGGTCTGACGTGGGCCATGATAGGGCTGGAACGTGTTGCTATACGCATCATAAGAGCGATAGCGGCCATAGCACCAGTTCACATGCGCCTGACTCATGCCACCGCGAACAACTGGACGATATTCACGATAGACCGGGCGCGGACGATACTCGGGAACGGGGCGGTAGACCTCACGCGGCTGAGACAGCGCACCGCCGATGATGGCGCCGGTGGCGAAGGCCGCAAGCGGGAACCAGTAGCCGTTGTGGCGACGATAGCCAGGACGGTAATCGCGGTAGCCGCGATGGCCACGATAGTAGCCCGGGCCGTAGTCGCGATAATAGCCGCGGTCGCGCCAATACTGAACGTTGACGACATTGTTGTCCGCCTGTGGTGCAACCGGCGCAGCAGGCACGATGGGCATAGCCTGAGCTGGAACAATAGATCCAACAGCAACAATAGCAGAGAGGCCAGCGGCCAAAGCAGCTTTCATGTAAGTCTTCATCTTACCTTCTCCATTCACATCCGGATACACAAACGGACGGGGTGAACTACGACGATTATTCTCCTGTTTATCCAGTCTTTAACGGCGTGGACTCGCCTTATATTCAAGTTAAGAAATTCAGCCTGAATGCAGCATTAACGAAACGATCACAGATACTTGAACGCGTTGCTGCCCCAAGCGACGGAAGGCCCGACTAAGCCGGGCCTTCCTAAATCATGCATCTTAGCTATAGGGCGACACGCACTGCCTGCGCGGGCCGTTATTTGGCTGATAGCTGTTGTCGTAGGCACGATAGGACCGCCAGCGGTTGGCGCACCACTGCTGGTGGTTGCTACCGTAGGACGGACGGGCCTGATTAGTGGCACCACCGATAATCGCGCCAGCCGCGAAGGCTGCAAGCGGGAACCAGTAGCCATTGTGATAACGGTAGCCCGGACGACGGTCGCGATAGCCGCGGTGGCCGTTGTAGAAGCCCTGGCGGCGGTATTCGCGATGGTTGCGCCAGTCACGACCGTGACGCTGACGCCATTCACGACGGTCGCGCCAGTCGCGATACTGGATGTCTACGACCTGATTCTGAGCGGCAACGGGTGCCGGAACGGGTGTGGGAACTTGAAAGGCCTGCGATGGCGTAAAGCTCGTCAGGACCATGACTAGAGCGGTCGCGAGGCTCGTCTTCCGCAAATTCAGCATGAATTTCCTCCGTTTCTCTGCACATTGATGTTGTGCTGTTTTTATATCTTTCGGCAGAAATGCGGAAACGGCCCGCAGTGACACAGCCTCAGACATTTTAGAAACGGGAAAACTACAAACTCGTTCCATGAATCACGGCAATGAATGCCGACTGCAGGAACGAAAAGGTAGAAGGAGGAGGCTCTACGCCTCCACCTTGACGTCGGTCAGCGGCCTGGAGCAGCAGGCCAGAATATAGCCCTCCGCAATATCTTCATCGAGAATACCGCCATTATGGTTCATCTCGACCTCGCCGGACAGTTTCAGCACGCGGCAGGTGCCGCAAATGCCGGATTCACAGGCCGCACCGATACGAACGCCTGCCGCTCTGGCAGTCATCAGAACGGTCTGTCCCGGCTGGCATGGCACATCCTTGCCGGACAGCGTGAAGCCAACCGTGGTCAACGCCTCGCCATCCGCCTCGATCGCCGTTTCACCGACAGCCACTGGCGGCGCGGCCGGCGCGAAGCTTTCCTGGTGATAGCGCGTCATGTCAAAACCGGAGGCTTCGAGCATGGAACTGACCGCCGCCATGAACGGCTCAGGGCCACAGCAGAACACCGTGCGATCCATGAAGTCGTGCGACAAAAGCGCAATTTTGGCCTTGTCGACGAAGCCTTTCAGGCCCGACCATAGATCGGTACGACCGCAGGACTCCACGATGAAACCCAGAGACAGGTTCGGCATGTAGCGTGCGAGATATTCGAGTTCATGGCGGAACACGATATCGGCGGGTGTGCGCGAGCAGTTGATAAATGAGATATCGCTGTGCGGCGCGCGATCGCACATGTCGCGCACCATCGACATCATCGGTGTGACGCCAGAGCCTGCAGAGATGAACAGATACTTGTCGCCCGGATGCTTCACATAGGAAAAGTCACCCAGGGGACCAAGCGCGCGGATCTTCATCCCCGGCTTGAGGTTGTCGAACATCCAGCGAGTGCCGATCGAGTTCTTCTGTGCCTTGACCGTGACCGCGACCGCATAGGGACGAGACGGCGTGGAAGACAGCGTGTAGGTCCGAAACAGCGGCTCCGGCCCGACTGGCAGTTCCAGCGTCACGAACTGGCCCGGAATATAGCGAAACCAGTTGGTGTCAGTGGAGCGGAACAGGAACGTCATCACATCCGGTGTTTCGGGGGTTACCGAAATGCATTCCAGCATGTGAAGCTTGTCGCTCCAGGGCTTCATCTCATCGATATGCTTATAGGTCACGGCCATGGTCATCTGCATCAAGCCACTGCGGAAAGCTTCTTCTTGTCGCCGGACAGCCGGTCGATCATGAAGTCTGCATACCAGTTGACGAACTGCATGACCCCACCTTCGTCCTCCATGGAGTAAGGACCTGGCTCATAGGCGGGCGAGCGAATGCCGAAGGCGTTTTCCTCGACGATCTGGCGATCCTGATCGTTGGTCTCGTTCCAGACATGCGTCAGGTCTTCGAGATTGTAGTCCACGCCTTCCACGGCATCCTTGTGAACGAGCCACTTGGTTGTGACCATGGTTTCCTGCGGACCGAGCGGCAGCACGCGGAAGGAAATCATGTGGTCGCCGAGGAAGTGGTTCCAGGTCGTCGGGTAATGGAAGAGCAGCAGCGCGCCGATATGACTGATGGTCACATCGTCAGACAGCGGGCGACGAACCGCAGGCTTGCCGGACATGGTGTAGCTTTCCGCTTCACCGATCAGCGGCATGCGTGCCACGCGGAACTGACCCTTGGGGTCTATCTTGAAACGGCTTGGCAGACCTGCCGCTTCGCAGCGCGCCCAGTGGCCGCCGATTTCGGGGTCGCTTGCGCCGCCATCGGTGCCGGTGACGCTCGGGTTTTCCGGATAGGTGCGGCAAAGCTCGGGGTGGTTGGCCGCGCAGTGGTAGCATTCGCGGTTGTTTTCCCAGACGAGCTTCCAGTTGCCCTTTTCGATGATGGTGCTTTCATGCGCCACCTTGGCTTCCCAAGCCCGGTGCGGCTTCATATAGGCTTCGACTTCCGCACGAACCGGCGCGAAATCCATGGGCTGCTCTGCAAGGCAGATGAAGACATAACCAGCAACCGTTTCGCAGGCGACCGGCTTCAGTCCGAAGTTTTCCTTGTTGAAGTCTTCGCCCATGTGGCGAGCAAAAAGGAGCTTGCCATCCAGATCGTAGGTCCACTGGTGGTAAGGACAGACGAGGCGGGCGGACTGGCCTTTCTGGCTGGTGCAGACGCGCGAACCGCGGTGGCGGCAGGAATTGTGGAATGCGCGGATCGTACCATCCTTGCCGCGAACCATCACGACAGCATAATTGCCGACCTGAACGGTAAAATACATGCCGGACTTCGGCACTTCACAGTCGTGACCCACGAACAGCCAATCGCGATACCAGATGGTTTCCATGTCGAGCTGGAAGTAATCCTGGTCGGTATAAAATGGCTGCTCAAGGCTGAAGCCTTCGCGGCGATTCTTCAATTGGCGCAATACGGTTTCACGCAGTTCCATGGCCATGTCCTCGAGTAATACTGCAGCCGCCCAACAATCCCGGCCGCATGGTGTGATTTGATCTAATCATTGACGCCTTTTTCCAGCACCACATTGCGCGACATTCTGTCCCGCATTGGCGACAAATTGCGACATCGTCCGCAAAAGTACTGCTTTATTTTTTTCGAATTTAAAACAGTGGCTTAGAGGGTAATTCAAACGATTGGTCGTCGCAATAAGACTTCGGCTTCCAGCGCGCTGCAATACACGCCACCGACAGACCGGAAACGCGATATTAACTCTAGTCGGCTAAAAAGCGTATATCTTTCAAAGAGGATATGGCTGTGGAGAAGGAAACTCGTATCCGCTACGTAGACACAAAGTCCGGCAAGGTCGCCCCCCCGACAAGGTCGAAAACCGCGCATTCCGATTTTTTGCGCACCGGGCGCATCGGTCGCTTTGAAGAGACGTTGCCACAAGGCGGCAAGCGATATCTTAGCCACGAACAGGTCGCGGAGATCACCGCGCGCCGTTTGCAGGATGCCGGCTCCAAGACGCATTCACGACTGAACGGCTTCCACCCCAGCATCCGTTTCCCCAATATGGTCTCTCACAAGCTGATCGAGAGCACTCCCCATCTCGGCTACTGCCATGTGACGGCCTCCACCACCCGTTTCGACAAAAGCAGACCGGTTCTGTGGTCTTTTTACCTCGCCAATTTCTTCGCGGAACTGTGCGGCGACAAGCATTTCTTCGAAAAGATCGACCAGACCCGGTCGCGGATGTATTTCGCCGTCGCGATGCAGCCGCAAAGTGGCGGCAAGTCCGTGGCGATTGACACGTCCATTCATCGCGGCGGCCTGCTGTTCCAGACACAGGACCCGAAAGAAGCCTTGAAGAACGTGTTGATGTTGGGCACCCGTTCCGAGGAATTGCGCAAAATCATCCGTGCGCTGTGAGGCCATGGTCCGATCGTTCGAATTCGCCGTTTGCGCTATAATCTTTATCGTTTTCGCCTGTCACTATCGCAAAACCGCTTCACACTTTCACGCGACATGCTTTAAGAGCCTTTCCCAAGGAAAGGGCCTTCAGAGATGGCGCGACAAATCCATATCGGACAGCAGCCGGACGAGGCATTGGATGAAGCGGTCCGTGTCATCGAGGCAGGCTTTCCTATCGCCATACCGACGGAGACCGTCTACGGCCTTGCAGCAGACGCGACCAATCCCGCAGCCATCACCCGAATCTACGAGACCAAGGGGCGTCCGCAGTTCAACCCACTGATCTGCCACATGGCGAACATGGCGATGGCGGAGCAACACGCGATCTTCGATCCGATCTCACGCAAGCTGGCGGACGCTTTCTGGCCGGGACCCCTCACGCTGATATTGCCCCTGAGACAAGAGAGCCCGATCCATTCCCTGGCGACAGCCGGTCTCGACACCGTCGGCATTCGTATTCCCAAAGGCTTTGCCGGTGCGCTGATCGAGAGGCTCGGTCGGCCGCTTGCGGCCCCCAGCGCCAACAGCTCCGGCAAGATCAGCTCGACAAGTGCGGCCCATGTCGAAGCGGACCTGGGTCAAAAGATAGAGCTTATTCTGGATGGCGGCCCAGCACCCGTCGGCGTCGAATCCACCATCATCAAGGTCGAGAGCGATGGTTCCGTCCGCCTCCTGAGGCCCGGCGGATTGGTGGCGGACGAGATTGAACGCGTGGCGGGCGTTGAGATCGTCAGACCGGCAACCGCATCTGCGGCGATAGAAGCGCCTGGGATGCTGGCCTCACATTATGCCCCGGGTGCAGCGGTGCGTCTGAATGCGACCTCAGTTCACAAAGGCGAAGCTCTGATCCGCTTCGGCGGTAAGCCGCTAACGGGAGAAGCCGATGCGGTTGCCGTACTCGATCTCAGCCCAAGCGGTGATCTTGCAGAAGCCGCGGCCAATCTTTTCGACCATCTGAAACGCGCCGATGCGAGCGGTGCCACTACCATTGCGGTGGCGTCTATTCCCAATGCGGGGCTTGGCGAAGCCATCAATGACAGGTTGGAGCGCGCGGCTGCGCCGCGATCCTGACCTCGCCTGACACGATACCGGAGGAATTTTCATGACGCCAACTGCCCTTTCTGACGAACTGCTCTCCCGCTTTGCCGCCATCGTCGGCGAGAAAAATGCGCTACGTGACGCTTCCGATCTTGCACCGCATCTCGTTGAGAACCGCGGTCTTTACCATGGGAATTCGCCGCTTCTGTTACGTCCATCGACGACTGAGGAAGTTGCCGCGATCATGAAACTCGCAAGCGAAACGGGCACAGCGATTGTGCCGCAGACCGGGAACACCGGCCTTGTTGGCGGACAGACGCCGCGCAATGGTGGAAGTGACGTGATCCTGTCGCTGGAACGCATGAACAAGGTTCGCGATATCGACCCCGTCGCCAATGTGATTGTCGTCGATGGAGGCTGCATTCTGGACGAGGTCCACAAGGCGGCGGAGAAGGTCGAGCGGATGTTCCCGCTTTCGCTCGGCTCGCAAGGTTCGTGCCGCATCGGCGGCAATCTCGCCACCAATGCCGGCGGTACGGCGGTGCTCGCCTATGGCAATATGCGCCAGCTTTGCCTTGGCCTGGAAGTTGTTCTCCCCACCGGCGAGATCTGGAACGGCCTGCGCCGGTTGAAAAAGGACAATACGGGTTACGATCTGCGTGATCTCTTCATCGGCTCAGAGGGGACGCTCGGCATCATCACCGGCGCGGTCCTGAAACTCTTCCCAAAACCGCTCGGCCATCAGGTGGCGTTCGCCGGTCTCAATTCTCCGGCGGATGCGCTGAAACTCTTCGAGCGCGCATCCACTCTTTGTGGCTCCGCGCTGACCGGCTTCGAACTCATGCCACGGATCGGCGTGGAATTTACCGCAAAACATATTCCCGGCGTGCGCGACCCTCTCGAAACGCCGCATGCTTGGTACGCGCTGATCGATATCTCCAGCTCCAACTCGGCTGACACTGCGCAGACCATGGTGGAAACGCTGCTGGAACAGGGTTTTGAAGCGGGGATCTTCCAGGATGCCGTGATCGCGTCCTCGGAGGCCCAGCGTCAGGCGCTGTGGCATATGCGCGAAAGCATGTCGGATGCGCAGAAGCCGGAAGGAGGCTCCATCAAGCATGATGTGTCCGTTCCGGTTTCACATGTTCCGGCCTTTATGGACGAAGCGGAAAGAGCCGTCATGAGTGCCATTCCCGATGCACGCATCTGTGCCTTCGGGCACCTGGGCGATGGCAACATCCATTACAATATCTCCCAGCCGGTTGGTGCCGACAAAAACGCCTTTCTTGCCCAGTGGAAAGAGATCAACGAGATCGTCCACGGTATCGTGCTGTCCTTCGGTGGCTCCATTTCCGCGGAACACGGCATTGGGCAGTTGAAGCGGGACGAGCTGGCAGCCATCCGCCCGGCGATCGAGATGGACCTGATGCGTCGTATCAAGACAGCCTTCGATCCGGCAGGCATCATGAACCCCGGCAAGGTCGTTGCCTCTTAAATCACAAGGCGTCTTTCCGGGCGCACGAGCACTCTACCCAGTTTCATCTCAGCATCGTGCTTCGATGCTGTAGAGCGGTCGTCCACGCTCATTTTTGGCTCTCGCCGCATTGGCTATTGCCGCTCTCCCTCACACCTGTTGAAGTGCTTGTCAGGACATGCGCTCAGGCCGATCCCTGGCGTTTTTCTCAAGACTTCGTCGAGCCGTTCCACCCGTGGGCCGAACGACGCGCCACCGTCCCAATTCAGGAATCTGAAACCTTAAGCGGCTGGGTTTTGCTAACCATTTGGGAATGCAAAGTTTTCTTAACCTCGATTTTTAAGCTGTTTCGAAGATGCGCTGGCTATCTTCCACCTATCAGAGGACGAAAAGTCCCGGACGAGGCCATGAAACGGCTCTCAGGTAAAACAAGGATAGCATGATATGAACAACACCGTTCTGAAGCCCGAATGGGCAGGCGCAACTCTCCGGCTCGATCCGACGCGGTTCCCGCAGCAGCTGACCTATGGCAACAGCAATGGTTCGTCAGATGTCGATATCACGCTTGACGAGCGCGGTGCCGTTCTGCGCAAGGTTCTTCATTCCAGCGGTCTGCCGCTGTCCTTCGCCCTGCCTGCACGGGCATTCAAGGGTGTTGCAGCCCGCGCCATCGACCATGGCGATGGCGGCGTGACGGTGACGCTTGAACTTCATCACGACGATCCGGATCTCTGCATTCCGCTCTTGGTGGCGCATGACCTGTGCGACATCGCAGCCGATTGGCGCAGCTGGTCGGAAAAGTACAATATTCCCATGCTGATGGTGGAAGCCGACGGCGTCGCCCGCCCTCTCGAAGAGCATATCGGCCACGTGCGGACGAAGTCGACGCGCCCGCGTCGCCGCCATTCCTACTTCGCTGATCGCCGTCCGCGCTTCCTCGTGCGCCGCAGCACCGGTTCGCTCGGTCTGACGATGCGGATCGAAGGCAAGGAAATCATCGCCCGCAACTGATCAACGCAGCGCCGTCGTTCAGCCGGCGTTTCGAATTCGGACGAAGTGAGCCCGGCACGCGTGCCCCGCGTCCGGGCTTTTCGTTATCCAAAAATGAGCGGCAACATCAGGCCTGCGAAAATCAACAGGCCGACACGGTTGTTGGATTTGAAGAGTGCCAGGCACTTTTCAACATTGCCGATGTCCAGAGCCTTTATCTGATAAAAAAGCATCGCTGTGGCGACGATCAGACCTGCATATCCGAGCGGGTTAATATTTGCGATTGCGAATGCAATGAACAGAAAAACCGCGGCTGTGCCATAAAGGGCCACCAGCCAGCCATGTGTCCTATCTCCGAACAGAAGGGCAGTCGAACCGATGCCGACGGCCACGTCGTCATCCTTGTCCATGTGCGCGTAGATCGTGTCGTATCCGATCGTCCAGACAATAGCCGCACCGTAAATCAGTACGGGAGCGACACTCAGAGATCCGAACTGAGCAGCCCAGCCCATCAATGCGCCCCAGGAAAAGGCAAGGCCCAGGAAAAACTGCGGCCAGTTGGTGAAGCGCTTGGCGAAGGGATAGATCGCCACGAAAATCAGCGATGACAGGCCGAGCAGGATGGCAAAACTGTTGAAGCAAAGCAGCACCACCAAGCCCGCGAGCGCCTGCACCACGATGAAGATTTTCGCCTGCATGCGGGTGACACGGCCGGAGGGCAGCGGCCTCGACCGGGTGCGTGCCACCGCCATATCAATCTTGTGATCGACCAGATCATTATAGGTGCAGCCGGCACCGCGCATGGCGACCGAGCCTGCAAAAAACAGGAAGAGGTGGAAGAGCAACGTGGACCAGGAAAAGGTACCGATCTGCTGCGCCGCATTGGCGGCAACCGCGGCCGACCAGAAGCACGGCCACATCAGGAGCTGCCAGCCGATGGGCCGATCCCACCGGGCAAGCTGCGCATAGGGCCAAAGGCCTCTCGGCAAGATCCGATAGACCCAATTGTTGGATGGCGCGTCCGAAACGCGGCCGGAAAGATCGCTGTTATGAACCATGCTGGACTTCTACCGCATTGGCTGGCGGGGCGGTAGCTGGATTCAGCTTTTGTTAGGGGCTGTCCTTATGTTCGTTGAGGCAGCAAAAGCGCCGCTCAAAAAACCACCTTTTCCAGGGGTTCCCGCGTCTTCTCGAACTCCATCAACCTTGCCTCGTTGCGGGCGATGTAATCACGATTATCGGGCACCACCCCACCGCGCTTGGCAAGCTGGATCTGGAAGATGTGGAAGTTCTCATGGGTGAAGGCCATTTCGGAGCCAGCCAGATAGAATTCCCACATGCGGAAGAAGCGATCATCGTAAAGCGCCACGGCTTCTGCCTTCCTTGCCACGAAACGCTCGCGCCAGTGGCGCAGCGTATGCGCGTAATGCATGGGCAGAATTTCGATGTCCTTTACAAGCAGCCCCGTCTTTTCGATGGCTGGCAGAACCTCGGCCAGTGAGGGAATATAACCGCCGGGGAAAATATATTTTTCGATGAACGGGTTCGTGGCAAGGGCCGGATAGGGTTGGCCAATGGAGTGCAACAGCATGACGCCATCATCCTCCAACACTTCCGCTGCCTTCTGGAAGTACTCCCTGTAATGCGTCGGGCCAACATGTTCGAACATGCCTACAGAGACGATGCGATCATACTTCTTGTCAGGCGGAAGGTAGCGGTAATCCTGCAGCTCGAAGCGAACGATATCCGTCAGGCCCCGCTTCTGCGCCCGATCCCGCGAGACGCGGAGTTGCTCCTCGCTGAGCGTAACGCCGGTGACATCCACGCCGGAGCTTTCAGCCAGATACATGGCCATGCCGCCCCAGCCGGAGCCGATCTCAAGCACGCGTTGCCCCGGCTCGGGCATCAGCTTGGCGACGATGTGGCGCTTCTTTGCCACCTGCGCCTCATCCAGGGAAATGCCTGGAGGATTGAAATAGGCGCAGGAATATTGCCAGTCCTGATCGAGAAAAAGATCGAAGAGCTTGGCGCTCAAATCATAATGGTGCGCGACGTTCTGCTTGTTGTGATTGACGGGCAGATGCATCTTGATGCGCGAGGCGATGATGCGCGCCATGCCGCGCCAGACCATGCCGAAGGTCAAGGCCTCAGAGAGCGTATTGCTTTTGACCAAGGCCAGGAAGTCGTAGATGTCGCCTTCGACGACCGACATTCGGCCTTCCATGTACATTTCGGCAAGCTTCAGTGCCGGGTCGGCGGCGATTTCGTCCATCGCCTGCTCATCACTGAAGCTCAGTGCGACGCGCTTGCCGCGTCCGTCTCCGAAGGACTGAAGACCGCTTGGACCAGTGACGATCAGGTTTCCGGTCTTGACGATTTTATCAAGCAGGGCATGCAGAGACGAGGCCATATCACCCCCAATAAGCTAAGTCTCACTTATCAAGTGCCTGTTACCGTATCTCTTTCCGCGAGAGTTGCAAGACGGGGTAGTTTCAAAAATACTGATTGATTTCGTGGAACAAAACGGCCCTTGCGCAGTGGGTAAGAGCCGTTTTATGCAAATCAGCGGCGCTTCATGGCCTCCGCCAAAGCCGCTGCCAACGCGCCTCCGGATTGCGCAGGCTCCGCACGGTCCTTCGGCTTTGCGCTAGCGTGGCGCATGGCATTGGCATTGCTCTTTTCGCGCATCGGCTGAGGCGCTGCCTCGCCACCGTCCTTTCGCATCGTGAGACCGATCCGCTTGCGCTTCACATCGACTTCAACCACGCGAACTTTGACGACGTCTCCGGCCTTCACCACCTCATGCGGATCCTTGATGAAACGATCCGCCAACTGGCTGACATGCACCAGGCCATCCTGGTGAACGCCAATATCGACGAAGGCGCCAAAGGCAGCCACATTGGTGACAGTGCCTTCCAGCAGCATGCCAGGCTTAAGGTCGGTGATTTCGTCCACACCGTCCGCGAAGGTCGCGGTCTTGAAGCTCGGGCGTGGGTCGCGGCCAGGTTTTTCCAGCTCCGCGATGATGTCCTTGACGGTCGGCAGGCCGAAGCGATCATCGATGAAACGCTTGGGGTCGAGCGCCTTCAAAGTTGCGCTGTCACCCATGACGGTTCTGAGGTCGCGCCCACAGGCGGCGACGATCTTCTTTGCCACATCATAGGCTTCCGGGTGGACGGAGGATGAATCGAGCGGCTCCTTGCCATTTGGAATCCGCAGGAAGCCGGCGCATTGCTCGAAGGTGCGCTGACCAAGACGCGGCACCTTAAACAACTCCTTGCGGCTGGCGAACGGCCCGACCTGATCCCGATGCAGCACGATGGCATCGGCAATCGAGGTTCCAAGACCAGAGACCCGCGCGAGCAGCGGTGCGGACGCCGTATTGAGATCGACGCCGACGGCGTTCACCGCATCTTCCACCACCGCATCGAGGGAGCGGGACAATTTGCCCTGATCGACATCGTGCTGATACTGCCCGACGCCGATGGACTTCGGCTCGATCTTGACGAGTTCGGCAAGCGGATCCTGCAGACGACGGGCAATCGAAACGGCACCGCGTAGTGAAACATCGAGATTGGGAAATTCGGCCGCAGCGCGCTCAGACGCGGAGTAAACCGAAGCTCCAGCTTCCGAGACGATGACCTTCGTGGGCTTTGGCCCATTGATCTGGGTCAGCATGTCGGTCACCAGCTTTTCGGTCTCGCGGCTACCGGTACCGTTGCCGATGGCGATCAGTTCGACGCCGTGCTTGCGGATGAGCGAAGCCAGTTCCGCCTGCGTGCCGCGGATATCGTTCTTCGGCGGGAACGGATAGACCGTCGTCGTTTCCAGCAGCTTGCCGGTGCCATCCACGATGGCAACCTTGACGCCGGTTCGGATGCCTGGATCAAGACCCATGGTCGGGCGCGAGCCAGCGGGTGCTGCGAGCAGCAGATCTTTCAGATTGCGCGCAAAGACATGGATTGCCTCTTCTTCCGCCCGCTCGCGCAACTCGCGCATCAGATCGAGCGACAGCGACATGGAGAGCTTGACGCGCCACGTCCAGCCCGCCACGTCCATCAGCCACTGGTCGGCGGGACCGGCATTGCGGATGTCGAAAGCCGCGGCGATGGTGCGCTGCGCAGGCTTTACCGGCGACGGATCGTCGGCATCCACATCGATGGTCAGGGTCAGAACTTCCTCGTTCCAGCCGCGCAACATGGCGAGCGCCCGGTGACCGGGCGCCGTTGCCCATTTTTCCGTGTGGTCGAAATAGTCGGAAAATTTCTCGCCTGCTGCCTGCTTGCCGTCCACCACCTTGGCGCGCAGCATCGCGTTCTGGCGCATATAGTCGCGCAGCCGCTTCAGGAGGTCGGCGTTTTCCGTCATGGTTTCGGCGACAATATCGCGCGCACCCTCAAGTGCCGCCTTCACATCTGCGATTTCGCCCTTCACACAGGCTTCCGCAAGTTTTGCCGGATCGGCTGCACGGTTGTCCCAGATCGCTTCTGCCAGAGGACCAAGGCCACGTTCGCGCGCAATTTCCGCTCTCGTGCGGCGCTTCGGCTTGTAGGGGAGATAAAGATCTTCCAGTTCCGCCTTGGTCACCGCCTGCATGATCTTCAGCATCAACTCATCGGTCATCTTGCCTTGACCGTTGATGGATTCGACAATCGATGTGCGGCGGGCATTCAGTTCCCGCAGATAGGACAGCCGCTCGGCGAGAGTTCGGAGTTGCGTATCGTCCAGACCGCCGGTCACCTCCTTACGATAGCGCGCAATGAACGGAACGGTTGCCCCCTCATCCAGAAGCTGGATCGCCGCCTTCACCTGCTCGGCGCGGGCGTTGATTTCGGAGGCGATAAGGGACGGGAGGCGGGCATTGTCTGCGGACATAAGGGTCTCTGACCTGTTCTTGAAAGTTGCCCGAACATAGAGGCTGATTGTGGCATGACAACACAGAGACAAGGCGATTCCACAGAAAAGCGGCAGCCTTCGATTGCCTTTTGCCTTGACCTTTCGCCCCCCTGCCCTTAACGCCGCAAGAAATTGGAAACAGGGGTGTCGAGCATGAAAGTTCTGTTGATCGGTTCCGGTGGACGCGAGCATGCGCTGGCATGGAAAATTGCCCAGTCCCCTCAACTGACCAAGCTCTTTGCCGCCCCCGGCAATCCAGGCATTGCCGAACATGCGGAACTTGTGTCGCTGAACGTCGAAGACCACGCTGCAGTGGTGGCGTTCTGCCGTGAACAGTCCATCGACTTCGTGGTGGTCGGCCCGGAAGCACCGCTGGTTGCCGGTCTGGCGGACGATCTTCGCGCGGCAGGCTTTGCCACCTTCGGTCCGTCGAGAGGTGCGGCACAGTTGGAGGGCTCCAAGGGCTTCACCAAGGATCTCTGTGCCCGCTACGACATCCCCACCGGCGCCTATCAGCGCTTCAAATCCGCCGAGCCGGCAAAGGCCTATATTCGCGCGCAGGGCGCGCCGATCGTCATCAAGGCCGATGGGCTCGCTGCAGGCAAGGGCGTGACCGTCGCAATGACCGAAGCGGAAGCGCTCGCCGCCGTCGACGATTGCTTCGACGGCGCCTTCGGCGCTGCCGGTGCTGAAGTCGTGGTCGAAGCTTTTCTGGACGGCGAGGAGGCAAGCTTCTTCTGCCTGTCGGATGGCAAGACGGCGCTGGCACTGGCAACCGCACAGGACCACAAGCGCGTCGGAGACGGCGATACCGGACCCAACACGGGTGGAATGGGCGCTTACTCCCCTGCCCCGGTCATGACCGACGAGATGGTTCAGCGCACGATGCGCGAGATCATCGAGCCGACGATAACGGGCATGGCAAAGGACGGCAATCCGTTCTCAGGCGTTTTCTTCGCAGGCCTGATGATCACCAATAAAGGCCCGGAGCTCATCGAATACAATGTGCGCTTCGGCGACCCAGAATGCCAGGTGCTGATGATGCGCCTCAAGAGCGACCTTCTCCCAATCCTCTACGCCACCGCCACTGGCACACTTGATCAGGTCACGGCCGAATGGCGCGACGACCCCGCCTTGACCGTGGTTCTCGCCTCCAAAGGCTATCCTGCAGCATACGACAAGAACACGCCCATCGCCTTCATTCCCGAGGAGAGCGAAGACGCCAAGGTGTTTCATGCCGGCACTGCCCTCAAGGACGGAGAACTCGTTGCCACAGGCGGGCGCGTGCTCAACGTCACGGCCTTCGGGAGCACGGTCAGCGAAGCGCAGGTCCGCGCCTATGAGCTGGTCGATGCGGTCAAATGGGAAAACGGCTTCTGCCGCCGCGACATTGGTTGGCAGGCTGTGGCGCGTGAGAACGGGTAGAAATCGGCCTTTCGTTCAATTTTTACCAAATATCCTGACCGGATGGAAAGGAAGACTCCGTAGGGTCGCGGTTGTTTAAAGCGGCGATCAGACCGCGCGCTAAGGGGTTGCGTATGTTTAGGATTGTTTTGACGGCGGGCATGGTGTTCATCGGCGGCACGGCGATGGCATCCTCGATCGAGGTTCTGCATGGCGCCAAGACATCGAATGGGAGCGTGCTGATCATTACCTGCGACGCATGCTCTACCACATCCGTGGCGGGCAAGGCGCTCACGAAGGCTGTTTTGGAGCGCGGAACGCAGAGCATATCGACGCGTGACGTTGATGGCCGCAAGGAGACGGTTCGGACTGAAGCGTGGCTCGGCGGCTCGCCCGTGACTTTCGTCAGCAGCAATCCTCTATGGCTGCCTCAAGACCATTCCCAACCAGTTGTTGCTGAGCACACGCCTGCCGTGGTGGAACACCAGATCACGCTTGAAGGCAATCCCGTGCTCACCCAACACGACCAGCCTGTCTTGGCGGGTGCCGATGGACTGGACAACATTACTTTGATGTCGATACGTCCCTCTCACTGATCGTCCCAGGGCTTACCCTTGTGATCTCGGCTCACGATTGCGGCGTCAAAAGATATAATTGACGCTTGAACTCCCGGGAAACTGTTTTCCCGACGCATATATTTGAACATTTATCAATTCTAAAGCTGTTTGTGAGACTTCTTTAATAGGCGAAGTCGCAACGCGGATGGCGTTCTTCCCTGATGACAACCATTCAGTTTTAGGGCGCCTGGAAGGGCCGCCCGTCATTTCGAGAGCGCCGATGAAGAACCTCCCAATCTCACGCCAGTTGATCCTGCTTGTCATCGCACTCATGGCGGCGTTTACACTGGCGACCTATTTCCAGATCAAGTCCTCGGTCAACGCCATCTATGAAGAGCGTTACAATATGCTGAGGACCCAGGTTCAGTCCTCGATTTCGATCCTGCAATCCTACTATGATAAGGAAAAAGCAGGGACGTTGAGCCGCGAAGAGGCACAACGCCAGGCTTTCGCCATCGTGACATCGATGAAGTTCGTGCCGGACGGCTACATGTTCGGCTATGACTACGATGTGAAGATGCTCTTCCATCCGGATGCGAAGCGTGTCGGTCAAAGCTTCAAGGGCAAGCCGGATTCTCAAGGCTTCAACTATCGCGACGAACTGGTGCGGCTTGGCCGTGCAGGCGGCGGTGAGACAAGCTTCTACGGTCCAAAACCCGGCCAGGAAGGCGATACCTTTCTGAAGAGTTCCTATGCCATGGCCTTCGAACCCTGGCAGGTCGTTGTCGTCACCGGCGTTTACGTCGACGATCTTCAAGCGCAGGTTCGTTCGACGGTGATCAAGGCTGTTTCGCTTGGGCTCGTCGTGTTCCTGCTTGGCATTGCTCTCGCCTTCTACGTCATCAAAGGCATTACCGGTCCGCTCGCGAAAATCCATCGTGCCCTGGGAGACGTTGCCAATGAGAACGTGTCGATCGCCATTCCTCATACTGAAATGAAGAACGAAGTCGGCATGATGGCGAAGGCGATCGAGTCCCTTCAGCAGAAGATCCGCGAGCGTCACGCGATGCAAAGGCGCCAGGACGAGCAGCAGTCGCAGCTCGATGCCGAACGCCAGACCAATATCGACATGCAGCGCGACGAAGCGGAGCTTCAAGCCCGGGTGGTCTCCACCATCGGCGAGGCATTGGAAAAACTCGCCGCAGGTGATCTGACGGTTCGCTGTGGCGATCTCGGCGCACGCTATGCCGATCTGCGTGCCAACTTCAACGAGGCGATCTCGCATCTCGACGCGGCAATGGCGAAGGTCAATGCCAAGAGCATCGATATTGGCGGCTCGAAGGAAGAAATTCGCAAGGCCTCCAACGAACTGTCGCAACGCACCGAACGCCAGGCCGCAAATCTCGAGGAAACATCCGCAGCTCTGGACGAGTTGACGGTGGCCGTGCGTCAGACCTCCGATGGTGCCAGCGAGGCGGCAAAACGCGTCACCTCCATCAGCAGTGATGCAAACCATAGCGACACCATTGTCGAGCAGGCGATTGGCGCGATGAGCGGCATCGAGCAGTCGGCGAACGAGATATCCAAAATCATCGGCGTCATCGACGATATCGCCTTCCAGACGAACCTCCTCGCGCTGAACGCAGGTGTGGAAGCGGCGCGTGCTGGCGAGGCAGGCAAGGGCTTTGCTGTGGTTGCGCAGGAGGTGCGCGAGCTGGCCCAGAAATCCGCCGCAGCCGCAAAGGAAATCAAGGATCAGATCGCCCGTTCTTCAAGCCAGGTGCAGAACGGCGTTCATCTTGTCGGCGAAGCTGGCAACGCGCTGAAGCGGATCTCCGATCAGATCAAGTCGGCGAGCGACATCGTCAGCAAGATTGCGCATTCTGCTGCCGAACAGGACACGACGCTGCGCTCCATCTCTTCGTCGCTCAACCAGCTGGACGCTGCCACGCAGCACAACGCCGCCATGGCCGAAGAGACGACGGCGTCTGCCGAGGCATTGGCGCATGATACCGAGGAATTGCTAACGCTGATCCGTACTTTCCGCGTATCCCAGCATCAGTCCGGCTCGTTACACGGCATGGCGCGCCAGATGCGCATGGCAAGCTGATCGCGATAAATACAGTTGATTTGAAGGACGCCGGGGAGACTTCTCCGGCGTTTTTTATTGGGTGATGGTGTCGAGACGGTCGATGTCCGTATGCGAGAATACCTTGATCCCCGCTCGTGACAGCAGGGCCGCCGTCACGCCATGCCCCGCATGTTTGACGCCTGAAAACGTCCCGTCATAGATGGCGATCGAGCCGCAGGACGGGCTTCCATCGATCAGCAGGGCATAGGCGCAGCCGTGCTGTGTCGCGAAGGCGAGAGCCTTGTTTGCCCCAGCAATAAACTCGTCCGTTACATCCGCACCGGTGATCTCCAGCACGCGCGCCCTGCCCTGCAGAACATCCAATCCGGACGCGCCGTTTTCGATTTCCGCAGGAGGGCGTGGAACAGGCATGCCGCCAGCCATCTCCGGACAGATCGTCACGAGACGGCCCTCACCCTGCCATCGCTCAATGGCCGGGTGATGAAGCGGCTTGCCCTTGCCGTCATATCGGACGGCATGGCCGAGAAGACAGGCGCTGATGAGGATGTTGGACGTCATCAGCGCTGAACCTTCTTATCCCGTGATCTTGGAGAAATCCGCGACTGTACCGGTGGCTTCGCGGATCGCTTTCAGCAGTGCCAGACGGTTGGCACGGATGGCAGCGTCTTCGTCATTGACGAGAACATCGTTGAAGAAGGTGTCGACGGGCGCACGCAGCGTCGACAACGCCTGCATGGCAGAGCGGAAGTCTTCCGCCGCGACGGCCTTGGCCGCATCGGCAGAAGCCGTCTTGATCGCCGCATGAAGCGCCTTCTCGGCATCGAGCTTGAGGAGGTCGTCCGCTACGCCATCGGCAACGACGGTGCCCTTCTTTTCTTCGGCGGCCAGAAGTTGCGTCGCGCGCTTGGTCCCGGCCAGCAGGTTCTTGCCATCCTCACCGGTGATGAAGGCGGTCAGCGCCTCCACACGGCGGGCGACCATCAGCAGGTCATCGGAGTCCGGCGTCAGCACCGCTTCGATCAGATCGTAGCGGGCGCCAAGATCACGCAGATAGACCTTCAGACGATCATGGAAGAAGGAAAGCAAATCGGTGTCCTTGACGACCGTCAATAGCGGCAATCGAACGCTGCGCTCCAGTATAATGCGCACGACGCCGAGAGCGGCGCGACGTAGCGCAAACGGGTCCTTGGAGCCGGTTGGCTTTTCATCGATCGCCCAGAAGCCGGTCAGCGTATCCAGCTTGTCAGCGAGCGCCACGGTGATTGCCACCTTGTCGGACGGCACGCGATCGGACGGGCCTTGCGGCTTGTAATGGTCCTCGATCGCCGCAGCGACGCTTTCGTTTTCGCCCTGCAGGAGCGCATATTTGCGTCCCATCAGACCCTGCAGTTCCGGGAATTCGCCGACGGCTTCCGTGCGCAGATCGGCCTTCGCCAAAACCACGGCACGATCAACGAGAGCAGCATCGGCGCCGATGACGGGCGCGAGTTGCTTTGCCAGTTCGCGGATACGCGTGACGCGCTCGCCCTGCGTGCCGATCTTGGCATGGAAGGTGACATTCAGCGCGTCGAGCTTCGCGATGCGCTGGTCGAGCGGCTTGCTGAGATCGAGGTCGAATTTCTTCGCGGAGTCCGTCAAGGTTTCGAGGTCCGGTAGATCGCCCTGATCGCGCGTCCAGAAGTGCTTGGCGTCCGACAGGCGTGCACGCACGACCTTGCCGTTGCCGTGAACGATTTCCTTGCCGCCATCGCTCGCCTGGATGTTGGACACCAGAATGAAGCGGTTCGACAGACCTTCTTCGGCGCCTTGCGGACGGGTGACGAAGCATTTCTGGTTGGTCTTGATCGTCAGCCGGATGATCTCCGCCGGAATCTGCAGATAGTCTTCTTCGAAGGTACCGATCAATACCTGCGGCCATTCGACCAGACCGGAGACCTCTTCCAGCAGGCCTTCGTCTTCCACGAGGTCGAGACCATTGGCGAAAGCCAGGTCCTTTGCATCATGCAGGATGATATCCTTGCGGCGTTCCGCATCGAGAATGACCTTCGCCTTTTCAAGGCTCGCGACATAGTCATCGAAGCGGCGCACGGTGATGGCGTCTGGCGCGTGGAAGCGATGGCCATAGGTGACATTGCCAGCAACGATGCCATCGATCTCGAAGGCAATGACCTGCGTCTCATCATGTTCGGGTCCGAACAGGCAGACGATGGATTGCAGCGGGCGCACCCAGCGAAGGCTTTCCGAGCCCTTGCCTTCGATCCCGGCATAGCGCGAACCCTTCGGCATGGACGCAGCACCGGAGCGCATGGATTTCGGCCAGGGGAAGGTGCGGATAATACCCGGCATCACATCGGCGATGATCTCTTCGGCGGCGCGACCCGGCTTGTTGATGATCGCGACATAGAAGTCGCCCTTCTTCGGATCGGAGACGACCTGCGCCTCAGAAATATCGCTCAGGCCCGCGCCGCGCAGAAAGCCTTCGATCGCCTTTTCATTGGCATCGGTGCGCGGTCCCTTCTTCTCCTCGCGCACATCGGCAGAGCGTGCGGTCAGACCACGGATATCCAGCGTCAGGCGGCGCGGTGTCCAGTATTCGCGCGCACCCTCATAGGTCAGGCCCGCTTCCACCAGCGCATCGGTGACAAGCTTCTTCAGATCGCCAGCCGCTTTCCGCTGCATACGGGCAGGGATTTCCTCGGAGCGGAGTTCAAGCAGAAGATCGGGCATATTGGTTTTCCGGTGTCAGGGATATTCGGGTTCGAATTTTCGGTTGGCCTCTGCTAGCAAAATTTGCGACAGATGCACAATGTAAATATCGGAACGAGCGTCGCGAGACGGTACTCTGCTCTACCCCTACAGCGTGACGGAAGTTCTTGACCCGCAACCCTTGCCATGGCACCTGTCCGCAATCGAAGTAAGTTCTTACTTATCCTCTCTTGACCCAAGATGACCGCAATGACCGACGTTCCAGACCATATGAACCCCAAGCGTTCCTTTCAGGCGCTGATCCTGACGCTGCATAACTACTGGGCGGACAAGGGCTGCGCCGTGTTGCAGCCTTACGATATGGAAGTGGGCGCGGGTACATTCCATCCGGCAACGACACTGCGTGCGCTTGGCCCGAGGCCATGGAAAGCGGCTTACGTGCAGCCATCCCGCCGTCCGTCTGATGGACGCTACGGCGAGAACCCCAACCGACTGCAGCACTACTATCAGTATCAGGTCATTCTGAAGCCGAACCCTTCCAACCTCCAGGAGCTTTACCTCGGCTCGCTGAAGGCGATCGGTCTCGATCCGCTTCTGCATGACGTGCGCTTCGTCGAGGACGACTGGGAAAGCCCGACGCTGGGTGCCTGGGGTCTTGGCTGGGAATGCTGGTGCGACGGCATGGAAGTGTCGCAGTTCACTTACTTCCAGCAGGTCTGCGGCATTGAATGCTCGCCGGTTGCGGGTGAGCTGACCTATGGCCTCGAGCGCCTCGCCATGTATGTCCAGGGCGTCGACAATGTCTACGACCTGAACTTCAATGGCCGCGAAGGCGAGGAAAAGATCTCCTACGGCGATGTATTTCTGCAGGCTGAGCAGGAATATTCCCGCCACAATTTCGAATATGCCGACACGGCTATGCTGCATCGCCATTTCATCGATGCCGAGAAGGAGTGCCAGGCGCTTCTGGCGGCCGGTGCACCCGGCGACAACGCCAATCAGATGCTGCACAAATGTGTGTTTCCCGCCTATGATCAGTGCATCAAGGCATCGCACGTCTTCAACCTTCTGGATGCGCGCGGCGTAATCTCGGTGACCGAGCGTCAGAGCTATATTCTGAGGGTACGCACATTGGCGAAGGCCTGCGGTGAAGCCTTCCTGATGACGGATGCCGGTGGGTTGAACTGGAACAAGGCGGCCTGACGCCTTTAAGCGCGACGTGACGAAGATCGATTCAGGTCTTCTTGTTCTTGCGCTCAACAGTCAGGTGGTGAAGCGGGGCGCGTCTGATGGGTGCGGCTCGCCGGATTTCGTGAGGGGGAAGCTTGCATGTTCACCGCATTGGCCATCGTTGCGCTTGTCGCGCTCTATGTCGTCTTCACCTATAACGGCCTCGTCAAAGCGCGGCAGATGAAGGAAGAGGCGTGGTCGGGCATCGACGTGCAGTTGAAGCGCCGCGCCGACCTTATCCCCAATCTCATCGAAACGGTGAAGGGCTACGCGGCCCACGAGAAAAGCACCTTCGAAGAGGTCGTCTCACTGCGCAACCAGGCGCAGGCTGTGCCCGCCGGGGATGTCGAGGGGCGCGCCAAGGCGGAAGGCCTGCTCGGTCAGGCTCTCGGAAAGCTTTTTGCTCTGGCAGAAGCCTACCCCGACCTCAAGGCCAACCAGAATTTCGTCGAATTGCAGCGCTCGCTCGAGACGCTGGAAAGCGAAATCCAGATGTCTCGCCGTTATTACAACGGTGCTGCGCGTGACCTGAACGTCAAGGTGGAGAGCTTTCCTTCCAACCTGATCGCCGGCCAATTCGGATTTGCGAAAGCGCCCTATTTCGAAATCACCAACGAGGCGGATCGCGCCGTTCCCACCGTGAAATTCTGAGACTTGAAAGCCAGTCTGCTGGCGAGAAGACGATAAAGACATGATCGAACTGACCATCACCCCGCCCGGCCAACCGCTTTCCGGCAAGGTTGAGCCGCCCGGCTCCAAATCCATCACCAATCGTGTGCTGCTTCTGGCGGGCCTTGCCAAAGGTACGAGCAGACTGACGGGCGCGCTGAAAAGCGACGACACGCTCTACATGGCGGAAGCCTTGCGGGCGATGGGTGTGACGGTCACGGAGCCGGACGCGACGAGCTTCGTCGTCGAGAGCTCGGGCATTCTCACCGCACCGGAAAAGCCGCTCTTCTTGGGCAATGCCGGCACGGCGACGCGCTTCCTGACAGCGGCGGTCGCATCGGTGAACGGCACGGTCGTCGTCGATGGCGACGAGCATATGCGCAAGCGTCCGATCAAGCCACTGGTGGATGCACTGACAGCCTTGGGGATCGAAGCGGAAGCAGAGACCGGCTGCCCGCCCGTCACAGTCAAGGGTAATGGCCGAGGCTTCACCAGGGACAGCGTTACGATCGACGGCAATCTTTCCAGCCAATATGTCTCGGCGCTTCTGATGGCCGCCCCGTGCGGCGCGCAGCCGCTCGACATCATTCTGGCCGGAGAAGATATCGGCGCGAAAGGCTATATCGATCTGACCGTTGCCGCCATGGAAGCCTTCGGCGCCAAGGTTGAGCGCGTCAGCAATGCCATATGGCGCGTATACCCGACCCGCTACAAGGCGACGGATTTTCACATCGAGCCCGACGCATCCGCTGCGACCTATCTCTGGGGGGCGGAGTTGCTGACCGGCGGCAAGATCGATATCGGAACGCCAGCCGAAGCTTTCACCCAGCCGGATGCCAAGGCGCATGCGGTCATGGCGCAATTCCCCAACCTGCCCGCCGAAATCGACGGCAGCCAGATGCAGGACGCCATTCCCACCATTGCCGTGCTGGCCGCCTATAACAACACGCCAGTGCGCTTCGTCGGCATTGCCAATCTGCGCGTCAAGGAATGCGACCGCATTCGAGCGCTCTCTCTTGGTCTTAATCAGATCAGGGACGGCCTTGCGCATGAAGAGGGCGACGACTTGATCGTTCATGCCGATCCGGCACTGGCGGGACAGGCGGTTCATGCCTCCATCGACACATTCCACGACCACCGCATCGCCATGAGCTTTGCGCTGGCGGGGTTGAAGACGGGCGGCATTGCCATTCAAAATCCCGCCTGCGTGGGCAAGACCTATCCGGGATATTGGAAGGCGCTGGCGTCGCTTGGCGTCACCTATCAGGAAGTGGAAAAGCCGGTTTAAAACGCGCTTGGCGCAACGGATCGGCTCGAGAAGCACACACCATCTGGAGAGATCGCACGTGAAGACCATGTTCGCCAGACTTCTCGGGCTTTGCCTCTTGCTCGCATGGGTGCTGCCCGCCTCCGCCGAAGAATTCATCAGCTCCTATCATTCCATCGTCGATGTCGCCAAAGACGGGACACTGACGGTGACGGAAGCCATCACGGCACGGGCTGAAGGTGACCGTATCAAGCGCGGCATTTTTCGCGACTTCCCGCTTTATGCGCTCGACAAGGACGGCAATCGGACGAAGGTCGGCTTCAAGGTGCTCTCGGTGGAGCGCGACGGCGCGCCGGAAGACTGGCACACGGAGAACATCGACGGCGGCATTCGCATCTTCACCGGAAATGCCGACCGCATTCTTCCCACCGGCGAGCACATCTTCCAGATCACCTACACAACCGATCGGCAAATCCGCTATTTCGATAGCTACGACGAGCTGACCTGGAACGTCACCGGCAATGGCTGGCAGTTTCCGATGCGCGAAATCTCCGCCACAATCTCTTTGCCGGAGGGCGCAAGACCCAGCGATACGGCCGTCTTCACCGGCCAGCTTGGTGCCACGGGCAAGGACGCGCGCATCCTGACCGAAGGCAACGATGTGTTTTTCGCCTCCACCCGCCCCTTCTATCCGGGCGAAGGCATGACGGTGGCCGTGAAGCTGCCGAAGGGTGTGCTGGATGCACCCTCCGCCTCGCAGCAGCGGGAATGGTGGCTGCGCGATCGCCTCGCCCTTATCATCGCCGGTCTCGGCCTGCTGATCGTGCTTGCTTATTACTATAGAGCATGGGTGACCGTTGGTCGCGACCCGGCAGCGGGCGTGATCGTGCCGCGCTGGCATCCACCAGAGGGCCTGTCGCCTGCGCTTGTCAATTACGTCGATGGCCGCGGCTTTGCAGACGGTGGCTGGACTGCGCTGTCTGCGACGGCACTCGATCTTGCGGTCAAAGGCTTCGTCACGATCGAAGATCTCAAGAACGGCCTGATCATTCGTCGCACGGAGAAGAAGATCGAGAACAGTTTGCCGGTCGGTCAACGGACACTGCTGTCCTCCATCGGTGCTCCCGGCAATAGCCTGACCATCGACAAGGCGAATGGCGAGACCGTTCAGAAAGTCGGGTCGGATTTCCGCTCATCCATCGAAAAAGAGCATCGCGGGAAATATTATAGGAGCAATAGCGGCTATATCGTCGGCGGACTTGTCCTCAGCTTTGGCGTCATCGTCGCCACCTTGATCTTTGGCAGTTTCGATGAAGGCGATATCGGCACCATCATTTCGCTGTCCATGGCCGCGGTGTTCTTTGCCGTCAGCGCCACCATCTACGGCAAACAGCGCCGTCGCGGACGCGGCGTCCTCTCACGCCTCGGCGGCATCGTTTTTATGGCCATCTCCGGCTTTCTGATCTTTTCGCTGATCGCCGGCGTCGTTGGCCGCATCTTTTTCGATCATGTCCACGATGCCAACACATTGGCGGTCGTTGCTCTGGGACTCATCGTGCTTTTGAATGTGCTCTTCGTTCTCGTGATGGGCGCGCCGACTCCGCTTGGCCGGCAGTTGATGGATGCGATCGAGGGCTTACGGCTTTACCTCACCGTGGCTGAGAAAGACCGCATGAACATGCAGGGCGCGCCGCAGATGTCGCCGCAGCATTTCGAGACTTTGTTGCCCTATGCAGTGGCGCTTGGTGTGGAGAAGCCCTGGAGCAAAGCGTTCGAGACGTGGCTTGCCGCCGCTTCTGCCGGTGCTGCGGCCTATGCGCCGACCTGGTATAACGGCAATTACAACAGCTTTGGCGACCGGATCGGCGGATTTTCCTCCTCCATGGCCTCCACGATTGCCTCGACCATTCCGGCACCGTCTAGTTCCTCGTCATCGAGCTTTTCAGGCGGCGGCGGGTCTTCCGGCTCTGGCGGCGGCGGCGGCGGTGGCGGCGGCTGGTAAGACGCCCAGGCTTCGATATTTCGGACTTTGCCTCGCAGGGCGGAGGTCATGTCAGCAGTATCCCGACGGGCACCAACCGCTTCCGCTGCTGAGAAAGCCTGGCGCCATCCACCTTTTCTATACGACTTGACGACAGCCAGACATCTGGAGACGACTTTACGTGACGACCACTTTTGCCAGATTTCTTGCGCTGTTTTTCTTTCTCGCCACGGTGCTGCCGGCCTCCGCCGAAGAGTTCATCCTCTCCTACGATTCCACGATCACCATCGCCAAAAATGGCGAACTGACCGTGACCGAAACCATCAAGACCCGGGCGGAAGGGGACCGCATCAAACACGGTATCTATCGGGATTTTCCGCTCTACACCTTGGATGCTGACGGCAAGCTCACCAAAGTCGGCTTCAATATCGTCTCGGTAAAGCGTGACGGTGCGGTGGAATACTGGGATACGAAATGGATTGATGGCGGTATTCGCATCTATGTCGGCGACGCCGATCGCCTGCTGACGAAGGGCGATCATGTCTTTCAAATCACCTACACGACCGACAGACAGATCCGCCACTTCGGCACCTATGACGAGTTGACCTGGAACGTGACAGGCACTGGCTGGGAATTCCCGATGCGGGATGTTTCTGCCACCATCTTGTTGCCGGAAGGAGCAAGCCCGAGCGAGACCGCATTTTTCACCGGCCCACTCGGCGCGGTGGGCAAGGATGCGCACGCCTTCACCAAAGGTAACAGGATCTCGTTCGTATCGACCCGCCCCTTCAGCAAGGGCGAAGGTATGACAGTGGCGGTGAAGCTGCCGAAGGGTGTGCTTGATACACTGTCCACTGTGCTACAGCGTGAATGGTGGATGCGCGATCATAAGACGATGATCATCGGATGCGTCGGTCTGCTGGTCGTACTAGCCTATTACTTCAAGGCGTGGCACGCGGTTGGCCGAGATCCTGCCGCGGGGATCGTCGTGCCGCGCTGGGACCCGCCTGAGGGTATCTCACCCGGGCTGATGAACTATATCGACCATCAGGGTTTTGAAGAAGATGGCTGGACGGCCGTTTCCGCCAGCGCGCTCGATCTTGCCGTCAAAGGCTATGTCGAGATCGAGAATCTGGACGACGCCATCATTATGCATCGCACTCACAAGCAAATGGACGACAGCCTGCCTGTCGGCCAGAAAACACTGCTCACGACCATCGGGCCACCCAGTCATAGCTTCACCATTAACGAGGATACCGGCAGGGCCGTTGAGAAAATGGGAAAGCGTTTTTTCGCTGCTGTCGAAAAGGAACATAAAGGCAGGTACTTCGAGAGTAACATCATTTACAGCGCGGTAGGCTTCCTTGTCAGCGCCGCCTTTGTAATTGGAACGGTGTATTTCTCTCAACACAAAGACAACATGTGGGAGTTCATGCTCGTCGCTTACGTATGTGTGCCAGTAATGATCGCGCTATTGACGATTTGGATCGGGGACCTCCTGCACCCTAAGGCATCGCTCAAGGACAAGCTCGGCGGGATTGCGCTGTTATCGCTGCTGGCATACGGGATCGTCGCATTTGGCGGGTACATCATCGGCGCCGTGTGGTTCGAGATCACTCACGATCCAAACTCGATTGGCCTTGGCGCCGCCGGCCTTATCGTCCTGATCAACCTACTCTTCTTCTCATTGATGGGTGCTCCGACACCGCTCGGGCGCAAAATCATGGATGAGATTGAAGGCTTGCGTCTTTATCTGCGTGTCGCGGAGAAAGACCGGATGAACATGCAAGGGGCGCCGACAATGTCGCCGCAGCATTTTGAAACGCTGCTGCCCTATGCAGTGGCGCTCAATGTCGAGGAACCTTGGACCGAGGCATTCGAGAGGTGGTTTTCAAAAGCGACAGAGGATTCCGAAAACTATGTGCCGGGCTGGTACCACGGTCTCGTGAAGGGCCCCAGCGACTGGATCGGTGCGTTCTCGTCCTCCGTAGCGTCAACCATTTCGGCGACGATTCCACAGTCGTCATCATCGAGTTTCTCAGGAGGCGGCTTTTCCGGCTCTGGTGGCGGCGGCGGTGGTGGTGGCGGCTGGTAGCCGCCGTTGCGCCCTCACGCTCGTCGGTTCGTCGCGGAGTACTTCGGACGATGAGCAAGTATAGCAATCATCGCGGCCAGCGAACGACGCCTCCTCTTATACCTCGTCTTCTCTCTTGACGCGATATTCGCCCGTCGTCGGGTCCTTGACCAATGTGCCGGTTGCGCCCGTCTGGCGCTCCTTCTCCTGCCGCTTCGATTTGGCGGACAGCTTCTCGGCATCCGTCACAAATCGCCGGTAGAGGATGATCGCCCCGATCACGAGCAGGGCGAGTGTTATCAATTGGGCCATTTAAATCGCGTCCATCACAATCCGTATCTGGCCCACAATGCCTTTTCTTCGGCAACTTCTGCAAGTCCCGAAGCGGCGGAGGCGGCGATTGCCTGTGCGCAAAGATCGACACCCGGCACCTTTTTGCCGAACAGGTTTCTTGCACCGCTGATCAGTTGCAGTTTAACCTTTTCACCATAGCGTCGGCGCAGCACGTCCTTCATGTCGCCGAGGCCATCGACGAGGCCGAGATCGACGCCGCGCATGCCCGTCCAGAACAGGCCCGAGAACAGAGCTGGATCGTCCTTCAATTTCGCGCCACGGCGAAGCTTGACCATGTCGATGAAGACGTTGTGGATTTCAGACTGGAGCGACTTAAGATACTCGATGTCGCCTTCCTTCTCCGGCTGGAAGGGATCGAGGATCGCCTTGTTTTCGCCAGACGTGTAGACGCGGCGCTCCACCCCGATCTTGCGCAGCATCTCCGGAAAACCGAAGCCGCCGGAGACGACGCCGATGGAGCCGACGATGGATGTGGGATCGGCGATGATCTCATCACCGGCGAGCGCGATCATGTAACCGCCCGAGGCTGCGACATCCTCGACGAAGATCAGAACCTTCTTGTCCTTCTCTTCGGCCAGCTGGCGAATGCGGTTGTAGATCATCCGCGACTGGACCGGCGAGCCGCCGGGAGAATTCAGCGAGATGGCGACGACCGGCGCATCCTTCATGCTGAAGGCTTTGTCGAGAAGCGGCGCATAGCCTGCAAGGTTGAGAGCCGGGCGAAGCTGGCTGCCACCTGCCATGATCGCGCCATGCATGCGCACCACCGGGACCACCAATTCCTGCTTGCGAAATCGCTTCGGAACAATGCGCTTCAAAAACCCGGCCATCTTCATCCTCTTCGTCGTTTATCTCGAAAAGGGATGTATGTATCGCGCTCGCAAACGCAATGGTGGCCCTGGAAATTCGTTTTGCCGGATAGCGTTTTTCGCCAGCGGCTTTAGCCAGAAGAGCGCACAGTTTTGTGATTGCGGCGATAGGCGGCTCGTCCGTTGTTCAGATCATCGACAACGGCTGAAAAGGCGTGACTGTCCTCTTCATGCATGATCAACGGCGCGCGGAAGGTCAGCCGCGCGCGGGAGCCCTTGATCGCCGTCACGAGCATTCGCACGGCGTTTTCTCCTTGTCTTGGACAGATAAGGGTAATCTCCATCCCACCAAAGCGGCGCCCGCATGCGGAGATGATATCGGCCACCGATTGGGGGCGGGCGATCAGGGAGATCTGCCCACCCGGCGCCAAGATGGCACCTGCCGTTCTGATCCAATGCTCGAAGAGATCATCCGTCATGGCATGGGCCTGCGCCTTCAAGGCATCGGGTGTCTTGCGATCTCCCGCGTCATTGTAAGGCGGGTTCATGATGACGTGATCGAAATGATCATCGATGAGGCCGGCTTCGGCACGGGCACCGGCGCGCAGCGTCACATCCGCCCGACGGACGGTCAGGCGGTCTGCAAGGTGTGTGTTTTCCGGAAGCGCGATGCTGCGTCTGGCAAAATCGACCATCTCGGAGGCATATTCGAAAAGCGTGACCTCTGCCTTTTCCAGACGGGCTGCAACGGCAAATCCGGCTGCACCGGCGCCAGCACCAAGATCTGCGACACGGCATGGCTGGTCATCTGCCACCAACGAGGCGAGCAGCATGGCATCCATGCCTGCCCTGTGTCCCCTGCCCTTCGGCTGGACCAGATGAAACCGACCCCTGTGAAATGCGTCGATTGTCTCCGACGTCATCGTTGATCAGGCCTCGTCTCGCAGTTCGTCGGCAAGGCCCGCATCGATGAGGATGCGGCGCGCCTGCTCGGACCTGTCATCCTCAACGAGGAAACGGCGGGGCAGAAGCCCAAGCGAACCCTCCAGAATACTCATGCCCTGGTCGGCAATCATGCAATGAATGCCGGCATCCTTCATCAGGCTTTCTGCGAAAGAAAGCAGGACAGCATCGTTTGTTCGGATCAATTCACGCATCAATGAGTTTCCACATTCCCATATTTTTGAAGGTCATGAGGCGATTCCACACTTGCCGCCACCATCGTCGCTTTCTATTGTCAAAACCGAAATCGAATAGGAGTCCGTTCCGTTGGGCGTCGTCATACCGCTTGAAGAAAGCAAAAACAAACTCGCATCCGTCAAGCCGCTTGTCGATCTGACCCGTCCGGACATGGAACGCGTCAACCAACTGATCCTCTCCAAGGCCGGATCGGATGTGCAGATGATCCCGGAAGTGGCGAACCACCTGATCTCTTCCGGTGGCAAGCGGCTGCGCCCGATGCTGACTCTCGCCTCCGCCTCCATGTTCGGTTACGATGGCGACCACCATATCAAGCTCGCCACCAGCGTCGAGTTCATGCACACCGCAACGCTGCTGCATGACGACGTGGTGGATGAAAGCGATCTGCGTCGTGGCAAATCGACCGCGCGCACCATCTGGGGCAACCAGGCGAGCGTTCTGGTCGGCGACTTCCTGCTTGGTCAGGCCTTCCGCATGATGGTGGATGTCGGCTCGCTGGACGCGCTTGACGTGCTTTCCACCGCCGCTTCCGTGATTGCCGAAGGCGAAGTGCTGCAGCTTTCCGTCGCCAAGAACATGGAAACGACGGAAGACGACTATCTCCAGGTAATTCGCGCCAAGACCGCGGCGCTTTTCGCGGCCGCTGCCGAAGTCGGCCCGATCGTTGCCAAGACCGACAAGGCGACGCGCGGCGCGCTGAAATCCTACGGCATGAATCTCGGCCTAGCCTTCCAGCTTGTCGACGACGTTCTGGACTATGGCGGCAAATCCGCCGATCTCGGCAAGAACACGGGCGACGATTTCCGCGAGGGCAAGATCACCCTTCCGGTCATCCTGTCGTATCGTCGTGGCACGACCGACGAGCGGGCTTTCTGGAAGCGCGCGATCGAGAATGGCGAGAGCACGGATGAAAATCTCGAGGTCGCGCTCGGTCTCATCAAGAAATATAACGGCCTTACGGACACGATCTCTCGCGCCAACCATTACGGCACGATCGCACGCGATGCGCTGGCACCGCTGCCGAAGAGCCTGTGGAAGGATGCGCTGATGGAAGTGATCGACTTCTGCATCGAGCGCGTCAACTGACGGCGCGGCAGAGTTTTCCTCGAAAGGGAAGCGGTCGGCGAAATGCAGAGCGGCAGCAGAATTTGTTGCAGGCCTGCTTCAAAAAAGCCATTCTATCGTGACGTGATGCACCGCTTTCTGAACCGATTCCGGTTTCCGATGGCGTGTCTATCTCAACCTTAACAGTGATCAAGGGCAGATGTGGTGCCCGGCGCTGTCAAGTTTGAAGCTGATTTTTCAGTGCGGAAGCACACAAGCAAGGGTTCCTTCATGCGGCGCAATCCAGCATTTCGTCTTTTCTGCAGCGCGGCCTTCATTGCCGCACTCACGCTTGGCGCAGGCTCTGCCGCGCTGGCAGAGACGAAGCCCGCCGATAAGGCGGAAGAGGCCGTCAAGTTCGATCCAAATCGGGTCACCACCTTTTCAGGCGCATTTCTGGCTGCCCGCACCGCGGATGTCGACCAGGATTATGCGACCGCCATCACGCTTTACCAGAAGGCTTTGGATTTCGATCCGGCCAATACCGAAATTCGCCAGCGCCTGATGATCGCACAACTGTTGAGCGGCGACTTCGAGGCCGGCGCCAAGATTGCCGACAGCCTGAAGGACGACAGTTCGGTGGAGCGCGTGACGACGATCGTGCGTGCACTTGCCGCCATCAAGCACAAGGAATTCTCCTCCGCCGAGAAAATCCTGAAATATAGCGGCCCGAACGATCTGGACCGCATGGTCAATACGCTTCTTGCTGCCTGGGCGCGCGCTGGCGCCGGAAAGAGCAAGGAAGCGCTCGCCATGGTCAATGGCATGAAGGGGCCGGGCTGGTTCTCGATCTTCCAGAAATACAATGCGGGCGCCATTGCGCTCGTGACCGGCAACACGGACGCGGCTCGCAAGAGCCTGAGCGAAGCAGTGGCCGACCGTGAAGGCGGCGCGACCGCAACCGACACCTATATGCGCGCCGTCATGGCACTCGCGCGGCTGGAGGCGAAAGCCGGCAACAAGCAAAAGGCGCTGGACACGATTGCCGTCGGCGACGGTTTTGCTCCGAATTACGCGCCCTTGAAGGCGCTGCGACAGAGCATCGAAAAGGGTGAAAAGCCGGACCAGCAGGTTCAGACAGCCGTTGAAGGCGCTGCCTCCGTCATGTTCTCGATTGCCGGTGCACTGAACCGCGAAGGCGCGGAAGAGATCGTGACGCTCTATCTCCAGGCGTCGCGCGCACTCGACCCGAAGAGTGCCGATACGCTCATCCTCCTCGGCGGCTTGGCCGAGGCGCAGAAGCAGGCCGAGCGCGCCATCGAATTCTATCGCGAAGTGCCGGCCGATTCGCCGATGCATCGCATTTCCGAACTGCAGCTCGGCCTGACACTGGCGCAGACCGGCAAGGTCGATGAGGCGCGCCAACATCTGAAGGCCCTGCTTGAATCCGATCCTGACGACATTCGCTCCTACCTAGCCTATGGCGCCGTCCTGTCGGACGCCAAAGACTATGCCGCCATGGCTGCCAATTACGACAAGGCTGTCGAGATGATCGGCGCGGTCCCGAAGAAGTCCGACTGGACGATCTTCTTCCAGCGCGGCATTGCTTATGAGCGTCTGAAGCAGTGGGACAAGGCCGAGCCGAACTTCAAGCGGGCGCTGGAGCTCAACCCGGAACAGCCGCAAGTTCTGAACTATCTCGGCTATTCCTGGGTCGACAAGAACATGAACCTCGACCAAGGCATCGACATGATCCGCCGCGCGGTGGAGCTTCGCCCCAATGATGGCTACATCGTCGATTCGCTCGGCTGGGCGCATTATCGCCTTGGCGCTTTCGATGAAGCCGTGACCGAACTGGAACGTGCGATCGAGCTTCGCGCCGGGGACCCCACCATCAACGACCACCTGGGTGACGCCTATTGGCGTGTCGGCCGCAAGCTGGAGGCCGTCTACCAGTGGAACCGTGCTCTGATCGGCGATAGCGACGACGTGGACAAGGCGAAGGTGAAGGAAAAAATCGCCAATGGCCTGCCGCCCTTGGAAAAGGATGCAGAGAACACCGCGAAGAAGGATCAGGCTCCACCGCCACCTGCACCGCCTGCCCCTGCCCCGGACAAAAAATCCTGACATCGGATGGGTCCGAGTGATGGGAAGGGAGCGGTCGATACTGTTGAGGCCGCTCCGGCAAAGATCAACCTTGCCCTGCATGTGACGGGGCAAAGGGAAGACGGCTACCACCTCCTCGACATGCTGGTGACCTTTACCGAAGCAGGCGATGTCGTCCGCATTCGCGGTGCCGCCGAAGACAGCTTTTCGATCTCCGGGCGATTTGCCTCGGAGCTTCTTCAGTCGGATGCGAGCAACAATCTTGTGCTGAAGGCGCGCGATCTCCTTCGCGGCCATGTCCAGAAAAGCGGGCTCACACCAGCGCCCGTTGCCATTCACCTGGAGAAAAACCTGCCGGTCGCCTCTGGGATTGGCGGCGGTTCAGCCGATGCCGCGGCAGCCTTGCGCGGATTGATCCGCCACTGGCAACTGGAGATTGACGACAATGCCTTGGTGGACATGGCGCTGATGCTCGGTGCGGACGTACCGATGTGTCTTGCCAGCCAGCCACTGATCGCACAGGGGATTGGGGAAGAAATTACCCTTCTTCCGCAGTTTCCTCAATTGTCGCTGGTGCTGGTCAACTCGCTCAAGGGGGTTTCAACGCCGCATATCTTCCGGCTACTGGAGGACAAGCAGAATGCACCCCTTCCCGCACCGCCTGAGGATCAAGGCCAGTCCTGGCTTTCGATGATGGACGCGCTCAGAAACGATCTGCAGCCTCCAGCCGTGAAGCTTCTGCCGGAGATCGGCGATATGCTATCGATGCTGCATTCGGCGCGCGCGGATGTTGCGCGCATGTCCGGTTCGGGCGCCACATGCTTCGGCATTTTTTCCGACTGGGAGAAAGCGGAGGCCGCAGCAGCATCGCTTCGGGAACAGAAGCCCGGATGGTATGTTCAAGAGACCAGAACGATTGCAGGGAGAGCGTCATGAGTGAGAAGAACACGGGTGGAGAGCGTCAATTCATTCCGGTCGGGATCGCCGTGCTGACCATCTCCGACACGCGCACTTTGGCGGACGACAAATCCGGCAACACGTTGGCCGCACGGATTGAGGAGGCAGGCCACCGTCTTGTGGATCGCGCCATCGTGCCAGATGACATCGGGGCCATTCGCGAAAAGGTGCAAGGCTGGACGCTTTCGGATGACATCGACGTGGTCATTACCACGGGTGGTACGGGCTTTACCGGGCGCGACGTGACGCCGGAAGCCTTGGAGCCTCTGTTCGACAAGCGCATGGACGGTTTCTCAGAGGTGTTCCACCGCATCTCCTATGACAAGAT
Organism: Agrobacterium cavarae; assembly: GCF_004310285.1. Lineage (GTDB taxonomy): Bacteria > Pseudomonadota > Alphaproteobacteria > Rhizobiales > Rhizobiaceae > Agrobacterium > Agrobacterium cavarae. Next base: position 230,400 of record NZ_SISF01000028.1, read on the forward strand.
CGGCACATCCACCATCCAGTCACGCGCCACCGCCGGGCTTGCAAACACAACCTTCGTCTTCGTTCTGCCGGGTTCACCAGGCGCCTGCAAAGACGCTTGGGACGGCATTTTGAAAGCGCAGCTGGATTATCGCCACATGCCCTGCAACTTCGTGGAAATCATGCCACGGCTGGACGAGCATCTGCGCCGCACGAAGGGCTGATCCCTATCGCGTTGGACGAAGCGCCCAAGCTGGCACCAACTCCGCCGTCAGTCTGCGCGGCTTCTGGGATTTTGAAAATTCGGTCGGTGGGAGGCCGGATTTCGCGAGTTGGAGAGCGTCCTGCTTGCGCAGCAACAGGCCGAATTCCAATGGCGGACCGCGGCGGAGCAGTCGCTTCAGAAACGGCTTTTTATAATAGCGCGAGGGGGAGAATTGCGCGGGCCGCTCGTCCAGCGCCATATATTCGAGAATATCCTCGATCCAGCCACCTTGCGGACGGCTGCCCGGCTCGATCAGCAACACCCACTCGCCGCGGATCGATTGAATGACATCGCCGATCTCCCAGCGCTGATGGAAGCGGCAACCGGCAGCTTCGGCGACCCGCGCCGAGCCATCGTGTGAGGCGTGGTCGAGAATAATGACGTCACTGATCAAACCCTTCACGGCGCCCGTCACCAGCGCCGAAAGCGTATGCGCAAGCTCTGGCTCTTGGTTGCGGCATTCCATGATGACTGTCAGCATGTTCTCGTCACTTGTGGTGCGTTCAAGACGATAAAGTTCCTACAGCATCGCCATGGAAACCCAAATGGATTTTCTGTCGCGGCAGATGGCAAAATGATGCAATGCAGCAGGACAGTTCCATTGTTTCTTGCTTTGCAGCGCTCCTCCTCGCGCCGCATACCGCGCGAGAAAGCGCTACCAAGTTCTTTTGTTCTTGTATTGTTCTCATATTTAGCGTAGGAATCGTTTCATCCAATTCGCTGGCGCAGGCCGGTCAGGAGCATCAGATGAGACACCAAGTGCTTTCGGGGCAGGCTGCCTATCAGCCGGGCCATACGCCGGATATTGCCAATGCTCTGGCAGATGACTCTGGCCTCAGGATCGAAATCGATCGTCGTCGCGGCAGAGGTGCGGGCATCAATCCTGGCGGTCGTTTCGAGACGTTGCAGCATGAAGCCTTTAACGATGGCTGGGACATCATCGAAGAACTGCCGGAGTTCAAGACGGATGTGTAGGTGGAAAAGCCGCGCACAATCATTACCAGCAACGAATCGCCTGACATCCCCTTCGACCGATCGATCAATCCCTATCGCGGCTGCGAGCATGGCTGCATCTATTGCTTCGCCCGTCCGACGCACAGCTATATGGGACTTTCGGCTGGCCTCGACTTTGAAGCGAAGCTTTTTGCCAAGCCGGACGCTGCCAAACTTCTGGAACGCGAGCTTTCCAAGCCGGGCTACAAGGCGCGGGTGATTGCGATCGGCACCAATACCGATCCTTACCAGCCAATCGAGAAGGAATGGCGGATCATGCGCCAGATCCTCGAGGTACTGGCCAAGGCGGAACACCCGGTCGCCATCGTGACGAAATCGGCGCTGATCACGCGCGACATCGATATTCTGGCGCCCATGGCGAAAAAGGGTCTCGTCAAGGTCGGCATCTCGGTGACGACGCTCGATCGCAAACTTGCCCGCAGCATGGAGCCCCGCGCCTCGACGCCATCGAAACGGTTGGAGGCAGTCAAGATACTGACGGAGGCTGGCATACCTGTGGCCGTGATGATGGCGCCAGTCATCCCAGCGCTGAACGATCATGAAATCGAGCGGGTGTTGGAGGCCGGTAAAGCCGCCGGTGCGACAGAGGCCTCGTATGTTCTGCTGCGTCTACCCCTTGAGGTCAGCCCGCTGTTTCGTGACTGGTTGCTGCGCAACTATCCGGATCGCTACCGCCACGTCATGTCGCTGGTGCGCTCCATGCGCGACGGCAAGGAATATGACTCGGAGTTTGGCAAGCGCATGAAGGGTGCTGGACCCTATGCGTGGCAGATCAGCCGCCGCTTCGAAATGGCGACTAAAAGGCTCGGTCTCATTCGCAGGGGCATCCAGCTGCGTGACGATCTCTTTGCCCCACCAAGTGGTGCCGGCGTGCAACTCTCCTTGCTTTGAAGGAAGGAGACGCTCGGTCCAGCTACCGCTTACAACATTGGTTCTTGGCGCGTCTCCACAGAGCTGCGCCGAAACCACGGCTGTGAAGCCCCTCTTCGAAGAAATGTTCGGTGCGCGTCCCTGACGTACCGGCATTGCCCCCGGTTCCGCCGCCTCGCGTGCGATTTCTCGTTTTCCGCCGCCCTATAGGAAAACGACCCTGGCCTCTTGAGCCATGGATGACAACCACGCCCTACGGGTTGTCTATCGCCGCACCGGGGGCTTGCGGGAGATCGGGTGTCTGTGCAAGTTTCCGCCGCATGAAGCGACGCACAGCATCCGATTCTCCTGCCCTGTTCGATCTTGCTCCGGCGAGCCCCGACTTCAGCATGGAGCTAGAAGCACGCCAGCGCGGCCTTTGGCCCGTGGCCGGGACCGATGAGGCTGGTCGAGGCCCTCTGGCCGGTCCGGTCGTTGCCGCCGCTGTCGTTCTTGATCCCGATAATATTCCCGACGGCCTCGATGATTCCAAGAAGCTCACCAAGGCAAAACGGGAAGTGCTGTTTACGAAGATCCTGGAAACCTCGATCGTCTCCGTCGCGTCATCCGGTCCGGTGCTGATCGACCGGATCAATATACTGCGCGCAAGCCTCGATGCCATGCGCCGCGCCGTCCTTGGGCTTGAGCTTGCGCCTCGACTGGTGTTGGCCGATGGGCGCGACCAGCCGCCTGGCATGTCCTGCGAAGCAAAGGCCGTGATCAAGGGGGATGCGCGATCTCTCTCGATTGCAGCCGCGTCGATCATCGCCAAGGTCACTAGGGACCGGATGATGGAGCGGGCCGGGACTGTGCACACCGCCTATGGCTTCGAGCTTCATGCGGGTTACGGGACGCCCGTGCACCTTCGCGCCATCGAAGCCCATGGGGCCTGCTCACTTCATCGAATGAGCTTTCGACCGCTTCGGCAGGATGCTGCCGAAGCCGACGTCGCCTGATAGGCTGGCACTCTCCCCGGTGGTTGAAGAGCGCCTTTCCGTCCATCAACCGGCCATACGCATATAGCCGTCTCGGTTGGCACCTTGCTGCGCGTGATCGGCCAGTTTGAACTGCTCGAGTAGCGCACGCAGCCTCTCGCTTTCTGTCGCCAGTGCAGAGGTTGCGGTGGTGGTTTCCTGCACGAGGGCGGCATTCTGCTGCGTCGTCTGGTCCATCTGGTTAACGGCCGTGTTCACTTCCGAAAGACCCGTCGCCTGTTCCTGGGATGAGGTGGCAATCGCGCCCATGTGCTCATTGACGGCTTCGACGTGGTGACTAATCGTCTTGAGCGCATCGCCGGTCTGCTGAACTAGCTTCACGCCGCTCTCTACCTCATGCGAAGACTTGCCGATCAGCTCCTTGATTTCCTTGGCGGCCTGGGCAGAACGCTGCGCCAGTTCGCGCACCTCCTGAGCAACGACTGCGAAGCCCTTGCCAGCTTCGCCAGCGCGTGCTGCCTCGACGCCGGCGTTCAACGCCAGCAAATTGGTCTGGAAGGCGATCTCGTCGATGACCACGATGATATTGGAAATCTGGCCAGAGGAATGTTCAATACGCTGCATCGCGTCGACTGCCGCTGCAACGACATTGCCGGAAACCTTCGCCGCCTGGTTGGCTTCGCTTGCAGCGCCTGTCGCCTCCCGGGCGCGCTTGGTGGAGTTCGCCACGTTGACGGTGATCTCATCCAGTGCCGCAGCGGTTTGTTCGAGGGTGGCAGCCTGCTGCTCTGTACGCCGGGAGAGATCTGCCGAGCCTTCGGCAATCTCACGGGTTCCGCTGTTCATCGTTTCGATCGCGCGGGAAATTTCCGTCAACGTATTACCGAGCTGCTGAATGGAGTGGTTGAAGTCGGTTCTGAGTGGCTCGAAATCAGGCGCAAAGGTCTCGTTCAGACGGAATGCCAGATCCCCGGAGGCAAGCCGGCGAAGCCCCGCGGCCAGACCCGATGTCGCCACGCGCAGTCGTTCCTCTGCGTCAGCTTCAGCCTTTCGCTGCGCCTCCACCCGTTCTGCTTCGGCGCGCTTGCGGTTTTGCTCCGACTCGGCCTCAAGCCGCTTGTTCTCGATAGCGCCCTGACGGAAAACCTCGACGGCATCCGCCATCGAGCCGATTTCGTCCTTGCGGTGACGGCCCGGGATATCGATCCGCGTATCGCCGGAGGACAGCCTGCGCATGACTGCCGTCATCTGCACGAGCGGCCTTGCGATGTAACGATTGCCGAAGATCGCGGCAGCGAGACCGATGGTCATCGCGACGGCAAGCGCGATGTAGTTGAGTGTGATCGCCGTACCGGCGGTGGCGACGGTCACATCGCCCTCAGCACGCACATCCATCTCGATGTCGTCAACCGCCTCCTGAAGGCTGGTCTTGGCTTGGTCGTAAGCATTCAATGCGCCACCGGAAAACAGCCATCTGGCCTCGTCCATCTTGTTGGCCTCGACGAGGGCCAGCACTTGCGCCCACTTGCTCTGGGCCGCGGCCCAGCGCGCGTTGAAGCTTTCGAAGTGCTGCTTATCCGCATCGTCGACGAGATATTCCCGGTATTCCTTCAGCTTTGCAGTGAGTGCACTGTCTGCCTTTGATAATTCAGCCTGAAAATCGGCCCGCGCGTCCGGATCTGCAATAACGATGGCGCCCTGCGCGTTTCTAATGCTGCCGATATCGGCATTGATAGCGCCAATAACGATGAAACCTGGAACTCGTTGACGGACGATAACGTCGATCCCGTCCTCGATCTGCACCATGGATCTGATTGAGGAGACGCCCTGCACACCCGCCACAAGAATCATGACCCCGGACAGCGCCGCAAGAACCTTGCCAAGCGATAATTTCATAGTCTCTTCCTCAAATAACTATACGGTCATGATCTTGGACGCGTGTCCGGCTTAAAGCCTCGCTACAAATCATTTGCAGTGAAGGGCGCGAGACTGGTCCAACTGGACTGCCCGCGACGCTTAAGACTAAATATTATCAAATAAGGTTTATATTTAATTAAGTTATATCTTATGTTAGTCTTATCTTAAACATTTCATAAATTGAGCGATCCTGGCCTTCGACACTGACGAGCAAGAGCAACAGTGCCTTGAGCGGAGGAATTTTCTACTATGCCACTCTGTTTCGCGTGACGTAAGCAGAGACCAATACTTGGCGGCCGGGCAATATCTCGATGGCCCTGTTGGCGCGGATGCTTGTGCCTGAAGCACGCCGCGCGAAACCGCCGCACACTCTGTGCGACATTCTGTGAAAGGCGATGCTGCCTTTGGTTTCGGATCTTGGGAACAGAACAACAAAAAACCCCTTCGGGGGTGACCCGAAGGGGTTTTGAATATTCAATGCGTGCAGATCGCGCCTGGGCTTAGTTCAGCCGAGACTTCACTTCGCCGACGGCAGACTTGAACAGCTTGCCCTTGGCAGCAGCCGTCGTCTTTTCGGCGATCAGCTTTTCCGACGCTGCAATTGCAATGTCGACTGCAGCGGAGCGAACAGCGCCGATCGCATCGGTTTCGGCCTGCTTGATCTTCTGCTCGGAAAGCGCGGTACGGCGAGCGACGAACTCTTCCGTCTTCGCCTTGGCTTCGGCGGTCAGAGCGGCGGCTTCGCGTTCGGCAGCGGCAACGATGGCAGCCGCGTCCGCTTCCGCTTCCTTGCGCTTGCGCTGATATTCCGCCAGCAGGTGCTGGGCTTCTTCGCGCAGGCGCTTGGCTTCCGCCAGTTCCTCGGTGATGTTCTTTGCGCGCTCGTCGAGCGAGCTTGCCAACATGCCTGGAACCTTGAGGTAGGCAATCAGGACGAAGAAGAGAATAAGGCCTACGAGTGCGTAGAATGATGCATCAAACGCCATCTCAAGCTCCCTTCACATCGGATACCGCGGCAACGGCTGCCTTGGCATCGGTGTCCTTGACCTTTGTGCCGATCAGTTGATCGACGACGGCGGTCGCGGTTTCTTCAGCAATTGTGCCGACATCGGCCAATGCCTGCTGCTTGATGGACGCGATCCGCGCTTCGGCAGCGGACAGCTTCTCAGCCAGTTCCGCTTCGACTGCGGCGCGGTCCGCATCGGCCTTTGCCTTTGCAGCGTCGCGGGCAGCGCCTGCGATGGATCCAGCCTTGGCCCGTGCTGCGGCAAGTTCTTTTTCATAGGTTTCGATCGCGGCATCAGCCTCGGACTTCAGCCGGGAGGCTTCATCGAGATCCTGTGCGATGCGGCCATGACGATCCTCAAGGATGCCACCGACGCGTGGCACGATGAATTTCTTCATGAGCACGTAGAAAAGGCCGAACGAAATCGCCAGCCACAGAAGCTGGGATGCGTAGGTCGACGAATCGAATGGCGGAAATACGCCGGATCCGTGACCGGCGTCATGCGCCACTCCGGTTTCCGTATGCGTTGCTTCCGGGGCCGTCTGGCCGACAGCGGGTGTTTCCGTCGTCGTTCCGGTTGACGGCGCTGCTGACTGGGCAAGAGCCTCGGTCACGAACATGCTCACCTCCAGGGGTACTGCAAATGCGAAGGATCACGGCACGCCGTTTGCGAGCCGTGATCCAAACCTGATGCTGTTATTAGACAGCGAACAGGAGAAGGAGAGCAACGAGCAGCGAGAAGATGCCCAGAGCTTCCGTAACGGCGAAGCCGAATACCAGACGGCCGAACTGGCTGTCAGCGGCAGACGGGTTGCGCAGTGCGCCGGAGAGGAAATCGCCGAAGATACGGCCGAGAGCGAGGGACGTACCAGCCATGCCGAGGCATGCGAGACCTGCGCCGATGTACTTTGCTGCTTCCGCTTCCATATTAAGCTCCTTGAAATGGTTGTTGCGGCTGTTTTTTGACACCCGGTTCCGGGGCCAGCGACTTTACTTCTCAGTGACCACCATGCACGGCGTCGTTCAGGTACATGCAAGTCAGTACCGCGAAGACATATGCCTGCAAGAAGGCGACGAGAAATTCGAGAGCGGTCATGGCGACCGTCATGAGGAGAGGCAGGATCGCTCCGCCGACACCGATCGCGCCAAGCGCGCTCATGGAAGCGACGAAACCTGCGAACACCTTCAGCGTGATGTGACCTGCCAGCATGTTCGCGAAAAGACGAACGGAAAGGCTGATCGGACGCGAGAGGAAGGAAATGACCTCAATGGAAGACACCAGAGGCAGAAGGACTGCCGGAACACCCGACGGCGCGAAGATACCGAGGAAGTGCAGACCATGCTTGTAGAAACCGTAAACGACGACCGTTCCGATGACGAGGCACGACAGCGCGAAGGTGACAATGATCTGGCTGGTGACCGTGAAGAAGTACGGGAACATGCCAAGAAGATTGGCCGTCAGCACGAACATAAAGAGCGAGAAGACGAAGGGGAAGAAGACCATTCCCTTCTTGCCTGCACCTTCACGCAGCATCGACGCGATGAACTCATAGGACATTTCAGCAACGGACTGCATGCGACCTGGGATCAGACCACGGTTCGACGTTGCGAAATAAAGGAAGCCCGACGCCGCAGCGACCGTTGCGACCATGAAAAGCGACGCATTGGTGAACGAAAAATCGACGCCACCGATGTTGATCGGGATAATCGGCTGCACCAAGAACTGATGAGTCGGATCGTTTGCCACCGGCTGCCCTCTTTACCTGTTGCCGCAAAACCGCGGCACCTCGCATCTATATTCCATGGAAAGAACGGCTTTAGCCGTTTTTCTCCCCACCCTGATCTTTCCCCAGCCCGTCCTTGAGAAGCGGCGACTTGGCCACTACCCCTGCGGACCGCAGGACATTCAATACGCCCGCACAGAAGCCGAGAAGAAGAAGAACGATCATCCCCCACGGCGACGTGCCGGCAAAATAGTCCAGAAGATAACCCAGCATCGCGCCGACAATAATTGCGGAAATGAACTCCGAAGAGAGCTTGATCGCCATCGCAAAGCCTTTCCGGCTTTCCTCCGCGCTCTGCTCCGTCCGCCTCTCCGCCTCGTCCTCCGCATGAACCTTGGCCAATCCCTCGGCAAGGCGCTTGCGGCGCTCGTCCAGACTATCGTTACGGTTGCCGGTCATTTTCAAATCCTGCCCTTTATCTCCGTTCCAGCGATGCCAGAACCCTTTGGAGTTGTAAACGGCAGGGCTTTTAGCCTGTTCCAGCCCGCTCTGAAGTCGCGCGCAACATAGTTTTAGGGACTTCGCTAGTCAAGGCACCGTCGGCGCTTGTTTCAGCACAAATTTTCCAAGCAAAATCAGTCGCTTGAACGACAAGCACGGATTCTTGGCACGGTTTGCCGATGGAATCGGCATTTTTGACACGAGTTTTGCAGGCAAATCCGCGTGATCGCGACAGCGCGCGCTTGTGAAATGGAACCGTTCTAGCTCCAGCCACCGCCATAGGTACGGTAGAAGACATGCAATCCGATCCTGCCGACTTTCTTCATGGATTTGCCCCAGGCGGGTCGAACATAAATGGCGTGATAATGGGTTGCAGAGCCCACTTCGCTCAGCCAGATCTTGCCGGCTGTCGTCGCCATGGCAACTTCACGCGCCATCTTCCAGTGCCGCTCGGAATTGACGCGGTCCTTGATGTTGTCGCAGGCGAAGGAGAACTGGCAGCGGTTACGCCAGTCCTTGTTCTGATAGACCACGCCGCAGATGGTTTTCGGATAGGCGGGGTTGCGCACACGGTTTAGAATTACCTGGGCGACGGCCGCCTGGCCTTTGATCGACTCGCCTCGGGCCTCGAAATAGATGCCGGAGGCCAGGCACTGCTGCTCTGCCGCGGAGAAGGCTTCCGCTGGCAGCGGTGTCGCAGCCCAGGCGTGATCGTCTGGCGTGATCGGCGGGATGAAGCGGCCGGTATCCGGCTTTTTCAGGATGGCGTCGAAGGGCGACTCGCGGGCGAAGTCTGGCTCCGGCGGCGCATAGGCTGTCGCCAATATATCCGGGGTGCGGTTGGTGACCAGATCCGCCAGCATCGGTGAGACCGTCCTGTCGGCCTTCTTCTCGTCACGACGGAAATAGAAGGAGGCCAGCTCGATCTCCTTGCTCTTCTTCGGCTTGACGAAGGCGGTGCGATCCTTGCGCTTCAGCGGCTCGATGTCGATCATACTAGTGCGTTGGAGAACGGAGCCGGCGGTAAAGGCTTTCGGCGGCTGCATGACTTCGGTGGCGATCACCCTGCCCTTCTTGGCGGCGCGATTGACGCGCTCGCTATCGGGCGTCGTCTCATGGCCACCCTTTTTGGTCACGAAGGCAACCTTGCGGCCATCGGGAAGCGTCATGCCCGCGCCGGTGATGGCGGCGGTATCGCTCGCATCATTGAAAGCCAGTGAAGCATTGTGGACGGAACCCGCTGGAGAGTTGGTCAGCACCATGCGCCACTGTTCGCCGCCAGCATCAAGACCGGCAAGAAGAGAAGCCAAATCGGCGCGCGCTGCAAGGGAAGGAAAGGCAAGCCAGGCCACAAGGCCAAAGATAACAGGCGAGGTCCACTTCTCATAGGCAATGAGGGGCCCGCGACGCGATACTTTTCTTGAACGCAAAACCATGACTCCGGACACACGCAAACGACTTGCTACACAACCGGATAATCTCTCATTAACCTTGATGCTTGGTTAACGAGGCGCCTCTGAAAGCCACCTCACATTAATGTGTGACCAGATACTAAAACGCGTCGCTCTCCATCGGAGAGCGACGCGTTCAATGGCTTTTACAACGAGGGCTCAAATGACCACGTGGGAGCCCAGTTCGACGACGCGGTTTGTCGGCAGGCGGAAGTAATCGGATGGGTCCGCCGCATTCTCAGCCAAAGCGATGAACAACCGGTTCTGCCAGCCAGGCATTGCGGACTTCGAATCCGGCACCAGTTTTCGACGTCCCAAATAGAAGGAGGTCGACATGATGTCGAACTTGTAGCCGGTGCGTCGCAGATAACCGAGTGCCTGGGTGACGTTCTGGGTTTCCATGAAGCCGAAATGCAATTCCACCACGACGAAGCGCTCACTGACCTTGGTCATGGTGTAGCGCTTGTCCGGGTGAACGCGCGGCGTATCTTCCGTGCGAATCGTCAGGATGACGTTCTTGTCGTGAAGAACGTGGTTGTGCTTGAGGTTGTGCAGCAAGGCGGCGGGTGCCGTCTCGGGATCGCCCGTCAGGAAGATTGCCGTGCCGGGGATGCGCACCGGCGCATGCGCGCTTTCCTTTTCTACGGAGGCGACGAAGGCCTTCAGCGGCACGTCGGTTCTGCGGGTCTTGGCAAAAAGAATTTTGGAGCCGCGCTGCCACGTCATCATAATGACGGTAAAGGCGATCGCCAGCAGGACCGGCACGTAGCCACCGTCGTGGATCTTCAAGAGGTTCGCACCGAGGAAGATCAATTCAAGCGTGATAAAGGGCAGAACCACCAGGAGGGTGAGCGGCAGCGACCATTTCCAGTGGCTGCGGGCAAACTGGAAGAACAACAGGCTGGTCACGACCATCGCGCCGGTAACCGAGATACCATAGGCGGTGGCCAGCGCATCGGAACTCTTGAATGTGAGCACGAGGGCGACGACGCCAAAGAGCAGCACCGTGTTGACGGACGGCAGATAGATTTGCCCGGTGTTGGTCTCGGAGGTGAAGAGGATTTCCATACGCGGCAGGTAGCCAAGGTTGATCGCCTGGCGCACCATGGAAAAAGCACCCGTGATGACCGCCTGGCTGGCAATGATCGTGGCAGCCGTCGCAAGGATAACCGCCGGCAGCAGCGCCCATTGCGGGAACATCAGATAGAAGGGGTTGGACATGGTCGACTGGTCCTTCAGAACCAGTGCGCCTTGGCCGAGATAATTGAGGGTAAGTGCGGGAAAGACCAGCGCGAACCAGGCCCATTGAATGGGTTTGCGTCCAAAATGACCCAGATCTGCGTAAAGCGCTTCCGCACCCGTAATCGTCAGGAAGACTGCGCCCAGCACGACGAGTCCGTAGAAACCCTCATTCATCAAAAATTCGACGGCATGGACCGGATTGAACGAATAGAGGATTCTGTAGTCATCTGAGATATGCAGGAGCCCGACAAGGCCCATCACGATAAACCAGACGGCCGTGATCGGGCCGAAGAACTTGGCGACGATTTCTGTGCCATGGGACTGGATGGCAAAGAGACCGACCAGAATGACAAGCGAGATGGGAATGATGAATTCATCCATCTGCGGCGTCACGAGCTTCAAGCCTTCCACGGCGGAAAGGACCGAAAGCGCTGGCGTGATCATCGCGTCGCCGAGGAAGAGGGCCGCACCAATCAGGCCGAGCATGATGAGAAAATTGCGCCGCGCGCCCGCTCTCTTCATCAGCAGAGCCAGAAGCGAGAGCGTGCCGCCTTCGCCGTCATTGTCCGCGCGCAGCAGAAAACAGATGTACTTGATCGTGACGATGATCGTCAGCGACCAGATCATCAGGGAGATAAGGCCGATGACTTCAGCCTCCGTCAGCCCGTCCTGGGAGATCGGCTTCAGCGCTTCTCTGAACGCATAGAGAGGGCTCGTGCCGATATCGCCATACACGACGCCGATGGAGCCGAGCATGGCCGCAAACAGGCCTTGCTGGTGGCGGTCCTCGACCTCAGGCTTATCGAGCATGTCTTTTTCAAACGCATTAGGCATATGAATCCTGGCCCTTTAAAGCCAGCCCTTCCAGCGAAAAACGATAAACGGGATGATCGCCGATATCAGCATAACGAAGATTGCAAGCGGATAGCCATAGGCCCACTGCAATTCCGGCATGCGCGCGAAGTTCATTCCGTAAATGGAGGCCACCAGCGTCGGTGGCAGAAAGACCACGGACGCGATGGAGAAAATCTTGATGATGGCGTTTTGCTCGACATTGATAATGCCAAGCGATGCATCCAGCAGAAAGGTCAGATTGCCGGAAATGTAGGACACGTGCTCGGACAGCGAATGGATGTCTCGCGCGATCGACGCTCCCATTTCCTTGGCATCCTTGTCCTCTTGAACGAGGGTCGTCGCGTGCAGGAAAGACTGGACGCGCGCAAGTGACGTCAGACTGTCGCGCACTTTCGAGACAAGGCGATGGAAGGAAGCGATTTCAGCAATCTTGTCTTCCAGATAGCGAGGTTCCTTGCGCTTACTGCGCGCCTCGCCGCCGAAGATTCCCTTCGCAACATGGTCGATACCGACCACAGTGTTCTCGATAATTTCGGCCGTCCGGTCGACGATCGTTTCGAGCAGCTTCAAAAGCAGAACCGCACCGCTGCGGATTTCATGCGGCGTGCGGGTGATGGCGGCGATGAAGAGATTGAACGACTTCGGCTCCGCATAGCGGATCGTCACCAGCCGGTTTCCGACGAGAATGAAAGCAACGTCGGTCAATTGGGGATCGGACGAATCTGCCTTCCAGACGAGCGACGCCGTCATGAAGACATTATTGTCTTCCGTATAGAGGCGGCTGGAAGGCTCGATGTCCTTCAAATCCTCGCGCGTCGGAAGCTCGGCGCCAAGCAGGGCTTCGACGCGCTTCTCTTCGTCACGGTGAGGGTTGATGAGATCGATCCAGACGATGTCTTCGGATAAATGCGCAAGATCCCCGTCAGCAGACAGGCTGATCGCCTCGCAATTCGAGCGATAGGCTTTTATCAATCAGTTTCTCCGGTCCGCGGCGCCGATTGTCATCGGCTGGTCGATCTAACACATCATCCGTAGCGTCCGCAAACGCATGAGCAAGACTGCGGTTCAAACGGCGCCGGGCTATGCTCCCAACAGGGTAAAGAATCAAGCGGTATTTTCGTCTAAGGCTTTAGGCTGGGTTGCGTCTGCACTCACAACAATTAAGAAAAAATCATTAAATACAAGCTACTAATAGGCTTTTTACTCAGCCTAAATCTTGCGGGCCTGCTTGCCGTGCTCGATAGATATGCAGTCAGTGCATCGATATCGGCCCATTTTCCGTAAGATTTTCAAGGTGTTCTATTCAAATATGATCTTCGGCGCCGTGCGGGCGGTGCCTCTTCCAATCTCTGTCCACACCTTTTGTGCAATCTCCCTGTAGGATTGCGCCTGTGGGCCATCCGGTTCGGAGACGACGATCGGCGTCCCGGCATCAGACGTTTCGCGGATCGACATGGTCAGAGGCACAGCACCCAGGAATGGAACGCCGATACGCTCCGCCTCGGCTTGCGCACCGCCATGGCCAAAAATGTCGTATCGCTTGCCGGTATCCGGCGCGATGAAGTAGCTCATATTCTCGATCACGCCGAGAAGGGGCACCTCGACCTTGCGGAACATGGTGATGCCCTTGCGCGCATCGATGAGTGCCAGATCCTGAGGCGTGGAGACGATGACAGCACCTGCCAGAGGCACCTGCTGGGCGATCGTCAACTGCACGTCACCGGTGCCGGGCGGCATGTCGAGAACCAAAACGTCCAGGTCTCCCCAGACGACTTCGCGCAGCATCTGCATCAGGGCCGATTGCACCATGGGCCCGCGCCAGATCATGGCCGCTTCCTCATCCACGAGGAAACCCATGGACATGACTTTCAGGCCGTAATTTTCCATCGGCATGATGGTGCGGCCTTCGCCCTGCTTTGGTCGGCCTGATATGCCGAGAAGCCTCGGGACGGAAGGGCCGTAAATATCGGCGTCGAGAACGCCGACGCGCAAACCCAGAGCCTGCAAACCCAAAGCGAGATTGACGGCGGTGGTAGATTTTCCAACCCCACCCTTGCCGGAGGCGACCGCGATGATCGACCCGATGCCCGGAACGCCAGCCTTTGCCTGCTGCTGTGGCGCAGGTCTCGGTGCGGCCGGTGGGGCCTTTGGCGCCGGGGTATGGGAGGCGTTGCTCGGCCTGCTATTGGCGGTCAAAGCCACCACCGCTGCCTTGACGCCTGGAACGCCAAGTGTCGCCTTTTCCGCCGCAAGCCGCAGAGGTTCCAGCTCCTTGGCGCGATCTGCGGGCACGGTAAGGGAGAAGTAGGCTTTCGAATCGCTCAGAAAGATTTCCGAGACCATGCCGAGTGCGACGATGCTTTTGTCGCTCCCTGGATAGATGACCTGCTCCAGAGCCTGTTCGATCTGTTTTTTATCCGCCTGTGCCATGCCCAACCCCATCCGCTTCAGCAAGGGTTAGAGAGCCCACGCTATTCGCCAATATCAGCGCATCGGGTTTAACAGAGAAACGCATCACCGTGCAAATCGGCATGCGCCATAAGGCGCCGGGGGCCGGTCGCTACCAAGACGATCTTAATCGAAAGCGCCATCAGCTTTCGTGATGGGTTGCAAAGCTCTCCGGATCGAAGATCTCACCATCGAAGAAGGTATCCGGCCCGAGAAGAAGCGGTGCGCGATCCGCCCCGACATAGACCCGCGTGTTGAGCGTTCCTTCCAGCTTCATATTCGCCGCCGGCACCGGCGCAAAGATCGGTCTCACGGCCTTGCGGAATATGTCCGGCCGGAAGACTTCGGCAGCGGCGTCTCGAACGCTCTCAGCGGCGGCGGCCTGTGGCGGGCATTCGTTCCAGCGGATCATCTGATTGAAGAACCAGAGAGCCTGGCTTTGCCATGGAAAGTTCGCAGCATTCCCACTCACGCAGAAGAAGTCGTGGCATTCCAGCAATCGGGCGGGCGAGTGCGGGATGAAACCGGATAGCGAGGCAAGAACGTGCTCGATCTCGCAGGCAAGATAGGTGGGCGAGGCTAGAAGATCGGCCAGCTCCTCCCTGTTCGCGGCAGAGGCACACCATTCGCCTGCGCGATAGAAGGCGCGCAGGATTGCGTGCAGCGTCTGCTCATTCGTGTCTGCCCACCGCCTCGAAACGGCGAGACCCTTTTCGGGCCCATTTTGCCAGATATGCGATTTGGTGGTGACGATCCGCCCCTCCCCTTGCATCGTGACCGCGCTTCCATAGGGCTCACCCACATAGAAGCCGTCGATGCTGCCGTCTCGCAGCAGGCTTGGCATGTTGGCGGGTGCCGCTTCCATGATCGTCACATCGTCTTTGCCGATCAGCCGGGTGCTGGCGATGAGATAGAGAAGCTCGTAGGTCGATGTCGACGAGGAGTGTTCCGTGGCGAAGATCAGGGGTGGCAGGTCGGCTTTTTGACGCGCCATGGCAACGCGCGAAAGCGCACGGGCAACCGATCCTGGGTCGGGGATTTTCATACCCTGCTCGACCAGATCATCATACAACAGAGCGCTGACCACGAGCGTAGAGCCGCCGGTCGCGAGAATGAAGGGAACGATGAGATCGGCTTCAACGTCAGCCGATGGTAGAGCGAGAGCAACCGGCAACGAGACGGATAGATGTGCGCCATCGAGTTCGGCTGAAGACCACGCGCCCAGAATTTCGCGCGGTCCGTTCATTCTGATCAGTTCAAGGGCGACGCCTTCGTCGGCGGCAAAACCCTTTTCAAACGCTGCGACGAGAATAGCGCAGTCTACGGTAGGAGAAAACGCTGCCCTGAAGCGCCGTGTTCCTGCCAAATCAGTCTCCTCTTTGCCGAGAGATGCAGGATCACCCACACCGCCACGGATAACAACAGGAAAAAGAAAAAATCCCTATTTTATCAAGCCTACCCGCAGGGCCTTGGCGACAGCCTGGGTCCGGTTGACGGTATCGAGCTTTTTTGTCGCGCGATTGAGGTAATGATTGACGGTATGCTCGGAGAGCGTGAGAATATCGGCGATCTCGGCACTTGTTTTTCCCGCCGCAGTCCAGTTGAGGCAATCGATTTCGCGGTCGGTCAATGTGTCGCTGACTCGCGAGTCCAGGCTGCGGACATGGGCGAGATGGCCATACACGTGTGCCGCCAGATAGAAGATTTCCGCCACCTCTGAGCGAGAGAAGGATGACTTGGCTCCCGAGAGCGACACCGCACCGCGCGTGCCTGTCATATCCTGAACCGGGCACCAGACCGAGTTCATCATATCGAAGCGGGCAAACAGATCTTTGAACTTGTCTGCGACAACCGGGCGCAGACCATGACCCCTGAAGTCCTGATTGACCACGAAAGGCGCGCTCGCCTTCTTCAGAGCACTGTAGACGTTACTGTCGACGAGAAGCCCGTCATTGTCGTACTGCTGCAGCAGGTCCGCCGGCCAACTGGTGATAACTGTGCATTGCGACAGTGTCAGCGACATCTGCATGGGCAGGTTCATCACCATGAAGGCCTTCATGCCCCAGCTTTCCGTCACGCGCTTCATGAAACGGAACACATCGTACTGACTTTCCAGGCACGTCAGTTCGCAGACGCTGTCTGCCCCCATAGGAGAAAATTTTTCTGGTTCGGCGACCGGCATTCGCAAGTTCTTTATAATAGGCTACATTAAGAAAGGGCCAAGAAGAAAAAGATGGCTGCTATCGTTAGCAAAATACAAGTCTAACGCAAATGAAAGTTGGTACAGGTTCGTACATCGCTTTTGCCGGGTTGTAAGCCGTTACGAAGATGAGCAAAATTCTACCTCAGGGGGTGGGTGCAAGCCGAAGTGCCGCGTCAGCGGAAATACGTCTCGCAATCTCTTTGACGAGCGGAGCCCAGCTTTCCAGTCGCTCCCTCGTCAACCGGTACGCCGGGCCGGTCACCGAGATCGCGGCATAGAGCCCCGGCCTGTTCGTCTCGATCGGGACCGCGATGCACTGGATGCCTTGCTCATGCTCTTCAAGATCGAAGCCATAGCCGTGCTCGCGTATTGTCTGGATCTCCTCCAGCAGGGCCGGTACGCTGATGATCGTGTTTGGCGTGAAAGACCTCAGCGACAGGGCCTCGACGGTTTTGAGCAACTCGTCATGCGCAAAAAGTGACAGCGCCGCCTTACCGACGCCGGTGCAATAGAGCGGCGAGGTGCGGCCGATCTGCGAATACATCCGCACCGCGTGCTTACCGTCGATCTTGTCGAGATAGATGATCTCAGAGCCGCGAATAACGCCAAGATGGACGGATTCGCCGGTCTCTTCATGCAAGGCACGCAAGTGAGGCGCCGCTACCGAGCGCAGATCGCTCCCGCTCCAGGCTTTGGCCGCGAATTTCAGCAGCCTGATCCCGGCACTATAGGATTGATCGCCGTTTTGCTCGAGAAGGCCCTCTTCCACCAAATGGGATAATTGCCTGTGCAGTGTCCCACGGGGCTGGCCGGTTTTTTTCAGGATCTCGGTAAAACGAGGCGGCTCTGGCGCCATCACCACCATCTCGAGAACGGAGATGGCTTTGCCGAGCGTGCCGGTCGAACTGTCTTTGTTTCCATCGTCACGAGAGGTGGGCACCAGATTTTCTCCGAAGACCGCACGCCTGCGCTTGACATAGCCAGCAACAGAGGGCGATTATTCCATTTAATAAAACTTAGTTCTAAATATTGGAACTTTCAACCTCTATGTTGATGTCGTCATGAACAGCCATTTCAGCCCGTCACCAGAATTTTCCAACAGAGGTGTTCTGATCACCGGAGGCGGATCCGGTATCGGTGCGTCCCTGGTGGAGGCATTTGTCCGCATCGGCGCAAAGGTCGCTTTCATCGATATCGATGTGCGCGCAAGCGAAGCGCTTGTCGACAAGCTTTCGCCGGGAGCCAGCACTGCACCACTTTTCCTCAAGGCGGATTTGAGGAACCAGGCTGAACTTTCAGAGGCCGTGAAAGCGGCCGGGGACGCGCTCGGTGGTATCAGAGTTCTGATCAATAACGCCGCCTGGGACGACCGACACGATATCGACACCGTCACCAGCGACTATTGGGATGCGAACCAAGCCGTTAATCTGAAGCAGGTCTTCTTCGTCACGCAAGCCGCACTCCCCTATCTGAGAAAAGAACCGGGCGCCTCCATCATCAATTTCTCGTCGATTTCCTATCTGCTCAATATGGGCGAGCTACCTGCCTATACGGCGGCCAAGGCGGGCATTATCGGATTGACGAAGAGCCTTGCGGGCCGGCTTGGGCCTGAAAACATCCGCGTCAACGCCATCCTGCCCGGCATGATCGTGACCGAGCGACAGAAGGATCTCTGGCTCACCGACGAGGCCATCACCCATACCGTCAACCGACAGTGCCTCAAGCGGACCTTGACCAGTGAGGACCTCGTTGGTCCCTGCCTCTTTCTGGCTTCGGATGCCTCCGCCGCCATGACCGCACAAACAATGATTATCGATGGAGGTCTTCTATAATGTCAGATGCTGCATTTGTTGCCGTAGACTGGGGTACGACGAGCTTTCGCCTGTGGCTTTTGAGCCGGTCGGGCGATGTCCTTGCCGAGCGCCGCAGTTCCGAAGGGATGACGACGGCGATGCACACGGGCTTTGCCGAGGTTCTGGCATCGCATCTTGCAGCCATTTCCGCGCCAGAAGGCCTGCCCGTAATTGTTTGCGGCATGGCAGGCGCACGGCAGGGCTGGATCGAGGCAGGCTATGTGGACGTTCCCGCCAATCTTGCCGAAGTCATGGATCGTGCGACCCGCGTTCCGGAGCAGAAGAGCGATATCCGCATTCTTCCCGGTCTTGCGCAAAGGGCAGAGGGTATGCCGGATGTGATGCGCGGCGAGGAAACGCAGCTTCTCGGAGCGCTATCGACCGATCATCGCACCGGCGCCCAGCTCGTCTGCATGCCCGGCACCCATTCCAAGTGGGTTCGAGTCAGGGATCTCAACGTCACGCAATTTTCGACCTTCATGACCGGCGAGATTTTCGATGTCGTCTCGAAGCACACGATCCTGTCCCACGCCATGGCGGACGCCGAGGCCTTCAGCGGTGATCTTCCGGCGTTCAGCAATGCGGTGATCGACATTTACAACAATCCGCAGATGGCGACAAACCGCTTCTTCACCTTGCGTTCCGGGCAATTGCTGCATGGTCTTTCTGCGACGGATGCGAAAGCCAAACTCTCCGGAGCGCTGATCGGCCTGGAAATTGCCGGTGCGCATGCCAGTGCACCACGTGATTCCTCCGTCATCCTGATCGCCTCAGGCGGCCTGGGTGAACTTTACAAGGCCGCGTTCAACGCTCTTTCCATCGACTTTATCACCATTGACGCCGATGATGCGGTTCGCCGGGGGCTGATTGCCGCTGCGACATCCATCTGGCACTGAGGAGTTTCAAGCCCGTGTACGTTCCCTTTCCCGAAATGAAATATCCGCTCGTCGCCATTTTGCGCGGCATTCTTCCTGAAGAGACCGAGGGCGTCGTTGTCGCCCTGCTGGAAAGCGGCCTTCGCGCCATCGAGATTCCCTTGAACTCCCCGGATGCGTTCCGCTCCATCGAAATCGCAGCCAAGCTTGCGCCTGCCGATGCACTGATCGGTGCCGGGACTGTCCTGACAGTCGATGACGTGGCACGGCTGGATAGCGCCGGTGGAAAACTGATGGTCAGCCCGAATGTCGATACCGACGTGATCACGGCGGCGCGCGACAAAGGCATGGTGACGATGCCGGGTGTTCTCACACCGACCGAGGCCTTACTCGCGTTGAAAGCCGGTGCGACCGGCCTCAAATTCTTCCCCGCAAGTGTGCTAGGGCCATCGGGCATCAATGCCATTCGCGCTATTTTGCCGAAGGACACGCTGGTCGCAGCGGTCGGCGGCGTGTCGGACAAGAACTTCTCCGATTACACCAGTGTCGGTATCAAGGCGTTTGGACTGGGAACAAGTCTCTACAAGCCTGGTATGAGTGCAAGCGAGGCCCGTGAGCGGGCAGAGATCACCATCAAGGCCTATGACGTGGCAGTGGGAGGATAAGATATATGGCGACCAATCACCCGTTTCAGGGGAAGGTTCTCGACAGCGCGCAATTGATGCTGGGCGAAGGGCCAAGTTTCGATCCGATTTCCAAGCGGATCTGCTGGCTGAACATTATCGGCAAGGAGTTGCATGAGCTCGACCCGGCATCGGGCGAGAAGACCGTTACGTCCCTACCCTTCATGGCAAGCGTGGTCGCCGCAATCGATGCGGAGCGGCAGTTGCTGGGAACGGAAGATGGCCTCTTTATCCGTAACCGCTCCACCGGCGAACTTTCGCTGCATGTCGATTTCGAGCCCAACAAGCCCGGCAACCGGTCGAATGATGGCAGAGTGCATCAAAGCGGCGCGCTCTGGATCGGCACCATGGGCAAAAAGGCCGAGGATGGCGCAGGAGCGATCTATCACGTCGCCAAGGGCGTGGTAACGACGCTTTTCGACGCGATCAGCATTCCGAATGCCATCTGCTTTTCGCCAGATGGCGCGACGGCCTACTTTGTCGACACCAGTGTGAACCGGTTGATGAAGGTGGCGCTCGATCCCGCAACCGGACTTCCGACCGGCGCTCCGAGCATCTTCCTCGATCGATCCGAGGACGAAGGCGGCATTGACGGTGCGGTCTGCGATGCCGAGGGCAACATCTGGAACGCGCGCTGGGGCGAAGGTGCTGTCGATCGCTATGATACAACCGGCCGGCACACCGACCATTACGAGCTACCGGCATCTAAAACGACCTGCCCGGCCTTCTTCGCCGCTTCGGCGGACCGCCTGCTGGTGACGTCCGCATGCGAAGGACTGGAAGACGACGAGATCAAGGCCAACCCAATGCACGGCGCCACCTTCGATCTCGGCATTACCGTCAAGGGCAGGCTCGACGGGATCTACAAGCTGTAAGGTCTGCGAGTTAAAGCATGTCGCGCAAAAGTGTGTAGCGATTTTGCTGTGCCGACATGCGACAAGACAGAAACTTAAAGCGTCTGGAGCGATCTGAAAGATCGCGAGGCGCTTTAAGAGAGCGCCAGGTGCATCAATGGCGTCCTCAGATTACAAGAAGATGCTTTTAGAAATCGGCTTCGCGAGATCCGACAAAGACGAAGTGGGTGCGAAGGCGGTCGTTAAAGACCCATCGACGCCGCAGCCATCAACTCAGTTTAGATCTGCGCTGGCTACGCGATAGCTGTCGTGCAGGTAGCGGCGGGTAGAGGCGGCATCTGCCGGGCGTCCGTAAAAATAGCCCTGCCCCATGGCGCAACCAAGCCCTCGCAACTTTTCGGCCTCGCTGCCATCTTCGATCCCCTCCGCGACGACCTCAAGGTCGAGACCATCGCACATGGCGACGATCGCCTTGATGATGTGCTCCGAGGGGCGGTCGGTACTGATGCGGGAAACGAAGGCACGGTCGATCTTGACCTTGTCGAAGGTGAAGTCGCGCAAGCGACCCAGGCTGGATTGTCCGGTTCCGAAATCATCCAGAGAGATGCGCACGCCCGCATGCTGAAGCTCCGAGATAATGCGCTGCGCGGTGTCCGCCGAACTCATGACCGCGGTCTCTGTAATTTCGAGCTCCAGGCGCCGGGGATCGAGGCCGACGCGACGCAGACTGGAAAGAATATTGGCCGCTGTCGATGGGTCCATCAATTGAGCGGAGGAGAGATTGAAGGAGAGAAAGAGTTCGCGCGGCCAAGACAACGCGGTTTCGGCCGCCTTTCGCAGCAGGGTCTCGGACAGTGCGTCGATAAAGCCACGCTCCTCCGCCAAAGGCACGAATACATCCGGCGGCACGAAACCGAGATCCGGATCGTGCCATCGCGCCAAAGCTTCGAAACCGATCACCGTGCTATCGGCCAGTCTGACAATCGGCTGGAAGTGTACGTCGATGGTGTCGCTGATGATCGCGTTTCGAAGTGCCTGCTCCAGTTGCGTGGCACGCTTCATCTCCTGGGCGATCTCGCGGGAGTAGACGGTGATCTGGCCGCGTCCGCGACGCTTCGAGCGATAGAGCGCGGTTTCGGCGCTCTTCATCAAATCCTCGAACTCCTCGCCCGCGAAGGGATGGATGGCAAAGCCGAAAGAGGAGGACAGGCGCACGTTGCGATCGCCAAGATCGTAGGGTGCCGACAACACATCCTTGATCATCTGTCCGACGCGCTCTGCACCGCTGCGCTCGAAAATCAGCGGCAAGATGAAGGCGAACTCGTCGCCATCGTGGCGCGTGACGATCGAGCCATCCATCATGCAAGCCTTCAAGCGATGCGCTACCTGGCAGAGAATTTCGTCTCCGGCATGCGCGCCGAACAGGTCGTTGATGGGCTTGAATCCGTCAATATTGACAATGCCGACAGCAAACGGCGCGGGGTCGGCGGCCCGTTCAGCCGCAAGCAGCTTTATCTTGTCACGCAGACGATACTTGTTGCCGAGCCCAGTGAGCGGATCGCTATACGCCATCGCCTGCAATTCATGCTGGCTGATGAGCGGAAGAGTCGGCGCGGGCGGGTTCATTCACATATCCTGTGGGCCTGTGGTGGTCGCTATTATCGGTGGCCCGCAATTAACAAAGAATATCGCCGCGAATACGAGATCCCACCACCACGAACATGTGTGCGGTCATCCATGAAGGCTGTGAGAGAAACGCGGCAGAAAACGCTTCAGCAACATATCGATTATATCCGGACTAATTGGTTTGAGCAACATTTCATCCATGCCCGCATTGAGGCAGGCTCGCTGATCTCCCTCGAAAGCCAAAGGAACGACGCCGATCAAAGGTGTTCTTTCGCCCGTCGAGGATTCCAGCCTGCGGATTTGTCGAGCAACCTCAAAGCCATCGATATCCGGTAGCGTGGTATCCAGAAGCACGATCGACGGCTTTTCCGACTGGAAGAGCGCCAGCGCTTCGTTGCCGGATTGCGCCAGCCTGTATTCGATCTGAAGACCTTCCAGTATCTGCGAAAAAACGATCTGGTTGATCTTGTTGTCCTCGACGACGAGAACATCGAGCCTTGGTCGGTTGAGCGATTCGTCATCGCTGTTGATAACGACCCAGTCGTCGTCCTTGCCCCTCCCCTGCTGCGTGTTTTCAAGCGAGCGAAAATGATGCGTCAGCATATTGACCAGCGAACTGCCGATCTCGAACTCATCCGCCATCATCACACCGATGCCAAATGTCGTCGGCAGATCCAGACATTCGAGCGGCAATTGCACGTCAACCACAACGAGGTCGATCTTGACACCCATGGATGCGGAGAGGCTCAAAAAGGCTTCCTGCTCCTGGAGGCCGACGGCAACCGCGCAATCCACACCGATCGTCGACAATCGCTTGCAGGCCGCTTGGCCCGCCTCGGCATTCGGCATGACGAGAAGAACGCGACGACCCTTCATCACCAGTGAAGCCTGATGGTTTTCGTCATCCATGTAGGAACTGCGCAGGAAGGACAGATGCTCCAGCCCCGGGATGATACGCCTGCCATCCGGCTGGGTCACGGCAAAGGCTGTGACGTCATCCATCGTCGTCACGAGAAAATATTGACCGGGTTTGCCGACCCTGTGCTTTCTGGTGATGACGAGGATCTCGTCGCCCGTCAACAGCGTGACCATTTCCGGCAGGATGGCCGGCACGCCGGTCTCAAGCACTTGCCTGTCCATCGCGTCGATGCGTGTCGCAAGCTCATCCGAATGAATATCGAAGACATTGCGACCGAGGATCAGGTCCGGTGAGGTTTCAATCAGGGAACAGCCAGCCTTGTTGACAGCCGAGTAAATGCGGTTTTTGTCCTTCACGAAAATGGACAGTGGCAGATTGTCGAGGATTTCCTCGGTGATCTGGACGCGTTCGATATCGGCGCGCCAATGTTCCTCGCGCCTTTTCTGCTCGGTGATATCGGCGATGGCGCAAATGCAGAAACCGGAAGGAACGCGCCGTTTGGTGAAACGCAGCCATCTGTCGCCAGGGCGCTGCTCCACCGTTTCGGACCGTTCTGACCAATGGGCGGCAAGGCTCTTGGCGATCCACTCTTCGCGATCAACACGGTTGCCACGCGAAGACGCCTCGCCGAAGCCGGCGCGATCGTAGATTGCGCCTAAAACATCTTTCAGTCTTGCGCCAGGTGCCACCTCTGCCTTCTCGAGCGGCAGAAGCGTGAAAAGACGGTGGCTGGCAAACACAAGGTTGTCGTCACGATCATAGATGAGAATCGCTGCAGACATTGCATCGCTAATAGCGTCTAGCATCGCTGCTTGAATGGCCACGCCGTCTGGCGCTAAATCATTCATGACAATTCCCTACACACGTTTCGAGAACGCGCTCAATTCATCTTGAAAACCTGCAATAGCAATAGGCTTTGGATATAACGGGAACATGCGGGCAAAATGCTCGACAGTCCTTCGGGATCAAACAAGACGGCCCCTGCGCTTCCGTCCCGTCCTTATCAAGCATCCTGAAAAGACAAATAAATCACTCATTCAAGCAGGATCAGTGATATCGTTTCGGGATTAAAGACCTCTTAAATTTGAAAAAAGAACAATCCTGGATTGGCGAGACAGCGAGCGTGCTTTCGGTGGAGAGGTGCGATTTCTCTTTCGTTACGCCCACGAATCCGCGAGAATGGCAGCATGTCCATCAAGCAGCTTTCAGAAACCCTGATCAACCAGATCGCCGCGGGTGAAGTGATCGAGCGCCCATCGAGCGCCGCCAAGGAACTCATCGAAAACGCCATCGATGCCGGAGCGACCCGGATCGAGATCGCCACGGCGGGCGGTGGAAAAGGCCTGGTCCGCATCACGGATAATGGCTGTGGCATGTCCACGCCCGACCTCGAACTCGCGATCCGCAGGCATTGTACCTCGAAGATTTCCTCGACACTCGACGATATCCGCACACTTGGTTTTCGAGGCGAAGCCCTCCCCTCCATCGGTTCGGTCGCCAAGCTGACCATCACCAGTCGTGCGCAAGGCGCGACCGAAGGCGCGATCATATCGGTTACCGGCGGCAAGGTCTCGACGGTACGACCCGCGGCGGCCAATACCGGTACGATCGTCGAAGTGCGCGACCTCTTCTTCGCCACCCCGGCCCGGTTGAAATTTCTCAAGACCGAGAAGGCGGAGGCTGCCGCCATCACAGAAATCGTCAAGCGCATGGCGATTGCCTTCCCGCATATCCGTTTCGTGCTTTCGGGGACGGATCGCTCGACGCTGGAATTGCCATCGACCGGGGACGACCATCTCGCCCGCATGGCGCAGATCCTTGGAGCCGAGTTCAAAGACAATGCCATCGAGATCGATGCCGTGCGCGAAGATGTCGAGCTTACCGGCTTTGCCGGCGTTCCCACCTTCAACCGGGGTAACTCCGCGCATCAATATATGTTCGTCAACGGCCGCCCGGTGCAGGACAAGCTGCTGCTCTCGGCCATCAGGGGCGCCTATGCCGAAACGGTGCCGCATGGCCGATACCCGGTTGCGGTACTCTCGCTCCGGCTCGATCCGGCGCTGGTGGATGTCAACGTGCATCCGGCGAAATCAGATGTGCGCTTTCGCGACCCCGGCCTCGTCCGAGGATTGATCGTCGGCGCAATCCGCCAGGCCCTTTCCCGCGAGGGCGACCGCGCCGCGACCACGGGTGCTTCGCAGATGATGAGCGCATTTCGGCCTGGCTACAGTCCATCGACAGTCAGACCCTATGCCTCACAGGCCTGGACACCCGCCAACTCCCCGTCCCGGCCGCTGGAAATGTCGGATGGGTTGGCTCTGCGCGAACCGGCGCAGTCGCAATTTATCGACATCACCATGCCGACGGCCCGGTCGGACGTCTTTCACACGGATGAAAAGCCGGTCGCTACCACCCTTGAGCCGTCGCGCTATCCCTTGGGGGCAGCGCGCGCGCAGGTGCATGCCAATTACATCGTTGCCCAAACCGAGGACGGGTTGGTGATCGTCGATCAGCATGCCGCGCATGAGCGGCTCGTCTTCGAAGAGATGCGCAAGGCGCTGCACGCCAAACGGCCCGCTTCGCAGGTGCTGCTTATCCCTGAAATTGTCGATCTTCCCGAAGAGGATTGCGACCGGTTGATGGAGCATGCGGAAGGCTTCGACAAGATGGGGTTTGCCATCGAGCGTTTCGGACCGGGCGCGGTCGCGGTTCGCGAAACGCCAGCCATGCTGGGCGAAGTCAATGTTCAGGGGCTCGTTCGGCAACTGGCCGATGAGATCGCCGAATGGGATACGGCAAGCAGTCTGTCCGGCAAGTTGGAATATGTTGCCGCCACCATGGCCTGCCATGGCTCTGTCCGCTCCGGCCGGCGGATGCGGCCGGAGGAGATGAATGCGCTTTTGCGGCAGATGGAAAACACGCCGGGCTCCGGCCAATGTAACCATGGCCGTCCGACCTATATAGAACTGAAGCTTGCCGACATCGAAAAGCTCTTCGGCAGAAGCTGAGGCTACTAGAATTACAGGCTGCGTAGGAATAGAGATCGCATCCAGACATGAGAAGACCGAGGAGACGCACGCGCATGAACAGATTTGACGGTGGACAGAGGGAAGCGAAGATCGAATATCTCGATGGCGACCTGCGTATCGTCCAGACCGGCTCCTACGTGGTTTGCGCCATGACGGGCGTTCAAATTCCGGTTGATGAATTGCGCTATTGGAGCGTTGTACGCCAGGAGCCTTACGCGGATGCCGCGGCCTCCGTGGAGGCGGAAAAACGGGCAGGCGCTCTACCGAACCAGAAGCGCGCTTGAAGCAAAAAACGCACAAGCCTTGATGTCCAACTCGTCATTGTGAGAGAGCCGATATGTTCGGATATGTTGCGGGGCTGCCTGCATTTCTTAGCTACTTCGCATTCGGACTGCTTGCCTATGCGGTGTTTGCCGGCATCTACACGCGGCTGACGCCGCATGACGAAATGAGGCTGATCCGTTCCGGCAATCTCTCCGCCACGATCGCATTTCTGGGCGCGCTAGCAGGCTTTGGCCTGCCGATGGCATCTGCCGCTGCCAACTCCGTGAACATTATCGACTTCATCATCTGGTCGATCATCGGAATCGTCGTGCAGATCCTAGCCTTCTATGTGGCGCGCGCCAGCCTCCCCGGCATTCATGAGAAGATCGGCAGAGGCGAGGTTTCCGCGGGCGTGTGGGGCGGCGGCATCGCGCTTATCATCGGCATCCTCAACGCTGCCTGCATGACCTACTGAGGAGACTTCGCATGAAAAGACGGATGCGAAGTCACGCAAGGCCGGTTCTTGCACTCGGAACGATCACGGTATCGGGGCTGGCGCTCGCGGGCTGCGGCGAGCAGCCTCCGGATGCCTTCGTCTTCAAGTCGACGCAGCAATGCGTGATGAGCGGGATCGGTGCGGATGTCTGCGATGTGGCCTTTCGCGACGCGACGACCGACTACAAAGCGAACGCGCCGCGCTTTGCCGACCAGGCGAGTTGCGAAGACAGCTTCGGCAGCGGGCTTTGTACTCGATCTCCACGGACAGAGCAGGATATCGCGCCCTTCATTCCGGCACTGACCGGATTTTACTTGGCGCGCAACGTTCGCTCGGTTTCAGATTACTATGCGGATCGCAAGCGGCAGGAAGAAGAAGAGGAAGCCGCAGCCAGCTCTGGCGGTGGCGGAGGCAGCAGCGGTGGCGGTTCATTTCGCTTCGGCAGCGGCTCGGCCGTTTATAAAGATCGGCAAGGCACCGCCATGGTTGCGCGAAGCCAAGGCGACCAGGCTGGCAGCAACTCTTATCGCTTCCTGAAGAATGTCAGCTACGGCGTCCCGGAAACAACCGCGCGGAGCGGTTTTGGCCATTGGAGCTCGTCCAGCCATCATGGCAGTTAAATGAAACGCATCGCCCTTCCTGAAAGACCCGACTGGCGCGAACAGGCAAAATCCGTCGGTTTCGGGTTTCACGAGATGTATGGCGAGCCATACTGGGTCGACAACGCGGCTTACCTCTTCAATTACGAGCAGATCGAAGAGGACATCGAGGCGCCCTCGCAGGAACTCCATGAGATGTGCATGGACCTTGTGGCGGATGTCGTTACCAGCGAGGAGTCGCTTGAGAAGCTTCAAATTCCAGACGAGATGCGAGACGCGGTAAGGCAGTCCTGGCTTCGGGGCGACCGGCATCTCTATGGCCGGTTCGATCTTGCCTATATGGGCGAGGGTCCGGCAAAGCTTCTCGAATATAATGCCGACACGCCGACCTCGATCTTCGAGAGCGCCTATTTCCAATATGACTGGCTGACCGACCAGATTGCTGCAGGCACGCTCCCCGAGGACGCCGATCAGTTCAATTCTCTTCAGGAATGCCTCGTGGAGGCTTTTCGCCAGTTCCCGTCCGAGGGCGTCTTTCACTTTTCGACGCTCCTGGACAATGAAGAGGATCGTGGCACCACGGCCTATCTGATGGACTGCGCCATACAGGCCGGTCATCAAGTGGAACTCATCGATATTCGCGATATCGGTGTGGATCGGGCTGGGCGCTTTACCGACCTTCAGAACCGTCTGATCGAACGCTGCTTCAAGCTCTATCCGTGGGAAGTGATGTTCAAGGAGCCTTTTTCGGTGCACCTTCCAACGGCAGGCAGCGTGTTCGTCGAACCCTTATGGAAATCCATTCTCTCCAACAAAGGCATCCTTCCGCTTCTGTGGGAGCGCCATCCAGGACACCCCAATCTTTTGCCGAGCTATTTTGCCGACGATCCGCAGGCGCAAAACCTTGCCGATTACGTCAGGAAACCGCTTTTCTCGCGGGAGGGAGAGAGCGTCTCCCTGTTTGAAGACCAGCAGCTGGTTGTTGAAAACCCCGGTATTTATGGCGCTGAAGGTTACGTCGTGCAGGCGCTTGCGCCGCTTTTCGATGTCGACGATGTCCATGCCATTCTCGGAAGCTGGATCGTTGGGGACGTGGCGTGCGGCCTGAGCATTCGCGAGGACGAAAGCCGTATCACCACCAACCTCTCGCGCTTCGTGCCTCACCTTGTCGTCGATTGACGCAGAAGGTGTCACTCACCTTTAACTCTTCTGGCTATCTCCGGAACCATCAAGGGGCGCTGATGTTCGGTGTGCCGTGCGATCATCAGCACCAACACTTGGGAGATACACATGGCAGAGAAACAGCTCGACGATCTTTTTTATGACACGCTGAAGGATATCTATTTTGCAGAACGCCAGATCTTGAAGGCGCTGCCCAAGATGGCGCGGGCGGCCAGCAGCGACAAGCTGAAGGCCGCATTCGAGAAGCACAAGGAAGAAACCCAGGGCCAGATCGAGCGGCTGCAGGAGATCTTCGAACTTCTCGGCAAGCGCGCTCAGGGAAAGACCTGCGAAGCAATCCAGGGCATTATCGCCGAAGGCGAAGAGATCATGGAAGACTTCAAGGGCAGCCCGGCTCTCGATGCCGGCCTCATCTCCTCGGCACAGGCTGTCGAACATTATGAGATGGCCCGCTATGGCACGCTGAAGGCATGGGCAGAGCAGCTTGGTCACAAGCAGGCAGTCCAGTTGCTGGACGCGACATTGAAGGAAGAGACAAAGACCGACGCAGACCTGTCGTCGCTTGCAACAGCGTCTCTCAACGCATCTGGCAAGAAAGCCGCCTGACACCGGTGCAGCCATGAAAAAAAGCCGGGGCAGTTGCTCCGGCTTTTTTGTTTATTGAAGGATGTCCCTCCATCATTTACCGACCTCGACCCTCGTCAAGATTGGCGAGTTGCCTTACGGCGCCTGTGTCGAAGGGTTACGATCAACACCTTCCGTCGGCGGCGTTGCGCCGGATGGCGGGTTGTTATCGAAGGTCTGGCTGCCCTGCGCGCCCGGATTGACCGTCTGGCTCGACGTTGCAGGACCCGGAGGCGGTGGCGTCTCCGTTGTCGCAGGGGCAGTGCTTTCACCCCAGATTTCCGCGGCCAGCCATACTGCCATTGCTAGAAACAGGCTGACGACAAGAATAACCAGGACCGGCTTACCCTTAAAGCCCTGACGGGTTTCGCGCGGGGTGAATGTTTTCTTCTCCACATTCGTATGCTGCATAATCTCTCTCCTCCTCGGATCAGAGCCCAACTCGTGCTTCACTGAGAGGTAAAAGAGTTGCAACGGTCGATTGTTCCTTACACTCGCTGATGCGCGTGACAGGGAAGCGCTTTATTTCTGCAAAAGACGCCGCGTCCTGCAGTTTTCGACCGCCGCATCGATCATTGTCGACGCTGCCATTGGATCGTCGAAGACCATATCGATCTCGACCACCTGGCCGCTCCAAAGAAGCTCTGCTGCTTGTCCGGGAAGGCCCGCAAGGCGCACGGCATCTTTCGCTGTCGTTACCGGCAGCAGATCAAGATCCTTCGCCTCCTTCACCATATCGGCAAGCTCGTCCTCGCTGAACTGATGATGATCGGGAAACGACCGTTCAATGACGATCTCGCCTCCCAAGATTTCGACGGTGCGATAGAACTTGCTGGGGTCGGCGATACCGGCAAAAGCCAGAACGCGTTTTCCGGCGAAACCTGGCAGCGGGCGAGGCTCGGTCGATGCGACAAAGACCGGTTTTGCCGCGCGGGCTGCCGTTCGGATAATCGCATCCGCGGCACTTCCATCCCCGACTTTCAAAATGGCGTTGGCCTGGCGCATCTGTTCGGCCAAAGGTGCCCGCACCGGACCACCCGGCACGAGATGGCCGTTGCCAATTCCCCGTCGTGTATCGATGACAAGCAAGGCGTAATCGAGCGTCAACCTCGCGCTTTGAAAGCCGTCATCCATGATGATCAGATCGACGCCTTCCTTGACCAGACGCTCAGCGCCCTCGACGCGTTTGCGCGAAATCACCGTCGTCGCCTCGCGCGCAAGCAGGAGTGGTTCATCCCCCACGGCAGCAGAGCGATGATGATCCGGATCGACCAGCGTCGTTACGTCCAGCGTGCCGCTATAACCTCTGCTGAGGAAGCCGGGCTTCAGTCCCTTGTCGAGCGC
Source organism: Agrobacterium cavarae (assembly GCF_004310285.1). Lineage (GTDB taxonomy): Bacteria > Pseudomonadota > Alphaproteobacteria > Rhizobiales > Rhizobiaceae > Agrobacterium > Agrobacterium cavarae. Next base: position 261,196 of record NZ_SISF01000028.1, read on the forward strand.
TGCGCGTGCAATAGCAATCGCCGTTGGCGTCTTGCCCGCCCCGCCCACGGTGAAGTTGCCGATGCAGATGACCGGAACAGGAACCGAGGCTCGTTTTGCCGTCTTCATGCGATGGCCCGCCACCCGGCCATAGAGATAGGAAAAGGGGCTGAGAGCCCAGGCTTCCCAGCCAGCTTTTCTCCACCAGAAGGGCGGCGCTTCCGAAACCATTGGCCTATGAATCCCAGTTACATTTTATGGTAGCAAGAGCTAAAGCATGTCGCGCAAAAGTGTCCAGCCCTTTTGTGACGAAGACATGCGACAGGGTGAGGATACCGGCACAGCCGTCCGAAATCAGACGAAAGCGCGGTTTGGCAACAGGGCTTCGAGCCCCGTAATATCATCGAAACAATAATCGCCATCGGCAGCCAGGCTGTCGCGCGATCCGGTGCCCGTCAGCACACCGATGCGCAACCCCGCCCCCGCATTTCTGCCCATATGCAGATCGTGATTATTGTCGCCGACGACCGCCACCTGCTCAGGCTTCAGGCCGGTCGCCTCGCAGAAGCCCAGCACCATGCCCGGCTGCGGCTTGACGCCATGGCCGCTATCATAGCCCGCGACGAAATCGAGATAGACATCGAAGCCGAAGCGTTTTGCCAGTTCTCGAATGGAGGCCTCATTGTCGCTGGACGCGACACCGAGCTTGTAACCTCTGTCCTTCAGCCGTCCAAAGAAGGCTTGCAGATCCGTCACGGCAACGGACTTGCCCGCCGCCTCGGTAAACAGCCGATCCAGCCGCTCCGTCAGAGGTTGCAGGGCGCAGGGCGATCCGGCCGCAATCAGGCCGGCTGCAATTTCCGCCGTATTGCCTGCTGCCAGCAAGCTGTCCGGTTTCACATGTCCGGTGACCGGGTCCATGCCGCAGGCGAGAAGAAGACGGTCCGCAAGCTCTGCGTCGCCTTCAGCGGCGATCGCTGCCAGCTCGCGATTGACCGGACCCCAACTGGCGTCATAGCCGATCAGGGTGCCGTCCTTATCGAAAAGAACGGCGGCAATGTCGGCGGCGGACTTCATCGAATTGTTCTGGTCCAAGGTTTCAGCCCACCGCGCTGCGTGGCTGGAGCTTGGCAGACACCGTCAACGGGTTGATGTAGGGCTCGAGCGCCTTCAGCGTCAGCGATAGCGCACCGCGCATGTCCTGAATGACCCGGCCGCCGGCATCGATCATCTTGTAGCGCTCGTTATCATTGGCCAGCAGGTAGTGTACCGCCTTTGCCAGCATCTCCACATCGCGGATGATGCGGCCAGCGCCGGAGCGCAGAAGTTTCTGATAGGCTTCGCGGAAGTTCTGCACATGGGCGCCGGACAGAACCGCACAGCCAAGCATGGCGGGCTCCAGCGGGTTCTGACCGCCTTCCGCCATCAGCGATCGTCCGACAAATGCCAGCTCCGTCAAACGGAGGTAGAGACCCATTTCTCCGATACTATCCCCGAGGAAGATATCGGTTTCCGGCGTGATCACATCGTTGCGGCTTCTGCGCGCCACCTTGAGGTTCATACCATTGAGCATGGCCTCGATCTCATCCGCCCGTTCCGGATGGCGGGGAACGATGATCGTCAACTGACCATTGCGGGATTTGATCGCGGCATGAACGGTGGCTGCCGCTTTCTCCTCACCGTCGAAGGTGGAGATCGCTGCCCAGGTCTTCCGGTTGCCAATCTCACGCTTGTAGATATCCAACTGCGCCTGATCGCAGGGCGGCGGATCGGTATCGCCCTTGAGATTGCCCGACGTGATCACCGGCCAGGAACCGAGGTCTCTGAAACGTTCCGCATCCACATCCGACTGCACGACGACGAGCGCCAGTTTGCTGAACAGCGCTTCGGCAAAATCGGAATAGCGCTTCCATCGGTCGAAGGACCGGTCTGAAATGCGGGCATTGACGCGGATTTGCGGAATGTGCCGACGCTCCAGTTCCATCATCGTGACCGGCCAAATCTCAGATTCAGCGGTGATGGCGGCGTCGGGAGCCCAATAGGTGAGAAAGCGATTGATGCAGATCTTGATGTCGAGCGGCACATATTGGTGGATGACATCGTTGCCAAGGCGTGTGCGGCTGATATCGGCCGACGTTACCGTGCCGGTGGTCAACAGCACATGGATGTCACGCTTGCGGATTTCGCGGATGAGCGGGATCAGCGCCAGGGTTTCGCCGACACTTGCCGCATGAAACCAGACCAGCGGGCCACGTGGGCGTTCGGCACTCGAATAGCCAAACCGTTCAAGACGCCGCTGCTTATCTTCTTTGCCTTTCGCCGCCCGGTAGGACAGGTAGGGCCGCGCGAAAGGATAAGCGGCCATTCCCGCCATTCTGTAACCCGACAGGGCAAAACGTGCGATCCGGCTGTTCATACGATGCTGCCCTCGATCACTCTGCGCAATGCTTTTCCCCCGATTAACGTGGCCGGCTACTTCTGATGAAAATGCGTCTTTTTTGTTATGATTGGGTCCCGGCAAAAAAATTGTCGCTCAATACCCAATATATTGTGCATCCCCGACTGGGGGATGCACTACCAATATGCATGCCGGATTATAGTGGAGAACAAGTGGGTGGAAAGCCGTTATTTGCTCTCGGGGTCGAGAAGGCGGTGCATATGCACTATAAAATAGCGCATGTGGGCGTTATCGACAGTCTGCTGTGCCTTTGACTTCCAGGCGCCGAGTGCCGTCGCGTAGTCCGGGAAAATGCCGACGATATCGAGTGCTTTCAGATCGCGAAACTGCACTTCCTGGAGATTGTCGAGTTCGCCGCCAAATACGAGGTGAAGGAGCTGTTTCTTGTTATTCGCTTCGGTCATGTCCTGTCGTCTCTTCTTTCTTCTCAAAGGCGTTCAAGGAAGCCTTCATCTGCTGGATTTTGACGTAAAAATCAACCTCTGGCCGATCGCCCAAGCTGCATCAACAGGGTCGGCAGGATGTGGTTCGCCGCGGCACAGAGAGCGTCGTGTTTGACCTGCGGGCGATTGTAGATCAACGGCTTGCCGTCAAGATCGACAAGCTGACCGCCCGCCTGCTGCAGGATCAAATCGGCGGCGGCGAGATCCCAGTCATGCGAATTCGGCAGCACAAGCGTCCCATCGATCCGCCCGTCGGCTACCATGGCGAGGCGATAAGCCAGCGAGGGTACGTGCGGGATGCGCCGAACGGAGGGTTTGAAGTCTGACGGAAGGCGCGCAATCACTTCCTCGGGAGCGGCAAGCTGGATCGGTCCACTGGCAACTTTAGTGATCCTAAGCACCCCACCATTTTTTTCAGCACTCGCATCATGAAACGCCGTGAATTCCTCACCCAGCGCCGGCGCCACGAGGGCCGCGACCACAGGTCTGCCCTTGTGAACCACGGCGACACTGACGCACCATGTGTCCTTGCCGTTGATGAAGGCGCGGGTGCCGTCGATCGGGTCGACCACGAAGAGGGTATCGCGCGACAGGCGCTTGTCATCATCGGTGGTTTCTTCCGACAGCCAGCCATAATCCGGGCGAGCGGAGCGTAGCAGTCTTTCGAGGATGTCATTGGCGGCATAGTCGGCGGCACTCACCGGCGAGCGACCGCCATCTTTCCACCAGACCTCGGGGTCCTTACGGAAATGCCGTAAGGCCTCCTGTCCAGCCTCGCGGGAGGCGTTCAAAACAAGGTCCAGATCGGAGCGCCAATCGGCTCCAGAAGTCTCAACTATCATACCGTCGTTCTGCGCGTGTCGCACATTTCCATTTGTGCTTTCACATGCGCATGAGCAAGACGCGAAAGCAACCGCCGAATGCCGATGTCAGCGTCCCGCTATCGTCATGCCTTCGATGGCAAGCGTGGGTGCTGCCACACCATATTTGCGGTCCACGTCGTTAGCGGGTGTAACACGCATGAACATGTCCTTGAGGTTGGACGCGATCGTCACCTCGGAGACGGCGAACGAGGTTTCACCATTCTCGATCCAGAAACCGCTTGCGCCGCAGCTATATTCACCGGTGATCATATTGGCGCCATGGCCGATCAGTTCGGTGACATAAAAACCCGTGCCCACCTGACGGATCAGGTCTTGCGGCGAGATGTCGCCAGGTTCCAAGGCCAGGTTGGTGGATGCGGGCGATACGGAGGTCCCGCCCCGGACGCCACGACCATTGGTTTCAAAGCCGATTTCCCGCGCAGTCGAGGTTGAGAGGAACCAGTGGTTCAAGACACCATCCTCGATCATCACCAGCTTTTCACCCCGCACGCCCTCGCCATCGAACGGACGCGAGGACGGGCCACGGATGATCTGCGGATCGTCAGTTATGGACAGGCCCTTTTTCAGGATCTGCTGGCCCATCTTGTCACGCAGGAAGCTCGTCTTGCGCGCTACCGATGCGCCATTGATCGCGCCCGCAATCGAGCCGACAAAGCCACGCGCGATGCGAGGATCGAACACGACCGTGATGTTGCTGCCGGTATCGACCTGTCTTGGATTAACACGCCTGACGACCCTTTCGCCCGCCCGGCGTCCGATGTCTTCCGGCGCATCGAGGTCGGCGAAATAAAGACGGCTGTCGTAATCATAGTCGCGCTCCATCTTCGTGCCTTCACCAGCAATGACGCTGACGGAGCGGCCGAAACGGCTGCCCATATAGCTGCCGGAAAAGCCGTGAGAGGTGACAAGCACAAGGCCGCCCATGCCGCTCGAGGCACCGGCTCCGGAGGAGTTCGACACGCCCTTCACCGCAAGCGCTGCCTCTTCTGCTGCCAGCGCCGCATCGCGAAGCTGGTCGGCGGAGACCTCCGTCGGATCGAACAATTGAAGGTCGTCATAGGAGGTCGCAAGACGCTCCTTGTCGGCAAGACACGCAAAGGGATCTTCGGGCGAAACCTTGGCCATCGCAACGGCGCGCTCCGCAAGCGTCTTCAGGTCGAAACCGGGATTGGCCGAAACGCTTGCAACCCGCTTTCCGACGAAAACACGCAAGGAGAAATCATCGCTCTCGGAGGATTCTGTGCTCTCGACCTTTCCGAGCCTGACGCCCACCGACTGCGAACGGGAGCGCACGATGACGGCATCCGCCTCATCGGCACCGGCGCGCTTGGCCAGAGTGACGAGTTCGCTTGCACGGTCGAGAAGCTTGGAAGAATCGATTTCTGAGGACATGAGGCGGGCCTTTCGTTGACCTTCATTTATGGCCGAGCTTTTGCCGCATCAAGGTCAAAGCGCCATTTCACCTGCATTTGAGCAGAAGCGCTCAGATATCCAGGCCACGCCCCCGGTGAAACAGCTCGATCTGCATGTCGATCTGCCGCTTCAGGTCGTCCTTGATGCCATCCGATTCGGCCAGCACCTCATGGGCCTTGAGGAAATCCAGCACACGAAAACGGTTGACCGGTGGGCGCAGGAAAATATGCGGCGGGCGCATGCGCAGCTTCAGGCCGATGGCCGATTGCATCATCAACTGGCTGGCGCCGAAAAGGCTTTCGATTCGGTTTGGCATGGTGGTGCCGTCTCCCTCCGGTCCGCCCACAACGTCGACAGCGATGACGATATCGGCATCGTCGAGGAGATGCTCGTAGGGAACGGGATTGAAGATCCCGCCATCGATCATGATGCGGTCATTCATGCGGATCGGCATGAAGAGAGCTGGAATGGCGGCGGAGGCCGCAAGCGCCTGACGCAGATCGCCGTCCTGGCAGATGACTTCCATCTGTGCGTAGTAGTCGGTCGCGATCACCTTCAGCGGAACACCGAGTTCGGCAAAATCGCGCGGCAGTGCAGAGGGTAAAAGCGCATCGAGAATGAGTTCAAGATTGAACTGGCCCAAACGAAAGCCGAAGGCGGCATGGCGCATGGAGGCAGGGCCAAGGCTCCAGAGCTTGTTCGCCACGCTGCCCTTTTTGCCCATCAGCGCGAGCGTGTAATCGCGGATGTCCCTGCCGCTCATCCCGGCGGCCATACCGGCGCCCATGATGCCGCCGATGGAGGCTCCAGCGATAGCGCTTGGGCGAATGCCGAGTTCATCCATCGCTTCGATAACATTGATGTGGCAGATGCCACGTGCACCGCCGCCACCGAAAGCCACCGCAAAGGTGGGATCGCTTCTTTCCGTTGCCGTTTCTTTGCGCTTACGCTTTTTGTCGGAGAGTTTCTTTTTCTTCGCAGCCACGAGAACAGCCTCATTTCCTGTCATGCGGTCGCGTCTCAGCAAAGCATCTGGGCAAAGCGACGCGACGGTCATACTGAGACTGGCTCTATGACATAAAGACGACAGGACAGTGACGCGGAGGTCTCCTCTCGCGTCCACTGAGGTGCTTCAGGGCTCGTAGCGGTAGAAATGCATTTTGGTATCGCCGAAGGTGCGGCTTTCCAGCGGCTTGAAGGCGGGATCGACCATCACGGCCACATCGCCTTGTTCTTCCAGAATTGCGAGCGCACCAGGCACGAGCCAACCGCCGAGATGGGCGGCCTGGAAGGCCTTCTCGCCTAACGCTTGCCCATAGGGCGGATCGGCGAAGAGGAGGTCGAAGGGCTCGATATTGTTGACCCCACCAAGCTTCGTCGCATCGCGGCGCAAAATTCGAGCGCGGCCGTGAAGTCCCAGCGCATCGATGTTTTCCCACAAAAGCCCCCTGCCCTCGACGCCGTTTTCGACGAAAAGGGCAACACGACAGCCGCGCGAGAGCGCTTCCAGACCAACGGCACCGGTGCCTGCGAAAACATCGAGAATGCGGGTGCCGTCCAGGCTTTCGGGGTAAGCATGGCTCAGAATGTTGAACAGGCTTTCCCGCGTCCGGTCGATCGTGGGTCTGATGGCATTCGACTTGGGCGCGGCCAGACTGCGGCCGCGAAACTCACCGCCAACGATCCGCATTACGCGCCGTTCCCTCGCGAGCCGCCTCTTGGACCGGACGGTCTACCGCCCGATGGCTTGCCACCGGGACCACGACCGCCGCCGCCCGATGGTTTGCCACCTGGACCCTTGCCGCCGGAACCCCTGCTGCTGCCCTTGCCGCCAAAGCCCTTCGGGCCGCTGCCGCCTTCGGAGCGTTCACCGCGCGGCTTGCCGAAGCCAGGCTTGCCGCCAGATGGTTTTCCACCGGAGGGCTTGCCGCCAAAAGGCTTTGCGCCGCGGGGCTTGTCGCCAAAAGGACGTTCACTGCGTGCTGGACGATCGCCGTCCTCACGCGGCTTGCGATCACCAAAGGAGCGGTCAGTACGGGCAGGACGATCGTCGAACGAACGGGCTGGCCGATCCGAACGCTCGGTTCTGTCGCCGGAGGACTTTTCGCCGAAGGATCTTTCGCCCCGGGGGCGGTCATTGCGAGGGCGTTCGCTGCGCTCGCCATCTTCGCGCGGCTTGCGGTCGCCGAAGGGACGATCACCGAACTTGCGCTCACCACGAGGCTTACCCCCGAACGAACCACGCGCGGGACGATCGCCCGCCTCACGTGGCTTGCGATCGCCGAAGGAGCGATCACCACGGCCACGACCGCGACCTTCATCGCGCCCGGCCTCGTTGCTCGAATCGGAACGGATCCATTCACCCTCGTCATCGGCATGGCGCACGACTGCGCGGCGGGCTTCTGCCTGTGCCGATGGCTGCTTGAATGCGCTTTCGGCTTCGGCACGCGCGGAGAGCTTACGGGCCTTGCCATCGCGGGTCGGCTTGGCGCCAGGCGCCATCCAGACATTGGCGGTGCGGTTGCTGCCAAGCGGCGGGCGTTTCGGACCGCGATCATCGGTCTCGGCTTCGTCCCTGCCCTTTCCGGCAAACTTGCCGCCGGGCTTTCCGCCTGCCTTGGGCGCGAACTTGCCAGCAGGCTTATCGGAGCGCTTTCCATCGAACCGACCGGAAGAACGCTCGTCGCCATCGCGCGGGTTGCGGTCGGCAGCAGCCTGCTTGCCCCACTCGGCTTTGGCCGGCTTGGCGGGCGCCTCTTCCTCGTCCTCTTCGGATTTGTG
>NZ_SISF01000019.1 GCF_004310285.1 Agrobacterium cavarae
TTCTTCAACATGTCCCAATAAATCATAAACCCCTAGCTCACGCCAGGGGTTTGTCAGCAGTCTGAGGGGACCGCGTAGGACGCGATCCCCTCTTTTGTCATAGTCGATCGTCGATCAGAACTGGCGACGGAAGCCTGCGGTGATGGCGTGGCTCTTGAAATCCGTGCTGGAGACGGTGCCGTCCGTAGCAGTGAAGTCGAAGTTGTCGGCGCCTGTGTAACGATAGCCGATATCGAAGGTGGTGTTGGCAAACAGCGCGTTGTCACGCAGGAAGGAAATGGTGTTCAGCTCGATGCCGACGCCTGCATCCAGATGGTACGCGAATGCGGTGTCGCTGTCGTTCATGATTACGCCGGCTGCAGCCGTGCCCTGGCGACGAAGCTTGAGGTTCATCGCGCCGATACCGCCACCGAAGTATGGCGTGAAGGCCGTGCCCGTCGGAACGTCAATGTAACCGTTGACATAACCCTGGAAGTTGCGAGCTGAGCCGAAGGAGCCAGCAGCGTCCACGCCGTTTACCGTATGCGTGTCGACATCCGAGCGGCCGTAACCGACTTCGAGTTCGAGGCGTGGGGAAACGAAGTCGTAGGAACCGAAGCTGTAACCGACGCGGAATCCGCTGTAGTACCCGACATCGTAATCGGTGTTGACGCCAGCGCCGATAGTCGAAAAGTTCGTATCGTCCAGGAATGTCAGGCTGTTCAGGCTACCGATGTAGAAGCCGCCGGGATCGGCAACAACTGCCGGTTCGGTCTGAACGGCAAGGTCAGCCGCATAAGCGGTGGTGGAAGCAAGCGCTGTCATGAGTGCAGCAAGCTTGAAGACGTTTCGCATTAGAAAACCTTTCTGAATCGGCCCCCGCCGTTGTCCAGAGACTGCTTGCAACCTCCTCCAATGTCCACGCCGCAGCTTTGATTTAGTACTTGATCGCAAGCTGAAACCGTCATCCCGTTGCAACATGGCAACGAATGGATGAAGTGACGTAAGGGAAGGACATTGACCAACTGCGGGCGACATAATGTGGTTGTTTTTTCACTAGATGGCCCCTTCCGACGATTGCACGGTAACAATCAGGACACCCTTGGGAGACGCAGATGGAAGAGATCAGAACTGAGCGCCTGGTGCTTAGAAACTTTCAGGCCGAAGACGCGCAGGACCTTCTTTCCTATCTGCGCGATCCGCGACCGAGTTGCTTTTTCTCCCAGCGACTTCAAAATCTGGACGAAGCCGAGGCAGAGGCGATCAAGCGTGGCGGCTCCGATGAGCATATTGCCGTTTACTCAAGCGAGCACCGCAGAATGATTGGCGATCTTTTCGCCACCGCCGATGAGGAAGGCGATACGCTGTCCGTCGGTTGGAATTTCAACAGCGACTATGCAGGCCGTGGCTATGCTTATGAGGCGGCGCGCGCCATGTTCCGCTGGCTCTTCGATGAAAGGCAGATACGCCGCCTCTACGCCTATGTTGAGGACAACAACCTGGCTTCTCAGCGGCTGTGCGAAAAGCTTGGAATGCGTCGCGAAGGGCTTTTTCTCGAGTTCATCTCTTTCACCAAGGATGAGGCCGGGCACCCGCTTTACGAGAATACGATGCAATATGCACTTTTGCGCCGGGAGTGGCAGCATCGGATGCAAGGCTCCGTTGACAAAGAAGCTTGAATAGGACCAAAGTCGCGCCGATCATTGTGTTTTCGGGGAGAGACCGATGTCCTTTCGCGTCGTTTCGCACGCTTTTGCCCTTGTTCTTGCAGCATTTTCCGTCTCGCCTCTTCTAGCTGAGGATGCGCCGCGCAAGGTGGTAACAACCGCAAATGGCGACTATTTCGGTTTCGATCTGCGCACGGAACAGGACGTGTCTCTCGATCAGTGCAAGACCATCTGCATCGATGACAAGGGCTGCAAGGCCTTCACCTACAATCCCAAGGTGAAGTGGTGCTTCCTCAAATCGGACTATAATCAGCTCAATGCGTTTCCCGGCGCCGTTGCCGGGAAGATTGTGGAGGCGGCAAACGAGCCTGATCTCGGCGCGCCACAGCGTCTCTCCTTCGTCGAGGATAGCCTCTACCAGCAGGCCCGCAAGCTCAAGGCGGATTTGCCTGAGGCGGATGATACCCAAGGCCTTGAAGCGTTGCTATCGCAAGCACGCCAACAGGCGGTGCTTGATATCCCCCAGGCGGTGGAAGTCTACAAGTCGGCGCTATCGCTCAATCCTGAGAATGGCGCCTTATGGGCGGAGCTCTCTTCCGTCGAGGCGAAGGTCGAGAACAACTACCAAATCCTTGGCGAGGCACCGGCCGCAGCGCTCAACGCCTACCAGCTTAGCCGGACACAGAGCACTCGCTTGGCTGCGCTGAACCGGTTGGCCCAAGCCTTCGAGAAAGGCCAGAATTACCGCGCGGCGCTGAACGCCTACAAGGCAAGCCTTGCCCTTTCGGATGTTGCCAAGACGCGGGCGGCCTATAACGACCTTCGCACCCGCCAGGGCTTCCGCGTCATCAACAACACGGTCGACACCGACAGCGTAACACCGCGCGCCTGTATCCAGTTTTCCGAACCGCTGGTGAAGAATGCCGACTACTCGTCCTTCGTGACGCTGGACGGCGCTGCGCCGAAGGCGCTCGAAGCCAAGGGTAGTGAAATCTGCGTCGAAGGTCTGACGCATGGGCAGAGATACAAGATCGCCCTTCGCGCCGGTCTGCCATCCTCCGTGGAAGAGCCGCTGGAAAAGCAGGTCGATCTCGACATTTACGTCCGCGATCGCTCCGGCTCGGTTCGCTTTACCGGCGACAACTTTGTGCTTCCCGGAACCGCACGCCGCGGCATCCCACTCGTGTCGGTCAATATCGATCATGCCGATCTCAAGCTCTACCGCGTGGGTGACCGCAATATCACCGCGCTTTTGGCCAATTCGCAGTTCCTGACCCAGATGGACGGTTATGGTGCGGAGAAGATCGAGAACGAGCTGGGCGAACTCGTCTGGCAGGGCGGCATCGACATTCAGACGGAACTGAACAAAGACGTCGTCACCAGCTTCCCCGTGGACGAAGCACTGCCGGACCGCAAGCCTGGCATCTATGTTCTGACCGCCGTGCCGCCAGGCACCGCAGCGGAGAATTGGGACGCGCGCGCCACCCAATGGTTCCTCATTTCCGATACCGGCATCACCACCTATGCCGGCACCGACGGGCTGAATGTCTTCGTCCGGGCGCTCAGCAATGCCGAACCGCTGAAGGGCGTTTCGCTCCAGCTTCTCGCCAAGAATAACGAGGTGCTGGGTTCCGCCACCACCGATGCGGAGGGACGCGCGACGTTTTCCGCCGGTCTGATGCGCGGCTCCGCCGGCCAGGCACCTGCCATCATCACGGCGCGCAATGGCGAGAAGGACTACGTCTTCCTCGATATGACACGGGCGGGCTTCGATCTTTCCGATCGCGGTGTGACCGGTCGCGCCGCACCCGGCGCCATCGACGTGTTCAGCTGGACTGAACGCGGCATTTACCGCGCGGGTGAGACGGTGCATGCCGCAGCACTTTCGCGCGACATCGAAGGCAATGCGATCGAGAACCTGCCGCTGACCTTCATCTTCTCAAGGCCTGACGGCGTCGAGGATCGCCGCTTCGTCAGCGACGGCAAGGCGCTGGGGGGTCACGCGGTTGATCTGCCGCTGCAGGAAACCGCCATGCGCGGCACCTGGACGATGCGCATCTATACCGATCCGAAGGCAAGCGCGATCAGCGAACAATCCTTCCTCGTGGATGATTTCGTGCCGGATCGCACGGAGTTCGACCTTACCAGCGCGGCAAAAGAGATCGATCCGGCAGGCGAGACGACAATTGATGTCGATGGTCGCTATCTCTATGGCGCGCCGGCTGCGGGGCTTGAGCTTGAGGGCGAAATCGCCCTGAAGCCGTCGCGCACCAATCCGGCCTTCGAGGGATATGTCTTTGGCCTAGCGGATGAGGAGACCGAAGAAGAAAGCCGCACCACGCTCGATAATCTTCCGGTCCTGGATGAGAACGGCAAGGCAAGCTTCCCGGTGGAGCTTGGCGATCTTCCCTCCACCACGCAGTTTCTTTCGGCCAGCATCACTGTGCGCATGCGTGAGGCAGGTGGCCGTGCGGTGGAGCGCTCGCTGACATTGCCGGTCAAGTCCGACAGCAACATGATCGGCATCAAACCGCAATTCTCCGGCGATCTGGCGGAAAACTCCATCGGGCGTTTCCATGTGATTGGGCTTGCGCCGGACGGCAGCAGGCAGGCGATGAACGGGCTTACCTGGAAGCTCATCAAGGTGGAGCGCAATTATCAGTGGTACAGGCAGGGTAATTCCTGGCGCTATGAGCCGGTGGTCCATACCAAGCAGGTGGAGACCGGCACGCTTTCGGTCACGCCGGATGGAGCAGACATCTCCGTACCCGTGAACTGGGGCCGTTACCGGCTGGAGGTGGAAGCGCCGCAGAATGATGGCGCTGTCTCCAGCGTGGAATTCGATGCCGGCTGGTTCGTAGCCGCAAGCTCGACCGAAACGCCGGATGCGCTCGAAATTGCACTGGACAAGCATAGCTACAGGGTGGGCGAGACGGCCAAGCTTCAGGTCACATCCAGTTATGCCGGCCAGTTGATGGTTGTCTCCGGTTCCGAAAAGCTGATCTCGGTGCAGAATGTCGAGATCGGCGACAAGGGCGGCGAAGTCGAAATCCCGGTGACGGAAGATTGGGGCGCTGGCTCCTATGTAACGGCAACCCTGTTCCGCCCCGGCGCCGCGCAGGAAAGCCGCATGCCGATGCGCGCCATCGGCGTGAAGTGGCTGGCGGTCGATCCGGGCGAGCGCAAGCTTGGCATCGCGCTCGATCTTCCAAAGCAGACATTGCCGAGGCAGGCGCTACAGATTCCGGTGCATGTCTCCGGTGCGGGTGCAGAGGACAAGGCCTATGTAACGATTGCCGCGGTGGATGTCGGTATTCTGAACCTCACCCGTTACGAGCCGCCGAAGCCGGACGAATGGTATTTCGGCCAGCGCAGGCTCGGCCTCGAAATTCGCGATCTCTATGGCCGCCTCATCGATGGTTCGCTTGGCGCCACGGGGCGTCTGAGAACCGGCGGCGATGGCGGGCAGGTTGCGCTTCAGGGCAGCCCGCCGAAGGAGAAACTCGTCGCGTTTTTTGCAGGCCCCGTAGAGCTGGATGCACAAGGCAAGGCGACGGTCAGCTTCGATATCCCGCAGTTCAATGGGACTGCACGGGTCATGGCCGTTGCCTGGACAAAGACCGGCGTTGGCCACGCGGTCTCGGATGTCGTCATTCGCGATCCGGTGGTGGTGACGGCAAGCGCGCCGAAGTTCCTGAGCCCCAGCGATGTGTCGCAACTGCGCCTCGACATCGCCAATACCGATGGTGAGGCTGGCGATTACAAGATCGATGTCACCAGCAACATGGCCGTGACTGTGGATCAGGGCGAGTTTTCTCAAACGGCGAGGCTGGAAAAGGGCGGCAAGACGTCCCTGACCGTGCCTTTGACGGGCGAGTTTCCCGGTGAAGGGCAGATTGCGATCAAGGTCAGCAACGCCAGCGGCGTTTCGCTGGAGCAGGCGCTGACCATTCCGGTGCGGCCCTCGGTGCTTCCGGTCACGACACGCCGCAACATCAAGATTGCGCCCAACAGCAGTCTGACGGTGGACGGCAACCTGCTGGCCGACAGCATGCTGGTTGGCTCATCGGTCTCGGTCAACGTCACCCGCTCTCCGGCGTTCGACGTCCCCGCTTTGATGATGATGCTGGACAAATATCCCTATGGCTGCGCCGAACAGACAACGAGCCGGGCTCTACCTCTGCTCTATGCATCCGAACTGATGAAGGACAGTGGCGGCAAGGACGATCCGGAATTGCGCAAGCGGGTGCAGGACGCGATCTACCGGGTTCTCTCCTTCCAGTCGAGCGCCGGCGGCTTCGGTCTCTGGTCTCCCGGCGAAGGGGATTTGTGGCTCGACGCCTACATCTCCGATTTCCTGACGCGGGCGCGTGAGCAGTCCTACGATGTGCCGGAAGCAGCCATGGTGCAGGCACTCACCAATCTGCAAAACGGTCTTGCCTATGACAGCAACGTCAAGGACCGCGGCAACGAGATTGCCTACTCGCTCTATGTGCTGGCACGCAATCGCAAAGCTGCGATCAACGACCTACGCTACTATTCCGATACGGCCTTGAACGAGTTTCCGACGCCGCTCGCCAAGGCACAGGTCGCGGCAGCCCTCTCGCTTTATGGCGATGCTGCGCGCGCCAAGTCCGCGTTCGGGGCATCCTTGGGCATGGCATCCTCAAGCGCGAACGTCACGCTGGCGCGTGCCGATTACGGTTCGGCTCTTCGTGACGGCGCTGCGTCCCTGGCGCTGGCGGCAGAAAGCCGTCCGGTCCCGGCAGTTGTGTCCCAGCTTGCGGGTGTCGTGTCCAAGGACTTCGAGTCCAAGCGCTATACCAGCACGCAGGAGCAGGCCTGGATGATTCTCGCCGCGCGCGCCCTGAAAGGTGAGGACAAGGATATTCGCCTGGATGTGAACGGCACCCTGCAGCAGGGCGGCTTCAGCCAACGCATGAGCGGCGATGAGCTGCTTCAAGCACCGCTGAATGTTACAAACGCTTCGGCAGATCCGGTCACGGCAGTCGTCACCACCGTTGCGCCTCCGTCCAAGCCGCTTCCGGCAGGCGGTGAGGGCTTCACCATCGAGAAGACCTATTACTCGATGGATGGCGAAGAGGTGAATGTCAGCGAGGTGGAGCAGAACCAGCGCTATGTCGTGGTGCTGAAGGTCATTCCGCAGAACGACTGGCAGGCGCGCATTCTCGTGACCGATCTTCTGCCGGCGGGTTTCGAGATCGACAATCCGAGCCTCGTCAACAGTGCGGCGCTCACGAATTTCGATTGGCTGCCGGAAACGGAAGCGGCGCATACGGAATTCCGTTACGACCGCTTCGTGGCCGCATTCGACAGAACGGCGGGCGATACCTCTGAAATCACGCTGGCCTATGTGGTTCGGGCCGTGACGCCCGGCACTTACGACAACCCGGCGGCGAGCGTGGAGGACATGTATCGTCCGCAGTTCTCCGCTCGCACGGCAACCAGCAAGATGGAGGTTCGCGCAGCGCAGTAATGAGGGGTTGGCGCAGCTTCGTCTTCGGCTTTGTTTTGGCGGCGTCGGTCACCGGTGCCGCCATCTACGGGCTCGACCGTCTCGATCGCGCCTATCCGCCGCCGCTAGACAATGCGCGTATCGTGTCTCAGGAACTGGTGGATGCCGATGGCAATCTTCTGCGCGCCTTCGCCACGCCCGATGGGCGCTGGCGCTTGCAGACGACCGCGGCCGAGGTCGATCCACAATTCATCAAGATGCTGATCGCCTATGAGGATCAGCGATTTTACGACCACCATGGCGTGGACATTCAGGCGCTAGGTCGTTCCGCCTGGCAGTTGCTGACCAACGGTCGCATCGTTTCAGGGGCCTCGACCTTATCGATGCAGGTCGCGCGCCTGATCGAGCCTCGGGCGGACCGCTCCTTCAGCGCCAAGTTTCGCCAGATGCTGCGCGCGGTGCAGATCGAACGCCGGCTGAGCAAGGGCCAGATCCTCGAACTCTATCTTAACGTCGCCCCCTATGGCGGCAATATTGAGGGCGTGCGCGCGGCAAGCCTCGCATGGTTCGGCAAGGAGCCACGGCGGTTGGATACGTCAGAAGCCGCGCTCCTGGTCTCCCTGCCGCAACTCCCCGAAAAGCGCCGACCGGATCGTTTTCCCGACGCCGCGAAAGAGGCCCGCGAGCGCGTGTTGCAGAGACTGGCCGTGGCACGCATTGTCGGAGAGGGCGAGGCCGAGCGCGCATCTGCCGCCGCCGTTCCCCGGGATCGATTGGCGCTCCCGGCCCTCGCACCCCATCTGGCGCAAGCCGCGCGGACAAAATTTCCGCGCCAGCATGTCATCGGCTCCACCCTACGGCGTGGCATCCAGAGCGAGCTTGAGGCGCTGGCGCGGCATGCCGCAGACAAGATCGGCGACAAGGTTTCGGTCGCCATCGTCATGGCGGATAGCACGACAGGCGACATTCTCGCCGATGTCGGTTCGGCCGATTTTCTTGATAGCTCCCGGAGGGGCTGGGTGGAGATGAGCCGCGCGATTCGCTCACCCGGCTCGACGCTCAAACCATTCATCTACGGGCTGGCTTTCGAGAACGGCCTGGTTTCGCAGGAAACCATCATAGAGGATCGACCGGCAGATTTCTCCGGCTATCGGCCGCGCAACTTCGATATGCAGTATCAGGGTGACGTCAGCATTCGGCAAGCCTTGCAACTGTCTCTCAATGTGCCTGCGGTGAAGCTTCTGGATGCCGTCAGTGCTGCCGCTTTGATGGTGCGTTTCAGACGCGCCTCGGTCAGTCTCGCACTGCCGAAGTCTGAGCCACCGGGTCTTGCCATTGCTCTTGGTGGTGCTGGCGTGTCGCTGGTCGATCTCGTGCAGCTCTATGCCAGCCTTGCCAATCAGGGGCAGCCGGTGAAGCTCGGCGATGGCGTGAGAAACAAGCCGGAGATTCTCGACGTCGAACCGATTTTTGCGCGCAGCGCCATCTGGAACATCACCGATACGCTTTCCGGCGTTCTGCCACCGCTTGGCATGAAGCAGCGCGGCATTGCCTATAAGACCGGTACCAGCTATGGCTACCGCGATGCCTGGTCGGTGGGTTTCGATGGCCGCTATGTGATCGGCGTCTGGGTCGGCCGGGCCGATAATGGTTCGGTCCCGGGGATTGCCGGTTACGCTACCGCCGCGCCAATTCTCTTCGATGCCTTTGCCAAATCAGGCGTGGCGATCACGCCCTTCGCAGCCACACCAAGCGGCGTGACACGCTTGAGCTACAGCGATCTGCCAGCCAACCAGAGACGCTTCACCACGACTGCGAGCGGGCTTCTCTCAGCGTCGCGACGCGAATCGTCGCCCGTGATCGTGTACCCGCCGGAAGGCGCGCGTGTCGAACTTTCAGACAGCGCTGGCGCTCTGTCCCCGCTGGTTCTCAAACTCCAGGGCGGTCGGGCGCCATTCCGCTGGCTTGCCAACGGCAAGCCGCTGCCGGACCTGACGCGCCGCCGAAGCAATGAGTGGACGCCGGAGGGCCAGGGCTTCTCGACGCTTACTGTCATCGACGCCGATGGCCGGGCGTCGAGCGTGCGTATCTTCGTGCAATAGATCTCTGTACATCCTTTTGGACGCACTAAGGACGCTTCCCGCCCTTCAAATCTACAGCATCGTGCTTTGCGCACTACCGCCCGGGGGCCTTCAGAGCGACGGAGTCTTTGCCGGAAGAATGCGGTTCTTGACGCTATAGGCAAGCGCCAGCGCCGTCGGGAAGGGCCGGCGCAGGAAAGCGACCTTGCGAACATAATTGTCCACCCGCCACGTCGCCCAGGTGCCGGCATTGAAGTAGGCGACATCGCCGGCGTAAAGGTGATGCACGGAGCCATCGGCTGCCGTCACATGCACGTCGCCCTCGATGATATGAACGGTCTCATCCCACATGAAGAACCAACGGAATGTGCCTGCCGTGCAGTCCCATAGCGCGGTATAGGCAGCACGGTCGCCGCTGCGGGAATGATCCGCCATGCGCGCCTGCGGATCACCGTCGATAATCCACTCCGGATTGATGGGTGCCGCCTTCATCTCCATCCGATCGGAAGCAGCCGAAACCACCGGCCGGGTCCGTCTCCGCCCCATAGCAATCGGCATGAGCGGCACTGTCCGCGACGCCATCGCAATAGCGGTCGCAATCATCATCTTAACAACCATCTTCGGTCCCCACCTTGATCGCTAACATCGTAGCAATGGCGGGTGAGCAAAAGCTTCACAAATTATGTTGAATTCGACCTTTTGCGAGATCGACCTGCAAATACCGCAACGAATGAAAGTCGGCGCATAGTAAGTATTAAGTGCTAGATTGCTGGGTAGACTACAGGGAAGACACGGCTCGTAGCGATCAAACCGACTAGGCCGAAGAAAACTACTGTCTCGAAATTTAATCCTTATATTTAGCGAGAGCATCTATAACGATCGGCAGATATCGTCTTACCTGCTCTCGATCACTTTCTTTCTCTTGTTCGGTCAATTCGCTGTAAACAGTTTTCGTTTCTCGGTCCCAGCGACTTACGAGTTCAGCCGGAATTATGAGACTGCCGTCTGGTTGTCTAACACCCTGAGAATGAACATAACTTTGCCAATGCGTCCATCGCTGATGCTCAGCGTCTGCCAAATCCTCAAGTACGCCAGCAAGAGCCTGTTCTATAATGTGCTTCTTCATTCCCTATATTATCCCTTTTGCGGCGAGGCGCCGATAGTGCTCGCCCAAAGCCGTCAATCGTACGGTCTTCGACTCCATCGCTGCATGCCACATATGAGGGGCTCCTTCAGGCACAAGGAGACCCACCCGGTTGTACTTCTGCAAAAGCTCGAAAATTGCATTGTGATCTGGATTCGGCGGGGGGATGTCGGGAGGAGTGCCCTTCCAGCATTCCTGTCGCTCAGGTTCGTATGACGGGTCGAGAGCGAACTGGTATCCGGCATCGGGAAAAAATTCTGCAATTCTTCGAAGTTCAGACAACAATAACTGCGGCTGAACCTTTCGCAAAGAGACAAACCGCTCCACGTTCGTCTTAAATACAGGGCGTTGGCCCCATGGACCCAGCGACTGATCTACATGGGCATAAATTCCTCCTGGCGTCACGTCTCCGACCAGGTTGGCTGCTGCCCCGCCTAACGCGTCTAGCAGTAAAGAGGTGAAGATTCCGGCTCCATTCTCCTCAGTCGCATACTGCTCTGCCGTAGAGGCAGTCAATATTGTGACTCCGTCACTGATCTCGGCTACTTTCTGCTGCAGAGCTCTGCCGCCAACTATGCCGCTGTGACAACTATCGAGAATGATCACACGATTTTGCACCTTCGACTGGTTCGCAAACGTCATTATGTCAGCCAGTGAAACACCGTCGTTTCCGGTCTTGACATCTGAAGAGCAAAGATAACCACCCGCAGCTTCGATATGTCCGTGGCCAGCAAAATAGAGTAAAGAAGTTTCTCCGCTGCCTGCGAACAACTCTTCGATGGCATATCGCAATTCGTCCCTAGTCACTGGGTCGCCTGGTCCAGTACCAGTGAGATGTTTGACGCCAAAATTCACGGAGCCATCGGCATGTCGGTCTAGCATGGCCCTAACTGCGAATGAGTCGTTCACGCAGCCATACAGTGATGAGTCATTCGTATAGTGGTCTATGCCAACCACAAGCGCCTTCCGCATGGGTGGTCTCCTAAAGGCTATCGATCCATCCAGCTATGTTCTCCCATGTCCAGGTCATGGTGCTTAAGCCAGCAATCGGAGTCCTATCTTCCTTGTACGCCCATATACCACGGACCGGCTTATACTCTTCTCTGGCGCACTGGATTTCCCACTTTTGGCCAGACGACTTGAGAGAGTTTTTGGTCACGATCACCAGAACTCCGTCGGAGCGTGCTATTCGCGCTCGGACCTTCTTCTTCCACTCTTCGTCGTACGCCTCCTTGACGGACATATCGATGTATTCAAAAGGACTGTTTGTATAAAGAGACTGTCCTTTGATCATGTCACGAACTCGAACGTCCTCAATAGCAAACGCAACGAATACAACTTTCTTGCCAGCCATAATAATTTCCTCATAGGCGCTGTGCGCGTCAACCATTAAACTCGTTTTCGCGAGACGTTTCGAAGAATTCTATTTCAAGTAGAATTGGGCAATCGCTGCAAGCTTTCAAGGAGTTACTTACTAGGCAGCTGAAATGCTCTCGTTGTTTCCACGATTTTCATGCGTCTTGAGCGTTGCCAAGACGAAGCGCAGGCAGGGCTGCCTTACAATATATCCTAGGCTGATGGACCTATCGGGATTGCTATCAAGCCGCAGCCGAAAGCCTCTCGCCTGCGATGCGGTACGAAATCGCTTCTGCCAGATGCAGCCGCCCTACAACGGGCTTATCGTCGAGATCGGCGAGCGTTCGCGCCACTTTCAGGATGCGGTGATAGCCTCTGGCGGAGAATTTCAGCTTCTCGGCGGCGTCGCGCAGAAGTTGGAGGCCGGCGGCGTCCGGTTCGGCGCATTTTTCGATGAGTGCCGTGGTGCAGCGTGCATTGGTGCGGATGCCTTGGAAGCCGGCGGCTGCGAAGCGTTCTTCCTGCATCTGGCGGGCACGCGCAACGCGGCGGGCGACGTCGGCGCTGGCCTCGGCTGCCATCGGGCGGATAAGGTCTGCGGCCGAGACGGCGGGGACTTCGATCCGGATATCGATGCGATCCATCAGCGGGCCGGAGATACGCGCCTGGTAGTCGGACACGCATCTTGGACCGCGTGCACAGGTGAAGCCCGGTTCACCGGCCATGCCACATTTGCAGGGGTTCATGGCGGCCACCAGCTGGATTTCAGCGGGATAGCTGACGCGATGATTGGCGCGCGCGATGATGCATTCGCCTGTCTCGAGCGGCTGGCGGAGCGCATCCAGCACCTGCGGGGAGAATTCGGGAAACTCGTCGAGAAACAGCACGCCATGGTGAGCAAGTGAGGCTTCACCCGGCTTGGCGCGTAAGCCGCCGCCGACAAGCGCTGCCATGGTTGCGGAGTGGTGCGGAGTTCTGAATGGGCGTCGATCGGAGAGCTTGCCGCCGGAAAGTTGGCCTGCGATCGAGTGCACCATCGACACTTCAAGCAGTTCCGAGGCAGATAGTGGCGGCAGGATGGAGGGGAGGCGGGAGGCCAGCATGGACTTGCCGGAGCCGGGCGGGCCGACCATCAGAAGGTTATGCCCACCAGCCGCGGCGACTTCCAGCGCCCGCTTCGCGCTCTCCTGTCCCTTGATGTCGGCGAGATCCGGAAGATTATCAGGATTGGCGCGAATGGCCGGAACCGGCCTCGACAGAAGTTGCGTGCCGCGAAAATGGTTGGCGATAGCAATCAGGCTGCGCGGGGCGAGGATATCGATCTCAGCACCTGCCCACGCCGCCTCTGGACCGCTATCGGCTGGGCAGATCAGACCTTTGTCTTGAGCGTTGGCGGCAATGGCTGCCGGAAGAGCACCGGCTACAGCGCCGATCGTGCCATCGAGATTGAGTTCGCCCAACACGACAAAGCGTGTCAGCGCTTCGGCGGGAATGGCGCCAAGTGCTGCCATCAAGCCGAGCGCTATGGGGAGATCGAAGTGCGAGCCTTCTTTCGGCAGATCAGCGGGCGCAAGATTGACCGTGACCTTCTTGGCGGGCATGGCGAGACCCGATGCGTGGAGGGCTGCCTGTACCCGTTCACGGCTTTCGGCCACTGCCTTATCGGGCAAGCCGACGATCTGCATGCCGACCTTGCCAGGTGCCACCATGACCTGAACTTCGACAGGCACACCCTCGATGCCCTGAAACGCAATTGTATTGACGCGCGCTACCATGAAATGGCCCCCACAGCCGTAATCGCCGTCCGCACGGCTCTACCAGATCGCGCCCACAACTTGGCACAGCGATGAGAATAAAACAAGAACATGAGGGTGAGATTCAGTGCATCAGAACGACAGCCGCGGTCAAAGTGGTGAATGCAGGCAGCCTGGGCGATAACCGTCTAACGTGCCTGATCCTGGGCGCACCGGCACCAATCCGTCATCGAAAAGACGCGAGACCTGTCCGTAAGGCGTTATGTTTGCGCTTGACAGAAAAGACAAACCTCCTAATAGCTTTCGCACGAAAAGGAGCGTACTGTTCATGCGGCATGTCCAGCACATGATTGTCATGCAAAGCCCGGCGGGTTCAGCCGGCGATCCTGCGCGCCTTTCTTATTCCATCCGAATTACGGCCAAAACGACGATTAAAACCGTCTGACGTCTCTGGCCCGCCGCTCTCTCCCCGGTTTGGCCGGGGAAAGGAAGCCGCAGTTTCGCGGCTCCCCCTCACCAAAAAGAGGAGAGGCAGAAAGAGAGCTTGATCATGGGTTTCAAAGTTGCAATCGCAGGCGCCACCGGCAATGTCGGGCGCGAAATGCTGAACATCCTGGCGGAACGTGGTTTCCCGGCGGATGAAGTTGTTCCTCTGGCTTCCGCACGTAGCCAGGGCACGGAAGTGTCGTATGGCGACCGCACGCTGAAGGTTGCCAATCTCGAGAATTACGATTTTTCCGATACCGATATCTGCCTGATGTCGGCCGGTGGCGATGTATCGAAGAGGTGGTCTCCGAAGATCGGTGCGCAGGGTTGCGTCGTTATCGATAACTCGTCTGCCTGGCGCTACGATCAGGACGTTCCGCTGATCGTTCCGGAAGTCAATGCCGATGCGGTGGAAGGCTTCAGAAAGAAGAACATCATTGCCAACCCGAATTGCTCCACGGCGCAGCTTGTCGTCGCTCTGAAGCCGCTTCACGATGCCGCCAAGATCAAGCGCGTTGTCGTCTCCACCTACCAGTCCGTCTCCGGTGCAGGCAAGGAAGGCATGGACGAGTTGTTCCAGCAGACCCGCGCCGTCTTCGTGGCCGATCCGGTCGAAACCAAGAAGTTCACCAAGCGCATCGCCTTCAACGTCATTCCGCATATCGATGTCTTCATGGAAGACGGTTACACCAAGGAAGAGTGGAAGGTTCTGGCAGAAACCAAGAAGATGCTGGACCCGAAGATCAAGGTGACGTGCACCGCTGTGCGTGTTCCCGTCTTCATCGGCCACTCGGAATCGGTCAATATCGAGTTCGAAAACGAAATCACTGCCGATCAGGCACGTGACATTCTGCGCGAAGCACCCGGTTGCCTCGTCATCGACAAGCACGAAAACGGCGGCTACATCACGCCGGTGGAGTGCGCTGGCGAAGATGCGACCTATATTTCGCGTATCCGCGAGGACGCAACCGTCGAAAACGGCCTCAATATCTGGGTCGTTTCCGACAACCTGCGCAAGGGTGCGGCACTGAACGCCGTTCAGATCGCTGAACTTCTGATCAACCGTGGTCTCATCAAGCCACGCAAAGCCGCTGCGTGATACGGTTTTTTAACAACTATTAACTATAACCCGTCCGTTACTTTCGAGAATGGGCGGGTTTTCAATCTTCGTGCCTATCACAGCCAGTTCATTTGCTGGTTATGAAGACGAACGGCAATTTGTGCCTTTCAATTCTCGCTAGTGGAATGAATTTGACGTTTGATACCCATCTGCGGTGATCTTGAGGATCAAATGTCACAGTCGGACCATTAGAACGGCGAACATGGCGAGGGGCTGTCCCTCACTTTATCAAAGGCAGATACGGATGCGGGCAATAAAGGCTTTTTCCCTTGGTGCGACGGCAGTTGCAATGCTGGCGGCGACGCCGCTGCAGGCGGCGCAATGCGGCAATACCTCGGCTGGTTTCGGCAACTGGGTGCAATCCTTCAAGCAGGAAGCGGCGGGCCGCGGCGTCAGCCCGGCAGTGCTCGATCGCGCTTTCTCCAACGTCACCTACAACCAGGCGACGATCCGCGCGGACCGCGGTCAGCACAGCTTCAAGCTTTCCTTCGATCAGTTCATGCAAAAGCGCGGTGGCCAGGCCATCATTTCGCGCGGCAAGGCGATGAAGAAGAACAATGCGGCGCTGTTTGCCAATATCGAGCGCGCCTACGGCGTTCCGGCCGGCCCGCTTCTGGCGATCTGGGGCATGGAAACCGGTTTCGGCGGGTTCATGGGCAACCAGCACACACTGTCTGCCGTCGCGACGCTCTCTTATGATTGTCGCCGTTCCGACTATTTCACCGAGCAGCTTTACGCAGCCTTGAAGCTGGTGGGCAATGGTTCGCTCAACATCAACGCCAAGGGCGCAGCCCATGGCGAAATCGGCCAGACCCAGTTCCTGCCGTTGAACGTCGTGCGCTATGGCGTCGACTTCGATCGCGATGGTCGCATTGATCTCGTCGGATCGCGCGCCGATGCGCTGGCTTCGACCGCAAACTTCCTTGCTGGACACGGCTGGCAGCGTGGCGCCGGTTATCAGCCGGGCCAGCCAAGCTTTGCCGCGATCCAGGGCTGGAACGCAGCGACTGTCTATCAGCAGGCGATTGCCTACATCGGCAAGGCGATCGACGGGCAATAGTCGCGGTGAAAGCCGTTTGTAGAGCGGCTGACGTGACATGATCCTCTAGTTGAAGCTCCGTGTGTCCTATTGGACGCACGGAGCTTTACCTTTTGAAGCACGATGCTGTAGCCCCGGGGGATCACACTTCCGGACGACGGAAATCGCCGGTCTTGCTGTCCATCACCCACAATTCGCCAGTCGAGATATCGAACCAGGCGCCGTGCAGTTTCACTTTGCCTGCTGTCTCCTGCGCCTTGACGAAGGGGAAGCCACGCAGATTGTGGATGGAATTGCGAATGGAGACGCGCTCAAGCGCTGTCTGCCTTTCGCCTGAGGTCATCACATCATTGCTCTGGATTTGCTCGGCGGCGGATTTGACGAGGTTCATCCATTTGCCGATGAAATCGCCAGGCGAGAGCGACTCGAAATTCGGGTCGAGTGCCGCCTGGATGCCGCCACAGCGGCCGTGGCCCATGACCACGATGTCCTTCACCTTCAGAACCTGGACAGCATATTCGATGGCAGCCGAGGTTGCGTGATACTGGCCGTCCGGCTCGAAGGGCGGCACCATGTTTGCCACATTGCGCATGACGAACAGCTCACCCGGGCCGCAATCGAAAATCGTTTCGGGCGCCGAGCGGGAGTCGCAACAGGCAATGAACAAGGTCTGTGGTTTCTGGCCGCTATCGGCCAGAGTGCGGTATCGGTCGCGTTCACCGGCATAACGGCCGCTCATGAAGTTCTTGTAGCCGTTCAGAAGATAATCTGGAAAATCCTTCATTCGATCTCGCAGTGCCGTTGGTCGCTACCGGGAACGCCTCGTCATGAGGCGCATGAAACTTGACCGCTATTTGCCCTTGCTTCGGGAAGGATGCAAGAGATGGCGCATCTGAACCATCGCCATGGGTGTGGAAAGGCTTGACGCATCTGTCTCGAGCGTGAGCTCGTTGGCGCCTCGCTTCATGGTGCGGGCCAGAATTTCAAAAACGCTGGCGGTTGCCAGTTGCAGCGCCTTTTCGTCATCCACGCCTTGAAGCATGCGCGCGAGAAAGACCGCGGCAAGCAGGTCGCCCAGTCCGTTCGGCACGTTGTCGATGGCGCGGTGTTCGGCAAGCAGCGCATGGCGACCGCTGAGGAACAGATTGCCGATGCCGTTTGCCATCATCGGAACTGCGGAGGTGACGAGCATTTTCGGCGGACCGAGCGCAAGGGCCGCATCCATGATCTCGGCATTGGTGTCGAGTTCAGCACCGCTCATCCAGGCCAGTTCATAGCGATTGGGCGTGGAAACCGTCGCAAGTGGTACAAGCTCGTCGCGGATCGCTTCGGCGGTTTCGATCGGGACATAAAGCCCGCCCTTGTCTCCCATGACCGGGTCGCAGACATAGATCAGATCGGGGTTGTTTTCCCTCAATGTGCGGATCAAACGCGCGACCGAACGCACCTGGTCGGCGCTGCCGAAATAGCCGGTGAGGACCGCTTTGACTTCTCCACGCCATTTCGATGCCGCCAGATCGCCCATGGCCGCATCGAAGGCCTCGCCATCGAAACGAAGACGGGTGGAGGGTCCTTGGGCGGGATGCCATGGCATCACGATCGTGGGCACAGCCCAGACAGGAAAACCGAGCGTCTCCAGCCCAAAGACGGCAGCCCGATTGCCCACGGAACCGCGCATGACATGGCTGGAAATGACGATGACGGAGCCGCTGATATTGTCTTGCACGAATGTCATTCCTTCATTGAAGGATTGGAGAGGCACACACTCTCTCACCCTAAGCAGAGGTATCGAAGTTTTTTAGGTTTTAGAGGGAGCGACATAGGGGCGCAAGGTCAGGACGTTTGGGATGGTTTCGAAGAAACGGATGACCCCAGGCTTTGCTGGTTTAGGCGCTGTCGAGGTCTCGCTTGCCAGCCTGCTGGGTAGGAAAAAGCCCCGGACGATTGATCCGGGGCTTGTAGAAGAGACTATTGGTTGGCGGTGACGGTGACGCCCAGAACACTCGGGATCGTGTTCGGCGCCCCCATTGCCGCGCCCATGATCATCGGGAAGGGAACGGGTTTTGCCGGCGCTGCCGAGATCGTGAAGTTCTTCGGATCGTCGACATAGGTGTTCACAGCCGCAGATACGGCGTTCTGCAGTTCCGGAATGTTGAGCTGTGCGATCATCATCGGCGCCATGCCCTTGATCATCTGGGAAAGCTGCTGGCTCGTCGTGCCCTGCTCCTTGGCGGCGTAATCGATACCGCGCTTGGTGATGCCGGCATCATCGAAGCTAATCTTGGCATTGTTGAAGGTCAGCTGCTGCATGAGACCAAGCATGGCAAGGCCGAAGGCCTGATCTGCCTGTTCCTTGTTGGGATTGGCTTCCTGCGCCTTGACGGCATCCTGCATCGACTTGATGAAAGCCATTGTATAGCCGGAGACGCTGAAGCTCATATCCAGGCGACCGACATTCTCGACGTCGATGGAGTATTCGTCGACATTGATCGTGCCGGGTGCAACTTCCCAAGAGCCGTTGACGGTGAGGTCGCCGCTCAGAGATTTCAGCTGAAGCGCGTCGATCGCCTCTTTCGACTTCGGATCGGTAACGCCGCTCAGATCGCCCTTGAAGCCCTCTGCAGTGAGATCGAAGCTAAGCGTGCCACCATCTTCGCTCTTGGTCATCGTGGCATTGCTCTCGGCGATCGAGAACGCTTCCTTGCCATCGATCTTGA
Source organism: Agrobacterium cavarae (assembly GCF_004310285.1). Taxonomy (GTDB): domain Bacteria; phylum Pseudomonadota; class Alphaproteobacteria; order Rhizobiales; family Rhizobiaceae; genus Agrobacterium; species Agrobacterium cavarae. Next base: position 18,820 of record NZ_SISF01000019.1, read on the forward strand.
CCGAGGCCGGGCCGGTATGGGCTTCATCGTAAAACAGCATGGCATCGACTGTATTTGCCGTTGCGTCAGCTGGAACCACGACGCCAGTCATGTAAAGGTCGTCGATGGTGATCGCCACCTTTTCCTTGGCGTAGTTGACGTTCTCGAAGCTCATCTTCTCAATGGTGTAGCCGCCATTGTCTTCTTCGACGCCTTCGAGCGTGACGTTGCCAATCGGAAACTGCTGTGCCGGGTCCATGCCGCTGCCAATGACGACGCCGGACAGCGTGACATTGTCGCCGTTGGTGGCGACGGACTTGGCCGTGATTTCTGCGCCCTGTACCTGGTAGGCAGCATTCATTTTCTTCAGCACATCGGCGCCATCCAGGGCGAAAGCCGGAGAGGCAAATGCCAGTACGGCTGCGCTGGCAAACAGGAAATTCCGTGTGGTTTCAAGTCTCATTCTGTCTCTTCCCTTAAGGCGCGAACATCCGCAACAAGAATAGGCACATCACGCGTCCACATATGCAGCACGAGCGCGATTGACCGAAGTGGTACTGTGCAACGAATGGCTGAATTGCGGCACAAAAACAAGATTGCATAAAAATATAGGCTTAACGCTTGTCATCCACAGCGCAGAAAGCCCGGATTTCTTGCCCCAACCGCCTATTTCCGATAGGCAGTCGCCATGGGAAAAAATCTTAATCCGCCATCGGGCGGAGACGACGATCATATTGTGCCGGTCGATTTGAAGGCGGCGCTCGAAGAGCGTTACCTCGCCTATGCGCTATCGACTATCATGCATCGCGCGCTTCCGGATGTTCGTGACGGATTGAAGCCGGTTCATCGACGCATCGTGCATGCCATGAGCGAGATGGGTATTCGTCCCAATTCCGCGTTCAAGAAATGCGCCCGTATCGTCGGCGATGTCATGGGTAAATTCCACCCGCATGGCGATGCGTCGATCTACGATGCGCTCGTGCGACTTTCACAGGATTTTGCCATTCGCTACCCGCTGGTTGATGGCCAGGGTAACTTTGGCAATATCGACGGCGATGGCGCAGCCGCCATGCGTTACACCGAAGCGCGTATGACCGATGTCGCGGCTCTGCTTCTGGAAGGCATCGAGCAGGACGCAGTCGATTTTCGTCCGACCTACAACGAGGAAGACGAAGAACCGGTCGTGATGCCCGGCGCGTTTCCAAACCTGCTGGCCAATGGCTCCTCCGGCATCGCAGTCGGCATGGCGACGTCTATCCCGCCGCACAATGCCCATGAAATCTGCGACGCCGCGCTTCATCTGATCAAGCATCCGGATGCAAGCGTCGAGAAGCTGTTGGAATTCATTCCCGGTCCCGATCTACCAACGGGCGGCATCATTATCGAAAGCCGTGAGAATATTCTCGAGGCCTACAAGACCGGTCGCGGCGGGTTCCGCGTCCGTGCCAAATGGGAAACGGAAGATCTCGGCCGTGGCGGTTACCAGATCGTCATTACCGAAATTCCGTTCCAGGTGCAGAAGTCGCGGCTGATCGAAAAGATCGCCGAACTGCTGCTGGCCCGCAGGCTGCCGCTTCTGGAAGACGTGCGCGACGAATCCGCTGAAGACGTTCGTATCGTTCTGGTGCCGAAAAACCGCACGGTAGATGCGACGCTGCTGATGGAATCGCTTTTCCGTCTGTCGGATCTGGAAAGCCGCATTCCGCTGAACATGAACGTGCTGTCGCTGGGCCGCGTGCCCAAGGTCATGGCGCTGAACGAGGTGCTGACCGAGTGGCTGGCGCACCGCAAGGAAGTTCTGGTTCGCCGCTCGAAATTCCGCCTGGCGGCAATTGACCGTCGCCTGGAAATTCTCGGCGGTCTGCTGATTGCCTATCTCAACATCGATGAGATCATCCGCATCATCCGTGAAGAGGACGAGCCGAAGCCGGTGATGATGGCGCGATTCGGTCTGACGGATAACCAGGCCGAAGCCATTCTCAACATGCGCCTTCGCTCGTTGCGCAAGCTGGAAGAATTCGAAATCCGTACGGAATTCGACGAACTCAGCAAGGAAAAGGGCGAGATCGAATCCCTCCTGGCATCTGACGAGAAACAGTGGCAGGCGGTCTCCTGGGAGATCGGTGAGGTCAAGAAGAAATACGCCAAGGCAACCGAACTCGGCCGCCGCCGCACGCAGTTTGCCGATGCGCCGAATGCCGATGTCGAAGCCATCCAGCAGGCGATGATCGAGAAAGAGCCGGTCACGATCGTCATCTCGCAGAAGGGCTGGATCAGGGCGTTGAAGGGCCATATGTCGGATACGTCGAGCCTGACCTTCAAGGAAGGCGACGGGCCGAAGCTGGCCTTCCCGGCGCAGACGACCGACAAGCTGCTTCTCGTAACCACCGGCGGCAAGGTCTATACGCTCGGCGCCGACAAGCTGCCTGGCGGCCGCGGCCACGGCGAGCCGGTGCGCATCATGGTTGATATGGAGAATGATCAGGACATCCTGACCGCCTTTGTCCACGATGCATCCCGCAAGCTGCTGATCGTCTCGACCGGCGGCAATGGCTTTGTCATCCCGGAAACGGAAATGGTCGCCAACACCCGCAAGGGCAAGCAGATCATGAACGTCTCCATGCCGGACGAAACCAAGCTCGTGGTACCTGTCATCGGCGATCACGTCGCTGTCGTCGGCGAGAACCGCAAGATGCTGACCTTCCCATTGTCGCAAGTGCCGGAAATGTCGCGTGGCAAGGGTGTCCGCCTGCAGCGTTACAAGGATGGCGGCGTGTCGGACGTGAAGTGCTTCGCGATCGCGACCGGTCTGTCCTGGGAAGACAGCGCCGGGCGCTCCTTCTCCAAGGTCGGAGACGAACTGCTTGAATGGATGGGCGATCGCGCCGGTGTCGGCCGCAGCGTTCCGAAAGGCTTTCCGCGCAGTGGGAAGTTCGGCGGCTAAAGTTGATAAATAACAGCTTCCGGGGACGGAAGCTGTCATCGATTAGCGGAATGCTACGGTGTGATCGTTGAAGAAAGCGGTAATGCCCTCTTCGTCTATTTCACCCGCCGCCACGGCCAGAACGAATTCGATGACGGTGCTTTGATCGGCGACAAGTTCGTAGCCGTTGATCAGCAAGAACGTATAGGCGGCCAGAAAGCCGGTGCGTTTATTTCCGTCAGAAAACGGGTGGTTGCGAGCAATACCGAAGAGATATGCCGCAGCGAGCGCCATTAAATTCTCTTCGCCATACACCGCTTTGTTGACGGGCCGCGCCAGCGCCGCTTCAAGCGCGTTGTCATCCTTCAATCCAGGCAGACCACCATGTGCTTCGATCTGCTCCTGATGAATGATGGTTATGGCTGCTTTGGAGAGCCACTTGATTGTCACTTAGCGAGCTCCCGAAGGGCAACCTTGTACTTTTCCATGCCGCGACGAGCGGCTGCCAGTTGCTCTTGAAGATCAGATTGCTCTGGGACGAGCTCCAATTTCTGCCCGTCTTCACTCAATGTCAGGACATCGCCAGCCTTGACTCCAAGGCGATCCAGAACCTCTTTCGGGATGATGATCCCTTCCGAATTGCCAATCTTGCGAACCGTCACATTCATCTCAAACACTCCGTTATAACGCTGTTATAACATAATTTGAGAGATGCGGCAATTACAGGGTCAAACGGTTTCTGGCGTGTATAATTCCCAGCCGCGCGGCGTCAGATGCTCTTGGGGATGATACCGCGTCTTGTATCCCATCTTGTCTGAGCCATCGACCCAGTAGCCCAAATAGACATGGGGCAGACCAAGCGTGCGGGTGCGGGCAATGTGGTCCAGGATCATGAACGTACCGAGCGAGCGCTTCTCAAGATCGGGATTGAAGAAGGAATAGACCATGGAGAGGCCGTCGCTCATCATGTCTGTAAGGGCGACAGCGATCAACTCTCCGCGTTTGCTATCATCGATACTCGCACCCGGTTCTCGCTTTCGATACTCGATGATGCGCGTGTTGACATGGGTGTCTTCCACCATCACCGCGTAATCGAGCGCCGACATGTCCGACATGCCGCCTGACGTATGACGACGATCAAGGTAGCGGCGGAAGAGCGAGAACTGTTCGGTGGATGGTTCAGCCCGATGAACCGTCGCCACGAGATCGTTATTCGTCGCCATTATTCGCCGCATCGACTTCGTTGGCGTGAAGCCATCGGCCAGGATTCTGACGGAGACGCAGGCACGGCAATTCTCGCAGGCGGGACGATAGGCGATGTTTTGAGAGCGACGAAACCCGCCCTGCGTCAGCAGGTCGTTCATCTCCGGCGCGCGAGGGCCTACCAGATGCGTAAAAACCTTCCGCTCCAACTGGTTCGGAAGATAGGGGCAAGTGGCCGGTGCGGTGAGATAAAATTGCGGAGAAGGCGTCGTCTGCGTGTTCATCGAACCCAATCGCTCCCTTCGCAAGCCAACCTTCTATGTCAGAATGACAAAAAGGTGGAAAACGTCAACTCTCGAAGAGACCTGTCAATAAAATTGAAGCCGCCGGAGCTGCTTCATCACATTTTGCTGTGAATTCTCAGCGGGTTCTGATCGTCACTGTTCCCAGAAGGAAGTCGTGGACCAGTCTGGAGCGCTCGGTGAACAGGCCTGCCAGCAGGATAAGCGGCGTCAGGATCGAGTTGATGATCCAGAAGAGCGCGATATGAGCCGTCGAGATCAGGAAGTCGATTCGACGACCGTCAAGGCGCGCCATCTGAATGCCGGCCACACGCATGCCAGGGGTAGCCTGTGCGGCACTGCCGAGCGTCATGCCGAAATAGAGGATGGCGACGATGAAGAACAGCGCAGGAAAGAGCATGAAGCCAAAGCCGAGCGTCAGGATGCCGAGAAAAAACACGATCACGGCTGCCGGAATGCACAGCAGAAGCACCATCACATAGTCGATGATGAACGCCACGACGCGACGGCTCAGCACGCCCTCATAGGCGCGCCAGTCCTCTGTCGGAACGTAGGTCGGGTTCGGGTTGAAGCTCATCGGCGGTTTCTCCTTTTCAGCAAAGATATGGTGTGGACCGCCGCAAATGCAATGAGCCCGCTCCTCAGCCCTTTGCGAGCTTTTTCGCCACGTCGACGGCGAAGTAGGTGAGGATCCCATCGCAACCGGCCCGCTTGAAGCAGAGCAGGGTTTCCATCATCACCCGGTCGCCATCGATCCAGCCATTCATCGCCGCCGCCTTGATCTGCGCATACTCGCCCGAGACCTGATAGGCGAAGGTCGGAAGGCCAAAAGCATCCTTCAGCCGCCAACAGATGTCGAGATAGGGAAGGCCTGGCTTCACCATCAGCATGTCGGCGCCTTCTTCCACGTCGAGAGCGGCATCCCGCATCGCTTCCGTGCCGTTTGCCGGGCTGATGTAATAGCTGTTCTTGTCGCCTTTCAGAAGGCCACTGGTGGAAATCGCCTCGCGATAGGGCCCATAGAAACCCGAGGAGAATTTTGTCGCATAGGCCATAATGCCGACGCCCTGATGGCCCGCCGCATCGAGCCCACGGCGGATCGCGCCGATCCGGCCGTCCATCATTTCGGAAGGCGCGATGATATCCGCACCCGCATCCGCCTGCATGACAGCGGCTCTCACCACCTGATCGACCGTTTCGTCATTGACGATATCGTCGCCGCGCAGGATCCCGTCATGCCCGTGGCTGGTGAAGGGATCGAGCGCTACATCGGTGATCACGCCGATATTGGGAACCGCCCTCTTGATCGCTGCCGTGGCCTGGTTGATCAGGTTATTGGCTTCCAGTACCTGGGATCCTGTCTCGTCTCGCAGTTCCATTTCAATATTGGGGAATGTCGCAAGGGCCGGGATGCCGAGATCGGCCGCTTCTTTGGCTGCTTCGACCAGCTTGTCGACGCTCATGCGATTGACGCCGGGCATTGAGGGGATGGGATCGACGATGTTCGTACCGGGAACGACGAAGACCGGCCAGATCAGATCATCAACCGTCAGTTGGTTCTCGCGCACGAGCCTGCGTGTCCAGTCGGCCTTGCGGATGCGCCGCATGCGACGGTGGCCAGTAATGTGATCTACCAGATGGGTCTTGTCGGTCATGTCTTTTCCTCAAAAGCCTGTCCGGTGGATCTGGTCCCTCGGCCATGCTCTCTTATGATGTTTCCGTCTTTATTTTGGAAGCTGCGCGTGAACGCGGCTTCGATAGGACGCCAGAGTGTGATGATGGCATAACATAAGAGAAGTGGTGTGCGAATGCGACGCTCTGACCCACGGCCAGCTCGAAATTCTTGAGCGCTTTTCGATACGGGCGATCCGCCATGTCCTGACATTTGAGCGCCGTAAAAGGAGTGCGGCGGGCAGTGCCGCTCAAGAGGGCTGTGACCTCCCGCAATTATCCATTGGCAGGAGCTACGCCGGAAACGTATCTTCGCGCCATGGAACCTGATTCTCCACCGCACCCGAAGCTGCCTTTGACGGAAATCCTCTACTTTGTCTTTCTCAGACTGGTGGCGGCTTCCTGTTTCTGGTTCGGACTGCAATACTGGGCCATGCTGACGGGTTATACGCTAAGCGGCCACGCGCGCTTCGATATGCTCAATCTTCCCTGGCGGGTTGCGGGAACCGGGCTGGCCGTCGTCTTTCCAGTCGCTGCTCTTGGGCTGTGGCTTGGCGTATCGTGGGGCGCCGTCATCTGGGTTATCGGCGCGGGTGCGCAGATTGCCATGTACAAGGTGTGGCCCAATATCTTCGGCAGCAACACGCTGGTCCCGGTCGTGCACTGCATCGTGGCAACTGTTTATATACTATTCCAGGTCGCTTTCTGGCTGGATGCGCGCCAAAATGACGAGCGCGCAAGAATTGATTCACCATAATAATAAAGCTCTTGCGGCCTGATTTTCCGGAAATTTGTTGGCTAAACTATTGATTTAATTGGCGCTCATAATTCCGTGTCGCTGCCCGTCGCTCCTCAGCCCGTGGGCGCTGACATCCGGTAACCACTCGTTAATGATGCATTTTAAGTAGAATTTTATGCGCATTGCTTAGGTTTGCTCTCAAGGCGGGAAACAAAATCAACACCGCCAAACAAAACAGTGAGGCAGTCATGATCAATAGCAAAGCAAAGCCACAGGCAGTTGTAACCGACGTACAGGAAGAAGCCATCCGTTCGCTCTACATGGAGTCCCTCCATCTCGTCGAACGCCTGCACCGCCGCCTTCTCGATGTCATCAAGGACGAGTTCGATCGTCAGGGTCGCGATGACGTCAACGCCGTTCAGGCACTCCTGCTCTTCAACATCGGCACCTCCGAACTGACCGCCGGCGAGCTTCGCTCGCGTGGCTACTATCTCGGCTCAAACGTTTCCTACAACGTCAAGAAGCTCGTCGACCTCGGCTTCATCAACCACCAGCGCTCGCGCATCGACCGCCGCTCGGTTCGCATTTCGCTGACCGACAAGGGCCAGGACATCGCCGAAACGGTCGCTCGCCTCTATGAGCGCCACATCGGCTCGATCGAAAAGGTCGGCGGCATCGGCACCGGTGAATTCGCCGAAATGAACAAGCTGCTGCAGCGCCTGGATCGCTTCTGGAACGACTCGATCGCATACCGCCTCTAAGAGCAGCGCCATCCATTTTTGCAAAGCCGGATGCCAAAACGCGTCCGGCTTGTTGCATTTTTGTGCGGTTCACGCTGAAACGGCCGGGCGACACAGCTTCGTGAGCAGTGTCAAGGTGACACGAATTGGCCATATTGGTATGGGACCGCCAAAGCGAGGGAGCCGGCGGTCTCTTCCATCATCGCATGATGCGTCAGTTTTGATTTCGCATGAAGTATTTCCTGCCGGCAGGCGTCCGAAAACGTTTGTTAATCATGTTGTTCTAGGCATCCATAAGGTTGCCTGACGAAATGGCTGGTAGGTAGAATGACTAAGAAATCCGTGCCCGAATTGCTCTCTCGCCGCACCATGCTGCGCTCCGCCGTTTCGCTCGGCGCTGTCGCGCTGGCAGCGCCTGCGCTGGCGCAGGATGCGTTCAACGATCTGATCGGATCCTCGCGCCGCGGCAATTGGGACGATCAGTTCGATGCGAACTCCTCGCGCTCGGCCGTTGGCGTCGTTTCCAACAACCCGGTTCTTGGTCCTGAAGCCCCCACCTATATGCAGCAGGCGATCATGCAGTATCAGCAGATCGTCTCCAATGGTGGATGGCCGGAAGTACCGCCAAGCCAGCAGCGTCTGCAGATCGGCGTCAGCGATCCGTCCGTTCAGGCGCTTCGCCAGCGTCTGATGATTTCGGGCGATCTTCCGCGTGAAGCCGGTATCTCCAGCGCGTTCGATTCCTACGTCGATGGTGCGTTGAAGCGCTTCCAGGCACGCCATGGCCTTCCAGCAGACGGCGTGATCGGCGAATATACGCTGAAAGCGCTGAACGTTTCGGCGCAGCTGCGCATGGCACAGCTGCAGACCAACCTCATCCGCATTCAGACGATGGCGGGCGATCTCGGCCAACGCCACGTGATGGTGAACATTCCGGCAGCCTCGATCGAGGCGGTGGAAAACAACCGCGTGGTTCTGCGCAACACGGCTGTTGTCGGCCGCGCCAGCCGCCCGACGCACATCATCAACTCGAAGATCTACGAAATCATTCTCAACCCATACTGGACGGCTCCGCGCTCGATCGTCGAAAAGGACATCGTTCCGCTGATGCAGAAGGATCCGACCTATCTGGAGCGCAACAACATCCGCCTGCTGGATGGCCGTGGCCAGGAAGTGTCTCCGCAGACAGTGGATTGGTTTGCGCCCAAGGCGCCGAACCTGATGTTCCGTCAGGACCCCGGCAAGAACAACGCCATGTCCTCGACCAAGATCAACTTCCACAACCCGAACAACGAATACATGCATGACACGCCCCAGCAGGGCCTGTTCAACAAGCTGATGCGCTTTGAATCCTCAGGCTGCGTGCGTGTGCAGAACGTGCGCGACCTGACGACCTGGATGCTGCGCGACACGCCCGGCTGGTCGCGCCAGGAAATCGAGCGCGTCATTGCAAGCCGCGTGAACACGCCGATCAAACTCTCCACCGAAATCCCGGTCTACTTTGTCTACATCACCGCATGGTCGGCAAAGGATGGCGTCGTGCAGTTCCGTGACGATATCTACGGCAATGACGGCAATGCCGAATTGGCGCTCAATACGACCAACACGCAGGAGCAGCCATCCGGCTCCATCGGCGAGGATCTGTTGCCGCGCAACTGATCGCTGTTCAGACAGACAAGAAAAGCCGCGCCCCACCGGACGCGGCTTTTTTTCTTTGTGCGTGTCGCGCATTTTGCATTTTTTACGCGCGACGTCGCAGTTTGACGGTCAAATCTCGCTGCGCTTATTGCTCTTATACGGGTGGGGCGCTAAGACGCCATCGCATTACTGTTTCAGGAGCCTTCATCATGTCGAACACAGATGCCTTCTTCTCCAAACCGCTTGCCGAAATCGATCCGGATATCTTTGGCGCGATCGAGAAGGAGCTGGGTCGCCAGCGTCACGAGATCGAGCTGATTGCTTCGGAAAACATCGTGTCCCGCGCCGTGCTCGAAGCCCAGGGCTCGATCATGACCAACAAATATGCTGAAGGCTATCCGGGTAAGCGCTATTATGGCGGCTGCCAGTTCGTCGATATTGCCGAAGAGCTTGCCATCGACCGCGCCAAGAAGCTGTTCGGCGTCAACTTTGCCAACGTTCAGCCAAACTCCGGCTCGCAGATGAACCAGGCCGTTTTCCTCGCGCTCTTGCAGCCGGGCGATACGTTCATGGGTCTCGACCTGAATTCGGGAGGTCACTTGACCCACGGCTCGCCGGTCAACATGTCCGGCAAGTGGTTCAACGTCGTCTCCTATGGCGTTCGTGAAGGCGACAACCTGCTCGACATGGACGAAGTGGAACGCAAGGCCAAGGAAACCAAGCCGGAGCTCATTCTGGCTGGCGGCACTGCCTATTCCCGCGTCTGGGACTGGAAGCGCTTCCGCGAGATCGCCGACGAAGTCGGTGCCTACCTCATGGTCGACATGGCGCACATTGCAGGCCTCGTTGCCGGTGGCCAGCATCCTTCGCCATTCCCGCATGCGCATGTGGCAACCACCACCACCCACAAGTCTCTGCGCGGCCCGCGCGGTGGCATGATCCTGACGAACGACGAAGATTTGGCGAAGAAGTTCAACTCCGCCGTCTTCCCTGGTCTCCAGGGCGGTCCGCTGATGCACGTCATCGCTGCCAAGGCTGTCGCCTTCGGTGAAGCGCTGAAGCCGGAGTTCAAGGATTACGCAGCCCAGGTCGTCAAGAACGCCAAGGTTCTGTCAGAAACGCTGATCGAAGGCGGCGTCGATGTCGTTTCCGGCGGCACGGACAACCACCTGATGCTGGTCGATCTTCGCAAGAAGAACGCCACCGGCAAGCGCGCGGAAGCAGCACTCGGTCGCGCCTACATCACCTGCAACAAGAACGGCATTCCGTTCGATCCAGAAAAGCCTTTCGTCACCTCCGGTATCCGCCTCGGCACGCCGGCTGGCACGACCCGTGGCTTCAAGGAAGCCGAGTTCCGCGAAATCGGCAAGCTGATCGTGGAAGTTCTCGATGGTCTGAAGGTTGCCAATTCCGATGAAGGCAATGCCTCCGTGGAATCAGCGGTACGCGAGAAGGTCGTCGCTCTGACCGATCGCTTCCCGATGTATCCCTACATGTAAGAAGGCGATAGGATGCGCTGCCCTTTCTGCGGTTCTGAAGACACTCAGGTCAAGGACTCACGTCCGGCGGAGGATAATACCTCCATCCGCCGGCGGCGCATCTGCCCGGATTGCGGCGGCCGCTTCACCACCTATGAGCGCGTGCAACTGCGCGAACTGATGGTGATCAAGAAGAGCGGCCGCAAGCTGGCATTCGATCGGGAGAAGCTGGTGCGATCCTTCGAGATCGCGCTACGCAAGCGCCCTGTCGATCGCGATCGTATCGAGCGCGCAGTGTCCGGCATCGTGCGCCGGCTGGAAAGCTCGGGCGAAACGGAAATCGCATCGGAAGAAATCGGCCTGCAGGTGCTGGAAGCGCTGAAGAGTCTCGATGACGTGGCATTCGTCCGCTACGCCTCGGTCTATCGCGATTTTTCCCATGCGGAAGACTTCGAAAACGTCATTGCGGAAATCAACGCCAAGATCGCCCGCGATACAGATTCCGGAACCTGAGACTGTGGCTTCCCAGGCCGAAGACGAAAGATTCATGGCGCGCGCCATCGAGGTTTCGCGTCAGAATACTGGCTTCACCGATACCAACCCTTCCGTTGGCTGCGTTCTCGTGAAGGATGGCGTGATCGTCGCCGAAGCCGTCACCTCGGTCGGCGGCAGACCACATGCCGAGCACAATGCGCTGGACCTTGCCGGTGAAGCGGCGCGTGGCGCAACCGCCTACGTCACGCTCGAGCCCTGCGCCCATTGGGGAAAGACGCCGCCCTGCGCCAACGCACTGGCGCATTATGGCGTCGCCCGTGTCGTCGTGGCCGTGGACGATCCGGACGAACGCGTCTCGGGCCGTGGCTACCAGGTCTTGCGCGATGCGGGGATCGAAGTCCAGACAGGTGTGCTGCGGAGGGAGGGCGAGCGCGCTCTTGCCGCCTATCTCACGCGCAAGATCAAGAAGCGCCCCCACGTGATCCTGAAACTCGCGGTCTCTGCCGATGGCATGATTGGCCGAAAGGGCGCTGGCCAGGTTGCTATTACAGGCGCGGAAGCGCGCCGCGCCGTGCATGAATTGCGTGCCCACTGCGACGGCATTCTCGTGGGTATCGGCACGGCTATCGCCGATGATCCAGAACTCAACGTCCGCATATCGGGAATGGAACAGTATTCGCCCATTCGCTTCGTGCTGGACAGACGACTGGAATTGCCGACCCATTCCAAGCTGGTGAAGACCGCGCGCGACGTTCCGCTTGTCGTCGTGGAAATGCCAAGTTCTGCAGATGCACGCGATCTTGCGGAGAGGCGCGCTGCGCTGGCATCGGCAGGCGCCGAAGTCCTGAGTGCGAAGAACATTGAGGATCTGCTCCTCATACTCGGTGCACGCGGGCTTTCGGAGCTTCTCGTCGAAGGTGGTGCAGTTGCCGCCAAGGCCTTCCTCGAGGCGGGCTTGGTGGATCGCATCCTGTTGTTCGAAAGCCCGACCGTCATTGGTACCGGCGGTATTGAAACGCCGATCAAGCGCGCCGATATCCCTGACACCTATTCCCTCGTCGGTGAGACCGTCTACGGTCCCGACCGCTGTTTCGATTATGAAAGGCCGCTTTGATGTTTACGGGTATCGTCACCGATGTTGGAACCGTTTCCGAGCTTCACCCGCTGGCCGAAGGCGTACGTCTGCGCGTCGCCACCAATTACGATCCGAAGACCATCGATATGGGCGCGTCCATTTCCCATGGCGGGGTTTGCCTGACAGTGACGAAACTGCCGGAAGAGGGCAGCAATGAGCGCTGGTATGAGGTCGAAGCCTGGGAAGAGGCGCTTCGCCTCACCACCATATCCGCCTGGGAGAAGGGAACGCGCGTCAATCTCGAGCGCGCCTTGAAAATCGGCGACGAGCTCGGCGGCCATATCGTTTCAGGCCACGTCGATGGCAAGGCCGAAATTCTTGCCGTCGAGCCGGAAGGGGAGGCGGTCCGTATCCGTTTGCGCGCTCCGGAGCATCTGGCGAAGTTCGTTGCGCCCAAAGGCTCGGTGGCGCTGGACGGAACCTCGCTGACAGTGAATGCGGTGGACGGTCCGGATTTCGATGTCCTGTTGATCCGCCACACGCTTTCCGTCACCACCTGGGGCGATCGCAAGCCTGGCGATTTCGTCAATTTCGAAGTCGATACCATGGCCCGTTACGCAGCACGGCTTGCGGAATTTCCGTCGAAGTAGGATGCTCCGTCACAATGATGAAGGCGCTGAGTGAGCGCCAAACTCTGCGGAGCTCACAATGGCGTCTTATGAACTACTTGCGGCGTTCCTGGTTACGACGGTTCTGTTTGCCTATGTGCCAGGACCTGCGATGCTTTACACAATAGCCCAGACCATGGCGCGGGGCCGCGCTGCCGGCTTGATGGCCGTGCTCGGCATTCACCTTGGCTGTTATGTCCATATCATTGCGGCGGCCGCTGGCCTTTCGGTCCTGTTTCAGGCAGTCCCGTGGCTTTATCTCGCGGTGAAGTTCGGCGGTGCCTGCTATCTCATCTGGCTTGGCTTCTCCATGCTCAGAGCCCGGCTCAACGACGAAGCAACGGGCAGCGTCACGATTTCTCAGAAGTCTGCAAAGCGGGCCTTCATCGACAGCATTGTCGTTGAGGTGTTGAACCCGAAGACGGCGTTGTTCTTCCTGGCATTCCTGCCGCAATTCGTCGACCCCGCTGCTGTGTTTCCGATCTGGCTGCAGTTCCTGATCCTCGGCGTTGCCGTCAACATCATCTTCACCTCGGCGGATTTTGTCGTGGTTCTGGTGGCGGGGCTTGCCGCTGGACGGTTGAAGCGGTCGGCTTTGGCGCAAACGGTTGCCCGGCGTGGAGCCGGTGCGATTTTGATGGGGCTCGGTCTCCATCTGGCGTGGCAGAGAAGCTGATCGTAGCCACGAAACCGGCTCGCGGCATCGCGCACGCGGCAGCATTGCATTAAAAATGCTTGCCAAGCGCGGCCAGCCATGGTTTGACCGCCCCAAAAGCCGGTATGATCCGGCGCAAATTTTCAGGAAACCCCCATGTCCCAGCCCCATCTTCTCATCGTGGAAGCACGCTTTTATGACGATATGGCCGATGCCCTGCTCGATGGCGCAAAGTTCGCGCTCGAAGAGGCTGGCGCCACCTATGACATCATCACTGTTCCAGGCGCGCTGGAGATTCCCTCAGCGATTGCCATGGCGCTCGATGGCGCAGACAATGGCGGCACGGAATATGATGGCTTCGTTGCGCTCGGCATGGTCATCCGCGGTGAAACCTATCACTTCGATATCGTCGCCAATGAATCCTCCCGCGCTATCATGGACCTTACCGTCAGCGAGTCGCTCGCCATCGGCAATGGCATCCTGACCGTTGAAAACGACGAGCAGGCCTGGGCGCGCGTTCGTCGTTCCGACAAGGACAAGGGCGGTTTTGCCGCACGTGCCGCGCTGACCATGATCGAGTTGAAAAAGAAGCTGGGTGGTTGATCGGATGACGAGTGTCGAAAACGGCGCAGAGCCGCGTCAGCCTTCCATCAAGCCCGTCAACCAGCGTGGCGCTGCCCGCCTTGCGGCGGTACAGGCGCTCTACCAGATGGATGTCGGCGGTACCGGCGTCATGGAAGTTGTTGCCGAATATGAGACGCACCGCCTTGGCAAGGAAGTGGATGGCGAGACCTATCTGAAGGCCGACCCGTCCTGGTTCCGCTCGATCGTTTCAGGCGTCGTGCGCGACCAGACGAAGATCGACCCGCTGGTGCGTTCCGCACTTCAGGAAGACTGGCCGCTGTCGCGTCTCGACACCACCGTTCGCGCGATCCTGCGTGCCGGCGCCTTCGAAATCCTTGAGCGTAAGGACGTTCCGGTCGCAGTGATCGTCACCGAATATGTCGAGATCGCCCGCGCGTTCTTCGAAAATGACGAGCCGAAGCTCGTCAACGCGGTTCTCGATCGTATTGCAAAGCAGGTTCGCGGCGAGACCAAGCGTTAAGTTTCACGCCCTCACTTTTTGATTTCCCGCAAGGCTGGACAGCAAGTCACGCTATAGTCTTTGCGGGACATACTCCGATTGGGAAGGTGGGGACGAGATGAGCGCGGTATCGGTTGCGGGCCTGGAAGGCCAATTGTCTGAGGCCAAGCGCAACGTTTTCCTCCTCACCGTCGCACAGGCCATTCTCGGTTCTGCCGGACCGTTGAGTTTTTCGGTGGGCGCGCTTGCGGGTTACCAACTCCTCGGAGCCGACAAATCCCTGGCGACGGCGCCGCTTACCGGCTTCAACATCGGTGTTGCCCTCGGTGCCGTGGCGGTTGCGCTTGCCGCTCGTTTTCTCGGGCGCAAAGCAGGCTTCATTCTGGGAGCGCTTCTGTGTTCGACCGGCGGCGCGCTGGCTGCCGTGGCACTCTTTCGGATGGATTTCTGGCTCTTCGCGCTCGGCTTGATGCTCATCGGTCTTGCTGGCGGCTTCACCCAGAAAATCCGTTTCGCAGCGGCCGATGCCTCGCCCTCCTTCTATAAGCCGAAGGCCATTTCCTGGATTCTTGCGGGCGGGGTTGTCTCTGCCATTGTCGGCCCCCAACTTGCCATTTTCGGTAAGGACGTCCTTGCGCCGGTCACCTTCGCAGGCACATTCATTGCGCTCGTGCCGCTTGGACTTCTGGCCGCTGGGATCTTGTGTTTTCTGAAGCTGCCGGAGTTGAAGCAGACGGTTTCCAGTGCTCAAGCACGGCCGCTCTTCGAGATCATCGCCACCCGCCGCTTCATCACCGGCATGATCTGCGGCATCGGCTCCTATGCTCTGATGACATTCATGATGACAGGCGCGCCGCTTGCCATGGTCATCGGCTGCGAATTTCCGAGCGAACTGGCAACGCTTGGAATACAGTGGCACGTGCTTGCCATGTTCGGGCCAAGCTTTTTTACCGGTGTCCTGATTACCCGCTTCGGCGCGGAGAAGGTGGTGGCGGCGGGTCTCGTCATACTCATGGCCTGCGCCATCGTCGCCCATATGGGCGTCGAACTCTGGAACTTCTGGCTGGCACTGATCCTGCTCGGAGCAGGGTGGAACTTCGGATTCATCGGCGCAACCTCGATCGTATCCTCCAGCTACCGGCCGCATGAAGCGGACAAGGTGCAGGGGTTTCACGACATTATCCTCTTCGGCACGGTTGCGGTTTCGTCCTTCTCGTCAGGGCAGGTCTTCACCGCCTGGGGCTGGTCGGTGATGAACCTCGTCATCTGGCCAGTCGCCGGTTTTTGCCTCATCCTCGTGCTGACATTGATTTTCAGCCGGACGCAAAAAGTGGTCTGAATCAGAACCATACGCACCAGCACGTGATCTTCGGGCTTGACGCGACGCGTCATCGCAACGCAATCTTGCCACCGCAAGCCATTCTTCCCGGGGAGGGGATGAAATGGCTCATCCTGGTGTAAGGCGTTCTGCGCCTCACGCCCCGCATGTGGTTTCGCCCGCCGGGGAAATGTGACGAACCGGCACAATGGGAGGTAAGTGCGAATGACCGTCATTGCATTGGTAATTTTATGCGGTGTCCTATCGATCGCTTATGCGATTTGGGCAACGAAGAGCGTTCTGGATGCCGATCAAGGCAACGAGCGCATGCGTGAAATAGCAGGCTATATTCGCGAGGGAGCTCAGGCCTATCTCGCACGTCAATATCTGACCATCGCAATCGTCGGTATCATCGTCACGATCGCTGCGTGGATTCTTCTCTCTCCGGAAGCCGCAGTCGGTTTCGTCATTGGCGCCGTTCTTTCCGGTGCTGCCGGTTTCGTCGGCATGCATGTTTCGGTACGGGCCAATCTTCGCACGGCCCAAGCCGCATCCCATAGCCTCGCAGCCGGTCTCGATATCGCCTTCAAGTCCGGCGCCATCACCGGCATGCTTGTTGCTGGCCTGGCACTGCTCGGCGTCTCCATCTATTATTTCATTCTGACTTCGGTGCTCGGCCATCCAACCGGCTCGCGCGACGTGATCGATGCGCTGGTCTCGCTCGGCTTCGGCGCATCGCTGATCTCGATCTTCGCCCGTCTTGGCGGCGGCATTTTCACCAAGGGTGCGGATGTCGGCGGTGACCTCGTCGGCAAGGTAGAGGCTGGTATCCCGGAAGACGATCCGCGCAACCCGGCCACCATTGCCGACAATGTCGGCGATAATGTCGGCGACTGCGCAGGCATGGCCGCCGACCTCTTCGAAACCTACGCAGTTTCTGTGGTGGCGACGATGGTTCTGGCAGCGATCTTCTTTGCTGGCGCGCCGGTGCTGGAAAACGCCATGCTCTATCCGCTCGCCATCTGCGGCGTCTGCATTCTCACCTCGATTGCCGGGACCTTCTTCGTCAAGCTCGGCACCAACAATTCGATCATGGGCGCGCTCTATAAGGGCCTGATTGCCACCGGCATCTTCTCGATTGCCGGGCTTGCGGTCGCAACCTCGCTCACCATCGGCTGGGGTTCTATCGGAACCGTTGCCGGAATGGACATCACCGGCACCAATCTGTTCTTCTGCGGCCTTCTTGGCCTCCTAGTAACGGCGCTGATTGTCGTCATCACCGAATACTACACCGGCACCAACAAGCGTCCGGTCAACTCCATCGCTCAGGCGTCGGTCACCGGCCACGGCACCAACGTCATCCAGGGGCTTGCGGTCTCGCTAGAATCGACAGCACTTCCCGCCATCGTCATCGTTGGGGGCATCATCTCCACATACCAGTTGGCGGGCCTGTTCGGTACGGGCATCGCGGTTACCGCGATGCTCGGTCTTGCCGGCATGATCGTTGCGCTCGATGCCTTTGGCCCGGTGACGGACAATGCCGGCGGCATTGCCGAAATGGCGGGTCTCGACCCGGATGTGCGCAAGGCCACCGACGCGCTCGACGCAGTCGGTAACACCACCAAGGCCGTGACCAAGGGCTATGCCATCGGCTCGGCCGGTCTCGGCGCCCTCGTTCTGTTTGCGGCTTATTCCAACGACCTTGCCTACTTCGCGGCGAACGGCGCAACCTATCCCTACTTCCAGGATGTCGGCGAGATTTCCTTCAGCCTCTCCAACCCTTACGTGGTGGCGGGTCTGATCTTCGGCGGTCTGATCCCCTATCTCTTCGGTGGTATTGCCATGACCGCCGTCGGCAAGGCGGCCGGCTCCATCGTGGAGGAGGTTCGCCGCCAGTTCCGCGAAAAGCCCGGCATCATGCAGGGCACGGAAAAGCCGGATTACGGCAAGGCCGTGGACCTGCTGACCAAGGCAGCCATCCGCGAAATGGTCATCCCGTCGCTGCTGCCGGTGCTGGCACCGATCGTCGTCTATTTCGGCGTGCTGCTGATTTCCGGCTCCAAGGCGTCTGCCTTTGCAGCCCTCGGCGCCTCGCTGCTCGGCGTCATCATCAACGGCCTCTTTGTTGCAATTTCCATGACCTCGGGCGGCGGTGCCTGGGATAACGCCAAGAAGAGCTTCGAAGACGGCTTCGTCGACAAGGATGGCGTGCGCCATGTCAAAGGCTCGGATGCCCACAAGGCATCCGTTACCGGCGATACCGTGGGTGACCCTTACAAGGATACGGCTGGTCCCGCAGTCAATCCGGCTATCAAGATCACCAATATCGTGGCGCTGCTGCTGCTGGCGGTCTTGGCGGGTTGATATCAAAAATTAGGCCGCTCCTCAGCTTTGAGGGGCGGCCTCAGCCAACCAGGCGGTCATCGCCGCTTCCGCTTCGGCCCGCGTCGGCGTGCCTGTTCGCCCACCGAAAACCTGACACTTCAACGCTGCCGCCACGGACGACAGCTGGATGGCGGCACGGCTCTCCATCCCTTCCGCCACAGCCAAGGCAAAGGTCCCATGAAACACGTCGCCGGCGGCGAGCGTGTCCACCGCTTCGATGGCCATGGTCGACTGAAAATGGATGGTCGGGTCGCCGGCTTCCGTCCAATAGCATCCTGAAGGCCCGGCGGTGACAGAAATGAATGTCTCCGGGTAGCGCGCATGGAGAACCGAAACCATCGCCGAAACATCGGAAAGGCCGGTCAGCCGTTCCGCTGCGGGCTCGGAAAAGATGATGTGGCTTGCAGCGGGTGCGAGCTTCTCCAACGTTTCCACCGGCGCAACATCTCCGTCCAGAATAGCGGGTTTGCCAAGTTGTCGCGCAACGGTCAGCACATCAAGGGCGAGTTCGGGCCAGCGGACGTCCACAAGAACGGCATCGAAGGGCGCGATATCGGCTTTCGTGCATGAGCGTTTGTTCTCGTGCAGCCTGTGATCGTAGAAGGGGACGATCAGTCGCTCGCCCCGGTCATCGATCAGGATGGTGGAGAGCGCAGAGCGCGCACCCTTGGCGACTGTCATGCCGGACGTATCGATTCCGCTCTCCGACAGGTCGCGCAGAATGCGCGCGCCCGTTTCGTCATCGCCAACAGCGCCCCATAGGCTTGCGCGACCGCCCATGCGCTGGACGGTGTAGGCAGCGCTCGATGCCATGCCCTCGGCAATCTGCAGCATGTCGTAAGGCAGAACCTTACCTTGCCCCGTCGGCATGTCATGTACGCGAAACAGCGTGTCCAGCACAGCCGCGCCGACGCAGAGTACGTGGCGGCCGTGGCCCTCTTCTTTTTTCTCGCTTTGCATCGATGCTCAGATTCGCTTACCGGTTTCCTTGTCGAACAGGTGCACCGAAGCGGGATCGATGGCAACACGAACCGTATCGCCGAAGCGGATATCCAGCCGCTCGCGGAAGAGGCAGGCGATTTCTTCGCCACTGCAATTCAGCTTGGCATAGATTTCCGAGCCGGTGCCTTCCACCAACTCCACCCGTCCCTCGATGCCGGTTTCGGCAGCGCGAATGTGCTCGGGGCGGATGCCGTAGACGAGGTCGCGCCCGCCAAGCGTCGCGGGATTGGCTGTTGGCGGCAGAGGCAGTGTCAGGCCCTTGGCGGTACGGAAAACGCCTTCCTCGACACGGCCGCGAATGAAGTTCATGGCCGGCGAACCGATGAAGCCAGCGACGAAGAGATTGGCCGGGCGGTCGTAAAGTTCGAGCGGCGCACCAATCTGCTCAATGATGCCGTCATGAAGCACGACGATCTTGTCGGCCATGGTCATGGCTTCCACCTGGTCGTGCGTCACATAGATCGTGGTCGTGCCGATGCGCTGATGCATGGACTTGATCTCGCCGCGCATCTGCACGCGCAGCTTGGCATCCAGGTTGGAGAGCGGCTCGTCGAAGAGGAACACCTGCGGATCGCGCACCAAGGCACGGCCCATGGCAACGCGCTGGCGCTGACCGCCGGAGAGCTGGCGCGGGTAGCGATCCAGCAATTTTTCCAGTCCAAGAATGCCAGCGGCCTTGTCCACCTTCGCCTTCGTTGCCGCGGCATCGACCTTCTTGAGCTTCAGGGCAAAGCCCATATTCTCGGCGACTGTCATATGCGGATAGAGTGCGTAGTTCTGGAAGACCATGGCGATATCGCGGTCACGGGCGGGCAGGTGGCTCACCTCTCGTGCGCCGATATGGATTTCGCCATCGCTCAGCTCTTCGAGACCGGCGATCATGCGAAGCAGGGTGGATTTTCCGCAGCCGGACGGGCCGACCAGGACGACGAATTCTCCGTCACGAATATCGATATCGATACCGTGGATGACATTGACCGCGCCGAAGCGCTTCTGGACATTCTGGATATTGACGGGTGCCATGATGATTATCCTGTAATAAAAGCCATTGCAGCGATCGGTCGGATCAGCCGCCCTTGACGGCGCCTGCGGTGAGGCCCGCAACGATCTGCTTTTGTGCAAACATGGTGAGCAACAGCACGGGCAACGTCACGATCAGCGCTGCTGCGGCAAGCGGACCCCAGCTGACCTGCTCGAAGGACAGCATGTTGTAGACCGCAACCGGCAGCGTTCGCGTTTCGCGACTGGCCAGCACAATGCCGAAGACGAAGTTGTTCCATGAGAAGATGACGGCGAGGATGAAGGATACCACGATGCCAGGCTTGGCAATGGGAAGCGCCACGAGGCGAAATATCTGCCAGGACGACGCACCGTCGATGCTCGCCGCCTCTTCCAGCTCTTTCGGCGTCGTTTCGAAATAGCCGATCATGATCCAGACGACGATCGGGACGGTTACCACCAGATGGATGATGATCTGCGGCCAGAGCGTGCCAAGCAGGTTCAACCATTGGAACAGAAGAAACAGCGGAATGAGGAAGGAAAGGCCAGGCGTCATACGGGCGATCATGATGACGATCGCCGCTTTTTCCGCCTTCAGCCGCGCAATGCCGTAGCCTGCCGGAACGCCGATCACCAGCGCGAGAATGGTGGCGGCGCCCGTGACCAGCACGGAGTTCCAGAAATACAGGAAGAAGTTGTTTTCCTCGAACACCTTCACATAGTTCGACCAGGCGAAGCGCTCAGGGATCAGGATCGGCGGATAGGCGCCGTTATCGATCTCGAATTTCAGCGACAGCGAAATCATCCAGAGGAAAAACAGGATGACGGGGGAGATCATCATCAGCGCAATGAAGAACAGGCCGATGCGGTCTAGGTTTCTGCGGGACATCAGCGATCCTCCATCTCGTTCCATTGGGTACGCGCACGGACCATCAGAAGAACGAAGGAGAGCGCGATGATGACGATGAAGAAGACGACGGCCATGGCCGAGGCATAGCCGATGTCGTAATAGGCAAAGGCGGTATTGTAGAGGTAGATATTGATCGTTTCCGATGCCGTGCCGGGACCGCCTTGCGTCATAGCGTAGATGATGTCGAAGCTCTTCACCGCATCGATGGAGCGGATGATGACGGCAATCATCAGGAACGGTGCGATCATCGGCATGGTGAGATAACGGAACTTCTGCCAGGCATTGGCGCCGTCGATCTCAGCACTTTCGTAAGGCTCGCGCGGCACGGCTGCCAGACCACCGAGAACGATGAGCATGACCAGCGGCGTCCATTGCCAGGTTTCCACCAGAACCAGCGAGGGGATGACGGTGGACTGGTTGTAGATCCATTCCAGCGGTCCGATGCCGATGAAGGATAGAAGATAGTTCAGCACGCCGAGCTGCGGGTGGAACATCATCGTCCAGACCAGCGCGATGGCGACGGGGGTCGCCATCATCGGCATGACGAAAACGCCGCGCAGGAAACCGCGTAGCGGGAACTGCGCATCGAACACAAGGGCAGCTAAGGTGCCGAGAAAGAGCGGCGCGACAACCGACAGGACCGTGTAAACCAGCGTGTGCCAGAGCGATTCCCAGAACCGCGCATCACTTGCCAAGCGGATGTAGTTGTCGAAACCGATGAAACTCTGCTCTTGCCCAAGCGTCCAGCGTTGCGCGCTCATCCATAGGGTAAAGACCCAGGGGAAGACGATCACGGCGCCAATGACGACGAGAGCGGGAATGACGAAAGGCCAGTAATTTGGAGCAAGCCGCGGCGGCTTGCTCCTCTGCGCGACCTTCGTCACCGCTGCATTATGTTCGATGCTGACAGACACCATTATCCCTCGCTGCGTGCCAGAACAGGTGCGAACTGTTCGGTCGCCTTCTTGAGTTCTGCGGCGGGATCTGCGCCGCCGATCATGTTGGTGAGACCAACGCCGTAGATGTCGCGGAACTCGGTCACCGGAATGATGACCGGCAGCGCAAGCTTCGACACCTTGCCGGAACCGACCACCGCATCCAGCCATTCGGCTGGCATCTTCACGCCTTCACGCACCTTCGCATCCTCAAGGATGGACTGGCGGAACGGAACGCCGGCACCGGCCTGCAGAAGACGCGCACCCATGTCGTGAGAGATCGCCCACTGGCAGAAGAGATAGGCCGCTTCCTTCTTGGTGCTGGCTTCGACGACACCAAGGCCATCACCGAATGTGCCAGCCGCCTGCGCTGCCGGACCCTTCGGCATCACGCCATAGCCGGTCTTGCCGACGACGCGAGACTTCTCCGGATTTTCGATCGGCGGCGCGAAGCCGACGCCATCCAGCCACATGCCGATCTTGCCCTGAAGGAAGGCAGACTGCGCTTCGGCCCAGTTGAAGCCCGAGACACCGGGAGGTGCGGCCTTGGTCATCAGGCGCTGGTAGAGCTTGGCCGCTTCCACCGCTTCCTTGGACTCGGTGTTGATCTTGCCATCGGTGATCGGCTCGCCGCCGTAACCGAGCATCAGGGTGGTCCACACCGGGGTGTTGGCGTTTTTCAGACCGCGGGCCACGAAACCGTAGGTGTTGGTGGAGGGATCGGTGATCGCTTCTGCAGCGGCAACAAGTTCCTCGAAGGTCTGGGGATACTTCAGGCCCTTGGCTTCGAAGAGATCCTTGTTCCAGTAGAGGATCCAGTAATCCACCGAGAAGGGCAGCGAGCGCAGCACACCGTCTCTATCCTTGGCAAACTGCATGCCGGCCGCGGCAAAATCGCTTTCGACCAGCGACGGATCGGTCAGCGAAGGGTCCTTCATGAAGCCGCTGATATCGGCGAGCCACTTGCCCTTCTCGAACTGGCGCTTCTGAACGTGGTAGCTCAGGTGGACGACGTCGAAGCTCGGCTTGCCGGAGGACAGTTCGATGACGACTTTCTGGCGCTGCTGCTGTTCCGGCGTTGCCTCGGCATTGACCTTGATGCCGGTCAGCTCTTCGAATTCCTTGATGTATTTCAGAAGCGTTTCGCTGCGCGGGCTTTTGACCAGATTGACCTCGAGCGTCGTGCCGGCATGCTTCTTCCAGTCCACTGCGGCTGACGCGGAGCGCACACCGAACATGGCGGCGCCGCCAAGGGCCGCCGTACCGGCCAGGAAGGCGCGGCGCGTTGGGCTGATGAATGAATGTGTCATGAAGTTCCTCCTCTTGACGCCGGGATCTCCTCATCCCGGCTTTATGGTGATCTCTCAAACCGCGAGTGCTCTGTCCCTCGCGCTGCGAATATGGGCGACCAGCCTCTCGACCGCTTCGTCGACATCGCGTCGTTGAATGGCCTCGATGATGGCAAGGTGCTCAGCCATGACCGATTTGACATGGCCGGCGATGCGGAAGCGCTCCTGGTTGATCAGGCGCATCTTGATCGAATTGACGCGATAGGCGTTCGAGATGATCGAGTTGCCGAGCGCGTCGATAAAGGCGTCATGCATGCCCCAGTCCACGGCCTGGGCGCGCGCATCAAGTTCGGTTGAGCCGTTGCCGCTATTGGCAAGTTCGGCGATCTCGCGATGGTCTTTCAGCAACGCCGCAATCGCGTCGTCGGAGGCGGTCCGGGTGAAATTCGCAACCGCTTCCTTTTCCAGCAGAATGCGGAACTGAAAGGCTTCGCGGATGAGGTTGATATCGATATGGGCGATCTGGAGGCCACGCTGTGGCACGGTCTTGATCAGCCCCTCAGCCTCCAGTCGCGGGATTGCCTCGCGGATTGCACCGAGAGGCAGCCCTGTCATCTCGACGAGCCGACGCTGGGAAATGAACTGACCGGGCCGGACGTCACGCGCGAGAAGATGGTGCGTAAAGCTCTCATACGCCTTCTCTCTCAACGTCGTCTGTTCGGCCACATCGTCCATTTATGATCCCTTTCAAGCCGCCTGTTTGCTGAAGAGCGACCCGAATGCCGCTTCGATCTTTTTACGATCTTCTGCGGAAATGGAAACCAGTGGCGGACGCACAGTGTGCCAGATCGTCTCGCCGGTCACGTAGGAGACAAGCACCTTCACCGCAGGCGTCACCGGGAACTTTAGCAGTTCGACGACGAGGTCCTGGACACGCTTGTCATCCTTGCCCTCGACCGCCATGGCGCGGATTTCGGCGGGTAAGAAGTTGGCGCAGCCGGAGATCGCACCCTGACCGCCCATGCGAACGCCCTGGGCCAAATGACGCTCGTCGCCGATGAGGATGATCAGATCGCCATGCTCGTTTAGAAGCCGTTCCGTATGCGGCCAGTTGCCGGAGGAGTCTTTGACGCCAACGACGATGCCCGGAAAAGCCTGCTTCAGGCGGCCGACAAGCTCGACCGACAGCGTTACCATCGTCACAGACGGAATATTGTAAACGAGGATGTCGCGCGCGGTCGAACCGATCTGCGAGAACACCGAAGCGAACCAGTCGAACAGACCGTCGTCGCTGACATTCTTGAAATAGGAAGGAGGGGCAAGGAGAATGTTGCGCACGCCGGCGTCGAGGGCGGCAAAGGCCTGGTCGGCAGCATCCTGCGCCGAATCGACCAGAACGCCGACGACGATATTTTTCGGAGAGATACCTGCACTCAGGCATGAGGCGAGGATATCGGCCCGCTCACGGGTGCCGATCGAGCTTCCTTCGCCGGTGGTGCCAAAAAGGGTGATGCTGTCACAACCCGAGGACAAGGCGCGCTCGGCCTGCTTGATCATCGCATCGATGGCAATCGTTCCATCTTGCATAAAGGGTGTCGTCAACGCTGCCGAGAGGCCGAATTTACCAGTCACGTCCATGCTCCTCCAAAACTGATGAAGATGTGATAAGACATTAACATGTCAGTTGTAAAGTCACCGGTGTTCAGTTTGTTGTTATGAAGCGCAATGAGTCGGGGAGAGGGAGGCCGGCGGGCGCCCTTGCTGAGGATGGCAGAAAAAATCGTTTCAGCTGTAAGATAAAGCGGCGAGCGCGAAAGTGCTGGAATTGCGTGGCACGGTCGCCACAGCCAGCTTTAACTCTGTTGAAATTCGCGAGTTCGGCCGCTTTAGCAATAGGTGGTTAACCTTTATTTTTTATCTCAGTTGCTGTGCCAATTGTCCGTTTATGATGAGTGTACAGGCTGTCATGCGTTTTCCCCGATCCAATTTTAATAATCCAGGCAATGCGATAGAGGGGGGAGAGGCTGAATCGGCAGACAACATGGTTCAGCATCCCCCAATCCCGGCCGCGCCGGCGCAAAGCTTGACGAGGGCTGAGCGCGCCGCCGTGGGTCGTAACGCCGATCAGATCGCTGCCAATGCGATTGAAGGCCGCCCGGATATGCCCGGCTGGCAGAACGCGTTCACGCTCGGCCCGAATGTCCGCTTTTCCCGCACACCGCAGAGCATCTTCTCCAGGAAGAACGCTGCCGGTGAAGACATCGTCGCAGAGCAATTAGCCGAACAGGGCGAGGGAGAATCTCCCGTGGTTGAAGATGCCGCTCAGGCGTCTGCGACTTCTACTGCGCCACAGTCGGCGCCGGTGGAGCGCCGCATCGCAAAGCCTGCAGTGCTGCCGCAGCCACCAGGTGCCACGGGTGCCAGGGCTCTCAGCTATCGTCTGCGTCGCGAACTGGCATTGCGCCAGCAACAGGAGCTAATGCAGCAGGCAGAAGCCGGTACATCGGTGGAAGCCCCGGTCCAGCCAGCCGCGATCGAAGCGACGCGCGAGACCGGTACCGCCGAACAGATCGATGTGGCCTGCTTCCCGGCAGAACACCATCAGAAGCCCACGCTCGACGTGCCATCCTTCGCCGCCCATCTTTCCGACGATATGTTCTGGGAAGTCATGAACCTCGACGTCGAGGGCACGATTGCGCCGGACCGTCAGCCCATGCGCCTGTCTGAACTGGCAAGGCTGAAGGCTCAGCGTCTGGCCGCGACAAAACTCACTGCAGCTGAGCAGCAGCCGGGCCCCATCCGTGTTCCGCTCTTGCGCCAGCCACGCGCGGTCGAACCTGTCGTCATTCGCCAGCAGCCCCGGCCAAGCCTGCCTGCCATGCCGGCATCGGCTGACTTGAACGGATCGGCTGTCTCGCTTTATCGCGAAGTCGGTGTTCGTGGCTATCAGCCGGCCCAATCCGCGCCGGAAGAGATCGTCGAGGCGACGCCGGTCGATGAGGCCGTCCCTGTAGTCGATATTGTCGAACCGGTTGCGATTGAGGCGCCGTCGCCGCGCCGCGAAATCCGCACGGTTGCCCGCAACAATCAGCCAATGTTCCTCGATGCACCTGTCTTCGGGGAAGGCGAATACGAGTATCCGCCAATCGACCTTCTGCAGCCACCGCAGGTGCAGCAGACGACGACAATGACGCCGGAAGCGTTGGAGCAGAGCGCAGGGCTTCTGGAAAGCGTGCTGGAAGATTTCGGCATCAAGGGCGAGATCATCGATGTGCGCCCCGGCCCCGTCGTGACGCTTTATGAATTCGAGCCAGCCCCGGGCGTCAAGTCGTCGCGCGTCATCGGCCTGTCGGATGATATTGCTCGCTCCATGTCGGCGCTATCAGCCCGTGTGGCGGTTATTCCTGGCCGCAATGTCATCGGAATCGAATTGCCAAACCCGGTGCGCGAGACTGTCTATTTCCGCGAACTGATCGAATCCCACGACTATGCCGATACACGGATGAACCTGGCGCTCTGCCTCGGCAAGACCATTGGCGGCGAGCCGGTGGTGGCCGAGCTTGCCAAGATGCCCCACCTTCTGGTGGCGGGCACAACCGGATCGGGCAAGTCCGTTGCCATTAACACCATGATCCTGTCGCTGCTCTACCGGTTGAAGCCGGAAGAATGCCGCCTGATCATGGTCGATCCCAAGATGCTCGAGCTTTCCGTCTATGATGGTATTCCGCATCTCCTGACTCCCGTCGTCACCGATCCGAAGAAGGCCGTCATGGCGCTGAAATGGGCGGTGCGCGAGATGGAGGATCGCTATCGCAAGATGTCGCGCCTCGGCGTTCGCAATATCGATGGCTACAATGCGCGCGCTGCCGCTGCTCGCGCCAAGGGCGAGACGGTGATGTGCAACGTCCAGACCGGTTTCGACCGCGCAACGGGCGAGGCAGTCTACGAGCAGGAGGAAATGGACCTTACGGCCATGCCGTACATCGTCGTCATTGTCGACGAGATGGCCGACCTGATGATGGTCGCCGGCAAGGAAATCGAAGGCGCGATCCAGCGTTTGGCTCAGATGGCGCGTGCCGCCGGTATCCACCTGATCATGGCAACGCAGCGTCCCTCGGTCGATGTCATTACGGGCACGATCAAGGCCAACTTCCCGACGCGCATCTCCTTCCAGGTCACCTCGAAGATCGATAGCCGCACGATCCTGGGCGAACAGGGCGCCGAACATCTTCTCGGCCAGGGCGACATGCTGCACATGATGGGCGGCGGACGCATCGCCCGTGTTCACGGACCCTTCGTCTCCGACGAGGAAGTCGAAAAGGTTGTCGCGCATCTGAAGACCCAAGGTCGTCCGGAATATCTGGGCACGGTAACGGAAGATGCCGACGAGGCCGATGAGGGCGAGGATGAGGACAGCGCCGTCTTCGACAAGACCGCCATGGCCGAAGACGATACGGCCGACCTTTACGAGAAGGCCGTAAAGGTGGTGCTGCGCGACAAGAAGTGCTCGACCTCCTACATCCAGCGTCGCCTGTCAATTGGCTACAACCGCGCGGCATCGCTGGTGGAGCGGATGGAGCAGGAGGGCATCGTCGGTCCTGCCAACCATGTCGGCAAGCGCGCCATCATCATCGGGGAGCGGGATGCGCACGAGGTGCCCGGCGCTGGCGACTGACAGCTGGTCGCTACAATAGCGGATTGAATAAAAAAAGGCCGGCTGCCCTGAAAGGCAGCTGGCCTTTTGTCTTAGTGGAGCCAGGCGCTCGTGTGGGACCAACGGCGATAGGCGTTGCAATACCGAAGGCCGCTATGACGGGCTTTAGGCGAACAGATGCGGACTACCGCGCACCCTTCACGCCATTCGCTCCCGACACCTCGAAGACATCGGCAGGTACCGGGCGACCGACGAAATAGCCTTGTACGTGGTCGATCCGGAACTGGTGCATCAGGTCCAGCTGCTCGACGGTCTCCACGCCTTCGACCAGGATTTTTGGTCCGCGGTTGCGGATGAGGCCGATGATGTCCTTCAACATCATCCGGCCCCGAGGCGTCGCGCCGTCGTGGAGGAAGGACTTGTCGACCTTGACGGTGTCGAAATCGATCAGTCTCAGCCAGGAGAGACCGGCAAAGCCAGTGCCGAAATCGTCCAGCCACATCTTGATTCCGAGCATCCTCAGATCGCTGATACAGCGCAGGACGTCCGAATCCATGTCCATCTCGAGACCTTCGGTGATTTCGAGAGCCAGTTGCCCGCCTGAAATTCCGAGTTCTCCCAAAATGGCGGCGACTGAGGTGGCAAAACCCGGGCGCTTGAGCTGGATGGGGGAGACGTTGACGCTGACGACCTGCACCTTGCCGGTTTGCAGCATCTGCTGGCAGGCGGTTCGGATCGCCCAAAGCCCGAGATCGGTAATCTTGCCGATCCGCTCCGCTATGGGGATGAAGATGCTGGGCGGAACCTGCGTGCCGTCCAGCAGTCTGAGGCGCATCAGGGCTTCGGCTGCCTGGACACGATCGGTCACGAGGCTGCGGATCGGCTGATAGACCAATGAAACGAGATCCTGCTGAATGGCAATATCCAACAGGGCAGCGACATTTTCCGTATCATCACTGGTCAGTGGATCGTCCGGATCGAAGAGCTTGATCCGGTTGCGCCCGCTTTCCTTGGCAAGATAAAGCGCCCGGTCGGCCTCGTGGATTACGCGCTCCAGTTTCGGCATCGGGATCGGGCGTGCATAGGATGCCCCAACGCTGACGGTGATGACGGAGGTGCCATCGCGTCGGCGTTCATGAGCAAGACAAAGATTTTCGACCGTGCGACGGAGAAGCTCGGCAACCTGTTCGATCTCCTGATGCGTGTTGTAGCGCATGAGCGTGATGAACTCTTCTCCACCATAGCGCCCCACCACGGCATCGTAGTCGCTCATTGCTGCCTGGAGTGTGTGGGCAACCTGGACGAGACAGCGATCGCCCTCCTGATGGCCGTAATAATCGTTATATTTCTTGAAGAAATCGACGTCGATAAGAAAGACCGCGAAACTCCGCTTCGAGGTGATCCATTCGCTCCAGAGGCGGCGCAAATGGGCGTCGACCGCGCGCCTGTTGGCAACGCCGGTCATCGGGTCGGTATTGGAAAGCCTGAACAAGGCCTCGCCGCGATCGTCGGCCTCGCGCTGGCGAACCTTTGCCTCGACAGTGCTTAAGAACACTCGGGTGCGCTCCCGATTGAGGCGCCAGTTCACATAGGAGGTGAAGCTGAAGCAGGCGAGATAGAAGGTGCCAAACGCGATCTGATAATAGATGTCCTTGTGCAGGAAGCTCAGCGCCACGAAAAAGATCACGAGGATGACGCCGGACGCAAACAGCGAGAGTGCAAAGTTGAAGGTGAAAAACAGGTTGGCGCCCATCATGAAGATCGCGCCGAAGACCATGTAGTAGGACATGTTGATGGTGTAGGCCGTCATCAACGCTGGCAACAGCCAGCCGAGGTAACCGCAGACCAGCGCCGCAGCGCAGGTCACATCCATGAGGTCGGTTCTCGTTTCCACTCTCACCTGTGTTTCCAGGATCAGCAGGGCGGCAATGCCAACGACGAAGCGAGCAAACGTGGTGTGAACGGAGACATCAGGAACGAGAAGCACATCCGTGACGGAAAACAGCAGATAGATCAGAACGGCAACCCAGAGACCCTTACGGATCGCCACTCGGCGTTTGACGTCGGCCTCTTCGAAGAAGTGCTGTCGCACGAGCGTCTCGGCGCCGGTGCGAGATGCATCCGCCTGCAGATCGAGCTCCACACTATGTGCCAAACTGTGCTTCATGCACGTTCCTAAAGTTGTACGAATTTCTAGCGAGCGATCATGCTCACCTGATAAATTCCAATGCGTGGTCTGCTCCACCCCCAACCGTCCGTCCTCTCCCTTTGCGGAAACGGGGAAGCTTGCGCAATATTCATACTCGCATGCCGATTAAGTTTGTTTGAATCCCACTCGTGTAATTTTATTCATTAGTCATACCTTAATAGTTAAGTCCTAGAAAAGAATTCCTCTTCCCTGGTTCTCCAATCGTCGGTGCCGCGCTGGCATGCCGTCGATTAATCTAGTATTAACAATGGCTTATAAGGGGATTTCTTAGTGGCTCGAAACAATCGTATCGCGCTGGACGGGCAAAGCCTGGTCACGCCGGATTCAGTTTCAAAGGAACTGCTGACGCAAAATGAAAGCAACTCGCAACGTGATCTTGCTGTTGCGGAAGCAGAAGTGGCACTTATTCTCAACCTGGCACACCAACAGTTTCTTGCCGGTAGCGCGCCTGCAACCATAATACACACGGTTGCGGGCAGGCTGCATCAAATGCGTAGAAAATACGACTATAGCGTGTGGACTGAGCTTCTGCCGCTCATCCAGCATCATCCTGTTGCCGATTATTTCCTCGAAGATCCTTTCACCCGATGGTCCTTCGAAAAGCCGCGCGGTTATTCCGGCGATGCGCAGCTTCTGGACTTCATCTACGGCCACGACAGTGTCGCCGCCCCACTTACAGCGGCTTCTCCTCTGGGTGCCGCCCTCTATGACTATACCCGCGAGGCGTCATCCTCCGTCGCAGTTCGCGAGCGGCGCGATATTCTGACACGTTACGTCGATGACATTGCGCAGGAGAAAGGGTCGGAGACCGAGATCCTCACGATCGCAGCCGGTCATTTGCGCGAGGCAAACCGCTCGCAAGCGCTTGCCTCGAAGGGGATCAAGCGCTGGGTTGCTCTCGATCAGGACCCTTTAAGCATCGGCTCCATTGCGCGCGACTTTGCCGGCACGTGCGTCGAAGCTGTCGACGGTTCGGTCAAAGATCTTCTTGCCCGCTCCCACGATCTTGGACAATTCGACTTCGTCTATGCCGCAGGTCTTTATGATTATCTGACGGATAAGGTGGCAATCAAGCTGACGACGAGATGCCTCGATATGCTCAAACCCGGCGGCACCTTCCTCTTCGCCAATTTCGCCGAAGACATTGCCGTCGATGGCTACATGGAATCCTTCATGAACTGGACGCTGCTTCTGCGCAGCAAGGCGGATATGTGGAAGATCATCAATGCCAGCATCGCTCCGTCCCTTGCTGAGAGCGAGGTCTTCCATGGGCAGAACCACAACATTGTCTATGGCGTGATCAGAAAGCTCTGAACATACAAATGACCTCACCGTTTCGATGAGAAGAGAAGCTGATGCCATTTTAGCCGCCAAGGTTCAGATCGACGAGCGATAGTAATGTTCGTCGATCTGAACCATCGACCCTGACCAATCCAACGACATTCCAAATGGTCGCGCCTGTTAGCCTTGATACCGGGGTTTGTTTGTTATCCAAGCCCAGTATTGGTGATTGTCGCGCTCACCATAATCTGTAAGATTTCATCTCGGGACACATTATCTTCTGAGGGGATGATCATGATGGTTTGGGCGGGACGCGTCATTTCGGCGCTCGTTGTTCTTTTTTTGCTTGTCGATGCTTACACTGGGCTGTTTGCGGCACAGACGCTGAAGGCGGAGATGGATGCCACGGGCTTCCCTGCTAATCTTGTGCCCGCCATCGGGATCATCGCGCTGATCTGCGGCGTCCTCTACGCTATCCCGGCCACCTCAGTGATCGGCGCGGTTCTGACGACAGCCTTTCTCGGCGGTGCGATCTGCACCCACTTTCGCGTCGGAGAGATTTTGAGCCCTCCTCAGATCGTTTGTCTGGTGGTGGTCGTTGCCGCCTGGGCGGGGCTTTATTTTCGCGATAGCCGCGTGCGGCAGCTCATGCCTTTCAAGGTCTGAGGGAACGAGATTCCTGGCTCGAGCGAATGCGTTGTCACCAGCGCATCGTCGCCCGGCGCAATTTCTCTACTCCAAAAAATCGAAGGACTCGGGAAATCGCGCTGGCGAGTAAAATGATTGCGGGGTAATCCTAGCTGCGAACAGGCCACGCGATGCTTGTGGCTCGATATAAAATCTTTGGAGTGCATGATGGAAAAGAAGCGTTACTACTCTGATTTTGGCGGGTTGCCAGGGCAGACGGAGCTGCTTTCCAGCAAAGCGGTGTTTACCACCGCCTACGCGGTCATTCCAAAGCGGGTCATGTCCGATATCGTCACCAGCGTGTTACCACACTGGACCGATACGCGCGCCTGGATCATCGCCCGGCCGATGACCGGATTCTCCGAGACTTTCGCGCAGTATATCATGGAAGTGCAGCCGGGCGGTGGAAGCGACAAGCCGGAGCCGGATGCGCGCGCCCAGGCGGCGATCTTCATGGTCGATGGCGAGATGACGATCACCTTCGAAGGCCAGGAGCACGCTCTTCGCTCGGGCTCGTTTGCCTACATCCCGGCGGGAAGCCAATGGTCGCTGCGAGCCAAGGGCGGCTCGGCTGCAAAATTCCACTGGGTTCGCAAGGTGTTCGACAAGGTTGAAGGTCTCGAATTACCGCCAGCCATCTTCACGCATGAAAACGAGCATGAACTCTCCGCCATGCCG
This sequence comes from Agrobacterium cavarae, assembly GCF_004310285.1. Taxonomy (GTDB): domain Bacteria; phylum Pseudomonadota; class Alphaproteobacteria; order Rhizobiales; family Rhizobiaceae; genus Agrobacterium; species Agrobacterium cavarae. The sequence goes on from NZ_SISF01000019.1 coordinate 51,817, forward strand.
GACACCGATGGCAAGTGGGCAACCACTCGCTTCATCGATCCGGCGGATGGCCGTTACGACATGCATCTCAACATCGTCACCTTCGAACCCGGCGCGACCATTCCTTTCATGGAAACCCACGTCATGGAGCACGGTCTTTTCGTGCTCGAAGGCAAGGCGGTCTATCGCCTCAACGATGATTGGGTGGAAGTCGAAGCGGGCGACTTCATGTGGCTGCGTGCCTATTGCCCGCAGGCCTGCTACGCCGGTGGCCCAGGCCGTTTCCGCTATCTTCTCTACAAGGACGTCAACCGTCACGTGAAGCTGTGGTAATCGTCGCAGCATCGTCCTGAAAACCGGCGACGTTTGAGATCAAGGCTCAGGAGCGCTCCCATGGAGAACGGGTCCGCTCTGTCTGCTTTTGGCTAAAGCATGTCGCGTAAAAGTGGTCACCGGTTTTGCGATAACGACATGCGACAAAACAAGGACTTAAAGCGTAAGAAGCGAATCTGAAAGATCGCGACTCCGCTTTAGTGCATTCTGCTTTCCCAGAGCCGTCTCCGCTTTTCGGCGGATGCTGTAGGGGTCTCAGCCAGGTAGCTGGATGTCCATCTCGCCGATCCCTTCCCAGCGAGCGGTGATCCGCGTCGCTTCGCCAAGGCGGATCATCCCGCACAGGCTGCCGGTGGTGATCACCTGACCACGCTTCAACCCGCCTAAGTGATCGTTCTGCGCATTGGCGTAAGCGAGGAGAGGTCCAACCGGGTCCATTTGCGGATGCGCCGGGATGGCGCCGAAGAGCACGTCGTCCTCCGCCTCGACCATGAGTGGCGGCAGGCTCGGATCCTGAAGGGCAAGCGCTTCCATGACGGAGGCGTCGATGGCCGGTCCGAGGACGAAGGAATGGTTGGCAAGCCTGTCGGCGAGGAACAGCGGAAAGGGCACGCGGTTTTCTTCCGTCAACCGATAGCTGACGAACTCTGCGCCGAGATTAATGGATTCGACCGCTTCCAGGATCGTCTCACGCGTATAGGTCTCGCCGAGCGGCAGCGCGGGCAGGTCCTCGGCAAGCACGAAGCAGACTTCGATTTCGATGCCAACGGCACCGGGCTTCGGCACTGTCAGCGTGCTGTCCTGCACCTCGTCATAAAGATCGAGAAGGGGGGCTGCGACCGGGCGACCATTGTTCAGACCAAGCTTCCAGCCGGCAACGTCTTTGCCGATCGTGCCGACAGCCAGCGCCTGGACGGCCATGGCGCTATCGATCGTCGGCGGGATGAGGTCTCGGCTTTCGAGCTTTTCGGCGCTGATGGACGACTGTCGTGCTTCCGCTTCAGCCAGAATCATACCGAGTCTGATATTCGCTTCCGTGATCGTCGTCATATATTTCCCCGCAGGTCCGGCTTTCACAGCTTCATTACAGGCAAATCTCACGCTGACAAGAGAACGGCGCAAGGGCTGGGAAACAAAAGGCCGGTCGTCAACACAATATTAAGCATGAAGTTACGTCGGTCTACATGCCCGTCACGGATAAACCGTAGACGCTAATACAGCTTCTCCTGTTGCTTGTCGCAGTAACGATCTGAATATTTTCAAGCATCTACCGCCAGGAAGTCCTCAACATAAAGAGGCTAGTCGCCAGCTTTCACACTCTGATCATCTGGCTAACTTCGGAAGATGTGGCTCTGAGGACCCGAGGCAAGACCTGGAGGGTTTGATCTTGAAAAATGCCGGAGGCTTAGGGTGCCGCGCGTTCGATTGGACGCGCAGCACTGTACCTCTTTGATTTGACGCATCGGCCCGAAAATCGAGTCCGATTTTCGGGCCGATGCAGTAGAGGCAGCGGGCGGCTTCTTCAAGTCAGATACGGCGGCCGGGCAGTTGCGGCAGAAGAACGGTCAGCAGGCCCAGCAGCGGAAGATACGAGCAGATTTGATACACGAATTCTATGCCCTGCCGATCGGCAAAGACGCCAAGGACCGCGGCACCAATCCCGCCGAAGCCGAAGGCAAAGCCGAAGAACATGCCGGCAATCAACCCCACGCGACCCGGTACCAGTTCCTGAGCGAAAACGACGATCGCGGAAAAGGCAGAGGAGAAGATAAAGCCGATGACGACCACCAGAACCGCTGTCCAGAGGAGGTTGGCATAGGGCAGGATCAGGGCAAAGGGTATGACGCCGAGGATCGAGAACCAGATAACGACGCGAGAGCCGAAACGGTCACCGATCGGGCCGCCAAAGAAGACGCCGGCAGCGGACGCGCCGAGGAACAGAAACAGCAGGATTTGCGCATTCTGCACCGATACACCGAACTTCTCGATGGTAAAGAAGGTGAAATAGCTGGAAATGCTGGCAAGATAAGCGTTTTTCGTCGCGGTCAGGACCACGAGAACGGCAAGCGTCATCAACACCTTGTTGCGGGGCAGCGGCAACTCACGGCTGACAGGTCGTTTTCCTGCCGCACTGCGCCGATGGCGGCTGTACCAGATACTGACCCATGACAGGATGGCAAAGCCGGTGAGCGCAATGATCGAAAACCAGCTGAGAACCTCCTGGCCTCTCGGAATGACGATGAAGGCCGCAAGCAGTGGTCCGATTGCCGTGCCCGTATTGCCGCCCACCTGGAAGAAGGATTGTGCAAGACCATGGCGTCCACCAGAGGCGACGCGCGCGACACGGGAGGCTTCAGGATGAAAGATCGCCGAGCCGACGCCGATCAGGCAGGCGCCGAGCACCAGCACCGGGAAGCTATGGGCATAGGCAAGGGTGATCAGGCCCGTGCAGGTGGAGAGCATCGCAGCAGGGAGCGAGAATGGCATTGGCCACTTGTCCGTCGCGACACCGACAGCCGGCTGCAACAGCGACGCCGTCACCTGGAAGGCGAAGGTCAAAAGCCCGATCTGCCCGAAGTCGAGCGCATAATTGGCTTTGAGCAGCGGATAAAGCGATGTCAGCAGCGACTGCATGATGTCGTTCAGCATGTGGCAGAAGCTTGCCGCTGCGATAATGGAAAAGGTCGTTACTTCGGGGGTGAAGCCGGGATTGGTCACTCTGGCCATGAGGGGATCTCCAAACACGCGCTTGCACGCGTTTGCCTCTTCTGAGAGTTCGGGACCTCATGTTCAAGGTCAATTTTCCGGATTTCGTGTATTTTAGGAAAATAAGATTTGCCTAGGGCAGCTTTTTCTTCGGCCAGACTGACCGCGAACGCAGCTTCGGTTTTGAAAGCCGAAGCTGCGATAGATTCGATGATCAAACCGTCCCGAAAACCAGGAAAGGGTGACCTTCATCGGACGCGACCAATTTCAGAATATCGCTCGTTTCGATCTGATCTTCCGTCCACACGTTCCGGAGCCGCTTGTTTTTCAGCGCCGCCGGAAGGTCTACGGTAGCGTCGCCAAGCGTTGGCGGAAGAGCCCGATCCTCGCCATGGCCAAGCGTGAAGCGTGGGAGAACGACGAGCACGGCCTTCTCACCGTTCACTCTTGCAAAGGCGATCAGCTTCCTGCCGGACCCGGTTGTGACCTCAAGCGGCACATAGTCTCCGTCGTTGAAGAGGTCAGGCTCCGATTGCCGAAGGCGGAGCAGCGCGGCGGTGACGGATTGCTTCAGCGAGCCATCATACCAGGCGGAGATGTCGGCCGCATCCGGCTTGCGTCCTTCTGCCAGTCGTTTTGACAGGGTGTCGTAATCCGGTTCGCGGCGATTGTCGGGGTCGACCAGGCTGAAATCGAAGCCCTCGCTGCCCTGATAGATGTCAGGAATTCCGGGCGCCATGAGCTTGATGATCGTCTGGGTAAGGCCGTTCGCAAGCCCGGCCTCGATGAAGAGTTTTATGGTCTCGGCAAAGCGCGTCAGGAAATCTTTGTTGTTTTTCGAGAAAAGGTGCGAGGCATAGGCCAGAACAGCCTCTTCATACACCGCGTTGGAGTCACCCCAGTCGGTCCTGAGTTTTGCCTCACGCAGCGCTTTCTCCAGATAGGTAAGGAAGCGCTCTCTCAATTCCTCGACCGTCTTGTCGTCATCGGCGTCGAAGCGCGGAGGGAGAAAGCCGGCGAGCGCCTGGTAAATCATCCACTCGACTTTAGGCTCAGGAGCAGGGCCATCTGGAAGCTGCTGAACAGCCTTGGCATTCGTCTCACGCCACCCCTCAACAGCTGCAATCCAGACTTCAGGTGCTTCCGACAGCGCATAGAGGCGGGCTCTCGCATCTTCACCACGCTTTGTGTCATGCGTGGAGGTGCTTGAAATCCCCATGGGCTGCCGTTCCTTGCGGATCCGCATTTCCTCATGAAAATGATCGAGAGAAAAATCAGGCTGGATAGGCTCAGCGCCGACCTCATTCAGGCCAAGCAGCATGTTGTGACGGAAAAACAGCGTATCCTCGATGGACTTCGCCATGATTGGGCCGGTCAATTGCTGGAACTTGGTACGGAAAGTCAGTGCATCCTGTGCCGCAGAGGTTGGCACATCGCCCTTGAGGATGCCGGTGATCAAGGCAAGCGCCTCGATCGACGCGGGATGGCCAGCATCCCCAATGGCTTCGATGACTTGGTCAAGGAGGGCCTTGTCATCGGCGCGCATGCCCTCAAGCGTTCCGTAGGTGCGGTAGACCGGGAAGGCGATCAGCATTTCGCTAAGCGCGTCTTTCAGCTCGCCTTCCGTCGTGGGGCGTCCTGCTTGCTCGGCAATCTTGGCTGCCAGTTTCATCAGGACAGTGACCTCACCCTCGAAGTTCCTGCTGGCCATCAAGAGCTTTGCAGCGCGCAACTGCTCCTTCGCATCGATCCGTTTTTCTCCGAGGCCTTCATAGGCGGATTGCAACACCCTAAGTTTCGCGCCATCCACCAGGGCATGGCTGAGGGCAGCAACGAACTCGTAGCCCGTCGTACCAGAAACCGGCCAGTCGGCTGGAAGCTGCTCGCCTTCGCCCAGGATTTTCTCGACGACGATATAGCAGTCCGGCCCTGCGGCCTGCCGCAGCCGGTCGAGATATCCCTTCGGATCCGCAAGTCCATCGATGTGGTCGAGACGCAAGCCCTGAACGGCACCGCTGCGCACCAGTTCAAGGATTAGGCGATGACTATCCTCGAACACCTCCTCGTCTTCCACCCGCACACCGGCAAGCCCAGTGACCTCGAAAAAGCGTCTGTAAGACAGGTCGCGCGCCGCATCCCGCCAGGACATCAGCCGGTAGGTCTGTTGCTCATGCAGTTGCGAAAGCGAAGCCTGGTCCGAAATCTTCAAAATCTCTGCCTCACGCCCGTCATATGTCGCCGGGTTCAGCGGAAAGAAGGATTCGAAGTAAGCCAAACTTGGCTTACCCGTCTTCGGATCGGGCTTGATGGTCAGATCGCCCGCCTCCAGCACAGCCTCAAAATCATCGCCGAGAACAGGCAAGGTCAAGCGCCGCGACCAGTCGATATCGAAATGGCGCGCATATCGGCTTTCCGCACCATGCTCGATCACATCCTTCCACCAGGGCGTTTCAAGCGATGCCGCCATGTGATTGGGAACGATATCGAGAATGAGACCGAGCCCCGCATCCTTCAACGTCTCGACCATGCGCTCTAAGCCAGCACGGCCGCCAATCGCGGGATCGATCTCATTCGCGTCGGTGACATCATGGCCATGTGTCGATTCCGATGTCGCCGTGAAAATCGGTGACGCATAGAGATGGCTGATCCCGAGCATTTTCAGATAGGGAACGAGCGCGCTCGCCCGATCGAAGGTCATGCCGTTGCGGAATTGCAGGCGATAGGTGGCGGTCGGAAATTTCATGCGACAATCCCAAAAGTGGCCGCTGCTTTGGCCGGTGAAAGCTGGTGAGAGAACAGTCGATGGCTTCGACGTTCTGGTCCCGAAGAGCTGTGAAGCGCTGCGCAAACTGCGCTTGTGGGCGAGTAGTTCCACCAGACGAGTCGCTTTGCGCGATGTCGAACAGGCAGTGAGAAATTCAGGAAATTCCCGTGAACTTTTTTCACGAAGTTCGGTTTGATGCAGTGCACAACAGCATGAGGGTCTTCGGTGGTTCACGCATTCGATTTTGGTCCAGCCATGTCCGATCAGGATATCGAGTTTCGCCTTTGGGCACCTCTGCATGATGAGGTGCTGCTCAACATCGAAGGCGCAACGCCGGAGGCGATGAAACGGGACGATGAGGGCTGGCATCGGCTGCGCAAGCCGAGAGCTGAAGCTGCACTACGATACAGCTTTACTCTGCCGGATGGCCTGGAGGTTCCAGATCCCGCCTCACGCTTTCAACCGCGCGACGTCCATGGTCAAAGTGAGGTCGTCGATCTGTCGAGCTTCCCGTGGAAGAGCGCCAACTGGCACGGCCGGCCTTGGGAGGAGATCATCATCTATGAACTCCACATCGGCACCTTCACCAAAGAAGGGACGTTCCAAGCAGCGATCGCCCATCTCGATCACCTGCGTGATCTCGGCGTCACGGCGATCCAGATCATGCCTGTCGCGGATTTTCCAGGCGGCTATAATTGGGGCTACGACGGCGTCATGCCCTACGCGCCGGACAGCAGCTACGGGCGTCCGGAAGATTTGATGGCGCTTGTCGATGCCGCCCATGAGCGCGGGCTCTGTGTCTTCCTCGATGTCGTCTACAATCACTTTGGCCCGGACGGCAATTACATGCCCAATTACGCGCCGCTCTTCTCGCCGCATCATGAGAACCCGTGGGGGCAGGGCCTCAACTACGATGATGAGCAATCCGAGCATGTGCGGGCGTTCATCATTCAGAATGCCATCTACTGGGTAACGCAATTCCGGTTCGACGGCTTGAGGCTTGATGCCGTTCATGCGATCGTAGACGACAGCGACGAACACCTTTTGAGCGAACTCGCCCGCCGTGTTCGTGCCGCCGTAACTGACCGCCACATTCATCTGATCGTCGAGAACGAAGAGAATGACAGCGATCTCTTGAGCCGTGATGCGGAGGGGAAGCCGGAGCGTTTCACCGCGCAATGGAATGACGATATCCACCATGTGCTGCATATCGCAGCGACCGGCGAGACCTTCGGTTATTATAAGGCCTATTCGGGCGATGACGACAAGGTCGGTCGCGCCCTAGCCGAAGGCTTCGCTTTTCAAGGCGAGCATATGCCTTATCGCGACGAGGAGCGCGGCAAGCCGAGCGCTCACCTGCCGCCAACAGCCTTTATCTCCTTCATTCAAAATCACGATCAGATCGGCAACCGGGCGCTCGGCGACAGGATGCAGACCTATGCTCCGGAAACGGCACTCAAGGCGATCACCGCGATCTATCTGCTCGCGCCGCAAATCCCCATGCTGTTCATGGGGGAGGAGTGGGGCTCGCGCGATCCCTTCCGCTATTTCTGTGACTTCGACGAAGACTTGAACCAGAAGGTGAGGGATGGGCGCCGCGAGGAGTTGTCTCGCCTGCCGGGCTTCGACGGTGAGAACGTGCCCGATCCGACCGCAAAGGAAACTTTTATTGCCAGCAAGCTCGACTGGTCTAAGGTTGGAGATGATAAAGCAACCGAGCTGCTCGGCTTCTACAAGACGCTGCTCGACCTGCGGAAACGGCACATCGTGCCGCTGCTGACGAAGATCGTCCCCGATACAACGCGCTACGATGTCAGGGATGGCATTGTTACGGTCCACTGGGGAATGGAGGACGGAGCAACGCTTCGCCTGATCGCCAATCTTTCTGAAAAGAACGGTGAGACCGAGACCGACGCGACAACAGGCGGCGAGCTTTTCAGCCTTGGAACCATCAGCGCGAAGGCCATATCGCCATGGGCTGTCCACTGGACCTTACAGCCAGCTTGATAGGGAAGTCAGGCGGTTTCAACGCCTGACAATTCTCCACTTTACAAACGCCGTGAAGCAGCAGCCTCTGCTGCCTCGGACCCGCTTGGCTTGCAATCGACAATACCGATAGTCAAGCATGCAATATTTTCGGTTGATCTTTGCGTCCAGTCGGGTGAGCATCCCTCTTTCGGGCCGATTTGCAGATTGCGCGATAGGTCCATTGGCCCACGATTTATTGATCTATTTCAGCCGAGGGGAACGAGAAGACTTAAACAATCTGTCGTCGAAATAGTCGATCCGCCGGGGCTTGAGGCTGATGCCACATCTGTGCCGTCCCCGGTGCTGCAAGTCACAAAGCATTATCGGTAGAGTTCGAAGAAGGACATATTTATGGAAATTGGAGTCTTTATCCCGATTGGAAACAATGGCTGGCTGTTGTCGGAGAATGCGCCGCAATACAAGCCTAGCTTCGAGCTGAATAAAGAGATCACCCTCAAGGCTGAGAAATACGGTTTCGATTTCGCCTTGTCGATGATCAAGCTTCGCGGCTTTGGGGGGAAGACCGAGTTCTGGGATCATAATCTCGAATCCTTCACGCTGATGGCAGGTCTTGCCGCCGTCACCACGCGCATCAAGCTATTTGCCACAGCTGCCTCACTCGTCATGCCGCCGGCCATCGCCGCAAGAATGGCCTCCACCATCGACAGCATTTCCAACGGCCGCTTTGGCATCAATCTCGTGACTGGCTGGCAGCGGCCGGAATATTCGCAGATGGGCATGTGGCCGGGCGACGAGTATTTCGGCAAGCGCTACGCATACCTTGCCGAATACGCCACGATCCTGCGCGAATTGTGGGAAAAAGGGCAGAGCGACTTCAAGGGCGAGTTCTTCCAGATGGACGACTGCCGGCTGTCGCCGCAGCCTCAGGCCGATATGAAGGTGATTTGCGCGGGCTCCTCCAATGCCGGCATGGAGTTTTCCGCCAAATATGCCGACTACAATTTCTGTTTCGGTGTCGGCGTCAACACCCCCACCGCGTTTGCGCCCGCCGCCGAGAGGTTGAGGGAAGCAACAGCCAAGACGGGCCGCGATGTATCGTCCTTCGTGCTCTTCATGATCATCGCCGACGAGACGGACGAGGCCGCCCGGGCGAAGTGGGAGCATTACAAGGCCGGTGCCGACGAAGAAGCGATCAAGTGGCTTGGCGTCCAGGGTGCCGCCGACACCAAATCCGGTTCGGACACCAATGTTCGGCAGATGGCCGACCCGGTCTCGGCCGTCAACATCAATATGGGAACGCTTGTCGGCTCCTACGAAACCGTAGCGCGATTGCTTGATGAGGTGCCGAGCGTGCCCGGGACGGGCGGCGTGCTTCTGACGTTCGATGATTTCGTCAAGGGCGTCGAAGATTTCGGCACCAAGATCCAGCCGCTGATGGCATGCCGCAAACATGTAAAGCCCCTTCTCGAGGCGGCGGAATGAGCACCATGACAACAGGATACCAGGCGCCCGCCGTTCACAGCAAAAGCGTCACACTGCCGGCCCGTCCGGAGCCGATCATGCTAAAGCCGGAAGAGACCGCCGTCGTCGTCGTCGATATGCAGAATGCCTATTCGACGGAAGGCGGCTATGTCGATCTCGCCGGCTTCGACATTTCCGGTGCCAAGGGTACGATCGACAATATCCGTAAGACTCTGGATGCGGCGCGCGCTGCCGGCGTTCAGGTGGTCTACTTCCAGAATGGCTGGGATAAGGATTATGTCGAGGCTGGCGGTCCAGGCTCGCCCAACTGGCACAAATCCAATGCGCTGAAATATATGCGCGCCAATCCGGATGCCCAGGGCAAGCTGCTTGCAAAAGGCACCTGGGATTACGCCATCGTTGATGAGCTTCAGCCGAAACCCGGCGACATCCTTGTGCCGAAGACCCGCTACAGTGGCTTCTTCAACACGCAGATGGACAGCATCCTGCGCGCCCGCGGCATCCGAAACCTCGTCTTCGTCGGCATTGCCACCAATGTCTGCGTCGAAAGCTCGCTTCGCGATGCCTTTCATCTGGAATATTTCGGCATCATGCTCGAAGACGCGACCCATCATCTCGGCCCCGATTTCATTCAGCAGGCGACTGTCTACAACGTCGAAAAGTTTTTCGGATGGGTAGCGACCGTCAATGACTTCTGTGGTGTCATCAGCCAGGCTGCGCCCGCCAATTCCTGATCGTAGAAGGACAAACTCATGCCGAAGAAGATCATCGTTCCAGAAGGCACATCGAAGCCGATTGCACCTTTTTCGCCCGGCACGCTGGCAGATGGGATCGTCTATGTCTCCGGAACGCTGCCATTCGACAAGAACAACGACGTCGTTCATGTGGGTGACGCCAGCGCCCAGACCCGCCACGTGTTGGAGACGATCAAGTCGGTGATCGAAACTGCCGGTGGCACGATGGAAGATGTGACGATGAACCATATCTTCATCACCGACTGGGCCAATTATCAGGCGGTCAATGCCGTGTATGCCGAGTACTTTCCAGGCGACAAGCCGGCGCGCTACTGCATTCAATGCGGTCTGGTGAAGCCGGATGCCCTGGTGGAAATCGCAACCGTCGCTCATATCGGCAAACCGTAAGCGCGATGCATTTCGATCTGCACGGAAGACACGACGCAGATGCACCGACGATTATCCTGTCGTCGGGCCTCGGCGGATCGGCAAGCTACTGGGCGCCGCAGCTTGCGGCGCTATCGGACGACTATCGGATCGTTTCCTATGATCATCGCGGTTGCGGACACACCGGTGGCGAGGTGCCAGCCGATGGCGGCATCGCGGCCATGGCGGATGATGTGCTGGAGATTGCCGAGCAACTGGGTCTCACCCGCTTCGATTTCATGGGACATGCATTGGGCGGCCTGATCGGCCTTGATCTTGCCCTTCGCAAGCCCGGAATCATCGGAAAACTTGTCCTCATCAATGCCTGGAGCAAGGCCGATCCGCATTCCGGACGGTGCTTTGATGTGCGCATCGAGCTTCTGGAAAAGTCCGGCGTTCCGGCTTTCGTCAAGGCGCAGCCTTTGTTCCTCTACCCGGCAGTCTGGATGTCGGAAAATGTCGAGAGACTAGAGGCGGAGGAGCGTCACGCCATCGATCATTTTCAGGGGCGCACCAATATCCTCCGCCGCATCGCTGCCCTGCGTGCCTTCGATGTCGATGACCGGTTACAGGATATCAAAACGGAAACGCTGGTTATCGCCACCCGCGACGATCTTCTCGTGCCTTACACGCGGTCGATCCGTCTGGCGGAGGGCTTGTCAAACAGCCAGTTGCAGCTCGTCGACTTTGGTGCTCACGCTGTCAACGTTACGGCTCCGGATGCCTTCAACGCTGCTATACTGCGCTTTTTGCGTGCCGCCTGATACTTTTTCGTTACTTGTTCAGGCGCAGCAACATCACCCCTTCCAAGAAACAGAAATGGCACAAAGGAAGGGGTTGCTTTCCGCCGCCTGACGTTTCATCACCTTCTTATAGAGCGCTGTGCGTCCTTTAGGACGCACAAAGGACGCTCTAACTTTTTGAATCTACGCATCGTGCTTTCCGAAAGTCGATGCCGATTTTCGGGCCGATGCTGTAGACGCGTGTCGCATCAAGATTGAAGGAGGAAACGATGAAGGCTCTGGTTCTGGAGGAAAAGGGAAAGCTGTCGCTTCGCGACTTCGATATTCCCGGCACGCTCGGCCCAAAAGATGTGAAAATCCGCACCCACACCGTCGGCATCTGCGGCTCGGATGTGCATTATTACACCCATGGCAAGATTGGCCATTTCGTCGTGAAGGCGCCGATGGTGCTCGGCCACGAGGCAGCCGGTACGATTGAAGAAGTTGGCGCAGAGGTCACGCATCTTAAAGTCGGAGACCGTGTCTGCATGGAGCCTGGCATTCCCGACCCGACCTCGCGTGCCGCCAAACTCGGCATTTACAATGTTGATCCGGCCGTTACCTTCTGGGCGACGCCGCCGGTTCATGGCTGCTTGACACCGGAGGTCATTCATCCGGCCGCCTTTACCTACAAGCTGCCCGATAACGTCTCCTTCGGCGAGGGCGCCATGGTCGAGCCCTTCGCCATAGGTATGCAGGCAGCCCTGAGAGCACGGATCCAGCCGGGCGATGTGGCCGTGGTCACGGGTGCGGGACCGATTGGGATGATGGTGGCGCTTGCCGCCCTTGCGGGCGGCTGCGCCAAGGTGATTGTTGCCGATCTTGCTCAGCCAAAGCTCGATATCATTGGCGCCTATGACGGTATCGAGACGGTCAATATCCGCGAAACATCTCTGCCGGATGCTGTCGCCAAAGCAACCGATGGCTGGGGCTGCGATATCGTGTTCGAATGCTCAGGGGCGGCTCCTGCCATTCTCGGCATGGCAAAGCTTGCTCGTCCGGGCGGGGCAATTGTGCTTGTCGGCATGCCGGTCGATCCGGTGCCGGTCGATATCGTCGGATTGCAGGCCAAGGAACTTCGGGTCGAGACTGTCTTCCGTTACGCCAATGTCTATGACCGCGCGCTCGCGCTTATCGGTTCCGGCAAGGTCGATTTAAAGCCGCTGATCTCGGCCACCATCCCCTTCGAAGACAGCATCGCCGGTTTCGATCGTGCGGTGGAAGCGCGCGAAACCGATGTGAAGCTGCAGATCACCATGCCGCAATGACCGGCGCGGTGCCGGGTGCCAAGCTCCCTTTGGCACCCGCTGAATTATTTCTCTCCAAAGGCCCGAATGGCTATTGACCTAGAGTGCGCTCTAACTTGTAGCTTCCTCTGCGTTATGACGATGAGGTGCTGATGCAGATCGGTGAACTGGCAAAACGCTCCGGCCTTTCGGCCTATACGATCCGCTATTACGAGCGGATCGGCTTGCTGCCCTATGCCGATCGCGACCGCTCGAGCAGGCGCGATTACGATCCCGAGATATTGATCTGGATCGAGTTTCTCGGAAGGCTGAAAACGACGGGAATGCCGATCCGGGACATGCTGCGCTATGCCGCCTTGCGAAAGCAGGGCGACACGACCGTGCCTGAACGGCAGGCGATGCTGGAAACGCATCGCGATCAGGTTCGCGATCGAGTTGCCGAACTTCAGCAGTGCCTCCTCGTCCTCGACCAAAAGATCGCCGGATATGCCGGCGAAGATCAGAGGATGACGGATGATGACGCAGCCACAGGAAAATCCAAACGAAAGCCGGCTGGAGCGCGGCAAGCGCGTACTCGCTGAGATTGATGGTGAGGCCGGAGAAAAGGTAATTGCGGCGCTCGCCGATATCGCACCGGGCTTCGCGACTTATCTCTTCGAGTTTCCCTTCGGCGACATTTACAGCCGGCCCGGGCTCGATACCAAGGCAAGGGAAATCGCAACCATTGCCGCACTCACAGCCATGGGCAATGCCGCGCCGCAGTTGAAGGTGCACATCGAAGCGGGTCTGAATGTCGGGCTCTCGCGTGACGAGATTACCGAAATCATCATGCAGATGGCGGTCTATGCCGGATTTCCAGCAGCGCTGAACGGCCTGTTTGCCGCCAAGGATGTCTTCGCTGCGATGGACGAGCGGGAAGCCGCGGCTGCGTGAGGGGCAACTCCAAGGGCTAAAACCCGCGCGAACGCACCGCGGGCGCTATTTCTCCATCTCCCTGTAGCAATGGGGCAGAAAGGGATATAGCGTCCCGCCGCCGAACCAGCGTTGCCCCTGAGGATGTCATGCCCCTATCCGACCAGCAGATTGCCGAGCTCAACACGCCCGCCGTTGTCGTGGACCTCGACATTGCCAAGAAGAATATCTCCCGCTTCCAGGATTATGCCAACATCCACGGGCTGAAGGTCAGGCCGCATATCAAGACGCATAAGCTCCCGGCTGTTGCGGACATACAGCTTGCTGCAGGGGCAGTGGGCATTACCTGCCAGAAAGTATCGGAAGCCGAGGCGATGGTCGCGGGAAGCGACGCGATCAAGGACGTGTTGATTACCTACAACATTCTCGGTGCTGCGAAGTTGAAGCAGCTGCGCGCCCTGGCCGGTAAGGTTCGGCTATCGGTGGTTGCCGATAGTGCCGAGGTCGTGCAGGGTCTCTCGCAGGCCTTCGCCGATGCTGCCGAACCGCTCACCGTTCTGGTCGAGTGCAATACAGGTGCGAACCGCTGCGGCGTTCCAACGCCGGAAGCTGCTGCCGAACTGGCCGTCGTCATCGATCAGGCGCCGGGACTGGTATTCGGCGGATTGATGACCTATCCGGCACCTTCAGGTGAGGCCGCGGTTCAGAGCTTCATGACGGACGCCAAGCGATTGATCGAAGAGAAGGGGATTGCAGTTACCGTTATCACCTCCGGCGGCACACCGTCGATGATGCATGCGGCGAAGGCACCAGTCGTGACGGAATATCGCCCAGGAACATATGTCTATAACGACAGATCGCTTGTGACCCGCGGCGTCTGTGGCTGGGACGAATGCGCCTTGAACGTGATTGCCACCGTCGTCTCCGTTCCGGCGGAAAACCGCGCCATCATCGATGCTGGCTCGAAAGCACTGACGTCGGACCTTCTTGGTCTCACAGGCTATGGCCATGTGCTGGGCCGTGAGGATATCATGATCGATCAGCTGTCGGAGGAGCACGGGCGTCTTGTGACCGAAGGGCCGATCGGGCTCAAGGTAGGCGACAAGCTTCGCATTGTCCCAAACCACGCCTGCGTCGTCACCAACCTGGTCGATAGCTTGACGGTGATTGCCGAAGACATGTCCGAGCCGGAAGTCTGGCCTGTCGCGGCGCGCGGCCTGATCGTTTGAGTTTTTTGCTCGGAAGGATGAACCGCAGAGAGGCTGTCGCGTTTGTGAGTTTTATTGACCTCTGAGAATTTTGATGATTGCGACGCCTCAGCCCGAACGCTTCGTTTTATTGGATGGAATTCGGGGCGTTGCCGCTGTCGCAATCGTCCACCGTCACGCGGAATTCTTTTTCGGCAGGCCAGAAGCATCCAGCTATCTGGCCGTCGATCTGTTCTTCGCCCTGAGTGGTTTCGTTCTCGCACATGCCTATGGCGAAAGACTGCGAACCGGCAAAATCTCCACGCTCACTTTCATGAAGGCGCGCTTTTACAGGCTCTATCCGCTCTACATCATCGCACTTGCGATCATGGCGGCCTTCTTCGTCCTCCTCTATGCGCTTGACCTGCCAACGCCGATCGACGACCTGCACCGAAAGATCAGTCTGGGCGAACTGGCTTTCGCCTTGCTCACTAGCATTCTCTTCCTGCCGGCCCCGTTTACGCTGACGCTCAACGGCGCACTCTTCCTTGTGAGCCCGGCATGGTCCCTGTTCAACGAGTTGGTGGCAAACGTCGTCTACGCCAAGTGGGGTGCGCGTTGGAAGAGCGGGAAGATCGCAGTCGTCATCGCAGTCGCAGCGATCGGGCTGGTGGTCGCCGCCATCGAATTCGGTAAATTGCACGCAGGTTTTCGCTGGCATGAGATGTATGCCGGCATGGCGCGCGTGTTCTTCTCCTTCTTCGTCGGGGTGTTGATCTATCGCTTTCATACAGGTTTTCAGATCAGGCATCAGCTCCTTGCCCTTTTGTGCCTCGCGCTTGTCTGCCTGATCCTGTTCCTGCCAATTACCAAGGAGGTTCGTCCCTTCTTCGATCTCTTCGTCGTTTTCCTCGTCTGGCCAGTCTTGCTCGCCGTTGCCAGCAAGGTCGCGCCGGAAGGATGGTTGGCCGCCATCTCTTCGTTTCTGGGAACGGCGTCTTACGGCCTCTACGTGCTTCACATTCCGTTGCTTGCATGGGTCGCGTTCCTCATGCCGTGGTCAGGAACGGGGTGGGTCGCCTATCCTGCCGGACTGCTTTTCACCGCATTCGCCACCATTTTTGCCTGGGTTTTGACGAGGTACTTCGATCAACCGATGCAGAAACGCTTGAGGCGCAGGGTGAAGTTGGTGAACGCGACGCAGTTTTGAGTGCGCGAGCGTTTCGGAAAGCGCGGATTGGAACCGCTCTGAACGCTCAACTTTATGACCACTCAAAAAAATCCAACGATTACGGTCACTTACGAGAAAACGACAGATTTATGAAAAACGTCTGTTGACTTGTTTGGGGTGTGTCTCTTATAAGTCCGCTCACTGACGAGGGCGGCGGCGCTGCTGGC
>NZ_SISF01000006.1 GCF_004310285.1 Agrobacterium cavarae
CTGGCGGGCATGCCTGTTCGAGCGTCATTTCAACCCTCAAGCTCAGCTTGGTGTTGGGACTCGCGGTAGCCCGCGTTCCCCAAATCGATTGGCGGTCACGTCGAGCTTCCATAGCGTAGTAATCATACACCTCGTTACTGGTAATCGTCGCGGCCACGCCGTAAAACCCCAACTTCTGAATGTTGACCTCGGATCAGGTAGGAATACCCGCTGAACTTAAGCATA
>NZ_SISF01000031.1:0-125475 GCF_004310285.1 Agrobacterium cavarae
AACGATATGCGCCGCTTCCTCGTGAAGGCGCTCGAAAAGGCCGGATATAAGGTCTCGTCCTTCGATAATGGTGCAAGCGCATACGATCGACTTCGCGAAGAGCCTTTCTCGCTCCTCCTGACCGATATTGTCATGCCCGAAATGGACGGCATCGAGCTGGCGCGCCGCGCGACGGAACTCGATCCCGACCTCAAGGTCATGTTCATCACCGGTTTTGCAGCGGTCGCGCTCAACGCTGATTCGAAGGCGCCGAAGGATGCCAAGGTGCTTTCCAAGCCTTTCCACCTTCGCGACCTCGTCGACGAAGTCAACAAACTCCTTGTGGCGTAAGGGTTTCAAAAAAACCTGTCACAAAATCGAAAAAGGCAGTTGACGCTTCATTCGGTTATGTGATTTATGCGCCGCAACGGAGGGCGTGTAGCTCAGCGGGAGAGCACTACGTTGACATCGTAGGGGTCACAGGTTCAATCCCTGTCACGCCCACCATCCGAATTCAAAGAAATCAAGGCCTTGCGAGCAATCGCGAGGCCTTTTTCTTTTGCGCCATACCGAGGCGCAAAGCACGCGAAGACGCATTGTTTCGCGGCCGTGGCAGTCGATGTCTTTCTGAAAGCCGAGCCGTAAATGCTCCGTCTTCGTCGCAGCGGAACAGCGCCGCCAAACACGCTTTTCAAATATCAGAAACCGCGATACAAATCCGAAATTCCGTAATGTAAAAGCGCCATGACGAAAAAATTCCTGATCATCGATCCCGAGACCGACCACGCCGTGTTGAAGGGCATTGCCTCGCCGACACGGGCGACCATGCTGAAAATGCTGCATGATCGCGGGCCGATGAATGTCAACGACATGGCGGCGGCTCTGGAACTGCCGCAATCGACGGTGTCCACCCATATCCAGATTCTGGAAGATGCCGGCCTGCTGCAGAGCGAGACGCAGAAGGCGCGCAAGGGCAGCCAGAAAATCTGTCGCGCCACGGTGGAAGAGGTGGTCATCGTCTTCAAGAGTGAGGTGCGTGAGCCGCGCAAGGACATGATCGAGGTGGCCATGCCCGTGGGCCTTTATACCGGCTTCGAGGTGACGGCCCCTTGCGGACTTTGCTCCACGGACGGCATTATCGGCCTTCTCGATGTGCCGAATGCCCTACTCGATCCCGACCGTATGAAGGCCGGGCTCATCTGGTTCACCCGCGGCCATGTGGAGTACCAGTTTCCCAACAATGCCAAGCTGTCCAACGCTGCAATCCGCGAGCTGGAAGTGGCGGTGGAACTGAGCTCCGAAGTGCCCGGTACGAGCGCCGATTGGCCGTCGGACATAACGCTCACCATCAATGGTAAGAAGGTCGGCGTGTGGACCTCGCCTGGAGATTTCGGCGACAAGCGCGGCGTCTATACGCCGGACTGGTGGAAGCTGAAGGGTTCGCAATATGGCAAGCTGAAGAACTGGCGGGTGGGGCCTGACGGCACATTCGTCGATGGCGTGCAGATCTCGAATGTCACGCTGGCCGACCTCGATCTTGCCAGCCATCACTCCATCCGTGTGCGCATCGGCATCGAAGACGACGCCAAGCATCCGGGCGGCATCAATATCTTCGGCAAGGGCTTCGGCAATTACGATCAGGACATCGTGCTGCGCCTGAAGACCGAATAGTATCAATAATTCCGATATTTAAAATAATGGCGCGACATCAAGCTGTTAGAAATTACGGGTAGCATCTTCACGCAACGTTGCAGCTCTTCCTGTTGACCCATACCGGATTTTCCGATTTAGTATCCGTAATAGCGATACATATCGCTTTTTATGATATTAATGGGAGGAATGCATGAAGGTATCGGTTGTGGCGCATCCGCAATTTGTCGTGGCGGATATTGATCCCAGGCTCTACGGGTCCTTCATCGAGCATCTCGGTCGCGCCGTCTATACCGGCATTTATGAGCCGGACCACGGAACGGCTGATCAGAGCGGCATGCGTCGGGATGTCATCGATCTCGTCAAGGAACTGGACGTCCCGATCGTGCGCTATCCCGGCGGCAACTTCGTTTCCGCCTACAATTGGGAAGATGGTGTAGGCCCCAAGGAAGAACGGCCAGTTCGGCTTGATCTCGCCTGGCACACATCCGAGAGCAACGAAGTCGGCCTGCATGAATTTGCCGACTGGTGCGTGTCCGCCAATACCGAAATGATGCTGGCGGTCAATCTCGGCTCGCGCGGGCTGGATGAAGCGCGCAATCTGCTGGAATATGCCAACCACCCGGGCGGCAGCGAGTGGAGCGACAAGCGTATCGCCAATGGCCGCAAGGAGCCCTTCGACGTCAAGCTCTGGTGCCTTGGCAACGAGATGGACGGCCCCTGGCAGATCGGCCACAAGACGGCGGATGAATATGGCCGCCTCGCCCACGAAACGGCAAAGGCCATGCGTGCCTTCGACAGCTCGCTCGAACTCGTCGTCTGCGGCTCATCCAATGCCAAGATGCCGACCTATCCGGAGTGGGAAGCGACCGTTCTCGACCACACCTATAACGAGGTCGATTACATCTCGCTGCATATGTATTTCGACAATCACGCCAATGATGTCGGCAACTATCTGGCGATGAACCAGAAGCTCGACGACTACATCATGTCGGTCGCGGGCGTCATTGATTACATCAAGGCAAAGAAGCGCTCGTCGCGCCAGGTCTATATCTCATTCGACGAATGGAACGTCTGGTATCACTCGAAGGAACAGGACAAGAAGACGCTCGCCGGTGCCGATGGCTGGCCCTTTGCCCCGCCACTTCTGGAAGACATCTACACGTTCGAGGATGTGCTGCAAGTCGGCCTGATCCTCAACACCTTCATCCGCCGCTCGCATGTGGTGCGCATCGCCTGCCTGGCACAGCTCGTCAACGTTATTGCGCCGATCATGACCGCGCCGAATGGCCCGGCCTGGCGCCAGACGATCTTCTATCCCTTCCTCTTTGCCTCGCGCTATGGCCGTGGCAAGGCGCTGGACCTGAAGGTCAAAAGCCCCACCTACAAGAGCGATACGGCGGGCGAGGTGTCCTGCCTCGACGTTTCCGCCGTGCATGATGAGGAAGGCGGCTTCGTCAGCTTCTTCGTCGTCAATCGCTCCGACAAGGAGATGGAGGCGGAGTTCGACGTCGCAGCCTTCGGCAGCGCCAGCAGCATCGTCGATCACCAGGTGATGACCCATGCCGATCTGAAAGCGGTCAATACCGAGACGAATATGGACAATGTCGCGCCGAAGAAGGCCGACACGGCAACGCTGTCCGACGGCCGGCTTTCGGCGACATGCGCGCCCTACTCCTACCAGATGGTGCGCATCAAGGTCTGACAGGGCCTTGCGACATCGCCATACGGGTCACGGGAGGAGACACTATGACGGCAAGTATCGATATCAACAATGTGAGCAAGCACTTCGGCGGGCTGACGGTTTTTGAAGGACTGTCGCTCTCCATTCCGGCGCATGAATTCGTCGTGTTCCTCGGGCCATCCGGCTGCGGAAAGTCGACGCTTCTGCGCATGATTGCGGGGCTCGAAAGTGTCGATGATGGAGAAATCCGCATCAATGGCGAGCGGATCGACGACCAGCCACCCGGCAAGCGCGGCGTCGCCATGGTCTTCCAGTCCTATGCGCTCTATCCGCATATGACGGTGCGCGACAACATGGCCTTCGGGCTGAAGAACATTGCCGTCGAGCGCTCCGTCATCGATGCGCGTATTGCCGAAGCCGCACGCATGCTGGAAATCGGCCATCTGCTAGAGCGCAAGCCCGGGCAATTGTCCGGCGGCCAGCGGCAGCGTGTCGCTATCGGTCGCGCCGTTGTAAAGGAACCGAAAGCCTTTCTCTTCGACGAACCGTTGTCCAACCTCGATGCGGCGCTGCGCACCCGCACCCGCATCGAACTGGCACAGCTGCATCAGCGGCTGAAGTCGACGATGATCTTCGTCACCCATGACCAGATCGAGGCGATGACGCTCGCCGATCGGATCGTCGTCATGAACAATCGGCAGATCGAACAGATCGGCACGCCGATGGAGATCTATAACCGCCCGGCAAGCCGCTTCGTCGCGGGCTTCGTCGGTGCACCGGCGATGAATTTCCTTCCCGTCACGATCGGCACGGATGCCGGTCTGGTCACCGTCGAGACGGCTTCGGGCATCAGGATGGCAACCGCCATTCCAGCCACCGGCATCGCGCCCGGCGCCTTCGAACTTGGCCTGCGCTCGGAAGATGTGCGCATCACATCGCAAGGCAGCGGCAACGCGGACGGCGTGGTGGATGTAGTGGAGCGGCTGGGCGAACGCACGCTGGTCTATGTGCGCCTTGCCGATGGTCAGCAGCTTGTCGGTTCTGATAGTGGCGATAGCCGTGTCTCGGTCGGCGACCGGGTCGGCCTGTCCTTCGACAGCACCAAGGCGCATCTTTTCGATGCATCGGGCCGCGCCTGGCACGCGCGGGAGGTGGGTCATGGCTGAACCACTGACAGCAACCACCGCCCATCAGGGTGCAGGCGCAGTCTCAGTCAAGCGCGCGAGAAGCGTCGATATCTATGCGCCGCAATGGCGAAACTTTCTCTTCGTCGCGCCCTATCTCGTTTTTTTCGTCACGCTGCTCGTCGTGCCGCTGTTCTGGGGCATCTGGCTGTCCTTCCACAAGGCGGATACGTTTTCCTCCGGGCCCTTTATCGGCTTCGGCAATTACGTCCGTCTGTTCAATGACAGGATCTTCCTGCAGTCGATCTGGAACACCTTCTACTTCGTGCTGCTGACGGTTCCCTCGCTCGCCCTGCTCGGCCTGTTTCTGGCGCTTTGCCTCAACCGGCGCACGCGCAGCGCCGCCGTCCTCCGGGGCCTGTTCTTTTCGTCCTCGGTCTTGTCCGTCACCATCGTCACACTGATCTGGCGCATCGTCTACATTCCCGATATCGGCCTTCTGTCGATGATCTTCGGTCTGTTTGGTGCTCGGGCACCGGCGTTCCTGTCGGACCCGAGCCTTGCCATGATCGGCATTGCCATCGCCACCGTCTGGTGGTGCATCGGCCTGCCGATGATGCTGTTTCTCTCGGCACTTCAACAAATCCCGCAGGATATCTATGAGGCCGCCGCACTCGACAATGCCAATCGCTGGCAGACGCTGCGGTCCATCACCCTGCCCTCGATCAAGCGCTCCTTCGTGCTGGTCGTCATCATCCAGATCGTCTTTCAGTTCCAGCTCTTCGGTCAGGCGCTGTTGATGACGCGCGGCGGTCCGAACAACCTCACCAAGCCGATCGTGTTCTACATCTACGAGACGGCCTTCCGTCGCTGGGATCTCGGCCTCGGTGCCGCCGCATCCGAAATCCTCTTCGTGCTGATCCTGGTCGCGGCCATGGTGCAATTTCTGGTGTCCCGCAGAAAGGCAGATGTGTGATGGCTTCGCAGAACTCCAACATCATCGGCAGATCCTTCGGCGACCGCGTGCTCTATGGCCTCGTCATCCTTCTGGCGATCGTCATGGCAGCGCCCGTTCTTTACGTCATCGCGCTGTCTTTGAAGGACAACAACGCGCTGATGGTCGATCCGCATTCGGTCTTCCAGCTGCCCTACACGATTAAGAACTATATCGACACGATCGGCACATCGAGCGTGTTTCTCTGGGTGTTCAACAGCATCGTGGTGGCCGGCGGCATGACGATCATGACGCTGATCCTGTCGTCGCTTGCGGGCTATGGCTTCGCCCGGCTGAACTTCCCCGGTCGCGACGTGCTCTTCGTTCTGGTGCTACTGGGTCTTGCCGTGCCGGAACAGGCGGTGCTCATTGCCCGCCACCAGATCTTCAGCTGGCTTGGCCTGCACAATTCCTATCCGGGCCTGATTCTGCCGGGTCTGTCGTCCGCCTTCGGCGTGTTCCTGATGACGCAATATTTCCGCGCCATTCCGAAGGAGCTGGATGAAGCCGCGATCCTCGACAATGCCAGCCGCTTCCGCGTCTTCTGGAAGGTGCTTCTGCCGCTGACCGTTCCGGCGCAGGCAACACTCGGCATCTTCACCTTTCTCGGCGCCTGGAACGATTACTTCTGGCCGCTGATCTCCGCGACGAAGAAGGAAATGTTCACGCTCACCGTCGGCATTGCCTCGACGCAGATGAACTTCGCGCAATCGCAGGGCATCGGCTTTCTGATGGCGCAGGCAGTGTTCGCCGGCGCACCGATCCTGATCATCTATCTGTTTTTCCAGAAATATATCGTCACCGCCGTATCTGGCGCGGCGGTGCGGTGATGCATGACGCTCCGGCCAAGATGCAAGGCCTGAACGAATGAGGAAAAGACGCCGCTCGCCAGGCGACGGCGAAACCTGAGGAGGAGGAGACTATCATGACTTTGAGGACACTGTTTCTCGCCACCATATCCGCAGCCGCGGTTCTGGTCGCATCACCAAGCTTTGCCGAGACAGAGTTGCAGGTGCAGCGCTTCTTTGGCGCCTGCGACGCGGATTTCGGCAAGAACACCGATATCAGCAAGGCGGTGGGCGAATGCGGCATCATCACATCGATGATCAACAAATTCGCCGCCGACAATCCCGATATCAAGATCAACGTCACCACGGTGGAATGGCCGGGCTACGACCAGCTGACGGCCCAGTTCGCCTCTGGCGACGCACCGGACATCGTCACGATCCATGAATCCGTCCTGTCCGACTATCAGTCCAAGGACCTGCTGGTCCCGCTCGACGACATGTTGAAGACCGTCGGCGTGACGTCCGACAAATTCACCGACGCTGCCAAGGAAGGCGTGACCAAGAACGGCAAGATCTACGGCCTGCCGATCGACAACTGGACCATGCTCTACCACATCAACATGGACCTCTTCAAAACCGCAGGCCTCGTCAATGCCGATGGCACGCCGATCCTGCCGAAATCACCGGAAGAGTTGCTGGCCCAGGCCGAGCAGTTCAAGCAGAAGACCGGCAAGCCCTATTTTGTCCAGAACCTTGCCAACGAGACGGCGCTCTATGCCCGCAATCTCTACACCTACCTCTTCCAGCAGAATTCCGATTTCTTCGCCGATCCGAAGAAGGTGAAGTTCAACACGCCGGAAGCACGCAAGATCGTGGAAATGTACAAGACCATCTTCGAAAAGGACGACACGACGAAGGACCTCGATTACGGTGGCTCCATCAACGCGTTTCTCGGCGGTGAAGGCGGCGTACACCTGAACGGCACCTGGATGGTCGGCGACTACAACGCCCAATCCGAAAAGCCGGGCACTGCGCTGAACAAGGGCGGCTATGCGGTCTATCCCTATCCGCAGCTCTTCCCCGGCGCCAAGGCGCAATATGCCGACGGCCACAGCTGGGCGGTTTCGAAGAAAGATCGCACGCCGGAGCAGGAGGCGGCGATTGCCAAGTTCCTGAAATTCTTTGCCGATAATGATTTTGAATGGTCGCGCACCGGCCACCTGCCGGCTTACAAGGCGGTCATCGAATCCGCCGAGTTCAAGGCGCTGCCGCATCGCGACACGATTGCGCCGATCGCCACGCTTGGCAAGCCGCTGCCCTCTGCCGTCCAGCGCCAGTTCGCCATTCAGGACATTGTCGGCGAGGAAATGAGCGCGGCTATTACCGGCCAGAAGGACGTTGATTCCGCGCTCGCCGATATGGAAAGCCGCGTCAACGAACTTCTCGCCAACCTCTGATCTGCCGGCTGCAGCCCTTTGCTGCAGTCTCTCGCGTCTCGCCTACCCTCCCGGGGGCGAGGCGCGAGATTTTGTTTGAGGGAGAGCGCGGCCTCTTTTTCACCCTTGTGGTCGATATGATTTGGAAAAGACCAATCTTGGTCCTATGGGTGAAGCCCCATTTCATCGTCCGAGACTGTCAACGACCGTGCCTAGAATGCAAAGCGACACCCGCCAGACCATCGTGCGTCTTCTCTCCACCATGGCAAGCGCCAAGGAGATCGACCAGTATCTGAAACGCTTCTCCCAGCTCGATGCCAAGCGCTTCGCCGTCGTCAACATCGATGGCGCGATCCTGCGCGATGCGCAGGAGGCAGAGGCGACCGCCTCTTCTCTGTCGTTTCTGCAGCAGGTGGGGCTAACGCCGATTGTTCTGTTGGGACGTAGTTCTTCGGCAGAGGATGAGAGCGCCACCCAAGAGAGGGCAGCCAGCGCCGCAGGCGAGCCACAAGAGACTGCCGATGGCGACACGTTTGATGGCCTCAACCTGAAGCTCGTTCAATTGCTGCAGGAGCAAGGCACGCGCGCCACCTCGATCACGGCAGGCGTGTTTGCGGCAGACGTTTCGACAAGCAATGCCAGCTCTCGCCTCGCAACGGTCAGCGCAGTGAGATTGGCGCCGATCGAAGCCAGTCTCGATGCAGGATCGATCCCTGTCATCGGCAGTGTTGGCGAAAACCGATCCGGCCAGACAATAGAGATCGGCAGCGATGACGCGACCAACGAGTTGGTGCGCGCGCTGCAGCCCTTCAAGGTGATCTTTCTCACGAGCTTTGGCGGCTTGCGCCATGACAATGATCGCAGGATCGACTCGATCAATCTCTCCACGGAATACGACCAGTTCGCCGATAAGGCCTATTCGGACAGCGGCTTCACCTTCAAGATCGAGCGGATGAAGCAATTGCTCGATGGCTTGCCGATGGAATCCTCGATCTCGATCACCAACCCGGCCAACCTGGCGCAAGAGCTGTTCACCCATAAGGGCTCCGGCACGCTGATCCGCCGTGGTGAACGGGTGCTGCGCGCCACCTCATGGGAAGAACTCGACCTGACCCGCTTGCGAGCGCTGATTGAATCAAGCTTCGGACGACGCGTCGTCGACGATTATTTTGAGCGCACCCGGCTGCTGCGCGCCTACATCAGCGAGCACTACCGCGCCGCCATCATCCTGACGGAAGAGGATGGCGTACCCTATCTCGACAAGTTCGCCGTGCTCGACGAAGCACAGGGAGAAGGCCTCGGCCGTGCGGTCTGGAAGGTCATGCGCGAAGAGACACCGCAATTGTTCTGGCGCTCGCGCCACAACAATCAGGTCAACATCTTCTACTACGCCCAGTCCGATGGCTGCTTCAAACAGGAGCGGTGGAAGGTCTTCTGGTGCGGCCTGACGGATTTCTCGCAGATCGAAAAATGCGTCGCCCACTGTGCAGTGCGACCAACGACCTTGATCGACACTGAAACCAAACCGTGAAGGAGAAGGCGCCGTGCCACACGCAATAAATCTACGGGCCGTTCCGGGCGTCTTCAGCGTCGCGCGCCTTTCGCCCGATGCCACGTTGCCTGCATGGTTTGATGGCCCCGGCTTTTCCGCCATGGTCAGAAGCGACGACGAACTGACCCTTGTCTGCCTGCAGGACCGGGTACCAACACACGTCGAAGTCGAACCAAACTGGCGCTGCTTCCGCAGCCTCGGCCCGATCCCGTTTAATGCTACGGGTATTCTCCAATCGCTGATTCAGCCGATCTCCGAACAAGGCATCGGCGTCTTCGTGCTCTGCACATTTGACGGCGAGCATATTCTTGTGCCGGAGATAGAGTGGGACAGAGCAGCCCGTCTCCTTGAAGAGGCAGGACACGTGTTCGTCCCGTAAGCGCGAGCAGCTTCTCACGCACACGAATATCAGGAGCGACGCCTCATTTCGCTTCGCGGCACCGCTGGGAGCAGAATTTCACAGTCTCCCAGTCTTTCGCCCATTTCTTCCGCCAGACGAAGGGCCGCCCGCAAACCTGGCATATCTTGGACGGCAATTCGGATTTCTTGCGTTGTTTCGGCATTGAAACGCCTTTGATGTTTTTCCAGCTTACGGCAAGGACTGCCACCTGGATCATCGAAGCGTCGGATCGGCTGGCATCGGGCAAGAATCTCAGCATCGAGCATTCCTTGATGGCAACCAATTATGCTTCATGACAGTCTTACCATCGATCGATCATCTGGAAGACATCATGGCTTTTGAACAATTCGTCACCGATTACGGCATCGCCGCCGTCCTGATTGGCTCGGGCGTGGAGGGAGAGACCGTGGCGTTTCTGGGCGGCGTGCTTGCCCACAAGGGCGTGTTTCCCTACTGGCAGGTTGCCTTTGCCGCCGCGGTGGGCTCGTTCCTGGCGGATCAAATTCTGTTTTATCTCGGCCGCTACGCGAGCGGTGTCAAAGCCGTCAAACGCCTGACTGCAAAACCCGCCATGACGCGGGTAACGTCATGGCTCGAAAAGCACCCCAACGCCTTCATTTTCTGTTTCCGCTTCGTCTATGGCATTCGCACCATCAGCCCGGTCGCGATCGGCCTCTCTTCCATTTCGCCGCTTCGCTTCTTTGCCATCAACCTGGTCTCCGCCGCCACCTGGGGCACCGTCATCACAGCCGTCGGCTATGGATTGGGACAGGCCGTTGAGACACTGATCGGCAGGCTCGGGCTTGGCCACCATATGGCTGTCGCCATCATTCCAGCCCTTGTCATCATCGCCGCCATCGCATTCGGCGCGCATCATTACATCCGGTCATCGGAGAAAACATGAGCGGCGTGAGGAGGACGATCACCGCACAGGCAACGCACCAGCGCTTGTCTGCCGCCTCTGCTCGTCGATCTGTCGCTGCTGGTCCTTGAACCGCTGATCATATCCGGCAAAGGCGCGCTCAAGCTCCGGGCGCGGAACCTGCGCATCGCGCAGATCCTTGACCTCGGCTTCCATGCGAAGCCGATCTTCGGAGCTGCGTTGCTGGCGCCACTCCATCTCCTGACGCGTTACCATTCGCTCCGTCATCGCAATGATGCTCTGTTGTGTGGTATCGGCCAGTTTCGCAACCGCTGTCTGCGCCAGTTCGGAGTTCTTCAAAATCGCGGTATCGAGCCGGCTCTGATCCTTGCTGAGCGTGCCATAGACGAAGGCGCTCAGCGCCGCCAAAATCGTGAAAGATACGCCGACCGCCGACCAGACGACCGGCCACTGGGTGCGGCTGCGCTCCGCAAGGCTGGCGGAGAGGCCCGAGATCGAAGAACGCATCTCGTTGGCAATCGCCGACATGGTGTTTTCCACCTGCTTGAAACCGGAGCGCATCTCGGTTTCAAGATCGCTTTGGCGTCGCCCAAGATTGGTGACGCGCTCGCCAAGCTGGGCGGTGGCGGCGTCACTATAGGCCCGGTGGGCATCGTTGCCATTCATCTCGTCAGGTCCCATCATTTTTCTCCGCGGCGCGGTGCCGCTCCGTCAAAGCGCGTCCTCACGCCATCGTAAAAGGAAGCGCAGCGCCCGGTGCGCTGATCGGCAAGCTCGGCAGCCACCTCCCATCGCAACTGCGTGTTGCGCGGCTTTTCGATGCCGTATTTCGGAACCACCCTCGGCATCTTCTGGCGACATTCGTCCGGCAAATCCGGCAGACGCACACCTGCCGAAAGCCGTCCTGTCGCATCAGCGGCCGCAATCAGCCGCGCCTCTTTGCCGGCACAGCCAGAGACGATCAGCATCGCTCCAGCGGTAATCGCCATCATCCATCTTCTGATTGTCATTGCGGATCGCCTCTTCGAGTTGGGCTTCAAGCGCCTGCTGCGCCAGCGCATCCGCCGCCGCACGTTTGCGATAATCTTCCAGCGCCAGCGCTGCGGCATTGCGCTGTCGCTCGAGTTCGGCCGCCTTGGCCTCGGCCGCGGTCTTTTCAGAAAGCAGCACATAGCCTTTCAGCAGTGCCGCATCGTGCGCGGAAAGCCACAGCCGAAAGCCGCCCAGGACCAGCAAGATAAAAAGGATCAGCGCTACCAGGCGCGCCATAAGCGAGGTCGGAAAGAAAACACTCATAGGCCGCTCACACAGAGCTCGGCTTCGCCGATGCGTTGCGCGTCCCCCATCTCCCGACGATTGACAAGCCCACGCACGATGCGTCCACCCGCCCGGTTAAATGCCGTCTGCGCCTCACACGCGGCTCGCCACTGCCCCGCTTCGATCCGCGCCTTCGCGGTCGACCGGCACCAGGCCCCGACACCAAAATTATAAGACCCGGAAATCATTGACGCACGAACGCTGACGGGTGCCGCCCCAAGCTTCGGCGAACATTGCATGATCGACTGATAATAGTCGTCATGCACCCGGCGCAGCAGCAGATCGCGACACTGCGCCTTCGTCTTCTTCATGCCTGGGCCCACGCCTTGGGTCTCCCCGTAGCAGATATCCCAGATCTTCGCGAAAGGGTCCCAATGCGACGTCAACACCAGCCCTTCCCAGGGAATGATGGCCTTCTCCACCGCCAGAATAACCGCAGGGTCCATCCGCCCCACATCCGAATAGCGGTCATAAGCCGCATAACCACCCGCAGCGACGCTGGCCAGCACAGCCGCAACAGCCGCCCGCCCACGCCGCGTCGGCACAATCCTATTGATCGGCATCCGATACACCTTTCTGAGCAAGAATTCGGGAGATAAAGGCCGCGCACGTCGCGGCACCAGATAGCGCGGCGAACAGCCCACGCGGAATTTCGACGGAACCATCAATGATCGGCAGAAAGACTTCGAGGCCGGACAGAAGTCCGGCGAGCACGATCCATCGAATGGACCAGGCGCGTTTCAGCACCTGCCACCAATTTGAGATGAGCATGGGGATGTCCTGATTGTTGGATTATGCCGCTACAGGCAAAACGTCACGAGGCGTCTTATAGCGCCTGCTGCTCTGCCTTGAAGGCATTGATGCGATTGTCGCGCTCGATCGGCGGGACATCATGCGGAACGTAAAGCGTGTTTACGTTTCCCTGAGGATACACCACGGAAACCGTAATGTTGCCTGGGCGTCGTACTGCAAGTAAAGCTCGACGTCTTCCATTTATGCCACCTTGAAGAAAATACCGGCGTAACCGCTGTTGTTGCCTCTGCTGAAGCTTTGGCCTGTGAGATCGGGCCAAGTGCCGAAAGTTTGCGTATTGCCCAGGAACGAAACGGAGGAGGCCGTTCCGGACGCCACCTGTGACGCTGTGCCTCCAATCAGGGCAGCGATGAAGGTTGAGTTGGAACCGAAGGCCTGAAAGATGGCTGTTGTGGTGTCGCCGTTTATGCCGACCCAATAGAGCCCCGGATTAAGCGTCAGGTTCCCGCCAACGATTGCGGCGCTCATTGCGCCAGTCGTTCCCGCCGACATGCTTGCCGTAGCGCCAAGACCATTGCCCGAAGGCAGTTTGGTGGCAGGGTCAGCGGCATAGATCGCAAGCTGAAAGGCTTTGCCGCTTTCGGCAGTGGTTACGCGAACCGCAAGTTCAGAGATCGTCACCCGCTCCTTGATGACGATCGGATGAAACTTGATCTGCCCGCCGACGACAGCAGCGCCGGCAGAGACGAGTGTGTTTAGACCCTGATAGTAGTTGCCCGAGATATAGCCAAAGAAATCGGCATTGTCCTGGCGCACCCAAGAAGCAACCCCGGCAGTCGCGTCGCGGCAAATATACTCGATGCCAGTGGACTGGTTGAACCACTTGGACCCGACGTCGAAACCGGCTGCGCTATCGTCAGTCGCGCCAGGGACCGTATCGGCGGCGTATCGGTTTTCTGTAAACATCGCGAGGAGACGATTAAGCTTCTCTCGGATGCTCGCGCCCTTGTCCTCGTTTGAAATCAATGCAAGGCCCATTTAGCTATCCTTCCATGATGCTGTGTCGTCCCAAGCACCAGCATCGTTCCATGCACCGGTCGCTAGAAGCCAAACCAGCACGGGCTGCACCAGAGCAGCAACAATTCCCCGGCCGAGAGCCAAAGAACGTGACGTGATTTCTCCTGCCATCAGAGTACTTTCCTTGCTTGATGAGTGATGTTCATGGGCGGAAGTCCATTGAGAGGAGCGTAGTCCGAAGTGGGTTGGGCGGCAGTTGTAGACTTCCACCCGGCGTCAGGTCTGTGAGTAAGGCAGTTGAACCGTTGCTGTAGGTAAGCGTGCATTGAGATGCCACGGCAGGGACAGAATCGGTGATCACGTCGGCAGCGCGTGTGACAGCGCTTCCCGCCGTCACAGCATGAGATCGTGGCAACGAACTTGGTGGCTCCAACTGATGAAAGCCCTGAAACCGTGTCGCGTTATCAACGGACGTCAGGTTGCCATCGCCAGCAGCGGATGAGATCCTCACCCGGCGCGTTGTGGTTGAAGCGTTGGGAAGATACCCGCCGAAGAAAAGGAACCGGCCACCGCTTAGCGGTATCATTCCCGGGAACACCATCCAGCCGCCCCCCGACGTGCTGACGGTTCCGACCGTGCCCGTTGCGAGATTGACCCAGCAATTTCCGAACTCGCCACCGCCGCCTTCGTCAATTCGTATTCGGCACCAGTTATGGTTCCCTCGTTTTAGAACCACGCTGAATAGGAATGCGGCCCCGGCCGTGACACCTGTGACGGTTTGAAGGACTTCGGAAGAGCCCACGCCCTCGGTAACGAGTTGCGTCCCATCGTCTTGCGTCTCGCCAATAAGCGTGTTGCTTTTGCTCCACGCCTGAGTGAGATCGGTAGACCTGAGCAGCCTGTTTGAGCCGGATGGCTCGATCAGCAACCCTGCGCCATTCCTGCGAGGCTGATTAGACGCAAAGACCGTCACCACATCTAAATCAAACCCGGCGCTGGCGCGTGACGCCACAAGTCCATCCAAGCTCGACGGGAGGACGCTTCCAGACATGTAAGCTCGGTTCTGCTGAAAATCTCGATATCCGGCTGAACCAACGGGCACCCACGCGGGCGGTAACGAAACAACACCCCGGCCCCGCGCGAGAGAGTTTG
Source organism: Agrobacterium cavarae (assembly GCF_004310285.1). Taxonomy (GTDB): domain Bacteria; phylum Pseudomonadota; class Alphaproteobacteria; order Rhizobiales; family Rhizobiaceae; genus Agrobacterium; species Agrobacterium cavarae. The sequence goes on from NZ_SISF01000031.1 coordinate 14,730, forward strand.
TCGTAACTTCTCCAGCCATCGCAAATGCCCGTTATGATAGCGCGAAGAACGTGCCGACAGCCGTGCCCAGAACCGTCTTCGTGACGGCAAGTGGCAAGATGATCGGCGGTCCAGCGATGAAATTCAGTTGCATAGTCGTGCCACCCACCGTGAGCGTCGCCGTGCCAGACGTCGTTATGTTGGCAAGGAACGCTCTCCCGGCCGCCCGAGCGGTGTTGTCAACGTAAGCGCCTGCGGCGGTGTAGCCGGTACTTGCTTTGTCGAGAGCGTCCTTGTCTTCTAGGCTGAGCGTCACAGGGACGCCGTTTGAAGCTGGCGCACGGCCAGAGGGCAGCGGCGTAGCGGGATTTCCGGAGGCATCAAGCGTTACGGAAACAACAACCGGCGCACCTGCTTCTTCGCCGCCGGCGCCCTGGTAAACGACGGTGTCGAATTTCTTGTTAAGGCTCATGATGTGACCTTTCGTATTATGGCCAAATTAGGCAGGGATTAGTTCTGAGGGGGCTAAGATTTGCGCGGCGCGGTCTGCGCCAAAAAGCTGGGTGGCTATCTGCTTAAGAAGCAGCCAAAGTTCGTGATCAGAGCGATACGACGAAGCGCTTGCGAATATCTGGCGAGTCCGGAAATCCTGCTGCTTCATGACCGCGCCGACAGCCTCTGCTTCCGGCTTTGTCATCCGCTCCCAAAGATGAACGGGATAAAGAACGGAAACTATTTCCGGCCACGGGTCAACAGGCGGCTCTGCATACTCCCACGCACCATCCTTGGGAATACAATTGTCGCCGGGCTTTAGGGGGTATGGGATCGTGCCCTCTGGATATAGGTCTTGAACGGCCTTGGAAGGCTCTGAAGTAGTTTGCCAGTAGCCGACAATCGGATGGTAAAATCCATGTTCTTCGCTCATTGATGATTTCCTATCTAAGTTCGAGCCATGCCTGTGTGCCAAGGAAAGAACTGCCTTGAGTGAGGCGGTAGTAGTGGCCGGGAGGAACGACAAACATCGGATAGGCGAAGTAGTAAGTCGTGTCCGAGTTCACGATCTTCTCGGGTCGCGGCGGGGTGATCCAATTGCTATTGTCGGCAGAAACCTGCCCTTCGCAAAAAGAGTAGCGCGCCCATCCTTGAGGGGCGACCATGATCGGCTTGCCAGAAGTGTTCTGATAGATCGTCCCTGCTGATCGCGCGGACATGACATCCTGCCAGATTTGACCTACACCTAGACCACCCTTTGCAGCCCGCAACGCAGCCGATAGACCAACGCCAAACTCAGTCGCCATGTAGCTGCCAAATCTGATGTCTCCTGTGGCGTAATAGGAAGCGTTGGCGCCGTCATAATCCATCCTAAGTTCGGGGCCAGTCAGAGCAACCGACCCCGCTGGCCCAAAGACATAGCGCGTGCCATCCCACCCAAAATAGGCGTTGTTGACATTCCATGTGGCGAACCCGGTGTTATCCCCGCGATTAAGCTGCACATCGCCGTTCGCTTGCAACTTCGAATATTTGCCCCCTGTGCCAGGGCCAAACAGCACATCACCAGTGAGAATACCGCCGACCTTCTCAAGAAAGCCTTGCGTGACCGTCTGATAAACCGCGTAGGCTTTGCGGTACCAGTGAAAGGCAGAAAACAGCCCGCCAGCCACCGGGACGTTTTCGGCCTCGCTCGCCCACCGACTTGCCAACACTGCATATCCTGATGCATTAGAAGCACTCCCGGCCGCAGCAGAAGCCAGCCCTGCCGCTTCATCACGGCTTGTCTTCGCAGCCTGCGAATAACCCTGCGCCGCCGCGATCTGCGTCATGGAGGGCTTTTCCTGCCCGGGTTCGACGGTCAGCGATCGCTCCGTCGTTTCTTTCACCGATTGGATCTGCATCACCATTTGATCCAGACGCCGCTCCACCACCTCGGGATAATAAGCTCCCTGGTTTTCCAGCGACGTCTCCTGGGTCAGCGGCAGCCGCCGAACGAGCGTCAGCGTCTGACCGGCAAGAAGCGGTGTCGTCTTGATGACGTCGCCGCCGGTCTCGCTGCCGACGCCGGTGACATTATAATCTCCATTGTCGAGAGAAAGATCAGACACGTCGCCGGACGCCGAGATCAGCACGGCGCGGATGTGCTTGGCATCGAGTATCTTGAAACTATAGGGAAAAGTCGTCGTCGTGCCGTTGCCATAAAATGGCCCGGCGACGCTGACTTCGCTTGAAACCGTCATTGTTCACTCCATAGAAAAAGCGCCCTGAAGGCGCTTGTCAGTGTGGGCTGTGTGGGCATAAAATCGAAATGATCCGCCCAATATCGCCGCGGCGTAGAGAATACCGCATCTCCGCCATCGTTTCGGACGTTGGGATTGGTGGCTCTGGTCATACCGGGGCAACCGTCGTGGCGGATCATCCGCAACAGCATCGGCTCGAAAATCGGTATCGATTTTCGCATAAAGCACGATGCGAAAATTCAAGTTTGGGCGTGTTTCCCGCAAGGACCCATAACTCTATCGAAATCGCTCTCAGAGCGGCGCGTGAAGTTGAACTGGCTCACTTCGTGCTGCCCCACCACCTGACACAGGCGAGGCCTCGTCAAGCGCAAGGATCGGATCAAAGTCTTCCGTATCACCGAACCCTGCTGCCTTGGCCAAACGATCGCGAGAGATACCGAGCACCATGGCAACCGCCGTCAATCCGTCACCCTCCGCGGCATCAACGCTTTTCAAGCTGCTGTTGCTTCGGGAGGCACCATTCCAGTTTTTCAGGAAGGCGTCGAAGCCTTGGTCCGAAACCGGCGCCATCCCCGCGCCTCCCTCCGCCTGGTCGCCCAGAAAAAACCCGGCTAGCTCCCCTGGCGCGCTTCCATTCCTCGCCAACTCGCCTTTCCCAGCCTCGGTAATCACCCTTGCCACAACCGCCGGAAGAGCAATCCCTGCCAGATAGATGGCAAACAGGCGCGGTGCCCCCATGTAGCCGAAGCTCTGCATGATGGGCTGAAGATCTCCACCTAAGATTTTGGCTTGGCCATTGAAATAGCTGTAGAACAGCGTGAACAGGCGGGCGAAGGCCGTCCCGGTCTCTGTTGCGAAAGGGCTCTCCACACCTTGGATAACGAGGCCGTCCGCCGTCGCCACAGCCTTTGCCTGCGCGAAGCCTTGCCCAATTGCCTCGTCGTAGGCTGCATGCCAGAGAACAAGCTCAAGGGCACTCCGCGTCCCCTGCAGCAAAATGTCGCCGTAGATGCCGGCCTTCTCGCTGATTAAGCCGCGATCACTCGGCTTGAGGATTGCATGCTGAACACGTCTCTCCATCTCCCGGCTGCCACGCGTCATCCGCGCTTGCATCACGGAAGACAACTGCGCCGCCTCGTCTCGCATGGCTGCGCCCTCACCCTTTTTACCGAAGCGAAGCAGCGCAGCCTCCAGACGGCCGGACGACAAGTCTGCCAGCACGGAGGAGTGGGAGCAGGCCGCGGCGGTCGCGCTGACGATATCGAGCATCATGCTGCGAACCCCCGCACGCCCACGGACTGCCCGCAATCCATGAGACAACGCCCGCCCCTCCGCCGTCGTTGGCTGCCCCTCAGCCTCCGGCTGGCGAACCATGCGCAGCCAAGGCGCTATCACCGTGTCGATCATATCGGGCGAGATTTCTTCCAGCGCCACCAGAATTTCCGGCCTGCTCAGGATCCGCCCAATCTGCTGCACCATGGGCTCGAGATGGATGAATTTCAAGAGCTGATCCAAATGCGCCGCAAGCTTAGAACACTCCAGTCCCAGCGGCCGCGCGTCACTCGCCTTACCCTGTCCGATGAAGACAGGAGCAACGGTCGGAAACATCTCCGCCGGGTCCCGCCCGCCATCATCCACACCAGCCGCGTGTTCAAACACCGCCGGCACGAAACCACCGGCATAAGTGCCAAACGGCGTCTTCATCGCGGCAGGCACCACCTCCCTGAAAGCGAAGCCGCAGATCTTGCGGTGCGCCTCCTGCCCTGGGCGCTTCAGCCTCTCCATCACATCCCAGATGGCCTGCGCCGCATCATAATCCGTTTTGGTCAAAATGCCTTCGCGCCACATCCTTGCGAGAAAGCGCTCCCATCCGGCCTGCCAGCCGCGCCCGGCCAGAAGCTTGCGTTTATTGCTGTCATTGCCGGTGTGCAAAAGCGCATGAAACAGCTGCCCCTTGTTCTCGAATGTATATCCAAGCTCCGGGGCGCCAATCGCCGGCCCCAGAAATTCCACCCTGCGCGGCTCGATAATGGCGTGAAGCGCGCGAAGATGAGCAGCCCTGTCCTGTTTGTAGCGCTCAAACGCCTGCCGCACCGGCTCGATGATGAAACGCGAACAAGGCCCCGCCTCGCCCCCATCCATATCCTGCGCCCAGAGCTCCACCGGCCGCTGCGCGGCCTCAACGGAAAGGGGCATCACAGCCCCCACTCCAAGCGCCTTCAGCCTGCGTCGCAAATCCGCGTTCCGGCCCTCGCTGCGCTCCGCCACAGCCGCCAAAACCGAGCCGAGAACAGTGTCCAGATCATGCCGCTCGCCATCGATCTCGATGCTCCTTTCGCTCCGGCCAACCTCCGTTACGTTGTCGATCGCATCGTGAACGGCATCGAATTCCGCAACGGTCAGATCGCCAAACACCTTTCCATCGGCATGGGCGTAAACCTCTGTCGCCTGTGAAAGCACGTCATAGGACAAGATCGTCCTCCTTCATTTGCTCAAGCCAGCCATCCATGTTGAACCGGACAGGTTTGCTCGCCAGGCCAAATTTTGCGGCAAGCGCACGCACGGCTTGGCGATCATCCGCCTCAGCGCCGCCCGCCCGCTCGTCATCCATCGCATCCAAGGTCGCCATCCGGTCGATCAGCGCCTCAAGCTCGTCGGCCTTGGCAGAGGCCGCCATGTAGAAATGGCAAGCCATCAGCTGTCGCCGTTTCGCCTCCGCCGCTTGGCTCAGATCATCCTTGGCAAAGGCCTCCGCCGCCTCGGCGGCGCCCTTGCGCTCGGCCGCAAGGTGGCGGTCGAAATCCGTCGCGCTGGACACTTTCAGAGCGCTGAACAGCCGGTGGACATTCCCCTCCACCTCGTAACGCGTCGTCGCCTCACCGCCCGAAAGCTTGCTCAGCGCATTCAGCTCCGCCAGCAGAAACGCGCGCCGCTTGTCCCCATGCAGCGCCTTCAGCGCCTCTTCTTCCAATTGGCCGTCCAGCAAAAGATCGCCATGGCGCTCAACCATCGTCCGCTCGGTCAGAAGCTCGATGGCAAGTTCGATAGGACGCGCCCGCACCAGCGCCTGCAGAAACGTCCGCCCACTGTCAAACCCATACATGCCGGCGGCAATGTCGGGGTGAATGCCCTCACGTCCGGCAAAGGCATGGGTATGGTCCAGCTCGTCCTCGCCTCCATCCGCCTTGGAAGAAAGAGGCTTCAACCCAAAGTCCCGTTCCAGAATACCCCGGTCGAGCTTGATCCGCCCCACCGGCTTGCCATCGAAATCGGTGCCGAAGCGCAAGGCCTGAATGGCCTGGTAGATCGGCACGGCCTGCAAGGTCCGCGTCGATATCGCCTTCACCGTCTCGCGCTCCTTGCGATACCAATCCTGGCGCGCGAGAAAGATCGGCTTCATCACCTGACGCCGCAGTTTTTGATGCGCCTCATCATCCGCCGCTTCATGAAGCCGACGCAAGCGTCGGTGCTCATCCGCGGAAAGCCCCACCGTTTTCCCACCCGTAAACAACATGCCCGCAGACATGTCATCGCGCGCCTCTTCGATTGCCGCATGCGTTGCCAGCATCCGCAAAAGCACATCGCGAATGTCAGGAGAAAGCGCCAAATCAAGACCGCGCAGCGCCCCATAGACGTGCAGAAGCCACTCGGCGAAATGCTCGAAAACAGTGCGAAGAGCCACCGAAGGCGCCTCACCCTCCAGCAGATACACCTCGAAGGCCTGGGCAAAATGCGCGTGAATCGCGCTTTCGCCAGCACCAGAAACCTCCCGTCCCCATTCGCGCAGGGTCTCACCCATCTCCCGCACATCGGCGTCCGTCCGTCCAATTTCAGGAAGCGTTTCCAGAAAATACCGGCTCGTCCCGCGAAGAAAGGCGGCGAGCTCAGCACTTTCAAAAAGCCGAATGAGGGATGGGTTTTTATCGGGTTCAACAATATCCATCGAATCCCTCCTTGGATTTATCGTCCGTTACGGTTCAGCGTTTTTCGACGGTCTGACCAAAGCGTCTCTGTCGGAACTGCGGGACCTTGCCTGTTGAAAATCTCAGGTGAAGGACTGGGCGATTCCAGCCGGCCGGCAGGTGCGGTGGATGACTGCAGCACTCTTTTGAAACGCTCCATAGGCATACTAGCTGCAGCCGTGGATGGGGGGATTGGCGCAGACGGTGCTTGCGTGCTTTGCCGATTGCCGTGGTCATTCTCACTATGGGCAGGAGCCGCAGCCGTCTGCGCGTTAAGACCATCTTGCCGGTTGGAAGTAGCACCGGCGGCTTTTCCCGGAACCCCGTTCAAAGCAGAAATTTGTCCTTCATCGACTAAGTAAGCATTGTTAGGGGGATTATCCTTGGAATAGTCTTCCCTTGTCTGACCATTTTTGGCAGATCTAACCCCGCGCGTTGCATCCAGCGCCACAGCACCATACTGCGCCTGCTCCGGAGAGACACCAGAAGCCTGAAGACGCTGAGCGTCCTGCTGACGCTCTTGGTTCGCAATGGTTTGGTTTTTCTCCTGAACCGCCCCCGCAGTCTCTGCGTCACTTTTTGCCTGGGCAGTCAACTTGCTCTCATTCGCCATAAACTCTTGACCTTCGGCAGGTGTCTTACCGTTGAGGTCGAAACGCATATGTGAGCGCAACGAGACATCGTACTTACTCCCAGCCAGGCTTGCAGCGTACGTTCCGACTGGAAGTTTGATGTCCCCATTGCTTGACAGTGCCAGGCTAAACTCAGCCTTGTCCATACCGGGAAGACTCTCGATCACCTTATTCGGGTCATCGCCAAACCTGCGGACAATCTCGTTGAACTTGTCGCCACGAATATAGATCGTCTCTATCGGCGTACCTTTAGTAGCCTTGTTGACGTAATCTCTGAACGCGTCGGGGTCGTTGGAACGGACATTGGAAGACGTGGCCTGCTCAGAGATTTCAGCTATAGAGCGCTGAGTTGTCTCGGCCTGCTGAGATTGCTTTCCGCTTTCGCCGGTCTTTCCCAGAGTTCCACCGTAGGCTTTCTTTGTTCCCAGTGTGACTAAGCCCTCCGAGAAGCCCATGAGGAAGGCCTGCCCTACGCCCGAGGACAACTCCTTATTCGGAGCGTACAGTTTTTGTGCAATGAAGTTCTGCGCGAGCTCTTTGCCGGCTTCCTTAGACCCACCAATTCCTGCCTCCACGGCAACATCGCGAAGTTGTCCACGGAGAGTGGGGCCACCGGAAAACATTCTAACGACTTTGCCGCCCGGAAAAATATCGAACGCAGTTGCTCCGAGGCCTGCAAATGCGGCATTCGTTTGGGTATGTTCATTCGCTTTAGCCATCCGCGCGTTTACAGTGCTTTTCCCAGCATTCACCGCCGCCTGAAACATTATTCCCGCAGTAGGGTTGACGACGGTAATGGCAGCGGCAGGCAAGGTGGAACCCACCTGTTTTCCAAGTGTTCGCCCGAAGCTATTCTCGAAGCCTGGCGTGGCAGGAAGCATCTTATCGCCGTAGTCCTGCATGCTCTTGCCAGCATCCTGCAAACCCTTGGCCAGAGTAGGCTCAAAGATCTTTCGCACATCCGCCTCTGACATGCTGCCGGATTCTACCTCTGAAAGAATATTATGCCCAAAAGCCGGGTTGATTCGCCCCTGATGCGAAATGTCGTATCGCAACTGCGCCCGTTCTTCGGGGGATGCAGATCCGGCTCTAGCTATGCGATCCACAATTGGAGAGGGATCAGATTGGGCCATCAGCTGTCCGACACCCTCTGCGGCAATACCTGATTCTGAAACCACAGCACCCGGAGCCGCCTTAAAAAATTCGAGCACGTTTCCCGACACGTTACCGCGTGAAAATTGCTCCCACCATGAAAGTGCCCTCAGATCATCTTTTGCGAGATACGCATTTTCAGGGGTTTCAACCCATGTGCACAGTAGCGGATTCTGCTGTAGAATTGACTCGTTTTGCTGCTGGGACAGCTCCTGAATCTCAAGATTTCGCTGTAACTCGACAACGGATCGGGGTGGCGCCAATATGTCAGGTATTTTACGTCCTGGGGCGTGCATGTAATCAAGACCGCCTTGAAGCTGTGCGAGCCGAAAGGCTATATAGCGCACAGAGGGGTCGGGCTCTTCACGCCCTCGTTGTCGATATTCTTCTGGGGACATGGGTATCTCGCTTGAAAAAGATGTTTTTTGCAGCACTCTGCGCGGCGGTCGTAACCAAGCTGATGACGGCGCCGCTTGATTGGGATCCATCTAGATTTTCCCAGAGCCCAGGGCGGTTTCTAGGAGGATGGTTTGGAGCCGTGCTCGCCACATTCGCAGTTGGCGCAATCGTTGGTGCGATCGTCTATTTCATCCGGCGCCGTTCAAATGATCCGTGGAAAGGTGCGCTTGCTGCGGTCATCACCTGCGCGCTTTTCCAAGCATTCGTTGTCGCAGGAAAGATCAACTAGTTTGCGCTTGTTGAGCCGACTTAGCGCGAGTGCTCGGTTATCTCGCCTCGGCTCTCGAGCATGAAGATGATGCACGGCTTAGCCAGAGATTATCACCAATCCTGCGCTGAGTGTGACGAGTGCTCTCGCAACGACGCGAAATCAGGCACCCGACTCCAAAGGCCGCAAGACACAGAGGGCGGACAAGTTCAATCGGTGCCAACTTGTTCCATTGCTTCATCCCGATACTGTTTGTCGATCTCGCCTGGAGTTGGCGCTCTCCCGTACTTTCTCATAAGAGCCTTGTAGATCCGCTTTCGATCCTCGATGCCTATTCTTTCGTATTTAGCAACCACCCTGACCTCAGATCCTTCTGGCCGTAAATCATTATCGAACATGAAGCCCTTACCCACTTGGTCCTCATCATCGTCGATCAATTTCATGGGGGAGAGCCAAGATCTCTTCTCGACGTAGGTCACTTCCATGGTGAGCATGTTGATCATCGTTTGTCTCTCGGCAAAGGTCGGGTATTCACCCTTTCGCTTCACCCATTGATCGATTTCATGCTGGAACCTCGCATTAAAGCGGACGATCTTGCTCGCGTCTCTTATTCCCGCAGCTTTTAGCGTTAGACTCGCTTCTGAAAACGCCTGTTTATAAAAGGTGCCATCGCGTTCATCGGTTATCTCCCGGTTAAGCACCGACATCTGCTTGTCGTGCAAATTCTTCCAGTGCTCACGGGAAAGATTGTTGACGATCTCCGGCACCGTCAGATCCACCTTTAGGAATTGATGCGGCTCAACGGCGCTCTTCATTGAAAGTTCATAGTAGAGATCGAGCTTGGACTTAGCCTCAAGGCTCTTCGCCTCCAGTTCCTTGGCGGCATTGACCGTGTCAGGACCGGCTGCAATCTGGACGTCCAGCGCTACGTCTGAAACCGGCCTCCCATTCATAACAGCCTGAAGAACCTCCATCTTTGCCGATCTGGATTTCTCGATCTCTGCGTTCGAAATCACATTTACTTCATTAGAAAAATGCCTTTTCGTGGATGCTCTGACCTCTTCATCTGCAATTTGATTGATGCGTTTCACTGCCTCTGCCTCGGACAGCATGTTGCTCCGCGCTGCAACCCCGTCCCGCGCCGCAACAAGAGTGCTGCCACCACGTCCGAACGCCTCCGGCGCGGTGGAGGATGGATCGGTCTCATAGGGAAACCGCAGACCATATTGCTCGGCATTATCGTGAAGCCAGTCGAGAACCTGAGCCGGAGCCTGATCCAGCGGCCGCCCCTGATAGGTCAACTGGATGCTGCGCCCACTTGAAACGGAAGACGCTGAGGCAGCAGAGGCGCGTGATGTCGGGTCTACAAAGCTCACCCCCAATCCCTTGCGAATGTCCTCTGGCGCATCCTCGATTAAGGCCTTGGTGTTTTCGGCAAGGGCATTGTCAAGCGGAAGCGCGTCACCGGGTCGATCGGGCTTTGCCGAGATTGAAACGAGAAACGCTTTCGCCCGCGTCGGCCCACCGCGTTGCGGCTCCTCTGCCTTTGAACCGTCCACGCCATGTGCCGATGTCTGACCCGACCGAGCGTTCGCATCCCCACCGTCAGCGGTGTTGCCGACGTCCTTGCCGGCATTGGCACCGCCTCGCGTGCCAGCATTTTCACCAGAACCAGTATCAGCCTTGCCGGACGGAGCCTTATCCACAGCGCCCGTCACAACCTTGTCAACCGCACCGGCGGGGTTTCGTTTCTCGGATACGATCTCCGTGGCAATCTGTTTGCCCTTCTCGTCGATTGCAAAGGGCCTGATCTTGTTCTCCACTTCGGTCCGCGCCTTCGGGTCCACCTGGGCACTGTTGGCCTTCAGATACTCCATCGCCGCGGTCGCCCCACCAGGCTTTCCGGCCATCGTCATGGCGACCCCGGTGTGAAGTCCCGTTATGAAGTCCATGGCCTTGGCCACGATCACCTCCGGCGTCCAGCCGTTCAGCTTACCGAGATTGTGGATTTCGTTGACGCCGGACGCCACCGCGGAATTGATCTGCTCGGGCTTGTTGTACCCTGCGATCGCCTGGTCCTTGGCAAGAGAAAGCCTGCCTTCAGCGGCCTTGCCCACCCACTCCTTCTGCCCCTGCGCCTTGTGCTTGATGGCGGCTTCCAGGCTGGTCGTCACCACAGGAGCGACCATCGCCTCATATCGTCCCGCCGCCAGCGGGTCTTTCGGTTCAAAGGTCTTTTGAAGCTTGGCAAGCGCGTCTTCATAGCCGGGATAGCCTTCGACAGCGCCTTGGCCGCTTGTGTTGAGATAGCCATTTTCGCCATGCTCCAACGCAAGCTTTGCACGCTCGAAGGCGGTCTTGCTGTCCTTGGCGGTGGTGTCGGCCTGAAGGTCGCGCAGCTTGCTGGCAAACTCGGCCATCTTGCCGAGCCCTTCGCCAAGAGACTGCATGCCCTTGCCCACCTGCGCACCAAAATCATTCTCCGTCGCCTTCACCGTCAGTGGCTGCTGGAGGATCGGCCGCTGGGCAACGCTGCCCTGATAAACAGGCACGGCAGCCTGGCGAAAATATTGTTTGACCGGAACCTCAGCCATGGCGCACTCCATGAAAAAGGCGCCCCGAAGAACGCCTGGCAACATCTAATCTCGTGATTTTGTAAGAGCAGGCTGCAGCCATTGGCCGAGCCCTCACTCGCGGCTGGAATGCGCATTCTCACCTGTGAGAACACACGCATGCCTGGAAGAAACGACTCGACAGCCCTTCCAACTCCTGCGCAAATATCCAGGTCTCAAACCAATACCGCACCCGAACAGCAGGCCCGCGCATGAAACTGGCAACCGCCGCCCTTCTTCTGGCCTGCATGCCTTTTGTAGCTTCAGCAGAGGACGCGCCCTCGGACGCACCTGTTCCTTGGGGCGAATTCGCAGGCTGGCGGGTTCTCATGGACCCTAGCGTTGGCAACGCCTGTTACGTAGCGCATATCTACAATGCGGGCGTCTTCATAAGACTGGGACGCTTCCGCAATGAGACAGGCTCCGGAATTTATCTTTCGTTCAACAATCCCAAGTGGAAGTCGTTGGAGGACGAGAAGGAATACCCGGTCAGCGTCCAGTTCGGCAATCACGAACTTTGGGATGCAAAAGCGTCGGCATTGGTGAAGGATAATGATGTCACACGCGCACTTACGATCTCCACGGGTGATGAGAGTTTCCTTGAAGAGTTCAAGACGAGCGACACCACAAAGCTTTTCTATGAAGGCAAAGAGATCGCCAATCTCTCGCTAGACGGTGCTCCCAAGGCCGTGAGCGAGATGAACGCCTGCCAGAAGAAGACCGACGAAGTTTTGAATAAGCTGAAATCGAAGGCTGAAGACATCGATCCTTTCGCAAAAGACCCGTCCGTCAAAGCATCGGATGATCCTTTTAAGCTGTAACACCAGCTTTCGATGTCGCCCCGACGGGGGCGAGCATTTCCTCAACCAAAGCTCCAAGGTACCGATGCACTCAAATCTGGCCAGAAAAACCTTAAGCATCGCAGCCAGATCCGTGGCAGCACTGCTTGTTTGCCTCTCTCTCGCCGGCCCTGCATGGGCCGCCTCTTCCGGCGAAAACGATACCCCTGCACGAAGATTGAAGGGTTGGAACATCGGTGAATGGAGGGAGACCGGCGGTTGCTATTTTGAGGCACCCTTTGAAGGAGCATTGTTTTTGCGCGTGGTAACCTACGTTCAGGCGGAGCAGTCGGGATACATGTTTACGATCCACAGTAAAAACTGGACGTCAATCGAGAACCGTCAACACTATCCGATCATCGTCCAGCTCGGCGATCACAATCCTTGGGAATTCAATGCAATAGCGAGCGTGGCCAAACCGATCTATATGCTCGGCTCTCTGACCCGCAGCGAGAAATTTATGGATCAGCTCAAGAACAGCGACGTTCTTCGCATTTCTTACAACAACAAGATCGTTGCAAGGCTTGAACTGAAAGGCGTCTCGGGTGCCATGGCGGACGTACTCGAGTGCCAGAAATACATGCAGCCGTCGCTACCAAAGAGCAGCCAGTGATGTTTGAACCGCGATGGCTGCAAGCGCCAATTCTACTCCGAGCCCTGCAAATGGCAACAATCGCCGCCCTTGCATTCCAACCCGTCACGGCGCGGGCGGAAGCAACCCTTTGGGGATTTGTCGGTCATTGGTCCGTTTACACTGACGCAGTCGACACCCTTGGATGCTACGCCGAACGGACCTACAGGGATGCTACATTCCTGACCGTCGGCCTCTCCCGTCAGGCAGGAGATCACTACGTCTACCTCACTTTGGCAAACGCGAAATGGACGTTTCTTAAAGAGGACAAGGCCAACACGCTGCGCCTTAAGTTCGGTTCCAGTCCAACAATAAAGTTGAGCGCAAAGACGATCGTCGCAGGCGGGGTTCCGCAGATTTTGGCGATTATCGATAGGCTCGATTTTCTCGACGAATTCCAGAAGCACGACACCTTGCGCATCAATCTGGACGGCTCGGATGTTGCAACGCTCAAGCTCGATCGCGCCACGGATGCGTTTTCCGAAGTGCGAGACTGCCAGACGATGATGACGGAAGGCACCAAAAGGTCGTTGGAAGCGGGTAGCGATCCTTTCGCCAAAACGCCATTGGCCGAGCCACAAGATGATCCCTTTGCCAAGCCCTCATCCCAGACTTCGCCGGACGATCCTTTCGCCAAGCCGCCTGCATCAAGCGCATCTGACGACCCTTTCGCCAAAAAGCCATGAAGCGGTAACCATCTGACGCGACGCCGATATTCGCGCAATCTGGTCAACACCCTCAGCCCGAAAGTATTGAGCTGACGGGTGAGATCATCCTCTGCGCAACCTATCGGACGCAAGACGCTTCCAAGGCAAAACCACTCGACAGGCATTTCGACTCATGCACAAATGCGCAAATCTCACCACCTTGCCGATAGCCAAAATAAAGCAGGCCCTCACATGAAACAGGCAATCGCCGCCCTCCTCCTGGCCTGCATGCCTTTCGCCGCCGCCGCGCAGGACGCATCAAAGGTAAAAGACCCGATCCTTTGGGGCGAATTTGGCACCTGGACGGTTCAGATGGAACCGGACCTTGGTCATGCTTGTGTCGTCGCATCCGAGTTTGACACCGGTCATGTTCTGGTTTTTGGGCGCTATTTCAAACCGGGTAAGCCCGGATTTTTCATTTCCTTTCAGAACGAGAAATGGAAGTCATTGGTGCATAAAAAAGTGTACTCCGTCAGTGTCGGCTTTGATGAGAAAGAAACCTGGGACACAGAGAGCGGAGCCTACGTCCAGGGATCCACCCGTAGACTTGCGATGAAAACAGTCGCGCGCGCTTTTTTTGATGAGTTCAAGTCCAGCAAGACCGTCAAGATGTTTTACGAGGGCAAGGAGATCGCTCGACTTTCCCTGAGCGGCGTCGAAAAGGCTGTAGAACAAATGGACGCCTGTCAGAAGACGACTGACGAACTCTTGAAAACCTCAAGAACAGAGTCCGACACATCCGATCCCTCCGCCAGGAAACCGTCTTCACAAGATCCCTTTGAACCGTGATCAAGATAGCAGTAGCCTCCACGTGCAGTCGATGAACGCAATGGTCAAACAGAGCTCTCACAACCACATCCGGCAAAACAACCATCCAGCATGATCAGGCGAAAGACATGGACAGGCTCCTGAAACGCACCCTCCTCGCCGCATGCCTTCTCTATGTGCCATTCAGCCCCAATGCCGCTCCTGTTGAATGGGGAACCTTTGGTAACTGGTCGGTGGCCGTGGAGCCCGATCGGAATTTTGGCTGCTATGTGGCGCTTCGCTCCAAGGGCGATACGATCCTGCATTTCGGCATGGATCTCGCAACGGAATTTCCAAGATTCTATCTTCTGTTGAGGAACGAGAAGTGGAAATCACTGGAAGACGAGAAGGTCTACCCGCTGCTCTTCACCTTCGATTCAAAGGTACCTTTGGAGGTGGACGCCATCGCATCGGTGAGCGAGACATCGCAAGACCTGAGCGTCGGGAAGATGGGCGGCAAATTCATGCTGGAGGCTCAAAAAAGCACTCAGTTGCGCGTGACCTATGCTGAAAAGGAAGTCGCAAACTTTCAGCTCGAGGGAGCAACCCAGGCGGTTTACGAAATGCGCGCCTGCCAGGACGAGACTGAAAAAATGCTCCGCAAAAGCGCCGAAGATGCAAAGCAGCAAGACCCCTTCGCCAAGACGCCTTGACGGCTGAAGGGCTTCGAAAAGCCCCGACCAACAATGGGCGCTCATCCCGTCCCCGGTTTCGGCTTGAACAACGGACTATCGCCAAACGTCTTGCTCGCTCCGGTCAGCAGCGTGCCAATCGCTTTCAGGTTGCCGCCCTTGCGGGTGTTCTTGGCGTTTGCCCGCGCCAGGCTGGCCTCCGCCCGGCCATTGGCCGCCGCCACATCGAAGTCATAGGCCTCGTTTGCGGCGTTGCGGCGAATGGTCAGCGCGTCGATCTCGCCAAGCGTTGCAGTATCGACCAACAGATCCAGCGGAGAGCCGAAGGTCAGGTCCACACCATTGGCGGCCATCGCTGCCCTTTGCTGGCCGGTAATCTGCGCGGTCTCCTGGCGCTTCTTCTGCTCTTCCAGCTTGCCGCGGTCCAGCGCATCACGCGCCCGCCTCTCGGAAAGCCGCACATTCATGTCCGTGACTTTCGCGTTATATTCGGATGCGGCGGCACTTGCCTCCGCTTCCTGTTTTGCGCCGGCCGCACCAATCACGGTCGAGGCGGCGCCAAGGATCAGACCAAAATCACACATGCCTCAAGCCTTCATCTCAAAAATACGAAAAGGGCGCTGCTCATAGCCAAAGGGCTGCGGGTCGGAAAGCGTGAAGCCCAGCCATTGCAGCCACCGTTTGGAAACCACATTCCGGTCATCGACGACATTCTGCAGCAGCGTGTAGCGCTGCCGCATCTCGGTCACCCAGTGGAGAGAGCCACGCAGAAAATCGCGCGCGTGCCGCTCCAGCGCATCGGTCCCCAGCAGCCACGGCGCACCGGTCCGGGTCAGAATATTCGTCGTGCCGCAGCCGAACATCAGCTCCGGCACATCGTCGAACAACACGGTATGGGCAAAGTCGGACAGCTCCAGCGAATGCAACAGCGCAGAGGCCGGTCCGCGTCCCACGGCGGCGAACACCTCCTCGCGGTCGGCCTCACGCATCCGCGGCGCAATCACATCCACATGGTCGATGCTGGCCTCGATCACCCGAACCGTCACGCTGCCACCCTGAGATCCGGCATGATGGCCAGAACCGTCATCGGCAGCGGATCGAACTGCTTGATGATCATCGTCCCACCCTTCGTCCAGTCCGCCGTCGGCGTCAGTTCCACATCGCCGGTCGCAAGGCGGATCGCCTCGCTCCAGTTCTCGAACTCACGCTGCTTCAGCTCCACCAGCGCATCCTCGGCAGGCCCGGCCCAGATACCGCGGGTCTTTTCCACCCTGAGCGTGATATTGGCGATCGCCTTGTTCCTCGCCTGCACTGTGCCGAGCTCGCCCACATTGCCGAGATCGACATCAAGCGTCCTCAGCTCCGCCTCATAAGGCAGGCCCACATGCACTTTTGAGGCGGCAATCGGCAGCGTCACCGTGCCATTCGTCACCACCAGATCGCGCACCACATTGCCATCCGCCAGCGCCACAAGCGTCTTGCCCTCCATGTGGTGAAGCCCGCGCATCGTCTTCGTCGGCGTGCCCTCATAGGAAAGCCCGCTATCGACGAAGAACGCATCTTCGGACACCGCAAAGAGGCGCGAATGCATTCGCTCGATGTAACGCTGCGACTTGCCATCCACCGTCCGGCGAATGACGAAATAGACCGCGTCCTCGTCGCCCTCGGCCACCACATTCACCGCCTCGAACTGACCGTCCGTCTCATGCCGCGTCCACGCCCACACCTCATGCTCGCGCATATAGGTCAGGCTCACGCATTGCCCATTGTCCAGCACCACCCAGACGATCGAATAGGGCGACTGCGCAAAAGCCCAGGACACCACCTGCCGGCCTTCGAACAGATGGCGCGACATGATCGTCAGATCCTGGCCAGTGAAATTGTCGTTGGAAAATTCATAGGAATAGTCGCGAATAACCCCGCCCCGCGCCAGCGCAAACAGCATCACGTCGCCCACCGCAATGGGCTGCAACCAGGATGAGCCACGGTTGCTCTGCTTCTTCACCACCATATTGGTCGGCGTCATAATCTCTTCACCGCTACCGGCCACATTGAACTCGTTGGCCGTGGTGAAGACCGCCATGCCGCGAGACTCGCTGATGGCGCGGATCTGGTTCTTCTCCTTGGAGCGGATGCGCAAGGTGATGGCGTCGCTTGCCTTCACCGGCGAGGCCGCGCCGAAATTCTCATAATTGGCGGATTGCCCGAGCCAAAGCCCCGCCGGCACATTCGCCGTGCCGCCCATGGCAAGCCGCTGCTCGTAGAAATTCACGCAGGCCGGATAATTGCCGGCACTGTCAAACGGGTTGTATCCCTCCTGCGGGCCGCTCGCCAGATCCGGCGTGATATTCTCGTCGGTGAAGCTCGTCGTCTCGGTCTTGCCCACATAGCCATAGCGGCCATTGTCCAGCCGGTAGACCACATAGCTTCCTGCCCCAGGCGTCGCTGTCCAGAACAGCGCATTGCGGTTGCCGCGATAGACCATGTCGTTGCGCAGCGTCGCAGGCTCGGAGGGCAGGCTTTCTTCGCCCGTCTCATCGGAGATGGCCGCCACCACATATTTCATCTCCTTGCCGTAAACGATCGCCCCCGTCACGCCCGTCGGCACCGGCGGCGCGCCAGCGGCAGAGCTTGCTGGAGGCTGTTTTCCACTGCCGCTATTTTCCGTCTGGCCGAATTCGGCTTCGAGAACCGGCGTCTCCGCCAGCAAGCCGTCGCCGCTGTCGGTGCGGTACACCCTGTAGAGGCTGGCACCGGTCGCGGCGTTCCACGTCAGCCGGATGCGCCGGCCATCCTCGTTCTCATACTGCACGTTGACCGTCACCGTGGCAGAGGGCGCGCTCTCTGCCCCCGAGGCGCTGACCGACGTGATCCGATAGGACACGTTTGCGGTTGCCCCACCTTTCCTCTTGAACACCGCATTGCCAGTCACCCCCGTCGGCTTGGCAATCTGCGGCACAAAGGTCAGCGGCGAAAACAGCCAGTTGGCGTCGCCAAGCCTGGAAAGCTTCATCGGCGGATGTGCCTGATGCGTCAGATACATCACATCATTTTCCTGGGCAAAGACCACGCGCCGCAACTCGTCCGCCGTATAGGGCGAGGCAATCTCGTAGACGCGCCGCGCCGTACCGCCACCCGCATAGGCCGGCATGCCAAGCGTGGAGAGAGCCACACCCAGCAGGTCCTCCAACTGATACGTATTGGCCGTCACATTGCGGATAATGAAATTGCGATTGTTCAGCTCACTCATGCCGGCAACGCCGGACAGGAACACCTCGTCGCCATTCGCAAAGCCATGCGCTGCGGACGTCACCACGCCATTTGCGGCAACGGAGATACCAGTGATCGCCTTTGCCGTTTCCAGCACCGGGCTCCCGGCGCGATAGACGCGCATCTTCAGATGGGAGAATTCCAGATTATAGGTCTGGTCCGTCTCCGCATCGAAAATGAAGGGGAGCAGAATGGCAAAGCCCGAACCCCGCGTCCGGCCAATGAATTCAAGACCGCTGCGGTTGGAAGCACCGCCATGCGGATGAATGAAAATGTTCTTCGCCACCTTGAGACCGGACCGATATTTATCCACATCGACCCGGGCCCACAGCGCCGGGCTCAACTCGCCGGAGGTAAAGGCCGGCTGCATCATGCGCAAAATCGCCATCGCCTCAACCCCGTGCCGTCATCAGCGTGGAACTGTCGGTCCAGCTCGATCGATTTTCATCCGCATCCGCCTCCTTCGCCGCCTCGAAAGACGAGGCCGCAATCTGGTAGGCATCCTTGCGGGTGGACTGGTCGGAGGTCAGCGGAATGGCGATCTTGGCCGACAGCGCCCAGCTCAACGCCTCTTCGAAAAGCGGCGGATAGCGCGCCGGATCGTCGAACTGCCGCACGAATTCCAGCTTCGCCGGAGACTGATCGCAAAAGATCAGCCCTTCGGTGGCATGATAGGCCACATCGTCTGCATCGCCAGGCAGCAGCACCGCTGGTACGATGCGCAGCGGCTTCAAACAATTCTGCGGTCGCGCATAGGCGTGGCGCCAGCGCTCGGGGCGCGGATTGGCAACCTCCGCCAGATCGACCATGGTCTTGGCAAATTCCCATTCATAGGATTGCAGCAACCGGTCGCGCGTCAGCGCATAGTGGAGCTTGCAGGTGCGCGCCTCGGTCGATGGCTCGTCTATGTCGGAAATGGTCTTCTTGCCGATATTGGACAGCGCAATGTTGCAGATGCTGGTAACGGATGACATTCGCTTCTCCAAAATAGAAAACCCGGCTCTGGATTGAGCCGGGTTCAGGATGCGGTATGCAGCATTCACTTTGGGTCATCCTCGGGCTTGACCCGAGGACCCATCTTTCAATGGGCTTATGGAGGCAGGCCAGTCCTTCAACTGACCGCAAACATCACCCCTGGCTCACCTTGTCCTCAAGTGCGGCAATAATCTCCGCCTTGGTCGAAGGCGTCGCCTCGCCCAGAAGCTTGCGCGCCGCCGCCTTGAAGGTCATGAACTCGACGCCCGGATCGCCCGCCATCTTCACCACATCCGCCGCGGTCTTCTCGGCAGAAGCAACCGGCGCATTGCGCGTCAGCCGCTCAATTTCGGCGTCTTTCTGCGCAATCTCGGCCCGAAGCGCCTCGATCTCGGCATTGTCGACATGGGCGGTGCCGATTCCCTGGCGATGATCCTCCGCCCGCTTGCGCGCCGCCGTCTGCAGCGCCAGCGCCTCTTCCGGCGAAATCTCGCTCATCCAGAAGGGCGAGAAATGCGCCTCTGTGGCAATCTCGAAAACCTCGCCCTCTTCGCGAAAATGCCCGTAGACACCGGCCCGGGTCGCCATCACGGTCTTAGTCATAATTATTGTCCTCCGAGGCGGCCACCACACCGGCGGTGATCTTGCCCGCCGTCAGCGGACCGGTCGCAACCGTATAGGCAAGACGGGCAAAGCGCTCGTCGGCGCCGCGCGGAAAGAACTCCAGCGGAAAAACATAGCCCGCTACAAGCAAGGCCTTGGGGATCGCGCCGGAGGTCCAGGCCACGCGGGGCGAGGAGAACGCCTCATTGTCGTCGGTCTGCAGATCGACGGTCAGCGTCGCCGCACCGGCGGCAAGCGCCGTCTCCACCATCTGCAGGCGAAGATCGACTTTCTTGCCGCGGCCTAGATCCTTGCGGATCGCAGCAGCTGCACCCACGGGTTTGCCCGATGCGCCGAAGTCGATGACATTGGTGGATACGGTCGAAGCGGTGATCGCCTGCGCATCCGAGAAGAGATTCTGTGCGTCAAAAATCATGGAGTGTCACCTGTTCCAGACCGTCCTCAGACGATCTGCCCTTCTGTTTCGAGAATATTGTCGTCGCGGCGGATCGGATGCCCAAGGAAGGAGACGATCGGCTTGCCCTGGCTCTGGTCGAGCGTCAGGTTTACATTGGTGCGGTTCATTGCCTGCTTGTGCAGGAAGGTCTGCACCGTCTTGCTGGCATAGATCACCGTCTTGCCGTTCGGCTGGTTCGGGTTCTGCAGTGCGTAATAGCCGTCGATCATCAGGTTGATGAGATCGGCACCGCCGGCCGTCGGGTTGGCGCGCAGATCGGAAATATCGATATTGGCAATACGCGCCACACCGCGCCAGTCGCGCACCGAAAGGCCGATATCCTGCTGGAATTTCTCGCGGTACACATCGTAGAGAGAGCCGTCGGGCAGTTCCTTGGTGGTCTTGCCCTTGTCCTCGCGCTGCAGACCGGCCTTCGATCCTTCCGGATAAAGCAGGTGCACGGAATCCTCACCCCAGGTCACGAACCAGATGGAGGTGTTGTCCGAACCCGTGCCGCCGGCATCGACGATCTGGCGGCCATTAGCGGCGGATTTGGAATTGAAGCGTGCATGCAGGCCGGTAAAGCGCTCCGGGTTCACGTCGATATCGCCGTAATAGACAGTGGAGCCCAGCATGTTCGCCATGCCCGCAATATGGGCCTTGGCTTCATTGAGCCGGAAACGCGCCGGGTTCTTGGCGATTTCGACCAGCTTGGCGTCGACTTCGGACCAGTCTTCCAGCATGCCGGTCGCGTCCTTCACCTGCGCCGTCGTGCCCTTGGTCGGCAGAACGCCCTTGTAGAGCTTGCGCCAGGTGGGAACGGGAAGGCCGGTGCGCACCGTCGTCAGATGCGACGAGCCCATATTGCATTCGAAGATCGGCGCGTCTTCATACATCGCGTTGAACTGCACCAGCATGTCGATGATGGTGGAAATGTCGTCGCCCCAGCCCTGCTTCTTCAGGTCGGAAAGGGTGGGATACATATTGCCGATAGTGGCCATGTGTTAACCTCGTGTCGTTGATGTTGTCGCTCCATACATCGCCTGTTCGGGCGAGGTCGGAGGGGCTGCTGCGGTTTCCGACGATGCGGGCTTGTCATCACTGAGAGCGTTGCCGACACGGGCCAATAGCCGGAAAAGTCCGGGATGGTTGCCAATCCCGATTTCGACGAGATCGCGGCGGAGAGCATCGTCTCCGAACGTCGCGATCACGCGGTTTGCGTTGTTGAGGCTGGTTGCCAGATTGTCGCCGCCAAAGTCCCGGTCGGCGCGGATTTCCTGCTGCCAGTCGGAGGTAATCTTCTGGTGGCGCTCGCTCAGCGCGTCATATTCAAGCTTGCGCTGCTCGGCGATCACGCTGGCCAGACGGCTCGCCTGGCCATTCGTCAGGCCAAGCTCCTTCATCACCGGGGAGGCGCGGTCCAGCAGCGCCCGGTCGAGTTCGATGCCGCCATCGAGCTTGATGTCGTATTCGCCATTCTCCGGCACCAGATCGGCGGGGTCGCCCGGCTCGGAGACAAGCTTGTCGCCCTGCCCTTCGCCACGCTCTCGCCCTGCCCCATTCTGACCGGCAACAAGCGGCTCCGCCGCCCCGTTCAGAAGCGTCGCATCGGCGCTCTCATTGGCGTTGGCATTGCCGCCATGATCCGGGGCAGCGCCCCAATCGGTATGGCCTTCCGGCGCAAAGGCGGCGCTATTCATCCACTGTCTCAGCATGCTCTTCCCTCTTGCGCTTTTCCGCGCGTCTGTGGGCCTCGATCATCATCTCGGCATAGGCGGTGGGTTTGATCTGGTTCAGCTGGTCGATGATGGTGACGCCGATGATCCGGCGACCGATGTGAATGCCGGTCTCGCCATTCACCACATGCGGCGCGCCATAGACGTTGCACTGGCAAAGCACCCACCAGAGAAATTCGCGCGCACGCGGCTCCGCCAGCACGAACTCGGTTGCGAGATCGAGCGCCTGTTCCTGCACTGTTTTGGCTGTCATCCGGCAATCCCAAGCTTGCGCAGCAGTTCCACCGGCCCGCCATTATCGTCGGTGGCGGAAAGCGCCTGTGCCGCCTGCGCGCCATCGCGCAGTGCAGGCGCCAGCTTGGCGGCGGCTTCCGTCGCTTGCGCGGCCTGTTGCTGCTGTGCCCGCTCGTCACGGATCGCCTTCACCTTGTCGTCGGAACGCACGATGGTGGAAACAACACCGATCGCATCGCCATATTCATCGATCGCCTGATCGACATCGAGCTTGTCCACCGCGTCAGGTCGCGCACCGGCAAGATTGCCGACGAAACTCACCATGCGCTCGATAGAGCCGGTCGAAACCGCAAGCTGCGCCTGGTAGAGCGTCGAGATATTGTCGACATTCAGCTCCTCGCCCTGCAGATCCTGCGGCGCGTCCGGCAGCTCGTCGTCATCGTCTAGCTGATAGAACACCCAGTCCGCCAAGGGCTGGATCAACTCGTGATGCTGTCGCTCCACCGTCGGTCCCAACTGCTGAAGCTGTTCTTCCTTGCGCTGCGTCAACTCGAACTGGTTGCGCGGCTGCACGCCCTCCATGGTGCTGATCGCCATGAAGAGATCGGCGTAAAAGGCCCGGTCCACCCGGCGCTTCGCCTCATCGATATCGGCCGCCAGATCGCCCAGCGGCACATTCACCTCGAAAGCGCGGCGATAGGCTGCCGTGCCAACACTCTGCTCGTCCACGAAAGTCACGGTGCCGGGCAGCGAGGAATTGCGCTTGTTGCGAAGCGACGTCGGCGCCACCAGCGGCGGGCGCACCTGATGCTCGATGCCCATGCCCTTCCAGCGCTGTTCGGTCTGCAGCATCTTCACATCCGGCAGTGCATCCATACCGGGACAAGTCGCGGCATAGACGTCTTCGCCCACCACATCCCAGCGCGGCGCAATCAGCGGATTGCGATCGAAGCCGCTCACTTCCAGCATCTTGTCGCGGTCCTGGCCCGCTTCCCAATAGTTGGACATGAAAGGCTTGTTCGCCTTGGTCGGGCGGGCGGGATCGCGGGCGGAACGTGGCTCGATGGCGTTGAACACCTCTACCACCTCGTCGTAATTGCCCCGATCCCAGAGGTTCTTGATGGTGGAGGACACGTTCGACCAGTCCATATCGCGGGAATTGGGCTTTGCCACCCAGCGCCCGACGATCTGTTCCACCGTCATCCACACGCGCCGATAACAGGTATCGACCCGCATGCCATACTGGCTCTGCGCCAGCCAATATTGCCCGACCGGCGGCAAGATGCCGTGCAGGCGGCGCCCGGCACGCGTCAGGATCAGGCAGAACTGCCCGAACAGAAGCTCGTCGCCATAACCGGAATGAAGACAATTATATATATTCGAGACGGCCAGCCGCTCACGCGCCCGGCGTGTCGCCTCATAGAGATAGTCTTTGACAGGCCCGAATTCGCGCAGGTCCTTGTCCGTAATGCTGTAGCGCATCCAGGGCCGCGTGGGAGACGTCAGCCCAGCCTGCATACCCGATTGCGCCACGCGATGGGCAAGCTTCGGCGAATTGTCGATGATCTTCTTGTTGCCGTTGATCCCCTTCGGGTCACGGGCATCCCCCTTGCGGTAGCGACCGGGAACGATGAAATCGTTCAGCTCCTGCCACTGCGCCTCATAGGGGTTGCGCTCCTTCTGCAACGCCTTCAGGCGCCGCTCATGCCGTTCGCGGATCGTATCGGCCATATCAGCCTCCCAACAGGTTTTTCTTGCCGCTCGTATCCAGCGCACCCACGCCCTGAACCCCGGTCAACATCGTCGACGTCGCCGCCCGCAACCGATCCCGCGTGCGGCGCCCGGCCCCATTCACCGTCTGACTGTCCGGCTCGCGCTGCGCCGCATACTCGATCGGCAACTTCGGATCCTCCGGCTTCGCCACCTTGGGAGACTTGAAAACACACATCGCAAAACCTCGAATTGAAGACAGACAGAGCCAGCCCCGCAGTGCGGGTCGTTCGGCTTAAATTTCATGAGAACAATGAGTTGGGTGGAAGACCCCCCTCTGCCCTGCCGGGCATCTCCCCCTCAAGTGGGGAGATCGGAGTGTTGCACCGTCTTGGCCCAAACTACGGTCAGATGTGAAACGCGAAGAGCGCCTCTTGCCGATCTCCACCCTTGAGGGGGAGATGCCCGGCAGGGCAGAGGGGGATGAACGGCAGATCCAGAACGTAAAAGGGGTCGCCTCCATCATTCCTACCGCCGGACATCACAGCGCATCAGATGGCGCACACATCACCCAAACGGATTATACCCATCCCCACCATCACCATACCCGGTCTCCCGGCTATGATTATACCGCTCATCCCCCCGCCCCTTAGGAACGACAGGCCGGGCAAAGGTCAGTCCAAGCGCATCCGCACGGTTGGGAGAAGGAAGCCCCCGCGCCTTCATGTCTTCCTTGCTCTCGATCTGCAGCTTGCCATCCACGCGGGCCACAAGCTCAGGCCCGATCAGGTCGTGATAGAGAATGTCGTCGCGCGCATCGAGCGCGCCGCCCTGTTTCAGCCAGTCGCGCATGCCCTTCCACATTTCGGCACGCTTGTTGAGACAGCCGCGATCGATGCTCTTTTCGGCAAAGCTGACGAGCTGCCATGTGCGCCCCAGCGTCACGCCGGCGGAATAGATGCCGGTGCCATGGCCAAGATCGATGAACACCGCATCGGCCTGCAACTCATCCTCGAAGCGCGCCACATGGTTTGCCACCAGAATGTCGTTGTCGTTCTTCGGCATGGTCATCAAAAGTCGGGCATAGAGCCCCTGGCGCAGATAGATCACCAGCTCGTCGTCACCCGTCCAGGCCGGATCGACGCCGATGATCTTCGGCGCGAAATCATATTGCTCCTTGCGAAGATGCACCTTCTGGGCAGCATCCACATCCTCGGTGGAAATGAACTGCTTTGCCGATGTCGATGGAAACATGCCGCGCACTCGCACTTTGACGAAATCGCTGTCCTCGCCGTAGTCGCTGACCCATTCGGCAAGTTTCTTCTTGTTGGTACCGGGCACCGTGCGGCTGTCGATCTGCCGCCTGATCCAGCGCCGGCGATGCCGGCGGAAACACTCGCGAAACCGCCCGGTATTCTGCGTCGGATTGCCAAACACGATCCAGATGACGATGGTGTTCTCGTCGGTCAGCGCGCCTTCGGCCACTTCCCAAACACTGTCGGTAATCTTCGACGCCTCATCGAACATCAGAACGATAATCCGGTCCTTGTTGTGCAAACCGGCAAAAGCCTCGGTATTGTTGGCAGACCAAGCGACGAAATCCAGCCGCCACAAATCCGCGTGTCCCCGATCGCGCGACTTGATCGACATGGCCTGCGTCTCGAACCAGTGGCTGGTGATCGAGGAGCGGAACCACTTGCCCACTTCCGGCGATGTCTTGGTGCGCAACTGCGTCTCGGTATTGGCGGTCACGACGATCTTGCAATCGGCAAAACACGACATGGCCCAGTTGGCCATCATTCCCATCTGCGCCGATTTGCCGATCCCGTGGCCGCTCGCCACCGCAATCTGCAATGGCTGGTAGCGGTTCTCGCTGTTCAGATGCTGACGGATCTCGTCATTGATATCCGCCTGCCAATCCCGCGGCCCCGCGATACCGTCAAGCTCGCCCTCACCCCAATCCCACGCAAACCGCGCCCAGCCTTGCGGATCATACTGAAACCGCGCCGCCGCCTCGATAATCTCTGCATCGAGATCGGCATCCACACGGCCCTTGCTCGCCTGCTTGGCATTGCCCATGAACGATCTCCCGGCAAAGCCTGCAATGTCTGGAATTGAATGTCATAATCGGCGCGCACTTACCCGATTGAAGCGGGTCGCAATCTTTCCGATCACACGGCGCGAATAATCCGCTACAGCGTCGTCTAGATTCAAAAAAGGCAAAGCGTCCTTTGTGCGTCCAATAGGACGCACGGCGGTTGAGCTGGATATTCAGTCACATTCAGCCGGACACTCTGTCACTTATCACCTCCGCACGACGTTGCGATGAGCTCAAACCTCTCCTCCTCCGTCATCCTCGGGCTCGACCCGAGGATCCATGAGCCGCACTCTTAAGCGCGTGAAAAGATGGATCCTCGCCTCAAGAGCGAGGATGACTCCGAGAGGTTTTCCGCCTTCGACCAAAGGGGCTGTTCTCAACTGTCGTTCCAAGACCCTATCCAAGGTCACGAGGCCCGAAAGTCAAAAAGCGTCGTGCAACGGAGCCACAGACAACGCATTTCGACGCAGACGCCGCCCGCCAACACCCCGACCGACCGGTGCCGTCAAATCAACAGCGACAACAAAACCCGTCACTCCAAAACCCGCGCCTTGGCCCGCGCCAACCTTTCGGCCAGCGACCCGCTGACCTCGACCTCGACCTTCTCGCGAAACGCCTGCACATCGATATGCTTGCCGATCAGTTCCAGCCGCTTGATCCGGTCGCTAAGCTTCACCTGAGACACCCGCCCGATCGCCTCGCGGCTCTCGCCACGCCCTTCGAACAATTCCTTGACCTCAACCGCCGCAACCAGCCCCTGCCGCCAGATCAACGGCCACTGATCGACCGGCTTCAGCCCGCCATTCTCATCATAAAGATCGGCAATATCCGCCAGCGCCTCTTCGGCCAGCCGCGACAGCAACCAGTCCGCGTGGATTTGCGTGCGCTTCGAACGCTCGAGCTTCGCCTTGTCGATCGCAGCCCTGATCTCGGCATTCTGCATAAGCTTCCATGACGTCTTCGTGGGGGTCGAGCGGCTATACCCCGCCCGGATCGCAGCCTGAGTGGCGTTCAGATCGACCAGATATTCCTCAACAAAGGCCTGCTGCCTCGGGGTCAATGGCCGTGGTGTTTTCATGGGAAGTCGTTCTCTGCATTAACGTGTCACAGGTCCTGTAATGAAGTTTTGACTCAACGAATCCGCTCGGCTTTATGCGCGAAAATTTCGCTTGACACAACCTAAGAGATTGTAAAGACTATATTTTTTAAAATTACTTGAGAATGTAAAAATAGCTGAGTTAACTTTAGATAAAAGATGCATAGCGATCAGTTGACGCGTCAGGAGAATCAGTAAAATCTCGATACGTTATTTCGGGGGATTCAACATGAACATCAATTCTATCTTTAGCATCATAGCAACTGCAATCTTAGTTGTGGGCTGCACTAGTAAAAATGTGTTTCTAACTAAAAATCCAATAATAAGAAGCACTGCTGCGGCTCAGGCTTTAGGACCTGGCGCGATTTCTACTGCGCTGGTGATTCCTGGAACAATTCAACCAGGTAGGATTTATCATGAGGGTGTGAACGGCGAACTCTTCGAAATCTGCGAGAATGATATCAGAGAACAAAATGCGCTGAAGGCTATGAAGATTTCGACCGTTACAAGACCTAAAGACGAGGTTGAGGATCAGGTTTATCAATTTAGCGTAGACTTGCCGTGGGTGGGGAAAGCTCGTCCCCCATATGAGCGCGTCAAGGTTACAGGATATGCTGTGTCTAAGATCGCTGAAATAGGCAACGTGCCTGATTACGTACTACAAAACGTAGCAAAGAATTGTAGAAACAAGGTATTACCGCGCAACCTACCGTATTTCGTGACATCCGCAGTTGCGGTGGCGGATAAAGCAGAAACGTTCTCGCGCAACTTCGTAGATTCCGCGCACATCGCAATATTTGAAATTGGTGGCAGCGGGGAAACAAAAGGCCCAGTCAGATCGGACGTGATTTTCGCAACCGACGCACGAAAATATGAAAGGTAGTCTTGCCCCAATTAAATATATCTAATTAACCGTAGGGAGCTTGCGTGGATCCGAGTTCTCACGAACGGCTTCCTGCGGTAACCCCAAGATTTTCAAAGAAGACAGCAGAAAACCGCTGCCAGGGAGGCAATCCAAAAACGCAAAAAGCGACCCGAAGGCCGCTCCCAAATACAATTCTTCGAATATGAAGACATGTCACTTATCGCTGTTTCGGGAAGAAAAGTCAAACGATAAAATCGCTCCGGGCAAAAAAATATAAAAGCCAATTTTCGTCCTGTCCTGTCCGCCATTGGCGGTCCTTGATCAACGGCTCGAAGAGCGAAGCGACTTGGTCAATCGCGCGAAGAGCCGCCAGCACGCCGCGCCGCTTTGGCCCGGTTGACAGAGTATTTCTACCAATGCGACGTTGGGGCGCGGGGGGATACCATGACGACACTCAGGGTCTATGACCTCAACCAACACGTCCTTGCCCTTGATCTCAAAGACTTGCTGCGGCTCTTAGCACCCCGTTCTTTACAAGGACGCTGGGTCGTCTCGACAGTCAAGTCGTCCACATCGGGGCACGAGTGGTTTGAGGCTACCGGTGAAGGGGGCGAACAGCTTGAGCGTTTGGCGCAGGACGATGTCCAGCTTTCGGGCTTTGATTTGGCCGCCTTAGCTGAGAAGACCCTGCAAGTTATCTGGGGAGAGTTTGTCGGCTTGGAACCCACCCGTTCAGACAAACGGTGGGTGATCATCCGGGCCGTTGACAGCACTTTCTATGAGATCGATTCGGATGATGAGGCGGTGCTGAACAAGATCAGCTCGACCTATAAAGACGTCCGAACTGCGGAGGCTCCGATTGAGTCGTGGCCCTTGGTCAGCGATGAATGATCGCAGCCAGTCGCGAAAGCAGCGTGAGCCAGTAAGGCGACGGACGACCTCGCCATGGTCAAAACTCCGCCGCCATGATGGTCGGGCTTGACCCGACCATCCCTCTATCACTTACGCCATGAAGTTTCAGGCCTAGCCCAGGAGCATAAGGCCTGCAAATATCGCGGCGGCGCACCAGCCGCGAACGCCCCTTCTCCCCCTCCATCACACCCCAAAAAACCGCGCCAGCACATTGCACACCACGCGCAGATCCCCAAGCATATGGTGCTGCCGCTCTCCCTTGATCACGCAGAAATCCAGCGCCGCCCAAAGGTTTTGGCGAAGCTCGTTCTGTGCGGTCTGGATGGTCTTGCGGCAGTCGTCATAGCGGGCAATCACCGCCTTGCACCATTTCTCGTAATCCTCGCTGATCGTCTGGGAGGGCGTGCTGCGCTCACTTTTGTCGCGCTCGCCATCCGGCGCCTTGATCGCCATCATGTAGGATTGGCGCAGTTCCAGAAACCGCACCGCGCCTTCATACTGGTCGTCGCTCAGACCATCGCGTTTGCCGAGCATGTTCAGCGTGCCGATATAGGTTGCTGCCCGTGGATCACGCGCTTCTTCGACCGTCACGCCCATGCGGCTTGCCCGCGCCTTCAGCGCCACGCTGTCTGCCGGCGCATGGGCACGGCCGGATCTTGAGATACGACCATTCGGCTCACGCGCCACATTGATCACCTTGCGCCGTCCGCGCTTCTGCTTCAGTTTTTCGGCCTTGCTGGTCATGCTGCTGGTCCTTTTCCGTTGTTAATCGCGCGCCAGGATGCGCTTGATGTCGTCCATGCAGGCCGATGCACCGCGGCCTTGCTGATACTGGTCGAGAATCCGGTGGATCGCCGTTTCCCGCTTCTTACGTTGCGATGCCGCCGCCTTTGCCTGGTGGATCGCCTCTGGAAATGCGCCGGTCACGCCCCGCCCTCCAAAGCTTGCGCCTTCGCCTTGCGGTAGAGATGCAGAATGGAGGTGTGGTCGCGGCGCATGAAGCGGGCGATCTGCGGGTAGGTCTTGCCCAGCGCATCGCGAAAATGCACCACCATCTCCATCCGGATCCTGACCAGCCAGCGCGCCCGCACATCGCTGCGCACCAGATGCAGCGTGGCGTCGGGGTATTTCTCAAGAAGGTGACGCGCCGCGTCCGCCATGCTGTCACGCGCGCGGTATTCCAGCGGGCTGACAAGCCGCATGAAGCCGTCCACGCGGTTGGTCTGGATCAGGGTGAAATTCAGCTGTGTCTGAGGATAGAGGCTCATCGTCTGTCGTCCTTGCCGATGCGTGTCTTTGAAATCTTGGAAGGGTGCTGCGGCGTCTTCTTCATCGCATCCAGCGTCGCCTGCACCTGCGGATCGAGAGAGCCATGCAGGAACCCGACCCTCGCCGGGGCGCCTGCGCGCGCCTCCGCCACAATCGCCCTCACCCGCGCCTTCACCGCAGGATCAGCCCGCTCGATGGCAATCATCGCCCGCCGTTTCTCATCCGCCGCACGGTCGAACAGCCGCGAGGCCTCGATGCGCAGCGCACAGCGTTCGGCATGGAAAGGCGCGATAATGGCTCTGGCCTGCTTGCCGAACTCCGCACAGGTAGGCACGAACTGGCCGGTATGGTTGGCAACCCGCCCGGCGATGAAATCATTGGCCGCCTCGCACACCGTCCATTCCGGCAGATCGGCGCAGACACCGCGAAACTCGCGGCCAAACGCCGCCACATCCACGCCCGGCTGCGGGCGAAACTGGCCGATCAGCCGAAGCGCCGTATCGCGAATGGTCTCCGGCGCGGCAGGCGCAAGCAGCCGGTCGATTTCCTGCACCCGCAGGGCAATCTGCCGTGCACGCTCACGATACCGCTCCGGCAGCCGGTCGAACTGATCCTTGGCAATGAGGTCAAACATCCTGAAACGCCTCCATCAACAAATCGCGGGATGATTTTTTCGACGCGCGAGCGCCTTTGGAAAAATCGCCAGATTTTTCTTCTATGGGTGTGACTCTGGAAGCAGAGCCTTCGCTGTGCTTTGGCAATGCCTTCGCATCGCCTTTTTTCTCGCTTTTCCAGCGGGTTACGGCGCTATCTCTGGCTTTCGCCTTGCGCTCCATGGCCTTTTCGCGCTCGATCCGCAGCCGCTTCTGCACCCATTTTTTCCGCCGCTTGTCGAGCTTCCAGAACGCCATCACCACCGGCTTCATCGCCCGCCACTTGGCCGGCGAAACCTTGGCCTGCAGCGCCAGAAGTTCATCATCATCGGCCAGCGAACAATCGGGGGAGCGCCACGCCTGGAAGAGCAGCAGCAGATAGGCGCCATGCTGCTCGGTGGTCAGATGCACCGTGTCGGCCAGATAGGCATCGGTCCAGAACGGCATGAAAGGCAGGTTAGCCATTGGCATTCTCCGCGCGCATCGGCGGCGTGCCCCAGGCATCCTTGGCCGGGTGATACTTGATCACCGCCACATTCGCCGCCCGGCTTTCTTCGCGAAGCCGCGCAAGCTCATTGTAAACATCCGCTTCCGTGCGCCCCAGAATGTAGGCGATCTCGGCCGTGTCATAGCCGGAGCGAAAAAGTGTCAGTGCCTTGCTCATGCGTGTTCCCGCTTCCTCGCCATCAGGCGGCAAAGTTCGCCTGTCGTCTGAACCGCAGGCGCAGACTTAAGGCACGTGGTATTGGCAATGGTGATATCGGCCGCACCTTCAGGGTACGGCTGAGAGTTTTCGGGCCGAAAGGCCGGCGCTCCGCGCTCGATTTTTCCCGACAAACGCCTCGAACCGTCTTCTCGAGACGGCAAAGGCTTCAAGGATTGGATGGTTGGGCTGACGGCCCGGGAGGACAAGCCGTCAGCCCGTTTTTGATCGCCAGGGAGGAGACGCGATCAAAACCTTCGATCCAGCGGCAGAACCGCCGAAATCTCGAACTCAGTCATGGGGCAAACACTGCAGCCATCAGGCCGCCAGTCGCTCGCCATTGATGCGGTTGACCTCGCAAAGAAGCTCGGCCTCGAAAGCCTCGAAATCGAGGCTCACATCCTCATCATCATCGGTTGCCACGGGCTGCATGTTGCTGTTGCATTGGGTCATAGCCGCGCGGCCTCCTCGATGGTCAGCAACTCGCAAACCGGGCGGGCAAAGGTCACGGTGATCTTGACCAGCGTATTCCAATCCGGCCCGCGCTCGATCAGGTCGTGCAGCTCGTCCAGTTCCTCGATCGCGTGTTCGACATCGACGATACCGGCCTGGCTTCGATATTCGGCAACCGCCTTCCAGCGCGCCACGGCGAAGCCGGGTCTGTCCAGAACATCAGTCATCATTCTTTCCTTCCCGGATTTCGACCGGCGTCACCGTTCCGCACCTGTCGCAGAACCGCTCGATCTGGTGTTCGATAGAAAGCGGGCGCCGGCATTCGCGGCAGCCGATATAGCGTGTCTGAAACGCGGCGCGGCGCGCCTGCGCGGATGCTTCGATACGGACAGAACTCATGCGTGCCGATCCTCCTTGAAGGTCAAAGCCCGCCTTTGCCTCGCCCCGATGCCGGGAGCGGCCAGCGCGGCGAAGGACGCATCGGTCCTCCGCTTCGCTGCCTGCCGCTCGCCAAAGACATCGGGGCGCAGGTCCAGACGAGGGACAAACCCATCCCCCGCCATTCGCAAGACAGACACCGTCTCAACCGCGACAGCCCCTTTGGCGCAGACCTCTCGGGCCGCCACCCTTGACCGGCAAACGAACGGCTTGAAGCCGCTCCCTGCCAAGCCGGGTCCGACCCGGAAGCCATCGGCCTCAGCGCCCGGTGCGATGTGATGACGAAATTTGTTCATACAAGGAAACTAGTAAAAATTGGGACATCCGTCAACTAGTTTCCTTGTGTGCGTTTCCACAAGTGTTCTGGTAGAAACTAAGCCATGGGAATTATTGGCGAAAATCTGAAATCGATCAGGAAGATCAAAAATCTTTCGCAGGCGAAAGTTGCGGAACTGTCGGGTGTGAGCCAGCAGCTCATCTCGCAGCTCGAGACTGGCTTGACTGAAAAGACCACTGAACTTCCCGCCCTTGCCCAGGCGCTCGGCGTCAGCGTCCACGAACTAGACCCATCCTACACGCCGGATGCCGAAGGCGTTCCCACCCTGATCGTGCCCTATCTCGCCTGGGTCAGCGCCGGCGCCATGATCCGCGATGACATCGCCGACGAAGCCCTTGGCCTCATCCGCGTGGCGGATTTACCGGCCTCGGGAGACTGGATTGCCTTGAAAGTCAGCGGCGATTCCATGGACAGGATCTCCCCGCCCGACTCCATCATCTTTGTCGATCGCAACGATCGCAACCTCGTTCCCAATGGCTGCTACGTCATTTCGGACGTGGAAGGCAACGCCACCTATAAGCGCTACCGCTCCGGCCCCATGCGCTTCGAGCCCGTCTCCACCAATCCGCAGCACGAACCGATCTTCCCGGACAACGACCCCATCATCGTCGGCCGCGTCCGCCGCTCGATCATCAACATGTAAGCCTGCTGGCAAGGATCACCTCGCCGCCAATCCGACACCGATCGTCACAGCCACGGTCCGTTTGACCAGTCAGCCATCTGCAAACTGATTCTCTCTTTGTTCCCGCAGTTACTAGTTTTCTTGTTGACGTAAATACTAGTATAATAGTAGAAATGGATCTGTGCCCGACAGGTGAACTCGCTTTAAGGGGAGTAACCCGGCCCCTGAGAAGACAGCGACGATGAGGATCATCCCCCATGACCACGCCTGGCTACATCATCGGAAAAGACGAAATGCTGCTGATTGCCACCCGCTGGCGCGATGGCGATACGGTTCTTCTGGAAATGCCGGTGCGCCTCTATAAGGCGGAGGAGATCCAGGCCCTGATCGATGAGACCACCTCGCAAAACTGCACGGTGATCAGCGTCGATCTCTATGACGTCACCGCCAAGAAGGCCATGTCCATCGCCGATGATTTCGATATCCGCCCTTTTGCTGAGCGCGAGGAAGACCGAAAGGAAGGGGACGCGCGCGACGAGATGGCCGAGCAACGCCGGCTGCGACACGGCACCGGTCTCTACAACACGCTGAACCATATGCAGCAGGGCATCCAGTCGCGAGCGTGAAGCCCATGGGCCATGAAGGGACAGACGCCCGGTATCGCCGGAACGCTTTACCGTTTTGAATCGGCGCATCGTGCCTTTGCGAAAATCGAGCCCGATTTTCGCGCCGATGCTGTAGCCCTGAAAAGAGCGGAGTGGCACGCCACCGCGCTCCAAGCTGCAGGCCGCAAGATGTTTCTGTTGTTGCTTCGGAGTTACAGCATTTTGCCGCCAATAGGCTATCGATAGCGCCATTGAACCTCAGAGTGCTTCCGATGAAAACCACTGTCTTTGCCGCCGCCGCTTTTATTCTTGCCGCAACTTCCGCAATTGCCGCGGACGCCGTCTCGGACGTTCCCGCAGCGCCGGTTGCCCTCGACAACTCTTCCTTCTCCTGGAGCGGCTTCAACGCGGGTATTCAGGTTGGATATGGCTGGAACAAGAACGATATTCTGAGCATCGCCCCGGTCGGCACGGTGAATGCTAATTTCGACGACGGCCTGATCGGCGGTTTTGCCGGTTACAATTATCAGTTCTCCAACAACTGGATCGCAGGCGTCGAAGGTGATTTCGAAGGCAACCTGGGCGGCGGCAAGCTCACGGTTCTCGCACCCGATTTTTACGAATACGGCTTCGATTGGCAGGGCTCGGTCCGCGGCAAGGTCGGCTACGCGGTTGATCGCGCTTTGGTCTATGGCACGGCCGGCTGGGCCATCGGCCGCGGCTACCTGACGGTGCCAGGTGCCGGTACCCAGAAGGAAAACTTCTACGGCTTCACCGTCGGCGCCGGCGTCGATTACGCCTTCACCGACATGATCTTCGGTCGCGTCGAATATCGCTACACCAATTTCGGCGACCAGAATTTCGACTACGACGCCGGCCCACTGCTGAACTCAGACATCGACCAGCACGGTGTCCGCCTCGGCCTCGGCGTAAAGTTCTAAACCAATCGGCTGTCCGGTGACGTGCGCCGGGTAGCGGATGCTCTCAGCGGAACCGCGGCACACCCCAAGACGCGACACGGATCTGGGCCACATCTACGAGCTGGCCTGTTGCGCGCCGTCTCTGCCCCACCCACTGCCGTCATCCTCGGGCTTGACCCGAGGATCCACCTTTTCAAAGACTTAACCGCAATTCGGCGCTCGTCCACCCGCACGACGGACTCTCAAGGATATGGATTCTCGGCTCAAGGCCCGAGAATGACGCAGGAGAGTGTATCGCCCCCTCACCCCTTCACCGGCCGCGGGTTGCCCGCATCGTCCACCGCCACCATGATGAACACGGCCTCCGTCACCTTGTCGCGGGAATGTTGCGAATAGTGGCGCGTCCAGGCTTCGATCTTCAGCGTGATCGATGTGCGCCCCACCTTTTCGATGCGAGTGTAGACACACAGCGTGTCGCCGATCTTCACCGGCTTCTTGAAGACGATTTCGTTGACGGCAACGGTGACCGTGCGGCCGCCCGCCACGTCATTGGCGCGCACGAAGGCGGCAAGGTCCATCTGCGACATCACCCATCCGCCAAAAATATCACCGGCGGGATTGGCGTCAGCCGGCATGGCCAGCGTGCGAAGGGTCAGTTCCATATCGGAGGGTGGTTGGTTGTCCATCAGCATACCTCTTGATCGCGCACCTCCCGGTGTCGCGATAGCCTATTCACCGACCATTGGAAAAGAGCGATTTCGTCTTGGCTGGTCTTCATTTCCAGCATGTCGATTGAAACAGGAACAAGGCTTTCGAGGCTCGCCCTCATCAACAACAAGTCACGTCAAACACAGTCAAAAAACCACAACACAACAAATTACCAAGCTTCGGTAATGCTTCGTTAACTATAACGGCTCAGTCTCTTAATTTATTAGGTTAATTTCATATACTTCCAGATGCAGGGCGAGGCTCGAAAATGGCATATGACTGGAGTGGGAATGACATCAAACAGAGGCATTACGACCGCCTGATCGTGGTCGCTCTGCTGGCCATCGTCTCGATTGCGGTGACGGCGCCCTTTATGCTTCGTTTCGAAACACAGACGATGAAAGGAGAGCGGATCGAAATCCGCTCACCGGTGGTCATGGAAGACACGCACGCTATCCAGCTGGCGCGCTCGTAACCAGCTCGAGATGCAGAACACGTGGTGACAGCACCTGCATCACCGCATCCGAACGACCGATATAGACCACGGCGGTGTCCTTCATGCCGCTTAGCACCCCTACCAGCCGGTCGATCGTATGCTTCTCCAGACCTTCCAGCAGATCGTCGATGAACAGCCAGCGCGGCTTTAAGAGAAGCGCATTGGCCACCCGAATACAGGCCTGCTCGTCGGAATCGAACTTCTGGTCCCAGCGAATATTGTCGTTCATCCGCGGAATGATGTGGCCGAGGCCGCAGGCTTCCATCGCGGCCAGAAATTCTTCTTCCGTGAACTTTTGCGGCGCACGCGGATAGGAGAGAATTTCGCGCAATGGCGCCGCCGGCATATAGCCGTGCTGAGCAATGAACAGCGTCTCGTCGCGCGGCGGCATGGTGATCTTGCCGCGCCCCCAGGGCCAGAGCCCGGCAATCGCCGCAAAGAACAGCCGTCGGTTCACGCCCTGGTCTCCGTCGATCACCACACGGTCGCCAATGGCGATCTCGACAGGAGCTTCGCGCAGCCTGAAGCTGCGCGCCATCTCCTTGCCTCCCGCTTCAGGACTGATTTCGACGGATGAAAACCGCACGACATCGGTCGCGGAACGTTCGAGGTCGATGGCGTTTTCGTGCCTCTCGACGCTGTCCATCTGGATCAGCGCGTTGCGGAAGATCGACACGCGTTGCAGCGTCGCCTTCCAGCTGGCGATCGGGCCGAAATTGTCGATGTACCAGCGCAGCGCCACATTCACCTGGTTGAAGGCGCCCACCGCCATCATCAGCCCGCCAAACGTCAGGTTGCCGGAGAAATAAACGGGTGCGGCAATCAGGATCGGCGCGACGATGGCAAGCCAGCCATAACCGGCAGACACCCATGTCAGATGCGTCAGCCCCATGGCGAGCCCGCGAATGACGACCAGCACCGCGTCGATATCCTGGCGAATGCGGTGACGCTCGTTCTTCTCGCCGCGTGAAAGGGTGATGGCCGTCAGATTTTCGCTCGCCCGCATCAATGAGAAGCGAAGCTCCGCTTCCTTGGAATAGCGCTCGGCATTCAGCGGCACCAGCCGGTAGCCGACAATGTTGGAAAGCAGCGAGGCCGATCCCGCATAAAGAAGTGCCGCCCAGACCATATAGCCCGGGATCGCCACCATCTTGCCGCCGATCTCGATGGCAAAGCCCGCCGAAAGCCCCCAAAGCACGCCAATGAAGCTGACGAGAATAATCGTGGCATTGACGAGACCGATGGCAAGTGCGGTGCTGCTTTCGGCAAGGTTGCGCACATCTTCATGCAGACGCTGGTCGGGGTTGATGGA
The DNA here is from genome assembly GCF_004310285.1 of Agrobacterium cavarae. Taxonomy (GTDB): domain Bacteria; phylum Pseudomonadota; class Alphaproteobacteria; order Rhizobiales; family Rhizobiaceae; genus Agrobacterium; species Agrobacterium cavarae. Next base: position 52,053 of record NZ_SISF01000031.1, read on the forward strand.
AATGGTGCCGAAGCTTGCAAGCTTGGCGGCGCGGCCGGGCTTCAGCCACTGCTCCACCATGTCTTTCGCCAGCCCTTCGCGCATGTTCAGCGCGGTCATCTGGTTCAGCCATGTCTGGAAGACGTTGAGAAGCAGCAGGCACCCGGCAATGATGGTGAAGACTTCCAACTGGTGAATGAAGGCGTTAAGGTCGCGCCGCTCCAGCGAATTGTAGAAGGGCGCGTTCCATTCGTTCAGCCTCACCTGCCCATAGGCTGTCACGAGAATGATGGTCAGCAGACCGCAGGCCAGAAGGATCAGCCGGGATCGCACCGGAGATGTCCAGAAGGCACTGCCCATCATCCGCATCTGCGCTCTGAAGTTGAGATCGAATCGCGCGTAGGCAGCCATCTCCTCAGGAGAATTTCCTTGCGTTTTCAATTCATTACCACTTTCTCAAATCACAGAATCGCGCTGACTGGCAAAGACCAAGTCTGTGCCCTAGCGATGACAGCAATATCACTAAGCTGGTACTTGTCTACACGACCTCAAGAACACCCCTGACGCGCCCTTTGAAATGCCGCGGCGACGAATGCACGACGGGACCGAAATGTTCCTTGCATTATGCGCGTGCATTGCACAAAGTCAGGGCAATAGAGGGGGCGGAACAATCCGCAAATGCCGGAAATATAAGGTAATACATGTCGATCAAGGCGAGCATCTATCATCTGACGCATTATAAATATGACCGGCCAGTCCGCCTTGGACCCCAGATCATAAGGCTGAAACCGGCGCCGCATTCCCGCACCAAGGTCATCAGCCATTCGCTGAAGGTCACGCCCTCCAATCATTTCGTCAATCTGCAGCAGGACCCTTACGGCAACTTTCAGGCCCGCTTCGTCTTTCCCGATCCGGTCACCGAGTTCAAGATCGAGGTCGATCTCGTCGCGGATATGACGGTCTATAATCCCTTCGATTTCTTCGTCGAAGAAAGCGCCACCAAATGGCCCTTCGACTATCCGGAAACGCTGAAGGACGATCTGTCGATCTACCGCAAACCGGAAGAGACGGGTCCGCTCTTCGATGCGCTGATGGCCACCATCGACAAGACGCCCGGCCAGACAACGGTCGATATGATCGTCGGCATCAATGCCAAGCTTCAGCAGGCCATCGGTTACGTCATCCGCATGGAGCCCGGCGTGCAGACCCCGGAAGAAACACTTCTGTCGGGCAAGGGCTCCTGCCGCGATACCAGCTGGCTTCTGGTGCAGGTGCTGCGTCGCCTCGGGCTCGCCGCCCGCTTCGTCTCCGGCTATCTCATTCAGCTCGCGCCGGACCTGAAGGCGCTCGATGGACCGTCCGGCACGGAAGTGGATTTCACCGATCTGCATGCCTGGGCGGAGGTCTATCTGCCGGGTGCCGGCTGGGTCGGTTTTGACCCGACATCTGGGCTTCTGACCGGCGAAAGCCATATTCCGCTCTCCGCCACCCCGCATTATCGCAACGCAGCGCCGATCTCCGGCGGCTATTTCGGCGAGGCCAATACGGAATTCGCCTTCGACATGAGGGTCACGCGCGTTGCCGAACATCCGCGCATCACCAAGCCTTTTTCGGATGAAAGCTGGGAAGAGCTGAATGCGCTTGGCGAAACCGTCGATCGCGCGCTCATCGCACAGGATGTGCGCCTCACCATGGGCGGCGAGCCGACCTTCGTCTCCATCGACGATTTCGAATCCGAGGAATGGAACACCGGCGCCGTCGGCCCGACCAAGCGGCAGAAGGCGGATATCCTCATCCGCAAACTGCGCGAGCGCTTTGCCCCCAACGGCTTCCTGCATTATGGTCAGGGCAAGTGGTATCCGGGCGAAACCCTGCCGCGCTGGACCTTCTCGCTCTATTGGCGCAAGGACGGCAAGTCCGTCTGGCGCAATCCCGATCTCGTCGCTCAGGAAGGTCAGGATACCGGCGTCAGCTCCACGGATGCCGAACGGCTTCTCACCTCGATTGCCGGCCATCTCGGCATCGAGCCCGATCTGGTACTGCCCGCCTACGAAGACACGGCGGAATGGCTGATCAAGGAAGCCAACCTTCCCGACAATGTCGATCCCTCAAACTCCAAGCTCAAGGACCCGGAAGAGCGCAGCCGCCTTGCACGCGTCTTCGAGCGCGGCCTGACGGAGCCGACCGGCTATATTCTGCCCGTGCAGGCGTGGAATGCGCAAAGCTCCGGCCACAAGCGCTGGGTCAGCGAGCGGTGGAAGACACGGCGCGGCAAGATCTTCCTGGTGCCCGGCGATAGCGCCGTCGGCTACCGCCTGCCGCTTGGAACCCTGCCTTACGTTCCGCCGTCCGCCTTCCCCTACATTCACGAGGCCGATCCCTCGATTCCACGCGGCCCTCTGCCGGATGCCTTGCCGCCTTCGGCCCATGCCCCATCGCCTTCGGCACGCAATATGCCGGAAGCTTCCTTCCAGGCGGGCGATGCCCCAAACCTCGGCCGCAACGAGCAGGTCATCAGCGATATCGCCGGAACGGTGCGCACCGCACTATCCGTCGAAGCGCGCGATGGCAGGCTCTGCATCTTCATGCCGCCGGTCGAACGCATCGAGGATTATCTCGACCTCATCGCATCCGCCGAGGCTGCCGCCACCGATCTCGGCCTGCCCGTCCATATCGAGGGCTACGCGCCGCCGCATGACGAGCGCATGAACGTCATCCGCGTCGCACCCGATCCCGGCGTCATCGAGGTCAACATCCATCCGGCGGCAAGCTGGAAGGAGTGCGTCGATATCACCACCGCGATTTATGAAGACGCACGCCAGTCGCGCCTTGGCGCCGACAAGTTCATGATCGACGGTCGCCACACCGGCACCGGCGGCGGCAACCATGTGGTCGTCGGTGGCGCAAACCCCAATGACAGCCCGTTCCTGCGCAGGCCTGATCTGTTGAAGAGCCTCGTGCTGCACTGGCAGCGCCACCCCTCGCTCTCCTACCTCTTCTCCGGCCTCTTCATCGGCCCCACCAGCCAGGCACCGCGCATCGATGAAGCGCGCCATGACAGCATGTATGAGCTGGAAATCGCCATGGCCCAGGTGCCGGCACCGGGCGAAGGCGTGCCGCCCCTGCCGTGGCTGGTCGACCGTCTGTTCCGCAATCTTCTGGTCGACGTGACCGGCAACACCCACCGCTCGGAAATCTGCATCGACAAGCTGTTTTCGCCGGATGGCCCGACGGGCCGTCTTGGCCTTGTGGAATTCCGCGGTTTTGAAATGCCGCCGAATGCCCGCATGTCGCTTGCCCAGCAATTGCTGGTGCGCGCGCTCATCGCCCGCTTCTGGAAGAACCCGATCGGCGGCAAGTTCGTCCGCTGGGGTACAGCACTTGCTGACCGCTTCATGCTGCCGCACTACATCTGGACGGATTTCCTCGACGTTCTCGCCGATCTGAGAGAAAACGGTTTCGACCTGAAGCCGGAGTGGTTCGTCGCCCAGCTTGAATTCCGCTTCCCCTTCTTCGGCGAGGTGGAATATGAGGGCTCGAAGCTGGAACTGCGCCAAGCGCTGGAACCCTGGCATGTCATGGGCGAACAGGGTGCCATCGGCGGCACGGTGCGCTATGTGGATTCCTCCGTCGAGCGCCTTCAGGTGCGCCTCGAAACCACCAACCCGGCGCGCTACACCGTGTCCTGCAATGGCCGCGCCGTGCCCTTGAAGCCCACGGGCGAATCCGGCGTTTCTGTCGCAGGCGTGCGCTTCAAGGCGTGGCAGCCGGCCGCCGGTCTGCACCCGGTGCTCCCGGTCAACTCGCCCTTAACATTCGATATTTATGATACATGGTCGAACCGTTCGATCGGTGGCTGCATCTATCATGTTGCCCATCCGGGCGGGCGCAACTATGACACCTTTCCGGTCAATGGAAACGAGGCGGAAGCGCGTCGCCTGGCGCGTTTCGAGCCATGGGGCCACACGGCCGGTCAATATACCGTCTGGCCGGAAGCCGTGTCGCCGGAGTTTCCGCTGACACTCGATCTGCGACGCCCGCAAGGAGTATAAGGTGGCGAAGGCACCTGCAACGGAACGCAAGACCGGAGAAACCGGCATGGGATCCATGCTGGGCTATCGCGCGTTGCCGGGCGTTGCCGATGAGATGCTGGATATAGACGGGCGCATCCGCCCCGTCTGGCAGCCCTTCGTCAATGCCCTTTCGCGCATGGACGAGCGTGAACTGCACGACCGCTTCTCGCGTACCGACCGCTACCTGCGCGATGCCGGCGTCTTCTATCGCGACTATAGCGCTCAAGGCGTCGGCGGTGGCGGCAGCGAACGCAACTGGCCGATCTCGCATGTCCCGGTTCTGATCGACGATGCCGAATGGCAGGTCGTCACCAAAGGCCTCGTCCAGCGCGCCAATCTGCTCGAGGCCGTGGTGGCCGATATCTATGGCGAGAACACGCTGGTGCAGCAGGGCTATGTGCCGCCAGCCCTCATTGCCTCCAATCCGGAATTTCTGCGCCCCATGGTCGGGGTAAAACCCGCCAACGGCCATTACCTGCACTTCTGCTCCTTCGAGATCGGCCGTGGCCCGGATGGCAACTGGTGGGTGCTGGCCGATCGCGCCCAGGCTCCCTCCGGCGCGGGCTTCGCGCTCGAAAACCGTGTCGCCACCACCCGCGCCTTTTCCGATATCTATGCGGAGGCGCATGTCCATCGCCTCGCCTCCTTCTTCGGCGCGTTTCGCGATACGCTGCAATCGCACCGCCAGCATATGGATGAGCGTATCGCGGTCCTGACCCCCGGTCCGGCCAGCGAAACCTATTTCGAGCACGCCTATATCGCTCGCTATCTCGGCTTCATGCTCCTCGAAGGTGAAGACCTGACGGTCGTCAACAACCGCGTCATGGTGCGCACCGTCGCAGGCCTCAAGCCCGTCGGCGTCTTGTGGCGGCGTCTCGATGCATCCTATGCCGATCCGCTGGAGCTCGACCAGAACTCCCATATCGGCACGCCCGGCATGGTGCAGGCGCTGCGCGCCGGTTCTCTCAACATGGTCAATGCGCTCGGCAGCGGCATCTTGGAAACCCGCGCGCTGCTTGCCTTCATGCCCGCCATCTGTCGCCATATCCTCGGCGAAGATCTCGCCATGCCGTCGATTGCCACATGGTGGTGCGGCCAGCCGACGGAGCGTCAGCAGGTGGCCAGCAATATAGAGCGCATGGTCATCGGCCCCGCTTACTCGCGCCTGCCCTTCTTCGACGACAACGGGCAGTCGGTGCTGGGTTCGAGCCTGCGCGAAACCGCCAAGGATTCGATCAGCGACTGGCTCGCAACCGACGGCCACAAGCTCGTCGGCCAGGAAGTCGTCACGCTGTCCACCACGCCCGCCTTCGTCGATGGCAAGCTTGTGCCACGGCCCATGAGCCTTCGCGTCTTCGTTGCCCGCACCCAGGATGGCTGGCAGGTGATGCCGGGTGGCTTTGCCCGCATCGGCCGCAGCAACGATGTCGCGGCGATTGCCATGCAGGCCGGAGGCCGCGCGGCGGATGTCTGGATCGTCAGCGACAAGCCGGTGGAGCGGACCACGCTGCTGCCCCCGGAAGAAAATTTCATCCGCAATATCCCCGGCAGCCTGCCGAGCCGTGCCGCCGATAATCTCTTCTGGCTCGGCCGCTATATCGAACGCTCCGAAGGCGCGCTGCGCATCCTGCGCGCCTGGCATGCACGCTATGCCGAATCCGCCGATCCGAAGCAGCCGCTGCTTGCCCATGTCACCGACTATCTGGAAACCGTCGATATCGACGTGGAGGAGCCCGTCCCCTCCAGCCTGATCGCCAACATCAACAGCGCCATCTATTCCGCCAGCAACATCCGCGACCGCTTCTCACCGGATGGCTGGCTGGCACTCAACGATCTGGCGAAGACCGCACGCCGCTTTCACAGCAAGATCCATGCAGGCGACGATGCCACCCATGCCATGACTATTCTGTTGCGCAAGGTCGCGGGCTTTGCCGGTCTGGTGCATGAAAACATGTATCGCTTCACCGGCTGGCGCTTCCTGGCGATCGGGCGCTATCTCGAACGTGGCCTGCACATGACACGGCTGCTGGCGCATATGGGCGGGCCGGAAGCACCAGACGGCTCCTATGACATGCTGCTCGAAATCGGCGACAGCGTCATGACCCACCGCCGCCGCTACAATGTGAATACCGCCGCGCTGACCGTGATGGATCTTCTGGCGCTCGACCCGCTCAACCCGCGCTCGATCCTCTTTCAGCTGAACGAGATCCATGCCGAGGTCGAGCAATTGCCCAACGCCTCCATCAACGGCCAGATGTCGCCCTTCTGCCGAGAGGCGATGCGCATTCAGTCCACGCTTGCGGTCATGACGTCGGAAAATCTCTCCGGCGATGTCTTCCGCCAGCTGGAGAAGGATCTCGAACGGCTTTCCGATATTCTCGCACAAACCTATCTCGGATAGTCGATGCTTTACGATCTCTCGCTGCATATGGGTTATGTCTACGACACGCTGGCCTCCGGCGCGCGCCACATCATCCGTGTCACGCCGCTTTCCATTCAGGGCAGGCAAAGGCTCGTCGCCTCTGCTCTCACCGTCTCGCCGACGCCCGAAGAGCGTACCGTCTTCGACGACTTCTTCCACCAGAGCGCCACCTCGATTTATCTGCGCGCATCCCACGACAAGCTCGACATCCGCATGCAGGCCCGCGTGTCGGTGGAGAGCCCGTCGCTGACGGCGGATCTCTCGCCACCGCTCGATAGGCTGCAGGCGGAGCTTTCCAGCATCAACTCGCTGGACGCTGAGGCCCCGCACCATCTGGCAGGAGCCAGCCCCCGGATCGGCGAAGATGCGGCGATTGCGTCTTACGCGCGTGAAACGGCCAAGCCTGGCATGACGGTGCGCGAAATTGCCTTTGCGCTGTGCAAGCGCATCTACAAGGACTTCAAATATGATGGCGAGGCCACCACGGTGGACACGACACCGGGCCAGGCCTTCAAGCTGAAGCGCGGCGTCTGCCAGGATTTCTCCCATATCATGATTTCAGCACTGCGCAGCCTCGGCATTCCCGCCGGCTATGTCAGCGGTTTCCTGCGCACCCTTCCGCCACCTGGCAAGGAGCGGCTCGAAGGCGCAGACGCCATGCATGCCTGGGTGCGCGTCTGGTGCGGCGAAGCGGACGGCTATATCGAACTGGATCCGACCAACGATATCCTTGCCGGCAGCGATCACATCGTCGTCGGCTATGGTCGTGATTATGCCGATGTGGCACCCGTCATCGGCGTATTGAAAAGCTACGGCAACCAGAAGATTACACAAGCGGTCGATGTCGTCCCGGTCAGTTGATCGTCACCCTTTCAACCGCCTATGCCATCCTTCACCGATCGAGAGTTGTCTACGGTAGAAAAGCTGCAAGTAAAAAGCGTCACAACTGTAATTATTATCAAATAAAACGCCGCTTTGCTCAAACTGGAGTGCTTGAGTTAGCAAATCATCAATAAAGCGTCGGTAAGCCTGCCCCTTATAAAACAAGGCGATAGCTGGGTGGTGGCCGAATGATGATGGGACGGACGTTTAAAAGGTTACTTGCCGACAAGCGCGGCAACTTCGCAATTCTGACTGCACTTGGTCTGCCTCTCCTCTTTGGTGCCGTTGGCGCTGGCATGGAAACCACCCGCGTCATGCAGGTGAGAAACGACATGCAGATCGCACTCGACAGCGCCGTTCTCGCGGCAGCGACGCATGCCCGGCTCGATGAGGGCCGCAAGTCCGACGCAGAGTATGCCGCGGAGGTAAAGAAGGTCGTTGAAGAGGCTTCCGGGGGTCAACTTGACAACGGGAGCGGCAATGGAGGTGGAGGCGGAAACGGCAGCGGAAGCGGGCCCCGGCACCCGCTCGACCCCGGGCTCGATCATGGCCTCGATCACGGCCTGGGTAAAGGAAACGGCAAGGGTAACGGTAACGGCAACGGCAACGGTGCCGATAAGAGCAACCCCAAAAAAGACAAAGCCGAAGTCGATGCGACGGCGAGCCGCAATGAGACCAAGAAGGGAACGAGCTTCAAGATTTCCGGCTCGCTCACCCGTCAGGTGCCCCTTAACCCGCTGATCGGCTTTATCGGCGTCAATACGGTCACCATCACCGTCAGAAGCACGGCCGAAAGCAGCTTCAGCAAGGGTGCGGCCATGTCTCTCTATCTGGTGCTGGATCGCTCCGGTTCCATGGCCTTCAAGACCGATACGTTGGACAAGTCCAGGAATTCCTGCGACAACTACACGGAACAATCCTGGCCGAGAGTGGCCTTCACCACCCCCTGCTACATCAAGAAGATGGCGTCGCTGCAGGCGGCAGTGTCCTACCTGGTGGACACGCTGAACAAGTCGGACCCGTCCTATAACCAGTCAGGCAATCCTGAGTCTGAACTCATCCGCACCGGGGCCATTGCCTATAACTCGGCAAGTTTCAGCGCGCAGAAGATCACCTGGGGTACATCAGCGACGAAGCGATATGTCGACTCCATCCCTGCGGTGCCGACGGGGGGCACCAATGCCTATCCATCACTGACGACCGCATACAACGCTCTGAGAGGCTCCAATCCGGAGGAGCGCACGCGGCATGATGAAAAAGGCAACAAAATGTTCCAGCGCTTTATCGTGTTCATGACCGATGGTGAAATGACCAACTCGAGCATCGACGGACAGGTGCGTTCCATTTGCTCTTCGATCAAGGAAGATGGCATCAAGATCTTCACCGTGGCCTTCATGGCGCCGGACAAGGGCAAATCGCTGCTGAAATATTGCGCGAGCAGCCCTGACAATTACTTCGAGCCCGATAACATGGAAGAGATCGTCGCCGCCTTCGGCGAGATCGCCCGCAAGGCGGCAAGCGTTCCCACCCGGCTGATCAACTGACCTTCCGATCCACCCGATACGTTTTTAGGAGCGCGTGGCGAAAGCCGCGCGCTGCAGCTTCGCCCTGAAAATCGGAAGCGATTTTCCGCAAAGCACAATGCGTGGACGTAAAAAGAATAGATCGTCTCTTACGCGTCCAAATGGGCGCATAGGAGACGATCTATCTGCGTTTCAGTCAGCCTTTTCGCCACCGCTCGCGCCCCTTTCTGGGCAATCGCTCCTCTTGCGAAAAGGGCTGTTGCCACAGCCGCTTATCGATGCATAAACTGCAATCGAAGCAGTGCAGCATGTCGTGCAATCCGCAAGGCGATTTTCGATCGTGACATGCAACAATGAAAGGATTGAAAGCGTGACGAGCCGCTCCCAAGGATCGCGACGCGCTTTGATCGACAGATAGACTCAGGCCCTCTCCTCCCATCAAGGTGCTGACCGACCCATGATCAACAAACTTGCCACCAACGACCTTCCCCGCCCCGCCCCGCGCAGTTCCGAACCGGATGTGCTTGCCTCTGAAATCATCGAGCGCCTCACCTACCGCATCGGCAAGGACGTCAAGGTCGCAAAGCCGCATGACTGGTTGACGGCCACCATTCTCGTCGTTCGCGACCGCATCATCGACAAGTGGATGGAATCCACCCGCAAGGCCTATCAGAACGATTCCAAGCGGGTCTATTACCTGTCGCTGGAATTCCTCATCGGCCGGCTGATGCGTGACGCCATTTCCAATCTGGAACTGATGGAGGAAATTCGCCAGGCACTTACCTCGCTCGGCGTCGAGTTCGACGTGATCGCCGGACTGGAGCCCGATGCCGCACTCGGCAATGGCGGTCTTGGCCGTCTCGCCGCCTGTTTCATGGAATCCATGGCCACCGTCGATATCGCCGCCTATGGCTACGGCATCCGCTATGTCCACGGCCTGTTCCGCCAGCAGATGGCCGATGGCTGGCAGGTGGAACTGCCCGAAACCTGGCTTGCCCACGGCAACCCGTGGGAATTCGAGCGGCGTGAAAGCGCCTATGAAATCGGCTTCGGCGGCACGGTGGAAACCATTGGCGGCTATGAAGATCCGCAGCGCTTCCTGTGGAAACCGGCCGAGCGCATGATCGCCATGGCCTATGACACGCCGGTGGTCGGCTGGCGCGGCACCCGCGTCAACACGCTGCGCCTCTGGTCCGCCCAGCCGATCGATCCGATCCTGCTCGATGCCTTCAATGCCGGCGACCACATCGGCGCGCTGCGTGAAAGCAACAAGGCCGAGTCCCTCACCCGCGTTCTTTACCCGGCCGACGCAAACCCTGCCGGCCAGGAACTGCGCCTGCGCCAGGAATACTTCTTCTCGTCCGCTTCGCTGCAGGACATTCTGCGCCGTCACCTGCAGCAATATCCGGATTTCACCAATCTCCCGGACAAGGTCTCCATCCAGCTCAACGATACCCATCCGGCCATATCCATTGCCGAAATGATGCGCCTTCTCTGCGACGTGCATGGCATGGATTTCGAAGAGGCCTGGACGATCACCCGTGGCACCTTCTCCTATACCAACCACACGCTTCTTCCCGAAGCGCTGGAAAGCTGGCCGGTGCCGCTGCTCGAGCGCCTGCTGCCGCGCCACATGCAGATCATCTACGCGATCAATGCCAACACGCTGATCTTCGCCCGCAAGGAGAAGAAGCTCTCGGACGGCCAGATCCGCTCGATCTCGCTGATCGACGAAGGCGGCGAGCGCCGGGTGCGCATGGGCAATCTCGCCTTTATCGGCTCGCATTCCATCAACGGCGTGTCGGCGCTGCATACCGAGCTGATGAAGGAAACGGTCTTTTCCGACCTGCACATGCTGTTTCCAAACCGCATCAACAACAAGACCAACGGCATCACCCCACGCCGCTGGCTGATGCAGTGCAATCCGGGCCTGACGAGCCTGATCCGCGACGCCATCGGCGATGCTTTCATGGACGATGCCGAGAAGCTTCTCGATCTCGACCGTTTTGCCGAAGATTCCAGCTTCCGCGACAAGTTTGCCGAGATCAAGCGGCAAAACAAGGTGCGCCTTGCCAACACGGTGGCGCAGCGCATGGGCATCCGCGTCGATCCCTCCGCGCTCTTCGATATCCAGATCAAGCGCATCCACGAATATAAGCGCCAGCTGCTGAACCTGATCGAGGCGGTCGCCTTATACGACCAAATTCGTTCGCACCCGGAACTGGATTGGGTTCCGCGCGTTAAGTTCTTTGCCGGTAAGGCCGCGCCGAGTTATCACAACGCCAAGCTTATCATTAAGCTCGCCAACGATATCGCCCGCGTCATCAATAACGATCCGGCAGTGCGTGGGCTTCTGAAAGTGGTATTTATTCCGAATTATAACGTCTCGCTGGCCGAAATCATGGTGCCGGCCGCTGACCTGTCGGAGCAGATTTCCACCGCGGGCATGGAAGCCTCGGGCACCGGCAACATGAAATTCGCGCTCAATGGCGCACTCACCATCGGCACGCTCGACGGCGCCAATGTCGAGATGCTCGAGCATGTCGGCGAAGACAATATCGTCATCTTCGGCAAGACCGCCGACGAGGTCGCCAAGGCGCGCTCCGAGGGCCACAATCCGCGCGCCATCATCGAAAATTCGGCCGAGCTTGCTCAAGCCGTCTCTTCGATTGCGTCCGGCGTGTTTTCGCCTGACGACCGCTCGCGCTTCACCGGGCTGATGGACGGTCTCTACAACAATGACTGGTTCATGGTCGCCGCCGATTTCGATGCCTATGCGCAAGCCCAGCGCGATGTCGATGCCATCTGGAGCAACCCCTCCAGCTGGTTTGAAAAAACCGTTCGCAATACCGCGCGCATGGGCTGGTTCTCGTCCGACCGGACGATCCGCCAATACGCCACGGAAATCTGGAGAGCCTGATGAAAAAACCGCTCAATTCGGCTGAAGAGAAGACTTTCAACTCCATACCCACGGCCGAAATCGAGGCAATCAAGAGCGGTTTGCATTCCAATCCTTTTGCGGTGCTCGGCGTCCATCAGACGCCGGGCACTCTCGTCGCCCGCTGTTTTATCCCGGGCGCCGAAGAAGTGACGGTCATGACCTTGGACGGCAACGTTGCCGGAGAGTTGACCCGCGTCGATGACGACGGCTTCTTCGAAGGTCCGATCACGATTACCAAGCGCCAGCCCGTGCGTTACCGCGCGCTGCGCGACGATGCCGAATGGGCGGTGACCGACCCCTATAGTTTCGGCCCGGTGCTCGGCCCAATGGATGATTATCTGGTGCGCGAAGGATCGCACTTACGTCTCTTCGACAAGATGGGCGCACATCCCCTGAAGCTTGAAGGCGTCGAGGGTTTCCATTTCGCGGTCTGGGCCCCGAATGCGCGCCGCGTCTCGGTCGTCGGCGATTTCAACAATTGGGATGGCCGCCGCCATGTGATGCGCTTTCGCAAGGACACCGGCATCTGGGAAATCTTCGCACCGGATGTCTATGCCGGCTGCGCCTACAAATTCGAGATCATCGGCCCCCATGGCGAGCTTTTGCCGCTGAAGGCCGACCCTTACGCGCGCCGCGCCGAGCTTCGCCCGAAGAATGCCTCCGTCACCACGCCGGAGCTTGTCCAGCAATGGGAAGACGACGCGCACCGCAAGCATTGGGCCAGCATCGATCAGCGTCGCCAGCCGATCAGCGTCTATGAGGTCCACGCCGCCTCCTGGCGCAAGCATCAGGACGGCTCCATGCTGACCTGGGACGAGATGGCCGCCCAGCTTATCCCCTATTGCGCCGATATGGGCTTCACCCATATCGAATTCCTGCCCATCACCGAACACCCGTATGATCCGTCCTGGGGCTACCAGACGACCGGCCTTTATGCGCCGACCGCCCGCTTCGGCGAGCCGGAGGGTTTTGCCCGCTTCGTCAACGGCGCCCATAAGGTCGGCATCGGCGTCATCTTGGATTGGGTGCCGGCCCATTTCCCCACCGACGAGCACGGCTTGAAATGGTTCGACGGCACCGCCCTCTACGAGCATGCCGATCCGCGCCAGGGCTTCCACCCGGACTGGAACACCGCGATCTACAATTTCGGTCGCGTCGAGGTCATGTCCTACCTCATCAACAATGCGCTCTACTGGGCGGAAAAATTCCACCTCGATGGCCTGCGCGTCGATGCGGTCGCCTCGATGCTCTATCTCGATTATTCCCGCAAGGAAGGCGAGTGGATCCCCAACGAGTATGGCGGGCGCGAGAACCTGGAATCGGTTCGCTTCCTGCAGAAGATGAACACGCTGATCTATGGCAACCATCCCGGCGTCATGACCATTGCGGAAGAATCCACCTCTTGGCCGAAGGTCTCGCAGCCCGTGCATGAGGGCGGTCTCGGCTTCGGCTTCAAGTGGAACATGGGCTTCATGCACGACACGCTGAGCTATTTTGCCCGCGAACCCGTGCATCGCAAGTTCCACCATCAGGAACTGACCTTCGGTCTGCTCTACGCCTTCACCGAGAATTTCGTGCTGCCGATCTCGCATGACGAAGTGGTGCATGGCAAAGGTTCGATGATTGCCAAGATGCCGGGGGACGACTGGCAGAAATTCGCCAATCTTCGCGCCTATTACGCTTTCATGTGGGGCTATCCGGGCAAGAAGCTGCTGTTCATGGGTCAGGAATTTGCGCAGTGGAGCGAATGGAGCGAGAAGGTCTCGCTCGACTGGAACCTCCTGCAATATCATATGCATGAAGGCATGCGCCGCCTGGTGCGCGATCTCAACTTCACCTACCGCTCCAAGGCCGCCCTTCACGCCCGCGACTGCGAGCCGGAAGGTTTTGAGTGGCTGATGGCCGACGATCACGACAATTCCGTGCTGGCATGGCTGCGCCGTGCACCGGGCGAAAAGCCGGTGGCGGTCATCTCCAACCTGACGCCGGTCTACCGCGAGAATTTTTACGTGCCGCTTCCCGCCGCCGGGCGCTGGCGCGAAATTCTCAACACCGATGCCGAGATCTATGGCGGCACGGGCAAGGGCAATGGCGGGCGCGTGCAGGCGGTGGATGCCGGTGGCAGCATCGGCGCGACGCTCACACTTCCGCCGCTCGCCGTCATCATGCTGGAGCTGGAAAACTAATCCGCCTCTCGTCGCAGGGACATGAGGCAGAGGAAAATGAACACGTGATGGGAAACCTTAAAATCTCCCCACACGTTTGAGACCAAGGGAACCGTGGAATTTTATGGGAGGACAGGACCGATGAGTGAAAAGAGAATTCAGCCTCTGGCACGTGATGCAATGGCATATGTGCTGGCTGGCGGGCGCGGCAGCCGCCTCAAGGAACTCACCGACCGCCGCGCAAAGCCTGCCGTCTATTTCGGCGGCAAGGCACGCATTATCGATTTCGCGCTCTCCAATGCGCTGAACTCGGGCATCCGCCGCATTGGCGTCGCCACGCAGTACAAGGCGCATTCGCTGATCCGCCATCTGCAGCGCGGCTGGGACTTCTTCCGCCCGGAACGTAACGAAAGCTTCGATATTCTGCCCGCCTCCCAGCGCGTTTCCGAAACGCAATGGTATGAAGGCACCGCAGACGCCGTCTACCAGAACATCGACATCATCGAGTCTCACGGGCCCGAATATATGGTCATCCTCGCTGGCGACCATATCTACAAGATGGACTATGAATACATGCTGCAGCAGCATGTGGATTCCGGCGCGGACGTGACGATCGGTTGTCTGGAAGTGCCGCGCATGGAAGCCACCGGTTTCGGCGTCATGCATGTCAACGACAAGGACGAGATCATCGCCTTCATCGAAAAGCCTGCCGACCCGCCGGGCATTCCGGGCGATGAGGAAAATGCTCTCGCCTCCATGGGCATCTACGTCTTCCACACCAAGTTCCTGATGGAATGCCTGCGCCGCGATGCCAGCGACCCGAATTCCAGCCGCGACTTCGGCAAGGACATCATCCCCTATATCGTTGAACATGGTAAGGCCGTTGCGCACCGCTTCGCCTCCTCCTGCGTGCGCTCGGATTTCGAACACGGACCCTACTGGCGCGACGTCGGCACCATCGATGCCTATTGGCAGGCCAATATCGATCTGACCGATATCGTTCCGGATCTGGATATCTACGACAAGTCCTGGCCGATCTGGACCTATGCCGAGATCACGCCGCCGGCGAAATTCGTGCATGACGACGAAAACCGCCGCGGCTCGGCGGTCTCCTCCGTCGTCTCGGGCGATTGCATCATCTCCGGCGCATCTTTGAACCGCAGTCTGCTGTTTACCGGCGTGCGCGCAAACTCCTATTCGCGCCTCGAAAATGCCGTCGTGTTGCCAAGCGTGAAGATCGGCCGCCACGCGCAGCTCAGCAATGTCGTCATCGACCACGGCGTCGTCATTCCGGAAGGGCTGATCGTCGGCGAGGACCCGATCCTCGATGCCAAGCGGTTCCGCCGCACGGATAACGGCATCTGCCTGATAACCCAATCGATGATCGACAAGCTGGACCTGTGAGCCTCATGAATGTTCTTTCGGTCACATCCGAAATCTATCCGCTGATCAAGACCGGGGGGCTTGCGGATGTTTCCGGCGCGCTCCCCATCGCGCTGAAAGCCTGCGGCGTTCACACCCGCTCGCTGATCCCCGGCTACCCCGCCGTCAAATCGGCAGTCAAGGACGCCCACAAGGTCGGGGAATTTCCCGATCTTCTGGGCGAACATGCCGATATTCTGGCAGGCGAGCACGAGGGTCTGGACCTCCTGATCCTCGACATTCCCTCGCTCTATGACCGCCCCGCCGGCCCCTATCTCGATTCCACCGGCAAGGATTTCGCCGACAACTGGAAGCGCTATGCCGCCCTGTCGCTTGCCGCTGCCGAAATTGCCGCAGGCAAGCTTGCCGGCTGGCAGCCGGATCTCCTGCATGCGCATGACTGGCAGTCCGCCATGGCGCCGGTCTATATGCGCTATGCCGAGACGCCGGAAATTCCAAGCCTGCTCACCATCCACAATATTGCCTTCCAGGGGCAGTTCGGCGCCAATATCTTCTCCGAACTGCGCCTGCCGGCCCATGCCTTTTCCACCGAAAGCATTGAATATTACAACGATATCAGCTTCCTGAAGGGAGGCTTGCAGACGGCAACGGCGCTCAGCACGGTGAGCCCGTCCTATGCCGAGGAAATCCTGACCCCGGATTACGGCATGGGGCTCGAGGGCGTCATCCGCGCCCGCGCCCAGGCGCTGCATGGCATCGTCAACGGCATCGATGCCGAGGTCTGGAACCCGGCGATCGACCATCTGATCCAGGAAAACTATACGGCTGCAAACCTGAAGCTGCGCGCCATCAACAAGGCCGCCGTCGCCAACCACTTCCGGGTCGATCACGATAACGGTCCGCTCTTCTGCGTCATCTCCCGCCTCACCTGGCAAAAGGGCATCGACCTGATTGCCGAGGTTGCCGACGATATCGTCGAAATGGGCGGTCGTCTGGTGGTGCTGGGTGCTGGCGAGATTGCGCTGGAAGGCGCGCTGATGGCCGCTGCCACCCGTCATCCCGGACGCGTCGGCGTTGCTGTCGGCTATAACGAGCCGCTGTCGCACCTGATGCAGGCCGGCTGCGATGCCATCATCGTTCCCTCCCGCTTCGAGCCCTGCGGCCTGACCCAGCTTTATGCACTGCGCTATGGCTGCGTGCCCGTCGTTGCACGCAACGGGGGCTTGAACGATACCGTGATCGATGCCAATCACGCTGCTGTTTCCGCCAAGGTCGCCACCGGCGTCCAGTTCTCCTCCGTCACCCCGGAAGGACTGCGCCAGGCGCTCCGCCGCACTATGCGATATTACCGAGACCCGAAGCTGTGGACGCAGATGCAGAAGCAGGGGATGAAATCGGATGTTTCCTGGGAAAAGAGCGCAGGACTCTACGCCGCGCTTTACACCCAACTTTTGTCGAAAGGCCATTGAATGTCGATCAAGACCGTCCAGACCACGCCATTTCAGGATCAGAAGCCCGGAACCTCCGGCCTTCGAAAGAAGGTGCCGGTTTTCGCGCAGGAGAACTATGCGGAAAACTTCATCCAGTCGATCTTCGACAGCCTCGAAGGCTTTGCCGGTGAGGCGCTGGTGATCGGCGGCGATGGCCGCTACTACAATCGCGAGGTCATCCAGAAGGCAATCAAGATGGCCGCAGCCGCTGGCTTCGGCAAGGTTCTGGTCGGCCAGGGCGGCATTCTCTCCACGCCGGCGGCCTCCAACGTCATCCGCAAATACAAGGCCTTCGGCGGCATCGTTCTCTCCGCCAGCCACAATCCCGGTGGCCCCAACGAAGATTTCGGCATCAAGTACAATATCGGCAATGGCGGCCCGGCCCCTGAAAAGATCACCGACGCCATCTTCGCCCGCACCAAGTCGATTGAAACCTATCGCATCGCCGATGTCGCCGATATCGATCTCGACCGGATCGGCACGAGCGACGTTGCCGGCATGCAGGTGGAAGTCATCGATCCGGTGGCCGATTACGCCACGTTGATGGAAGAACTCTTTGACTTCGGCGCGATCCGCGATCTGATCGCCGGCGGCTTCAAGGTCGTGGTCGATTCCATGAGCGCGGTAACCGGCCCCTATGCGGTCGAAATCATCGAAAAGCGCCTTGGCGCACCGGCGGGCTCGGTTCGCAACTCCGTACCGCTGCCCGACTTCGGCGGCCATCACCCGGACCCGAACCTCGTTCACGCCAAGGAACTCTATGACGACGTGATGAGCCCGGAAGGCCCGGATTTCGGCGCCGCTTCCGATGGCGATGGCGACCGCAACATGGTCGTCGGCAAGGGCATGTTCGTCACCCCTTCGGATTCGCTTGCCATCATCGCTGCCAATGCCAAGCTGGCACCCGGCTACGCATCGGGCATTTCCGGCATCGCCCGCTCCATGCCGACGAGTGCCGCCGCAGACCGCGTGGCCGAAAAGCTCGGCATCGGCATGTATGAAACGCCAACCGGCTGGAAGTTCTTCGGCAATCTGCTCGATGCCGGCAAGGTCACCGTCTGCGGCGAGGAAAGCTTCGGCACCGGCTCCAACCATGTGCGCGAAAAGGACGGTCTCTGGGCCGTGCTCTTCTGGCTGAACATCGTCGCCGCCCGCAAGGAAAGCGTCAAGGACATCGTCACCAAGCACTGGGCCGAATATGGCCGCAACTATTACTCGCGCCACGACTATGAAGAAGTCGACAGCGACGCCGCCAACACGCTGGTCGCCATACTGCGCGAGAAACTCGCGACGCTTCCCGGCACCACCTACGGCAATCTGAAGGTCGCCAAGGCAGACGACTTTGCCTATCACGATCCGGTCGATCAGTCGGTCAGCAAGAACCAGGGCATCCGCATCCTCTTCGAAGGCGGCTCGCGCATCGTGCTGCGCCTCTCCGGCACAGGCACATCCGGCGCGACGCTGCGCCTCTATGTCGAGCGCTACGAGGCCGACGCGGCCCGCCACACTATCGAAACCCAGGAAGCGCTGGCCGACCTCATCGCTGCGGCAGACACGATTGCCGGCATCAAGAAGCACACAGGCCGCGATGCGCCGACGGTGATTACCTGATCGAGTGGGCTTGAAGCTCCAACCCTTTGCCAGTCTTGTTGGTGAGGCCCCCCCCTCTGTCCTGCCGGACATCTCCCCCTCAAGGGGGGAGATCGGCCAGAGGTAAACTTGCCCTCATCATCAACCGTCGAGAGTGGAGTAGCCTCTTCGCTGAGTTAGCCAAAGAGGCGAGCGGCCAACCCAACCCGATCTCCCCCCTTGAGGGGGAGATGTCCGGCAGGACAGAGGGGGGTCCCTTCACAAAAGACCACCAGCGCCCCCGACAAGCTAGACAAGCCGCACCATCGCCCTCACAAAAATCCTCTGGTCTTCGACCAACAAGACGGCGGCGCAAGCCCCACCCACAAACCACCAAAGGGACCAGCCCATGCCAACCCACCCAGCGTTCCCCCAAGGTGCAGTCCCCACGCCAGCAGGCACCCAGTTCTCCGTCTATTCCCAAAACGCCACGAAAATCGAACTCTGCCTCTACGACGCCACCGGCAATACCGAAACCGCCCGCCTGCCCATGCAGCGTGACGAGGACGGCATTCATCGCCTCACCGTTGCGCAAGCCACCACGGGCACCCGCTATGGCTACCGCGCCCACGGCCCCTACGCGCCAGACCACGGCCAATGGTTCGACCCGGCCAAGCTCCTCCTCGACCCCTACGCCACCACGATCGACCGCCCCTTCCAGAACCACGCCTCCCTCTTTACCTTCGGCGAAGACACCGCCGCCGTCATGCCGAAGGCAGTCGTTTCAGAGGCCCCGATCGTCACCAAGGAAGCACCCCGCTTCACCCGCACCGGCCTGATCTATGAAGTGGCCGTCAAGCCCTTCACCATGCAGCACCCCGACGTGCCGGAAGCCATCCGAGGCACGGTCGCCGCCCTCGCCCACCCCGCCATCATTGCCCATCTCAAGACGATCGGCGTCAGCGCCATGGAACTGATGCCGATCACCGCCTGGATCGACGAGCGGCACTTGCCGCCGCTGCACCTTGCCAATGGCTGGGGCTACAACCCCGTCGGCTTCATGGCGCTTGATCCGCGGCTCTGCCCTGGCGGTATCGCCGAACTGCGCGACACGGTTGCCAAACTGCATGATGCAGGCATCGGCGTGATCCTCGATCTCGTCTTCAACCATACCGGCGAGAGCGATCGCTTCGGCTCGACGCTGTCGCTGCGCGGTCTCGACAACCTCACCTATTACCGTCACGCATCTGATGATCCCGGCACGCTGATCAACGACACCGGCACCGGCAATACGCTTGCTTGCGATCACCCACAGGTGCGCCATCTCGTCATCGAAACGCTCCGCCACTTCGTCGCCCATGCCGGCATCGATGGCTTCCGCTTCGATCTCGCCCCCGTTATCGGGCGCACAGCGGAGGGCTTCGATCCACAAAGCGAAACCTTGCGCCAGATGCATGAAGACCCGCTTCTGGCCGATCGGGTGCTGATTGCCGAACCCTGGGATATCGGCCCCGGCGGCTACCAGCTCGGCAACTTTCCGGCATCCTTCCTCGAATGGAACGACCGGGCGCGTGACGATATCCGCCGCTACTGGCGCGGCGACGATTATACGATCGGCGCGCTCGCCGATGCGCTTGCCGGTTCCGCCCCGATCTTCTCACGCAACGCGCGTACCGGAACCCGCAGCGTCAACTTCATCGCCGCCCATGACGGCTTCACGCTTTTCGATCTCGTCTCCCACGCCCACAAGCACAATGAGGCGAATGGCGAGGAGAACCGCGACGGCCACAATGACAATCACTCGTGGAACAATGGCATCGAGGGCCTGACCGACGATCCGGCGGTCAACGCGGCCCGGATCGCCGACGTCAAGGCGCTGCTCGCCACCCTCTTCGTCACACGCGGCACGGTGATGCTGACGGCGGGCGATGAAGGCGGGCGCAGCCAGCGCGGCAACAACAATGCCTATGCCCAGGACAACGAGATCACCTGGGTGGACTGGAAAGCCCTTTCGCCGGATCTCATCGACCACACCGCCTTTCTGGCAAAGCTGCGCCAGCGCTTCGCAGTCTTTGACGAAAGCACGTTCTTCTCACCCGACAGCGGCGAGATCGAATGGCTGTCGCCCTTGGGCGACCCCATGCGCGACGAGGACTGGAACCGCCCGGATGCCACGACCTTCGCCATGGTGCTGAACACACTGGACAGGCAGACCGGCAAGACGGTTCGCTTGGCCATTCTGTTCAACCGCAGCCGCAACGCCATTCCCTTCACCTTGAAGGGCCAAGGCTGGAAGCCGCTCGGCGTCGATTTCGGCGTTCCCGCCTGGTTGCCACCCCGCTCCGTCGTCTTTTATGTGGGTGCACCCCGCCTCTTTTAGCGGACGCCCTCATTCTTTTAGCATCTGCTTTGCGAAATCGGTTCCGATTTCCCGTCCGATGTTGTAGCCGTTGATGACACGCATTCACCTGCCCTATAGAGCGTCGCCGTCCTATTGGACGCATAAAAACGCTCTATCTCGTAGACTCACCGCATCGTGCTTTCCGAAAATCGATTCCGACTTTCGGGCCGATACGATAGAGTCTCCATCATGAAAAGGACCACGCGCTGTGAAAGACGTATCGCTTGCTGAAGTGAAGGGTTTGGTCGGCACGGAAGTGGGAGTATCCGACTGGATCACCGTCGATCAGGCGATGATCGATGCCTTTGCGGGGGCCACGCTGGATGACCAGTTCATCCATACCGATCCCGAACGCGCCAAGGCCGAGAGCCCTTTCGGCGGCACGATTGCCCATGGCTTCCTGACGCTCTCGCTGCTGTCGGCCATGAACTACAGCGCGCTGCCGAAAATCCGCGAACAGACCATGGGCATCAATTACGGCTTCGACAAAGTCACCTTTGTCGCCCCGGTCAAGAGCGGCGCGCGCGTGCGCGGCCGTTTTACCCTGGCCGAAGCCCGCTTTCGCGGCGCGTCCATGCTGACCAACACCTATGACGTGACGGTGGAAATCGAAGACGAACGCAAACCGGCGCTCACCGCCCGCTGGACCACCATCTCGCAATTCGATCCGAAGGACAGGCCGGAGGACGCGTAAGGCATGGTCGGCGCAAACGGTTCGACGATTTGCGATCGCAAAGACCTGAGGCGTTTGACGCGTATCTGAAAGATCGCGACACGTCTTAGAACAGGCAGAGGACGGAGGGCACCATGCCGGAAGCAATCGTTCGAGAGGCGTTCCAGACGCAGGCGCAAGCGTGCGATGCGCTGGGGTCCCCCTTCACCGCCAGGCTCTGCCGGCTGCTCGCCGAAAAGCTGGATAGCGCGCAAGGCCCCGTTGCCCACGCCCTCCTCACATGGCCCGGCTCGCCCGGTCCCAGCGACGATTCCGTGCCGCTACGGACCGCCGGTTCCCTGCATGCGCTGGTTCGCTTAAACCGTATTGCTCCGATGACGGAACTTCACGACGACCAGCTCTGGTCTGCCTGCCAGCAAGCCTTTCTGGAGCACGAAGCCTTCATCCTCGAACGGCTGAAGTCCCCGCCGCAAACCAACGAAGTCCGCCGCTCCGCCGCCCTCCTGCCCGGCCTCTTCATCGTCGCCGAGCGCACCGGCAAGCCGCTCATCCTCTCAGAGGTCGGCGCCAGCGCCGGCCTCAACCTCCAGCTCGACCGCTATCGCTACCGCCTTGGCGAAACGCAGTGGGGAACGGACAGTCCCGTCTTCCTCTCGCCGGAATGGCGCGGCGAAGCGCCAGCCATCCCGCTGAGCTTCAGCGTCCTCGAACGCGCCGGCTGCGACCTCAACCCATTGAACCCGTCTTCCCCTGACGACCGCCTGCGCCAACTCTCCTACATCTGGGCAGACCAGACGGACCGCCTGGAGCGCACGCAAAATGCGCTCACCATCGCCGCCGACAATCACCTGCAGGTGGAAAAGGCAGACGCGATCGACTGGCTGGCAAGACGGCTCGAAACATCGAAGCCCGGCGCTACCCATGTCATCTTCCACTCCGTCGCCTGGCAGTATTTTCCGGACAGCCTCAAGCAAAAGGGCGAAGCGCTGATCACTGAGGCCGGAAGCCGCGCCACCCCGGACGCCCCGCTCGCCCGCCTCCAGATGGAAGGCGACGGCCAACCACGCGGTGCCGCGCTGACCCTGCAAATCTGGCCCACGGGTGAAAAACAGGAGATCGGCCGAGCGGATTTTCACGGGCGCTGGGTGGACTGGAAGGGCTGGGCGAATTGAGCGCTCCGGTTGGCAGCAGATGGTGCGACCGAACCAAGCCGAGGTTCATCTTTTAGCTGCAACCCCGTGACGCAAGCCATCACGCTCTGCGCGGACAATGCCAGGCTTAAGCACCTGAACTCATTTGTTCTTCAGGCCGGGAACCCTCGCACCATTCCTTGCGTTATCGCCATTATTGTTAGGGGGAATTCTATATGGCGCAAAACATTACGCAACCGGATGATGCAGGCGAGCAAAGCACTGAGCTTAAACGCGTCATGGGGCCGGGGCTGCTTCTTCTGTTCATCGTCGGGGATATTCTCGGCACCGGCATCTACGCGCTGACCGGACAGGTCGCCGCGGAAGTGGGTGGCGTGGTCTGGCTACCCTTCCTCATCGCTTTTGCCGTGGCACTTCTGACCGCCTGCAGCTATCTCGAACTGGTGACGAAATATCCGCGTGCTGCGGGCGCTGCCCTTTATACCCACAAGGCCTTCGGCGTTCACTTCATCACTTTCCTCGTCGCCTTCACCGTCATGTCGTCGGGCGTGACCTCCGCTTCGACAGCCTCGCGCGCCTTTGCCGCCAATTTTGCCACCGTCACCGGCTTCGATTTCGGCGGCTTCGGCGTCACCGGCATCGCCATTGCCTTCATCGTTGCCGTCGCACTCATCAATTTTCGTGGCGTCGGTGAAAGCGTGAAGATGAATGTGGTGCTGACGGTGGTGGAGTTGACCGGCCTGCTGTTGATCATCTGCATCGGCTTCTGGGCCATCGGCAACGGTCAGGGGGATGTGTCGCGCGCCTGGACCTTCCAGCCTGCGGGCGAGCACGGCGTCATCTGGTCGGTGGTGGCCGCCACCACACTTGCCTTCTTCGCCATGGTCGGTTTCGAGGATTCGGTCAACATGGCCGAAGAATGCAAGCAGCCCGCCCGCATCTTCCCAAAAGTGCTGCTCGGTGGCCTCGTGATTACCGGCATCATCTATATTCTGGTCGCCATCTCCGCCATCACCCTCGTGCCCGCAGCCGAACTCGGCGAAGGCGAAACGCCGCTCTTGAAGGTGGTACAGGCCGGCGCGCCAAACTTCCCGATCGGCATCTTCGCCGTCGTCACCATGTTTGCCGTCGCCAATTCGGCGCTGATCAACATGATGATGGCAAGCCGGCTGATCTATGGCATGAGCCGGGAAGGCGTGCTTCCGCCAGCCCTCGGCAAGGTCCATTCCGGCCGCCGCACGCCCTTTGTGGCGATCATCTTTACCTCGCTGATCGCGGTTGGCCTCATCGCCTTTGCCGGCGGTGTTCCAGCGCTTGGCGGCACCACGGCACTGCTCCTGCTCGGCGTCTTCACCATCGTCAATGTCGCGGTGCTGGTGCTGCGCAAGGACAAGGTGGCGCACAAGCACTTCCGCACGCCAACCATCCTGCCGGTGCTCGGCGCCGTCAGCTGCTTCTTCCTCGTCGGCCCATGGACGGGGCGCGATCCGGTGCAATATTCGATTGCGGGTGTCCTGCTCCTCATCGGCGTCATTCTCTGGGCAGCGACGGTGGGATTCATGCGGGCACAGGCGAAATCGGCATAGCGGCACAACGGCGCTTGCTATCTGCGTTGTCCATGATAGATCGGAATTCCGGCCTCATTTTCAAAAGGAAAATACCATGCCGGAATTCCCGACCCTCATGCTCTTTGCCACCGCAGCCCTGGTGCTGACGGCTACACCCGGTCCCGATATGCTGCTGATCGCCTCGCGCAGTGTCAGCCAGGGCCGGTCCGCAGGTTTTCTGACCTATTCCGGTATAGCCGCCGGGACCTATTGCCACGCGGCTGCCGCAGCCTTGGGCCTCTCGCAATTGTTTCTGACGGTACCGGTCGCCTACGAGATCGTCCGCTGGGCGGGCTGCGCCTATCTCTTGTATCTTGCCGTCAAAACCGTGCGCTCACAGGGCGCAGGCTTTTCACCCACAACCGGACTGAAACGGCTGTCCTCAAGACGGATTTTTCTGGAAGGTCTCGCCACCAACATCCTCAACCCGAAAATGGCGCTCTTCGTTCTGGCGCTCTTTCCGCAGTTCATCAATCCGGATGGCAATGCGCTCGTGCTCCAGATGGCGATCCTCGCCACCATCCTGAACGGCATCGGCTTTCTGGTGAATGGCACCGTGATCCTTCTTGGCAGCAACATCCGCCAGCGGCTTTCCGGAATCAGCCGCCTTCCCAAACTGCCGCAATATCTGCTGGCAAGCGTCTTTGCCGGGCTCGCCTGCCGTCTGGCGCTGGGATCAAGGCAGTAGGAAAAACGGGAAAGGGATGCTCGTCAGGATCACGGGCAAAACTCAACCTGCGTCATCCTCGGGCTCGACCCGAGGATCCATCTTTTCAACGGCTGAGGGCGCCTGAGTGACTTAGGCGCGCCTCAAGCGTCCCGCGAACCCTCGTCCAGCAAACCGAACACATAGTCTGCAAAGGAGCGCCAGCACTCCACGCGGAAGGTGTCATCCGCCACGCGCAGCAGCACCACTTCCGCCTTGCCGAAGACCGTGCGGGTGCAGGCGCCGACCGGGAAGGCGGCAAGCGACAGGTCCTGCGGGCAGCCGGCATTGATCGTCGTTTCGGCCCCGGGGCCGGAGACGATGATGGCGAGGTTGCGGTGGGAGACGTCGGTGGCGGAAAACAGTCCGGTTGTGCCGGAAAGTGCTGCCATCAGGTCGGCTTCGCCCTGGTCGATGACCAGCCACTCATCCGGGCCGATCCACAAGGCCGAGCGCAGTCCCGATGTCGCAGAGGTTTTCGGGCGTG
This sequence comes from Agrobacterium cavarae, assembly GCF_004310285.1. GTDB lineage: Bacteria > Pseudomonadota > Alphaproteobacteria > Rhizobiales > Rhizobiaceae > Agrobacterium > Agrobacterium cavarae. The sequence continues at coordinate 77,505 of NZ_SISF01000031.1, forward strand.
TCGGCAGGGCAAGTTCAAGCGCCTGAGACACCGCCTCGATTGCCTCTGGCCGCGCGCGCAGCACCAGCCGGTAGGCCGGTGCCGCAGGCTTGATGGAGGTGCCGGCGGAGCCGCCATGCACGCCGTCGAGAACGAATGTACGCTTTGCTGTCGCCAAATCAGCCATTGATCCGGCCTCCTTCCTTGTCGAAGAACACCATGTCCGTCACCTCGACTGCAATCGTCTTGTCGGCAAGCGGAATGTAGAGGGTCTCACCCATCCGCGCCCGGCCATCGGCCACCAGACCGAAGGCGATGGAGCGGCCGAGATTTTCGGACCAGTAGGACGACGTGACGTGACCGAGCATCGTCATCGGCTTTGGTGAATTCGGATCGACGACGATCTGGCCGCCCTCTTCCGGCACATCATGCGCGTTCTTCGGCAACAGACCGACGAGCTGCTTGCGGCCGCTGCGGGTCAGATCCGGGCGCTGCAGACCGCGAATACCGACGAAGTCCGTCTTCTTCTTGGAGACGGCCCAGCCAAGGCCGGCATCGTCGGGCGTCACCGTGCCGTCGGTATCCTGGCCGACGATGATGTAGCCCTTTTCGGCGCGCAGCACGTGCATCGTCTCGGTGCCGTAGAGGCAGCCGCCGACAGCTTTCGCCCGCTCGGCAATGGCCTGCCACACGGCCGGGCCGTAATCGGCGGGCACGTTGACTTCGAAGCCGAGTTCGCCGGTAAACGACACGCGGAAAAGACGCGTCGGCACACCGCAGATCTTGCCCTCGGCCACCGCCATATGCGGGAAGGCTTCCGGCGACAGATCGATACCTTCCACCAGCGGCGCAATCACCTCGCGCGCTTTCGGTCCCTGCACCGCGATCACCGCCCATTGTTCGGTGGCGGAGGTCAGCCAGACGTTGAGATGCGGGAATTCCGTCTGCAGATAGTCTTCCATGTGGTGCAGCACGCGCGGCGCGCCGCCCGTCGTCGTCGTCACATGGAAGCGATCTTCCGCCATACGACCGACAACGCCGTCATCATAAACGAAGCCGTCTTCGCGGGTCATGATGCCATAGCGGCAGCGACCGGGCTTCAGCGTATCCCAGGCATTGGTGTAGAGCAGGTTGAGGAACTTCGCCGCATCCGGGCCGACAACCTCGATCTTGCCGAGCGTGGAGGCATCGAAGACGCCGACGCTTTCGCGCACCGTCTTGCACTCGCGGTTGACGGCCTCATGCATGTCTTCGCCCGCACGCGGATAATACCAGGCGCGCTTCCAGTTGCCGACATCCTCGAAGGCCGCACCTTCTGCCTCTTCCAAGGCATGCATCGGCGTCTTGCGGGCCGGGTCGAACAGCTTGCCACGCGAATGGCCAACCAGCGTACCGAAAGTCACCGGCGTGTAAGGCGCGCGGAAGGTGGTGAGACCGACCTTCGGCAGATCGCGCCCAAGGGCTTCGGATGCAATGGCAAGACCATGCATGTTGGACATCTTGCCCTGGTCGGACGCCATGCCGTTGGTGGTGAAGCGCTTGATGTGCTCGATGGAGTGCATGCCTTCGCGCACCGCAAGGCGGATATCCTTGGCGCAGACATCGTGCTGGAAGTCGATGAACGCCTTGACGCTGTGGTCGGCACCCGCACCTTCGGCAGCGCCGATCATGCCGCCGGTCCAGGTGTTGGCATTGCTGCCGGAAACGGCAACTTCGCCGCCCCCAGCCGCCGCCGCTTCGGAAAGCAGCGCGGAGAGATCGTCGGTGCCGTTGCAGGCGCCGATCGAAACGCAGTCCTGCACGTGCACGTCGGGCAGGAAGCGCTGGTTCGGCGCATCATATTTCAGCTTGCCGCGAGACTGCGAGAAGAGATGCACCGATGGCGTCCAGCCGGCCGAGACGATCAGCGCATCGATCGCAATCTTGCGCTTGCCCGAACCGCCATTGCGGCCAGCGGTCATGGAGGTGACGCGAAGACGGCCCGCGGTATCGTAAACGCTGTGGCCAGCCAGAACCTCGATGCCAAGCGCGCGTGCCTCGTCCAGAAGCTTCGCGCTCGGGTTGGGACGGCAATCGACGATCGCCGCGATCTTCACACCGGCGCGCTTCAGGTCGAAAGCCGCCTCGTAGGCGCTGTCATGGGCGGTATAGACACCGACATTGTGGCCGACAGCCACGCCATACTGGTTGAGATAGGTGCGTGCAGCGGACGCCAGCATGATGCCGGGGCGGTCGTTATTGGCAAAGACCATGTGGCGCTCGATAGCGCCGGTCGCCATCACCACCTTCTTGGCGCGCACCTGCCACAGGCGCTCGCGCGGCTCATGCAGCGCCGGGCTTGCCAGGTGGTCGGTGACGCGCTCGGCCAGGCCGATGAAGTTGTGGTTGTAGTAACCGAAGACGGTGGTGCGGGTCAGCACTTCCACATTCGGCATGGCCTTCAGCTCGGCCAGCACAGACTGCGCCCAGTCATAGCCGTTCTTGCCGTCGATCACGGTGGCGCTTTCAAAGCGCAGCGCACCGCCAACCGTCGGGTTCTCATCCACCAGCATGACCTTGGCGCCGGTCTTGGCCGAGGAAAGCGCCGCCGTCAGACCGGCAGCACCGCCACCGGCCACCAGCACGTCGCAATGGGCAAAGCGACTGGCATATTGATCGGTATCGCCCTCTCTCGGCGCGCTGCCGAGACCGGCGGCACGGCGGATGATCGGCTCATAGAGCTTGTGCCATGCCGCCTTCGGCCACATGAAGGTCTTGTAGTAGAAGCCCGCCGCAAAGAAGGGCGAGAAGAAATCGTTGATCGCGCCGACATCGAAGGACAGCGACGGATAGCGGTTCTGCGACGAGACGATCGCACCATCGAAGACTTCCTGCACCGTGGCGCGCACGTTCGGCTGGCGGCGGGATGCATCGCGCGACACATCGATCAGCGCATTCGGCTCTTCCGGACCGGCAGACAGAAAGCCGCGCGGACGGTGATATTTGAACGAGCGGCCGATCAGGTGAACGCCGTTTGCCAGCAGTGCGGAAGCAACGGTGTCACCCTGAAGCGCGGTGTAGCTCTTGCCGTCGAAGTTGAAGCGGGCGGTGCGGGCGGGCGTCAGGCGGCCGGCACCCTTGATACGGTAAGCGCCACTCATCGGGCTGCTCCTTCGCTGGAGGAGAGAAGCGAAGCCTCATCCGGCTTCGGCTCGCCCGCCTTGTATGTCAGGTAAAACTTGTCGGTCACGGAATGGCGCGCCGCGTTGAAGAAGCGGCCGCAGCCATGGATATGGCGCCAGCGCTCATAGACCATGCCCTTGTCGTTATCGCGCATGAAGAAATATTCGGAAAACTCCTCGTCGGAGATCCCGGCAATGTTTTCAGGGCGGGCAATATGCGCCTCGCCAGCCCAGCGGAACTCCAGCTCGGAGCGTTCTTCTTCGCAATATGGACAACGGATCAGCAGCATGATGTTCCCTCAAAGAGAGCTTTCCGGAATCACCGTTCCGGCGGGTTGGTCACACAGGCGCTTTCCCATGGTGATGTAGGGGGAGAGCCTGTTCGTCAGATCTTCAAAATTCGCATAGGGCCGAAACGCGTTGCCGCGCCCGATATTGACCATCGCCATCGACATCAGATTGCTGTCGAGGGCAACGGGATATTCATTCTCGCCATACGCACCCTTCGGCACGAAATAGACGAGCTTCTGGCCAAGGCTTGGAGCGCACATCAGGAAGCCCTCTTCTGCCAGAAACGGCCAGTTGTCCTCTCCTTGCACCTTGCGGATGGCCTGCACTCGAAAATCGCCAGCCTCGGGAACGACCGGACCGGCCTCGGCCGCAGAGGCCATACACATAGCTGCAAGGAGAGCAGCCGGCATCTTCAATGGGCAACCGCCGCGGCTGCCGCCTCGTCGATCAACCGTCCGGTGCGGAACCGGTCGAGGTTCAGCCCCGCCGCCAGCCGGTGCGGCTCGCCGCGCGCAATCAGATGCGCGAAGAGATGCGCAGAGCCTGGCGTGGCCTTGAAGCCGCCCGTGCCCCAGCCGCAATTGACGAAGAGGTTTGGAACCGGCGTCACGCTCTGGATCGCCGAACGATCCGGTGTGTTGTCGGTAATCCCGCCCCACTGGCGCATCATCTTCACACGACGGAAGATCGGGAAGAGTTCGCAGATGGCGTCCAGCGTATGGGTGATGATCTGCAAGCCGCCGGTCTGCGAATAGGAATTGTACTGGTCGGTACCGGCACCGATGACCAGCTCGCCCTTGTCGGACTGCGAGATATAGGCATGCACGGTGTTGGACATCACCACGCAGGGGAAGATGGGTTTCAGCGGCTCGGAGACCAGCGCCTGCAACGGGTTGGAAGCAAGCGGCACGCGCACATCGGCCATTTTCATAATGACGGAGGAATGACCGGCCGCCGATACGCCGATCTTCTTGGCACCAATGAAGCCACGATTGGTTTCCACACCCGTGACCGCGCCATCCGGACCACGACGGATCGCGGTGACTTCGCAGTTCTGGATGATGTGGACGCCGCGATCGGACGCCGCACGGGCATAGCCCCAGGCGACCGCATCGTGACGGGCCGTACCACCGCGACGCTGCAAGGCAGCACCATTGATGGCATAGCGGGCGTTCGCAGAAATATCGAGCGGCGGACAGTAGGCCTTGGCCTGCTCTGGCGTCAGCCATTCATTGTCAATGCCATAGAGGCGGTTGGCATTGATATGGCGCTTGAAGGACTGCTGGTCATGCACATTGTGCGACAGCATCATCACGCCGCGTGCCGAATACATGACGTTGTAGTTCAGATCCTGGCTCAAGCCTTCCCACAATTTGAGGGAATGCTCGTACATATCCATGCTCTCTTCATAGAGATAGTTCGAGCGGATGATGGTGGTGTTGCGGCCGGTATTGCCGCCGCCGAGCCAGCCCTTTTCCAGAACGGCGATGTTGGTGATGCCATGTTCTTTGGCCAGATAATAAGCGGCACCGAGACCGTGGCCGCCGCCGCCAATGATGATGACGTCATATTCCTTGCGCGGCTCGGGAGACGCCCATTGGGCATCCCACCCCTTGTGGGCCCGCATTGCCTCGCGAGCCACGGCAAAAACAGAAAATTTGCGCATTCGCAAGCAACTCCCTGAAGACACGCTGGATTATTCCGGCTGAGACCTATGAATGGCAAATATGCGCAGTGTTCAGTGTTCATTTTGCGACGCCGCGACATGATTGTTTTGACATGCGTCATAACTTTCTCGGCACCCCTTGTATTTTCACCGAGAGACACAGTTAACGGCTGGACTTCAAGGAAACGATCTGATATTGCACCACACCAATCGCGCGGCCAACCCGGCCACACGAACGCTTTTTTGTTTGCCTGCGAATGCCTTTATTCGCATGGCAAGATAACCAACCTAAAGGAACGGGATTCACGTGCAGGTACTAGTCCGCGATAACAACGTTGATCAGGCGCTTCGCGCTCTCAAGAAGAAAATGCAGCGCGAAGGTATCTTCCGCGAAATGAAGATGCGTGATTATTACGAGAAGCCTTCGCAGAAGCGCGCTCGCGAAAAGGCTGAAGCCGTTCGCCGCGTTCGCAAGCTTGCTCGCAAGCGCATGCAGCGCGAAGGTCTGATTGCTGCTCCACGTGCTGCGAGCCGCTAATAGGCCGTCTTTTCGACGTTTTTGAATGCTTATGGGGCGGGGGCGATTATTTCGCCGCCGCTCTTTGAGTTTTACAGCATCGGCCCAAAAATCGGATAGGGTTTTTGGAAAGCACGATGCGCAGCTCAAAGAAGATAGAGCGTCCTTTGTGCGTCCAATTGGATGCACGGCGGTCTAAAGCATGTCGCGCAAAAGTGGTGACTGGTTTTGCGATAACGACATGCGAAAGAAGAAGGCCTAAAGCGTGAAGGAGCGGATCTGAAAGATCGCGACACGGTTTAGCATGTCTGAATTCGCTTTGCACGATCGGGCCTGCATAATTGGCTCTGCATGATCAGCCTTGAGAGGGAACCCATACCGCATGAACGCTGTTGATACCGGTGAATCCAGACGTCCTATCGCCCTGTTCCACGGCGTATCTCAGAGAAAAACCATGCGGCTTTCTTCCACCCTCATCCTCTGCGGCATGGTTGCGGCGCTTGCCGGCTGCGCCACCACCAACACCACGAACGACGTTTTCCAGATCGACCGCGCGCAAGGGTCTGAACAGAACATCGCCTCACTGACCTCGGTCATCAACGCCAACCCGCAGGATCCGGAAGGCTACAACGTCCGTGGCTCGGCTTACGGCCGCGCCGGTGACTCCAAGCGCGCCATTGCCGACTTCAATCAGGCACTGCAGCTCAATCCGCGCTTCTACCAGGCTTACGCCAACCGCGCGCTCGTCTACCGCAACATGGGCCAGCAGCAGCAGGCGCTGCAGGATTATAACAGCGCGCTGCAGATCAACCCGAATTACGACGTGGCGCTGATCGGTCGCGGCAACCTCTACCGCCAGACGGGCCGCACCAACGAAGCCTTCAACGACTTCACCGCCGCCATCAACACCGACACCACCGATGGCCGCGCCTATCACAATCGCGGCCTGATCTACCAGCTGCGCAACCAGCACAGCCAGGCCATCGAAGATTTCTCCAAGGCCATCTCGCTTTCGCCCAACTCGCCCGAGCCATACAATGGCCGTGGCATTTCCTATGTGGCGCTGAACGACGACGAAAACGCCTTCGCCGATTTCAACCACGCCATTGCGCTGGATGACAGCCGTGCGGAATCCTGGGCAAACCAGGCACTGGTCTATGAGCGCCGCGGCGAACGCGACAAGGCGCTGAAGTCCTACAACCACGCCGCCCGCCTCGACCCCAAATACAAGCCCGCGGTCGACGGCCTCGCCCGCATGCGCGGCGCCGGCGCGTCGTAAGATCGGTTAACGGTTTCAGCGGTTTAGCGACACCACAGTCGACGACGCGAATTATTCGTAGGTCGTATACTCTGTCCTATGAGGTAGCCGAGTTCCGTTCCACGCGACGTTGATGTGAAGCCAAACCTCTCCTCCCCGTCATCCTCGCCCTTGAGGCGAGGATCCACTTCCCCATCGTTAAGCAATTGAAAAACATGGATCCTCGGGTCAAGCCCGAGGATGACGACCGAAAGGTTTTCGCCCCTTGATCACGGGCACGCGCCAGTTTCTCCAATACGTTGAGCGGACACCACGACGCTAAAATCATGGGCGAAAGAAAAAGCCCTGCCCGTGAACCACGAGCAGGGCCTTTTGTCACACCGGCTTGGCGTCGCCTTCGGCCTTCGCCTCTGGCTCGGCCGTCTTCTCCTCCGGCTTGATGCGGAACCAGGTCACGTAAAGCGCCGGCAAAAAGAGCAGTGTCAGCACCGTGCCGACCACGATACCGCCCATCATCGCATAGGCCATCGGCCCCCAGAAGACTTCGCGTGAGATCGGGATCAGGGCCAGTGTTGCAGCCGCCGCGGTCAGCATGATCGGGCGCATGCGGTGCTCGGTCGCCTCAATCACCGCCTGCCAGGCAGGCACGCCCTCCATGCGCAGATGTTCGATCTGCACCACCAGAATGACCGAGTTTCGGATGAGGATGCCGATCAGCGCCAGGATGCCGAGGATCGCCACGAAGCCCATCGGCGCGTTGCTGAGAAGCAGTGCCGCCACCACGCCGATCAGCGCTGTTGGAGCCACCGCAAAGACCAGGAACAGGCGGCTGAAGCTCTGCAGCTGGATCATCAGGATCGTCGCCATGGCAAACAGCATCATCGGTGCGACAGCGGCAATCGGTCCCTGCGCTTCGGCGCTCGATTCCACGGCGCCGCCGATCTCGACCTTGTAGCCGACCGGCAGCGTCTTGCTGAAAGCGTCCACCTGCGGCTGAAGCTGGGTGACGATCGTCGCCGGCTGTGTCGGGCCCTTGATCGCCGCTTTCAGCGTGATGGTCGGGATACGATCGCGCGATGCGATCATCGCCTGCTCCACATCATAGCGCAGGTTTGCCACGGCCGAGAGCGGGATGAGCTTTCCGTCGGAGCCTGCAATCTGCAGGTTTTGCAATGTCTCGATCGAGCCACGCTCCTGAGCATCCGCGCGTCCGATCACATCGATGAGGTAGATGTTGTCGCGCACCTGCGTGGCGCTCGCGCCTTCGACGATGCTGTTCAGCACGGTGGCAATATCTTCCGAGCTCACGCCAAGCTGGCGGGCCTTGTCCTGCAACACATCGACCTTGACCACGCGCGATGGCTCGTTCCAGTCGAAGATCATGTTGGTCAAGAGCGGATGCTGGCCGACGACACCAGCAAAGCGCATGGAGATATCGCGCACCTTCTGGATGTCGGGCCCACTGATGCGGTACTGCACCGGCTTGCCGACAGGCGGGCCGATATCGAGCAGCTTCACGAAGGCATCGGTGCCGGGGAAGGTCTCGTTCAGATATTTCTGGAAATCGCCGCGCACGCGGTCACGCGCTTCCAGGCTTTTCGGCACGATCACCGTCTGGCCGAAGAAGACGTTCTGGTTCTGCACGTCGAAGGACAGAATGAAGCGCGGCGCGCCCTGCCCCACATAGGTCGTCCAGTGGTCGATATCGGGATTGTTGGCGAGCTTGTCCTGCTCGAACTTTGCCATCTGCCGGTTGGTCTCGGCAATCGAGCTGTTCTGCGGCAGGTTCCAGTCGATGATCAGTTCCGGACGGTCGGAGCTTGGGAAGAACTGCTGCTGCACCAGACCCATGCCCGCGACGGACACGCCGAAGACGCCGATGGTCAACAGAATGGTCACCCAGCGCCAGCGCATGGCTGTCGTCAATAGACGCGAGAAGATCGTCGCAACCCGGCCCTTCTTGTCGTGGTGCTGCTTCATCGTCTTGGGCAGCATCAACACGCCGAGAAGCGGGGTGAAGAGAACCGCGACGATCCAGGAGACCAGCAGCGAAACCGCAATCACCACAAACAGCGTGAAGGTGAACTCACCCGCCGCACTGCTGTTGAGGCCGATCGGGATGAAGCCCGCGACGGTGACGAGTGTGCCTGTCAGCATGGGGAAGGCGGTAGACGTGTAAACATACGTCGCCGCCTTGCGCAGATCGTCGCCCTCCTCCAGCCGCGCCACCATCATCTCCACCGCAATCATCGCGTCATCGACCAGAAGACCGAGCGCAATGATCAGCGCGCCAAGCGAGATGCGCTGCAACGAAATGCCGGTATATTCCATGTAGACGAAGGTGATGGCGAGCACGAGCGGAATGGACACCGCAACCACCAGACCGGCGCGAAGACCAAGGCTGATGAAGCTGATGACGAGAACGATGGCAACGGCTTCGAACAATGCGCGGGTGAAGCCGGAAACAGCCTCCTCCACCACCGCCGGCTGGTCGGACACGCGGTTGACCTCGACGCCGATCGGCAGGTCTGCGACGACCGCCTTGATGTGCTCGTCGACGGCCTCGCCGAACTCCAGCAGGTTGGCACCGGCCCGCATGCCGATGGCAAGACCGATGGCCGGCTTGCCATTGTAACGGAAGAGTGCCGTCGGCGGATCGACATAGCCGCGATGGATCGTCGCCACATCCGTCAGCGGGAAGAAGCGATCATTGACGCGCAGGTTGATCGATTCCAGCGCGTTTTCCGAGGCGAACTGCCCGCCCACCCGGATGGCGATGCGCTCCGGCCCGGCGGTCACGAAGCCGGATTGCGTCACCGCATTCTGCGCCTGCAGCGTAGCGATGATCGACTGGCGATCGATGCCAAGGGCTGCGATCTTGCGGGTGGAGAACTCCAGATAGATCGCCTCGTCCTGCGCCCCGATAATGTCGACCTTGCCGACATTCTCGATGGTCAGGATCTTGGAGCGCGCATCTTCGACGAGATCGCGCAACTGCCGCTGGGACAGCCCATCACTGGTAAAGGCAAAGATGTTGCCGAAGACATCGCCGAAGCGATCGTTGAAGAAGGGCCCCTGCACGCCGGAGGGGAACTCGCCCTTGATATCGCTGATCATGTTGCGAACGCGACGCCAGGTCGGCTCCACATCCCGCGCCTTGGTGGTGGGCAGAAGTTCGAGGAAGACGGTGGTCTTGCCGGCGGTCGTCTCGCTGCGGGTATAATCGAGCGATTCCAGTTCCTGCAGCTTCTTCTCGATGCGGTCCGTTACCTGACGGCTGACCTCTTCGGCCGTCGCACCCGGCCAGGTGGCGGAAATCACCATCGTCTTGATGGTGAAGTTCGGATCTTCCTCGCGCCCGAGATTGAGATAGGAAAACACGCCCGCAATCAGGAAGACGATCATGAAGTAGGAGACGAGCGAGCGGTGCGCCAATGCCCATTCGGAGAGATTGAACTTTTTCACTGTACGCGCTCCTGATCGATGCGAATGGACTGCCCGTCCTCAAGCGAGTTGACGCCTGCAATAACGACACGCTCCCCCGGCTTCACGCCCTCTTTGACAACCACATAGCCATAGGCGTTCGGCGGACCCTCCAGCACGACCGGGCGAAGCGCAACCTTGGCGGCGGCCTCATCGACGATCCACACGGCGGTTTGGCTGTCGCGCGTGCGGATGGCGGTGGCCGGCAGCATCAGATTGGGTTTGGAGGCGATGCTGGCCGAGGCGCGGATCACCGCACCCAGCCGGAAGGCATCACCCGGATGGTCAAGCGCGATCTTCGTGCGGCGCGTGCGCGTGGCCGTATCGGCCTGCGGCGCAATCTCGCGCACCGTGCCCGCCACCCGCACCTGCGGATCGAGCTGCAGCGCCACATCGAATGGCGTGCCAAGCTTCAACTGCTCGGCAATGGACTGCGGCACGTCGATCACCGCATCGCGCTCGTCCGGCTTGGCAATCGTCACCACCACCTGGCCGACGGTCACGACCTGGCCGAGTTCTGCCGAGGTTGCCGTCACCACGCCGTCGAATTCGGCGGCAAGCTGCGCATAGCTCAGCTGCTCATTGGCCTTGTTGAGATTGGCCTGCGCCCGCGCCACGGAGGCGCTCGCAGTCTTCAGCCCTTGTTCCGCCTCTTCCAGCGCGGCCCGGGTGCCGGAGCGCGTTTCGGCAAGCTGCAACTGGCGCTGCTGCGTGCTCTGCGCATTGCGAAGCTGCGCCTGCGCATTGGAAAGATCCGATTGGGCGCTGCGCACGGCAAGCTCCAGCGATGTCGGATCAATGGTGGCAATGACCTGATCTTTCTGCACGAGATCGCCGACGCTGACGGTGCGCGAGGTGAGACGCCCCAGCGTGCGAAAGCCAAGCTCGGCCTCGAAGCGCGGAGACACCGTTCCAGCAAAGCTGAGAGACTGCACGGGAACCTCCTTCGCCACAACCGAAAGCACGGGGCGCGGCGGCGGCGGTGGGGCCTCGGACTTATCCTCGCTGCAGGCGGAAAGCAGCAGTCCCGACAGAAGGAGGGTCGCAATATTCGTTCTGATCATTGTGCTGCCACCTTCTCGAAAGCGACCTTTTCATCCGGGCGCAGGAACTTGCCACCCTCGGCCACCACGCTCTCACCGGGCTTCAGCCCCTGCTTGACGATGAAATGACCCGTTTCATAATCTTCGACCTCGATGACGCGCAGCGCCACTTTGGACGAGGCAGGATCGACAACCCAGACGGCCGGCTTTCCATCCTTGGAGGAAATCGCCGACCAGGGCAGCACCATGGCGGCCTGCGGCTCATAGAGGAAATTGCCCTGCACGGCAGCGCCGAGCGGCATGGGAACGTTCACACCAAGCCCGACCTTCACCTTTACCGTTCCGGTGGAGGAATCGATGGTGGGGGAAATTTCGCGGACCTTGGCCATCACCTGCCGCTCGGGATCGGTCAGAAGCGTGATCTTCACCTCCGGCTGAATCTCGCGGCCGAGGAAGAGGGTTTCCACCACCTCGAAGATCGCATCGCGCGGGCCATCCTGCGCCAGCGTGAAGATGGGCGATGCCGCCTGCGCCACCTGCCCCACTTCGGCATTGCGCGCGGTGATCAACCCATCCTGATCGGCTTTCAGTTCGGTATAGGACAGCGCTTCCTTGGCGCTGCCGAGCTGGGCCTGCGCCGACCGCTCACTGCCCTGCGCGGTGGAAAGCGCTTCCTGCGCCTGATCGAGCGCCGAGCGTGGCGTCACCTGCGTTTCGAAGAGTTTCTGCTGGCGGGCAAAGGCCAGCTCCGCCTGGATGCGCTGCGCCACCGCGGCCTCGAGATTGGCCTCGGCAACCGCCAGATCGGCCTGCTGCTCTTCAGCATCGATGCGCGCCAGAACCTGTCCCGCTCTCACATGGTCTCCAACATCCACCTGACGATCGATGATCTTGCCGCCCACACGGAAGGACAGATCGGTCTCGATACGCGCGCGGATTTCGCCGGTCACGGCTCCGCCGGACACCACCTGGCTGTTCTCAACCGTCACCACCCGGACCTGGCGCAAGTCCGGTTCTCCTTCGCCTTCCTTTGGACTGCACGCGGTCAAAAAACCGGCGCTCGCAATCAGGAGCACGCTCAAAATCTGCTTCATGGGTGGCTGCTTCATGGCTGGGCCTTATCATCGAGATATCGTGATTGCGTATATTTGACTGACTGGAAAGTCAATGATAACTTCTGAAGCCTGCTGCACGAAAAACTGTACAGCGGTTTTGCGATAACGATATGCGATAAAGCAAGCAACGAAGCTGGACGCGAATCTGAGAGATTGCGACTTGCTTCAGCACTATCGATGCCAAAGGAATGGGATGCCGATCACCGATGTTTAAGCTGTGCCACTCCAAGGCGGGAAAGAAACTGACGCGCGCCGAGCAGAAAGAGCTCCGCCCCGCGCAGATCCTGGACGCGGCCTTCACCGAATTCGTCAAGAACGGATACGCCGCAACACGGGTTGAGGACATCGCCAAACATGTCGGCGTCACCAAGGGCACCATTTATGTGTACTTCGAAACCAAGGAAATTCTCTTCGAAGCCACCATCCGCCACGCCTCGACATCCTTCGCCGACATCGTCAAGAGCGAGGACACCCGCACCGGCACGGCCTCCGAGAAGATCCGGTCGCTTCTGGGCGCACTCTACGATCATCTCGACCAAGACCGCCAGAACCGCGAAATCCTCAAGCTGATCATCGCCGAGGGCCAGAAATTCCCCGACATCGTCGCCCGGCATGAGCAATGCGTCTTCCAGCCCCTGATCGACAGGATCATCGAACTCATCAAGGAAGGTGCCGCAGCCGGCGAACTGAAAAGCGACTACATCGCCTTCCCCGAACTCGTCATCGCGCCGCTGATGACGCTCACCGTTCTGAGGATCATCTTCGAAGAAGCCATGGACATCGACATAAAGGGCTACCGCGCTGCTCACCTCGATCTGCTTCTTAACGGGCTTCTGGCGAGGAAGACCGGAGAGGGTTGAGGGCGGGTCGGCGAGCAGAGGGTCGCGATAACGAAAGATGCGCCGAAGCTGACAGGAGAACTGGCGCCGGTGCGAGAGCCGGTCAGCTTCCCTGATTTCTTCTCTAGGACTGGTTTGCGTCAATTGCAGTCACTGCTCGTCCAGCATCAGCGCCATGTTAACTGCGTCGATGAAGCGACCATCGATGAGGACGCTGCGCCTCTGAACACCTTCACGGATGAAGCCAATCTTTTCGTAGAGAGCCATAGCCCTTGTATTGTCAGCGTGCACCGACAGCTCAACGCGAATAAAACCTGAGGCTCTAGCTTGGTTTAGCGCCGCCAGCAGGAGACGTTTTCCGAGACCTCTGCCCCGGTAGGCCGGAATAATGCCCATCGCTAGACTCCCTCGATGTCTATGCGCCGGAAAGAAGTGGCGGGAAATGTCGCACCAGCCGACAACCTGATCTGCTACTGTCGCAACGAAATGGGGATTTCCCTGATTTATCATATCGAGGACGAACCTTCGCGTGTCTGGGAGCGGTAACGCCTCCATCATCGTAAGATACCTCCTTTCCCGCGCCACAAGATCGAGCGCTTGATGGAAACTATCAATGTGATCAGCGGTCGTTGCAGTCACCGCCACATGATGTAGGCTACTTCCCTCTACAGGTTCCATTTGCTTCCCATCAACGTCTCGACCTCATAGCTCAAGTTAAGAGCTTCAAGTAGCACTGGCAACGACCGCTAAGGGCCGGAACCTGTCGCGAATAGACCACGCCATTTCTGGTGGTTGCGCAAGTTTCTGATCTGGCCGAGTATCGAAGCGACTATGTCCGCGTTGGGAGTCTCATATGAAGTTGGTCGAAACGCCGGAGTTCTCCGTTGAAGCAAATCCTATGTTTGAAAATACCCGTGTCTTTGCAGGGTCAATAGGATTGCGTCGTCATCAGGAGACGGCGTTCTCACCACAGATGAGCGTGTGGTCTGCTAAGCGCGAGAGAAAATCGCCCGAAAAATGGCTCAGCGACCGCCTCAAAGATGATGGCGGCAAGATCATTGGGCGTGAAGCTGTGACCTTCGCAGGCATGCCAGGCGAGATGAGCAAAGTAAAGGATCGTTTGCAGGATTGGGAGACGAAGGAGAAACGCAACTGGTATCGGCTGCGTGCGCTTCTGGTGTCGGCCGATGGCTCTACCTGGTATCACGCCACTGCTATGGTCAGTGAGCCGGAGCTCGCCGAGATCGAGACAGATTTCAAGCGTCTGCTAGAATCGATCCGCCTCAAGCTCGAAGGCAATGCCGCGAACGAGGTAAGAGCTGCGGCGGAGGCTGAGACAGCAGCCGTCGTTGAAAAACTGAAGGACAGCATGGAAAAGGTGTCGGCCATTCGCATCCAGCAAAGCCAGGAAGAACGGCGCCTTGAAAATGCAGCAGCCTCGATGGCACCCGTGGCCGGTATCGAGGAGCGCTTCAACGCGGCGGTAGCTGACGCTGGGTTGCAGGATAAGCGTGAGGCCCTGCGACTGATCGTCATGCCGACGGTTGCCATGGTTGAATCCAATGCCGCCGACCCCGAAATGACGGGCCTGAGCCGCATCGGCGGAGGCCCTGACCTGCCCGCCGACACGGATTGGCCGCGCGACGACAACGGCTGGCACCTCAATTATCTTGCCCAGATCAATCTTGCTGACGTGCCTGATCGACCGGAAGAGCTACCGGCATCCGGGCTGATCTCCTTCTTCACGGGAACGGACTACACGGATTGGCGCGTCCTCTACACACCGGCGGACGCAACTCTCACGCCCCATACAGTTTCGGCAGACGCGATGGACACGGCAATCTCGGTATCGCAGATGATCGTCTGGGATAGCGACCTCAAGCGGTTCGTTCCAAACGGACAGGCCGTCGACGGACTATCGGTCAGCACGGACGAGGGCGGTCGCTTGACATTCAGCCGTGACGGGATACCCGTCAGGGCTTTCGCCTCTGAATACGAGTTCAGCCGCTCGGCGCAAACGCTGCGCTTCGAACGCTCGCTTAGCGCTCCCTTCGGCCAGCGTGGCCCAAACAACAACCCGAGGGCCTATGCTGATATTGGGATCGAAGACCCGTCGGATTTTTCTATCGCGGTCAGCGAGCGCTTTAAAATCGGAGATGGACCGCAGCACCAGATGTTCGGAATAACCGGCGTGCGTGATCTCGCTGCGATCCAGCAGATGGCTGCGAAACATGCAGCACAAAACGGCTGGTCTGATATCTCCGCGCCGGATGGCTGGTTCATTCTGGTCAAGCTCGCATCCGGAGGCGAAGCGGATTTCAACTTCAGTGATCACGGCGACTACGTTTTTATGATCAACCGAAATGACGCCGTTCGAGCGGACTTCTCGCGGGTCTACGCCTTCGTCGATTCTGGTTGAGTAAGAGATCGCGACATGACGCCATGGCTTCACGTCCAATCGCAACATGGAAACGACTGGTCGAACGTCGGTCTCGCGTTAACAGCGGACGATGCGCGGAAGGCGGTTTCCCTTATGCTGGGCCCCTCATCGGCGGCACGCTCGGGCACTTCTAGGGTTGACGCCCAAAAAGAATGAGTGGTTCGCCCTGCCAGGAAACAGCCACCCCGTCGTTAAGCTCGTTCACTGCGCGGTAGAGCGCAGCGAAGGGATCGGCGGAAGCACCAACACCTAGTCGTTCTCGGATAGCTTCCCTTGCCTCGCCGGGTGTCGCGACAGAATAGCCTCCGGGCTTATATGGCCACGGCTTGTTTAATGCCTCGTCCATGCCCCATTTTTGAATATAGGCAGTCCAGGCGGCACGCGCTTGCCGTAAGTCTGGCTGGCCTACAAATCTCAACGCGTCACGCCAGCTTGGTAATCCCGTGGCTATAGCGACAAACCCGTTAAAGTCGGACGCGACGACCCCAAACGATCCCTCAGAGTCGATGAGAAGAATTTTGCCGTCCGGCATCAGGTTGAACGTTCCGCCACTACCATCCATTGCAAATTGCTGAGAGCCTTCCGGGGTGATTTTATATTGGTCTCCATCGATTTCCGGCGGCTCCCCTAACTCCAATTCAAAAATTGTACTTATCTCAACCTCAAGCGCAGATGCCTTGATTTGTCGGATAATTCCACTTCTCGTCATCACTCCTCCGGAGGCCGATCCGTGCCCCAAGATCGCCGTAGCGATGACGCAGAATAGTGTCAGTGCCTGTCGTGCTCTCATGACAATCGGTATCTCTTTCTTTTCAACGCTAGCACAAGCACTGGTCTGTGGACACCATGACTGCTTCGGGCCAGTTACGGTCTCCGCTTTGCGCCAACACCAGCCGTTGACATGCAGGTCAATATAGCCACGTCATCTCAACATCGCCTATTGAGCTGAGGCTGGAGATGGCAACGCAAGACATTGATCGATCGGAAGCGCAAAGGACATTGTCAGCGTCGCGGCGCGGTGAGACCGTCGCTGGCATATATGAAGCGATCCGATCTTGCTTCGCGCACTGGGAGGCGCTTGCCAGTTTCGACTTTGAGGCTGAGTTCAAGGCCTATGTCGAAGAGGCTTTCGAGGCGCCGGATCGCCTCGGCTTCGATCTGGCCACGATGCGGTTTATCGCGAAGCTGAGGAACGGGCACACCGCATTTTCCGATGAATGGCTCTGGCAGGAGCATGGTGCGCCCATAGGACTGGACGTAACGCACGACGAGGCTGGATGGTGCGTTACCAAATCAGCCTATGATGATATTTCTCTGGGAGCTCGAATTCTCCAGATCGACGACCGGCCAATCGATGAGATGGCGTCGAGGCTTTTGGCGTTCGTGCCGGGCTCCAGCATTCGTGAGCAACGCACCCGCCTTTTCTCGAAGCCTTTCCTGTTTCCACCTTCCTTTGAAATCGTGATGGACGATGGCTCGAAGAAAAAAATCGATCGTGGCAAGGAGCTTCCCGACGGCGGTACTGCAACGACAGGTCGCTGGCTGGTGGACGGCGAGAGATACCTCTTGACCATACCAAGCTTCGCTCAACCTCACTTCGAAGCTGATGCTATCCGACTTCTGAAATCTCTCGACAACACCATTCATCTGGTGATCGATGTTCGCGGCAACTCCGGCGGCAACACACCCGACAAACTCGTCGCCGCGCTTATGCCTGATCGATATCGGTTCTGGACATATGTCACACCCGTCACGAACGCCCTTGCGCGCGCTCAAGGCAAGCCACCTTCCTTGCTGGCCGAGGAGGCCGAATGGAGACAACCGATCGAAGGAGCATTCGAAGGACCGCTGACCATCCTCATTGACAGACGCACCTTCTCAGCCGCTGAGGATTTTGTGATGCCTTTCAAGGACACCAAACGTGCCGAACTCGTCGGTGAGACAACAGGCGGAAGCAGCGGACAACCTTGCCTGCGGGACCTTGGCGATGGGATGCGGTTGTGGGTCAGCACCAAGAGGCAGATGTTTCCAAATGGCGCCCCATTCGAAGGCTTGGGGATTGAGCCCGACACTTATAGAACCTGGCCGCCCTGCGCGGATCTCACAACGTCTTCTGCGTAGCTTTTCCCCTCTAGGTATCCCAGGCTTAAGCCCGATAGTCTCCATCCAGAAAGCCCTTACGATTCCTTCCGGCGATCCCGCCAGACAGAGCAATGGAAATGACCCCGTCACCAATCTTCACAAGACTGGACCCAAACCCTTCCCCGCATCCCTGTTCATTTGCCGCACGAAATCGATAAACGCCCGCAGAGGCGCAGGCACAAGCCGGCGTCCGGAGTAATAAAGAAACGGGCCGGGAAACCGTAGCCACCATTCTTCCATCACCGGCACCAGATCGCCACGCTCGAAGTGGGGCCTCAGCCAATCCTCGAAAATGTAAGACATCCCGCAGCCGGCAATGGCGGCGTCTATGCCGAGATCGGTGCCGCCGCCGAATTGGACGATGAGGTTGCCTTTCGGATTGATGACCACCTCTTCTCCGTTCCGTTCGAATTCCCAGGGCGGAATGGCGCGCCCTGAAAACCGGCCGAGAATGCAATCATGCAAAAGCAGGTCTTGCGGGTGTTGCGGCATGCCTCTTCGTGCCAGGTAATCCGGCGATGCGCCAAGGGCAAAGCGCTGCTGGCGTGGGCCGATCGGTAAGGCGAGCATATCCTGCTCCAGCCTTTCGTCATAACGGATGCCGGCATCGCAGCCGTTCTTGATGATGTCGACGAAATTCTCATCGGTCACGATTTCCAGGCTGATGTCCGGATAGGCTGCGAGAAACGGTGGCACGATGGCAGGCAGGACCAGCTTTGCCGCACTCATCGGCACATTGAGCCGAAGCTCGCCCGAGGTGCGGCCGCGGCTGCTTTTGACCTCATTCAACGCCGAGGCCACCTCTGCGAATGCGGGTGCGGTGCGCTCCATGAGGAGACGTCCTGCATCCGTCATCAACACGCTCCTTGTGGTGCGATTGAACAGGCGTACCCCAAGCTCGTCTTCCAGCCGCTTCACCGCATCGCTCAGCGCCGAAGAACTGATGCCGCTTTCGCGCGCCGCCTGCCGAAATCCCTGGGATCGCGCCACCAGCAGAAACGCATTCAGATCCGTTAAATCCGCCACTCTTGCTCTCCCAACGCCCGTCGCCATTGTCCGCGCTGACGGACAACCTGTCCTGATTATAGCGCCTTGTCGCACATATGCCACCTGCCTATTTTCCAGCAACACAAAGGAGATAAGGCGATGAGCACGATGACAAATTCAGCAACATTCAAGCTTGGCGACCACACGGTGCGCCGTTTGGGCTATGGCGCGATGCAGCTTGCGGGCAAGGGCGTTTTCGGCCCGCCGCGCGATCGTGCGGAGGCCGTAGCCGTGTTGCGCGAAGCGGTGGAAAGCGGCGTCAACCACATCGACACCAGCGATTTCTATGGCCCGCATGTCACGAACGAAATCATCCGCGAGGCCTTGCATCCCTACGCGAGCGACCTTCTGATCGTCACCAAGGTCGGCGCGAGCAGAGGCGCGGACGCATCCTGGAAGCCGGCCTTCTCACGCGCGGAGCTGACACAGGCCGTTCATGACAATCTGCGCAATCTCGGGCTCGATGTGGTCGATGTCGTCAATCTGCGCGCCATGTTCGACGTGCACGGCCCTGCGGAAGGGTCATTGGACGAAGCGCTCGACGTGCTGGCGGATCTGAAGCAAGAGGGCCTGATCCGGCATATCGGCCTGTCCAACGTCACGGCAAAGCAGATCGAGGATGCCGGAAAGATTACCGACATCGTCTGCGTGCAGAACCAGTACAATCTTGCGCATCGCCACGACGACGCCCTGATCGACACGCTCGCCGCCCGCGGCATCGCCTATGTGCCGTTCTTCCCGCTCGGCGGCTTCTCGCCACTGCAATCCTCCGCCCTGTCCGACGTGGCCGCAAAGCTCAACGCCACGCCGATGCAGGTGGCGCTTGCCTGGCTGCTTCAGCGATCGCCGAACATTCTCCTGATCCCCGGCACCTCGTCACGCGGCCATCTGCGCGAAAACCTCGCAGCCGCGACGATCGAGCTTCCCTCTGAGGCATTGTCGGAGCTGGAGAAGGTGGCTGGCTGATATCGCCTTTAGAACGCGTAGCCCCCGCGAGTCGCGAAGGCTCCTGCCCCCTCACGACAACGCCACCAGCGCGTTCAGGAAGGCGCGCATGGCGGGGTTGGACCGTCGGCTTTCGGGCCATAGGGCCGTGATATTGTGCCGGTCCACCGCGTAATCGGAAAGAACCGGCACGAGCGCGCCACGCTTCACCCAAGCGCTGGCCATGAAACTCGTCGCCATGCCGATGCCGGCACCGGCTGAAATTGCCGCCAGCACGGCTTCGCTGGCATCGACGATGATGCCGGAGGATGGCACGATCTCCACGTCCTTCTCCCCGATGCGGAAAGGCCAGCGAAACAGCTGGCCGCTGCTTTGATAGCGCAGGCTGACGGTCTCGTGCTCCTCCAACTGGTTTGGGTGAGTCGGTGGGCTGCGCCTGGCCAGATAGTCGGGCGAGGCGTAGCAGCATAGCCGATGTGGCATCAGACGGCGGGAAAGCAGGCGTGAATCCGACAAATCGCCGATGCGGACTGCAAGGTCGAAGCCGCCTTCGATAAGATCCACCATGTGATCGCTCAAACGCAGATCGATGGTCACCTTCGGGTGGAGCGCGCGAAACTGCTGCAGCACCGGTGCGATGACATGCAGGCCGATCGGCAGGGATGCCGCAATCCGCAATGTGCCTGCTGGCTCGGTGCGCGCTGCCTTTGCCGCCTGCTCGATCTCTTCGGCGGCGTGCAGCAGCCTCAGCGCCCGATCATGCAGATCACGCCCCTCGCTCGTCAGCGTCAGAGAACGCGTCGTGCGCGCAAACAGCGAAACGCCGAGCTGCTGTTCCAGCCGCTGGATGCTTTTGCTGACCGCGGACGGTGAGATGCCCAGGGAGCGGGCGGCGGCGGTGTAGCTTCCAAGCGAACCGGCGCGCGCAAATGCGATCAGCCCCGTCAGCCGGTCAATTCCGATTTGTTCCTTCATGGCACTATTAAAGCGAATTACCGCCTGATTTTCAAATGAAACCGCTGGCCGTATCTTCCCTCACACGACGACAATCCAAGTGAGGCAATGATGAGTGAAGTAATGAAAGCCGTGCGATTGCACGAATTCGGTGGACCGGGTGTGCTCCTCTATGAGGATGCGCCACGGCCGCAGATCTCTGCGGATGAGGTGCTCGTCCGGGTCCATGCCGCAAGCATCAACCCACCGGATCTCTATTTGCGCGACGGTTATCGCGCACTTCCGCCGGACTGGCAGCCCAATCCAATCTTTCCGCTGATCCTTGGCACCGATATCTCCGGCACCGTCTCGGCGGTGGGTGAAAAGGTCTCGCAGTTCAAGGTTGGCGATGCCGTCTTCGCCATGGTCCGCTTCCCGCATGATCTGATGACCGGAAGCGGCGCCTATGCCGACTATGTCCGGGTTCCCGCGTCAGACCTGGCGCCAAAACCCGCCAGGATCGACCACATCCATGCGGCTGGCGCACCCATGTCGCTGCTGACCGCCTGGCAATTTCTGGTGAGCCTCGGGCATGATGTGCCGAACCCCTTCCAGACCTTCCCGCACGCGCCCATTCCGCTTGGCGGCAAGACGGTAGTGGTGAACGGCGCGGGCGGAGGCGTGGGGCATCTCGCAGTCCAGATCGCCAAATGGCAGGGCGCCAAGGTGATTGCCGTGGCTTCCGGCAAACACGAGGCGCTTCTCAAAGACCTCGGTGCGGATCTCTTCATCGACTACAGGAAGGCGGATGTCGAAACCGTGGTGAAGGATGTCGATCTGGTGCTCGACTTCGTGGGCGGCGCGAACATGGAACGCTTCCTCCCCTTGATCAAGCCGAATGGCGCATTGTTCCTCGTAAACCCGCTGGGCTTTTCAGGCCACGCCGAAGCCGCCCAGCGCAACATAACCGTCTCGACGACGCAGGTGCGCTCGAACGGAGCGCAGTTGGCAGAGGCTGGCCGGCTGCTCGATGATGGCACCGTTCGGGTGGTCATCGACAGCACCTATCCCCTGGCCGAGGCTGCCGCTGCGCATCGCCGTGCGTCCGAAGGCAGCATTCAGGGCAAGATCGTGCTGGTCGCCGCCTGATCATCCACTTGACCAGTCAATGCCCCGGTCGTCGCAAACACGCGGTCGGGGCACCTATGGAAGGCAATATCCATGTTGATCATAACCGGCCATATGCATGTCGATCCGGCCGATCTCGCGCCGTTCACCGCAGACCTCAAAGCATTGGCAGCCGAAACACGAAAGCGGCCAGGATGCATCAGCTATGATGCGGCCGTGGAGGATCCGCTTTTGGGGCGACTGCTGATATCGGAACGCTGGGCCGATCAGGCAGCGCTCAGCGCGCATCTGCAGGCAGCCGACACCATCGCTTTCATCCGCCGCTGGAGCGGCAAGATGCGCGGCGACATCCGAAAATACGACGCGTTCAACGAACGTGACATCATGGATGGATGACGCGCTTCATGAGATCGGTTGCTTCGGGGCTTCGCCGCTGAAGACACACTGACCGCTTCACCACACGCCGGAAATAAGCGTGAAAAACCAGGCTGCACTGCGGGGGAATCGCCCCGCAAATTTCCAGTAGCTGTTTCTGAGATATTGTACGCTTCGCCACTTCGTCGACAGCATCAGATAGTCGAAATGGGTGAAGCGCAGCACGGATCGTGCGCGATCGCGCAAGGTTTTTTCCACCTCCGTCTGGTGTCTCGCCAATGCCCGCTCGACTTGCACGCCATATGAGACCAAAGCGTCTTCCGTGGCCTGCGGTTGAGGGGCAATCAGCTCGGTTTGCACCGGCCGACAGTGAGTTGTCTGCGGCTTTGCGCCAGAAGCGGTCATGGTGACGTACCGAGGTTTAGTCTAACAAGCCAGAAATGGGCCACGGAACACAGTTTGAACAGTCAACAGTTAGTGGAGGCGTCGCGGCCGCAATCGATGACCGCCACGTATGTTAAGTTCCACGCCAATAACCTTGCTACACTCTCTCACGCTAGCCCGCAGCAAAGGGTTTGAGCTTACCCTCGAGTTCATACTCGATGCCGTCTTCATGGAAGTGGGTGGCAGCGGTACCCTCAAAATATCCCGCTACTATGCTGTTGGTCAGCCGCGATCCGAATCCCTTTCGGACCGGCGCTTTGACAGGTGGGCCACCGGTTTCTCGCCAGACGAAGCGCAACGCGCCCGCATCATTCCAATTCCAGGAAACGAAGACTTTTCCTTTGTCGCTCGATAGAGCCCCGTATTTCACCGAGTTCGTGGCTAATTCGTACACAGCCAGAGACAACCCGATTGCCTGTTGGGCGGCGAGCGTGAGGTCGGGTCCGTGGATATCGATACGTCCGGGATGATCGATGTGGGCACTCAAGGCGACGCCAATCATTTCGCGCATCGACACCTCTCTGGCATCACCGTGTAACAGGTCCTGGGCTCGACCCAACGCATTGATCCGATCGATGACGATCGTTCGTGCTTCATTGAGATCGGAGGCGTTACGCAATGTCGACGAGACGATCGCGCTTGCGACCGCGAGCGTATTCTTGAGGCGATGGATCATCTCGTTGTGCAGCGCCGCTTCCCTTTCGCGTGCGACAACCGTCGGCGTGGCGTCCGACGCGACATTGATCATTCCGACAATCTTGCCGCCGTCGTAAAGCGGGCTGTAGGAGAAGGTCCAATATGTTTGCTCGGGGAAGCCGTTCCGCGTCATGACGAGCGGAAGCTCCTCTGACCACGTGCCTTCGCCGGAAAGCGCCTGATCCACGAAGGGCTTAATGTCATTCCACACATCCCACCATATTTCTGCCGCAGGCTGTCCTAGTGCCCCTTCCTCCTTCGCTCCGAGGATCGGCGCATAGGCGTCGTTGTAAAGCAGAGTGAGGTCAGGTCCCCAGAACACGCATATCGCATGCCTTTGCCCCAGAATCAGTTCCACGACAGAGCGAAGAGCCGCTGGCCAGGTCTCCAGGGACCCTAGTGACGTCGAGGTCCAGTCGTATGCCGCAATAAGCTTGCCCATGCGGCCTTCGCCGAGCTGCGTCGCATATTGGTTCATGTCGTCGGTCCGCCTGCAACATTGAGGCTTGTCGCCTCAGATTCCAATTGATCGGTATCAAATCTCTCGAAAAGATCAAGAAGTTCAGTGATTTGATAATTGTCAGTTTCGGACGGGCGTCGTCCGCCGGTCTCAGGAACCCACGGTGTTGAAGTAGCAGTCGAGAAGGGGAAGGTGCACTCATTGCACATTTACGCCGATGTTTGCCTTGAGCTATCTTGTGCTACACCCCGACCATGATGGCGGCCTGAGAGGGCGGGTATGACGGCTTTGGGCCAATAGCAGTCACCGGAAGCATGGTCCAATCAAAAATGTGCAGCGGCTTTGCGATAGCAACACGCAATAATACAAGGCGCTACACAGCCACGCTGGCTTTCGCTTTAAAGTCCTCCGGCAGCAGGTCGCTATGGAGGATCTGATTGCGACCGGATGATTTCGCCAGATAGAGCGCCCTGTCGCAGGCGTTGAACAGATCCTCGAAGGACGCGTAGGATTCCTTATCGGCCACACCGCCCGACAGCGTGATATGAACAAGCCTGTCCTTGAGGTTCACGGGCCGGGCCGCCAGCATTTCATTGCACCGCTGTGCAAGCGTCAAACGTTTCTGGGCGGTGAGTTGAACCGCCAGAACGGCAAATTCCTCGCCGCCGATCCTGGCGACGACATGGGGTTGCGGGAAGGCAGACATCAGGTGCCGTGCCACCGTCACGATTGCATGGTCTCCGACGTCGTGGCCGAACTCGTCATTGATGCGCTTGAAGCGATCGATATCGAACAGGATGAGCGACGCATTCTCGTCCGCCTTCGCCACCTCTTCCATGAAGGCACGACGATTGAGAAGCCCAGACAGCATGTCGGTGCGGCTCAGCCGTTCGAATGTCGCGCGCGAGATGGACAGATGATGGATGGCGAGACCCACGAGATACACGATGGAAAACGTCAACGACGAGGCCACCACGGTCGATATGATCACGCCGACGGTTGCCCCCTGCCAGACGTCGTAGGGCAGCAAGCCAAATGCGTTCATCAGATGGTGGGCGACGATATTCAATATGTCGGCAACCAGCGTCACGACGATAGCCGTGCGAAGGGCAAAGGAAAGGACCTTGCTCTTCGTCTCAAAGCGGTCCGTGGCGCATGCCTGCTTTATATGGCGTTCAACAAATGCAAGCATCGACCTTCAGGTCCCTTGTTAGAGCGATAGAGCGCCGTGCGTCCCTCTGGACGCACAAAGGACGCTCTTCTTAAAATCTACGCAGCGGCTTAGCCGATGCTCTAATCGCCCCCGACCGGGTCGAACTGTTGCATGAGAGGTTTTGATATCTCATGAAGAACGAAGGTGAATGTTTGATTGAAGCCTGTGTCGACTGCCCGATGCGGCTGCACCATCAAGGCTTTGAGCCCGCAAGCTCCAGTTGCTGCATCATGATGGATGCGGCGGTCGCGATGGACGGAGGTCACCTTGCCATCCTTCATGCGAAAGAGGGTGAAAGAGCTTACAAAGCTGTCACAAGGAGGCTGCTGTGGCCGAACCACAAATCCAACGGCGAAATGTCGGCATCGCTTTCACCGTATCAGCAGGGGCGGTTCACTCCACCGGCGTCATCGTTCCCGTCGGGAACTCGACAGCGGCAAGCGGCGGATAGACCTCGCGAACGATATTGATCTGCTGGGCGTCATCGATCCTGACCAGATACCACTTTCCGCCATCGATCAGCGCCAACGTCGCGGTCTTCGCCTCGATCTTCTGGCCCTTGGTTTCCATCAGACTGCGCGAAGGCACCAGCACATAGGGGGTGCCATCGGGGGCTTGCTTGTAAGCGGCCTTGTCGACATCCATTTTGAAATCGAGAAATTTGACCGAGGCGAGCGCAATCTGCATCTGCGCCTGCATGGCGCTTCGAAGCGTTGCCATATCCACACCGGCCTTGCTGGCAATATGCTGAAGAACCTTGGGTGGGACGGACTCGGCGACGATACCGAAGTCGCCCTGCTTCAGCGCGGTTTCGAAGCGCACGATCTGCGCCTGAAGGTCAGCCTTTTCCTCGGGGGTGAATTCACGCGCCGCCGCACCCTGCCAGAAGCAGACAGCCAGACACAGCGACAGGAAAAGAGCCTTCATGACACGCGCCTCTCATCGGTCTTATGACGTTGAGTGAGATGAAGCGCGACGGATGCCGCGCTGTCGTGAATGACGGCAAAACCGCTTAGAGAATGAAGAAACCCGCAGCCGAGAGGATGATGAAAACCAGCAATCCGCCGAAGAAACCGCCCGTCGTGAAGAAACCAACGGCCATGGCGATCATCAGCATGCACACCAGCATCGTGCCGTATTTCGAAGCCAGCAGAAAATGATTGTAGGTCTTCTGATGCTCGGCAAGGTCCATCTTCGCACCGACTTCGACTGGACCGCTATGGTGTTCGCTCATGCTTGTTTCCCCTCTATTGATCTGCGCGCGCCGTCATCGTCCCATCATCCGATGGATGTCTTCCCTGATAACGAAGCAAGCGACAGAACGCTCCGCGTCAAGACCTACACAAAATTTGAAGCCGACGCAACGCGGGTAACGCGCTGTTTGCCCGGCTAAATCGCTCCGAATTCGGGCAATTTATCCCGGGCTCGCGCCGCTGGAAAACCTTGGCATTTGTCACATCGACGCCACCGGCGCGCAGGAAAGACCGGGATGGCGCATGGTCGACCTTCTTCCTAGTTGCATTTGGTAAATCCTGCCCATAACGATGGAAGCAGGGAGGATTTCTGGTGGGGGCAGCAGGCGT
Organism: Agrobacterium cavarae; assembly: GCF_004310285.1. GTDB lineage: Bacteria > Pseudomonadota > Alphaproteobacteria > Rhizobiales > Rhizobiaceae > Agrobacterium > Agrobacterium cavarae. The sequence continues at coordinate 104,263 of NZ_SISF01000031.1, forward strand.
GGGAGGACGATTCGCCTGAGGGGTTTCCGCCATAAACATTCCTCCTCGAAAACCCGCAAAGGGATCGAAAGGGGAAAACAATGCACGCGCTTTTGAAACTGAGCCGCGCCATCGACATGTTGAGCGAGGCGCTGGGAAAATTCTCAGGCTACCTGGTTCTCATCTGCTGCCTCGTCAGCGCCGGCAACGCCATTGTGCGTTACCTGTTCAACTACAGCTCGAACGGCCTCCTGGAAATCCAGTGGTACATGTTCGGCTTCATCGTGCTCATCGGCGCGTCCTATACGCTGCGGATGAACGAGCATGTGCGCGTCGATATCATCTACGGCGCCATTGCACCGCGCACCCGCATCTGGGTGGATATCATCGGCCTCGTTCTCTTCCTGCTTCCCGCCTGCTTCTATCTCGCTTGGCTGAGCTGGCCGGTGTTCCTGCTCTCGTGGCAACAGAACGAAGTCTCCTCCAATGCCGGCGGCCTCATCCGCTGGCCGGTCAAGTTCATCATCTTTGCGGGCTTTGCCCTCCTCGTCCTTCAGGGAATATCCGAACTGGTGAAGCGCATCGGTGCGCTGAACGGGCTCTATCAGCTCGACACCAAATACGAAAAACCGCTCCAGTAACGCCGGCGCCATTTCAAGGATATTCTGATGTTCGAATACGGTATTCTTCCGCCGGCCATGTTCCTGGGCATGATCATCTTCATGCTCTACGGCTTTCCGGTCGCTTTCTCTCTTGCCACCGTCGGTCTTCTGTTCGGCGTCATCGGCATCTTCACCGAGCATTTCTCGCCCGCCTTCATGCAGGCGCTGCCGCTGCGCATCTTCGGCATCATCTCCAACGATCTACTGCTCGCCATTCCCTTCTTCACCTTCATGGGGGCAATCCTGGAACGGTGCGGCCTTGCGGAGGATTTGCTGGAGGGCACGGGCAAGCTCTTCGGCGCGATCCCGGGCGGCCTTGCCTATGCGGTCATTCTGGTTGGCGCCATTCTCGGCGCCATCACCGGCACCGTGGCAGCGTCCGTCATCACCATGGGCGTCATCTCGCTGCCGATCATGCTGAAATACGGCTATAATCCGCGCGTCGCCACGGGCGTGATTGCCGCATCCGGCACCATCACGCAGGTTATTCCGCCCTCTCTCGTTCTCATCGTTCTCGCCGACCAGCTCGGCCGCTCCGTCGGCGATATGTATCTCGGCGCCATCGGCCCGTCCTTCCTGCAGGTCGCAATCTTCATGCTCTTCATCCTCTTTCTCTCGGTCTTCCGGCCGAAGGATGTTCCCGCACTGCCGCCGGAAGCCCGTGGAGAGCTGAACCGGGCGCTGGTGCTGAAGGTGCTGGGCGGCATGATCCCGTCCATCGTGCTGATCTTCCTCGTGCTCGGCACGATCTTCCTCGGCCTCGCAACGCCGACGGAAGCCGGCGCACTTGGCGTCGTCGGTGCCATGGCGCTTGCCGCAGCCCACCGTCGCCTGACCTGGGATCTGGTCAAGCAGGGCATGCATTCCACCATGCACATCACCTCCATGGTGGTGTTCATTCTGGTCGGCGCCACCTGCTTCTCGCTGGTGTTTCAGGGCATGGATGGCTCGCTGTGGATCGAGCACATGCTGTCGGGCATTCCAGGCGGCCCGATCGGCTTTCTGATCTTCGTCAATATCTTCATCTTCTTCCTCGCCTTCTTCCTCGATTTCTTCGAGATCGCCTTCATCGTCGTCCCGATGCTGGCGCCCATCGCCCAGTCGCTCGGCATCGATCTGATCTGGTTCGGCGTGCTGCTGTGCATCAACATGCAGACGAGCTTCATGCATCCGCCCTTCGGCTTTGCGCTCTTCTACCTGCGCTCCATCGCGCCGCGCACGGTAAAGACCTCCGATATTTACATGGGCGCGATCCCCTGGCTCGGCATGCAGCTCATCCTCGTCGCCATCGTCATCTTCTGGCCGGAATCCGTCACCTACTGGCTGGACAAGACCCCGGAAGTCGATCTCAACACCATCAAGATCGAGGTCCCCGCCTTCGGCAACCAGGGCGGCAACACCATGCCCAACTTCGGCCTGCCCCCCATGGACGGCGCACCCGGCCAGGGCGGCGGCAACGGCCTGCCCGGCATGCCGAACCTCAACGAACCGCCGAAGATCAATCCCTGACGGCGAACGCTTGTTTGATCAGGATGAAAGCGTTATATTGGTGGAGTGGAAGGTAGGGTTGCACACCTACCTTCCGTTTATTTACTTCCTGAAGAATGTGAACCGGACAGTCATTGACCAGCCTGTCCGGTTTTTCTTCACGATAAACGTAATGCTCAGCGGCTTGCGCATCACATCACCTCCACAGTTGAACAGCAAGGCCTTTGCCAAGGTCGGCGTGGCCAATCCTCGCCGATATTCCGGCTGGTCTCCGAAATGTGCTGCTTCGCTGCTCAACGCTGCCGATCATAACCACGCGCCGTTACTTGTCCATAAACGCGCGAGAGCCCTGTTTAAGCTCAAACGAAAAAGCCCGGACCTTTCGATCCGGGCGTTCAATCAATCCTACGGATAACGTCAGAGCTTGCCGTTGCGCTGCTGTATCATCATGAAAGTGTCATAGGTGTACTCGGCGAGCTGCATCCACAGATAGCCTTCGCGCTTGAAGGCGACCTGGTCGTCATAGACCTTCTTGAAGTCCGGGTTGACGGCAGAGATTTCCGCGTAGACTTCGAGAGCGGCCTTGTAGCAGGCGTCCAGAATATCCTGGCTGAAGGGACGAAGCGTTGCACCTTCGGAGACGATCTGCTTGATCGCCTTCGGGTTTTTGGCGTCGTATTTCGCCAGCATGTTGGTGTTGGCGAACGAGCAGGCGTCCTGCAGCACGGCCTGATAGTTCTTTGGCAGGTCGTTCCACTTGTCCAGATTGACGAAGGAGTGGATGACCGGGCCACCTTCCCAGAAGGCCGGGTAGTAGTAATATTTTGCCACTTTCTGGAAGCCGAGCTTGTGATCGTCATAGGGGCCGACCCATTCGGCCGCGTCGATCGTGCCCTTTTCCAGCGCCGGGTAGATATCGCCGCCGGCGATCTGCTGCGGCACGACGCCGAGCTTTTCAACCACCTTGCCGGCCAGACCGGCAATGCGCATCTTCACGCCCTTGAAATCGTCGACGGTGTTGATTTCCTTGCGGAACCAGCCGCCCATCTGCACCCCGGTATTGCCGGAAATCATGCCATAGAGCTTGTGCTTGGCATAGAATTCGTTGAGCAGCGTGTTGCCATTGCCCTCATAGAACCAGGAATTGGTCAGGCGCGCATTCAGCCCGAAAGGGATCGCGGTGCCGATCGCAAAGGTCGGGTCCTTGCCGACGTAATAATAGGAGCAGGTATGGCACATTTCGACCGTGCCGGAGGAGACGGCATCCGCCGCCTGCAGGCCGGGAACGATTTCGCCAGCTGCAAACACCTGAATGTTGAAATTGCCGTCGGTCGCGTTCTTCACGTGGTTGGCGATATCCTGCGCGCCGCCAAAGATCGTATCGAGCGATTTGGGGAACGAGGAGGTCAACCTCCATGTGATCTTGGCATTTTCCTGCGCGATTGCCGGTGCCGCCAGAACCGTTGCTGCCGCAGCACCCGTGCCCGCAAGCGCACCTTTTTTGATGAATGAACGTCGATCCATATTATCCTCCCAGATACGAACCTGTCATCGTGTCGCATCCCTCCACGCACACGACATCAACTGAGAAAAGCATGGGCCATGGCAACTGACAAGCGGCCCATCGAAGAATAAATCTCATGACATGCTTGGGAGCGATAAAATTGGTCGCCCCATGGGAAAGTCGATCGTCCAAGCGGCATCGTCTTATACTTTAGACCAATAAATTGCGTCACTTACGCAAAGAGAATGCTTGACGAACCCGCCCCTTCGGCTTCACTGACGGCAGCCTTAGGCGTGTTGCGATCTTTCAGATTCGCGCACACACTTTCGGCCCTTGCTTTTTCGCATGTCGTTATCGCAAAACCGCTGCACAGTTTTGCGCAACATGCTTTATTTCAAGACCGCATCACATTCGGAGCCATCATGTCGAAGCCCATCATCGCGATCCCTGCCGATATCAAACAGGTGGACGGTGCCGAGTGGCACGCGGCGCAGACGCAGTATCTCAAAGCGGCGCTGAAGGTGGCCGGCGTCATGTCCTTGATCGTACCCGCCTTCGAGACCGGCAATGAGGTTGACACCATTCTCGACCGGGTGGACGGGCTGCTCGTCTCGGGCTCCGCCAGCAATGTCCACCCCTCGCTCTATGGCAAGCAGGCCACCGACGCCGATGGCCCCTTCGATGCAGGGCGTGATGCGACGAGCCTCGAACTCATCCGCCGCGCGATTGATCGCGGCATTCCGATGCTCGCCATCTGCCGCGGAATTCAGGAGTTGAACGTGGCCCTTGGCGGCACGCTCGCCAGTGAAATCCAGGAACTGCCGGGACGCTGGGACCATCGCAAGCCGGAGACCACCGAGCGCGACGTGATGTTCAGCATCCGCCAGCCCGTGCATGTGCGCGAAGGCTCCTGCATTGCGGAGCATCTTGGCCTGTCCGGCGAAATCCAGATCAACTCGGTCCACCGCCAGGCAATCGCGCAAACCGCGCCCCGGCTGCAGGTGGAAGCGACCGCCGAAGACGGCACCATCGAGGCCGTCTCCGTCATCGACGCCAAGGGCTTTGCCATCGGCGTCCAGTGGCACCCGGAATATTGGGCCGAAACCGATGGCCCGTCCCGGGCGCTGTTCGAAGCCTTCGGCGAGGCGGTGCGGGAGTATCAAGCGAGCAAGGCGTAAAGCGCCTCGCTCTCTTTTTCGGTCATCCCTTCACAGGCGTTTCCGGCACCGGTGTCAGTACCTTCCGCTCCGCAAACCAGCCGAGGATATTGTCCGCCACGAGATCCGCCATGGCATTGCGCGTCGGCACCGAGGCGGAGGCAACGTGCGGCAAGAGCGAAACATTGTCGAATGCCAACAGCGCTTCGGGCACATTTGGCTCCGAATAGAACACATCGAGACCGGCACCACCCAGCGTGCCGTCTTCAAGCGCCTTGATCATCGCATCCTCATCCACGCTTGAGCCACGGCCGACATTGATAAAGACGCCATTCGAGCCAAGTGCGGAGAAGATCTCGCCATTGATGGCCTTGTGGGTTTCCGGCGTGCCGGGCACGATGCAGATCAGAATATCGACCGCGCTCGCCATGTCCTTCAACGAGGCGTAATATGTGTAGGAAAGCTCGTCGCGCTTGCTGCGCGTGTGATAGCCGATCTCCACCTTGAAGGGCTCGAGGCGCTTGGCGATTTCCTGGCCGATGCGGCCCATGCCGAAGAGGCCGACCTTGCGACCGCGCAGCGAAAAGGGCGAGAGCGCAAACGGCCCCTCCTTCACCCACTTGCCATCTCGCAGATAGCTTTCGGCCTGATAGAGGCGGCGCACCGTGTTGATCAGAAGCGCAATCGTCGTATCAGCGACTTCGTCATTCAGCACATCCGGCGTGTTGGTGACGATGATGCCGCGCTTGGCCGCATGCTTGGCATCGACGCCATCATAGCCCACACCGAAATTGGAGATGATCTCAAGGTTGGGTAGTCCATCGATCCAGTCCGCATTGACGCTGCCGGAGACGGCGACGGCGCGAACGCGCTCCGCCACCTCGGCAGAGAGGGCAGGCTTTACCCCCACAGGTGCGGTCACCACCTCCACCTTGCCTTGGAAGCGCTCCAGCACGCGCGGATGAATTTTTCCCGGAACGAGAACGACGGGTTTTTGATCGGACATGGGCGGTCATTCCTCCTGCAGACGCATTTCCAGAGAGGAGAGCCAGTCGCTCTCAAGACCCGGAAATGCAAAAAATGTCGAAGCGGCGGGACCGCTCCGTGATGCGGAAGGCAAAGCTAACCGATGCGAGACGAAACCGAAACCCGCGAAAAGACGAGATTGGTACTGTCGTGGACTACTGACGCGGAATGCACGGCCCGGTGGACTGGCGGATGCGCATTTCCGGCTTGATCAGGTGAATGCCGTCCGGCTCATGGCTGCCGGCCAGCCTGTCGAGCAACGCGCGGGCCGCAAGCCGCCCCACTTCCGCCTGACCGTTGGACACGGTCGTCAGCGAGGGCGTGGAAATCGACGCCTCTTCCAGATCGTCATAGCCGGTCACGGAAATATCCTTGCCCGGCACGAAGCCTGCGCGCGAAACGCCGTTCATCAGGCCGATGGCGACGAGGTCGTTCCAGCAGACGGCAGCTGTCGGTTTCTGCGGCAGCGACAGGAAATTCACCGCCGCCTCGAAGCCGCCCTGCTTGGAGCGGGCACCGGGAATGCGCAGGTTCGGATCGACCTCGATACCAGCCTTGCGCAGCGCATTCACATAGCCCTGGTAGCGGTCGCGCCCGGTGGACGTCTGGTCGGTACCGCCCACCATGGCGATGGTGCGGTGGCCAAGGCTGATCAGATGGTTGGTGGCAAGCGAGATGCCGTAGCTGTCGTCGCCACGGAAGGTCGGCATGTCGACGCCATCCATGGAGCGCGCCACCAGAATGGCCGGCATGCCGTTTTCTTCCGCAAGCTTCAGATCTTCCGTCGGCGTGCCGATCGCCGGAGACATGATCACGCCGTCGCTGCCAAGCTGCAGCAGCGTTTCCAGAAAGGTGCGCTGCTTTTCCACCGAGTCGTAATGATTGGACAGAATGAAGGTCTGGCGGCTGCGATCGAGCTCGCTTTCGATGGCCTTGAGAATTTCGCCATAGAACGGGTTCATCACGTCGTGAAAGACGACGCCGATAATGCCGGAGCGGGATGTGCGAAGGCTGGCGGCACGGCGATTATAGATATAGCCGAGCGCGCGGGCCTGATCCTTGATCTTCTCGCGGGTGTCGGATGCGACCAACGGGCTGTCGCGCAGCGCCAGAGAAATGGTTGCCGTCGAAAGCCCCAGGCTTTCGGCAATCGTTGAAAGCTTCACCTTCTGCGCCATGTCCCCTCCCCGAGATCGCGCGTCGCACCCCCGCGACGTTTAAATCGTGATTAAACAATTTAAACAACACGCGCAACAGGTTTAAGGGTTTTGCGAACTATTGAAGGCTTTCACTTCAAATTTTTAATCGATTAAATCGAGAGACTGAAGATTGGCGTCGATGGCGCGCAAAAGCTTGACGACGTTTTTCACGTCTTTGGCGGACAATCCCTCCACCGCGCGCGCACCGCAGGCCGCAAGCGACGTGTTGATGTGATCGACGCTTTTCTGGCCGGCTTCGGTGAGCTTCACCATGGTCAGGCGACCATCGCCTTCGCCTGCACTGCGCTCGACAAAGCCTTGCGCTTCCATGCGACCGATGGTGCGGGTCATGGTCGGCGCCTTGACGCCAAGCTTCTGGGCAATCTGGCCGGGCGTCATGCTGCCTTCCTGGGCAAGCGCCAGGATCACGCCGTCCTGGCCCGCATAAAGGCCGCTCGTCGCAAGATTGTGGCTGAGCGCCGTGCGCATGGAGCGTGCGGCTTGCGTGATGGATTGCGCCAGCTCTTCCGGGCTGAAGGCAATATCCTTCTTCTTCTGCGACTTGTCCTTCTTGGACGCCTTGTCCTTTTTCGAGGCCTTGTCCTTGCTCATTCAGCCCGTGCCTTTTGCCAGATCGCGAAACGACTATATGATGTTGTAACTTCTAACGAATACAGGCGCGGATCGCCATATGCCAAACACATACACGCAATTTGACGACGAAACGATAACAGCCGGATTTCAACCGTCGGAGATAATCGCAGTTCTGCCGCTCGGCGCACATGAACAGCACGGCCCGCATCTGCCCTTCGAGACCGATACGCTGATTGCCAAAGGCATCGTCGCGCGCCTGAAGGCAGCCCTGCCGCAAGACTTCCCCGTGACTTTCCTGCCCGTAGAGCCGGTCGGCTACTCCATCGAGCATATGGATGTGGCAGGCACCAAGACGCTCGCCTTCGATGAGGCCGTCAATCGCTGGCTGGAGATCGTCCGCGCCCAGCATGAGAAGGGCATCCGCAAATTCGTCATGCTGAACGCCCATGGTGGCAATGCGCCGCTGATGACGATCGTCGCGACCGAGGCGCGCAAGCGCTTTGCTATGCTGGCGGTTGCCACCAGCTGGACGCGCTTTGGCCTGCCGGAAGGGCTGATTGCGCCGGACGACAAGGCGATCGATATTCACGGCGGCGATATTGAAACGTCGGTCATGCTGGCGCTCAACCCTGATGAAGTCGCCATGGACAAGGCAGCAAGCTTTCCCTCCCGCCAAAGCGAGTTTACAAACCGCTTCACCCATCTGCGCGCCTACGGCCCACACGCCTTCGGCTGGATGATGAGCGATCTCAACCCACTGGGCGTCGCCGGAAACGCAGCCGCCGCCACCGCCGAAAAGGGCGAGCAGATCATCGCCCACTCGGTGCGCGGTCTGATTGCGCTTCTGGAAGACGTGCGCGCCTTCGATGTGAGCGACTTCGATCGGTCTTAAGGCCCCATCATCAAAATTCTTGAACAGAATTTCTTTGAACTGCCTTCTTCGCAAGCCTATATGAACGGCAACATTTTTGTCTGTCGCGGCACCCCGCCGCATATCGAGGTTTCCCATGACCGAAACAATGACCGAAGCAAACACCGCTGCCGCTGCAAAGCCCATTCCCGTCACCGTGCTGACCGGCTATCTGGGTGCCGGCAAGACCACCTTGCTCAATCGCATACTGACCGAGAACCACGGCAAGAAATATGCGGTCATCGTCAACGAGTTCGGCGAAATCGGCATCGACAACGACCTGATCGTGGAATCCGACGAGGAAATCTACGAGATGAACAATGGCTGCATCTGCTGCACGGTGCGCGGTGACCTCATCCGCGTCGTGGAAGGCCTGATGCGCCGTCCTGGCCGTTTCGATGGCATCATTGTCGAAACCACCGGCCTTGCCGATCCGGTTCCCGTTGCCCAGACCTTCTTCATGGATGACGATGTACGCGCCAAGACCGAGCTCGACGCCGTTGTCGCACTCGTCGATGCCAAGCACCTGCCGCTTCGCCTGAAAGACAGCCGCGAAGCCGAAGATCAGATCGCCTTTGCCGATGTCGTCGTCATCAACAAGAGCGACCTCGTCACCAAGGAAGAGCTGGCCCGCATCGAAGACATCGTGCGCGCCATCAACCCGTCCGCCCGCATCTACAAGACCGAACGCTCCGGCGTCGATCTGGCCCGCGTGCTGGACCAGGGCGCCTTCAACCTGGAGCGCGCGCTGGAGAACGATCCGCATTTCCTCGAGCACGGCCATGAAGACCATGCCTGCGGCCCGGATTGCGATCATCACCACCACGATCACGACCACCACCATCATGGGCATGATCACGGCCACGATCACCATCATGACCATGACCACCATCATCACGACCATGACCATCACCATGCGGCGCCGTCTCCCATCCATGATGTGACGGTTCAGTCCATTTCGCTGCGCGGCGGCGAGATGAACCCGGAGCGCTTCTTCCCCTGGATTCAGAAGGTGACGCAGACCGACGGCCCGAACATTTTGCGCCTCAAGGGTATCATCGCCTTCAAGGGCGACGCCGAGCGCTACGTGGTTCAGGGCGTGCACATGATCATCGAGGGCGATCACCAACGTCCTTGGAAGGACGGCGAAAAGCGCGAAAGCCGCCTCGTCTTCATCGGCCGCGAACTCGACCGCGAAAAACTGGAAGCGAGCTTCCACGCATGTGAAGCGAAGGCGTAAGCATCCCCCTTCCGGGCCGGTCCAGTTCCACCTGGGCCGACCAAGGGAAGCTTAGGCTCCGCAATCTCCTGCGCGTCATCCTCGGCCCTCGGGTCAAGCCCGAGGGTGGTGACCCGAGGATCCACGCCGCACAGGGTGGACGAAAACAAACCACCCCATACCGCAGCCAAAACCCATACAGACGAAAGACTCATCGCCCATGCCAACCGTTGCTCCTCTTGACCTTGAAGGCCACGTCGTCGCGGCGCATTTTCTGGGCGATATCCCGCTGTTTGCCACTGCCGCCGGTACCATTCATCGCCTCGATGGCGGGGAAAAGGTAATGCAGGCCCATGAAGGTCTGCTCACCTGCATTCGTGATCCCTATAGCGCAACGCTTCTGACGGGCGGCGAAGATGGCAAGGTGCTGCGCATCGGTCATGATGGCGCGGTGACCGAAATCGCCCATGTGCCGCGCAAATGGATCAGCGTGGTGGCAGGCGGCCCGCAAAATGCCGTGGCCTATGCCGTTGGAAAATCAAGCTTCGTCAAGCTTGCGGACGGCACTACCAAGGAATTCAAGGAAGAGCGCACGGTTGAGGCGATTGCCTTTGCGCCCAAGGGCCTGCGCATCGCCGCTGCCCGCTACAATGGCGTAACGCTGCACTGGGTGGCGACCGCCGGCGATCCCGTCGATTTGGAATGGAAGGGCGCCCATACCGGTGTCACCTACTCCCCCGATGGTCGCTTCCTCGTCACCACCATGCAGGAAAATGCGCTGCATGGCTGGAAGCTCGATGCGCCGAAGGGCGCTGACGCCCGCCATATGCGCATGACAGGATATCCGGCCAAGGTCAAATCGCTCTCCTGGTCGCCCAAGGGCAAATGGCTTGCCTCGTCTGGCGCACCGGCCGCCATCGTCTGGCCGTTTTCAGGGAAGGATGGCCCGATGGGCAAGCCGCCGGAAGAGCTCGGCACACGCGGCAACATCATGGCCACGCAGGTCGCTTTCCACCCCAGCGACGACGTGCTTGCCATCGGCTTCATCGATGGCATGATCCTCGGCGTGCGCATGGCCGACGGCAAGGAAGCGCTGCTGCGCCGTCCGGGCAAGGGCGCCATCTCCGGCCTCTCCTGGAGCGCCACCGGCAAGCTGCTCGCCTTCGCTTCAGAGGCTGGCGATTGTGGCATCGTCGATATTTCCGCTTAAAAGCAAGATGCCTGTAGCAACGGCGCATCTGGTGCTGAGATCAGCACCAGATGCGCCCGCTTCAACCTTCACCAGGTGAGCTCGACCTGCGCCCGTCCATCGGAGGTCCGCTCCGTGGTGCGACCGGTCGCATCCACATTGCAATGAACCCGCTGGCGAAAGGCCGAGAAGCTGTCGAAGGTAACGACATCCACCGGATCGTCGAAATGCATCGTCAGACGATAGCGCTCCGGATCGCCGCCAAGCGATTGCACGCCAAGGATTGCACCGGTGAAGGGCTGGCCGAGATAATAGCCGCTGACCCGCGAGCCCAGCATATAGGGATTGAAGGGCGGGCGATTGCCGACAGCGGCATGCAGCGTGTTCCAGTCGCGGTAGCCATATTGCGCCGCGATCAGTTCCAGCGCGCGCGAATGGCCGATGGTTGTCCCTTCGTCAGCAAGGCCAGCGCGAAGACGCTTCGCCTGATCCTTCAGCGTATCGAGACTGGGTAGAGGTGGTGTCGTGTTCCGCATCGCGGTTCTCCTGCATCGGCATGCTGTGTCGAGGAGGGGTCCGCATTGCCACCGTCTGCATGCCTGAAAAAGGAATGACCGTATCGGAGGTTCGAAAGAGAGTTTCACCAAAGCATGGATGCTCGCGGACGGCAGGTACTCTCAACCTGCCGCAATGTTTAGCGGATTTGTGAGGAACGGTCAATTTGGGTCTGGCCGGGAGACCGAATGACGAAGGGGCGCCGCAGAACTTGCGCGGCACCCCCAGCCCTCCCAGGCACTCAGAACCGGTAGGTCACACCCGCACCCACCAGCCACGGATCAATCTTCGCCTTGCCGCTGATGTCACCGAAAGCGTCGCTTGTCGCTGTCCATTTGGTATCAAGAAAAATCTTCTTCACGTCGAAGTTCACACCCCAATTCTTCGTCACCATATAGTCGAAGCCCACCTGAAGTGCTGCGCCGAAGTCGTTCTTGACGTCGAGATTGCTGAAGCCCGGCTTTTCGCTCTGGTGATAGAAGAGCGAGTAGTTCACGCCCGCACCCACATAGGGCTTGAAGGCGCCGAAATCGGTGAAGTGGTATTGCAGCGTCAGTGTCGGCGGCAGAAGCCAGGTCTTGCCGACATCGATTTCGCCGAGCGCCCCCGTTGTGTTGATCCTGGAAAAGGTCGTGCCGAGAATGAGTTCGGCGGCAATGTTGTCGGTGAAGAAGTAGCTGATATCGAGTTCGGGGATCACCGTGTCCGAATAGGATAGCCCAGCGCCCGGTACACCATTGATCGTGCCACTGTCATGGGTCAGGACACCGAGCGCACGAACGCGGATCATCCATGGGCTTGCCGCAGCAATGGCCTCTTCCGCCGTGGGGGCCGGTGCAACTTGTGCCAGATCCGCCGCACAAACGGCGCCGGGCAGGACGCCGCACAGGATGGCAAGTGGAAGGGTAGCTTTTCGGACGGTCGCAAACACGTTTTCTCTCCTTGATCAGATCATTGAACACGCTGTTTCGCCGGCTGCCTGCAGCGTTTGTCCGCCAGAACGGAGCGGCATAGGTGTTCGCCTCATCCCTAGCCGGTTGTGCCGTTGAGGTATTTGAGGTGGATCAAATCCGGGAAAAGCGCGCTTTTTCTCGGTGTGGGCATCGATGGATTTGCAACCCTGTGCAACAGAAAATTGCAATGAATTCAACGCGTCTAAAACATATAATGCTTATTAACTATAATTAATTTAATCTATACTTATTCCCCTTAAGTCTATCGCATCACAGAGAAATGTCCCTCGCGCGCCGCACCCGGCCAGCCTGGGCTGGAGGACGACAGGGATGCGGATTTCGATTTCGGCGGCGGTGACTGCAACGGGGATCGCCCTGATTGCCGGGGTTCTCGTGACGCTTGTGACCGGCGCCGGTGCGCTGAACCGGCTGAAGGTCAACGGTCCGATCTATGAGGATATCATCTACAGCAAGGACCTGATTGCCGATATCCTGCCGCCACCACTTTATGTGATCGAAAGCTATGCTCTGGCCAATGAGAGCACGCTGCATCCCGATACGCTGGCCGTCAATGCGCCACGCGTGAAGGTTCTAAAAGATCAATATGAGGAGCGCCGCGCCTATTGGAAAACGACGAGACTTCCCGACGTCTTGAAGACCAAGCTGCTCGACGATGTGCTGGTCAAGGGCGATGACTTCTGGCGTGAAATGCAGGGTGTCACGCTCCCCGCCCTCCAGGCAAATGATCGCGATGCCATCGTCGCTTCCTTGAGCGCCCTGCGGGTCAAGTTCCATCGCCATGAGGCCGCCGTCAACGAACTGGTGGAAATGGGCAATCTCTTCGGCAAGGAGAAGGAAGCCTATGCCGCTTCGCAAACGAGCCTGCTGCAGGGCGCAAGCTATGGCCTCGGCGTCTTCCTCATTGTGCTTTGCCTTGCATCCACCCTCTTCACCAGACGCCGCGCCATTCGCCCGCTGGGCGATATGACCGAGGCCATGACCAGAATGGCAAGTGGGGATCTCAAGGACGAACCGCCGCACCTTGCCCGCCAGGACGAGATCGGCGCCATGGCAAAGGCACTTGCGATCTTCCGTGATGCCGGCCTTTCCAAGCGACAGCTGGAAACCGAAGCCGAAGAGGCGCGCCAGTTGAGCGATCGCGAACGCCAGCAGCGCGAGCGTGAGCGCCTGGCCGATGCCGATGCGCTTCGCTTTGCCGTGGAGCAGCTCGGCGGCGGCTTGAGCCAGCTTGCCATCGGCGATTTGAGCCGTAGCCTCGATCAACCTTTCCATCCTCGCTTCGAGACGCTGAGAAAGAATTTCAACGAGTCTATCTCCACTCTGCGCCTGACCCTTCGGGATGTGCTGTCGGAGACCGACCACCTGAACCGCCAGGGCCAGGAGCTACGCGGCGGTGCCGACAATCTGGCGCGGCGCACCGAACAGCAGGCCGCCGCACTTGAAGAAACCGCGGCAGCCCTCGATCAGGTCACCTCCACCGGCAAGGCGTCCGTCGAGCGCATAGAAGATGCCCGCACATTGGTAAAGGATGCCCGCAACGCCGCCGTCCATTCATCGCAGGTCGTCGGAAAGGCGATTTCGGCAATGCAACGGATCGAGACCGCATCCGGTGAAATCGGCTCCATCATCGGCGCAATCGAAAACATTGCCTTCCAGACCAACCTGCTGGCACTGAATGCCGGCGTGGAAGCCGCCCGTGCCGGCGAAGCCGGAAAGGGCTTTGCCGTGGTCGCCCAGGAAGTGCGCGAATTGGCACAGCGCTCCGCCGCCGCTGCCAACGAGATCAAGCAGCTTGTCGCCAAATCCGGCCAGGAAGTGGCTGGCGGCGTGGATCTCGTGCAATCGACGGGTGCGGTTCTCGCTGAAATCGAGGCGGTCGTCTCGCGCATCGATCTCAATATCGACAGCATCGCGACAGCCGCACGCGAACAATCCGTCGGGCTTTCCGAGATCAACACCAGCGTCAACACGCTGGACCAGATGACCCAGCACAACGCTGCGATGGTGGAGGAAACCAACGCCGCCACCCAGAACCTTGCCGAAACAGCCCGCACCCTCGCTTCGCTTGCAGGCCGGTTCGATATCGGTGCCAACGGCCCGGCGGCGACGCGTCGCGCCGCCTGATCGGCTCCAACAGAAAAACGGAACGGGACACCTGAAGCGCGCAGCGGTCTGAAAGATCGTGGCGCGCTTCATGCATTTGTCCCCGAGCCCCTCTCGTTCCCTGCCCCCTCGCAAAGTCAAATGCGATCAAGCACAATGCCTTTCGATGCGGAAAAGGTAAGGCGTGAAGTACGGGAGAGCCCATGGCCGTTCTGGAAAGACTGATCTGGCAGATCGAGACAGACCTCAAATCCGATCTCTCGCTGCCGTCTCTATCCAGGCGTTGTGCCGTCAATCTTCATCACATGTGCCGGGTCTTTCAACTCGCCACAGGCATGTCGATCATGGCCTATGCCCGCGCACGCAGGCTATCGCTCGCGGCACGGGCCATCGCCGACGGCCAGGAGAGCATCATCGCCATTGCGCTGGATGCCGGATATGGCTCCCACGAGGCCTTCACACGCGCCTTCGCCAGTTATTTCGGCACACCGCCAAGCAGGCTGAGAGGCGAGCAGTCCATCACAAACCTCAATCTCATGGAGCCTTTTGAAATGAACAAGGACATGATTGTTCCGCTTTCGGCACCCCGCAAAGAAGACCGTGCAGCCTTCCGCATCGTCGGTCTTGGCGTCGATTGCGCCTTCGACAAGACAGGCGAAATCCCGGCACTCTGGGGATCCTTCATGGCGCGCGAGGGCGAGGTGCAAAACCCTGTGCCAGGGCCGGCCTACGGCGTCTGCTGCATGGCCGATGGCGCCGGCAACTTCCGCTATATTGCAGGCATCGAGGCGACCGGCTCGACACCCGGAATGGAGCATATCGACATCCCCGCGCAGGCCTATGCCGTCTTCACCCATAGCGGCCACATTTCGGATATCGGCAAGACGGTCTATACGATCTGGAACAAGGCATTGCCGGACGCAGGACTGGAAAGCGAGAACGCACCGGACTTCGAGCGCTACGACCACCGCTTCGACGGCCGCACCGGTCGCGGCGAGGTGGAGATCTGGATTCCGATCGTTTCGTGAGGGGCCACCGGCGTGCAGGGCGGACACAAGTCGACCGTCATCCCGCACGTGATCCACACGCTGTCCGTTTTCAACTTACTGGACAATGGACATGATATTGATTCGGCTTGGTTTTGGACGCTTCACTGCGTTCTGGACAGCAAGTAGAGATCAATGTCGTGAGACGCGACGATAGCGTCTTTCATCAGCGTCGACAGCATAGTTCGTGGTCTGTATCCAGATCTACGTCGCGCGGATTGCCAATATCCTTCTACGTTCCGGATCTGTCACATACCCCCCTCTGCCCTGCCGGGCATCTCCCCCTCAAGAGGGGAGATCGGCACGAAGCGCTCTTCCCATGTCCCATCTGACCGCAGTTTGTGGCAAGGCGGTGCGAAAGTTCGATCTCCCCCCTTGAGGGGGAGATGTCCGGCAGGACAGAGGGGGGATATGCCAAGCATTCAAAGCTGTCTTGGCAACTTTTCAATCCACACGACAGACCCCAAGGGTCCGCCCACCCTCAGGAAAAGCGACGGCCGCTCGCAGCCAGCATGCCGGCCACGCCATCCAGCCAGCCGGGCTTCAGTTCCAGCGCCAGAAAGCGGTTGCGCTCGAAGGGGCCGGGCATGACGAGGTGCTGGGTCTTCGTCGCGAAGAAGCCGAAGCGCTCGTAATATGCCGCATCGCCGACCAGCAGGATCGCGCCGTGCTCGCGGCGGGTTGCTTCGGAAATGGCAGCGCGCATCAGCGCCGAGCCGATGCCCTTGCCCTCATGCGCGGCATCGACGGCCAGCGGACCGAGAAGCAGCGCTGCGACCGGGCGGCCTTCGCGGGTCACGCCGGCTTCGACATTCCACAGGCGCACGGTGCCGATGACATGGCCGTCCTGATCGCGCGCAACCAGCGCCAAACCTTCGGCGGGCACGCGACCGGCGCGGAGCTTTTCCGACGACTTGCGGCGGCGGCCAGGACCCATGGCGCGGTCCAGCAGGTTTTCGCGCGCGACGATGTCGCCGGCGTTTTCGGTCTCGATGAAGAATGTCTGCGGCGTGAAGAATGCACGAACCGAATTGAGAACAGCGGCCATCCCGGCCTCCCGTTACCAAGCCGCCCACGAAAGCGGCACCTGCCAGAAACATGTCGCGCAACCATCTTGCAACGACAAGGAATGAACCGTTCCGGCCCGGCGCGCGCCGCAAGCTTATCCCTCGACTGGACAGAGGATTGGCAAGCAGGTGTGCGCCAGGCCCGGGCGTCAGCCGGGCCGGAACGGGAAGATCCGGGAGAACGCCATCCGCCCCAACGGGTGGCGTCTCGCGCAGATCACATTGCTTTGGATCAGTGAAGCCCTAAAGCCTGTCGCGCAAAAGTGTGAAGCGGTTTTGCGATAACGACATGCGATAAGACAAGAACCTTAAAGCGTGAGGAGCAATCTGAAAGATTGCGACACGCTTTAAGGGTTTAGATCACATAGGCCTTCAAGGGCTCGAAGCCGTTGAAAGCGACCGCCGAATAGGTGGTCGTGTAGGCGCCTGTTCCTTCGATCAGAACTTCGTCGCCGATGGTCAGCGAGACCGGCAGCGGGTACATGTTCTTCTCGTAGAGCACATCGGCGCTGTCGCAGGTCGGACCGGCCAGCACGCAAGGCTCCATCATGTCCTCATCGCGCGTGGTGCGGATGGGGTAGCGGATGGCTTCGTCCATGGTTTCGGCCAGACCGCCGAACTTGCCGATGTCGAGGAACACCCAGCGATGGTTGTCATTGTCGGACTTGCGCGAGACGAGAACGACTTCCGCCTTGATCACGCCCGCATTGCCAACCATGCCGCGGCCCGGCTCGATGATGGTCTTCGGGATCTGGTTGCCGAAGTGCTTGCGCAGCGCCGTGTCGATTGCCTGGCCGTATTCTTCAGCGGCGGGAACGTCGCGAAGATACTTGGTTGGGAAACCGCCGCCCATATTGACCATCTGCAGGTGGATGCCCTGCTTGGCAAGAGACGCGAAGACGCGCTTGGCATCGCCAACGGCTGCATCCCATGCGTCGAGGTTCATCATCTGCGAACCGACATGGAAGGACACGCCGTAGGATTCCAGACCCAGCTGATGGGCATAGACCAGAACATCGACAGCCATCTGCGGCACGCAGCCGAACTTGCGAGACAGCGGCCATTCGGCGCCTTCGCCATCGGTCAGAACGCGGCAGAATACGCGCGCACCAGGAGCGGCACGGGCAACCTTCTCGACTTCCTCATGGCTGTCCACGGCGAAGAGATCGATGCCGAGCGCGTGAGCGCGTGCAACATCGCGTTCCTTCTTGATGGTGTTGCCGAAGGAGATGCGGTCGGAGGTCGCACCGGCATCGAGCGCCATCTGGATTTCAGCCACGGAGGCGCAATCGAAGTTGGAGCCCATGGAGGCGAGCAGCGACAGAATTTCTGGAGCCGGGTTGGCCTTGACGGCGTAATAGATCGCGCTGTTGGGCAGGGCGTGACGGAACGCGTGGAAGTTGTCACGCACGACGTCGAGATCGACCACAAGGCAGGGACCTTCGGGACGGCGGGTATTGATGAAGTCGAGGATGCGAGCAGTCGTCATCGTTGTGTTCCCTAACTTGATCCGGCTCCGGAAAATTCCGGAGGACAAAGAACGCTCGAGATATGCAAGACGAATCAGCCGGTGGAGGCGCAGATTCATTCGCATACGCTCAAGGCGCAAATATGAACAACGCCCTGCCAGGAGCATTATTCGGCTTTGTCTGCCATGGGATTGGAGGGAATCATACCCAACCGCACTTACGGCAATGATGGTGTGCCTCTTCAGTACCCCGGCTGATGGAAAGCCGGCAGAGAACCAGAAAGGCCCGCACCGTCGTTGCTTCGTATGTCCTCGCATATCCGGTTGGCCGGAACAGCGACTGGAGGGGTTAATTCCAGGTACCTTACCGAACTCCTCACCACATCGAGGGTCGGCGGACACACATGGGCACGTGCGACTTTGGGCAGACAGGGAGATAAGAATATTCGCCGTCATAATCAAGAGGATTTTTTCAGCATGTCGCGAATTTTTTCGGCAGTGCTTTTCCTGTTGGACAGTGGATTCCAATCGTTCAATTATATGGAACGAACAGGAGTTTATGGATGGACACGCTGACGCGCATTCGCGCCTTTATCGACGTCGTCGAAGCGGAGGGTTTTTCGGCCGCCGCGCGCAAGACCGGACGCTCCAAGGCGCTGCTGTCCAAATATGTCCGCGAGCTGGAAGACGATCTCGGCGCGCTGCTTCTCAACCGCACCACAAGGCAGTTTTCGCTGACGGAAGCCGGCCATACCTATTACCGCACCGCCTCGGATATTCTGAAAGAGATCGACAATCTCGCCGATCTGGTGCGGGAGAAGAATTCCGATCTGAAGGGCAAGCTGAAGCTTTCCGTGCCGCGCACCTTCATCGATGCCGATGTCGGCCAGAGCCTCATCGATTTCGCCCGCGAAAATCCCGAGCTTTCCATGGAGATCGTTGCGGACGATCGCTTCGTCGATCTGATCGAGGAAGGTTTCGACCTCGCGATCCGCATTACCAAGCTGGAGGATTCCGGCCTGATTGCCCGCAAGCTGTCGGATTTTCGCGTCCACGCGGTGGCGACACCGGATTTCGTCGCCCGCCATGGGCCACTGGAAAACCCGCAGGATCTCGGAAAAGTCCCCTGCATCATCGATACCAATTCCCGCTTCCAGAACCACATCCGCTATTTCGAACCAGGCGGCGGCACCAACTCGGTAGCGACGCGCGGGCCGATCGAGGTCAACAGCCCGCAGGCGACGCTGCGCGCCGCGCGCTCTGGGTTGGGCGTCGCCATCGTGCCGGACTTCATCGCCCGCCCGCATATCCAGTCAGGCGAGCTTGTGACGCTTTTCGATGATTATATTTCCCGCGATCGCGGCATTTACGCGGTCTATCCGCACCGGCGCTATCTGCCGGCCAAGGTGCGCAGCTTCGTCGATTATCTGTCCAACTGGTTCCGAAAGAACGGTTGATCGGCTGGCCGCCGAAATTCAGACCCAATTTGTTATAGAGTAACCGCAGATTCGCCCGAGGATAAACGCGGCCCATGAAAAAACTCCTTCTGCCAACGGCCGCCTGCGCCGCCGCCTGTCTTGCGCCGCTCACCGCCTTCGCCCATCCGCATATCTTTGCCGAAGCGCGCATGGAAATCATCGAAGGCGCGGATGGCAATGTGCAGGAAGTGCGCAACATCTGGCGCTTCGACGAGATGTTTTCCGCAAGCGTGGTCCTGGATTACGACAAGAACAGCGACGCCAAGCTCGACAAGGAAGAGCTCGCCGAAATCGGCAACACGGTGCATGAATCGCTGGCGGAATATTCCTATTACACCTTCATCGCGGTGAACGGAAAGAACATCGACTTCAACAAGCCGGACGTCATCCATGTGGATTACAAGGACGGCCAGATCCTGATGTTCTTCTCGGTCATGCCGAAGAACCCGCTACCGGTGAAGGGCAAGCTCTCCTTCGGCGCCTGGGACCCGACCATGTATACGGCCATCGATTTTGCCAAGGATACCGACATCGTGGTGAAGGGTCCGCATCTGGCCGCCTGCAAGCACAAGGTGGTGCGCCCGGACCCGGATGAAATCATTGCCCAGAACCAGAGCAGCCTCACCGACGCCTTCTTCAACGACCCGACCGGCACCGACATGACCAAGCTCTTTGCGACAAGACTGGAACTGCAATGCTAGAGGATGGCGTTTCACCGCAGGGAGCCCGGCAGGCTGAGGGATTGATGATTACCCTGAAACGCTCGCTTTGGGTCATCCTCGGGCTTGACCCGAGGATCCATGTTTTCAACGGCTCATGGATGGTCAGGTCACCCTCGGAAGTGACCTGGGGGCCGACCATGACGCCGGAGAGGTCGTTGGGTCGGCAAGACTCCTCCCGCCGCGCAGACGCGCGACGACTGGATTCCTGTCACAAGGACAGGAATGAGGGAAGCAAGCTTCTCCTCGCGCTGACCACCCTCACCCTGCTCTTCGCCTCGCTCAGCATCGCCCACGCCCAATCGCCGCTCGGCATCGGCTCGGCCGAACCCTCCATTTCCGTCGGCGGGCCGCTGGCACCCTTCTTCCAGTGGATCAACGTCCACCAGCAGAGTTTCTACCGCGCACTGACCGGCGCGCTGAAAGCCATGCGCGAAGACCCATGGGCGCTGACCTCGCTGATCGGCCTCTCCTTTGCCTATGGCGTGTTCCACGCGGCAGGCCCCGGCCATGGCAAGGCGGTGATTTCCTCCTACATGATCGCCAACGAGACGCAGCTGAAACGCGGCATCCTGATCTCCTTCGTCTCGGCGCTGATTCAAGGCGCGGTCGCCATCCTCCTCGTCGTCGCGGCCTATTTCGTGCTGCGCGGCACCTCCATCACCATGACCAAGGCGACGCAGGCGATGGAAATTGCCAGCTTCGCCATGGTCGCGCTCTTCGGCGCCTGGCTCTTGGCGCGCAAGATCTGGAGCATGCTGCATCGGCGCTCTGATCATCACGCGCTCGCATCCCCGCAAACATCCTCACCGGCCCTTGCCGCATCGTCATCGGCCTCGCCTGTCGCAAGCGCCAGCTTGTCTGCCAGCCCCGCGC
>NZ_SISF01000031.1:125575-190613 GCF_004310285.1 Agrobacterium cavarae
CGTTCAAGGCAGCCGAAAGCGGAACGACCGGCTTCGGGGAGCCCGCAGGCTCGGCGCCCCGCCGCACCGGCATGGGCAGCGGCCTGCGCTTCCAGGGTCAGCCGGTCTTTGCCGATCATGCCCAAAGCGGCAGCGGCGATCTCTGCGATGCCTGCGGCAAGGCGCATGCGCCCGACCCCCTGCTCTTCCAGTCCCGCACCTTCAGCCTCACCGAAGCCTGGTCGGCCATTGTGGCGGTCGGTCTTCGCCCCTGCTCCGGGGCCATCATCGTCATGAGCTTTTCCATGCTGAACGGCCTGCTGTTCGGCGGCATGCTCTCGGTGCTCGCCATGTCCATCGGCACCGCCATCACCGTCTCGCTGCTTGCCATCCTCGCCGTCACCGCCAAGGACGCCGCCATCCGCTACGCCGGAACCGGCAGCCGCCGCGCCTCAAGGATCGCCAACGGCATCGAGATTGCCGGGGCGCTGGTGGTGCTGTTGATGGGGCTGGCATTGTTGGGAGCGTCGTTGCAGGCTTGAGACTTTCCGGGGCATTCGTCCGCTGTAATGTCCCGCAAGTATGGAAAAGAGCCGCCCATGTCAGTCACCAGGAAGAATCACTACGTCCCTCAATGGCATCAGGAAAGGTTTTTCGCTCCGGGCAGCGAAACCCTTTTTATGCTTGATACACAACCGCCCAAATACACGAACCGAGAAGGCATAGTGTCAACTGGCCGCAGCCTTTTCAAATCACCTTCTTCACGTGCATTCGTCGAGCACGATCTGTACTCAACATTCTTTGGTACAAAGGTTGATGACGAGATTGAGCGCAAGCTTTTCGGTGATATCGACCGTCGAGGTGCAGACGCTATCAGAGCATTCTGCAGCGATGATAAGCGAGCATGGCATGAGCATTTCCAAACCCTTTTTGAATTTCTCGATATACAGAAATTGCGCACACCAAAGGGCCTCGCGTGGCTAGGCCAACAATACCCAGAGATCGGTCTGCTCGGCCAAAAGTTACCCGACTTGGCCCAGAACCAATTGATGTTGGAAATGCAGAGCATACGTATGCTCAACGTCACAACTTGGACAACCGGAACTCGGGAAATTGTCTCCGCCGAGCGATCCAGCGTTAAGTTTATTGTCAGTGACCATCCGGTTACGGTCTACAACTATGCTATCCCACCCTCGGCCACCCAAAATCGATACCCGGGAGATCCATCGATCGCTCTGAAAGGCTCGCAGACACTTTTCCCACTGGGTCCTGATCATCTCCTCATTCTAACCAACCTCGAATATGCCAAAGATCCTTATGTACGCCCCAATATAAAGAGGACATTTGCACGGAATTACCAATCGACGATGGTATCGACCATCGACTTCATTAAGGCGAGATATCTGTCCGACGCTCAGGTCGCCGAAGCGAACTTGGTAATCAAGTCCCGCGCAAATCGCTATATCGCGGCGTCCCGCCGAGAAGATCTCTACCCCGAAAAAATGGTATCAAAGCCTTGGGCTGAACTGAAGAACACGTTTCTGCCACCATCTGAAGAGCTTTACCGGTTTGGTGGCGAGATGTTTGCGAAATTTGATAATGGCGATGTTCACTATCAAGACGAGTTTGGACGGACTGAAGAACCCCGGAAATGGCTAATGAAGGCCGAGCCAAAGGACCAACCTAAGCCACGTGATTATTGTCCCTGCGGATCCGGATACCCGTTTGGAAAATGCTGTCGAAACAAGCCGATACAACTGCGAACGTCGTGGACCGAAAAGAGTATTCGCGAGCGGAACATGATGTTCTTTAATGCCCTGATCCGTCTCTTTGACTTGGGGCGCCAAGATTGGAACACGGTCCGTCGTGAGATGACCGACGACAAGATTGCTCAGATGTATGATCTGTATCAAGACTTGTGGCCACTTGAAACCGACCTGCTGTCCCTGATGCCAAAACCGGACGGCAAAATGCGATCAGTCTTTACAGGCCTTCTACATCCAAAATTGATCATCGAATTCGCGCTTGGTACACCGCTATTTTTCGGCGAGGTCATTATCCAGAACCCGTTCCTAATTTCGAGAACCATACGGAAGGAAAAGCGACCAACTGAGAATCCGCACCAGTACCGCGGTGAAGCTGTAAAGAGTCTTATGACTTTCCTAAATATAATGCCGCTTGTTGAAGCTGGGCTAGTCACGTTGGTTCCGAATCCATGCGACTTTGACTTTCATCTCCGCGACCAAGTAATGGCAATGGCCAAGGCGCGCGCTCGGGCTATTGCGTTCAAGCCGTCGGACGATCCAAGGTATTATGCCATAATGCAAGAAGACATGCGCCGCATGCTTTTGAACATGCCCATGGATACTCTTATCAAGAAAATGTTGGAGATCGACGGAAATGAGGCAGTCGATAGGGATACCGTCGCTGCAGCAATCCAGCAGATGAAGATCGAGGATCGCTTGGCCATTCTCGATGAAAGCACACTGAGCGACGGTGGCGAGTTCCAAATCATGAAGATGGAACCCAACTTCGAAGTCGCGATGTACTTGGCGCAAGCAACTGGCGCGCAGATCCTGACCGATAGTCCGTACAGATGGAAAGAACTCCAAGCCGCACTTTCTAGGCGGCATCTAGAAAGCCGTCCAACTCTAATTCAACTTCAACGCGAGATCGCGTCTACCACAGTAAATTTTCCGGTGGGGCACGATGCCGTACTCGGAGTGTTAGATCATCGATCGTTTCGCGAAATGGCACCTCTCTTTCGTGCTGCGTTCAGCTACACCGCCTCGACTTCCATCAACAACTTGAAACCGAACTTTGAGGCACAGCTTGCCGCACGGTTTCGGCGGCAACGGAATTCGGCAAACTCTCTAATCACCAGTATAAAGTGCCCAGTTGCCCCAGCGAGACTTACCACCGAATTTCACCTCGGTGGATTTCAGGACAACACGATCAATCGGCTCTTACTAATGTCGGGTTCCGAACATCACATGCATTCCGTTCCCATGGCCACGCTGATCGAGCGCGTAGACGTAAGGCCAAGGGCGGACGGCGCGAAGGCTTGATGTTTGGTTAATAGCTGCGCTTATGGCAGCTCCAATGGTTGCGATTTAGGAAGTTACAGGTTTGCTGCCACCAATACAGTTCACCCGCTTCTTTTTCGGCGATACGTAAGCCTACTGCATACATTAGCACTGCAAAACGCGATAGCGATAGCCTATAGTAATGCCACTGCACGGGTATGAACTCTTTACCGGGCAGCAGCCTAACCTCTTCAAGATGTGGTGTCGCATTGCACCAATTCCTAAAGCCGCCTCGACCTATCACCGACGCAGAGTTCCGCACCTGCGACATAGCTCGCCTTATCGCTCAACAAGAATAGCACTGCCGCCTCCATTTCCGAGGGTTTCGCCATGCGGCCCACGGGAACCGGCGCAACGATGCCCCCGCGCGCTGCGTCTGCAACCGTCGTCCATATCTCTGCCGTAAACGACAACCGCAATATTAGCAGACACGCAACAACCCCGCCAAAGTGACCTTGACAGTCAAGCTGACGCATCTAGACGTCCCGCTAGCATTTCTTTGGAGGGACAGATCATGAAGGCATTGGCGCAGATATCGTCGTTCGTTGGCAAGACATTCGCGGCCTGGGTGGTGCTGTTTGCGGTCCTCGGCTTCTTCTTTCCCGATACGTTCAAGCAGATCGGTCCATGGATCGTGACATTGCTGTCCATCATCATGTTCGGCATGGGTCTTACCCTTTCGCTTGATGACTTCCGCGAGGTGGTGAAGCGGCCCTTCGATGTGACGATCGGCGTTCTTGGCCAATTCCTGATCATGCCGCTTCTGGCTGTTCTCTTGACCAAGTTCATTCCAATGCCGCCGGAAGTGGCGGCAGGCGTGATCCTGGTGGGCTGCTGCCCTGGTGGGACATCCTCCAACGTCATGACCTATCTGTCCAAGGGAGACGTGGCGCTCTCTGTTGCCTGCACGTCGGTCACCACGCTTGTGGCTCCCATCGTCACGCCCTTCCTCGTCTGGCTGTTTGCCAGCCAGTACCTGCCCGTCGACGGCTGGGCGATGTTCATGAGCATCATCAAGGTGGTGCTGATACCGCTGGCACTCGGCGCACTCCTGCAGAAGCTTCTGCCCGCTTTCGTCAAGGCCGCCGTCCCCGCTCTGCCGCTCCTCAGCGTCATCGGCATCGTGCTGATCGTGTCGGCGGTTGTCGGCGCGTCCAAAACATCCATCGTCCAATCCGGCCTGATGATCTTCGCCGTCGTTATCCTGCACAACGGCCTTGGTTACCTGCTGGGCTTCTTTGCGGCGAAGGCCTGTGGTCTAACGCTTGCCAAGCGCAAAGCCATTGCCATCGAGGTCGGCATGCAGAATTCCGGGCTTGGTGCCGCCCTTGCAACGGCCTATTTCTCGCCACTTGCCGCCGTGCCCAGCGCCATTTTCAGCGTGTGGCACAACATATCCGGCGCACTGCTCGCCAACTGGTTTGCCGGCCGGGTGGAGGACGAACAAGCGCGGCGCTGAAACGTCGGCCTCCCCGGCAAACAAGCCTTAAACCGGACGCGCAAGATGCCGGTTTTGGTGGAAAAACGCGCCAAACTGCGCTATGATTGAACCTGACAGCGCGTGCTGCGTGCGCTGCGGGTTCCCCCGAAATCGACGGAGACTAAGATCAACTTCCAACTAAGGGAGGGTGAGCCTGTGTCTTCGACATCAAATCCAGGTCGCATCAATTCCACACTTCGCAAGTTCCTCGACAACGGGGCCTCGGGTGGCCTCGTGCTCATGGCCGTCGCACTTCTTGCCATCATCACGGCCAACTCGCCTCTGGCTGAAGATTATTTCCATATCCTCCACGTCTATATCGGACCGCTGAGCATCCAGCACTGGATCAACGACGCCCTGATGGCGGTGTTCTTCCTGATGGTGGGTTTGGAAATCAAACGCGAAATGCTTGACGGTCAACTCTCCAGCTGGAGCCGCAGGGTTCTGCCGGGTGCTGCCGCAGCGGGCGGTATGATATGTCCGGCACTCTTCTACGTCCTGCTGAACCGCGACAATCCAGCAGCCTTGCAGGGATGGGCCATACCGACAGCGACGGACATCGCTTTTGCCCTTGGCGTGCTCTCCCTGTTCGGATCGCGCGTCCCGACGTCGCTGAAGATCTTTCTTGCAGCGCTGGCCATCATCGATGATCTCGGTGCGGTCATCGTCATCGCTCTGTTCTATACGGCAGACCTGAACCTGGTCGCTCTTATCGGCGCTGGTCTCGTCTGGGGCAGTCTCTTCATCTTCAACAAGATGAAGGTAAAGGTGCTGTGGCCCTATCTCGTCCTTGGCGCTGTTCTCTGGGTGCTCGTCTTTGCGTCCGGCGTTCACGCAACACTGGCTGGCGTGATGCTGGCGCTGATGATCCCGCTCAAGTTGACGCCCGGCACACCGGAAGCGACGCCGGAGGAGTCGCCGCTTCATCGCCTCGAGCATGCGCTGCACAAGCCTGTTGCCTTCATCATCGTGCCAATCTTCGGCTTCGCCAATGCCGGCGTCTCCCTTTCGGGTCTGAGCCTGTCGGTCTTTACCGAGCCACTGACAATGGGTGTTGCCGGTGGCCTTTTCTTCGGCAAGCTCATCGGCGTGTTTGGCGTCGTCGCCGTGCTTGTGAAGCTCGGTGTGGCGCAACTTCCCGCGCAGGCAAGCTGGGGACAGGTGGCAGGCACGGCACTTCTGTGTGGCATCGGGTTTACGATGTCGCTGTTCATCGGCTTGCTGGCATTCAACGATCCGGCAGTGCAGGATCACGTCAAGATCGGGATTTTGATGGGATCGCTCGTGTCCGGTTTGAGCGGAGCCCTGATCCTGACATTGACCAGCCGGCGGCAGACAACGTCGCAGCGTCCAGTCCACACGACAGCCTGACGGCTCAACATCGCCACCATCGTCAGCCGCAGGCTTGGGATGGTGATCGTGGCTGCCCGACCCCTTCTCGGTCGGGCACCATCTTCAGTCCCTCGTCATGCCTGCCGCAACCCGCCATCGACGCAGAGCTCGGCGCCGGCGATATAGCTCGCCTCATCGCTCAGCAGAAACAGCGTCGCCGCGGCCACTTCCGCGGGCCGTCCCATGCGGCCCATCGGGATCGGCGCGACGATCGCCGCGCGCACGTCATCTGCGACTGAGGCCATCATGTCCGTATCCGTCGGTCCGGGTGCCACAACATTGACGCGGATGCCTTTAGGAGCGAGTTCAGCCGTCCAGGTTCGTGCATAGGAGCGGACGGCCGCTTTGGTTGCGCAATAGGTTCCGTAACCTGCGTAGCCCGCGCTACCGGCAATCGACCCGATAAGGACAGCTGAGCTTCCTTCTCTCATGGCAGGGAGAGCGGCCTGAAAGCCGAAGACCATTCCTCGGACGTTGACGTCGAAGTGGCGGTCGAAATGCTCCGGCGTGATCTCGGCAATCTGTGCATATTCGGAAAGACCGGCATTCAAGACCAGCGCGTCGATATGGCCATGGGCCTGGCGGACGGTTTCGACAGCCGCGAGCATGTCTTCGGGAGAGCTTGCATCGGCGGCAATGCCGATCACGCCATTGCCGATGCTCTGGGCCGCCTTTTCAGCCTCCTCCCCCTTGCGGCTGGTGAGAAAGACCTTTGCGCCTTCGGCAGAAAGCCGCTCCGCTATGGCGAGGCCGATGCCCTTCGCGCCGCCTACGACCAGAGCCACCTTGTTGTTCATGCGAGCCATTTTAGTTCCTTTCAGGAAAGCATTTCCAGCAAAAGTGTGCTCGGTTTTGCGTCCGGAAATGCGTCAAACAAACACCAGAGCACTTCAGGGTGAACGGATGTTCACCTGAATTGCTCTGAATGGTCCCGCCATGATATACGGTGGATATCTGATATCAATTACGCACCTTGGATAGCCTAGATATGGACGAGTATACCGACCTGGAAACCCTCTCTCAGCAGGCGCTCTGCGATATGCCGAAAGTCCGCCCGGTGCTGGACAAGATCGCCGACAAATGGACGATCCTGATCCTGACGGTGATCTGCCCCAAGCCATCGCGCTTCAACGAAATCAAGCGGCGTCTGGCTGGCATCACGCACAAGGCGCTGGCCGATGCGTTGAAGAGGCTGGAGCGCAACGGGCTGGTCACGCGCACGGTTCTGCCGACGCAGCCGATCGGCGTGGAATATGCCATCACGCCGCTCGGCCACTCCCTGCGGCAGCCGTTCGAAGCCCTGTGCGCCTGGGCAGCTGAAAATGGCGACAGGATCGACGCGGCAGCGAAAACCTATGACGAGGCAAAAGATGGTCGTTGAGGGCGTGGCTTTGTCCGGAGGCTGCGCTCATTCCTCAAGATCACGCTTATCGGCGGCGAGCTTTCCACACAAAACCATTGAAGCTTGTGGCCTGACCCCATAAAGCCTGCTCCCAAAAGATCTCATGCTGGCAATAGTCGATCCCGGATCGGGAAGCGCGTGACAGCACGCATGGCAGCGAACAAAGGAACGCAGATGTCGATCACGGTACAGAAGACAATCCCCGCGCAGCGCATGCGCCAGTTCGATGAGATGGTCGATCGCTGGCTGGCCGAAGGCCCGATCAAGCTGGCGACGAATGCGACGATCACCGCCATGGACAATGCCGACATCCCGAAGGAAGAACAGGCCGCGATCATCGAGGACCGCGATATCATCATGCGCTACAACATGCGCCTCGGTGTCATCAGCGAACTCTTCGCCCCCGCCATCGAGAAGGCGGTCGGATCATCGAGGTCGGGAAGCGAAGCGCAGGACGAGATCGCCCGGCTGATCGTGACAGCCATCGGCATCCGCCAGAGCGACGACAGCGAACTGGTGACATTTACCTTCGCGACCCAGGAAGAGGCGGATATCTTCGACCTATCCGTCTGAGGCAAGGCTTCGGCAGGCTGAGAGGTCCGCAATCGCGTCCAGCCGGACGCCGCCGATGCGTATATTCAAAAAGACAAAGCGTCCCTTGCGCGTCCCATAAGACGCACGGCGCTTTAAGACTAGCGCCCTCGCCCGAAGGACTGCCGTGATCCCCTGGCGGAATCCGCAAAGCCCGGAGGCTTGTTTTTGATCCAGGCGACGAATGTCTGCACCGCTGGCTCCTCCAGAATGGCCTCGATCGTGGAGAACTTCTTGGCGAGCTGGGCGTCGGTGAAGATCGAATGGATCTGGTCGTGGCAGATCCGGTGCAGGGACACGGTCTGCTTTCCGCCCTTGCTCTTGGGAACGAGATGATGCTGGTCCATCTGATCGTCGGGTATGACGCGCTGGCACAGCGCACAGATCACCGGCTCCGGCTTCGGCTCGTCCCACGACTCCTGCTCATCCCTGTTCTTTCGGGCCATGGGGTAATCTCTCCTGGTATGGACTTGGATGCTCTCTGCTGAGGCAAAGGCAGCTATGACGGCGTGCCTGTGACGAGCACGATAAGGCCGAGCCTACATGGCTCGATCTGGCCATGTTCAGCAGCCACGTCAACGAAATTGAAAACCAGATTACTCCCGCAGCGTATCCGCAACAAGAGCGTTGGCGTGACCGTGGCCTACAGCATCAGCCCGAAAATCGCTTTCGATTTTCGGAAAGCACGATGCGTCGATCAAAAACGATAGAGCGCCGCATTCCTGCTTCAGCCAGGTTTGTCATCACGGCGCCTTCCCAATCGCGACTGGCCCAACCATCAAGATAGCATGGTATTGCCGCCAGCAATCCGCGCCCGCCCTGTTTTAGAATGTCCGCACACACAAATGTGATCGGTGCAATACCGGCAATCGGCCCCGGAATGCCTGCGCAACCCGTTGGTGAAAACAATCGCATGGTTTTTAATCGTGTCAGGGTAATGGGGAATCGCCGTGGAGACAATGCAGAGAGGCTTGATCAAGGATTTACTGGAAGGCGCGGGCTTCTATTCGTGGTCCTTGTCCACGAACCTGCTGACAGGCGATGTCGCCTTCGCACAGATATACGAGATCGATCAGGACGAGCTCGCGAGGGGTCTTCCGGTTGAATCCATCCTCGAAAGGATCGTCGAGGAAGACCGGCCGCGCCTTGCCGAACGTATTCATGACGTGATCCTCGGCGGCACACCGCTCCTGTCGCCCTATCGTATTCATTGCGCGGGTGGAAAGATAAAGTCCCTTCTAAGCATGGGCTCCTGTGCCAGGGACGCCGATGGCCTGCCTTCGGTCTATTCGGGGGTCGTGCTTGTTGAACGGGCAATCGGGGCCGGTTCGGGTGGCGTCGGGCTCGAATCGCACATTGGCGCTGCGATCGATCTGGCGAAGGCGCAGAAACGGGAGTTGACAGAACGCTACCTGTCCTCGGCGCTGAGATCGCTCTCGGCCAGTGGCTCGTAACACACTCCACGACGTCTTATCCAATTGATCGACCTCGATTGGATCGTCCCGAAGGGCGCGATCCCTCTCTGCGAGATGTTGCCCACCAGAACATGGTCTAGGATTCTCATGTTTATGCCACTAAATGAGGCAGCGTTAATATAAGCCGCAGCCTGAGGTGCTCGTGACCAAGATCAAATCGTCCTTCGTCGCGAAAACCTTTCTCGTCTGCTTCGTCAGCGTCCACGTGCCGCTGATTGCGCTAGTCGCCTATCTGTCGATGGGTTTTCAGCTCAGCACGTTGTCGGTCTTTCTTCTCATCCTCGTCGCCACCCTGGTCGGCACGTCCCTCTGCCTTTTTGCGATCTGGCGGCTGATCAGGCCTCTCAACCTGCTGGCGGATGCCATGAAGCGGTATCCAGAGGACAAGGGGATCTTGAAGATGTATCCGGCATCGCCCGACGAGATCGGCACCGTGACCGATATTGCGCGATCGATGCTGTTGCAGGTCGAGACCTTGACCAAGCAACTGAAGCATCAGGCAACCACGGATTTTCTGACAGGGCTGGGAAACCGCCGCGCGCTGATGGAGCAGATGCCGATCATTCGCGCCAAGGCCGCACGACCGGAAGAAGCGGTGTCGCTCATCCTCTTCGATCTCGATCACTTCAAGCGCATCAATGATGAATACGGCCACGATGCCGGCGACAACGTTCTGATGGCCATCGGCGAAGCCGTGAAGGATCACCTGCGCCCTTATGACTACGCCGCGAGAATGGGCGGCGAAGAGTTCTGCATCGTCTTGCCCGGCGCCGACCTCGCAGCGGCGGAAACGGTGGCAGAACGTCTGCGCCACGCTGTCGAAAGTCGCGTGGTCGAGCCATTACCGAAAGGGCGCATCACCGGCAGCTTCGGCGTTGCGCAGGCCCGCCCGACCGAGCGACTGCAAGAGCTTCTCCTGCGCGCAGACGCAGCATTGTACTCGGCAAAGGACCAGGGCAGAAATGTCGTGGTTCGGGCGCAGCCTTAACAGGGTTTCGCGCTGGTCCGGTGACTATCGCCAACCGGAATCGGGCAGTCCGGCAACCGCCTGCACGGTCCCTGCCTCCGCCCGCACGCACACATGCGTTTCCCCTTCCCTTGAAACAACCCGCAACCCGGCACCGAAAACCACCGTCTCCATCTCGGCTGCATCGATGCGCGATGCGACGCCGAGGCACTTGGCGTGCGCTTCTTTTGCCGTCCAGCGGGTGATGAGCGTTGTGTCCGTGGCCCCTTGAAGGGCCAGTCGTTCGGTTGGGGTAAAGCTGTCTTCGGGTGGCGGTTCGGCATCAAGCGGTTCGATATCCACGCCGATGGGGGGCCGGCTGAGGCCGATCAGGCAGTGGGGAAATCGCCCGGCGAGGCTGATGTGCCAGCCCTCTGGGTGAAGAACCTGCGGCGCGCCGAGCGCGCTTCTGCCGATGATGATCTCGTCCGGGTGCAGGCCAGAGAGCCGCGCCAGAAGGATCTTCGCCAGGCGTCGGCGCAGAGCTCGCATGCCGGCATCCGGCTTGGATGCCAGATCCTGCAGATCGGCGGCGGAGAGCGTTGCGCCTCCCGCCAGTCGTTCCGTCTCGGGCCTGTCGAGGCGCAGGTGCCACACCACCGGCGCCTCGCCGGTGGCTGTCGTCAGATCGTCCGCGCCGGAAAGCCAGACGATCTCACTCATGCGCTGCGCACGGGTTGCGCCGGAGAGCCTTCCCAAGAGGTGCCCGCCGGCAGCGTTTCGCCCTTCATCACGACGGAAAGGTCGCCGAGTTGGGCATCTTCGCCGATTTCGGCGTCGTAGAGAACGATGGCGTAGGAGCCGATCACTGCGCGGTCGCCTACCGTCACGCTGCTGACCTTCATCACCCGGTCTTCAAAGAGATGGGTCTGCAGACCGGAGAACTCGTTCAGCGCCACCTCGTCGCCGATGCGCACCAGATCATGCTCCGTGACATCGGTCGTGTCGATGAAGCAATCGCGGCCGATCTTGCAGCCGAGCAGGCGCAGATAGGCCGAAATCCAAGGCGTGCCACGCAAAGGCTGCAGAAGGTTCGGCACCGCCAGGTTCTCGTAAGTTGCCGTCACCAGTTCGGTGCGCCAAACGAAGGTGCTCCACAGCGGCTTGGTCGTCGGCTTGTAGCGGCCCATCACCAGCCACTTCAGCGCCACGACGGAGAGACCAGAGGCCAACGCGAAACCGATATAGAGGAAGGGGAAGACGGCCGCGATCAGCGTCTGGCTGTCATCGTAATCCTGAATATCGCCGACGATGGAGAACAGGATGCTGAAGAAGGCGAGAAACAGAGTGAGCGGCAGGATCACGCGGATCGCCTCGATCGCAAGGCGCATGGCGACCAGCCGCGGCCGCGGGTTGAAGCGCGCGCCCTCGTCGAACAGGCCGACGGCCTGGCGCACGGGCAGCGAAATCGGCGGAGAACCAAACCATGTGCCATCCGGCTTCTCGGCCCCGCCATCCGATGGCGGCTTGGAGAGCACGCCGATCAGCGTACCATCGGCGATCTTGGCCCCGGTCGGCAGCACGGCGGAATTGCCGATGAAGGAACGCCGGCCAATTCTGGTATGCGCAAGCTCGATGATGCCGGGCTCATGGCGCGCCGCACCAAAGACCACGCCATCTGCAATGAAGCTCTCCGGCCCGATATCGACGAGATCGGGCACGATCTTTGCGGCGGTGGAAATCTCGGCACGCTTGCCGATTCGCACACCCAGTGCGCGATACCAGGGCAGCACGTAAAGGGTGGCATAGATCGGGTGAAGCAGTGCCAGCGCCAGATCCGTCACCTGCTGGACGAACCAGAAGCGCAGATAGAACCAACTATGGATCGAGTAGCGTCCCGGACGCACCGGCCCGAGGATCAGTCGCTTGGCAAAGACGGTCAGAACGCACATCAAAACGATATAGGTGAGCGCCAGGAATGGCGAAATCAGCAGGTAGGAATAGCCATCGGTGTTCCAGTCGATTTCGATCATCGCGATCAGACCGGGCGCAATCGGCAGGATGGCGACCACGGGAAGAAGGGCAGCGGCGATGAACAGCCCCACACCAACCAGGAAGCGACGCAGGAAGCCCGCCTCGTCATCGCGCCGGGCAACGCGGCCCGTGGCGGCGCATTTGGCCGGAGAGCCGTTCCAGCTTTCGCCAGCCGGGATCGACTGGTTCATCGGCAGCGAAGACAGATCCTCGAGCGCTGCAGCATCGCCCACCACGCAGTTGCGCCCGATCACCGCCATGGTGCCGACGGACGCGCTGCGGCCGATCTTGACCGAGCCGAGGCGCAAGAGGCCGCGCTCGACGGAGCTGGTGGCGAGCATGGCATAATCGCTGACGATCGCATCGTCGCCGATGCTGACGAGGTCGGCGGTGTCGATGGCAACGGTACCGATAAAGGCACGACGACCGATCTTTGCACCCAGCAGCCGGTAATAGAAGCGGATCATCGGCGTGCCGCTGAGATAGGGGGTGGCGATGATATCGGAGAGGCGGCGCACGAACCACCAGCGCAGATAATAGCTGCCCCACAGCGGATAATCACCCGCCTTGTAGCGGCCGATCACCAGCCATTTGACCAGGATGGCAAAGACCATGCCGAGCGGCGGAATGAGAATGAAGCTTAGGCCGCTCAACAGCAGCGCCGAAACGCGGCCGAAATCTTCGACCAGATAGGTGTAGGCGAGATAGGGGAAGAACCATTGCAGCCCGGCCACCGCATAGATCGGCACCAGCGCGATGGTCTGCAGCGTCCAGCAAAGACGCTTCTGAAAATTGCTAACACGGTGGAAGGGTTCGAGCGCTGCGCTCTCGGCCATCACGTGCTCACCCAGGCGCGCGGCAAGCCGGCGGATGGTCGGCGCGGCGTAGAGATCCTGGATAGACACACCGGAGAGTCCTGGCGCCTTGCGCATGGCCGACGCCAGACGCGCGGCTTTCAGCGAATGGCCGCCGAGATCCTCGAAGAGATCGTCCTCGACCGACACCTTCTGGGGCGCGAAAGCCTCCGACCAGATGGCATGCAGCTGGATTTCGAGCGGCGTCTGCGGCGCGACAGCTTCGCGATCCGAGGACGCCACCACCACCGGGCGCTGAAGCGCCTTGCGGTCCACCTTGCCGGAGGCGGGCAGCGTCGGCAGCGCATCGAGTATCTGGTAGGCGGCAGGCCGCATATAGTTCGGCAACCGGTCGGCCACGCGCTTGCGGGCAGCCTCGATATCGATCACCGCACTGCCGCGAGCGACAAGGAAGGCGGCGAGAAGCTCGGACCCGTCGTCATCGCGGAAGAGATGCACCACGGCCTGCGCCACCGCAGAATCCTCGGCAATTACCGCTTCGATCTCGGCAAGCTCGACGCGGAAACCACGGATCTTCACCTGCGTATCGATGCGCCCCATGAATTCGATATCGCCGACGGCATCGAGCCGCACGAGATCGCCGGAGCGATAGATCCGCGCGGGAAGCCCATCCGGCCCGTCGAAGGGCGTCATGACGAATTTGTCTGCGGTGAGATCGGGGCGGTTCACATAGCCGGAACTGACCCCCGGCCCGCCGATCACAAGCTCGCCTTCGGCGCCGGCATTCACCGGCCAAAGCTTGTCGTCGACGATCCAGGCGGTATAGCCCGGCAATGGCCGGCCGATGGTGACGCGGCGGCCAGGCTGCACCTCCGTCCATGTGGCCGTCACCGTCGTTTCGGTCGGGCCATAGGTGTTGAGGATGCGAAGGCCGGGGCGCGCCCAGCGGTTCACCAGATCCGGCGGGCAGGCCTCGCCGCCAAGATTGACGATGCGCAGCGTCGGAAGCTCGGTTTCCACCAGGGTGAAGAGCGATGGCACCACGTGCCAGACGGTGACGCCTTCCTCGGCCAGGGTGATTGCCACATCCGGGCCCGCTCTGTGCAGCGCTTCGTTGGCAACCAACAGTTCGGCACCGGCGGAAAAGGCGCTCCACATGGTCTCGATCGACATGTCGAAGGCCACACTGAAGCCGCCGAACACCTTGTCGGTGTCCTCGATCGCCAGGATCGCGCCTTCGGCGCGCAGGAAATGGCAGGCGCTGCGATGAGAGATCATCACGCCCTTGGGGCGGCCGGTCGTTCCGGAGGTGTAGATGATATAGGCGAGATCGTCTGGAGACGCGCCGATTTCGGCCCGCGTGATCGGCAACGCATCCTGTGCCGCAAGATCGCCCAGCGTCTCGTTGACCACCAGCGTCTGCACCCGCATGGCACCGGCACGTTCGGCATCGGTCACGATCAGCGTGGCGCCGCTATCTTCGGCAATGAAGTCGATACGGTCCTGCGGATAGGTCCAGTCCACCGGCACATAGCAGGCGCCGGCCCAGAGCGTACCGAGGATCGCCATATACTGATCGAGCCCGCGCGGCAGGCAGATGACGACGCGGTCGCCACGTCTCACGCCCATGGTCTGCAGCGTGCGGGCAAAGCGAATGGCGCGTTCAGCCAGTTGCCCGTAAGTCAGCTCAGTCCGGCGGCTATATTCGGGATCGTTTCCCAGAAGCCGAAGCGCAAGTTTGGACGGATAGCGCCTGGCCGTCTGCTCAAAAATTTCCTGCAACATCTCGTCGCGGGCGTAAGGTTCATCCTCTCGGACGGGAAGCGACGGGGCAATCGGCGCAAAAACGGTCAATTCCAACGGCCTTTCGGCCACATTCCGGTCCATGAATCACCAAAGTATACAGAGCAGCATCTTAAATGCCGCCGCTATACATCATTTGGAATTGCGCCGAAAGAAGGTGCAAGAAAAGGCCGAATGCAGAATTTTTGGGCAGGCGCGATTGCCATCACTTTGGGCAGTCAACCCCGCCGCTGGTGGCGCGCCCGGAGCCAGAAGACCAGGAAGAAGGCGAGCACCGCCGCAACATCGAAGGCCGCCGCCAGCCACACCGAATAGGTGTTGGCAAGCCACAGCGTCACCGTCGGTATGATGTAGAACAGAAACCCGAAGCCGAGAATGATGGCGATGGCGGCAATGGCGGCCGATGTCGTATCCTTGCCGCTCATGCGAGAACCCCGGCGGAGAGGCCGGCACGGATCTCTTCCAGCTTACGCTTTTGCGTTCCGTCTTGATTGAAGTTCTCGGGCGAAAGCCATGCCTCGAAGGCCTCACGGATCACCGGCCACTCGCTGTCGATGATCGAGAACCAGGCGGTATCGCGGTTCTTGCCCTTGGAAATCATGTGCTGGCGGAAGACGCCTTCAAAGGTGAAGCCGTAGCGCCTGGCCGTTATCTTGGACGGCTCGTTCTCATTGTGGCACTTCCACTCGTAACGGCGATAACCGAGATCGTCGAAGACGTGCCGCGCCATCAGATAATGGGCTTCGGTGGCAAGTGGCGAGCGCTTCATCTTCGGCCCATGGGCAACCGAGCCCACCTCGACCACGCCATTCTTCGGATCAGGCCGCATATAGGTCGCCATGCCGACGACATCGCTGCTCGCATTTTCGATGAAGACCAGTGTCACCCATTGCAAGCTTGTCGCCATGCCCTCGATCCAGTCGCTGAAGGCGCTCGCATCGGCAAAAGGCTCGTTGGGGAAATACTTGATCAGCTCATTGGTACCGAGCCCACCAAGCGCATCCCACAGCGCCTGCTGGTGCGCCGCCCGATCAAAGGGAACGGCGGTCACGAACCGGCCTTCGAGCGTCACCGGCTGCGGTGCTGGACATCCTTTGAACTGGCTGAGATCGCGCATCTTCCCTCCTGAGCGTTGCGACGCTCAGGAATAGGTCAGCCATCGATCAAACACAACCGACCTCTGATATGGAATAATTTGATCGATCAGACCTTGGCGGCCGACACGGTCGCTTCGATATGCTCCACCAGCGCATCCGGCAGGCCAAGACGACCGGCAAGAAGATCGAGATAGCCGCGCTCAGCCCGGCTATCCGGCTCGATGGTAAGGCGCGAGGCGGTGTAGATTTCCACCTTCTGCTCTTCGGTCGTTGCCGCAGCCACCAACGCGTCGATATCCAGCGGATCGGCCAGTTCCTTCTCGATGAAGGCTTCCGCCTCATGATCGAGACCGGAGACCTTGACCTTCTCCATGATGTGGGCGCGCTCGCCTGCGTCGATATGGCCGTCAGCCTTGGCAGCGGCAATCATCGCCTGCACCAGCGTCAGCGCAAAGCTGTTGGAAAGCGCAGGAGACTGCGGGTGAAACGGGGAATCGACCGGCGGCGGCAAAAGCTCCTGCGTCGGCTGCGGCTGGGTCACTGCCTGCGGCGACTTGCCGGATTGATAGTTGCGGTAGGCGAGATAGCCAAGACCGGCGATGGCGGCGATACCGCCGACGGCGGCGGCATTGCCCGCAAGCTTGCGGCCCGTCTTGGTGCCGAAAATGGCCGCAGCCAGTGCACCG
Organism: Agrobacterium cavarae; assembly: GCF_004310285.1. Taxonomy (GTDB): domain Bacteria; phylum Pseudomonadota; class Alphaproteobacteria; order Rhizobiales; family Rhizobiaceae; genus Agrobacterium; species Agrobacterium cavarae. Next base: position 142,362 of record NZ_SISF01000031.1, read on the forward strand.
GCCTTCATCGGATTGTTCTTCGCAATCTCTGCGGCTTGGCCTGCACGGTCCCGCACGCTTCCTGACAGCCCAGGCACCTGCGAACCCAAAAACTGGTCGAGAAGCTTTTTCGCGTCGAACATCAAAATCTCCTGTTTGCGTCAATGTCGAAACAGGAGATAGGGAGTGTACGGCCGATTACAAATGGCAGGGATCTTCACGCCGTCGTGAACGGCATGAACAAGCGATCAGCCGCGAAGCGCTGCGGCTTCGGCTGCAAGCTTGGTGATGCCCGCCCAATCGCCCGCTGCGATCAGTTCCTTGGGCGCAACCCAGGAGCCGCCAACGCAGACGACGTTCGGCAGCGACAGGTAATCCTTGGCATTTTTCAGCGAGACGCTGCCGGTCGGGCAGAACACGGTGCCGGCAAGCGGAGAGGAAAGCGCTTTCAGGTAAGGCGCGCCACCGGCCTGTTCCGCAGGAAAGAATTTCAGAACCTTGTAGCCGGCATCGCGCAGTACCATGACTTCGCTGGCGGTGGCGGCACCTGGAAGCAGCGGCACGTTGGAGCTTTCCGCAGCATCGAGAACGCTCTTGTTGACGCCGGGGCTGACGATGAAGGTGGAGCCGGCCTTGGCGGCGGCATCGAAATCCTTGGCGTTCAAGATGGTGCCGGCGCCCACATGCGCACCTTCCACCTCTGCGGCAACGGCGCGGATGGCATCGAGTGCGACGGGCGTGCGCATGGTGATCTCGATGGCTTTCAGACCGCCTTCCACCAGCGCGCGGGCCAGCGGCACGGCAGAGGCCAGATCGTCCACGATCAGCACGGGCACCACAGGTTGAAGTTTCAGGATGGAAAGAAGCTTTTCGGAATCCTGGGCCATGGCGTTATCTCCGGCTTTTGTATCGATTGAAATTGCGCTTTCAAATACCGCGACCATTCCGCCGTGTCGAGGCCGAGCCAACGATTTCTCATTTATTGCTTTTTCATGACAACTACTTGGTTTACCGTCCCGACAAAACAGCGCAGGGTGTTGAATGGCAAAAGAAATCGAACGCAAGTTTCTGGTCCGCAGCGATGAGTGGCAGCGAGAAACGACGTCTCGGAAATCGTTCCAGCAAGCCTATGTCGCCTCTATGGAGGACCGCTCGGTCCGCGTCAGGATCATGGACGATGCCGACGCCCGGCTCACCATCAAGATCGGCACCAGCGCACTTGTGCGCGACGAATACGAATATCCCATCACGGTCGAAGACGCCCGCGAACTGATGACCACGGCCCTTGGCATCGTCATCGAAAAGACCCGCTATACCGTCGATCACGAAGGCTTTGTCTGGGAGGTTGATGTCTTCGACGGGATCTATCGCGGTCTCGTCGTCGCGGAAGTCGAGATGAAGCAGGAAACCGACCGCCCAGCACTTCCCGCATGGCTTGGCCCGGAAGTCACCGGCGACCGGCGCTATTCCAACCAGCATATGGCCTTGGAAGATTTGAGCGGGGAGCTGTGCCATGTCCTTCAGGATTGATCCCACCCGCTCCTTCGTCGAGGAGATCAAGCATACCGGGCGAGAGCTCATCGACGACGCCATCGCGCTTTTGCAGGATCAGCCGGACGGCACGGACCGTGCGGTGCATGATGCCCGCAAGAAATTCAAGCGCATCCGGGCGCTCTACCGCTTCCTCGAAAAGGAGGCGCCGGATTTCCGCAAGGCGGAAAACGCCCGCTTCCGCGATATCGCCCGCTCCCTGTCAGCCGCACGCGATGCCGCAGCCCTGGTGGAAACCATCACCTATCTGCAAGGCGTCGCCCGCTCCGATGCCGAGCGCGACGCATTGGCAAGCGCTCATGACGTGCTGAGCAAGCGTCGCGATGCCGCAACCCATGAGGATGGCGATCTGCCAAAGCGGATCGAAGACGCCATCCAGTCCTGCGAAGACGGCAAGGACGCACTCTCGGCCCTGTCGCTCTCCCACGGCGAAAAGACCGCGCTGAAGATGATCCGCAAGACCTGGGAAAAGCAGCGTCGCAAGGCGCTCGATGCCTTGGGTCTCTGCCATGGGCAAGCCCATGACGAGTATTTTCACGACCTGCGCAAAAGCGGCCAGGTCTACTGGATGCATCTGGCGCTGCTACAAAAACTCTGGCCTTCGGCCATGCGCGCCAAGAGGGCGGACGCCAAGCAACTGGTCAAACTCCTGGGCCACGAACACGACCTCTCCGTACTCGCCGCCTTCGCCGACCGCGAACCCGATAGCTTCGCAGGCAGCGAAACCCTCGCCTTGCTGCTCGACGCCATCATCGACCGTCAACAGGCGCTGCGTGAAGAGAGCCTCGCGCTCGCCGACAACGTCTTTGCGGAGACGGCCGCCCGCGAGGCAGAAATCATTGCGCTTCTTTGGAGGCATGCGGCGCGGTAGGGCGGCGGATGCGTCCAGGCCGGAGCCCAGCACTCGCAAATGCTTTCGACCTTCGCTACCGAAGATGGCGATCCGGTTGATTTATGCCGCACGCTGAACGGAAACAGTCACTTCCATACCCAGCACGTGCAAGGCCTCTTGAAGCAGACCGATCTTGGTGGCGTGATCGGGATCGAGAATTCTGCGTGCTTCCTTCTCTTCCCTGCCGATGCGGCGCGCCAACTCGCTTTTGGATATACCCGACGACTTGAATGCCTGGATCACGCCCAGCTTGAGCGCAACATCCGCTTCGACAGACACCGGCGTTCCTTGCTTTGCCGCCGGCTCAGGAAGGTTGCCACCGTCCTGAAGGATGCCACGAAGGGCAAGACCCAGCGCTTCCCGCGCATTGGTCAGCGCTTCTTCTCTCGTTTCACCCGCGGTGATGGCTTCCGGCACATCTGCGAAGGTCACAACGAAACCGCCATCCGGATCGTCTTCGATAGTCGCTATGTATTTGAACAACATGCGTTCCTCAACTTCCTTCGTGCGCAGTCCGACTGACGGGGTGCTGCATCAATCGATGCCAAGCTGCTTTCTCAACAGTCGCACATAAGTGGGCGTGAGTTCACCGGACTTGATGGTTGTCATCTTGCCATTGAGCTTTACCCGATAGTGCGAACCCTTTCCCTTGTCCTCGAAAATCGCCAAGTCGAGTTGCCTGTCTTTGGCGATCTTGCGAAGCTCTCGAAGAAACTGCTCGCGCTTCATTTTTGCTCCCTGTGTGGATTTCGATTTTCGGACATTTTTGTCCGAGCTTCAATCGAAATCGTACAGAAGGTACGAATTTTTCGGTAACATCAATGGAGCAAAGAGATTGGATATCTGCCAGAGTCCGACCCATGGCTTTCTTGACAAGCTCTGTGAACTTGCGCGGACCCCAAGCAAATCCAACTCAATCAGGATTGCAACAACGCCCGGATGGCTGTATTTCAGCGCCCATGACCGACACTGCGACATCCTTCCGCCCGGACGCCACCGCCGAGGCGACGTCTTCCAGTTCCACCCTCTCCGGTGCCGCTGGTGATTTCCTCGTGGCAGCGCTGTACCACTTCGCCCGCTTCCCGCGGTTCGAGAGCGTGCGCGATCCACTCTTCAAGCTCTGTCAGGAACAAGGCGTGAAGGGCACGCTGCTTCTGGCAGCCGAGGGCATCAATGGTACGATTGCCGGAACCGATGCAGGCGTGCAGACCGTGCTCTCCTATCTTCGCGCCCAGCCGGAATTTGCGAGCCTGGAGCACAAGGAAAGCCGCGCGTCGAAGATGCCCTTCGTGCGCATGAAGGTGAAGCTGAAGAAGGAAATCGTCACCATGGGCGTGCCGGATATCGATCCCAACCGGATCGTCGGCACCTATGTCGATCCGAAGGATTGGAACGCGCTGATCTCCGATCCGGACACGATCGTCATCGATACGCGCAATGACTATGAGACGGCGATCGGCCTCTTCAAGGGCGCGGTCGATCCGCAGACCAAGACGTTTCGCGAGTTTCCCGATTGGGTGAAGAACAATCCCGGCCTGCACAACAAGCCGAAGATCGCCATGTATTGCACGGGCGGCATTCGCTGCGAAAAGGCCACGGCCTTCATGAAGGAACAGGGCTTCGAGGATGTCTTCCACCTGAAGGGCGGCATTCTGAAATATCTGGAAGAGGTGCCGGAAGAAGAAAGCCTGTGGGAAGGCGCCTGCTTCGTCTTCGACGAGCGCGTCTCCGTGGTCCACGGCCTTGCCGAAGGCGATCACCAGCTTTGCCACGCCTGCCGCAACCCGATCACCGAGGAGGTGCGGCTGTCGCCGCTCTTCGAAGAAGGCGTCTCCTGCCCGAGCTGTTACAACGATCGGACCGAAGAAGACCGCCAACGCTTCCGCGACCGCCAGAAGCAGATCGATATTGCCAAGAAGCGCGGCGAAAAGCATCTGGGGCGCTAAAGCATCGCGCGTCCTGTTGGACGCGCAAAGAACGCTTTACCCTTTTTGAATCGACGCATCGTGCTTTCCGAAAAATCGAGTCCGATTTTCGGGCCGATGCTGTCATCACCCGACGCGTTACGAAGCCTTCAACTGCTCCATCGGCGCATCTTGCTGCGCCAGCAACTCCTGAATGCCTGCGGCAGGGAGCGGCTTGGAGAAGAGATAGCCCTGCAGTTCGTCGCAGCCGCAGATCTGCAGGATGACGGCCTGGTCTTCGGTTTCGATGCCCTCTGCCGTCACCGGAATGCCAAGCGAGCGGGCAAGTGCCACGGTGGCGGTGAGCATTTCCAGTGAACGGCCCCCCTCTTCCAGCGCCACGACCAGCGACTTGTCGATCTTCATCCGGTCGAAACCGAAGCGGCGCAGATAGCCGGTGCTGGCAAAGCCGGAGCCGAAATCATCAAGCGCGATGCTGAGCCCGATCTGCTGCAGCTTTTCGATGACTGCCTGGGCGCGCTCTGGATGATGAATGAAGTACCCTTCGGTCATTTCCAGCATCACCCGCTCCGGGGCAATGCCGGTTTCTTCCAGAACCTGAACCACATGTCCGGCAAAGGCGGGGTTGCGGAACTGCACAGGCGAGATGTTGATGGCGATCTTCAGGTCCGGCCAGCCGGCCGCTTCCTTGAGCGCCGTGCGCATGACCTGCATGCCGAGCTTGTCGATCAGCCCGCCCGATTCCGCGGCCGCAATGAAGATATCCGGCGAAACCGGGCCATAGCCTGGGCGGTTCCAGCGGGCAAGCGCTTCCACTCCGATGATACGGCGGCTGAGCGTGGAGACGACTGGCTGGAAGGCGACGCGGATTTCGTTGTTGTCGATGCCGTATTTGAGATCGGCTTCCAGCTGCTTGCGCTCTTCACGGCGCGCGTCGAGATCGGCCTGATAGGCAAAGTAGCGTCCACCGCCACCTTCCTTCGCCTCATACATGGCCATATCCGCCCGCCGCAGCAGTTCCTCGCCATTGATATCGCCACCCTTGGAGACGGCCGTGCCGATGCTGCAGCCGATTGCGGCAACACGGTCACCCAGCATGAAGGGTTCGGAGACAAGCTCCAGCAGTGCATCGCAGAACATCCGCCCCTCGATACGGGCATTGGGACCCTGCAGCGCAACGGCGAATTCGTCGCCGCCAAGGCGCGCCAGCAGAGCACCCTTCGGTGCGAGAACCTTGAGGGCTGCGGCCACCGCCTTGATCAGCAGATCTCCCACCTCGTGGCCGAAGGAATCGTTCACATCCTTGAAGCCGTCGAGATCAAGATAGATGAGTTCCACATAGGAGCCGTCCGCATTCGCCGCCTCGGTCATGCGCTTCAGGCCACGAAACAGGCCGGGGCGATTATGCAGCCCGCTCAAGCGATCGACCAGCAGCTCTTCGCGCATGACCGCCTCTTCACGTCTGAGCTTGCGGATGACGGCAAGGCCGAAGACGAAGAGCACCAGGAAAAAGACGCCGACAATGGCAAAGGCGGTCAGCACCCGCGGGCGCACCTCGTTGAGGCTGACGTCTCCCGGCATGGTGGAGGTCCAGGTCAGCTTGCCAAGGATATCGCCATGCGGATCGACGATATCGACATAATAGGGTGTGGCTGCAAGGCCGGGTTCCAGCGAAAGCCCGTTGACCAGATAGGTCTGGCCGAGCTTGGCGACCTTGTCATCGGTCAGATGGCGAACGAACACCAGATAGCGCTTGCCAAGCGAGGGGTCGAGCTCGCCGGATTTCTTGCGCACCAGCGCCACGCCAGCGGCGGCAATGCCGTCACGCGTGCGGATGAAGCCGGTCATTTCCGGGGTGGCCTCCGGTCCGGCATTGCGGATGCGGTTGATCATTTCGGATATGGAGCCGCCGAAATAGGAGCCGACGCTCCAGGGTGCCGGCGCGCCATTCTGATAGGCCAGCAGCACGCCCTCCTGATCGTCCAGAACGACAGCGGTATCGAAGAGTTCGCTATTGACGGTCATGTCGCCGTAGTTGCTGATGATCCAGCCGGCACCATCTTCGGCATAAACGAAACGGGCGGCATCGTCCCAGGCGGCGTAGTCATTCAGTGTCGCACCCAGCTGATGCTGGAAGGTGGAAAGCGCGCCGCGCGCAGTCTGGAGAGAACGCTCCTCATCCAGCCGGTTGGCCATCTGGGTGACATTGGTCAGCGCCGAGAGAACGAGCGCGGTGATCAGGGTGACAATGAGCGCAAAGGCAAAAAGAACACCTGCAACCGCAGATCTCCTACCAATCATCCTCATTCTGCTCTGCCCCACACTAGATGCGATTTTTCGCCCTTACAAAGTGCCATCGTGCCGGGGAAACATTCAGAAGAGATTAAAAACGCGCGCAGAAATTTTGTACGAAACGTACAAATATGCCACCTTTGCAAGAAAAAGCCCCTCCCAAGGTTGTGGAAGGGGCGAAAGTTTCACACGCATTTGCGGGGCCGACCGTTCCATTTGCAATCGAACGGTGGCGACAGCGCACAGCCTGTTACCAGGACGGGATAACGGTGCCGTTATACTTCTCGAGGATGAAGTTTTTCACTTCCGGGCTGTGATAGGATTCAACCAGCGTCTTCACCCAGGGCTTGTCCTTGTCTTCCGTGCGAACTGCAATCACGTTGGCATAGGGAGACTTTTCGCTTTCGATGGCGATTGCATCCTTCTTCGGGTTGAGGCCGGCCGCGGTTGCATAATTGGTGTTGATCACCGACGCATCGGTATCATCCAGCGAACGCGGCAGTTGTGCGGCGTCGAGTTCGACGATCTGGATGTTCTTCGGGTTTTCGGTGATGTCGGCTGGCGTAACCTTGAGACCGACGGCCTCATTGACCTTGAGCACGCCCTTGGAAGCCAGCACCAGAAGCGCGCGGCCACCATTGGTCGGGTCGTTCGGAATGCCGACGGTCGCGCCATCCTTCAGCTCGTCCAGGCTCTTCACCTTCTTGGAGTAGACACCCATTGGCGTGGTGATGGTGGTGCCGACGCTGACGATATCGAACTTGCGGTCGGCGATCTGGTTGTCGAGATAGGGCTGGTGCTGGAAGGAGTTGGCCTGCAGCTCGCCATCGGCCAGCGCCTGGTTCGGCACGACGTAATCGGAGAAATCGAGGATTTCGATATCGAGGCCCTTGGTCGCGGCAACCTTCTTCACCTGCTCCATGATCTGCGCATGTTCGGCAGGGGTCACGCCGACCTTGATGGTTTCAGCCAGCGCGCTGCCAGCAAAGAGGGCTGCGAGAGAAGCAGCGATGATGAGCTTTTTCATGGGTGTCTCCTTGACGTTGTTATCTCTGCGCGCGAGGCAAACCTCGCACTTGAATTCAATTCTTGCGGTTGCGCTTGTCGAAGCTGCGGGCAAGCGCGTCACCAGCGCTCTGCACCAGTTGCACCAGCACGATGAGGACGATCACCACCGCCAGCATCACATCCGGCATGAAGCGCTGATAGCCATAGCGAATGCCGAGGTCTCCAAGCCCACCGCCGCCGACGGCACCCACCATCGCCGAATAGCCGATGAGGCTGACGAGCGTGAGTGTGAGCGCGAGCGTAATGCCGGGCTTGGCTTCAGCCAGAAGCACCTTGGTGACGATCTGGAGCGGCGTTGCACCCATGGCGCGCGCGGCCTCGATCAGCCCCTTGTCTACCTCGCGGATCGCCGCTTCCACCAGCCTTGCAATGAAGGGAACGGTCGCGACGGTGAGCGGCACGATGGCCGCATTGGTGCCGATCGAGGTTCCGGCGACAAGCCGGGTGAAGGGAATGATCGCCACCACCAGAATGATGAAGGGCGTGGAGCGCGCGGCGTTGACGATGAAGCCGATGATGCGGTTTGCCATCGGTGCCTCGAACAGCTCGCCCTTGCCGCTGGTGGCAAGGAAGATGCCGATCGGCAGGCCGAGCACGGAACCGACGATGCCGGAGACCGCCACCATATGCAGCGTCTGGATGAGCCCTTTGAGGAGAATGTTGAACAGCATATCAGGCGACATAGCCAAGCACCTCCGTCGTGAGACCCGTTTCGTCATAGACGCGTTTCGCCCGCGCCAGCACATCCGGTGTTGCCGGATAGGAGACGACCAGCGAACCGAAGGGCGCACCGGCAATTTCCTCGATCGTGCCCGCCAGAATATTCACATCCGGGCCGATCTCGGCGACGAGACGTGCGGTCAGCGGCTGGAACGCCGTATCGCCAAAGAAGACGAGACGCACCAGAATACGGTCGCCGGCAGCGGGTTCGCTCTTTAGCCCGGACGTCACCCAATGTGGCAGCTTGACGCCAACGGCAGACGACAACAGGCTGCGCGTCGTTTCGTGTTGCGGATGGGTGAAGATATCGAAGGTGGAGCCCTGCTCGACGATCAGGCCCTTGTCGATGACGGCAACCTGCGAGGCGATGGTCTTCACCACCTCCATCTCATGGGTGATGAGTAGCACAGTCAGACCAAGCTCGGCATTGATGCGCTTCAACAGTTCCAGGATCGATTGCGTCGTTTCCGGATCGAGCGCAGACGTCGCCTCGTCGGAAAGCAGCAGCTTCGGCTCGGTGGCAAGCGCACGGGCAATGCCGACACGCTGCTTCTGGCCGCCGGAGAGTTCGGCTGGATAGCGCTTTGCCTTGTCGCCAAGGCCGACGAGATCGAGCAGCGGCCCGACCTTGCGCTTGATATCGTCCTTGGAGATACCGGAGATTTCGAGCGGCAGCGCCACATTGTCGTAAGCGGTGCGCGACGACAGCAGGTTGAAGTGCTGGAAGATCATGCCGACGGAGCGGCGAAGCGAGCGCAGGCCGCCCTCGTCCAGCGCGCCGACATCGACGCCATCCACCACCACCTTGCCGGATGTCGGCCGCTCCAGCCCGTTGACCAGCCGGATCATGGTGGATTTGCCGGCACCCGAACGGCCGATAATGCCGGAGATGCCGCCGCGCGGGACGACGAAATCCACGCCGGCAAGCGCGGTGAAGGCCGGCTCTTTGCCATTGCCGCCAAAGGTTTTCGTCACTGCCTCGAAGGCCACCATCGGGTCGGCTGTCGAGGTCGGGATCGGACGCTCTGCGTCCTTACTGATATCGGAATTCATGCCATTGCTCTTGAGGAAATTGTCTCTTCATTCCGGCGGACGGCCCGTCAGGCCACAACCGTTCATGCCGCCATCCGGCACATTCGACAATGAAAGACATCTGAGAGCATGGTCGACTTTCTGAAGACGATGGCTTTCACGCCGTTGCTGGAGCGTTTCAGCCATCTGTGTATCGCATACATGCCCGTATGCGATACCGATTTATAGGCAGGATATTTCAATTATCCGCGAATGACGGAAAAATCTGCCCGAAGAGCGACGGTTGTCGTCACTCGACCTTGGTGACGAACTGGTCCAGCGGGCGGCGGATCTTCTTCAGATTGGCAAGCCAGTCGCCCTCTTCCTGACGATAGCCGAGCGGCAGGATCGTCACCGAACGCAGGCCCTTCTCGCGAAGGCCGAGAATGTCGTCCAGCTTGGCAGGCTCGAAACCTTCCATCGGCGTTGCATCCACACCTTCGAAGGCGGCCTGCGCCACGGCCATGCCGAAGGCGATATAGGCCTGGCGGGCGGCATGCTCGAAGTTTACTTCCGGGTCACGATCCGGGTACATGCCAAGCAGGAACTGGCGGTACTTTTCCCAGCCTTCGTTCTTGAAGCCACGCTCTTCGTTCGTCAGGTCGAACATGTGGTTGATGCGCTCTGGAGTGTAATTGTCCCAGGCGGCAAAGACGAGCAGATGCGAACCATCGGTGATCTGCGCCTGGTTCCAGGCGATCTCCTGGATCTTGGCGCGGACCTCAGGATTGGTGACGACGATGATTTCGAAGGGCTGCAGGCCGCTTGACGTCGGAGCCAGACGCGCCGCCTCGATGATGCGGTCCACCTTGTCCTCGGACACGGCCTTGGCAGGGTCCATCTTCTTCGTGGCATAACGCCAGTTCAGTTTATCGATCAGCATAGAAACTCCTTGGCGGGCCAGCCATGCGCGTCAATGCGCGGTCTGAAGCCCTTTGAAACGCAGATACAGATAGGGTCTGTTGCGCCGCACACAAGAAGGCACAGAAATGTAACCATGCGATTTTGCAGGCGTTTGTGGCCGCTCAATGCACGGACGATTTCGACAGCAGATTGAGGATGAGCACGCCGGCGAGGATGAATGCCATGCCGACAAAGCCCCAGAAATCCACGCGCTGGCCGAAGACGAACCAGCCGAGTGTCGCCGTCAAAAGGATGCCGCCACCGGCCCAGATGGCGTAAGCCACACCCACCGGAATGCGATCGAGGATCATCGACAGGAAGAAGAAGGCAGCGCCATAGCCGATGACGACGGCGATGGAGGGGACGAGGACGGTGAACCCTTTCGATGCCTTGAGCGACATGGTCGCGACGACTTCGCTGATCACAGCAAGAGCGAGAATGGCATAAGCGGGCATGGGCAATCTCCAATGGAAGAGACTGCTAAACATCAGAAATCGCAGCGCTCGTCACCATCACAGTTTCGTGATGCGCCAACGTTAAAACGACGAAGGGCCGCTTGCGGAGCGTTTGCCCAGCCAGCGGCCCTTCGCTTAGGTTTTTACTTCTTGGCGAAGGCCAGAAGATCGGCGTTCAGCACATCGGCATTGACCGTCAGCATGCCGTGGGAGAAGCCCGGATAGGTCTTCAACTCACCGTTCTTCAGAAGCTTGATCGACTTCTGGGCCGAGTCTGCAATCGGAACGATCTGGTCGTCTTCGCCGTGCAGAACCAGCGTCGGAACGCCAATCGCCTTCAGGTCATCCGTCTGGTCGGTTTCGGAGAACGCCTTGATGCCATCGTAATGGGCCTTCGCGCCGCCCATCATGCCCTGACGCCACCAATTCTGGATCACGCCTTCATACACCTTGGCACCATCGCGGTTGAAGCCATAGAAGGGGCCAGCCGGAACGTCGCGGAAGAACTGCGCGCGGTTGGCGGCAAGTGCGGAACGGAAACCGTCGAAGACTTCGATCGGCAGACCTTCCGGGTTGGCCTCGGTCTTCAGCATCAGCGGTGGAACGGCGGAGACCAGAACCGCCTTGGCAACGCGCCCTGCCGGTTCGCCATGCTTGGCCACGTAGCGGGCAACTTCGCCGCCGCCGGTGGAGTGGCCGATATGGATGGCATTCTTCAGGTCCAGCGCCTCGACGACGGCAAAGGCGTCGGCGGCGTAGTGGTCCATGTCGTGACCTTCGGAAACCTGCTCCGAGCGGCCATGTCCACGGCGGTCATGGGCAACGACGCGGTAGCCGTTGGCAAGGAAGAACAGCATCTGCGCGTCCCAGTCATCGGAAGACAGCGGCCAGCCGTGGTGGAAGACAACCGGCTGCGCGTCCTTTGGACCCCAGTCCTTGTAGAAGATCTGCACGCCGTCTTTGGTGGTAACGTAACCCATGTTGATATCTCCTTGTACTAAATTGGTTGCTGCATAGGCGGATGAAAAATCGAGTGGCGAGAGTGCGGCGCCTGCAAGGGCGGCACCTCCGATCAAGACACTGCGCCTCGACACGAAAAAGCGGTTGGCGTCATTGGTTGTCCCTGGTTCCGTCATCGCGCTCTCCTGTCGGTGCCTGTCTGGTTGCTGTTGACTTGAACAAGCTAGCGCCTTGCTCTACACAAAACACGTGGCGCAAACGACTTTATAGAAGGCAAAAGTGACAATGGTGCAAATGCTGGAAAAAGGTGTCGAGACGGACGTCCCGAAGACCGTCGATACGAATATCAGCACTATCGAAATTGCGCTACTCATCTATCCAGACTGTCAGCTGGCCGCGATCTACGGGCTGACCGATCTCTTCAGCCTCGCGTCCAGCTGGGCGATGGCGCTGGAAGGTCGCGCCGGTGAAACCGGCATCCGCATCAGTCATTGGAAGATGGAAGGCGACACGGTCTCTTGCATCTGGGATTCGCATCCGGGCGAGCCCCATGCCCTGCGCTACGTCATCGCGCCGCCCAGCATCGTGATGCCGGAGAAAATGCAGAGCATGACGCCCGCATCGCAGTGGCTGTCAGCGCAACATGCCGAGGGCGTCACCGTCTGCTCGGTCTGTGCCGGCGCTTTCGTGCTGGCCGAAACCGGCCTTATCAACGGGCGCCGCGCCACCACCCACTGGGCCTTTGCCGACCGGCTGTCGGAGCGCTTTCCCGGCATCGATGTGGCACCCGACAATATGATCATCGACGACGGCGACGTGATCACCGCGGGCGGCATTCTCGCCTGGGCCGATCTCGGCCTGCTGCTCGTGGAAAAACTTCTCGGCCAGACGGTGATGCTGGAGACTGCGCGCTTCCTCATCGTCGATCCGCCACGCGCCAGCCAGGCCCGTTACAAGGCCTTCCTGCCACGCTTCGACCATGGCGACCGCGAGGTGCTGCAAATCCAGCACCAGTTCCACGCCACCCCGGAATTGCAAAAGAGCGTCGGAGAACTGGCAGACGGCGTGAACCTCTCGGAACGCACCCTGCAACGCCGCTTCTTCCGCGCCACGAAACTGAAGCTCACCGAATATCACCAGAATGTCCGCATCATGAAGGCGCGGCAACTGCTCGAAACCACCAACGGCTCCATCGAATCTATCGCCTGGTCCGTCGGCTACACCGACCCCGCCGCGTTTCGAAAGATTTTCGGACGGCTGACGGGGACGACTCCGAATGTCTATCGGGGGGATGTGCGGGTGTGAGGGACCGTCGTATTTTCGCCTATGGGTGAGCGGTAATAGCGAAGAGGTCCCCACTCTCTCCGTCATCCTCGGGCTTGACCCGAGGATCCATATTTTCCAACAGCGTCAACGGCTTATGGATCCTCGGGTCAAGCCCGAGGATGACGGAGGAGAAGTATGTGCTTAACGAGCGACCTCCCTCTGGGAGATAGCCACAGGCAAGACATACTCTCCAAAAGACTTCACCCCGAACGCACGTCCGGGGTGAACAATCGCAACAGCCGGCTCTCACCGGCACAAAACCTCAGACGTAGCGGTTGACGACGTTTTCGAGATACTCCTGGCGACCGGATTTCGGCTCGGGGTTGATGTTTTCCCGCTCCACCTTGGCCGCAATCTCTTCCAGCTTCATTTCGCCGCGCAGCATCTTCTGGGCTTCCGGCTGGTCCCACTTGGCGTAGCGCTCAGCGAGCGGCTTGGAGAGCGCGCCGTCTTCCACCATTTTCGCCGCAGCCTTCAGGCCGCGGGCGCAGCAATCCATGCCGCCGATATGGCCGATCAGCAGGTCTTCCGGGTCGAGCGACTGGCGACGCAGCTTGGAGTCGAAGTTGGTGCCACCGGTGGTGAAGCCGCCGGCCTGCAGGACCTGGTAGTAGGCCAGCGCCATTTCCGGGACGTTGTTGGGGAACTGGTCGGTATCCCAGCCGGACTGGTAGTCGTTGCGGTTCATATCGATGGAGCCGAAGATGCCGAGCGTGTTGGCAAGCGCCAGCTCATGCTCGAAGGTATGGCCGGCAAGGATCGCGTGGCCCTGTTCGATATTCATCTTCACTTCGTTTTCGAGGCCATACTTCTTCAGGAAGCCATAGACGGTCGCGACGTCGTAATCATACTGGTGCTTGGTCGGCTCCTGCGGCTTTGGCTCGACCAGGATCGTGCCCTTGAAACCGATCTTGTACTTGTATTCCACGACCATATGCAGCATGCGCGCCATCTGGTCGAATTCACGCGACAGATCGGTGTTGAGAAGCGTCTCGTAACCTTCGCGACCGCCCCACAGGACGTAGTTCTCGCCGCCGAGTTTCATCGTGGCGTCCATGCAGGTCTTGATGGTGGCTGCCGAATAGGCAAACACATCCGGGTCCGGATTGGTGGAGGCGCCGGACATGAAGCGGCGGTTGGAGAAGAGGTTCGCCGTGCCCCAGAGAAGCTTGACGCCGGTCTCTTCCTGCTTCTTCTGCAGGTAGTCGACGATCTCGTTGAGGTTCTTGGTGCTCTCGGCAAAGGTCTTGCCTTCGGGCCGCGCATCCGCATCGTGGAAGCAGTAGTATGGCGCGCCGAGCAGGCTGAACATTTCGAACGCCACATCGGCCTTCAGCTTGGCCTTCTGCATGTCGTCGCCAAACCATGGGCGGTCGAAGGTGCGCCCGCCGAAGGGATCGCTGCCCTCCCAGGCAAAGGAATGCCAGTAGGCGACCGCAAAGCGCAGATGGTCTTCCATGCGCTTGCCGGCGACGATCTCATCAGGGTTGTAGTGGCGGAAGGCCAGCGGATTGGTGCTGTCCGGGCCTTCATATTTGACCTTGGCGATATCGCCGAAAAATCCAGTGCTCATCGTTGCTTCTCCCTTGATGGTGTGTGGTTAGCGGCGTTGGAGGGTGTGGTTCACCCCCCTTCCTACGCCTAGTGCGACAGCGGCTTGATCGCCGGATAAAGCGCGCGGTACCGCGCATAAGCCTCTTCATAAGCGCCTGACAGCGCTGCCACCGGCTCGATTGTTTCTTCCGTTTCCGGCTGGCTGCAGACGGCAACCGGATCGGCCCCGGTTGCGGCAACCAGGCCCAGACGGGCAGCGCCAAAGGCCGCGCCGAAATCGCCTTCGGCCGGGATTTCGACAGGCACGCCGAGCGAGGTGGCAATCGAGGCCAGCCAATAGCGCGAACGCGATCCACCGCCGATGGCGGTGACGCGCGAGATCGAGGTGCCAGCCGATTTCAGCGCTTCGAGATTGTCGCGGATCGCAAAGGTCACGCCTTCCAGCACGGCCTGCGTCAGCGCCTTGCGGTCGCTTTCATGCGAAAGGCCGATGAAGGAGCCGCGAATGGCCGCGTCATTGTGCGGCGTGCGTTCGCCGGAAAGATAAGGCGCGAAGGTGACGCCGGTTGGTGCTTGCAGGTCGTCGCCCAACTCGCTGGAAAGTTCGGACGCCGATTTGCCGGCAATGCCGGAATACCAGTTGAGCGCATCGGTGGCCGACAGGATCACGCCCATCTGGTGCCAGGTGTTGGGCAGCGCGTGGCAGAAGGCGTGAACCGCGCTCTCCGGCTTCGGCAGATAGGAGGCATTGGCAGCAAAGAGCACGCCCGAGGTGCCGAGAGACACAAAGGCGTGGCCTTCGGCAACCGTTCCCATGCCGCAGGCGGATGCGGCATTGTCGCCAGCGCCACCGGCGACGACCACCTTGCCGGAAATGCCCCAGGCAGACGCAAGCTCGGAGCGAAGCACGCCCGCCTCATCGGTGCCCTCCACCAGAGACGGCATATGCTTCTCGTCCAGATCGGTGGCCGCAAGCAGCTCGGACGACCACTTGCGCGCGCCCGTATCGAGCCAGGAGGTGCCGGCAGAGTCCGACATTTCCGAGATGTACTCGCCCGTCAGCCACAGGCGCAGATAATCCTTCGGCAGCAGCACCTTGGCGACCTTGGCAAAAATCTCCGGCTCGTTGTTCTTCACCCAGGCGAGCTTCGGCGCGGTGAAGCCTGGAAAGACGATATTGCCGGTGATCTGGCGAAAGCGCGGGTCCGCATCGAGCTTGGCAGCTTCGGCGTAAGAGCGCGTATCGTTCCACAGGATCGAGGGGCGAAGAACGTCACCACTCGCATCGATCAACGTCGCGCCATGCATCTGGCCGGAAAGGCCGATGCCCTTGACCGCCGAAAGCTCGGCGGGAAACTTCGCCTTCAGCCCGGCAATCGCCGTTTCGGTCGCCTTGATCCAGTGGGCCGGATCCTGCTCCGACCAGCCGTGATGCGGACGCGAAATGTCCAGCGCGCCATTGGCCGAACCGATGACCGCCTGATCGCCATCGATCAGCAGCGCCTTGACGCCGGATGTTCCAAGATCAAGACCAAGATACATGTCGTCCTCCAAGATGGGATGTGATGGGGCTGGCGCAGTTGAAGCCGGGCCGCGCCCGAAGCGGGTTCAAACGAAGAGTGCTCAAGGGAGATTGTCCCTCAGGAATATGTCGATACGGATACGCTCCTGCGCTTCGATGACGGTAAGCCCATCGGCGCGGGCTTTCAGCACGCGGATGGCGCTGCGCACCTCGTGGCCGGCATCCTGGTTCAGCACGGCATCCAGCACGCCGTCGCGAAGTGCCGCCGCCGTCGTGTCGTTCAGCTCATGGGCAATGACGCAGGGCCGGAAGCCATCATGGGCCTTCAGCGCCCGGATCAGACCGCGATTGCCGGCACCGAGACTATAGAGCCCGGCAAGCCTTGGATTGTCGCGCAGCGTGTCTGCGACCAGCGCTTCCACCCTCTCGGCATCGTCGCGCCCCTCCAGGACCGGACGGATGGAAAGATGCGGAAACTCCGCCTCGATCACACCTTCGAAGCCGGCCAGACGCTCGCGGTGATCCTTCACAAGCATCGAGCCCGCCAGAACCGCAATCTCGGCCGTCTCCCTTGGCAGGAAGCGCCCCATCAGGCTTGCCGCCGTGCGCCCTGCCGCGGCATTGTCGACACCGGCGAAATGGTCGCGCTTGGAGCCTGTCAGATCCGACACCAGCGTCACGACGGCAATGCCGCTGTCAGCCAGACGATCCGTCGCCTCGACCACATCCTCGGAATCGATCGCGACAAAGGCAACGCCCGACGGCTTTTCCAGCCGCGCCACATCCAGCGCCTGGGTGAGTGCCGCCGCATCGAAGGGCGGCACCTCGATGATGCGGATCGAGGTGCGCTCCACATAGGAGCGCGAGGCTGCACACCGCACCTCGTTGCGAAGCCCGGCCATGAAGGAATTGTCGTTGTTGGGAAGAATGAAGACCAGCGCATAGCTGCGACCCTTGGCGAGGTTGGCGGCTGCGATATCGCGCACATAGCCAAGCTCGGAAATCGCCGCCTCCACCTTGGCGCGGGTCAGCTGATGCACGCCCGGACGCAGGTTGATCACCCGGTCGACGGTGGCGAGACTGACCCCTGCCTTTGACGCAATATCGTGAACTGTCGGCTTCATGCTTCCTCCCGCGCACCGTCATAGAGGAGTTTCTGAGGTACGTAAATCAGAAAATGATGTACGTACCTCATGAATGGGTTGAGGATTGGTCGCTTGAGCGGTCGGCGTTCTTTGTTCTACTGCGTTTCGGTTGGTCGCAGTCAGCCAGCCATACACTCTGCGTCATCCTCGGGCTTGACCCGAGGATCCACAAGTCATTGAAACTGTTGGCAACCATGGATCCTCGGGTCAAGCCCGAGGATGACGGCAGAGTGTGGAGCGCTTGTCGTGACAGACCCGCGACAACATCTCAGGCGCGTCGCTGTCCCTAAAGAAAACGTCCCCAACCCAAACAAAAAAGGGGCCACCGTTTCCGGTGACCCCACATGCGCTGCGGTGGATAGGTAAAACTCAGTGCGCGGCATCGGGCGGCGGGGCCGCCTTCGGCTTTTTGATCAGCACCGTCAGGAAGATCAGCCCGGTGAACAGGAAGGTCAAAAGCAGGAACACATCGGCAAAGGCCAGGATCCACGCCTCCTGCGACACCACGCCGACGAGCTTCTTGATCGCCACCGACGCGCCATCGAGGCCGTAGGAGTCGTAATTGCCGCCGACATTGTTCAGCCAGTCGAGGGCTGCCGGATTGCCGTAATTCACATGCTCGGCAATGCGGACATAATGGTCGTCGGTACGTTGGCTGAGCACGGTGTTGATGATGGCAAGACCGACCGCACCGCCCAAGTTACGCGTGAGGTTGAAGAGACCGGATGCGTTCTTGATGCGGGCGGGCGGAAGCGTGCCGAGCGCGATGTTGTTGATCGGCACCATACACATCATGAGGCCGAAACCGCGCAGGATCTGCGGGATCAGAAGCTCGTTGAAATCCCAGTCCGCCGTCACATGCGTCATGATCCAGGTGCCCGCCGCAAAGCTGATGAAGCCGATCGCCATCATCACCCGCGGATCGAGCTTGGCAGAAAGCCGCCCTGCAATCGGCGCGGTGAAGAACATCGTCAGACCCGAAACGAACATCGTCTCGCCGATCATCAGCGCATCATAGCCGCGCACGCGCCCCAGATAGAGCGGGTAGAGATAGGTCAAGCCGTAAAGGCCGATACCCATGACGAAGGAAAACAGCGAGCCGATGGAGAAATTTCGGTCGGCAAAGGCGCGCAGATCCACCACCGGGAAATCCACCTTGAAGGCCCGCCAGAAGAACACCACCGCACCGATCGTCATGGCAATCGCCGCAATGACGATATTCTCATCGTTGAACCAGTCGTTATTGTTACCCTCTTCCAGCACATATTCCAGCGAACCGAGGAAGACGCCCATGGAGATCAGACCCCACCAGTCGAACTTCTTCCACAGCGAGGCCTCCGGCTTGTCGAAGTCGATGAACGTCCAGGTCACGATGGTGACGATGATGCCGGGGATGATGTTGACGAGGAACAGCCAGTGCCAGGAAAAGGCATTGGAGAGATAACCGCCAACCGTCGGCCCGATGGTGGGCGCAAGCGTTGCGACAAGGCCGATGATCGGCGACACGATCGGGCGCTTGGAAGGCGGGAAGATGGTAAAGGCCGCGGCAAAGACCGACGGGATCATGCCGCCGCCGATAAAGCCCTGAATGGCGCGATAGACGATCATCTGATCGATATTCGTCGCGGTCGCGCAAAGCGCACTGGAGAGCGTAAAGCCCGCCGCACAGGTGGCAAACAGCACGCGGGTGGAGAGGATGCGCGCCAGCGTCCCCGACAGCGGAATCATGATGACTTCCGCAATCAGGTAGGATGTCTGCACCCAGGCGATCTCATCCGAACCGGCACCGAGGCCAGCCTGGATTTCGGCAAGCGAGGCCGAAACGATCTGAATGTCGAGGATCGACATGAACATGCCGAAGACCATGGCGAAGAACGCGATCAGGCGTCTGCGGTCCATCGGCGGATCGACGGCGGCCGTGGTGCCGCCGCTCATGCTGGCTGTAGCCGCCATAATGCTTGTCCCTACCTTGATCCGGGCTGCCGGTTACTTGGACTGGTTCTGGGCTGCTTGGGTGTCGGCCGGCTTTGGTGCCGTGCGCGTGTCGACATCGACGACAACGCTCAGGCCCGCGCGCAGATGATGCTTGTCGATATCTTCCTTGGAAAGAACGACACGCACCGGCACGCGCTGGATCACCTTGGTAAAGTTGCCCGTGGCGTTTTCCGGCGGCAGCATGGAGAAGACCGAGCCGGAGGCCGGCGAGATCGACTGCACCGTGCCTTCGATGGCGTCATCATCAAACGCATCCACATGCACCTTCACCTTGGAGCCGGGCACGACGCGTGCCAGCTGCGTTTCCTTGAAGTTGGCATCGACATAAAGCTCATTCATCGGCACGAGCGATGCCAGGCGCTTACCCGCCGAGACGAGATCGCCCGTCTGGACCGAAAGATTGCCGATCACGCCATCATAGGGCGCGCGAAGAACGGTGAAGGAGAGATCGCGGGCTGCCTTGTCACGCGCCAGTTCCAGCTGCTTGATCGAGCCTTCGGCCTCTTTGCGCTGCGCCTTCAGGAGCTCGATATTGGCCTCGGCCGCAACCACATTCGCCTGACCGGCAGCAAGATTGGCCTTGGCCTGCTCAAGCGAAATGCGGGCATTGTCGGCGGATGCGGCGGTGCCGACATCCTTGGACTGCAGCTCGGTGGCACGCTTGTTGTTGATCTCGGCACCCTGCAGGGCTGCGTCGAGCGCGCCCTTCTGGGCAGACGCCTGGGCAAGAGCCGCCTCGCCGCCTGCGATCTGCGCGTCGATACGGTTCAGCGACAGCTGCTGCGTGGCAAGCTGCGCCTCGGCCTGTTCCAGTGCCAGGCGATAGTCGCCGTCATCCAGCGTCACCAGCGGATCGCCGGCCTTCACCTGCTGGTTGGCGACGACATCCACCTTCGCCACATAGCCGGACACCTTGGGAGAAATGACCGCGATATCGCCATGCACATAGGCGTCGTCCGTCGAAACCATGAAGCGGCCGGTCGTCCAGTAGTCGTAGCCATACCAGGCGGCACCGGCCAGAAGCGCAACACCGAAGATCGGCAGAAGGAAGGACTTGCCCTTCTTCCTCTGCACCGGCGGCTGCACGGGCGCTGCGGCCTTGGGGGCCTCTGCCGGACGGTTTTCTTCAGTGCGGGCTTCAGCCTGAGCTGCGGTCTGGACTTCTGCTTCTTCCGACGTATTGATCGCCCGGACAGCGCCACTCTTTTGAGACGACATGGTAGACACCTGGTTATACGAAATTAATTGAACTGAACCGTTCGGTTCGATTGACATAATCGCTTTTACACCACATATCAAGTGGCATCGAACCACCCGGTTCGATATGTTGAACCGGGGGTTAACCGCAATCGGACGAAAGACGATGACAGAGAAGGTAATCGAGGATGCAAGTTCGACCACCGCTTCAGGTGGGCGCTTTGCTGCGGGTGAAGACCCGTCCAAGCGTGAACAGATCCTCGATGGCGCGTGGCGCATGTTCAAGCAAAAGGGCTTCGACGCTGCCAGCATGAACGATATTACCCGGGAAGCTGGCGTGTCCAAGGGTACGATCTACGTTTACTTCGCCAATAAGGAAGAGTTGTTCGCCGCTTTGATCGACCGCCATCGCAGCGAATTTGCTGACTCCATGCGCGACATTCTGGCCGGGACCGAAGAGGTGCGCGATGGCCTGAGGCAGTTTGGCACGGCCTTTGCGAACCGTCTGGTATGCACTGACATGATCCCTGCCATGCGCTCACTGCTTGGCGTCATCGACCGTATGCCCAAGCTTTCGCGACGGTTCTTCAGTTCCGCGCCCAACAATATCAGGATCGTTCTGGAAGAGTTCATCCGCCATCATATTGAAAACGGCAGCCTCCAGGTTGACGATGTGGAACTGGCCGCGCGCCAATTCATCGAACTTTCCACCGGCACGTTCTTCAAATATCGCCTGTTTGGCGAATTGGAAGGCCCCGTTCCCGACGAAGAGTTGGAGCGCGTGATCTCCAGCGCCATCCGCGTCTTCATGGCCGCTTACGGAACAAAAGCCGCCTGAAGCCATTCATCCTTCCGAGTTAGTCTGAAGCGCCGCCGGGAACCTCTCCTGACGGCGCTTTTGACATGCTTGCATCGCAACTTATTCGTTATAGATTGCCCATTATCTGCGTTATCACCGTCGAATAATAACCTTCAGTTGAAAGGAAGTCCGGCCCGATGGAGTCCATCGTCCCTCTCTTGTCAGATCCCACCGCATGGGTGGCGCTCGTCACCCTCATCGTCATGGAGGTGGTGCTGGGTATCGACAACCTGATCTTCATCTCGATCCTGACCAACAAGCTGCCGGAAAACCAGCGGGAAAAGGCACGGCGCATCGGCATCGGGCTGGCGCTCGTCATGCGTCTTGGACTGCTCGGCACCGTCGCCTGGATCGTGCAGCTCACAGAGCCGGTCTTCGAAGTCTTCGGCCAGCCCTTCTCCTGGAAGGACATCATTCTCATCGTCGGCGGTCTCTTCCTCGTCTGGAAGGCCACCAAGGAAATCCACCACAACGTGGACCCGATCGATCACAAGGAAGACATGGTCGGCGGCAAGGTTGCCATCACCAGCTTCTCGTCGGCTATCGTCCAGATCCTGCTTCTCGACCTGGTCTTCTCGGTGGACAGCATCATCACCGCAGTCGGCATGACCCCGCACGTGCCGATCATGGTCGTCGCCGTCGTCTTTGCCGTCACCGTCATGCTGCTCGCCGCAACCCCGCTTGCCAACTTCATCGAGCGCAACCCGACGGTCGTCATGCTGGCACTCGCCTTCCTGCTGATGATCGGCACGACGCTGATTGCCGAAGGCATGGGCTTCCATGTGCCGAAGGGCTACGTCTATGCCGCCATGGCGTTTTCGGCGCTGGTGGAAGTGCTCAACATCGTCTCACGCAATTCCAAGCGCAAGAAGAGCAGCACCCTGCATTGATGCTGTAAAGACATCCCTGGAGCCCGCACCCGCTGCGGGCTCCAGTATAAATTCAAGGCTGAACACGGCACTTGCGCCTCAAGGCTGAGAGACAAGCAACCTCAAAGACTTGTCCAAGGGCACGCCCGGATACAGCATGCGCGGCACGCCCGCAAAACCTGAAAAACCGGCAGGAACAAGTGGCACAGCGCCCGCGTTCTTGATGCACCCTTCCCGGGTCATCCCCGCATTGTCCAATGGCAATGCCCTCCTGAAAGTACCCCCGCATGACCACTGAGCAGATCCTCGCCTTCGCCGTGATTGCTGGGATGATGATCGCTTTCATGTGGGACAGGTTCCGCTACGACGTGGTGGCGTGCAGCGCGCTTCTGGTGGCTGTTGCCGTCGGTGTCGTTCCCTTCGACAAGGCCTTTTCCGGCTTCTCCGACGATATCGTCATCATCGTTGGCAGCGCGTTGATCGTCAGTTCCGCCGTGGCGCGCTCTGGCATCGTCGATTTCATCATCAAGCGCTATTTGCCGGAAATGCGCTCGAAGGGCCTGCAACTGGCTTTCCTGATGGTGACCGTCGCCGTCATGTCGGCCTTCATCAAGAATATCGGTGCGCTCGCCATCATGATGCCGGTCGCCTTCCAGTTTGCCCGCAAGTCCGGAAGTCCGGTCTCTTTCTACCTGATGCCGATGGCCTTTTCCGCCCTCCTCGGCGGCTTGATGACGCAGATCGGCACCTCGCCCAACATCGTCGTATCGCGCCTTCGCGAGGAGATGACCGGGCAGAGCTTCAGCATGTTCGATTTCACACCCGTCGGCCTTGCGCTGACGGTCGTCGGCATTCTTTTCCTCACCGTCGGCTATCGGCTTCTGCCGGTGCGGGCAAAGCAGCAGGCCTCTGTGGAAGATATTCTCGACCAGGCAAGCTACACCGCCGAAGCCACACTT
Organism: Agrobacterium cavarae; assembly: GCF_004310285.1. GTDB lineage: Bacteria > Pseudomonadota > Alphaproteobacteria > Rhizobiales > Rhizobiaceae > Agrobacterium > Agrobacterium cavarae. Next base: position 165,604 of record NZ_SISF01000031.1, read on the forward strand.
TCGCCCGACAGCGTGCTCGTCGACAAGCCGCTGCGCGAACTCCTGCGCCTTGGCGATGGGGATGTGATTGCCAGAACCATTCTGCGTGGCCCCCGTCGCATCTCGCCCTTTCCCGATGTGACGTTGAAGGCTGGCGACACCGTCATGCTGGAAGGCAGCCCGGAAGGTCTCGACCGGATGGTGTCGCAGGCAAACCTCATACTCTCGGGCAAGCCGCTCACCGACAAGGGCGAAAAGGTCGTCGATCTGATCTCTATGGAAGCCGTCATCAGCAACGATTCCCACCTGAACGGCATGTCGGCACGCGAACTGGCGCTCTCCTATACGCGCGGCGTCAATCTGATTGCCGTGTCACGGCGCGGTCAGCGGGTCAGCGAACGCCTGAGCGATCTGACGCTGAAGGCGGGAGACGTGTTGTTGTTGCAGGGCAGCCGCAAGAATGTGCCGCTGATGCTGCAGGAGTTTTCGCTGCTGCCGCTTGCCCAGCGGGAAATCCTGCTTGGCGTCAAGCGCCGCGCCTTCATGCCGCTGATCGTGCTTGCCGCCGCCATGATTGCCGCCGGCAGCGGCCTGGTACCGGTTTCGGTCGCCTTCTTCGCCGCTGCCTTCCTGATGATCGTGGTCGGCGCCATTCCGCTGACGGAAGTCTACAAGTCGGTGGACGGCCCGATCCTGGTCATGCTCGCCGCCCTCATTCCCGTCAGCGACAGCCTGAGAACCACAGGCGCCAGCGAATTGATTGCCCACTGGCTTGGCAGCGTCGCCCATGGTCTTCCGCCCTTTGCCGCGCTTGGCATGATCCTGCTCACCGCAATGGCGGTGACGCCCTTCCTGAACAATGCCGCCACCGTTCTGGTCATGGCGCCGATTGCAGCAGGTTTTGCCACCACGCTCGGCTTTCGGCCCGAAGCCTTTCTGATGGCCGTCGCGATCGGTGCCGGTTGCGACTTCCTTACCCCCATCGGCCACCAGTGCAACACGCTGGTCATGGGACCGGGCGGCTATCGCTTCAGTGATTATCCGCGCCTTGGCCTTCCGCTTTCCTTCATCATCGTCATCGTCAGCATTCCCATGCTGCTGTACGTCTGGCCGGTGTCCTAAGGGTGCCTGCTCCGGCACCACCGGCAAGACAGCGCAACAGTCTTTTCTTGACGCCTGCGGCGGAATGTGGCCTAAGCCATGCCCAATGGGATGGTGTGAAATGGCGCTTGATCCAACGCCTGTTTTTGCCAATCCTGCCGCATCCAACGTCAATTTCGCTGACAACAGGCTGATTTCAGCCTTGCGTCGCTGCAACGTCACGACGAGTGAATTTCAATGACCACTTCCGGCGTCCGCGTCCGTATTGCCCCTTCCCCCACCGGCGAGCCGCATGTCGGCACGGCCTATATCGCGCTCTTCAACTATCTCTTCGCCAAGAAACACGGCGGCGAGTTCATTCTGCGCATCGAAGATACCGATGCCACGCGCTCGACGCGCGAATATGAAGAGAAGGTTCTGGAAGCGCTGAAATGGACCGGCCTGACCTGGTCGGAAGGCCCGGATGTCGGCGGCCCTTATGGCCCCTACCGCCAGTCCGAACGCAAGGACATGTACTGGCCTTACGCGCAAGACCTGCTCGACAAGGGCCACGCCTTCCGCTGCTTCTGCACCCCGCAGCGCCTGGAAGAAATGCGCGAAGCACAGCGCGCGGCCGGCAAGCCGCCGGGCTATGACGGTCTTTGCCTTCACCTGAAGGCGGAAGAAGTCACCGCCAAGATGGAAGCGGGCGAGCCTTCCGTCGTGCGCATGAAGATCCCGACCGAAGGTTCCTGCGATTTCCATGACGGCGTCTATGGCGATGTCTCGATCCCGTGGGAATCGGTCGACATGCAGGTGCTGATCAAGGCCGACGGCATGCCGACCTATCACATGGCAAACGTCATCGACGACCATCTGATGAAGATCACCCATGTGGCGCGCGGCGAAGAGTGGCTGGCATCGGTGCCCAAGCACATTCTGCTCTATCGCTATTTCGGCTGGCAGGAGCCGGTGTTCATGCATCTGTCCCTGATGCGCAACGCCGACAAGTCGAAGCTTTCCAAGCGCAAGAACCCGACCTCGATCTCCTACTATTCCGCGCTCGGCTATCTGCCGGAAGCGCTGATGAACTTTCTCGGCCTGTTCTTCATCCAGATTGCTGAAGGCGAAGAGCTGCTGTCGATGGACGAGCTTGCGGCGAAATTCGATCCGGACGCGCTCTCCAAGGCCGGCGCGATCTTCGACATCCAGAAGCTCGACTGGCTGAACGGTCGCTGGCTGCGCGAAAAGCTCACGCCGGAAGAGTTCATTGCCCGCACGCTGGAATGGGCGATGTTGAACCAGCGCCTGACCGAAGGCCTGAAGCTCTCCCAGAGCCGTGTGTCCAAGCTCGGCGAATTGCCGAACCTGGCGGGCTTCCTTCTCTCCGGCGATGTAGGTCTCACACCGGCCTCCTTTGCCGGGCTGAAGAGCAAGCCGGAAGAGGTCCTCGAGATCCTGACGACCGTTGCCACCGATCTGGAAAAAATGCCGGACTGGAACGTCGAAGCCATCGAGGCGGAACTGCGCGATGTGGCCGAACGCACGGGCAAGAAGCTGCGCGTCGTCACCCCGCCGCTTTTCGTCGCCATGTCCGGCTCCTCGCGCTCGCTGCCGCTCTTCGATTCCATGGCGCTGCTCGGCCGCTCCGTCGTGCGCCAGCGCCTGAAGGCTGCGATCGCCGTCGTCACGACGATGGTTGGCGCTGCGGGCTAAGGTCGATAAGGTCGCGCCGGGTCTGAGGGGCTCAGGGTAGGCGGCAACGCCACCCCACCCTCCGTCATCCTCGGGCTTGACCCGAGGATCCACGCCAAAGCCTCGAAGGCCACGGGTGGACAAGCGCTACGCCATAGATCCTTGGGTCAAGCCCGAGGATGACGCCGAGAGGGGTTAAGCCTTTCAGCGCTACCGATACGGAAGAACGCGGCCTTAGCCGCCACAGACACAAGAACAACTCGCCCGAAAAAGGCTTCAAGACCATGACCGACACCAAGACGACCGAAACGACTGCCCTGTCCTCCGACGCCACCGAAGTGCGCCGCCAGAAGCTGGCGCTTTTGCGCGACAAGATCGGCGACGTCTATCCGGCGCATTTCCACCGCACGCTGACCAATGCCGAGCTTGCGGAAAAATATGCCGATATCGAGCCGGATGTCGAAACGGGCGATACGGTCACGGTTGCCGGTCGCGTCTACTCCTCGCGCAATTCCGGCATGTTCATGGATATCCATGATGCGTCCGGCAAGGTGCAGATCTTCTCGCACAAGGACACGACGCCGGAAGCCGCCCGCGAGATGCTGCCGATGATCGACATCGGCGACATCATCGGCGTTACCGGCAAGGTGCGCCGCACCAAGCGCGGCGAACTGACGATCAATGCCGAAGAGATCACCATGCTCACCAAGTCGCTTCTGCCGATGCCGGAGAAGTGGAACGGTATTTCCGACGTCGAAATCCGCTATCGCAAACGCCATCTGGACATCCTCTCCAACGAGGAATCCAAGCTGCGCTTCCAGCAGCGCTCCAAGATCATTTCCGGCATCCGCCGCTTCATGGAGGCCGAAGGCTTCCTCGAAGTCGAGACCCCGATGCTGCAGACGGTCTATGGCGGCGCCACCGCCGATCCGTTCAAGACCTTCCACAACACGCTGAAGATGGACATGTATCTGCGCATCGCGCCGGAACTGTTCCTGAAGCGCACGCTGGTGTCCGGCCTTTCCGACAAGGTCTTCGAGGTCAACCGCAACTTCCGCAATGAGGGCGTGTCGACACGGCACAATCCCGAATTCACCATGCTGGAATGCTACTGGGCCTATGCCGACTATGAGGACATTATGAGCCTCGTGGAGCGCATGTTCGAGACGCTGGCCATTGCCATCCACGGCACCACCGAGCTTGATTTCCAGGGCCAGAAAATTTCCTTCAAGGGTCCGTTCAAGCGCGTGCCGATGCCAGATGCCGTCAAGGAAGCAACCGGCATCGACTTCCTGGCAATCGAGACCGACGAGGAAGCCCGCGCTGCCGCCAAGGCCGCCGGCTTCGAAGTCGAAAAGGACTGGACCTGGGGCGAATGCCTTGCCTTCATCTTCGAAGAAAAGGTCGAAGGCACGCTGATCCAGCCAAGCCACGTGACGCATTTCCCCAAGGACATCTCGCCCTTCGCCAAGGAGGTGCCGGGCGAACCGCGTCTGGTTGAGCGCTTCGAGAGCTACTGCAACGCCTGGGAAGTGGGCAACGCCTTCTCCGAGTTGAACGACCCCGAAGAACAGCGCCGCCGCATGGTGGAACAGCTGGAACAGGCCCATGCCCGCGGCGAAAAGGACAAGCAGCTGGACGACGAATTCCTCGACGCCATCGACCAGGGCATGCCCCCCGCCGGCGGCCTCGGCATCGGCGTCGACCGCCTGGTCATGCTGCTCACCAACGCCCCGTCGATCCGCGACGTCATCCTCTTCCCAGCCCGCCGCCAGAAGGCAGACTGAGGTTTAAGAACTGCGAAGGACCGTCGCGACGAGCGGCGGTCCGAGATAAGCGGCTTATTGGTTCGGCCTTATCATCCTGCCTCACCTGTCCTTGATCCGAGGATCAGCACAGGACTGTGGAAGGGTTCGTGCCTTCGATGGCAATTTTCGATCTCGCTGCTCGCGTTCCTGCAGAACTGGCAACATACTCACATGCACGAGGGGGTCATTAAGCCCCTCATCTCGCGCCAGGCAATCCAATCAATGCTCGGGCTTCGGAGCCTCTGCGGTCTTATCGCCACCAGCAGCAGCATCATGTCCCGCCGCCTCGGCCGCAGGCGCATCGTGTCCACCAGCCGCCGCGCCGGACGCTGCACTGCCCTGTGCGGCAGGCTCTTCCGCTACGGCGGGGGCGCTGTGACCCTCCGCCTCATTCCCACCGTCTGAAGCCGGGGCGCTGCCATGGTCGCCAGCCGCTGCCGGCTCGCCATGGCCTTCCGCCGCTGGCTGCTCGGCCGCGACCGCCGTCGTCTCACCCTTACCGAACAGCAGCGACTTGATGTAGCCGAAGCTGAACATGCTTTCGCTCTTGTCCGGTGTCGAAGTCAAAAGTGGCTCAGCAGAACCGTGACCACTGCCATCGGCATTGGCAGGCGCATCGTGGCCGCCTTCGGCAGGCTTCTCGCCACCACCATGTCCATCGCCTTCGGCGCCGTGGCCATCCGATCCCTTGCTTTCGCCGTGCCCGCCCGAGGCCTCAGCACCGTGACCGGCAGGCGCGCCGTGGCCACCCGCCGGAGCGCCATGTCCGTCGCCGGCAGTGGCCGCGACCGGATCGACGCAATCGGCAAATTCGGTGAGCGACGCGGTCATCGCCTTGGCGTCTTCGACGGGCAGATCGATGCGCAATCCGTAAAACTGGCCGTCATCGGCGGCCGCGCCATCATAGTAATAGGCGGAATAACTCTGAGAAGCAGCGCCTTCCGGCAGCTTGCTGGGATCGGCGATGTAGATTGCCTGCGCCGCGATCGATCGGCCGCGCATGTCGGCGCGCATCTGCGGTCCCTTGGCATCCAGCACCGAGACTTGGACGAGATCGGGATGGTCCTTGTCGTAGATGGCCTTGGCCACGCGCAGCGCCGTCTTCATGCGCTCGGGGCCATCGCCACCTTCCGTGCGGACGAATTTGCGGATCCAGACCGAGCCGTTCTTCTTGATCTTGACTGTCTGCGCCGTCTTGCATTCCAGGCCGTTCTGCACGACCTCCGAATTACCGAACAGCTGATCCCTGCCGACGACAATGGCAGCAACGCCGGAGGCACCACCCAGAAGGAGGATGCCACCGCCAATCAATACCACTTTGCGGGAAAACCGTATTCTTTTGAACACTGCTTTCACGTCAAACGTCCCGACATAGACAACCTCGTCTAACGCCTTCGTCTCCCGTCGCGCCTCGTTGCGCCACCGGAGTGGAAAAAGGCCGGATGGTGATAGACCACATCCGTGCAGCCATTGATCTTGATGGCTTCTCATTGAAGAAGACTTAATTAGGCAGGAAAAAGGTTCGTTTCCGGACGTTTTTTGAGCTGGATCGCCGAGGCTCATCAGCCCGCTCTTGCCCAGGCTGCCAAGGCGAAACACGCCGTAAGATCACTGACACTTTTTGCGAACAAGACACGCAACGGGCGAGCCCGCACGTATCGGCTGACGGCGTGGTCTCTCCTATCCAGAGAGAGACCACGCCGCATAGGCTCGCCGCCGGCAGCAGCCCGCGCCCAATCAGGCCACAGCACACCGTTGCAAGAAAGAATTTGGAACAATATCCAGTTGCAGCCGTTCTTAATGCGAATGATTTGCAATAGCATTGACAATCTTTCCGCTGTCTCCCACATTGCTATTGCGAATTAATCGCAAAAGAGGTTTTATCGTTCTCATGAAGTTGACCCGCTCGACGTTTCTCGCTCTCTGCGCCGCAGCCTTCCTGCCCTTTTCCGCTTTTGCTGCGGAAAAGCCAAAGGTGATCACCACCTTCACCATCATTGCCGATATGGCCCGCAACGTTGCGGGCGACGCCGCTGATGTCGAGAGCATCACCAAGCCCGGGGCCGAGATCCATAACTACCAGCCGACCCCGCGCGATATTCTCAAAGCCCGCGATGCCAACCTCGTCTTGTGGAACGGGCTGAACCTTGAACTGTGGTTTCAGAAGTTTCTCGCCAATCTCTCCGGCGTTCCGAATGTCGTCGTCAGTGATGGTGTGACGCCGATTTCGATCAGCGGCGGCGCCTATAGCGGCAAGCCCAACCCGCATGCCTGGATGTCCCCGGACAACGCGCTGATCTATGTCGAGAACATTCGCAAGGCGCTGACGCAAATCGATCCCGACCACGCCGATGTTTATGCCGCCAATGCCAAGGCCTATTCGGACAAGATCCGACAGGAAATCCAGCCGATGCGCGATGCCATCGCAGCACTGCCGGAAAACAAGCGCTGGCTGGTGACGAGCGAAGGGGCCTTCTCCTATCTGGCGCGTGATTTCGGCCTGAAGGAACTGTTCCTCTGGCCGGTCAATGCCGATAGCCAGGGCACACCGCAGCAGGTGCGCGGCGTCATCGACGCGATGCGCGCCAACAATGTCCACGTCATCTTCAGCGAAAGCACCGTGTCGCCCGATCCGGCAAAGCAGGTGGCGAAGGAAACGGGCGCGGCCTATGGCGGCATTCTCTATGTGGATTCTCTGAGTGAGGCGAACGGCCCCGTGCCGACCTATCTCGATCTTCTGCGCACCACAACAGCCACGATCGTGAAGGGTCTCAGCCAATGATGATGGGGAAAACGAGAAGCGCTGCGAAGCCAAAGCCTGGTCAGGATGGGCTCACCGTCGATGATGTGACGGTCACCTATCGCAACGGCCACACGGCATTGCGCCGCGCAAGCTTCTCGATACCCCGGGGCACCATCACTGCCCTTGTCGGCGTCAATGGGGCGGGCAAATCCACCATCTTCAAGGCCATCATGGGCTTCGTGCCGCTGTCGGCCGGCACCGTCTCCATCTTCGGCGAGCCGGCCTCCACCGCGCTGAAAAAGAACCTCGTCGCCTATGTGCCGCAGGCCGAAGAGGTGGATTGGAGCTTTCCCGTTCTCGTCGAGGATGTGGTGATGATGGGCCGTTACGGCCACATGAACTTCTTTCGCATTCCCACCAAACGTGACCACCTGATGGTGGAAGAGGCGCTCGCGCGCGTCAACATGCTGGATTACCGCAAGCGCCAGATCGGCGAGCTTTCCGGCGGGCAGAAGAAACGCGTCTTTCTCGCCCGCGCACTGGCGCAGGAAGGCAAGGTCATTCTGCTCGACGAGCCGTTTACCGGCGTCGACGTGACGACCGAAGAGCAGATCATTGCGCTGTTAAAATCCCTGCGCGACGAAGGCCGCATCATGCTGGTCTCCACCCACAATCTCGGCAGCGTGCCGGATTTCTGCGATCGCGCCGTCTTTGTCAAGGGCACGGTGCTTGCCTCGGGCAAGACGAAAGACACCTTCACCGAAGCCAATCTTCAGGCCGCCTTTGGCGGAAGCCTCCGCCACTTCATCCTGGGCGGCGCCGATCTACATGACGATGCCGACCCGCGGCGTCTGAAAGTAATCACCGATGACGAGCGCCCCTTCGTCATCTACGGCCAGAACGGCCATGAGACGCGGGACGATCCGGCGACGGTGGGAGACGCGGAGCGATGATCTCCACCCTGCTCGAGCCCTTCACCTACTCCTACATGCTGAATGCCATCTGGGTCAGCGCACTGGTCGGCGGCGTCTGCGGCTTTCTCTCCGCCTATCTGATGCTGAAGGGCTGGTCGCTGATCGGCGATGCCCTCTCCCACGCCATCGTGCCGGGCGTCGCGGGCGCTTATATGCTGGGTCTTCCCTTCGCACTCGGCGCGTTCTTCTCCGGCGGGCTTGCGGCGGCATCGATGCTGTTTCTCAACCAGAAGACAAGGCTGAAGGAAGACGCCATCATCGGCCTGATCTTCACCTCCTTCTTCGGCCTCGGCCTTTTCATGGTGTCGCTCTCGCCCACCTCCATCAACATTCAGACCATCGTTCTCGGCAACATCCTCGCCATCACCCCCGAAGACACGATCCAGCTGGCGCTGATCGGCGGCATCAGTCTGCTGGTCCTGTCGCTGAAATGGCGTGACTTCATGGTCGTCTTCTTCGATGAGAACCACGCCCGCACCATCGGCCTCAAACCGGATGTGCTGAAGATCATCTTCTTCACCCTGCTCGCCGCCTCCACTGTCGCAGCTCTGCAGACCGTCGGCGCCTTTCTCGTCGTCGCCATGGTGGTGACGCCCGGCGCCACCGCCTATCTCCTGACCGACCGTTTCGAGCGGCTGATCGGCATGAGCTTCGGCATCGGCGCCGCAACGAGCTTCCTCGGCGCGTACCTGAGCTATTTCCTCGATGGCGCGACCGGCGGTATCATCGTCGTGCTACAGACGCTGATCTTCCTGACCGCTTTCCTGTTTGCGCCCAAACACGGCTATCTTGCCTCGCGCGCCAAGGCCCGCGCCGCCCTTGAGGAGCCCGCATGAGCGAATATCTCGAACTGGCGCTTCTGCCCTTCCAGCTTCCCTTCATGCAATATGCCTTCATCATCACGCTGATGATCGCCGTGCCGATGGCCATGCTCTCCTGTCTGCTGGTGTTGAAAGGCTGGTCGCTGATGGGCGATGCGGTCTCCCATGCCGTGCTGCCCGGAGTCGTCATCGCCTATATCGTCAACATCCCCTTCTCCATCGGCGCCTTCATCGCCGGCATGATCTGCGCGCTCGGCACCGGCTTTCTGAAGGAAAACAGCCGCATCAAGGAAGACACGGTGCTTGGCATTGTCTTTTCCGGCATGTTCGGCCTAGGGCTGGTGCTCTATGTCAAGGTGCAGAGCGACGTGCATCTCGACCATATTCTCTTCGGCGACATGCTCGGCGTTTCGGTGGCCGATGTCATCCAGACCGGCCTGATCGCGCTTGCCGCCACGCTCTTCCTCGCCATACTGCGCAAGGATCTGCTGGTGCATACCTTCGATCCGCAACACGCCAAGGCCATCGGCCTGCCGGTCCGCATCCTGCATTACGGCCTGCTTGCCGTCCTGTCGCTCACCGTCGTCGGCGCACTCCAGGCAATCGGCATCATTCTCTCGGTCGCCATGCTGGTGGCGCCCGGCGCCATTGCGTTTCTCGTCACTCGGCGTTTCTCCGAGATGCTGATTGCCGCCGTCTGCGTAGCGCTCTTTTCTACCACCCTTGGCATCTGGCTGAGCTTCCTGATCGACAGCGCACCGGCCCCCACGATCGTCCTGATCATGAGCGGGATTTTCATCCTGGCCTTCCTCCGCACGACGATAAAAGCCAGGAAAACCTCCGCCACCGCGACCGCGTGACCCATCGCAAGAGCCGGGTGTCGAAAAAGATTTTCGGTACCCTGGAACCTCTTCCCTCACTTTTGCGTCATTAGTGCATGCCCGCGCGCGTGAAGATTATTGTGCGGCAAGGGCTTGGCTGAACAAAGACTGAGAGACAAACGAGTGGGTCCCGGACCTTAGGCGTTTGCCCGTTTCAAATCTGACGCAAGAGGACCGACCATGCTGAAGTGGGCTCTAATATTTTTCGTGATCTCGATCATCGCCGGCGTTTTCGGCTTCACAGGCATTTCGGCGGCGGCCTCCGGCATCGCCCGGATCCTGTTCTTCATCGCCGTGGTCGTCTTCCTCATCTTCCTGGTGCTGGCAGTGATGGCCGGTCAGGCGATCCTCTAAGGATTACACAGGCTTGGAATACAGAAACGGTCGGGCCTCCCCGGCCGTTTTTGTTTGGTCACGTGGATGACCTGCGTGACCTTGGCGGCGTACCACGTCGACGAGAGAAGCTTAAGTCCCTCCCCGTCACCCGCGGGATGACGAGACGCAAATGCGCGGACTGAAAAGCGGCCCTGTCAGGCCGTCCAGCCACCGTCGATCACATGGATCTGACCCGTGGTGAACCCCGCCTCGTCCGACGCCAGATAGGTCACCAGCGCTGCAATCTCTTCCGGCTTGGCGATGCGCCCCATCGGCTGGCGCGCGATGAAGTCGCTCAGCGCCTTTTCGTAATCGCCGGTCGCGCGCAGGCGCTCATGCAGAGACGGGCTATCCACGGTGCCTGGGCAGATGGCGTTGCAGCGAATGCCCTTGGTGACGAAATCCGATGCGATGGACTTCGTCAGGCCAATGACCGCCGCCTTCGAGGCCGTATAGGCAAACCGGTTCGGCACGCCTTTGACGCTGGAGGCCACTGACGACATGTTGACGATGGCGCCCTTGCCCTTTTCCAGCATGCCGGGCAAAAAGGCGCGGCAGGTGCGGTACATGGCCTTGGCATTGAGATCGAAGGAGAAATCCCAGTCCTTTTCCTCGCAGTCGAGAATGGTGCCGGCATGCACGAAGCCTGCGCAGTTGAAGAGCACATCCGCAGAGCCGATCTCGGCGGCAAAGGCCTGAACGGCAGCGCCATCGAGAACGTTAAGAACGCGGGTCTCGGCATTTTCAAGGGTTGCGAGAGCAGCTTCATTGATGTCGGTGGCGATAACGCGCGCGCCAAGCGCGATGAAGCGTTCCGCCGTTGCCCGGCCGATACCCTGCGCCGCTGCGGTAATGACAACGGTCTGTCCTGAAAAATCCTGGCCCATGATGGCTCTCCTCCGGCGCCTTCGGGCGCAATGTCTCAAATATGCATCGACAATTCATATGTAAACGGTGTATTCACAGACCGTCAAGCCAGCTTGCAATCAATAGAGGCCCGATGACGGAAGACGATAGCGACAGATACCGCGCACCGGCGCTGGACAAGGGGCTGGATATTCTCGAGCTTCTGGCGCGCACCGATGGGGGGCTGACCCAGGTGGAAATCGCCAAGGCGCTCGGCAAGAGCCCCAACGAGTTCTATCGCATGCTGGATCGCCTGGTCCGCCGCGGCTATGTGCAGCGCCAGGATGGCGACCGCTTTACCCTTACTTTGAAAATGTTCGGGCTTGCCCACTTCCACCAGCCCGTGAGACGTCTCGTTTCCTTTGCAGCCTCGATGATGCGGGATTTCTCGGCGAAAGCGCAGCAGGCCTGTCATCTGGCGGTTTATGATCGTGGTTCGGTCGTCGTCATCGCGCAGCAGGACTCTTCCACCTATTGGGCGCTCTCCATTCGCGTCGGTGCGCAGATGAGCCTGTTCAACACCGGCTCCGGCCATGTCCTCCTGGCCTTCCAGAACGAGACGCAGCGGGAGTTGATGATTGCCGAACAGCTGCGTGGCGAGGAAAAGGAACTGCCTGCAAACCTGCGCGAACGGCTGCAACAGGTGAAGGCCCAGGGCTATGAGAGCATGAACAGCCTGCAGACCGCCGGCGTGCGCAACATTTCCGCCCCGATCCTGACGCTCGACGGCACGGCGCTTGCCGTCGTCACCTGTCCCTTCATCGGCTCGCTCAACGAAGCGGCGCCAAAAGAGGATGACTGTCTGGAGCTGATCCGCGAGACGGCTAAGGCGATCTCAGAAGTCGTGGCCGGCCAGTAAGGCGCCTCAACTATCCGTTACGTGAAGGCTGGACTCACATCGTCTTGACGCACGGCAACCACTCGCGCGCGACAGGACATCTTCGCCTGACAGAGCACCTGATCGGCACGCGAGATGAGATCGAGATATCCTCGCCCCGTCACTCGACGACTCCAATGCTGACCGTCACCATCCGTTGAGGCAGCGCTGGTTCGCCCAGCTGTCACAGCAGCCCCGCGCCAAACACGCAAAGAAAAAGCGCGACTGCCAGGGGGAACAGCCGCGCTTCAAGACTGGAGATCTTATGAGAATAAAACGACCGGACGCGAAATCGGTTCCCGGTCGTTTTTCGTCAGGCAGCAGCAAGTTCCTTGCGAACGATTTCGCGCAGCGACACCAGATCCTTGGCAAACAGGCGGATGCCTTCGGACAGCTTCTCCGTCGCCATGGCGTCTTCGTTGAGCTGCCAGCGGAAGGACTTTTCGTCCAGCGACTGAAGCGGCTCTGCCTTGGCGTGATCGGGAGACAGCTTGCGCTCCAGCGTGCCGGTATCCTTGTCCAGCTCTTCCAGAAGTGCGGGGCTGATCGTCAGGCGGTCGCAACCGGCCAGCGCTTCGATTTCGCCAACATTGCGGAAGGACGCGCCCATGACGACGGTCGAGATGCCATTGGCCTTGTAGTAATTGTAGATCTGGCGCACCGAAAGCACACCCGGATCGGTCTCGGCGGTGTAGGTCTCACCGGTCGACTTCTTGTACCAGTCGAGAATGCGACCGACGAAGGGCGAAATGAGGAAAGCCTTCGCTTCGGCGCAGGCAATTGCCTGGGCCTGCGAGAAGAGAAGCGTCAGATTGCAATCGATGCCTTCTGCCTGCAGCACTTCCGCCGCCTTGATGCCTTCCCAGGTGGAGGCCAACTTGATGAGAATGCGCTCGCGCTCGATGCCGCGCTCCTTGTAGGCGGCAATGATGCTGTGCGCCTTGTCGATCGAAGCCTTCGTATCGAAGGAGAGGTCGGCATCCACCTCGGTCGACACGCGGCCGGGGACGAGATCGACAAGGGCTGCACCGACGGAGATCGCTAGACGATCGGCCACCGCGGCAATCACGCCTTCGGAGGCACCGCCCTGCTTGCGACCCCAGGCAACCGCTTCCTTCACCGTATCGGCAAAGGCCGGCGTGCCAAGCGCCTTCAGGACGATGGACGGGTTGGTGGTGCAATCCACCGGCTTCAGACGGGCCACCGCCTCGATGTCACCGGTATCGGCAACCACGGTGGTGATGGCGCGAAGTTGATCAAGCTTGGAAGTCATGCCGTGTAATCCTTGTGAATGTCTCGGAAACCATCGCTATCGAATTTCGTTCCGCACGGGTGAGCGTACAGACGGCGACAAGGGAACTGTGTTCGCGGGGAGTATCGCGCAGCTTACGGGAGGAAGTCAAGACATTTGCCCATCGCAATTGACATAAGTTTCATGTCTGCAATACTGCCGGATCAAGCCAATGCGCTCCCTGACGTCGGGCTGATGAAACGAATTTGGATGCAAACATGATAGCCAAACGACTTTACATGATCTTTGCAGCCATGGCCTCAGCCGCTTTTGTCTTCCAGGCAGCGCTGGCAGAGACGCAAAAGGCCGTCAGCCGGTCCGAGTTTCAGCGCGCAGTAGAGGCATGTTTTACCCCGCCGTCGGGGGCAACCGGTGCGGTGGTCATTGCCGCGACATTTGAAGCTGACGGCTCGCTCGATAGAACGCCCGTCATCATTGAAAAAGGCAGTGGAGCGATCGATCAGGCATTCGCCAATGCGGCGATGAGAGCGGTTCTGCGCTGCCAACCACAACTGGCCGCCATGGGTATCCAAGGTGAAGTCAGGTTCAATTTTGCGCCACCTCCGGCGCAAGAAACGGATGGCGTTTCACCGAACGCACCGTCGGAAAACCGTTTGCAGGAGATGCAGGACGCCGCACAACGCCTGCAGGCTTTCGCCGACCGCAATCGCCACTCCCGGGAGGCCATGAAGCCCACAAATCCAGAGGTTTCAAAAACCCTCGATATTCTCTGTCGCCCAAGTGAAGCGGAAAAGCTGGATGAACTCTCCCCACATGAGTACAAGACGGTGGTGAGTTACACACGCGCGCTCATCGTCGTCATGAATATCTACGAAGATCCTGCCACGGCGAGATCGCAGAAGGCAATCACTGACAATATGAGGGGGCTTGGCGCCTGTCTGGACGCCACACTCTGGTCCAGTCGTGCAGCGGTCACAATCACCAAGAAAATGTTTTCAGAAATGCCCGAGCTCTCGAGCAATCCAAAGGCGGCGGCAGGTCGTGATCAGGTCTATTCGAACATTGGCCTGGTCATCGAGGGCAGCCTGGAGGCACTGGCCTTGGACGGCATGGGAGCGAGTTGGTGCGACGCCCGTTTGGCGCCGCTGACCGCGCTTTTCGAAACTGCGTATCCCGTCATGCCGGACAAGCAGAAGGTAACTCTCCGCTCGGCAATGCGTCGGGCGGAAAAATGCAGCGACCAAACACGCCTGTCCCTAAAGTCTCTCCTTCAACCCCGGCAGCCTTGAGCGACAGGCTCATCTTTCAAGCATACTCAGACCAGGATACGGCAAAAGACAGTGGCAAAACTGCGTAGAGAAACCCATACGGCCTTTTCCGAAGCGCCCTCTCTGAGGCTTCGCGCCGCGTGGCTCTATTATAATCAGGGCATGACGCAGAAGGATGTCGCCGAGAAACTCGGCATCAGCCGCTCCACCGTCATCCGCCTGCTTGATGAGGCGATGAAGCGCTCCGACGTGCAGATCTGGATCAATGAAGGCATCGAGGATTTCGTCGCGCTTTCGATCGATCTGGAAAAAGCCTATGGCCTGGACGAGGCGGTGATCATTCCCACGGGTTCGGATAAGGTAGGAGATATCGCCAAGGGAGTGGGTCTTGCGCTCGGCCAGTTCCTCTCCGAAGTCGTGCCGGACAATGCCACGATCGGTGTTGGCTGGGGCCGCACCATGACCGCTTCCCTCTCCAGCTTCCGCCCGCCGCGACGCGAAAACTGCAAGGTCGTCTCGCTGCTCGGCGGGATTGTTGCCGTGCACCAGACCAACCCGCTCGACTACACCTGGCGGCTGGCAAGCGCGCTCGGAGCGGAATGCTACATGTTTCTCGCCCCGCTCCTGGTCGATTCCATCGAAACCAAGCGGGCGCTGATCGAAAAATGCGGGCTGAGCACGCTTTATGCGCTTGCCGAAAATCTCGATCTCGCCATCGTCAGCTGCGGCGATATCGGCCCGCATTCCACATCGCTGTCGGAAGGTTTCATCTCGAAACAGACGCTGGATGAACTGGTCGCGGCGGGCTGCGTCTGCGACACCATGTTCAACTTCATCGATGCCGAAGGCCGCTCTGTCGATCACCCGATCAACAATCACGCCATGTCGATCGATCTCGATACGCTGAAAAAGGCCAAACACATCGTTCTCGCCTCCGGCGGCGCCCACCGCGCCACCGCCATCCGCGCCACCATCAAGCGCATCGGCTGCAACACGCTGATCACCGACGAGGCGGCAGCGCGGGCACTGATGGAGCTGGCCGAGGCGGGAAAAGCCACTGAAGCGAAGTAGTTACACCCGCCCCGTTTCCCAGCCCAGCATCGCTCGCTTGCGGGTAATACCCCAATGATAGCCGGTCAGCGCGCCGCTCTTGCCGAGCGCCCTGTGGCAGGGAACGACGAAGGAGATGGGGTTGGCACCGATCGCCGCCCCCACGGCGCGAGACGCCGTCGGCTGGCCGATATCCTGCGCCACATGCGAATAGGTGACGGCCTTGCCCATCGGGATCTTCAATAGGCTTTGCCAGACGCGCACCTGGAAATCCGTGCCCAGCAGCACGACGCGCAGCGGCTGGTCCCTGTTCCAGCGAGCGGGATCGAAGATCCGCTCGGCATAGGGTGCTGTCGCGGCGCTGTCTTCCACATAGATGGCGTTCGGCCAGCGCCGCGCCATGTCCTCGAAACATTCCGTCTCCTCACCCGCATCGGCGAAGGCGCAGCCAGCCAGACCACGATCGGTGATCATCACCAGCGCCAGACCAAAGGGCGACGGGTGGTAGCCATAGCGGATCTGCAGTCCGCTGCCCTTCACCTTCCACTCGCCGGGCGACATGGCCTCATGGGTGACGAAGAGATCGTGAAGGCGGCTTGGGCCGGACATGCCGACTTCGATGGCCGTCTCCAGAAGCGGCAGATTTTCCTCGCGCAGAAGGCGCTTGGCATGATCGAGCGTCACGGCCTGCAAAAAGGCCTTTGGCGACAATCCAGCCCAGCGCGTAAAGGTCTTCTGCAATTGCGTGGGGGACTGGTTGAGCCTCGCGGCAATCTCCTCCAGCGACGGCTGGTCGCGGTAATCCACCGTCAATATCTCGATCACCTGGCGCACCGTCTCGTAGTCGGCGCCAACCGGCGTGATATCTTCCTTCAGCATGATATTGGCATTCATGGCATGTCTCCTTGGCGATCAGAAGACCACGACCTGACGTCTGCCTCCACCCGTTTCTTGCCAAGACCTATCAGATTTTAAGCTTCACCGTCGCCAGCGCATTGCGAAATGCTTTGGCAAAGCTTTCCCGATCCTCCGGGTTGAGGAAGGAGCCGATATCCGTCACTCGGCCTTCGCCTGACACATGCATGGAAAGAATGCCGAATTCCTCGTGACGGCGCACCCGAAAGCGCGCCCAGAACGGATTGAACCGATGTTCAACCACATATCCCTTCGGCGAAAATTTACGGATGGAGAGGTTGGTGCGAGACACCACCACCTGCTCCTTGACCTTGGCGGCACGGTAGTTTGCGCGAAAGGCAATATAGAGAAGCAGGAAATCGAGCCCCAGAAAGAAGCCGATCGGCCAAGCGCCGGTGACGAGGAAGAACCCGCTATAGAGGACTGCGACGAGCGCGCAGAGCACCAGCAGGACACGAAAGCCCTTGCGCCCCAGCGAGCGATAGGGAATGAGTTCGGCAGAAAAAACCGGCTGATCGTTGAGCATTTCCATCTGCCTTCCTCGATACGGCTGATCAACGCGCATGTAGATCCGTTATGACAATAGACAAGAAACGATCCAGCACCCAAACAGCAAAAAAGTCAATTTCAACGGCGAAGCCCAGGCAAAAGCGCGTGAAGACCGCCTACTCGAAAGAAGAGCTGAACGAGATCTTCCGCCGTTTTTCCATCCAGCGGCCGGAGCCAAAGGGGGAGCTGGAACATTCCAACCCCTTCACCCTGGTCGTGGCCGTCGCACTCTCCGCCCAGGCCACCGATGTCGGCGTCAACCGGGCAACGAGAGCGCTGTTTGAAATTGCCGATACGCCACAAAAGATGCTGGCGCTTGGGGAAGAACGGCTGATCGACTACATCAAGACCATCGGGCTTTACCGCAACAAGGCCAAGAACGTCATCGCGCTATCGCAGATGCTGATCGACAATTTTGGTGGCGAGGTGCCAAAAACCCGAGAAGAGCTGATGATGCTGCCGGGTGTGGGCCGCAAGACCGCCAATGTGGTCATGTCCATGGCATTCGGCATCCCGACGCTCGCCGTCGACACCCATGTCTTTCGCATCGCCAACCGCATCCTGCTGGCGCCGGGCAAGACCCCGGACGAGGTGGAGGACAGGCTGGTCAGGATCATCCCCGAACCCTATCTTTTCCACGCCCACCACTGGCTGATCCTGCATGGGCGCTATTGCTGCAAGGCCCGCAAGCCGGAATGCGAGCGCTGTATCATTGCCGACATCTGTAAGTCGCCGGAAAAGACCTGGGATATTCCTGCCCCGTTGGTCGAGCTACCGCCCCAGCTGGTTGGTGCCTGAGCGGGGAGCGTTCGATTGCAGCACGAAGGATGGGTCTTTCCGGCTGATCGACTTGTGCAGATGCACCATGAAGGATGCGGCAAAGAGCGGCGTCAGCAGATTGAGGAAGGGCACCGCCAGAAACGCTGCGATCACCAGGCCCGCCATGAACACCGTCGATGCGTGTTTCGAGCGAAAGGCCCTCGCCTCCTCTGGCGTGCGGAAGCGCATGGCCGCAAATTCGAAGAACTCCCGTCCCAGAAGATAACCATTGACCATGAAAAAGGCGATGAGGTTCACGCCCGGCACCAGAAGCAGGAGAAGTGCGATGGCATTGCCGAGAATGACCACGCCGAAAAACTTGATCGAAGACACTACCGCTTCCCCAAGCGGCATGGCGCGGCCGGCGGGCTCCCCGGCATAATCCTGTTTCTCGATCACCTCCGCCACATCGTCGAGAAACAGACCGGCAATTACCGCCGTGACGGGAGAGATCAACAGCGCCAGCGCCAGCGCTAACCCGATGCCGGCAAGGATCGCCAGAACAACGCTCATCCAACCCGCCCAATCCGGCATGCCGGGCACAAGCGAATCAAGCCATGGCAAAGCAAGCCAGATGAACAGGCTGCGGATCGCAAACCACAGACCGATCAAAACAAGAATGGTAAGACCGAGGACTTTCCAAAAGACGGAACGCGTCTCTGAAGCAAACAGGTTCTCAAAGGCGCGTTTTGCTGCATCAAGAATCAAACCACCATTCCTCTTCTGAACG
Organism: Agrobacterium cavarae; assembly: GCF_004310285.1. Lineage (GTDB taxonomy): Bacteria > Pseudomonadota > Alphaproteobacteria > Rhizobiales > Rhizobiaceae > Agrobacterium > Agrobacterium cavarae. The sequence continues at coordinate 184,326 of NZ_SISF01000031.1, forward strand.
TTACCTGCGGTGCACAGATAAGGCGGCTCTATTTCTTGCACAAGAACGCCGTCGCTCGGGCCTTTCGCAAATGGTGGTGAGCTATCATCTTTTGCTTGAATAGCAGCCATGCCTAAACTATGAAAAACAACGGGGAAGAAATAGTATTCTGCCCTCGAAGCGGGTACAGTGTGTCCCGAAGCACGTACGACCACCGGCCACCTGCCAAGCTCTGTATCGTCGTCCGATAGAAACGTAATGAGGCGTTATTGGAAAAGCTACTGATCGATCTGTCCCGGTTGATGAAGTCCGGCACGCCGGCGGAGCGGCGCATCGCGAAATATCTCATGGAGCATATGAACGAGCTTCCCTTCGAGACGGCTGCGACGCTGGCAGAAAAGCTGGGTTTGAGCCCGATGACGGTTGGCCGGTTTCTTCGATCTCTCGGCTACCGGCAGCTGAGCGACATTCGCGAACATCTGCGCGAGCGCGTCACCGCATCACCAGCCGTTCCCGCTGAGAGCCAGGAGCCACGGCAGACCCCGCTTTCGGGTCTGATGATGCAGCAGATCCAGGCCGTGCAGGCCGTTTACGATCTCGCCGGTCAGTCCGTGTGGAAGACCGCACTCGATGCCATTCAGGACAGCCGGAACGTCTTCATCGCCTCATCGGCGGAGAGCTTCGGCCTGTGCCGCTACTTCTATATGAAGCTGCTCGAATGTCGCGAGCGGGTCCACTATCTGCAAAGCGACGGCTCGACCTATATCGAACTGATGGATGAAGAGCCGGACAGCACGCTTCTGATCCTGATCGACTGCGGCGGCAATCTCCCCGCCCTTCAGCGCCTTGCCAAGATGGCAAAACGCGGCGGATACAAAACGGTCCTTATCACCACCCGCTTCTACGAGTGGGGTCCAGAAAGCGCCGACATCTGCCTGACGATCCCGCTGAACCAGAACGGCAGTGACAGCATGCTCCAACTCGTCGCCATGACTGAGTTTATGCTTCAGTCCCTCTCATACAATGACGGCTCCAACCGCAGACAACGCGTCAAACGCATCGGCGACTTGCAGCGAGCCCTCCATCACGGGTGATGGCGCTGGCGTGAAAAGGCCTGTCGTCGTCGGTTGAACCTGCAAATCAGCCCTTATCGGGATGGATCAGGCGAGAGTGGAGCCGCTTCGTCAAACTCCTGTTGGTTTTTTGACAAAGGCATGCGACGACACCTAGAGCGAAAGCGCAGGAAGCGTAGCTGAAAGATTGCGGCCAGCGTGAACGGTCGCAATCTCGATCTGATCAACCACCTTCCGCCGCACGCCCCTTCAATCGGAGCCTTTGAGAATGCTCGTCGTCGCCCTCTTATCCTTTGTCGGCATAACGATGGACGATACCCGAACCGCGCGTGTGATGGAGCCCACTCCACTCCAGCAGATCGTGGCAAAGGCGGGCCGAATTCCGGTCCGAAATTTCGACGCTACTCGCTGCAAGGCGCTTGCGGATCTATCGCAAAAAGCAGCCCCCACCTTCACCCAGATGCCCAACGGGGACTGGGAATGTAACTCCTTGCTGGAATTTCCAGAGACGGGACGCACCCCTTCGCTCTTCATCCAGATCCGCGGCAACAAAGACGGTCGGTGGACCTATTTTCGACTGAAGCTCAACTTCGGTTCTCCCCTCTCCCGCCAAATCCTGAGCGAGAGAGCCTTATCCGTCATCCACATGCTGATCGGCGACCGTACACCGATGAAGGACCTCACCGCAAAACTCGCGGCAGGACAGGAATTCGAGTCCGCCCTTGCCGGCGCCAAGGTGCGGTACAAGCAGGAAGGCATGGACAAATCCCGCTTCAACCTCTTCGGCACCAACTCGCCGGGCTTTTCCAAGGGTATTGCTGAATGACGGGTTTCCAGCGAGGCATATGACAACATCGGCAAATCAGCCGATAGGATTCACGACATGCCAGAGTTAAGAATGCCCGTTTGGGGACCACCACGACGACTGCGTGAAAGGCGGAGTACGTATCAGCGAACTGGCTCGTCCAAGTCCAGGAATCGCCCTTAGTCCGCTGATGGGGAACGACCCTCGATCTCGGATGTCTCATCTCAGTCGCGCATCCCTTGGGAATTGGATACATAAGGTCACCAGCAGGCTGACGTGCAGAAAAATGACCTGAACAGTCTCCCCCGCCACGGGAACTATTGGTGCGCAACCACATTAACCGCCGATGAAACTCAGATCATTCCTCCCCCTCATCGCCAGCGGCTTCCTTGCTGCCTGCAGCACAGTCAGCCCCGTCGGCAACACATCAGTTCCTCAGCCGGCGAAAACCGTTCAGCTAGACAGCTATCTCGGCAGCTGGTTCGAACTCGCCCGTTACGAGAACTCTTTCGAAACCGATTGCGAGGGCGTAACGGCTCAGTATTACCTGCGGGACGATGGACTGATCAAGGTCATCAACACCTGCCGCAAAGACAGCCCTGACGGCACAAAAAAGGCTGTAGAAGGCCGTGCCAAGATCGTCCCTGATAGCGGCAACGCCAAACTGAAAGTCTCTTTCTTCGGTCCTTTTTATGGTGACTACTGGGTCCTCGATCACGCCGCCGACTACTCCTGGTCGATTGTGGGTGAACCATCCGGCCGCTATTTGTGGATTCTGACCCGAACGGCAAAGCCTTCGGAACAGACTCGAAAGATGTTGGCGAACAGAGCACGGTCGCTGGGCTACGATATCGGTCTCCTGCGCTGGACACGCCATTAATAAGAATGACGTTTTCCAGAGCGAGCTACCCCGGCCACAGAGAGCAAGCGAGATGCCACCCTGCCGATAGTTACGCCACTACCGCATGCACTCAAAAGTGAGTTGAGTTCGTGGTCCACCGCAAGGGGCGACCCTGAAAATAAGGAGGTGTGAGGTGCGGCATTTCCGTCCGCCGCCGCGCGCTCTGAGAAGCAGTCAGTGCAGCACCAGAAACGCAAAAACCCCGCGGCTTTGAGCCACGGGGTTTTTATGATCGTCGTATATCTTGGTTGCGGGGGCAGGATTTGAACCTGCGGCCTTCAGGTTATGAGCCTGACGAGCTACCGGGCTGCTCCACCCCGCGTTAATCATGAGCGACCGCAGCACAAGGGCCCGGTTGTTTTGTTTTGCCGGTCCTCGAAGGCTTTTGCCTTCTGCGGGTCGGCGGGGGCTGCTCCACCCCGCGTTGACTGCGATCGACTTGGATGTCGAGTAAGCTCTAGAACTGCAAAAGGCCGCTTTGTGTGCGGCCTATTGTTTCGGCCTGTGCCGAGAGGTTTGTGAGTGAGAAGATATTTTGAGTTGCGTTTAGCAGACCTGGCAGCGACCTACTCTCCCGCGTCTTAAGACGGAGTACCATTGGCGCTGGGGCGTTTCACGGCCGTGTTCGGAATGGGAACGGGTGCAGCCGCCCCGCGATAACCACCAGGTCGGCAAAACGCAACTGGCATGAGCTTTGGCTCATGCTGTTGTATCGAGAAGCTGGAGAGCTTTTGGCTCTATTTGATATGAACACGTGATGCGATCGAGTTTTATTCGATGAGCATGAACAATGGGAACGAAGAAGTCGCTCGAGCTATTAGTAACGGTAAGCTTCATGCATTACTGCACTTCCACACCCGTCCTATCGACGTGGTCGTCTTCCACGGCTCTGATAGGGAACACTCGTTTTCAGGTTGGTTTCCCGCTTAGATGCCTTCAGCGGTTATCCATTCCGTATATAGCTACTCTGCTATGCCCTTGGCAGGACAACAGATCCACCAGAGATACGTCCATCCCGGTCCTCTCGTACTAGGGACAGATCCTGTCAATATTCCTACACCCACGGCAGATAGGGACCGAACTGTCTCACGACGTTCTGAACCCAACTCACGTACCGCTTTAAATGGCGAACAGCCATACCCTTGGGACCTGCTCCAGCCCCAGGATGCGATGAGTCGACATCGAGGTGCCAAACAACCCCGTCGATATGGACTCTTGGGGGTCATCAGCCTGTTATCCCCGGCGTACCTTTTATCCGTTGAGCGATGGCCCTTCCACACGGGACCACCGGATCACTATGACCGACTTTCGTCTCTGCTCGACTTGTCAGTCTCGCAGTCAGGCTAGCTTATGCCATTGCACTCGACGACCGATTTCCGACCGGTCTGAGCTAACCATCGCGCGCCTCCGTTACTCTTTCGGAGGCGACCGCCCCAGTCAAACTACCCACCATACACTGTCCCGGATCCGGATAACGGACCGCGGTTAGACATCCACGAAGATAAGGGTGGTATTTCAAGGATGGCTCCACAGGAACTGGCGTCCCTGCTTCAAAGCCTACCACCTATCCTACACATGCCTTGGCGAATGCCAGTGTAAAGCTATAGTAAAGGTGCACGGGGTCTTTCCGTCTGACCGCAGGAACCCCGCATCTTCACGGGGAATTCAATTTCACTGAGTCTATGTTGGAGACAGCGGGGAAGTCGTTACGCCATTCGTGCAGGTCGGAACTTACCCGACAAGGAATTTCGCTACCTTAGGACCGTTATAGTTACGGCCGCCGTTTACTGGGGCTTCAGTTCAAAGCTTGCACCTCTCCCTTTAACCTTCCAGCACCGGGCAGGCGTCAGACCCTATACGTCGTATTGCTACTTCGCAGAGCCCTGTGTTTTTGATAAACAGTCGCTACCCCCTGGTCTGTGCCACCCCATCACACTTGCGTGCAAAAGGGTCACGCTTCTTCCGAAGTTACGCGTGCAATTTGCCGAGTTCCTTCAACATAGTTCTCTCAAGCGCCTTGGTATACTCTACCTGACCACCTGTGTCGGTTTCGGGTACGGTCTATACGGTGGAGCTATTTCCTGGAACCTCTTCGCCGCCCAACCAATCCAATAAGGTTGAACAACACACAAGATCCGTCACTACCACCAGGCCCACGAATATTAACGTGGTTCCCATCGACTACGCGTGTCCGCCTCGTCTTAGGGGCCGGCTAACCCTGCTCAGATTAACTTTAAGCAGGAACCCTTGGTCTTTCGGCGAGGGAGTCTCTCACTCCCTTTATCGTTACTCATGTCAACATTCGCACTTCCGATATCTCCAGCAGCCCTCACGGGTCCGCCTTCACAGACTTACGGAACGCTCCGCTACCACACAACTTACGTTGTATCCTCAGCTTCGGTGCATGGCTTTAGCCCCGTTACATTTTCGGCGCAAAGACCCTTATTTAGACCAGTGAGCTGTTACGCTTTCTTTAAATGATGGCTGCTTCTAAGCCAACATCCTGGTTGTTTTGGGATCCTCACATCCTTTCCCACTTAGCCATGACTTGGGGACCTTAGCTGGAGGTCAGGGTTGTTGCCCTCTTCACGACGGACGTTAGCACCCGCCGTGTGTCTGCCGACTAGTACTCCTCGGTATTCGGAGTTTGGTTAGGATCAGTAAGACGGTGAGTCCCCATAGCCCATCCAGTGCTCTACCCCCGAGGGTATTCGGTCGACGCTCTACCTAAATAGATTTCGCGGAGAACCAGCTATTTCCGAGTTTGATTGGCCTTTCACCCCTAGCCACAAGTCATCCCGAACTATTGCAACAGTTATGGGTTCGGCCCTCCAGTTGGTGTTACCCAACCTTCAGCCTGCTCATGGCTAGATCACTCGGTTTCGGGTCTAATGCAACGAACTGAACGCCCTATTCAGACTCGCTTTCGCTACGCCTACACCTACCGGCTTAAGCTTGCTCGTTACACTAAGTCGTTGACCCATTATACAAAAGGTACGCCGTCACCCTTGCGGGCTCCGACTGTTTGTAGGCATCCGGTTTCAGGTTCTATTTCACTCCCCTCGTCGGGGTGCTTTTCACCTTTCCCTCACGGTACTTGTTCGCTATCGGTCATGCACGAGTACTTAGGCTTGGAGAGTGGTCTCCCCATGTTCAGACAGGATTTCACGTGTCCCGCCCTACTCAAGGACAATGACTGTTCTACGCGTACGGGGCTATCACCCGCTATGGCCGACCTTTCCAAATCGTTCCGCTTTATTCATCATTGCCACTGGCCTGGTCCGCGTTCGCTCGCCACTACTTACGGAGTCTCGGTTGATGTCCTTTCCTGCAGGTACTTAGATGTTTCAGTTCCCTGCGTTCGCTTCTTACACCCTATGTATTCAGATGCAGATACCTTATCGCAATACCTAGAAACCTCTTCTGCCGATCGCTCAACAGAACAGATTTTCTAGGTATTTAAGGTGGGTTGCCCCATTCGGAGATCCATGGATCAAAGCTTATTCGCAGCTCCCCACGGCTTTTCGCAG
>NZ_SISF01000031.1:190623-192000 GCF_004310285.1 Agrobacterium cavarae
CATTGCGATATCTAGAAACCTCTTTCGCTGAACCCTTGAACCCGATCTCCCGGGTGTCCTCTGTCCTCACGGCCGTAGGCCTGCGGACGGCGCGCCAAACGATTGGCGACGACCTGAAGGTCTGTATGGGAAGTCCCATACAAACCAATAAGAAGACTATTCAAGTGTGCAGCAAAACAGATTTTCTAGATATCTGAGGTGGGTTGCCCCATTCGGAGATCCATGGATCAAAGCTTATTCGCAGCTCCCCACGGCTTTTCGCAGCGTATCACGTCCTTCTTCGCCTGTGCATGCCAAGGCATCCACCAAATGCCCTTAATTCACTTCTTCGTTCTCATTGTCTATGCTCATCATCAAGTCGTCATTCCGAAGGAATGAACGACAGGCAAGGTTACCTTTTACAACCCAGCCAAGTCACGATGCCATCGACGTGTTCGGTACGGTCTTCATTGAGGGCACGCCGGTGCACCTCGAAGCCATACCATTAAGACCAGCTTCTCGAGATATCATCCGGTGATGCGCGGTCAGGCAACACCAATCCAGCATTTTCATCAGAGGGACTAAAAGCCCCAACAACAAAAATGCCTCGGACAAGCTTCCTTCCTACCTCCAGTCCCTCCACCAATTCCGGCCGACTAAGCCATCACATGGTTTCTCTGAGACTGGGCTCGGACGTCTCAAACCCAATGGGTTCAAAACACCTGGAAGCTTCCAGACATATCTTCTCTTCACAATGTATCCAAAACAGGCACCGTCATCGCATTCGATGAAGGTGCAAACCTTTATTTCTCCAGAAGACAATTCGCAGCCGTAGGATCAATTCTCCAATACAGCGCGATAGCGCGTCGCCGATCGTTCGGCGCCCTCGCGGAGGGTAGGTCCGAAGGACCGCTCACCCGTGAGCGCCAAAATTTTGGTGGAGCTGAGCGGGATCGAACCGCTGACCCCCTGCTTGCAAAGCAGGTGCTCTCCCAGCTGAGCTACAGCCCCATCCAGCTCGATCACCCAAGTCTTTCAACCAGGCGCGGCAACAATTCGCATCGACCAACAGTCTCAACCCAAACCCTCATTCGCATATGCAAATGGTGGGCCCGGGAAGACTTGAACTTCCGACCCCACGCTTATCAAGCGTGTGCTCTAACCAACTGAGCTACGGGCCCATCTCTTGCGTACCGGCAAACCAATCAAAACATCCGTCTCAATCAGCCACCCATACAGGACGATAGTCCGTCGCCGGCCGTCCGGCGCCCCCGCGGAGCATAGGGTCATAGACCCGCTCATGCGTGAGCACAAACCAAAGGTTTATATCCTTCATGAAGAAAGAGAAACGTGGACGGCGACACTTGCCATACCGTCAGGACCGAAGTCTCTGCGGCG
>NZ_SISF01000031.1:194510-514582 GCF_004310285.1 Agrobacterium cavarae
CTTCGTCGCCAGCAGCGCCGCCGCCCTCGTCAGTGAGCGGACTTATAAGAGACACACCCCAAACAAGTCAACAGAGGTTTTTCATAAATCTGTCGTTTTTTGTTAAGGCACGGTAATCGTTGCGTTTTTTCGAGGGCACGCTTCGGGCTGCATCTCAGACCCTGACATCAAGCGTGTTTTACAGCTCTGTAAATCGCCCATCTCTTCAATGATGCGCTCACCATGCTAAGCTCGACGCATAAGAGAAGAAGGGAAAAATCGATGCTGGTTCTGAATGAAGACGAAACGCGCAACGCACTGGCGTGGCCACAGCTTATCGAAGCGATCGAAACGATGTTTCGCACCGGTTGCGAGATGCCAGTTCGGCATCATCATGATGTCGCCGTGCCGGGCGAGAGGGATGCGACGCTCCTGATGATGCCCGCCTGGGTGCCTGGCTCCTATATGGGTGTGAAGATCCTTTCCGTCTTCCCGGATAACAGTACACGTGCCCTGCCTGCGATCTTCGGAACCTATCTTCTCTCTTCCGGCAAGACTGGGGAAATGCTGGCGGCGGTCGAAGGCGGCGAGCTAACGGCGCGCCGGACTGCGGCGACCTCCGCCCTTGCAGCAAAATACCTCGCGCGGCCTGATGCGTCGTCCATCCTAATGGTTGGCACCGGGCGCCTGTCGCTCAACCTGATGCAGGCCCATGCCACTGTGCGAAACATTTCCACCTTCCATATATGGGGACGGAATATGGCCTCTGCGGAAAAGGCAGCCGCTGACGCCCGGCAGATGGGGCTCAATGCTTTTGCCTGCGCCGATCTGGAAGTTGGCGCACGGGACGCCGATATCATTTCCTGCGCCACGCTCTCCAACGAGCCGTTGATCCGAGGCGCCTGGCTGAAGCCGGGCGCGCATCTCGATCTCGTTGGCGCCTTCAAGCCTTCCATGCGTGAGAGCGACGATGCGGCCGTGCAGCTGGCAAGCGTTTATGTCGACACCTTCGATGGTGCTCTTAAAGAAGGGGGCGATATCGTCCAGCCGCTTGAGGCCGGTCTGCTTCAGCGAGAGGATATCAAGGCAGAGCTTGCCGATCTCGTTTCAGGGCGTCAAAAGGGCCGAGACAACGATAACGAGATCACGCTGTTCAAATCGGTCGGTGCGGCGCTGGAAGATCTGGCTGGCGCGATCCTTGCCTATGAAAGCGTGACGCGACGGACCAACTGACGTCATGACGAGTACGATCAAAACGGCAATCCAGGATTCGAGCAATCTCCCGGTCACGGATGTGCTGGCTGAGTTGGGGCAGGAACTCGCCCGCGCGAAGAAAGCCGTCCTCTGCGCCCCGCCAGGGGCTGGCAAGACGACCCTGGTGCCGCTTTATCTGCTCGACCAGGAGTGGCTGGGGGACGGCAAGATCATTCTTCTGGAGCCTCGACGACTGGCGGCGCGAGCGGCGGCAAGCCGCATGGCGTCACTCCTGAAAGAGGATGTCGGGGGCACGGTGGGCTATCGCATGCGTCTCGATAATCGCGTTTCTGCCAGAACGCGAATCGAAGTGGTGACCGAAGGCGTGTTCGCGCGGATGGTTCTGGACGATCCTGAGCTTCGCGGCGTGTCCGTTGTCATCTTCGACGAGTTTCACGAGCGCTCGCTTGATGGCGACTTTGGCCTCGCATTGGCGCTGGATGTGCAGGCAGGCCTTCGCGATGATCTGCATTTGCTGGTGATGTCCGCCACGCTGGATTCGGAGCGGATCAGTGCGCTGCTCGATGATGCGCCGGTCATCACCAGTCTCGGCCGCAGCTTTCCGGTCGATATACGCTACGAAGACAAAGCCGGACAGGAGCGGGTCGAAGACAAGGTGGCGCGGGCGATCATCGAGGCGCATGCCGCAGAGACCGGTTCGATCCTCGCCTTTCTTCCAGGTCAAGCGGAGATCAAGCGCACCGCTGAGAGATTGGAGGGCCGCTTCGACCCGGATACGCAGGTGATCCCGCTCTATGGAAACCTCTCGCAGAAAGAACAGGACGCGGCGATCAAGCCAGCGGAAAGCGGTCGGCGAAAGATCGTGCTGGCAACCTCGATTGCGGAGACCTCGATCACCATCGACGGTGTGCGGATTGTGATCGATAGCGGGCTGCAACGCTTGCCCGTCTTCGAGCCATCCACTGGCATCAGCCGGCTTGAGACAGTCAAGGTCTCGCGAGCGTCTGCTGACCAGCGCGCTGGCCGCGCGGGCCGAACGGAGCCGGGTATTGCCATCCGTCTGTGGCACGCTGGACAGACAGCGGCGCTGCCTGCCTTTACGCCGCCACAGATTCTTTCCAGCGACCTTTCCGGTTTCGCGCTCGATCTTGCCCATTGGGGTGTCAGCGATCCGGCGTCCCTCAAATTTCTCGATCAGCCGCCGGCGTCTACGTTGAAGGAGGCGAATGCGCTGCTGCAAGGGCTTGGCGCTCTCGACCGGTCTGGCGCGATGACCGCACGCGGCAAGCTGATGCGCGAGATGGCCCTGCCGCCGCGCCTCGCAGCCATGGTTCTCGCGGCAGAAGAGCTTGGATGTGGTCATGAGGCTTCGCTGCTTGCCGTGCTTCTGACTGAACAGGGGCTTGGCGGTAACGATATCGATCTTGAAGAGCGGCTTCGCCGGTTCAAGGGCGAGAAGACGGAGCGCGCAGCCGCTGCCAAAGGACTGGCAAAACGGCTCCTTTCCTCCCTTCCAGGCAAAAGGGACGGATCGGAAGCAGCAGCTCTAACGGCCGGGCAGCTTCTGTTGCATGCCTTTCCGGATCGCATCGCATTCCAGCGTGGTGGGCGCGGTCGATATGTGATGGCGAATGGACGTGGTGGAGAGGTGGAAGAGACGCAGCGACTGGCGGCCGAAAAGATGCTGGTGGTCGCCGACATCGTCGGCCGCGCCGCACGCCCGAGGATTCTGGCGGCCGCTTCGATCTCACTGCGGGATGTGGACGCATTTCTGCCAGAGGCGATCGTCAAGGAGGACCAGCTTTTCTTCGATAAGCAAAGCGGTCAGGTCCGGGCAAGACGCGTCTCGCGCATCGGCGCCATTATTCTCGATGAAACACCACTTGCGCGCCCGACCGGAGAGAAGGCGGCGCAAGCGCTTGCGAGCGGCATCCGCGAATATGGGCTCGGCATTGTGCCCTTTTCTAAAGAGGCCCAGCAGTTGCGCCATCGTCTCGGCTTTCTTCACCGCAGTGTCGGTGCGCCATGGCCAGATATGAGTGACGCGGCGCTGATCGACCGGCTGGACGAGTGGTTCGTGCCTTTTCAGCATGACGCCAAGACGATCCATGAGATCAATAGCGGCAACATCATCGATGGGCTGCGCTCGCTGGTTCCGCATGAGGAGCTGCGACAGCTTGGCAAATTGCTCCCCACCCATTTCGAAGCGCCGACCGGACAAAAGCACTCGATCCACTATGAGGGTGAGGAACCGACACTGACCATCCGCGTGCAGGAGCTCTTCGGCTTGAAGGATCACCCGAGTGTGGCAGGCGGCAAATTGCCACTGTTGCTGGAATTGACCTCGCCTGCCCACAGGCCGATACAGACCACGCGGGATTTGCCAGGGTTCTGGGCGGGCTCCTGGAAGGACGTGCGCGCGGATATGCGCGGGCGTTATCCGCGTCATCCCTGGCCGGAAGATCCGGCATCCGCGCAAGCCACACATCGCGCCAAGCCGCGCGGCACCTGAGATGATTAAGAGGCACCAATGGCAAAGCAGCCTGTAGAAACGACACGGTTTGGCCGCGCCAGCAGGCAGATCAGGCTGCAGACCATTGTCTGGCTGCGCTGGCTTGCCGTGGCCGGGCAGAGCACCACGCTTCTGATCGTTGCGTTTGGTCTTGGCTTTCCCCTGCCGCTGCTAACCTGCGCGCTTCTTATAGCGGCCCTTGCCACTGCCAACCTCTTTCTATCGGCTCGGTTTCCGGCGACCTATCGTCTGGAGCCCTGGGAGGCGACGCTTCTGCTTGCCTTCGACCTGCTGCAATTGACGGCGCTGATCTATATTACCGGCGGATTGTCCAACCCATTCGCGCCGCTGATCTGCGTTCAGGTCATCATTGCCTTTGCCTCGCAGCCGCTGAAACATTCTCTCGTTTTGCTGTTCTTCGCGCTGGTTTGCGCAACAGCGATTGCATTTTCGCCGTTTCCGGTTCCCTGGTATCCGGGGGAAGAATTGCCGATCCAGCTCATCATCCATATCGGCATCTGGTGCTCGATCGTGGCAATGATGTTGTTTGCAGCCTTCTATGCCTACCGCGTTTCGCATGAAGCCAATCAGCTTGCCGATGCGCTTGCTGCGACCGAACTGGTGCTGGAGCGGGAAAAGCACCTGTCGCAACTGGATGGTCTCGCCGCAGCCGCAGCCCACGAGTTGGGTACGCCGCTTGCAACCATCAGCGTGGTCGCCAAGGAGATGCAACGCGAGCTTGGAAAGGACGAGCGCTTCAGCGAGGATGTCGCGCTTCTACGCAGTCAGAGCGAGCGATGCCGCGATATTCTGCGCCGGCTGACATCGCTTTCTGCCGAAGGCGAGGAACATATTCGCCGGCTTCCGCTCTCCTCTTTGATCGAGGAAGTGATGGCACCGCACAGAGAATTCGGCGTGAAACTCAAGCTGGTGGAAAAGTCCGGACGGGCGGATGAACCTGTAGGTGCCCGCAATGCCGGAATCCTTTACGGTCTTGGCAATCTGCTGGAAAACGCCGTCGATTACGCCAAGGATATGGTGACCGTCACCGTGGCGCATGATCAGCAGCAGGTGATGGTGACGATCGAGGACGATGGCGACGGCTATTCGCCGGATATTCTCTCACGGATCGGCGATCCTTATGTGACCAAAAGGCACAATGATGCGACGGCTGGAGGGCTCGGACTTGGTCTCTTCATTGCCAAGACGTTGCTGGAGCGATCCGGGGCCTCACTGACATTCGAAAATCGTGGACCAAATGCCGCAGGTGCGAGGGTTACCGTCGTCTGGCCGCGATCGGTCATGGAAGATAATAAGAGCCGGTGATCTGAAGTCTCTAAGGAAACTCTCACGCTTGTGGCGCTTGTGGCGCATGAGGGATATGATCGCCGAAAGATAACAGAATGACCGAAGGAAACGACCATGGCTGATGACGGACAGAAGCACGAAGAAGAGGCGATAACGGCTTCGGATGCGATCGGTCCGGATAAGTCGCTGCTGGTTGTCGATGATGACGGTCCCTTCCTGCGCCGTCTGGCGCGCGCCATGGAGGCGCGTGGCTTTGTGGTGGACACCGCCGAATCGGTGAGTGAAGGCATCGAAAAATCGAAGAGCGCGCCGCCAAAATATGCGGTGGTGGACCTGCGGCTCGGCGACGGCAATGGATTGGAAGTGATCGAGGCCATTCGCCAGCATCGCGATGACACGCAAATCGTCGTGCTGACCGGCTATGGAAATATTGCGACCGCTGTCACTGCCGTGAAGCTTGGTGCGCTTGACTATCTGGCAAAACCTGCGGATGCCGACGATGTCTTCAACGCGCTGACACAGCGCGAAGGCGACCGGATGGAAGTGCCGGAAAACCCGATGTCCGCCGACCGGGTACGATGGGAGCACATTCAGCGCGTCTATGAAATGTGCGAGCGCAACGTCTCGGAGACGGCACGACGGCTGAACATGCACCGCCGCACGCTGCAGCGCATTCTGGCCAAGCGCGCGCCCAAGTAAGCAACGGGCTACGGATCAGTCCGAGTAGCTGGTGCCGGTGGACCATTCCGCCATCATCAGGCGGCGGGCAGCGGTCCTGGAGAAATCCAGCATCAAAGATTTGCGCGTGGCCGGCGCCAGCTTATGTTCCGGCGCCTCGCGCACCATATGGGCGCCATATCCATCCGAGAGAAAAAGGCCGCACTCTTCGGGAAAGATATCGAGCGGGACGCCAGCGTGTGTGGCGAAGAACAGCCGGTCGCAGTGCAGCCGATAATCCGGCCATTTGCGGTCCACCCTGAAATCCTCGATCGAGGATTTGATCTCGATGATCCAGATTTCCCCTTTGACCGACAGGCTGATGAGATCCGCACGCCGGCCGCTGGATAGCGCGAGCTCTGGCAGAACGGAGTGCCGCATCTCATTCAGCAATACCTGCACGCCCCGGCGCACAAGCATGGCTTTCTCAGATTGGCGACCGTCGATTAACGGGTTGTTATTGGTAAAGGAAAGAATAGTCATGGACGGATTCTGGAAAAGGCCCCCGAAATTGTTGCAAAAAGACCATGAAGCAGCATATTCGCACAAGCGGTAATCTTGCTGCGGTGCGATGGCTTGCAAAGCATGGATTAATCGAAAATAACCCGATGATCCAATATCGCTTCATGCACCGCTTATATAAGCGAATTTTCCGCGAGAACACCATGCGCATTCGCACTTCATTGACTGCACTCGGCCTGTCGTCCATCCTTGCGCTGACCGGCTGCGCGTCCACAACGACTGAAACCTCTTCCGCCCGCCCGCTCGCTGCTCCGGTTGTCGTCGAGACCGCCCAGATCTTCGGCGATGAAGTTTACGGCGCGACAACGGACGCTGGTTACGCCCTGCCCGCCATTCCGATCAACCGCGTTGACAAGAAGTTTCATCGCCAGATCGTGAACTATGAAACCGCTGAAAAGCCGGGCACGGTGATTGTCAACACCCGCGAGCGCTTCCTTTATTACATCCTGCCCGGCGGCAAGGCCGTGCGTTACGGCATCGGCGTCGGCAAGCAGGGTTTTGCCTGGGCTGGTGAAGCCTATGTGGCCTGGAAGCAGGAATGGCCAACCTGGCATCCGCCGAAGGAAATGGCCGCTCGCAAGCCTGAAGTGGCCAGATATGTCGAAAACGGCATGGGTCCCGGCATCAGCAATCCGCTCGGTGCGCGCGCCATGTATCTCTTCAACGAACAGGGCCAGGATACGTTGTTCCGTATCCACGGTTCGCCTGAATGGGCCTCGATCGGCACCGCTGCCTCTTCCGGCTGCATTCGCATGATCAACCAGGACGTGATCGATCTCTACAGCCGCATCCGTCCAGGCCGCAGCTCCAAGGTTATCGTGATCCAGTAATTTCCGGATCCTGAGTATTGAAAAAGCCGCCGTGGATCTCCCGGCGGCTTTTTTTGTTTCCGGTCTGAGATGCCTGCCGATCAGCGCGCATCCCAGACGGTGAGAGGATGCTCTCAGGCGCGTTGTTTCGCCTTCAGTTCAAGGCGGCGACGGTGAAGGACTGGCTCGGTATAGCCGTTCGGCTGCGCCCTGCCCTTCAATACCAGTTCCACTGCCGCCTGGAACGCAACCGAATCGTCGAAGTTGCCTGCCATGGGCGTGTAGGCCGCATCGCCAGCATTCTGCTGATCGACGATAGTGGCCATGCGCTTCATGGTCTCGACGATCTGCTCCTCCGAGACCACACCATGGCGCAGCCAGTTTGCCATGTGCTGGGCCGAGATGCGCAGCGTCGCGCGGTCTTCCATCAGGCCGATATTGTTGATGTCCGGCACTTTGGAGCAACCGACACCCTGATCGACCCAGCGCACGACATAGCCCAGAATACCCTGGGCGTTGTTATCCAGTTCACGCTGGATTTCTTCAGGCGTCCAGTTGGGGCGAACCGCGACGGGAACAGAGAGAATATCGGCGAGCTTGGCACGACCGCGGCTTTTCAACCCTTCCTGCACCTGGGCGACGTCGACCTTGTGATAATGCGTCGCATGCAGCGTTGCGGCCGTTGGCGAGGGCACCCAGGCTGTGTTGGCACCCGCCTTGGGGTGGGCGATCTTCTGCTCCAGCATGGCAGCCATCAGGTCGGGCATGGCCCACATACCCTTGCCGATCTGCGCATGACCGGACAGGCCGCATTCGAGACCAATATCGACATTCCAGTTCTCATACGCCGCAATCCAGGCGGCCTGCTTCATGTCGCCCTTGCGGATCATCGGGCCCGCTTCCATCGAGGTGTGGATTTCATCGCCAGTGCGATCGAGGAACCCGGTATTGATGAAGACGACGCGGTCCTTGGCGGCGCGAATGCATTCCTTGAGGTTGACGGTCGTGCGGCGCTCCTCATCCATGATGCCCATTTTCATGGTGTTGGGCCGCATGCCGACAAGCTGTTCAACGCGGGTGAAGATCTCAGCTGCGAAGGCGACTTCTTCCGGGCCGTGCATCTTCGGCTTCACCACATACATCGATCCGGCGCGCGAGTTCTGGTGGCGACCGATCGGGCCGACATCGTAAAGCGCAATCAGACCGGTGATGACCGCATCCATGATGCCTTCCGGAACTTCCTGGCCATTACGGTCTAGGATAGCGGGGTTCGTCATCAGGTGGCCGACATTGCGCACCAGCATCAGCGAGCGGCCGGGAAGCGTCAGAGCCGTTCCGTTGCGCGCGGTATAATTTCGGTCGGGGTTCAAACGACGGGTAAAGGTTTCCCCGCCCTTGGAGACCTCCTCGGTCAAATCGCCGCGCATCAGGCCAAGCCAGTTGCGATAGACGACCAGCTTGTCCTCGGCATCCACAGCCGCGACGGAATCCTCGCAGTCCATGATGGTGGTCAGTGCCGATTCGAGGATGACATCGGAGATGCCGGCGCGATCAGCCTTGCCGATGGCAGTGGTGGGATCGACGACGATTTCGATATGGATGCCGTTGGTTTTCAGCAAAACAGCGGATGGCTTTGACGCATCGCCATCGAAGCCGGCGAAATGTGCCTGATCGGCAGGGGTTGTCGAACTGCCGTCCAGGTCGATGACCAAGGCACCGTCAACCACGCGCAAGCTGCTGACATCCGCCCATTTGCCGCTCGCAAGCGGTACGGAGCCGTCGAGGAATGATCTTGCCCAGGCGATGACCTTTTCGCCCCGACGGGGATTGTAGCCCCGGCCCTTTTCGGCGCCGTCGTCTTCGGCAATCGCATCCGTGCCGTAAAGCGCATCGTAAAGCGAGCCCCAGCGGGCATTGGCGGCGTTCAGCGCGTAGCGCGCATTCATCACCGGTACGACGAGCTGCGGCCCGGCAAGTTCGGCAATTTCGGGATCGACGTTCTGGGTGTTGACCTTGAAGGCCGCGCCTTCCGGAACGATGTAGCCGATCTCGCGCAGATAGGCCTCGTAGGCTGGGAGGTCGGAGGGCGCGCCGTTCTGGCGGTACCATTCATCGAGTTTTTCCTGGAAGGCGTCGCGCTTGGCGAGGAGCTCTTTGTTCTTTGGCGCAAGATCGTGAACAATCGCAGAGAAACCGTCGAAGAAGGTGTCGGCGTTCAGCCCCGTCTCGGGCAGAACCTCATCCTTCAAAAACTGGTAGAGCGTCTCGTCGAATGACAGTCCATTATGCTCGATGCGGCTCACAACATATCTCCCTATGATCATTGTCCATAGAGTGGAGGCTGTACCCAGCCTCCGTCAACCGTCGCTATGCATCAAAGATTTTTTCTGTTCAGGAAATAATCTTAAAAACCTGTTCCAGTTAGAGAAGCTTCTGCAACTCTGGCAGCTTCTCATTGATCAGCCAGCCATAATAATTCTCTTCCGGCCAGACCGTACCGCCGCTTTGGCGGTTCTTCTGCGCCAGTGCAGCAGCCCGCTGCTGTGAGCCGCCGAGATTGTAGAGCGTTGATGTCAGGCCAGGATTTCTGGAAATATCCATGTCGGCGATCGACTTGTAGTCATCGATGGATTTGCGGATCGCAGCCGCCATGTAGGCAAGCGAATGATCAGGATCCATGATGGCCGTATAGACGGCAGAGGCATCGTTCTCGTCCAGCTTCTCATAGCCAGAGGTACGCGCCACCGTATCCGACAGCATGAGCGCCGTCAGCGGATTGATCTGTCCCAGCCCGAATGTCTGGCCGGCATAGAAGGGCTGAAAGAACACGGCGCTGAAGCGGTTGTCGGGATAGCTGACGCCATCGACCGTCTTTCCGCGGAAGCTCGCCTCCCAGACATCTTCTCGACAATTCCACAGGCCGTAGGAATCGCTTTTCGACTGACATTTGGCAAATTGCGAATGCGTCAGAAACTGCGCGATCGTTTCATCCTTATAGCCGAAGCGGAAGCTGTTGCCCGCGTAGGACGCTGCCTTCACATAGTAAGACTGCAGGCGATCATAGGCATCGACATTGTAGGTGTGTTCGCCAACGATCGCGCCGACCATGTGGATCGGATCAATGCCATAGCGGCTTGCCGTCGATTTGATCTTGGAGATCAGCTGCTTGTCGCTGGACAGAAGTTCGTAGACCTTCTGGTATTTTCGCTCGTAGGTAGAGTTCGAGCCCTTGGTACGGCGCGCCGAGGCACCCGGAACACCCGGTTGTTCCGCATTACGGTTACCAGGCGGCACAAGCGTCGCGGCCTCAGCATAGGACGGGAGAACGGTGCCAATGGCCAGAAGCGCGGCCAATGCCAGGAGGGTTTTGCGCACGAGCGGATGCCTTTTCTCTTGCCGGCTCTCATGCCGGAGTAATCCAGAGGATCGACTTTGGACATTCATTAACGAAAAGCGATGCCACATGTCGAGAGAAGGCCGGTAAAATAAGAGTGCGGCAAGATTTGCCGCACTCCCTCTGATTTTTGAAAATTATTCTCGGGTCTGCCTTAAAGAATGTAGCGCGACAGATCCGTATCGGCGGCGATATCGCCCACATGTTCCTTGACGTAGGCGTCGTCGATCTTGACCGACGAGCCACCGCGATCGGGCGCGTTGAAGGAGATTTCGTCGAGAACACGCTCCATGACCGTTTGCAGACGGCGCGCACCGATGTTTTCGACCGATGAATTGAGGTGGACCGCCACGTCGGCCAATGCATCGATGGCATCGTCGGTGAAATCCAGATCGAGTTCTTCGGTTGCCATCAGCGCCTTATACTGGCGGATCAGGCTCGCTTCGGTTTCAGTTAGAATGCGGCGGAAGTCTTCCTTTGTCAGCGGCTTCAGCTCCACGCGGATAGGCAGGCGGCCCTGAAGTTCAGGCAGAAGATCGGAGGGCTTTGCCACATGGAAGGCGCCGGACGCGATGAAGAGGATGTGATCCGTCTTTACCGGTCCGTACTTCGTCGAGACTGTGGTGCCTTCGACCAGCGGCAGGAGATCGCGCTGCACGCCTTCGCGAGAGACGCCGGCTCCCATGCCACCATCGCGGGCGGCGATCTTGTCGATTTCGTCGAGGAAGACGATGCCATCATTTTCGACCGATTTGACCGCTTCGCGCTGGATTTGCTCGTTGTCCAGAAGCTTGTCGGACTCGTCGCGAATCAGTTCGGCATAGGATTTCTCCACCGAGGTGCGGACCTTCTTGGTGCGCCCGCCCATGGCCTTGCCGAACATTTCAGACAGGTTGAGCACGCCGATATTGGCGCCCGGCATGCCGGGGATCTCGAAGCCGGGCATGCCGGAGCCGGTATCGGCCACCTCGATATCGATTTCCTTCTTGTCGAGTTCGCCATCGCGAAGCTTCTTGCGGAAGCTGTCACGGGTGGCGGGCGACGCAGTCTGCCCGACGAGAGCGTCAAGAACGCGCTCCTCTGCACTGGCATGAGCCTTGGCCTGGACCTCGGCGCGCATCTTTTCGCGCACAAGGCCGATACCGATCTCGACCAGATCGCGGATGATCTGTTCAACATCCCGGCCGACATAGCCGACTTCGGTGAATTTCGTCGCTTCCACCTTGATGAAGGGCGCACCGGCGAGCTTTGCCAGGCGTCTTGAGATTTCGGTCTTGCCGACACCGGTCGGGCCAATCATCAGAATGTTCTTCGGCATAACCTCGTCGCGCAGGCTCTCATCGAGCTGCTGGCGGCGCCAGCGATTACGAAGCGCAATGGCGACCGCGCGCTTGGCATCATGCTGACCGATGATGTAGCGGTCCAGTTCCGAGACGATCTCCCGGGGAGAAAAAGTGGTCATTTCGATCCTTTCGGCTTCCTGTTGCGGCCAGCCATGACGGCCCGGCCCGCAGGAACCATGGGTTGGTGATCCGTGCGCTTATTCAGCGTCCAACGTTTCAATGACGAGATTGTGGTTGGTGTAGACGCAGATGTCCGCGGCGATATCGAGCGCCTGACGGGCAACCTCTTCGGCGGACTTATCCGAATCCATCAAGGCACGTGCCGCGGCAAAGGCGTAGTTGCCGCCCGAGCCGATAGCGATTGCGCCATGCTCGGGTTCCAGAACATCGCCATTGCCGGTGATGGCAAGCGTGATCGACTTGTCGGCGACGAGCATCATGGCTTCGAGATTGCGCAGATATTTGTCTGTTCGCCAATCCTTGGCGAGTTCGACCGCGGCGCGCATCAGCTGGCCTTGATATTGCTCCAGCTTCTTTTCCAGCCGGTCGAGAAGCGTGAAGGCGTCTGCCGTGGCACCAGCGAAACCGGCGATCACTTCGCCCTTGCCGATGCGACGCACCTTGCGGGCGTTGCCCTTCATCACGGTCTGGCCAAGGCTGACCTGTCCGTCGCCGGCCATGACGACCTTGCCGCCCTTTCTCACTGTAATGATTGTTGTCATAAAGCACCTGTCTGCCCATCCGGGCCTTGCATCTAAAGCTATCGAACCGCTGATCGGCTGCGGTCCTTTTCGCAAATTATGTAAGTCCCGTTTTGCCGATTGCAATCTTGCTTAACCGTAGCACCCAGGCGGCACGCACAAGACGATGGAATGACTGGATATTTGAGGTGCAGGCTGGTAAGGAACGGCCAGATTGTCCAAGGAGCAGCCGCAATGGCAGAGCGCACAGCCGAGATTTCCCGCAAGACCAATGAGACCTCCGTCTCGGTCCGCGTGAATATCGATGGAACGGGTACGGCGAAAATTTCGACAGGCGTCGGCTTTTTCGATCATATGCTGGACCAGCTGAGCCGCCATTCGCTGATCGACATGGAGATCGACGTGAAGGGCGACCTTCATATCGACGATCACCACACGGTCGAAGACACCGGTATTGCCATCGGCCAGGCGATTGCCAAAGCCTTGGGCGACCGCAAGGGCATCACGCGTTATGCCTCGCTCGACCTTGCCATGGACGAGACGATGACGAAGGCTGCCGTCGATATTTCCGGCAGGCCCTTCCTGGTCTGGAACGTGCAATTTTCCGCACCGAAGATCGGTACATTCGATACGGAACTGGTGCGCGAATTCTTCCAGGCGCTGGCGCAGAATGCCGGGATCACGCTGCATATTCTCAACCATTACGGCGCCAACAACCATCATATCGCCGAGACGTGCTTCAAGGCGGTTGCGCGCGTATTGCGCAGCGCCACCGAAATCGATCCCAGGCAGGCAGGTCGCATTCCTTCAACGAAGGGCATGCTGGCCTGATCCGGTGAAACATGAAGAGCAACCGAGACCGGTGCTGCTCTGAACGTCGTCAGGAACGCCAATGACATCTTATCTTGTTCTGGAAGCACCGGGCGGACCCGACAGGGATCACCGCACCACTCGCTTCATCGCGGACAGATTTTCGTGGCTTGCTTTGCTGTTTCCGTGGCTCTGGTTTGCCATCCATCGCATGTGGTGGATTGCCGTCTCCGTCGTCATTCTGCAGGTCGCCGCCGGTCAGGTGTCGAGGCTCGATGGCCTCGGCATAGTGGGCCTCCTATTCACCATCACGGCAGGGTTGATAGCCGGATTCGAAGGTCGCAACCTGCTTCAGCGTCATTTGATTGCCAAGGGCTGGACGCTGAAGGACGTGATCGTGGCACTTGATCTTTCGACGGCGGAAGAGATGTATTTTTCGAACCTGCCCGAACAGGACGATGCGCATATGACGTTGTCGCAGCCTGAGTGGAAGACCGGTGATCGGGTGGGCGGCTTCATGACGAACGATCCCGCGGGCTCGTTTCAATTCGATTTGAATGGAAGGCGCTGATATGCGTGTGGCAATTATCGATTATGGCTCCGGCAACCTTCGATCTGCGACGAAGGCGTTCGAGCGCGCGGCGCGGGAAGCCGGCATCGACGCGACAATCGACCTGACCGACAAGCCTGAAAGCGTGGCGTCTGCAGACCGTATCGTGCTGCCAGGTGTCGGCGCCTATGCCGATTGCCGCGCCGGATTGGGTGCGGTGACGGGCATGCATGAAGCGCTGATCGACGTGGTGGAGAAGAAGGGTCATCCCTTCCTCGGCGTCTGCGTCGGCATGCAGCTCATGTCCTCTCGCGGCCTTGAGAAGACAGTGACCGAGGGGCTTGGCTGGATCGAAGGCGATGTGGTGGAGATGACGCCATCTGACCCGGCTCTCAAAATTCCGCAGATCGGCTGGAATACGCTGGAGCTGCACCGCCCTCACCCGCTCTTCGATGGTATCAAGACCGGCCCCGACGGCTTGCACGCCTACTTCGTCCACTCCTATCATCTGGCAGCCAGGCACCGGAATGACGTGATCGCCACCACCAATTACGGTGGCGCGATGACCGCCTTCGTTGGGCACGACAACATGGCTGGTGCCCAATTCCATCCGGAAAAGAGTCAGAGCCTTGGCCTTGCCCTCATTTCGAATTTCCTCCGCTGGAAGCCCTGACATGATCCTTTTTCCCGCAATCGACCTCAAGGACGGCCAGTGCGTTCGCCTCAAACTCGGCGATATGGACCAGGCCACCGTCTACAACTCCGATCCCGGCGCGCAGGCCAAGGCCTTCGAGGATCAGGGCTTCGAGTGGCTGCATGTGGTGGATCTGAACGGCGCCTTTGCCGGCCAGACCGTCAATGGCGAGGCGGTCGACGCCATTTTGAAATCCACCAGGAACCCGGTGCAGCTCGGCGGCGGTATCCGCACACTGGAGCATATCGAGGCTTGGCTGAGCCGCGGTCTCGCACGCGTCATCCTCGGCACCGTTGCGGTGCGCGATCCGGTCCTGGTTCTGGAAGCCTGCAAGCGCTTCCCCGGCCAGGTTGCGGTGGGAATCGATGCCAAGGGCGGCAAGGTTGCGGTGGAAGGCTGGGCAGAAGCCTCCGAACTTGGCGTGATCGAGCTTGCCAAGCGCTTCGAAGGGGCAGGCGTTGCCGCGATCATCTACACCGATATCGACCGTGACGGCATTCTGGCAGGAATCAACTGGGCCTCGACACTCGAGCTTGCCAATGCGGTGTCCATTCCGGTGATCGCATCCGGCGGGCTTGCCTCCATCGACGATATCAAGCGCATGCTGGAGCCGGATGCGGCAAAGCTGGAAGGCGCCATTTCCGGGCGCGCGCTCTATGACGGGCGCATCGATCCGGCAGAGGCACTGGCGCTGATCAAGGAGGCACGGGCATGACACTGAAAGCACGCATTATCCCCTGCCTTGACGTAAAAGACGGTCGCGTCGTCAAGGGCGTGAACTTCGTCGATCTGATCGACGCCGGCGATCCGGTCGAGGCGGCGAAAGCCTATGATGCGGCCGGTGCCGATGAGCTTTGCTTTCTCGACATCACCGCCTCTTCCGACAATCGTGAAACGATTTTCGATGTGGTGTCACGCACCGCCGATCACTGCTTCATGCCGGTGACGGTGGGGGGCGGCGTTCGTGCCGTGTCGGATATTCGCAAGCTTCTGCTCTGCGGTGCCGACAAAGTGTCGATCAATTCGGCAGCGGTCAAAGACCCGGATTTCGTCGCCCAGGCGGCGGATAAGTTCGGCAATCAGTGCATCGTTGTCTCCATCGACGCCAAGAAAGTGTCGGCTAACGACGAAGCCGATCGCTGGGAAATCTTTACCCATGGCGGACGCCAACCGACAGGCATCGATGCGGTGGAATTTGCCGTGAAGATGGTGGAGCGTGGTGCCGGCGAATTGCTGATCACCTCCATGGATCGCGACGGCACGAAGAGCGGCTACGACATCGCGTTGACCCGCACCATTGCCGATCAGGTTCGTGTTCCGGTGATCGCTTCCGGCGGTGTCGGAAATCTGGATGATCTGGTAGCGGGCGTGAAGGAAGGCCATGCGACAGCGGTTCTGGCGGCGTCGATCTTCCACTTCGGCACCTATACGATCGGGCAAGCCAAGGCCTATATGGCCGATCATGGCATTGCCATGCGTCTCGACTGATCTTTGAAAGGACAAGCAGCATGAGCGGGTTTTCCCTTTCCGATCTCGAGCGCATCGTTGCCGAACGCGCCAGCGCATCGCCTGATCAATCCTGGACGGCCAAGCTTTTTGCTGCTGGCCAAGCCAAGGCCGCCAAGAAGCTCGGCGAAGAGGCGGTCGAAACGGTGATCGCGGCGATCTCGCAGGATCGCAAGAACCTGACGGACGAGGCAGCCGATCTGCTTTATCATCTTCTCGTGGTCCTCAAGATCGCCGATATCCCTCTCTCCGATGTCTTTGCGGAGTTGGAGAGACGGACAGGTCAGTCCGGATTGCAGGAAAAGGCATCAAGGCCTCAATCATGACGACGATGGCACGCAGGGGGGAGCAAGGCATGCCAACGACGCTCGATCATTTCAGGCCGGATGAATACTCGCCCTATCACTTCTTCAGTTCGGAAGAGTGGTCGAAGTTTCGCGCCGATACGCCCCTGACGCTGTCCGCCGACGAGGTGAAACGCCTCCGATCGCTTGATGACCCGATCGATCTCGACGAGGTTCGGCGGATCTACCTGTCGCTCTCGCGACTGCTCTCATCCCATGTGGAAGCGTCGCAACTGCTCTTCGAACAGCGCAACCGCTTCCTCAACATGGAGCACGTCAACAAGACGCCCTTCGTCATCGGCATTGCGGGCTCTGTGGCGGTCGGAAAATCCACCACGGCGCGTATTCTAAAAGAGCTTCTGGCGCGCTGGCCTTCCAGCCCAAAGGTCGATCTGATCACCACGGACGGGTTTCTCTACCCGAACGAGGTGCTGCGGCGTGAAAACCTCATGGAGCGCAAGGGCTTTCCGGAAAGCTACGACATCGGCGCGCTTCTACGCTTCCTTTCCGCCATCAAGGCGGGCCAGCCGAACGTCCAGGCACCCCGCTATTCGCACCTGGTCTACGACGTCCTGCCCAGCGAGTTCACTAATGTCGATCGGCCCGACATCCTGATTTTCGAAGGCATCAACGTGCTGCAGGCACGCAACCTGCCAGCCGGCGGGCGCATCGTGCCGATGGTGTCTGACTTCTTCGATTTCTCGATCTATATCGATGCGGACGAGACAATCATCCATAACTGGTACGTCAACCGCTTCATGAACCTGCGCAAGACGGCCTTCCGCGACCCGACATCCTACTTCAATCGGTATGCGTCGATTTCGGAAACTGCGGCGCTCGCGATCGCAGAAGGGCTTTGGGAGAATATCAACCTCAAGAACCTGCGCGAAAACATCGTACCGACGAGACCGCGTGCCGACCTCATCCTGAGAAAAGGCCAGAACCATCTGATCGACATGGTGGCGCTGAGAAAGCTCTAAGTCTGAAGACGGCACCGAGAGCGTTTCTCGGCCAAAGCTGTTAGTCCTGTCCCGGCTTGCCACGCATCTTCTTGATATCCGAACGGCCTGATTTTTCTTTCAGTCTTCGTTCGACAGAGCCTTTTGTCGGCTTTGTGGCCTTGCGCGGCGGCGGCGGCGGCTCGGCTGCCTTAAGGATCAGTTCCTTCAGGCGCTCCCGCGCATCTTCCCGGTTCCGCTCCTGGGTGCGGAACTGGCTTGCCTCGATCATCAACACGCCTTCTTTCGAGACGCGCCGCCCACCAAGCTTGACGAGATTGGTCTTGATGCGATCCGAGAGCGCCGGAGAAGCCGTGATGTTGAAGAAGAGCTGAACCGCGGTGGAGACCTTGTTGACATTCTGTCCACCCGGCCCGCCAGCCAGCACGAATTGCTCCGTCAGTTCCCATCCGGCAATCGTTATTCTGCTGCTGATGTAAAGGGGCGCGCTTGCCATGTCATTCTCCGGCAGGCGTGATGCCACAGATGCGGTGGAATGAAAACAGTTGAGAATGCTTCAAGCGCCGGAATGAACTGATAGAGCGCTATACGTCTTTTCAGACGCACAAAGGACGCTCTATCTTCTTTAAATCGCCGATGCTGTAAAAGCCTTAAATGAAAAACCCGGCGCGAGGCCGGGTTCCGTATTTTGAAGAGATCGACTGCTTATTCGGCAGCAGCCAGGAGGCCAGGAGCCGCGTCGCGGACGGTGCTGTCGACATGGTCTTCGAACTTGGTGAAGTTCGTGACGAACATGTTGACCAGCTTCTTGGCTTGCGCGTCGTAGGCAGCGCCATCGGCCCATGTCGAGCGTGGGTCGAGGATGCTGTTGTCGATGCCTTCGAGCGAAGTCGGTACGGCAAAGCCGAAATTGGCGTCGGTGCGGAACTGGGCATTCTTCAGCTCGCCGGTCAGTGCGGCGGTCAGAAGCGCGCGGGTGGCCTTGATCGGCATGCGCTTGCCAATGCCATAGGCACCGCCGGTCCAGCCGGTGTTGACCAGCCAGCAATCCACACCATGCTGTGCGATCAGATCACGCAGCAGGTTGCCGTATTCCGTCGGATGACGCGGCATGAAGGGTGCGCCGAAGCAGGTCGAGAAGGTGGCTTCCGGCTCTGTCACGCCCTTCTCCGTGCCGGCGACCTTGGCGGTGTAACCGGAGAGGAAGTGGTACATGGCCTGTTCCGGCGTCAGACGCGCGATCGGCGGCAGCACGCCGAAGGCATCGGCGGTCAGCATGATGATCGTCTTCGGATGACCTGCAAGGCCGGTCTTCGAGGCGTTGGGAATGAAGTGCAGCGGGTAAGCGCTACGCGTATTTTCCGTCAGCGAATTATCGTTGAAATCCGGAACGCGGTTTTCATCGAGAACGACGTTTTCCAGAACCGTGCCAAAGCGACGGGTTGCCGCGTAGATTTCAGGCTCAGCTTCCGCCGACAACTTGATCGCCTTGGCGTAGCAGCCGCCTTCGAAATTGAAGATGCCGTCTTCGCCCCAGCCATGCTCATCGTCACCGATCAGCGTGCGGGCGGGATCGGCAGACAGCGTGGTCTTGCCGGTGCCGGACAGGCCGAAGAAGACAGCGGCATCACCATCCGGGCCGACATTGGCCGAGCAGTGCATCGGCATGACGCCCTTGGCAGGCAGCAGGTAGTTGAGAACGGTGAAGACCGACTTCTTGTTCTCGCCGGCATAGGATGTGCCGCCAATGAGGACGATACCCTTGGTCAGATCGCAGGCGATGACCGTTTCGGTGCGCACGCCGTGACGGGCAGGATCAGCCTTGAAGCTCGGCAGGTTGATGATTGTGAGCTTCTGCTTAAAGGAGCCAAGCTTCTCGCGCGCCGGGCGGATCAGCAGGTTGCGAATGAAGAGGCCGTGCCAGGCAAGCTCGGTAACGACGCGGGTCGGAAGCGCATTTTCTTCATCGGCACCGCCGACGAGATCCTGAACGTAGAGCGTCTTGCCGGCGGCATGTGCGAGCATATCCTTATGCAGAATTTCGAAATGCTCAGGCGACAGCGGCTTGTTGTTGTCCCACCAGATGGCATCTTCCGTGTGGGCATCGCGCACCACGAATTTGTCCTTCGGAGAACGGCCGGTGTGCTGACCGGTCACGGCGCGCAGAGCGCCATCGACGGTGATGTCCGATTCGCCGTTGCGGATCGATTCTTCGTACAACTCACTCTCGATGAGGTTGTAATGTACGACAGCGGCTCCGCCCAGACCGAGTGCAGCCACTCCGTTTTCTGGATTGTGTACTCCGAGTTCTTTCATGGCGCGTTCCCTTTTTCTGAATGCGAGCCGTTCAAATTTTCAGTGAAGCTAACGGCAACAAACAGGATTGGCAAGATGCCGCACGAAAAATATTCAACAATTTCAATATATTAATCGATTTAAAAGATTTTATTCCTTTTTAAATCGGTTTAGCCACGCTGCAAATCCGGACTCTTAGTCTCTGCTGGAATATCCTGCTGCAAAGCTCTCCAATCGTGGGGCTTGGTCTTTGCCACAATTTGTTCCACCTTTATACTCATGAGACGTGTTCGCGGCGCACAACCTAGGCTGGGGTGAATGTCGGGAGCATAGATTGCAAATGACGATGGAGACCAATTTAATGCAAACGATTGCGCTTGTAGACGACGACCGTAATATCCTGACATCGGTGTCGATCGCGCTCGAAGCGGAAGGCTATAAGGTCGAAACGTATACCGACGGCGCCTCCGCCCTTGACGGGCTGATTGCACGCCCGCCGCAGCTGGCGATCTTCGATATCAAGATGCCGCGCATGGACGGCATGGAACTGTTGCGTCGCCTTCGGCAGAAGTCGGACCTTCCCGTCATCTTCCTCACCTCCAAGGATGAGGAAATCGACGAACTGTTCGGCCTGAAGATGGGCGCCGACGATTTCATCACCAAGCCTTTTTCGCAGCGCCTTCTGGTGGAGCGCGTCAAGGCGATCCTGCGCCGCGCCAGCAGCCGTGAAGCAGCGGCGACCGGCGCAAGCCCCATGAAGATCGCTGCCGATCAGGCCGCCAGAACGCTGGAACGCGGACAGCTTGCCATGGACCAGGAACGCCACACCTGCACCTGGAAGGGCGAGCCGGTGACACTGACCGTCACCGAATTCCTGATCCTGCACTCGCTGGCACAGCGCCCAGGCGTCGTCAAAAGCCGCGATGCGCTGATGGACGCCGCCTATGACGAGCAGGTCTATGTCGACGACCGCACCATCGACAGCCACATCAAGCGCCTGCGCAAAAAGTTCAAGCTGGTCGACAACGACTTCGACATGATTGAAACGCTTTACGGTGTGGGTTATCGCTTCCGCGAAGCGGCGTAAGGCCGCATAATGACGCCGCGTAAGCGGGGCTGAGGAAAGCACGTGCTGAACAAAACGCAGGATAGCGCATCGGACACATCCGATGCCGACGATCGTGAGAGCGGTCGGCGGCACCGGATTCATCCGCTGACGATCGTCCGGCGTATCTTCGGCAATGCCGTCTTTTCCAGCCTGACGCGCCGCATTCTCTTCTTCAACGTCGCGGCGACGGTGGTTCTGGTCGGTGGTATTCTCTACCTCAACCAGTTTCGCGAAGGGCTGATCGACGCGCGCGTCGAAAGCCTGCTGACGCAGGGCGAAATCATCGCCGGTGCGATCTCCGCCTCGGCTTCTGTCGATACCAATTCGATCACCATCAATCCGGAAAAGTTGCTGGAGTTGCAGGCGGGCCAGAGC
Organism: Agrobacterium cavarae; assembly: GCF_004310285.1. Lineage (GTDB taxonomy): Bacteria > Pseudomonadota > Alphaproteobacteria > Rhizobiales > Rhizobiaceae > Agrobacterium > Agrobacterium cavarae. The sequence continues at coordinate 215,652 of NZ_SISF01000031.1, forward strand.
ATCACTCCGGTGCCGAATGATGAGGACCTGAGCTTCCCGATCAATCCGGAGCGTGTTGCTCCCGTTCTTCGCCGCCTGATTTCCCCGACCCGTACCCGCGCCCGTCTCTTCGATGCGGATGCAAACCTGCTTCTCGATTCCCGGCATCTCTATTCACGCGGGCAAGTTCTGCGCTACGACCTGCCGCCGGTGACCCCTGAAACCCAGACCTGGGGCGAGTGGTTTGCCAGCCTGTTCAACCGCATGCTGCAGCCAAGCAGCCTGCCGCTTTATAAGGAAACGCCAGGCGGTGACGGATCGATCTACCCCGAAGTGATGAATGCGCTGACGGGTGTTCGCGGCGCTGTCGTGCGCGTCACGGAAAAGGGTGAGCTGATCGTTTCAGTGGCCGTTCCAGTGCAACGCTTCCGCGCGGTGCTTGGGGTTCTGCTGCTATCGACACAGGCTGGCGATATCGACAAGATCGTCCATGCGGAACGTCTGGCGATCATGCGCGTCTTCGGCATTGCGACGCTGGTCAATATCGTTCTGTCGCTGCTTCTTTCTTCCACCATTGCCACACCGCTCCGTCGTCTCTCTGCAGCCGCGATCCGCGTGCGCCGTGGCGCCAAGGCGCGTGAGGAAATTCCGGACTTCTCCGCGCGTCAGGACGAGATCGGCAACCTCTCGATTGCACTTCGGGAAATGACCAATGCGCTTTACGACCGGATCGACGCGATCGAGAGCTTTGCAGCCGATGTCAGCCACGAGCTGAAGAACCCGTTGACCTCGCTGCGCAGCGCCGTCGAGACCCTGCCGCGTGCCAAGACGGAAGAATCCAAGCAGCGCCTCACGGAAATCATCTTCCACGATGTTCGCCGTCTCGACCGCCTGATCAGCGACATCTCCGATGCATCCCGCCTCGACGCGGAACTGGCGCGTGCCGATTCCTCGCCCGTCGATCTCGAGGTCTTGCTGAATGGCCTTGTCGAAATCTCGCGACAGATTTCCAGCAAGAAGAAAACGGTTACGATCGATTATGTGGCCGACCACAAGCCTGGCGTGAAGACGAGCTATGTGGTCAACGGCCACGATCTCCGTCTCGGCCAGATCGTCACCAACCTGATCGAAAACGCCCGCTCCTTCGTTTCGCAGGATGGCGGACGCATCTTCGTACACCTGCTGCGGCACAAGGATCGCTGCCTGGTCCGCGTCGAGGACAATGGTCCCGGCATCCAGGCTGAAGATATCGACCGTATTTTTGAGCGCTTCTACACCGACCGCCCTGCCAGCGAGGGTTTTGGCCAGAATTCCGGTCTCGGCCTCTCGATCAGCCGCCAGATTGCCGAGGCGCATGGCGGTACGCTGAAAGCGGAAAACATCATCGACAAATATGGTGTGATCTCCGGCGCCCGCTTCACCCTGTCGCTTCCTGCCGCACCGACGCATGAGCGCTGACCGCGTCAATTACCACGCAACTGCGATCGTCATTGACGAAACGGGAATGCTGTTCGTCGGTCCCTCAGGCAGCGGCAAGAGCGAGCTTGCCTTCAGCTTCCTGACAGAGGCACAGCGTTGCGGCTTGCAGGCGGCGCTCGTGGCGGACGATCAGGTTCTGATGTCGTCTCAAGATGGACGCGTTCTTGTCGAACGGCCGGAGAGCATTGCCGGGCTCCTTGAATTGCGCGGCAGCGGCATCGTCGAACTCCAGAGCATCAAATCAGCGACGATCGACTATGCGATAACGCCCGTTGCACACCCGCAATCCCCTCGCCTCCCGCCGAAGGATGAATGGCTGGATTTACCAACCGGCAACAGGCTACCGCTCATCCGGATTCCGCTTTCCAGCATCACGCCCTATGGAAAATTTGCTGCACTTGCTCAAAATCTGTTCAAAGCCAAGGGAAAGTGAACAAAAATCCCCTGTTTGGGGGCTTGCGCTTCCCATTTTCCTCATCAAGATGTCGTCCCACCGATGGACAGGTTTGCGGCATTGCGATAGGGCGGCACTCCAGACGCAAGTCCAGGTGGCAAAGTGCGTGTGTAAGGGAGCATTTCATGATCGGACTAGTGCTTGTCACTCATGGCAAGCTGGCTGAGGAATTTCGTCACGCGGTAGAGCATGTGGTCGGTCCTCAGAAGTTGATCGAGACCGTATCGATTGGTCCCGAGGACGACATGGATCAGCGTCGGCAGGATATCATCGATGCCGTGACACGCGCCAATGACGGCAATGGCGTCATCATCCTCACAGACATGTTTGGCGGAACGCCGTCCAACCTCGCCATCTCGGTGATGAGCAGCGGTACCGTTGAAGTGATTGCCGGCGTCAATCTTCCCATGCTGATCAAGCTTGCCGGTATTCGCAGCGAAGACAACATGGACAAGGCTCTGCAGGAGTCTTCCGATGCCGGTCGCAAATATATCAACGTCGCCAGCCGCGTTCTCAGCGGCAAATAAGAAGAACACGCTTCATGTCCTCACTGTCGAAGGAACTGCTGATCGTCAACAAGCGCGGCCTGCACGCGCGCGCCTCTGCAAAATTCGTGCAGATGGTGGAGAAGTTCGACGCAGCCATCAGCGTTTCGAAGGACGGTATGACGGTCGGCGGCACTTCGATCATGGGTCTGATGATGCTGGCGGCAAGCCCCGGATGCACGGTTTTTGTCGAAGCAAGCGGCAATCAGGCGGAAGAAGCGCTTGCAGCACTCGAGGCGCTGGTTGCGGATCGGTTCGGCGAAGAACTTTGATAACCATCATATAAAGACATAAAGACTTCTTTATATGATTATTGCCAGATCGGCGATTGCCTGTTAGAACCGCAGCCTGAATTGCAAGGCAGCGGCACGGGTCCCTGCCATTTTTGAGCAGGAGATCTTTATGAGCGCTGACAAAGACTACATCGTCGCGGATATCAACCTTGCCGATTACGGCCGCAAGGAACTGGACATTGCCGAAACCGAAATGCCGGGCCTGATGTCCTGCCGCAGCGAATTCGGTCAGAGCAAGCCGCTGAAGGGCGCTCGCATCTCCGGTTCGCTGCACATGACGATCCAGACGGCTGTCTTGATCGAAACCCTGAAGGAACTCGGCGCCGACATCCGTTGGGCGTCCTGCAACATCTTCTCGACCCAGGACCATGCTGCTGCAGCCATCGCGGCTGCCGGCATTCCGGTCTTCGCTGTCAAGGGTGAGAGCCTGACCGAATATTGGGAATACACCGACAAGATCTTCCAGTGGACCGATGGTGGTCTCTCCAACATGATCCTGGATGACGGTGGCGACGCCACCATGTACATCCTGCTCGGTGCACGCGCCGAAGCTGGCGAAGACGTTCTGTCGAACCCAGGCTCGGAAGAAGAAGAAATTCTTGTCGCACAGATCAAGAAGCGCCTTCAGGCTTCGCCAGGCTGGTTCACCAAGCAGCGCGACGCGATCAAGGGCGTGACCGAAGAAACCACGACAGGTGTTCATCGTCTCTATGACCTCAGCAAGAAGGGTCTTCTCCCCTTCCCAGCAATCAACGTCAATGACAGCGTCACCAAGTCGAAGTTCGACAACAAGTACGGCTGCAAGGAATCGCTGGTTGACGGTATCCGTCGCGCCACCGACGTGATGATGGCCGGCAAGGTTGCCGTCGTCTGCGGTTACGGCGATGTCGGCAAGGGTTCTGCTGCTTCGCTTCAGGGTGCTGGCGCCCGCGTCAAGGTCACCGAAATCGACCCGATTTGCGCGCTTCAGGCTGCCATGGACGGTTTCGAAGTCGTTCGCCTGGAAGACGTCGTGTCTTCGGCAGACATCTTCATCACCACCACCGGCAACAAGGACGTCATCCGCATCGAGCATATGCGCGAGATGAAGGACATGGCGATCGTCGGCAATATCGGTCACTTCGACAACGAAATTCAGGTCGCTTCGCTGAAGAACCTGAAGTGGACCAACATCAAGCCGCAGGTCGACATGATCGAGTTCGCCAAGGGCAACCGCATGATCCTTCTGTCGGAAGGCCGCCTGCTGAACCTCGGCAATGCGACCGGTCACCCTTCCTTCGTCATGTCGGCCTCGTTCACCAACCAGGTGCTCGGCCAGATTGAGCTCTTCACCAAGCAGGGCGAGTACAAGAACGACGTTTACGTGCTGCCGAAGCACCTCGATGAAAAGGTCGCGCGCCTTCACCTTGAGAAGCTCGGCGTGAAGCTGACCGAACTTTCCGACACGCAGGCAGATTATATCGGCGTCTCGAAGACGGGTCCGTTCAAGGCAGAACACTACAGATATTGATTTCATAGTTAATATCCACATCAAATACACCACATCTAGGCATCGCGGACTTGACAAAGTCCGCGATTTCTTTTTAGGCGCCGCCCTTCCCGGAAATTTGCTGAGACGGTATTGTCTGAAGACTTGATTCGTGTGGGCGGATGCCCGTGCGAAAATGGGATGTCTTGTCGAAGATGCGGCACATAGGACGGAGACAGACCGGGGATGTCGGTAAAAAAAGCGAACTCGCGCCAGCGGGCGAAAAAGAACGTGGAGACGGGCAGCGACGAGGCGCCCGTTCTTGAACGACTGCGCGGCTCTCTGACCACCATGGCAGGCGCTCTGCGCCGAAAGATTTGCGCGGTCTCCGCGTTGATGGCTGGAACGACACTCAGCGGCTTTGCCACCGTTGCCGAGGCTCAGGATGGCGCGCTCCTCCAACGAAGTGCACGCCTGTTCTCTTCCAGCGAGACCATCGCCTATTCGATCTTCATCGGCGTCGTCTCCGCGACCCTGTTTTCCATCGTCTGGCTGGTGCGCCAGCGCGGGAACATCGAAGCCGAGGTCAACGAATACCGCACGGCGCTGTCCGAAGCGCAGAACAAGATTTCCAAATATGAGGCGCTGATTTCCGACAAGTCGCGCCGGATCGTCATCTGGGAAGATACCGGCGAACGTCCTGAATTCGTCGGCCAGTTGCCGCCAGAAACCGGCGTGCCGGCTGCTGATTCCGACTTTCTGGCCTTCGGCCGCTGGCTGCGCCCCACGTCGGCAGCACCGCTGGAAAAGGCAATCGAGCTGCTGCGCAGCCAGGCGCAGAGTTTCGATCTGACGATCGAGACGCAGCGCGGAGAAGTCATCGAGGTTCAGGGACGCGTGTCCGGCGGCAAGGCATTTGCCCGTTTCATCGCGCTGAACAACATGCGTGCCGAACTGGCGGAGTTGAGAGTCGAGCGCGAGCGCCTGCTTTCCTCCATGTCTACCTTCCAGGAGCTGCTCGATTCGATCGAGCAGCCAGCCTGGCGCCGAAACAACGAAGGCGCGCTCATCTGGGTGAACCACGCCTATGCGATTGCCGTCGATGCGACGACGCCGCAGCAGGCCGTCAACGAACAGCGCGAATTGCTGAACACGGTGACCCGGCAGAAGATTAGGGCCACGGCCACGCCGGAATCGCCCTATCATGATCGGATCTCCACGGTGGTTTCCGGCAACCGCACATTCTTCGATGTGGTTGATATCAAGACGCCGAGCGGCTCTGCCGGTATCGCGATCGACGCGTCCGATGCGGAAACCATCCGCGAAGAGTTGAAACGCACGCTGAAAAGCCACGCCGAAACGCTCGATCATCTGGGAACGCCCGTCGCCATCTTCGACGGCGAGCAGCGCCTGCAGTTCTACAATCAGGCCTTCGCCCGCCTATGGGGCCTCGACCTTGTCTTCCTGGAATCGAAGCCCGGCAATTCCGAGCTCCTCGATCGTTTGCGCAGTGCCGGAAAGCTGCCGGAGCAACTCAGTTGGAAGAGCTGGAAAGAAACCGCTCTCTCCGTCTATCGCGCGCTCGATACCAAGACCGATCTCTGGCACCTGCCGAATGGTCAGACGTTGCGTGTAATTGCCACCGCGCATCCGCAGGGCGGCGCGACCTGGGTGTTCGAGAACCTGACCGAACAGGTCGATCTCCAGATGCGCTACAACACGCTGGTCAAGGTTCAGGGTGAGACCATCGATCATCTCGCAGAAGGCGTGGCGGTGTTTGGTGCCGATGGGCGTATTCGCCTGTCTAACCCCGCATTTCGCGCGCTCTGGGCGATCACAGCGGAAGAGGCCGAAGCCGGTAAGCACATTCGCTCCATCGAAGCGGTCTGCGCGCAATCCTACGAGAAGCCGGATGGCTGGCGCGCCTTTGCGCAATTCATCACCAGCTTTGACGACGAGCGTCCTTCGAAGCAGGGAACGCTGGAACTTCTTTCCGGCCTCGTGCTCGATTATGCCGTTATCCCGCTGCCCGACGCGCAGACCATGCTGACCTTCGTCAACATGACCGATAGTGTGCGCGCCGAACGCGCCTTGAAGGAAAAGAACGAGGCGCTGCGCAAGGCAGACGAGCTGAAGAACGACTTCGTCCAGCATGTGTCTTACGAACTGCGTTCGCCGCTCACCAATATTATCGGCTTTACCGATCTTCTCAAGACGCCCGGCATGGGCGAACTGAACGATCGCCAGGCCGAGTATCTCGACCATATTTCGACCTCTTCATCCGTGCTGCTGACGATCGTCAACGACATTCTCGATCTGGCAACCGTTGACGCCGGCATCATGCATCTGAACTATGCCGAGAACGATCTGAACGAGCTTCTCGACGACGTGGCGGTACAGATCACCGATCGTCTGCAGGAAAGCGGCGTTTCGCTCGAGATCGTCGCGCCAGCGCATCTCGGTTCCATCGTTGCCGATCACCAGCGGCTGAAGCAGATATTGCTGAAGCTTCTGACCAATGCGGTCAACTTCTCGCCCGAAGGGTCGGCGATCCGGCTGACCTGCCAGAGAAGCGAAGGCGATTTCGTCTTCTCGGTTGCAGATCAAGGGCCGGGCATTCCAGAAGACATGCTGAAGACGGTCTTCGACCGCTTCTCGACGCGCGGCCAAGGCGGCCGACGCACGGGCGCTGGCCTCGGCCTCTCGATCGTCGAGAGCTTCGTCAGCCTGCATCAGGGCACCGTCACGCTCGATAGCCGTCCCGGCGAAGGCACGGTCGTGACCTGCCGCATTCCTTCGCACGACCAGCCGCAGTCCATCGCTGCCGAATGAGTGACGAGACGCTTTCCCTTTCTCTCTTACTTGCAAATGAAGCCGAGACGATCCGGCTTGGCGAAGAGCTGGCGCTTGCCGTCAAGCCGGGCGATGCTATTGCGCTGGTGGGCGATCTCGGGGCTGGGAAATCGACGCTGGCGCGCGCTCTGATCCGCGCGATCGCCGATGATGCCGAGCTCGAAGTACCGAGCCCGACATTTACCATCGTCCAATCCTACGCGCTTCGCTTTCCAGTCGCGCATCTCGATCTCTATCGCCTCTCCGACGTGTCGGAGCTGGATGAACTCGGGATCGACGAGATGCTGTCCGACGGCGTGTGCCTGATCGAGTGGCCGGAGATGGCAAGCGATGTGCTGCCGAAGGCATCGACTATCCTGCTGCGCCTGACACATGAGGGAGACGGTCGGCGTGCTGTGATCGAAGCATCCCGGCGTCACATAGAGCGGCTTGAACGGGTTTTCGCCATTCGCCGCTTTCTGGAGCGGAGCGGTAAGACAGGCGCCATTCGGCGCTATTTCAGTGGTGACGCTGCCTATCGCACCTATGAACTGGTGCGCGATGACGACAGCCAATATCTGTTGATGGACTGGCAGCCCCAGCCCCCCGGCCCCGCTCTTCACAATGGCAAATCCTATTCGGAGATCGTGCATCTTGCCCGCACGGTCGAGCCCTTCGTTGCTCTTGATCTCCATCTCCGAAGCCAAGGCTTTGCGCTGCCGGAAATCCTGGCGCGCGACATGGATGAAGGCATCCTGCTTTTGAGCGATATGGGACGCGCAGGCGTTCTGGATGCCAATAGGGCGCCCATTGAGGAGCGCTATATCGAGAGTGCTGCCTGTCTGGCGGCGCTGCATGAAAAGCCGATGCCTGCAACGATCGACCTGCCGGATGGTGGTCGCTATCAGGTTCCGCGTTTCGATGCCGATGCTATGAAGATTGAGACCTCTTTGTTGCTGGACTGGTATTTGCCCCACATGCATGACGGCAAGCCGACCGACGATGCCAAGCGGCAGGATTTTTTCGCCGTCTGGGATCAGTTGATCGCCAAGCTTGCCGATGTGGAAACCGGTCTCGTCTTGCGCGACTTCCATTCGCCGAACATCATCTGGCAGCAGGACAAACCAGCGCCGCAGCAAGTGGGCATCATCGACTTCCAGGATGCGATGATCGGCCCAACGGCCTATGATCTGGCGTCTCTGGTGCAGGATGCGCGAGTAACCATCCCGCCTGAACTGCAGGCGCGAATGATGGAGCGGTACTTCGATACCCGCCGAAAGAACCCTGCCTTCGACGAAGAGGTATTTCTCAAAGCCTTCGCCATCATGGCGGCACAACGCAATTGCAAGCTGGTCGGCGCCTGGGTTCGGCTTTTGAAACGCGATGGCAAGCCGGGCTATATGAAGCATATGCCGCGCACCTTCACCTATATGCGCGCCGCGCTGGAGCATCCCGACCTTGCGCCGCTGCGGGACTGGTTCGCGCGTGCGGGCATAGACCTCAACTCTCAATGAAGCGTTTCCCATGACGATCAGACAAGCGATGGTTCTGGCAGCAGGTCTCGGCACGAGAATGCGCCCGATCACCGACACGATCCCCAAGCCGCTGGTCAAAATCGCTGGCAGGCCGATGATCGATTATGTGCTCGATCTTCTGGTGGCAGCGGGAGTCGAGACCGTATCCATCAACGTCCATCACCATGCAGACCAGATGGTCGCGCATCTTGAAGGCCGCAAGGATCTTGAGGTCCTGATTTCTGATGAGCGGGCCGAGCTCTTGAATTCCGGTGGCGGTCTTGCCAAGGGTTTGAAGTTGCTGGCGCCCGGGCCTGTGCTGGTGATGAATGCCGATCTGTTCTGGGTCGGGGAAACATCCGGCCGTCCTACCAACCTGCAAAAACTCGCGGAGGGTTTCGATCCTGCGCGCATGGATATGGCGATGCTTTGCGTCGATATGGACCGCACCACCGGACATAACGGCAAAAAAGATTTCAATTTTGCAGAGGATGCGCGCCTGACCCGTTATCAGGACGGTGGACCAAGCCCGGTCGTCTATGCCGGTGCGATCGCCATGGATTCGCGCCTGCTTGACGATGCACCGGCTGATGCCTTCAATCTCAACATCTATTTCGACCGCGCCATTGCGAAAAACCGGCTTTATGGCGTGATGCTCGACGGTCAATGGATTACCGTCGGCACACCGGATGCTATAGAGGATGCGGAGCGAACCATCGCTTCCGTTTAGAGCCGTTCGTCCCTCAGGACGCACAGAGGACGCTCTATCGCTTTGAATAGACGCATCGTGCTTTCCTAAAATCGATTCCGGTTTTTGGGCAGATGATGTCATCCTTGAGAAGGTCGAACCATTGGCGCATGCCAAACGCATCCTGACCATTGCGCCGGGAACACCCTTTCTAAAGACACTGGCGCAAAGCCTCTGTGCCGGGACGCTCGCGAGCGGCTTCTCGTACGACCCTGCCGATCCGCTGTCGCTTGCCCGCGTGACGATCTATGTACCCACGCGCCGTTCGGCTCGCGTTCTGCGCTCCGAATTCGTTGACCTTCTGGGCGGGCGTTCTGCCATTCTCCCGATTATCCGCCCGCTTGGCGAAACGGATGACGATAGCGGCTATTTCGATATCGAGACGCCGGCCACCATCGATCTTGCTCCACCGATTTCCAGCACGGCCCGATTGGTGGAACTGGCACGGCTGATCCTTGCCTGGCGAAACAGTTTGCCGGACGCGATCCGCGCCATCCATTCCGATTCGCCGCTTGTGGCACCCGCCAGCCCGGCGGATGCGATCTGGCTTGCGCGTGCCCTCTCCGAAGTCATCGATGCGATGGATACGGAAGACAAGGATTGGGAGGCGCTCTCCGAACTGGATACGGCCGATCATGCGCAGTGGTGGCAGCTGACCGCGAAGTTTCTGGAGATTGCCAGTATTTATTGGCCCGCCCGCCTTGCCGAACTCAACCGGTCTTCCGCCGGGCGCCACCGCAATGCCATCCTTCGCGCAGAGGCCGACCGGCTGACGAAGATCGCGAGCACGGATCCGATCATCGTTGCTGGCTCCACCGGCTCCATTCCGGCTGCCGCCGATCTGATTGCTGCCGTGGCGTCTCTCCCGCACGGCACCGTCGTGCTTCCCGGTCTCGACCTCGACATGCCGGAAGATCAGTGGCAGGCGATCAATGAGGCACCGGCTGACGCGGCAAGCCGGACGCATTCGCAATACGGGCTGTTCACCCTGTTGCAGAAGCTCGGCGTCTTGCGTCACGATGTAGAGCGGATCGGTGACCTTGATCGCGATCTGCAGGACAGGGCCGCGATTTTTTCCACCGCACTTGCGCCTGTTCAGGCGACCGCGGAATGGAATGAGTGGCGCTCGGACAAGTCCCCGGCCTTTTTCGAAGGCGCTTTTTCCGCCGCCTCGATGATAGAGGCGGCCAATGAGCGCGAGGAGGCAACCGCAATCGCCATCGCGCTCAGGCTGGCGCTTGAAAAGCCCGGTCAGAATGGCCCATCGCAGGCAGCCCTCATCACGCCGGATCGCGGACTTGGCCGCCGGGTGGCGACGGAGCTTTCCCGCTTCGGCATCGAGGCGGACGATTCCGCAGGGACGCCGCTGTCTGCGACGCCGCAGGCAGGTCTTTTGCAGTTGGCGCTGGAAGCGATCCTGCGCCCTGGCGATCCGGTCGCGGTCATTTCGCTGTTGAAGCATCCTCTTTGCCGCTTTGGCTTGAGCGAGTTGCAGATGAGGACAGCTGTTGCAGCGCTTGAGCTTCTGGCGTTGCGCGGCGGGCGCGAGGAAACGACACTTGGCAACCTCGATGCGCTTCTGGCGCATCAGATGACACTTCATGCAGAGGACCGCTATCCACCGCATTGGCGCACGGCGCTTTCCGATGATGCTCCGCTCGCGGCCGAAGATCTGGCGAGACGGATCAAAGCGGCGATCGAGCCGCTGGAACAGGCCTTCGTCCACCGCGATCCACTCCGCGGTCGCCTGACCTCCCGCCTGACGCTGGCGGAATGGGCGGAGCGTTCCGGCCGCGTCATCGAAGCGATGTGTCTGGATGATGCGGGCGATCTGGCGAGCCTCTGGTCCGGTGAGGCGGGTGAAAAGCTGTCCAGTCTTTTTGCCGAGCTGATGGAATGCGGCAGCGCGCTGGAGGCGGATGGTCCGCAATGGATCGATATCGTCGCGGCCTTCATCGCGGGCGAATCGATCAAGCCACGGGCAATGCGCGACCCACGCGTCTTCATTTTCGGCGCATTGGAAGCACGTCTGCAGAGCGTCGATACCGTCATTATCGGTGGCTTGAACGAAGGGGTGTGGCCGGGACAAACGGCCAACAACCCCTTCCTGTCACGCAGCATGAAGACATCGATCGGGCTTGAGCCGCCGGAACGCCGCATCGGGCAGTTGGCGCATGATTTCGAGATGGCGAACGGCACGCGTCACATCATCTACAGCCGCGCCCTGCGCCAGGGTTCGACGCCTGCCGTGGCTTCGCGCTGGCTGCAAAGACTGCTGGCGCTGGGCGGGGAAGATTTTGCAGAGGCGCTGAAGCGACGTGGCGAATCCTACCGCCATTGGGCAATGATGCTGGATGACAGCGAGACACAGGATCCAGCACGACGCCCTGCCCCAACCCCGCCCGCCGATCTGCAGCCGAAGAGCTATTCGTTCAGCGAAGTCGGACGGCTACGCCGTGACCCCTATGCCATCTATGCGCGGCGCATCCTGAAGCTCGATCCGCTGGACGAGTTCAATCGCGATCCGGGCGCTGCCGACCGCGGGACGCTCTATCACCGCATTATTGAACTCTACTCCCGTGAGGAGCACGTTCCCGGCACGCCGGCGTCCGAAGACGCGATGATGCGCGTGCTGAATGCGTGTTTCGATGAAGAAAATCTGCCGGCACATATCGATATCGTCTGGCGACCGCGCTTCGTTGCGGTGGCGCGCGAGTTTCTTGCCTGGGAGAAAGATCGCCGTCCCATGGTGCGCCGCTCCTATGTGGAAGCCCGCGCAGGGCAGGAAATTCCAGAGGCCGGTATCCGGCTGACCGGCGTGGCCGACAGGATCGACATCAAGACCAATGGCAAGGCGGATATCGTCGATTACAAGACGGGGCTCTCCCCGACTGTGAAACAGGCCCGCTCCCTGCTCGATCCGCAACTGGCGCTGGAAGCGGCGGCCCTGATGCGCGGCGCTTTCCGCGATGCCGGGACGCAGACGCCGGAGGATCTGATCTATGTGCGGCTGCGGCCCGGAGAGCGCTTCGGCACCGATGTTGTGAACAACGAAAACGCCAAGGCCACCGCCAAAAACGTGCCCAAGATTGCGGCAGAGCTGGCGACCGACTCGATCGACCAGCTGGCCAAGTTCATCAAGGCGTTGCGCGAGGGCAAGAACGGCTTCGTGTCGCGGCTGATCCCGGAAGAACAGCAATCCTATGGCGGCGAGTACGACCATCTGGCGCGCGTCTCCGAGTGGTCCACCGCAGAACCGGGAGATGGCGATGGCGAATGATCTTTTCGAATACGCCGCCGAGCAGGCTCAAGATCACGGCCCGGCGCGCGACGAGCCAGGCGCCTGGATCGACTGGACGACACGCCAGCAGACCCGCGCCTCCGATCCGAATAGCTCGGCATGGGTGTCGGCCAATGCGGGTTCGGGCAAGACGCATGTCTTGACGCAGCGGGTAATCCGACTGTTGCTGGCCGGTTGCCGTCCCTCCGCCATTCTGTGCCTGACCTATACCAAGGCTGCGGCCTCGGAAATGTCGAGCCGCGTCTTTGATCGCCTCGCGGACTGGGCCACGCTGTCTGACACCGCCTTGAAAGACCGTATCGCAACAATCGAAGGGCGTATCCCGGACGCGATCAAGCTGAAGGAGGCACGCCGTCTGTTCGCCAAGGCGCTGGAAACGCCGGGCGGGCTGAAAATCCAGACGATCCATGCCTTCTGCGAAGCGCTGCTGCACCAGTTTCCGCTGGAAGCAAATGTCGCCGGCCACTTCTCGGTTCTCGATGATCGTGCCGCCAGCAGTCTCCTGGCGGAAGCACGCCGCAGCCTGCTGACCGCCGTTTCGCTCGAGCAGGACACGCCGCTGGCTCAGGCGCTTGCCTATGTGCTTGATCTGGCTGATGAGACCGGGCTGGAAGCGCTGTTGAGCGCCATCGTTGCCAACCGCAATCCTCTGCGCGGCTTTCTCGAAGACGCCTCCCGCACCGGTGGAATCGACGCGGCGCTTCGACGCCACGCTCGCATCAGCGCCAATGAAACACTTGAGACGGCAGCGGCCGCCTATTGGCCACTCCCAGGTCTCTCCGGCCTGTCGCTCGACACCTATCTGACGCTGTCCGATGAGGTGGGCGGGGCGCGGACGCACGAAGTGTCCTACGCGTTGCGGGAAGCGGTAAGAGAAAGCGATCCGTTCAAACGAATCGCCTTTCTCGAAAGCGCGTTGCTGACCCAGAAGGGTGAGCGGAAGTCCGATGCCTACGTCATCAACAAGGCGATGCAGACGGCAGCACCCAATCTCCTGGATGATCTGACGCTGGCGCGCACCCACGTGGTTGCCTGCCGCGACCGGTATCGGACGCTGCGCATGCTGGAGGCGACCAGACATGCCTTGACCTTGGCAGACCGGCTGATCGGCGACTTCGAGGACTTGAAGAAGCAGCGCAGCCAGCTTGATTTCGAGGACCTGATCGAGCGCGCGGCCACGCTTCTCAACCGCGATACGGCGGGCGCCTGGGTGCATTACAAGCTGGACCAGGGTATCGACCATATTCTCGTCGATGAGGCGCAGGATACCAGCCCGGTGCAGTGGTCGATCATCCAGTCGCTGGCGGCAGATTTCTTCCATGGCGAGACCGCACGCGCTGGTCAACGCACGCTGTTTGCCGTGGGTGACGAGAAGCAGTCGATCTATTCCTTTCAAGGCGCAAGGCCGGAGCGGTTTTCGCAGGAGCGTGAGGAAACGGCGCGGCGGGTGACTGCCGTCCAGCAGATTTTCCATCCCGTTCGTCTGCCGCTTTCCTTCCGCTCCACGGCGGATGTGCTGGCTGCGGTGGATCAGGTCTTCTCTTTGCCCGAGAATGCCGCAGGCCTGAGCGCCGACAACGAACCCGTCGAGCATCGCTCCAACCGCCTTAGTCAAGCCGGGACGGTGGAGGTGTGGGACATGATCGCCGCTGAGCCGGTCGACGATGAAGAAGACTGGACGGCACCCTTCGATGCGTTGCGTGAAAGTGCCCCGCCCGCCATCGTCGCACGCCGGATCGCGGCGCGCATCGCAGCGATGATCGGCACGGAAACGGTGATCGAGAAGGGTGTCGAGCGCTTTATCGAGGCGGGCGACATTCTGGTGCTGGTGCGCAAACGCCATGCCTTCGTCAACGCGTTGACGCGCGAGTTGAAGCAGCGAAAGAACATTCCCGTTGCCGGTGCCGACCGCTTGAGGCTGACCGACCACATCGCCATTCAGGATCTGCTGGCACTTGGCCGCTTCGTGCTTTTGCCGCAGGACGATCTGTCGCTTTCGGCATTGCTCAAAAGCCCGCTCTTCAATCATGATGAAGACGATATTTTCGACCTAGCGGCCAAGCGTCCGGAGAAGACAAGCATCTGGGACTATCTCCAGCAGCGCGCTGGAGAGGATGACAGCCGCTTTGCCGAGACGCTTGAAACCCTCTCGTCCCTGATCGCGCTCTCTCGTAGCGCGACGATTCACGATTTCTACGCGGCGGTGATGACCATCTATCAAGGTCGCAAGCGCTTTCTTGCACGCCTTGGCAACGAAGCGAGCGACGTTCTGGATGAGTTTTTGTCCTTCGCGCTCGATCACGAAAAGACCGGCCTTCCCGGCCTGCAATCCTTCATCTCCGTGCTGGAAACGGACGCCCCGGAGATCAAGCGCGAGCAGGACAAGGAGCGCGGCGAAGTCCGCATCATGACGGTTCACGCCTCCAAGGGTCTTGAGGCACCCGTGGTGTTTCTCGTCGATGGCGGCTCGAAGGCCTTCATTCCAAGCCATGTGCCGCGGTTGCGCTTTGTCGAAACCAAGGATGCCGCATTCCCCGTTTGGCTGCCGGGAAAGAACTTCGATAACGCGTTGATCGACCAGGACGATGGCCGCTTGAAGGACGCCGCAGAGCAGGAATATCGCCGCCTTCTCTATGTGGCCATGACGCGGGCTGCCGACCATCTGATTGTCTGCGGCTATCGTGGGCCGAAGGAAAATCCGGATTGCTGGCACCAGATGATCAAGCGGGCGCTTGTCGCGGATGAAGCGCGATGCATCTCTCATCAGTTCCAGGCAGGCGGCGAAGCCTGGGACGGTCTGTTGTGGCGGATGAATGCCCATGAGCCAAAAGCGATACCCCAGAGCGAGACCCCGTCGAGTGCTGCACCAGAAGCATTTCCCGCCTCGCTGATGCAACCACTGCCACCGGCACCCGCCCTTCCCCGGCCCCTCAGCCCGTCCGGCGCGGGAACGATCATCGATAATGGGGCAGATGACCTTGTCGTGTCCTCCCCGCTCTTTACCAAACCGGAGATAGCTTCCGGCCTTGCACTGCAACGCGGACGTCTTGTGCACCGGATGCTGCAGACGCTGCCGGACTATCCCGAGCACGAGCGGGAAGATGCCGCCCGTCGCTATGCGGAGCGTGCCGCCCGCTACTGGCCGGAATTTGGACGCGAGAGATTGATCAGCACCACGCTCGCTGTTCTTTCCGAACCGGCCATCCAGTCTGCCTTCTCTGCCAATAGCCGAGCGGAGGTTTCGATCATGGGAACGTTGCGCCTGGGCAGGCAGGATTTTGCCGTTTCCGGCCGGATCGACCGCTTGGCGGTGGACGGGGAACGCGTCATTCTGGTGGATTACAAGACCAACCGGATACCGCCGGCCAATGAGAACACCATTCCCTTCGCCCATATCGCACAGCTCGCGATCTATCGTGAAATTCTGAAGCCGCTCTACCCGGACAAGACTTTCACCTGCGCGCTCGTCTATACGGAGAACGCGTCCTTCGTGACGCTCAGGGACGAAGCGCTGTCACAAGCCCTTGCCGCAATCTCGACAAAGTGAGATACCGGACATTGAAAATGCCCATCCCCCGCATCACATGAATGCCGAACAGATTCACTGAAAGGAGAGCCAATTATGGCTACCGTGAAAGTCGATACCTCCAACTTCCAGTCTGAAGTTCTCGAATCCGCTGAGCCAGTCGTCGTAGACTTCTGGGCCGAGTGGTGCGGCCCGTGCAAGATGATTGCCCCGAGCCTCGAAGAGATCGCTACGGAACTTTCTGGCAAGGTGAAGGTCGCAAAGCTGAACATCGACGAAAACCCTGAGCTTGCTGCTCAGTTCGGCGTTCGCTCCATCCCGACGCTCGCCATGTTCAAGGGCGGCGAAGTGGCCGATATCAAGGTCGGTGCCGCTCCCAAGACCGCACTCTCCGCCTGGATTTCCAGCGCCGCCTGATCGTTTGCCAATGCAAGATTAAAAGAAAGCCCGGTTCTGCCGGGCTTTTTTCTTGGTCGTCGGTTGCGTGATGCCTTCGCGATTATTGTGGCGGTGTGCCATTCAGCGCCAACGCATTCCCGGCGAGATAGAGCGATCCGCCTATCAGGATACGCGGCGCGGGCTTCGCCGGGTCGAGGCGCTTTGCCAATTCCTCCAAAGCTTCTTCGATGGAGGCTGTCGGCGCTGCCGTTAGGCCAGCGTCGAAGACGGCATGGGCCAGAACGACGGGGTCGATCGCTGCATCCGACCCGTGGATCGGTACGGTGAAGACATATTCGGCAATACCGGCGAAGGCCTTGAAGTAGCCGACCTGATCCTTGGTGTTGATCATGCCCGCAATGAGGACCAGCGGTCGAGCGCTCTTCTCCTCGAAACCGGCCATGGCTTCAGCAATAACCTCGCCAGCACCTGGATTATGACCACCATCTATCCAGATTTCGCTGCCCTTCGGCGCGAGATCGAAGATGCGACCGCGGGTGACGCGTTGGAGGCGGCCCGGCCACTCGACCGATGTCATGGCCTTTTCGATCATGCGATCGGTGACGCTGAAACCGGCAGCCTTGACGGCGCGAATGGCAGCCGCCGCATTGCCAAGCTGATGGCGGCCAGGAAGGCGCGGCAGTGGCGCATCGACCAGGCTGAACTCGTCCTGATAGACCATGCGGCCATGTTCTTCATGGGCGGAGAAATCCTGACCATAGATGGCAGTCGGGCATTTCAAACGCTCAGCGGTGGCGATCAGCACATCGAGTGCTGCGTCGTATTCCTGATAGCCGATGACGACCGGCGAGCCGGTCTTCATGATGCCTGCCTTTTCCGCCGCGATCAGTTCGACGCGATCGCCGAGATAAGCCTGATGGTCGAGCGAGATCGGCATGATGACCGAGACTGCCGGATTGGAAATGACATTGGTCGCGTCGAAGCGACCGCCAAGACCCACTTCCAGAACGACCACATCGGCAGGCTGTTCGGCAAAGAGCACGAAGGTGACGGCGGTCAGGATTTCGAAAACGGTGATATACTGGCCGTCATTGGCGGCTTCCACTCGGGCCAGAGCATCGGCAAGCATGGCATCGTCCACCAGTCGACCGGGAGCGCCGGCGACGCCGATACGGTAGCGCTCGTTCCAGTTCACCAGATGGGGCGAAGTGTGGACGTGAACGGCCAGGCCTGCGGCTTCCAGAAGCGCACGGCTGAAGGCCGTGACAGAGCCTTTGCCATTGGTACCCGCCACATGGATGACGGGCGGCAGGCGCCTATGCGGATTGCCAAGCTTTTCGAGGAGGCGGGTAATCCTGTCGAGCGACAGATCGAAGCCTTTGGGGTGAAGCTGCATCAATCTTTCGATGATGCGTTCCGCCTCGCTCATGTCAGGCTTCGTCATATCCGTCATCCACCCCTCCGGAGCGTGTTTGAATGCGTCAGGCCGTGGCAGCGATAGGCAGAATATCCTTGGAGGTGCTGGCCGGTGCCTTTGTCATGATCTTCAGGAGGTTGGCAAGCGTATCCGGGATCGCGTGGCGATCGACGACCATGTCCACCATGCCGTGATCCAGGAGATATTCCGACGTCTGGAATCCCTCGGGAAGCTTTTCGCGGATCGTCTGTTCGATGACGCGCTTGCCGGCAAAGCAGATTTCAGCGCCGGGTTCGGCAATATGGACATCGCCCAACATGGCGTAGGACGCCGTGACACCGCCCGTGGTCGGGTTGGTGAGAACCACGATATAGGGCATGCCTGCTTCTTTCAGCATGTTGACGGCAACCGTGGTACGCGGAAGCTGCATCAGCGACAGGATACCTTCCTGCATGCGCGCGCCGCCAGAGGCCGGGAACATGACGAGCGGGCAGCGCTCGGAGATGGCGCGCTCGAAAGCCTTGACGATCGCCTCGCCTGCGGCAATGCCGAGCGAGCCGCCCATGAACTGGAACTCATGCACGACGGCGACGATTTTCAGGCCCTGAAGCTTGCCGACGCCCGCCAGGATCGTGTCTTCCTGTTCGGTTTTGGTGCGGCTGTCGCGCAGACGATCGGAGTACTTTTTGGAATCGCGAAACTTCAGCGGATCCTGCGCCACTTTCGGCTGCGGTAGTGCTTCATAGGCGCCGTCATCGAACAGGTCGGCAAGGCGTGCTTTTGCAGGCATTTTCATATGGAAGCCGGACGCGGGAATGACCCACTTGTTTTCTTCCAGATCCTTGTGGAAGACCATTTCGCCGGTTTCCGGGCACTTGATCCAGAGATTTTCCGGGGTATCCCGGCGGCCCAGCATGGAATTGATCCGCGGGCGTACGTAATTGGTAATCCAGTTCACGTTCTTTACTCCTGACTGTCCGCGCTGAACCGATGATCCTTCGGCAGCAGTTGAGCGGAATGGCGACGCATCGCTGCGGTTTCAACCAAATTCCGCTCGTCTTCCTTTACATTCAAAATCAGCATGGCGATTTCAAGTCGGTCACGATCTGAGATCGCCTCGAGGTCATGCGCGCGACGCGCGCACGCCTGTCGAGAGGCCCTTTACCAGCGTTGTTACCGCCGGCACAGTGTCATTCGTCGCCTTGCCATCCTTGGTGAGGCTGAGCGCGATCTGGTTGACGATGGCCGAACCGACCACGACACCATCGGCAACCGCACCGATTGCCTTTGCGTGATCGGCCGTCTTGACGCCGAACCCAACGCAGACGGGCAGATCGGTATGCGCCTTGATCCGCTCGACAGCACCGGAAATCGTCGACGGATCGGGCAAGGCCGAACCGGTAATCCCGTTCATTGAGACGTAATAGACGAAGCCGGACGTGTTTCGCAGAACGGTCGGGAGACGCTTTTCATCGGTTGTCGGCGTCGCCAGACGGATGAAGTTGACGTCCTTCTGAACAGCCGGGATGCACAATTCGTCATCCATTTCCGGCGGTAAATCGACCACGATCAGTCCGTCGATGCCGGCTGAGAGCGCGTCGTCCAGAAACTTGTCGACGCCGTAGATGTAGATCGGATTGTAGTAGCCCATCAACACGATCGGCGTTTCATCATCCTGCTTGCGGAATTCGCGTGCAAGATCGAGCGTGGTTGCCAGCGTCTGACCACCCTTCAGTGCCCGCTGGCCGGCCATCTGGATTGCCGGGCCGTCTGCCATCGGATCGGAGAACGGCATGCCAAGCTCGATGACATCGGCACCGGCGTCCGGCAGTGCCTTCATGATGCCGAGCGAGGTTTCGAAATCAGGATCGCCGCCCATGAAATAGGTAACGAGGGCCGGACGATTTTGCGCACGCAGATCGGCAAAGCGCTTGTCCATACGTGCAGTCATATCAGAGTCCCATTCCCAGAATTTTACCGACCGTGAAAATATCCTTGTCGCCGCGACCGCAGAGATTCATCAAAATGATTTCGTCCTTGCTCATCTTCGGAGCGCGCTTGATGACTTCGGCCAGCGCATGGCTCGGCTCAAGCGCTGGAATGATGCCTTCGGTGCGCGTCAGCATCTGGAAGGCGTCGAGCGCTTCATTGTCCATGATCGGCACATATTCGACGCGACCGGCATCCTTCAGCCAGGAATGCTCAGGGCCAATTCCCGGATAATCGAGACCGGCGGAGATGGAATGACCTTCCTTGATCTGGCCGTCACTATCTTGAAGCAGGTAGGTGCGGTTGCCATGCAGGACGCCCGGCGAACCGGCTGTCAGCGAGGCGCAATGCTCTTCGCCATCCAGGCCCTTGCCGCCCGCTTCGACGCCGACGATCTTCACACTCGCATCATCCAGAAACGGATGGAACAGGCCGATGGCGTTGGAGCCACCACCCACGGCTGCGACCAGCATATCCGGCAAACGGCCTTCGAGTGCCAACAGTTGCTCGCGCGCTTCCTTGCCGATAACCGACTGGAACTCGCGCACCATTTCCGGATAGGGGTGCGGGCCAGCCGCCGTGCCGATCATGTAATAGGTGTCGTCGACATTGGTGACCCAGTCACGCAGTGCCTCGTTCATGGCATCCTTCAGCGTGCCGTGGCCTGCCGTCACCGGCTTCACTTCGGCACCAAGGAGCTTCATGCGGAAAACGTTGGGGGCCTGGCGCTCCACATCGGTCGCGCCCATGTAAACCACGCAAGGAATGCCAAAGCGTGCGGCTACCGTCGCGGATGCCACACCGTGCTGACCGGCACCGGTTTCGGCAATGATGCGGGTCTTGCCCATGCGTTTGGCGAGAAGGATCTGGCCAAGGCAGTTGTTGATCTTGTGCGAACCGGTGTGGTTCAACTCATCACGCTTGAAATAGATCTTCGCGCCGCCGAGTTCAGCCGTCAGGCGCTCGGCGAAATAGATCGGGCTTGGACGGCCGGTATAGTGAGTGTTGAGATGTTCAAGCTCCGCCTTGAATTCCGGATCGTCCTTGGCCTTTTCCCACTCGGCCTGCAGGTCGAGGATCAAAGGCATCAGCGTCTCGGCAACGAAGCGGCCTCCGTAGATACCGAAGCGTCCGTCCTCATCGGGACCGGCGCGAAACGAGTTGGGTTTCAGCGTTTCGTTCACTTTCAAACTCCCTAAAGCCTTGCCGATCGAACCGCATCGAAAAATGCGTCAATCCTGGCCAAATCCTTTACACCCGGCGCGCTTTCCACACCCGAGGATACATCCAGTCCACCTGCCCCGGTTTTTGCCAGAGCCTCAGCGACGTTATCGGCGTTCAGCCCCCCGGAAAGCATGTAATTTACGCCTTCGTCAAGAGAATGCAGAACGCTCCAGTCAAAGGAGACGCCATTGCCTCCCGGCAGTTCAGATCCCGCCGGCGCCTTGGCATCGAAAAGAAAACTGTCCGCAATCCCGATATAGGGATCGATCTTGGCGAGATCATCAGCGTCACGAATAGAAAAAGCCTTCATCACCGGCAGGCCGTAGAGTGCCTTGACGCTCAGCACGCGCTCCGGGCTCTCGCTGCCATGGAGCTGAAGGATATCGGGTTTCAGCAGATCGATGATCTCGTCCAGCTCATCATTATCGGCATTGACGGTGACGGCAACGATCTTGACGCTGCCGCGAACGGCGTCTGCCAGTTTGCCGGCAATATCCGGTTCGATGTTGCGAGGGCTCTTCTCGAAGAAGATGAAACCGATATGCGTTGCCCCGCGCCGAACCGCGCGTTCGACGGCTTCCGGCGTTTTCAGCCCGCAAATCTTGATGTCCGGAGTCCTGTCGCTTTTCATGACTGGGACGTGACATGAAATGGCGTGTGAGTCGAGCCAAAATGCGGGCAAAGAGGGTCGGCTGAAACATGTTTCACGTGAATCCAAACCTGCAATCGTGGCTTATTCGAAGTCGATGGCATGCAGTTGAGAGCCATTCTGCTTCAGCCAGGCTTTGGCCTTGTCCATCTCCGGGCAGAGCTTCTGGCAGAGCGCCCAGAATTTCGGTCCGTGGTTCATTTCTTTCAGATGCGCCACTTCGTGCGCGGCAAGATAATCGATGACGCTTTCCGGCGCCATGACGATGCGCCAAGAGAAACTCAAGTTGCCCTCATGTGAACAGGAGCCCCAGCGGCTGCGCGTATCCTTCATCGAGATCGAGCGCACCGGCCTTCCGACTGTCTTGGCGTGGATTGCCACCAGTCGCTCTAGATCGGCGCGGGCTTCCTTTTTGAGAAAGGTCGCGACGCGGCGGCCCGTATGTTCAGGTAACCCGCTGACCTTCAGCACAGGCTGACCGTCCTCGTCCCGGGCGATCTGGGTTACGCCGCGCATCGAGCCTGTGTGCCGGATCGTATGGAGGGTGCCACGGATGGAAATGGACGCGCCGTCGCTCATTCCCGTCGGCGCAGAAAACTTGGCAAACTTGGTTTCAAGCCATCCCTGATGACGATCGAGAAACATATCGACCTGCGCATGGTGGAGGCCGTAAGGGATCGTCAGCTTCAACGCCTTGCCGCCCGGTTCGATGCGCAGCGTAATGCGTGTCGCCCGCTGGTTCTCCTTGATGGTGATCGGCACATGCCGACCGCCGACCTCTACCGTGCGCTGGGTCAGCGCCGGTTTGCGGGACGAGGTCGATTTCAGGGACTTTCGAAGCAGCGAAAACATGACGCCGTCATAGCGCTTTCCGCCTTCAAAAGCCATCCGCTCCTTTATTGCTGGCGTTGATGCTCCTGGAAGAAGGCCACCATCTGCGGAACGATCTCGTTGCGGAAGCGTGAGCCGTTGAAGACGCCATAATGGCCGACATCCGGCTGCATGTAATGGCGCCGTTTTTTCTGCGGCAGGTTCAGGCAAAGATCATGCGCCGCCTTGGTTTGGCCGACACCGGAAATGTCGTCATTCTCTCCTTCCACGGTGAAGAGCGCGACGTTGCGGATGGCAGCCGGATCGACCGCCCTGCCCCTGTGCATCATCGTACCCTTCGGAAGAGCATGCTCGATGAAGACGGTCTCGACCGTCTGGAGATAGAATTCGGCGGTCAGGTCCATGACGGCGAGATATTCGTCGTAGAACTCCCGATGCTTTTCAGCCGAATCGCCGTCATTCTTCACAAGGTTCAGATAGAAATCCTTATGCGCGGTCATGTGCCGGTCGAGGTTCATGGACATGAAGCCGGAGAGTTGCAGGAAGCCCGGATAGACGGAACGCCCGAATCCGGGCTGCGGCCACGGAACCGGCATAACAACACTGTCGCGGAACCAGTCTATCGGCTTGGCTTTTGCCAGCTCGTTGACGCCCGTGGGATTGATGCGCGTATCGATCGGTCCACCCATCAGCGTCATGGAAGCAGGCGCGAAGCGGTCTTGATCCGCCTCCATCAACGCCACGGCCGCCAGAACCGGAACCGATGGCTGGCAGACGGCGACCACATGGGTCCCCTCCCCCAGATGATGCAGCATTTCGACGACGTAGGAGATGTAGTCATCCAGATCGAAGCGGCCTTCGGTCAGCGGAACGGTGCGGGCATCGATCCAGTCGGTGATGTAGATATCCGCGTGGGGCAGCAGCGCACCGACCGTACCGCGCAGAAGCGTGGCATAGTGACCGGACATGGGTGCCACGAGCACGATCTTCGGATCAGCTGGTCGTTCTTCCGGAAGTAATCGGTTGAAGTGGATCAGACGGCAGAACGGCTTCGTCCAGACAACCTCTTCCACGACATCGACAGTCTTGCCATCGATGTCTGCGCTGGAGATGCCAAACTCAGGCTTGCCGTAGCGACGCGTCAAACGCTCGAACACCTCGAAACCCGCATCGAGACTGCGGCCGAATGCCGTGTTGGACAAGGGGTTGAGAGGATTGTTGCACGCCTGGCGCATCAGGTCGGCACCTGCCCGCAAGGGTGCCATAGCCGCATGGTTCATTTCGTAAAGATGGTAGAACACGAATAAACGCCTCCCGTCGTCATCGTCGTCTTTTGTGACAGTCTAGCATCTTTTCGCAGTTGCACAAAATAACGTGCGGATAGCGATCGTGGCCGAGGTTTGTGGTTGATCCCTGCCCTCACCCATGAGGACAGGGATAAACGTATTCGGATTTAAATGTCAGCGACGAAGGTCTGCTTCTGGGAGCCAAGACCTTCAATGCCAAGCTCGACTACATCGCCGGCTTTCAGGAAGCGCTGTGGTTTCATGCCGAGACCGACACCCGGAGGCGTGCCGGTGGAGATGACATCGCCTGGATGCAGAGACATAAACTGGCTGAGATAGGACACGACATTGGCAACACCATAGACCATGGTCTTGCTGGAGCCGTTCTGCATGGTCTCACCGTTGACCTTCAACCACATGCCGAGGTTCTGCGGATCGGCGATCTCATCCTTCGTGACGAGCCATGGGCCGATCGGGCCGAAGGTGTCGCAGGATTTACCTTTCGTCCACTGGCCCTGGCGCTCCGTCTGGAAGGCACGCTCGGACACGTCGTGCGAGACGCAGTAGCCCGCGACATAGTCCAGCGCGTCGGCTTCCGAAACATATTTTGCGGTCTTGCCGATGACGACACCGAGTTCGACTTCCCAGTCGGTCTTTTCGGAGCCGCGTGGAATGACGACATTGTCGTTCGGTCCGACGATGGCCGACGTGGCCTTCATGAAGATGACAGGCTCGGACGGTACGGCGGCGCCCGTTTCTGCGGCGTGGTCCGAGAAGTTGAGACCGATGCAGATGAACTTGCCCGTTCCGGCAACACAAGCGCCGATGCGATCTTCGGTCAGAACAGGAAGCGTGGAAAGATCCAGCCCCGCAATCTTCTTGAGGCCTTCCGGCGAAATCGCGTCGCCGCCAATGTCCTTCACATGAGCGGAGAGATCGCGGATTTTACCTTCCGCGTCGAGAATGGCGGGCTTTTCGTGGCCGGGTTGACCGACGCGCATCAGTTTCATGGATCTCTCCCAGTTGTCAGACAAGATGATGCATATATGAACGAACTATTTATCCTTGTCACCCCTTGACCATGAAGAGGCCAAAAAAATACGATCATGTCAGCCTTTCTCCTCTGTTGATAAGGACAGATCATGACGACCAGCAATTCTCGTGACACAGATCATCCCGTCGATCCCCTTTTTCTGGATCGCTGGTCGCCTCGCGCCTATGACGGAAACCCAATGCCGAAGGGCGACGTGTTGACGATCCTGGATGCTGCGCGTTGGGCACCATCGGCTTCCAACCAGCAGCCCTGGCGCTTCGTCTATGGGCTGAATGGATCTCCGGAGTGGGACGAATTTGTCGGCCTGCTGATGGAAGGAAATCAGCGCTGGGCCAAGAATGCGTCTGCCCTGATCGTTATCCTGTCGCGCACCTACAATCTCCGCGACGGTGAAAAGAAACCTGCGACGACACACTCGTTCGACGCAGGCGCCGCGTGGTTTGCTCTGGCCATGCAGGCGCATAAACTCGGCTACCATGCCCATGGCATGGCCGGCATCTTCAAGGACAAGATTGTCGAGCAACTGGATGTCCCGGAAGGCTATGTTGTGGAAGCCGTGGTCGCGATCGGCAAGATTGCGCATAAAAGCACGCTTCCCGATGACCTCGCAGAACGTGAAGTCCCAAGCAAGAGGCTTCCGCTGTCGGATATCGCGTTCGAAGGCAAGTTCACGGGCAAGGCGGATTGACGCCTTGTCAACACATGCGCGAGGTTAGCCGGATTCTCCTGCGCTCCCCTGCGCCATTCTCAAACCTGAAGCGCCGGGCTTCCGATGGGACGCACGGCGCTTCACACTTTTGAATCGACGCATCTTGCTTTCCGAAAATCCAGAGCGATTTTCCGGGCCGATGCTGTAGCGAGGGCGGTCAATCAGCTTTCCCATCGCAACAAAAAACCCGGCATCAAAGCCGGGTTTCTTAACGAACTGTTTCACGTGAATCGTGCAGCAACACGATCCACAGCAAAATCAGATATCGAGGTTCGCGACGCTCAGCGCGTTTTCCTGAATGAAATCGCGTCGTGGCTCCACTTCGTCGCCCATCAATCGGGAGAACAGTCCGTCAGCATCGGTCGCATCAGGAACCTTGACCTGCAGCAGAGAGCGGACATTGGCGTCCAGCGTCGTTTCCCACAGCTGTTCGGCGTTCATTTCACCGAGACCCTTGTAGCGCTGCATGGATAGGCCCTTGCGTCCTGCGGCAAAGATAGCCTCAAGAAGCGCGCGCGGGCCGGAGATTTGCAGACTTCCCTCCTTGCGTTGCAGAACGGGGACGGTCGCATAAACGTCGCGGCTGCGTGCCGCCAACTGGTCGATGTGGCGGGCATCTGCAGAACCGAGAAGGCCCATGTCGATTGTGGAGAGTTCCTTGACGCCACGAACCATGCGCTGGAAACGCAGGCCGCCGTCTGCCAGGACCTCGCCGGACCAGCCACGCTCGGTTTCTTCTGCAATCATGTCCAGACGACGGGAGACTTCCGCGACCGTGGCTTCCGCCTGGCTCGCGTCTGCTGACAATTCCGGATTGAGCGCACCGGCAATCGCCGCCTGTTCCACGACCGAACGATTGTAACGGGAGTGCAGGCCATCGATCAGCGAGCGCATGCGAACGGCGTCTGCAATGACTTCACGCAAATCTTCGCCGACGCGTACTTCGCCGGAGCCGAGGGTCAGCGACGCTTCCTCGATACCCATGGAAATGAGGTAATCTTCCAGCGCCTTTTCGTCCTTCAGATACTGGACCGACTTGCCACGCGTCACCTTATAAAGAGGCGGCTGAGCAATGTAGAGATGGCCACGTTCGATCAGTTCCGGCATCTGGCGGAAGAAGAAGGTCAGAAGCAGGGTGCGAATATGCGCACCATCCACGTCAGCATCGGTCATGATGATAATCTTGTGATAGCGCAGCTTGTCCGCGTTGAATTCGTCCTTGCCGATCGAGGTGCCCAGCGCCGTGATCAGCGTGCCGATTTCCTGGCTGGAGAGCATCTTGTCGAAACGGGCACGTTCCACATTGAGGATCTTACCACGCAGCGGCAGGATGGCCTGCGTTTCACGCGAGCGTCCCTGTTTGGCAGAACCACCAGCGGAGTCACCCTCGACGAGGAAAAGCTCGGATTTGGCCGGATCGCGTTCGGAGCAATCCGCAAGCTTGCCCGGCAGCGAGGCGATATCGAGTGCACCCTTGCGGCGTGTCAATTCACGCGCCTTACGGGCGGCTTCACGGGCAACGGCGGCTTCCACCACCTTGCCGACGAGGATCTTCGCTTCCGTCGGATGCTCTTCGAACCAGGTGCTGAGCGCTTCGTTGACGAGGTTTTCGACGACGGGGCGGACTTCGGACGAAACAAGCTTGTCCTTGGTCTGCGAGGAGAACTTGGGGTCCGGCACTTTGACCGACAAAACGGCAGTCAGGCCTTCGCGGCAGTCTTCGCCCTGCAGCGAGACCTTTTCCCTTTTGGTGATGCCGGAGCTGTCGGCATAGGAAGTGACCTGACGCGTCAGCGCGCCACGGAAGCCCGCCATATGCGTGCCGCCATCGCGCTGCGGAATGTTGTTGGTAAAGCAGAGCACGTTTTCGTGGTAGCTGTCGTTCCACCACATGGCGACTTCCACCGTGATGCCGTCCTTTTCGCCGCGAATGGCAACAGGCTTATCCACCAGCGGCTTCTTGGCACGGTCGAGATAGCGGACGAAGGCCTCGAGACCGCCATCATAGACCATCTCTTCCTGCTTGATGTCGGAGTGGCGCTTGTCGGTCAGCAGAATGCGAACGCCGGAATTGAGGAAGGCGAGTTCGCGCAGGCGATGTTCGAGCGTGGCGTAATTATACTCGGTCATGGTGAAGGTGTCGGTGCTTGCCAAGAAGGTGACTTCCGTGCCGGAGCGACCTTCATACTCGCCGATCACTTCCAGCGGCTTATCCGCGACGCCGTGGGTGAAGGTGATTTCATGCACCCTGCCGTTGCGGCGAATGCGGAGCTTCAGCCAGACGGAGAGAGCGTTGACGACCGAGACGCCCACACCATGCAGACCGCCGGACACCTTATAGGAATTCTGGTCGAACTTGCCGCCGGCATGGAGCTGCGTCATGATCACTTCGGCAGCGGAGACGCCCTCGCCGGTATGAATGTCGGTCGGGATGCCGCGTCCATTATCCGTGACAGTGACGGAGCCATCGGCGTTCAACGTAACGGTGACGAGATCGGCATGACCCGCCAACGCTTCGTCGATGGCGTTGTCGACCACTTCGTAGACCATGTGGTGAAGGCCGGATCCGTCGTCAGTATCCCCGATATACATGCCGGGGCGTTTGCGCACAGCATCAAGGCCCTTGAGAACCTTGATCGAATCGGCTCCATATTCCGTATTCACGCTGGTTTCGCTCGACGGTGTTTCAGTCATAAGCATTCTTTCCAATGGGCGCTGCCAAAGCGTACCTCTTTTCGGGCGCGCAATCGCAGCGAATCACTTTCAATCCGGTTGACCGACTATAGGAATTCCGCCCCGATATCCAAAGTCTGCGCCCCTCAAACCCTCGATAAAGCAGGGGATAGCGCGACTTTCAGTCACAAGAACGGCCTTTTTGCAGCACGGCTGATAATTCGTCTATCACAGTCGGAGCCAGCTTGCGAATATCGCGCGCAAGAGTGTTGGCAAAAGCCGTATATTCCGGGGGAAGACCCACAGTATCGATGATGACGCGCGGTGCGGACGTACCGGCCAGGCGGAACAATTCATCGGCATCATCCCATATGATATTGAAGTAGCCGGAAATCCGCTGCAACAGATCGAAGCTGGGTGTTCCCCTCTTCCCGTGTTCCAGGGCAGAGAGATAGGCAGGCGAGACACCGATTGCGCGCGCCATCTCTTTCTGGGTTACACCCTTCTGCTCTCGCAGCCGCCGGACCGCTTCGGCAAAAGGAGTCACGTCTTGTCTCCACGTCTGCGCGACAGTCGCACATAGAGCGCGCCGTCCCCGCCATGGTTCATGGACGCATCCTCGTAGGAGGAGATGAGGTGGCGGTATTCAGGCTTCGAGAACCACATCGGCACCGCACGCTTCAGTGCACCATCACTTCCCATCGACCGACCCTTGCCGGTGATCACCAGCACATGGCGCAGGCCTCGTTCATGGGCCCGGACGAGAAAGTCCAGCAAGACGGCATGCGCTTCGCTCTGGAACATGCCGTGAAGATCGATCCGTGCCTCCAGAGCCAGACGACCGCGGGTCAACTTGCGCTTGACCGGTTTTTCCAACGGATGATGAACCCTGTCCTTCTTCGCAGTGGGCGCGGAAAGATCGGGTACCGGCTCGACGATCATTTGCGGAAATGGTGGTATGGGCTTGGTGGCGGGAACGGGAGGCAACGCAACCGACTCCCCTTCGACATCCTCGAAGGTCAGCAGTTCTTCCATGCGGCCGGAAATGGGTCGCGCCGTCCGGGCGACCTTTCCCCAGAGAACACGCTCCTCCTTGCCGAGTTTGCGCCCACCCTTCATCACGAATACCTTTCCGCAGCCTCTTTCGGAATGAGTATAGTGAAATCTGCCGGGTTGCGCACGGTGCCTGCAAGTTCGCCTGCCTCGTCGCCGGAGCCCGTAAAGATGTCGCCGCGCGCCGGCCCAACGATGGCAGAGCCCGTATCCAGCGCCAACATCAAGCGTGCAAAGGGTTTTCCGTCATCGAGATGGGTGAGGCTCTGCGACTGAATGAAAAAGGGAAAGCCGAAGGTATGGATCAGCCGATCGACGGCCAGAGATCGTCCTGCCACCAGTGGCACCTTGGCTGCGGCGATCGGGCCAAGATCCAGCCCCTCCACCGCTGCCTCGCGGAAGAAAATGTAGGAGCGGTTGTGCCAGAGCACCTCGTCCACCTGGTCGGGATGATCCTGAAGCCATTGGCGAATGGTCTGCATCGAGATGGAAGCGGGATCGAGCTCTCCGCGATCCAGTAACAGGCGCCCAATCGGGGAGAAGCGATGTCCCGCCTTGGCAGAATAGGTGATGCGTCTCAGCGACCCATCGGTAAAGCGCAGCCTTGCGGCACCTTGGACATGAACGAAGAACAGATCGACCTTGGATTTTGCGTAAGCAATTTCGAGACCTCGTCCCTCAAGATAGCCCTGGTCGATAGCGCGGCGATCCGGATATTCGGAGATCGCGCCGTCTTTTTCCAACGCAAAGGCGTAGTAGGGATCGACGTGTGATGGGCGGTTGTCGTCGTCGAGATCGATCAGATCGTCCGGCCGATTGTAGATCGGGTATTTCCAGACGTCGTCGGGAGTAGCGGAGACCTCAAGTTCAGGCTCGTAAAAAGCCGTGACGAAGCCGCGCTTGTCATCCGGCAACGTGATCCTGAAGGGGACGCAATTTTCCTCGAAAAAGCGCCTCGCTTGCTCCGGTCCGCTGACCGTTACGTCTTTTGCCTTGTCCAGCAGCGCTGCCAGGTCCTCCGCGGTGAGGCCGAGGCTTGCGGTGCGATAGGGCTTGCCCTTGTTGAGATAGGTCGCAATATCGCCCATTGCTGCAAAAAGGGCTGAGGGGTCATCCTGCCCCCAGCCCTCCAGCTCGTTATACGCCACCTGTTTCAGGTGAAAATCAGCGCCCGTGGTCATGCTTCGGATTCAGTGGCGATCAGCTTCCAGTTCGGATCGCGCGAGCGGATATCGCGGGAGAAGGTCCAGATGTCATCGACCTCCGAGACGTTTTCGGCGTCGCCGTCCACCAGTTTGCCGTCCTTGTCATAGGTCGCGGAAATCAACTGGCTGATGATGCGAAGCGTGATCTGCTCTTCCGAGTCACGAATCGCTGCCTGGGTCATCTCGATTCTCTCGATGCCAACAAAGGTGGATTTCACCACTTCGCCGCGCTTTTCGCGCTCGGTAATCGCAGCGTCGAAACCGTCATAAACGTCCTTCGAGAGAAGGTTCTTCAACGTATCCCGGTCGCCATCGGCAAAAGCCATGACGATCATCTCATAAGCCATCCGGGCGCCGTTGAGGAATTCCTTCGGCTGAAATGATGGGTCGGTTTCGACAAGCTGGCGCAGCGAGTCATTGAGCGCCGTGCCCGGTGCTGCAACCGCGTCCACAGCAGCAAAGCGATTTTCTTCCGTCTCGCCGCGCTTCGGCAAGGTAACGACCTTGTTATCGTCAACCGGCACTTTCGCGGCCTCACGGGCGCTAAACGGATCGAAAGGCGGCTTTTCGTTGCCCGTACGGCGGCCGAGGACACTGCGCAGTTGGAGAAAGATCAGCACCGCTGCCACAAGGAAAAACAATGTTATGAAGTCACTTGAGCCCATCTTTTACCGAAACCACCATTTAAATCCAATGTTGAACCATCATATAGTCTGCATCCGATCAATCTTCAAATAAGCAGATTCAATCGGCGGTTTCCCAAGATTGGTTTTCTGCCAACGATATAACACGCAAGGCTTGATAAAATGCGTTTCTCACTGCTGCCGGTCATCGTCCTTCTGATGCCGATTCTGGAAATTGCTGGCTTCATCGTGGTCGGAAAGGCAATCGGCCTGTGGCCAACCCTTGCGCTGATCATCCTGACCTCGATGCTGGGCCTCATCATTCTGCGCAATGGCGGCCTTGGCATGGTACGCAATCTGCAAAATGCCGGCCGCACGGGTGAACAGCCAGCCGAGGCCCTCGTCAATGGCGGCATGCGCGTCATCGCTGGCATCCTGCTTTTCGTTCCAGGCTTCATTACCGACATCATCGGGCTCCTGCTGCTCATGCCGGCGGTGCGCAGTTTTTTCTGGAAGATATTTAGACCGAACATCATCGTCGCGGATTTTGCCAGCACCGGCTTTCGCAGCAATCCGCGCGGTCCGGCATCATCCAAGGTCGTCGATCTCGACGAAGAAGATTTTCACCGCGACGGGCCAAACAACTCCCCCTGGTCGCCGGATCGCAACGACCGCGATCTACCAAGACCCTAAACCGGCAAGCCGGGTCCTGAGGGTTGTAAGCCTCCGGCCCAGATGATAGACGGCTTTCACGGCATTCACTTTGCGAGGCATATCATGACCACTGAAAATGGTGCACAGAACGGCGCAGCGCCGTCTCTCAATATTCTGACCCAGTACACAAAGGATCTTTCGTTCGAAAATCCGGGTGCACCGCGTTCGCTTCAGGCTCGTGATGGCGCGCCTGCTATCAACATCAACGTCAACGTCAATGCGAACCCGATTTCCGGTTCCGATTTCGACGTGGTGCTGACGCTGAATGCAGAAGCCAAGGACGGCGAAAAGGTTCTTTTCGTTGCCGAACTGACCTATGGCGGCGTTTTCCGCATCACCGGCTTCCCGCAGGAACACATGCTGCCGGTTCTCTTCATCGAGTGCCCACGCCTTCTCTTCCCCTTCGCGCGTCAGATCATTGCCGACGTTACCCGCAATGGCGGCTTCCCGCCGCTGATGATCGACCCGATCGACTTCGCGCAGATGTTCACGCAGCGCGTTGCCGAAGAACAGGCCCGCTCTCAAGTTCAAGCCGTTCCGAACTGATCGGATCGTAGCCAGCCATTAAAAAACCCGGGTTCAGTAGACCCGGGTTTTTTATTGTCTCGAGAACCGGCAAGCGGTGCTGTCACTGCGACTGCCGATACTTGGTCCAGATGGCCTTGTCGCCCATCGACTGGACAAGTTTTTCATGCGCGGCCAAGGCCTGGACATCAAGCCGTGGCGGTAGGGATCGCTCGCGCTGCATCGGCGCCATGGGCTGATCGTCCACCTGCATCGAGGCCTGCGTCTTCGAGGCAGAGCCGAAACCGAGCGCTGTCTGCCGGCCGCCGATCATCTCGATATAGACTTCCGCCAGAAGTTCTGAGTCGAGGAGCGCGCCGTGCTTATCACGACGTGAATTGTCGACACCGTAGCGGCGGCAAAGCGCGTCGAGAGAATTGGGACCCATCGGATGCTTCCGGCGCGCCAGCGCCAGCGTATCCGTCACCCATTCCGGCGATACAGACTCGATTCCGAGCCGCGCAAATTCCGCATTGATGAAGCCCATGTCGAAGGTCGCGTTGTGCGCCACCCAGCGGGCGCCTTCAAAGAATGCGCGGATCTCGTCAACCACCTCTGCAAATTTCGGCTTGTCCTGAAGAAACTCATCGGTAATGCCATGCACCGCAAGCGCGTCCGGATGCACCTTGCGATCTTCCGGATTGATGTAGATGTGAATGCTTCTCCCGGTCGGGAAATGATTCATCAGTTCGATGCCACCAATTTCGATGATGCGGTCGAACTTGGATTCCAGGCCTGTGGTTTCCGTATCGAAAATGATTTCGCGCATCGAAATGCTACCCTTCTGATCTGAATGTGAAAGCGTCCAAGCACTGAGGTGTCTTCGGCTTTATCAGCTTTTTCGTTTTTGCAACGCGTCAAGCACAGCGCGAACTTGGGTCCGCGCGTCTTCGATACCACGTCCGGTATCGATGAGGAAATCGGCCTTATGGCGCTTCTCCCCATCCGGCATCTGCCGTCCAAGGATCATCTGGAATTTCTCTTCCGTCATACCCGGGCGAGATAAAACCCGTTGCCGCTGAATCTCGGCCGCGCAACTGACGACCACGACGGCATCGACGCGGGCCTCAGCTTTCGTCTCAAAAAGCAGAGGAATATCGAGGAGCGCAAATCTCTCGCCGTTCCCCCTTTGCACTTCAACGAAAGCGTCTTGCTTTGCGCGTACCAGCGGATGAACGATATTCTCCAACGCAGGAAACTGAGCCGGATTCTCGCGTAGGATTTTACTGAGGCGGTCGCGGTCCACAGCACCATCCTTGACCGCGTCCGGAAAAATATTGGCGATCGGACCGACCGCTTCGTTTTGATAAAGGTCATGCACCACCGCATCGGAATCGCAGACCGGCACGCCCTCCTCCGCAAAAAGTTTTGCAGTGGTGGTCTTTCCCATCCCGATAGATCCGGTGAGACCGATGACGATCATGCGTGGCCTTCCATATCGGCAATAATTAAGGATCGGAGGTCTTCGGTCACCTCTGGCTTTCTGCCAAACCACGTCTCAAACCCCGGACGTGCCTGGTGAAGCAACATGCCCAGACCATCCACCGTCGCAAAACCTTGCTGTTCTGCCATCTTCAGGATGGGTGTCTTGAGCGGCACATAGACGATGTCCGTAACAACGGCGTTGGCGTCGAGAGGTGAAAAGTCGATGAAGGGCGCCTCTGTGCCATCCATGCCAAGCGACGTGGTGTTGACGAAAAGTCCGCAGCCATTTGAGACTTCGATAAGCGCGTCCATGGCGTGCGCATGGACAGTTTGGCCAAATCGGTCGGCAAGCTCTTGCGCTCGTTCAACAGTGCGATTGACGACATGGATTTCGGCGATGCCTCGATTGCGAAGGGCCTGGATCACGGCGCGGCTCGCGCCGCCTGCCCCGAGAACCACAGCCTTGTTCGTGTTGTCCCAGCCCCTATGCCGATCATCGAGGTTGGACACGAAACCGAAGCCATCGGTGTTGGTCGCATGGATCAGTCCATCCTCGACCCAAATTGTGTTGGCAGCACCTAACTCATCGGCCACTTCATCCGGCCTGTCGGCCAATCGGTAGGCGGATTCCTTGTGAGGGATAGTGACGTTCCCGCCCACATAGGTCCTGTCCGACGGCTTCAACGATTCCAGAAAAGACGGAAAATTTTGCGGCGATCGCTCCACTGCCTCATAGAGCCCATCGATCTGAAATTGCTTGATCCAGAAGTTGTGGATTAGGGGTGAACGCGAGTGCTTGACCGGGAAACCGGTCACAAACGTTTTTTTGGTTAATGTTTCACGTGAATCAGCCATCGATCAGTTTCAGCTCCCTCAATTGCGCCAGCAGCGGAAGGAGCGGCAGTCCCAGCACCGTGAAGTAGTCGCCTTCTATGGAATTAAATAGCTGGATTCCCTCACCTTCCAACTGGTAGGCGCCGACGCTGGAAAGAACCTGCGATCCTACCTTCTCCAAATAGTGCGACACGAATTCATCCGAGAGGTCGCGCACCGTCATCTTCGCGATGCTGACGGCAGACCACAAAATCTCATTGTTCTTTGCAATCGCAATTCCGCAGTTCAGTCTGTGCGTCTTTCCCGTAAGCGAGAGAAGATTGGAATGCGCTTCGGCCATGTCTTTATCCTTGTGGTATATCCTGGCACCAAGCGACATCGTCTGATCGGAGCCGATCACGAAAGCGTCCGGGTGTAAGCGGCTCACGGCGATCGCTTTGGCTTTTGCCAGTTCCAGTGCGATTGTCTCAGGGGTTGCACCTTCTGCTTCCAGTCTGGCATCGATGGCGCGCTCATCAATCTCTGCAGGAATGCTGGAAAAAATAAGACCGGCATTGCGCATCAACATCTGGCGCGAGGCGCTGGCTGAGGCAAGGATCAGTTCGGATGTCATGGCTGTCTCCGATGAATATCGAGAATCGGATTACAGCATCGGCTCGGAAATCGGAATCGATTTTCGGAAAAGCACGATGCGTGGATTCAAAATGTGAGACGCGTTCTTATAGCGCCCAAATCAGCGCTCAGCGCCCTATCGTGTCTTTTGGCGCAGAGCAAGGATAGCTGCCGCCGTCTCTTCAATCGAGCGCCGCGTCACGTCGATGAGGGGCCAGTTGTTGCGGGCACAGAGCGCGCGCGCATATTTCAGCTCCTCCATGATCGTCGCCCGGTCGATATATTGTCCCCTGTCGAAACCACCGGTCGCACCAAGCTCTCGGTTTTCACGAATCTGCGATATCCGATCGGACGTCGCCACCAGCCCGACAATCAAAGGCTTCGTGGCCTTATAGATGCTATCGGGCAAAGGCACGTTCGGAACGACGGGAATATTGGCGGTCTTGATGCCGCGATTCGCCAGGTAGATGCTCGTCGGTGTCTTGGATGTCCGGCTGATCCCAATGATGACGATATCCGCTTCGTCATAATGTTCCGGCATCTGACCATCATCATGGTCCATGGCGAAGTTCAAAGCCTCGATGCGCGCAAAATAATCGGCATTCAAGGCATGCTGTGCCCCGACCCTTCGCCGCGAGGTGGCGCCAAGATAGGTCTGAAAGATGCCGATGATCGGCTCGAGCACGTTGACGCACGGGACGCCAAGCGCGTGGCACTGGATTTCGAGAAACGAGGAAAGCTGCTGATCGACGATGGTGTAAAGCACGATTCCCGGCTGGCGATCAATCTCGTCCACGACGGCCTGCAACTGCTTTTGATTGCGGATCATCGGATAGACATGCTCGATCGGCATGGAGGCATGAAACTGTGCCGAGACAGCCCGACCGGCCGACATCAGAGTCTCTCCGGTTGAGTCCGATATCAGGTGCAGATGGAAGAAGTTTTTTTTATTCTCCACGCTGTTTTCTTCTCCCTGTTGATAAAGCTGGACAGATCCGGGACGGCGTTGGCGGCGAGCCCGGCCTGGCGGAAAACTGCCGACTTATCCACACTTGCCGGTTTTGTGTAGCAAGCTGAAGGGCCGCTGTGAATTGCTGGGAGAAGGGAAAATTGCTCTTCTTTCATTCTTGCCTTATCCACAGGATTGGCAATCCGATGGTGACATTCAAGCCCTTGAAACTATTTCGATAAATCGAATTTTCCAGAATTAGTGCGAAAAAGCGTTCTGTTTGATCCACATCGGATGGGGTGATGGGCGAGCTGCGGCATATCAGCTTAAGAGTTTTTAATCCTTGCTACTCACCGACTCTAAGAAATAGAAAATCTTTTAAATCTCTTTGTTTTTATTTTTAGAAAGTTGGGCGAGATGATCGACCGCAGTGTCATGAGGGTTTTGAACGGCGAGACGTTGAACCCTCCTCCGATTTGGCTTATGAGACAGGCTGGTCGATACCTCCCGGAGTACAGAGAAACGCGCAAGGTCGCAGGAAGTTTCTTGGATCTTTGTTACAATCCGGATCTTGCAACGGAAGTCACGCTTCAGCCAATCCGTCGTTTCGGTCTGGATGCCGCAATCCTCTTTTCCGATATTCTGGTGATCCCGGATGCTTTGAAACGGAATGTCTTCTTCTCCGAAGGCAAGGGACCGCAGATGGAGCCGATCAATGCTTCCGAGATTGACGCGCTTGATCCGTC
This sequence comes from Agrobacterium cavarae, assembly GCF_004310285.1. GTDB lineage: Bacteria > Pseudomonadota > Alphaproteobacteria > Rhizobiales > Rhizobiaceae > Agrobacterium > Agrobacterium cavarae. Next base: position 252,747 of record NZ_SISF01000031.1, read on the forward strand.
GAATGTCATCGCTCATCTCGATCCTGTGTTCCAAACCGTGAGCAAGCTTCGCGCCGAATTGCCGCAACAGACGACGCTTCTCGGTTTCTGTGGAGCGCCATGGACGGTTGCAACCTACATGATTGCTGGCCACGGCACCCCGGACCAGGCACCTGCGCGCCTCTTCGGTTACCAACATCCGCAGGCGATGGAAAAGCTCTTGTCGTTCTTGGCGGAGGTCTCTGCGGATTATCTCGTCGCGCAGTTGGATGCCGGCGCGAACGCTGTGCAGATCTTCGATTCCTGGGCTGGGGTTCTAGGCGAGAAAGAGTTCGAAGAATACGCGGTGAAGCCGGTGGCTCGGATCATCCAGTCAGTGCGTGCGCGCCGTCCCGATGCCCGCATCATCGCGTTTGCCAAGGGCGCCGGCATTTTGCTGAAGGATTACCGCCAGAAGACCGGCGCCGATGCGATCGGTCTTGACTGGAGCGTGCCGCTCTCCTTTGCCCGCGATTTGCAGAAGGAAGGCCCGGTCCAAGGTAATCTCGACCCGATGCTGATGATTGCCGGCGGCAAACCCCTGGAAGACGGCATCGATGCGATCCTGCAGGCGCTCGGGAACGGCCCTTTGATTTTCAATCTCGGCCACGGCATCACGCCACAGGCCGATCCTGAGAATGTCACGCGGCTGGTGGCACATGTGCGCTCCCATGGAGCTGCAAGATGAGCGAAGAGAGGCAGACGTCAACCACAGCCGGCCGCAAGACCTATCTTCGCGCAGGCGTGGCGCTCGCCGTCTTCGTCGGCTTCATCGCGCTGGTCCTGCATGTCGATCCTGCGGATGCCTATCTCTGGATCAAGGCGCTGCACATCATCGCGGTCATTTCCTGGATGGCGGGTCTGCTCTATCTGCCTCGGCTGTTCATCTACCACACGGATGCGCCGGTCGGCTCCGTACAGTCGGAAACCTTCAAGGTCATGGAGCAGCGGCTCATACGCTTGATCATGAACCCGGCAATGATGATCACCTGGGTGCTTGGGCTTTATCTTGCCTGGTCCGTTTACGGTTTCAGTGGCGGCTGGCTGCATGCCAAGATCGCGCTGGTTATTGCGCTGACTGTGACGCATGTCTATTTCAGCCGCAGCGCAAAAGCCTTCGGTCGCGACGAGAACAGGCGCCCTGCCCGTCACTGGCGGTTGATGAACGAGGTGCCCACGGTATTGATGATCGTAATAGTCATACTTGTGGTTGTGAAACCGTTCGGATAACTTATGATCACGATAAATTTCCCGGAATTGGTGCTTTGCTCTTGCGGCGGCGGGCATGAAACGCTATTTTCAGCCCACTCATCTCTCGGCATGTGAATTATTCAGATGGCTGCGGTTGCACCTCAGAAGCTGATTCGCGAACACGCCACTCCCCCACATATTTTTAAAGACGGTCTTTCTCTTCATGGCTGAAATGAAGCTACAGGAACTCAAAAGCAAATCTCCGACCGATTTGCTGACGTTTGCCGAATCCCTGGAAGTTGAAAATGCGAGCACCATGCGTAAGCAGGAGCTCATGTTCGCGATTCTCAAGATGCTGGCAAGCCAGGATGTCGAGATCATCGGGGAAGGCGTTGTCGAAGTTCTTCAGGATGGCTTCGGTTTCCTGCGCTCTGCAAACGCAAACTACCTACCAGGCCCGGATGATATCTACATCTCGCCCTCCCAGATCCGCCGGTTCTCGCTGAAGACCGGGGACACGGTTGAAGGGCCCATTCGTGGACCGAAGGAAGGCGAGCGCTACTTTGCTCTGCTGAAGGTCAACACGATCAATTTCGACGATCCGGAAAAGATTCGTCACAAGGTTCACTTCGATAACCTGACGCCGCTTTATCCGAATGAGCGTTTCAAGATGGAACTTGATGTTCCAACATCGAAGGACCTCTCCGCGCGCGTCATCGATCTCGTCGCTCCGCTCGGCAAGGGCCAGCGCGGATTGATCGTTGCGCCGCCGAGAACCGGTAAGACGGTCCTTCTGCAGAACATTGCTCATTCGATCACGGCCAACCATCCGGAATGCTACCTCATCGTTCTTCTGATCGATGAGCGCCCGGAAGAAGTGACCGACATGCAGCGCTCGGTGAAGGGCGAAGTCGTATCCTCGACCTTTGACGAGCCCGCGGTTCGTCACGTTCAGGTGGCCGAAATGGTCATCGAGAAGGCCAAACGCCTTGTCGAGCATGGTCGTGACGTCGTCATTCTGCTCGATTCGATTACGCGCCTCGGCCGCGCGTACAACACGGTCGTCCCCTCCTCCGGTAAGGTTTTGACCGGTGGTGTCGACGCCAACGCTTTGCAGCGCCCGAAGCGCTTCTTCGGCGCCGCTCGTAACATCGAAGAAGGTGGTTCGCTGACGATCATCGCAACGGCTCTGATCGATACCGGCAGCCGCATGGATGAAGTCATCTTCGAAGAGTTCAAGGGCACCGGTAACTCTGAAATTGTGCTGGACCGCAAGGTCGCCGATAAGCGCATCTTCCCTGCCATGGATATCCTTAAATCCGGTACGCGTAAGGAAGACTTGCTGGTTCCGCGTCAGGATCTCCAGAAGATTTTCGTGCTGCGACGCATCCTGGCACCGATGGGAACCACCGATGCCATCGAGTTCCTCATCGACAAGCTCAAGCAGACGAAGACCAATGGCGACTTCTTCGAGTCGATGAATACGTAATCCGTTTAGCCGGATTCCGACTTGAAGCGTTTTGCAAGGTTTCCAATCCGCTCATACGCTTCAGGTTCTTGCGTTATCGCAAAACCTCTGCACAGCTTTGTGCGGACCATGCTTAGACCTCGGCTGCGCTCCTTAAACAGAGCGCGGCCATTTTCATTAAAGCGAGTTCGATCACCTCGATTGCCGCCTCGCTTCAGGCCTTCGTTTGTAGCGTGCGCCCTTAAACCGCTAAACAGGTCGCATGACGAGCTTTGGAAGAGTTTCATGCCGCAGTCCAGCGATACGATCTATGCCCTCTCCAGTGGCTCTCTACCGGCCGGCGTCTCCGTCATCCGGATCAGCGGACCCAACGCGATTGAGGCGCTGCGAGGTCTCATAGGCGATCACGTTCCAGCACCCCGTCACTCATCCCTCAAAACGATTCGTGACCGAAACAGCGACGTTATTGATCAGGCCCTCGTGCTTTTATTTCCAGCGCCGAACTCTTTCACGGGCGAAGATTGCGTCGAGCTCCAGGTCCATGGAAGTCGAGCGGTGGTGTCGGCGATCTTCAATCTCCTTGACCAACGGCAGGGTGTGCGTCCGGCAGAAGCAGGAGAGTTCTCCCGCCGGGCATTCGACAATGGCAAGATGGATCTCGTGGAAGTCGAAGGCCTTGCGGACCTCTTGCAGTCTGAAACAGAAATGCAGCGGCGCTTGGCCGTGGAGCAGAGCAGCGGTCATCTTTCCGGCCTCTATGACGGCTGGGCCTCGCAGCTGACCCGCTGCCGGGCATTGATCGAAGCGGAACTGGACTTCGCCGATGAGGACGATGTGCCGGATTCCGTGGCAGCCCAGGTGTGGGCGAAGGTTGGCGAACTCGAGAAAGACCTCTCAAGCCACTTGGCACATGGATCAGGCTCCGAAATCATCCGCGATGGTTTTAAAGTTGCCTTGGTGGGTGCGCCGAATGTTGGCAAATCCAGTCTGATGAATGCGCTGAGCGGGCGTGATGTGGCGATTGTCACCGATGTCGCGGGTACCACACGAGACGTTCTGAGCGTCGATCTCGATCTCAATGGGTATCTTGTGACGCTCTTTGACACCGCGGGTCTGCGTGATGCGACGGATGTGGTCGAGAGGGAAGGAATTCGACGGGCACAGATGACGGCGCAGTCCGCTGATTTGGTTCTTCACCTCCGCGATATCGATTCGTCCCCGCAACAATTGGATATTCAGAATAATTTCGAGGCGATTTCGCTTGTCACCAAGGCCGACCTTCTTCCGCAATCGGCCAACATAGAAGACGGTATTCTCATCTCTGCGAAGACGGGCTACGGGCTGGAGTTGCTGAAGGCCGCCATCTGCGACCGTATCAAGCAGCGAGTTGGAGCCGCTACCACCCTCATGCCCGCACGCTCGCGACACAAAAAACGACTTGAAGAGACGCTGGAGTATGTTAGGGAAGCGCTGAAATCAGAAGGTATGGAATTGGCGATCCGTTCCGAATATCTTCGTCTTGCCGCTACGTCGCTAGGACGGATCACCGGTAGGGTTGACGTTGAAGATTTGCTCGGCGTCATATTTTCCGAATTTTGCATCGGTAAATGATTCACGTGAAACAATGGGTGTGACACACCCGGTTCAAGGCTGGAAGTTCGATGGTTTATGATGTCGTCGTCATCGGTGGTGGCCATGCAGGCAGCGAGGCAGCTGCGTCAGCTGCGCGTTACGGCGCACGCACTGCGCTCCTTACTCATAAGCGTGAGACGATCGGCGTTATGTCCTGTAATCCTGCAATCGGCGGATTGGGCAAAGGCCATCTTGTCCGAGAGATCGACGCACTTGATGGTTTGATGGGCCGCGTGGCCGACGCTGGCGGCATCCAGTTCCGCATGCTGAACCGCAAGAAAGGGCCTGCTGTCCGCGGGCCAAGAACGCAAGCCGATCGCCGTCTCTACCGCGAGGCGATGCAGAGAGAAATTTCCAGGATTGTAAACCTCGACATTGTAGAAGGCGATGCCTTCGATATCGACATCACAAATGGCGAGATCACAGCGGTTGTTCTGGCGGACGGTCGTCGTGTCGCTTGCCGTGCTGTCGTGCTTACCACCGGTACATTCCTCCGCGGTCTCATTCATATCGGTTCCGAAAAGATTCCTGCAGGTCGTGTTGGCGAAAACCCCTCGATGGGACTTTCCGAAACTCTCTTACGCGCGGGTCTTACGCTCGGAAGGCTGAAGACTGGTACCCCTGCTCGCCTCGACGGTCGAACGATCGATTGGGCTGGTTTGGACAAGCAAGGACCGGATGAAGATCCCGTCCCCTTTTCGTTCATGACGGATCGGATCACCAATCCTCAGATCGATTGTGGCGTAACGCGCACGACGCCTGAGAGCCATAAGATCATTCAGGATAATATTCATCTCTCGGCCATGTACTCAGGTCAGATCGAGGGCGTGGGTCCGCGGTATTGTCCGTCCATTGAAGATAAGATCGTTCGCTTCGGAGAGCGCGACGGACATCAAATCTTCTTGGAGCCGGAAGGTCTTGACGATCACACCGTCTACCCGAATGGCATATCCACCTCGCTGCCAGCGCATGTGCAGGACGCTTTCATTCATTCCATTCCGGGGCTTGAGACCGTAAATATTCTCCAGCCTGGTTACGCGATAGAATATGATTATGTCGACCCAAGAGAACTCAAGCCCTCTCTCGAGTGCCGGAAGATCCCTGGCCTCTTTCTAGCCGGTCAGATCAATGGAACGACAGGCTATGAGGAAGCTGGCGCTCAGGGACTTGTTGCAGGTCTCAACGCAGCGCGGCTTACTGGTGATGTCGATGCGCACATTTTCAGTCGGACCGACTCCTATATCGGGGTTATGATCGATGACCTGACGTCCAAGGGCGTGACCGAGCCTTATCGCATGTTCACCTCGCGCGCTGAGTATCGACTCTCGCTGCGTGTCGATAATGCCGATCTTAGATTGACGCCTCTTGGTCTGAAGACTGGGATTGTCGGATCGGAGCGTGGGAAAAAGTTCTCGGAGTATCTCGATGCACTCGATCAGGGCAGGTCGTTGCTTAAAGACTTGGCGATCACCCCAACTCAAGCTGCTAAGCAGGGCCTCAAGCTCAATCAGGATGGCCAGCGTCGCAGTGCTTACGAGTTGCTTGCCTATCCCGACATGTCGCTTGAGGCGTTAAAACCAATCTGGCCGGTTCTGGGTGAACTTGCTCCGCGCGTTGCCGACGTTCTGGAAATTGAGGCGAGTTACGCGGTTTATATGCAGCGCCAAAGCGCCGATATTATTGACATCAAGCGTGACGAAGACCGACAGATACCAGAAGATTTCGATTTCGGCAGCTTGTCCGGCCTTTCAAACGAACTGAAGCAGAAGCTGCTTGCAGCGAAGCCAATCAACATCGCCCAGGCGGGACGAGTCGAAGGAATGACGCCTGCGGCGATCTCGCTGATCCTTGCTTTGGTGAAAAAAAGGGACTTATACGCGAACAGAGAAAACCCGCATACATCCCTGACGAGTCCCATTATGACGTTAAACGGCCAAAGTGTTTCACGTGAAACACAGGAGCGGCTCGAACATTTCGTTGAGCTTTTCAAAAAATGGAACGCAACGACGAATCTCGTTGCTCCTTCAACGTTGAAAGACCTGTGGTCCCGGCACGTTGCTGATAGTGCCCAAATTTTCCAACTGGCGCCCAAGCCTCAAACCTGGGTCGATCTTGGCAGCGGCGGCGGATTTCCAGGTGTGATCACCGCAATTTTTCTTGCGGAGCATCAAGATGGCTGGGTGCATCTTGTCGAAAGCAATCACAAGAAGGCTGCCTTTCTGCGTGTCGCTTTGTCTGAAACGGGTGCTCGCGGGACAGTTCACCCCCTCCGGATTGAATCAGCACCGGAGGCCATTGGTCGATGTGATGCCGTATCGGCACGCGCTTTGGCAGACTTGGACCATCTCCTTTCCTATATCCATCCTTGGGCTCAGAAAAACGATCTTCTCAAAGCCTATCTCAATAAAGGCCGGGATTATGAGGCGGAGGTGACGAAAGCCCGTGGTCGATGGTCATTTGATCTGCTAAAACATCGAAGTGCAGTCGATGAAGACTCGGTCGTTCTCGAGATTCACAACTTGTCGACAAAGCGCTGATTTTTGAAAGCCAGGTGCTTCACCATGTCTGATAAGAACCGGATCATTACGATAGCAAACCAGAAAGGTGGTGTGGGTAAGACCACCACCGCGATCAATCTGGCAACCGCACTGGCCGCCATTGGCGAGCGTGTTCTGGTGGTGGATCTTGATCCGCAGGGCAATGCCAGCACAGGCCTTGGTATTGACCGCAGAGAGAGAAAGCTATCCTCCTACGACCTGCTGATCGGCGCAAACAGCGTCGCTGAAGTGGCGGTACCCACAGCCGTTCCAAACCTTGATATTATTCCGTCAACGATGGATCTTCTTGGCTTCGAAATGGAAGTCGCGAATGCGGCGAACCGCGTTTTCTTGCTTCGTAATGCGTTGCGTAGCCCGGAAGCGGTGGCCTATTCCTACATTTTGCTGGACTGCCCGCCGTCTTTCAATCTGCTGACCATGAACGCCATGGCGACCGCCCATTCGGTGCTTGTGCCGCTGCAATGCGAGTTTTTTGCACTCGAAGGCCTTAGCCAGCTGCTTGATACGGTCAATCAGATCCGCGGTACTGTGAACCCTGGTCTCGATATACAGGGTATCGTGTTGACGATGTTCGATGCGCGCAACAATCTTGCGCAGCAGGTCGTCAACGATGTTCGCACCCATCTTGGTGACAAGGTTTACCATACGCTCATTCCGCGAAATGTACGTGTGTCGGAAGCGCCATCCTATGGTAAGCCAGCCATTCTGTATGATTTGAAGTGCGCCGGCAGCCAAGCCTATTTGCAGCTCGCCTCAGAGGTTATCCAGAGAGAACGGCTGCGCAGGGCTGCCTGAGGCGCTGCTGAACTGCAAGATTGATATGGAGTATAGTATGAGTGATGATCTCTCCAAGCGCCGCCTTGGTCGCGGTCTTGCAGCCTTGATCGGCGAGATGGATCAGCCCTTGCCGGTGGGCGAGCCTCAGAGGGCAATCAGTGCCGACCGAACGGTGCCGATCGAGTTTATCGCTCGCAGTCCACGCAATCCGCGTCGTCATTTTGATGAAAGCGAATTGCAGGATCTCGCAGCCTCCATTCGGCAGCACGGGATCGTGCAGCCTGTCGTGGTGCGCACGGTCGAGCAGAACCGCTTTGAAATTATTGCCGGGGAGCGTCGCTGGCGCGCAGCGCAGCTCGCCGGCTTTACCGAAGTTCCGGTTATCGTCCGCGATGTCGATGATCGTACGGCGCTTGAACTCGCGATTGTCGAGAACGTTCAGCGGTCCGATCTTAATCCACTCGAAGAAGCGCTGGGCTACGAGCAGCTGATTGCCGAGCATGGCTACACGCAAAACGATCTTGGCGAGATCATCGGCAAAAGCCGTAGCCATGTAGCCAACAGCCTGCGCCTGTTAAAGCTGCCTGATCCCGTCCGCGACATGCTGTCGGAAGGTTCTCTTTCAGCCGGCCACGCAAGGGCTCTTGTCTCCACGTCTGATCCGACCACGCTGGCAAAGACGATCGTGTCAAAAGGCCTTTCGGTGCGCGATGCCGAGCGCATTGCGCAGAACGATATCCGATCCCAGCTCGATCCTGTACATGCGCGCAAGCCGGAGAAAGATTCTGACACGGTCGCGCTGGAGCGGACGCTGTCGGACGCCCTTGGCCTCGACGTAGCGATCAGCCACAAGGGTAATGGTGGACAGGTGCGGATCAACTACAAGACGCTCGAGCAGCTCGAAGCCGTTTGCCGTCTTCTGGAGCAGCGCGGTTAACGACGCGGCGCGACTTCCTAAGCTATTGATATTTATTATTTTTTTCATAGGTCGCCTTCATTGGGCGACTACTTATACGCCAATGAGGGGTGGCTGAGGGTATCAGCACGCCAGATCCAACCTCTAGGCCAGCGATCAGCGTCAATTCCAATCGTCCCCGGTGCTATTGAGCCGATACGAGGTGGCTTGGATGCCCTGGCAGAAGACACCGCCTCCCAAGCAATATGCGTCGGACTTCTCTTTCGCGTTTCAAAGGAGGGGATCCAGGGGACCGGATGCTTATGAGGAGGAGTGACGCTTCAGCCTGAAATAGGTCGCTCAGAGCTGCGTCTTGAGATTGCACAGCCGCATCACTCAACGATTGCGAGGCCGCGCCTCCCGTTACGGCGGTATCTGACGAAAGGCGGCTCTCGCGAGAAGAACGTCTCAAAAGTCGATCGCGCGGCCGTTGATCTCGTAATCGCCAAAGCGGACCGGTTCGGCGCCACCGCGGCCACCAGTCTCGGGTGGAAGCTTCAGCTGCTCTGCGTTGCGGCGCCGTTCTTCCGCTTCCTTCAATGCGCGTTCGGCTGCAGGCGAGAGGACTTTGCTGTCCGCGTTCGCATTATCGTTATCGGCGTTCTGCATGGGCTTCACCCTCGTCACGGCATATTGAAAAGCAATTCCTCATAACCAGATTATAGAAAACTGTCCGCTTTGATAAGTCTTTGCGGGTCTTTTCATCGCTTTTGACGGAGATGCTGGATGAATCTGATGCGCACGGCCATGCTATTGGCCTTCATGACGGCCCTGTTCATGGGTGTCGGATTTTTGATCGGCGGCAAGGGCGGCATGATGATCGCCCTGGTGATTGCGGCGGGTATGAACCTGTTCTCCTACTGGAACTCCGACAAGATGGTCCTCTCCGCCTATCGCGCTCAGGAAGTGGATGAGCGCAACGCGCCGGAACTTTTTCACATGATCCGGGATCTGTCCCAAAATGCCGGACTTCCAATGCCGAGGGTCTATGTCTATGACAACCCCCAGCCGAATGCATTTGCGACGGGTCGCAACCCGGAGAATGCAGCGGTGGCAGCGTCCACCGGACTTATGGAAATGCTGACGCCGCAGGAAGTCGCAGGCGTCATGGCACATGAGCTGGCGCATATCCAGAACCGCGACACATTGACGATGACGATCACCGCAACGCTTGCTGGTGCCATCTCCATGCTTGGCAACTTTGCCTTCTTCTTCGGCGGCAATCGGGAGAACAACCATCCTCTCGGCTTCATCGGCGTTCTGCTTGCGATGATCGTTGCGCCTCTCGCCGCCATGCTGGTGCAAATGGCCATCAGCCGCACACGAGAATACTCTGCCGACCGTCGTGGCGCGGAGATCTGCGGCAATCCGCTGTGGCTTGCCTCCGCACTGCAGAAGATTGCCGGGGCTGCTCAGCACATTCATAACAATGATGCAGAGCGCAATCCGGCGACGGCGCACATGTTCATCATCAACCCCTTGTCTGGGGAGCGGATGGACAATCTGTTCTCCACGCATCCGAATACGGAAAACCGTATCGCGGCGCTCCATGAGATGTCGCAAGGCTTCGGCCAAGCATCGACGTATCAGCCAACAAGTGCTAAGGCCGTGCGCAAATCACGCTCTGTCCCGACGACTGGTCCCGGGCGTGGCACTGACACGTCTCGCAAAGGTCCCTGGTCTTGACATCACCCAACGCCCCTGCCCGGCCAAAATTCAAAAAGACAAAGCCAGCATCTTCGGACGCTGGAGGGCCAGATGGGGACTGGAAACCGGGCCTTTCCGCCCGCATGGCGGCGGCCAAGATCATCTCCGCCGTTATCGACAAGAAGACGTCTCTCGATGGAATGATGGATGCCGAGCACGGAAACCCGGCCTATCGTTCTCTCAATCTTGCTGATCGGGCGCTGGTGCGGGCCATCGTCAACAGTGCGCTCCGCCACCTGCCAAGGATTGAAACCGCCATCTCGATGATGTTGGACGGACCGCTGCCACAAGGCGCGAGATCCCTGCATCATGTTCTGGTCGTTGCGGTCGCGCAGATGCTCTATCTTGACGTCCCTGATCACTCCGCTGTCGATCTGGCCGTGGAACAGGCGCACCGCGATCCGCGCAACAAGCGCTTCGTCAAGCTGGTGAATGCTGTCTTGCGCCGGCTCGGCCGCGAGAAGGATGCGGTTATGGCGGCTATCGACGCCGTGCCGGTTCTTCCAAACTGGTTCTACAACAGGCTGGTGAAGTCCTATGGTGAGGAGGCGGCGTCACGCATTGCCGCCTCGCAGCTTCTTCCCTCTTCGATCGACGTGACGGTGAAGTCTGATCCGGACCATTGGGCCAAGGAACTGAATGGAACCGTGTTGCCCAATGGAAGTGTGCGTCTGGGTTCTTTCGAGGGACAAGTTTCAGGGCTTCCCGGTTTCGCCGAAGGGGAATGGTGGGTTCAGGACTTTTCGGCCAGCATGCCCGTGCGCCTTATGGGAGACTTGAAGGGCAAGCGCGTTGCCGATCTCTGCGCGGCACCCGGCGGCAAGACTGCCCAGCTTATTTTAGCTGGCGCAAAGGTGACGGCGCTCGATCAGTCCGGCAACCGCCTGAAGCGGCTGCGCTCAAACCTCGATCGCCTTGGATTCGAGGCCGAAACGATCGAAGCCAACATGCTCAAGTATCAGCCGGACGAGCTGTTTGATACCGTCCTTCTGGATGCGCCCTGTTCCTCCACCGGCACCATGCGCAAGCATCCCGATGTCAGCTGGACGAAGGACGAGAAGGACATCGCCAAACTGGCCACTCTCCAGGAGCAGATGCTGCGTCAGGCGGTGACCCTGGTCAAAGATGGCGGGATGATCGTCTTCTCCAACTGCTCCCTCGATCCTTCAGAGGGAGAGGAGATGGTGGCGCGTGTCCTGGCATCCGATAGCAACCTCGAACGTGTTACCGTCGAAGCGAAAGATCTGCCGGGTATGGAGATTGCCATCAACGCCGACGGCGATATGCGCACGACGCCGGACATGTTCGGCGGTGTGGATGGCTTCTACGCGACGGTTCTGCGTAAACGTTCGCCCGCTTGAGGCACTAACGCATGTCGCGCAAAGTGCGCTGCGGTCTTGCTATAACGACAGGCGACAAGGCCTTAAAGCCCAAGTGCGCATCTGAAAGATCGCGACGGGCTTTCGAAGCGCATCATCAGCCCCCTCTGATGTTTTTTCAGCCTCCTGATGAAGGAATGGGCATGCGATCTACGCTTCGGGCTCCATTCGTTCACAAAATATGAAGTTTTTTGTGAAACTTTATCGCTCTTCTTCAATAACGCTTTATATGCGTCGTCCCTAAAGCTAACTCCGCGAGGCAGGATTACAGACGTTTGGCGAGCTCCCTGAACAATCGCGTCAGCCTTGCGGGTTACTTCTTCCGCACGGTCAAGCGCCACGTCATGATTGCGGTCGCACCCTTGCGCCTGCAATTGTGGCGGCTCTCCAGCAGAGCTCCAAGCGCGCTTGTGGCAGCGCCAACGGATCTGCGCGCGGTCGATCCTTATGTCGCGCAGGAGCTTGTGCAGGGGCGGCTGTTCCTGGCGGGAAAGATTTTGGAAACCGGGGGCGTTTCCCCCTTTTTGCTGGACCCACCCTCTTCTGCATTTGAAGAGCGGCTGCACGCTTTCGGCTGGCTGCGCCATGTCCGCGCTAGCAGATCGGAAGAGGCTGGAAACCGCGCCCGCTTGCATGTTGCCGAGTGGATGAGCCTGCATGGGCGGACGATCCGTGGCACAGCATGGTCGCCTGAACTTTCAGCACAGAGATTGACCTCCTGGCTGTCCCACTCGCCGGTCATCCTGCAGAAGGCGGATGCCAATTTCTACCGGCGTTTTTTAAGATGTATCGGCCTGCATGTCGGCTATCTCAGTCTCATTGCCAAATATGTGCCGGATGGTGAGGTTCGTCTGAAAGTACGCATCGCGCTTGCCATGGCGTCCATCTCCATGCCGAACAGCGCGCCACAGATCGCCCGGCAGGGGAGAAAGCTCGACCAGGAGATGGAGCGGCAAATCCTGCCCGATGGTGGGCATGTCTCGCGCAATCCGCGCGTCATGCTGGAGCTGTTGCTGGATCTCCTGCCGCTTCGTCAAAGTTACATCAATCTCGGTCATGACGTGCCGGCGGGGCTTGTGCCTGCCATCGACCGCATGTTCCCTGCGATCCGCTTCTTTCGTCACCAGGATGGCGATCTGGCCTTGTTCAACGGCACCACGGCAACGCTTGCCAACGAGCTTGCATCCGTTCTGCGCTATGATGAGACGTCCGGACGTCCGTCGCGATCGCTTCCCGATATTTCCTATCACCGGCTTTCGGTCGGCGATACGATCGTCATCGTCGATACGGGCAAGCCTGCCTCCATAGAATTGTCGCGCAGCGCCCATTGTGGCTGCTTATCCTTTGAGCTCTCTTCGGGCCGTTACCGCTTCATCGTCAATTCCGGCTTCCCGCAATATGCCTCAGCCGCCTTCAAGCGGGTGAGCCGCACCACTGCCGCCCATTCCACGGTCACCATTGCCGATCGCTCATCGGCCCGGATTTCGCATTCCCGTTTCCTCGGCCCCGTTATCGTCTCCGGCATCAGCGAGACAGAGGTAGACCGCCGGATTGATGAGAAGCGCGCGGATATCCTGACCGCCTCTCACGATGGTTATGGAAGCCTCGGTTACGTGCACCAGCGCGAATTGGAGTTGAATGAGGCGGGTACCAAGATCAGAGGGCGTGACTGGATCAGGATCGATGAGAAGCGTCAACCAGAGCCAGCCGAGGCCGTTTGCCGTTTTCATGTTCATCCCTTGATCGAGCTGTCGCAGGAAGACGAGGAAACGGTGCTGATGCAGGCACCGGATGGCACCGCCTGGGCCTTTTCAGCGCCCGCGCGCCAGGTCACGATTGCCGAAGACGTGTTCATGGCAGATGTATCCGGCATCCGGCCTTCGCTGCAGATCGAAGTCGCGTTTGAGCTTCCGGCGACCACGGAAATCCGCTGGCTTCTCGAACAGAGAAGCTGATCGCTCTTTGAAGGTTGTGCTGCCGATAAAGCGGCACGCTCTGTTTATTAATCTGCCAAGCTGTGCTAACGCGGCGGCAACCGCCGGGGTGCGCTTTCTCCGGCTCATCCTCCACCGTTTACGGAGTTGCCACGATGGCCGTCGTTTCCAAGAAAATCCCCGCACCCGACAAAGTTCGTATCCGCACCGCGCTTCTGTCCGTCTCCGACAAGACTGACATTATCGAGCTTGCGGGCGCGCTGGTGAAGCTCGGCGTAAAGCTTCTGTCGACCGGCGGCACATCCAAGGCGATTGCCGACGCGGGACTTCCGGTGACGGACGTCTCCGACATCACCAAGTTTCCGGAAATCATGGATGGCCGGGTAAAAACCCTGCACCCCAATGTTCACGGTGGGCTTCTTGCCATTCGTGACGATGCCGAACACCAGGAGGCGATGCGCGCTCACGGCATCGAAGCCATCGATCTTTCGGTCATCAATCTTTACCCGTTCGAAGAGGTTCGCGCCAAGGGCGGTGACTATCCGACGACGGTCGAGAACATCGATATTGGCGGTCCGGCGATGATCCGCGCTTCGGCCAAGAACCATGCCTATGTCACCGCGGTCACCGATCCGACCGACTATCCGGAACTGCTGGAAGCGTTGCAGGCCGATGACGGACAGACATCCTATGCTCTGCGCCAGCGCTTTGCCGCCAAGGCCTATGCACGTACCGCCGCTTACGATGCCGTCATCTCCAATTGGTTCGCAGAAGCTCTCGCAATCGAGACGCCGCATTACCGCGCCATCGGCGGCACGCTAAAGGAAAAGATGCGCTATGGCGAAAACCCGCACCAGAGCGCCGGCTTCTATCTGACAGGCGAGAAGCGCCCCGGCGTTGCGACGGCAACGCTGCTGCAGGGCAAGCAGCTTTCCTACAACAACATCAACGACACGGATGCGGCCTATGAACTGGTCGCCGAGTTCCTGCCTGAGAATGCACCGGCCGTTGCCATCATCAAGCATGCCAACCCATGCGGTGTAGCAACGGGTTCCACATTGCTGGAGGCTTACAAGCGCGCCCTTGCCTGCGATCCCGTCTCGGCCTTTGGCGGCGTCATCGCCTTGAACCAGACGTTGGATGCCGAAACGGCGGAAGAGATCATCCAGCTTTTCACCGAAGTCATCATCGCGCCGGACGTGACCGAAGAGGCAAAGGCGATTGTTGCGCGCAAGCCCAATCTCCGTCTTCTCTCCGCCGGTGGTCTTCCAGACCCACGCGCGGCTGGCATCACTGCCAAGACTGTATCGGGTGGCCTACTGGTCCAGAGCCGTGACAACGGCATGGTGGAAGACCTCGATCTGAAAGTCGTCACCAAGCGTGCACCGACGGCGCAGGAACTGGAAGACATGAAGTTTGCCTTCAAGATCGCCAAGCACGTCAAGTCGAATGCCGTGATCTATGCCAAGGACGGACAGACAGCCGGTATCGGCGCTGGTCAGATGAGCCGTGTGGACTCGGCCCGCATTGCTGCGCAGAAGGCGGAAGATGCTGCCAAGGCCATGGGCCTTGTCGAGCCACTGACCAAGGGTTCGGCGGTTGCTTCGGAAGCCTTCTATCCTTTCGCGGACGGCCTTCTGGCCGCGATCGCCGCTGGTGCTACGGCTGTCATCCAGCCGGGTGGCTCGATGCGCGACCAAGAGGTGATCGACGCAGCCGACGCCCATAATGTGACGATGGTCTTCACCGGTATGCGCCACTTCCGCCACTGATATCCAAGTCCTAGAAAATCGGAAGGCCCGGAGAGCGATCCCCGGGCCTATTTTCATGTCTGATGTTTCATGTGAAACGTCAGGTCACGGCACCGACCTGCCATGGCACGAATTCGTTGTCGCCGTAGTCGTAGATTTCACTGACGGTCTGCTCGCCGGAGGCGACGGCAAGGATGTGGTCGAAGATGCGCTGTCCCGCCTCCTCGATGGTCTCTTTGCCGGTGACGATGTCGCCACAGTTGATATCCATGTCCTCCTTCATGTGTTCGTACATTTCGGAGTTGGTTGCGATCTTGATGCAGGGTGCTGGCTTGAAGCCCGACACCGAGCCGCGTCCGGTGGTAAAACAGATGACGTTGCAGCCTCCCGCCACCTGGCCCGTGACCGCGACCGGGTCATAGCCGGGTGTGTCCATGAAGACGAAGCCGGGTTCGGTTACCGTTTCGGCAAATTCATAGACGGCCTTCAGCGGCATGGAGCCGCCCTTGGCAACGGCGCCGAGTGATTTTTCCAGAATGGTGGTCAGGCCACCCAGCTTGTTGCCGTGGGACGGGTTGTTGTTTAGCTCGTCGCCATTGCGGGCGGTGTAGTCGCGCCACCAATCTATCCGCTGCAGCAGCTTCTCTGCCACGGCCGGCGTGACGGCACGGCGGGTCAGGAGGTGTTCTGCACCATAGATTTCCGGTGTTTCAGCCAGAACCGTGGTGCCGCCATTGCGAACGATGAGGTCCGAAGCGTAGCCAAGTGCCGGATTTGCCGAAATCCCCGAATAGCCATCCGAACCACCGCATTCGAGCGCCAGCTTCAGTTTCGACAGCGGCTGTTCGGTGCGCTTTGCCGCATTGACGATGGGCAGCATCTCTTTAATGTTGGCGATGGCCGCTTCGATCGTCTTGCGCGTGCCGCCATGCTGCTGGATCGTCATGGTCCGCAGCCTGTCGCCCTCTTCCATCTTGTAGTGTTCGAGGATCGGCGCGATCTGGTTCGTCTCACAGCCAAGGCCGATCAGCAGGATGCCGCCGAAATTCGGATGGCGGGCATAGCCCTGGATGGTGCGGATCAGCAGGCGGTAGCCTTCGGACTTGGTGTTGAGCGCGCAGCCCGTTCCATGGGTCAGCGCCACGACGCCATCGACATTGTCGAAACCGGCAAGGCCGCCTTCCTTGTTGAAGTAGTCGGCTATGTAACGCGACACGGTCGCCGAACAGTTCACCGAGGCAATGACGCCGATATAGTTGCGCGTGCCAGCACCGCCCGTGCCACGATCGTACCCCATGAAGGTCCGGCGTTCAGCCTCCGGCAGCATGCCCTTTTCTTCAATGTCGACGCTGAACTGGTGTGCGTGCTCGGATGGCACCATGGCAAGATTGTGCAGGTGGACGTGGCTTCCTGCCTCGATGTCCTGCGTGGCAACGCCAATCACCTGACCATATTTGATCACTTCTTCGCCGGACTTGATCGGCTTCAGGGCCACCTTGTGCCCGCGCCCGATCAGATCGAGTGCCCTCAGGTCTCCGCGCCCGATATCGGTGTCTTTGGGAATGGGCCGACGGGCAACTGCAACATTGTCTTTGGTGTTCAGCAGAATGGTAGCTTCGGTATTCTCAGTCACTCTTTTCCTCCTCCCGACAGATTGTCTGCCGAGGCATGTCTTGAATTAGGTATCGATCCAGCGCCGTCGTGAGCTTTCCAGGTGAATGCGCATGGCAGCCTGTGCCAGCAGCGGATCGCGGCTTTCCAGTGCAGCCAGAATGGCCTCGTGTTCCTGCAGCGCAAAGGTCCACGTGCCGCGGTCCTCGAACCTCACCCGCAACTGGGTCGAGATCGGGCTGTGCCTGTCATCGAAAAGATCTCCGACCAAGCGCGCGAGGACCGTGTTTCCTGATTGTTCGGCGATGGTCGCGTGAAACTTTCTGTCCTGATCGAGAGGTTTGCGACCTGCTTCGATCTCCTTCCTCATTTCATCGAGCGTTCCTCGCAGCGTCACGAGAGCGGCTTCGTCGATGCGGCTCGCCGCCAGAACGATGGTCGCACCTTCCAGTGTCGAGCGCGCCTGCATGAGTTCCGAAGGGCTATCGCCAAGAGACCGTGTGCTTGCCTGTCGGGCCGCTGTCTCCGTAGACACATAAACGCCGGAGCCCATGCGGATTTCGACGCTTCCGTCGATTTCGAGCGCGATCAGCGCTTCACGCAGGGACGGGCGGGAGACACCGAGCTTCTGGGCCAGATCCCGCTCGGAAGGCAGTCGTGTTCCAGGCTGAAACTCTCCACCGTCGATCAGGTCGCGGATCTGATCGGCGACTTGCTGGTAAAGGCGTCTCGGCTCCAGGATTTTGGCCTGACCATTCATCTGCGGTCCACGGGTGTTCTGAGAAAGGTTGAGATTTGGCCTTACCGTATCCCTTACGGGAGGCATTGGCAAAGATATAATTTATCTCATTGAAAATATTGAATATTATTTGAATCTAGCAGTTTCCGTTTCTCCGAGGTTGCTATACCTGCGAACAAAAAATCACAAATTGGCTTGACCACCAAAAAAATGCGGCCTAACCATTGCCGCCATTGAAGCGCTCTGCGGGAGAACGGAGCGGCTATTGGGAGGTAGCGGATGTCGCAAGGCGCATCGTCCATTTCGAGCCATGATGACACACGGCATGACGCACTTCAGGCGTCCGGTGCGCTTTTGCGCCTCGAGGACATCTGCAAGGAGTTCCCCGGCGTCAAGGCTCTGAGCGATGTGCGTTTCGACTTGCGCTCCGGCGAAGTTCACGCCGTCTGCGGCGAGAACGGTGCCGGTAAGTCCACGCTGATGAAGATCATCAGCGGCGTCTATCAGCCGACCAGCGGCACGATCCTGCATAAGGGTCAGAAGGTCCAGTACGCCTCTCCGCTCGAATCGGAAGCCGCTGGCATCGCCATCATCCACCAGGAACTGAATCTCGTTCCGCATTTGAGCGTTGCCGAAAACATCTATCTTGCGCGCGAACCGAGAAAAGGCTTCCTGGTCGACCGCAAGAAGCTGCGTGCCGATGCCAAACGCTGTCTCGATCGCCTCGGTGTCGATATCCATCCGGATACGCTGGTGCGCGGCCTTTCCGTGGCGCAGTGCCAGATGGTGGAAATCGCCAAGGCGCTTTCGCTCGATGCCGAAGTGCTGATCATGGATGAGCCGACCTCGTCGCTGACCGAGCAGGAAACGAGGCTGCTGTTCAAGGTCATCCGAGACCTGAAGGCATCCGGTGTCGGTATCGTTTATATTTCCCACCGTCTGGATGAGATGGCCGAGATCGTCGACCGCGTCACCGTGCTTCGCGATGGACGCTATATCTCGACCGACGATTTCAAGTCGATCACGGTGGATGACATCGTCACCCGCATGGTGGGCCGCTCGCTGGAGGAAAAGTTCCCCGAGCGCACGTCGAAGCCGACGGATGAGGTCATCTTCTCCGTCAAGGGGTTGACGCGGACCGGCGTCTTCCACGACGTCAATTTCGAATTGCGGCGCGGCGAAATCCTCGGATTTGCCGGCCTGATGGGCGCCGGCCGGACTGAAGTGGCCCGCGCGATTTTCGGTGCGGATGCCTTTGATGCGGGTACCATCACCTTCGGAGGCCGCGAGCTGACGATCAAGTCGCCGCAGGATGCCATCGAGCAGGGGCTTGCCTACCTTTCCGAAGACCGAAAGAGCGACGGCCTGGCGATCAAGATGTCGGTTGCTGCCAACACCTCGCTTGCCAATATGGACGAGGTCTCCAACCGCTTCGGTCTGATCGACTTCAAGAAGCACGACGAGGTCGCAAAGCATTATGTCGATCTCTTGAATGTTCGCACGCCCTCGATCAAGCAGACGGTTCGCCTTCTGTCCGGCGGCAACCAGCAGAAGATCATCATCGGCAAGTGGCTGTTTCGCCAGTCGCGCATCCTGTTCTTCGATGAGCCCACCCGCGGCATCGATGTCGGTGCGAAATTCGCCATCTACAAGATCATGGATGAGCTTGCTGCCCGCGGCATCGGCGTCATCCTCATCAGCTCGGAACTGCCCGAAGTGTTGGGGCTGACGGATCGTATCGCGGTGTTCCACGAGGGAACCATCACCGGCGTGCTGGAAACGGCCAAGACCAATCAAGAAGAAATCATGCGCTATGCCTCCGGCTATAGCCGCAAGGCGCAATGAGGTAAGACATGTCGAAATCACCAGAACCCGTTAAGACCCCCTCGCTCAGCGACAGACAGAAGGACATCATCCAGAAGTTTGCCGCACTCGGCAGCCTCGTGGTGCTGGCCATTGTGTTTTCGGCCACCAGCAGCGCCTTCTTCAGCGTTAACAACGCCATGACGATCGCACTGCAGGTCACGTCGATCGCGCTTTTGGGTATTGGTGCAACCTGCGTCATCATCACCGGCGGCATCGACTTGTCCGTTGGTTCGGTTCTGGCTCTTGCCGGCGTTGTCGCAGCACTGGCGGTGAAGGAACTCGGCATGCCGGTTCCGGTCGGCATGTTCCTCGGCATCCTCACGGGTTCGCTTTGCGGTCTGATCAATGGTTTCTTGGTCACGCGCTTCAAGCTGCCGCCTTTCATCGCAACGCTTGGCATGATGTTGATTGCCCGTGGCGTGGCGCTGCAGATCACCGGTGCTCGTGCCGTCTCGGGTCTGGGTGAATCCTTTGGCGAACTTGGCAACGGCGCGCTCTTCCGCATCGTCAATATCGGAGACGATGGGTTCCCGAATGTGGTCTTCCCGGGCATTCCCTACCCCGTCATCCTGATGGTCGTCATTGCTCTTGCCGTGGCCTTCATGCTGAACCGCTCGGTTCTCGGACGCCACATCTATGCGGTCGGCTCCAATGCCGAAGCGGCTCGCCTCTCCGGCGTCAATGTCGCCCGCGTCACCAATTTCACCTACGTTCTTTCCGGCACGCTTGCTGGTCTGACGGGCTGCGTATTGATGTCGCGCCTTGTCACCGCACAGCCGAACGAAGGTGTCATGTACGAGCTTGATGCCATCGCCAGCGCCGTCATCGGCGGTACCTCACTCATCGGCGGCGTCGGAACGATTTCAGGGACAGCAATCGGTGCGTTCGTCATCGGTATCTTGCGCAACGGTCTCAATATGAACGGGGTCTCTGCCTTTACACAGCAGATCATCATCGGCCTCGTCATCTTGATGACAGTCTGGATCGACCAGTTGCGCAATCGCCGCTGATTTGCACTGCTAAGCGTCTGAAAAGGGTGCGGACCCTATCCGCGGGACAGCCGGTGTCGAGAAGAGGAGCTCTCCCTTCGCCGGTACAATGGAGGAAGACATGAAGAAACTGACCACTGTTCTTTTGACATCCGTGATCGCGCTTTGGAGCGTCTCCGCGGTTCAGGCCGGCGAAATCGCCGTCATCGTCAAGACCGTCAACTCGACATTCTGGCAGAACGTCCAGAAGGGCGCCGACGCTGCGATGAAGAACGCCAAGGGCGAAACGATGACCTTCCAGGGTCCCGCGTCCGAATCCGCCATTGCCGACCAGGTGAACATGGTGGAAAACGCCGTCAACCGTAAGGTCGACGGCATCGTGCTCGCACCGTCCGATCCGGACGCTCTTCTGCCAGCCGTCAAGAAGGCATGGGAAGCGCGCATTCCGGTCGTTCTGATCGACTCGCAGCTGGCCAAGGGTGGCGAGCAGTACTACCAGTCGTTCCTTGCGACCGACAACAAGAAGGCCGGTGAGCTTGCCGCCGAAGAAATGATCAAGAAGGTCGGCAAGGAAGGCAAGATTGCCGTCATGTCGTACGTTGCCGGTGCCGGTTCTGAAATCGGTCGCGTCGGTGGCTTCGTCGACTACATCAAGGCCAATTCCAAGCTTCAGATCGTTGGGCCTTACTACTCTCAGTCCCAGATGGCGACCGCTCTGAACCAGACCACCGACGTTCTGGCCGCCAACCCTGATCTGAAGGGCATCTTTGGCGCCAACGAGCCGACCGCAATCGGTGTTGGCCGCGCGCTTGCTCAGTCCGGCAAGGCTGGCAAGGTCGTTGCCATCGGCTTCGACGGTAACGAAGATCTCCAGAACTTCGTCAAGGACGGCACGCTGTCTGCGATCGTCGTTCAAGGATCCTACCAGATGGGCGAAAAGGGCGTTGAAACCGTCGAAAAGCTCATCAAGAAGGAAAAAGTCGAGAAGTTCGTCGATACCGGTGTCGTCGTGGTCACCAAGGAAAACATCGACAAGCCGGAAGCCAAGAACGTTCTGTACTAAGAACGTCTTCTGCCGCGCCTGAGCTGGTCTCGGGCGTGACAGGAACGCCCTTTGAGAAGACAAAAGCAGATGGTCGCATCGTGTGCGGCCATCTCCACCAAACGACAAATGTGAAAGTGCCCGCCATGAAGGTCTCCGATAAACGCAAACTGCCCCATAGAGATGTCGAAGTGACCATCATGGGCCTCGGCTGTGCGCAGATGGGCAACCTCTATCGCCTCACGCCTTATGAGGAATCCAAGGGCGCTTTCGACAAGGCCTGGGACAGCGGCATGCGTTATTTCGATACCGCGCCCTTCTACGGCTATACCCGCTCCGAGCGTCGTCTTGGCACGATGGTAACCGAGCATGACCGCAGTGAATATACGCTCAGCACCAAGGTCGGCCGCGTCATGGTGCCGGATGAAACCGTCGGACCGGAAGAAGATACCTATGTCGCACCGCTCCCCTTCCGGCCGGTCTACGACTATTCCTACGACGCCATCATGCGCTCCTTCGAGGCAAGCCAACAGCGTCTCGGCGTCCTCAAGCCCGACATTCTCTATATCCACGACATCGGCCCTTACACCCACGGCGATAAGCACCAGCACTATTGGGATCAGCTGACGACGGGTGATGGCTTCAAGGCGCTCGGCAAGCTGCGCGACGAAGGCTCGACGAAAGCCGTCGGTCTTGGCGTCAACGAGTGGGAAGTGGTTCGTGATGCCATGGAGGTGTTCGACATCGATGCCGCCATGCTCGCCGGTCGTTACACGCTGCTGGAACAGCAGAGCCTGAGCTTCATGAATGCCTGCGCCGAAAAGGGTGTCGGCATTGTCGTTGCTGGTGCCTTCAACTCCGGCATTCTGGCCGGTAATCGCAAGTTCAATTACAAGGATGCACCGGCCGAGCTTCTGGCACGGGTAGATGCACTGCATGATGTCTGCGAGGAGATGGGTGTCTCGCTTCAGGCGGCCGCACTGCAGTTCCCGCTTGCCCATCCTGCCTCGGTGACAGTCGTCTCCGGCGCGCGCAATGCTGAGCAGCTGACCTCCAACATCGCCTGGTTCGAGCAGGACATTCCGGATGCGTTCTGGACCGAGTTGCACCGCCGCGGTCTGATCGCCGAAGGCTCACCCGTTCCAGGAGCAAAGGGCTGACGCCATGCTCATCGATGCACATCAGCATTTCTGGCTGCTGAAAGACCGGCAGGGCCAGTGGCCGCCAGCGTCGCTTGAGGCGATCTATCGGGACTTCCTGCCCACTGATCTCCAGCCCTTGCTGGAAAAGGCGGGTGTGTCCGGCACGGTGCTGGTGCAGACGATGGAAAGCGCTGCCGACACGGATTTCATGCTGGCGCTTGCTGACGACAACAGCTTCATCAAGGGTGTTGTCGGTTGGGTGGATATGAAGGCGGCGGATGCGCCGCAGGACATCGCCCGACTTGCCTTTCATCCTGCGCTGAAGGGCGTGCGGCCGATGTTGCAGGATATTGCCGACGTTCAGTGGATCGACGATGCGGCACTTGACCCCGCTGTCGAAGCGCTGATCGAGAATGGCCTCGTTTTCGATGCTCTGGTCCTGCCGCCGCATCTGCCCTGTCTGCTACGTTTTGCCAGCCGTCACCCGGCATTGAAAATCGTCATCGATCACGGCGCAAAGCCCAAGATTGCGACAGGTCATTATGTCGAATGGCGCAAGGACATGGCCGCTCTTGCCGCCCTACCCAACGTTCACTGCAAGCTCTCCGGTCTTCTGGTGGAGCGCGGCGATCAGAAGCCAGAAGCGGTTCGGCCCTATGCTGAAACGATCCTGGAACTGTTCGGTCCGGAGCGGGTGATTTTTGGCAGCGACTGGCCGGTGATCCGACTGGCTGGCGATTATCAGGGATGGCTGGATTTTTGCCGCGATGTGGTTCCGCAAGAGCACCACGCCAGGGTTTTCGGCGGAAACGCCATCGATTTTTATTCTCTTTCGGACAGGTGATTCATGCTGGCGATCTTTTGCGACAAACCCGGTCTCCTCGTTTCCAAGGAACTGCCGAAGCCGCCGCGCGCGGAGAACGAAGTTCTGGTCCGCGTTCGTCGTATCGGCGTGTGCGGCACGGATTTGCACATCTTCACCGGCAACCAGCCCTACCTCTCCTATCCGCGTATCATGGGACACGAACTCTCCGGTACGGTCGAGGAAGCGCCGCAGGGCAGCAGCCTCTCGGCTGGCGATATCGTCACCATCATACCCTATATGTCCTGCGGCCATTGCAGTGCCTGCCTGAAGGGCAAAAGCAATTGCTGCCGTAACATCGGCGTGCTCGGCGTGCATCGCGATGGCGGTATGGTGGAGTATCTGAGCGTGCCGCAGCAATTCGTGCTGAAGGCGGAAGGTCTCTCCCTCGATCAGGCTGCCATGACGGAGTTTCTGGCAATCGGCGCGCATGCGGTGCGTCGCGGTGCGGTTGAACGGGACCAGCATGTGCTGATCGTCGGTGCCGGTCCGATCGGTATGGCCGTTGCCGTCTTTGCAGTGATGAATGGTGCGACGGTAACGATGATAGACAGCCGCGAAGACCGGCTGTCCTTCTGCCGTGATCATCTCGGCGTCGCTAATATCGTGCAGCTCGGCGAAGGCGACAAGGATCGTCTGAGCGAGATTACCGAAGGCAACTTCTTCGATGTCGTCTTCGATGCCACGGGCAATCCGAAGGCCATGGAGCGCGGCTTCTCCTTCGTTGGCCATGGCGGGGCCTATGTTCTCGTCTCCATCGTTGCCAGCGATATCAGCTTCAATGACCCGGAATTCCACAAGCGCGAGACGACATTGCTCGGCAGCCGTAACGCCACGCCGGAAGATTTCGAGCGGGTGCTGCAAGCCCTGCGTGCCGGTCGCGTGCCGGACGCTCTCATCACCCACCGCATGACGCTCGCCGAAGTGCCAGCCAACTTCGCCGGCTTGACCGACCCGCGCGCCGGCGTCATCAAAGGCATGGTGGAAGTGGCCTGAACGACCGACGAGCCTCTCATATTCAATGACCCCTGACCGCGAGTAAACGGCCATGACCAAGATTACCGACCTGCGCGTTTTCGATCTGCGCTTCCCCACCTCACAGAGCCTTGACGGCTCGGATGCGATGAATCCGGATCCGGATTACTCCGCGGCTTACGTCATTCTCGATACGGACGAGCCTTCGCTGAAGGGGCACGGACTGACTTTCACCATCGGCCGCGGTAATGACATCTGCTGCATGGCGATCAAGGCGATGCGTCATCTGGTTGTTGGAACCGATCTCGCCACCGTCATCGAGAACCCCGGCAAATATTGGCGCCACCTGACGAGCGACAGCCAGCTGCGCTGGATCGGTCCGGACAAGGGTGCGATGCACCTGGCAACCGGTGCCGTCGTCAACGCCGTCTGGGATCTGCTCGCCAAGCAGGCTGGCAAGCCGGTGTGGCAGTTCGTTGCCGATATGAGCGCCGAAGAGATCGCCGATATCGTCGACTATCGCTATCTGACCGATGTTCTGACGCGCGAGGATGCGCTCGCCATCCTGAAGAAGGCGGAAGCTGGCAAGAAGGAGCGTGTCGATATCCTGAAAGCCGAGGGTTACGCCTGCTACACGACTTCGGCCGGTTGGCTCGGTTACAGCGATGAGAAGCTTCGCCGCCTCTGCCATGAGGCGATCGATGCCGGCTTCAACCACGTGAAGATGAAGGTCGGCCGTGATCTGGAGGACGATATTCGTCGCCTCACCATTGCACGTGAGGTCATCGGTCCCGATCGTTATCTGATGATCGATGCCAACCAGGTCTGGGAAGTCGATCAGGCCATCGAGTGGGTCAACAAGCTCGCCTTCTGCAAGCCCTTCTTCATCGAAGAGCCGACAAGCCCGGACGATGTTGCCGGTCACCGCAAGATCCGCCAGGCCATCGGCTCGGTGAAGGTCGCGACCGGCGAAATGTGCCAGAACCGCATCATGTTCAAGCAGTTCATCGCCGAAGGTGCGATCGACGTCGTGCAGATCGACAGCTGCCGCATGGGCGGTCTGAACGAAGTTCTGGCCGTTCTGCTGATCGCCGCGAAATACAATCTGCCCGTTTGGCCGCACGCCGGTGGTGTGGGTCTGTGCGAATATGTGCAGCATCTGTCGATGATCGATTATCTGGTCGTGTCGGGCACCAAGGAAGGCCGCGTGATCGAGTATGTCGATCACCTGCACGAGCACTTCTTCGAGCCATGCGATATCCAAAACGCCGCTTACATGCCGCCGAAGATGGCTGGCTTCTCCATCGAAATGAAGCCGGAATCGATCGATGCTTATACCTTCAAAGGCTGAGGTTCCGATTTCTCCTCCTGGACACTTTTATGCTCGGGCTTGTCCCGAGCATTTTTTTGTAAGCCGATACAGGAACGATCTAAAGCTCTGAAAGAGCAGCTTCAAGCCTGCCCCATTCCGCTTCCGTGCCGGGAAGACCGAAGCGCATATCGTTCGGACGCTCATCGAAGATGCGAACAAGAATGCCGCGATTGGCAAGCTGGGCGAATAGTGCGGCTGCCCGTGCATCATGCACGAGACGAAAAAGACTGGTACCACCCACGACGGTGAGACCTGCGCTCGTCAACATTGCGTCGAGACGCGCAACGTCTGTCCTTAGCCGGAGTCGCATGGCGTCACGCCAGCCATTGTCCGCCAGCGCTTCAGTTGCCACATGCAGCGCCGGGCCTGAGACGGCCCACGGCCCCAGGCGCTGCTCCAGCCTTGTGGCGATCTCCGGATGCGCAACGGCAAAGCCGAGGCGCAACCCCGCCATTCCGTAGAATTTTCCAAAGGATCGCAGGACGATCAGCCCATCGATCTCAGTGGCATCGGCCAAGCTCTCACCATAGCCGGTTTCGATAAAGGCCTCGTCGATCACCAGCAGGCCGACTTTGCGGCTCATCTTGGCTGCGAGAAACATAAGCTCATCCCGCGTCATCACCCGACCATCCGGGTTGTTCGGATTGATCACGACGGCATAGTCGAAGTCGGAGAGGTCCGAGAACGTCGACACCTCCGCAACGTCTACGCCAGCCATTCGAGCCGTTCTGGCATGTTCCGCATAAGCGGGTGTAAGGACCGCCGCTCGTTTTGCACCTCGTTGCAGGGCGAGTTCTGCCAGCAACGGCATCAGCATTTGCGTTCCAGGTGCAGCGACAATATGCGCCGCAGAGCGCGCGCCGAAGGCTGCGGCTGCAATCTCCTTCAAGCGGTTCAAGGCAGAAGGCTCGGGCAGGCGGGCAAAGGCGCTGGCAGGAATGGGAGAATGCGGATAGGAATGCGGATTGATCCCCGTGGAAAGATCGATCCAGGGTTCTGGTGCCAGCGGAAAAGACGCCCGCGCCCGCCCCAGATCGCCACCATGACGGATCGCAGCCTGCATAGTCACCGGTCCCGTATCGCCCATGTTCTTTGCTCTCGCTTTCCTGTCGCTTCTGATCGAACGCCTTGTCGGCTATCCCGACTGGCTGTTTCGCCGCATCGGTCATCCGGTCACATGGATCGGTTCGCTTATCGCGCTGCTCGACAGAAAATGGAACCGGGAACAGGGATCATTTTCCAATCGTGAAGCCAAAGGCGTGTTGGCGCTTGTGGTGTTTCTCGCCGTCACCGTCTCCATCGCGCTCGCCTTGCAGAATGTCCTTCTGGTTCTTCCGCTGGGATTGTTGCTGGTCGCGGTCGTCGGTGCTTCGCTTCCAGCACAAAAAAGCCTGGAGCAACATGTCGAGGCGGTGGCCGCCGCGCTGGAAAGCGAAGGCCTCGAGGGCGGCAGAAGAGCGGTGTCGATGATCGTTGGCCGCGACCCTGATCAGCTGGATGAGGCGGCGGTGTGCCGGGCGGCCATCGAAAGCCTGGCGGAGAATTTTTCCGATGGCATTGTGGCACCCTCCTTCTGGCTCGGTCTGCTCGGGCTACCGGGTGGTGCCGGCTACAAGGCGATTAACACGGCTGACAGCATGATCGGTCACCGCACGCCGCGCTATGAGGCTTTTGGTTGGGCATCGGCTCGAGTAGACGATCTGGTAAATCTCCCTGCCTCGCGCCTGACGGCTTGTTTGTTCATCGTCGCTGCTGTCTTCGTCAAGGGGGCTTCGCCGCAAGGTGCCCTGCGTGCGGTCACGCGCGATGCGAAGCACCATCGTTCGCCCAATGCCGGCTGGCCGGAATCGGCGCTGGCGGGTGCGCTTGGCTTTGCGCTTGCCGGGCCACGTTCCTATGGCGGACAGATGATCCAGGCGCGCTTCATGGGCGAAGGGGGACGACGGAATTTGACCGCTGCCGATATTCGCCAGGCGCTGAAACTTGCGCGGGTCGCCGATGCGCTGTTGATCGGGCTCTTCGGCTTTTTGGCCTTGGTTACCGTGCTATAGACAGCAGCGCGTCGAGATCGAGGTGGCGCTCCATATGGTCCGCCAACCGATCCAGAACGGCATCCACCTGCGCTTCGTAATTCAGGGCAGACGATTGCCCGCCAAGCCTTTGCAGCCAGGCGCTGCGCTGTCCGTCATCAGCAAACAACCCATGGACATAGGTGCCGAAGATGCGACCGTCCGCTGAGATTGCACCATCGACGTGATTGCCGATCATGGCGAAAGGACGATTGCAGTCATCACCCTTCGTCACGCCCACATGCATCTCGTAGCCGGAAAAGGCCTGACCATCGAAGCTGCGCCCTTCGACCGAGACCAGCCTCTTGTCTCCCGTCAGCACCGTCTCGACATTCAATAAGCCAAGCCCATCAACGGTAGAAGGCGGACCTTCCATGCCGTCCGGGTCCGATAAGAGACGTCCAAGCATCTGATAGCCGCCGCAGAGACCAAGCACAAAGCCACCGCGGCGAAGATGCGCCTTGATGTCGATATCGAAACCGGCCTGCTTCAGGACAGAGAGATCGGCGATGGTCGATTTCGATCCGCACAGCAGGATGAGGGCGCAATCGCCGGGAATGGCTGTCCCGGGACGCACGCGAACCAGTTCGACATCCGGCTCCATATCGAGCGGATCAAGGTCGTCGAAGTTGGAGATATGTGGGAGGATCGGCACGGCGATGCGGATTTTCGCACTGGGCTTCGATTGGCCGTTGCCGGTTAAACCCAGTGCATCTTCGGCAGGCAGACGGGCCGCCTCGGCAAAATGCGGCAGGAGGCCGATGGAGCTCCAGCCAGTATGCTCGGCAATCATGCGCATGCCTTCATCGAACAGCGAAGGATCGCCGCGAAAACGGTTGACGATGAAGCCCTCGATCATCGAGGCGTCGTCCACGTCCACCACTGTCTTTGTGCCGACGAGGCTGGCAATGACCCCTCCCCGGTCGATATCGCCGATCAGGATCACGGGAACATCGGCTGCCCGGGCAAAGCCCATATTGGCAATGTCGTTGGCGCGAAGATTGACTTCCGACGCGCTGCCGGCGCCTTCGACGAGCACCAGATCAGCGCGGGTCTTCAGGTGCTCGAAGCTCTCCAGCACCCGGGACATCAACCCGGCCTTCATCTGTTGATAGTCGGCTGCTTTCGCATTGCCGAGAATTTTTCCCTGAACCACGACCTGCGCACCTGTTTCGCTCTGAGGCTTCAACAGAACCGGGTTCATGTGCACTGACAGCGGCACGCCAGCCGCGCGCGCCTGTAGAGCTTGCGCCCTGCCGATCTCGCCGCCATCGGCTGTGACTGCCGCGTTGTTGGACATGTTCTGCGGCTTGAAGGGCAACACCGAAAGTCCGCGCCGGGTAAAGGCGCGCGCCAGACCGGCCACCATCAGCGACTTGCCGACATCCGAGCCGGTTCCCTGGAACATGATGGATCGGGCGGCCATGGATCAGTACTCGATGCCGGATTGCGCTTTGACGCCCGCCTTGAAGTGATGCTTGACCAGCGTCATCTCCGTCACCATGTCGGCCGCTTCGATCAAGGGCGGCTTGGCATTACGGCCGGTGACGATGATGTGGAGATCGGGACGGCGGCTCTGCAAGGTGGCGACGACCTCCGTCAGATCGAGATAGTCATAGCGCAGCGCAATGTTCAGCTCGTCCAGCACCAGAAGACCAATCGTTTCGTCGGCCATCAGCATTTTGGCTTCATCCCAGGCTTTCGTGGCTGCCGCGAGGTCGCGCTTCAGATCCTGCGTGTCCCACGTGAAACCTTCGCCCATGGTGCGCCATTCAACCCGGTCGCCGAAAATCGTCAGCGCCTGCTGCTCGCCGGTCGACCACGCACCCTTGATGAACTGAACGATGCCAACCCGTCTGCCCGTGCCGAGCATCCGAAGCGCAAGGCCGAAAGCGGCCGTCGACTTGCCCTTGCCGGGACCGGTATTGACCATCAGCAGACCCTTCTCGATGGTCTTTTCGGCCACTTCGGCATCCTGCACGCTCTTGCGGTTCACCATCTTTTCGCGGTGGCGGGCGGCCTCGCTGTCGCTGATCTCGCGTGTCATGATGTCCCATGTCCTTCCGAGCCGTTTTTAGAAGCGGCGACTATAGTCAAAACGCCCTCCTCCGCAATGGAGCCTATGA
Source organism: Agrobacterium cavarae (assembly GCF_004310285.1). Lineage (GTDB taxonomy): Bacteria > Pseudomonadota > Alphaproteobacteria > Rhizobiales > Rhizobiaceae > Agrobacterium > Agrobacterium cavarae. Next base: position 282,910 of record NZ_SISF01000031.1, read on the forward strand.
GAGGCGTGCCAACGCCTGCATTGACCAAGCCGCGGCTTGCCCGTAAAGGTAGGGCACTGACGGTCTTTTTCCGGCAACGGGAAAAGCTAAGAGGGAACACGGTTCCGCCCACTTCTCGGGTCAATCCGTGGCTGCCCCCGCAACTGTAAGCGGCGAGCCCACACCGTAAAGCCACTGGATTTCGATCCGGGAAGGCGGTGCAAGGGCGCTCGTTCAAGCCGCAAGCCAGGAGACCTGCCGTTTCAGAACAAAACGTCTGCCGGGCGGGGTGCTCCGGTCAGTCGGTCTCGCCGAATTTCGGTTTGCGCTGTCTCGCATTCCGTCTTCGGCATCCGCACCCCTTGCATGTTTGAATGGCGGAAGCGGATACGTTTTGGATATCACCTCAACATCGTCACGGACTGAAGGATCAACCGACACTCGCGAAGCGTCTGGCCTGGTCGTTTATGTCTGTCGCAGCTGCCGCGACGAGGCGGAGCCGAATGCGGAGCCCCGTCCTGGTGCGCTTCTGGCAAAAGCGGCGATCGCACTTGGCACTGACGCAAATGTCGAGGTGCGCAGCGTCAATTGCCTTGCTAATTGCAAGCGTGGCGCCAGCGCCGCAATGCGCACAGCCGACGGCTGGTCCTATGTGTTTGGCGGTCTGACGCCTGAAAACGCCGAGGATCTGATCACCGGTGCGCGCCTGCTTTCCACGTCCACCGATGGCCTGATGCCCTGGCGCGGCCGTCCCGATAGTTTGAAGCGCGGCATGGTCGCGCGTATTCCCCCTTTGAATTTCGTCGAGGAGACATCATGACCACGCTAGAGCGCGTTCCCTGCACCATCGTCACCGGCTTTCTGGGCGCCGGCAAAACCACGCTGCTGCGCGGCCTTCTGGAAAAGCTCGATGGCAAGCGACTGGCGATCATCGTCAACGAGTTCGGCGATGTCGGCATCGATGGCGAAATCCTCAAAGGCTGCGGCATCGAAAGCTGCCCGGAAGAAAATATCGTCGAGCTTGCCAATGGCTGCATCTGCTGCACGGTCGCCGATGATTTTCAGCCGGCCATCGAACAGATCCTGAGCCGCCAGCCCAGGGTCGAACATATCCTGATCGAAACCTCCGGCCTCGCACTGCCCAAGCCGCTCGTCCAGGCCTTCCAGTGGCCGGCGATCAAAAGCCGCGTCACTGTCGATGCCGTCATCGCCGTGGCCGATGGCGCAGCGCTTTCGGAAGGCATGGTGTCGCATGACATGGATGCGCTCGCCGCCCAGCGCGCGAATGACGAAGCGCTGGATCACGACGATCCTGTCGAGGAAGTCTTCGAAGACCAGATCGCCTGCGCCGACCTGATCGTGCTGACCAAGGGCGATCTTCTCGATGCGGATGGCCTGGAGCGCGCCAAGGCACACATCGCGGAGCACCTCCCGAAGGCCGCGAAGATCGTTGTCGCATCGCATGGCCAGATCGATCCTGCGGTTCTGATCGGTCTTGGGCTTGCGGTGGAGAACGATATCGAAAACCGCCATACCCACCATGACGACGAAGAAGACCACGATCACGACGAGTTCGACAGCTTCGTTGTCGAGCTTGGCGCGGTTTCCGATCCTGAGGCGCTGGCTCAGCGTATCGCCCAGACGGCGGCCTCCGAGAACGTCCTGCGCATCAAGGGCTTCGTAGAGATCTCCTCCAAGCCGATGCGTTTGCAGGTTCAGGCCGTCGGCTCGCGCGTCAACCATTATTTTGATCGCCCCTGGGCTGCGGGCGAAGTGCGCCGTTCGGCGCTTGTGGTGATTGGCGAAAAGGGCCTCAACCGCGAGAAGATCGAACAGATGCTGGCTGCCTGACGCATCATGCATATTCTCGCCACCACATCCTCGTCGCTGGACGACCTGATCGAGCCGGTTGATCTCAACCAGCCCCAGGCGGATGTGGTGGTGCTGTCTTTCTCGTCCAGCGACCTTGCAGGTCTGCAGCGCGCCTGGCCAGAAGACTCAGGCGTTTCGCTCAGCGTCGCCAATCTTTCCGAACTGCGCCATCCCATGTCCGTCGACCTCTGGATGGAGAAGACGGCGGAGCATGCCAAGCTGATCCTTATCCGGATCCTCGGTGGGGCGGATCGCTGGCGCTACGGCGTCGATCAGTTGGCGATGATGGCGCGCAGGCGCGGCATCAAGCTCCTGCTTCTGCCCGGTGAGTGTAGCGAGCGGGACCAAAAGCTCGAGGCGCAATCCACAATCGACCAGACGTGGCTCGCTTCGATCCTCTCCTTCTTCCGCGAAGGCGGCCCGCAGAATATGCGCTGCCTTTCGGAAGGTCTTGCCGCTTTTGCTAAAACCGATGTCTGGCCTGGCTTCACGCCGGAACCGCTGCCGAAATCCGGCTTCTATCTCCCGCGTCTTGGCGCCGTCCACGTGGATGAGGCGCTCGCGGCTTTTGTCCCCGAAGCTCCAAGACTTCCCATCCTTTTCTATCGCTCCATGCTTCTGGCTGCCGATGGTGCGCCGATTGATGCGCTCGTCGAAGCGCTGAAATCCCTTGGTTTCGCGCCTCTGCCGATCTTCGTCAGCGGCCTGAAGGATGGCGAAGCGATCCGATTTCTCGAAGATGCGCTCGTACCGCTGAAACCCGCCGCCATCATTGCAGCCACCGCCTTTGCCAGCCAGACGGATCAGGACGGCAAAAGCCTGTTCGACCGGCTGGGCGTGCCGGTGTTCCAGGTGATCATGGCCACGACACGGCTTGATGGCTGGGCCGAAAACATGCGGGGCCTCAATCCATCCGACCTCGCCATGCATGTGGTCTTGCCGGAACTCGATGGACGTATTCTGGCAGGTGCGATCTCCTTCAAACAGGCCGATCCTGCCGGGCGCCAGGGGATGATCAATGCTCCCGAGCCAAACCGGGTCGAGCAGGTCGCTCGTCGTATTGCCGCCTTCCTTCGGTTGACGCAGACTGCGACCGAGGAAAGACGTCTTGTCATCCTGATGCCGGATTATCCCGGTGCCGCACCCGGTCGCACGGGCTATGCCGTGGGTCTCGATGTACCGCAAAGTGTGCTGGAAATGCTGCGCGATCTGCAGGATTCGGGTTATGCGGTCGGCGATATTCCGGCCACCGCACGCGAGCTTCTGGATCGGATCGAGACTGAGAACGCCGCTCTTCCTCTCACCCGATACCGAACCTATTTCGACGCGCTTCCAGAACAGGCGCGCGCTGGGATGGCTTCGGCTTGGGGCGATGCCGCTGACGACGAAGCTGTCGTCGATCAGGCCTTCCACTTCCGCGCCGCCCGCTTCGGTTCCGTCGTCGTCGCGCTTGCTCCGGACCGGGGGCGCCAGGCCGACAGGCGGGTGGACTATCACGATCCAGCCTTGCCGCCGCGCCATGCGCTTGCGGCTTTCGGTGCGTGGATACAGCAGGTTGTCGATGCGCATGCGATTATTCATGTCGGCGCTCACGGCACCCTGGAGTGGCTGCCGGGAAAGACGGTCGCGCTGTCGGAAACCTGTTTCCCGGAAATCGTCACCGGATCGCTGCCGGTCATCTACCCCTTCATCGTATCCAATCCGGGTGAGGCTGCTGTCGCCAAACGACGGATCGCTGCCGTGACGATCGGGCACATTCCGCCCGTACTCGTTGCCGCCGGTCTATCGACGGAGCAGGCGGCGCTCGAACAGCTGGTCGATGAATATGCCCAGGCCGATGGGCTTGATCGCCGTCGCCGCGACCGTCTGGCAAAGCTGATTGTCGAGAAGGCCTTCGAGACGGGGCTCGCCGCCGATGCCGGTATCGGCGCGGAAGAGGACGCGGATTCGGCACTCACCCGGATCGATGCCTTTCTTTGCGACCTGAAGGATTTTGCCATCAAGGACGGCCAGCACGTCTTCGGACGCTGCTCAGATGATGAGCCGGATTCCTTGAGGCGTGAAAGTGCTGCTCAAGAAAGGGCGGCGCTGCTGGCGGCGCTGGACGGTCATCATATCGTGCCAGGCCCCTCGGGTGCACCGGCGCGCGGACGACTGGATGTGCTGCCGACCGGGCGCAATCTTTATGCCGCCGATCCGCGCACCATGCCGACACCGACGGCCTTCGAGCTTGGGAAAGCAGCGGGCGAAGAGGTGCTGCGTCATCATCTGCAAAGCCATGGTGACTGGCCGCAACATCTGGTTTTCGATCTCTGGGGCTCCGCATCGCTGCGCAATGGCGGCGAAGATGTCGGTCAGGCACTGCATCTGATGGGTGCGCGTCCGATTTACGATCAGGCGACCGGTCGGGTCAACGGCATCGAAGTTTTGCCACCAGCCACGCTCGGACGCCCGCGGGTGGACGTGACCTTCCGCATTTCCGGGATGTTCCGCGACATGTTCCCGCCGCTGATTGCCCTTCTCGATGCGGCGGCAAGAACGATTGCGTCGCGCGAAGAATCCCCCGGTGACAATCCACTGGCGGAGGAAGCGGCCTCTCTCGGTCATGTCCCGGCACGCATTTTCGGCTCTGCTCCCGGTACCTATGGCGCTGGCATCGAAGAGGCCCTGGCAAGCGGCGATTGGGACGAGCGGGAAGAACTCGGCCAAGCCTATCTGGATGCGGCCAGCCACGCCTTTGGCGGGGCAGATGGCCTGTCTATCCTTTCCGATTCTGGCTTTGCTGCCCAAGTCGAACGTGCCGAACTTCTGGTTCATACCGGCGACGATCCGGGCCGCGATCTTCTGGACGGTTCGTCCGACGTCGCCTTCATCGGTGGCTTTGCCGCCGCCAAGGCAAAGCTTGGACAGGCCGCGGACGTGGTGGCGCTGGATACGACGGATCCCGCACGGCCACGAGCCCGCTCCATCGCCCAGGCGCTCACCCGCGTAGTGCGTGCGCGTGCCGTCAATCCGCGCTTCATCGCCGGACAGATGCGCCATGGCCCGCGCGGTGCTGCGGAATTTGCAGAGACTGTCGACCGGCTGATCGGCTTTGCCGAAACTACGCAAGCTGTGTCCTCGTCGTTGATCGAAGCGCTCTATGATGCCTATTTCGGCAATGAAGAGGTGCGCGACTTCATTTTGCGGGAAAGCCCCAAGGCTGCGGAATTGATGGCGCAACGCTTCCTCTCTGCACGCCGCCGCAACCTTTGGCACAGCCGTCGCAACGCCGTGGATGCGGAACTGGAAATGCTGATCGCTCCGCGGTCCTCCGAGGCCTCGTCCGAGAGGGTCTCTGCATGAACCCGCTCTCCCAGGTTCAACCCTTTTCTCGCAGAGGCGTTTGCCCTGCCCTCTCCGCCCCCATGCAGACGGGCGATGGACTGTTGTCGCGCGTGGCCTTTACCGCTTCACTTTCGCCAGGCGATCTCGACCGTCTCGGCGATCTCGCCCGCCGCCACGGCAACGGGCTTCTGGATGTGACCGCTCGCGGCAGCCTTCAATTTCGCGGATTGACGGCCGACAGCGCTGTTGAACTGGAGCATGATGTGCTGGCGCTGCAGCTGCCATTGCGGCAGGGGCTTGCTGTGGAGGGCTCACCGCTTGCAGGGATAGACGACAGCGAAGTCGCCAATCCTGCACCGATTCTTGAACTGATCAGCCACAAGGCCACGGCGCTCGGTCTCGATACGAAGCTCGCCGCGAAGATGTCGGTCATCGTCGATGGCGGCGGTCTGGCTCCGATGGGTGGGCTGCTTGCCGATATCAGGCTCAAAGCGGTCCAACGGGACGGAGACGTCCTCTGGCTGTTGATGCTGGGTGGCACGGAAGAGAAGGCCCTGCTCGCAGGCGCCCTGCGAACGGAAGATGCCGCGGATTGCGTCATCGATCTCCTCAGTCATCTGGCGGAGCGAGGACCGGATGCGCGTGGGCGCGATCTGGATCTTGCGGCTGCGCGTGGTGTCTGCGGCGATCATCTCATGCCGATCGCATCAGGCATCCGCGCGCCAACGCGTGACGTCGGGGTGCCGAAGCGAACCGATCAGCGCAGACTGTGGGCGCTCAATGATCGCCTCTGCGTCTCCGTTATCGCCCCGGCTTTCGGGCAGATAAGTTCGGAAGCGCTGTCTGCGCTGTGCAAGATTGCAGTCGGTCTCGGCGTTCACTCCATCCGGCCGGGTCCGTCGCACGGTCTTTACGCGCTTGGGCGTCACCACGCGTGCGCGGCCCTTATGGATTACGCCGAGACGGCGGGTCTCATTATCAGCGACAATGACCCTCGGACCGCAATAGCAGTTTGCGCCGGCGCGCCATCCTGCGCATCGGCTTATGCTCCCGTTCGAGCGCTCGCCGAATTTGCAGCCAAAGAGTGCGGCACGATGCTCGACGGCTCCTTTACCTTACATCTTTCCGGTTGCGGTAAGGGCTGTGCCCATCCCGCGCCTGCGCTCCTTGCCTTTTCCGGCACGTCGGAAGGTTTTTCCTTCGGCTATCAGGCCAAGGCTTCAGCCCTTCCCGATGCGCAGCTCACCATCGATCAGCAGAAGGCCGGGCTTTCCAGGCTTGCCCGTCTTTATGAAAAAGAACATAAGCCCGGAGAAAATAGCCGCAGCTTGCTTGTCCGATTGGGCAGGGACAGGATTGTCGCGGCGCTCCGACAGGACGAGACATGACGACTTACGACTATATCCGCAGTGGCGATGCGATCTATGAGCGCTCCTTTGCCATCATCCGTGAGGAAGCGGATCTTACCGCCTTCACGCCCGAACAGGCGGATATTGCCATTCGCATGATCCATGCCTGCGGCCAGGTGGAGGCAGCGCGGCACTTTCGCTTTTCCGACGATTTCGTCTCCGCTGCGCGTGGCGCGCTCGCAGCGGGAAAGCCGATTTTGTGTGATGCGGAAATGGTGGCGCATGGCGTCACGCGGGCGCGTCTGGCGTCTGGCAATGCCGTGATCTGCACGCTGCGCGATCCGCGTACGCCGGAGCTGGCGAAATCCATCGGCAACACCCGGTCCGCGGCTGCCCTCGATCTCTGGGCCGATCATCTCGATGGCGCTTTGGTTGCCATCGGCAATGCGCCGACGGCGCTGTTCTATCTTTTGGAAATGCTGGAAAGAGGCGCACCGCGACCGGCTGCCATCATCGGCATGCCGGTCGGTTTTGTCGGCGCGATGGAATCGAAGGACGCGCTGGAAGAAAGCACGCTCGGCATTCCCTACGCCATCGTCAAAGGCCGCATGGGCGGCTCTGCGATGACGGCGGCTGCCGTCAACGCCGTTGCGAGGGCCGGTCTATGAGCGCTGCCCTTTACGATCCGGCACCTGAAAAGGCATTGAAGGGCAAGGTGATCGGCGTCGGCACCGGCCCCGGCGATCCCGATCTTCTGACGCTGAAGGCCGTGCGCGCCATCGAAACGGCAGACGTGCTTGCCTTTTTCTGCAAGCGCGGCAGCAAGGGCAATGGCCGCGGCATTGTCGAAAGCTTCATCCGGCCCGGCACGCTGGAAATGCCCCTCGTCTACCCGGTCACGGTGGAAAGCGACAAGAACGGCGACGACTATCGCGGCGCGATCGCCGCCTTCTTCGACCAGTCGGCACGCGACATCGCCGTCCACCTGGATGCGGGTCGCACGGTTGCGGTTCTGTCGGAAGGCGATCCGCTCTTTTACGGTTCCTATATGCATCTGCATCTGCGGCTTGCGCCCAACTATCCGGCGGAAGTCGTTGCGGGCATTACCGCCATGTCCGGCTGCTGGTCGATGACCGGACTGCCGCTCGTGCAGGGTGACGACATCCTGAGCGTCCTTCCCGGTACGCTTGGCGAGGATGCGCTTTTCGAGCGGCTTTCCGGCACGGATGGCGCTGTCATCATGAAGGTCGGTCGCAACCTGCCGAAGATTCGCCGGGCGCTCGAAAAGGCTGGCAAGCTCGAAGGGGCGCTCTACGTCGAACGTGGCACCATGGCCAATGGCCACGCTATTCGATTGATCGAGCGCGATGAATCGCCTGCCCCCTATTTCTCCCTGGTTCTGGTGCCTGGCTGGAAGGATCGCCCGGCGGGAGAGATTGCGTGAGCCCGTCCTCCACCGGACGTCTGACGGTCGTCGGCCTCGGGCCCGGGAATCTGGCGCAGATCACGCCGGAGGCTCTGGCAGCTGTAAACGCGGCAGAGGATTTCTTTGGCTATATTCCCTATCTCGACAGACTGTCTCTGCGTCCAGACCAACGGCGTCACGCGTCTGATAATCGCGAGGAAATTTCACGCGCGGAGGCAGCGCTGACATTGGCCGCTTCTGGCGGAAAGGTCTGCGTCGTCTCAGGCGGCGATCCAGGCGTCTTCGCCATGGCGGCTGCGGTCTGCGAGGCGATTGAGAACGGTCCTGCCGAATGGCGCGACATCGATTTTTCGGTCGTGCCCGGCGTCACCGCCATGCTGGCTGTCGCGGCAAGGGCAGGCGCACCCCTCGGTCACGATTTCTGTGCCATTTCGCTTTCCGACAATCTGAAACCATGGTCGGTGATCGAGAAGCGGTTGGTGGCCGCGGCTGAAGCCGGGTTCGTCATGGCCTTCTACAATCCCGTCAGCAAGGCAAGACCGCATCAATTGGCGACGGCCTTCGATGTGCTGCGGGCGCACCTGCCGGGCTCCGTGCCCGTCATCTTCGGTCGCGCGGCCGGTCGTGCGGATGAGCGCATGCGGGTCGTGCCTTTGGCCGAAGCGCAGAGCGATATGGCCGACATGTCGACCTGTATCATCGTTGGATCGGTCGAAACGCGCATCATCCAGCGCGAAGACCAGCCGTCGCTGGTCTACTCGCCGCGCTTTTCCAAGAGGGAAAGCTGATGGCGGATTGCGGACAGCGCAGTCTCGATATCCGGTGCCACGACGCTCACCGCATTAGCCTCTTCGCGAGCGGGGCGGTCGATCATGATCACAGGAATGCCAAGCGCGCGGGCAGCTTGGATCTTCGCATAGGCCGCCGTACCGCCGGAGTTTTTCGAGACGATCACCTCTATCCCGTTGCCCTTCAACATGTCGATTTCATCGGCAAGCGCAAAGGGTCCACGCGCCGTGATGTAGCGCGCATTCGGTACGGCGAGTGGCGGTTCTACCGGATCGACGCTGCGGATCAGATAGCGGTGCTGCGGCGCGGTTTCAAAGGGCAGGAGTTCCTGGCGGCCAAGCGCCAGAAAAGCGTTTTTGCTGACGGCACCCAGGGTGGTGACCGCTTCCTCGACGCTTCCAACGTTCAGCCAATGGTCGCCCTCCCGCGCAACCCAGGCCGGGCGCGACAGTCTGACCAGGGCGATGCCTGCCATGCCAGCAGCCCTCACGGCATTGGCAGAAATGCGCGCCGCATAAGGGTGCGTCGCATCGACAAGCAGATCGAAACCTTCCTCGGCAATATAGCTCGCCAAGCCCTCAGCGCCGCCGAAGCCGCCGACGCGCATCGGGACGGGCTGCTTGACCGGGTCCTTCGTGCGGCCCGCCATGGACAGCAGAATTCGGTAGCCGGATTCATCGGCAAGCTTTCCGGCCAGAATGCGGGCATCCGCCGTGCCGCCGAGAATGAGGATGGAGCGTGTCATGGTTCGTGAATATGCCGGAACACCCGCCACTGCCAGCAAAAAACCTACGCCATGGCTCTCAATCGTCGGTATCGGGGAGGATGGTCTTGCCGGGCTGGCTGAAAATGCTCGTCGCGCGATCGCGTCGGCCGAGGTCGTCTTCGGCGGCAAGCGCCATCTCGAGCTTGCCTGCGATGCCATTACCGGCGAAGCGCGGCCCTGGCCCGTGCCCTTCGATGTCGGCATGGCTGAGGTCGTCGCCCTCTCTGGCCGGAAGGTCTGCGTCCTGGCGTCCGGTGATCCTTTCTTACATGGTGTCGGCGTCACCCTGTTGCGGCTCGTCGATCCGATAGAGGTGATCACCTACCCTGCTCCCTCCTCTATCTCGCTTGCCGCATCGCGTCTGGGCTGGGCCTTGCAGGATACCGCCTGCATCTCCCTGCATGGACGTTCCAACGACCTCATCCGGCCGCATCTTCATGCCGGTGCGAAGATCATCGCGCTGACATCCGATGCCAGCGCACCGGCGCTGATTGCCAGCCTTCTCAAGGAGGCAGGTTTTGGCAGGTCGATCTTCCATCTGCTCGAAGCACTTGGCGGCACCCGCGAAAACACTCGGACGACGACAGCCCGGGACTTTGCCTTTACGGATGTCGATCCGCTCAATGTGGTCGCAATCGAAGTCGTGGCGGAGGAAGCGGCACGAATCCTTCCCTTCGCCAGCGGGCTGGACGACGCGCTATTCGAACATGACGGGCAGATGACCAAGCGTGAAATCCGGGCCGTCACGCTGTCGTCGCTTACTCCTCGCCATGGTGAGCTTCTGTGGGATATCGGCGCTGGATCGGGCTCGATCGGCATCGAATGGATGCTGTCGCACCCGTCACTGCGGGCCATCGGAATCGAGCAAAATACGGAGCGGGCAGAGCGCGCCATGCGCAATGCCGAAGCCTTTGGTGTGCCTGGTCTGGATGTGGTGATTGGCACGGCACCTGACGCTTTCGAAGGCCTGCCAACCCCCGACGCCATCTTCATCGGCGGCGGCGGCAGCGAGGCCGGAGTTTTAGAGGGCGCAATCAACGCCTTGAAGCCAGGCGGGCGGCTGGTTGCCAACGCCGTGACGCTGGAAATGGAGGCCATGCTGCTCTCCGCTCAGGCGCGATTAGGCGGGTCTCTGATCCGGCTTGAGGTGGCGCGTGCATCGCCTGTCGGGCAGATGCAGGGCTGGCGTGCGGCAATGCCCGTCACACAGTGGGCCTGGGTCAAACCGAAGGATGTGCCGTGATCGTCGCTGGCGTCGGGTGCCGCAAGGGTGTGAGCCCCGAGGCGGTGATGGCTGCGCTTGCGCAGGCATCCGCCGAGCACCAGGTATCATTTGCCTTCATGGCCACAGCACCCATCAAGGCCGATGAACCAGCCTTGCTGGAGGCGGCGACACGGCTTGGCATGGCTTTCATCGTGGTGGCGCAGGCCGATTTCGACGCCGCCGCCGCTCGGACGCTGACCCGATCCGCATTGAGTTCGAAACATGCCGGCTCACCCAGCGTCAGCGAGGCATCGGCGCTGGCCGCGCTTGGTGAAGCGTCGAGACTGATCGCGCCGCGTATGGTGGTCGGCGATATTACCGTGGCCTTCGCCACGTCAGGAGACAAGACATGACGGTTCACTTCATTGGCGCTGGCCCCGGTGCCGCAGATCTCATCACCGTGCGCGGACGCGATCTGATCGCTGCTTCACCCATCTGTCTCTATGCCGGTTCGCTGGTGCCAAAAGCGCTGCTCGACTACTGCCCGGACGGTGCGCGCATTGTCGATACGGCGGCTTTGTCGCTGGACGAAATCGAGGCGGAGTTCGTTGCCGCCGCGCGAGACGGCAAAGACGTGGCGCGGTTGCATTCCGGCGATCTTTCCGTCTGGAGTGCCATGGGCGAACAGATCCGCCGACTGGAACGGCAGGGGCTCGACTACACCGTTACGCCTGGCGTGCCATCCTTCGCCGCCGCGGCCGCCACCTTGAAGAGAGAGTTGACGGTGCCGGAAGTGACGCAAAGCCTGGTGCTAACGCGCATTTCCGGTCGGGCGTCGAAAATGCCGGAGAGCGAAAACCTCAAGGCCTTCGGCGCAACGGGTGCGACGCTTGCCATTCATCTCGCCATCCACGCCATCGGTCAGGTGGTCGAGGAATTGACGCCGCTCTACGGTGCCGATTGCCCGGTCGCCATCGTCGTGCGCGCCTCCTGGCCGGAAGAGCGCGTCATCTCCGGGACGCTGTCCGATATCGAAGCTCGCCTCGCGGAAGAGCCGGTCGAGCGCACTGCGATGATCTTTGTCGGCAAGGGCCTTACCTCATCCGATTTTCGCGAAAGCGCGCTCTACAGCACCGACTATGTTCGACGGTTTAGAACACCCACGGCCGAGTAGTCTCAGCGCGCCTTCAGAAAATCTTCTGCAAGCTCGACCCAGAAGGCGGTGCCGATCGGGATGATGTCGTCGTTGAAGTCGAATTTCGGGTGGTGCAGCGGCGGGTCGTTGTCGGTGCGCTTGGTGCCAAGGAAGAAATAGGAGCCAGGGCGCTTCTCGAGCATATAGGCGAAGTCTTCTGCCCCCATGGTCGGGCGCTCCATTTCCAGAACCTTGTCGGCACCGGCAAAGCGCGTTGCGAGCGCTCGAACGTAATCGGTTTCCGTCTTGTGGTTGACTGTCGGGCTGTAGCCGCGCTCATACTCCAGTGTCACTCTCATGCCGTAGCTGGAAACCTGCCCTTCGGCGATCATGCGAATGCGCTTTTCCAATTCGTCGCGGGCTTCCGGATCGAAGGAACGGATGGTGAGCAGCATTTCCGCCGTCTCGGGGATGACATTGCTCGCCTTGCCGCCGTGAAAGGCACCGACGGTGACCACCGCCGGCATCAGCGGATGCACGTTGCGCGACACAACCGTTTGCAACGCCATGATGATGCTGGCGCCGGCAACGATCGGGTCCGAGGCGCTTTGCGGCTCCGCCCCATGGCCGCCATAGCCATTGACGGTGATCTTGCACTCATCCACTGCCGCCATGACGGGGCCGTCGCGCAGGACGAAATGGCCGAAGGGCTGGCTCGGATCGTTGTGCAAGGCAAAGACCGCATCACAGGGGAAGCGGTCGAAGAGGCCATCCTCGATCATGATACGCGCCCCGCCAAAATTCTCTTCCGCCGGCTGGAAGATCAGATGGATCGTGCCGTCGAAGTTGCGGCGCTCGGCGATGATCTTTGCGGCACCCAGCAGCATCGCCGTGTGGCCGTCATGGCCGCAGGCATGCATCATGCCGGGGGTTTCGCTTGCGTAGTCCGCGCCGGTTTCCTCGTCAATCGGTAGGGCATCGATATCGGCGCGAATGCCAACGCTGCGGTTGCTTGTGCCGTTGCGCAAGGTCGCGACGACACCAGTGCCGGCCAAGCCCCGTATTACCTCATAACCCATCTCCGCCAGGCGTCCTGCAACGAAGTCGGATGTCTTGAATTCAGACAGGCCGATCTCCGGATTGCGATGCAGATAGCGGCGGATTTCAACCACCTCTTCCATGACGTTCGACGAAGAGGACAAGGTGACGGGGTGTAGGGTCATGCTGTGCTGTTCCGTAGCTTTGTCGCAGCAGACGAGCTGCCGGAGACGTTCTTCAAGCAGCATGGATAGCAATATCGCGCGCTCTTGATAAGGCCACGTCGTCGTCCGTCAGGATTTGTCGTCTTGCGCAGCGATGAAACAGATGGCATGGAACTGAAAATGCCTTGAAACATTCAAAACCTTCTGGTCACATCAGTTCAGGAAGACGAATGCCAAGCAGGTATGGGGAGATTTCAGGGAAGGCAGGGACGATTTCGCGCGGAGGAGTTTGCGAAATGTCCGGCACCGGCGCGAGGCGCCCTCGCGTGACGATCCATTCTCGAGAAACTATTGATATTATATACTGAAATACGCACCCCCCGATTTCACCATGTCGGGCGGTAAGATTTGTCCTCGCTACCGTGTGCTGGTTCGCGGTGGTTCAGCAAAGGTTCAGGATCAGCGCGAAATAAAGCTTGCCACATTGTTTCACTCTCGATGAGAACTCTGAAACAGTTAAGGGTTAAAGACTAGCCTAAAGCACTTCACTCAGGGTCCAGAATACGAGCCGATGTCATTTCATATAACGCCGCCCGCCGCCGCCCGTGATTCCGAAACCAAGCAGATCGATCACAACGACTCGATCCGGTCCGTCTATTTCAATATAGACGAGCTGAAGGCTTGCGGATCGGACCTGTCTCAATCGGGCTCCCCTGCCCTCCCAGGCTTTATGGAATTCGACTTCTTCGCGCGCCACCGCGAAAACGAGAAGGAGATTCTGCGCGTCTATCGCACCACAGCGGTGGATTCGGAAAATGGCCTGACGATTACGCCGGCTGCGGAATGGCTGCTCGACAACCATTATGTGATTGAAGAGGCGATCCAGGAAGTCCGCCGCGACTTTCCGAAGAAATTCTATCGCCAGCTACCGACGATGCGGGTCGGCAATGCCGAGGTCCCGCGCGCGCTGGCGCTGGCCTGGCTCTACGTCGCCCATACGCACAGCACGGTGTCGCGCGAAAGCCTGACTGCGCTTGTCGAAGGTTTCCAGACCCACAAGACATTGCAGATCGGTGAAATCTGGGCGCTGCCGTCCTTCCTGCGCTTCGTGCTGATCGAGAACCTGCGCCGCATCTCCATTCGTGTAGAGCGCTCGCGTCGCATGCGTCACAAGGCCAATGAGGTGGTGGACGAGATTATCCGCCTCAACGATGCCGAGCCATCGGCGGAATTCCTCAAGCAGATCGACCCTCTGGTGGACGATCCGACATTCGCGACCCAATTCCTCTATCGCCTGAAGAACGGTTCGCAGACCTCGAACTTCGCCCTGAACTGGCTCGAGGAACGCCTCCACAGCGTCGGCACCGACGCCGAAAACGTGATGATGGCGGAGCATAATCGCCTGGCATCCGGCAATGTGACGATGGGCAACATCGTCAGGAGCCTGCGCGAGATCGACGATACCGAATGGTCCGTCTGGTTCGAAGATGTCAGCCATATCGACAAGGTTCTGCGTGAGCAGACCGACTACGAAACGCTCGATTTCGGCTCGCGCAATACCTACCGCAACAATGTCGAACTCCTGGCGCGCCGCTCTCCGAAAACCGAAGTCGAGGTGGCCCAGCTTGCCGTCGACATGGTGGCGGAAGCTGCCAATTCCAAGGATGCCTATCCGCATCAGCCGAATGTCGGCGCCTTCCTCGTCGGTCAGCGCCGCAAGGAGCTGGAGCAGCGCATCGGCTATAACCCGTTGTTTGCCCAGCGTGTGGTGCGCACCATGCGCCGTTTCAACTGGCTTGCTGTCGCCGTCCCGGTTCTGGTCCTGACGGCGATTGCCATGCTGGCGGTCGGCTGGTTCCTGGCTGAGGCTGGCATGCCCTGGTATGTGGTCAGCGCATTCCTGCTGATGTTCGCGCTTCCGGCGTCCGAAGGTGCCACGGGCCTCTTCAATACGCTTGTGACCTTCTTCGTCAAACCGTTCCGCCTTGTCGGTTACGAATTCAAGAACGGCATTCCCGAAGATGCCCGCACGCTGGTTGCCGTGCCCTGCATGATCACCAGCCGCGATGCGGTTGACGAAATGATCCGCAATCTCGAAGTCCACTATCTCGCCAACCCGCACGGCGAAATTTACTTCTCGCTGATCAGCGACTGGCGCGACGCGCAGCAGGAGCAGACCACCGAGGATGTCGAGCTTCTGGAATACGCCAAGCGCGAAGTGGCGACGCTGTCTGCGCGCTACGCCTTCGACGGCAAGACCCGCTTCTTCCTGCTTCACCGCCGCCGCATCTACAATCCGTCCGAAGGTTGCTGGATGGGCTGGGAGCGCAAGCGCGGCAAGCTGCACGAGCTGAACCTGCTGCTTCGCGGCGACAAGGACACGACCTTCCTCAATGGCGCCAATACGGTGCCGAAGGACGTCAAATACGTCATGACGCTCGATGCCGATACGCGCCTGATGCGCGACGCGGTCACCAAGCTCGTCGGCAAGATGCATCACCCGATCAACCGTCCGGTCCACGATCCGGAAACCGGTCGCGTGATCCACGGATATGGCCTGTTGCAGCCGCGCGTAACCCCGTCGCTGACGACCGGCAAGGACGCGTCGGTGTTCCAGCGCGTCTTTTCGATCAGCCGTGGTATCGATCCTTACGTCTTCACCGTGTCGGATGTCTATCAGGACCTGACCGCAGAAGGTTCGTTCACCGGTAAGGGCCTTTACGACGTCGACGCTTTCGAAAAGGCTCTCAAGGGGCGGATCGATGAAAATGCCGTTCTGTCGCACGACCTTCTCGAAGGTTCGTTCGCGCGTTGCGCCCTGGTGACCGACGTCGAACTCGTCGAAGACTTCCCGACCCGTTACGAGGTGGAAGTCTCGCGTCAGCATCGCTGGGCGCGTGGCGACTGGCAGCTGCTTCCCTACATTCTCGATCCGGCGCGCGGCGTTACCGCGCTTGGTCGCTGGAAGATGATCGACAACCTGCGTCGCTCGTTGACGCCGATTGCATGGTTCGTTGCCTCCGTTCTCGGCTGGTACTTCATGGACCCGTTCGGCGCGTTGATCTGGCAGATCCTGCTGATCTTCTCGCTCTTCGTTGCGCCAACGATCTCGCTGCTCTCCGGCCTCGTTCCGCGTTCGACCGATATCGTGCCACAGGCGCATTTCCATACGATCTGGTCGGAAATCCGCGCCACCAATGCGCAGGTCGCGCTTCGCATCGTCTTCATTGCCGATGGCGCCTGCATGATGGCGGATGCCATCGCACGTTCGCTCTACCGCCTCTTCGTCAGCCGCAAGCTGATGCTGGAATGGCGCACGGCTGCCAGCATTCAGTCCAGCGCGCAGGGCAGCGTCTTCGATTATTACAAGCAGATGTGGCATGCTCCTGTCGTAGCCCTGCTTGGCCTGCTCTTTGCAGCGCTTCCCGGCGATAACGCCTTCCTCGTCGGCATTCCGTTCGCGCTTCTGTGGGTCTTCTCGCCTGTGGTTGCCTGGTATGTCAGCCAGTCGGCGGAAACCGAAGACCGGATGTTCGTCTCCGAGCATGTGTCGAGCGAGTTCAGAAAGATCGCGCGTCGCACGTGGCGTTACTACGAGATGTTCGTCAACAAGGACGAAAACTATCTGCCGCCGGACAATTTCCAGGAAACACCGACGCCGGTCGTTGCCAGCCGTACGTCGCCGACCAATATCGGCGTCTATCT
Organism: Agrobacterium cavarae; assembly: GCF_004310285.1. Classification (GTDB taxonomy): domain Bacteria; phylum Pseudomonadota; class Alphaproteobacteria; order Rhizobiales; family Rhizobiaceae; genus Agrobacterium; species Agrobacterium cavarae. Next base: position 299,664 of record NZ_SISF01000031.1, read on the forward strand.
GCTGTCGACGATTTCTGCCCGACAGTTCGGCTGGATCAGCTTCTCCGACACCATCGAGCGTCTGGAAAAGACCATCGAGACGGTCGAGAAGATGGAGAAGTATCGCGGTCACCTTTACAACTGGTACCACACCGATACGCTTCAGACGCTTGGCCCCCGCTACGTCTCTGCGGTGGATAGCGGTAACCTTGCCGGTCATCTGATCGCGATTTCGTCTGCCTGCCGCCAATGGGCGGAGGCACCGTCTGCACATCTTCAGGGCAATCTCGACGGTATCGGCGATGTCGCCGGCATCGTCCGCGAAAGCCTGAAGGAGCTGCCGGACGATCGCAAGAACCTGCGTCCGCTGCATCGTCGTCTGGAAGAGCGCATCATCGGCTTCTCCAACGCGCTCGCCTCCGTCAAGCGCGAGCATGAGTTTGCCTCTATCCGCGTCATCAATCTTGCCGTGTTGGCGCGCGACATTCAGAAGCTTGCCGCCAATCTCGATCTGGAAGTGAAGTCCGAGCAGAGCGCGGAAATGACGCGCTGGGCTCAGATGCTGGTGGATTGCTGCGAGGCGCATATTTCCGATAGCGCCTTCGATCACTCGACCATCGATTCGCTTCGCGAACGGCTGGCTTCGCTTCGTGATCGCAGCCGCGATCTTGCCTTCTCCATGGATTTCGGCTTCCTCTACCGCAAGGACCGCCGCCTGCTTTCCATCGGCTACCGCGTGGAAAGCCAGGAACTGGACGAAGCCTGCTACGACTTGCTGGCTTCCGAATGCCGTCTGACCTCGCTCTTTGCCATTGCCAAGGGCGATCTGCCGACGGAGCACTGGTATCGTCTCGGCCGTCAGGTCGTGCCGATCGGCGCACAGGGCGCGCTGGTCTCCTGGTCCGGCTCGATGTTCGAATATCTGATGCCGCCGCTCGTCATGCAGGAGCGTCAGGGCGGGATTCTCAACCAGACCAACAATCTGATCGTTCGCGAACAGATCAATCACGGTCGTCGCCTTGGCACACCGTGGGGTATCTCGGAAGCGGCCTTCAATGCCCGCGACCATAATATGAACTACCAGTACACCAACTTCGGTGTGCCGACGCTTGGCCTCAAGCGTGGTCTTGGTCAGAACGCGGTCATTGCGCCCTACGCCTCGATTTTGGCGGCGCAGTACGACCCGGATGCAGCCCTCGAAAACCTGGAAAAGCTGCGCAAACTCGGCGCGCTTGGTCGCTACGGCTTCCATGATGCTGTCGACTTCACGCCAACCCGCGTGCCGGATGGCAAGGTCTGCGCTGTCGTCTATAACTACTATGCTCACCACCATGGCATGTCGATTGCGGCTGTCGCCAACGTCGCCTTCGACGGTTTCCTGCGTGAACTCTTCCACGCAGATCCGGTGATCGAAGCGGCCGAACTTCTGCTGCAGGAAAAGGCACCGCGCGAAGTGCCGGTGATGAGCGCCAAGTACGAGCCGGAAACACCCGGCAAGGAACAGGCCGATCTGCTGCGGGCTGAAATCCGCACCGTCACCGATCCCGCCATCCGCGACCGCGACGTGGTGTTCCTGTCGAATGGTCACTACTCGACGATGCTGACGGCAACCGGTGCCGGTTATTCCAAGTGGAACGGCCAGGCGGTGTCCCGCTGGAAGGCCGATCCGACGGAAGACCGTTGGGGCACGTTCCTGTTCCTGCGCGATACCACGACCGGACAATGGTGGAGTGCGACAGCCGAACCCCGTGTCGCCGAAGGCGAGACGACCAAGACTGTCTTCATGGACGACCGCGCGGAATTCCACAAAACCGTGGGCGATCTGCAGAGCGTCGTTGAGTGCATTGTCGCCACCGAGCATGATGCCGAAGGCCGTCGCATCACGCTTCTGAACGTTGGTACGGAAGATCGCTTCATCGAAGTGACCTCCTATCTCGAGCCGGTCATCGGCAAGGAAGATGACGACAACGCCCATCCGCTCTTCTCGCGCATGTTCGTGCAGACGGAGATCGGCAAGCGTGGTGACGTCATCCGCGCATGGCGCAACAAGCGCTCGCCAAGCGAACCCGGCACCATCATCGCCCATCTGGCGGCAGACAATGCCGGCTCGTCGCGTGCGACCGAATACGAGACCGATCGTGCCAAGTTCATCGGTCGCGGCCGCACCCTTGCTGAAGCGGCAGCCTTCGATCAGGGTGCCTCGCTCTCCAATTCGGATGGCTTTACGCTTGATCCAATTCTGTCGCTGCGCCGGGTCGTTCGCGTGCCGGCCGGCAAGAAGGTCAGCGTGATCTTCTGGACGATCGCGGCCCCTGGCCGTGAGGATGTCGACAAGGCGATCGATCGTTACCGCCATCCGGATGCCTTTGCCCATGAACTCGTTCATGCGTGGACGCGCACCCAGGTGCAGATGCGCCATGTGGGCGTCACCTCTCAGCAGGCAGCAGCCTTCCAGCATCTCGGTCGCTATCTCGTCTATCCGGACATGCATCTGCGTGCCGATGCCGAGACGCTCAAGACCGGGCTTGCCTCGCAGCGTTCGCTCTGGTCGCTGGCCATCTCCGGCGACTTCCCGATCTTTGCGCTGCGCATCAATGACGACATGGACATGGATATCGTCCGTGAGGCGTTGAGCGCGCATGAATATCTGCGCTCGCGTGGCGTGATCTTCGATCTTGTCATCGTCAATGAACGCGCAGCCTCCTATGCGCAGGACATGCAGCATGCTCTAGATCATATTTCCGAAGCGCAGCGCCGCATCAACCCGGCAGATGGCGGTCGCCCGCACGTCTTCTCGGTGCGCCGCGACCTGATGGATGAGGAAACCTGGGCAGCCCTTCTTGCCGCCTCGCGCGTCGTGCTGCACGTCCGCAACGGCAAGATCGTCGACCAGGTCAATCGGGCCGTGTCGCTGTTTGCCGCCAATCGCGGACCGGACAGCGCCAATACGGCTCTTGCTCGCGTGCCCGCGCCGGCCTATCCGGTTGCCGATCCCGTCGAGGACACCAACGATCTCGATTTCTGGAACGGCTTTGGTGGCTTCACCAAGGATGGCCGCGAATATGTCGTCCGGCTCAATCGTGGCCAGGCGACGCCGCATCCGTGGATCAATGTCATCTCCAACGAGAAATTCGGCTTCCATATCTCGGCAGAAGGCGCCGGCTTTACCTGGAGCCGTAATTCGCGCGACTACCAGTTGACGCCATGGACGAATGACCCGGTCACCAACCGCCCAGGCGAAGCGATCTATGTCGCCGATGCCGAAAGCGGAAAGATCCATTCGCCATTCGCTGCCATCGGTCGCAATTCGGAAGCCGTCTTTGAAGCCCGCCACGGCCTTGGGTACTCCACCTTCCGCAGCGTGGATGATGGTCTCGACATCGAGGTGACGCAGACGGTGGACCGTGAGAAGCCGGTGAAGCTCTCGCGCCTGACGATTCGCAACGTCGGTACGCAGAACCGCCGCCTGAAGACCTATGGATATGTCGAATGGGTGCTGGGCAACAATGCCCAGAAGTCTGCGCCGTTCATTCTCAGCAGTCTTGATGAGGAGACGGGCGCGCTCTTTGCCTCCAATCCGTATAGCATCGACTATAATGAGAGAACGTCGTTCCTGTCGCTTGATGGGCCATCGACCAGCTTCACCACCAGCAAACGGGAATTCATCGGCCGCTTCGGCACGATCCATGCCCCGCAGGCGGTGGTCACGGGCGCTGCTCTTTCCGGCGGCACGGAACTCGATGGCGCGCCATGTGCGGCATTGATGCAGGAAGTTCATCTGAAGCCCGGTGAAGAACGCCATGTGCTCTTCTATCTCGGCGACGCCGATACGGTGGATGAAGCGCGCGCACTGGTGAAGGATATCCGCAGCGCGGATTTCGACACGGTGCTTCAGGCCAACAAGGATTTCTGGAAGGGCTTTACCGGCCAGTTGCAGGTATCGACGCCGGATGCCGGCTTCAACCACCTCGTCAACACCTGGCTGCCTTACCAAGCCTTCTCCTGCCGCATCCTGGCGCGTACGGCTTTCTACCAGTCGAGCGGTGCCTTCGGTTTCCGCGACCAGTTGCAGGATACGCTTGCCTTCCTGCTCTACCAGCCGGATCTTGCCCGAGCGCAGATCATTCGCGCTGCTGGTCGTCAGTTCGTCGAAGGCGACGTCCAGCATTGGTGGTTGCCGCTGACCGGTGCCGGTGTTCGCACCACGATCTCAGACGACGTGGTATGGCTTGCCTATGCCACCTATCAGTACCTCGTCACCACCGGCGACAAGGCGATCCTCGAGGAGGATATTCCGTTCCTCAAGGGTGCGGCCCTGATGCCGGGCCAGCATGACGCCTTCTTCCAACCGGAAACGAGCGAGAAGACGGGAAGCCTCTACGAGCATGTGGCGCTGGCGCTTGATCTTGCCATCCATCGCACCGGCGAAAACGGTCTTCCGTTGATGCTCGGCGGTGACTGGAACGACGGCATGAACCTCGTCGGTATCGGCGGTAAGGGCACCAGCGTATGGCTTGGCTGGTTCCTGGCCGGTACGCTGCGCGACTTCATCGCCATCGCCGAGGAACGCCGCGATCTCGACCGCGTCGAAAGGTGGAAGTCGCACCGCGACAAGCTGCGTGCGGCACTCGAAACAGCGGGCTGGGACGGCGACTATTACCGTCGTGGCTATTTCGACGACGGTACGCCGCTCGGCTCCTCCTCTAGCGAGGAGTGCCAGATCGATTCGCTCGGCCAGAGCTGGAGCGTGCTTTCCGGCGAAGGCGAGGCCGATCGTTCGCAGCAGGCCATGAATGCGGTGATGAGCAAGCTGGTGGACGAGGATCTCGGCATCATCCGTCTCTTCACCCCGGCTTTCAGCCGCACGCCGCACAATCCCGGCTACATCAAAGGATATCCGCCGGGCGTTCGTGAAAATGGCGGTCAGTATACCCATGCCGCAACTTGGGTGGTGCTGGCGCTTGCCAAGCTCGGACGCAGCGAGGATGCATGGAAGTGCTTCTCGATGCTGAGCCCTGTCAATCATGCGCTCAATCGTGAGGCATCCGAGACCTACCGTGTCGAGCCCTATGTGGTTACGGCGGATGTCTATGGCGAAAACGCCTATGCCGGCCGCGGCGGCTGGAGCTGGTACACGGGCTCCGCCGGCCTGCTTTACCGTGCCGCAGTCGAAGGCATTCTCGGTATCACCCGTCACGGCGGCAAGCTCCATATCGCGCCTTCGCTCCCGGAAGCCTGGGATGGTTTCTCCGTCCAGGTAACGATCGACGGAACTGCCCGTGATGTTTCGGTCAAGCGCACCGCGGGCTCTTCGGACATCGCCGTTACGATCGACGGCAAACCGGTGAAAAGCACAGATCGCGCCATCCCGTTCGACTGAACGGGATAAGGCTCGAAGGGCTCTTCAAATAAAAAGCCACGGCGCTGCAAACGCCGTGGCTTTCTCGTTCTTGGAGAGCGTTGTCGGTGTCAGCGTGTGCCAAACAGAGCCGAGCCGACGCGCACGCTGGTGGCACCGAATTCGATTGCCGTCTCGAAATCGCCGGACATGCCCATGGAGAGCTTTTCCACGTCGCATTCCCTGGCGAGCTTTGCCAGCAGCGCGAAATGCGGACCGGGATTTTCGTCTGCTGGCGGAATGCACATCAGGCCTTCAACGGTGAGCTTCAGCTCATCGCGGCAGAGCTTGACGAAGGCTGCGGTCTCGCGCGGATCGAGCCCTGCCTTTTGCGGCTCCAGCCCGGTATTGACCTGCACGTAAAAGCGAAGCGCCTTGCCCTGCTTGCCGCATTCGTCTGCAAGCACGCGAGCGATCTTCTCGCGATCGACGCTTTCGATCACGTCGAACAGCGCCACGGCGTCGGCTGCCTTGTTGGATTGCAGCGGGCCGATGAGATGAAGCTCGATATCCGGCGTCTTCCCCTTCAGCGCCGGCCATTTGCCCTGCGCTTCCTGGACGCGGTTTTCGCCGAAGACGCGCTGGCCGCAATCGATGACCGGCTGAATGGCGTCACCATCGAAGGTTTTCGAGACGGCAACCAGAGTGACATCGGCGGCCTTTCGGCCTGCCTTTTCGGCTGTGGTGGCAATCCGCTCCTTGATGTCGGCAAGACGGGCTTCGATGTCCATGGGAGGCCTCTGTTCTATCTCAAACGATGATCTGCTCGTCCTACAGCATCGGCCCGAAAATCGGAATCGATTTTCGGAAAGCACGATGCGTAGATAAAAGAAGATAGAGCGTCCTTTGTGCGTCCAATAGGACGCACGGCGCTCTAAAGCGGGTGGCGCTTGATGCCAAGCATGATTGTCACCATTTAAGCGCTGTATTCCAAGTTTGCGCCCCCTAACGCCCTGCAAAACTTGACGCATCGGTCGTTTCATGGTGAAGGTCACCGCGCATTACCCCCTCGATACCCGGATTTCAGAAGTATGGCCATCGAACGTTATAATCCTCGCGACGCCGAGCCGCGCTGGCAGCAGCAATGGAACGAAGACAAGGTCTTCGTCACAGATAATAGCGACAGCCGCGAGAAATATTACGTCCTTGAGATGTTCCCGTACCCATCCGGTCGCATCCATATGGGCCATGTGCGCAACTATGCGATGGGCGATGTGGTCGCCCGCTACAAGCGCGCGCGCGGCTATAACGTGCTGCATCCCATGGGTTGGGATGCCTTCGGCATGCCGGCGGAAAACGCCGCCATGCAGAACAAGGTTCATCCAAAGGACTGGACCTACCAGAACATTGCCACCATGCGTGGCCAGTTGAAGTCCATGGGACTGTCGCTGGACTGGAGCCGCGAATTTGCGACCTGCGACGTGGATTATTACCACCGTCAGCAGTCGCTGTTCATCGACTTCATGCAGAAGGGCCTGGTCTATCGCAAGCAGTCCAAGGTCAACTGGGACCCGGTCGATCATACGGTTCTGGCCAATGAGCAGGTGATCGACGGTCGCGGCTGGCGCTCCGGCGCGCTGGTCGAGCAGCGCGAGCTGACGCAATGGTTCTTCCGGATCACCGATTTCAGCCAGGATCTGCTGGACTCTCTGGACGAGTTGGATCAGTGGCCGGAAAAGGTCCGGCTGATGCAGAAGAACTGGATCGGCAAATCGGAAGGCCTGTCGCTGCGCTGGCAGACAGTGGCCGCAACGGCGCCGGAAGGTTTCGACGACATCACCGTTTACACGACGCGTCCGGACACGCTGTTTGGCGCTTCCTTCCTGGCGATTGCCGCCGATCATCCGCTGGCGAAAGCTTTGGCTGAAAAGAATGCCGAGATTGCCGAGTTCTGCGACGAGTGCCGTCGTCAGGGCACGTCTCTGGCTGCGCTGGAAACGGCTGAGAAGCGCGGCATGGATACCGGCGTCAAGGTCGTCCACCCGCTGGATCCCTCCTGGGAGCTGCCAGTCTACATCGCCAACTTCGTGCTGATGGATTATGGCACCGGCGCGATCTTCGGTTGCCCTTCGGGCGACCAGCGCGACCTGGATTTTGCCCACAAATACGGCCTGCCGGTTGTTCCCGTCGTCATGCCTGAAGATGGCGATGCGGCAAGCTTCACGGTTGGCGATACGGCCTATGTCGATGACGGGGTGATGATCAATTCCCGCTTCCTCGACGGCATGAAGACCACGGACGCTTTCGAGGCCGTCGTAACGAAGCTGTCGCAGCAGGTTCTGGGCAATGCCCCGCAGGCGGAGCGCAAGGTGAATTTCCGCCTGCGTGACTGGGGCATTTCGCGCCAGCGCTATTGGGGCTGCCCGATCCCGGTCATCCATTGCGAAGTCTGCGGCGTCGTGCCCGTTCCGAAGAAGGACCTGCCGGTCAAGCTGCCCGATGACGTCACTTTCGATGTGCCTGGCAACCCGCTCGATCGTCATCCGACATGGCGTCATGTCGCCTGCCCGCAATGCGGTCACGATGCGCGGCGCGAAACAGACACGATGGATACGTTCGTCGATTCCAGCTGGTACTTCACCCGCTTTACCGCACCCTGGGAAGATCAGCCGACCGATCCAAAGGTCGCCAATCGTTGGCTGCCGGTCGATCAGTATATTGGCGGCATCGAGCACGCGATCCTGCATCTTCTCTATTCGCGCTTCTTCACCCGCGCGATGAAGGAAACCGGCCATGTGGACGTGAAGGAGCCCTTCAAGGGATTGTTCACCCAGGGCATGGTGGTGCATGAGACCTATCGCCTGGGCGAAGGTCAGAACGGCCAGTGGATCGTGCCATCAGATATCCGCATCGAGGAAGTGGACGGCAAGCGCCGCGCCTACATGCTGGAAAGCGGCGAAGAGGTTGCCATCGGCTCCATCGAGAAGATGTCGAAGTCGAAGAAGAACGTGGTCGATCCCGACGATATCATCGCCTCTTATGGCGCCGATACCGCGCGTTTCTTCGTGCTGTCCGATAGTCCACCGGACCGCGATGTGATCTGGTCGGAAGCCGGTGTCGAAGGCGCGCATCGGTTCGTCCAGCGCGTCTGGCGCATCGTCGGCGAAGCCGCCGAGGAACTGAGGGCTATCAATGCAGCACCGGCGACGGCAGGCGAGGGCCTGGCGATGTCCAAGGCCGCTCACAAGACGCTGAAGGCTGTCCAGGACGATCTGGACAAGCTTGCCTTCAACAAGGCAATTGCCCGTATCTACGAACTGGTCAACACGCTGGCCGGCCCCCTGTCTGAGGTTGCCAACGGCAACAAGGACAATCAGGTAAAGGCTGCGGCGCGCGATGCGGTGGAAATCCTCATCCGCATGATTGCGCCGATGACGCCGCATCTGGCGGAGGAATGCTGGAAGGTGCTTGGCAATTCCGGACTGGTTGCGCAGGCGGCATGGCCGGTTTTCGTGCCGATGCTGGTCGAAGAGAACGAGGTCGTTCTGCCGATCCAGATCAACGGCAAGAAGCGTGGCGAATTGACAATCGCCCGCGATGCGGATCAAGATACCGTCCGCGCCGCCGTGCTGGAACTGGATGCCGTCAAAGCGGCACTCGCCGGTTCAGAGCCGAAGAAGATCATCGTGGTTCCACAAAGGATCGTGAACATTGTTGTTTGATGCCTATTCCAGATGGGGCCGCATAGCAGCCGCAGTGTCTGTCGTCGTTTTGTCCGGTGCGCTTGCAGGCTGCCAGGTTCGCCCGCTCTACAGCGTGGAATCCGGGACGCGTGAGAAGCTCGCCTCCGTCAGCTTTTCGTCCGCCGGCGACCGTATCACGCAAGAGGTCCGCAACCACCTGATCTTCCTCGCCTATGGTGGTGAAGGGGCGCCCGTGAAGACCGATTACCAGGTCAAGCTGGTGGTCACGTCCAGTGCAAGCTCCACCGAGGTGACGAACGATACGAGCCTGTCGGTCGGCAAAAGCAACTATGACGGTCCTTATCCGGGCCGCGTGACGATGACCGGACAATATGTGCTGACGCGCATGTCCGATGGTCAGGTGTTGCGGTCGGCCAAGCGCACCGTCACCGCCATGCTCGACCTACCGCAGCAGGAATTCGCCAAGATCCGTGCGGTCCGGGATGGTGAAAACCGCGCGGCGCGTGAATTGGCAGAGATCATCCGCACGGACATTGCCGCCACGCTCAGCCGATAAGCTGCGATCATGACGGAAATCAAGTCCCATGAATTCGAGCGCTTCGCCGACAATCCGGCGGAGCGTTTTCGCATTTTCGTTCTCTACGGACCGGATCGCGGACTGGTGTCGGAACGTGCAGCGGTGATTGCCGCAAAGACCGGTATCGATCCCAATGATGCCTTTGCTTCCCTGAAACTTGCCGTTACCGACCTTCAGGGCGACCCTGGACGGCTTCTGGACGAGGTGAATGCCATCGGTCTCTTCGGTGGCGAAAAGCTCGTCTGGGTCAAGGGTGCGGCCAATGAGAAGCCGCTGGTCGATGCGCTTCAGGTGCTGGCCGACAATCCGCCGGAAACGAGCTTTCTCATCATCGAGGCAGGGGATCTCAAAAAGGGCACAGGCCTGCGCAAGATCGCCGAGCCATCGCGCTCTATCGCCGCCATCCCCTGCTATGCGGATGATGCGAGATCGCTAAACACGCTGATCGACCATGAGCTTGCCGATGAAAACTTGAGAATCACGCCGGCGGCACGTCAGCGTCTGATCGAATCGCTTGGTGGCGATCGTATTGCCTCGCGCAACGAGGTGAAGAAGCTGGCACTCTATTGCCGCGGCCGGGATGTGATCGAGGAAGACGATGTCGCCGCGATTATCGGTGATGCCAGTGCCGTGTCTGCCGACGACGCCGTCGATGCGATCCTGAAGGGCGACCGCAACGGCTTCTTCCATGCCACGCAGAAGATCATCTCATCCAAGACGCCGATCTTCCTGGTACTGCAAGGGTGCCTCCGCCAGTTCCAAATGCTCGACCAGATGCGGGCCGAAATGGATGAGAAGAAGCTGCAGGCCGGCCAGGTGATGCAGACGCTTGGGCGCGGCATCCATTTTCGTCGTAAGCCGGTGATTGAGCGCGCGCTGCGCACATGGCAGCCAGCGGCGATTGCCAGAGAGATGAACCGCTTGCAGTCTGCCATCCTGCAGAGCCGCCAGCGCCAAAGCCTGGAGGAAAGCGTGGCGCTTCTGACACTGCTTGCCACCACACTCCAGGCGGGCAGGGGCAGCTGAGTCATTCCATCGATCGATAGGCATGAAAAAGCCTCCGCGGCGGATGCCGGGAGGCTTTTTAAAATCTCGAAGCGGCGAGCTGTTCAGTCGCCCTTGCCGGGTTCGGCGGAGAAATAGAGGTCGAGCTTGCCTTCGACGCCGTCCATCTCCTTGGCTTCCGGAAGCGGATCGCGCTTGACGGTGATGTTCGGCCAGATGGCAGCGTATTCAGCATTGATCTTCAGCCACTTGTCGAGGCCCGGCTCGGTATCCGGCTTGATCGCCTCGGCGGGACATTCCGGCTCGCATACGCCGCAATCGATGCATTCGTCGGGATTGATGGCGAGGAAGTTTTCGCCTTCGTAGAAGCAATCCACGGGGCAGACTTCGACACAGTCGGTGTATTTGCAGCGAATGCAATTGTCGGTCACGACATACGTCATGAAGAACTCCAGAATATGCAGGCCGGGTTGGTGGCTTTCAAACACAAGCCTTCGCCCGGAATTCAGACAGGGCATTTTCGCAAGTGAGGTAATGCCTTTATGACAAGATGGCAAGGACAAAGGATGCTGAAAAAAGGTAGCGACGTAGTCGTTTATTCTAATCCTCTGGGTTCTCGGCATCGGAGATGAACCTGTCCAGCGCCCGGCGTTCCTTCTTGGTCGGGCGGCCGCTGCCTGGCAGGCGCACCGCCTGCTCAAGCAAGGTCATGCGATCCTTGGGTTCGCGGGGCGGGGTCTGATCGTCATAGAGGAGCTTGGCCTCTTCGTAAGGCCCGCGGCGCTCGCCGGGTGCCTTGACGATGAGAACACGGTCCATTCGCTCGATTGCGATGTCCAGCCTGTCACCGGTTTTCACCATGTGGCTGGATTGGCGCACGGGCGCGCCGTTGACCTTGATATTGCCCGACTGGATGTAGCTCTGGGCTATCGAGCGGGACTTTGCCATACGGGCGAAGAACAGCCACTTGTCGAGGCGCTGACGCCCGGCTTCCAGTGGCTGTTCCTTAGCACCCATAGGCTTACTTCTTCAGCTGCTCCTTGAGAGCAGCGAGCTTGGCGAAAGGCGAATCCGGATCCATCGGCTTTTCCTTGCGCGGTGGCTTGGCCTCGAAACGCTGCTGACCCTGCGGCTTGCCGCCGCGATCATTGCGCTCCGGACGGTCCTTGCGCTCGCCACGATCGGGACGATCGCCACGGTTATTGTTGCCGCGTGCCTTGTTGTCAGGACGTCCGCCTTCTCGCTTGCGATCACCCTCACGGTTGCCGTCGCGATTGGCGTTCTGGCGATTGCCGGGACGACCTTCACCGCCTTCGCGACGCTCGCCTTCACCACGGTTGCCAGCATTGCGATTGCCCGGACGACGGTTGTCGCTGCGCTGGTTGTCGTTGCGGCCACCGGGGCGCCACAAGAGAACCGGCTTCGGCTCGGCATTTTCAGCCGCTGCCTCTTCAGGCTTTGCTTCTTGAGCCGTAGCTTCCTCGGACTTCGGCTCTTCAGCCTTCACCTCTGCTGGCGTTTCGGTCGCAGCTTCGGCAGACGCTTCCTGTTCGGATGCATCGGAAGCGTCGGCATCGTCACTTGTAGCCTCTTCGGCTGGTGCCGCTTCCGTCGCGCCTGCCTTCGCAGCATCACCGCTCTGGGCGGCGAGGAAGGTTGCTGCCTCCTCCGCGGAGACCTGGTCGGCGCGGTAGCCGAGACCCTTGAGGATCTCTTCCATGTCATCCAGCGTAGCACCCAGGATCGACAGCATCGCCGTCGTGGTGGTGAAGCGACGACCGTCATAGGCGCCCTCAGGGCGCGGCTGCTGGCCTGGCTTCCACTGCAGCAGCGGACGGATGAGGTCGGCCAGACGCTCGAGAATATCGATGCGCACAGCGCGTTTGCCAAGGAAACGGAAGCCGGCAAGCTTGTAGAACATGCGCTCGAAACCGGGATCGGTGACGACCGAGGTACGGCCGGCAGCCAGAACCGGGATGAGATCGCCATAGCCCGGCTTGCCGAGACCGTCATTCTTCAACGCCCAGAGCAGCGTCACGAGCTCGGCAGGCGCCGGCTTGAGAAGCGCTGGGAGAAAGACGTGGTAGGCGCCAAAGCGGATGCCGTAACGACGCATGGAGGCGCGCGCGTCCTGATCCAGCGTCTTGACCTCATCGGCCACATCGCGGCGGAACAGGATACCGAGATTTTCAACCAGCTGGAAGGCCAGACCCTTGGCGAGACCCTGCAGATCTTCGGCGCGAGAAATATCGTCGAGCGGCTTCAGAACCGTTGCGATCTGGTGATTGACGAAGCGCTCGATGCGGGCGAGCGCGTGGTCACGCGCATTGCCGCTCAATTGCTCGTCGGCCAGAAGGATGACACGCGGCTTCATGATGTTGTCACCGGCTGCCAGACGCGCCACGGGCTCACCGAGCCAGCGGACGAGACCGTCCGAGCTCATCGCCAAGTCGCCATTACCACTGGCATGGAGACGGGCGGCGCGCGCCTCATACTCCAATGCGAGCGCCTTTTGCGCTGCCGCCTGGACGGCCTTGGCATCTGGACCTTCGGTTCCCGAAACCGGGGTAAACCGGAATCCCGCCAATTGACCGATATGATGTCCTTCTACGAAGACATCACCATTCACACTGATTTCAGCTTCAAGCATCGCATTCTCTCTTAGGCGCCTCATGAGCACAGATGTCCTGCGATCAACAAAGCGTTTCGTCAACCTTTCATGTAGAGCATCGGACAATCGATCTTCGATTTCCCGTGTCTTTTCTTGCCAGTGTGTCGGATCGGCAAGCCATCCTGGGCGGTTGGATACATACGTCCATGTTCTGATCTGCGCAATCCTGGCGGAGAGCGTGTCGATTTCACCATCCGTCCGGTCGGCTCGGCGTACCTGTTCGGCCATGAAATTCTCGTTGACCGTACCGCGTTTGACGAGATCGAAATAGAGAGTAGAGATCAGATCGGCATGTTGTGCAGGCGCGATGCGGCGATAATCCGGCAAAGCGCAGGCTTCCCACAATCTTTCGACGCGCTCCGCAGTGGTCGTGACGTCGATGATCTCCGGGTAGCGCCCGAGATATTCGAGTGCCTGCTGATCGATGGCAGGCAAGGCGCGCGACAGACCCTGCACCGTGGGTGCCGCATCGAGGCTTGCCTGGAGATTTCTGATGGACGAGAAATCGAAGTTCTTAGTGCGCCATTGCAGCACTTTGACCGGATCGAACTCGTGTGATTCGATCCTTTCCACCAACTCGTCGTCCAGCGGATCGACGCGGCCTGTCACGCCAAAGGTACCATCACGCAGATGCCGTCCGGCACGACCGGCGATCTGGCCCATTTCAGCCGGATTGAGATTGCGGAACTGATAGCCGTCGAACTTGCGATCCTGGGCGAATGCCACATGGTCGACATCGAGGTTCAGACCCATTCCGATGGCATCGGTCGCCACCAGATATTCCACGTCGCCGTTCTGGTAGAGGCCAACCTGCGCGTTGCGGGTACGGGGCGACAGCGCACCGAGAACCACCGCAGCGCCACCACGCTGACGGCGTACCAGTTCGGCAATCGCGTAGACCTCATCGGCCGAGAAGGCGACGATCGCCGTGCGCTGGGGCAGGCGGGTGATCTTCTTCGATCCGGCATAGAAGAGTTGCGACAGGCGAGGGCGCTCCACCATGACGATGCCGGGCAGCAGCTTTTCGAGGATCGGCCGCATCGTGCCGGCACCCAGAAGCAGCGTTTCTTCCTTGCCGCGCAGATTCAGAATGCGGTCGGTGAAGATATGGCCGCGTTCCAGATCGCCCGCGAGCTGGACTTCGTCGATGGCGACAAAGGCGGCATTGGTTTCGCGCGGCATCGCCTCCACGGTGCAGACGGAATATTTGGCACGCGGTGGGGAAATCTTCTCTTCGCCGGTGATCAGCGCAACATTGTTGGCGCCCACCTTTTCCACCAGCCGCGTATAGACCTCGCGTGCCAGAAGGCGCAGCGGCAGGCCGATGACGCCACTTCCATGCGCCACCATTCTCTCGATGGCATAATGGGTCTTGCCGGTATTTGTCGGTCCAAGAACGGCCGTTACACCGCGGCCGCTCAAGATCATGGGGCGAAAATTCAACGTACTATCCGCGAAAACGACGATGCTGCTACTCTTCGGACACGGCGTGAGGGCGCCCGCATTTCAGTCTTCCCACACATGGCAATCGGCAAGGCCAAACGCAAGGACGAAAGCAGTTATCATCGGCGTCGCCCTTGAATTGACCGCTAATTTGGCACGCCAAAACCGCTTTTTGCTAAGAAACGCCAAAGGCGCAAGATTCGGAACAGGTTGAGAACGAATCAGAGACGAATCGCTGACTCTGCCAGATTCAGTCTTTGTTCACGGCAAGATGTGGCTTCCGCTTTACCGAAAGCCACCAGATGCTGAATCAGATGATGCTAAAAGACGATGCCGGCTACAAAGGTTGTCCCGCCAGCAATCTCGGTCCATTGCGGTCCGCCGTTCCGGCGGCCTGGCCGATGAAGTAGGACTTTAATGCGGGAATCCGATCAACGAGGCCCAGCCCGAAATCGCGCGCAACGCGGATCGGCCCGACATCATTGGAGAAAAGACGGTTCAACACGTCAGTGGTGACACCCATGCGCACCGTGTCGAAGCGGCGCCAGGACTGGTAGCGCTCCAGCACGTTGAGTGAGCCGATATCAAGCCCGATGCGATCGGCCTCGACAACGGTCTCGGCCAGTGCCGCAACATCCTTGAAGCCAAGATTGAGGCCCTGTCCCGAGATGGGGTGAATGCCGTGGGCGGCGTCGCCGGCAAGGGCGATGCGTGGCGCGACAAAAGCGCGGGCAAGCGTGAGGCCAAGCGGGAAGGCTCGGCGCGGACCGACGGGGCGAATGGGCCCGAGTTTGTGACCGAAGCGACGCTCGAGCTCTTCTTCGAAGATAAGATCGTCGGACGCGACGAGGCTGTCGGCATCTGCCGTGCGCTCCGTCCACACGAGTGACGAGCGGTTGCCCTTGAGTGGCAGGATGGCAAAGGGACCGGAAGGCAGAAAATGTTCTTCCGCGCAGCCATTGTGCGGCCGCTCGTGCTCCACAGTCGTGACGATGCCCGACTGATCGTAAGCCCAATGAACAGTCTTGATGCCGGCCATGTCGCGCAGCGCCGATTTCACGCCATCGCAGGCGACCAGCAGACGCGTTTCCAGCGAGGAGCCGTCGGAGAGCGAAATCTGATTGCTTTGCGGACCGGCGGAAAAACCGGTGACGCTGAGCCCATGGCGGATCTCGATGCCGAGCCGCTCGCACACTCCCCGCAAAGCACCGACCATGGCGACATTCGGGACCATATGCGCAAAGGGCTGGCCTTCCGCCACGTC
Source organism: Agrobacterium cavarae (assembly GCF_004310285.1). Classification (GTDB taxonomy): domain Bacteria; phylum Pseudomonadota; class Alphaproteobacteria; order Rhizobiales; family Rhizobiaceae; genus Agrobacterium; species Agrobacterium cavarae. Next base: position 315,645 of record NZ_SISF01000031.1, read on the forward strand.
GCCGTCGAAGGTGAGGAAGACCGGGCGAACAGGATCGGCCGTGCGCGAATCCGTCACGATCATCTTGTTGATCGGCTGGGCTTCCGGCTCCAGCTCCTGCCAGATGCCGAAGACATCCAGCATGCGGCTTGCGGCGGCGATGATCGCGGAGGCTCGGACGTCCTTCTTCCAGACGTCTTCCGGTGCGGCTTCGATGACCTGCACGCCAAGATGCGGCGCTGCCTGCTTGATGGCGACGGCAACGCTTAAGCCCACATATCCGCCCCCGGCAATCACGACATCAAGCATTGCGTCTTCTCCTGCGCCTTGCGTTCTTGTGCATATTCTTCTGCCATTATAGACCATCCCATCACGTCTTCATACAGCCGGAGCATGCCGAAATGTCGCATCCTTCTCATTCATCAAGCCCGATGGAAAATCTTCTCGCCACGCTTGATCTTGAAAAGCTTGAAGAAAATCTCTTCCGCGGCACCAGCCCACAGGTTGGATGGCAGCGCGTCTTCGGTGGTCAGGTCATCGCGCAGGCACTGATGGCGGCACAGCGAACGGTGGATGCGGACCGTTTTATCCACTCGCTCCACGCCTATTTCATGCGGCCGGGCGATCCCCTCGTGCCGATCATCTATCAGGTCGATCGCATTCGCGACGGTGCAAGCTTCGCCACCCGGCGCATTGTTGCCATCCAGCACGGTCATGCGATCTTTGCCATGTCGGCATCGTTCCAGATCGAGGAGGGCGGCTTTGATCACCAGAGCCCGATCCCGAACGTGCCGCAGCCGGAAAGCCTGATGAGCGAGGCGCAGTTGCAGGAGGCGTTTCTTGCCAATGCGCCACCTGCGATCCGCAAATACTGGGAGAACAAGCGGCCGATCGAAATCCGCCCCGTCTCGCTCACGCATTATATCTCGCGCGAAAAGCTGGAACCGAAGCAGGATATCTGGGTGCGCGCCGTCGGTGCCGTGCCGGATGACAGGCACTATCAGGCAGCGGTTCTCGCCTATCTTTCCGACATGACGCTGCTCGATACATCACTCTATGCCCACGGAACGACCATCTTCGATCCGACCATCCAGGTGGCGAGCCTCGATCACGCCATGTGGTTTCATCGCCCGTGCAAGTTGGAAGACTGGCTGCTCTACACGCAGGACAGCCCCAGTGCGTCCGGTGCCCGCGGATTGACCAGAGGCAACCTCTTTACCCGCGATGGCGTGCTTATCGCCTCGATGGCGCAAGAGGGCCTGATTCGCAAACGGGCAAATGACTAAAAAACGATCATTTTTTAAAAATCGCCTATAAATTGCTCGCCTAAAGCGCGAACAATTGCCCGTTTTGCCGCCTTATCTTTTATAGTCGTTACTTTTCAATAACTTATTCCTTGCCTGCCGAAACTGGCACGCCCTTTGAATATAGAGTGTCAGTCGCTGTTACTGATCTGCCAGCGGCAAGGAGAGTCGGCTCCATGCCGAGCACAAACAAAGGATGGGAAACCAGATGAAAATTGTGATGGCCATTATCAAGCCGTTCAAGCTGGATGAGGTGCGCGAGGCTCTCACCGCGCTCGGCATTCAGGGCCTGACCGTAACCGAAGTGAAGGGTTACGGACGTCAGAAAGGACATACCGAGATTTATCGCGGTACCGAATATGCGGTCAGCTTTCTTCCGAAGCTGAAGATCGAGATCGCGGTGGCGTCCGACGTGGTAGAAAAGGCAGTCGATGCAATCGCATCCGCGGCCAAGACGGGGCAGATCGGCGACGGCAAGATTTTCGTCTACTCGATTGAACAGGCAGTGCGCATCCGCACCGGCGAAACGAACACAGAAGCGCTTTGAGCTCGGCTGACAGGGGAGTCCTCAGATTATGAACTTCAAGAAAATTTCCACACTCAGCGCCTTGGGCGCCGGTGCGGCAGCCCTCCTGGCGCCGGTCATATCCTTTGCGCAGGACGCTGCTGCCCCCGCAGCAGCAGCAGCCGTTGCCGCCGTTCCGGACAAGGGCGACACCGCCTTCATGTTCCTGTCCACCATCCTGGTCCTCTTCATGGCCGTTCCGGGTCTTGGCCTGTTCTACGGCGGTCTCGTTCGCGCCAAGAACATGCTGTCGGTTCTGATGCAGTGCACGGTCATTGCCGCCACCGTCATGATTGCCTGGGTCGTCTACGGTTACTCCTTCGCCTTCGGTGGTTCTGAAAGCCCGTTCTTCGGCGGTTTCGCCAAGCTCTTCCTCGCGGGTGTGACCAAGGACACGACCGCTGCGACCTTCTCGCAGGGCGTCGTCATTCCGGAATATATCTTCGTGATGTTCCAGATGACCTTCGCGGCCATCACGCCGGCACTGATCATCGGCGCCTTCGCGGAACGCATCAAGTTCTCGGCTTCGGTTCTCTTCTGCCTGCTTTGGGTTACCTTCGTCTACTTCCCGATTGCCCACATGGTCTGGGATGCCAAGGGTTACCTCTTCGGTCTCGGCGCCCTTGACTTCGCTGGCGGCACGGTCGTTCACATCAATGCCGGTGTCGCCGGTCTTATTGGTGCGATCATGGTCGGCAAGCGTACGGGCTACGGCAAGGACATGATGGCTCCGCACTCCATGACGCTGACCTATGTCGGCGCTGCCATGCTGTGGGTCGGCTGGTTCGGCTTCAACGCCGGTTCCAACCTGGAAGCCTCCGGTGGTGCAATGCTTGCAACCGTCAACACCTTCATCGCCACCGCTGCCGCCATTCTCTCCTGGTGCGTGGTTGAAAGCTTCACGCGTGGCAAGGCTTCCATGCTGGGTGCTGCTTCGGGCATGATCGCTGGTCTCGTTGCCATCACGCCTGCTGCTGGTATCGTCGGCCCGATGGGCGCGATCGTCATGGGTGTGATCGTTTCGCCGCTCTGCTACTTCTTCGTCTCCGTGGTGAAGAACAAGTTCGGTTACGACGACACCGCGGACGTCTTCGGCGTTCACGGCATTGGCGGCATGTTCGGCGCTCTGGCGACCGGCATCTTCGCAAGCGCCTCGCTTGGCGGCGTCGGCTATGCCGGCGAGCAGACCATGGGTGGTCAGTTGATGGTTCAGATTCAGGCCGTCGTCATCACCATCCTGTGGACGGGTATCGGCTCTGCGATCCTCTACAAGATCGTCGACATCATCGTCGGTCTGCGTGTGCCGGTCGAAGCCGAACGCGAAGGTCTCGACCTCGCATCTCACGGCGAAGCTGCCTACCACAACTAAGATCGGTCGGTGCCGTTTACGCACTCGAACCTCATCATCGAAGCCCGGCGATCGTCTCGCCGGGCTTCTTTGTTTTCGGTGGGCCAGGCTTGGTAAACGAGTTTTTCCGTGGTTAATGCCACATTAACCACCATGTCGCTATTTTGCCCTGTCATCCCTGCTTCGGTCACGAAGCTCCGGAAAAACTAAGGACGACAGGTTCAACATATGGGCAGAGTGAATTCTCCGACATTCGAGGGCCGCGACAATCGCTTCGTGCTGACGGCATTCGTCGTGCGACAGATCATGGCGCTGTGTGGTTTTGCCGTTCTGGCAGCGTTGGCGCTGGGCGTGACCGCACTGGCGACCTGGAACGTGGCCGATCCAAGTCTCTCCTACGCGACCTCCAACGAGCCTACCAATCTGCTCGGGCATAGCGGCGCGATCTTCGCCGATATCATGATGCAGTTTCTCGGGCTGTCGTCGCTGATTGCCATGTTGCCCATCCTGTCCTGGGCCTTCGTCTTGATTTCCGGCCGCAAACTAACCCGCATGCCGACCCGCCTGATGGCCTGGATTGGTGGCGCCTTCATTGCCTCTGCCTCGCTTGGATGTTTCCCGGCACCGCAGACTTGGCCGCTGCCCAACGGCATTGGCGGCGTGATCGGCGACATGATCCTGCGCTTTCCCGCGCTCTTCCTCGGCGCCTATCCGACCGGGACTGCTGCGACCGTTCTGGGCGCAATCCTGGCTGTGCCTGCGGCCTGGCTGATGCTGGTCGCTTCAGGTCTTCTCGGCGCATTCGACCAGGATGCGGAGGAGCCCTTCGCGCCACAGGCTGCCGTCAACAGCAAGGCCCGCAAGGTTCAGGAGATCGAAGAGGATGATGAGGATGACGGCGAGGGATTCCTTGCCAACTTCCTCGCTTTCGGCGCGCTGACCCATTACTGGTACACGACCCAGGCCCGGCTTCGGCGTATCTTCGGTTTGAAGCCCAAGTCGCTCGCCAATGAGTTCGAGCAGCCCTACGACTTCAACGATTACGAATTTGGCACACTGAACGAGCCGTCACGACTGAAGACTGCGATCAACCGTCTGGAAAGGGCAGAGCCTTCCTTCGAGGAACGGGCAGAAGCGCGTGCACGCAGGCAGGCACCTTCCGTCAACGACGATCTCGACGAGCCGCCATTCGATGACGAGGACAGCTTGCCCGATGGTGTTCTCTCCGGCGACGCCCCCTTTGCTCCACGCCCGGCACCAGGAAGCCCGACGCGTATTACCGCACCACCGTCGCGGCCGAAGCCGAGCGAGCGGGTTGCACGCGAAGCGCAAACCTCGTTCATTTCGCCAGATGGTTTCCAGGTCCCGTCGATCCATCTGCTGGCCGAGCCCAAGAATGTCGTCAAGGACAACACGCTGAACGCGGACGTTCTGGAGCAGAATGCCCGGCGGCTTGAGGGCGTGCTGGAAGACTTCGGCGTCAAGGGCGAGATCATCCATGTGCGTCCTGGCCCCGTCGTGACGCTTTATGAACTTGAACCGGCGCCCGGCATCAAGTCGTCGCGCGTTATCGGTCTGGCGGACGATATCGCCCGCTCGATGAGCGCGATTGCCGCGCGCGTCGCCGTCGTTCCTGGCCGCAATGCCATCGGTATCGAGCTTCCCAACCGCACGCGCGAAACGGTGTTCCTGCGCGAGCTCGTCGGATCTCGTGATTTTGAAAGCAGCAAGGCCAAGCTCCCGATGGCACTCGGCAAGACAATCGGTGGTGAAGCCGTCATCGCCGATCTTGCCAAGATGCCGCATCTTCTCGTGGCCGGTACCACCGGCTCTGGTAAGTCGGTCGCGATCAACACCATGATCCTGTCGCTCGTCTATCGCATGACGCCAGAACAGTGCCGTCTGATCATGATCGATCCGAAGATGCTCGAACTGTCGATCTATGACGGCATTCCGCATCTGCTCTCGCCTGTCGTCACCGATCCCAAGAAGGCCGTCGTCGCGCTGAAATGGACCGTGCGGGAGATGGAAGAGCGCTACAAGAAGATGTCGAAGATCGGTGTTCGTAACATCGATGGCTTCAACACCCGCGTTCAGCAGGCGCTCGACAAGGGCGAAGTCCTGACGAGAACCGTGCAGACCGGCTTTGACCGCCAGACCGGCGAAGCCATGTATGAGACGGAAGAATTCGATCTGAAGCCGCTGCCCTATATCGTCGTCATCATCGACGAAATGGCCGACCTGATGATGGTCGCCGGCAAGGATATCGAAGGCGCGGTGCAGCGTCTGGCGCAGATGGCACGTGCCGCCGGCATTCATGTCATCATGGCCACCCAGCGCCCGTCCGTCGACGTCATCACCGGCACGATCAAGGCAAACTTCCCGACGCGCATTTCCTTTCAGGTCACCTCCAAGATCGACAGCCGCACCATCCTTGGCGAGCAGGGCGCAGAGCAGCTGCTCGGCATGGGCGACATGCTCTATATGGCAGGTGGCGGGCGCATCCAGCGCGTCCACGGTCCCTTCGTTTCGGACAATGAAGTGGAAGAGATCGTCTCCTACCTCAAGACCCAAGGTTCGCCCGATTATCTCGAAGCGGTCACCGAAGAGGATGAGGACGAGGATGGCGGCGGCCCTGCCGGCACCGGCAACATGGCAGAGTCCGACGACCCTTATGACCAGGCCGTCGCCGTCGTTCTGCGCGATGGCAAGGCCTCGACCTCCTACGTTCAGCGCAGGCTCGGCATCGGTTACAACCGCGCTGCGTCGCTGATCGAACGGATGGAACAGGAAGGCATTATCGGCCCTGCAAACCATGCCGGAAAGCGCGAAATTCTCGTGCCGACGGAGAATGATTAAGCCACAATCGTCTAACGCTCGACCGCCAGTTGGTCTTTGATACCAATTGCTTGCGTGCAGGTTCGATAGCCGCAACCAGGCGTGTGCTTTCAGCGTTATAGCCGTCGCTCCATGTCATGAAGCCGCCGTGTTTTTTCGGCACATGGGATGCGATGAAGGAGAACAGAATGAAGAATACCCGCTCGGTCGTTTCCGCTCAGCATCCCGGCCTTGAGAGCAGCATGACGCGGCGAGGCGTGATGACGCTGTTTTCGGCAGCGGCCGCATCTGTAGCGCTCTCGCCCATTGCCGCTTTCGCGCAAGGGGCAGGAGACGGCGTGACGGCGCAGAAGATCGCCAACCACTTCTCGTCGGTCAAGACGATGATGGGCGAGTTCGTTCAGTTCGGTCCGCGCGGTGAACAGACAGGCGGCAAGTTCTATATTTCGCGTCCGGGCAAGCTTCGCTTCAACTATGAAGACCCGTCGCCCATGCGTGTGATCGCGGATGGCCGCAACGTCGTCATCGGCAACATGAAGCTGAAGACCTGGGACATCTATCCGCTGTCCAAGACACCACTCAGCCTGCTTCTTGCCGACAAGATCGACCTCAGCAATCAGAAGGTTCGCAGCGTCAAGGAAGAGTCCGACCTGATCACCATCGTTCTCGGTGACAAGAGCATCTTCGGCGATTCGACAATCACACTGATGTTCGATCCGAAAACCTTCGATCTTCGCCAGTGGACGACGACGGATGCGCAGAACAAGGACACGACCGTGATGATCTTCAACGTCCAGACGGGCGTGAACCTCGACGACAAGGTCTTCAACATCAACTACGAAGAGGTCCGCAAGCGCGGTTGACCGCGAGACAGCAGAAAGCGTTTCCAGTTTTCTGCCCTCTTGTTATAAGCCTGCTCCTACAGCATCGGCCCGGAACTCGGAATCGATTTTCGGGCCGATGCATAGTTCAAGGTAAAGTGCCCTTTGTGCGTCCCATAGGACGCACGGCGCTTTAGCTGCATAAGACGGAGCGTGAGGCATGACTTTCTCGATAACCACCTGGAACATCAACTCGGTGCGGCTGCGCATGCCGATCGTCGAGCAGTTTCTGGTGCGTTACAAGCCAGACGTTCTCTGCCTGCAGGAGACCAAGTGCCCGAATGGCGAGTTTCCTCTGAAGCCCCTGCGGGCGCTCGGCTATGAGCACATCATCATTCATGGACAGAAGGGCTATCACGGCGTTGCCATCGCCTCGAAGCTGCCGCTGACTGAAGATCACCGTCAGGATTACTGCAAGGTCGGGGACGCCCGCCATATCTCCGCTCTGGTTCAGGTCGGTAGCCGCCGCATCCGCCTTCATAACTTCTACGTGCCGGCAGGTGGCGACGAGCCGGACCGGTCGATCAATCCGAAATTCGGCCACAAGCTCGATTTCGTCGAGGAGATGAAGGTGCTGAGCGCCGACGCGACACCTGGAGCATCGTCGATCCTGGTTGGCGACCTCAACATAGCGCCGCTCGAAAACGACGTCTGGTCGCACAAGCAACTGTTGAAGATCGTCAGCCATACGCCTGTCGAGACAGAAGGTCTGCTGGAGGTGATGAAGCGCGGCAACTGGCTCGACCTGATGCGGCTCAACGTGCCGGAAACGGAAAAGATCTACACCTGGTGGAGCTACCGCGCCAAGGATTGGGAAGCTGCCAATCGCGGCCGCCGTCTGGACCATATCTGGTCATCGCAGGATCTCGGTCCCTCGCTCGATCGGATCGAAATCCTGAAGGAAGCGCGCGGTTGGAACAGGCCGTCCGATCACGTTCCGGTGACGGCCCACTTCAAGTTCTAAGCATGTCGCGCAAAAGTGTGGAGCGGTTTTGCGATAACGACATGCGACAAAACAAGGACTTAAAGCGTAGGGAGCGAATCTGAAAGATCGCGACACGCTTTGATAGCAAAGCGGTTACAGAAACCGGTTCTGCATCGCAGCCGCACTTGTGGCAAGTGCGGCGATGTTGCCACGGATGCGCTCGGACACGACCGCGGCAACATCCGGGAATTCCTCGATCATGCGATGGAAGAGGATACGGGTGATGCGGATGACTTCGGAATCCTCGCGCGCGACCGCGGTGAACTTGCGTTCGCAGAGCGTGAAAAGCGCCAGTTCCGAGAGAAGACAGCCGCTACCGACGGTGGCCTTGACCTCTCTTTTGCCGTCACGCTCTTCGGTCCAGAGATCGAAGCGTCCATTGCATATGACAAAGGCGCATTCGGCGGGAGAGTACTGGCGAAACAGCATATGCCCCGCGGCAATGCGCCGCCGCTCGGCACCGAAGGCGATCAGGCGAAGCTGGTCTTCGCTGAAGCCCTGGAACAGCGGCACCTGCGCGAAAAGCTTGATATCGTCGTTCAACGCCATGGGCTGATCCACCTGGGAAATGCAAGTCGGATGCCGCGCCGCTCAGATTTGAGGTAGCGCGGTTCAACCCGTTTTCGACCAATGCGGACTCCAAGACAAGAGCGGATCAAGAAAATCGCCCGTTAAGCGCCTCGCGTCCAATAGGACGTAGCAAACAGCGCCCTTATGGGACGATCTTGTAGCCGCCGTTTTCGGTCACGAGAATTTCGGCATTGGAGGGGTCGCGCTCGATTTTCTGGCGAAGACGATAGACGTGGGTTTCCAGCGTGTGGGTGGTCACGCCGGAATTGTAGCCCCAGACCTCCTCCAGCAGCACGTCACGGGTGACGACGGCGCTGCCGGCGCGGTAAAGGTAACGGATGATGGCCGCTTCCTTTTCCGTCAGACGGATCTTCTTTCCATCTTCTGTCGTCAACAGCTTCTGGCTCGGCTTGAACTGGTAGGGACCGACGGTAAAGACCGCGTCTTCGCTCTGCTCATATTGGCGCAGTTGCGCGCGGACGCGGGCAAGCAGCACGGCAAAGCGAAAGGGTTTCGTCACATAGTCGTTCGCGCCGGCCTCAAGACCAAGGATCGTGTCGGAATCCGTGTCGTGACCGGTGAGCATGATGATGGGAGACTTGAAGCCGTTCTTGCGCATCAGCTTCACCGCTTCGCGCCCGTCCATGTCCGGCAGACCCACATCCATGATCAAGAGATCGACCTGAGTGGATTTGACCGTCTGGATAGCAGCATTGGCGTTCGCCCCCGTCAGAAGCGAAAACTCTTCATAGGGGGAAAGTTGTTCGGCAAGGGTGTCGCGCAGATCGTCGTCGTCATCAACAAGAAGCAATGTACGGGCCGTCATAGAGTACCTTCGCCTTTCTCTTTTAATTTTCAAACCAATTCAGCGGTTTGCGCGCTTCGCGTCAACCCTTGTGCAGCAATAACGGCGTGCTATGACGTTCGGGTGAAGCATCTTCAAAGCAAAATCTCGTGAAAAAGAGTGATGACCAGAAAGATTGAATTCCGAACGTTACCACCCAAGCTTCTCGTCCGCCCGTCACCATTGAACCCAAGTCGAGCGATCGTTCAGCTTGGTCATTTAACGTTTCAGGCTGCGATTGGTCGCAATGGACGTTCCGTTTTCAAGCGAGAAGGTGACGGCAAAACGCCGATCGCTCAGATGCCGCTGCTGTATGGCTTCATCCGTGGTGAACGCATACGCGCCGTGCAGACGCGTCTCTCGTTGCGCCGCGCGGTGAAGTCGATGTTGTGGTGCGATGCGCCAGGTGACCCAAACTACAATCGGCTGGTCAGAGCGCCATTCAAGCCAAGCCACGAAGAGATCTGCCGGGAAGACCGGCTCTATAATGTCTGTCTGGTGCTCGACTGGAATGTCAGATCCAGGCAGCGCAATCGCGGCTCGGCCATCTTCATGCACATGATCCGCCCGGGCTACGAGCCGACCGCCGGCTGCGTTGCGCTGCACCCCAGAGACATGCGCCGTCTTCTGCCCCATCTTCGTCCGGGACAGATTATCCAGGTTCTATAAGCACTTGCGTGAAGAATGATTTGTCGAGAGGCCCTCAACACAGAATGGCCATCTTTGCGAAAGAAACAAAAAACCCGCCACGAGGCGGGCGGGTTTTTTGACATTCTGTAGGTGAAAAGCCTTATGCGGCTTCTTCTTCCGGCGCATCGTCTTCTTCGACGGCCTTGCCGCGCTTGGGGCCCTTGTTGAGATTGACTTCAACGAGGCGAACAGCTTCGGTTTCGGACATCTTGTTCACGGCTGCGATTTCGCGAGCCATGCGATCGAGAGCTGCTTCGTAAAGCTGACGCTCGGAGTAAGACTGCTCAGGCTGGTTCTCTGCGCGATAGAGATCGCGAACCACTTCTGCGATGGCGATCAGATCGCCGGAATTGATCTTTGCGTCATATTCCTGCGCGCGACGCGACCACATGGTCCGCTTGACGCGCGCCTTGCCCTGAACAACCTTCAGCGCACGCTCGACGAAATCCCCTTCGGACAGCTTGCGCATGCCGATGCTGACAGCCTTGGCGACAGGCACCTTGAGGCGCATCTTGTCTTTCTCGAAATCGATGACGAAAAGTTCGAGCTTCATGCCCGCGACTTCCTGTTCTTCGATTGCCGAAATGGTACCGACACCGTGAGCGGGATAAACGATCGCTTCTCCGGTTTTAAAACCGTGGCGCGCTGGAGATTTCTTTTGCTGGGTCGTCATTCGTTTTTTAAACTCCCTGTTACATACACCCGGGGGTTTCCGGGGTCGGGTCGGTCAGGCCCGGATGAGACGGGGGCAAGCCGTCAGGTGACTCCGCACTGGTCCAGCCGAGCACGCAAAAAGAAACCATCTTGCAATCCGGGGATCGACAACACAAAAGTAGGATATGTCACGGAAACCGCGTGCAATTGATGACTTGCTTTCGAGGTGTTTTAGGGCACGATAGTGCCGCGCTGTGGATCAGTTTTTCCTGTCTACCACAAAAATAGGTGGAAATCAATAATTTGCTTGCACCGTGGCGACGGAGTCACAACCTGCTTTACCGAGGCGTTAACAGAATCACCCCGGTAAACGCCTGATTACCAGCGCTGATCCATCCCGAATCGATTAAATTCTTCGCGCCCCGCCAATTTGTCGATTGCCACTTAAACTATTCATAATTCCGCGCCAATATCCGATTCGAATTTGGGAAAAATCACGATTTTTCTCCCTTTTATCGCCGAAACGCGGATATTTTTGGAAGAAAGAAGGCAAAATGGGCTACCGGAACAACCCAAAACGCGACAAACAGCTCGAAAAAGCCAAAAAACTGGCAGAGGCCACCGGCAAGCCATTCCTCGATCCCAATACACTTTTTAGTCGTGCCAGCACGGACGACGTGGAGCACTATTCGCCTGAGATGTTGGCGCTGGCTGCAAGACATGCTTTGAGCGAACTTTCCCATTGGAAAGCTGATCGCCCCTATATCGGCATCGCCCAGGTTGATGGGGTCGCGCCGCGTAACGTGCCGGTCTCCATCCTGACGATCGTCGGGCGCAACATGCCCTTCCTCTACGACTCCGTCATGGGCGAGGTGACCAGCAGCTATCGCAGCCTCTACCTTGCGGTTCACCCCATCATGGTGGCGGATGCCAAGGCGACCGGCGGCTACAGGCTGGCCGATCCGGAAACAGACGCGCCGCAAGACAATATCAGCCTGATACAGCTGCACATCGCGCCTGTCGCGCCGCAAGCAGCCGAGGCTCTGAAGGAGCGGCTTCGCTTCGTTCTCGCTCAGGTCCAGTCCGCCTATAGCGACTGGAAGCCGATGCTTGCCAAGCTTGATGAGGCGCTGAACGAATTGAAAGAGCGCGGATCGTCGCGCCGCAAGGCCGACCGCACCGAGGCCGCCGAGTTTCTCGAATGGCTGCGCAAGGACAATTTCACCTTCCTCGGCATGCGCGACTACAGCTATTCCGGCAAGGGAAGCTCCGCCAAGATCGAGCGCGGCGATGGCGTCGGTCTGGGCATCTTGAGCGATCCGGATGTGCGCGTGTTGCGGCTCGGCAAGGATGCGGTGATGACGACGCCGGAAATTCTGGCGTTTCTGGATGGTCCGGACTTCCTCATCGTCACCAAGGCCAACGTCAAATCGCTTGTCCATCGCCGCGCCTATATGGATTATATCGGCATCAAGCGCTTCGATGCAGATGGTAACGTGATCGGCGAGTTGCGCATCGTCGGTCTCTTCACCGCCACGGCCTATACCCGCTCGGTCCATGAAATCCCGCTTCTGCGCGCCAAGGCCTTGGAGGTCGAAGAGCATTTCGGCTTTGACCCCAACAGCCACTCGGGACGCATTCTGCACAATACGCTCGAAGCCTATCCGCGCGACGATCTCTTCCAGATCGAAACCGATCTTCTGGTCCGCTACACCGAACAGATCATGGAGCTTGCCGACCGCCCGCGGGTGAGGGTGCTTGCCCGTATCGATCGTTTCGACCGCTTCGTCTCCGTCATCATCTATGTGCCGCGCGAGGAGTATAATTCCTATGTGCGCGAGAAGATCGGCGACTATCTCGCCCGCGTCTATGACGGCCACATCTCGGCCTATTACCCCGCCTTCCCGGAAGGCGCTCTTGCCCGCGTCCACTTCATCGTCGGGCGCAGCAACGGCAAGACGCCGCGCATCGCGCAGGACCGGCTGGAAGATGCCGTCAGCGATATCGCTGCGCGCTGGATCGATCATTTCACCGCGCTTTCAGAGCCCGGCGCTCCGCTTCTCGATGTCGACCAGGCTTATCAGGAGGCCTTTACGCCGGAAGAGGCGATCGGCGACATGCCCGATATCGTCGCGACCGCCAAGGGCGAGCCGGTCCGCATCGAGTTTTACCGGACAGCTGAGCAGGCGGAGAATATTCTCTCGTTGAAGATCTTCCACCGCGACGGCCATCTGCCGCTGTCGCGCCGCGTGCCGCTTCTGGAAAATCTCGGCTTCAGCGTCATCAGCGAACGGACGTTCGACATCGGTGTTGTCTCCGGTGAAAACACCGATCTCATTGTCCTTCACGACATGGAGCTTCGGGTCCAACCAGGCGTCACGCTCGATCTCGCCATCATTGGGCCAAGGCTTGAAGAGGCGTTTCTCTCCGCCTTCAATGGCACCGTCGACAATGACAATTTCAACCGCCTGATCGTTGCCGCCGGACTGACGGTGCGCGAGGTTTCCGTGCTTCGCGCCTATGCGCGCTATCTGCGCCAGACGGGCATCGTCTACTCGCAAGAGCATATTTCCGAAACACTGTTCAAATATCCGGTCATTGCACGCAGAATTTTCGATCTTTTCGCCCATGGCTTCGATCCGAAGCTTGGCGAAAAACCGCGCCTGCGCAAGCTCTCCGATCTGCACAAGGCGATCGAGGCCGATCTTTCCGGCGTACCCAATCTCGATGAGGACCGTACACTTCGCCGTTACGTCAACGCCGTCGATTCCACGCTGCGCACCAACTATTTCCAGCGCAACGAGGACGGTTCGCCAAAGGCGATGCTGGCCTTCAAGTTCGATCCCAAGCTTCTTGATGGCCTTCCCGATCCGCGTCCCTTCCGCGAAATATTCGTCTACGGAACGGAAGTGGAAGGCGTCCATCTGCGCTTCGGAAAGGTGGCGCGCGGCGGGCTTCGCTGGTCGGATCGCGGCCAGGATTATCGCACCGAAGTGCTCGGCCTCGTCAAAGCTCAGCAGGTGAAGAACGCCGTCATCGTACCGGTCGGTGCCAAGGGTGGCTTCTATCCGAAGATGCTGCCCGTCGGTGGCAACCGCGATGAGATCTTCAATGCCGGCAAGGAGGCTTACAAGACCTATATCCGCACGCTGCTCTCCATCACCGACAATATCGTTGGCGATGATCTTATTGCGCCCGCGGATACCATGCGTCTCGATGGCGACGATCCCTATTTCGTCGTCGCGGCCGATAAGGGAACGGCAACCTTCTCCGATACCGCCAACGGACTTGCGCGTGAGGCGGGCTTCTGGCTCGACGATGCTTTTGCCTCTGGTGGCTCTGCCGGTTACGACCACAAGAAAATGGGCATTACCGCCCGAGGCGCCTGGGAAACCGTCAAGCGCCACTTCCGGGAAATGGATACCGATATACAGACGACGCCATTCAAGGTCGTCGGTGTGGGCGATATGTCCGGCGACGTCTTCGGCAATGGCATGCTGCTCTCGGAAAAGATCGAACTGATCGCAGCCTTCGATCACCGCGATATCTTCATCGATCCGACGCCGGACACCACCCTTTCTTTCGCGGAGAGAAAGCGGCTCTTTGAACTGCCGCGTTCCAGCTGGCAGGATTACGACCGCTCGACCCTCTCCAAGGGCGCGATGATCATTTCGCGTGCGGAGAAATCCGTGACCCTGACGGCGGAAGCTGTTGCCGCAATCGGCATCGACAAGACGGTGGCAACGCCCTTCGAGATCATGACGGCGATCCTCAAAGCCCCCGCCGATCTCCTGTGGTTCGGCGGGATCGGCACCTATGTGAAGGCTGCGGTGGAAACCAATGCCGAGGTGGGGGACCGTGCCAACGATCCGATCCGGATCAATGCAACGGAAGTGCGCGCCAAGGTTATCGGCGAGGGGGCCAATCTCGGCATCACCCAGAAGGGCCGTATTGCCTATGCGCTGTCCGGTGGGCGCTGCAACTCGGATGCCATCGACAATTCCGCCGGCGTCAATTCCTCAGACGTCGAGGTCAATATCAAGATTGCGCTGGCATCCGCTGTGAATGACGGCCGTCTGACATTGCCGAAGCGCAATCAGTTGCTCGCCTCGATGACGTGGGAAGTGGCGCAACTGGTGCTGCGCAACAACTACCTCCAGTCTTTGGCCATCTCGCTTGTCGAGCGCAAGGGGACCGGCAACCGCGAAGAGTTGGGCCGCCTGATGGCAGCACTGGAATCCTCCGGCCAGTTGAACCGCAAGGTAGAGACCCTGCCGAACGATGCGGAGTTCAACGAACGCTATGCCGCCGGCAAGGCGCTGACCCGGCCTGAAATTGGCGTCCTGTTGTCCTATGCGAAGCTGACGCTGTTCGACACGCTGGTGGCCAGCACCCTGCCGGATGAGCCTTATCTGCAGCATCTGCTGACGGATTACTTCCCGAGCAAGATGCAGAAGACCTATGCGGGGGATATTGCAAGCCACCGCCTGCACCGCGAAATCGTCGCCACGGCGCTGGCCAACCAGGTCGTCAATCGTGGCGGTCCGGGCTTCGTGCAGAAGCTGGTGGATGCAAGCGGCCTGCTTGCTCCAGCCGTCGTCAAGGCAGCGATGATCGTCGAGGATGGTTTCGGCCTGAAGCGGCTTTGGAGCGAGATCGATGCGCTCGACGGGCAGATTTCGGGCGAGGTGCAGAACGATCTCTATGCCAGGGTCATGCAGATCTTCGGCGATGCGACGCGGCTCTATCTTCAGACGGCCGGTACCATCACCGGCGCCATGCAGGATGAGATCGAGCGCTTGAAAAGCGCAATCAAGACGCTTTCTCCGGCAGCGGCGAAGTATCAGGAGGAGATCGGTCTTCCCGAGACCGACGGCGTTTCTCACGCGCTGATCAAGGAACTGGAGACGTTGCGCCTGCTCGTCTACGTGCCGGAAATCATGCTGATTGCCGATCAGGCCGGCACGACATTGGCGCGTGCGGCGGAAAGCTACGCGGCCGTCTCCACCACCTTCCGCGTCGCACGGCTTCTCGATGCCAGCCAGCGGGTCAGCCCGGCTGATCATTATGAGAGCCTCGCTCTGCTGCGCAGCCAGGACCAGATCGCCTCGTCCCGCCGCCGCATCGTGGTTTCGGCGCTGACGGATTACGCGAAAGAGAAGAACCCGGTGCAGGCCTGGTATGCAGCCGATCGTGTGCGCGTCAATCGCATCGTCTCCGAACTTGCCGCACTCAGCGATAGTGGCGAGACAAATCTGGCGCGCCTCACCGTTGCCGCCGGTCTGCTTTCGGATATAGTCCAGACCAGAAGCGTCTAAGGTTCAACAGCGAAATGACCCGGCTGTAAAAGCCGGGTCGCCTGCATGCGGAAAGGCAATCCATTGAGTTCTTCTTTCCGTGCGACAGAATCGGTCGAGCCCACGGCCGATGCGCCAAAAACGGACGCCAAGGGCATCTGGGGTTGGATGCTGTTCGATTGGGCAGCGCAACCCTTCTTCACCGTCGTCACCACCTTCATCTTCGGGCCTTACTTCGTCGCCCGGCTGACGGATGATCCGGTCTCGGCGCAAACGCTCTGGAGCAATGTCGCGACCATCTCGTCCGTTGTCATCGCGATCTTCTCGCCGATCCTTGGATCGATTGCCGATCAGTCCGGGTCGCGAAAACCCTGGATCGCGTTTTTTGCCGTCATCAAGATCGCCTGTCTTGCGATGTTATGGTTTGCCGCGCCCGGATCACCGGTGCTATGGCCGGCCCTCTTCATGATCTTCGCCTCGATTGCGGCCGAGTTCTCCATCGTCTTCAACGATTCCATGATGCCGCGTCTGACGACACCTGAAAATGTCGGGCGGATTTCCAACACCGCCTGGGGGCTGGGCTATCTTGGCGGCATGATCGTGCTGATCTTCATCGTGCTGTTCATGGCGGCCAGCCCACAGACGGGCCTTACCATCATCGGTCTGCCACCGCTTTTCGGTCTGGATCCGGCAACGGGAGAGGACGCCCGCGTCACCGGACCGATCGCCGCGATCTGGTACTTCATCTTTATCCTGCCGATGTTCTTCTTCACGCCGGATGTGAAGAAGGGGCTGCCGCTTGCGCGGGCCGTGCGCTCGGGCCTGTCGGAGTTGAAATCGACGCTCAGGGAGTTGCGCCACCGCCCGCTCATCACGCGTTTCCTGATCGCGCGCATGCTCTATCAGGATGGCGTCAACGGGCTGCTCATCCTGGGCGGAGCCTTCGCCGCCGGCATGTTCGGCTGGGCGACGATGGAGATCGGCATTTACGGCATCATTCTCAACATCGTTGCCATTGGCGGCTGCTTTGCTGCCGGCCGGCTCGATCAGCGGCTCGGCTCGCGCACGATGATCATCATCAGTCTCGTGTTTTTGCTTCTCGCGACGCTCGGCATCATCTCGACGGAAAAGACATCGACGCTCTTCGGGTTGCTGCAATTCTCGACCGAGGAAACCCACGGTCTCTTCAGCAGCGGGGCGGAAAAGGCCTATATCGTCTACGGCGTGCTGATCGGTCTTGCCTTCGGCCCGGTGCAGGCCTCGTCACGCTCCTATCTGGCGCGCAACGTCACGATTGCCGAAGCGGGCCGCTATTTCGGCATCTATGCCCTCTCCGGTCGCGCCACCAGCTTCATGGCAACGCTGATGTTCTCCATCGCGACCTATGCGACCGGCTCCGCCCATATCGGTATGGCGACACTGATCCTCTTTCTGGGAGCCGGATTGGTCCTGCTGCTCCGAGTCCCGAAGACCCTATAGCTGATCGAGCTTTGTCTGAAGGTTGCGCAGCTGCGCCTTCAGCTCGTCGATCTCCGAGGCGTCGGGCTTGCGCTGCTCCTTCGGCGTCGATGCGGGTGCGGCAAAGGGCGTGAACATCTGCATCGTCTGCTTGAAGAGTTCGGTGTTGCGCTTGATCTGCTCTTCCATCAGCTGGAAGGGAGCCGAGAAGTTCTTGGTCAGCGACGGGTCGCCGAAGGACTTGCTCATATGTTCCTGCATATGGCTCTGCTGCTCGGAGAAGGTCTTCATCGAGTGCTCGAGAAAGGTCGGCACGACCATCTGCATTTGATCGCCATAATAGGAGATCAACTGTCGAAGGAAGGCGGTCGGCAGAAGCGTATTGCCGGTCTTGGCTTCCTGCTCGACGATGATCTGCGTCAGAACGGCATGGGTGATATCTTCCGATGTCTTGGCGTCCTGAACCTTGAATTCTTCGCCGCGCTTGACCATCTTCGCCAGGTCTTCCAGCGTCACATAGGTGCTGGTCCCGGTGTTATAAAGCCGCCTGTTGGCGTATTTCTTGATAATGGTCTCGCCGCCATGTCTTCCCATCCTCGCCTCCTCGCGATGCCGGTCTTTCTTGTTTTCTTGGTGTTTTTGCTCTTCCCATTCAAAAGAGTATGCTGAAACAAAGGCGTCTGACAAATGGTTTGTGCGATGCAGCAGTCACTTTCTTGCGCAGCAATCTTGCAGCATGCGGGTGCTGCGGTGCAGGGCTCTTTCAAATCCTTTTGGCCAAATTGACTTGCGCCCCAAGCTTTGACAGTCTCGCGCCAAAATTCGGGAGAAACATCCATGCCTTCATCCTCCATCGTGATCGCGAGCGGTGCACGCACGCCGGTCGGTTCGTTCAACGGTAGCTTTGCCAATACGCCGGCGCACGAACTTGGCGCATCCGTCATCACTGCGGTTCTGGAACGGGCAGGCGTTGCTGCCGCCGATGTCGATGAGGCGATCCTGGGACAAGTGCTGACTGCTGGCGAGGGGCAGAACCCGGCGCGTCAGGCCGCAATGAAGGCCGGCGTTCCGCAGGAAGCAACCGCCTTCGGCATCAACCAGCTTTGCGGTTCCGGCCTGCGCGCTGTTGCACTCGGCGCGCAGCAGATCGCGCTTGGCGATGCATCCATCATCGTGGCCGGCGGGCAGGAATCCATGTCGATGGCTCCCCACGCGGCGCATTTGCGCGGCGGTGTAAAGATGGGGGATTTCAAGATGGTCGATACCATGTTGAAGGACGGCTTGATCGATGCCTTCCATGGCTATCACATGGGCATCACCGCAGAGAATATCGCCCGCCAGTGGCAGTTGTCCCGTGAAGAGCAGGACGAATATGCGGTGCGTTCGCAAAATCGCGCCGAAGCGGCACAGGCGGCCGGGCGCTTTGAGGATGAGATCGCGCCCTTCGTCATCAAGGGCCGCAAGGGCGATGTGACGATCGCCGCCGACGAATATATCCGGGCAGGCGCCTCGCTGGAGGCGCTGACCAAGCTTCGCCCCGCCTTCGACAAGGAGGGCAGCGTCACGGCCGGCAACGCCTCCGGCCTCAACGACGGTGCCGCCGCCGTGTTGCTGATGACGGAAGAAGAGGCCGCCAGGCGCAATATCCAGCCTCTGGCGCGCATCGCCTCCTGGGCGACGGCCGGTGTCGATCCACAGATCATGGGAACCGGTCCGATCCCTGCCTCGCGCAAGGCGCTGGCAAAGGCCGGCTGGTCGGTCGGCGATCTCGATCTGGTCGAGGCCAATGAGGCCTTTGCCGCTCAATCCTGCGCCGTGGTTCGCGATCTCGGTCTCGATCCGGACATCGTCAACGTCAATGGCGGTGCGATTGCGATCGGCCACCCGATCGGCGCATCCGGTGCACGTGTGCTGAACACGCTGGTTTTCGAGATGAGACGGCGACAGGCCCGCAAGGGTCTGGTGACGCTTTGCATCGGCGGCGGCATGGGCATTGCCATGTGCCTCGAAGGGGTGTGATCGGCCCAAATCATTGAAATGCCACGTTGGCCCCTCTAAAGGGCTAAGCTTTGAAACTGAGGGCCTTGAAGATGAGCCGGGTGGCATTGGTAACAGGTGGGACAAGCGGCATCGGCGCTGCGATCGCAAAAGCGTTTCATGCAGCCGGTTATAAGGTCGCGGTCAACTACGTCTTCACAGAGGACCGCGCCGAGGCTTTTCGGCAGACAACTGGGATACCCGCCTATCAATGGGATGTACGGGATTACGATGCCTGCGTGGCCGGTGTCGCCGAGGTGGAACGAACGCTCGGACCGATCGACATCCTCGTCAACAATGCCGGCATTACCCGTGATGCCATGTTCCACAAGATGACGCCGCAGCAGTGGCGTGATGTGGTCGATACCAATCTCAACGGCGTCTTCAATATGACGCATCCGGTCTGGCCCGGCATGCGTGAGCGGGGCTTCGGTCGCATCATCACCATCTCGTCGATCAACGGCCAGAAGGGCCAGGCGGGTCAGGCTAATTATTCTGCGTCCAAGGCCGGCGATATCGGCCTGACGAAGGCGCTGGCGCAGGAGGGTGCCTCGCGCAACATCACCGTCAACGCCATATGCCCCGGCTATATCGGCACGGAGATGGTCCGCGCCATCCCCGAAACCGTTTTAAATGAGCGCATCCTGCCGCATATTCCAGTTGGTCGATTGGGTGAGCCGGAAGAGATTGCCCGATGCGCATTGTTTCTGGCGTCGGATGAGGCAGGCTTCATTACCGGCTCGACGCTGACGGCCAATGGCGGGCAATATTTCGCCTGATCGCATCGCCTTTACCATTACGAATCCGTGATCGACGGCGTGGTGACGCGCTCTGTCTAAAGACGCTCATCCGCGATGCTCTGTTAAAGATTCTGCTAAATCAATGAAAATACGAAGCTTTTCGTCCAGTTTAGAAGCTATCTAAACATATCACATGTCAAAAGCAGGCGGTTGTTTTTCTTGACATCGAATGTCCTGTTTTGGTTTAACAGAAAAAACAACGTGTTGCGTCACGCAGGCAATGGATCATGCTGGTTTGTAGCTGCAATTACATCACCGACAACGACATTCGCGATGTCATCAACGAGCTTCTTGATGAAGACTGTTGGCAGCTCATCGTCCCAGCGAAAGTCTATCACGCCATGCAGAAGCGTGGCCGTTGCTGTGGCTGTTTCCCGACTGTCGTCGACCTGATCATCAAAACGACGGAAGAATATCATGCACGTCGGCACTCGACTGAGGCCGAAGTTTTTGATTTTATGTCCCGCCTAAAACAATTACATGAAGACCACAGGAGAGCGGACATTGAAAGGCGACAAAAGAGTCATCGAGCAGCTTAACGAGGCACTGTTCCTCGAACTCGGTGCAGTGAACCAGTACTGGCTTCACTACCGGCTGTTGAACGACTGGGGCTACACAAAGCTCGCCAAGAAAGAGCGCGCCGAATCGATCGAAGAGATGCAGCACGCTGACAAGATCATCGATCGCATCATTTTCCTCGAAGGCCATCCGAACCTCCAGACCGTTGCACCTTTGCGCATCGGCCAGAACGTCAAGGAAGTGCTGGAAGCCGATCTCGCCGGCGAATACGACGCCCGCACGGCCTACAAGAAGTCGCGCGACATCTGTCACGATGCTGGCGATTACGTTTCGATGAAGCTGTTCGAACAGCTTCTCATCGACGAAGAAGGCCATATCGACTTCCTCGAAACGCAGCTCGATCTTCTCAACAAGATCGGCGAAGCCAAGTACGGTCAACTCAATGCCGACTCGGCCGATTCTGCGGAATCCGAGTGATACTTTTGGCAATGAATTGAAAAAGGCGGCAGAGATGCCGCCTTTTTTGTTCTTACGGTTTCATTGCTCTTATGGGACCAGATGGCGGAATTGCTCGACCACCTGTTCGTAGACCGATCGTTTGAAGGGTACGATCAGCTCGGGGAGGCTTTCCATCGGCTTCCAGTCCCAGGCGTCGAACTCCGCCTCGTTGCTGCCGGGCGGCGGATTGATCTGGATTTCGCTCTCATCGCCATCGAAGCGGAAGGCAAACCATTTCTGCGCCTGACCGCGATATTTGCCGCGTAGTCCGATGCCGATCAGCTGCGGCGGCAGATCGTAATGGATCCAGTCGCGTGCTTCGGCCAGCAGCGTGACCGTCTTCATGCCCGTTTCTTCATAAAGCTCGCGAATGGCGGCAGCGAGCGGCGCCTCGCCGTCATCAATACCACCTTGCGGCATTTGCCAGAGCTGTGGTGAGCCATCGAACTCCGAATTGCCTTGAGAGATACGGCGCCCGGCCCAGACGAGGCCCTTATCGTTCAGAACCATGATACCGGCGCAGGGGCGGTAGGGCAGATCGTCTGCTTTGATCGACATTCTTGAACCTGGATGTTGATTGTTGGTGGAGCAGACTTACTGTTTGCCGTGTTGCGAGACAAGCGCGGAAACGCCGACGATCTCGATGCCGCGCGCTGCCGCTTCGACCGACCATTTGGAGATGGCGGCAACGCTCTCATCGAAGGCAGAGGCAACACCGATGGCGGAACCGTTGCGCCGCGCAATCCGCTCCAGATCGTCCAGCTTGCGCAGGATGGCGGCGTCGTTGACCTGATCGTCCAGTTGCAGATCGGCAAAGCCTATCGGCGTGGACACGGCCTTGGCGATGATGCCGGTGCGTGATTGCGCGGACGATCCGTCATCCAGAAACAGCAGGCCACGCTGGCCGACATCGCGCAGCACCGGCTCAAGTGCCTTGTCATCGGCCATGAAGCGCGCGCCGAGATAGTTCATCACGCCGGTATAGTTGGTGATCTTGGCCATGGAGCGGTGAAGCCGTTCCAGATTGATCTTGGCTGGATCGGAGACCAGAAGCGTGTCGGGACCTGGATCGGTGCCGGGATAGCCGAAGGGCTCGAAGGGGATCTGCAGCAGGACCTCATGGCCCTCACGACGGCCCTCCTGCATCCAGCGCTGCAAGCTGTTGCCAGTCGCGGCAAAGCCAAGGGTCACTTCAGCCGGAAGCTCTTTGATCGCCTTCTGCGTGCCCGTCTGGCTAAGCCCCAGCCCGCCGACCACGATGGCGATGCGGGTGCCGCGTGCCCCGGACCAGGGCCTTGCATATTGATCCATCGGCTTCAGCCCGTCGGCGCTGATAATGGGAAGCCTGCCGAAAGGGCTGTCCTCGAGCAGTTCGTCATTCGGTCGCATCGCGACGCGCGGATCTTGGCCAACCGTCTGGCCGGTCATCAGCACGGGTGCATTGTCAGTGCGGTCTTTCGGCGAAAAGACGGAGACGACATTGCCGTCCGACATGGTGTTGCGCTGGACATTGGCGCCGGAACGTCCGCTTTGGAGGTCGACGGCACTATCCCCGTTTGGCGATGCTGCCTGATCCGGCGGTGCTCCCGCCGGTCCCAACGCCACGTCCGGTGCGGTGGAGTTTTTCGCCAGATTGCCTGGAGAGAGGGCCGTATAGAGGGATAGCCCGGCCACACTGCCGCCTGCGAGAATTGCAAGCAGCGTCAACACAGAAAAGCGCCGGACGAACCCGACGCTCTGTTTACGCTTCCGACCCATGAGCGGTTTACGCAGGTCTGATGACAATGGTGTTTCCGTGGCTGATGCGTGATTGACGTCTGACCGGACAGGAAAAGGCACCGGCCTTGGACCGGTGCCTTTGATATCTTACTGCTTGTTGACGACTGCCTTTTCCGGGTTTGGGGGGAAGGACGCGTCGGTCTTGGTGCCATGCAGCAGGTCAAGCGCATAGTTCAGCTGGATATCGTCCTTGGCTTCCGGCGGAACGTAAGCCGCAGAGCCCGAACCTTCTTCGGTTTCGCTCTGGCCCTGGATGTGACCGCGCAGGCTGGATTCGCCTTCGGCGCGAACACGACCCTGAAGCTCCGGCGGAAGAGGCTGTTCCACCTTGATATCCGGCGTAATGCCGGTGCCCTGGATGGATTTGCCGGACGGCGTGTAATAGAGCGCCGTTGTCAGGCGCAGAGCGCCGGTTTCGCCAAGCGGAATGATCGTCTGAACTGAGCCCTTGCCGAAGGAACGCGTGCCGACAACCGTCGCACGACGCAGATCCTGCAAGGCGCCTGCGACAATCTCGGACGCCGAGGCGGAGCCACCGTTGATCAGAACGATGACGGGCTTGCCGTCGGTCAGATCGCCAGCTGTGGCGTTGAATCTCCGGGTTTCATCCGGATTACGGCCACGGGTGGAGACCACTTCGCCGCGCTCGAGGAAGGCGTCTGACACGTTGATCGCCTGGTCGAGCAGACCGCCCGGGTTCAAGCGCAGATCGAGCACATAGCCCTTGAGCTTGTCGGCCGGAACGTCCTGCTTGATCTTCTTGATCGCCTTTTCGAGATCGTCATAGGTCTTCTCGGTAAAGGAGATGACGCGCAGATAGCCGACATCGCCACCTTCGACACGCGACTTGACGGCGCGGACCGCGATGATGTCACGCATGACGGTGATGTCGAGCGGCTTGTCGGCGCCCTGGCGGATGATGGTGAGCTTGATCGGCGTCTTGACGGCGCCGCGCATCTTCTCGACCGCGTCTTCCAGCTTCAGGCCGCGCACCGGCTGGCCGTCGATTTCGGAAATGAAGTCGCCTGCAAGAATGCCAGCCTTGGCAGCGGGCGTATCGTCCATCGGCGAGATGACCTTGACCAGCTCGTTTTCCATGGTCACTTCGATGCCGAGGCCGCCGAACTCGCCCTTGGTCTGGGTGCGCATGTCGTTGGCATCTTCGGCATTCATGAAGCTCGAATGCGGATCGAGCGAGCTCAGCATACCGTTGATGGCGTTTTCAACCAGCTTCTTGTCATCCGGTGGCGTTACATATTGCGCACGCACCCGCTCGAAGACATCGCCGAAAATCGAGAGCTCCTTATAGGTGGAAGGGCCTGCTGCCTGCGCCGGCAGGCTGGCAGAATAGATAACGCTCATCGCTGTGGCGCCCATGAGCCCACCGATGAGAAGAAGCGAAGCCTTACGAATCATTACGCGCCCTTCCGGTATTTTTTGCGGACCACCAGGGTTGAGAATCAACCGGCACTCCGTCTTTTCTGAATTCAATGTAAAGCGTTGGCTTGTCAGTTTCCAGCGCCAAAGCCGCCGCACTCGCCACTCTTTTTACGCCCATGGAGGCAATCGGTTCACCGGAGAAAACGAACATGCCCTGCCGCGTTCTCACATTGTCCATGCCCGTCAGTACCAAATGATAACCGTCGCCAGCGTTGAGGATGATCATGCGGCCGTAGCTGCGAAATTCTCCAGCAAAAACCACAAAGCCATCGGCTGGCGCTGTTACCAGTGCTTCCGGGCCGGTCGCCACGACGATTCCTTTGGAGAAATGGCCTGTTCCGTCGGCATCGCCGAAGCGTCTCAGCACCTCTCCGGAAACCGGCATTGCCAGCTTACCCTTCAAGCTCGAAAACGGATATGCTGGCGCAATGCGGTTTTTATCGGGCACCCCGGCCTCGGTTTGCGCCTCCAATTTGTCCCGCTCGGCAGGCGGAAGACGGGCGATCCGCTCCTCTTCCAGACGTGCCTTTTCCTTGGCGTCGCGTACCGAGGAAATTTCGTTTTCGAGCGATGAGACAAGGCCCTCCAGGCTGGTCGCCTTGCTTGCAAGTTCTTCTGATCGCTTGCGTTCTGCCTCAAGATCGGCGGTCGTCTGGCTGCTCTTCTTGTCGTTTTCGGCACGCAGCAGATCGAGCCGCTTTTCCTCTTCCAGGCTGGCCGTCATCATGCCGGTCAACTGCTCGCGCTCTGCAGCAATCGCCTGCCGCAGGTCAGTCAATTCTTTGAGAGCGGAGACAAGCTTGTCGGTCTCGGCGCGAATACCGGGAACGACGGCGCCGAGCAGGATCGCACTTCTAACGGAGGCGAGCGCATCTTCGGGAGAGACGAGAAGGGCAGGTGGCGGATTGCGGCCCATGCGCTGCAGCGCTGCCA
This sequence comes from Agrobacterium cavarae, assembly GCF_004310285.1. Classification (GTDB taxonomy): domain Bacteria; phylum Pseudomonadota; class Alphaproteobacteria; order Rhizobiales; family Rhizobiaceae; genus Agrobacterium; species Agrobacterium cavarae. The sequence continues at coordinate 341,064 of NZ_SISF01000031.1, forward strand.
ACACTTCCGCCAGGACACCGCGGCGCTCGCGAAGCGAGGCTTTCACATCGTCCTCGCGCACGCTCAGTTTCGCCAGACGATCTTCGCCATCGCTGATCTTGGCTTCCAGATCCTTGCGGCGCTGTGCCGAGGCGATCAGTTCTTCCTTGATCCGGGCCGTGTCCTGGTTCAGCGCTGCAATGCTCTCTTCAAGCTGCCTCGCCTTGTCTTCCGACAGTCCAATGCTGTCCACCAGTTCCTGCAGATCCTGGCGGTTCTGGTCACGGCGTGTTTCCAGTTCCTGCAATTCGCTCGGTGATTCTGCCGGTGGAGTGGCAGTGGCAGTGGTCGCGGTCGGTGCGGCATCCTGAGCTGAGGCGCGCGACATGGTCAAACACGCCAGTCCGATGGAAAGCGCGACGCTTACCTTCAGCGCAAGCCGACCCGCTGGGGACACAAGCCGGAATGTGTCGCGTGCTGGACCCATGATGTTGTCTTTTACCTGCTCGATAAGATTGGCGACCATACGCTGCTTCGCCGCTTTGCGCCAATAGGTCTTGATGAAGGTGCGAGATAGACCTGCATTTGCGACGAAAGCGTGTCGGGTTCAGACCCGGTGGTAGGGGTGGCCGGACAGGATGGTGACGGCGCGGTAAAGCTGTTCGGAAATCAGGAAGCGGACGATCTGGTGCGGCCAGGTCAGCTTGCCGAGGCAGAGTGTGGCGGTTGCCTTCTCGCTCAGCGAAGGGTCGAGCCCGTCCGCGCCGCCGATCGCAATCACCACATCACGCTTGCCGTTGTCACGCATGGTGGCGAAAAGCTCGGCGAAAGCGGGACTGTCCAGCGCCTTGCCGCGCTCGTCCAGAAGGATCAGTGCAGCGCCGTCGGCGAGATGCTTTTCCAGCATCGCCGCTTCTTCGCGTTTGCGCGTCTCGGGGTTGGAGGCACGGCTTTCCTGCACCTCGATCATTTTGGCAAATTCCAGCCCAATCGCCGGGCCGGCCTTGGCGAAGCGATCCAGATAGCGAGACGCAAGTTCTTTCTCAGGGCCGGATTTCAGCCGTCCCACCGCAAAAATTGAAATCCGCATTCACATGTCAGCCTGTTCGCAACCCTGTTGGGCTGCGCTTGTAGCAGGATTGGCTGCGGACTTCCATGCGACCGAAAAAGTCTTCGGCCTAAAGCGTGTCGCGATCTCTCAGATTCGCGCTTACGCTTTATTCCCTTGCTTCATCGCATGGCGTTATCGCAAAACCGCTGCACACGTTGGCGCGGCATGCTTCAACCCGCGATCAATGCAGTGTTTCTTCCTCGATGTCCGGGGTCGCCCACATCTTTTCGATGTTATAGAACGCCCGCACTTCAGGACGGAACACGTGGATGATGACATCGCCTGCGTCGATCAGCACCCAGTCGCCGGCCTCAAGGCCTTCGACACGCGCGCCGCCGAAACCCTCATCCTTCATATCGGTGATGAGATGTTCGCAGATCGCCGTCACATGCCTGTTCGACCGCCCGGACACGACCACCATGTAGTCTGCCAGCGCCGACTTTCCGGCAATGTTCAGGGAAACGATATCTTCTGCTTTGGAGTCCTCGACACTCGCAAGGACGGTTTCCAGGGCACGACGGGCGGCATCGACGCCACTCTCCTGGCCCTTTGGGATAGCGCTGTAAGCTCTTCCCTTAGCGTGTACTGTTGTCAGAGGTTTTCCTTTCCGAAATGACAAAACAGATACTGCGCGCCGCGATTCTCGACGACGCATCATAAAAGTGGCACCATTGGATTCACTTTTCAAGATGTGGGAAGTGACGCCAGCGCTCACACTTCATTTATGGTGCGGGCTGTTGCCGTTGCGCAAAGCCGTCGAGCTCAGCGTCGAGCGCGGTCCATGGATGAAGACCCAGGCAGGTGCCTGCTTCTTCCACAAGACACCGGCATCGTCCTCATCAATGCGGGCATGGCTGAAGGCCTGCGCCATGGTGGAGGAAAGATAGGCAAGCGTTGCACCTGGGCGATCAATGACGGCAATCGGAAAGGTCTCGGCGATCAGCCGCCATTTTTGCCAGTGATGAAAGGTTCTGAGATTATCCGCCCCCATGACCCAGATGAAATGGGCATGTGGGTTGCGCGCCTTTACCTTTGCCAGCGTATTGGCCGTATAGCTGACACCGAGTGTCTGCTCAAAGGCGGTGATCTTGATGCGTGGGTCGGTGACGAGACTCTCGCAGGCGGCGATACGTTCGGCAAGCGGGGCGAGTTCTGTTCGGTTCTTCAACGGATTGCCAGGCGTCACCATCCACCAGAGTTGATCGAGCCCGAGTCGCCGCATGGCAATTTCCGCCACCAGCGCATGGCCGTCATGGGGCGGATTGAAGGACCCGCCGAACAGACCGATCACCATGCCGCGCTCGGTGTGCGGCATGGTCAGGTAACGTTGGTCAAGTGCCCGATCAGCCGCCAATATCAGATCCGCGTCTGGCCGGTGCCATGCACGCGGTATTTGAAGGACGTCAGCTGTTCGACGCCGACAGGCCCACGCGCATGCATCTTGCCGGTGGCAATGCCGATTTCCGCGCCCATGCCGAACTCGCCACCATCGGCAAATTGTGTGGAGGCATTGTGCAGCAGAATGGCGCTGTCGATCTCGTTGAAGAAGCGGGCAACGACCTCCGGATCTTCGGCGATCACCGCTTCTGTGTGGTTTGAGGAATAGGTACCGATATGCTGTATCGCGCCGTCGATCCCATCCACCAGGGCCACCGAGATGATGGCGTCGAGATATTCCGTGCGCCAGTCCTCCTCATTCGCCAGCGTCACGCCTGCAACGGCGTTTTGCACCTCATCCGAACCGCGTACTTCGCAGCCCGCCTCCAGCAGGATTTTCACCAGGGGTTCCAGATGGGTCGCAGCAACTGCGCGATCGACCAGCAAGGTTTCGGCAGAGCCGCAAATACCAGTGCGGCGCATCTTGGCGTTCAGAACGATCTTCTTTGCCATCTCAAGGTCGGCGGATTTGTCGACATAGACGTGGCAGATGCCTTCCAGGTGCGCAAAGACGGGCACACGGGCTTCTGTCTGCACACGCCCGACCAGGCTTTTTCCGCCACGCGGCACGATGACATCGACGGTGCCACCCAAGCCGCCAAGCAGCAGGCCGACGGCGGCGCGATCGGTCACCGGCACGAGTTGGATCGCATGCTCTGGAAGCCCCGCGATCTTTAGCCCTTCCACTAGGCAGGCATGGATAGCGCGCGATGAATATTGCGAATCCGATCCGCCCCGCAGGATCACGGCGTTACCGGCCTTGAGGCACAGCGCACCGGCATCTGCCGTCACATTCGGGCGGCTCTCATAGATGACGCCGATGACGCCGAGAGGTGTGCGAACACGCTCGATCTTCAAGCCGTTCGGACGATCCCAGGCGGCGATCACCTCACCGACAGGATCGGCAAGATTGGCAATCGCCCGAATGCCTTCGGAAATGCCGGCGATGCGCGAGGGGTCGAGTTTCAGTCGATCGATGAAGGAGCCGGCCACGCCCGCCTGTTCCGCTGCCGCGACATCCTGTCTGTTGGCATCGAGAATGCGGTCTACGGATGCATCGATGGCCGATGCCATGGCGAGAAGCGCGCGGTTCTTTTTTGCGGTTGAAGCGATGGACAACGGTCGTGAAGCAGCTTTCGCCTGAGCGCCGATATTCATCATCAGCGCATCGACAGATTGGCTTTGCTTCACGGCCTGGTCAGGCATCGACTTCATCCTTCTTTGCTTTTTTGATTTTCACGGCAGCGCCGGTCATCACCAGATCGTCGCGGTGGATCATGGCGGAGCGTCCGACATAACCGAGGATCGCTTCGATCTCGTTGGACTTGTGACCGTTGATGCGGCGTGCCTCGTCGGCATCGTAGCCGGCAAGCCCGCGCGCGATCTCGCGGCCTTGCGCGCCGATAATGGCAACGGCATCGCCGCGGCCGAAATTGCCCTTTACCAGTTTGACACCGGCAGGCAGCAGGCTCTTGCCCTGATGAAGCGCCTTTTCGGCACCCTCATCCACATGCATTTCGCCGGCCGGCTGAAGCTGACCTGCGATCCAGGTCTTGCGGGCTGTCACGGGCGTGCCCGAAGGCGCAAACCAGGAGGAGCGCGCGCCATTCTCGATGGCTTTCAGCGGATTCAGCGTCTTGCCCGACGCAATGATCATGGCGCAACCGGCAGCAGTGGCGATCTTGCCCGCATCGATCTTGGTGCGCATGCCGCCACGCGACAGTTCCGACGCGGCACCTCCGGCCATGGCCTCAATCTCGGGCGTGATGTCCGCGATGGTTTCAAGAAACCTGGCATCCGGGTCGAGATGCGGAGGGGCTGTGTAGAGGCCGTCAATGTCGGAGAGCAGAACGAGCAGATCCGCACCGGTCATGGTCGCAACTCGAGCGGCCAGCCGATCATTGTCGCCGTAGCGGATTTCGGTCGTCGCCACCGTGTCGTTTTCATTGATGATCGGCGTTGCACCGATCTTCAGCAACTGGTTGATCGTCGCACGCGCATTGAGATAACGGCGGCGTTCTTCCGTGTCGGAAAGCGTCAGCAGGATCTGTCCCGCGACGATGTCATGCTTGGAAAGGCTTTCCGACCACGCGCGTGCCAGTGCGATCTGCCCGACGGCTGCTGCCGCCTGGCTTTCCTCCAGCTTCAGCGCGCCGGCTGGAAACTTAAGAACCGTTCGGCCAAGCGCGATCGCCCCGGAAGAAACGACCTGCACATCGGCGCCGTTCTTCTTCAACGCCGCGATATCATCGCAGATCGCATCAAGCCAATCCTTCTTCAGCCCCGTCTTGCGGTCCACCAGAAGCGCGGAGCCGATCTTGATGACGATGCGATGATGGCTGCCAAGCGGTTTTCTGGCAGATGTCATAGACGGTCGTCTCCGTCCTCTAGCTCTTCGATCGGCATGGAGCGGTCGGGAAGGGCGGTCTCGCCGCCTTCGCTGGCATCGACGATCACATCGCGCAGCGCGCGCAGCGCCTCCGTCATGCCGATATGGGCGGCGGCCGAAAGAAGGAGCGGAGGACGGCCACAGGCCTTTTCCAGTTCCTTGGCCTTCTTCTTCAGTTCCTTCTCGTCCAGCACGTCGATCTGCGACAGGGCGACGATCTCGCGCTTGTCGGTCAGACCGCCGCCATAGGCGTTCAGTTCCGCCTTGACGGTCTTGTAGGCTTGGCCAACCTTTTCTTCCTGCGCCGAGACCAGATGAAGCAGAACGCGGGTGCGCTCCACATGGCCGAGGAAGCGGTCGCCGATACCCACGCCTTCATGCGCGCCTTCGATCAAGCCCGGAATATCGGCCAGAATGAATTCGCGGCCGTCAATCGTGGCAACGCCGAGATTGGGGTGGAGCGTGGTGAAGGGATAGTTGGCGATCTTAGGGCGCGCGCGCGTCACCGTTGCCAGGAAGGTGGACTTGCCGGCATTGGGCAGACCGACGAGACCGGCATCGGCAATCAGCTTCAGGCGAAGCCAGATGGTCTTTTCTTCACCTGCAAGGCCCGGATTGGCATGCGTCGGCGCCTGATTGGTGGAGGATTTGAAATAGGCATTGCCAAAGCCGCCGTTGCCGCCGGCGGCCAGACGAAAGCGCTGGCCTTCCTTGGTCAGGTCGATGATCAGCGTCTCGTTGTCTTCTTCGAAGATCTGGGTTCCGACGGGTACTTTCAGCACCACATCCGATCCCTTGGCGCCAGTGCGGGTCTTGCCCATGCCGTGCTGGCCGATCGAGGCCTTGAAATGCTGCTGGAAACGGAAGTCGATCAGCGTGTTGAGGCCATTGACGACCTCCACCCACACGTCACCGCCGCGTCCGCCATCGCCACCATCCGGGCCGCCGAACTCGATGAACTTTTCACGCCGGAAGGAGACGGCGCCTGCGCCGCCATCGCCGGACTTGATATAGACTTTTGCTTCATCGAGAAATTTCATCGGACTGCCGTTCTGTCAGCTTGCATGCGGTCATGGCCTTGCCATCCGCATCAAAAAGGTTCTGTCGCCTGGAATATAGCCGCTTGCCCTGAAGGTCAAAGATTATCATGGGCAAGCGCTTATGGAACAAGGCCGGTTTGCGACAAAACCGGCCTTGTCCATCGCGTTGTGCGTTACGGTCGGACGAAGCCTTCCGCCGTCAGCTCGGTGTCGATATGCGCCACCATGGTGGCACGCGCGACCGCATAGACCTCACTGCATCCGGTAATGCGGAAGCCGAGCTTCTCCTGCACGTTGAGCGACGCCGGGTTATCGGCAAAGACGCCCGAATGCAGAACCTCGTTCGGCATACGCCGGAAGAAGCGCTCGACGACGGCGCCAACGGCCTCCGTCATGTAGCCCTTGCCCCAGTAGAAGCGGTTCAGCCAGTAGCCGAGGTGCCATTGACCGTGACGCCGCTCTACCGATACCACGCCGATCAGGGTGTCATCACCGGTGGTGATGGCGAAATCCCAATCGGGCAGGGTGCCCGAGGTTCGCAGGATCAGCCATTCCAGTGCATCCTGCTTGTAGTAGGGCGCTGGAACACGGGCCAACATGCGGGTGACCTGGAAGTCGGCAAGCGTATCCGCAATCGAGCCCGCATCGGTGAGCCGCTGGGGCCGGAGCACCAGCCGTTCGGTTTCGATCGTCGGGCAAGGGCCGGGCGGTGGGGTCGTTTCGACGCTGCGGGGACGCATCAGCTGAGCCGTACTCATCGCATGTCTCCCCAGCTTCTCAATGATACCCATGTCTTGCGATCCAGCCTGTACCATTCAACCGGGACCATGGCGCCCAGCGCCAGCGATCCGACCATGCCGGAACCCTGCAGCTGAAACCCGCACTTTTGTATGACACGGCGAGAGCCGATATTGGTCACCCGGCACCGCGCATCGATCTGGTCGATCTCGCGGGTACGGAAGGCCATGTCGATCAGCGCGTGGGCCGCTTCGGTGGTATAACCCCTGTTCCAATAGGGCTCGCCCAGCCAGTAGCCCATTTCAAGGGTCTTTTCGTCTTCCTGCGGCTCCAGTCCGCAGCACCCCATGAACTCGCCATTGTCCATGCGCGTAATCGCATAGACGCACTTGCCAATCTCGCCATTTGCTGCACGGCGCACAAAATCCGCGGCGTCTTTCGCCGTGTAAGGGTGCGGCATGCGCGACACCATGGTCGCGATGTTGGCGTTGTTGGCAAGATGGGCAAGGGCGTCGATGTCTTCTTCGTGGGGTTTGCGCAAGACAAGTCTTTGCGACAACAAGACGGGGCAATCGCTCCTTGACCGTTCAGGTCTTATCCGTTCTTCGGGTGACCGTGATTGGTCGACCCTCAACAATTCAGCTTGCATGGTTCAGTCCTCCGTGGAGTTAAAGAAAAAAGGGGAGTTGGGTGGTGCCCCAACTCCCCTTTTTTGTGACTGAACCTGTTACGTCTCAGCCGGGTCATTGGGACACCGGCTGCATATGACGCTTACCGGCTTATTCTGCGGCTTCCGCTTTCGGCGCTACGGACACGAATACGCGACCATTGGCCTTCGTGCGGAAGTTAACGTTGCCTGCCGTGAGTGCAAAAAGCGTATGATCTTTGCCCATGCCGACATTGGCGTCGGGATGCCACTGCGTGCCACGCTGACGAACGATAATGTTGCCTGGAATGACGGCTTCGCCGCCGAACTTCTTCACGCCAAGGCGCTTGGAGTTGGAATCGCGACCGTTACGCGAAGAACCGCCAGCTTTTTTGTGTGCCATTGGATTGCTCCTTTAAACTTAGTTTCCCGTGTCGCGCCGATTAGGCAGCAACGATGTCCGTGATACGGACGACAGTGTGATGCTGACGATGGCCGCGCGTACGCTTCGAGTTCTGACGACGACGCTTCTTGAAGGCGATGACCTTCTTGCCGCGGTTGTGCTCGACAACTTCAGCCTTGACCGTTGCGCCTGCAACGAAAGGTGCGCCGAACTTTGCATCAGCGCCAACGCCGACAACGAGAACTTCAGTGAATTCTACAGTTGCGCCTGCGTCTGCTTCCAGCTTTTCGATGGTCAGCACGTCGTTGGCGCTTACGCGGTACTGCTTACCGCCGGTCTTGATGACTGCGAACATTTTTTATCCTTTCATGTTCGTTCCGGCTCTGCGCTTTTGGCGCTGGCCGTCTTTTTATCAGTCGGAGTAGCGGAAATTCGTCGAGGCAAATGCCCTTGGAAACTCTGCCGGTGGACCGCTTTTTTCAAAGCGGAGTAAACGGAAGGCGCAATACGCCATCAATTTGGCTGCGAATTACGCGAGCGAGGCCTTTATGTCAAGGTTCAAAACGGCCTAAAAACGACGGCTGCGCCTAGAAAATCAGGCCTTTTGCGCCGTTGTTGCAAACAGGTCTCGAATTTTATGTCGCAAGGGTTTATATCAGCCCCACAGCAAGGAGCAGAAATGGCCCGCATAGACAGTACCGACGATTGGCGGGATCGCCACGCGCCGACAATATCAGCGTTTGAATCGCTTGCCATTGAGGCATATGGCCACCTGCCGGAAGAATTTCGTGCGCTGACGAAAGATCTGATCATCGAGATCTCGGAGTTCCCGACCGACGATGTGTTCGAGGACATGGCGCTCGAAACGCCGTTCGACCTGCTCGGCCTTTTCGAAGGCCGCGGCATTTCGGAGCGTTTCACCATGGAAACCGGCGAGATGGTTAACCGCATCACGCTCTATCGCCGCCCGATCCTGGATTACTGGGCCGAGAACGAAGAGACGCTTGGCGACATCATCACACACGTCCTCATCCACGAAATCGGCCATCACTTCGGCCTGTCGGACGACGACATGGAGCGGATCGAGGAAAGCGCGGACGACGCGGCTGCAGATCGCGGGTGAGTGACTTAGCTTGCGTGCGCGTGTGCGACAAAGCCGCAACGCCCGCTTTTAGTCGTCCTCGCCCTTCAGGCGAGGATCCATAAGCCATTGACGCTATTGGTAAAGGTGGATCCTCAGGTCAAGCCCGAGGATGACGGTAGAGGAGACCTCGACCGTCACAACCGCTCTTACTGCTCACCCAGCTTCATATCGGGATGATAGTCCTTGCCCTCGACGGTCTTCGTCACCGCCTGGCCGCAATGCATGATGCCGGCTGCGGCGTTGAAGGCGTAGCTTGGTGAGCCTGCAAGTTCCCAGCCCTTGTTGAGAGCGTCGGTGACGCGGTGACAGAATTTCGCGTCGTCCGGGCCCGTGATGAAACGATAGACCTTCATGTGTTTCCTGCCTTTCTTGCGGCGATGATCTCGGCGATGGCGACGAGGCGTTCTGCGCCGGTCACATGCAGCCGTTCGATCATCCGTCCGTTGATGTTGATGACGTTCAATCCCACAGATTCGGGTCTTGCGAAAGCCGCGATCGTCTCGCGCGCCTCTACAAGTGCAGCCTCATCGGGAGTGAAGGCGGTGTTTGCCGCCTCGATCTGCGCCGGGTGGATCAGCATCTTGCCATCAAAGCCCATGTCGCGACCCTGCTCGCATTCCATGGCGAAGGCATCCAGATCGCGGAAATCGTTGGAAACGCTGTCGATCACATCGAGGCCATAAGCCCGGGCCGCAAGCACCACCTGCATCAGCCAGGGGACGAGATAGGTGCGCCCCGGTCTTGCCGGAACGCGGGTATCCTTGCGCAGATCGTTCAGTCCCACCACGAAGGCGCTAAGTCTCGCGGCTTTGGTGTGCGCGGCTTCGGCAATCGCTGCGGCATTCAGGACGCCGCGCGGTGTCTCGATCATCGCCCAGATCTGCATCTCTTCCGGAGCGTCGGCTTCGTCCAGAAGGTCGGCAAGTTCGTGAATGTCGGAGGGCTGCTCGACCTTTGGCAAGAGTACGGCTTGGGGGCCGCAGGTCAGCGCAGCCTCCACATCCTTGAGCCCGGCCTGCGTGGACAGCGGATTGATGCGGATGATCGCTTCGCGGTTTGCCAGCGGCGTCTCGCGGAAGAAGGACAGGAGGTTGCTGCGCGCCTCATCCTTCATGTCGGGAGCAACCGAATCTTCCAGGTCAAAGATCGCGCCATCGCAGTCAAGAGAGCTTAGCTTTTGGAGGGCGCGCAGGTTGATTGCAGGCACAGACAGCAGCGAACGGCGCGGGCGTGCAGTATTATCGACAAAAAATTCGGCCATGCCCCACTTGTGTCAATCTTTTGTTACATCTGCAAGGTCGATGACGGTGTGAAACCTCTTGCAAGCGTCAAGAAGAAGGCCCACATTCGTCTGGACAGAAAGGTTTGGACCATGCAGGGCATTCGTACATTCTTCATCGCAGCCTCCAGCGTCGCAGTTCTGGCTCTCGCCGCGCTCTTCACCGCATCTCTGACGATCGCATTCGTCGGAACGCTTGCGGTTCTCAGCATCGCCAAGATGTTCTCCTCCCGCCTCAAGCCTGAGCCCATCCGCGTGAAGACGCAGGATCGCCGCCAGCAGAACATGCGCGTGTGGAATGATGGCCGCGGCACGATTATCGATCTCTGATCGGTTCAACTGACGCTTTGGCATTGTAATTCAATTATTGGCGGCGTACCGCAATGGCGTGCTTTGATCTTCAAAAGCGCGCCTTTTTGCTTTAATGGCCTTGGTTGAACGGCTGAGTGCCGGCCAGAATTTCGGAGTGAGAGATGGATAAGTTCACCAAGCTGACGGGTGTTGCCGCCCCCATGCCCGTCGTCAATGTCGACACGGACATGATCATTCCCAAGGACTACCTGAAGACCATCAAGCGCACCGGTCTTGGCAAGGGCCTGTTTGCCGAATCGCGCTACCTCGAAGACGGCTCGCCAAACCCGGATTTCGTGCTGAACAAGCCTGCCTATCAGAATGCGCAAATCCTGGTGGCTGGCGACAACTTCGGTTGCGGCTCGTCGCGCGAGCATGCACCCTGGGCGCTTCTCGATTTCGGCATTCGCTGCGTCATTTCCACCAGCTTCGCCGACATCTTCTACAGCAACTGTTTCAAGAACGGCATTCTGCCCATCGTCGTCAGCCCTGAAAACCTCGAAAAGCTCCTCGACGATGCTTCGCGCGGCTCCAACGCCGTGTTGACGATCGACCTGGAAAACCAGGAAATCAGCGGCCCTGATGGCGGGCGGATCACCTTCGAGATCGATGCCTTCAAGCGTCACTGCCTGCTGAACGGTCTGGATGATATCGGCCTGACGCTGGAACATGCCGGCGCGATCGATAGCTTCGAAAAGACCAACGCCTCCGTCCGGCCCTGGGCCTGACAACGATCACATAATTGCAGCCGGCCAACGACAATTCTTGAACAGACTGTGAAACGAAACGACGACGTCTCGAAAGCCGGTTTGGTGCGTCACCCGTACCGAATCGGCTTTTGCTTTGCTTGAAATGCTTCAGGTCGAGCGTTAAGAAGCCCGCATCTTGCAGCCTTTCGGCGTTGCAACCCATGTTTTGACGTGCGCTTTCTTTCCAAGCGCCCAAGGAGGATTTCATGACTGTGCGCTCGCTCTTCCTGTTGCCTGGCGACGGTATCGGCCCGGAGGCGATGACCGAGGTCCGCAAGCTGATCGATTACATGAACAGCGAGAAGAATGCCGGCTTCACGGTCGAGGAAGGCCTTGTTGGCGGTTGCGCTTACGATGCGCATGGCGCGGCAATTTCCGATGCCGATATGGAAAAGGCGTTGGCAGCTGACGCCATTCTGTTCGGCGCGGTCGGCGGACCGAAGTGGGATGGCGTGCCTTATGAAGTTCGCCCGGAAGCGGGCCTGCTGCGCCTGCGCAAAGATCTTGAGCTTTTCGCCAATCTCCGCCCAGCCATCTGCTACCCGGCGCTGGCCTCTGCCTCGTCGCTGAAGCCGGAGCTGGTGGAAGGCCTCGACATTCTCATCGTTCGCGAGTTGACGGGTGGCGTCTATTTCGGCGAGCCGAAGCAGATCATCGATCTCGGTAACGGCCAGAAGCGCGGGATCGACACGCAGATCTACGACACTTTCGAAATCGAGCGTATCGCCAGCGTCGCCTTTGAACTGGCGCGCACGCGCGGCAACCGCGTCTGCTCCATGGAAAAGCGTAACGTCATGAAGTCCGGCGTCCTGTGGAACCAGGTCGTTACCGAAACCCATGCGGCGAAGTACAAGGATGTGCAGCTGGAGCATATGCTGGCCGATGCCGGTGGCATGCAGCTGGTGCGCAAGCCCAAGCAGTTCGACGTCATTGTCACCGACAATCTCTTCGGCGACATGCTCTCCGACGTCGCCGCCATGTTGACGGGCTCGCTCGGCATGCTGCCATCTGCGTCTCTCGGTGCGCCGGATGCCAAGACCGGCAAGCGCAAGGCCATGTATGAGCCGGTTCACGGTTCTGCTCCCGATATCGCCGGCCAGGGTATTGCCAACCCGATCGCAATGATCGCCTCCTTCGCCATGTGCCTGCGCTACTCCTTCAACATGGTCGATGACGCTACCAAGCTGGAAACGGCGATCGCCAATGTGCTGGAAAAGGGCATCCGCACCGCCGACATCATGGCCGCCGGCGCACGACAGGTCAGCACGTCGGAAATGGGCGATGCGGTTCTGGCGGAATTCAAGGCTCTATAAGAGCGTCCTTATGGTTCTGTCGCGCCCGAGCTTTGCTTGGGCGCCACGACAGCATCGGCCCGAAATCGATATCGATTTTCGGACAAGCACGATGCGTCTATTCAAAAAGGTAAAGCGTCCTTTGTGCGTCCACTCGGTCGCACGGCGCTTTATTGCAAGCACGGGCGAACCTTGCGCTAACCGATCCGGTACGCGCATCGTCTCGCACCCTGTAGCAGGTGCTCGGTCCTTTCCACCGGTGCGCCCAGCACGGCTCTGAAAATATCGATCTCCGAACGGCAAAAGCCACGGCAGGCGGTTGCGGCGGCGCATATCGGACAGTGGTTTTCGACGAGGATGAAGTGTCCATCCTCTTCCTGCCACCAGCTTGCCATATAGCCCTCGGCCACCCGCAAGGCTGAGAGCCGCGCGACACGCTCGTCCAGCGTAAAGGCGCCGAGAAGTGCCGCGCCGTACATCGCCGCTGTCTTGCGCTCCCGGGCTGTAATGATCATTTCCAGCGCATCCGCGCCAAGCTCGCTGCCGATCGCTTCTATGAGTGACACCGCGATGTCCGCATGACCATCTGGAAATTCGCGATGGCCGGCGCTGGTCAGGCGCCAGCTTTGACGCGGCCGCCCCCGCCCGATTGCGGGCTCCGCAATGCTTTCCACCAAACCTTCATCGGCGAGTTTGGCAAGCTGCTGGCGTGCTGCTTCGCCCGTCAGGCCAAGAACTTCGCTGAGCGCTGACGTGGCTTTGGGGCCTTCGGTCTTCAACAGATAGAGGAGCCTGTCACGGGGAGAAGGGCGCATTTTGTCTGTCCTGCCGCTTGCTTAATTTGTCTGCGGGTGTAATTTCCAAGATATAACTTGGATAATTCTAAGCCGTTGACTTTGCAACGGCCTTTTATCGGAAATTCGATCATGTCTTATTCCGACGCCCCTTCGTCAACCAGCCTTTGGACCCTGTTTTCCGCCCGGCATCTGGGAGCAAGCCTGATGCTCTCAGGTGGCATCGCGCTCTATGCGATCGAGACCTACGTGACGGCCACGATCATGCCGTCTGTCGTGCGTGATATTGGTGGCCTGCCCCTCTTCGCCTGGGTGACGACGCTCTACGTCACGGCCTCTGTGATGGGCTCGGTATTTATCGCCATTCGTCCACGTGGCCTTAGCCTCAATCGGACCTATAGTGTCGGTGCAGTCCTCTTTCTCCTTGGTTCGGCGATCTGCGCTGTGGCGCCCACCATGGAGATCGTCCTTGCCGGGCGCGCCGTGCAAGGCTTCGGGGCAGGGACCTTGGCAACTCTGGGCTATGCTTTCATCCGCTATGTCTATCCGGAGTCTCTATGGAACAAGGCGACGACGCTTTATGCCGCGATCTGGGGCATCTCGACCTTCATCGGACCGACGCTCGGTGGCTTCTTCGCCGATGGCAGCGCATGGCGACATGCTTTCACGATCATCGTCCCCTTCGCACTCGTCATGGGACTTCTGGCGCCGTGGCTGCTGCCGGCGGGCGTGGATGACCGGACCGAGACCAAGGCACCGCTAAAGCAGATGATCCTGCTGTCCGCTTCGCTTCTGCTTGTCAGCTTTGCGAGCACCGCCGAAGAGATTGGCGCTCGCACCTGGCTTGTGGTTTGCGCCCTCACCGCCATTGCAGCACTTCTGCTTGTCGAACGGCGGGCGACATTGCGCATTCTGCCGCGTGGCGGCACGCTTCTCTCGATGCCGATCGCACGTGTTTATGCTGCGATGTTCATGCTGCTGGCGGCCCTGACCTGCGACATTTACATCCCGTATTTCCTCCAGAACCTGCACAATGTGCCGCCATTGATCTCGGGCTATATCGTCGCCCTTGTGGCACTCGGCTGGACGGCAGCCGCCTTCATATGCAGCGATTTCACCGGCAAGGCGATGCGCCGCTCCATCCTTGTCGGCGCCATTCTGGAAGCTGTCTGCATCGGCATGCTGGCAGTGACGCTGGCACGGCTCAATCCCAGTGGGGACGTGCTTCTGGTCAGCGCAGCCGCTTTTCTGATCTTCGGCATGGGCTTCGGCGTTGGGCTCGGTTGGGCGCATCTCGTGACCCATATTCTGCATCTCGCCGAGCCTGATGAGAAAGACAAGGCATCGGCTGGCATTACCACCGTACAGTCTCTTGGCAGCGCTTTTGGTGCGGCTCTTTCCGGTGTGATCGTCAACAGCACCGGGCTTGTGAGCCCCGGCGGCGTCGAGGGGGCAGCATCTGCCGCGACGTGGCTCTTCATGCTCTTTGCCCTGCCAGCGGTTCTGGCGGCGTTCGTGGCCTTCTCATTGCCAGAGCCACGTTACGGAGCGCATGTGGGTGACAATGATTGATCGATGCCGGGCCTAAGTCCTCGAAGTGATTGAGGCGGCTTAATTTTTCGCGGCTTCTCCGGGCTTCGCGGAGATTGCATGGACGGTCGGATCTTCCGGGCGTCCGATATTCTCGCCCTTGGCAAGCAGCGGTTCGTAGCGCTTGTCGGTCAGCGTCTTGAGGAAGGCGACGATGGCATCGACGCGCTTGTCGTCGAGTGCCGGGGCGGACGTCAGTTCTTCCATGGCGATGTTGTCCGGAACCTCCGGCGCATCCCATTTCTCGCCGGTTTCCGGGTTGATCTGGCGGCTTGGCTTCTTGCTCTTGTACTTCACATAGAACAGCACGACGGTGCGCAGGTCCTTGAACACGCCGTTGTGCATGTAAGGGCCGGTGACCGCGATATTGCGGAGCGACGGCACCTTGAACTTGCCGCGCTGTGCCGGATCGTCGCCGACGGCTGGATTTTGCGCCAGGCCGAGATCGACAGCATCCGGCTTCGACCCATTGGCTGCGCGGGCTAGTCTGTTGGCCGGGACGCCGATGTTGAAGTATTTGTGGTTGGTGAAAACGCCGTCCGAGAGGCCATGCTCACCCTTGATCGTGTGGCAGGTGTTGCAGTTGGTGAACTGCGTGGACGACATCAGCACGCGGCCAAGTTCTTCCTGATCCGTCAGCTTTTCCTCGCCGCGCAGGAAGCGATCATATTTCGAATCGAAGGTGGAAAGCGCATCGGAGCGCTCATAAGCCGCCAGCGCCTTGCCCATGGCGGCGAAGGCTTGCTCATCGTTCTCGAATACGTTTGGTCCGAAGTGGCTTGCAAAGGCGGTGACGTAATCGGGGTTTTCCTTCAGCCGCTTCACGACGCTCGACTTGTCGGCCATCCCCATTTCGATTGGGTTCAGCGGCGGGCCGCCGGCCTGATCTTCTAGGGTGGCGGCGCGTCCATCCCAGAACTGGCCGCCAATATAGTTTCCTTCGGCGTCCTTGCCGAAGGGCGGGGAGAATTTGGCGTAAGTTGCCGTCGGCGCGTTGCGATCTCCCAGCGACTTGCCATCATCGCCAAGCGAGACCGCATGGCCTGCCTTTTCCGTATCGCGAATGTCGGTGAAGCCATTGGCAGAGGTGTGGCAGGTGGAACAGGACATCGTCCGGTTCATCGACAGATTGACTTCGTGAAACAGCGCCTCGCCGAGTTTTTCGACGGTTGGGTAGTCGGTGCCGCCATGGGCAGTTCCGCCAAGACCCATCGCCACGGGAAGGAGGATGAGTGCCGAAGCGGCAAGAAAATGAGAGAATTGCCTGACCATGTCAGAGCCGCCGAAAATGATGAAACCGGTGGCTCTATACCATCTTCTTGACGCCGCGCACAGAAACTTTCTTCAAGGTCTCCACTTTGACGCAGGCGCCTGTTTGGGCCTCAGACGTCGAAGTAATCCTCGAAGGATTCCGGGAAGCTCTGGCGCGCCACGCGCTCGTCGATCACGAGCATCGCCTCATAGGAAAGCGGATCGAAATTCTTCTCGGCGGGGAGAACTTCACGCCCGAAGAGCAGGCTGAGGCGGGCGGCATCGAGATTGCCGCGCTCGAAGGGTTCAGCGCCGAAATGGTGCCAAAGCGCATGCAGGAAGGCCGCATCGATACGATGTTCCGGCGTGCCGGGACGCGCCTTGCGCGGCAGTTGCTTGATGGGGGTGACGCCGCGCGGATTGGCGCGGCGTATGGTAAACTGGACGCCTGTGCCCGGCATGCCGGATGGAAAACCACGGTGTTTGGTCATGTCGGGCAGGTTCGCCATTTCGTCTATCCTTCAGCTCTTGCCGATCTTGTCCTGCGTCTTGGTGTCGAAATCGGACGCATCGTGACGTTCATGTAGCTGTTCTGAGGGATCACCGGAAGCCTTGTTGACCATGCGACCGCGTTTGACGGCAGGACGCTCGGCAATTTCATCGGCCCAGCGCTTCACATTCTTGTAGCTTGCTGCTTCCAGGAACACTTCCGCCTTCGGATAGGATTGTCCGCGCGCCAGGTTGCCATACCAGGGCCAGATGGCGATATCGGCAATCGAATATTCATCGCCTGCCATGTAACGGTTTTCGGCGAGATGACGATCGAGCACGTCCATCTGGCGCTTTGCCTCCATGGCAAAACGGTCGATAGCGTATTTGATGTGGATTGGCGCATAGGCGTAGAAGTGGCCGAAGCCGCCGCCGAGGAAGGGGGCAGAACCCATCTGCCAGAACAGCCAGTTCAGCGCCTCGGTGCGGGCCTTGTGCTCCTTCGGCAGGAAGGCGCCGAATTTTTCCGCGAGATAAAGCAGGATCGAGCCGCTTTCGAAAACGCGCGTCGGCTCCGGTGTGGAATGATCGACCATGACCGGGATCTTCGAATTCGGATTGGCGGCAACGAAGCCGGAACCGAACTGGTCGCCATCGCCGATCTTGATCAGCCAAGCATCATATTCCGCGCCGGAATGGCCGGCGGCCAGAAGCTCTTCCAGAAGAATGCCGACCTTTTGACCATTCGGTGTCGCCAGCGAGTAGAGTTGCAGTGGATGCTTTCCGACCGGAAGTTCCTTCTCATGGGTCGGGCCGGCAATCGGTCGGTTGATATTGGCAAACGCGCCGCCATTGCCCTTTTCCCACTGCCAGACCTCTGGCGGCTGATAGCCTGCGGGAAAGTTGTTTTCGGGAGACTTTTCGGTCATGAAGATCCGTCCTTATTCCAGATGTGGTTCCAGGTGGGGGATGCTGTGTTTCAGCAATATAGGAAATGCAAAGCCGTTCCTCCACTCCCGCCACAGACGGAACACCAGCCTCACGAAAAAGAACCTGCTAAGCCTTTGCGATCGCGTGGAAAAATGTTCCGCTGACAAGGCGGCGCCTGCCGCCGGATGGCCCAAGCGGCTTGCCGAGACCATCGGCAATTTCGGCGAAGGGCTGATCGGTGCCGACGTCGATGACGCTGGCATAATGGAACTCGTGTCCGCGTAGAACATCGCCGGCCTGGCCGAACGGGCCGGTCTCGGCAATCTTGGCCTGACGGTAACCGAGGTTCATCTTCCGCTTGGCGAAGCTGGTTACGTGGGAGAGTAGCCCGGTCATGGCGTGCGTCACCCCGTTCGCGTCTTCCAGCGCTTCCCCCAGTACCATGTAGCCTCCGCATTCCCCGTGCACTGGCTTCGTCTGCGAAAATTGGGCAAGCGACGCCTTGAAGCGCGATGCGACGGCCAACTGTCCGGCGAAAAGCTCTGGATAACCACCGGGCAACCAGCAGATATCGCAGGACGCGTCCGGAGCTTCATCGGCAAGCGGCGAGAAGGGCAGGATCTCGGCGCCGGCCTCCCGCCATTGCCGTTTTAGATGCGGGTATAGGAAGGTGAAGGCGGCGTCTTCGGCCAAGGCAATGCGCTGGCCGGGCGGGGCAATTCCCGCGTCGAGAGAACCTTCGGCCAAATCGATGGGCGTTGCCAGAGCCAGCAGCGCATCGAGATCGATGGCGCGCTCCATCGTATCGGCCAGTCTTTCGATATGGGCGTCGATTTCCGGGTGTTCGCTCGCCTGCACCAGGCCGAGATGCCGTTCGGGCAGGGTCAGCGATGGATCGCGCATGACGCAGCCCGCTACAGGAAGGCCGATCTTTTCGATCGCGTCGGTGCAAAGCGTGCGATGGCGTTCGCTGCCCGCGCGGTTCAAAACGACGGCGGCCATCTTCACCGCCGGATCGTAATGGGCAAAGCCATGGGCCATGGCTGCCGCCGTTTGCGACTGGCCCGAGACATCGAGGACCAGGAGGACGGGGATGTGAAAGAGCCGCGCCAGATCAGCGGCCGAGCCGGTGCGGTTGTCGGAGACGGCAATGCCATCGAAGAGGCCCATGGCGCTTTCGATCAGCAGAAGATCCGCACCGTCTGCCTGTTGGGTCAGAAGATGATGCAGCAGATCCGGCTGCATCGCCCAGCTGTCAAGGTTGAGACCGGGCGTACCGGTTGCGACCGCATGAAAGCCGGGATCGATGTAATCTGGTCCGGTCTTGATGCCGCGCACCTTGATGCCGCGGCGGGCAAAGGCGCGCAGCAGCCCGATGGTGACGCTGGTCTTGCCGGAGCCGGAGCGGGGCGCGCCGATAATGATGGCTTTTGCGGTCATGGCAGAATTCTAAACTCCGGGCGCGCTTTTGATCGTGCAGTTGGTCTGTTGTTTACCGATGACGGCTCACGCTGCAAGGTCTATAGGACATTCATGGAAACGGATGGCAAAAACCTTCGGCGTGGCTGGACCACCGGCACATGCGCTGCCGCAGCGACGAAGGCCGCCTGTCAGGCGCTTTTGACCGGGTCCTTCCCCGATCTTGTCGATGTCGAACTTCCAAACGGGTCTCGACCAGCCTTCGTTCTCGCAACGGAGGAGAAGGGCGACGGGTTCGCCCGCGCGGGCATCGTCAAGGATGCCGGCGACGATCCGGATGTAACCCATGGCGCGCTGATCGAGAGCACGCTGCGCAGAACGGAGACGGGAAGCGGCATCAGCTTCAAGGCGGGCAAGGGCGTGGGGATTGTCACCCGCCCCGGTCTGCCGCTTTCGGTGGGGGAGCCCGCGATCAACCCCGTCCCGCGTCAGATGATCCTTGCTGCGATCCATGAGGTGGCGGGGACCGAGTCCGATTTCGAGGTGGAAATCTCCGTGCGCGACGGGGAGACGCTGGCGGAAAAGACCTTGAATGGCCGTCTCGGCATTGTTGGCGGTCTCTCCATCCTCGGCACGACCGGGATCGTCATTCCCTTTTCCTGTTCGGCCTGGATCCACTCGATCTGGCGCGGAATCGATGTGGCACGGGCAGAGGGGCTTCCCCATCTCCTGGGCGCTACTGGGAATGCGTCGGAAAAGGCGGGGCAGGCGTTTTACGGACTGCCCGAGACTGCGCTGATCGACATGGGCGACTTCATTGGCGGCATGCTCAAATATCTGAAGACCCATCCGGTCCCACGAGTGACGGTCGCGGGCGGGGTCGCCAAGATGACCAAGCTGGCGCAGGGCATGCTGGACGTGCACTCCAAGCGCGGGCTGGCGGATTTGGAAGCGTTGGCAAAACTTGCCGAAGAAGCGGGCGCGACAAGCGAACTTCTCACCGCCATCCGCAATGCAAATATGGTGGCACATGCCTTTCAGCTGGCTGAGGCGGCCGGGATCGATTTTGGGAATATTGTGGCGCAGAAGGCCTGGGTCACGGCTGCGGCGGCGCTTGGCCGGGACGATATCGCGCTCGATATCCTGGTCTTCGATCGCGATGGCAATCTCAAAGGGCGCACAGCGCCGACGCCATCAAATCGAGCGGCCCCCATTTCCGAGGGGCCGATCGGCTAAGTCTCGTTAAGGAACGAGACCGAAGATGACCGCTGCGACGAAGGCAAAGCAGATGCCGACGAGCGCTGTATGGATCGATGCCTGCCAGCCGCGATGCGGCGCGGTTGACGGCGTGAAATCTCTTGCTTTTCCTGCTTTGGAATAAGACATCGCACCCTCCTGTTCGTCCAAAAATCGGTACCGCCGATCTGCGGGATAGTGACACTCAGAATATCGCTATTCTCTAGTGTTCCAGTAGAGATAAATTTCCATAAGATTGGGCTTGCGGGGAAAATACTGGTCGTGACTTGCCTCCCAACAAGGTCCGATCTACCGCATTCACGATTCCTTAACGTCCGAGCGGTGTTTCGGTTCAATGGGTAAAAGGTTGGAAAGACGCGTGGCGGATATCGATGCGATCATCATAGGGGCGGGTGTCATCGGCCTTGCGGTCGGGAGGGCGCTCGCGCTTCAAGGCCAGTCCGTTATCGTACTGGAAAAGGAAGCCGAATTCGGCAGTGCGACCTCCTCTCGTAATAGCGAGGTCATTCATGCCGGGCTCTATTATCCGCAAGGCAGCCTGAAGGCGCGGCTTTGCGTGGAGGGGCGCCAGCGGCTCTATGACTATTGCGAAAGTCATGGCGTCGCGCATCGCCGCTGCGGCAAGCTGATCGTGGCGACCACCGAAAGCGAAATTCCTCTTATCGAAGACCTGCAGCGGCGAGGCCGCTACAATGGTTGCGAGGCGCTGGATCTGATCAGCGCGTCCGAGGCCCGGCGTCTGGAACCGGCGCTCTCCTGCAAGGCGGCGTTGTCGTCACCCATGACCGGCATTATCGATAGCCATGGCTACATGCTGGCGCTACTCGGCGATATGGAAGATGCGGGCGGCAGCCTGGCCTACAGGGCGCCGTTCCTGCGCGCGGTCGTGGAGGAGGAAGGCTTCCGGGTCTTCGTCGGCGGGAGCGAGCCGGTCGAATTGACCTGCCGAACGCTCATCAATGCGGGAGGGCTGGTTGCGCCGCAGATTGCCAGCGCCATCGAAGGACTGCCTTCGGCACATATTCCTGGAGCCTATTATGCCAAGGGCTCCTATTTCTCGCTGAAAGGCAGAGCGCCTTTTTCGCGGCTGATCTATCCGGCACCTCATGCCCATGGGCTTGGCGTCCATCTGACGCTCGACATTGCCGGACAGGCGCGCTTCGGTCCGGATATTGAGTGGATCGACCGCATCGATTACGCCGTCGATCCGAAACGGTCGGCGGGCTTTGACGAGGCGATCCGTCGCTACTGGCCGGGCTTGCCGGATGACGCACTCCAGCCAGCCTATTCCGGCATCAGGCCCAAGATTTCCGGACCTTCAGAGCCTGCGATGGATTTCAGGATCGACGGACCGGAGCGGCATGGCGTTGCGGGTCTCGTCAATCTTTTCGGTATCGAGAGCCCGGGGCTGACGGCATCGCTGGCAATTGCGGATGAGGTGTTTTCGAGACTGGCCGAATAGCGCGTCTCAAACCGCCACGTCAGAGCGTCGTGGGTCCGTTCGGCCGACGCTTTAGTCGCCCGTGTACTGAGCGTCGGTCACTTGCTCCATCCAGTCCACGACCTTGCCGTCCTTCACTTCCTGGATGGCGATATGGGTCATGGCGGTTTGTGGCGATGCGCCGTGCCAGTGCTTTTCACCGGGTGAGAACCAGACGACATCGCCCGGTGCGATCTTTTCGACCGGGCCACCTTCGCGCTGGACCAGGCCCGATCCGGATGTGACGATCAGTGTCTGACCAAGCGGATGGGTATGCCAAGCTGTGCGGGCACCGGGCTCAAAAGTTACCTGCGCGCCCTGCACGCGCTCTGCATCATGCGGATTGAACAGTGGATCGATGCGGACCGTTCCGGTGAAATAGTCGGCAGGGCCTTTGCCCGATGGTCTCGTGCCAGCGCGGGTGATTTCCATGATCATGTTCCTCGTCTCGTTGAACGCTTGAAGATCAGGCGTATTTCGACAGCGCGTCCGCCATGATGGCGCTATCGACGTTGCCGCCGGATGCCACGGCGATCACGGAATCGGTTTCAAGCTCATTGCCGTGGAAAAGGGCGGCTGCCAGTGCCACGGCACCGCCCGGTTCCACCACGATTTTCAGGCGCTGGAAGGCGAGCACCATGGCCCGCAGCGCCTCTTCTTCGGTCACGGCTATACCAGCACCACAAAGGCGCTTGAGGATCGGAAAGGTAATGTTGCCTGGCTGCGGCGTGATGATCGCGTCGCAGATGGAGCCGCTGAGGGCTGCGTTTCTCTCGATCTTCCCTGAGGCGAGCGAACGCGCCACGTCGTCAAAATGTTCGGGTTCTGCGGTACGAACCTTCAGGCCCGGGGCCTTGGCTTCCAAGGCAAGCGCGACACCCGATGTCAGCCCGCCGCCACCACAGCAAACCAGCACCTCTGCTTTCTCGATGCCAGCCTCCTGCGCCTGTTCGGCAATCTCCAGTCCCACCGTTCCCTGGCCTGCGATTACCAGCGGTTCGTCATAGGGGCGGATCAAGGTCAGGCCGCGTTCCTCGGACAGCGTCGCGCCGATCGCGTCACGGTCTTCATTGGCGCGATCGTAGAGCACGACCTCCGCGCCATAGGCTCTGGTGTTTTCGATTTTGATCTTCGGTGCATCGCGCGGCATGATGATGACGGCGGGCACGCCGTGCAAGCTTGCCGCCAGTGCGACGCCCTGGGCGTGATTGCCGGAGGAAAAGGCGATGACGCCGCGCTTTCGCACCTCTGGTTCCAATGCCGAGACCGCCGACCAGCCCCCACGAAACTTGAAGGAGCCGGTCCGCTGCAGGCATTCCGGCTTGATCAGGACCTTGCGGCCGGCAATCTCGTCAAGAAAGGGAGAAGACATCAAGGGGGTGCGGATTGCCTCGCCGTTCATACGCTGGCGGGCGGCTTCGATCATCGCAATATCGGTCATCATCGTCTCACGTCATTCCAGATGGTGCCTACCATAGGGCCAAATGCAGCGACGTGAAGCCAAAAAAATCCCCGGTCGAAGCCGGGGATTTCGTCTCTGCCTGTTGATTTAGGCCAGCGTGTAGGCCGTCTTCACCGTGGTGAAGAATTCGTTGGCATACTTGCCCTGCTCACGCGGGCCGAAGGAGGATGCCTTGCGGCCACCAAATGGCACGTGGAAGTCGACGCCAGCGGTCGGCAGATTGACCATGACCATGCCGGCTTCGGCGTTGCGCTTGAAGTGCGTTGCGTGCTTCAGGCTGGTGGTGGCGATGCCGGAGGACAGGCCGAAGGGCGTGTCGTTGGCAACGGCCAAAGCCTCGTCGTAATCCTTGACCCGGATGACGGAGGCAACCGGTCCGAAGATTTCCTCGCGCGAGATGCGCATGTCATTGGTGGCTTCGGTAAACAGCGTCGGCTGCAGGAAGAAGCCGGGGGTTTCGCGCTTCAGCACTTCGCCACCGAAGGCGAGCTTGGCGCCTTCCTTCTTTCCGATTTCGATATAGTCGCAATCCTGCTTCAACTGCTTTTCATCGACCACCGGTCCGACATGGGTGTCTTTCGACATCGCATTGCCGACATTGATCTTGGCCAGACGCTCGGAAAGCGCTGCCACGAACTTGTCGTGGATGCCTTCGGTGACGATGATGCGCGAAGAGGCGGTGCAACGCTGTCCGGTGGAGTAGAAGCCGGAATTTGCGGCCGCTTCGACGGCAACGCCAAGGTCTGCGTCATCGAGAACGACGAACGGGTTCTTGCCGCCCATTTCCAGCTGGAACTTGCGGTTGAATGGCAGCGAGGAAGCGGCAACGCGCTGGCCGGTGCCGGTGGAGCCGGTAAACGTGATGCCAGCGAGATCCGGGCTGTCGAGCATTGCCTGACCGACGACGGAACCGCGACCCATGACGAGGTTCAGGACGCCCTTCGGCAGGCCTGCGCGATGCAGGATATCGACGATCGCCCAGGCGCAACCGGGAACGAGGTCTGCCGGCTTGAAGACGATGGTGTTGCCGTAGCAAAGCGCTGGTGCAATCTTCCAGGCCGGAATGGCAATTGGGAAGTTCCAGGGCGTGATGATGCCGATGACGCCAAGCGGTTCGCGGGTGACTTCAACGCCGATGTTCGGGCGAGCCGACGGAATGACTTCGCCTGCCAGGCGCAGTGCTTCGCCGGCAAAGAAATCGAAAATCTGGGCGGCGCGGATGGTCTCGCCGATGCCTTCGGCCAGAACCTTGCCTTCTTCGCGGGCGAGAAGCGCGCCAAGCTCTTCCTTGCGGGCGAGGATTTCATCGGCGGTCTTCTTCAGGATAGCGTGACGCTCGAGAATGCCGGAGCGCGACCAGGCCGGGAAAGCGGCCTTCGCAGCGGCAATCGCCTGCTTGGCGTCTTCGGCGGAAGCCTGTGCGTATAGGCCGACGACTTCGTTGGTGTCAGAAGGATTGATGTTCTTCGACGTTTCGGATCCGATCCATTCGCCGCCGATAAGGTTTTGGTGAATTGTCATTGGTGCACTCCCTGTAATCGCTTTAATTTTCAGTGCTCGGGCAGCGTGGGCGCACAGCCTTGCTCCTTCGCGTTGTCCGCCGCGGCAGAGCGCGCGACGAGGTCGGCGGTGACCCTATGTCATGTCATGCCATCGCGAAAGACATTCGGGCGTCTAATTGTATGATTTTTTAAGTCAGTCTTGGTGCTCGCGTTTGTTCAGTCTTTCCAGATGCAGCAACAGGCCGCTATGGTCGATATCGGCGCCGCCATTGCCGACGAAGGCGTCGAAAGCGCGGGTCACTTCTTCCGTCAGCGGCAGCGCCAGATCAAGATCCTTGGCGGTGGCAAGAACGCCGTTCAGATCCTTCAACTGGAATTTGGAGGGACCGCCGGGCACGAAGTTGCGCTTGACCATGCGCTCGCCATGCAACTCGAGAATACGGCTTTCGGCAAAGCCGCCACGGATGGCGTTGCGGAACCCTTCGCGTGACGCGCCACCGGCTTCGACCAGCATCATGGCTTCCGCCACCGCGCCGATGGTGATGGCGACAATCTGCTGGTTGGCGAGCTTGCACAGCTGACCCGCACCGGATGGTCCCACATAGGTCAGGCGACCCATGGCGGAAAAGACATCGCCGAGACTTGTCACCGTTGCCTCATCGCCACCGGCCATGATTGCCAGCGTCCCGGCGGTTGCGCCCGGCACGCCGCCTGAGACCGGTGCGTCCACATGGGCAATGCCGAGCACTTTCAGCTTTTGCGAATGGTCGCGGGCGATCGGCGGGGCAATGGAGCTGCTATCGATGACGATGGCGCCTTTTTCCAGCGCTTCGGCAACACCCATGTCAAACAGCACATTGCCAACGGCATTGCCATCGCTCAGCATGGTGATGACGACATCGGCACCTTTCGCCGCGTCAGCAGGGGAGCCGGCGAGGATCGCCCCATGCTCCATCAGCGCCTGCGCTTTCTCCACACTGCGGTTCCAGACGCGCACCGTGAAGCCGGCTTTCAACAGGTTGCGGGCCATGGGCCCGCCCATCAGGCCGGTGCCGATAAAGGCGATGGTGCGCGCTTGTTTGCCCGACTCCATCATTTCAGCAAACCTCCCAGCTCGTCTTCGATATGGACCTTGATGATCTCTTCAAAATTCGTCTCGGCTGTAAAGCCCAATTCGCGGGCGCGGGTGGCCTCGAAGCCGGGTGCCCAGCCTTCGCACATGCGCATGATCATCTCATTCGGCTCGCGGCGGATGAGGCTGACGGCCTTTTCGCCCGCGATCTTGCGCAGCGCCTCGATCTGCTCGCCCACCGTGGCGCTGAGGCCTGGCATGGAAAGATTGCGGCGTGGACCGACTTTGTTCGTATCGATCGTTGCGCCATGCAGCAGGAAGCCGACAGCCGAACGGGGCGAAGCATGCCAGTGGCGGATGGTCTCCGGCACCGGCAACACGGCTTCCAGTCCAACCAGAGGTTCACGCAAAATGTTGGAGAAGAAGCCGGAGGCGGCGGCATTCGGCTTTCCGGGGCGGATGCAGATCGTCGGCAGGCGAATGCCGATGCCTTCGAAGAAACCACGTCTCGTATAATCGGACAGCAGCAGCTCCGAGATTGCCTTCTGCGTGCCGTAGCTGGTCAGCGGTGTGGTGTGGAAATCATCCGGGATCGGGTAAGGAAGCGGTGCGCCGAAGACGGCGATGGACGAGGTGAATACCACCCGCGGCTTGTAGCCATCCTGACCATTGGCGATGCGGATCGCATCGAAGAGATAACGCGTGCCGTCCAGATTGATGCGATAGCCCTTGTCGAAATCGAGCTCTGCTTCGCCGGAAACGATGGCCGCGAGATGGAAGATCACGTCCGGTCTTGTGGAGACCAGCTTTTCGGCCTCGCCGGGGCCGGAAAGATCGGCGGCGCGTGCATCGACCTTACCTTTGAAGCCGGCTGGCGATTCGGGCTGGAATACATCGATCAGGGTGAATGTCTCGATGTCCTTGCCGTTCAGCCTTCCTTCGCGAACGAGCCTTTCGGTCAGCTTGCGTCCTACCATTCCGGCTGCGCCGATAATCGCTACATGCATCTGGTTTCTCCTCCACCGCATCACAAAATTTGACTTGTAAGGTTGTCTGATAACCTTATATGACTGGCTTGAAAACAGTATTTTGAAAAACCGAAAAATTTAAGAGCGGAGACGCCAAAGAAGCGTCACCGCCTGGGTGGAGGCGAGGGGGCATATGCTCAAGGTTCATGCGCAATCACGCGAGGAGCTGCAGGCTTCTTTGAAGGCCGGTCTTGGCGAGGGGCTGGTTCTGACGGACGCGGCAGAAATGGTCCGCTACTGCCGCGACTGGCATGGCGATGTCTCAAGCAGTGCCGTTGCCGTCATTCGCCCACGCAATGTGGAAGACGTTGCCGCGACCGTGCGGCTCTGCGCAGAGCTTGGCCTCGCCATTGTCCCCCAGGGCGGCAATACCGGTCTCGTTCTTGGTGGCGTGCCCGATGCGCCGGATCACCAGATCGTTCTCAGCCTTGAGCGCATGAATGCGATCCGCGCCATCGATACGGATGATTTTTCCGCCGTGGTGGAGGCTGGCTGCATCCTGTCGGAATTCAAGGATGCGGTGCAGGAAAAGGGCATGTTCTTTCCGCTGTCTCTCGGCGCGCAAGGATCCTGCCGCATCGGCGGCAACGTTTCGACCAATGCGGGCGGCATCAATGTGCTGCGCTATGGCATGACGCGCGAATTGGTGCTCGGTCTCGAAGTTGTTCTTGCGGATGGGACGATCTGGAACGGGCTGTCGACGCTTCGCAAGGACAATCGCGGCATCGATCTCAAGCAGCTTTTCATCGGCGCGGAAGGAACGCTTGGCATCATCACCGCCGTCTCGGTCAAGCTCTATCCCAACCCCGAGCATGTCGAAACCGCGCTTCTCGGATTGAACTCGCTCGATGATGCGATCAAGCTCTATCGCCGCGCGCGGCGTGAGTGCTGCGATCTGATGTCGGCTTTCGAATTCATGCCGCCGGTCGCCTTCACGCTTGCCATGGAAGCCATTCCGGATCTGAAAATGCCGATCGCCGGCGATTATGCCGCCTATGTGCTGATGGAAATTTCAGGCTCCGGTCTGGTCGATACAAGCGATCTGATGAGCCGCTTTCTCGAAGGCGTGATGGAAGACGGGCTGGTGCTCGATGGCGTGATTGCCTCTTCGCGTGCGCAGGCGCAATCACTCTGGATGTTCCGCGAGGGCATGAATGAGGGCCAGGCGCTGCGCGGCGCCCATATGCGCACCGACATTTCCGTGCCGCTGTCGCGTCTTGCGGAATTCGTTGCAGAAGCGGAGGCGGAACTGGCCAAGGATCTGCCGGAATGCCTCGCGGTATCCTACGGTCATGTGGGAGATGGCAATGTGCATCTCAACGTGCTTCCGCCCAACGGCAGCACGCGTGAGGAGCGGGATCACTACATTTACAAGGCGAAGGTCATCGTCAATGCGGTCCTGGACCGTTACGCCGGCAGCATCAGTGCCGAGCACGGGATCGGCCGCTTGAAGCGCGGGGATTTCGAAAGCCGTCTCGGCCCCGTCCAGCGGGAGATGATCGAGCGGCTGAAAGCCGCCTTCGATCCGGAGCTTCGCATGAATCCCGGTTGCCAGCTTGCCCTACAAGCGGCTAGCTAGAAGAATGAAAGTGCGCCGTCCTCCGGCGTTCATGTCCACCAGGAGCCATCATGACGCTGGAGTTCAGCCAGATTCACCGCACCGATCATCTTCCTGGCCGGATCGCCGCGGAGATCGCGCGTGAGATCAATGATGGAAAGCTGAAAGCCGGCGACAAGTTGCCGACCGAGCATGCGCTGTCCAAGACGTTCGGCGTCAGCCGTTCGGTCGTGCGAGAGGCCATCGCCCAGCTTCGCAATGAGGGCGCGGTCGAAACACGTCAGGGCGTCGGGGCCTTCGTCAGCGATCCGCGTCATCGCGTATCGATCCGTATCGAGCGCTCCAAGCTGACCGATCCCGACAAATTCCGCGATCTCTTCCAGTTGCGTCTGCCGTTGGAAATCGAGGCCGCCGGTCTTGCCGCCGTCAACCGCACGCCGGAGCAGTTGAGCCGGCTGGAAGCGGCGCTCAACAATATGCGCAATGCGCCGGATTGGGACAAGGACGGTATTCCTGCCGATCTCGATTTTCATCGCACCTTGGCAGAGGCGACGCAGAACGATTATTTCTCGATGTTTCTCGGCTTCATTGCCGAGCGGATCAGCTCGGCGATAAAGGTCGCCTTTTCACGCGCGGTCTTCGGCGAAATCCTGGAAACCACCATCCAGGAGCATGTGCCAATCTATGAGGCCATTGCTGCGTCCGATGCGGCAGCCGCGCGCGCCGCCATGCGCGCCCATCTGGTGGGTGCCGCAAAACGCTTGAATCTCGAGATGGAAATCTACGAATAGGCCTTTCGCGTCGACGCGATTGGCCCTGCCCGCCACGGGCAGTAAATTTCCTCGAAAATTCGGCGTCTGGCAGGCTGGACTAAGGACTTTTCTCATACTAAGAAGATTGACGTATTCAGGTTGTCAGACATCCAGACAATATAATTGCTGTGGAGGCAGTGGTCGGATGGGCTGAAAGTGGGAGGGATCAAGCTTGGTCGAAATCAGGACTGTCGATGCTGCTGCAATTTTGCCGGAAGATCATCGGGATGCGATCCTGATCGGTCGCGTCTGGTCCAAGAGCGAAGACGGCCCATGTCCGGTCCTGTTGAAGGATGGCGTTCTCTACGATCTCTCCAGGCTTGCGCCGACCGTCTCTGAACTGCTCGAAAAGCACGATCTCGTCGATCGTCTTTCCGACACGCTGCAGTTTGCAGCGCTCGGTGCCTTTGAAGCCTTTCTTGATGGTTCCGCCGGACAGTTGCTTTCGCCAAACGATATTCAGGCGGTGAAGGCGGCCGGCGTCACCTTCGCCGACAGCATGCTGGAGCGCGTCATCGAAGAACAGGCCAAGGGCGATCCGCAGCGCGCGCAGGACATCCGCGGCCGTCTGGCTCCGGTGCTTGGCGATAGCCTCAAGGGTGTTGAGGCGGGCTCCGAAAAGGCTGCGGAGGTCAAGCGCCTGCTGCAGGAAATGGGCCTCTGGTCGCAATATCTGGAAGTCGGCATCGGCCCGGATGCGGAGATTTTCTCCAAGGCGCAACCCATGTCGTCCGTCGGCTGCGGCTCGCTGATCGGCGTTCATCCCAAGTCGCAGTGGAACAATCCCGAGCCGGAAGTGGTGCTGGCCGTCACCTCCGATGGTCGCATCGTCGGCGCGGCCCTTGGCAACGACGTCAACCTGCGCGATTTCGAAGGGCGCTCCGCCCTGCTGCTGAGCAAGGCGAAGGATAACAATGCGTCCTGCTCCATCGGCCCGTTCATCCGTCTGTTCGACGGCAATTTTACACTGGACGACGTGAAGCAGGCACAGATTTCGCTGCTCGTCGAAGGCGAAGACGGGTTCTCCATGACGGGTGTCAGCCCGATGCAGGCAATCAGCCGCACGCCGGAAAATCTGGTGTCGCAGCTTTTGAACCGCGATCACCAGTATCCGGATGGTGCGGTCTTCTTCCTCGGCACCATGTTCGCTCCGGTCAAGGATCGTCATGGTCCAGGTCTCGGCTTCACCCATGCCAAGGGTGACCGCGTCGAGATATCAAGCCCGCGATTGGGCAAGCTGATCAACTGGGTGGCCAGCACATCCGATTGTCCGGAATGGACCTTCGGCACGACGGCATTGATGCGCAATCTCGCAAAGCGCGGGCTTCTATAACGTCCGTTGCGAGGCGAGCGATCTCGCTTGACGCGACACGCATATCCACAGGCTTAAAACGTTGCGCGCGCGCCTCTATCCGTGTTCGCGCCGCTTCGTATCATTCTCGGGAGGGGAAGATGCAGAAAGTCATCAATCTTTTTTACCGCATCCTCGAGACCATTCTCGTCGCGCTTCTTGCAGGCATGGCAATCATGGTCTTCATCAATGTGGTCATGCGCTACACCATGAATTCGGGCATCAATGTCTCGGAAGAACTGGCGCGCTATTTCTTCGTCTGGATCACCTTCATCGGTGCGGTCGTGACCTTCCGCGAAAACAGCCATATGGGCATCGAAACGCTGGTGATGTTCCTGTCGCGGCGCATGCGCATTGTCTGCATGATCCTGTCCAACATCATCATCCTTCTCTGCTCGGCGATCTTCTTCTGGGGAACGTGGAAGCAGTCCGCCATCAATGCCAGCATGCATGCGCCCGTAACCGGCCTGTCGATGATCTGGGTCTATGGCGTTGGCATGTTCACCGGCGGAATCATGTTCATCATCGCGCTCGAACGCCTGTACCGCTTTCTGACCGGCAAGGTCCGCGAAGACGAGATTGCCGCCTTTGCCGGTGAAAATCTCACCATCGAACAGCTTTCGGAGCGCTGACACATGACACTTCTGGTTTTTGTCGGCTCGCTTCTCGGCGCCATGGCAATCGGCGTCCCCGTTGCCTTTTCGCTGATGTTCTGCGGCGTCGTGCTGATGTGGTACATGGGCATGTTCAATACGGCGATCATCGCCCAGAACATGATCTCCGGCGCCGATACCTTCACGCTGCTCGCCATTCCCTTCTTCATCCTGGCCGGTGAATTGATGAATTCCGGCGGTCTGTCGCGCCGCATCATCGACTTTGCGATTGCGCTGGTCGGCCATATTCGCGGCGGTCTCGGCATCGTTGCCATCGTTGCCGCCATCATCATGGCGTCGATCTCCGGTTCGGCGGCGGCAGATACCGCCGCACTCGCGGCGATCCTCATCCCGATGATGGCGAAGGCCGGCTACAATATTCCGCGTTCCGGCGGTCTGATCGCTGCCGGCGGCATCATCGCCCCCGTCATTCCGCCATCGATGGCCTTCATCGTCTTCGGTGTTGCGGCAAACGTGTCGATCACCCAACTCTTCCTCGCCGGTATCGTGCCCGGCATCCTGATGGGCGCATCCTTGATCATTGCCTGGCTGATTGTCGTGCGCAAGGATAACGTCCAGCCGCTGCCGAAGACGACGGCAAAGGAACGCCTGGTCGCAACGGGCCGTGCGGGATGGGCGCTCGGCATGCCGGTCATCATTCTCGGCGGCATCAAGGCCGGTATCATGACGCCGACGGAAGCCGCCGTCATTGCTGCGGCTTACGCACTCTTCGTCGGCATGGTCATCTACCGCGAGTTGAAGCCTGCCGATCTGTGGCATGTGCTGCTTCGGGCTGCCAAGAGCACATCGATCATCATGTTCCTGGTTGCCGCAGCACTTGTTTCTGCCTGGCTGATCACCGCTGCCAATATTCCGGCGGAGGTTGCAGGCTTCATCGAACCGCTGATCGACCGTCCGATGCTCTTGATGGCCGTGATCATGGTGCTGGTCTTCATCGTCGGCACTGCGCTCGACCTGACACCCACCATCCTGATCCTGACGCCTGTCCTGATGCCGATCGTCAAGCAGGCGGGTATCGATCCGGTCTATTTCGGCGTGCTCTTCATCATCAACAATGCCATCGGCCTCATCACGCCGCCGGTCGGTGTTGTCCTCAATGTGGTTTCGGGTGTCGGGCGCATTCCGCTCGGCAAGGTCACGGTCGGCGTCTGGCCGTTCCTCGTCGCCGAAACCATCGTGCTGGCCCTTCTGGTGATCTTTCCGCAGATCGTCATGGTGCCGCTGCAATATCTGCGGTGAGGGTTACCCCTTCACCCAATCACTTTTGCGGTCGTAAAGCCGCATACATCTTGACTGGAAATGCTCAATTCCAAGGGAGGAAACCATGAGAAAGCTACTTCTACTCACGACAGCCATCGCCTTCACCGCCGGTGCTTCCGCACCCGCTTTTGCTGAATACAACAGCCGGATGATCCGCGTGTCGAACGGCATCAACCAGGATCACCCGGTCGGCAACGGCATCAAGGCCATGCAGGCCTGCCTCGACGAGAAGACCGGCGGCAAGCTGAAGATGACCGCATTCTGGGGCGGCGCTCTCGGCGGCGACTTGCAGGCAACCCAGGCATTGCGTTCCGGTGTTCAGGAAGCCGTTGTCACCTCGTCCTCGCCACTCGTCGGCCTGATTCCGGCACTCGGCGTGTTCGATCTGCCCTTCCTGTTTTCAAACACGAAGGAAGTCGATGCCGTTCTGGATGGCGAGTTCGGCGACATGATGAACAAGAAGCTGGAAGAGCAGGGCCTCGTAAACCTCGCCTACTGGGAAAACGGCTTCCGCAATCTCTCCAACTCCAAGCGCGCGGTCGACAAGTGGGAAGACTTCTCGGGCCTCAAGGTCCGGGTGATGCAGAACAACATCTTCCTCGACACCTTCCAGAACCTCGGCGCCAATGCCACGCCGATGGCGTTTGGCGAAGTGTTCTCCGCACTTGAGACCAATGCGATCGACGCACAGGAAAACCCCTATGTGACGATCGACACTTCGAAGTTCTACGAAGTGCAGAAATTCGTCACCGAGACGAACCACGCTTACACGCCGTTCCTCTTCCTCTTCTCCAAGCCGATCTTCGACAGCTACACGCCCGAAGAGCAGACCGCCCTTCGTGAATGCGCGATTGTCGGTCGCGATGAAGAGCGCAAGGTCATCCGCGCGCTGAACCAGAAGTCGCTCGACAAGATCAAGGAAGCTGGTCTCAAGGTGAACGTTCTGTCTGCCGAAGAGCAGGCGCGTATCCGCGAAAAGTCCGCGGTCGTCTACGAAAAGCATAAGGCTGAAATTGGTGCGGATGTCGTTGACGGCATTCAGGCTAAGCTCAAGGAAGTTCGCGCTCAGTAACAGTCTATCCCATAATCGCCGTTGGCCGACTGCAAATGGCAATTTCTGCGCTTCCGGTGCTCACGTACTTTAGTACGCTGCGCTCCGGTTCTCGAAATAACCATTTTCGGCAGGCCAACGGCAATTCTTGAACAGACTGTGAGACGCGCAGCCTCATATGAAAACGCCCGGTGACAGATCGTCGCCGGGCGTTTTTGTTTCTCAGGACATGTGAGGCGCCCATAAAGGCCTCAAGCCGCCGCAGGCTTGTTCTGGCGGTTTTCGATCAGATCATCGACGACCGCGGGATCGGCGAGCGTCGAGGTGTCACCCAGCGCGCCGAAATCGTCTTCAGCAATCTTTCGCAGGATTCGACGCATGATCTTGCCGGAGCGGGTTTTCGGCAGGCCGGGAGCGAACTGGATCTTGTCCGGCGTTGCCACCGGGCCGATCTCATCGCGCACATGCTTGACGAGTTCGGCGCGCAGCGCTTCGTCGCCGGTCTTGCCCGCCATCAGTGTGACATAGCAATAGATGCCCTGTCCCTTGATATGGTGCGGATAGCCGACCACGGCCGCCTCCGAAACGGCGCTGTGCGAGACGAGCGCCGATTCCACCTCTGCGGTTCCAAGACGGTGGCCGGAGACGTTCAGCACGTCATCGACGCGGCCGGTGATCCAGTAATAGCCATCTTCGTCGCGCCGGCAGCCATCGCCAGTGAAGTACTTTCCCTTATAGGTGGAGAAGTAGGTCTCGATGAAGCGCTGGTGATCGCCATAGACGGTGCGCGCCTGGCCTGGCCAGCTGTCGGTGATGCAAAGATTGCCGTCGGCCGGACCTTCCAGCACCTTGCCCTCGGCATCGACCAGTTCCGGCTTGACGCCGAAGAAGGGGCGGGTGGCCGAACCGGGCTTCAGGTCAGTGGCACCGGGCAGCGGTGAAATCAGAATGCCGCCGGTTTCCGTCTGCCACCATGTGTCGACGATCGGGCTCTTGTCTTCGCCGACGACGTGATAATACCATTCCCAGGCTTCCGGGTTGATCGGCTCGCCGACCGTGCCGAGAAGGCGGATGCTGGAGCGCTGCGAGCGTTTGACGAACTCGTCGCCGGCGCCCATCAACGACCGAAGCGCGGTGGGTGCGGTATAGAAGATATTGACCTTGTGCTTGTCGATGACTTCCCAGAAACGTCCCTGGTCGGGGAAGTTCGGCACGCCTTCGAACATCAGCGTCGTGGCGCAGTTGGCAAGCGGTCCGTAGACGATATAGGAGTGGCCCGTTACCCAGCCGACATCGGCCGTACACCAGTAGATGTCGCCATCCTTGTAGTCGAAGACATATTCATGCGTCATCGACACATAGACGAGATAGCCGCCGGTCGTGTGCAGTACACCCTTCGGCTTGCCGGTGGAGCCCGATGTATAGAGAATGAAGAGCGGGTCTTCCGCCTTCATCTTCACCGGCTCGCAATGGGGTTTTACGTTTGCGGTTTCCTGGTGGTACCAGAGGTCGCGACCGGGCGCCCAGTTGGTCTTGCCGCCCGTGCGGCGCACGACCAGGACCTTGTTGACGATGACGTGCTGGCGCGCGGCGATGTGGATCGCCTTGTCGGTGTTCTCCTTGAGCGGAATGGGCTTGCCGCCACGAACGCCTTCATCGCAGGTGATGACGAAGGTGGACTGGCAGTCGACGATGCGGCCGGCCAGCGCTTCGGGAGAGAAGCCGCCGAAGACGACGGAATGGATGGCACCGATGCGGGCGCAGGCGAGCATCGCATAGGCCGCTTCCGGGATCATCGGCATATAGATGGTGACGCGGTCGCCCTTCTTGACGCCGTGCTTTTTCAGCACATTGGCGAGGCGGCAGACGGCATCATACAGCTGGTTGTAGGTGATCTTCTTGTCGATATAGGGATTGTCACCTTCCCAGATGATCGCGGTGCGTTCGCCATGCGTCTTCAGATGGCGGTCGATACAGTTGTAGGAGACGTTGGTGAGGCCGTCCTCGAACCATTTGATTGGCACCTTGCCCTTGAAGGAGGTGTTCTTGACCTTGGTGTATGGCTTGAACCAGTCGATCCGCTTGCCGTGCTTGCCCCAGAATTTCTCCGGGTCTTCCACGCTGTCCTGATACCATTTCAGATAGCGGTCATTGTCGATCAGAGTGCCGGTTTTGGCCGATTTGAGAACCGGGTAGATCTTCGCAGACATGAACTCCTCCTCATGCAGATTGTCTTTTTAAGTCTGGAGACTCCTGTCCTCCAGTCATGTGTCCAATTCATAACAGGTTGGTGACATCCGGCAATTAGACAAAGGTCATTTGTTTCTCGAACAATTGCAATTCTGATGCAATCCGGTTATAGAGCGGTCATATTCCCGGAAATCAGTGGTTTCATTCCACGCCCGCGACACCGGCGCGGACGCTCAGAAGGATTGTATCTATGGCTCAAACACTGCTCATGCCGAAAGCGACGGCCGTCTGGCTGGTCGACAACACGGCGCTGTCGTTCGATCAGATTGCCACGTTCTGCAAGCTTCATCCGCTTGAGGTCAAGGCAATCGCCGATGGTGAAGCAGCGCAGGGCATCAAAGGTCTCGATCCGATCGCAACAGGTCAGCTTTCCCGCGACGAAATCCAACGCGCCGAAGGCAACCCGAACCACAAGCTGAAGCTTTCCGAGCCGAAGGTTCGCGTTCCAGAATCCAAGCGCCGTGGCCCGCGTTACACGCCGGTCTCCAAGCGTCAGGACCGTCCGAATGCCATTCTCTGGCTGGTGCGCAACCATCCGGAGCTGAAGGACGCGCAGATTTCGCGTCTCGTCGGCACCACCAAGTCGACCATCGAGCAGATCCGTGACCGCACCCACTGGAACGCCGCCAACCTGACTCCGATGGACCCGGTCACGCTTGGCCTCTGCAGCCAGATCGATCTCGACCTCGAAGTCGAACGTGCATCGCGTGGTCGCCCGCTTCCCACCCAGGAAGAACTGGATGCGACCTTGCAGCCTGCAAGCACCACCGAAAAGCTCGGCTTCAACTATGAGCGCGAAGAAGAAAAAGAAATCGACGCCAACGCCGTTTTCGCCAAGCTCTCCTCGCTCAAGTCTACCCGCAAGGATGAAGACGAGGACGACAACTACTAACAGTCTATCCAATAATCGCCGTTGGCCGCCTGCAAATGGCAATTTCTGTGCTTCCGGTGCTCACGTACTTTAAGTACGCTGCGCTCCGGTTCTCGAAATCACCATTTTCGTCAGACCAACAGCAATTATTGAACAGACTGTAAGGCGTTTGGTCGGCCCTGATACTGCTCGCATCCAGAATGCACCTGTTGAAGCCCCGGTTCGCGCCGGGGCTTTTTGCTTTCTGCCGTTTCAGCAAACTGCACAAAGAAAAACCTCCGCAGCGCAGGGCTGCGGAGGTCAATCTGAAATCATCACGTCTTTTTTGTCTTATGCGTGGTTCATCTGTCGCTGCGGCATGTTGATAGATGGCACACCGGTCTTTTCGTCATCGTTGACAAGGCCGCTTGCTCTGAGCAGCGAAGTGAAGCGGCCACCGCGAAGGCTGAGTTCATCGAAGGTCCCCTTCTCGATGATCCGGCCATTGTCCATGAACAGCACCAGATCGGCGTCGCGAACCGTCGATAGACGGTGCGCGATGATGAAGGTGGTGCGATCCTTGCGCAGCGCATCGACGGCGTCCTTCACACGCGCTTCGGTTTCCACGTCGAGCGCACTCGTCGCTTCGTCCAGAACCAGGATCGGCGCATTCTTCAAAACCGCACGGGCAATGGCGATACGCTGGCGCTCACCACCGGAGAGACGGTTGCCGCGCTCACCCACCTGCGTCATGTAGCCATTCAGTCTGCTGTCGATGAAGTCGGTCGCAGCCGCCGCAGTTGCGGCTTGGACGATTTCATCGTCGGTTGCCGAATCGCGACCCAGACGGATGTTGTCGCGGATCGAGCGGTTCAGAAGACCGGCATCCTGGAACACGGTTGCGATCGAGCTTCTGAGCGACTGGCGCGTCACCGTCGAGATGTCGATGCCGTCCACAAGGATCTGGCCGGAGCTTGGGTCATAAACACGCTGCAACAGATTGATGAGCGTGGTCTTGCCGGCACCGGTCGGACCGACGATGGCGACCGTCTCGCCGGCATTGGCGACGAAGGAGACGTCGTGCACGCCCTGCTTGGTGTTGGCAAAGCCGAAATTGACGTTGCGGAATTCGACCGTGCCTTCGACGTGACCGAGTTCGCGAGCCGAATTCGGTTCTTCACGCTCCTGCACGGAATCTTCCAGCTTGAAGAAGTCCTCGAGCTTGGCGCGGGCTTCGAAAATCTGGCTGACGAAGGCGCGCATCTGGTCGAGGCGGCCGATCAGCAGGTTGGCGAAGCCGATAAAGGCAATGACGTCACCAACGCGAAGCTCGCCATTCTTCACCAGGATCGTACCGATAACGAGGATGATCATCATCGACAGCGTCGAGGCCGTGCGGTTCAGCGCGCTGGCGAAAGCCCACCAGTCGAGAACCGGGTACTGGGCGCTCAGCAGGCGCTCGGTGAAGGACTTCAGAGCCTTGGTTTCCGCTTCGATGCGGTTGTAGCTGTGCAGCACCGAGACGTTGCTGATCGAGTCGCTCACATGGGCAAAAACGGTGTGATAGTGCTCCTCGACGGAGGCCTGGCCTTCCTTCGTGCGGTTCATCACCCACTTGCCGATGAACCAGTAGAAAATACCAAGGCCCACCAGCACGAAGCTCAGGCGAACATCCATCGAGAAGGCAGTCGGGATCAAGAGCGCGACGGCAACGAAGGTTGCCAGATGCGTGCGCATGAATTCGAGCCAGAGGCCGAATAGCGTCTCGCTGGCGCGCAACAGCGTATGCAGCGCGTTGGAGGTGCCGCGCTGATGATGCCACGACAGCGGCATGGAAATGATGCGGCCGAAGGCTTCGGTCAGAAGCGAGGCGCGGCGCCCATGGGCAAGCCGGTCCGCCTCACGCGCCACGGCAACGTAAGCCACTGTATTGAAGAGGCCGAACGCACCCCAAAGGATGAGGATGTTGGTTGGAACGGACCCTGTCGACAGCGCATCGATGATCTTGCCGAACAAAACCGGCTCAGCGATGGTGATTGCCGCAAGAATGACGTTTGCAACAACGACGATCGTGACCCGCCATTTGTTGGTTGCAAGGTAGCGCAGGGCGCGCGTGTAAACTTGAAACAGTGTCAATTTCCAAATCCCGTCTTCATGTCAGTCCTGCCCTTTGGGGCGAAACCCTTACCTTCAGCGACAAGGGCGATTGCGGGCTATGCAAGCAGTTGTTTTATCGCTCTTTCTACATGAATGGGCGCTTAACGCCGGGGCTTTTGAAGCGAGACTCAAAAAAAATCGCGTTCTGCACCATCTGAATATTTTGGATTGTCAAATCGATCCATTTCGCGGAAAAGTTTCAATGCATGACACGTTTCTTTATTAGATATTTGCCGCGTTTGAACCTGGCTGCTAAGGGGTGCGAAAGACATACCCCCTGCAA
This sequence comes from Agrobacterium cavarae, assembly GCF_004310285.1. Classification (GTDB taxonomy): domain Bacteria; phylum Pseudomonadota; class Alphaproteobacteria; order Rhizobiales; family Rhizobiaceae; genus Agrobacterium; species Agrobacterium cavarae. Next base: position 380,142 of record NZ_SISF01000031.1, read on the forward strand.
GGTTCGTGGTCTTTTTTATTGCCAGGATCTATTTTGAGATGCAGACCCTATTTACGTTCCTGGACACCCATGCAGAGCCAATGGGTCTGGATGAATTTCTCTCTTCTTTCCAGCAGGTTATAAGCCAATACGGGTTTGACTATTATCGTATTTTCCGACGCGCCGTCCGGCGGGCTGCGGTCAAGGATGTGGTGCTGGCACAACAGCAGCCCGAGGGCTGGCCCGCGATTTACGACGCTAAGAAGTATAGCGAGGTCGATCCCATCGAGCGATCGCTCTGTCTGTTGCAAAAACCGGTGCGGTGGCGGGATGCGGTGTGCCTTCTTCCGCAGGCGACGCATCGCAAGCGTGCGGCGAAACTTTTTCAGGATGCGGCTCGACATGGACTGCGGGAAGGCTATGCCTTTCCAATTCACGGGCGCAACGGCATGCTGGGTGGCGTTGTCATCAGCGGCCTTGGCTGCCATCTGACAGAGCGTGAACTGGCAATCTTCGATGCGGTCATGCGTGTCACGTTCTGGCGTGTTGCGGATTTGACCGGACACTCGGAAGATCTGCTTTCCTCTCCGGATCTTTCGGTGGCGCAGCTGACGCGCCGGGAGCGCGATGTGCTGACGCTACTAGCGCTCGGCAACACATCGCCGGAGATCGGCAAGGCCCTTTCGATCACCAGTCATACGGTGGATTGGTACCTCGGCAGTATCCAGCGCAAGCTCGGTGCGCGAAACCGCCAGCATGTCGTGGCGCTTGCGTTTCGCTGCGGCTTGATTGGTTGACGCATTCAGACGCGCGGACCAGAACCGGGATGATGAAAATCGTCCTTTCCAACATGCGGTTTTGCTGCTTAATTCCGCGGTGCAGCATGTTGGAGTGCTCATAAGGTTCTTGGGAGGCCGTTTTGAAGATATCGAAAATTCTCGTTGCCAATCGTTCGGAGATCGCAATCCGCGTATTTCGCGCCGCCAACGAGCTCGGTATAAAAACGGTCGCCATCTGGGCGGAAGAGGACAAGTTGTCCCTCCACCGCTTCAAGGCGGATGAAAGCTACCAGGTCGGACGCGGTCCGCATCTTGCCAAGGATATGGGTCCGATCGAGAGCTATCTGTCGATCGAGGAAGTGATCCGCGTCGCCAAGCTCTCGGGCGCTGACGCCATCCATCCAGGTTACGGCCTCCTGTCGGAAAGCCCCGAATTCGTCGACGCCTGCGATGCCGCCGGCATCACCTTCATCGGCCCGCGCCCGGCAACCATGCGTCAGCTCGGCAACAAGGTGGCCGCCCGCGATCTGGCGATTTCGGTGGGCGTGCCGGTTGTTCCGGCGACCGAGCCTCTGCCAGATGATCTTGCGCAAGTGGAACGCATGGCCGAGGAGATCGGCTACCCGGTGATGCTGAAAGCGTCTTGGGGCGGCGGCGGTCGCGGCATGCGCGCCATTCGCAAAAAGGAAGATCTGGCGCGCGAAGTCACCGAAGCCAAGCGCGAAGCCAAGGCGGCCTTCGGCAAGGACGAAGTCTATCTGGAAAAGCTGCTGGAACGCGCCCGCCACGTGGAAAGCCAGATCCTTGGCGACACGCATGGCAATGTCGTCCATCTCTTCGAGCGTGACTGCTCCATCCAGCGGCGTAACCAGAAGGTGGTTGAGCGCGCGCCAGCGCCCTACCTGTCGGAATCGCAGCGCCAGGAGCTTGCCAATTATTCGCTGAAGATCGCAGCCGCGACGAATTACATCGGCGCCGGCACGGTCGAGTATCTGATGGACGCCGATACCGGCAAGTTCTACTTCATCGAGGTCAATCCGCGCATCCAGGTGGAGCACACGGTAACCGAAGTCGTCACCGGCATCGATATCGTCAAGGCGCAGATCCACATTCTCGAGGGTGCTGCCATCGGCACGCCCGAATCCGGCGTGCCTGAGCAGAAGGATATCCGTCTCAACGGCCACGCGCTTCAGTGCCGCATCACCACGGAAGATCCCGAGCACAACTTCATTCCCGATTACGGTCGCATCACGGCCTATCGTTCGGCCTCAGGCTTCGGCATTCGCCTGGATGGCGGCACGTCCTATAGCGGCGCCGTCATCACCCGCTATTACGATCCGCTGCTCGTCAAGGTCACCGCATGGGCGCCAAAACCGGATGAGGCGATCAGCCGTATGGACCGCGCGCTGCGCGAATTCCGTATCCGCGGCGTGGCGACCAATCTCACCTTCCTGGAAGCAATCATCGGTCACGAGAGCTTCCGCAACAACACCTACACGACTCGCTTCATCGACTCGACGCCTGAGCTTTTCGCCCAGGTGAAGCGTCAGGACCGCGCCACCAAGCTTCTGACCTATCTGGCCGACGTCACCGTCAACGGTCACCCGGAAACCAAGGGTCGCGCCACGCCGTCCGACAAGGCCGTCAAGCCTGTCGTGCCCTACATCGAAGCGCCGACGCCGGACGGTACGAAGCAGTTGCTGGACAGTTTGGGGCCGAAAGGCTTTGCCGACTGGATGCGCAACGAAAAGCGCGTCCTCGTCACCGACACCACCATGCGCGATGGTCACCAGTCGCTTCTGGCAACGCGCGTTCGCACCCATGACATTGCCCGCGTGGCGAGCGTCTATGCCAAAGCACTTCCGCAGCTTCTGTCGCTGGAGTGCTGGGGCGGTGCGACCTTCGATGTCTCCATGCGCTTCCTGACCGAAGACCCATGGGAGCGTCTGGCGCTGATCCGCGAAGGCGCGCCGAACCTGCTTCTGCAGATGCTTCTGCGCGGCGCCAATGGCGTCGGCTACAAGAACTACCCCGACAATGTCGTGAAATATTTCGTCCGTCAGGCGGCAAAGGGTGGGGTCGATCTCTTCCGCGTCTTCGACTGCCTGAACTGGGTCGAAAACATGCGCGTCTCGATGGATGCGATCGCCGAGGAGAACAAGCTCTGCGAGGCGACCATCTGCTACACGGGCGATCTTTTGAATTCGGCGCGGCCGAAATACGATCTCAAATATTACACCAATCTTGCGGCTGAGCTTGAAAAAGCCGGTGCGCATATCATCGCCGTCAAGGATATGGCGGGTCTTCTGAAGCCTGCCGCCGCGAAGGTTCTGTTCAAGGCCCTGCGTGAAGCAACCGGCCTGCCGATCCATTTCCACACGCATGATACGTCTGGCATTGCTGCCGCCACAGTGCTCGCCGCAGTCGATGCGGGCGTGGATGCCGTGGATGCGGCGATGGATGCCTTCTCCGGCACCACCTCGCAGCCCTGCCTCGGTTCCATCGTCGAGGCGTTGTCCGGTTCGGAACGCGACACGGGTCTCGATGCAGAGTGGATCCGCCGCATCTCCTTTTACTGGGAAGCGGTGCGCAACCAGTATGTGGCCTTCGAAAGCGATCTCAAGGGACCGGCATCGGAAGTCTATCTGCATGAAATGCCCGGCGGCCAGTTCACCAACCTGAAGGAACAGGCGCGGTCGCTCGGTCTTGAAAGCCGTTGGCACGAGGTGGCGCAGGCCTATGCCGATGCCAACAAGATGTTCGGCGATATCGTCAAGGTCACGCCATCCTCCAAGGTCGTCGGCGACATGGCACTGATGATGGTCAGCCAGGATCTGACGGTGGCCGATGTAGAAAATCCGGAAAGGGAAGTTTCCTTCCCGGACTCGGTCGTCTCCATGCTCAAGGGCGATCTCGGCCAATCGCCGGGCGGCTGGCCTGAAGCGCTGCAGAAGAAGGCCCTGAAGGGTGAGAAGCCTTACACCGTTCGTCCCGGCTCGCTTCTGGAAGATGCCGACCTCGATGCGGAGCGCAAGGCGATCGAAACCAAGCTGGAGCGTCCGGTCGATGATTTCGAGTTTGCCTCCTATCTGATGTATCCGAAGGTCTTTACCGATTTCGCGCTCGCTTCGGAAACCTACGGTCCTGTCTCGGTACTGCCGACCCATGCTTACTTCTACGGCATGGAAGACGGCGAGGAGCTGTTTGCCGATATCGAACGCGGCAAGACCCTCGTCATTGTCAACCAGGCGTCTTCGGGTGTCGACGACAAGGGCATGGTCACCATCTTCTTCGAGATCAACGGCCAGCCGCGCCGCATCAAGGTGCCGAACCGTGCCCATGGTGCCAGTGGCTCGGCTGCCCGCCGCAAGGCAGAGCCGGGGAACGCCGCCCATGTCGGCGCGCCGATGCCGGGCGTTATCTCCCGCGTCTTCGCCAATGCCGGCCAGGATGTGAAGGCGGGCGACGTTCTGGTTTCTATCGAAGCGATGAAGATGGAAACGGCTCTGCATGCCGAGCGGGACGGCAAAATCGCCGAAGTCCTCGTACGGCCAAGTGACCAGATCGACGCCAAGGATCTGCTGGTCGTCTACGCCGAGTAACGAAGCGACATCAAGAGTGACGAGAATGCCCGCCACCGTGCGGGCATTTCCGCTTGTGGATAAGCCTTCCTGCATGTATGCGTGTTTGTGCACGATTCCCCATGTTGGTGCCGAATGTCCAAAATCGACCACTTCGTCAGCGAGCGTCAGACGCTGATCTTCGCCGAGCTGCAGAGCAAGGGCCGCGTTCTTGCGCAGGATCTCGCCCAGGCTTTCGATGTTTCGGAAGACACGATCCGGCGCGATCTTCGCGATATGGCAGCGCGTGGACTTTGCGAGCGCGTCTATGGCGGGGCGCTGATATCCGGTGGCAAGACGGTGCCGCTCAGCCACCGTGTCACGGATATGCAGGACCGCAAGGATGCGCTCGGCCAAGCCGCGGCGGCGTGCATCGCACCGAAAATGACGATCTTTCTCGACGCCGGCTCCACCAATCTTGCCGTTGCCCGTCACTTGCCGAAGGGCGCGGGGCTGACCGTCATCACCAATACGCCAGTGATTGCGGCAGAACTGTCCGGCCGCGCCGATCTGGAGCTGATCGTGGTCGGCGGGCGAATTGATCCCGCCGTCGGTGCCGCCATCGATACAATGGCGATCTCTCAGCTGGAGGATATGCGACCCGACCTCTGCATCCTCGGCGTCTGCGGCATGACGGCTGATGGCGGGCTCTCCGCCGACATCTATCAGGACGCGACCTTCAAGCGGCTGGCCTGCAAGGCGAGTGCCAGAACCTTGGCGGCGCTCACCACCGAGAAGCTTGGTATGGGCGCGGCCTTCCATGTGGCGGCGCTCACCCCCGATCTCACCCTTGTTCTGGAGAGCGATGCGGATGAGGCTTTCGTTCGCGATCTCAGGAGACAAAATCTCGACATTCATCTTGCCGGGCGTGACGCCCGTGCCTCATCCCATCCGCATTCACCGAAGGACCAGCCCGCATGACCGGCTCCCCCATGTCCGTCTCCACCGCCCGCACCCCCTATATGACGAAAAACCGCTTTGGCGTCTCTTTGCTGTTCCTGATGAACGGTTTCATGATGGGCTCCTGGGCGCCGATGATTCCCGAATTTGCCAAGCGCCTTTCGCTGAGCGAAGCTGAGCTCGGGCTCGTCATTCTCGTCTTCGGTCTCGGCTCGCTGTCCTGCATGCCGGTTGCCGGTTCGCAGATCGCCCGTATCGGGTCGCGCTCGGTGACGCTCTTCTGCGCCGCCATCTTTGTGCCGACACTACTTCTCATCACGCTCTCCAATACCGTCTGGGCGGGCGTCATCACCGTCTTTCTCTTCGGCGGTCTGACGGGCGCCATGGATGTGGCGATGAATGCCAATGCCGTTGCGGTGGAGCGCGGTATGCGGCGCGCCATCATGTCGTCATGCCACGCCTTCTGGAGCCTTGGCGGCCTGATCGGTGCGGGCCTTGGCGGTCTGCTGATCACCAAGATCGGCATTTATGGTCATGCCGTTGCGCTCACTATCATCGCTGCAGCCCTTCTTGCGGTTGCCTGGCCGCGCGTCATGGTGGATCGTCCGCACCCTGAAGAAGAACGGCCGAAGGGTGGCTTGCCGCTTACACCGCTGCCCTGGATCATCGGTCTCATGGCGCTGTTTTCCATGGTGCCGGAGGGTGCGGTCCTCGATTGGGGTGCGCTCTATCTGCGCAACGAGCTTGGCGCATCGGTTGCGGTTTCCGGCTTTGCCTTCGCCGCCTTCTCGCTGACCATGGCCGTCATGCGCTTCGCGGGCGATCTGGTGCGCGAGCGTCTCGGCGCCGTGCGCACGTTGCAAGTCTGCTCGGCCCTGTCGATCGTCGGTCTTCTGATTGCAGGTGCTGCCGGAAACGCCTTCATTGCCATTATCGGCTTTGCCATTGCCGGTATCGGCATCTCCAACATGGTGCCGATCGCTTTTTCCGCTGCCGGCAACATGCCGGGGCTGGCGCCTGGCATCGGTCTGTCTGTCGTCACCACCATGGGCTATTCCGGCATTCTGGTCGCGCCCTCGGCCATTGGCTTCATTGCCGAACATACCGGGCTTGCGACCGTGTTCCTGTTCATTCCGCTTCTGCACGTGGTCGTGCTGCTGCTCTCCAGGCTCGCTCGTCATGCCGACGGGGCTAGCGGTCACTGAGCCACGCCAATCGTTCCGTGCGTCTGGAGCGCTTCCAATCTCTAAGGAAGCGCTCTCGTTTTGGGTCGGGCGTAAGACGGGCTCGAATTTTGCCATGATTGCGGTAAAATAAAGCACGGCGCGCAAAAGTGTGAAGCGGTTTTGCGATAACGCCATGCGAACAAGAAGACCGTACAGTGTGAGAGCGAAGCGACACGCTTTAACAGTTGACTGCTTCGATGTTGACAAGGCGCCCGCCTTGATCCACCTGAATGAAGACCCTCACCGCAGTTGCAGAGACCATGATGAACGCACACGCCGATTACGATCCGAAGCCACGCCGCGCCTCCGTTGCCGTCGATGTCGGTGGTGTGATCGTCGGTGGCGGTGCACCGGTCGTGGTGCAATCCATGACCAACACGGACACGGCCGATATCGATGCGACGGTCCAGCAGGTTGCGGCCCTTCATCGCGCGGGCTCGGAGATCGTCCGCATTACCGTGGACCGGGATGAGAGCGCTGCCGCCGTTCCGAAAATCCGCGACCGTCTGCTGCGGCTTGGCATGGATGTGCCGCTTGTCGGTGACTTTCACTATATCGGCCACAAGCTGCTCGCCGATCATCCCGCCTGTGCCGAGGCTCTGGCGAAATACCGCATCAATCCCGGCAATGTCGGCTTCAAGGACAAGAAGGACAAGCAGTTCGGCGACATCATCGAGATGGCGATCCGTTACGACAAGCCGGTGCGCATCGGCGTCAACTGGGGTTCGCTCGATCAGGAATTGCTGACGAGCCTCATGGACAAGAACAAGGACGCCGGCTTTCCGCTGTCCGCCCGTCAGGTCACGCGCGAAGCCATCGTCCAGTCGGCGCTGATATCCGCCGAGCTTGCCGAAGAGATCGGCCTGCCGCGCAACCGCATCATTCTTTCCGCCAAGGTCAGCCAGGTTCAGGATCTGATCGCGGTCTATTCCATGCTGTCGGAGCGCTCCGACCACGCGCTGCATCTCGGCCTCACCGAAGCCGGCATGGGTTCCAAGGGCATCGTCGCCTCTTCGGCTGCCATGGGTTATGTGCTGCAGCAGGGCATCGGCGATACGATCCGCGTGTCGCTGACACCGGAGCCAAATGGCGATCGCACCCGCGAAGTGCAGGTGGCGCAGGAACTGTTGCAGGTCATGGGCTTTCGCCAGTTCATTCCCGTGGTTGCCGCCTGTCCGGGATGCGGGCGCACGACGTCGACCGTTTTCCAGGAACTGGCGCAGAACATCCAGAACGATATTCGCAAGAACATGCCGGTCTGGCGTGAGAAATATCCAGGCGTCGAAGCGCTGAACGTCGCCGTCATGGGCTGCATCGTCAATGGTCCGGGCGAAAGCAAGCATGCCGATATCGGCATTTCGCTGCCGGGAACCGGCGAGAGCCCTTCCGCACCCGTCTTTATCGATGGCGAAAAGGCGTTGACCTTGCGCGGTCCGAACATCGCCTCGGACTTCGAGGCGCTGGTCATCGACTATATCGAAAAACGTTTTGGCCAAAAGGACGCGGCGGAGTGAGTCTCGATCGTGAAAATGCCCGAATCGCTGTGTCTTACCTCCCGAAACTCACGGAGCAATGATTTCCAATGATCAAGAAGTTTGCTGTTCTTGCGCTTGCCGCAACTTACCTTTCCGCCTGCACCACGACCGATCCCTACACGGGTGAGCAGAAGGTCTCCAACATGGCGGGCGGTGCGGGGCTTGGCGCGCTGGCCGGTGCGGTTGGCGGTCTGGCGATCGGCGGCGGCAACAAGGGCCGTAACGCGCTGATCGGTGCCGGTATCGGCGCGCTCGCCGGCGGCGCAATCGGCGGCTATATGGACAATCAGGAGGCCGAGCTTCGCCAGCAGTTGCAGGGTACCGGCGTCTCCGTCACGCGTCGTGGCGACAGCATCGTTCTCAACATGCCGTCCAACATCACCTTCGCGACGGACCAGGATCAGGTGATCCCGCCTTTCTACCCGACGCTGAATTCGGTCGCGATCGTTCTCAACAAGTTCAACAAGACCTATATCGACGTCAACGGCTTCACCGACTCCACCGGCAGCCTGAACCACAACCAGCTGCTGTCACAGCGCCGCGCCGCCTCGGTTGCCAATTATCTCGCAAGCCAGGGTGTCGATCAGCGCCGCATGTCCACTATGGGCTTCGGCCCGTCGCAGCCGGTGGCATCCAACGCCACGCCGGATGGCCGCGCCCAGAACCGTCGCGTGGAAGTGTTGATCTCGCCGCTGACGCAGAACGGCTAAGATGCAATAGCGCCTATCGGATTTTAGAAAAGGGCTGCTTTGGCGGCCCTTTTTGTTGTGGGTGTGAAGATGTTGGGAAGGCGGGAGAGATGCTTACGCCTTCAGCTCTTTCGCTCAGCAATAAAGCGTGCCGCTTCTACGAGGATCTCTGCCTTGTCGCCATAGGGCGCAAGCAGGTTTGCGGCATCGCGCACCTGCTCCTGCAGCTTGGCGCGTGCCCAGTCTTCGCCACGCAGTGCCACCAGCGTGCCTTTGCCGCGGGCGGCGTCCTTGCCGGTTGCCTTGCCCATTGTGGCGGCGTCGGAGGTGAGATCGAGGAGATCGTCGGCAAGCTGGAAGGCGAGGCCGATCTTTTCGCCGAAGCGGCGCAGCGTCTGGCGATGGGACGCATCGTTTCCGGCAATGATGGCGCCGGCCTCACAGGCAAAGCGCAGCAACGCACCGGTCTTCATCGCCTGCAATGTCACGATGCCCTGTTCGTCCGGTGCCTGTTTTTCCGCTGCCAGATCGAGTGCCTGACCGCCTGCCATGCCGCCAATGCCTGCGGCGCGTGCCAGTGCCAGCACAAGGGCCGTTTTCTGATCGCCTGTCAGCGGCGTTTCGGGGCTTGCGATGATGTCGAAGGCAAGGGTGAGCAGGCTATCGCCCGCGAGGATCGCAGTCGCCTCGTCGAACTTCCTGTGCACCGTCGGCAGGCCGCGACGCAGGTCGTCGTCATCCATGGCGGGAAGATCATCATGCACCAGCGAATAGCAGTGGAGGCATTCCAGTGCAGCGCCCACACGCTGGGCCGCAGCCTCATTGCCGCCGAGCAGCCGTGCCGTCTCAATGACGAGGAAGGGCCGCAGGCGCTTGCCGCCATTCAGCACGCCGTGGCGCATGGCGTCCAGCAGGTTTGCGGGCCGTGCGATCTCGTCGTCGCCGACTGCGCCTGTCAGAAGCTCTGCCAGCAGTTTTTCCGTGCTCGCCGCGTTGTCTCGCAGCCGTGTCTCGAATGTCATGGCGCCGCTTCCTTCCATCTCGCGGCTGTTTGGCATGGGGGAAAAGGGCTGGCAAATGTTTTGTTGAAGGGGTGCGGAACTTCACCATCGTGAGTAGCCTTGATGGTGCGAGCAGAATATGAAAGGCTTGATCTGAACGAGCGGGGACGGGATGTGAGCAGTACGCCGGAAAGCGAAAGGGAGTACGAAGCGCTTCCCGACGAGGAGAGCAGGCCGAAGTTGGATATCAGGAGCCTCGCCAAACGCGTCGGCATGTTCGTGCTGGCGCTGTTGATCCTGCCCTATCTGTTGATTCCTCTCTATGCGCTTCCCTTCATTCGTCCCGTCTCGACGCTGATGCTTGCCGATCTGGTGACCTTCCGGGGCTACGACCGGCAATGGGTGCCGCTTGAAGATATTTCTCCCCGTCTCATCCAGTCGGTGATGATGTCGGAAGACGGCCAGTTCTGTTTCCACCATGGCGTGGACTGGAACCAGATGCAGGATGTCGTCAACGACGCGCTGGAAGGCGAGGCGACACGTGGCGCCAGCACCATTCCGATGCAGACGGCCAAGAACCTGTTTCTGTGGAACGGGCGATCGCTCATCCGCAAGGGTCTGGAGCTTCCGCTTGCGCTCGTTTCCGACTTCGTCTGGTCGAAAAAGCGGATGATGGAGATCTATCTCAATATCGCCGAATGGGGCCCGGGCATCTACGGTATCGAGGCCGCAGCGCAATACCATTTCAAGGTGCCGGCCTCCAAGCTCACCTCTCGCCAGGCTGCACTTCTGGCCGTATCCTTGCCAAACCCGATTGATCGAAATGCCAGCAAGCCCGGCCGCGGCATGCAGCGTCTTGCGGGGTTGATCGAGCGCCGGGCCCGAGGCTCCGGCGCTTATGTGGGCTGCGTGCTGGACTGACCTGCTTCAGCCTTTCTTAAAGATGTAATCCGTTTCCTGCCGCAGCGTTTCGCCGGGGCGAAGGATCGCCTTGGGGAAGCCCTCGTGATTGACGGCGTCCGGCCAGATCTGGGTTTCCAGGCAGAAGCCGGCAAAGGGGCCGTAATGGCGGCCATCGTGGCCCGGAACGGCGGTGTTCAGCTTGAAGCCGGAATAGAACTGCACGCCGGGTTCTGTGGTGTGGACTTCCAGCGACACGCCGGAGGCCGGAGCGCGGACATGTGCCACCTTGCGCTTGGCCACGCGCTCTGCGGACAGGCAGAAATTGTGGTCGTAGAGCACCTGTTCGCCCTTGTCGTCCTTCAGGCTCATCGGCGTCGGCTGGCGCAGATCGAACACCGTTCCCGAGACAGGGCGAATGTCGCCGGTCGGGATCTGGCGCTCATCGGTCGGCAGATAGTGATCGGCAGAGATTTCGATCTCGTGGTCGAGTGCGGTTTCAGCACCGTCGAGATTGAAGTAGGAGTGCTGGCAGACGTTGGCGATGGTCGGAAGATCGGTCGTCGTTTCATACAATACCGAAAGAACGCCGCCTTCGCGGATGGTGTAGGTTGCGGTCATCGTGCAGTTGCCGGGATAGCCGGCGCGACCATTCGGATCGATGATCTGCAGAATGACATGGCTCGGTCCGTGTTCCATGATCAGCCAGTTGCGCTTGCCCGTGCCGTCGCTGCCGCCATGAAGATGGCTGACGCCCTTTTCGTTGAGCTCCAGCTGATAGTCCTTGCCGTCGATGGAGAATGTGCCGCCACCGATGCGGTTGGCGTTTCGGCCGGGCGTCGCGCCAAAGTAGGAGGAGTATTTCGGGTAGTCGTCGAAGGCGTCGAAGCCGAGCACCAGCGGCGGCTGATGACCCCCAAGGCGCAGGTCCTGGATGACCGCACCCCAGGTCATCACCTTGGCGGTCAGACCGCCGGCGGAAATCGTCACCCGCTCGACCTTCTCGCCGGTGGCCGTAATGCCGAAATTCTCCCGTGCGCCTGCTTCGCTCATCCCGAATTCTCCCTGTCGCTTGCGATTTGCGCCGGACGTTGCGTCATTTTGGCGTCCGGCGCAACGCCGGAATGTCAAATTCTTGGAGGCTCCTGATCAGCGGGTTGTCGTGCCGATCGCGGCCAGTTCGTAAGGCGTGGTCTGGTAGATCTCGTTGATCCAGTTGCCGAAGAACAGATGGGCATGGCTGCGCCAGCGGTTGAGCGGGGTCAGCGCCGGGTCGTTATGCGGGAAGTAGTCATGCGGCAGCTTGATCGGCACGCCGGAATTCACGTCGCGGAAATATTCGTCTCCCAGCGAGGTGGAGTCATACTCCACGTGGTTGAACATGTAGAGCCGCTTGCCGCGCTTCTCATGCACCAGGCACACGCCCATCTCCTCGGACTCCATCAGGATTTCGAGGTCCGGATGCTTCTCGATATCGGCGCGGCGGACTTCCGTCCAGCGGGACACCGGCACCTGGAAGTCGTCAGAAAAACCATTGAGGTAGATGGAGGCCGGGCACAGATTGCGATGGCGATAAACGCCGAAGGCCTTCTCCTTCAATTCATGCTTCGGCACGCCGTGGAAGTGATAGATCGCCGCCATTGCACCCCAGCAGACATTCAGCGTCGAATGGACATTGGTCTCCGTCCAGTCGAAGATTTTCCGCATCTCGTCCCAGTAGGTCACGTCTTCGAAGGCCAGCGTTTCCACCGGTGCGCCGGTGATGATGAAGCCGTCGAACTTGCGGTGACGCACCTCTTCCCACGTCTCGTAGAAGGACAGCAGATGTTCTTCCGGCGTGTTCTTGGCGCGGTGTCCGCCGATGCGCACCAGCGACAGTTCCACCTGCAGCGGCGAGGCGCCGACAAGGCGGGCCATCTGGATTTCGGTCTTGATCTTGTTCGGCATGAGATTGAGAAGCCCGATCTGGAGCGGGCGGATATCCTGACGGATCGCCATGGTCTCGGTCATCACCCGCACGCCCTCATTCACGAGGGTTTCGAAGGCGGGCAGCGTATCGGGAATCTTGATGGGCATCGCGAACTCTCACGTCCAAAAACAAAAAAACCGGCAGCGAAATCGCAACCGGTCCTCGGAAATTGCCTGTTTCCTCGACCCTTTAGCGACTTCTTTAAAGTGGCTGCAAGCCGGTCGGCAAATCACCACTGGGGGCTGTCATAATCCCGTCCGGCCGAAAAATCAATATCGCCGCCCTCTGCAGCGTTTCCGCCTTTCCTTGAGACAAGGTTTCGCGATAAGGCAGGGCATGAAATCGGATCACTTCACCATTCTGCTGGGCGGCGATATCGCGGTTACGGATCGCCTGCAAAAGGCGGTTGCCGGATCGCGCGTGATTGCCGCCGATAGCGGTATGAAACATGCTGGGCCGCTCGGGCTCACCCCTGAGCTCTGGGTAGGCGATTTCGATTCCGCCGATGCGGCGCTTGTCGACGAATGGCCGGATGTGCCGCAACAGCCTTTTCCCGCCGCCAAGGGGGAGACGGATGGCGAGATTGCCGTTTCCGAGGCTTTGGCGCGAGGCGCGAAGCGTCTGACACTTGTCGGTGCATTGGCGGGCGAGCGATCCGACCATGCGCAGTTTCATCTGCTCTATGCTGTGGCTCTGGCCGAACGCAGCCTTGAGGTGGTGCTGACGTCTGGTGAGGAAGAAGCTTTTCCGCTACTTGCTGGCGCGTTGGCGCTCGATTTGCCGCGCGGCTCGCTGTTTTCCGTCGCCGGTTTTACTGCCCTTTCGGGCCTCGATATCGAGAATGCCCGTTATCCCCTCAATGATTTTGCGCTTGCCTTCGGCTCGTCGCGCACTATGTCCAACGTGGCTGAGGGCGAAATTCGCCTTCGCCTCAAAAGCGGCAAGGCGATCGTGCTTGCCCGTCCCTACGATCTGACCGGAGCCTGATGCCTTGGCACCCCCCATTCTGAAACTCGACGATATCAAGCTGACCTTTGGCGTGACACCACTTCTGGATGGCGCCAACCTGCAGGTGGAGCCGGGCGATCGCATCTGCCTCGTCGGTCGAAACGGGTCGGGCAAGTCGACGCTGATGAAGATCGCCGCCGGTCTTGTCGAAGCGCAGTCGGGCGAGGTTTTTCGTCATCCGTCCGCGACGATCCGCTACCTGGAGCAGGCGCCGGATTTCGGCGCCTACGACACCGTGCAGGCCTATGCCGAATCCGGTCTTGGACCGGGCGACGATCCTTACCGGGTCAGCTATCTGCTGGAACATCTGGGTCTGACCGGCCAGGAAAATCCATCGAGCCTTTCCGGTGGCGAAGCGCGTCGTGCGGCACTTGCCCGTGTCATGGCGCCGGAGCCCGACATCCTGATGCTTGACGAACCGACCAACCATCTGGATCTTCCGACCATCGAATGGCTGGAAAGCGAATTGCAGCAGACGCGAAGCGCGCTTGTCCTTATCTCGCACGACCGTCGCTTCCTGGAGAAGGTTTCGACCGCCACCGTCTGGCTTGATCGCGGCCAGTCGCGTCGTCTCAGCCGCGGCTTTGGCTATTTCGAGGAATGGCGCGACAAGGTTCTGGAAGAGGAAGAGCTGGAGCAGCACAAGCTCGGCAAGGCGATCGAGCGCGAAGAGCACTGGATGCGCTACGGCGTGACGGCACGCCGCAAGCGCAACATGCGCCGCGTAGGAGAACTGCGTGACATGCGTGCGGCCTATCGCGGCCACAAGGGTCCGCAAGGCTCCGTGCAGGCAACGGCGGTAGAAGCGCGCGAATCCGGCAAGCTGGTGATCGAGGCCGAGGCCATCACCAAGTCCTACGGCGATCGCACCATCATCGCGCCCTTTTCCCTGCGTGTGCATCGCGGCGATTGCATCGGTCTCGTCGGGCCGAATGGTGCAGGCAAGACCACGCTTCTTAAGATGCTGACCGGTGAGTTGGCGCCTGACAGCGGCACGGTGAAACTCGGCACCAATCTGGAAATCGCGACACTCGATCAGAAGCGTGAGGACCTCAATCCCAACGATACGCTGGCGCATTACCTGACCGATGGTCGCGGCGAAAGCCTGCTGGTCAATGGCGAGCAGAAGCATGTGACCGGATATATGAAGGACTTTCTGTTCCAGCCGGAACAGGCCCGCACGCCGATCCGCAATCTGTCTGGTGGTGAGCGCGCGCGTCTCATTCTGGCGCGGATCCTGGCAAGGCCAACCAACCTTCTGATCCTTGATGAGCCGACGAACGATCTCGATATCGAGACCCTCGATCTGCTTCAGGAAATCGTCGCTGGCTTTTCCGGCACCGTCATTCTCGTCAGCCACGACCGTGACTTTCTCGACCGCACCGTGACGTCCACCATCGCGCCCGCCAACCCGGATGCGCCGGATGGCCGCTGGATTGAATATGCTGGCGGCTATTCCGACATGATGGCGCAGCGCAAGGGCGCGGCCGAAGACAAGAAGCGTTCCGAAAAGCAGGAAAAGGCGAAGGCTTCTGCAAGTACAGCGACCAGTGCCGAGCCTTCCAAGGCCAAGGGCAAACTCTCCTTCAAGCAGAAGTTTGCGCTGGAAAACCTGCCGAAAGAAATGGAAAAGCTTCAGGGCGAGATCGCCAAGCGCGAAGAGCGCATGGCCGATCCGCAGCTCTTCGCCAAGGACCCGGCTGCTTTCAACAAGCTGGCAGACGAGATGGCGAAGCTTCGCGAAAAGCTGGAGGCCATGGAGGAAGAATGGCTTGAGCTTGAGATGCTGCGCGAAGAGATGGAAGGCTAGTCCAGCACCATCTTTGACAGCTCATCAAATATGCGGTTCTCTATCCAAAACGGAGGAGCCCCACCATGCGCATGATCTTCGTCAATCTGCCGGTGAAGAATATCGAGACATCGAAAGCCTTCTTCACCGCGCTCGGCTTCAGCTTCAATCCGGAATATTCCGATGAGCGAACGCTGTGCATGATCGTCGAGAAGAACATCTTCGTCATGCTGCTTCAGGAAGAACGCTTCCGCGATTTCATAAATGGCGAAATCGCCGATGCCAATCGCGGCACGGAGGTGCTGACCTGCCTTTCGGCGTCCAGTCGCGAGGAGATCGACAGCATGCTGAAAACAGCGCTGTCTTCCGGTGGGCGAGAGTGGAAACCGGTGCAGGATCACGGCTTCATGTATGCCGCAAGCTTTCAGGATCCCGATGGCCATGTCTGGGAACTGGTTTACATGACGGAGCAGGCATAGGCGCGCGGCATCACGTCTTGCCAATAAGCGATTGTGTCACTACATCTTTTCTCGCTCTAACGGGGTGCTTTGTCGAAAAGACAAGGCTGAGAGGCGTTCGCCAACCCGAAGAACCTGATCCGGTTAACACCGGCGGAGGGATTAGACGGCTTCCATCCAGACGCCTATTCCCGTAACCCATTCGAGAAGGTGTCTGATGTATCGTCGTTTTCTGCTGTCCGGCCTCGTCGCCGCATCCTTCCTCCTGCCGAGCCTTGGCATCGCGCAGGATAAAAAGGTTCTTACCGTCTACACCTATGAAAGCTTCGTCTCCGAATGGGGTCCCGGTCCCAAGGTAAAGGCGGCGTTCGAGAAGACATGCGATTGCACCGTCAATTTCGTCGGCGTCGCCGATGGTGTGGCGCTGCTCAATCGCCTGAAGCTGGAAGGTGCCAGCTCCAAGGCGGATGTCGTGGTCGGCCTCGACACCAACCTCATTGCCGAAGCCAAGGACACCGGGCTCTTCGAAGCATCGGGTATCGACGCCTCCGCTGCAAAGGTGCCGGGCGGCTTCAAGGATGATGTTTTCGTTCCCTATGATTACGGCCACTTTGCCGTCGTCTACGACACCCAGACGCTAAAGAACCCGCCAAAAAGCCTGAAGGAACTGGTCGAGGGCGACCCGTCGCAGAAGATCGCCATTCAGGATCCACGGACGTCGACGCCGGGTCTTGGCCTGCTGCTCTGGGTCAAGTCGGTCTATGGGGACAAGGCACCGGAAGCCTGGGCAAAGCTCAAGGATCGCGTGCTGACGGTGACGCCGGGCTGGTCGGAGTCCTACGGCCTCTTCACCAAGGGCGAAGTACCGATGGTGCTCTCCTATACCACATCGCCCGCCTATCACATGGTGGCCGAGCACAGCGAGCGCTATCAGGCCGCAAGCTTCCAGGAAGGCCATTACATTCAGATCGAAGTCGCCGGTCTGTTGAAGAACGCGCCGGAGAAGGATCTCGGCAAGACGTTCCTTTCCTTCATCCTGACCCCTGGCTTCCAGGATGCCATTCCGGAAAACAACTGGATGATGCCGGTCACCGCCACGTCGCAGCCGCTGCCGGATGCCTTCAACAAGCTGGTCCAGCCGACCAAGACCTTCCTGATGTCGCCGGAAGAGGTGGCGAAGAACCGCAAGGCCTGGATCGATGAGTGGCTGACCGCGATGAGCGTGAAGTAATCTCACGCGGACCCCGCCCGTGATTGCGCGCAGCGACAGAAGACGGTTCCTGATCAGTGGCATGGCGGCTTTCTCCGCCGTGTTGCTCTTCATCGGACTTGCGGTCGCAGCGCTGCTTTCCTTCGATACACAGGCGGCGTCGAACGCCCTCTTCGATACCTACACGCTGCGCATTCTCCGCTTCACGCTTTGGCAGGCGACACTCTCCACCGTTCTTTCGGTGGCGCTCGGTCTACCGGTCGCACTGGCGCTCGCACGCCAAAGGGATTTTCCCGGCCGTATCTGGATCATCCGGCTGATGGCGGTGCCGATGGGTCTGCCGGTGATCGTCGGCGCGCTCGGGCTGATCGCCATCTGGGGCAGGCAGGGGCTTCTCAACACGGCGCTACTCTCTGCGGGCGTGGAACAGCCTTTCAGCATCTACGGCCTTTCCGGCATTCTTATTGCCCATGTCTTCTTCAACCTGCCGCTTGCCGTGCGCTTCTTCCTGGCGGGGCTGGAAAGAATGCCCGGCGAATATTGGCGCATGAGTGCCGTGCTCGGCATGAATTCCCTCTCCACATTCCGCTTCATCGAATGGCCGGTGATGCGGCGGCTCGTGCCGGGTGTAGCGGGCCTGATCTTCATGCTCTGCGCCACGAGCTTCACGCTTGTCCTGCTGCTGGGCGGCGGTCCGGCTGCGACGACCATCGAGGTGGCGATCTATCAGGCGCTGCGCTTCGATTTCGATCCGCCACGTGCCATTGCCCTGTCGCTGATGCAGATCGCGATGACCGGCCTGCTTCTTTTGCTGCTCTCGTTTCTGCCGGGTGCGGAAGCGGAGGGGCAGACGCAGGGCCAGACGGTTCGTCGTTTCGATGCCGCTCGCCCGTTGCCGCGTCTTTGGGATGGCCTTGTCATTGTTCTTGCGATGCTCCTGGTCGGCTCGCCGCTCGTCGCCGTCGCGGCCTCCGGATTGACTGCGGATCTATGGCGTCTTTTGAGCGCCGAGATATTTCGGCGCGCAGCCATCACCAGCCTGTCGATCGCGCTTGTTTCGGCAACGCTCTCGGTTCTCGTTTCCGTGGCGCTCATCCGGGCGCGCCAGGTGGTTGCGGACAACGATGCACCGGCGTGGGGCGCAAGACTCCTTGCGGCGACTTTTGGTGGCGGCGCTTCGATGGTGCTTCTGGTGCCACCCGTCGTGCTGGGCAGTGGCTGGTTTCTGCTGCTGCGGCCCTTTGGCGATGTGTCCCTCTTCGCGCCATTCCTCGTGGCGCTCATCAACATGCTGATGGCCTTGCCCTTTGCCATGCGCGTTCTTGAGCCCGCCTTCACGACCCATCAGGCAAGAACCGGCAGATTGGTTGCCAGCCTCGGTGTCACCGGCTTTTCCCGTTTTCGCCTTGTCGATCTTCCCGTCCTGTGGCGAGCCTTCGCCATGGCCTTTTCCTTTGCCATGGCACTGTCGCTTGGCGATCTCGGAGCCGTTGCTCTCTTCGGCTCGGAACGCTTCGTCACCTTGCCGTGGCTCGTCTACAGCAATATGGGCAGCTACCGCACCAATGATGCGGCGGGCTATGCCTTCATTCTTGGTGTTATCTGCCTCATCCTCGCAGCAGGCGGCGTATCTCGCCAATCCGAGAGAGCGAAAGCAGCAACATGAAAAGCGATCAGGCAAAGGTTAGGCTGGAACAGGTATCGCTGCAGCTTGGACGGCAGCACTTCTTCTTCGACGCGTCCTTCGAGGAAGCGAAGGTGACCGCGGTCGTCGGTCCTTCCGGTTCGGGCAAGTCGACGCTTCTCAATCTCGTCGCGGGTTTTGAAACGCCGACAGGCGGTCGCGTGCTCATCGGGGCTGACGACATGGGTGGACGCGATCCGGCAGAAAGGCCGATTTCGCTGATCTTCCAGGAAAACAACCTCTTCGCCCATCTCGATATCGTCACCAATGTCGGCCTCGGGATCAGCCCGTCGCTTCGCCTGACACAGGAAGACAAGGCAAGGATTGCGTCAGCTCTTGAACGGGTCGGGCTTGCGGGTTTCGAAAAGCGGCTGCCCTCCAGCATGTCAGGTGGCGAACGCCAGCGTGCAGCACTTGCGCGTGCACTGGTTCGTCAGCGCGCGGTCATGCTGCTGGACGAACCCTTTGCAGCGCTCGATCCGGGCTTGCGCGCCGGAATGGCGGGGCTGTTGAAAGAGCTGCAATCGGAAAACGACAACACGGTTCTTCTTGTCACCCATCACCCGGACGATATCCGCCGTCTTGCTGACGCGGTGGTTTTTCTGTCGGACGGCAAGATCCTGTTTCAGGGTGCGACGGAGGCCTTCTTTTCCGCCACAGACATTCCCGAGGTCGGAGCCTTCCTCCAGAAGTAGTGCGGGGACGTGCCACAATTTGGACGCGGCGCAATGTCAATCCTGCAAATAGACAGTGAAGGTGCGTATTTTTTGCACTTGCCAATCAGGCTCAACTATTTGAGACATATATAGAGAACGTCTTTTGTCAGGGTCTTTCCGCAGCATAGATCGTTTTTGGGATCGTTTTGGATGTTCAGGCATTCTGGTGCCTGTGGGGTTTAAGCTGATATTCTGGTCTGCATATAACGGATGATCAGGAACGTTTGGAGCGGACTGGCAGGATGATGACGCGTGTGAAGGCCGTAAATGGCCGCTCCGGTCACGACATGGAAAAGCGGTCGATATCGCGGCGAGGCATCATAAGCCTCGGGGCTGCGGCATTGATGCTGTCCTCATGCCAGTCGCTGTTCAGCCCTGCCTATCAGTCCTCGCTGAAGCCTTCCGACAATCCGCAGACGGTCGAAGAGGTGCAGAAGAACGATCCGCGCGCACAGATGGGCGCGCGTGAGCATCCGCGCATCGTCGCGAGCTATGGCGGCGAATATCACGACGAGAAAACCGAGCGTCTGGTCGCCCGCATCACCGGCGCGCTGACGGCGGTATCGGAAAATCCGCAGCAGTCCTATCGTATCACCATATTGAATTCGCCGGCCATCAACGCTTTCGCGCTGCCGGGCGGCTATCTCTACGTCACGCGCGGTCTTCTGGCGCTTGCCAATGACGCCTCGGAAGTGGCGGCGGTGCTGTCGCACGAAATGGGCCACGTCACAGCCAATCACGGCATCGAGCGTCAACGCCGCGAAGAAGCGGAAGTGATTGCCAGCCGCGTGGTGGCGGAGGTTCTGTCCAGCGATCTTGCCGGCAAGCAGGCGCTTGCACGAGGCAAGCTTCGTCTTGCGGCCTTCTCGCGCCAGCAGGAATTGCAGGCGGACGTGATCGGCGTGCGAATGCTGGGTGAGGCGGGCTACGACCCTTACGCCTCACCACGCTTCCTCGATTCCATGGCGGCCTATGCGCGCTTTACCTCGGCCGATCCCGATAGCGATCAGAGCCTCGACTTTCTATCGAGCCACCCGAATACGCCGCAGCGTATCGAACTGGCCAAGCGCCATGCGCGTGCCTTCGGCCAGGAAGGCCAGGTCGGCGACAAGGGCCGCGACTGGTTCCTCACCGGCATCGATGGGCTGCTTTATGGCGACAGCCCGCAGGAGGGTTATGTCCGTGGCAACACCTTCCTGCATGGCAATCTCGGCATTCGTTTCGATGTGCCGGAAGGCTTCCAGATCGACAACAAGGTCGAGGCGGTTCTGGCAACCGGCCCCGGTGACATGGCAATCCGCTTCGATGGCGTTGCCGACCCGAAGCAGACAAGCCTCCCCAATTACCTGACGAGCGGCTGGGTGGCTGGCCTGTTGCCGGATACGGTGCGGGAAATACAGGTGAACGGGCTGCCTGCTGCAACCGCGCGCGCCAGTGCCGACAAGTGGGATTTCGATGTCACCGTCATTCGTGTCGGCGATCAGATTTTCCGTTTCCTCACCGCCGTGCCGAAGGGCAGCGCGCAGTTGGAGACGGTCGCGAACCTCCTGCGCTCCAGCTTCCGCAAGATGACGCCTGCGGAAATCTCCGCGCTGAAGCCGCTTCGCGTGCGCGTCGTTACCGTCAAGCCGGGCGAAACGGTCGCCTCGCTCGCCGCACGCATGATGGGCACGGATCGCAAGCTGGAACTCTTCCGCGTCTTAAATGCGCTCAGCACCACCGCCGCGATCGAGCCGGGGCAGCGGGTCAAGATCATTTCGGAATAAGCAGGGCGCTGTCCGACAACGCCCTCGTTTACCCACTTCCGTTCAGACCATCGGAACGTCGAACACTTCGCCTGGGCGCATCGGGCGGAAGTTTTCACGCGCGACGTTTTGATCCTTCAGTGCCGCTTCAAGCGCGATGATCGGTGCGTCGATCGCCTCATCGGTCAGTTGTACTGTGCCCCAATGGTGGCCGCAGGCATAAGCGGCGTTGCAGATCTTCATGCCCTCCACCGCTTCGGGCGGATTTTGATGCTGGCCCTTCATGAACCAGCGCGGCTCATAGGCGCCGAAGGGCAGGTTCGCGAGACGGAAGCTGCCATGTTTCTTGGCGGCAGCGTGGTAGTTCAGCCCGCTGTGAAAGCCGGTGTCGCCGATATGGTAGATCTTGCCGCCGGGCGTCTCGATGACGAAGGCGGCCCAGAGCGCCATGCGCCTGTCGTTCAACCCGCGCGCGGACCAGTGATGGCAGGGTTCGAAATGGATTTTGACATCGGGGCTGACGGCAATCGCATCGCCCCAGTCTCCCACCGAAATCTTCGCAGCCTGCACCTTGGTGCGAATGATCGCGTCATTGCCAAGCGGCGTGACGAAAAGCGGCTTGTGCTCGACATGCAGTCGATGCAGCGTTTCGAGATCGAGATGGTCGTAGTGATTATGGGTGACGAGAACGAGATCGATCGGCGGCAGGTCCTCAAAGCGGATGCCGGGCGGATTGACGCGCTTTGGTCCCACAAAGCTGAACGGACTTGTGCGCTCCGACCAGACCGGATCGACCAGAATATTCAGCCCCGCCGTCTGAATAAGGAACGAAGCGTGGCCAACAAAGGTGACGCGCAGATCTTTTCCTTCGACGCGGGCGTCTGGTTTCGCGGTCGGATAGGGGCTTGGATAGTTCTCCGGCCACTGAGCTCTCTGGCCGTTGAAGCGCCATTTCATCAGGTCGCTAAAACCATTCGGCTGCTCCCCATTGGGATTGAAGAACCGCGTGCCGTCAAAATGATCGGAGGCAGGGCCCTTATAATAAGCGCTGGCATAGGAACGGCTGGCAAAAATGCCGCCGCTTGCAAGCAGCAGGCCACCAATGGCGGAGAGGCGAAAGAAGTTTCGACGGTTCATAATATTAGCTATAGGAAGTGCACCGGTAAACAACAAGCGTCTGACCCGTAGAAGAAGCGCCTCGAAGTCGACAAATTGACGGCGCTTCGGCCAAAACTGCGGACTTGCCTTGACTTTGGCGCGCATTTCCTGTTTATCCCGCCGCATCAGCTGGCAGTTTCAAGACTCCAAGCCACCGACCGGGACCCGTCAAGGTATAAAGAGATCCCGGAGGTCAACACCCGACAGCGCGACGCGCCCTCGGGTGCTTTTTGGCTTTGCCCATTTCCGGGCGTCTTGTTTTTGCCGGCAAAAGCACCGACGTTTCGGGAAACCGAAACGAAGAAGGATGAAACGATGTTTGAAAACCTCCAGGACCGCCTTGGCTCCATTTTGAATGGACTGACCGGCCGTGGCTCGCTTTCGGAAGCCGATGTTTCCGCAGCGCTGCGTGAGGTTCGCCGTGCGCTTCTGGAAGCGGACGTGGCGCTGGAAGTCGTTCGTAGCTTCACCGAAAAGGTGCGCGAAAAGGCGGTTGGCGCTTCTGTCCTGAAATCCATCAAGCCCGGCCAGATGGTCGTCAAGATCGTCCATGACGAGCTTGTCGAAATGCTGGGTTCGGAAGGTGTTTCGGTCGATCTTCATGCGCCGGCACCCGTCGTCATCATGATGGTGGGTCTGCAGGGTTCGGGTAAGACCACCACCACCGGCAAGATTGCCAAGCGTCTGACGGATCGCGAGAAGAAGAAGGTGCTGATGGCATCTCTCGACACGCGCCGCCCTGCTGCCCAGGAACAGCTGCGCCAGCTCGGCGTGCAGACCGGCATCGACACGCTGCCGATCGTTGCCGGCCAGTCGCCGACCGATATCGCCTCGCGCGCGGTCCAGGCGGCCAAGCTTGGCGGCCATGATGTCGTGATCCTCGATACCGCCGGCCGTACCCACATCGACGAGCCGTTGATGCTGGAAATGGCCGATATCAAGAAAAAGGCCAATCCGCACGAAATCCTGCTGGTTGCCGACAGCCTGACCGGTCAGGACGCCGTCAATCTGGCGCGCAATTTCGATGAACGTGTCGGCATTACCGGCCTTGTGCTGACCCGTATGGATGGCGATGGCCGCGGCGGTGCAGCGCTTTCCATGCGTGCTGTTACCGGCAAGCCGATCAAGCTCATCGGTACCGGCGAGCGGATGAACGAACTGGATGAGTTTCATCCACGCCGTATCGCAGACCGCATTCTCGGCATGGGCGATATCGTCTCGCTGGTCGAAAAGGCTGCAGAGAATATCGATGCGGAAAAAGCCCGCGCCATGGCCGAGAAGATGGCCAAGGGCAAGTTCGACCTCAACGATCTGGCCGATCAGCTGCGCCAGATGCAGAAGATGGGCGGCATGGGCGGTATCATGGGTCTGATGCCCGGCATGGCTGGCATGAAGGACAAGATGGCGTCTGCCGGTTTGAACGACAAGATGTTCGACCGTCAGCTGGCGATCATCTCCTCGATGACCAAGGCCGAGCGCGCCAATCCGGATATTCTCAAACACAGCCGCAAGAAGCGCATCGCTGCCGGTTCCGGCACGGATGCTGCCGAAATCAACAAGCTCTTGAAGATGCACCGCGGCATGGCCGACATGATGAAAGCCATGGGCGGCAAGGGCAAGGGCGGCATCATGAAGCAGATGATGGGCGGTCTGGCTGGCAAGATGGGTCTCGGCGGCATGGGCGGCATGCCTGATCTCGCCAATATGGACCCCAAGCAGCTCGAAGCACTGCAGAAGCAGGCGGAAGCCGCAGGTCTTGGCAAGCCGGGCGCTCTGCCTCCGAGTCTTGGCGGTCTTCCAGGCGGATTGCCTGGTCTCGGCGGCAGCAAGCTGCCGGGTCTCGGCGGTCTTCCGGGTCTTGCCGGTTTTGGCAAGAAGAAGTGAGGCCATCGGTGACTACGACAGACGTCAAAGAAAAACTCGCTGAATACCGCCAGTCCATCGACAATGTCGATGCCGCACTGGTGCACATGCTGGCCGAACGCTTCCGCTGTACCAAGGCGGTGGGCGTGTTGAAGGCCACCTACGATTTGCCGCCGGCAGACCCGGCGCGCGAAGAATACCAGATCGAACGCCTGCGCCGCCTGGCCAAGGATGCCAATCTGGATCCGGATTTCGCCGAGAAGTTCTTGAACTTCATCATCAAGGAAGTCATCCGGCATCATGAAGCAATTGCCGCTGAACACAACGGCACAGAAAAGACCGCCTGACCGGCGGGCAAGCCATTATAAGGAGAACTCACATGGCACTGAAAATTCGTCTCGCACGCGGTGGTTCCAAGAAGCGCCCGTACTACCAGATCGTTGTCGCTGACGCCCGCAGCCCGCGCGACGGCCGCTTCCTCGAGAAGGTCGGTTCCTGGAACCCGATGCTTCCGAAGGACAACGCCGACCGCATCCAGATCAATGGCGACCTCGTCAAGGAATGGATCGCAAAGGGTGCACAGCCGACCGACCGCGTTCTGCGCTTCCTCGCTGAAGCCGGCATTGCGACGCGCGACGCGCGCAGCAACCCTGAAAAGGCAAAGCCAGGCAAGAAGGCTCTCGAGCGCGTTGCCGAGAAGAAGCAGAAGGCTGAAGACGCCGCTGCTGCTGCCGCTGAAGCTGCTGCTGCAGAATAAGTTCGGTTTATGCCGATTGACGACGGGTGGTGCGGTTTCCGCGCCGCCCGTTTTCATGTTTAATCCCCACGGGCTTGGCGAGAGATCAGCCAGGCACTAAAGATACGCGCAAAACGCGATAACGGACGGTTCAATGGCAAAGCTGGAAAACCCCATTCTCATGGCCAAGATTGGCGCAGCTCAAGGCTTGCGCGGCGAGGTGCGGGTCAGCTCCTATACCGACGATCCCATGGCGCTTGGCGATTACGGCAATCTCGTTGCCGCCGATGGGCGCGTGTTTGAAATTCTCGAAGTGCGCCAAGGCAAGAATGTTGTCATCGTGCGCTTCCGTGGCATCAATGACCGCAATGCCGCTGAAGCGCTGAACGGGCTTGAGCTGTTTGTCGATCGCGACAATTTGCCTGACGAGGATCTGGACGAGGACGAGTTCTTCTACACCGACCTCGAAGGTCTCGACGTGGTCGATGCCGAAGGCAAGAGCTATGGTTCGGTCAGTGCCGTCTATGATTTCGGCGCAGGCGATCTGCTTGAGTTGAAGGGTGCGGGACGTCGCCCGGCGCTTATCCCCTTTACCGAGGCTGCCGTTCTCGAAATCGATCTGGAAGGTGGAAAGATCCTGATCGATCCCTTTGCCGCCGGATTGATCGACAATCCGGAAGACGGCAAGGACGATCCCGAGCATCCGATTTTCGGCAAGGGCAAGAAGTAAGTCGATGAGCTTCAAGGCGACCGTGCTGACGCTCTATCCGGAAATGTTTCCGGGGCATTTGTCCTATTCTTTGGCTGGCAAGGCGCTGGAGCGCGGCCAGTGGCAGATGGAGCCGGTGCAGATCCGCGACTTTGCCACCGACAAGCATCGCAGTGTCGATGACACCCCGGCAGGTGGCGGTGCCGGCATGGTGCTGAAACCCGATGTACTGGCAGCGGCCATCGATGCGGTGTCGGAGGGTGACGCCCGTCCGCGGCTGCTGATGAGCCCGCGCGGCAAACCGCTGACGCAGGAGCGTGTCCGCGAATTGGCCGCCGGAGAGGGTGTCATCATCGTATGCGGTCGCTTTGAAGGCGTGGACCAGCGGGTGATCGATGCGCGTGGCCTCGAGGAGGTTTGCATCGGCGACTATATTCTTTCGGGCGGCGAACCCGCCGCACTGACGCTTCTCGATGCGGTGGTGCGCATTCTCCCCGGCGTGATGGGCAACGATCTGTCCGGCGTGCATGAAAGTTTCGAAGGCGGGCTTTTGGAGCATCCGCATTATACAAGGCCACAGGTCTGGGAAGGGCGCGATATCCCCGCGGTCCTTACCTCCGGCAATCACAAGCTGATCGACAAGTGGCGGCACGAGCAGGCGCTTTCCCTGACGAAGGAGCGCCGACCCGACCTTCTTGCCGGCACTCAGGCCGTCAAGAAGTAATAGCCCGTCAGCAAGAGCCCGACCGTGATCACTAATGCCCGGATGATCCACTGCGGAACGCGGCGGGCAAGGTAGACGCCGCAGTAGCCGCCAAGCGCAGACGCCGGAATCATGATCAGCGCCGCGTGCCAGGCAACGACGCCACCGCCGACGAAGACGATAATGGCGATGGCGGCGATGACGACAGCCAGCAGGTTCTTTAGCGCGTTCAGATGATGATAGGTGCCGCCTGCCGTCAGCCCCAGTACCGCCAGCATCATGATGCCCATGCCGGCACCGAAGAACCCGCCATAGATCGAGGTGAAGAACTGGCCGATCAGGCTCGCGACATTGCTTTTAGGATGCTCTTCACTCGAGCGCGGACGAAGCCAGGGACCGGCGGCAAAGAGCGCCGTTGCGGCAAGCAGCAGCCACGGCACCAGTTGGCGGAAGGACGGGTTGTCGAGCGACAGCAACAGCAGTGCGCCGCCGGTTGAACCGAGGATGGAGAGGACCGCGAGCAGGACGGCACCCTTCCAGTGGGCACGGATTTCCGGCCAGTAGGCGATCACCGAGGTG
Organism: Agrobacterium cavarae; assembly: GCF_004310285.1. Taxonomy (GTDB): domain Bacteria; phylum Pseudomonadota; class Alphaproteobacteria; order Rhizobiales; family Rhizobiaceae; genus Agrobacterium; species Agrobacterium cavarae. Next base: position 407,098 of record NZ_SISF01000031.1, read on the forward strand.
ACGTAGCCCGGAAACTGAACGATGGAGGAGGTGGCATTGGCCGAGATCGGTGCGATACCCGCTACCGTCATGGCGCCGAAGGTCAGGAAGGTGCCGCCGCCAGCAATGGCATTGACGGCGCCGGACAGAAAGCCGCTGGCGAACAAGAGTAGAATGATTGCAATGGACATGGCCCCTCCCGGCGTTCCATCTCCCATATAAGCAGATGTGCTTTCCGACAATCAGGTGGCGGCCGACAAAATATTGTCATGTAAGGGATGACAAACCGGTGATCTTCCTGTATTGGCCCGCGTGGAACTGGGCTTATGCCCATTAACCGCAAGCAAAGAATGGCGAACCCGCTCCTGCCGCAAGGCATAATTCCAAGGACAGGATCCAAGGAATGATCTCGTTGAGCGCTCTGGCTGTTTCAGAAGAACTCAGAGGTTAACATGACCAACATTATCGCACAGCTGGAAGCCGAACAGGCCGCCAAGATCGAAGCAAAGCGCAAGCTTCCTGAATTTTCTCCTGGTGACACCGTTCGCGTCAACGTGCGCGTTACGGAAGGTAACCGTACCCGCGTACAGGCTTACGAAGGCGTCGTTATCGCTCGCTCCGGCGGCGGTCTCAACGAGAACTTCACTGTTCGCAAGATCTCCTACGGCGAAGGCGTAGAGCGCGTATTCCCGGTTTACTCTCCGCTGGTTGAAGGCGTTGAGATCGTTCGCCGTGGTAAGGTTCGCCGCGCGAAGCTCTACTACCTGCGCGACCGTCGCGGCAAGTCCGCTCGTATCGTTGAAGACACCGGCGTTCGCGCTCGCAAGCTCAACGACGCCGAGCGTCAGGCTGCTGCCGAGGAAAAGGCACGTATCGAAGCTGAAAAGGTTGCAGCAGCACAGGCTCTGGCCGCCGAAAAGGCAGCAGCAGAAGCCGCTGAAGCCAAGGCAGCTGAAGAGGCTGCAGCAGCAAAGGCTGCTGAAGGTGCAGCTGAATAAGCTTTCCCTTTTGGGATTTTTGAAAAGGCGGTCTTTGGGCCGCCTTTTTTGTTATCTGGCTTTGCTGTGTGCCGCGCCACGGGCGTTCCATTGCGAAGCTGGGTTGAAAGACGGGTGGCATTCTAACCGCCACCGCTTTCTTGAAACGCATATCTCTTGCGTGGCGGGTTTAAAGCGTGTCAATTTCCGCCATTGTTTTCAGGAGACCGCCATTGTTCAGACGCTCGTTTTTCATCGCCATCGCCGCCACACTGCTATCGCCGGTTCTCGCATCGGCCGCTGATCTGCCGGATCTGAAGGGTCGCGAAATCGTCGTGGTGACGGAGAATGCCTATCCGCCGCTGCAATTCGTCGATCCGAAGACGGGCAAGCCGATCGGTTGGGAATATGATGCGATGAACGAGATCGCCAAACGGCTGAATGCCAAGGTCGAGTATCAGAATGCATCCTGGGACGCGATGATCCCGGCTGTCTCCGCCGGGCAGTACGACATCGGCATGACCGGCATCAGCATCAAGGAAGAGCGCAAGGAAAAGGTGGATTTCTCCGATCCCTATATGCGCTCTGAAATGTTCATGCTGGTGCGGGCAGACGAGACCCGCTTCACCGATCCCAAGAGCTTTGCGGCCTTCGAGAAGGGACTGATCGGCGCGCAGGCTGGCACAACGCCCTTCTATACGGCCGTCTACGATAATCTCGATGGCAATGAGCAGAACCCGCGCGTCAAGCTGATGGAAACCTTCGGTGCCACCGTGCAGGCGCTGCGCACCGGCGATGTCGATCTGGTGCTGACAGATGGCGTTGCCGGCAAGGGCTATGTCGATTCGTCGAACGGTACGCTGAAGCTGATCGGTGGACCGCTCGGCGGCGACGATTTCGGCTTCATCTTCAAGAAGGGCTCCGATCTGGTGGTACCCGTCAATGCCGCGATCGCTGCCTTGAAGGCCGATGGCACCTTTGCCGCGCTCGATAAGAAGTGGTTCCTGGACTACAAGCTTGGCGAATAAGCGAATGTGCAGGCCATCGCCTTGGAGCGTTCCGGCGTGAACCGTCCGCATTCAAAACAGGCGGCGGATGACTTTCCCTGGTGGCTGGTGTCGCTCATCGGTATCGGCGCCATTCTCGCCGGGGTGATTGCCGTTAACGGCGTCTATGCCCAGGTCTTCACCACCGTCATCAATGGCATCGGCATGACGATCTTCGTCACGCTGGTGGCCTTCTTTCTCGCCTGCCTCTGGGGTCTGTTGATCGCCCTTCTCGGCATGGCCGATCATATGGTCCTGCGGCAGATCGCGCGTTTCTACATCGAAACGATGCGCGGCATTCCGATCCTGGTGGTGCTGTTCTATATCGCCTTTGCCGGCGCGCCGCTGCTGGTGGATTTTGTCAATTGGCTGATGACGCCTCTGATTGCTGCAGGCTGGATCGAGGCCGTCATCGTGCGCGACTTTTCGCTGATGTGGCGCGCGATCCTGGCGCTGACGCTCTGCTACGGAGCGTTCCTCGCGGAAATCTTCCGGGCGGGCATCGAGGCTGTCGATCAAGGACAGATCGAGGCTGCCAAGGCGTTGGGGCTCAGCCGCTACCAACGCTTTCGCCTGGTCGTCTTTCCGCAGGCGGTGCGCACGATCTTTCCGCCGCTCTCCAATGATTTCGTTTCGATGGTGAAGGATAGCTCGCTGGTCTCGGTGCTGGGTGTTGCGGATATCACGCAGCTCGGCAAGGTCTATGCGGCAGGCTCTTTCCGCTTCTTCGAGACCTATTCCATCGTGGCTTACGTCTATCTGATCCTGACGCTCGGACTGTCGCTGATTCTGCGGCGCATCGAAAAAGGGATGCGCCGCAAGCAGGGGCGTTGAAAGACTCAGGCCTTTAAGTTCGGCTGCGAGGAGATCTGCTTGGCGATCATCCGGCCGGCGACGATCACGAGCACACCGGCAATCGCGAGGCAGGCCGAGAGGAAGAACATCGGGGCGATGGTGCTTCCCGTCTCATCGCGGATCCAGGGAACGACGTTCTGAGCGACGAAACCGCCGAGATTGCCGACCGAGTTGATCGCCGCAAGACCGGCAGCAGCGCCCGCACCCTTCAGGAATCGACCGGGAAGGCTCCAGAACACCGGCTGTCCGGCAAAGATGCCAGCGGCTGCGATGCAGAGGAAGGCGAACTGCGCGACAGGCGATGTCATCAGAGCAGACATCAGCAGGCAGAAGGCGCCAACGAAGGCAGGCACGACGATATAGGTGATCTTCTTTTCGGAGCGATCGGCAGCTGATGGCACCAGATAGAGGGCAACGGCAACGATCAGCCACGGGATGATGTTGATGAAGCCGTTTGCCGTATTCGACACGCCGAAGCTTTTGACGATGGTCGGCAGCCAGTAGCTCAGACCATAGGCGGCCAGCGGAAAGCCGACATAGCAGAGCGACATGAAAAGGACGCGCGGATTGATCAGGGCGCGGAAACCGTCCTCTGCATGTTCGTCCATGCCGGAGTTCTCCGAAGCGATGCGCTTGTTCAGCCAGTCCTTCTCGTCCTGCGACAGGAATGCGGCCGTTTCCGGCTTGTCGTCGAGATAGAAGATGGTGACGATACCCGCAATCACGGCCGGAATGCCGGTGGCAAGGAAGACCCACTCCCAGCCTGCATAGCCCCAGAGGCCGTCCAGATCGAGCAACATGCCGCCAAGCGGTGCGCCAACGGCATTGGCAAGTGCGGAGAAGATCATGAACAGACCGACCATGCGGCCGCGATAATCGCGCGGGAACCAGAGGGTCAGCAGATAGAGGACGCCGGGGAAGAAGCCAGCCTCGCAGACGCCGAGAAGGAAGCGCAGGATATAGAACATCGTGGGGCTGCTCGTATAGGCGAGCGCAATGGTCACAAGGCCCCAGGAAATGATGATGCGGGCAAACCAGAGCCTGGCGCCGAAGCGATTGAGCAGCAGATTGCTCGGCACTTCGAAGATGAAATAGCCGATGAAGAACAGCGACGCGCCAAGGCCATAGGCATATTCGCTGAGACCCAGATCGCCGACCATCTGTAGTTTGGCGAAGCTGACATTCTGACGGTCGATATAGGCGATGAGATAGAGAAGCCCGAGAAACGGCATCAGTCGCCATGTGATTTTTGAGATAAGTGCTTTTTCAGATACCAACATGTACCCCTCCCTGTCGGCAGCACGCCGAGGTGCCGCCCGATTTGACGAGACCGGCTCTCACGGCATCGTGAGAAAGCGGTTTCGGTGCCGTCCTAAAACGCGTCGCGATCCTTCGGATTCGCTCGTCACGCTTTAGGTCCTTCTCTGCCGCATGTCGTTATCGCAAAACCGGTGACCACTTTTGCGCGACGTCCTCTAACGTTTCACACGAGACTTTTATCCCGCCCACAACGCCCGGCATTTTTTTGCGTTGCACAAGAGAGATTCCTTAAATACGGGCCGGGCGGTTTTCAATCGCAAAGCGCCATGTTGCTGTTGAAAAGCCGATCTGCTATGAGAGACGCATGGGATCGAAATTCGGATGTCTCGCGCCAAACATTTTCGTGCTGCAGGATCACAAGCGTCTGCCGGCACGATTTTTCGCGCGTGTTTCCGGCGCGTTCAACGGCCGACTTACGTTCGCCTGATGGCCTGAAAAGGCTGTCGGCCTTTACTCCACATCCCCCAATTTCCTTTTTGACATTCGAATGGATAAAGCCATGAGCGCACCGCGTACTCTGTATGATAAAATCTGGGATGATCACGTCGTCAACCGCGATCCCGATGGAACCTGTCTTCTCTATATCGACCGTCACTTGGTCCATGAAGTGACATCGCCGCAGGCTTTCGAAGGCCTGCGCATGGCCGGTCGTCCGGTTCATTCGCCTACACGCACGCTCGCCGTCGTCGACCATAACGTTCCCACGACCGCAGACCGTCTGGAAGGCATCAAGAACGAAGAGAGCCGCATTCAGGTGGAAGCGCTGGCGCAGAACGCCAAGGAGTTCGGCCTCGAATATTATTCCGAGCGCGACAAGCGTCAGGGCATCGTTCATATCGTCGGACCGGAGCAGGGCTTCACCCTGCCGGGCATGACGATCGTTTGCGGGGATAGCCACACCTCCACCCATGGCGCTTTCGGCGCGCTGGCCCATGGTATCGGCACGTCCGAAGTCGAGCACGTTCTGGCAACCCAGACGCTCATCCAGAAGAAGGCCAAGAACATGCTGGTGCGTGTGGATGGCAAGATTCCGGACGGTGTCACGGCAAAGGACATCATTCTCGCCATCATCGGTGAGATCGGCACGGCTGGCGGCACGGGCCACGTCATCGAATTTGCCGGTGAGGCGATCCGTTCGCTGTCGATGGAAGGTCGCATGACCGTCTGCAACATGACGATCGAAGGCGGCGCGCGCGCCGGTCTGATCGCGCCCGATGAAACGACATTCGAGTATATCAAGGACAAGCCGCGTGCGCCGCAGGGCGAGACGCTGGAACAGGCCATTGCCTATTGGAAGACGTTGAAGTCGGATGAGGGTGCCCATTACGACAAGGTCGTTATTCTGGATGCCGCCAACCTGCCGCCGATCGTTTCCTGGGGCTCGTCTCCGGAAGACGTGGTTTCGGTGCAGGGCATCGTGCCGAACCCTGACGATATTGCCGACGAGAACAAGCGCAATTCCAAGTGGCGTGCGCTCGACTATATGGGCCTGAAGCCCGGCACCAAGATGACCGATATCGCCATCGATCGCGTCTTCATCGGCTCCTGCACCAATGGCCGCATCGAGGATCTGCGCGCTGCCGCCAAGATCGTCGAAGGCCGCAAGGTCGCACCGACCGTTTCGGCCATGATCGTTCCAGGCTCGGGTCTCGTCAAGGAACAGGCGGAGAAGGAAGGCCTGGACAAGATCTTCCTCGAGGCTGGTTTTGAATGGCGCGAGCCAGGCTGCTCCATGTGCCTGGCGATGAATGACGACCGTCTGGCACCCGGTGAGCGTTGCGCCTCTACCTCCAACCGCAACTTCGAAGGCCGTCAGGGCTACAAGAGCCGCACACATCTGGTCTCTCCCGCCATGGCGGCGGCGGCAGCCGTTGCTGGCCATTTCGTCGATGTGCGTGAGTGGCAGTAAGCACTGCTTGATGCTTAGGCTCCCAAGGTCTTTGGGAGCTGACACAGCTCCGCACTCTCCTTCGTCATCCTCGCCCTTGAGGCGAGGATAGATGGCACATGTGAGGAGCGAAATCGTGGATCCTCGGCTCAAGGCCGAGGATGACGGCAGAGGGTGGGGTGGCTCGTGGTCACCAACTGACATCTGGTCATGCCTTGGACGACTGGTATCACGCCCAATCCCACTTGGTTTTCCCGCACCCAGACTGGTAATTCCCCCGCAATTCCGCCATATAGAGGCGAATTAGGCGCCGCTTGCGCGCCCATCTCGGACAAGGTCAGGCACATGACACAGACGGTCGAATTCGCGAAGATGAACGGGCTTGGCAACAAGATCCTGGTTGTCGATATGCGCGGCCGCAAAGACATGGTCTCGCCGCAGGCGGCGATCGCGCTGAACGCCGATGCTGAAACGGCCTTCGACCAGATCATGGCGATCCACGATCCGCGCCTTGCCGGAACCGACGCTTATATCGACATTCTCAATTGCGATGGCACCAAGGCGCAGGCCTGCGGCAATGGTACACGCTGCGTGGTGCAGGCGCTGGCGTCAGAAACCGGCAAGAAGGCCTTCACCTTTCAGACCGTCGCCGGCATCCTCAATGCCAGCGAGCATGAGGACGGGATGATTTCCGTCGATATGGGTCTGCCGCGTTTCCGCTGGAGCGATATTCCGCTTTCGGAAGAGTTTCACGATACGAGCCGCATCGAACTGCAGATCGGGCCCATCGACGATCCGGTGCTGCATTCGCCATCTGTCATGTCCATGGGCAACCCGCATGCCATCTTCTGGGTGGATCGCGATCCGATGGAATTCGATCTCGAGCGGATCGGGCCGCTGCTGGAAAACCATCCGATGTTTCCGGAAAAGGCCAATATTACGCTCGCGCAGGTCATCTCCGACAGCCGGCTTCGCACCCGCACCTTCGAGCGCGGTGCAGGTCTGACGCTTGCCTGCGGATCGGCCGCTTGCGCTGCCGCCGTCTCAGGCGCACGGACTGGCCGCACCGGTCGCCGCGTGGAGATCGATGTCGCGTCCAGCCCCGTTCGCATTCCGCTGAACATCGAATGGCGGGAGGATAACCACGTCATCATGACCGGTCCTGCCGAATGGGAGTGGGCCGGGCATGTCGATCCCGTCACCGGCGCATGGACGCGCGACTTGGGGACGCGAGAGGCGGGCGAGAAGCAGGGCGTCTTATGAGCGGTGTCGAGGTCATAACCTTCGGCTGCCGCCTCAATACCTATGAATCGGAAGTGATGCGGACTGAAGCCGAAAAGGCGGGGCTCAACAATTCGGTGTTGGTCAATACCTGTGCTGTGACCGGTGAAGCCGTTCGCCAGGCACGTCAGGCCATCCGCCGGGCGCGTCGCGACAATCCGCATGCGCGCATCATCGTCACCGGTTGCGCTGCCCAGACGGAAAAGCAGACCTTTGCCGCCATGCCGGAGGTCGATGCCGTGCTCGGCAATGAGGAGAAGCTGAAAAGCACATCCTATCGCGCACTGCCGGATTTCGGCGTCTCGGCGGAAGAGAAGCTGCGCGTCAATGACATCATGAGCGTCAAGGCCACCGCGCCGCAGATGGTCAAGCACATCGATGGGCATGTGCGCGCTTTCATTCAGGTGCAGAATGGCTGCGATCACCGTTGCACCTTCTGCATCATCCCCTATGGCCGCGGTAACTCCCGTTCAGTGCCGATGGGTGCAGTGGTGGATCAGGCGCGCAAGCTGACCGAAAGTGGTTACCGCGAAATCGTCCTGACCGGCGTGGATGCCACGAGCTATGGCGCCGATCTGCCGGGCGAGCCGTCGCTCGGATACTTGGCGAAAACGCTGCTGAAGCAGGTGCCGGATATTTTGAGGCTCAGGCTTTCCTCCATCGACAGCATCGAGGCGGACCGTCACCTGATGGACCTGATTGCCGACGAGCCACGCTTCATGCCGCATCTGCATCTGTCGTTGCAGCATGGCGATGATATGATCCTGAAGCGGATGAAGCGTCGGCATCTGCGCGACGACGCCATTCGGTTCTGTCGCGAGGTGCGCGCTTTGCGTCCGGAGATCGCTTTCGGTGCGGATATGATCGCCGGCTTTCCGACCGAGACCGACGAGATGGCGGAGAATGCCGCGACACTTGCGGAAGCGTGCGGCATTTCCAGCCTGCATGTCTTCCCCTATAGCCCGCGCCCCGGCACGCCTGCCGCAAGAATGCCGCAGCTCGACCGAGCGCTGGTGAAGGAACGGGCGGCAAAACTGCGGGCGCGTGGAGAGGCGCTTCGCCTTGCGCATCTCGACGCCATGGTTGGACGCGAGCAGACGATTCTCGTCGAGAACAATGGTTTTGCCCATACCGATAACTTTACCCTGGTGGCGGCACCTGATCTTGCGCCCCGCACTCTTGCGCGGGTTGCCATTACGGGTCACAACGGTAAGCACTTGAATATGCAATATCTGGCGGCGCAGGCGGCCTAAAAACAAGAGACGGAATAGTCATGGCCCTCGGCTTTATCAAAAAAGTCTTTTCGTTTGGCAAGGACAAGGCCGAGACGGATAAGCCCGAAGGCGAAGAGGCCGTTTTGCATGAGCAGGACCGCAGCGCCTTTGAAGAAGCGTTGAACGAGGCGGAAGCACATACGCTGCCTGCCGAAGATCCTGTTGCCGATGTGGAAATGGAAACCGCCGCAGGGCCTGTTTCCGATGATGTCGAGCCGGTCGCCGACATCGCCGACGATGTCGAAGATGAGGATGATGAGGACGCGCCGCTTTTGCCTGGGCCTGAACTGGTCGGCGATATCGGCATGGTGCCGCTCTCCCTGCTGGAAGCCGAAGCGGCTGCCGACGAGGCTGTCGATGGTGTTTCGCTGGATACTGTTTCCGCTGATGCGCCTCTCAACGCTCACACGCTGGATGATATTCTGGACGAGGCGGAAGCCGCCAGCGGCATTCCGCCCGCTGCATTGTCTCCTGCCGTTCCGGCTAGCCTTCCAAAAGGCTTCGCCTCCGCTGCGGATCGCGTCGAGCCGGTCGAGGCCGCACCTGAACCGAAGCTCACCTGGTTCCAGCGCCTGCGCGCCGGTCTTGCACGCACCTCCTCGCAACTGACGAACCAGATTTCGGCCCTCTTCACCAAGCGTAAGCTCGATGAAGACACGCTGGATGAGCTGGAAGATCTGCTGATCCAGTCCGACCTCGGTGTCGAGACCGCCATGCGCATCACCGGCGCGCTGTCTTCCGAGCGCTACGGCAAGGATGTGAGCGGGGAGGATGTCGCCAAGATCATGGCAAGCGAGATCACCAAGGTTCTCCTGCCCGTCGCCAAGCCGCTGGAACTCGATCTGTCGCACAAGCCGCATGTCATTCTGGTGGTCGGCGTCAACGGTACTGGCAAGACCACCACCATCGGCAAGCTTGCGGCAAAACTCTCCGGCTCCGGCCTGAAGGTGATGTTGGCTGCGGGCGATACGTTCCGTGCGGCTGCCATCGAGCAGTTGAAGATCTGGGCGGATCGCACCGGATCGGACTTCCTCGGCACCAAGCTTGGCGCCGATGCCGCAGGGCTTGCCTATGATGCCTATGAACAGGCGCGGGCCAAAAAGAGCGACGTGCTGATCATCGATACGGCGGGCCGCCTGCAGAACAAGACCGAGCTTATGGCCGAGCTGGAAAAGATCGTGCGCGTGCTGGCCAAACTCGATCCGGAGGCGCCGCACACCGTTCTTCAGACGCTGGATGCGACGACGGGTCAGAACGCCATGAACCAGGTTGAGATTTTCCGCAACGTTGCGGGTGTCTCGGGCCTTATTATGACAAAGTTGGATGGCACGGCGCGCGGCGGTATCCTCGTTGCGATCGCTGCCAAGCATAAGTTGCCGGTCTATTTCATCGGCGTGGGCGAAGGCGTGGACGATCTGGAGCCGTTCGAAGCAGAAGATTTCGCCAAGGCGATTGCGGGAGTTTGAGTATGGATGTGGAAAGCAATCAGCGCGAAAGCGAAAAAATGGTGCGGGAAATCAGCCCGCTCCTGAAGTTCGTTTTAGAACTCGGACCGCTCGTCGTTTTCTTCTTCGCCAACTCCAAGGGCGACTGGCTGGCGGAAAAGCTGCCCGTTCTGCACGAATTCGGCGGTCCGATCTTCATCGCTACAGGCCTCTTCATGATCGCCACCGCACTCGCGCTCACCGTCTCCTGGATCCTGACCAGAACCCTGCCGATGATGCCGCTGATTTCCGGCCTCGTGGTTCTCGTCTTCGGTGCGCTGACGCTCTATTTGCAGAACGATACCTTCATCAAGATGAAGCCGACCATCGTCAACACGCTGTTCGGCGTCATTCTGCTGGGCGGGCTGTTCTTCGGCCAGTCCTTGCTCGGCTACGTCTTCAACTCCGCCTTCAAGCTGACGGATGAGGGCTGGCGCAAGCTGACGCTGCGCTGGGGGCTCTTCTTCCTGTTCCTGGCGGTGCTGAATGAAGTCGTCTGGCGCAATTTCTCGACTGACACATGGGTTGCCTTCAAGGTGTGGGGCACCATGCCGATCACCATCATCTTCACCATGGCGCAAATGCCGCTCGTCATGCGCCACTCCGTCGAACCGCTGAACAAGGACCACAAATGACCACGACGGCTGTGCCGGCCTCCCGCTCGTCTTCAATCAAATGGTATTGGGTGGCCGTCGGGCTGCTGCTCGCGCAGATCGTCATTCTCTATATGATGGGCCGGGTTCCGATTTGCGAATGCGGCTATGTAAAGCTGTTCGAGCCGGGGGTGAACACGCCCGGTAACTCACAGCACATCGCCGACTGGTACACGCCTTCCCACATCATCCATGGCTTCCTGTTCTACGGATTTGCCTGGCTTCTCTTTCGCAGCAAGCCCTTGTCGTTTCGGCTGTCTCTTGCCGTTCTGGTGGAGGCGGCCTGGGAACTCCTGGAAAACTCGCCGATCATCATCGACCGCTACCGCACTGCCACCATGGCGCTCGGCTATAGCGGCGACAGCATTTTGAATTCCGCGATGGACACGGTGTTCATGATCGTCGGCTTCTTCTTTGCCGCCCGTGTGCCGGTGTGGCTGACGATCCTGATTGCGATATTCTTCGAGATCTTCACCGGCTGGCTGATCCGTGACAATCTGACCCTGAATGTGCTGATGCTGGTCTGGCCGGTGGATGCCGTCAAGGAATGGCAAAACGCGCTTCCTGGTGCCTGATCGGCCAAGATTCTGCGTGAAGGCGGGGGCTTTATTAAGAAAGCTCCACTAGAGCTAAAGGCCTCTCTCTTCCCATGCGCGAAGGCCGACGTCTTGCAGGATAATTTTGCCTATCTGCTGCCTTTCATCATGTTCACTTTCGGCGTGGTCTTCCTCGGCTTGCAGGCCATAGGCTTTCGCCCCGGGCGCTATTGGGGGCTTGGTTACATCCTGGGTGCTGCCGGTTTTGCCTTGCCGATGGTTCTGCCGGAGGGGTTTGATCTTTTCGGGGCGCTGCTGGCCGATTTCCTCTTCCTTGCCGCCTTTGTCCTTTATGGCCACGCTCTTCTCGTCCAGTTTGGAGCGCCAACCTATGTGAGGGTGCGGCTCGGTGCTGCCATAGCGGCCTATCTTGTCGTCTGCTTCTTCATCCTGGTTCAGCCAAACCTCAGAAATGAGCTTGCGACATCCGATATGGGGCTCGCTCTCCTTCTGGCTCCATCCATTTTCCTCGTTCGCCGCAAGATACGAAACCTGATGGACAAGGTTCTGCTGGCCGCTGCCTCGCTGGTGGTCGCAGAGACGCTGATGAGGGTTGGCATATTCCTGTGGTTTACGACAGGCTCCTCGCCGGAAAGCGTGGGTGCCTATTTTACCTCGGATTATTCCTATCTGGCGCAGTTCACCGCCAGCATCTGCGGCTTCCTCATGGCGCTTTCGGTGCTCGGCAGTGCGATAGCCGATGTTATCGAACAGCACCGGCTGGAAGCGGACCACGATCCGCTGACCGGGCTTCTCAATCGGCGGGGTTTCGATCTTTCCGCTCCGGACTTCAGGTTGACGCCACTGCCTTCAGGCGCAGTTCTGATTTGCGATATCGATCACTTCAAGTCGGTCAATGACCGCTTCGGTCATGCGACCGGCGATCGGGTGATCATCGCGCTTGCATCGCTTCTGAAAGAAACTCTGCCTGCCAGTGCCAAGGTTGCGCGTTTTGGCGGGGAGGAATTCGTGGCCTATGTTCCAGACATGCCGGCCGCACAGCTTGCGATACTGGCCAATATGGTGCGCAGTGCCTTTGCCGCCCGCAACTGGTCCGAAGGCCCGTTTCCGGTCCATATCACCAGCAGCTTCGGTATATCCGCCATCGCGCTTGGCGACCACTCCATCCATGATGCGATTTCGCGCGCCGATGGCTTCCTCTACAGGGCGAAGGAAGCGGGCCGAAATCAGGTGGTCCAGGAAGGACTTGCGCTTCTGGGTGTCACGCCTGCGGCCAGCCTCAAAGTGGTTGCGAGCTGACTTTTATCACCGCTGCCATCAATCTCCGGCAGCAGCACTTTCGATGGCCGGGATCAATTCACGCTCATAGGTCGTCACGTCGATCGGGCCGACCTTCTTGTAGAGGATCGTGCCATCCGGGCCGACGAGATAGGTCTCCGGAATACCATAGACGCCCCAGTCGATCGCCGCCCTGCCATTCGGATCGATGCCGATGGCGGCATAGGGATTGCCGAGTTCGCCAAGAAAGCGCACGGCATTATCGGCCTTGTCCTTGTAGTTAATGCCGACAATGTTGAGCCGCTTATCCTTCGACAACTCCTTCAGCATCGGGTGCTCCTGCCTGCAGGGCACGCACCAGGAGGCAAAGACGTTGACCAGCGTCAGCTTGCCGGTAATGGCCGCATCGGTGAGCGCCGGTACATTGGAGCCCTCCAGTGGCGGCAGCGCCAGCGCAGGCGCCTTCGTGCCGATCAGCGCCGAGGGAATGGCGCTGACATCGAGGCCATTGACGTCCTGCTCATAGAGCATCTTGGCCGCGATCGCCGCGAAGCCACCAAAGACCAGCAGCGGCAGGAGTGCGAGCACGTAGCGCGAGCGCCCGCGCGATGTGGAAGGAGGTGGCGATTTCGTGTCGCTCATGTCGAGGATGCCTCGGTTTTGGCCGGACGGGAGCGGCGGCGGATGCCGAGCGCTTCCAGCTCCTTCATTTCGCGCTTGCGGGCGAGTCCGTCGAGCCAGACCCAGGCGATCAATCCAAAGACGATGAGGCCGGTTAGCGCGTAGGACATGCCGATGTAGAAGGCGTGGGTCATGGTGTCACGCTCCCCTTCCGGCAGCACGCGCGGCAAGGCGTCGTTGCGCGGCGATGCGCCTGCGCATGATCTCGTTGCGCATGGCGGCAAGATGAAGCGTGAAGAACAGCAGGGTGAAGCCGACAGCCATGGTCAGCAGCGGCCAGAGGAATTCCGGATCGATGGCCGGGCCGTCCATGCGCATCACGCTTGCCGGCTGGTGCAGCGTATTCCACCATTCGACGGAAAACTTGATGATCGGAATATTGACGAAGCCGACGAGGATCAGCACCGCGCTGACACGCGCCGCCTTTGATGGATCGTCCATCGCCTTGTTGAAGGCAATCAGGCCGAGATACATCAGGAACAGAATGAAGACGGAGGTCAGGCGCGCATCCCACACCCACCATGTGCCCCACATGGGCTTGCCCCACAACGAGCCGGTGATCAGCGCGATCAACGTGAAGGCGGCACCGATCGGCGCTGCGGATTTATGGCTGACATCGGCGAGCGGATGGCGCCAGACCAGCGTGCCGATGGCCGACAGCGCCATGACGGTATAGCACATCATGGAGAGCCAGGCGGCGGGCACATGCACATACATGATCCGCACCGTATTGCCCTGCTGATAATCGCCGTCCGTCGAGAAGGCGAGATAGAGGCCAATCAACAGACAAAGGGCGGATAGCCCCGCCAGCCATGGCAACAGGCGCGACGACAGCGCCAGAAACCGGGTGGGATTGGCGAGATCGCTGAATTTGGTGATGGCTAGGCTCGTATTGGTCATGGCATCTTTCTGGCCCCGGGCGAAGCCCTTTTACAATGCCGACGAAGCCGCGGCAATTGATCCTTGTCAATCGGCGGAATTGCGCAATGCCAAAGCGGCGAAGAAGGGTCCAACCACCGATGAAAAGAGCGTGATGGCGATCAGGATCAGGAATGGCGGCATGAAGGGGGCCGGATCTTCCACCGCAGCGTAAGACGCGCTGACGCCGAAGATCAGCACAGGAATGGCCAGCGGCAGAACGAGGATCGACACCAGCAAACCGCCGCGCGGCAAGGCCACGGCGACGGCCGCGCCGACTGCGCCGATGAAGGTGAGGGCGGGTGTGCCGACGAGCAGCGTCAGCATGACGGCGCCGATGGCGACTTCGCCCATATTCATGAAGAGGCCGAGAAGAGGCGAAGCGATGACGAGCGGCAGGCCGGTTGCTGTCCAATGCGCCAGGCACTTGACCAGAACTGTCAGGACCAGCGGGTTTTCATGCATCAGGATCAGATCGAGAGAGCCGTCATCTCTTTCTGCCTGGAACAGACGGTCGAGACCGAGGAGGGCTGCGAGCAGCGCGCCGATCCAGACGATGGCTGGACCGATGCGGGAGAGGAGATTGAGGTCCGGCCCGACGCCGAAGGGGATGACGGCGACCACAGTCATGAAGAAGAGGACGCCGATCAGCGCGCCACCACCGGCGCGGATGGAGAGTTTGAGGTCTCGCAGGAAGAGGGCGGTCATCGTGGCGTGCTCCCGCGTGCGGGATTTACGCCCGAGAGGTTCGGTTGCGGACCCCCCTCTGCCCTGCCGGGTATCTCCCCCTCAAGGGGGGAGATCGACTGGCGGTGACGTCTTGCCCATCGCAGCACTATAGAATGTCGTGAGGAGCGCGCCTCAAGACGATCTCCCCCCTTGAGGGGGAGATGCCCGGCAGGGCAGAGGGGGGTAAGCGCGGCACGCTTGAGGACGCTCATCAATAAACCTCCTCCACCCCAGCAAACCCCGTCATGCGCAACGCCTGCGCCTCCTCCAGCCCCAGCGGCTGATGGGTCGCGGCAATCACCATCCCGCCCTTGGCAAGATGCGTCTTTACCAATCCGGTAAACATCCGGTCCGCTTCCGCATCCAGCGCCGCCGTCGGCTCGTCCAGGATCCAGATGGGTTTCCACGCCACAAGCAGCTTCGCCATGGCGAATCGCCGCTGCTGACCGGCGGAAAGATAGCCGAAGGGCAAATGGGTGATTCCGGCAAGGCCGACGATCTCGGCTGCGTCTTCGATCGAGGCAGAGGACGTTCCGTTGAAGTCACCGAGAAAACGCTTCCAGAAGGACAGGTTCTCGTAAACCGTCAGTTCCTGCTTCATGGCGTTGCGGTGGCCGAGATAGTGGCTGACTTCAGCTGGACGGGTGCCCTTTTCTATTCCTTCGCCGGCTATCTTTATGGTGCCTGTCTCGGCAGGCAGGAGCCCTGCAAGGACGCGCAGAAGCGTGGATTTGCCCGATCCGTTGGGGCCAGTGAGAACGAGAGCGTCACCATCCGTTAACTGGAGATAAACGTTCATGAATATGAAATCTTCGCCTCGTCTGACGCCAAGATTTTCCGCTGTCAGATGCACTGCTCCGCCTCGTTTAAGATTTTAATCATCTCGATCAAAAAAAATCGAAATTAGCCGTTCGTTGGTCTGGCACGTTTTGGTGAAATTATCTATATGGGTCTCAACCACGCCAGCGGCCGGCGTGAACATCACCTAGCGCCGGACCTGAACGTTGCGAAAGCAATTTTCTCGTGCGGACAGCGGAAATGGTCGTACCCGCATCCTGATGTGCATGATAGTGCATAGGTGTCCGCACGCGCGTGTTGGCTATCAGAATGAGCGGGGTTTAATAACCGTGGCCAAATCTCTCGACAGTTTCAATTGTCGTTCCGTTCTTACCGTCGACGGTAAGGATTATGTCTATTACAGCCTGCCGAAAGCGGAAGCGAACGGCCTCAAAGGCGTTGCCAATCTCCCCTATTCGATGAAGGTTCTGCTCGAGAACCTGCTGCGCAACGAAGACGGCCGTTCGGTCCGCAAGTCCGATATCGAGGCTGTTGCCGAGTGGCTGAGCAACAAGGGCCTGAAGGAAGCGGAAATCGCTTACCGTCCCGCCCGCGTTCTGATGCAGGACTTCACCGGCGTTCCCGCTGTTGTCGACCTTGCAGCCATGCGTGACGGCATCAAGGCGCTTGGCGGCGATCCTGAGAAGATCAACCCGCTCGTGCCTGTCGACCTCGTCATCGACCACTCGGTCATCGTGGACGAATTCGGCAACCCGAATGCCTTTGCCCGCAACGTTGAGCTGGAATATGAGCGCAACGGCGAGCGCTACCGCTTCCTCAAATGGGGCCAGCAGGCGTTCAAGAACTTCCGCGTCGTTCCTCCGGGCACCGGCATCTGTCACCAGGTGAATTTCGAATATCTCGGCCAGACCGTCTGGACGAAGGAAGAGGACGGCGAGACGATCGCTTATCCGGATACCTGCGTCGGTACCGACAGCCACACGACCATGATCAACGGTCTTGGCGTTCTGGGCTGGGGCGTTGGCGGTATCGAAGCCGAAGCGGCCATGCTTGGGCAGCCGGTTTCCATGCTTCTGCCGGAAGTCATCGGCTTCAAGCTGACGGGCACGCTGAGAGAAGGCGTCACCGCAACCGACCTCGTTCTGACCGTCGTGCAGATGCTGCGCAAGAAGGGCGTCGTTTCCAAGTTCGTCGAGTTCTTCGGACCTGGCCTCGATAAGCTGCCGGTGGCAGACCGTGCGACCATCGGCAACATGGGCCCGGAATATGGCGCGACCTGCGGTTTCTTCCCGGTCGATACCGCAACCGTCGGCTACCTCGACATGTCCGGCCGTGCGAAGGATCGTATCGCCCTCGTCGAAGCCTACTCCAAGGCGCAAGGCATGTGGCGCGACAATGACGGTTCGCAGCTGGTCTTCACCGACACGCTGGAACTCGACCTCGGCGACGTCGTGCCGTCCATGGCCGGCCCGAAGCGTCCGGAAGGCCGCCTGCCGCTCGAAACCATTGCACCCAACTTCGCAACGGCTCTCGAAAACGACTACAAGAAGCCCGGTCAGCTCCACACCCGTTACGCGGTTGAAGGCGAAAGCTACGATCTCGGCCATGGCGATGTGGCCATTGCCGCCATCACGTCGTGCACCAACACCTCCAACCCGTCGGTGCTGATCGCTGCCGGCCTTCTGGCCCGCAATGCCGTTGCCAAGGGCCTGAAGTCCAAGCCTTGGGTCAAGACGTCGCTTGCGCCTGGAAGCCAGGTCGTGGCGGAATATCTCGAAAAGGCTGGCCTGCAGAAGGAGCTCGACGCGCTCGGCTTCAACCTCGTCGGCTTCGGCTGCACGACCTGCATCGGCAACTCCGGTCCGCTGCCTGCACCGATCTCCAAGACCATCAACGACAAGGGTCTGATCACCGCTGGCGTTCTTTCCGGTAACCGTAACTTCGAAGGCCGTATCTCGCCCGACGTTCAGGCGAATTACCTCGCTTCCCCACCGCTCGTCGTCGCCTATGCGCTCGCCGGCACGGTGCAGAAGGACCTGACGACCGAGCCGCTTGGCGAAGACCAGAACGGCAATCCGGTCTATCTGAAGGATATCTGGCCGACCTCTGCGGAAGTGCAGGAATTCATCCAGAAATACGTCACCCGCGAACTGTTCGAAACCAAGTATGCTGACGTGTTCAAGGGCGACGAAAACTGGCAGTCGGTACAGGTTCCCGATGGCCAGACCTATGCCTGGGACGACAACTCGACCTACGTCCAGAACCCGCCTTACTTCGTCGGCATGGGCAAGAAGGGCACCGGTCTCAAGGATATCAAGGGCGCTCGCGTTCTCGGTCTCTTCGGCGACAAGATCACCACCGACCACATTTCTCCGGCCGGTTCGATCAAGGCAGCATCGCCTGCCGGTGCATACCTCACCGAAAACGGTGTGGCGGTTGCCGATTTCAACCAGTACGGCACGCGCCGTGGCAACCACGAAGTGATGATGCGTGGCACGTTCGCCAACATCCGCATTCGTAACCACATGCTTGGGCCGAACGGTAAGGAAGGTGGCTACACCATCCACTATCCGTCCAAGGAAGAGATGTCGATTTACGATGCTGCGATGAAGTACAAGGATGAGGGCGTTCCGCTCGTTATCTTTGCTGGCGTCGAATACGGCAACGGTTCTTCGCGTGACTGGGCGGCAAAGGGCACCAACCTGCTCGGCGTCAAGGCCGTCATCGCGCAGTCCTTCGAGCGTATTCACCGCTCCAACCTGGTCGGCATGGGCGTCGTTCCCTTCACCTTCCAGGAGGGCACGACCTGGGCAAGCCTGGGTCTGAAGGGCGACGAAACCGTCACCATCGAAGGCCTGGAAGGCGAGATCAAGCCGCGTGAAACCAAGATCGCCAAGATCACCTACTCGGACGGCACAGTGAAGGAAATTCCGCTGCTTTGCCGCATCGATACGCTGGACGAAGTGACCTACATGGACAATGGTGGCATTCTGCAGACCGTTCTTCGCGATCTGGCAGCCTGATCCATCTGTCAAAGAGTTCGAAACGCCGGGAGCGATCCCGGCGTTTTTTTGTGGCCTGCGGGGCGGCATCTTCCGAGGGTCTGATCGGCCCGAAGGAACGGGTCTTAGCCCCTGCCTTTTCGTACTCATGCGAAGGCTGCGAAGCTCACCCCATCGTGACTTCCTCTTGAACGGAGTTCGAGGCTATTTTCCGCCTTGCCACCATACCCGAATTGATTGCATCAATGGTTCGGACCGGCCTTCAGACAAGGGTTCACGCTATGCCGAATACAATTGGCCCGCAGCGAAGCGGCATTTTCAGAAACGGGCTTCGCAGCGTTGGCGTTTCCCTATGCCTGTTCGGCGGGCTTTCTGCGGGTGCGGCCTATGCTCAGGATCAGCTGAAAGGCGTGGTCGAGCTCTTCACCTCGCAGGGCTGCGCCTCCTGCCCGCCGGCAGATGCCAATCTGCGCAAGCTTATCCAGAATGGCGATGTGATCGGCCTGTCCTATCATGTGGACTACTGGAATTATCTCGGCTGGACGGATTCGCTGGCGTCGAAGGAAAATACCGAACGGCAATATGGCTATGCGCGCGCGCTTGGGCGCAACAACGTCTATACGCCGCAGGCGGTGGTGAATGGGCGTGACCATGTGAAGGGCGCGGATATCCAGACGATCTACCGCCGCCTGGACGATTTCAACAAGGCCGGCGAGGGCTTGAACGTGCCGATTAGCACCGAGCGGGTCGGCGATGAGATCGAGATCGATATCGGTGCCGGTCAAGGCAAGGCGGAGGTCGTGGTTGCCTATTTCAACCGCGAGCAGGTCGTCGACGTGCAGAAGGGTGAGAACCAGGGCAAGACCATCTCCTACTGGCACAGCGTCTATGATGTGCAGACGGTCGGCATGTGGGATGGCAAGGCGATGACCGTGAAGCTACCGGCAAGCGTCATGAGCAAGGCGAAGTCCGGCGGCTGTGCCGTGCTGCTGCAAAAGATGGATGCGGTTGGCAATCCATCGGCCATTGTCGGTGCGAATGTGCTGATGCAGTCAGAGGGATAAAACGAGATTTTCGGGGATCCCCGCTGGGGGGAGATCCGGCCCGGGCATTGGGGGCTGGGGGTAAAGGGTCAATGCACCGGACCGGGTCATCTTGGTGCCTAGGCATCAATTGACAATCGCAATATTCCATTGAATTCGGGCCATGATTTGTTCGAAATTGGGCATTTGCGCCCGCTTGTTCTGCCTCATTGGTTACCGGAAAAGCTGCTCCTTGCCGGACGACTTTGCGGGCTTGCAATTTCGCCAAGGCGGGGACAGACTGTCGCAGAGATGTCATAAGCAGTCGAGCGAGGTGCCGGATGGCCGATCAGCCGGATTTGCAATACGCGACTTCCCAGACCCGGGAAGGCTCTACCGTCGTTGATCTTCGGGAATACAAGCGAGCCAAGGACCCCTTGCCCGTGACCTTCCACCGCCGGGAATTGGACGCCATTCTGCGCGTCTACGGCCGCATGGTGGGCGAAGGCGAATGGCGCGACTACGCCATCGACCACATGAAGGAAAAAGCGGTCTTCTCCGTCTTCAAGCGCTCCGGCGAAATGCCGCTCTTCAGGATTGAGAAGAACCCGAAGCTTGCTGCCAAGCAGGGCGCCTACACCGTCATCAATACCGATGGCCGCATTCTCAAGCGCGGCCATGAACTGCCTCAGGTGCTGAAGGTGTTCGACAAGGCTTTGAAGCTGATCGACTAAAGCGCTGTGCGTCCTGTTGGACGGGGAAAGGACGCTTTACCTTTTTGAATCGACGCATGGTGCTTTCCGGACATCGAGTCCGATCTTCGGGCCGATGCTGTCAGGCGGCAGGGGAGCGACGCTTCCTCGGCCTCATAGGCGGGCATGAAAAAGGCGGCCAGTGGCCGCCTCAGACTGCTGACAAACCCCTGGCGTGAGCTAGGGGTTTATGATTCATTGGGACATGTTGAAGAAACCTGCTCCTGAACAGACTGCTCTTGAGATGGTGACGCTCGATAGCCTGGTCCCTAAAGATCATCTGCTTCGTAAGATCGACGCGGTGATCGACTTCTCATTCATCCATGATCGTGTTGCAGGCCTCTACTGCGCCGACAATGGTCGTCCACCACTCGACCCGACCTTGATGTTCAAGGCTTTGTTCATCGGCTACCTGTTCGGTGTGCGCTCGGAACGGCAGTTGGTGCGTGAGATTGAAGTGAACGTCGCCTATCGCTGGTTTCTGCGCATGAAGCTGACGGACCCTGTCTTCGATGCCTCGACGCTTTCTCAGAACCGCCGCCGTCGCTTTAACGACACATCCGTTGCCCAAGATATCTTCGATGCGATCGTGGAGCAGGCGATCCGGCACGGTCTGGTGGATGGGACTGTCCTCTATACGGATTCCACCCACCTGAAGGCGAACGCCAACAAGGGCAAATACGATCTGGCCCTGCTTCAGAAATCGCGGGCCGATTATTGGGCCGATCTAGATCGGGCAATCGAGGCGGAACGTGCGGCGCATGGTCAGAAGCCGTTGAAGGAGAAAGAGCGCGAGCCAGAGGTGAAGGAAACGAAGGTCAGTCGTACCGATCCCGATAGCGGTTATATGGTGCGCGACGGCAAGCCCAAAGGCTTCTTCTATCTCGATCACCGCACGGTTGACGGGCGCTCTGCGATCATCACCGACACGCATGTGACGCCGGCCAATGTGCACGACAGTATCGTCTATCTGGAACGGCTCGATCGACAGCGCCAACGCTTCGACTTCAACGTCGGCGCGGTTGGGCTAGACGCGGGCTATGCCACGGCAGGCATTGCCAAGGGGCTGGAGGACAGAGATATCCTAGGCGTGACCGGCTATCGCAACCCGACCCCGCCCAAAGACGGCATGATGCGCAAGTCGAAGTTCGTCTACGAACCAGAGGCTGATGGCTATCGCTGCCCTGAAGGGCAACTGCTGCCCTATGCCACCACCGATCGAAGCGGTTACAAGCACTATCGCTCAGACCCGTCCATCTGCCGTGACTGCCCGCTTCTGGCGTCATGCACAACAAACGCAAAGGCAGAACGCACCATCACCCGCCATGTCTGGCAAGATGCACGTGAGCGAACCGACGCCCACCGGAAGACGGCACGGGGCAAAGCGATCTACAAGCGGCGCAAGGAAACGGTGGAGCGATCCTTTGCCGATGCCAAACAGCTTCACGGGCACCGCTATGCCCGCTTCCGCGGCCTGATCAAGGTCAGATGGCAGTGCCTCATCGCCGCAGCTGCACAAAACATAAAGAAGATCGCATTGGCGGTGACCAAAACACCTAAACCTGCCTGGGGATGAGGCGATCAGCCTCAACTTGTCTCCCATTCAGCATCGCACACGCAGATCACCAAACAGCATCATCCTAAAACAGAAAAACCCGCCAAAAAAATCGACGGGTTTGTCAACGGTCTGACGGCGGGATTTTCCCGCCGTTTTCATTTGTAGCGACACCTCCACCGGGTGTGGCGCTCGATATGATGTGATCGACAGACTGCCGTTAAGGTCACGCTTTTGCCGCAGATATCGACGATCTGGTTGTGACGGACGATTGCGGTGGTAATCATTCCAGTGATATACACGGGCGCGTTCATATTTAGGATCGCGGAAGAAGGCGAAGCATCACCGTGAGGTGAGCGTACAAGCTTCATGCCGCGAGAGTTTCAAAAGCAATGCCGTGGAACCGGTCCACTGGCTTGCCGAGAGGGAGAGACCAGGATGAACTTCGGAAAGAAGGCGATGCGCAGCGTCGCGTTTGCCTTTGCGATCTTCGCAGTTCCCATGATTGTCGCGCCGCAGGCGAATGTCGCTTTTGCCGACAGCGCGGTGAAGATCGTCGTCAACAAGACACCGATCACCTCTGACGATATTGCACGCCGCGTGGCTTTCTTGAAGCTGCAGCGCCAGTCTGGCAATCTCAACGAGAAGGCCCGCGAACAGCTGATCGAGGAGGCTTTGAAGCGCGAGGAAATCGCCCGCGTCAAGGCTTCGGTCAGCACCGCAGATGTCGATGCCGCCTTCGGCCGCTTTGCTGCCAGCAACAAGTTGACGAAAGACCAACTGACCAAGGTGCTGACACAGGCTGGCGTGGGTGCCGACCACTTCAAATCCTTCATCGCCGTGCAGATGAGCTGGCCACGCCTGGTCAATGCGCGCTATGGCGGCAAGAACCGCATGTCGACACAGGACTTCATCACGCGCCTCAAGGAGCGCGGCCAGAAGCCTGTGACGTCGGAATACTTCCTGCAGCAGATTATTTTCGTCGTACCGGAATCGAAGAAGTCCATCATCGGCAAACGCAAGAGCGAGGCGGAAGCGTCTCGCAAGCGCTATCCCGGCTGCGAGCAGGCAAAGACCTTCGCAGCCACCATGCTGGATGTTTCGATCAAGGACCTTGGCCGGATTCTCGAACCGGAACTCCCCACGGAGTGGAAGGACCTGGTTACCAAGACGCCTGAGGGCGGCACCACAGCCACGCGCGTGACCGAGAAGGGCGTCGAGTACCTGGCTGTCTGCAAGAAGCAGCAGGTTTCCGATGACTATGCGGCGGAAGTTGTCTTTCGTGCCGAAGACCTGAGCAAGGCGGAAAAGGGTGAGAACCCGAACGAGAAGAAGTATCTGGACGAGCTTCGCAGCAAGGCACAGATCACTCAAACCTGATCCTGGTGCGGCACCCTGATGCGGTGCCGCTATGGTTTCCAAGATATCAAAATGCCGCTGATCGGCAGGGTCGCACCTTTCGAGACCAGCGCAACAGGTGAAAGATCCGAACGTCGTGACGTCGCTTGAACTGCCTCTCGCTTTGACACAGGGCGATCCCGCCGGCATCGGTCCCGATATCGCGCTTGCAGCCTGGGCAAGACGTGATGAACTCAATGTTTCGCCATTTCTCTTCGTCGGTGATCCAGACGTGCTGACGAGCCGGGCAAATATTCTTGGCATTCCGGTCAACATCGTCACCTGCGAGGCTGAAGAAGCGGTTTCTGCATTCACCACCGGCCTACCCGTTTTGCCTGTTCCCGTCGGTTTTGACGTACAGGCAGGCCAACCTCATGTCGGCACAGCCATCTCTACCATCAAAGCCATCGAGACCGCTGTCTCGTTGACGATGGCGCGAAAAGCGGCTGCCGTCGTTACCAATCCGATTGCCAAGGCCGTGCTGTACGAAGCCGGCTTCGGCTTTCCCGGCCACACAGAATTCCTTGCGGATCTCGCGCTCAAGCACACAGGCCAGGCAGCGCGACCGGTAATGATGATCGCCGGACCGAAGCTGCGTGTCGTGCCTGTGACGATCCACATTCCCATCAAGGATGTGGCATCTGCTCTGACGGAGGAGCTCATCATCGATACATGCCGGATCGTTGCCAACGACCTGAAGAGCAAGTTCGGCATGGATGCGCCAAGACTGGCGGTCGCTGGGCTAAACCCACATGCGGGCGAAGACGGCACGATCGGTACCGAAGATCGCGATATCATCCATCCGGCGACCATGCAGTTGCGCAAGGATGGCATCGACGCATTCGGGCCTCTGCCAGCCGATACCATGTTCCATGATGCCGCACGCAAGCGTTATGACGTTGCGATCTGCATGTATCACGATCAGGGCCTGATTCCGGCGAAGGCACTCGGCTTCGATGACTCGGTCAATGTGACGCTTGGCCTGCCCTTCATCCGCACGTCGCCCGATCATGGCACCGCCTTCGGTATTGCCGGACAGGGCATCGCCAACTGCTCAAGCCTTGTGGCGGCGTTGAAGATGGCGGCCGAGATCGCTGCGCGGCAGGCTTCGTGATGGCAGCAATCGATGGTCTTCCGCCGCTGCGCGACGTCATCCAGCGCCACGGCCTTGATGCGAAGAAGTCGCTCGGTCAGAACTTCCTTTTCGACCTTAATCTGACGCAGAAGATTGCGCGTACCGCCGGTCCTTTGGACGGTGTTACGGTCTTCGAGGTCGGACCTGGTCCAGGTGGCTTGACCCGCGCCATTCTATCGCTTGGCGCAAAGAAGGTGATTGCCGTAGAGCGAGACAGCCGCTGTCTTCCAGCACTGGCGGAAATTGCCGATCATTATCCCGGACGCCTGGACGTGATCGAAGGCGACGCGCTCAAGACCGATTTCGAAGCTCTCGTTCCCAAGGGCGAACCGGTGCGTATCATCGCCAACCTCCCCTATAATGTTGGCACCCAGCTTCTGGTCAACTGGCTTCTGCCGAAGGAGTGGCCACCATTCTGGCTCTCCATGACGCTGATGTTCCAGAAGGAAGTCGGACAGCGCATTGTTGCCGAAGAAGGCGATAACCACTATGGCCGCCTGGGTGTGCTCACGGGCTGGCGCACCGTGCCGGAAATGGCTTTCGATGTTCCGCCACAAGCCTTCAGCCCACCCCCGAAGGTCACCTCGACCGTCGTGCATCTCCTGCCCAAGGAAAAGCCGCTGGCCTGCGATGTGGCGAAGCTTGAGAAGGTCACGGAAGCCGCTTTCGGCCAACGCCGCAAGATGCTACGCCAGAGCGTGAAAAACATCGGCGGAGAAGCCCTGCTTGAAAAGGCGGGCATCGACCCGACGAGACGCGCCGAGACGCTGTCGGTCGAAGAGTTCGTGCGGCTGGCGAACAGTTTGTAATCCTGCCACGGGCATCACCAAGCCGACATTGATCTTGTTTTAGACCCTGCCGAGAGGGCCGCCATGAACGATGCCGGTTTCCAATATGAGCTTGCTCTCCCATCAGGAACCGCAGACTGCGTCGTGGTCCTTCTCCATGGATCAGGACGGGATAAGAACGACCTTCTGGCATTCGGCCGGGCGGTGTTTCCCAATGCCGTTCTTTATGCCCTGCGCGGCGCTGTGCCCTGGGAAAATGGTTATGCATTTTTCCGCAGAAAGCCCGACCGGCAAATCGACGTGGACGATCTGAAAGCGCAGGCGACCAGGCTCTGCATGTTCATGGATTTTGTCATCCGTCAGACAGGCCAGACGCCGTTTCTCGTCGGCTATTCAAATGGTGCAATCATGGCGGCTGAGGTGCTGTGCCAGAATGGCAGCATGGCGCGGGGGGCCATCCTCTTGCGGCCGCTCTCACCTAGAAGACATGAGGAACTCCCTAGCCTCTCCGGCTTTCCCGTCCTGCTGCTTGCAGCGAGGCAAGATGAAAGGCGGGCGGAGAACGACGCGCGTGATCTGCCCGACCAGTTCACTAGTGCTGGCGCGGATGTTCGTCTCGAAATGCTGGATAGCGGTCACGGCTGGGCAGAAGACGCAGCCGATGAGAAGCTGTCGCGTCAGTGGCTGGCAACCAGAGAACCGGGCTAATTAAAGCTGCGGCTCTTCCTCCAACAATCCCCTGACGAAATCGAACATACCGTGGCGACGGTTACGGCGGACACGTTCGGCCTTGACGATGGCTTCGACAGCCGAAAAGGCGGCCTGGAGATCGTCATTGAGGATCACATAGTCATAGTCGCGCCAATGCTCGATCTCGGCGCGGGAATTGGCAAGGCGTGTGCGGATCACCTCTTCGGTGTCTTCGGCGCGGCGATGCAGGCGCGACTGCAGTTCGGTCATGGTCGGCGGCAAAATGAAGATCGACACCACATCTGCCTGCATCTTGTCCTGAAGCTGTTCTGCGCCCTGCCAATCGATATCGAAGAGCATGTCGCGACCTTCAGACATGGCCTGCTCAACCGGCGCGCGCGGCGTTCCGTAGAAATTGCCGTGCACCTCCGCCCATTCCAGCAGTTGATCGCTGTCTCGCAACACCTCGAATTCACGCTTGGTGATGAAGTGGTAATGAATGCCTTCGATCTCGCTCTGCCGGCGCTGGCGCGTCGTGACACTCACCGACAGGCTGATATTCTTGTCCCGATCCAGCAAGTTTCTGGCGATGGTGGACTTGCCCGCACCCGATGGCGAGGACATGACCAGCATCAACCCTCTGCGGGCGATATGAACGGGAGAGCTATCTGCTGGTACCATGGAGCCTACTCCAGATTTTGAACCTGTTCGCGGAATTGGTCGATCACGACTTTCAATTCGATACCAGCAGCGGTTACAGCACTGGCATTGGATTTGGAACAGATCGTATTCGACTCCCGGTTAAATTCCTGTGCAAGAAAATCGAGCTTGCGCCCGACAGGACCGCCGGCGGCCAGAAGTTCCCGCGCGGCTGACACATGCGAGGTCAGCCGGTCAATCTCCTCGCGCAGATCCGCCTTGGTGGCCAGCAGTGCGGCTTCCGCATAAAGGCGCTCACGATCAAGACCTCCATTGCCATCGCCAATCAAGGCGATCTGCGCCTCCAGCCGCGCCCGGATGTGCTCCGCCTGACGGGAGGGATCGGCTTCGATCACAGACGTCAGTTGCTCGATCCGATCGATATGGGTGGAAAGCAGCGTGTAGAGCGATGCACCTTCCCTTTCGCGCATGGCTTTCAACGAAGCGACGGCCGCGGAGAATCCGTCGACGATATCGGCGTTTCGGGCAGCTTGCGCAGCTTCCGTTTCCTCCGGCTCGCGAAACTCAACGAGACCGCGCACGGACAGTAACGTATCGAAGCTGAGCGGCGCGTCGCTGACCGCATTTCCCAGTTCCTGCTTCAAGGCAAGGACCGCATCCAGTGCGTCACGGTTGACGACGGCCTCAAGCTTGGTCTCTGATGCAGAGACCGAGAGCCCGGCCTGAATGTTACCGCGCGACAGGCTTTTCGATGCGATGTCACGTAGCGCCGTCTCCAGTGCCTCCATGCCCGATGGCAGGCGCAGCCTTAGATCCAGCCCCTTGCCATTGACGGAGCGCAACTCCCAGGCCCAACGGTACCGTCCGGAAGAGCCTTCGCTGCGCGCGAAGCCCGTCATGGATTGCAATGTCATTCGAATGTCCCCCAGACGCTTGCGTGCGGCCACGCAGCCACAGCCAGCCCTCTATTAATTCGCCGGTTTCTCTGCCTGATTGCCGCCTGGCTGACCGTCGACAACGGTTTCGGAGTTTCCGCCGCTAGCAGCCTTTTCGGCTTCGATCTTTCTCCAGCGACGGACATTGGCGTTGTGCTCGTCCAGCGTCTTGGCAAAGACATGGCCGCCGGTGCCATCGGCTACAAAGTAGAGATCGTCTGTCCGCCAGGGATTGGCCGTTGCCTCAAGCGCTGCCCGACCGGGATTGGCGATCGGGTGCGGCGGCAGGCCGCGGATGATATAGGTGTTGAACGGCGTCTCTTTTTGCAGATCCGACTGATAGATCGGCCGGTCGGATGGTTTGCCCTCACCACCGAACAGACCGTAGATGATCGTCGGGTCGGATTGCAGACGCATGTTCTTCTTCATCCGGTTATAGAAGACGGAAGCAACATGGCCGCGCTCATCATCCTTGCCGGTTTCCTTTTCAACGATGGAAGCGAGTGTGACGAATTCCTCAACGGTCTTCAGCGGCAGGTCCGGGTCGCGCCGCTGCCACAGCATGTCGACGAGCTTTGTCTGCGCCGCGCGCATCTGGCGCACAATTTCTTCCCGCTTGGTGCCGCGGGTAAAGGGATAGGTGTCCGGCCGCAGGCTGCCTTCCGGTGGCAATTCGGTCGGAAGATCACCTTCGAGCACAGGGTCGGATTCAAGGCGCGCGAACATCTGTTTGACCGTCAGGCCTTCCGGGAAAGCAACTGTGTAGAGGATCGACTTCCCCGATTCCAGCAAGGACAGAATATCCTTCATCGATGCATGGGCCTTGATTTCATATTCGCCCGGCTTCGGCGTCTGACCGGCCTCCATGTAACGATCTGCCATCAGGCGGAAGATGCGCCCGTTGGAAATGGCGTCGCTTCGCTCCAGCGTGTTGGCGATTTCCGCCAGACCGGCGCCATTGCGCACCGTGATGGTCGTGTTGGTCGGGAGTGGGCCCGGCTCGTGAAACGAGTGGATCATGTAGTAGAAGCCAGCGATACCTACCACGGTGACGGCCACGATCAGCGTCATCAAAAAATTCAGGAAGATCACTGTCTGGCTGTGGGCCTTGCGCGAGCGCTTCGGCGGCTCAGGCACTTTTTCAGGTCTCAGAGCCTCGGTCGGCGATTTGGGAATGATCGGTCCACCCTTGCTCTCATAGGAGCTGTCGCGGTCGTAGGGCGGCTGATTGTTCTCTCTGTTATCGCTCACCGGCGGTCCTTTTCAGTTCGGCATTACAACGGCTTATTTGAGCAGGCAATGCGGCAAAAACAGGTTCGGCAGGCTATTCTGCACTCTCAACCGGTGGAGGGATCAAACACATCTTCGTTGACGAAGCGAGGTTCCTCCACCGTTCCAGTTCATCGAAAACGGACGCGCTCGCATCCTTGGTTTCGAAGAGCTGGCAGATCAGGCAATCCCGGCATCTCGCCGGGAAAGCTGAAAAACGTTCTGATCGATTCTTGGAAGGGCGGCAAGTGGCCGTCCCATGCTGACAGACTTAGAGCGTCAGTCCAGACACTCAGCCTTCGTAGCGGCGCAGGACCAGAGATGCATTCGTGCCGCCAAAGCCGAAGGAGTTCGAAAGCGCCACATTGACGTCGCGCTTGCGCGCCTTGTGCGGCACGAGATCGATCGCGGTCTCGACATCGGGATTATCGAGATTGAGCGTCGGCGGGACGATGTTGTCGCGGATGGCGAGCGTCGCGAAGATCGCTTCGATCGCGCCTGCTGCACCGAGAAGATGGCCTATCGCCGACTTGGTGGACGACATGGAAATCTTTGAGGCGGCGTCACCCACCAGACGCTCGACCGCGCCAAGCTCGATCGTGTCGGCCATGGTGGAGGTGCCGTGAGCATTGATGTAGTCGATGTCGGCTGGTGTCAGGCCGGCACGCTTGAGCGCCATGGCCATGCAGCGATAGGCACCTTCGCCATCCTCGGAGGGAGCGGTGATGTGGTATGCATCGCCGGAGAGACCATAGCCGACGACTTCGGCATAGATTTTGGCGCCACGTGCCTTGGCATGTTCCAGTTCTTCGAGAACAACAATGCCGGCGCCCTCGCCCATGACGAAACCGTCACGGTCACGGTCATAGGGGCGCGATGCCTTCTGCGGATCGTCATTGTGCTGGGTGGACAGCGCCTTGCAGGCGGCAAAGCCAGCGAGCGAAATACGGCAAACGGGCGATTCAGCACCACCTGCAACCATCACATCGGCGTCGCCAAGCGCGATCAGACGGGAAGCATCGCCAATCGCGTGCGCACCGGTGGAGCATGCCGTCACGACCGAATGGTTAGGGCCGCGCAGCTTGTGCCTGATGGACACCTGGCCGGAAACGAGATTGATCAGACGACCGGGAATGAAAAAGGGTGATACGCGGCGCGGGCCTTTATCGCGAAGCGTGTATCCTGCTTCCACGATGCCTTCGAGGCCACCGATGCCGGAGCCGATCAGCACACCGGTCATGATCTGGTCTTCGTCAGTTGCAGGATGCCAGTTGGCGTCGTTCAGCGCCATCTCGGCGGCGGCCATGCCATAGATGATGAAGGGGTCGACCTTGCGCTGTTCCTTCGGCTCCATCCAGTCATCGGCATTGAAGGTGCCATCGGTGCCGTCACCGACAGGAATGCGGCAGGCAATTTTCGCGGGCAGATCTTCGACTTCGAATTCCGTGACGAGACGGGCGCCATTCTGACCGGCCAAAAGCCGCTCCCAGGTCACTTCCGTTCCACAGCCAAGGGGAGATACCATGCCGGTACCCGTGATAACGACACGTCTCAAAGTCAATTGTGCGCCCTCATAGTCCAATCATAGGTGTTTGGTATATGTCATCTTGCGTGCGACAGGCTTCATCCAGCCCAAAGAGACCGCATGATAAAATATTGGCCCGGACAGGCCGGGCCACATCGGGAAGGCTTTTAGGCCTTCCCTTGATCCATTCAAAGATTAGGCCTGAGCCTTTTCGATGAACTTGACAGCGTCGCCAACAGTCAGGATCGAGTCAGCTGCGTCGTCTGGAATTTCAACGCCGAATTCTTCTTCGAACGCCATAACCAGTTCAACGGTGTCGAGCGAGTCAGCGCCCAGGTCGTCGATGAAGCTTGCGCCTTCAACGACTTTGTCGGCGTCAACGCCAAGATGATCAACTACAATTTTCTTTACGCGTTCTGCGATATCGCTCATGTCGGTTTCCTCGACCTTTACTTTGAAAGGAATGCCCCTTCAGGCACCCTGCCCTGTTAAAACCCCCAAGCGCCCCTTTAAGGCAGGCACCGTGGGCAAACCCGTTCAACCCGGTCAAGCTAACATCGTCGCAAGAAATCGCAACGGTCGCCTGTCACTCCGGGACGACTGTTCACAGTCTTCGCCCGCTTAACATGCTTTCCTGCGGGAAAAAAGCCTTAAAATAGCGCTAACACACGCGCTCTACAGGCAATTTTCTTTTCGATACATGTCAGAAGTCGAAGTGTGCAAGCGCCACCACAGCAAGATGC
The DNA here is from genome assembly GCF_004310285.1 of Agrobacterium cavarae. Taxonomy (GTDB): domain Bacteria; phylum Pseudomonadota; class Alphaproteobacteria; order Rhizobiales; family Rhizobiaceae; genus Agrobacterium; species Agrobacterium cavarae. The sequence continues at coordinate 438,290 of NZ_SISF01000031.1, forward strand.
AAGGCGCTTTCACCTGTTGGATCGTCCAATCACCCCTCACGAAAATCACAGCGGATTTTCATGCAGGATGGATCAGATCATGGCCATGCCGCCATTTACATGCAGCGTCTGACCGGTCATGTAACCGGCCTCGTTGGAGGCAAGATAAAGCACGGCAGAAGCGATTTCAGCGCCCGTACCCATGCGCTTCATCGGGATCGCTCCCATGATGCCTTCCTTCTGCTTGTCGTTCAGCTTGCCGGTCATCGCGCTTTCGATGAAGCCCGGTGCCACGCAGTTGACGGTCACGTTGCGCACAGCGATTTCCTGCGCGAGCGACTTGGAAAAGCCGATCATGCCGGCCTTGGAGGCACAGTAATTCGTCTGGCCCGCATTGCCGGTGACGCCGACGATGGAGGTGATGTTGATGATGCGGCCGAAACGGCGGCGCATCATTGGGTGGGTCAGCTCACGTGTCAGGCGGAACATGGACGTCAGATTGACCTCTAGAACATTGTCCCAGTCTTCATCGCTCATGCGAACGAAAAGGCCATCCTTGGTGATGCCCGCATTGTTGACGAGGATGTCGACGCCTTCGAGTTCGGCTTCGGCCTTCTCGCCAAGCGCCTTTACCTCTGCGCGGTCAGCCAGGTTGGCCGGGAAAATCTTGACGCGCTCGCCGAGCTCTGAGCCCAATGCCTCCAGCTTTTCTACGCGGGTGCCGTGAAGGCCAACGGTTGCGCCCTGCGCGTGGAGCATACGGGCGATTTCTTCGCCGATGCCGCCGGTTGCGCCGGTAATGAGAGCCTTGCGGCCAGTCAGATCAAACATGCTGTTCGTCCTTTTATTTTTTCTCTTGAACTCAGCCGAGAAGCGTCTGAAGTGCGGCTTCGATATCCGCAGGGGAATTGACGGCAACGCCGTTGACGGTCTTGTCGATGCGGCGAGCGAGACCCGTCAGAACCTTGCCGGAGCCGATCTCGTAAAGTGTCGTCACATCATTTGCGGCAAACCACTCGACCGTTTCGCGCCAGCGAACCTGGCCTGTCACCTGATCGACCAGCAGGGCGGCAATCTCATCGGCATCCGACACGGGTGCTGCGCGCACATTGGCAACAACCGGAACGACCGGATCGTTCTTCTGGACAGAAGCCAGCGCCTCGCGCATCGCCTCTGCAGCAGGTGCCATCAGGGCCGAATGGAAGGGCGCGGAAACCGGCAGCATGATGGCGCGCTTGGCGCCCTTTTCAGACGCAAGGGCTGCTGCCTTTTCGACCGGTGCCTTCGCGCCGGAAATGACCAACTGACCGCCGCCATTGTCGTTGGCAATCTGGCAGACGCCCCCGGCGGCGGCTTCACGGCAAATATCCTCCACATCGCCATGCTCGAGGCCGATGATCGCCGCCATGGCGCCCTCACCTACGGGAACGGCAGCCTGCATGGCATTGCCGCGGATGCGCAGAAGACGGGCGGTATCGGCCAGCGAGAAGGTACCGGCTGCACAAAGCGCCGAATATTCGCCAAGCGAATGGCCCGCAACGTAGGATACTTTTTCAGCGAGCTTGAGGCCACGTGCTTCCAGGACGCGCATCACGGCGACAGAAACCGCCATCAGCGCCGGCTGTGCATTGGCGGTCAGCGTCAGCGTCTCTTCCGGACCATTCCACATGATGTCGGACAGTTTCTGGCCCAGCGCTTCATCGACTTCCTCGAAAACGGCGCGGGCTTCTGCAAAATTCTCCGCCAGATCCTTGCCCATGCCGACAGCCTGGCTGCCCTGGCCGGGAAATGTGAATGCGATAGCCATGGAATGCGGTCCTTCTTTTTGGGCCTGTTCTCGGGCCTTCCCTTCCATTGTGGGGCTTTCCATTCACATTCCGGCCCGCAAAGTCAAGGCTTTGCGCCGCTTGCGACGCCTTTGCCACCTGTTTCGCCGTCCTCTTCCACAGAGATTGAGACGGAATGTTTTTTCTTGCGCTGCGGCAATTCCGCATTACTTTCTGCCCACCTTCCAAGCAAAACGAGACATTTCCATGAAACAGAACACGTTGGGACGCACGGGCATTTCCGTGTCGGAAATCTGCCTTGGCACGATGACATGGGGCACGCAGAACACCGAGGCCGAGGCCCATGAGCAGATGGACTACGCGCTCGAGAACGGCGTGAATTTCTTCGACACAGCCGAGCTCTACCCGACGACACCAGTCTCTGCCGAAACGCAAGGGCGCACGGAAGACTATATCGGGACATGGTTCGAGAAGACCGGCAAGCGCAGCGACGTGGTTCTCGCCACCAAGGTTGCCGGCTCCGGCCGCGATTACATTCGCGGTGGGCGCGATATCGATGCGAGAGCCATTCGCGAAGCAGTCGACACCAGCCTCAATCGCCTGAAGACCGATTACATCGACCTCTACCAGATCCACTGGCCGAACCGCGGTACCTATCATTTCCGCGGGGCCTGGAGCTTCGACGCGTCCAAGCAGAACAAGGAAAAGACGCTCGAAGAATTCAACGAGAAGCTCGAAACACTCGGCGAGCTGGTAAAGGCCGGAAAGATCCGCGCCATCGGCGTTTCCAATGAAAGCGCCTGGGGCACGCAGAAATATATCGATATTGCCGAAGCAAAGGGGCTCCCGCGCGTCGCCTCCATTCAAAACGAGTACAATCTACTCTATCGCAGCTTCGACCTCGATTTGGCCGAAGTGGCCCACCACGAAGATGTCGGCCTGCTTGCCTATTCGCCGCTTGCAGGTGGCATCCTGACTGGCAAGTATCAGAACGGTGCACGCCCGGAAGGTTCGCGCGGCTCGATCAATCACGACATCGGCGGACGGCTTCAGCCTCTGCAGGAAGCGCCGGTGAAGGCCTATCTGGAACTGGCCTATGAGGCTGGTATCGATCCTGCCCAACTCGCGATTGCCTTTTGTCTGACGCGCCCCTTCATGGCGTCCGTCATTATCGGTGCAACGACGATGGAGCAGTTGAAGACGGATATCGCCGCGGCCGATGTCACGCTCTCCGACGAGGTGCTGAAGGGCATAGCCGATATCCATCGTCAGTACCCGATGGCAATCTGATCGAGGCCCTTAAGCCAGGCTTTTTCGGGCAGCGCGCTTGCATTCGCAGCAAAATTCAGTATAAGCGCGCTGTTCACAACACCCGGTCTTATGGCTGGTGGCTGAACGGAGGGCTGGTTTCGGTCTCGAAACAGCAGGAACCATAAGGTTTTTCCGGCCTCCCGTGTCTCCGCTCTCGACCGTCTCGAACAACGCTTTTCTTGCCTCCGGTTTTCCGATCAAGAGCAGTCGTTGAGGCTTAGCGCCGTTGCCGGGTGATGAATGAAACGCAAGAAAGGCAAAGCTTAAATGGCTCTTTACGAACACATCTTCCTTGCTCGGCAGGATATCACTGCCCAGCAGGTCGACGCACTTGTCGAACAGTACAAGGGCGTTATCGAATCGTTCGGCGGTAAAGTCGGACGCATCGAGAACTGGGGTCTGAAGTCCCTCACCTATCGCATCAAGAAGAACCGCAAGGCTCACTACGCTCTGATGGACATCGACGCTCCGGCGGCTGCTATCCACGAAATCGAGCGCCAGATGCGCATCAACGAAGACGTTCTTCGTTACATGACCATCGCTGTGGAAGCTCACGAAGAAGGCCCATCTGCCATGTTGCAGAAGCGCGACCGTGACGACCGCCCGCGCCGCGACGGCGACCGTCCTGACCGTGGCGACCGTGGTCCACGTGATGGCGCACCGCGCGAAGACCGTCCGCGCCGTCCGCGCGAAGACCGTGCATAAGGAGAAACAATAATGGCTGACGCATCCTCTTCCCAGGCACGCCGCCCCTTCCACCGCCGTCGCAAGACGTGCCCCTTCTCCGGCGCAAACGCTCCGAAGATCGACTACAAGGACGTTCGTCTCCTGCAGCGCTACATTTCCGAGCGCGGCAAGATCGTTCCTTCGCGCATCACCGCCGTTTCCCAGAAGAAGCAGCGCGAACTCGCTCAGGCGATCAAGCGTGCACGCTTCCTCGGCCTGCTGCCTTACGTCGTAGCGTAATTCAAGTTTCGAGGTCGCGGTTTCACGCGACCTCGTTCTCCCTCTCGAAGCAGCCGACTCTCAGTCAGCTTCTTCAAGAGCTCCAATTCCTTCCGCGTTGGGCGCGGATCGACTGACACCAAACCCCATGTTGGGGACGACGTTCAAACGAACGGTCCTCTAACTGCTAAGACAAGCAGGACAGCGACGTTGAGACAATTGAACCAGACAGTGCTGATCGCCGGCATTCTTGCCGGCATATGCGCCGCGTTTCTAACGCTTGGCGCAACGGCACAGTCGTCGATGTCCTTCCTCCTCTATGCGGCTTCCGCCATGCCGGTTCTCGTTGCCGGTCTCGGCTGGGGCAATGCCGCGGCCATCGTTGCCGTTCTCTCCGCAGGCTTCCTCGGCGCCCTTGCCGTCTCCCCGCTTTTTGCCGTGACAATCGCGATCTTTACGCTGATCCCGGCTGGCTGGCTGTCTCACCTCGCAAACCTCGCGCGGCCTGCCGCTGAAATCGGCGGCCCGGAAGACCTGATGGCCTGGTACCCGTTGTCCGGCATCGTTCTGCATCTGTGCGGCCTGATCACGGTCTCGGTCATCATTCTCGGCACGATGATCGGCTATGGTCCTGAACTCGTTTCGCAGATGGTCGACCTGATGATGGCGTCGGTCCAGGCAAGCGAATCGACCTTCAAGCCAGATCCGGCAGCCCTTTCGCAAACAAAGTCGCTTCTGGTTCTGATGCTGCCGATGATCCAGGGCGGCCTCTGGGTTATGCTTTTGTTTGCGGCTTACTATTTCGCAAGTCGCATGGTGCGCTCTTTCGGCAAGGGTCTTCGCCCACGCGAAGATATCGCAGCCGCACTTCGCATGCATCGCAACGCGATCTTCATTTTCCTTGGAGGCATCGTCCTGACCTTCTTTGGTGGTGTTCCCGCCATGGTCGGCGCGGTTCTCTGCGGCACATTCGGCGCGGGATTCATCATGGCGGGTTACGCCTCGCTGCATCACCGTTCCAAGGGCAAGGACTGGCGGCTGCCGGTTCTCATCCTCGCATACCTTTCAGCGATCTTCATGTTTCCGCTGTTCCTCATCCTCCTCCTGGGTCTCAGCGACGTGCGCAGCACGATCTCTCTGACACCTGCGCGGAGCTCCGATAAATCGAACGAAACCAACTCCAAATAAGAAAGGATCAAGAAGATGGAAGTCATTCTTCTCGAGCGTATCGCAAAGCTTGGCCAGATGGGCGAAACCGTAAAGGTTCGCGACGGCTACGCACGTAATTTCCTGCTGCCACAGGGCAAGGCACTGCGCGCCAACGCTGCCAACAAGACCCGTTTTGAAACCGAGCGCGCAACGCTCGAAGCCCGTAACCTCGAGCGCAAGTCCGAAGCCCAGAAGGTTGCCGACGCACTCGAAGGCAAGAGCTTCATCGTTGTTCGTTCCGCTGGCGAAACCGGTCAGCTCTACGGTTCTGTTGCTGCCCGTGACGTCGTTGAAATTCTCGGCGCTGAAGGCTTCAACGTTGGCCGTAACCAGGTCGAACTCAACACGCCGATCAAGACCATCGGTCTGCACAACGTCACGCTTCACCTGCACTCGGAAGTCGAGCTTCAGGTTGAACTGAACGTTGCCCGTTCGGCTGAAGAAGCTGAGCGTCAGGCCAAGGGTGAAAACCTCACCTCCGCTGACGCCATCTACGGCGTTGACGAAGATGCACTTCGTCCGGAAGACTTCTTCGATCCGGAAGCTGACCGCGACGGCGACGACGACTAATCTTAAGGCCTTTTGGCTCAAGGACAAAACCCCGGATGGCGACATCCGGGGTTTTTATTTGGGCGTTGCGAAATTTATTCGCCCGTGGCTTTCGCCGCTGTCGTCACTCTGGTCGGCATCCGTGACGGCAACGTCATGGCGATGACGCCAGCCAGAATACACACGAGCCCGATCATCGTGCTTACCTGCAGTTGCTCACCAAGGAAAACCACGCCGATCGCCACGCCTACGGGCACGCGCACATAGGCCTGCGCCGTCGTTCCGAGAGATCCAAGCGTGCGGACGAGGCGAAAATAGATGGTGAAAGCGAGCGCAGTGGAGAATATCGAGAGCCCGATCAGGGCCGCAATCGAACGCGTTGAGGGTGCAAGCTCCCATGGACGGTCTACCACCAAGCTCACCGGAATGAGAATGATTGCCCCGCAGATCAGCGAGGCAGCGGCGGGGATCATCGAATCGATACCTTTGAAATTCTTCCCGAAAATTGCCGCGCCTGCATAGAATGCAGTGGCAAGAATGACCGCCATTTGCGCCAGCACCACATCGCCGAGACCATTCAGCGCCTGAACGCCGATCATGACCACGGTTCCGATAAGACCGATCATGACGCCGAAGAGCTTCCGGCCATTCACCACCTCATGCCGGGTGATCATCGCCGTCAGCAGAAAGGTGAAGACCGGCGTCAGCGAGTTGAGAATGACGGCAAGCCCGGCATCGATGTAATGCTCTGCCCAGGCGATCAGCGTGAATGGAAGGACGCTGTTCAGCACCGCCTGGATGGCAAACATCTTCCACAGTGTTGGATCCTTTGGTAGCCGCAAGCCTCGCCAGAGAATGATGACGGTGAGGATGCTGCCGGCTATCGCGGTGCGAGCCGCAATCAGCGTCAGCGGCGGGATCGTCTCGATGCCGATCTTGATGAAAGTGTAGGAGCTGCCCCACAGGCACCCCAGCAACACAAGTAGGGCAAGTTCGGGCAGCAGCTTTTTGTCGGTCATTCTGTCAGTCTCTCTGTCGAAGCGATCCCTGTTTATAGAGTTGTGCTGCGATGGGAAGCTTCGGTATCGGCCGAACAATGGCCCCCTGACGAAGGCATACTCGGATGATAGTGTTTCTCCCATGACCGGTATCGCCTCCCCCAACACCATTGCCGCCATCGCCAACCTGATTGGCGATACCACGCGCGCAAACATGCTCTGCGCGCTTATGGGTGGGCAAGCGCTGACAGCGGGTGAGTTGTCCCGGGGTGCGGGTGTAACGCCGCAGACGGGCAGCGAACATCTGGCGAAAATGGTGGACGCCAATCTGCTGACGACGGTGAAACAGGGCCGCCATCGCTACTACCGGCTTGCGTCTGCGCAGGTTGCCCATGGTATCGATGCGCTGATGTCGATTGCCGCAGCCGGGCCGAAACGGCATCATCCCATCGGCCCGAAGGAAAAGGACATGCGGCTTGCCCGCAGTTGCTACGACCACATCGCAGGCCGGCTTGCGGTGGCAATGGCCGACAGTCTCAGCGGCAGGGGACACATTCTGCTTTCCGACGAAGGTGCGCTGGTAACGGAACAGGGCAAGGCCTTCCTGGTGGATTTCGGCATCGATCTCAACGATGGCACCCGGTCGAAGCGACCGCTTTGCCGCACGTGCCTGGACTGGAGCGAGAGACGGCACCACGTTGCGGGACACGTCGGTACTGCTCTTTTTCAGCGCACGCTCGATCTTGGCTGGGTAACGCGCCGGACCGATAGCCGCGCATTGAGGATCACGCCTGCTGGCGACAAAGGATTTCGAGACATCTTCTGCCTGCCCGCTGAGTGGCGGGAAGGCTGAGCGGACGCGACCAGATAACCAAGATAAAGCCCTCCAACTCTCGATTTGAGATGAAAGGCTTGAACGTGAAAGGCTTGCCTAAGACTACTTGGCCGCCGCTTGTTCAGCCACGGGCGCCTTGCTCGTATCGACGCGCACCACCACCGACAGTCCGGGAGACAGTTCCGTCGCGGCCGGCTGATTCGGATCGATCGACACGCGCACGCCGATTCTCTGCGCGATCTTGACGAAATTGCCCGTGGCATTGTCCGGCTTGATCACCGCAAATTCTGAACCCGCGGCGGGCGAGAAACGCTCGACCCTGCCCTTCAATTTGCGATGATGCAGCGCATCGACAGAAATCGAGACAGGCTGCCCGACTTCCATACCCGCAAGCTGGGTTTCCTTGAAGTTTGCAACGACCCAGACCTCGTGCGGCACGACCGCCATCAATTGGCTGCCAGCGGCGACATATTGGCCGACACGCGCGCCAACCTCGCCCAGTTCGCCATCACGTGGGGCCCTGATCTCGGTATTTTGCAGATCGATCCGGGCGAGTTCGACCGCGGCTTGGGCATTGGCGACGGCGGCCTGAAGCGAGCTTCGGTTGACGATGATGGTCTGTAAATCCTGACGCGCGACTTCGAGTGCTGCTTTGGCCTGCGACAGCCCGGCACGGGACTTTTCGAGATTGGCTTGCGCTTCTTCCTGAAGACTTGAAGTGCCGACACCGCTGCGGATCAGGTTGTCCTGACGGTCGGCAGCAAGCTGCGCCTGTTTCAAGGACGCTTCGGCACTATCCACCGCGGCCTGGCTGGACGCGATATTGGCGCGGGCAGCGTTTTCCTGCTGGCGGGAATTATCCGATGCTGCCGTCTGGCCGGCGAGTGTGGCCTCGGCCTGAGCGAGTCTTTGGCGGAAGATGCGGTCATCGATCTTGACCAGCAGGTCACCCTGCTTGACCTCCTGATAATCCTTGACCGGCACGTCCACGACGTAGCCGCTGACCTGTGGGCTCATCGTGGTGACGTAACCGCGCACATAGGCATTGTCGGTCATTTCGACATGGCTCGAAAAAGGTGGCAGGCGCCAGGCATAGAGAACCAGCGCGACCCCGGCGATGCCGCCGAGAAGAACGATAAGAGTAACGGGTGTGAAAATCTTTTTTAGCATTTTGGGGTCTCTGAAGGATCAGGATTGGGAAACGGCGGCGGCGCTCTCGCCGCCCGTCATCAATGGTTTGATACGCAGCCACGCCAGGTGAAGGAGCAGCATCACGAGAGCGGCGGCGGCGCAGACGGCGATCAGCAGGAATGTGTCGTTGTAAGCCAGGATATAGGCCTCTCTCGACACCTGCTGGGCAAGAAGGGTCACGCCCTCCGCTCGCAGAAGCGTCGGATCGGTCAGCACATGGCTGTAGGCGCCGGAAAGCTGGCTGATGCGCTGCGCGACCAGCGGATTTTGCAGAAGGATGCTTTCCACCAGGATGTTGGAGTGGAATTTTTCCCTCAGCGTCACGAAGGAGCCGAGTAGGCCTGTCGTCAGCATCGATCCGGTAATCTGGGTGAACAGGAAGATGGTGATGAAATTGACCAGATAGGGCGGGCCTTTCGCCAGTGCGGCACCAAAGCCCTTCGCCATCACCGGCGGCAGGAACATGGCAGCACCGAAGGCGATCATCGCCTGGCTCAGATACATTTGTTCGGGACGCGTCAGGTTCGTCGATGTGCTGTCCATGAAGGCGCCAACCGCTATACAGGACAGCGCGATAACGTGCGCAGTCTCGACATATTTCGTCAGCATCAGCAAAGCACAGGTGGCGCCGCCAAGGACAGTTGCCAGAATGATGAGACCGTAAAGGCCCGTGGTCTGGTCATTGAGGATGCCAAGCTGCTGATAGAGGCCGACAGCTGTTGAGGATTGTTCCGACGAGACGGCGCGATAGACCAGCAGGACTGCGATAAGATGCAGATTGGTGCGCGAGAAGATCCAGCGCAGATCGAGCATCGGGTTCTTGCGCGGCAATTCGATCATCGTCATCACGGTCAACAGGGTGATCGAAGTTGCGAGAAGCACACCGAGCCACCAGGTCTCGAACCACCAGTAAAAACGGCCAAGCGTCAAGAACACGGCAAGGCAGCCAAGCCCACCGGCAAACAGCAGGTAGCTCAAGATATCCAGGCGCTCTATGACCTTGACCCGGGGTGGTGCTGTCAATGGGAGAAGATAGATGATGGGCAGAACCGCAAGCGCTAAACCCACTTCCATGCTGTAGAGCGCGTGCCAGCCGTCAATCTCCAAGAGAGGTGGCGAGACGATACGGGCAAGGGGTGCTGCCAGAAGCGTTCCGGTCAGCGCGATGCTGAGGCCTAGAGTGAGCTTGCGCTGCACGGGGAAGGCTTCGAGAATGTAGAGAAAGCCGAGAGATGACAAAGGTGCGGCTGCCATGCCGCTGACGAAGCGGACGACGATGGCGGAGTGCAAATCCGTGACGAAGAGGTTGAGACAGGAGGCCAGGACGAAAGCGATGATGCTGATTTCCGCGAAGGGCCGCAGGCCATATTGCTGGCGCACCTTGAAGAGCGCAATCGAGAAGGTGGCATAAGGCGCCATATAGGCGGCCGACAGCCCTGCGACCTCTGCTACGGTGCCAGAAAACTCGCCCTGCAGCTGATACAGATTGGCCATGACGATGTTCATGCCCATGCCTTGGGTGATGAAGAAGGCAAGACCAGCGGCGATGTACATAAGCTTTTCGCGAAGCGGCTTTTCGGAAGGTTGAGCCGGCGGCACCGGTGCAGCCTCCTCCGGCGCAGGCGCTGTCGCTGCGGGCGAAGCGGCTTGCTCGCCTGCTTCAGCCAAAGGCGCGTCGCGCGTGCTCGTTATGGCAGTGCTCACGGCGTCACCTCTTCTTCCGAGAGTTTCTGTAGATTGCCCGTCAGGCGTCTCACCACGTTGAGCGCGACGCGGATCTCATCGGTCGAGATATCCAGCGCGATCTCGGCTCGCATGGCTTTTGCCTGTGCATCCACATCTTCGAATGTCTGCAGTCCGGCGGGTGTCATGTGAATTCGTTTCGCCCTCCGGTCGATCTCATCAGAACGCCGTTCGATGAGCTTTTGTTTCTCCATGGCATCCAATAGCCGCACGAGCGTCGGCGTTTCGATTTCCAACTCCTCAGCAAGCTCCTTTTGCGTCAACGAACCCCTCCTCGACAGCGCAAACAATGTCCGCGCGCGTGCCAGCGTCAAGCCTTTCTCAGCAACGCGGGCGTCGAAGAACGAGCGGAGCTTGCGATTGAAGGCCGCCATCTCATCGAAAAGCTGTTCTTTCTCAGTAATGCGGGACAACGTAATTAGACCTTATAATTAGGTAGCTACTTATTTTGGTCCTATCTATTTTGATCCTTGCTAAATTTCAAGTGTCTTTGGTGGATTGGAGACATGCTTTAAAATCATGGCGGAGGATGCGTGATTCGCTCGGCGCTTAAGACGTCAGCCGAATCATCCTGTGGATTAATGGGGACAACCCGTTATGTTGGGTCCCCCGCCTCTCTTTAGGTAAGGTGAGGTGCGAGTGTTGCCTTCAGGTCATTGACGGCCACGCCTCCAGGCTTCAAACCGGCAGGCTTGCAGAAGAGAAGATAAGGCTAAAGGGAGATCACGAGACCATGAATGACGCCGTGAGAAAGATCACCCCAGCGCCCGCCTCCGAACCGCTTTACCGCGAGGCGCCCAACAACATTGAGGCCGAGCAGGCGCTGCTGGGCGCCATCCTCGTCAACAACGACGCCTATTATCGCGTGTCGGACTTTTTGAAGCCGGTGCATCTTTATGAGCCCCTGCACCGCAAGATTTTCGAAGTGGCGGGCGATATCATCCGCATGGGAAAGACGGCCAACCCCGTCACCATCAAAACCTTCCTTCCAGCAGACGATAAGGTCGGCGACCTCACCGTTGCCCAATATCTTGCGCGTCTTGCTGCCGAAGCGGTTTCGATCATCAATGCCGAGGATTACGGCCGGGCGATCTATGACCTGGCGCTTCGCCGCGCGCTGATTCAAATCGGTGAGGATGTCGTCAACATCGCCTATGACGCGCCGCTCGACATGCCGCCGCAGGCGCAAATCGAAGACACCGAGCGCCGCCTTTTCGAACTTGCCGAAACCGGGCGCTATGATGGCGGCTTCCAGTCCTTCAACGATGCGGTGGCGCTCGCGATCGACATGGCCGGCGCTGCCTTCGAGCGCGACGGCAATCTGTCCGGTATTTCCACCGGCATCCATTCGCTCGATGCCCGCATGGGCGGCCTGCAGCGTTCGGACTTGATCGTGCTTGCCGGACGTCCAGGCATGGGCAAGACCTCGCTTGCCACCAACATCGCCTATAACATTGCAGCCGCCTACGAGCAGGAAGTGCAGCCGGACGGCACCTACAAGGCCAAGAATGGCGGCGTCGTCGGCTTCTACTCGCTCGAAATGTCGTCCGAACAGCTCGCAACCCGTATCATTTCGGAGCAGACGGAGGTCTCATCCTCGAAAATCCGCCGTGGTGACATCACCGAAGCCGATTTCGAAAAGCTCGTCGCCTGCAGCCAGATGATGCAAAAGGTACCGCTTTATATCGACCAGACCGGTGGTATCTCGATTGCGCAGCTTGCCGCGCGCGCGCGCCGCCTGAAGCGTCAGCGCGGTCTTGATGTTTTGGTGGTCGACTACGTTCAGCTGATGACCGGCTCTGGCAAGGGCGGCGAAAACCGCGTGCAGGAAATCACCCAGATCACCACCGGGCTGAAAGCGCTCGGCAAGGAACTTAACGTTCCGATCATCGCGCTCTCACAGCTCTCCCGTGCGGTGGAAAGCCGCGAAGACAAGCGCCCCCAGCTCTCCGACCTTCGTGAATCGGGCTCCATCGAGCAGGACGCCGACGTGGTGCTCTTCGTGTTCCGTGAGGAATACTATGTGAAGAACATGGAGCCGCGCGATCCCGCAGACCCGAAATATGCCGAGTGGGAATCGCTGTTCGACAAGGTCAAGGGCACGGCCGACGTCATCATCGCCAAGCAGCGTCACGGACCGACCGGTACGGTGAAGCTCGCCTTCCAGGCGGAATTCACCCGCTTTGCGGATCTCGCCGATCCATCCTTCAGCCAGTATGAAGAGCACTGATATCCCCCCGCCTTATGTGTCAGCAAAGATGAGGCGGAGTCTTTTCAAGAGGATAGCGGCGGCGGTTCAGAAACTGATTCCCCCGCCTCAACCGCTTTCAAGGCAATGATCTGATCCTGCGGCCGAATGGAGCTTTGGCGGTGGGTGATGGCAATAATCGTCAGATCCCCGTCCAGTTTGCGGAGCTGATCCATGATCTCACGCTCGGTTTCTTCATCGAGGGCCGAGCTCGCTTCGTCGAGAAGCAGGATTGACGGCGCGCCGTAGAGCGCGCGTGCAATCGCAATGCGCTGGCGCTCACCACCGGATAGTTTCAGTCCCCTCTCCCCGACAATCGTGTCGAAGCCATTCGCCATTCCTTCAATGCGCTTCAAGATGGCAGCTTGGTCCGCGACCTTGCGCAAGCGCTCTTCATCATGCGGGCGACCAAGAACGATATTGGTGCGAAGGCTGTCATTGAGGAGTTGAACCTCCTGCGGCACAATGCCGACCACCGCGTACCAACTGCTTTTGCCGACATCGCCTAGCTCCACACCATCAACGAGGATGCGCCCCTCCTGCGGCGTCATCGTCTTTTGCAGGAGCTTGAACAGGGTAGACTTACCGGAACCAGTTTCACCGGTAATGAAGGTCAGACGTTCCCGTGAGGCGGTGAAAGAAACGTTATTGACGCCACGGCCATTGTCGTAACGGAAGCCGACATTTTGAAGTTCGACGTTCTGTACGAGCGCAGGTGCAGGCTTGGCTCCTAGCTCCTCCCGCTCCTCCGGCGCCATCCACATACGGGCGCAGGGCATGAAGCGGGCAAGCGACCGCATGGCTTCGCTGACCGATTGCCCGATCATCTCAAAAGGCGTGTTGAGTTGAAGAAGTAACGTGTTGAACAGAACGATATCGCCGACGGAAATGAGGCCTTGCTGATAGCGCGGAAGGAGCAGCCAGAAGCTGAGGATAAGTTGAACGCAGAGCGCCAAAGCGATCGTTGAAACGAAAGCGATCCGTCGGAGCGAATAAAGCCGCCAGTTCTGGTAGATCGCTGTCGCATTGTCGCCGAAGCGTTGCTGCATCCATGCTGTGCTGCCAGTGTGCCGAAGAGGTTCGATCATATTCAACGCGTTGCCGACGAATGCAGCATTGTGCTGCCCGGCATCTATTGCCTGCTCCAGATAGCGATTGGTGAAGCGGTTGGAGGCAAGTGTCAGGCCGATGAAGAAGACGCCGTAACAAAGAACGATCAGAACCAGCTCCAGGCTGATCGCCGCGCCTAGCACGATGGTGCTGAACAGAAAATTGGCCAGTCCGGGCACGAAATAGATCAGGCCGATCTGCATCAAAATCGACGCAGCGGATGCGCCCTGCATCTGCGCCTGTTGGATTTCCGCCGGATTATGGTCGGTGAAAAAGACTGCTTGCTTGCGCGTGATTCTTTCGAAAAAGCGCGTCGTCGCCACCAGTTCCAGCCGTTCCGAATGGATCACAGCGAGATATTGCGTGCAGCGCTGAATACCGGTCGCAAGGGCTGTCAGGATCGCATAGAGGGAAAATGCCACGATCCACGGACCGGCCTCTTTGGGCACGTCATCGATGATGCGCGAAAACACATAGGGGCCGGATACTGACAACAACGCGCCTGTGAATATCGTAACGATCAGAACGACGATCGAACGCCAGGAAGTCCTCAGATCGTCTTGATATATCCGCAGCAAAGGCCGGAAGGCGATCTTGTAGTCTTTGAACAAAACGGTCCTCCCGCTTTTCACAAACTAGAAAGTCGTCGTTCCGGACATAGCGCCGTTGTTAGGCCTGCACAACCCTGGGGTCGCTGGACTACAGCCCAAGCGCGCGTAAAACCGCCACGGTTACCACACCCGCAGCTGCGGCAGGTAGAAGCGAAAGGCGGGTCGCAGCGAGCGCGGTGACAGCGCAGCCGATGGTTTCGGCAAGGCCGCTCGTCAATGCTGTTGGGGTGACGACGGCCATCAGGACTGCGGGCGGCACAGCGTTGAGCGCACGTTTGGCTCGATCCGTCATCTGGACATGGCGGATGAGAAGGAGACCGCCGAAGCGTGTTGCGAGTGTCGCGACGGCCATGGCGAGAATGGTCAGCAGCGTGTTGGCGTCGATGCTCATTGGGGCATCTCCTCCTCACCCTTGGCCAAGGCGGCAACGGCAAGTCCTGCGAGAGCACCGGCAGCGATATACCATGCGCCGGGTACGTATCTATGGGTGACGAAGGCGGCGGTCGCACTCGCCAGAAGAACGAAACCCGTTTGCCTGCCTTTCCAAAACCCCATCAGAAGCACGATGAAGACCGCCGGGAATGCAAAATCGAGGCCGATGACGGTCGTGTCGCCCATGACGGAGCCCAGCAGAGCGCCTGCCAGCGTTGACAGGTTCCAGACGACATAGATCGAGAGAGCAGCGGCGGCGAAAAATGCCGGACGGAGCGTGCTCGTCATGCTGCGAAATTCCGCCAACGCCCAGGATTCATCCGTCAGGACAGGCATGGCGAGCCAGCGCTGCCAGGGCTTGAAGCCCTCCATCTTCACGCCGATCGAAGCGCTCATCAATATGTGTCTGAGATTGACGAGGAGTGCCGCAAAACCGAGCGCTCCCCAGCTTGCCGGGTGGGTCCACAAGTCCATGGCGACGAATTGCGAACCGCCGGCGAAGACGAGGAGTGACATCAGGCAGGCTTCCAGCGGCGACAGACCTTTGCTGACGGCGATCGCGCCGAAGACAACGCCAATCGGCACCATGGCGATCAGCAGCGGGGACGCAGCTTTGAGGCCGGCGATCAATTCCTGGCGTCTCTCAGGTTTGGCTTTGCTTACCATGTCATTCTCCTTTTTCAGGAGATGCATCTAGGGAACAACGGGTCGGCCCGTATTGAACGAAAATGATCTGCCGGTCATGCCGCGCGGAATTGACCCGGCGTTACGCCCGTGCGGGCCTTGAAGTGGCGCGTAAAATGCGCCTGATCGGCAAAACCGCATTCGAGCGCAACCGAAGCCGGGCTTTCTCCCTGACGCAACAGGTGCCTTGCTCGGCGGATGCGGATATCGGTGAGATAGGCGTGCGGCGTGATGTGGAATTCGCGGCGAAAGGCGCGGATCAAATGCGCACGGCTGAGCCCCGCCATACCCGCCAATTCCTCAAGCCCGACATCCGTATCGAAGTTGTCGTTGAGATATTCACGCGCCTGATAGACCGCGGTTTTCTCGCGTGTCTGGACGGGCAAGATGATGGCGCTGCCGTGCCGGGAAAACAGTTCTGCCAGAACCGAGAACATGCCCTCATCTGCCTCCAGTGCCCCTGCCCCGTTTTCCAATCTGCGGTGGGCAATCTGAAAGGCCTGCGCCATCTTCGGGTCACGCGGCAGGAAACTTGGAAAGGATGGCGTGCCGTGAAAGGCGCGGCCCGTCATGTCTTCGATGACCTCAGACAAAAGCGCGATATCTGGATAGATCATGCGGTATCGATAACCGTCACCGCCGGGGGCACCGTCATGTATCTGGCCGGGATCGATCAGGTAGAGATGACCGGGGCCGGTGCGCTCCGTCGTTCCCTTGATGGTCGAAATCTGCGAACCGTTTTCGATGGCGCCGATGGAAAATGTATCATGCGCATGCGGCGAAAACTCATGCGTCAGAAACGTCGCCGTCATGCACTCCATGCCTTTGAAACGCTTGTCCCGCCAGAACCTGGTGGTTTCTGCGCGTGAAAGCGGCATGTGGTCGGTGGCCTGTTCCTGCGAAACATTGTGCATAGCTCGGGTTTAACCCAATCCGTCATGACCGTCTTGAACAAAAGTGATAGACCACGGCGACATTCAAAAGGTGCAGACCATGACAGACGACCTCGATGACAGCTTCTCCGAGATGGATGCGGATACATTCGAAAGCGCGCCACTTCGGCTGACCATAGACCTCGCCGCACTTGCAGATAACTTTCGCGACATGCAGCGCCGTTCCGGCAAGGCACGCGCCGCCGCCGTGGTCAAGGCGGATGCCTATGGCATGGGGATCGAGGATTGTGGCGCAACGCTCTATTACGCCGGCGCCCGGGATTTCTTCGTCGCCAGTGTGTCGGAGGGCGTGACGCTTCGTCCTCACGCGCCGGAAGCGCGCATTTTCGTTCTTTCCGGCATCTGGCCGGGCCAGGAGCGCGATGTCTTCGCCCATGATCTCGTGCCAGTCATTGCCTCTGAAGAGCAGCTCTCTTTCTGGACGAGCGCTCTGGCGGAGCGCGGTGATCATCCTTTTGCGCTGCATGTCGATACGGGTTTCAACCGGCTTGGGCTTCCACTCGAAGACGCGCTTTATCTCGCCGATGACCCGACACGTCCGGCAAGCTTCGACCCCGTGTTGGTCATGTCCCACCTTGCCAGCGCCGATACCCCCTCTTCGCCAATGAACAAGGCGCAGCTTGAATCATTCCGCAGAGTTAGCGCGGCTTTCGAAGGTATCGAATCAAGCCTTTCGGCCTCTGCAGGAATCTTCCTTGGCGCGGACTACCACTTCGATCTGACGCGTCCGGGTATCTCGCTTTACGGCGGCGAAGCCGTCAACGACATGAAGAACCCCATGCGCGCCGTCGCCAGGGCGGAGGCGCGGATCATCCAGATTCGTGAGGCCGGTAAAGGGCAGACGGTGAGTTATGGCGGCACCTATCAGTTGAAGCGTGCGAGCCGTTTGGCGATCGCGGCCGTAGGTTATGCCGATGGCTATTCGCGATCGCTCTCCGGCTCCGGCATTCCGCTGCGCGAGATGGGCCGCGGCGGCGCGGAAGGATTCATCAATGGCTATCGCGTTCCGGTTGCCGGTCGCATCACCATGGATCTCACCATTTTCGACGTCACCGACGTGCCGGAACGTGCCATTCGCGCAGGCGACTACATCGAGCTCTTCGGGCCGAATGTTCCAGTCGATGAAGTGGCGCGGGCTGCGGGCACGATCGGCTACGAGATGCTGACAAGCCTCGGGCTTCGGTACGAGCGGCAATATCTGATCGGCGACGAGTAAGATTTCCACCTCTTGGAAATCTCGAACGATCCGTGCTAGACGAGAACAAAACGGGATCGAAATTCTTCGCGACCCCGTTCGTTACTCTCTAGAGAAAAAGACTGACATTCATGGCCAAAGCCAAGACACAATTCGTCTGCCAGAACTGCGGCACGGTGCACACCCGTTGGGCGGGAAAATGCGAGGGCTGCGGCGAGTGGAACACCATCGTCGAAGAAGACCCGATGGGCGGAATTGGCAGCGGCCCCGGCAAGACGCCGAAGAAGGGCCGTCCCGTCACCCTCACCTCGCTTTCCGGTGAAATCGAGGAGGCACCGCGCATTCCGACCGGTATGAGCGAATTGGATCGTGCGACCGGCGGAGGCTTCGTGCGCGGATCGGCAGTTCTGATCGGTGGCGATCCGGGTATTGGTAAATCCACCCTTCTGATGCAGGCTGCGGCGGCACTCTCCCGGCAGGGTCATCGCGTTATCTATGTTTCTGGCGAAGAGGCCGTGGCGCAGGTGCGGCTGCGGGCGCAGCGCTTGGGAGCAGCCGAGACCGACGTCCTTCTAGCGGCGGAAACCAATGTCGAGGATATTCTGGCGACGATTTCCGAGGGAAAGCGGCCCGATCTCGTCATCATCGATTCCATTCAGACGCTGTGGAGCGACACCGCCGATTCCGCTCCTGGCACAGTGACGCAGGTGCGCACCGGCGTTCAGGCGATGATCCGCTTTGCCAAGCAGACGGGCGCCACCATGGTGCTGGTCGGCCATGTGACGAAGGAAGGCCAGATCGCAGGTCCGCGTGTGGTGGAGCACATGGTGGATGCCGTGCTCTATTTCGAGGGCGATCGTGGGCATCATTACCGCATCCTTCGTACCGTCAAGAACCGTTTCGGCCCGACCGATGAAATCGGCGTCTTCGAAATGTCGGATCGGGGTCTACGCGAGGTCTCCAATCCGTCGGAGCTTTTCCTTGGAGAGCGCAACGAAAAATCCCCGGGTGCAGCTGTTTTCGCCGGTATGGAAGGCACGCGGCCAGTGTTGGTGGAGGTTCAGGCCCTGGTGGCGGCCACCTCGCTCGGCACACCGCGACGTGCTGTGGTGGGGTGGGACTCCTCACGCCTTGCCATGATTCTTGCCGTGCTCGAGGCCCATTGCGGCGTGAAGCTTGGCCAGCACGATGTCTATCTCAACATCGCCGGTGGCTACCGGATTTCGGAGCCCGCAGCAGACATGGCGATTGCTTCTGCACTGGTTTCCTCGCTTGCCGGTCTTGCCCTGCCTGCCGATTGCGTCTATTTCGGCGAAATCAGCCTGTCGGGCGCAGTGCGGCCGGTTTCCCAAACGGCGCAGCGGTTGAAGGAAGCCGAGAAACTTGGATTTTCCACCGCATTTCTGCCTTCCGCGTCGGCAGAACTCCCGAAGGGCTCAAGGGGGCGCTGGACGGAGATTGAAAGCCTCCCCGATCTCGTGGCGCGCATTGCCGGCTCGGGCAACCGCTTCAGACAGGCTGAGGAAGACGAATAATGATCCTTTCGCTGGTTACCCGGCTAGTGTAAGAGGATCGCAAATTGGCACAGCGGCTCCCTGTTTGGGTGCTGCGACCTCCGGAGTTGGTAAATGCCCATTACGATTTTCGACGGTATCGTTCTTGCCGTTGTGCTTTTCTCCGCCGTTCTCGCCATGGTGCGCGGGTTCTCGCGTGAAATTCTGTCCATCGCAAGTTGGGTTGGCTCCGTTGCAGCTGCTTACTATCTCTACCCGCTGCTGCTTCCCTATGCGCGCAACTATACCGATGACGACAAGATCGCGATTGCCGGTTCGGCCGGTCTGGTCTTTCTCGTTGCGCTGATCATCATTTCCTTCATTACCTCGCGTGTCGCCGACTTCATCATCGACAGCCGCATTGGTGCGCTGGATCGCACACTCGGTTTTCTCTTCGGTGCAGCGCGCGGCCTGCTTCTGCTCGTCGTCGCGGTCGCCTTCTGGAACTGGCTGGTCGACGTCAGAACCCAGCCCGAATGGGTGACGCAGGCTAAGTCCAAGCCGTTCCTGGATGGCTTGGTCGGAAAGCTGGAGGCGGTTCTGCCGGATGATATCGAGCCGCAAATCCGCGCTCGCATTCTCGGCAAAAAGACAGAAACGACACCTGAGCAGGCGCCCGCGGAAGACTCACCGGCGACCACGGCACCGGTACCAGCGAATTGACGCGATAGCGCGCCTTGCAATAGATGCAAGGCGCGCTATTTGTGCTAGATACTTCGACATAGGCAGCAGACAGGCCAAACCGGCAAAGCAATTCGTCGGGGCGGTTTTTGTTTTTGGCAGTAAGCAAAGGCAAGCCAGATGAATGAGCCGCTTTCGCATTCCACCTTCAATGACATTATCGATGGCGATACGCTGCATGAGGAATGCGGTGTGTTCGGCATTCTCGGTCACGCGGATGCGGCGGCCCTGACGGCGCTCGGCCTGCATGCTCTCCAGCATCGCGGCCAGGAAGCGGCCGGTATCGTTTCCTTCGATGGCAAGCGCTTCCATCAGGAACGGCATATGGGTCTGGTGGGCGATCACTACACCAACCCAATGACACTTGCCCGCCTGCCCGGCTCGATCTCTATTGGTCACACCCGCTACTCCACCACCGGTGAAGTGGCGATGCGCAACGTGCAGCCGCTGTTCGCCGAATTGGAAGAAGGCGGTATCGCCATTGCCCATAACGGCAACTTCACCAACGGCCTGACGCTTCGCCGCCAGATCATCGCAACGGGTGCGATCTGCCAGTCCACCTCCGATACCGAAGTCGTGCTGCATCTCATTGCGCGCTCGCGCCACTCCTCCACCGCCGACCGTTTCATCGACGCGATCCGCCAGATGGAAGGCGGCTATTCGATGCTGGCGATGACCCGCACCAAGCTGATTGCCGCGCGCGATCCCACGGGCATTCGCCCACTCGTCATGGGCGACCTCGACGGCAAGCCGATCTTCTGTTCTGAGACCTGTGCGCTCGACATTATCGGCGCGAAATTCGTGCGCGACGTGGAAAACGGCGAAGTCATCATCTGCGAGATCCAGCCGGATGGATCGATCAGCATCGATGCGCGCAAGCCGAACAAGCCGCAACCTGAGCGCCTCTGCCTGTTCGAATATGTCTATTTCGCGCGTCCCGACTCGGTCGTCGGCGGTCGTAACGTCTACACGACGCGCAAGAACATGGGCATGAACCTCGCCAAGGAAGCGCCGCTTGAGGCCGACGTCGTCGTGCCGGTGCCGGATGGCGGCACGCCTGCAGCGCTTGGTTTTGCCCAGGAAAGCGGCATTCCGTTTGAATACGGGATCATCCGCAACCACTATGTCGGTCGTACCTTCATCGAGCCGACGCAGCAGATCCGCGCTTTTGGCGTGAAGCTTAAGCATTCGGCCAACCGGGCGATGATCGAGGGCAAGCGTGTCGTTCTGGTGGATGATTCCATCGTTCGCGGCACGACATCGGTCAAGATCGTGCAGATGATCCGCGAAGCGGGCGCCAAGGAAGTCCACATCCGCGTCGCCAGCCCGATGATATTTCATCCCGATTTCTACGGTATCGACACGCCGGATGCCGACAAGCTTCTCGCCAACCAGTGTGCTGACGTGGATGCGATGGCGAAATATATCGGTGCGGACTCGCTCGCCTTCCTATCGATCAACGGACTTTATCGTGCTGTTGGCGGCGAAGACCGTAACCCTGCCCGTCCGCAGTTCACCGACCATTACTTCACCGGTGAATATCCGACCCGACTACTGGACAAGAACGGCGAGTCGATGGGCAGCAAGATTTCCATGCTCGCCAGCAACGGCTGATCGCTTCAAGCCCGCATCGAAACTGCGGGCTTTTCTTTGCGGCCACCTGCGACCTTGAAGTCGCTTGCCGGACATGTCCTGCCTCAGTAAGAGAGGGCGGACGACCGAACGACATTCAGGGGGGACCATGACCATCGACCTTAAAGGCCGGATCGCACTCGTGACCGGCGCTTCACGCGGAATCGGCTATTTCACCGCGGTCGAGCTTGCAAAAGCCGGCGCCCATGTCATTGCCTGTGCGCGCACCGTCGGTGGCCTCGAAGATCTGGACGATGCCATCAAGGCGGTCGGTGGAACGGCAACGCTCGTTCCCTTCGATCTCGGCGACATGAAGGCGATCGACGCGCTCGGCGCCTCTATCCACGAACGTTGGGGCAAGCTGGATATTCTGGTTGCCAATGCCGGGATGCTTGGCGTCATTTCACCTGTCGGCCATATCGAGGCCAAGGTGTTTGAAAAGGTGATGAACATTAACGTCACAGCGACGTGGCGCCTGATCCGCTCGGTCGAGCCGCTTCTGTTGAAATCCGATGCCGGGCGGGCGCTGATCCTGTCGTCGGGCGCTGCCCATTCCTGTCGGCCGTTCTGGGGTGTCTATTCCACTTCAAAGGCCGCCGTCGAAGCGCTGGCACGCACATGGGCTGCCGAAACCGAGCAGACGCATCTGCGCATCAACAGCATCAATCCGGGCGCGACGCGAACGGCGATGCGGGCTCAGGCAATGCCCGGCGAAGATCCCGACACCCTGCCCCATCCTTCGGAAGTGGCCAAAGCCATCGTTCCGCTTGCCTCTCCGGAGCTTACCGAGACCGGCAAGATCTATGTGGTTCGCGACCAGAAATTCGTCAGCTATCGCGCGCCGGAATGACTTGCGAAGCGGCGTGAATCTGAAAGCGATGCTCTTGACCGACAACGGGCATCGCTTCATAAAGCAAGCCATGAAAATAACGATCTGCCGCTGCTGCTGAGTTGAATTTTGCTGGCTTAACCCCCGGCCAGATCGTTTTCGTCTCCTGAAAGGTCAAAGCAGACAAACGCTCCGGTGGGGTCAATCTCCGACACCCGAAGGAAATACGCATGTCCTTGCGCTTGAAGCTCTACAACACGCTGACCCGCGAAAAAGCCGAATTCCAGCCGATAGATACGAAGAATGTGCGCATGTATGTCTGCGGCCCGACAGTCTATGACTACGCCCATATTGGTAACGCGCGCCCTGTCATCGTCTTCGACGTGCTTTATCGCCTGTTGCGCCATGTCTATGGCGAGAACGGCGTCACCTATGCCCGTAACATCACCGACGTGGACGACAAGATCAATGCGCGGGCGCTTCGCGATTACCCGGACCTGCCGCTGAACGACGCGATCCACGCGGTGACGGAAAAGACCGCCAACCAGTTTCATCAGGATGTCGCAGCGCTTGGCTGCCTTGAGCCGACGGTGGAGCCGCGCGCGACAGATAACATTGCCCAGATGATCGACATCATCGAGAAGCTGATTGCGCGTGGTCACGCCTATGTCGCAGCGGGCGAAGTGCTGTTCGATACCAAATCCATGAGCGACTACGGTCAGCTTTCCAAGCGCCCCTTGGATGAGCAGCAGGCCGGCGCACGCATCGCGGTCGATGCGCACAAGAAGAACCCCGGCGACTTCGTGCTGTGGAAGCTTTCAAGCCATAACGAACCCGGCTGGGAAAGCCCGTGGGGTCGCGGCCGGCCCGGCTGGCATATCGAATGCTCGGCCATGTCGGGACGCTATCTTGGCGAGGTCTTCGACATTCACGGCGGCGGCCTCGACCTGATCTTTCCACATCATGAAAACGAAATTGCCCAATCGCGCTGCGCCCATGGCACGCATGTGATGGCCAACGTCTGGATGCATAACGGCTTCGTACAGGTCGAAGGCCGCAAGATGTCGAAGTCCGACGGCAATTTCGTTACCATTTATGATCTCCTGCACACCGAAGCCTTTGGCGGGCGCAAGTGGCCCGGCGAGGTTCTGCGGCTGGCAATGCTGATGACGCATTACCGCGAGCCAATCGACTTCTCGGTGAAGCGTCTGGAGGAAGCCGAGCGGCTGCTGGCGAAGTGGCCGGCGGCGGAAGCGGGCGACGCCGAGGTCGACCAGAGCGTGCTCGACGCGCTAGCCGACGATCTCAATACCGTCGCCGCCGTCCAGGCACTGCATGCTCTGGCCCAGGCCGCCAACGCCAATCCGGAAAGACTTCCCATGTTTGCGGCGAGTGCCGCACTTCTTGGCGTGCTGCCGAAGAAGACGGAAGTGGATGAGGCAATTGCTGCTGCTGTGGATTCGCTCGTTGCCATGCGGCTGGAGATGCTGAAGGCGAAGAATTTCGCCGAGGCGGATCGGATCAGGGATGAGTTGTCGGCCAAGGGCATTCAGTTGAAGGACGGCAAGGACAAGGAGACGGGGGAGCGGGTGACGTCTTGGGAGTTGAAGCGGTAGGGTTTCAAACTGCCGGTCTTACTTTTCATTCGCAGCTTACCCCCTCTGCCCTGTCGGGCAGGTCGCTACGACCGGCAAAGAACCGAAACTCTCCAGCAAAACGGCTGGACCGTCATACGCTCCTAGAACGATGACGTCTTCCACCAGATAGACGATGTGTGCCTCAACATCCTGCGATCGATACCAAAGGAGCCATCATGACCACTCATACCGGCGGATGCCAATGCGGCGCGATACGATTTCGAGCAGAAGGCGTTTTGAAGGATAGCTCGATCTGCCATTGTCGGATGTGCCAGAAAGCGTTTGGGGCCTATTATGCGCCGCTCGTTTCTGTGCGTGGTGTGGAGTTTCATTGGACACGCGGTCAGCCGAAGCAGTTCCAATCCTCCAACCATGTGAAACGTGGCTTCTGCGGTGACTGCGGTACGCCGCTGACCTATGAGGCGCCGGATGGTATGGCGATTGCGGCGGGTGCCTTCGATGATCCAGCGGCGCTACCGCCCGTCATCCAATGGGGCGTCGAGAACAAGATCGGTTTTGTCGATCATCTGCACACGCTTCCGGAAGAAGAAACCGAGGCGGATTTGACGTCTGCAAGTTTCATCGCCGGCCTTGTATCCTATCAGCATCCGGACCACGATACGGTGGAGTGGCCAGAGGAGAAGGGTTGATGAGCGAGGCAGGATATTCCGGTGGGTGCCAGTGCGGGGCAGTCCGCTTTCATGCGGGCAAGCTTGGCCGGCCGTCGATTTGCCATTGCCGCATGTGCCAGAAGCAATTCGGCAATTTTTTCGGCGCGCTCGTCACGGCTGATCAGGCGCACCTCACATGGACCCGCGGCCAGCCCAGCCTTTTTCGCTCCTCCACCAAGATCCATCGCGGCTTCTGCAACAAATGCGGCACGCCGCTGACCTATCACTATCCGGGGGGCGTCGAGATCGCCATTGGCGCCTTCGATCACCCCGATCAGATCGAGCCACAGGTGCAGGTCAACGCGCATATGCAGATGCCTTGGATCAAGGCGCTGTTCGACAAGCCGGAGATCAAGCAGAGCGTCGACGAAAGCACGATCATATCCTATCAGCATCCGGACCACGACACCGTGGTCTGGCCGCCCGAAGACGAAGCAAACAAGGCATAGCATCAAGGACTGAATTCCATGACCGAAATACTGCGTGGCCTCTATCCGGAGATCGAACCCTATGAGACCGGCTTTCTCGATGTCGGCGATGGCCACACGATTTACTGGGAGCGCGTCGGCACCAAAGGCGGCAAGCCTGCGGTCTTCCTGCATGGTGGCCCAGGCGGTGGCGTCAACCCGACGCAGCGCCGCGTCTTCGATCCCGCTCTCTATGACGTGGTGTTGTTCGACCAGCGCGGCTGCGGACGCTCGACGCCGCATGCGAGCCTCGAAGCCAACACAACCTGGCACCTGGTCGCGGACATTGAAAAGCTGCGCCAGAAATTTGGCTATGATAAATGGCAGGTCTTCGGTGGCTCCTGGGGCTCGACGCTGGCCCTCGCCTATGCCGAGACCCATCCTGAGCATGTCAGCGAGCTGATCGTGCGCGGCATCTATCTGCTGACCAAGCGGGAACTGGACTGGTACTACCAGTTTGGCGTCTCGGAGATGTATCCCGAGCGTTGGGAAACCTTCATCGCGCCTATCCCCGAGGCGGATCGCGGGCAGATGATGGCGAGCTATTATCGCTATCTCACTGGTACGGACGAAAAGAAGAAGCTGGAATGTGCCAAGGCCTGGAGCCAATGGGAAGGTGCGACGATCGCGCTCGTGACTGATCCGGCACGCGTGGATCAATTCGGTGAAGATCACTACGCCATCGCCTTTGCCCGCATCGAAACCCACTTCTTCGTCAATGCTGGCTGGCTCGACGACGGACAGTTGCTGCGCGATGCCCACAAGCTGAAAGACATTCCGGGCGTCATCGTGCACGGTCGCTATGATATGCCCTGCCCGGCTAAGACGGCGTGGGACTTGTCCAAGGCCTGGCCGAAGGCCGACCTCCACATCATCGAAGCCGCAGGTCACGCGATGACCGAGCCCGGCATTCTCGATCAACTGATCCGGGCAACGGATCGCTTCGCTGGGAAGTGAGACCAGCCCTGCCGTCGCTTGATGTTCAGCCTTGAGCGTCACGCGACGGCGATAAAATTGAGCAAAATCCGGAGGTGTTTCAGCTTCTTACGGCCATCACCTGTCAGACTGATTCATCTCGCATAAGGCTTGCTGTTTGAGCATTTGCAGCTTTTCTAACCAAAGCTTCACGGAAATGAATTGGTACATCACGCCAAAGGGGAATACTGCGAAGAGACCCCGATCATATTGGCAGTATTCCCATGGCAATGAACCCCACCATTCAGGCTCCCCAGGCGGGCGATAGCGTCCGTGGCTTCGTCTACGCACTGACGGCCTATCTTCTTTGGGGATTCCTGCCCTTTTACATGAAGGCCGTAGCGCATATCTCGCCGCTCGAGGTCATCGTTCATCGCGTCGTCTGGTCAGTACCGATTGCAGCCATTGTGCTGATCGTGCTCGGTCGAACCGCCGAAATCCGCCAGGCGCTGACCACGCCTCGCATGCTTGCCATGGCCTGCCTCACCGCATCGCTGATCAGCGTCAACTGGGGCATCTACATCTGGGCTATCGGCTCGGGTCACGCGCTGGATGCTGCACTCGGCTACTTCATCAATCCGCTGTTCAGCATCCTTCTCGGCGCCTTGATCCTGAAGGAAAAGCTCAGTCGCATGCAGATCGCTGCCATTTCGCTGGTTGCGATTGCCGTGGCGCTTTTGACATGGAATGCCGGTGGCCTGCCTTGGGTGGCGCTCGCGCTGACAGTATCCTGGGGCTTTTACGCCTTCTTCCGCAAGACGCTGCCGATCGGGCCGACGCAGGGCTTCCTGTTGGAGGTGCTGCTGCTGACTCCGCCCGCCCTTGCCTTCATCGTTTATCTGGCCTTCACCGGGCAAGGACATTTTTTCGCGGGCACGGCCCAGGATAGCTGGCTTCTGGCGGCAAGCGGACTCATCACCGCCGTTCCTCTGATCTTCTATGGCAATGGTGCCAAGCTCTTGAAGCTCTCCACCATCGGCATCATGCAGTATATCGCACCATCGATGATCTTCGTCATTGCGGTTTTCGTCTTCAAGGAACCCTTCGACATGGTGCGCATGATTGCCTTCGCGATGATCTGGGCGGCACTGGCGGTCTATACCCTGCCGAGCCTGATGAAAGGCAGAGCTGCCGGATGACCGGCAGCGTTAAGCTTTAAAGCTTCGCAATCACCGAAGGATCGCCTTCCGGATTTTGCTGTGACACGGCACGCTCGATGATGGCCGGTACGATATCGTCGATCCGGTCGATCACCAGCGGGTTCAGCAAATGAGCGCGGTGGATGAAGCCCTGGTCGCGCATATGGCGGATCAGCTCCAGCATAGGGTCCCAGAAACCGTTGATATTGGCGAAGACCATGGGCTTGGCGTGACGACCAAGCTGCGCCCAGGTCATGATCTCGACGATCTCTTCCACGGTGCCGATACCGCCGGGCAAAGTGACGAAGGCATCCGCGCGCTCGAACATCATGTGCTTGCGCTCATGCATGTCCTTGGTGATCACAAGTTCGTTCAATTGGCCAAGAGAATGGCGTGTCGCTTCCATATCCACGAGAAACTCGGGTATGATGCCCGTTACTTCGCCGCCGTTTGATAGAACGCCGCTTGCGACCGCACCCATGATGCCCTTGGTGCCGCCACCATAGACGAGGCGAATGCCGTTTTCGGCCAGGGATTTCCCAAGGTTGCGGCCTGCTTCCATATAGGCGGGATCGCGCCCGGGCTGAGAGCCGCAATAGACGCAGATGGATCGAATCGAATGGTTTTCATGTGTCATGGCCGGCACCGAACTACGCAGGGTCAATTCCGTCAAGAAATTTTGGGGGAAGATACGACAAACGCAGCGCTTTGGCGGAGGTGACGCTTGTATGAAAAGCGCTAAAACGCTAGCAATCCACGATAATATTGCGAAGAATGATCTGGAGACACATAATGAAAAATAAAAGAGCTGGATTGTTGGCGCTTGTCGTGCTCGGCATTGCCACGCTGCTCATGGTCTTCTTCGTTCTTCCTCGCATGTCCGGTGATGACAAGCCGATCGGTGACGCCATCAACGAAGCCAGCAATGCCGTCAAGAACAGCGTTGAGATGGGCAGTGAAAAGGCGGGCGATCTTCTGTCGGATGCCGCCAAGGACACGACCAATATTGCCGAAAAGGTTGGCCGCCTGGCGGAATCCGCCAACAAGTCCATCAAGGACATGAGCAACCTCTTTGCCGACAGCAAGGTGCCCTCCAATGAAGAGTTTGCTGCTGCCCGCAAGCAGGTCGAAGACTCGCTTCGCGAGTTGGAAAACATCGACATTCCGGAATCGCTCGATGAGACCACCTCGCGTCTGATCACCACTGCGCGTACGGCAGCCGAGCGGACCACGGCCTATCTTCGCAGCTTGCCGACAGATGCCGCAGCGGCCGCAGCTCAAGTCCGCCGTCTTGCTGGCGTGTTCGCCGGGACGGATGATGGCGCACCTCGGACAGAGGTGCCTGCCGCCGCCCCTCAGCCGACCCAGACGCCTGCACAGCCCGCAACACCATCGGCACCGACAACCACGGGCGATGCGGCCCAGCTTCCGACATTCGACGTTTTGCGCGTCGAGCCGGATGGTTCGGCGGTGATTGCCGGCAAGGCGCAACCGGGTTCGCAGCTTGAAATCGTCAACAAGGGCGAGGTTATCGCCAAGACACCGGTTGAGGGCAGCGGCGATTTCGCAGCCGTTCTCGACAATCCACTCCCCCCCGGCAACCATGAACTGGTGCTGCGCGCAACCGGCAAGGACGGCAAAGTCTCCGAGTCCAGTGAAGTGGCGACCGTGTCGGTCCCCGCCCAGAAGAACGGCGACCTGCTTGCCATGGTTACGACACCTGGCAAGGCCAGCCGCGTTCTGACCATGCCGGAAGCCGCTCCGCCTGCCCTGCAAGCGCAGGCCACACAACGGGCTGCAGACGGCACACAAACGCCTGCGAACGCCGCGCAGAGCGGCAATGCCGCGCCGGCCAACGCCGCACCTGAAACTGCGTCCGTGCGCGTCACCGCCGTCGAGTTCGATGGCTCAAAAATTTACATCGCCGGCTCCGCACCCGCGGGCACCACGATCCGCGCTCTGGTGGACGATACCCGTGTTGGCGAAAGCAAGGCAGAAGCTTCCGGCAGCTTTGTTGTAGAAGGCGACATCCAGCTTTCGGTCGGCAGCCACATCATCACGGCGGAAGCGCTCGATGCGTCTGGCAAGGTGACCGTGCGTGTGCGCGTGCCGTTCTCCCGCCCGGAGACGGATCAGGCCACGGTTGCCATGCAGCCATCCGGCGCACCTGCCACCCAGCAGAACGCGACCGCATCCGGCAAGGCTCCGGCCGCGGTCACCGATCAGGCTGCGTTCGAAGCGCTGCGCACGGAAGTGTCGAAGGCCTTTGGTATCCTGTCCGGTCTCTTTAAGGACGGCAAGACACCGACGCTGGACGAGGTTGCGGCAGCAAAGTCTGCAACGGTTATCGCGCTTCGTTCGCTTTCGGAGTTCCGCACCGCGGCGTCTGCCGACCCGGCCTTTACCGCATTCGTTGCAGGCATCTCTCACAAGGCGCGTTCCCTGCTCTCGCTCGTGGAAGCACTGCCAAGCGATGTCGTGGCTGTCGGTAAGGCCATTTCAGGCCTGACAGCTCGTTTCGAGGAGCTGAATGCAGCAGCCCCCACAATATCTGCGCCGGCGAATGCTGGCACTCCGGCTACCGACGCGTCCGGCACAAAGACCTTCGAACAGGCGCCGCTTGCGCATAGCGACAGCGCGGTGATCATTCGTCGCGGCGATACGCTGTGGCAGATTTCGCGCCGCGTCTATGGTCAGGGCGTGCGTTACACCACCATCTACCTTGCCAATCAGCAGCAAATCCAGAACCCGGACCTGATCGAGCCAGGCCAGATTTTCGACGTACCGGAAAAGGCGCTACCAAATGCCGAAGAGATCCACCGCAACCGGTTGAAGACGCGGTAAGAATAGGACCCAAGGCATTGCAAATGCCCTGTGAGGACACTATCTAATTTAGACAACGGCGGCTCATCAGGGCCGCCGTCTTGCTGTCTGCATCCCGGCAGACGCCGGAGCAGAGCATGGCCGACAAGAAGAAGACGATTTCAGCGGATTCCAGCAATCCGATGCAGACCATTGTCAACCTATGGCCCTATATGTGGCCCGAGGGCAGACCCGATCTGAAGATGCGAGTGGTCTGGGCAACCTTCTTCCTGCTCGTTGCCAAACTGGTGCTGATCTCCGTTCCCTATTTCTTCAAATGGGCGACCGATGCACTGAATGGCAAGGTCGATATGGCGGGGCTGCTGCCCGTCTTCCTGCTGGGTGCGGTTGCGCTGGTCATCGCCTATAACATTACCCGCATTATCCAGATCGGCTTCAACCAGCTTCGGGATTCGCTCTTTGCCAGCGTTGGTCAGCACGCGGTGCGCCAGCTTGCCTACAAGACCTTCGTGCATATGCACCAGCTATCGCTGCGCTTTCATCTCGAGCGCAAGACGGGCGGTCTTTCACGCATCATCGAGCGCGGCACGAAGGGCATCGAAACCATCGTGCGTTTTACCATTCTCAACACCGCCCCGACATTCATCGAATTCCTGCTGACGGCGGCGATCTTCTGGGTGTCCTACGGCTTCTGGTATGTCTTCGTCACCGTCGTGACCGTCTGGGCCTATATCTGGTTTACGGTCAAAGCCAGCAACTGGCGCATTTCCATTCGCCGGTCGATGAATGACAGCGATACCGACGCCAACACCAAGGCGATCGACTCGCTTCTCAACTTCGAAACGGTGAAATATTTCGGCAATGAAGACATGGAAGCCCAGCGCTTCGATGCCTCCATGGCGCGCTATGAGAAATCCGCCGTCGCCATTTGGACGTCGCTCGGCTGGCTCAACTTCGGCCAAGGCGTCATCTTCGGTCTTGGTTCGCTCGTGATGATGGTGATGTCGGCGCTCGCGGTTCAGCGTGGCGAACAGACCATTGGCGACTTCGTCTTCATCAACGCGCTGCTTCTCCAGCTTTCCGTGCCGCTCAACTTCATCGGCTTCGTCTATCGCGAAATCCGCCAGGGTCTGACGGATATCGAGCAGATGTTCGATCTTCTAGAAGTCGAGGCGGAGGTTGTGGATGCACCGGATGCCAAGCCGCTCCAAATCGGTGCGGGCGCTGTCAGCTTTAAGGACGTGCAGTTTTCCTACGATCCCGAGCGTCCGATCCTCAAGGGCATCTCCTTCGATGTGCCGGCGGGTAAGACGATCGCGATTGTCGGACCGTCCGGAGCGGGCAAATCGACGATCTCCCGCCTGCTCTATCGCTTCTACGATATCCAGAGCGGTTCGATCACCATTGACGGCCAGGACATTCGCGACGTGACGCAGAAGAGCCTGCGCGCGGTGGTCGGCATGGTCCCGCAGGATACGGTGCTGTTCAACGACACTCTGGCCTATAACATTCGCTATGGACGTCCCGACGCACCTGACGCCGATGTCACGGCTGCCGCCAATGCCGCGCAGATCAGCGGCTTTATCAGCAAGTTGCCCGACGGGTTTCAGACCATGGTCGGCGAGCGCGGCCTGAAGCTTTCCGGCGGCGAGAAGCAGCGTGTTGCGATTGCTCGCACCATATTGAAGGCCCCACCGATCCTTATCCTCGACGAGGCGACATCGGCGCTCGATACCCATACGGAACAGGAAATTCAAAGCGCCTTGGATGTGGTCTCGCAAAACCGTACCACGTTGGTGATCGCTCACCGCCTCTCCACCGTGATTGGTGCGGACGAGATCATCGTGCTGAAGGATGGAAACATCGCCGAGCGGGGCACCCATTCGTCGTTGATGCTGGCCGGTGGCCTCTACGCCTCGATGTGGAGCCGTCAGCGCGAAGCGATCCAGGCCGAGGAAAGGCTTCGGGAAGTTCGCGAGAAGGACGACCTTGGCGTCGTGGATCGCGGCGAACCCGCGCATTGACCTCGGTATAAACCGGCCCAGCCGCTGCGCACCATTGCTCGTGACGCGGTTTGCCTGTAGTCACCTATGCGTGTTTTGTCGCCTTGAGACGTGAATATTGTCGAGAAACGACTATATGGTGCATGTCTTGCAGGAACGAGCCAAGTTTTCGCCCTCGGGCGTGCAGGCAAATCGAGGTCCCAGTGGGAGCGCCCTTCGTCGCGCATATCGCAAAGGCCGATAAAGAAATTTCGGAGAAGAAAGACCAATGAACCTGTTCGATACCATTCGTAACACCCTCGTTCCGATCCACAAGGAAGGCTACATTTTTGTCGCCGCCTTCTTCGTGGCATCGCTGGTGCTCGGCTGGATCGCCGAACCTCTTTTCTGGATCGGCATGGTTCTGACCGCCTGGTGCGCCTACTTCTTCCGCGATCCTGAGCGCGTCACGCCTCAGGATGACGAGCTGATCATTAGCCCGGCCGATGGTACTGTATCGGCGATCCAGACTGTGGTTCCACCACTGGAACTGGAACTCGGCAAAGAGCCGATGGTACGCGTTTCAGTGTTCATGAACGTGTTCAACTGCCACGTAAACCGCTCGCCGGTGCGTGGACGCATCGTCAATGTCGCCTATCGCCCGGGCCTCTTCCTCAATGCCGATCTCGACAAGGCATCCGAAGATAATGAGCGCAACGGTCTCGTGATCGAAACCGCACATGGCCGCGTCGGCGTCGTGCAGATTGCCGGTATGGTCGCGCGTCGCATCGTCTGCTGGGTCAAGCCGAACGAACCGGTCGATGCCGGCGAGCGCTTCGGTCTCATCCGCTTCGGTTCCCGCCTCGATATTTTCCTGCCGGAAGGTTTCTCTCCGCGGGTATCCGTCGGTCAGACGGCGATTGCCGGTGAAACCGTTCTCGCCGAATTCGGCTCTGCCAAGGGAGCCGTCATCAGCCGCCGCGGCTGATGACACATCAGGGAGAGCGTTCGATGGACGAGCCAGCGCCGCAGCCAGGCATCAACGGTAAGCACGAGGTCAGTCAGGATAGTGGACGAGGCCCGAGGCTTCGCGAAATTCCGCTTCGTCTCGTCATCCCAAACCTTGTCACCGTGCTGGCGATCTGCGCGGGCCTCAGCGGCGTTCGTCTTGCCTTTGAAGGCCGCTTCGAGCTTGCAGTTGCCATGGTGCTGCTCGCCGCCTTCCTCGACGGCATCGACGGACGCCTGGCGCGCATGATGAAGGCGACGTCCAAGTTCGGCGCGCAGATGGATTCGCTGGCCGACATTGTCAATTTCGGCGTTGCCCCTGCCCTCGTCGTCTACGCCTATCTCCTTGATCAGGCCCGCTCGCTTGGCTGGATTGCGGCCCTCATCTACGTGATTGCTGCCGGACTGCGCCTGGCGCGCTTCAATGTGATGATCGAGCGTGAGGTCAAGGCGCCCTGGCAAAACGAGTTCTTCGTCGGTGTCCCCGCACCCATGGGTGCGATGCTGGTGCTGCTTCCCGTCTATATCGGTTTTATCGGCGTTGAGCCGAGCAGGACATTCGCTCACATCGCTGCCGCCTACACGGTGTTGATCGGTTATCTGCTGATCAGCCGCCTCCCCGTCTGGTCGGGTAAATCGGAAAGCCGTATCCGCCGCGATCTCGTGCTTCCAGCGATTCTGATCGTGGTGCTCTATGTAGCGCTCTTGATGAGCTTCACCTGGGAAATCCTGATCCTCACCGTGCTCGCCTATCTGACCTTCCTGCCCTTCAGTGCTCGTATCTGGCACAAGCGCTATGGAACGTTGACGATCGAAGAGCATGACCATGGTGACAGCGGCGACGGTCTCGACCGCGGCATCTGATTTTTGACGAGACCGGATCATTCTTGCCGTGACAACGGATGGTTTAACGTCCGTCTTTTTTCAGGCGATCCCGAACACGAAATGTCGCAGTCTGCAATTTTCAATTGATTGAATCCGCCTCGAATTCGTCACGATTGACCCCGAGAGAGCTTGTCAGAAAGGCCGACGAATCATGGGCCTAGCAAGCGATCTGCGGAGGGTGGAATGACTGAAACGAAGAAAATCGAGATGCCGGCAAAGCCGGATTTGAAGGCGCATTATCAGCCGCTCGGCCTGAAGGCTGTGGCAGCTGCCGCCATGATGGTGGCGCGCAAACCCAAGCAGGCAAAGACTGCCTGATCTCTTTCATATTTAGCAGGCAATGTGGGGCCTGCCGACTTTGCAAGTGGCGCTTTTGGGCGCCATTTTCATTTTTGACGTCAGGGCGCGACCTGCAAGAAGCGTATCCGTTGTTTAAAACAACGACAGTTGCCCGCTCTTTTCCTTGACCGGAGCAAGAGGTGCTGCCCCCTCTACCGGTGCGATCAGATCAGGACCGACATTGGCGACCTTGTTCACTTTATCCGACACCGGGATCATTTCGAAAAAGTCCTCATCTGCTGCCCGCATCAGGCTCGAAACCTCGCGTGGCTCCTGCGTCTTGCAATCCAGCCAGCGGCTGAAATCCTCCGGCGCAATCACCACCGGCATCCGGTCATGGACACGCGACATGGAGGTATTGGCTGCAGTGGTGAGGATCGCGCCCGTATCGACTTCCGATCCATCAGCAGAGGACCACGTTTCCATCAATCCGGCGAAGGCGACGATGCCGCCGCGCTTTGGTCTGATATAATAGGCCTGCGGCTTCCCGCCATCTTCTTTGGCCGGTCGCTTCCATTCGTAAAATCCGCTTGCCGGGATCAGGATGCGGCGGTGGCGCATGGCAGCGCGGAATGAGGCCTTGCCGATGGCTGTTTCGGAGCGGGCATTAATCAGAAGCGGGAAGGTCTTGGGGTCTTTCACCCAACCCGGCATAAAGCCCCAGCGCACGAGCATGGCCTGACGGTTGGGCAGATTGCTTCCCAACTCCTGCCGTTCACCTTCGACGATGATGAGGATCGGCTGCGTCGGTGCGATGTTGAAACGCGGTGGAAAATCCTCCAGCCCTATCAGATCGAGATAGTCGGCAATCTCTTCCGGCGTGGCCTTCAAAACGAAGCGACCGCACATAAGCCTATCCTCTCGGCGCAAACAGAATAAGCGAGGCGCCCGCCAGGCAAACCACGCCGCCCGCCAGGTCCCAACGATCCGGCGCATGACGTTCCACGATCCAAAGCCATAGCAAGGACGCCACGATATAAATCCCGCCATAGGCAGCATAGGCCCTGCCGGCGGCATCGGTCGGCACAAGTGTCAAAAGCCAGGCGAAAGCCGCAAGCGACACCATCCCAGGTATCAACCACGCCACCGATTTGCCCATGCGCAGCCACGCCCAAAAGGCAAAACAGCCGGCAATTTCAGCAAGCGCTGCCATTACGTAGACGAGAGTGAGTTTCATGCCTGTTTCCTGCACCTGCTTCCGGCAGCATCACGGTGGACTGTTCGAATCCGTCGGCGCATCATAGCGAAAACCACGACCTTCGTGCATTCTCCTTAGGCCTACCGAGCATCCAGCCACAGTTTCCTTCACCTCAAGGAGAGGTTACATGACCCTGAAGCTCTACATGCATCCCCTCTCGTCCTTCTGTCACAAGGTGCTTGTGGCGCTTTATGAAAACGGCACATCTTTTGAGTCGGTTATCGTCGATTTCTCCAATTCTGATTCAAGAGCGGCGTTCTTCGAGAAATCGCCGATGGGGAAGATGCCCGTGTTGCAGGATGTGGAATCCAACGTAATCCTGCCGGAAAGCAGCATCATCATCGAGTACATCAACATCCATCATCCGGTTCATTGCGGCCTCCTGCCGCAAGATGCGGGCGAACAGCTCCAAGTGCGGCTCTGGGACCGGTTTTTCGACCTCTACATCCACCAGCCTATGCAACGTATTGTTGGGGAACGTCTGCGTCCCGAAGGTTCTCTTGACCCGCATGGCGTGTCAGAGGCGCATGCGACCATCGACAAGGCCTACGGCGTTCTCGAGCAACACCTTGCAGACCGTCAATGGGTTGCAAGCCCAACGTTTTCGATGGCGGATTGCGCGGCCGTTCCGGCGCTCTTTTATGGGTCGATCGTTCATCCGTTCAATGATGACCTTAGAAACACCCGCGACTACTTCGAGCGGCTGGTTTCACGGCACTCCGTCAAGCGGGTCATTGATGAGGCGCGCCCGTATTTTCAGTATTTTCCCTACAGGGAGACGATGCCGCCACGTTTCCTGCAAGGTTGACTGCATAATAAGGAGCAGATTCTTGAAGGAAACCGCATGCTTCTTCCCCAGCCCGCATCTTCCGCCATCATCAAGCGTGGCGACCGATTGTTGCTGGTGCGTCGTATCAACCCGCCATCGCAGGATATGTTCGCCTTCCCGGGCGGCCGCGGCGAGCCTGGCGAGACGCCGGCGGATACTGCTCTTCGCGAGTTGCAGGAGGAGACCGGGATCGTCGCCCGTCATCCACAGCTTTTCGCCACCTATGATCTGCCGTCGCGCGACAGCGCGGGGCAACTGACCAGCCACTTCCTGCTGTCGGTATTCCTGGTGGAAGCGGATGAGCAGGCCGCGGCCCTTGCTGCGGACGATGCGGCCGATGCCGGGTGGTTTACGCTTGAGGAAATACGCCGCCTTCCCGCACCCGAAAGTGTCGTCGAATGCGCAGAGCGCCTTTTAGGCCAGTTGCATGAACAGTAGAATCACAGCTATCTGGGCGAGGTGTGTCACGAGTCGATGTTGGGTTGCGCGTAAAGTCATGGGTCGACGGATTTGTTTTTTGTCAGCACTGTTGGTGAGCGTGGCCATGCCCGTTTCCTCCTATGCTGCCAGCCAAAAACCACCGCAGCCTCCTGCACCGCCACCTCAGGAAAGCAAGCCAGCCCCCTATGACGACAAGCTGGCGCGACTGTCGGAAATTCTGGGTGCGGTGCAATATCTGCGCACGCTCTGCCCCTCCACGGGACCGCAGGAATGGCGCAAGGCGATGGGCGATATTCTGGCGGCGGATACGGCAAACGAACCGCAGCGCAAGCAGCGAATGACCGCCGCATTCAACCGCGGATATCGCACCTTTGCCGCCGTCCATACCAGTTGCACACCTGCCGCACTCTCGGCAGAAGAGAAATACCGTAACGAAGGCGCAACACTCGCACAAGAAATCACGTCCCGGTTCGGAAATTAGAGGATTGTTAACCTCTTTTCGCCGTGGGGCGTGCCGTTTTGATAAAAGACTGTTAGAGTTGTTAACAGGGTGGTAACGACTTGAACGCCCTGTCGAGGATGAAATATGCAAACGAGCCGTAACGAAATCCACGATATGATCGCGCATGAAAAGATGCAGGTCGCTCTGGAACATCAAAACGAAGCCTGGGCCGATGGTATGGCCGATGGCATCGAGCCGGAGATCATCGCAGATGCCGCTATTGCCTTGGCCATGCGCGAAACCATTCGCATGCATGGCGAAGCCGGCGCAGAGGCCATGCTCGAATCACTACGCCAGCGCATGCTCGCCGGCGAATTTTCCCCGCAGCGGATCATCCAGTAAGCGGGAGTTTATCGATGCTGTTTTTCCGTCATGACACCGCGCGGTCTTCCGCCGCGTTTGCTGCTGTTTTTTCTGCCGTGGTTTCCGCCACAGCCCTGCCGCACTCGGCCTTTGCTCTCTCTGAGTTGAAGCCCGGCCCAGGCGGCCAGACCGAACAGGCCCAGGCATCCGACGCGCCCAAGGCGTCGGAACCGGCGCAGGTCGATGAGGGCCCCGATGGCATTCCGATGCCGGATCCGTTGGTGAACCGCCAGGGCGGACAACAGCAGGCCGCACCAGAGCAAAACGATGCGCCGCAAATTTCCGCACAGATCGAGCATGATATCAGCAAGGCGCCAGAGCCGGTGCGTCGTCTGCGTCAGTTGATTATTGACGCGGCTTCCACCGGTGACATCGAAAAGCTGCGACCGCTGATCAATGCCGGTCCGAACCAGACACGCGTTGACGGCGAAGGAAACGATCCTATTGCTGCGCTGAAGAGCTTCTCCGGTGATCCGGAAGGGCTGGAAGTGCTGGCGATCATCCTCGACCTGCTCTCTACCGGCTACGCCCGTGTGGATGCCGGCACGCCGGATGAGATGTATGTCTTCCCCTACTTCGCTGGCAAGTCGCTCACCACGCTGACCAAGCCGGAAAAGGTGGACCTGCTGCGCATCATCACCGCCGGGGATCTGGCCGACATGCAGGAATACGGCAATTACAGCTTCTATCGCATCGGCATTTCACCCGACGGGCAATGGAAGTTTTTCGGCGCCGGCGACTGATCGGGCGTCCAACCGGACTCAGGTGCTTGCCCTTGCGCAGCAAAAATCCTAACTCTAGAGCGTCCCCTTTTCGTGCTTTCGGGTCAACAAGGGACGCTCTCAGTTTTTGAAGCCACGCAGCGTGCTTTTGCGAAGATCGGTCCCGATTTCAAGCCGATGCTGTGGGTGAACCCAGCCGAACGGTAGTGCCATGTCCTCCGCCTTTTTAGCCACCCGTCGTTTTATCCGCATCGGCGGCGAAGCCGCGTCCGACTTCCTGCAAAATCTCATCACGACAGATCTGGAATTGCTTGGACCGACAGAAGCGCGCGCAGGCGCCCTGTTGACCCCACAGGGGAAGATCCTGTTCGACTTTCTGGTTTCGCGCGACGGGACGGATTATCGCCTGGAAACGAGTGCGGACCAACAGGAAGCACTGCTGCGCCGTCTCACCATGTACAAGCTGCGCGCTGCCGTCGATCTCAAAGGCGAAGACATCGAAGGTGTCAGTGTCTACTGGGACGAAGAGGCACCGAAGCACGGTGTCACCGACGGTCGCTTTGCCAAGGCTGGCGTAACGCTCTATCGCGTGCCTGGACAATCCGCCGATGGCGACGTTTCTGGTTATGATGCCCTGCGCATCGCCAACGGAATTGCCGAGTCAGGGTGCGACTACGCGCTTCAGGATGCCTTTCCGCATGATGTGCTGATGGATGTGAATGACGGTGTGTCCTTCAGAAAAGGCTGCTTTGTCGGACAGGAAGTCGTCTCGCGCATGAAACATCGCGGCACGGCGCGCCGTCGCGTCGTGCTTGTCTCTGCGGCGAGCGCCCTTCCGCCTTCCGGCACCGAGATCATGGCAGGCGGCAAACCGATGGGGGCCCTCGGCACCGTCATCGGCAACCAGGGCCTTGCCATCATCCGTATCGACCGGGCTGCGGACGTTATGGCATCAGGCAGTGTGATGGCCGCTGGAGACACGACCGTCACCGTCGCTTTGCCGGCCTGGACCGGCCTGAGCTTTCCTTCCGTCGATCCGCTTGTCGGCGCCGAGGATTAAGCGGTGGCACCTTCCAAGGCTCCGCGTGCATGGCAACGCATGCTGTCCGGCAGGCGTCTCGACCTTCTCGATCCCTCTCCTCTCGATGTCGAACTTGCCGATATCGCTCATGGTCTGGCGCGCGTGGCGCGTTGGAACGGTCAGACGCGTGGCGACCATGCATTCTCCGTGGCGCAGCATAGCCTCATCGTCGAAGCGATTTTCTATCATCTGAACGCCTCCGCTTCGCCGGACGACATCCTGATGGCGCTGCTGCACGATGCGCCGGAATATGTGATCGGCGACATGATCTCTCCTTTCAAATCCGTCGTCGGCGGCGGCTACAAGAGTGTGGAAGCCCGGCTGGAAGCCGCCATCCACCTGCGCTTTTCGCTGCCGCCTCACCCCACACGAGAGCTGAAAGACCGCATCAAGAAGGCGGATACGGTCGCGGCCTTCTTCGAGGCGACGGAGCTTGCGGGCTTTTCGCTCGCGGAAGCCCAGAAATTCTTCGGCCTGCCGCGCGGCATCAGCCGTGACATGATCGCTATCGATCCAGTTCCGGCACTTGAGGCGCAACGCCGTTTCATCGAACGCTTCGAGGCCATCGAAGCACTGCGTAAGGCTTCACCATGACTGCAATCGTCGTCTCGCCTCTGTCCCGCATCGGAGAAATGGCCGTTCGCCACAAGGCGCGTGAAATGATCACTCTGATTGCGAAGGAGCAGGCCTTTCATCGCCCAGCCGTGATAGCTGCCGAGCGGCATCTGACGCTGGAGATGAACGACATCGCCTTCAAGGGGAACGATACGCTGATCGCGCCGGATGACGCCCATGTTCTGCGGCTGATCGAATTTGCCCGGGAATGGGATCAGTCAGTACCGCTTCTGATCCATTGCTGGATGGGCGTGTCCCGCTCGCCTGCAGCGGCCGTTGTTGCCGCACTTGCGCTCTATCCGGATCAGGATGAAACGGCGCTGGCACGGCGGCTTCGAACCGTGTCGCCTTATGCCACGCCCAATGCCCGCAT
Organism: Agrobacterium cavarae; assembly: GCF_004310285.1. GTDB lineage: Bacteria > Pseudomonadota > Alphaproteobacteria > Rhizobiales > Rhizobiaceae > Agrobacterium > Agrobacterium cavarae. The sequence continues at coordinate 478,815 of NZ_SISF01000031.1, forward strand.
CATCGAAATCGGCGACAGGCTGCTTGACCGAAAAGGTCGATTGGTGAGCGCAATCAAGGCGATCGGCCGTGGTGCCGATACCGATGGGAACGTCCCATTCGTCCTGCCGCTGACCGACATGGACCCGATTTAACGGGAACCCGAGCCGGGACCCATCGTTACCAATCCTGAAACCGCAAGATCATCAAGGGACGATCCATGGAACAACAGGCAACGGATATCATCGTGGCATCGCAGGCCGCGCTTAGGCAGGCGAGCGCCCTGGCGGTGCAATATTCCTTCTCCGTCATCGGCGCACTTATTCTTCTCATCATTGGCTGGCTGGCCGCGGCATTTCTTCAGCGCTGGGCGTTTCAGGGTCTTTCCCGCATTCGCGGCTTCGACGCAACACTTGCCGGCTTCTTCGCAGGCGCCATCCGCTATGTGGTGCTCATTCTGGTCATGGTCATGGTGCTTGGCCAGTTCGGAGTTCAGACGGCTTCCATCCTCGCAGCACTCGGTGCCGCAGGTCTTGCCATCGGTCTGGCACTGCAGGGCACGTTGCAGAATATCGCAGCTGGCATCATGCTGCTTGTTCTTCGTCCGTTTCGCGTCGGCGAGTATATCGAAACGAGTGCTGTCTCCGGCACCATCATCGAAATCGGCCTCTTTGCTACTGAGCTGAAGACCCGCGACGGCCTCTATCGCCTTGCGCCGAATTCGACACTGTGGAACGTGCCAATCACCAATCACAGCCGTTTCCCAACCCGTCGCCACGAATTGAGCGTGACGGTACCAAAGGGTGAGAGCATTGCCGAGACGCAGGACATGCTGCTGCAAATTGCTCGGGGTGACAGCCGCGTGCTGCTAGACCCGGCACCCGCTACCTTCGTCGATACAGCCAGTGCCGATAGCGCGACCGTTAAATTGCGTTATTGGGCGCAGAGTTCAAACTGGTTTGCGACAACACGCGATATGACGAAGGCATTGAAGCTCGCTTTCGATGAGCGCGCTGCAAAGGTCAAGGCGGAAGAGACATCTACCCCAACGCCCTGATCCTTGACATTTCCCAGACAATCGGAATACCGTTGCATATTGCAACTAATTCCGGTTTTCTACCATGGCGTTATCCGAACAGATTGTCGATGAAATCCGTATCCACTCCCGCAAAATGGTGCGGGAGCTTGGTTTTACCGGTCGGGGATTTGCAGGTACCGACCTGTCACCGTCGTCCGTTCACGCCCTTCTGGAGATCGAAAAAGGTGACGTGGCAGCACGTGACATCGGCGACGCTCTGCATATGGATAAATCCAGTGTCAGCAGAATGCTCCGCAAGCTGATCGATGCGGGCTGGGTGTATGAAGATTCCGGCGAGAAAGACCATCGGGTCAAACGTCTCTCACTGACCTCCGCTGGAAAAACTCAGGTTGGCCAGATCAATCATTTTGCCCGGCAACAGGTGCAAACTGCAATCGAGCGACTGACACCGGAGCAGCGACACATCGTCTCGAACGGCTTGCGTCTTTACGGCGAAGCGTTGGCCCAGACACACACGCCTGCCGCCATCTCCATCCAGTCGGGCTATAGGCCCGGGGTCATGGCGCGCATCACGGAATTACACGCGCTTTTCTACGCCAGAACAGCGGGCTTTGGACAGGCATTCGAGTCGGTGGTCGCCGGCGGTCTGGCCGAGTTCGGATATCGTCTCGGCAATCCAAAAAACGCTATCTGGACGGCCATTCAAGACGGCCAGATCATCGGTTCCATCGCGATCGATGGTGAAGATATGGGGTCGGGAAAAGCGCATTTGCGCTGGTTCATCGTCAATGTTTCAGCGCGAGGGAGCGGCGTTGGAAAACAGCTTCTCGACACCGCTCTCGCCTTTGTGGACGCTCAGAGCTTTACAGAGACGCATCTTTGGACCTTTTCCGGCCTGGAGGCTGCCCGCCATCTCTATGAGAGCCGCAGCTTCAGTCTTGCCGAGGAGCGCCCTGGATCGCAATGGGGCAGCAAGGTTTTGGAGCAGAGGTTCGTCAGACCAGCAAAACCTGAGGGACGGTGAACCAACACCGCCTCACGTGCCCGCTCTCCCTGCTTCACTGCCCCATGGTGGAGCGGTGCGCCCAGCCGGTCATGCGTTTTTCCACCCAAGCCATGATGGCATACATGACGATGCCTTCGACCGCGAGCATGAGCAGGCCAGCGAACACCAGTGGTACGTTGAACTGGCTCTGGGCCGAACTCATCATGTTGCCAAGGCCGTAGTTGGACGCCACAGTCTCCGACACAACAGAGCCGACGAAGGCAAGCGTGATGGCGATTTTCAGTGAGCCGAAGAAATAGGGCATGCAGCGCGGAATGCCGACTTTCAACATGATGTCCATCTTCTTGGCACCGAGGGCGCGCAGCACATCCTCGGTTTCCGGCTCGATGGTGGCAAGACCGGTCGCGACATTGACGACGATGGGGAAGAAGGAAATCAGGAAGGCCGTCAGCACGGCTGGCACCGTTCCGATGCCGAACCAGATGACAAGAACGGGAACCAGCGCCACTTTGGGGATGGCATTGAAGCCGATCATCAACGGATAGAGGCCTGCATAGATGGTTTTCGACCAACCGATGAAGAGGCCGATGCCAAGGCCCGCGACCACCGCGATGGCAAAGCCGAGCGTCGTCGTATAGAGCGTCTGCAGCGAGTTTTTCCAGATCGGCGACCAATATTGCACGACCGCCTGCCCCACCCGTGTCGGCGACGGCAGCACAGTCTGCGGCATCGTCAGCGCATAGACCAGCAGCTCCCAAGCGACGAAGAGCGCCAGCGTATACAGCCATGGCGCTGCCTTGACCCAATTGACGCGGGCGATCAATGGCTTTGGTGGCGTTGCCACGACCTGACCTTCGACAACCGCACTCATGCCGCTACCCTCGCCTGAGCGATTTCGCCGTGCAGTTCCTGAACCATGTCGTTGAAGCCTTTTTCATACATGAGGGACAGTTGGCGCGGCCGCTCGAATGGTACGCGGTGTTCCGCCAGCACCCTGCCCGGCCTTGCGCTCATCACGAAAATCTTGTCCGCCAGGAAAACTGCCTCGCGCAGATCATGGGTAACGAGAATGATCGTCACGCGCTGGACGGCATGAAGATCGCGGATGACGCACCACAGCTCCTCGCGGGTGAAGGCATCGAGAGCGCCGAACGGCTCGTCCAGCATCAAAAGTTCCGGCTCATGGATGAGCGCGCGGCAAAGATTGGCGCGCTGCTGCATACCGCCGGAAAGCTGCCATGGGTACTTCGATCCGAAGCCTTTGAGCCCGACGATCTCCAGCAGCCGTTCGGCTTTGGCGACATACTCCGCCTTATGGGCGCGCAGCCTGCGGCGGTGCTTCTCGACGATCTCAAGCGGCAGAAGGATGTTTTCGAGCGTGGTGCGCCACGGCAGCATGGTGGGGTTCTGGAAGGCCATGCCGACGATGGAGACCGGTTCGGTCACCTGCTTGCCGCCGACGATCACATTGCCACGCTGGGGAATGTGCAGCCCGGTCACGAGTTTCATCAGCGTCGATTTTCCGCAGCCCGATGGGCCGACCACGGCTGCGAATTCTCCGCGATCCACCGTCAGCGTCAGGTTCGAAACGGCAAGCGTTCCCGAAGCGCCGCCATAGCGCATGTCGACGCCGTCGATTTCCACCAGATGAGCCATATGTCCAAGTTCCTGTTATATTCCAAAATGCGTGATAGCCGCCCATGCGAGGGACGAACTCCATGGAGCGATCGGCCCCATGGATGGATGCTCCGGGTCGCGCCCGAGCATGACGAACGTTAAGTCGTCTTATTCTAAAGCGCGCCGCGATCTTTAAGAGTTGCTGCTCGCGCTTTAGGTCCTTGTTTATCGCGGTCGTCATCGCAAAACCGCTCCACAGTTTTGCGTAGACCATGCATCAGGCCGCCATTATGGCAGCATGCGCTCCTCCTTCGGCGGCAGGTAGCTTGCGTCGAAAACCTGTTCAGCCTTGACGTTGCCCTTGAGGCCGATGGAAACCTTCAGCGTCTCCATGGATGCCGCAAGGCGTGCCGGATCGACGCCACCCATGCCGTTTTCGATCACGTAGGGCGTCTTGATGTTCATCGAATTTGCCATATTGAGGCGCTGCAATTCGATATCAGGGTTCAGCGTTTCGTTACGCTTCAGAACTGCAGCAACGCCCTCTTCCGGGTTCTTGACGGCATCGGCAAAGCCCTTGGCAAGCGCCTTGAGGAAACCTTTCACCGCTTGCGGATTTTCTTTAGCGAAATCAGTGTTTACCAGCACGGCGTTGCCATAGAGATTCAAGCCATGCTCCGCCATCAGGATCGTGGCGATATCATCGTCAGAGATGCCCTGCGCCTTCAGGTTCAGGATCACCGAGAAAGCGAAGCCAAAGACGGCATCGACATCGCCCTTTGCCAGCATCGGTTCGCGCACGGGGAAGCCGATGGACTGGATCGTGATCTTGCTATCATCGATCTTGGCGACCTCCTTGAACGCCTTCCACTGGGCGAAGGCGCCATCCGGCGGCGGCGCGCCAAGCTTCTTGCCTTCCAGCGACTTCGGGTCTTCCGTGACGCCCAAGGACTTGCGACCGACGACTGCGAAGGTCGGCCGCTCATAGACCATGTAAACGGCCTTCACCTTCTGTGTCGGATCTTCGTCGAGAAACTTCATGACGGAATTGATATCGCCGAAGCCCATCTGGTAGGCGCCGGTTGCAACCCGTGGGATGGCTTCGACGGAGCCGTTGCCGCTATCGATCGTGACATCCAGGCCCTCGGCCTTGAAATATCCCTTATCGAGCGCGAGCAGAAAGCCTGCGGATGGGCCTTCGAATTTCCAGTCGAGCGTGAATTTGATCGGCGTATCGGCGAAAGCTGCAATGGGTGCGACGGAGATGCCGGCGAACATGGAAAGAGCGGCTAAAGCCGCTGTCTTTGAAAACAGCCTTCGCGTGAACATTCAGAAATTTTCCTCTGGAGGTTTTTTGTGTCGTTGCCGTCATACAAACCAATTTCATTCCTAATGGCAAGAACTAATAGCTTATAAATTGCGCAAATTTTATTTTGACTATTTTTTATCCTTTTAGGGCTTTTGCTGGAGGCATGACGCTAATTGAATAGGCGAAACATAGATGTCGCACTGTCAGTGCTAAGGATATGAACACATCGTTCTTCCGCTCATGGATTGCGAAATCCACCGAGACGATGAAGATGGCAGCATCAACGACAGTCCGGAGAGACGCATGACATCGGCCCTTGGCATCCACCACATCACCATGATCACGAAGAAGGTTCAGGCAAATGTGGATTTCTATGCGGGTTTTCTCGGACTGCGACTGGTCAAGCGAACAGCCGGCTTCGAAGACGCCATGCAGCTCCACCTGCTCTACGGCGACTATGCCGCCACCCCTGGATCACTGATGACGTTTCTTGTCTGGGAGGATGGCGGACAGGGGCGCGTCGGTTACGGACAAACACTGGAGGTGTCTCTTGCAATCGATCCCGCGAGCATCGGCTTCTGGCTCACGCGCGCCTTGCGGGCGGGCGTCCATACCGAAGGACCGATGGAAGAGTTCGGCGAGCCTGTCATCCGGCTGAAGGATCCGGACGGCATCATCATCAAGCTTGTCGGCACCGGCGCCTTCCCTGAAGCCCAGCCGCATGATGCGCCCGGCATCCCGATAGAACACGCCATCCGTCGCATTCGTGGCGCTACCGTCCTCAGCGAAGTGCCGGAAGAGACCGAAAGCTTCCTCTCCAACTATTTCGGCTACGCGCGCCAAAACAAACAAGGCGCAATCCGCCGTATGTCGTCCGATGCCGGCGATATTATTGACGTCCGCGATGCAACGGGCTTCTGGTCCAGTGCGCCGGGCACAGGCACCGTGGATCACATCGCCTTTCGCGCCAAGGACATGGATGAACTGGACGAGACGCTCAAGCGGCTGAAGTCCCTGAACTCTTCCACCGCCAATGCGCATGACCGAAAATATTTTCACTCGCTCTATGTCCGCGAGCCGGGCGGCGTGCTGATCGAGATGGCGACCGACGCGCCGGGCATGACCATCGACGAGCCGCTGGAAAGGCTCGGCGAGGAACTATTCATTCCGCCGCTCTTCATGCGCGATGAGGAAGACGTGCGCGTGGCGCTGCCGCAATTCTCCATGCCGGGAGAGGAGCGCGTGATCTACCGCGACCTGCCCTTCATCCATCGTTTCCACACGCCTGCGGACCCGGATGGCAGCACCATTATCCTGCTTCACGGTTCGGGCGGCAGCGAGACCAGCTTGATGGCACTGGCACATCGGGCCAACCCCAACGCCACGCTGCTTGGCGTTCGCGGCAGGAGCACGGAAGAAGATGTGGCGCGCTGGTTCCGGCGCTTTGGCGATCTTAACTTCGACCAGACGGATATTGCTGCTGAAGCCGAAGCCTTCGCCGCCTTCATGCAAGGCGCGATCCAGTCGTATGGCATTGATCGCGCCAAGTTGCGCTTCATCGGCCACTCCAACGGCGCCAACTTCCTCGCCGCCTTCTTTGCCCTCCATCCCGATTGGGCGGCCGATGCCTTGCTGCTTAGACCGATGCCGGTTCTGGAGCATTGGCCTGCCGTGGATTTAGCCTCCAAACACTTCCTGCTGGCTGCCGGAGAGACAGATCGCCATCGCGACAAGGCCCATGCGCTTGCCGACATTCTGAAAGGCAGCGGCGCCGAGGTGGAGGTCAGGGTTCTGCCGAACAATCACGACCTTGGATTCGAAGACGTCGAACTGGCCAAGGAATGGATCGCGGCGCACGCGGCCAACTAGGCGCCAAGAACGACCGCGGTGGGAACCAAAAGACGCCAAGACGCTTGCAGATACCGCAATAAAAGGCTTTAAAAAACAGAGCTATACGCGGAGTGCTTATGACATCTTTCCTGCTGCTTCTTATCGTCGGCTATGTTGTTGCGTTTTTCTATACGCTGAGCGCCAGCATCAAGAACTCCCGACGCCTCGCAGAGCTTGAAAAGGAAGTGTCCAGCCTCAAGGCCCAGATGGCGGCGGGTGTCGTGCCGGTTGCCATGTCTGCCGACGATCGAGAGCAGTTGAAGGACGCAACGGACCTAGCCGCTGAAAGCGCGACGCCACTGGCTTCGCAGGCTGAAACTGAAACTGCTGAAGCGGAGCAAAACGTCATACCGCCGCCGCTGCCAATTCCGTCAAAGGCAGAGGCCCTTAAGCAGGAAGACGCTGTTTCCGCCCACGCTACAACCACCCAGGCGACCCCGAAGGAAAGCTTCGAAAGCAGACTTGGTGCGCGTTGGGCTGTCTGGCTCGGCGGCATAACGCTTGGTCTCGGCGGCATATTGCTGGTCAAATACTCTATCGAAAACGGTCTGTTGAGCCCCGCTGTGCGGCTTGCCATGGCGGCCCTCTTCGGTCTTCTGCTTGCTGCTGCCGGCGAAGCCATCCGCCGCCGGGCCGTGCCTGGCATTGCGGCCGCCTATTCCAATGCCATGATCCCCGGCGTATTGACAGCCGCCGCCTCGCTGACCCTCTTCGGTGTGGTCTTTGCCGCCTATGGCATCTACGAGTATATCGGACCGACGACGGCTTTCATCCTGCTTGCGCTGGTGGCTTTCGCCACACTCGGACTGTCGCTGCTTCACGGTCAGGCGCTTGCAGGGCTCGGGCTCTTCGGCTCGATGATCACGCCCGCTCTTATTGTTACCGAGACGCCGAACATCTGGGCGCTCTTCGGCTTCCTCACCGTCTCATGGGTGGCAACAGCGCTTGCGGCGCGATACCAGCGATGGAAGTTCGTGCCCGCTCTCGCCAATATCGGCCTTGGCCTTTGGGCTGTCGGCTACACCATGGCGTCGACCACGGTCCTCGCAGAGCCTGTCATGTTCGCCCTTCTCGCGATGATCGCGGGCTTGATCTGGATCTGGCCTGGCGAAGTCTACGAGCATGTCGCAGATGAAAAACCGCCTGTGACCGAGGGGGATGCTGCAAAACCCGCAAACCGCCTTCTCGTGTTCCTGGCAAGACCGCCGCTCGCGATCAATCTCACCGCCTCGCTTGCGATCGTTCTCACCGCACTTGCCATGCTGGCCAGCAGCGCCGGCATCAGCATGCATCCGGCTTTCGTCGTTGCTGTGCTCATCATCGGGCTTGCGGCGCTGGGTGCCGGCCGCCTCAATGCGGTGTGGCCCGCCATCTTCGCTTCGCTCGCAGCACTCGGCTGCGCCAATATCCTGGCGCAAAACAACCTCGAATTCCTGTCGACGTTCGGCAGCGTCGCAACACCTGCCTCGATCGCCGTCGATCACAGTCTTCAGGCTTCGATCACCCGCATCATGGGCATCGTCTTCCTGCTGTTTGCCGTGGAAGCGATACGGCGCAGAACATTGAGGGATGCGAGTTTCGGCACACTCTGGGCGTTGATCGGCTCCATCGTTCCCGTCGGGCTCGGCGTCATCAGTTTCGTCGAATATGGCAATCTGACGCGGGACTGGCTGCACGCGGCCTATGGCGTGGCGATCGGTCTCGTTCTCTTTGGCGCTGCCTATCGTTTCGACAGAAGCTCTGCGCCTGCCTTCCAGCGGCCCGTCAATATTCTCATTGTCGGCTCATTCCTCGGCTTTCTATTGACGATCCATGCCCTGACGAACGGGCTGGCGACCACCATCCTTATCCCGCTTCTCGGCTTTATCTACGTTCTCGGAACGCGGCGTCGTTCCTGGCCGGCTCTCGCCTGGGTCATGGCACTCGCACTTGTCATCGTGCTTGGCAGGATTGCCTGGGAGCCGACGATCGTCGGTCCGCAGAACCTTGGTACCACGCCCGTCTTCAATGCGCTTCTTGCAGGCTATGGCATTCCTGCCCTGCTTGCCGTGGTCTCGGCATGGCTGTTGCGCCATTCACCTGATCTCCGCGTCCGAAACTTCCTGCAAGCTCTTGCAAGCCTGATGGTGTTGTTGACGCTGGCAATCCTCGTGCGGCACGCGATGAATGGCGGCGTGTTGAACGACGCGGTGCCGACACTCGGCGAACAATCGATCTACACGCTGCTGACGATCGGCATGTCCGGTGTGCTGATGACGCTCGACATGAAAAGCCCAAGTCCGATCTTCCGCTACGGCTCGATGCTCGCCGGCTGCCTTGCGATCGTCAATGTGCTGGTTGCGCATTTCTTTGTGCTGAACCCCTATTTTACCGGCGAGAACACCGGACGCTGGCCGTTCTTCAACCTGCTTCTCATCGGCTATCTGCTGCCGGGCGCGGCCTATGCGGGACTTGCTTTTTATGCCCGAGGCAAACGCCCTCAGCCTTATGTTGCCTTGCTCGCGCTTGCGGGCGCAGTCCTTGGCTTTGCTTGGGCAACGTTATCGGTCCGCCGCTTCTGGCAGGGGGAGAACATTGCGGACTGGAAGGGCTTTCTCCAGGGTGAGACCTACAGCTATTCCGTCGTCTGGCTCGCCATTGGCGTGCTGCTCCTGGCGCTTGGCTCTCGCTTCGATGCCAAGAGCCTGCGTCTCGCCTCCGCTGCGCTGGTGCTGCTTGCTGTTGCCAAGGCGTTCCTCATCGATATGAGCAATCTGGAAGGCGTGTTGCGCGCCCTCTCCTTCATCGGACTTGGCGTCGTGCTGATCGGCATCGGCCTCTTCTACCAGAAGATCCTGACGGCCAAACCGAAGGATGCCGCGGCTGAGCAGTGATTGCGCCGCCGTTTCACCCGCTCTAAAACGCGATGTCATGAGAGTGGGGAATCGCGAATGCATGCTGGGTCTTTTGCGCCATATGAAGCGCTTGCCGAAACGCTGATCCCGCATGCGGCGGAAGGCGATGATGGTTCGCATGATCTCGCGCATATTCACCGCGTCTTCCGCAATGCCATGCGCATTCATGGGCAAGAGGGCGGGAACGGCACGGTGCTGGCCGCAAGCGTTCTGCTGCATGATTGCCTGGCGGTCGAGAAGAATTCGCCACTGCGTTCACAAGCGTCGCGTCTGGCTGCCGAGAAGGCGAGTGCCATTCTTGGCGGCCTCGGCTGGACGCAACGGGATATCGAAGCCGTGGCCCACGCGATTCTGACGCACAGCTTTTCCGCCAATCTAGTGCCCGAATCGCTCGAGGCGAAGATCCTGCAGGATGCGGACAGGCTGGATGCCATCGGCATGGTGGGTGCGGCCCGCTGCTTCTACATTGCCGGGCGCCTGGGCTCAGCCCTATACGATCCAGCCGACCCACTGGCGAAAGACCGTCCGCTCGATGATCGCCGCTTTGCCATTGACCATTTTGAAAACAAGCTTTTCAAGTTGGCCAATGGCTTTCAAACCGAAACCGGGCGACAGCTTGCAAAAGAACGACATGAGCGTCTTCAACAGGTGCTCGATATGTTTCTAGACGAAATCTGAGGAAACGGCGATGCAGATCACCCAATTGAATATCTACCCTGTGAAGAGTGCCAGAGGCATTGCACTTTCGCAGAGCGCCATTTCCGCTGAAGGCCTGCCAGGCGACCGCCGCGCCATGCTGGTTGACCCCTCCGGTCATTTCATCACCCAACGCGAACTTCCTGCAATCGCCAGCTTGAACGTGGTGCCGGAAGCCGGCGGCTATCGCCTGTCCATCGATGGCAAGGGCGAAGTCCTCGCCGTACCGTCGGCTGCGCGGCTCGAAATTACCGTCTGGAAATCAAACGTCGATGCCGCTCTGGCGACGGATGACGTCAACGGCGCGCTGTCGCAGTGGCTTGGGAAAGAGATGAAGCTCGCCTTCTTCGATGACCGGTCAACGCGCCTTGCCAATGTGGAGTGGACCGGCAACGAGACGCCCGTCACCTTTGCAGATGGCTACCAGATCCTGGTTGCGACCACTGCCTCGCTTGAGGCTCTCAACGCGAACATGATGGCGAATGGCGAAGACAGCATCGGCATGGAGCGTTTCCGCCCCAACATCGTTCTGGAGACGGATGAAGCATGGGCGGAAGATCGCTGGGCGGCGATCGATATCAACGGTATTCGCTTCGATCTCGTCAAACCATGCGCCCGCTGTATCATGACCACGCAGGACCAGAAAACGGGCTCACGTGATGTTCCCTCCCCGATGAAGGCCATGGGCCGTATCCGGATGTCCGCGGATCGTCGCGTTCCGGGCGTGCTCTTCGGCTGGAACCTGACCCCTCGCGGTGCAGGGACGATCAGCCTCGGCGATGTCGCAAAGGTCATAGAGTGGCGCGACGAGGCATGGCCTTTGAAGCGACGCGGCTAGACCTTACGCGCAGCCACGATGAGGAAGATCGGGCGGCGGTTCTCATGCACGAGTTCCGGGCGTTCGGTGAGAAGAGCAGGATCCGGCTTCGGTTCCGATAGCCGCTCTATGGCAAAGCCCGCATCGATCAGCGAGTTGATGATGCTCGACAAGGTACGGTGATACTTGATGACATCATCCGCCATCCAGTTCGAATGGCGCTCGCCCTCCTGTTGATAATTGTCGAGCGGCCAATGAAGAATGTCGCCAGCTTCCCCGTAAAACCAGTCCTGCTGCTCAAGTGCAGTAAACACGGGATGTTCGGTCGAGAAGACGAAGGCACCGTCCTTCTTCAGCAGCTTAAAGACGCGCGCAAAGACCGGCTCGAGCGACGCGACATAATGGAGAGCCAACGAACTCAACACGACATCGAAGCTATCCGCCTCGAAGACCGCATCTTCGATCGCCTCACGCCGGTAGCTGATCCTGGGATGCGCATTGATCCGTTCCGCCCTCTCCAGCATTTTCTCTGACAAATCGAGGCCGACGACGTTTGCCGCGCCTTGCTCAACCGCGTAGCGGCAATGCCAGCCAAAGCCGCAGCCGAGATCCAGAACCGATTTCCCCTCCAGCGGCGGCAAGAGCGCACGGAACTCGTGCCATTCCCCAGCTTGTGCCAATCCGCCTTCCGAACGGGGCATGGCGCTGTAGCGTTCGAAGAAACCCTCATCGTCATAAATATTCTGTTTCATCGCAGGTTCCAGTTTATCGATGATCGCTCGTCGCGATGGTCCATCAACCTCGCTGATGCACCTGTCAAGAAAAGTCGCTGGTGTCATCGCGTGCGGATGAATACTGTTCTTCTCCTATCCGGAGGAACATCATGGCCACATTATCCAGCGCGTCTACCAGCCGGCCCATGCCGTGGCTGATCATTCTGGCTGGATCGCTGATCGCCGTGATGACCTTTGGGCCGCGCTCGGCCATGGGTTTCTTCCAGCTGCCGATGCTGGCAGATACGGGCTGGGATCGCTCGACATTCGGGCTCGCCATGGCGCTGCAGAACCTCTTCTGGGGTCTGGGACAACCTTTCTTCGGCGCACTGGCTGACAAGTATGGCACCGGGCGGGTGCTTGTTCTGTCTGGCGTCCTCTATGCGCTAGGGCTCCTGTGCATGTCCTTCGGCACCTCGCCCTTCTGGCTGCATTTCGGCGGTGGCGTTCTCGTCGGGCTTGGCATTGCAGCGGGCTCCTTCAGCGTTATCCTGTCGGCCTTTGCCCGGCATGTGACGCCTGAGCAGCGCTCCATGGCCTTCGGGATCGGCACCGCTGCGGGATCGGCGGGCATGTTCATCTTCGCGCCTATCAGCCAGGGATTGATTTCCAATTACGGCTGGTCGGACAGTCTCGTCTTTCTCAGCGTCATGATGCTTTTGGTGCCGCTTCTGGCATGGCCGCTGCGCGGTGACTCGTCGTCTGGCTCACAGTCGCAGGCACAATTTCAGCAGACCGTCGGTGCCGCTTTGAAAGAGGCGCTTGGTCACAAGAGCTACTTGTTGCTGACCACAGGCTTTTTCGTTTGCGGCTTTCAGGTAGCTTTCATCACCGCGCATTTTCCCGCCTATCTCGGCGATATCGGTATCGAACCGCGCTATGCGGTGATCGCCATGGCGCTGATCGGTTTCTTCAATATCGGCGGATCGCTTGCGGCCGGCTTCATCGGGCAGCGCTATTCTAAGCCGCATTTTCTGGCCTATATCTATATCGGCCGTTCGATTGCGGTGACCGCCTTTCTCCTTCTGCCGCAGACGCCCGTCTCCGTCGTCATCTTTGCCGCAGTGATGGGAATCTTGTGGCTTTCCACGGTGCCGCCGACAAATGGCCTCGTCGCGATCATGTTCGGTACCCGTCACCTCGGCATGCTGGGTGGCGTGGTGTTTCTGTCGCACCAGGTCGGCTCGTTCCTTGGCGTATGGCTCGGCGGCTTCCTCTACGACAAGCTTGGCTCTTACGATCTCGTCTGGTGGCTGGGTGTCGCGATGGGTATTTTTGCCGCCATCGTGCATTGGCCGATTGAAGAGCGACCCGTCATGCGGCCTGCGGCTGCGGCGGCTTAAAGCCAAGAGACAAATTGATCAACCGGGTTGACCGACTGGTCCTGCCCCGCCTGCCGTCTCATTCAACTTCCGCTCCAAGGCCTTCAGAGCCGCCTGGACGAAACCGTCGCGGGCGGCATTTTCTTGAATCCCTCTCGGCTCATAGACGTGTCTGTTGAGAAAATGATTCGTCAGACGAAAGGCGGCAGACAGGCTTTGGCAATCCGCCGACGGTGCATGTGCCTCGCCAAGAAAAGGAGGCAGCGCCAGCATACGCTGCGCATAGGGCGCGCCAGCGGCACGAGAAACAGCTCTGCCTGTCTTTGGAGAAACATAGACAAGGTCGCTGCGAATTCCAGTCGCTGCACACTCGGTGAGATCGAGCCCGAAGCCGAGATCGTTCAACACGGCCAGTTCAAAGCGCACGAACAATTCGCCCGCGTCAGCCGGGTCGGAGAGATTGTCGAGAATGATATCGAGCGCGCGATAGAGATGCGGGTGCGGATCGCGCTCCGGCAAGAGCCGCAGCAGCGCGCCCATGGCCTGTACGCCATAAACGGCAGTCGCCGTTTCCATCAGTTGCGCGGCGCGCAATTGAAGCGGCTCGATGCGGTATTCACCCAAGTGATCATCAAGGCGGGCGCGCCAGGTGACATCGACGCGATTGCCGGCCTGTAGGACGGGCTGCATGGATCTGGACCGGCCACCCCGTACCATTCCGAGATGGCGCCCACGGGCGCTCGTCATCACCTCAGCAATGACGCTCGTCTCGCCATGGCGCTTGACGCCAAGAATAATTGCCTCGTCCTGCCACTGCATGAAGATATCGCCCAGAGCTCAAACGCCACGACAGATAATCGTCGCATGACTAAAGCGTGTCGCGATCTTTCAGATTCGCTCCTTACGCTTTACAGCATCGGCCCGAAAATCGGAATCGTTTTTCGGACAGCACGATGCGTAGATCAAAGAAGATAGAGCGTCCTTTGTGCGTTCAACGGACGCACGGCGCTCCAGGTCTTTGTTTTATCGCGTGTCGTTATTGCAAAACCGATGCACACTTTTGCTTCGACCATAGTCTGCGCAAGTGGTTCGGGTCCAATGTTTACGCCATCAGGCGTGCGACGAATGACTTGAGTTCAGGCTCGGCGAAAGGCTTGTCGAGAAGGGGCGTATCGACGAAATCCTCGGGGAACCCGCTGGTATCCCCATATCCGCTGACAAAACCGAACGGAATGGCGTGATCTTTCAATCGTCTCGCCAATTCATAGCTCATCCCGTCCGAGAGATTCACATCCAACAAGACGCAGTCCGGACGCGCACGCTCCAGCGCTTCCTGGGCTTGGGCAAGAGTGGTCACGATGTCGACAGTTTCGACCCCCATAGACTGAAGGCAGGCTTCGGCGTCCATCGCAACCAGATACTCGTCCTCGATGATGAGAACCCGTTGAGGCACCATGTTTATTATATTCTCCGGGCCGGGCCTCAAATCGAAGGCCGATTTCATTAAATTAGCTTTACGTGTTCCTGACATCGCAGATCAGCTTCGCTGCGTCATTTAAAAAAGACATATCAGGATACCGGGTGAAGCCCCAGAAATCATGATTCAAAACTCGGTGAGAGCACGCTCGTAGCGTCGTGCACACCCTTGTGTGATGTGTGTCTCTTCACCCAAAAGCGCGTCGCGATCTTTCAGATCCGTTCCCCACGCTTTGAGTCTTTGTTTGATCGCATGTTGCTATCGCAGAACCGCGGCACAGTTTTGCTCGGACCATGCTTTAGATGAAGGGGCGCTTGCTGCGCGAATCGAGATCCCATCTCGCAAGGTTCGCAAGCCCCTCCTGATCCAGCACGAGACAGCCCTTGTCGATCCAGCGGATGAAGTTTCGTTCCGCAAGTTTCTTCAGCGTCTTGTTCGTGTGCACGATGGAAAGTCCGAGCGTATCTGCCACATGTTGTTGTGTGACGGGAATGGGCACGCCCTTTTGCAGCAGTCCGACGCGTGTCGCCCTTTGATGCAGGAATGCCAGAAGATAGGCCGCGCGTTCGATGGCCGTTCGCCGGCCGACACTCAACAGATGACTATCGAGCATGCGCTCTTCGCTTGCAGCGATCCAGGTGAGGTCGAAGGCAAGCGAGGGGTGATCGGTGAAAAGGCTGTGGAGGCGCCCGCGCTCGAAGACGCAAAGCGTTACAGGCGACAAGGCCTCTACTGAGTGCTGCATCTCTCCCATTACAGTGCCCTGCAGACCGACGAGGTCTCCCGGCATCAGATAGTTCAAGATCTGCCGCCGCCCGTCCTCCAGTGTCTTGTAGCGAAAGCCCCAGCCTTCCAGAACCGTGAAGAGATGGGCGCTGTGCGACCCCTCCATCAGGATCAGTGCGCCGCTTTCGACGCTCAGTTCACCCGTCTTGAAGTGCGAAACGAAATCAAGCTCCGGCGGAGTGAAATCACGGAAATGCGGCATGTCGCGAAGCGGGCACTCTTCACATGGCGTAGTGGAAACGCCGCTCGGCTTTTTTGGAGACATGACAATCCGTTAGAGGCAAGAAATGGGGTCGAGGTATCAGACGTATCAGTCCTATCACAAGACCTCTTTCCGCATTCTTGCGACCAGTCTCACAAAGGCATGACACGATAGCGAGCATTCGCGACTTGATCCATCGCCTGCCCACCTTACTGCTTGTTTTTATGCATGTCGCATTCGCGAAGCGGTTATCCGCTTCGCTTTCGTTACGCTCAATTGCGCGGAAATTCCAAGCCCATCTCGCGGAAGCGCTCCGGATCGTCGCCCCAGTTCTCTCTTACCTTGACGAAGAGGAAAAGGTGAACCGGCTGTTCGAGAATTTCCGAAAGCTCCTTGCGCGATGCGGATGAGATGGCCTTGATCGCCTCCCCTCCCTTGCCAAGCGCAATCTTCTTCTGGCTGTCGCGCTCGACATAGATGACCTGCTCGATACGCACAGAGCCATCCTTGCGCTCTTCCCATTTTTCCGTCTCCACATGGGAGGCGTAGGGCAGTTCCTGGTGCAGACGCAGGAAGAGCTTTTCACGCGTGATTTCCGCCGCGAGCTGGCGCATCGGCAGATCGGAAATCTGATCTTCCGGATAGTACCATGGGCCCTGCGGCAGTTCGCTCGACAGATAGTTCATCAGGTCATCGCAGCCGGAGCCGTTGGTGGCGGAAATCATGAAGGTGCGATCGAAGGCAACGATGTCGTTTGCTGCCGCCGCAAGCTTCAGCAGGTCTTCGCGCTTCACCTGGTCGATCTTGTTGAGGCACAGGATCTTCTTCTGACGAACATCCTTCAGGCCTTGCAGAATGGTCTCTGCGTCACCCTTTAGACCGCGCTCGCTATCGATCAGCAGCAAAATGATGTCTGCGTCCTTGGCACCACCCCAGGCAGAGGTGACCATGGCGCGGTCCAGCCTGCGGCGTGGCTTGAAGATGCCTGGCGTATCCATGAAAACGATCTGGGCATTGTCATGAATGGCGATCCCGCGCATTACCGCACGCGTCGTCTGCACCTTGTGGCTGACGATCGAGACCTTGGCGCCCACCAGCCGGTTGACCAGCGTCGACTTACCCGCATTGGTCGGCCCGATCAGCGCAACGAAACCCGAGCGCGTCGGGGCAGCTGCCTTGGCATCATCATCATTGCCCTCACCGGGCGCTGCGGCGAAATCATTCTCAGTCATGGGTGTCCAATCAGTTTGCGGCAGATGGTTTCTGCCAGACGCCTTCGCGTTCCAATAGTTTTGTCGCGGCGACCTGTTCTGCCGCACGTTTCGAGCGATCGACGCCTGTTTCCGGCGCAACGCCTGGAATTTCCACCGTCACTGTAAAGCGCGGATCGTGATCCGGTCCGGAGCGATCGTCAACCCGGTAGTTGGGGGTCGCAGCGAACTTCGCGTGCGCCCATTCCTGCAGTTCGGTCTTTGCATCGCGACGACCGGCATCCGCACCGTTGGCGCGGCCTTGCCAGTACTTCAGAATGAAGCTGCGCGCAGCCTCCAAGCCGCCATCCAGATAGATGGTGGCAATGAGACTTTCCACCACATCGGCACGCACGTTCAGCATGGCCTTGCCCGTCAACTTCTTGACGTCGGAGCCCGTGCGGATGAAGAGGTGCAATCCCATTTCATCGGCAATTGCCGCACAGGAATCGGCGCTGACAAGCTGGTTCAAGCGAACAGAAAGCTCGCCTTCCGTCGCGTTGCGGAAGGTGGAGAACAGCAACTCAGCGACACAGAGCCCGAGAACCCGGTCGCCCAGAAACTCCAGACGCTCATAGTTACCGGCTTTTGCGGAGCGGGCACTTGCATGTGTCAAGGCCCGGTCAAGCCGGGCCTTTTCCTTGAATTCATATCCGATCAACGCTTCCAGACGGGTGATCTCGTCCGTCTGGAGCGGCTTGGCCTTACTCATTTAACAACCTTGAAGATGCGATCCCAGCGCATATTTGCGGGCCATTCCCAGATATGGCTGAACGGCGTGTCGTTGCCGAGCGAGAAGAAGATGAGGCTGGCACGACCGATGAGGTTTTCAGCGGGCACGTAACCGACGTCGAAACGGCTGTCGAGCGAGTTGTCACGGTTATCGCCCATCATGAAGTAGTGACCTTCAGGGACAATGAACTCGCGGGTATTATCGCCACGGCTATCTGGCGACTGATCAAGCGTGTCATAGCTGACGCCATCGGGGAGTGTTTCGCGGAAGACCGGCACGTCGGTGCCCGGATCAGCGCGGTAATCGGAGGTGAAGAAGCCGTCCGGCTCCTTCGGAACGGGATTGCCATTGATGTAGAGCACGCCGTTCGTCACCTGAATGCGGTCACCTGGCAGACCAACGAGCCGCTTGATATAATCCACTTCCGGGTTCGGCGGCAGGCGGAAGACCACCACGTCGCCGCGCTTCGGCTGGCTGAACTCCAGAATACGACCGGAAAACAGATCGGGCGAGAAAGGCAGCGAGTATTTGGAATAGCCATAGGAGAACTTGTTGACGAACAAATAGTCCCCGACCAAGAGCGTCGGCATCATTGAGCCAGACGGAATGGTGAAAGGCTGAAACAACACGGTGCGAATAACCATCGCCAGCAGAAGAGCCTGAACGATGACCTTGACGTTTTCCCAGAGGGCGTTCTGCTTCTTTTCTGCTTTTTCGGACACTTAGAGACCTGTCTGCTCGTTCTTCGTCGTTGTCATAAAACCGCTCAACGGTCTTCTGAGATGCTTTAGTGCCTTTCAGGCCCAAAGGGAAGCTTTTCTATCGACATGCGTACCGGTCAGCCCGTTGCTGCTCTGACGTCATCTGGAGAGGGGAAGCGCCTCGATAATGACGAAGGCCTGCGCATAGGGAAAGTCATCGGTAATCGTCAGGTGGATCACCGCCTCATGCCCTGCCGGCAACATGGACTGGAGCCGCTCACCTGCGCCGTTGGTCAGACGCATTGTCGGCTTGCCACTTGGCAGGTTGATGACGCCCATGTCCTTCCAGAACACGCCCTGTGCCAAACCGGTCCCCAGCGCCTTCGAGCAGGCTTCCTTGGCGGCGAACCGCTTGGCATAGGATGCGGCGCGGTTCTTGCGCCGGTCGGATTTTTCTCGCTCGATATCGGTGAAACAGCGGTGGGTGAATCTGTCGCCAAAGCGTTCGATGGAGGCCTCCACCCTGCGGATATCGATGAGATCGCTGCCGAGCCCGATAATCATTCAACCACGTCCATGATGGCGTTACGGTTTGCGGCACGCGCGGCAATCTTTTGATGCTTGCGCTGACGAAAACCACTGATGACTGCATAGACCACAGCGTAGGTAACGACGGCGGAAATAGCAGCGGGAATCAGCGAACCGATCGTCATCGGCTCCAAAACCGGCTTCCACAGTTGCAGGAAGTTCATATGCGCGAATATTTCCACGAAATCCACGCGCGCCGCCACCTCGCCGCCATTACGGCCAAGAATGAAATGACCGAGCTCCCAGGTGGACGCCCATATCAACGGAAATGTCAGCGGGTTGGCAAAAGTCGTTCCGAGTGCCGCGGCAACGAGATTTGCGCGCAGAACAAAACCGATCATCATGGCAATCAGAATATGGATGCCGAGAAAGGGTGTCCAGGCAACAGCCACGCCTGTCGCCGCCCCCGCAGCCACCGCATAGGGCGACGCCGAAAGGCGGACCAGCTTCAACTTCATATAGCGGAGAGAACGGCGCAGCCCCATACGCGGCCACAGCGCAGCGAGGAGTCTTTCAGAGAGTTTTGCAGGACGGCGGCGGCGAAAAGGCATGTGCGGACTTTATGTCATCGCCTGCATTCCGCCAAGTGGCGAAAAAGGCGCCGTACCGGAAGCGCGTCACGATCCGTTGGACCCGTTTCCTGCGCTTCAATTATCAATTCTCTCGCACGCCTTATCCAGAAACTTTGAACGATGTTCCGCGGCGTGCGTTAACGGAGCCCCATTTGGCTCCGCATGAGCGTGGCGGCATGGCCGCCATGCATTTTTGTCTTATCTACGGAACATGCCGCGGTCGACTTCACGCTGGCGCAGTTCGAGATCCACAGTGGAGACCGAGCCGCTGAGGTAATCGAATTCGCGTTCCTGAACCGACTTGCCACGAACAGCGCGGGCGATCTTACGAAGCGGTGCAAACATTTGCATTTCCTTTCCAGACTTGAGGCTTTGTCTTCAACGACAGGATTGCCGGAGGAAACCTCTGTTGCTCTTTATTTCTGGACTGAAGATAGCTGCATGGCCGCGCAATGACTACGGATAAGACAAGGCCGCTGCCATGCGCTGGACGCATAGCAACGGCCTCGAAGGCATTTATTTAAGCAATAGGTGCATCAATCGAAGGCACGTTTCACCGTTGAAACGCAGTCGAGGTCTTTCAATTGAGACAGAAGCTGGTTCAGCTGGCGCAGATCCCAGACTTCCACGTCGAGCGACAGTTCGGAAAAGTCGGTGCCGATCCGCACCATGTTGAGTGCCCGTATGTTCACATCTAGCGTCGCGATGGATTGAGCCACGGAGGCCAGCGTGCCCGGCTCATTCAGCGCGTTGATCAACAGCCGCGCCATGAAGCGGGACTTGTTCGCCTCATCGAGATCCCAGCGCACATCGATCCAGCGTTCCGGCTCATCGTCAAACCGTTGAAGCGCAGGAGACTGGATCGGGTAGATGGTAATCCCCTTCCCTTTCTCCATGATGCCGACGATCCGGTCACCCGGCACTGCCCCTGTCGCGCCGAAATGGACTTCGACATTGTCGGACAGACCGCGGATCGGCATCGGATCGGGGCCATCCAGCACTTCGGTGGCGCCATCATCTTCGAGTGCGGAACGTGATTTTCCGGGGATCTTGAAGATCATGCCCGAGGCGCTGCGCATATTGAACCAGCCATCGTCGCCCGTCATCTTCACGGTCACGCGCTCATCCTGATAATCCGGGAAGACCGCGCGCAGCACATCGAGAGACGACACCTCGCCGCGACCGACCGCCGCAATCGCATCCTCCGCATCCTTCTGAGCCAGACGGTGCAACACAGGCTTCAGCGCCTCTCGCGAGAAGGTCTTGCCGGCACGTTCGAAGGTGCGCTCCAGAATACGATAGCCCAGACCCGCATATTGCTTGCGGATCGCCATGCGGGTTGCACGGCGGATCGCCGAGCGCGCCTTGCCGGTGACAACGACCTCTTCCCAAGCGGCAGGCGGGACCTGAACGCCGGAGCGAATGATTTCCACCTCATCACCGTTGTTGAGGCGTGTGACGAGCGGCATGATGCGGCCATTGATCTTCGCACCGACGGTTGTATCGCCAATGTTGGTGTGTACGGCGTAGGCGAAGTCGATGGGGGTCGCTCCACGCGGCAGAGCAATGAGCTTGCCCTTGGGCGTGAAACAGAAGACCTGGTCCTGAAACAGCTCGAGCTTGGTGTGCTCGAGAAATTCTTCGGGGTTGTCGCCTTCGGCAAGCGATTCGATCGTATGGCGCAGCCAGGAATAGGCGTTGGTTTCGGTCGAAAGCTGTTCCGTGTCGCCCGTTTCGCCATCCTTGTAGAGCGAATGCGCGGCGATACCGTATTCGGCAATCTCGTGCATGCGGCGGGTGCGGATCTGTAGCTCGATACGCTGGCGAGACGGGCCAACGATGGTCGTGTGGATCGAACGATAATCGTTCTGCTTCGGCGTCGAGATATAGTCCTTGAAGCGGCCAGGGACCACACGCCAACGCGTATGCACGATACCGAGCGCGCGGTAGCAAGAGGGAATATCCTGTACAAGAAGGCGGAAGCCATAGACATCCGACAATTGCTCGAAGGATAGCGACTTGGACTGCATCTTGCGAAAAACCGAATAGGGTTTCTTCTGCCGCCCCTTGACCATGGCACCTTCGACGCCATTGGCCAGCAGCAATTCGCGCAGCTCGTCCTCGATCTTCTTGATCAGGCCCTCATTGCGCTCTTCCAACTCCTGCAGTCGCTTGGTGACGGTCTCAAAGGCATCGGGGTTGAGATAGCGAAACGAAAGATTCTCAAGCTCGTCGCGCATATCCTGCATACCCATGCGACCGGCAAGCGGCGCATAGATTTCCATCGTCTCTTCGGAGATGCGGCTGCGCTTATCCGCCGGCATATGCTCCATGGTGCGCATATTGTGCAGGCGGTCGGCAAGCTTGACCAAGAGCACACGAACATCGTCTGAGATGGCAAGCAGCAGCTTGCGCAGGTTCTCCGCCTGCTTGGCCTTCTTGCTGACGAGATCGAGCTTCTTGAGCTTCGTCAGGCCCTCGACAAGCCGGCCAATATCTTCACCGAACATCTCGTCGATTTCGGCACGCGTCGCGCTGGTGTCTTCGATCGTGTCATGCAGGAGAGCCACAGCAATGGTCGACTCATCCAGATGCATTTCGGTGAGAATGGCCGCGACCTCTAGCGGATGGGAGATATAGGGGTCGCCATTGGCCCGCTTTTGCTGGCCATGCTTCTGCATCGCGTAAACATAGGCCTTGTTCAACAAGGCCTCATTCACATCAGGCTTGTATGTCTGAACCCGCTCCACGAGTTCGTATTGTCGCATCATGAATGGGATGCCCCGAAAAAGAAAGCGCGCCAACTGACGGGGACGACCCCGTCGGACTGGCGCACGATGATACATAATCCAGGATCAGATTATGACGACAATCAACTCCTAAGCGCAACCGGAAAAACGCCGGTCTGACGCTAAGCTTAGTAGTCGTCGTTCTTTTCCGGCGGAACGAGGCCTTCGATGCCGGCCAGAAGCTCTTCTTCCGACATCTGGTCGAAAGTGATGGTTTCCGGTGCGTCGTCGTCTTCGTTCTCGGTTGTCGCGTTGGCTGCGATCGTGACCGGATCGGGTTCCGGCTCATCCACTTCCACATGCTTCTGCAGCGAGTGAATCAGATCTTCCTTCAGGTCGTCGGGCGAAAGCGTTTCATCGGCAATCTCGCGCAGAGCAACGACCGGGTTCTTGTCGTTGTCGCGATCAACCGTGATCTGAGAGCCTTGCGAAATCTGGCGCGCGCGGTGGCTTGCCAGGAGAACGAGCTCGAAACGGTTGTCTACTTTGTCAATGCAATCTTCTACTGTGACACGGGCCATTGCCTGTCCTTTGCGGGTCGTGATGTCGCTGATTAATGGTCCCGATACAGACATTGTCCGAGAATTTCAAGTTTTTCCTCATTTCACGTGGTTTGTCTCACAGGAGACGCAACCACCCGCCCTTTTATTAGTTAGTGCAAATTGTAGCGGCAGGTCTGGACTGCGGGCCGAACGAGCTTATATGAATGCTTAATAATGTATCGCAGACCGAGATATTAGCTGATATCCGATACTCTTATTATATTCGCGGCTGGGAGCCGCTTTGGAGGAAGCCCACTTTATGTTCGACCCACGTGAGAAAATTGCGCTCTTTATTGATGGGGCGAACCTCTACGCTGCATCGAAAAGCCTTGGTTTCGACATTGATTACCGCAAACTGCTGAAGGCCTTTCAGAAGCGCGGCTACCTGTTGCGCGCCTATTATTACACTGCCCTCATCGAAGACCAGGAATATTCCTCCATTCGGCCGTTGATCGACTGGCTCGACTATAATGGCTACAAGGTCGTTACCAAGCCTGCCAAGGAATTTACCGACGCGATGGGCCGCCGCAAGATCAAGGGCAATATGGATATCGAGCTTGCCGTCGATGCCATGGAACAGTCCGAGACGGTGGACCATCTCGTTCTGTTTTCCGGCGATGGCGACTTCACGACACTGGTGGATGCGCTACAGCGCAAGGGCCGCAAGGTCTCCGTCATTTCGACCATGTCGACGCAGCCGCCTATGATTGCCGACGATCTGCGGCGCCAGGCCGACCATTTTATCGATCTCCTGTCTCTCAAGGCGGAGATTGGGCGTGATCCAAGCGAACGGGCGCCTCGCCCGCCGGTCGAGACCGTAGAAACTGTCGACTGAAGACTTACGCCTTGTTTTGCTTGTGACAGGCGCTCAGGATCGATCCTGGCGCCTGAACACTACCCCTACCAAAGGTTGATTTATTACTTTAGCAAATAATTAACCATGGTTGTGTTTTTCTGTCCTTATTGATTTTTTACGTGCAGTTGGGGAACGCGCACGAACAGTAGGGGCTGTTTTACATGACGGGGCTGCACAACAATTCTCAATTGACCGAGAGACTCGATTTCCTCGGTCTCGATGCGGAGCAACGGCAAGATCTTGCCGCTCTGAAAACGACTATCACCGGCACGCTCAGCAGCTCGCTCGATGCCTTCTACAAGAAGGCGCGAGCCGTTCCCGATACAGCGAAGTTCTTTTCCAGCGAAGCTCATATCCAGCACGCCAAGAGCATGCAGGTTAGCCACTGGACGCGCATATCATCTGGCGTCTTCGACGCTGATTATACCAAAGCCGTGAGTGCCATCGGGCGCACCCATGCGCGATTGGGGCTTGAGCCGCGCTGGTATATCGGCGGCTACGCCCTTGTGCTGGAAGGCATCATCAAGGCCATCGTCGAATCCGAACTGAAGGGCTTCCTCGTCGAGAAAAAAGGCAAGGAGGTTGTCAAAGGTATCAGTGCAACGGTCAAGGCCGCGATGCTGGACATGGATTACTCGATCTCCGTCTATCTCGACGTGCTTGCTGACGAACGTGCGAAGATAGAAGCAGAGCAGAAGCGCATGAAGGCAGAGCAGGACCACGTTCTGGCGCTGCTCAACAGCGCTCTCGACCGGATGGCGCAGGGTGATCTCACCTCGCGCATCGATGGTGCCCTGCCCGCAGAATTCGCCGGTCTCAAGGAAAACTTCAATGCAGCGATCAGCCGTCTTTCTGGGGCCTTCGCCGAGATCGTCGAAGAATCTCATAAGATCGCCAACAATACGCGGGAATTGACATCGGCAACCGACGATATGGCGCGCCGCACCGAGCAGCAAGCTGCCTCGCTGGAAGAGACAGCCGCTGCCATTGACCAGATCACCACCATCTCCAAACAGTCGGCATCAAGAACGGAAGAAGCGCAGGCGATCGTCAAGAGTTCGGCGGACGAAGCCGCCCGCTCCCGTCATATCGTCAGCGAAGCCGTCGAGGCCATGAGCGCAATCGAGGGCTCGTCGCAGAAGATTACGCAGATCATCAGCGTGATCGATGAAATCTCTTTCCAGACCAACCTTCTGGCGTTAAATGCCGGCGTCGAGGCCGCACGCGCTGGTGAGGCCGGCAAGGGCTTTGCGGTCGTCGCCCAAGAAGTTCGCGAATTGGCCCAACGATCGGCTTCCGCCGCCAGGGAGATTCGCACACTGATCGACAAGTCTTCTCAGGACGTGGCTCAAGGCGTTTCTCTCGTCAACCGCACCGGTGAGGCGCTGAACTCCATTGGCGGCAAGGTCGACGATATTCACGAACACATCGGCGCGATTACCCAAGCGGTGCGCGAACAGGCCGTCGGAATCCAGGAAATCAACATGGCAATCAACAGCATGGACCAGCTGACCCAGCAGAACGCGGCGATGGTGGAAGAGACCAATGCCTCTACCCACGGCTTGAGCGACATCAGCAGCAATCTGGCAGCGCTGATTTCGCGCTTCCAGGTCGAAAAGTCGATGACCTATCCGCAGCATCGCGCGGCGTAACGCAGCAGGCCTTTAGAGCGCCATGCCTCCTAGTGGACGTACGGCGCTCAATCTTCTTTGAACTACGATCGGCCCGCCGCTCAATCAACGTCCGGATCATATTCGCGCGGTCCATCGTCCTTGGCGAAGAGGACGCAGGGGCCGCGAGATCCCCGAGGATCATAGGCAAATCCTTTTTCCGCCAGCGCCTGGGTGATATCGCGAACACCCGAAAGGCCATAGAGATGGTCGTGGAGCTCGACGAAAATCCGCTCCACGCCCTTAAGCTTGGCATCGCGCAACAGATCACGCTCCGCCCCTTCGATATCCATCACCATCACGTTGATGTCATGCTGCTGGATGAAGGCGTCGATGTTCTCCGAGCCGATTTCGATGCGGCTGTCATAGGGGCCTTGCTTCTCGTCCATGGATGACATCCACAGATCGCGCCGAACGTAGAAGATATGCGTGTCTGGATCCCCTGCGGTCAAAAGTCCCTGAGAGAATCGCACATTTCTTGCGCCATTGGCTTCCAGAATTCGTTCGGCAAGACGTGCCGTCGATGGGTTTGCCTCAAAAGCAAACACGGACACGTCCGGAATGCGGGCAATGACAGAAGTAATGACACCAATGCCTGAGCCAAGTTCCAGCACACGGTCTCCGGGTCTTACAGCCCGCGCCACGCTTCGGGCTTCCTTCGCTTCATAACTGCCATCCTTGAGAGCCTGCCAGATTATCGGCGAGACTTCGTCTGACGACAAACGTAACAGGACGCCGTGTATCTCAAACGCTTCCATATTGCGTCCTTTCATAGTTCTTTTAGGGGGAGTTCAGCTTGTTGGAGTGGATTGGCAGGCGGCCCGAGAACCTTCACGCATAGATGCCGTAGGCCGTGAGTTCGCTTGCAGGAACGGGCTTGCCGATCAGATAGCCTTGGATTTGGTCGCAGCCGAGTTGGCGCATGTGGGCGAACTGTTCTTCCGTCTCAACACCTTCGGCAATCATCGTCATGCGCAACTTACGGCCGAGCCCAACGACAAATTCGACAATGGCCAACGCGTCCTGACTGCTGGTGATATCAGACAGAAAGGACTGGTCGATCTTAAGCTTGTCAAATGGAACGCGGCGCAGATTTCCAAGCGAAGAGTAACCCGTACCAAAATCGTCCATGGCCATGCTAATGCCGACCGCCTTGAGGTTGTCGAGGATGGCAAGCGTCTGGTCGCTGTTGCCGAGAAGCACGGATTCGGTGATTTCCAGCTCGAGACGCGCGGGATCGAGATTGCTCTTTTCCAGGGCTTCGACGACGTTTTGAATGAGATTGCTGCTGTGAAGCTGGACAGGCGAAAGGTTGATGGCAATCTTGATATTCGGCTTCCAGAGTGCCGCCTCTTTGCAGGCGGTCTCCATGACCCATTTTCCAAGCGCGTTGATAAAGCCGGTTCTTTCCGCAACAGGAATGAATTCCGCCGGTGGCACGCGTCCGCGCACAGGATGCGTCCAGCGCAAGAGCGCTTCAAATCCGCAGACAGCGCGCGTCTCTGTCGATACTTGCGGCTGGTAGAACACATCCATTTCGTTGTTCTGGAGAGCCGCCTGCAGGTCAGCTTCGAAAGATCGCTTTTCTGCCAACTGGCTCTGCATATAGGGTCTATAAACGCTGAGGCTGCCAGCCCCCGCGCGTTTGGCCTCATAGAGCGCGAGATCCGCGTGCTTCAGCAACTCATCGGCATGGGATTGCCTATGGGAGATCGCAATGCCGACACAGGTGCCGATCTTAATCTCCATGTCCCCGATATGATATGGGCTGGCGATCCTTTCGACCAGGCAGCGAGCAAGATCGAGCGCTTGATCTTCGTCGAGATTGTCCGCCACAAGGGCAAACTCGTCGCCTCCCAGCCGACAGATCAGCTCGTGGTTTTTTCTGATCGGCAGTATGCGCGCAGCCACGGCCTGAAGGAGGCTATCGCCGACGTCATGGCCGAGCGTGTCATTGATCTCCTTAAAACCATCGAGATCGAGAAGAAGCAGCGCAACCTTATCGATGCCAGATGGAGGGTCGAGCCGGCGCACGAGTTCACGCCGGAAGAGTGCGCGGTTGGGAAGGTTTGTCAGTGCGTCATGATAGGCATCATACTCAAGGCGAAGGTTGTTAGACTGCAACTCTAACGTTGCAGTCTGTAATTCTTCCGTCAAAAGTGTGAGCTTTGTCTGGGCGCGATCGAGCAGTTGGTTGTGTCGCAAGAGAAGAAAGATCAGCGCCATGCCGCAAAGGATCAAACCTCCGGCAAGTCCGGTATAAATAATGTGGAGCTTGCGGACCTCTGCGTGGGCGGCGTCGATGATCTCGACGTCATTGGCGACGGATTCCGCAGCAACCGACGTAAGCTGTGGAACGTGGCCGCTGATCACCGGAAGCAGCGCCCTTGCCTCTGCAGGGCTCAACTCTTCCAGCCTTTTATCGACGTCTCCAAGGAGCTGGTCAACTTCTCCGATGACCTTGCGCATGTCCGGCTTTGCATCGATGAAGGCGGCCAGGCTCCCTTCTCTCAGAGAGTTCATTCTGCCAAGCACGATATCGAGGCGAAGTCGCAGCTCGTCCTTGTCAACTCCCTCTATACCAAGAGCATATTCAGCAAGCAGGCTTTCAAAACGGACATATTCCCCCACGGTCTGGCTGACAGCCCATGAGTCGTTGTAGCGAGCAAATTTCTGGAGCGCGTTCTGCCGCTCAGCTATCACATAAGCGATGTAGCCGGTGGCGAGTATGAAGCAGCAAACAACGACTGCCAGCGCCTTTCGCAAATGTCACCTTTATTCAACTATGAGTTTGGCCACTTGCCAAGCGGAGCGCGTGTAGTAGGTCTGCGACTGAAGTTCTTGCATGCTATCATAGGGATATATGATGAAGAGCGGTCCTTTATCCCTGACCTGCATATATTCCCCGTCTCGCTTCATGGCAAGAATGACATTGTACTGGGTGAAATCCTTAACAGGAATCGTGCTGACATAGTCGTTCAGCGCCACGGCCTTTACGGTTTCTCCTTTGGCGCCAACGAACTCCATGAGCTTCGCCATTGAAACACCTTCAAAACGAACACGCGTCTCGTACCATGGAGTCTGGGTTTCCACGGTAACCAACCCCATATTTTCCAGCGCGTCCCGATCGAACTGGGCCGTGCCGTTGACGTTGGTGTTGGCGATATTGCCTGAGATGGTGAGGATCGGCTTTCCCTTGGGCGCCGGAAAGTCTTTGGCATGTACGCCCGCAGACGAGACACCGAACAGCAGGAGGCAGAGAAAGAAGCGAATGATAGTCATTGGAGCACGCCCTTCTAGCCGGATTGAGACGGAGGCGAGACCGCTCCACAGCCTCCGTTTTTTAGGTTATTATAAATTAGAATGTATTGAACTATCTTCGCGCAGTTTCGATCCATAGAGACAAGGCGAAAGGTCGTATGGCTCATAATACGCGTCTTTACATTACTTAGACACCGTGAAAAGAATCATCCTATGCGAGAAGCCTTGAGGCACTCTCTCCTAGCGTTTCCTTTTCCAATGGTAACAATGAATTTGGTCGGCCGACTTTAAACTTTCGGCCATAGATAATGATCTATTAACAAATAGACGCCGAGCCGCAGGGCTGCGGCTCCATAAATGCGACCTCAACGTTAGTTGCACGCTCTGATCAACCGCCTGTTTTCAGCAGCCTGGATTTTTGCCGGTTCCAGTCCCGCTCCCTTTCCGTCTCGCGCTTGTCATGGAGCTTTTTGCCCTTCGCCAAGGCCAGTTCGAGCTTCGCGCGCCCCTTGTCGTTGAAGTAGATCTTCAAAGGTACAAGGGTCATGCCGTCACGGTTGATCCCGGCACGCAGACGATTGATCTCCCGCTTGTTGAGGAGCAACTTACGACGTCGGCGGGGCTCGTGATTGAAGCGGTTCGCCTGGAGGTACTCAGGCAGGTGCGAGTTGATCAGCCAGATCTCATCGCCTTCGTCGGACGCATAGGATTCGGCAATGTTGGCCTTGCCCTCGCGCAGCGATTTCACCTCGGTGCCGGTCAGCACCAGCCCCGCCTCGTAGGTGTCGAGTATCTCGTAATTGAAGCGCGCCTTGCGGTTTTCCGCGACGACCTTGTTTACGATGCGCTGGCTGCCTTTGGGGGCCATAT
The DNA here is from genome assembly GCF_004310285.1 of Agrobacterium cavarae. GTDB lineage: Bacteria > Pseudomonadota > Alphaproteobacteria > Rhizobiales > Rhizobiaceae > Agrobacterium > Agrobacterium cavarae. The sequence goes on from NZ_SISF01000031.1 coordinate 508,453, forward strand.
TCTGATCCACTTCTCTGCCCGCACAGCGAGTAATGTGCGGCTTTCGGCGCTTATGTAATCAAAGCGGTCCCGAAAGTGAAGATGCGCGGCTTGCGCGCATCCGTCTTATCACATCCACACAGGCGCTTTGCCGTGCTCAGTTCAACAAGCCTGCATGCTTGAGGGCTGCATCGATTGCCGCTTCTGTCGATGGCTCCAACGTGTCCATCAGTGGCGAGCGGACCTTGCGGCTTCCATTGCGCGTCCGGGAGATCGCATATTTGGTGCCACAGACGCCGGGCTCCATGAAGATGGCCCTATGGAGCGGCATGAGACGGTCCTGATAGTCGAGCGCCAGTGCGTAATCGCCGGCAACCATGGCCGCCTGAAACTCCGCACAGAGGCGGGGCGCAACGTTGGCAGTGACCGAGATACAGCCGACGCCGCCATGGGCGTTGAAACCCAGCGCCGTGCCATCTTCTCCCGACAATTGCACGAAGTCCTTGCCGCAATGAATGCGCTGCTCGGAAACGCGATCGAGCTTGCCGGTGGCATCCTTGACGCCAACGATATTTTTGTGCGCCTTGACGAGCGCACCCATCGTCTCCGGCGTCATATCGATCACCGAGCGTGGGGGAATATTATAGATGATGATGGGGAGATCGACCGCTTCCGCGACAGCGGAAAAGTGCGCGAAGAGCCCCTTCTGCGTCGGCTTGTTGTAATAGGGCGTGACAACCAGAAGCGCGTCTGCGCCGACTTCCTGTGCGTGCAGTGCAAGCTCGATCGCCTCACTGGTATTGTTGGAGCCAGCACCGGCAATGACAGGGACCCTCTTCGCCGCGACCTCGACGCACAGCTCGACCACACGTTTATGCTCGTCATGCGACAGAGTCGGTGACTCTCCCGTGGTGCCGACGGGCACAAGGCCGCTGCTGCCTTCGGCAATCTGCCACTCCACATGGGCGGCGAAAGCCGTTTCGTCCACTGCGCCATCGGCGGTGAACGGCGTAATCAGGGCGGGAATAGATCCCTTGAACATGCAAAACTCCTTGCGGTAAGCCAGTCCATGCTTCAGCCGCATTCCGTGGTTAAAACGGTTGTCACATTAGTTGGGAGCCAGTCGCCCCACAAGCGTTTAACCGAGGCTTTCGTCCAGGAAACGTAAATAGTTTTCTGGCCTGGACCGGCATCCAGCGTCATCACACAGATGATTGGTTTGAAGCGTTTTGTGAGCGCAGCGTTACCGAAATTTGATCGAATGCGAGAACTTCGCTTAAGGTTTCGTTAAGGCTGCGAGCAGCTAATGGATGCAAGGGCGACATTCTGTGGGGCTTCGCACGCATGGGCGATAGGAAACGCGGATGGCGCTAAAGCGTCGGCCCGAAAATCGAAATCGCTTTTCGGAAAAGCACGATGCGTCGTTTCGAAGACTTAGAGCGTCCTTAGTGCATACAAAAAGGACGCACGGCGCTCTAAGGCGCAGCTTCTTGTCTTTTGAGATAAAGCTGCAGTCGTGTTCGGTATGGTCCGCTGGTGAGTAAGGGATGAAGAAAACAGCAGTTTTTGGTTTGATGGCAGCGGGCGTGGTCGCCACCGTTTGGGGCGCGTGGGCGGGACCGGCGTCAGAAGGCGTCGTTCCCCTGCCCTTTGCTCGCCCTAACGCTCCTGCCGTTCCGGCGTTTCTGCCCGCTTCGCCTGAGGTAACAGGCTCGATCATCCGGCCGGCAAACCCGATTGACGTGTCTCAACTGAAAGCGGGCCTCGACGCGCTGTCCAACAGAAACGCCAGTGGGGCAATTGCTATTCGCAACAGCCTGCCGGCCACCAGTCTTGATCGCCACATCCTGACGTGGGCTATCGCCATATCCGGCCAGAGGGACGTTTCCTCGGCGGAAATTACGGCCGCTCAACGGGAGCTGAAAGGCTGGCCGGGCCTTTCTACGCTGAGAGCCAATTCTGAGCGCGCGATGCTGCGGGAAAATCCCTCCGCTGCACAGGTGCTGACCGCATTTGGTTCGTCCAGACCCGAAACGCCGGAGGGCACAATTGCGCTGGCTCAGGCGCTCACCTCATCCGGCAACGCTGCGCGTTCCCAGCAACTCATCCGCCAGCTGTGGGTGAGCGAAGGCATGGGTACCGATCTGGAAGATCGGGTGATCGCCGAATTCGGTGGCGTCCTGTCGCCCGCCGATCATAAGGCCCGGATGGACTACCTCATGTATCGCAGCCGTGTCAGCCAGGCCAAGCGGTTTGGCGATCTCGGCAAGGCGCAGTCGCTGTACAAAGCCTGGGCTGCCGTCCTTCAACGCGCCAACAATGCGCCGGCCTTGTTGAATGCCGTCGAAGCCTCTTGGCGCAACGATCCTGTCTATCTCTTCGCCCAGATCGAAAACCTCCGTCATCAGCAAAAATACGACGATGCTGCAAAGCTTCTGGCGCGCGCGCCCAAGGAGAGCGGCAAGCTCGTCAATCCTGGAGAGTGGTGGAACGAACGCCGGATCATCGCCCGTGGACTTGCGGATCTCGGTGATTTCCAGGGCGCTTATCGCGTGGTGGCCAACCATTCCGCAGCCTCGCCCGTCGATGTTGCAGATGCGGAGTTCCATGCTGGGTGGTACGCTCTACGCGCGATGCACGACCCGGCACTTGCCGCACGGCACTTCAACGCCCTTCTTGCCACGTCCAATCGACCTCTTTCCGCCTCTCGCGCCTATTACTGGCTTGGACGTGCTGCCGAGGCCGGCGGACCAGGCCAGGCGCGCGACTATTTCTCCAAGGCCGCATCTCATCCCGGTACATTTTACGGCCAGCTTGCTGCCGCACGCATCGGCGTGACGACGCTCAACGTCACCTACCCCTCGCCAAGTGCTATCGACCGCGATCGCTTTGCTGGCCGCGAAGCGGTGCGTGCCATCGAACGGCTGGAGGCGGCGGGCTATAGCTGGCGCGCCGACGGGATTTACCGCGCGCTGGCGGAGCAGATCGACAGCCCCGGTGAATTGGCAATCCTCGCGTCACGCGCCGAGCGTAACAACAATCACCAGGTCTCTTTACAGATCGGCAAAACGGCCTTCAGCCGCGGCATTGATGCTGCCGCCCTTGCCTACCCCATCGGCGTCATCCCGGTGAGCGCCAATATTTCCGGATCGGGCAAGGCCCTTGCCTATGCCATTGCCAGACAGGAAAGCGCCTTCAACCCGGCGGCCGTTTCGCCTGCCAATGCGCGCGGTCTTCTTCAACTTCTGCCGGGAACGGCCAAAGGTGTCGCGAGCCGCCATGGCATGGCCTATACACAAGCCAAACTGACCACGGACGCCGGATATAACGCCACGCTCGGCGCTCACTATCTCGGTGAGCAGATCGACAGCTTCGGCGGGTCCTACATCCTCACCTTCATCGCCTATAATGCCGGGCCGAAGCGCGTGCCGGAATGGATCGCCCGCTACGGGGATCCGCGCGGAAAACCGATCGATGAGGTTGTGGATTGGATCGAACGCATCCCGTTCCCCGAGACGCGCAACTACGTTCAGCGCGTGATGGAAAACTATCAGGTCTATAAAACTCGGCTTGGGCAGCAAGCGGACATCGTCAACGATTTGCGCAACGGCCGAGCAGGTTGAGGGCGGAGGATTCCTGATCCGCTCATCATCCCACGATGACTCCGCCGCTTGCGTAGGGAATGAAGCGCGTTGCGATGGTAACTCGTTACGCGCGCACGAGCTTCGTATTCTGGAGCCTGTCAAATCGATGAACCTGTGAATCACGCTGCGCAATATGACGAAGGGGAGCGTGACGGCTTTCATATGCGCAAACACGCTGATCCGCGGCCCCTCTCTTGACGGCCAACCATTCAAATCTCCCAAAACAAAAAGCCCGGCGCGAGGCCGGGCTTGTCATAGCGTCATACCTAAAATTAGAAGTCGCGCTGAAGACGAACGAAGCCTGTCCAGAACTCCGGACGGTTTTCTTCGTCGTAGTAGTTTGCCGTTACCTTGGTGGTGAAGCCTTCCACCACCTTGTAATCAACCGTCAGACCTGCGGTCCAGGCATCATTGTTGGACCAGCCGGTGTTGACGATGTCGAATGCCGCATCCTTCGTCGCTACGTTGCCAAGCCATTGAACGCCTGGTGTGATGGTCAGCTTGTCGGTGACCTTGTACGCGTATTCTGCAACAACAGCCCACTCCGACAGCGCGTAGTAAGCATTGACGCCGGATGCATAGACGCCAGCAAAGCTGAATGCGCCCGGGCCGACATCGAAAGCTCCGATCAGGCGGACAGCACCGTCTTCGCGATCGGTATCGTAGCCGCCGATAAGCGACAGGCTGCCACCACCGAACTTGCCAGCAAGGCTTCCAGCAATACCGACATTATTGTCGCTGTTGGTGTCACCAATGAAAGTGATACCTTCCAGTTCGTCGACGGAGATACCAGCCGTGAAAGCGCCGGAGTCGTAAGAGTAGCGAATAGAGTTAAAGAGCGTGTTGGAAGAGAGAAGATCCGTCTCGCCGGAGAGATCGTCATCCCACCAGCTGTAGAACTTACCAACCTTCAGGCCGCCGAGTTCGATGAAAGCCTGATCGACGAAAACGCCAGAACCCAAGTTACCCGATGTACCCGCAGTCGCCCCACCAACGCCGGAATCCGCGTTGCCTCGGAAGCCGATAAAGCCACGAAGCGCGCCAAGTTCGGTGTCAGAACGAACATCCATTTCGAATTGCGCGCGTGTGAAGCTATCCCAGTCCGACGGACCAGCTTCATCACGGCCAAAGTCCGTTTCGAAGCGGATGTAACCGCCGAATTTCAGGCAAGTCTCGGTGCCCGGAATGTAAAAGAAACCCGCGCCGAAGGCGTCGCAAACCCGTACGTATTCCAAAGGCTCGGGCTCAGCAGCGACGATGGCGTCGGCGGCGTGCGCGCTGGACACGGTTGCAAGTGCAGCAGCGGCACCAAACAAAAAGCTCTTGATGTGCATATCGATCTCCAAGCGAATCAGGAGAAGCAGCGGGCAAATTGCAAACATGCGTTGCTTCTTAAATTGGAGTAGACGCAAAGAAGCATCGCAGCGCAACACGCATTGAGTTAATTCGGGGACCTTATAATCCTCTTCTTTTCGCACTGTGGCGGAAGCACAACAAATCGTGATCGCAACCAGCGAGTTAGTCGACCGGCGCGCTGCGATGATAGCCTACAACGAAAAAACCCGGCTCAAGAGCCGGGTTTCCGTCACTGACAATGTCAGATCAGATTAGAACGAACGCTGAAGGCGAACGAAACCAGTCCACTCCTTCGGGTTGTTGTCGATGTCAACATAGTTGACAGCAACCTTAGAGGTCAGACCTTCGGTGATCTTGTAGTCAACCGTGAGGCCACCCTTCCAACCGTCGTTGTTGGTGAAGTTGTCAGCGTTAACGAGACCATAGTTACCGTAGTACTGAACGCCGGGGGTAAGCGTCAAACGATCGGTCGCCTTGTAAGCATACTCAGCCGCAACAGCCCACTCGGATGTCGCGTAGTAAGCATTGGAGCCAGATGCCCAAACACCGGCCAAGCCGAGCGTGCCAGGACCAACGTCAGCCGTTGCGATGAGGCGGACCGCACCGTTGCTGCGATCAACGTCGTAGCCGCCGATAAGATCCACAGCAGCGCCGCCGAACTTGCCGCCCAGAGCACCAGAAATACCGACGTTGTTGTCGGTTGCGCCTGGCAGAGTAATGCCTTCCAGTTCGTCAACAGACAGGCCAGCGTGGAACGAACCAGCGTCGTAGGTGTAACGGATGGAGTTGAACAGCGTGTTGGAAGAAAGGTCATCCGTTTCACCGGAAAGACCATCGTCCCACCAGTTGTAGAACTTACCAACCTTCAGGCCGCCGAGTTCGATGAACGCCTGCTCAAGGAATACAGCCGAACCGAGATTAGCAGAGGTACCAGCTGTGGCAGCACCCAGACCGGAGTCACCATTGCCCTGGAAGCCGATGTAACCACGCAGAACGCCGAGTTCGGTGTCGCTGCGGGTGTCAATGTTGAACTGGCCACGCGAAACAGCATCCCAGTCAGACGTGCCGGACGAGTCGCGGCCGTAGTTAACCTGGAAACGAACGAAGCCGTCGAACTTCAGGCAGGTTTCGGAACCAGGAATGTAGAAGAA
>NZ_SISF01000031.1:514592-558556 GCF_004310285.1 Agrobacterium cavarae
ATTGATTAAGCAGCTCGTCGATCCAAGACGTGTAAGTGCTGCTCTGAAAACGAATAGACCTGAATGGTGAGAGTCGCGCAATCACAGAGGCAATAATTTCGTCACATTCCAAGTGGCTTCAAATACTACTGTTGCAATTCAGTGACAAAATCGACGTAAGGTCGTAAAAACTGTTAAGGATCACTAATAAACTGAATGTAAATAATATAATTCTAAATTAGATTTCAATAAATATTATTGGTCTGCTGTGGCGTTCAGACAGTGCCCATCACACCGGGACAAAAATTTCCTTTATTTTGATATTTACTAGATTAGAATATCCATAATTAAATAGCGTACTTTTGTGACGCCGAGCAACTACTCGCCCGCGCGAACTGGGGCAGATAAAAAAAGTACGCCTCATCACTCACACGCTGGAAATTCGCAGATATGTGTCCCAGCTTCTTCATCGAATATGACAAGCCATGCTCTCGTGCCTAAGGCATCGGTAGAAAAGGTGATCGAGCGAGCCGTTTTCTAGGGCCGAAGCGACACCGCCTAGCGGCATCAAGAGGGGTAACGCGCAAAAGGGCCTACCCAAGTTTAGCACAGATACGAGCGAAATCGTGCAATTCAAACTAGCGAGGATTTCTAAACGGAACCTTGCGCAAAGTTCTGTCGTGCCCCGCGTAAATCATAAAAAAAACCCGGCTCGAGAGCCGGGTTTCTGTCACTGACAATGTCAGATCAGATTAGAACGAACGCTGAAGGCGAACGAAACCAGTCCACTGCTTCGGGTTGTTGTCGATGTCGAGGTAGTTGACAGCGACCTTCGTGGTCAAACCTTCAACGATCTTGTAGTCGACCGTGAGACCGCCCTTCCAACCGTCGTTGTTGGTGAAGTTGTCAGCGTTAACGAGACCGTAGTTACCGTAGTACTGAACGCCGGGGGTGATGGTTAGCTTGTCAGTTGCCTTGATCGCATACTGAGCAGCAACAGCCCACTCGGACACTGCATAGTAAGCGTTCGAGCCAGATGCCCAAACACCAGCCAGACCAAGCTGACCAGGACCAAGGTCAGCCGTTGCGATAATACGTGCAGAACCATTGCTGCGGTCGATGTCGTAGCCACCCAGAACTTCTACAGCAGCGCCGCCGAACTTGCCGCCCAGAGCACCAGAAATACCGACGTTGTTGTCGGTTGCGCCTGGCAGAGTAATGCCTTCCAGTTCGTCAACAGACAGACCAGCGTAGAAAGAGCCAGCGTCGTAGGTGTAACGGATGGAGTTGAACAGCGTGTTGGAAGCGAGGTTGTCTGTTTCGCCAGACAGGCCGTTATCCCACCAGTTGTAGAACTTACCAACCTTCAGGCCGCCGAGTTCGATGAACGCCTGCTCAAGGAATACAGCCGAACCGAGGTTAGCAGAGGTACCAGCCGTGGCAGCACCCAGACCGGAGTCACCATTACCCTGGAAGCCGATGTAACCACGCAGAACGCCGAGTTCGGTGTCGCTGCGGGTGTCAATGTTGAACTGGCCACGCGTAACTGCATCCCAGTCAGAGGGACCGGACAAATCGCGGCCATAGTTAACCTGGAAACGAACGAAGCCGTCGAACTTCAGGCAGGTTTCGGAACCAGGAATGTAGAAGAAGCCAGCACCGAAAGCGTCGCAAACGCGAACGTATTCCAGGGGCTCAGGCTCAGCAGCGACGATCGCGTCAGCGGCCTTTGCGCCAGATACTGCTGCAAGAGCTGCAGCGGAGCCAATGAGAAGGCTCTTGATGTTCATGTTGACCTCCAGTCAAGTTGCATAAGGGTCTGGGTTCTTAAGCTGAAGGACAGCATTCCCTGCCCCATTCCCGTTTTTTTTGAAAACGAGCGATCCACCGCCGCGCTTCCGGTCGTGAAAATACAAGAGCTTTCTCAGTAGGCAATCGGCAAACAGTTTTATGACGATTATAACTAGATGCTTCACATAACCATGTTGCTTAAACAACACATTCGGTGCCACCGCACTGTTCAATGATTTAACAAATAGTTAATAAAAACAAAGATAAAGCTCGAGCATTAGAGACTTAAAATGGACTGCGACCAACGTTGCCACTTCGGCCGAAGGCAGCGATGGCCAGCGCCTGAAGGGGAACTTGACGGCCTTTCTGATGGCCAGTGCGATAACGCACGATCCCTGTGTGAGAGTGAAAGTCGCATGAATCGCGATCTCCCCTCAGCATGGAATCATTTCGAGCGGCGACTCGATTCGTCGCGAACGTAGAGATTCGGAGTTACCCTTGGAGTTGTTAAGAGGGAAAACTGGCTTGTCGGCAGGTCTTTTTCCACACTCTGATTAAAAGCGCTTGCATTCGTTTTTCTTACGCAATAATCAGGCGGCACCGGAGAGGTGGCCGAGTGGTCGAAGGCGCTCCCCTGCTAAGGGAGTATACGTCAAAAGCGTATCGAGGGTTCGAATCCCTTCCTCTCCGCCATTCCCCAATTTGTCCGAACCGAAGACATAGGTAACAGTTTGCACCTACGTAGGTGACAATCTCCCGCCGAGCGGCTTGAGTGCATTTCAATAAGACACTCCGATACGCATCTCTCACAAGTATTCTGGCACACGCACCCTGTACCTGAATATCATCCACCCTTGTTGACCGGGCCCGATAGGGTCAGTTGGTTATGGAGCAGCAAAGGGAACACCGATGATTCCGGCTTCCTTCCTCCCATTAAAGAACATTAAAAAAGCGATACCGGGTTGCAGCATAAGTTAGATGCGCTAGGGCTTGTTTCGTGCATCTTCCATACGTAGGCGCGTAACCGGCAAACGTTATGACGATGACGTTGTTTCTCGCCTCGTTTGGCAGCGCTGCAGCGGAGCTTAAGTGCAATAAAATCGGTCCTGATCCGTACGGGCAGAAAGAGTCTTTGCTCGTGAACGGCTCAACTGGGGTCTTCAGCTACATCGCTGCGGACGGCAGCTTGCAAGTCGTCGAACTCAAATGCGCTTCGTTCCTCGGCGACGAGGCCACCGACAAAGGTGGTCTTCTCTGTAGTTATGTGTTCGAACGCAAAGAGGGCCTCACCACTGAGCATTACCTGATCCATTCAATATCGAATTTCACGACACTCACTCGATCAGGCTTGGTCGAAAATTCTGAGCGCAAGAGACAAAACGCAGACCACTACGCCAGCGTCACGCAGGATATGGTGTCATGCGAGGGAACGCCGTAGAATCAGATATCCACCCTCCGACCCAAAGTAGGGACCATTTCACCTTCGTCCGCTGTGGAACATTATCGAGTTTGATCGCGTTATCGCCTCGGAAACAACATGAGGTGATTTCAGATGGCACAGACCAAATTGAACGTTGTTGATGATTCTCTCGAAAGCCAGATCTCGGAACTTCGCTCCCAGATCGCTTCTCTTTCCAAGTCGGTGTCGTCCCGTGCAGGCGCGATCTCCGAAGAGGCGTCTGACTTTGTGGATGAAGCAAAGGGTCGCGTACAGCGTGCAGCACACAGTGCGGCAGAAACCGTGAAGGCGCAAAGCCAGAATGTGGTGGAAGCGGTCAGGGAAAACCCTGCGACAGCAACATCCGTTCTGACGGTTGTTGGCGCGCTCGGTTTTGCTCTCGGCTATTTCGTGGCAAATGCTTCGACTCAGCACAAAAGCAGCAGCCTCTATCGCTGGCGCTAACAGCGTCTAGTTCAAGGGCAGGAAGGCAACGCCTTCCTGCCCTATTTTTATTTTGAATGGAGGAGTGAAGTGCAATTCTCTCAGGAGATCGAAAACGCCCTGGCCGCCTTTGCTCGAAACAGCGGTGTGACTAAGGATGAAGCAATCGCTCGCATTCTCCGCGAAAGGCTGATTGCGGAAGGACATCTGGCGTCCGGCCAGGAAGGCATTCCGCCGGAAAAGCTGAACGCCACAAATGATGACTGAAGTTTAATATCCGGACGGCTTCGGCGCCGCCGTGCCACCCTTGTAGCGAGATGCAAGTTGGCGGAGCACATTCGAAAATTCGAAGACGTCGGCACCCACCGCAACAAATGACGCACCCAACTCGAGATAGCGCTTATTGTAGGTCTCGTTGAAGGTCAAAATCCCGGCAGCTTTGCCTGCAGCGACAATTTTGCGAATCGCTCCCTCAATGACGTTCTGGACCTCCGGCTCATCGAGCTTGCCGAGATATCCCATATCCGCCGCCAAATCGGCCGGGCCGATGAAGACACCATCCACGCCTTCGACCTGAAGAATGTTATCGAGATCGGCAATCGCGGCGCGCGTCTCCGCCTGAATCAGAAGGCAGACATTGTCCGAAGCCTTTTGATTGTAATCACTGACACTGCCAAACGCCGATGCCCGGGCAACAACCGCACCCATGCCGCGAATGCCGCGCGGCGGATAATGCATGGCGGATACGAGCGCACGGGCCTGATCCGCAGAATCCACCATCGGAACCAAGAGCGTGCGCGCACCTGCGTCGAGCATCTGCTTGATAATCCAGCTTTCACCCGTTGGCACGCGCACGACGGGTTCGGCCGGCGATGTCGAGAGGGCGCGCAACTGCTCTATAATGCTGCGCAGATCGTTAGGACCATGCTCGCCATCGATGACGAGCCAGTCAAAACCAGCCGTGCCGGCAATCTCAGCAGTAATCGCCTCGCCCATATCGAGCCAAAGCCCGATCTGTGGTTCACCCCGGTGGATAGCGTTCTTGAAGCGGTTCTCAAGGGTCGGCATGGCAGTCCTCATGTCAAAAGCAATTTCAGGTCAGCGGTGTGGTCATCAAGCACAGCGCGGTTCGGCTCCGCGCTAGCGTCGAGCAACTTCTTGCCGGTGACGTAGGCCTTGGCATCATTGATGGCATCGACAGCGATGAAGCGGCCTTGCCTGAAATACCAGATGGAGTGGCTGCCTTCTCGTTGGCCTGGGCGCAGTACTGTTTCGTCATAACCTGCGTTGAAGCCGGCGATCTGCAATTTCACGTCATACTGATCCGACCAGAACCATGGCTTCGGTCGGTAGGGTTTCTCTTCCCCTGCGAGCACCAGCGCTGCGGCTTCCGCCTGATCGACCGCGTTCTGCACCGATTCGAGGCGAACGGAAGCACCCTCCATCGGTAGAAGCGTGCAGTCCCCCATGGCGTGGATGTCTGGATCGGATGTGCGGGTGAATTCATCCACAACGATCCCATTGCCGACCTGCAAACCCGACTCACGAGCCAGGCGGTCGTTCGGCGTCACGCCAATGCCGGCGACAACGAAATCGACGTTGAGCGTTGAGCCATCGGAAAGCTCCGCCTTCGTCACGCGTCCATCTTTCCCATCCAGCCGAACGAGGCCCGTTTTCTCGCGAATGGAAACGCCTTTTGCGATGTGAATGTCGCGCATGATGGTCGCAGTTTCGGCTGAGGCGACGCGCTGGAGAATGCGATCCGCCATCTCGATCAGCGTCACCTCAAGCCCAAGCTGGCGCGCAACGGCTGCCGCCTCAAGCCCGATGTAACCGCCACCAATCACCAGCAATCGGCGGCCGGGCTGCATTTCTTCCATCAGACGATCGGCATCGCGCTTATCGCGAACAGTCAGAACGCCCTCCAGATCTCCGCCCAGACCCGCCGGAAGCTCACGCGGCGCAGCGCCTGTCGTTAGTGCAAGCTTGTCGTATTCCAGCAGAGAGCCGTCCTGCATCCGCACGGTCTTTGCCTTACGGTCGATCTCCTCCACCCAGGTCGACAGGCGGATATCGACATTGTTCTCAACAAACCATTCTGCCGGGCGAAACTCCAGTCGATCGAAGGTCATCTCACCCATGAGATATTTTTTGGAGAGCGGCGGACGCTGATAGGGAAGCACGTCTTCCGAGCCGATGATGGTGATAGAGCGATCGTCCTTCAAAGAACGAAGCTTGGCAGCTAGGGCGAAGGCTGCCTGTCCAGCGCCGACAATGACCAATCTACCTGCCATATGAGATGCTCCACCCAAACCGTCGTCTCGAATATCAGCGCAGGCGTAACGGCAAGTACGCTTCACGTCAACCATGCGCTTACGCTCTTGCCTGCGTGGATAAACAAGCCCTGCGCAACCTTGTGCATGCAATAGTGTTTTAGCGATGAGACAGGTGAGACTGATGGCGGGATTGCAAAGTCCGAAACGAAACAGAAGGATCGATTCCTAGTGATTTCATTCAGGATCCGGCAAGGTCGCAGGCGTATCATTCAGGAACGAGAAGAGACAATCGGGAGGTTGTCATGACACTCAATATCGATATCAAGGCAAAGGATACGGTTCCGCAAGACGAGATGTATGAGAAGTATGTGATCGACCGTCCCGGCAAGATCACATTCATCGGCCATCATCTCAGTACCAGCAACACGATGCGCTGCCTCATCCGCAAAATCTCTCTTTATGGCGCGGATATCGAAGTCAGTCCGCATCTCGATCTGCCCAGTAATTTCTACCTCGAAATTATCGGCATTCGCGATGAGATCGGTTGCACATTGATCCGCCGGGAAGACGAGAATGCATCCGTCGGGTTCAACATGCTGATTGACCCGGAGTTTTTGCACCACATCCGCCGCTTGAGTTTCGAGACATCGCTCTGATAAGCCCGGACTTCGACTGACGCGAAAAACTCGCCTAAAACCGTCGCATTCATCCCGGCCTGCCTTGCGCAGGCCGATTTTGTTTCTATTGTGAGCCCGTCCGCCTCAAGAACCACGGAACGTACTGAAATGTCCGCCTTTTCGCGCTTTACGCCTCTCGCCTCCTCGCTACCCTCCACCGTTCCATTCGTTGGCCCGGAGGCCATCGAGCGGACCCGTAAATTGGCGGTACAAGCGCGGATTGGCGCGAATGAAAGCGGCTTTGGTCCCGCCCCATCCGTCTTGGAAGCCATGCGCAATGCGGCGCATGAAACCTGGATGTATGCCGACCCGGAGAATTACGAGTTGCGCGAAGCGCTCGCCATCCATCATGGGATTTCGCGCGGCAATATCGCCATTGGCAGCGGCGTGGATGGACTTCTCGGCGAAATCGTCCGGTTGGTGGTTGAGCCGGGTACACCTGTCGTGACCTCCTTCGGCGGATATCCGACATTCAATTATCATGTGAATGGCTATGGCGGCCGGCTGGTGACGACGCCCTATCTCGACGACCACGAAAATCTCGACGGTCTGCTCGATCTCGTCATCAAGGAAAATGCGCCGCTGGTTTACTTTGCAAACCCGGACAACCCGATGGGAAGCTGGTGGGATGCAAACGAGGTTCTGACATTCGCCAAGGCGCTGCCGGAAACCTGTTTGTTGATTCTGGACGAGGCCTATTGCGAAACGGCGCCCGAGAGCGCCGTTCCCAGCGTTCGCGCCATGATCGGCATGCCGAATGTGCTGCGCATGCGCACTTTCTCCAAGGCCTATGGTCTTGCAGGCGCACGCGTGGGCTACGCGATCGGTACGCTGGGTAATGCTGAAGCCTTCGACAAGATTAGAAATCACTTTGGCATGTCGCGAGTCTCCGTCGCGGCAGCGCTTGCAGCCCTGAATGACCAGGCCTATCTACGCGACGTCGTCAAGCGTATCGCCAATGCACGTGAGCGCATCTCCACCATTGCTCGCCAGAACGGCCTGTCGCCCCTGCCCTCCGCCACGAACTTCGTTGCGATCGATTGCCACAAGGACGGCGCTTATGCGAAGTCGATCGTGGATGGTCTGATGGACCACGGCGTCTTCATCCGCATGCCGGGCGTTGAGCCGCTCAACCGCTGCATCCGTGTCAGCGCTGGCCCTGATGACAAGCTCGATCTTTTCGCAGAGGCTCTGCCCAAGGTTCTCCAGTCGCTCGGCTGATATCAAGACAAGAAAAAACCGTGCCAGCCTTGTTTCTGCCGGTCACGGTTTTGATCTCGTTGCAAGCGTGCGGCTTTACCGTCTTCGTTTGCGGGTATGGCTGGTGTTGCGACCGGGACTGGAGGGACCAGTCGAAACGATTGGCGATCTTTTGATCGCTCCGTCTTTTTGAATTGTCCTGGAATTTAGTGTGTGGTCATCCAATCTCGAGCGGCGCGAAGGGCTGCTGCGAGGTCTGCCTTGGTCATGTTCCGGGCAAGATCGGCGCGCAACGATGCTGCTCTTTCCGAACCCTTGATGGCTGCAATGTTCAGCCACTTATGGGCAGCAACGAGGTCCACCGGGCATCCCCGGCCTGTCGCATAGATCAGGCCGAGATTGCAGAAGACATCCGCGCGGCTTTGTCCACCGGCAACTGCCAACTCGATATCGCGCATTTCAAATCTTGCCATTTTTCTAGTCCCTGTTTGCCCGTATTCTTCCTGTTTTTGGTGCTTCTCTGCGGAAGCTTTCAGCCTGGGGACGCTGCCGTCTTCTGCGGCTTTTTCGTCTCCTGCTGTCGTCAGGTTGTCCCTGCTCTTTGTTGACCTCACTATGCCAAACGGCTTTCAACGGGCGCTTAAAATCCATGATTAACGGGGGCCAAACAAAGTCCAAACGATTGGTAAAGTTGGATTTTTGTTAAATATGGGAAGGCCTGCAAATTAAGGATTTTCCACGCAATTTTACGAAAAGTTTACGGATGGATTTAAACGCTTTGCTAACCACGGCAGAAGCTCGCGATTTTTCAGTGCAGCAATCTTCGGCGTCGAGAGCGTCAAAAAATTCGTCACGAGGCCCCGCCCCATGTTTCCTTTTACGTGAACGTCAACTATAAAGGTTGGCATTCGCATGGGAGTTGCGAAGGCTGACGGCCACGATGCGCTGTCGTGCCTGGTTTGGATTGGGAGGTCCATATGAAGAAATTGACGATTCTCGCAGGTCTGGCATTTCTGATCAGCAGCAGTGCCTTTGCTGCCGAAGCCATCGAAGGCAACTGGAAGACGGCAAGCGGCGAGACCGCAGCGATTGCCAAATGCGGCTCTGCCTTCTGCGTGACGCTGAAGACCGGAAAGCATGCGGGCAAACAGATCGGCAAAATGACGGGAAGCGGCGACAACTATGCCGGCGAGATCACCGATCCTGCCAACGACAAGACCTATAGCGGTTCCGGCACCGTATCAGGCAACTCTCTCAGCATGAAGGGTTGCGTATTGAAGGTGCTGTGCAAGTCGCAGACCTGGACAAGACTTTAAAGACCTGGGGCAGCCAAAGGCTGCCCCTTCTTCATTTAGAAGGGTGAGTCAGTTTCCGGATATTCCCTCTCCCATTAGGGATGAGGCATGAGAACCAGCCGAAGTGCGAACCCGATCAATAGGGCGGCGAAAGTCCAGCTCTGCGCGCGCTGGGCAAGTGGACGTCTCGACATCCAGCCGCTCAGCAACGAGCCGACGGTCGCATAGGTCAGGTCGAAGGCAAGGCCGACAACCACCAACGTCATTCCCAGCATCAGAAACTGAACGCCCAGCCCCTGCTCGCCCGGTACAATGAACTGTGGCAGCAAGACAGAGCAGAACAGCAGCGCCTTCGGATTTAGAATATTGGTGAGAAAGCCCCGCCACAGTGCCGTGCCGTGCGAGGACGGTTGTTTCGGACCGTTGATCCGAATCGCGTCATCTCCACTATATTCCGATCTCAGAATCTCCAGACCAAGCCAGAGAAGATAGGCGGAACCGACAAAGCGCACCACTTCGAATGCCATGGGGCTCGTCGTCAACAAGGCTGCCAGCCCCAAGCCGGCGAACGCCACATGGGCGGCTCTTGCAAGCGCCAAACCTGCGCCTGTTGCGATAGCTGGACCGCGCCCTGCACTCGCACCTGTTTGCAGGACAAGCACCATGTCTGGCCCCGGCAACAGATAGACGACAACCAACGCGCCGACGAACAGAATGAACTCGCTCATGATCAAGCCTCAAGATAATGGTCGGCGCAAACTAGATCAGGGACTTGAGGCGTGTCCTTGCAAATTGCATCAATAGGGATGAGGGTGAAGCATCGTTTGTGCCAATAATAGATCGATTTGTGGTGGTTTATGCCAAATCTTAAACTTGACGCAATTGACCGCCGAATTCTCACGGCGCTGCAGCGGGATGCGCGTCTGACCAATGTCGAGCTTGCCGAAGAGGTTGGATTGTCGCCATCCCCCTGTCTGCGGCGGGTTCGTGCGCTGGAGAAGGCAGGCGTCATTCGGGGTTATCATGCGAGGCTGGACCGCGCCGGCCTCAGTCTTGGATTGACGGTTTTCGTCAGCGTCAAAATCGAGCGCCATCAGGACGCTTCTGCAGCAGCCTTCAGAGAGGCGGTCGCCGTACTGCCAGATGTGATTTCATGCCATCTTGTCTCCGGCGAGGCTGATTTTCTCTTGCAGGTCGTCGTGCCCGATCTCGCGGCTTACGAACGGTTGCTGGTGGACCGCCTGCTGAAACTTCCAAGCGTCAGTGACATTCGCAGCAATTTTGCTATCCAGACGGTCAAATCTGAAGGCCCTTTGCCGCTCAGTCACCTGCCCAGCGCGGAAACTTAAACAGCAGGGCCAATACAACCCTAAGACGTTTCGTCTCTGCGGGTCTGTCATATCGCTGTGATAAACCCGCTTTAGTTGCCCTCTCTAGAATTGTTCGAAACGACGACAATGGAGAGCGCCATGACCAATATCGACACAAGCAAGCTAAGCTGGGACGAGTGGGACGAGCTGCAAAATCCGCCCCCAGCCGTGACCGATTTCGACCGCGTCGTCGAATCCGCCATTTCGCGGCGCGGTTTCCTTGGCGGTGTGCTCGCCTTTGGGTCTGCCGCTGCGGCTCTCGGTACGCTCGGCAACCTCGCGACGTCCACATCCGCTCAGGCACAGGAAGCAGCCTCGCGCTTCCCGTTCAAGCCGGTGCAAGCGGCGACTGATCACACCGTTCATGTGCCGGAGGGTTACGGCTGGAAACCGCTTGCCAAGTGGGGGCAGCCACTCTTTCCGAACGTGCCGGATATCGACCCCGCGAAGGGAGTCAGCCTGGAGAACTCCGACAAGGTCTTCGGAGAGAATACCGACGGCATGGAACTCTTCGTGGTCGGTGGTCATCAGTTGATCGCCGTGAACCACGAATATGTGAACAACGAAACCAACCTCCCCCACCGCGAAAAAGGCATGCCCGCCAATCTGGATGAGGTGAAGATC
This sequence comes from Agrobacterium cavarae, assembly GCF_004310285.1. Lineage (GTDB taxonomy): Bacteria > Pseudomonadota > Alphaproteobacteria > Rhizobiales > Rhizobiaceae > Agrobacterium > Agrobacterium cavarae. Next base: position 525,687 of record NZ_SISF01000031.1, read on the forward strand.
CTTCAGCACATGCAGGGCGTGACTGTCATGGAAGTGGCGGAAGGCAAGGATGGCTGGGAGATTGTCGTCGATAGCCCGTTCAACCGCCGTATTCACCACAACACACCGATGAAGCTTTCGGGACCCGCTGCCGGCTCCGATCTCGTCAAGACCGCAGCCGACCCGAAGGGTGTCGACTGTCTTGGCACCTTCAACAATTGCGGCGCCGGTCGCACGCCTTGGGGCACCTATCTGACCTGCGAAGAAAACTTCAACGGCTATTTCGGCTCCACCGATGCCAACTTCAAAATGCCGGATGACTATAAGCGCTACGGCATCGCCGCCGAGACACGCTACGGTTACGAGAAGTTCGACGAGCGCTTCGATGTATCGAAGCACCCGAACGAGCCGCGTCGTGCTGGCTATGTCGTGGAGATCGATCCGTCCAACGCTTCTTCCACGCCGATCAAGCGCACCGCACTTGGCCGCATCAAGCATGAAAATGCTGCCGTGGTCGTAGCGCGCGATGGCCGTGTCGTGGTTTACATGGGCGACGATGAGCGCGGCGAGTTCCTCTATAAGTTCGTCTCCAATGGCATCTATGTGCCAGGCGGTGACACCTCGAAACTTTTGGACGAAGGCACGCTTTACGTGGCGAAGTTTACCGATGACGGCAATGGCGAGTGGGTGGCTCTGACGCCGGAAACGACCGGAATGAAGCCGGATGAAATCTCCGTCTTCACCCGCCAGGCAGCCTCAAAGGTTGGCGCCACGACCATGGACCGCCCGGAATGGGTGGCAATCAACCCCGTCGCCATCGAAGCCTATTGCGCGCTGACCAACAACAGCCGCCGCGGCGAAGTCAAGGACGGCAAGATGCGCACCAATGCCGGTGGCGATGTCATGGCTGTCAACGCCGCCAATCCGCGCGAGAAAAACGAATATGGCCAGATCGTTCGCTGGTATCCTGCTAATGACGATCACGCCGACGGCAAGTTCAAGTGGGATCTCTTCTGCATGGCCGGTAATCCGGATGTGCACAAGGACGCCTATGCGGGCTCCTCCAACATCAACTCCGGCAACATGTTCAACTCGCCGGACGGCATGATGTTCGACTCCACCGGCCTTCTCTGGATCCAGACCGATGGCGAAGACAGCAATGAAGGCCAGTTTGCCGGTCAGGGCAACAACCAGATGCTGGCGGGCGACCCGGTTACCGGCCGCATCGAGCGTTTCCTGACGGCGCCAAAGGGTTCGGAAGTGACCGGCCAGACATGGTCGGCCGACAAGCGCACCCACTTCGTCGGTATCCAGCATCCGGATGCCCCCTTCCCCGATGGAGAAGGCAAGCTGCCGCGTTCGACCGTTATTGCGATCAAGCGAAACGACAATGCAATGATTGGCTAAGGCTCAAGAAGACGACACGACGTGGAGGCGCCGTTCATTGCGGCGCCTCTTCGCATTTTACTCAGCAGACGCAACGACCATCACAAGTCTTGACGTCTCCCAGAACGCTGGAGGTTCGTGAGGCTTGGTATTTTTTATCGGCGGCTGGACAACGCCGAGCCGGTCAGGTCTGCACGTAAATCAGAATCTTCTAACGCATTGAACTCTCGAGGTTGATCTGCCAGTCTCCGTCCGGGGGTATTTGAACTGGAGGAGAATGAGTTGCGTTTACTTCTGCCCTATATTCTTGTCGCCACCTGCATCGTGAGCGGACCTGCCATGGCAATCGATCCACCTGCTGCACCACCTGCCGACCGGCCCTTGAATGAATTCGTGACCGCGGTCGAACGGGACGGCTCGATCACCTTCCGTCTCTTCGCGCCTTCTGCGAAAACGGTCTCTGTCGTGCTCGGCTCTCGTGCGCCGATGGAAATGAAGAAGGCCCACAACGGTCTGTGGAGCGTAAAGACCGAGGCGCTAAAGCCTAACCTCTATGAGTACTACTTCAACATCGATGGCTTCCGCAGCATCGATACCGGCACGAATATGCCGAAGCCCCAGCGTCAGGTGAACACCAGCCTGGTTCTCGTGCCGGGGAGCGTTCTCGATATCCGCGATGTGCCCCATGGCGAGTTGCGCCGAGTGACGATCTCATCAAAAGCACTGAAATCGCAGCGCCAGACCTATGTCTATACGCCGCCGGGCTATAGCGATGCGTCAGAACCTCTGCCGGTCCTCTATCTCTATCACGGTTTTGGCGACACGGTGGACTCGTGGGTGGCGCAGGGTCGCGCGCCGCAGATCCTCGACAATCTGCTGGCGGAGAAAAAGATCGAGCCAATGATCGTCGTCATCCCGGATACCGAGGCGGATATCCCGGAGGCAATTGCGGAAAACTTCCCCGCCGCCGATCGGCGCAAGACCTTTTACCCTATCAATGCCGACGCCATTGATCGCGAACTGGTAGAAGACCTTATCCCCTATATGAAGGCGCATTACCGCGTGCGAGACGATGCGGATGGGCGGGCGATCGTCGGCCTGTCGCAAGGCGGCTATCAAGCGCTCGTCTCGGGTCTGACCCATCTCGGCACGTTTGGCTGGATTGCGAACTTCAGTGGCGTTTCCACCACCACCGTGCCCAACAAGGCCCTTGAAGCCGCGCTCAACACGCCGGAAAAAATCAACGAGAGCCTGCGCAATTTCACCGTTACCGTCGGCACGGAAGATCAGGTCACCGGCAAGGACATCGCCGGGCTGAAAACCATCCTCGACGACAAGAAGATCAAACACGACTATGTGGAATATAAGGGCCTCGGCCATGAGATGGATGTCTGGCGTCCATCGTTCGAGGCCTTCCTGCAGAAAGTCTTCAAGCAGTAGGGCACCCTGCGTTCTTCTGGGCGCAGAAGTGACGCGTTTACTGTTTTGAAGTGCGTCGTTCTTTTCCGAAAATCGATTTCGGTTTTCGGGCCGACACCGTAGTGGCCCCATGATTGCACCAGCCGTCTCGACATCTTTTTGCGCGCGACGGCTGGTCCAAACGATGCGATATGTGAGTGGCGATGGGAAAAGCTTAAGACACGGTTTCTGGCGCCGATTTCCATTCCGTCCTTGCAAAACCGAAAATTGAGCCTATATTGAATTTATCGACCATTGCTTGTGACGTCGGTCCAGAGCCTAGCTCCCGTCGGATTTCCTCTCAAAACATCGATCTAATCCCGCAAGGTATTTCGGGACAAACAACGATTGCTACGAAAGGAAATCGTTATGAACACTGGTACTGTAAAGTGGTTCAACGCCACCAAGGGCTTCGGCTTCATTCAGCCTGACAACGGCAGCACGGACGTTTTCGTTCACATTTCCGCTGTTGAACGTGCGGGCATGCGCTCGCTCGTCGACGGTCAGAAGATCAGCTTTGACATTGTTCAGGACCGCAAGTCCGGCAAGAACTCTGCTGACAATCTTCAGGCGGCATAAATTGTTTCTCGCTGACGCTGACCACGGATGTACTGGCAGCAGACGCTGAGTGACTGAAGAAAGGTCGGGCCTATCGCTCGGCCTTTTGTCTTTATGGCTTAGGAGAACCCTGATGCCAAAAACGCCTTACAAAACCGGCAATATCATCGTCTTGAAGCCCAGAAGTAACGGCGGTCATGCCTCCCAGCAGAGCGCCCGGGTTATCGCGGCAATGCCGGAAACACAGGGAAGCAGACGTTACCGTATTCGGCTCGACGGCGAAAATTTTGATCGCACGGTTAGTCAGGACGATATCGATCTTGCGGCAACGGCCAAGCAGACGCCTGTTGCCGTTGCTACCAAAGTCTCCGAACCGGGCGGTTGGATCAACCACGACCTCGTCCGAACACGAAAATAGCGGTGTAGAACCGAGTTAGGAAAAGCCTTTGCAAGTCCTCGTTAGAGATAACAATGTCGATCAAGCGCTTCGCGTACTGAAGAAGAAGATGCAGCGCGAAGGCCTGCTACGCGAAATGCGTGCGCGCCAGTCTTACGAGAAGCCTTCGGAAAAGCGCGTTCGCGAACAGGCCGAAGCCGTTCGTCGCCATCGCAAGCTCGCGAAGAAGAAGATGCAGCGTGAAGGCCTTCTGCCTGCACCGAAGAAAGCTGTCCGCACGCGCTGACAGCAACATCATCGTTCCGAAAATCGAGCTCGATTTTCAGAGAACACGATGGGTAGATTGAAGTAAGAGCGTCCTTTGTGCGTCTAGAGAGACGCACAGCGCTCTATCGCAATGAAAGGGTTTCAAAATGACCGCTACGAAAGATGAATTCTTCAAGCCCGGCAAACTGACCCCTCAGCAAAAAGCCTCCGCAACCAATGATGCCGTTTCTCAGATTCTGGCTGCGGAAACCGCACAGCGCCTGAAGAAGACCGAACGGCTGCGTGAAGCACGCCTTGCGCGCGAAGCCGAGACCGTCATCGTCACACCAGCCGCGCCGGCGAAGAAGAAAGCCAAAGCTCGGGCTTGATATCACGACGTGCAAAATCGAGAGGCGGCTAAGGCCGACACTCGTTCACTCTTCAGTAGGCGCCATTCTCTGGCGCCTTTTTATTGTGGTGAAGAGTCAAGAGCTAGAGGGAGGTAACGGTCCCGAGGCTAAGTTCTCATTCTTGCTCCCTCCCCCCAACTAAGTCGGAGCACGTCGCGCAAAACTGGTCACAGGTTTTGCGATAACGATATGCGATAAAAGAAGGACCTAAAGCGTAAGGAGCGAACCTGAAAGATTGCGACACGCTTTAAGCAAGCAAGAGCCTCATATCATAACAATCGAGCCCCGGCCCGAAGCCATCCGGTGTGATTTTCGTGACCACAAAGCCGTGACGCGCATAAAATCCATGCGTCCGCTGACTTGTTGAAAGCACAACCTTGGCAAGGTTGGGCGTTTCCTCTGCAATCTTGATCCGGTCACGGGTCATGCGGGTTCCGACACCTCTTCCGTGAAATGCTCGATCCACCATCCCCCAGGCAAACGACGCCCGTTGGTTTGTTGCGTCCAATTCGAGGCCGTGGCAGGCGACGACTGCGCCATCCAACGTCGATACGAAGTAGAGATAGCGGAGCGGATCCTTCGTCTCAAGGAATTGAACAAACTGCTCGCGTTCGGCCGGCGCGAAGTACCTCGGAACATTGCTCTCGAAGATTGAGAGGCAGGACGAGAAAGCTCCTGCGACGTTCGCGCGTCGCAACTGCTTGACGCTCCCCGCCCGTCGCCACACGCAATCCCGTTAACGTCCCTGAACCCCACATGAACCTGCCTCTCAGGGTCGGTTCAGTCCAACTGTGGCAATGTCATGTCCAGAGTAAGGGACGGCAACAACAAGGGGAATGGACATGGCAATCTTGATACGTCGCTTCAGCATCATCGTTCTTCTGATGGCGATTTTCGCCATCTCGTTCGCCGCCCTTGTGGTCAATCCTAATCGCAGCTTCCAGCGCATCAGTGTCGGCACTGCCTATACTTGCCAGCATGGCTTTTCGCCCAGCTGCCACGTGACCTTGTGAGGCCGGCAATGAACAGAAACTTTTCCAACGCCCTCTTCTCCGGACTTCGGGTGTTCATCATGGCGTCGGTTTTTCTAGGTCCATTTGCAGGACTTGCCGTCTACAAGGCCGATCCAAGGCCGGTCTCCAAAGGTGTCGGCTTTGTGTTGCTGATGAGCTTGCAGCGCGGGGCTATCGGCTGAGCCGGTTTTTGCCGGCTTTTTCAAAATGCACATATTTCTGTCGCTTGCCTGTCGAAATAGGCTCCCTATAATGGGCCATGACAATAGCAAAGCACACGATTCCACCCCTCGCCTTCATAACGCCAGAGCCCTTTGCGCCACGGACTTTCGATGATCCGAAAGAGGCCGTAGACGCGCTGACGGCGCTCTATGATCGCAACACCGATTTCCTCATCAAATCTTTTACCGATCTTGCCAAGGGCGCACCCATCGAGGGTCGCTACCGCGCCTGTTATCCGCAGGTCAGCATGGAGACCTCGACATTCGGACATGTCGATTCCCGCCTCTCCTATGGCCATGTCACCTCGCCCGGCGTGTACACGACCACGATTACCCGGCCGCAGCTTTTCCGCCATTACCTGAAGGAACAGCTTGGGCTTCTGATCAAGAACCACGGCGTCCACGTCACTGTCTCCGAATCGGCAACGCCCATTCCGCTGCATTTCGCCTTTGGCGAGGGCGCCTATGTGGAAGCGTCCGCGGCCTCTTCGCTCTCAGACGTGCCGCTGCGCGACCTCTTCGACACGCCGGATCTCAACAACACCGACGATCTGATCGCCAATGGCGAATACGATCAGGTGCCGGGAGAGCCCGCACCGCTGGCCCCCTTTACCGCCCAGCGTATCGATTACTCGCTGGCGCGGCTCAGCCACTATACGGCGACCAGCCCGAACCACTTCCAGAACTTCGTGCTCTTCACCAACTATCAGTTCTACATCGACGAGTTTGCCACATGGGCACGCAAGCTGATGGCTGATGGTGGCGATGGCTATACCGCCTTCGTGGAGCCCGGCAATATCATCACCCATGCCGGATCGGACCGACCCGAGACGGACATGACGCTTGGACGTCTGCCGCAGATGCCTGCCTATCACCTTAAGAAGAAGGGACATGCGGGTATCACCCTCGTCAACATCGGCGTTGGTCCGTCTAACGCCAAGACGATCACCGACCATATTGCCGTTCTTCGTCCGCATGCGTGGCTGATGGTCGGCCATTGCGCGGGCTTGCGCAACAGCCAGCGTCTGGGCGACTACGTGCTGGCTCATGCCTATGTGCGCGAAGACCACGTGCTGGACGACGACCTGCCCGTCTGGGTACCGATCCCGGCGCTTGCCGAAGTGCAGCTTGCGCTGGAAGGCGCGGTGGCGGAAGTCACCGGCTATGAAGGATTTGAGCTGAAGCGCATCATGCGCACCGGCACGGTTGCGACCATCGACAACCGAAACTGGGAGCTACGCGACCAGGCGGGCCCGGTGAAGCGTCTGTCGCAATCACGCGCCATTGCCCTCGACATGGAATCGGCCACCATTGCCGCTAACGGTTTCCGCTTCCGCGTGCCCTATGGCACCCTGCTCTGCGTCTCCGACAAGCCTTTGCATGGTGAGTTGAAGCTTCCTGGCATGGCAACGGAGTTCTACCGCACCCAGGTGGCGCAGCATCTGCAGATTGGCATTCGCGCCGTCCAGAAACTCGCAGCCATGCCCACGGAAACACTGCATTCGCGCAAGCTCAGAAGCTTCTACGAAACGGCGTTCCAGTAGGTCTCTGCTCTGGCGCTATTTTCGTGTCGGCACGAAAAGCGCCAGAGCCGTTCCAATCAGCGACGACAGGATCACCAGCAGGTGGAGGTTGACGGCCGCCTGGCCGAGTACCGATAGCGCATGCTCTTCCGCCGACGCTCCGAAGCCGATCGCGCCTGCCGTGATGCCTGCCGGGTAGGTGCCGACGCCCCCTGGCGCATGAACCGGCAGCACGGAAGACAGTTCACCACCGAGGGCCCCACCAAAGCCCGCAGGGAGACTGATCTCCCCCATCAGCATCAGCACCCAAGCCAGCACGGCGATCTTGACGAACCAGTTGATCAGTGTGGCACCCCACGCTCGAAGAAAGGCGTTGCCGTCCACCGGCAAGCCCGCCCTTAGCTCTGCAATGACCTTGGCAAGCTTGGTCGACGATCTTCGACCGACGAGACCGAAAGCGAGGTCACGCGCGACAAATCCCAGCGCGGGTAGAAGCAGAAATGCCAGCCAACCGGTCCATATCCACACGCTTCCTTCTTCCAGCGCCCACCCCATTCCGGCTGCAGCCAGAAGCGCGTGGAGATCAAAGAGCCGCATGACCAGAAGGGCAGAGGTGCCGCGCAGAAGATTGACGCCGAACTCTCGCCTCATCAGCAACGGAAAACTGGTCTCGCCGCTTCGAAACGGCAGCATGATGTTGAGAATGTTGTGGAGCTGGACCACACGAAAAAGCGTCGCAAAGCGGCGTTTCGTTTCCTGCGGGAAGTAGTCGTAAATGCGCCAGGTGCGCAGAAGATAGGTGGCGACGAGAAGCAACAGTGCCAGGGCAATCGTCCCCCAGCCGGCATGAGACCAGAGGCCCATGATCGTGCCCCAACCCCACACCCATTGAATGAACGCGGCGTAGGCAACGATGACGACCACCATGCCGAGCGTCATTGCGTTGCTTGCAAGCAACGCTGCCGGTCTGATCCTGTGTGAATTGTCTTTCAAATGACGGCCTAACTGGACAACTGGCGTGGTGACGCATATCCCGCAATTGAGCGTCTTAATAAAGTCTTACCGGGGAAGCCTCGTGCCCACACCGACAGCCCTTCGAAGCGAAATCCCGACGAGCACTGCGCCGGAATTATCGCTTGTCGTGCCAATTTTCAATGAGCAAGAAAGCGTCTGCCCTCTGATAGAGCGCGTTCTGGACGCGATGACAAGCTACCCTGGCGCTTGGGAACTGATCCTCGTGGATGACGGGAGCACGGATGCGACGATCGTCAATGCCAAATCCTATCTCGGTCGCGATGGGCTCGATCTCAAGATCGTTGCCCTTCAGCGCAATTTCGGCCAGACGGCAGCGATGCAAGCGGGCATCGACACGGCCAGAGGGCGGCTGATTGCCACCCTTGATGGCGATCTGCAAAACGACCCCAAAGACATTCCGATGCTGGTCGCCGAACTCGAACGGCGCGAGCTCGATCTTCTCGTTGGCTGGCGCAAGAACCGCCAGGATGGGCTGGTGCTGCGCAAGATCCCGTCGTGGATCGCCAACCGGCTTATCGGCCGTATCACCGGCGTGCGTCTGCATGATTATGGCTGCAGCCTGAAGATTTATCGCACCTCGGTCATCAAGCAGGTCAAGCTGATGGGCGAGATGCATCGCTTCATCCCCGCCTGGGTGGCGGGCGTCGTGCCGAGCAGCCGGATCGGCGAAATGGCGGTCACCCACCATGCGCGCCAGTTCGGCACGTCGAAATACGGGATCTCCCGCACTTTTCGCGTCATCCTCGATCTGTTGTCGGTGATGTTCTTCATGCGCTACAGGGCGCGGCCGGGGCATTTCTTCGGTTCTCTCGGCCTTGGCCTCGGCGCGCTTGCTGTCGTCATCATGGCCTATCTCTTCATCGAAAAGTTCATCCTTGGCAATGACATCGGCACACGCCCGCTGCTGATGGTGTGCGTGGTTCTGTCGCTCTCGTCCCTGCAATTCATCACCACGGGGATCCTGGCGGAAATGATCGCCCGCCTCTATTACCGCGACGACCGCACGCCGAACTACATTGTCAGCAAGACCTTCACCTCAGACGAGACCTGACACGATGCGCAAGGTTTTCTCCCGCAATCTCGATTTAACGTTGATCCTGATTGCAGGATATTTCCTCCTTGCATTCGTTGTCCGCATTGTCCGTTCCTCGGCCCTGGAAATTGACGAGACCCAACAGGCTCTTCTGTCCCAGCATCTGCTGCTCGGATACGGCTCCCAACCCTTCCTCTACACCTGGCTGCAGCATGGCGTAAACGTGCTCGTCGGCCCGTCGATCGCGTCGCTCAGCCTGTTGAAGAATGGGCTGCTTTTCCTCTGTTGCTTGTTCTTCTGGCTGACAGCGAGACTTTTGCTGCGCGACAGGACACTGGCCAATATAGCAACGCTCGGCGTGCTGACGATGCCCACCGTTTTCGTCATGGCGCAGAGGGATTTGACCCACACGGTTCTGGCGCTGTCTTCCGTCGCTCTGTTTTCTTACGCGCTTTTCATGACGCTGAAGGCTCCGAGTGTTGGCGGGTATCTCCTGACAGGGCTTGCCATCGGCATCGGCGCGATTGCCAAATATAACTTCGTCTTCGTTCCACTTGCGGCCGTCGTTGCCATCGCAATGGACAAGGAACTGCGTCAGCGGCTCTTTGACTGGCGCATGCTGCTGACGATCGGCGCAGCCGTTGCGCTTGTGCTACCGCACTGTCTTTGGGTGGTGAATCATTTCGATATCGCCACCACACAGACAACACGCGAAATGCGCGACATCAGCGATAGCACCACGCTTTATGCTGTCGATGGATCGCTTGATCTCCTGCTCGCCTTCCTGAAGGGCGTCGCTCTGCCCTCAGCAATCTGTGCCGCTCTCTATTTCGGCGACATCAAAGCAATTTTCCGAGCGAGCGATCAGTCCACACGCCTTGTCGGTCGCATCATTCTTTTTTCGATGATCTTTGTGCTGTTGATGGTCCTGGCCATGGGGATCACGCATATGCGGCAAAAATGGCTTGCCGTTTATGTGCTGCTGTGGCCGCTATACCTCTGTCTCAAAGTACAGGCCGCGGGTCTGTCCGGTGAGCGGAAGCTCAAGCCAATGCTGACGTCCACCTTCACGCTGGCCATTGGTTTCCTCGGCGTTCTCCTCGCACGCGGGCTTGTCTCTCCCCATTTCGAGCGATACTCGCTTGTCCACATTCCCTATGACGGATTTGCCGAAACGCTTCGCCATGAGGGTCCGTTCAAGCCTGACTATGTCATTGCTTTCGGTGGGCTTGCGGGTGGAAACCTGAAAATCCAATTTCCCGATGCGATGGTTGTAACAACAGATACCGATATCGAGACGATCCCCGCGCTCTGGCCGGCTGGCGCGGTTATCCTATTAGTCGATACGAAGGACGACGGGGAGTCGCCTGAGGATTTCAAGGACGCACTCGCTTCGCTTGCTGAGCGCGTTTCACTTCCGGCACCGACAGATATCCGTCATGTCAACGTGCCCTATGGCGCCTCTGGCCGTAGTCACACGTTCTACTATTCGCTCGAGACTGCCCAATCCAATTAACGCGATTTGATCGTTGGCTCCACGCGGATGGGGAAATTGACGGAGTTGGCGATAAAGCATTTTTCATGCGCATCGTGGTGGAGTTCTCGTGCGGTCTGCGGATCTCCCTTGGCGAGGGTGATCACAGGTTTCAGGACCGCTTCGGTAAAATGACCCGCGCCGTCCCGCTTCAGAACCATGGTGCCCTCGGGCTCATCCACATAGTCGCTGACCACCACGCCTGAGACAGCGCAGAAATGCAGATACCAGAGCTTGTGACATGCGGAGATGGAGGCAAGCAGCAGTTCCTCCGGATTCCAGCGTGCCGGATCGCCGCGAAAGGCCGGATCGGAAGAGCCGGCAATATCCGGCTTTCCATCTGCCGAGATGACATGGTCGCGATCATATTCCCGGTAGCCGGATGTACCCGTCCCGCGGTTGCCCGACCATGTGACCTTGAGGGTATAGCGATGCTCGTGATCGGCCATCGTCAAACTTCCGTGTTGTCGCGCAGGTGGTCCAACCCCTTGCGCAGTGTTTCAATAATCTGATCGACCTCGCCGCGGCTGATGGTCAAGGCGGGAGACGCCAGCATGCGATCGCCGGTGGCGCGCATCACCAGCCCATTGTCCAGGCAGTGATTGCGGACCATGGCACCAATATCTTCCGGCTTGTCGAAACGCCTGCGTGTCGCCTTGTCTGCCGTCAGTTGCAAGCCACCCATCAGGCCGACACTGGCTGCCTCGCCCACGACCTCGTGGTCCAGCAGGCTCTGCCAGCCTTGCGTGAAATACGGGCCGATATCATCGCGCACCCGCTCGACCAGTCCTTCCGCCTCGATGATGCGAAGATTTTCGAGAGCCGCGGCAGCGCAGACCGGATGGCCTGAATAAGTAAAACCATGGTTGAAATCGCCAGCCTCGGTCAGCATCACCTCGGCCACGCGGTCCGATACCAGCACACCGCCAATCGGCAGATAACCGGATGACAGGCCCTTGGCGATCGGTGCCAGATCAGGCTCATAACCGAAATGCTGGTAGCCGAACCAGGAGCCCAATCGCCCAAAGCCGCAGATCACCTCATCGGAGACCAGTAGAATATTGCGCGCCGTGCAGATGCGGGCAATCTCCGGCCAATAGGTGTCCGGCGGGACGATGACGCCACCTGCTCCCTGTATGGGTTCGGCGACGAAGGCAGCGACGTTCTCCTCGCCCAGTTCATCGATCTTGGCGTCCAGCTCACGTGCCACCTTGAGGCCGAACTCCGCTGGTGAGAGATCGCCGCCTTCCGCATACCAGTAGGGCTGCCCGATATGGCTAACGCCTTCGATCGGCAGATTGCCCTGCTCGTGCATCCAGGTCATGCCGCCAAGCGAAGCACCGGCAACCGTAGAGCCGTGATAGCCGTTGCGCCGTGCAATCACCTTCGTCTTCGTCGGATGACCGAGCGCCTTCCAATAGACCCGCGCCATGCGAAACCACGTGTCTGTGGCCTCGGAACCGGAATTGGTGAAGAACACGTGATTCATCGTCGGCCCGGCATGGGAGGCGATCTTCTGTGCCAGGAGAGCCGCGGGCGGTGTGGTGGTACCGAAGAAGGCGTTGTAGTAGGGCAGCTCGTTCATCTGCCGTGCCACGGCATCGGCAATCTCGCGGCGACCATAGCCGATATTGACGCACCAGAGGCCGGCAAAGGCATCAAGATATTTCTTGCCGGTGCTGTCATAGATGAAGACGCCTTCGGCACGCTCGATGATGCGCGTGCCGGTCGCATTCAGCTTCCCCATGTCTGAAAAGGGATGAAGATGATGTGCAGCGTCGATGGCAGCGAGGTTGGAGACTGGTCTCGATAAATCGTTCACGCCTTGTGTGCTCCCTGATCTGGTGACAGGAAGCATGGCCGCTGGTTGTTGATTTTGCAAGCGATGGCGATAACACCGGGCCGAAAATGGGTATCCCCTTTTCGGGCAAGCGCGATGCGTATATTCAAAGAGTTATGGCCCGCTTTTGCGTGCTAAAGGACGGTCTAAGGCCTGGATCAGACGTTGGCGAAGTCCTTGGCGACGATGACCTTCAGTTCACCGGCGTGAATTTTGAGTTCGACATCGCGCTTCATCGGCAAGAGTTCGCCGTCGATGACGCAACGCACGTCATGCCGCCTCTTTGGAAAATGCAGCTCGGCACGTTCGACCGCCATGGCCGTAACCGCCGCGTTTTCCTTCAGCCTGCCGCGCATAATATCGATCGCAAGACGCGCGACGCCAGAGGGGCTCAAGGCGTCAGCGACATAGAACCCGAGGCGGCCACGGGTAATGTCATCCGCTACCAGCAGAGGGTTAGGGCCGAATTCATTGTTGGAGGCCGAGATAGCGCAAACCTTCCGGTGCTGGGTTTCACCAGCAACAGTGAATTCCACGTCGAAGGCCGGCGGATTTAATACGACGCTCACGGCAGCGCGGATGTTGGCCCGGATTTTCCCAAGCCTTGAGGCATATTGCATGCGGTCGCGGTAGCGCACCATGCGCGCGTGCAGTCCCGCGGAGAACTGATGCACGAAGGGATGGCCATTGGCACTGGCGATATCGACGTTCTGCACATGGCCTTGGGCCAGCGTATCCACCGCTTGCCAGATATCGAGCGGAAGTTTCAGCGATCGCGCAAAGAGGTTCATGGTTCCAGCTGGTACGACACCGAGGGCAATGCCGTGCTTCCAGGCAATGCCTGCAGCAGCAGAAATCGTGCCATCGCCGCCACCGGCAATCAGGCCGTCGAGCCCCGCATCATCGGCAGTCCGCTCCATTTCCTGAACGATGTCCTTGCCGGAAACCAGACGGCATTCGATCTGGTGACCCGCCTGCGAAAATACCTTCCGCGCATGGTCGCAATAAGCGTCCAGATCGGTGGTCTTGAACGTTCCGCCATCGCGGTTGAAGATCGCAACCAGCCTCATCTATCCATCCAGTTATTGTGCACGAAGCGCGACCTAAATCGCCGAGCGTCAAAAGGGTTCCATCGGCAGTCGGTCAATCCGGAATTCGTAGAATCAAACACTACCGCGACGCACAAAAACATGATAGAAGCAACATAAGGTCATTTTGGTGACCAAAATCTCCAGTCAGGGCAGATCGGCAATGTCGATCTTGCCCTTTTTTCTTCGTGAACGTCTCTTTGTATGGGCAGCGTTCCGTCGCAGCCAGGAAACCCATGAGCCAAAGCAGTCCACGCGAAAACCGTTCCGAAGCGGCAGACGATGCTGTTGCGCCGTCGGCGCAGACCAGTCTCTCACCCCTTTCCATCGCGCTCATCGAACTGGCGCTTGCCGCCGGAGGCTTCGGCATCGGTACGGGTGAATTTGCGATCATGGGCCTCTTGCCGGAGGTGGCAACGACCTACGGAGTCAGCGTCCCCGTCGCCGGCCACGTCATTACGGCCTATGCGCTCGGCGTCGTCATCGGCGCGCCGATCATTGCGGTTCTTGCCGCGCGCCTGACACGCCGTGTGCTTCTGCTTTCGCTGATGGGCCTGTTTGCTGCCGGCAATATCCTAAGCGCCCTTGCGCCGGACTTCTGGACATTCACTGCTCTGCGCTTCATTTCCGGATTGCCACACGGCGCCTATTTTGGCGTTGCTGCCCTTGTGGCCGCATCGATGGCGCCGATTCACAAGCGTGCTCGTGCCGTCGGTCGGGTCATGCTGGGGCTCACCATCGCCACGCTTCTTGGCACCCCTCTTGCCACCTTCTTCGGTCAGCTGTTTTCCTGGCGGGCAGCCTTCTTGATGGTGGGCGGCATTGCGCTGTTGACGGTAGCGCTTCTCTTCCTGTTCCAGCCCCGCGACAAGGTGCAGGACGGTGCCAGTGTCTGGCGCGAACTCGGCGCCTTCCGCCGTGTCCAGGTCTGGTTGTCGCTTGCCATCGCCTCCGTTGGCTTCGGCGGCATGTTTGCCGTGTTCAGCTACATTGCCAAGACCACCACGGATGTCGCCATGATGCCAGTTTCCGCTGTGCCCATCGTGCTGGCACTGTTCGGCATCGGCATGAATGTCGGCAATGTTGTCGGCTCGCGTCTGGCAGACCTCTCCTTGAACGGCACGATCGGCGGCATGCTGGCCTTCAACGTCGTCCTGATGACGATCTTCGGGCTGACGGCGCATAATCCCTATATGCTGTGCCTCTGCGTCTTCCTGATCGGCTGCGGATTTGCCGCCTGCCCAGCCGTCCAGACCCGATTGATGGATGTGGCAGCCGATGCGCAGACGCTTGCCGCCGCCTCCAACCACTCGGCCTTCAACATCGCCAACGCCCTGGGTGCGTGGCTCGGTGGCTTGGTCATCGCGCTCGGATATGGCTACGCGTCCACCGGCTATGTCGGCGCCATTCTGTCCTTTGCCGGCCTGCTGGTTTTCATTGTTGCTGTTGTTCTGGAGCGGCAGGAAAAAGTCCGCAGCATCTGAAGCGTGTCGCGATCCTTCAGATTCGCTTCTTACGCTTTCGCTCTGTGTTTTGTCGCATGTCGCCATCGCAAAACCGGGGACCACTTTTGCGCGATATGCTGTAGGAATCGAATTTGCTAGAAATTGACCGTGAGGTTGGCAAGGGCCGCGTTCGAGCTGTATCCTTTGGCGAAGTCGCCGCTGTAGCTCAGCATCAAACGCGCCGATTTTGACAAATGAACGGTAACACCGGCCTTCACCACCATCGTATCCTCCGGCACCCCGATCCCCTCCAGCATGAAGGGACTGCCACCATCGAAGCGCGCCGTCGCGAAGGATGCCGTCTGGCCAAAATTGTGGCGCCAACCGACCATGCCTGACAGGAGAACCGGCACTTCGCCCATCTCCAGATCGGTCGAGAAGCGCAGACCCAAGGTAGAGGTGGTCGTATCGAAAGACCTGTCCTCTAAGGCGAGTGCTGCCACTCCTCCGTCCTCCCGGATCGCACCTCCGTCGATTGCGGTGTAGGCAAGACCCGCGAAAGGCTGCAAAACAAGTTTATCTGCCTCGAAGGTCCAGCCCACGTCCGCAAATACCTGCGACGTGGAGCGGGAGTAATCGGCATTCAGCACATCGGAAAACGTGCCGAAGGCGACGCTCCTGCGTGTCGCGATCTCGTTTCGCGTATAGATGGCGCCGCCGGTAAAACTGAACGGCTCCATCTCGGCATGGGTGTAGAGTCCAAGGTGGTAGGACTGGACCTCTGCTCCGGCGGCGGCGTCAAGCGTGCTGTAGCCCAGGACACCGCCGAGGCGCCAATCGTCTGAAATCGGAACGTCGCCACCGATCACCATTCCGGTTCTGCTGATATCGAGAGCGCCCGCCGTGGCATTGCCAGCGAAAGCCTCTCTTGAGACAAGGCCCGTCGCCCATATGCTGGCGTCCGCAACTTCGCCTTCGCTCGTGAGGCGGTTGGTCTTGTCGAGGATCGATTCGCGCAGCAACAGGTTGTCCGAAACGAGAGCGGATTTGAGCGAGGCGTGGATCTCGCCGTTGAGTTGGGCAAAGGCATTCTGCGCAGTCTGGATATCCAGGGGCAGGATCGCCTGAAACAGTCTGTTCGAAATCCCCGCCTCTTCAATGGCGCCTGCTGCCGCGCGGTCGTTGGAGGTGCGCGCAACATCCGCAAAGCGAACCGCGTTGCGGTCAAGATGCAGATCAACAGATGTTAACCCGTAGGTGAGCGTCGGCGACAGAAAGGCAAAGTCGCTGGTCACTTGATCGAAAGCGCCGACGACCAGGCCAGCCGTCAGGATCTGATAGTTTGTCGAAAGGCCATAAGTGCCGCTTGCTGCACGCAATTCGACCACACCGCCCTGCAGACGCGCCGTGCCGGAGACATCGAGACGATCGGAGCGACCGGTGGAGTCGATATCGACATCATAGATGGCTCCTGCCCGAAAGGTTGCATCGCCGCTGACAGTCATCGTCGCGATGCCGGGGCCCGGCGCGAGCACCCCGCCTGCGCGAACCAGCAGACCGCCAGACAAACCGGTACCGCTTAACAGGCCGCCATCGAAGATATCCACGGTGCCGGAAATTGTGCCGTCGTTTTTGATTTCGCCTCCTGTGATGGCGGCCTGACCGGCGATGGTCCCTGTGTTGGTGAAGCGCCCGGCGGCGTTGGTGAGAGATGCGACCGTGCCGTCATTCGTCGCCGCTCCTTCATTCGCGACAGCATCCACTGTCGCACCGAGGTTGTTGATGAAGCGGCCACCTGCTCGATTCTGAACATTGCCGAGCCTGTCGTTATTGACCACGGTACCGCCACTGATCGTCGTCGCCCCAGTCACCGTTCCACCCGTATTGTTGGTGAAGAGCCCGGCTTGATTGTCGAGCGAGGCGACCGTTCCGGCGTTGGTGGTCGCGCCCCGGTTGGTAATGGCTCCAGCGGAGGCTCCGGTATTATTGACGAAGGCGGCAGCGGCCGCAACATCAACATCCGTGACGACGAAATTGTTGGTAACCGTTCCTCCCGCAACCGTGGTCATGCCAGTGATCCTGCCGCCGGCATTGTTGGTGGTCGTTCCGGCGTCGTTTCGGAGTGAGGAGATCGTCCCGGCATTGGTGACGGAGCCGGAATTGCGAACATTACCAGCCGTCGCGCCGGCGTTGTTGGCAAAGGCCGCCGCCGCTGCAACATCGACATCCGTCACCACGAAGTTGTTGGTGACCGTCCCGCCAGCGATCGTCGTCTGGCCGTTGATCCTGCCGTCCACATTGTTGGTAAAGCTGCCGCCATCATTTTGAAGCGAGGCCACAGTGCCGGCGTTGACGACAGTGCCGGAGTTGCGGACATTGCCCGCCGTTGCACCAACATTGTTGGTGAAGGCCGCCGCGGCTGCGACATCCACATCCGTCACCACGAAATTGTTGGTAACGCTGCCGCCCGATACCGTCGTCTTGCCAAGAACCTCGCCACCGGCATTGTTGGTGAAATTGCCGTCGGTGTTTTGCAGCGTTCCGACACGACCCGCATTCGAAGCCGTACCGGCGTTGTTCAGGGTAGAGAGTGTCGCGCCGCCGTTGTTGGTGAAGGTGCCGCCGGAGGCGACCGAAGCGCCTGTCATCTTGCCGTTGTTGGAGAGCGAGGTTCCGTTTCCGACGACGGCATCGCGGAGCGTACCATTCACAGTCACGCTGCCATTTTGAAGTGAGAGCTTGCCGTCCAGAGTACCATCGACAGCAAGGCTGCCGCCGACAAGATCGACATCCGATGTCAAAAGGCCACCAGAATTAATGGTGACGCTGCCCGACGTTATCGTGGTGCCGCTGGTAACGGACAATGCGCCGGTGTTGGTGACGGTGACGTTGCCACCGCCAACGTTCAGCCGATCGATTGTCTCCCCTGTCGATACTTGCGGCGAGCCGGTGTTGACCGTGGCGCTATCGCTTGCGGCGGGGGCGCCTGGCGTCCAGTTCGCGTCATTCTCGAAGGCATTATCCGCCGTCCCCGTCCAGACCGATTGTGCAGCCGCATAGGTCGCCATAAGGGCGACGGGCGCAGTTGCGGCAAGCAAGGCTAAAAATCTGGGTGCTACGAAGAGCTGGTGGCGAACCATAAGCATACCGACAGTCGTCACGTCGCATCATGCCGACGTTGTCGCCCACCCTATCGAGGTTATGGTTAATCAACGATTAAACCCGATCGGAGAGAGGCACGTATCCCCTATCAAAACCATGTATATTAGCCGCTTGTCAGGGTGATGCAGGCGGGGCGAAACAGGAAAGGCTTTCGATCCACAAGCGGATTCTACATTGGCGAAAGGCGTGGCCGGACATCGTCCGGTCGCAACGCAGGCTCCTGATTTCAGAGGGAAATCCGCTCTGTTCGCCGGAGAGATCAACCTTGCCAAAATTTCATCTTTGGACCGCTTGACTATGACGCGGTTCAGGCGCACCACACACATCACGTGCAGGGGTTCGACAACCTTCTGGCACGGATATCCACGGAGCATCGTTTGATGTCTAGCGACAGTAGTAGTCGATTGCCTTTGCCGAGACCGGCGAGACGTGCTCTGATCTGACTCCTGTCGGCTCACCACGGCCCGCCGAGATCGGCGGATCGACTCGAAGGTGAGCAATCATGAACTTTCACACCCTCTCCCAGAGAGCCAGCAAGGCCGCACGTCTTTTTCGCAGCGGTGATGCAGGTCTTTCCACCATTGCAGAACGTGTCGAGCAACTGAACGCACTCGACGTCAACGACGCCGTCGACGCCCTGCTGAAAATGCCGCAGCCCAAAGCCGTTGCCATTCTGGACCGTCCGGAACTACACCACGCTGCCGATATCATTGCCGCCATTCCGCTGGAACAGGCCACCCGCTTCGTCAACCTGATGTCGGACGACCGCGTGGCGGACGTCATGGCCGAGATGGATGAGGCGCACCGCACCAAGCTCTTCTCGCGTCTGGACCGGGCAACGGCTGCTGCCATTCAGCATCTGATGACCTATCCGCCACGCACGGCCGGCTCCATCATGACGACGGAGTTCGTCAGCGTACCGGACAGCTGGACGGTGGAACAGACCCTCTCGCACATTCGCGTCGTCGAGCGTTCGCGTGAAACGGTCTATGCCATCTATGTGCTGGCCGAAGACGGCACCTTGAGCAAAGTGGTGACGCTGCGCCGCCTCGTGACCGCCGATCCCCAGGCATCGATCCTGTCCGCCGCATCGCGCGAAAGCGTTGTCTATGCCGATCCTCAGATGTCGCAGGAGGATGTCGCTCGCCTCATCCGCAAGCACGATCTTCTCGCCATCCCGGTGGTGGATGAGCACGCCCGCATTCTCGGCATCGTCACCGTCGATGACGTGATCGATACGATGATTGCCGACACGACGGAAGATGCCCACAAGTTCGGCGGTATGGAAGCGCTCGGCAAGCCTTACATGGCCATGGGCTTCATGGACATGATCCGCAAACGCGCCGGCTGGCTATCTGCCCTCTTCCTGGGTGAAATGCTGACGGCAAGCGCCATGCAGCATTTCGAAGGGGAGCTGGAAAAGGCCGTTGTGCTGACGCTCTTCATTCCGCTGATCATGTCGTCTGGCGGTAACTCGGGCTCTCAGGCTACGTCGCTCATCATCCGTGCTCTGGCGCTCGGGGAGCTGAAGCTTTCCGACTGGTGGCGCGTGCTCCTGCGCGAGCTCCCAAGCGGTCTCGCTCTCGGCGCGATCCTCGGCGCCATCGGCTTCCTGCGGCTCACCATCTGGCAGCAGGCAGGGTTTTATGACTACGGCGAACACTGGCTGCTGGTTGGCTTCACCGTCTTTGCAGCGCTGATCGGCATCGTCACCTTCGGCTCGGTCTGTGGCTCGATGCTGCCCTTCATTCTCCAGCGCCTGCGTCTGGACCCGGCAAGCGCATCGGCCCCGTTCGTCGCGACGCTGGTGGATGTCAGTGGTCTCGTCATCTACTTCTCGGTGGCGCTGGTCATCCTCAGCGGCACGTTGCTCTAAACCTGCCATCAGCCCGGCCGCCTACGGCGGCTGGGCTTCACCATCGCGCGACATCATTGCGCAGGCGTTTCAATTGTTTGTAGACTTGCCCTCGTTTTCTGATTCAGGATGATGAGGCTTCACATGCAGATATCGAACCTTCGCCACCAGCCATCCTTCGCCGATACGATCGCCCATCGCGGCTGGAATGCCTGGTGGACGGAAAGCGGCGTACCGCTTGAAGATTATCGAGCCCATCTCGATCCGATGCTTATAACGGATGCCATCCCATTCGCGCTCGTAGCGCATGACGGTGAGACCTATGTCGGCTCCGTACTCGTCATCGACAACGATCTCGACGCGCGACCAGACTATGCGCCCTGGATTGCCGCGCTCTGGGTCGATCCCGATTATCGAAAGCAGGGTGTTGCCGCTGCTTTGATGACACAGGCCCGCCAGCATATTGCGAGGCTTGGCCATGGCACATGCTATCTCTGTGCCACAGCCGAAAAGCGACCCTACTATCTGAAGCAGGGTTTCACCCTGCTGGAAGAGAACGTGACCGGTCTCGATGTATTTTCAATCGCGACGCGGTAGGTGTCACGACGCTCACAGCGGAGGTCCGAAAATCGGAGTCGATTTTAGGACAGCACCATGAGTAGATCAAAGAAGATAGAGCTTACTTTGTGCGTCCGATAAAACGCGTGGCTGTCTAAAGAGCGCGTAACGCTCCGGCGACCTTGTGGATGTGGGCAGCACCGATACCGCAGCATCCGCCAATCATCGTCGCACCGGCGTCAGCCCACGTGCAGGCAAAGCGGGAATAGATATCGTCGGTCAGGTCGGCGCGGGTGCTGTGCAGCCCCTCGTTGGCAGCTGTCTCTCCCTGCTCTCCTTCGAAGGCATTGGCATAGACGCCGATCTCAAGCGATGCGTTCTTTTCCTTGAAGGTGGTGGCGGCGGTCTCGACGGCAGCTTTCATTACCTCCGGCTTGCTGCAGTTGAACAGCAGAGCGGCAGCACCTGAACCGGCGGCCCATTCGGCAGCAGCACGCACGGTCTCACCGGAGCGCAGCTTCGGCGCGGCGCCGTTTACCTGCGCGGTGTCGTCATCCAAGGTAAAGGAAATCCAGAACGGCTTGCCGGTCTTTGCCACCGCCTGGCGCACTGCTTCGCCTTCGGCGATCAGGCTCAGGGTCTCACCAAGCCAGACGTCGACGAAGGGATCGAGATTTTCGACGAGCACGCCGAGATAATCCTGAACGCGGGAAGCGTCGAAATTCTGCGGCTCATAAGAGCCGAATATCGGCGGCAGCGATCCGGCCACCGTGACTTTGCGGCCGGACGCATCTGCTGCTTCACGCGCCAGGCGGCCTGAGAGTGCGATCAGCGACGCGCCCTCTTTGCGAAACCGGTCTTCGCCGATGTGGAAGGGCACCAGCGCGTAAGAGTTGGTGGTGACGACATCGGCACCGGCCTCGATGAATTCGGCGTGAACCTGACGGACAATGTCCGGCGCGTTGATCAGCGCTAGTGCGGACCATTCCGGCTGCTTCAGTTCCGCGCCCAGCCGCTGCAATTCGCGGCTCATGCCGCCGTCGAGAATGCGAATATCGCCCATGAAGAAACTCCTTGAATTGGCGAAGCTGAACGAGCGTCGCCCATTTAGCGTCGTACTGGCACCTGCGCTTCGATGATGCCGAAGCAGCGGGCAATGATGGCTGTGAGGATGAGATAGAAGACGGTGACGACCAGAAGCGGCTCGTAAACCAGAAGCGTGTCCTGACGGACCTTGTAAGCTACGGCATAGAGATCCATGACCGTGACGGTGAAGGCTAGCGGCGTGGCTTTCAGCTGCATGACGACCTCACCTGCGATGGTGGGAAGTGCATTGCGAATGGCGCGCGGCAGCCAGATGCGGCGGGCAAGCTTGAACGGGCTCATGCCGAAGGCTCGCGCGGCCTCCAACTCACCCTTCGGGACGCCGAGCAGCGCACCGCGCAGCACTTCCGCCTCATAGGCCGCGTAGTTCAACGTGAAGCTGACCGCGGCAAAGAAGAAGCCTTCCCTGAGGATTGGCCAAAGAAAACTCTGCCGCAAACCGGGGATCATCGGCAGAAACGAACCGACGCCATAATAGAGAAGCCAAAGCTGGATCAGCAGCGGCGTACCGCGAAAGAAGGTGCAATAGCCCCGCGCCAGAAGCCGCGTCACTCTGCCACCACTGACCTGAGCAAAGGCAAGGCCGATCGCCAGAATGAAACCGAGACTGACGGAGATGACGAGCAAGGCAACCGTCTGCCATGCTCCAGTGAGGAGAAGCGGCCAGTATTTTTCAATCCAGGAAAACGTCATTGCCCCTCCTCACGCAAGTGCCGGCTGGCCACGGCGCACGCGCCGTTCGAGCAACCGGAACAGAAAGTTGGAGACAAGGGTGATCGCCAGATAGATCAGCGCTGCGGCCATGAAGAACAGGAAATAATGCTTGGTGCTGGCGCCAGCGAGACGCGTGGCAAGCGCCAACTCCTGATAGCCGACGACCGCCACCAAGGCGCTATCCTTGGTGACAGAGAGCCAGAGATTCGAG
This sequence comes from Agrobacterium cavarae, assembly GCF_004310285.1. Classification (GTDB taxonomy): domain Bacteria; phylum Pseudomonadota; class Alphaproteobacteria; order Rhizobiales; family Rhizobiaceae; genus Agrobacterium; species Agrobacterium cavarae. Next base: position 548,457 of record NZ_SISF01000031.1, read on the forward strand.
AGCCCCGGCAGCGCATTCGGCAGGAGAGCAGGAAGGACGACGCGGCGAAAGCGCAAGAACGGCGACATGCCGAAGGCCTTGGCGGCCTCGATCTGGCCATTTGGGATCGCAAGGATCGCGCCACGCAGCACTTCCGTCATATAGGCGCCCTGCACGAAACCAAGCACAGCGACTGCGGCGACGAAACCGTTGACTTCGAGCGGCGGCAGGCCCGCCATCTGTAACAGACGGTTGAGGCCGTCCGTTCCGGCATAATAGAGGCCAACGATCAAAATGAGTTCCGGTACCGAGCGGATCAGCGTCGTGTAAAGATTGAGGACGACGCCGAGGGCCCGCTTGTCGGAAAGCTTGCCGAGGGCACCGGCCATGCCAATGACGATACCAATCAGATAGGCACCGGCAGAAATGGCAAGCGTTGCGGCGGCACCGGACAGCAGCGTGCCGCCCCATCCCGGAGGATAGGGAGACAATAGCTCCAGGATGCTGTCAGGCGTTGCCATCTGCGATAAGAGCCCGGCTTACTTCGCGCCATAGATATCGAAGCTGAAGTATTTCTTGGTGATCTCGTCATACTTGCCGTTGGCGCGAACGGCAGCGATCGCGGCATTCAACTTCTGCTTCAGTTCCTGATCGTCCTTGCGCAGGCCACCGGAAACACCAAGGCCCATGATCTCAGGGTCGTTGGCAACATTGCCGGCATCAGCGCAGCAATCTTTGCCGGTGTCGGTCTTGAGGAAATCGTCGAGTACCAGCGAGTCGCCGAAGACATAATCGATGCGGCCGGCGGCCAGATCCTGAAAGGCTTCGTCCAGCGTCTGGTAGGTCTTCTCGTCGGCAACATCCTTGAAGTACTTGGCGTAGTAATTGGACTGGATGGTAGCGACCTGGATACCGATCGTCTTGCCCTTCACGTCTTCCGCTGTGGCACCCGGCTTGCCGTCTTTCGCGCCGATCAGCTTGCTTGGCGTGTTGTAATATTTGTTGGTGAAGTCGATGACCTTCTGGCGCTCTGCCGTATTGGACATGGACGACCAGATCACGTCGAATTTCTTGCTCTCAAGTGCCGGAATCAGGCCGTCCCAGGAGAGTGCGACGATGGAGCATTTCTCCTTCATTTCCGCGCAAACCGCATCCATGAGATCGATTTCCCAGCCATGCCACTTGCCGCTGGCATCCTGTGCGAAAAAGGGCGGGTAGCTTCCATTCATCACACCGAAACGAACTTCCGCGCTGGCGGTGAAGGCCGACAATGCGAAAGCCGTACCGGCGAGCAGAGATGCAACAAATTTCATATCGAACTCCTGTGAGATTATCAGTTGGCGAGCGCGCCGGTAAATTCTCGGGTCCGCGCGCTCACGGGATTGTTGAAGACCTGCTGTGGAGACCCCTCCTCCTCCACCCGGCCCTGATGCAGAAACATGACGTGGCTCGAGACGTCGCGGGCAAAGCGCATTTCGTGGGTCACGAGGAGCATGGTGCGGCCCTCTTCGGCCAGATCGCGAATCACCTTCAGCACCTCGCCGACCAGTTCCGGGTCGAGCGCCGATGTCGGCTCGTCGAACAACATCACGGCAGGCTCAACGCAAAGCGCGCGGGCAATGGCGGCACGCTGCTGCTGTCCGCCCGACAGGAACGCCGGATAGGCATCCTTCTTCTCATAGAGGCCGACTTTGTGCAGCAGGGCCTCTGCCTTTTCGACCGCTTCCGCGCGCTTGACGCCCATGACATGCACGGGCGCTTCGATGACATTTTCCAGAACCGTAAGGTGAGCCCAGAGATTGAAACTCTGGAAGACCATGCCGAGGCCGGTGCGCAGGCGTTCCACCTGACGCCAGCTTTGCGGGACGGACCTGCCATCGCGCCTACGTGTCACCGCCACCTCTTCGCCATTGACAGTGACGCGGCCGCTGTCTGGCGTTTCCAGGAAGTTGATGCATCTGAGAAAGGTGCTCTTTCCGGAACCGGAAGAACCGATGATGGAGATGACGTCGCCCTTCTTTGCCGTCAGCGAAATGCCTTTCAGGACCTCGTGATTGCCGAAGCTCTTGTGGATGTCCTCCACAGCAAGGGCGCAAGGAACGTCGGCGGTCATTCATTCTTCCTGACAGTATCTAGTGGTCACAACAGCCGGAGCGGAGGTGATGTTGCAGCGGAAATAACCGCTCTGTCACATTATCGAAAGGAAAATCATTCTACGCGGGACGAAAGACATAAAAATAATCCGGCACGGAGGACCGTGCCGGACAAAACCGCTCGCCGATCTCACGCTAGACGCGTCAGATCGGATTGATGACACCGGTAAAGAGCAGGCCTAGCAACGCGATGCCAATGACGATTCGATACCAGACGAAAGGCATGTAGCTCTTCGTCGAAACCAGCTTTAGGAAGACGACGATGACGGCATATCCGACGACAAAGGATATCAGCGTCGCCAAGGCCGTCTGACCCCAACCGACCGGGTTTTGCTGCCCGATGCTCTTGAAGAGCTGGTAGAAGCCCGAGCCGAAAACGGCTGGAACCGCCAGGAGGAAAGAATAACGGGCAGCGGCTTCGCGCGTGTAGCCGAGCAGCAAGCCTGCGGTGATCGTTCCGCCGGATCGCGACACGCCGGGGATCAGCGCCATCGCCTGGGCGAAACCGAAGATGATGGCATCACGCCAGATCAGCTTCTTGATCGGATACTTCTTTTTGCCGATGCGATCGGCAAAGCCCAGAATGATACCGAAGACGATGAGCATGACGGCGGTGATGTAGAGATTGCGCAGCGAATGTTCGATGGCGTCCTTGAAAAGGAGCCCGAGCAGCACGATCGGTACCGAACCGACGATGATCATCCAGCCGAGGCGGACGTCCGCCGGATCATATTGTCCGCCGAGCCGCAAATGATGACGAAGCCAGGCAAGGGCGATCCGCATGATGTCGGACCAGAAATAGACCAGGACGGCCAATTCCGTGCCGATCTGAATAATTGCAGTGAAGGCGGCGCCAGGATCTTCCCCTGTCCCTAGAAACTCGCCCGCGATTCTCAAATGCGCGCTGGAGGAAATTGGCAAAAATTCCGTAAGCCCTTGAATAAAGCCGAGGATCGCGGCTTCTATCCAACCAATACCCATGCTGGTCCGTCCCTGAACTGACAATCACTGCGCGCGAAATTATGAACCAATCCGGGCAGTTCGATGTTGCGGTGCAAAAAAATGTGAATGATGAAGAGCCGGCGAATGCCGCGGCAAAATCCTTCCTCCTAAATTGTGCGAAAATCAAGGGTGCATCCGCAAATGGAACAGGCATAAGAGTAAGCAGAAAATTCGGCCTTGCGGTTAATCTCCAATCCCTAAAGTAAGACCTTAATAATATTGAGATCTTCGTCATAAGCATCTTCAAAGTAGTGCGGTTTAATCAAGCATTTTATCCATTAGACATTTAAAGGCAGGATGCCTATATCTTCCAGATATTGCCGTTGTCGCAGACACATGGCCTTCTTTTTCGGGATGGACTGGGCCGTTGATAAACACGCTGTCGGTAACGTCGGATCTTCTCACGGCAGAGCGGGATATTCTGTCACGCGTCGCACTTGGCGGCCCGCTGAAAGATGTGTTGCGTGATATCGTGCTTCTCGTGGAAAAGCCTGCGGGCGGCGAGTTGCTGGCGTCCGTCCTGCTGACGACGGAAGATGGCAAGCATCTGACCCAAGGGGCGGCACCGAGCCTGCCCTGCGATTACAACGACGCGATCGAGGGCATTGCCGTCGGTCTGGGTATCGGATCCTGCGGCACCTCGGCCCATACGGGCAGCCCCGTCATCGTCAGCGATATTTCAACGGATCCACTTTGGGCAGATTTTCGCAAACTCGCCCTCTCCCACAATCTTCATTCTTGTTGGTCGATGCCGATCCGGGCGGCTGATGGCCGTGTTCTTGGGACCTTCGCCAATTATTACCGGGAGCCGCGCAAGCCTTCCGAGCGCGATCTCGAGGTCATCGGCATGGTCTCGCGGACAGCGGCCATCGCGATCGAGCGTTCGCAGAACGAGAAGGCGCGCGATCGGGCCGAAGAGCAGCGTATGCTTCTTTTGCGAGAATTGAACCACCGGGTGAAAAACGTCTTCGCGCTGGCCGATTCGATGCTGGCCATGACCGCGCGAACCGCAACGAGCGCCGAGCAGCTTTCCTCCACCGTTCGAGGCCGTCTGCGCGCCCTGGGGCGTGCGCATGATCTCGTTCAGCCGACGTTTTCGGCCGAACATGTGGCCTATGCGCCTGACGTTCCCTTGCGCCAGATCATCGGCGACATTCTGGCACCCTATACGGATGCGGCGACCGACCGGGTCGCCTTCGTCGGCACTGATGACGTGCGCATCCGGGCAGATCACATTACCAGCGTCGCCCTCGTCTTACATGAGCTAGCCACCAACGCAGCCAAGTACGGATCACTCAGCAGCGAAGAAGGTCGGCTCGTGGTCGCCTGCACGACGGGTGAAACGATGCAGATCATGTGGAGCGAGCGCGGCGGACCCGTTGTCCGCGCTCCGACCAGCAAAGGCTTCGGCTCGACCCTCATCCAGCGCACGATCACCGGCATGCGCGGGGAGATTTGCTATACTTGGTCGCCTGATGGGCTGGACATCACCATCTGCCTGCCCATCAACACGATCTCCGCCTCGCCTGATCGCACCTCCTTATCGTAGCAGGTGATCAAGCCCGGCTTTGACCATCCGCCCGAAAGGCGGGCGTAGAAGGCTTGGCACGCTGAAACGTCCTCGCGAAAACACGCCCTTGGCATGGCTCATGCGGCGAAAGCCTTCTATGCCGTGATAGGCACCCATCCCGCTTGGCCCCACTCCGCCGAAAGGCAGGTCATCCTGCGCGACGTGCAACACCGTGTTGTTGATGCCGACATTGCCCGACGTCGTGCGGGACAGGATCGCTTTGCAGTCGTCGCCACCCGCCTCTCCGAAAACATAGAGCGCCAGTGGCCTTGGCCTCTCGTTGATATAGCCAATGACCTGCGAAACATCGCGGTAGCTCAGCACCGGCAGGATCGGCCCAAAAATCGCCTCCTGCATCACGGCCATGTCTTCGGTTGGGTTGATGACGAGCGTCGGCGGAAAAACGCGGGTTCTCGTTGCCGCGTCCGTCTCTATTCCGACTCGCCGCAACGTCGCGCCTTTGCTGACCGCATCATCGAGCAGCCCATTCAGGCGAGAGAAATGCTTCTCGCTGATGATCGAAGCGTAATCGCGGCTCGCTAGCCCATCTGGGTAGGATTGCGCCACCGCCTTGTGGAACGCATCGATAAAGGCATCGACCTCCGTTTCGTGGACAAAGACATAGTCCGGGGCAACGCAGGTTTGGCCGGCATTGGCGAGCTTGCCGAAGACGATAGAGGTTACCTTCCTGGCAATGACGTGACCCGGCAAGATAATCGTCGGGCTCTTGCCGCCAAGCTCCAACGTGACAGGAACGAGGTTTTCACTCGCAGCCTTCATGACCTGGCGCCCGACGTCAGTGCTGCCGGTGAAAAACAGATGGTCGAAGGGTGAGCCGCTGAACTCAGCGCCTATGCTGGCATCGCCGAGAACCACCGCAACCTTTTCCTCCGGGAAGGCCTCGGCCAGCATCGTCTTCATCAAGGCGCTGGTTTCCGGGGTGAGTTCGGAGGGCTTCAGCATGGCCCGGTTGCCAGCTGCGAGTGCTGTGACGAGTGGCACCATGGCCAGTAGAAACGGATAGTTCCAAGGCGACAGAATGCCGATGACGCCGAGCGGCTGATACTCCACCCAGGCCCTTCCGCTTTGTGACAGCGTTTCAACTTTTCGTCGCTCCGGTTTCATGAAGCGTTTCAGGTTCCGGTCGAGGTAATCAATGGCGTTGACGACGCCGACCAAGTCGAGAAGCGCGGTCTCATTCGGCGAACGTCCGCCGAAATCCGCATCGACCGCCTGTTCGATCCTGCTTCGACGAGATGTGACAGCTTTGCGCAAGGCCTTGAGATCGGCTCTTCGCTGGTCCAGCGACGGCGGTCCATCATGGAGAAAGGCGTGACGCTGCTTTTGCAAAAGATCAGCGATGGTGCTCATTCGGCGGCGGCGAGCGTTGTGACGCGATCCGCAGGAACAGCGAGCGTCTTGATACCGTCCTTGCAAACCACATGGGCCTCGCCCCAGGATTTGAGCGCCGATATGACCGGCGCCATGCTCTGGCCAAGCGCTGTCAGGCTGTAATCGACCCTTGGCGGCACGACGGGAAAGACGGTGCGGGAAATCAGGCCTGCCTCTTCCAACTCGCGAAGCTGCTTCGTCAGCATCCGCTGCGTGACGCTTGGAATGTGGCGACGCAGTGCATTGAAGCGCAGCGTTCCCTCGTTCAGCAGATGATAGAGGATCACGCCTTTCCATTTGCCATCGAGATAACAGAGTGTCGATTCCACCGGGCAGCCGGGAAAATTATCCTTCAATTTGGCGCGAGGACGGGACATGAAAAGCTCCGTTTTTCAGGATCTGCAGGCGGCTACAGTATCCTTTTTGTCAGTATAGACACAAAATGTGCATTCTTGCAGCCTTAGCTCATAGCTATCAAATAGACGCCGAAGCAACAAGCGAAGGAGAATGAACATGCGCGCTGTCGGTTACAAGAGCTGCAAGCCCGTGACGGAAGCAGACGCTTTGGTGGATTTTGAACTTCCTGCGCCAGAGGCAAAAGGCCTCGATCTTCTGGTGGACGTGAAGGCAGTCTCGGTCAATCCGGTCGATACCAAGGTCCGTCGCAACCAAGCACCTGAGGCAGGTCAAACTCGGGTTCTCGGCTTTGACGCCGCGGGTATCGTCAAGGCAGTGGGTGAGAAGGTCAGCCTGTTCAAGCCGGGCGACGAAGTCTTCTACGCCGGCGCCATCAACCGCCCCGGCACCAATAGCGAGTTTCATCTTGTGGATGAACGCATCGTCGGGAAGAAGCCGAAAAGCTTGAGCTTCGAGGAAGCTGCCGCCCTGCCATTAACCGCCATCACTGCCTATGAAGCGCTGTTCGATCGCCTCAAGGTAAAGGACCCGGTTGCGGGCGGCGCCAATGCCGTCGTCATCATCGGTGGGGCTGGCGGCGTCGGTTCGATCGCGATCCAACTTGCGCGGCACCTGACGGATCTTACCGTCATCGCCACAGCATCGCGGCCGGAAACGAAGGAATGGGTCGAGCAGTTCGGTGCGCATCATGTGCTCGACCACAGCAAGCCGCTTGCGCCACAGGTCGAAGCGCTCGGTCTTGGTGCGCCAAGCTTCGTCTTTTCTACCACCCATAGCGATCTCCACCGCGCCGACAGCATAGAGTTGATTGCGCCGCAGGGGCGCTACTGCCTGATCGACGATCCAGAGGGTGGTTTCGATATTCTGCCTTTCAAGCGCAAGGCCATTTCCGTTCACTGGGAGATGATGTTTGCCCGTCCGGTCTTCGAGACCGCCGATATTCTGGAACAGCACAAGCTGCTGAACCATGTGTCGGAACTGATTGACCAGGGCAAAATCAGAACGACGCTTACGGAGACGTTCGGCAAGATCAATGCCGCAAACCTTATCAAGGCACATGCGCTGATCGAAAGCGGCAAAGCCAAGGGCAAGATCGTGTTGTCAGGCTTCTAAGCTAAGAGCTTATACGGCCCTGTGACAGGCCAGTCGGACCATTGTCCGGCTGGCCTTCTTGGTCAATCATCTTCCGGATCGGCGGGACAAGGCCAGCTGGCCGGCTTGGTCAAGCCTTGTGGCAGCTTCGTCTTGTCGTCGCCGCAGGCAATATCGATCTGTTTTTGATCGAGCCCGGTGGCGGCGGATAGGTCCAGCCCTTCGATGCGGGCAAGCAGCAGGAACGAGTCGGAGAAATCGATCGGCCCGGTGAACTTGGCGCCGGTGAAGCTGGCGCGTGAGAGATTGGCCTTGGTGAATTTGGTGCCCGTCAACACCGCGCCATTGAAATCAGCCCGCCCGAGTTCCGCCTTGGAGAAATCGGCATTGACGAGTTTGGCGTTTTCGAAGTTGGCGCGCTGCATTTCAGCGCTGTTGAACTTGGCGTTTTCGGCATTGGCATCGCTGAAATCGCTGCGATAGGCCTCGATCTTGATCAGGTTGGCACCCTCAAGCTGGGAGGATGCAAGCGAAGTGCGGATCAGCTTGGCCTTCTCCAAATTGGCCTTATTGAAGGAGGAGCCGCGCAGATCGGTATAGGTAAAGTCCGTCCCGTGCAGATCAGCGCCATCCAAGACGCTGCCGCCCAGCATCAGGAGACGCTTGTTGCATTCGCTCCAGTCGATGCCAGCCGATGCATCGGCGCGGCAGCTTGCCGCCATCGCGGGTTGGCTGCTCGTCGATATCGTGCCGACCACTGCTGCAACCGCTGCCAGCAGATGATGACTGCGCAAAGCCGAGACCATTCCGGCAAGTTTCCTCATTGGCTCACTCCCAACCCCTTCAGGGGTACATTGATCCTCTTAATCTAAGAGGGACCCTCTTAACATATAGGGGTTCCGTTACTTTTAAATGATCCAGCCTGCGACTGTAAACGCCTCCCTGATGACCATCATTGGGAGCCTAACCCCAAAGGTTGCAGGTTGTTCACTCGCAATATCTTTCTGAACGGTCAGATGACCTCATAGGCTCTTCAACATCGCCACGCGACGCTCTGGATCAAGACCAGAATCGATTTGAGCCTTCAGCCTTCTGCGGAGAAAGGCCGGGGTCTCCGCAGCCTCCAGGATGCGAAAGCCGAGCCTTGTGTAAAAGGGTGCGTTGAAAGGCACGTATCGATCCGTGGTGAGAGCGACCTTAGCAAAGCCTCTTTCACGTCCGCGATCCAGCATAGCCAAGATCAGCGAAGTGCCGACGCCCCTACCCTGTGCCGCACGCTCCACATCGACCTCGACGATATAGAGGGTACCTCCCTCATTCAGCCCAAGCGTAAAGCCGACGACACGTCCCGCTTCCTCAGCCACGAGAAGCAGTTCCTCGTGCAGGCTCTGTTCAAGGAGGAACACCGGCGCGCAGACGGGCTTCTGCGTCACCCCGCAGGCTTCCGCCCAGACAACAAACGCATCCAGTTCGATTTCCGCAAGACGCGGAAAGTCTTCCCTCCGTCCGGCGCGGATCGTGACCAAGTGGGCATTCCCTCTGTCTGCTTTGCCGTCCCATTCTTCCATAAGACGGCGAGCCGCGCCGACACAACATATTGGCGTAGACCGGCCCTTCGCCGAACATCCTTGCTGACGGCGGTCCGTGCGGGCCGCGCCAATATCAAATATTGGCGTAAACCGGCCCTTCGCCGAGCATCCTTGCTGACGGCGGTCCGTGCGGGCCGCGCCAATATTACATATTGGCGTAAACCGGCCCTTCGCCGCCTTGTGGCGGTACCCAGTTGATGTTCTGGTTCGGGTCCTTGATATCGCAGGTCTTGCAGTGGACGCAGTTCTGCGCGTTGATGACGAAGGTCGGTTCGCCTTCCTTCTCCACCCACTCATAGACCCCGGCGGGACAGTAACGCTGCGATGGGCCGGCATAGACATCATGCTCGGAGCGCTTCTGCAGCTCCATGTCCTTCACCTGAAGATGGACCGGCTGGTCCTCTTCGTGATTGGTGGAGGAGAGGTAGACGGACGACAGACGGTCAAAGGTCAGCACGCCATCCGGCTTTGGATAGGCAATCGGCTTGTGATTTGCCGCAGGCTCCAGGCTTTCTGCATCTGTCTTGCCATGCTTCAGCGTACCGAAGATGGAGAAGCCGAAGAGCTGATTGGTCCACATATCGAGACCGCCAAGGCCGACGCCAATCGCCGTGCCGAACTTCGACCAAAGCGGCTTGACGTTGCGGACCCGCTTCAGGTCCTTGCCGATATCGGTGCCACGCCATTCGTTCTCGATCTCGATCACTTCATCGTTGGCGCGACCCGATGCGAGGGCCGCAGCAATCTTGTCCGCCGCCAGCATGCCGGAGAGAACCGCGTTGTGGCTGCCCTTGATGCGCGGAACGTTGACGAGACCTGCCGAACAGCCGATCAGCGCGCCGCCCGGGAAGGTGAGCTTCGGCACCGACTGATAACCACCTTCGGTGATAGCTCGCGCGCCGTAAG
>NZ_SISF01000007.1 GCF_004310285.1 Agrobacterium cavarae
CGCTTATTGATATGCTTAAGTTCAGCGGGTATCCCTACCTGATCCGAGGTCAACCTTAGAAATGGGGTTGTTTTACGGCGTAGCCTCCCGAACACCCTTTAGCGAATAGTTTCCACAACGCTTAGGGGACAGAAGACCCAGCCGGTCGATTTGAGGCACGCGGCGGACCGCGTTGCCCAATACCAAGCGAGGCTTGAGTGGTGAAATGACGCTCGAACAGGCATGC
>NZ_SISF01000005.1 GCF_004310285.1 Agrobacterium cavarae
GCGGGTATTCCTACCTGATCCGAGGTCAACCTTGGTTAAAGATGGGTCTTTAACGGCAGGAGCACGCCGCAACCCCCTAGCGAGATAATGAATTACTACGCTCGGAGTTGTAGCGAGCCCGCCACTTCCTTTCAGGGCCTACGGCAGCCGTAGGGCCCCAACACCAAGCAGAGCTTGAGGGTTGAAATGACGCTCGAACAGGCATGCCCGCTAGAGTACTAGC
>NZ_SISF01000012.1 GCF_004310285.1 Agrobacterium cavarae
GCCTGACCTGGGGTCGCAATGCGAGCGCCGCTTGCGCGGAGCTTCAGGGTCGCAGAGTCCACACTTGGGGACCGGGCGCGCGGCGGGAGCACGAGAGGCTTTGTTTCACCACCGATCGCCGCGGCTTCGGTCGCCGAGGACTCATATTTGGGCCAACCGCGAGCGGTCAGCGCACGGGAGGCCAATCTCCGCCCGCACCCCAGGGCCCCCGCCTTGGTTTGGGGGGGTGGGGTGGGGCAACGATGCGTGACACCCAGGCAGACGTGCCCTCGGCCTAATGGCTTGGGGCGCAACTTGCGTTCAAAAACTTGATGACTCACTCTGCTACGAT
>NZ_SISF01000001.1 GCF_004310285.1 Agrobacterium cavarae
GTATTCCGAGGAGCATGCCTGTTTGAGTGTCATTAAATTCTCAACCTCACCCATTTTGTCATGAAGTGCGTGTGTAGGCTTGGATGTGGAGGCTTTGCAGGTCCGGCTCTCTCTGAGAGTTGGTCTGCTCCTCTGAAATGCATTAGTGGGTTGTGCCCCTCATCTATTGGTGTGATAATTATCTACGCCGTGGATCAGTGTTGGCA
>NZ_SISF01000008.1 GCF_004310285.1 Agrobacterium cavarae
GAAATGGTCTGGTAAGCAGTCTACACTATTGGAGTTCCTCGTAATATCTATGCATTTCACCGCTACACTACGAATTCCACTTACCTCGTCCATTCTCAAGTCCGACAGTTTCAATGGCAATTTCCTTGTTAAGCAAAGAGATTTCACCACTGACTTATTGAACCACCTACGCACCCTTTAAACCCAATAAATCCGGATAACACTTGCATCTTCCGTATTACCGCGGCGG
>NZ_SISF01000024.1 GCF_004310285.1 Agrobacterium cavarae
TTCTTCAACATGTCCCAATAAATCATAAACCCCTAGCTCACGCCAGGGGTTTGTCAGCAGTCTGAGGGCGGGAAAATCCCGCCGTTGTTTTGTAAGGTCTAGGCTATCAGTAGTTATTTGGCTGCCAGCCAATATCGGCCTTGTCCCAGTCTTCCGCAGCCGAGCCGACGCTAATGTCGCCGAGTGTGCGGAAGGCGAGGCGGGCATTGATCGACCAGTCATTTGCCGCCTCGCGCACGGTGCTGAGGTTACCCTCATCCGAGTAGCTGACGGTAAAGATCGTGCACTCGTCCTGATAGAGAACACCGATACGGCGCTCGCTCGAGAACTTGTTGTTCAAATCGTAGTTGATCGCGCCGAACAGAGCCCAATTGTCGTCGAGGCGGATCTTGCCCGACGTCTGGATGATGTCACGATCACGGTCATAGCCGTAATTCGGCTGTGCCTTGACCTGCGTATAGCTGACCTTGCCGGTAAAACGGTTGTCCGTGTAGTGGACGCTGTTCTCCATCCGGTTGATCTCGAAGTTATCCTTGTCGAGACGCAGGCTGTTGGAGAAGGACAGACCGATCGGCGCATCGATCGCCGCCATCGTCACGTAGTCGGAGCGGTCTGATTCCAGACCGGAATCGGCACCGGCATTGACGAGATCCGGTGACGCGAAAGAATTCTCGCCGGCCAGATGGAAGGATTGACCCGCAATCGCGCGGATGCCGTAGCCATTGTCGAACGTGCCGTTATAGCGGAAGCCGAGATTGGCACGCGTGCCGCCTTCGACACGGTCGAAGCCCGTGAACTTGTCGCGCTCGAACAGGTTGGTCGCATCGAAGACGAAGGCCTGCGAATCTTCGTTTGGAAGGCGACCGGCGAATTGCTCATCCGGACGCACGAATACCTGAGCGATCGGTTCGATCACGTGGCTGCTGTTCTGCGCCGTGAACAAAATCGGGTAGCGTGCTTCGAGACCAAGCGTCGCCATGCCGCGGAAGGCCGCGTCATCGGCGATCGAACTGCCATAGGTGAGACCCTGCGTCGCCATATCGGTGGAGAAGATGTCTCCACGAAGGGCGCCGAGCGGTGTCAGCTGAAGGCCGCTATCGAAGGTGTAGGTTCTCTTCCACTCGGCTTCCGTCGTCAGGCGCGTATAGGTGCCTTCAAGACCCGGGAATCGGTTGGAGGTTCCGAGCGCATAGGCATCCTGATTGCGGCGCGTCAGGCTGGTGAGGTTCGTCGTCAGCGAAAGCTCGCCGCCGTAGACGGGATCGGGAAGGAAGTAGCGATAGTCAACGGCTGGATGGACGATCGCCTGCCTGCGCTCTTCCAACTCGAAGTCGTCCTTGTCCTGGACGTTGAAGTAGTAGGCATTGGCATCGAAGCTGTTACGATCACCGAGGCCGGAGAGGTAAAGCTTGTTCGTCTGGGTTTCGCTCTTATAGCCCTTGAGGTCATAGGTGCGGGCGAAGTTGTTGTCGGACTGCACCATGACGTCCCAGCCGAATGACCAGCGGGGATTGATCTTGAAGTCACCCCGGCTGGCAACCATGCCACGCCGGTCGTTCAGCGCGTCGCTGGTGCCAGGGTCGAATCGTTCTGGGTCGCGCTGGTCGATGCCGGCAAATGTCAGCGTGTGCGTTCCCATCTCGAAACGGTTGCGCAGTTCACCGTGAAGCAGAAGCCCCTGGGCCGTGTAGAAGGTCGGTGTGACCGTCAGATCCGCGCTATCGCCAAGCACCTGATAATAGGGCACGCCGATACCGAAACCGAGCTTGTCGGTTATGCTCATCTGCGGGAACAAAAAGCCCGACTTGCGCTTTACCCGATTGTCGGGAACGGTGATGAACGGAAGATAGGCGATCGGCTTGCCGAACAGCTCGAAACGAGCCTTCTCCAATCGAACCGTCTGGCTCTTGCCGTCCTGAATGACGCGCTCGGCCTTGACCTGCCAAAGCGGCGGCTTGTCCGGACGCTCGGCGCAGGGAAGGCAGGCCGTATAAACGCCGTTGTTGAGGATCATAACATCCTCATTGACGCGTTCAGCACTTTCGCCGGCAATGCGCGTGTTGTCGGTCGTTTCCACGCGCAGAGCATTCACGAAGCCCTGCGAGAAATTGTCGGTCACGTCCAACTCATCGGCGTAGATGCGGTTGCCGCTTGGCTCGATGAGTTCGATGTTTCCGCGGGCAACGACGCGACCGGTGCCCTGATTATATTCAATGCGTTGGGCCACCATGCGGTAGCCCGAATATTTCAAGCGCACGCCACCCGTCGCGATCACTTCTTGCGCGTCACGATTATAGGTGAGTTCATTTGCTGTAAGCAGGAGTTTTGATTGGTCTTGAGCGTCGCCCACAATCACCCCGTCATCAGCAAAAGCGCTGGATGCGGTAGCTACGTATGCGCACACAGAAGCCCCTGTCAGAAGGGCTGCCGCAAGCCGTCTGATATTCCCGCGGTCAAATACCGCCACTAGCCGTCCTCCTGATGAAGCAGAATGGTTGCCCCCAATGCCAACGCTACGACGACTGGAATCCAGACCGCAACGAAGGGCGGAACAACGCCGCTACTCCCGAATGCCCTTACGAGCACGGTTACCACATAAAGCACGAAGCCGGAAAGGATTCCACCCAGAATCACTGAACGGGACTGTGCAAAACGGCTGAACTTTAGAGAAACAGTTGCCGCAATGAACGTCATCGCCACCAGCAGAAATGGCATGGAGAGCAGGAAGTGATATTGCGTCTCGAGTGCCTTGGATGACAGGCCGAAGGATTTCGCCACTTCGATTTTTCGAGAAAGATCAAAGAAAGCAACGGTTTCCGGCTGAGTCAGACGCTCTTGAACGAATTCCTGTCTCAAATTGGTACTGATTCTGGCCGTCGCCTGATGAGTGGGGACGTGACCCGGTCGAATCTCCGAAACGTTGTTAAGAAGCCAGTAACCATCTTCCAACTTCGCCGAGGCGGCGTCCTGTCGGAAAAGGATGTTGCCGTTCTTGTCGAGGTGAATCAGCACCACGTCTTTCAGCAGCGCGCCGTTATCCTCGAAGCTCTTTGCTCCGATGATCGTGTCCTCTCCACCGCTGCTTTGGCGCAGCCATGGAATCACCTGCTGCTGACGCGGGCCGCTCCCATCGTTACGCCATCCCGCCTCGACGGAGAGCGACTTGCTTTCGCCCCAGGCGGCGAGCGGATTGAGCGCCGCGACGCAAAGGATGCCGAGCAGAATCGCGCCGGTGATGAAGGGCAGCATGAACTGCCAGACGGAAATGCCTGCCGCGCGCGTCACCACAAGCTCGTAGCGGCGGTTCAGCGAGATCAGCGTCGTCATGCCGACGAAGAGGGCAACGAAAGGAACCGTCTGCTGCAGGATAAGCGGCAGTCGAAGTGCCGTCAGTCCCAGTGCAGCCGGCACAGAATATCCGGGAAGGCCGGACATGCGTCGCGCAGTTTCGCTAAAATCGGCCAGAAAGATGATCGACGAGACGCCAAGCAGAAACCAGAAGGTTGTCATGGCATAGCGACGAAGAAAATAGCGGGCGAGTGTGCCGAAGATCATGCGCTCTGTCCCCCGTTACCGTTCGCCTTTGGCCGGCTGACCCGACGCTGGAGCGCTTGGGTTGCGGTATGAAGGAAGGACGGCATATGCAGCTTGCGGCCGGTCGCCAGCAGATAGGCGGCAATGAGGCCGCTGACCACCGGAACGGCATAGACGAAGGGAATGAAGGCAGCGCTCTGCTTCACCTGATTGGTGAAATAGAAGCCCAGCCAGCGCAGCATGAAGGCCGTAACCAGCGCAACCACCATGGGATGTAGCCGTGCCTCGCGGTGAGAGCGTGCATCCCCTGCGACGACCAGCGAGATCAAAGCGAACACGAAGGGGAACATCCAGTCGACGAGACGCCGGTGCAGTTCCGAACGGAAGCTTCCAGGATTTTTCTTGTAGCTTTCCAGGTTCTCGTCCGGAGACAGCAGGAAGGTCAGGCTGGCATCGCTGGCAGACAGCGACGGCTCATTGTCGGATTTCTCCGACATGGTCGAGAGATCGAAAGCGTAGGACAGGAACTTGACAACCGAAACCTTGCCGTCAGGCGTCTTCTGCTGAACCTCGCCGTCGCGCATGGTGAGCGAGGTACCACCTTCGTCGATCATGCCTTCCTTGGCATAATAAATAAGGTCGTAGTTCGGATCGCGACGGTCGGCAACGAAGAGCCCACGAAGGATTCGGCCCTGGCGCTGGCCGATTTGCACATAAAGTCCATCCTGAATAGTGCGGAAGGTCTTCTCTTCGATCACTGAGGAGAGCAGATCGGCATAGGCTGCAGCGACCATCTGGCGCGCAGCGGCACGTGCCGGCGGCTCGGCAAAATTGGTGATGCCGAAGGAGACGAGGCTCAGCACCGCGCCGAGAATGAGAACAGGCTTGTAGATGATCGTGCGGCGCGCGCCCGATGCATCGATGATGGCGAGCTCCGAGTCGGTGTTCATCGCGGTTAGCGTCTGCGTCACGCCAATGACAAGCGCAAAGGGTAGAACGACGGGAATGAGCGTCGGCAACAGCATGGTTGCGAGCGTCATGAACGAGCCCATGGACTGGCCGCTATCCGTGACGAGGTTGATTCTTTGCAGAACCTGGATCGTCCAGATGATTGCCAGCACGGGCATCAGCGCGACGAGAACCATCTGCGTCGTGCGTCGCAATATGTACCGTTCGAGAAGCGCCATTTAGTCCCTGGTAACGTTTTTCATTCTTTTTTCCCGTGCAGGGAACCGGCCCTATGTAATCGCATCGATCCCGCTTGGCGACTCTCGATGGACGACAAATTTCTTTCGCGCAGTCATTTTTCCTGCGGCTGTGGCTTTTTGTGGAGAGCTGGCAAAAAAACTTTTCGTCGAACCTTAGTCGTTGCTGTGACCATCCACAAATTTGACACTGCGAGTCGCCATGCCGGGGTTGCGTCGCGGGCGGAAAGGCCCATGATCCGCACACCCTTAAAAAACAGCAAGATGAGCATCAAGATGTCCGCCAGTTTCGATATTTCCTTCGCCGCTTCCGCCTCATGTGAAAATGCCACGGCCATTCTTCTGCGCGCTTCCGGCGACGAAGGGGCGGCGAGTCAGGCGCATGTGGATCCGGCTGGCGTGCTCGAAAAGGCCTCCAAGGTCGCAGGCTTTTCGGCAAAGTCGATGAGCGTTCTCGATGTTCTGACGCCCCAGGGTTCTGAGGCAGATCGCATCACGGTCATCGGCCTTGGCAAGGCCACGAAGCTCACAGCGCATGATTGGCTGAGGGCAGGCGGCACCGCTGCCGCCAATTTCAAAAAGGCGGAAAAGGTCGTCGTCTATCTCGATGTTCCGGGCCTTGATGTGAATGGCAAGACCGCTGCCGACTTCGCCCTTGGGCTCCTGCTGCGCGCCTATAGTTTCGATGCCTACAAGACCAAGAAGCCGTCCGACGAAGAGAAGAAGCCCAAACGTGTCGATGTTACGATCGTGACGGTTGGCCATAAGGAGGCAGAAAAGGCGTTCGAGGCTGCTCAGGCCGTCGCCGATGGCGTCATTCTGGCGCGCGATCTCGTCAATCTGCCGCCGAATGTGCTTGGTCCGGTCGAATTTGCCGAGAAGGCAGAGGGCTTGAAGAAACTCGGCGTAGAGGTTGAAATCCTTGGCGAAAAGGAAATGAAGAAGCTCGGCATGGGCGCACTTCTCGGCGTGGCCCAAGGCTCTGTTCGCCCGCCACGGCTTGCCATCATGCAATGGAATGGCGGCTCCAAGAAAGACGAGCCGATCGCCTTCATCGGCAAGGGCGTGGTGTTCGACACGGGCGGTATTTCTCTGAAGCCAGGTGCCGGCATGGAAGACATGAAGGGCGACATGGGCGGCGCTGCTGCCGTGACCGGTCTCATGCACACGCTTGCGGCCCGCAAGGCAAAGGCCAATGTGATCGGCGTTATCGGGCTCGTCGAAAACATGCCGGATGGCAATGCCCAGCGGCCTGGCGATATCGTCACCTCCATGTCCGGCCAGACCATCGAGATCATCAATACCGACGCCGAAGGTCGCCTCGTTCTGGCGGATGCGCTCTGGTACACGAACGATCGCTTCAAGCCGAAATTCATGATCAATCTTGCCACGCTCACCGGTGCAATCACAGTTGCGCTTGGCAATCTTCAGGCAGGCCTCTTTTCCAATGACGATGAACTGGCCGGTCAATTGGTCGAGGCGGGCGACACGACGCAGGAGAAGCTGTGGCGCATGCCGCTTGGCAAGGACTACGACAAGATCATCGATTCGAAGTTTGCCGACATGAAGAACAGCGCTGGCCGCTTGGCGGGCTCGGTCACGGCGGCCCAGTTCCTCAAGCGCTTCGTCGGTGAGACGCCATGGGCGCATTTGGATATTGCCGGTACGGCCATGGGCTCGCCTCTGACCGAGATCAACCAGTCGTGGGGCTCCGGCTATGGCGTTCGCCTTCTGGACGAACTGGTTCGCGCGCACTACGAGGATTGAGGTAGAAGCAAGAAGGCGGCAATCTCCCGATGACGGAAGTCCTGTTTTATCATCTGACGGAATCCAAGCTGGAGGATGCCTTACCGCCGCTTTTGGAGAAATCGCTGGAGCGCGGCTGGAAGGTCGCGGTCCAGACGGGAAGTGATGAGAAGCGCGATACGCTCGACGTCCTTCTCTGGACGTTCCGCGACGACAGCTTTCTGCCGCACGCCACTGATGCCGCCGCAACATCTGCGCAACAGCCGGTGCTGCTCACCTCAAGCGATGGCAATGCCAATGAGGCGACGGTGCGCTTTCTCGTCGATGGCGCGGAGCCGCCGGCACTCGATGCCTATGAGCGCATCGTCTTCATGTTCGATGGCTATGACGCCGGGCAGCTGGAAGCGGCACGCGCGCAGTGGAAGAAGCTGAAAGGCGAGGGCCATGCACTGACCTATTGGCAGCAATCGCCTGAAGGCCGCTGGCAGAAAAAGGCGTGAGCCTCCAGCGCATCAACGACGAAAACGAAAACCGGCAAAGCCGGTCGTCTTCGTCGGGATCATCCACACACCGCCCGATGATGGCGCCTTCTGCAACCGCTCGTCGGACATGTTGTGACGGTGGGACGTCAGGAAAAGCGTGCTGAAGTCCGACCCACCGAAGCAGCCCATGGTGGGGTGCGGGACAGGCGCCGCAATCGCACCGAGATGCACGCCGTCGGGCGAAAACGCGTTGATCAGTCCAGCCGAAACGCCAGCGCTCCAGTAAACGCCGGAACGATCGACGCAGCCACCGTCGGGCCTGCCCGTTTCCTCTGTCATCTGCGCAACCAGAATGCCTTCATCGAAGGTCCCTCGGCTCTTGTCGAATGTGCGGCGACGGATCCATCTTTGGACGGAATCACTCTGCCACATGACCGAACCATCTTGCGAGAAGGCAAGCCCGTTGGGGCAGGTGAGGCCGATCTGCATCCGTTCGGCACCACTTGCCGTGACGCGCCAAAGCTCGCCGCGCGGTTCCATCTGCGGCAATGGAACGTTATGCATCGTGCCGACCCAGAAGGCACCATCGGGCCCGATGCGTCCATCATTCAGCCGGAAAGGACCACCCTCTGGCGCAGGAATGCTGCAGAGCGTATGGGTGGCGCCACTCTCCGGATCGAGGACAACGATATCCATGCCACAGGCGACGATGAGGTCACCGTTGTCACAAAGTCCGAGGCTGGACACTGTGCTTGGGAAAGACCATTCACGATACTGACCGGGCGTGAGCGCGGCACAGCGAACCGTCTTGCCGAGAATATCGCACCAGAACAGCACTTGGCGCTTTTCGTCCCAAACGGGTGATTCCGCCAGCGTGCTGATTGTGTCGCAGAGGAGTGTTGCCTCTGACATGCCGAGCGTTTCGGCAGGCAGCAGCCCGTAGTGTGCAGTGGTCATGGTTGGGATCCGTTGTCGATGGTACCGCAGATTTACTCGAAATAGTCCTGATGGTTGGCGAAGACCTGCGCCAGAATCCCGAGCACGCGGCGCAGATGCTTACGCAACTCGTCCGCCGCAAGCGTCTCGTTGCCGTCCTTTATCGCGGCATAGACCGCCTCGTGTTCGGCAAGCAGCCCAGCCATATGCGCCTCATCGGTAATGGCGAGAGCCCGAAGGCGGTCAAGGCCTGCCTTTTCGCGGATGAGCAGCGTTTCCAGCCTGTCCATGCCGGTTGCCGCCGCAAGGGCGCTGTGAAACTGGTCGTCATGCATCCGGAAGGCCTTGCGGTCCCCGCGCTGCATCGCCTTGCGCTGACCGTTCAGCGCATGCTCGATTTCCTGCTCCGCTTCCGCCGACAGGCCGGTCTCACATAGCTTCTCGACCGCTGCGACCTCAAGCGCTTCACGGATGAATTGCGAACTACGGATACTCTTTTCAGAAAGCTTGGAGACGTATGTGCCGCGGCTGGGAAGGGTTACGATCAAGCCGTCGTCTCGTAAACGGCTCAATGCCTCCCGCACCGGCGTACGACTGGAATTGAATGATAGGCCGATCTCATTTTCGGATACCGCCTGCCCGGGAAAAAGCTCCCGCGACAGAATGGCGGACTTTAGCGCCGAGTAAATCTGATCCACTACGGGACGGTTCAGATCCAGCCTCTCCATGGTCGGGACAGAGCCGCCTGTCATCGGGATTTTGGGCATTTTCACTCCAGCGATTTCTAACCGGTATACCGGAACACAAGTCAGTTGACAACCGGCATACCGGTATGCAAATTATGCCGCATTGGGAAGGGAGGCTCCCTAAATGCAGAAGATCAAAACCTGCGTCATCATTGGCGCTGGAATGGTGGCGAAGACCCATGTGCTCGCCTGTGCAGCAAGTCCTGACAAAATTCGGCTGAAGGGTATCGTTGACAGCGGTTCCGGTCGCGCCAAGGCATTGGCCGAGGAAGCGTCGAAGCACGCGGGATATGACGTGACAGTTTATTCCTCGGTGGCTGAGGCGTCGCAGGACAAGGATGTTGATTTCGCCATTATCGCCACGCCGCCGAACGCCCGCCTCGATATCGTCGAAGCCTTCGCCCGTGCCGGCAAGCATATCCTCATGGAAAAGCCGGTTGCCCGGCACACCGATGAGGCCGAGCGTCTGGTTGCTCTGTGTCGGGACGCTGGCGTCACGCTCGGTATCATCTTCCAGCATCGCATGCGCGCGGCTTCACAAAAGGCGCGCGAGCTTGTTGACGGTGGAACGCTTGGAGAACTCGGTCTCTGCGAGATTTCCGTGCCGTGGTGGCGTGCTCAATCCTATTACGACGAACCCGGTCGCGGTACTTTGGCACGTGACGGTGGCGGCGTTCTGATTTCCCAGGCCATTCACACCATCGATCTTGCCCTCAGCCTCACAGGTCCTGTGTCGCGCGTTCAAGCGATGGCGGCAACGACTTGTTTCCATCGCATGGAAACCGAAGATTACGTTGCCGCTGGCCTTCGCTTTGCAAATGGCGCGGTCGGCTCGCTTGTCGCGAGCACGGCCAGTTTTCCAGGCTCGGCTGAATCGATCGTCCTGCACTTCGACAATGCCAGCCTCCGGATCGCTTCCGGTCTCCTGCATGTCGATTGGCGCGACGGACGCCAGGAGGTCTTTGGTGGGGCGGCTTCCGGCACTGGCGGCGGCGCCGATCCGATGGCCTTTACCCATGAATGGCACCAAGGCGTCTTCGAGGATTTCGCAGATAGCATAACCGCAGAACGTCCACCGGTTGTCACGGGCGAAGCGGCTCTTTTGTCTCACAGATTGATCGACGCGATCATTAACTCGGCCGAAACCGGCAAGGAAGTGGAACTGCAACAATGACTAAAGCAATTAAGTTCATCGCTCTGGGCATAGAGCACCGCCACATTTTTGGTATGGCACAGAACCTGATGGACGCCGGCGCGGAGTTCGTCGGCTGGTGGACGGAAGGCGAGCCCGACGTGGTCGAAGGCTTCGTCAAGCGTTTTCCCGACGTGCCGCGTTCGGCCACCAAGGAAGCGCTTCTGGCGGATGACAGCGTTGATATGGTCGTCATTGCCGATATCCCATCCAAGCGCGCAGACCTTGCGGTCGCCTCGATGGAAGCCGGCAAGGATGTCATGACCGACAAGCCAGGCTGCACCACATTCGAACAGCTCGAGCGCATTCGCCAGACGGTCAAG
Source organism: Agrobacterium cavarae (assembly GCF_004310285.1). Taxonomy (GTDB): domain Bacteria; phylum Pseudomonadota; class Alphaproteobacteria; order Rhizobiales; family Rhizobiaceae; genus Agrobacterium; species Agrobacterium cavarae. The sequence continues at coordinate 10,165 of NZ_SISF01000024.1, forward strand.
AAGACCAAACGCATCTGGACAGTCGATTTCTCCGAGCGCTTCGAAGTGCCGAGCGTCACCAAGGCTGCCGAGCTGGTCGCCGCAGGCGCCATCGGCCGCGTCGTCCAGACGATCGGCATGGGCCCGCATCGTCTGAACCGCCAGATCCGTCCAAAGTGGTTCTTCGAGCGTGAAGCATACGGCGGCATCATCACCGACATCGCCAGCCACCAGATTGACCAGTTCATGTTCTTCACCGGCTCCACCGAGGTGGAAATCGTGTCTGCTTCGGTTGCCAATTACGCCAACCCGGGCGACCCGGGCCTGCAGGATTTTGGCGAAGTGCTGCTGCGCGGCGACAAGGGCCACGGCTACATCCGCGTCGATTGGTATACGCCGGATGCGCTGCCCACCTGGGGTGATGGCCGCCTGACGATCCTCGGCACCGAGGGCTATATCGAACTGCGCAAATATGTCGATGTCGGCAACAGCGAAGGCACCGACCGCCTGATCCTCGTCAATGGCGATCGCTGCGAATATATCGATGCCTCCGACGCTGGCCTCCCATATTTCGGACGCGTATGCGACGACATCCGCAACCGCACCGAAACGGCGATGACGCAGGAGCATGTCTTCAAGGTTTGCGATCTGTCGCTTCAGGCACAGGCCAAGGCTGAAGGAGCAAAGGCATGATAGGCGTCGCCATTGTCGGTGCCGGTATTGGTGCCGAGCATCTGAAGGGGTATCTCGCTTTGCCGGAGCGGTTCGCCGTCAAGGCGATCTGCGATCTCGACGTGGAACGCGCGCGTGGCGTTGCCAATGGCACGTCCATCCATGTTACCGCCGATCTGGATGAGGTTCTGGCGGATCCGAGCATCCAGCTCATCGACGTCTGCCTGCCGCCGCACTTACATTTCCCAATCACGCTGAAGGCGCACGCCGCTGGCAAGGATGTGGTCTGCGAAAAGCCGCTTGTTCGTTCGCTGGAAGAGGCGAATGCGCTTCTCGAATCCGTCAAGACGACGGGCCGCAGCATCTTCCCCGTCTTCCAGTATCGCTTTGGTCCGGCCATGCGCCAGCTTCGCGCGCTGATCGATGCCGGGCTTGCCGGCAAGGCCTATGTTGCAAGCTCGGAAGTCCATTGGAATCGCGGCAAGGGCTATTACGACATCCCCTGGCGCGGCACCTGGAAAGGCGAGTGCGGTGGCGCGATCCTCGGCCATGCGATCCATGCACATGATCTGATCTGCTACGTGCTCGGCCCGGTCGAAGAAGTCTTCACCATGGCCGATACCCGCGTCAACGCGATCGAAACCGAAGACTGCGCGGCACTCAGCTTCCGCATGAAGAACGGCGCGCTGGTGACAAGCTCGGTTACGCTCGGAGCGGCCGAAGACACATCGCGTCTGCGCTTTTGCTTCGAAGGTTTCACCGCCGAGAGCGGTTCGCTGCCCTATCGCCCGGCGGAAGACAAGTGGCGCTTCATTGCGCGAGCACCGACGACGCAAGCTCAGATCGATGCGGTTCTTGCAACGGTTGGCGAAGGCGAGAACGGCTTCACCGGTTTTGTCGAGGCGATTGCTGACGCCATGGAGGGGCGCGGCGGCAAGGAGGTCACTGTAAGGGACGGTCTGCAATCGATTGAGCTCGTCACGGCCATTTATCGCTCGGCGCGCGGAGGCAAACCGGTACGGCTGGCAGAGGCGGCGGAAGGTCAGTGGATCAAGGGTTGGGCTCCGCAGCCTGCACCCACCGCAGCATCGGCCTGAAGATCGGGATCGATTTTCAGAAAGGCACGATGCGTGATTTGGAAGAGCTAGAGCGTCCTTTGTGCGTCCGAAAGGACGCACGGCGCTCTAGAGCATAATCATCGCCAAAGCATAATCATCGAATGGGAGGAAACCAGATGATCAGACAATACAGCATGGCATTGGCGCTCGCTTTGGGCGCGGCGTCTTTCGCCGGAGGCGCTCAGGCTGCCCAGGAAGTTCGCTTCACATGCGCCTATGACGGCAATGGCTGCGAAATCCTGAAGGACATTCTCGCACGCTATGAAAAGCAGCATCCGGATGTGAAGATCGTTACCGACGTGGTGCCTTATAAGGCGCTGTTGGAAGGTCTGCCCGTTCAGCTCGCGGGCGGCAGCGGTCCGGATTTCGCCACCGTCACCGACCTTGGCGGCCTCAACCGTTATTATCTCGATCTCACGCCCTATGTGGACGCGAAGAACTGGGAAGACAATTTCTCCAACGTGCTGAAGTGGTACCGCAGCGGCCCTGACGACAAGGGCATCTACGGCATGCATACGCAGCTGACCATCACCGGCGCCTTCATCAATCGCACGCTGTTCGATCAGGCCAATGTCGCCGTGCCCGGCAAGGACGCGACGATGGATGATTGGGCAAAGGCGGCGACCGCCGTCGCGAAGGCAACCGGAACACCTTATCCGATGGCAATCGACCGTTCGGGTCACCGTATTGCCGGCCCCGCCATCTCCTATGGCGCCAAGATTTTCGACGCGGAAGGTAAGCCGATCCTGGTCGATGAAGGTTTCACGACCTTCGTGAAGAAGTTCGTCGAGTGGAACAAGGACGGCACCATGGCGCGTGACGTCTGGGCCGGGCAGGGCGGTAATACCTATCGTGACGCCGCGCAGGAATTCATCAACGGCCAACTCGCTTACTACTATTCCGGTAGCTGGCAGACGGCGCGCTTCGATAGCCAGGTAGGCGATGCCTTCGACTGGGAAGTCGTGCCGCAGCCTTGCGGCGGTGCTGCCTGCACCGGCATGCCGGGTGGTACCGGCATTGTCGGCTTCAAGCAGACCAAGAACCCGAAGATCGTGGCCGATATCCTGAACTTCCTTGCCGAAGACGAGAACTATCTCGACTTCACGGTCCGCACCCGCAACGTTCCGGCCAAGAAGTCGGTCGCGGAAAAAGGCGTGACCTATACCGGTGCGACCCCTGCGACGCAGAAGGCCATGAATGCCTGGCTCGACCAGATCCCCGGCATTAGCCCGATTGCTTACGCCTACCAGGGTTACAAGAACAATCGCGCCATGTTCAACATCTCTGTTCAGCGCATCACCCAGACCATCGTCGGCGAATTGACAGTCGATGAAGCGATGGCACGCGCCAAGACGGACGTTGAGGAAATGTTGAAGCAGGCGAAATGATCCATCGCCTTCCGGCGCGACGCATCCCGTGCCGCGCCGGATCGAAGGAGGAGCCCCATGTATAAATTGATTGCGCCAGTGATGGGCATCGTTGAACTGCCGTTCGCCTTCCTGCAGAAGGTTCTCGGGCATCGACGGATTGCCTGGGTGTTTCTCACCCCAAACCTCATTCTCTTTGCTGTTTTCGCATTTCTGCCGATCCTGCTGAACGTTGCCTATTCGGTGACGGGCACCGAGCAGATCATGCTTGCCGATCGCCCCTTCGTCGGCGGCGGGAATTTTCAGGCGCTGATGTCCTGCGGCAATTATCTCGATCCGAATTCCTGTCAGCAGGACCTCTTCTGGCGCTCGGTGTGGAACACGCTCCTCTTCGTCGTGCTTCAGGTGGGCTTCATGGTTGGCTTCTCGCTGATCACGGCCATCATCCTCAACCGCGATATCCGCGCCCGTGGTTTCTTCCGCGCCGTGTTCTTCTTCCCAGTGTTGCTGTCACCCGTCGTCGTGGCGCTGATCTGGAAGTGGATCTTGCAGCGCTTCGGCGTTCTCAATGCCGCGATGGAAGGTATGGGCTTGAGCTCTGTCGACTGGATGCTGGAAGCAAACCTGGCCTTCGGTTGGTCGGTCTTCCTGTCGGTTTGGGCGCATATGGGCTTCTACACGCTCATCCTTCTTGCCGGCCTGCAGGCGATCCCACGTGATGTCTACGAGGCCGCCGAACTCGACAAGGCGAACCCCTGGCGCATCTTCCGCCGCATCACCATGCCGCTTCTGGCGCCGACCATGCTCGTCGTGCTTGTTCTGTCGCTGATCAAGGGCGTACAGACCTTCGACGAAATCTTCGCCTTCACCGGCGGTGGTCCAGGCTCGGCAACGACCTTCATCATTCAATACATCTATCAGACCGGTTTTGCCGGAACGCCCCGCAATTTCGGCCTTGCAGCCGCAGCCTCGCTGCTTCTCGCTGTCGTTCTCGTGGTGCTGACCGCTCTGCAATTCCGGGCAAACAGGAGCAAGGTCGATGGCTAGGATTGGTGCATTTCTAACCCGCACGCGCGGCCGCAATGGCAAGCTGCACTGGACCGACTGGCTGTCCTACGCCTATCTTGGCATGGCCGTTCTGATCATGTTCGGCCCGGTCGTCTGGCTCGTTCTGTCGTCCTTCAAGACGGAAGCGGACCTTCAGCGCTTTCCTCCGCGTTTCCTGCCCTATTCGCAGGAGACCGTCGTTGTGGATGGACAGCAAGCGCCGCTTCCCGTCTATACCACCAAGGACGGTCAGACGGTGGGCATGGTGCGCCGCATCGGCTTGGTAGCGCAGGTCATCGACCCAGCGAAGCCGACCGAAATCCAAAAAATGCCGTTCAACGAGTTGAAGCCGGCTGAGCGCGTGTCTCTGGCGACGGAGAACTACACCGAGCTTTTCCAGCGCTTCAACTTCCCGCTTTATTTCTGGAACTCGGTCTTCATTACGGTAACGTCCACCGTCATCATGCTGATCGTCAATTCCATGGCGGCCTTTGCCCTTTCGAAATATCAGTTCAAGGGCAGGGGTGCCGTTCTAGCCATGGTCGTCGGCACCTTGATGATCCCGCAGACGGTCGTGCTGGTGCCGCTCTTTCTCATCACCAGCCAGCTTGGCATGATCAACAGTCTCTGGGGCGTGATCATTCCCGGTGCCGCCACGCCGACCGGTGTGTTCCTGCTTCGCCAATATATGCTGACGATCCCCGATGAGATCCTCGACGCGGCACGCATGGATAAGGCCAGCGAGTGGAAGATCTACTGGCGCATCATCCTGCCGCTCTCTGCACCGGCACTTGCGGTGCTTGCGATCCTGGCGGTCATGTGGCGCTGGAACGACTTCCTGTGGCCGCTGATCGTGCTGACCCGCAACGATAATTTCACCCTGCAACTGGCACTGAATTCCTTCCAGGGAGAGATGTCGACGGAGTGGAGCAACCTGCTTGCCATGACCGTACTGACGCTCGCGCCCATCGCGCTGGTCTTCATGTTCCTACAAAAATACATCGCCACCGGCATTGCATCGACGGGCGGCAAATAATCCTTCGGGAGGAGACACGACAATGGCAAGTATTGAGCTTCGTCAGGTCAAAAAGACATATGGCGCCCTCGATGTGATCAAGGGTATCGATCTCGATATCAAGCACGGCGAATTCTGCGTATTCGTCGGACCGTCCGGCTGTGGCAAGTCAACGCTTCTGCGCATGATTTCAGGCCTGGAAGCCCTGACCGATGGCGACATCGTCATCGGTGGCGATGTGGTCAACACGGTGCCGGCTGCGGACCGCGGTCTTGCCATGGTGTTCCAGTCCTACGCGCTTTACCCGCATATGACGGTGCGCGAGAACCTCTCCTTCGGCCTTGAAAACATCGGCACGCCGAAGAAGGCGATCGCCGAAAAGATCGCGCAGGTTTCCAAGATGCTGCAGATCGATCAGCTTCTGGAGCGCCGTCCGAAGGATCTGTCGGGCGGACAGCGCCAGCGCGTTGCGATCGGCCGTGCCGTCGTGCGTGAACCGCGCGTCTTCCTTTTCGATGAACCGCTTTCCAACCTCGATGCAGAGCTGCGCGTCGATATGCGCGGCGAAATCTCCGCTCTGCACAAGCGTCTTGGCAACACGATGATCTACGTCACCCACGACCAGGTGGAAGCCATGACCATGGCCGACAAGATCGCCGTGCTGCGCGCCGGCAAGCTGGAGCAGTTCGGCGTCCCGCTCGATCTTTACAATCGCCCTGCCAATCTCTTCGTCGCAGGCTTCATCGGGTCGCCAAAGATGAACTTCTTCGCCGGCGAGGTGATCTCCGGATCGACACCTCTGCTGAAGATCGCGACGGGCGAACTGATCCCGCTGCCGCAGACCGGTTTTTCCTATGCGCCCAGCCAGAAGGTCACGCTCGGCATTCGCCCCAACCATGTGAAGCACGGCAATGAAGGACCGCTCACCATGTCGGTGCGCACAGCCGAACAGCTTGGTGGAGAATCCTATCTCTACGGCAATCTGGGCGATGGTACGCCTGTGACGCTGCATCTGTCCGGGCAGACCTCCACTGCCGCCGGTGAGGTGATCCGCATGGCCGCGCCGCTCGAGCACGTTCATCTTTTCGATACGACGAGCGGTTTGACGCTCAAGCAGGACGTTTGACATGACCGAGAAGAAGCTTCGCTCCGCCCGCTGGTTTGCCCCTGACGACCTGCGCAGTTTCGGCCACCGCTCGCGCATGATGCAGCTTGGCTATTCCGAAGAGGATTTTGCCGGCAAGCCGGTGATCGGCATCCTCAATACGTGGTCGGAGCTCAACACCTGTCACTCGCATTTTCCCGAACGAGTGAAGGACGTGAAGCGCGGCGTTCTTCAGGCTGGCGGCTTCCCCGTTGAGATGCCATCCCTCTCCGTCGATGAGAGCTTTACCAAGCCAACCTCTATGCTTTACCGCAACATGCTGGCGATGGAGACGGAAGAGATGATCCGCTCTCATCCGCTCGATGGCGTCGTGCTGATGGGCGGCTGTGACAAGACCACGCCCGGCCTCGTCATGGGTGCGATCTCCGCTGGCGTTCCGATGATCTATCTGCCCGCCGGCCCGATGCTGAGCGGCAACTATGCCGGCAAGACACTCGGTTCCGGCTCTGATGCCTGGAAATACTGGGACGAACGCCGCGCAGGCAATGTTACCGATGAAGAGTGGAGCGGCGTCCAGGGCGGCATCGCGCGCTCCGCCGGCGTCTGCATGACCATGGGCACGGCCTCCACCATGACCGCGATCACCGATGCGCTCGGTCTGACGCTGCCGGGTGCATCCTCGATCCCTGCCGTGGACTCAGCTCATCTGCGCATGTCGGCTGCCTGCGGCCGTCGCATCGTGGAAATGGTGGCCGAGGATCTGACGCCGAACAAGATTTTGAGTGCGGCAGCCTTCCGCAATGCGGCGATCGTTGCCATGGCAACCGGCTGCTCCACCAATGCGGTCGTGCATCTGATCGCCATGGCACGGCGCGCCGGCGTGCCGATGACGCTGGATGAACTGGATGCGCTCGGCCGCGTCACCCCGCTGATCGCCAATGTCCGCCCCTCGGGCAAAGACTATCTGATGGAGGACTTCTACTTTGCCGGTGGTCTGCGCGCTCTGATGAAGCAGATCGAAAGCCGTCTTGATTGTTCAGCCTTGACGGTGACCGGTCGCAGCATGGGTGAAAACCTGGAAGGCGCCAAGGTCTATAATGACGATGTCATTCGCTCGCTCGACAATCCCGTCTATGCAGAGGGCTCGCTTGCTGTCCTTCGTGGCAATCTTTGCCCGGATGGTGCCGTGATCAAGCCTGCGGCCAGCGATCCCAAGTTCCATGTCCATGAAGGTCCAGCGCTCGTTTTCGATAGCTATCCCGAAATGAAGGCAGCGATCGACGATGAAAATCTTGACGTTACCCCTGATCATGTTCTGGTGTTGCGCAATGCAGGACCACTGGGTGGCCCCGGCTTTCCGGAATGGGGCATGTTGCCCATCCCCAAAGCGCTGATCAAGAAGGGCCACCGCGATATGGTGCGCATTTCCGACGCCCGCATGTCCGGCACGTCCTATGGCGCCTGCGTGCTGCACGTCGCGCCGGAAAGCTTCGTTGGCGGCCCACTCGCCCTTTTGAAGACCGGCGATATCGTCCGCCTTGATCTGCCCGCACGTCGCCTCGATATGCTGGTCAGCGAAGAGGAGATCGAAAGCCGCCGTGCCGCCTGGCAGCCGCCAGCGCCGCGTTATGAGCGTGGCTATGGCTATCTCTTCTCCAAGCACGTGACACAGGCGGATGAGGGCTGCGACTTCGACTTCCTCCAGACGGATTTCGGCCGCAGCGCTGGCGAGCCGGACATCTACTAAAGGATTGGGTCGATGATGAAGCGTTTGCTGATCACAGGTGCCGGCGGCCAGCTTGGCAGAATGCTGCGCGGGCGCCTCGGCCAGGTTGCCGAAATCGTCCGCCTGTCGGATGTGGCGGAGATTGCCGCGCCCGCCGGACCGCACGAGGAAGTGGTGCGCTGCGCGCTGGAGGATGCTGAGGCCGTCCACGATCTGGTGAAGGATTGCGATGGCATCGTTCATCTGGGCGGCATTTCGGTCGAGAAGGCATACGACCCGATCGAGGACGCCAATCTGCGAGGAGTCTACAATCTCTATGAAGCGGCGCGGGCGAACGGCAAGCCACGCATCCTCTTCGCTTCGACCAACCACACGATCGGCTACTATCCCCAAGGGACCAAGCTTACGCCGGATATGCCCTTCCTGCCGGATGGGCTTTACGGCGTGTCGAAGATTTTCGGCGAGGCGATTGCGAGCCTCTATCATTCCAAATTCGGCCAGGAGACGGCGATCGTCCGGATCGGTTCCTGCACCGAGAAGCCGATGGATTGGCGCATGCTCTCCACCTGGCTCAGCCATGACGATTTCGTCTCGCTGATCGAGGCCGTTTTCGGCGTGCGAAAGCTTGGCTGCCCGGTGATCTGGGGTGTGTCTGCCAATGATGATGCCTGGTGGGACAACTCTCATGTCGATTTTCTCGGCTGGCAGCGGCGCGACAATGCCGCGCGGTTCCGCGAGGAAATCGAACGGACCGTGCCGTGCCCTGATCCGGAAGCGGCCATCGCGAAATATCAGGGTGGCGTCTTTATCGACGAACCCATTCACAAGGCGTGAAAAGCCTTCATCCGTCACGACGAGGAGAACACTATGAACAGCGAAACCCGCGAAAAACTATCGACGATTTCCGTCGCGACACTGGCAACGGCGCTTTACAAGCGCGGCCTGCGCAACCAGGTCATCCAGGGTGTGCGCCCGCTTGGCTACAAGGGCAAGAACATGGTGGGCCCGGCCTTCACACTGCGCTACATGCCGGCCCGTGAAGACCGCAATCAGCTCGTCGAATTCCGCAACCCTGCCCATCCGCAGCGCGTGGCGATCGAGACCTGCCCTCCGGGCCATGTGCTGGTCATGGATAGCCGCAAGGACGCGAGTGCTGCCTCCGCTGGCGATATTCTCGTCACCCGTTTGATGGTGCGTGGCGGTGCCGGTATCGTCTCCGACGGCGGCTTCCGCGACGCGGCAACCATTGCCGAGCTGGATATCCCGGCCTACCACACCCGCCCGTCCAGCCCAACGAACCTCACCAAGCATGAAGCAATCGAGATCAACGGTCCGATCGGCTGCGGCGACGCGCCGGTCTTCCCGGGCGACATCATCGTTGGCGATGCGGATTGCGTCATCGTCATCCCCGCCGGTATTGCGGATGAAATTGCGACCGAAGCCGTCGAAATGACCGCTTACGAGGACTTTGTCGTGGAACGCGTCAAGGCAGGCGAAACGATTATCGGCCTCTATCCCTGCACCAAGGACGAGCACCAGACCGCTTTTGCAGCATGGCGCAAGGCAAACGGTCGCTGACCATCGGGCAAGGCCCTACAGCATCGGCCCGAAAATCGAAGCCGATTTTCGGAAAGCACGGCGCTCTAATCAAGATCATTCATAAAGAAAATGGCCGGGTTCGTCCCGGCCATTTGTCCATCGGCTAAACGCGTCGACGACCCGCTATCAGTCGTAGAAGGAATCCACGAACTTGTGGCGACCGAGCAGGAAAGCGTCGGCGACGTGGGTCAGCGGTGCGAGATCGACGTCGGACGTCTTGGCCTTGATGATCTCGGCAAAGCGCTCGTAAAGGGCAGGGTATTCGCGCTCCGGCTCTGCAAATTTCAGTTCGCCATTGATTGAAAGCTTTGCGCCGCCTTCGGAGAGAACCATCTGACCGGCTTCGGTCTCGGCGACGATATCCCAGCTCTGCTTGCCCGTCTGGCGCCAGTCGAACTCGGCATGCACCGGCATCTTCGTCACGTCGGAGAAGTGGATGTCGGCGGCAATCGGTGCGTCGCGGTTTTCCGGGAATTCCAGCGTCGCCTTGGTGATGAACAGTGCGCGCGGCAGGATATGGGTGATGATCGACAGCGCATTGATGCCGGGGTCGAAGACACCGAGGCCGCCGGCCTGCCAGATCCATTCCTGGTTCGGGTGCCAGTGGCGCACATCTTCCTTCCAGATGACGTGAACGCTATTGATCTTGGTGGAGGCCAGGAAGCTCTTTGCTGCTTCGACGGCTGGCGCATAGCGCGAATGCCAGCTTGCAAACAGCGACAGGCCTTTGGAATCCGCCAGGCGAACAAGATCCTGCACTTCCGAAAGGGTTGCGCCGGGTGGCTTTTCAAGGAAGACATGCTTGCCGGCGTTGAGCGCCGTATAGGCTGCCTCGTAGCGATATTGCGGCGGCATGCAGAGCGAAACCGCGGTCACTTCCGGCACGGCAGCGATCAGTTCTTCGATCGTGTGGTGGGAAGGCACGCCTTCCACGGTACCATGACGGCTGGCCGTTGCGACAAGGTCGAAATCCGCATTGGCGGCGATGGCTGGAAGATGCTGGTCGCGAACGATTTTGCCGACGCCGACGATGGCAAGCTTGATGGCTGACATGCTTTTAAGACCCGTGTGATGCTCTAAAAATAATACTTTATGCCTTGTATCAGAAACAGGCCGCCGGGCAAGCCGTTGCTCGGCGCTGTCAGCTCAAAATCAGCTGGCGGATGCAACAAGCAGCGGCTTGTGGGCCGGCTTCTTGTAGACCAGATGCACCACCTTGTAGCCTTCGGCTTTCAACTGGGTCAGAAGTGCTGGCAGCATGGTGGCTGTCCGCTTGTGAATGTCATGCATCAGGATGATACCGCTGCCGCGATGGCGAAGGGCGGCAATGGTGCGCGACGCGACAAGCGCCGGGGTATCGGAGAAATAGTCCTTGGAATCCACCTGGACGTCCATGATGACGAGACCGCGCTCGGACACCATGTGTCGCAGGTTGTGGTTATCCGACAGGTAGGGGAAGCGGAAGAACATCGCATCCGTATCCGTCGCCTTCGCCACGGCCTTTTCACCCTTTGCCACTTCCGCTAGCGCCCGGTCGAAGGTAAGGTTGCGCAGGTTGGGATGGCTGAAGGTGTGGCTGCCGATCGTGTGCCCTTCGGCCACGACCTTCTTGGCGATGTTGGGATAGTGTTGCGCCATTTCGCCAACCATCAGGAAGGTGGCCTTCACGCCGAACTCGTTCAGTGTCGCAAGAATCCGCTCTGTTTTACCCGGCACCGGGCCATCGTCAAAGCTCAGCACGACTTCCTTGTTGGCAAGCGCAATGTCTTTCAGCGATGACACCTCGATGTCGCGACCGGCAAGGCCCATCGGATTGCGAGGACGCATCCATGCCGCTGGCGATAGCGCGATGGGATCATGTGCACCTGCCGCGGGATTGTCGGGCATGGTAGCGGCGAAGGAGCTTTTCAGCGACCCTTCGGCCTGTGGCTTGCCTGCGCAACTGGAAAGGCACAGCGCAATGGCTGCGGACACGAAGAGTGAGGAGAAGCGCATGAAAAGCTCGGCAAATCAGGGGTGACGTTGTTGCCGAGCTTTCTCTGATTATGGTTAACGGCCGGTTACTTCCCGTCCTGGAAAGTAAGGTTTGATTTATCCAGCCATGGCTTCTTCATATTCGCTGGACAACAACAGCCACTGTTCTTCTGCCGCGGAAAGTTTGGCAGCCGCTTCACCGCGCTGCTTGACCTTTTCTGCTGCCTTAGCCGGCGCCTTTTCATACAGCGTCGGATCGGCAAGCTCCGTGTCGAGGGCTTGAATCTGTTTCTCAAGCTTTGCCGTCAAGGATTCGATTTCGTTGATCTTTTTCTTCAGCGGTGCAAGCTGCGCGCGCTTTTCGGCATTGGCTTTGCGCTGATCCGCCTTGGACGCCTGATCGCTTGCGGTTTCGATCTTCTCATCCTTCTTCTTGCCGGAGGCGATGACGATATCGCGATATTCTTCCATATCGCCTTCGAAGCTCGTCACCGTGCCGTTGTTGACCAGCCAGAGACGGTCCACGGTGGCTTCGATGAGATGCCGGTCGTGCGAAATCAGGATCACGGCACCATCGTAATCATTCAGGGCCTCGATGAGCGCGCGACGGCTGTCGATATCGAGATGGTTGGTCGGTTCGTCGAGGATCAGCAGGTTCGGCGCGTGGAAGGCCGCAAGCCCCATCAGCAGGCGTGCCTTTTCTCCACCCGACAAATCCTTGGCAGCGGTCGACATCTTTTCCGTCGCAAGGCCCATCTGGGCAACGCGTGAGCGCACCTGCGCTTCCGCCGCCTGCGGCATCAGCTTGCGCACATGCTCAACCGGCGTTTCGTTGGGCACCAGGTCGTCCAGCTGGTGCTGGGCGAAGAAGCCTATCTTCAGGCCCGGCGCGATACGCAGATCGCCCGCCTGTGCTGGCAGGCGGCCGGAAATGAACTTGGCGAAGGTGGATTTGCCGTTACCGTTGGAGCCGAGCAGGGCGATGCGGTCGTCATTGTCGATGCGGAGGTTCAACCCTTTAAGAATGGGCTTGCCCGGTTCGTAGCCAACGACACCGCTCTGGATCGCGACAATCGGTGACGCAGGCTGCTTTTCCGGCTCTGGAAAGGTGATGGGTTGAACGTGATCCTCGATAACGGCGGCAACGGTGCCCATCCGCTCCAGCGCCTTGATGCGGCTTTGCGCCTGCTTGGCCTTGGAGGCCTTGTAGCGGAAACGGTCGATATAGCTTTGCAGATGCTTGCGCGCCGCATCGCTCTTCACCTTCGCCTTCATCTGCAACTCGTCGGCTTCCGCCTTCTGCCGCTCGAAGGAATCGTATCCGCCGCGATAGAAGGTCAGCTTCTTCTGATCGAGATGGATGATCGAATTGACGGCATTGTTCAAAAGATCGCGGTCGTGGCTGATGATGATGACGGTGTGGGGATAGCGGCGGATATAGTCTTCCAGCCAGAGCGTGCCTTCCAGGTCGAGATAGTTGGTCGGTTCGTCGAGCAGCAGAAGATCGGGCTCGGCGAAGAGAACCGAGGCGAGTGCCACGCGCATGCGCCAGCCGCCGGAGAACGAAGAGGCGGGGCGCAGCTGCGCCTCCTGATCAAAACCGAGACCGGCAAGAATGGCCGATGCGCGCGCCTCTGCCGAATGCGCGTCGATATCGACAAGTCGCATCTGGATTTCCGCAATCCTGTTCGGATCCGTCGCCGTTTCGGATTCCTGCAGCAGCGCTGCCCGCTCCTTGTCAGCCGCAAGCACGATGGAGATCAGCGAATCTTCCGTCCCCGGTGCTTCCTGCGCCACCTGGCCAATGCGCGCATGCTTTGGAATGGTGACGCTGCCGCTTTCAGAACCGAGATCGCCGGTGATGACGCGAAATAGCGTCGATTTCCCAGCGCCATTGCGCCCCACCAGACCGGCCTTCACGCCATCAGGCAGCGAGACGCTGGCATTGTCGAGAAGCAGGCGGCCTGCGATACGGGCGGAAAGGTCGGTAATCGTAATCATGCCAGCCTTTTGGCCGAGTTTCCTGGCGCTTGCAAGATGGGAGAGAGGCAAGCCCCGCGCCATCATGGCCTTCTAGACAGGGGAGGTAGCCATGCCGTCACGAAGAACCCATTCATGAGCCGAATTCTCCAGCCCATCTTGAACCTTGTCAGGCTCGTCCTGTCTCAGGCGATCGTGCTCGGTGGCTTCGTTCTCGTGCAGCGCATGGGCTGGCGGCTACCATTCGGGCTTTTCGAAATCCTGCTGATACAGGGCCTTCTGTCGGCGCTGATCGGGCGGCTCCTTGGCCTCTGGTGGTTCTGGGTGCCGGTGCAAATCCTTCTGCCCTTCGCCGTTGTCTACAATGACGTCGTCCCGGCCTGGGCTTACGGCCTGGCTTTCATCGCCTGCGTGCTGGTCTTCTGGAACGGCGCGAAGGAGCAAGTGCCATTCTACATGACCAATCGCCAGACCTGGAAGGCAATCGGCGATCTTGTGGCACGGGAAAATGCCCGCCGCGTCGCCGACCTGGGCAGTGGTGCCGGCGGTATCGTCACCTTCTTGGCAAAGCATCATCCCACCATTCAAGTGGACGGTTATGAGACCGCACCGCTCCTGACATTGGTCTCCAAGCTCTGGGTAGCGCTCATCCGCCGTCCCAATGCGGCGATCCGCTACAAGAGCCTGTGGGATGCGGATCTTTCCCAATATGATGTGGTCTACTGCTTCCTGTCGCCCGTACCGATGCCCGGCCTTTACGAAAAGGCAAAGGCGGCGATGCGTCCGGGAACGATCCTCGTCTCCAACAGTTTCGAGGTCCCGGGTGTCGCGCCGCTCAACATCCTGGAGGTCGATGATGCTCGTCGCACGAGGCTTTTCCTCTACAGGTTCTGACCTTCGCTTCCTGAGAACAACGTCTCTTCAAACTCCGTGATGGCTGGCATGAAGACTCGTGGTTTGATTTTCGCCGCATCAGCCTGTTCAATGGGGTCAGAAAACAGGAGTGACCATGTCGATTACGCTTTACACGCTCTGCGGCCGTGACATCAGCCGTCCGTTCTCGCCCCATTGCTGGAAGACCGTTTTGTCGCTGGCGCATAAGGGGCTGGATTTCGAAGAGCGTCCGCTCGCCTTCACCGCCATACCCGGCATCGAAAACGGTTTTTCGAAAACCGTGCCTGTCCTGCGTGACGGAGACAGGCTCGTAAAGGATAGCTTCGAAATCGCGGTCTATCTCGATGAGGCCTATCCCGATCAGCCATCGCTGTTCAACGGGGAGGGCGGCAAGGCGTTGTCTCGGTTCGTCGAAAGCTGGTCGCAGACGCAGCTCCATCCGGCGATCGTCAGGATCGCACTTCTCGATATTCACGACATGCTGGATGACCAGGACCAGGCCTATTTCCGCGAGAGCCGGACCAAAGCGCTGGGTGCCGCGCTGGAAGAGGTGATTGCCGAGCGCGAGGCAGAGATTGCTGCGTTTCCTTCTCGCCTTGAACCCATTCGCAAGATGCTCGGCCGCCAGCCGTTCCTTGGTGGTGAAAGCCCGCTCTTTGCCGACTACATCGTCTTCGGCGCGCTTCAGTGGTCGAGGGTCGCAAGCGGCGTTGACCTCTTCGCCGCCAAGGACCCCGTTCGCGACTGGTTCGAGCGTTGCCTTGATCTTCACGGCGCGAAGGGGCGCAGTGTGACAGCGGCGTGAAATGTCGCCCGGCGCATGCCAATTGCGGAAAGCCCCCTTGTTTTCGGGCGTTTGGGCGGGTAAACACCGCCCACTTTCTTTCTATGACAAGGAACCGCAATAATGGCGATTGAACGCACATTCTCGATGATCAAGCCGGACGCAACCAAGCGTAACCTCACTGGCGCCATCACCAAGGTTTTTGAAGAAAACGGCCTGCGCGTTATCGCATCCAAGCGCGTCTGGATGAGCAAGCGCGAAGCAGAAGGCTTCTACGCTGTTCACAAGGAACGTCCTTTCTTCGGCGAACTGGTTGAAGGCATGACCTCCGGCCCGACCATCGTTCAGGTTCTGGAAGGCGAAAACGCCATCCTCAAGAACCGCGAAATCATGGGCGCAACCAACCCTGCGCAGGCTGCCGAAGGCACCATCCGCAAGACCTTCGCTCTCTCCATCGGCGAGAACTCGGTCCACGGTTCGGATGCTCCGGAAACCGCTGCCCAGGAAATCGCTTACTGGTTCGCTGAAACCGAAATCGTCGGCTGATCCTATCGGCTGCGAAGCTGAGTGTTTCTGAAAACGGGGCCCGCAACGGCCCCGTTTTTTTGTTTTCGTTCTCTGCCGCAAATGCTGATTTGCCCAACTCTAGGACGTCGGGCAGTTTTGAACCGGCTTCATGTCCGTCGTGCCGTCACTGTGAAACACCTCTGGGTTTGGGGTATAGAGGGGACCGACCACCAGCGGCTTTGCTGGAAGCAGCGATTGATCCGTGTCGGATGTCACCTTGGTTTCAAGTGTCTGCGTCACATGCCCATCGGGCGCTCTCAAGCGGATCGTCACCTTGTAGGGCCTGTCCTGCCTGACGCATTCCACCGGTGGGCTCTGAAGAACAATCTTCGAATTTTTGGGAAAAAGCCGTTCGGATACCGTCAGTGCATCGCCGCCACGCGGGTTCTCGAACTCCGCCTCTATCACGCTTCCTTCTTCTATCGGTATCTGTGCTTGAAGCGTGACGAGATAGGTTGCCACCGCGACGCGGTAGTTGAAGACGAACATGCGCCCGGAAATTTTTGCGACATCCCTTTGTTCTTCACGCTGGCATCCTGCAAGCGCAAGCAGAATAAAGGGTAGGGCCAACCATCTCATTCTGTGGTCTCCTTCTTGCGCTTATAGTGGCGGCTCGCTTTGCGCCGGTTGCCGCAGACCGCCATGTCGCACCAGATCCGGCTGCGGTTCTTGCTGCGGTCGAGAAACAGCCAGCCGCAATTGGTGCAGATGCGCATGCGACTGCGATCAGGGCCGTGAATTAAGTGCAGCACGGAATGGGCCGTTGCCGCGGCCAGTTCGTCCGCTTTCGCCGTCCTCAGCGCCGTGGCGCAAGCGCTCAGAAGATCGGCAAGCAGCGCATTGTCTTCCGCCCCGGTCGCAATCGCAGTGCGGAAGTAGCGATCCGTCGCCTCCCTCAGATCGATCAGCACATCTTCCGATTCCACAGGCGGCGGTCGTAAGGCAGTGGGCATGCCTCCTCTTTCGGCACACATCGCACCGGCCGCCTCGCAAAAGCTTTCGATTTGCTCGCTGCTGGCGAAACGGTCGATCGAGCGGTCGGCATCACCGCGTAGAATAACGGTGTTGGCGACATCCAGAGCGAGCGCTCCGCCGGAAAATCGATGCGGTGTCCAGGTGAAGGTCATGACATAATTATAACTGGTAAAACAAATTTTACCAGTTAGATTGGCGGTAGGGAGGGCTGAGATGGCCTATTTTCTGCAGCAGATTCTGAACGCCGCTCCGATTGCAGCTCTCTACGCCGCGCTGGCATTCGGCTATGCGATCGCCTTTGCCATCACCAGGCGGGCCGATGTCACCTTCGGGGGAATTTTTGCTTTTGCCGGACTGACCTGTCTGCTCTTTGCCGATTTTGGCTGGAACCGGCTTTGGTTGACCCTTGCTGCCACATTGGCCTTCGGGACGGTCGCTGGTCTCTTCGGCGGACTATGGGCAGGCATTCTGATTGGCCGCGCCGTGATGCGGCCTCTCGCCGGGGCCACGCCCAACGCGGTCACGGTGGCATCGATCGGGGCGCTGATTGCACTGATGGAGAGTGCAAGACTTGCGGCCGACACCCGTTCGCTCTGGTTGCCTCCGCTCTTCAACGATCCCGTCCGGCTCTGGCAACAGGGGGAATTCCTCGTCACGACGACGCCGATGCAGATTTTGAACTCCACCTGCTTTTGCGCTCTGATCGCGGCTGGCTGGCTGTTCCTTCGCTCGTCTCAGTTTGGCAGGCAGTGGAGGGCCGTTTCAGAAGATGCCTTCGCAGCAAAACTAATGGGGGTGAACGCGGGCAGGGTGTTCCTGCTTTCATACTGTGCCGCAGCGCTCGTTGCCTCGGTTTGCGGGGTGCTCGCCACCTTTTATTACGGCAATATGGATTTCGGCGCGGGTCTCACCTTCGGCTTGAAAGTGGTCTTGATCTCGGCTGCCGGCGGATACTCGAGTCCACTGAAATCCGCAGCAGGCGCTGCCGCCGTTGGTGTCGGGGAGACGTTCTGGTCAGCCTACGGAGCCGTCACGTGGCGCGATGCCGGTGTCCTCCTCATGCTGATCCTGTGGCTGATCGCGGCGCGCAGCGAACGTCCTGTATTGTAACAGGGATTATTGCCCAACACAAAAAAGGCCGGCGTCCATTTGGCGCCAGCCTTTTCGAAACCAATTAGATGTCTTGCGTCAGAAGGCGCTGTTGTTGCCGCCGAGGATGCTCTTGGCTATGCCGGCACCGGCAGGGCCACCCGAAAGCAGCTGCTGCAGGAAGGTGAGGTCCTTGCCGCCCGTCGGCGTTGTGCGCGAGATGCTGTCGAAGACCTTTCCGTCCTGAAGCGTGTAGTTCGCCTTCTGGGCAACGACGCCGTTCTTGTCGAAATAGATCGCCAGAATGTTCTGCTCGACGAGCTGCGGCTTCATGAAAGCTGCCCTGCGAACGCGCTTTTGCGAGATGTAGTAGAACACCTCATTGCCGAAGGTTGCCGTCGTCGACGGCGTACCCATGGTCAGCAGCACCTGTTCGCGGCTGGAGCCGACGGGGATCAGCTGCAGCGACTGTTCGTCCAGCACATAGCCATTATGGAAAACGTCCGTGGTGCTGGAGCAGGCTGTCAGCAGGCTCGAGGCAACAACAACGGCGATGGCGGCTTTGCTCAGAAACTTGGTCTTTCCGGCCGACTTCTGCTTGTTCACCTGCGTTTCCCCGACTGCGATCATGAATGGCACCTTCCGGCATTGCGTGTTGTACCGCTTCTGTACACACGATTATGTCAATCCGGGGACAGGAATTCCCCGTTTCACCATGGAATGCAACATGTTTCAGAAACCGGCACCGCCTCCTGGCGCCTATCCTTGACTGTTTCAGCACGATGATGAACGTGACTGACACGGCATTGCAATTCTCGGATGCTTCGGTAAACCAGCTTTGACAATCATGCAACAAGTGCGATGGGCGAGACACGATTTCGTCGGTCGATATTCGGATTTTTCGATGGTTTTTGGGCTTTTCAGAAAGAAAAACAACAATCGCGCCATCGTTGACCGCCAATATTCGATATTGACGCAGGCCGCTCGTCAGCCAGGCTTCTATCTGCACATGGGCGTTCCGGACACGGTCATGGGCCGCTTCGAAATGCTGGCAGTCGTCATGATTCTGTATTTTCGCCGCACCAAAGGCGCATCGGTCAGCGGCCAGGAAATCGCCCAGGAGATCGTTGATGCCTTCTTCCAGGATCTCGACCATTCGATGCGGGAACTGGGGATCGGCGACCAAGGCGTGCCGAAGCGGATGAAGAAATTTGCTGGCATGTTTTATGGCAGGCTGGAATCCTATGCCGCTGCAATCGACGGTGCGGATGCCGATGCACTTGCGGCAGCGCTCCGTCGCAATATATATCCCCAGGCAGATGAGGCCGCGCCGGATATGCGCGCGCTTTCGAAATGGATGATGTCGGCGTCGGAGATGCTGTCTGCGCAGCCGGAAGACGCTGTAGCGACGGGAACTGTCACGCTGCCTTCACCGGATTTGTGAGGTTTTCAATGAAATCGCCCCATGCGGCCAATGATGACGCGCCCTTTTCCTATCCCGTCAAGGTAGGTCATATTTCTGCCAATCCGGTCAGGATTGGTCTCGAGGCAAGCCCGGAAGAGCTGAAGGCGCTGGCAAAATTCTGGGATGTCCTGTCGGTGGATTATCTCAAAAGCGAATTGCAGGTCACCCGTTGGAAAAGGGACGGGATCAGGATCAAGGGTCAGGTGCAGGCCGGTATCACGCAGGCTTGCGTGGTAACGCTTGAGCCCGTCCCGAGCGTGATCGACGAAAAGGTTGAGCAGATTTTCGTGCCGGAAGGTTCGAAGCTCGCGCGCATGACGACGAATGATGACGGTGAGATCGTGCTCGATCCGGACGGTCCGGATATTCCCGATCAGTTTGTCGGTGACACGATCGATGTCGGCGTGGTCGTTGCTGAATTTGCCGCTCTGGCAATTGATCCCTATCCGCGAAAAGACGGTATCGATTTCGACGGATACGGCGAGAAGACGCCGATGGAAGACAAAAAACCTTCGCCCTTCGCGGTGTTGAAAGATTGGAAAAAAGACTGAATGCCTTCGTAAGAAGCGAACAATTCAGTTGTAAGGCTGGGCGGAAACGGTATTTTCGCCCGAAAATTACCGCGCGGCGGTCAGAAGGATCAGGGACGAGTGATCAGAATAGCAATTGACGTCATGGGTGGGGACCACGGCCCTGATGTTGTCATACCTGGTGCTGCAAAGGCACTCGAGCGGCACAACGACGTGACATTCCTGCTCTATGGGCAGAAGAGCAAGTGCGATCCTATTCTGGCGCAATATCCTCGTCTAATGGAGAAGTCCGAGTTCTTCGACTGCGAAGTCTCGGTTGCCATGGATGAAAAGCCTAGCCAGGCACTTCGTCGCGGTCGTTACGTCTCCAGCATGTGGCGCGCCATTGAAGCGGTAAAGGTGGGCGAGGCGGATGTTGCCGTTTCTGCCGGCAACACCGGTGCGCTGATGGCCATGGCGAAATTCTGTTTGCGCACCATGGCGCGGATCGAACGTCCCGCGATTGCCGGAATCTGGCCCACGCTACGCGGCGAAAGCATCGTTCTCGATATCGGCGCGACCATTGGTGCGGACTCCCAGCAGCTTCTGGATTTTGCCCTGATGGGCGGTGCCATGGCGCGTGCGCTGTTCGATGTCGATCGCCCGACGGTCGGCCTCCTCAATGTCGGTGTCGAAGAGGTCAAGGGACAGGAAGAGGTCCGCGAAGCTGGTCGCCTCATTCGTGAAGCTGATCTCGCCACCATCGACTACCGCGGTTTCGTCGAAGGCGACGATATCGGCAAGGGTACGGTCGATGTCGTCGTCACTGAAGGCTTCACCGGCAATATTGCGCTGAAGGCCGCAGAAGGCACCGCACGCCAGATCACGACTTTGCTGCGTGAAGCGATTTCCCGCAGCTTCATCGCGAAGATCGGCTATCTTCTGGCCAAGAGCGCATTCGATGTGCTGCGTGAGAAGATGGATCCCCGCAAGGTCAATGGCGGCGTGTTCCTGGGGCTGAACGGCATTGTCATCAAGAGCCACGGCGGCACGGATGCGCTCGGCTTCGCCTCGGCCATCGATGTCGGCTATGACATGGTGCATAATGGCCTGACCGCCAAGATCGAAAATGATTTGAAAGCATACCACGCAAGAAGACTTCCGCCTCCGGCGCCTGAAGCTCTCGTGGTTGATGAGGAATAACCAATGATCCGCTCTATTGTACGTGGCTTCGGAGCGGCGCTGCCGAAGCGGGTTGTGACGAACCAGGAAATCGAAGGTATCGTCGAGACCTCGGACGAGTGGATCGTTCAGCGCACCGGCATCAAGCAGCGCTACATTGCAGGCGAGGGCGAGACATCGGCGTCACTGGGCGAGGCTGCGGCCCGCGCGGCATTGCAAAATGGCGGGCTGAAGCCCGAAGACATAGATCTCATCATCGTTGCCACATCCACACCGGACAACACGTTTCCCGCGACAGCGGTAAACATCCAGAACCGCCTTGGCATCACTGGCGGCTTTGCCTTTGACGTTCAGGCCGTTTGCTCCGGCTTCGTCTATGCGATGGCGACTGCCGATCTCTACATTCGTGGCGGCATGGCAAAGCGCGTTCTGGTCATTGGTGCCGAAACCTTCTCGCGCATTCTCGACTGGAAGGATCGCACCACCTGCGTTCTTTTCGGCGATGGCGCCGGTGCCGTCATCCTGGAAGCAGGCGAGGGCGAGGGCAAGACCTCCGACCGGGGCGTGCTGACCTCCCACCTGCGTTCGGATGGCGCACACAAGGAAAAGCTTTACGTCGATGGCGGACCATCGACGACTGGCACTGTCGGTCATCTGCGCATGGAAGGCCGCGAAGTCTTCAAGCACGCGGTCGGCATGATCACCGACGTGATCGAGGCAGCCTTTGAGGCAACCGGCACCACGGCAGAGGATCTGGATTGGCTCGTTCCACACCAGGCCAATCGCCGCATTATCGATGGCTCTGCGAAGAAGCTTGGCATTCCGCTGGAGAAGGTTGTCGTCACCGTCGATCTGCACGGAAACACCTCTGCGGCCTCCATTCCGCTGGCGCTCGCAACCGCTGCTGCCGACGGGCGCATCAAGCAGGGCGACCTCGTTATGCTGGAAGCGATGGGCGGCGGCTTTACCTGGGGCTCTGTGCTTCTGCGCTGGTAACGTTTCGGTGACGATCGACCGCATCGGCCCGAAAGTCGAAATCGATTTTCGGAAAAGCATGATGCGTCGATTCAAAAAGGTAAAGCGTCCTTTGTTCGTCCAGTAGGACGCACGGCGCTTTAACGTAAACCCTTGCCATCATTGCCGTAAATCCCTAAACGATTCTGGAAACATTCCTTGACCGCTGCCGTCAACGGCAATAGTCTCAGGCGGTTTCCAGAACACAACAGAGATAAGCGCGGGGAAAAATGGCCGGTAAAACTGTGACACGTGCGGATTTGGCCGAGTCTGTGTTTCGCAAGGTGGGGTTGTCCCGAACTGAATCCGCCGAGCTGGTCGAAACCGTCATTGATGAGATCTGTAATGCCATCACCCGTGGCGAGGTGGTGAAGCTCTCCTCCTTCGCAACCTTCCAGATCCGTGAAAAGAACGAGCGTATCGGTCGCAATCCGAAGACCGGCGAAGAAGTGCCGATTTCACCGCGTCGAGTCATGACCTTCAAGGCCTCCAACGTTCTGAAACAGCGCATCCTCAAGGCCCACGCATCGCGCAAGGCGAAGCAGAAGACCCAGAAGCCCGGCTCATAAAGAAGCTTCTTTCGACGCTATCCAAGCCCATTCTGATACCTCACTGCTTTTCTTCCTGTGAACATACTTGAATTTCAACCGTCAAGCCGTTGAAATAAAGACGATTCGCATCATACCTTGTCGTGTGTTTTGCAAACCTGTCATTTCGTCGGGTGGGAGTTAAGCGTGGATAAGAGTCCAGACGCCTTTAGAACGATCAGTGAAGTTGCGGACGATCTTGATCTGCCGCAGCACGTGCTGCGTTTCTGGGAAACCCGCTTTCCCCAGATCAAGCCGATGAAGCGCGGCGGCGGACGACGCTACTACCGCCCGGACGATGTCGATCTCCTGAAAGGCATCCGGCATCTGCTTTACGATCATGGATACACGATCAAGGGCGTGCAGAAACTTCTCAAGACCAATGGTAACCGCTTCGTCGCGGCCATCGCGTCTGGCGACATGGCGACCATGGAAGCCATTATGGCTGCCAGCGGGGAGAAGCAGACCGCGGAGCCGCGCGTCGTGCAGCCGGACGAAGACGAAGTGGTAGGTCGTCCCAAGGCGAGGCCGAGCGGTCGCTTCTTCGGCTTCGGCGGAGGATCATCCGACGACACGCCGGAAATTTCCATCGGCAAATCCAGCATCAGCAAGGATGATCGCGCCCTGCTGCAGGAGGCGCTCTTCGACCTTCTGGAGTGCAAGCGCCTGCTCGATCAGGTGCGTTGAACGACCAGGGGACGGATGGAGAGCGGCGTTCTCCATGACAACCGTTGCCGCAGACGTCTCAGTTTGGGCTCATGAGAGAGTTGTGGATAACGCCGCGGCTTGTGATCACAGATCGAATTTATCTCAAATGCCAACCTTTCGGAAACTCCTTCAGCGGATAATGCCCGCCTGAAAAGGAGTTGTTCTGTGAGCAAGAGAAAACCTTCAAGCCGCCGCGCCTCATCCAAGTCCAAGGGTGGAAGCGTCTGGTCCTGGTTGATCCTGTTTGGCGTGGCCGTCGGCGGGATTCAGGCCTATGAGCATCGCGACACCCTGTTGCCGAAGATGAAGAACGTCGTTGCATCGACGTCCAAGAGTAGCGCACCCTCAACCCGCGAAACCGCTTCTGCCAAGCCTCAGTCCGTGCAGAAGCCGACGCAAACCGTTGCCCTGCCAGCGTCTGGCGCACCCGTTCCTCCACGCTCGATCGCCATGGTGGGTTCGCCGTCAGGTGCCGGTCAATTGCCACCCGCAACATTGCCATCGCCAAAGCCGCAGGTGGAAAATGTTTCGCTTGGCGCAAAGGCCGGCACATTTGCTTTTTGCGGACGCTCCGGCCTCAACAACTGCGTCATGGATGGCAGCACCTTCTGGATGAAGGGCGTGAAGATGAAGCTTGCCGGCATCGAGGTGCCGCAGACAGATCAGGCCCGCTGCATGGAAGAGCGTGCCCGTGGTTTTACCGCCAAGGTGCGCCTGCGTGATATGCTC
Source organism: Agrobacterium cavarae (assembly GCF_004310285.1). Lineage (GTDB taxonomy): Bacteria > Pseudomonadota > Alphaproteobacteria > Rhizobiales > Rhizobiaceae > Agrobacterium > Agrobacterium cavarae. The sequence goes on from NZ_SISF01000024.1 coordinate 34,250, forward strand.
AATTCCGGCAGCTTCCAGGTGGCTGCTGGCGGGCAGGGTGCCGAAGTAAAGGCCGTGTCCAGGTCTGGCATGTCCTTTGCCGACCAACTGATTCGCGAAGGACTTGCACGTCGCGCTGGTTCCCCAAGCCCATCCTGGTGCGGTTAATTCAATTCCCCATAGACATGCAGTTGACCGGATGCGGTGACGCTGTGTAGATGGAAATGCAAGCGGGCGTGATGGAATGGTAGACATACCGGACTTAAAATCCGGAGCGAAAGCGTGCGGGTTCGAGTCCCGCCGCCCGTACCAAATCTTCAGCTTCTCCAGAACAGCGGCATCAGCAACACGAGCACGGTCAGGATTTCCAGACGGCCGAGCAGCATCATCAGCGACAGCAAATAGAGTGCGGGATCGCTGATGGTTGAGAAGTTGCCGGCCGGGCCGATAATCGGACCGACACCAGGGCCGACATTGGCAAGCGACGTGGCCACCCCCGATGTCGCCGTCAGGAAGTCGTAGCCCATCGCGCTCATCGCCAGGCTGCCGGCGATCCACAGGGCGATGAAACAGCTGAGAAACAGGAAGACGTTGCGAATGGTTTCGGCATCGACGACCTGCACGCCATAACGCACCGGATAGACGGCGTCCGGATAAATCAGCTTCCGCAGACCGGTCTTCACCACATTATAGACGATGACGAAGCGATAGGCTTTGATACCGCCAGCCGTTGAGCCGGAGCAGCCGCCCATGAAGGTGGCGAAGAAGGCGACGACCACGACAAACGGACCCCAGAGCGTATAGTCGTCGCTGGCAAAACCGCCGGTCGACAGGATCGACGTCATGTTGAAGAAGGAATGGCTGAGCGCAATGTGAAGCGACACGCCACTATGGATGTGATGATAGATGCCGACTGCCAGCGAAATCGCGCAGAGATAGCCGATGAACACGCGGATCTGCGGGTCATAGAGAATATCCATCCTGCCGCGCACGGCCAGCAAGATCATGACCGAAAAGGGCAGACTGCCGAGTATCAGGAAAAAAGTCGCGATCCACAGCAGCGCGACATTGTCGCCGAAATAGCCGAAGGATGCGTCATGGGTGGAGAAGCCGCCCGTCGCCACCGCCGACATGGCGTGATTGACCGCATCGAAATGGGTCATGCCGGCAAAATCGAAGGCGATGGTACAGGCAATCGTCATCACCACATAAATGGCGACGAAGGCGCGGGTGAAGCTCGCCAGTCGTGCGAAAGGCCTGTCGCTGGCCGTGTCTGAGGATTCCATGCGAAAAAAGGTCATACCGCCCACGCGCAGTAGTGGCAGGATGAAGAGACCGAGCGCCACGATACCGATGCCGCCGAGCCAGCAAAGAAGCGAGCGCCAGATCAAAATTCCCTGTGGTGCCTTGTCGAGACCGGAGATGACCGTTGAGCCTGTGGTGGTGATCGCAGAGATGGATTCGAACAGGGCTTGCGCAAAGGAGAGGTTGAGTTCGGAAAGATAGAGCGGCACGGCACCGACGAGCGAGAAGACCAGCCATAAGACATTCACAAGCAGGAAGCCGAAGCGCTTGTTGAAGGTCGGCATCGGACCGCGTGTGGCAAGCGCACAGGCAAGAGCAAGCCCGCCGCACATGAAGCCGGAAGCGGCAAAAACGATCCAGTCGTTATTTCCGTAGTAAAGGTCCGTCATGGCCGGCACGACCATGGAGGTTGCCATGTAGAGGCCGAAGATCGACGCAATATAGACGACGGCGCGCAGGAGATTGGCGTTCAAAAAAATCAAACCTTGATCGAGTAACGCGTACCGAAGTGGCGCAAAGAGTCTTTGTGTCGGGCTTGTTCCTATGGCATAGCGGGTGCCATCTGGAATTTCAATGGATTGAAAATCGTGGACAAACTGCTTGTAGAAGCCGCACGGCGAGAAGTTCGGGAAATCTTTCCCGAGACGCCGTTGCAGTTGAATGAACATCTCAGCCGTCGGTACGGAGCCGAGATTTGGCTGAAGCGTGAAGACCTCACGCCCGTTCGTTCCTACAAGATTAGAGGCGCATTCAATTTCCTGCGGAAGGCCGTTGCCGGTGCCGGCAAGGAGAAGATCTTTGTCTGTGCGTCAGCCGGCAATCACGCGCAAGGTTTTGCTTTCGCCTGCCGCCATTTCGGCGTGAAGGGTGTGGTCTTCATGCCAGTCACCACGCCGCAGCAGAAGATCGACAAGACACGCATTTTCGGTGCCGAATTCATCACCATCAAGCTGATCGGCGATATTTTCGACCAGTGCTATGCAGCAGCACGTGCCTATGTCGAAGAAAATGACGGCTACATGGTGCCGCCCTTCGACCATCAGGATATCATTGAAGGTCAGGCAACCGTTGCCGCTGAGGTAATGGACCAGCTTCCCGATGGCGCAAAGCCCGATTTGGTGGTCATGCCGGTCGGCGGTGGCGGACTAGCTGCGGGTCTCACCGGATATTTTGCCGGTACGGTCGCGCGAAACAACTTCGTCTTCTGCGAACCGGAAGGTGCGCCAAGCCTGAAGAAGAGCATCGAAGCAGGCGAAGCCGTCACGCTGAACAAGGTCGACAACTTCGTCGATGGGGCTGCCGTTGCCCGCATCGGCGACCTCAACTTCCAGGCGCTCAAAGATTTCCCATCCGAACAGGTCGAACTGATCCCGGAAAACGCCATCTGCGTCACCATCATCGACATGCTCAACCTCGAAGGCGTGGTGCTTGAGCCAGCGGGTGCATTGTCGATTGCTGCTCTGGAGAAGCTCGGTCGCGAGAGGCTGGAGGGCAAGCGGGTGATCTGCGTCGTCTCCGGCGGCAATTTCGACTTCGAGCGTCTCCCGGACGTGAAGGAACGCGCCATGCGTTTCACCGGGGTGAAGAAGTACTTCATCCTGCGTCTGCCGCAGCGTCCTGGCGCGCTTCGCGACTTCCTCAATATGCTCGGTCCCGATGATGACGTTGCGCGCTTCGAGTATCTGAAGAAATCGGCCCGCAACTTCGGCTCGATCCTCATCGGCATCGAAACTACGTCTCGCGACAATTTTACCACTCTGTTCGAGCGTTTCGAGGCGGCAGGGCTTGGCTATGAGGATATAACCGAGAACGAAATCCTCGCAAACCTCATTATCTGATCGAATGCATCATTACGCCGGGGGCGGTATAAGCGCTCCTGCGCAACGACAACAGGAAGGGTAAAGCATGGCCTCGTTCTTCTCGAAACTCTTTTCCGGCTTCGGCTCCGGCCAGTCGGATGCGCCAAACAAGGCGGAGACGTCCGAACCGCATCAGCATGGCGAATACACCATCTACGCCACGCCGATGAAGGAAGGTGCGCAGTACCGCTTGGCAGGCCGCATCGAAAAGACCGTCGGAGACGAGTTGCTTGTGCATGAATTCGTTCGCGCCGACGTGTTCACCAGCATGGATGATGCGGTGGAATGCACGGTACGCAAGGGCAAGCTGATCATTGACCAGAACGGTCCGAACCTGTTTGCCGACAAAAAATAACGGCCGCGACAAGCGCGACCGTTGGTATCATTCGAAAAGAAGCGGCCGGGGCGGCCGCTTTTTTATGCGGCCTTCGCCAGTTCTTCGACCTTGGCATTGGCAGCAGCAATGGCCTTTTCGGCAGCTTCCGGACCGAATGCCAGACCTTCGATACGGATGACTTCCACATCCGTCATGCCCATGAAGCCTAGAACCGTCTTCAGGTAGGGCACGGCGTGCTCAAGCGAAGCGGCAGGGCCTTCGGAATACACGCCGGCAGCGGATAGAACGATGTAGACCTTCTTGCCGGTCGCAAGGCCGATCGGGCCGGATTCGGTGTATTTGAAGGTCATGCCGGCGCGCGCGACGTTGTCGATCCAGGACTTCAGACCCGAATAGATCGAGAAGTTGATGAGGCCGGTGCCGATGATGACGGTGTCGGCTTCCATCAATTCAGCCACGCGCTTGTCGGAGTAATCGGCAGCGGAGGCCTCTTCCGGCGTGCGCTGTTCGGCAGGCTTGCGAATGGCAGAGGTTGTGACGGAATCGAGATGCGGGATCGGGTTCTGGCCGAGATCGAGATGGGTGATTTGGCCGTTCGACTGTGCGTTGATCTTGTTGGCAAGGTCGGATGCGAACTTGTTGGAGAGCGATTCATTGCCACGCGGGCTGGAAGTGACGAGCAGAATCTTCGACATTTTGGTGCCTCTTGGTCAGTCTTGGGAGGATGGTGCGGGGCGCGGCCCCGCTTGGTTGACTGGGTTATCGGCCAGTTTTGCCATCTAGAAAACTGTGATAATCTGAAATCTATCTATCGATAAAATGGATGGGACATGGACGCCAACCCGACCCTTGACCAGTTGCAGGTCTTCTTGACCGTTGCCGAAACCGGAAGCTTTTCAGCCGCTTCGCGTGTGCTTAACCGCGCGCAATCGGTGGTGAGCTACACTATTGCAAATCTTGAGGCGCAGCTTGAGGTCAGCCTTTTCGAGCGCAGCGGCCGCCAGTCGAAACTGACCGACGAGGGCCGCGCCATGCTGGAGGATGCGCGCAGAATCGTTGCCGGATTGCAGGAAATGCGATCACGCGCCAAAGGGCTGAAGCAGGGCCTGGAGGCGGAGGTCTCCCTCGTTCTTAGCACCATGGTTCCAGCCGAGGCCGTTGTTGAAGTCCTTCGTGAATTTCGGGAGGAGTTCCCGACCGTGTCGCTCACTCTCAATGTCGGTGAATTGGGCATGGTCATGGAGATGGTCAGAAGCCGTAAAGCGCTGATCGGCATTGGCGGGGCGGTCTCACAGCAGGATGATGGTCTGGTCCTCGAAAAGATCGGCCACTCCTTCATGGTACCCGTCGCGGCCGGTGACCACGCTCTGGCAAAATTGCACCGCCCGGTGACACTCGCCGATGTCCGTGAAGAGGTGCAGATGGTGGTGATGGACATGTCGGGGCTGACCAACGGCCGCGACTTCAATGTCCTGTCCTACAAGACGTGGCGGGTCAGCGACATCGCGACGAAATACCAGCTGATCAAGGGTGGTCTTGGTTGGGGTGGGCTGCCCGCATCGCTGGTCAGGACAGACATCATGAATGGCAGTCTCAAGGTGCTCGACCTCGACGCCTACGAACTCGGCGAATATCCGCTGTATTCCCTGCGAAAGGCCGATACGCCTGCCGGTCCGGCAAGCCAATGGCTGATCAATGGCTTTGAAAAGCGGCTGTCGAAATGCCCGGACAATAAGAGCTTCCTGAACATCGTCCGCCCCGTGCCCTTGAAAGACGCCGCCGAGTAGAGGCTTCTCCCTGCTCAGCAGAAAATCGAAGCTCCACAGCGTCGAGAAGTGGCGGCGACAAAACTGCCGCCGCCACGACGATTAGCCCAGCATCAGACGGAACTTGGCAAAGCCTTCGGCGCCATCGCCAGCGTCCTCGATCTTGGCACCCTTCACATCCTTGGCATATTGACGACCCTTCGGGCCTGTCTCGAAAATGGCTGTCGTATCCGCCACCTTAGCGAAAGACCAGTTGTCGTCAGCCGATGGATTGATCGTGCCTTGATTCATGATGTAGCGCACGATCACATCGCGGTTGGTATCGGGGGCGACGAAGATGATCTTGTCGCTGCCGATCGCCGGGAACTTGCCGCCACCGCTGGCGCGGTAATTATTCGTGGCAACAACGAATTTCTGTTCCGGGTCAATCGGCTTGCCCTGGAACTGCAGATTGACGATGCGGCTGCTGTCCGGATTGACCGCCTTGCCATCCTTGTCGAACTTCGCGGGCTTCGACACATCGATCTGATAGGTGACACCATCAATCACGTCGAAATTGTAGGACGGGAAGTCGCTGCTCAGCAGGGGAGCGTCCTTGGAACCGGCCTTGACGGTGTTGAACATGCCAGCCGACATTTCCAGCCAGTCCTTGACCTGCGCGCCGTTGATGAGAACGGCCTGCACCGTGTTTGGATAGAGATAAAGGTCGGCGACATTCTTGATCGCAATGTCACCGGCAGGGACATCCGTATAGTAGTCCGCTCCGCCACGACCACCCGACTTGAAGGGCGCGGCTGCGGAAAGTACCGGAAGGTCCTTGTACTGGCCTTCCTTCAGCATATCCTTGATGTACCAAGTCTGTGCATTGGAGACGATCTGCACGGACGGATCGTCGGCCACCAGCGCGAAGTAGGAATAGAGCGGCGCAGAGCTCTTGCCGACGGGACGGCGCACATAGGCGAGTGCTCCCTCGTGATCGGTCTTGACCGCCTCGATGACCTCGGGCTTGTCCTTCACATCGGCCACGATCTTGCGGTTGTCGTCGCGGTGGTAGATGGGACGGGCTTCGGAGGTGAAGTCGACGATCTTCCAGCTCTTGCCGTCCTTTTCGAGCAGGAGATCGATGAGGCCCATATGCGAGCCCCAGAAGCCCGCCATGACGGCGGGCTTGCCCATCAGCGTGCCCTTGACGGGATCGGCGCCTTCGATGCCATCCCATGTCTTGGGGCCGGGGAAGACCAGATGCTGGTGACCGGTAAAGACCGCATCGATCCCTTGAACGCCTGCGAGATAAAGGGACGCATTTTCCATACGCTCGTTCTGGCCCTTGCCCTCGATACCCGAGTGGGAAAGCGCAATGACGATATCGGCGCCCTGTTCCTTCATCACCGGCACCCAGGCCTTTGCAGCATCGACGATGTCGCGCGTCTGCGCCTTGCCTTCAAGGTTCTTCGCGTCCCACATCATGATCTGCGGCGGTACAAAGCCGATGATGCCGACCTTGATCGGGCTTGTCGTGCCGGACCCATCACGGATCTGCTTTTCCAGGATCACATAGGGCTTGAAGAAGAGCTCGTCCTGCTTCGGATCGGACGCCAATTGACCCTTGGTCAGGTTGGCGCAGACATAGGGGAATTTCGCCCCGCCCAGCGTGTTGAACATGAAATCGAGGCCGTAGTTGAACTCGTGATTGCCAAGCGTGCCGCAATCATAACCGAGCACGTTCATGGCATTGATGACCGGGTGCTTGTCGCCCGCTTTCATGCCGCGCTCATAGGCGATGTAATCGCCAAGCGGGTTGCCCTGAAGAAAGTCGCCATTATCGACCAGCATGGAATTGCCGGCTTCGGCACGCACGGCATCGATCAGCGATGCCGTCCTTGCCAGACCCAGCGTGTCGTTCGGCTTGTCGGCATAGTAGTCGTAAGGGAAGACGTGGACGTGGATATCGGTGGTTTCCATGATGCGCAGATGCGCCTGATTGCCCGCAGCACGTGCCGCAAAAGGATGCAGCATGACGAAGGCGGACGAAGCCGCAATGCCGCTGAGAAGCGAACGGCGCGTGATAGGGTGAAGGCCGATAAGGGAAGACATGGAAACTCCTGATCTCAAAATACGATGACCTGTCTCAACGGCGACAAGGTAAAACGAATTGCTGAGGAGTCTACCAGCAAAATGACGCGTGTATGACGCAACCCATCCCGACGGTCGCATGAGCGAAATTTAATGTATCCCACACCGGCCTCGTCCTGCCTCATGCTCTGTCGATGCGGCACTGGAAGCAATTGTTGCGTGCCGAGCGTACATGCACATAGGCAATGTCCGGCCTTTCAAGCAGTTCCTGCGCGCGCGACACGATTTCGGCCGTGGGTGTGACCGCACCCGTGCCGTAAACGATGCGGTCGCCCGCATCGTAGCCCCGGACAATGTAGTCCGAGCTGTTCAGCATTGGCGGTGGAACCTGTGCGGAATCATAGGACCCGCAGTCTTCGGCATGAATGAAAATCGGCCCGGTCTCGGCGTAAGGCTGCACATGACGAAAGGGCCGGTAGGAGATCAGCAGGGCCGACTGTCCACCCTTGATCTGTCCGAGGCAGGCGCGGCAGGGCAGATCTGCTGAGGCAATCATTCGTTCAGGCACTTGGCCGTTCGAATCTGGTTCTCCAAGCCTGATGGCGTCGACGTGGTCTTTGGGTATTGCGGTGAATAGGATGGCGGTCATGTTGGCTCCTTGCGACCTCGTTCAGTTGCTTCTTTGTCGCTATGGCTGCCAAACAAATCTCTATCCACCCGTTTCTTGCCGGTAAGCGAAACCAACCCATTGCGTGGACCGTTCTGTTTAGCGATCTATGCTGCGTCCTCGTTCTGGAAAGTTGACGTCAATGCTGCGAAGGTTTCGAACCGTTCTTTCGGTCGCTTTTTTAGTGTCCGCCTTGCCGTCTGCGCATGCGCAGGTTGCGCCCGCACTTGACGATCTTTCAGACGAGCAGTTGCAGCAGACGGTCAACTTCGTCATCGGCAATGCCGTATTCGGCGTCTATCACGAAGCCGCCAAGATGCTGATCTCCGATTTTAGCCTTCCCGAGCCGGACGACGGTCGCAATACCGCAGACCAGCTTGCCGGCACGATCATGCTGGAAGCCAACCAAGAGTGGCTGGATACGGCCATCGTCAATGCAACCGATAGCTGGTATCTCGCGCGTAGCTCGGGAGAGCTTCCCGAGCATAATGCGCCGCTCTATAGCGTTCTTGTCCCGAATCTCGCCCGCGACCGTCAGATGGCGTGCCTCATGGTCGGCAAGGACAACGAGGGCTACGGCGATCTTGCAGAATTGATGGGGCTGCCGAAGGACGAGTGGAAGGCCTGCGAAGTGGCCTATCCGCAGACCGTGGCGCGCTGGAGCGACTTACTCAAACCCCATGTGAAGACGCCGGGCACGACGAAATTCGACATACGATATGAGCCTGCGCGCGATCCGTTTCTGGATATCTATGCGACGATGGTGAAGGAATCGAAGGTTCTCGATCTCATCGCCCGCGAATTTAGTGCCTATGAGCTCAAGGGCACGGTAAAGCTGACGGCCAGAAGCTGCGGCCGACCGGATGCCTATTGGTCCGAGGAACGCCGCGAGATCACTTATTGCTATGAGCTTGCAAGATTTCACGGCGAGCTGATCGCGGCCCATCTTCTCGCAACCAATGGCGACCGCGGAGACGCGCCTGCGAAAGAAATCCCGACCGCCGTCAATCTCGGCCAAGAGCTTTAAGAGCTGAGGCTCGATCTCTTATAGCGAAGGCGAAATAATGCCACGCTGAATGAGCCCGCCTCATCCGATCCAGGAGAGGCGGACGCCAACTTGGCAGCTTAGCCGCGGCGCGAAATTTCGAGATACTCGCTGTCGGTCAGCGGCTCCACCCAGGCTTCATAGGTGCTGACCGGGGAGAAGCCCATCATCTGGTAGAGCTGCAAGGCGCGCGGGTGGTCCAGCGTATTGGTGGAGACGGTGACCTTCTTGGGGTTATCCTGCCAGATCGAGTAAAGCGCCTGAAGCAGGAACCATTTTCCGACACCAGCGCCGATCGCCTCTTCCATGAGACCGAAGTAGGATAGTTCGGTGACGTCGTCATTGCCTCTGTTGAACTCGAAGAAGCCAGCCGGCGAACCGTTGAGATAGAGCACTGTTACGCAGTTCTTTGGGTCGCGCAGCACGGCGGTAAGCTCGGCATCGCTCATGCGCATGCGCTTTTGCCAATGCCAGCGCTTGCCGACGCGCCAGTAGAGATAGCGATAGAAATGCAGCGGGATGTCATGCGTTCGCATGATCGCTGTCTGGATATTGACCGGCACCGCCAGGCTGACCTTTGGCGCCGATGTCATTTCAAGCTGGGTGACATGGGCTTTGAGCGGACCGTGTGGCTCCGTCTGCAGAGGCTCTGCCGGGCCAGTCACGATCGGCGTGTCCTCTTTCGATCCCCACTCCGACCATGAGCCGTCATAAAGCGAATTGTCCGAATGACCGAGCGACTCGAGCGCCAGTGTCACGACAGCGGCCGTCACGCCAGAACCGCAACTGGTGACGACCGGCTTGGAAAGATCGATGCCGGCCTCTGCAATCATCTTCCGGATGGTTGGCAGATCCTTGAAGTGGCCGTTCTCCGAAAAGGCAGTGGCAGGCAAACTGCGGGCACCAGGCATATGGCCGGACCGCATGCCGACGCGTGGCTCGGCCTCGTCTCCGGTGAAGCGGCCGGCACCTCTGGCATCCGCCACCTGCTTTTCGCCCGTCTCGACGACAGCGCGCATATCGGAGAACGAGGTCACACGGCTCGCTTTGAACTCGGCGTGAAACTCTGCTGGCTCGATCTGCGGAGCTTCCGTCTCAAGCGGTTTGCCGGCAGCCTTCCAGCCATCGAGGCCGCCATCCAGCACATAAACCGTTTCGGCACCCATGACGCGCAGCATCCACCAGACGCGCGGCGCGGAGAAGAAGCCCGGGCCATCATAGACCACGATCGTATCGGTGTCGGTAATCCCAAGCTTGCCGACTTCCTCGGCGAAAAAATCCGGGGAGGGCAGGGAGTGCGGAAGGCCCGTATCATGATCGGCAATTGCGTCCTGATCGAAGAAGACGGCGCCTGGAATGTGGCCGCTGGCGTAGTCCTGCTTTCCGTCGCGTTTGTGTGCCGGCAGATACCAGGACGCATCGACGATGCGGAAGTGCGGTGTTCCAAGCTGCTGCTCGACCCAATCCGCCGAAACGACGAAACGGCTTTTATCGGTGCTCACGATGTTTCTCCCAGAAATCAGGCGGCGTCGGCGGGTTTGCCGAAGCGAATGCGGAAACGGCGGTTTTCCTTGCCTTTCTTTTCGATCTTGGCGATGTAAATCTCGCCGACCTCCTGCGTTTCCGACACATGAGTGCCGCCGCAGGGCTGACTGTCAACCGAAGAATTCTCGCCGATGCAGACGAGGCTGACACGGCCAAGCCCGACGGGTGGCCGGACATGCTTGGACTTGACGATGCCAGGATTGGCCGCCAGCTCCTCGTCGGTGATCCATTGCAGATAGATGGGGTGATTCTGCTCGACCAGTTCCATCAGCTTGGCGGTAATCGCATCCTTGTCGATCGTCTCCGACATGTCGAAATCGACCCGCGATTCATCCTCACCAACGGCAGCACCGGTGATCGGCCAAGAGCAGACCACCGATAGGAGATGACAGGCGGTGTGCATCCGCATCAGCTTGTAGCGTCGCTGCCAGTCGATATGAAGTGTCAGCTTTTCGCCGACGTCCACAGAGGGCTGACCGTCCGGGGGCACGTGAATGATGACGCTCTTGTCCACGCCATGGCGCGTTATGCCGAGTTCGATCTTCGAGCCATCGGCCCGTTCGAGAAAGCCCGTATCGCCGGGCTGGCCGCCGGAGGTGGCATAGAAGCACGTCTGATCCAGCTCTATGCCACCATCCTCGTGCACTGCCGTGACCACCGCTTCGCAAGTTGAAAGATAAAAATCATCACGAAACAGGGCATTCACAGGCATATTGCATTGACCTCAGACGGTTTCGTACGGAACCGAAATCTCTTTCTTCTCCGTCAACCAGGCGGGAAGGGGTAGCCCCTTGGAGCGCAGGAAGTCGGGGTTGAAGAGCTTGGACTGGTAACGGTTACCGTAGTCACAAAGTATCGTGACGATTGTATGCCCGGGTCCGAGGTCGCGGGCAAGCCGAATTGCGCCGGCAATGTTGATGCCCGATGAGCCGCCAAGGCACAGGCCGTCCTTGGTGATCAGTTCGAAGATGATCGGAAGAGCTTCCGCGTCCGAGATCCGATAGGCGAAGTCCGGCGTGAAACCTTCCAGATTGGCCGTGATTCGACCCTGGCCGATGCCCTCGGTAATGGAGGATCCTTCCGACTTCAGGACACCGTTCTTGTAGAATTCGTAAAGCGCTGCCCCTTCCGGATCGGCAAGGCCGATCTTGATATCGGGGTTGAAATCGCGAAGACCGTCTGCGACGCCGGCTAGCGTTCCACCGGAGCCGACGGCGCAGATGAAACCGTCCACCTTGCCATCCGTCTGGTCCCAGATTTCCGGCGCCGTGGTCTCGATATGCGCCTGACGGTTGGCGATATTGTCGAACTGGTTTGCCCAGATCGCACCGTTCGGGTCGGTTGCCGCAAGCTGCTTTGCCAGACGACCGGAGACCTTCACATAGTTGTTGGGGTTCGAGTAGGGGGCGGCCGGCACTTCGACAAGCTGTGCGCCAAGAAGCTTCAGCGCGTCCTTCTTCTCCTGGCTCTGGGTCTCGGGAATGACGATCACCGTCTTGTAGCCGAGCGCGTTGGCAACCAGCGCAAGCCCGATGCCGGTGTTGCCGGCCGTACCTTCCACAATTGTGCCGCCGGGACGTAAGAGCCCGCGTCGTTCCGCATCTCGGATGATGAAGAGCGCGGCACGATCCTTGACCGACTGGCCCGGATTCATGAACTCGGCCTTGCCCAGAATTTCGCAGCCCGTGGCCTCGGATGCTGCCTTGAGGCGGATGAGCGGGGTGTTCCCAATTGCGGTCAGCACGGAAGAATGGATGGTCATGATCAGGCCTTCTGTCCAGTCAGCGATTCAAAGCCGTTATGTCGTTATCTAACGGCCTTGTGACAAGAAATTATCTTCTGGCGAAGAGGGTTCCAGCGCAAAATCTTGCTGATGCCCCGGTTATTCACTCTTCTTGATATGGGAGTAGGCCTCAAGCGCACGCTGGCGTGCCTCATTATGATCGACGACGGGCTTTGGATAGGTCTTGCCCAATTCGATCCCGGCCTTTTCCAGCACCTGCTTTGGCGCATCGAACGGCTTGTGAATGTACTTGGCATCGAGCTTCGAAAGCTCCGGCACGAAAGTTTTGACATAGTCTCCGTCGGGATCGAACTTCTCGCCCTGAATGATAGGATTGAAGATGCGGAAAAACGGCGAGGCATCCGCGCCTGATCCGGCCACCCACTGCCAATTGCCGGCATTCGAGGCAGGGTCGGCGTCCACAAGCGTATCACGAAACCACTTCTCTCCCTTTCGCCAGTCGATCAGCAGATGCTTGATCATGAAGGACGCTGTGATCATCCGCACGCGATTGTGCATGACGCCGTGCTTCCACAACTGCCGCATGCCAGCATCGACGATCGGATAGCCGGTCATGCCTTTCTTCCAGGCGTTGAACTTTGCCGTGTCCGTTTTCCATTCGAACGCATCGAAACTGTCGTTCCAGTTCTTCTCGTCGAGTTCGGGGAAGTGGAAGAGAAGATGGTAGCAGAACTCGCGCCAGACGATCTCCTTGCGAAACCGGCTGATGTCGTTCGAGGCGATGTGGGAGGAAAGGCCTCTGGTGGCGTGCCAGAGCTGGGCAGGCGTGATCTCCCCGTGGGCAAGGTGCGGAGAGAGCATCGAGGTTGCAGGCTGTGCTGGGAAGTCACGACCCTTCTCATACCCCTTCAGCGCGCTGTCGACGAAATCGTCCAGCCGCTCTTTGGCTCCCGCTTCGCCCGGCGTCCAGACGTCCGAGAAATCCTTTGCCCAATCCGGTTTTGTCGGCAGGAGCTTCCAACTGTCCAGCTTTTCCGACGTCGGCCAGCTGGAAGGCGTTGGTATCTGGCGCGGCTTGCCCGTGGGCTCAGGTGGCTCGTCCCCGCCTTCGATGGCGCGCCAAAAAGGCGTGTAGACGCGGTAGGGTCCGCCACTCTTGGTTTTCACCTTGGATGGTTCGTGCAGGAGATGGCCCGAGAAACTCTCGACCTCATATCCATCATCGCGAAGCTGCTTCTTGAGGTGGCTGTCGATCTCCATACCATCGGGGTCGTAACGACGGTTCCAGAACACAGCACTAGCGCCCACGTCACCAATAAGTGACTTGAGGATCTTGCTGGGGTCTCCACTGCGCAGGATGAGGCGACTTTCAAGCTTTTCCAACTGGTCGGAAAGGGCTTTCAGCGAGTGATGAAGCCACCACTCCTGCGCACCACCCAAGGGGCCGTTTGAGCCCTGTCGATCCTCGCGTATATAGAGAGGAATGATCGCTCCGCCATGCTCCCGCGCGGCTGCAAGGGCGCGATTGTCAGAAAGGCGCAAGTCCTTGCGAAACCAAAGGATTATGGGGTTGTCCTGCTTCGTCATCGGCTTTCCTTCTGCTTTCATTTGTAACGCGCGTAAGGGTGTTTTGCTCCCCTGCAACGAGGGTAATACGGTGGTGCGATACCTATGGTTTTTGAAGGGTAAATTTTGTTGGGTTTAAATCAAAACAGGTGGAACCATATGCCGGAAGTGACGTTGGAGGCACGTGAATTGAGTATGGAAGACCCACCAATGATGCTGAATGAAGTAAAATGGGATGCGCCTGTTGTGATCTCTCTTGAGAACGGCGCGCCTCGCACCTTCAACGGCGTTTATGAAGCCTTTGATTTTCTCCAACACGAGTGGCCCAGCCGCTATGGCAAGGCGTATGAGCAGGCGTTGCGCCTTTGCAGGGCGTCGCTTCTGGGAAGCGTTTCCGGCGAGATCGCGCGGACCGCTTTCGTTGAGGCGAGCCGGGATGCAAACCGCCTCGTGGAGATGCCTAAGCTCGCATCGTAAGCGACCCGTTCGATCTTCAGATTAAGAAGACCTTTTCAGCCACCCGCCGCGTTCCCGCCGGGTGGCTTTTTGCTGCGCTCTATCACTTCGATGTCGGGGTGAGGCAGCCGTCTGCGGACACATCTTCGCCTAAAAATCTTTGATCAAGCCTCGACTTAACCTCAAAAAAATGGTTGCTGAAACGTTAACGCCGACGCTCGTTTGGCTGAATGGGACTGAAATGGGGCAGGCCGATGACGCGCAAAATCCGCTACTCAACCTTCTCTACTGCCATGGGGTTTTGCGCCTTCGCATGGCATGAAGGCGGCATCTGCCGTTTCCAGTTGCCCGTTGATTTGGAAGATGATGCCAGAGTCTATCTACAACGCCGTCTGCCCGACGCCGAACATTCCGACCCGAGTGCGCAAGCAATGGATCTGCTGGAAAAGGTGAGAGCCTATTTCACAGGTCAACCGGTCCAATTTCTGGATATCCAACTTGATGTCGGCCCTCAAAGTGATTTCTTTTCAACGGTTTATGAAATCGTTCGGGCTATGCCGTGGGGAACATCGAAAACCTATGGCGAAATCGCCAAGGAATTAAATGCTCCCCCGCAAGCTGCTCAGATCGTTGGGCAGGCGATGGCAAAAAATCCGCTGCCGCTTCTGATCCCATGCCATCGGGTTCTTGCCGCTGGCGGTAAGCCGGGTGGCTTTTCTGCTGAAGGCGGCGTGAAGACAAAGTTGCAAATGCTGGCGTTGGAAGGTCTTTTCAAAATTCAGCCAAAACCCGAACAGGCTTCACTATTTTGATAACTCCAAGGGCGATTTTGGGGCATAACATACCCATAATCGCCCATGTCTCGTCAAATTCTGGCTAGATTCGGAGCATAGACGGCTCATCAGCAGTCGTCGTGAGCGAGACGTTTCGCTCCTGAGACTGCCCTACTTTGAATGTGCGCAAGGACACTTCGGCGCGGGCTGGAGCCAAGTTGTTCTGTGCTTTTAAAGGGCAAGAGAGTGAGAGTATCTGCGTTTCTTCTGGCTGTGGGGCTGTGTGCCGCGGTCATAACGCCCGCCTCTGCGGGCATGTTGAACCAAGCCGAGCAATATGCCGGTCTTCATGAAGGCAAGAACAACAAGACGCTGAAAGCAATTTTGGGCGTCAACCCTCGTAAAACTCCGTGGTGCGGCCACTTCCTCAGCGTTGTTGCCGAGAAATCAGGACGTACCCCGCCGAAATCCTCCGGCTTCGCCAAATCCTGGAAATCCTTCGGTTACGCCGTCCCTGTCGGTGCCGCCAAACCCGGTGACGTTGTGGTCGTCAGAAGCGGCAAGCGATATCACGCAGGCATCCTGAAGAGCATGAGTGGTGCCACTGCTCAAATCCTGGGCGGCAACCAGTCCGGCCGCGTGCAAGTCTCCAACTTCAGCCGCAAGTCCATCGTCTCTGTTCGTCGCTGATCGAGCTTCAGGCTAAGATGCGCCCAGTCACACCCACGAAAGCGTGGGTGGCAGCACGGCGCTGACAAGAGAATCTATGGTGGGTTTGACGTCACCCTAGATTCCCTGTCGGCACGTGGACTACGGCTGTTCACGTGTGCCTGGAGCGGCATCGCGCTGGTCGTCATCTTCCAGATCCGTTGCAACGATAAAGGCATCTTCGTGCTGGCGTGCTGCCTGCCGACGTGCTCTGAGGCTGGTCAGCTCGTCAGGGTCCAACTCTTGCTGATGTTGCGTCAGGTCGCCTTCCGTTTCGAAACGCGCGACATCTTCGTCTTTGATGTCGAGGTGATTCTTCTTGTCGATCGTCGATTTATCGTCGGTCATGGTACGCTCCCATAGATGGTGAATGATTGTCGGGAGGGAAACGGGCAGGGCGCGGCTTCGTTCCTTTTTGCGACCACTCCATCCCGTATGACAACACCGTCAAAGCACGGGCGCAGGAACCAAATAAGAGTGCCGATTGTTTTCCCGATATCGAAAACGGGAGAAGCACCATGCAAGTCGATCGTGAATCCGAAATACGCAACAAGGCCTATGAGAAGTGGGAAAGCGAAGGTCGACGCGATGGCGACCACGAGCGCCACTGGCAAGAGGCAGAATTGGAAATCGATGCGACACGCAACACATCTGTGTTGGGCGTGGAAGATGAAGACGCTGTGGGTCAATCCCCTGCCGTCGTCTCTCTGAATCGCGAGCAGTCGCAAGACAATGGCAAGTCCGATGACGAGCTTGAAGAAGGTCTGGAAGACACCTTCCCAGCGAGCGACCCGGTCTCCGCCACATCCACATCGGTTTCCGGCCGTGCCGGTAAGCGTTGAGATCCAGCCGGTTTCAACCCAAGCTGGATGTCCGAAGTATTAAGGCGATCGCCACGGCGGTCGCCTTTTTCGTGTGCGATCAGACACCTCCCGGCGACGAAGGTGTCCTAAAGCATGGTCCGCGCAAAAGCGTGCGGCGTTGCTGCGATAACAAAGGGCCTAAGGCGTAAGGCGCGAATTTGAAAGATTGCGACACGCCTTAGTGGACGGCCGGCTCCTCATCCCCGAGAAAGCTCCTGATGCCATCCCGTTCGCAAGTTGCGAGAAACTCTTCCCAGGCGTCCTTGTCGGTGGCGAAGGGCTCGTCCCAGGTCGTCACGTCGTCCTCTTCGGAGATGACCTCCAGCTGCCAGTCCTGCTGCGTTCCAGCAGGCCGGAAGATATCCACGAGGACGGTGATGCCGTCATCCTCGAACTCTCCCGAAAATTCAGAGTGTTCCAACTTTTGTTTCTTGGACATATCAGCCTCCCGCTCCGGTCGGCGCATCGGGCGCCAGATGTTCTTTATATTGGACTGTCTCAGACTGGTCGGTATCGAATTCTCCGGGCGACTTCAGAAGACGTAGACCTGGACCGCCGGCTGCAGATGTCTGATTGTTATCGATGAAGGAAATTCCGGCCTTCTCCAAAGCAGTGCGAAGCTTGTCGTTCAACTGATGATCAGAACCGCTTTGGCCGCTCTCGAAAGACGCCAGGTCAGCAGGATCGACACCAGCAGCTTCGCCAAGCTTTTCCGGGGACCAATCAAGCATTGCGCGCGCGGCTCTGAATTGCGAAGCGGTGATCGACATATCCGCAGTCTCCATTGCGACAGATGACCGAAGCGGCTGCCTTGATCCTTATTCGTCGTAACGAATATGCGATCTCGTCGCAACGATGTGTACGCTCCAGACGTTGATGGTCGGAGATTTTTCAGCAGTATTTTTGGAGAGATATCTTGCTTACAACACGGTCGATTGTGAAAATGGCTCCCCGGGTCGGATAGTCTTTAGCAACTTTACTGGCCATATCGTAAACTCATATCCAAGAAAGCCATTTAAATTCAGCAAGATAATTGACCATTCCGCCCACAAAGCCGAATATTGGCACATACCAATAGCGGGGAAATTGTGGATGCTGGGATTGAGGCGGCGATAGATCGAAGCTTTGCTTTTGCCGTAGGCGGCCAGGTCAGCGTAAAGGCGCTTCATGCCAAAACTAATATTCAAACTGGGGATTCGACACGCGTAAATTGGGCCGATAGATTCACGCTTTATCCTGTGTCATGATCCGCGAAGATTGTATCATCTCTCATGTTGACGAGTTGAAGTCGGATGCCCGAGACTACTAATCAAGTTCGCCTAGAAAGCTGTCTTCAGGTTCTCGTGGGGCTGCAACTGAGCATTGCCCGTAACGCTGCGGATATGAAGGTCTTCCATTTTGGACAGATAGTGCCGCATCCCTCAGGTAGAGGAACTGTCGGCTCGTACGCGCTACATATTCAATGTCCGTGGCGTCTGGTTGCTGAGGAGACAGTATTTACTGGGGCATCAGATCGCTTTGTCGGTCCTTTTGAAGGGACAGAAGTACATGATGATGACCACAAATCGGGAAATCGACAGCTCATCAAAATTGCATCTCTGCTGAAAGGTTACGACGCGGAGACAAAATCCTTCGTGAACGCCACGAAGCAACTCTTCGTCACAGCGGTCCACACCGACAACTACGGCGGGGCCGACCTGTCGCTGTCTGGCGGCTACCGCCTGCAGATTTTCCCGGACGGTTCATTCGAGGAGGATTGGCGTTTCGTGGAAATTCAGGGCCGTCATGTCGTCGTCGAAGGCGGTCACATACGAGTAGACGAATAGCGATCTGACCACGGCAATCAAGTGCCACTATCAGCACAACGAAGCCCTAACGTTCAGGAAGCTAATCCCGAAGTGGAAGTTCGACCACGAATGTTCAATATAAAGGGAGTAAGTCGGAGAGAGGCAAGCATTATGATGGCGGTGAATGCCTCGCTGTTATACCTGGTGGTTGCCGAGTCCAATATTGAAGCAATATCCCTTCTGGGAATAATTTCTTGTGGTTTCGTTTGGTTCAAGAGAGCGAAGTATGTGGGGTATACAGTTCGCTTGATTGGTGGCTCCTGGAGCAAGAACACTAGGGACGAAGAGCTTCGCTGGGGAGTATTCGTTGCGCCTGTGATTTATTCTGCCGGCGAGACCTTCATGAGGTTGGCAAATCAAAACTCACTCGCGCTTACCGACGCCGTCCCTATAATTTTCCTAGTCTTTTCAGGTGCGTGGACTGTATCAGAATTCTTTCGAAGAGTTCGGGTCTGATATCTCTGTAAGTGAGGGAGTGGCGGGATTTTGGAAAACATCGCGCGCCTAATGGCTCATGACAAGGCAGGAGAGTTGTCTTCTTTAACGCCGCTTTCGAATGAGCGAGTTGCTGCTATCGCCGCGCGATTTCCAGGCATATCTAGCCAATACCTCGAGTTTATTGAAAAGATTGGTGTCGGCTCGACGACACGAGGTCAATACGTTTACGAGCCCGAACCTGCTTCAAAAGCTGAAATGCATCCTTCGTACCAAGCTTATCAATCTGCGAGTTATAGAACACTGACCGGACGCCCGGAACCGGTAGAGAATCCGTTTCCTTCAGACGCGGTTGCCGTTGCGGATGGCGGAGCCTCGTGGTGGTACTGCCTTTGCCCGTCACGAGGCCCCGGAGTTTTCTGTCTCGATATGGGCGGTCCAAGCTTTGAGCTGGAGTGTGATGATTTCTTTTCGTTCGCGGCGCAAACCTTAGTACTAGGTGGGACTTCGGGTTAGCTGTCATGTCTATTGAATCGCACTTCCTCACTCGATAGTCATCTCGAAGCTGAGACAACCAGGCGCCTCAGGTCCCCGACTTCATCTAGCATCGTCTCGATTTTCCATCGTTCCTCATCCTCAATAGCGTCTATAGATTCAATGAGCGCGGTCTCGACCTCTGTGCTCGCAATCCATTGAAGGATTGCCTCGCGACTGACTGCCGAGACATCTTCCCAGCGCCCTTTGCCCTTCCTGAGGTGCTTAATCTCAGTCACTCCCTCAGCAAGTTGAAGCATAGCGTCAGGAGTCGGCAAAACGGTCCAAAGATGAAGACATGCTTCGAATTGGAGGTTCAAAAGTGCCATTGCCGCGATCCAGTTCCAGCACGAATTTCGCAGACTGGTGGCTTGGAGCCGCTCATAGGCCCACGCAGAATAGATGAAGCTCGCAATTGCTGACCGCTCATTTAAGGGCCATTTAACCCACTCAGCCAAGCGCAGTTTTCCCGCAATAACGACGGGGTCAAAACCAACGCAGGAGTTAGATATAGTAGATAGCGCTAATATCCTCGGAAGGTAATATTTGTAGTCCGATACCTCCCCGACGGTGGTCAAAGCGTAAGCAGCGAACGGGCCAAGAGCATCCTCGCCGAGGTCCGCAAGTGGTGCAGAACTTAGCGCTGCTAAGATTTTTGCCGCGTCGCGGAGCGGAGATGCATCAAGCGTTGTTGGCGGCGAATAAGAAGAGAACGAGGCATACAGCTCCTTTACTCTTTCAGATAAGTCGATCTCCGCAGACAGCCTTATGGAAACATCGAGCATCTCACTGGTTGCCTATCGATTTCATTGCTACCGCTACCAGCACGATAGCTAAAGCAAAGGACCAAAGCACCAACCGCTTCCTTGCACGCGAGTACCGCGGCTTGACCCCTGAAGTCGTGGATGGTCCAGCAGATACTGCTGACAGTTTCTCGAACAAACGCATGGTACTGACGTAATTTATAATCACGAACTGCCCGATGGCCAGTCGCCTCACGGCAAGGAAAAGGTATTCGTTGCCCATATCGATTTTGATAACGGTGCCGACCTTGTGCGGGCGAGCTAAAGTGATACCGTAGAACTGTTGGCCACTCAGAGTCAAACTCTCCGTAGGTCCCGACAGCGTGATTGATGAGCCATTTAGCGAAAGGCTCGCTTTCTGACCTTTAGTCCTAAGCGTCAGCTCCGGGCCTGCGTTGTAGAAAATCGGGAATGTCTCGTTCATCTGTGCTTAACCTCATGCTTCACGGGTAAAAAACATAAGCACAATCAAAAGTCGAGCCGAACCGTCTTCCGCATCTCGCTCCTTGCCGACTCCGCCCGGTCACCCAGATAGTGCAGATCCAGCATGGCTTCGAAATCCCTTAAGCTATGGCCAGTGACGACCGCGATCTCAGGAACGGTGCAGCCAGCCACTGCCATCCTCGTTACGGCGGTACCGCGGAGGTCGTGAAAGGTGAGGGCGGTTATCCCGGCACTCCCCCAGGCGCGCCCTTCGACCTACCAAGTCGGCATGTTTTCTATTTCATTTTATCTAAGACCCCCACAACTCAAATGCTAAACTGCGTGGGGCGCTTTACATAGTCGTCGGCGGTCCTCCAGAGCACTGCCACCAGCATAGGGCTTCTTGGAGCGACCCGGTCGTTGTCCGTGGGGTATCTTATTGGATAATGTTTTTGCTCAGCGTGCAAAGCGCCTAAAGCGGCACGGTACTCTTCAAAAAGCGCAACGGGGTCATCTACTTTGTGAGCGTCGGGAAATCGCTTGCTGTGTAGTGCTATCTCGAAGCTGATCCATGCATTCTCCCGCGTTGACTGCCGCACCAACGCGACAAGGTCATGATCCCACATCTCGTTCACGTTGTGACCGAACGCCACGACTTTTTTCCTCTCCATCCCATTGTGTAACAAGCAACCCTTCAGCAACAACTCAAGGCCGTGTCCGATCAGGTGGAGCGTGGGACTGAAGAGCATGCCGCTTTGACCGTCATGCATTTTGTCATCAAGGACAGAAGCCGCTTCTAGGAAGCACTTCGCCCTACTTATAAACTTCCCCGCATCGGTATCCCAAAAGTCGGTGAACATACTCTACGACCAATTGCATAAGTGTCCGACGTTTCTTTGAGCAAATTGCCAGCCTCTATTGAGTCGAAACTTTTCCCACGATCATGACTTGAATCGGAGTCGGGCCATTCAACAGGGTGACTTCGCCAGTCAAACGAGATTGAGCCCATGCGGTCACAGGTTCACCCTTCAAAGCTATAACTGCCAAAAAAATGCTATCACTGTGAGAATGCACTTCGTGTACCGGTCAACCATATCAACCCCCATTCTGATCAGCTACGATGATGAGGAGGATCTCACAAGGTTCTATGAGAAGGGCAGTCGATGACAAGGTTTTCCACAGCCATTAAGAGGCGTCGAAAAGCGGGTAGGGGATGTGGGGAAATTTCAGCGGTATCAAAATCTTCAAGCAAAATTAAACTTTTACAAGAAGAAATGGCTCCCCGGGCCGGATTCGAACCGGCGACCTGTCGATTAACAGTCGAATGCTCTACCGCTGAGCTACCAGGGAACGTGCGCCGCTTGGCGTGGCGTGAGCGGGGTAATACAAACGCTTTGACGATTTGCCAAGCGCTTTTTTCAAAAAAAATGAATTCCTCTTGTTTTATCCACCGAAGGCCCCACGTTTCCGGGCATGACGATGTTAAAAAAAATTTCCCCAACCCTGTCGAGCTGAGGTGATCTGGCGTGAATTTCGGTATTCACCCCAAAACGGGGCGGCTTCACATGGGCAAATGGAGCGTGGCGATGCCGCGCTCGCGTATCGGACGCATCGTTATCGGCACGGTGCTCGTGATTTGCGGCCTTCTCGGCTTCTTGCCAGTCCTCGGCTTCTGGATGGTTCCGCTCGGCCTTTTGGTGCTGTCTCAGGATCTGCGCTTCGTTCGCCGCAAGCGCCGTCAGTTGGCCATCTGGTGGGAATATCGCAAGCGCGCCCGCCAGGCGCGCCGCGACGAAGCCGAAGGCATCAAGCGCCCGTAAGCGAGTTGCTAAGGCCCTGGCCGGCCCACACCGCCGCATAGGCCAATGCTGCGAAGTAAATCGTCGTCAGCGCAAGAAACAGGTAGCCACCAAGCACGGTCGCTCCGTCACGCTGGATCATGCCCGCGGAGAACAACAGGATAGCGATCCCCGGCAGGGTATTCGAGAAGGGGATGAAGCCGAGCGGCATCATCAGCAGCAGGCCTGCCACCATGATGGCGATGCCGTTTACCCGGTTCATGATTGCGCCGGTCGTCAAGGAGAGCAGACGGGGGCGGATATACTTATCCAGCCAGGACACGATATTGATGCCCTTTTGCAGCGCAGGGACAAGGCGCGCCGTCTCCATCTGCCGATCCAGAATGCGTTTGGGCAACCATGGCAGCCGGTTCAGAATGATGGCGAGGCTGATCATGATGATGGCTGCCCCAAACACCGTGCTGACGCCTGGAATGGAAACAGGGATCAGGAAGGGCAGGGAGGCGATGGCGCACATGAGAAGGAGGCCTTGTTCCCCGATGGCCTCCATCAATTCCCGCAAAGTGATCGTCTTTCCGCCAAGCTGATTGATCAGCTTTTGCAAAACGGAACTTAGATTTTCAGACGTGTCTTTGAACGCGAAGTCCTGCGTCATGCCTTCTCCCGAAATCAATTGAACTCCGGGATTGATATCATTCGCTCCCGCAAGTGACTATCCGCAAATGCTCAGGGCATAAGCGGTCAGCGTCACACTTACGGCAATGGACGACTTAATTCGTCAGCGAGAAACCCACTTGTTGTAAGCACCCAATAGAAGAACAACCATCAAGATGCCGAGAATAAACGGGTTCAGCGAAGTAAAGAAATTAACGTAGTCCATAACTGTCTCCTCCTCAGTATGTCCTCGCCCTTCCATTCTACGCCGAATTAGCGGAAACGCCAGAATAAAAGAAATTCAGACTGCGCTGCAGCACGGCACGCCGCAGATATTCGATAAACGAAAGCATTTTGACCTTTCGCGCCGCAGTAATTTTGTATATCGAGCATAATGATGCTGCGCTGCGTCATTTGCCATTCATGCATTTGATCGGTAAGGCAGGCACGAAAGCCGCTATGAAGTCGCAGCGGCGACAAGCGCAGGCCGTGGTTGGGCCGACCCAATGCAAAAATCGCTGGATTAAACGGAGAAGAAAATGCTGAAGGGTCTTTATGCCTGGGCGATGAACCTTGCGGCGCGCAAAACCGCCGTCTGGTGGCTGGCCATCATTGCCTTTGTCGAGAGCTCCATCTTCTTCCTGCCAGCAGATGTCCTATTTCTGCCCATGGTTCTGGCAAAGCCACGCAAGGCAATGTTCTATGCGACAGTCGCGACGGTCGCATCGGTTCTTGGCGGAATCGCCGGGTGGTATCTCGGCCATTACGCCTTCGAAAGCGTTGCTCGTCCGCTCCTGGAGTTCTACGGCAAGCTGGATGCGTTCGAGCATCTGAAGGCCTCGGTCGATTATGAAACGATCGTCCTCCTGTTGATCACCTCCGGACTTGCGCACCTCCCGCCGATCAAGGTGGTGACGATACTGTCCGGTGCCGCAAATATCAGCCTTGGGCTTTTCATCGTTACGGCCATCGTGACGCGCGGTGCGCGATTCTTCATTCTGGCGGGTCTTCTGCAGCGTTACGGCGAAAGCATCCGGCACTTCATCGAGAAGCGCCTTGGCATGATCGCAGCACTCGTTGCCAGCGCCCTGATTGCTGTCTACGCCGTCTATATCTTTGTGCGGTGACATCGTCTGCGCCTGCGTGCTCGCAGGTCAGAAACGTTCATCTTGATGTCAGCCTCAGCATCTATCCCTTCCGTCAATAGCAGTTGGAAGATGGATAGAATGCGCAAAAAAATGATCACGCTTGGGAGCGCCTTGGCGGTCCTGCTGTTGAGCTTCTTCGCCTATCTCGGCTTCCTGCAGCTTTCCGGGAATTTTCATGAGGTGTTGGCCGGCGAACTCTATCGTTCGAACCAGCCCAGCGCCGAGCAACTGGCGCTTTATGTGAAGCAGCACAACATCAAGACCGTCATCAATTTGCGCGGTAAGAATGATGGCTCGACCTGGTACAAGGACGAGGTTTCCGAGTCTAAAGCACTCGGCGTAAATCATGTCGATTTCGCCATGTCGGCGCGTGAGACGCTATCGATGGACAAGGCCGAAGCGCTTGTCGAAATCATGCGCACATCGCCGAAGCCGATCCTCATCCATTGCCGCTCGGGATCCGATCGTACGGGCCTCGCCTCCGCGATTTATCTGGGCAAGATCGCCGGTGTCGATCCTGAAACCGCGGAAAAGCAATTGTCCATTCTCTATGGCCACCTGAGTGTGCCGGTCATTTCCGCGGCTTATCCTATGGATGAGAGCTGGGAGCGGATCGAAAATGGTTTGGCGCAAATGTAACCGCAACGACCCATAGTGCCATCGCTGCGATTGGCTCATCTCCATAAATTTCACATCTCGCTTTTGCGCCTTTTTCAAGAGCGGTACTCATCCCGTGTCCAGGAAGTTCGCCAAGACAGAGCCTCCAGGTGGCGGGTCGATTCGTCCTTTACCCGTCTTTCGCTGAAGCACCTTCCTAAGCCAAGCGTGATTGATTCCGCGAACAATCTTTCGCTGTAAGATGGGTTAGCCTTGCAGGTTTGGCATCCAATCATAAAAATGTGCGACATGACGTGACGCAACGATCCTCGCATAGAGGTCTTGCCAAACAGGATGCGCCCATGACCAAGTCTCAGATACCCGCCTTACGCCCCACTGCCGCTTGCCTTGCTGTTGGGCTGACCCTTGTGATGAGCTCGGCGGCTGGTGCGGCCGTGACCGGCGATCGCCGCGTGGTATCGGAACCGACCTTGCCCACACAGCTCTGCGCCACGCTTTCACCGCAGCCAGCGGCGCAAAGTGCACCGGCGCAACAGGTGCTGGATACACAGCGGCTTCAGGCGGCAATCGATGCATGCCCCGCAGGTCAGGCCATCAAGCTGGTCGCCGGCAATACTGGGGGCCGGTTCGCTAGCGGCCCGCTGACAATTCGCTCCGGTGTCACCCTCTGGCTCGACAAGGGCGTCGTATTGGCCGCAGTCGCTGATCCTCAAGCCTATGACCGCGGCAGCGGCACGTGCGGAACGATCGATACGAAAGGGGATGGCTGCCGCCCCTTCCTTCTGTTTGAGAAAGCGCAAGGCGCGGCCCTGGTCGGTGACGGCCTCATCGATGGTCAGGGTGGGGAGGTCATGGCTGGCGGCAAGGAGACCTGGTGGCAACTTGCACGCAGAGCCCAAAGCCAGGGCGGCAAGCAGAACAATCCCCGGTTGATCCAGGTCGATGACGGCGCAGACATCGTTTTCTACCGCGTGACGCTACGCAATGCACCGAACTTCCACATTATACTGAACCGTGTGAAGGGCGCTACGCTTTGGGGCGTGCGCATCGATACACCCGCCGATGCGCGCAACACGGATGGCATCGATCCTGCCGGTTCGCAGGACGTGACCATCGCTCACAGCGTCATCCGTGCCGGGGACGACAATATCGCCATCAAGGGTGGAAGCGCTCCGACCCGATACGTCTCGATTATAGACAGTCACCTCTACTGGGGCCATGGCCTGTCGATCGGCAGCGAGACCGAATCGGGTGTGAGCGACGTCCTCGTCCAAAACGTCACCATCGACGGCGCGACGTCGGGACTGCGTATCAAGAGCGATAGCAGTCGGGGTGGGCTCGTCACTGGCATCCAATATGAGAATGTGTGCCTGCGCGGCAATCTGCGCCCGATCGACTTTGACACGCGTTACGACAAACAGGCTCACGGCTCTGACATACCGGTTTACCGAGACATCATGCTGCGCAGTGTAACAGGAGAGACGGGAACGCTGGTTCTCCGAGGCTATGATGCCGCCCACCCGCTCGAAGTGACGTTCGACGGCGTGCGCTTCGATCCCAAAGCAAGCTGGCAGATTGACAACGCCACCTTATCTGTCGGCCCGGGCGGCCTCATACCCCCACCGCCTGTAAAGGTGTCGTCTGCCTCTCAATCGTCGGCCCCGTCTGACCAATCATCGCCACCCGATTGCACCGCACGCTGGCTGGATTTCCCGAAAACGAACTGACCCGCCAACCTCACCGGCTGCAAACGCAGATTTTCCGTTTTTGTCCTGCGGACTTTATTTTTAGGGTTGCGTGCGACACGCCTTCTATATAAACGCGGCTCCCTGTCAGAGAGTAGCGCGGCCCGTTGCGCACTTTACTGAGAAAATGTGTTCGACAGCAAATGTGAGGTAGTTCGGGCGAGACGATCCAACTTCGTTACGCAAAGCGTGTAGCCTGATCGAATGAACTCCATAGCTGCTCTCAACTACTGCAATGCAAGCTCCTCGTTGAAAATTTTGTGCAATTTGTTGCGACGAGATCGCGGCTTTGAGCTCGTAGTCCAGCATCGAATTTAGCCGTAGAAGTCCTGGCATAGCCGATCAACATTCTGTGCGTTGTTGGTGTTCGTATGCTTTGAACACAACGAGAAACTGTTACCGACACTCAAGAAATAACTTCAGAGAGAAGCACAGAAACGCTTTAAACTGTTTCACTACGGCAAGGTTCATCGGTACATGTGATGAAGATTACCAAAGTTGTGGATGGCCTCTTCCAGTCGCAATGTCAGGGAGTTGTAGAAGTTCTGCGGTTCCACTATGGGTCGATTTAGACAACTATGATCGAAAGGGGAGAAAAGTGCTACCAAGAGTGTTTATTGGGTCATCGCGAGAAGGGCTCCCGATCGCGAATGCAATCCACACTAATCTTACTTATGATGCGGAATGCACCGTTTGGGACAAAGGCCTCACAAAATTGACGGCCTACACGCTCTCCGAGATCATCCAGAACCTTCGGAAAAGCGACTTTGGTATCTTTGTTCTTTCTCCCGATGATGTTGCAACTATTCGCGGTCAAAAAAACTTAGTAGCTCGAGATAACGTCATTTTCGAACTGGGGCTATTCATTGGAAGATTAGGACCAGAACGATGCTTTTTTCTAATGCCACGTGGTCAAGATGACTTACATTTGCCGAGCGATTTGGCAGGCTTAAATGCAGGGCAGTATGAAAATCGGCAAGATGGAAATCTACTTGCGGCTGTCTCGCCCGTTTGCGTACAGATAAGCCAACAAATGAAGGAGTTGAAGTCTTTCCAAGACGCTGCCAGTCAAGTTAAGCCGACCGCGGCGAATGCAACTAACGTCCTATCTGCTAATGTCACTCCTGTGAAACCAACGATCACAGCTGAGACCTACAAGAATGGGATATTAATCAAGGGCGACACAAAGCCGTTCAAGGAAGAATTAAAAGGACTTGGTGGACGATGGAACGGTGCACTTGCAGGTTGGATCATCAGTCCCAAACGATTTGCAGAGGCATGCACGTTGATGCCTTTGATGGAGGATAAGACTGGAAATAACGACTGACGCCGTGTGAAGTTGGTTAGCATCTCCCGGTTAGTTTTTCCCTAGAAATAATGCATCTTCCAACTGTGTTTTGTTGCAAGTAACACCGCCGGATGACTACTCTGATCATGTCGTGAAGAATACCCGAATAGGAGACGCTACTTTGGACATCGAAACCCTGTTTAAACTTATCGAACGACAGGGCACGCTAGAGCAAGTGAGTAATTTCTTGCGGCAGCTCGGCCTTCCGTATTCCGGTAGTTCGTGGAAGGACATGGTAAATCTACGTTTGCGTACAGCGGTCGAGAAGGGAAGGCTGACTGATGACCAATTGCTCGACCTTCTTCGTCAAACCGAAGAGCACGGAAGTCAGCATATATTTCTGTTCACTCTTATCGAAGGTCGAAGCGTTTCAAAACTGTTTTCTGACGGTCTACCTGCGGTTCTGAGTGCATCGGGTTTTCCGCCCTTGGGCCACGTCTCAGTTGTCGATATGCCAGATGATCCCCAAATTGTCGAAGTCCGTGAAGAGTTTGGAGAAGCGCGCACTTTAGTCTTCAAAATAGTGGAGCAGAGATCGAGTTTTGAGAAGGTGTCTGATCAGAATGATAATGGTCAGAAGGTGGTGACTTACTCCGAAATTCCGTACCGTGCAGTAAATATCATGCGCATTTCTGAGGATGGTCGAGCTGAAATTAGGCTTCAGTCACACAGTGACGCCATCAGCTATAATGGAATAGCTGAGGCGACCTTCAAAATCCTAAGTCCAATCATTAATCGGCTCGACTGGAAGGACGATAAGCTTGACAAATTCAAAAACAGTTTGCTGGATATAAGCAAACGGTCCTCAATGTCTGAAGTGTTTGGCTTGCGACATACTCAATTGACCAACATCGAGGGTACGAGGTTGTCGGCAGCTGCTGGCTTACCCGGAGCTAGTATGTACGATGATACCGAGGTTGTAGCGAGTGTTGATCGTTTCTTGGAAAAAGAAAATCATGCTCATTGCGACCGGGCCAGTGTCAGTGTGAAGAAACGAGGAACCCTCAGCCGTTCGATCAACTTGGTCGTAAGCGGAGAGCCTAACGAATTTGCAATCACTAGCAAGGTGTCCAAAAGCGAGTATGATTACATACTCAATGCAGTGCTAGAGCATAACATATGATGAAGCGGAAGGGATGGCGCGAAAGGCTTAGAACTTTGGTCTCAGAGATGGGCCGAGGCAGGCAGCATATTGAGTATCCCTTCAATCGTGTCCTCGAGATCGTAGACGCGCCGACGGCAAGAGCGTTGAACGAAGAACTTACGAGATTGGTCGGCAATGGTGAGCTGGATGCTGTCTATCGTATAAGATCACAAGAGACAGGCGTAGGCTTGGCCGAATTCCACAATTTAATGGAAATACCATCTCGCGTTTTCGATGACACTGCGGACCGTTACCAGAACGTTGTGCTCGGACGCGACGTTGAATTGGTTTATCGAGCTCCTGAATGAGTAAAAAGGAAAGCTGGCGTTTAGCTAGCGACAACATTATCAGAGAGCTGGCCAATGTTGCGCCGGAGGACCGGCTAAAATGTCTTCAGGAGAGGGTTGCTTCTCTCCCCGACGGGGATAGAGAGATGGTCGCGCATTTCGTGTCACTGACAGCATTAATCGTTTCAACTCCCGGGCAGGAGGCACCCACAATGAGCCGGCACCGTCACATCTCATTGATAACGGCGATGTCCCTCATGGCCATGGTGATCCTTATCGTAGCAGGTATCTACCTCGTAGTTATTAGAGGTGGCGACGATGGAAGCTCTAAATTTCACATCCTGGGTTCTGGAGTTGAGACGAGCAGCGTCGGTGTAGGATGCTTCACATTGGCGGGTTTGGTATTCTTATTCGTTGCCCGTAAGGCGCTAAACAGGATTTAGATTGAGAGTGTCAGTAAGGCGTAGCAACTTGCCATCGAAGATGGTTTCAGTCTCCTGCAAAGTCGACCGATGCCTCCTGCTGCTGAACCAAGCGATGTCTCGAGAACAAATAGTAAACATGCGTGGGACTTTGCGCATAAAAACTCCCACCGGTGGGATATTCTTGCTGATTTGTTCTCTTTTTCTGATGGAAGGGGCTTGCTTCCAGAATGCCGAAAGTCTAAGTGGTGCATGCCTTTACGGCGGGTCGGAGCGTAGCGCAGCCCGGTAGCGCACTTGACTGGGGGTCAAGGGGTCGCAGGTTCAAGTCCTGTCGCTCCGACCATTTTTGAGGTTCTCCCCAAGCCTCGATTTTTCTGAGAAATACCTTGTGATCAGCCCTTTGACCATCTCCGCATGGAGATGGCGCGGCTCTTTATCTTCACCCATTAATCCACCGAACCGTTCATTTTTGAATTTTCTAATGGAACGCTCAAGCGGGGCGACGTGTTAGTCCATCGTAACAAGACGAGGCGTCGCTGGGGATGCATCGAAAGAGATGGAGAGAGAAATGAACAGCATTATCTATATTGTCGGTCTGGTTGTAGTCGTTGGCATGATCCTGTCTTTCGTGGGCTTGGCCTGACAGGACAGGCGTCTCTAATGTGTATGAGGCGCCGATGCGCGCGAGGTAGCGCAGCAAGATAATGTGCTGCGCCCCTCCCGAAGACGATCAGTTTTCCTGAACGGACACGCCGTTTGGTCCGATGTTCATTTCGATGCCCTTAGGCTTCGACTCTTCGTGCCACACATAGATGCCAAGAGCGGCGACGAGTACGACCAGCGCGCCAATGATGAAGTAGAGATTGTTAGACCGCGTCATTCGGATTCCCCTGAAAATGAAGATGTACGGCTGAACAACGCGGAAAATCCTGCCCGGTTCCACCGGCTAGGTGGTAATCGGCTACAGGTCCATCAGTAAGCGTTTTCTGACTTCAACAGGCGGATCGGTGTCAGGAAAAGAATCTTGAGATCGAGCCAAAGAGACCAGTTTTCAATGTAGTAAAGATCGAAAGCGGTGCGCTGCTTGATCTTGTCGCTGTTGTCGATTTCGCCGCGCCAGCCGTTGATCTGCGCCCAACCGGTAACGCCTGGCTTGACCTTGTGACGGGCGAAATAGTGTTCCACGACCTCGGTATATTTCAGGTCGCCCGTCTGGGCATGGACGGCGTGTGGCCGGGGACCGACGAGGGACAGATCTCCCGCCAACACGTTGAAAAACTGAGGCAGTTCGTCCAGCGAGGACTTGCGTAGGAAACGTCCCACCGGCGTGACGCGCGGGTCATTCTTGGTGACCGCCTTGACAGCGCTCGGATCGCTCATTTCGGTATACATCGACCGGAACTTCCAGACGTTGATGGTCTCGTTATTGAAGCCGTGGCGCTTCTGCCTGAAGAACACCGGACCTTTCGACGTTGATTTAACCGCGATCGCGGCTCCGATCATCACCGGCCAGAGCAGGAGCAGAGCGATGACGCTGAAGAGAATGTCGAACATCCGTTTCGCCACGCCGTCCCAGTCCCGAATGGGCTTGTCTACGACGTCGAGCATAGGCACGCCGCCATCGCGGGAATAGGAACGGGGTCTGAAACGCAGCTTGTTGGCATGGGCCGCGATGCGAATATCGACGGGCAGCACCCAAAGCGTTCGAAGAAGCTCCATGATGCGCGCTTCGGCGCTGATGGGTAGCGCGATGATCAGCATATCGAGTTTCGTCAGTCGCGCGAACTCGACTAGTTCTCCGAACGTGCCGAGCTTCGGGTAACCTGCGACGATATCGGGCGAGCGGTTACCGGTGCGGTCGTCGAAAATACCGCAGATACGGATATCATTATCGTGGCGTTCCAGAGAACGGATCAGATCTTTGGCTGCCTGACCCCCGCCGACAATGACGGCGCGGCGCTCCATGACCCCGTTGCGGCCCCAGTGCCGAATAGCGAGCCCGACGATCGATCGTTCCAGGAGAAGAAAGACTGATCCCGCGGCGACCCACCAGGCAAAGCCTGCCCAGGAGTAGCCATCCTCCCGTAACAACATGTACATTGCGCCGGCTGTCACGGCGCATGCGGTGACGTATGAACCGACGATGCGCGCGGCCATGGCTAGAGGGCGGCGCAGTGAGGGGAGCTGGTAGGTATCGGTCAGCTGAAGCAGAAGAGCGGTGAAACCTGCGTTGAAGAGGCAGGTGACGACAAGCGCCAGATGGACCCGCCAGCTGCCGGAGATTTCCATGCCGTTGAGGACGAGCGCAATGATCGAAAGGCCGATGAACTCGAAGAGGCGCAGCTGACCGATCACCATATTCGGTGAGTGGCTGGTATCGCGAAGTTGATTGGCGACCTGCCGGGCGAGGGGATTGAGGGTCGGCTTACTGCCGTCGCCTGCCGCTTTCTGAGAGAGCTGCAACCGCACGACATCGAGATCGGAGCTTCGTCCGTCTCTTTCTTGATCGCCCATAGACTTATCCCGCCATCATTTTCAGATACAGATAAGCCATAGATACTAAAAGAAGCGTTGACGACTGCCATGCAAGAATCGCTTCACACTTTTGATTTCACTGAAGCGCTGACAAGAAGTATCAGGCCGCTACAGCAGTAAAGGGGGCGGGATACGCAATACCAGTTTACCCGCAACTATGGACAGAGGCTTAGGCTGCCGGATCGGCGCCTGCCGCTTCTGCCGCTGAACTTGAATTTCTGGCTTTAGCTTTGGTGAAGCCAGGGAGCGCTACGACGCAGTTTCCTCAAAAGAAACGTTCCCGCACATAGATGGTGTCGCCCCCCAGCACAGGTGCTGAGATCAGCACGCGTCCGGTGTTGACGTCGGCGTTGAGTTTACGCGTCACATCGACGTCGCGCTGGTTTGCACGTGAGGTGAAGCCTCCCGCAATGGCAATGGCGTTCTGGATCGTCATCCCGGGGACGTAGGAATACTGCCCCGGTCTGCCCACTTCACCCATCACGAAGATCGGACGATAGCGATCGACCTCGATGCTGACATCGGGGTTGCGCAAATAGCCTTTGCGGAGCTGGGCAGCGAGCGCTGCTTCAACCTGCTTGGCCGTTCGGCCGCGTGCCGGAATTTGCCCGACGAGCGGGAAGGCGATGTAGCCCGCCTGGTCGACAGTGTAGGTGTTGGTGAGGCCGGCTTGATCGAAAACGGTAACGCGCAACCTGTCGCCGCTATCCAGACGATAGGGCTGTAGGGCAGCGGCATTGATGGCGGAGGGCGCGGGTTGATAGGCAGCGCAACCACCAAGCGTCATCGTCGCGGCGAGGGCAAAAGCTGATATCAAACGTGGGATGGCGAAATTCATTCGCAATCATGCTCCGGGGACATTTCTTGACCCCAGTTATCCGTTCGTCATGGTTAATTCCCGGTAAAGAAAACTTTTTTTGGAAGAATTTCCCTTAGGACCGTCGGAAGTACCGCGTGGCGTCGACTGTTTAACGCTTGTGTTACTGCGACGCGGTTAGAAGGGAAGAACGGTAACCGTGCGAGCAAAAGCTGCCGGCGATGAGAAAATGAAGGCGCCATGACCGCGAACGACAATGCGACCGAACCACAGGATGATCTTGATCCCGCCTCTGCGGAAGCTGGGCTTCCGATAGCCTATGTTGCGGATCTTCTCGTCATGCCAGGCGCCAAGCCCGTTGCGGTTGTTGCGTCACCCAGTGGGGCGGATGGATCGACAGCGACCGTCATGCTGGCAAGAGCGATTGCCGAGCTGGCGCGATCCGTGGTGCTTGTGGACATGACCGCGACGGGGGCTCCTTCGCGGCTGATGGTGTCGGACGAATCGCTCCCGGGCATCATGGATCTCCTGACGGGGGATGCAGCCTTCGGCGAAACCATCCATCGTGACCGTCTCTCCACGGCGCATATCGTTCCGCAAGGCGTGGGCTCGGGACATCGCGTCAGCGGCGTACTCGAGCGGCTCGTGATGGTACTCGGCGCATTGTCGGGGAGTTACGATACTGTGCTGCTCGAGTTCGGCGCAGCCAATCCCGCTGAAATCTCGCGCATCCTCAAATATGTCGATGCGGATATCTTGCTTTCCGTTCCGGATGGTGATCCTGAGGTGCTTCGTGAGGCAGAGACGGCGTTCCGGGCGAGCGGACACAGCCAGATCATTCCGATGGTATCGGCAGCAAAGCCCTGACCAGACCGCAACACTGACAGCCTGAAACGCGTCGTTTTCCACGCTTTCAGTGAAACGGGCCTATTTCTGCCGTTTCGGACCGGCCATCCATTTGATGATCAGCATGGCAGGCAAGATCCACAGAAGACCGGACAGCACGAAATAGCCGAGGTGAACCCACCACGGCGAGTTTGCGAGCGTTGCCGAGGCGAAGGCCGTCGCAACAACCGCATAGGTCACGACCAGCAGAATGATGATGATAGTGCCGATGAATGATCTAAGGCGGGGATGCATGGCTAATGTCTCGTCCGTCACGTGTTCCTGAGACTCCTCTATAGCAGCGCCCGTCAAAAACGGTATCGCTTTTCGCAAGCGCATCTGCCGCGACCCGATGCCGCAAAGGCTAACCCCTTGTTTTGCCCAGCCGCTTGAGGCAAACCAATGTTAGGAATTGTGGAGTGTCAAGAATGCGATCCGATACGCTGGCGACGGCGGATGCCTCTGTCGAAAAACGGGTGAAAACGGCTTTGCAGAAGCAGGAGAGCAACCGCAAGCTTCTGCGCATCTGGCTGCGCGTCGTGCTGTTTACGCTGTTCTGTCTCGTCCTCGTGGGCGGTGCCACACGCCTGACCGAATCGGGTCTGTCAATCACCGAATGGAAGCCGATTCATGGGGCTATCCCACCCTTGACGGTCGCCGAATGGGAAGAGGAATTCCAGCTCTACAAGCGCATACCTCAATATCAGGAAATCAATCGCGGCATGTCGCTGGACGAGTTCAAGACCATCTTCTGGTGGGAATGGGCGCATCGTCTGCTGGCGCGGGCCATTGGGTTGATCTTTGCCTTGCCGCTTGCCTATTTCTGGCTTACAGGGCGCATCGAGAAACGATTGCGCCTGCCACTGGTCGGCCTTTTGGCACTTGGAGGTTTTCAGGGCTTCGTCGGCTGGTGGATGGTGTCGTCCGGCCTGGTCAACCGCACAGACGTGTCCCAGTACCGGCTCGCGACCCATCTGACGATCGCCTGCCTGATTTTTGCAGGCTGCATGTGGATATTACGCGGTCTTTCCTACCACTCTCCAGAAGCATCACATGAGCGCGAGGGCAGGCGATTCGCGGCCGTTTTGGCGGTGCTCTGTCTCGCCCAGATCTATCTCGGCGCGCTCGTTGCCGGCCTCAATGCCGGTCTCTCCTATAACACATGGCCGCTGATGGATGGTTCACTCATTCCGGGCGATCTCTTCATCCAGCACCCTTGGTGGATCAATCTCTTCGAGAACCCGAAGACGGTCCAATTTGTCCACCGACTGGGTGCCTATACGCTGTTTGCGGCGACACTCTGGCACATGGTAAGCCTCTGCCGCAGATTGCCGAACACGCCACATGCGAGGCGTTCCGTGCTGTTCTTCGTTCTGGTCTGTGTGCAGGCGTGCCTCGGCATCACCACGCTTCTCACCCATGTGGATATCCATGTGGCGCTTGCTCATCAGGGCATGGCGCTGATCGTCCTTGGTTTTGCCATCGCCCACTGGCGCGGTTTCATCGGGGAATATCCCGCGCCGGTATCCGTCGAAGTCAGGGACTGAGATCGCTCAATAGGCCGCGCGCAACGGTGAGAAAGGCGAGACGCTCCAAAGCGTTCTCGCTTTCATTGAGGACGCTGCCATCATCCTCGAGGGACCAGCAGATCGATGCTCCCGCATGCGCAATGGCGTAGCGGAGGATTTTCTCTCGCGAGCAGTCCAGCGTTTCTGAAAAAATGTCACAGAGCCTTCTGATCCGTTGCGGATCGATGATGTCCGGCAGGGCGTTCAGAGGATTACCGAAGATGTTTGCGACATCATAGGCGGGATCACCGACGAGTCCTTGAGGATCGATTGCCAGCCAGCCGCGTGAGCCACCCGTGACGATGTTGTCGTGGTGCAGGTCTCCATGCAGTGGCTTTATCATCTGCTGACGAGCGAGCAATTCTCGAGTGATCTCGGCACTGTACTGCAGAGGCTCGCGCAGGCGTTGATCGCTTTCCGTTTCGGCCCGGGCAAAGAGAGAGCGGAAATGCTGGTCCAACGTCGTGAGCCCAACCGGGGGGGCTCCGCCTGACGTGTGAAGTCTCTGGAGAATATCGCAGATGATTTCGTTCGCGGCGCCTTCCCCGTGCTGAAGGCGGTAAGCGCGAAGCGTCAGATCACCCGCATCTTCCAGCAGGCATTCTGTGCCGTCTTTCTGCAGGAGATGCACGGCGCCTTGGCCCTGCCGCCACTCCAGGAAGGTCATACCGGGAAGCTCGCCCAATCCCCGCGGCGTCAATCGCTTCAAGATCGCTGAGGAGCCATCCGTCAAACCAACTCGGTGGACCATGCTGCTCGCTGTATCGGCAAGAAAAAAGGCGGAGGAAATGCTCCACCGCCTTTTAATCTCATCCGGAATGTCTGACGTGAGACCGCTTTCGCTCATGCAGACAGCATCAGCTCCATGTTTTGAACGGCCGCGCCCGATGCGCCCTTGCCGAGATTATCGAGAACCGCGACGAGGTTGATATGCTCTGCGTTGCCGAAGACGTGGAGCTTCATGATATCCTGGTTTGCGAGTTCTTCCGCATCGATACGCGCGATCGACTTGCTCTCTTCCATAGGCACGACCTTGACGATGTCCTGTCCGGCATAATGCTGAGTGAGGGCAGCGTGAACCGTTTCCACAGTCGTGCCGTCCTTGAGGTTTTCGACAAACAGCGGAACCTGAACGATCATGCCCTGCGGGAAGCGACCGACCGAAGGTGAAAAGAGCGGTGCGCGGTCCATGAGCCCATGGCTCTTCATTTCCGGCACGTGCTTGTGCTTCAGGGTTAGGCCGTAGAGGAAGTTGTTGGCACTGATCGCATCCTCGCGGCTCTGGTCTTCCATCTGCGCAATCATCTGCTTGCCGCCGCCGGTATAACCGGAAACGGCATTGACGCTGACGGGATAGCCGTCCGGCAGTATGCCTGCGGCACGCAAGGGACGGATGAGAGCGATGGCGCCGGTGGGGTAGCAACCGGGATTGGCGACGAAGCGGGCGGAGCGAACCTTTTCCGCCTGATCCTTGTCCATTTCGGCAAAGCCGTAGGCCCAGTCCGGGTGGATACGGAAAGCGGTAGAGGTATCGATGATCCGAACCTTGTTGTTGCCGGACACCATGGAAACAGCTTCCTTGGACGCATCATCCGGCAGGCAGAGGATCGAGATATCGGCGCTGTTCAGCATATCCTCGCGCATGGATGCATTGCGGCGCTCGGCTTCAGGAATCGACAGCAGCTCGATATCGCGGCGGTCGGCCAGGCGCGTGCGGATCTGCAAGCCTGTAGTGCCGTGTTCGCCATCGATGAAGATTTTCGCTGCCATGTCCTTAACCTTACATTTTCAATGTGTTGTGGGAGTTTTCAGACTCGATTTGTTAGCGCGTGGGATGCGGATCAGGTTGATCTTGCAAGCCGCTCGGCACGCAGCCCAAGCATATACATCGCAACCGTTGCCCCGGCAATGGCG
This sequence comes from Agrobacterium cavarae, assembly GCF_004310285.1. GTDB lineage: Bacteria > Pseudomonadota > Alphaproteobacteria > Rhizobiales > Rhizobiaceae > Agrobacterium > Agrobacterium cavarae. Next base: position 71,865 of record NZ_SISF01000024.1, read on the forward strand.
GTGATATCCGCATGATCATAGGCCGGCGCCACCTCCACCACGTCGGAACCGCGAATGTCGAGTTGCCCAAGGCCGCGTAGGACCGAGAGGATTTTCGCGCTCGATGGCCCGCCAGCCACGGGCGTGCCGGTGCCGGGCGCAAAGGCTGGGTCGAGGCAGTCGATATCGAAGGTCAGATAGGTCGGCAGGCCACCCGTGTGCCTGACGATCAGTGAGGCAATGTCGGCGGCGCGCATATCCTCAAGCTCGTAGCCATAGAGGATCTTGATGCCGCAATCTTCGGGCGCATGCGTGCGGATACCGATCTGGATCGAACGATCCGGGTCGATCAACCCATCTCGCACGGCGCGCACGACAAAGGAGCCATGATCGATGCGCTTGCCATCATCGAACCACGTATCCTGATGGGCGTCGAACTGCACCAGCGCCAAAGGACCGTGTTTGGCCACATGCGCTTTTAAAAGCGGCCATGTGATGAAGTGGTCGCCACCCAGCGTCAGCAGATAGTCGCTGTTTGCGATGATCTTGCGTGCTTCCTGTTCGATGGTCTCCGGTGTCTGCCAATGATTGCCGTAATCCAGCAGGCAGTCTCCATAGTCGATGGTCGGCATGGAATCGAAGAGATCACGTGCGAAGGGATATTGCGGATCGTTGTCGAAAATGGCTGAAGCGCGACGGATCGCCTGAGGTCCGAAACGAGCGCCGGGCCGGTTGGATGTGGCAGCATCGAAAGGAATGCCCCAGACCACGGTGGAAGCGCCCTCCAGGTTCTTGCTGTAGCGACGACGCATGAAGGACAGCACGCCCGCATGGGTCGGATCGCTGGCCGCCGAGGTGAGAGAAGGGGCCATGAAGGCGTGATCGATCGTCTTTTTAGCCATTGCTCATCCTTCAATGGAAATATCGAGAATATTCAATATCGCATTAAGCAGTTCGGGATAAGATTGCCTCGTGGTAAACACCTCGTAAACAACTAATCTGATAGTATATCCGCCAGCTTCACCGTCGTGTTCGGGTCTTTTGTCCCCGGCATCTCCAGCAAGCCATGCGTCGTTGCCGATCACTCTGGCGCTTCAGGGGTTCGGAACTGCGCCTGACTCTGTGATCGCCGCTTCTCGAAGGCTAGCTATACGCAACGTGACATGTGGTTTTTATGAACTATCGACCCGAAATTGACGGTTTGCGCTCCTTGGGATTGCTGGCCGTCATTTTTGCCCATGCGGGTTTCGCAGCCTTTGACGGCGGCTATATCGGCGTCGATATTTTCTTTGTCATCAGCGGTTATCTGATTACCAAGGTGATTCTGCGCGAATATGCGGAGGGGCGTTTTTCGATCGGCCGTTTTTATGCGCGCCGCGTACGCCGCATTCTTCCCGCGCTATTCTTCGTCCTCATCTGTACAATACCCTTTGCCTGGATGTGGTTGCTGCCGGACGCCTATGAGCAGTTTTCCAAGAGCCTGATGGCGGCGACGCTTTCACTTTCCAACATCTACTTCCTGAGAAATACCGGATACTTCTCCCCCGAGACGGCAGAAGTCCCGCTGATCCACACATGGAGCCTCGGTCTTGAGGAGCAGTTCTATCTGCTTTTCCCGCTGCTCTTTCTGTTCCGGCTCAAGATCAGGACGATCTTCTCCATTGTGCTCGCCCTTGCCTTGGGCAGCCTGCTTTTGAGCGAAGCCGGCTCCCGCTTTTTTCCCGTCGCCAATTACTACCTGTTGCCGACCCGGGTCTGGGAGATTCTTCTCGGCTCGATCTGTGCATTCCAGGTCTTTGGCAAAGACCGGCGCACAAGCGATGTTCTGGCGGCAGCGGGCCTGTCCCTCGTCATTCTGTCGATCTTTCTGTTCGATCCTTCGCTCAACATTCCCTCGCTGGTGGCTCTGCTCCCCACGGGAGGCACAGCTCTGATTTTGCTGTTTGCCTCGCAGACCAGCGTCGTCGGACGTATCCTCGCCCTGTCTCCTTTGGTGTGGCTCGGTCGGATCAGCTTCAGTGCCTATCTCTGGCATCAACCCGTCTTTGCATTCTGGCGCATCCGCAGCCCCCAGCCGCCATCGACGATCGTCATGTGCGGATTGATCGCTCTTGTTCTGCTGCTCTCGGCCCTCAGCTGGTATTTCGTCGAACAGCCATTTCGCGGCCAACGGGTACGCTTTGCCAAACTCGCATGTGCGGCCTGCGCACTGGCTGTCGGGCTGGTTGGTTTCGGCGCCTGGGGCGATGTGAAAGAGGGCTTACCCTCCAGGCTGCCCAACAATGTCAGGGAATTCGTCGATCGCACCACCTGGAACGACAACTGTCTTTTCCAAAGAGAAGACGGCATTCCAGCTCTTCCCAGCATGGAATGCATGTTCAATATCGGCAGCGGCCGGACCATTGCCGTCTGGGGCGATTCCATCGGCGCGTCGATTTCTCCGGCCTTGCAGGAGGAGTTCAAGCGCCGCAACATCGGTATGGTACAGCTGACCCATGGCTTCTGTGCGCCTATCCTTGGCGTCTCTGTTGCAAGAGACGAAGGCGCTGCCAATTGTGAAGAGTTCAACAGGCGCGCATTGGATTATCTGGCGGCCAGCAATGTCGAAACCGTCATCCTGTCAGCCTCGTGGGTAAGCTTCCTCGCGGCACCCTATATGCAGATCGACAGCGAGGTATACGCCAATGGAGCGATCCCGCTTCAGTCGATTGCCGACAATCTTCGTGAGACTGTCCAGCGGCTGGAGGCGACCGGAAAACAAGTGGTGATCGTCTATCCGGCTCCGCGTTTCGACAAGCCTGTGGTCGACCTCATGGCCTCGCGCATGTTGCGGGGCGACCCTACGCCAAGCTTCGAGTTTTCGAAAGCCGATTTCGAGGCGAACACCGGTCGTGCCTACCAGCTCCTGAACTCGGGTTTGCCTCAGGACGTCAGCAAGGTGCTGCCGGAGCAGCTCTTCTGTGATCCTACTTCAAAGGGTGGCTGTTACTTTGGGCTGGACGGTGTGGCCTATATCGCCGACAGAGGCCATTACACCAGAGCAGGGGCCGAACGGATTGCCGCCGCGGTCGCGGACGAATTGTTTGGTGCCGATGGCATAACCGGATCCATACCGCTGCCGCTCAACTGACAGCCTGTGTCATCACCACTGAGAGATAACCACCAACAGAAAAAGGCGGAGCCGAGGCCCCGCCTTTTCGATTTTTGCATTCCAGAAGCGATTAGCGCTTGGAGAACTGGAAGCTACGGCGAGCCTTGGCCTTACCGTACTTCTTACGTTCAACAACGCGGCTGTCGCGGGTCAGGAAGCCACCCTTCTTCAGAACGGGGCGCAGGCCCGGTTCGAAGTAGGTGAGAGCCTTGGAAACACCGTGACGAACGGCACCGGCCTGACCGGAGAGACCACCACCGGCAACAGTCGCGATGATGTCAAACTGACCTGCACGTGCTGCTGCAACGAGCGGCTGCTGCAGGATCATCTGCAGAACCGGACGTGCGAAATAGGCAGTGAAGTCACGGCCGTTGATGATGATCTTGCCGGAACCAGCCTTGACCCATACGCGGGCTACGGCGTTCTTGCGCTTGCCGGTCGCGTAGGAGCGACCGAGAGTGTCAACCTTGCGGACGTGTACGGGAGCCGAAGCTTCCGATGCCGGGGCGAGGTCTTTCAGGGAGGAAAGATCGGCCATTATCAGGCGCTCCTTACGTTCTTCTTGTTCAGCGATGCAACGTCGAGAGCGACAGGCTGCTGTGCTTCGTGCGGGTGGTTCGAACCAGCGTAAACGCGAAGGTTCTTCATCTGGCGACGACCGAGCGGACCACGCGGGATCATGCGCTCGACAGCCTTTTCAACGACGCGCTCCGGGAAGCGACCCTCGATGATCTGGCGAGCCGTACGCTCCTTGATGCCACCCGGGTAACCGGTGTGCCAGTAGTACTTCTTGTCGGAATACTTCTTGCCGGTGAAGACAACCTTTTCCGCATTGATGATGATGACGTTGTCGCCATCATCGACGTGGGGGGTGTAGGTTGCCTTGTGCTTGCCGCGCAGGCGGGTAGCAACGAGGGTGGCGAGACGACCAACAACGAGGCCTTCGGCGTCGATGATGACCCACTTCTTCTCCACCTCAGCGGGCTTCTGAACGAAAGTAGACATTCTTTTCACTTTCTTTAGGACCCGTCATCCGGCTGTTGCCAGATTGGATGCGGGCGTTTCTTGTTGCTTGATTTGGCCGCATTTGCGCGTGCCGGAAGACATGTATTCCAGGAGAATTCAGTCTGGCGCGCTTATAAGCGGTGCGCCGCAAACCGTCAACAGGCGCAAAAACGCAACCTTCAAAAATAACGTATAAAAAACAGCATGTTAATGATGTGGTTTTATAATACCACACAAAATCATGGCGTTCTTAGCCCAAGCGCATGATGAGAACGCCCATCGCGATGATGCCGCCGGCGACGTAGCGCCAGAGGCTGGCCTTCTCCTTGAGCAGGAAAACCGAGATCAGGATGGCGAACAGAATGGAGGTTTCGCGCAGGGCTGCGACCACCGCCACCGGCGCCTGCGTCATTGCCCACAATGCAAGGCCGTAGGACAAAATCGATCCGCCGCCACCGGCAAGACCGCGCCACCAGTTGCGCCTCACATGCTGCACGACCGGCAGATAACCACGTTGATAGAAGGCATAGGAGAAGAGCAGGACAGGCGGGAGCAGGGACATCCACAGCGTATAGGAAATGGCATTGCCCGAGGTCCGCGCACCAACACCGTCCACGAAGGTGTAGCCCGCAATGACCACTGCATTGGCGAGCGCCAGCAAAATCGCCTTTCGACCGCCGCGGCGTGCTTCGAAGGCAAGGGTGAGGATGCCCGCCGAAATGACCGCAATGCCGGCGAAGGCAGCGGTGCTCAGCGTTTCATCGAGAAACAGGCTGCTGCTCGCTGCCACGATCAGAGGCGCAACGCCGCGCATAACGGGATAGACGAGGCCGATATCGCCGACCGTATAGGCTGCGGCGACCAGCCGGAAGTAAGCGAACTGCAGGATGGCGGACGCCACCAGAAAGGGCAGCGCGACGAGCCCGGGAAGGGGCAGGAACGGCAGGAAGGGAACACAACAGATGGCGGCACCCGCAGCGATCAACGATGCATCCAGCGCCTTGTCCGATCCGGATTTGACGAGGGCGTTCCACGAGGCATGCAGAAGGGCGCCGAAGAGGACAAGAAGCAGGACATCAAGGGACACGGGCGACTCATGAAGCGTCTGGATGGAAATCCGACCTTAGAGCATGTGGCGCGAAAGTGTTACGCGGTTTTGCGATGATGAGATGCGACAAAACAAGGCGCTAAAGCTTACAAAGCGAAGCGGAAACAGCGAGCGACGCCTATGATTCCTTGGCCATCTACTCTGTCAAACGGGGTGAGGGAGGTCCGCTTCCGCACGACGTTGCGACAAGGTTGAACCTCTCGGTGGTCCTCGCTAGGGTTGATGACCACCGAGAGGTTTTCGCGCCGGGACGCACAAGGACGTCCTTCACTGTTGAAACGATGCATCGTGCTTTCCGACGATCGATTCCGATGTTAACGGCTTATGCCGTTGCAGTAGACGGCGTCACGCGTCCACCATGTGACGTTCCACTTTCGCAAGAGCGGCTTCTAGCTCGGCTGCGGTCATTCGCACGCAATAGGCTGGTGTGCCACGTTCAAAACGCCAGCCTTCGGCCAAATTACCTGCGTCCACTGCATCGAATCCGAACTGGTTATAGAGCGTTTTGCCGATCGTCTTTCCCTCTTCATCATCACCGGCGATAGGCAGAGCCCGACGCTCGCCAGCCCGCGCAGGCAGGCCATCCTTTTCCAGATCGTTCATGGTGATGGCGTTGAAGGCCTTGATGATCCGGGATTGCGGCAGATGCCGGGCAAGCAATTCGCTCGTTGTGATCTTGCCGTCATCGAGTTCGACGATCCGCCCATCACGATCGGGATAATAATTATCTGTGTCTATGACCACCTTGCCGTTGAGAACTGCGACGGGAACCGAGCGGTAGGCGGCAAGGGGGATGGCGATGACGACGATGTCGCCGAATGCCGCTGCCTCATCGACCGTTCCGACCTCGCAACCCACGGCGTGACGCATACTGAACAAGGTGTGCGGTCCGCGTGAGTTGCTCAACATCACCTGATGGCCCGCGCGAACGGCTAGCTTGCCGATGGCTCTGCCGACAAAGCCCGCACCGATGATTCCGATTTTCATATCTCGTCTCCGTGTTGATGGTGAGGGAGGTTTAATTTGCGTCGGACATGCGTTAAATCACCATGATGAGATGACATTCCCAACCAATAAGAGGCAATCATGGATAGGCTCACCAGCATGGCGGTCTTCGTCAAGGCGTCCGAAGTCGGGTCCTTCGCTGCCGCTGCGGAGGCGATGGGCATGTCACCGCAAATGGTTGCCAAGCATGTCGTCTTTCTCGAAGACAGGCTCGGTACAACGCTTCTCCACCGAACGACGCGACGGCAGAGCCTGACGGACGTCGGTCGCGCCTATTACGACCGCTGCAAGCTGGTTCTGGCAGAGGCCGAGGCGGCGGAAACGCTGGCCCAGGACATGCGGTCTCTGCCGAGCGGCGTCTTGCGCGTCAATGCGCCGATGACCTTTGGCGCTTTTAGCCTGGCACCCTTTGTGACGCGCTATCTCAGGCGATATCCGCAGATGCAAATCGATCTGACACTCAACGACCGGTTCGTCGATCCCCTGGAAGAAGGCTTCGAGGTAATGGTGCGGATCGGGGAGGTCGAGGACACCTCTCTTGTCGCACATGCACTGGCGCCCTATCGGTTGATTGCCTGCGCGTCGCCGGACTATCTAGCCAAACGCGGGACGCCGCGAACACCATCGGAATTTCAACACCACGATTGCCTGGCCTATGCCTACTGGTCGCCCTCCATCCCTTGCCGATGGCAGTTTACACGAGCAGGGCAGGTCGAAGAAATTCAGGCGACAGGGAGGATCCGTAGCAACGACTGGAAAACGCTTCTGCATGCTGCAGTGGAGGGCTATGGCATCACGCTCGGACCGGAGGGCGTCCTCAGCGGCGAAATCGCGGCTGGCCGGCTTGCGCGAGTCCTGCCCGACTACGAGGGTCCCTCTCGCCCCATGCATGTTCTCTATCCAGCAGGACGTCGTCCCACGGTGAAAGTGAAAAGCTTCATTGACGCCATTGTTGACGAATTCGGTTTGAAATGAGGTCGTCGATCGCGACGATCCCTTCGTCATCCGATAAATGAAGCCGCATATCTGCTGAAGGGAATTGCTGGAATTATGAGCCAAGACAGCCGGTAATCTGGGGAAAACGGCGTGTTTTGAAAGGCCGCGGGCATCATCGACACGCGCAGATTATACAACCCAAGAATGCATGAAGTACTTCATCAAACATCCAAAAAAGTAAGATCGTCACTGAAACTTTGTTTTTATTGAAGCTCAAACGTTTCAGATTGGGATTTGTTATAGACGCGACGTAAATTGCTAATGTAACTATAAGTAGTTGCTAAAGTGATGGTGAACGAAGTTCGAACAAAGGCGGTACGATCGGGCATTTGGCCTGTTGCCGTATTAAAGGGCAGCGCGAGATGCAAATTTACGCATCCTTTTCTGCGCCAGGGAATTCATGCTTTATCCGTTACCATCTCGATCTAGAGTTGGATCAGCCACCAAAGGGAGGATGACGATCATGGATCACGACAATTATACCGACGAGGACATTCGTCGCATTTTGACCGACACGACAACGATCGCGCTGGTTGGCGCTTCTCCAAATTCCGCACGCCCCAGCCATGGCGTCATGTCGTTTCTTCTTTCGAAGGGCTACAAGGTTTTCCCGGTCAATCCAGGCCATGAGGGCAAGGAAATCCTTGGGCAAAAGGTCTATGCCAAGCTCGCTGATATTCCTGAGCCCGTCGACATGGTCGATGTGTTCCGCGCATCGGAATATCTCTCAGGCGTCATGGAAGAGGTGATCCACATGTCGCCCCGCCCCAAGGTCGTCTGGGCACAATTGGGCGTGAAAGATTATGATGCCGCGGCGAAGGGGGAGCATTACGGCGTGGAAGTGATCATGGATCGCTGCCCGGCCATTGAGCATCCTCGTCTCAATATCGGACGATAGTTAGGATAGTTCGCACTTATCTTTCGCCGTCGAAGCGATATGATCCTTTCTGTGCTCGTTTAAAAAGACAGTCGGAGGGACACCATGTCAGACCACACGCCGGGCTTTTCTACCCTTGCTATCCACGCCGGTGCGCAGCCAGACCCGACCACTGGCGCGCGCGCCACGCCGATCTACCAGACCACGGCCTACGCGTTCCGTGATTCCGACCATGCGGCAGCGCTTTTCGGCCTGAAGGAGTTCGGCAATATCTACACGCGCATCATGAACCCGACGCAGGCGGTTCTCGAAGAGCGCGTTGCAGCCCTTGAGGGCGGAACCGCGGCGCTCGCCGTGGCGTCGGGCCACGCAGCACAGTTGCTGGTCTTCCACACGCTTCTGCAATCCGGAGACAACTTCGTGGCCGCCCGCCAGCTTTATGGCGGCTCGATCAACCAGTTCGGCCACTCCTTCCAAAACTTCGGCTGGCAGGTGCGCTGGGCGGATGCCGCTGATCCTGCGAAATTCGAAGCCCAAATCGATGAGAAGACGAAGGCGATCTTCATCGAGAGCCTCGCCAATCCCGGCGGCACATTTGTCGATATCTCTGCCATTGCAGAGGTGGCGCACAGGCATGGGCTGCCACTGATCGTCGACAACACAATGGCGAGCCCCTATCTCATTCGGCCGATCGAACACGGTGCCGACATCGTCGTCCACTCGCTGACCAAGTTTCTCGGAGGCCATGGCAACTCCATGGGCGGCATCATCGTCGATGGCGGTACATTTGACTGGTCCGCATCGGACAAGTTTCCGGCTCTCTCGCAGCCGCGTCCGGAATATTCGGGTGTCGTCCTGCACCAGACCTTCGGCAATTTCGCCTTTGCCATTGCCACCCGCGTTCTCGGCCTTCGCGATCTCGGACCTTCGATTTCCCCCTTCAACGCCTTCCTGATTCTCACCGGCATCGAAACGCTGCCGCTGCGCGTCCAGCGCCACTCGGACAATGCGCTTGCGGTTGCCAAATGGCTGAAGGCGCATTCGAAGATCGGTTGGGTGCATTATGCGGGGCTGGAAGACAGCGACAATCACGCTCTGCAGCAACGCTATTCACCAAAAGGCGCGGGGTCCGTCTTCACCTTCGGTGTGAAAGGCGGATACCAGGCCGGTAAATCGCTGGTGGAAGGATTGCAGCTCTTCTCGCACCTTGCCAATATCGGCGATACCCGCTCTCTCGTCATCCACCCTGCATCAACGACCCATGCTCAGCTGACGCCCGAGCAGCAGGTTGCGGCGGGTGCGGGTCCAGACGTGGTGCGTCTTTCTATCGGCATCGAGGATGTCAAGGACATCATCGCTGACCTGGAGCAGTCGCTGGCAAAGATCTGACGACCGAAAAACTTGAGAAGCCACAACACGAGAGGACAAGATCGCCCATGGCCCTGACACTGAATTTCAAGCCTGACGGCGATCTTTCCACCATTCAGCCGGAGGAGGGCGCTCCGGCGCCCGACAGGCTGATTGCTGGCGATCCGAAATTCACCAGCTGGAACCTGGAGGAGGCCGAAGGCGGTCTCTATGCCGGCATCTGGCAATCGACACCCGGCAAGTGGCGGGTGGAGTATGATGAATGGGAGTACTTCAACATTCTGGAGGGCCACTCGATTCTGACGGTGGATGGTGGAGAACCTATCCACCTGAAAGCGGGCGATCGCCAGATCATCCGTCCAGGCTTTAAAGGCACCTGGGAAGTGGTAGAGACGACGCGAAAGGACTATGTAGTCCGGCTATAGACCAGCCGCGGCCACACGCATCGTCTCCCTTGCTCATCACGACATTGGCTTGCTCAGCGCGGCGGCGGCAGCTTCATGCTCTGCGGCCATGGTGGCGTCATCGGCGGTCACTGTCTGCACGCTCTGACGAGCACCGATGCGATCCATGTAGCGCTGAAAGGCGGGCCGGGCTTCCACAAGGCCGAACATCGTCGTCCAGGTAAGCGCTATCCCCCACAGAAGATCGGCGGCCGTGAACCGCTCGCCAAGCAGGTAGGGTCTCTTCTCCAGCTGCACTTCCAGCATGTCGATCAGCGAGTCGTAACTCGCATAGGGTGTTTCATTGAGAGAGCCCGGCTCGCGTTTCATATAGCGGTCATAGATGGCCGGTTCAAAACAGCTGCCATAGATGAACAGCCAACGGACATAGGCGCCACGATCCGGGTCGGTGAGGGAAGGGGCAAGCCCGGCTTGTGGGAATAGGTCGGCGAGATAGAGATAAATCGCGCCCTGTTCGGTGATAAGCGTATCACCGGCGCGCACCGCCGGCACCTTGCCGAGCGGGTTGATGGTCAAATACTCCGGCCGTCTTTGTTCGCCTGCCTTCATGTTCAGGACGTGCAGCTCATAAGGCACGTTCAACTCCTCCAGCAAGATGCGGGTACCGGTGGCACGTGTCTGCGGTGAGTAGAAAAGTGTGATTTCTTGGTTCGTCGTCATCGGTCGTCTCCCGTGCTGATTAATCTCGCGATTTCGCGATGACGAGAGATTGCGCTTCCATACCTGTCAGATCATGTCAGGTTGGATTACACATAGATCGAGAAACGGGATTTTTCGATGCGTGCGAGCCGGCTGATCAACATCCTCACCACCCTTCAAGCGAAAGGGCTGGTGACGGCTGAAGTGCTGGCTGCGGAGAACGATGTCTCTGTGCGAACGATCTATCGCGATATCGATGCGCTTTCGCTCTCAGGTGTCCCAGTCTACAGCGAACGAGGCTCGGATGGCGGGTATCGTCTTCTTGATGGGTATCGTGTGCGCCTCAACGGGCTGACACCGTCCGAGGCGGAAGCCATGTTTCTGTCGGGTATTCCCGGCGCTGCCGCAGATCTCGGCTTGGGGGCGCTGATGGCGGGCGCGCAGAAGAAACTGACGGCCGCCTTGCCGGAGGATTTGCGCGAAAGCGCGCGACGCCTGCAGACGAAATTCTATCTTGATGCACCAACTTGGCTCGCCGAAGGAGAGCAGCCGCATTATCTGCAAGCCATCGCCGGTGCCGTCTGGAGTTCCAAGCGCATCCGCATCCGCTATCGGTCATGGACGGCTGAGAAAAACCGGGTCGCAGATCCGCTTGGCATCGTCATGAAGGGTGGTGCCTGGTACGTCGTCGCAAGCGTTGACAACACACCCCGCACCTACCGCATATCCCGCGTCCTCGATCTCATCGTGACCGATGAAGGCTTCGACTGGCCGAAGGGTTTCGACCTGGCGGACTATTGGAACGAGAACACGAGAAGGCTCGAGCTCGATCTTTATCCGAACTGGGCGACGATACGAATTTCACCCCACGGCTTGAAAGAGATCGAGCATACCGCTCCACCTTATGTCCGCGCCAATATCGGTTTTGTTGCAGAGGCCGACGAGGCTGGGTGGCAGACGGTGCGGCTGCCGGTGGCGCATAGGCGTATGGCCATGCATGAAATGTTGAAGTTGGGGCCGGAGGTCGAAGTGATCGACCCGCCGGACTTGCGAGACGCCATGCGTCAAGCGATCGAAACGCTGATGAACCGTTACGCGCAGGGAGAAGACGACCTCACCAAGTGAGGTCGAGCCGTTCCAGGCCGTGAAAGTGATAGACGTCCTTGACATTCGGCTGGCTCGCCAGCTTGAGATGCGGCAGGCGCTGGAAGAGCAGAGGCAGGACGATATTCAGTTCCAACCGCGCCAGCGGCGCGCCGATGCAGAAATGGATGCCCGCACCAAAGGAGAGATTCGGGGCCTCGGCACGATCCGGCTTGAAGGTGAGGGGATCGCTGAATTTTAGCGGATCGAGATTGGCGGCGGCGAGGATGAGGCTGACCTTGTCGCCCCGCTCGAATTTTACGCCATCGATTTCCACCGGCTCCAGAGCCCAGCGCTGGAAGATATGGACGGGTGCACCGATGCGAAGCGTCTCTTCCACGGTCCGTTCGGTCGTCTTCTCGTCGCCGAAGAGCGATTGAGGGTTGAGCCCGCTTTCCAGAATGACGCGCACCGAGTTGCCGATCTGGTGGACGGTTGCTTCGTGGCCGGCGTTGAGAAGGACGATCGTTGTGGAGATCAGTTCATCATCGGTCAGAAACTGGCCCTTATGCTCCGTATGGATCATGTGGCTGAGCAGATCGTCCTTCGGCTCAGCCCGGCGTTCGGCAATCACGCTGCGCACATAATCGGCGAATTCCTTGGCCGCGCGGTCGGCGGCAAGCTCATCTTCGCGGCTGCGCTTGAACATGTACATGCCGACATAGGCATGCGACCATTTGAGCAGCTGCGGTCCCATCTCCTCAGGGATCCCGATCATCCTGGCAATCATCGTCACGGGAATGATATCGGCAAAAGAGGAGAGAAGCTCCGTTTGACCATCCTTTTCGAAGCGGTCGATAAGCCGGTGGGCCAGCGTCTCGATCTCAGGCTTCATCTTCTCCACGTGGCGGGAGACGAAGGCACGGTTCACCAGGGTGCGCAGCCGGGTGTGTTCCGATGGCTCGATCTCGAGCAGGGAATGACGCTCTGCTGCATCGAAATTCTGAGTGTGTTCGAGCGGCTCGGGCAGGCCGAGTTCTTCGCGTGTTGCGATGTGAAGGATCTGGCGCCCGAAGCGACGGTCACGCAACAGCGCGTTGACGTGATCATAACCGGTGAAGAACCATTGCTTCTGTTCCTTCCAGTAGAAGGTTGGACAGTGTGCGTGGAAAAGAGCGTATGTGGCGTTTGGATTGCCATAAAACGCCGGGTTACGAGCGTCGAGCGAAACGGAGCGCTGTTGCGCGTCGATGTGGAGAAAGTCGGGCATCGTGTTCATGCCCAACCTCTACAGCATCGGCCCGAAAATCGGAATCGATTTTCGGAAAGCACGATGCGTAGATTCAAAAAGTTAGAGCGTCCTTTGTGCGTCCTAAAGGACGCACGGCGCTCTAGCGAAAACAAAGCCGACGGGAAAGAGAGGCGAGACTGAGAATAGGCAGTCAGTTGCTACCCATAGCCGCGATGCGGTTGAGTGCCGCAACCTGCCGGTCGGCATTGTTGTCATGCGGGTCTTCGCCGCGGTCGTCGGCCGGGAGCACGACATTGGCAATGCCGTCATTGACGACCGTGCGATTGCGGCCTGCGGATTTCGCTGCATATAGCGCCCGGTCCGCCATCTTCAGCATCAGATCCAGTTCCGCCTCCGCGATCGGGGCAGAGTAGATGCCGATACTCACCGTGGAGGTAAAGCTTTCCTCTCTTCCCTCGGTGGACAGACGAGCGAAATAGACACGCACGCCATCGACGACCCTCAGCGCAGCGTTCAGATCGTCGTGGGGCAGCAGATAGGCAAACTCTTCGCCGCCCATGCGCACGAAGATGCCCTTTTTGCCGACGATGCGATTGACGAGATCGCAGAACTGAACCAGCACCTCGTCACCGCACTGGTGACCATGGCGGTCGTTGATTTTCTTGAAATGATCTATGTCGAACAAAGCAAGCAGGAGTTGTGATGAGCGATGTTCCGGCGCCTTCCTGATCTCAGAATAGGCTTCCATCAGTCCGCGCCTGTTAAGAACGCCTGTCAGATGATCGGTTATTGAAAGACGGTGCAATCGCCGCTCATTGTCCTCCATGAACATCTTCAAGGCAATCATCATCAGCACGACGAAGCTGAAAGCGGCCGAGTAGGCGACCGGTGCTGTCAGCGGCAGCGTCTGGCCGGCAAGCGAATCGTAGGGAATGATCAGGGCTGCGGTCAGAGGACCGATCAGCGCGTGCACGACGAGGGCTACGGCAAAGATCTTGCGCGTCGTTGAGACCGGCTCTTTGGAGGTCAGCACGACGCCGGCGATGGTGAAGTAACCGACTGCCGCGCAGCCATGATAGACGAGAACGCGTGCCAGCATGCTGTCGTACACCGCCGGCAGAAACATGAAGGCCAGCCACAAAAGCGGTGGAATGAAAATCCACCCCTCGATCTTCCGCTGTTCAAGGCGAAGCAGGCCGGCGAGCCAAAAGCCGAAGGCCGAAAGCGCAAGCGTGTTGCCAACGGTGATCGTCCAGAAATCAGCGAGATAACCCCGTTGCGCTACGAGCGCAGAACCGGCGCCCACAGCCGCAAAACCGCAGGCGAAAAACAGGTGATGTTTCTTGGAGGACGAATGAAGCCAGAGCACGGCCAGCAATGCAGCGAGAGTCGATGTTTCCAACGACCAGAGAAGCATGCCTGTTTGGGCCTGGAACACAGCTCAATCCTAGTTAAATTTCAACGAGTCGCTTCGTCTGACCGTCGAGTGTGATCGAGGAGTATGGTCGAGAACGCCACTTCGACGTGTAGTCCTGCGACAGGCAACTTTCAACGAAAAACTCTCACGCAAAGTATCTTCCTTACGTTACGTAAAGAATTCGTCACCTCTCGTTCCGCTTAACCGCTTGTTGACCAGTCCGGCTGTTCGTCGTTGATCAGGAACCGGCGCAAGCCACGAGAGGCTGGTCTGCAAGGGATTTCATCTTTAAAGCGGTGCAAGAATTGGCCTCGCTATTAAGGATATCCACTGCCTCAGTCTTGAAGTGCCGACCAAGGACACTCTATGTAGTGAGTTGACGAATAATGATTCCGGGCGCTCGGAGCTTCCGGGCTAGAATTGGATAAAGGACGGACATGACAAATCCAGTTGATACCGCCATGGCTCTGGTGCCGATGGTCGTGGAGCAAACCAACCGCGGTGAGCGCTCCTATGACATCTACTCCCGTCTTCTCAAAGAGCGCATCATCTTCCTGACAGGTCCTGTCGAAGATCACATGGCTTCGCTCGTTTGCGCCCAGCTTCTGTTCCTCGAGGCCGAAAACCCGAAGAAGGAAATCGCGCTCTACATCAATTCCCCGGGCGGTGTCGTAACCGCCGGCATGGCGATCTATGACACGATGCAGTTCATCCGTCCTGCCGTCTCCACGCTTTGCGTTGGCCAGGCGGCCTCGATGGGCTCGCTGCTTCTGGCAGCCGGCGAAAAGGGCATGCGCTTTGCAACGCCCAACGCCCGCATCATGGTTCACCAGCCGTCCGGCGGCTTCCAGGGCCAGGCATCCGACATCGAGCGTCATGCCCGAGACATCATCAAGATGAAGCGTCGCCTGAACGAAGTCTATGTGAAGCACACTGGCCGTACGTTGGAAGACGTTGAAAAGACGCTCGATCGCGACCATTTTATGGATGCCGGAGAAGCGAAGGACTGGGGCGTGATCGACAAGATCCTCACCTCTCGCCAGGAAATCGAAGGCGTTTCCGCGAATTAAAGCGACTGCTTGACGATGCCGGTTTATTGGCCTGATCGTAATTCTGGGCTTTAAACCGGCGAATAAAGCGATAATAGTACATATTAAGGCTATGTTGAATTTTTATGACGTAGTCTGAACCAAGCTCTCCCGAACGACGTAAAGCTTTGAGGGAGAGCATCGGAGACATACCGGAGCACGCGTGTTCCGGGGTTTTAAGGGGAATTCGTTGCCGCCGTGCGTCAGTTCATATATCTGATACGGCTAGTACCCCGGGAACGAAGCGGATGCGAAAGCCCGAAATGGCAGTCGCATTTGCAGGCGGTAAGTTGACCGCGATCCGCTTTGCGGACCTGCGGCGTGCTGGAAGGAAAGAGATATGAGCAAAGTCAGCGGCAGCAACGGCGGCGACTCGAAAAATACACTCTATTGTTCATTCTGCGGCAAGAGCCAGCACGAAGTCCGGAAGCTGATTGCCGGGCCGACAGTGTTCATCTGCGATGAATGCGTCGAATTGTGCATGGACATCATCCGCGAGGAGAACAAGAGTTCGATGGTGAAGTCGCGTGAGGGTGTTCCCACCCCGCAGGACATCATCAAGATCCTCGACGAATACGTCATCGGCCAGAAACAGGCGAAGAAGATCCTGTCTGTTGCCGTTCACAACCATTACAAGCGCCTCGCGCACGCGTCCAAGAACGGCGATGTCGAGCTGGCGAAATCGAACATCATGCTGGTTGGCCCGACCGGTTGCGGCAAAACCTATCTTGCCCAGACGCTCGCGCGCATCATCGATGTTCCCTTCACCATGGCGGACGCAACGACACTGACCGAAGCCGGTTATGTCGGTGAAGACGTCGAAAACATCATTCTGAAGCTGCTCCAGGCTGCCGACTACAATGTCGAGCGCGCCCAGCGCGGTATCGTCTATATCGACGAGGTGGACAAGATTTCCCGCAAGTCGGACAATCCGTCCATCACGCGCGACGTATCGGGCGAAGGCGTTCAGCAGGCGCTTCTGAAGATCATGGAAGGCACGGTCGCATCGGTTCCTCCGCAGGGTGGTCGCAAGCATCCGCAGCAGGAATTCCTGCAGGTGGATACGACCAACATTCTCTTCATCTGCGGCGGCGCATTTGCTGGCCTCGACAAGATCATCTCTGCCCGTGGCGAGAAGACATCCATCGGCTTCGGCGCGACGGTCAAGGCAGAAGACGATCGTCGCGTTGGCGAAGTGCTGCGTGAACTGGAGCCTGAAGATCTGGTCAAGTTCGGTCTCATCCCTGAATTCATCGGTCGTCTGCCGGTTCTGGCAACGCTCGAGGATCTCGACGAGGATGCGCTGATCCAGATCCTGTCCGAGCCGAAGAACGCTCTGGTCAAGCAGTACCAGCGCCTGTTCGAGATGGAAGATGTTGAACTGACATTCCACGAGGACGCGCTTCGTGAAATCGCCCGCCGGGCCATCACCCGTAAGACAGGCGCCCGCGGTCTGCGCTCGATCATGGAAAAGATCCTGCTCGACACGATGTTCGACCTGCCGACGCTGGAAGGCGTCCGCGAAGTGGTGATTTCGGACGAGGTCGTCAGCGGCCTCGCTCGCCCGCTCTACATCTACGCCGATCGTCAGGACGAAAAGGCGAATGTGTCGGCCTGATTACCAGAGTTGATCGCAATCAAATGGAAGAGGCTCGCCACTGGCGGGCCTTTTTTCTGTTTTAAACCTCGAAATAGCGAATAACCGTGACCGTATCCGATTTTGAGTTGGAGCGGATTATGCTTTGCTGATAGAGTCTTACCAGTGATTTGTGTGATGGCGTGACGTTTTGGTGAAGGTCGCTCATCGAATCCACCTTCGTGGGGCTCGACAGGGGTGGAAAGTAAAAAGCGTATTCACGCCCATCGTTTTTTCAAAGGTATGCGGCCCCACGATAGACAGCGGGTTGCTGGTTTCCGTGACTTGAAAATGACAGTGCGAAACTCCACTTTCAGTCACGAATAAGAATATGCCGGAAACTTCCCAAGACGTCCGGCAAGCGTCCCGAATAGGGACCATGGAAAGGAAATGATATGACGAACATCACGTCTGCTGCATCTGGCGGTACCTATCCCGTACTTCCTCTGCGCGACATTGTCGTTTTCCCACATATGATCGTTCCATTGTTTGTCGGACGCGAAAAGTCCATTCGCGCACTGGAAGAGGTCATGGGCTCCGACAGACAGATCATGCTTGTCACGCAGATCAACGCGAGCGATGACGATCCGGATCCGTCTGCGATTCACAAAGTGGGCACGGTTGCCAACGTTCTTCAGTTGCTGAAGCTGCCCGACGGTACCGTCAAGGTTCTTGTCGAGGGCAAGGGCCGCGCGCAGATCGAAGAATACACCGGCCGCGAAGACTTCTACGAAGCGACCGCAACGATCCTGCACGAGCCGGAAGAAGATGCCGTTGAGATCGAGGCTTTGTCTCGTTCCGTGGTGTCCGAGTTCGAAAGCTACGTAAAGCTCAACAAGAAGATTTCGCCGGAAGTGGTTGGCGCTGCTGGACAAATCGACGACTACTCCAAGCTCGCCGATACGGTTGCCTCGCACCTCTCCATCAAGATCACCGAAAAGCAGGAAATGCTCGAAACGGTGAGCGTGAAGCAGCGCTTGGAAAAGGCTCTTGGCTTCATGGAAGGCGAAATTTCCGTTCTGCAGGTTGAGAAGCGCATTCGCTCGCGGGTCAAGCGCCAGATGGAGAAGACCCAGCGCGAGTATTACTTGAACGAGCAGATGAAGGCGATCCAGAAGGAACTCGGCGACGGCGAAGACGGCCGTGACGAAATGGCCGAACTGGAAGAACGCGTCGCCAAGACCAAGCTCTCCAAGGAGGCCAAGGAAAAGGCCGAGGCGGAGATGAAGAAGCTTCGCCAGATGAGCCCGATGTCGGCGGAAGCCACCGTCGTGCGCAACTATCTGGACTGGCTGCTTGGTCTTCCATGGGGCAAGAAGTCCAAGGTCAAGGTTGATCTGAATGCTGCCGAGCAGGTTCTGGATTTGGATCACTTTGGCCTCGACAAGGTCAAGGAACGTATCGTCGAATATCTGGCCGTACAGGCCCGTGCGACGAAGATTCGCGGCCCGATCCTGTGCCTCGTCGGACCTCCAGGCGTCGGTAAGACCTCGCTTGCGAAGTCCATTGCCAAGGCAACTGGTCGCGAATATGTTCGCATGGCGCTTGGTGGCGTTCGTGACGAAGCGGAAATCCGCGGTCACCGCCGGACCTATATCGGCTCCATGCCGGGCAAGATCGTCCAGTCGATGAAGAAGGCCAAGAAGGCGAACCCGCTCTTCCTGCTCGATGAAATCGACAAGATGGGCATGGATTTCCGTGGCGACCCGTCGTCGGCTCTGCTCGAGGTGCTGGATCCGGAACAGAACGCCACCTTCATGGATCACTACCTGGAAGTGGAATACGATCTGTCCGACGTAATGTTCGTGACGACCGCCAACACGCTCAATATTCCTGGTCCTCTGATGGACCGTATGGAAGTGATCCGTATTGCCGGTTACACCGAAGACGAAAAGCGCGAGATCGCCAAGCGGCACCTGCTGCCTAAGGCAATCAAGGAACATGCCCTGCGTCCGGAGGAATTCTCCGTGACGGATGGCGCCTTGATGGCCATCATCCAGCAGTACACCCGTGAAGCCGGTGTTCGTAACTTCGAACGTGAGCTGATGAAGCTCGCCCGCAAGGCCGTCACCGAGATCATCAAGGGCAAGACCAAGTCGGTCGAAGTCACGGCTGAAAACATCAACGACTATCTGGGGGTGCCGCGCTTCCGTCATGGCGAGGCAGAGCGTGAGGATCAGGTCGGCGTCGTAACGGGTCTGGCCTGGACCGAAGTGGGTGGCGAATTGCTCACCATCGAAGGCGTGATGATGCCGGGCAAGGGTCGTATGACCGTGACCGGTAACCTGAAGGAAGTGATGAAGGAGTCTATCTCGGCGGCGGCATCCTATGTCCGTTCGCGCGCGGTCGATTTCGGCATCGAGCCTCCACGCTTCGACAAGAGCGACATCCACGTGCACGTGCCGGAAGGTGCGACGCCGAAGGACGGTCCGTCTGCAGGTGTCGCCATGGCAACGGCCATCGTCTCCATCATGACAGGTATTCCTGTCTCGAAGGATGTAGCGATGACGGGCGAGATCACGCTTCGCGGTCGTGTCCTGCCGATCGGTGGATTGAAGGAAAAGCTGCTTGCAGCGCTTCGCGGCGGCATCAAGAAGGTGCTGATCCCGGAAGAGAACGCCAAGGATCTGGCGGACATTCCGGACAATGTGAAGAACGGCATGGAGATCATTCCGGTGTCCCGCATGGGTGAGGTTCTTGAGCATGCTCTGACCCGTAAACCCGAGCCTATCGAGTGGGATGGCAGCATCGAAACGCCGGTGATTGCGACTGTTGAGGGTGTTGATGACGGCGGCCAGACGATCGCCCATTAAGATTTTGAGCGATCTATGATGCTAAATTAGCACAGAACTTCTGGAAGGCCGGCGGAAATGCCGGCCTTTTTTGTGAAAAAACCACGAGACCTCTTGTTTTTCAGGCGATTCCATCGCTTTTGGGTGGCGGTGCGCAAATAGAACTCTATTCTGCGCGGACCTGATTTTGAGTCGTTTCATACCACTGAAAGGGATGGAAACATGAACAAGAACGAGCTCGTTTCCGCAGTTGCCGAGAAGGCTGGCCTGTCCAAGGCTGATGCCGCTTCTGCCGTTGACGCCGTATTTGAAACTGTACAGAACGAACTGAAGGCTGGTGGCGACATCCGTCTCGCTGGCTTCGGTAGCTTCAGCGTCAGCCACCGCAAGGCAACCAAGGGCCGCAACCCGGCGACCCGCGAAGAGGTCGATATTCCTGCTCGCAACGTCCCGAAGTTCTCTGCAGGCAAGGGCCTGAAGGACGCGGTCAACAGCTGATCCGTCCCGACCTCATCTCGCATGAGGTCAATGACAATTCGATATCCTGCAAGCCCGGCCTCCGCGCCGGGCTTTCTTTTTGACCATCTTGCGTTGTGGCTTGGCGTACCATATTTCTATTCCGCCGGTCCTTCCGGCATTCGTTCTCAGGGCGGGGTGTAATTCCCCACCGGCGGTAAGAGGGAAACCTCCAAGCCCGCGAGCGCCTGTTTTCGAAAGAGGGCAGGGTCAGCAGATCCGGTGCAACTCCGGAGCCGACGGTATAGTCCGGATGAAAGAGAATGAGGTCAGGCTGCGCTCTCATCTGCGAAAGCAGGGGGAGGCAGTGCGCGTTTCATCGTGTCCTTGCCGATGCGGTTTCCGTCGTCCTCATCTGTCCTGATTTGTGTTGGTCCTTTGGAAAAGGAAACATGACATGAATCAGAGCTCCGTTTCGCTCTTCCGCTCCCGGGCCGTTCTCGGCGCCGGTTTTATGGTTCTGGCGGGTATCGCCTTTGCCGCACTCAACGTCGTCACCCAGGAACTTGCAATGACGCTCGGCTTTCCGCCGGCGTCCACAGCTTTCTGGCAATATGGTTTCGCACTCATCCTCTCGCTGCCCCTGCTGGTTCGGCTAGGCCTGCGCGCAATGAAGACCGACTATCCCTTCCGCCACATCTTCCGTGTCCTGCTTGCTGCTTTCGGTGTTCAGGCCTGGGTGACGGGGCTGGTGACAGTGCCGATCTGGCAGGCGATCGCGCTTGTCATGACCTCCCCCTTCTTCATCATCATCGGCGCTCGGCTCTTCCTGGGTGAAACCGTCGGCCGCGACAGATGGCTTGCAACACTCACGGGCTTCATCGGCGCGATGATCATCCTGCAGCCATGGTCGGACAGCTTTACCATTGCCGCGCTGCTGCCTGTGCTTTCCGCATTGCTGTGGGGTGGATCGTCGTTGATCATGAAGAACCTCACACATCACGAGCCGCCCGAGACGGTGACCGTCTGGCTCCTCGTCCTGCTGACGCCAATCAATGCGGGCCTCGCCGCAGCCTCTGGCTTTGCTGTTCCGGAAGGTCTTGCGCTCTGGCTGCTGGTTGCGGCAGGGCTGCTGACGGCGCTCGGGCAATATCTCCTGACGCTCGCTTACAACGCCGCTGATGCGGCCTACGTGCAGCCCTTCGACGATCTGAAGCTACCGTTGAACGTTCTCGCAGGCTGGCTGGTGTTTGGCTACGCGCCGAGCGGCTATCTCTGGCTCGGTGCCACTCTTATCCTCTTCGCGTCACTCTTCCTCATGCTGCGTGAAGCAGGCAAGGAAGCGGTGGTCGTCTCGTGAGGAGGAGTTGCAACCACACCGGGCGCGCTACGCCCGGTGCCATGGCTAAACGCCTAAGGCATCGGCATGAAAATCGGAATCGATGTTCGAAAGGCGATGCATACAGTCAAAAAGTGAGACGCGTCCATTGTGCGCCCCACAGGGCGCATGTCACGCCACGCTTCGTCAGGCGTCGAAGGTGCTCTTCTCCGATGGGATTCGCTGGGGGGAGGGCACGCATAGGACTTGAGCGGCGGCAAGCTGTCCACAAGGCACATGCGAATGACCTTCGATCAATGCGAAAACGTCTGTCGGAAAGGGCGTCGTTTTTTAAAGTGAGGTGAGTTTCATAAGCTCATCGCTGCTTGTCCTGATTCTCCGAATCGTACTGAACCCATCGGAAAAAGAAATAAATCGGCAAGGCAATAAGCGCCAGGGTGGCGAGCGTGTGTACTGACATGGTTCATCCCATTACTCGCGTCTTCATCATGAGGACGACGAGATACTTATGGTGCGAAACCTCTTTATAATTCTTGAATCGCTCGATGAGCGAACTGTCAGATTCTGGGACAGGGCGTGGAGCGACAAACGCGGTGTCAAACTGAGCTGGCTCAAGCATCGCCGGTTGCTCGGATCATCATCGAGCGACACACAACAGCACCAGCAGAGCTCGACAAGACAGCGCAACATCAAGGCTGTCGAAGAGGCAGCCATTTAAGTTTTAAGTGGTGACATCTGGGAAGAAAATGGTGGGCGATGAGAGACTCGAACTCCCGACATCCTCGGTGTAAACGAGGCGCTCTACCAACTGAGCTAATCGCCCTTCGCGTCTTGCAGGTCGTGTCTGCCGCGTCGGTGGCCGTGATCTATTCGGATCGGATGGAAACCGCAAGAGCCTTTGTGAAGTTTTTTTGTTTTTTCCGATTTTTTGTCGCGGTGCAAAAAGCAAGTGATTTAGCAGCCACGCAAATTTCCTACGCTATATCAGCTCTTTACAATCCAGGGACCAGCCAGCTGGTTCTGATAAACTCAACCGCTCGACGCCAGTGACCTTTTAAGCCTGCGATAGCGCAGCCACCACTCTATCCTCGGATGGACCAGTCTTTCTTTTCCGCGCGATGACGAGTCAGGCACAGGAAAATCTGGACGTGCTAAGGTCCGAGACGGCACAATGTTAGAAGAAGGGAAGGGGAGGCGCCCTCGTCAGGGGTTCGCATCACTGGTGGCGACTCGAGGATGGTCTCCAGGAGGAATAGCGCGGTCTGTGGATAAGATGCCTGAGGTGCACAATTGCAGGTGCTTCATCGATTGCCCGGAAAGCCGGGCTTTTGGAAGCTGGTCCCATGGCAAAATGCACAAGCTTATTCTTTTGTCGTGAAAGCTGCTTGACACCCCCACACGAACGCCTTAGTTAGCCGCTCAACGAACAGCCGAGGCGGTTCGTGCAGCGAGGTGAAAGCCTCCTGTCAGGAGATGCGGGTGTAGCTCAGTCGGTTAGAGTGCCGGCCTGTCACGCCGGAGGTCGCGGGTTCGAGCCCCGTCACTCGCGCCATCCTGTCCCTCGGAACTCTACGAACGCCGAGCGTTCGTCATGCGCGGGTGTAGCTCAGTCGGTTAGAGTGCCGGCCTGTCACGCCGGAGGTCGCGGGTTCGAGCCCCGTCACTCGCGCCACTTTTTTCTACCTCCATTGCTATATCTGCCATCAGCAGGGCGCGGTTTGCACCGCAAGATTTAGCCCATTCCGCCTCACTCAACCGGTCAAATTGTTCCGCCGGAAAGTCCAGTTTTCGCTCTTCCCCGGTGTCATAAAACGTTACCGCATGGCACAAAAATATGTGACGATTTAAAAGAGCGGTTTAAACGATTTTTGTCGATGTTTCTTAAGTATTTAGCTATATGTCGAATGGCCAGAGCATCGGCTGTTTGACATTACCGTGTCTAATCCGTGGCGGGATTGGCGCGAAAAGGTGCTTAAACCCTTGCAGAGATGGCGCGGCTGCGCTAACCACTGCGGCGTTGCAACACAATTCGGCCCTGCGGAACGTCAGTTCCAAATGGGTGCCCGACGCTCGGTCGGGCAAGGAAGAGACAATGACTGAACTCCTCAGTTCCTATATTCCGATCGCAATCTTCATCGGTATCGCACTCGTCATCGGCCTGGCGCTGTTGATCGCGCCTTTCGCGGTTGCTTACAAGAATCCCGATCCTGAGAAGCTTTCCGCATTCGAATGCGGCTTCAACGCGTTTGACGACGCGCGCATGAAGTTTGACATTCGATTCTATCTCGTTTCGATCCTTTTCATCATCTTCGACCTGGAAGTCGCCTTCCTGTTCCCGTGGGCAGTCTCCTTCGGTGAAATCGGCTGGTTCGGTTTCTGGTCCATGATGGTGTTTCTGGCCGTTCTGACCATCGGCTTCATCTATGAATGGAAGAAGGGAGCGCTGGAATGGGCGTAGTTCAAAACGACTCGACGCTTGTCGCGCAAAAGCCCAAGGGCATTATCGATCCATCGACCGGCAAGCCGGTCGGTAGCGATGATGCTTACTTCAGCGAAATCAATGACGAGCTTGCCGACAAGGGCTTTCTCGTCACCTCGACCGACGAGCTCATCACCTGGGCGCGCACCGGCTCGCTGATGTGGATGCAGTTCGGTCTGGCCTGCTGCGCCGTCGAAGGTCTGATGCAGGCCTCCGGTCCGCGTTACGACATGGAGCGCTTCGGCGTTGCCCCGCGCGCCTCACCGCGCCAGTCGGACGTCATGATCGTTGCCGGCACGCTCACCAACAAGATGGCGCCCGCACTGCGCAAGGTCTATGACCAGATGCCGGAGCCGCGCTACGTCATCTCCATGGGCTCCTGTGCCAATGGCGGCGGCTATTATCACTATTCCTACGCCGTCGTTCGCGGTTGCGACCGTGTTGTGCCAGTCGATATTTACGTGCCGGGCTGTCCCCCCACGGCGGAAGCGCTGCTTTACGGCGTGCTTCTGCTGCAGAAGAAAATCCGCCGCACAGGCACGATCGAGCGTTAAGGGCAGAGGACTGAAGAATGAGCGAAGCTCTTAACGATTTCGCGGCCTATGTGCAGGAAGCGCGCGGCTCTCTTATCGAGTCGCATGCCATCGCTTACGGCGAGTTGACGCTGAACACGACGCCGGCAAACATCATCGCGCTTCTGACTTTCCTGCGTGACGATGTGCAGTGCGGGTTCGTCAACATCATCGATATTTGTGGCGTTGACTGGCCGCAGCGCGAAAAGCGCTTCGATGTCGTCTATCATCTGCTGTCTCCGCGCCAGAACCTGCGCGTTCGCATCAAGCTGCAGGTGGCCGAAGACGAAGGCGTACCGTCTGCGACGTCGGTTTTCTACGGCGCTGAGTGGTTCGAGCGCGAAGCCTGGGACATGTATGGTATTCCGTTTGAAGGCCATTCCGATCTTCGCCGTATCCTGACGGATTATGGCTTCGAAGGTCATCCGCTTCGCAAGGATTTTCCGCTCACCGGTTTCGTCGAAGTGCGCTACGATGACGTCCAAAAGCGCGTTCTTTACGAGCCCGTGGAGTTGAAGCAGGAATTCCGCAGCTTCGATTTCCTCTCGCCTTGGGAAGGAACGGATTACGTTCTTCCGGGTGACGAAAAGGCCAAGCAATGAGCGAAGCAGTTTCCACAGAGCAGGGACAATGTCTTTGCGGCGCCGTTCGCATGCAAGTGACGATCGGCGCCCGGGAAATGGGTGCATGCCATTGCTCCATGTGCCGTCGCTGGTCCGGCGGTGTTTTCCTCGCTGTTGAATGCAAGTCCGTCTCTGTAGAGAATGCTGAGGCGCTCGGCGTCTATTCGTCGTCCGAGTGGGGCGAGCGCTGCTTCTGCAAGACATGCGGCAGCACGGTAATGTGGCGCTCCAAAGATGGCGCGCATTTTGCCGTTTCCGCCCAGCTCTTCAACGATCCGTCCAGCTTCACGCTGGCATCCGAGATCTTCATTGACGAAAAGCCGACAAGCTATTCGTTCGCCGAGGCCACCAAGAAAATGACCGGCCCCGAATTCATCGCCATGATCACGTCGGCGGAGCAACACTGATGACTGAACATAATGTTCGCAATTTTACGATCAACTTCGGTCCGGAACATCCGTCCGCGCACGGCGTGCTGCGTCTCGTTCTGGAACTCGACGGCGAAATCGTTGAGCGCGTCGATCCGCATATCGGCCTGCTGCATCGCGGCACGGAAAAGCTGATCGAAGCCAAGACCTATCTTCAGGCTGTTCCTTACTTCGATCGCCTCGACTACGTCGCGCCGATGAACCAGGAGCACGCCTTTGCGCTTGCCGTCGAACGGCTGCTCGGGCTTGAAATCCCGATGCGCGGTCAGTTGATCCGCGTTCTCTATTCCGAAATCGGCCGCATCCTCTCGCACATCATGAACGTCACGACTCAGGCCATGGACGTCGGTGCCATGACGCCACCGGTCTGGGGCTTCGAAGAGCGCGAAAAGCTGATGGTGTTTTACGAGCGTGCGTCCGGTGCACGCATGCACGCTGCCTATTTCCGTCCAGGCGGCGTCCACCAGGATATTCCGCAGGAACTGGTCGATGATATCGGCAAGTGGTGCGATCCGTTCATCACGGTTCTCGACAACATCGAGGGCCTGCTCACCGACAACCGCATCTACAAGCAGCGTAACGTCGATATCGGCGTCGTGTCGCTCGAAGATGCGTTCGCCTGGGGTTTCACCGGCGTCATGGTTCGTGGTTCGGGTGCTGCCTGGGACCTGCGCCGTGCGCAGCCCTACGAGTGCTATTCCGATCTCGACTTCGATATTCCGGTCGGCAAGAATGGCGACTGCTACGACCGTTACCTGATCCGCATGCAGGAAATGCGCGAATCGGTGAAGATCATGAAGCAGTGCGTCGAGCTTCTCTCGGGCAAGCATCGCATCGGTGCGGTTTCGTCGCTCGACGGCAAGGTCGTGCCGCCGAAGCGTGGTGAGATGAAGCGTTCGATGGAAGCACTGATCCATCACTTCAAGCTCTATACCGAAGGCTATCACGTTCCGGCCGGCGAAGTGTATGCGGCCGTCGAAGCGCCGAAGGGCGAATTCGGCGTCTATGTTGTGGCCGATGGCACCAACAAGCCGTATCGTTGCAAGATCCGCGCTCCGGGCTATGCCCACCTGCAGGCGATGGACTTCCTCTGCAAGGGCCACCAGCTCGCTGACGTGACCGCCGTTCTCGGCTCTCTCGACATCGTGTTCGGGGAGGTCGATCGCTGATGATGCGTCTGCCGCTCGCCATATCGGCTTTGCTTGCAGCCACGGGACCGCTCTTCGCCCAAACGGCGACGAACGAGGTTTCGTCTGGCGCAAGCGGCGGCAGTTCCACCATCAAGCAGCTGCTGGATCTGGGATACGAGATCAAGTCCTCGCTTCCCAACGGCAGCAAATTCATTGTGTTTATGCAAAAAGACAAAGCGGCTTACGCTTGCGAGTTCGTCACGGTGGCGAGATCGCGGTGTGAGTCGTTAAATTGATGAGGCGTGAGGAAGTATGTCCGTTCGTCGACTAGCCGAAGATCAGGTCCAGCCCGCAAACTTCGCATTCAATGCGGAGAACACGACGTGGGCGGAAAAGACGATCAAGAAATATCCGGAAGGACGCCAGCAGTCTGCGGTCATCCCGCTGCTGATGCGCGCCCAGGAGCAGGACGGCTGGGTCACCCGCGCCGCCATCGAGAAGGTCGCCGAGATGCTGGATATGGCCTATATCCGCGTTCTCGAAGTGGCGACATTCTATACGCAGTTCCAGATCAAGCCGGTGGGCACCAAGGCTCATATCCAGGTTTGTGGCACGACGCCTTGTATGCTGCGTGGCTCTGAAGCGCTGATGGATGTCTGCCGCCACAAGATTCATCACGATCCGCTGCACACCAATGAGAGCGGCACGCTCTCCTGGGAAGAAGTGGAATGTCAGGGCGCCTGCGTCAACGCGCCGATGGTCATGATCTTCAAGGACGCCTATGAGGATCTGACGCCTCATCGCCTGGAAGAGATCATCGATGCTTTCGAAGCAGGCAAGGGCGATACCGTCAAGCCCGGTCCGCAGATCGACCGTCATCTGTCGGCACCCGTTGGTCCGCTGACGACGCTGACCGAAGAGACCAAGCCGGATCGCTCCAATCTCGACAAGAAGGACGAGCCCGCGCCAGACGCTGCGCAAACGCCGCCTTCCAACGCCGCAAAGCCGAAGACGGATACGCCTGAAACAGATCCGAAGCTGAAGACACCTGCGACGGAGCCTAAGGCTGCAGCGGAAAATGCCAAGGCTGCCGACACCAACAGCGATGCCAAGAAGTCGCAGTGAGAGGTTGAACCATGCTGAAAGATCAAGATCGTATCTTCACCAATCTCTACGGCCTTAAGGACAAGTCGCTTAAGGGCAACATGGCGCGCGGCCATTGGGATGGCACAAAGCAGATCATCGAAAAGGGCCGTGACTGGATCATCAACGAGATGAAGGCTTCTGGCCTTCGTGGTCGTGGTGGTGCGGGCTTCCCGACCGGCTTGAAGTGGTCCTTCATGCCGAAGGAAAGCGATGGCCGCCCGCATTACCTCGTCGTCAACGCTGACGAGTCCGAGCCCGGCACCTGTAAGGACCGCGAAATCCTGCGCCACGATCCGCATACGCTGATCGAAGGCTGCGTGATTGCCGGTTTCGCCATGGGCGCTCACACGGCTTATATCTATGTGCGCGGCGAATATATGCGTGAGCGCGAAGCGCTTCAGGCAGCCATCGACGAGTGCTATGACGCCGGCTTGCTTGGCGTAAACAACAAGAACGGCTGGGATTTCGACATCTACGTTCACCACGGCGCAGGTGCCTATATCTGCGGCGAGGAAACAGCACTGCTCGAAAGCCTCGAAGGCAAGAAGGGCCAGCCGCGCCTGAAGCCGCCATTCCCGGCGAATATGGGTCTTTATGGCTGCCCGACCACGGTCAACAACGTCGAGTCGATTGCCGTTGCGCCAACGATCCTGCGTCGCGGTGCGTCCTGGTTCTCGTCGATCGGCCGTCCGAACAATGTCGGCACCAAGCTGTTCATGGTCTCCGGCCATGTCGAGCGCCCATGCACCTTCGAGGATGCACTGGGTGTGTCCTTCAAGGAACTGATCGAGCGTCACTGTGGCGGTATTCGCGGCGGCTGGGACAATCTTCTCGGCGTCATTCCAGGCGGCGCATCCTGCCCCATCGTTCGCGGTGAGGACATGAAGGACGCCATCATGGACTTCGACGGCATGCGCGAAGTGAAGTCGTCCTTCGGTACCGGCGGCATGATCGTCATGGACAAGTCGACTGACGTCATCAAGGCGATTGCCCGTATCGCGGCCTTCTTCAAGCATGAGAGCTGCGGCCAGTGCACCCCTTGCCGTGAAGGCACGGGCTGGATGTGGCGTGTTCTCGAGCGCATGGTCAAGGGCAACGCACAGAAACGCGAAATCGACATGCTGTTCGAAGTGACGAAGCAGATCGAAGGCCATACCATCTGCGCGCTCGGCGATGCGGCCGCGTGGCCGGTTCAGGCGCTGATCCGTAATTTCCGTCCGGAAATCGAAAAGCGCATCGACCAGTATACCTACAGAGCCATGGATGACGGCGCTGTAATGGAAGCTGCCGAGTAACGTGTACGGCGGCTGACAAGGCCAGGGACCGGGTTTCACCGATCCCGAAAATCATTTAAGCATCCGGTCGAATCTCAATGATGCGGCAAGATGCGATCGGGATTTGTCGTGGACCGCGGTTTTGGCGGGACGGACAGGCAACAGGACGTAAGTAGAACCATGACAAAGCTCAAGGTTGACGGTAAAGAGATCGAGGTTCCGGATCATTTCACGCTGCTTCAGGCGTGTGAGGAGGCTGGTGCCGAAGTTCCGCGCTTTTGTTTTCATGAGCGTTTGTCGGTAGCCGGTAACTGCCGCATGTGTCTGATCGAGGTGAAGGGCGGACCGCCCAAGCCCGCAGCCTCCTGCGCCATGGGTGTGCGCGATATTCGCGGCGGCCCTAATGGCGAACTGCCGGAAGTGTTCACTAACACGCCGATGGTCAAGAAGGCCCGCGAAGGCGTGATGGAATTCCTGCTCATCAACCACCCGCTGGATTGCCCGATCTGCGACCAGGGCGGCGAATGCGATCTGCAGGACCAGGCTATGGCCTTCGGTATCGCCGGTTCGCGCTACTCTGAAAACAAGCGTGCGGTTGAAGACAAATATATCGGCCCGCTCGTCAAGACGGTGATGAACCGCTGCATTCACTGCACGCGCTGCGTTCGCTTCACGACGGAAGTCGCCGGCATTTCCGAACTCGGCCTGATCGGCCGCGGCGAGGATGCCGAGATCACCACCTATCTCGAGCAGGCCATGACCTCCGAGCTGCAGGGCAACGTCGTTGATCTCTGCCCGGTCGGCGCCTTGACCTCCAAGCCCTTCGCTTTCACCGCGCGTCCTTGGGAACTCGGCAAGACCGAAACCATCGACGTGATGGATGCGCTCGGCTCTGCAATCCGTGTGGATACCCGCGGTCGTGAAGTCATGCGTATCATGCCGCGCGTCAACGAATCGATCAATGAAGAGTGGATTTCCGACAAGAGCCGCTTCATCTGGGACGGCTTGAAGACGCAGCGTCTCGATCGTCCTTATGTTCGCAAGGATGGACGTCTGCAGCCTGCCACCTGGGGCGAAGCCTTTGGTGCCATCAAGGCTGCCGTTTCGGCGACGTCTGGCGAAAAGATCGGCGCCATTGCCGGCGATCTTGCCTCGGTCGAGGAAATGTTTGCGCTGAAGTCGCTTCTCGCGTCGCTCGGCTCGACCAATGTCGATTGCCGTCAGGACGGTGCAGCACTCGATCCGTCGCTCGGTCGTGCAAGCTACATCTTCAATACGACGATCCAGGGTATCGAAAAGGCCGATGCGCTGCTGATCATTGGTTCCAACCCGCGCTTCGAAGCGGCCGTTCTCAACGCTCGCATCCGCAAGCGCTGGCGCCGTGGCGGCTTCCCGATCGGAGTGATCGGCGAAGCAGGCGAACTGCGTTACGACTACGAATATCTCGGTGCTGGGACCGATACGCTGACCGATCTGGTCAACGGCTCGGGAAGCTTCCTTGAGAAGCTGAAGCTGGCGAAGAACCCGATGATCATCGTCGGCCAAGGCGCTTTGACGCGCGAAGATGGTGCAGCAATTCTGGCCGATGCGGCAAAGCTTGCAGGAAACATCGGTGCGGTCTCCGAAGCCTGGAACGGCTTCTCTGTTCTGCACACGGCAGCATCGCGCGTGGGCGGTCTCGATCTTGGCTTCGTTCCGGCGGACAAGTCTGCAAACGCCGCTTCGATCGTTGCCTCTTCCGACGTGCTCTTCCTGCTCGGCGCAGATGAGATCGATCTTTCGGCCAAGGCTGCAAAGCTCACCGTCTATATCGGTTCGCACGGCGACAATGGCGCGATGAATGCCGACGTGATCCTGCCGGGTGCTGCCTATACCGAAAAGTCCGGTATCTGGGTCAACACCGAGGGTCGCGTCCAGCTCGGTAACCGCGCGGGCTTTGCTCCCGGCGAAGCGCGCGAAGACTGGGCGATCCTGCGTGCGCTGTCCGATGTCCTCGGCAAGAAGCTGCCATTCGACAGCCTGTCTGGCCTGCGCGCACAGCTTTACATTGCACATCCGCATTTTGCCGATACCGATGAGATTGCCGCGGGCAACGTCCACGACCTGACGGCACTCTCCGGCAAGACCGGCGCTCTTAACAAGGCGGGTTTTGCAACGCCGGTTAAGGATTTCTATTTGACGAACCCGATTGCGAGAGCGTCCGCCGTGATGGCCGAATGCTCCGCATTGGCCCGCAACAACTTCAAGGCTGCGGCAGAGTAAGGGTAGGGTATTATGGACTCGTTTTTCTGGAGCTATGTCTGGCCAGCGCTGATTATTGTCGGCCAGTCTCTGCTGCTTCTCGTTATACTTCTGGTCGCGATTGCTTTCCTGCTTCTGGCGGACCGCAAGATCTGGGCTGCCGTTCAGCTGCGCCGTGGCCCGAACGTCGTTGGTCCCTTCGGTCTCTTCCAGTCCTTTGCTGACTTGTTGAAGTTCATCCTCAAGGAGCCGGTCATTCCGTCCGGTGCCAACAAGGCAGTCTTCCTGCTTGCGCCACTCGTCGCAGTGACGCTCGCCCTAGCCACTTACGCCGTCATCCCGTTCAACCAGGGTTGGGTGATTGCCAACATCAATGTCGGGATTCTCTACATCTTTGCGATTTCGTCGCTCGAAGTGTACGGCATCATCATGGGTGGCTGGGCGTCCAACTCGAAGTACCCGTTCCTCGGCGCGCTTCGTTCCGCCGCGCAGATGGTTTCTTACGAAGTCTCGATAGGTCTCGTCATCGTTACCGTCCTGCTGTGCGTTGGTTCGCTGAACCTGACGGATATCGTCAATGCCCAGCATTCGGGGATCGGTACATCGCTCGGTCTGCCGGCATCGTTCCTCGACTGGCACTGGCTCCCGCTCTTCCCGATGTTCATCGTCTTCTTCATTTCGTCGCTGGCTGAGACCAACCGTCCGCCCTTCGATCTGCCGGAAGCGGAATCGGAACTTGTAGCCGGTCACATGGTGGAGTATGGCTCCACCCCGTACATGATGTTCATGCTGGGCGAATATGCTGCCATCGTTCTGATGTGCTGCCTGACGACCATCCTGTTCCTTGGCGGCTGGCTGCCGATCGTCGATGTGTGGTTCCTGAATTGGGTGCCGGGCATTGTCTGGTTCGTGCTGAAGGGCGTCCTGGTGTTCTTCATGTTCGGCCTGGTGAAGGCATTCGTCCCGCGTTACCGCTATGACCAGCTGATGCGTCTCGGCTGGAAGGTCTTCCTTCCGCTGTCGCTTGCCATGGTCGTGATTGTTGCATTCGTACTCAAGCTGACGGCAGGGGCATGATGATGTCCGAACTCCGCGCTTGCAGATTTGGAGGTTGAGATGGCCAGTCTTTCCCAAGCCGTCAATTCGCTGTTCCTCAAGGAATTCGTTGGCGCGATCTTTTTGACCATGCGCCACTTCTTCAAACAGAAGGCAACGGTGAACTATCCTTTCGAAAAGGGCCCGGTCAGCCCGCGCTTCCGTGGTGAGCACGCTCTGCGTCGCTATCCGAATGGCGAAGAGCGCTGCATCGCCTGCAAGCTGTGCGAGGCGATCTGTCCCGCTCAGGCGATCACCATCGAGGCCGGCCCGCGCCGCAACGATGGCACCCGCCGCACGGTTCGTTACGACATCGACATGGTGAAGTGCATCTATTGCGGCTTCTGCCAGGAAGCCTGCCCGGTGGACGCGATCGTCGAAGGCCCGAATTTCGAGTTTGCGACGGAAACCCGCGAAGAGCTCTATTTCGACAAGCAGAAGCTTCTCGACAATGGCGATCGCTGGGAGCGTGAAATCGCGCGTAACCTCGCTCTGGATGCGCCTTATCGTTAAGGCTCACTCCATGTCTTCGGAGCTTTTCTCCGGGGATCAAAAAAGATGAAATGCCTGTCGGCGATCGCTGGCGGGAACGAAACGGGCAGGGCGGTCTGAAGGCCGCTTTTGTCCGGTGAGGACAAAAAGGCACCAACATGGGTCTGCACGCTGTATTCTTTTACATCTTCGCTTTCGTCGCCGTGGCGTCTGCGTTTCTGGTCATTGCATCCAAGAACCCGGTTCACTCGGTTCTGTTCCTGATCCTGACCTTCTTCAACGCGGCGGCGCTGTTCCTGCTGACGGGCGCCGAGTTCCTCGGCATGATCCTGCTGGTCGTTTATGTCGGCGCTGTGGCGGTGTTGTTCCTCTTCGTCGTCATGATGCTGGATGTGGATTTTGCCGAGTTGCGTTCCGGTGTGCTGCAATATGCGCCGATCGGTGCCTTGATCGGGGTTATCCTGGCGGCGGAACTGATCGTCGTCATTGGCGGCAGCGTGCTGAACCCGGAGGCGGCGAAGTCGATCACGATGCCGATCCCGAACCCGGTCGAGCGCGCCAACACTGCCGCTCTGGGCGACGTCCTCTACACGAACTACGTCTACTTCTTCCAGCTGGCAGGTCTCGTGCTGCTTGTGGCCATGATCGGCGCCATCGTGCTGACGCTGCGTCACCGCACGGACATCAAGCGTCAGGACATTTCAACGCAGGTCGCCCGCGATCCGAAGACCGCCGTTACGACGGTCAAGGTCAAGCCGGGTCAGGGCCTCTGAGGCGCGAACGGATCCAAGGAACATAGAATATGGAAATCGGTCTTTCCCATTACCTGACGGTCAGCGCGATCCTCTTCACGATCGGCATCTTCGGTATCTTCCTCAACCGGAAGAACGTCATCGTCATTCTCATGTCGATCGAACTCATCCTTCTGGCGGTGAACCTCAACCTCGTCGCCTTCTCATGGGTGCTCAACGACATGGTTGGTCAGGTCTTCGCCCTGTTCATTCTGACTGTTGCTGCTGCAGAAGCGGCCATCGGTCTTGCAATACTCGTAGTCTTCTACCGCAACCGCGGATCGATCGCCGTGGAAGACGTCAATATGATGAAGGGCTGATAAGGCTATGATCTACAAGGCTATCGTCTTTCTTCCGCTGATCGGCTTCCTGATCGCTGGTCTCTTTGGCCGGTCCATCGGCGCCAAGGCCTCGGAATATGTCACCACCGGCCTGATGGTCGTGGTGGCGATCCTCTCCTGGATCGTGTTCTTCGACGTCGCGCTCCTGACCCATGAGGCTGGTGAGGTCATCAAGGTGCCGGTGCTGCGCTGGATCCAGTCCGGCGGCATCGACGTAGAGTGGGCGTTCCGCATCGACACGCTGACCGCGGTCATGTTCGTCGTGGTCAACACGGTGTCCTGTCTCGTGCATCTGTACTCCATCGGGTACATGCATCACGATCCACATCGTCCGCGCTTCTTTGCCTATCTCTCGCTCTTCACATTCGCCATGCTGATGCTGGTGACCTCCGACAACCTGCTGCAGATGTTCTTCGGCTGGGAAGGCGTGGGTCTGGCGTCCTATCTGCTGATCGGCTTCTGGTTCAAGAAGCCGTCCGCATCGGCTGCCGCCATGAAGGCCTTCATCGTCAACCGTGTCGGTGACTTCGGCTTCATTCTTGGTATTTCCGGTCTATTCGTCCTGTTCGGCTCGATCAACTTCGAAACGATCTTCGCGGCTGCTGGTTCCTACCTGCCTGCCGATGGCGCAGCCTCTACCGAAGCGGTCATCAACCTCTTCGGCATGCAGCTCGACAAGGCGCATGCACTGACGGCGGTCTGCCTGCTGCTGTTCATGGGCTCGATGGGTAAGTCGGCTCAGTTCCTGCTGCACACTTGGCTGCCGGACGCCATGGAAGGCCCGACGCCTGTGTCGGCGCTGATCCATGCCGCAACCATGGTGACGGCCGGCGTGTTCCTGGTCGCGCGCATGTCGCCGGTCTTCGAACTGTCGCCGAACGCTTTGATGTTCGTCACGCTGATCGGTGCCATCACGGCCTTCTTTGCAGCGACCGTTGGTCTGGTGCAGAACGATATCAAGCGCGTCATTGCCTATTCGACCTGCTCGCAGCTCGGTTACATGTTCGTGGCGCTCGGCGTCGGCGCTTATGGCGCGGCTATTTTCCACCTCTTCACGCACGCATTTTTCAAGGCACTGCTGTTCCTTTGCGCCGGTTCCGTTATCCACGCGGTGGATGGCGAGCAGGACATGCGTCACATGGGTGGTCTGCGCAAACATATCCCGATCACCTTCTGGACGATGACCGTTGGCAATCTGGCACTGACAGGCGTCGGTATCCCCGGAACGATGATCGGCTTTGCCGGCTTCTTCTCCAAGGACGTGATCATCGAGTCGTCGTTTGCGTCGCATAGCCCGCTCGCAGGTTTTGCGTTCACCATGCTGGTGGTCGCAGCGCTGTTCACCAGCTTCTACTCTTGGCGCCTAGCGTTCATGACTTTCTTCGGCAAGCCGCGTGCTTCCGCCGATGTCATGCACCACGTCCATGAATCGCCGATGGTAATGCTGATCCCGCTCTTCGTCCTGACGATCGGTGCGATCTTTGCCGGTGTCGTGTTCGAAGGCTACTTCTTCGGCCATGAATATGCGGAATTCTGGAAGGGTGCGCTCTTTACGCTTCCGTCCAATGAAATCCTCGAAGAGTTCCACCACGTGCCGCTTTGGGTGAAGTGGAGCCCCTTCATTGCCATGGTTCTCGGTTTCGTCACCGCCTGGTACTTCTACATCAAGTCGCCGGAAACGCCGAAGCGTCTGGCAGAGACCCATCGCGGCCTCTACCAGTTCCTCTTGAACAAGTGGTACTTCGACGAACTCTACGATTTCCTTTTCGTTCGTTCCGCAAAGGCGCTCGGTCGCTTCCTGTGGAAGAAGGGCGACGTGGCAGTCATCGACGCCTATGGCCCCAACGGTATTGCAGCGCGTGTGGTTGATGTGACCAACCGTGTCGTCCGTCTGCAGTCCGGTTACCTTTATCACTATGCCTTCGCGATGCTGATCGGCATCGCAGCACTAGTCACCTGGATGATGCTCGGGAGTGCCCTCTGATGACCGATTGGCCCATTCTTTCCACGGTCACCTTCCTGCCGCTCGTCGGCGTGGTGCTCCTGCTTCTGACCAATGAGAACGGCCCCTTCGGGCGCCGCAACATTCTCAATGTCTCGCTTCTGACGACGGTGTTCACCTTCATCGTCTCGCTTTTCATCTGGATCGGCTTCGATAATTCGAACCCCGGCTTCCAGATGATCGAGAAGCACAACTGGTTCGGTACCATCGCCGCCTATCACCTGGGCGTCGACGGCATCTCCATGCTCTTCGTCATCCTGACGACGTTCCTCATGCCGTTTTGCGTTCTCGCAAGCTGGGATTCCGTCCAGAAGCGTCTGAAGGAATACATGATTGCCTTCCTTCTTCTGGAAGTCGTCATGGTAGGCGTGTTCGTTGCGCTCGACACCGTTCTCTTCTACGTCTTCTTCGAAGCGACGCTGATCCCGATGTTCATCATCATCGGCGTCTGGGGCGGCAAGGATCGCGTCTACGCGTCCTACAAGTTCTTCCTCTACACGCTTCTCGGCTCGGTTCTGACCATGCTCGCAATCATGGCGATGTACTGGCAGGCTGGCACGACGGATATGACCGAGCTTCTCAAGCACGGCTTCCCGGCTGGCATGCAGACCTGGCTCTGGCTTGCCTGCTTCGCGGCCTTTGCCGTCAAGATGCCGATGTGGCCGGTTCATACCTGGCTTCCGGATGCACACGTTCAGGCACCGACCGCAGGTTCGGTCATTCTGGCGGGCGTCATGCTGAAGCTCGGCGGTTACGGTTTCATCCGTTTCTCGCTGTCGATGTTCCCGCTGGCATCGGAGCATTTCGCGCCCTTCGTCTTCACGCTGTCGGTGCTTGCCATCATCTACACTTCGCTGGTGGCGATGATGCAGGAAGACATCAAGAAGCTGATTGCCTATTCCTCGGTTGCCCATATGGGTTACGTGACGATGGGGATCTTCGCGGCCAACGTGCAGGGTCTGCAGGGCGCGATCTTCCAGATGCTGTCTCACGGCATCGTGTCGAGTGCACTCTTCCTCTGTGTCGGCGTCGTCTATGATCGCCTCCATACCCGCGAGATCGCGGCCTATGGTGGTCTGGTCAACAACATGCCGAAATATGCCGTGGCTTTCATGGTCTTCACCATGGCCAATGTCGGCCTGCCTGGCACCTCGGGCTTCGTCGGCGAATTCCTGACCATCATCGGCGTTTTCCGGGCCAACACCTGGGTTGCCCTCTTTGCCGCAACGGGCGTCATTCTCTCGGCATCCTACGCGCTGTGGCTCTATCGCCGCGTGATTTTCGGTGCGCTTGAGAAGGAAAGCCTGAAGGCAATGCTCGATCTCAACACCCGTGAAAAGGTCATCCTTTATCCGCTGGTGGTGCTGACGATCTTCTTCGGCGTCTACCCGGCACCGGTCTTTGATGCGACGGCGGCATCGGTGGACCTCGTGATCAATAATTATACCGCCGCATTGCAGGCAGCGCAGAATGTTGCGCTCTCGCTGAACTGACGACAGGACCCGTTGGATATGACCGCTGAACTTCTTTTTGCCAGTCTGCGCATCGCGACGCCCGAGCTGATCCTTGCGGTCGGTGCGCTGGCGCTGCTCATGATCGGCGTCTTCTCCGGCGACAAGTCGACCAACACTGTGACGGGTCTTGCCGTCGCGCTTTTGGTCGTCGTCGGCCTGTGGATCATCTTCGCTCCTGCAAGCGGAGAAGCCTTTGGTGGCGTTTACGTCGCCGATGCCTTCGGCAACTTCATGAAGATCCTGGCGCTGATCGGTTCCATCGTCGCCATGATCCTCGCGGTTGGCCACAGCCGTGTCGAGCCGATCGGTCGTTTCGAATATCCGGTGCTTCTGGTTCTGGCGACACTCGGCATTCTGCTGATGATCTCCGCCAACAACCTGATCTCGCTTTACATGGCGCTCGAG
Organism: Agrobacterium cavarae; assembly: GCF_004310285.1. Taxonomy (GTDB): domain Bacteria; phylum Pseudomonadota; class Alphaproteobacteria; order Rhizobiales; family Rhizobiaceae; genus Agrobacterium; species Agrobacterium cavarae. The sequence continues at coordinate 110,053 of NZ_SISF01000024.1, forward strand.
CTGCAGTCGCTGGCACTCTACGTCATCTGCGCGATTAACCGTGAGAGCCTGCGCTCGACCGAAGCCGGTCTGAAGTATTTCGTTCTTGGCGCGCTGTCTTCGGGCATGCTGCTCTACGGCATGTCGCTGATCTATGGCTTCACCGGCAATACTGGCTTCCAGGAAATCGCGGCTGTACTGTCCGCCGAAACCCGTTCGCTTGGCGTCGTCTTCGGTCTGGTCTTCGTGCTGGCCGGTCTGGCATTCAAGATTTCCGCCGTTCCCTTCCACATGTGGACGCCGGACGTCTATGAAGGCGCGCCGACCCCGGTCACGGCCTTCCTTGCCGCAGCCCCGAAGATCGGTGCCATGGCGATTTTCGTTCGCGTCGTTGTCGACGCATTTCAGCCTGTCTTCGCCGATTGGCAACAGATCGTCGTTTTCGTGTCAATCGCATCCATGCTGCTCGGCTCCTTTGCCGCAATCGGTCAGAAGAACATCAAGCGCCTGATGGCCTATTCGTCGATCGGTCACATGGGTTACGCCCTTGTCGGTCTCGCTGCCGGAAACGAATCTGGCGTCGCCGGCGTGCTGATTTACATGGCCGTTTACATGGGCATGACGCTCGGCACCTTTGCCTGCATTCTTGCAATGCGTCGCAAGGAAGTCGGCAATGTCGAGAATGTCGACGATCTGGCCGGGCTTTCTTCGACCAACCCCTTTATGGCGCTGGTCTTGACGGCTCTGATGTTCTCGCTGGCCGGTATTCCGCCGCTCGCAGGCTTCTTTGCCAAGTATTACGTCTTCCTCGCAGCCATCGAAGCGAAGCTGTATGCGCTGGCGGTTATCGGTGTGGTCGCATCGGTCGTGGGTGCCTACTACTATCTTCGCATCGTCAAGCTCATGTGGTTCGATGATGCCAAGGGTGGCTTTGAAAAGGCCGCTGGCGAGTTGCGGATCGTTTATGCACTCTCCGGCCTCTTCGTCATCGCGTTCATCTTCTTCGGTGGCATGCTCGGCAACGCCGTGACAGCTGCGGCAAAGACGTTCTTTTGAGCGAAAACGCCATGAAACAGCGCCGGATGTCTCTCGACGACTTCCGGCACGAGGCATTGGTGGAGACATCCTCCACCAATGTCGAATGCCTCGCCCGGGCGCGTTCCGGCGATAGCGGCAATCTCTGGATGACCGCAGTCCGTCAGACCGGTGGCAAGGGCCGCCGAGGCAGGCCATGGGTCTCCGAGCCCGGAAATCTTTACGCCTCTCTTCTTCTGACTGATCCCGCACCGACGGACCGTCTTGGCTCCTTGCCTCTTGCATTTGCGCTTGCCGTCTACCGCGCAATCCGCGCCGTCCTGCCCTTCGGTGGCGCGCCACTGGAAATCAAGTGGCCTAATGATATTCTCATCGGCAGAATGAAGACCTGCGGCATTCTGATGGAAGCGGAGCAACTTGCCGATGGGCGCCGCGCGATCGTCATCGGCATCGGCATCAACATCGCCCACAAGCCTGACAATCCGCTCTATCCCGTCACCATGCTGTCGGAGCATGGCGCGTCCTGCGGACCGGACGAACTCTTTGCTCATCTTTATCGCGAGACTGCAGAGGTTCTCTCTGTCTGGAACGAGGGCAGGGGCGTGAGCGATGTCATGAGGGACTGGCGTGCAGCCGCCTGCGGTATTGGTGAGCATATCACCGTGAACTTTCCAGATCGCTCCATCGGCGGACGCTTTGCCGGGATAGACGATCAAGGTTTTCTGTTGCTGGATGAGGATGACGGCCCGAGACGGGCGATCGCCGCCGGCGACGTTTTCTTCGGCTGAAGGTTCTCGCGCGATCGACCTGCGCGGCCTCGGCTTTTGAGTTTGGAGCATCCCTGCTGCTCGTAGAATCAGGGCGTCCATCCGGTCCGCGTCGGCCCGGCATCTCGGCGTTTCATCAAGTCCGGCGCGGTTGAAGGCAATGGTGGAGCGTGGCGTAAGCGCGCGGCCATTGCCTGTTGCAGATTGGATAATGACATGTCTCAACAAGACGAACTGGTCTTCCTGCCGCTTGGTGGTGTCGGCGAAATCGGCATGAACCTGGCGCTCTATGGTTATGGTCCTGCCGCCAAGCGGCAATGGATCATGGTGGATTGCGGCGTCACCTTCGCGGGCCTCGATCTGCCCGGCGTCGATCTCGTTCTACCCGATATCCGCTTCATCGAGGCCCAGCGACAGAACCTCAAGGGTATCATCATCACCCACGCCCATGAGGACCATTACGGTGCGCTGAACGATCTTTGGCCTGGCCTCAACGTCCCGGTCTATGCGTCGGGCTTCACCGCGGGCATGCTGGAAGCCAAGCGCAACTATGAGGGCACGCGCGCCGAGATCCCGATCTCGCCATTCAAGGCAGGCGATCGCATCAATCTCGGCCCGTTCGAGATCGAGGCCATCGGCGTCAACCACTCGATTCCCGAACCCATGTCGCTCGTCATCCGCACGCCGCTTGGCAATGTCGTCCACACAGGCGACTGGAAGATCGATGACGCGCCGTCGCTTGGGCCGCTGACAGATGAGGCACGCTTCCGCGCCGTTGGCGAGGAAGGCGTTCTGGCGCTTCTGTGCGATAGCACCAATGCGGTGCGCGATGGTGTATCTCCGTCGGAGGACCAGGTTTCCGAAGGTCTGCGCCAGATCATCGAAAATGCCGAAGGGCGTGTGGCGATCACCACCTTCTCGTCCAATGTCGGCCGTATCCGCTCCATCGCCCAGGCTGCGGAGCGCGCGGGTCGCGAAGTGCTGCTGCTCGGCTCGTCGCTGAAGCGTGTCGTCAACGTCTCGCAGGATCTCGGCATCATGGAAGGCATCAAGCCATTCTTGGCCGAAGATGAGTATGGCTATATCCCCCGCGACAAGGTGGTTGTCATTCTCACCGGCTCGCAGGGAGAGCCGCGTGCCGCACTTGCAAAACTGTCACGCGATGAGATGCGCAATGTGGCGCTCGCCAAGGGCGACACGGTGGTCTTTTCCTCGCGCGCCATTCCAGGCAACGAAAAGGCCATTCTCGATATCAAGAACGGCCTGATCGAGCAGGGCATCCACATCATCACCGACAATGAAGCCCTGGTGCACGTTTCCGGCCACCCACGCCGCAACGAGCTGCTGCGCATGTACGAGTGGACCAAGCCGCAAATCCTCGTGCCCGTGCATGGCGAAGCAGCGCATCTCGTGGCGCAGAAGGAACTGGCCGAGCAGGCCGGTATCAAGCAGGTCCCCAAGGTCCGCAACGGCAACGTCCTGCGTCTGGCGCCTGGCCCTGCCGAAGTCATCGACGATGCTCCGCATGGCCGCATCTTCAAGGATGGCCGTCTGGTTGGCGACTTCGAAGAAATGGGCATCGGTGACCGCCGCAAGCTCTCCTTTGCTGGTCACGTCTCGGTCAATGTCGTGCTGGACAGCCGTTACGACTTCCACGGCGATCCGGATGTCGTACCCTTCGGTCTGCCGGAATTCGACGACGAGGGCGAGGCGATGGAAGACACGCTCTATGACGCCGTTCTTGGCGCCATTGAAAGCATCCCGCGCGCGCGCCGCAAGGATCTGGACCTGCTGCGCGAAGCGGTCCGCCGCGCCGTTCGTGCTGCCGCCAACCAGACCTGGGGCAAAAAGCCGATCGTCACGGTATTCGTGACGAAGATTTGACGATAGGTTCGGTACTGCGCGTATCAGCATAGGTGCAGTACCGAGGACGCTTCGTCCCGCGGATACGTCGCTATGTTCGGCTGAGAAATTGGGAGGATGACCATGCTTGGACGGATCAATCATATCGCCATTGCTGTGCCCGACCTTGCGGCAGCGACTGCCACCTATCGCGATGTGCTCGGTGCTGCGGTCTCGCAAGTGCAGACCCTGCCGGACCACGGGGTAAGGGTCGTGTTCGTCAACCTGCCAAACAGCAAGGTCGAACTGCTTGAGCCGCTGGATGGCAATTCCCCGATCGCGGCCTTTCTCGAAAAGAATCCGTCCGGCGGCATGCATCATATCTGTTACGAGGTGGAGGACATCATCTCCGCCCGCGACAGTTTGAAAGCTGCCGGTGCGCGCATACTTGGCGATGGAGAGCCGAAGATCGGCGCCCATGGAAAGCCGGTGCTTTTCCTCCATCCGAAAGACTTCTGCGGTACGCTGGTGGAGTTGGAAGAGATTTGATCGCGGGTCGTGTTTCTAAGGCGCGCGTCTTCGCTTAGAGGGCCGCGCGTCTACTTGGACGCACAAAGGATGCTATCTGCTTTGATCTAGGCATAGTGCCTTCCGAAAATCGATTCCGATTTTCGAGCCGATGCTGTAGGAATCGTTTGCCGCTGCTCTGTCTGTTCTTGCGCTTCTCCAAGCCCTGAATGAGACAGGAGATGCGGGTTCTGCTCGGGGAGGTTCTACATGCAGTGGCTGTCGGTTGTTGCAGTTTTTTTCATCGTCTGGTGGACGGTTCTGTTTGTCGTGCTGCCGATTGGGCTCAGAACGCAAATGGAAGACGGCGACGTGGCGCTGGGAACCGTGGCGAGCGCGCCAACGCGTTTCCAGGGTGCGAAAATCCTGATCGCCACCACACTGATCTCGATATTGCTCTGCGCGATTTGGTACGGCGCCACCTGGTACTTTGGTGTCAGCCTCGATGATCTGCCCCGTATTATCCCGGTTTATGACTGAGTTCAGCAGGTGAACGGGCCGCGCCCACGCGCTGTGCCGTCACCGTCCGTCATAAGAATGTTGCATTTGGTTGGACGGTGATTCGCATAGGAGCCATAAGCGGGACGCGGATGGATACGCTGTCTTCCGCCAACCCACTGAAAGAAAATCGATTTCAAGGCAAAAAAAAACAAGGCGATTAAGCCTTGTTTTTCAGTTTCGCGTGATCTGTTTCCGTTTCCGGGGCTGCGAACTAGCGCGCCTAAGATCTCATCCTCCCAAGACTGACCGCGAAGACGGCAGAAATTTAAACTCCCTGCCTCTTTTGTGAGCTAAAACTAGCCCAAAGATTCCACCTTGTCACCACGTTTTTTGCATTTTTGTTACAGTCAGCAAAAAATTTCCTCATGAACATTATGTCGCAGGTGCCCCGCAAAATTATTTCTCCTGAAACCGTTCAGGCGCGAACGTCCTGTTCTCACGCGGATGTGAATGGTGTTTTCGGGGCGCCCATCGTGCGGGTTTCCTTCTGCAGGAGAAACGGTTATGTACGGCGCAAATATCCTTTAATTCTGGCGATTCCCGGTAGATGGCGAGTCGTCGCACTCAGGACATAGTCATGCGTCTCAGCCGTTATTTTTTGCCCATCCTGAAGGAAAATCCCAAGGAAGCTGAAATCGTCTCTCACCGCCTCATGCTGCGTGCGGGCATGATCCGTCAGCAGAGCCAGGGCATCTACTCCTGGCTGCCGCTCGGCAAGCGCGTGATGGACAAGGTGAACCGCATCATCCGGGAAGAGCAGGACCGTTCCGGCGCCATCGAGCTTTTGATGCCGACGCTGCAATCGGCGGAGCTTTGGCAGGAAAGCGGTCGTTATGACGACTACGGCAAGGAGATGCTGCGCATCAAGGACCGCCAGGACCGTCAGATGCTCTACGGCCCGACGAATGAGGAGATGATCACCGACATCTTCCGATCCTACGTGAAGTCCTACAAGAACCTGCCGCTGAACCTTTATCATATTCAGTTGAAGTTCCGCGACGAAGTGCGCCCGCGTTTCGGCACGATGCGCTCGCGCGAATTCCTGATGAAGGATGCCTATTCCTTCGACCTGACGAAGGAAGCTGCGATCCATTCCTATAACAAGATGTTCGCCGCCTATCTGCGTACCTTCTCTCGCCTTGGCCTGCGCGCCATTCCGATGCGCGCCGACACTGGCCCGATCGGTGGCAATCACAGCCACGAATTCATCATTCTGGCCGATACGGGTGAGTCGGAAGTCTTCTGCCACAAGAGCTTCCTGGAGCAGGGCATTCCCGGCGACGACACCAATTTCGATGACGTTGCCGGTCTGCAGGGCATTTTCGATACATGGACCGCGGACTATGCCGCAACCTCGGAGATGCACGACGAGGCTGCCTTCAACGCGATTCCCGAGGGCGATCGTCTTTCCGCGCGCGGTATCGAAGTTGGTCACATCTTCTATTTCGGCACGAAGTATTCCGAGCCGATGGGCGCTAAGGTTCAGGGTCCCGATGGCAAGGAACATCCCGTCCACATGGGATCTTATGGCATTGGTCCGACACGCCTTGTTCCCGCCATCATTGAAGCCTCGCATGACGAGAACGGAATCATCTGGCCGGCGTCGGTTGCTCCTTTCGATGTCGTCATCATCAACATGAAGGCTGGCGATGCGGCCTGCGACGCGGCATGCGAGAAGCTCTATTATTCGCTGTCCAACGCCGGCAAGGATGTTCTCTACGACGATACCGATGACCGCGCAGGTCAGAAGTTCGCGACGGCCGATCTCATCGGCGTGCCTATGCAGATCATCGTCGGACCGCGCAGCATTGCTGCCGGTGAAGTCGAGGTGAAGGACCGCAAGACGGGCGCGCGTGAGAACGTCACGGTCGAAGCGGCAATGAACAGGGTTCTCGGCTGAAAGGCCGACAAGGAGTGGACATGGCAAAAGCCGAGGCTGACAACGGTGCAGTTGCATCCGTGAAGGATGGGGCGGCACGGCCGTTTTCGGCTTTCGAACGCATGGTGGCCTGGCGCTACCTGCGTTCGCGCCGCAAGGAAGCCTTCATATCAGTCATCGCAGGCTTCTCGTTCGTCGGCATCATGCTGGGTGTGGCGACGCTCATTATCGTCATGGCGGTGATGAACGGTTTCCGCACCGAACTGATTTCCCGAATTCTCGGCATCAACGGTCACATGATCGTCCAGCCGATCGATCAGCCCTTCAACAATTACGATGAACTGGCGAAGAAGTTTGGCGCTATTCCCGGCGTGACGATGGCCTTGCCGCTCGTGGAAGGTCAGACGCTCGCCTCTGGACGCAACGGCGCAGGCAGCGGTGCATTGGTGCGTGGAGTGCGTCCTGAAGATCTGGAAAAGATCAAGGAGATATCCAGCAACGTCAAAGCCGGCGATCTTGTCGGCTTCATGTCGGGGCAGGGTGTTCTGGTCGGCTCGAGGCTCGCAGCGCAACTCGGCGTGACGGTGGGAGACCAGATCACCCTCATTTCACCGGAAGGTGACGTGACGCCCATGGGCGTCAATCCACGGGTGAAGTCCTACCCGATCTCCGGTGTGTTCGAGATTGGCATGTCTGAATATGACGCGTCGATGATCTACATGCCGCTTACCGAAGCTCAGCTCTATTTCAATTCCGAGGGCATCGTCCAATCGATCGAGCTCTTCGTCAGCCATCCCGACGATGTCGATAGCATTCGTCCGCTGGTGGAAACCGCGGCAGGGCGGCAGGTCTATATCACCGACTGGAGACAGCGCAACCAGACCTTCTTCTCCGCGCTTCAGGTGGAGCGCAACGTCATGTTCATGATCCTGACGCTGATCGTTCTGGTCGCCGCGCTCAACATCATTTCCGGCCTCATCATGCTGGTGAAGGACAAGGGCAGCGACATCGCCATTCTGCGCACCATGGGGGCAACCTCCGGTGCTGTCATGCGCATCTTCTTCATGACCGGCGCTGCGATCGGCATCGTTGGCACATTTGCAGGTGTGGCACTTGGCGTTCTCGTCTGTCTGAATGTGGAGTCGATCCGCCAGTTCTTCTCCTGGATTACCGGAACCGTGCTCTTCGATCCGCAGCTCTATTTCCTGAGCCAGCTGCCGGCGGAGATGGATTTGAGCGAAACGATCACCGTCATCGTCATGGCGCTGACCCTGTCCTTCCTGGCAACGATCTTCCCCGCCTGGCGTGCGTCGAAGCTCGACCCCGTCCAGGCCCTGAGATACGAATAGGACCCGCTTCACACCATGGCAAAGAAAATGGCTCTACAGCTTACCGGCGTGGAACGGACCTATGGTCAGGGCGAAACGAGCCTTTCCATTCTGAAGGATGCGAATTTCGAATTGAGAAGCGGCGAGATCGTCGCACTTGTCGCGCCATCCGGCACTGGCAAGTCGACGCTGCTGCATCTGGCGGGTCTGCTGGAGCATCCGGACGCGGGCGAGGTCTTCATCAGTGGCAAGCCCTGCGGCACGCTTTCCGATGAGGAGCGAACCTCCATTCGCCGCAGCGATATCGGCTTCGTCTACCAGTTTCACCATCTGCTTCCGGAGTTCTCGGCACTTGAGAATATCATGATGCCACAGATGATCGCCGGTCTCGCGCCAAAGGAAGCACGGGTGCGTGCCAAGGCATTGCTGGATTATATGCGCATCGGCCACAGAGGCGATCATCGTCCGGCGGAATTGTCCGGCGGTGAACAGCAGCGCGTGGCGATTGCAAGAGCCGTTGCCAATGCGCCGCTTCTGCTCTTGGCAGACGAACCCACCGGCAATCTCGACCCCGAGACCGCGTCCTACGTTTTCGACGCCTTGGAAGCGCTGGTGCGCCAGTCGGGCCTTGCTGCCCTCATCGCGACCCATAACCACGATCTGGCAGCACGCATGGATCGCCGCGTGACGCTGTCCGAAGGCAAGATCGTCGAGTTCTGATCGATCGCACGATGCGTTGATCCAAAAATGTGAAGGGTCCCTTGTGCGTCCGATAGAACGCACGGCGTTTTAAGTACCCTTATCCCCATCAACCCCGTCTGGCCCGCCAGGCGGGGTTTTGTTTATGCGCCGATTCCCTTGATGCGGAACTAAGGAACCGGATTGAGTCGCGTCACGTTGGCAATATGCCAGCCCAAAAAAGCTGTTGACAATGAAACAAAATGAGAACAAAATTGGAACATAACAAGTAAGGAGAGACAAATGACCGATTTTATCCGTGACCTTGCCGCCTTTGCCTCTATCGCTCTCTTTGTTGCGAGCTTCTCTGTAATTCTCACATCCATGTGACTTCAGACCCTTCGGTCTTCCCGGCGATAGCGGTGCACAGGCATCCTTTGCCGGTGGACTTTGCTGCTCGAAGGGATCAAAATCAGCCCGATTCAGAAAGACGGGAATGCAGCACAATGGGCGATCATCTTACGGAGCAAAACCACTCTGGCGTGCTCTTGAAATCTCCCGGCTTTGTGCACCTCCGCGTTCATTCCGCCTATTCGCTCCTTGAGGGGGCGCTTCCCCTTAAAAAGATCATGGCGAAGGCTGTCGGCGATTCACAGCCTGCCATTGCCATCACTGACACCAACAATCTTTTCGTTGCGCTGGAATTCTCGGAGAAGGCGCGAGAAGAGGGGCTGCAGCCGATCATAGGGTGCCAGCTTTCCATCGACATGCAAGATGCCGTCGAGGACAGGAGAGGCGGCAACAATCTCTCCAAGCTTCCTTCCATCGTGCTGCTTGCCGCAGATGCGGAAGGCTATGAGCGCCTAGTGGATCTGATCAGCCGTGCCTATCTCGATGGCGAGGGCAGTGGTCACGCCGTCAACATTGCCAAGTCCTGGCTGGAAGAGGCCAGCAATGCTGGATTGATCGCATTGACCGGCGCGTCTGGCGGCCCTGTCGATATCGCACTGAAAGAAGGACATGCGGCTCAGGCGAAGAGCCGGCTTCTTGCGCTGAAGGACATATTCGGGGATCGGCTCTATATCGAGTTGCAGCGCCAGGGCAATTTTGACCGTGCCCATGAACGTCGCATGATTGCGCTCGCTTACGAGCACGACATTCCACTCGTCGCAACCAATGAGGCCTTCTTTCCATCCAGGTCAGATTATGAGGCGCACGACGCTCTGATGGCGGTGGCGCACAACGCCATGGTTTCGGATGACAGCCGCTTCCGTCTGACGCCTGACCATTATCTGAAAAGCCGTGACGAGATGGTGGCGCTCTTCAAGGACATTCCCGAGGCAATCGAAAATACCGTGGAGATCGCCCAGCGCTGCTCCTACGTCTTGAAAAAGCGTGGCCCCATTCTGCCGCGCTTTACCGGTGCGAGTGACGACCCGGAAGAGGCCGAACGCGCCGAGTCGCTGGAGTTGCGACGCCAGGCTGTCGAGGGGCTGGATATGCGCCTTGCCGCTCTCGGTATGGCCCCGGGCTATACGGAGCAGGAGTATCGGGATCGTCTGGATTTCGAACTCAGCGTCATCGAGCGCATGAAGTTTCCCGGCTACTTTCTTATCGTTGCCGACTTCATCAAATGGGCAAAGCAGCATGATATTCCGGTCGGCCCTGGTCGTGGTTCGGGTGCGGGATCGCTGGTCGCCTATGCGCTGACGATTACCGATGTCGATCCGCTACGCTTTTCGCTGCTTTTCGAACGCTTCCTCAACCCGGAACGCGTGTCGATGCCCGACTTCGATATCGACTTCTGCCAGGATCGCCGCGAAGAGGTGATCCGTTATGTCCAGCGCAAGTATGGCCGCGAACAGGTGGCTCAGATCATCACCTTCGGTTCGCTCCAGGCACGCGCTGCCTTGCGTGACGTTGGTCGCGTGCTCGAAATGCCTTACGGCCAGGTGGACCGCATCTGTAAGCTGGTGCCGAACAATCCGGCCAACCCCACCCCCCTTTCCAAGGCCATCGAAGAAGAGCCACGTCTTCAGGAAGAGGCGGACAAGGAACCGGTCGTCGCGCGGCTCCTGGATATTGCCCAGAAGATCGAAGGTCTTTATCGCCACGCCTCCACACACGCCGCCGGTATCGTCATCGGCGACCGCCCGCTGTCGAAGCTCGTGCCGATGTATCGCGATCCGCGCTCCGATATGCCGGTCACTCAATTCAACATGAAATGGGTTGAAAGCGCCGGTCTGGTCAAGTTCGACTTCCTCGGCCTTAAAACCTTGACGGTGCTGAAGGTCGCGGTCGATTTCGTTGCCAAGCGCGGAATCCATGTCGATCTTGCCGCCATTCCGCTGGATGATCAAAAGACATATGAGATGCTATCGCGTGGCGAGACCATCGGCGTCTTCCAGGTGGAAAGTGCTGGCATGCGCAAGGCGCTGATCGGCATGCGTCCAGACTGCATCGAGGACATTATCGCGCTCGTGGCTCTCTATCGTCCGGGTCCTATGGAGAACATTCCGGTCTACAACGCCCGCAAACATGGCGAAGAAGAAATCGAGTCGATTCATCCGATGATCGACCACCTCCTGAAGGAGACGCAGGGCGTTATCGTCTACCAGGAACAGGTAATGCAGATCGCCCAGGTTCTGTCCGGCTACTCGCTCGGCGAAGCCGATCTTCTGCGCCGCGCCATGGGCAAGAAGATCAAGGAGGAAATGGACAAGCAGCGCGAGCGCTTCGTTGAAGGCGCGATCCGCAACAATGTGTCCAAGGCCCAGTCCGACACGATCTTCGATCTTCTGGCCAAGTTCGCCAATTACGGCTTCAACAAGTCTCACGCCGCAGCCTACGCCATCGTCTCCTACCAGACCGCCTATATGAAGGCGCATTACCCGGTGGAATTCCTCGCTGCGTCGATGACGCTCGATATGGCGAACACCGAAAAGGTGAACGACTTCCGCCAGGATGCGGCGCGGATGGGGATCGAGATTGTCGCCCCTTCGGTACAGACATCCTTCCGCCGTTTCGAAACCGGTGAGAACCGTATCTATTATTCGCTGGCTGCCTTGAAGGGCGTCGGTGAAGGTGCGGTCGATCATATCGTTGAGGTGCGCGGCGACAAACCTTTCGCCAGCCTCGAGGATTTCTGCCAGCGGATTGATCCGAAGCAGGTCAACCGCCGCGTTCTGGAAAGCCTGATCAATGCCGGTGCCTTCGATAGCTTCGGCAGGGACCGATCCGAACTGATCGGCGGGCTCGATCGTATTATCGGATATTCCCAGCGTGCGCAGGAAAGCCGAGTCACCGGCCAGCACGACATGTTCGGCTCAGGGGCCGCGACTGGGCCGGAAAAGCTGGTGCTGCCAGCCTATCAGCCTTGGCTCGCCTCGGAAAAGCTACTGCGTGAGTATCAAGTGCTTGGCTTCTATCTCACGGCTCATCCGCTCGACACCTATCGCGCCGTGCTCGACAAGCTTCGCGTGCAAAGCTTTGCCGATTTCTCCGCGGCGGTGAAGCAGGGGGCAACTGTCGGACGCCTGGCCGGCACCGTGACCGGCAAGCAGGAGCGCAAGACCCGCACCGGTAACAAGATGGGTATCGTTACCTTTTCGGATGCGTCGGGTCAGTATGAGGCCGTTCTGTTTTCAGAAGGACTAGGGCAATATCGCGACCTGCTCGAAGTCGGCAAGTCGCTGGTCATTACGGTCCAGGCGGAAGAGCGGCCTGAGGGGATCGGTCTGCGCATCCAGACAGCCCAGTCGCTTGAGGAGAAATCCGTTCAGATGCAGAAGGCGCTCCGCGTCTATGTCCGCGATTCCGGTCCTCTGAAAACTGTTGCGCGACACCTGAATGCCAAGGGTGATGGGTCAGTTTACTTCGTCGTTATCAAAGATGATGGGCAGCGCGAGATCGAAGTTGAACTGACGGAGAAATACCGCATCTCACCGGAGATCGCAGCCGCGCTTCGCTCGGCTCCCGGTGTGGTGGATGTCGAGCTTGTATGATTGATGGGCGGGTGAACGTGATTCACCCGCACCACGATTATCGTTGCGTAAGCCTTTGCAGCGGTTCCGCGAGAACGACGTACGATAAAGCTAAAGCGAAGAGCTCAAGCGTAAGGCACGTATCTGAAAAATCGCGAAACTTTAGAACAGGCTGTTCGCCGGGTAGGCGTAAGCACCGTTATCGATGAAGCCGTGACGCGAGAGGCAGGCGCGCAGCGCCGCATTATGATAATAGGAATTGGTGAATGTCGTGCCACGCGGCGGCACGCTCGCCTCGACGTTGCACCGCGCAAGCGCGTGATCGAACACGTTCAAAATGACGGGGTCGCTATCGACGGCCGGGCCACCATAGACACTGTAATTTTTCGGTGCTTCAGCAGCAGACACACAGGCAAGCGCAACGACAGCGGCGCCAAGATATTTCACGTTCATAGGCAGGCTCCCCAAACAAGCTTGATGAGCCTTTAAACGTTACCGCAGCGCAGTGGTTCCTTGCGCGGCCGCGTCGGTATCATCGGCCCGAACTCGGTGCCGATCTTCGAGAGGCGCGATGCTCAGATACCAGCACTGCTTTCGATATCGAAGGCTCAGTCGCGCGTGATGGTGACGAAGTCAGTGCCTTGACCGGTTTCCAAGCCGTGGCTGAGATCGGAAACGGTGATCGAGCTTCCGACAGCAAGCTGCTCCTCAAGTCGTTCACGGACGTCTGCCGGAATGTCGATACGATCAAGCACTGTGCGCAACTGATCATAGCCGCCTGGGGCATCCGCGACGTCGATCCCGAGACGCTTTCGTGCGGCAATTGGAATGTGGTTTTCCAGTGTCAGTCCGTTCCACTCTGCCCTGTCGCCTTCGATGTCGATGACTTCGAAGAAATGCGTACCGAGCGCCACCTGCGGGTCTTTGATATGGATCGGCGCTTCGAAGAGCGGTTTGAAATTCTGCCGCACCATGAGTTGCCCATTGGGCGGTGCATCGGCGCCTGTGGATGCATAAAGCGCGTCGAGGAACTCGTCGGTGACGAGGGGGCCGGTGGTCTTGATACCCTTCCAGCGCTTGTAGCCGTTGACGGCATTGATCGTCATCTGACCCGAATAGCCATCGGCCACACCCGCGTCAAAGCCGATGCTGGTCAACAGACGCTGAACATCCATGATCTTCTCCCGTTCGCCACGCCGGGTAATCAGGATCCGCAATGGCGCACCCGTCACCTTGGATGTGGCCTTGGCAGGAACGGAACTGGTTTTCTCATTGACTGCGACTTCCACCAGTTTCAGCGACGCATCGAAGGTGGCAGGCCGCATCTCGATGTCGGAAAGCAGGCGGCCTTCGTCAGCTGCCTTGGGTTGAAGAAGGGTGGGGTGGTCGATGCGCTGCAGAGAGACATCTGCGCTGGAGATGATGACGTGAACGCCGCGGCTCGTCATGCCGTAAAGCGACTTTGCGAATTTTGCGGGCAGGCGAATGCAGCCATGCGATGCCGGATAATTCGGGACATTTCCCTCATGCAGGGCGATGCCAGACCAAGTCAGCCGCTGCATGAACGGCATGGGGGCCGCAGAATAGATATTCGACTCGTGATATTTGCGCTTATCCAGAATCGAGAAGATGCCGCTCGGCGTCTCGTGGCCGGACTTGCCTGTGGATACGCGCGATGTAGCGACGACCTCTCCGTCTTCATAAAGGGACAGCGACTGGTCGTTCTTCGAGACGACGACCTGCAGACTGCGCGCATCACCGGCGATTGCCGCTTGCACGAGAACGGAGGTGGAAAGGAGACAGGCTCCCACAAAGCTACGCAACATCATGTTTGCTCCAACGCGATACACAACATGCCGCCAAGGAGGCAGCGGCAAGGGAGACTTACGGCGCGCTTGAAACCGCGCCAGTCAGAAGGCCAAGCATAGGCTTGGCTATTTAAGGAAGCTTTTAAATGCGGTCACGAAGCCGTGTGATCACTCATTTTTTCGCGCCGAATGTGTAGCCGGTTTCCACCGTGCCCTTGCCGAACTTTTCTCTCAGCTTGTCCATCGCCGCTTCCGCTGCGGCCCTTCTGCCAGCCGTTTTGTCCACAAGATCGGGAGGATCCGCTTGGGCCGGATCGCACAGATCGGTCACGCCAATGCCGATCAGGCGAAATTTCGTCCCGTCCGTTTCTCTTTCCAGAAGCGAAAGGCCTGTCCGAAAAATTCGGTCTGCCAGCTGGGTCGGATCTTCCAGCCTCTTATTACGCGTGCGGGACTTGAAGTCCGCGGTCTTCATCTTCAGCACCACAGTCTGCCCGGCTGTGGCGTTCTTCTTCAGCCTCCACGCGACCTTCTCGGACAGGGAGCGCAAGACCGGCACAAGATCTTCATAACGTGAGATGTCGTTGAAGAAGGTGGTCTCGGCGGAAACGCTTTTTGCCGGATCGTTGGTGTGAACCTCACGGTCATCGATTCCGCGCGAAAGCCGATAGAGACGCTGCCCCATCGTTCCGTAACGGCGCATCAGGTCCGTTTCCTCCATCTCCTGCAACTGGGAGATCATGCGGATGCCGTCGGCCTCAAGCGTAGCCGCAAAGGCCTTGCCGACGCCCCAGATGGTGGTGACAGGACGCGTCGCAAGAAAACGGGTGGCCTCCTTTTCACCGATCACAGAGAAGCCGCGCGGCTTTTGCAGGTCGGACGCGACCTTTGCCAGAAACTTGCAATAGGAGAGGCCGACGGAAACCGTGATGCCGATTTCCTTCTCCACCCGGCGTGCAAACTGCGCCAGCACACGTGCCGGCGGATCGTGGTGTAGTCGCTCGGTACCGGACAGATCAAGAAAGGCTTCATCGATCGAAATCGGCTGCACCAGCGGCGTCAGATCCTGCATCATCGTTCGAACCTGGCGCCCGACCTGGCTGTACTTCTCCATATTCGGCTTGATGACCACCGCGTCCGGGCAGGCTTCGAGCGCCTTGAACATCGGCATGGCGGAGCGAACGCCATGGATGCGGGCGATGTAGCAGGCCGTGGACACGACGCCGCGCTTGCCGCCACCAATAATCAACGGCTTGTCGATCAGGTCCGGATTGTCGCGTTTTTCCACCGAGGCATAGAAGGCATCGCAGTCGATATGGGCGATGCTGAGATCGTAGAGTTCATCATGGTAGAGGAGGCGAGGGCTGCCGCACTGACGGCATCGTTTTGTTCCCTCCGGCTGGCCAGCCAGACAGTCACGACAGAAACCGGGATGGTCGTTCGACATTACAGCCATGGCCAAGAAACAAAAAGAGAACGACCGTGACCATAGTGGTAAATCAGAAGTCGCTCAAGAGCACGACTTGATGCTATACATCTCAGTAGACCCCGGAATCGAGACCGGGGCCGGAATATTTATGCCACGCAGCCTGCACGTCTTCCGGCTTGAACCCGGAGGATTCACAAAACGCCATGAGGTCTGGCTCGTGGTTCATGATGAAATCCGTAAGCCCTGCCAGAAAGCCGGTGTCTTGTATGGCCGCGCGTAGCATGTTCGGCTGTAGTCCGGAGAGCGCCAGAAAGCGGGCGAGAATATCCGGTTCGTTTGCCAACCATCCGAGAATGGCGGCAACGGTTTCTTCGGGGTCTTTGACGACTGGTTTGCCGTATTTCATCTCACACCGCATTTCTTGCCGGAAGTTACCTATTTTTCAACCAAATCGCTTTAACCTCCCTCAACAGGGGATAATGGAATCGGTTCTTCGGCAACTTATATGTCGGGCGGACGGTTTCAAAGCGTAACAAGGACTGCCGCCATGCCCAAACAGGTCATGATAGTTGAAGACAATGAGCTGAACATGAAGCTCTTTCGTGATCTGATTGAGGCATCCGGTTACACGACCATACAGACACGCAATGGTATGGAAGCCCTTGAGCTTGCTCGCAAGCATAGACCCGACCTTATTCTTATGGATATTCAACTACCGGAAGTATCTGGACTTGAAGTCACCCGATGGCTCAAGGAAGATGATGAACTTCATGTGATTCCCGTGATTGCCGTCACAGCCTTTGCTATGAAGGGGGACGAGGAGCGCATCCGCCAAGGTGGTTGCGAAGCTTATGTTTCCAAGCCAATATCTGTTCCGAAGTTTATCGAGACGATCAAGACATATTTGGGCGATGCTTAAGGTAATAGGGGCGACCGAATGACTGCTAGAATCCTGGTCGTCGATGACATTGTAGCCAATGTGAAGTTTCTGGAAGCGCGTTTGCTGGCCGAATACTTCGACGTCGTCTGCGCCGATAATGGCCGTGATGCGCTGGCAATCTGCGCGGATGGTCAGGTGGATGTCATTCTTCTCGATATCATGATGCCGGAAATGGATGGCTTCGAGGTCTGCGAGCGGCTGAAGGCAAACCCAGCGACAGCCCACATTCCCGTCGTCATGGTGACGGCGCTCGATCAGCCGGCCGATCGCGTCCGCGGATTGAAGGCCGGCGCGGATGATTTTCTGACAAAGCCCGTAAACGACCTGCAGCTCATTTCGAGGGTCAAGAGCCTGGCGCGTCTCAAGACCATGAGCGACGAGCTACGCGGTCGTATGATGACCGCAGAAACCATGGGCATCCAGGAATCGATCGGGGTCGACGGCCATATCGAAAAGCCTGGTCGCGTTCTCCTTGTCGATGGCAGGGCCAGCTCGCAGGAGCGTATCGTCAAGGCGTTGAAGCCGGTTGGCGAGGTGATTGCCTGGAGCGATCCGGCCAACGTTATTTTCGAGGCCGCGGAAAACGCCTATGACCTCGTCATCATCAATTCCAACTTCGATGACTGCGATCCTCTAAGGCTTTGTTCGCAATTGCGCTCGCTCGAGAGAACGCGTTTCCTGCCGCTTCTGATCATCACCGAGCAGAACGACGATGCCATGGTTGTCCGGGCGCTGGATCTCGGCGTCAATGATTACATCATTCGTCCGATCGATCCCAATGAGCTGGTGGCGCGCACGCTCTCGCAGATCAAGCGCAAGCGCTTCAACGACAGGCTGCGCGAGAATCTGGCTCAGACCATGGAGCTTGCGGTTATCGATGGGCTCACCGGCCTCAACAACCGCCGCTATCTCGATCTTCATCTAAAGACCTTGTTCAACCGTGCGGCCCTTCGAGGCCGCCATCTGTCCGTCTGCATGACGGATATCGACCGCTTCAAGCAGGTCAACGATCTCCACGGCCACGAGGCCGGCGACGAGGTGCTGCAGGAATTTGCCGCCCGCTTGCGCTCCACGGTGCGCGGTGCGGATCTAGCCTGCCGTTACGGCGGTGAAGAGTTCGTGGTGGTGATGCCGGACACCTCGGTGGAGGCTGCCTCGGTGGTGGCCGAGTCCCTGCGCTCGATCATTGAGGATACCGTTTTTGTGCTGCGCTCCGGGCAATCCTTGAAGATTACCGCGTCGCTCGGTATCGCTTCGAATGCAACGGGCGTCGAAAGTCCGGAGCAGTTGATGCGACAGGCAGATCGGGCACTCTATGAGGCGAAGAGAAGCGGCCGAAACCGCGTCGTTGCTGCCGCAGCCTGAGTAAAGTTCCAGAGATTGATCGACCCTCGGGGCTTCTTCAGTAGCGCGTTGCTGCCGCTAAGCTGGCTTTGAGTCTCTGTCCCGGCATGGCACACTTAACCATATTTCAAAGCAAGAATGGCTGCACCTTAATAAAGTGTTGAACTTTTAGGCGTCTTGAGCGAAACTTTGTTCATACAAATAACTTTATGCCCATATATCAGTTGATAGAAGGCACTAGCACTTTAACAGACCGCGCGGTTCCATTTTTCAGGGAGCCGTGCACGAAATACCCCTTGATGCTCAGGTCCGCCGCATCTCCTGGGTCTTGGGGTCGGTCGGCCGGCGATGCCAATTGATGGTTCCTCGTGCTATCGTGGTTATCCCGGCCGACCCCACGCCATCACGATCTCTCAAGTTTCACGTAGTATAACTCGACCGTCTGCGTTGCGCGGCTTCTCTTGACGCGTCCGGCAGCCGTGGCCAAGTCTCGCATTCTAGGATCGGCCTGAAAATACGTTCGCACTTAAAGAATGGTCCAGGCAAAACTGAGCAGCGGTTTTGCGATAAGGGCATGCGACAAAACAATGACCTGAAGCTTAAGGGGCGACTCTGAGATATCGCGACAGACTTTAGGTAGAGTCTTTAAACGGCCGCCCAAAACAAAAAAACGCGCCTTATGGGCGCGTTCTTTAAGGACAAAATCAAGTTGATTACTTGATCTTGGTTTCCTTGAATTCGACGTGCTTGCGAACGACCGGGTCGTACTTGGTCTTCGTCATCTTGTCCGTGAATGTACGGCTGTTCTTCGTGGTGACGTAGAAAGTACCTGTGTCGGCCGTCGACAGCAGCTTGATCTTGATTGTTGTAGCTTTCGCCATGGTCGTCCTGCCTTTAACAAGTAAGTGAGCCGCGGACCTGTTCGATCCCGGCTAAATCTGGCGCGAAACTACGGATCGCGCCCGAAAAGTCAAGTCTGTTTTGAGCCGAAAACCGAACGCCCAATGGAAAGAACGACATAGAAGCCGAAAAACAGCGCCAATGCCCAGGCAAAGCCGTGGCTTCCGGAGATATCCATCGCAATACCAACCGTCTGTGGGCCGGCAATCGTGCCCGTCGCATAGCAGAATATGAAGGCTGCATTGGCCGCAACAAGGTCGGACCCAGTGAGTCGCGATCCAAGATGGGTGAGGCCGACCGTATACATGCCAGAGACGAGGCCGCCCCACAGCAGCAGCAGTACCGCGACCATAATCCAGTTGTTGACGAGGAGCGGTAGCGCAAGCGTGCCGCATAGGCCGATAAAGGCCATGACGCCGAGCAGAAGACGGCGATTGGTAATGCGGTCGGAGAGCAGGCCGATCGGGATCTGGAAGGTCATGTTGCCGATTGCCATCACGGTCAGGAGAAGCGCTGCTTGCGATTCATTAAAGCCTTCACGCGTGGCATAGATCGGGAAGAGCGATAGACCACCAGCCTGTACCGCGCCGAAAACGAAGGCGGCAGCAGAGGCCATGGGCACCAGCCAGATATAGCGTACGAAATGGTGGGCAGGTTTTTCGTCCAGCGCTGGGCTTTCCTTGCGCGCCAGAAAAATTGGAATTGCAGCTAGGAGGATGATGGCACAGCCGACGAGAAACGGTGTGATGCCCTCACTTCCCACGGTGGAAAAGAGAAGGGGTCCGACTGCAAAGCCGACTGCGAGCCCTGTCGCATACACGCCAAGCACGAGCCCGCGTTTGCGCGGCGGCGCTGCGGCATTGATCCAGAATTCCGACAGGATGAAAAGCGTGGTCGTCGCGCCATGAAAGACGATTCTGAGCGGAAACCACATCCAGAAGTCCGCGGCATAATAAAAGCCCATGGCGCTGACGGAGGAGATGACCACCGCCGTCAACATGGTCCGGGCAACGCCGAAATCATGCGCAAGCTTGCTGGTGATGGGCGCTGCAATCATGGCAGCAACACCGGCCATGGCGGAGTTCAATCCGATCATGCTGGACGAAATGCCCCGACGCTCGAGGATGAGGCTCAAGAGCGGCAATCCGAGGCCGATGGCGATGCCCACGGCGCTGATGGCGGATATGGCGGCGATAAGCGATGGCCAGTGGATATTGTCGGCGTCGCAGTTGGGATGTGACATGGAGACCTTTTACAGAAAGCCGCGAATGAATGTGCCGCGACGCTCGAAGTAAAGTCGCACCCGGCTTTCAAATTGTAGTGGCTGATCACCTATCATGAAGTTTGTGACATCTTCGAGAACCATCCGTGTAATCGCCGCCATGTTCACACCGGAACTGTCGCGCATGTCAAGCCATTGAAGGTCTTGCAGCTCGGCAGAGTCTTTTATATTTGCCGGCTCAATGCCGACGTCGTCGGTGAAGCAGAAAAAGAATCGCGTGTCGAATCGCCTGATGCGCCCTGGCGGCGTGATCGCACGCGCGACATAACGCAGCGCCGAGAGGTCCGGTCCTTGTTGCGCCCGTTCAATTCGAAAGCAAAGCCCCGTCTCTTCTTCCAATTCGCGCACTGCCGCCAGAGCCAAGGCCCGCGCCCCTGCAACCGTCATGACACGCGAGGCAGAGCGCCTGAGCTTGTCGATGACGAGAGGATTAAGGTCGGCACCAAAGGGCAGGGCGTGATCGCGTGGGTCGCGCCTGCCACCGGGAAACACATAGACGTCCGGCATGAAGACATGGCCGCTGCTGCGCTTGCCGACGAGCACACGTGGAGAGCCGTTCGAACGATCGACCAGGATCAGGCAGGCCGCATCCCTCGGACGCAGGTAGGGTGATTTTTCAGCTTGGGATTCAGCAGGCAAGGGAGCGGTCGCCTGTCAGTGGGATGACCCGTCGATATGCGTCTTCTCAGGTTCATTGCTGAAGCCGTGCATCCTCAGCGCCCATTGCAGGCCAATGACGCCACCCTTGATCGGCTGGATCGTCAGCAAGGCCACGAGAATCGTGATCGGCACCCAGATGGCAAAATGCACCCACATTGGCACCATGAGGATCAGGTCAGTCATCAAAAAGCCGCCCACCGCCACGTGTCCGAGAATCATGATCGAGATATAGGGCGGCAGATCGTCAGATCGCTGGTGATGGAGGTCTTCGCCGCAGGCGGCGCATTGATCCACCGGCTTCAGCCAGGCCTTGAACAACCGACCGCTGCCGCAGGCGGGGCATCGGCACGAGATGCCGCGCATGATCGAGCGTCCCAGCGGACGTTCCTGCTTCTCGCCGCCATAGTGCACTGTCTGCGTCTCGCTCATGCCCGTTCCTCCAAATGATTGCGGCGCTGAAGCATCGCTGCAAGATCCTGCTCGATCTCGCTACGGTGCTCGTTCAGCGTTTCCTGCGCGGCGGCCTCGTTCCCGGTGTCGCCGTGCGCCCTCCACCCCGGCGCGCCGTCTTGTGGAAGGATCGTGTTGCTGTGGGCATCTTGCGCCCCTCGCTCAACATTTCGAAGCGGAGCGCGCCTGCCAGCGGTACGGCTTCTGCCAGACGAACCTGAACCGTGTCGCCAAGCTGGAAGCCGAGACCGGTCTTCTCACCCGTCAGTGCCTGATGCGCTTCGTCATAGATGAAGTAATCGGTCCCAATCGTAGATATAGGAACGAAGCCGTCTGCGCCAAATTGCGGAAGCGCGACAAATAGTCCCGCCTTGGTGACACCCCCGATGCGCCCTTCAAACTCTTCTCCCACGCGCTCGGAAAGATGGTGCGCGATCAGACGGTTGATCGTGTCGCGTTCGGCCGCCATGGCGCGGCGCTCGAAGGTGGAAATCTCGGCGGCGATATCGTCGAGCGTTGCCTCTTCCTGCGGCGTGATGCCGCCTTCGCCAAGTCCCAGAGACCCGACAAGCGCACGATGGACGATCAGATCGGCATAACGGCGAATGGGAGAGGTGAAGTGGGCGTACTTCATCAGGTTCAGACCGAAGTGCCCGATATTCTCTGGGCTGTAGATCGCCTGGCTCTGGGAGCGCAACACCATCTCGTTGACCATGATCTGATGTTCAGTGTCTTGAGCGCGGGCCAGAATTCCGTTGAAGGAATTGGCGCGAACTTCTCCGCCTTTGGCCATGGAGATACCCAGCGTCGCGAGGAACTCGCGCAACGTCTCCTGTTTGGCAAGCGTGGGGGCATCATGAATGCGGTAGACGAGCGGCTGTTTCTTCTTTTCCAACGTTTCTGCGGCGGCGACGTTGGCCTGGATCATCATTTCTTCGATCAGCTTATGGGCGTCGAGACGTTCGGGAATGATGACCTTGTCCACGGTGCCGTCGGCACGCAGCAGAATCTTGCGTTCCGGCATATCGAGTTCGAGCGGCTGGCGACGGTCGCGACCGCGCTTCATCACCCCATAGGCATGCCAGAGAGGCTTCAGGATCGGCTCGAGCATCGGGCCGCTCTTGTCATCAGGCTTGCCATCGATGGCCGCCTGCGCCTGCTGATAGGAAAGCTTGGCCGCACTCTTCATCATGATGCGATGGAAAGTGTGCGACGCCTTGCGGCCTTCCTTCGAAAACACCATGCGCACCGCAAGGGCAGGGCGATCGACACCTTCCTTCAGTGAGCAGAGATCGTTGGAAATCCGCTCCGGCAGCATCGGTACGACGCGGTCGGGGAAGTAGACGGAGTTGCCGCGCTTCAGCGCTTCACGGTCGAGCGGCGCACCCGAGCGCACATAGTAAGACACATCGGCAATCGCAACGGTGACGATCACGCCATCGGGGTTGTCCGGCGACGGATCGGGCTCCGCATAGACGGCGTCGTCATGATCCTTGGCATCCGCCGGGTCGATGGTGATGAGCGGCAGATCGCGCCAGTCTTCCCGGTGCGCCATGGTCGCGGGCTTCGCCTTATCGGCTTCTGCTAGAACATCCTGAGGGAAGATATGCGGGATGCCGTGCCCGTAGATCGCGATCATCGAAATGGCTTTTTCCGACGCGACCGAGCCGATGACGGAAAGCACACTCGCGCGCTTCAGACCATAGCGCCCGCTGTTGCGCGAGACTTCGACTTCGATCAGATCGCCATCCTTGGCCTCGTTGACGCCATCGGGGTCGATCACCAGTTCTTCGCCGCGCCGGTCCACCGGCATCAAACGACCACCGCCGCCCGGGTTTTCCTTGAAGACACCGATCAGCGCGTTCTGGCGGCGATCAATAAGCTTGATGACGCGGGCGGTATAGGCCGGTCCGGTACGATCCTTGGAGGGGAAAATCTTGGCAAGCACACGGTCATTCAAACCGGCCGCCGGTCCTTTTTTGCCGCGGTCCTGCGATGACTGGCGGATAAGGACCGCGGGTGCCGCACCCTGATCTTCCGGCCACTCTGCGGGGCGGCCGATCAATTCGCCATCCTTGTCACGTGTGGTGATATCGAGAACCGTGACGGGCGGCAGGCCGCCCGGTCGCATCAGCGACTTGCGGTTCTTCTGCACCATGCCGTCAACTTCAAGTTCCTTCAACAGCGCTTTCAGCACCACGCGGCTGTCGCCCTTCAGGCCAAAGGCCTTGGCGATCTCGCGTTTGGAGGCCTGTTGCGGATGTTCGGCAATGAACTTCAACAGCACTTCGCGCGAAGGCACTTCTCCATGGATGATGCCTTCGCCTTGATTCACGCGCTTTGAGCGAGCGGTGCGTCCGAAACCGTCATTGGCGGAATTCTGTTTCTGACGCCGTGTCTTGCTCACGATGCTGCCTTCTTGGTTTTCGCTGCTGTCTTGGGCTTCGCCGCTGCCTTAGGCTTGGCTGCAGCCTTGGTCTTGCTTGCCGCTTTCGCCTTTGTCGGCTTGGCGTCTGCATCGCCTTCGGTCTTCTTCTTTGCCGGAGCCTTCTTGGCTTTGACTGGCTTGCCGCCGGTCTTGGCAATGCGCTCGGCAATCAGCACCAGCGCTTCGTCCAGCGTCACCGTATCGGGAGATTGCGCCTTGGGGATCGTCGCATTGACCTTGCCCCAGTTCACATAGGGACCGAAACGGCCGTCGCGCACGGTAATGGCGCCGCCATCAGGATGGTCACCAAGCGCCTTGAGCGCAGCAGGCGTGGAGGAGCGTCCACGGCCGGGTGCGGCCTTCTTCTCGGCAATCACCGTCACGGCGCGGTTGAGGCCGATGGAGAAGACGTCTTCCACGCTCTCCAGATTGGCGTAGCCGCCATCATGCATCAGGAAGGGACCATAGCGGCCGATGCCGGCGGAAATCATTTTGCCGGTTTCCGGATGCTTGCCGATGTCGCGCGGCAGGTTGATCAGCGCCAGCGCCTTCTCATGATCGATTTCTTCCGGCTTCCAGCCCTTGGGCAGCGATGCGCGCTTGGCTTCCTTGCCATCGCCACGCTGGATATAGGGCCCGAAGCGACCGGAGCGCAGCGTCAACTCTTCGCCCGTCATCGGATCGGCGCCAAGCGCCTTCGGCTCGTTCAGCGCTGCGGCTTCGGATTCCGCGCCATCCGAGGTCAGCTGGCGGGTGTAGTTGCAGTCCGGATAGTTCGAGCAACCGACGAAGGCACCGTATTTGCCGAGCTTCAGCGACAGATTGCCGGTACCGCAGACCTGGCAGATGCGCGGATCGGAGCCGTCTTCGCGCTTGGGAAACACCAGCGGTGCAAGCACTTCGTTCAACGCGTCGAGTACGTTGGTGACGCGCAGTTCCTTTGTGTCTTCGATCTGAGCGAAGAAGTCCTTCCAGAAGTCGCGAAGAACCTGCTTCCAATCAAGTTCGCCGGCCGAAATCCGGTCGAGCTTCTCTTCCAGGTCGGCCGTGAAATCATATTCCACATAGCGGGTGAAGAAGCTTTCGAGAAAAGCCGTCACGAGCCGACCGCGCGAATGCGGGATCAGCTTGCGCTTGTCGACGACGATATATTCGCGGTCGCTCAGTGTCTTCAGCGTCGCGGCATAGGTGGAAGGGCGGCCGATGCCGAGCTCTTCCATCTTCTTGATGAGCGATGCTTCGGAATAGCGTGGTGGCGGCTCGGTGAAGTGCTGGCTCGCATTGATCTTCTGCTTGGCGAGGTTCTCGCGGGCATTGATCTGCGGCAGACGTCCACCGTCTTCGCTATCGTCGCTCTGTTCGCCGTCTTCCTTCTGGTCCGTGTAGGCGGCAATGAAGCCATCGAAACGGATGACGGAGCCGACGGCGCGAAGGCCAGCCTTCTCGCCCTTGTTTTCGGCAAGGATTTCAACGGTCGTGCGCTCGATCTCGGCCGAAGCCATCTGGCTTGCGATGCCGCGCTTCCAGACCAGGTCGTAGAGACGAAGCTGATCGGAATCGAGGTAACGCTTTACCTTGTCCGGCGAGCGATTGAAGTCCGTCGGGCGGATAGCCTCGTGGGCTTCCTGGGCATTCTTGGCCTTGGTCGAATAGAAGCGTGCCTTCTCGGGCACGTAGCGATCGCCGAACTGGTCGCCGATGGCGCTGCGTGCGGCGTCGATCGCTTCTGGTGCCATCTGCACACCGTCGGTACGCATATAGGTGATCAGACCGACGGTCTCGCCACCGATATCGATACCCTCATAAAGTCTCTGCGCAACCTGCATGGTCCGCGAGGCGGAGAAGCCGAGGCGCGAAGACGCGGCCTGCTGCAGCGTGGAGGTGGTGAAGGGCGGGCCGGGATGGCGCTTGACGGGCTTTGCCTCGACCGTGTCGACAACATAGCTTGCGCCTTCGAGCAATGTCTTTAGCCGGGTTGCATCGTCACCAGTCTTGATGGACTTGCCCTGCAAGCGCTTGCCGTCTGCGGATACGAGCTTTGCTTCGAACTCGTCACCGCGCGGTGTCTTTAGAAGTGCGGAGATGTTCCAGTATTCTTCCGATACGAAGCGCTCGATCTCCGATTCACGGTCGCAGACCAGGCGAAGCGCCACGGACTGCACACGTCCAGCGGAGCGGGCACCCGGTAGCTTTCGCCAGAGAACCGGAGAGAGATTGAAGCCGACCAGATAATCGAGCGCCCGGCGGGCGAGATAGGCATCGACGAGCGGAATGTCGATGTCGCGCGGCTCCGCCATCGCATCCAGAACGGCCTTCTTGGTAATGGCGTTGAACACCACGCGCTTGACCGGCTTGTCGCCCAGAACCTTCTTCTTTTTCAGAAGGTCGAGAACGTGCCAGGAAATCGCCTCTCCTTCGCGATCAGGGTCGGTCGCGAGAAACAGTCCATCGGATGCCTTTACGGCATCGGCGATATCTTTCATTCGTTTCTGTGAGGCAGGATCGACCTCCCAGGACATTTCGAAATCCTGGTCGGGAAGAACAGAACCATCCTTGGCGGGAAGATCCCGAACGTGGCCGAACGATGCAAGAACCTTATAGCCGGGGCCAAGATACTTGTTGATCGTCTTGGCTTTTGCCGGAGACTCTACGACGACGACATTCATATTTTTTTCTCTGGAAACATGTCCGTTAACCGGCATCGTCGCTGATTCCGCACGCAACAACGCCTTCCTTTTATTTCGACATGGACAGGTAATGCGCTGCGGTCAAGGGGGAACGCCTGTTTTTCTGTCTTCATGCCCATATGCAACTTCTGGAATTTTTCTGATGGGAAGACAATTTTTGATTGGCGGAATGCTCCCGTCCGCCATCACGCGGAAGCTTCCCTTGAGAGATCCCTTGGCGTCTCAATCCGCCATGATCATCGAAATCCGTCCACCCGAATGCCGGTTCAATTTTCCGGCAATATCGAGTTCTAGAAGCAGAAGATAGACGGTTGCCGCAGGCAAACCCGTGTGGCGGATGATGTCGTCGGTTTCGACCGGCGAGGGGCCGAGCGCCTCGGCAAGGATGGCGCGCTCCTTGTCTCCTGCGCGGTCTCCGGTTTGAGAGATGGGTTGATCCCCGGTGCCTTCTCGGACGACGTGCTGCAGGTCGAGTCGCGGCTCCATCATCGGCGAGAGTGCATCGAGAATATCGGCCGCTTCCGTCACCAGTGTGGCGCCGTCCTTGATCAACCGGTTGGTGCCATGGCAGCGAGAATCGAGCGGTGAGCCGGGCACCGCAAAAACGAGCCGGCCAAAATCGCCAGCCAGCCGCGCGGTGATGAGAGAGCCGGAGCGTTCAGCAGCCTCCACGATCAGCACGCCGAGGGACACGCCTGCAATCAACCTATTGCGCCGTGGAAAATCGCGCGCACGCGGCTCCCAGCCAAACGGCATTTCGCTGATGGTCGCACCGCCATTGGCGTAGATATCGTCCAGCAGGCGGAAATTCTCGGGCGGGTAGGGCTTGTCGAGCCCACCAGCCAGCATGGCGACGGTACCGGTCGAAAGGCTGGCGGCGTGAGCGGCGGCGTCGATGCCGCGCGCAAGACCGGAAGCAATGGTGTAGCCCGCCTGTCCGCATTGCCGTGCCAGCATTGCCGCAAACTTCGCGCCGTTGATCGAGGCGTTGCGGGAGCCGACGATTCCAAGCGATGGTCGGATGACGGTGGCACTCGAACCCTTCATCGCAATCAGGGGCGGTGCGCCGTCTATCTCTCGCAAAGCGGGCGGATAGTCCGGCTCGCCGATGCCGACGAAGCGGGCGCCAAACCGTGTTGCGGTTTCCATCTCGCGCTCGGCGTGAGCGAGTGTCGCGATGCGTGGGCTGCGCGCCGCGCCGCCGCGACGGGAAAGATCGGGCAGGGCATCCAGCGCCGCTTCAGCACTGCCGAAGTGATTGATCAGATCGCGGAAGGTGACGGGACCGATATTGTCGCTGCGGATCAGCCGCAACCAGGAAAGCTTCTGCTTCTCCGTCAGGGCGATGCCGCTTTTCGTCTCGCCATCACGCGACATATCTGCCCCCAAACCTTCGAGACAATTGCGTCTCAGCCCTTCTTGCCGATCTTGCTTTCCGTACCGGCCAGGAGCCGCTTGATGTTTTCGCGGTGCATGTACCAGGAGATGATGCTGAGGGCCGTGACCAGAAGCGCGGTCTTTTCCGGTCCCAAAATCCACAGGACGATCGGGATGACCAGCATCGCGACCAGCGCCGAGAGAGAGGAATATTTGGTAACGAAGGCGGTGATCAGCCAGATTGCGGCGAAAAGCAGCATCATCAGCGGAGCGGCGCCGAGCAGCACACCGATATAGGTCGCGACACCCTTGCCGCCCTTGAAGCCGAGCCAGACCGGGAAGAGGTGGCCGAGAAAGGCGAAGAAGCCCGCCACCAGCGAGGCCTCATATCCCCAGAGCGCATTGGCGATCAGCACCGCTGCCGTGCCCTTGAAAGCATCGCAAAGAAGGGTTGCCGCGGCGAGCTTCTTATTGCCGGTCCGCAGCACGTTTGTCGCGCCAATGTTTCCCGAGCCGATCTGGCGAACGTCGCCGAGACCCGCCGCCCGCGTCAGAAGCAGGCCGAAGGGAATGGAGCCGAGCAGGTAACCGATAACAGCCGCAGCCAAGAGAAATGCCGGCGCTGTCTCCCAAACGGTCAATGCAGTCATGTTTATGTCCCCTCTTCAGGTGCGTTACTACGCACCACCATTTTTACTGCAGTGAATGAACAAGGTTGCCCGCAACATATGTACTGACGGCGCGACCGCTGAAGCGTGCATCCTCGAATGGTGTGTTCTTCGAGCGCGATACCAGCTTCTTTTCAGAAACCAGCCATGGCTCATCGAGATCGATCAGGGTGATATCGGCCTTGGCGCCGGGCTTCAGCGTTCCGGCATCCAGTCCGAAGATTTGCGCCGGTCGCGTCGACAGCGCGTCGATCAGGCGCATCAGCGGCACCTGATCGCTGTGATACAGCCGAAGCGCTGCGGCCAACATGGTCTCCAGGCCGATCGCGCCGCTTGCCGCATCCGAGAAGGGCAGGCGCTTGGTGTCGACATCCTGCGGATCATGCGACGAGACGATGATGTCGATCGTCCCTTGCTTCAACGCTTCGACCATAGCGACGCGATCATCTTCCGACCGCAGCGGTGGCGAGAGTTTGAAGAAGGTGCGGTATTCGCCGATGTCGTTTTCGTTGAGTGTCAAATGATTGATCGAAATGCCGCAGGTGGCCTTCACGCCGCGGGCTCTCGCAAGCTTGATGGCCTCTGCCGATTCCGGCACGGAAATCTTGGCGGCATGGTAGTTGGCGCGCGTCAGTGCCGCGATGCGCAGGTCACGTTCGAGCGGAATGATTTCGGCTTCCTTGGGAATGCCGGGAAGGCCGAGCCAGCTTGCCAGCAGCCCCTCATTCATATCGCCATTGCCGATATATTTGTCGCTGGTCTCCAGCGAAATGACGGCCCCGAGCTCACGGGCATAGGTCATGGCGCGGCGGAGCACCAGCGTATCGGACAGCGCCTTGCGGCCATTGGTAAAGGCAACCGCGCCGGCCTCCTTCAGCATGCCGAACTCGGTCATTTCCTCGCCCAGCAGACCCTTCGTCAGGGCCGCTGCCGGATGCACGTTGACCACGGCTTTATCGCGCGCGGTCTTCTTCACATACTCCACCAGCGCGATGTCATCGATGACCGGATCCGTATCCGGCATCATGATGAAACTGGTCACGCCGCCTGCGGCGGCTGCACGCGAGGCGGACTCGATCGTCTCGCGGTGCTCTGCGCCGGGCTCTCCGACGAAGACGCGCGCATCCACAAGGCCTGGAACGGCAACCAGTCCCTTCGCATCACGCACCGTCGCGCCGTCGGGCGTACCTTGGTTTTCCGCATCCTTGCCAGCCGCGAGGATCGTTCCATCAGCGCCGATGATGATCGTTCCGGTCTCGTCGAGATTGCGCGACGGGTCGATGATACGCACATTGTTGAGGACGGTCGCGGCACTCATACGCGCTCTCCCATGTTCTGAGAAAGGAGAAGGGTTTCCATCACCGCCATGCGCACGGCGACACCCATCTCCACTTGGGCTTCGATGACGCTCTGCGGTCCATCGGCCACTTCCGAGGAAATTTCCACGCCGCGGTTCATCGGCCCCGGATGCATGACGAGCGCGTCTTCCTTTGCAGCCTTCAGCTTTTCCGCGTCGAGACCGTAATAGTGGAAGTATTCGCGCACCGACGGCACGAAGGAGCCGGCCATGCGCTCGCGCTGCAGGCGCAGCATCATCACCACATCGGCGCCCTTCAGGCCCTCCTTCATGTCGTGATAGACTTCGACGCTCATGTCGGCGATGCCTGAGGGCAGCAGCGTCGGCGGAGCAACGACACGCACCCGCGCACCCATCTGGTTCAGGAGGATGATGTTGGAGCGGGCAACGCGCGAGTGCAGCACGTCACCACAGATTGCGACAGTGATGCCAGAGATGCTGCCCTTGGCGCGGCGGATCGTCAGCGCGTCGAGCAGCGCTTGCGTCGGATGCTCATGCTGGCCGTCGCCGGCATTGACAACCGAGCAGGCAACCTTCTGCGCCAGAAGCGCTGCCGCACCGGCGGATGAATGGCGCACGATCAAAACGTCAGGGCGCATGGCATTCAATGTCATTGCGGTGTCGATCAGCGTTTCGCCCTTCTTCACCGAAGAGTTACCGACGGACATGTTCATCACGTCCGCGCCCAGCCGTTTGCCGGCCAGTTCGAAGGAGGATTGCGTGCGGGTCGAGGCTTCGAAGAACAGGTTGATCTGTGTCAGACCGCGAAGCGTCGACGTCTTTTTTTCACGCTGGCGGCTGATCTTCACGGCCTCGTCGGCTTTGTCGAGAAGAAGCGTGATATCCTGATGGGAAAGCCCCTTGATGCCAAGAAGATGGCGGTGGGGAAAATAGACCATGGAACTGTCCTCCGGGCCGGAATAGTCAGTCGCGGTCTATAAAGACAGGTGGCTTTGTCGGCAAGCATGGGATAAGCCGGGAACGAGCCTATATAGGCATTTAATTGCGAATCCCGATAAAAGTACACGATGACAGATATGAACCGGACTGAAGAACAGCTTGCCGAACTGAACCAGCCTAGCCTCTGGTCCGGGATCAATGCCTACCGGTCCGATCCGCTCATCGTCGATCTGACCTCCAACCTCTCGCGTCCGCTTCGCGACGAGCTGGACCAGATCGGTCGCTACGTGACATCTGCCGAAGCCCAGGAACTGGCGCGCATGGCAAACCGCAGCACACCGCAGCTTCATACCCACGGCCCGCGCGGCGAGCGTCTGGATCAGGTGGAGTTCCACCCCGCCTGGCATGCCCTGATGCGCCGCTCCATGTCCTCCGGCCTGCACAGTGCCGCTTGGGAAAATTCTGCCGATACGCGCGGCAGCGAACATAAGGCCCGCGCCACGAAATTCTATCTGACGGCGCAGCTCGAGGCTGGCCATCTGTGCCCGCTCACCATGACCCATGCCTCGGTTGCAGCGTTGATGGCATCGCCGCGCGTACAGAACGAATGGGCGCCGAAAATCCTCTCGCGCAAGTATGATTCTTCGCAAAAGCCCGCCATGCAGAAGACAGCCGTCACCATCGGCATGGGCATGACCGAGAAACAGGGCGGCACGGATGTGCGCGCCAACCGCACCACCGCCGAGCGTGTGGGTGAGGGCATCTATCGGCTCTCCGGACACAAGTGGTTCCTTTCGGCGCCTATGAGCGACGGCTTCGTCATGCTGGCGCAGATGGGCGATGGCATGGGCTGTTTCCTCGTACCGCGTTTTCTGGAAGACGGCTCGGCCAATGGCCTGCATTTCCAGCGGCTGAAGGACAAGCTCGGCAACCGCTCCAATGCGTCGGCCGAAGTCGAATTCAGCGATGCCTTCGGTTATCTGCTGGGCGAGCCCGGTGCCGGCATTCGCACGATTCTCGACATGGTGACATTGACGCGGCTCGACTGCGCCTTGGCATCCTCTGGCATGATGCGCGCCTCGCTGGCGGAAGCGGTTCATTTCGCCCGCGGTCGTTCGGTCTTCGGCAAGCCGCTCGTCAACCAGCCGGTGATGACGCGCGTGCTGGCGGACATGGCGCTGGATGTGGCTGCTGCAACCGCCTTGTCCTTCCGCCTGGCAACTGCCTTCGACAGCGCCCGCAGCAACCCGGCGGAAGCGGCTTACGCTCGCGTGATGACGCCGATCGTCAAATATTGGTGCTGCAAGATTGCGCCGGCCCTGATCTACGAGGCGATGGAAAGCCTTGGCGGCAACGGCTACGTCGAAGAGCGCCCGATTGCGCGTCACTATCGCGAAGCCCCGGTCAACGCCATCTGGGAAGGCTCCGGCAACGTCATGGCGCTCGACGTGCTGCGCGTGCTGCAGCGTGGTAAGGATCTGTTCGATCTCGTCTTCGAAACGCTGGAGCGCGACCTCGGACCATCCGGCAAGAAGACCACCGACGTGCTGCGCGCCGCGATTGCTCTTTGTGAGCGTGACGAGGGCGCTGCCCGTCTGCTGGTGGAGCAGTTTGCTCTTGCCGCAGCCGCTGCCGAACTCTGCCGCATCGGGGCAGGGCGCATTGCCGATGCCTTCCTTGAAACCCGCCTGGCGGGCGGCTGGCGCCACACCTACGGCATGCTCGATAGCCGCTTTGATCCCACCTACATCATCGATCTGCTTTATCCGCCGGTGTCGTGATGCTGACCTTCCGCAAAGCCGTTCCACAGGACGAGGAGGCGCTTTACGCCATCTGCCTTGCAACGGGCGACGCGGGCAAGGACGCCTCGCATCTTTACGCCGACGAAAAGCTCGTCGGTAATATCTATGCCGTTCCCTATCTCCATCTTTGCCCAGACAGCGCTTTCGTTGCCGAAGACTGGGAGGGCATCTGTGGCTACATCGTCGGCGCAACCGATACCGCAGCTTACCAAGAACGGCTGGAGCAGGCTTGGTGGCCGCAGCTGCGCGAGCTTTATCCGCTCGCGGAGGAAGAGGCCAACGCTCTGCCAGAAGAACACCGCAAGCGCGTTGCCTTCATTCACCAGCCGTCGCCCGTGCCCGCTTCGGTACTTCAGAACTATCCCGCCCATATCCATATGAACCTGTTGGAACGGGCTCGCGGTACCGGCGGCGGTTCTCGGCTTTTGTCGATGTGGGTGGAGATGGCGCGCAGCAAAGGGATTCCGGGCATCCATCTCGGTGCCAATCCTGAAAACTACAATGGCATTGCCTTCTGGCAATCGCGTGGCTTCTCGCCGCTTGCCGGCATGCCGGCCGGCACCGCATGGTTCGGCATGTCTTTGGATGCCTGAGCCCAAGAAACAGCTGTCTTTTCCACCATCCACAGGAAAGCCAGGGTTGCTAGGCTTCGTCTCGATTGTCGCGTTGTTAACTCTTTGCTAACCGCGCATGATACGTCACCAATCGGAGATTCGGAAAAGCCATGCTCGCCATCGATGGCACTGCCGCCCTCATGTCGCCCGCGCCGGAAAAGCGCATCAAGGATCGCGCCGCGACGGAGAAGGCGATCTTTGCTGCGGCGAAGTCCCTCCTGGCGGAGGAGGGCTTCCAGGGTTTCGGCATCAATGCCGTGGCGCGTCGCGCCGGTTGCGACAAGCAGCTGATCTATCGTTATTTCGGCGGTCTCGAAGGCCTGGTTTCTGCCATCGGCGAGGACCTTGGCTCCTGGGTGCAGGACCGTATTCCGGAAGATACAGGCGGCATGTTCCTTCTGACCTATGGCGACCTGATGGAGCGGCTGATGCTCTCCTATCTCGATGCGCTTCGCGCCGATCCGCTGGTCTGCAAGATCATTGCCTGGGAACTCTCCGAACAAACGGAGCAGGTCAAGCAACTGGCTGACGCGCGCTCGAAGGCGCTGGTCAAATGGATCGACCGCATGCGTGGATCCTTGCAGCCGCCAAAGGGCGCCGATCCTGTGGTGCTCAATGCTCTCCTCTTCGCCTCCATCCAGCATCTGGTGATTGCCGGGGCAACCAATGGCCAGTTCTCAGGCGTGTCGCTGAAGAGTGACAAGGATTGGGACAAGATCGCCGTCGCGGTCAAGCGCATCGTTCGCGCCCTTTACGGCTGATCCGGCCCGCACTTCATCGCTCCGCTGTTGATCGAACAGACGCCGTTGGCCGTGCCGATGGCGGCTAGACCGCTGCGCTTTGTCCACAGCCTGCATCCCCCGTTAACCATAAATGCAGGTTTCGTTTGCTCCGCGTTAACCGTGAGTTCATGGTGTTAACGATTTGTTAACTACGAATTAAGAGCTGGATGAGAAGGAAGCGCTGTGAGCCGCTGGATACCTTTGAGCGTCATGATGACGTTTTTCGCCCTGCTACCACTCGATCTCAATGCGCCGACGCTGAACCTGTGCATCATGGCGTTACTGCGCTGGGCTGTCATTGCAGCGCTGCCTGACGAGCAGACGGCTGGAGCGGCCCTGGCAGGGGAGCGGATGGCATGAAGTGGTTTCTGATTTTGTGGGCATGTCCCGTGCTGCTGCTCGGCAGCTGGTACTTCCTGTCCTACTACGACATGAGTTTCGGCTTTTTCATGCTGACGCGGCAGGCGCATGATCTGGTGTTCCAGATCTATGGCAATGTGCTCGGCATTCCTCCCGAGACGATTCCGCCGCTCGTGGCGCGCGCAATCGCGGTGGACAGCCTGCTCGTTTTCGCGATCATCGGATTTCGCAAGCGCAAGGCAATTGCCGCATGGTGGCGTGCGCGTCAGCCTTCTATGGACGCATCTCTCGCCAGCATGGAAAGGCGATCCAAGGCACCCTGAAGAATGAAACTTGCGGCGGCGGAATCGATGCGTTCGGCGCGTTTTGCCCGCGAGACATCCATTTCCAGAAGTGCTCTTTCGGCCGCGACTGTGGAAAGCCTCTCATCCCAGAAGACGAAGGGGATATCGGTCTTCTCGCTCATGGAGCGGACGAAGGCGCGAGTCGCCTGAACGCGCGGACCGGCAGAGCCATCCATGTTCATCGGCAGACCGATGACGAAGGCCGCGACCTTTTCCTTCGCGGCAAAATCCAGAAGCAGCGCTGCATCCTGGGTAAACTTGATCCGCTTCAGCACCGGGCGAGGGGTGGCGAACCGTCGTGACAGGTCCGACATCGCAAGACCGATCGTCTTGGTGCCGAGATCAAGACCGGCTATCGCCCGTCCAGGCCCCAGGGTCTCAGCCAGTTCCTCTATCGTAAGCGTCGCCATGCGGTGACCTCTTTATCTCTTGCGGACAAATTCCGTACGCAATACCAAACCCTTGACCGCATCGCTTTTGCAATCGATCTCTTCTGGATTGTCGGTCAGTCGGATCGACTTGATCACGGTTCCCTGCTTCAGCGTGGTGCTCGTACCCTTGACCTTCAAATCCTTGATCAGCGTAACGGAATCACCATCTGCAAGCAGGTTGCCTGCGGCATCGCGAACCTCATTGGCCTTGGCCGCCGCGGCTGCGACTTCCGAGGCAGGGCGCCATTCGCCGGTCGCTTCGTCATACACATAGTCGTCATTATCTGCGGCCATCTTATCACTCCAAAGTAAGGTTTTGGGTTTTATGGGTCGTCCTATCTCATAAGATGGCAGGAACACAAAGGAGAACTTCGATGAAAATCACCTGGCTAGGCCATTCGGCTTTCCGTCTAGAAACAGGCCACGCAAAGATCCTGATCGATCCGTTTTTCACCGGAAATCCAGGCTTTGCCGGACAGGACGCCAAGGACGCAGCAAACGGCATCACCCATATTCTCCTGACCCACGGCCATGGCGACCATGTGGGTGATACGGTGAAGCTGGCGGCAGAAACGGGAGCGACAGTGCTGGCCAATGCCGATCTTGCCGCATGGCTCGGCTCCAAGGGTGTCCAGAAACTTGAGATGGGTAACACCGGCGGTACGGTTGGCTTCGACGGCTTTTCCGTCACCTTTACCAATGCGCTGCACTCTTCCGCGCAGATCACCGAGGACGGTGTGTCGCATGCACTCGGCAATGCCAATGGCCTGATGCTGCATTTCGAAGACGGCCCGTCGGTCCATCACATGGGCGACACGGATATCTTCTCCGACATGGGGCTGATCAACGAGTTGCACGAGCCGGACGTCGGCCTCGTTCCCATCGGCGATCGCTTTACCATGGGTGGGGCTGTGGCTGCACTTGCCTGCCAGCGCTTCTTCAAGTTCCGCCACGCCATTCCCTGCCACTACGGCTCATTCCCGATTGTCGACCAGACGGCGGACAAGTTCGTCTCGGGTATGGATGGTTCGCAGACGCGGGTTGACGTACCGAAGGTTGGTCAAGTCCTGACATTCTGATGACCCGGCATCGGCGTGTCTTGGCCCAAAACTGCGCCGCAGAGGGCCGCGACACGCTTTCTACCGTTGCGAAGGACGGGCATGGTCATTATAGCGGGTAGAAAATTCTTGACCGGAGTAGAACCATGTCCGTCGATCTTGCCACCGTGAAGCGCGTCGCGCGCCTGTCCCGCATTGCCGTTAGCGAAGACGAAGCCAACACCATGCTTGGCCAGTTGAACGGCATTCTCGGCTTCGTGGAGCAGCTGTCGGAAGTGAATGTGGATGGCGTCGAGCCTATGACCTCGGTGACGCCGGTGGCGATGAAGAAGCGCGCCGACGTAGTGACGGATGGCGACAAAGCCGATGACATCGTTGCAAATGCGCCGGCCACCGACCGCAATTTCTTCATGGTGCCGAAAGTGGTCGAGTAAGCGCTGCCCGCTTGCTCCCACGTTGAAAATTCAAAAGTTTCGAAAGCTGTTGCCGATATGACCGAACTGACCAGCCTCACCATTGCCGAAGCGCGTGACAGACTGAAGGCCAAGGAATTTTCCGCCGTCGAACTGACGGATGCCTATCTGAACGCCATCGATGCCGCCAACGACAAGCTCAACACCTATGTCGTGACGACGCATGACAAGGCGCGCGAGATGGCCAAGGCATCGGATGAGAGGCTTGGCGCTGGAAACGGTGGCGCGCTGGAGGGTATTCCGCTTGGCGTGAAGGATCTGTTCGCCACCCGTGACATCCACACCCAGGCCTGCTCGCATGTGCTGGATGGCTTCAAGCCCAGATATGAATCCACCGTGACCCAGAACCTGTGGGATGCCGGCGCCGTGCTTCTCGGCAAGCTGAACATGGACGAATTCGCCATGGGCTCGTCGAACGAGAGCTCCTATTACGGCCCCGTCGTAAACCCCTGGCGCGCGCAGGGTTCTGACAAGAACCTCGTTCCCGGCGGTTCTTCCGGTGGTTCGGCCGCAGCTGTCGCGGCGCATCTCTGCGCCGGTGCAACGGCAACCGATACCGGCGGCTCCATCCGCCAGCCCGCGGCCTTCACCGGCACCGTCGGTATCAAGCCGACCTACGGCCGCTGCTCGCGCTGGGGCATCGTCGCTTATGCATCCTCGCTCGATCAGGCCGGCCCGATTGCCCGCAATGTTCGCGATGCTGCGATCCTGCTGAAGTCCATGGCAAGCGTCGATGCGAAAGATACCACCTCCGTCGATCTGCCGGTGCCGGATTATGAGAAGGCCATTGGCCAGTCGCTGAAGGGTCTCAAGATCGGCATTCCGAAGGAGTACCGCGTCGATGGCATGCCGGAAGAAATCGAAAAGCTTTGGGCACAGGGCGTTGCCTGGCTGAAGGACGCCGGTGCCGAGGTCGTCGATATTTCGCTTCCGCATACCAAATACGCGCTGCCAGCCTATTACATCGTGGCACCCGCCGAGGCGTCGTCCAACCTTGCTCGCTATGACGGCGTCCGCTACGGCCTTCGCGTCGATGGCAAGGACATTGCCGACATGTATGAAAAGAGCCGCGCCGCTGGTTTTGGCTCGGAAGTGAAGCGCCGCATCATGGTCGGCACCTATGTTCTGTCTGCCGGCTATTACGACGCTTATTACCTTAAGGCGCAGAAGGTCCGCACGCTGATCAAGCGCGACTTCGAAAACGTCTTCCACGAAGGCGTCGACGCTGTTCTCGCTCCGATCACGCCATCCTCGGCCTTCGAGATCGGCGACAAGGAACTCGCCTCCGATCCCGTGAAGATGTATCTGCAGGACGTCTTCACCATCACCGTCAACATGGCGGGACTGCCTGGTCTTTCCGTTCCGGCCGGCCTTGACGGCAAGGGTCTGCCACTCGGCCTTCAGCTAATCGGCAAGCCTTTCGAGGAAGAAACGCTGTTCAAGACGGCGCATGCCATCGAGCAGGCAGCGGGCAAGTTCACGCCCGCCAAGTGGTGGTAAGCGGTCTCATCATTCGAGCCATGACAGAGGCCGATCGCAATGCGGTCGGCCTCATCGGTTTTCGCGCCTGGCAATCAAGCAGTGCATTTGAAGATACCTATCTCGATCCCGTTGTAATCGAACGGGTGCGCGGCGAGTTTGAAGTCTTTGCCAAAGAGACCAACTGCGATCTCGTGGTTGCAGAGATCGACGGTGCGATCGTCGGCTGGGGGGCGCGTGCTGGAGAGCCGGACGACATATCCGATATCTGGATTGACCCTGAGCACCAATGCAGAGGCATTGGTCGTTCCTTGGTTGAGCATTTTCTGGAGGAGATGCGCAGCGCAGATATTCCGACGGCAAAAATCGCCACGCATGCCAGGAACGTCAATGCCATCCGCGCCTACGAAGGTTGTGGTTTCGCCATCGTCTGGCAGGGCCTTCAATGGTCGGAGAGCATGAAGGTGGAGCTTCAGAAAGTGCGGCTGGAGAAACCTCTGTAAGAGCCGCCTTTTTCTCCACTGATCCTCTGCTATGCTGTGCGGCAGACCATCACGGGAGGCAATGATGTCATCTGAAACAGCAAGGCATGAACTCGTCCTGATGCGCGAGATCGACGCGCCGCGGGAGAAGATTTTTCGCGCCTGGACCGATCCGGAGCTTTTGAAACAATGGTTCTGTCCAAAGCCCTGGGGCGTGTCTCACGCTGAACTTGACGTTCGCACAGGCGGCTCAAGCGTCATCGTCATGACCGGACCAAACGGCGAGGTGGTCGACAACCGCGGCGTTTATCTGGAAGTCGTGCCGAATGAGAAGATCGTCTTTACCGACGCTTTCAAGACCGCCTGGATACCATCCGAAAAGCCGTTCATGACCGGCATTGTCCTTCTTGAACCGCTGGGCGATGGCAAGACCAAGTACACAGCCATGGCACGCCACTGGACGGAAGAAGACAAGAAGACGCATGAGGCCATGGGCTTTCATGAAGGCTGGGGCGCTGCCACAGATCAACTCGCAGCACTCGTTGCGACTATCTAGCATTAGGCCTCCAAAGCCACGTTGCTTGTCGTCCAGCGCATGATGACGCGAAGCTTGGATAGGAGCGACGGGTGTCTGACCGCCGCCCCCTTGTTCTCAGCGATTGTCGAGTTCGCCTCTGACCAGTTCCAACCCACGCGTGGTAATGCGATAAGGCTGGCTTTTGGAGGACGAGATTGCTCTTTTGCTCTTCAGTTTGCGGAAGGTGGTGAGGTCGAGCCCGCTGAAAACCCAGCCGTCGCGCGTGTAAAGCACGACTTTCTCGATCTTGCGGTTCTCGTCTCGTGTCAGTTCAATTCTGCCACCCTGCGCGAGCAGGTGGAGGATGCGCTGTTCTGCGCGTGAAATGTCCATTGTTGGAATCCGGCTTGCGTCCATATGGACGCGTGAAAACAACCCCGGGTGCCACTGGCATCCGGCTCGGTTTCAACATGGCCCGGCACGCAAGAGACTTGCGGGCAGGGCCTTTACCGGGACTCCGATTGAGAGAACATCAAAACTCCAAAGTTGGTCGTTTCTGATTAAGAGCTTGCTGCCTTTCAGTCAAGAATCGGCCAAATCCACCCGGTCATTTCCGATACGACTGGAAGAATCGCTGGGCCGATGCTTTATCTCGTCGGGCCATAGGGACCAGAACGTGATCGTCATTCGCAACGCAAATGAACAGGATGCGCCCCATCTTGCGGCCATCGGCCTGCAGGCATGGCGGGTCGCAAGCTCTGCGCTGGGGCTGACGGCTGTCCTGGAAACGAACGCGGCAGAAGCCTTTGCAGGCTTCACGCAATCCTTCTGGCATCGCATCCTCGTTGTCGAAAGACACGGCATGCCCGCAGGATGGGCGGCGCGCGAAAACTCCGACGATATGATCTCGGACTTCTGGATCGATCCGCGCCTTCATCGGCAAGGCCTGGGCGGCAAGCTCCTCAGTGCGGTCGAAGAGCAGGTGCTTGCGGCTGGTTTCTACTCGATCAGGCTTGAAAGCCACGCCAGCAACGAGCGGGCGCTCTCCTTCTTTCGCAAGCATGGCTACAATGTCAGTTGGCTGTCGATGAAATACGCGCGAAAGCTCGACCGCGAAGTCCAGACCATCGGCCTGCGCAAGGAGCTGAAAGAGTTCGACACGACGACCTATGGACCATCTTTCTAAAGCGTGTCGCGATCTTTGAGATTCGCTCATACGCTCTATGTCGTGGTGGCAAAACCGCACTTCTGCCCGGACCGCGCTTTAGCCCTTAAGCTCTCTATAGGGCTTGTTTCTGCCGGCTGCAGGCAACATGAGGGTCAGCACCTACTTGACCTCACCGCATATATTCCGTCGAGAACGCTTCTTCTTTGTGTTCCATACATAAAGCCGAGCATTTGGTTCTCGCTTGTGAATGACGACTAGCACCTGCGCTCTAATATCGCTGCGAAAGCGTGAGGCATTACGGGCTCCCCAGACACCGACAAAGCGTTCCCCTGTCTGGTCGTTCTTGAAAATCACCGATCCTCCAAAGGCCGACGAAAGACCATCCTCACCGAGGGCTCCGCCGGCACCATACACGGAGGCAACATACTCTTGCGGCGCCACGCTGACGACTGTGTCGCCTGAGGAGGCGAACCTGTCACTTCTAAACACATAAATGGGGCACGGTGTGGTTATCATGGACCCAGCATATCGCGACGAGCAGCGGCTGCAAACTCGCCAACAATTTCCGCCTGGAGTTTCGCTGATGGCGATGGTTACACTGTTCCGGCAAAGAACGCCCACACGACCACCGCCGCAATATGAAGAGCGATGATGGCGAAGAGCAGTCCGCAAAACGGCTGCTTGCGTGTCTTGTGGCGCAACATATGTTGTGCTGTCACCGCGCCGAGACTTCCCCCCATGAGCGCGAAGAGGAGCAATGTCCTTTCGCGAATGCGTCTGTCACCTTGTTTTGCGGCCCTCTTGTCCCACCAAAAGAGGAAGAAGGTTGTGATGTTGAGAACGGTATAGAGGCCAAGAGCCGCGGGAATGAATGTCATGATGGGCTCTATAATCCAAATCCCGCTCGCTTGGCATTCCGGATCGCGAAAAAGGTAGGCCTTTGTCCGTAAGCGCCTTAGAAGTCTTGCACCTCCGGACCATTTGCTCTACCTCACCACGGATAGAAATTCCGTATCTTATGAGCTTGATATGACCCTTGTAGACGTTCGCACACCCGACCCGAAGCGTTTTATCCCCGGCGCCACTGGCGACTGGGAAATCGTCATCGGCATGGAGGTCCACGCGCAGGTTCTGTCCAATTCGAAGCTCTTCTCCGGCGCTTCCACGACCTTCGGCAATGCGCCGAATTCCAACGTGTCACTCGTCGATGCGGCCATGCCTGGCATGCTGCCGGTCATCAACGAAGAATGCGTGGCGCAGGCGGTTCGTACCGGACTTGGTCTCAAGGCCAAGATCAACAACCGTTCCATTTTCGACCGCAAGAACTACTTCTATCCCGACCTGCCGCAGGGCTATCAGATCTCGCAGTTCAAGGATCCGATCGTGGGTGAAGGCACCATCACGATTTCGCTCGGTCCGGACCGTCAGGGGAATTTCGAAGATATCGAGATCGGCATCGAGCGTCTGCATCTCGAGCAGGACGCCGGCAAGTCGATGCATGACCAGCATCCGACCATGTCCTTCGTCGACCTGAACCGCTCCGGCGTTGCGTTGATGGAAATCGTTTCCAAGCCGGACATGCGCTCTTCCGATGAGGCGAAGGCCTATCTGACAAAGCTGCGCTCCATCGTCCGCTATCTCGGCACCTGCGACGGCAACATGGACGAAGGCTCCATGCGCGCCGACGTCAACGTCTCTGTTCGTCGCCCGGGCGAG
Source organism: Agrobacterium cavarae (assembly GCF_004310285.1). Lineage (GTDB taxonomy): Bacteria > Pseudomonadota > Alphaproteobacteria > Rhizobiales > Rhizobiaceae > Agrobacterium > Agrobacterium cavarae. Next base: position 152,068 of record NZ_SISF01000024.1, read on the forward strand.
GGTTTCGGCACGCGTTGCGAGATCAAGAACGTCAACTCCATCCGCTTCGTCGGCCAGGCCATCGAATATGAAGCGCGCCGCCAGATCGCCATTCTCGAAGACGGCGGCGTCATCGACCAGGAGACCCGTCTCTTTGATCCGGGCAAGGGCGAGACGCGCTCCATGCGCTCCAAGGAAGATGCGCATGATTATCGTTATTTCCCCGATCCCGACCTGCTGCCGCTGGAATTCGACGATGCCTTCGTGGAAAGCCTGAAGGTCGGTCTGCCGGAACTGCCCGACGACAAGAAGGCCCGTTTCGTTTCGGAACTCGGCCTGTCTGTGTACGATGCCTCTATCCTCGTATCGGAAAAGGCGATCGCCGATTATTACGAGGCCGTGGCTGCCGGACGTGATCCGAAGGCGGCTGCCAACTGGGTTATCAACGATCTGCTCGGCGCACTGAACAAGTCCAGCAAGTCCATCGAGGAAACGCCTGTTTCGCCCGACCAGCTTGGCGGCATCATTGATCTCATCAAGGCTGGCACGATCTCCGGCAAGATCGCCAAGGATCTGTTCGAGATCGTCTGGAACGAGGGCGGCAACCCGGCAGAGATCGTCGAAAGCCGCGGCATGAAGCAGGTGACGGACACCGGCGCCATCGAAAAGGCTGTGGACGAAATCATTTCTGCGAACCCGGATCAGGTGGAAAAGGTCAAGGCAAAGCCCACACTTGCCGGCTGGTTCGTCGGCCAGGTGATGAAGGCGACAGGCGGCAAAGCCAACCCGCAGGCCGTGCAGGAGTTGGTGAAAGCCAAGCTCGGTATCGAGGAATAAGTCGCTTTCGGGCTTTTTGCATAAGAGGCCCGCGACCCTTTGCCCCGTCACCCTCCTGTGAATCCTAGGTGACGACAAGAAGCTACAAGCAATGCCGGGATCACTCCCGGCGTTTCTGTTTTGATAGGAGTAATGATGGTGTTCTTCATTCGCACCGCAAGCGAGCGCGATATCGAGCCTGTCCGGTCTTTGCTGACGAAGACCTGGCACGCGACCTATGATCCAATCTATGGCGCAGACAAGGTCAACGAGATGATCGCTCTGTGGCATACGCCAAAGGCCTTGAAGGAGCGCGTTGAGAAAAAGGGTGGCGAGTTTCTGGTTGCCGATGATGGCAAGCGTATCGGTGGCATGGCCTATGCTCTCATGTCGACCAGCATGGCGAAAACAGCACTTCTCTATCAGCTCTATGTCGATCCTCAGTTCCAGCGTCAGGGGGTGGGGCGTGATCTCTTTGCCGAACTGGAAACCTGCTTTCCCGACGCGGAAATCATGCGGCTTGAAGTCGAGCCTAAAAATACTGTCGCAATTGCCTTCTATGAAGGCGTCGGCTTCTCCGAAGTCGATCGAATCGAGCGCATGGCAGGCGTCGAGGGGATGCCTGGAATCGTGATGGAAAAGAGCTTGAGGCGGTAAGAGAATGGATGGTCTGATCATTCGCGAAGCACGCGAAGCGGATATCGCGGCAATCGCTGCAATGTTCGCTGCCGATGATGTGGGCGGGCATGGCGACACCACCGATGAAGCAGCGATGCCAGATTATCTTGCGGCCTTCAGGGCGATCGCCATGTCGACCCTCGAAACGCTTTACGTCGCTGAGTTCGACGGCCAAGTGATCGGCACCTTCCAGACGGTGATTCTCACCAAGCTCGCCGGCCGTGGCGCGGTCTGGATGGTGGTGGAAGGGGTGCAGACCAGAGAGGATATGCGCGGTCGCGGTATCGGCGCAACGATGATCCGATACTGCATCTCTGAAGCTGAGAAGCGTGGTCTCTCGGGTGTGCAACTGACCTCCAATATGGCGCGGATCGATGCCCATCGCTTTTATGAGAAGCTAGGCTTCGAGAAGCGTCATTTTGGCTTCCGGCTGAAGCTGAAATAATCGTCGCTCCGTTGGAAAAGCTGGACAATCGTTGGTGACAACGTCATAAGCTTCTGGCTGTGCGAATGCGAAAGCGACGCATGTGAAAAGCCCGAGGAACGGATAATGAAGACTCTTCTGCTGCAAATCTTCACATGGTGGAACGGCCAGACAATCGGAACGCGCTTCCATACCTGGCGCTTCGGCAAGAAGGTGGGGCAGGACGAGTTCGGCAACACCTACTACGAAGGTGGCACGACCTCCTGGGGCATGCCGCGCCGTTGGGTGATCTACAAGGGCTATGCGGAAGCGTCGGCAATTCCGCCCGGCTGGCACGGCTGGATGCATTACCGCACCGACACGCCGCCTAGCAAGGAAAGCTATGTCGCACGCGACTGGCAGAAGCCGCACCAGCCAAACCTGACCGGTTCCGCCCAGGCCTACCGTCCTCAGGGTTCGATCGCTGTTCCCGGCGAGCGCCCGCGCGTGACCGGTGACTACGACGCCTGGACGCCCGGCGGCTGATCAATTTCACCCGAGGCTCCGTGTGCATCGGGGCGAAAAAGGGCGGGCATTTCATCATGGCCGCCACCCGCTTTTGCCACATTCGATCTTTAGGCGTGATGGGCGCTTCGATAAGCGGGGCAGTTTTCTGGAGATGGTTTGATATGAGAACATTCACGCGGGATGTATCTTTGCGTGCACTGGCGGTTTCGCTTCTGGCGCTTCTTCCGGCAGTGGGTCTCGTGTCTCCAGCTTCCGCCGCCCGCCTTGAAAACAAGGTCGCCGTCTTCTCCGGGATCGACAAGATCACCGGCCGCATTACCTCTTTCGACGTTTACATCAACGAGACGGTGCAGTTCGGTGCGCTGCAGGTCACGCCAAAGGTCTGCTATTCGCGCGACGACACAGAAGCGCAGAAGATCGATTCCTTCGTCGAAGTGGATGAAATCACCCTCGACCGCAAGATCCGCCGTATCTTCACCGGCTGGATGTTTGCCGATAGCCCTGGTCTCAACGCCGTCGAGCACCCGATCTACGACGTCTGGCTCACCGGCTGCAAGCAGGACTCCGACGTTCCGCCGCCATCCACAGCAAGTAAGTAAAAGACCCTGATTCGGCGCAGACGAGCCTTTCCATGCGTTGCCGACGTTGGGCTTGATGCATGTGTGGTCTGACCCGGACTGCTGCTTTGCGGCGAATTGAATCGCAATGATCCCGCACACTAGCGAATCTTTCTATCGCGAAATCAGAATTCCAAATCCGCCTGGTTCACAGCCAGGTCCAGCATCTTTGTATACTCATCCTTGGGAACGTCGATCGCGCCAAAGGTCTTCAGGTGTTCGGTGGTGAACTGGGTATCCAGCAGCACAAAGCCCTTCTCGCGCAGTCGCTCCACCAGATGAACGAGGCAGATTTTCGAGGCATTGGTGCGGCGGGAGAACATGCTCTCGCCGAAGAAGGCAGCACCCAGCGACACGCCGTAGAGACCGCCGACCAGTTCATCACCCTCCCAAGCCTCCACGCTATGCGCGTGGCCGATCTCATGTAACTCGGTATAGAGCTTGCGGATCGTCTCGTTGATCCAGGTGTTAGGGCGGTCCGGCGCTTCTGCGGCACATCCGGCCATGACGGCAGTGAAGGCCGTGTCGAAGCGAATATCGAAAGGCTTCTTTCGAATGGCTTTTGCGAGACTTTTTGAGACGTGAAAATCGTTGAGCGGGATGATGCCCCGCAGGTCCGGCTCGACCCAGAATAGCTCGGGGTCATCAGCCGCCTCGGCCATCGGGAAGAGGCCGATGGAATAGGCGCGCAGCAGCATATCGACAGTAATATCGCTATCTCTGCTGCGCCGCCCCATTCCCTAGTGCGCGTCGCCGGCCAGATATTTTTCCAGCCAGTGAATATCGTAATTGCCGTTCAGAATGTCTTCGTTCTGAAGCAGATCCTGGAACAGCGGAAGCGTGGTCTTGATGCCATCGACGACGAACTCGTCGAGTGCGCGGCGCAGGCGGCGAATGCACTCGTCACGGTCGCGACCGTGAACGATGAGCTTGCCGATCATGCTGTCGTAGTAAGGCGGGATCTTGTAGCCCTGATAGGCACCCGAATCCACACGAACGCCGAGACCGCCGGGCGTGTGGAAATAGGTCAGCGTCCCGGGAGAGGGGACGAATGTCCGCGGGTCTTCGGCATTGATACGGCATTCGATGGCGTGGCCGTGGAATTCGATATCAGCCTGCGTAACGGAAAGGCCCTGTCCGGAAGCAACGCGAATCTGCTCCTGCACGAGGTCCATGCCCGTGATCGCTTCCGTGACCGGATGCTCCACCTGCAGACGGGTGTTCATTTCGATGAAATAGAACTCGCCGTTTTCGTAGAGGAACTCGATGGTGCCTGCACCGCGATATTTGAGCTTGCGCATAGCGCTGGCACAAATCTCGCCGATCTCCATGCGCTGTTCGACGGTGAGAGCAGGGGAGTTGGCCTCTTCCAGTACCTTCTGGTGACGACGCTGCAGCGAGCAGTCGCGTTCGCCAAGGTGGATTGCCTTTCCTTCGCCATCGCCGAACACCTGCACCTCGATATGGCGCGGCTTGCCGAGATACTTTTCCATGTAAACAGCGTCGTTGCCGAAAGCAGCAAGCGCTTCGGAACGCGCGGTCGAGACGGCCTCATCGAGATCGGCTTCGGTCTTGGCGACCTTCATGCCGCGACCACCGCCACCTGCTGTGGCCTTGATCAGAACGGGGAAGCCGATCGAACGCGCGATTTCCATCGCGTTTTCAGGCTTTACCTCGCCATCGGAGCCGGGAACGACCGGGATGCCGAGTTCCTGAGCGGTCTGCTTGGCGGTGATCTTGTCGCCCATGATGCGGATGTGCTCGGCGGTCGGCCCAATGAAGGTGATGCCGTGCGCGTCGAGAATATCCGCAAACTTGGCGTTTTCAGAGAGGAAGCCGTAGCCGGGATGAACCGCGTCCGCGCCGGTGATTTCGCAGGCCGCAACGATCTGATGGATGTTGAGGTAGCTGTCACGCGATGGCGGCGGGCCGATGCACACGCTCTCGTCGGCGAGGCGCACATGCATGGCATCCGCGTCAGCCGTAGAATGAACGGCAACCGTCGGGATACCGAGTTCCTTGGCGGCACGAAGCACGCGAAGGGCGATTTCGCCGCGGTTGGCAATGAGGATCTTGGAAACCATGTGAGCTGCCCTTATTCGATGACCACGAGGGCTTCACCATACTCCACGGGCTGCGCGTCATTGACAATGATTTCCGTTACCTTGCCGGATTTCGGAGCCGGAATCTGGTTCATAGTCTTCATGGCTTCAACGATGAGAATGGTCTGGCCTTCCTTGACGGTGGCGCCGACTTCAACAAAGGCGCGTGCGCCTGGTGCCGGCGACAGGTAAACAGTGCCGACCATCGGGGAGGTGACGGTGTTTGCAGGGTTGCGTGCCGGAGCAGCCGGTGCAGCGGCGGCGGCAGGTGCTGCTGCGGGGGCCGCAGGCGCTGCGGCGGGTGCAGGGGCATACTGGGGAGCCGCGGCATAGACGGTTGCAGGCGGTGCGGAGCGCGACACGCGGATGCGCAGATCGTCCTGCTCGACTTCGATCTCGGAAAGATCGGTGTCGTTGAGGATGTTCGCGAGGTCGCGGATCAGTTCCTTGTCGATACCGTTTTTCTTTTCAGACATGACAAACCCTATTCTGATTGTTTCTTTTTATGCCGTGATGTTCTTCAAGGCGTTGAGCGCCATGATGTAGCCGTAAGGCCCGAAGCCGCAGACCATGCCTTTTGCAGCGGGCGCTATCATCGATTTGTGGCGGAATTCTTCGCGGGCGTGGATGTTGGAGATGTGAACTTCCACGACGGGAACGGAAATGGCGCGGATGGCATCATGCAGAGCAATCGATGTATGGCCATAGGCGCCGGGATTGATGACGATACCGGCGGCGCGTTCGCCCGCCTCATGCAACAGATCCACAAGAACGCCTTCATGATTGGACTGATGGCACTCGACAGAAAAGCCAAGCCCTTCACCAGCCGCCACGCAGTCGTTCTCAATATCCTTCAGCGTCTTGCCGCCGTAAATGCCCGGCTCCCGTTTTCCCAGCATATTGAGATTCGGGCCGTTCAGGACGAAGATCGTGTTGCTCATTCGCGGTTCCGTCAAAAATCAGCGCCACCTATAGACTGCGCGACCGTCAAGGAAAAGCCCCCGGAGCCTCGAAAGAGGGCCGGAGGCAGCGTAAGTCGAAGTTATTCAGTGGCTTTTGGGCTTTCAACGCGGCCGAAGCGCGTGTCTTATGAGCAGCTTGCCTTGCCGCAATTGCGCATATTGGCGATCTTTTCCTTCAATGGCTCGGCGCCGACCGCACCAAAGACCGCCTCGTTGCCGATCACGTAGGAAGGCGTACCGGAGATCCCGAGATTGCTGGCAAGCGTATAGGCTTCCTGAACCTGCGCATCATTCGGGTTGTCCGCCATCGATTTGCGGATGTCGGCTTCCTTAAGCCCGAGCGATGTCGCCACCTCCATTGCCTTGGCTTCATTGGCGCGGCCACGGCTGCCGAGCAGCGTGCGCTGAAACTCAGGATATTTCTTCGGCGCAAGCAGCTTCACCGCGTTGGAAACCTTGTGCGCCTCGACCGATTCCGGTCCGAGGATCGGGAACTCCTTCAGCACCACCCGGACGTTCTTGTCCTCTTTGAGGATCTTGTCCATGTCGGCCATGGCGCGCTTGCAGTAACCGCAATTGTAATCGAAGAACTCGACCAGCGTCACATCGCCGTCAGGATTGCCGATTGCGAGATCGTATTTGGAGCCGAAGATCGCTTTGGTGTTGTCGGCAACGGCTTCGGCCGCTTTGGTGTTGCGGGCCGCATATTGCTTCTTTTCCAGAGCATCCTGGACTTCAAGCATGATTTCAGGATTTTCGACCAGATATTCCTTGATGAAAGCGCCGATCTCCTTCTTCTGGTCGGCATCCAGCGCATGAGCAGGGAGGCTTGCGCCAAGGGTGGCAAGGGCCGTGACACAGGCAAGCGTTGCTGATCGGATGGAAAGTGCCATTGCGGTCCTCACTGGGTTCGGTCGTGGTTCATGGTGCAGCCAATTACCGTAATTTGAAGGAATTGCCATATCGCAAATAAATTGCGTTCGTTGCTCTCTCGTCATTGTGAAGAGCGCAACAATGCGGCAAATCTCCGTCACAGCATATAGAAAGACCATGCCTTTGATCACACTGTCCAAGCGAAGCGCCGTCGAGCCTTTCCATGCCATGGATATCCTGGCAGAGGCCAACCGGCGAAGACAGGCGGGGCGGCCTGTGATTTCCATGGCAGTGGGGCAGCCTTCCCATCCCGCCCCAAAGGCCGCGCTGGAAGCGGCTGAGACTGCGTTGAAACATGGCCGTATCGGCTACACCGATGCGCTTGGTCTTCGCGAGTTGCGAGAGGCGATTTCCGCCCATTACCGGCTGCGGCATCAGGCGATCATCGATCCGGCCCGGATTGCGGTGACGACCGGCTCTTCCGCAGCCTTCAACCTTGCCTTTCTGGCGCTGTTTGATGCCGGTGATGCAGTCGCGATCGCAAGGCCCGGCTATCCCGCCTACCGCAACATCTTGAAGGCGCTTGGGCTGAATGTGGTGGAAGTGCCGGTCACGGCTGAAACGGGCTACACGCTGACGCCGGCCAGCCTGGAGCGGGCCGAGACCAAGGCAGGCTGCAAGCTGAAGGGCGTGCTGCTTGCAAGCCCCGCCAACCCGACCGGTACAGTCACCGGCCGAGACGCGCTGAAGCGGCTTGCGACCTATTGCGACAGCCGCGATATCGCTTTCATTTCGGATGAGATTTATCATGGCCTCACCTTCGTCGGCGATGAGACCAGCACTGTCGAAGTCACTGATAAGGCCATCATCATCAATTCTTTCTCCAAATATTACTGCATGACAGGTTGGCGAGTCGGCTGGATGGTGCTGCCGGAAGAGCTGATCCGGCCTGTCGAATGTCTGGCGCAAAGCATGTATATTTCGGCACCCGAACTTTCCCAGCTTGCTGCGGCTGCGGCTTTTTCCGCACAAGCGGAGCTCGATATCTACAAGGAAAGCTATCGCACCAACCGCGACTTTCTGATGAGCCGCCTGCCGGAGCTCGGCCTGCCACTTGCCTCGCCCATGGACGGCGCCTTCTACGCTTATGTCGATACCAGTCGCTATTCCAATGACAGCATGGAGTTTGCCAAGCGCATGCTGGCGGAAATCGATGTGGCCGCGACGCCGGGACTGGATTTTGATCCGCTGGAAGGGCATCGTGCCATGCGGTTTTCCTATGCGGGTTCGGTCTCGGACATTGCCGAGGCCGTGGGCCGCATTGCGGCCTGGCTGAAACAGGATTGACGCGCAAGCAAGTCGAGAGGAGATGACGATGGATAAAGTTGCGGTCGTGACGGCGGGAGGAAGCGGCATGGGTGCTGCCGTTGCAAAGCGCTTCGCGCAGGACGGTTACAAGGTGGCGATCCTGTCGTCGTCCGGTAAGGGCGAGGCACTGGCAGCTGAACTCGGCGGCGTGGGCGTGACCGGCTCCAACCAGTCCAACGACGATATCCAGAAGCTTACCGATCTCACGCTTGGAAAGTTCGGCCGCATCGACGTGCTGGTCAACAGCGCCGGACACGGCCCTCGCGCACCGATCCTCGAAATCACCGACGAACAGTGGCACACAGGTCTCGACGTCTACCTGATGAATGTCATCCGCCCGACCCGAATCATCGCCCCCTTGATGGTCGCGCAGAAGGGCGGAGCCATCATCAATATCTCGACGGCATGGGCCTTCGAGCCAAGTGACATGTTCCCAACCTCCGCGGTCTTCCGTGCTGGTCTTGCCGCCTATACCAAGATCTTTGCCGACACGTACGCCGCCGACAATGTCCGCATGAACAATGTTCTGCCGGGCTGGATCGATAGTCTTCCGGCAACCGAGCAGCGCCGTGAAATGGTGCCTATGCAGCGCTATGGCACAAGCGAGGAAATTGCGGCCACCGTCGCCTTTTTGGCGTCGGCGGGGGCAGGCTACATCACGGGGCAAAACCTGAAGGTCGATGGTGGCCTGACGCGCTCCGTCTAACTTTTTTCTCGGCCCGGGAACCGATCTTCTTCCCCAGCGTTGTAGCGACGCGGGGGAGTGTCCTTTTTGTTTTCGATGCCACATGGACGTCGCGAGTTGATGGACGCCACGCCCTTTAATGAATTGGGGAATGGACTTGGTTCACATGATTCGCGATTCTGAGCCGGAAGTGTCCGTATTCTCGGCGTCGGATATGGAGCGTTTGGAGGCTCTGGAAGAGCTCCAGATCATCGATAGCGGACCAGAGCCGGTTTTCGATGATGTCGTGCAAATCGCGAGCACCGTTTGCAAAGCCCCAGTTGCCCTCATCAGCTTCGTTCAGGAAGAGCGTCAGTGGTTCAAGGCGCGTGTCGGCTTCCCGCCGACCGAGACGCCGATCGATCAATCGGTCTGCCGCTATTCTTTGAACTCCGAGGATCTGCTGGTCATCCCTGATCTAACGAAAGATCCTCGCACCTCTAACAACACCTTGGTCACTCAAGCCCCTTTCATCAGATTTTATGCAGGCGCACGGCTCATTCTATCGGATGGCGTCGCGGTAGGCGCGCTTTGCGTCATCGACCATGTGCCGCGCCCGGAGGGCCTGACGCAGGAGCAGCGCTCCGTATTGAAGGCTCTCGCCGGACAGATTTCCGCTCATCTGGAACTTCGCCGCGCAGCAAACCGTCAGCGCGAACTTCTTGAGCGTCAAAAACAGATCAACGCCATGATGCGCGATAGCGTTCGCACAGCGCTCACGGCGCAGGAAGCCGGGCGCATCGGCACCTTCGAACTCGATATCGAAACGGGAAACATTAAGGTCTCCGCAGAATTTTGCCGGATTTTCGACGTTCCTCCCGTCGGCCGCTATCATGCGCGCGATTTCGAAAAGATGCTCCATCCCGACGATCGCGGTCGCGAATCATCGGAAGAGACGCGCAAGAACGGTACGGCGGTCACCACGGTTGACTACCGCATCGTCACCGCCTCGCGCGGTGTTCGTTGGGTGTCGCGACAGGCGACCTTCGAGCGGGATGAAAGTGGTAAGCCTCTCAAGCTGTTGGGCACCGTTCAGGATATCACACAGCAAAGGCGTGCGACCCAACGTATCAGGACTCTCTTGGAGTTGGGCGACAGGCTTCGCGATTTGAACGACGTCGAAGAGATCGCCTTGACCGCCGCAGAACTGATGGCGCACGCGTTGGATGCGACGCGCGCCGGCTTCGGCGTTGTCGATCCCGTTCGCGAGACGGTAATGATGCAGCCGGAATGGCGCGCGCCAGGCGTCTCGTCACTGTCGGGCAAGCACTATTTTCGCGACTACGGCTCCTATATCGATGACTTGAAGGGCGGCATGAGCGTCGTCATTTCAGATGTGACCACCGATGCGAGAACCAAGGACAAAGCCGACGCACTGCTGTCGCTCGGCATTCGTCAACTCGTCAACGTTCCAATCTTCGACCAGGGGAAATTTGCCCTCGTCGTTTTCGTACACCATTGCGAACTCTTCGAATGGATGGAAGACGATCTGGCCTTTGTCAGGAGCTTTGGCGATCGCATCCAGAGCGCGATAGGCCGCTTGCGCGCGGAAGCCGAGCAGAACATGCTCAACCGAGAGATCGGCCACCGGCTGAAGAACGCCTTCGCCATGGTGCAGGCGCTTGCGAAGCAGACCTTGAGACCCGTGCAGGACCGGGGACCGGTGTTGAATTTCGAGCAGCGGCTCCAGGCGCTGAGTTCCGCCCACGACATTCTGCTCGGCAACAACTGGGCAAATGCCGATGTGCGCACGGCGCTGCTGCGTGTTGTCGATACGCTCGGAATGACCGAGCAGGTGGAGATCCGGGGCAAGGATATTTCGGTCAATCCCAAGGGTGCGCTGTCGCTGTCGCTGCTTTTGCACGAGCTGACGACGAATGCGGTAAAATACGGAAGTCTCTCGTCAGTTCATGGCAGGGTCTTGGTATCCTGGGATGTTCAAGGCGAAAGGGAGGACGCGGTCCTCCGTTTGATCTGGAGGGAGACGGGTGGGCCGCCTGTTGTCCAGCCCCAATCAAAGGGCTTTGGCTCGCGCCTCATTTCGATGGGGCTATTAGGAACCGGCGGTGTATCGACGCGTTACTTAGATCAAGGACTAGAGGTCGAAATGACAGCGTCTCTGGTTCAACTGCAACAGGTAGCGTAAACGATGGGACAGAAGCAGCCATTCGCCAAACATGTCGTACTGGTCGTGGAAGATGATCCACTCCTGCGAATGATGGCAGTCGATATGGTCGAAGATGCGGGTTTTAGTGCGATCGAGGCCGGAGGGGCCGACGAAGCACTGGAAATACTGCAGGCGCGGACCGACGTTGGCGTGCTCTTTACCGATATCGACATGCCAGGCAGCATGGACGGGGTGCAACTCGCGCATCTCGCGTGCCAAACTGACAGGCCGATCAGCATTCTGTTGACCTCAGGACACCATCGTCTTGACCAGGAAACCCTGCCACCGCGCAGCGTTTTCTTTCCCAAGCCATACGACCTCAACGTCGTGACGGAGGTATTGCGGAAGTTCGCGGCTTGAAGAGCGCTGTCCCGTCGAAACTTTAGGACATGTGCACGCAACGCATCGAGATTCACGGGTTGTAAACCAAGATAATCGTCGAAAATTCCCATTAATTTTTCGGAAAATAAAATTTTCTATTGTCTCTCCAAGATTTGGCTCTGGGGGACTACATGAATTTTCTCGGCATTACAGGTATGCAATATTCCGGCGTTCCATTCCACGATACGCGAATATTGCTCGCGGAAGATTCAAACGTCTTTACCCAGATGATCGGAGCGCGTTTGAAGGAGTTGCTTGGGCTGACCGTCGAAGTCTGCCGCAATTTCGAAGAGCTGCAAGAGTGCTACGAGCACTCCAGCGAAGAGGTAACGCTCGCCATCTCCAACATCAATCTGCCAGGTGCGGAAAACGGCGAGGCCTTGGAATATCTGGTGGATCTGTCGATCCCCACGATCGTCTTCACCAGTACCTTCCATGAAGATACGCGCGAGAAGCTGATCACCAAGGAGGTGGTCGACTATATCCTCAAGGACAATGTCTTTGCCGTCGACATGCTGACGGAATCGGTCTGCCGCTTCCTGACCAACCATCGTCACCACGTTTTGATCGTCGACGATAGCCCAACTGCGCGTGCGCTGCTGTCCAGTCGTTTGAAGCGCTACAATTTTCGCGTCAGCCTCGCCGATAGCGGCGCTAAAGCGCTCGAGATTCTTCGCAACAACCCGGACATCGGTCTGGTCGTCACCGACTATAACATGCCGGACATTGATGGCTTCGAACTGACCCGCCGCATTCGCACAATGCGTGGCTCGCACGAGCTGCGCATCATCGGCGTATCGTCGTCGACCAATCGTCTGCTCTCCGCACGCTTCCTGAAGGCCGGCGGCAATGACTTCATGCTGCGTCCCTTCATCGAGGAGGAGTTCTACTGCCGCGTGAACCAGAACCTCGACACACTGGTGCAGATCAAGACGGCCCGGGGCAACGGCCAAAAAGCCGCAGCGGCCTGAGGGGCGCGCGCATCATGATCATCTAAGCCGTCCTTGCATCAAGGACGGCTCAGACCGTTGACAAACCCGTCGATTTTTTTGGCGGGTTTTTCTGTTTTAGGATGATGCTGTTT
>NZ_SISF01000010.1 GCF_004310285.1 Agrobacterium cavarae
TTGCGACCGGACTACTGGGGTATCTAATCCTGTTTGCTACCCACACTTTCGTGCCTCAGTGTCAGAAATGGTCTAGTAAGCAGTCTACACTATTGGAGTCCTTCGTAATATCTATGCATTTCACCGCTACACTACGAATTCCGCCTACCTCGTCCACTCTCAAGTCTGACAGTTTCAATGGCAATTTCCTTGTTGAGCAAGAAGATTTCACCACTGACTTATCGGACCACCTACGCACCCTTTAAACCCAATAAATCCGGATAACGCTTGCATCTTCCGTATTACCGCGGCTG
>NZ_SISF01000002.1 GCF_004310285.1 Agrobacterium cavarae
CGAGGGGCATGCCTATTCGAGCGTCATTATCACCCCTCAAGCTCCGGCTTGGTGTTGAGGCCTGCCGTCAAGGCACCCTCTAAAATCAGTGGCAGTGCCGTCAGGCTCTAAGCGTAGTAAATTCATCGCTATAGATCCGGGCGGACCCTCGCCAGAACCCCCCATTTTTTAATGATTGACCTCGGATTAGGTAGGGATACCCGCTGAA
>NZ_SISF01000009.1 GCF_004310285.1 Agrobacterium cavarae
CCTCCGCTTATTGATATGCTTAAGTTCAGCGGGTATCCCTACCTGATCCGAGGTCAAACTTAGAAAGTAAGGGGGGTTGATGGCCAGCGTCTATCGAGTCCCTGTAGCGAGGAGATTTACTACGCTCAGGGCCCGACGGCACCGCCACTGATTTTAAGGCCCGCTAGGTTAGCAGCGGAGCCCAACACCAAGCAATGCTTGAGGGTTGTAATGACGCTCGAACAGGCATGCCCCTCGGAATACCAAGGGGCGCA
>NZ_SISF01000014.1 GCF_004310285.1 Agrobacterium cavarae
GGCGACAACGTCACGGTTGAAGTCGAGCTGATCGTTCCGATCGCGATGGAAGAAAAGCTGCGCTTCGCGATCCGCGAAGGCGGCCGTACCGTCGGCGCCGGCATCGTCGCTTCGATCATCGAGTAATCGACGACTGACGATGCCGTAAGCTTGCCGACGGCACTTAAGATTGCAGATGGCGCGCAAGCGCGATCTGCAGGCGGCGCCGGCATCGTTGCATCGATCATTGAGTAATTTTTTCCCGCAAGGGATTTGACAAAGCCCCGCTGGCGACAGCGGGGCTTTTGCTTTTTGGGGTACACGGGATCTTCTTATGTTCAAACGACAGATGACCAGATGCCGTATTCAGATCGTCGAAACAAAAACATCCGGTGAGCGATCCCACCGGATGTGCTTTCAACGATCCATTCTGTCAGCACCGCCAGTCCGCTTTGTAGCGGACCGGCGTTGCTTCTATCGTTTTCAGAATTCTTCCCACTGACCTGGAGCAGCAGCAACGGCTGTTCTTCCGCCAAACGCTTTGGTCAACCTGCCGCTCAGTGCGCGGGCGGGAGAAAGGACCGGCGTTGCATCGAGAGATGCGGCGCGAAGGGCAGGGGCCGTATCGTCCAGCTTGAAGCGGGTGATGAGGCGGGCGAGGTTGGATGCCTCATCGGCCAGACGATTGGAGGAGGCCGTCGACTCCTCCACCATGGCGGCATTCTGCTGCGTCATCTGGTCCATATGGTTGACGGCGGTGTTGACCTCCGACAGTCCAGTGGACTGTTCCCGAGCTGCGGTGGCGATCGAGTGGACGTGCTCGTTGATCTTGACCACATGGTTCTGGATCTGGCCGAGGGCTTCGCCCGTCGCCGTGACCAGCTTGACGCCAGACTGCACCTCATCGCCGGAGCGGGAGATCAGCGTCTTTATTTCCTTCGCAGCGTTGGCGGAGCGTTGCGCCAGCTCGCGAACCTCCTGGGCAACGACGGCAAAGCCCTTGCCGGCGTCCCCAGCGCGCGCCGCTTCGACGCCCGCGTTGAGCGCGAGCAGATTTGTCTGGAAGGCAATCTCATCGATAACGTTGATGATCTGGCCAATCTCTCCAGACGCCTGTTCGATGCGGCCCATGGCAGAGACCGCATTCTGCACCACAGCGCTGGACTGTTCGGTCGAACGGCGTGCCTCATCGACCATATGGCTGGCCTCGGTGGCCCGCTCGGTGGAGTTCTTCACCGCCGCGGTTATTTCTTCGAGCGCTGCGGAGGTCTCTTCGAGAGAGGCAGCCTGCTGCTCGGTGCGCTTGGACAGCTCGCCGGACGCTGTGCGCATCTCGCCTGCGCCACCATTGATGGTTTCGATTGCGACGCGAACCTGACCGAGCAGGTGACGAAGGTTTGCCATGGTGTGGTTGACGTTGTCTCGCAGTTCGGCAAAAGCACCCTGGAAGTCACCATGCATGCCAGCCGTCAGATCGCCGTCCGAAAGGGCGGAAATGACGCGGCGGGTTTCTGCAACACCGCGATCGACGGAGGCGACCAACTCGTTGACCTGAGCTGCGAACCGGTCGAGATCGACATTGTTGTAGTTCTTGGTAATGCGCTTGGTGAAGTCGCCGGCCACGGCTGCCGAGACCACCTCACCGATATTGGATTGCAGATCTGCGCTCTTTGCCTGCAGCGCTGCCTCCTGGGCGTTCATCTCACGCACCTTGATGGCGTTCTGCTTGAAGACTTCGACAGCACGCGCCATCTCGCCAAGTTCGTTCTTCAGTTCGGTGAAGGGCACATCCACGTCGAGATCGCCTTCGGCGAGCTTACGCATAACAGCGGTGGAACTGCCAACCGGTTCGGCAATGCCCCGATAGAGAGCGAAGCCACCAAACAGAGCAAAACCCGTAAGGCCGATCAGACCAGCAAAGTTCACCCAGTCCGAATTCGTAACCGCCGCATGGCCTTCCGCGCTACGCGCCACCATGAGGGTGCCTTCTGTTTCCTGGATCTCCGCAATGGTGTTGCGGATTCTATCCATGTAGGATTTGCCCGCACCTTGAGCCTCGAGCGCTCTTGCCTCCTCTGCGGTGGCCGCATTGGGCATGAGCGCAATCTCTTTTTCTGCAATGTTTGTACGCCAAGCCTTGGCCTGTTCGTCAAGCGCAGCAAGTCTCTGCTGCTGGGCGGGGTTGTCCGCAGTCAATTCCTTTACCTTGGTTAGTCCAGCTTCGTAGTCCTTGATCCCGCCACGATAGGGATCGAGGAACTCGTCCTTGCCGGCGATGAGATAGCCGCGCAATCCCGTTTCCTGGTTGACGATAGCAACGAGAATGCTGTTCGTCGCCCGGTAGACTTCATTGGTGTGCTGGATCCAGCCATTCGTCTTGTCGATGAAATGAATGCTGCGATAATTAAGAAAGCTGACCGTTGCCGCGACAACGATGAGGATCGCGAAAGTGATCGTGATCTTGAGAGAGGTCTTCATATGTTGCAGTTGATTTATCATGTCTCTTAGCCGCAGATGAACGAGGAGCACTAATGCGACCGACCAGCATGACTGGACACCCGCACCGCCGGAAAGCGCGCGGGAAGCCATCATATCTTCCTGCAGCAGAACAAAATCTGGAGCGCCGCTACAACTCATTCGAGCGGCGTTTGTCTCGCGGCCTAAAGACAGACGTAACAAGACGATGCCATAACGAGGCAATACTCGGTTTGGTTCACGCTGATATTCAAAAAATTCTATTTAAGCGCGTTTATATTTTGTAAATACTCTGTTAATATTTTAGTAAGTTAAATTATACGCATGCGACAGCGTATTTTCACACCTCTTCTTCCTGAGCCTGCCTGCGGATGGTGGGATCGAGGAAAAAAGCAAAAATACCCTTGCCAATCTTGGCGCATCGCCTTAAAGGAGGCGCACACCGCACGGGCGAGGCGTAAAGCTGAGTCTGGGCTGGTCTTAAAGGGGTATAGCTCAGTTGGTAGAGCGGCGGTCTCCAAAACCGCAGGTCGGGGGTTCGAGCCCCTCTGCCCCTGCCACTTCCTCACTCGCAAGCGCGCAACTTCGCTGCATGGCGGATGGGGTGCCGGTTATCCGGCGAATTCGCCGAATGTCGATTTCCTCTTGTTAAAATGGGAATCGGCGTTTATGTAGGGTCAAAACAGACACGCGGTGCGTGGGGCTGATTAGTATCGGCTTTACGCGCCGTAATTGCGTGGGCAGTCAATGGCATCCAAAACCAATCCGTTTACGTTTCTGCAGCAGGTGCGCGCCGAAGCGTCGAAGATCACATGGCCATCGCGCCGCGAGACCATGATTTCCACGGCAATGGTGCTGGTTATGGTCATTTTTGCGGCTCTGTTCTTCTTTGCGGCAGATCAGCTCATCGGCTGGTTGCTCAGCCTCGTGCTGAACGTCGGCCGCTAACGAATCGAACGGAGAACTATAATGGCAGCGCGTTGGTATATCGTTCAGGCCTACTCGAATTTCGAGAAGAAGGTTGCTGAATCGATCGAAGAAAAGGTTCGCCAGAAGGGTCTGGACCATTTGTTCGAGAGAATCCTCGTTCCGACTGAAAAGGTCGTCGAGGTGCGTCGCGGTCGCAAGGTCGATAGCGAACGTAAGTTCTTTCCAGGTTACGTGCTTGTGCGCGCCAACCTGACGGATGAGGCCTATCACCTCATCAAGAATACGCCGAAAGTCACCGGCTTCCTCGGTTCCGACAACAAGCCGGTTCCGATCCCCGACTCCGAGGCCGACCGTATTCTCGGTCAGGTTCAGGAGGGCGTCGAGCGTCCGAAGTCTTCGGTATCGTTCGAAATCGGCGAGCAGGTTCGCGTCTCCGACGGTCCGTTTGCATCGTTCAACGGTGTTGTTCAGGACGTCGATGAAGAGCGCTCGCGCCTTAAGGTCGAAGTCTCGATCTTCGGTCGCGCTACTCCGGTGGAGCTGGAGTACAATCAGGTCGAAAAGGTCTGATCAGGTTTCGAGGGGCTTTCGTGCCCTTCACCAGATACATCAGGAATGTCGAGCAAGTTGTTGCTTTAAAAGCCTGATGGAATGCGACCATGGTCGCAGAACGCGTGGAAGATCGTCTGGCTCTTAGCCGGGGCAGGGATCGAACCACGCAACCGCAGCCGCCGGATTTTCCGGCATATGGGCCGGGCAACCGGTTCGATTTGAAAGGCAGAGAGAAATGGCTAAGAAAGTTGCAGGCCAGCTCAAGTTGCAGGTAAAGGCAGGATCGGCCAACCCGTCCCCGCCAATCGGACCTGCGCTTGGTCAGCGTGGCATTAACATCATGGAATTCTGCAAGGCGTTCAATGCCGCCACGCAGGAAATGGAAAAGGGTATGCCGATCCCGGTCGTCATCACCTATTACCAGGACAAGTCCTTCACCTTCGCAATGAAGCAGCCGCCGATGACCTATTGGCTGAAGAAGGAAGCTAAGATCACCTCCGGTTCCAAGACGCCTGGCAAGGGCGCCAAGGTCGGCTCCATCACCAAGGCTCAGGTCAAGACGATCGCAGAAGCCAAGATGAAGGATCTGAACGCAGCCGATATCGAAGGCGCAATGGCAATGGTTGAGGGCTCCGCCCGCGCCATGGGCCTGGAAGTGGTAGGTTGATCATGGCTAAGCTTGCAAAGCGCGTACAGAAGATCCGTGAAGGTGTTGACCCGAACAAGCTCTACGGCCTGACCGATGCCATTTCGATGGTTAAGGAACGGGCTGTCGCCAAGTTCGACGAAACCATCGAAGTTGCAATGAACCTCGGCGTTGACCCGCGTCACGCCGACCAGATGGTTCGTGGCGTTGTCAACCTGCCGAACGGCACAGGCCGCGACGTTCGCGTTGCTGTCTTCGCTCGTGGCGCCAAGGCTGACGAAGCCAAGGCAGCTGGTGCAGACATCGTTGGTGCCGAAGACCTGCTGGAAACGGTCCAGGGCGGCAAGATCGATTTCGACCGCGTTATCGCGACCCCTGACATGATGCCGCTTGTCGGTCGTCTCGGCAAGGTTCTCGGCCCGCGCGGCATGATGCCGAACCCGAAGGTCGGTACGGTTACGATGGATGTCGCTGGTGCCGTTAAGGCTTCCAAGGGCGGCGCTGTCGAGTTCCGCGTCGAAAAGGCCGGTATCGTTCACGCTGGCGTTGGCAAGGCTTCGTTCGATGCCAAGGCGCTGGAAGAAAACATCAAGGCTTTTGCTGACGCCGTCATCAAGGCCAAGCCTACGGGTGCAAAGGGCAACTACGTCAAGCGCGTAGCCATCTCCTCCACCATGGGCCCAGGCTTCAAGATCGACCCTTCGTCGGTTACGGCCTAATCCATTCGCCGCGCGTCACATGAGGCGCGGCAACACAGATTTCCGGCTCGCAAGGGCCGGAAATTTCCGGGGCAACCCGGAATTCCTGTCCGAGATTGCAGGTGGTTGGTATCTTTCGGGATATTGGCCTTAATCAATCAACCTGCATGAGACGGGTAAGAGCCCGGATTTTCGCATCGAGACGATGCTAAATAATCCGGTTCGAACCTGATGTGCCTGTGCCTGAAGCCGTTTGCGGCGACAGAGCGGGGGACAGGATCCTCAAGCGTCGCTTGGGATTTCGGCAACGAAATTCCTTGAGGCAAAGGCAAACCCGATGGGTGCACATTCGATGTGTAGTCATCTACTGGAGACAGACAGTGGAAAGAGCGGAAAAACGCGAATTCGTCACGGAGCTGAACGAAGTCTTCAAGGCTTCCGGTTCAGTTGTCGTGGCCCACTATGCTGGTGTCACAGTTGCGCAGATGAACGATTTTCGTTCGAAAATGCGTGCTGCTGGCGGCACCGTCAAGGTCGCGAAGAACCGCCTGGCCAAGATCGCTCTTCAGGGTACGGAGTCGGAAGGGATGTCAGATCTCTTCAAGGGACAGACGCTGATTGCATACAGCACTGACCCTATGATTGCTCCGAAAGTCGTCATGGACTTCGCCAAGACCAACGACAAGGTCGTTGTACTGGGCGGCGCCATGGGCGCAACCACGCTGACAGCAGATGCAGTCAAGTCGCTTGCGACCCTGCCTTCGCTGGACGAGCTGCGTGCAAAGCTGCTGGGCCTTCTCAATGCCCCGGCAACGCGCATCGCAACGGTTGTGGCAGCACCGGCAAGCCAGCTTGCTCGTGTGTTCTCGGCTTACTCCAAGAAGGACGAAGCCGCTTAAGGCGGTTTTTCGCTGTAAATATTCAAACCGGTTCGAACCGAATTAAAGGAACTGAAAAATGGCTGATCTCGCAAAGATCGTAGAAGACCTCTCCTCGCTGACCGTTCTGGAAGCTGCTGAGCTTTCCAAGCTGCTCGAAGAGAAGTGGGGCGTTTCGGCTGCTGCTCCTGTAGCAGTTGCTGCTGCTGGCGGCGGTGCTGCTGCTGCTGCTCCTGAAGAAGAAAAGACCGAGTTCGACGTTATCCTGGTTGACGCTGGCGCCAACAAGATCAACGTCATCAAGGAAGTCCGCGCTATCACCGGCCTCGGCCTGAAGGAAGCTAAGGACCTCGTTGAAGGCGCTCCGAAGCCTGTCAAGGAAGCTGTTTCCAAGGCTGAAGCTGCTGACCTTAAGAAGAAGCTCGAAGACGCCGGCGCTAAGGTCGACGTTAAGTAATCTCGCGATTGCTGGCGGGAGAAGGAAAATCCTTCTCCCGTTGTCGCTCTGTTTGAAACCGATTACCCAAGAACCGCCTGAAAACGGTTCTTGGGTAATGGGTTCTTCAAGAGAATGGTTCCGAACCGGCTCATCAGGCAATCCGGCCTGATCGATCCGGGAGGTGGAACGAGATTGATTTTACCCATTATTCGACGGGGTCGACTGGCCATCGGTTCCCGTCCGTTGCAGGCCCGGATGCAATTTTAAAGGAGCGACGATGGCTCAGACCCTTTCGTTTAACGGTCGTAGGCGCGTACGCAAGTTTTTCGGCAGAATTCCAGAAGTAGCGGAAATGCCGAACCTCATCGAGGTTCAGAAGGCTTCGTATGACCAATTCCTCATGGTTGACGAGCCCAAGGGCGGACGTCCCGACGAGGGATTGAATGCCGTATTCAAATCCGTATTCCCGATCACCGACTTCTCCGGCGCGTCCATGCTGGAATTCGTATCTTACGAATTCGAGGCACCGAAGTTCGACGTCGAGGAATGCCGTCAGCGCGATCTGACCTACGCAGCGCCGCTCAAGGTGACGCTGCGCCTCATCGTGTTCGATATCGACGAGGATACAGGCGCGAAGTCCATCAAGGACATCAAGGAACAGTCCGTCTACATGGGCGACATGCCGCTCATGACCAATAACGGCACGTTCATCGTCAACGGTACCGAGCGCGTCATCGTGTCTCAGATGCACCGTTCGCCGGGCGTCTTCTTCGACCACGACAAGGGCAAGAGCCACTCTTCCGGCAAGCTGCTCTTCGCTGCGCGCGTCATCCCTTATCGCGGTTCCTGGCTCGATATCGAATTCGACGCCAAGGATGTCGTGTTCGCTCGTATCGACCGTCGCCGCAAGCTTCCCGTCACGTCGCTGCTCATGGCGCTTGGCATGGATGGCGAAGAAATCCTGTCGACGTTCTACACCAAGGCGACTTACACCCGCGAAGCTGACGGCTGGCGCATTCCTTTCCAGCCGGAGACGCTGAAGAACGCCAAGGTCATCACCGACATGATCGACGCCGATACCGGCGAAGTCGTTGTCGAAGGTGGCAAGAAGCTGACCCCGCGCCTGCTGCGTCAGCTGACGGACAAGGGCCTGAAGGCTCTCAAGGCCAGCGACGAAGACCTGTACGGCAACTTCCTTGCCGAAGACATCGTCAACTACGAGACGGGTGAAATCTATCTCGAAGCCGGCGACGAAATCGACGACAAGTCGCTGACCGTCATTCTCGGCCATGGCTTCGACGAGATCTCTGTCCTCAACATCGACCACGTCAATGTTGGCGCCTATATCCGCAACACGCTCGCTGCAGACAAGAACGAGAACCGTCAGGACGCTCTGTTCGATATCTACCGCGTGATGCGTCCAGGTGAACCGCCGACCATGGATTCTGCGGAAGCCATGTTCAACTCGCTGTTCTTCGACTCCGAGCGTTACGACCTTTCGGCCGTCGGTCGCGTCAAGATGAACATGCGTCTCGACCTCGATGTGGAAGACACCGTGCGCACGCTGCGCAAGGACGACATCCTGGCCGTGGTCAAGATGCTGGTCGAGCTGCGTGACGGCAAGGGCGAAATCGACGACATCGACAACCTCGGCAACCGCCGTGTTCGTTCCGTCGGTGAGTTGATGGAGAACCAGTATCGTCTGGGTCTTCTGCGCATGGAACGCGCGATCAAGGAACGTATGTCCTCGATCGAAATCGACACCGTGATGCCGCAGGATCTGATCAATGCGAAGCCGGCAGCTGCTGCCGTTCGTGAATTCTTCGGTTCCTCGCAGCTGTCGCAGTTCATGGACCAGGTGAACCCGCTTTCGGAAATCACCCACAAGCGCCGTCTTTCGGCTCTTGGACCGGGCGGTCTGACCCGCGAGCGCGCAGGCTTCGAAGTCCGCGACGTTCACCCGACCCACTACGGCCGTATTTGCCCGATCGAAACGCCGGAAGGCCCGAACATCGGTCTGATCAACAGCCTGGCGACATTCGCCCGCGTCAACAAGTACGGCTTCATCGAAAGCCCGTACCGAAAGATCGTGGACGGCAAGGTCACCACCGACGTGATCTACCTCTCCGCTATGGAAGAGGCTAAGTATTACGTTGCACAGGCCAATGCCGAGCTCGACGCTGAAGGCGCATTCACGGAAGAATTCGTGGTTTGCCGTCATGCAGGCGAAGTTATGCTGGCTCCGCGTGACAACATCAACCTGATGGACGTTTCGCCGAAGCAGCTGGTTTCGGTCGCCGCGGCTCTCATTCCGTTCCTGGAAAACGACGACGCCAACCGCGCTCTCATGGGCTCGAACATGCAGCGTCAGGCCGTTCCGCTGCTGCGCGCCGAAGCACCCTTCGTCGGTACCGGCATGGAGCCGATCGTTGCCCGTGACTCCGGCGCTGCTATTGCAGCCCGTCGTGGCGGCGTGGTCGACCAGGTGGATGCGACCCGTATCGTTATCCGTGCAACGGAAGATCTCGATGCTGGCAAGTCCGGCGTTGATATCTACCGCCTGCAGAAGTTCCAGCGTTCCAACCAGAACACCTGCGTCAACCAGCGTCCGCTGGTTTCCGTCGGCGACGTTCTGAACAAGGGCGACATCATCGCGGACGGTCCTTCGACCGATCTCGGTGACCTGGCACTTGGCCGCAACGCGCTCGTCGCGTTCATGCCATGGAACGGCTACAACTACGAAGACTCGATCCTGATGTCCGAGCGCATCGTCTCCGACGACGTGTTCACCTCCATCCACATCGAAGAATTCGAAGTGATGGCCCGCGACACCAAGCTTGGTCCGGAAGAAATCACGCGTGATATTCCGAACGTTTCGGAAGAAGCGCTGAAGAACCTCGACGAAGCTGGTATCGTCTACATCGGTGCGGAAGTTCAGCCTGGCGATATCCTCGTCGGCAAGATCACGCCGAAGGGTGAAAGCCCGATGACGCCGGAAGAAAAGCTTCTGCGCGCCATCTTCGGTGAAAAGGCTTCCGACGTTCGCGACACCTCCATGCGCATGCCTCCAGGCACGTTCGGTACGGTCGTCGAAGTTCGCGTGTTCAACCGTCACGGCGTCGAAAAGGACGAGCGTGCAATGGCTATCGAGCGCGAAGAAATCGAGCGCCTGGCCAAGGACCGTGACGACGAACAGGCAATCCTGGACCGCAACGTCTATGGCCGTCTGGTCGATATGCTGCGCGGTCAGGTTTCGATTGCCGGTCCGAAGGGCTTCAAGAAGGGTGTTGAGCTTTCCAACGCCGTCGTCTCCGAATATCCCCGCTCGCAGTGGTGGATGTTCGCGGTTGAGGACGAGAAGGTTCAGTCCGAGATCGAAGCTCTGCGTGGTCAGTACGACGAGTCCAAGTCGCGCCTTGAACAGCGCTTCATGGACAAGGTCGAGAAGGTCCAGCGCGGCGACGAAATGCCTCCGGGCGTCATGAAGATGGTCAAGGTCTTTGTTGCTGTGAAGCGCAAGATCCAGCCGGGTGACAAGATGGCCGGCCGTCACGGTAACAAGGGCGTCGTCTCGCGTATCGTGCCTGTCGAAGACATGCCGTTCCTGGAAGACGGTACGCATGTCGACATCTGCTTGAACCCGCTGGGCGTGCCTTCGCGCATGAACGTCGGTCAGATCCTCGAAACGCACCTCGCATGGGCTTGCGCCGGTATGGGCAAGAAGATCGGCGATCTGCTTGACGAGTATCGCAAGACGATGGACATCACCGACCTGAAGAAGGAACTGACGGAAGTCTACGCCTCCGAAGCGAAGGATGAAGTATCTTCCTTTGACGACGATGCGCTGCTGCGCCTGGCAGAACAGTCCCGCAAGGGCGTCTCCATCGCAACGCCGGTCTTCGACGGAGCGCATGAGCCTGACGTTGCTTCCATGTTGAAGCGCGCCGGTCTGAATGAGTCCGGTCAGTCGGTTCTCTATGACGGACGTACGGGTGAGGCTTTCGACCGCAAGGTGACTGTCGGCTACATGTACATGATCAAGCTGAACCACCTTGTCGACGACAAGATCCACGCTCGCTCGATCGGTCCTTACTCGCTCGTTACCCAGCAGCCACTGGGCGGCAAGGCGCAGTTCGGCGGTCAGCGCTTCGGGGAAATGGAAGTCTGGGCTCTGGAAGCTTACGGCGCCGCCTACACGCTGCAGGAAATGCTCACCGTCAAGTCGGACGACGTGGCGGGCCGCACCAAGGTTTACGAAGCGATCGTCCGTGGCGACGACACCTTCGAAGCCGGTATTCCGGAGAGCTTCAACGTTCTCGTCAAGGAAATGCGGTCTCTGGGTCTCTCCGTCGAGCTGGAAAACTCCAAGCTCGAAGAGCAGCAGGCTGCCGATCAGCTGCCTGACGCGGCGGAATAAGATCAGAAAAGGCAGGCGCTTCGAAATGAGCGCCTGCCAGCTTCGCTCACGGATGCGTGTTCGTGGGCGGACACTTTCGCCGCATTTTGCGGATAGATCCATGTTTGAAGCACTGGCCGGTCAGCCCGGGAAAGATCGCGCCAGATGCAAGCAAGGGGCTCCATCCCCTTAAGGAGACAAGGCATGAACCAAGAGGTCATGAATCTTTTCAACCCGCAGGTGCCCGCGCAGCATTTCGATTCCATCCGGATTTCGATCGCTTCGCCGGAGAAAATCCTGTCGTGGTCTTACGGCGAGATCAAGAAGCCGGAAACCATCAATTACCGTACGTTCAAGCCTGAGCGTGATGGCCTGTTCTGCGCGCGCATTTTCGGACCGATCAAGGACTATGAGTGCCTGTGCGGTAAGTACAAGCGCATGAAGTACAAGGGCATCATCTGCGAAAAGTGCGGCGTTGAAGTGACGCTGTCGCGCGTTCGCCGTGAGCGCATGGGCCATATCGAGCTTGCTGCTCCCGTTGCCCATATCTGGTTCCTGAAGTCGCTGCCTTCGCGTATCTCGACCTTGCTCGACATGACGCTGAAGGATGTAGAGCGCGTTCTCTACTTCGAAAACTACATCGTGACCGAGCCTGGCCTGACTTCGATGAAGCAGAACCAGCTTCTGTCCGAAGAAGAGTACATGATTGCCGTCGATGAATTCGGTGAAGACCAGTTCACCGCGATGATCGGTGCTGAAGCGATCTATGAAATGCTCGCTTCGATGAACCTCGAAAAAATCGCTGGCGATCTGCGTTCCGATCTTGCTGAGACCACCTCGGATCTCAAGCAGAAGAAGCTGATGAAGCGCCTGAAGATCGTCGAGAACTTCATGGAATCCGGCAACCGTCCGGAATGGATGATCATGAAGGTCGTTCCGGTGATCCCGCCGGACCTGCGTCCGCTGGTTCCGCTGGATGGCGGTCGCTTCGCGACGTCTGACCTGAACGATCTCTATCGTCGCGTCATCAACCGTAACAACCGTCTGAAGCGCCTTATCGAGCTTCGCGCACCGGGCATCATCATCCGCAACGAAAAGCGTATGTTGCAGGAATCCGTTGACGCACTATTCGACAACGGCCGTCGCGGCCGCGTCATCACGGGTGCCAACAAGCGTCCGCTGAAGTCGCTGTCCGACATGCTCAAGGGCAAGCAGGGCCGCTTCCGCCAGAACCTTCTCGGCAAGCGCGTCGACTATTCCGGTCGTTCGGTCATCGTGACCGGTCCGGAACTGAAGCTGCATCAGTGCGGTCTGCCGAAGAAGATGGCGCTCGAGCTGTTCAAGCCGTTCATCTATGCCCGCCTTGACGCCAAGGGTTATTCCTCCACCGTCAAGCAGGCCAAGAAGCTGGTTGAAAAGGAAAAGCCGGAAGTCTGGGATATCCTCGACGAGGTCATCCGCGAGCATCCGGTTCTTCTGAACCGCGCACCGACGCTGCACCGTCTGGGCATCCAGGCTTTCGAACCCACGCTGGTCGAAGGCAAGGCTATCCAGCTACATCCGCTCGTCTGCACGGCGTTCAACGCCGACTTCGACGGAGACCAGATGGCCGTGCACGTTCCGCTGTCGCTTGAAGCGCAGCTGGAAGCACGCGTGCTGATGATGTCGACCAACAACATTCTGCACCCGGCAAACGGCGCACCGATCATCGTTCCTTCGCAGGATATGGTTCTCGGCCTTTACTACCTCTCGATCATGAACGAGCGCGAGCCCGGCGAAGGCATGGCCTTCTCCGACATGGGCGAACTGCATCATGCTCTGGAAAACAAGGTCGTGACGCTGCACGCGAAAATCCGTGGCCGCTTCAAGACGATGGATGCTGACGGCAAGTTGGTGTCCAAGATCTACGAAACGACGCCTGGACGCATGATCATCGGCGAACTTCTGCCGAAGAACGTGAACGTGCCTTTCGAGACCTGCAACCAGGAAATGACCAAGAAGAACATCTCCAAGATGATCGACACGGTCTACCGTCATTGCGGCCAGAAGGACACGGTCATTTTCTGTGACCGCATCATGCAGCTCGGCTTCACCCATGCTTGCCGCGCCGGCATTTCGTTCGGCAAGGACGACATGATCATTCCGGACACCAAGGCCAAGATCGTTGGCGACACCGAATCCCTGGTGAAGGAATACGAACAGCAGTACAATGACGGCCTCATCACCCAGGGCGAAAAGTACAACAAGGTTGTCGACGCCTGGGGCAAGGCGACCGAAAAGGTCGCCGAAGAAATGATGGCGCGCATTAAGGCTGTTGAGTTCGACGAGGAAACCGGTCGTCAAAAGCCGATGAACTCCATCTATATGATGAGCCACTCGGGTGCCCGCGGTTCACCGAACCAGATGCGTCAGCTTGGCGGTATGCGCGGCCTTATGGCAAAGCCATCGGGCGAGATCATCGAAACGCCGATCATCTCGAACTTCAAAGAAGGCCTGACCGTTAACGAGTACTTCAACTCGACCCACGGTGCCCGTAAGGGTCTTGCAGACACCGCCTTGAAGACGGCGAACTCCGGTTACCTGACACGTCGTCTCGTCGACGTTGCGCAGGACTGCATCGTCAACTCTCGTGATTGCGGCACCGACAAGGGCCTCACCATGACTGCCATCGTCGATGCCGGTCAGGTCGTTGCATCGCTCGGCGCCCGTATTCTCGGTCGTACATCGCTCGACGACATCGACAACCCGGTTACTGGCGAGAACATCGTCAAGGCCGGCACGCTGATCGATGAAGCCGACGTTGCCGTGATCGAAAAGGCTGGCATCCAGTCCGTTCGCATCCGTTCGGCTCTGACCTGCGAAATCCAGGTTGGCGTCTGCGGCGTCTGCTACGGTCGTGACCTTGCACGCGGTACGCCTGTCAACATGGGCGAAGCCGTGGGCGTTATCGCCGCTCAGTCGATCGGTGAGCCAGGCACGCAGTTGACCATGCGTACGTTCCACCTTGGTGGTACGGCCAACGTGGTTGACCAGTCGTTCCTGGAAGCGTCTTACGAAGGCACGATCCAGATCAAGAATCGCAACATCCTCCGCTCGTCGGAAGGTGTCCTCATCGCCATGGGCCGCAACATGTCGGTTACCATTCTCGATGAGCGTGGCGTCGAGCGTTCTTCGCAGCGCGTCGCCTACGGTTCGAAGCTGTTCGTGGATGATGGCGACAAGGTCAAGCGCGGTCAGCGTCTGGCAGAGTGGGACCCTTACACCCGTCCAATGATGACGGAAGTGGAAGGTACTGTTCACTTCGAAGATCTGGTCGATGGTCTCTCCGTTCTCGAAGCGACCGACGAATCCACCGGTATCACCAAGCGTCAGGTTATCGACTGGCGTTCGACACCACGTGGTTCGGATCTGAAGCCTTCGATCGTGATCAAGGATGCGTCTGGCGCAGTTGCCAAGCTGTCTCGTGGTGGCGAAGCCCGCTTCCAGCTCTCGGTGGATGCCATTCTGTCGGTCGAGCCTGGTCAGAAGGTCTTCCAGGGTGACGTGCTTGCACGTTCGCCGCTGGAAAGCGCCAAGACCAAGGACATCACCGGTGGTCTGCCGCGCGTTGCCGAACTCTTTGAAGCGCGTCGTCCGAAGGATCACGCTATCATCGCTGAAATCGATGGTACGATCCGTCTCGGCCGCGACTACAAGAACAAGCGCCGTGTTCAGATCGAGCCTGCGGAAGACGGCGTCGAGCCAGTCGAATACCTGATTCCGAAGGGCAAGCCCTTCCATCTTCAGGAAGGCGACTACATCGAGAAGGGCGAGTACATTCTCGACGGCAACCCGGCACCGCACGACATTCTGGCGATCAAGGGCGTGGAAGCACTCGCTTCCTACCTCGTGAACGAAATCCAGGAAGTCTATCGTCTGCAGGGCGTTGTCATCAACGACAAGCACATCGAAGTTATCGTTCGTCAGATGCTGCAGAAGGTTGAGATCACGGATGCCGGCGACAGCCAGTACATCGTGGGCGACAACGTCGACCGCATCGAGATGGAAGACAACAACGATCGTCTGATCGAAGAAGGCAAGAAGCCTGCCTATGGCGAACCGGTTCTTCTCGGTATCACCAAGGCATCGCTGCAGACGCCGTCCTTCATCTCGGCTGCTTCGTTCCAGGAAACCACCAAGGTTCTCACGGAAGCTGCAATTGCCGGCAAGACGGACACGCTGCAGGGCCTCAAGGAAAACGTCATCGTCGGCCGCCTCATCCCGGCTGGTACCGGCGGCACCATGACGCAGATCCGCCGCATTGCGACGACCCGCGACGACCTCATCATCGAGGAGCGCAAGAAGAGCACTGGCTCTGCTTCCGCAAACCAGATGCTGCAGGACATGACGGACAAGGCACCGGCTGCCGAGTAAGGCAGTCAGCGCAGGCACCTCGTGAGAGGGTCTTGCTCGTGGAGATACAAACGCCCGGAGCAATCCGGGCGTTTTTTGTTTTTGCACGGTGGCCGGAGATCGCCGGATTCCTCCTTGGAGGGCGGCGCAAATTGATGTGACTTGAACGATCGGGTTAACGGCCCTATCTTGAGGGCACTTCAATAGAGGAGACAGGTCGACGATGGATTTGACGCTCGCAACCACTTTCCCTTTGGTTCTGCAGCGAGATGTTTTGTCCCATGGCTTCGTTGATTTCTCTTTCCGGTCTGTCCTGCATCAAGTCTGACGGCAAACCGCTTTTCACCAACATCGACTTCAGTTTTACCTGTGAGCGCATCGGGCTCGTCGGGCGCAACGGCGTGGGCAAAACGACACTTTTGCACGTGATCGCCGGCGATATGATGCCCTATGCCGGTCGCGTCTCTGTGTCTGGCGCGGTTGCGCTGATGCGCCAGGACGGGATGACCCGGCCCGATGCGACGCTTGCGGATCTCTTCGGTCTGCGGGAGACGCTGGCGCTGCTTGACCGTGCGGCCGCAGGGCAGGCAAGTGTCGACGAACTGGCCGAAGCGGACTGGACGGCTGGCGCCAGGATGGAAGCGGCGCTCGAGCATTACGGTCTCTGTGCGGCTCCAGACACGCCGCTTGCCACGCTTTCGGGCGGGCAGCGCGTGCGGGCGGCACTCGCGGCCATCGTCGTAGCCGAGCCGGATTTCCTTCTGCTCGACGAGCCGACCAATAATCTCGACCGGGCGGGGCGGGACATGGTGATCGATCTTGTGAGTCACTGGCGGCGCGGCGCCATCGTCGTCAGCCATGATCGTGAATTGCTGGAAGAGATGGATGCGATCGCCGAACTGACAACCCTTGGCATGTCCCGTTATGGCGGGAATTACAGCGCGTATCGCGCGCTCAAGCAGTTGGAACTGGATGCGGCGACACATGACCTCTCGCATGCGGAAAGGGCAGGTCGTGAGGCGGCGCAACGCGCGCAGCAAGCGGCCGAGCGGAAGGCACGCAAGGACAGTGCCGGGGCAAAGAGCCGGAGCAGAGGCGATCAGCCGAAGATATTGATGGATGCAGCGAAGGGGCGGGCGGAAGCGTCTGGTGGAGCAGGCGCGCGCTTGCGCGACGCCCGACGTGAGGCGGCGGAGGCAGCGCTATTGTCCGCACGGTCCCGAATAGAAGTGCTTCAGCCGATCCGGATGGACATCGCCTCAACCGGCCTGGTCGCGGGCAGGATTGTCTTGCGGCTCGACGGTGTCACAGGCGGATACGATCGATCGGAGCCCGTCATCCGCGGCCTCTCTATGGCCATCACCGGGCCGGAACGCGTCGTGCTTGCCGGACCGAACGGAAGCGGGAAGACCACACTGCTGAAGATGATCTGTGGCGAGATGGCACCTTTCGAGGGCGTGGTGGACATGCGGGTCCCGTTTGCCGTTTTGGACCAGCATGTCCAGTGTGTTCGTGACGACTTGACCTTGCTCGAGAATTTCCGCCGGACGCATGCATCCGCGCTCGATGAAGAGGCTTATGCGGCGCTTGCCCGGTTCAAATTTCGTGCGGACGATGCGTTACGCAAGGCCGCCAATTTGAGTGGCGGCGAACGCTTGCGGGCGGGGCTCGCCTGCACGCTTGGCGCTGTGACACCGCCACAACTGCTGATCCTCGACGAGCCAACCAATCATCTCGATCTGGATGGGATCGCAGCGCTTGAGGCGGCGCTGGCAGCCTATGACGGAGCCGTCCTGGCTATCAGTCATGACGAGCCGTTCGTGAAGGCGCTTTCGCCAGATAGGATCATCCAGTTGGATCGATAGAGCGCCGTGCGTCCTCTCGGATGCACAAGGATGTTCCATCTCCTAGACTCTACGCATCGTGCTTTGAGAAAATCGGCACTGATTTTCAAACCAATGCTGTCGCGTCTTTGCGTTTCATGCTGACAGATGCTCGAACAGGTCTCGGACCAGCGGCGTCTGCTCTGCGTCCTTGGCGATACAGACCACGAGATTGCGTCGCGCCCATGCGTCCGCTAACGGCGTGACGGACAAGGGATAACTGCGTTTGCAACGGTGAGCGATGGTGGATGGGACGATGGCGATGCCGAGGCCGGCGCTTGCGGCATGGCAGATGCTTTCAAAGGTGCGCAGGCTGATACGGTAGCGCAAACGCGCGCCGATCTTTTCCGCCTGGGACTCGATATGGGTCTGCAAGGCTCCGTCCTTCAGCCCGATGAAATAGTCGTCGGTCAGGCTCTCGAAGCGCACCTGCTTTTGGTTCGCCAGCCTGTGAGACTTGGCGCTGACAATGGCGAGTTGACTGGTAGCGAAGGGTTTGAAAACAAGCGCCTCGTGTGC
The DNA here is from genome assembly GCF_004310285.1 of Agrobacterium cavarae. Lineage (GTDB taxonomy): Bacteria > Pseudomonadota > Alphaproteobacteria > Rhizobiales > Rhizobiaceae > Agrobacterium > Agrobacterium cavarae. Next base: position 17,788 of record NZ_SISF01000014.1, read on the forward strand.
TGCCACATCGGATAAGATACCGATATCGGAAAAGCCTGCCGTGACACTGCGGGCAATCTCATGGCTTTGACGTTCGCGAAGATCGATATCGACCTGCGGATGGTCCGCTAGCCATGGCGTCAGGCGCAGCGGCAGGCTGTCCACTATGGCCGCCGTATTGACGGCCATGCGGATCGTTGCCCGCAGGCCCTTGGCGAACTGCCCGAGATCGGCGCGCATCAGCGAGACGTGGCCGATGATCTGGCGGGCGTGATGGGAGAGCGTCTCGCCCGCCTCCGTCAGGCGGATGCCGCGCCGACCTCTTTCCAGCAGCGAAACGCCGCCTGCAAGCTCCATCTCGCGCAGCCGGTCGCTTGCTGCAGCGAGAGAGAGTCCGATCTCCTGCGCGCCGAGGGTGATGCTGCCAGCGTCGGCAACGGCAAGGAACAGGCGAAGATCGGTGAGGTCAAAGCGCATAAAGAGAAGCTTACGGATAAATTAGCCTTCGGTCTAGCCGAAGGCTGGTTAAGGCAATGCCGCATTGTGGAACCGGGAGCCTGCGCTATGACGGAGCAATGAGTGACTACTCTCTTTCGATATTGTTTGTCATTGCGGCCACCTTCTTCTCTGCTGGTCTCGTCAAGGGCGTGACGGGGATGGGCCTCCCGACTGTTGCGATGGGAATCCTTGGCGGACTGCTGTCACCCCTGGTCGCCGCATCGATGCTGATCGTTCCATCCTTGCTCACCAACGTCTGGCAGTTGATGGCCGGCATGAATGTGATGCCGATCTTGCGCCGTCTGTGGACGATGATGGTAGGGGTTCTGGTCGGGACGGTTGCCACGGCCTCGATGTTGACGGGTGAGGGCGCTGGATGGAGCACGCTTGCGCTCGGTGTGACGCTGACCTTCTATGGGATTTACACACTGCTGGCGACGCCCTATCGCGTGCAGTCTGCGCATGAGCCGTGGCTTTCGCCTCTGGTGGGCATCATGACGGGGCTGATTACCGGCGCGACGGGCGTGTTCGTCATCCCTGCCGTTCCGTATCTGCAATCGCTTGGCTTCGAGAAGGACGATCTGGTTCAGGCTCTCGGCCTGTCTTTCAGCGTCTCTACGATCGCACTGACGATCGGGCTCGTCTCGCACGGCGCATTTCAAGTGGGAGAGGCGGGCCTATCGGCTCTGGCCGTCTTGCCGGCGCTGCTCGGCATGGTGGCTGGACAACGGCTCAGAAAGGCGTTCAACCCGGCGACCTTCAAGCGCTGCTTTTTGGTGATGCTGGTCTTGCTCGGTCTGGAGATGATGCTGCGAAGCGTCATTTGAATGCAGGCAGAGAGAAAAGGGGCGCAGTGTTGCGCGCCCCGCTCAATTCAAGCAAAGCGGATAATAGAGACTTCGCCTTCCAGCGCGCCCTGATAGGCAGATGCATGCGGTTCTTCGTCCGGCACTTCGGTGATCATGCCGATCTGGTCGAGGTCGGCTTCGAGGAAGCCTTCTTCCGACAGCGCATTCAAGGCTTCGCGCACGGCGGTATCGTCGTCCGGCGCCTGGAGGATGACGTGGATGTCGATGCCGTCTTCGCCTTCGCGTTCATAGGCCTTGCCGATGATGACGAAGACCATAGCCTCGTCGCGTCCATTGTCGTTGTCGGGTTCGGTGATCATGACGCGATTCCTTTTGTCTTTGGTGGAGGAGGTGCCAGAGGCCAATCCATCTAACCTCCACGCCTGCCACATGTTGCAACCAGCAGGGCCCTGATCTTGGGACAGGCGGTGCTTCAGGGAATCAATAGACGGCTTTTGTGAAAAGCCAAAGGGCGGAAGGTGAAAAACAATGGTGAGGGCAGGGGCTTTGTGATAAAAGGCTTTCAATATCCCGTAATGCAAGGCGTTCACGCCTGCCGCGCGGGGACAAAATTCGGATTTACCCTTGACGACAGCGGGTTAAGACAGTAGTACGCCCGCCATCGGAGCCGATGTGAAGTCTGGCCATCTGGGACGACTCGTCCTGGAGATCACTTCAAACAGGGGTCCAAAACACGTACGAGACACGATTGTTGCACGCAAGACGTATGTCTTTACGTCCTCTGCTCTTGGTGGTCCATCCGTGGAAACCGGATCGGGCCACGTTTTGCGCATGAGGATATGCGTGCTTCGTTGCCGGAAACGGCGTAGCCGCCACCCGAAAGGGTGGCTAAAGTAGTTTTTGCAAGGGATGGTTATATGCCTACCGTAAACCAGCTGATCCGTAAGCCGCGTCAGGCACAGGTAAAGCGCAATAAGGTTCCTGCTCTGCAGGAAAACCCACAGAAGCGCGGCGTTTGCACCCGCGTTTACACGACGACCCCAAAGAAGCCCAACTCGGCTCTTCGTAAGGTTGCCAAGATCCGCCTCACCAACGGCTTCGAAGTCATCGGTTACATTCCTGGTGAAGGTCACAACCTTCAGGAGCACTCCGTTGTCATGATCCGTGGCGGCCGCGTCAAAGACTTGCCGGGCGTTCGTTACCACATCATCCGCGGTGTTCTCGATACCCAGGGCGTCAAGAACCGCAAGCAGCGCCGTTCGAAGTACGGTGCAAAGCGTCCGAAGTAATTCGGCAATAACAATTCGGCGCTGCGCGAGGTTCTCCGCGTGGTTTAGCGTCAATAACATATGAGAGACAAAAAGTATGTCCCGTCGCCATAGTGCAGAAAAGCGTGAGATCAATCCGGACCCGAAGTTCGGCGATCTGGTCGTCACTAAGTTCATGAATGCCATCATGCTTCACGGCAAGAAGTCTGTTGCCGAAAGCATCGTTTACGGCGCGTTCGACGCCGTGCAGGGCAAGACGAAGCAGGAGCCGCTCGGCGTGTTCCATTCCGCTCTCGACAACGTCGCCCCGCATGTTGAAGTTCGTTCTCGCCGCGTTGGTGGTGCGACATACCAGGTTCCGGTCGACGTTCGTCCGGAGCGCCGCCAGGCTCTCGCCATCCGCTGGCTGATCGCTGCTGCGCGCAAGCGCAACGAAACGACCATGGTCGATCGCCTCTCCGGCGAACTCATGGACGCTGCGAACAACCGCGGATCTGCTGTCAAGAAGCGTGAAGACACGCACAAGATGGCTGATGCTAACCGCGCATTCTCGCACTACCGCTGGTAATCTCAACGGTCGAAGATCGAAAGGCAGTCCATTATGGCTCGCGAATATAAAATCGAAGATTACCGTAACTTCGGTATCATGGCGCATATCGACGCCGGTAAGACGACCACCACCGAGCGTATCCTCTATTACACCGGTAAGTCGCACAAGATCGGTGAAGTTCACGATGGCGCAGCCACGATGGACTGGATGGAGCAGGAGCAGGAGCGTGGCATCACGATCACCTCTGCTGCGACCACGACCTTCTGGAAGGGTCGCGATGGCAAGATGCGTCGTTTCAACATCATCGACACCCCCGGCCACGTCGACTTCACCATCGAAGTCGAGCGTTCGCTGCGCGTTCTCGACGGCGCTATCGCGCTGCTCGATGCCAACGCCGGTGTTGAGCCGCAGACGGAAACCGTCTGGCGTCAGGCAGAGAAGTACAACGTTCCGCGTATGATCTTCTGCAACAAGATGGACAAGACGGGCGCTGACTTCTACCGCTCGGTAGAAATGATCAAGACCCGCCTCGGTGCCACTGCCGTCGTCATGCAGCTGCCAATCGGCGCTGAAACGGAATTCAAGGGCGTTATCGACCTGATCGAGATGAATGCTCTCATCTGGCGCGATGAATCGCTCGGCGCCCAGTGGGACGTCGTCGAAATTCCAGAAGACATGAAGGCCAAGGCTGAAGAATATCGCGAAAAGCTGATTGAGACTGTTGTCGAGATCGACGAAGAAGCGATGGAAGCCTACCTCGAAGGCAACTACCCGGACAACGAAAAGATCCGTTCGCTCGTTCGCCGCGGCACCATCGACGTGAAGTTCCACCCGATGTTCTGCGGTACCGCGTTCAAGAACAAGGGCGTACAGCCGCTTCTCGACGCTGTTGTCGACTATCTGCCTTCTCCGCTGGACATTCCCGCGATCAAGGGCATCGACTTCAAGACGGAAGCCGAAATCGAGCGTCACGCTGACGATTCCGAGCCGCTTTCCATGCTCGCGTTCAAGATCATGAACGACCCCTTCGTCGGTTCGCTCACCTTCGCACGTATCTACTCGGGCAAGCTCGAGAAGGGCACATCTGTTATCAACACGGTCAAGGACAAGCGCGAGCGCGTCGGCCGTATGCTTCAGATGCACTCCAACAGCCGTGAAGACATCGAAGAAGCCTTTGCAGGCGATATCGTTGCTCTGGCTGGCCTCAAGGAAACCACGACGGGCGACACGCTTTGCGATCCGTTGAAGCCGGTTATCCTCGAGCGCATGGAATTCCCTGAGCCGGTCATCCAGATCGCGATCGAACCGAAGACCAAGGGCGACCAGGAAAAGATGGGCCTCGCGCTCAACCGCCTGGCTGCTGAAGATCCTTCGTTCCGCGTCAAGACGGACGAAGAATCCGGTCAGACGATCATTGCTGGCATGGGCGAACTTCACCTCGACATTCTCGTCGACCGTATGCGTCGCGAGTTCAAGGTTGAAGCCACCGTCGGTGCTCCGCAGGTTGCTTACCGCGAAACGATCACGAAGCTGCACGAAGAAGATTACACCCACAAGAAGCAGTCCGGTGGTACCGGTCAGTTCGCTCGTGTCAAGATCATCTTCGAACCGAACCCAGACGGCGAAGACTTCAAGTTCGAGTCCAAGATCGTTGGTGGTGCTGTTCCGAAGGAATACATCCCAGGCGTTCAGAAGGGTATCGAAAGCGTTCTTTCTTCCGGTCCTCTGGCTGGCTTCCCGATGCTGGGTGTCAAGGCAACTCTCATCGATGGTGCATACCACGATGTTGACTCGTCTGTTCTGGCGTTCGAAATCGCATCGCGTGCCTGCTTCCGTGAAGCAGCAAAGAAGGCTGGCGCACAGCTTCTCGAGCCGATGATGAAGGTCGAAGTCGTGACCCCTGAAGATTACGTCGGTGACGTGATCGGCGATCTGAACTCGCGTCGCGGTCAGATCCAGGGTCAGGAATCGCGTGGCATCACCATCGTGATCAGCGCTCACGTTCCGCTGGCCAACATGTTCAAGTACGTCGACAACCTTCGTTCGATGTCTCAGGGCCGTGCACAGTACTCGATGACCTTCGATCACTATGCGCCGGTTCCGAGCAACGTTGCTGCCGACATCCAGGCAAAGTACTCCGGTCAGAAGTGATCGGGGTACGCCCCAAACGAGATTTAGAGTTTATTCCCGCTTAGGGACAAGATGGAGAGCCACTAATGGCAAAGAGCAAGTTTGAGCGGAATAAGCCGCACGTCAACATCGGCACGATCGGTCACGTTGACCA
>NZ_SISF01000021.1 GCF_004310285.1 Agrobacterium cavarae
ACGAGGTACAATGGCTTCCTGTCGGCTGATATCAATGGCGGCCCAGCACCCGGCTTCTCTTCCGGCGAAGCCCAGGCAGCCATCGAACGCATTGCCAGTGAGACCTTGCCATCGGGCATCTCCTTTGAGTGGACGGATTTGACCTATCAGCAGATCCTTGCCGGAAGCTCAGGTTTGCTGGTGTTCCCGTTAGCGCTGCTGCTGGTCTATCTGGTTCTGGCCGCACAGTATGAGAGCCTCACTCTGCCGCTCGCGATCATCATGATCGTGCCGATGGGCGTGCTCGCCGCCATGACCGGCGTCTGGCTAACGGGCGGAGACAACAACATCTTCACCCAGATCGGCCTCATCGTCCTTGTCGGGCTATCGGCGAAGAATGCCATCCTGATCGTGGAGTTCGCACGGGAACTGGAGTTCGAAGGCCGCTCACCGGTTGCCGCGGCCATCGAAGCCAGCCGCCTTCGTCTGCGTCCGATCCTGATGACATCGCTTGCCTTCATCATGGGCGTGGTGCCGCTGGTCATCTCTACGGGCGCCGGAGCCGAGATGCGCGCCGCCATGGGCGTCGCGGTCTTCTCAGGCATGATCGGGGTCACGATCTTCGGCATCTTCATGACACCGGTTTTCTATGTGCTCGTTCGCAAACTCTCCGGCAACCGCCCGCTGATTCAGCACAAGCAAGAGCCTGCAAACACCGACTACAAAATGAGCGAAGCGGTGTGACGGCGATCACAATATCGTCAAGCCAGAAGCCCCGAGGACGATTGTCTTCGGGGCTTCTCTACATCGTCTGGGGTGTTCTAAGCCGAAGCCAGCGGCCCATCGATCTTCTCAGCCTTTGGTTTTGCACAACCCGCGAAAACCAACTGTCACAATTTCGTTGCACGTTCACTTGTTTTCGTTTTCTATATGACACGCTTCGAATGAAGCGAGTTGGCGCTGGTTCTGGGAGGTTCCGGCGCAAAAAAATCCTGGACAGCTTGTTGCTGGACCATGCGTAAAACTAGGGAGGCATCATGTCCACGAAACGTCTCGCTGCATCCGCGGCGGCATTTGCTATTTCGCTTTCTTTTGGCACCTCTGCCTTTGCCGCAACCGAGCTGCAATGGTGGCACGCCATGACCGGTGCGAACAACGAGGTGGTCGATCAGCTCGCCAAGGAGTTCAATGAGAGCCAGAGCGAGTACAAGATCACACCGGTGTTCAAGGGCACCTATCCGGAAACCCTGAACGCGGGGATCGCAGCCTTCCGGTCGAAGCAGCCTCCGGCCATCATCCAGGTTTTCGATGCTGGCTCTGGCGTCATGATGGGTGCAGAAGGCGCCATTATGCCGGTCGCCGATGTTCTCAAGAAGGGTGGATTCGAGTTTAACAAGGCCGACTATCTTGCAGGTATCGTTGCCTATTATTCTAAGCCGGATGGCACGATGCTGTCCTTCCCCTACAACTCGTCTTCGCCGATCCTCTACTACAATAAGGATGCCTTCAAGAAAGCCGGCCTCGATACGGAGAACCCTCCAAAGACTTGGCCCGCAGTCTTCGAAGCGGCACGCAAGATCAAGGAGAGCGGTGCTGCACCCTGTGGCTTCACCTCGACCTGGCTGACTTGGATCCAGACCGAGAACTTCGCCGCCTGGAACAACGTCTCCTACGGAACGAACGAGAACGGCCTCGGTGGCGGCAAAGTGGAGTTGAAGATCAACGCGCCGCTCTTCGTCGAGCATTTCCAGTCGATCGCCGATATGGCCAAAGACGGGACCTTCCGTTACGGCGGCCGCACGTCCGAAGCGAAACAGCTTTTCCTGTCGGGTGAATGCGCGATCCTGACGGAGTCTTCCGGCGGGCTTGGCGACATCGTAAAGTCGGGAATGAATTACGGCATCGGCCAGCTTCCCTATTACGAAGGTCACGGACCACAGAACACCATTCCAGGCGGCGCGAGCCTCTGGGTCTTTGGCGGAAAATCTGATGAAGAATATAAGGGCATTGCCCAGTTCTTCCACTTCCTGTCGCAAACGCCGATCCAGGCACGCCTGCATCAGGTTTCCGGATATCTGCCTGTAACCAATGCCGCTTACGAAGCCACGAAGGCTTCCGGCTTCTACGAAAAGAATCCGGCGCGTGAAACGCCGATCCTTCAAATGATGGGCAAGGCACCGACGGAAAACTCCAAGGGTGTTCGCCTGCCGAACCTGCCACAGGTCCGCGACATCATGAACGAGCAGTTCGAAGCCATGCTGGCTGGTAAGCAGGATGCCAAGACGACGCTGAACCAGATCGTCGAGCGCGGCAATGCAGCCATCGCGGCTGCCTCCAAGTAATCACCATAAGCTGAAGCCGCTGCCCGCATCTTTGGATGCGGGCAATGCTTTTTCCCTGGCCGGCTGAGGAGCATCACCCTTGCACACGGTTCACTTCCCGAACAAAATCCTGCCCTACCTCCTGTTGGCACCCCAGATCATCCTGACCGCGATTTTCTTCTTCTGGCCCGCAAGCCAGGCGATCTATCAATCGGTGCTGCAGGAAGATGCATTCGGGCTTAAAACGACGTTCGTCGGTCTCGCCAATTTTTCCGATACACTTTCGGACCCGAATTATCTCCACGCGCTTCAGGTCACGATCGTCTTCAGTGCGTTGACGGCCCTGGTTTCCATGGCCGTAGCATTGCTGCTTGCAACGGCCGCCGACAAGGTCGTGCGCGGACAGACCTTTTATCGCACGCTGCTTATCTGGCCTTATGCCGTGGCACCAGCCGTCGCCGGCATGCTGTGGCTCTTCATGTTCAACCCTGCCATGGGAACGCTCGCCTATCTGCTACGCTCGACCGGCTTCCAGTGGGACCCGTTGCTCAAGGGAGACCAGGCAATGGCACTGATTGTCGTCGCAGCCGCCTGGAAGCAGATCAGCTACAATTTCCTCTTCTTCGTGGCCGGTCTTCAGGCAATCCCGAAATCGCTCATTGAGGCCGCAGCCATCGACGGTGCTCGTGGGAGCCGGCGCTTCTGGACCATCATCTTCCCGCTTCTGGCCCCCACCACCTTCTTCCTCTTGGTGGTCAATACCGTCTACGCCTTTTTCGACACGTTCGGCATCATCCATGCCGTAACCGGAGGCGGTCCCGCCAAGGCGACCGAAACGCTGGTCTACAAGGTCTACAATGATGGCTTCGTCAATTTGAACCTTGGCTCATCCGCGGCCCAGTCCGTGATCCTGATGATCATCGTGATCGGCCTGACTGCCTTCCAGTTCCGCTTCGTCGAGAAGCGGGTCCATTACGGATGAGGACCGGACATGATTGAAAAACGCCCCATCGCAAATGGCATTGGCCATCTCATCCTCATCATCGGCATCATCATTGTCGCCTTCCCGATCTACTACACGTTCATTGCTTCCTCGATGACGTCCCAAGACATCATCCGCCCACCCATGTCGCTGCTCCCGGGTGGACATTTGATAGAAAATTACCGGGAAGCTGTGGCCGGTGGTGTCGAACGTGTGGTCGGCGTCAGTCTTGAACGCCTGCTCTTCAACTCCTTCGTCGTGGCAATGGCGATTGCCGTCGGCAAGATCATCATCTCGTTCCTCTCCGCCTTCGCCATCGTCTTTTTCCGCTTCCGCTTCCGAATGTTCTTCTTCTGGATGATCTTCATCACGCTGATGCTGCCGGTCGAGGTGCGCATCCTGCCAACCTATAAGGTGATCGTTGATCTCGGTTTGATCGACACCTATGCGGGCCTGACCCTGCCTCTGATGGCGTCAGCAACGGCAACCTTCTTGTTTCGGCAGTTCTTCCTCACGATCCCGGGAGAGCTGGTCGAAGCAGCGCGCATCGATAATGCCGGACCCTTCCGCTTCATGAAGGACATCCTTCTTCCGCTCTCGACCACCAACATTGCAGCACTCTTCGTGATCCTGTTCATCTATGGCTGGACCCAATATCTCTGGCCGCTTCTGGTCACGAACGATGCCAAGATGAACACGATCATCATCGGCCTGCGCCGCATGGTCGATTTCACTGACGCCTCCACCCCCTGGAACTACGTCATGGTAACCGCGATCCTCGCTATCATCCCACCTATCATCGTCGTTGTTTTGATGCAGCGATGGTTCGTTAAAGGTCTTGTGGAGACAGAAAAGTAATGGCCCAGATTGTTTTGAACGATGTCCGCAAGATGTATGGCAATGTCGAAGCCATCAAAGGTGTATCCCTGCAGATCGCCGACGGGGAACTGGTTGTCCTCGTCGGCCCATCCGGCTGCGGCAAGTCCACCTTGCTTCGCATGATCGCGGGCCTTGAGAGCATCTCAGGCGGTGAAATCTCGATCGGCAATCGGGTGGTCAACGACTTGGAGCCGTCAGAGCGCGATATTGCCATGGTGTTCCAGAACTACGCGCTCTACCCGCATATGACGGTGCGGCAGAACCTCGCTTACGGACTGAAGAACCGCAATACGCCGAAAGACGAGATCGATCGCCGTATCGAGCAGGCAGCCAAGGCGCTCGAGATCGAACAGTTTCTGGAGCGCAAGCCGAGGCAACTGTCCGGCGGCCAGCGCCAGCGTGTGGCGATGGGCCGCGCCATCGTGCGCGAACCCGCCGCATATCTCTTCGACGAGCCTCTATCGAACCTCGATGCCAAGCTTCGCGTCCAGATGCGCGTCGAGATCAAGCGGCTCCAGCGCTCGCTTGCAACGACAAGCGTCTATGTCACGCATGATCAGATGGAAGCGATGACGCTGGCCGACAGGCTGGTGGTTTTGAATGCAGGACGTATCGAGCAGGTCGGTACGCCGATCGAACTCTATGAGCGCCCGGCAACGACCTTTGTCGCGACCTTCATCGGCTCGCCATCAATGAACCTGCTTGCGATCCCGACATCTTCTGGCAATTGGTCGATGACGCAGACTGCGGCAGTTCCAGCGGCTGCAGCCACTCTCGGCATTCGCCCGGAAGACCTTCACCTGATCGCAGACGCTCCACAGGCCGAGGCTTTTACCGCCTCCGTCAAGGTTGCTGCGGTGGAACTGGTCGGCGCGGAAAGCTACGTGCACGGCATACTGGCAGATGGCAGCGCCATCGTCTTTCGTGTGGCCGGACGCTCGCGCATCGAGATGGACGACGTCGTGCAGATCGGCGCAAAGGCGGCAGATTTGCACTTCTTCAACGCCAGCGGCGCTCGTATCGACTGACGTCAAGAATGAAGCGAGACCTCCAAAGGTCCCGCTTCAACCATTCGATAGACCGAAACGCCGACTAAAGACCGAAGCGCTCAACCTCACGGCCTATGTCTTCGACTCCCAAATCAGATCCGAGAAGCAACGCCAGAAGAACGCGCGCCTTCTGCGAACTCAGATCCCCTGCAAAGATAACGCCGCCTTCCGCAAGCGTTTTGCCACCGCCATTCCCATAGATCGGCTTGACGCGACCACGTTGGCATCGGCTCGTCATGATGACCGGAACACCGCTCTTGACGAGATCGATAGCGGCAGCCGTGACGGCAGGTGTGGCGTTGCCACGGCCAAAGCCCTCGATCACGATGCCCCGCATTCCCTCCGAGGCGGCGAAGCGCAGGAACCGGTCGCTTGTGCCGATTCCGAGCTTGATGATCTCGATATCCGTCTCGACGCGCGTCGCAGGAATTTTGCCCGGGCCCACCGGGCGCCGGTGCACGATAACCAACTCACCATCGACTTCACCCAGTTTCCCATGTTCGGCGGAAATGAACGTGTCGGTGCGAGAGGTGTGGGACTTCGTCACGTCGCGGGCTGCATGAAACTCCTGCTCGAAACACAAAAGGACTCCCAGACCGCGGGTGGTCTCAGATGCAGCGATGCGAACCGCGTCGGCAATGTTGCGTGGACCATCGCCATCCGGTTCGTCGGCTGCCCGCTGCGCACCGGTAAAGACGACCGGCTTTTCGCTATCGATGAGAAGATCGGCCATATAGGCGCTCTCCTCCATTGTGTCGGTTCCGTGCGTGACGACGACACCGTCGATCTTGGGGTCGGCGAGATGGTCTCTTATCCTGCAGGCGAGAGCAAAAGCGTCTTCGAGCGAGAGTGCGAAGCTCCCGACGGTCATGAATTCATCGACCACCAGCTCGACACCGGTGAGACGGCTTCCCAACGACGCCCGAAGCTCGCTTCCGCCAAGCTTCGCCGTCACATGGCCTGTGCTCGCATTTTTCTGCGAGGCAATCGTACCGCCCGTGGTGATGAGGCAAACAGTTTTCGTCATGATCTTTCCCCTAAATCTTTACGTCAGCTAACTTGGTCTGACCAAGATTGTCAAATGGCGAAGAATTGGGCATCGATTGCCTATTCTTTGACGTTGACGGCCTGACCAAAATCCGATCTTCTGTGTTGAATAGAACTTTTGGTCAGACCAAGATGGAGTGCGCACTTGGTTGAAACAGCGATCAGGAAAACGGCAGAAGCGGGAAGCGCAGGCGGAAGCGCTGTCGCGGCAACGGTGAGAGCACTCGCCTCGATGATCGCTGAAGGCCACTGGTCGCAAGGATCCGCGCTGCCACCGCAGCGGGAGCTCGCAAGGCTGCTCGACATCAGCCGGGCGACGCTTCGTGAGGCCATCTCCGTTTTGTTGACCACCGGCAAAATCAAAGCTCAAGACAATGGTCGCGGTTTCGTTATCGCCGATGGCAGCGACGAGAGGAGCGGTGCCTGGCCGCAAGCCGCACCCTATTCTCTTCGCGAGGTGTACCAGTTGCGGCATGTTGTCGAAAGTTATGCTGCGCAACTTGCTGCGATGTCGCGCACGGAGCACGATCTTGCCGCCCTGAGCAACACGCTAGCCGCCTTTCGCCGCGCGGCACAGGACGGAGATCTGAGCGGTTACGTGGAGGCAGATACCGAGTTTCACCGCCAGATCTTGGCGATCTCCGGCAACCGCCTCCTCGTCGATATGCATCGAACATTCGCCGGCGTCATGCAGGAGAGCCAGCGCATGCCGGTCCTGCACCCTGGCGATCTTTGGCCTGCGGTCAAGGAGCATGAGTTAATCCTCGAGGCGATCGAACGCGGCGATCCGGACGGTGCGCTTTATTACATGCGCAAACATATCAGCATGGGGGGCAGCCGCTCGGGCCTCTCTCCAACCGAACTGCCCTGAATTCAATCAGGCCGACCCGGCCATTACAGAAGGAAGCGATCATGGCGAAGGAAATTTTGGTGTCCTACGGTGTCGACGTCGATGCCGTCGCGGGCTGGCTTGGCTCTTACGGTGGCGAAGACAGCCCCTGCGATATTTCCCGCGGCGTCTTTGCAGGCAAGGTCGGCTCTGTGCGTTTGCTCCGTCTCTTCGAAAAGTGGGGCATCAAGACCACCTGGTTCATTCCCGGACACTCGATCGAGACATTCTGGGATGAGATGAAGCAGGTTGCCGATGCCGGTCACGAAATCGGCATGCATGGCTATAGCCATGAAAACCCGATTGCCATGACGCCCGAACAGGAAGAAGCGATCTTCGACAAATGCGTCGATCTCATCACCAAGCTTTCCGGCAAGCCGCCGCGCGGTTATGTGGCCCCCTGGTGGGAGTTCGGCTCCAAGACCAACGAATTGCTGAAGCAAAAGGGTATTCTTTACGATCACTCCCTCATGCACAACGACCACCACCCCTATTACGTCACCGTCGGTGACGAATGGACGAAGATTGATTATTCCAAGCATCCGTCGCACTGGATGAAACCCTTTACCCAAGGTCCCGAAACCGACCTGATCGAAATCCCTGCGTCCTGGAACCTCGACGACCTCCCGCCCATGATGTTCATCAAGGCCGCGCCCAATAGCCACGGCTTCGTCAACCCGCGCGACCTCGAGCAAATGTGGATCGACCAGTTCGAGTGGGTCTATGAAAATTATGACTATGCCGTCTTCCCGCTCACCATCCACCCGGATGTTTCCGGCAAACCCCACGTGCTCAAGATGCACGAGCGCATCTTCGACCACATCCGTCAGTTTGAGGGCGTGAAGTTCGTCACCATGGAAGAGATCGCCGCTGACTTTTCCAAGCGTTACCCGCGCAGCGGCACGGCGCGTCCGCAATCATAAGTCTCAAGGCATAAGGGAGAAAGCGAATGTGCGGCCTGTGCGGTGCGCTTGGCGCGGCGGATCATTGGAGCAGCGGCGGCAAAGGCGTTGCGTCGATGACGCCTGCCGCCGAGCGCTACCGTCAGGCCAGCGCCGTCAATGCAGTCCTCACTCATTTTGGCCTGCGGTTGAAGGTCTGGAATGATCGATATGTTCTCACCGGCCGCACGGGAAAAAGTGCCGTCGTAGACCATCTGGGCCAATTGTGGCCATTGGCTGAGGCTTTTGCCGGCGAGGTGATCGACCCTCTCGATCCAACGCTTCTGTCGAAAATGCGGGAGGCGTGATGCCATCTGGCGCTCAACCACCCATCGTCGTCAACGTCCTCACCGGCTTTCTGGGCTCAGGCAAGACGACCCTGCTTAACGCGTTGCTGTCGGGTCCCGATCTTTCCAACACCGCCGTGATCATCAACGAATTCGGCAGCATCGGCCTCGATCACCTGCTGGTTGAGACAATCGAGGACGACACTGTCCTTCTGCAGAGTGGGTGCATCTGCTGCACAATCCGCGGCGATCTCAAGCAGGCGATCCTGTCGCTCTTCGAAAAGCGCAAGTCAGGTCGTATAGGGTCTTTCACCCGGCTCATCATCGAGACAACAGGACTTGCCGACCCGGCCCCGATCGTCGCCACGCTGACGGCTGATCTGATGTTGAAATATCATTTTTCGATGGGCAACATCGTCACCGTCGTCGAGGTTCCGAATGGGCAACACAACATCGAGACCTATACCGAAAGCGCGCGGCAGGTCGCCGTCGCCGATCGACTTGTCATCACCAAGACGGACATTGCCGAGCCCGATGCGATAGCGGCGCTCATCGCCAAGCTATCGACCATGAATCCGACGGCCAGCATTGAAATCAGCGATCCTGCGAATCCTGCTGCGAGCCTGATCCTGACGGAGGACATCCACGACCTTTCAGCCCGGCCCGCCGAAGCACGGCGTTGGGTCGCAGCGGAGCGCTACCATGACCATGCGAATGCACCGTTTCAGGACGTCAACGCGCATGGGGCGATCCGCGCCATATCCCTAACCACGCCCAACGCCGTGTCATGGCCGCGGTTTTCGACATGGCTCTCGTTGCTGGTCAACAGGCATGGCAAGAAGCTCCTGCGCGTCAAGGGCATCATCGGCGTCGACGGACATGAGACACCGGTGGTGATCCACGGTGTTCAACACCTTATTCACCAGCCCGTGCACATGGCCGCGTGGCCGGCAGAGGACCGCACCAGCGTTCTCGTCTTTATTGTCGATGGCGACATCGGGGATATCGCCCAATCCTTTGCCGCCTTCGTCGAGGCCAATCCGCTTGCAATAACAGACTCGCCGAAGCAGGCGGAGCGATAGTCACGCCTCGCTCATCGAACGCCGAGCGTGCGGCTTCTCTACTGATCAGCTTTGAAAACCGCTGATCAAACAGCGAGGAAACCACCGTCGATCGGCAGTATGGCACCGGTAATCATCTTGCTGTCGTCGGACAGCAGGAGTGCGATGCTCTCTGCCACTTCCTCCGCTTCAGCGAAGCGATTGAGCGGATGGCGAACCATCATCGGCTGGCTCTTCACCGGATCGTTCCATGCTTCCGCAGCAAGTTCGGTCAGCGTGATGGTGGGGGCGACCGCGTTGACGCGGATGCCATGGGGACCAAGCTCCTTGGCGAGCACGCGTGTCGCGCCCTCAAGCCCCGCCTTGGACGCGGCATAGCAAAGATGATCCTGAAACCCGCGGTGACCGGCAATCGACGTGATGTTGACGATCGCACCACCACCGCCATTTGCGACGCGTGCCCGGGCAAACTCCTGGCAGGTGATGATGGCGGCGCGCAAATTGATGCCGAGCACAGCTTCATAGCCTGCGTCGGTCATATCCAATACGCTTTCCAGCACATTGATCCCAGCGCTGTTGATCAGAAAATCGCAGGTGCCTGCCTCTGCCATCGCAGCACGAACAGCGACGGCATCGGCGAGATCGGCACGGATCGAACGTCCGCCAATTTCGGCTTTCAAGCTGTCGAGATCGGACTGCGTCCGGCTGATCGCCACGACCTCTGCACCGCGTGCCGCCATGAGGCGGGCGCAGGCGCGTCCAATCCCTTTGCCGGCTCCGGTGATGATGACGGACTTTCCAGAAAACTGCATGATATCCTCGCGTAATGCGGCCGCGTTGGCCTGCTGATCTTTGACTTCGACGGTATTCAGGAATGGGTGTTGGAACGAATGGTGCGGGCTGCATTCTGCAGCGCCAGGAACGCTTCGTAGCGCAGATCATGCACCTTGCGGAACGCGGCCTCTGGCGAGGCAAGGTTTTTAACCCGAGACATCTTCGGCATGGCCGACGAAAGATCCGGGAAAGTTCCTGCCGCAACCGCACCAAGCATAGCCGAACCAAGAAGAACCGGCTCTTCGCATTCCGTCAACTCGACAGGCATACCAGTCGCATCCGCCAGCAATTGCTGAGCAAGCGGATGGGCACCGGCACCGCCGCTGACGCTGATGGTTTCCACCGGCGCACCGTGTCGGGCCTGCGTCTCGATGATCTGGCGAAGCCCGTAGCCGAGGCCAAGAAGTCCAGCAACATAAAGCGCAACGAGCGAATCCACCCCTGTCTCCATCCCGTAACCAGCGATGACCGCGCGCGCGTGAGGATCGGCGGACGGTGCGCGGTTACCGAGAAATTCCGGCACCACATGAAAATCCCTGGCGATATCCACTGCGGCAGAAGCCGACGTAGCTAAGCTCAACGCGCGATCGGCGAGCCAGACTGGCAAGGCCTTGCCATCATTGTTTGCGCGCTCTTTCGCCTCCGTAAACGCCGGGTGCAGTTGCACCAGATAATCAATGGCAGCACCTGCGGCGGACTGCCCGCCCTCATTCAACCAGGCGCCTGGAACCATGGCAGAATAATACGGACCCCAGACACCAGGTACAAAAGCGGGTTCGGCGGTGGTCGTCATGGTGCAGGATGAGGTGCCAAACACATAACCGAGGCATCGCGAGGCGTCTCCGCCTGCCGCGACCGTACCCACCCCGCCAGCATGCGCGTCGATCAGACCGGCGGCGACAGCGGTGCCGGGGCGTAACCCCATTGCCTTCGCGGACTCATCCGTCAGGCCGGCGCCGAGCGCAGTGCCTGGATGGACGACGTTTTGACCAATGCGACGGAAGCCCTGCTCCGCCAAATCACCGAGACCAATGGCATTGAAATAATCAGCGTCCCACCGATCCTCATGGGCAAGATAGGTCCATTTGCAGGTCACGGTGCAGGCAGAGCGGTCGAGCGATCCGGTGGCCTTCCATGTCAGAAAATCCGTCAGATCGAAAAAGTGCGCGGCGCGGGCGTAAACACGAGGGCTGTTTTCCTTGAGCCATAGGAGCTTGGGCGTCTGCATCTCTGGCGAAATGCGCCCGCCGACATATTGCAAGACGGCGTGGTCGCCGGCATTGATCCGCTCAGCCTGTCCAACCGCGCGGTGGTCCATCCAAACGATGATATCCCGCTCAGGATGGTCGGGGGCGCCAACCGGAAGCGTCTCGCCGTCCGGACCGCAGACCACAAGCGAACACGTTGCGTCAAAACCGAGACCCGTCACGTCTGCCGGATCGATACCGGCTCGCGAAACGCTTTCCTGCACGCTCTCGCAAACCGCTTGCCACACCTCACCACTTGTTTGCTCGGCAATACCGCCATCTTGCCGGTGCATTGAGATCGGCCGTTTGGCCGTTGCGAGAAGCTTACCTTCCACATCGAAGACACCTGCCCGAGCAGATCCGGTGCCGACATCGACGCCAATCAGGTAGGAAGCCATTTGCAATACTCCTCGAGCGGATCACACAACACATGAGAGAAGCGGCTGAACCCATTGATGTGACAGCCGCCACTCGATTATCAGACGCGATCGAAGTTGGTCGGCAGAACCAGCATGTCGCGGATGGTGACGGTACGCTTGCGCGTCAGCATATAAACGATGGCATCGGCCACTTCGCTCGCGTCGATGAGGCTACCCGATTCCTTGGCCTTGCGGAGGTTTTCCTCCGGCCAGTCTGCCAACAGCGCGGAGACGACCGGACCGGGCGAGACCTGGGCGACACGTACGCCGTGCGGGATCATCTGGCGGCGCATGCCCTGGACGAAGCTGGTAATCGCCCACTTGGAACCGGAATAGACAGGCTCCCAATAGGTGGGGAAGTGTCCGGCAATCGAGCACGTAACGATGATATCGCCAGTCTTGCGCTCCGACATGTGCGGCACGACGGCGTGGACATTCTTCATGACGGCGTTGACGTTGAGGTTCAGCATCTTGTCGATGGCTTCCGGTGTGGTCTCCGTCAGGTCACCGCCGATGTAAGTCCCGGCATTGCAATAGAGAATGTCGATGTGATCGACCTTTGCCAGGATTTCGGGGATCATGGCGTTGCAGCTGTCGGCATCCAGAAGATTGGTGACCTGCGCAATGGCACGCTCGCCAAGCTTTGCGACAAGCTCATTCAAGGCCTTCTCGTTCCAGTCGACCATGACCACGGTGGCGCCCTGCTCCAAGAGCGCTTCGGTGGTGGCAAGCCCGATACCGGAGGCGGCACCGGTGATGACCGCGATCTTGCCTTGCAGCGATTCAGACATTTAGTTCTCCTGCGTTATGGAAAGGTTGTCGGCTGACCTAGCGCCACTCGCGCCCGATATAGATGGCCAGCAGAATGATGAAGCCCTTGATGACGTCCTGCAGATAGGGGTTGATGCCCATCAGGTTGAGGCCGTTATTGAGAATGCCAAGCAGCACGGCGCCGATCAGCGTGCCTAGGATGAGCCCGCGGCCACCGGCGATCGCCGTCCCCCCAAGCACCACCGCAGCGATCGCATCCAGCTCGAAACCAACGCCGGCATTGGGCTGACCGCTCATCAGGCGTCCGGTCAGAATGAGTGCGGCAAGTGCGGCGGTGACACCTGAAATGCCATAGACGGCGAGCTTGACGCGCTGCGTCTTCACTCCCGAAAGCCGGGCTGCGAGCTCGTTGCCGCCAAGGGCGTAGACGTGACGGCCAAAGGCGGTTCGCTGGAGAAGGACCCAGGCGATGGCGTAGATGACGACCATGATGACAACGGGGACTGGAACGACACCGATGCGGCCGACACCGAACCAGGAAATCCAGCTCGGAATGCCGCTGACCGGATAGCCACCTGAATAGATGAGGCCAAGACCACGCGCCATTCCCATTGTCGCCAGCGTGACGATGATGGCTGGCATTTTTCCCCAGGCGACAAGTGCGCCATTGAATATGCCGATACCGAGCCCGATGAAGAGTCCGGCAGGCAGCGCGATCGAAGCCGGCAATCCGGTATTGACCATCAATCCCGCCGAGAGCGTTCCCACAAGCGCCATGACCGCGCCGACGGACAAGTCGATGCCGCCGGTCAGGATGACGAAAGTCATGCCGACGGCAAGGATGCCAACGACGGACACCTGGCGAAGCACGTTCATGATGTTATTGACGCTGAAGAAGTTGTCGCTCGCAAGACCCATTAGGATCGAGACGACGATCAGACCTGCGAGCGGCAATGCCAGCGGCGAATGCAGCAGGCCGCTCAGTTTGAAGCCGCCCGTCTTCGCGGCAACGCCGGTGTTAGCATCAAGCGACATGTTCAACTCTCCCGGTGGTAGCGTTTGTCATTATTGTTTCGGAATTGATATCTTCGCCCTGAAGCGTGGCGACGATGCCGCCGGAGCGGAAGACGCAGACCCTGTCGGACATGCCGATCACCTCGGGCAGTTCCGACGAGATCATGATGATGGAGTGGCCGCTCGCGGCGAATGCCCGCATCAGCGCGTAAATCTCGGCCTTCGCGCCAACGTCGATGCCGCGCGTAGGCTCGTCGAAGATCAGCACCCGCATGTCATGGTTCAACCAGCGGGCAATCACGATCTTCTGCTGATTGCCACCGGATAGGGTGTCAACGCGGGCATAGGGTCCCTGCGCCTTGACCTGCACCTGCGCCATTGCTTTCTTCGTGTGCTCCAGCTCCTTCTTCAGGTCGAGGAACCAGTGGGCTTTCCGATATTTGCGGTAGTTGTTCAGCGAAATATTTTGCAGGATGGAGAAGCTGGTAATCAGCCCCTCCTCCTTTCGGCTTTCCGGCAGCAGACCGATGCCGCGGATCAGCGCATCATCAGGACCGGAAAATCGTGTTTCGGAGCCATCAAGTTTTATTCTGCGCCGTGAAGCCGAATGTGCGCCAAGCATAGCGAGCACCGTTTCCGAGCGACCCGAGCCAACCAGCCCCGCAAAGCCGAGGATCTCTCCTTTGCGCAGTGAAAACCGCGAGACAGGCCCGCCCTTCTTCAGCTGGAGTTCTTCGACATCGATCACTACCTCGGCCGACGGATCAAGCTTCGGCTTTTGCGGGAAACTCGCCTCGATGCGCCGGCCCACCATCATTTCAACTAGACGGTCGTTGTCCACCTCGGATGTCATGCAAGACCCGATGAGCTCGCCGTCACGCAGAACGGTGATGCGGTCACAGATTTCGAAAATTTCCTCGAGATGGTGCGAAATGAAGATGATCGCCACACCCTGACGACGCAACTCTCGCATGACATTGAAGAGGTGTTCGGTCTCGGACGGTGTCAGAGTCGCGGTCGGCTCGTCGAGGACCAGAATGCGCGCATCCAGAGAAAGCGCTTTCGCAATTTCGACAAATTGCTGCTGGGCGACCGAGAGCCGATTGACCGGCACGTCGAGTGGAACATCCACCACCAAGCGGCTCATGATTTCGGCGGCCCGCTTGCGCATGGCGCCCTTGTTCAAGAGGCGAAGCGGCCCGCGGATCTCACGGGCGAGGAACATGTTCTCGACAGCGTTGAGATAGGGGATCAGGCTGAATTCCTGAAAGACGATGCCAATCCCGGAAGCAATCGCCTCGTCATAATTGGCGAATTGCCGCTCTCTTCCGTCGATGCGGATCGTCCCGTCGGAGGGCTGCAAAATACCACAGAGAATTTTCATCAAGGTCGACTTGCCAGCACCGTTTTCGCCGAGAAGCGCGTGCACCTCACCGGGGCGTGCCTGGAGGTCGACGCCGCGCAGGACCTCGATCTTGCCGAAGCTTTTTCTTATTCCGTTCAGTTCGAGCACTCTACCCTCCTCAATGGTCGGGATTTAGAGCGCCGTGCGTCATTCCGGACGCACAAAGGACGCTCTAATGTCTTTAGATCCAAGCGTCCCGCCCCCGCCTAAGCGGGGACGGAGCCTGGGAGGAGTTATTACCAGCTGAACTCGCCGGCGTTCTTGCTGTCCACGACCATGACGTCGATCGGCACTTCCTTCGGCACAACGCGTGCGCCCCATTTCTGAGCAAGCGCCATGGCAAGTCCAACGCGGACCTGGTCACGTGGGAACTGCGCCGTCGTTTCGATGAAAGGCGTACCGTCGGCGATGGCCTTCACCGCTTCGGGAGCGCCGTCCACGGAGGTCAGCTTGATGTCCTTGCCGGAGCCCTGGATCGCCGAAAGCGCACCCATGGCACCGCCATCATTCACGGAGAAGATACCCACGAGGTTCGGGTGCGACTGGATCATGTTTTCGACCACGCCAAGAGCCACGGAGCGATCCTGACGACCGTTCTGTGTGTCGACGAGCTTGATATCCTTGAATTCCGCTAGTGCAGCCTTGCAGCCTTCGACGCGTTGGAGGATCGGCACGACCGGAATACCGTCGAGGATCGCAACCTCGCCCTTGCCGCCAACGGCTTCACCGAGATGTTTGCAAGACATGTAGCCCGCATCGCGGTTCTTCGAACCCACGAAGGTGTCGACCGGACCGTTTGCATTGGCATCCACGGCGACGACGATGACGCCTGCAGCTTTGGCTGCATGAACGGCGGCTTCGATGCCCGCGCTGTCGGTTGGGTTCAGAAGAAGGATGTCGATCTTCTGCTGAAGCATATCTTCAACGTCGGAAATCTGCTTCGCAACATCATGGCCGGCATCGGTTACGACGACATCGGCTCCGATGCTCGCTGCGGCTTCCTTCAGAGCTTCCTGCATGGACACGAAGTATGGGTTGTTCAACTCCTGAAACGTCATGCCGATCTTCAGCTTTTCCTGTGCCAGAGCCGGAGCGGCCATCAGGGCAAGGGCGGCTGTCGCCATCAGAAACTTTGACTTCATTTTCATATTACTCTTCCTCCCGTTGGAAATTGGGCAGCAACTACCCGTTTCCGGACAGTCGTCTGTCCGAATTGATGAAATCTGCGATGTGCCGGTGGGTTATTCCGCCATGACTGCCGCCTTTTGGGCCGCGAATATGGTTCGGAACCTCGACGGCGACATTCCCTTCAGTTTCAGGAAATGCCGGTTGAAATTCGAAAGGTTGGAGAAGCCCACGTCGTAGCAGACTTCGGCAACCTTGACGTCCTGATCCGCCAGCAACATCTGACAGGCAAGATCGATCCTCAGTTGGTTGCGGTAACGGACAAGCGTCGTACCTGTGTGGCGCTTGAAGGCGCGTGAAAACGTGCTGGGGCTCTGGCCGACGATCTCAGCCAGGTCAATTTCATCCACCTGCGCGGTCAGATGCTGGCGCAGATGCGACAAGGCGCGATTGATGCCGCTATCGCCAGTGCCTGCCAAGTCCAGTTCATAGCTGAGGCTGGCCAGAACCTCCGGAGATGGCGCTTTGACCAGAAGGTCAAGAATTTCCCAGAAGAGCGCGAGGCGCGTAAGCCCCTGCGCTTCGATCAACCTTTCGATCAAAGGCCGGACGCGATTGCTCGTATCGTCGTCAAACAGAATGCCACGGCGACTGCGTTCCAGCAGGCTGCGGACCGGCTCCATCTCTGACATGCATGCACTGGCTTCTTCTATGAACGCTTCCGGAAACTGGATCACGAGAGAGCGCGTCGGAACGATTTCCTCGGGCTCTATCTCGCTGATCCAGTTCTGGGGGAGATTGGGGCCGGTCATGATCAGCTGGCCGGGGTCGAAGCGTCCGACAAAGTCGCCAATATAGAAGGTGCCGGACGTCGCCACGACGAGGTGGATTTCGTATTCGGGGTGGTAATGCCAGCGAACCGTACGGAACGGGTAGCCATGCCGCCAGGCAGCGAAAGACTCGCCCTTGCGAATGTGGACCAGTTCCAGATCGGGCTGCATCATGGTTCCTCCCTCACGCACGTCCGCCTCAAGTCGAAACGAGACCATTCCTCTTATGGCTCGTCCCAGGCGTTGAGGTGGAGCATAGGCGCGACTGGAGCGATTACTCCACCTCACGCCGCAGAAATTGCTGATACTTTTTTGACTGCCCTATGCTGAAAAAGGAATAGCAGTGCATTGAACCTAACAATGAACACCAATCCTGCATCGATTTTAGCCAACAACTTCGCGTGATATGTTCACAACCCGCGCAACGGCACGCTGAAAGGCTAAAATTTTCGCGCTTCGAGAGGCGGCTACACAGGCGCCTGGCTTATACTTTTTCGCGCATCCGGTGATGGATAATCATCAGAAAAGCATCGGCGGTAAAATGGCGGACTATCATCGGAGCCCCCATCCGCGCGTCGTGCACCTGTCATCAGTCAGAGTGGACAGGCTGTGACACAGTCCTCATAGTGTGACCAAATCGTTTGCGGTGGGCCCACATGGGCTCGCGCGGTGTCGCGTCCCACTGCAGTTGGTCGTCGTGCCAATTAGAAGGATAGGACAAATGCAACCGAGACTTCTCAGCCGAACTTTTCTTGCCCTGGCCCTTTGCTCTTCCGGGGCCTCAGCTCAGCAGGCGTCCGACACCGTTGCCCCGGAAAAAGCAACGGCGGTTGCAACGGCTCAACGCGTGGAAGCCAAAAACTTCATGGTGGCGGCTGCCAATCCGCTCGCGGCTGAGGCGGGGCGTGATGTGATTGCCAATGGCGGGAACGCGATTGATGCGATGGTTGCGGTGCAGACCGTGCTTGGTCTCGTCGAACCGCAGAGCTCCGGTCTCGGCGGCGGTGCGTTTCTCGTTTATTACGATGCAAAAAGTGGGAAGCTGACCACCTTCGATGGCCGGGAGACGGCGCCCATGGAGGCCACCCCGACACTCTTTCTCGACGCGAAAGGCCAGCCCCTGAAGTTCATGGACGCCGTGGTGGGCGGCCGCTCGGTTGGTACGCCTGGAACCGTCCGCCTTCTCGAGGACGTCCACAAACGCTTCGGCAAAACGGAATGGGCAAACCTCCTGAAGCCGGCCCAGACCCTGGCAACACAAGGCTTCCGGGTATCGCCACGTCTCGCCTCCCTGGTCGCCTCCGAGGGTGACCGGTTGAAGACCTACAAGGAGACCACGTCCTATTTCTTCGATAGCTCAGGCGCGGCTTTGAAGGCAGGCACCGTGTTAAAAAATCCATCTTACGCAGACACGCTTGCGCTTCTTGCGAAAGGTGGTGCTGACGCATTCTACAAGGGGAAAATTGCGGAGGACATCATCAAGACCGTGCGGGAAGCCGCCGGCAATCCCGGCGTACTTTCGCTCGCCGACCTTTCCAATTATCGTATCATCGAGCGAGAACCAGTTTGCTTCACCTATCGCGCTCTCGATGTCTGCGGCATGGGTCCGCCGTCGTCAGGAGCAGTCGCCGTCAGCCAAATCCTCGGCCTTTCGGAAAATTTCGATCTCAAGGCTTTGGGACCACAGAATGTGGAAAGCTGGCGCATTATCGGCGATGCCCAACGTCTTGCATTTGCCGACCGTGAACGTTACGTGGCCGATCCAAACTTCGTGCCGTTGCCGATCAAGGGCTTGCTCGACAAATCCTATCTGGGCGAGCGCGCAAGGCTGCTGGATGGCGACAAGGCCTTGAGCAAGGATGCGGTCAAAGCTGGCGAACCCGGCTGGGACCACGCTCTACTGTTCGGCCGGGATGCGGCACTGGAATTGCCGTCCACCAGTCACTTCGTCATCGTCGACAAGGAAGGCAACGTCGTTTCCATGACGACAACGATCGAAAATGGCTTTGGCTCACGTCTGATGACCAACGGCTTTCTTCTCAACAATGAGTTGACGGACTTTTCCTTCAAGACCCATGACGGCGGCCTGCCGATTGCCAATCGGGTCGAGCCTGGAAAGCGGCCGCGCTCATCGATGGCACCAACCATCGTGATGAAGGACGGAAAACCACTGCTCGCCATCGGCTCGCCAGGTGGCAGCCAGATCATCGGATATGTGGCGCAGGCGCTGATTGCCTATATCGACTGGGGTATGTCCGTGGAGGAGATCGTGGCCCAGCCGCATCTCATCAATCGCTTCGGGACCTACGATATCGAGGCCGGCACCAAGGCGGAAGACATGGCCGAACCGCTCAAATCACTCGGGTACGACGTGAAGCCGGGCGAGATGAATTCCGGCTTGCACGCCATCGAGATCACCGGCAAAGGCTTGGCTGGAAGCGCCGATCCACGCCGAGAGGGCGTTGCTCTGGGAGAATAGGATTGACCTCGAAGGCTCATTTCGTCTGGCCAAAAGCACCAATGGGAAACTGAGACGCACTCTTTCTGCCATGCCTCAAGCAATTGAGCGAAGGGTGCACTCAGCACCATTCGCTCTTGCTAGTCTTTCGATATGGGGCTCAGATCAGATCGCGGTCAAAGCGCTCGTCCCATTGGCGCGTCTTGACCAGCGTTCCATTCTCGGATGCTGACAACTCTCCTGCCAGGTAGAATTTGTCCTTGTCCGAGCGCATTTCTGTTCGGCTTTCGATTTTTATCCGCCAGCCGTCACGCCCCATTTCATAGCTCTGCGTGAGTACGTATTTCGCCGAGAGCGGGTCGTCGTCCTTGATGGTCAACTCACGGCGAAGGCTGTGACTGAGTTGAGTATCGATCTCGTCGAAGCGGAT
Source organism: Agrobacterium cavarae (assembly GCF_004310285.1). Classification (GTDB taxonomy): domain Bacteria; phylum Pseudomonadota; class Alphaproteobacteria; order Rhizobiales; family Rhizobiaceae; genus Agrobacterium; species Agrobacterium cavarae. The sequence continues at coordinate 19,969 of NZ_SISF01000021.1, forward strand.
GACGCCCTCTCCGAACAAGCCGCCCACGCCGTCCGTGATGTAGGTATTGATTCCGGTTTCATGGTCCTGTTCGGTCCAGCGCCTGACCGTTCCAGCATCGACCTGCGTCATCGGAGTCGACGGCCCGTGAGCGGGTGCATCGAAACGCACTTTCGTCTCGTGCGAGGGCGCACGAACAGGGAGCTCAAGTCTGCTCTCCGCCACGGAGATGCTGAGCGTCGCATTGTATGGAGACGTCCAGACCATTGGCCAATAGGCAGTGGCGATGGCCAGTTGAACGCGATGACCTTTGGCAAAGCGATAGCCGCAATCGTTGAGCTTGATCGCTAAATCGTAGAATTTGCCCGCCTCCAATGCTTCCGGCTCTTCATGGCTATCACGATGGGTCAGGTTGAAGACCTGATAGCTTACCCGCGTCACGCGGCCATCCGGCAGAACATCGTTCAACCGCAGCGATATTTGCGCTACCGGGCAATCTGCAGCAACGCGAAGGCGGACCGAAGGTGCACCCAACACATCGAGATCCTGTTCCAGTATCTCGGTTTCGAAAACGAGCGCGCCTCCATTATCAAGCCGCTGGTCTGTCGGGTGTTCGCCTGGGCAACCCGTTGCCATCCATTCGCCACCTGCTTTTCCGTGGCTTTGCGGAGAACGAACTTGCAGGATCGCTGCCTGCGATGCGTTTCCGCCAAGGCGACGATCAGCGCCGAGATGGAACTGCTTTGCAGTTATCTCAGGCGATGACCATTCTGCTTCACCAACCCACCGACCCTCCGTCGTGGTGCGCGTGCCTGTGGGTTCGATCGTGTCACAGACAAAGGCACGCAGCATGGGCTCGTCCATGACGCCGGTCTCTTCACCCTTGAGCCACTGATCCCACCAGCGGGTTGCCTCCTGAAGGAAGCCGATGGCAGGACCTGGAACACCATCCTGAGGGTAAATGTGCCCCCAGGGGCCGATGATCCCGCGACGTGGAACTTGAAGGTTTTCCAAGAGTCGGGATACCGGATTGGTATAGCTGTCGGCCCATGCCCCAATTGCCAGCACCGGGCACTCAATGGCGCTCCAGTCCTCACACACCGAACCGTGTTTCCAATAGTCGTCATAACGCTGATGTTCGAGCCAAAGAGCGGGGAAGAAAGGGAGCTTGTCGATCCGTTCCAGCCACTGCTCTCTCCACACGTCGCCGACGATCTTTGGATCAAGAGGCCGGCTCTGGTAGGCCAGCATGATTGTGCCCCACCACAAATTATCATTGAGCAGCAAACCGCCCATGTAATGAATGTCGTCCGTATAACGATTATCTGTCGAGTAGGCGGTGATGATCGCCTTCAGTGCGGGTGGTCTGCGCGCCGCTACCTGCAAACTGTTGAAGCCGCCCCAGCTTTTTCCCATCATTCCAACGTTGCCGCTGCACCAGGCTTGGCGGGAAATCCAGTCGATCACTTCAAGCGCGTCATCCTGCTCCTGCTTCAGATATTCATCCGCCATATGTCCATCGGACTCGCCTGTCCCACGCATATCGACGCGAATGGCCGCGTAGCCCTGGCTTGCGAAATAGCCATGCATCGGCTCGTCGCGCCCACGAGTACCGTCGCGCTTGCGGTAGGGAATATATTCAAGGATTGCCGGGACCGACGATTGTTCTGCGTCTTCCGGCAACCAGAGCCGCGCCCCAAGGCGCGTACCATCGCTCAAGGGAATCCAGATGTGTTCTTGGACATGCACTGTCATTTCAAATATTCCAGTCAGATTATGCGCCTTACCGGGACTCCAGTAGCGACGACAGGATTTTGAACGGCGATCCGAGATCGCCATCGTCCTCAAGCGGCGGAGATTGCGCGTTTTGCCAGCACCCCATCAAGCCAGTCTCGTCGCAGTTCCGGCACTGAGGTGATGAGCTGCTCGGTGTAGGGCTTGTAAGGCGGGGCAAAAACATCTGCGGTTATGCCCGTTTCAACGATCACGCCATGCTGCATCACCATCGTCCGGTCCGCCAGTCTGCGAACGACACCCAGATCATGGGTTATGAACAGATAGGAGACAGACAATTCATCCTGCAACGAGCGCAGCAATCGCAAGATCTCTTCTGCCACGAGGGGGTCGAGCGCAGACGTGACCTCATCGCAGATGATGAGATCGGGACGCGCTGCAAGAGCGCGGGCGATACAGACGCGCTGCTTCTGGCCGCCCGAAAGCGCCTTTGGAAGTCGCTCGGCAAAGTCTCGCGGTAGTCCGACAAGATCGAGTAACCGTCCGACTTCGGAAACACGCTGATCCTCTTTCATGTTGAAATAAAATGACATGGGACGACCGATGATGTCGCCAACCGCCTGTCGCGGGTTGAGGGCCACATCCGGTAGCTGATAGACGAGTTGTATACGGCGCAGCTCTTCCCGGCTGCGCTTCTTGTAGCTGTCGGCAAGCCTGTGTCCGGCGAGTGAGATCACTCCCGACGAATGAGGCGGCAGACCCGCGATAACGCGTGCGAGCGTGGACTTGCCCGACCCGGATTCGCCGACAATGGCGAGAGTCTCACCGCGGCGAAGCGTCAGATGGACATTGTCCAATACCTTTTTGCGGCCGTAATGAGCCGTCACGTCACGCACATCCAGCAAGACCTCGCCACTTTCGTGGTGAACCCCTTGCCCCGCCATGCTCGTTTCGCGTTCCGAGACAAGACGCTTGGTGTACTCTTCCTGAGGATGCTCGAGGATCTGCTCGGCGCTCCCCTCCTCCACCCGCTTTCCATGGCGCAAGACCGTGATGCTATCGGCCACCTGCGCCACCACCGCCAGGTCGTGCGTGATATAAAGGGCTGCAGTCTTGTACCGCTGGATAAGATCGCGCAGCAGTGCGAGAACCTCGATCTGCGTCGTGACGTCCAGAGCCGTGGTCGGCTCATCCAGCACGAGGATGTCTGGGCGGCATGACATCGCCATTGCGACCATGGCGCGCTGCAACTGACCACCGGAAACCTGATGCGGGTAGCGATTGCCGAAATTGCGAAAATCCGGCAGTTGCAGCGCCTCAAGCAGCTCCAGCATCCAGGCTTGTGCCTCCTGCCGGTTCATGATGCCGTGATAGAGAGGCCCCTCGATGATCTGATCGCCGATTTTCATCGCCGGATTGAAAGCCGCAGCAGCACTCTGTGCGACATAGGCGATACGCGCGCCACGCACCGCCTCACGTCCAGCGCGGCCGATCTTCATCAAAGAGATGCCATCGACGACGATCTCGCCGTCAACGATGCGGCAGCCATTTCGACCGTAGCCCATGGCGGCGAGGCCTATCGTGGATTTCCCCGCCCCCGATTCGCCAATGAGGCCCTTGACCTCACCGCGGGACAGGTCGAGATCAATGCCATCGACCAGAATGGCGCCGTTGGGGGCTGCGACCTTCAGGCCACGGATTTGAAGGACTTTGTCTTCGCTCATCGGTCCGCTCCTTGAATAGCGCTACGTCCCGCCAGCAACCAGTCCACCACAAGATTGATGCCGATGGTCAAGATGGCGATTGCGGCAGCGGGATAAAGCGGCGCATAAAGGCCGTAAAGAATAGCCTGCTGATTATCCTTCACCATACCGCCCCAGTCGGCGAAAGGCGGCTGAATACCGAGGCCCAGAAACGACAGGCCGGCAACGAAGAGAAACGTGAAGCAGAAGCGCAGACCGAATTCCGCAATCAGCGGCGGCAGCGCATTCGGCAGGATTTCCTTGAAAACCAGCCACAAAAGACCTTCGCCCCGCAGACGTGCGGTTTCGGCATATTCGAGAACATTGATCCCTTGCGCAACGATACGTGCCAGACGAAACACGCGGGTCGAGTCCAGCAGCGCGATGGTGACGATGAGAACCGGGATTGACGATCCCAACGCTTGCAAGACGACCAAGGCCGAGATCAACACCGGAATGCACATGACGGTATCAACGATGCGCGAGAGGATGGTGTCGAGCCAGCCGCCGAAAATAGCGGCGATGAAACCAAGCGTGATGCCGATGGTAAACGACAACAAAGATGCGGCGAGCGAAACGCCAATGGACATCTGCGCGCCAGCGAGAATGCGCGACAGCATGTCCCGGCCATTCTGATCGAGACCGAACCAGTGGGCAGCCGAAGGCGGATCGAAGGGCGATCCAACGATCTCCTCCTGCCCGAAAGGCGCGATATGGGGCCCGGCCAAGAACAGGATAATGTTGAGTGAAATGATGAACAGACCGATCCATGCCGTCGGTGAAACAGTACGCAGGAATTTCATCGGGCATGCCTCAGGCGCGGATTGAGCGCGATGGCCGTAACGTCGGCAATAATGTTCAAGATGACGTAGGCGGTGCCAAACACCAGCGCCGCCGCTTGCACCAGCGGTAGATCGCGTTTCGAAACGGCATCGACCATGAAGCGACCAAGCCCGTTGTAATTAAACACCGCCTCGACCAGAACGACGCCGGTGATCAGGTAGGCGATATTGAAGGATACGACATTGACGATTGGGGCCGCGGCATTGGGAAGCGCGTGGCGGAGAACGGCCCGCTTCGTGCGTAGACCCTTCAGATAAGCGGTCTCCACATAGGCCTGATCCATGACGGCCAAGACCGCCGTCCGGGTCATTCGCAGCATTTGGGCGACCGTTACCAAAACAAGCGTCAGAGCCGGAAGCGTCGTCGCCTTCAGCCAGTCTCCCATACTCATTCCGGGATATGTGTCCGCAAGGCTCGGCAGGAGATTGTATTGCACGGAAACGAACAGGATCAGCAGCAGGCCGAGGAAGTACTCGGGAAGCGACACAAAGGCGAGAGCAGCGATATTGACGGCCCGGTCAAAGACAGTGCCTCGCCAGATCGCGCTCAAGAGCCCCAGAAGAACGGCAACTGGCACGGAGATCACGGCAGCGTAGAACGCAAGTGCCATGGTGTTCCAGAACCGTGGCCACAGAAGATCCGCGACGGGCTGCCGGTTGGCGAGAGAATTGCCGAGGTCACCGGTTACAAACCCGCCGAGCCAGGCAAAATATCTATGCAGCAGCGGTTGGTCGAGACCGAGGTCCGTGCGCAGCACAGCGAGAGACTCGGGCGTTGCATTCTGTCCGAGTATTGCTGACGCCACGTCACCAGGAAGAAGCTGCGTGCCGGCGAAAATAAGCGCCGACACGAGCAGTAGCGTCAGAATACCCAAAGCAATGCGCTTTAGGATAAGAATAGTCATTACGCGTCCAACCATACCTTTTCAGCGAGACGAGCACCCATGAAGTTGAACATCGGGTGCGTGGTGACGCCTTTGAGCTTTTTGGAGGTGGCGTCGAGATAATCGCCGAACATCGGGATCATCGCGCCGCCCTCGTTCGAGATAAGCGCCTGAAGCTCGGCATAGATTTCCTTGCGCTTGGCATCGTCCAGAAGCGCACGGGCTTCGATCAGCTTCTTGTCGAAGGTCTCGTTTTTCCAGTGCGTGTCGTTCTGTGCCGAGGTGGACTGGTATGCAATGGTCAGCATCTGGTCGGCAGTCGGACGTCCGCCCCAATAGGACATGCAGAACGGCGCCTTCATCCAGACATTGTCCCAGTATCCATCCGCTGGCTCGCGCTTGATCGACACATCGATCCCGCTCTTGGCAGCGCTGGTGCGGAAAATCGCTGCTGCGTCGACCGCGCCGGAGAAAGCCGCGTCCGAGGCCGATATCTCGACCTTCAACGTATCGAGCCCAGCCTGCTTCAGATAGAACTTGGACTTCTCGGGGTCGTAAGGGCGCTGCGGCAGGTCGGCCGCGTAAAAGCGATCGGAACTTGGGATCGGATGATCGTTGCCGAGGCGGCCATAGCCACGCAGGGCGGTCTTCAAAAGCTGTTCGCGATCGATTGCGTGCTTGATGGCGAGGCGGACATTGTTGTCCTTATAGGGCGCCTGCGTGCAATCCATCAGGAATGTGAAATGCTGGCCACCAGCCGACTGAACGATGTTGAGGTTAGGGTTGCGACGCAGGAGATCGACCGTCTTGAAATCAAGCTGGTTGATCGCATGAACCTGGCCCGACATCATGGCATTGGTGCGCGCAGCGATATCATTGATGACGATCACTTCGACGGCGTCGACATGCGCGGCGTTCGGCTTCCAATAGTTGGGATTGCGCGTGAAACGCGACCGGACGCCGGGATCGTAGCTTTCGAACACGAACGGCCCCGTACCGACAGGTTTGTTGAAATCCGTCCATCCTTCGGGAACGACAAGGAAGTGGTAGTCGGAGAGAATGTAGGGAAGGTCGGCGTTGCCGCTTTCAAGGACGATCTTGATTTCGCTGTCTGAGACTTTCTCGACGCTTTTCAGCGCAGACGCGATAGAACGCGCTGCAGAGGTGGTCTCGCCGCGGTGGAGATTGATCGAATAAATCACATCTTCGACCGTCAGCGCCTTGCCGTTATGGAAGGTCACCCCTTGGCGCAGCTTGAACACCCACTCCTTGGCACCCGGCTGCGCTTCCCAGCTTTCAAGCAATTCTGGAACCGCGTGATTGTTGGCGTCAATCTCGACAAGACCATTCATGATCATGAAGGCCTGATTGACGGGTACCCAGTCCTTCAAGATGCGCGGATCGAGATTGTCTGTGGTGCTACCGCCGCCGATACCAAGTTTCAGCACGCCCCCTTTCTTCGGAGTTTGAGCGTCTTGCGCGCTGGCATGTGTGATGAAGCCAGCGGAAAGCGCCGTCAGGCCGGCGGCGCCGATGAGGAAGCTACGTCGGTCGAGCGAAAAGGAAGATGGGGAGTGTGTCATGGTGCAGTTCCCTGTTTTTATCATCGCCGTTCATGGGACGGCTCTCGGGGGCTTGGCCTATCGTACTCAGCGGTTCGGCACTAGAGACGCAGCCGTAAGCTGGGGTATGATTTTTGCGCATGGGGTCATGAAATCAAAGCGTATCCGCTTGTTTGCGAAGCGGAGTACACGAGCGTCGCCGGAATGAGCCGGCGTGGCCAAGCGTCTATAATAGGCGGTTACGGAGTGCGTATAAATGGGGCTTGCGGACATTGTTGGCCTTGCAGGAGCAATTTTCTATCTCATCGCATATGCCCTGCTGCAATTGCGCATTCTGAGCGTTGAAGACGGTCGCTACACCATTCTCAACATCCTAGGCGGCGTTCTCCTGATCTATTCGCTGATATGGAATTTCAATCTTGGCTCCCTGATTTCGCAGGTGGCTTGGCTGATATTCACTTTGATCGGTTACGCACGCTTCATGCTGGATCGTCGGCGCAGAGCGCGTGTGGTGCAAGCGTAACGAAAATCAGCGCGCGGTCGCCTTGTTGTTTGCAATCAGCCAGTCGGCCACTTCGCGCACGATCTTTCGCTGATGTCGGTCAGCAGGCCGCATGAGATAAAATCGTCCTTCGGATCGCATCGTGTGGCTATGCACCGGAACGAGGACACCGCTGTCCAGTTGATCGCGGATGAGCCATGTCCAGCCGAGCGTCGTGCCGAGACTCTGGGAGGCAGCGGCGACACACAGCCCGTAATCTCCAAGTTTCCAGTGCACTGCATCCTGCGGCGGTGACATCTTTGATGATCGCCACCAATCGCCCCAATCCTGCCACTCGCGCATGGAGTCTTCAATGGAAATGAGGACCGGCGCCTTCTGCTCTTCCAGTAACAATGCGCCAGCGCCAGAGACCGGGACCACCTCTTCCTGGCCAAGCTCAGAGAGCCAAACCCCAATCGGTCTTTCTTTGCGGTAGAAGATTGCAAGATCGAATTCGTCCAGCCGCAAATGCGCAACGTCGTCGGTAACGCGCAGCCTGAGTTCAAGCCCTGCAATATCGTTCTTCAGTTTCTTGAGGCGAGGCATAAACCACTGATCGGCGATCCCTCTGGAACAGGCAATCGTGATCTGGCTGGCACCCGTCCAGGAGCGAACACCATCCGTGACACTTGCAATATCAAGGATTAGTCGGGAGACATCGATCGAATAATTCTCGCCCACAGTCGTCAATCGCACGCCTGTCGGCACCCGTTCGAACAGTTTCGAGCCGATGAATGCTTCCAGCTTGCCGATTTGGCGACTGACCGCGCTTTGGGTCAGGCCGAGTTCGACGCCTGCACGGGAAAAGCTACCGAGACGCGATGCCGCTTCGAAAACAACGAGCGCTTCAAGTGGCGGCAATCTAGAAAAGGTCTGCATTTTGATCCCTGACGTTGCCGGATCAAATACATCCACAACGCGGGATCATCAACGTCGTTATTGACTTAGGCGGCAAGCTCACTTGCAAGAACCCATAGGCCGCCACCTAAGCTTGACGTTTTGCTTCAACGGCCTGAAACGCGGATCGCCCCGGCGTCACCAAAACTGCGCTGAACGGCCTGCAGTTGGTCTGCTGCGATATCGACCGACACTTCGATCTCACCTTCGTGGGGAGCGTCGGCGCGCTTCACGTCGCCGCGTGACGATTCCGTTCCTGTGGTGTTTTCGTCGGAAGCCGACTGGATGAAGATATCCGGGCGAGCAATGCCGTGCTGCTGCACCAAATGTTCGACAGCAAGGTCGGCGGCCTCGCGGGTTTCGAATGTCGCGCGAATGGTATTGGTGGCGTTGTCGGCCATAACGGATCTCCTGAGATATAGTGAGTAGGTCAAACTCCCCATCGGTCCGCTGGTTTCATCAACGCAACAAACTTCTGGCCGCGATGTCTTGGCGCATGCCACCACACATGCTATGTTCTTCTTTTGTTCGAAACAGCTTCTCTGGCCTCCATGAGCTTTAACGACCCCTCGCCGCTTCGCAAGATCATCCATGTGGACATGGACGCATTCTACGCCTCCGTCGAGCAGCGTGATAATCCTGATCTTCGCGGAAAGCCTCTTGCCGTGGGTGGCGCTGCGGCGCGTGGCGTCGTGGCAGCAGCGAGCTACGAGGCGCGCGCCTTTGGCGTGCATTCAGCCATGCCTTCCGTGACCGCAGCACGAAAGTGCCCCGACCTGATTTTCGTCAGACCACGCTTCGAAGTCTACCGCGCCGTCTCGCAGCAAATCCGGGAGATATTTGCCGAATACACGCCATTGATAGAACCGCTATCGCTTGATGAAGCCTATCTGGATGTCACTGAAAATTTGAAGGACATGCCGATCGCGACTGAGATTGCGCTGGAAATCCGCGAAAAGATCAAAAAGGTGACTGGCCTCAACGCGTCCGCCGGAATTTCCTATAACAAGTTTCTCGCCAAGATGGCATCGGACCTCAACAAGCCCAACGGTCAGGCGGTAATCACACCCAGGCGCGGGCCTGCTTTCGTCGAGGGCCTCGCGGTGAAGAAGTTTCACGGCGTCGGACCGGCAACTGCCGAGAAGATGCGCAGATTGGGGATCGAAACTGGTGCCGATCTCAAGGCGCAGACCTTGCAGTTTCTGACACATCACTTCGGCAAGTCGGGGCCATATTTCTATGGCATCGCGCGTGGCATCGACGAGCGCCGGGTCAGACCCGACCGTGTACGAAAATCAGTCGGTGCTGAAGACACTTTCATGCAGGATATTGATGACCTCAGTCTGGCCACCGACGAGTTGAAGCCACTTGCCGAGAAGGTCTGGAGCTACTGCCAGGCCAGAGGTTTCAGCGGCAAGACCGTCACCGTGAAGATCAAGTACTCCGACTTCACGCAAGCGACGCGCAGCAGAAGCAGCGCTGTCCCCTTCGCCAACGGCAACGCGATCCTCGAAACCGCTGCGGGACTGCTTGCGACCGTCTATCCGTTCAAACGGTCCGTTCGCTTGCTCGGAGTCACTCTTTCCTCCCTCACCAACGAGAGCATTTCAGACGACGGGGAACAACCTCAGCTCGGCTTCGATTTATGATCAATGAAAGAGCCTAGGGAAGAGCTGAAGGTGTCAGTGCACCGCATCCGCGTGATTGATTTGGAGACCGCCGGCAACGGCGCCCACGACGTTTGCGAAATCGGCTGGCAGGATGTCGCACTTGTAGAAGGGAGACGTTGGGCGCTGACGAACGAGCGCGGCGCCCGCTTCGTCAATCCCGGTCGCCCGATCACGGCTGACACAATGGCCATCCATCATATTCTTGACGAGCAGGTCGCGGACGCCCCGTTTTGGAAGGAAGTGGCGCCAAGCGTCTTGCGCCCCGAGGGAGGCGTGGTGGCCTTTGCAGCCCACCGCGCAGCCTTCGAACAGCGATATTGCACGGCTCGGCTGACGGGAGGATTGCCATGGATCTGCACGTGGAAATGTGCGCTGCGGGTTTGGCCCGAATTGCCGCGTTTTTCCAATCAGATGTTACGCTATCTGCGCATGCCGGAAGGCCTGGCGCATGAGATTGGCCTGCCGGCACACCGCGCCATGCCAGACGCCTATGTGACCGCCCATCACCTGCGCGATATGCTGAACGCCGCCTCGCTCGAAGAGCTCTTGGCTTGGAGCGCCGAGCCAGGGCTGCTGCCGCGCGTGCCCGCCGGTCCCGATCGCGGCAAAGGTTGGGACCGCCTGAGCACCGAAACGCTGATCAGTTATCTTCAAGACCGGGATAGCGACGTGCGCTTCAGCGCACAAACCGAGCTGACAAGGCGCGGTGAAATGGAAACGCAGCAGGACTTGGAACCGGCGCAGGGGTCGTTGCTGTGAGCAGTCGTGAAAAGCCCTTCTCTTACCCTGACACGCCGGATGGTCGGTACTTCGTGGTCCGCGGGCGCCTCTGGCGCAAAAGCGATCCCGCTCTGGATGAAGAGACCAGGATACGGTTGGTCAAGGAACTGATGGCCGCGAGGCGAGCGGTTCGGCAAGCCAAGGGCGATCGTGTAGCGCTGGCGCAAGCGAGAGCGCGGGTCGACGAAGCCAAGATCGCTCTCGGCGAGAGGGGAAAGGTGTGGTGGGACGATGGGGAGCCGGATCTTAATCGGCATCTCGTGAAGAACACAGCCTATGCGGCCTGGTTTTCGCAGCTTGCCGAAGAAGACCGTGCCAACGGTAATTGAGCGGACAGGGTGACAGCTCAATTTATGAATGCCTCGTCAAAGGCCCCCAAGGTTCCAGTCCCTCCATGTCACTCCCGTCGAGCGGATCGCGTTCGGCGTCTTCATCCGCGCTCGGCGGCATCCGGTTAAGATGCCTCAAACCCGAAAAGCTCGGCCGACCCGCATCCAGTTTCAAAACGCGTGATCATGCCATGCCATGCCGGCCCATCGCGTGCACCTCTCGCCCAATGCGAAAGCATGTGACTATTTGTAGGGCAATATGCAAAAATTGTTCAACAGGATGGACAGGATTGTTCGCCTTTGTTAGCGTCGACCTGTATTGTGGAGGAAACCAGTACGATGCTGCTCATCGGCCTCAAAAGCGACCCTGTGACCAATTCTAGCGCCTGCGCAGCTGGCGTGGACAATGCTTATGTCCTCCACCTTTGCGACACTGGCACGGTCCTTGCACCAAGAGTGCTGGTATGAGCATGACGAAGGACATTACTTTTATGGACAACAGCAAGCCGCTCCTCTCCGTCCAAGGTCTGAGCGTTGAGTTTGGCGAAAGCCGCGTCGTGGACGATCTGTCTTTTACGGTGCAGGCGGGTCGGACTGTTGCAGTTGTCGGTGAATCAGGATCGGGCAAGTCCGTCACCTCACTCTCGACGATGCGTCTGGCAGATATGATGGGTGCGACCTATCCGACGGGGAAAATTCTATTTGAAAACAAGGATCTGTTGAAAACTTCTCAGAAGGAGATGCGGTCGATCCGCGGCAAGGAGATCGCCATGATCTTCCAGGAGCCGATGACCTCTCTCAATCCAGTTTTCACCATCGGCGATCAGATCTGCGAAGTGCTGATTTTACATGAGAAACTGAGCAAACAGGCTGCGATGGCGCAAGCTCGCTCGCTTCTGGACATGGTGCGTCTGCCGGATGCGGCCGAACTGTTAAATCGCTATCCCCACCAGCTCTCCGGTGGCATGCGCCAGCGCGTGATGATCGCCATGGCGCTCGCTTGCCGGCCGAAACTTTTGATTGCCGACGAACCTACAACCGCACTCGATGTCACCATTCAAGCGCAGATCCTCAACATCATGCGCGACCTGCAGAAGAAACTCGGCATGGGCATGGTCTTCATCACCCACGATATGGGCGTGGTGGCAGAGATGGCCGATGATGTCGTCGTGATGTGGAAGGGTAAAAAGGTCGAGGAAGGTCCGGTCAGGGAGGTCTTTGCCAATCCGAAACATCCTTATACGCGCGCCCTGCTCTCCGCTGTTCCCCGCCTTGGCAGCATGGAAGGCGAAGACTATCCCAAACGCTTGCCGCTGACCGTATTGCAGAATGGCGAACCCGTCACCGTCGGTGAAGAGCGTGTCCAGGACACGGCAAAATACGATCAAAAGCCGCTTCTCTCCGTCAAAGATCTCTTCGTGCGTTTCGACATCCGCAAGAACCTGTTCGGCAAGACGACCCATCGTCTGAGTGCAGTCCAGAAGGTGAGTTTCGACATTCATGCAGGCGAAACGTTGGCGCTGGTCGGTGAATCCGGTTCCGGCAAGTCCACCATCGGACGGACCATCCAGCAATTGCAAAACGCCGTATCTGGCGAGATCTCGTTCAATGGCCGCAGCTTTTCGCAGATGTCCGCCCCCGAGCGCTTCCGCATGCGCCAGGAAGTTCAATACATCTTCCAGGATCCTTTCGCCTCGCTCGATCCGCGCAAGACAGTTGGCTTTTCGATTGCAGAGCCGATCAACACTCACGGATTGATCAACGATAACAAGGCCGTGAAACGACGTGTGGATGAGTTGCTGGAGCGCGTTGGACTAACGTCCGAACACGCCTCGCGCTATCCTCACGAGTTTTCCGGCGGCCAGCGGCAGCGTGTGTGTATCGCCCGTGCCCTCGCATCCGATCCGAAGCTGATCATTGCCGATGAAGCTCTTTCGGCGCTCGACGTTTCCATTCAGGCCCAGATCATCAATCTCTTCATGGATCTTCAGGCCGAACGCGGGCTGGCCTATCTCTTCATCAGCCATGACATGGCCGTGGTTGAGAAGATGAGCCACCGCGTGGCGGTGCTCTATCTCGGTCAGATCATGGAGATGGGAAGCCGTCGCCAGGTGTTCGAGACGCCCACGCATGATTACACCCGCCGGCTGCTCTCCGCCGTCCCGGTCGCCGACCCGACTATCGAGCGTCGCATCGCCATGATCGAAGGTGAGATCCCCAATCCGGTGCGCCGCGTGGGCGACGAACCACCAATCCTTGTCCATCGGGAAATCAACCCAGGCCACTTCATCGCTCAAAGTGCCTGACCGATCCAACGTTCACACCATCTGAAGAGGAAACAGAAGATGAGAATAATCAAAAGGGGAATATCCGCTGCTGTGACATCGCTGGCTTTGGCCAGCGTTGCATTCGTGGCATCGCCCGCTCTTGCCGCCGGCAAAATGACCATTTCCAGCCCGCAGGATCCGGGTAGCTGGGACCCGATCGACACCTTTCTGGTTCAGTGGGCGGCGGTCGCCACCAACATCTTTGACGGTCTCACCTATCGTGGTCCGGATTTGAAACTGGTGCCGGGCCTTGCCGAATCCTGGGAAGAACTGGATGAGGGCAAGCGTATCCGCTTCAAGCTTCGCCAGAATGTCAAGTTCCACAACGGCGAGCCCTTTAACGCAGCCGCGGTCAAGTTCACCTTCGAGCGCCTTCTAGGCGAACAGGGTGCAAAGGGCCCACAGCGCTCCAACTATGTGTCGATCGAAAGCGTCGATGTTATTGACGACTACACCGTGGACATGAAGCTGAAGGCGCCCGATCCCGTGCTGCTGACCAAGCTGGCAGGCTACGGCGCCATGATCGTGCCGCCGAAATACATCCAGGAAAAGGGAGAGGACAACTTCAACCTTAATCCTGTCGGCACCGGCGCGTTCAAGTTCGTGTCCTACGCACCGAAAAACAACATCAAGCTGGAAGCCAACCCCGATTACTGGGGCGGCGCTCCGAAGCTCTCGGAACTGGAATACCGCTTCATCGCCGAACCGGCGACCGCAGTGGCGGAACTTCAGGCTGGCCGCGTCGATCTGGTCATCCCGCCGACCATTCCAATCGGCATGATCCCTGTTATCGAAGGCGACTCCAAACTTGAGATCGTCAGCGTTCCGGGGCCCACGGTCGATGCGCTGCGCTTTAACACGCGCGACGGCGTCACAGCCGATCCAAAGGTGCGCAAGGCGATCATCATGGCGGTCGATCGCGGCACGATCGTGAAGTCGATCCTCGCCGGACAGGCCTCGGAAATCGCCAGCTTCCAGAGCGCACTGTCCTTTGGCTACGACCCAGAACTGAAGCCGCTGCCTTACGATCCGGAAGCTGCCAAAAAGCTCTTGGCAGAAGCCGGTGTGAAGCCGGGCACGACGCTCCAGATCGACATTCGCGGCAATGACGCAACGATGAACGAAGTAGCTCAGGTCATTTCCAGCTACCTCTCGATGGTCGGTATCACTGCAACGATCAAGCCCTACGAAACCAACGTGCTGTTGAACGACATTATCCCGCAGGGCAAGACCGGCGCCATGTTCCAGCAGAAATGGGGCGGCTGGACCTTCGACTACGACAACACGGCCTACTCCATGTACCACTCCGGCGAAAAGTGGAACCCGTACGACAAGGACGAGAAGCTGGACAAGATGCTGGAATCCCAGCGCCCGCTGACCGACCGTGCCGAACGCGAAAAGATCCTGAAGGAGATCGGCAGTTACACCGCTGATCGCGCACTCGAACTTCCGCTTTACAACACCAATGCCATCTACGGCTTGAACAAGCGGGTCAAGGGTTTCGTCGCACCACCGGACAACCGGTTGAAGCTCACCGACGTCACCGTCGAATAAGTCTCTCGACCCTTTGACGCATCGCCTTGCCCGTTTTGCGCGGGCAAGGCAGGACATTTCTCAAGGAAAAGCTCGTGGCCGGTTTTCTCATCAAGCGATTGCTGCAGGCGATTTTTGTCGTCATCGCCATCACCCTTCTCGTCTCCTTTGCGATCCGTCTGACGGGCGATCCTGCGGTCACCATGTTCCAGGGCGGCGGCAGCATGACGGAGGACGATCTTGCGCGCATCCGTGCGGCGCTTGGCACCGACCGGCCATTCTTCGTCCAGTATTTCAGCTTCCTGAAAGGGCTCGTGACGCTTGATTTCGGACGCAGCTTTACAGGCAGCACCCCTGTTTCGCGACTGATTGCAGACGCACTCCCAGCCACACTGGCGCTCGCCTTCATCTCCATGGCTGTGTCGATTGCGCTTTCCATTCCGCTTGGGATCAAGGCTGCCACGTCACGCGGCAAGACGGCGGATCAGGTGATCCGCATCTTCTCGCTCGTCGGCCTGTCGTTTCCGAATTTCTGGCTCGCAACCATGCTGGTGCTGCTCTTCTCGATCACGCTCGGCTGGTTGCCACCGAGCGGCATGGGCGGATTTGCAAGCTATATCATGCCGGCCGTGACAATGGGCGTCATCCTGACAGCGACCAATGTCCGGCTTGTGCGCACGGCCATGCTTGACACTTTGCGCTCGCAATATGTGATGGTGGCACGCGCCAAGGGCTTGAGCGAAAACAAGGTGCTCTACAAGCACGCCCTGCGCAACTGCGCCATTCCGCTCATCACCTATTTTGGCCTTCAGTTCGGTGGCCTGCTCGGCGGCATCGTCGTCATCGAGCGCGTCTTCAACTGGCCCGGGCTCGGTACGCTTGCCTTCGATGCGGTCGGCGCTCGTGATTATCCGGTTCTCCAGGCCGTCATCACTGTCCTGTCGCTGATGATTGTCGGCATCAACCTTCTGGTCGATATTGCCTATGGGCTTGTCGATCCGCGCATCCGCACGGAGTAAGAGACGATGGCTGCCAACACCTCGCGCCTCTCGCGCTTCAACAGTCTTGAATTCATCCTTGGCGCAACGCTGACGGTCGTGATCTGCCTTGCCGTCGTTTTCTCTGATGTCCTCTTTCCAGGTGGCGCGGAAAAAATCGATCTGATGGCGCGGCTCGCGAAGCCGTTTGCGAATGCCGCCCATCCATTCGGCACCGACCCGCTTGGCCGTGACGTGCTGGCCCGCGTCGTCGCCGGCGGCAAAATCTCACTCCTCGTTGGCTTCACCTCTGTCATCGGCGCGGTGATCTTCGGCGTGGCGGTCGGGCTTGTGGCGGGTTACTACCGCGGCTTCTGGGACATGCTGGTAATGCGCTTTGCAGACATCCAGCTTGCCATGCCCTTTATCCTGCTTGCGATCACCTTTATCGCGATCGTCGGGGGCAGCCTCACCAACACCATCATCCTGCTGATCGTCTCGCAGTGGGTGCAATATGCCCGCCTCGTGCGCGGCTCGGTGCTGACACTGAGGGAGCGCGAATTCATTCTGTCGGCCCGTGCTATCGGCGTGAAGGACTGGCGCATCATCCTCCAGCACCTGCTGCCAAACCTGATCGGTCCCGTCATCGTGCTGATGACACTGAATGTTGCCAACAACATCCTGCTTGAAAGCAGCCTCACCTTCCTCGGCCTTGGCGTCGATCCCACTATCCCAAGCTGGGGCGGCATGCTGGCAGACGGG
Organism: Agrobacterium cavarae; assembly: GCF_004310285.1. GTDB lineage: Bacteria > Pseudomonadota > Alphaproteobacteria > Rhizobiales > Rhizobiaceae > Agrobacterium > Agrobacterium cavarae. The sequence continues at coordinate 36,528 of NZ_SISF01000021.1, forward strand.
CGGACCTATCTTCAGACCGCGTGGTGGGTCAGCGTCTTTCCAGGCTTGGCGATCCTTCTGACCGTTCTCGGTCTCAACCTCCTCGGCGACTGGCTGCGCGATAGCCTCGATCCGACCGGCAGAACCTCGAGGTAATCGCCATGAGCCCGCTTTTAAACCAGACTTTCACTCGAACGCTGGACGCTATTGTCGAGCTCGCCATTCCGGGCCAACTGCTGGAAGCCTGGACCTTCGACGACACGGAAAGCCGGAGAGAGGCGGAAAGACGGTTGCAGGAGAAGGGCGTGACTGCCCGCATTCGCAGCGCTTACAAACCTCTTCTCTTTGCCTTCCTGGAAGAGATCGACCTCGATGGTGTCGAGGCGATCGAAGTGCGCTATCCGGTCCATGCCAACGCCCCGGCAAACCGCTTCCGCCTGGAGGCCTATCCGCTCGCGGCTCTGGTTGGTGAGGCGAAGATTGACTTCATTGCCCGTAACGACGGTGACTTTCATTATGATGTCTCGCTGAAGCGTGGGGAGCGGATCGAGAGCGTGATCGTCCTCGCGCCGAACCGGGTGCATACGGACATCGTCGGCGAAATCAATGTCTCGCCCACAGGCTGGTTGAAGCTTGGCGGGCAGCCGGGCGAGCGACTGGCGACGGATTACGAGGAGCTCTTCGAAGCAGGCATCAAAGCCGTAGCCGATCATGCCTGGGGTGATCAGGAGCCCTATTTCGAAGAGCTGAACATCCGCGTTGTTCACCCCGCGAAAGACATCTTGTTGCCGGTCGGCGATGAGGTCGTCAGCCTTCGCGAGGCGCTGCACGAGGATTTCTATTTTTCGCTTCTCGAATTTTTCCAGAAGAAGTCGGGGCGCCCATTGGGCGATCGAGGTCTCAGACCAGGACAGATCGTGCCTGAAATCGCCAGGAGCAATGGCGAAATTTCTGTCGTCATCGAGACGCGGGCCCTTACCACAGGTTTCTCAGACGGGGATGAGCAGCCGATCGACACCGCTCAAGAGCCGATTGCGGAAAGCCAGGTGAGGAAGCTCCTGGCCGAAGTCGGCGGAGACGCTTTCGAAGCACGGTCCCGTTCCGGACGCATCCTATCTGCCCGCTACAAATCCGGCGACGATGCCGCGGTGATGATCAGCGGCGGGCAACATCCGAACGAAACGACGGGCATTGTCGGCGCTCTTCGCGCGGCCCGGAAGCTCGGCCAGAGGAAGCAGGCCCACTTCACGATATCGCCGCTGGAGAACCCCGACGGATATGCCGTGCACCAGCGTCTTCGCCTCGACAACCCGCGCCACATGCACCATGCCGCACGTTACACCGCGCTGGGCGACGATCTCGAATATCGGACCTCCGAGAATGCAGGTACCAACCTGTTCGAGAAGGAAATTCGTTTCAAGGCGGAGAAAAGGAGCGATGCCAAGCTGCATGTGAACCTGCATGGCTATCCCTCGCATGAATGGACGCGCCCGCTTTCCGGCTATGTGCCGCGCAACTTCGCCATGTGGACATTGCCGAAGGGCTTCTTCCTCATCATCCGCCATCACCCGGACTGGGAACGTCAGGCCGAAGCGTTACTGGACAGGGTGACCCGTCATCTCGGTGCTATCCCTGGGCTTCTCGATTACAACAACCGCCAGATCGCGCTCTATGAAATCCACGCTGGCGAAACCGGTTTTCGGATCATCAACGGCTTCCCCTGCCTCTCATCCGTCGATGATCGGCATACCGTCCCGATGACCCTGATCACGGAGTACCCGGACGAAACGATCTATGGCGACGATTTTATCACCGGCCATACGGCGCAGATGGAAACAGTTCTCTCGGCCTATGATGCCTGGCAGGATATCATGCGCGAACGCGCATCCGCCTGATGCAGGCAGGCGCGCCGTTCTCAGGGCGCGCCACTGAAGGTGTCGATCAGAGTTTGGCGAAGCGTGCTCATCGGTTGCTCCTTCGTCGTGTCAGCGGGCATCATACCGCTGGCAAATCCCTTGGCTTCGAAGCGCGCAACAAGGTCTGCATCATCGCTGACAATATGCACCGGCACCGCGCGTGACGCACCCTGCCCCGTGATGATCGACGCCGGCTGGTGATCACCGAGGATGACGTAGACCACATCTCGGCGCTGACTTTCCATGAACTCCCCAAGCGTCGCCAGCGAATAATCGATGGTCTGTATATATTGGCGACGCACCCGGTCTGGGACGGCCCAGACGACGGACGGCGGGTCGCCGCTGACAGCCTGGTCGTTAAAGGCAGAGCCATCGCCGACTTTGTCCCAATCGATGAGCGTCGGCACCGGCGTCCAAGGCGCGTGGCTGGATATGAGCGCAATCTCGGCCATGACCCGTTGTCCGCGCTCATGGGCAGGCGTCAGCGCTAACCGATCAAAGGCAGACATGGTGTACTGATCCGGCATCGTGACCCAATTGAATGGCTTGCCGCGATATTGAAGGCCGGATGCCGACAGGATCTGGTCGTAGCCAAAATAGTTCGCTTCCGGCCACGCCATAGTGATCGCCGGCATGACCGCCACACAGTGCCATCCGGCTTGAGAAAACAGCCGGTTCAAGCTCGGCTGGTGACTGATCATCAGCCGATCGTAGCGTGCCTGACTATCGACCCACAGCCCGGACAGCAAGGTGCCGTGAGCAAGCCAACTCAGACCTCCAACCGTTGGAGACGTGACCCAGCCACTGGCCGCGTGTAAGCCCGCGGTTCCGAGCTGCTGGTCGATGGCACCGAGCCGCTGACCTGTGATATCGGCATAAAGAGGATCTTCGACCGCGGACCGCCCGTAGGATTCCACGAAGACCAGAATGACATCCTTGCCCTTGACCCTTTGGAAAAGGTCGTCTCCACTCGTCGGGCCGAGCCCGCTCGCCAGCTCCTTTTCGAAAGCTTGCATATCCTCCGCGGAACGGACGACGAGGCTCAGTCTGTTCGACAAATAGACGGGCGTGCGAAGATCGACCCAAGGCAAGCCGAGCCACATCAGCCCCGCCCCGATCACAAGGATTGCTGCAAACGCCCCGGTCAAAATCCGCCCCGTTGATACCGTTGCGCTGGCCATCCACTTGAGCGACCTCAGAAAGATGCTTGCGACAAGAAGGAAAAGCAGACCGCCGCCGATCAGCGCTGCGAGCGCTGCCGGTGTGCCGATCGTGCCTGAAATCAGGTTCCAACCATCCTTCATCATCTTCAGATCGAGATAGGGATTGAATGGGCGCTGGAAGGCGGACTGGACGCCGATGTCAGCCAGCTTCAGGAAAAGGACGAGAAAGACGATAAAGCCGCATAAGAAAATCACGATGCGCCGCAGCCAGCCCCTCGTCAAAAGCGTGAGAAGGCCGATGAGCGCCCATTCGAGTGGTAGCCTCGTAAACGCTCCCACACCGAACGCGTCGGGGTGATCAGGCAGGTTGAAAGCGAGCAGTGCAGCAAAAGAGAAAAGCAATGCGCCGATCATGGCTTTCAAGTTAATGTGTTTGCGGCTGAACCCGATTTTCCCGTTCACTTCAATCCACTCTCAATGCAGTGCGTATCACTGAGCTGGAAAAGCAGCCAAAATGCAAAGGTATTCCGCTTGAACAAACTGCGAATAGTCGTCTCTTTCATCACGCTTGCTTTTCTGGCGGCGATCGTCCTGAGAACAGATTTGAATGCTCTTGGACAATCGCTCTCCCGCACCTCGTGGACCGTTGTCGCAGTGTGCCTTGCGCTCGTCCAGCTGCAAATCGTTCTGTCTGCACTTCGCTGGCGTTTCACCTCCCGCCGTCTTGGGCAGGACATCGCCACGCTGAAGGCAATACGAGAATATTATGTCGCGAGTTTTCTCAACCAGACGCTCCCTGGCGGCGTGGGTGGAGATGCGATCAGAGCGTGGCGCATGCGGGGTGACGAACCCGGGGGCTGGCGGCAACCTGCCAAGGCAGTGATATTTGAGAGACTGTCCGGACAGATCGCATTCTTCATTCTTGCGATCGTCGGCCTCAGCGTCTGGCCGTTGGTGACGCAGGCGGATTTCGGACAACAGCTGCGGCACTACCTCTTGTTCGCCGGCGCATTGCTTCTGGCCGCGATCGTCGCTCTTTATGTCGCCAAGCCCAAGTGGGCCACGCAAAACGCGTTGCATGAAAGCATCGCCGAAGTCTTCGTGCGGCGGGGAGCCTGGATCATGCAATCCACAACCAGTGCGGGCGTGCTTTCGACCTATGTGATCATATTCTTTATTGCCGCTGGCGCGACGGGCGCGCAACTGCCTTGGGTCGCCTGTCTGACCATTATTCCCTTCTGTCTCGTGGCAATGCTCATTCCGACAGGCTTTGGCGGCTGGGGCACGCGTGAGGCTGCGGCAATGGCGCTCTGGCCGTTGTTGGGAGCCGCACCGCTCGATGGACTGGCGGCGAGCATCACCTATGGCTGGCTGTCGCTCCTTGGCACGGCGCCCGGCGTGATCTTTCTTGCCGCGAGCGCCTTGAAGAGACGACCGAGCCACGCCTGACCACTACCTCACCGACGATCGATCCGCGCATAGATGTCGCCCGATTTGGCATCGGCCGGCATCGCAGCAAGTTCCGTCAGCATCTGGCTTCCCGTTTTCCAGCCTTGCGAAACGAAGCGATGCGTTTCGCCCTCGACGCGATTGAAACGATAGTCGCCGATCGAGGCAAGCTTTGCGATCGCGTCGTTGGCAACCGACGGCATGGCGGGAATATACTCGAACGCAATCAGGTCGATGGGCCGGCTCAGGCCTGCCAGAACCGCGGCTTCAGCGCCTTCCACATCGATCTTGATGAAGGCTGGCACACCGAATTTTTCGATGAGATCATCCAGTCGCACCATGGGCACGGTGACCTTCCCATCCCACTTGACGTGGGAGAACCCTGCATTTTTCTTAACCGCCTCGACAAAGCTGGACGAAACGCTGGTGACCGTTGGGTGACGGCTGGAGATCAGCAGATCGACGCTTCCTTGCGTTGCACCCACAGCGACACGTTCGAAGCCCTCAAGCTCTTTGCCAAGATGCTTTTCGACGAAGTCAGCAAAGAGAGGCTGGGGCTCGATTGCGACGACCCTCGCTCCGATCTCGATTAGCGTTCGGCTGCGGCTTCCCACATGAGCGCCGATGTCGAAGACAAGCTGCCCGGGAGAGACGAGGGAGCGGTAGAAGCGCTTCAATCCAAAGCGCCGCCACGGCTGACCGTAATAAACGACGAGAGACCGAGCAAGACCAAGCGATGACGATAGCGTCCTGGCCATCGTCATGCGCTCACCCGCTTGCGCACGAGATACACGATGTCTGCAGCAAATGAGTAAACGAGCGCCAGGAGTGCCGCCGCCGCCAGATAGTTTGAGACTGGAGCAACCACGGCTGGAACGAGGATGAGGCACAGGATCGACACCTGCACCACACAGACGAACTTGCGCCTGATCGATGAAGGAAGATCAGCCGCGAGCGCCGGAACAAGCCAACCGGCCGCGACGAAGAAATACCGCATCAGTCCGATCAGCAGCACCCAGGCACCCGCCTTGTCCAGAAGAGCGGCCGCGACCGAGAGGATGAGGATCAGGAAGGCATCGACTTCCATATCGAAGCGAGCGCCAAGCTCGGATTCTTGACGATACCGCCGTGCGAGATAGCCATCTATTCCGTCAAGCGCCAGCGCCACCACAACGACACCAACGAGGATCCATAAGACCGTGTCCGCCTGCTGCAGACTTTCGAAACAGAGCACAGTTGCTGCAGTCAAACTCACGAGCGAGGCTCGAATGGCCGTCACCGTATTGGCATAGCCGAACCGCCGATGCGGATATTGCGGAAGCAGGTAGAGCACGAAGGCAAATATTGCCGAAAGGGACAGCGTTGCGGCAACAACAAAATCCCACCCCAGCGACATTTCCACACGCACCAAAACCGCGACGGCGATGGTGCCGAGCAGCAGGCAGGCGAGATTTGCCAACGTGTTTCGCACGAGAGGCCTCCGGTCTCTCAAGGTCGCGAGCGACTCGCCCTGTATTAGTGCCATTTTTATCCTCCCGGGATCATGGACTTATTCGGCTGCAACGAGCGTTTCAAGGTCCATCAGATGCCCGGCACGGACGGTCTTGGTGCGGAGGTAGTTCTGGTTCTCGGCGGTGACGGTGCCCGTTACCGGAGCGCGCGCCTCCACCTCGATACCTCCGGCACGAAGGCCGTTGATCTTGGTTGGATTGTTTGTGTAGACGGCGACCTTCTTGATGTTCATATGACCCAACATCGCAACCGCCGCTTCATAACGACGGTGGTCCTCGGAAAGGCCAAGTTCGGCGTCAGCGTCGATCGTGTCAAGGCCGAGATGCTGGTAGCCATAGGCACGCATTTTCGCGCCGATGCCAGTGCCACGACCTTCCTGGTCAAGATAAAGCAGCACGCCGCCACCCGCCTGCTTCAACAGTGCGAGACCATTGCGCAACTGATCCCCACAGTCGCATTTCAGCGAGTTGCAGAGGTCACCCGTAATGCAGGACGAATGGATGCGGATCGGTACGGTGCGCGACACGTCCGGATTGCCAACGACGATCGCAACCTGATCTTTTTGCGCAAGACCGCCGCGAAAAACGACAAACTCGGAATTGCCCAGGTCTTTGAGTGGAACGCGCGTTCTTACCACCTTCTCGAAGCGCTGGAGCGCCATTTCTGTATTCAGCAGGCGTGACGCAGAGAGCTCGCAGCATCCGGCAAAACGCTCAGGCGAGGAAGAAACATCGGCCATGACCATAGCAGGCAGGAGAAGCGCGACACGCGCCAATTCTGCCGTCTGCGATGCAAGTTCGTCGGCTGTCGTCCAATTCTGGGGACGGTCTGCGCCAAGAACGTAGGACAGCCGCGACGCCTCCTCGAAGCTGACGCCCGAAAGCGGCGTGAGTACGTCTCCACCACCCGCAATGCCCAGGCGCGTTGCGCGCGGTGCAGTGAGAAGGAGAGAATGGTTGTTTTCGGTCGCCATCGCAAACTGGTCGTAAATCGAAGGCGCAACGGCATCCAGTGCCAGAACTGCCAGCCGTCGCTCGTTTGAGGAGAAGAGGATTGGGCGACCGTAGCGGAGTTCTGAAACGGCGCGCTCGACTTCGATCTCTGGGGTGGAAAACTGAAAAGCAGCATGGGTGGCAGACGACATGTGACATACTCTCCCTAGACGGTTTTTGTTTTCTACGGAGAAGATCATGGTTGGATTTCTCGCAGACACGGAATTTATTTTAGCAATCCGTACGGAACAAAACGCGTGTCTCGGCAATACGCTCCATTGGAATTTGCATTTATTAGGATCACCATTTTGGCATCAGCATCGGCCGAAACTTTGAGTAACAAGACCACATTATGCCGGGCGCTGTGGATCGAGACGGCCAACCGTTGCGCCATCAGGCAAGAGGGTATCGAACCTCTTCAGGCAGATCAGGTTCTTGTCCGCACGCTCTACAGTGGGATCAGCCGCGGTACCGAATCTCTCGTGCTTGCTGGCAAGGTGCCGCAGAGCGAGTTTGACAGAATGCGCGGCCCTCACATGGAAGGCAGCTTCTCATTTCCGGTAAAGTACGGCTATTCCACAATCGGGAGGATTGAAGCCGGCCCGGACGATCTGATCGGCAAGACGGTATTCTGCCTCCATCCGCATCAGGATCGTTTCGTCACCACGAAGGACATGATCGCTGTATTGCCGGAAGGTCTTCCCCCGGAGCGTGGCGTTCTCGCAGCAAATATGGAGACGGCACTCAACATCGTCTGGGATGCCATGATCCAACCCGGTGACCGTGTCGCTGTCTTTGGCGCCGGCGTCGTAGGAACCTTGATCGCCAACATTTCTCTCCGAATTGCGGGCACCGATACGGTATTGGTGGATACCAATACCGATCGCCGCGCGCATGCTGAGGCCATGGGCATCTCCTTTGCAGAGGCCGGCACGCTCAAGGGCGAATTTGACGTATTGATTAACGCATCGGCGGCCGGCGCCGCGCTTTCCGAAGCCATCGAACATGCTGGCACCGAGGCGCGTATCATCGAGGCAAGCTGGTATGGCGACAAGATCATTTCCATTCCGCTCGGCGGCGCCTTTCATTCCAAGCGCCTGCAACTATTAAGTTCACAGGTAGGTGCCGTTCCCCCTGCACGGCGAGCGCGCTGGAGTTTTGGCCGACGCATGGCGAAAGCTTTGGAACTGTTGGCGGACGATAGCCTCGATCACCTCATTTCCGGCGAGACAGACTTTGCTGATCTGGCCGACGACTATCCCCGTATCCTTTCATCGCAGACGACGCTCTGCCACCGCATCCGCTACTAACGAAAGAGAGACCATGTTCGCAGTCGAAGTCCGAGACCACATCATGATCGCCCACAGCCTTCCGCGTCCGGTATTCGGACCGGCACAGGGCATGCATGGCGCCACCTTCGTCGTCGATGCAGCTTTCTTCACGAAAGACGTGGACGAAGACGGTCTTGCAGTCGACATCGGGGCAGCGACGACTGTTCTCTCCGAAACCCTGAAGCCCTTGAATTATCAGAACCTTGATGAGCTCGATATCTTCAAGGGTAAGGTCAGCACCACTGAAGTCATCGCAAAACACATTTTCGATCAGTTGGCTGAAGCGGTGGCCGTCAAGCGTCTTGGCCCAGGCAGCCATCGGATTTGCCGCATTCGGGTGCTGTTGCATGAATCGCATGCCGCGCGCGGCTGGTATGAGGCCGACCTTTGATATCAAGGCTGGCCTTTGCCTACCCCGGTGATCTCGAGCTGAAAACCGGGGGCTACGGCTATGATCGCGAAATCATAGCGGGGCTCGATCGGCTTGGATGGTCGATCGATCTCCTTCCCCTCGGGGAGGGTTTCCCCTCCCCGTCTTCAAACCTTCTGAGAGAGGCTGAAAGGCGGCTTTCTGCGCTGCCTGACGGCATGCTCGTGATGATTGATGGGCTTGCTTTTGGCGTGATGGACGAGTGGGCAAAACGGGAGGAAACGCGTCTCAAGATCGTGGCGCTCGTTCATCATCCCTTGGCGCTCGAGACCGGCGTCAGCGAGAGCGATCAAACTCGCTTGCGGTACACCGAAACAAACGCGCTTGCCGCCACGCAGCATATTTTCGTCACCTCACCGATGACGGCGCGCGAATTGATCGAGAACTTTGGTGTGCCAGAATCAAAGGTTAGCGTCGCTGTGCCCGGCACAGCAAAGCCGCTGCAAGGGTATAAGACACACAACGAGGTCCCGCAGATCCTCTCCGTCGGCTCACTCACGAGACGGAAAGGCCACGATGTTCTGATCGCATCGCTCGCAACGATCGTCGATCTCGCGTGGCAGGCTACGATCATCGGCAGCCCACATCTCGACCCTTCTGTCGCCTCAGCTCTGGAGGAGCAGATCGGAGCTCTTGGCCTCAATGACCGCATCACGCTTGCGGGCGAATGTGAAGATCTTTCGGCTGCCTATGCCAGCGCCGATATCTTTGCCCTTGCCAGCCGGTATGAAGGCTACGGCATGGTGTTTGCGGAAGCACTCTCGTACGGCCTACCGATCGTTGCATGTCATTCGGGCGCCGTGCCGGATGTCGTCCCAAGCGATGCCGGTTTCCTGGTCCCGGTGGATGATGTCGAGGCTGTGGCCTTTGCACTGAGACGCCTCTTGATCGATCCCCACGAGCGAGCTCGCCGGGCCGAGGCTGCCGCATTCGCGGGCGGAGAGCTTCCGACCTGGACCGATACGTCCACCATCATTTCCAACAGATTGAAAGGTTTGATATGAGCGGCTTTGACAAGGAATGGCTTCGCCTTCGTGAACCGGCCGATCGCGCGGCACGATCGTCGTCTCTTGTTGAGACGGTGAAAACGTACATCGAGTCTCACTCCCCGCGTGTCGTCATGGATATTGGTTGCGGCACCGGATCGACCTTCCGCACCCTCTCGCCACTTCTGGCCGATGTGGACTGGAGGTTGCTGGATTACGAGGCGGTGTTGCTTGACGAAGCAAAACGCCAGATCGGACCGCGGGACGATGTGTCGTTTCATTGCGCCGACCTGAACACGCTCGACGAAAGTCTGCTCGAGAATGTCGCGGTCGTTACCGCATCCGCTTTGTTCGACCTCTGTTCGGAGGATTTTTGCCGCCGATTTATCCAGCGATTGGCACGCAAAAAGATCGGGCTTTATGCCGCGCTCAACTATGATGGCGTCATGGAATGGTCGATCAAGCACCCTTTGGATAGTGCCGTTGTGGCCGATTTCAACGCGCATCAGCGCAAGGACAAGGGTTTCGGACCCGCTCTGGGACCAGATGCCACCGATTATTTATCGGGCTTATGCGAAGAAGCGGGATTCTCCATTGAGACGGCCTCCAGCCCATGGGAGCTTGGACCGGAATCCGAGGCGCTTCAAATCGAGTTTCTTGCTGGGCTTGCCACCCCTATCCACGAAATCGGAAACATCGACCCCGCAGAGTTCAAGCAGTGGCTCGACTTTCGTCTGTCACGCGTTGGCATAGATGGAAGCCGGTGCATCGTCGGCCACACGGATTTCCTGGCCCTTCCGAACGCTTGAATCTGCTTGCGGCTTCAGACAGCAGTCGAAAAGCACATCGCTCCCAAGGCCGTAAATATCGGCCTGAGGGCGGTGAGCATTGCAAAGCTGTGCAATCGGCGGAAGCGAAATGCCGCACGGGCCCGAACCAATGATCAGGGGCGCAATCGCGACATGAAGTCGGTCGATCAGTCCCGCATCGATGAAGCGGGCGATTGTGCGCGCGCCGCCTTCGACAAGAACGCGCTTGAGGCCGCGCTGTGCAAGACAATCAAGAATATCGCGCGGATCAAGACCGCGGCCGTTGCGCTGAAGCTTTACCACCTCGGCGCGATACGACGTTGCGGGGGCGTCATGTCCTTGTATGACGATCACCGGCGCACCGTCATCATTGAACAGTCCTTCCTTCCCCGTCAGTTCGCCTTTGCAGTCGATGATGACACGCGTTGGGCTTGGTCCCCTGACTTCGCGCACGGAGAGCCGGGGATTGTCGTTCTGTACCGTGCCGACACCGACGATGACCGCGTCCACGAGCGCGCGGCACCGATGCAGATGCGCCAGACCGTCAGGTCCGGAAATGTCGCGGGCATCGCCTGTCGGCGTTGCGACGCGCCCATCGAGCGACTGACCAACCTGCGCGATGACGAAACCCTCCCTTCCCGCTGCAATCGGACCATAAAGCATCAGCGCCGGGTCGGCTTCCTTACGGCGGAGCGTGTCCTTCCCATCGCGAATGGAAAGAAGCTTCGTCCAGAGCCTGTCGGTCATGTGAAGGTTGCGCATCGACGTCCCTTTAAAGAATGCGGTAAAGCGTGGCGTCCCGGCGGATCAAATGGTGGAAGATCACAGCCAGCATGTGTAACGCGACCAACGCCAAAATGATCCACGCGCTCCATTCATGGATCGCCGAAAATGTCGGCGCGATGTCTGGAGATTTTCCGATCGGGCTCCAGATAGGCACCAGTCCGAACCACTGCAGGGGAAAGCCATGCGCATTCGTGGCAAGAAAACCCGACACCGGCATGATGATGAGGAAGAGGTAGAGCAGACCGTGGACTGAGTGGGCGGCAATCCGCTCCAGCGCCGGTCCCCCAATCGGTGGCGCCCGTCTATACAGCCTGACTCCTACCCTCAGCAACATGACCCAAAGGATGAGAAAGCCGAGGCTTTCATGGACGAAGTAGAAGTCGAGCTTCACTTCATCTTTGACGAAGCCAATCATCAGCCCCAGCGGCCATGTCAGAAAAACCAGGATGGCAACGATCCAGTGCAGCACCCGCGAAGCGGCACTGTATCTGGGAATATCTGGCAACGATCGATCACTCATCCTCATGACTCCTCCAGGATTGAGCATCATCATGCCACAACGGACGGAGCCAAGGATAGTTGTCGGCATGGATGGAAATCGGTGCGGTACGTTTGCGAGGCGCCGAGTGACCCCAACGTGACCCGATGTCAGGTCACGCTGTTGACCACATTCGTTGTGGCCCGATCAGGCCAGTACGAGATGTCCCGGCGAAACTTCACGATACTCCCTCTTGGGCGCGACATAGCCGACATTGCGGACAGGGCTTTTCAGCTCTTCGATACCGGCATTGCGGCGAATGCCGCGGCGGGCTGGGTCTGGCACGGGCACCGCTGCCATCAGCTTTTTCGTGTAGGCGTGCTGTGGATTGGCAAAGATTTGCGTACGCGGGCCGATTTCGACGATCTCTCCGAGATACATCACCGCCACCCGGTGGCTGACGCGCTCGACAACCGCCATATCATGGCTGATGAAAAGGAAGGCGATTTTGAACTGTTCCTGCAAATCCATCAGCAGATTGCAGACCTGCGCCTTGATCGACACATCAAGGGCGGAGACGCTCTCGTCGGCAACGATGACTTTCGGATTGAGCGCGAGAGCGCGAGCAATCGCCACGCGTTGACGCTGACCGCCGGAAAACTCGTGCGGGTAGCGATCCATCATGGTCGATGACAATCCGACCCGCTCCAGAAGATCAGCCGCTTTTCGACGCGCATCCGATGGTGATGCGATGCGGTGCTTGATCATCGGCTCGGCCACAGCCGACCCAACTGTCATGCGCGGATTGAGACTTGAGAACGGGTCCTGGAAGATCATCTGCACGCTTCGCCTTAAAGAACGCAGGTCCGTTGGGCCGAGCTTCAGCACATCGTAACCGTCGAGAGAGACTTCACCGGACTCCGGCTCCACGAGCCTGGTGATCGACCGGCCCGTTGTGGACTTCCCGCAGCCGGACTCGCCCACCAGGGAAAGCGTCTCCCCTTGAAAGAGATCGAAGCTGATATTCTCGACAGCATGCACCGCACCCGTCACCCGGCCGAAGAGACCGGAGCGGATGGCAAAGCGCGTGACAAGGTTCTTGACCGAAAGAACCGGCGTCAGGCCGCCCTCCACGGTGTCCGCGACCTCGACGCTCTCGCCCACCTCTCCCGTTTGCATATCGACCTTGGGGAAGCGCAGGGGTCTGCCATGTCCATCCATCGAACCAAGTTTCGGCACTGCTGCCAGAAGCGCACGCGTGTAGGGATGCTTTCCACGGTGAAAGATATCCGCGGTGTCACCGGTCTCGACCTGGTCGCCGCGGAACATCACGATGGTGCGATCGGCAATTTCGGCGACGACACCCATATCATGGGTGATGAAGAGGACTGCCATCCCCTCCTCTTCCTGCAAGGTCTTGATCAGGTCGAGGATTTGCCCCTGGATCGTCACGTCGAGTGCGGTCGTCGGTTCATCGGCGATCAGAAGCTTCGGTTTCGAGGCCAGCGCCATGGCAATCATGACACGCTGGCGCATGCCGCCGGAAAATTGATGCGGATACTCGTCGAAACGACCAGCCGCATTGGGAATGCGTACCTTTTCCAGCAGCCGTATCGTTTCGTCCCTGGCTTGACCCTTGGTCATCGCCTTATGCCGGATCAGCACCTCAGAAATCTGCCGCCCGATGGTGAAGACCGGATTGAGCGATGTCATCGGCTCCTGAAAGATCATCGCAACATCATTGCCGCGTACATGGCGCATCTCCTGCTCCGAAAGGGAGAGAATGGCCTTGCCGTTGAGTTCAACCTCACCTTCGATGCGGCTAAACAGGGGATCGAGAAGCCGCATCAGCGATAGCGAGGTGACGCTCTTGCCCGAACCACTTTCACCCACAATCGCGACCGTCTCCCCGGCTTTCACCTCGAAGGAAAGTCCGCGGACCACCGTCTTCCATTCGTCATCGACCTTGAAGGAGGTCGTCAGGTTTTTGACACGCAGAACTGTTTCGCTAGACGTCTGCCCATTGTTGGTCATGGCTCATCTCCCCACAGCATAGGCCTGCATCAGGCGTGGTGTTGCCGCTGCGCGCAGCAGCCCATCGTGATCGCGGCGCGCAGCCGTCAGGCGGCCCACGGTCCAAGGTTCGGCGGGCGTGACGTCATGACCGCGGCTGCGCAATTCGCGCAGAGTATCGTCACCGACGCTCGTCTCGATCATGACATTGCCGGGCTGGCGGGTCCGCGGATAGAACGACCCCGGGAAGTGCGATGTGTGGAAGAGCGGCAGATCGATTGCTTCCTGCAAGTTCAGTCCAAAGTGCGCATAGCGCAGGAAGAAGGACAGTTGCCACTGGTCCTGCTGGTCGCCACCAGGCGTTCCGAAGGCCAATGTCGGGCGACCCTCGAAAAGTGCCAGCGACGGTGTCAATGTCGTGCGAGGGCGCTTGCCCGGCGCAAGAGAGGTCGGAAGACCGGGCTTCAGCCAAAACATCTGCGCGCGGGAATTCAGGCAGAATCCAAGGCCAGGAACGATGGGCGAGCTTTGCAGCCAGCCACCGGACGGCGTGACCGAGACCATGTTGCCTTCCCGGTCGATGACATCGATATGGACGGTGTCACCGCGCTTTTCGGTCAGATGCGACATGGTCGGCTCATAAACCGCCCCGGTGCCTTGCATCGAGTCCAGCATGGAGAGTGTCAGATCGCGCTGGTTTTCGAAGCCATGCACAAGTCCCGGCCGCAGGTCCATCGATGCTTGGTCCGAGATAAGCTTGCGGCGCTCGTCATTGTAAGCGTCCGACAGCAAGGTCTGCACCGGCACCTGCGCAAAGTCCGGGTCTCCGTAGTAAACCTCGCGGTCAGCATAGGCGAGCTTCATCGCCTCAACGACGGTGTGGACGAAATCCGGGCCAGCCGGATCCATCTTGCCGATATCGAGGCCTTTCAACAGCGCGAGCGATTGCAACAGCACTGGCCCCTGCCCCCACGGACCTGTCTTGGCAATCGTCCAGCCGTGATAATCATAGGTGGTCGGTGCATCGATGGTGGCCTGATAGCCCGCCATGTCATCGGCTGTCAGGACACCCTTGTGGCGCGAACCGCTGGCATGCATCACCTCGGCTTCAGCGAGATAGTCGGCAATCTTCTCAGCGACAAAGCCGCGGTAGAAGGCATCGCGTGCCGCTTCAATGCCAGCTTCACGACTAGGCTTGGCTTCAGACTCCTTGACGATCCGCTTCCAGGTTTCGGCAAGAACCGGGTTCTTGAAGTTTGACAGTGGTTGCGGAACGTGACCGCCGGGCACCCACGTCTCGTAGGATGTCGGCCATTCCGTCTCGAAGAAATGCGCAAGTCCCGCAATCGAAGCGGAAACGCGCGCCAGCAGCGGATGGCCGTTTTCGAGATAATGGATGGCGGGCTCCAGCACGTCCCGGACACTCATCGTACCGTAATCGCGCAGCATCAGCATCCAGCCGTCGAAGGCGCCCGGAATCACGGTTGCCAGCAGACCGTCGCCGGGGATGATGTCGATGCCTTCGCCTCTGTAGTGCTCGATGGTTGCGCCAGCAGGGGCCGGACCCTGCGCGCAAATGACCTCGACCTTGTCCTTCTTCTTCGAATAGATCACCGCGGGCATGTCGCCGCCTGGACCGTTCAGATGTGGTTCGAGAACCTGGAGCACGAAGCCCGTTGCCACGGCAGCGTCAAAAGCGTTTCCGCCCTTTTCGAGAATGCTCATGCCGACCGAGGATGCAATCCAGTGCGTGGAGGTCACGACACCGAAGGTACCGAGGATTTCAGGACGAGTTGTGAATGCAGTCATAGGATCAGTCCTTCGGGATTATCAGTGTTCACGCGGATCGAGCGCATCCCGCAGGCCATCGCCCAGGAGATTGAAACCGATCACCACGAGGAAGATGGCTGCACCTGGCCAGATGGCCATCCAGGGTGCCTGTGAAAGATAGTTCTTCGCGACATTGAGCATCGAGCCCCAGCTTGCCGCCGGCGCCTGCTGTCCAAGACCGAGGAAGGACAGGCTTGCCTCGGCAATGATTGCAGTTGCCACCGTCAATGTCGCCTGAACGATAATAGGCGGCACGATGTTGGGAAGGATGTAGCGAAGCATGATATCGTGATGACCGAGCCCGATCGAGCGGGCCCCTTCGATATAGTCCTCCGTCTTGACTGCAAGCACCTGTGCACGTGTCAACCGGATGAAGATCGGCATGGCAGAAAGACCGATCGCGATCATCGCATTGGTGAGGCTTGGGCCAAGAAACGCGGCAAGCGCGATCGCCATGATCAGAAATGGCATTGCCAGAAAGGCTTCCGTGATGCGCGAGATCACCTGGTCGAGCCAGCCGCCGAAATAGCCGGAGATAAGACCGAGCGGAACACCCGTGATGACCGCGATGAACACGGAGACGACGCCCGCCATCAGTGAGGCCTGCGCGCCCCAGATCATACGCGAGAGGATGTCGCGGCCGATATCATCCGTACCAAGCCAATGTGCCGCCGACGGCGCCTTGCGAATAGCGCTCCAGCTTGTGGCATAGGGATCGGCGATCGGCAGAACGGGTGCGAGCAGAGCCACAACTGCAAAGAACACGATGATGATGAGACCGGCGATGGCGCTCTTGTTGCGCTTCATCTTTTTCCATGCGCGATTTTGCGAGCGCTTGGCGACCGGGGCCGCTATTGGAACGGTCGCACTCATATGGCAGCCCTCATGCGTGGATTGAGGAGAACCGTAACGACATCCGCCAGCAGGTTCATCAGGATGAAGCCGATCGCGGTGCAGAGCACCACACCTTGGACGACGGCATAATCACGCGTGAAGACCGCATCGACGATGAGCTTTCCGAAGCCTGGAATGGTGAAAATCTGCTCGGTCAAAACAGCCCCGGCCAGCAATTCTCCGAAGAGCAGCGCCGACAAAGTGATGATGGGCAGAAGAGCGTTTCTGAAGGAATGGCTGAGCACCACCTGCCAGCTGGATAGTCCCTTCGCTCTCGCGGTACGGATATAGTCGGACTTCATCACCGAGAGCATGGCAGATCGCGTGTGACGCATCAGCGTCGCCGCCAGCGCATTACCGAGAACGAAGGACGGCATGATCATGGTCTGGATCGAGCGCACGGGATCAACGAAAATAGATTCGTAGCCTGATGCCGGAAGCCATCCGAGATGGACCGACACCAGCAGGATCAGCATGATACCAAGCCAGAAATTCGGGATAGAGAGACCGGACAGCGCCACGATGTTCGAAAGATAATCGATCCACGTATTCTGTTTGACGGCAGCAAGAATGCCGATCGGCACACCGATGATCAGCGCAAAGAACATCGACATCACGGCAAGCTGGATGGTGACCGGCAGCTTCTGGCCGATCAATTCAAGAACCGGCTGATTGGTCCTCAGCGATATGCCGAAATCCCCCTGAAGCACCGATCCGAGCCAGTAGAAATACTGGTAAACGACCGGGTCGTTCAATCGATACCGCTCGCGCAGGAGTTCGATGACGGCAGGATCGCGCTCCTCACCCGCCATGGCGAGAATGGGATCGCCCGGCAGAAGCTTTTGCAGCGAGAAAACAAAAATGGAAATGATAAGCAGCGTTGGTATGGCAACCAGGAGCCGCTTGCCGATATAGATGTGCATTGGATCGATCCTTGAAACACCGGAGGTGCCAGAGATTGGCACAGGCGCCGTTGCCAGCGCCTGCGACGGAACATCAAGGGCTTATGAGCCTTTCTTCACCCCGGTCAGGCGGATCATGCCATCGGATGAAGGGGTGAAGCCGGTCACCGCTTTGGAGGTCGCGTAGAGATAGGCTTGATGGCCGAGATAGATCAGCGGCAGATCGTCATCGAGGATTTTGGTCGCCGCATCATACTTCTCCTTGCGAACAGCATTGTCAGTCGAGGCACGCGCCTCATCAAGCAGCTTGTCCACTTCCGGATTGCAATATTTGGTGTCGTTGATGCCACCCTTGCAGGTGACGAACTGGTGGATATTGCCGTCGGGATCGGAACGACCAGACCAGTCTGAGCGTGAAAGCACGTAGTTGCCCGCCGTCTGCTCGGAAAGCAGTGTGGCAAACTCGGTTGCCTTCAGTTTCACGTCGAAGCCAGCCTCCGCCGCCATAGCCTGGATGACCTGCATCATCTGCGTCTGAGTGGTGTTGTTGGCATGCTGCAACTCGATTTCGTAGCGGTCGAAGCCAGCTTCCTTCATCAGCGCCTTGGCTTTTTCCACGTCGCGCGCCGGCACGGGGACGTCCTTGTTGTACCAGGGGCTGGTCGGTGGCCATGCCTGGTTACCGGCCATTGCCGTCCCTTCGAAGACGACCTGGTTGATCGCCTCGCGATCGATGGCAAGCGAGAAAGCCTGACGCAGACGCTTGTCCTTGCCAAAAGGATTGTCGGCCTTCGGACCGTTGCCGATATTGACATACATGGCCATGTAGCCCGGTCCCACGACTTCACCATAGGTCAGCTTCGGATCGTCCTTGACCGATGCCGCATCCGAAGCAGAGATGCGCTCCGCCATGTCGAGATCACCGGCGCGCAGGTTTGCCAGACGTACCGTGGTGTCCGGGATCGGCAGGAAGGTCACCTTGTCGAGGAAGATGTTGTCCTTGTTCCAATAATCGGCAAACTTTTCCAGCACGATACGGTCCTGCTGAATGCGCTCGACGAACTTGAAGGGTCCGGCACAAACCGGCTTGGAACCGAAGTTCGCACCGAGTTCCTTGCCGGCCTTCGGCGAAATCATCATGCCGGCGCGGTCAGAAAGCTGTGCCAGCAGGCTGGCATCAGGCTTCTTCAACGTGAACTTGATCTGATACTCGCCGATCGCTTCCACCTTCGCCACGGAGGCGAGTTCGCTCTTGCGGCGAGATTCCGGCATCGTCATGTTGCGCTCGATCGTATAGACGGCCGCCTCGGCATTGAACGGCGTGCCGTCGTGAAAAACGACGCCTTCACGCAGGTCCATCGTCAGCGTGTTGCCATTGTCGCCCCAGGCCCATTTGGTGGCCAGTTGCGGAACGACGGACAGATTGTTGTCGAGATCCACCAGCTTGTCGCACATGCTGGTATAGACGAGGCGCCCCACGAAGGTTCGCGATTGGGCGGGATCGAGCACGTCGGCGTCGTCCTGCAGGCCGATGCGAATATCCGCGGCAAAGGCCGAGGTGGAGAGCAATGCTGCGGTCAGCAGAGTGGCGGAAAATTTGGTGATCTGTCTCATGTCGTTCTTCCTCTGGATGGTGTTCAGGCAGCCGGTGTTCCGGTTCTTGCCGCGGTGATGTCTGTCAGATCTCTCCCTTCGATCCGTGATCGAGATGATCCATCGATGTCTGGCGGATAAGGCGCTCCTGCAGTGTCAGGAGGTGATTGCGCATGGCTTCACCGGCCTTGGAAGGATCGCGTGCCGCAATCGCGTCGATGATTTCGGCATGCTGGTCGCGCGATTCCTTCAGCGTGTCATCGAGCCGGCGGGCGCGCTCGCGAACCGCCTGCCAGGACGGGTCTTGGCGCACGCGATTGACGACGTCGAAGAGCGACAGAAAAAGCTGATTGCCCGCGCTCTGGGCGATCAGACGATGGAGCGAACCATCCCAAAGCTCCCGCCAATCCGCATCGGTGCGCTCATAGATCTTGGCGCAGGTTTCGCGCATGCGCAGAATATCGGAAGGTTTGGCTCGCATGGCGGCAAGCTGCGCCAGTTGCGGTTCGATGCGAAGACGCACCTCCATGATTTCCATGAAGTTCGTGCCGGGGACGAGGCTTGCCGCATGGTCGCCCCAGCTATCGGGCTTCTGACCGAGGAACGTGCCTGCACCCTGGCGGCGCCAGATCAAGCCTTCCGCTTCAAGCACTTCCAGTGCTCGCCGAATTTCACGGCGGCCCGCACTAAGGCGCTCACTCAACGTGCGCTCCGTCGGCAATTTTCCATCGCGACCAAAAGCACTTACAGCGATAAGTTCGCGCAGACGTTCAAGCGCGTAGTTCGCATTGTCGAGACCAGCGATGTTGGATTTCTCATTCATTGGTGCGTACCAATTTCACATTGGTTCAATGAATGCGGAACGAGCTCATTCGTCAAGCTCAAATTTTATCCACGCAGAAATTTTATGCAGAAAACGCACCACCGAGCGAATATGCTTGCCTGAGATATATGGAAAAAGCAGCGGCCATGGTACGGACCGCTGCTTTCTAAAATCGCTAAAGATGATTTTTAAATTAGAACAAGCTCAAGCTGCCAAACCGGTTTGATGAATTTCCACAAGCTCCTGATAGCATGATGTATTTCCTGCAAGAACAGGCTGACCTTCGAAGAGCTTTTCGCCCTCCAGCGAGAATGGCATGACCTGACCACCGGCTTCTTTCACCAGGCAGAAACCGGCCATGCAGTCCCAGGCTCGCATATGGGGTTCATAGTAACCGACCAGCCGGCCTGCAGCCACATAGGCCAGCATTAGCGCGCCGGAGCCGTTGCGGATAAAATTGCCGCCACGCGCCATGACATCACTGATGATCCGACCAACTCTCTCCGGCGTGACGTAATTGTTGGAACCGATGCCGGTCAGAGCGTTTTGAATATTTCTGGAAGGATCGAGCGTCAAACGCCTGCCGTTCAGGGTCGCGCCATGTCCTTCAGCAGATGCGTAAGTCTCGTCGGCACATGGCACGCGGATCACGCCGATGACCGGCTTTCCTTCCCGGACCACGGCGATCGAGACGCACCAGCTTGGCATGCCGTTGACGAAAGGCGCGGTCCCATCGATCGGGTCTACCACCCAGGTGTAGCCGGAGACACCGTCGTCATAGCCATGCTCCTCGCCAAGAAAGCCGTCGCCGGAGAAGGTCGCAGCGACGCGCTCCCGCAGCATGGTTTCGACGTTGCGATCGGCGATCGAGACGACGTCCTGAAGATCCCTCTTCGTCTCGATCACCAGGCTGTCGCGCTTGTTGAAATAGTCGAGCGCCATCGCACCGGCCTCGACCGCCAATTCCTGTGCAAGCGCAAAGCGCTGTTCGAGGCCGTCATTCCGTTCTGTCATTTCCAATGTCCTTGATTGAATTCACTAAGGTCACGCGTCGATGAGCGCTATGCCACGATTTTTAAAACTGAGTGTGACATCGCTGGTCTCGTTCACAGTCTGGTTCATGTCGTGATCAACGATGAACAGCGTGCCGACTTCTGTCTCGACTTCGTATTCCAGGTGCCCGCCGAGATAGGCCGTGTGCAGCACGCGTCCCGGCATCCCGGTCTCGCCCGGCCCGCCGATCCGGATCGACCCTGGACGAACGGCGAGTTTTGCTGCGCCAGCGCGCGGATGCCTGCTTGGAATGCGATGTTCCGTCTTGCCGATCCGGACGATCGCTTCCTCGCCTGTCTGTGAGATGACTTCGCAAGGCACGACATTTGCCTCGCCCATGAAGTCCGCAATGAAGGACGATGCCGGGGCTTCGTAGAGCTCGCGCGGTGCTCCCGATTGGGCAATCTCACCCTCCTTCATGACGATGATGCGATCGGAGACCGCCAGCGCCTCATCCTGGTCGTGCGTGACGTAGACAGCCGTAAAGCCGATGCGCTGTTGCAGTTCACGAATGTCGGTGCGGACCCTTCGACGTAGACGTGCGTCGAGGTTCGACAAGGGCTCGTCGAGCAGGAGCACCTGCGGCTCCAGCACAAGGGCTCGCGCAACTGCCACGCGCTGCTGCTGCCCGCCGGAAAGTTCGGCAGGTAGACGATGGCCCATGCCGGCGAGACCGACGAGGCGCAGCCCTTCCTCCGCCTTGTCACGCGCCTCGTTCTTCTTTAGCCCGGAGGATCGAAGGCCGTAGGCCACATTGTCCAGTGCACTCATATGCGGAAACAGCGCATAGGACTGGAACACCATCGACACGTCGCGCTCATTGGCGGGCAGCATGGTGACATCCTTGTCGCCGATCAGGATCCGGCCGGAGTTCGGATGCTCGAGGCCGGCGAGCATTCGAAGGGTCGTCGTCTTTCCGCAACCGGATGGACCGAGGAGCGTCACGAGCGTGCCCGGCTCGATCGTCAAGGAGAGATCCGGTATGGCAGTAAACGCGCCGAAGGTCTTGCGAACATTCTGGAAAACGACTGAGCCGGGTTTGACGGTAATCATGCGGCTTTCTCCTGAGGATTGGATGGGGATGTAGCTAGGGAAACGCCGGCAACCCGGTTTTCACGGCGAAGGCGTCTTTCTCCAACCGCGAGTTGGAAGCCGGCAATGACGGTTATCATGACGACGATCAGCATGGACGAGTAGGCGATCGCCACCCCGTATTCCCCATTTTCAACGAGACCGACAATGTAGGATGTCGCCATGTTGTACTGGGCGCTGACGAGAAAGATCACAGCACTGATGGACGTGATGGCGCGCACGAAGGAATAGACGAGTGCCGCGCGGATCGCCGGACGAAGCAACGGCAGCACCACCAGCCGTATGGTGCGGAAGCTGTTTGCGCGTAGCGTCATGGAAGCTTCATCCAGGCTCTTGTCCAGCTGACTCATGGCAGCGATGCCCCCGCGCACGCCAACCGGCATGTTGCGAAACACGAAGCACAGGATCAGGATGAGGGCCGAGCCCGTCATTTCAAGCGGTGGCAGGTTGAATGCCATGATGTAGCTCACGCCGATGACCGTGCCCGGAATTGCAAAGCTCATCATCAATGCGAATTCGAAGAGATTGCGCCCGGCAAATTTCTGCCTGACGATGATGTAGGCAGTGAGTAAGCCGACGGCCGCCGTCAGGGGTGCAGCAATGAGCGCGATTTCCATCGTCGTCCAGAAGGAGTTCCAGGCAACGCCGGTCCAGGCGATGGAGCCGTTGCTGATGCTGACGGAGAAGGCACGAACGTAGTGATCGATCGTCAGCGTGTTGTCCAAGCCCCAGGTCTTCACGAACCCACCGACAAGGATCATGCCATAGACGACGACGGTAAAGATCATCCACGGAACCACCAGCGCGTGGACTGCAATGGACATCGACTTCGGCAGCGCGATATGCGCGCCGCTGTCTCCTTTGCCCGTCACCGTGGCAAAGTTCTTTCCCGCCAGCCAGAAGCGCTGCGCAATAAAGGCAGAGAGCGTGAAGCAAAGCAGGACGATAGCGAGCACGGCCGCTCGCGAAGGGTCGTTCTGAGAACCAACCACTGCAAAGAAGATTTCGGTTGAGAGAACACCATGGCTCCCACCCAGCACCAGCGGGTTGCCGAAATCGGCCATACTTTCGATGAAGCCGATCAGGAACGCGTTTGCGAGGCCAGGCTTCATCAGCGGCAGGGATACGCGCCAGAAGGTCCGCCAGCGGTCGGCACGAAGCGTCTGAGATGCCTCTTCCATGGAAGGGCTCACCCCTTCGACAACGCCGATGAGGACAAGGAAGGAGATGGGCGTGAACGAGAGAACCTGGGCGATCCAGATGCCCGGCAGACCATAGAGCCAGCGACCCGGTTCGACGCCAAAGACGCCAGACATGAATTCGGTTACGACGCCCGCGCGCCCGAAAAGCAGCGTGAGTGCGAGGCCGATCACGAATGGAGGCGTGATAATCGGCAGCACCGTCAACAGACGCAAACCCTTCTTGAAAGGAAAGCGTGTTCTTGTCGCAACCAGTGCGAAGGCAAGACCGAGAATGGTGGACCCTGCTGCCGTCATGATCGCCAGAAACAGGGTTCTCCATGCCACGCCGCAACGACCACCGCTCATGACACAGTCAAGGCTCCAGATGCCTGGATCGCGCATGTTGCGGATGAAGCCGTCAGGATTGAAGGAACCGTCGAAGTCCTGAAGCGCGCCGACCATCATGCTGCCGATCGGATAAAAGACGAAAACGCTTACAAGAAAAATCAGCAGCGAGATGCATGAGACGATAAAGGCATCGCCCTTCATGAAGCCTCGCTCGGCAAGCCCGAAGGAGATGAAAAGGACAAAGACGAAGGCCATCGTCACCGCGCCTGCACCCATGGAAGGCTGACCATCCGCCAAGGCGCCAAAGAGACCTTCGGTCGCCTGCCAAGTCCAGCCGGAAAATCCGATTGCCAATCCCTGAAGGACGAGGAACCCAAGACCGAGGCTGCCCGCTATCACCAGCAAGGCGCCGCGCTTTTCGGTGTCCGGTACGATCCGTGCGATCGCTCCCATGAGGAAAAACCCAACAACGCCGAACAGCCAGACGCGACCTTCAGACACCATCTGAAGAATGCCGGGAGCGACCGCCTTGGACAGCGGGAATTCCGCCAGCCAGCCGAGGCCGTAGAAACCGCCTTCAATGCGGTACCAGGGAACGAGCACAAGGGCCGCCAGTCCCACGGCCAGAACAATGTCCAGCCGGCGATTGCCATGTGTCATGGTCAACCTCACAAATTTGAGTGTATCGGAAAGGGGCCGCCTTCATCCCTCAACCAGTCGAAAACTTGAAGATGAAGGCGGCAGGAGGGAGCTATCAGTTGGCGGCTGCGCCGACATCCTTGTCCCAACGTTCCAGCAAGGCCTTGCGCTTTGCGGGGTCGCCATAGGTCTTGAAGTCGTAGTTGATCAGCTTGATATCTTCAAAGCGTGGAGCTTCTTTGGGAATTTCAGCATTCTTGTTGGATGGAAGCTGGAACGACTTGGCATCCTTCATCCGCGACTGCACATCGGCCTGCAGCGCCCAGTCGTACCAGATCTTGGCGTTTTCCATATTGCGCGCGCCCTTGACGATCGACATGGAGCCGATCTCGTAACCCGTGCCTTCGCAAGGGGCGACTGACTTCACGGGGAAGCCTTCTGCCGTCTGAGCGACGGCATCGTGCATGAAGACAATCCCGAGCGCCGTCTCCCCGCGGGCAGCAGCCTTGACGGGCGCCGAACCTGACTTGGTATATTGGGAGATGTTGGCGTTCAGCTTCTTCAGATAATCGAAGGCCTGATCTTCACCCATGATCTGGGCAAGCGAAGCAAGCGCCGTGTAAGCCGTTCCCGACGAGTTCGGATTGGCGATCTGGATTTCACCCTTCAACTCTGGATCAAGCAGGTCTGCCCAGCACTTCGGCTCCTTGAAACCCTTCCTTTTGAAGATGTCGGTATTGTAGCCCCAGCCCAGAGCACCGGCATAGACGCCAACCGTCTTGTAGCCGGCGCTCTCTGCCTGGTTCTTTGCCCAATCCTGCAGCTGGTCCAACATCTTCGATTTGTATTCGAGCGTCAGGTTTTCAGATGCTGCCTGAAGGTGCGGATCGCCGGTACCAGCCCACCAGACATCGGTCTTCGGATTGCGCGCTTCTGCGCGGATCTTGGCGTATGCCTCGCCGGACGACATGCGCACCATGTTGACCTTGATGTCGTGGCTCTTTTCGAAGTCGCCCTTCATTTGTTCGCAGATCACCACATCTGCAGCGCAGATGAGGTTGAGGTCACCGGCCGCATGGGCGGGTAAGCTCATCAAAGTTGTACCTGCCAGAAGCAGGCTGGAAATAAGTGTCAGTCGCATGTTTTCCTCCATGATGTGCGTCTGAATGCTGATCTCAGGACATGGCTTCGCCATTCGGCATGCCGTCGCTGCCGTCTGTCCCGTTCAAGGTTGCTCGCTTACTGGCTAGGCGGATGGACTTCCGTATCGAACCTTAGAAGAAGTCTGCCTCTTTCCTCTGGATTGCCAAATGTCGCAAAATCATAATCGACCATCTTGATAAGCGAGAGGTCGGGTGCTCCCGGTGGCAGGACGGCCTTCGCGTTGGAGGGGACCTGGTTCTGCCCGGCAGCAGCACCTGTCGCCTGCCCTTCTGGGCTCAGTGCAAAATCCACGAAATGCCTTGCCTCGTCCCTGTTCTTCGCGCCACGAATGATGCTGACCGCGCCGATCTCGTATCCTGTGCCCTCGCAAGGGGCGACGATGACAAGCGGCGCGCCCGCCTCCTTCTGCGTCACCGCATCGTGCATGAAGGATATCCCGATCAGGGCTTCTCCACGAGCGGCAGCCTTTACCGGAGCAGAACCGGCTCTGGTATAATCGGTGACATTGCGATTAAGCGCCATCATGTAGCTGAATGCCTCGTCCTCACCGAAGAGTTGCACGAGCGTCGCAAGCATCGTGAAGGCCGTACCCGAATAGTTGGGATTGGGCGTGACGATCTTACCGCGATAGGCCTCGCTGATCAGATCCTTCCAGCACGTTGGCGCCGAAAGGCCTTGCTTTTGCAGAAGCTCGCTATTGTAGGCAAAGCCGAGCGCACCGGCGTAAATCCCCGCCGCCTGCCCACCCGACATGGCAAAGAAATTCTGAGCCCAGGGAAGAACCTCGGTCTCATGTACGGAAGCGTAAGCCTCTAGCAAATCTTCGGACGCCGCCTGCAGATGCGTGTCGCCGGTGCCGCCCCACCAGACATCAACGGTTGGTGCATTCTTTTCCCGTCTGATCTGATCGAGAACTTCACCCGTGCTCTTGCGCACCATCACGGTCTGGACGCCGCTTTTCAGCTCGTAGGCGCGTTGCATTGCCCCACACCACGCTTCGTCCGCCGCGCAGAGCACGCTCAGCTTCCCGCCGTTCTGTGCAAAGGCCGCGCCGCCAACCCACAGGATCAGCCCGGCGCTCAATGCCGCAAGCAGTGATTTCAATCGATCCTCCCTGGAACCTCCCCGTTCCATTCTTGCCGCAGAGAATGCCAGAACCGACCGCTTGCGCAATCGCTGAATGGTTACCGATTTTTCAACGATTGGATCATGCGAGGACATTCCGTTACGAATGTTACAAATCTGACAGGGCCGGTCATCATCGACCTTTTGAATAATCCCGCGCTCTTGCCTATGATCGACGCCGGGAGGACTTCATTTTGCAAAACCAGAGGATCAAGATTCTGATCGTCGAGGACGATCCGGATATGGCAGAATTGATTGCGGATCTTGTCGAAGCCGAGGGCTGGTCACCGACGGTCGTCCATTCTGCCGAAGACGCTACCGCGATTTTAGCGCGCGAGCAGTTCCATATCGTTCTGCTCGACCACAATCTGCCCGGGATTTCCGGGAGGACATTTGCTCAACGCATCCGCACGAACCTCGGGCTCAATGTCGGCATCCTGATGGTCACGGCCGCCGGCAGTGCCACCGAACGTGTCCTCGGGCTGGAAACAGCGGCCGACGACTACGTCGTGAAACCCTTCGAGCCGATCGAACTGACGGCTCGCATCAAGGCGGTCCTTCGCCGCATCGCGCCATCGCTCAAGGTGGAGAAGGAGCCAGAGCGCGAGCACGAGGCGAGTTCTTTGCGGCTTGGTGACTGGGCGGTCGATCTGTCCGCGCGACGCGCGCTCTGCCTTGCCGATAGTAGCAGGACGCTGACCAGCGCCGAGTTCGCTCTCCTGGAAATACTGGCGCAGACACCGAACAAACCGGTCAGCCGGTCCCAGATCCTCGATCGCCTCGGTGCGGAGAGTGATCGGTTCATCGATCGCAATGTCGATGTGCTAGTCTTACGCCTGCGCCGCAAGATCGAGCGCAATCCAGACCTGCCGCAGCATATCCAGACACGCAGGGGCAAGGGATATGTCCTGCACACCGAAACCGCAGAGCCGCCATTGTGATCGACCGGCGCGTCCTACAGTCCATCGCGTTTCGGCTTCCCTTCGCCATCGTGTTCATCTGTTCGTCGGTCTTTATTCTCTCGACCGTTGCGATCTACGGTTTGCATAAGGCCAAGACGGAGATGGCGGCCTATAGCCTGCAGGCCTTTTCCAGCCTTGCTCGCGCCTCGCTGGTTTCCCGCCAGGTTGCCGATCTGGTTTCCAGCGCGCCTCTGCTGATGAACGCCACGTCCCCATACCGCGTCTCCAGCGAGAGCCGAGCGGTCGTGGCGCAGGTCGATGGGCTTCTACAGACGATCGCGCAGTACAAGCACGCAGACAACCAGAACGCTCTTCCCAATGACGATATCGTCAGCCTTCTGCAGACCATTCGTCAGCAAACCATATCGCTTGCAGCGGATGCAGACGCGGCACAGCAACACAAGGCGGAGGCAGCTGCAGCGCTTGGCCAGATTGCGACCCAGCAGACGGTAAACCAAGATGCGCTTCGCCAGCGTCTCAATGCCCTTGTCCAGGCCGCCGCCAATTCTGCAAGCCTATTCCAACTGGGCGAACTACAGCGCCGCTTCACCGCAGAGACCGGCTATTTCTTGAATGACCCGGCAGCGGCTCCGCAGGTCGGCAAAGAAGGGCTTGCGCTTTACAAGAGCGTGTTCGACGCGCAGACGCAGTATCTTCTGGAAATGTTCGCCATCCAGTCGTCGGTGTCGAAACTCCACACCGTGTCCCGCACCCTGTCTCGCACGACTGAAACGCAAAGCGGAGCGGTCGCCGAGAGGCTGACCAAAGGACTTGATTCGGCATCGGCCGCGCTGACGCGACTGATCGTCATGGTGGCGATTGCTTTTTTCATCGTCGTCATTCTCTCCACCCTGTCGATCCGTTCCGTCATGCGGGTATCGAGAGGCATTACGGCACTGTCCACCGGCATGAACTCGCTTGCCAAGGGTGAGCAGGATGTCACCCTTCCCGCCTATAGAGGCTCGGAAACCGAGCTTGTGCGTCTGTCGGATGCATTCCACGCTTTCAAGGACAGCGTCGATCGAGTCTCGCGTCTGCGCCGCACGGCTGAAGCTGCTGCGAGAACGATCCGCTCGACGTTCCGGACCATGAACGAGGGAATCGCGCTCTTCGACGCGACGGGCCATCCCATCACCATGAACAGGCGGGTCATCGAGCTTGTCGGCCGACGGGGTGGATCGTCAAGAAAGCTGTCCCTGCGCAAGTTCATCGACACGATCCCCGAGATAGACCCCGAATTATTGCCGCGTGACGGAGCCCCTGGAACGCTTGCAAATCGGATCACCGTGCGTCATCGCACCGATGATCAGCAGGTCACGGAAATTGCCATTTCACGCCAGCCAGATGGCGGCATTGTCATCCTAGCGCGCGATGTCACGGCGTTTGATCGACAGGAGGCAGAAGCGGCGAAAGCCCAAAGGCTTGATGGTATCATGCGCATGACCCATCAACTGAGCCACGAGGTCGGCAACATGATCGGCATCATCACGGGAAGTCTTGGACTGTTGGAGCGCGAGACGGGATTTAGCGAGCGCCAGCAGCGCAACATTAATCGGATTCGCAAGGCGGCAAATCGCGGGCGCGAACTTGCCAGCAGCATGCTTTCGATCGGCAGTCAGCAACCCATTCACCCAGCCTCCGTCGACATCGGCGCGCTTTTGCGCGCAATGATGGATGTGCTCGAGATTGCAGTCGGGCCTAACAACGAGATTGCGCTTGAAATTGAAGACGGTTTGCCCAGGCTCGCACTGGATGCTGCCCTGTTCGAACAATCCATTCTCAACCTGTGCCTCAACGCCGCAGCCGCTTTACCGACTGGCGGCTCGATCATCATTTCGGCACGGCTGCTGGAGCAAGAGGTGGAAGTGTCGGTTGAAGACAACGGGCGCGGCATGGATCAGGACGCGATAGACCGGGCTTTCGAACCTTACTTCACCACGCGCGCCCAGCAGGGCGGCACGGGCCTTGGCCTTGCCATGGTTTATGGCTTCATGCGCCAGAGCGGCGGCGATGCAAAGATCACGTCAAAGCCTGAGCAAGGTGTCCGTGTTGCACTGACATTTCCGACCCTCGGCGATGAGCAAGGCGGTAATTCGACGTTCTGATTTGCTGCTTCGCCGAAGACGCGAAGAACCCTGCAATATGTTGTGCCGGTCGGCGATTGTCCCCTTGCCTCGCTACTTTGCCGTGCCTAAGAAGTCCTGGATCGTAATTTGCGCCGGAGAGGACAGGCATCGTGGAACAGGAAAATACCAAGACCGGCAGCGGAGCGAAAAAGGTCCTTTTGGCCGCAACGGCGATAATCGTCATCATCGGCGCAGGCGCGGTCGGCGCGAAGGTATACTACCAGAAGCAGGTCGAAAAACTCATTGCCGAAAGAGGTGCAACCGCGGCTTCGGTCGATGTCGACTTTCTGGGACAGGTTCACATCAAAGACCTGACGTTGCCTCTGGAGACAGGTGAGAAAATCAGCGTTGCCTCGGTTGACGGACGCCCGAAACTCCCTTTTGCCGACGGGGTATTGGAACTCAGCAACATCTCCTTGGAGGATGCGAGAACCAAGTTCGTTATTCCCAATGCCCGGATTGAGAACGCCGAGATCGAACGACCCGCTTCATTGGAAGCAACCGGAACAGGCGCGGACGATCCGCTTGCCAAACGCATCGAACGCCTTTCGGCGAAGCGAATTTCCATTCCGGAAATGACGGTGTCGTATGCGATGCGCACAAGACAGCAGAAAGTCGTTTATACGAATGCGATTCTTTCAAACGTCGCGCATGGCAAGATCGCTGATTACTCGATCGACAAGGTGAACGCCGACGCCACCAGAGAAGTAAAAGACCACACTGGGGCTGCTCAAACCAAGCGTCTGCTCACGTCGACTGGCGAGATCAAAGGCAAGGATGTCGATGTTGCATATATTGTAAGGCTTAACACCGAAACCGCGGGGCCGGACGACAAAGAACCAAAACAGGTCTTTGGTCCTCTTTCTATAAGTAAGGTTTCCACCTCCGACCACGACGGGCAAGTGACCTACGACGAATTGCGCAGCAGTGGCTTGAGCGCACGAATGCCCGCTGAACCGCTGGCCCAGACGCTGGCGTCCATCACTGAGGTCGCAGATATAGACGACCTGACAACCGAACAACGTCAGGCATACTTCAAGAGGGTGCTTTCGATTTTCGACATCATCGGCGAGAGCGATATCCAGTTCCTCGGCCTCAAGATGGAAGACCTGGACAAGGGTCAAGATTCGACGGAAGGGCGGACGACGATCACCATCGACCGGACTGACATGCGGATTGAAGGCTACAAGACCGATTTTGGCTTTCACGGCCTATCCATCCTCAAGGGTCAAGACAGGGTGTCGATGGCGGAAGCAAGCATCGTGGGATTTGATTGGACCTTGCCCGCCAAGGGTCTCACCAAGGCCGCCGCTCTGGAAGTAGACGAACTGGGGACTTTCCCCTACAGACAGTTCCTGCCGACCTTCGAACGCTTCCGCATCAGCGGCCTAGACTTCGATACCTCGGCGCCGGAAAAGACCGACGAACCCGCGACCGACAAGCCCGAGCGCATCAAATTTACGCTCAAGAACTTTGAAACGGTGCTGAAGAATCCGGTCAACGGCATTCCGACCGATTTCGAAAACAAGATGGAAGATCTCATTATCCCGATCCCGGAGGATTCCTCTGAATTTGCCGAGGCGCGCGCTCTCGGCTTGAAGGAGTTGACACTCTCCTACGCGCTCTCAAGCGCATGGGATGAAAAAAACAGCAGCCTAGCAATTCGCCAAATCTCTGTCAGTGGCAAGGATTTTGGCCGAATCGAACTCTCAGGCCTCTTGAGCGGGATCACCAAAGAGTTCTTCTCGTTCGACGTCGCCAATGCTTACGCAGCGCTTTTCAGCGTGATGGGTCGGGAGATCAAGTTCACCTGGAAGGATGAAGGTGGGGTAGCACTCCTGACCAAGCTCTACGCTTTGCAGAACAACATCAGCGAAGCACAAGCGCGCACGACGTTGACGCTGGGCGCAAGCTTCCTGATGCAGCAACTCGCCGCCGAGCGGCCACAGTTGAGAGGCGCGACCGATGCACTTGCCGCCTTCGTCCTCAAGCCAGGCACCCTCACCGTCACCGTCAAGGCGAAGAACCCGAACGGACTTGGGATCTTCGATCTCGCGGCCGCATCGCAGGATCCGCTCATTCTCCTCGACAAGGTCGATATTCAGGCCGCGGCTGAATAATCGAAAAGCGAACCACTAAAGCGCCGTGCGTCCTATTGGACGCACGGCGCTTTATCTTTTTCTAATCTGTGCATCGTGCTTTCCGAAAATCGAGTCCGATTTTCGGGCCAATGCTGTAGGTGCGCGTCCGCAATGGCGCGCGCTTGATGCACAAGCTTCACCAGAGGGCTTTAAGACAGGCAGAATTCGGTCAATCGAGCCATGGCCAGTTGTCGACTTGGCATATCACTGCGCGGCGGCTGGGACATTTTTGGCTTGCAGGTGCCACCTGTCCTTCCCGGCAGCTTTCGCCTTGTAAAGCAAGGCATCGGCATCGGCCAGAAGCTCGTCGAGCGATGTCTTGGCAGGTATCCAGACCCCGCCGATCGTGGCACGAACCTCGACAGTTGTTGCGCCAACAGCGATGGGTGCGCGCATGCCTTCAACGATGCGGGCTGCGACTTGATCCGCGACGGTGAGATCGCCCGCAACGACGATCACGAACTCGTCGCCGCCCGTTCGACAGACCAGATCTTCGGCGCGGACGTCCTGCTCCAGACGTCTGGCTGTCTCCAGCAGCACCTTGTCGCCGGCGGAGTGACCGTGAACGTCATTCACAGTCTTGAAGCCATCGAGGTCCATCAGCAACACTGTCCATCCAGAAGATGATGGCAACAGAGGATAGCGCATGGCAAGACCACGTCGGTTGAGAAGGCCGGTCAGGGCGTCGGTTTCCGAGCGACGCTCGAATTCCTTGAGACGCATGTGCTCGTCCGTGAAATCGATAGCGACCCCGACGATCCGGCGCGGAGTTCCATCCGGGTTGCGAAGGAGACGACGGTCACAGCGCATCCATCTCTCGCCGAACACGGTGTTGAGCCGATACTCGGCACAGGAGTGATCGACTTCGCCCAAAAGTAGAGGCGTGAGATCAGCGGAAGCCATGTCGCTGGGATTGACCCGCGCCAGATAGAGTTCCAGATCGAGCCGCCCAGCCTCCGGTCCACCAATAAACTGCGCCAGCCGTTCGGAGGTTTCGAAGCGGCCAGCCGCCACATCCATGTGCCAGAACCCTCCCCGCACGGCTTCCATGGCCAGCTCGAGTTGCGCCGCCTTCTCCGCGAGTTGACGCTCGCTCTCCTTCTGCGCGGAGATATCCTGCACCTGTGACAGCAGCTGCACGATATTTCCCACCGCATCTCGCATTGCTGTCAGATGGATCACCACATGAACGATAGCGCCCTGGTGATTGATATACCGCTTCTCGATGGAATAGCCGTCGCGTGTACCCTCAATGACAGCATTGAAGAGCGTCTCGTCTCTGTCGAGATCGTCAGGATGGGCAAACTTCTTGAATGACATGCCCTGAAGCGTATCGAGGGGAATTCCGACAAGTCTGGAGAAGGCCTGGTTCGCCCGGCGAATGCGGCCGGCGACATCGTGAAACACGATGCCGACAGGGGCATGTTCGAAAGCAAAGTCAAAAAGCGCTAAGCGGGCTTGCGCATTTTCCCTAAGCCACTGCGCTCCTCTATGCAAAATCTTCTCCTAGAACCAAGTACACTGCCTATTAATTAGTAGGCACGAATGTAATTGATTCAAGCACAAGAAATCATGGTCTAGTCTCATTCCACTCCTGGGACGAACGACTCAACGACGCACAGCGCGCGGCATCTTCGTTGGAATGCCGCTTGTTGCGCTAGAACGTCAGACCCGGCACAGCGAGGGGATTGTCCGTCATCGCCTGCCGATCCGGCCTGTCGATCGTCGCCGTCCCGGTAAAGGCCGCGAACAGATCCTTGACAAAATCCTCGCTCAAATCCTTGGTGATGAGAACCATGCGGGTGCGCCGATCTTGAGGGTCGGGCCAGGCTTGCAAGCGCTGTGGCGGATGGAAGATGGACTGCACGCCATGCAGAACGAGCGGTCGATCTAAATTGTCGGAGAGCGCAACGATCGCCTTCATGCGCAAAAGCTTTTCCCCATGAGCCGAGCGCAGCAAATCCACAAACATCTCAATCGCCATCGGATCGATGGGGCGATCATGCATGATGGAGAACGACCGGATCGATGCGTTGTGCCGGTTCACATCGTGATGGTGATGATGGTGGTCGTGGTCGTGGTGATGATGGTCGCCACGGTGGTGATCTTTGTCATGCGCGGCTTCTTCACCCAGCCAACGGCTGACGTCCGCGCTTTTGCTGGCAAAATCATAAAGACCGTTGTCCAGAAGAACGGCGGCGCTCCAGGTCTCCTGATCGCCATCCTCAACCGCAGCACGGGGATTGAGGTCACCGAGGCGGGCAATAAGTGCGGCGACGGCGTCCGCAGAGGCAAGCTTCCGCTTCGTCAGCACCAGCCGGTCGGCAACGGCCACCTGCTTTATGGCTTCCTCATGATGATCAAGCGTCGAGGCACCGTTGACCGCGTCGACAACCGTGATGACGCCGTTCAACATGAAGTTCTGTGCAATGACAGGATTACCCATGATCGACTGCATGACGGGTGCAGGATCCGCAAGCCCGGTGGTCTCGATCACCACGCGCTTTACCGGCTTCAAACGTCCCGTCTGGATGCCATCCATCAACTCGGCCAGCGTATCCACCAATTCGCCGCGCACCGTGCAGCATAGGCAGCCCTCGGCAAGCTCGATGATGCCCTCGCCCGAACGCTCCACGAGCAGGTGATCGATACTCACATCACCGAACTCGTTGATGATGATCGCCGCATCGGCCATGTCCGGATCTTTCAACAGCCGATTGAGCAGGGTCGATTTGCCGGCGCCAAGAAAGCCGGTGAGAATGGACACGGGAATCCGTTCGAATGCCATAAGGCACCTTTTCGTTACAATGTTACAATAGACCGCTTATAGCATCAAACGCGGGTTGGGAAAGCCGCAACGCGTCTCAACGGATTTGCCACTTCTCCGCAGATGCAAAGCGTCAGAAAGCCGGACGCGGGATGGGGACCGGCACATTGGCCATTTCGCTTCCGCCCTTGCCCTTGGTCTCCGCCACCGCCACGGGTTCCGTGCCGGGTATCAGGCCGGCAAAGGAGTAGACCGGCGGACGCGTCATTTCGCGAACATAGGGCGACTTGATGATCATGCGGCCCGCCTCGTCACGGCTTTCGCTGCGCACCTTGGCGGCCTTCGGATTGCAGATTTCCTTGCTGATGTCATTCACCGCAAGCGTATCGCCATAAGGTGCCAGAGAGGCAAGCGATACCCCCTCGCCGGCTGGCGACGTCAGCCCGAGCTGCAACAGCTCGGCGGATTCATCGGTGCGCCCGGCAAGGCTGTCGGAGCCGAGAACCACGGAAATGACCTGTCGTCCGTCCCGCTTTGCAGAAGACACCTGGTTGAAACCGGAGGCACAGATGAAACCGGTCTTCATGCCATCGGCACCCTCGAAGCGTCCGACCAGCATGTTGTAATTGGCATAGTTCTTCTTGCCCGTGGTCACACCCTCGAGAGAGAAGTAGCTGGCATAGTCCGGGAACTCACGCTTGATGATGAGCGCGAGCAACGCCAGATCGCGCGCGGTCGTGTATTGCCCAGCGCCGGGAAGGCCGTTCGGATTGATGAAATGCGTCGACGACATGCCCAGACGCGCGGCTTGAGCGTTCATCTGCGCGACAAAATTGCCTTCGGTGCCGCCGATGGTTTCGGCAATCGCCACAGCCACATCGTTGGCCGACTTGATCAACAGGAGTTTCAGCGCGCTATCGAGCGTAAGCTTGGAGCCCGGCTTGAAATACATCTTGCTGGCAGGCTGATCGGAGGCATGCTTGCTGAAGACGACAGGCGTATCGGGGCTGAGCTTTCCGGACTTCATGGCGCTGAAGGCAATATAGGCCGTCATCAATTTTGTCAGCGATGCCGGATACCATTTGCGGAAGGCCTCCTGATGCGCGATTACCCTGCCTGTCTTGACATCGACCACCATCTTGGGATTGGCCACAGCAACCGACGTCAGCGCCATTATGCTGGCGGCCACAGCGGCAACAGTTTTCGAAAGTCGCCCGGCGGCGCGGCGTGTTCTGCGATCGTCTTGCAAGGCCTGTCCTCAAATTCCCGTCTTCTTTGCGGGATTGGCAATAGTCACCATATATGGCCTAGCAATGGCAAACTAGATTGATTGCGTCAATTATGCGGCGCAATATCGGGGCAAGCCGAAACACGATTCACGCATGCTGTTTTTCTAAAGTCAGGACCGAGAGAATGCCCATCTTGAATAGAGCCGCCGAGTTGCAGGAAGAGGCGACGCAATGGCGCCGCCATCTTCATCAGAACCCGGAAATTCTCTATGATGTGGAGGAGACCGCGCGCTTCGTCACCGAGAAGCTGACCGCGTTCGGGGTCGACGAAATCGTCAATGGCATCGGCCGCACCGGCGTTGTTGGCGTCATCCACGGCCGCAGCAGGAACGGCCGAACGATCGGCCTCCGCTCCGATATGGATGCCCTGCCGATCCTTGAGGAAACCGGAAAGCCCTGGGCCTCTCTCACGCCCGGCAACATGCACGCCTGCGGCCATGATGGACATATGGCCATGCTGCTGGGTGCCGCCAAATATCTTTGCGAGACACGCAACTTCGACGGCTCGGTTGTGGTCATCTTCCAGCCTGCCGAAGAAGGTGGTGCCGGCGCGCTCGCCATGGTGGAAGACCGGTTGATGGATCGTTTCGGGGTGGACGAGGTCTATGGCATGCACAACATGCCGGGCATTCCGCTTGGCCAGTTCGCCATTCGCAAAGGCGGCATCATGGCCGCGCCAGACAAGTTCACCATTACCGTCAAAGGCCGAGGTGGCCATGCCGCTCAGCCTCACCGGACCGCAGATCCGATCGCCATCGGCGCGCAGATCGTCACCAATCTACAATTGATCGCCTCCCGCAATGCCGATCCCCTGCGCTCGATCGTCGTTTCGGTCACGCGCTTCCAGGCCGGCACCAGCCACAACATCATTCCCAACGAGGCGCTGATCGCCGGAACGGTGCGGACACTCGACGAAGATGTGCGCGACATGGCGGAAGCGCGGATCCGCCAGATTGCCGAAGGCATCGCTCTTGCCAACGGCGCCGAAGCGGAAGCGGAGTATCACCGCTACTGTCCCGTAACCGTCAACCATCCCGCAGAAACCGACTATGCAGCCGAAGTTGCCCGCGACGTGGTCGGCGCCAATAATGTCGATGCCGATGTTGATCCTTCCATGGCAGGCGAGGATTTCTCCTACATGCTGAAGGAGCGCCCCGGCGCCTTCATCTTCATCGGCAATGGCGACACAGCAGGACTGCATAACCCAAGCTACGACTTCAACGATGAGGCACTTGCCTATGGCATTTCCTACTGGGTGAAGCTTGCGGAGCAGCGGCTGCAGGGGTGATATCTCAAAATTTCTGGGCACATGACAAATGTGCCGCAGAACGCGGTTGATCCTGAAAGACCAGTGGTTTAAAAGCGCCATTGTGTGTCCACGTAGCTCAGCAGGATAGAGCACAGGATTCCTAAGTGAAATTGGGGGTCGCGCCCGGAAACGACGCGATCGATCTGCTCAAAGTCGGGGAACGCTTCGCTGGGCTTCCAGCATGCCAATCCCGAGCCAAGCTTCGGAGAAATCCGTTGAAGGTGTAGAGACTGGATGGGCAGCACCTACAGGCGTTTACGCCCATGGTGAAGGGACAGTCCAGACCACGAACGCGCCCACCTAACGGCGGGACGGCGGCGAAAGCCGAAGTGGTATGAATCCTGGGGTCGGAGGTTCGAATCCTCTCGTGGACACCAATCGCACAATTGTCCGAACCGAAGACATAGGTAACAGTTTGTACCTAAGACATAGGTGACAATCTCGTGCCGAACGGA
>NZ_SISF01000026.1 GCF_004310285.1 Agrobacterium cavarae
TCGATGTACCCGGCTACACGGTCTTCGATGCGGCGCTGACCTATGATTTCGGCGCGAAGACGTCGGAACTGAAGGGCCTGACCGCACAGCTCAATGTCAGCAATCTGTTCGACAAGACCTATGTGACCTGCCTTTCCAACAACTTCTGCAACTATGGCAACGGCCGTGCGGTGTACGGAAGCCTCAAGTATCGCTGGTAAAGCCATGTCTACGATCCCGACATCCAGCGAGACCGCTGTCAGCATGCAACCCGGTACGGTAGACAAAGGGCAGTTTACCACCCTTGCCGGGCTCAGCGCCCTCTATGTCGGCTTCGGTATGACGATGGGGGTCATCCAGGGCGGGTTTCCCACCGTCATGCGGGCCGCCGGTATGAGCATCGGGTCGGCGGGCTGGCTCTATGCGCTCTATCTGCCGTTCGGTGTCGCCTTTCTCTGGTCGCCGCTCATCGATCGATGGCGACCGCCGGTGTTGACGCCTCGCATCGGCTGGATCGTGCCGCTGCAAATTTTGGCGGCGCTGATCGTCTGCGGCGTCGCCTTCATGGAAGGCGCTCCGATCGTCCTGCTCTTTGCCCTGGGCTTCCTCGTGGCTTGCGCCATGGCCACCATGGACATCGCACTCGATGGGCTGGCGGTCGATCTGGTCATGCCAGTCTGGCGTCCGAATGCGGCGGCGGCCAAGCTCGCCGCGCTTTCCATGGGGGCCATGATCGGGACCGGTGCCTTCGTGGCCCTGTTCCAACATCTAGGCTGGTTGCCGATTTTCCTGGGCTTCGGAGGGGTTCTCCTGCTGCTGACCCTGCCGGTCCTGGCATTGATCCCCTCGGAGAGAACGCTTCCAAGGCGCGAAGGCGGCGATGCGCGCTCGGGCAAGGCCAGCCTGACCAGAGTCCTGGCTGAGCCGCTCCAGCGAAAACGCCTGATGTTGCTGACGTTTGCGTGCTGCGTGATCTTTCCGCTTTCCGGCCTTAACCGCCTGATGCTCGTCGATCTCGGCCTGTCGGTCGAGACAATCGGCTGGGTCGTCGGCACATTGGGGCCGGTCGCCATGTTCGTGACCGCCTTGATATCGATGCCGCTGATGCAACGGACAGGACTGGCCGGTTCGCTCATCGCCTTTACCGCGCTAGGCTTGGCGGCCCTCACGGCCATGGCGGCGGGTTTCCAGTTCGAAGTTTCGGTGGCGGCCCTTACAGGCACGATCCTGATAGGGGCGGCCGTGAGCGGCATCTATGTCGCGCTGACCGCAAGGATACTCGGATGGGCATCAGGCCAGCAACCTGCGACCGACTATGCCGTTTTCTACGGCGCCGGCCGGCTCGCCAGCACGATCGTCATCATCGCCGCAGCGCAGTTCATCGCGCATCTCGGCTGGCCCCTGTTCTACGGGCTCGGCGCGGTCGGGCTGATCGTCGTCTTCGGGCTGGTGCACGGCCCGGTATCGGAAAGAACCTGATCTATCCCTGCAACCGGCCCCGCTGTTCGCACGCGTTGCGTCGACGAAGGCAGCCGCTGGAACAACATACTGGAACATTGTCATGACACTTCTCGTCGCCGAGGCCCACACCCGTCTTCCCGATGCCCTCTCGGTCATAAAGGACGTGTGCGAGCACTTCCTGGATCACGATGCCCACATTGCCGTGGACGGCGACACCCATACCGTAACGTTCGATTTCGGCGTCGGCACCCTGCAGGTGCAGTCGGATAAGTTGACCCTGCGGGCGCAGGCGAAGAGCATCAACGAGCTTTATTTCCTTCGCATGGTCCTTGCAGGGCATGTGAAGGAGTTCGCTGACCCGGAGCCGGAGATCGTCTGGAGCGGGGCAGGCAGCGATCTGGTGACGCCGCCGAACTTCAATCTTGCCCGCGTGATCGCCGTTCAGGATGTGACGCCGCATATGCGCCGCGTGACATTTTCCGGTGGCGACCTCACGCGTTATGCAGCCGATGACAATATTCACGTCGGCCTTGTCATCCCTCCCGAGGGACAGGATCCCGTCTGGCCGACCGTGGGCAAGGATGGACTCATTCAATGGCACGATGGGGCAGGCCGCCCCACGATGCGCCGCTATACGATCCGGCGATACGATGCGGCGGCCGGATCGCTCGATATCGATTTCGTCGTTCATGAGGATGCCGGGCCGGGTTCGGCCTTTGCCCTGCGCGCGAAAACCGGCGACATTGTCGGTCTTCTCGGACCGGGCGGCGGCGGCATAAGGTTCAAGGCCGATTGGTATCTGCTTGCGGGCGACGAGACGGCCCTGCCGGCAATCACCCGCATCCTGGAGGCGCTTCCACCCAGCGCGCGCGGCATCGCTTTTATCGAAGTTGCCGATGCAGCCGAAGAGCAGCCGATCACCACTCCCGCCGACATGCCCATCCGCTGGCTGCACCGCAACGGCGCGGCGGCAGGCACGACCACGCTCCTCGCCGACGCGGTTCGCGAAACAGCGTTTCCCGAAGATGACACGCCGATCTTCGCTTGGGTTGCCTGCGAACTCGACGGCTTCAAAGCGATCCGGTCCCATCTGCGCAAGGAGCGGGGACTGAAGAAGAACCAACACCTCGTGGTATCCTATTGGCGCAAGGGCAAGACGGGTGACGACAAACTTGAACGCGACGACACCTAGCCCCTCATACATGCGCTATTGATCGCCCAACACTGGTTCATCTCCCTTCAAGGTGAAAACACAACATCTCGTCTCAGTTCGCCAGGCTCATCCGTATCTAGCTGGCGACGACCTTGGCAGGAAGTTGATGGATCTTGGGCTTCTTGTCGAGCGCCAGGCTGACATGCACTTTCCGGATGACAACCGTTATGTTCTCAACGGTTTCATGGTTGTAGATCCGCTGAAGTTTCGGGCGATCTCGGACTCCGCTTCGGTCGTCGACTGGCATCAGAAGGGTTGGCTCGCCGCAGTCGAACTTCACCTCGCCTCGGCCAACAATTGGCAGGCCCTTCTTCTCCTGAATGCAGAGAAACACACCGAACAGGGAGCGATATGAAAACCATGACAAAAATCGCAATCGGAACCGTAGCACTGGCTGCCTTCAGTTTGGCGGCTGCCGCCTTTTCGGTCGACGTTCCTTGGAACGTAGCAAACGCTGGAACCAACGCAGACAGTGGAAAAGGCATTCTGCACCCTGCAGCCTCTGACACCACATCGCGTTTTAAAGTGGCGCAGGCAGCGCCACAGCTCGCAGCTAGTCAACGTTGCTCTTTACCAGGAGGAGCGTCATCGCTACGGGAAAGCTATCAGGACTGGATGGTCATGTGTGCCACCCAGCCCGCGGCTGAGGGGCAACCGGTGATCAAACGTTGCGCAATGAGTCAGCAACAGGCCAGCCAGCAAGGTGGCCAACGGGTTTTGGCAATAGAGATGAAACCAACAGGTACGGCATTTGAAGCCGCACTCTTCCTGCCGTTCGGTCTGGCGTTGGACAAAGGCGTGACGTTGCAGATCGACGAAGGTCAACCTAGCAATTCCTATCGTTTCCAGACATGCCTCCCAGCCGGTTGTATTGTGCCCCTAACTTTTGACAGCAGCTATGTTGCCGTCCTCCAAAAGGGCACTTCCCTTAGGATCAAGGCAGTTTCCGACGGAGGTGCTGAAACGCCATTCTCCGTCTCGCTTAAGGGCTTCGCGGCTGCAGCCGCGCGAGTGGCGGCACTTACAAAGTAAGACACCTGGTCTGCAGCTCACGCGAAATCTGGCTCCAGTTCCCGTGACCAGGAACCCCCGTGAGTTGCAGCTTGGCGGACCAAGGGTTTGGCGAAACACCGCAAAGGTCGGGAAGTAGGTCGTAGATCTTTTTGCGTGTAGAAAAGTCAAGTCGGTCGCCTTTTTTAGTTGAACAGAGTAACAACCGAGAGAACAGGCGTATGTCGCACGTAACGTTGACCACGAAAATAGTCTGCGCCTGGCTATCGAACAACTATATTCATTTTTCTGAGCTCCCACATGTTATTAAAATGGTTTCCGATAGCCTCGCCGGCTGCCCGCAAATCATCCAAGCAGCGGATGTTAAGTCAACACGCCGCCCTGCGGTGCCCATCGAGAAATCCGTTACAGACGATGTGATTGTGTGCCTTGAGGACGGTTTGAGATTTAAGACGCTGAAAAAGCATCTGCGCCACAAATACAATCCTACTCCTGATGAGTATCGGCATCGCTGGGGCTTGCCTACATCCTATCCTATGGTAGCACCAGCCTACTCGAGGAAGAGATCTGATATCGTTCGAAAGTCCCTACACGGCGATAGGGAGCAGGACATTAACGGCCGCAAGGAAAAGCGTGGCACGAGATGATGTAACTCGAAATATATCGCCATGTGGGCAGGCACTGTTTCAGGGAAACGAAACCGTCGGATTAACCCCAGTTACGAGCCACAATCAGATAATCAGCATTATGGAACTAAACCATTGATTTTTGTCATAAATCTTGAATTCGAATTGAAGCTAAGATAGCTGGTAAGAATAAAAAGAACGCAACAAAAGAAGCCAACTCGCGAAGCGGCAAGCCCCATAGTCTGCGCAAACCATTCGAGAGTAAAGCTCATCTGGAGCACGTAGTTCGTTATCAATGCGATCGCCTTCAGCGGCGACACTCAGGACACGTCAGAAAGTGTAGAAAGGCTTTTGCCGGATGGCTCGTCCGATGTCGTCCTTTTCCCCTTCAAATATTGCCTTATGGATCGGCACCTGGACTGTCTGACCTCCGAGCATCATCAGCACAACCGTTCCCTTGGGCGGGAACCCGGGAACATGACAGGCGAGTTCGCTTACGGAAACCACGAAATCTATCGACAAGGTTCATGCGCATCCGGGCGCTCGAAATCCACCGATCAAAGACACAATTGAGGGTTAACATTGTGCCCGCCAGAGCGAGCGCTGGCGATGAAAGAATCTTTGAACGAATTTTTTTCCGCCATGGTCAGGCTGGTCAAGAGACGCATCTCCGCCTCCAAACCCAACTCCGGCGCTTTCACCGGTAAAAGCTCAGCTCTGGTGCTCGTGCCATCCAAATCGAATGCAAATGCCGTATGTCGTGCCGCCGTTGCCGGCGACATGGCGTGGGATCCATAAGCGAGAGTTTGCTCTTGAACAGTTTGACGATACATAAGACGACTTGGCGATAAAATTCCGCTATAAAGTCAATGTAAAATCCGTCACCCGACGGCAGCGAGGCCCATCACGACTGCATTGTCGCCAGCGAGGACCACGTCGATCGCTATAACCTGCAAGAACGCGCTCAGCCGACCGCCGTGAATGTTTCAATCGTGGGCAACTCCAATTGATACGGGAGGAGGGACGCACCGCGCTACTCCGATTTAAATGGATCGTATTTGAGTGCGAATACCGCTGCGGAGCCCGCGACGACCAGCAGCACGCGTACGATATGGTGCAAGACAACGAAAGGCACTTCGATGCCGAGCGAAAGAGCAATCAAGCTCATCTCCGCCACGCCGCCAGGGGAGTACGCAAGCAAAGTGCCAACGAACTGGTCCCCTGTGATCCGCGAGATCATGAATGCGAATGCCATCGACACTGACAACAGCAGGACAGTCGAACCGAACGACAACTTCAGCACCCTCAGGATCAGTGCCGGAGGAGTGTTCACGAACCTGCATCCAACGATGGAGCCGATTATGACCTGCGCCGCTCCTAGGAACACGCTCGGCAGCAGAAAGTCGGTGATGCCACTAAGATGAAGGCCCGCGCTCACGACCATCGGGCCGAGCAGATATCGAGCTGGCAGGCGCAGAGCGACGCCGATCCCTACCCCAACTACGACAGCCGCGACGAACCAGCCGAGATCGCGTAGATCGATGGCGTCCAGCGGCACGTAGCTCGAACCACTTCGGCTGATCGCGTGCCCGGTCACAGACTGGATTAGGAATGGCAAGCAGAGAACCACGAGGAAAATGCGGGCGGCATGGATGAGCGAGATCATGCGCTCGTCGCCACCGCGTTCGGCGCCCAGCGTGACCATCTCGACCAGTCCACCCGGCATCGCCGAAAAGAAGGCGGTCGGATGATCGAACTTGCCCACTTTTCGGAAATAGACGTAGGTTACAGAGGCTGCCGCTGCGATGAAGAATACCAGTCCGCCGAGCGAAACCATCCATATCCGGAAGTGCTCGAACACAGCCGGCGAAAACGACGTGCCGAGCATTGCGCCGATCGTCGCCGTCATCGGCGGACGAGCAAACTTTGGCATGGCAAGCGGCATGCGAAGCAGCGCCCCTGCCCCGCAGAAAATCATGGCGCCAAGTAGCCAGGCAAGTGGCATATGAAAATGCCACATCACCCAGCCGCCAAGGCTGCCGACCGAAATGGTCAGCAGGAACTTGGCGAATGCAGGCATGGCCATCACGACACCTGGTAGCTCGCAGTGACTGCAGTATGTGTCACCACAGGCGGGTTGGCGAAGAACGAGCCGACCAGCCGGCGCCACTCCTGAAAGTCGTCGGAGTCCCTGAAATCCACGGTGTGATACTCGACCGTTTCCCACTGCACCACCAGACGGTAGACAGACGGGTCTTCCACCACGCGCTGCAGATTAAGGCCATGGCATCCTTTCGCGCGGAGGAAAAGCGGGGCGGCTCGCGCCACACCATCTTCGAAACTGGCTTCCTCGCCCGGCTTCACCGTGATCTCGGCAACTTCATAGATCATGGATTCACCCCGCCTTCTGTACGTGCTCTGCATCGATCGTGCGCTCTTCGCCTGTCGCGATCATTGTTCGCGTGGCATCTATGGACGCGTAGGTCCAGAAGATGCGCATAGGTTTGTCGGACGCGTTGATGAAGCGGTGCGGAACGTTCGCCGGAATCCAGGTCGTGTCATTGGTGTCCATATGATGCTGGACGCCGTCGATCTCGGCAATCGCCTGGCCTTCGATGACCATGACGCTCTCTTCGCAATTATGCTTGTGGAGACCGATGGCAGCGCCGGGGTCGAAGGCGGTGATGCCATTGATCATGCTGGTTGAGCCGCACTTGCGGGTGACGAGCGGCGTCGTCCGCGCGCCACCACCCCGGTCGTTGGTCTTGAGTTCCTTGGGACGAAGGATTGCTGCTTCAGACATTGTCGTATCCTTGTTCTTCGTAATGCGGTTACTTGGCCGGGCCGACCCACACCGTCTTGATGTTCACGAATTCCCTGATGCCGTAGACGCCGAGCTCGCGGCCGTAACCGGAACGCTTGATGCCGCCGAACGGGTAGCGCGGATCGGAAGCCACCATTCCGTTGATGAAGACGG
Source organism: Agrobacterium cavarae (assembly GCF_004310285.1). Taxonomy (GTDB): domain Bacteria; phylum Pseudomonadota; class Alphaproteobacteria; order Rhizobiales; family Rhizobiaceae; genus Agrobacterium; species Agrobacterium cavarae. The sequence goes on from NZ_SISF01000026.1 coordinate 7,268, forward strand.
CGCCAGCGTCGATATCGCGAGCGAGGTTGCGGGCACGCTCCAGGTCTGTCGACCAGAGCGCGGAGCCGAGACCGAACTCGGTCTGGTTGGCGAGACGGACGGCCTCATCCGCATCCTTGACGCGGATGATTGCGGCAACCGGACCAAAGGTTTCCTCGCAGAATGCCACCATGTCGGGCTTGACGTTGTCGAGAACGGTCGGCGGGTAGTAGTAGCCGGCACCTTCGATCGGCTTGCCGCCTGTCTTGAGAACCGCACCGGAGGCCAGCGTCCGCTCGACCTGGCTGTGAAGCCCTGTCATCAGATTTTCGCGAGCCATCGGGCCGATGTTGGTGTCACGTTCCATCGGGTCGCCGATCTTCAGCTTGGCGACACCTTCCAGGAATAGCTCGACAAAACGGTCGGCGATGCTTTCTTCGACGATGAAGCGCTTGGCATTCACGCACGACTGGCCGACGTTGATGTAGCGAGCCTTGACCGCTACCTTTGCCGCCTCTTCCAGGTCGGCATCGGCGAGAACGATGAAGGGGTCGGAACCGCCAAGCTCGAGAACCTGCTTCTTCAAGGCCTTGCCGGCTTGCGCGGCAACGATGGCGCCGACCTCCGTGGAACCCGTCAAGGTGACGGCAGCGATGCGATCATCAGCAATGATTCCCGCGACCTTTGAGGCATCGATAATGAGGGTGGCGAACAGTCCCTCCGGGCAGCCGGCCTCCTTCATGATGTCCTGAATTGCGAGGGCGCATTCCGGCACGTTGTTGGCGTGCTTGAGGATAGCGCCGTTACCCGCTGCGAATGCTGGCGCCGCGAACCGGAAGAACTGCCAGAAAGGGTAGTTCCAAGGCATGATCGCCAGCACCACGCCGAGCGGATCGAACTCGACAACACTCTCCGTCGCATTGGAGGGTACAGCTTCGTCCGCCAAGTAGTTGGCGGCATGTTCGGCGTAGAAGTCGCAATTGTATGCGCACTTCTCGATTTCGCCCTCGGATTCAGCGATCGGCTTGCCCATCTCTCGGGTAATCATCTCCGCATACCGCGACTTCCCGCTGCGCAGTGCCTTTGCCATGTTCTTCAAAAGGCCGACACGTTCCTCCACCGGAACCTTCCGCCAAGCCTTTTGCGCGTTGGCAGCGGCCGTGAGCGCATTGTCCACGAAGGCGTCGTCATGCAGTTCGTAGCGGGCAAGTTCCTTGCCGTTCGCCGGATTAATTGAAACGATCATCGTCTTCTCCTTTGGAATTCTTTAGCGAGCCGCGCTGTTGCCAGGCCGGGCTTTCCACCGGGCCAGGAACTGAGCGCTTTCGAGTGTGTTGGTTGAGGGCACATATTCGAAGCCGATTGCGCCGCTGAATTTATGTTTGGCGAGCACATCCAGAACGCCGTCGAAGTCAATGGTTCCGGTCCCCGGCTCATGGCGCCCGGGATAGTCTGCGATGTGGACATGGCCGATACGGTAGGCATTCTCATCGATCCAGGAAATGACATCCTGGCCGTTGCTTGCCGCATGGAATGTATCGACCAGGAGGGTGACATTGCCGGGACCGAAAGCATCCTGAATGCGCACGGCATCTTCAAGTCGTGAAACGGCGTAGCCCGGAACTGCGGCATGACCGATTGCCTCGATTAGAACCCGGGCAGAAGTCGCTGCGGTCTGCTCCACCGCATAGGCGATGTTGGACATGTAAATGTCCCAGCACACCTCCGTTGCGCTGACCTCTGGAACACCCGCCATGGGGTGGACGAGTGGCACACCCACTTCGAGAGCATAGTCCAGCGACTTGTCGAACGAGGCCCTGAAATCCGCGTCCCGTCCCGCAAGTGCCGAGATCCCCTTCTCCCCCTTGCTGGCATCGCCGGTTGCGGCGGCTAGCTGGGTGAAGACGAGGTTGTTCTCGGCCAGCAACTCCCTCATCCGCTTCGGTGGGATTGCGAAAGGCTGAGGATGCTCGATGGCCGTGAAGCCCGCAGCCGCCGCTGCAGCCACACGCTCCTCAAGCGGCAGCTCAGTGAAGAGGTAGCCGATATGCGCCGACAACCTGTTCACGGTCATGCTGCCGCTCCCAAGGGAGACGCGCGCCCGACCGGGAAGGTGATACCATAAGTGCTGCCTTCCTTTTGCAGGTCTTCGATAACGTTGCCTGTGATTGGAATGCCTTCGGCACGGCGCTGTGTCTCGCGGCGCTCTTCCGGTTCGCCCGGCATCATAATTTCATCGACGTTGGCCGCCTTTGGCAGCTTCTTAATGCGTTCATAGAACTCGTCCATGCGTGCATCGAAGTCCTCAAGCGACATGAAAAGGTCCGGCTTGATGGCGAAGAACAAGTGGCCGACATTCTGCGGTTCGCTGTGATCGAAATAGAGGCTCTTGACGTCACCGCCGAAGTTGGCGCCGGTCAGAACGCCGGACATCAGATCCATCAGGGTGGCGAGAACGGAACCCTTGACGCCACCGAATGGAAGGCAGACGCCTTCGAAGGCTTTCTCGGCGTCGGTCGTGGGATTGCCATCGACATCAAGTGCCAGGCCTTCCGGGATCGGCTCGCCCTTCATTGCCGCCAGTCTGATCTTGCCACGCGCGATGACCGTCATCGCCATGTCCATCACGTAAGGCGCGTGCTTGCCACCCGGAATGCCAGCCGCGATCGGGCTTGCACCGAGGAAGGTCGTTCTCCCGCCCCACATGGGGATGGCTGGCGACGAGTTGGTGAAGATCATCGAGATGTAGCCGGCCTTGATGGCCTGAAGTGCGTAAAGTGCGCCCATGCCGAAATGCGTGCTGCGATGAACGCCAACGAGCCCGATGCCGTTCTTCTCCGCAAGCGCTACAGCTTCATCCGTCGCGCGATGCGACGGTATGAAGCCCATGCCGTTGTCGCCGTCCACGAGGGAGACGGCGCCAGCAACTTTCTTGACGGTGATGTTGGGCTTGGGATTGACCAAGCCCTTGGACAAACGCTCCACATACATGGGGATGCGGGAAATACCGTGCGAGTCGATGCCGCGGAGGTTTGCCTTGATGAGATCGTGGCCGATGACGCCAGCGTCGGCAGCCGTCATGCCCGTTTTCTCGAATATTTTGGTTGCGAACTCAATGAGCTCGGCTGTCTCGAAATACCGGGTTTCAGTCATTTTCAAGAGTCCTCTTTGATATTTAAGAAAGTGTGACGGCGCCGGTTATAAGCGCGGCGAAGAGCATCAGAGCGGTCAAGACGAGTGTCCACTTGAGCGCGAAACGTTGGAAGTCTCCCATCTCAACCTTCGACAGTCCCAACAGAACGTAGAGAGCGGCGACGAGCGGGCTGAGCTGGTGGACCGGCTGACCGATCAGCGAGGCGCGGGCGATGACTTCCGGAGGGATGCCATATTTCGCAGCCGCTTCGGCTAGCACCGGCACGACGCCGAAATAGAACGCATCGTTGGAAAGGAAGAAGGTGAAAGGTGCGCTTATCAAGGCTGTGATAAGCGGAAGCAGGTTACCGTGCCCTTCCGGGATCATCCAAACAATACTCTGCGCGAGGGCATCCGTCATGCCCGTACCCTTGAGAATCCCTGTGAAGACGCCAGCAGCGAAAATAACCGAGACGACGGCGAGAACGCTTGGCGCGTGAGCCGAAATGCGCAGGCGTTGTTCGGGAAGCGAGGGGAAGTTGACTGTAATGGCAAGTGCAAATGCGATGATAAAGAGTACAACCAGTGGCGCAACATCGGCAACGAGGAAGACCATCAGAAGAACAGTCAGGACGATGTTGAAGGCAGCGCGCCAGCCGGTTGCGACCTTCATGCCTTCCGGGCGTTCCGCATAGTCCTCATCGCGGAACTCCGGTTGCGGACGATCGGTGGGCAGCGTCAAGGTACCCAGACGCTTCCGTTCCTTAAGACCGAAATAGCAGCAGATAGCCACAGAACCCAAAGTCGCCGCAACGATCGAAGGCAGCATCGCCAGGAAAACCTGATTTGCCTCGAGATGCAAAGATGCAAGCACGCGGGCCGTGGGGCCGCCCCAAGGCATGATGTTCATGATGCTGTTCGGCATCAGGATGGCCAGGGGCAGGATGAGCGGGTTGATCCCGAGACGACGGTGCAGCGGCATCATTGCGGAAACGCAAAGCATGTAAGTTGTAGAGCCATCTCCATCGAGCGAAATGATGGCAGAGAGGATCGTCGTGCCCACGATGACGCGTAGCGGATCGCCGTGGCAGATCTTCACCACCAACCGAACGATCGGGTCGAACAGGCCCACATCAATCATCAGACCGAAATACATGATGGCGAAGAGCAGCAGTACCGCTGTCGGCGCGATGGACTTTATGCCATCAACCATCATTGCTGGAAGCTCGTGTCCAAATCCGCCAAGAAGGCCAAAGAGGAATGGCACGAGGATCAGCGCAATCAGCGCAGACAGGGTGCGGGTCATGATTGCGGTCATGAAGATCGCAATCATTGTGTAGGCAAGTATGGTAATCACGAAGCAGCTCCATCAGAATTCTTCTCGCCGACGCTGTCGACGCTAGAAGTCCGGGTTTCGTGCGTTCTCGCATTCATTTTCCGCAGCAGATAAGGAACGATCAGGATTGCGAAAGAGATGGCGATGAGAACGGCAGAGAGAGGGGTTGAAACAAGGGTAAGTGGGTCGCCCTGACCGATAGCGAGGGCGCGGCGGAACTGGGTTTCTGCCATGGGTCCGAGGATGAGGCCGATCAGCACTGGCGCGATCGGGAAATCATAGACGCGCATGACGTAGCCGAGGCATCCAATGGTGAACATCAGGACCAAATCGAGCCAGGAGTTGGAAACACCCCAGATGCCGACCAGCGAGAAGATGAGGATGCCCGCATAGAGATAGGGCCGCGGGATCAGCAGCAGACGCACCCATAGGCCGACCAATGGTAGGTTGAGGATCAGCAGCATGATGTTGCCGACATAGAGCGAGGCGATAAGCCCCCAGACGAGATCGCCGCTGTTGATGAACAGGAGCGGACCGGGCTGCAAACCGTAGTTCTGGAACGCGGCGAGAAGAATGGCGGCGGTCGCAGATGTTGGAAGGCCCAGTGTCAAAAGCGGAACAAGAACGCCGGCGGCAGCGGCATTGTTGGCAGCCTCCGGTCCGGCGACACCCTCGATGGCACCAGTGCCGAAATCTTCCGGGTGACGCGTTAGCTTGCGCTCGATTGTGTAGGACAGGAAGGTCGGGATTTCAGCACCACCGGCAGGCAGGGCACCGATAGGGAAGCCGAGTGCGGTTCCCCGGAGCCATGGCTTCCACGACCGCTTCCAGTCTTCGCGGGTCATCCACAGACCGCCGGAGATGGGATTGAGATGAGGCGGCGCGAATGCAAAACGGCTTGCGACGTAGAGCGCTTCACCGACCGCAAAAAGCGAGACGAGAACCACCGTCATATCGACGCCGTCAAGCAAATCCGGCAGGCCGAACGCAAGGCGGGAGACACCCGTCTGCCCATCAATGCCGATAAGGCCGAGAGCAAGACCCAGGAACAGCGCAATGAAGCCCCGCAGCCTGGACGTGCCCATGACGACCGACACCGACATGAATGCCAGTACCATCAGCGCGAAGTAGTCCTGCGGCTTGAAAATGAAGGCAAGCTCGGCGATTGGCGGCGCGAGGAAGGTGACGCCAACCGTCGCGATGGTTCCTGCAACGAAGGATCCGATGGCGGCGGTTGCAAGGGCTGCGGCCCCTCGACCGTTACGGGCCATCTTGTTACCCTCGAGCGCGGTCATCATCGAACCGCTCTCGCCCGGTGTATTCAAAAGGATGGACGTCGTCGAGCCGCCATACATTGCGCCGTAGAAGATACCGGCGAACATGATGAAGGCACCGGTCGGATCGACGTTTACTGTGACGGGTAGCAGGAGCGCGATGGTAAGCGCCGGGCCGATACCCGGGAGAACCCCGATTGCTGTTCCAAGAAATGTGCCGACGAAGGCCCACATCAAATTGTGCGGCTCAAGTGCGGTCGAGAAACCTTGTGCGAGTGAGTAGAAGGAATCCATGATCAGACCCCCGCCACAGGCAGCAGGCCACCAAGCGGAACGCCCAGCAGCCGGAAACCGTACCAGCAGATGAGGGCAAAGGTTGCCCCGATGACCGTGTTGAACACGTAGCGACGCGATTGGAAGGCACGCGTGGTCAAGACGAAACTCGCCGTCGCAGTGATGACGAAGCCAAGCGTCGTCATCGTCAGGATCGGAATTCCTGCGCCAGCTGCGGCGAAGGCGAGTGAGCTACGAGATGGAGGAAGGTCACTTGCGACATCTTCCGCCTCCTGCGCCTCAAAAGGCACGCCACGATAAATCTGGAACGCTAAAATTGCGCCGAAGACGACCAGACCGGCACCGATAAGGGTGACGGTAAAGCCAGGCCCAAGCTCTGCATATTGGGCAAATTGCGGTAGTAGAGAAGCCTGGTAGAGCCAGACCAGGCCGAAGGCGATGACGCCTGCGGCAATCCAATACGGACGTTCGACCATGTTCATCGCCTCCGGCTCTAGATCACTTCGTCAGGCCAACGTCTTTGAGCGTCGCGGTCTGGTTTGTTACTTCCTGGTCGAGAAACTTCACGAAATCATCGCCGGAAAGATAAGCGTCTTCCCAATTCTGCTTTTTGAGCGTTGCCTTCCAGGTTTCTGTGCCATGCATCTTCTGGAAACGGTCGAGCCATGTCTTCTTTGCTTCCTCGCTCATGCCGGGTGCGCCGACAATGCCGCGCCAGTTGCCGATGACGACGGGATACCCTGCTTCGGTCAGGCTCGGCGCATCGATGCCTTCGACGCGCTCCTTGGAAGTGACGGCTATGATGCGGATGCGACCAGCCTGTGCCAGGGAGCGGAATTCTGAAAGGCCTGAGATCGCAGCCGTGGTGCTGCCCCCGGCGAGTGCGGTCACCACTTCGGCGCCGCCGGCATAAGGGATGTAGTTCAGTTTGGAAGCTTCGAGGCCGTTGGATTTCGCCAGAAGTGCCATGGCGATGTGGTCTACACCGCCTGCGGAACCGCCGCCGATGGCAACGCCGCCGATGTTTTCCTTCATCTTTGCGACGAGATCATTGATCGTCTTGATGTCGGAATTTGTCGGTACGGCAATTGCGCCTGTATCGTTGGTCAGGCGAACGAGCGGTGTAACATCTTTTAGCGAAACCGGGGAATTATTGAGAATGATGCCTCCGATCAGGATCGCACCCATGGACATGACCGCATTGTCGTTGCCCTTCGACGTGTTGACGAACTCCGCAAGACCGATCGTTCCGCCAGCACCGCCGCGGTTGGTGAACTGAGCACCGTCGGTGAAAATCTTTTCCTTGCGCATGGCTTCAAAAGGCAGACGGGCCATTGCATCGTAACCACCGCCCGTGCTTCCCGGCGCAAGCACGACGGCTGGATCGGCCATTGCAGGTGCAGTCATGACGACGAACGCAATTACAGCGCCGAATACGCTATTCAGTTTCATGGAATCCTCCCAAGAGTAAGCCAGGGCGCGAGACCTCCAACGCCCCTAACAACAACGTCGCCTCCTTGCGGTCATTGTTGTAAATAATGACTTAAGACAATTTCGAGCGGTTTGCAAGTATCTGGTGCGAACATCCTGAGTTATTGTAATGAAAGACAGGCAACAGGAATGAACATGGCCAATCAGCTGCACAGGGCGCTCGCCGCCAAAATACTTCGATATGTCAGGACGAGCGGGCTCCAGGCCGGTCACCACCTTACCGAAGCGTCGCTGTCTGACGTGTTAGGCACATCGCGCGGCCCTATCCGTGCAGCGCTGGCCTTGTTGATTGAAGATGGCTACGTTCAGCAAATGCCAAACCGCGGCTTTTTCCTCGGTAATGTCATCGCCGAGCCGACTTTACCGGCGGCCGAGCAGGACGCATCCAGCGACGATGAAGCGCTTTACCTGTCGATCGCTGATGACCGTCTTATGGGTAATATTGCGCGTACGGTGTCGGAGCCAGATCTAATGCGCCGCTACGACATCTCGCGCCCTCGCCTGAGGCGTATTCTGACGCGGATTGCTACAGAAGGCTGGATAGAGCGCCGCGAGGGCCGCGGCTGGTCCTTCGTGCAATTGATCGACTCCGTCGAAGCCTACCGCGAGTCCTATGAATTGCGGCAAATGCTGGAGCCAGCCGGTCTCATCAACGACTCGTTCAAGCTGGATGAAACCATCCTCAGTAGATTACGCCAGCAACAGGTGATGGTACGCGACGGAGGCTGGAAATCTCTCAGTCAAATTGAGCTTTTCGAGACCAATGCGCAGTTTCACGAAGGCCTCGCGCAGATGTCCGGAAACCGCTTCCTGCTCGGGACGATAGAGCGACAAAACCAGCTACGAAGGCTGGTTGAGTATCGGCAAACGCTGAATCGCGAGCAGGTGCGTGGCCAGAATAACGAACATCTTGATATTCTGGACACGCTCGAAAAAGGGCTTCGCTTTGAAGCCTCGCAAATCCTCGCTCACCACCTCGGCAACGCCAAGAACAGGAAAGCGCGTAGCGCGATTTTCGAGTCCGCGATTGAGTAGAGGCACCGCCTCAGTGGCGCATCCTCAGCCGGAAATCGGCCCTCTCCCATGCCCGACCTGTGAATTCTCATTTGAACGCCGGCGCCCAAATAACCTTTGGATTGTCTTATCTATATATAAATGATAATCCTTAGGTTGAGAGTCTTTGCGATCATCGGGGAGGATGTACGTGAAATCGACGTTATTGAACGCTACCAGTTTTGTGATGCTGGTGTCGCAGTTCGCCATTTGTGCGGCCGCAGATGAGCCGATCGCACAGACCGCAGAGGGGACGTTTGTCGGATTAGTAACAGAGCGAGGAGAGGAATTCCTGGGGGTGCCATACGCCAAAGCGCCTGTCGGCGATCTGCGCTGGAAGGCGCCGGAGAAGATGGCAACGTGGCAAGGCGCTCGCGATGCCAAGACCCTGCCGCCTGCCTGTCCCCAAAAGTTCAACGCCGACCAGCGCGTCTCGTTATCACAGAGCGAGGATTGCCTGTTCCTCAACATCTATCGTCCGAAGGATAGTGCAGGGAAAAACCTTCCCGTTGCTGTCTGGCTTCACGGTGGTGGCAATACCAATGGCTCAGGCAGCAATCACGACGGCGGCGCGATGGCCGAGCGGAATGGCATAGTCGTCTTGACCTTAAACCATCGCCTTGGGGCGCTGGGCTTCCTCAACCACCCTGCACTTCAGAAGGAAGCGAAGGATGGGCTGGCGGGCAACTACGGCATAGCCGACATCAAAGCGGCGCTTATCTGGGTGACGGACAAGATCTCCGGATTTGGCGGGGATCCCAAGAAGGTCACCGTCTTTGGTGAATCCTCCGGCGCGACCAACATCTGCGCCATGGCGGTAACGTCTGCTGGGGTGCAGGGCCTCTACCGCGGCCAAATCATCGAGAGCGACGACTGCTTCCATGACATGGAGACGGCCGAGAGCTCTGAAGTTAAAGCCGTAAAATGGTCGGAGCAGATGGGCTGTAAAGCGTCAGAAGACGCGGCATCATGCCTGCGCAAAAAGTCGGTGGACGAGATTATCGCCGCCGGAGGACGCTGGTTTCCTCAGGTCGACGCCAAAGGTCTTCTGACCGAATACGGTGTGGATGGCATTGCGTCTGGCAACTTTTTGAAGATCCCGACGATCATTGGCTCCAATCGAGAGGAAGGCCGCAACGCTGGGCCGAGCTATTTCAAGTTCACGCAGTCCGACTACCTGAAATGGGTCGAGCAAATTGGCGCCCCGGACCGCGCCGAGCGCATTCTTGAAAAATATCCGGCGAATTTACATACCGACAAAAAGCACCCGATCGCCGAAGTCGTGACCGATGTTATCACGGACAGCGGTATGCGCGGCCTTGGCGGCTGCACGGTGCGCGATGCGGCAATCAAGCTCTCCCGGATCGCGCCGACCTATTATTACCAGTTCGATGACCCGGGGGCTCCGGTTACCAATGAGGTCGAAGGTTGGAAATTCGGCGCTGCTCATGGCGCCGAAGTCCCATACCTTTTCCCGCGCCATGACGGCATCGACGAAGCGTCGAGGAAGTTCGATGCCGGGCAGCGCCAACTCTCCGACGATATGATCCGCTACTGGGGTGCCTTCGTGCGCAGCGGGGCGCCGCGGGTCGATGGTCTCCCCGATTGGCCGCAGTTCGGCAAGGAGCAAAAGGCAATGATGCTCCGGCCCGCAGGCAAGAGCGGAATCGTGACCAGCGAAGAGATCTCCAAGGACCATCAATGCGACTTCTGGACGTCCATGCCCTGGATCACCGACCGGGGCTAGGCGTCGAGCAACAGCCGTCCGTCGGGAAGACGAAACATGGGAGGAGAGAATGAAAGTGATCAACAGAAGAGCCTTTGTTAAGGGCATCGGAATGTCGGCTGCAGCAGTAGCCGTTTTGCCTATAGCTGTTGCGGCCAAGGAGTCGACATTGAAACCATTTCGGCCCCGCTTTGCCTATGTTGGCTCGCGGACAACAAAGGAACGGAAGGCCCGCGGCAAGGGCATAGAAGTGTATCGTATCGGTCAAAATGAAAGTGAGTGGGAGCACATCCAACTTCTCGATGGACTGACGAACCCGTCCTTCCTTATCACCGACGCCGAGCGCCGCTTCCTCTACACGGTCCATGGTGACGAGTCCGAGATTACATCCTTCGCAATCGATGCCGACATCGGGAAGCTTCGAAAGATCGCGACGGCATCGACCCGAGGCAAGAACCCGGTTCATCTGGTCATACATCCGAGCTCCCAGACGATGCTCGTTGCAAACTATGCGACGGGCTCCATCGTGACGATACCGATTTCGACCGACGGCACTCTCAGCCAGGCAGGAGACCCTATTTTTCTGCCTGGAGAATCGGGTCCGCATCGAACCGAGCAGACGATGTCCCATCCCCACCAGATCGTCGCGGATCGTTCGGGCCGCTTTTTTCTGGTGCCCGACAAGGGTCTCGACCGCATCTTCACCATCGCCGTCGATGAGCGCGGAAAGCTTGAGATCGTGACATCGATCGCTACCCGGCGGGGCGCCGGCCCAAGACACGCGGTATTCAACCCACAAGGCGATATCGTACATGTCGTAAACGAACTGGATTCGTCGATCACCACCTATGGATTCGACAGCACCAGCGGTGCCCTCACTCCGATCGAAATTGTTCCGAGCGTGCCTACCAGCTTCCTGGGCGATAATCGCGCCGCTGCCATCGGTGCTTCAACCGACGGCAGCCAGCTGTTTGCAACCAATCGCGGTCAAAACACAGTGGTACAGTTCAACATCGATGCCGCCTCCGGCAAGATCTCCGACCCGAGATGGCACCAGACCCTTGGCAAAGGACCCAGGTTCGCGAGTCTCTCTCCGACAGGGAAAACGTTGTTTGTGGCAAACGAACTGACCGATACCGTGGTCGCATATGACTTGAGGGCAGAAGGAATGATGACGAACCCTACTGAAACAGCTGCGACCGGTAGCCCGGTCTCCATTGCATTCGCCTGATCGTCTGAGAGCAGTCATGAAAATCCTTTTTCTCAGCGGAGACGGTATCGGCCCGGAGATAGCGGCGGCAACGAAGTCGGTGCTTAAAGCCGCCGACCGCCGGTTCGACCTCGGGCTTGAGTTCTCAGATATGGAAATCGGCCTCGCGGCACTAAAGTCTCGCGGCACGACGCTGCCGCCAGAGGTGCTCTCGGCGATCCCCGACCACGACGGCGTGGTGCTTGGGCCAGTGTCTCATTACGAATATCCCAGCAAGCAGGAAGGCGGCGTCAATCCATCCGGCGCTTTGCGCGTCGGCCTCGAACTCTTCGCGAATATTAGGCCCTGCCGGTCCCGTCCGGAACTGACCATTCTTCGCAAGCCGATGGATCTGGTCATCGTCCGGGAGAACACCGAAGGCTTTTACTCCGACCGCAACATGCATGCCGGTGACGGAGAGTTCATGCCCGATCCCGACATGGCGCTTTCAATACGGAAGGTCACGGCTCGCGCTTCTGCCCGCATAGCCAGGGTCGCATTCGATATCGCCAGTTTTCGGCGTAACAAGGTTACAGTCGTTCACAAGGCAAACGTAGTCAAGCTGTCCGATGGCCTGTTCCTCCGTGAAGTCCGCAGGGTCGCAAGAGACTACCCCGACGTTGAACTGGAGGAACTGATCGTCGATGCGGCAGCGGCCATGCTGATCCGCAAGCCAGATCAGTTCGACGTCATCGTCACCACCAACATGTTCGGAGACATACTGTCTGACGAAGCGTCCGAGCTCTGCGGCAGCCTCGGATTGGGCGGGGCGATCAACATGGGCGAAGGTGTCTGCGTCGCGCAAGCACAGCACGGTTCAGCGCCGGACGTCGCTGGAAAGGGCGTCGCGAACCCTACGTCGCTTATCCTGTCCGCAGCAATGCTCCTGGCGTGGCGAGGTCGCCACGGTGGAAACAGCAAGCTCGAACAAGCAGCTTCTGGGATCGAAGCCGCCGTCGATAAGGCCTTGCTCGATCCCGACCTGCGGACACCAGACGTAGGTGGCCGAGGCTCTACCACCGAATTCACCAACCTCGTTTGTCAGATGCTGTCGTGACTCCGGCGTTACCTCCGGTGGCAACAGTTCTTCAGTATGGAATGGAACGGGCCAACCCCACAGTAGTCGAGCATTCTCGCTTTCGATCTCACACCGAGGGACGGATATCCGTTATTGGTATCTGGATTTTGCTTCTCGGGCGCGCTCATTAAGACGGCATAGGCAAATCGCTGGGGGCGGCTGATCTGCCGAGGCGGAACGACTCTGAGGTTTCAGTTATGACCCCGTCGGGGGAACGTGATGCGACATGAACATCTTCACGGGCGAAGGCGATTGCTGCGGTGCGCGTGCTTACCCGAGTCGGCGCGTTTGGCGCGAGCCTTTCGGCCAAGGAGTTAAGCCGGAACCGCAGCAGCTTTATCAATATTTGGATAATGTTCGTACAACCACAGCATGAAGTCTCCCGAGCACCAATGCTCATTTAATTGTCATAATTTAAATTATTTAACAATCTTCGGGCGCCGGCAGTGTTCTTCGAGGCAACGCATTTGGCGGGGCGGCTGGTTTGCTTCAGGCCGGTGGGTAAGCTCTCTCGGCCTCGATTAGACCTGAATAGTTTTCGAGGCACAGAAGCATCGCATTTCAAGCGGTTTGCTACGAAAATTTATTTCAAGGACGACGAAAAAATATCATTGTAATATATCTTTATATAGAACATTTTAGCTGTCGTCTATTCAGTGTTGGAGGAACATTTTGGACAAATATCTCGCAGTTATATTCGCCGTGGCCTTCGCGGCATCGTCGTCCAATGCACTCGCTCGGGTTACAGGTGATCCGCTTCAAATTGAAGGAGGTAAGGTCGAGGGCCAATGGGCTCAAAACACAGAGGTAAAGGCCTACCTGGGAATCCCCTATGCCGCGCCCCCAGTCGGCGAGTTGCGGTGGGCGGAACCAGGCCCAGTTGTTCCCTGGAGCGGAGTGCGGAAGGCCGACAAGCAGCCGGCGATGTGCATGCAGACGCTCCGAACGCCGGGGACCATTAGTATAGAGGTATACGGCAATCAGAACCTCCCGATGAGCGAAGATTGCCTCCACCTTAATGTCTGGGCGCCCGCAGATGCATCTTCGTCGTCAAAACTTCCGGTCTTCGTCTGGATACACGGCGGCGCGTTCACTTCTGGCTCAGCGGCGAAACCTGAGTTCAACGGCGAGCGCTTGGCGAAACGGGGTATAATCGTCGTATCGATAAATTATCGCCTGAACATATTCGGTTATTTTGCCCATCCCGACCTGACTGCGCAGTCACCGAACCACAGTTCCGGCAACTATGGTGCTCTTGATCAGGTTGCCGCATTGAAGTGGGTCGAGAAGAATATCTCTTCGTTTGGAGGGGATCCCAGCAAAGTGACAATCGGCGGTCAGTCCGCGGGCAGTACCAGCGTGAACAACCTCATGGCATCTCCCCTGGCACGAGGACTGATCGACGGGGCCCTGGCGCAGAGCGGAGGTGTGGCTGCCACTCAGACGAAAACTCTCAAGGCTGCCGAGGATGAAGGGCGCAAGTTCACGGACATGCTCGGCGATCAGTCGATCAAAGACCTCAGGGCAATGCCCGCCGAAGTCGTACTTTCACTATGGTCGGATACGAAAACCCGCTTTGCGGGTCCGGTGGTCGACGGATATTTCCTCAATAAGTCGGTCGGCGATGTATGGGCGGCGGGCGAACAGGCCCAGGTGCCGTACCTTGTCGGGTGGAGCAGGGATGAGTTCTACGAGAACATCTATAACCGGACCGAGGACGAGTTTGTCAAACAGGCGGCCAGAGAGGTGGGTCAGGAACGCGTGGCGGAGATGCGGACGCTCTATGGTGTAAAGGACAACGCGACAGCGACAGCAGCGCGCGTGGGATTCTCGCGCGATGCCAATTTTGGTCTCAACACCTGGAACGCGGCGTCAAACCAGGCAAAGGGAAAGTCGCCAACCTACCTTTATTACTGGACTCGGCTAAGCCCATTCTGGGAAGGACAGTCGTTCCAGGAAAACTCTCCCGCTTCGCTTCTGGGCGCGTATCACGGCTCGCAGGTGCCTTACGTGTTCGGCACGCTCGATGTGCTTGATCGCGAATTCACAGCACGCGATAGGGAGCTGTCGAGCCTCTGGCAGGCTTACATCGCCAACTTCGTGGAAACAGGAAATCCAAATGGGACAGGTCTGCCTGAGTGGCCAACCTTCGATAATACTGCCGAGAAGGTTCTGGAAATCGGTGACAAGACCACCGTCGTAGACTTGCCAAACAAACCCCAAATGAATTTCTTCCGGAAGATGGTGAAGAATTGATAGAAGGGCCCCGTCAAAATGCTGGGCGGGGCCAGTTTAAAGTTTGGAACCCCAAGTCGCTCCTGGTGGTTTTGACCACGTAGCGCCGCAATTGTTGACGATGTCCAGCCAGAAGGAAAATATCACGCAAGGGATAGATCGAGTGATCGTCTAGTTGATGTTATGTCTTTCCGACATCGCCGATGACAGATGTGTATGTCGCCGGAGGCCAAGCACTTCATCCGATCGTCTCAATCAACCGGCCCTTGTTTACTTTTTTCCTTCTGCTTTATCCTTCCATACTAACCGACGGACCAGTGCAGACCGTCGGCGAGAATAAGCGGGTGCCACCATTGGGTAAGACGACGGTAGCCCCCACTTTGAACGATATTCCTGAGGAGCCAGCCCGTACTTGACCCGCAGATGCCTTTTCAAGGACTTGAATTTCAGCCCGTCTTCCAAGCAGATAATCCATTCATCGGTAACCGACTCATGGCGTGGAACAGCTGGCGAGCGAGTGGATGCGATGACGTCTGTGGGGCTGACTGAAGCTGCCTTCCTAAGGCTGCTCGACACGATAGTTATCAGTCCGGGTAGCGCCGCTGCCGGTATGTGGTTCTTCTTCACCCACGCGCTTACAATCTTCGCGGTCGCTTCAACTGAGGGAAGACACGTCGTCAACCCTGATGGTTGAAGCGCGGTTTCTATCTGCTTTGTCAGGTTTTTAGTCACGGCTGGCTTCTTCACCACTTGATATTCACCCTTATTTTGCTTTTTAGGATTAACTGTAAGCACGATTGATCAGGCTGGCCTTTGCAGAAGCTTCTGCGTGAAGCGAGCACGTGTTGTTCCCGCACTTATACGATGCGCCGAGACAGAGACTGCCGGAGAAGCGGGCTATGACGCCATGAACGGTCGGTGTCAAAAACGGCGACGTTCCCTGTCATCCATGAACGGGATAGCGGAGGCTGGAGGAAGCAAGTTCAGTTGAACTCGTGGCTCAGCCGGCGGCGGGAGACGTTGGCCTTCCTGATCAAGACGGGATAGACACAGGCATCAATGTTACCACCAAATTTTTGGGGCAACGAAGAAGTTGGAGACCAATTCCCTCTGCGTCCAGTTGGGCGAAGCTGCCATTATTCATTCTTCGCGGGTTCCCTCATAGTAGCAATTGTCGCGCTCTGTAGTGCTGCCCAGATCAGGGCAAGGCAAGGGCGGCTGCCTTCATCAAGGTGCGCGCGAAACGCTTCAGCAGTCGATTACCATTATCGACATAAAGTTACACAGTGTCACGTCTAACGGTGAGAAGACTGCATTGGCGCGATTTGCCACCGCGAAGCGATCGCCTGGAGCCTCTATTATAGCGTCGAAGGTGTCCTCAACGACGATAACTGCGTGAGCACTTCCAGCAATAGTAAGAAAACCGGCATCAACTTCGCAAAATCAAAACGAATGCAAAACGATCGACCCGATATTCAAGGTGCTGATGTGAATCAAAGCGGGAGAGTGTCTTCAGATTGAGCGGTCTTGGAGGTTTTCTTCATACCCACTTCCCATCGAAATAGGCCGTTACCAACGCCGTGTAGCTAGCCCACCATTGCCGTATCGCATCTCCGTGCCTAAAACCCATCGCGCTGACGTCGCGAAGTTCGTCGCGGCTAAATGGTGCGTGCATCCGATCGTCAAAGGAAAAGCTCAGACCGTCCAGCCCTGCGATCAAACCCGCTTGGTAGCTCGACATAATGGTACGAACATCGTCCGTGCTGAAGCCGAACGACGGATCGCTAACAATTCGTTGAATTTTCTGATCACAGATATGAGCATGTGCCCAGGCATGCTCCGGCCGGTCATCGAGAGGCCGGAATCTGGCCAGCCGGGCAAGTAGAGCGCTAGTCCGCCCGCATCCTGCCTGCGCACCGTCCATCGAGAGACTCGCCAAGGTTTTTCCGGCACGTATTTGAACCTTGCCCTTTACCAACATCCAGCCAAGCGGCTTTCTCTCTTCGCCGTTCAACGGACTTTCTCCCATCCTATCGTCTGAGATCGATTGACCAAACGGTCGGGAAATGTCGGAGCCTGAAAATAATAGCCTTGAAAATATTTCGCACCGGCTGCCTTCGCAGCGTGCAGGTCATCAGCACTTTCTATCCCCTCCACCACAACGATCGGCGCGAACTCGCCGACGAGGCTTACCAAATTCCGGAGCTTAAGCTGCCCCTCGTTGGAAAGCCGGTTGCGCACATGTGACCCATCAATTTTAACGATGTCAGCGTTGGCTTCGCAGGCAAAATTGGGGCAACAGTGGCCCACGCCGAAATCATCGATAGCGACACGTGCGCCGACCCCCTGGACGGCCGAAATAAAGGCCATGGCATCGGTTACGCTTGGCAGTATTGCAGTTTCAGTGATTTCAATCACAAGCCGTTTGGCAATATCGGGTCGTCGGCGCAACTGTGCAAAAGCGGATGTCCACCAAATGTCATCCACAGCAGAGAGCGCCGAAACATTGCAGCCCATAACGACGTCGTGCCGATACTCGAGCTGACGGAAGATCTCCCGAACGACGTGCCAGTCAAAGACCCGCATCAATCCGAGGCGTTCCAGGGCGGCGATATAGGTTCCGGGAAGAACGACGGCACCGTCTGGATCCAACAGTCGGGCAAGGCACTCGTGGTAAAGCGGTCGGTCGTAGCGTTCTCCACCCACAACGGCCTGCTCGGCAAAACGCATCTCACCGACATTCAACGCATCATAGGCGAGCGCTGCGGCACACATATCCATCCGGTATTGTCCAGGGTCGAGTTCGACAAGCGGAGCGATCTTCTCGGTCTCTCCAAAATGAGCGCTCAAACTCGGTACGATCTGTTGAGTCTTGATCGTAACCGGGCGTCGCGCGGCTGCGACAAGCGCTGCCTCCACAAGTTCTGCCCGGGGATATGCTATCGCGTCGCTGGCACGAGAAGAAATTTTTACACCCGAAGGGCTCTCGGATACCTCCCAGTCCTCCGTTTTAAAAATGTTGGAGAGGCGTCTCCAGATTTCGTGCTGTACCCGCGCGGCTACGCCATCAGAATATGCGGCCGCGACGTGAGAGAGATTATCGATGACCACATCAAAGGATCGTGGAAGTCGTCTCATGCGACCTGCCTCCGAGCGAAAATCTGACCACGGAAAAGAAGATCACGAATTTCACCGCTCCTCTGCATGCAGACAGATCGGATCAACGATAGTTCATTCAGCATGGGCTCTCGCATGGGAAACTCCTCTTTGGTGTTGCTGGCGGTCTTAAGGGTAAGACGGTGGCATCCGCGTCGCTTTCGGCCAGTCAGAGGGTCGGAGCCGAAATTGCCCATTACAGGTGTTAAGAGGCGTATGGGCATTCACGCGCTGAAGACGTCTCGTAGGCTCCGCCCCTGAGATCGTCGCGGCGTACACCGATCATGTTCAGAAGGCGCAGTGGCGCATATCGTACCGGCTCGTGCTTCGGCCGGAGCAATGGCGGCAAAACTTTCCAGCGCCTTTATGAATAGCGGAAGAAGGCACTTCCCTGGAGGTGATCAAGCTGTTGGCTCACCCTTGAGCATCTTCGCTCGATCGGCACGCGAACCGGTGGAATGGCCGAGATCACCTGCGTGCCTATCGACCTCCTTAACCTCGCGCTGTCCTTAACGGTTTGGTTAAGAGACGGAGCGCCATAACGTTATACAGGCCAACCATCTGAGTACGTTTTCCGAGAATAACCAACCCAAATCAGCTTGAAGGGGATTTGAGCGAGAGTGTAAATGAGCAGGTATACTAGGCAGAAATAGATATCGAATGGAGACCCGCCCAGGAATAGGCGGAAGGTCATCAGCAGAACTATAAATCCGTAAAAGGTTGCAAACACCTTTCGGTATAGTCCGCACAATCCGGTCATCAATATGAAAAGTGCAAGCAGTGCCTGAATGTAACCGCCGAATGCGATAGAGAGGTAACCGACCAAAGACAGGAAAATACCCCCTTGGTCCCACCGTAGATACCGGTTGGTGATGTCGAGGCTCAGATCCTGTGGCTTGTCGGGCCAGAGAGCGCGAGGGACAAAAGTCGTGATGGCCACAAGAATATTCGCAGGACGAGCCGGTTCGTTAGGCTGGACGAATTGTGCCAGGCGATAGCCATCAAGCGTATCGATACCTCCCCCATATACGGCGGTAAAAGGGTTTTCGATCGACTCCGCAAACGCGGTATAAAGATCAGCCCCCCTTCCTGAAACAACGTCGCCCCGGAAGTTCGACATGGCCCCGCCTACAACCGCAAGCACAAGCCCGTACACGGCGTATCGCATCAGCATCGCCGCAGTGACTTCTCCGCGCGCAATCTTGCCCGCGAAAAACGCCAGGGCCACGGAGAGAACCGGACTTCTGACCGCCCCCGTGACCAGCAGGATCATCCCGCAAGCACTGACCAGATAATAAATCCTCTGATTGAAGAAGTTATGGAAGGCAAACACGCACAACCCCACCGCCAGGCAGGTCTTGAGAATGGTCACCACTCCCTGCCCTCCATCCGCACGGCTGGACAGGTCGGAATGAAACGCCAGTGTTGAAATGGAACCGACTACGATCAACGCAAGGGCGGCGTTGCGCATAACAAAATTGAATTCGCCAGACGCTCTGGAAATGGAGCGTTGAGAAATAAGGGGGTTACGCTGTGGCACGAGAAACCCCGCCATAACCTCACCCAGCAAAATCACACATAATTCGATCGCCCATTTGCCTGCCAGTCCACCCAGCTCATAGGCCTGGGCAGGCGGCAAAATATGGGGCCCCAGAAGCTTCGTGCTGCTGAGACCTGCTACTTGCATCAAGGCCGAGCCATACAAGCAAAATATATATAAAATACATGCCAGCGCAGACAGCAAGCCTTTCCATGGCGTGTTCCGCAAGGCCAGCCAGTAGAAGCGCAACAGGATAAAAAAGCAGATCCCGATGAATAGAATTTGGTTCAACGTATCCAAATTTCACCTTTATGAGCAGCTGTGGAAGATGCATTCCACGGCAATCATGTGCCAATCGTTCACTTCTGGACGATGACTGCGCTGCTGTTAGCCACAACAAGTGCTTGCCCCCTACCCGGGGGAGCCAGCGTGATCACGTTGTCCGTGATTGTGCCGTCTGTTGCCGATCCGACGATGATGCCATCACGATTGTCCCGGACGGAATTGAATGCGATTTGAAAATGACTGACCCGCTTCGTGTCTATATCGCTTGGATCACCAACCAGTATGCCCACTCCCGGATGGTCGAGCACATTGTTTTTGACGATCGACAGGCCTTTAATTGTCGTCACGACGATGCCGTCGCGCACAGATCCGATGAGCGTGTTGCCGCGAATGGCCACGTTTGCCGATCCACCGGCAACATAAATCGAGTTGCCAACGGGTGATGCCTCTCTACGAAACTGTCCTTCGCCAAAGAAGCGGCCTGCCGCCTTAACGGTGTTGCCACTGACAGTCACGTCTATCGATCGACCCAGCCGATAATAGCTATCGGAAAACACCACAATTCCGCCCGCGAACGTGTCACTCACGGTGTTTTCCTCGATGACCATGCCGTCAACTCCGCTGGACGCAATGCCCTTGGCGTAGCCTTTCGCCACAGTGTTACGGCGAAAGATCACGTTTCGCGTGCCGTTGGGAACACGGAAGTCCGTGACAATCACCAGCAAATCGTCACCCGTCAGGGCAATGTCATTGTCTTCGGCAAGAACATTGGCCACGCAACCGTCAAAACCCAATCCGTTGCCCAAAACCTGGCGTATGCGGCAGCCGCGAACCGTAACGTTACTGGCATGGGAGACTTGGATTCCGCCGCCCCGCGCATTGGTGACCTGAACGCGTTCGACCCGGACCAGCTCTGCATTCCACAAATGCGGGTCACGCGCGCCGCCAAGGCGCAAACCGTAGGCGTTGGGCTTGCGGCTCTCGACGACGCCGGGTCGGCGCACATCAATCGCATCGGTATAATCAAGCGATAGATCGTGGATCCAAAGCTTCCTGGCGTGCAACCAGATTGCCGGCTGAGGAGTGCCGACTGGCAATGTCGATACAAGGACCGCCCCATCGCCGCTGAACTCGATGTCGTCAAACTGCTCTTCCAGGGTGCTGAAGATATATCGGCCTTTGGGGAAATGGACAGTCGCAGATGTTCTGGATGCCGCCGCCTGCGCCATTGCGGTCCGGATCGCATCGGTATCATCATTGCGTCCATCACCCTTTGCGCCGAAATCGCTAACGTCATAGATTTCTCTTTCGATGGCGGCGTGAACATCGCTGACCGGCCACGCGGCACAGCCTGTGGCGAACAGTAGTGAGGCTTTCAGCAGACGTCTTCGGCGCATAGTTCCTCCTTCAGTCCGTACCTGGAGCCGCGAGCATTTCACCCGGCGTTGCATGTTTCCGCAACGATGCGACGGATGGCCTCGTGAAACCGATGAGGGCTGAATTTCTCCGCATGACGCTTGATGGCGTCGGTATCCCATGTGTCCGGGAAAGCACGCACAGCACTACGGATCGCCTCTGGTGTCGCGTCGTCGATGAAAAGACCGCTCGTGCCTTCATCCGTCGAATCGAGAAATCCACCTGCCCGTAAGAGCAGAACCGGCGTGCCGAACGCGTTCGCTTCAATTGGCGTCAATCCAAAGTCTTCTCGTGACACCGAGATCAATGCCCGCGCATTGGCATAGAGCCAACGCAACTTCGCCTCGCTGACGTAACCGGTCGACACAACATTGGCAGGCGCATCCAGAATCTTGCCGCCACCGGCAACGGCAAGCACATGCTCGGGCATACCCCTGAACGCCTCCACCAACGGCTGCGCTCCCTTGTATCCACGTGACCGTCCCACCATGAGGAAGAAGGTTTTACCCGCGAGCGTCGGAACTGGCTCTGCCGGCAAGGTTGGATCAACCGAAACCGGCGGGAAAACCACGCGGGCTTCGCGGCCGTAAACTTGCCGAATGCGCTCTGCAACCGAGGTGGAATTCGCGATATAGACATCCGCGGAGGCCGCCGCCTTGCGATCCCATTTCAACAGACCCGCTCGCAAGAGGCCCAACGCCACCCGCACTGGCCATGGGCGATCCAGCAGATAATCATCCGCCTGATAAAGCCATCGTGCCGGGTTGTGACAATAGACGATCTTTCGGGTTGCCCCCGCAGTCCGCAGCGCGTGCGCCCAACCAGATGAACTGCACACCACGGCATCCGCGCGCACGGGCCTGATAAAATTCCATGTAGAAGCCAGCAATGGCAGCGCCAGACGAGAATCTCGGCGGAACAACTTCACTCTGCTCAACGCAGTCGATCGTATCGAAATCCGGTTCATTTCCGGGAATGCATCTTCCGGGGAGTAAATCGCGGTTATCAAATAACGCGGGTTGAGCGCCCGCGCGAGTTCCACGGTGACCCGTTCCGCTCCGCCACGCTGGGTGAGATAGTCATGGGCCAATACTACGTCGAGATGTCGCACGATTTTAACCTTCATCAATGGGGGTGGCTCGGGGAAAATTGGGCAGGTGGGAAAATCATGGCGGCACGTGCGCATGGCCGCGCCCGCTCGCGCCATTGGTGTGACCAGCGTGAGATCAAGGTTCAAAGATCGACGGGTGTCGTGATGTTATGGTGTTTGGGCAGCCGTCAGCGACGTGTCGCAGCAGGTGCGCGGACGGTGATAAGGAGTGGGAGGAGCAACCTGTCTATGCGCGCGAGACGGATGTCAGCGGCGTGAAATGGTCTCTTCAAAAAGCTGAAGGTATCGGGTGGTCGCGTGCTCAAGAGAATAACGCTTGGGCAAAAGAGTTGTGTTGCGAGGTGGCGCACTATCCAAGGTGGCTTGGAGCGCATCAGCCACGGCGTCTGGTTCTGTTGGTGGCGCATATCTGGCCACGAGTTCCGGAAGCCTCAGGTGGCTGGACAGAACGGCGGGCAACCCGGACGCCGCCGCCTCAAGCGGTGCAATCGCCAGACCTTCCTGTCTCAGCGACGTGAACAGGAAAACGTCTGCGGCGCTTAAAACCATTGGAACATCGGCACGAGAGACCGGCCCAAGGAAATGCACCTTGTCGGCAATATTCAAGTCTTTTGCCAAGGCTCGGAGCATAGGTTCCGCATCGCCCTCCCCCGCGATCAGATAGGCAACATCCGGGCGTTTCGACACAAGGCGCGCAAAGCCAACCAGTGACTCACGAACCCCCTTTTGCAAGATCACGCGGCTTAGGGAAACAACGATCGCCGTGGACGGACCTATGCCCAATCTCTGCCGAAGGCGGCTGCGAGCTGCCGGGTCAAATCTCAACTCCCCTTCGTTCACACCATTCTCAATCATGGTGACGGGCGTGTGGTGCACAAGCTTCGACATGGGTTTGCGCCGGAGTGCCTCATCGACGGCGGGACCGATGGAGACGATCCCGGAATAGTGTCCAAGCCGCCAGTCTCGCACCAGATAGGGAATGTTCCGGGCTGCCCCCGCCCAGGAAATGGGCGACCGGACGGCCAGCTTCGAGACAATTTCCCCCCAAGGCGTGCCATGCGACTGCAAGATGACCGGCGTCCGACATTTTCCTCTTATTTTGGCATCCAGAACGCCATGCGCGCCTCCCCCAACGCCCATCACCAGATCGACGTTGTCGGCATATTGGTCCAGAAAGACAGAACGTGACTTGCTCCACCAGGCTTTTGAATAGCGCCCTGCTGCGCAATCCAGTGCATGGACGGTAATACCATCAACAGATGCGCCCGGAAGAAAGCCCGTTATGCCGGTGGTCAGAAATTCAACCTGATGCCCGCGTAGAACGATGGCCTTGGCAAGAGCCCAGGACAGTATTTCCATGCCGCCAAGTCGATGAAATGGTGTCGATCTCGACACAAATAAAAGTTTCATCGGGATTACAGCTTTTTGGATTTAGCGCGCGACAGCCGCATATAAACAACGCGAAGACGATCAACCCATTTGTCGCCAATACAGCCACGCAACCACCGCGCCAAAAGACGCACATTGGTGATCCGTTGCTTCAGGGCCTGAGGAGAAAAGCCGTTTGGCAGACATAGCCTCGGCCCTTCAATGGATAGAACAGGTTTGCCGCTCATTCTCGCAATTTCATTGGCTTGATGCAGTTCGCTCTCGACGAACAGCCTTGCCGAACTCGTCCGATAATAGGCCGCCTTGTGCGATCCATGCACGCCCGCCTGGCGTCGCTCTGCGGCGCTTGGAAGATCGAGCATGATCAATTGCTCGTACACAACGCCGTGGCGCCGCAACCATTCCTCCGTTTCCGGACGGTATTTCTCCAAACGGCTGGTCACGAGCGCCTTGATCGGATGGCTCGGCAG
The DNA here is from genome assembly GCF_004310285.1 of Agrobacterium cavarae. Classification (GTDB taxonomy): domain Bacteria; phylum Pseudomonadota; class Alphaproteobacteria; order Rhizobiales; family Rhizobiaceae; genus Agrobacterium; species Agrobacterium cavarae. The sequence continues at coordinate 31,482 of NZ_SISF01000026.1, forward strand.
GTAAAGCGGGCGGGCTTGCTGTAGAAAATCGAGGTAAGCCGGTCCGTCATCATTTTCTGCGTAACTGGGATCGTGGCAAAGAACGCCATCAATATCGAGGCATGCGTCTTTCAAAATTCCCGGATGATGCAACACATTCCACTCAAAAATCCGCGGCTTATCAATGATTTCCATCACCACATCGACACGGCCCCGAATAGACGATGTTCCGTAAACCACACAGGTGGTGATGGGCGGCAAGTCGACGCTTGCGGTGTCCAGCTTTTCAACCGCCTTGGCCAACGCTTCTCCAGTGCGGCTACTATCGTCGACAATGAGAGCACGACGATAGTGCTTCGACGCATTTCCCCGCCGCCGTGTCGTCCCTGTTTCAAACACGCGGCCCGCACAAAATCCATCGAGATCGACGAGAGGCAGGTTCAGCGAAAGCGCAATGAAACTCGCTGCCAGAATGCCACTGCGAGGAATACCGACAATTAAATCAACATCATTCGGGATCTTCCATAAATTCCCGACAATATCCTTCTGTAAATCGTTATAGGTCTTCAGTTGCACGCAATTGCCCCTCAGCTAAGCACACACGATCAACGATGCGCAGTACAAAATTCGATCTAAAGAGATCTATAGAGTTCGATGCATTTCCCCGCGACGGCATCCCATGTGAAGGCGGAACTGGTCACAGATGGAAAACGACTGCCCGCTGCCTTTGAAAGGGCCTGATGCCATTTAGGAACATCGCCCGGCTGAACAGTGATTTGGCCTGCCATTTTGAGAAGTTCCCCAAGCCCACCGACATCCGAGCCGATGACAGGCGTCCCGGCCGCCAGCGCCTCTAGCGCGACAAGACCCAAAAGTTCAGGGCGGGAAAAATCACGGCGCTGATAATGCTCGACGGAGGGGACGAGAAGAAACCCTATGGACTTATGGAGACTGGCGACAACTTCATCAGTCGCGTCCGAAACGAAGGTGACATCCTTGTTGCGCGCCAGTTGTTTCAGAGAAGCGAAATAGGCTTGGTCTCTAGGTTGCCCCGCCAAAACCAAACGACGTCCTACGGGTAGAGCCTCAACCGCGATATGGGCGCCCTTGTGAGGCACCAAGCGGCCAATGAAGCCAAAGTCATAGCACTGCTCAAGTGGATCTGCGTCTGGCAAATGATCGCCACCTCCCATAATGATCACATTCTGTTTGATAATACCCGTTGGATCCAGGTCCTGCCTGCTCCAGGCGCTCACATAGCCTGCGGCATCGATGAGACGCAGCCGCAAGCGTCCCAGAGCCCGGCCAGGGGCGAGCGCGCCTCCGCCATGGTCGGTCAAGACCAGTGGTTTGCGCAGCAACTTGGCCATCAGCGCTGCATAGTCAAAACCAGGCGTGTTGAGCTGGTGAACATGGACAATGTCACATCGATACGCCAAGTCGAAAAAACGGCGTAGAGAAATGGCATGCGCCGGCTCATCGAGATCGCCAAGTTCTGCAAATTCGCGCAAGGACCGCACAACAACGACATCGACAGTCAACCCCCGGTTTCGCGCGGCACGGGCCAGTTCCGTTACATAGCGTTCACCGCCGCCTTTTTTCGCGCCGCCGAAGACCTCAAGCGTGACGAAGAGGATACGCATTATTCAACCTTTTCGCGTGGTACGACGCGCACCGCGGGGGCGCCGGCATAGGTGCCAGGCTGTGTAATCGAACGGGTCACAACCGAGTTCGCCCCAATCCTGACATCGTTGCAAATGGACATGCTGCTGCGCAGGGGGGCGATGATCACCGCACCCGTGCCGATCTCTACTCTGTCGCCGATGGTCAATCGCGATTTGGTCCCGGGAGAATCGTTGACTGACAGCGTAACGCAATGCCACAGCCTCACATCGCGACCCAGGGATACGTTGGGATGAACAACGATATTCATCGCAAAATGACCAAGAGATGGAAGCCCCGCAAGTACCGCTTCCGGCGGGAGAGCGGCACGAAAAACAAGGAAAAGATAGGCTTTAATCAGCCGTGCCCTTCGGCGTTTACCTTCGCGATGGTACCGGGTGGACAGGAGCCAGAGACGAGCCGGTTCTGTGAGAAGCATATTAGTTTGCGTCTTCCGCATTTGGGTTTGAAACATTCCGGCTTTGTCCGCGCGGACTTAGCCGAGTAACCAGAACAAGCGCCGTGGCGAGTGCAGCGGCCTGCGACCAGACGCTGATCCATGCAGCTGTCGCGGCGTCCATTCGCTGCCAGGCAGCCCAAAACAGAATGATCGTCGTGAACGCGGCGGCGGCCTGCCCCAAAGAATTGTAGCCGGGCCTGCCCAGGCCACCGAGATACGCGGCGACGACATTGGCCCAGTAACCGATAAAGGTACCCAGCAGCAGAATCCGGATTAATGCCACAGCAGGCGCAAAATCCCCACCGAACACGATAGGAACGGCATAGGGGAGGATTACGAGGATTACGATGGTCAAGGCCACCTGCGCAAATCCGCCGAGCAGTATCGAGCGAAGCACTGATTGTCTGTGGATGCCGCCAGCCACTTCGGCCAGTACGTTGCGCGTAAGCACTGCCGTAATAATTCCAGGCACTTCTGCAACCGTGACGGCAACAGAATAGTATCCCAGATCATTGGTCGCGACAATTGCAGGCATGATCGCCTGGTCGAGGCGGGCTGACACTGTAGCCGCAATCGTCCCGAAGGCGGACAGTATCGCGTATGAGAAAAAAGGCGCGCTTGTAAATTCCGGGATTATGTTGCCGCTTTGGCGTCTCAATGTGTTTGCGGCATTCGCATTCCCCGGAAGCCGAAGCACCGCCGATGCGCTGAGTCCGGCAATCATATAGATGGCGGCAAATGCGATCACGGATTTCACGCCGATTATCCAGAGCAGGACGATGGCGCCCACGCGCAAACCTGACCCCAGCATCCGCTCGAGATCAAGCGCACCATATCGCCGCAACCCCTGAATGTGCCCACGTCGTATGGCGATAAAGGCACTCGGCAAGAACGCCGCCCAAATCAGCAGCAAGAAAGTACGGCTTATATCGAGTTGCTCGGCAATTCTCGCAGAGTACCAGAACAACGCCAAACCCACGAGAAAAGTCATGATCAGTGCTATGATCACCGCCAGCCGAATGACCTTGCCCGGCGGAGACTGCCGGCCGATGAAATAAGTAACGGCAGAAGGTACACCGAGCGCTGCCACGGCAGCGGCCAGGGTCATGGGCTGAAGAATACCCGCTAACTGCCCTCGCCCGGTGGCGCCCAGGGCGTGCGCCAGGATCGGGGCCGTGATTATCCCGGCTGCCGGCATCGCCGCATAAGCAATGAGACTGCGCATAAGCGGTAGCGCGTCGCGAACATAGCGCATCGGCATCCTAAAGCGCAGCTTCCACGGGCTGTTGTTGGCCGGAATCGAGTAATGTCCGGATCTGTTCAAGGCGCGCATCCCAACTGTTTTTGCTGAAATCACCCGGCGGGGAAGCGTATTCGCCTGCGCAGGCGCGAGCAACGACCTCGGCAAAATCTTGTGGTGAGGCGATCGTGACCCCGGGGATCGCACGGCCCGATATACTTGGTAATGCCGTTGCGACAACCGGCAAACCAGCAGCCAGATACTCGTAGACCTTCATTGGAAACACGCCCGTTGTGTATTGGTTGAGGTGATAGGGGATGATCCCGACCCAGCTCTTGCCAATTTCTGCCGCCATTTCCTGCTGATTCAGCGTGCCAAGATAGGTAACATGTGGCGAGGCCAGCAGCCGGCCAAGCGCAGGGTCGCGTTTCGTGCCATCAATGCTGAACGGTCCTGCCAGCGCAAGCCGTACCCCCTTGGCGATGATGGCCTCAAATATTGCGAAGTCGATTTTGCTGGGTGTGAGGTTGCCGACGAAAATAGCGCGCCGCTCACGATCCGATGCCGGTGCGCGCAGCCCCTGAAACAGATCGATGTCGGCAACATTTTCCCACACCATCGGGTTTGCATGGAGGGCCCGCAGATGGTTTGCGACACCTGTACTTGATGCAACCAGCACGTCAGCCCGCGTAATCAGCCGACGCTCGGCTTGAAGCAACGCTTTGCGCGGGATACCGTCAATCGTGTGCAACAGGTCGACCGAATGATACACGACCATCTCCGCTCGTTCCTCCAGCCCATAGGTCAGGGGTGAGAAGCTCCAAAGCGCATAGCGCTCCGGCAAGCGCGGCTGGATACGGCGCTTGATCATCCACCGATTGAACGCTCGCACCGGCGCGCAGGCGTGAAATGGGATAACCATGGGCAGATGTCTATGTAAAGCCTCGACGCCTTCACGGCGCTTGCCAGATGCGTTGATGTTTGGAGGATTGTGTCTTTTCAAAAGGATTGTCGAAATCCGCGCCAAGATCCGGCGCAGATCCTTGATGCTCAATCTCGGTGCCCGCAGACCAAGGGATTCAATATAATGGACCTCACGCTCGGCCACGAGGCGCGCCGCTATATGCTGTTTATTGGTCCAGATCGGCGCATCAATATCAGCCGTAGAGAGGATCACCACCGGCAGCGGGGGTGCCTTTAAGTTCCCATTCTTCATGGTGAGAACGCCTTCCAAAAGGTTTTGTTGAATGAAGGGGCAGAGCCGATCAGAGTCCGGGCAAGAGGCCACCGTTCGGAACGGTGAGGTCTGCGATCAACCCATGATGGTTGGAACCAAAACTCGACGGGATGCGGGACAATTTTTGCGCCATCACTGGCATACGAATGAAAATATGGTCGATGGGAACGCCCAGAATTCCTGCGCCGATCGGCCACGTCGCTGGCTCCAAGCCAGCCGTCGTCAATCCAGTGCGCTTCAAAAGGCCTTGCATGTCGGGGGCTATGGTTGCCGCGTTGAAATCACCCGCGAGCACCAAAGGACCGTCGATCTTACTGAGGGCTTCACCAAGTCCCGCCAGCTCATTTGTATGGTATTTGTCAAAATAAGGTTTGCTCAGATGCGCTGCGGCCAGAGACAGCGTGACGCTGCCCAGATGAATTCGGGCCGTTGCAAATCGATCCTTGCGCAAATCACTGAGATTGCCGACATAAACCATCTCCAGCGGATACTTTGACAACAACAGCAGATCGCATGTGCTCGTATGGTCTCCGCAGCCGATGCGATACGGGAAGGTTTTTGACAGGCGATCGAGATGTAAGCCAACCGGGGCAGCTTCCATGACATAGGCGATGTCTGCGCCCGATTGCAGGATGTAGTCGGCGATCGCACCACCGTTTTCAAGATTTTCGCCCAGGACGTTAAAGGACAGCACACGCAGACTTTGCGTGCTGGTGGTCCCGGCCGAAAATGTTGGCGGCAGCGAATTCCAAATCATCAGAACAGCATGGCAAACAACCAACATGGTTGCGCACAACATAGCCATCGAGACTGCACCGGGTCGCAGAGCCAGACAAAACAGCGCCAACAGCATCATTGCGACACCGGCATGCAGCTGGAGGGAGAAAACGACAGCCGGCGCCCACAGGTCAGTGGTATATCGCAGGGCGAAGAAAGCCAGCGCCAGACCCAGCAGGGTCGCGCAAATGTGAAAGAGTATGTTTCTCATGAGGTTTTGCGTCCAGTATCGGGCTGCTTCTCAGCTCCCCGATCAGGTCCTGCCGAATTCATCGACAAGACGGACAATGTCATCCTCGCCCAGATAAGACCCAGTCTGGATCTCGATCATTTCCAGCAGAATTTTACCAGGATTGCCAAGCCGGTGCACGGCTCCCTGCGGGATGTAGACGGACTGGTTTTCGTGCAAGATGGTGACCTGATCGCCGATGGTGACCTCCGCGGTTCCCTTCACGCAGATCCAATGCTCCGCCCGATGATGGTGCTTTTGCAAGGACAACTTCTTGGCGGGATGAACGAACAATCGCTTCACTTGGAAGCGATCACCGTTAAGGATCGACGTATACCCACCCCAGGGACGCAGCGATGTTGGATGTGTTTCGGTCAGGCTTGCCGTTTTCCGGTCGGCGGCCAGTAACTTCACCAGATTGCCCACATCCTGCGCATTGTCCAGACGCCCGATCAAAACCGCATCCTCCGAGGCGATCACGGCCACGCCATCCATGCCCTGCACGGCCATATGGGCATTGCGGGAAATTACCAGCGAGTTTGTGGTATCACGTACAGTGACATTGCCGTGCACCACGTTACCGTCGCCGTCCACTTCTCCGATTTTCCAGACCGCATCCCAACTTCCCAGATCCGACCATTGGATGGCGGATGGGACAACGGCGGCATTGGCGGTCTTTTCCATCACCCCGTAGTCGATCGAAATCGAAGGTGCTTGCGCAAATGCATCCCGATCAAGACGAATAAAATCAGCGTCCAGCGTTGCCTCCGCAACCGCGCGATCCACAGCCGTCACAACGTCAGGCGAATAAAGCTCCAATTCAGCGATAATTGCGGCTGCCGAAAACAGGAACATGCCTGAGTTCCAGTAGTAGTTGCCGGTATCGATCAGCGCCTGGGCGGTCTCGGCATTCGGTTTCTCCACAAACCGACCAACCGCATAGGCGCCGTTCTCCAGCTGACTGCCCAGTTCGATATAGCCATAGCCTGTTGCCGGCTCTAACGGCGTGATGCCGAAGGTCACCAGCTCTCCCTTCGCGGCCGCCCTCAAAGCGGCAGAGGTGGCGGCTTGGTAATTGTCATCCATCGTGATCGCGTGGTCCGACGGCAGCACAAATAGCATGGTGTCTTCACCAAACCTATCCGCGACAATACGCGCTGCCGCGGCCAAGGCGGGCGCGGTGTTTCGCGCCACAGGTTCCAGCACGATACCAGACAGCGCGATATCCCTGGCGCGCGCCTGCTCGGCAACCAGAAATCTGAAGTCTTCATTGGTCACCACCAAGGGTGCCTCATAGACAGTTTTGTCGGCCACGCGCGCGAGAGTGGACTGAAAAAGTGTCTCTTCGCCAGTCAATGCCAAAAACTGCTTGGCTGCCGTGGCACGTGACAACGGCCACAGCCGAGTGCCCTTGCCCCCTGCCATGATCACAGGGACAATTTTACTTGTCATATTCCATCCTTTTGATTGAAGCTCTGCGTGCCCGTAGGCGCTACGGAACAGCGTTTGTTTGAGACGAAGCGGGCGCAGGCGGTGCCTCGTCAGATAGGCGGTTGGGCATCGACTTCGTCTGACTTCGTTTCACTGAACAAAGCACACAGTAAATAACCAACGGGACATAGGCTGCCTGCAAGCCAATCAAGGAGAGCGCCGTTCTCAAGACCGTGATTTTGATCAAGCCGGAAGCAAGGCAGGGCATACCGCAGAGACCAGTCGCAATGCTAACATCGCAAAAAACGCGTGGGGGGCGTACTTGACGCTGTCGCGATCTCTTCGATTCATAACCTGACGTTTCTCAGCCTTATACCCGGGTGATGCCCGTCGGGCCTGTGATCGGGTAACAATACCGGCTTAGGGAGCCACCGTGTCGCCCAGCGATAAAGAAGCCGTGCGATGCTCTCAGCTCTCTGTGCCGCATCTGATTTTTCCTGGCACAGTTTGGCAAGTTTCATTCCGGGGTTCTAAAATAAACTGCCTGTCCTCTTCCAAAACCAGACAGGTGAGATTCCCGGTAATATAGGCGCCCGTATCGACATTGATCCGGTTCGACCTGAAAACCGGGCTAGTGACCGGCGTGTGCCCATGCACGATCATGAAATCATGCGGCAGGACACAGTCGAGAAAGGGTTGTCGGATCGACATAAGATCCACCGCTGATTGGTTTTCAAGCGCGATTCCTGGTCGGATGCCTGCGTGAACAAAGGCGTAGTCACCGATCGTTACGTAGAGGCGGAGTCTTTCGAGAAAGCTTTTATGTTCGGCGGGAATTTGCTTCACGGCCAGAGCCATCACGGTATGAACGATATCACGGTCGATATTGGCGGGAACAGTAATACCGTAGGCATGGAGTGTTTCGCGGCCTCCCGCAGCCAGCCACCGCAGTGCGATGTCCATATCGTTCAGCGCACGCAGCATGCTGTCATCATGATTGCCACGCAGCGTCACCACACGCCGTGTCATCTGCCGTTCGATCAACTGATCAATGACCTCGCGGGACCGCAAACCGCGGTCAACATAGTCACCCAGAAGCACCGTGACATTACGCTTGAAGGGGTGTGCGGCCTCATTGGCATCGATTTTGGCAAAGGCTTGCGCAAGCAGGTCCGCGCGACCATGGATATCGCCGATCACGTACACACGCACACCATCGGGAACTCTTGCAGCGGCGCGCGCGATTGTCACCTCTTCCCGCTCAGGCAGGAGCTTCAAGAAGAAATCAACCAACTTTCGCATCAGGATTGATCTGCCGCCGGCCTGCGCTGGACTGCTGTGTCCGCGAGCGGATCGAACGATGGTCTTTCTCCCAGTGAGATCGTCACGCAGCCAGCAAGAAGGGCTGCAAGAAGGAGCGCGTTTCCGGGGATTTGCAGGGAGAAATCTACGAGTGAATGCAAGGCGACAACGAGAAGGCTTGTCAGGCCAATGACCGGCGCGAAGCGGTAGCGGGACCGCTCGAGCAGGCCTGTCACAAGCGCCCATCCGAGCGCTGTCAGCGCGACCCCTAGAACGACCAAGAAAACGATGCCCAGCCCAAGCGCTCCCTCAAGGTAGGAGTTATGGGCAGCATCCCAGACTCCCTCGATACCGGAACATTGCGGTGAGCGATAGGCGGGGAACACATCCGGGAAACTGCCGAAACCGGAGCCAAGCGGCCAATTGTCTCGCACCGCCTGCGCCGTCGATGAAAATGCGCACAGCCGTGCCTGATCGACCGATTGAGCCCCCATGCGGTAGATCGCTTCTTGTGCAACAACCACTGCCGCTGTCGACATCAAACTGACGATGAGCGCCAACCGCCACCCTCGAGCAATTGATCTCGGAGCGGAACGGCGACGGCGCCTCTTCCCTCCATTGAAGAGCCACACGAGACAGATCAGCCCGATGAAGACCGACGCCGTTGCACCACGCGACTGGGTAGCCGCGAGCGCCAATACGTCCATGAGCAGACCAACTATCATGTAAAACGTCGCTTTTTCCACATTGGTCAGGCGACCGGGGTTCAAGACCTTGCTGGCAAGGGCCCTGAGGCTACTACTCTGCAAGTAGAAACCCAGCAAACCGGCATTGATAACGATACCGATGCCAAAATAGGTGCCAGCGGAATTCCTGTTGATGTAAAAGCCGGTAAGACTGCCGATATAGGCGGTTTTCGTCTCAAACCCGACCGTCATAGGGGCAAGCAGGAACTGGCAAAGACTGATCGCTGCCACCGCCGCTACGAGATACGACAATATCGACAGGAGCAGGAAGGCCTCACCTCTACAGTTGAAGAGATGAAGCGCCACGACAAAAGTCAGGAGCGGTGACCATACGATGATATCAGCTTTGGTCTGCTCCGGTGTCACGGACAGGGCCCCCTCGACCGGTCCGACAAGCGACCTGATATAACTCCAGGCGGGATGCTCCCACGGGTTGTCGAGGAGCCGTAACGATTGCCCATATTGGGTCAACGCGAGAACGACGAGGCAGACAAGCGCCACCCCCGCAATGAAGGACACACGCGGATATGGAAACGGACGCCAGCACATGATCGCCGCGCTCACCGCGACCACCATGGTGATAACGGCCAGCGGTTCGAAATCCACCGCACCGAATGTCAGCATCGGGAAGACAAGGACGAGAAAAAAGACGGCACGCATTCCCGTGAAAAACGGCTGCTGCCATGCCCCCGCTCTCCTCATCGCATTGGCCTGATACTCCGTCCCTGCCGGATGACTGTGTGGATCTTTGAGAATTCCGTAAACCCTATCTTGCACAGGCGACGACGAGTTCCGCCGGACGCTTCAGATCAAGCTCCGTCCCCGGTGGACCGTTCAAAGCTGGCGGTCGACAGTTTAAAGGCACAGGATAGGAAACCCCGAGCGCATCAATGATCTTCAAGATCCGCACCTGGCGATCGAGACGTTGCCGGTCAATCACGGTTCGCATCAACTGTCGCGATCGTTCTCCAGCCTCACTATAGAGCGAGGCGATCTCGCGAGGTTCGCCCAGCCTGATGACGCGCTCAATGTCAAGTCCGTGCTGTGGCGGCAGGGTGATCCTCCCTGTATCCACCAAAGTTCCCACCAGTCGCAAGCGAGGAATCATAATCCATTTTTCCGCTGGGGCGTAAAAATACGAAAGATCTAGCAAGCGAGTGAGGCTCGCCTTGTCACCGCCTTGCTGCACCATAATTTGGGCAAGAAGCATCCATGCGTTGCCATCGGTCGGCGTGCATTGAAGCCGATGTTTCACAGCCCGATTTGCAGCAACAAGAAGGCTCTGGATGTCCCGATCCCTGGCTTCGGACCAAATTGCCTGATCGAGCGCGCCCAGCCGGACTGCCAATACACCACGCGACACCTCGTCCAGACAGCTGCTCTCTGCGGCTTTCATCTCTTTCGAGTCTGCCACCTCTGTCAGAACCTTGGGGTCTATCCAACTGTTGGCATCGAATAGCCCTGCCCGCTGGGTAACCGACTGACGACTGAGTGCTGCGAGTTCAGCTGCGCGACCGAGACGGCGAACATCACTGGTCGGCAAGATATCCAGCAGCACGTTGCCGGCCGTCAGAAAGAGAAGGCTGCTGGCCCCGATCGTCAGGACAAAATAGAGAAAGCGTCTCACAAGCGCGTTTTCTTGCCACCCGCCCTCTCCTTACCGGTTCCGCTATCCGTGTAATAGTACGCATACTTTCCGTAATAGTATCCGCGCGATTCACCGTAATTGTATTTCTTCATCCGTGCGCTGATGACACTGTTGAAGATCAGGCCAACGGTTTTTTCGTAGATATCCCTGTTTTCTTCCAGCACTCGCCGAACGACACGGCGCGGCGTGGTGCCCCATTCGACCACGAAGACGAAGGCATTGAAGAAGCGGCTGATCCCGCGGACATCGATGACGGGTCCCAGTGGCGGTAGATCAACGATCACATAATCAAAATTGGCAGCGGCTTCCTCGAGCAATTTCTCCATCTCATTTGAGGCAAGGAGAACCTGACTGTCGAGAATCCGTTTCTTCGTGACGCTTGGCAAGAACAGGAGGCCGCTTTCCGGCTCCCGCAACAAAAGTTCCTCCAGTGGCCGTTCTCTCCGAAGTACCTCGATCAACCCGGCCGTAACATGGGGGGCCATGCGTCGCGTCATTCCGGGATTACGAAAGTCCGCATCGATAAGGAGAACACGAGCGCCCTGCAAAGCAATGAGACTTGCCAGGTTCTTCGCCGTTGTTGTCTTGCCTTCGCCGGGCATCACAGAGACGATGCCAATGACTTTCCGCCCCGCATTGATCTGAAGATCGACCTCGACCTTCGCTGACCGCAACGTTTCGGCAAAGCCTGACAGAGGCATTTCAAGCACGTGCCGCATAATAGGCTCACGTATAAGCACATGGCGGGCATCAGGGCTCTCTGACTGTTCGGGCTCATTTTTTTTGCTAGGCAGTTTCTCAAGCATGCCAATGAAATGAAGTCCGGTGCTCTCCCGCACCTGATCGGGCGTACGGAAGCCTTGATCATTATATTCCCGCCATGCCGCCAGACCACCGCCAAGCATAAGACCCACCAAGCACGACCAGACCATCACAAACGGTATATTGGGCCAACTTGGCTTGCTGGGCAGGGTGGCGCTGGTGATGGTTCGCGCCTCTGTCGTCGGAAACGATTGCTGCTGAAGTGCATCCTGATAGCGCTGCAAGAATGTCGTATACAGGTTTTGGTAGCTGTCCGATTCCCGGATCAATTGACGCAATTGCACCATGACCTCGTTGGACGACGTCTGCTCCCCCGCGAGGGTGTTCATTGAATCGTTCAGCGTTTTCTCGCGCGTCCGTGCGACCTCAAGGTCTGAAGTATAGGTCATCGCGATACGCTTTAACTCTACGAATATTAGCCGCTGGTACTCATCCATATCCTTATGAAGACTGACCACTTGGTAGTGCGTTGGGCCGAGTTTGCTGGTCAGCTCTTGCGCCGTCTTGGCTGCCTTGAGATATTTGGTGCGCAGATCATTGATAACAGCGCTGCCCAATTGATCCGTGACGGCGACGTCGGTTCTACCCGATTGAATAATATCCGTAATCTGCTTCAGGCGGGCTTCAGCATTAGCGGTTTGATCATGCGCAGCAGACAGTTGCGAGGTCAGTTCAGTAACCTGTTGGTCACCGATAAACTTGCCATCACCTGAAGACACCAGCCCGTGCTTCGCCTTGAACTGCTGGATCGCCATATCGGCCTGAATTGAACTTGACTTGAGTTCGGTCAGGCGATCCCGAAGCCAGCCACTGGCGCGCTTGACCTGCTCATAGCGGGCATTCAATTGATCCGTGAAGTAGGCATCCGCGTAGGCGTTGGCGATATCGACGGATAACTTGGGATTGGGCGATGTATAGCTGACGGTCAGAATATAGGTTCGCGCAACGCGCTTGACCTCAAGATTGCTCTCAAGCTTTGCGATGATGGCCTCTCGGACAGCCTGCCGCCTTTCCTCCTCGTTGACCGACGGCGAGACAAACCATGACCCGAAGTTGACGATACGCGAAAATGTGCTTCTGACGGCGGACAACAAACCACCGCCATTCAAAAACAACTCGTTCTGATCAAGCTGCAACTCTTGGCTCACCAACGCTGCGACGTTATCCGATTTGATAACCTCGACCTGGCTGTCAATGGCAGCCGTATCTAGCGTCGCGTCGGCCAGGCTTGCCGTCAGGTCCGAAAGGTTCTTGTGGCTATCGATAATAATCTCATTCGTAGCCGTGTAACGAGGCACCGCTGAAACGCAGTAGACCGCGCCGAGCAAGAGGACTGAACATGTCGCGATGACAACGACCATCTTTTGTCGACGTAAAGCAGCTATGAGCCCGACGACGTCAATTGTTGTTTGTACTCCTGTTGGATTCTCTTTAGGCGGAATAGTTTCAAGGCGATTGTCTACTGCGCGATCGGACATGCCGGATCCTTATGAAAGCACTCTGATGTCTGTCAAATAGCGATTAAGCGAGACACACACTCGACTGCTTTGTTTTCATTGATTTTTCAGGATTCAGTTTCAGGCTGTCCCTGACAAACTCTCGAATCCGATATCTATCGACCGGATGCTTCTTGTACCGTATCAGCGGGGTCTCAACGGCTCCCAACTTGACAGGAGATACTCAACATGTCCGCCGGGGACTAACTGATGTCGAGCAGGTAATGGTCGAGCCCGAAAAACTGAACGTATCGGCGGTGTTGGTATGACTTGAGCTGCCGCTCGCACTTGTTGTCGCACCGACTGAAGGAGCACCTCTGCTTCCGTTCACGACGCCACCAACTCCCCCTCCAACACCAACTCCCCCTCCGACACCAGCACCAACATCTGCGCCACTGGCAGACAGCATCAATGTTTCTGTCGTCGCCATGTTGTAGCCAATCAGCACGTCACTCAAGCCGGAGCTGGCAATCCTGCGCGCAATGTCGTCACCGCACAGCTTGTCAACCGCCATGATTGCCGTGGCCGCCTGCCCCAAGCCTGATCCGATGGCGGCTGCTTGCGTCGAATTTGCCGAGCGTGCGATCTCGAGGAGCGCATCAACTGCGGCTGACGGGTCCGTTTCCGTCAGCGCCTTGACTTTACCGCTCAATTGCAGCCCACCGACCGGATTGCTCTTCAGCAGCGCTTCCGGATTGGACTTAAAATCCGAAAGTTGCTGGCCAGGGAGCTTGTCCGGCAGATTATATGATCCGCCGCAGGCCCCGCCACTTACCGCCGTGGAAGCATTCTGTGCAACGGCAGGGAAAGAGAATGCCTGCGTGAGGACTGATGCAGATATTCCCAACAACAGCAAAAGACGTTTCATGTCCAAGATCTCCATGAGCTGACAATGGGGGCAAGTTATGGAACTCACTTCTCTGTTAGAGTTCATTGGCTGAGATACCGGCCCGCATTTCTGGTTGTAGCGGCGTCTGCGGCCGTCGAGGCTGCCGCGCCGACAATGCCGGTGATGAGTGTGAGGAACTTGAACAATTCGACCTGGTCGGCGTTTGTGACGTAAAGCACGTCACGATCATGTACGAAGAATTTCTTGGCCACGAAGAATGAAGAGGGATCGCGGAAATTGGCGCGATAGATTGTCGGCACCTCCAGAACGTCTGGAGCAAATGCCGAGAGATTCACCTTCATCTTTTCGAGGTTTGCGCGATGCTCCAGTCGATACAGCAGCACTTGGCCGGGATCGGCTTGAGAATCGAGAAGTCCCCCGGCCTTGCCCACGGCATCCGAGAGCAATACATGCTCCTGCTCGAACTTGAACTGCCCGCTGTTGCCAGAAGCCCCGAAGGCGGTGAACGACCGTTGCTCCTGATAGACATAGAGCGTGTCGTCTGGCGCTACATATATATTTTCTTTCGAGTCATCCACCAAGTTCAAGAAATAGATCGTTGCCTTGGTGCCGCGCCGCTGCAGAGTCACAAACGTCTCATAACCTGCATTGGTAATACCCCCGGCGCGCGACAGAATATCGAGCACGCGATCTCCGCCGGAATTGATATTGAGCTTGCCGGGCGACCCAACCTGACCGATCACGGTTACCTCGTTAGAGGCTTGACTCGTCACCGAGATAACCACTTGAGGCTCGATGGCCCGTGACGACAGCCTCTTGACGATATCTGCCTGGATCACACCCAGCGTGCGACCTTTTGCAAGAACCGCCCCAGCATAAGGGATGGAAATATAGCCTTTTTGATCTACGGTTTGCGAAGGAAGTGTCACATAGTTGCCGGGCCGAGAACCCGCGTCATTGGGAACAAACAATCCACCCGACTGCGATTCAAATATGGTGATGGACACGGTATCTCCGACGCCGACCATCAGTTCTGGCGGGCCACTCCGTCCCTTGCCAAAACTTCGCAAAAAAGAGCCCGGACCAGGATCTCCCAAAACAGCAAGAACCTGTTGAGTAAGGTCGACTGACACGTATTTGAACGCGCTCGTAGCAGTTTCCCTTAAGGATGCCGTGGCTTTGGACGCAACGTCACGCGCGCCCGGGCCGCTGCCTGGAAGCGACGAGCAACTCGAAACGCCAACGAGCGATAAGACCGAATAACAAAACTGTCTTCGCTTCATGCGAAAGCTCCTATCATTAAGTTGCCCGGGAGCGGCAAGCCGGGGATGGTCCGTGCCGTTGAGGTGGGTCGCAGAGCTGGATGAGAAAGGGTCAATTGCCCGGAGAGACCGGTCGCCCGATGGAATGGTATGAAAAGCCGTGTCTGGTGACTTCTTCCGGCGTGTAGACATTGCGCAAATCAATGAAGACCGGCTCGGACATCAGCAGGCGAAGCCGCGACCAGTCGAGTGCTCGAAACTGATCCCATTCAGTCACCAGTGAAATTCCGCAGGCACCTTCCGCAGCCTCATAGGCATTGTCGCAAAACACTACGTTGGGCAGCATTGCGCGCGCTGACTTGACACCCTCGGGATCATAAGCGCGTACCGTAGCACCCGCCTCTTCAAGCGCCTTGATAATCGACAGAGACGGCGCCTCGCGCATGTCATCAGTGTTTGGCTTGAAGGTTAACCCAAGAATTGCAATGGTTTTACCCCGCACGTCACCGTCACAGGCCAGAATGATCTTGCGCGCCATCGCCCGTTTACGTTCATCGTTGACGGTGACGGTCGTCTCGATCAGGCGAACGGGGCTACCATGGTCCTGCGCTGTCTTCACCAGTGCCAGCGTGTCCTTCGGAAAGCAGGACCCACCGTAACCGGCGCCAGCATGAAGGAACTTTGAACCTATACGTCCATCAGCGCCTATCCCCCGCGCCACGTGCTGTACATTCGCGCCGACACGCTCGCAGAGATCGGCGATCTCGTTGATGAAAGTGATCTTCATGGCCAAAAATGCGTTGGAGGCATATTTGATCAGTTCTGCGGTCCGTATGTCCGTGAATATTATCGGAGACTTATTGAGGAAGAGGGGCCGGTAGATTTCCGTAAGGACAGCTTGGGCACGCTCGTCTTGCGTCCCGACCACAATGCGATCAGGCCGCTTGAAATCGGTGATTGCCGCACCTTCACGTAAAAATTCAGGATTGGATGCGACGACCACCTCGGCGGCCGGGTTTTCCGAGCGGATGATGCGCTCGACCTCGTCACCGGTACCTACGGGAACCGTCGATTTCGTTACCACGACTGTGAACCGCTTCACGGATCGAGCTATGTCCCTGGCCGCCCCGTAGACATAGGAGAGATCCGCATGCCCATCACCGTGGCGCGATGGCGTGCCTACAGCGATAAACACCGCATCTGCACCGTCCAGAGCATCGGAGAGATTATTGCTGAATGAAAGCCGCCCAGCACGCCTGTTATTGGCAACGAGTTCCTCAAGACCGGGCTCGTAGATTGGAACTCTTCCCGCAAGGAGAGCTTCAATCTTGGACACATCACTTTCTACACAAACAACGTCATGGCCAAAGTCGGCGAAACAGACCCCGGAGACCAAACCGACATAGCCCGCACCAATTACCACTATCTTCAACGTCTCTCTTCCTTCGGAATGATATTCCGGCGGTTTCCACGCTACCGCCATCCGGGTGAAGCCATGCTCCAACCGGGTTATTTCCCAAACAAATCCCACAGCTGCGGGACCCTATGCTTTGATTTCAATCCACTCGCGGGCAACCGTGGTCCGCACCTGGCTATTCATGAGATCAAGGAGAAGTTCGACACGCCCCCGACCATCCAGGTTTTGCAAAACCCCCAGCGTTCCCGTTAAGGGGCCCTGCCTCACTCGCACTGTCACACCAGGGAGCAATTCAGCATCGGGAGAGAACAGACCGTCTGGACCGGTCGCTGCTTGCAGGTTTTCGATCACTCTGGTTGGAACGCGTTGAGGACCATCAAGCCCCATGACCAACTGATCGACACCGTAAGTCCCATTGACGCTTCGCCATCTGTCACGGGACAGATCCATCAGAAGGAACCCGTACCGCGGGAACAACCATTCCTTTTGGGTAATATACCGACGGGCATGCCGCTTCGTGACTATGACCTTTGGCAGGAAATGAACGAAACCCTGCTTAGTGAGATTAGCCTCAGCCAACCCCTCCCCGCGTGCCACAGAGCGAAATACGTACCAGCCTCTTCCGGCGGCCGGCCGCACATTGACATCAATAGGCGTTGTCATCGCGGAAGACCTTTAAAGCGGTGAGGAAAATAATCTTCGCGTCTAGCCAGATCGACCAATGGTTGATGTACCAGAGGTCATGTTCGATACGAGACCGCATGAGTTCGGACGTCTCTGTTGCGCCTCGCAGGCCATTCACCTGAGCCCAGCCGGTGATTCCTGGTTTCACATGATGACGGAACGCATAGTGCTCGATGAATCGGTCATAGTAGTCGTCATGAGCCATCGCATGCGGCCTTGGTCCGACAAGCGACATCTCGCCGTTCAGGACGTTGAACAGCTGCGGTAACTCATCGATGCTTGTGCGTCGCAGAAAGTGCCCAACCCGTGTGATGCGTGGGTCTTGGCGCTGCGCCTGCGGAATATCGGCGCCATTTTCGGTAACCGTCATGCTTCGGAATTTCAGGATCTTGAATGGCACCCCGCCGAAACCGCGTCTGTCCTGGCGAAAAAGGATCGGGGAACCCGTTTCGAGCCATATCGCCAAAATAGCCAGAAGCATCACCGGGCCAAGAGGAACGATCAACGCAGTTGCAGCTACAACGTCTAACGCACGCTTGGCCCACCGCGCACTCAATCCCAATGGGGCGGACTGCAGTTCGAAGCCGACATCATCCCCTAAGATGATGCGACGATGCTGGCTCAGTCCAACAAACGCTGGATCTGCCAGGAGAACGACCGGCGCTGGCAACGGCCCGATTTCCCGCAGAAGGGATGAGATCCGCCCGGCGTCCTGCCACGAGGCCGCCAGCAGGATCTGATCGCAGCACCCTTTCGCCACCGACCGCTGAAGGATGGCCCGAACGTCACGGCATTGCTCCAGGAATTCAGGAGAAGATACAGGAATGAAATGTCTCTCGACGACTTCGATCCCAGGCGGAGGCACCCAAACAACGTCAAACTGGGTCGGGTGCGTCTGTAAGGTCACCACATGCACGCGCGCAAACGCGATGGAGCCCTTTTTAAGGCGCACCGCTATGAACCGTGATGCAAGCCCATTGACAGCCGTAACTGCAACCAGCCCTGCCAGAGCAAAAGCGGTTAAGCCAAGTCGAGAGTATAGACCGCCACTCCTAACCGTCAAAATCACCAACGCAAGAAGGAGAACGGCAGCGAGCCACGCTATCGCTGACTTCAAATAGCCAACAGAGACCTTCGTACCCGAAGCTGCTGGAAAGTTCCCGATGCCCACAGAGACGAGAACGTAAAACACCATAGAGGCGATCGAGACTTGGCTATAATCGGGGCGAAACGGCGGCTCTCGCCACAGAAGCAAATCTGTCAGTCCACCGCATCCGACAATCGCAATGCCGTGCGACAGCATCAAGACATTCGACAAAGCATCCCGCGTGATCCTCCACGTGACGACAGGAAAGGAACTGGACGCCGGGGCCTCACTCGCCTCCCCCGCAGCTAGATTGATGTCCGATACATCCAGGTTGCCGCGCATCAATGCATGCCCCAGAAACCCGAAGGCGGCAGAATGATAAGCTGACCCGAAATCGTTTCCGCTAGATAACTCGGAATGCCAGCGGCGCCCAAGACATCGGAGCACCGAGGCAGAGACCGAAGAGAGAAACCCATCAATTGAGGCGTGGCGCTGGTTTCGGCAGGCCTCGTCTCATGAGATACACGCGACAAAATTGGTCGATTCTGACCACATGGGGTCGAATGTACTATTTTACAATTCTACGGAAACTACGAACTGAAATCATTAACGAATTTTGACGTGCACTACTCCGTCGCCGGCGCGCGACAGAAAGGACCCTTTTTGTCAAGCGCCTCGGCGTGTGAATCAGCTGGTTAAAAGGATTTTCAGGACAGAAAATTGTCCGCTCGCGCCTCGTCGCCCGTCTTGTTCCGGAAAGTGAGTGTCAAATGATCGTAGGATACGCGCGTGTATCAACTGGAGAGCAGAAGATCGACCTTCAAATACAAGCTCTGGAAAGGATGGGATGTGACCAAGTCTTTAGCGATCACGGGCAATCCGGTTCCGATTTCGAGCGCGCTGGCCTGGAAGCAGCCTTGGACGCGGTTGTACCAGGTGATATGCTTGTAGTCTGGCGGCTGGATCGGCTCGGACGCTCACTCGTCGGATTGGTCGGACTTTTGGAGCAGCTCGGAAAACGTCACGTACATTTCCGATCGCTTAGCGAAAATATCGACACGGCGTCTTCAGGCGGCAAGCTAATGTTTCATATGATGGCAGCTCTTGCCGAGTTCGAGCGCTCGCTTATCAGCGAACGGACACGGGCCGGGATGGCGGCCGCGAAGGTCAGGGGTGCACGGCTTGGCCGCCCGAGCGCACTAACAATGGATCAGATAGTTGGAGCTCAGCACGCAATCGAGCGGCTGCACCGATGTCCTTCAGAGGTTGCGAAAGAGTTGAATGTCTGCCGAAGAACGCTTAGCCGGCACTTGGGTAAGTTAACAGTTAACTCACTTGCGGAATTGTGAGGGTTCTCTGCTGTGTAGCGGGAGGAAACAAAGGTTTCCGCCACAACAACTTGGAATTTTCGCGATCTGGGATTGTTATTTAAGGAGAAAAGTACAACGGAAGAGGGATAAACGCGACCACTAAAGTTTTAACACACAACTCCAACCAATATTAATCGGCTTGCGGAATTGTGCCCGCCGCAGCGGTATTACGGTACCTGGCCCCGCTTCATGCAGCAATGACAAAAAGGGAGCGTGGAACGTGGCAACCAAGCCGTTGCGTGGGCGAACAGAGTAAGATTTCGTCCTCAAGCTTAATATGGTGATGGACAAATATTTTATGATAGTTGGGTACGCACGCGTTTCGACGGAGGAACAAAAACTTGATCTCCAGCTTACAGCGCTTCGAGGCGCCGGGTGCAATCGGATCTACGAAGATCAAGGTCGGTCAGGCTACAGTTTTGCTCGAGAGGGTCTGGAAGCCGCTCTTGAAAGTCTAACGCCAGGCGGTACACTTGTGGTTTGGCGTTTGGATCGCCTCGGTCGTTCATTATCCGGACTTGTGCAGTTAATTGATCAACTTGGAAAGCGACAAGTCCATTTCCGTTCAGTGATGGAAAACATTGACACCACCTCACCGGGCGGTCGTTTAATGTTCCATATGATGGCAGCACTAGCAGAATTCGAGCGGGCAGTTATAGTGGAGAGGACGCGGGCGGGCTTGGCGGAAGCAAGGGCCCGGGGAAGCGTAATAGGACGACCGAAAGCCATGGACGAGGATCGCGTTCGTGACGCCTGTCACGCCGTGCATTTCGAGGGCCGTTGTATGCGAGAAGTCGCCGGACAGTCCGGCGTATCGATCCGCACTCTCCAGCGCTACCTGAAACGCACGTATCGCGTCTCCAAGCCTAGTGTGCCGCCTTTGCCTTCGCACCCAGGAGATCTAGCCACTCAGGACCGATACGGGTACCTCCCGTCCGAGCCACCGATCGATGACCGGGCTCCGGAAACCAGCGTGAACTCGTGATAGGTTTCGCAGTGACGAATCTGCCGCCCGCGTGCTGCACCGTTCCGATGACGGTGCCGCCGACGGCTTCATCGTCTTACTACTGGGTCGTCGCTGAAGAGCGACGCATCCTCCCTACTAACACCGGGTCCGGGATTGGCGGACCTATCGACCGCATAGCCATAGTCCTCTGAAGCAAAACCGAGGCTAAGCGAAATTGGGCCGCGCCCGATTATTGACTTCCCCTGGGAGCCGACCCGGTATTTCCACCGAGAAGCGACCCGCCTTAGATATGGTTTATGTTGGTTGTTGTGGTCAAGTTCCTGCGTTTTCCCTTCGCCGTTTTGGGCTCGTAGGGCAAGCCGTTTTTGATGCGAAAGCTATCATTGCCGGTCTCGAGGATATGACAATGATGAGTGAACCGGTCGAGGAGTGCGGTGGTCATGTTGGCATCCCCGTAGACGCTAGCCCATTCGCTGAAGGTCAGGTTGGTGGCGCGAGCTGCGTAAGAGGAAACGGCGCTTGCCAGTCTTGGCCGCAGCCCTTTAACGTTACGGTGCCACTATCGGTGATCTTCCAACCGCATGAATTGTATACTCTGTAGATGAATGCGCTGCAATGCGCATCAATCTCGGAGATGAACATTAGAGAAATTTTTGCCGCCAATCTCCGAAAGACGCGGCAGGCCGCTGGCCTTTCCCAGGAAGATCTCGCACTGAGAGCGGGCATCCACCGAACCTATGTGAGTTCGTTGGAACGCTGCCAGTACAGCGCTTCCCTCGACACGATCGAAACGATCGCGAACATTCTTCAAATTGAGGTAGCTGAGTTGTTGCGCGATCCCAGAAAGAGCGGAAGCTCCAGCGAATAACTGCGTTGCGGTAGCTCGAAAAATTTCAACCGATCGGCCGCGGACGGTGCTTGAGAAGTCCTCCGCCCATGGCCACCAGTCTACAAATCTCTGCAGCGACCAGATATGATTTTTCGAATGCCGGAACGGGCAGGAACTCATATCGGGAGTGGAACTTGTAAGCGCCCGTGAAGAAGTTTGGTGTTGGTATTCCCTTCGCGGAGAGGATCGCACCGTCGGTCCCGCCCCGCATTGGCACCAGTTTCCGCGCTATCTCGAGGTCTTCAAGTGCCTGGAACAAAAGCCGTTCTGCACGTGGATCCTGCTGCAGTGCGTGGTTCATGTTCTGATAGGTGTCGACAAGGTCGACACGGACCTCACCGGTCGGATATTTCAGCCGTATGGTCTCGGCGGCATCCAGAATACGCCGTTTTCGATCGTCGAACCGCTCGCGATCGAAGTCGCGGATCAGTATGCTGAGCCGGCCTTCGCTTTCGTCGGTCACGAGATCTTTGCACCAGAAGAAGCCATCACGACCGTCGGTGCATTCGGGCGTGTCATTTCGATCGAACTGATCGATGAAATCCATTGCCATCATCAGCGGATTGACCATCACGCCTCTTGCTGACATCGGGTGAGCGCTGACGCCGCGAAAGGTGATCTTGCCGGAGGCAGCGTTGAAGTTCTCGATCATGACCTCGCCGAGTTCGCAGCAGTCGATCGTATAGGCGAAATCGCAGGGAAACCGTTCGAGATCCAGCACCCTAGATCCTCGAAGGCCGATTTCCTCGTCAGGGACGAAAGCGACGACGATGTCGCCGTGATCCTCCTCACCACTCGATCTCGCAAGAAGCGTCATGATGACGGCAATCGCCGCCTTATTGTCGGCTCCGAGCACGCTCGTACCATCCCCGACAATGATGTCTTCCCCTTTCCATCTGATCAGTTCGGGATGTTCATCTGTCCGCAGCCAGATGTCGTGCTCGGCATTCAAGCACAGGTCTTGGCCCTCATACCGCAGGATTTGAGGATGAACCGTCGGCGAAAGCCCAACGTCGACGGTATCGAGATGGGCAATGAAGCCGACACGCGGAGCCGCTGTCTTGCCGCGCTTGACGCCTGTCACAATTGCCTGATCGTCGACTACGACGTCTTCGACGCCAAGTGCCAGTAACTCCTCAGCAAGAAGGCGAGCGAGTTTCAATTGCCCGGTCGAAGATGGAAGGGGCACTTCCGCCGCATCACTTTGGCTTTCGATCGCCGCATAACGGAAAAAACGCTCGATCAACTCGCTTTTGGCGTCACTCTGAATCATTTGATCTCCGTGTCTGTGAAGGGTCTTCGCGCCGTCCCATTCTTTGGGCCATTCTTCCTCGGCAAAGCAGACATTATTCGAGCCGAAGAATACCAACGTCATCGCAGATGCGGATGTTAGAGCCCAGTTTCCGCGATTGATCGGCAAACCGCTGCAAGATGCGGTGAGCAGCAGCGCCTGTCACCAGCTCCGGCACAATGCGACGTTCGAGCTTGCCGTCCCTCAACGCTTCCTCGCCCCCAATAATGACCGGAAAGAACCTCACCCCTTTCAGGCAATTGTCTTCGCCGAAGGTGCATACGGGTATAACGCTTTCCCACACTTCGGGTGCCGTCCAAAGCGACTTCTCCGATTTGACATGAAAAATGAAGTTTCCTAGGCTGTAGAAGATCGGCCGACCCCGATAAAGCTCAACCGGCTGCAGGACAGGGGCACCGTGGCTGACGAACATGCTTGCGCCAGCGTCGATGCAGCGCTTGGCGACGGCGCTGACCCAACCCGGCATCTGATACCAGTCCGACGCCCAGTGATGGTGATGCAGATAGGCGACGACGAGCCGGCCCTCGTCCGCGGATGTGGTAATCGCTTCGAGATTTCTCCTCAAATCCTCCTCGTCGATCTTCACGCTGCGGCCAAAGCGATCGGAGCGTTTGAAGATCGCGCGCGCTATTCCGATCTCGTCGTCAGCGATAAAAGGAGGATCGTCGGGCTGGCTATCGTTGGTGAGATCGATGCGGGTGTAGCCGATCCGGGTTTGCATCTCGCGAAGACTCTCGAATGCCGGCTCGTCGACCTCCAGGACCTGGGTCAGTCGGAGACGGTTCACGCCCGGGCGCGCGGGACGCCCGCTGCCCGCATTCGCCGCATACATGAAGTCGGGTCCAGGTCCACCATCCATTGCGACGATCGATACGGGTCGGCCCGCCACTTCTCCGAGGCCGGCCGTGCCAGCATCAGCCTCGTCTCTGCCGATACCTGAATGGAGGAAGCCCCTCCCCTCCACCTCCTCCAATGTCGATAGCACCCCGGATGGACCGAGATCGAAGGCGTGGTTGTTGGAAAGGGCAACCGCCTGAAAGCCGATGTCTTTCAGCGCGTCCAGCACGATCGGTTCGCTGCTTCCGTAGAACGAACCCTTCAGAGGCCATCCACCGTTGCGGCCCAGGATCGTTCCCTCGAAATTGGTGAAGGACAGATCCGCCGATCGCAGGATCGACTTCACCTGTTCAAAACCGGGAGCACTGACGTCGCGCGTGTCGCGCTTGATGAGTGATTGACCTGTTAAAGCCAATGTAAAATTTGAGGACATAGGACACCTCGCCCGGCGGTGACGCCGGAGCACTTGCGGGTTGGAAATGTGGACGGGGCGGCCCTTGCAGGATGGGCCGGCCTATCAATTCAGTGGATGAAGTGGCGCGGCCGGGCTTCGATAAGGCTGCGCGTATAGGGGTGTTGCGAGTGCATGAAGATGAAGTCCGAGGAGCCGGAATCGACCATCTGCCCGTCCTTCAGGACATAGACAAAGCTGCAGAGGTCCTGCACGACGGCCAGATCGTGCGAGATGAACATCATGGTGACATGCTGCTCCGCGACGACTTCCTTCAACAGATGGATGACTTCCGCCTGTACGGAGACGTCAAGAGCTGAGGTCGGCTCGTCCGCAACGACGATCTCCGGTTTGGCGAGAAGCGCGCGAGCGATGGCTACCCGCTGCTTCTGGCCGCCGGATAGTTGGTGCGGGTAACGCCCCAACAGGCCCCGCGTCAGCCCGACGCGGTCCATCATGGCTCCGACATCGTCCCGTTCTCCCCTCACCGCCCGCCCTCCATAGCGGGCGCTTTCAAGCAGGGTTTTCTCAATGGTCATGCGGGGATTGAGCGATACCGCCGGATCCTGAAAGATCATTTGGACACGTCCGAGCAGACCGCTCCTAGCGCCCGATCGTGAGGCGTCGAACGCATCTTCCCCGATCCTGAATTCGCCGGCGCTGGCGCGATCCAGCCCCGCGAGCAGCCTCCCGAGGGTGGACTTTCCGCTTCCACTCTCTCCGACCACGCCTGTGATCGCACCCCTTTCCAACCGGACGGATATATCGCGAAGCGCGCATTTTCCCTGGGATTTGCCGATAAAGAACAGCGGACCGCGTGACGGAAAGGTCTTTGCGATCCCCTCTCCGGCAATGGTCGTCTCCGGGTCCATCGATCTATTCGAGCAGGAAGCCACGTCAGCAGAACCGGATATTCGCAACTTCGGGACGGCGGCCAGCAGTTTGCGGGTGTAGTCGCTCTGCGGTCGCTCGAGCACTTCCGATACCACATTCTGCTCGGCGACCTGGCCGTGCCGCATGACCACGACCCTGTCGGCGATCTGGGCGATGACGCCCATGTCATGAGTGACGAGGATGATGGAAATGCCTGTTTCATCCACGAGTTTGCGCAGCAGCTCGAGGATCTGTTTCTGGACAGTGGCGTCGAGTGCCGAGGTCGGTTCATCCGCAATGATGATGTCCGGCGATCCGGCGAGCGCGATAGCGATAACGACCCTCTGGCGCTGGCCGCCGGAAAATTGATGCGGGTAGTCCCGAAGCCTCCCTGCCGGATCGTCGATTCCGACACGCTCCAGAAGTTCGATAGCGCGGTGTTTGACGTCTTTGCGAGGGAGCTTAAGGTGTGCGGCCCTGATCGTTTCCTCGATCTGCGCGCCGATAGTCATCAAGGGGTCAAGTGAGCTCGTGTGGTCCTGAAAAATCGCCGAGATCCTCCGGCGCCTGATGGCGTCGCGATCCCGACGATCAACAAGCTTTAGATCCTCGCCAGCAATCAGGATTGCGCCGCTGGTTCGCTCGAGCTCCGGCGCAAGCAGATCGAGGATGGCGTTTCCAACGGTGGATTTTCCGGCGCCGGATTCGCCGATGAGACCCACCACCTCACCCCTATCAAGAGAGAATGCGATGTCGTGGAGGATCGGGGTCGTTCCGGAGCTCGTACGATAGTGAAGAGAGAGGTTCTGCACTTCAAGCAGATGCGTCTTGGATGCTGGATCGGTCATAGGGATCGGCTCCGTGGGTCTAGGTGCCGGCGCAGGTCCTCACCGACGAAGTTGATGGTGGCGATCAGCCCGAAAAGCGCGAGGCCCGGGAAAAGGCTGATCCAGTATTGACCGGTCAGCAGATACTGAAACCCGCTGGCGACAGTCGAGCCGAGTGAAGGCTTATCGATCGGCACGCCGAGGCCAAGGAACGACAACGTCGCCTCGAGTGCGATGGCATGGCCGACCTCGATCGGTATGAGTGTGACGACAGGCGCAATGCTGTTCGGCAGCACATGCCGGAAGAGGAGCCGATAGGTTGGAAGTCTGAGAAGACGGGCGGCATCGACGTAGGGTTTGTTCCTCTCACTGAGCGCCACTCCGCGCACGATGCGCGCGTATGCGGCCCACTGTACAATCACCAAAGCGAGAACAATGCGGTCGATGCCCGGCCCGAGCGTCACGATGGCGATGAGTGCCACCAGCATCGTCGGCAGGCTCAGTTGCAGATCGACCACGCGCATGATGACCGCATCCACCCACCGCCCGAAGAAGGCGGCGCTTACACCCGCAGTCAAACCGATAAGGGCGGCGATGGCGGAGCTGACGACCGATACATGCAGGCTGATGCGCAAGCCGTAGAGGATCGTGCTTGCGATATCGCGCCCGAGACCATCGGTCCCGAGCCAGTAAACGAAGCCGCCGCTGCCCATTGAGCCGGGCCTGGACGATGCCTCCCAGGCGAAGATCTGCACGGGATCGTAGGGGTTCTGCGGTGCCAGGACTGGAGCAGCAACGGCTAGCAGAACGTAGGCGCAAAGCAGAAGTTTCGGGAGGTCAACCCATCCAAAGGTGCGATTGCGGATTGATCGAAGCGTTTCGGCAATCATCACATCAACCTCCCTGCGAAAGACGCACACGCGGATCGAGCACGGCGTAGAACAGATCGACGAGCGCATTGAGCGTGACGAAGGCCACCGAGATGAACGTCAGCGTTGCCATTACCACCGGCCGGTCGAGAAGCTGGATCGAGTCGATCAGGAGCTTGCCGACTCCTGGCCAGGCAAAGATCGTCTCCACCACCACGGCGAAGGCCAGCATACCGCCGAACTGAAGCCCGATCACCGTCACGATCGGCACGCTGATATTCGGCAGGGTATGGCTGAAAAGGATACGCCGCGGTGATAGACCCTTCGCCCGGCAGAACCGGATGAAATCAAGCCTCTCGACTTCGATTGCTCCTGCCCGCGCGAGGCGTGCGATGAGTGCCACATTCGGGATCGCCAGTGCCAGTGCCGGAAGGACAAGATGCGCAAGGCCGTCGCTCGTCAAAAAGCTCCACTCCACCCCGAAAAGCGCCGTTGTCGTCCCGCGCCCTCCCGACGGAAACCAGCCTGACAGGATGGCTCCGCCGAGGATCAGCATCATGCTGAGCCAGAAGGACGGAACGCTGAGCGCGAAGACGCTTGCCTTCAGAACGATCCGATCGAGAAATGTTCCCTGCCGCCGACCGGCCAGAAGCCCGACCAGAGTCCCAAGCGTTGCCGCAAGAACCATGGCAAGGACTGCCAGCTCAAGCGTCGCTGGCAGTTTGCTCAGCACCAAGGAGAAGGCCGGTAGATGATAGACGTAGGACGTGCCAAAATTACCGGCGAGGACGTTTCCGGCAAAGAGGAGGTATTGCCGCCAGACTGGCTGATCCAGTCCAAGGGCGATGGTCGCTTGGCGAATGTCCTCCGCAGTCGCCGTTTCGACGTTGACGATGTTGAAGACCGGATTGCCGACGCTTTGAATGCCGATAAAGCCGATCAGAGACATGACGAACAACAGGAGGAGGGCTTGTCCCAGCCTTCCGCCAGCGGTGGTGAGCAGGGTCATGGCGTTCATTCCCCCGCAGGTACGGCTTGCATGGCAGTCGTCCACGCACGCGCATGCACGGTGTAGGAGGCAACGTTCCTGCCGTAACCTGCGATCAGGTGAAAATGGTACAGCGGCACGATCGGATAGTCCGCCATGACCAACTCCGTCGCAGCTGCCATTGCAGCGTCTCGCTCCGGACCCTCGTCAATCCCTTGCGCTTTGTCGAGCGCTGCATCGAACGCCGGGTTCCGATAGTGGCCGTAGTTCAGGGAACCTGTCTTGCGCTCGGCATTGGGCGAGGCAAGAACAGCGCCCAGGCACACAGAGACGGAGTCGCCTGAGCAACCGCCGTACCACACAGGATACTCGCCTGCTGACCGCTTGGTCGCGAACGTCGAAAACGGAGCGACGACCGGCTGCACACGAACGCCGATCCGAGCCCAGTTCTGGGTGATCGCCTGAAGGGATTCCCCGTCGCCGGGATAGCGGCCTGTCGGTCCCGCGACAACGACATTGAAGCCGTCGGCCAGACCCGCCTCGGCCAAAAGCGCCTTGGCCCTTGCGTAGTCGGGCGGCGTGGGTGTCAACTTGGCGGATGTGCCGGGAAGGCCGTTCGGAAAAAGCTGGGCCGCCGCGGTGCCATAGCCGAGCAGGATTTTGTCGGCCAGAAGCGACCGGTCTGTCGCAATCGCCAGTGCCTCCCGAACCAGTTTGTTCTTGAACGGGTTGGCGATCGGCTTGCCGGCGCGGTCTGTCACGGTGGGCAACGTGTCCTTGTCGAGATCGAACTGCAAAAAGTTCGACCGGGCGGCGGGCGCGCTGGCGACAGAGAGGCCGCGGGTCTTCAACGATTCAACGTCGCGCGCTGGAATGTAGTCGGCGAGGTCGACGTCGCCGGTCGAAAGCGCCGCGACGCGGGCGGCGGGGCTCTCGATCACCCGGAACTCCACCTGCGACCAGGCAGGCTTTCCACCCCAGTAGCTGTCATTGCGCACGAGCTTCAGTCGCTCGCCGGACTGCCAGCTGTCGAACTTGTAAGGGCCCGTGCCGTTCGGTGCGGCCGCGCCGCCGTTCAGATCTTCGGTGGAGCGGAACTCCGATGCCAGATGCGGCATGATGAAGATGGACGACAGCGCCAGCGGTAATGTCGGTGCGTTCGTGTTCGTCTCGATGACGACGGTCAACGGATCCGGGGCGGTGACGGACTTGATCGCCTGCGTATAGGACTGGAAGCCCCCGCTCGGCGGCTTGAGGAAGCTGCGTATCCGTTCGAGGGAGTAGATGACATCCTCGGCGGTGAATGGCGAACCGTCATGGAAATGGACGTTCTCGCGCAGGCTGAACGTCCATTGCGTATCCGAAAGCCGTTTCCACGACACGGCCAGGCCGGGTTTCGGATTGAGTTTCTCGTCCTGATAAACCAGCCGCTCGTAGATGTGCGATAGCAGCGACGTGTTCTCGTTGAGATCGGCGAATTGAGGATCGAGTGTCATCAGCTTGTAGGAGGTTGCGACTCGCAATTCCTGTGCGGCGAGCGGCGACGCGAAAAGCGCGGAAACCATAAGGCCGAAGACGGCTGCATAGCGGATCGCTCTGGGATCATTATGTAAACTCATTCTCTTGTTCCCTTCTTTTTTGACAAAGCGGTGCCCTTCGCGAGGAATGCTGTCCCTCCCGCTGATGTCCCGACCCGGGCAACCGCTGATTTCAGAGTATACTCTGTAGTGAAATACTATTCATTCCGCAATAACTTTGGAAATGGAAAACCGAGCAAATTTTCGAAGAAATCTGATCGTTAGGAGAACCAACCTGGGCTGGTCGCAGGAGGAGCTGGGGGAGCGTGCCAACCTCCATCGGACCGCCGTCAGCAATCTCGAGACCGGCATCTCACAGCCGAGGCTCTACACGATCTACGACATCGCCGAAGCGCTCGGCGTCACCGCGATCGACCTCCTGTCCGACCCGCCTCCGTTGGCGAAAGATCGCCGATAGACACCCCGTTGAGGACGAGAAAATCGGCGATGACCCCGCGTAAAGGTGTCCACGGGAAGCCATAGCCGGGACCGGGTTCGCCATGCCGCAGAACAGCGTGCACCTTGGCCGCCAACCCAGCCATCGATAGAGCAGGTGTCAACCAGAGCGATTTCAAAAGCTCGGCTTGCCGTTCTCCGGCCTCATGCGACAGGGCCTTGGCCCGACTGAACCCTTCTGCTTCATCGGCCTGCTGCCACGCAGCTACCCGCACCGCCAGATCTCGTTTCAAGGCATCGCGCTGTCCACTCCGATCCTCGCCGGGGAGAAGCGCGTCGATCTCCGCCTCGGTTTTCGCTTGAACCGGCGCAGCCCCACTACCGACCGGAACCAGAACCTGTGGAAATCCGATCGTTTGAAGGAGCGCCTTCTCAAGCCTCTGTTGGACATCGGTGAGCCGCGCATAATCGTCGAAGGCGGTCAGCCATTCATGCCAAACCCGTAGCGCAGGGTCGACGGCTGCAGCGTCGTCACGCGCCCTCTCCTCGAGCTCCGCGGTCAGAAAGGTTGATGCAACGGCGAAGAGGTTTCTTTGGATGCCTGAAGGCAAAGTTCTGCTATTATCGGAATCAGCCATGATCCGAGCTCCCGAAAGCTTGATTGTGGTCAGGCTGTGCTTGGTGGTGCAAACACTGAGCGCAGCCGTCAACTATGACAACCGGAAACGTACAGAGTAAACGCGACATGTGCAACACAAATCACCATGACATGGTGAAATGAACGGGATCCAATGTAAACTCGCCCGGGTGGCGCTCAATTGGAGCGTTATCCAGCTCGCAAATGCGGCGCAGGTGTCAACTCAAACCGTGACTCGCCTTGAGAGAGGTGAGGAGTTACGGGCTTCGACGCTCGCGCGAATTCGGAAAGTGCTGGAGGACGGCGGTATTGAGTTCATCCCCGAGAATGGCGGCGGAGTTGGCGTTCGTTTCAGGAAACCAGGCTGACCGTGGCTACTCGGACAGCCTGACTACGAAATAGTTTGAAGCTGCTTTTATTTTTCAACATCGCCGCCGAGGGGCAACCAACAATAACTTGTCCATTGACAACTTAATTGCCGGAACCTAAATTGGCACGTAAGAAACACAAATCGAAGGAAATCGAGGCCGTCCTTAAAGAGCTGGAAGCGCTTGGCTGGAGTGTCGTGGAAGGCCAGGGGCACGCATGGGGTCTTTTGCGTTGCCCGATCAACAGCAGCGACTGCAGATGTGGAGAGTTCTGCCAGATGTCGGTCTGGTCGACGCCCAAGGATCCCGAGAGACACGCGAAGAAGCTGAGGCAGAAAGCGCTTGCCTGCACGAAACAGGACGAAAAAAGTGAAGAAGATGACTGAACAATTCGAATTCGAACTGGTTTTCGCTCTTCCCGCCGGGCAGCACGACGCTTTGGAACTGTCCAACGCCGTCTTCGAGGCTGGCTTTGAAGATTCATTGGTCGGCACAGGAATCCCCGGACTTCTCGGCGTTGAGGTCGAAGCGGACGGCGAGGATGCGGAGAGTGCTATTCTCGCAACGGCGCGTGCACTTCTGAAGCATCTTCCCGCAGGCACACAGCTCCGCGAGGTACGTCCCGACCTGGTTAGTCTTGCCGACGTGGCCGAGAAGCTGAACATCAAGCGCCAGGCGCTGCAGCAGCGCGAGATGCCTCTGCCCAGTGTTGGTGGATTGTACCGTATCGATGAACTTGCCTCCGCCCTGGAGAAAGCGACCAAGCCCGAGGACGGGAAGCGCCGGCCGCGTTTCGACATCGCGAATGCCGCGAAGTGGCTCAGAGCCGGTTATGGCGCTCGCTTGATCAATGCAAAGCTAACGATCCGCGAGATCGATCCGTTTTCGCTCGAGATGCCTGACATGAGGTCGATGAAAGGGTGATGTTTGGGTCGGGATGAAATGGACTGCTGCGCATTGATCGCAGTCGGGCCGTTGACTTTTTTATCGGTCGGGACGTCCGCATCATAGCCGAGGCGGGTGGTTTCCTGCCTGTCAGCTTCCGGCAACAACTTTTTGCAGAGCTGCCAAGTGCTGCGCTCTTTATCATCGGAACAAACATGCCTCCGCCGAAGGCTGTTCGCGGGAACGTAGGCGGCGAAAACCCTCCTCCCGTATCCTCATCCACGATTCGGACGCGCTTCGCCTGAGCATCTCGTATAACCGAGGCAGCGAGTGTCCGCTGTTTGATCACCGGTTTCGTTGAGAATGGCTGGGAAGGGTCAAAAGGCGATCACAATCTTCCGAGGCACGCAACACAGAAGCAGCCATTCCGGCAGCTCTTCGTCATGTGGACTTGCGGACAAGTAGGACGGTTCCCGTAGGGTCATCAAATGTGCTCGCGAACGCGGCTGGCTTGCACGCCAGCGCCTCAAGACGAAGCCATCGATAGGCATCGACCTCCTCCATCGAACCGCCTGATCAAGATGTCCGTTTCTCCATATTGTGACCGCTTGCTTGCACTTCATCTTCTCATTCGCCAAACCTTGCTCTCGGGCCAGAATGAACGTGCCGAGGCGTTTGACAATACCCAGGATAGTCATTCCGCATCTAAAATGCCCGAGTTTGCCTCCTAAAACTATTCTCACCGTGGACCTTATTCCGGATCTATCAAGTACCGGCCGGAGCCAGCACCGACACCAAATTGGTGTCCCCAACCATCTCTCGAGGATCAAGCCCATTGCCATTCGACGGAGTCCAAAAGGGTATCTCCCAAAGCAACATGCCGACCGATTTGACCCCATATGGGATCGCTGGTGAAGCAAGTGAGATCGCCGCAGGCCCGCTCCAGTGAGCGCTCGCCGAATTCTGAAAGCAAAGCGGCAGCAGATCCAACCTCGTTGAGCGCGGCGAAAGGTCGGCCGTCGGCAGGTCGCAGCACCCGATGCCCCCACATCCCCGGCAGCACATCTTTCCGAAGTGAAGCCAACAGTTCGCGCTCGCCTGCCCTTTCGAGTGCGCAGGCAAAGACGTATCGCATGAGCGGATAGTAGACAGTCTGACGACAGCCGCCAAGAACCCTCGTCCCAGGGAGGATCGACATAACGATGAACGATAGCAAAAGGCTCGGCACGATCTGTCGCAGACGTAGAGACTCAGACAATGCGGCCGGGGTGAAACGGAGTTCGGCCGAACTCTTGCCTTCCGTGACGAGAACACCGTCATTCAGACGGAGCGGGTAGAGACGGCCGTTCTCCAATCGCCAGAACAAGTCAGTCGTGCAGCGTATCCATCCAGCCCATGGTCCTTGGTTGAGTTCCGCGGCAATCTGCAACATCTCGCAGGCGATGCCGCCCTCGATAAACCGTCGACAAAGCCAAGAGTCTGGATCCTCGAAATGGTCGGCGACCAGTTCGGCAACGTCGATGTCGTCGAGCTGGACGAGGCGTATATCAGGCGGAAAGAACGTCTTCCAGAGTGAGTCGTTTCCGGCTTTGATCGCATCGGCAGCCGACCGGTACTGCAGCTCAGGCAAAATCAATTTAAGACGCTCAGCCATGAGGTTGACGCGTTTATCGTCGCCATGCGGACGCAGAGTGAAGCGATAAGGCCCGCGTTCACCGCAAACGTTGAAAGAGTCCATACGGCTGCGTGGCAGACCGAAGACGTTTATGAGTTCACCTTCGAGTGTAAGCCATCCCGGGCCTTTCCCTGGCTTCTCTATGAACTTGACAGTCGACGCGCCATACCAGAAATGCCAGCGGAGCCGTTGACTTCGAATGCCCAGCAGGCTGAACAGATGGGTGTAAAATGCATCCGGCTCCATAATCAGATGGCAATGCGGGCCGGTCTGAATGATCGGCGCGCCCATGAACTGAGAGCCAGCATCGTTCGCGTCGTCGTCCGTGACACCTGTTCTGATAGCAACCCTTGTTAGAAGGGTGCAAAGTCGCAGAAGAGCATCATTTCGGTCGATTGCCTGTAATCGAATTGGGTCGACGTCGTAGACGGCTCTCGCATAGTCTCCCAATGGCCGCTGCCAAAATGTGCGTAAGTGCGGGAAGAGTGATGTAAGCGTCGATTTTATGTTATCAGCGGAGAGCTCACTGCCACGTTGATGCTGGTTTGCCATATCACAGATATTCCCGTGCTCATTGCCGTCTCTGAACGCTAATTCTCAGATTTGAAACGGCGGGCTGGACGAACGCCAGACCCAGTTCAAGGGGACAGGTCTCTCCGAACCGTCGCTCCAGAAACGGACGATGTTCTCGTAGCAAAATTCTGGGGGAACTGCTGGAGGGATCATAAGCCTAACAATGTGCCCCAGCGCCTCGAGGGAGTTCGACGACATGATTGTATAGAAGTTCCCGCAATTCCACGTGAGAACGGAAAACGAGAACTCAAGCGACAAGGCCGCGATGGTGGATTTCAAGCTCACCTCGCACTCTTCCATCGTTCTCAGAATTTCGCTTCTCTTCAAATCAATCTGTGAGCTTGAGAAAAACCGCGACTTAAATTGCTCATCTTTCTGTCGCTCCCGAAGGGCGTAAGCGCTCGGCTCTGGATGCGACAGCTTCTCCACCTGAATGAGAATTCCGCCAGGGCGGACGCGAGGAGCAATGAACGCGAGCTGAGCAGCGCGGTCTGGTCCATACATCTGAAACGTCGTGTCCTCCATTAAGAGATCGAAACCATCTTGGAATATCTGAAGCGACGGATCAGCGGCATACCGCGCTGCGTCCAATTCAAAAAACGCTCCCAGGAAAAAATGCGCGTACTCGCTGCCGCGCTTGGCGTTGAAGCTGGCCTGGTTGGCAGGCGTTGGGCTACAGTTAAGCGTGAGGATCCGCCCGTCGCCTATCTTCGCTAGAGTTCTGGCGAGGCAACCTGTCCCAGCGCCCAATGTATAGACGGATGCAGCGCGTTGGTCACGCCCCCACAAATTCTGAACATAGCGCAGGATCGCCGAGCCCAAACGGGCCTCTTCTTCGAGCCGGAACGGAATACTAGCAAAATAGTGATGATCGAACGCACCCCATAACCGTCGTTGGGTGTCGAGGAATAGCTGACAGTCAAGGTCTTCCCCAATGAGCTCAGTATCAGGCCAGACGTCGCCGAGATCAGGTTTCCCTGTCATGCCCCTGGCGGTTTCCTCGAAAAACGACGCGAACGCATTAAGCCGCGGGCCGGTTCTCCAGCCTTGGAAGGTTGACCTGTTTGGCATAGCAATGGTCCTCTCACGATTGCCGCCATCGACATCGGATGTGAATAGAAGCATGGTAGATGCATCAGTTTTCGGCTGGCAGCGTGCCGAATGGGCTTATTGTCGGCAGTAATCGATCAGCTAACAACTTGCCAAAGTTGACAGATTGACTGCCTCTCCAGAACTTTTATCTCCCGGGGCAGCCGATATTTATCGCTATTATTCCAACACATTAATTAGCCCGAGCGCGTTTGCTATCGCTATGGCCTGATAAGTGGTGGTTGCTTTGAGTTTATGCTTCGCCGATTTTAGGTAATGTCGGATGGCGCTCTCGGAAATTTTTAACGTCGCAGCTATCTGCTTTGGTATTTTTCCGCGACCAAGAAGCTCCAAGCATTCCGTCTCGCGTCTCGACAAAGTTTTTAACGAGGGGTCCGCCCCCCCGAATCGAAATATTCGGTCGTGCAGATGCAAGGCGAGAATCTGAAGCTCGTAATTTATGGAGAGCTTCAAGTATTGCCACTCATTGAGAGTCAGGCCAGACGCCACACTAAATAACCCTCTCTGACCAAACGGACCCCAAGTGGGCACGCTTAATCCCTGTCCACCGACACCAAAAGAGAGCGCGTCGTCAAAGAAGTATTGTGCGTCTTTGCAATCTCGGCGAAGTGAATCCCAATCTGCAGGCAAAACTCCTCGCGTCATCAGCTTGATGGTGGGATCAATATCGATGTAGCTCCTCAAGTTGTATCGCTCGCACCAGACCGTCGGATAGGTGGACACGCAGGAAGGCTGGCAACCATTGCACGCTTGGTGGAGGAAGGCGGCATGATCCACGCCATAATATCGGCAGATATCCGAAAGCACACTCCGGATAGCAATTGCGTCGTCGCAACGATCGAGAAGCCCGCGTATGACATCTAGACGCTTAAATGTGGACATGGGAAAATCACACGTAAAGTACTGAAACTGGTAATGGAGCAATGATCTCAGGACCTTTCGGACTAGCCGCCGCCAATCACTAACCCTGCGTGCTTGCCGCTATCCTCCTCGGCAGTGAGGATGCCTGCCGGCAGCAAGTCATCAGTCGCTTCCACCATCGAGCGGTCAAAGCCCGCTCGAATGTCTTCTAGCGCACGCACCAAAGCGGAGGCATCGGCGACACGGTCGCTGCCGATCTCCTCGCCAACCAAATCGGAAATCTCGCCAAGCACACGACCGCCGTCCTCGAACGATAGCTCGAGACGATTGTCCTCCTCTTGGTCCATCTGCGCCTCTTCGTCCATCTGTGCCGCTTCGTCAGCGATTTCCGTCTCTGTCACCGGCGTAGTCCCCGGCGCAAAATAGAGAACAGGCGATGGCGAAGCGGCATCGAGCCGCCTCCGCGCCACATTCCAGCGGGCGGCAACCATTGCCTCGCGCAATGGCCACACCGCCTCGAGGGCTGCTTTCCGCTCCCTTCTCCCCTCCCGACCGAACAGGCTTCGATCCCATCTCAGTCTCCCAATCGTGTCGGGTGCCGTCCGCAAGCGAAGCAGCAGCTCGGTCATCGCTTCGTCGCCAGTCGCCTCGACGGCCAGGCGGTAGGCGTGAATGAAGGGAGCAGGATCGGCGAACACGTCCCGGGCGCGCAATGCGACGGCAGCATCGTGGTCGTAGCCTGGTTTCGCTTCGACGGTCATCTCAATAGCAGGCTCAACAAGCCCTACCGGGCAAGGCGTAAACAACGGCCATTCCGCTTGCGGCGTGAGATCAGGAATATGGAGATCTTTTGAATGCGGTGCGACCGCTCGCCGCCGGGCGACAAAACGGTCGTCGGTGTAAAAGTTGAGTTTGTTCAGGATTGCGCCATAGCCGCTGCGCACTTGCAGGATCGTCCTGGTGTCCTCCAGGCGTTGAACCGCATCCGGATCCATCAGAGGCACGAGCTCGAAGCGACCCTGGGACGCCGTTTTTGCCGTCAGGACGCCTCTGTTCCGTCCCCACCCCTCACGCTCCTCATACGTCTTGCCCAGGCTGCCCGAGACAAAGCGTGCTGTCGCTTCATCACCAACGCCGATGTAGAGTTTGACGTCCATGTTGCCGATCAGGGCATCCCGTGCCTTCGTCCCATAGCGCTCGTCGATCTGCGGCAGGTTCTGGGCGATCAGGGCGATGGTCAAGCCATAGCCGGCAACGAGCGGTGCGCGCTTGACGATCTCGGGCAGGCGCTCGAACTGGTAGAACTCGTCGAGCATCATCAGCACACGATTTGGCTCGTCAGGCCCTGGAAGCTGGCGCAGCATGATGTCGTGGATCTGCTGGATCAGCAGGCGGATCAGCGGTTCGACCGTTCCAAAATCGGAGACCGGACTTGCGATGAACAGCGAGAAGGGCTTGCGCCGCAAGTCGCGAATATCGAAGTCACTTACCGCGCAGGCTTCCGCCAACAAGCGGTTGTTGAAGGGTGCAAGCGCTGTGATGACGTGGCTCTCGAAAGAGGGGCGCTGCTCCTCGTCTCGTGCGAGGTGCTGGCGGAAACCGGCCAGAACGAAGTCGTTGAGATCTGGCTCTTCAGCGAGGACCCTCGTCACCACATCGGAAAACTTCTCCCCCGTCGATAGCAGGCGCAGAACAGAACGCAGGGTGCGGCGGCCCTCCATCGTGGCGGAGTCCGTCACATAGCCCAGAAGGGTCGCCATCAGGCCGCGCGCTGTCTGTTTCCAGTAGGCATCCTCCTTCTCGCCGATCGGCAGGAGGCTTGTCGCAAGATTGAGAAGATCGGTCGCTCGCTCAGGCCAGCTGCGCACGAAGTCCAGGGGATTCCAACGGTGAGACTTGGCCGAGCCCGGTGCGAAGACGAAACATTTCTGGCCCATGGCCAGACGCGCGGCTCCGGTCAAGACAAAGTTCTCGAGCTTCACATCGAGAACGATGGCCGAGCCCTGGAACTCAAGAAGGTTGGTCATGACGAAGCCACGGCCCTTGCCGGAGCGAGAGGGGCCGTTGACGTAGAAATGGCTGTCGCCACTGTAGCGCACATCAACTGCCGAGCGCCCCTCGCCAAACGTGCCAAGCAGGATGGACCGGCCCGGTTCTCCGCCGATCAGGCCGACTTGTTCGAGGTCCTTGAGTGTGGCGAAACGCGAGCCGTCCTTTGGCGGGCGAACCTCCCAGGGACGGAAGACGAGCAACAAAATGCCGCCTGTCACGGCAACCGCTTCAATGCCTGTCGCCACGGATGCGATGACGATCAGCCGTCTCACAGTTGTGTTGCCAAAATACACCCACGCCTGCCTGGCGGGCATCAGCAGATCGTCGCCGGTGAAGGCGTTCCACATCGCGCTGGACTTCAGAAGGAAGAAGGAAGCCGCCGCGTAGTTCGCAGACCATGCGAAGAACAGCCCAGCGGCGACGACGACGGGTCCGAGGAAGACGAGCGCGATTTTCTCGTACCGCTTCATGCACCCGGCCACTTGTTGACGTAGATCTCACTCACGCCGCGCTTCATTGTCAGCGGATCACGGCGAACCTGCACGATCACGGGCACCACGAAGCGCACGAACTCCAGGAGCTCGGCTTTCGACAGGCCCAATCCCGCCTGCATCGTCGCCATGGCGAGCCGTTCGTAAGCGCCGTGCGGATTGTCGGCGTGTAAGGTCGACATCGATCCCGGGTGGCCGGTGTTGACGGCCTGCAGAAACGAGAACGCTTCAGCGCCGCGGATCTCGCCCATGAAGATACGATCGGGTCGCAGGCGAAGTGCGGCTTCGAGGCAGTCCTGGATGGTAATTCTTGCCCTCCCCTGCCCGCCTTTCGAGGCGACGAGCGCCAGATGGTTGGGCTGCGGCGGCCTGAGTTCGCGGGTGTCCTCGATGGTGATCAACCGCTCCCATTCCGGAATATCCTTGAGAAGGCCATTGAAGAATGTCGTCTTGCCCGACGATGTGCCGCCGGAGATCAGCATCGTCACCCGGTTCTCGACCGCAAAACGGCACCATTCGCGGCAGGCCTTGGGTGAGGGATCGCGTAGACGATCGATCAGCTCACGTTCGAGCTCCGAGAGCTCCCCATCGACCGCTCTTGGGCCGATGACTTTAATGCGGTCGAACCCGCCGAGCTCGGCGTAATCGTCGAGGCTCATGTCACGGATGACCTGCTTTCGAATGGCAAAGGCTGAACCGGACGCGGCAACCGGCGCCAGCACGGCCTGGAACCTTTCGCCATGCGGCATGGCCGCCGACAGCAATGGGGTTTCCTCGTTGACGTTCTGCTGTGTCGAGCCGGCGATCATCTGGGCGAGCGAACGGATCGCCCGTTCATCGAGGGACGATACTTCGTGGCGGACCATCCTGGCGCTGTCCATCCGCTCGACCCAGATTTCGCCAGGGCGGTTGCACATGATTTCGATGACAGCGGGATCTTCCAGCAAAAAACGGAGCGGCTGCGCCATCTGCCGAAAGAAGACCGGCAGATTGTCCCACAGCGAGACGACATCAGCGCCGCGGTTTGTCTGGTGGCGCATGGCGGAGTTCATAAAGTGCCTCCTTGACGGGATCGGGATAGAGGGAGGAGAAATCGAGGTCGCGCCGGACGAACACCATGATCTGTTTGCCCTGATCGACATGGATGGTCGGCGGAATGTTGATGCTATCCTTGAGCGCCATGTTCGCCATCTCGGCCATGGTCTGCGAGACGGTCTGCTGGGCCTGGGTCTGGGCATTCATTCCAATCTGCGAGGACGAGGACGATCCGGCCGACGAGCTACCGTCGGCGTTCAACCCCGCGATGAAGGAGGACACACCCCCGACGAGGCTCAGCATCGAGGCGGCCACGAAGCGCTCAAGGAAATGCTTATCGATGACACCGTCCAGGCCGGATCGGCCGAGATCGTCGGTCCCGTAAGAACCGAGGGCAACGGAGGTGCCATCAGACCGCAGTGCCCGCGTCCAGATGATCAGGACCCGCGTCTGGCCGCGAGCAAGCCCGCTCTTATATTCGCCGGTCAGCATCGTGCCTTTCGGCAGCAGAACCCTTCGACCGTCGAAGGAGTAGACATCCGTGGTGATCACGGCGCGGACCATGCCCGGTAGATCGGATTGGATCGCGGTCTCCAGAACGCCTCGGATCATCGTGCCTTGCGGGATCAGCGCATCGATCCGGTCGTTACGGGTTGCCTTGACGGTCTCGACATCCTGCGCCGACACGGCGGCTGCAAATTTCCGGTTCGGGTCATCATCGGCCGGAAACCCGGACGCGGCTGAAGACGACATAGCCGTGAAGCTGCCAGGCATGCTGCCCTGTTGCCCCTGATCGACAATAATCATGCTGGAGCGCAGACGCGCCTGCCTGAGTTCCTCCGCCTTGCGGGCCCGTTCCGCCTCTTCTGCCGCGAGACGCGCCGCGGTATCATCCACCGGCGGGGCCGTGACGACGACCGGCTGGACCGCCGGTTGCTCGACGGGGACAGGGGGCGGTGCGATCACCAGCTTGTTGTCCGGCGGTTCGACGGGTTCTCCCGGATCGAAATGCAGATGCGCCGAGCGGCTCGCAGTCTTGAATTCCTCATGCTCCTTGCCAGCACCTTGGGATGGCGCTTTTCCGAATGAGACATAGGCGGCGTAGGCCAGAACGCAGAGCGCCGCCGATCCAAGCAGGATCGGCACCAGCCGCCCGCTTGCTCCGCTCCGAGGACGGGCGACGGTTTCGGTGATCCTGGCTTCCTCTTCAAAATCAACGCTCATGGGAGGCTCCATGATGATCGGAGCCGACCATGACGACGGGGTTTTGCGTCGTCTTCTTCATTTTGAAGACACAGGTCACGACATCACCGTTGCGCAGCGTCCATTGGGCCGACACCTTGTCGATGACGATGTAATCGCCTTCCTGCCGAAAATTGACCAAGGTCTCTCTGCCATCGGCCTTGACGGCGAAGAAAGCGGGAAGCTCGCCAGAAAACTGGAAAAAGGTCTTCTTGCCGTCGTCGAAAACCGAGGTCGGACGATTGTCGACCGCGCCTCTATAGCCATAGTCGTAATTAAGCCCATTGGGGTTCGCGAGTGCCGCCTTCAGGTTCGGCATGGCGGCGTTTTCCTTTGCCGCCGCCAGGAGCTTTGCGTTGCCGGCATCTTCCGGATAGGAGAAGCGCAGCTTGATCACGGCGGTGCGGGTGTTGCCCGGTTTCGCGCCCGTCAGCATGAACGTGTAGACCCGCTTCGTGGTCACAACATTCATATTGGTGACGGCGTTGGGTTCGAGCGGCTTGATGAACAGAAACTGTTTGGATTGGTCGGGGACGGCCTGCCAGCCGACGGTGTCGCCCATGGCGACGGTTGCAATGCGCTCGTCTTCATTGAAGACGATCATGGTCGACACACCCATCATGCCAGCGAGATAGACGATGTTGTCCCGCTGGAACGGCACGGTACGGATCCGCTCGTCGGTCTGGACCGAGCGGGGCTGGATTTCCGAGCGGGCGGCTCCAGCGACTGCCGTGAGAACGCAGGCCAGAAGGAATGCCTTGTCGAGACGCATCATTGGCTCTCCCCGGTGATGACGGTTTCCTGATCCCGGCGATACTCGGTCACTTGAAACCCGAGCGGGTTGTCGAAGCGCCAGTCGTTGCGCATCGGCTCGGAGGTGTATCTGAACCGGACGTTGGCGACCCAGTGTCTCGTCTCGGTCGAAGCCCCTCGGCTCGTTCGGGTGGTGGAAAAGCGGACGGCTGCCGTCTGCTCGTTGAGGAAGATGATGCTCTTCACGGCGACCGAAACGATGGTGTCGGCGCCATAGAGCTTGACGGGGTTGTTCGGGTTGGCGCCCGAGAAGGTGTTGGCGAGATCGTCCGCCGCCTTGCCGGTCGAATAGAGCGAGGCGAGATCGAAATTGTCGCGCAGGCTCTTCGGGTCATAGGTTTCGCGGGCGCGCAGGAAGCGCACGATATTGGCGCGCGTCACCGCTTCGTTCTGGGTGAGATTGCCAGCTTCCCGGAGAGGCCGGCTCGCCTCGACGTAGCCGGTCGTCCGGTCAACCTCGAGCACGACGACATCGAAGGTTCTGAGCGGTAGCGTTGCCCACAGGAGCCCGACCATGGCGATCAGCGCCGCAGCAAGCAGGACGGCGACCGTCCGCCAAACCCCACGGGACGCGGCGACGGAACGATAGACCGATTTTTCCCAGCGCTCCCCTTCCTGATAATAGCGGGGATCAATTCCGGCGTCTGTTCTGGCGCGTTCCGCCGTCCCCATGGCGGCGATGTCATTTCCTGCCTGCATTCACCCTATTCCCCTGAAACTACCGTCGGCCGTTGAGTGCGGCTGATGTCACCAATGCCCTGTCCGCGCTTCCGTCCGTGACGGTCCCGGTCCCTCCGGCCATCATCCTCGACAGGGCGTACCGACCGCCTCTGTAGGCGCCGCGCGCACCCACGATTCCGAAACGCCGTGCATTGAACAGCGCGAGGCTAGTGGCGGATTCGATGCGCGGGCCACCACCCGCGATCGCCGCGGCAAGGCCGACCACCTCCTTCAGGAGCAGCGTCGTCGCCGCGCACATGAACAGAAACGGCATAACGGTGCTCAGGCTCGGCTCTCCCGCCTGCAGCGCGCTTACCGTATTGCCAAGCAGGCTGGTCATCAGGCCAAGCACGGTGTAGACGAGCACCGGCAGCAAGGCGTAGGTCGCAAGAGATCGGATCCAGCCGTCGACCACGCCGGACGTGACGTTGAACAGCGCGCAGCACATCACGATCGGGCCGATCCCCAAGAGAACGAACATCGTCATCTTGCCCATGATCAGGATGACGGCGGCCGTGACGCAGAGGATCAGCGTGAAGAGCAAAACACCGCCCGCCAGCAGATAGAGAAACCAGCCGAAGACGCCACCTTGTGCGACCATAGATGAAGCGCCCTGCATCCCGGCATGCCAGATGTCGGAGAGCCCCTGCCCTATCGAGGCGCCGTTGGCCCCGCATCCCTGGCCGCCCGCCGCCTCGCAAACGACCGTTGCAACCGCATCCGGCGCTTGCACCAGCGGCGTGACGATCAGCGGCTGGTAGGTCGCCCAGGAAACGATCATGCTGTAGCAGAGGAAAACGCGGCCGAACTTCCAGACGAATGCGCCTGCCGTCATCGGCGCCCGGCCGAACAGCATCTCATAGCCCCACCAGACGACGTAGACCGCAAGACCGGCCAGAAACAGTGGACCGAGATAGTTGGAGAGCGCCTGATACATGTTCTGGACCGCCGACGTGCCCATGGCGTCGACTTTCCCGAACAGGACGTCGAAGATGTCGTTCATGACCTTCTCCTCAGAAGACGCTGACGCCGTTTTGGCGGATGAGCGGACCGCAAGGCGTCGACGCGGCATAGGCCGACGAGAACGGGATTTCTGCCGTCTCCTCCGGCCCACAGGGCGCTTTCAGCTCCTTGTGACCGGCGCATCCGGAAGCGGTGAGCAACAGCAGGCTCAGCATGAGGATCGAGAGTGAACGCCGCATCCTTCATCGACCTCCCGTCAGGCTGACATTGCCGGGGTCATAGGCCATGAACTCAGCCGTGGCGGCCTGGGCGGCCAGCTCCTGCATCTGCTGGGCGTTGAGGGCTGCGTTACCGGCATTGACCGCGCCGACCAGTTCGTTGACGGTCTGTGCAGTTTGGGTCTGGACCTGCGAATTCTGATCGATCGAGCCTTTGATATCGGGCGCCGTGCCGATCTGGCCTTCGACAGCTTGGAATGCCTGTGAACGCTGCTGCGTGCTGGCCTGCAGGCCGGAGATCGTCGCGGTCAGCGCCGTCGCCGTGTTGACGAGTGCCTGATAGGACTTGTCGCCGCGCGTGAGCCTCGCCTTGTCGGTCTGGCCGGACAGCGTCTTGACCAGATTGAGCCCGTTCAGGAACTTTGTCGCGGCATTGCCATATGCGCCCAACTGGCCCCAGGCCATCTGCCCGGCCATAAGCGACGAGAAATCCGGGGCCGCCCCGATGGAGAAGCCTCCACCCAGCGCTGCGCCAGCAATCTCGGCTGTCGAGCGATTTCCTGTCACGGCGGCAAG
Source organism: Agrobacterium cavarae (assembly GCF_004310285.1). GTDB lineage: Bacteria > Pseudomonadota > Alphaproteobacteria > Rhizobiales > Rhizobiaceae > Agrobacterium > Agrobacterium cavarae. Next base: position 75,386 of record NZ_SISF01000026.1, read on the forward strand.
AGTCTTGTTGACCGTCTGCAGGATCTGGCCGTTGCTGTTCATGATCTCGGCCGTGTGCTCAGCCGTCTGCTTGGCTTGCGCCAGCGTCGCATCATCGATGACTGGAACCTGGGCAAAAGCTGGTGTGGTAAACACGATCGGAAAAAATGCAAACCGGATTGCCCATCGCCCGCAATGATTGGATAGCATCGACATCTATTGTCTCTCCTTGTGCTCAGGCTCTGTCAGCATCGTCTTCGACGGATCGTAGGCCCCTGTTTTTGCTGTTGCGCTTGCCGCTGCGCTCATGTCGAGAAGGCGCTGATTGCGCAGCTGAACGGTGGTCGAAATGGCCTGAATGGCCTGGTTCCAGATCTGCGCGTTGGTGAGCCGCGTAATGCCGTTCTGCTCGAAGGCGCCCTTCAGGGTGTTCGCCTGCCCGATTGTCTGCGACTGCGCCGATAGCGTCTGTCCATTTGCCGAAATCGCAGAGGCGACGGCGGCCAGCGCACTGATCGCCTGACCGACATTCTTCGACTTGATGGCCTGCACGGTGCTCGCAACAGCCATCAGCACCGCAAAATCATTGCCGCTGATCGTCGAGCCGGACAGCGGCGCACCCACAACAGTTCCACCGGCCACGGCGCGCATGCCGCCGGTGTCATTGCTTCCTGTGACGCTGCCATGGATGTCGCGGGTTGGTGATACGGTCGATTGTTTGAAGGTGCGGGCGCGCCGCATGCAGACGGCAGTGTTGGTCTCCGTGCCCGTCCGCTCGGCATCATTGACCGGCACTTGGGCGAAGGCGGGGGTGGCAGCAAGAGAAAGCAACGTCACGACAAAAGAGAGAGCCACGAGACGCATCACCGCTCCTCCTTCCAGCCGCAGAAATAGGGAAGCCATCCTTCGGGAGCGTCGCCAAATCTCTCGCGAAGGCGTTCGCATTCAGCGACGGTTTCCGTGCGCCCGGACAGGACCTTGATGAACTCGGGGAGCTGTGAGAGATCGAGTTTCGCGATGACGCTATCGTGGTCGTGTTTCACCAAGAACTGTCGGCTGGTGGAGGATGTCGACTTCACCCAGTCGAATTCGGTTTCGGACAGGCCGAAGGCGCCGACATAGCTTTCGCGGTCCGCCTTCGGGTTCGGAAAGAAGAGCGTGGTCGGGCTCTGCTCCAGCAGGGTATGGGAAATCTTGGCCGTGGTGATATCGCGCGGCGACTGCGTGCCGAGCCCGACGATCCCGTTCTTCTTGCGGATGGTCTTCAGCTGATCGTTCAGGAATGCGCCGGCCTTCTCGTCGCCGAGCAGTTTCCAGCCCTCGTCGATGAACAGCATCATCGGACGCACACCGTCGAGCATGTCGCCGATCCGGTGGAAGATATATCCAAGCGCCGCAGTGCGAATATCGGGATCGTCGAGGAGCGCGGTCAGGTCGAAACCGAAGATACCACGGTCCGCATCCCACGCATCGACCGGATTATCGAACAGCCAGCCATGGGTGTCGCACCAGACCTCGAAGCGTGAGGCGAGATCGTCCCGGCCGGCAGCCTCTGCGCCACGCAGAAGATGGATCACGTCGCGAAACCGTCGCTCACGGAGCGGCACGGCAAAGATCTGCTCCACCGCCGTCGTCAGGATCCTGTCCTGCTCGGCCGAGAGCTTGTCGCCGTCGCTCCGCGGCCTGACGAGGAAGCTCAGCAGGTCATACAGGAAAGTCCGGCTTCCCGGTGTGTCCTCGATCTGAAGAGGATTGAAGCCGGTGGCGACACCGGGCTTCAGCACTTCGTATTGGCCACCACAGGCGCGGATGAAGATTTCTCCGCCCCTGTCCTTGTCGAACAGCGCGCAACGGGGTTGCGGGCTGGTGCGCATCGCCTGCGACAGAAGGAAGAGGAGACTGACGGTCTTGCCCGATCCGGTCGGCCCTGTGACAATGAAATTGCCCACCTCCCCTTTGTGGAAGTTGAAGAAGTAGGGTGTCATCGAGGTGGTCTGGAGGAGCGCGATCGCCGGTCCCCATCGATTGCCGGTCGGGCGGCCGAGCGCGAAATTATGGCCGGAGGCCATGCCGCAGAAATTCCGGGACGAAATCAGCGCACGCCGTGCGATATAGCTGAAATTTCCCGGAAGCTGCGCCCAGAAGACCGGTTCGGCATTGAGATCCTCGCGCACCACGACGAGGCCGGCATTCTGCAATTCCTTGGTGATCGCCTGCGAGCAGGACTCGGTCTCGCGGATACTATCACCGAGCGCCATGACCGAGAGGTGGTGGTAGCCCATGACGGCGCGGCCGCTGACGAGCTCGTCCTTGGCAGTCGTAATCGCACTCTCCAGACTGGTGCCGCGTTCGTCGGAAACGCTGATCTGGCGCTCGATCCTGTCCATCTCGGAAAGGATAGGAGCACGATCCTGAAGCGCGAAACTCTGCGTCAGGACGAACTCGCCCGGAACTTTAAGAAGGCCATCGACCATGCCGGCAGCCGTGAAGGACGGATATTCGCGCACCGACAGCATCGCGCCAAAGCGCACGTCCGTCTCGGCGTTTCCGCGCATTTCCAGGAGGCGGCGGCCGAAGGTGATGCGCCGGGTGGGAAGATATTCGTTGAGCGGCATGCGCGGCAACAGCATCCAGACCGGCATTGCGCCGTTCAGAAGCTGACCTAAAAATTCGAGGGGTTCGGAAAAGGCACTGCCGTCCCGCATGGCAACCGTCAGCAGGCGGGCGCCGTAGCCTTCCAGCCCTTTGACGATATTGGCGGCGTGATCGCGCAGTTCCTGGCGCGCTTCGAGATCGAGCGATCTTTCCGACACCCCGCCAGCCTTGCGAAACCGTGAGAAAACGCTGTCCGCCAGCCCCACCTTTCCCTGAAACCCACGCCGGATGAGGGTCAGATAGAGCTCGTTCGAATACATCCTGTTCTCAGACAGGGCATCCATGTAACGCTCGTTGAGCGCCTTGCAGAAATCGATGGAAAAGGAGCCCTTGATCGGTGGCAGAATGCGCCGGCGTATGATGTGAGAATAGACAGCGAAGCGGCTATCGGAGAGAGCGCGTAAAAGCGTGTTGCGGTTGGCAGCCTCGGCGTCGATGACCGCCTGATCGGCGGTCTGATGGCAGAAACCATCGAGCCGCACGATCGAGAGCAGCATGCCGTCGCGGGTGCGCAGGGTCGCCTCATCCACATGACGCAAATAAGGAATGTGATGGGAAACCGGCTTTTCCCGCGCGATTTGCGAGCCGAACTTCAGGTCCTTGCGAACGGCATGCTGCATTCTCTTAATCCTCAGGCGCGGTAGGAGTTACCGCCCCAGAAATGCCGGTTGCGGACCCAGGGGCATTTGGCGAAACGCAACCGCACCACGTCCGCCATGTGCGGATCGCGTACGGTCATGACATAGGCTGCGGCATGCAGCGGCAGGAAAAGCAGGAATGTTGCGAGCTGCTTGGTGTTGAGGAAGGTCATGACGACGATCATCAATTCCCCGACGAACAGGCCGATCGGAACGCCCCACATCATCCGGGGACGCGTCAGAGCGACCACGAGCGGCGCGACCTGCGGCTTCTCCTGTTCAGCCATCAACCACCGAGCCCCGACTGCATGGACGCGACCAGTTGAGATCCGCCGAAGATGAAGGCGATGCCGACGATGATCGAGAAGCACCAGCTCCACGGGATCCGCGACGTCAGCGCGAGATAGCCGACGGCCGCACAGGCGATCGTCGCGGCTGTGGTCGCGAAGGTCCCGGTCATGAAGTTGAGAAGTGTGGTGAACACCGACTGGATCGGCTGGAAGACGTCACCGGCGGCAAGGGCGAGATCGGCCTGGCCGATGAGCATGACAGCAAGCGCCATGCCATGGATTGCGATCTGACGGTTGCGGCTGGAGCCGGCGATCTCCTTGAGGCGGTGAGTGATGGTCATCGGGAACTCCTCTTTACTCGACATACAGAACTGACCCTCCGATCCAGGTCCGGTCGGAGGATCTCGGGGTGTTGGGATTGGTGGGGATGGGCTTGTCACCGACGGATCCGGTCGTCAGAAGATCGACGCCCGTCTCCGCCGTCATTGGCGCAGTCGCGGGCGTCGCAACCCGTCGCGCCCGCTGAAGCGCGTTGTCGAAGCCGAAATAGGCGTTCGCCACGAGCGCGACGTAGTTCACGGTCTCCGCTATCGGCGGCACGCCACGAGCCCGAAGAACCCTGTCCTCGCCCGCATTATAGGCAGCGACGACGAGGAAGATGTTGCCGCCGAAGCGGTCGCTCAGATCCTTCAGATAGCTGACGCCGCCGCGGATGTTCTGCGAGGCGTCGCAGATATCGGCGACGCCGTAATGGGCTGCGGTTTCCGGCATCAACTGCATGACCCCGCGCGCGCCGGCGGGCGAGTTGACGCGCTGGCCGAAGCCCGACTCCTGCCCGGACACCGCAAGCGCCAACTTCACGTCGAAGCCTTGCCGCTGACTTTCCTTGCGGATGAGGTTCTGCACGACGTCCACGGCCATGGCGCCATCCACGCAGGTCGGCGGCTGACCTGCGCCTGTCTCTGCTGCTGAAAGAGGAACCACACCCATCGAAATTGCCATCCAGGCGAAGATAAGAGGTCGTGCATTCATGATGTTCACCTGCACTTGAATAACTCATATACATCATTATTATGCCTACGCAATCGTTAAAGAAAAATTGCGGGAGCTCAGATCGTGTTAAGGTTAAGATCCATCGTGCTCGGCCTCGCCGCCCTCGTCGCCGCGGCAGGCAGCAGTCCGGTCGCCAAGGCCGCGGACGCCGATTGGGGCTGCCAGGTTCTGCTATGCGCGGCATCGTCGGCTCCGTCCTGGCATCAGGTTCCCTATTGTGTCCCACCGATGATGAAGCTGATCACGGCCATGGCGCGACCGCATTATTCCTGGCCGCTCTGCCATGGCGCAGGTACGGAAGCGCCCGGGTTTGAGCGTTACGAGGCGTGTCCCACAGGTTTTTCGATTGGCTACAGTTCGCAAGGAAGCGACCACAACTGGAACCGCGAGCCCGACGTCTGCATCAAGAGAGTCGATCGCTGCAGCCGGGGGTTCAACTATGAACGCAACGAATGCATCGAAACGGTCACGCAACCTCGCCCACTCAGGGCCAAGCCCTATTTTTTCGATATCCGACAATCCTCCGGGAAAGCGGAGCGCTTTTGGTTCGACTTGAACGAATAGGTGTGTTAAATTATCTATATAAATAACATTAGGAAGAGCCGCGCGTATGCGACAATCGCCGATCGTCATCTATGAACCCGTCCGCAAAACCGATCCGGAAGAGATCGCTTTCTGGAATTTCGTGTTCACGCCGTTTCTCTTCGCGATTGTCGCGGGGGCGATGCATTGGATGTGGATCGAAGCTGCTGCCGTCGCCAGACACCCCTTTGCCGCCCCCCTGCACACCCTGACGATCGGCGCCATCTGGCTCACCGTCAACGGCCTGATGCTCTGGGGTCTCTGGCGGGTTCTGAAGGTCGTCTGGAAGATCGTGTGCGCTTTGGGATTGTTCGTCAGCGATCTCGGTTGGGCAATCTCCGATCGCTGCGGCAGCCTGCGTTACGCACTTGCCAAAGCCTGGCGGTCGCGCCGATGAAGCCTCACCATGCCTTCCTGCTTCTCGCGATCGTCTCGATCGTCCTGCCGTCAGGTCCGGCCTCGGCGCAGGATGGCTACAGGCTCAAGCTTACCTTGACCGGTCCGGACGCGCGGCACGATCCCGATGACGTCTGGTCCGACAATGATCTCGCATTCATCCGGCAATCCGGAAAGACGCCTGCGATCTATACCGCACGGCTAACGACCCCCAAGGGGGAATGGCTGCTCTCACAAACCAATGGCGACTGCAACATGCAGGGCATGTGTACAGCACTGCTTGTGCTGCGCAAACAGGGAGCAGAGCCGGTCACGATGGCCAACCCCCAGCTTCCGCTCGGAGGGACGGCTACCCTGTCACTAAACTACAGGAAGCTCACCACCGAGGAGATCGACCAGAACGGCAAGCCGTTCGACGGTTCCTATGACGTGGCGCCGATCCCGTGATGACCGCGGCGTTCACCTCCACCCTATCCCGGTTGCGGCCGAACCGGCGCGATGTCGGTGCAAACATCGGCCTTGTCCTCGGTTTCACAGCGACGCTCGCTTTCGCCGGAGAGTCTGCCGTCAGCCTCATCATGGCCGGCATGCCGGCCGACTGTGCAGAATATGCTTCGAATGTCACGGCGAGCGAGGGCAGCTTCGGTAGCATTTCCCCGTCCGTCAATGGTGTGCGCTGCTACGGCGCATTCCAGTTCTGCGACAGCGGCACACTGCAAGCCTACTGGTCCGGGACGAGAGAAGGATTTCTGGCCGATCCCTCGGCTCAGGTCGCGGCATGGCGCCAGTATCAACAGGACGAATGGAGCAAGGCCGGCCGGCTGGGGATGACGAGCCTGATCGGACAGCAGGTCTGTTACAAGGGAACCTGCGCGGTCATATCCCAATCCAGCATTCTGAAGGCCTGCCAGTTCGGTTGCGGAAAAGGCGGCAAGCTCTACAATCTCATGCAGTCCGGGCTCGATTGCAGTGCGGCTGGCACGCGCGACGGAGCTGGCACGAGCGTCTGCTCCTACCTGATCTCCGGCGCAGGCTACAACGTCGCCTGTGTTACCAACTCGAACGACGGGATCGATTGCCTCCCGGCCTCACCGAAAGGTGGATGACCCGATGATGGCACGCCGGTTGAAAAGCAGCGCCGTGTTCGCGGCTTGCTGCCTGATGTCGTCATCAGCTACGGCGCAGCAGGGATCGACACCCTCTTTCGATGTTCCGCAATCGGGTGTCACCGTCCTGACCGGCGACAGTTGGCGGCAGGGAGCCCAGTTGGTCCGCCTTTACGGAATTCAGGCCTGCATGCGCGACACGTCCTACACCGATGATGCAGGAAAGCCGCAAGATTGCGGTGCGGTGTCCGCATCGATGCTCGCAGCCCTGCTTCGCGATACCAGACCGCGATGCAGGGCTGTCGCACAGGTTGCTTCGTCGATCTCCGCACCCTCGACGACGCTGGTCGTCTGTTCGGCGCAGATCAGCTCGAACGTGCTCGATCTCGGTTCGATCATGATCAGTCAAGGCTTTGCCTTTGCCGCTCTCGACAGCACGCAGCGGCCGGTCTATCCGCCCTACCTCGCACTTGAATTGCTGGCCGGGAAAGCTCGGGCTGGTCTCTGGAAGTTCAGCGACGTGCCTCACCCCAATTCTCGCCTGTTCAAATAAGCGCCAACCGCTTCGCAGCGAATTTGCAATAAGAATCTGCCCCGTCCACGCCATTTAACATGGCGTGGACGAAATTTGCGCATTAAAACGAAACCTCCGAATGGCCGAACAGATGGATCGCTATGACGCAGGGCTCACGATATTCCGACCAACAGAGGAAATGGTGGAAAGAGAGCCTTGGCGAAAACCTGGTGGATTCACGAACGATCCTGCCCCGCGAAGGTCACAATCGCATCAGGGTTCTCGCCGAGCAGCTCGGCGAGAGAATTCCGATCCTTCTCGGAAAGTTCGTAATGGCGAGCCTCTCCATGTTCGATAAAGGAACCATGGAACCCCCGAGGTTCGACGTGTCCGGCGAGACGGCTTCAGCTTCCCCCAATCGAACAGAAACACCGGTCCTTCTAGACAGCGATATTTTCGACCTCTGCTTTGCGATCGTCTCCTCACGGTTTCCCGAAGACAATGGCGCCATTCGTATGCGCCAGGCCGCCCTCGTGATGACTGTCGCCAAAGAAACTGCGGCCGGGCGGAAACCGACGACATCGAGCATCGGGCGGATCACCGGCAACCGTCCATCGCAGATGATCCTCCTTGCCAAGCCGCTCGAGGATCGCGGCGTGTTGACCCGGACACGAATGTCCGCGGTCAACAGCGGCAAGTCCGCCAAGGTGCTACGCGTTCGTCCGGACGCGCTCGAGGCGCTTGAGGCCGCTCATGTCGCAGCTACCGGCCAGCCAATTCCACGGACCGATCCGGATACCGTGGAAGAAGCCTGACCTCTCGCGAAGTCGGGGCGACCATAACGCCTTTGCGACCCGCACGTCACTCCTACACGCCTCTGTCCCTGGTCGAAATCACCGATATCGACAGCTCGTATCCGAATGTCGTTGCACAGACGCCCGGCTCCTGTTGCTCGGCTGCGTCGAGATCGTCGACCGCTTCAACGTAGCCGGCGATGGATTTGCCTTGCAGGAAATGCGATGCGGCCCATTCTGCGAACGTCGGTAAGCCCTGCTTTCTGGCGAACTGGTCAAGTGCAAATCCAAGACCGGACAGTGCCGTCAGTCCGTGATTTGGGATCTGCTCCATGAATGTCGTCAACTCTTCAATCATTAATCGTCGATTTCCGTTTGCAATACAGGATTCCCGCGATCATGCCGCGATCCGGTTTGACCGGTGCGATCAGGCAACGCATAAGTCTCGCATCTCACCAGAATGTCCCAGTAGAGGCTGATCGATCGCCCCAGTGGCGGCGATATTACTCCACATCTCCTCGTTGATCTCGAAAAGACCGGCATAGGTCATGACGCGTCCGATCCGGGTTGGAACACCGATGACATCGGCGGGACAGTTCGATGCCTTGAATATCCGTGCCATACGGGCGTCGTAGACAGAGACGATGTGGCTTAATCCCGCGCGAAGCCCAACCTCCACCAGACCGCAGAGGAGCTCCGTCGTCACCCGATGGATGCGCCCCTCCACGAGCCTTGCCGTGTCAGGCTCGATACAGAACCGCGAGCTCTCCCAGATGATGGGACTTTCCACGACCATGCCATCCGGAAGGAGGACTGAGAAAACGTCGCGCAGCATGTTGGGTCCGGTCGTGGGCAACAGCCGGACGCTTCCCTCCAAATGACCGGTCGTATTGTTCACCGACAGAATGTAGAGCGGGTCCGCGTCGTCAAAAACGTCGATCTCCTTGCCGTCCTCGACATGAACATCCCATTGAAGCCGGTCCTTGAATACGCGCGCTCTGAGCTTGAACATCTCTTCGAGCAGAGAGGCGTAGTTGGGTCTGTTATGAGTTTCGACGATATGCAGCATAGCTGATTATCCCTGGTTGTGCGTGGTTGCTACACGACAAGGGATATTCGCCTGATCGACCGCCGCAAACCCGGTCGTTCGACCGGGTTCAATGTGCAATCGCAAACAGATTATAGCTCATAGCTTTTGCAATCGCGTGCGTTGTATTCGACGCGTTGAGCTTAACCCTGGCGGTCTCGAGATAACAGGCGACGGTCTTGGCCGAAATCCCCATGATCTGGGCGGTGGACCAGTTACACTTTCCCGCCGCTCGCCATTTGAGACATTCCAGCTCACGCGGGGCAAGCTTGGGCGCAGGCCTCTCTACGCCCCGAGCCTTCAGAATGCGCTGATGCAAATGGAACGCCAGCATCTGAAAATCCCTTTCGAAGCGCTTCTGGGAGCCGCTCCAATCGACAAGGTTTTGGTCACTGGTGATTGTGAACAAAGCACGGTCGCCGTTTCGCCCGCGGATCGGTATGGTCAGGCCGCGCTTGCCGATACCAAACTCCGCCGCCTCCCCGAAGAAGCGCTTCAGTCGCGTAGTCCGCGCATCGTATGCGCTCCACACAATCGGGAGCAAGCTCGAAAAGCCTTTAGAAATGACAGGATCGATATCGACAAAACTCTGGATTTTATAGTGAGCGACCCATTCGGACGAATAGGTCACGGCGAGAAGCGGTTCTTCTGATCCCTCGCCGGAAAGGTTCACACCGAAATAGGCTGCTGATTTGAGATCATACAGAGAGCAGACAGTCCGTAATAAGTCCGGGACGGATTCGAACGACGCGGTTTCGTCATCGAGAGAATCAACGACACGGTAAAATGCGCTTTCCAAATTGGGCATACATTCAATCCTGAATTAAAAAACTTCCCAAGAATACTACCAGAGCCTGAAAGAGCGAGCTACAAAATCATAGTCTTAAGTTGCCGTTCCACTCAGAGCGACACCATTTTATCATACTGCATGAACAGAGACGGTCATCACAGGACACCCTTGAGCTGTAGGCGCTGGTCCGCGACGCGCACGGCTGGAGTAGCTCTGACTCATTAACCAGACCATCACGGCCTATGTCAGAGTTGCGCGAGCCGCGTGATGAAAAGGCTGTCGAAAATGTTGGTCAAAACGGCGAACGTGGCGAGTTCAGAGTAGGCATCTCTGCCTCAATGCAATGGTCGACAGCGCTGTTATAGACCGCCACACATTCCCTATTGGGGATGCGGGACATATAAGGGGTGCCGTCGAAATCGGCATTGGAATCCACGGCTCGGCTCAGCTGGCAGCCAGCGGACTGCGCTTCGCCTCGCACTGCATGATCGACCCGCCCAGCGAACTTGGCTCCATCTTAGCGTAGATGGAGCACGGGCGAGTTTAGGATCGCCGCGATTGAGTACCGGTCGAGATCCTCAAGGCGGAGGAATCGATCGGCTTCCTTCTCATTGCGGTCGCCTACGATTGTCTCGGCGACCGCGGCCATCTGTTTTTGCGAGATAAAAAGGGCGAACCCACATAGGCCCGCAGAACGACCCGAACACGTTTGATGGTCGAAGCGGTAAATCCCGTTCGCCAGCTCAAGGTGAAACATAAAAGAGCGTAAAATCCTGCTGTAATTCAACATACTGCCGACATCAGCCTGATAAACCCATATCCAAACCGCTGCTTGGTCTTTTTGCTGGCGAGGATATGCAAAATGGGATATGATTATATCCTCGAAAGGATATGCCATGCCTCTCTATATCAAGGACCCGGAGGTGGATCGCCTCACCGAGGAGCTGATCGGCCTTACCCACACCAGCAAGGTCGATGCGGTGAAGAACGCTCTGAAGCGCGAGATTGCGACCCGTAAGGCGGCATTGCCGATCCGCGACCGCTTGGCGAAATCTCTGGCATTGGCGCGTGAGGCCGGGCCGTTCGCACCCGGCGACCACAAGCGCGAGATGGATGACATGTGGGGCGAGGAGTAATGCTTTTCGTGGATGCCTCGGTCATCGTCGCCATCCTTGCCCAGGAAGACGATGCTGCCTTTCTGATCGACCGGCTCGAGCAGGCCGGTGGCCCGTTCTACGTCTCACCCGTCGTGCGCGTCGAAGCAACGCTTTCGCTCACGCGCCGATTGGCCGAGGCCCGCGGTAAGGACAAACCCGCAACGCCCGACATGATGGAAGCTGCCAGCCGCATGGTCGACCAGTTTGCGGCCGATCTCGATTGCAAGGACGCGGTCATATCCGCTGATGTGGGGAGCAGAACTCTCGATGCTGCTCAACGATACGGCAAGATCATGAACCATCCGGCCAAGCTCAATATGGGCGACTGCTTCGCCTATGCCTGCGCCGAAGCCTACGGGCTGAAGATTGCCTTTAAGGGCGACGATTTCGTCCACACCGACCTGGGATGGCAGAACCACTAGCCAGTGTTGGGCGCGGCCTGTAAATCGGCAGGCCGCAATCTGCCCGGACCGTCTGTTCGATCAGGGAAGTGGCGCGTCTCGTCAAGAAGGCGGTCTTGGCCGCCGGTGTACGCCCGGACCTTACCCAGACCGAGAGGGCTGAAAAGTTCTCAGGCCACTCGCTGCGCGCCGGCATCGCCCTCGCCGAGCCGCTTCATATAGCCGACTCGCTTCTCTTCGGCCTCTCGGATGAACTTTGAAAGCGCGCCTCGCGTGAAGTTCTTGTCCTTGTTGTTCACCGCCTTGATACGTGTGCCATCGACCGCCAGAAGCTCACGCCCGAAAAGGTCTACTTGCCGGCACAGCAGCACCAACTCGCGAAACACCTGACGGAAGGCCATGCGGTTGTTGCTACGGAAATCAGCGATCGTTGAAGTCAGGCTTCAGATGCCGAAGCAGCCAGATTACCTCGATGTCGCGATGCGTCTCGGCTTCGAGCCGCCGGCTCGACCGCACCAGGTTGAGATAGCCATAGATATAAAGCTTCAGAAGGTCAGCCGGATTGGATCCGGGTCGACCCGTCGCCTTCGCCACCACACGGATGAGCTCGGCCGACGTCAGGTCAAGTTGGTCTACAAAAGCTTCGCCGAAACGGACTGGATTCTCCGGCCCGACATAATCGTCCACTGCCTCGGGCAAGAGCAAAATCTGCGAGCAGTGTGTTCCGAAGAGATGCGCGATGGCAGATCCTACCATGATGTGCCGCTTGGGAGAATCCCTGCCGGATACCGTTTCTGGATGCGGCATCAGTCCGGAAATTCTTCCCACGCTTCGGCATAGGATTTGAACCCGATGCGTTCATAGGTGGATTTTGCTTTCGGATGGTCATTGGTGTCCGTGTGAAGCCATATGCGGTCAGGTCGGTCGCTCCATATAGCTCGGAGGGACCAATCCAACAGATACGGTCCCAGACGGCGGCCTTGAGCAGCTGGGATCAGGCCAAAGTGTTTTAGCTCTACCTCCCTCTCACCAAAACCATCGAACTCGCACAGCCAAAGTGCTTGCCCGTCGTGCCGCAAAATATAGAGAGCGGTGGAAGGGCTGCGCAAGAACGTCGAAAGCTCATTCATTGGCATTCGGAGACGCTCATCCCATTGCAGGGTTGCACCTACGCAATGATAGAGCTGAAGATAATCTTCAGCGTCAGGGCTTTCCTTCGCGATGCGGGCACCAGCAACTGGCGGTGACAAAGCAGCACCGTGCGGGGGCTCAACTTGTTCCATATATGTGACGAGGAGACGGACCATAATTCGCGGTAGGCTCGATAATTGCCAATGAATAGCTGATCCGGTTTATATAATCGACTTCTCACACGGTCTGTGGGAGTTTTGCGGAAGTTTCTTCCGACGAAGCGTGGGCTCCGAGACCTATCGTCGTTTGTCAGTCTTATTCTTCCTTGACACGCTCCGCTTTCCCACGACCCCCACGAGTGTCTGGCAATATGGGCGTGGACCAAATGCCTTTTCGTGCGATTTACTTAGCCCTGTTGTGAATACTCCACCGGCTGAAGCCGGTGGCTTCCGGTTACGGCTCGAAGCCGGATCGGTCCGCCGTCCGGCGTACGGGGTGCAAAACAAAAACCTATGCGGTTCTTATCGAATTACCGGCACCGCCGAGCACGTAAATCAGCTCAACCGAATTTCTGTACTCAAGCGCATAAATGCGATCTTCAATCCCATGCCGGCTAAAGCCGTGGGGTTTACGGATCCCCTATCGGGGACTCTAAATCCTCAATGGCGCTGCCTCGGCTTCTGCTTTCGAGCCTGCGTCTGGCGGTTTGCCTCCTTCTCGGAGAGAAGCTCCTTTTGATCGAGGCGCTGACGCTCGATTTCAGGCGACTGAGCGGCATCTGCCGGGATCGGTTTGGTGGGGTTCTGTTCGATAGCCTTTTCGGCTCGAACAGCGGCTGAGGCTTCTGCTTTCGTCCGGTAGGCATGATCGTCGCCACCGCCATCGATCGGTCGTTCTCCGGTCTTTGCGGTGCGTTTTGCCTGCTTCACCTCACGAGCGGCCTCAGCCTCTGTTTTCTCCTTCACCGTTTGGAGCGCCATCCCGATTTCCGCGTCGGTCCGGCGGACAGCTGGCGCCGCTTCAGCGCCATCGACGAAGCCGAGCTGCTTGCGCTCGCGGGCGCGCTCTTTCTCCTGCCGCTCCTCGACCTTCGCGCGGGCTGCTGTGAGTTTCTCCTGAAGCTCGGGGTTGGACAGCCTGAAGCCATGCTCTGCGGCGAGTTCGACGGCGATCGCCTTGTCACGCTCGGAGCCATTGACAGCGACAATACCCCACTTTTCCGACGCCACCCGCATCGCCTCGAGGATCGAAGCGCGCTCACGATCTGTCGGCTTCACCTTATCGCCTGTATCGAGCGGCGTCTTTGGCCCGTCCGGCGTCTGGGTGGACGCCAGCTCGACTTTCGCACCCGCCTCTGGCTGGATCACTTGTTCCTCCCGCTTCTGTCGCGCTGCGGCGGCAGGCGTGAATGCCAGTACAGCGTCCCGAAGGTTGGGAGTCTGAGTCCGATCAAGATGCGCACCGCCAGCACCCTCGGCATCTCGCCGGTCTGTCTGCCGCGTCTGTGTCTGCGTCACGCCCGGAAGGACGCTTGCCTGCTCCGGACGTTCGCGCGCGATCCGATCCTGGGCGGCGGCAAGCTTCTCCTGGAGCTCCGGATTGGTCAGCTGGAAACCGTGTTCCGCGGCCAGTTCGACAGCCAGTATCTTGTAGCGATCGGGACCGCCGACACGCACGGCTCCCCACTTTTCCGCGCCGAGTTGGAGAGCTGCGAGCACGGCCTCACGATCCCGAGAGCGGCTGACCTCCACGCGATCGCCATGATCGGTAAACGCGACAGCGCCGATCCGACCCTCCGGCGCTCGCTGGCTGTAGCGGATATCCTCACCGCGCTTTTCTGCAACGAAGCCGACAAAGCTCTGCGGGACAGGCTGAACCCAGGTTTCCCCTTCGATCCGGCCGCGTTTCGCCTCGATTGCGGTCAGAGCCTCGATCATCTTCGTCTGGCTCACATTCAGCTTCTGACGCAGGCCATCGAACTCCGCAAGCCGCTTTGGCGGCAGGTTCTTCGCCAAGGTATCGAGATTGGTCTCCATCTCGGCAAATGCCGAGGACATCGTCTCCAGGTCCGCCATGTCAGGCTCCTTTGCTGTCGTAAATTTATGGAAGTATCGTTCGGTCGCTGCCACCACACCGCTCAGGACGGCCTCAAGGGTCCGCCGCTGGAAATGGCGTATGGTGTCCGGGGGACCCGCATGACCGGACTCTGCGATCTGCAACTGACCACTCCAGCCAGCAGCACTTTCCACGGCATGTCTCAGCCCCTCCTGCCGTGTCGGGATGTGGACGACCTGCTGGCGGACAGCCTCGACGCGGCGACGAACCGTCTCGGAAGCATCACCCCTCTCAACGCGCCGAATATCCTTCATCTTGAAGCCCGGCGGATTGGCGCGTTCGAAGCGACTGACAGCGTCCATCGGGATGTTTCGTTCGCGTGCCTCCTGCGCCAGGGCCGCACGCCAGCGCCTGAGATCCTCGATCTTCGGATGCAGTTGCTTGCCGGTCTCCGACACCATCTTTACCACCGCATGGATATGGAGGTGATTGCGATCTTCGTGCAGCGTGAACAGAAAGCGATGGTCGGCAAACTCCCTGGCGAGCATGGCGCGGGCGGCGCCGACAAAAGCCTCCTTCGACGTCCCCGGCTTGGCGCTGAGCACGATATGGGCGACATCGCGCCGCTGCTGCGAGCGCAAATCCCGCTTCCAGTCCCGTGCCTCATCCAGAATCGAGTATTCGCCGCCGACCTCGTGCTGCCCAACAAAAGCGCCGGCCTTGTCCATTCGGACCGCGGTGATCGTGTGGCGGCCAGCCTTCTGCAGCTGGCCGAGCGCGCGTGCGACGCCCTCGACCCCGTGACTGAAGCCATGCACGTCGACACGCGCCTCCGCCCCAAAAGCACCTTTCAACCGCGCTTCAAGGTCCCGCAGCGATTTGCGGTTATCGAATATCCGGCCAGCTCGCGTCTCCCCCTCCAGGCGCCGCCGCGCGGCACTGATCACCAGCTCGACACGCCGGCCATCCCCGCCAACATCGCTTTGCCAGGCGATCCTGTGACCGGTAAGGGCGCCTTTCAGTCTCTCACCGACTACATCATGCGATAAATCTTCCGACGAAGGCAGGGTGAGTGATAGGCGCAGCACGTCCTTTGAGGGCTTGCGGCCATCCTCTTCGGCCCAATCGTTCGCCAACGCCTTGATCCAGTCGCGCCCCTCGAGCAACTCGCCGGCTTCGTTCTCGACGGGGAGTTCACCATCGCGGCTCTGATAGCCGAGCAACTTGCCAACCCGCGTCTTCCCAGCCGCAAAGCTGACGAGCTTGACCACGGCGGGCTGAGAGACTCGTGCAATGGACCGCCGGAAAACCGCAGGCCTATCCGACAGGGCAGTCGCACTTGCCCCCGCCTCATCCTGGCTCCTCTGTCCAACACGGCGTGAAGTGGCTTTCCGGCCACCGGAACCACTGCCGGGGCGCCGGCGCAACTCATCGTCGAACAGCACTGGCTGCGACGTTGGACCGGTCCAGGGGCGGCCACCCGATTGCGGTCGCCCCTCGTACGTCACTGGCGGACGCCCGCGCTTTCGGATCCCGTCGGCCTTGCCTGCATCGAGACCTGGCAGGCTTGCCAGAGGCCGCTTCTTGCGCTCCGCCTCATCCAGCAATGCCAGAAAGCCGCCGAGATCAAACATCGCCGGTCACCCTCTGGCGGGCGACACGCTGCTCCTCATCGCACATCGCGCGGATCTCGGATGCCTGGTCGTTTACCAGCCGTGCCAGACGGCCAATCCCATCGATCAACACTTCGAAGGCGGGATCGTCCTTGCCGCTCAAGCCGCGCGCAATCCGGTCGAGGCTGCCACCAACCTGCCGGAGCTCCTCGGCATGGACGCGAACAGCGAAACCACCCTCCCCGTCCAGTGTCGCCCCAAAGCCACCGGCCCGGCGGGACAGCCGCCGCAGGACCTCGCTGACACTCAACCCGACATCCACGCTGAACGTCCGAAGAGCGAGAAACTCTGCCTCGCTCAGGCGCACATGCACGACTTTCTGTCGGGTGGAATGCCTCGCCATGATCCTTGCTCACCGCCTCTTCTTCTCTCCTGGTCGCGGCTTCCGCGACTGCCGGGAGGATCTTTTCGCCCGTTTCGGGCACACGCCAGTTTTGTATCACCAAAACTGCTATCCTGCCATCCAAAAATAGAGAAAAATTCAATTATTTCCGTGGGTTAAGTGGCTCTATAGCCATGTGCGGCCCGCCTGGCTGTAGTGGCTCATGAGGCTCAGGGCGTGCCCTGGAACGAAGTCGTCGGATTTCGGGTCTTTGTAGGCGCGGCCGACGCGCTGACAGCTAAATGTTCAACCAATGACCGAGTTTCCAACGACTTGAGTGGCCGTATAACCTAGTGCTGCTCGTCGTGGCGGTTGCGACCGTCGAGGCTAAATGACGGCCTTGCGATAGTGCAGCCTTATTGCAGGGCCGTTGCCGGCATAGCCGGAGCCCTGCCGCCCAAATGCAGGGATTTCCGGCAATTAGCGTGGCTGTTCGGCCATCTGTGGCTCGTCTGGCCGCAATGGCCCAACGGGCTTGTTCGACCGCATTGGCACACCGATCGGATGATTTAATATGACATATATGAATAATTGTTAGTGAGTTCGTCAGTCTTCGACCAGAGTTGAGGGCAGCCCCATTCGAGGGTCCATGCGGGGAATACCTACCAGTCTCTACGCGCGCCAAGAAGGCCTAGTCAATAACGGGCCGCGTTGGCTCGTGGGCCACGCGTGACTTATCAGCCTTGGCAGCCTGTCCGTTTACTGTTATATTACGTATATGACTATTTATCATGCTTATCGTGAGGGCCGATGACGATCCTTGCTTTCGCTCATTCAAAGGGCGGGGTCGGCAAGTCGACCTTATGCCTGTTGATTGCCTCCGAACTCGCGCGCAGCGGAACACGCGTGCTCATCATCGATGCAGACCATCTGCAGCAATCCTGCCTGCAATGGACCGAGCGCTGCCGCGCAGCGAACTCTCTCGCGGCCACCCTGTCAACGGAGCCTGCCTCCAAGCCCGACGACCTGAAACGGATTCTCAAGTCTACCAAAGCCGACATCGTTCTCATCGACGTCCAAGGCTCCATGCACGATCTCCTTATCGCGGCGATCGTCGCGAGTGATCTCACGCTGGTCCCCTCCAAGGCGAACGTCATGGAGATGATAGAAACGGTGAAGCTCTTCGAATGGGCAACCATCCTGAAGCGCGCGCCGCTCCGCCTCGTACTCAATCGCGTCGACGGTATCGACACCAATACGACAGCGTTCCGGGATGCCGTCCGCATGATCCGCGAGCATAGACTTCCGGCCCTGCCGACCTTCGTCCGCGCCCGCAAGATCTACGAGCAATTCACCCGCGATGCCGGTTCGCTCCACCACATCGCCCGAGACCCCTCCAAGGCGGAGCAGGTGGTCAAGGCACGGGCCAACATCCTTGGTCTTATCGCAGACATCACCGCGGCGATCGATCTCCCCGCATCAAAGGACGGCTCCGAATGACACAATTTCCTCCCCTTCCCAGAGGTCGCCGCAATCTCGATGACCTCGACGCCCTGATCGACGCTTCCATCGGCCAGTCCGAAGTCGGTCAGGACCAGCGTCATGGCAGCACGACCAGTGTCTCCCCGATACAAGTCGATCGTGAGCGGCCGCAAGCCGCATCGCACCCCGGCGCAGGCCCCGAACGGTTTCGTGTCATGATCGACCCCGCCGTGATCGTCGCGACCAAGCATCTCGCTCTTGAAAGAAAAGTCGCCCCCTCGGAGATCGTCGAGCTGGCGCTGCGGCAGTATCTCAACCTCGAAACATGACCGTCTCTCGCGCGTGCGCGTGCACTCGAGGCACCCAGAGAGAACTGGAAAACTAAATGGCGAAAGAACCGGACTTGAAGGAACTGGTTGAGGAGATCGAAGACATCGTGGATGACACGCACGACCTTAACACCCAAAAGGCGGGGTGTACAAGAAGGCGCGATCCAAAGGCTACGATGTGCGAACTCTCAAAAAGGTCGTCAGCCAACGGCGGAGACGTGGTCACGGTGGTCAGGCGAAAATTCAGGTCCATGACAGCACTGTCGAGCGATACCACGCCTTGCTGGAATGAGCGACCGAGTACCTGGACATCATGAACTCTCTCACGATGCCGACCTTTGGCCGTCCGCGCCAGCAGCACGCAGCAGTGCCATCAGCATCGGCCCAAGTGAGAACTCACCTTGTTCCGCCCTTCGCGTCAGGTCGCGGAGATATCCACCGGCCGAGTTGATATGCCCTGCCCTTTCGAGGATACAGGCGATGGCCGTGGCGGCATTTTCAGGCCCCATGACCTCGCAGGCAAGCTGATATGCCGACGGGCTCACCCCCAGCATCGATCGGACCACAACGGCTGCAGCCATCAGGTCGCGCCACCGCTCCACTTTGCCGTCCGGACTGTAGTCGGCTATTTGCGGGCAAGCCCTCAAAACCATCCCCAATGGGAAAGCCGTCAGCGTCTCACGCTTTGGCTTCTGATTTGTCGCAACGGTCACGCCCTGCTCTTTTTCGGAGCTAGGTTCAAGTTCATTAAGGGATTCGGGTTTTGAATTCTGTATGTGGCACCCATCTTGGACATCATTGCCGTCTGTTTTTTGTGTTTTAAGCTGAATTTCCAATTGGTTGAGAATCTCCTCACGAAGGACGCTCATCTCGTTGAGAACAATTTCGATATCTGTGCGGGAAGGATGTCGCGGCAGACGGGAAACCAGATCGACATAGATGGCCTCAATGGCTGTCCAGTCACCCTCAGCACCCTCCTCAATGGCAGCGCTGATCAGCTTGCGGACGTCGCGGCGGCAGATGGTCAAGGCTTCTCTGGCGAGCTTGTAGCGGCGCCTTTCGGCGACCACATCCTGTGCGCGCTGAGCCAACTCCTCAGCTCTTACGAGGAGCGGAGAGAGATCGAAACCGTAGGCCGCCTCAATCTCCCCTGCCCCGTCCCGATGGACATAGCGTTTGCCATTCGGGCTGTCGCGGCGCTGGATAAGGCCGGCCTCGACAAGCGCTGCTAGGTGACGACGCAGGGTCGTCCCCGCAATCCCATGGGCGCGGAGGGAGAGCTGTTGGTTCGACGGGAAGACCACAAGGCCCTGCTCTACCGACAGTTCCTTCTCAGGATAAAAGCTCAGCAATGCGTCAAGCACGGCTAGGGCACGATCCTGAAGCCCCAGAGTCTCTCTCGCCTCGCATGCGTCTCGGAAAACACGCCACTTATCGACAGGTCTGGCATCCTGATTTCGAGCCGCTTCGAACTGGCCTTTTACCAAGGCAAGCTTCGCTGGCCGCCGCCCGAACGGCGTCGTCACATTTCCACTTTGCATCTTCCTTCACCTTTCAAAAGGCAAAAGAAATTCGCTCACCAAAACGGCGCTAAATGCTTGACAGCGATTCCGGGAAATGCGAATCTCGATCTTGCTAGAGAATACGAGAAGGGCTTCCACGGCTTAGGTCGATTGGGGGCCTTTTTCTTTTGCGGACTTGTCTCCATTTTCGAATTAAATTGTCAGATGACAATTCGCTTAAGTGTCTGCCTTCGTGGACATTTCTTTTTCGAAGGCTGTAACGAGATCCGGCATGCGACTCGAAAGAAACGCAGCAAACTCTTTCGACGTCACCGCGAGTTTAGATGCGCGCGATCCGTGCTCAAACGATCCGAGAACCCGGCCATCTTCGGTCCGTATCGGCTCTTTTCGGTTCGGTTTTGTCGGGACGGGCTCCTGAACGCTTTTCCAGAGCCGCTCGAAACGAGTGTTAGAATCTGCTTCGACAAACTCAGGAGAACGAATTTCAGACTGCACCCGCTGCGCTACAGTGACGCTCTTCAAGCGTTCGACAATTGCGAGCCAACGTGGTCGGCCTACCTTGGGTGCAGGGCCAATGGCCAAAATAATATCTTGACCCACACCTTCTGCTACCTGAAGCAAGCGAGACGTTTCGGGCTTATCGACAGACAAAGCTTTCGCGATCGTGTCGCGATCGAAACCGTGCGTTTCAAGCCGCTGGGCAAACAACGCCTTTTCGATAAAGCTCAGATCTACACGAGGACCGTTTTCTTGGCCTTGCGCCAAAACCACTTCTTCATCTGACAACGCTTTCACAACCGCCCTGACGGGGCGGCCTGTCAGGGCGGCGACGCGCAAGCGGCGATGACCGTATGCGGCTTGGTAACGTCCTGGATTAGAAGGATGCGGCCTCACAAGGATCGGAACCTGTTGACCGCTCTCTGAGATAGACGACACCAAGCGATCGAATTCTGGATCATTCTGTTCCGCGATGCGATCTTGTACAAATGCGGCATCAACAAATGCCGGGTCGAGTTCGACGACTTTGTCACCTGCGGCGAGCACCTGCCGCAGCTCCTTGGCCGCTGCGGCCTCTCCACTTAGACGCTCCATGGATAGATTCATCGCACGAACCGCCCCACTTGGTTTGTGGGGCTGCGGTGCTACCTGGACACCACCTGTGCTTTGACCGGACTCACTGATCAAGGTTTTAAGGACATCCCTCGCCTTCATGCTCTACTCCATGCATCGCGCACTAATGCTTCGACCTCAGCGTTGACACTGTCCATCGCCTCGACAGCTCGATCATAGGTCTGCCGGTTCATCGTCTCCCGACCCGCCTCGTAGATCGTCTGCTTGGAAAGGCCGGCGTCCGAAACAGCGGTCGATTTCACCATCATGGAGGTTAGGACGCGCTCACCAAAAATACTCCTGAGAAAAGCAACGATTTGCGCCTGCGGCCCATCATTCGGCTCATAGCGCGTGACCAGATAGCGCATCCAGTCGTAGTCGAG
Organism: Agrobacterium cavarae; assembly: GCF_004310285.1. Lineage (GTDB taxonomy): Bacteria > Pseudomonadota > Alphaproteobacteria > Rhizobiales > Rhizobiaceae > Agrobacterium > Agrobacterium cavarae. The sequence goes on from NZ_SISF01000026.1 coordinate 96,836, forward strand.
GTTCCCGCCTGCCTCTCTCACTACATTCAAAAGATCCGATGTCATCGACAGAAATTGGTTCATCGAAGCCACGTCCAACATTTGCGGGTGCACGGTGATCAGGACGGCCGTCGCGGCACAGAGGGCCGACAAGGTGAGAAACCCGAGCGTCGGAGGGCAATCGATTACGACGACATCATAATTGCCTTGCACCTCCGTCAGTGCCGAACTGACACGCATGAAGAACATATCGGTATCGTCACCGTCTCGTGAGGCGAGAGCACGCGGGGTGTCGTGCTCAAACTCGTGAAGCTCTAAGTTACCGGGGATAAGATCCAAGCCTGAGAAATAGGTCTTCCTGACGATCTCTGTGACAGACCGTCGATGCTCGTCGTATCGGATAGCACCATAAAGAGTCTGATTTTCATCGACATCGAATTCCGGCTGAAAGCCCAGCATCGCCGACATCGATGCCTGTGGATCCAAGTCCACCGCAAGCACGCGATAACCGCGCAGAGCTAAATATTGGGCGAGATGGATGGCAGTGGTCGTCTTCCCTGAGCCGCCTTTGAAATTCGTGACAGCGATGACTTGTAGGTGGTCATTTTCACGACGACCAGGTAGGTAGGTTGGCTTCGTCCGTCCGAGAATTTGGCGGATCGTATGAACCTCGCTGAGCGAGAATGTTCTCTTGCCCGAAGCAGTCTTTTCTGAGGTGACCGCATCTTCCTGAGTGGCTATGTGCCTGACGTAACTGTCCGTGACGCCAAGAAGCTTTGCGGTCTCGCTGCTGCTGAACCGCCGAAGCGACTTTTTTGAGCTTGGAGAGAACAACCGCTCAAAAAGCTCTTGTAGCTTCGAGCTCAGGACGGCAGAATCTGTCCCAATGGTTTCGTCGATCGAAACACGATTGCCTTTTTCCATTTTCACGGAAATTGCCGCCCTATTCGCCATTCACGCCATTCCTAAAAATTCCTGATATTTTGCGTGAATGATGATCATGCGTATCGTATCGTCAAGCTATTTTTAGTTAAAGCGTCTAAACGACTTTGCGCTCAACCCGATATCTTTGTTTTTCAATGCCTTACAATGATTGTCAGGTGACAATTTTTGCCGACCGATATTCGAAGGAAATTCAATACGCGAGAATCGGATAGAATCGCTTCTGTTTATTGGAGGGTTTAGTCAGCGCCCTCCTTGATCTTGGAATCAACAAGATACCGGCGCATACGCATCTAAGGCTGCGTGGTTGGCATGCAAGTTACACTAGGATTCGGTAGGTAATAGATGATGACGGCGGGCAGGTCAGGCCCTCTTCCGCACAGTTCCGAAACGGTAAGTTTTCTTACCCAATGCAGTGAGCCGAGAAACTCGTAGTCGTGACGGTCTCCGCAATGCGGCAATCCCCGGCGTCATCGATATGCGCGTGTCGGCCAACGGTGTAAGGATGGTCGTTGCGAGCCAATAGCGCTCCAGCCCCCGGTGACGGATGTTCTGCTTCATGATCCAAAACCATCCTGATGGCACTTTCACGGACTTCAGCTGAAAACTTCTTCCTTGTCTTGCTAATAATGGCTCCCGTCTCTCAGAAGTTGGAACCTCCGGCAGACGCGGGCGGTTCAACCGTTAGCGGTTGGCAATGCCTCCAATGGCAGCGGCGACGAGATGGAGCGAGGCGACAAGCGCCCTGGCCGCTCTTGCGGCCGGAGCCTTCGCCATCACCTCGGCGCTAGTTGGGAGCGCGGCTACGGCTCCAGAGCAGCTCAGCCTAGGTGAGATGTCGGGTGAAAATGCGAAGCTTGAACATTTGGCTGTCCGAGGGGTGGGGTTAGGGGACCCCTCGGTAACGCTTCGGCCGAAGGCTGGCCGTGAGATCGCGGCGACCAGACCGTACGCGACATAAAAACAAACTGAGCTGGCCGCGCATATCGGCTGTGTAAGTCGCAACCGTAGTGGATGTGGGCTTTGGGGTATCTCCGGTGCCGGCGTCTCGGATCGCAAATCGCGCTGCTGCCTCTGGCGCATCGTCCATCTTTCTGAGCTTACCAGCCCATCCGCCGAGAACATGGGCGCAGGTCGCCCATTCCTCCCGAAACTCCATTCTGAGAATATCACCCTTGATGACGAGGGCGGGGATGTGCATCAACGCGAATTGAATATAGGCCATGTGGACCACCCGGCGATCAACATCAACCGCCGTCACGTGAAGGCATTGTTGATAATTGAAGCCAGCCTCCCTGACGGCTCGGCCAAAGCGATGATCATGGTGCCAGATCCGCACGCCGGTTCCTGGGCGCACATGAAACCCCTCCCCTTCAGTTTCTGCGTGATCGTCTGTCCCATCATCTGGTAGATCGGACACGGGGTGAAAAACTGGCCGCGCGCCGTGTTGTGAAGCTCAAGAGCATGGAACACCGGACCGAGGATGTCGGTCGGGCTTGCTTCGAAAGCCTGAATGAGTTCGCCCATGATCTGTGGGAAAAGGTCTAGCGCCTCGCAGTCATACCGCGTGATGATTTCGATATAACGGCTCTCGCGCTTTTCTCTGTGACGGAGATCGACAGCGTTGCTGAACGAGATCGCCGCACAATCGCACCAGTCGCCGAAGACCGTATAGAGGTCATGGCTGTAGCGCATCGCTTGAAACAGCTTCACGATGGATTGGGTATATTGTGTCATCTCGTCCGATCCCGATTGTTCGCGCCAGTGGCTTTTCCTTGCCCCTCTCGGCAGGGGCTGCGCTCCTGCTCCCCGATCTCGTGCGGAACAGCGGGGGTTGGGGGGGGCAAGGAGAAAGTCGGTAGGGGGATCGCCCACCCGAAGGGCAGCGCGGACCTGCGCATGTCCTGCACGACCGGAGCGCAGCGACGGGAGGAAGGATGGGGAAACCGGAATTTGTCCTTGTGGAGGATGGGGAGCAGCGTTCCCCATCCTCCTCCTAAGAAAAAATGAGAGCATCGGAGAAATCAGCATAGCGGCGACCGACGGGCGGATTTCGGGAATTCTCGCACGCTGGCGCGGAGACAGGGCAGCCGCAGGAGACTTAGCATAGCGCCACGAAGCGGAAGCCGGGACCGACTGCCCCCGCGCCGGCGTTCGGTGCGAAAAGTCGAAGGTGCTTCAGCGCCCGCTTCCTGACGATGGCCTGGTGCTGCTTCCCGTCGAGAACGAGAGCAAGCCACTTGATCTGTTCGGGTGACAGGGTGGGTGGGGAGTTCGAGGGGCGGGGCCGACAGGGGGAGCCCTTCGAAGGCGGCCGGGTTCGTCGTGAAAACCCGGCCTGATCGGGTCCGCCGCGCCTGATGGCGTTCCTGTCTTCGTTCTCTAACAAACGATCTCCAGCGTCAACGACGATCGCTCGCAGAGCTGCGCGGCGATGCATTCTGCGTCATGGAAACTGATGCAATCGGTGATGGCTTCGCAACCACCAGCGATCAGCCTCCCGTAGATCGTGAAAAACTGCGCCTCGTCGCGGGATATTCCACCTTCGATCATCGTTCCGCTCTCGCCATCCTCGGCAGCATCGATGCACCCGCCAAGCTCTAGATCGGAGAATGTTCTCCAATCAGGCTCTTTCAGGTCCGTGCAGCAGTTGAACAGAATGTTAGGTGCGAAGGTTGCGGAATCGGGGCGCATCAGCGCGCCCCTTTCAGCTTTGCCATCTCCTCACCAAGAAGCCACAGCGCTTTGTTGAGTCTGATATCCTGATCGATCCCGGTGACAGCACGGGATTTGACACGGCGAGGGCGTCCAAGGTCGTCGCGGCCAACTGCCCGAATCCCGCCTTTGATCGCATTCTCCTGCACGACGTTCCATGTGCTCCAAAGATCATTTCCGAGATCGCCGGAGCGGCGTTGCGTCAAAAGCTGCTCAGGCTTGATGGGCGTCGTTACTTCGCCGCTGCTGTCGCCAAAGCGCAGAAGATGGGCACTCCTTGCGAGGATCTCCCGCTCGTCGCGATTGAGCTGCATGTTCGACCAGTCCTGTGGGGCAACAAGTGCCTGCTCGGCAGCCTTCAGGACAGTATAGGTCCCATCGATCACCTTGCCCTGCACGTCCCCGGAATGGCGCACCTTGATTTCCTCCACCTTGCCGGTCTTGGCGACAAGCGAGTTGAGGCAACGGATGCGAAACAGACCCGCCATCAATTCATAGGCGCTTGTCCCGTCATTCGCGTTCTTCAGAAGGATTTCGCAGACGGTATCGCCAACATTGTAGGTCTTGCCATCGTCGATGCGGCGAAGACGGATAAGATGTTTCGTAAACTCTGCTTTGCCCTCGGTGCGACTGGTGGCCTGTCGAGCGCCGACGGGCACAAAACCTTCCTTCGTCAGCCCACGCAAAATCTCGATGGTCGGAATAGGCTGAAAGCGTTCCGAACGGCTTTCATGTGCGGACAAGGCAAAGATGGATGGCGCGACCTTGCGCATTTCATCCTCGGTCAAGGCGCGGCCAGTGTCGAAACGTGCTGTGTCTGTGTAGATGCTCATGATGGTATCTCCAACGGTTCCCGATATCCGAGAGAGCAAGCCCCGCAGTGGGCGAAGCCTTTCGCCACCGTTTCGGTGGATGTGCCCTCACATCCTCCGGAACGAAGGGGAAAGGGCGAAGCCCGCTCCCCGTTGGTCTGTCGGGCTAGTCATGGGTCCGGACGGCTGAAAAACGGAAGGTTCGGCGCGCAAGCGGTGAAAGCCGCTTTTTCTGACGGCCGGACAGGCGAAGCCTGCTTGCCCATTGGCGAGACCGGGAGACCATCATAGAGCGGGGAAACAGACAGGAAGAAGGGCAGCAAGCACGAGCAGCTGCACCGTGCGGAAGAGAGCGCCGGAGGGCGGTCACGTCGTTGTTATGAAAAGATTTTAATTGAAGAAGCTGTCCACGGCCTTAATCGCAACCACGAGGGTAAAATGAACCGTCTTCATTGTATGCTTACTGCAGCCACATTCGTTGCTATGGCGGGTGCTTCCACCATCGCCCATGCGATGGGCAACCCTGCTTCCGCCTTCTGCAATGAAATGGGCGGACGATCAGAAACCGCGACATTGAAATCAGGCGACGAGATTGGTCTGTGCTATCTTCCAGGCAAGAAGGTCGTTGAAGAGTGGACCCTATTTCACATGTTCGATGGAAAGGTCCCATCAGACGATGACAATCCGTTTCTCGACTGACATGGCCTGAGCAAGGCAGAGAATTATAAGGGAGCGTTCTTACGCTCCCTTTTTTGTTTAATGGAGCGCTCGCTCTCGGGGTCGTCTCTCTGAGGAACCACTCAGTGGCTCATGGTCTGATGCCGTTATCGATCATTTACGTGAATCATGACCAGCGAACTGATTCAAAACTCTGATTGGACACGAGCAGCCGTAACGGCGAGAATCGCCGCATGCCGATACAGCCTTCGCCCTTTTACGCCGAACGCCTCGATCCTGCCCGCAACATGGCGCGGTTCTACGCGCTTGAGGTTTGCGAGGATCTGTTTGGCACGATCTGGCTCGAGCGACGTTGGGGCCGGATCGGAAGCCGCGGCCAAATCAAGGTCGAGCTGATCGGCAGAGGCGAGGATCCGTTCACGCGTCTTGCAGCGCTGGCGCGCAAAAAGACGCAGCGCGGCTATCAACAAAAGTAATGTCCGCCGACTGGCGGTCCTTCTTCAGGCCGACCGACGATAAGACGATGCCCCCGGCTTTTGGCCGGGGGGCTGTCGAGCTGTCAGTCCCACGCGATGACGGCCATCAGCTCGTCATCGTCCTGTCCGGGATAGCGGCCGAGATTGGCGTTGAGCTTGCCATAGCCTGTGTTAACGGAGAGGGTGAAGTAGTCGCCGCCGTTCTGGTTCTTCTTCTGCCAGATGCCGCCGATTTCGACACGGCGGCCACGGGGCGTCTTGGCGAAGAGGCGATAGACCGGAGCCTTGGCGTTGGTGCTGTCGAATTCTTCACCGAAAATATCGAGGTCGTATGCGAGCGATGCGATGTTGCCGGTGAGCGTGTTGTTGTCGTTGAAGCGGATGAAGTTGACGAGATCGGTCATGGCGGTGTCTCCTTGGTTTGCGTTGCCGATGGTCACGACAGAGCGGCCGGAAGACGGGCTGATTGCACCCGAAGGGGCAGAGCGGATGCGGAGCACCGCAGGCAGCAAGGAATTTGCTTCGCGAGGAATGGCGTCCGCCAGGGGAAATTCGTTGATGAGTGCGGTTGCTGTCAGACTGGCCGGCCGCAGTGACCCATCGACTGAGGCAACGCGACCCAAGGAGAGACCGGGTTCTCTCGATCACGTCTCATCCCCTTCGATGATAACGACACGCTCACCGGGATCATCCGCCGCTCATTAAGGGCGATATCTTCGGTGAAGAATTTGCCAGCGCGATGACCCAAGCAATAGCTCTTTCTCTCTGCCCACTCAGGCTCCGGGACCGCTTCTCGTCTATTATGGAGGGCATTTGGAGAAGAGGAACCGGTAGGAACGGCGTTGGTCTGCTGCAGTCTCGCAACATATTGTCGTGCATTTCGACGCCAGCCTTACCGCCAATCCGAGTTGATGTTGAGCCTCCGTAGCTCATGTCTAAAACACCATTCCAACAGCCTCTGGCCTAAAGCCGGGGGCGTCGTCATTCCATCGACGGAAGATTTCCATACGGGCGGGCAGGGGTGCGCGAGGGGAAGGGCCGAAGGGGGTTCCCCTCGCCCGAGTCAGCGGCCCTCACGCTGCTAACTTAAAGGTCACATCGAATTCAAAGTGAATTCCATCATAAGGAAACTCAACACCCTTTTCATGTCGCTCAAGAACATCGCTGTTGATGAGCGTCGTGATGTCGCGGTGAACAGCTTGTACATCGCGATTGACACGTCTTGCGACTTCGCGGATCGCAAGTGGTCCCTGAGCGGTCAGCGCCTTTACGATATCGAGCCGCAACGGAGCGAGAATACGATGCATGTCCTCGTAAGTTTCAAATCCGAGGGTGGGCGCAGCGTCTGTCAGTTTTCAAGACTTGGCGAGATCGGCCTTGGCGAGAATCTCAGTTTCCAGATCATCGAAGGTACTCAAACGTACGGTCAGTTTGGTCATGCCAGAATCCTTTCGATGCCTGTTCTGAATGCCCTTAAGCAGGCTGCGCAGATTGTTGAGCTCGATTGGTTCTTCGCGTCCCTCTATGTGGCATGGTCCCTTTCCCGTGCTCATTGTCATACCGAAGAACACAAACGCCCTTCACGACAAGAGCAAGGCGATATTTCCTGAGTATGGACACTACCGGGAACCAGCTTGGGCAATTCCCACAACACGATCTCGTAGAATGAGCGCTCGGAAAGAGCGACGCAAGATTTCTGAATGAGAACTGCTTTCATGTTGTTGGCCATAACAACAGAGATGCCCGTTGTCAGCAAAAACAACAGACGCTTTCATCGATAAGTCGGACGCGGCAATGGCGTCCCGGCGGAGCGCTGCCTTGATGGTATAGCTGTTGCGGTTCCATGATGGACTCCACCAAGTCTTCATCTTGCGAAAAGGTTTTGATGGTGTCCCCAAATATTTAGTTCACGTTGTTCTAGGTAGCGTCGAAGAGCAGTCCCGCAAGGTCACTACGCTTCATCTAATCAGGCCGTAAGGCACGCATTCCGCGTTGCAGAGAAGAAACGCGAAACCTTCCAGAAGCATTCTGAATTTTCCCCTTGTGTTCGCAATAGGGAGAAGTTCCTCATTATGTAAGATCATAGTGATAACCAATAAATATCTTTAACTCCTTACCACTAACAGAGACCAGAAGACCGGCTGCAGTTGCCATCAAAGAAGGTAGTTCGGGAATTGTCGGAGGTGACTTTCAACCGCAGCACTACGAGCCTCCGGCCTGAACGGTCGATTTAATGTGAGCATTTTCATGAATGAGATTAGTTTGCGTGATGCGGTCCTCACGGATCAACTGTTTGCCGTCAGAAAAACGGTCGCAATATCAATTCCCGTGAACATGCTCCTGGGATTAGCATCTTTGCTGGTGGCGATCCACGACAATAAGACGGTCATCGCATCGTTTTGGTTTGCCTGCTCGTCCATTGTTAATATTTTTCGTTTGGCACTCTGCCGGCTTCCCGTCCAACGGCGCGGACGGCAGGCGGGCGCGACGATCTTGGGAGTGCCGTGCCTCGGCGTTTCGAGCCATCTTCGGATCCACACCGCCCTCGCTTTCGTATCCGGTCTAGTTTGGGGCTTCATCCCCGTTCTGTGCAACTGGTATACATCGCCTCACACTCTCTTTTACCTGACGGTGGTCTGCGGCATTACCGCGGGCGCTGTGACGCACGGATTTGCCTATGCTCGTATTCCTGTGTGCTTCATCACCCCACCCCTGCTCTCTGTCGTCATGTGTCTGGTGTTAGCAGGTGGCTTTGATCGATACATGCTGGCAGCAGCCGTAGCGCTTTATTTAGTGGCGCAAGTCCGCAGCACACGCGATGGACAGGCGTTTGTCATCAACGATATCAAACAGAAGCACCAAGCCACTGCGTTATCCCGATCACTTGAGATCGCAAATCAACAAAAGACTTCGTATGCTGAGGAGATGCAACGAAGAGCAGCCGAAGATCCATTGACCGGTCTTTTGAATCGTCGTGGATTTATGGAAGTGCTTGAAGAAAAGATTGGACAAAATAACTTTGGCTCTCTCATGCTCCTTGACCTAGATGGCTTCAAGTCGGTCAACGACTCGTTCGGGCACAAAGCTGGTGATCAGGTCCTGATCGAAGTGGCGAAAAGATTGAAAGACGTCATTCCGGATGACGTGCTACTTGCCCGCATGGGGGGCGACGAATTTGCGATCTTGCTCAACCATCGAGCAACGAAGGAAAATGCAGAGACAATTGCCGAGCAGATAATGATGGCCATCTCCGTGCCATTCCCGAAACTGAACGTCGGGCGCGTGGGCGCCAGTGTCGGTATTTACATCGGCTCACTAAACGAAATCGAAAAGGCTCTCGTGTATGCGGACACTGCACTTTATGCCGCCAAGAAACAAGGTCGCAACTGTTGGCGCCTGTTCGATCAGGAACTACAAACGCAGGCCGAGCTCTTTCATGACATTGAGAGGGATCTTGCTCAGGCGTTGCTCAACGAAGCGCTGGAAGTTCACTATCAACCAATCGTTGGCGATGGCGGAAAACGGGTAGATACATTGGAAGCGCTCCTGCGCTGGCATCATTATCAACATGGATGGGTCGCTCCGCCGACTGTCGTCGAGATAGCTTCCAGGACAGGGCTTGCCGAGGCACTGCTCCGCTTCATCATAAGCGAGGCGGTCAAAATGGCGCTAGTCGTGAAGGAGATGAACGCAGGTGACGTACGGATTGCTGTCAATGTGTCTCCCCGGGAGCTTGCACAACTCGCGGTAGACGACTTGATCTTCGCGGCGCTCAATGAAGCTGGGCTAAGCCCCTCAGCGCTAGAGGTGGAAATAACCGAGGATGTCGGGATCGATCTGAGGGCTGTCCAGTCCAAAATCGAGCGGCTCTCTAAGGCCGGTGTCCGTATCGCGATCGATGATTTCGGTACGGGGTACTCATCACTTGGCTCACTCCATGACATCCGTGCTGATCGCGTCAAGATCGATAAAATCTTAGTCACGGGGACAACACTTGTATCGGCTTCGAGGTCCCTGATTGACGCCATCTTGCTCGTTTCCCAAGCGTACGGCTTCGATGTTGTAGCGGAGGGTGTGGAAACCGAGGAGGATCTTAAAACAATGAAGACGCTTAATTGCGCTCTGTTGCAGGGCTACCTTTTTGCACCCGCGATGCCGAAAGACAGGGCTGTCGCTTGGCTTCTAGAAACGCCGAGGAACATGAACAGTTTATAAGAAATTCATAGTACAAACACCCGGCCGCTTCTCGTCTGTGTAGGGTATTGGCAGAAGGCGAACCGGCAGGAAACGCGTTGGTGTACTGCACTTCTCGCAACTTGATGTCGTGCATATCGACGCCTGCTTCCTGTCAGTCCAGCGGGGTTAATGCTGAGGCTCCGTAACCGCATGTCTAAGACACCATCCCGACAGCCCATGGCCAAAAGCCGGGATCATCGTCATGCCGGTGACGGAAGAATTCCATACGGGCGGGCAGGGGAGCGCGAGGGGAGGGGCCGAAGGGGGTTCCCTCGCTGCGGTTTCCCAAACACGCAGCGCTAAATGAAAGCTTCAGCGCCACTTCGATGAAATCACGCCACTCTTCTGGACGATGCCATCATCATGTCGACATGGATGTTCTCGAAGGGGCAATTTAGAGCGCCGCGTTCGTCCTTCTCGATCAGGCCTAACTCGACCAAGGTCGAAGCGTCTTCGTGAACGCGTTTCACATCCCGTCCCAATCTGCGCGCAAGTTCACGCACACCGACTGTGCCGCTACCCAACAATGCGTCCAGTAACTCCCAACGCCGCTCGGTCAAGCGAGAGAAGAACGCACCGGGTGTCTCAAAATTAAGCGTCTCACCCTGATACTCACCAGTTCTAAGGCCGGTCACGGCACGCTTACCTGCTGCGCGCAACGCGGTTTTCCAATCTGGATTTGTCGTGATCGTCAGTGTTCTCATGACTGCCTCCGCTTTTCTACTTCCGACAGAAAGTCTTCGATGAGTTGGTCGATGGTTTGGAACTGATAGGGATACTCCCCGCCGTCCAAATGCATATGGTCGCCTTTTCCTCTCTCATTGTCGAAGCCCACAACGCGTTCACCGTTCCTTATGTAGACCAGCCGGTATTTGAACCCGTGCTCAGTGGGCGGTACAGGTGTTGGCACTTTCCAGATCACAAACTGGATAATGCTTCCATCCGCCTCAATGCTCTTATGCTCTGTGATCTTCTGCGCCTTCATGTTGTCCATAATGCCAACATTCCTCATTGTTGTCAAGTCCGCCAACATCAATGACGGAAAGCCGGTCGCAGCTTGGAGTGTCTGCGACCGGCGACGGCTGGCGTTACTCAGCCGCCTCGGGGAAGCCCACCATGTCGGGGTCTTCGATCATGTCAGCGTCATCGATCACGCTGTCGTCTGCCTCGTCTGTGGTGTGCGCTACGCCAGCCACCGCCGATGACCCTTTGCCCGTGTCGGTCTTGGCGATCGCGGCACGGATAGGGGAGGGGAGCCATGCGCTGCCTTTGGTCTGGGCCTCGGCATAGGCTGCGGCTTCGGCCTTCTTCATCCGCCCGATCCCGCTGGCAAACTCCGGTCCCTTGATGTCAGTCAGCGCCGCTTCGATGCCATCGCGGGTGAGGTGGTTGAAGTAGCTCTCTGCCGTGGCTTCGAAGTAGTTGGTCATGTCGAGATCGAGCGCCTGCGCCAGAACCTCGGCATGAGCGCGCTGCGTTTTGCGGTAATCGTACTTGTCCTTGACCGCGTCGATGGCATGGGACGCGACGAAGGCCAGCAGTTCGACAAGCTCGTGCTGATCGCGTTCCAAGCACCATTCGAAGATATCGGCAGGGTTGCTGGGAACATGATCGCCAAAGCGCTCTGCCAATTCGGCAAGGCCAGCGATGGCGAGATTGGTTGCCGGTGCCTTCATGCTGGCTTCCAGCGATCTGCTGGTCAAGACGATATCGAGGCAAGTGTGATCGCGGGAATGCGTCAAAACGGTCTGCAACAGGAGTGCATGGACGACGCTTGCCAGCGCCACATGATGGTTGTTGGCAAATTCCAGACGCAGTGCTGCCGTGCGCTGCGCCGTCAGATCTTCGACAAGCGTTGCGGAATGCACGAGCGCAGGGGCGGCAGGAGCCTGCGGTGTGGCACCTGCATTTTCTCCCGTAGCATCATCGCCGTTGCCTTGGGACTGATCAGCTTCGCCATCGCTGTCACGGTCCTGGGGCCGCACATAGCCACGATAGACAATGGGGCTTCCTCCGTAGTCTAGCGAGACGATAGCACCCGCCCATGCCAGATCGTCGGATGCATAGACTTCCCGCTCAAGTTCTTCCATGCGGGCTGCGATTTCGGCAATGCGCGCCTCAGTCCCCTCATCACCATCACCGCTCTCAACCACTGCTTCCAGCTCGTCCTGTTCTTCCTGCAGGCGGTCGAGTTCTGCCTGCTCAGCTTCCGTCTTCTCCTCCTGCACGGGATAGACACGGCCAAAGCCGTTCAGGTCACGCCAGTCGATTTCCGGGCGAATGTCCACCCATGCCCAACCCTCGGCGCGCAGATCGGCGGCAAGCGTTTCCAACTTCTCGGCGGCAAGGCGTTCGACAAGGGCGACATCGAGGGCATAACCTTGGGCGCGCTCGTCAAAGAGATCGCGCTTTACCTCGCCGCCTGCCTGTTCATAGGCTTCCATGCCCCCAATGAGGCGAATGCGCTTGTCTGACGCGGAAATGGCATCTCGGCGAAGCGCTGCCTTGATGGTGTAGCTATTGCGGTTCCATGATGGAATGCTCTCCCACACCCGCATTTGCTCGTCATGGTCATCGCTGATCGTGAAGGCTGACAGCTGTTCGAAACTCATCTCCTCATTGCGGTAGAGTTCCAGGAGGGCAGGGGCAACCCGCGCCAAGGCCAGACGACGCCTGACGATGGTTTCGGTGGTTGCGAAGCGGGCGGCGATATCGATGACGGAAACGCCTTCCTCTGCCAGCACCTTGAAGGCCTCGTATTGATCGGCCGGGTGCATGTCCTCGCGCATGACGTTCTCGGCAAGGCTGATGCCTGTTGCGTCGGCCTCATCGCGCAAACGGGCATCCACGGCAAAATCCTTGGGCATCTCGCCTGCCTCGGCCAAGAGCGTAAGGGCAAGGCGGCGACGTTCGCCGGCGATGACGAAGAAGCGCCCGCGCTTGTCGCCCTTGCGCACGACGATGTTCTGCAACAGGCGAAAACCGTCCGCCCGGATATTGGCGGCGAGTTCTTCGATACCCTCCTTGCGATAGGTCTTGCGGACGTTTTTGGGATCGCGGTCGAGTTTGTCGAGTGCGATGGTGATGATCTCGGACTGTGTGTTCTGATTGGTCATGACAAAGGCTCCCAAAGCAACGGGGTCAGGCAAAGGCGGCGGCGATGATGATCGCGGCGCTCACAAAGGCGGTCAGGCTAAAAGCTTCACAGACAAGTTTCATGGTGGTGTCTCCAACGGTTCCCGATATCCGAGAGAGCAAGCCCCGCAGTGGGCGAAGCCTTTACCCACCGTTCCGGTGGATGTGCTCTCACATCCTCCGGAACGAAGGGGAAAGGGCGAAGCCCGCTCCCCATTGGTCTGTCGGGCTAGTCATGGGTCCGGACGGCTGAAAAACGGAAGGTTCGGCGCGTAAGCGATGAAAGCCGTTTTTCTGACGGCCGGACAGGCGAAGCCTGCTTGCCCATTGGCGAGACCGGCGGACCATCGTAGAGCGGGGAAACGGACAGGAAGAAGGGCAGCAAGCGAAGCGGCTACACCGCGCGAAAGAGAGCGCAAAGCGGCGATCACCGTGTCAGCGTAGCGTCAGGACAAGCGATCGTTACCGGTATCGGCGGAGACGGCCGGAGGCTGGCTTCGTGGCGAAGGCATAGAGCGCGGTCGCCAAAGGAGATGTCCAAAAATGAACCGCATGCAGACTTGAACTCAGTTTTATCTGCATTTACGAATGCAACATATAGTTGATCCAGGGGCTGTCATGAACATCAATATGGAATTGAGATGCAACGAATGTTCGAACCAAACAAACTGTAGAGTGGGCCTCAGTAACCGCGACGTACAGCCCTTGAAGTTTTCCTGCAAGCGGTGCGGCACTCTAATTGGTATATACTTGACTGCCAAGAATGCTGACACGCTTGACACCAGAGCAATGGAGGCGATGAAGAAAGGCATACGCGGCTTCAACCCCCACGAAGGCGTTCACTGGTCGATTACAAATGCTACCCAACTTGCTCAAATGGGCCCTTTCGACCCCCAATACGACTTCGTGGATTTGCACTTGGATTTCCCAGTAGCTTTCGGAACTTACGTTCCGGGGCAAACTCCCTATTTGCAGGCTGCTACGCGAGTGGGCCCAATTAACGCAGACGCTCATCGAGTGAGACTTGGTATTATCAACGAAGAGTACAAGAAGTATCCGCAAGTCGCTGAACTCATCTCGAAGTATGCAAAAGGGTACTACGGGCCGTTTGCGGAGTATGCGAAAAAGCGGTTCAAGATCCAGGTGAAGTCAGACAAAATGGAGGACGTTAACGCAACGCTCTACAAAGTAGTCAGCCACTATGTTCGTCCCTTTACGCTTCCAGATGATACCAGTGAAATTGTCCGAATGTTAACCAAGGTTCTCATCGATTTAATGCAAAGCAAGCCGGAGGCAATCGCAGCCTTTCTGCAGGAACTGTTCGACACTGACTTCCTCTCAAACCTTCAGCGCGATTGTCTCAAATTGTACAAACCAATTTTCGAAGCGGAGCTGCCGCTTCGGCCAGCCTTGTTTCTGGACTTCGACAAGACTTCCATTGATAGGAAGACCGCTATGCGGGTCAGCTCTCAAGACTTTCTGGACTACCGCGAGGTCTATAAGGACATGGCGGAGGTGCTTAACCGTCAGCTTGTGTTGGTAGCTGGTGTCGGAAATCTGATCGAGCGTAGCGATCACAATGCTTTTGCAATGCGCGTTAGCAGACAACAGAAGCACCTACAGCCAGCATCTTTAAGTGATTACGCTGATGTGGCGCTCGGCAACAAGCTACAGGACCTAGACAGCGCGTGGTATACGGTTGATCCGCTGGCTCATGACAATGAGCTTAGAAATGCGATAGCCCACAACAAAATCGATTATGATGACGTTTCGCAGGTGATCACTTATTATCCCAAGATGGAAGGCATGGAGCGAGAGAAGAAGCGCGAAATCCTCCTTCTCGACTACATGCATCGGCTTCTCGCGCTTTTTCGCGAGATGCACCGTTTGCACCATTTGGTCAAATGTCTAAACTACGCACTTCTCATTGAGCCTGGCGCAGGAATGATCAAGAGACCGCCGAAATAATCGTATGGATTGGGTAGCGTTATCTCGTCTACGAATACGTGCCGAGAGATCCTCTAGCTAAGGGAAGCTGACGTTTTTTAACAAACAGAGCTCATTGGGTCCGCCTATTCAAACCCGCAGCGGTGAGTTTTTTTGTGTTCTGATTGAGTTGTAAGCATGCCTATCATCACATTATCCGGTCTATGCAAAGGCTCAGCGAGCTCGCCAACACTCTTGATCTGAGTCTGCCGCTATGATGGAAACGGCCGATCCAAACAGCGGGAGCCCAGATGATGGATTCGATACACGCACGCCGGAAGCACTACGAGGATAGGTTGGGAGCCGCGCTGCGCCAACTCAATGACGCGATCCGGGACGTGCATAAGTCTGGGCTGGATGTAGAGGTCAACACGTTGACGATGCACACGCAGCGCGGCCCGATGGTGCAATTAGACATATGTACTTTTCGCCTTGAAGGTGCGCCGCCCATTCTGAAATCGGTGAATGATAGTGAGCTGAAATTCTGAAACTCGGCGCGGACTCTTCCTCATGCAAGAGGTCATACTTGCACTCCCGCTGTAACCGGCGAAAGGAACTGCGCCGTTGACCAGTTTGATCGACGTTTGGGACATCACCACCTTTGACGCGGATTTGATGGCTGTCCTGCAAAATAATGGCGATGTACTCCTCGACTACGAGCTTGTTGACCGGAAGAATTACGAGGAGCAGCAAGGTGCGGACAGGTGGGTTCCCCTTCCAGATAACCCATTTGCCATTGAGCGGATGCACATCCTCGAGGAGATCGTGTTGCCGGCGATGGAGCACCGGACAATCCGCGCGTGGCATTACACACGGCTGACGGACGCCGAAGCGGATTGTCTCAGAGCAAGTGGGATCCACATGTCTGACGCGACGGGTGTCCGGCGGAGGCTTAACGCGCAGGTGGAAGCGGGAGCCTTCGATACCGAAACTGCCGATGCGATCTACCGAAAAAGTCCGTTTCATTCGCAAGCGGATTCCCGTTCCGGGAAGTTTTGGATGGTGTCGCATCCCTATCCTCAAACCGATGGAGGAGTGGAGCTGCTGTTACAACATTGGGGTGGAGAAGGAGTTTACTTTTGGCTGACTGATCCCGCCCATATTGAGTTGGTGCAGAAGATCGGTCGTCCGCGGATTCTCGAGGTGGCCGTGCCACTGTTCGTCACGACAAGCAGCTACTCGGCCGCCAAGGCCGTGGTCAGCACATATGTAGAGTCGTTGGGTGCGAGGCCGGAGTGGTCTGCCTTCGATCTTTACGCGACAAGCCCCCTTGGCAAACATGCCATACTTGGCGTGCATACGATAGGCGATGCCAGTTTCGCCGCCATGGCTCGCGGGTATCCAGCAGGCTTCGCCAATCGTAACTAGCTGCGGATCCGCTCCAGCCTACTCGGTGCGACAGACGTCGGCATTATCCTGGACGTCCCGCACTCCCTTGAAGGAGGCGTGCCTGAGCTTCCGGTCATGGGTCCAGCCGCGATAGTGTATTTCGACTATAATGGTTGGCTGAGCCCAGACGACATTGTTGCGCGCGCCATCATAGACGAGGGGAGGGCCCTTTCGTTTCAGCCGGTCAAGGGTTGAGCGCAGCTTGACGGCCTGCGCCTCGCTGAAACCTGTCCCGACTGATCCGACATAAACGATCTCATCACCCTGATAGGCTCCAAGAAGAAGCGCCCCAATCCCACCAAGGCCGCTCGAGGATGGCTCATAGCCGATGATGAAGAAGCTGTCGCTCTGGACGCATTTGATCTTCAGCCAGTCGCCTGTGCGACCGGAGCGATACGGACTGTCCCGATGCTTGGCGATAATCCCCTCGAGACCGAGTTCACAGGCATGCGCAAGCAACTGCTCGCCGTCGGCGTCGATGGTTTCGGAAAACAGGATGTCCGGCACGCCAGCGCCGATCAGATCGTGCAGCATGTGCCGGCGTGATGACAGCTCCACCGACGTCAGGTCGTGACCATCGAAGTAGAGAAGATCAAACGCCACGAGAACAGCGTCGGCGGAAACGGCTTTGCCCGATCGACCGCCGAGGGACTTCTGCAGGAGGCTGAAGTCGGAGCGGCCTTCGGCGTCCATCACGACAGCTTCGCCATCGATGATGGCGCTCGCGACCGGCAACTTGAGCGCTGCGGCCGCGATGGTGGGAAAGCGATGGGTCCAGTCGTGGCCGCCGCGGGTGAGGATCCGGACTTTGCCGAGCTCGATGTGAACGGCGATGCGATAGCCGTCCCATTTCACTTCGAACAGCCAATCATCACCTTTGGGCGGCGTTGCTTTCAGGAGCGCCAGACAGGGCTCAATGCGACTTGGCATCGGATCGAGGAGGAGATTTGGCTGCGCTGGATCGCGCCGGCGCCTTGGGCGTGAGCGAAGCGGTTCGTCATGCCTCAAAAGAGGCTTGGAGGCCTTGGGCTTCTTCATGCCATGCAGTGAAGCACAGAGGTGTTACGAAGAGATTTCCACGGGACGATCAGGATTCGCAAAAAAACAGACGAGTTTAGTTCGCTGATTCGAATAGGGAATCGCAAAAGGCGCGAAGCTTCGCGGAGCTCATCCCTGTTACACCCGCTTGACTCCATGCGTTAACAAGAACAAATATAGAACATCCAAGCTTGACGCGGCATGATGCCGACGTGCCGCAACCTGTAACGCGACCTGAAAGGGGGCCGTGAACGATGACTGCTGCCCGCGACAGGGTGATCGCCGACCTACGCGAGCGGGTTTCTTCATTGACGGCTGTATTTCCGAGAAAATCGAGCTGTCTCGCCTTTGGAGTCCCAGCCATCGACGCCGCCCTTCCAGGCGGTGGCCTGTCCTTCGGCGCACTCCATGAGTTTGCGGGAGGCGGAGCCGGCACTGTGGACGGTGCGGCGGCCGCTCTCTTCGCAGCCGGGATCGCAGCCCGCACGAAAGGACCTATCGTGTGGTGCCTGACCCGCCAGGATCTGTTTTTCCCGGCTCATGCTCAGGCGGGTCTCCATCCCGACCGGGTCATTTTCGTGGAGTCCGACAAGGAGGACGATGTGCTGGCGAACATGGAAGAGGGTCTATCGTTTGGTGGCTTGGGCGCCGTAGTCGGCGAGCTCGTCAGATTGCCGATGGTAGCTTCCCGTCGCTTGCAGCTGGCGGCCGAGCGAACGGGAACCATGGCACTTGCTATACGGCGATGGCGACGGCAGACGGAAGCCAATGATTTTGGCCAGCCGACGGCCTCGACCACCAGATGGCGAGTGAGCGTCATGCCATCGGAAGAGCTGCCAGTGCCTGGAGTGGGGCGACCCCAGTGGTTTCTGGAATTGATGCGCGTGAAAGCGGGTGAGTGTGCTGAGTTTCTCGTGAGGGCGTGCGATGACAAGGGTCGTCTCAATCTTTCTATCGGACCTGCCGACGGATCGCATTCGTCGGGCCGATCCCTCTATTCCGCCTGAGCAGGCAATCGCGGTGATCGCCAAAAGCGGATCAAACGATCGGTCTCGGCGGCCGACCCGGCTGCCAGAAAGGCAGGCGTCCTTGTCGGCATGCCAGCGGCAAAAGCGCAGTCGCTGTTTCGTGGCCTCATGCTGATGGACGCTGATCCACAAGCCGACGCCACGGCACTGGAGCGGATCACGCTCTGGGCGCTGACGATCTACTCGCCGATCGTCGCTGTCGATGGGATCGTCATGGATACCGAGGGCGCCGACCATCTGCAGGGCTATGAGTTGCAGGTGTCACGAAAATCGCCATCCAGTTTTTGGGGAGGAAGCTGACGGGACGGGTTGCTGTCGCCGACAGCTGGGCGCGGCGCATGCCTGTGCTCCTGCGATCAGTCGCGAGACCGTCGTCGTACTAGCCCGAGAAACAGTCGGAGCCGTGGAAACTGCTGGTCTCGCCTTTGCGCCTGCCAGCAAAGTTAGCTTCTCAAAGGTCACGCAAGCGGGATTAGACCACCGAACATAAGCAAACAGAACTTTTCAGAGGGATAGATTTATTATGTTAGATTTTGATAAATTATATCCATTTCGCGTTTCAAATATACAAATAACGCATGTCTTATACACGTTAATACGTCATAAATATAATAGATCTTATTTGTTTCACTATAAATCGTCCCGATTACAAATATTCTACTCGTTTTTCTTCGCTTCCCGTTCGTCTCGAGGGAGGTAGCAGGTCGAATGAGTGGCGGATGACGGATTTACAATCTTGTTCTATGCGCGAGGAAATAATGTTTCTTCTTCAAAATATGAAAATTCGTACAAAAGTGCTACTTCTGGTACTTCCCATCTGTTTCGTGGGCATTTTGGCGGCCTGTTTGCTTGCGGCGCAGTTAAAACGTGCTGACAGTGCATATGAGAAGCTTATAGGCCATCAAATTTTGGCATCTAATGACATGGCTCGCGCATCGCGCAATATGGTTGCGGTGCCTTACCGAGCTTACCAAATTCTGGAATATCCTTCAGAGACAGCCCAGATGGAACGAGCTGTGGCAGCTTACAAAGATGAGAAGTCCCGCCTTTTCCAACGTCTACAGAAGGTGAAGGCGGATCTTCCACTCGAAGCTAATCGAGTTGACGACTTGATCCAGCGCGTTAACGAGGTGAATCAGCTTTCCGATAAGGCTGTCGATTTTGGAAGCCGCGACGAGAATGATCAGGCGCGTTTGTTTTTGGCTCAGGCGGACGCACTCGTAAGCCCTCTTATTGAGGACGTGCGTAAGTGGCAGGACGAACTCACGAGTGCAGTCGATGCGGCGAGCTCCGATCTGTCGGCAACAACCTATCAAACAATCGCCTTTTCGCTTTCGGGTATTGGGATTGTGTTCAGCGTTGGAATCATCGCAGCACTGATACTCAGCGCGAAAGGCATTACAATGCCAATATCACGGTTGAACCAGCAAATGACGACACTGGCAACTGGAGATACGTCTGCAGAAATCGAAGGGGTTAACCGCGGAGATGAACTGGGAAGCATGGCATCCGCTGTGGCTGTTTTCCGAACAAACGCGCTGGAGCGTCAGCGTCTAGAGCGGGAAGCCGCAGAGATGCGCGACCTTTCTGAACAAGAACGCAATCTGCGTGAAGCGCAAAGGGCTGAAGAATCTGCCAATATTCAGTTTGCTGTGGATTCGTTAGCCGATGCGCTGGATCAGCTAGCCAATGGGAATGTTGACTATCGAATTGAGCACATCTTTGTAGGTCATCTCGACGCTGTTCGCGATAACTTCAACTCATCATCTGCGAAACTCCAGGCAGTCCTGAGAGCCGTCGGGGAGAATGCGCGCGGTATCGATGCGGGCGCTAACGAAATCCGGGCGGCGGCAGACGATCTTTCGAAGCGAACCGAGCAACAGGCTGCCTCAGTAGAGGAAACAGCTGCCGCATTGGAACAGATCACCACGACAGTAAAAGATTCCAGCCGACGCGCTGAAGAAGTAGGTCAGCTCGTTGCGCGCGCTCGAGCCAGCGCTGAGCGATCCGGCGGTGTCGTAAAAGAAGCAGTCGTTGCGATGCAGCAGATTGAACGTTCTTCCTCGGAAATTACCAACATCATCGGAGTGATTGACGAGATCGCGTTCCAGACGAATCTCCTGGCGCTCAATGCAGGCGTCGAAGCTGCTCGCGCAGGAGACGCGGGAAAGGGTTTTGCAGTGGTGGCACAGGAGGTGCGAGAATTGGCGCAGAGATCTGCGACTGCGGCAAAGGAAATTAAGGAGCTGATTGTCACATCTGGCGCCCAGGTTCGCAACGGTGTCGAGCTGGTTGGTGAGACCGGAAACGCGCTGGAGGTGATTGTATCAGACGTACAGGAAATTAATCGTCACGTTTCTGCAATCGTTGACGCTTCCAAGGAACAAGCAACAGGTCTTCAGGAAATCAACACCGCGGTCAATACAATGGATCAGGGAACACAGCAGAATGCGGCGATGGTCGAGCAACAGACTGCGGCCAGCCACAGCCTAGCGAAAGAAGCAGCTTCACTTACCCGTCTTCTGGAACAATTTAACCTTGGTGACGTCCCGCAGGCAACCACAGGCAGCCCTACTCACTCACAAGCTCCTTCAACTCAAGCTTCGCCGGTGCATAGACTTGCGGGTCGTGTCCAGCGCGCTTTCTTCGGTAGCGCAGCGCGCCAGGAGGAATGGCGTGAGTTCTGAGTGAACGCAAGAAGGTATCCGCAAACTACAGCGGAGATTGCTCCTTACACGTTTGGACATAGTTGTGTTCATAGGTCGCGGCACTTTGCCCCCAAAAGCCGCGACAATGAAGCTTAGGGACTGGATTCGGACAGCAGACACAGGATGTCTCCTATGAATTCGTCATGCACCATTTATTGAATAGGTACCCGTTGTGAATAATGTCCTATCGTTTCGGCCCAATAAAAAACCGGATACTCGCCAAGTCACAAGTCAGCCCGATCTGTTAATATTCCTTCTCAGGGATAGTTTGAGGGAACTTGTGTTGGAATTGGAATACCTCAAATCACATATTAATCAATGTGATGTCACTGAGATCGCTCCAGGTCTAAAAAGCAAGAAATTTGCTTCCGCAACCCCCGACCCTCGCGAGAGGGGGCGATCATGAAGCCAATCCGGCAATACTATTTAAAAGTTGGAAATGCGAACGAAGTTGGTTTTCATGAAAACGCGTCCACCGATTTATGTCTGGAGGAGCGGCGAGGGACCGTCAGGACGAACGCCAAAATAGCGGTGGTTGAGCACAAGCAAAAGATTGCGGAGCGTTTTAGTCCGGACGATATCCAGAACGCCCAGAAGCGAATCTCGCAATCTATGCCAGTGGTCACAAAGCTTTTTGACCAAATGAGAAATCGTGAGCGCCCATCTTTGAACGATGCCCATGCGTTCATCAAAGATTTGATGACGTCTGGTGAAAATGTCGCTGCCATATCTGCGCTTGCGAAACTAAAGAACAGTGATGAAGCTTCGTTTCTCCATTCCCTGTCTGTCAGTGCGTTGATAATCGTTTTTGCCCGCGCTCTGAGGTTACCCGAACCCGTGATTCACGAGCTTGCTATGGGTGGGTTGGTGCACGATATCGGTAAGGCAGCTATTCCTATCTCCATACTACGAAAGCGAGGTAGGCTGACAGCTGGGGAAATCTGCATCGTTCAGAAGCATCCAGCATGTGGCTTTGAGATGCTAAAAAGCATCAGCGGCGTGAGTGACGAGGTGTTGGACATCACCCTGTATCATCACGAGAAAATTGACGGTACCGGATACCCCAAAGGATTGATGGGTGAAGCAATAACGATCAATGTGCGTATTGCGGCTATCTGCGATGTCTATGACGCCCTGACAAGCATCAGGCCCTATAAACCGGCACTTTCACTAGACGAAAGCTTGTCGATGATGACGGCCGCCAAAGGTCATTTCGACCCCGTCTTACTTCGGGAATTCACATCGCTCGTCATTGAGAGTGAGACCGTATTCTAAGTGAGGCGTATTTTGCAGATGCAATTACATTGATGGAAGCAGTTAAGGTGCGCCTTGGCGAGATCAGCACATTAGCTGATTTCACCAAGTCAGTCGCCCTAAGCAAGAAGTGCGCTGCTCTGGTTTGCGCAATCGATAGAGTAGCGGGGGCTGAGTTTAGCCGCAGTCGAGCGAGTGGCTCAGGTCATCACTGATTTTGGTCAGATATAAAAAATGGATGATGAAGGGATCAAATGCCTACGAACTTTAGATTTATTTCCCCATCCATTGAGCCATTCGAACAATATATCAACAAGGCTTACGGTCCAGCACGCGTTTCGGCGCTAGCGAAACCCGCCGAAATGGGAAGGAGCGGGAAGCTGTTTTCTAATGACCACTTGTCGGTCGAATGGGCTCAGATGATTGGCAGTCATCGGATCGAACCCCTTTCGGAGCTCGATGGCATCATATTCAACAGACCCGTTTTGAAGGGGAGTGTGCACAGATTTAAGTCCCGGTCATTTGATGTGGAACCTGGCTTCGCGCTGGCCTACCGCGACCTCAAGAGCGTCGATATTTTTGACCAGAGCTATCACACGTCGGCTTTCATTCCGTGGCTCTCTCTGCGAAAAAGGCTGTCAGTATTGATGGACGACGAAATTTCGTTCGCCTTGAATTTTGAGACAACCCCTGTATCTACAAGAAGCATTGGCGCTCTGAGTAATTTGCTCGACGCAATCAAAGACCAGGAAATCATTGACATTGCAGTCAGGAGCGACAGGACAACCAGTTTCTCTGACTTCATAATCGATGCATTTTTACTGAATTATCCCAATAATTTTTCTTGCAAATTACTAGCTGGACCACCAGCGCTCGCACCCCGTCAAGTTAAACGGGCTATAGACTTTATGCATGCGCATCCTGGACGCGCGCTGACGGTCGAACTGATTGCGCGTGAAGCAGGCGCAAGCGTTCGAGCATTGCAGTCTGCGTTCCAGGAGTTCACTGGATTGACGCCTATGGCGTATTTCAGGACTCTTCGACTTAAGGGCGCACGCGCTTCCCTTCTATGCGCCGCAGATGGAGATACGGTGGCCGCAATTGCCAACCAGTGGGGTTTTTTTCACCACGGACGGTTTTCAAAATTGTACCGTGAAGCCTTCGGAGAGGCACCTACCGACACTTTGAGAAATACAGAGTATCGAGACTCTGAAAATTGATCGACCTATCAATGAGAGAGAGGATTTCAAGCCTGCACCAACTGGGATTTTCGGGGGTTTAAGCGCAGTTCGGCGGACGGCCGATAGCGCTGTTGGCCAAAACTCGTTGCAGCCGTTATTCATCCAAATGGTGGCCCGATATTTGATCTGCCGGCAAAACCGAGCAATCGTCTTGACCACATCTTCGCTTTTTCGCTGGAGCGGTGACCTGCCGAGCCAGAGGCCTTGCTTGAGGGACGAGAGCGACAAAAGCCGGAGGGCGTAGGGCGTATCTCAAATACTTCTCGTTAGGTTGTGTTTTGCAAGCACAACAACTAAGAATCCCAGAGTGTATTTTGACGGGATGCGAGAATGTGGACTTTGGTTAAACGTGGACTGGGTATCGTTGTCTTGGGATATCTGGGTTACGCTGCATGGGACTACCATCGTGCCGGCTATTTTACACGCCCAGACATGCCTGAAGGGGCGTTTTCGATTTCTTACAAAAGCGGCCTCAGGGCAATTTTAATCGGTATCAAAAATGAACAGGAAAGCCGGAGATATTTAGGGTATCCGATGGATGTTCCGTTTTATCTTAAAGAGACTTGGGCAAAATGCAGTCCCCCTACTGAACAAGAGAAACCGAACGTTGAAGGCTTCATGGCCGAGCACAATATGCCGGGCCAGAGGTTTGAGGCGGTGTGCCGTATCCAAGCTGACAGCGACGTTGTCGTTCGCGGGTTAATTACAAGCGTACCACGTTTGTAGACGGTAACATTCTGAAGTTCGCCGCCAGTCGTGAAATCTCTGAGAAAGTAGCTGCTGAATCTAACTCATGAGGAGTTGTACTTGGATCCCCTAGTTCCTGACAGACAGATGTTCGCGCAGGACCCCTTCGGTTATAGCTCATCCGCGTGGCAGAGATGGGCCATGATTGGCGCCGCACTTGGTAAGGATGTGGACCCCACCTCCACGCCTAAAGCGGAGGATCTGAAGAATCCAATCCTATGGCTTTCCCAAGCAGAAGCTATGAGCCAAGCAGCGAAAACCTTGATTGAAGCGCAACCATCATTTGAAAACATGCCTGTTCCAATCCAGGGCATTTGCGATAGCCAGTTTTCTGCGATCGCTATGATGCTTCTTGGCTATAGCTTGGAAATTTCGCTCAAAGCGATGCATATCTTGAAGCACGGCGTCGATAAATTTATTGAGAACGAAAAGCAGTTCTATCATCACCGTCTTCGAGATTTGGCGGAATTCATTCCCGATCTGACCGAGAAAGATCGCGCCATTCTGGACGTGTTGACTCACTTCACGATGTGGGCTGGGAGGTATCCAGACCCAGGCCGTGCGAATGTTAATAAGCACGAACTCGTATTCAGTCTTTCTGAGAAGCACGAGATTTGCTTAAGGGACGTACTCGATCTCGCTACAAGGGTTATGCGGCAAACGGCAAAGGTCACTACGGCTAACTAATGAAAGCCGCATCGGAGGAGAGGTGACTTGCACTCTGTTGCCATCCGATCATCTGCAATGCAGCGGGTAAGTTGATGGTTGAACCGAGGGAATATTCCGAAATCGAGCAAGAAGCCATTGTCCTAGGCGCGGTCCTGAGTATGGTCGACGACATGGTGAACCATGCGATCTTCTGTCCTCTTGGCGAGAAGCGACACGACACTAATCTCCTTCCGCAAAGCTCTGGAAGTTTACGGCAGTTCGGGACACTACTTCGGGACTTCCTGTCGCCCGTAACTAGTAAAGGCGGATCACCCCTCCCGTTCGGTTTGCCGAAGCCCGCACCCGGAGAAAGCAAGACTGACTATACCACTCTCTATTATTTGAAACGGATCTGCATGAAGCCGTTGATCGGAACGAAGATCAATCACCTCAGCCGAATCGTCGAAGAGTTCAGCGGGTGGTTGGATACGTACGCATTCGTCGAGAACGTCCGGTTCGGTCACATCGAGAAAGAGGTAGATCTTCGTATAAGGCGGATCGACTTTATCCGCATGAGTGGAGACATCGGGAAGCATAATTTTTTGCGTCTCGGCGGGCAAGCTCATACACTTCGTAGGATCTTGGCTGAAAACCACGTCGAAATCGATGAAGGTGACGCCTACCTGGCGCTGCCAGATTGCTGGGACTGGTTTCACACTCACTTGCTCGCCTACCACGCGAGCACGATTGCTGAGTTCCTGAACAACATCCGTTACGCAATCAGGCTGTACATTCACCCCGAGGCAATGAGACGATTTAGAGTAACGGCAATTGTAGACGGCCTGGAGCTGTATACTTTTGAGCGGCCAGACGAGATCGTGAACAAGTTCGCTTGGGCCCAGTTTTTCGAACTGATGCAAACGTCGCGCAAACTACCGAATTTTCCGCACTTCACAGTTGCCCAGACGATGAAGATGCGGTTCTAACATCGGACTATGGCCGGTAGACATCCAGACAGCGCTCCGAGGCAGGCCACTGGCCCGCTGTGTTGTGTCAGGGGTAAATATCACGCTCCGGCCCTCGCAAACTACAGCTTCGGATCGTGGAGCCACCATAATCGGCCTACGCAATGAACCTGCTTAAATGAGACGCGCCGCTCGCCCGCTTCTGCGTGTAGCACTGTTATAATAGCTGGATGCTTGCTGGACGGATCGGTGGCGTGATTGCTCCATCGCCTCTGGCAACGGCACGCCACGATTGGCAGCTTCCGTGAGATAGCCAGACCTTAGTCCGTGAGCGGAAAACTCCGCCGGGTCGAGACCGGCAAGCGCTGCACGTTGTTTGACGACATCGTTGACCGATTTCGGATCGAGAGGGCGGGACGACAGGTTTCCCCAACGATCGATTTTGCGGAAGATCGATCCTGACTTAATGCTGGCTGCCTCCATCCAGGCGTTCAGCGCCTCGACCGGACGACCCGTGAGATAGACGATCTCGTCGTGATCGGCGCCCGACGTTTTGGTCCGTCCAAGGTGGATCGACAGCGAGGGGAGGGGAGGACCGTCAGGGCGTTCGATCGGAGGTTCGTCTGTCAGTTGCTCTTTGCGTAGCCCTGCAATTTCACTGCGCCTGCGGCCACCCGATGCGAATGCCACCATGAGGATAGCCCTGTCGCGGAGATCGCGCAGACTGCTCGAGCCGCATGAGGCAAGAAGCTTGGCCAACACATCTCCCGTCACAGCTTTTGCGCTCTTGCGCTTGCGTGGTCGCGGTGTGGCTCGAACGGCAAGACGAATGGCTTGCTTAAGGGCAGGTGAGGCGAACTCGCCGGTAAAGCCGCGCCATTTTGTGAGCGTCGACCAGGAGGCCAGCCGCCGGCGCACGGTGTCTGGCGCATGTGGACCAAGCGATTTGAGAAATCCCTGATCCCGTAACAACCGATCGACATTCTGCGGCATGCCGTGGCCGGAATCTTCACGCCGGCGCTCCGGATCCCACAGATGATGGGCAACGAATTTCAGGAGAAGTGCTTCCGGCGCGGGCCAGGGAAGACTGTTTCCAGTCGACGCCAGACACCATGCCTGCAGATAAGCCAGGTCCGAGGTCAGTGCGCGAAGCGTGTTTTCGCCGATGCCTTCATTGACCAGGTGCCGGAGTGTTTCGATGTCCTGATCGGTCAGAAGCTCGGCCAGCTCGTCACGTCGCTCCATAGGCAGAACGGCCGCGATCGTGTCCAACTCCTCAGCGCGTCTGTCGACCGGATTGCGTGGTTTGCTCATTGCAGCCTTTCGAAATCTGCCATCAACACGGGGCTTGATACCGATTCTGAACGTGTCGATCCGCTTGATTAAGCGGAATCAATCTCGTTGGGATAATTCAGTTTATTGCCTGCCAGGATCATTGGAATTTTCCGTATTCGCCGGAATTCCCCGTTACGGACATGCAAGGTTAGCGTAATCAATCTTTCAAAGGGAGAGGTGTGACGCAGCTTAAAGGCTGATAAGACCGAACAAAGGGTACCGGACACAAGAAAAATGACCAGAGAAGAAATTCTTAGCTACTCTCAAGCGGTTTGCGACGGCCTTCGCGAGGACGAAGACGGAGTTAGACGAGAGGTTCTAACGCACGCAGGAAATAGATGGTCGCTCGGCGTGATACACACTCTCGGGGTTTATGGCAGGCTTCGACACGCGGAAATTGGAAGACGAATGCACGGTGTCACGCAACGGATGCTGACCCGTACCCTGCGTCAACTGGAAAGAGACGGTCTCGTCACGCGCTACGATCTGGTTGAGATGCCACCTCGCGTAGAATATGAACTCACGGAATTGGGCATGGGTCTTCTTATTCGCATGATCCCACTTTGGACATGGGTCGTGGAGAATTCCGACCTGTTTCGAAAATCACGCGAGGATTATGATTCTCGTCCGCCAGAGAAGCCTTCCTGGCAGACGTTTTAATATGAGGGCTGCGGCCGCTCGGCTAGGACCGCTGAGTACGCCGGGTGCTTAGGGCTATCTAGTTGCTGCGAAGGTTCGCGTTAATCCAATCGGACACATCCGTGACCTTAATGCCTTCGCGTACGTTGAAAGTGCTGGCCTTGTCCCATGCCATTCCGCGCCCGATGCCAAAGGCTGCTCGGTATTTGCGCATCATGTTTTGGGGGTCATTTGCCAATTCTTCCATAAGAGCTGGAACAGTCCATTCGGACCTGTTGAAGGGCCGGTTCAAACCCGCCTCCAGCTTTTCAGCGAGCTCGCCATAGGTAACGGTATCACCTGCCAGGAAGACAATTTCGTTGCTGATGGTCGGCTCGTAGAAGACGATCTCAGCAGTGAGTACGCCGATGTCGTCGGGCGTCGTCACCGTGACAGCCGTATCGAAGCTGCCCAAGGCTTTCACGGCGTTCTTTTCCAGATCAACAACACCGAATTCCGGCTCGAAGAGATAGCTCATGAACATGCCGGTGGAAATGATGACCCATTCGGTCTTATCCTGTGAGCGCAGAAGTTCGCGGACATCAAGCTGCGCGTCGAAGATGTCCTGCGGACCGCCTCGACCGATCGCCTCGAAATCGACGCCGAACTGCCAAGGGAAATAGCGCGGTATTCCGGATTGCAACGCCGCCTTGGCGAGTTTCATCGGGGTGTTGATCCCCGCCGCATAGCCCGTGCAGCCAATGACGGTATCGTACCGTGAAAACAGGGATGCCAGCTCGTCGATTGAGCTCTTCACCAGATCGCATATGACGATCTCTATGCCCAAGTCACGGATCTCGCGGACGTCCCGCTGCTTTGTCGGCGCGCTGGACTCCACGGCGCTGGCGCGCAGCAGGACGCTTATCTTTGCTCCTTCGATGACCTTTGCGCGGCTAGCCAGATTGCGCAGGACAGGCATCCCAAGCTCACCTGCACCGAGCACGAGGATGTTGCGTGATTTCACGCCGGAAACGAAGTCATTCATTTTTCAAGCCTCTTTCAAATCGAATGAGGCCTCTAATTGGCGATATTGAATCTCAGTAAAAGAAGGCACACGGATGATACTCCATCGAAAACGATGACGGACAGCGATCCGTTGTGTTTCTCTTTGTCGAGTGACGGCATGTCTTCTTTGGACGACAGCAGCCATTTTCGGTAGAATGGCGTCCGAGACCAAGCGTCTTTCACCTGTCATTCTTGGGGAGCATCCTGACATCTGCAGCAATTGACCAAGGCGAAGCAGACACGTTGGCGAGGAAGCCCCAATGGTGCAGACACCTGACAAGATGCTCAACAGGGTGACAGCTTGGCAAAAGGCTGTGGTTCGCGAGGCCGTCATTCGGCCCCTCGCGTTCGAAAAGAAACTGAGCGCCGCGGAGAGATTTGCCGCGTGCCGGGAGTTGGGTCTCAAAGCCACAAGGTTCTATCAGCTGCTCGGTCAATTCCGGCGAAAGCCGGTGACCAGTTCATTGCTGGATGAAACGCCCGGTCCGAAGAAGGGAAGGCGGCTGCTGTTGTCGGAGCAGGAAGACGCAGTCGGCTGCGCCATCCAAGAAATCTATTGCCGCCGCGAGCGACCGACGATCACCGCCGTCCATGATCATGTCCGGTTCATTTGCCGTCAGCGAAACATATCTGCGCCCTCCTGGAAGGCCGTGAAGGTTCGAATTGATCGTTCCGACCAGAGGAAGTTGGCCAAAGCCCGTGAGGGTGCTAGCGTCGCCCGTCAGCAATACGTGCCGGTTGTCGATGAGTATTAAGTCGTGCACGCGCTGGAAGTCGTGCAGATCGATCACACGTTGGTCGATCTCTTTGTTGTTGACGCTGTAAACCGCCAACCATTGCAGCGCCCTTGGCTGACCTTGGCGATAGATGTCGCCAGCCGCATGGTGGTCGGCTTCTATCTGAGCCTTGAGCACCCATCGTCAACATCTGTCGCCCTGGCCATCCGGCACATGGTCTTGCCGAAGGCTTCCTGGCTCGTGGAGCAAAACGTGGTCGGCGACTGGCCTGTCTATGGTTTGCCCACCGCCATTCATCTCGACAATGCTCGGGAGTTTCGGGGAAAGGCACTTGCTTGGGGAACGGCCGAGCACGGCATAAAGCTCATCCATCGACCGGTTGCTCGCCCACATTACGGTGGCCATATCGAGCGGCTTATCGGCACGATGATGGGTGCCGTTCACTTTCTGCCCGGCTCAACGTCGAGCGATATAAGCGCTCGTGGCGACTACGATCCTCAAAAACATGCTGTCATGACCTTTGACGAGCTGGAGCGATGGCTCACCCTCGAGATTGTCGGCCGCTATCACGCCGATGTCCACCGTGCGCTAAAGATTCCGCCTCGGCTGGCTTGGGAAGATGCCGTCCTCTCGCGTGGGGGGCCTCTGCGGCTTCCCTACGACGAACATCGGTTCGTCCTGGATTTCCTGCCGTTCGAGGAACGCGTCATCCGTCGAGACGGACTGCACCTGTTCGGCCTCAAATATTGGGACGATGTCCTGAGCCCATGGACCGGTGCGCCGGATAAGATGCGCGTCCGATACGATCCTCGGGATATTTCCTGCGTGTTCGTCGACGGGCCAAACGGCGAAAACTGGCCGGTTCGGTTTGCAGACCTCAGCCAACCACGGATCACGCTCGGGGAGCACCGGCAAGCCGTGGCCGCTTTGAGGGCCCGTGGTTTTCAATCGGTCGATGAGCATCTGATTTTCGAGACCATCGAAGCCCAACGTCAGCTTGTCGAGGGGGCAAGCCGCCAAACGCGAAGCATCCGCCGCGGAGCCGAAAGACGGTCGCGAGCGCTGGCAGCGACAGACTGGAACGAGGCAGAACTGACGGATGATGCCGACGACGAGGATTTCTCCGATTTGGCGCCCTTGTCGGTGGAGGAATGGTCATGACGGGATATTCCCATCTGCTGCCTGCCTATCGCCAGTATGCCGAGATGGGGATTGAAGAACGGATCGCCTGGATCCGTGCTGATCGTTGGTTGGAAACAGCCGATGCGAGGGCCGCGCTGGCGAGGCTTGAGGATCTGCTCACCTATCCGCCAAGGGACCGAATGCCCTGTCTGCTTCTCTACGGCGATACGGGTATGGGAAAGACCAAGATCATTCGAAAATTTCTTCGGGATCACCAGCCCGTCTTCGATCGTGGAACGGGTGTCACGAGCATGCCGGTCGTGGCGATGCAGATGCCGGCCAAACCCGTCGAGCGCGATGTCTACGGCGAACTCCTCAATGCATTGAGTGCACCAGGTCCAAGTGGAGACGCGACCTACCGACTGAAGACCACGTGCCGGACCTTGATGCGAAGGATAGGGGTACGGATGCTGATCATCGATGAGATCCATGCCATGTTGACGGGGACATATCGGCAGCAACGGGTCTTCCTCAACGTAATCCGCTTTCTGGCGAACGATCTGAAAGTGCCGTTGATCTGCGCAGGCACCGATCTCGCCCGGCAGGCGTTGTTGACGGATCCGCAGCTTGCTGAAAGGTTTGAGGCCTTTCACCTGAAGCGCTGGTCCAATACGCCGCAGCTCGCCCAATTGCTCGCAAGTCTCGGGAGCATACTGCCTCTACGCGAGCCATCACAGCTCGGGACCGCACCGTTGCGTCGCAAGGTGTTGGATATGACCGACGGCGTCACGGTGCGAATTTTTCGCTTGATCGAGACAGTTGCCGTCGAAGCCGTCCGAAATGGCAAAGAGGCGATCACTTTGGAGAGCTTCGACGGCGACAACTTGATCCTGCCGCTTGTTGCGATGGCGCGGCGCACTGAAGGCCGCCTGCAGCGACGTGCAACCCAGTGAGACCGGTGCGGCTGCTGGCTTTGGCTCCACGACCCTTTGAAGATGAACTCCTAAGCTGTTGGCATTGGCGGGTGTCGAGCCATTATTCTTGCTCACCTCGGCAGGTGGAAAACTGGATAAGTGGGGGCTCGGTAGGCCCTAACCCGCATCTCTTTCGCCACGATGTTTCGGCCGACCAGCCCGCAACCCGTTTATGGGCGCTTGCCTGTCGCCTGCGTCAAGTCGATCTGGAGCGGCTGTCTTTGCAAAATACCGGGCGCAGCGGGGCTTCATTCGTGAGCGATCCCGCCCATCGAGGCGTTTGTCCGACATGCCTGGATGAAGACGCAGAAGAGGGGAGGGATCACTATTGCCGGCGATCTTGGGCATGTGTCGAAGCAGTTGCCTGCCCCCGCCAAGATTGGCCTCGAGATTAACTGCAGTGGGTGTTTCCGTAGTGGTCTGTTTCAGTTTCGGTCCACACCTGTTGGCGTTGTCAGACTGTTTTGCCGTGATTGCGATGCGATTGTCTCGGCGCGGCGGTTCCCGCGCCGCGATCAAACAGACCTGCTGCAGGTTGCTTCGTTGGTAGGTGAGGCTATCGGCAAGGGTGGGTCGGAGTTTGAACGTATCGACGCGGCAAGCCGCTTTCTCTGGTCGCCTCGGCCGGAGGGGATGCCATACATCGCCGCGCTGGGCTTATCACTGCCTTATGGTCAGCGGCCGTCAGTCGCGAAAGGCGCGGCGCCGCTGGCCAGCCTTCCACCGGCATGGCGAGCTGTAACCATTACGACCATTGCCAACCTCCTCTTTCAGGTGGCTCCCAAAACGGTTCCGCTCTCTTCCTCCGTTCGCGAAGCCTTTCGGCAATTCGAGCAAGGGCCGACCGAAGAGTGTCATCAGGCACCTCCACCAACGCGGACGGCGTCAGTCGTGAATCTCCGTGCGGAAACCGAATACCGGCAGTTGGCACGCGGCATTATCCAAAGCGAAGGCTGGAAATCTTTGCCATCCAAAGCAGGGCGCGCAAGAAACCGGGCAATCGGCAAGCTGATGCTCCGCGCCCTCAATGACGAATGAGGCCAAACCGATGTGCCTCATCCAGCAGGTGGCGAACGGAGGAAGGCTGCCATTTCCGCCCACCGCGCGCCGGCCGCTCACCCATTTGATCCAGTTGGGCGGCAATATCGCGCAGTGACAGGCCGGGATCAGCAATGGCAATCGCTGCAACGAGCTTCATCAGGTGATCTTCCGGGGCACGACGGGGCGAGCGCGCCAGAAGCTCGGGATCGACCAGCTTCTCGCGGACCATCCGATGCACTGCGCGGCGCAGCCGTTCAACCGTCCAGTCATGGCCCCGGCGATTGAGTACCCGGACGACATTGTCCCAGCTGTGTTGGGGCCGCAGCTGCCGCACCATCGGCAGCCAGGTTTGGGCGGAGGAGATCAGCTCGTCGAGATAGAGTTTTTCTCGTGCCTTCGACACCGCCTTGATCGCCTCTGGTCGCCGCTCTCGGAGTCCCGGATTGCCCGGTAGCTTGCCACGCGCTTTTGCCGCCTTGATGCCAGCTTTGGTTCGTTCGGCGATCAGAGCTCGTTCGAGCTGTGCGACGGCGCCGAGCACCTGGAGGGAAAACATCCCTTGTGGCGTGGACGTGTCGATAGGATCGCGGATTGATCGGAAATGAACACCGCGCTCTTCAAGGTCCTCGATCACCTGCAACAGGTGGCTGACAGAGCGGGCGAGGCGATCCAGGCGGACGACGACGAGCACATCGCCGGCAGTCAGGTCTCCGAGCAACCTTGTCAGCACCGGTCGAGCTCGTGATGCGCCGGATCCGTGCTCCTGAAAAATCCGCTCACAACCGGCGGCGCGCAACTCGTCCATCTGCGCATCATGGACCTGATCGTCGGTCGAGACGCGGGCATAACCGATAAGCCGTTTGGGGCTCGGCGCTGGATTGGCGGCATGCCGTTTTGCCATGTTTTTCACGTGCGTTTTTCAGGTGCTTTGTACAGATAAGGAATGCGCGAGAAAATGAACAGTTGCAAGCATGTTTTATAGCTCAAATGCAGCCTCGCCAGACTCGACACGCGATGGCAAATGGGCGCAGACCCATCAACTGCGTTAAATGCATTCTGGTGGCTATCTGAGGCGGAAATGCAGGAAATTAGGGCATTCCGGAGAGGGGAGAGGGAAGAAGCGCCGCCCGAGGGAGAGATTGCTTGGGACGTCTGCTTCAGCTCGAGAGGAGATGAGCGCTCAACGCGGCTCTAACAGCCGCAGTTATTCCGCCGATCCTCGCCCAAATCTTCCTGAAAGGCCGGAAAATCAGGCGTTTCCGCTCATCCAGGCCGACCGACATATGGCGTTTGCGGGTTCAATTCAATAACCTCCGATAAGAGGTACTTATCGATGGTTATATCCCCAACCAGCAATCATACCAGGTGAGGAACAATAATATTATTATAGAGTTCGTTTAGTAAATCGTTTACCATAAAATCAATGGCTTACGATCTCGCGAAAATCAGCATGAGTGAGTTGATGCGGCCGGCTTTCGACGCCGGTGTCGCGCTTTCGCGTCTCGACGAGCGCGTCTCTCGTTCGCCGGTCGGGCAAGGCTTCCTCGAGCGGCAAAACTTTGCCGACGCCTGCGCCTCCCTGTGGATCGATGGCGAACTGGTCCATCTCGAGGACCTCGTCCTGCACGACGCCACGAAGGATATTCGCACACCCACCCACGAACTGACAATCGCCCGCGACGTGTTGCGCACCCGCCGGCGGATCGCCGGCCAATCCCCGGATTGGGCGTTGTCGGCCGACGGTATTCGGACGCTGCGAAAGACCTCGGAGATCACGGCGGCTGACACGGACGAGGCGACAACCGCAGATGCCATCCGGCGCCCGGTCGTAAGCGACCCAGAAGGGGAGGGGGACGACACAGACGACGTGGAAAATCTTCCAGGTGTCGACTATGCCGCCATCGATGCGGTGCTCGCCCGGTCGGAGGCGGCGATCGAGAACGCAACACGGCCCGGGCGTGGCGTGACGCAAGAGAAAGATCCCATGATCTACGATCTCGGCTGGGACGAAGACGCGCGGCTCGATGAATGGCGGGGCGTGTTGCACCAAGCTGAAAACCTGCCCGCGGTGCTCCAAGCGATCGTTGCCCTTGATGCCTGGAACGAGCTCTCCGTCCTGCAGCACGCGCCCTGGCTCGGCCGGCTGTTGGCCGCCTCGATCCTGCGTCAGGCCGGTATCACGTCAGGCGCGCATCTTGCCGCCATCAATCTCGGCCTCAAGACCATTCCCGTCGATCAGCGCCGACATCGCGATCGGGAAACTAGGTTGCTCGCCATCGCCCACGGGTTTTTGGCGGCCGTCGAGATCGGCATGAAGGAGCATGACCGGCTGACGCTGGCGAAAACGATGATGGACCGAAAACTGTACGGGCGGCGGACGTCGTCCAAACTGCCGGAGCTGGTCGAGCTCGTCATGGCAAAGCCGCTGGTGTCGGCCGGGATGGTGGCCAAGACGCTCGAGGTGACGCCGCAGGCGGCGCGGCGGATTGTTTTGGAACTGGGCCTCAGGGAGATGACGGGGAGGGGGAGGTTTCGGGCATGGGGAGTAATTTAGAGGTTAGGGATACAGACCTCCGACGTTGTGCAACCGATCGGGAGGCTTTGCGCAAATTAGAACAGGAGAGGCGATCTTAAGATATTGTCGGACGTCTCGACGATCGAGATGGCTGTTTTGTATTTGGGGTGCCCGCTTCTCCGAGGTTAATACACGACAGGAGCAGTTGTCGGGCATATGTTCTAGACGCTTCAGCAACCGACGCTTCTGTGACGCCCAACAGAAGATAGACCGAGTGCAGGCCTGCGATAGCCGCAACACCCAACATTTTGCTATTAAGGTCTTCTGCAAATCCGTCTTCCCATCTTAGCCACAGGACCGTTCCGACTGTCGTCAAAACGAGTGCGTTCAAAGTGAGCGCGATTGATTTCAAGCCAAGGAGATTTCTGCGATATCCGTAAGTGACGTTATCATTGAACAGAATGGCGAAGCGCTTCTGGTCCCGCGTGTTCTCCCGTAACCAGGCGCCACATCGCTCGTAGAAGGCATCAGCCTTTTCCGGGTGCGTAGACTCCT
The DNA here is from genome assembly GCF_004310285.1 of Agrobacterium cavarae. Classification (GTDB taxonomy): domain Bacteria; phylum Pseudomonadota; class Alphaproteobacteria; order Rhizobiales; family Rhizobiaceae; genus Agrobacterium; species Agrobacterium cavarae. The sequence continues at coordinate 132,775 of NZ_SISF01000026.1, forward strand.
CGTCAGCTGAAGGCGGTTTTTCACCAAGTTTGCCAGCAAGAAACGAAACGATTTTCAATTTCGTGATTTCATCAAGCACACGGTCTCGATGACGCAGCATGGTCACGGTCGGTTTCCCTCCCGATCTGGCATAGAGCTTTGGCTCAATCCGCTTTCCGTGCCGTCTGGCAAAATCCGACAGTGCGAAGAGCAAGATCGCAACAGACAGCGACGACAAGGCCTGCGAAAGACTGAATCTGTTCCAGGGCACGAGCAATGTGGCAAGGACGAAGACAGGAATGGCAGCGATCAAGGCCGGGATAATACGCGCTCTAATCGTATAGGTATCAGGCAAACCAGGTATCATGAATTTACCTCTGAAATCGAAATTACGTGGGCAACAGCGCTTTCCGCCCCAGGCTCCGAGGGGTCGACTGCATCGACAACCAGACCATGAAATCTTTCCGGCGTTCGGATGATGATAAGAGCGGGAAACGTTTGCGCAAAAGCCATTTGCACACCGGTCGCAAGGTCTGTTCGAGAAGCCGAACTTTCCGCTAGATGATTGTGCCAAGTCCCAACGGGAAAAATTGTCCCCTTCGCCCGGTCAATGTACGACTGCAGTGCCTCAGCAAGCCCTTCAATTCCGAGCAGAAAGAGACTGGCCGAAAACTCGCTATCGGCGGGCGGCGGTATCGTATCAACGATGTGAAAGCTGTTTGTAGTTTCGTTGAAACGGCCCATCAAAACACCGCCTGTCTCGACATTCGGCCGCGCACAAATTGCTCGCTCGATAATATCGGCCACATGCGCAGAAATTCGAACCGACGGCGCACCTGCTCCTGCGCCTGCTACGATCGTGAAGGGCCGCACGACGTACCGGGTCCATTGCTGACCGAGGAGATCTTCATCGATCTCACCTAACATGATTTCACCGTCGTTGGTGGAATCACCATTAAACATTCTAGACAAGGTCATAGCCATTGCTGGAACTGGTGCCGAGATAGTGGCGTCGGACATTCGCGCAGTGAGTGTTGAACAACCTTGGCCAACTTGGATGAGATCTCCTGATCTGGCGAAGACCGTCTCCTTAAGTGTTGGGCTTGCACTGATCAAACGATAGGCTTCGGCAGCAAGGTCTTGTAAGTTTGGGTTCGAGCTTGCACCTTCCACAGCAAGGTAAGCGACCCTTCCGCCGCCCATCAAGCTCGTCTCGATCGCTCTCGGCCTGGAGAGAATCACCATCGGAAGGCAAAGCGCATCAGTCACTGCCGGCGACCCGGTAGAATCCACGATAAACTGAGTTCCATTCGGCCATGCGGTCTTTTGCTCGTCGTCGGCACCCAGTGCACAGAGTGCGACTACATCGCGATGCAAGCCAGAGCTAGCCTGGCCGAGCAAGCCGATGGCATCGATGAGTGCCTGTGTCTTTCCATCGTTTAATGCCTCGAATCTGTGACGTGGAAGAAGCCCGTGGCGCACAAAATTGTGTGGCCTCAGATTGCCGTTATCGACGACTAGTCGCGGCGCCGATCCCTCTCTCGCAAGATGGAGTGCCAGTTTCGAGCCGACGCTTCCTGCGCCGAGAAGCGTCCATCGAGTGGTATGCCTTGATGGCTTACCAGAGATTCGCCGCATCAGTTTTTCACTAATCACGTCTCGCTGAGCTGCAAGTCGAACGGGACACAGGCTGGCCTCATCTAGATCGCCCGTACGTTGGATTTCGACGACGTATGGCAGTAGTTCTATCGGGGAATCCTGACCTATGACGTCTATCGGTCGACGTACCATCAGAATGATGGAAATAAGGACAGGTGAAGAACCCGTAAGAGATTTCAGTCTCCGTTGTAGCAAACCGATCTGAGCTTTGAGATGATCCGCTACACCGAGGTTTTTGGCGTGGTTAAAAAGCTCAGCCACACTGGAGACGGATTCTGGTAGATAACGCGTAGCGAGCAAAGGGCCGCCCGATGCCGCACGTCCAGGCCAAACTACGATTCCAAGCCCTACCTGACCAAAGCGCTGGCTCCATTCTTGGAGGGTGTTATCCCGCAACGTTGTGGGTTCTAAGAAGTGGGCACAATAGCAGCGCCAATCACCATTACTGATCATTGTGAAGGGCGCTTGATAGAAAGTGCCGCCGCCTATCGCATCCACGCGATTGCGAAGAGCGACGGCATCAACTTCGACGTAATCGTCCAGGTGGTCACGGCGGACAGGTTCCCACCCTTGAGTGGGATTGATCAAGTCCGCTCTCGCCGCTTTTTCGAGCCAGTCTGCAAGTTGCGTGACAAGACCCTGCGGGCCTCTCAGCCTTATTAAATCACGCGGACTACCATCAATATAGCAAGGTTTGGGGGGATCTGATAATGAAGCGGGCAGGAGGTGAGGATGAGACCTATCAAAATCCGCCCGAAGGGTCACATCGGGAACGTCTATAGGGTAAAAATTGGAAAATCGGAACGTAAGGGGCTCAATCGCGAGAACGCCGTTGTCGCTGAAACCACGCGCGCGCCATCTGTTGCCCAACCCCGTGTCGATATGCACGACGATCGAAAGATCGACTCCTAAGTGGTCTTCAATACCCATCACGCGCGGGTGGGCTCGAATGAGCCGCACCGCGCGTTGGATTGCCGAGTTGGGGATCTCCACAGCCGTCATCCGTGTTTAAACGGCTGAGCGCCAAGTGCGCTGGAGCTTCCCGCCGCAGCTCCTGCAAGCCCTAGAATTACAGGAGCTGTGAGGTTAGACGTTACCTTTCTGTCCTTTTGTTTCGGCCCGCCGGAGGACGTGATCTCGAATTCAAGCGGTGCGTCACCGACATGCTCGCCCAGGCAGGTGAACTTCCCATTTACGGGCTTCAATATCGATCTGTATTCGCGCTCGGCTCTGATGCAAGGCGGATCGGAATCGTCGTCCTTGATTTCCTTGCTGCTGGCTATGATCAAAGCGCCCGGCATCGGTTGGCCAAGAGCAGATCGCGCATCTTCGGACACCTCGGCATCTTCGCCGAAATCGGACCAACTGTCCCAAGACAAGCTATGCCAGGAGCAATGATGTGGAGCGATCAGGACATCATACTGAAACTGAGTGGGGTCGTCACCGTACTTGCCCCAGAGTTTTTCCCAGATGCCTACCTCTGCGTCGCCTCCAAGAAGGTAGAAGCTGGGATTTTGAAGATCTGTCTTGCCGAGTGAAATGTTGATGACGACACTCGAATTGTTTTTGCTCAAGAAGTCTGCTTCTTCATCATCGTCAGCCAAGAGCGGAGCAAGAAGGTGCGCGGAGAAAGTATTGTCGGTTACTCCTCTGATCGTCTGGAAGACGTCACCGCCTACAACAAGGACCTCGGTTAGGTCGTCCGTTTTGCCGTTAATGTCTTCCCCCAGGATCTTGATGCGATTACCATCGTAGGCATAACCATTTGCGCGAAACTCACGAACACGTCGCCGTGCTTCCGCGGCCCATGCCTTTGCATCTGCACAGAGGGAATGGTTTCTCGAAGCTCGACGAAAAATGATCGGCGATGACCACATCTCGCGGATCACGATCTTGTCGTCCGCTTTCTTCCACTGATCGAGTGGGCCGAGATGAAAATGCTTTTCCAGTCCTCTGCAGTGGTCGGCATCGGGGTGGGTCAGAAGAAATGCATCTACATACAGTCTTCCTTCATCATCGCGGGATAGGCGCTCTTTAAGCTGTTTTGCAACATCGGGTGCCCCATCGTCGGGATCGTCTGCCGCAGCCCGGATGTTGATGTCTACGACGATATAGTGACCATCGCCTGTCTGAAGGAGGGTCATATCGCCATTGCTAACTTTGAAATGAACTGAACTGGCAGCCATCGTTTCAATCTCTCTATTGGCTAATCTTGTTTTACACAGGAGCTATTTGCTCGAGTGCGCGTTCTTTGACTGCGACTGGAATTGCATTGGCTCGACGAGGTGTATGCAGCTTAAATCTGGCCGGGATGATCGATCTCGACGATATCCCTCAAGCAGCATGCACGTGGAGGAGCAAAGCAATGACGCTGCTGCGCGTCTCCATAGAGGATTGTGCGCAACACGTGCCGGTATTCAGGGCTAGTTTTGAACTCACTCCTTCGCCGTCTTGGGCGAGGACTTGACAAGAAGGACCGCGGAGAGTTTGCTCTGCGCTGTACATGATCCGCTTGTGTCGCCTCACCGAGTTGACCCAACCGACTTCAGTTGAACCGCTGGGGCTGCAACCCCGGCGGTTTTTCTTTTGTCAGCACCGTGTGCCGCGCCTAGCAGGGCCCAGCTGTCGCCTTACATTTGGATATTGAATGGTGCTGAGAGGGTATGGCAATTATTTGCCAGCCCTTTCAGGCATTATTAGCCATCTGTAAGCGTATGCTCTTAACCATTTCGGAACCTTTGTCGCACCGAACACGTTCGGTGTCAATCATATATCAATGATGCTAGTTGATGTTGTGTTGAAACTTGGTATGGTGCGGTAGTCTCGAAGGAAGGATGTAGCTATGGAGCATTGGAAATTGCTCGATCAAACGGCTGAGCGGATCAATGGGGCCGCCGAACTTCCGGCAGGTGTGTTTTCCGCAATTGTAAGCCGTCTGGAAGATATTCTCGCGACTGGTTCGCGCGATGAAATTTTGTCAATAGAACGTCACCTCGCAGCCTTTTTAAAAACGTACACCCAGAGAGCCAGTTCAAAAGTAGTTGAGGCTATGCGTTGCGCTGATAAGGCGGATGCAGATGTTGCTGCAGCGTTCGCGCTTGGGCAAATTAGCTTGGCGCAGTTAATGGCAGCGCAGGCGGGCAATCGTCGGGTTGATGAGTTATTTGAGGTGGCTGTTAAGGATAATGCCGACATAGTGCTTTCACTCCTTGAGAAGGACCGATCTGGCTTGGAAATTGCCGACGTAACCGGCTTGCGCCCGGAGACCGTTAGCAGAAAGATAAAGGCGCTTCGTGATCAAGGGATCACCGATTTTTATCGAGAAGGTACAAGTTTGCTTAATTTTCTAACGCCTGCTGCTAAGGAGGTTGCGGCGACGCTTTCAGAAATTGACGCGACTAAGACCCACGGTGGATCGGCGGTTCGCCGCAGTGTTAATGCGTACCGAAAGCAGTTACCTCAACACATGCGTAGCCCGTTGACATTTGCTTCGCCTGCCACGTTGGAAACGCGACGTATGAGGGGAGCGCGATCGTGAGGCGCGTGGAAGGTGACGGCCGAATAATAAGCTTTTATTCATTCAAAGGCGGGGTTGGGCGTACAATGGCTCTCGCCAATGTGGCCTTCTTAGCGTCTCAAAATGGATATCGTGTTCTTGTTATGGACTGGGACTTGGAAGCGCCAGGTCTGCCATATTATTTTCGAGGCCTGATGGAGGGTACCGAGCTTAAGCAGCTCAAGGAAGCTCCAGGAATACTCAATCTGATCTGGAAATGGCGTTCATTGATCGGGGGGAGCAAAACACAGAAGCAAACCGATCATCTGTTCGAGCAAATCGGAAACGGACAGCCATTCACCGAATTCGTCCAGTCTGTTGCAGAATGGGACGGCGTTAACGAGCGCGGGGTGCTGGACTACGTCGGAGCCGGTAGCCCGCTTATTGGCGACAAAGATCCTCTGCCCTACGAGGACGCGTTGGCGCATTTTTCTTGGCCCGAGTTTTTCGAGAGCTATGCAGGCGGAGCGCTATTGCAAAGTCTTCGTGACTGGGCAAAGCGCAACTATGATTTCATTTTTATCGATAGCAGAACAGGTATGGCGGATGTGGCAGGCATATGCACGATGCAAATGCCTGATAGCGTAGCGCTTTGCTTTGTTCTAAATCGACAAAACATCGATGGCGTCGCCAAGGTTGCATCTGCGATCCGTGCTAAGCGTGACAACCAAGTTGATCTGCGTGCGGTGCCAATGCGACTACGGTCGGGAGGTGTGGGAGCCTCGTTAGAGACAGACGCCCAAGCTCGTGCCCAACTTCAACTCACGAAAATTGGGGGGTTTTCCGCAGAAGCTCTGGCAGATGATTTTAAGCAACTTTCAGTCAATACTGCGTTAGAATTGCCATACTATGAAACGCTGGCTCCATTTCTAGCCGCGGACCCCTCTCTGGACTACTTGACCTTAAATTACTTGCGCCTAGCGACACAGCTCCTGAATGTTGAGTTGCAAATACCGGACTTTGATCCTGATTGGATGGAAAGCGTCCAGCGGCGCCTGCAGCCAACCCACGCAACCATCGACTATGTTCTGCACCTCAAATCCAGTGAACCAAGTCGCGCGGTCGACGAGCTTTCGAGACTTATTGAAAGCGCGTTCGAGGATGAGATCGACGGAGCCGACCTGGATGATGACTACGTATCCGCACTGGTAGAGACAGCGGTTGGACTGACCGACTATTCGGATAGCCCATTCGAAGCCCTCGAGATGCTCAATCGTGCAATCGACCTTCTCCGCGATTTAACGGCGCAGCGTCCAGAGAAGTGGAAAATTCTGCTGATATCTGCCTTAGAGCGGTGCTTGTCAGATCTAAACCCCTATCTGGAGCCGAATGAAGAACTCGCGCTTCTTGAAGAGCTCGATGGTCTCCTTTCTGCGGGAACCACAGTGTCCAGCAGATTGCAACGCATCGCAAATAGACGAAGGGCTGCAAGGCTTTACGCAAACGAAAACGAAATCGACACAGCCAATCAGACTTTAGGTGATCTTAATAGACTGATCAAAGAATTTAAAGAAGTCGCTTCAAATCTCAAATTGCCTGTTGAGCAATTCGAGGAAATATTATCGGCTGATGTAGAAATGTCAGTTATTCGCGGAGATATTTTTCAACAGCAAGAAAATTACACAAAGAGTGTTCGAGAATATCGAAGCGGAATTGATAAGCTTTTGGCAAATCCATCCCACGCTTCGAGCTTTCGTACTGAATTACTCCGATTGCGGTACGATTTGCATAGCAGATTGGCACGTATAGGTCATGACACGGTCTCCATCGAAGAGGCGGCCGACCATGCTCTTCAGGCTGTGCGAGCGGTCAGTTGGAGCGGCGGCACTAACGCATTGATTATCCACTTCATTGATCTCTCGCGTGCCGTCTTGGCAGCTGGCGATCGAGAGATGGCGTATCGATTTCTTGATGCCTCGTTCGGTGATGAACGTCGAGGCCATCTACAATTTGCAAACTACTACGGAAGACAGCCAAAAGTTGCAATTGCATTTTTGGATATACTTACGCAGTTTGCCCGTCAGCTTTCTACCTCTGGAACCGAGCGCGCGTATTCTCTTCTTCGCCAGATCAGAAATTTGGCGCTACTGATCAATGCCAATTTGGAACGTCGTAGGCATACAGTCAGCGATAGAAGTAGAGGAGATGTCCGTGAACAAGTGAGGGAGTTGCTTGAGCTTGTTCAAGGTTCAGGTGTTGCTATCGATGTGCCTTCGCATAACCGCCCCAAGCGGCCTCGCACCGAATGACGGACTTCTTATCCCAACAACCGTCAGATAGCTCGATCGCGGCGCTGTTCGCGACGCTTTGGCTTGCTGCTGAAAGCTGGACACCTAGTGAGCGTGCGACAGCTGCCCTGCCGGGACAAACATTTGAAGACGCCGTTCGAATGGCTCTATCAATCGCCGATGAGAAGAGTGCTTGCACTTCAATATATCACGCCTGGGAAAAGCCGGCGTCAAGTCTGCAGCATTATCGAGGCCAGGTTCTGGCAATAATGCGTCTGATTGATCACACATTTTACAGCATTCATCCGAGAACAGGTCACCGAACACCCAGCCGTAGCCCTCATAGCCGCATAACTTCGTGGCTCTCGGATGCTCGTGAAACTCGAGCCGTATTTGGAGCCTATTTCGAATCTGACACCCATCGTTTGATTGCCAGGGGTCCCTTGTCCCGCTCATCGAGGCAACCAATTGCCAACAACGCGGACACTCTCGCAGATCGATTTTGTGCACTAGAGCTTGTTCGTAAGACCCTAGATCATGCGGGAAGAAGCATCGCGATAAGACACACATTGATTCCTGCTGATGCGATGAGGGGTGTCAGGCCGTCCGCGGCTGCGGGAAGCGAAAAAATAGTTTTTATACCAGTTGCAGAGGATGCTCCTGATATTAGTAAGAGTCATATCCGCCGAGGCGGAAATGATTTTGTCGATTTTCGGATGAGCAATTCGATTGATGTTGCTGGACGGATTACCAGTGCTTTAGCAAAATCCTCAACATCCGACATCGTGCTAGTCCCCGAACTTGTGGTTTCAGAAGAGGATGCTGATAAAATAGCCGAGCACCTTCTGGAATCGGGCACATCCCATCGGATGGTGATCTCCGGTAGTGGTCAAACTAGGCAGACCATTGACGAGCAACCTTGGAATGAAGCGCGCGTGCTAAACGGCTTCGGCGTAGAGCTTTGGCGTCAACGGAAAGTCTGGCCAGCTGGTATCACCCGTGACCTAGCTTTGCGGTATGGGCTGCCTGATCCTGGTGACGGACAGATCTTCGAAGATACCGCATCTGGGCACGACATTACAGTCATTGATACCGATGGTCTCGGCCGATGCATAATACTTATCTGTCAAGACCTACAAGCCCGTCCGGTTGCCGACGATTTGATCCGCCAATATCAACCAGATTGGGTTTTCGTCCCGATCATGGACTGCGGTGCATCAGTCGAAAGATGGGCGCATCGTAGGTCACTTGAATTGAGCACGCTGTCGCAAGCTCGCTTTCTAATTTCTAGCAGCCTAAGTCTAGCAAAAGTGTTAGAGATTGTGCCTCTTCCGCCTTGTGGGCTTGCCGTAGGCCCCTCGAATCCGGCCAGCTCATCTTCCGAGGATGCGGAGGATGGGGACCGACTGGTGAAAGAAGCATTCGTAGATGCTTCCTCGAAGCCTACGTTCGCTACGCTCGTCTGGCGGTCGATTGGATGGAAAAAGACGTTTGTAATTTCCAAATAGTATTCTAGGCGAAAAAAGAGTTGGAAGGGCTATATTGGATTTTGATCACGTTAACTGCTATGAATCAACAACTTAGCAAATGCTGTGGTTGGTCGGCGGTTCGAATCCTGTCAAGAGCAATACGATTTAAATCCTCACTCCAACACGCCTCCGCTCACTCTTCTCGATAGCTGGCTCGTTCCCATCAATTTTCCGAAACGGACGGCAGTAAGTTCCGGATTGGACGAAGTTGCAATCCGAATTGGACGCATGTAAACTCCGGCCTGAACGCATCGGCAATCCTAGAATTTGGTAGCGATCAGGAGGAAAAACAGATTGAAAGGGGAAAGTTCGTCTGACCTGCTTTATCCGAGAGGCGCAGCCGAGCGAATTAGGGTCGCGCTCGAAGATACGCCAGTCGTACTTGTGAACGGGCCGCGGCAGTGTGGCAAGACGACGTTGGCTCGAACCCTGCTCCAGACAGATCGTCCGTATTTCACGTTAGATGACGAAACGACCTTACTATCAGCAAAGACCGATCCAGTCGGCTTCGTTCGTCAGATTGATACCGCCATCATAGACGAGGTGCAGCGTGCACCGGAGTTGCTGCGTGCCATAAAACAGGCTGTAGACAACGATCGGCGGCCTGGGCGATTTTTGTTAACCGGCTCAGCAAACATTCTCGCACTCCCGACGATTTCCGATAGTCTGGCCGGGCGGATGGAAGTCGTTACATTGTTGCCGCTAGCTCAGTCCGAAATTCGACGCAACCAGTCAAACTTCCTCGATTCCGCTTTTGCCGGAACGGTCATAGCGCCTCGCAATCCCACGGTCGGAAACGATCTGATTGAGCGAGTGCTCATCGGCGGATATCCTGAGATGGTCGGTCGTGGCGATCCCCGCCGTCGATCCGCATGGGCTAGAGAATACATACGAGCTATCGTTGAACGAGATGTGCGCGAAATTGCCGATGTCGAACGCCTCGACCAAATGCCGCAGCTTCTGCGGGCGCTCGCGCATCATTCGGGACAGTTGCTCAATTTCACCCAATTGGCCGGCCAGGTCGGCATCGATGACAAGACCGCCCGGCGATATATCGGACTCTTCGAACAGCTGTTCCTAGTTCGTCGCATCGAGCCCTGGTTTCGAAACCCTTTGAAGCGTCTTGTTAAGACACCAAAGCTCCTGTTTCTCGATAGCGGTCTCTTAGCTTCGTTTGTCGGAATGACGATCGATCGAATTTCAAGTGACCGAGGACTATTTGGTTCATTGCTGGAAACGTTTGTCGCAGGCGAAATCCTCCGGCTTGCGACCTGGAGCGAAGTCCAATCAACCTGCCATCACTATCGGGATAAGGATCAGGACGAAGTAGATATCCTTCTCGAAGACGAAGCTGGCAATATGGTTGGACTTAAAGTCAAGGCCGCGGCAACGGTGACCGCAGCAGATTTCAAAGGCTTACGCAAAGTAGCCGCGGCCACGGGACGCACCTTCAAGGCAGGCTGGGTGCTGTACGACGGCAACAAGATCCTGCCATTTGGTGATAATCTTGCGGCGATACCGCTATCTTGTCTCTGGGGCGATTAAAGTAAGGGCAGGATTTAAGTTCGATTCCCTTCAATGCCAACCTTCTCGATCTGGTCGACTGAACTGGAAGCTAAGCATAAATTTCATTCTAGCCCCACCCTTACCTCGTCAGATTTTCAGTGTTGGTGCATCACCTCCTCTAGGTGCTCTTTCCTCCAAAAGGGATCCAGCATTTCTCGAATAAGGGAAGTTCGGGATTGAAGGCGAACAATCCACAACCACGTTATTCATTCCATGAATGAAGTAGGCAAAAAACATTCATTTGTTAAATATGAGTTTTCGTTGGAGGATCAGAAGAAGCGAACTTGTGACAATTCCAGGTTCGAAAAAAGGGAACGAGACAATGAAAACTGGTGTGCTTCTTCTGACCAGCCTTATCGGCCTGGGCGCCCAACCCGTGATCGCGAAAGATTTGACGATCGGTCTAAGCGGAACCGTGACGTCAATTGATCCGCACTTCTATAATGCCTCCCCCAACAACGCCATTGCCATGCAGATTTTTGATCGGCTGACGGAGCGCACCGCCGAGGGTCAACTGGTCGAGGGCTTGGCGACGAAGTGGGAAACCGTTTCTGAAACGAGGTGGCGTTTCAGCCTGCGGGAAGGCGTGAAATGGCACGACGGCAAGCCTTTTACCTCCGATGACGTGATGTTCACCCTCGGTCGCGCTGGAAGCGTACCCAACAGCCCAGGCGGCTTCGGCGGCTTCATGCGCAATATTGCGAGCGTCGAGGCGGATGGCGACAATGCTGTCATCATCAACACCAAGGCTCCGGCACCAACGCTTCCGGGCGATCTTGCAAATATCGCCATCGTGTCGCGCCATGCGGGTGAGGGCGCGGACACTGCCGATTACAATTCCGGTAGGGCAGCAATCGGCACGGGCGCATTTCGCTTTACGACATTCAAGCAGGGTATCGAAGTTGGCCTTGAGCGCAATCCCAACTGGTGGGGCAAGAAAGTTGCCTGGGATCACGCAACCTACCGTATGATTTCCAGCGCAAGCGCTCGTACGACCGCTGCTTTGGCTGGCGATGTCGATGTCATCGACGCACCGGCCGCGACCGATATTGCTCGTTTCAAGACGACTGCCAATCTTTCCTTCGTCAGTACGCCGGGCCTGCGTGTCATCTATCTTGCGCCGTCGACATCGGGTGATGCCTGGAAGGGCTTTGTGAAGGGCCCGAAGGGAGAGGCGCTGGATAAAAATCCGTTGGCCGATCCACGTGTTCGCAATGCTCTTTCCGAAGCGATCAATCGCGAAGGCATTGTTGATAAGATCATGGAAGGCACCGCAACCGCCTCCGGTCAGTGGCTCCCCAAGGGTGCGTTTTCTTACACGCCCGATATTCAGCCGCCCAAGCCCGATGCTGTGGGAGCCAAGAAGCTTCTGGCCGACGCCGGATATCCCGAAGGCTTCCAGCTGACGGTTCATGTGCCGAATGATCGCTACCCCAACGCACCTGCGGTGGTTCAGGCGGTGGCGCAGATGTGGACGCGAATAGGCGTGAAGACGAATGTGGAGGCTCTCCCATGGACGACCTTCTCGTCGCGCAAGTCGGAATTTGCCATGAAGCTGCTCGGACTCGGCAACGCGACCTATGACGCAAGCTCGATGCTGGTAAACGTCCTTGGCACCGTCAATCCAAAGCGTGGTTTGGGTGCTGCCAATGATAGTGGCTATTCCAATCCAGCGCTCGACGACCTCGTTTCCAAGGCGATGACGATCTACGACGACAAGGCGCGCGAAGCGGCGCTCATCGAGGCCGTCAAGGCTGCCGTCACCGATGGCGCCATCATCCCGCTCTATCAGCAGAGCAATGCCTGGGTATTGCGCAAGGGTCTCAACTATGCCCCGCGTATCGATGAGCGAACTCTCGCCAAGGATGTTTCCGAATAAAGCGCACGAGGCGGCTGGTGCCATTGCGCCAGCCTTACCTTCCGGCAATCGGTGGCGAAGCCGCTTGAGCAAATGTCGGCCATACTGCGCTTGCGACACCATCCCCTTTGACGCGGGTGGTCGTATCTTTACCAATAACACGAGGGTATCATGACCCTATGGACTATACAGCGCCTGATGCAAGCGATCCTGGTCGCTCTTGCGATGGCCCTGATCGTATTCGTCGGTCTTCATTTGATCGGGAGCCCGATTGAGACCTTGCTTCCGCCGGAAGCCACCCACGATGACCGGTTGCGTCTGATCGCGGATCTCGGCCTCGACCGGCCCCTTTACGAGCAGTTCTTCCTGTTTCTGAAAGGGCTTCTGCAAGGCAATCTCGGCGTCAGCTATGTCTATAAGGAGCCTGCGGTCGAGCTGATCCTGTCTCGCTTGCCCGCAACGCTGGAACTGGCTTTTGCCGCTGTCCTGCTGTCGCTGATCGTCGGTGTGCCGCTTGGACTTGCCGCAGGCTGGAAGCCTGAAAGCCCGTTTGCACGCGTCATCATGATCGGCTCGATCTTCGGCTTCAGTTTGCCAATTTTTTGGATCGCGATCCTGCTCATCATGATCTTCAGCGTCCACCTGGGCTGGCTGCCGAGCTCTGGACGCGGAGCAACCGTAACCTTGTTCGGCATACCGTGGTCTTTCGTGACGCTGGATGGCCTGCGGCATATGCTGTTGCCAGCCGTCAGCCTCTCGCTTTTCAACATCTCGATGGTCACACGTTTGACGGAGGCTGGCGTGCGTGAGGCGATGTCGAGCGAATATGTACGATTTGCAAGGGCCAAGGGTCTCTCGCCAAGGCGCATCCTCAGCGTCCATGTGCTGAAAAACGTCATGATCCCGGTTGTCACTGTTGTCGGTCTGGATATCGGACAAACGATTGCGTTCTCGGTGGTGACCGAAACCATCTTCGCCTGGCCGGGCGTCGGCAAGATCATCATCGACAGCATTGCCGCGCTCGATCGCCCCGTCATCGTCGCCTATCTCATGCTCGTGGTCATCATGTTCGTCATCATCAACCTCGTTGTGGACGTCACCTACAGGCTGCTCGATCCACGCATCCGGCTTCAGGGAGAGTGACGTGCAAGCAGTTATGAACTCCTCGAAACTTCGGACAGGTCTGCAATTCATGCGGCAGTTCGCGCGCTCGCCTCTGGCGATGGTAGGACTTCTGCTGATTTTCCTGATCGTTCTCATGGCGGTGTTTGCGCCATATCTGTCGCCACAAAATCCATATGACTTAATGCAGCTCGACATCATGGACGGGCGCATGGCTCCCGGGACGGAATCCTCGGCTGGCTTTACCTTTCTGTTCGGGTCCGACGATCAGGGTCGCGACATGCTGTCGGCTATTTTCTATGGTCTGCGGATAAGCCTGATCGTGGGGCTTGGCTCGGCGGCGCTCGCCTTTATCATCGGCACGGCGTTCGGCCTAACGGCTGCCTATGTTGGCGGCAGGGTTGAAACCGCGATGATGCGGCTTGTCGACCTTCAGCTTTCCTTTCCGACGATCCTGTCCGCGCTTTTGATTCTCGCTCTCCTTGGTAAGAGCGTCGGCAACGTGGTGTTTGCCATTGTTCTTGTGGAATGGGCGACCTATGCCCGCACGGCACGCGGCGCTGCATTGACGGAACTTCGCCGGGAATATGTCGAGGCAGCCCGATCTTTACGGCTGCCGCACCGGAATATTCTTTTTCGCCAATTGCTGCCAAACTGTCTGTCGCCCCTCGTCGTGCTCCTGACCATGCAGGTGGCTCGTGCCATCACGCTTGAAGCGACGCTCAGCTTTCTCGGCCTCGGTGTCCCGGTTACCGAGCCGTCCCTCGGGCTTCTGATTTCCAGCGGATACGAATTCATGCTGTCAGGTACGTACTGGATCGCTCTATTCCCCGGCATCGCACTTCTGGTCACGATCTTTGCCATCAATCTTGTCGGAGATCGCCTGCGCCAGTTGCTGGACCCGAAGGCTGCACGGAGATGAGTGCCATGCTTGAAATCAAAGGCTTGAAAACCGAGGTCGTGACCGAAGAGGGTAGGGTCACACTTATCGACGACATCAACCTCAGCCTTGCCGCCGGCGAAGTCATGGGCCTTGTCGGAGAATCCGGCTCCGGTAAATCCGTGACAGGGCTTTCCATCATGGGCCTGCTCGACAAGCCGGTACAGGTGACAGGCGGCCAAATCCTATTCAAAGGACGGGACCTGCGAAGCGCGTCGCAACAAGAATTGCGGTCCATCCGCGGCAATCGTATTGCGATGATCTTTCAGGACCCGATGTCGACGCTCAATCCCGTGCTTCGTATCGATACGCAGATGATGGAAGTCGTGCATGCGCACGAGAACGTCAGCAAACAGGTTGCGCGGGAACGTGCGCGCGATGCCTTGGGGATGGTCGGCATACCAAGTCCGGAGGAGCGCCTGAACTCCTATCCGCACCAGTTCTCCGGTGGCATGCGACAGCGCGTGGCCATTGCTATCGCGCTTCTCATGTCACCAGACTTGATCATCGCAGATGAGCCGACGACTGCACTCGATGTGACGATCCAGGCGCAAATCCTTTCCATCGTGCAGAATCTTGCGAGGGATAAAGGGATGGCCTTGATATGGGTCACCCATGACCTCTCCGTCGTTGCTGGATTGGCCGAAAAATTGTCGGTCATGTATGCGGGGCGTATCGTCGAGCAAGGCGCAACCGGGGATCTGCTGAGACGTCCCCTGCATCCCTACACCAACGGTCTGATCGCAAGCCTGCCCGCGCACAACAAGCGGGGTGAGCGGCTGAAGCAGATATCCGGGACCACACCTTCTGTGACCAACATGCCGAAGGGATGTGCATTTCACCCGCGCTGCGCCTTTGCCACTGATATCTGTCTTCGTCCTCCGGCGCTTGAGCCGGTCGAGCGGCGTCTGCTTCGTTGTTTTCACCCCGTCATGGAAGGAGCGCCATCATGAGCAATCGGTTGGAAGTGCGCAATGTCAGCAAGCGTTTCAGCCGCAAGTCCGGCGTGGTGGAACGCGGTGCGGAACTGATGGGCCTGAAAGCTCCATATCCGGTTGTCCGGGCCCTGGATGATGTCAGCCTCACCGTGGCAGAACGCGAAGTCGTCGGCATCGTCGGTGAATCTGGTTGTGGAAAATCGACGCTGGGTCGCGTGGTGGCCGGGTTGCTGCAAGCCTCCGAAGGTTCGGTCCTATTTCGGGGCAGGCAACTGACGGAAATAAATGGAAAGGCAGCAGAAGATGCACGACTGAAAGTCCAGATGATCTTTCAGGACCCATCGTCATCATTGAACCCGCGACAGCGCGTGCGCGAGATCATCGGGGCAGCGCCGCTGCACCATAAAATGACGAGCGCCCGTGAGGTGGATGATTATGTCTGCCAGCAGATGGAGCGATCAGGGCTTGATCCATCCATGGCGAGCCGTTTCCCACACCAGTTCAGCGGCGGCCAACGCCAGCGCATCGGCATTGCACGAGCTCTCGCCGTTCAGCCAGATATGCTGATCTGCGACGAATCCGTTGCAGCGCTGGATGTCTCGGTACAGGCGCAGATCCTCAACCTGTTCCTTGATCTGCGAGAACAGCTTGATCTCACCTATCTGTTCATCAGCCACGATCTCTCTGTGGTCGAACACATCTCCGACCGCGTTGTGGTCATGTATCTCGGGCGTGTGGTGGAAGAGGCGCCGGTGGCAGAGCTGTTTGCGCATCCGAACCACCCCTATACGCGTGCGCTGCTTCAGGAGCGGCCTGTTCTCGATCCGGTACAGCGGCGCTTTTCGTCTATCGAGGGCGAGATTCCGAGCCCGTTGTCTCCGCCGTCGGGCTGCCATTTCCATCCCCGCTGTCCATTCGCGATGGAGCGGTGCCGTGTGGAGAGACCGGAACTTATGACCGTCGCTTCGGGACACAAGAGTGCCTGCCATCTCAACGATTGAACCTCCCACAATCGACAATCTTAAAAGGATCGAACATGTCTGTTTCAGCACCTCTGGAACGCCAGCAACAAACCGCAAGTCAGGACTTTCCTGCTCAGGACTGGGCCAAGGTGACTTCTCCTGAAGAGCACGGTCTCTGTGTCGACGTCAAAGAAAAAGTCGAGGCTATGCTCGACGCATTGTCGACGACATCTTTCATGGCGGTCGCCGGGGGCAAAGCGCTCTACACCTATGGCGATGTGTCCGAAGTCAGCTATCTCGCATCGACCAGAAAAAGCATCCTTTCAATGCTCTTCGGCAAGGCTGTTGCCGAAGGCAAGATCGATCTCGATCTGACGATGGCGGATTTGAACATCGATGAAGACCATGGTCTTCTTCCGATCGAGAAGACTGCGAGGCTGCGTGATCTGCTGATCAGCAGCTCCGGCGTCTATCATCGGCCCGGCAGCCCAGGCAGCAATACGAAGAACATTCCAGAGCGGGGCTCGAAAAAACCCGGCGACTATTTCCACTACAACAACTGGGACTTCAACGTTCTCGGCGCGGCTTTCGAACAGCTGACCGGTCGTAGCGTCTTCAAGGCTTTCGAAGAGGATTTCGCAGGTCCAATGGGCCTTCAGGATTTCGATCCATCACGTCAGCGCATGATGGGCTACGACGGTGCGTCCCGTTATCTCGCTTACCATTTCTTCCTGTCTGGCAGAGATATGGCGCGCCTGGGTCTGGCGATGGTGCGCAACGGTCGCTGGGGCGATGAGCAGATCATACCGGCAGACTGGGTTGCCGAAAGCACGCGTATCCGTGTTCCCGCCGACAAGATGAACGAGAGCGAGAAATCCCGCATCGCCGGCTACAGCTATCTGTGGTGGATTCCTGTTGTGACGAAGGACACACCCGAATGGGAAGGCGCCTTTGTGGCCGCTGGGCATTTCGGACAATTCATCCTCTGCATGCCTGTGCTGGATATGGTGTTTGTCAACCGACGCGCTATTCCGGATGATCTGGCTATTGCCCGCAATGACGGAAGCTTCAAGGAAGAGCTGCCGGCAGTCACAATGGAGCAGTTCCTGAGCGTCGTCGACCAATTCATTGCGGCAAAGCTGAGCGTCAGATAAGAGGGAAAATCAGTGCAGGTCGTCCGAGAAACACGCGGAGATCTGTTCACGCAACCAAAGGCTTGCCGGATCGCGCTCTTTTTCGGCAAGCCAGATCATGCTGGTCGATTGCTTTTCCTCTGCGAAAGGCGATTCCAAGAGCAGCAATTCGTGAGAGCGTTCGAATAGCTTGGCAACGCTTTCCGGCATCATGGCGACGAGATTGCTTCTTGAGACGATTGCAACCGCAGCGGAAAAATGCGGGACGACTGCCACGACGTGGCGCTCCAGCCCCATTGCATCCAGTCGTTCATCGATCCAGCCCCGACGGCTTGGGGACGACGTAACCTTCACATGGCCCAGTGACAGTAATGCATCTAGCGTCAGCAGATCTTTCGCTGCCGGATTGTTTGCCGACATGATGCAGACGCGCCTCTCGGTAAAGAGCGAAGCGCAGCGATACCGAGCCGGAAAGTTTTCCGCAGTCATCACGGCTACATCGATTGTCCCTTCATCGAGGTGCTCCTGAACCACCGGCATAAAGTTTCTGTTATGACCGACACCCGTGCGCGGCATGTGAATGACTTCCAGAACGCAATGTTCCGCCTTGGAGCGTACACGCTCTACAAGCCGTGGCATGAGGACCACGGAAAAATAGTCGTTCATACCGATTCTGAAAGCACGATGGGATGTCGCGGGCTCAAATGCCAACCGCTGCAGCATGACGGTTTCTGTGTCTTCGATAATGCGTCGCACTGCGGGGAAAATCTCGGTGCAAAATCGCGTCATCACGAAACCGCCGGAGGTCTTTTTGAATAATTCATCGCCCGTTACAGCGCGCACCCGCTTCAAGGCGTGGCTCATGGCGGGTTGGGAAAGGCCGATATATTCTCCTGCTGCCGTCATGTTGCCTTTGACGACCAGAGCATAAATGACTTTCAAAAGATTGAGATCGACCGACCCCAATTGAAACCGCTGCATGGCAACACTGTCCGTTTTCTCGACACTCTCCGGTGATCATAACGGCACGCGTTCTGCATGTCGAACCGGCACTTGGAGGAGAACTCCAGGTGCCGGATACTTGTCAGGTTCTCGCAGCTACGACTGCTTCGGCAATTTTCAGAAAATCGCCGGCTGAAACCTTTGTCGGTTCGTAGGTGGTCTTGCCCTGATTTCTGGCGATAGCAAACTCATCGGTTACCGCACGGCGATGAACGATGACAGTATCGATGGCCGGAAGGCACAGAACGAACTGTCCGAAATTGCCGTTCATCAAATAGGCGCCTTTGAACGCGGGGTCGCTGGATGTGGGTATCCACCACAGATAGCCATATCCGAGACCTTCCTTGCTTTTGGTCTGCTCTGGCGTGAACCGCATTTCCGTGCTCTCGGCAATCCAGCGTGCGGGCACGATGGTTTTACCTCCCCACTTTCCGCCCTGTAGCATCAATTGCCCAAGGCGCGCCATGTCACGCGCTGAGAGGAAAAGATGATAGGCGAGATAGCGCGACTGATTTTCGTAACCCATCATCCGCTGACGGTTGATGTCGAAATCTTCGAAACCCAACGGGTCTGCCAAATCCTCTTTCAGCGCCTCGAACACGGTTTTTCCGGTACGCTTCTCGAAAATGGCACCAAGGACGTTGAAGTCCCAGTTGTTGTAAAGGAAAACCGAGCCGGGTTTTGTCTTGCCGCGTTCCGGTGTGTTTTCGTTACCGCCTGGGCTACCTGCTGCATGATAAACGCCAGAACTCGATGTCAGCAGATCCTTGACCTTGGCTGTCTTTTCCAGCGGCAGAAGTCCGTCGTCCTCATCAATGCCGATCTCGCCGATCGTCATATCAAGATCGATTTTTCCTTCCGCGACATAGCGCCCGAACAGCATGGACAATATGCTTTTTCGCGCCGAAGCCAGGTAACTCACATCCGACATATTGCCGTAGCGATAAACGATCTCTCCGCCCTGTACTACCATCATAGACGTGGTGGCCAATGGGTAAAGCTTTGCCTCCATCTCCTCCAATTTTGCCAAAGACCAGCCTGCGGCTGCCACATCGCCTGCGGTTTTCCATGGCTTCCCGGTCGCGACGCAAGGTGTCGTGTCTGCCGCGGATACGGTTTTTCCGACAAGGCTGACAGCGGCGAATGTCGATGCTGCGGATGCTGCGAGAACGGAACGTCTTGATAGAGTGGGACCTGTTGTCATTCTATTCCTCCCAAAAAATTTAAGATGACTATGTTGACCGTCGTTAGAGTCAATCATTGGCGCAGTTGAAGCTGGAAGCGATTGCGACGTCGCCATCGCCTTTATATTTTGGCCAGCTCGGATATTCGCACAGCGGTCTGCTACGGCCCTTGGTCGACGATTTCGTCGCGTCGACGACGACCGGATCGGAGGGGGGGACACCGTGTTCAACCCAATTATCGAGCGCAGCGAGGTTATCCCAAGTCGGAGAGAAACGACCGCCGCCATGCGCCAGGCCGGGTACGAGGTAGAAGCGCATGAAATTTTTGACCTTATCAGCGCCCATCTTCGCAACTATGGATTCGAACAATTTAGCATTGCCCAGCGGGCTGACACTCGGGTCGTCATTGCCCTGAAGCCAGATGATCTTGCCGCCGCGATGGCTGAAGGTAGACCAGTCCGTCCTCGTCGCACCGATTACATCGGAAAGCTCAACGATCCGATCCTTGAGCTTTCCCGGCTCGCGGATATCGAATGAAAGCAGATCGAGAGGTTGATCGCGCTGGACGAAGTTCTGAAGGAATTCGAAGGAGCGGCTTGAGTGATGCGCGTTAGGCCCCGAAACGGGAGGTGTGCGCATCTGAGGCTCTGAGCCGAGTTGCATCATGATGCCCTCAAGGCTGTTATAGCCTGGATAGGTGTCTATGCCGTTCGCCAGCTGATAAGGCAGTGAATATCCTTCATGGTAAATCTTCAGAGTTTGCTCGATCTGTGCTTTCGTCAGACAATCGTCAGGGTTTCCGGTCACGTCTGCATTGCAGACCAGGCTTTGAACCAGCGCTGCGGATTGAGCACGGCACTGCTGCATGTTGCTCACAAGGCCATCTTCGACGCCATCAAGGCCGTCACAAGTTTTCAGAGCTTCTTTGGAAATTCTCTCAACGAGCTTCGGCGGGATCCAGCCTGCGGATTTGTGGTCATAAACGGCCCGCGCTAGACCGGCTCCCCACAGACGAAGTCCCACAAAGTTTGCCGTTGGGTAATTCGTCAAAATGCCGTCGTAGGATTCCGGCCAGCGCGAGGCTGCCGTCAACCCTTCGCGTCCACCTGTCGAGCCGCCCTGAAAATAGACGTGGGTAACAGGCTTCTCATATCGCGCAGCAACGAGAACCTTCGCCACATCGAGCGCCTTCTTGATGTGCATGTAGCCGTAATTCAGCATCGCCTCATCATTTTTTGCGAAAGAGGCGTCGTCCGCGTTCGGAGCTTGATGGCCGGAATCGCTGCCGAAGGTGACGTATCCTTGCTCCAGCGGTGTCGGTACGACATCTAGTCCTAGAGTTGTTTTGTCCGTAGTGGGGGGAATGCTGCCGTTATAGCCACCCCCACCATATTGCAACAGCTTACCGTTCCATGCGCTCGGCAAGTTGACCTGCCAAGTGATGTCCGGGGCCTTCGGATCGACAGGCTTTATTTGCCCAATGACTTTGCAATATTCCCCCTTTTGATTGGCTGGATCAGACCCGCCGATTAGGGTTGCCGATTGTACCTTCGCGCCCGTAGTTGGGAGGCTTATTCTTGACGCGGGGATGGATGATGCGGCTATCGCCGAACACAGGTCAGTCGCATCCTGCGGCTCGGCGAAAGCAGATGTTACTGGCACACAGGCAAGTGAGATCGTCATCACAATAAGTGATGTTGCTACAAATACGGATGTCATGGTTTCCTCCAAGCCGTCAGCTACTTGAATCGCCGACAGCACTCCTGTCTCAGACTTAACTGAATTTGATCTCGTGTGTTAAATGCAAATAATCGGTCTATTATTGCGTTTTGTGCATCAAGGTCACAGGCATTTGTAACGCCATTAACTCGCTAGTTCTTAGGCCGCGCGAATGTGAAACTCAATCGAGGTGGCTTACGCACAAAAGCCAGCCAAAGAACCAGACTACTTGCGTAGCCTTGAATACTAATATACTACTTCTCCAAGCCGACGGGAGGTGGCGACTGATGGGAAGTGCGCACGAGCGTATTTTTGCCAGCGGGAGGAGTAGTTCGTGGTGAGTGATCCCGGCAGTAAGAGGCGCTCGCTCAGCGGCGTGACGCCAATGTCTTATCAGCGCGCTGCCGCCCCACGCGCCGCGACGCTTGTCTATAACGCACTGCGTGACGACATTATTTCATTGCGCCGCAAGCCGATGGACCTTCTCAACGAAAAAGAACTGCAGGCGCAGTTCGGCGTCAGCCGCACACCAATCCGCGAAGCAATCCTGCGCCTTTCGGACGAAGGGCTGGTCGATGTCTTTCCTCAATCTGGCACATTTGTTTCGCGTATTCCGCGCCGGGCGCTGTACGAGGCGATCCTGGTGCGCAAGGCGCTCGAGGATACGACCGTTTCGATTGCCGTTGAAAAGATCACTCTGGCTGGAATCCGCTCGTTGGAGAGCAATCTAGCTAACCTTCGCGTCTGTGTGTCAGATGGCGATGTCGCGGCTTTTCATGTCGCTGATAACGCTTTTCACAAGCTGATCAGCACTATCGCGGGTTTTCCGGGCATCTGGGAGATCATCCAGCAGGTGAAGGTCCACTCGGACAGGTATCGCCTGCTGACGCTGCCGCAGGAAGGGCGCTTGACGCGAGTTATCGAAGAGCACGCTGCTGTGATCGATTGCATGAAAACCGGCGATAAAGCCGGGGCCGCTGCCGCGATGGGGTTTCACTTGGGCAAGCTGCTTGTCGAAGTCGAGAAAGCCGAAATCTGGGATCCGGACTATTTTATCGAGGATGCGAAATCCCCCTCGCCATCCATCGAGCAGAAGGAAAAAAAGCCATGAAGATCGATGTTCGTCACGCTTCCCACCCCGACGCCGTCCGCAGTTACGATACCGAAACGCTGCGGCGCCACTTTCTGGTCGAGACGGTGTTCGCGGGCGGTGAAATCTGCCTCACTTACTCCCACTACGACCGCATGGTCATCGGGGGAGCTATGCCGCTCGATCAAGGCCTTTTTCTTTCCTCTCCCAAGGAGGTTGGTCAAGACTTCTTCCTTGCCCAACGTGAGCTTGGCGCCCTGAATGTGGGCGGTCCTGGCCGTGTCGTCGTCGACGGCAAGATTCATGATCTTGCGAAGTACGACTGCCTATATATTGGAAAAGGCGCAAAAGACGTGCGGTTCGAAAGCGTCGATGCCGAAAGGCCCGCGAAGTTCTATCTCGTCTCCACTCCCGCGCACGGGGCTTATCCAACCGTGCTTCTGACGCGTGACAAGGCTCGCCATCTGACGCCTGGAGAAGCTGCGACTGCCAACAAGCGCTCAATCTACCAGTTTATCCATCCAGATGTTTGCCAATCCTGCCAGTTGACCATGGGCTTCACCATGATCGATACGGGCAGCGTCTGGAATACTATGCCGGCTCATACCCACGACCGGCGCATGGAGGCTTATCTCTATTTCGATCTGGATGCCGATCAGCGAGTTTTCCATTTTATGGGTGAGCCGCAGCAAACGCGCCACATGCTTGTCGCGAGCGAACAGGCAATCATTTCCCCGCCCTGGTCGATCCATTCAGGGGCAGGCACCAAAAATTACAGTTTCATCTGGGCGATGGCCGGTGACAACAAGAGCTTCACCGATATGGACCATGTTGCCGTTGCGGATTTGAGGTAGAAAGATGGCTCATCCCTTCGATCTCTCAGGCCGCACCGCCATTGTCACCGGCGCCAATACTGGCATCGGCCAGGGCATCGCTATTGCGCTGGCGCAAGCAGGCGCATCGATTGTTGGCGTCGGACGCTCTTCGATGGAAGAAACCGAAGCGCTTGTGACAAAGAAAGGGGTGCGCTTTCACGCGATCAAGGCGGATCTCGGCACAATCGCTCCGGTCCAGGATATCGTTGCGGAGACCATCTCGGTCTTCGGTTCTCTCGATATCCTTGTCAACAATGCCGGGATCATCCGGCGTGCGGATGCGATCAATTTTACCGAGGAGGATTGGGACGCGGTTCTCAACACCAATCTGAAGACAGCCTTCTTTCTGTCGCAGGCGGCTGGCCGCCGCATGCTGGAAATGGGAAGCGGCAAGATCATCAACATCGCCTCGCTGCTGTCGTTTCAGGGAGGCATCCGCATCCCATCGTATACTGCTTCGAAGAGCGGCCTTGCCGGTATCACACGGTTGTTTGCCTGTGAATGGGCCGGCAGGGGCGTCAACGTCAACGCGATCGCCCCTGGGTATTTCTCGACCAACAACACGACAGCGCTGCGCGAAGACCCCGACCGAAATGCAGCGATCCTGGCGCGTATTCCTGCCGGACGCTGGGGAAAGCCCTCTGAGCTTGGCGGTGCCGCCGTGTTCCTCGCATCGGCGGCATCCGACTATGTCCACGGCACCGTCATCCCAGTCGATGGTGGCTGGCTCGCACGATAATGCATTGGCGCTGCGCGACGCGCTGCGCACGGAGGAGTTATGCAGTATCAATTCGATTTCGGGGCGCTCTTGCCCTACTGGCGGGATTTTCTCTCCGGCGCTCTGATGACAGTCGAGATCACCCTGTTCTCGGTGATCATCGGCATGGGCATCGGCGTCGCTTGCGCCATCGGTCGCCGCTCGGACTCCGCCATCTTACGAAGCATCGTCAGCGTCTATATCGAGACGGTCCGAAACACGCCGTTCATCGTGCAGATATTCTTCATCTTCTTCGGCCTCTCGTCGATCGGCTTTCGCCTGCCGATCCTCGCAGCCTCGGTATTTGCGATGGTCATCAATGTCGGCGCTTACACGGCTGAGATCGTTCGCGCTGGCATGGATTCCATCCATCCAAGCCAGATTGAGGCTGCGGAGGCGCTTGGTCTATCGAAATTTCAAATCTACCGGGACATCATCCTTCTGCCGGCGATCGAGCGTGTCTATCCGTCTCTTTCAAGTCAGTTCATCCTGATGATGCTGTCCACGTCGATTTGTTCACAGATCTCCGCGGAGGAGTTGACGGGCATCGCCAACAACATCCAGTCGAACACATTCCGGTCCTTGGAAACCTACTTCGTCGTTGCACTGATCTACATCGCTATCACCTATCTAATGCGCGTTGCCTTCTTCCTACTCGGGCTTATCGCATTCCCGCGCCGTAGACGGCTCGGGCTGGGGGTGTGAGATGACTATGCTCGGAGCCTTTTCAACCAATCACCTTTCCTACCTGTTAAACGGTCTGATGTGGACGATCGTCCTCTCGGCGCTCGCCTTCCTACTGGGTGGCGTCGCCGGTTTCTTCGTGATGCTGGCCCGCATCTCGCGCTTTCGCTGGTTACGGCGCACAGCCCTCGTCTATATCCAGATCGTCCAGGGTACGCCCCTCTTGATCCAGATGTTTCTGCTCTATTTCGGCCTCGGCGTGTTTGGCATTTCGGTGCCACCCCTTGCTGCGGCTGGTCTTGGCATGATGGTCTATTCGAGCTCGTATCTGGGCGAAATCTGGCGTGGTGCAGTGGAGTCGATCGCCAAGACGCAGTTCGAAGCCGCCGAGTGTTTGGGGCTCAGCAGATGGCAGGCATTGCGCGACGTCATCCTGCCGCAAGCACTCAAGATCGCCACGCCGCCGACGGTGGGTTTTCTCGTCCAACTCGTCAAAAACACTTCGCTCGCCTCCGTTGTCGGTTTCCTTGAGCTGACTCGCGCGGCGCAGGTCATCAATAACTCATTGTTCCAACCGTTCCTGGTCTTCGGCATCGCAGCCCTCTTCTATTTCTGCGTCTGCTATCCACTGTCGGTCTGGAGCCGCTCGCTCGAGAGGAAACTCAATGCCGGCCGCCGTTAAACTTACGAATGTCGTCAAGCGTTTCGGAGCACTCGAGGTGCTGAAGGGTGTGACCTTCGAGATCAATACGGGCGAGGTCGTGGCGCTCATCGGCCAGTCCGGATCGGGCAAAAGCACGGCGTTGCGTTGCATCAACCGGCTAGAGACGATTCAGGGTGGCGCGATCGAGGTCTGCGGGCACCACGTCGAGGATCCGAAGCTCGATCTCCGCGCGCTGCGCCGAGATATTGGCATGGTCTTTCAGAGCTACAATCTCTTCCCGCACATGACCGTCGCGGAAAATATCATGCTGGCGCTGCGACGGGTGAAGGGTATCCGCAAGGTCGACTCACACGAGATAGCGAAGGAGGCTCTCGCGAAAGTCGGGCTGTCGGAAAAGATCGACAACTATCCAGAGCAGCTTTCCGGTGGACAGCAGCAGCGCGTGGCAATCGCGCGCTCGCTCGCCATGCAGCCGAAAGTGATGCTTTTTGACGAGGTGACATCGGCGCTTGATCCGAAGCTGACTGGCGAAGTGCTGCGGGTCATGGAGGATCTAGCCCGCGGCGGAATGACTATGATTGTCGTCACGCACGAGATGGGTTTCGCCAAGCGCGCCGCCAATCGTGTCATCTACATGCATACCGGTAAAGTCTGCGAGACTGGAGGGGCAGATATCCTTTCCAACCCGCAGACCCCCGAACTGAAGGAGTTCATGGCAGAGGAGCTGTGAGCTGAGGAGGAGTACCTGCGTAGAACCGCAGGGTCGGAAACACGAGAGAGGAGTCTCATATGCCGACAAGAACGATTTCGAAAATGCTGATCGTCGCCGGAGCAAGCCTGCTGACCTTGGCATCTTTGGCCAACGCCGACGCGCTGGACAACATCAAAAAGGCTGGGAAGGTCCGCATTGCCGTGGCCATGGGCATTCCTGAATATTCATTTGTCGATGAGAACCTGAAGCCGGACGGCTCGGACGTTGCGACGGCAAAGTTGATCGCAAAAGACCTTGGAGTCGAGCTCGAGCTCGTGGAAATCACGAATGCAGCGCGAGTGCCGTCGGTACAGACCGGTAAGGCGGATATGGTTGTTTCTTCACTTGGCATCACGGAAGAACGCAAGAAGGCAATCGATTACTCGGTTCCCTATGCAACGCTGGCTCTCGTCGTTGCCGGGCCGGCTGACGTGGCGATAAAAGACTACGCCGATCTCGAAGGCAAGCGCGTCGGCGTGACACGCGCGACCACCAATGATCAGGATATTACCGCCAAGGCCAAAGGGGCCGATATTGTCCGCTTCGAGGATGACGCTACCTTGATCACATCTGTCGTCTCGGGACAGGTCAATATCCTTTCCAGCCAGTCAGCCGTCATCAACGGCATCAACAAGAAAATGACCGCAAATCCACTGCAGATTAAGTTCACCCAGAGGGAAACCAATCTCGGCATTGGTATCCCCAAGGGCGAAACGGCTCTCAAAGGCTGGCTCGATGAATGGGTCAAGACCAATTTCGACAACAAGGTGCTGCGCGATATCTACAAAAAGTACCACAATGCTGAACTGCCGGATGACCTGGTCTCGCGTCAGTGAAGAAACCTAAATTCGCTGGGGCCTTGGCTCCAGCGAATTCCGGGGCCGCTAAGCTTGAACAGCAAAACAGCCTGTTTGTCACGAGCTTCGCGCAGCAAGGCACTATGCTCAACGCCAACTGACGTAGCTGTGCCACGCCATACCAGTTCATCGAAGACACCTTTTCTGTCTCAAACAATTCTACCGTAGGATTAGATATGCATCTGAACCAACTGAAACAGGCTGTGGGCAGTGGCCTTCTTTCCTTCCCTGTGACGCATTTCAACGCCGATCTCAGTTTTAACGAGGACGGCTATCGTCGCCACTTCGAGTGGCTCGCAAATTTCGATGCGGCCGCGCTGTTCGCGGCTGGCGGAACGGGGGAGTTCTTTTCTCTGGCACCGAGCGAGGTGCCAATGGTGGTGAAGGCTGCAAAGGCTGTCGCCGGTGCCACACCGATCATATCTGGAACCGGCTACGGCACCGCGCTTGCAATCGAGATAGCCAAGTCAGCGGAGAAGGCTGGTGCTGACGGCTTGCTTCTGCTGCCTCCTTATCTCATGTTTGCCGAGCAAGGTGGGCTGATTGCTCATGTAAAAGCGATCTGCAACGCAGTCGGCATTGGTGTGATCGTCTACAATCGTGATAACTGTATTCTAACGGCAGATAGCCTTTCGCGCTTGTGTGACGAGTGCCCCAACCTGATCGGCTTTAAAGATGGTGTGGGCGACGTCGATAAGGTGATCGAGATCACAACGAAGCTTCAGGACCGGCTCGTTTATGTGGGGGGCATGCCGACCCATGAGGTCTACGCCCAGGGATATTTCGCAGCGGGTGTCACTACCTATTCGTCAGCCATATTCAATTTCGTCCCGGTCCTTGCCCAGCGGTTCTACAAGGCGCTACGGTCCGGCGACCGGGCGACCAGCCAGGCAATATTGAACGACTTCTTTTTTCCCTTCGTCGCCGTGCGGAACAAGAAGCGTGGCTATGCCGTCTCGATAATTAAGGCGGGGCTGAAGGTCGTTGGTCGAGATCCCGGTTCAGTACGGCCGCCCCTCACAGATTTAAACGCTGAGGAACTGTCGGTTCTTGCAAAAATCGTCGAACAAATCGAGGTAGTTGATAGATCGCCCGCCAGCTAACTGTTTGAGGGAGTTCCGACAGCAGTTGCCTGTTAGGCAAAGATCGCGGTGAACAAGCCCCCCGTCACGATCGGGTGCTTCCTGCTAGTCCAGGTAGTAAGGCGGAGCATCCGAGTTGAAGTGATCACGTCCGTACGACGTTGTTGGTGCTGGTCAGGTGATGACTAGGAGCGCGCCGTCGCTACCCGCTACCCGCTGCGCGCCAAGCCAGTTATTTTGCAACTTTGAGCCGGGCGGCAGCTCAGCATAAGTAATCAGTGGCCGCGCCCAGCGAGTCCAGCAACGTTCGGCCCCTCAGGTGACCTCGTCGATGCGGCTGATAGCTATACTGAGTTCAGGCTCGTGACCGGGTAAGACGGGGAGTTTGCAATAAAGGTGGTGGACTGACTTTGCGATCGGCTGAGGCCTTTCATCCTGCGAGACATGTCTACGACGGGCATTAATATTGTTACAATGGAGGTGAACAGCAAGAATGTTCCGTTAATCGCGGTGAAGCACCGGTCCAGGTTTCATTTGGTTCAACAACTCATAATGGGCTGCGGTTCCTCAGGCCATCTTTCCACTGCACAGGTGACCGGATAATACCACCGTAAAGAGGTAATCAAAGAAATGGCGGGAATCGCTCAACGAAGACCGGTTTAGGTCAAACTTTACTTTGACATGCAAGCGCCAGCTCGCAACGCATCGATAAACGCTCGCAGGGCGGGAGCCATCTGACGCTGCCCGGGGTAGCAGATGAAGAGGCCTGGAAATGGCGCCGACCAAGTCTCCAAAAGGGGGATCAACCGACCCGAGTTGAGATGTTCCGTGATGGTGTCTTCAATTGGGAAACCAATGCCAATCCCCTTAAGTGTAGCGGTGAGCGCGCTCTCTTTGTCGCTGAAGATCAGTGGACCGCCGACGGTAACACTGAACCAGGCGTCGTTCTCGAAAAATTCCCAGGCGTAGGGCATCGATCGACCGGGCCAGCGCCATCGGATGCAGCGGTGATTGACAAGGTCTCGTGGGTGGACTGGCTGTCCGTGACGCTGAAGGTACTCCGGCGTTGCAACAGCAATCTGCCGAAGCTCAGGTCCTAGGCGGACCGCAACCATATCCTTCTCGATCACCTCCCCGATCCTGAGGGCGACGTCGTAGCGAGCGGCGACAATGTCAACGACCTCATCGTCAAGCGTGATATCGAGCACGATCTCCGGGTACTGCCTAGTAAAGTTTTCTAGGATCGGATGGATGTACTTTCGTGCCGCGGACCGGAACGTGTGCACCCGAACCGTTCCGGTGGGTTGTTCTCTGGACTGCTTGATCTGTGACATCGCGCCGCCCATGTCGAGCGCTGCGATCCGCGCCCGCTGAAACAAAGTTTCGCCGACTTCAGTAAGCGACACATTGCGGGTGGTGCGATGAAGCAACCGCATGCCCAGTTGATCTTCGAGGTTTCCGACCATCTGGCTGAGCGCAGATGGTGAAACGCCAAGCTGATGGGCTGCTCGACTGAAACTCAGTTGTTCCGCCACTACGATGAAAGCACGAAGTTGATTGTAGTCCTGACTGTTTAAGAGAGTGTCCATCTGGGTGCGCGCATTGTTTAATTGAGCTAATAACTTCAGTAAAAATTTATCGCATTATAAAGTTCGAGTCCATGCGCCATCTTTATGCCGTTCACACAAAGGAGCAAAAGATGACGACTTGGTTCATTACAGGTATCTCGCGGGGCCTAGGCGAGGCGCTAGCAAAGGCAGCACTGTCGCATGGCGACACTGTCGTAGGAACAGTTCGCTCCGGCACCGTTTCGTTCGGTCACGACACGGAATCTCTTCACATTCTTAACGTCGACCTAGCAGATGGTGCCTCTGCCGAAGCTGTAGTGAGAGATGCATTTCATCTTGTCGGTAAGATTGATGTCATCGTTAATAACGCCGGATACGGTCTCCTTGGCGCCTTCGAAAGTGCCACCGATGCGGAAGTTGACCGGCTCTTCGCGGTCGACGTTTTCGCCCCGTTTCGTATTATTCGGGCCGCCTTGCCGTATCTGCGTGCGCAAGGCTCAGGACACATCGTCAACATCACCTCGATTGCAGGTAGAGCACCCTCCACTGGATCAGCACTCTATTCATCTGCGAAAGCAGCCCTGGAAGGCCTGTCTGCGGCGCTATCGTTGGAAGTGGCCTCCCTCGGCATAAAGGTGACGGCGGTTGCGCCTGGCGCATTCAGGACGGATTTTCTTTCGAACCATTCGATCCGCAAGAGCGACGAAGCGCACTCCGCCTATAGCGAAACGATCGGAAAGAGCAGCGTGGCCTTCGAAGCGGCGGCTGGACGTCAACTGGGCGATCCGGAGCGAGCAGCCGCTGCGATCATAACCATGGTCCGCTCTGAACATCATCCCTTGCACCTTCTGCTGGGCAGCGATGCCCTGCGGCGTATGCGTGCGAAGCTCGATCAGGTCGTGGATGAAATCGATGGTTGGGAGGCGATCACACTTAGCACCGATTACCCGGAGGAAGGAAGATGATGCCGATACCCAGTGGATGGGATCTTTCCGGCAGAGTCGCCATCGTGACCGGCGCTGCACGCGGGATAGGCCTGGAAAGGGTGAACCTGCTGTGGTCAAGGGGCGCACGTGTGGTTGCGAGCGATCTCAATCCATCTGTGAATGAACTTGGCGGAGAGGACATCGCCACATTCTGCGGCGACATATCTCAGGAGGCTACGGCTATTGGTACGAGCAGGCTTGCACTGCAACGCTTCGGTAGTATCGACATCCTCGTGAACAACGCCGGGCGCACCATGAACAAGCCTCTGATCGACATGAGCACTGCCGACTGGGATGCCATCATGGCGATCAATGCGCGCGGCAACTTCTTGCATTCGCGGGAGGCGGTGAGGGCTATGTTAGGCAGAGGTGGCGGCGCCATCGTTAACGTCGCGTCCATCGTGTCTGCCGTCGGCATGAAGGATACATCAGTCTATGGCGCATCCATGGGCGCTATTGCCCAGTTGACGAAGGTTGTCGCTGTTGAATACGGCGATCGCGGAATTCGCGCCAATGCTGTGTCGTCCGGTGTGGTTGAAACGGACATCCTTGAGGGAATCGTCGAGAACAGTAGGAGCACACTGACAGCTTACGGCAATGCTCACCCGATCGGTAGGGTAGCGCAACCAATCGATATAGCGGAGGTGATTGCATTTTTGGCGTCGCCTGCACCGACCTTTATGACGGGCGCCTTGGTGATGGCCGATGGCGGTTACACCGCTCTATGAGAAAGCGAAACAAGATGACAAAATCGATTCTGATCGTGGCTGCTGAACGCGGCTTAGGCCTAGGCCTCGCGCATCAATTTTTCAGACGCGGATGGAACGTGATGGGCACGTCCCAGCCAGATGCCAATGTTG
Source organism: Agrobacterium cavarae (assembly GCF_004310285.1). Lineage (GTDB taxonomy): Bacteria > Pseudomonadota > Alphaproteobacteria > Rhizobiales > Rhizobiaceae > Agrobacterium > Agrobacterium cavarae. The sequence continues at coordinate 164,324 of NZ_SISF01000026.1, forward strand.
ATGAACTAAATAGCGTGGGTACGACCAATCCTGATCGTCTGGCTGTTGCACCTATAGATGTGACGGACCCTGCCCAGATTAAGCCGTTTCTCAACTCTCTTGGAGATAGTCGCTTTGATGTCGTCTTCATGAACGCTGGAATTTGGGGTGCCGAGCATCAGAGCGTTCTGGAGGCAACAGATCAGGAATTTGCCGAGATCATGCTGACAAACACATTTGGGCCTGTAAGGCTCGCCCGCCATCTTCTCAATTACCTCGTCATGCCGGGCGGCACCTTGGCATTCATGTCTTCTCATCGTGGCAGTATCGCCATCAACCTCGAGGGTGGGCTTGAACTTTATCGGGCAAGCAAGGTTGCTTCCAATATGCTGGCGCGCGGTATTTATGCGGAGCATAAGGAAAGGGGACTTACGGTCCTGTCTATCCATCCTGGCTGGGTAAGTACTGCGATGGGTACCTTGGGAGGCTCGGTGAAAGCTGACATCGGGATTGAACCGAGCGTTCGCGGCGTTGCCGATGTAGTAGAAAAGCATATGGCCACCGGCGAAAATCTCTACCTTGATTATCAAGACAAACGTCTTGATTGGTGAGCTACGGGCTCCAGAAAATCACCCGTACGCCTTGGTCAGTCTGATCGTTAAGATAAGGATTGCGGCAGGTTGGTAAGTTTAGCTCCAGTAAAAAGCGCATTCACAAGAGGTTTGGTGCAAACGCGGACGTAATGCCCCCGTTTGCGTCCTCTCCATACCATCCAGTCGATTAAAACTCTTCCCAGCTATCAGTCGCCACAGCTGCATTGCCGTGTCTGGTAAAAGCATTGGCGATCTTGCCAACCATCCCGCGGACTGGCGAAGCGACAGACTTTGCGTGGGCCGTAATCGCTATCACCGGCGCGGTATTGGCAAGCGTGAGATTTTTTGTGGTCGCGCTTGATACGTTCGCTTGACCGAGCTGGAATTGGCTGATCAATTCGCGCAACCGACCAGCTTCGGTGGCAAGAGTAGCGCCAGCGGCGTTGGCTTCTTCAACCATAGCAGCGTTCTGCTGGGTGACTTGGTCCATTTGATTGACGGCGGTGTTGACCTCAGCGAGACCAACGGACTGTTCACGTGACGAGGTGGCAATCGATTCCATATGCTGGTTGATGGTGACAATATGGGCTTCGATGGAACGAAGGGCTTCACCAGTGTCCTTGACGAGCTTGACGCCTGTGCTTACTTCTCCGGTAGACTTTCCGATAAGATCCTTGATTTCCTTGGCAGCTTTGGCAGAACGTTGCGCCAATTCACGCACTTCCTGTGCAACGACCGCAAAACCTTTCCCAGCTTCACCGGCGCGCGCCGCTTCGACACCGGCGTTAAGTGCGAGCAGATTGGTCTGGAACGCGATATCATCGATGACTCCAATTATGTTGGAGATCTGGCCCGACGACTCTTCGATGCGTCCCATAGCGTCTACAGCATTAGCAACAACGGAACCGGACTGACGAGCGCTTTCGTTTGCCTGGATAGCTGCAATACGAGCTTCTTCGGCCCGTTTGGACGAATTGGTGACATTGGCCGTAATCTGATCAAGCGCCGCGGCTGTCTCTTCCAGCGACGCCGCCTGCTGTTCCGTGCGCTTCGACAGATCGTCAGCGCTGTTGCTGACTTCGCGGGAACCGCTGTCGATTGAGCGAGCCGCTTCCGAAACCGATCCGAGGGTACAGCGCAGCTGTTCAACAGCAGCGTTGAAGTCGGCGCGGAGACTTTCGAAATCGGCAGCGAATGGACTGGCGAGCTGGAAGGTGAGGTCGCCTGACGAGAGGTGCTTCAGGCCGGTGGCCAGACCGTTTGTCGCCTCCGCCATAGCTTCAGCGCGAATGCGCTCTTCCTCGGCATTCTGACGACGCTGCTCCTCGGTCATGTTGCGCTGCGCTTCGGCTTGGTGCTCCAGTTCCTTTGTCTTCAGTGCATTGCTTTTGAACACTTCAACGGCGCGCGCCATGGCACCAATTTCGTCAGGGCGGTCCTCGCCATCGATGCTAGCGGAGAGGTCCCCGGCAGCAAGTCGAGACATCGTGCCGGTCAGGCGTCCGATGGCATTCCCGAGAGACCTCGCGAACAGAAAGAAGGCGGTGAGGGCTATGATCGAAGTGAGGACAGTGAGGCCGAGCATGCTCCACAAGGCGGTACGGGCTTCAGCGGTAATCGTCGTGGCGTCGGTACCGATTTCGAAGACGCCAATCGTTTCTCCAGTGAATGAGCTGAAGGGTACCGCTTTGATTAGCATGTCGCGGCCTTCGATCATGGTCGTTTCAAGCACAGGCTTGCCGTCAAAGGCAGCCTGAATCTGTTCTGAAGGCAAAAGCGTCTTGCCGTTCTCCGTTGATGACTGGTTCACCAGCTTTCCTTCGGCGAGCACATTCACGGAAATCTCTGCGCCCAGGCTTTCCGCCAGAGGCGTAAAATACGCGTTCGACAGTTCCGTGCCAACGTCAACGACGCCAACGACTTTACCGTTTAATAGGACTGGCGCAGCTGCATAAATGCCGATGCCTGTTCGCCCAGGTTCGATGCCGGCCGCCACCTTCCCGGTTGAAATAGCTGATGCGACAGTCTTGCGGCGGCCCAAGTAGTTATCCCCGAACTTCTCCGGCGCATGCGCTCGCGCGACGACATTGCCTTGAGCGTCTGCGATTGTAATGTTCTGCAACCCACCAATTTGCGCTACCGATTTGATGTTAGCGGAAAACTTTTCCAGAAGTCGCTGTCGATCATTCGTACTGATATATCCGGCCATGTCAGGCTCGCCGGCGAACGCCAAAGCTAGCGCTGAGGCGGAGCGTTGAATGGCTGCCATGTCTGTCTGAATGACGTCGAGATCACTCGTTGCCTTGCTCTGCAGAGCTTTATTGTTCATGTCAGCTTGGCGGGACCAAGCTAATCCGCCGATGGAGGCACTCGCGAAAAGGACTGCGGCGAAGCCGTAGCCGGTGATCTTTATCCAAAGTGGTTTTCGTACAGCTTCTGCAGTCATAAAAAGTACCCCCGGTCGTGTGCATGTGCCCGGGGGACCATCATTGAAAAATACTCAATATTTCATAAAAACCGCTTTACTAGAGAATAAATTTTGTTCCTCTGTCCGCTTCTGTACTGGAAAAAGCTCAAAAGCAGGGGGCGAGTGAGAAGAAATTCGCTTCAACACAGTAGATGGTATCACCGGTCACCGAGAACAGGAGCTGTCTCCGCGCGGATGGCAACTTTAGAGGAGACGTCTTGACTCCAGCGTCCATCTTTTGCGGCAATCTCGCCGCGAGTTGGCGTCAATCAGGATGAGACCTGCGCCGAGTATGACTACGATCATGCTACGTCCTGCCTCCATCACGTGCCAGGGCAAACTCGCGGCGTCACCAGATCGTAGTTAATCCGTTACCCTTGCGGCTTTCTTTATTCGGGAACTAGGCCGTAGACTCATAAGCCCGCAGCCACAGGCGCATTGACGCCAACTGGACCATGGCGAGGAAGTTTCCCGCCACCTTGTCGTAGCGGGTAGCGACCCGACGGAAATGCTTCAGCTTGGAGAAGAACCTCTCGATCAGGTTCCGTTCGCGATATAGCCATGTGCTGAAGTACGGTTTTGATCTACGGTTTGCCTTGGGCGGAATATTGGCGAACGCCCCCTTCTCGCGGAGAGACGCCCGGATGCGATCGGCATCATAGGCCTTGTCAGCGAGCACGATGGTTCCGGCACCCACATGGTCAAGCAAACCGTCAGCCGCTTGCCCGTCGTGGCTTTGCCCAGCGGTTAGGCTCAGCCTGATCGGGAGACCTTGCCCGTCGACGACCGCGTGGATTTTGGTCGTGAGCCCGCCTCGGGAACGGCCGAGACAATGATCTCGATCCCCCTTTTTGCCGTCGCAGCCTGTTGGTGGGCGCGAACGGAAGTGCTGTCGATCATCTGGATGTCGCCATCATGGGCAGCAGTGATGGCGCCCATCATTCGGTCCCAGACGCCTGCTTTCCGCCATCGTATGAATCGGTTGTAGCAGGTGGTTCGCGGACCATAGCGTTCGGGCAGGTCGCGCCACGGCGCACCGGATCGTAGCACCCAGAAGATTCCATTCAGCACGCGACGGTCATCGACGCGCGGCACCCCTCTTGGCTTGTTGGGTAAAAGTGGCTCAATCACGCGCCATTCAAAATCGGTCAGGTCATATCGGCTCATGCTAGCGCTGAATCAGCTTTTGATCTGTAATGGAAGCCGTCATCATTCAGGAAAGCGAAAGTGGAGGCCGCGTGCTGCAAAATCGAGAATGGCATAAAGTCGATGGAGCCTCCGCAGACGCAATCGCCGCGCTCAAATCGCTGGCTCCGGTCGATCTTCCTGAGAGTTATTACGCATTGCTGACTTTCAGCAATGGCGGTGAAGGACCGCTAGCGGTTCAACCGCTTTGGTTCCAACTCTATCCCGCCGAGGAAGCTGCTCAGATTGAACGGGACGGGACTTTCCGAGAGTTTTTCCGGGGTTTGTTCGTGATCGGCGGCAACGGTGGCGGCGAAGCCGTGGCATTCGACTTGCGGGAAAATGCGCCATATCCGCTCGTCGCCTTCGACATGTTCAACGTGGACCTGGAAGAAAGCCTCAGACCGGTAGCGCCATCCTTCGATGTAGCGCTGGATTTGATCGGTCGAGACAATCAGTAATCCGGTACCCAGTTTATGGGTTCACCGCCTAGATCGTGCCTGGTCACTATGTGATCTGTGGCAAGATAGGTCAGATCAACGAACGGGACCACGACTCCTCGGTGTATTGGGATTTGATCAATCTCCCCAGCCATAGTGGCATCCAACGCTTGGTCAGGGACTTGAATAGGGTTTATCGCGATCAGCCAGCGCTTCAATTTGGGGATCTTCAGCCGGAGGGTTTCGAGTAGGCTGTCGTCGATGACGCGGAAAAACTCTGTGGTGGCGATGTTGCGATACGACATCGAACGCCGGTTTACGATGCTTGTCGTGTCTAACTTTACTCCCGTCGAGCGAACAGCTATGGCATAGGAGTGCCCTTTGCTGGCACCTGGCATGCGATCCTTAACACCGACGTCGGTCTCTACAGTGGCTCTGACGCGCGCGTGGTCGATCTTCAAGCACAAGAGGCCTCCGCCCACGGAAAATCCTTTTGTGTCAACGCATATCTCCCACCCCTTTCCACCATAACGTTGTTACATCGGCGAGATGCGCGGTAATCGATGACAAATTGTCAAAGATCTACCATCTAATCTCAAGCCGAGCCTTCAGACCGATCATTGTGCTTTCACCGAGCTTGATGTTTCAGGCCTTGAATTCGCCGACATTTCAGTTCGAATTGAAACCGAAACCCTTCTCCGGAGAAAGATTTATGGCGCTAGGCGAATCGCATCGCTTGCACGAAAGCTTGGCGGCGGTCGAAACGATGACTCGTTTTGCTCTCGCTGTTCTTGCGCTCGCTTCAGGCGTCTACACGTATCTAGGCGTACGCAGTATTCTAGATGGCTCTCCTACATCAGTCTTTTTTGCAGCCATCATCTACTCCACCTCGGTTTCAGTGGGAATCTACGCGTTTTGGTCTTACATGGCGCGATTTTACCCGCACGTGACCAGCCGTTCTAGTCGCACGGCTATGTTAGCAGTGATGGCGATTGGCTGCGTGATGATCCTGGCAATGTCGAGCTGGCTGAATGCCGCTGCGCTTGCGGGGTCAGCTGCCCTCGAACAGCATCTCGCGGAAACTGTTCAAGACTACACCGGAGATCTCGATCAGGCGCACCAGAACGCACTCGCAGCACAGAGTCTTTTGCCGGATATTCAACGCGCCAAAGAGCGTTTCGCCCAACTTGCGGCATCCGAACGACAGTCAGGGGCGCTGACGGGCACGACTGGTTCCGGCAGCGTCGTCTCGCTTTTGTCGCAGATGTCTTCGCAAATGAATGAGTTGGAGAATGGTATCAATGCGTCCAGAGAGCAGGTTACAAGGCTTTTCGAAGAGGGCCAGAAGCGCCTTGAAACCATGCGCGCGCTCGTGTCGGCACCCGGTGTGGTTGAGCCACGGGCTGATAAATTCTCGTCCGAAGCCGTAGCTCTGACCGGCGTCATCACATCGCTACAGCAAACTTCGATTGCTCCCTCAATTCGCCGCGCTGCTGACGATCTCTCGCTCGGCTTCATTGCGCCGATCCCAGACGGTGGCGAACAGGACCTTGTCACCCGTCAAGATCGCGTAATGGAAACGATCCGAACCTCTGTCGCGGCACAATCGAAAGTCCTTTCGGATGCCGCAGATGAAATTCTGTCGCGCGCACCGGTCGCCGAGAGACGTTTCGTGCCGCTCTCGTCGGCGGAAGCCGTTCTGCGTTACGCTTCCGACTTCATTCCGGCATGGGCGGGGGCAATTTCTATCGATCTGCTACCAGGCGTCATGGTTTTCATCCTCGCTGTGGTTAATGGCGCGATCCGCAGGGAAGAAGAGGCAATGCCGTTCGCCGAAAGGGTCACCGTGGCAGAACTAATGCAAACGCTTGCGATGCAGAAGGCAATTGTGGCCGAAGCAACGTCAGCAAAAGAGCTTCGGGTGACGGAAGATGTCCTTGCTGAAACTGAAAACAGCAAGGAAGATGAAGACGGCCATAAGATCACAAGTATAGGCGTTAACAAGTCGCCGCGCAAAGGTCCGGTCACGTGAGACCAGTCGCCGCTTTCAAGGCCATCATTAGCTTGGACGACGGCATACTGATGCGCGGCGTCTTCTATTTGCTTCTTGCGGCGGCGGCAACTTTTTTGGTGATTGACGTGAAGGAGATCAACGAAGCAGAAGCGGCTCGACCCAGTCTTGAACCATTGCCGGAGTTGCCAACGTTCCTCCCGCCAAAAGGTCCGCCAGGGGTGCCCGGCGCTCCTCCAGTCCAACCCTCGAGCCCAGAGGAGGTGCTCCGCAGGCCGCTGACTTTTAATCTTGTTCCAGGCGGAGTGCTGCATGTTGAGGGCACAATCGATCCCGGTGCAGCCGAACGCTTTTCCCGAGAGATCGAGGCTCGTGGTGAGTACATCAAAATCGTGTCGTTGGACTCACCTGGAGGTTCGGTCGATGATGCGCTAGCTATGGCCAAACTCATTCGGGATAAAGCAATTGCGACTAAGGTCGGCAAAAGAGCTCTCTGTGCTTCATCTTGCCCACTTGTTTTTGCTGGTGGTGTGACGCGATCGGCAGAGAACGGTGCCGTGGTGGGCGTTCATCAGATTTTCAATGCCGGCATTGACCGGGGATCACCCGAGCAAGCGATGTCCAGTGCTCAGGCTATCACCGCACAGGTAACACGACACCTAAACGAGATGGGCATAGGCGCCGGTTTGTGGATCCACGCGCTGGAGACTGCACCTAACCAGCTCTATTATCTCACGCCGGCCGAAATGTCTAAATACCGGCTGACTACCGAAGCGACCGGGGTTGTTGGAGCCGATTCTGGCTGACCTCTATTATACCGCTTCGCGTGATACATGGATTGGAGACGCAAGAGGCCTCAGCACGAAGGGATGGCCTAAGTCAGCATTCTATTGACGCGGTGAATGAAGTTTGCAGAAATCCGTTAGGCGCACAGGCGCACAGGCGCTTAGGACGCGTGACCCATTATTCGAACTCAGGAAGCTTTGTCGTGGCGCGATTTATGTAGTCGACGAGGCCGCGGGCTGCAGCAAATGATTTTACGGCTTCTCCTAAAAGATCCGCAGACATAAGCATCTGGGGTGAAACGACACGACACGCCCCAAAGTTTCTGAGATTGAAAAAGTCGAGCGCGTCATGATCTTTGACATAAGTTTTACCGCTTGCATGGCGCCCATCGCTCAGCCCGTTTGGAAAATAAGTGCGGAATAAAGGGGTTGAGGGGATGCTGCACCGGCACATTCTTTCAACCGGAATGGCAGCTTTTCCGGGTAATTCTGAGGGTGTGCCCTTCGACATGTCTCATATCTACGCTAGCGGAAATCTTGCTGCGGACATGTACTGTAATGTGGCCGCAGAGAGCACCGGGCGCGTGCTTGCCACCCGACTTTATAACGCTGCACACGATGACGGCATGAAGGATATGCTTCACTTCATGATTGCGCGCGACACCATGCACCAGCAACAATGGCTTGCGGTGATTGAGGAGTTAGGGGGAAATGAGGGAGCACTACCTATTCCCAACAGCTTTCCTCAAGAGAAGGAGCACCAGACGCACAACTACGATTTCTTCGCCACGGCATCGGATGGCTCAGTTCCGCCTCCCGCGCGGTGGAACGAAGGTCCATCCGTCGACGGGAAAGGGCAATTCTCCGTTTTCCAAAATGTGCCAATGGGGGACGAGCCTGTGCTGGGCCCAGCGCGTCCGGACAGCGGCGCGCAGAATGAACAGATTGGCTAACCCAACTGTCTGGCCGACCTTCGGGTCGGCCAAGTCGTTTTAAATATGGTCTGGACAAGGGAAAATTCGTGAAAGCGTGCAATCGAGCCTGCCTTGGGTGCTCTCAAAAATTTGTCGCAAGGCGAGTTATCGCCCCGCTAGTTCAAAATGGGCGGGCCCATCTGCAGCTTCGCAACTTCCGCCAGGGCGTGAAGATTTTTTCATTCTGCTTTTCAAAAGAGCTTTTGTTTTAAGGTCGTATCAAAGTACATCGCACCTCTCTAATCTGCCGCTTTTAATTGTACGGTATCGTACTTAAGCTTCCCTCGGTTGCGGATTTATCCGATCGGCGTATGATTAGTCCACTATCGCCATATCACTGTGCTTCATGTAGGCGGCGCTAGCTAGGGGTTAATACGTGCTCTTGCCTGCTATACAGGAGGTGGCACATGCCAAGCATTGACCACAACTATTTTCCCGATGTATCCATCCGAGCTGTCGTGGCTGAACTTGCTGCGCGTTTTACTCTGGTAGAGTCGGCGAAGAGTGGCATCGTCGAGCGATCGCTCCAAATTATCATGAATAGCCCCGAAATTGATCTTACTGATCCCGTCAGGGAACTCCTCCCCGTGGTTCGTCAGGTCGCTCTTGATCAGTTCAAGTTGGATGACGGCGGACACGTGTGTGGGTCTGGTCACTCATCCAACTCGACAGTGCTCTCCTGATCTGGTGCAACTCCTCCACCTCACTGTCCAAGTTGAAACCGTACTTTAAAAAGTCGACTTCTTTCCGAAAGACGGCAGCGAATGAAACGGCGCTTTTGTGCTCTCGAGCGCGCAGGAGATCGACCCTATTTCTGTGGCGTCGGGAATCGCTTCGAGGATGGGGACGCAGTGCATCTGGAGTGGTATAGCGAGAGGGCACCTAATGACTGCCACCAGAAGCGCTCCCTCGACAGTCACCTCCGCCGGGCAAGGTTTCCCTTTAAAGCGTACGTGGCCCGTCGGTACCGACCACACGCGAGACCCCTTTATGTGGCATTGCCTCTTCCTAGTCAGTTGGGAAAGCGGCGCTCACCCACGTAGGTCTTTCCCAAGGCAATCTGAAAATCGTCTTCCGGATCTCCAAATTATCAACACATCCAGATCACTGGACAAGAACTAACGGTGATCAAAATCGTTCGGGAGTCCGAGAAATGAGTGTCTTATGCTTCTGGCGCTGGGGGAAGCTACGCCATTGTTGCTAAGTATGGAGTTGATGCCTTGACAGACAATCTGACCAAGTACCGATCCAAACGCGACTTCAAGCAGACGCGCGAGCCGAGCGGAGAGATCGAGGTCAAGGCGTCGAACCGCCGCCGCTTCGTCATCCAGAAGCATGATGCGACCCGCCTGCACTATGATCTCCGCATCGAGCTCGATGGTGTGTTCAAGTCCTGGGCGGTGACGAAAGGCCCGTCTCTCGATCCCGGCGACAAGCGGCTTGCCGTCGAGGTCGAGGATCACCCTCTGGACTACGGCGACTTCGAAGGAACGATCCCGAAGGGTCAGTACGGTGGCGGTACTGTACTGCTATGGGATCGGGGTTACTGGGAACCGGAGGGCAACAGGACGCCTGAGCAGGCGCTTGCCAAAGGCGACTTCAAATTTACGTTGGAAGGTGAACGCCTCCATGGAAGCTTCGTTCTGGTGCGGATGCGCAACGACCGCGACGGCGGCAAGCGCACGAACTGGCTGCTGATCAAACACCGCGACGGGCACGCTGTCGAGGAGAATGGTGCTGCCATACTGGAGGACAATCAGACATCCGTCGCCTCCGGCCGAACCATGGAGTCAATCGCCGCCGGCAAGGGCAAAAAGCCCGAGCCTTTCATGACGCAGGGCGAAACCGTCACGGCAGACGCGGTATGGGACAGCAACGAGGGCCTGGCGGCGGAGGAGCGCAAAGCTGGCACGAAAACCTCTGCCAAGGCTAAGACGGCTAGAGCAAAGCCTCCCAAGTCCTCAGGTGCCAAATCGGCTATGCCAGCCTTCATCGCGCCGCAGCTCTGCGAGAGCTTGACCCGCCCGCCGGCGGGCAAAGGCTGGATTCATGAGATCAAGTTCGATGGCTACCGGGTCCAGATGCGCGTCGTTGGCGGCGAGGTCACGCTGAAGACTCGCAAAGGACTGGATTGGACGTCGAAGTGGCCGGCGATTGCAGAGGCGGCGTCGGCGCTACCTGACTGCATCATCGATGGCGAGATCTGTGCGCTCGATGAGCAGGGCGCGCCGGACTTTGCGGCCCTGCAGGCGGCACTATCAGAAGGGACAACGGACGACCTCGTCTATTTCGCATTCGACCTGTTGTTTGAGCGCGACAAGGATTTGAGGGAGCTTCCGTTGACGGAGCGCAAGTCCCGTTTGGAAACCCTGTTGTCAGACGCGGGCGAGGATCCGCGCCTTCGGTTCCTGGAGCATTTCGAGACCGGTGGCGACGCCGTGCTCAAGTCGGCCTGCCGCCTGTCGCTCGAGGGGATTGTTTCCAAGGAAGCGGAAGCTCCCTATGTGTCCGGCCGGACGAAGACATGGGCGAAATCCAAATGCCGTGCCGGCCATGAAGTGGTCATCGGCGGCTACGCTAAGACCAATGGCAAATTCCGGTCACTGCTTGTCGGCGTCTTCAGCGGCAAGCACTTCGTCTATGTCGGACGTGTTGGGACAGGCTACGGCGCCAAGACGGTCCAGCAACTTCTGCCGAAGCTTCATGAGATGGAAGCCTCCAAATCTCCTTTCACCGGAATCGGAGCGCCAAAGAAGTCGGAGGATATCGTTTGGCTGAAGCCCGAGCTTGTCGCCGAGATCGAGTTCGCCGGATGGACGGCGGACGGTCAGGTCCGACAGGGTGCGTTCAAGGGCTTGCGCGAAGACAAGCCCGCCGCAGAAGTAGAAGCCGAGGAGCCGGCAGCAACCTCGGATGCGGATGTCCCTGACCCTGAGACCGAAAAGCCGCCAGCCAGACGTTCTCGTAAGGGAGCAAAGGAAGAGGTCATGGGTGTGATGATCTCAAGCCCCGACAAGGCGCTCTGGCCGGACGCGGGTGACAAAAAGCCTGTGACGAAGGTCGATCTTGCTCAGTATCATGCAGCGGTCGGAGGGTGGATAATCGATCACATCAAAGGTCGCCC
>NZ_SISF01000030.1 GCF_004310285.1 Agrobacterium cavarae
GACGCGCCTTGTCGAGGTTGGCATTGTCCGGCCAGCTGTTGAGGGGCGCAAAACGCTGCTGGCCCATGCCGGCACCGCCGCGGCCATCTGTGATGCGATAGGTACCGGCGCTGTGCCAGGCCATACGAACGAAGAGACCGCCGTAATGGCCGAAGTCGGCTGGCCACCAGTCCTGGGAGTCCGTCATCAGCGCATGCAGATCGTTCTTGACGGCATCGAGGTCTAGCGACTTGAACGCTTCGGCATAATCGAAGTCCTTACCCATCGGGTCGGACAGGCTGGAATGCTGGTGAAGCTTCTGGATATCCAGCTGATCGGGCCACCAGTCACGATTGCCTCTTCCACGTGGGGAAGAATGGGCGACGGGACACTTGCCCGCGGCTGCGTTGGGATTGTCCATGATGTTCTCCTGCTTTGCTCAATCAAGTCATCAAATTTAATGAAGCGCGGTTGCGGAAATAATATGAGCCGCTCGCTCGTCGCGCTATGATCCCATCTTCGAAGACGGAAGCAGCGCGGCGCTCCTCGCGGTTCATGTCTTAGCCAATAGATGTGATAGTTTTAAGTTGGATTTACCGATTGCATCGATAGGAAATGATTATCGACATCATCTTCCAGCCTGCTCAGGCGGCATTTCCGAGGGAGACCAGCAACAGAGGAAAGAAGCAGCAAAAATATTCTCCATCACCGCATCTTTTTGAACGTTTCTGCCGTTTAAGGCGTCACGCTTTGTGGGATGACACATCAACCGGAGCGATGTTATCCGGACATAGGGAAAAGGAAATACCAATGGGCTTGCTCAAGACAATCGTAACGACGGCCGCAACCACGATTGCGCTCCACGCCGTGCTGATCTCTCCTTCTGCCGCGGGAGAAAACCTCGATCAGATCAAGTCCGCCGGTGTCATCAAGATCGGCACCGAGGGTACGTACGCCCCTTTCACCTTTCATGATGCCAGCGGCAAGCTTGTCGGCTTCGATGTCGAAATCGGCCAGGCTGTTGCCGAGAAGCTTGGCGTGAAGCCGGAATTCATCGAAGGCAAATGGGATGGCCTGATCGCTGGTCTTGATTCCAAGCGCTATGATGCCGTTATCAACCAGGTTGGCATCACAGAAGCCCGCAAGCAGAAATACGCTTTCTCCGAGCCTTACATTGCTTCGAAAGCAGTGCTGATCGTCAGCGACAAGAACACCGACATCAAGGGCTTTGAAGACCTGAAGGGCAAGAAGTCGGCGCAATCGCTCACCAGCAACTTCGGCAAGCTTGCGACCGAAGCGGGCGCAGAACTCGTCGGCACCGACGGTTTCGACCAGTCGATCCAACTCGTCCTGACCGGCCGCGCCGATGCGACCGTCAATGACAGCCTGTCCTTCCTGGACTTCAAGAAGAAGCAGCCGCAGGCACCGGTGAAGATCGTCGCCGAAAAGCCGGATGCGGACTATTCCGGCATCATCGTTCGCAAGGGCGATGATGCACTGGTTGCCGCCATCAACAAGGCGCTGGAAGAGATCAAGGCCGACGGTACTTACAAGAAGATTTCCGACACCTATTTCGGTCAGGACGTTTCCAAGTAAGTTCTTTCTAAATAGCGAATGCGCCGCATCTGCTATATCCTCTCTTATAGATCATTCGCAGACGAAGTCCGGCAACAGCCGGGCTTCCTTTTTGTTTTGAGGGTTTCTTCGTGCCGCATTGGCTGCAATTGATGATGGATTCGCTCCCCACGCTTCTGTGGGCCGGGGTGAAGTTCACAATACCGCTGACCCTGCTCTCCTTCGTCCTTGGCCTGGCACTCGGGCTGGCGACAGCGGTCGCACGGCTGTTCGGTCCGGCGCCTGTTGTTCTCCTCGCACGCTTTTACGTTTGGGTGATCCGGGGAACGCCTCTTCTCGTCCAACTCTTCGTCATCTTCTACGGACTGCCGAGCATCGGCATTCTTCTCGATGCTTTTCCCGCAGCGCTCATCGGCTTCACGCTGAATGTCGGCGCCTATACATCCGAGATCATTCGCGCCGCCATTTCGTCCGTGCCCAAGGGACAGTGGGAAGCTGCTTTCTCGACGGGAATGAACTGGCGTCAGGCCATGCAGCGCACGATCCTGCCGCAGGCAGGGCGCGTTGCCGTGCCGCCTCTGTCGAACACCTTCATCTCGCTGGTGAAAGATACCTCTCTGGCGGCGGCTATCACCGTGCCGGAACTCTTTCAATCGGCCCAACGCATCGTTGCCACGACATACGAACCCTTGATCCTCTATATCGAAGCCGCTCTCATCTACCTGGCCCTGAGTTCCGTTCTATCGGCCCTTCAGGCGCGACTTGAAACCCGCTTTGCCCGATATGGCGGCATGATGGAGAGCAACCGATGATCGAACTCAACGCCATCGAAAAGCGCTTCGGCGATGCGGTGATCCTTAAAGACATCACGCTCGACTTTCCAGAAGGCAGCGTCACGGCTCTCGTCGGGCCTTCAGGCGGCGGCAAGAGCACGCTTCTGCGCTGCATCAACCTTCTTGAACTGCCAAGCGAAGGCACCGTACGGATCGGCACCGATAGCGTCTCCTTCCATAACGGTCGAAGGGTCGCGTGGCAGGAGATTCAAAAAATTCGCCGCCAGACGGGTATGGTGTTCCAGAACTTCCAGCTGTTCCCGCACAAAACCGCGATCGAGAATGTCATGGAAGGCCTGCTCGTCGTGCAAAAATGGCCGATGGAAAAGGCCCGTGCGAGAGCGATGGAGCTTTTGACGAAGGTCGGCATGGCGCACAAGGCGGATGCCTGGCCTGCAAACCTGTCGGGCGGCCAGCAGCAGCGCGTCGCCATCGCCCGCGCGCTTGCACCCTCGCCCAAGGTGCTGCTTTGCGACGAACCCACCTCGGCGCTCGATCCTGAACTGTCGGCGGAAGTGGTCGACGTCCTGGGCCAACTGGCGCGGGAAGGCACGACCATGGTCATGGCGACACATGATCTGCGCCTTGCGTCAAAGATCGCTGGCCTCGTCGTGTTTCTGGAAGCCGGCAAGGTGGTTGAGACAGGTAGCTCGGACGCGATTTTCCGCAATCCGCAGCAGGAGCGGACACGACGTTTCGTCTCGTCCATTAACGCGGCTCAGACGTTGTCATAAGCCTTCTCGAGCGCTCAGCTTCGCTCGACACGTTCCAGGTAGCAGTTAGACGCTCGAGATAACGCGCGCCCAGCGACAGCCTTGCGCGCCCGCTCGCCGTGTCAAATCTGCGTGAGCAGGACGGGAAGACGGGTGCACAGGCTGTGGTCATATTGCGGGGCAGCATTTTATAAGCATTTATAAAGAAACGCCTATTAGCCATCATTCAAATAATAAGGACCAAATCTGCGCGGGCGCGAGAAAACCGCTTGATTTTAAAAACGAACGTTCGTACTTAAATTCCCACAAAGGACGTTTCATGGCTAGAATCCGCAAGATCAGCACCGACGATATTCTCGACGCCGCCGAGCGCGTTGTCATGCGCGACGGCGCGGCGGGGCTTTCCATCGATGCGGTAGCGCAGGAAGCCGGCGTCAGCAAATCGCGCGTGGTCTATGACCACAAGTCGAAAAGTGCGCTTCTCGAAGCTCTGATCGATCGGCACATGTCCGCAGAGGAGGCCCGTATTCGCGACGCCGTCGGCTCGCACAGCGAGGCTCCTCACCCCGAGCTTTTCGGCCGGATCAGTCTTGCGGAAGAGGCGCCGGACGATATCGACCGCGCCGTTTGCCTTGCCATTTCAGCCGCCATGTCCAGCGAGGAAAATGTTCATGAGCGCATGCGGGCATGGACGAAGGCCGACCTCGAGGCGATGAAAGCCGGGCCGCGCCCGAAAGCAGCCCTTCTCACCTATCTTGCCCTCACGGGTCTTTGTTGCATGGAGCTCTTCGATTTCCACCGCTGGGAGACCAGCGAGCGACACGAGATTCTGGATGGCATCAAAGACATCTACGCTTCCTTACCCGATAAAAAATGACGATCGCTCGATAGCGATGAAGACAAGGATTGAAAAAATGCTGAGCAGAAAAGCTTTGCCCCGCCTTGCGAGCCTGTTCCTTGGTGGCATGATCGTGCTGTCGGGACCGTCGCTGCATGCGCAGGAAGGCGGCATGCAGATGCCCCCGCCCGCCGTTGGCGTTCTCGAGTTGAAGGCACGCGCCGTTCCTGTCGTCAACGAATTGCCAGGCCGCGTCGCCGCAACGCGCGTAGCGGAAGTGCGCGCCCGCGTTTCCGGCATTCTTCTGGAACGTGTCTTCCAGCAGGGCACCTTGGTGCAGAAGGACGACGTTCTCTACCGGATCGATCCGAAGCTCTTCAAGGTGCGGGTGGAGAGCGCGCAGGCCGCGCTGCAGCGCGCGCAGGCAACGCAGGCCAACGCCCGCCAGCAGCTGGAACGCCAGAAGAACCTGCGCGAACGCAATGTCGCGACCGGGATCGAATACGACACCGCCGCGGTAAACCTCGCACAGGCGGATGCCGATGTCGCGCTCCAGCAGGCGGCACTCGATGAAGCCAAGATCAACCTCGATTATACGGAGGTCCGCGCGCCCATTACCGGCATCATCGGTGCGGCACTGGTGACCGAAGGCGCGCTTGTGACAGCGGACGGCACTCAGAACCTCGCGCTGATCCAGCAGATCGACCCAATCTACGCGGATTTCACCCAATCGGCGCAGGACATGCTGGCGTTGAAGCGTGCGGTGGAAGACGGCAAGCTGGCAAGCCCCGCCCCGGATCAGGCGAGTGTCCGTCTCGTCTTCGATGACGGCACCGTCTATACCGATGCCGGCCGCCTGCTCTTTGCCAGCGCCAGCGTCGATGCCACCACCGGCCAAGTGACGCTGCGTGCGGAATTCCCCAATCCGAAGCGCAACCTGTTGCCCGGCATGTATGTGCGCGTGCGCATCGAACAGGCCGTACGCCAGGACGCAATCACCATTCCTCAACGCGCCGTTCTTCGCAACGCCGAGGGCAAGCCGATGGTCTATATCGCCAAGGATGACGGTACCGCCGAAGCCCGCCCGATCGAACTCGGACAGGCTGTCGATACCGAATGGGTTGTCGATAAGGGTCTGTCGGCTGGTGAGAAGATCATCGTCGACGGCGCACAGAAAGTTCAGCCCGGCGGCAAGATCGCAGCAGAACCCTGGCAGCCGCAACAGCCTGCCGATGCCGCAGCGCAACCGCCGAAGCAGTAAGGTCACCTCATGGCACAGCTATTCATCAGACGGCCGATCCTTGCCTGGGTCTTCGCGCTGTTCATCTCGATTGCCGGCATCATCGCCATCCCCTTCCTGCCGATCGCGCAGTATCCGAAGGTGGCGCCGCCGCAGTTGACGATTTCCACCAGCTATCCCGGCGCCTCGCCGCAGGAAATCTATCAGGGCGTGACCCGTCTCATCGAAGACGAGTTGAATGGCGTCGAAGGCCTGATGTATTTCGAATCCACCTCGGATACGGCAGGTCAGGTCTCGATCAACGCCACCTTCCAGGCTGGAACCAACATCAACCAGGCCTCGGTGGATGTGCAGAACGCCATCCGCCGCGTGGAGGCGCGCCTTCCTTCTGCCGTCGCCTCACAGGGCGTGACCGTCGAAGAAGCCTCCTCCGGCTTCCTGATGTTCATTACGCTTACCTCCACCGATGGGACAATGGATGAGGTGGCGCTTGGCGACTATCTCAACCGCAACGTTCTTGGCGAATTGCGCCGTATCGACGGTGTTGGCCGCGCCCAGCTGTTCTCCGCCCAGCGCGCCATGCGTGTCTGGATCGATGCCGACAAACTTGTCGGCCTCAACCTGACAGCCGCCGATATCAACAGCGCAATCACCGCCCAGAACGCCCAGGTGGCCGCAGGCCAGATCGGTGCAGCCCCCAATCCGGTCTCGCAGGATCTGACAGCGACCGTTCTCGTCAAGGGACAGCTGACCGACACGAAAGAGTTCGGCAATATCGTTCTGCGCGCCAACCCGGACGGCAGTTCCGTTCGCTTGAAGGACGTGGCCCGCATCGAACTTGGTGCAGAAACCTACAACTTCTCGAGCCGCCTGAATGGCCAGCCAAGTGCTGCCGTCGGTATCCAGCTTTCCTCCACCGGCAACGCGGTCGCCACCTCGAAAGCGGTGACGGCAAAGCTTGAGGAACTGTCGCGCTTCTTCCCTTCGGGCGTCGCCTACAGCGTTCCCTATGACACCAGCCCCTTCGTTTCCGCATCAATCGAGAAGGTGATGCACACGCTGGTGGAAGCCATCATCCTCGTCTTCGTGGTGATGTTCGTCTTCCTGCAGAACTTCCGCTACACGGTCATCCCGACACTCGTGGTGCCGGTGGCGCTGCTCGGCACCTGCGCCATCATGTATGCGACAGGCTTCTCCATCAACGTGCTGACGATGTTTGCCATGGTGCTTGCCATCGGTATCCTCGTCGATGACGCCATCGTCGTGGTCGAGAATGTCGAACGCATCATGGCCGAGGAAGGTCTGTCTCCCAAGGCCGCGACGCAGAAGGCCATGCGCCAGATCACCGGCGCCATCCTCGGCATTACGCTGGTTCTTTCCTGCGTCTTCATTCCCATGGCCTTCTTCCCCGGATCGACAGGCATCATCTACCGCCAGTTCAGCTTGACCATGGTGGTGTCGATCCTGTTCTCGGCCTTCCTCGCGCTGTCGCTGACGCCTGCGCTCTGCGCGACGTTCCTCAAGCCCATTCCAAAGGGACATCACGAAAAGCGTGGCATCGGCGGCTGGTTCAACCGCAAGTTCGACAGCCTGACAAACGGCTATACGAAGACGGCAACCGGCACGGCCAAGCGAGCAGGCCGGATGATGGTGATCTATCTGGCACTGGTCGCGGGTCTCGGCTATCTCTTCATCAACCTGCCAAGTGCCTTCGTGCCGGATGAAGACCAGGGCTTCCTGATCGTGGACATCCAGGGCCCACCAGAGGCCAGCGCCAACCGCACACTTGCGTCCATCAAGCAGATCGAGACGATCTTCGAGGCCGACCCCGCCGTGAAAGATATTGTCGCGATCCAGGGCTTCAGCTTCTCCGGCAACGGCGCCAATGCTGCTCTCGCCTTCGTGACGCTGAAGGATTGGAGCGAGCGTGGTTCCGGCAACTCGGCGCAGGATATCGCCAACCGTGCCAACATGAAGCTCTTCGGTCTGAAGGATGCGACGACGTTTGCCCTTTCGCCTCCACCGATCGAAGGCTTCGGCACCTCGGGCGGCTTCTCCTTCCGTCTGCAGGACCGTAACGGCATCGGCCAGGCTGCCCTCTCTGCCGCAGCCGCAGAGCTGATGCAGAAGGCCAGCCAAAGCCCGATACTGACGGGCATGCGTATCGAAGGTCTGCCGGACGCGGCCCAGGTGCTGCTGGTGATCGACCGTGAAAAGGCCAACACCTTTGGCGTGACCTTTGCGGATATCAACAACACCATCACCGCCAACCTCGGATCGTCCTATATCAACGACTTTCCGAATGCCGGCCGCATGCAGCGCGTCATCGTGCAGGCGCAGGACCGCGACCGCCTTCAGGTGGAAGACCTGCTGAAGCTGAATGTCCGCAACTCGAGCGGCGGCATGGTGCCTTTGAGCTCCTTTGCCATTGCTCAGTGGCAGAAGGGTTCGCCACAGGTCGTCGGCTATAATGGCTATCCGACGATCCGTATCTCCGGCGCTCCAGCTCCGGGCAACTCCACGGGCGCGGCGATCACCGAAATGGAACGCATCGCTTCGGAGCTTCCGGCCGGTGTCGGTTACGAATGGACGGGCCAGGCACTGGAGGAAATCAAGTCCGGCTCCCAGGCACCCTTCCTCTTCGGCCTCAGCATTCTCTTCGTGTTCCTGCTTCTGGCAGGGCTCTACGAAAGCTGGTCTATTCCGCTTGCGGTCATGCTGGTCGTTCCGCTCGGCATCATCGGCTCGGTCCTGGCGGTCATGGTGCGGGATATGCCGAACGACATCTACTTCAAGGTGGGTCTGATCGCGATCATCGGTCTCTCGGCTAAGAACGCGATCCTGATCGTCGAATTCGCCAAGGACTATTACGCGGAAGGCAAGTCGCTCCTGGATTCTGCGGTTCAGGCCGCACGCGTCCGCTTCCGCCCGATCATCATGACCTCGCTTGCCTTCACGCTTGGCGTGGTACCCCTGGCGATTGCGACAGGACCAAGTGCGGCAAGTCAGAACGCCATCGGCACCGGTGTTCTGGGCGGCATGATCTCGGCCACCATCCTTGCGGTCTTCTTCGTGCCCGCCTTCTTCGTCTTCGTGCTGACGCTGATGCGCACCAAGCGGCCCGTCACGGAGCACGAGGAACACCAGGAGCCACCGCCGCAGGCCACCCAAACCCACTCCTCCTGACGAAGATCGATTGAAACACGAACGCCGCGAATGGAAACATCCGCGGCGTTTTCGTTTGTCAGACAGGATGGATTTCGATGGAGCGCTACTTTGCCCCGGCATCGTCCTCGACATGAGCGGCAATCTTTTCCAGCAGGACATCGCGAATGCCGATGGCCTTGAGATGCTCGACCGTGTTGAAGACATAATCCGAGTTGGGGCCTGAACTGCCCTCCGCATTCCGGATGATCGAGGCGGCATCATCCACCTCCAGACCACCGACATATTGCGGGTGGCAAGGGTCGGCCACATAGGTCAGCGCATTCAGCCGTCGACCGTCCTCAAGGCTCACCATGATCAGGCGTTCCTTGTAGACGTTCGTCACCAGTTCGCGCTCCCGCAGATAATCGAGCACAGGCTTGCGGCCCGATGCCTTGACCCGAAACGCAACGCCAAGGCAGGACCCGCCGCGCTCAAGACCCAGCACCAGCCCGGGCCTTTCCTCCGTACCACGATAATGGTTGGAGCGGATGCAAAGCGCCCGGCGGTAGCCGAATAAGCGCGCCCGTTGACGCTCCTCAAAAGGGAAGCCGGGGTTCCACATCAGCGAACCGTAGCCAAAGACCCAAAAATCGTCCATATCGCACGCCAAATCACTATTATACGCTGCGCAGCATTGGAGATCATCATGGCAACGTCAAGCCAATCCCGTACAGGCAGAAAATTCCTTTTTCTCGGGCTCGGCATCGTGCTTGTCATCGCCATCTACACGGCGGGCTGGTTTTATGCCGCAAACAGGCTGGAAGAAACGGTGATCAAGGCGATTGCGCCCGGCGGCACGTCCAGCATCAAGGGTGAATGCACCGACATGGCCTTCCGCGGTTATCCCTTCCGCATTGGCCTCTTCTGCTCCAAGGTGAATGTGGAAGATACCAAAACCGGCGTGACCACATCCTTCGGCGCTCTACGCTCGGCAGCCCAGGTCTATGCACCGGGCCACATCGTCTGGGAACTGGATTCGCCAGCTGAAATCCGCACACCGCATGGCCTCACGGTCTCGGCGCAATGGGCGAACCTGCAATCGAGCCTTGTCACCAAGCTAAAGGGCATCGATCGCACCTCGCTGGTCATCGACGGATTGAAGGCGCAAGCCGTCTCGTCTGTCACCAACCAGACCATCGACTTCGATTCCGCCAAAACCGAGGTTCATCTGCGCCAGAACGGCGCCGATCTCGATGGCGCAGTAACGCTGAACGACGCCGCCACAGTCGTTCAGGGCTGGCCGGAGATCCTGCCACGCCTCAACGCCATCGCCGACGTCACCCTTGCCGGCAAGGCCGGTATGATCGACGGCAGCGATACGACCGGCCTTTACGGCGCAAGCGGCGAATTGCGCCGGGTGATGCTCGACATTGGCGATGGTCGCATCATGCGCATCAGCGGCCCGTTTGCTTTTGATGATCAGGGCTATCTGTCGGGCAAGTTCAAGTTGGAGATCGAAAAGCTGGGTGACTGGGCCGACAATGCCAAACAGGCATTCCCGCAGCTTCAGTCCACCATCGACACCGCCCGCAAGCTTCTTGGCGCGCTCGCAGGTGGCGGTGATCATACATCCGTCGATCTGGTGGTCGATCGCGGCCGCGCCACCGTCAGCGGCTTCATTCCACTCGGCAAAATTCCGCCGATCTGACAAACCAGCTGAGCACTACCGGCTCCCGTCATGCCGATTGATGGGCGCCGGTCAAAGTGTCCCGTTTTGAACCACACGCTGATAGGCAGATGCAGCAATCTCTAGAGTCGATGAAGCCGTCTGAAACCAACCCGCTGCGTGACTGCGCGGCGGCTCTACATCTCACGCTCGTGCTCTTCGCACGATTCTGGCCGCAACTCATGGCGCTGTGGTTGATCGGCTTCTCGGGAAGCCTCGCGCTGACTGATCTCGCCGCTTTTGTTGGTCGATGGAATGCGCTGGCGGGCCTGTCTCTGTTATCGCTGGTCGTTCTCTTAAAGTTGGTCATCATCGTCGCGCTGTTCGAGACCGTCCGGCGCGGCCTTCCAATGCTCCACGCCGCATCCGCTCAGAATGATCGGGGAGCGACAGAGCCGCGCGCGGCGACGAAGACGAACTTCGTCACCGCGCTGGCACTTACGCTCGTTCCCTTCTTCGCCTTCTATGCCGCCTGGGGTTTCCTCGCCGACACGCTGCGAGACTATGCACGGCTCTCCTTCGACCTCTTGCTTTCAGGCGAAACCGCCAAGCTGCTGGAGGTCACGGGGGGTGCCTGGCTCGTCGTTTCCGTCGCAATTGCCTGGGCCATTCGCCGCTTTGCCAAATTCATGAGCAAGCGATCGATGTCGCCCTTATGGCCGATTGTAATCGTTATCTGCGAAGCGAACTGGGCATTCATCGGTATCTTTGTCATTTCCGCTTGGCAGGACGATATTCGCAACTGGTTCACGCACCTGCCGGACGTCATCGGCAACCTCTTGACGACGCTAGACCCAGTGCCCACCGCCATCGCGCAGGATCTCCCTGCGCCCACTGAGTTTGCCGACGCCTCCTTCAGCCAACGTCTACAATCCGTCTTGCTCTATGCGCTCTATCCGGCTGTCTGGCTGACGCTCGCAGCACTGATCTATGGCTACGATATCAATGGCGAACATCCTCTGCCGGCACGCGGCCTTTCTGCCGCCATCTCCAGATGGCAGGCGCTCCCGAAGTTCTTGCAGGACTTCGTCGCTCACTTCATCGCGGGCACGTTGAAGCGTTACCGAACCCTGGCGGAGGGCGTTGGGCTGGCGCTCAGCTCCGGTTTCGCTTTGACCCTTTGTGCCATTCTCGTCTATCGCCTGCTTGATTTCGGTTCGGCATGGGCATGGTTCGGGATCTCACGATGGATCGGTCCGCAGGAAACGGCACTCTGGCAGGTCATCGCACAAGGGATCTCCTTGCTTTTCGGCACGCCCAGCGATCCCGGAGAGGGACTGCTGGTCTCACCGTTGAAAATCTGCCTGCTTGCCGCCACACTTGAAATCGGCTTTGCGCGGGGCCGCGAATGGCGGGCACGCACAATGGACGTCTAGGCCTGCTTTCGTCTGAGTGTCCCTATCGCGCACCAAGACGAAGCGGAATGGAAAGTGCGGCGGGGCGGGACGGGGCGAAACTGATGCGCGCCGACAACCGACCTGCAACCGGCGCGGGCACCAGGAATTTCTCCTCGATCAAGGTGTTTTCGCCTTTTGAAAGCGGTGTCAGCGAGGCGATGCCGCAGCCATTGATTGGTGTTGCCTTCGGATTGAGTTCGCGACTGACATTGTTAGAGAGTGTCACATCCAGCGGTAACCACCGGTGTCCTTCACCATCGACCAGACTGATCTGGCACTGGGACCAATCTTCCCCGATGTCTTTCACCGCCGTTGCGCTCAGCCGAAGGATGACCAGCCGTCGTTCCCCAGGAAGCCGAAGCGGCGTATCGTTGCCATCGCCCAGCAGACGGGCCGCCTCAACCTGCCATAGCGCTCCGGCGTAGATGCGATCGCCGGCATTGCCGACGATCTCGATTTCAGTACGGCGTTGATATTCCTGAAAGCTGCGCCAGGCGTTCAGCGAGAAAGCCAACACCACCAAGGCAGGCAGGCTGATAAACGAAATCCACCACAATGTGCGTTCGCGATCAGCGCCCATCACTGCCGATCTCCAATACCGCTTGGGAGACAATCTTGTCTGCATCGATCGAGAAATCGAGCTGGTCACTAAGTTGCGGGAAGTATTGCCTGGCCAAGAGTAGCGACATTCGTGAGGTCTCCGCCTCCGGCAACTCGAAAACAAATATCCCCGACGTCGGCAAGCCGGGTTGTATGGTCTTGGTCGACAGGGCGCCCGGCACACCGTCCACCCGCGTAGACTGTCTGTATGAGCGGCCGGATGCGCCGACGATCGTCGCGGCCTGTAGGGGCAAGGTCTCGGTCGATGCAGCAGCGTCCACTGTGACGACAAGCCAGACACCCGAGGTGCTGCGTTCCACCTTTCGTCCGAAGCTCTCATAGGAGAGCACCTTGGCCTTGCGAACCTGCGAAACTTTGCCGCTGAACGCGCGCCCGGAGACAGTCTCCCCCGCGTGTCCGCGTGTGACGATCGGACCTGTCAGCATGGCGTAGGACGGCGCCGTTTCCTTCAGCGCTATTAGGGCGACCACCGAAAGCGCGACGAGAGCGGCGTAGACGACCGCGCGGATCATGGTGCTCCCCCGGCGGATGCGCCAACGGACAGGGGTAGAACGACTTTCGCGACGGGGCCTTTAGGGAACCAACCCGGTGCCGCATAGAGGTTATCCCGCGGACGAAAAGCCTCACCCTGAACCGATAGGTCGAGTGAGGATGGCACCGGAGCATCGGCGGGAAGTTCCCACACGGCTGTAATCGTCTCCGGCATCACCGGCTGCAAGTCGCCCAGCAGATCACGATCGCGGTCGAGAAAGAATGTCGGTCGCGGCGCATCCTTGATGTTGTCGACTTTGATAAGGTCGCCATAGATGTTGGAGCTTTCTGCAGACGCGTTCTCAAGGCGCATTTCGAGAGCAATTGCCCTTTTCCCAAGTGTGACTTTCAGCCCGTTCGGCATAAGCGCGATGATGCTGGCAGATTCCAGCGCCACCTGCCAACGCCCGGCATCGATAGTCTCCCTAGCTTCCACCACCGGAACAAGCTCGCTCTCGCGCCGCTCATACATGGAATAACCAAGCGACAGGCCGGCGGCAACAAGACCGCCCGCCCCTGCAATCAGTTTCCGCAGACGCCCTCTTCGAGACTGTGTTTCAGTGTTCGCTACCATTGTCGATCAGCGATAGCCGCCCTTATGAAATCTACTCCAACAACCGCTGAAGACGCGGTACCCAAAGTCTTCAGCGCAATTTCGGCCCAAGGATGACGCCTAAAATCCAGATCCTATTTCTTCTGGTCCAGCGAATGACGACCAAAGTCCGGCGCGTCCACATCCTGACCCGCCTGAATGATGGAGCGTCGGACCGCACGGGTGCGGGTGAAAAGCTCGAACAGCTTGTCGCCCTCGCCCCAGCGAATTGCCCGCTGCAGATAGGCCAGATCTTCTGAAAACCGTGCCAGCATCTCAAGGATCGCATCCTTGTTGTGCAGGCAGATGTCGCGCCACATGGTCGGGTCGGACGCCGCCAGTCGGGTGAAATCGCGAAAGCCGGAGGCGGAGTATTTGATGACTTCCGATTCCGTTACCGTCGAAAGATCGTCCGCGGTGCCGACGATGTTGTAGGCGATGATATGCGGAAGATGCGAGACGATCGCCAGCACCTTGTCGTGGTGCTCGGGGTCCATCTCATCAACACGCGAACCAAGCGCCAGCCAGAAACCTTTCAGGCGATCGAGAGCGGCAGCATCCGTGCCGGGCAACGGCGTGAAGATGCACCAGCGGTCGCGGAAGAGACCTGCAAACCCGGCATCCGGGCCGGATTTTTCCGTCCCCGCCAAGGGGTGGCCCGGAATGAAATGCACATGTTGCGGCATATGCGGCGCCATCTGAGCAATCACGGATGCCTTGGTGGAACCGACATCGGTGACGATCGCGCCCGCCTTCAAGTGCGGCGCGATCTGCTTGGCCACGTCCTCCGATGCCCCGACGGGAACCGAGACGATGACGAGGTCGGCCTCTCTCACGGCATCGGCCACCGAAGCGGTGTAGGATGTCCCAAGCTCCAGTTCCTCGGCGCGCTTCAGCGTCTCTTCGCTGCGCGTCGAGACGACCACCTCGCGCGCAAGGCCAAGCTCCTTGATATCACGGGCAATGGACGAGCCGATCAGGCCGATACCGATCAGCGCGATGCGTTCAAACAGAATGTCTGCCATCACGCCTGACCCATAAACTCTTTGAGGGCGGCGACGACGCCGAGATTGGCCTCTTCCGAGCCGACCGTCATGCGTAGCGCATTGGCAAAGCCGTAACCCCGCACGGCACGTAAGATATAGCCACGACGGCTCAGGAATTCGTCGGCATCGGCTGCACGCTTTCCGTCCTGATCCGGGAAATGGATGAGAACGAAGTTGGTGACGGACGGCGTGACCTTGAGGCCAAGCTCGGTGAAGACCGAGGTCAGCCGGTCGAGCCAGTGCAGATTATGTGCCACGGCCTGCTGCATGAAGGCCTGATCGCGGATGGCGGCGGCACCCGCAGCAATGGCCGGCGCATTCATGTTGAACGGTCCACGCACGCGGTTCAGCGCATCGATGATGGCAGCCGGTGCATACATCCAGCCAACGCGCAGCGCCGCCAGACCATAGACCTTGGAGAAGGTACGGGTCATGACGACGTTGCCGTTACCGGAAACGAGCTCAAGCCCCGCCTCGTAATCGTTCTTGCGGACATATTCGGCATAGGCCGCATCGAGAACCAGGATAACATTTTTCGGCAAAGTCGCCTGCAGGCGACGAATTTCGGACACGGGAATGTAGGTGCCCGTGGGATTGCCGGGATTGGCAATGAACACCATCTTCGTCCTTGGCGTGACCGCGTCGATGATCGCGTCGACATTGACCGTGCAATCCGTTTCCTTGACGGTGACCGGCGTGGCGCCTGCGCCCATGATCTGGATCTTGTAGACGAGAAAGCCGTGTTCGGTGATGATCGCCTCGTCGCCCGCTCCAAGATAGACATGGCAAAGCAGCCCGAGCAACTCATCCGAACCGTTGCCGCAGATGATGTTGGCCGGGTTCAGGCCGTGAACATCGGCAATCGCCTGACGCAGCGCCACGGCCTGACCGTCCGGATAGATCTCCAGATTGGACGCAGCCGCCTTGAAGGCTTCGATGGCTTTGGGGCTTGGGCCGAGCGGCGTTTCATTGGAGGAGAGCTTATAGACCTTCGCCACACCGTCCACATGCTCCTTGCCCGGAACATAAGCGGCGATATCCAGGATGCCTGGACGTGGAACAGGTTGGTTAAGCTCTGCACTCATTTCATCGACCTTCGGAAAAGCACCGGGAAATCCGGCCTGACAATGCCGAAGGCATTAGACTGGAAGCAGCCCTTTGTCGAGTATCAGCGCGTCTTTTGCTGATCGAGATCATGCGTCAATTTCACCCGAGTGCTTGGCACGCCCTGCGGCGCCAGCACCGGCACGAAGACACGGCGGGACGCGCGCTGCGTCACGGGTAGCCCCTGATAGAGACGCTTTTGGGCTTCTACAATGATCACACCGGAAAAGACCGGCCAGAGCCTTCGCCCCATCGTTTCCAGATAGCGACGGAACTTCAGCACGGAGCGGACCTTGGACGGCGGGAAGAACAGCGCTTCGGAAGAGGCGCCGGGGGTGAAGTTTGTCTCGCGCAAAAGTGCCGTCAACTGGCTGCGGGAATAGGGTCGGCCTGAACCAAATGGCGTGTGCTCCACGCGTGCCCAGACACCGCGCCGGTTCGGCACCACGATGACCAGCCGCCCGCCAGGCGCCAACACTCTCCAGAGTTCCTTCAGCGCCTCACGCGGATTTTCGACGAATTCCAGCGAGTGGATCATCAGCACGCGGTCGATCGAGGAATCAGGCAGCGGCAGCTCCTCATCGAACACCAGCGCGGTGGAGGAAAGCTCACCCGCCGGCCAGTTCACCGCGCCCTGCCCTGCGGGCATGAAGGCAAAGGTGCGCTCGGTATCGTGGCGAAACCGGTCGAGAAACGGCACGGCATAGCCGAGCCCCACCAGCCGCTCATCCGGCAGCGAAGGCCAGAGCGTCGAAAGCGCCATGGTGATCGCCTGTTCGGCAGAACGGCCAAGCGGGGAATGATAGAATTCGCGCAGATCGACGATATCGGTGTTCATGGCTGGAATGTAGCGGCTCGCGAAAGGACTTCAAGCTTGGACTTCAAGCACGCGTCACCTAAATAGAGGAGACTGGTTTTGATACGAATAAAGGGAGCGAACCATGAAGCCGCTGGATATCGAGGTCTTTCCGTGCCGAAGCGACAATTTCGGCGTGCTGTTGCATGACAGCGAAAGCGGCACGACGATTTCCATCGACGCCCCCGAGGAAGCGCCGGTTCTCGACGCGCTTAACCGCCGCGGCTGGCAGTTGACCCACATCTTCACCACTCACCACCATCAGGATCATGTGGACGCCAATCTTGCTTTGAAAGAACGTTTCCACTGCGAAATTCGTGGACCGCATGACGAGGCTATCGCCATTCCCGGTCTCGACAAGACCGCAGCCGACGGCGACGAATTCGAGGTTGCCGGACGCCGCGTGCAGATCATCTCAACGCCCGGTCATACCGCAGGACATATCTGCTACTATCTTCCCGATGATGGCCTTCTCTTTGCCGCCGATACGCTGTTTGCCATGGGCTGCGGTCGCCTGTTCGAGCGCCCCGCCGCGGACATGTGGCACTCCTTCCAGAAGCTGATGGCTCTGCCGGTCGAGACGCAGGTCTATTTCGGCCATGAATACACGCTTTCGAATGCGCGCTTCGCGGTCACCGTTGACCCGGAGAATGAGGCATTGACGCGCCGCCTGAGCGAAGTCGAAGCGCTGCGTAACGAAGGCCACTTCACCATTCCAACGACCATTGCGCTCGAGAAACAAACCAACCCCTATATGCGTGTGGCTGACGCTAGCATTCGCACCCATCTTGGTCTGGAAGGTGCGACAGACGAGGATGTCTTTGCCGAGATCAGAGCCCGCAAGGATAAGTTCTGATGGCAGCAGAACCGTCCGCTGCCGCCATTATCGCCGCACTCAATCTCCAGCCGCATCCCGAAGGTGGCTTTTATCGCCAGACATTTCGCGATCCCGATGGAGAAGAGCGAGGCCATTCGACGGCGATCTATTATCTGCTTGAAAAGGGCCAGCGCTCGCACTGGCACAAGGTGATCGATGCGGTGGAAATCTGGCACTACTATGCCGGCGCGCCGCTATCGCTCCATTTGTCCGAAGACGGCAAGAGTGTCACGACCGTGCGACTTGGGCCTGCGGTGCTCGACGGTGAGCAACCGCAGGCGATCGTTCCGGCAAACTGGTGGCAGGCCGCAGAAAGCCTTGGCGATTTCACGCTCGTCGGCTGCACTGTAGCGCCCGGCTTCGTGTTCGACAGTTTCGTCATGGCCGAACCCGGCTGGGAGCCGGGCTAATCCTCGGCCCATCAGCCACCATATTTCGTGGCGGTGATATAGACCTGGCCGACTTTCGTAGGAATGCGGGCATAGACCGGCGCGTAGAGGTCCATATTGTTGGCCTTGGCAAACCACACTTCCATGGAGATCGACTTCAGATATTCGATATCCTTGCGGCCCTTGCGGAAGCCGGATTTCGGCACATAACGCATATTGCAGACAACGGCGTCGCCTGAATACCCATTGGTCTTGAACGGCTTCGTTCCGCTGGAACTCAACACCAGATCAAGACGCGACTCGCCGTCATAGATCGGCAGGCGGCTCGGGCAGATGCGCCCGCCGACCGGGAAGATCAGGCCGGAAATCGGATCAAGCACGGAGCGCAGGTCACGATCCTTCACATCCACCCAATTGTCCGGCCGGGATTTTGGCGCGGGATCGATGGTCGTGGACGTGACATTGCCGTTGCGGTACTGCACATCATAGGTGCGGGTGCGCTTGCCGTCCTTGTAGACCAGCGAATATTCATTGGCCTGCATGCGATTGCCGCGCTTTGCGCCCGACACGGTGGTCTTGCCGGAAATATCCTTCAGCACGCTGGCGATACCTGCGGAACTGAATGAGCCGGAAATCGAATAGGTCGAGCCATTCATCTTCGTCGAGAAGTTGGCGCGCGCGATCGGCAGCACTCCAAGCGCGATGGAATATTCGCTGTCATGGCGCGATTCGGCAGCGAAGGATGGCGTGAGGCCGCAAAGCACCAGCGCTGCGGCGGCAAAAAGTCTTTGTGCATTGACGATCATGAAGATAAACCTCGGCGGCACCAAAAGCCGCGCACTTCCGGCGATCATATACGCGCACTTGTGGCAATAAAAAAGCGGAAGCCACAGCAAAACCGGTGAAATCGCGCACAAAACGGCGCGAGCGGCTTGACTGCACGGGCAGGTCTGACTATAGAACCGCAACTTTCCAATCATCGGCTGTTGGATTGCAAACCGGATTTTGCCGGAGAGCAGACTGATAGCCATACAGTGACAACGAATAGGTGTACCCATGTCCCGTGTATGCGAATTGACCGGCAAGGGCGTCCAGACGGGCAATAACGTCAGCCACGCCAATAACAGAACCAAGCGCCGGTTCCTCCCGAACCTTTGCCAGGTTACTCTGATTTCCGATTCTCTCGGCCAGCGTTTCCGTCTGCGCGTTTCCGCAGCGGCTCTGCGTTCCGTTGAACATCGTGGCGGCCTCGATGCCTTCCTTCTGAAGTCTGACGAAAACGATCTCTCGATGCGCGCCCGTCTGCTGCGTCGCCAGATCGCAAAGAAGACCGCTGAAGCCGCTTAATCGCAGCTCAGACGTCTATCCTTTTCAAAAGGCTTGAATGGCTCTGCCGCTCAAGCCTTTTGTCTATTTTGGGATTGGCTTTTGCCTCGGCATTCGGCTTGCCCACTTCTCACGCAATGCTGCAAGATCTCTGAGACGCTTGCCGCTTGCATATGTTCGCTCCAACTGGTGGCATCACCCAGGATAAAAAAATGCCTTACCTGCGCCAAACGCTTATCTATGTGATCCTGATGACCCTCGTCGTCGTCGCGTCGAATATCCTCGTTCAGTATCCGCTGTCCGGCACGCTGTTCGGCATCAATCTTGGCGATCTGCTGACGTGGGGTGCTTTCACCTATCCTATCGCCTTTCTGGTGACCGATCTGACCAACCGGCAGTTCGGTCCCTCCATTGCGCGCCGTGTCGTGCTGGCAGGCTTTGTCGTCGGCGTCACGCTGTCCTTCTGGACCTCGCTGCCGCGGATCGCGATTGCATCCGGTACCGCCTATCTGATCGGCCAGCTGCTGGATATTTCCGTCTTCAATCGCCTGCGTCGCCAAAGCTGGTGGCGTGCGCCTCTGGCGGGCTCCATGTTCGGCTCCGTGCTGGATACCGCTCTGTTCTTCTCCATCGCCTTTGCAGCGACCTTCGCCTTCATTGGTCCCAACGATGCCTTCGCCATCGAGAACGCGCCGATCCTCGGCATCTTCTCAGCTGAAGCGCCACGCTGGATCTCCTGGGCGCTCGGCGACCTGTCGGTCAAGGTTCTTGTCGGACTCGTCCTCTTGCTGCCCTACGGCGCTCTGATGAACACGCTGAAGCCCATGCCGCCTGCACGCTCAGTCTAAACCGAGCGCCGCTCCATAAGGTCTGAGGTTGCGAAATGAAGCAGTGAAGGCTGATCGCCTCCGCTGCTTTTTGTGGTTTGCAGTCAGCAGCGCCAGAAATACTCTAAAACTTCAACCGCTCACGCAAGAACACGAGCGCGACAATGAGGCCTGTTGAGGCTCCAATCAGCACGTCGAGAAAACGGGCAAGGCCCGCGACCTGCGGCCCCATCAACAGCACCAGCATGGCCGACGCGCCCGCCTGTATCGGCACCACCGGGGCCACGCCGAAGGCGGCGGCGATCATCATGGCGACGAAGGTGGCTGACGCCATCCGGACCGCCGCAAGGTCTGCCGGAATCATCAGAGCAAGCTCGCCCACCAGAATGCCGACGGTAACGCCAACGATCAGGCCTAAACCCTGACGGATCTGGCTTGGGATGCCCGGTGCCAGGCATATCAGCGCGCTGATCGCAGCAAAAACCGGCTGCTGATGGCCGAGCATATGTCGAGAGGCCCAGAACGCAAAAGCGGCAGCTACAGCATCGGCCCGAAAATCATACTCGATTTTCGGAAAAGCACGATGCGTAGATTTTAAGAGATAGAGCGCCGTGCGTCCAACAGGACGCACGGCGCTCTATGGCTGCCGCAAATGCACGGGTGAAGCTGATCTGAGACGCTCGGCGATCTGCCTGAGCATCGATCAGTCCTTCTTGGACGGAACGACGCGCAGAGCCAGTTCGCGAAGCTGTGTCGGCGTTGCCGGCGACGGCGCGTTCATCAGAAGGTCCTGTGCCTGCTGGTTCATCGGGAACAAGGTGATTTCGCGCAGGTTCTTTGCACCGACCAGCAGCATGACCACACGGTCGATACCGAAAGCGCAACCGCCATGTGGAGGCGCGCCGTACTGGAATGCACGGTAGAGGCCGCCGAAGCGCTCTTCCACGTCTGCTTGGCTGAGACCAACCTTTTCGAACGCCTTGACCATCAGTTCAGGCGACTGGTTACGAATGGAGCCCGACGCAATTTCGAAGCCGTTGCAGACGGCGTCATACTGGTAGGCCTTGATCGACAGCGGGTCCTGGCCTTCAAGCGCTTCCATTCCGCCCTGCGGCATGGAGAAGGGGTTGTGGGCAAAGTCGATCTTCTTGTCTTCTTCGTTGTATTCGAAGAAGGGGAAATCGACGATCCAGCAGAGCTCGAAGCGGTCGCGATCGACGAGATTCAGTTCCTCGCCAGCACGGGTGCGGGCCTCTCCTGCAAACTTGTAGAACTTGGCAGGATCGCCAGCCACGAAGAAGCAGGCATCACCAGCTTCGAGACCAAGCTGCGTGCGCAGCGCCTCGGTGCGCTCCTCGCCGATGTTCTTGGCAAGCGGACCGGAGCCTGCGATCTTGCCGTCTTCTTCCTTCCAGAAGATGTAGCCGAGACCTGGCTGGCCCTGGCCCTGCGCCCAGGCATTCATGCGGTCGCAGAACGCGCGGCTGCCGCCGGTCTTGGCGGGAATGGCCCAGACTTCGACCTTCGGGTTCGACGCGATCATATTGGCAAAGACCTTGAAGCCGGAACCGGCGAAATGCTCGGTCACGGCCTGCATGACGATCGGGTTGCGCAGATCCGGCTTGTCGGAACCATATTTGCGGATCGCCTCGTCGTAAGGAATGCGCGGCCATTCTTTCGTGACCGGCTTGCCTTCGGCAAACTGCTCCAGAACCGACGTCATCATCGGCTCCATGGTTGCCCAGACATCTTCCTGCGTCACGAAGCTCATTTCCACGTCGAGCTGGTAGAATTCGCCCGGCAGACGGTCAGCACGCGGGTCTTCATCGCGGAAGCACGGCGCAATCTGGAAGTAGCGGTCGAAACCGGCAACCATCAGAAGCTGCTTGTATTGCTGCGGGGCCTGCGGAAGGGCAAAGAACTTGCCCTCGTGGATACGGCTCGGCACGAGAAAGTCGCGCGCGCCTTCCGGAGAAGAGGCCGTCAGGATCGGTGTCGTATATTCGGCGAAGCCAGCTTCGGCCATGCCGTTGCGCATGGCGGAGATGATCTGCGTGCGCTTTACGATGTTCTTGTGCAGCGTCTCGCGGCGGAGATCGAGGAAGCGATACTTCAGGCGAACGTCTTCCGGATAGTCCGGCTCGCCGAAGACTGGCAGCGGCAATTCCTTCGCAACGCCCAGCACTTCGATCTCTTGGGCGTAAAGCTCGATCTCACCGGTTGCCATCGCCTTGTTGACGGTGTCTTCCGAACGCGCCTTGACCTTGCCGTCGATGCGGATCACCCATTCGCCGCGCACCGTTTCAGCTGCCTTGAAAGCCGGGCTGTCTGGATCGGCAACCACCTGGGTAATGCCGTAATGATCGCGAAGGTCGATGAAGAGAACGCCGCCATGGTCTCGAACGCGATGCACCCAACCGGAAAGACGAACGGTCTCGCCGACATGAGACTTGCGAAGAGCGGCACAGGTGTGGCTGCGGTAGCGATGCATGATTGTATCCTGAAGAAGCGTGTCATGGCCTCGGGGGCCGACTTACGAAATTTGGCGGAAAAGCGCATGGCTGAACCGATTTGTCAAGGAAAAGCGCCATGCGCGAGGCTTTGCCGTCTAGCCTGGAAATTCTCGCGAAACTCGAAAGAGAGCCGGATCAAGGAGAAAATGCAGAAGAAGATCGACAATTGGAGGGTCAAAGCGCTCAGTAAAGCGGCCTCTCATATTGACATGTGGCCCCCAAAGAGAAAGTAAGACGGAGTGTTTTCCAGGACTGGCCGAACGTAATGATTGAAACGACTGCAGCACTCGCCGACGCCTGCAAGGAGCTGGCGAAATCGGAATTCGTCACCATCGATACGGAGTTTCTCCGCGAAACAACCTTCTGGCCGCAGCTCTGTCTCGTCCAGATGGCAAGCCCCACGCTCGAAGTGCTGGTGGACCCAATGGCGAAGGGTATTGATCTGACGCCGCTCTTCGAACTGATGGCGGATGCGAATGTCGTAAAAGTCTTCCACGCTGCCCGTCAGGATATCGAAATCATCCATCACCTCGGCGGGCTCATCCCCCACCCGATCTTCGACACCCAGGTTGCAGCCATGGTCTGCGGCTTCGGCGATTCGATCTCCTACGATCAGCTGGTGCAGAAGACCAAGAACGTCCAGATCGACAAGTCATCCCGCTTTACCGATTGGAGCCACCGTCCGCTCTCGGAAAAGCAACTGGATTATGCGCTGGCGGACGTCACCCATCTTCGCGATGTCTATCTGGCGCTGAAGGCGCAGCTTGAGCGTGAAGGCCGTTCGTCGTGGCTCAAGGAAGAGATGGATATCCTTGAGGCGCGTGAGACCTATGACATGCATCCCGACGATGCATGGCTGCGATTGAAGTCGCGCCTTCGCAAACCGACCGAACTTGCCATCCTGAAATTCGTCGCCGCCTGGAGAGAGCGCGAGGCGCGCTCGCGCAACGTTCCGCGTTCGCGCGTGCTGAAGGACGACGCGATTTTCGAAATCGCTCAGCAGCAGCCGAAGGACGCGGAAGCGCTATCGCGCCTGCGCACCATCCCGAAAGGTTGGGAACGCTCCACCTCCGGCGCGGCGATCATCGAGACGGTCAATGCAGCGCTCGCCCTTCCCAAGGCCGACATGCCGCAGGCGCCCCGCCACAGCCATTCTCCCGAAGGCTCTGGTGCCGCGGTAGAGTTGTTGAAGGTGCTTTTGAAGTTGACGGCGGATAAGCACGGCGTCGCTGCCAAGGTAATCGCCAATAGCGACGACCTCGACAAGATCGCCTCTGAAGGCGAGAAGGCCGAGGTTCAGGCGCTTTCCGGCTGGCGGCGCGAACTCTTCGGTGAACCTGCTTTGAAGCTCATCCGTGGTGAAGTCGCGCTTCGCTTTGCAGGCAAGAAAGTCGAGGCCGTCGAAATGCCAGCCCAGGATCAGGCCACCGAATAAGTCATCGGTAAAAACCGGGGTCGTGCAAAACTGCCACAACTGCGCCTCTTCCTGAGTGATCGCTTAAACATCCCTTTTGGCGGCACCTGATCCGCATTATTATCCCGCACCGGGAGGAATCGACCTGCTCACTTGGGAGGAAGTGGCACCCCTATCCCCTCAATTAAGGGCAGACGATGAGAAAAATTCTGGCGATGCTGGACTATGTCGTGCTGTTTCTGGCGGTTGCCGGAAGCGGCGTGGTCTATGCATTCCTCGAATATGGCGGCGGTGCATTCATCGGGGCAACCTACGCCCTGTTTGCTTGCGCGCCGATCCTTGCCTTCGAGCGTGGCCATATCCTGCCCGGCCTGTCGAAGAAGATCAGCATGCTGCCAACGCCCGCCTATATCGCGGTCGGCATGGTCGTTTATGTCATTCTCGTCTTTTGTGGCTTCGGTCTCGGCGGTACCATCCTCTGGGCCACCGGCGTTCTTCCCACGAGCTGGGCGCGCGCGGTGCATGCGGAACTGCAGACCATGGTGTTTACGCTCGGCGTGTGCGCCATCATCGTCTTCATCATGCGCGTGCGTGAGCTTTTGGGGCGCGATATTTTCATCGATCTCATCCTGGGGCGCTATCGCAGGCCGGTCAGCGAAGAGCGCGTGTTCCTCTTCATCGATCTCGTCGGCTCCACATCCTTTGCCGAAACCCATGGCGATCTCAAAGCCCAGGAATTTCTGGGCGCGCTCTTTTCCGCCTATGCCGCTCCGGTCAGAAAGCATGGCGGGATCATCGACGACTATATCGGCGATGCGGCCATCATCACCTGGCCCTATCATCTCGCGATCCGGCGTGCCGCCTGCATCAACTGCGTCTTCGACATTCTTTCGGAAATCGAAAGCAGCCGTGCCACCTGGATCACCAGTTTCGGCACTGTCCCGAAGCTCCGCTTTGCCATTCACGGCGGGCCGGTGATCACGGCAGAAATCGGCGTCGATCATCACAAGATCACCTATTTCGGCGATACGGTAAACACGACGGCGCGGCTGGAATCACTGAGCAAGATGCTCGGCCACCCCATTCTGATCTCGTCCGACCTCGCCCATCAACTTCTGCTGCCCAAGGGCATCAGGAGCCAGTATCTCGGCGAACACGCCGTCAAGGGTCGCGGCCAGACGCTCGGCGTTTGCGCGCTCAGCCGCCAGCCGGCCTTGTAAAAGAACACCGTCATCAAAGCTTCAAAGCGGTTTTGCGCGCCTGTCACAAAGCCCGCCTATCGGTCCATTGCTCCTCTACAGCATCGGCCCGAAAATCGGAATCGATTTTCGGAAAGCACGATGCGTAGATCCAAAAAGTTAGAGCGTCCTTTGTGCGTCCTAAAGGACGCAAGGCGCTCTATGCAACAGACAGGTATGTTCCATGAAAAAAATCCTGCTTTCTTCCGCTGTTTTCCTCACGCTCGGCACCCTTCACGCGATTGCCGCTGAGAAGGAGTTTCCGGCAAAGCTCGTCTCTCAAGCAGTTTTGCCAGCCAACACCATCATCCCGGCACCGGCGGATGCACCGGACTTTTTGAAAAGCGCAGGTAAGTTCACTACAGCCGACCGCAAGCGTGCCGAAGGCATCGGCACCGTGCCCGGCAAAGATGGCGTCCGCCCCACCGGCCTCTCCATGCCGTTTAATGGCCAGGCAATGCAGGGCTTTTCCGGCATTAAGGCTATGGAAGACGGCACCTTCTGGAGCCTGTCAGACAACGGCTTCGGCTCGAAGCTGAACTCCAGCGACGCCATGTTGATGCTGCACCATTTGAAGTTCGATTGGGATGCCGGCAAGGTCAACGCTATCGAGACGGTCTTCCTGTCCGATCCCGACAAGAAGGCTCCCTTCCCGATCGTCATGGAAGGCTCGGACAAGCGCTATCTGACCGGCGCGGACTTCGACGTGGAATCGATCCAGCCGGTTGCAGACGGCTTCTGGGTCGGCGAAGAATTCGGCCCTTACATTCTGAAGTTCAGCCGCGACGGCAAGCTGACGGATGTGATTGCGACCAAGGCCGGCGAGAGCGAGGTCAAGTCTCCAGACAATCCCACGCTGACCCTTCCCGGCAATCCCACCCAGAAGCTGCCCGCCTTCAACCTGAAGCGCTCCGGTGGTTTCGAGGGCATGGCGCTCTCCAAGGATGGCACAAAGCTCTACGGCCTGCTGGAAGGCCCGCTCTACACCGCAGATGGTCAGGTCGAAAAGACGCAAGACGGTGCGACGGGCCTGCGTATCATCGAACTCGACGTTGCCTCCAAGGCATGGACGGGCCGGACCTGGCTCTATCCGCTGGCAGAAGGCGGCGAGGCGATCGGCGACTTCAACATGCTGGACGACAGCACTGCGCTGGTGATCGAACGCGACAACGGCGCCGGCACGGCAGACAAGGCCTGCGCCGACCCGAAGAAACCGGAGGCCAACTGCTTTGCAGTTCCTGCCAAGGTGAAGCGCATCTACAAGATCGAGTTCAACGATGCGAATGTCGGCAAGGCTGCCCGCAAGATCGGCTATATCGACCTGATGAAGATTGCTGATCCCGACAAGAAGGCCCGTCAGGGTTCTGAAAACGGCATCTACACGATGCCGTTCGTCACCATTGAAAATGTCGACCGTGTCGATGCCAGCCACATCATCGTCGGCAACGACAACAACCTGCCCTTCTCGGCCGGCCGTGCGCTGGACAAGGCAGACGACAACGAGTTCGTCATCCTCGATGTGAAAGATCTGCTGGACGCAAAGTGATGCAAAGGAGCGTCGCCGTCTCGGCGGCGCTCTTTCCACCACGGCTGGATTATGATCCGTTACTCAACCAAATGACTGGGTCGGCGGTCTCAGACTTATTCGAAAATGAAAGCCAGCCGCTTGCCCGTGAGCTTCGCCAGTTGCTGCAGGCGTCCCTCAAGACGTTCGCCGGCAAAATCGCAGTACTCATGCGGTACCACGAATTCCAGATCGAGATCGGGATTCTCCGACACTCGGAAACGCAAGTGGTCAACGACGCCCGGCATGGAAGCCGAGAAAAGATAGACGACGCGCAGCAGTCCACCGAGAAGCTTTGCAAGTTCGAGCAGGCGGGGCCCGGCCATGTCGGCGAGCGACTGGGTGGTGCCGTTATCGTTCAGGCCTTCGAAGCGGTAGTAATTGGCAAGGGCGATGAAGGCGCGGCCTGGATGGGTGATCGAAACAAAGGATGAGTGGGCAATGACGTTCAGTGCCTGGAGCCCGCGGTAATCCGGATGGGCGCGCCAGCTGATATCTGCCAGGAGACAGGCCGCCTGTCGGTAGCGCCGCTCTTCTTCCGTTTCATCGATACCGAAAACTGGCACGGTTCTGCCGGTCCAATCCGCCAGCTCGCGCGCATGCTCGGGAGACCGGGCGCGCAGAACCGCCAGTTCATCGGCAGCAACCAGCAGCGGATCGGCAGCTTTGTCCGTCTCTGATAGCAGCGAATAGAGATAGCCCTCACGCACGCCTTGGGCCGAAAAAGCAATCTTTGCCGGCTTCATCACCTCGAGAACTTCGCGCATGGCAATCGCGCCGAAGGGAAGAAGCGACCGGCGGTTCTTGGAGACAGCCTGCCACGCCGGGTCCTTG
Organism: Agrobacterium cavarae; assembly: GCF_004310285.1. Classification (GTDB taxonomy): domain Bacteria; phylum Pseudomonadota; class Alphaproteobacteria; order Rhizobiales; family Rhizobiaceae; genus Agrobacterium; species Agrobacterium cavarae. The sequence goes on from NZ_SISF01000030.1 coordinate 27,181, forward strand.
CTGTCCTTCGAGGCAATGACCTCGTTCAGGAAGTTCAGTATCTCCTGCAGAGGAAGCTCATAGCCCTGCATCATATGCAGCGGATAATGGGTGATCTCCATATGGAGCTTGGCGATGTTGCGCCATGTGCCGCCGACGGCATAGAAGGTCCGGCCTTCCCCTGCTGACAGCAAAGCGGCGCTCTTCTTGACCTGCTTTTTGGCAAAAGCCGTGGCCTTTTCGAGCGAACCGCCTGCCTGTTCGGAGAGCCTCAAGCCGCCGAGCGGAAGAGTGATGCCCTTGCCGCAGGCATTGCCCTTGATATCGATCAGTTCAAGAGATCCGCCGCCCAAGTCGCCGGCAATGCCATCGGGGTCGTGGAAACCGCCAATGACGCCGTAAGCCGAGTAAAGTGCCTCGCGCTCGCCGGAAAGAACCTCGATCTCGCAACCGAGGATCGCTTCCGCATCGCGAATGAAGTCCGGACCATTTTCGGCTTCGCGTGCTGCTGCGGTGGCCAGCACATGCACCTGGGTGGCCTGTGCCTGATCGGACAGTGCCCGGAAACGGCGCAGGGTCATCAGCGCTCGCCGCACCCCTTCTTCGTCCATCCGCCCGGTCAGGGCCAGCCCTTTGCCAAGGCCGCAAAGAACCTTTTCGTTGAACAGCACCACAGGCGCGCGCGAGAGACCTTCATAAACGACAAGGCGAACCGAGTTCGAACCGATGTCGATGACGGAAACGGGGGCATGGCCGACGAGCCGCCCCTGTGCTTCTGATCGTGTCATTCAGCCTGTTTCTTGCGGGAAGAAATCAACCCGGCAATCAGTTTTGGCGCACTGGATTTCAAAGCTTCACCACGTCCGGACAGGCTGGGATTGGTCATGAAATAGTGCTGCGCGTTGAACGGTTCCTCGCCCTTGCGCACTTCGATACGCCTGGACGTTCCGTCGGGAAGTATCTCGTAGCTTTGCTGGTTGTCAATGAGATTGCCGAGCATGATCTGTGAAAGAACCTGCTCATGCACAGTCGGATTGACGAGCGGCACAAGGGTTTCGACACGGCGATCAAGGTTTCTCGGCATCATGTCGGCAGAGCCGATATAGACCAGCGCCTTGTCCGATGGCAGGCCGTGACCATTGCCGAAGCAGAAGATGCGGCTGTGTTCCAAGAAGCGACCGACGATCGATTTGACGCGGATATTATCCGAAAGTCCCGGCACCTGCGGGCGAAGGCAGCAGATGCCGCGCACCACAAGATCGATTTCCACGCCTGCGGCACTGGCGCGATAAAGCGCGTCGATGATCTCCGGATCGACCAGAGAATTCATCTTCATCCAGATCGCAGCCGGCGCGCCATTCTTGGCGTGCTCGATTTCATCATTGATGTGCTTGAGGATGCGCGGACGCAGCGTATAGGGCGAGACCGCCAGCTTCATGCCTTCTTCCGGCTCGCCATAGCCGGTGATGAAGTTAAAGATATTGGCCATGTCATGGGCAATCTTCGGATTGCAGGTGAAGAACGAAAGGTCGGTATAAATCTTCGCCGTGACGGGGTGGTAGTTGCCGGTACCAAGATGGCAGTAGGTGCGCAACTTGCCATCTTCACGGCGCACGACCATCGACATCTTCGCGTGGGTCTTGAGTTCGATGAAGCCGAACACGACCTGCACGCCAGCACGCTCAAGGTCGCGCGCCCAGCGGATGTTGGCTTCTTCATCGAAGCGGGCCTTGAGCTCGACCAGTGCCGTCACCGACTTTCCAAGCTCGGCGGCATCGATCAGCGCGCGGACGATCGGGCTGTCATTGGAGGTTCGGTAAAGCGTCTGCTTGATCGCCAGAACGTCGGGATCGCGGGCGGCCTGAATCAGGAACTGCACGACGACGTCGAAGCTTTCATATGGATGGTGAACCACCATGTCCTTTTCGCGAATGGCGGCAAGGCAGTCGCCCATATGTTCGCGAACGCGCTCCGGGAAGCGGGCATTATAGGCTTCGAACTTGAGGTCTTCTCTCGGCGCCTTGGCGAGTTCCGAAATGGTGTTGAGCGCCAAAAGACCAGGAAGAACCGCCACACGATTTTCCGGCACGTCGAGCTCGTGAACCACGAACTGGCGCAAGGAATGCGGCATTTCACTGTCAGTCTCGATGCGTATCACCGAGCCGCGACGACGGCGTTTCAGAGCGCTTTCGAAGTAGCGCACCAGATCTTCCGCCTCTTCCTCCAGCTCGATATCGCTGTCACGGATGATGCGGAAGGTGCCGAAGCCCCGAACGGTGTATCCCGGATAGAGCCTGTGGATGAAGAGACCGACCGAATCTTCCAGTGTGATGTAGCGGATCGCGGTCTTGTCGTCGGGCAGGCGAATGAAGCGGTCGAGCGCCGTCGGAAGACGCAGCAGCGCCGTCATCGGCTCGCGTCCATTGACGCTGTCCAGCTGCAGACCCATCGAGAAACCGAGATTGGGAATGAACGGGAAAGGATGCGCCGGATCGATGGAGAGCGGCGTCAGAACAGGGAAAATCCGTTCCTCGAACTCGTTCTCAAGCCAGGTGCGGTCCTCGTCCGAAAGCGCGCCCGGACGAACAATGTAGATATCTTCCTTGGCGAGATACTGCTGCAGAACGGCAAGCGAAGCCTGCTGCTCCATCTGGAGATTGTCGATTTCCTTGAGAATATCTTCAAGCTGCTCGGCGGGCGTCCTGCCATCCGGTGTCTTGATGGTGACGGACTGGCGTACCTGGCCTTCCAGGCCGGCAACGCGCACCATGAAGAATTCATCCAGGTTGGCGGCGGAAATGGACAGGAAGCGCAGTCGTTCCAGAAGCGGGTGCGCCGGGTTCAGCGTCTCTTCCAGCACGCGGCGGTTGAACTGCAGCCAGGAGAATTCGCGGTTCACAAATCGAGTGGGGCTGTCCCAGAGATTTTCAACCTCCGCTGCCTGTGCCGATTGACCGCCTGCCAATTCTTCCTGTACCGCCGAATCCATCAAGTCGCCCACCCTTTGTCAGTTTCCATGCCCGTATAACAGTTTGACGACGGAACTATGACAGTCAATCGTCCTGCGAAGCGGCACCCAATTCATTCAGCACCTCGGCCGCGAGCGCCCGACTGATGCGCGTCCCACGCGAAAGTGCCAGACGATCCAGCCGTTCCACGATGATCTGCGCCGTGTCCAGCGAACGCTCCATTCTGGCCACGATATAGCTGACAAGTTTGTCATCCATGTAAAGCTGCCGGTCGGCGAAGAGCTTCATCAGCACCTGCGCCAGAAGGTCCTCGTCCGGCTCGCCGATCTCCACCACCGTCGCCGCTTTCAAGCGCGAACGCAGATCCGGAAGCGTGACAGGCCACGCCGCAGGCCATTGCCGTGTCGTGATCAAAAGCGAAGTCCCGTTTTCACGCACGCTGTTGATAACATGGAAAAGCTCGGTGTCGTCGAATCCAACGCGATCGGCATCTTCGAAAAGAACCGACCCTTGCTCGGCAGCACGTGCGGCATCAGATCCCTTCTCAGGTTTGATCTCGACGGCACCGCTGGTGTTCCTCCAGATCGCAGCGAGATGCGACTTGCCCGATCCTGGCGGACCAGCCAGAATGACGACCGGAGACGGCCATTTCGGCCATTCGTCCACAATGCTGACCGCCGCGTCCAGCGGAGCGGCCACCAGCAAATCGTCACGGCCCGTCGCGCTGCTATGGGAGAAGGCAAGCGGCAACTGTTCGGCCTTTGGCCGGAACGGACCGGGCTTATCATTCTCGTTCATCAATCAGCTCTGGAGTCGATCTGCGCATCGATCTTCTGCGGTGGCACGATGTCGGGTTGCCACGGCAGATTGGCGGCGCGACCATGATAGAGATCGCTTTCCAGATATCGCGACAACGCGAAGCGAACCAGAACACCAACCGCGGCCGCGGCCGGCACAGCAACCAACAGGCCGACAAAGCCGAATAGCGCACCGAAGGCAAACAGCGCGAACATCAGCCAGACAGGGTGCAGGCCGACGCTGCTACCGACGAGCTTCGGCTGAAGGATATTGCCCTCGATGAACTGACCGGAGAAGAACACCGCCAGCGTCAGGATCACGTAGATATAGTCCGGCCAGAACTGGACGAGCGCAATCCCGATGGCAAGGACCAGACCTACCATCGAGCCGATATAGGGGATGAAGCTGATGGCACCGGCAAACATGCCGATGAGAAGGCCGAAGTTGAGGCCGACGAGCGAGAGTCCGACCGCGTAATAGACGCCGAGAATGATGCAAAGCGAGCCTTGGCCGCGGATGAAGCCGGCAATGGTCGCATCCATGTCACGCGCGATCTGGCGAACCGTCGCGACATGATCGCGCGGCACCCAGCTGTCGACCTTGTCGATCATCCGATCCCAGTCCAGGAGCAGATAGAAGGCGACAACCGGGGTGACGACAAGAAGCGAAATCACATCGATCAGCGACTTGCCGGAATTCCAGATCTGCGTCAGCAAGGTGCCGATAAAGCCTGCCCCTTCGGCGAGAAGCTTGGAGAAGTTCTCCTTCACCGTGTCGATCTGGGCGCTGACCCAGGCGGGCAGCAGGTTGGTATCCGCTCCGGCAATCAGATTCTGCAGCGACGAGATGTAGGACGGAATGCGGGTGATGAAGTCCGACGCCTGCGCGGCGATCAACGGAATGATGATGATCAACGATAGCGCGAACAGGAGCACGAAGGAAATCAGGATGAAGATGCTCGCCATCATGCGGCTTAAGCCCCAGCGCTCCAGCCAGTCGGCCACAGGATCGAGGAAATAGGCAAGCGCCATGCCTGCAACGAAGGGCAGCAGAATCGAGCTGAACACCATCAGGAAGACGACGAAGACGACAAGCGCGCCCAGCCAGAAGAATATCTGGCGTCTTAGATTGATGCCTCTGATGTGTGGCTGCATCTCATTTCCCTTCGCGGCACGTGACGCCTCATAACGCACTGCAACGAGATAGGATGCGCTGCTAGGAGAGGTCAAGGGTTGCGGCAGGTGGTCAGACACCTCAACAGCGCATTGCTCAATGCTCTGCCGCGGGTAAAATGGTACGAAAATCGGGGGCCGCAACGCTCTTACACTTGCATCAGCACCCATCTCATGCGAATGGCGAGCCCAAGAAAACCAGCGGAGACGAGAGCCATGAGCCAGTCGGGCAAGAACGGTCTTACCTACAGCGATGCAGGCGTGGATATCGATGCCGGAAACCTGATGGTCGAGAAGATCAAGCCAGCCGTTCGCTCCACCCGCCGCCCCGGTGCGGATGGCGAAATCGGCGGCTTCGGTGGCCTGTTCGACCTAAAAGCCGCAGGCTTCACCGATCCGGTTCTGGTTGCCGCCAATGATGGCGTCGGCACCAAGCTGAAGATCGCGATCGACGCCAACTTCCACGACACCGTCGGTATCGACCTTGTTGCCATGTGCGTCAACGATCTGGTCGTCCAAGGTGCAGAACCTCTCTTCTTCCTCGACTATTTTGCCACGGGAAAGCTCGATCCGGATCAGGGTGCAGCCATCGTCAACGGCATTGCCGCGGGTTGCCTGGAATCCGGTTGCGCGCTGATCGGTGGCGAGACGGCTGAAATGCCGGGCATGTATTCCGACGGCGACTATGATCTTGCTGGCTTTGCCGTTGGCGCTGCCGAACGAGGCCAGCTTCTGCCGGCAGGCGACATTGCCGAGGGCGACGTGATCCTCGGTCTTTCTTCGTCGGGCGTCCACTCCAATGGTTTCTCGCTGGTGCGCAAGATCGTGTCGCTCTCCGGCCTCGGCTGGGACGCGCCAGCACCCTTCGCAGACGGCAAGAAGCTCGGCGAAGCGCTGCTGACGCCAACCCGCATCTATGTGAAACCGCTCTTGAAGGCGATCCGCGAGACGGGTGCGTTGAAAGCACTCGCTCATATCACCGGCGGCGGTTTTCCTGAAAATATTCCGCGCGTGCTGCCGAAGCATCTGGCTGCAGAAATCGATCTCGAATCCATCGAGGTGCCTGCGGTATTCTCCTGGCTTGCAAAGACCGGCGGCGTTGCGGCAAACGAGATGCTCCGCACCTTCAACTGCGGCGTCGGCATGATCGTCGTCGTCTCCGCAGAGAATGCCAAGGTCGTCACAGACGCCTTGACGGCGCAAGGCGAGACCGTGTTCCCACTGGGGCGCATGGTTGCCCGTGAAGAGGGCGCGCATGGTACGATCTACAAGGGCACGCTCGCACTATGAGCCACAGCGCTCCCCGCAAGCGCGTCGTCGTCTTCATCTCAGGCGGCGGCTCCAACATGGTGGCGCTGGCGCAAGCCTGCCGTGAGCCGAATTTTCCCGCAGAGGTCGCTTGCGTCATCTCCGACAAGCCGACGGCCGGCGGGCTTACCAAGGCGCAAGGCTTTGGCATTCCGACGCTGGTCTTCGAGCGCAAGAATTATGCGAGCAAGGGTGAGCATGAAGCTGCAATCCTCGCAGCACTCGGAGAACTCGCGCCCGATATCATCTGCCTTGCGGGCTATATGCGCCTGATCTCTGGCGAGTTCATCGCGCCCTATGAGGGACGCATCATCAACATCCACCCCTCGCTTCTGCCACTCTTCCCCGGCCTCCACACCCATCAGCGCGCCATCGAAAGCGGCATGAAGATCACCGGCTGTACCGTGCATTTTGTCACCGAAGGCATGGATGAAGGCCCGATCATCGGCCAGGCCGCCGTTCCTGTTACCGCTGGCGACACGGCCGACAGCCTTGCCGCCCGTGTGCTTACCGTCGAGCACAAGCTCTATCCGCTTGCCCTCCGTTTGCTGGCGGAAGACAAGGTGCGGATGGACGGCGGGAAGGTCGTCCGGAACTCGGACGTCAGTTCCGAACTCCAATCGCTTGTTTCGATCTAATCCAGGACGCTAATCTACAATCCTGATGATCGGGTCGCCATCCTGTATGACGACGACGCTGCATCATCATCACCAGCGTTTCAGCCCGAGAAGCTTCTCCCCAAGGGGATTGAGTTCTGCGGTCTCCGCATTGTGCTTTTCCCACTCGCGAGGATCGCCGGGAAAAGCATCGCGGCGCGGATGATCGCGTTCTTTCCATAGCCGAATGCGCTCCTGGCGCTCAGCCTCGTTGTCGAACTCGGCGGGATGCATCGAGATATATTGCGCCATGCGCACACGATGATCGGAATGGTTCGGTCTGACGCCGTGCGCCAGCAGCGAGTTGAAGATCATCAAGTCACCCGGCTCCATATCGATATTGACGATGGAAAGACCGGCCATGTCCGGATGCATCGGATCACGATCGTCGGGCTGCGTTTTCACCCATTCGTCAAAGTGCTCGAAAAGATACGGCACGCATTGGAAGCCGCCGACGTCGCCATCTTGCTTCTGCAGGCTCAACACACCCTGTACGCCAATTGGCAATGGCCGAATGGAGGTATCGACATCCCAATGGATGAAGCCGTTCGGATTGCCCTTCACCTTCTTCGGCGGATTGAGATTGGCGCGATCGATAGTGACCCAAAGGTCCTCCCGATCCCAGATATCGACGAAGATATCGTAGACACGCTGCTCCATCCGATTGTCCCAGAGGTATTGGTGATTATAGATTTCCAGCATGCCTGTGTTGTTGAGTTCCTTCATCTTGTGTTCGCGTCGCTGCGGCGCGTACCATGTGGACGGGTCCATCGGGTCTTTCTCGTCAAAGCGCCAAAGGAGATCCACAAGCCGCTCTACATTGACCGCGGGCACTGCCTGACGGACAATGATGTAGCCATTCGTGATCCAGTGCTCCCAATCGGCCTTGGACAGAACCCGCAGCGGCAATGTCTTGCTGATCTCCTTGAGTTGCGTCGTGGCATTCGTCGTCGGGTGGCTGTCCCGTTTCATTGCGGCGGTGGATTGCATGTTCGTCTCCCATCGAAATCTCCCTGAACACCAAGGCGATGGGAAAAGAGTAGCCGACGCGACGCCTTCATGTTGTCGAAGGCTGGCAATTTCTGATACTATTCTGGCGTCCACAGCTCTCGGAATGCGCGATGCGATCTTATCTCGAACATCTTACCGTGTCTCCTGGGTGTTCATAGAGCCGGCTGAACAGGCGCCTTGAAGATGAAATTCCATTCGAATGGCATCACCATCCCGAATTCGAACTGACACTGACGCTCAACTCGCGCGGCCAGCGCTTCGTGGGCGATCATGTCGGTCGCTATGACGATGGCGACCTGGTTCTCATTGGGCCGAACCTGCCGCACACCTGGGCATCGAGAGAAAAGGTGCGTGAAGGCGAACCGCATACCGCGCTCGTCTTCTGGTTCAGTCGCGAATGGATCGAACAACTGACGACCGAAACCGCGGAACTGCGTCCTATTCACCGCCTCATCGACCGCGCCGCCAGTGGTCTTGCTTTCGACCGATCCGTTGGATTATCGCTCTCGGCGGATTTCGAAGCGATCTTTTCCAGAGCGCCAGCCCAGAGCCTGTTCAGCCTGCTCGACATTCTGCTGCGCCTATCCGAATTGGAGGCGCAACCACTGTCCGCAACCGCGCCAGCGCAGGCGGAGGCCGGTCGCGAGCGGATCGACCGGGTGTTGCAACACCTGCACCAATCCTATCAAGAGCCGCTGCGGATGGAAGATCTTGCCAAGATCGCCGCACTCAGCGTTTCCGGCCTCCACCGACTGTTCCGCAAACACACGCAGTCCAACGTCTCGGACTATCTGATCGGCTTGCGGATCGGCGAAGCCTGCTCGCGTCTGTCGGCGACCCGGCAGCCTATCCAACACATCGCGGCTGAGGTTGGCTACGCCTCGCTTGCAAACTTCAACCGGCAATTCCGGCGGCTGCGTGGGATGTCACCACGCGCCTACCGCGCTTCGTTTCAACGGTAACGCAGACCGGCGCGAAAGGCGGATCAAAGCCCTCTCGCCACGAACTCCCGATTACAGGCTCGCCCGGTTGAGCATGGCCCATTGCAGCATGATGATCGTCTTGGAATCGGTGATCTCGCCGGATGCGATCATGCCATAGGCGGCGTCGAGGGGAACGGTCAGGACTTCGATGTCCTCCCCCTCGTTTTCAAGGCCGCCACCCTCTCCCGCCTTCACATCGAGATCGACACGAGCGTAGAAGAGGCTGACCTTCTCGGTCAATGTGCCGGGGCTGGCATAAGTGTCGAAGAGATAGCGCGGCGCGCTGACGGCATAGCCGGTTTCTTCCATGGATTCACGGCGAATGGCCTCGTCTGGATGATCGCCGTCGGTCAGACCAGCGGGGATTTCCAGCATGAAGCTTGGGTCGCCATTCACATAGGCGCCGGGGCGGAACTGGCGAACCAGCACGACGTCCCCCCGTTTCGGATCGAAAAGCAGGATAGCAGCAGCGACTCCGTGATCATGCACCTCGCGATGGATGCGAAACGTGCGCCCGTCGCGGGCTTGCTGTTCGAAAATCATCGTCTGCAAGTGGATGAAGTTCTTCCAAACCGTCTGCTTTTCGATGAGCTTGACGCGCGACTCGTCATCGACCTGCGATACTGGACCAGCAGTGGACCGCATCATGAAACTCCCATCAGGCTTTCTTCAGCCACACCTTGTTATCGTGGAACGCCGCGCCGCCATAGGGAGCAACAGCATCGGCTCCCGTCAAGACGTTGATACCCTCACCGTCAAGATGTGCCTTGTTGGGCCAAAGACCTTCGGCAATCAGCACGCCGGGGCGAGCACCCTCGACGATTTTAGCATGAATGCGCACATCGCCGCGCGCATTGCCGATCTGGACCACATCCCCTTCTGCGATGTCGAGGCGCACCGCATCGACGGGGGAAATCATCAGTTCCGGGCGACCTTCCTTCTGAACCGAGGTCTTGGTTTCGGCGAAGGTGGAATTCAGGAAGTTGCGGGCCGGAGACGTGGCAAGCCGGAAAGGATGCTCTGCGTCGGCCGTTTCGATCACATCGACCTGATCCGGGAATTTTGGAAACGCGTCGGCAGGCCCCATAACGCCGACATTTTTAGGCGGCTTGTTGGGTGATGGGCCGTTCTGCCAGTCCGGACTGAAGCGGAACTTGCCGTCGCCATAGCTGAAGCCTTGCAGATAATGCGCGACCTCGAATTCCGGCTGCGCATCGATCCACTTCTCCTCAGCCAGATTGTCGAAGCTGCCCCAACCACTCGCTTGGAGAATCGTCTCGACATGCTCGCGCTCGCTCCTGCCAAAGCCCGGCATGTGATCGACACCAAGGCGCTTTGCGAGCTCCTCGATGACGAAGAGGTTTGTCCGCACCGTCTCCGGTGGCTCGACCAGCTTGGGACCGAGCAGAATATGGTTCTGTCCGCCGGCGCGGTAGAGATCGTCATGCTCGAGAAACATCGTGGCCGGCAGGACGATATCGGCAATCTCTGCCGTCTCCGTCATGAACTGCTCATGCACGGCGACGAACAGATCCTCACGGTGGAAGCCCTGGCTGACCAGCCTCTGCTCCGGGCAGACATTGGCCGGATTGGTGTTCTGGATCAGCATGGCCGTCACCGGTCCGCCGCCGCGCAGCGCCTCGGCATCGCCCGTCAGGATGCGGCCGACCTGCGACTGATCGAGCTGGCGGACATTCGGATCGGCATAGGCCGTTCCCATCAACTCCGCCTTGTTCAGCCGGAAGATATCGCCATTGTTATGAAACGCGCCACCGCCCTCATATTGCCAGGAGCCGAGAACGGTGGCGATCGACAGTGCGGCATGCATGGCGACCGCGCCGTTGCGTTGGCGGGCAAAGCCATAGCCGAGGCGGAAGAAGCTTTTTTTCGTCGTTCCGACGAGCTTTGCGAACGCCTCGATCTCCTCCACCGAAAGCCCGGTGATTTCGGCAGCCCATTGCGGGGTCTTGGACGCAAGATGCGCTTCGAGCCCGGCCGGATCGTCGGCAAATTTTGCCATATAAGCGCGGTCGGCATAACCATCTCGGAACGCGATGTGCATGACGGCGCAGGCAAGTGCAGCATCCGTGCCCGGTCGCACCACCAGCTTCATATCCGCCTGCTTCATCGTCGGATTGTCATAGATATCGACGACAACGATCTTCGCATCGCGTTCCTTGCGGGCCTTGACCGCATGGGTCATGACATTGACCTGCGTGGCAACCGCATTGGTCCCCCAGATGACCACGACATCGGCCTTTGCCATCTCGCGCGGGTCCGGTCCGCGCAAGGCACCTGTCCCCATCACATAGCCGGTCCAGGCCATATTGGTGCAGATGGAGCCGAAGAAGCCGGAATATTTCCTGGCGTGGCGCAGCCGCTCGATACTGTCGCGCTGCACCTGCCCCATCGTTCCGGCATAAAAATAAGGCCACACGGCCTCGGCACCATGCGCCGCTTCCGCCTTGATGAAGGCGTTGGCGATCTCGTCCAGCGCATCGTCCCAGCCGATCTCCTGCCAGTCGCCGGCACCCTTCGCGCCCTTGCGGCGCTTCGGCGTCAGCAACCGGCCTGGATGATAGATCCGCTCCGAATAGCGCGCCACCTTGGCGCAGATCACGCCAGCGGTGTAGGTGTTGGCGTTCGCACCACGCACCCGGCCAATACGGCCATCGGCGTTGATATCGACCTCCAGCGCGCAAGCGCTCGGACAGTCGTGCGGACAGACGGTATGGCCGACGCGGGTGGCATCGGTCACGGCTTTGGCGGAAATCGGGGTCGCAACGTTCATAGATTTTCTATATTGCATGTGCGAGATCGCCAAAAGGGCGAAGTGACGCACATCAAGATAATTCATAAAAGGCATCGCCCCCGATGAACTACCGGCACATCTACCACGCAGGCAACTTTGCCGATGTTCTCAAACATGCGGTCCTGGCCCGGCTCGTTCGCTATCTGCAGAACAAGGACAAGGCGTTTCGCGTGCTTGATACGCATGCCGGTATTGGACTTTACGACCTCTCGTCCGAAGAGGCGCAGAAGACGGGCGAATGGCAGACCGGCATCGGCAAGCTTCTGGAAGCCGATCTTCCGGCAGAGGTCGCTGAACTGATGGAGCCTTATCTCTCAGCCGTTCGGGAATTGAACCCGGAGGGCGGGCTCAAATACTATCCAGGCTCCCCGAAGCTTGCCCGGATGCTGTTTCGCCCGCAGGATCGGCTTTCAGCCATGGAACTGCACCCGGATGATTTTCGCGCGCTCTCACGCCTCTTCGAAGGCGATTATCAGGCGCGCGTCACCGAACTCGATGGCTGGCTTTCGCTTGGCGCCCATCTGCCGCCGAAGGAAAAGCGCGGCCTCGTTCTGGTCGATCCCCCCTTCGAGAAAGAAAACGAATATGAGCGCCTGGCGGACGGTCTGCACAAGGCCTATCGCCGCTTTGCCACCGGAACCTATTGCCTATGGTATCCGCTGAAGAAGAATGCGCCGATCAAGGACTTTCACGAGCGCCTGCAATCCTATGAGATTCCCAAAATGCTCTGTACCGAGCTGTCTGTCAGAAGCGACCGGCTGGAGGGCTTGAGCGGCTCTGGCCTCATCATCGTCAACCCGCCCTACACGCTGAAGGACGAGTTGCACGCGATGCTGCCTGTTCTGAAGGCGATCATGGCGCAGGACCGATACGCGTCGCATCGCGCCTTCTGGCTGCGCGGCGAAGAGTAAGAACGGCTACTTCTGCTGTAGCCGCCTCTCCTCCTGTTCGGCGGCTGCAAGCTGGGAGCGCTCGAAAAACAGGATGATGAACAGGCCGATGACGAACGGGATGATCAGGTAGAACAGGCGGAAGACGAGAAGTGCGGCGATGACGTCTGCGGGGTTCATATCCGGCAGACCCATGACGAAGACGAGCTCGAGCACCCCGAGACCGCCTGGCGCATGCGAAATCAGTGCGGCGGAAAATGAAATCAGGAAAATTCCCAGGATCACCATGAAGCCTGGATTGCCAAGCTCGGGCAGTGCAAAATAGATGATACCGGCCGCGCCGATCAATTCGATCGGACCAATGACCAGCTGCTGCACCACGAGCTTCGGCACCGGGTAGAACAGCGTGAAGGAGCCGATCTTGAGCGGCCTCAGCTTCATCAGACTCCCGAGAACGTAAAGCGCGACGATGGCAAGCAGCAGAATTCCTGTGGTGCGCGAGGCTTCCACCGGCAGAACATCGACAAAACGCTCCGTGATATCCGGCTCATAAACCAGGATGAAGCCGATCAGCATCAGCGTGCCGATGACGAAGGTGAAGGAGCAAAGCGCAACGAGAACGCCGACTTCCGCAGCACTCAACCCCTTGGAGGTGTAGGCACGGTAACGCACCACGGCACCGGAAAACACGGACGCGCCGACATTGTGGGATAGGGCGTAGGTGGTAAACGAGGTCAAGGTGATGAACCACCAGCCGACCTTGCGCTTCAGATGCTGCAATGCGATTCGGTCGTATCCGGCAAGTGCGGCATAGGCGACCAGCGTGCAGAGCCCCGACATCATCCAGTGATGCATGCTGATTGCGCTGAGGCTGTCCCAGACGTCATCGAGCGAGAGATGGCGCAATTCCTTATAGAGCAGCCACACCGAAAAGCAGATCGTCGCAATCCCGATGACGGGCCAGAGATACTTTTTCATTTTCATGCGGACATGCCCAGGCTCGATCCTCCCTCCGGCAAGGCGTCATGCCGGATTCGACAAGCTTATTCGTTATACTAACTCCGGTTCAACACGAAGGATGCCGGAGAGATGATTTTTCGGTGGTCTGTTTGCCATAGGCAGAAGATGGTATAAAACCCGAAGCCTGTTCAACAAATCGTCATCCTTGCCAGAAAGACAGCGCCCTCGATGAAACAGTATTTCGGTTTTATCGCACTCGGCGCACTGTCATTGGCGGCGGCTGGCTGGGTGTTTCTGGGCCAACCCCAGCCGGCGTCCGGTCCTACGGCGCCGCGAACCGGAACCCCTTCAGCGCCAAGCGCACAAGACACTGCTAAAACCTCGGAAACAGGCTTCGATTTCTACGTCCTGTCGCTCTCCTGGTCTCCAGCATTCTGTGCCAGCGACGCCGGACGCAGCAGCCGGCAGCAATGCGGCGCGGATCGAAAGTTCGGTTTCGTGGTTCATGGTCTCTGGCCTCAGAATGACCAAGGCTATCCGGAATTCTGCGGCGCGGACAAAAACGAGCGCGTGCCTGACAACCTTGGACGAAGCATGTTCGACATCATGCCCTCCATGGGGCTGATCGGCCACCAGTGGCGCAAGCATGGCAGTTGCAGTGGCCTGACCCAGAAACAATATTTCGACAAGACACGTGATGCCTATGACCGCATCAAGATACCCGCCGACCTCTCAGTCGGCGATCAGAGCAAGAAGCTTTCCGCCGACGCTATCGAAGCCGCCTTTGTGAGTGCCAATCCTGGCATGACAAAGAGCGGCATCGCTATCAGTTGCGAAGGTCCGCGACTGGAGGAGGTGCGGATCTGCCTGTCCAAGACCTTGTCCTTCCGCGATTGCCCCGAGGTCGATCGCCAGGGTTGCCGGTCGAATGCCGCAGAGATCATTCCCATCCGATAGTGAAACAGGAAAAACCAATGGAACTGCTTTATGCTCCTGCCTCCCCCTATTCCGCCAAGGTGCGCATGGCAGCGCGTTATCTGGATATTGGCATCACCGATGTCCGCGTCGATACCAATGCCGAACCCGCTACGCTGATCGACAACAATCCGCTCGGCAAGATTCCAGTGCTGCTGCATGACGGCGGGTCGGTCTACGACAGCGTCGCCATCATGCATTATCTCGATCGCGTGTCCGGCGGAAAGCTCTACCCGAAAAAGCATGCCAAGCGCACCGAGGCCGAAATCCTCGAAGCACTTTGCGACGGCGTGATGGATTGCCTGCTGGCGATCGTTTACGAAAAGCGCTTCCGCCCGGAGGAAAAGATTCACCAGGAGTGGATCGACAAGCAATGGCGCAAGGTGGTGAAGGCGCTCGATTACCTGAACGACAATCTGCCGAAAACCGGCAAGAAGCTGCATGGCGGCCACTTCGCCCTTGCTGCGATGGTCGGCTATCTCGATTTGCGCTTCAGCGGACAATGGGCGGATGGCCGCAAGCGGCTGGCGGACTGGCCGGAAAAATTCGGCAAGAAGTTCAAGCAGTACACGGAACTGAAATCGGCAGCCTGATCGCGGATTTTACTCGCTGTAGAAACAGAAAAGCCGGGGAGAACCCCGGCTTTTCCGCATATTGTCTGGCAGATTAGAACTTGACGCCGATACCAGCCTTGACGCTGTGGTCGTCGAAGCCGCGCGAGACGTTGCCACCGTTGATGGCGAAGTCCTTGTCCTGGTAATCGGTGTAACGATACTCAAGACGTGCCGTGATGTTGTCGGTGACGAGAGCTTCGACACCGGCACCAACCGTGTAGCCGAGAGCCGTCTTGTCGTCCTTGCTGCCGGTTGCAGTGTCACGAATTTCGTTGTTCGAAACTGCAAGACCACCCGTACCGTAGATCAGGAAGGGGTTCATGTCGTAACCGACGCGAGCGCGCAGCGAGCCGTTCAGCTTCTGCTTGCCTTCGAGGGTGCCGCCAGCGGAGCCCTTCTCATCGCCGTAAGCGAGGTCGGCTTCACCACCGTAAACGATCTGGCCGTTCTGCCAGTTGTAACCACCATAGAGGCCGCCGCCAAAACCGTCAGCGTCGCGACCGTTGTTGCTGCCGCTGAAACGACCCCAGTCGTAGTTCACGGTACCACCGAGATATGCGCCAGACCAATCCTTGATCGGTGCGGGCTGCTCAACTGCGACCGGCGCCTGCGGAACTTCATTTACCGCATCGGCTGCCTGTGCTGCCGAGAAAGCTGCCGCGGCCATGGTAGAAGCCAAAAGTGTTGCAACGATAGTACGCATGCCATTCTCCTTTTCAAACCCGCGGGGGCACTCAAACACTCGGTCCCAACGCGGTACAAAACAGTTAGTTCCCTGCCCGTCTGGAAATGCAAAATGATGGGGGAATGAGGAAATCACAGAGCCAAAATGTGAATTGATTGAGGCACAGCCGTGACGGAAATTGGACGTTGCCAAAAGGACACAGAAATCTATTAAGGATAATGGATCGTTAATTTAAGCAAAGTGCGTTTTTACTTGTGTTTACATCTAATTAAGCTGGCAAAACTTGTGCCTGATAAATCTGTATAACGCCATTCCGATGTGGGCAAACCTCACGGTTTCGATTTATATCTACAGGTAAATGTGGAATAAGCAGAGCACGGGTCCGCTTTGACAGAGACTATACCGAAGACCGTCTTGATCACGGGTGCAGCGCGCCGCATCGGCAAAGCCATCGCCGATTACCTTGCTTGCGAAGGGTTTGCGGTGGCGATCCACGCACGCTCTTCTTTGGCCGAAGCCGAAGAGTTCGCTAACGATTTACGGCAAAAAGGTGGCAAGGCGGTCGTCTTACAGGCCGACCTCATGGATTGCGCCTCCACCGCCGAATTGATGGAAAAGGCAACAAAAGCCCTTGGACCCGTGGGTGTTCTCGTCAATAACGCCTCTGTTTTTCATAAAGACGAGGCCGAAACCTTCGACGCCGAGACCTTCGATGCGCATTTTGCAGTGCATGTGCGCGCGCCGTCCATCCTCTCAGCCGCATTTGCAAAGCAACTGCCGCAAGAGCATTCCGGCCTGATCGTCAACATCATCGACCAACGCGTGTTGGCGCTCAATCCGCGCTTCTATTCCTACACATTGTCCAAGGCAGCGCTTTGGGCCGCAACGCAGACACTCGCGCAAAGTTTTGCGCCACGCATCCGGGTCAATGCCATCGGCCCTGGTCCGACGTTTAAAAACGAGAGACAGAGCCCCGAGGACTTTCAGGCGCAGGTCGACGCCCTTATATTGAAGAGAGGTCCGAAGCCCGATGAGTTTGGGCGGACGATTCGCTTTCTTTACGATACCCCCTCGATGACCGGCCAGATGATCGCACTCGACGGGGGCCAGCATCTTGGCTGGGAAACCCCGGACGTGGCGGAGATTAATGAATGAACGGAAAGAAGCTGCCGGATGGCGGTGTTCTCTTCGATGAAACCGACGACGATGAAGACGATGTTGCACTCTCCACCACCGATGTGGCCGTAGAGCGGGACAGCGCCGGCATCGACTGGAACGCCGGCTGGAAGAACGAGTCCGGCCTGAAGGGCATGGATCTGATTGGCGAATTTGTCAAACACCTGCCCAACAATCCCGGCGTCTATCGCATGTTCAACGAGGCTGGCGACGTTCTTTATGTCGGCAAGGCGCGCTCGCTGAAGAAGCGTGTCAGCAACTATGCTCAGGGACGTGTGCATTCCAACCGCATCGGCCAGATGGTGCGGCTGACGACTCATATGGAGTTCGTTACCACCCGCACCGAAACGGAAGCGCTGCTGCTGGAAGCCAACCTCATCAAACGCTTCCGCCCACGCTTCAACGTGCTGTTGCGCGATGACAAGTCGTTTCCTTATATTCTGATCACGGCCGACAACCGAGCGCCGGCGATCTTCAAGCATCGCGGTGCAAGAGCGCGCAAGGGCGCCTATTTCGGTCCCTTCGCCTCTGCCGGTGCGGTCGGTCGAACCATCAATTCGCTGCAGCGCGCCTTCCTGATCCGCACTTGTACCGATAGCGTGTTCGAGAGCCGCACACGGCCCTGCCTGCTCTATCAAATCAAGCGCTGTTCAGGCCCCTGCACCCATGAGGTGAGCGACGAGGCCTATGCAGAGCTGGTGCAGGAAGCCAAGGACTTCCTTTCCGGCAAAAGCCAGAGCGTGAAGTCGACGATTGCCCGGCAGATGAACGAGGCCTCGGAAGATCTCGATTTCGAGCGCGCCGCGATCTATCGCGATCGTCTTGCCGCGCTCTCGCACGTTCAGAGTCACCAGGGCATCAACCCTGCCGGGATCGATGAGGCAGACGTCTTTGCCATCCATCACGAAGGTGGCGTGTCGTGCATTCAGGTCTTCTTCTTCCGCACCGGCCAGAACTGGGGCAACCGCGCCTATTTCCCCAAGGCCGATCCATCCCTCCCGGGCTCGGAAATTCTCAACGCCTTCCTGGCGCAGTTCTACGATGACAAGCCGGTGCCGAGGCAGATTCTCTTGTCTGAAACTGTGGACGAGCAGGAATTGCTTGCTGCAGCCTTTAGCGAAAAGGCCGGTCACAAGGTCGTCCTTTCGGTGCCGCAGCGCGGCGAAAAGAAGGATATTGTCGATCATGTGCTGGGCAATGCTCGCGAAGCCCATGGTCGCAAGCTGGCCGAAACCTCTTCCCAGGCCCGGCTGCTGAAAGGCTTCGCCGAGACCTTCGGTATGCCTTACATCCCGCGCCGCATCGAGATCTACGATAACTCCCACATCATGGGCACCAATGCGGTGGGCGGCATGGTGGTGGCAGGGCCGGATGGCTTCGTCAAAAACCAGTATCGCAAGTTCAACATCAAATCGACGGACATCACCCCCGGCGACGACTTCGGCATGATGCGCGAGGTGATGACGCGTCGGTTTTCCCGACTGCTGAAAGAAGAAGGCAGGCCTGACCGGAGCCAGCCGGTGTCTCCGGAAGATGCCGCAGATATGCCGTTTCCGGCCTGGCCCGATGTGATCCTGATCGACGGCGGTCAAGGCCAGATGACGGCGGTGCGTGCCATTCTCGATGAACTTGGCATTCGTGATTGCGTCACCGCGATTGGCGTTGCCAAAGGTGTTGACCGAGATGCCGGTCGCGAGCGCTTCTTCACCGATACGCGCAGCGACTTTTCGCTGCCGCCGCGCGATCCCGTTCTTTACTTCGTCCAGCGCCTGCGCGACGAAGCGCACCGCTTTGCCATCGGCTCGCATCGGGCGCGGCGTAAGAAGGAGATGATCAAGAATCCTCTCGATGAAGTAAGCGGCATCGGGCCGGGCAGAAAGCGCGCGCTTCTGCAGCATTTCGGCACGGCGAAAGCCGTGTCGCGTGCAGCGCTCAGCGACCTGATGGCTGTGGGCGGCATTTCAGAAACTGTCGCAAAACAGATATACAATCACTTCCATGAGAGCGGCCGCGAGTGACGCGGCGGCTTTTACCGCCGCCCGCTAAAAAAACACAAAGAAGTGTTGACGCTTCCACCTCGGAGCGTCATCAACGCTCTGATATCGATAGACAGGTTTTCCATGGCTTCGCGCGCATACAACATCCCGAATCTTCTGACCTATGGCCGGATCTTGGCCGTACCGGTCATCGTTTTGTGTTTCTTCGTTGAAGGAAAACTCGAAAGTTCGGATTTTGCGCGATGGACCGCGCTCTGGCTGTTCATCATCGCCTCCATCACCGATTTTCTCGATGGCTATCTGGCACGCATCTGGAACCAGACCTCCAATATCGGCCGCATGCTTGACCCCATTGCCGACAAGCTGTTGATCGCCTCGATCCTGCTGCTTCTGGCGGCCGACGGCACGATTGCAGGCTGGTCGCTCTGGGCAGCCATCACCATCCTTTGCCGTGAAATTCTCGTCTCGGGCCTGCGCGAGTATCTCGCGGCCTTGAAGGTGTCCGTGCCTGTAACGCGGATTGCCAAGTGGAAAACCACGATCCAGATGGTAGCAATCGCTTTCCTTCTGGCCGGACCGGCGGGCGACACGATCCTGCCTTACACCACCGAGATCGGCATCGGCCTTCTATGGATCGCAGCAGCGCTGACGATCTATACCGGCTATGACTACTTCAAGGCTGGCCTGCGCCACATCGTGGATGAAGAGTGATGACCCATATCGTTTACTTCGCCTGGGTGCGCGAAAAGATTGGCAAGTCGGAGGAGGATATCGACCTTCCCGCGAATGTAAAAACGGCGCGAGAACTGATCCTTTACCTGAAAGGTCTTGGCGAAGAATACGAGGCGGCCTTCGAATATCCGAATGTCATTCGCGTTGCGGTCAATCAAGAGCATATCGAGCATCACGAAAGCATCGTCGGCGCGCGGGAGATCGGCATTTTCCCGCCCATGACAGGCGGCTGACCGATGGGCGTGACCCCGACCATCCGCGTGCAGGCGCAAGACTTCGACGCTGCCGCAGAAGCCAGGCTTTTAACGCAAGAGGACGCAGGGATTGGTGCTCTCGTCACCTTCACCGGCCTCTGCCGTGATGAAGGCGGCGCCCTTTCTGCACTGGAGCTTGAGCATTATCCCGGCATGGCAGAAGCGGAAATGACGCGGATCGCCAGGCTTGCCATCGAGCGCTTCGACCTTCGTGGCCTGACTGCGATCCATCGCTATGGCAAGATCGCCACCGGCGACAACATCGTCCTCGTCATCGCCGCCTCATCCCACCGCCAAGCTGCCTTCGATGGCGCGAACTTCGTCATGGACTATTTGAAGACCGCCGCCCCCTTCTGGAAGAAGGAGCACGGGACAAATGGAACTGCGGGCGGTTGGGTATCGGCCAAAGATGCCGATGAGAGCGCCAAGGAAAAGTGGCGCTGAGGATCTCGATCGTCTTCGCGTGACCACATGACCGGTCTCAGACTTCGCCGAAGTGAAGCCAGAGACACCGTCGCTGGTTGGTTGAGCTGCTCCCTATTTCGCCACCCTCAGCAAGCGCAGCGCATTCATGGTGACGAGTACCGTAGCGCCGGTATCGGCAAGGATTGCCGGCCACAGACCCGTGACGCCGATAATGGTGGTGACGAGGAAGATGGCCTTCAGACCGAGCGAGATCGCAATGTTCTGATAAATATTGCGCATCGTCCGCTTGGAAAGATCGATCATCCGGGCGACATCGCCCACGCGCCCATGCAGGATGGCGGCATCGGCCGTTTCCAACGCCACATCCGTTCCGCCACCCATCGCAATGCCGACATCGGCAGCGGCAAGTGCCGGTGCATCGTTGATGCCGTCGCCCACCTTGCCGACGACGAGACCCTGCTGCTTGAGTTCACCGACGATGCGCTGCTTGTCCTCCGGCAGAAGGTCTGCGCGCACCTCGATGCCCAGCGTCTTGCCGATGGCGCTTGCCGTGCGGGCATTATCGCCCGTCAGCATGACGATCCTGACACCCGCATCCTTCAGCGCCTTCAAACCATCTGCGGCATCGGCACGCGGCTCATCGCGCATGGCAATCGCACCGGCCAGCCTGCCGTCCACCACGAGGACAGAAACCGTCTTGCCTTCATCATTCAGCGCACTGATGACGGTCTGATCCGCAGCCGGAATATCCACCAACCCCGAGGCCGCTTTCGCCGAGCCAAGAAAAACCGACTGCCCTTCCACGGTAGCCGACACGCCCTTGCCGCCAAGCGCCTTGGCACCGCTTACCGCTGGAAGGGCGATCTGGTTCTCCGTGGCCCTTTCCAAAATAGCGATAGCAAGCGGATGGCTGGAGCCGGTCTCAAGAGCTGCTGCCAGACGCAAGGTTTCCGGTTCCGACAGCCCGAAAGATATAATATCCGTGACCTTCGGCTTGCCTTCCGTCAGCGTGCCCGTCTTGTCGAGGGCCACCGCCGTCAGACGACCGAGACCTTCCAATACAGCGCCACCCTTCAACAACAAGCCTCTGCGTGCACCTGCCGAAAGCGAGGCGGCGATGGCGGCGGGGGTGGAGATGACCAGCGCGCAAGGGCAGCCGATCAGCAGGATGGCAAGCCCCTTGTAGATCCACTCATCCCAGTTCGCCCCCCAGAGAAGCGGCGGTACAAGCGCAACCAGCGCGGCAACGACCACGACGCCTGGCGTATAATATTTCGAGAAGCGATCGATGAAGCGCTCGGTCGGCGCCTTGCTTTCCTGTGCCTCCTCAACCAGCTTCACCACGCGCGCGATCGTGTTGTCGGCTGCGGCCGCGGTAACGCGGACCCGCAATGCAGCGTCACCGTTGACAGTGCCGGCAAATACGCTGTCGCCAGCGCTCTTTTGAGTAGGTACGCTCTCCCCTGTCACCGGCGCTTCGTTGATCGCGCTTTCGCCGGACACGATGACGCCGTCTGCCGATATACGATCACCCGGGCGAACAAGAATGATGGAGCCGATCTCAAGGCTTTCTGCCGGCACCTCGCTGGTTTTGCCTGCCTCTTCCAACAGCGCGGTCTTCGGAACAAGCGCGGCGAGCGACTTGATGCTGTCACGCGCCTTGCCAGCGGCCACGCCCTCCAGCAACTCGCCCACCAAAAACAGGAAGACGACGGCAGCGGCTTCCTCCGTCGCGTTGATGGCGAGGGCGCCAACGGCTGCAATGGTCATCAGCATTTCGATAGAGAAAGGCGTGCCGGCGAGTGCTGCCATGAAGGCCCGGCGCGCAATCGGCACCAGACCCACCAGCATGGCGATGGCGAAGGCATAAAGCTGGATGGACGGCACAAGGTGGCCGATCACATAGGCCACCACCAGGGCTGCACCCGCAAACAGCGTTGCACGCCCCTTCCTGCTTTTCCACCAGGGGCCGTCACTCGGCCCATGGTCATGGCCATGCAATCCCTCGACAGCGGCGGCACGGTCGCGTCGGTCCTGTTTGCCATGTTCGTGGCTATCGTGGTGGTGGGCATCGTGATCGTGGGCCGGGCCGGAATGCGTGTGGCTGTCGCCATCCGCATGATCATGCGCATGACCGCCACAGCAGGCCGCACCATGGTTCGCCGATGTCGGGTTATCGACTTGGCGCCCAGCCAATCGCTCGACCGAATAGCCAAGGCCCCGAACCTTCTTTCCTATGGCATCGAGATCGCTCGTCTGATCGTGACGGATGCTCATCGTTCCCGCGGTAACGGAGACCGACACGTCTTCCACGCCCGGCATGCGCCGAACGGCAGTGTCGATCTTGCTGGCGCAAGAGGCGCAATCCATGCCGCCAACCCGAAATCTGGTCTGTAAATCCGTGCTCATCTCGTCGGTCCTCATTTTGCTGAACACGTCTTACGACCTCTAGCCACTAGAGCTACAAGAGCAAAATAAGATTTCTCGCGAAATTCAACGCGGCATGCGAGGCATATAAATTGGTGAAGGGAACGGAAGAGATTTGATCCGGCCTTTCGCTTCCCCCATTTTTCGCTAGATTGTTAGGTGATCAGACTATCGGCATATCCTCCCTCCCGCCGATATGCCGAGAGAGAGCGATGCCCAGCCAGTCAACCGGACTTCTTTACGCCCTTGGGGCGTTTTCGATATTTGCCGTGCAGGATGGCATTTCCAAGCATCTCGGCCAGTACTACCCGCCCGTCTTCGTCGTGATGCTACGCTATTGGGCCTTTGCGGTCTTCGCCGTGATTCTGGCCGCACGCTCTCACGATGGCCTGATGGCCACGATGCGCTCCAAGCGGCTGTTGCTGCAGATCAGCCGTGGCGTGCTGCTTGCCGCGCAGATCGTTCTGTCCATTTTCTCGTTCAAGCTCGTGGGCCTGGCGCACACGCATTCCATCTTCGCCTGCATCCCGTTGATCGTCGCAGCACTTTCCGTGCCGATGCTGGGCGAAAAGGTCGGCTGGCGGCGCTGGTGCGCCATTCTGGTCGGCTTCATCGGCGTGCTGATCATCATCAACCCCGGCGAAACGGGCTTCGATCTGACCTTCCTGTTGACCTTCGTCGCCGCCTTCATGCTGGCGCTCTATGGCGTGATGACCAGGCTTGCCAGCCGCACGGATACGGCCATGACCAGCTTCTTTTACACCGGCGTTGCTGGCGCCGCAGCGCTGACGCTGGTCGGTCCTTTTTACTGGGTGAACATGGCCCCGCATGACTGGCTGTGGATGGTTGCGCTCTGCATCACCGGCATGAGCGGCCATTACCTTTTGATCCGCGCTTTCGAACTGGCGGATGCGGCCTCGGTGCAGCCCTTCTCTTACTATCAGCTCGTGCTGGTCTCGATCGTCGGCGTCACGATCTATGGGGAAGTGCTGACCGCCCATATGGTTTTCGGCGCGGCGATCGTGATTGCAGCCGGCCTCTTCACCATTTGGCGCGAGCAACTGACCGCCAGAAGACGCCGACTTCAAGGACTATGAAAGCGCAGGCTGCTTCTGTGTGTCGGCAGCGGACATCGCCGCCTCGCATCGAAGCAACATGCCATAAAGATCGCGCGGCTCGTCGGGATCGGCGAGAAGATCGAGTTCTTCGAACAGACCCGTTTCCATCAGCTTGGAACGCACATAGCGCAGCGCTGAAAAATCCTCGATGGCAAAGCCGACACTGTCGAATAGCGTGATCTGCCGCTCGCTCGTGCGACCCACCGTCTTGCCCGCCATGACCTGCCACAGCTCGACGACCGGATGATCGGCATCCAGCTGCTGGATCTCCCCTTCGATACGGGTCTGCGGCGGGTATTCGACGAAGATATCCGAGCGCAGCAGGATATCGCGGTGCAGTTCCGTCTTGCCGGGGCAATCGCCACCAATCGCATTGATGTGGACGCCTGGGCCAACCATGTTGTCGGTCAGGATCGTGGCATATTGCTTGTCTGCGGTAACGGTGGTGATGATGTCTGCACCTTCGACAGCCTGCTCGGCGCTGTCGCATATCGTGATCGAAAAACCGAGCCCGCGTAAGTTTGCCTCGCATTTGCGGCTCGCTCCCGGGTCGATATCGTAAAGCCGCAAGTGATCGACGCCGAGAATTGCCTTGAAAGCGCGGGCCTGGAACTCGCTCTGCGCACCATTGCCGATGATCGCCATGGAACGTGCATCCGCCCGCGCCAGGTGTTTTGCCGCAACGGCAGAGGTGGCGGCGGTTCTAAGTGCTGTCAGGATCGTCATTTCGGACAGCAGCATCGGGTAGCCATTGCCGACATCGGATAGGACGCCGAATGCCGTCACCGTTTGCCGGCCGTCGCGCGTATTTTTGGGATGCCCGTTGACATATTTGAAGCCGTAAAGCGTGCCGTCACTCGTCGGCATCAACTCGATCACCCCTTCCTGCGAGTGGGAGGCCACCCGCGGCGTCTTGTCGAAGGACTCCCAGCGCAGAAAATCCTCTTCGATCACGTCGGCCAGTTCACGCAGGAAAGTGTCGATGCCAACCTTCAGCACCAGCTTCATCATATGATCGACGCTGACGAAGGGAACGATATTCAGTTTCGCAATGGCTGTCATGGTAAGTTCCCCCTCAACCTGCTCGTGTCGGACGGTCGAGAACGCGCTTGCCCATCAGGCTTGCGGTCAGATCTACCATCAGGGTCGCGGTGCGCCCACGTTCATCCAGAAACGGGTTCAACTCCACCAGATCGAGGCTGCTGACGAGACCGCTGTCATGCAGCATCTCCATCACCAGATGCGCCTCACGGAAAGAGGCGCCGCCCGGCACCGTCGTACCGACCGCGGGCGCAATCGACGGATCAAGAAAATCGACATCGAAGCTGACATGCAGCAACCCATTGGCAGCCTCGACCTTCGCCAGGAACGCCCGCAGCAGTGCGGCCACGCCATGCTCATCGATCATGCGCATGTCATGCACGGTGATCCCGGAATCCTTTAGCGCCGCACGCTCTGCCGGATCGACGCTTCGAATACCGATCATGCAGACATTGTTCGGATCGACGGGATGTGCGAGCGGCGGGAAGTAACCTGCAAAGCCATGTCTCCCTGTGTAATAGGCGACCGGCGTGCCATGCAAATTGCCGCTCTTCGTCGTCTCAAGCGTGTGAAAATCAGTGTGCGCGTCCAGCCAAAGCACGAAAAGTGGTCGCCCCTGCTCGGCAGCCCGGCGCGACAGCCCGGCAACCGTGCCGGCGGAGAGAGCGTGGTCTCCGCCAAGGAAGATCGGCATGGCATTCGCACTTTCGAGATACGCTGTCTCGATCAAGGCCTCGGTCCAGGCGACCGTTTCGGGAAGGTGATGCACCGCGGCGTTCGGATGCTGGAGATCGCGAAAAGGCGCCGGCGACACATTACCGAGATCGCTGACATGATGTCCCAGCTCTTCAAGCGCCACCTTCAGCCCCGCGACCCGAAGAGCGCTGGGCCCCATCTCGCATCCGAGCTGCCCTGCCCCGATCTGTAGCGGAACACCGATCAACTTGCAGTCCATCATGTCATCTCCAGTTCCCAATTTTTGATCATGAAACCACATTAAGATGGCAGATTGAATAGTACCGATTGGCAAGTTTCCTGATCAGGCTTATCATTCTGATCAATAGTCCTGCCAAAATGGTTTGCCATGGATCAACTTGACGAAAAGCTCATCACGCTTCTGCGCCACAACGGACGACGAAGCATATCGGATCTGGCAATTGAAACCGGCGCCTCCCGCGCTACGATCCGCACGCGCATGGAAAAACTGGAGCAAAACGGCACAATCATCGGCTACACCGTCATCCTGCGCGCCGACGCAGTGGAAAACGCAATACGCGGCACCATGATGATCGAGATCGAAGGCCACGTCACCGACCGCGTTATCCGCGCCCTCGGCGGCATTTCGGAGGTCTCCGAAATCCACTCCACCAACGGCCGCTGGGACCTGATCGTCGAACTGAGCGCCGCAACGCTCACCGAATTCGACGCAGTTCTCCGCCGCATCCGCCTCGTCCCCGGCATCACCGGCAGCGAAACCAGCCTGATCCTCTCGACACAGAGATCCACCAAAGCAAGGCTTTGACCCGAACCGAAAAACAAGCTTTGAAAAAATGCATTTTTCAGCTTGCATAGCCGACCAAATCATCTATATGACGACCCACCAAACGAAAGCGCCCGGCGCTTCTCGGATTGGGGAATAGTTCAATGGTAGAACAGCGGACTCTGACTCCGTCGATCTTGGTTCGAATCCAGGTTCCCCAGCCAATTCTCCGTAAATACCCTTAATTCCTTGATTTTCCAGTCGTGCCGGATATCGTTTTGGCATATTTGGCGACCTGATGCCCGGAACTGGCGCCAAGATGATGTCCATTCGACATAGGCTGAGGTTCATCTAACGCTAAGGCATGGTCAGTTCGTCACGAGCTTGAGAATCTTATGCGCAGGGAAAACATCTTTTATTGGCGAGCGCGCGTCCCAACAGCATTCGTTCTCCGCTTGCCCGGCAGGCGGTCTTCATTCAGCCCTCACCGTCAGGATCACAGAACGGCAGAGATCGCCAGGCGTAAGCTCAGTACGCGGCTGGCCGAACTAAAAACGCATCCGATAGAAAAGATGTCTGAGCGGCAGCTTCAGAAACTCAGAGCCCGCGCTGGCACCGAAACACTTCCACAGCCGCATCGACAAGGAGCGCTCCTCGCTTCCCTGGCAGGACCCCATAGCGCACCGCTTGAGGATGAGCGCTGTAGGCCAGAACTCCCTCCCATCGCTGAGAAACACTTCGAGTAATCGTCCTCGTAGACGATCCATATCGTCGACGGGTGCGCGCCTTTTGGAAAAGGATGCAAAGGTCATTGCTGAACGAAGAACAGTCATCACGATGGGTGAACTGCCGGCGAGGCCAGTCCCACCTCTAGCCGAGCGTCTGGCTGACGAGCGAATATGTGACAGGTGCATTCGCGTCACCGCAGGCGAAGTCCTTTAGCGTCTTGCCGTGCGACATTGTCAACACGGTATCGAACACCGAAAGCCCGCAGCGCGATACGACGGCTGCAAAATCGCCCGTCTCGAAATGGGTGTCGAGGCGGAGGAAACCGCCCTCGTGATCGCGGATATGCGGTGAGACCACTGCAATGGCGTCCTCGTCGGTCGCGGCGACAATGGGACCTACGACATGGCCACGCCCGAAGCGGCGGCAAAGTGCGAAGGCAGCAAGACGACCGTCACGGAAAACGCCGTAGCCGCGCGAAAGCTGGAAGAGTTTTCCCATGAGAGCTGACCGCCCGACGCCGAAGGCGACGGCATCCAGTGCGGTCACCGCAGTGAGATCATCATCCGTGAGTGGGCGCATTTCGCCGGAAACGGGATCTCCGGCGTGGGGCCCCGTGACGATGCCCTGACACTGATAGACCGTCTTCTCCGGGCGAAAACCCAGCGAAAGGTAAAGCCGCTGGGCGGCTCGTGTGGCATTGAGACGCAGATTGACGCCTTCAAGGTCCTTCAGCGCATATTCCATCAGCCAGAGACCCGTGCCCTGCGTCTGCAGGCGCGGCGAGGTGATGACCATGCCGATGGTAGCAAGTTCGGCCGACTGTCGAAACCACATGGCCGAACTCATGATACGGCCGATGTCGTCAAAGGCCACGACGCCCTTCCCGACCTCGCACAGGAATTGCCAGTCGACGCCCCGGTGCGGCCAACCCACGGAAATCGATAGCGCATGAAGCTGGTCAAGGTCGGCAGCGGCGACATCGCCGACCCGCATTGCAAAGGCGTCAATCTGAAGGCTTTCGCGCGGCATAACTGTCTTGGTCACCGATCAATCCTAGAAATGTTTGCGGTTCCTTTGCTGCGACAATGACGGGCAGCAGAACCAGCATAGCGCGGCGTCGCCGCAGATTTTGCTCGAAAATTCATACAAAGCGCAACATTCGGCCGAATGAACCGCAGGTTCGGCATCGAATCCCGCTCGAAACAACCATCCTGAAAACCTGCAGGACCATGTCACAAACGGCCGGAGGCCGCACCGGGGAATTCATGAACGCCACCGAAATTCTGGAAAAGCTGGTGTCATTCGACAGCGTCGTCGGTCGACCTAACGGCGCCATCGTCTCATGGATCTGCGACTACCTCGCCGCCCACGGTATCGAAGCACAGGTCATTGCCGGCCCTGAAGGCGATCGCAGTAATCTCTTCGCCACCATCGGACCGGCAGATGCAGGAGGCTATATCCTCTCCGGTCACATGGATGTCGTGCCGGCAGACGTCAGCGAATGGACCTCCAGCCCGTTTAGCCTCCGCCGTGAGGGCGATAAGCTTTTCGGGCGAGGCACCACGGACATGAAAGGCTACCTCGCCGCCGCACTTGCTGCCGTGCCCGAGCTTGCCGGGGCGAAGCTCAGGCGCCCGATCCATCTGGCCTTTTCCTATGACGAGGAAGCCGGCTGCCGAGGCGTGCCGCATCTGATCGCCCGCCTGCCGGCGCTCTGTGCGCCGCCTCAAGGCGCGATCATCGGCGAGCCGAGCAACATGCGCGCCGTGCTCGCCCATAAGGGCAAGGCGGCGGTGCGGGTCACGATCCGCGGTAGAGCCGGCCATTCCTCGCGCCCCGACCTTGGGCTTAATGCGATCCACGCGATGGCGGGCGTGCTCAATTCGGCGATCGGGGAAGCGACGCGCCTGACGCAAGGCCCGTTCGACACAGCTTTCGAGCCAGCCTATTCGTCGCTGCAGGCCGGCGTGATTTCCGGCGGCAAGGCGATCAATATCGTGCCGGACCTCTGCACGCTGGAGCTGGAGGCGCGGGCCATTTCCGGCATCGATCCCAGCGCTCTGCTGTGGCCGATCCGCGAGACGGCGGAGGGGTTGCGCGCAGCGGGCTTTGCAGTCGAGTGGGACGAAATGAGCGCCTATCCGGCGCTGGCGCTGTCGGCGCAGAGCCCGCTTGTCCATCTCGTTGCGGACCTGACTGGCAAGACCCCGCTCAGCGCGGTGAGCTATGGTACCGAAGCCGGTCTCTATCAGGCCGCCGGCATAGACGCGTTGATCTGCGGTCCCGGCGATATCAGCCGCGCTCACAAGCCGGACGAATTCATCCTGGAGAGCGAACTCGTCGCCTGCCAGCGCTTCATCGAAGCGCTCGGCGCTCACTGCGCGGTATAAGGACAAACTTCAATGACCTTTCTCTTCAATTCCGATGCGCGCCGTGGTGCAATTTTTGCCGATGCCTTCGCGAAGGCCCTGCCCGGTCTACCCTTCAGTATGGATGCAACACAGGTCGATCCGGACGCGGTGCGCTATCTCATCACCTGGACGGCGCCAGCCGATCTGGCGCGTTACCGCAATCTCGAAATCCTCTTTTCGATCGGCGCTGGCGTCGATCAGCTCAATCTGGCGGCCATTCCCGACCATGTGAAGGTCGTGCGCATGGTCGAGGACGGGACCGTGCGGATGATGCAGGAATATGTGCTGCTTGCCACGCTTGCCTTGCATCGCAATCTGCCCGCCTATCTCCACCAGCAGCGGCAGGGCATCTGGTCGCCCATGCCGCAAAAGCAGGCGGAGCAACGACGTATCGGCGTTCTTGGGCTCGGCATGCTGGCCCAGGCGGTTCTCGACCGGCTGAAGCCACTCGGTTTTCCGCTTGCCGGCTGGAGCCGCAGCCCGCGCGACCTCAATGGCGTCACCTGCCATCACGGCGAGGCCGGACTTCGCGCCATGCTGTCCGCGACCGACATTCTCGTCTGCCTGCTGCCGCTGACGCCGGAAACACGCGGCTTTCTCGACCGCGATCTTTTCGCCGCACTGCCGCAGGGTGCGGCGCTCGTCCATGTCGGACGCGGGCCGCAACTCGATCAGGCCGCATTGCTCGAAGCGCTCGACAGCGGGCACCTCTCGTCCGCCATGATCGACGTCACCGATCCGGAGCCGCTGCCGGCAGAGCATGCCTTCTGGACCCATCCGAAGATCATTCTCACCCCGCATATCGCCAGCGTCACCCAGCCGGAAAGTGCGGCCCAAGCTGTCATCGAAAATATCCGGCTGCATCTGTCCGGCCGCGACCCTATCGGCCTTGTCGACCGCACACGCGGCTATTGAACGGTAACCCCTCGAAAGGAACGCCATGTCTCTTCTCAAAACACTCGATCCGAACCCGACCTCACCCCCACGCGAATCCGGCCCGATGCCGGAGCGGCTGATTGCCGGTGCGCCCGCCTTCAAGACCTGGGCCATGGATGAGGCAAAGGACGGTCTTGTTCTTTCCGGCGTCTGGGAAGCGACGCCCGGCGAAACGAAGTCGATCAAGGGCGAGGTCTTCGAATTCTGCCACATCCTCTCAGGCGTTGTTGAAATCACGCCCGATGGCGGTGATCCTGTCATCTACAAGGCCGGCGATAGCTTCGTCATGAAGCCGGGCTTTGTCGGCGTCTGGAAGACGATCGAGACGGTGCGCAAGATCTATGTAGTCGTCAACTGAGGCGGCAGTTTCTCCGCCGGAATATCGCGCGGGTGGCACGGCAAAAGATTTGTCTGCAACCCCCTTCGAAAACGCAAGAAACGTCGGAGGAGCGGGGCTCGCGCAACCATTCGTGCTCGCCATTCCCTGTTAGTGTCCTGACGAGACTGAAAGGACCCGCCCTCATGAGCCCGAGCTTCGACCCAGATACGCTTGCCCTGCCGATCGGCCATTTCATCGGCGGCGCGCTGATCGAAGCAAAAGACGGGCTCGACATGCACCGCCCCTCGGACAGCAAGGCTTATGCACATTGCCCCATCGCCGATGCCGATCTGGTAGACCACGCGGTCGAGAACGCCAAGGCGGCGCTGAAATCCAGCAATTGGGGTGGCGTTCGCCCCCGCGAGCGCACCAAGGCGCTTCAGGCCTGGGCAGACCTGATCGAGGCCGAAGCCGAGACGCTGGCGAAGATCGAGGCGCTGTCCTCGACGCGGCCCGTCAGCCAGCTCGTCCTCGGCGATATCGCCGTAACCGCCGAGCAGATCCGTTTCTTTGCCGAATTTGCCGACAAGGAAGGCAGCGATGTCGTTCCAACCGACGACCAGACCTTCGGCATGACAATCAGCGAGCCCTATGGTGTCGTCGGCGCGATCACGCCTTGGAACTTTCCCATTTCCATGGCCGGATGGAAACTCGGACCGGCTCTTGCCGCCGGCAATGCGGTCGTTATCAAGCCCTCCGAAATGACGCCGTTTTCAACCGTCTACATGGCGCAACTGGCGATCAAAGCCGGCATTCCGGAGGGCCTCGTCAATGTTGTTCTCGGCGATGGCCTGACGACCGGCAATGCGCTGACGGGCCACGCTGATATCGCCAAGGTGAGCTTCACCGGCTCGACGCGCGCGGGCTCGGCCATCATGGGAAACATTGCCCGCACCGGCGTCAAGCCGATGACGCTGGAGCTGGGCGGCAAGAGCCCGCAGATCGTCTTCGCCGATGCAGATCTCGACAAGGCCGCCGCTGCGATTGCCGGCAGCGTCATCTTCAATGCCGGCCAGGCCTGTGTCGCTGGCACGCGGCTGATCGTTGAGAAATGCATCGCCGACCAACTCATTGCCTCGATCATCCTCCGCATGCAAGCCGCGCGTCCCGGCCCCACCTGGGACGCGGCCACACAGTATTCCCCGATCATTTCCGAGGGCCAACGCGGCCGTATCGCCAGCATCGTTGACGCAGCGAAAGCGGCCGGTGGCGAATGCCTCACGGGCGGCGACGACATGGAAGGCGCGGGCTATTTCTACGCGCCGACACTGATCGCTGGGGTAACCCAGGATAATCCGGCCATTGTTGAGGAAATCTTCGGACCCGTTCTGACCGTCCAGACCTTCGAGACGGAAGAGGAAGCGCTCGCTCTTTCGACCCACCCGGTCTACGGGCTTGCGTCCGGTCTTTTCACCTCCGACCTCTCCCGTACCCTGCGCTTTGCCCGCGCATTGGAGGCTGGCACGGTTTGGGTCAATCGCTACAGCCGCTCGCGCGACCACATCCTTCCCACTGGCGGCTACAAGCGTTCCGGCATCGGTAAGGACCTCGGCCGCGAGGCCTATGAGGCCAATCGCAAGACGAAAAGCGTCTTGATCAGTCTTTGAGGATAAGCAGATGAAAACCCACGAGATTGCCTTGATCCCTGGCGACGGCATCGGCAGCGATGTCACCGACGCCGCCTGGAGCGTGCTTCAGAAGGCGGCCGCACAGTCCGGCTGCGCGCTTTCCGGCACAGAATTCCCCTGGTCCTGCGCCTTCTATAAAGAAACCGGCAGGATGATGCCGGAAGACGGGATCGAGACGCTACGCAGCTTCGACGCCATTCTTCTCGGCGCCGTCGGGTGGCCGGCGGAGGTGCCGGATGCCGTTTCGCTACACGGACTGCTGCTGCCCATCCGCAAGGCCTTCGTGCAATATGCCAATATCCGACCGCACCGGTTGCTGCCCGGTGTGCAGGGCCCGCTGAAGGCGGAAGGCTTCGACATTCTCTGCATTCGCGAGAATACCGAGGGCGAATATTCGGGCGCCGGAGGGCGCGTCCATCAGGGGCTCGACAATGAAGTCGCCGTGGAAACCTCGATCTTCACCCGCAAGGGCGTCGAACGCATCATCCGCTTTGGCTTCGAACAGGCACGCGCGCGCCGCGGCAAGCTTGCTTCGGTCACCAAATCCAATGCGCAGAAATATTCCATGGTCTTCTGGGACGAGATCACCAAGGCACTCGCAGCCGAATATCCCGACGTCGAGGTCACGAGCTACCATGTCGATGCGCTTGCCGCGCGCATGGTGATGGCGCCGGAAAGCCTCGACGTTATCGTCGCATCTAACCTCTTCGGCGATATCCTCACCGATCTTGGTGCCGCCATTCAGGGCGGGCTCGGCTTTGCCGCCTCCGCCAATATCAACCCGGACCGCTCCGCCCCATCCATGTTCGAGCCCGTCCATGGCTCAGCCCCGGACATTGCCGGCAAGGGAATCGCAAACCCCATGGCCACGATCTGGTCCGGCGCGATGATGCTTGATCATCTGGGCGAAAAGGACGCCGCCGCCCGCGTGATGGCGGCGCTTTCCGCTGTCACCGCAAAGGGCATCGGCACGGTTGCGGGCAAGGACTCGACCGACACGATTACCGCTGCGGTCATCGCAGCACTCACCTCTGAATAGGACAAAGCAATGCTGAACCTCAAGGACCCGAGCCTTCTCCGCCAGGCCGGCCTCATCAACGGCGAATGGACTGCCGCCTGCTCGGGCAAGACCATCAATGTCATCGATCCGGCAACGCAGGGCACCATCGGCACCGTACCGGACATGGGCGGCGAGGAAACCCGTGCAGCCATCGTCGCGGCAGAGGCCGCCTTCAAGACCTGGAAGGCAAAGACGAATGCCGAGCGCGCGCTGATCATCGAAAAGTGGTTCGATCTGATGATCGAAAACCTCGAGGATCTGGCGCTGATCCTGACCTCCGAACAAGGCAAGCCATTGGACGAGGCGCGCGGTGAAATCCGCTATGGCGCCTCCTTCGTCAAATGGTTTGCCGAGGAAGCCCGCCGCATCAACGGCCACACGATCCCGGCGCCGTCGCGCGACCGCCGCATCATCGTCTTGAAGGAGGCGGTCGGCGTCTGCGGCATCATTACGCCCTGGAACTTCCCCAATGCGATGATCACCCGCAAAGTGGCACCGGCGCTCGCCGCAGGCTGCACGGTCGTCATCAAGCCCTCCGAATTCACCCCCTATTCGGCGCTGGCGCTCGGCGTGCTCGCCGAACGCGCTGGCATTCCGGCAGGCGTGATCAATATCGTCACCGGAATGCCCACCAAGATCGGCAACGAATTGATGGCCAGCGAGACGGTGCGCAAGATTTCCTTCACCGGTTCGACCCGCGTCGGCTCGCTGCTGATGCGCGGGGCGGCCGACAGCGTCAAGCGGCTTAGCCTCGAGCTTGGCGGCAATGCACCCTTTATCGTCTTCGACGATGCCGATCTCGACCTTGCCATTGAAGGCGCGCTTGCGTCCAAATTCCGCAATGGCGGCCAAACCTGCGTCTGCGCCAACCGCATTCTCGTGCAGTCGGGCGTCTACGACGCCTTCGCTGCCAAGCTGAAGGCCCGCGTCGATGCGATGAAGGTGGGTCCGGGAACAGAAGCCGGCGTCTCTATCGGGCCGATGATCAATGCCGCCGCCATCGACAAGATTAAACGCCATGTCGCGGACGCGCTTTCAAAGGGTGCAAAGATCATCACCGAAACGCCTGCCATGCCGAACGGCGGCCAGTATACGGCCCCGCTCGTGCTCACGGGCGCGACGACCGACATGGAACTCGCAACCGAAGAGACCTTCGGACCCGTCGCGCCGCTCTTCCGCTTCGAGACGGAGGAAGAGGCGATCGCGATTGCCAACGGCACGCCCTTCGGTCTTGCCTCCTATTTCTACACCGAAAGCATGAAGCGCGCCTGGCGCGTCGGTGAAGCGCTGGAATTCGGCATGGTGGCGCTGAACACCGGCCTCATCTCCATGGAAGTTGCCCCCTTTGGCGGCGTCAAGCAATCCGGCCTCGGCCGCGAGGGCGCGCAAGTGGGCATCGAGGAATATCTGGAAACCAAGAGTTTCCATATGGGCGGGCTTGTGTAAGGAAAGACTGGGGCAGTCGGTAGGCTGCCCCTTTTTATTTGACTACGGCAAGCACGGTCGCGAAGGCGTATACCAAATCTCTCTGTCACGCCGGGCTTGACCCGGTCTCCAATGTGCGATTGTCCGTCGCGTTGCAGGCTGTCTATAAGCCGAAGAACTCGAGACCTTTTCAGCCCGCAGATGCGGGCTGACGACATCCTGGCTGGAGGCCGGATGACGGGAAGCGGGGATGCCCCGCCGATCGCTCACTGAAACCTGTCGAGCATCTTGTAATACTGCCCCACCAGCGGCAGGAACCAGGGTTTGCCGAAATGGCCGGGGACGGCGGGCCACGGGTAGTCGCGCATTGGGTTGCGGTCCGCCTTGCCAAGAATGGCGTCGGCCACCATCATGCCGACATGGGTGGAAAGCTGAGCACCGTGGCCGGAATAGCCCATGGCATACCAGAGACCGTCATGGAAGCCGGCGCGCGGGTAGCGGTCGGCCGTCATGTCGACGAGGCCACCCCAGCAGTAGTCGATCTCGACGCCCTTCAACTGCGGAAAGATGCGCTCCATGCTCTCGCGCAGGATCGCGCCGCTTTTCTCGTCCGAGCGCTGGTCCGAGGTCGCGGAGAAGCGTGCGCGTCCGCCAAAGATCAGGCGGTTGTCGGGTGCCAACCGCCAGTAATTGCCGATATTCATCGTGTTCACGCAGGTGCGGTTGCCGGGCATGACGGCGGCAACTTCAGTGTCCGTCAGCGGTCGCGTGGCAATCAGGAAGCTGCCGACGGCAATGATGCGGCGGCGGAACCAGGTGAAGTTCTGCGTCGTGTAAGCACCGGTCGCCATGACGACATTGGCAGCGGTGACGCTACCGTGCGACGTTTGCAGCGCATGTATCCCATTCGTCTCGCGATGTTCGGTAACGGTCGTGCCTTCAAAGATCGTTGCGCCGTGGCGCGCAGCGGCCGTCGCCAATCCTGCGACATAGCGGCCCATATGCATCATGGCGCTCTTCTTCGACAGCATCGCGCCATAAAAGGGGGAGCCGACTTCTTTCCTCAGCTCCGCCGGCGACAGCAGCGCGGTGTCCGGATCGCATTCCTTGTTCAGCGACTCGAAATTGCGGGCAATGGCCTCGAAATGCTTGGGCTTGGAGGCGAGCTTCAGCTTGCCGGAGCGGCGGAAATTGCAGTCGATGCCCTCTTCGGCGATGAGCGCCTCGATGGTATCGATGGAATCGTCCAGCGCATGATAGAGCGCGATGGCGCGCTCTTTGCCGAGTTCCGCCTTGGCACCGAGGTAGCTATGTGCGAGCCCGTTGTTCAGATGCCCGCCATTGCGGCCGGACGCACCGAAACCGATGCGTTCCGCCTCCAGCACGACGACCCTAGCCCCCGCGCGTGCCAGCTGCCGCGCGGCTGCGAGCCCCGTAAAGCCCGCGCCGATGACGGCAACATCGTAATGTCCGCTGACCGGGCCCTGAACCGCACCGGTGAAGACCGGCGCCGTGTCATGCCAATAGGAGACGAATTTCATCGGCCTTGCCTCTGCTTGCATTGATCTGCGGCTTAAGCCTGGTCAGAGACCCACAACACCGGGAAGACCGGAAATGTCGGCGATTTCGGTATAGCCGTAATAGGGGTTGGCCGGCTCGTGGCCGCGATTGACCCAGACCTTGTTCTTGATGCCGAGATCGTGCGCCGACATCAGGTCATAGCGGAAGGAAGAGGAGACGTGCAGCATGTCTTCCGGGCCGCAACCAAGCATGTCGAACATGTATTCGAACGCCTGGAAGCGCGGCTTGTAGGCCTGCGCCTGTTCGGCGGTATAGACCTTGTGGAACGGCGCGCCGAGCTTTTCGACATTCGACATGATCTGCGCGTTCATGGCGTTGGACAGAATGACGAGCGGAATTTCCTTCGCGACCTTGGCAAGCCCTGCGGGGACGTCCGCGTGCGGGCCCCAGGTCGGCACGCGCTCATAGACCATCTGCGCATCTTCATCCTTGAAGGTCACCCCATTGGCCTTGCAAGCACGCGACAGCGAATTGTGCACGACGTCCGCATATGGCTTCCAGGCGCCCATGATCTCGTCGAGGCGATAGGCGGAAAAGTTGCGGATGAACTTGTCCATGGCCTGCGCATCGAGACGGTCGCCATAAAGGTCGCGGGCGGCACCCGCCATGTCGAAATTGATCAGCGTGCCATAGCAGTCGAAGGAGATGTATTTCGGGCGGATGGGAGCCATGATGTTCTTCCTCTGGCTTTCATGTTTCGTTGCCCCGATCATAAGCCGGTTTATCCCACCTCGATTGCGTGAATTCACCCATGTGGGAAGCACAAAGTTTCTAATCTGCCGTCCCGTTTGGCACACTATTGCACGGCGGAGCTTTGCCGCGTCCCTTTCCGGCGCCCTGCAAACGTCGCTCTGACCGGGCCGCAGCATAAGATGCGGCGCCGGCATTGCGCTTCGGCGAAAGATAGTGTCGCGACCTTGCCATTCAGACGAATAGCGTTCGCGTCCTCGCCGACATTTCATATCAGGAAAAGGAATGACCATGCAGAACCAGATCGACATCGTCGCCTTCGGGCCTGAACACATCGACGGAGCCGTGGAGCTGTCGCGCGCAGAAAGCTGGCCACATCGCCGCGAGGATTGGCAGCTGGTGCAACAACTGAGTGCCGGAATTGCTGCCGTGGATGCAGACCGCCGCCTCACGGGGACGACCCTGTTGACGCCTTATGGTCAGGATTGCGCCACCATCAACATGGTGATCGTTGACAAATCAATGCGCGGACTGGGGGTAGGGCGCAAGCTCATGGAGCGCGCCATGGCGCTGGCCGAAGGCCGACCGCTGCGCCTCGTTGCCACGAAGGAAGGGCTGCCGCTTTATGAGAAGCTTGGTTTCGTGACCACTGGCGAGATTCGTCAGCATCAGGGCGAGGTTCGCCCCCTCGACCGGCCGGACGGTGTCGAGGACATGCAAGCCGGCGATCTGGGGTCGCTGAAGGCGCTCGACAGGGAAGCCTATGGCGCGGATCGATCTGCGCTGATTGACGCTCTCGTCCGACACGGCAAGATCGCGGTTATCCGCAAAGGGGAAACAATCGAGGCCTGGGCGGCGATCCGCCCCTTCGGCCGTGGCGAGGTCATCGGTCCGGTAATTGCACCCGACGCCAAGACCGCCTGCGCACTGATTGCCTTTCACGCCGCATCACGCCCGGGCGCGTTCCTGCGTGTCGATACCGGAAGCGAAACGGGCATTGCCCCCTGGCTTTCCGAAATCGGACTCCCCCATGTGGGTGGCGGCATCGCCATGCGTCGCCCATCCAAGGACAATGCCGAACAGGCCCGCCGCAAAGTCTATGCACTGGCCAATCAGGCGCTGGGCTGACGCTGAACCCGCACCCCGATCTGGCTCACGAACTCATACCGGAGACCACCCATGCTCGCCAACTCCCTGATCGAACTCGATCGCGCCCACCTGATCCACCCTGTCGCGTCCTATCGCGGCCACGAGCGGCAGGGTGTGCGCGTGCTCAAATCCGCCTTCGGCGCGACTGTCACCGAGGCCAACGGTCACCAATTGATCGACGGGTTCGCTGGGCTATGGTGCGTCAATGCCGGCTACGGCCATGAGAGCATTGTCGAGGCGGCGGCGAAGCAGTTGCGCGAATTGCCCTATGCGACCGGTTACTTCGACCTCGGTTCGGAACCGGCGATCCGGCTGGCGGCGGAACTTGCCGAGCGCGCGCCGGGCGATCTGAACCGCGTCTATTTTACCCTCGGCGGATCGGATGCCGTGGACTCCACCATTCGCTTCGTCCGCTATTACTGGAATGCGAAGGGTGAGCCGCAGCGCGATCAGTTCATCTCTATCCAGCAAGGCTATCACGGTTCGTCAACGGTCGGTGCAGGCTTGACCGCCCTTCCAGCCTTCCATGCCGGTTTCGGTCTGCCTTTTGACTGGCAGCACAAGATTCCCTCCCCCTACCCATACCGCAACCCGGTCGGCGAGGACGACGTTGCCATCACGGTGGCCTCTCTCGCCAGCCTGAAGGCCAAGATCGAGGAGATCGGCGCCGATCGCGTGGCAGCATTTTATGCCGAACCGATCCAGGGCTCCGGCGGGGTCATCGTCCCGCCAAAGGGTTGGATCAAGGCCATGCGCGATCTGTGCAAATCCTATGGCATTCTCTTTATCGCCGACGAAGTGATCACCGGCTTCGGCCGCACCGGCCCGCTTTTTGCCTGTGCCGATGAAGACATCGTGCCCGACATGATGACGGTCGCCAAAGGGCTTACCTCGGGCTATGTGCCGATGGGTGCCGTCTTCATGGCCGATCATGTCTATGACGTGATTGCCGACGGGGCCGGCGACGCGGCCGTCGGCCACGGCTTTACCTATTCCGCCCATCCGGTCAGCGCCGCCGTCGCGCTGGAAGTGCTCAAACTCTACGAAGGCGGGTTGCTGGAAAACGGCATCA
Source organism: Agrobacterium cavarae (assembly GCF_004310285.1). Taxonomy (GTDB): domain Bacteria; phylum Pseudomonadota; class Alphaproteobacteria; order Rhizobiales; family Rhizobiaceae; genus Agrobacterium; species Agrobacterium cavarae. Next base: position 66,704 of record NZ_SISF01000030.1, read on the forward strand.
AAGCTGGCGCGCGTCTGCTGGCGGGTCTCGAAAGCCTGCGTGATCACCCTCTGGTCGGCGATGTCCGTGGCCGCGGGATGCTCTATGGCGTCGAACTCGTGACGGACAAGGCGAAGAAGACACCGCTTCCGGCAGCTAGCCAGCCAGCACGCCGTATCTTCGACCGGGCCTGGGGGAACGGTCTCGTTATCCGCGCTTTCCCGCAGGGCGTACTGGGCTATGCGCCGCCGCTTTGCTGCACGGACTCCGATATCGACGCCATCGTCGAGCGCACCCGCAAAACGCTTGATGAGACTCTGCAGGACCCGGAAATCCGGCAGGCCATGGCCTGAGGAAAAGACGGGAGCCGGCGGCATTTCACCGAAATGTCGCAGGGGAAGAAAGTTCGCAATTTTATGCCGTGGCCGGAGGCCAAATCGGACGATACGCCCCGGCAGGCATGCGACACTGCTAAGTAGAAAAGGCCGGAGACGCCACTATCCAACCAGGTCGGAAAATCCGCACGAGACGGATACCCACCGAGAGCAAAGCAAAAGGGGAATGACATGACCGATACTGTGACCAACTGGACGAACCGTGACGCCGCACAAGTCGAGGACGCCATCCGCCGCGGCGCTTCCCGCCGTGATCTTCTGAAGCTGATGCTGGCAAGCGGCGTCGCCCTTTCCGCTGGTGGTGCCCTTCTCGGCCGCGCCGAGAGCGCCGTGGCCGCAACGCCGGTTTCCGGTGGACATATGAAAGTGGCCGGCGTTTCTTCTTCCAACGCCGACACGCTCGACCCCGCCAAGGCTTCGGTGGCGACGGACTATATACGCTGCTGCTCGCTCTACAATCGTCTGACCTTCATTGACTCGCACGGCGTTCCGCAGATGGAACTTGCCGAAAAGCTCGACACCAAGGATGCCAAGACCTGGACCGTAACGCTGCGCAAGGGCGTGACTTTCCATGACGGCAAGGCCTTGACTGCTGACGATGTGGTCTTCTCCCTGAAGCGCCATCTCGATCCGGCCGTCGGCTCCAAAGTCGCGAAGATCGCGGCCCAGATCTCCGAAGTTAAGGCCACTGATGCCGGCACGGTTGAAATCGTGCTGAAAGCGGCCAATGCCGACCTGCCTTATATCCTGGGGCTCCACCACTTCATGATCGTACAGGATGGCACGACTGATTTCTCGAAGGGCATCGGCACCGGCGCTTTCGCGCTCGAAACCTTCGAGCCCGGCGTTCGCTCCATCGTCAAGAAGAACAAGAACTACTGGAAGCCAGGCCTGCCGCATCTCGACAGCTTCGAATTCTTCGCAATCGGTGACGACAACGCCCGGGTTAACGCACTTCTGGCCGGTGACGTCCAGTTCGCCTATGCGATCAACCCACGTTCAGCGAAGCTGGTAGAAGCTCAGCAGGGCTTCCAGATTTCGAAGTCGACGTCCGGCAACTATACAAACCTCAATATCCGACTTGACATGAACAAGGCCGACTTCGTGACCGGCATGAAACACCTCGTCGACCGCGAGCAGATCGTAACGGCGGCACTGCGCGGTTTTGGCGAGGTTGGCAACGACCAGCCGATTTCCCCGGCCAACTTCTTTCATGATGCCAACCTCAAGCCGAAAGCCTTCGATCCCGACAAGGCAAAGCATTACTTCGAAAAAGCAGGCGTTCTCGGCCAGTCGATCCCGGTCATTGCCTCGGATGCCGCCAACAACTCGATCGACATGGCCATGATCATGCAGGCATCGGGCGCCGATATCGGCCTGAAACTCGATGTCCAGCGCGTGCCCGCCGACGGCTACTGGGACAAGTACTGGCTAAAGGCGCCGATCCACTTCGGCAATATCAACCCGCGCCCGACGCCCGATATCTACTTCTCGCTGCTCTATTCGTCCGACGCGCCATGGAACGAAAGCCAGTACAAGTCGCCAAAGTTCGATTCCATGCTGCTCGAAGCCCGCGGCATGCTGGACCAAAACAAGCGCCGCGAGATCTATAACGAGATGCAGACCATGATCGCCGACGAAGCCGGCACGATCATACCTGCCTACATTACCAATGCCGACGCCGTATCCTCCAAGGTCAAGGGCCTTGAGACCAACCCGCTCGGCGGTATGATGGGCTTCGCAATGGCCGAATATATCTGGCTGGAAGCTTGAGCGGAGCGATCCGTGTCCGGGAGCGTCAGCCCCGGACCCCACGGCCGTTTTCAGAATGCCCCTTGGAACCCGGTACGCAGGAATTTCTGCGCACCGGTGACAGATTGATCTTATTTCCTAGGGCTTTTGATAAAAATCGGCATTATTGCCATCATCATACAAAGCTGCCGGAGGTCTCTCGTGAACTCTGAAATCGCACGCATGGTTGCAAAGCGGCTCGTGATCGCCGTCATCACATTGCTCATCGTCTCTTTCGCGGTCTTCTTCGCAACCGCCATGCTGCCAGGCGACACGGCCTCGATTCTGCTTGGTCAGTCGGCAACGCCTGAGGCAGTCGCCGGGCTGCGCCAGGCCATGCATCTCGACGATCCTGCGATGCTGCGCTTCCTGCGCTGGGGGCTTGGCTTCCTCACCGGCGATCTTGGCAAGTCCTACGCCAACGATATGCCCATCTCGGTGCTTGTCAGCGGACGCTTCGTCAATACGATGCAGCTTGCTGGAATTACGGCGCTGATCTCCATTCCCTTCGCGCTGACGCTTGGCATCACTTCTGCAGTCATGCAGGGTTCGCTCTACGACCGCATCGTCACCATCGTCACCATCGGCGTGATTTCCGTTCCGGAATTCATGGTTGCCTCCACTGCCGTGCTCGTCTTCGCCGTCTATCTGAAATGGTTGCCTGCCATATCCCTGGTCAATGAGGTCCACTCGCTCTACGACCTGTTGCGCATGTATGCCATGCCGGTCATGACGTTGACCTTCGTCGTCTCGGCACAGATCATCCGCATGACGCGGGCGGCCGTGATCGAGACGCTATCGACTCCTTACGTCGAAATGGCACGGCTGAAAGGTGCCTCCCGCAGCCGCATCGTCCTTCGCCACGCGCTGCCCAACGCGCTTGGCCCCATCGTCAACGCGCTGGCGCTTTCGCTCTCCTATCTTATCGGCGGCGTCATCATCATCGAGACGATCTTCAACTATCCCGGCATTGCCAAGCTCATGGTCGATGCGGTCGCTACCCGCGACCTGCCGCTGATCCAGACCTGCGCAGTGATCTTTTGCGCCGGCTACCTGATCCTGATCACGATTGCCGACATCATCGCCATCATTTCCAATCCGAGGCTCCGCTGATGATGCAAGGCGCTCCGTCGATCTCCGCCGCAACCGGCTTCTTCGGCTACAGGTTCAACCCTGTCGGCGTGCTTGCCTTCCTGGTCATCCTGTTGTGGACCGTCGTCGCCCTCTTCGCACCGCATATCGCTCCCCATCCGGTCGGCAAGATCGTCGACATGGACTATTTCGGCCCGATGAGTTCCAAGCTCTGGCTCGGCTCGGACTATCTCGGTCGTGACGTGCTGTCCCGCATCATCTACGGCGCACGTTATACGCTTGGCATTGCGCTTGCCGGCGTGCTGATCGCCTCCTCCTGCGGTGTGATCTTCGGCATGGCGGCCGCCGTCATCGGCGGCTGGTTCGATGCGGCGCTCAGCCGCTTCATGGATGCCATGATTTCCATTCCCAGCAAGCTTTTCGGCCTCGTCATCGTCGCCGCCGTCGGTTCCTCGCTGCCGGCGCTGATCCTGACACTCGCCTTTATCTATACGCCGGGTTCCTATCGCTTCGCCCGCGCGCTTGCCGTCAATGTCAACACGATGGATTTCATCACCGTCGCCCGCGTTCGCGGTGAAAACACGCTCTATCTCGCCGTCTCGGAAATCCTGCCCAACATCATTCGGCCGGTTCTGGCCGATTTCGGCATCCGTTTCGTCTTCATCGTGCTGCTGCTCTCCGGCCTGTCTTTCCTCGGCCTGGGCGTGCAGCCTCCGCTCGCCGACTGGGGCGCGCTGGTGCATGAAAATATTCAGGGCCTGTCCTTCGGCGCGGCGGCGGTGATTGCGCCATCGCTCGCCATCGCCAGCCTCACGATCAGCGTCAACCTGCTGATCGACAACCTGCCCCGCAAGATCCGCGATCGGAGCGCCTGACATGAGCAAGCTTGTCGAAATCAAGAACCTGCATGTCGAGGCGACCACCGATTCCGGCCGGCGCATCGAGATCATCAAAGGCGTCGATATCGAGATTGCCAAGGGCGAGATCGTCGCCCTCATCGGTGAAAGTGGTTCGGGCAAGACGACGATTGCGCTGACGCTGATGGGCTATACCCGCCCCGGCTGCCGCATTTCCGAGGGCGCGCTGCTGATCGATGGCAAGGACATGGCGACGCTTTCCGAGCGCGAACGGACCAAGGTGCGCGGCACCGAGGTCGCCTATGTGCCGCAAAGTGCCGCCGCCGCCTTCAACCCCTCGCAAACGATCATGGATCAGGTCATCGAAGTGACCCGCATCCACGGCCTGATTACCCCGGACAAGGCGCGTCAACGCGCCATCGAACTGTTCAAGGCATTGTCGCTCCCCTCGCCTGAAACCATTGGCGAACGTTATCCGCATCAGGTTTCCGGCGGGCAGCTGCAGCGGCTTGCCGCCGCTATGGCGCTGATCGGCGGCCCCAAGCTCGTGATCTTTGACGAACCGACAACAGCGCTCGATGTCACGACCCAGATCGACGTGCTGAAGGCGTTCAAGTCGGTCATGAAGGCCGGCGGCATTACCGGCGTCTATGTCTCGCATGACCTTGCCGTGGTTGCCCAGATCGCCGACCGCATTGTCGTCCTCAAGGGCGGCGAGGTGCAGGAAGAGGGCACGACGCAAGCCATCCTGTCGACGCCCGCGCATCCCTACACGCAGGAACTGCTCTCTGCATTCGAACCGCAGGAAACGCAATTTGCCGGCAAACGAACGGACAAGGCACAACCGCTCCTGGTCATCGAGAACGTCACCGCCGGTTACGGAAGGGTGCAGGAAGATGGCCTGCCTCTCGTCAAGGCCGTCCGTTCCGTCAGCCTCTCGGTGGAAAAGGGCCGCAATCTGGGCATCATCGGCGAATCCGGCTGCGGGAAATCGACGCTTGCCCGTTGTATCGCCGGCATCTTGCCAGCCAGCGCTGGTAACATCATATTCAACGGTAAGGAACTCGACCACGACGCCCGTCGCCGCTTCCGCGAGGCGTTGCGCGAAATGCAAATCGTTTTCCAGTATGCCGATACCGCGCTGAACCCCGCCAAGCCTATTGAAGACATTCTCGGCCGGCCGTTGACCTTCTATCACGGCCTGAACGGATCTGCCCGTAGTGCCCGTATCGATGAACTCCTCGACATGGTGCGTCTGCCGAAGGCGTTGCGCTATCGCCACCCGTCCGAACTCTCCGGCGGACAGAAGCAGCGCATCAACTTCGCTCGCGCACTCGCCGCCAATCCGAAGCTGATCATCTGTGACGAGATCACCTCAGCGCTTGATACCGTCGTCGCCGCCGCGATCATCGAACTACTGAAGGACTTGCAGCGCGAACTCGACCTCTCCTACATCTTCATCAGCCACGACCTCTCGGTGGTCGAGGCGATCTGCGACGAGGTCATGGTCATGTATCGCGGCGAGAAGGTGGAGCATCTGACGCGTGAAGATATGAAATCGCCCGCGCATCCCTATTCGAAGCTGCTCTTCTCCTCCGTGCCGAAACTCGACCCGACCTGGCTTGACACTCTAGTGCTGGAGCCGGAGTTGGTGCGGCAATATGGCCGGGCTTGAGGGCTGGTTGGCCGTTCGATGGGCTAAGCGCCTGTCCCGAAGGGGAAAGCGATACCAAACCCGCGGGACCAAAATCACACCGGAAACAAACTCGTCAGCGGCAGGTGCGACTTCACGATCGGTGATTTCAGCACGACGAAACTGAAATATTTGTCGATACCGATATCCATGTCGGTCAGTCGCTCCATGATTGTCTGGTATTCACCGATCCCGGCAGTGACGAATTTCATCAAATAATCGTAGCCGCCGGAGACCAGGTGGCATTCGATCACCTGATCGATCTTGTCCACGACGGCAAGGAAGCGGGCGAAATCGACCTGACGGTGGTTCTTGAGCGTGATTTCGGTGAAGACGGTCAATGTCTGGCCAAGCTTGCCGAGATTGATCTGGGCCGAATAGCCCTCAATATAGCCCTCCGCCTGCAAACGCTTGACACGCATCAGACAGGGGCTCGGCGACAAATGCACCAGATCGGCCAGTTCCACATTGGTGATGCGGCCATTCTTCTGCAACTCGTAGAGGATCTTGATATCCGTCCGGTCGAGTTTCATCATAGCTTGCCGCCTCCCCCGTTCTCGTCCAGCATAATATGCTGCTGGACAGCCGAAACAACGTTAGCACAGACTGATGCGTTGTCCATCAAGCCGGTAAATCGGAATTGGCGCAGAAGATTTCGATGCTTGTGCCGGGTCCGGAATTTTCTGCCGTCGTGAACGAAACTGCGGTTCCGCAGACGCGCGCTAAGCGCATACTGTCGTGGCAGAACTGGAGATTGCCATGCCCGCGCCGCTTGCCCTCATCGACACCCCCTCCGACCTGCCGCAGACCGCCGATGTCGTCGTGATCGGCGGTGGCATTGTCGGCGTCTTTGCGGCCTACTACCTGACGCAGCGCGGTCTGAAAACAGTGCTGATAGAAAAGGGCCGCATCGGCGCGGAGCAATCGAGCCGCAACTGGGGCTGGTGCCGCCAGCAGAACCGCGACGCACGCGAATTGCCGATCTCCACGAAAAGCCTCGATCTCTGGGAGCGGTTCGCCGCCGAGACGGGTGAAAATACCGGTTTCCGCCGTTGCGGTCTCCTTTATCTCTCCAACAACGAAGCCGAGATTGCCGGCTGGGCGCGCTGGCGCGATTTCGCCAAAACCGTCGGCGTGACGACGCACGTGCTCTCAGCCGCTGAGGCCACCGAAAAGGGCCGCGCGACGGGGCAATCGTGGAAGGGCGGCGTCTTTTCGCCGACCGACGGCATTGCCCACCCGGCAAGTGCTGCACCCGCCGTTGCCCGCGCCATCATCAAGCTGGGCGGTGCTGTCATCCAGAATTGCGCGGCGCGTGGAGTCGAAACGGAAGCAGGGCGCCTGAGCGCCGTCGTCACGGAAAAGGGCACCATCCGCACGAAGACGGCAATCCTTGCCGGCGGAGCATGGGCCTCGTCCTTCTGCCGGCAACTGGGCATCCGCTTTCCGCAGGCCTCGATCCGCTCGTCCATCCTGTCCGTTTCGGGCGGCGCGCAAGGCATTCCGCCAGCACTCCACACGGCCGGAATTTCTCTCACCGCCCGCGGCGATGGCGGCCATACGTTGGCGATCAGCGGGCGCGGGCGTGTCGATGTTACACCGCAGCAATTGCGCTTCTCACCGCAATTCCTCCCCATGTTTGCCAAGCGCTGGAAAAGCCTCGCGCCAGGCGGGTTCGAAGGTGTGAAGAGCGGCCATGAAACGCTGGCCCGCTGGCGCCTGGACCGGCCAACGCCGATGGAGCGGATGCGCATTCTCGATCCTCGACCCGATCAGGCCACCATCACACAGACACATGAACGCGCGCTGGCGTTGCTGCCTGAACTGAGGAAGACGAAGATCACCGCAAGCTGGGCCGGCTATATTGATTCCACGCCGGATGGCGTGCCGGCTATCGGCGAGGTCGAGAGCCTGCCGGGCTTCATCCTCGCCGCCGGATTTTCCGGCCACGGCTTCGGCATCGGTCCCGGGGCGGGTCATCTCATTGCCGATATCGCGACGGGGGCTGATCCGATCGTCGATCCAAAACCCTACCACCCCTCCCGCTTCAAGGCTTCGGCCTGGGGCAAGGTGGCCGACTTCTGAGGGTGGGGTCTACGCACCGACCTGTGTCATAAGATGCACCCTGTTTCCTGATCTGCCGCCCGCTTGAATTTCCTCGGAACAGGAGCGGAATCCATGAGTTATCTTGGTGCCAACAACAGGAGAAACATCATGGATCATAGCAATCACATCCGCCTCACCGTTGATGAACTGAGACCCTCCGTGCTCGCAGGAGCCGCGGTCTACGGAGCAGACGATCACAAGGTCGGGAAGGTTGACCACGTCCATGGCATCGGCGAGAGCAGCAGCGTCATTATCGATGTCGGTGGCTTTCTCGGGATCGGCGCGAAGCCAGTTGCGGTTTCCATCTCCGATCTGGACTTCATGCGTGACGAGGACGGCGATGTGCATGCCGTGACCTCCTGGACCAAGGATCAGCTCAAGGAGATGCCAGAGCATCGCGACTGATCTTTCGAAAAGTGGAGGCGGCCTCAGGGGCCGCCTCTCGCTTCGGCGCCGTGGCGACCTCATGTCTGCGGACTACAGCAAACTTTAAGCGCCATAAACTTTACAAAGACCGTGTCACTGGTGGCGGTGTTTTCATCTCCCGCCGTGTCGCTGTCCCATACCCACGATTGTATGAAAGCGTATCTCGACAGGCTCGTCTCACTTCAACTGGTTGAGCAGAGCCGAAATCTTGTCCGATTCCGGCAGGTGCGGCGCGTGCTCCAATTTGGATTTGTGCCGATAGCTCGGGCTGGTCGCATACCATTCGATAAGCGCCGAGGCGACTTCCTGTGCTCTTCCGTCAGTCTTGTCGACACCGTTTTCTTCGCACCAGGCGTTGAGGAAACGGTTGACCTCTTCCAGGTCATCTGACGAAAGGGGGACGGTGGAATAAGATGGAGACTGTGTGTTCATGGTGGCACCACGCATTAATTATATATGTTACAACTTCCGAATAAATTGTTTTGTTCCCATAAGTATTTGGGGCAGCTGATGATATTGCAAAAGCGGCCTCACTTTCAATATTTGCAGTAGAGGGTCGCGCCTTTTGCATGACGTGGAGCAAGCAGAAATATATGTGCTCCTCCTCATCCCGCACTCACCGAATTCTCAGGACAATCCTCCCGCCCGCGGTCGTCGAAAAGACTTGTGTGATGTGGTTGCTCCTCCTATTCAATCCCCCATCTTGAGCGCGAAAGCGTCGACCCGAGGACGTGATGATGCACAATAGCAAGCCGACGATCGAGAGCGTGAAGGCCGAAGAAGCGGCCCTGCAGGTTCCAACATTTCACTACGACTTTGCCTGGACGCTCGGAAGCCTGATCCGGCAGAAGGCGGCGGAGGAAAATCACCCTGTGGCCGTCGAGGTCAGGCACGGAAACGACGTGGTGTTTGCAACGCTTTTGCCCGGCGCAACCATCGATAATTTCGGCTGGACCCGGCGCAAATGCGCTGTCGTGCACCGCTTCCATCGCAGCTCTCTTCGCGTGCGGCTCGAGGCTGAGACCAAGGGCTATGACTTCAATGCGAAATTCGGCTTGCCCGTGACTGATTATGTGGCAAGCGGCGGCGGCTTTCCGCTGATCCTGCAGGGCGGCACGCTCGTCGGGTCCGTTGCCGTCAGTGGACTCCCCGATATAGAGGATCACGCCCTGATCGTGGAGAGCCTTCGCGAACTGCTGAGTATCTGACGGCAGCCGCTTGATTGGGGCAGCGTTGCCAAAGGCGCCGTACGAAGAAAGAACGCTTTTCTGCATTCTTGCTAAAATGAAGAATGGCGTTCCTCGTGAGGCCTTGGCCGTTCGATTATGTTTCGCGGCGAAATAGGAGCCTCCCATGTTCGTCAAAGCCTTAACCAAAGCTGTCTTCGCCATTTCCATCTCACTTGCGACACTGGCAGCAACTGAGGCTTCCGCGGATGCCACGCTTGATCGCATCAAGGGCCGCGGCAAGCTGACTGTCGGCGTCATCTTGTCCGGCGCGCCATTTGGCTACATCGATCCGGCCTCGCAGGAGCAGAAGGGGTACAATGTCGATCTCGCCAAGGCCCTGGCGGCCGATCTCGGCGTCGAGCTCGAAACCGTGACGGTGACACCGCCGAACCGCGTTCAGTTCCTGCAGCAGGGCAAGGTCGATATTCTGATCGCCAACATGCAGTACACGGAAGATCGCGCGAAGATCCTCGACTACGTTCCGACCCCTTATGATCGCGCTGGCGGCGCAGCGGTGGTGCGTAAGGATAGCGGATTGAAGGACTGGGCCGATTTGAAGGGCAAGCCGGTTTGCATTTCGCAGGGATCCAACTACGCACAGCCATTGGCGGAAGAATACGGCGCAATCGTCAAGGGCCTGCCAAGCCAGCCGGAATCGCTTCTGGCACTTCAGGGCGGCAACTGCGTTGCCGCCGTGCATGTGGGCGCAACCGTCGGCCTTCTTCTCGTGGACCGCGCCGATGAATGGAAGGATTACGCCATCCCCTTCCCAACCGAGCTCATCCCTTCCGACTCCGTTATCTGGCTGCGCAAGGGCGAAAGCGACACGCAGGCAGCTCTCGACAACAGCGTCAAGAAGCTTCACGCGTCCGGCAAGCTGCTTGAAATGGCCAAGGCGAACCGCCTACTGAACACCAAGTATCTCGAGGAAGAAAAGACCAAGCTTTCTGCCGCGCAGTAAGCGGAAGGCAGCGGTAGCGCTCCATGCAAGACATGAACCCGACCAGCCTGTTCGTCGATCTGACCGGCAGGCTGGGTCTCAATTACGAATTTCTCCTGACCGGCTATGAAGCGCAGATCTGGCGCGACGGCTTTCTGACGACCCTCTATCTCGTCGCCATCACTATTCCGGTCAGCCTGTTCTTCGGTGTTATCTTTGCCGCCTGCCTGACCTCTGGCAGGTCGTGGCTCTCGACGCCTGTGCGCGCCTTCGTGGAGCTTACCCGCAACACGCCGACGCTGGTGCAGTTGATGTTCAGCTTCCTCGTGCTCAACACCGTCGTGTCCAACTTGGTCGGCGGTGCGGTCAACAATCCTCTGTCACCATTCTTCTGGGTGGTTGCTGTGGTTGGACTGCATGTCGCCGCCCTGCACGCGGAAGCGATCCGAGGCGGTATCGAGGCGGTTCCCGCATCAATGATCGAAGCCGCGCGCGGCATGGGTTTCAGCCAGTTCGAAATTCTCCGCTTTGTCCAAATCCCGCTCGCGCTCCGCTCTTCACTGCCAGCGATCGTCAATGGCCTGATCAGCCTCGTCAAATCGACGACTGTCGGTAACGCGATCGCGGTCAGCGAAATCACCTACGCCTCCATCATGGTGTGGACGCAGCGCGACAATGTGGTCGAACTGATGATCGTGCTGCTGGCTTTCTTCAGCCTGATAAACTTCCTCATCGCCCGCCTCGGCACATGGGTAGAACGCAAGCTGGCGGTTCCGGGGTATGGGCTATGAGTGCAATCACCTCACAACAAACAAGCTCCAGCGGCGGCATTCTGCGCTATATCGGCTTCGTCGCCATGCCGCTTCTGGTGGTCATCTGGTCGCTGATCGATCCCACACTTGGTGCCGAGCTGGTGAAGTGGGTGCCCTATCTCGCTTCCGGCTTCTGGATGAACATCGTCATCACGTTCTCTGCTGTGACGCTGGGGACAATTGCGGGTGTGCTTCTTGGCCTCATGCAACTGGCGCCGCTTTGGCTCATCCGCTGGCCTGCGGCGATCTATGTGCAGATTTTCCGCAATGCGCCGGCACTCGTGCTGATCTTCGCTACCACCTACATCTTTCCCTTCGAGATCGTCGCCTTCGGCCACTACCTGCCCTTTCCAGATTGGATCAAGGCGGTGATCGGCCTCGGCATCCTGGCTAGTGCCTACATTGCCGAGATTACGCGCGGGGCAGTGCTTTCCATTCCGACAACGCAGTGGGAGGCAACCAAGGGGCTCGGCTTCTCGAGGTTACAGGCGCTGCGCTTCGTCATCCTGCCACAATGCATCAGACGGTCTCTGCCGCCCTGGATGAATGTCGCCTCTTCGATTGCCATGGGGACATCACTTGCGTCGCTCGTCGGTGTTCACGAACTCATGCACGCCGCGACCGATGCCAGCACCGCCGTGCGCCGGCTGGACTTCACCGTCATCGCCTATGTCGTGGTCATGGCCGCCTTTTTCACGCTTTGCTACCCGCTTTCTCGACTGACGCGCCGCCTCGAGCAGCGCTTCAATGCGGGTTGAAGGATTTCGATCATGACCACATCCACCGACACCGCGATCGTAAAACTGGAGGACGTTCATCTCGCCTTCGGACAGACCGAGGTTCTCAAGGGCATCGATCTCACCGTCAACAAGGGCGATGCCGTCTCGATCATCGGCCCCTCGGGCTCGGGAAAGTCGACGCTTCTTCGCTGCATCAACGCGCTCGTCACGCCGCAGAAGGGCCGCATCACCGTCGCTGGCACGCGCGTGGATGAGCTGACGAAGGAAAGCGAACGCATCGCGCTACGCAAGCGCGTCGGCATCGTCTTCCAGCAGTACAATCTCTTCCCGCATCTGACTGTGCTCGACAACATCGTGCTGGCACCTACCCGCATCTTAGGCGCGGACCGCGGAGCGACCGTCAAGCTTGCACGCGAGTTGCTGGAAAAGGTGCGACTTTCGGAAAAGGCCGACGCCTATCCAGGCCAGTTGTCGGGAGGCCAGCAGCAGCGTGTGGCGATCGCCAGGGCTTTGGCGATGAAGCCTGAGCTTGTGCTCTTCGACGAGGTAACATCGGCGCTCGATCCGGAAACGGTGGGCGAAGTTCTCTGGGTCATCCGCGACCTGATCCGCGATGGGATGACCAGCATTCTGGTTACGCATGAGATGCGTTTTGCCGAAGAAATCAGCGATACGGTCATCTTCACTGAAAATGGCCGGGTGGTGGACCAAGGCTCGCCGAAGCACATTTTCCACCAGTCGCAAAATCCCCGCATCCGTCAATTTGTTGGCGGTCTTTCCGGCGGGCGATCCGTTCGCGATGGCGAGGGCATTTGATCATGTCCAAGGCCCCCATCACCACAGCCTTTGCCACGGCAATCAGCGACGCCGATCCCCGCCAGGATAGTGCGGCCATGGAAGCCGCGCGGGTAGCGATTATCGATTTTCTGGCCTGTGCCATCGCCGGCGCCAATGACCCTACGACGGATATCCTCGCCAAGGCAGTGGGCGTCGATCTTCCAGGCAACGCGATCCTCATCGGCCGAGCCGCAAAGACGGACCCTCTCACGGCTGCGGTCATCAATGGTTACGCTGGCCACGTACTGGACTATGACGATGTTCATTCCAGCGTGCGCGGCCATCCGACCACCGTCATTCTACCAGCTCTGCTGGCATTCGCCGCCGATGAGAGCGTAAGGGCAGACGCCCTTGTTGCGTCTTACATCGTCGGGCTGGAAGCAATGGCGCGGCTCGGACTGTCTCTCGGTTCCAGGCACTACGAAAATGGCTTCCACGCAACCGCTACGCTTGGACCGATCGGTGTTGCCGCCGCCATCAGCCATCTCACCGGCGCGACCGCCGAAAAGACCGCGATCGCACTTGGGCTTGCCGCAACCCAGGCCTCCGGCCTGCGCCTGCAATTCGGCTTCGATGCCAAGCCCTACCATGCCGGAATGGCGGCGCGCTCCGGCCTGCTTGCTGCCCGGCTGGCGGCGGCTGGCTTCAGCGGCGCGCCGGATTTTCTCGACAACCCAACCGGCTTTTACTCCGCTTACGGCTTCGGAGCCTCTCGGCCGGAACTGGCGAGCGAAAACTGGGGCGCTCCGTGGCAGATCGCATCGCCCGGCCTGACGCTGAAAGCCTATCCATGCTGCACGGCAAGTCATCCGGTGGCATCCCTCGGCATCGAGCTTCACCGCGAAGGTCTGGTTGCGGATCAGGTGGAAGCCGTCACGTTCACCTATCCCCCAGGCGCGGACGCCGCTCTTGTGGTCACAAAGCCGGAAAACGGTATCGAAGCCCGTTTCAGTCCGGAATATGTGTTTGCTGCCGCCCTGCTGGATGGGGCGCTGAGACTTGATCATTTCGACGAAAGACCGGTCGAAGATCGCATTATGGCGCTTGCTGCCAAGGCCAGCCGCCGCCACGACAATACCGCGCCGCGTATGTCGAGCGATCCGAGCACGCGCTTCGTGCTTCTGGATGTCGCGCTCAAGGATGGCACGAAGATCCACCGTCGTTTCGACGGCTTGCCAAGCCTCACCGATCTCGAACAAAAATTCAAGAATGCGACTTCAGGGAGCTCGGCTTTCGCCGATATTCCCGAACTCGTTCGCAGCATGGAAAGCGAGGCCGATCTCGCCCGCCTTCTGTCCCTGCTCAACCAGACCTCCCTCTGACGAAAGACGTATGCCATGACTGCCAAGCGACAAATCCACCTCGGCCTGTTTCTCCAGGGCGCAGGCCATCACGTCTCCGGCTGGCGGCACCCGAAAGCGGAAGCAGGAAGCGAGAATTTCGACCTGCTTCGCCGCGTCACGCAAGCCGCCGAACAGGCGAAGTTCGACATGGTGTTTCTAGCGGATGGATTGACCAGTGGCGTCGATGCCCATCCGTCCACGATCGCCCGTTTCGAACCTCTGACGCTGCTTGCAGCACTTGCCCTCGTCACCGACAAGATCGGTCTTGCCGCAACATCCTCCACCACCTACGGCGAACCCTACCATACAGCTCGGGCCTTCTCCTCGATCGATCATCTGAGCCACGGGCGCGCCGCATGGAATATCGTCACGACCTCCTATGCCCGCACGGCCAACAACTTCTCGAAGTCGCATCCCGAGCATGATGAGCGCTATGCGGTGGCGGAAGAGTTCGTCGATGTGGTTCGCGGTCTATGGGACAGCTGGGATGATGACGCCTTCATCAAGGACAAGCAGAGCGGCATCTATGCCGATCCGAACAAGGTACATATGCTGGACCACCAGGGTAAATATTACTCGGTCAAAGGCCCTCTCAACATTCCCCGATCGCCACAGGGCCACCCTATCCTGATCCAGGCCGGCTCGTCGGGCCCAGGCCAGGATCTTGCGGCGCGCACTGCTGATGTCGTGTTTACGGCGCAGCAAAGCCTTGCGGAGGCGCAGGGGTTTTACAAGAGCCTGAAATCGCGCGTCGAGAAATTCGGCCGTCCTGCAGATGCCGTTGCCGTCATGCCGGGCTTTCTGCCGGTGATTGGGCGCACGTCGAAAGAAGCGGCGGAAAAACTGGCAGAGCTCGACCAGTGGACGGAGCTGAAAAGCGCCATGCCGCTTCTCGAAGAGCGCATCGGTCACAGCCTCGCAGACTATGATCCAGACGGTCCCTTGCCGGATCTGCCCATTTCCGATCAGTTGCGCAGCCGGGCCGAGCTTTTGACGGCACTGGCCAGACGCGAGAACCTGACGATCCGCCAGTTGGCCCTTCGCGTGGCTGCCGGACGTGGGCACCATATCGTGCTCGGCACGCCGGTCGATGTCGCGGACCGGATGCAGGAATGGTTCGAAACCCGGGCCGCCGACGGCTTTAACGTTATGCCGCCCTTCTTCCCGGAGGGCCTGGAAGACTTCACGCAATTGGTTGTGCCCATTCTGCAGGAGCGCGGGCTGTTCCGAACCGAATATACAGGCTCGACCCTGCGCGACCATCTTGGTCTGGCGCGTCCGGCACTCACCTCACAGTAACAGCAAGAGAAAGCGGATGAGGGCGTGAGCGGGGGGCCATATCCACCAAGCGGGCATAGCGGCTAAAACTGCCTCGCCCGCTCGGCATTGCATGGCAAGGATTACCGTGCGCCGAAGATCGCCTGCATGCCGCCTGCGCCGAAATCTGTCAGGGCTTTGCGCATTTCCGAGATGAAGGCATGCTGCAAGCGGGAGCGTGGAACACCTTTGCGGGTTATCATCACCGCCGGCACTTCGATGGGTGGGAGAAAATCACACTCCACCATACCCAGCCCTGCGTTGAAGGCGGCGGTATAGGGATCGATGATGGCGCACCCGATGCCAGCACTTGCCAGAACCGCTGCCGTGGCGCAGTAGCGGACTTCCACGCGAGGCTTGTACGGCACGCCGTCCCGGTCGAACGCGGCGCGTATCTCACGACCAAGGGTGGAGTCGATCTCAAGCCCGACGAAATCTCTTTTTGCCAGCGTTTCGGCATTGATCACGTTGCCAGAAACCGCCTCCCCTTTCGGCAGCACTGCCACCATATGGGTGCGCGCCAGGATTTCGATATGGACGGCGGGATGCCGCTCAAGGGCAAGCGCCAGACCGATATCCGCATTTCCACTTTGCACCGCTTCGACGACATGTTCCAGGCGCCGCACATCATAGGCGATGGAGACGTCTTTGCGCTCCTTGAGGAACCGGCGCATAGCAAGCGGCGCGACCGTGTGTCCGAGCGGCGGCGTTGCGATGACCCGCAATCGCCCGGATACGCCTTGACGCATGTCCTGCGCCCGCGATGCGAACCCTCTGAGAAGACCGAAGACAGGCTTGATATCCTCATGCAGCGCAACGGCTTCTTCCGTGGGCTGAAGGCGGCGGTGCAGGCGTTCAAAAAGCGTGACACCCGTCTGCGCTTCCAACTGGCGGATACCGTTGGAGACGGCGGGCTGGGAGATGCCAAGCTGCTCTGCAGCCTCCACCGTCGTCCCGCAACGCATGATCGCGTCGAAAATTTCCAGCAGACGCAGCGAAAGATCGGGCTTGCCGGAGGGATCGCTCATGGGCTCGCCGTTGCCAGCATGCCGAAGGCCATGGCAACCGCAGCCTGGGTCGGATCGATGACGGGGCAGCCGACCTCCTCCTCAAGCCTTTTGCGGTGTCCCGACATACCGGCGCATCCAAGCACGATCGCGCCAGCGCCAAGGTTCCTCAGCTTGGCTGCGGAGCGGATCAGCAGACCATAGCTTTCCTCGCCGTGACCGCTATCGGCAACACTGACGTCACCCTCCAGCGCAACTTCCCCTGCCAACCGGTGATCGACACCCAGACGACGCAGATTGCTCAGATGCCGCGGGATGGATGCTTCCGCAACGGCGATGACGCCGAACAGGTCGGCAAGCACCATAGCGGAAAGGACGCCTGCGTCCTGAATGCCGAAGACCGGGCTTTTGGTGATCGAGCGCGCAAGATCGAGACCGGGCTGCGAATAACAGGCCAGAACATAGGCCGCGGCATCGGGACGGGCATCGATCACCGCCGCCGTGTTAATCGCTGCTTCCGCGACATCTCTCTGGGTCGCCACGCCGGGCGGTCCGTGCTCGATGGTGACGCATTCTATGACCGGTCCACCGATCGACGAAAAGCCAGCAAGCGCCGATCTCAACCCTTGCGTGACCGATTCGGAACTGTTGGGGTTGATGACCAGGATGGTGCGGGATGCTGCATTCATCAGGGAGCCACCTCATGACCATAGCGGGCTGCGACTTCGAACTCCACGGCGCGGTGGCCGGGCATGGCGCCGGTATCGACCGGCTTTCTGGCAATGAACCGGCCTTCTCCTCGGCCGGCCTTGAGCACGCCCTTTTCAACGATCGTCCGGCCATTATTCATGACGAGTTCCGGCCACCCACGAATATCCATTCCCTCGAAGGGTGTATAATCCATATTGTCATGCTGCATGTGAAGATCGACCTTGCGGCTCTCTTCCGGGTTCCAGATCGCAATGTCGGCGTCGAAGCCTGGCGCTATCGCACCCTTCCGGTCGAGGCCAAAGACCCTGGCGGCGTTCGAACTCGACAGCCTGACGAAATCGCCAAGCGTGATCTTCCCTTTCCCCACACCTTCCGAGAAGAGATAGGGCAGGCGCATCGCAATACCCGGCATCCCGTTGGCAATTTTGGGGTATGGCGCGTCCAGACCGTTGAGGAACTTGCCGGACGCGTCTGCCCTGTAGGGCGCGTGATCGGAGGAGACACTTTCGAACGTGCCGGAACGGATATGTTGCCAGAGCGCATCCTGCGTCTCGTGGTCACGCAACGGCGGCGAGCAGATATATTTGGCGCCTTCCGTCCCCGGTCGATCAAGATCGGCGCGGGTGAGTGCCAGATATTGCGGGCATGTCTCTGCAAAGATCTTGCTGCCCGCGAATTTTTCCCGGCGAACGATCTCCGCCCCACCTCTGGTGGAAACGTGAACTATGAACAGCGCGGCATCCACGAGCTTGGCGAGCGAAATGGCGCGGTTGATCGCTTCTTCTTCCGCCAGTTCCGGCCTGCTCAGCGCGTGATAGCGCGGCTCGGTGAGACCCGCCTGCGCGAAGCGGCGGTTCATCCACTTCACCATCTCGTTGTTTTCAGCATGAACCATGGTCAGCGCGCCATGGGTCTTGGCAACCGTCAGGATGTCCAGCATGCCGGCATCGCCGATATTCATCAGGTCATAGGTCATGAAGACCTTGAACGAGGTGATACCCCTGGCGAAAACACCCGGCAGTTCGTCGAGGACCGCCGGCGAAGGATCGGAGATGATCAGATGGTAGGAGTAATCGATGACGGAGTTTGGGGCGGCACGTCCGTCATAGGTGGCGATGACATCGGCGATTGATTGACCACGATGTTGCGCGGCAAAAGGCACGAAACAGGAATTGGCGCCGAAGGCTGCCGAGACGGAACCGGAATAGTAATCATCCGCCGTCATGACGCCGGATGAACTTTCCTGGGCGATGTGGCAGTGCGCTTCGATACCGCCCGGCAAAACGAGCCGCCCACCGGCGTCGATGCGGCGCTCCCCACCAGGAATATGCTCCGCGACCGCGACGATCTTACCACCGGCGATCCCGACATCCGCCTTGAAGGTCTCGTGAGGCGTGACGACCGTACCGCCGTGAATAACCGTATCGTACTGCATCGTGCTTCCTATGCTCAAACGGCGATCACTGCGCCTGTCTGCGAGGTGATCCGGCCATAATGCTCTACGCGGCGATGGCGCGCAAAGTCGAAGATCGTCGACTTTCCGAAGGCGCATTTGGCAAAATCGCAATCGGCGAAGATCAACTCGTCCTCCTCCGTTTCGGCACGCGCAAGTACAAAGCCATCCGGATCGACGATGATGGAGCCGCCCATAAGTGGATGGCCGTCCTCGACGCCTGCCTTGGCGACGCCAACCACATAGGTGGCGTTCTGATAGGCACCAGACTGAAGCGAAAGGTCCGAGTGGAAGAGACGCTTCTCCAAGCCTTCGGCACTCATCTGGCTGTTCACAGACGGGGTGTTGTAGCCAATGGTGATCAACTCCACACCCTGCAGGCCCATGCAGCGATAGGTCTCAGGCCAGCGGCGATCGTTGCAGATCGCCATGCCCATGATCGCACCCTCGTTGCGCCAGACATTGAAGCCAAGATCGCCCGGTTCGAAGTAGCGCTTTTCCAGATGCTGGAAGGCGCGCTCCGTATCATATTCGACATGGCCCGGGAGATGAACCTTGCGGTACTTCCCGACGATCTCGCCCTTGCGGTTCGTCAGGATGGACGTGTTGAAGCGCCGGCCTTCCGGGGTCAATTCCGCGTAGCCGAAGGTCATCGCCATGCCCAGTTCCCGGGCGCGGTCGAACAACGGCATGGTCGCGCCGTTGGGCATTTCACGCTCGAACCAGGTATCCACCTCGTTCCAGTCCGGCATGTACCAGCGGGGAAAGAACGTGGTCAGCGCAAGCTCCGGATAGACGATCATTTGAGCGCCCTTTGCCGCCGCCTGCTCCATCAGGTCCACCATGCGGGCCACCACGACCTCACGGCTGTCGCTTTTCTGGATGGCGCCGAGCTGGGCGCCTGCAATGATCATTCGTGTCATGAGATTATCCTTCCTTAAAGTCACGCATCAGGCTGCAAGGCGACGTTGGAAGCGGCTGACCAGCCGAACCACGGGCCACAGGATGACGAGATATATGAGAGCCGCCAGAACCAGCGGCGAAGCGTTGTAGGTGATCGAACGCGCCATATTGGCGGCATAAAGCAGTTCCGAGAGAGACACGACCGAGGCGAGCGATGTGAGCTTCACCACTTCGATCGTATTGGACAAGAGATCGGGCAGCACGTTACGCACTGCCTGCGGCAGCACGACGTTCGTCAGCGTCTGTGTCTGACTAAGACCGGTAGACCGCGCCGCCTCCCATTGCCCCTTGCCGATGGAGAGGATGCCGGCCCGATAGACTTCCGCATAATAGGCGGAGTTATTGAGCAGGAAGGCCAGAACCACCGCGGCGAAGGGCGAGATTTCGATGCCGGCGAAGGGCAATCCGGAATAGATGAAGATCAGAAGAACCAGCGGCGGCAGCGCACGGAAAATATCGGTGAAGAGAATGGCAGGCACACGCAGCCATCCCCGTGGGCTCAGATTGGCGAGCGACAGAAGCAGCCCGCCGATCAGTCCAAGCAGAATGACTGCGGCGCACAGTTTGGCTGTCATCCACAGTCCCGACAGCATCAACGGCAGGGACTTGGACATGATCGCAATGTTGAAAAACTGGTCGATGAGGTTCTGCATGATCAGCGCCCCTGACTTTTGTCGCGACGGCTCTCGAATGTGCGCGCAGCCAGCACGAGCGGCATGAAGAGAACAAGATAGGCGATGGCTGCAAGCGTCAGCGGCGTCGCGCTCCCAGAAAAGCTCTGAGCCGTGGTTGCCTGCGACAGGATCTCCGAAACACCGATGACAGAACCGAGAGCCGTCATCTTGGTGATGGCAAGCACCCTGTTCACCAGCGGAGGAATGGCAAGCCGTACGGCTTGCGGCAGAGCGACGTAAAGCAGGGTGCCGTTAACCCCGAGCCCGGTGGAGATTCCGGCCTCCCACTGGCCACGCTCCACAGAGAGAAAACCTGCCCAGAAGATTTCTTCGGCAAAGGCAGCCAATGTCAGAGACAAAACGATGAACAGGACCATGGGTCCGGAAAGCTGCACGCCGACGCCTGGCAGGCCGAAGTACAAAAGCAGGATCAGCACCAGCGGCGGCAGCGCTCGAAATATATCGGCAAAACAGATGATCAGGACGTTCCAGAACCGCAGTCCATAGGTTCGAAGGCACGCGAGCGCGAGCCCGGTGAGAACCCCCGCAACGACGACCGCAGTACCGATCAAAACCGCGACCACCATTCCAGACAGGATATCCGGAAGATACCGCACCATGACGTCGACATTGAAGAAGGTGGTGAGGAAGCCGCTCATCGCTGTCACCGCGTCACGCGTGAGAGAAAGGCCTTGGTGCGCTCGGCCTTGGGAGCACCGAAAATCTCTTCCGGCGTGCCTTCCTCGACCACGACACCGCCATCCATGAAGATTACCCGGTCGGCCGTTTCGCGGGCAAAACCCATCTCATGACTAACGACCAGCATGGTCATGTCCTTGGTCTTCAGATCCTTCATGACCGCAAGCACGGAGCCGACCAGCTCCGGATCGAGTGCGGAGGTCGGTTCATCGAAAAGCATGACGAGCGGATCGAGAGCCAGTGCGCGTGCGATCGCGACCCGCTGCTGCTGTCCACCGGACAGCTCAGCCGGCATGGCGTCGGCCTTATGGGCGAGACCCACCCGGTCCAGCATATCGATCGAGCGAGCCCTCGCCTCCTCCGCTGAACGGTTCAATGCCTTGCGCTGCGCCAGCATGACGTTCTTTACCACGCTCATATGCGGATAGAGGTGAAAGCCTTGAAACACCATTCCCACCTTCAACCGCATTCGGTCGAGGTCGCGGCTCGTGCCGCTCATGATGTTGCGCCCATCGATGATGATATCGCCGCTGGAGGGCTGCTCCAGCCGGTTGCAGCACCGTAACATGGTGCTTTTGCCTGAGCCGGACGGGCCGATGATGAAAACCAGCTCACCCTTCGCCACCTTCAAATTGATATCGCGAAGGACGATGTTGTCGCCAAAGCGCTTCTGTAGCGAAACGATCTCCAGCATCGGACGATTTTTCATGGGGCGGCTCCTGCATGGGTGCGGCAGGCATAGACCTGCCGCCGGTCGCTATTATTTCAGGTCGCAGGACGGCGTATGATCATCATCCACATATCCCTCGAAGCCGGGGACGCCATAGCCCTTCGTCGGCGTGACGATCGTGGTGCCAGGCTGCGGCACGACGCCGAACCATTTCTCCGAAAGCTTCGCCAGCGAACCATCGATCTTCAGGCATTCGATGACCTTATCGACCTGATTTCTGCCCTCGACATCATCCTTGCGGAAGGCCAGCGACCAGACGAGGCCGGTCGGGTATTCATAAGAGAGCTTGACCTTGGGATTCTGCTTGACCGCCCATGCCGCCACCGTCGCGCCGGCGAGGTTTGCATCGGCGCGGCCCGCAACCACGGCTGCCACCGCATCGGTGTTGGTGCCGTAGCTCTCGATCTTCCAGCCATATTCGGCCTGATGCTCGCGCAGGAAGCTGTCATAGGCGGAGCCCTTGTTGACAGCGATTGTCTTGCCCTTGAAGTCATCAAGCGACTTGTACTCCGGCCCGTTGGCGGGAATGACAAAGGCGAAGTTGGTGTCCATGAAGCCTTCGGTGAACAGAAGGTTGGCGGCCCTCTCCTTATTGACGGTCACGGGTGCGGCCAGAAAATCATAGGTCTTGGCCTGCAATGCGGGAATGAGGCCGGAAAACTGCGCCGATGTCAGCTCCACCTTCTTACCGAGGCGCTCCCCGATGAGATTGACCAGATCGACATTGAAGCCCTCCACCTTACCGTCGAGCGTCGGCATGGCGTGGGGAGCAAAGGTACCATCAAGAGCAGTCTTGATCGTTCCTTCGGCGTGAGCACAGGAAAAGGCAAACAGAAGCGATAACCCGGCAAGGCCGGATTTCTTGAAAATAACCATCATCGTTCTCCACTGGAAGTGCCGTTATCGGCTTGTTATGGGGGCGATGATTCCACGCTGCCTGCTGCGCCGCAATATAATTTTTGATTATTATACGAATTGAATTATTCGATTTTCAAATACGAAACCTCCGCGATCGCCGCGAGCTTTGCGTCAATGTCGTAGTGAAATCAAAGCACTGCAAAGGGATGGCAACTCGCCCTTCGGAACAGGCTCTCTCTCCCCAGCGCGCCCATCTGAGGCTTGCATCCTGATAACGGCGGTGCAAGACAAGAGTGGGTTTGCAAGGCATATGACAGACAGAGGCAGGATTATGGACAGAACGGTTTATCTCAATGGCGCATGGGTTGCGGAAGGCGACGCGAAAGTATCGGTCTTCGATCGTGGCTTCCTTTTTGCCGACGCGATCTATGAAGTGACGGCGATTATTCACGGCAAGCTCGTCGATTATCCCGGCCACCTCGCCCGTCTGAAACGATCGCTCGATGCGCTCGGCATTGCCATGCCGGTGGCGGAAGCCGAATTGCTGGACCTGCACAAGGAAATCGCAAGACGGAACGGCATCGAGGACGGCCTGATTTATTTGCAGGTTTCCCGCGGCGTTCAGGATCGCGACTTCGTCTTTCCTGAAGCCATGGAGCCGACCTTCGTGATGTTCACCCAGACCAAGAAGGTACTGGACAATCCGAAGTGGAAGACCGGTCTTTCCGTCAAGACAGTGCCTGAGGGCCGCTGGTCGGACCGGCAGATCAAGACCGTCCAGCTTCTTTATTCATCGCTTCGCAAGACGGAAGCCAATCGCCAAGGTTATGACGACGTTCTGTTTGTCGAAAACGGTCACATCACCGAGGCAAGTTCTGCGAATTTCCATATCGTCACGCAGGAAGGCGTGCTGGTCACACGCGATCTGTCGAACGCACTGCTGCACGGCATCACCCGCGGCTCCATTCTTCATCTCGCTAGGCAGGCGGATCTCAAGGTGGAAGAGCGCGCTTTCACCCCGGAAGAAGCCAAAGCCGCTTCTGAGGCTTTCGTGACATCTGCAACGAGCTTCGTCACGCCCGTGGTCAAGATGGATGGCGTCACAATCGGCAATGGCGAAGTTGGCCCGATCAGCCGCCGTCTGCTGGATATCTATATTCGCGAGCAGCTCTCAGCCGGTATTCCTGTCGCTGATTAAAACCTGTCTCGCCGATACTCGATCATCCGGGCGCGGCTTGTCACAAGCTCCACATGGTCATCGCCGAGCATGTGGAGGCAGACGCGCTTCGTCCATGGGCCATCTTGGAGGGTGAAGAGATAGCGCCCGTTTCCGAGAGCCGTCAGCGGCATGCGTCGGCGAAGGGGCCCAATGCCCATGATAAGGGCGCCTTTGGCGATCTCGAACTCCGCACTCTCCTCTGAACGCCAGCGTCCATCAAGCGTTGGCGGAACGTCTCTGCCAGGCACGACGGGTAGAAACCGTCGCGGCGCATGGCCGACTTGGCCAGCAAGCGTTTCTCCATCAAGGCGAAGACGAACGGGCGAGGACGCTGAGCGGGACGAGACCCAGCCATCACCCTCGTCATAGAGCGTGTCTTCCGCATCGAGAAAGCTGCAGGTGCTGCCCTTGATCTCCAGCCACCAGGGACCCGTCTCTGTGACGTAGAGACCATCCGGCAGGAATGCTGCAGGTCTCGGCAGCGGCAAGCCCGTCAGTGCCGCCATGCTCTCAAGTGCAATCTTGAACCCGTTCGTGTCCTCCCGATTGGAGAGGACCACAAAGCCCGTACCACTCTGTGGATCGAGCAGGAAATAGCTCTTGTAGCCGGGATGCGATCCGCCGTGGCCGACGAAACGTCTTTTGCCGAGATGCGTCCACCGAAGACCCAGACCATACTCGCTCATCCTGCCATCGGCGAGCGGACGCGGAGCCGACAGTTGATCGAGCACGCCGGTGAAACCATGCTCGCCCTTCAACAGGCATTGCAGCCATGCGACGAGCGCCTCGGCACTTCCGGCAAGGCTTCCGGAGGCGGAGAGATGCAGACCGGCGGCGGACAATTGCCAGCCCTCATCGGATTTCCAATAGCCGGGTGCCAGACCGACAACAGGATCGTTCCAGACATCCGGCGCGAACAAGGGAAGTCTTACTTGCTTGGCGATCTCCTGCACGAAGTCGTCGAAACGCAAACCCTTTCGCGCCAGTGCAGCCTCGACCAGTCGGTAGCCGGTATTAGAGTAGGACACTTCCGTACCGGCGGGGAAATTCAGCCTCGTCTGGCGCGCAATATAGTCCAGTAAGGGCTGAGCCTTTGTCTCGCTGTAGACCGACAGGCCAAGCAGCGAGAGGCACTCACGCACATCGGGCAGACCTCCGCTCATGTCCAGCGCTTGACCAACCGTGACATCGCGTAACGGGGACTGCAGCTCCGGTAGGTGCTCACCGAGCGGATCATCGAGACCCATCACATCGCTATGGGCAAGAACCATGGCGCAGAACACATGTTTGGTCAGCGACGCATAGCGAGCCACGGTCCTGGATGAGAACGGCGCAAGGGTGGAGAGACTTTCAACGCCGCCAGCATGAGCGAAGCGAATGCCGGAAAGATCGAAGCCGACCACACAGCCGCCCGGCTCATCGTCGCGCCAATGCGAGACGAAATCTCCAGCTGTTTTCGAAGCGCCAGTCCAGTCCATCGTCGTTGTCATCACCCACGTCCTCTTTGTTCCACCAGGCGGCGGAAACCATTCTTGCATTGCATTTGCCCTGCTCTCGGGGATAGAGCAAAGACGCGATGACATCAGTTGGAAGCAATCCTATGACCGATCAAACCGTCCTGCCCGTCTTCGATGGGCATAATGATGTTCTGCTGCGATTGAAACTCTCCGGTTATTCAAACCCGGAAGAGCGTTTCATCGAAGGAGACAGCCTCGGCCATATCGACCTTCCCAAGGCCAAGAAAGGCGGATTGGCCGGCGGGCTTTGTGCCGTCTACATTCCCTCGCCGCGCGGAACCGATGCCAATGGCGATTTCCTGGCCCCGACCCAGCAGACAGCACTTGCCACCACGCTTGCAATGGCTGGTCTGCTGTTTCGCATCGAAGCGCAGTCGAAGGGCGGGCTTACGGTCTGCCGCAGCGCTGCGGATATCCGCAACGCCATGGCACGCGGCTCCTTCGCCTCCGTCTTCCACATCGAAGGTGTCGAAGCCTTCGACGCCGACTTGGAGGCGCTCTATGTTCTGCATCAGGCTGGCCTTCGCACGCTTGGTCCCGTCTGGAGCAGGCCCAATATCTTTGCCTATGGTGTTCCCTTCCGCTTTCCTTCCTCACCCGATATCGGCCCGGGGCTGACGGAGGCGGGGCAGCGCCTCGTCAAGACCTGCAATGAGCTGAAGGTCATGATCGATCTGTCGCACATGAACGAGCAGGGTTTCTGGGATATCGCCAAATTGTCCGATGCGCCGCTGGTCGCCTCGCACTCCAACGCCCATGCGCTCTGCAACCACAGCCGCAACCTGACCGACCGCCAGCTCGATGCCATTCGCGACACGGGTGGTCTGGTGGGCATAAACTTCGGCGTTCTTTTCCTGCGTCAGGATGGCATCAAGAACCCGGATACCGATATTCGCGAACTGGTCCGTCATGTGGATTACATCGTCGATCGTATCGGCATCGACCATGTGGCGCTCGGCTCCGACTTCGACGGCACGACCATTCCGGCTGCCATGCGTGACGCTTCCGATCTGCCGCTTCTTGTCGATGAACTGCGCAAGGCTGGATACGATCAGGCGTCGCTGGAAAAGATCGGTCACGGCAACTGGCTAAGAGTTCTGGAACGCACGTGGGGTGCGTAAGCCAATATTCTACCCAGCATTTCAGACGAACGACATATTGTAGATAATCTCAGAAAGATTATGAATTTTCGTATTTGTGAAACCACAACGAATTACTGTCATAATCCTGTGGTTGGCAAACTGCGCCTCGCTTTCGTGGAACATTAAATGACAGAGAAGAACGACGTGACGCCGATTGAAGAGGCCGAAGATGGCCTGAGCGGCTTTTTCGAACGTTACAAACCTCATCTGACATCGCTTGCGGTTATTGCCGTCTTCGTCATGATGACGGTGACGATCTATCGCCTCACCTCCGAGGTCCGCTACGATGACATCGTCGTCGCCCTTCTCGACACCAGCTGGAAGTCGGCGTTTCTGGCCGTCCTCTTCACGGCGCTGAGCTTCGCTGCACTGATCTGCTACGATCTGAACGCGCTCGAATTTATCGGCAAGCGCCTCAAAAAGCCTTCCGTCATCGCCACGGCCTTCATCGCCTATGCTGTTGGCAACACTGCAGGCTTCGGTCCCTTGAGCGGCGGCGCGATCCGCTTCCGCGCCTATTCGCGCATGGGACTGACGCCATCCGACATCGCCCGCGTCATCGCCTTCGTCACCCTGTCCTTCGGCCTCGGACTTCTGTCCGTCAGTGCGTTGGCAACCTTGATCGTTGCGCCGCGTGTCGCCAGCATCATGGGCGTGGACGCCATCTGGCTTCGCGGTGCCGCAGTCATCGTCATTCTCGTTCTGGCGACGCTGATCTATGTCGGTCGCAATGGGCGCGTCGTTCAGATCCGTCAGCTGAAACTGCGCCTTCCCGATAGCCGCACCTCGTCGCGCCAGTTCCTGGTGTCAGCGCTCGATATCGCGGCATCGGCTTCGGTGCTCTATGTGCTCTTGCCGGAAACCAATGTCGGCTGGCCAAGCTTCTTTGCCATCTACGCCACCGCCGTCGGCCTTGGCGTTCTCAGCCACGTGCCGGCAGGTCTTGGCGTTTTCGAAGCGGTGATGGTGGCGGGTCTCGGCAACGCGATCAGCCTCGATCAGCTTCTCGGTGGCCTTGTTCTTTACCGCGTCATCTATCACGTGCTGCCGCTTCTCTTCGCCATCATCCTGATGCTGATCACCGAGATGAAGCAGTTCGCCGCAAAGCCGGTGATGGCTGATATCGGCAATCTTGCCGGTCGGCTGGCGCCCTCGCTTCTCTCGGCCTTTGCCCTGATCCTGGGCGCGATGCTGATCTTCTCCTCCGTGACGCCGACGCCGAACAGCAACCTGGATTTCCTGTCCAACTTCGTGCCGCTTCCCATCATCGAAGCTGCGCACTTTCTCTCCAGTATCCTGGGTCTCGGCCTCGTCGTCGCATCCCGCGGCTTGAGCCAGCGTCTGGATGGCGCATGGTGGGTGGCACTGGTGGCGGCTGCAGGCGGCCTGTTCCTCTCGCTCATCAAGGCGATCGCCATCTTCGAGGCGATCTTCCTTGGTATCTTCATCGTCGCGCTCTTCTTCAACATGCGCGCCTTTACCCGCCACGCCTCGCTTCTGCGTCAGGCTCTTGGTCCCACCTGGATTGCCGCGATGGCGGTCATCGTCGCCGGTGCGGCCACCATTCTGCTGTTCGTCTATCGCGATACCGATTACAGCCAGACTCTGTGGTGGCAGTTCGAGTTTTCCGAGGAAGCGCCGCGCGGGCTTCGCGCCGTCCTTGGTCTGGTTCTCGCCTCTTCGACCATCGCCATCTTCAGCCTCTTGCGGCCTGTCACCTACCGGCCGGAAGAGATCCAGCCCGAAGACATCGAGAAGGCCACCGATATCGTCGCCAAGCAGGACGTGGCAGACGCCAATCTGGTGCGCATGGGCGACAAGCACATCATGTTCTCGGAAAAGGGCAATGCCTTCATCATGTATGGCATTCGCGGCCGCTCGTGGATCGCGCTGGCCGATCCTGTCGGGGACGAAAGCGAATTTTCCGATCTGATCTGGCAGTTCGTCGAGACCGTGCGTGCCAATGGTGGACGCGCCGTCTTCTACCAGATTTCCTCCGCGTCGCTTCCCTATTGCACAGATGCGGGTCTTCGCGCCTTCAAGCTTGGTGAGCTCGCAATGATCGATCTCAAGCGCTTCGAACTGAAGGGCGGCAAGCTCGCCAATCTGCGTCAATCGCTGAGCCGCGGCGCGCGTGACGGGCTGACCTTTTCTGTGGTCGATACGCCGGACGTCCCGGCCATCTATGACGAGTTGAAGCAAGTCTCCGATTCCTGGCTGGAGCATCACAATACGCGCGAAAAGACCTTTTCGCTCGGCTCCTTCGAGCGCGACTACATCCTGTCTCAGCCGGTCGCGGTTCTGCACAAGGACGGCAAGATCACTGCCTTTGCCAACCTGTTGATGACCGACACCAAGAGCCAGGTGACGGTGGATTTGATGCGCTTTGCACCGGATGCACCGCGTGGCTCCATGGACTTTCTCTTCGTCAGCATCATCGAACATATGCGTGAACAGGGTTATGCCCAGTTCAACCTCGGCATGGCGCCGCTGTCCGGCATGTCGAAACGCGATGCCGCCCCCGTTTGGGACCGTATCGGCGGCACATTGTTCGAGCACGGCGAGCGGTTTTACAATTTCAAAGGCCTGCGCGCCTTCAAGTCTAAATTTCATCCCAAATGGGAGCCACGTTACGTTGCCGTCTCGAACGGCACCAGCGCCGCGCTGGCTTTGATGGACACAACGGTTCTCATCAGCGGCGGCGTGAGAGGAGTGATCGGTAAATGAGATTTTTGAAACGGCTCACAGGCGCTTTGCTCACGGCAGCGGTCTTGCTGCCTTCACATGCGCCGGCGCAGGACGCTCAAAAATACGAAACTGGCATGATCCCGGCCGATCACATTCTGCTTCCCGATGGCGACATCACCTCGACTGTGTTCCTGGTGTCGGACGGCAATGGCTGGGATGAGACCGAACAGAAGGAGGCCGATGCCCTTCTCGAAAAAGGCGCTGCCGTCGTCGGCATCGATTTTCCAGAATACATCAAGTCGCTCGAGAAAGACGACGACGACTGCGTCTATATGATCTCCGACATCGAACAGCTTGCGCAGGAAATCCAGCGCAAAGCGGGTGTTTCCAATTACAGCCTTCCGATCATTGCCGGAACGGGCGATGGCGGCGCGCTGGTCCTGGCGATGATCGCACAAAGCCCGGCGGCAACCATTGGCGAGGCTGTCGCGGTCGATCCGGTGGCGAGCATTCCCCTGAAGAAGGTGCTCTGCACACCCGCAACCAAGGATAAGGACGGCGACCGCACCATCTACGGCCTAACGGACGGTGCACTTCCGGCACCCGTCACGGTGCTGTTCACGCCGAAGGCTGACCCGAAAGGCCGGGAACATGTCGACGCGCTTTTGAAGGCGCATGCGGACATCGACGTCAAGGATGTGACGGATGATGCGCAGCCCGCGCTTATTCAGGTACTGCAGGACCGGATCGATGCGGCCGCCAATTCCGACAGCCCGCTCGGCCTGCCGCTTACCATTCTCGAAGCCAAGCCGACCATGGATACGATGGCGGTCGTCTATTCCGGCGATGGTGGCTGGCGCGATATCGACAAGGATGTCGGCGACTATCTGCAAAAAGACGGTATCCCCGTCGTCGGGGTCGATTCACTGCGCTACTTCTGGTCCGAGAGGAAACCTCAGGACGTGTCCGACGACCTCGCGCGGATCATCGACACCTATCGCAAGGAATGGAAGGTCAACAACGTTCTTCTGATCGGCTATTCCTTCGGCGCCGATATTCTGCCTGCGACTTATAACGGGTTGCCGGAGAAGGATAAGGGGCGCGTGGTGCAGATGAGCCTTCTGTCGCTTTCCCACCAGGTGTCCTACGAGATTTCCGTCGGCGGATGGCTCGGGGTCTCCTCGGATGGAGCGGAGGATCCTGTCAACGATCTCGCCAAGATCAATCCAAAGATCGTCCAATGCGTCTACGGCACGGATGATGATGAAAGCGCCTGCCCTGCTCTCAAAGACAAGGGCATGGAACTGATCGGCATTGAGGGCGGCCACCATTTCGATGAGGACTATGAGGCGCTGACCCGCAAGATCGTCGCTTCGCTGAAACAGCGACTGCAAAAATAACGCCGTCTCAGGCGCTACCGTCATCTTGAATACAGTCTGCAGCCTTTGTACTGCTTCTGACGCTGCGTCGCGCGCAAGGATTTACCCCCAGCGCGCGACACCGCTCAAGAACAATGACCTGAAGCGTGACGCGCATCTGTAAGACATCGCGGACATGCTTTGGGTGTAACCACCAAAGTGTGTGACGATGCAATTTCCAGCCAAGCCCGCTGCCATTTCCGATGCCGAACGCCAGGAGAGGCTTCAGCGCTTGCGAGTGAAGATGGGCGAGCAAGGCTTAAGCGCCGTGCTTCTCGGCTCAACGGAAAGCCTGCGCTATTTCACAGGCCTTGTCTGGCACCAGAGCGAACGGCTGCTTGGCGCGGTCGTCACCCTGGATGCTCTTCACTACATCGTGCCAGGCTTCGAACAGAGCCGCGTTGACACACTTCCCCATATCGAGGGAGAGGTTCATCTCTGGCAGGAGGAGGAAAGCCCTTCGGCCCTCGTCGCAAGCCTTGCAGGCTCATCCGGCCTGATCGCTCTGGACGACGCCCTACCCCTCTTTGTCTATCACAGCCTTGCCGCCAAGGTCGGGCCTGATCGTCTGGTCGATGGCGGCCCAGTGATCCGCGGCCTTCGGCTTCTCAAATCCAGCGCTGAAATTGCCATCATCCAGTATGCGATGAACCTGACGCTGGACGTGCACAAACGCGCCCATGCGATGATGAAGCCAGGCGTGCTGGCGTCCGATGTCGTCTGCTTCATCGACGAGCAGCACCGCGAGTTGGGCGGCGAGGGTGGCTCTTCCTTCTGCATCGTCTCCTTCGGCGAAGCGACATCGTTGCCCCATGGCGCCGACGGGGAACAGACTTTACAGGCTGGCGACGTCATTCTGGTCGATACAGGAACGCGCATCGATGGCTATCACTCCGACCTGACGCGCACCTATGTGATGGACGAGCCAAGCGCTGATTTTGCTCGCGCCTGGGCTATCGAGCGCGAGGCACAGCAGGCGGTGTTCGATGCCGCACAGCTTGGGGCGCCATGCGAAAATCTCGATGCGGCAGCCCGCGCGGTCATGGCTCGACATGGGCTCGGACCGGATTACGCTCTTCCCGGCCTGCCGCATAGGGCGGGCCATGGTCTTGGACTGGAAATCCACGAAGGACCTTACATCGTGCGCGGCAACACGCAGCCGCTCGTGGCCGGCATGTGCTTCTCCAACGAACCCATGCTGGTCTATCCGCAAAAATTCGGCATCCGTCTTGAGGATCACATCTACATGGCCGCCGATGGCCCACGCTGGTTCACACAGCCTGCCAACTCACCCGTCCACCCTTTCGGTTAAATTCAGAAATCCCGCCCCTGTCGCCCCTACATTAGCCCTTGCGTAAAATTTATATATTTTCTATCCCAAGAGAACTTGAGGAGGAATCGATGTCCGTCGCGGAAAAAAGAAAAACAAAAACGCCCATTCTGGCCGATCGCATCGCCGACTTCGTTGAGAAGATCAAGACAACGCGCAAGGACGACGGCAGCTTCGACACGAAAGCAATCGGACGTCTTTGGGACGACGAGGTCCGTTTCCATTTCGAAAACGGCAGAACCGCCAAGACGCTTGAGCTTTACATCGTTAAGTACCGCTATGCGCTGAAAGACGCCTTCGGGCCGAAGACGACACCGCTTGCCATCTGCAACATGAAAAAGCTGCGCGAGCGTCTCGATACCTACATAGCGCGAGGCGATTACCCGCAAAGCGGGGTGGCGATGTCGATCGTGGAGAAGATCGAAAGAGCGGAGCACAATACGGCGGGCCGCAAACCCCGTTTCCTGCTGCGCGTTTCGGACTTCATCTCCGCTATCAATGGCGTCAGCACCAAGGGAGAGATGCAGGCGCTGTGGGACCGGGAAATGGACGCCATGACCGGCAGAACGCAGGCGACGGTCATCTCCTACATCACGAAATATCGCAATGCCATTCGCGAGGCATTTGGCGAGCAGCATCCCATGCTGCGCATTGCCGCCGGCACGCCGCAGCTCTACGATGACGCGCGCAAAGCCAAAATGGCGAAGATCGCCACCAAGCACGGCTCGCTGATCACCTTCGCACATTATTCCGAGGTGATGCGACGCTGCCGGCGCTTCCTTCACTCTGAGGACCCTTTGACGATCGGCATCGGCCTGATCGGCACCACCGGTCGGCGTCCCTTCGAAGTCTTTACCCAGGCCGAGTTCACGCCAGCGCCCTATGGCAATGGCGTCTCCAAATGGAGCGTGCTGTTCAACGGGCAGGCGAAGACGAAGCAGGGCGAAGGGACGAAATACGGCATCACCTATGAAATTCCGGTTCTAGAGCAAGCCAAGATCGTGCTCGAGGCCTATCGACGCCTGAGAAACAGCAGCGATGGCAAGCTCTGGCTCGGCATGAATGTGGACGAGTTTTCCACCGATGCGAGACTGCCGCTGCGCGATGCAATGATCGCGAAATTCGAGGACATCTGGCCGAAAGAAGAGCCGCCGAAGCCATATGGGTTACGTCACCTCTATGCCGAAATCGCTTATCGCAACTTCGCGCCCGCCAATGTCACGAAGAACAGCTATTTCGCCGCCATCCTCGGCCATAACAACAATGATCTGGAAACGTCGCTCTCATACATGACCTATGCTTTTCCTGAGGACGAGCATGAATCGAAAGCGCGGGCGGAGCGTGTGGCGGATCGCACGATACGGCAGATGATCACCGTCAATCAGATCCCCGGCATGGCGGGCGAGTAGGCCGCAGTAAGCCGCTTGGACTACGACGATCCCGCGTGTAAAGCGCTGTGTGTCCTATTGCACGCGTAGGACACTTTACCTTTTTGAATTGACGCATTGTGCTTTCCGAAAATCGGGTCCGATTTTAGCGCCGGTGCAGTTGCACGCGAGGTTGTAGGACTATTGTCCTTGCCACTTATAGCGTCATGACCTACCACTTGAAGAGCGCTTGCTGAGGGATGCTCAAGCGGGTTTGTCTTGTTGGGCCAATCATGATCGACAGCTATCTCGATACAAGGCAGTTGGAAGCCTTCGTGGCGGTGATCTCGATTGGCAGCATGACGGGAGCCGCCAAGGCGCTTGGAAAATCCCAGCCTGTCATCAGCCGGCTGATCCAGGATCTTGAAAAAGACATCGGATTTACGCTTCTTCATCGCAACGGCCCGAGGATTTCTCCGACGGCACAGGGCATCGCCTTTTTCTCCAAGGTCGAGCTTCTGCTGGGCGGTCTGCGCACCATCAGCCAAAGCTGCAGACATATCGAGACGGCAGCAGGCCGCGCGATGGAGATCACGGCGGTGCCGGAGCTTGCGGCAAGCCTTGCACCCCTGGCGCTGGCACGACTGCCGGAGCCGCTCTTTCCGAACGAGGTGCATATTCGCAGTACCAGCTGCGAGAACGTCATCGCCGCGGTGCTGGCCCGTACTGCCGATATTGGTTTGGTCACCCTGCCGGTCGATCATGCCGGACTGGAAACGCATTGGATCGGCGAGGTTTCTCACGTCGCCGTTCTAAGGCACGACGATCCGCTTGTTCATGCCGGACTCCTCACCCCGCAGCACCTTGCCGGCCGTAGCGTCATCGCACCCCCTCGCCCTCATCCGCTACGCGTCGAACTCGAACAATCCATGGGTGCCGAAAGCGTCGAGATCGGCGGCATCCTCAACAGTAATTCCGCCTATACGTCCATCGCCATGGCACGGGCGGGCCTGGGAATTGCGATAGTGGAATCGACGTCCATCCGAGCGCTTCCCATCAAAGACATCGCCGTGCTGCCTCTGTCCTTCCACATCCCGTTCCGATGGGCGGTCGTCACGGCACCGGGTCATCCGCTTCACACAAACGTGCTTCAACTCATCAACGCATTGGAGCAAGCGGCCTTCGCTTTGCCGGACTTCCGAAAGCTGGACGCTACTACACAGCACCGGCCCGAAAAATCGGAACCGGCCTTCGAAGAAGCATGAGGCGTCGGTTCGAAAAGGGAGACGCGTTCTTTGTAAGTCCAAATAGGAGCGCTTCGCGATCTTTCAGATGTGCTCTTGCGCTTTACGGTCCTGTTGTTCGCATGTCGTCGTCGGACCACCGCTGCACGGTTCTGCTTAGACCATGCTTTGGCGGCTCATGACCGGATCAGACGATACCGGCGAGCCAGGTACATCTCGACGCCAGCACGTGTGAGGAACGAAGCCAGGCCCACGATGATCGCCACAACCCTGATGCGGAATTCATCGGCCTCGACCTCAGCATGGCGGGTATCCAGCAATGTGTGTTCCGTAACGGTGATCTCCCCAATGATATCGCGGATGCGATCCATCGTTCCGACAGCCATGTAGCCAATTTCATTCGTGCGGGCGGCATCGGCACCGACGTCATCATAGAGCGATATGGAATGCTTCAGCTCTTCAAGCTTCTTCTCGATCAGTGCGTCGAGCGCTTTCACACGGGCGACCTGCCCGGAATTGTCCGATATCCTGGTCATCAAATCGTTCTGAAGCAGGTGAAGGCGCTCCATCGCCTTCTCATACGGCGCGAGATAGCGCTTGTCGCCGCTGACGAGATAGCCCCTCTGTCCCGTCTCGGCATCATCAAGCGCGATCAAGACGTCCTTGGTGGTATCGATCGCTTCATAGGTATGCACCACCATATCATAGTGGTCGCTTAAAAGGTCATGCGTCCATGAGGTGGCAAGGATACCGGCAGCCAAAACGACCCCGACCGGTATCGATCGCAGCAGTGTCGGGAATGTCAGATACTTGTGGCGCAGCGACGTTAAAGACCAGTCAGACATTTACGGGATCATCCAAGCAAGCGCAGTTCAACGTCTTATATCCGTCCGATGGCAAAAGCGCGAACAGGTTGGCATACACCGTGCCAGGCAGTTCAACGCAACAACAATCAGGAAGTTCAAAGTCGTTCGCCGAATTCGATTGCAGCCATGTGACGTGAACTGGTCTGTCAAACGCCTTGACACGAGGTGCTATTTCTCATTTAGAGTCAGCCATTCCGAGGGGAGCATCGAACGATGCTGAGATGGCGGTGAGCCGGACCCTTGAACCTGATCCGGCTCATACCGGCGTAGGAACGGAACGTTCGCCGTCAGGCACAGCTTTCTTTTCCATGCGTCATGCTTATCCGGGTCCGCTAACCGCGTGTCTGGAGATAAACAGCTGATGGCAAGCTTTCCCACCGCAGAAAAAGCGGCAGACCTTCTGGCTCTCGTGCGAGGGCGACGACCGCGTGTCCACTGCCTGATGAATACGGTGGTACAGAAGTTTACCGCTGACGGCATCACCGCAATCGGCGGCATTCCCTCGATGACATCGTCGGAAGAAGAGATCGAAAGCTTCGTGACGAAGACGGATGCGCTGACGATCAACCTAGGGACGCTGGACGAAGCGCGCCGCAAGGTCATCCGCATCGCCGTCACTATCGCCAATCGCCAAGGCAAACCCTGGATCGTCGATCCGGTCCATTGCGACTACTCCCCTTCACGGCTAGAATTCGCCCATGAATTGAGCCGGCTGCACCCCTCGATCGTACGTGGGAACGCGGCAGAAATGGCGGTTATCGGCGACGTCGGTGGTGCATTGCGCATTCAGACGGGAGCGGTGGATAGCTTGAGTGATGTCGACCGCAAGGTCCGGATCGTCAACGGCCATGCCCTGATGGCAAAGGTGACGGGAACCGGATGCCTTTCCGGCGGTATCATTGCCGCCTTCATGGCTGTCGAGCCGGATGCGATGCTGGCTGCAGCATCGGCTCTGACTGTTACCGGCGTTTCCGCAGAGATCGCGGCCAGACATGCCAGCGGGCCAGGATCGTTCGAAGTCGCCTTTCTGGACGCCCTCTTCAACCTGAAGAGCGAAGACATTCTCTCCCATGCGAGGATCGAACATGACGAAGATTGATTACCGGCTGAATGCCATTGTCGACGCCTCCCTCAGCGATATCGCGCCGCTTGCCGAACTTGCAGCTCTTGCAGCACATGACGGTGCAACGATCATCCAATATCGCGACAAGACCGCCTCCACACGCCAGATGATCGACCAGGCAAGAACCATCGTTGAAGCCCTGAAAGGCACCGGCGTGCCGCTGCTGATCAACGACCGGGTCGATGTCGCGATGGCAACGGGCGCAGATGGCGTGCATCTCGGCGCAGACGATATGGATGCAGAAACGGCAAGGCGGCTTCTCGGCCCGGACGCGATCATCGGGCTCACCGTCAAATCCATGGCTGATGCCCGACACGTCGCGCAAGCACCGGCCGATTATGCCTGCATTGGCGGGGTGTTCGAAACCACCTCCAAGGTCAATCCGGATACGCCTGTCGGCCTTGCAGGGCTAAAGCAAATCAGGACATACCTGCGCAACGAGCGACCAGACCTGCCGGTTGGCGCGATTGCCGGCATCACGCTTGAGCGCGTTCCCGACGTGATTGCAGCAGGTGCCGATGGCGTAGCGCTGATCTCCGCCCTATTCCGCA
This sequence comes from Agrobacterium cavarae, assembly GCF_004310285.1. Taxonomy (GTDB): domain Bacteria; phylum Pseudomonadota; class Alphaproteobacteria; order Rhizobiales; family Rhizobiaceae; genus Agrobacterium; species Agrobacterium cavarae. The sequence continues at coordinate 103,821 of NZ_SISF01000030.1, forward strand.
CCGACGATATCGCGGCCACGGCCAGAGCGTTTCGCGATGCCGTGGACAATGCGATGGGAGCACGCCCATGACCGCCATTGCTTTGACCATCGCCGGTTCCGATAGTGGCGGCGGTGCCGGCATCCAGGCCGACCTCAAGACATTCTCCGCTCTTGGTGTCTATGGTGCGAGCGTCATCACCGCCATCACCGCACAGAACACCAAGGGCGTGACCGCGGTTGAAGATATTTCCGCCACGATCATTGCTGCGCAGATGGATGCGGTGTTTTCCGACCTCGATATCAAGGCGATAAAGATCGGCATGGTCTCGCGTATCGACACGATACGAACCATTGCCGAGAGACTGCGCAGCCAGCCCCAACCGGTCGTCCTCGACCCCGTGATGGTGGCGACCTCCGGTGACAGGTTGCTTCAGGAGGAAGCACTCGAAACGCTTCGAAGCGAATTGCTGCCGCAGGCGATACTTGCCACGCCGAACCTTCCTGAGGCGGCACTGCTGACCGGGACCGGCATCGCCACCGATCGTGCCGCGATGCTGAAACAGGCCGAGACGATCCTGGCGCTTGGTGCGAAGGCTGTCCTGATCAAAGGCGGCCACGGCACCGGATCAAAGAGCGTCGATCTTTTGATGGACGGCGAGAGGCACCAAGAATTTTCCATGCCGCGCATCGAGACGAAGAACGACCATGGTACCGGCTGCACGCTCGCGGCAGCAATTGCGGCCCATCTGGCGCTTGGCCTACCGCTGACGGATTCCGTCGGCCTGTCCAAAGACTATCTCCAGGGTGCGTTGGCCGCAGGCCGCGACCTCAAGGTCGGCCATGGTCACGGGCCGGTTCATCATTTTTACCGCTGGTGGGCTCCCTGACGGGCCTGCCCGATCAAGATTTGCGCTCCGTCGCCCGAGGCTTGGGGGCGGCGAGCGCATTGCGGATGGCGAAGCTCGAATGGATGCGTGAGACGCCCGGAAGCTTGGAGAGAATATCCTTGTGGACCCGCTCGAAATCGCCCGCCGTTTCCACTTCGACGCGTAGAAAATAATCCGAGCCGCCGGTCATGAGATAGCATTCTCGCACTTCCGGATAGCGTCGCACGGCATTTTCAAAGCGATTGAGAAAATCCTCCGTCTGCCGATCGAGGGTGATCTGGACGATGACCGAAATCACCTCTCCACCGGCAGCACTTCCGGTGATGGCCGTATAGCCGCGAATGACGCCTTCCCTCTCCAGAATATCCACACGACGCAGACAGGCGGACGGCGATAGCCCCACCTCAGCGGCAAGTTTGGCATTGCTGATGCGGGCATTCAGCCGAAGCAGGCGGATGATATGACGATCGGTGGCGTCGAGAGCAGACATGATTTCATTCCGATTGATCGCATGAAATTGCAAGAAAAACGAATTTATCGAATTTTCTTCGCCTCACCCTGCTTAAATTCAAGGATCATTGCAATACTCTGTTGCCAAAAGAACAAAGGGAACGACAATGGACATGACCCTCCAGCAGCAGAAAGCTCAAGGTGGCGCAAGCGGCTATCTGACGATCGATCTTGCAGCCCTTCGCGACAACTATCTGACGCTTGCCGCCAAGGCGCCGCATGCGCTGACGAGTGCCGTGGTGAAGGCAGATGCCTATGGTCTCGGTGCCGATATCGTCGCGCCCGTCCTTTACGACGCGGGATGCCGGCACTTCTTCGTCGCTCATATTGATGAGGCGCTGTCTCTTCGTCTGCACATAGCGCCCGATGCAAAAATCTTTGTTCTCAATGGCCTCCAGCCTGGAAACGAAACCTCCTGCTCTGCACTGAACATCATTCCTGTTCTCAACTCGCTGGAGCAGGTCGCCCAATGGTCGGCGCAAGCCGCCGTCCTTGGCAAGACACTGCCCGCTGCCCTGCAAATCGACACTGGCATGTCGCGGCTCGGACTGGCGCCATACGAGGTCGAAAGGCTGCTGGCGACACCAGCCATGCTCAAAGGCATCGATCTTGCCTGCATCATGAGCCATCTCGCCTGCGCCGACGAGCCGGACCACGAGGCCAATGCGCTGCAGCTTAACGTCATGCGCAAAACCACCGAGCAGTTTCCCGGCGTGCCGGTCTGCTTTGCCAATTCCGGCGGCATCTTTCTCGGCACGGACTATCACAACGCCCTGATGCGACCGGGCATCGCGCTTTATGGTGGCGCGCCATCGGCAGTTCATCCCAATCCGATGAAGCCAGTCGTCAGCTTGAGCGTTGCAGTGGTTCAAACCCGTACAGTGCCGGCTGAAAGCTTCGTCGGCTACGGCGCCTCGCTGCGCACAACGGCAGAAACCCGGCTAGCAACGATTGCCGCAGGCTACGCCGATGGCCTGCCGCGCTCTTTGAGCAGCCGAGGAGCCGCTTATTTCAACGGCGTTCGGCTTCCTATTGCCGGGCGCGTTTCGATGGACAGCATCACGCTCGATATTTCCGCCCTTCCCGAAGGCACGTTCACCCATGGCAGCCTCGTCGAAATCATCGGGCCGAACCAGACGCTCGAGGCGATTGCCGAGGACGCAGGCACGATCGCCTATGAGATACTGACGCGGCTGGGCCAGCGCTATCGCCGTCGCTATATCTATCCGGAAAAGCAGGCTGCCGCTTCTTCCACTATTGCTCGAAACCTGTGAGGCCAGCATGAACATCACCATTCTTGGAGCCGGCGTCATTGGCGTCACCTCAGCCTGGTACCTCGCCAAGGCCGGACATTCCGTGACCGTGATCGACCGGCAGCCGGCAGCGGCACTGGAGACCAGCTTCGCCAATGCCGGCGAAGTATCGCCGGGCTATTCCTCTCCCTGGGCAGCACCCGGCATTCCGATGAAGGCGCTGAAGTGGCTCTTCATGGAGCACGCGCCGCTGATCATTCGCCCCACCGCAGATCCCGCCGCCTGGCGCTGGATGATCCAGATGCTGAGCAACTGCACGGCTGCACGCTACAACGTCAACAAGAGCCGCATGGTGCGTATCGCCGAATACAGCCGCGACTGCCTGATGACGCTTCGTGACGAGACCGGCATTCAGTACGATCAGCGCATGCAGGGGACGCTGGAAGTCTTCCGCACCCAGAAGCAGTTTGATGGTATCGGCAAGGACGTAGAGGTTCTCAAAGCCGGTGGCGTGCCTTACGAAATTCTCGATCGTAGTGCCTGCGTTGCGGTAGAGCCTGGCCTTTCCTCCTCGCGGGACAAGATCGTCGGTGGCCTGCGGCTGCCAGGCGATGAGACGGGCGACTGCTTCATGTTCACCTCGGAACTGGCGAAACTGGCGGAGCAGGCCGACGTCAAGTTCATCTATGACACCGGCATCATGCGCCCTATCGTCGACGGCAACCGCCTCAAGGCCGTTGAGACGAGCAAGGGGCTGATCGAAGCGGATGTTTTTGTTGGCGCGCTTGGCAGCTACACGCCACGTTTTCTCAAGCATCTCGGTCTCGACCTGCCGGTCTATCCGGTCAAGGGCTACTCGATCACCGTGCCGATCGTCGATGCGGCCACGGCGCCGATCTCCACGGTCATGGATGAGGCGCACAAGGTGGCGATTACCCGCCTCGGCGATCGCATCCGCGTGGGCGGCATGGCGGAAATTGCCGGTTTCAACAAGGATCTGCCCGCCAAACGTCAGGCGACCTTGAGGCATTCGGTGGAAGACCTGTTCGGTGGTGCCGGTGATCAATCCCAGGCGAAATTCTGGTGCGGACTGCGCCCGATGACGCCGGATGGCACGCCGGTGATTGGCGCGACGCGCTATGCGAACCTTTACCTGAACACCGGACACGGAACGCTTGGCTGGACCATGGCCTGCGGCTCGGCGCGCGTGCTGGCGGATCTGGTGTCGGGCAACAAGCCGGACATCGACACCGCCGACCTCGGAATCAGCCGCTACGCGGCATAACACAACGGCCGTGCGGCGCTTGCGCGCACGGCTTTTGTTACAGCGCCAGCGCTTCCTTCAGCGCCAGGCCTTCCTTCACACGCAGATCGAGGTCGGCCTCGATGTGATCGATGTGATGCATCATCAGGCGATGGGCCTTTTCTCCATCGCGGGCTTCCAGCGCATCGAGAATGGCAGAGTGATCGCCATGGCCGCAGCTTGAAATTCCGGATCGGCCATAAAGGGCGATGACTAGCGAGGAGCGGGCGACGAGCTCGCCCATGAATTTTTCGAGAATGGCGTTACCGGCATGTGAGGCCAGGAGCAGGTGAAAATCGCCTGAAGCCTTGATCTCCGCTCGACGGGCGGAAGGCCCCCTCTCGAGCTGATATCGCGTTTCCTCTTGCAGATGAGCGCGCAGGCTGGCGATGCCCTCGGGTGTAATCCGTTCCACCGCTGCGGCAACGATGCCCTGTTCTATGAGGCGGCGAGAGGCAAAGACCTGACGAGCCTCATCCGGCGATGGATTGGATACGAAAGCGCCCCTATTTCGCTCCGTTCTCACCAGTCCCTCAAAGCTCAGCATCTGCAAGGCAGCGCGTACGACCGTGCGGCTGACATCGAAGAGCGCGCCGACTTCGGCCTCTGATAACTTCGTTCCCGGCGTGAGACGGCGATCTGCGATCGCATCGCGCAAGGTATCGCGGATCGCTTGCGCGCGATCCTCCGGCGCGTTGTCCATGTCGGGTTCGAGTTGCGAAAGTGTCATTGCTTTTTCCCGATTTATTTTCTTACTATCGCGAAAGTCGCGACGTGGAAACATCAAAGCGGCCATCCATCCCGCAAAATTGCATACAATCCTGCCCGCTATTGAAAACAATAGCTGCTTTTTTGTGCATGCAAGTGGCAGAGGCTGATCAAAGTCGCGCCAGCTAAAATAAAAGCGATGCCGTTTCAATCGGTTAGACATGCAAGCCTGAAATTGGCACGGCTTATGCAAGTTCATCTGCAACAAGCAGGGGAACATGCATGAGCAAAGCTGCCGAGATAGACATCGCCGCCGTTACCAAGGTCTATGGAAGCACCACGGCCGTTCACGCCATTAGCCTGAAAATACCGGCGGGCAGCTATTGCTGTCTGTTGGGTCCGTCCGGCTGTGGCAAGACCTCGACGCTGCGCATGATCGCAGGCCACGAGACCATTTCCAGCGGCGATGTTCGGCTCGGCAATACGGTCGTCACCGATCTGCCACCGGCCCAGCGCGGCACGGCAATGATGTTTCAATCCTATGCGCTTTTCCCGCATCTCGATCTCGTCGACAATGTTGCCTTCAGCCTCAAGATGAAGGGCGCAGACAAGGAGACCCGGCGGGCCAAGGCGCTCGAAATGCTGAAGCTGATGCAGCTTGAGCCCTATGCGACCCGCCGTCCTGCGCAGCTTTCAGGCGGCCAGCAGCAGCGCGTCGCGCTTGCCCGCGCGCTCATCACCGACCCGGAAGCGCTGCTTTTGGATGAGCCGCTCTCGGCGCTCGACCCCTTCCTCAAGATCCGCATGCGCGCGGAGCTTAAAAAACTTCAGACCTCGCTTGGCATTACCTTCGTGCATGTGACCCACAGCCAGGAAGAGGCCATGGCGCTGGCCGATATCATTGTCGTCATGAATGACGGACGCATCGAGCAGGCCGCCGCACCCCGCGAGGTTTTCGAGCGCCCCGCAACGGCTTTCGTCGCTCGCTTCATGGGCGATCACAACGTCATTTCCGGTCGCCTGAAAGAGGTTGAGGGCGAGACGGTGACGCTGGAAGTGGCAGGCGGTGGCATCTTCAAGGCCAGCGGCAAGACACCGCCGGATGATGCGGTCGATATTGCCGTGCGTACCGACCGCGTGCGCATCGGCGAAGGGGAGCCTGGCCTTGGTTTCACCGGCATCGTCTCCAACGTCGAATATCGCGGCGCCAGCGTCAAGCTCGCCGTCAACGGTGCCGGCATCGACGATTTCAACGTGATTTTGACCGACGCGGTCTTCTTCGAAAATCCCATCAAGGTTGGCGATGCCATACCTCTTTCCTGGAATGCGGACGATGCCATCGTGCTCGGACGGGTAGAATAACGACCATAAAACAACCAGAGGAGAACTGAAATGACCGATTCCAACAAGACGAAAAAGGGCCTGACCCGCCGCGGTCTCCTGAAGGCGGGCGCTGCCGCCACGGGTGCTGCCGTCGGCTCCGGCCTGATCACCGGCTTCCCCACCATCTGGGCGCAGAACCCGATCACGCTGCGCCAGTTCGGCACGGGCGTGTCCAACATCAATGCGATTGCCGAAAAGTGCAAGGCGGACCTCGGCATCACGCTTGAAATGACGGCAACGGATTCGGATGCAGCAGCACAGCGCGCCGTCACCCAGCCGAACTCCTACGACATCGCAGACATCGAATACTGGATCCTGAAGAAGGTCTATCCGGCCGGTGTGATCCAGCCGATGGAAATCAAGAAACTGAAATATTACGACAAGATCGTGCCGCTGTTCAAAACCGGCAAGCTGACGCCTGACAGCGTCATTGCCCAGGGCACGGCACCCCACACGGTGGGTTATGTCGAAAAGCCCAGCGACAAGAAGTTTGCCAAGAGCGAAACCGAATACTTCACCATGGTTCCGACGATCTACAATGCCGATACGCTCGGCATTCGCCCGGATCTCGTCGGCCGTGAGATCACCACCTGGGCCGATATCATGGACCCGAAGTTCAAGGGCAAGACCTCCATCCTGAACATTCCATCGATCGGCATCATGGATGCTGCAATGATCATGGAAGCCATGGGCAACATCAAATATGCCGACAAGGGCAATATGACGAAGGCGGAAATCGACAAGACCATCGATTTCCTCATCAAGGCCAAGAAGGACGGCCAGTTCCGCGCCTTCTGGAAAAGCTTCGACGAGAGCGTCAACCTCATGGCGTCGGGCGAAGTCGTCATCCAGTCCATGTGGTCGCCGGCGGTTGCCGCCGTTCGCTCCAAGGGCATCGCCTGCAAATACCAGCCGCTGAAGGAAGGCTATCGTTCTTGGGGCGGCGGTCTCGGTCTCGCCAAGCACCTGAGCGGCGCGAAGCTCGACGCGGCCTATGAATATATCAACTGGTACACTTCCGGCTGGGTTGGCGCTTACCTCAACCGCCAGGGCTACTACTCCGCTGCCATGGGTACCGCGAAGAACTACATGACCGCCGACGAGTGGGGTTACTGGGTGGAAGGCAAGCCTGCCCAGGGCGATATCATCGCTCCGGACGGCAAGGTCATGGAAAAGGCTGGCGCTGTGCGCGATGGCGGCTCTTTCGAAGAGCGCATGGGCAAGGTCGCCTGCTGGAACTCCGTCATGGACGAAGACCGCTACATGGTCCGTCGCTGGAACGAGTTCATCGCTGCTTGATGAGAACAAGAAGGCTGGCGGTTCAACGCCGCCGGTCTTCGGTTGCCGATACCTTCGGCACTTGCTTTTCGTCATCCTCGGACTTGATCCGGGGGCCGACCATGACGACGGGGAGGTTTCAATCCGTCGTTATCGCACCAGGACCGGCAGCGCGAAGCTGCCGATCATGACAACAATAAAGGGCTCCATTGAATGGCGACGGTCAGATTTATAGGCGTTGGCGAAAAGAAAGAAAAAGCGGGCAAGCCCTTCACCCTGCCGAAGGGACTTGTGTCTTACATCGAGGCAACGCCGTTGGCGCTGATCCTAGGCTTCTTTCTTCTCCTGCCGATCCTGATGATCGTGGTGGTGAGCTTCTGGGATTATGACTTTGCCCAGATGTATCCCGACTTCGTCACCTTCAACTATACCGAAACGCTCGGCTCCTGGGTGACCTGGCAGACATATCTCAATACGTTGAAATATGCCTTCCTTGTCTGGGCGATCACGCTGTTCCTCGGCTTCTGGGTGGCCTATTTCCTGGCCTTCCATATTCGCACCACCACCATGCAGATGGTCCTGTTCCTCATCTGCACCGTGCCCTTCCTGACCTCCAACATCATCCGCATGATTTCATGGATCCCGGTCCTCGGCCGCAACGGCCTGATCAACAGTGCGCTGGTGAATTTGGGAATTGTTCCGGCGCCCATCGAATGGCTGCTCTATTCCGACTTCGCCGTGGTGCTGGCCATGGTGCATCTATACACGCTCTTCATGGTGACGCCGATCTTCAACACGCTGATGCGCATCGACAAGTCGCTGGTGGAGGCCGCGCGCGATGCGGGCGCGTCCAGCTGGCAGGTGCTGTGGAACGTCATCATTCCCTTGGCGAAGCCCGGAATGGCCATCGGGACCATTTTCGTCGTAACGCTGGTCATGGCGGATTTTTCCACCGTGCAGGTCATGTCCGGCGGACAGAGTGCCTCTGTTGCCCTGATGATGAAGAACCAGATGTCGCTCCTACAATATCCGGCGGCGGCTGCAAATGCTGTCGTCCTTCTCGCCCTCGTTCTCCTGATGGTCGCAGGCATTCTGCGGGTCGTCGATATCCGTAAGGAGCTCTGATCCATGCATTCGGAAAAACGCGGTCGCGAATTCTACATCCTTGCCATCTTCTTCGCCCTCTTCGTGCTGTTTCTCTATGGCCCGCTCTCGGCCATCCTGATCCTGGCCTTTCAGGGACCGAATGGCGGCCTGACATTCCCGCTAAACGGCGTCTCTCTGCACTGGTTCGCCAACCTCTTCGAACAGCAGGCGGTCGGCGACTTTGGCGGCTCCTTCCGACGTTCCTTCATGCTGGGCGTGATGGTGATGATCGTCACCGTGCTTGTCTCGCTTCTGGCGGGCCTTGCCTTCCGCCGCAAATTCGTCGGCGCCACCCCGCTCTTCTATCTCTCGGTTGCAAGCCTTGTGGTGCCATCGATCATCATCTCGCTCGGCATCGGCGTGCTTTTCCAGCAGCTTGGCCTGGAGCCTGCGTGGTACAGCTCCGCCTTCGGCGCACAGCTGACGTGGACCCTGCCTTTCGGCGTCCTCATCATGTTTGCGGTCTTCAACCGCTTCTCGCCATCCTACGAAGAAGCTGCGCGCGATCTAGGTGCAAATTCCTGGCAGACCTTCAGCAACGTGGTGCTGCCGATGATTGCGCCAAGCCTGATTGGCGTCGGCCTGTTCGGCTTCACGCTTTCCTATGACGAGTTTGCCCGAACCCTGATGACGTCCGGCACATATAATACGCTGCCGCTCGAAATTTACGGCATGACGACGAACGTCACCACGCCGGTGCTCTATGCCCTTGGTGCCGTTACCACTTTCTTCTCTCTCATCGTCATCGGCGCAACGCTCGGCATCATTGCCGCCATGAACCGCCGCCGCTCGAAAGGCTGACCCGCACATCATGCGCATTCTCGTCGTCAATCCCAATACCACGCAATCGATGACTCAGACGATCGAGGCGGCGGCCAAGGCGGTCGCTTCCACCTCGACGGAGATCGTCGCTGTGACGTCGTCGATGGGACCGGTCTCGATCGAGGGTTATTATGACGAGGTCTTCGCCATACCGGGGCTTCTCCTGGAGATCGCCAAGGCGGAAAAGGGCGGGGCACAGGCCGCGGTCATCGCCTGCTTTGACGATACGGGCCTCGATGCGGCGCGCGCGCTTGCGACCATCCCCGTCATCGGCATCTGCGAGGCGGCCGTCGCGACCGCGGCTTTCATCGCGCAACGCTTCACCGTCGTCACCACCATGGAACGCTCCCGCCTGCCGCTCGAACATCTGGTGCATCGCTACGGCATGGGCGCTCGCGCCAAGGTGCGGGCCGCCGACATTCCGGTCCTGTCGCTGGAAGACCCGAGCTCAGACGCTCTGCCGCGGCTACGGGCACAGATCACAGCGGCGCTTCACGAAGACAAGGCGGAGGCCATCGTGCTTGGCTGCGCCGGCATGGCGGATCTTGCGGCAGAGCTGTCACATGAATTTGGCGTTCCCGTTATCGATGGTGTTTCGGCAGCGGTAAAACATGCCGAGACATTGATCTCGCTTGGGCTCACCACGGCCAAGCGCGGTGCCTATGCAAGCCCCGTCGAAAAGCCCTATCTAGGGCTGATGGAAGTGTTTTCGCCTACCCATATGGCGGCAGGTTAAGCGCTTCGATCCTGCCACAATTCATTCAGCGCCCGTTCAGCCTGCGGAATCTATTTTCTTAACCATCGGACAACAACTGGCGGGCAACTGCCGTTTTGATGGAAAATGAACATGGCTTCGATTGCAGCTAAATCTCTCCTGGCCCTTGCGGTATCTGCAACCGTCATGGCACCCTTGAACACGGCATCTGCTGGCGACTGGCGTCACAGAAATCGCGACGCAGCCATCATCGGCGGTGTTCTTGGCCTCGCAGCAGGTGTCGCCGTCGGCTCTGCCCTGTCGCAGCCGCGCTATGAGGAAGAGCCGGTCTATGCCGAGCCTCCTCCGGTTCGCCACTATCAGACCTATCAGCCCAGCTACACATATGATGATCCGGACTATCGCGAGTATCGTCCCGCACCTCGCCCGGTCTATCGCGCCCAGCCGGTTTACGAGCCCCGCCCCGTCTACAGACAGCGTCAGGTTTACCGCACGATCGAACCGTGGTCCCAGTCCTGGTATAACTATTGCTCGCAGCGTTACCGCAGCTTCAATCCGAACAGCGGTACCTATATCGGCAATGATGGAAACAGCCACTTCTGCGTCGCAGGCTGACCGCTAGAGCCTTGATTTTTAAGAACTTGAACCGCTCGGATCACCCTCATTTGGGGACGTAATCCGAGCGGTTTATGTTATGGCGCTGCAACTTGTCGTAAAAGGTCTTGCGCGCAATTCCTAGCGCCGCGATGGTTTCGGCAACGTCACCCTGATGCTTCTCCAGTGTTTCGCGAATGATGTCGGCTTCCTGCCGATCCATGCGTTCGGAAAGCGTCCCTGATCCACTCGATATCGCAGCCGGGCTGGAAATCTGCGGCTGCCCGCCCTCCAGTCCCAGCACCACGCGCTCGGCGAAATGTCCGAGTTCACGCACATTGCCCGGCCATTGATGTTCGTTGAGGTAGCGCGACACGGAGGCGCCGATCTGCGGCACCGGCATGCCGAAGCGGCTGGAAGCCTTGCTGACGAAATGGGAAAAAAGCAGCGGTATGTCGGCACGCCGCTCGCGCAATGGCGGGATGGAGAGCGTCACCACATTCAAACGGTAATAGAGATCCTCGCGAAAATCCTTACGCTGCTCTGGATCCCCGAGATCCACCTTGGCGGCGGCAACGACGCGAATATCGACTGAACGCTCCTCGTTTGAGCCGACTGGGGAAACCTCGCGCATTTCCAGAACACGCAGCATCTTCACCTGGAGAGCAGGCGGCATGCTTTCGATCTCGTCCAGAAACAGCGTGCCGCCGCTTGAATATTCGATGCGGCCGATACGCTTCTTCTGCGCGCCGGTAAAGGCGCCGGCCTCATGGCCGAAGAGCTCGCTTTCGATCACGGTTTCCGGCAAGGCACCGCAGTTCAACGCCACGAAGTTTCCGTGGCTGCGCTTCTTGCTCCAGCGGTGCAGGGCTGTTGCCACCACTTCCTTGCCGCTGCCGGTCTCTCCCGCCACCAGCACATCCACATCCGTATCGGCGATGTGGCGCAAGGTATTGCGCAGGCGCTCCATCGCAGGCGTCTGGCCAAGCAGCGGCATGTCGTCGATCGACTGATCAGCCGCCTGCTTCAACGCCCTGTTTTCCATCACCAGCCGGCGCTTCTCCAGCGCACGGCGCACACTTTCCACCATGCGCTCGGCGGGAAAGGGCTTGGCGATAAAATCATAAGCACCGTTTTGAAGCGCGCTGACGGCCATCGGCACATCGCCATGGCCGGTGATCAGAATGACCGGCAGATCCGCGTCGATCTTCCGAACATGCTCGAAAAACTGCAGGCCATCCATGCCGGGCATGCGCACATCGGTAACGATCACACCGTCGAAATTCTCCTCCAGAGCATCGAGCGCCAGCTCTGCCTTGGGGAAAGGCATCACTGTCATGCCTTCGAGTTCCAGCGTCTGCCGCATCGCCTTGCGAAGCTGCGAGTCGTCATCCACCAGATAGACCGTTCCCATCACCGTCATGTCATGCCCGCTTCAAATAGACTGAGAAACATGTGCCGCTTTCGCCGGTATCGACCTCGATCCGGCCACCATAATCCGAGGCGATATCGCTGGAGATGACGAGGCCGAGGCCAAGGCCCCCTTCCTTCGACGTGTTGAAGGGCGAGAAAAGCTGCTCGAGAATCGGCGCAGCGATGCCGGGTCCGTTATCGCGAACCCTTAGCACAACGTCGTCCTTGTCCTCCTCGACCCGCACGTCGACGCGACCGTCAGTCTTCTCCTCGACGGCTTCAAGCGCGTTCTGCAGGAGATTGATGACGATCTGCTCCAGGCGGATGCGGCTTCCCATCACCTTGACGCTCTCATCGGGAAGATCGAGATCGAGAATGTCCATGCGACCGGAAAAGCGGCTGCGCAACAACACCACCGCCCCTTCCACGACCAGACGAAGGCTGACGGGCTCGGCTGCGGTCCTTCCCTTGCGGGCGAGGATTTTGAGATCGCTGGTGATGACGCCAATGCGCTCGGTCAGTGCGGCGATATTCTCTAGGTTCTCATCCGCCTCTTCGGCGCGCTTTCGCTTCAAAAGTACACGCGCATTGTCGGCATAGGCGCGAATGGTCGCCACGGGCTGATTGATCTCATGCGCGACGCCCGCCGCCACCTGGCCAAGGATCGAGAGCCGGTTTGCCTGGACAAGATCGTGCTGAACGCTCTGCAGTTCCTTGCCCGTCTGTTCGTGTCGCAGAATTTCGGCCTGAAGCTTGTCGCGCGCCATGGTCAGATCGACGGTGCGCTCCTGCACGCGGCGCTCCAACTCTGCCCGCGCCCGCTCTGCAGCAGCCTGTGCCTGCTCCGCCTTTAACCGACGCCGAAGCCAGATTGCCGAGAGCGCAAAGAACGGCATGAGGGCGGCGAGAGCAATGATCCGGCTTTCGCGTATCGCGGCATTGGTCGTTGGCGTCACGGGCTGAAGATAATGCAATGACCATCTGGTCGTCGGGACGGGAAGTTCGAGACGAAGATAATCTCCTCTCAGCGCTGGCGGGGAGTTCACCTCCACCAGCGCCACATCCGGACCGAGTTTGGATCGCACAGTCACCGGCAAGGGAGAGAGCGCTTCCTCTCCGAATTGGAGACTAGCGGAAATCATCCGCCGTTTGGCTTCGTCGATCGGCGCCACCGTCTTGAACCGCCATTCGGGTATGCTTGTCATCAGCACCACGCCATTGGAATCGACGATATAAACGGGACGCCCGCCGATATTCCAGTCGGTCTCGAGCCGGTTGAATTCCACCTTGGCAATGACCACCCCGAGCGGCCTTCCATCTGCGCCATCGATCCGCCGCGAAATATAGAGCCCCGGCCGGCGGCTGACATTGCCAAGCGCGTAATGCTCCGCCATGCCCGTTTCCATGGCTCTGCGAAAATAGTCCCGGAAGGCATAATTGGAGCCGACGAAACTCTCGGGCGTCTGCCAATTGCTGGACGCGATGGTGACGCCCTTTGCATCCGTCACATAGATGACCGAGGCCTGCGTGCCCTCGATCAGCCCCTCCAGCTTTTCATCCAGACGCTGGACGGCCGCGCCGCCATTCTCCAATGCTTCGGTGATATCCCTGTCGCGGGAGAGGACGAGTGGCAGGACGCGCGGGCGCTCCAGTGCCACATTCAGCAAAGCCGTTTTCAGCTCGGCGTCCGTGGTGGAATCGGCAATCAACCGCTTCGTCGCTTGGACGCGCCCGATCTTGTCGGCAGCGACGAAGGCGCCGAAGCCAATGATGACCCACATCAGCGCAAAGGCCATCCAGCGGAAGCGGCTACTATTTAAGAAAGTGGACATTGTATTGCTCGAAACCCATCGCCCCAATGTGCGGGAATCCACACAAAAGACAAGAGATGTTGAGCGGGAAAACACACTTGTGAAAACGGTTGCTGATTCGACTCAAAATAAAATCCATGTTTTTCAGTCATTTAATTCTCCAAGATCGAACTGGCACGCTATTTGCTCTTGTATTTCCGAACGGCAGAGGGCCGGGCAAAACGCAAAGGCAAACCCGGGAGGCCGTCAGGGCAGGGTTAAGCCGAGGAGGAACTACAATGATTGACAGCACAGCCGTGGCCGAAAGCCACGCCAGACTGCCTTTTTACCGGCATCTCTATTTCCAGGTCATCGTCGCCATCGCCGCAGGTATTGCGCTCGGCCACTTTTACCCCGCTCTCGGCGAACAGCTGAAGCCGCTCGGCGATGGCTTCATCCGCCTGGTCAAGATGATCATCGCACCCGTGATCTTCCTCACAGTCGCAACTGGCATTGCCGGCATGAACGACATGAAGAAGGTCGGCCGCGTTGCCGGCAAGGCGATGATCTACTTCATAACCTTCTCCACCCTGGCGCTCATTGTTGGCATGATCGTTGCCAACGTCGTTCAGCCGGGTGCCGGCATGAACATCGATCCGTCCACGCTGGACGGCAAGGCCGTTGCCACCTATGCCGCCAAGGCGCATGAGCAGTCCATCACCGGCTTCCTGATGAACATCATCCCGACGACGATCGTCGGCGCTTTCGCAGAAGGCGATATTCTTCAGGTGCTGTTCTTCTCGGTTCTGTTCGGCATTTCGCTCGGCATCGTCGGAGAGCGTGGCAAGCCTGTCGTCGACTTCATGCATGCCCTGATGTATCCGATCTTCAAGCTGGTCGCGATCCTGATGAAGGCTGCTCCGATCGGTGCGTTTGGCGCCATGGCCTTCACCATCGGCAAATACGGCATTGCATCGGTCACCAACCTCGCCATGCTGATTGGCACCTTCTACCTGACGTCGCTGATCTTCGTGCTCGTCATTCTGGGTGCTGTCTGCCGCTATAACGGCTTCTCCATCCTGGCGCTGATCCGCTACATCAAGGAAGAGCTGCTGCTCGTTCTCGGCACATCCTCTTCGGAAGCAGCCCTTCCGGGCCTGATGAGCAAGATGGAAAAGGCTGGCTGCAAGCGCTCCGTCGTCGGTCTCGTCATTCCGACCGGCTACTCCTTCAACCTCGATGGCACGAACATCTACATGACGCTCGCTGCCCTCTTCATCGCACAGGCAACGGGTATCCACCTGTCCTTCGGTGAACAGGTTCTTCTGCTGCTCGTTGCCATGCTGAGCTCCAAGGGTGCTGCAGGCATCACCGGTGCTGGCTTCATCACGCTCGCGGCCACACTCTCGGTCGTGCCATCCGTGCCGGTTGCCGGCATGGCGCTGATCCTCGGCATCGACCGCTTCATGTCGGAATGCCGCGCGCTGACCAACTTCGTCGGCAACGCGGTCGCAACCATCGTCGTTGCCCGTTGGGAAGGCGAACTCGACCAGGAACAACTGGCGGCAGTGCTGAGAGGCGACGAGCCCAAAGTCGTTGACGATCCGACCGCGCTCGGGGTTCCGGCAGAGTAAGAAACGCCCTTAAAAGCAATGCACACAGAGGCCCGCTTCGATCATTCGAGGCGGGCCTCTTCTTTTCCGGCCCCGGCTTGGTAAGGATGAATACCACTCCTCTCCTCAACGGTGCTTGATGATGAAAAACCTGTTTCTGTCCTGGCAAGTCTGGGCTCTTCTTTCGGCCGCTTTCGCCGCGCTGACCGCCATCTTCGCCAAGATCGGCATCGAAAACGTCAACTCCGATTTCGCCACCTTCATCCGAACCATCGTCATTCTTCTGGCTGCAGGCTTGATGGTCTACGTTACAGGGAACTGGCAGAGCCCGGCGACGATCACACCGCGCACCTGGCTGTTCCTCGTCCTCTCCGGGCTGGCAACCGGTGCATCCTGGATCTGCTATTTCCGTGCCCTGAAGATCGGCGATGCCGCGCGCGTTGCGCCAATCGACAAGCTCAGCGTGGTCTTCGTCGCGGTGTTTGCGGTTCTCTTTCTGGGCGAACGGCTCTCTCTTCCCAACTGGCTCGGCGTGATCCTAATTGCCTGCGGGGCGGTGCTCGTCGCCTATCGCGGCTAGCTGGTGTATGTTCCGTCTGCGACGAAGGCCGACATTTCCATTTTGCGAATAAGGCTTTAAGACTTGTCGGCGAATGCGACAGGGAGGTCTTATGCGTTCAGTCCTTCAAGAACTGGAAAGCCGCCGCGCCGAGGCTCGTCTGGGCGGCGGGCAAAAACGTATCGATACGCAGCACGCCAAAGGCAAGCTGACGGCGCGCGAACGCCTCGACGTGCTGCTGGATGAAGGCTCCTTCGAAGAATACGACATGTATGTGACCCACCGGGCGGTGGATTTCGGCATGGCGGATCAGAAGGTGGCTGGCGATGGCGTCGTGACCGGCTGGGGCACGATCAACGGACGGCAGGTCTATGTGTTCAGCCAGGATTTTACCGTGCTTGGCGGCTCCTTGTCGGAAACCCACGCACAAAAAATCTGCAAGATCATGGATATGGCGGTGCGCGTCGGTGCCCCTGTGATCGGCTTGAACGATTCCGGCGGTGCGCGCATCCAGGAAGGCGTCTCGTCGCTTGCGGGCTATGCGGAAGTCTTCCGTCGCAACGCGGAAGTCTCCGGCGTGGTGCCGCAGATCTCCGTCATCATGGGACCTTGCGCGGGCGGCGCGGTCTATTCGCCCGCCATGACCGACTTCATCTTCATGGTGCGCGATACTTCCTATATGTTCGTCACCGGTCCGGACGTTGTGAAGACCGTCACCAATGAGATTGTCACCGCCGAGGAGCTGGGTGGCGCCACCACCCACACGAAAAAATCTTCTGTTGCCGATGGCGCCTATGAGAACGACATCGAGGCACTTGAAGCGGTGCGTGCGCTGTTCGATTTTCTCCCCACCAACAACCGGGAGAAGTCGCCGACGCGACCGTTCCATGACGACCCGGCCCGCCTTGAGGCGAAGCTCGATACCTTGATCCCGGACAGTTCCAACAAGCCCTATGACATGAAGGAGTTGATCCACGCGATTGCCGACGAAGGCGATTTCTTTGAATTGCAGGAGGCCTTTGCCAGAAACATCATCACCGGCTTCATCCGCCTTGAAGGCGAGACCGTCGGCGTCGTCGCCAACCAGCCCATGGTGCTGGCCGGATGCCTGGATATCGACAGCTCCCGCAAGGCGGCAAAGTTCGTCCGCTTCTGCGACGCCTTCAACATTCCGATCCTGACCCTGGTGGATGTGCCGGGCTTCTTGCCGGGTGTCGCGCAGGAATATGGCGGCGTCATCAAGCACGGCGCCAAGCTGCTCTTCGCTTATTCCGAAGCAACGGTACCGATGGTGACGCTGATTACCCGCAAGGCCTATGGCGGCGCCTATGATGTTATGGCGTCGAAACATATCGGCGCCGATATCAACTATGCCTGGCCAACGGCGGAGATTGCCGTGATGGGCGCCAAGGGTGCGGCTGAAATTCTCTACCGCTCTGAACTGTCGGACCCCGACAAGATCTCGGAACGGACGCGCGAGTATGAGGAGCGTTTCGCCAATCCCTTCGTCGCTGCCGAACGCGGCTTCATCGATGAAGTCATCATGCCGCATTCCTCGCGCCGCCGGATTGCCCGCGCCTTTGCGTCCCTGCGCAACAAGCAGGTGACGACGCATTGGAAGAAACACGATACGATTCCATTGTGAGGATGAAGCCTATGTTCAAGAAAATCCTCATTGCCAATCGCGGCGAAATCGCCTGCCGCGTCATTCGCACCGCAAAGAAGATGGGCATCGCAACGGTCGCGGTGTATTCCGATGCGGATGCCAATGCGCTGCATGTGCGCGAGGCCGACGAAGCGGTGCATATCGGCCCCGCACCCTCCAACCAGTCCTATATCGTGATCGACAAGATCCTCGAGGCCATTCGCAAAACGGGTGCTGACGCGGTGCATCCGGGCTATGGCTTTCTCTCTGAGAATCCGGCTTTCGCGGCGGCTCTGGAAAAGGAAGGCGTTGCCTTCATCGGCCCGCCGGTCAAAGCCATCGAAGCAATGGGAGACAAGATCACCTCCAAGAAACTTGCCGCCGAGGCAGGTGTCTCCACCGTTCCCGGCCATATGGGGCTGATCGAGACTGCCGATGAGGCTGTCCGCATTGCAGCCGAGATCGGCTACCCGGTGATGATCAAGGCATCGGCCGGCGGCGGCGGCAAGGGCATGCGCATTGCCTGGAACGATGCGGAAGCCCGCGAGGGTTTCCAGTCATCACGCAACGAAGCAAAAGCATCTTTCGGTGACGATCGGATTTTCATCGAAAAATTCGTCACACAGCCGCGTCACATCGAAATCCAGGTTCTCGGTGATCAGCACGGCAAGGTGCTCTATCTCGGCGAGCGGGAATGCTCCATTCAACGCCGAAATCAAAAGGTGATCGAGGAAGCGCCATCTCCGTTTCTGGATGAGGCAACGCGCAAGGCGATGGGCGAGCAGGCTGTCGCGCTTGCCAAGGCGGTCGGTTATTTCTCCGCTGGCACGGTGGAATTCATCGTCGATGGCGACCGCAACTTCTACTTCCTGGAAATGAACACCCGGCTTCAGGTGGAGCACCCCGTCACCGAACTTGTGACCCGCATCGATCTCGTGGAGCAGATGATCCGTGTTGCGGCAGGCGAGAAACTGTCTCTTTCCCAACCGGACATCAAGCTCAATGGCTGGGCCATCGAGAGCCGCCTTTATGCGGAGGACCCTTATCGCAACTTCCTTCCCTCCATCGGTCGATTGACCCGCTACCGTCCCCCAGAAGAGGGCCGACAGGAGAATGGCACGATCCTACGCAATGATACCGGCGTCTTTGAGGGCGGCGAAATCTCGATGTATTACGATCCGATGATCGCCAAGCTCTGTAGTTGGGGCGAGACACGGCTCTCCGCTATCGATGCCATGGGCGAGGCGCTCGATCGATTCGAGGTCGAGGGCATCGGGCATAACCTGCCCTTCCTCTCGGCGGTCATGCAGCATCCTCGTTTCCGTTCCGGTAATCTGACCACAGGCTTTATTGCCGAGGAATTTCCAGACGGTTTTTCCGGAGTGGAGCCCGAGACGCAAGCCGCTGAACGACTGGCGGCGATTGCTGCGGTCATTCACCATCAGGTGCAGAGCCGCGCAGCGCAAATCTCCGGCACCATCGGCAACCATCGCCGCATTGTCGGCAAGGACTGGGTGGTTCAACTCGGTAAAACCGAGCACCGGATTTCCCTTGATCTTGAGGGCGATCATATTGTCACTCAAGTCGAGGGCGGCGAGAGGCTGGCTGTCGAAACGGACTGGCTGCCGGGCCGCAGCCTCGGCATTTTCCGGCTGGGCGATGCGGTTCTGGCGGTAAAGATCGATCTTTCGCCATCCGCCATCCGATTGCGTTGGCATGGCATGGACATCGTCGCCCAGGTGCGCAGCCCTCGCGTCGCCGAACTTGCGTGTCTCATGCCGGAAAAGCTGCCGCCGGACACATCGAAGATGCTGCTTTGCCCCATGCCGGGCGTCATCACCTCGATCTCGGTCGCGGAGGGGGATGAGGTCGAGGCCGGACAGGCGCTGGCAACCGTAGAGGCGATGAAGATGGAAAACATTCTTCGCGCAGAGCGCAGGGGCCGCGTTGCCAGGGTTTGCGTGAAGGCTGGTGAAAGTCTTGCCGTCGATGAGGTGATCCTGCAATTCGATTGACGAGGGTGCCCCCGAGATTCCGCTTCCCTGTCCTGCCTTTTCTGGAATAGATATTCCAATCCAGGAGAGACGATTTCATTTTTGGGGGAGTGAAACGAGATGCAGGATCTTGCTGCACCGGCAACGGTGAAGGAGTTTGAGGAGAGACTTGTCGAGGTTGCGCCGAAACTGCCGAAGAGATTGCGGCAGTGCGCGGATTATGTGGCAGCCAATACCGACCGGATCGCCGTTTCCACTGTCGCGGAGATGGCGGAAGCGGCAGGAGTCCAGCCTTCCGCCTTCATGCGCTTCTGCCAGATCTTAGGCTTTTCCGGCTTCTCCGAAATGCAGCGACTGTTCAAGGAAAGCTATTCCGGCCGTTGGCCGGATTACGATACCCGGCTCACCAACTTGCGCGACAAGGGCGAAGACAGTGGTGGACGGCTTCTGGCAGAATTTGTCGAAGCCGGGCGTGCATCGCTGGAAAACCTGCTGAAAACTGTCGATCAGTCTGCTTTCGAAGCCGCAATCCAGGTGCTGGCCGAAGCGCAGATGATCCATATCGTCGGCTTGCGCCGCTCCTTCCCGGTCGCAAGCTATCTCGCCTACGCTTTCGAGAAGATGCAAGTGCCCTCCATGCTGCATGCCTCTGTCGGCCAGCTGCAGAGCGCCAATGCAATCCGCCAGGGCGATGTGGTTCTCGCCATCACCTTTGCGCCCTATTCGGCTGAAACGATGGAGATTGTTTCCTCAAGCCGTGCCCGCAAGATTCCGGTCGTGGCGATCACCGATACGGCCGTCAATCCGCTACGACAATTCGATGCCACAGTACTGACCGTGTCAGAGGTCGATTTCGGTGCATTCCGTTCTCTGTCGGCGACCCTCTGCATCGCGATTGCGCTGGCGGTGGGTGTGGGGACGCACCGACAAAACTGAATATTCGTGTTGAAAACCGAAAAAATAGAATTTATAGTCCAAATATAAATGAGGGAGAAAAGTGACGGATACTCAGCTCCGTCCTTTATAGCGCGTGACAGCGCGGAGGAGACAGATCGTGAAGACACTCGATCTCATCACGATCGGCCGCTCGTCGGTCGATCTTTACGGCGCGCAGATCGGCGGACGTCTGGAGGACATGTCCTCCTTCAACAAATACATCGGTGGCTCTCCCACCAACATTGCAGCAGGTGCCGCACGGCTTGGGCTGAAAAGTGCCGTCATTACCCGCGTCGGCGACGAGCACATGGGTCGCTTCATCCGCGAACAGCTGGTGCGCGAAGGCGTCGATATTCGCGGCGTGCAGACCGACAAGGAGCGCCTGACCGCACTCGTCATTCTCGGCATCCGCGACCAGCAGCAGTTCCCCTTGATCTTCTATCGCGAGAACTGCGCCGATATGGCGCTGAGCGAAGACGACATCGACCCTGCCTTCATCGCCGAAGCGAACTGCGTCTGCGCCACCGGCACGCATCTTTCGCATCCGCGCACGGAAGCGGCGGTCTTGAAGGCGCTGCGCCTGGCACGCGACAGCGGCGCGAAGACGGCGCTCGACATCGATTACCGCCCGAACCTCTGGGGTGTGGCTGGCCATGGTGACGGTGAAAGCCGCTTCGTAGAATCGGCGAAGGTGACGCAGAAGCTGCAATCCACCCTCAACCTCTTCGACCTGATCGTCGGCACCGAGGAAGAGTTTCACATCGCCGGTGGCTCCACCGATACTCTGGAAGCGCTGCGCGCCGTGCGGGCTGTCTCCAACGCGACGCTCGTCTGCAAGCGCGGACCGATGGGCGCAGTGGTCTTTCCAGGCGACATTCCAGGCAGTCTCGACGATGGCGAAAGCGGCGAAGGCTTCCCCATCGAAGTCTTCAACGTGCTGGGTGCTGGTGATGGCTTCATGGCAGGCCTCTTCCGCGGATGGCTGCGCGGCGAAGACTGGCCGACGACATTGAAATACGCCAATGCCTGCGGCGCTTTCGCCGTGTCGCGCCATGGCTGCACGCCGGCCTATCCAAGCTGGGAAGAGCTGCAATATTTCTTCCGCACGGGCATTCGCAACAAGGCGCTGCGCAAGGACGACGCGCTGGAACAGGTGCATTGGGCCACCAATCGCAAAGGCGACTGGAGCACCATGCGCGTCTTTGCCTTCGATCACCGCATGCAACTGGAAGCCATCGCAAAGGACGTCGGCGTTGACGACAAGAAGATCGGCTCCTTCAAGGAGCTTTGCCTGAAGGCTGCCCACCAGGTTGCCGATGGAAAGGCCGGTTACGGCATTCTCTGCGATGGTCGTCTTGGCCGCGATGCTCTCTATCAGGCCGCAGGCTCAGGCCTGTGGATCGGCCGCCCCGCGGAATGGCCGGGCTCGCGCCCATTGACTTTGGAACCGGATCTTGGACCCGATTGCGGCGGTCTGAACGAATGGCCGGCCGAACATGTGGTCAAGGTGCTATGCTTCTACCATCCGGACGATGACGAGGCGATGCGCGCCGAGCAGGAAGAGACGGTCTCGCGTCTCTTCACCGCCGCGCGCCGCAACCGGCTGGAATTTCTGCTGGAGGTCATCCCTTCCAAGGTGGCACCGATCGATGATGAAACGACTGCCCGCATCATAGACCGCTTCTACGAGATCGGCGTCTATCCAGACTGGTGGAAGCTTGAGCCTTTGAAGAGCGAGGAAGCCTGGCGTCAGGCGACCGATGCGGTAAAACGTCATGATCCTTACGTTCGTGGCATCGTGGTTCTCGGCCTGGAGGCGCCGCAGAGCGAGTTGGAGGAGAGTTTCAGGCTGGCGGCAGGCTTCGATCTGGTAAAAGGATTTGCCGTGGGTCGCACGATTTTTGCCGAGGCCGCACGCAACTGGCTTGCGGGCAAGGTGAGTGATGAGGAGGCGGTTGCCGACATGGCAGCCCGTTATGATGCGCTTTGCCAGATTTGGGACAAGGCGCGCGCCGCGCATGTAAAGGGAGAGGCAGCGTGAAGACGGTACGATTGACGGCGGCACAGGCGCTTGTGCGTTACCTGGCAGCCCAAATGAATGAGGATGGCGAGCCTTACATCGCCGGCGTCTGGGCGATCTTCGGCCACGGCAACGTTGCCGGCATGGGGGAGGCCCTTTACGGCATCCGCGAGGAACTGCCGACCTATCGCGGCCAGAACGAGCAATCCATGGCGCATGCGGCGATTGCCTACACCAAGCAACTTGGCCGCCGCCGGACGATGGCGGTTACCTCTTCCATCGGTCCCGGCGCATTGAACATGGTAACGGCTGCCGCCCTTGCGCATGTGAACCGTCTGCCCGTCCTGCTGATCCCCGGCGATGTCTTCGCCAATCGTGGGCCGGATCCGGTGCTTCAGCAGATCGAAGACTTCAACGACGGTACGGTCTCGGCCAATGACTGCTTCAAGCCCGTCAGCCGCTATTTCGACCGGATCATGCGCCCCGAACAGCTTCTGACCGCATTGCCACGCGCCTTCCGCACCATGACGGACCCCGCCGATTGCGGTCCTGTGACACTCTCTTTCTGCCAGGATGTGCAGGCGGAAGCCTATGATTATCCGGAAAGCTTCTTCGACAAAAAGGTCTGGCGCCAGCGCCGCCCCGAGCCCGACAAAGCCGAACTCAAAGAAGCGATCGTAGCCCTTAAGGCCGCGAAGAACCCGATCATCGTCGCAGGCGGCGGCGTGCATTTTTCCGGCGCGACAGAGGCTCTGAAAAGCTTCGCCGAGCGTCACTCCATTCCCGTCATCGAAACCCAGGCGGGCAAATCCGCGCTTGCCTGGGATCACGAGATGAATTTCGGTCCCGCCGGTGTGACGGGCGCGTCGAGCGCCAATGCGATTGCCGAAAAGGCCGATCTCGTCTTCGGTGTCGGAACCCGTTTTCAGGATTTCACCACCGGCTCCTGGGCGCTTTTCAAGAACCCGGCGCGCAAACTGCTCGCACTCAACGTCCAAGCCTATGACAGCGCCAAGCACGATGCGATCAGCCTGACGGCCGATGCGAAAGTCGGCCTGGAAAAACTGACCGAAGCCTTGGGCAGCCACCGCTTTTCCGCACCCGATGTAAGCCTGAAACAGGACTGGTTCGCCAAGGCCGACGCCGTGACCGCGGCACCGAAGGAGGCCAACAGCCAGCCGACGGATATGCAGGTGATCGGCGCGGTACAGCGCGCCTCGCGCGACAATACCGTCGTCATGTGTGCGGCAGGCACCATGCCTGGAGAGCTGCACCAGCTGTGGAAGGCGAAGCTGCCGCTTTCCTACCACATGGAATATGGCTTCTCCTGCATGGGTTACGAGATTGCCGGTGGCCTCGGCATCAAGATGGCAGAGCCCGAGCGCGACGTGATCGTCATGGTGGGCGATGGCTCCTACATGATGATGAATTCGGAGCTTGCCACTGCCGTTGCCATGGGCGTGAAGATCACCGTCGTCATCACCGACAATCGCGGCTATGGCTGCATCAACCGGCTGCAGATGGGCACCGGCGGGGCAGAGTTCAACAATCTCTACGCCCACACCAACCAGAAGAACCCGATCGCCATCGATTTCACCGCGCATGCAGCCAGTATGGGCGCGGATGCGCACAAGGTCTCGACAATCGCCGAACTCGAAACGGCACTCGATGCAGCCCGCAGCGCGGATGTTCCGACCGTGATCGTCATCGATACCGATCCCTATCCGACACCGGATGCCGGGGGATACTGGTGGGATGTCGCCGTGCCGGAAGTCTCCGAACGCAATGAAGTCAAACAGGCTCGTGTAGCCTATGAATCCGCACTGAAAGAAAGACGCTGATCATGATCCTTTACGGTACAAATCCCATCGCCTGGAGCAATGACGACGACCGCACGCTCGGCGCTCATATCAGCCTCGAGCAGTGCCTGGACGAAACCTCCAAGATCGGCTTCGACGGCATCGAGAAAGGCCACAAGTTCCCGCAGGAACCGGAAGGCCTCAAGGCCGTGCTGGAGCCCCGCAAGCTGCGCTACGTCTCCGGCTGGCATTCGCTCAACCTTCTGACCAATTCCATCGAAGACGAGAAGGCCGCCATGCAGCCCGCCCTCGACCTTTTGAAGGCGATGGGCTCCAAGGTCATCATCGTCTGCGAAACCTCCAACGCCATCCACGGCGAGGATGCAAAGCCGGTCAACGACCGCCCGACGCTCGCCGACAGCGAATGGAAGCGCTTTGGCGAAGGCGTGGAAGCGCTGGCGAAACACGCGGCCGATCAGGGCGTCGCGCTCGTCTATCACCATCACATGGGCACGATCGTCGAGAGCGAAGACGAGATCGACCGGCTGATGGAGAACACTGGCCCGCACGCCAAGCTGCTGCTCGATACCGGCCATTGCCTTTTTGGTGGCGGCAATCCGGAGCGGCTGGCGAAGAAACATATGGGTCGCGTCGGCCATATCCACGCCAAGAACGTGCGTCCGGTCATCGCCAAGCAGGTTCGCGACGAAAGCCTCTCCTTCCTCGAAGGTGTGCGCCGTGGCGTCTTCACCGTTCCCGGCGATAGCGAGGGTGGCGTCGATTTCCTTCCCGTTCTCAAGATTGCTGCAGAGCATGGCTACAGCGGCTGGCTGGTTATCGAGGCCGAGCAGGATCCGGATGTCCGCAATCCTTTTGAATATCAGAGCCTTGGCCTGAAATCGTTGCGCGCCTTCGCACGCGAAGCAGGCCTGGATAAAGGCTGAACAGAAAGGTCAAGACATGGCAGATCTGCTGCGCAAACCCACCGGCCCATCCGGCAAGGTTCATGACATCACGCCGGAAAGCGCCAATTGGGGCTATGTGGGCTTCGGGCTCTACCACCTGAAGCCTGGCGAAACCGCAACCGAACAAACCGGCGAGACGGAGGTCATTCTCGTTCTCGTCGAGGGCAAGGCGGAAATCTCGTCGGAAGACAAGAATTTCGGCGAACTCGGCGACCGCATGAATGTCTTCGAGCGCAAGCCGCCGCATTGCGTCTATATCCCGGCGGGCTCTTCCTGGACCGTTACGGCAACCACTGACTGCACGCTTGGTGTGTGCACGGCACCCGCAAAGCCAGGCCGTGAGGCGCAAGTCATTGGACCGGCGGGAATTACTCTGGCGGAGCGCGGCAAGGGCGGGAACACGCGTTACATCTTCCCTATCGCCATGGAAGATCGCGACGTGGCCGACAGCCTGCTGGTCACGGAAGTCTTCACCCCATCCGGCCACTGGTCCTCCTACCCGCCGCACCGGCACGACGAGGACAACTATCCGGAAATGACCTATCTGGAGGAGACCTACTACCACCGCCTCAATCCGGAGCGGGGCTTCGGCTTCCAGCGTGTCTTCACCGAAGACGGCTCGCTGGACGAGACCATGGCCGTCTCAAGCGGCGATGTGGTGCTGGTACCGAAGGGGCATCACCCCTGCGGCTCTCCCTATGGCTATGAGATGTATTATCTAAACGTCATGGCTGGCCCGATGCGCAAATGGCGCTTCCAGAACCACCCGGATCACGACTGGATTTTCAAGCGCGACAATCCATAAACGCGCAATCTCTGCCTGAAAAAAAACGCTCGCACCGAGACAACGATGCGAGCGTTTTTATTGGTCAAAATCCGATCAGACGATTTGAACAGGCTTGCCTGTTTGCCAGCTTTCGGTGGCGGCATCCGCCAATTTCTGCGCCTGCAGACCGTCGAAACCGCTGGGACGCGGCGCGGTATTGCCAGCATCGACCGCGTCGATGAAGGTGTTGATCTCGTTGGCATAGGCCTGGGCGTAGCGCTCGATGAAGAAGTTCTGCACCGGATCGCCGGCAATGCCGTTGGCGTTCCACAATTCGACGCTCGAATTCTGGATGTTGCGGGCCGAGAGCATGCCGGTCGAGCCATGCACTTCGATGCGCTGGTCGTAGCCGTAAGTGGCGCGGCGGGAATTGGTGATCACTGCGATCCGTCCCGATGCCGTCTGCATCTGCACGGCCGCGGTATCCACATCGCCTTCTTCGCCGATCGCCTTGTCCACCAGCGCGGAGCCGAGCGCGTTGACGACCACGAACTCTTCACCCATCAGGAAGCGGGCCATATCGAAGTCGTGGATCATCATGTCACGGAAGAGACCGCCGGAGGACTTCACATAGCTTGCTGGCGGCGGGTTGGGATCGCGGCTGATGATGGTGACGATCTCGATCTCTCCGACATCGCCATTGCGCAGGCGCTGCTCGACCATCGAGAAGTTGGTATCGAAGCGGCGATTGAAGCCGATCATCAGCGTGGATTTGTTCTGCTCGACCACATCCAGGCACTGATGGATGCGATCGACCGAAAGCGATACCGGCTTTTCGCACAGGATATGCTTGCCAGCTTTGGATGCCGCCTCGATCAGATCGGCATGGCTTGGCGTCGGAGTGGCGATCAGCACGGCATCGACATCCGATGCGGCGATAATCTCTTCAACGGATGCGACCCGCGCGCCCGTCTGTAGCGCCAGTTGCTCCGCCGCCGCAGGAAAGGCATCCGCGACATAGGCAAGCTTTGCCTTGGGATTGGCGGCAATCGTTGCCGCATGGACCTTGCCAATACGGCCCGCACCCAGCACACCGAACCTGATCATTTCATTTGCTCCACGCTAAACTCCTCCTTGGGACGGCCACTTCCGAAGAAGCAGGTCGCGCCCTGTCACCATCCGATCTTCTGTCGATGACGATCGATGAGACCCTAGCTCAAGCCAAGGCGAAATCAAGTGGAAATTCCATTAGAATCCTCAGTGAAATATTTATTCTATTCCTGCTTGGCTCGTGGTGTGTCGGACACTTATCGGATCACATGGAGAGCGCTGACTTGAGGGATCTAGGCACTCTATAGCGCCTCAATGTGTGGAGCCGCGGCTCTGGGCCGCAAGCGCGGAAACGATGTGCCTGATTTCAGCTTTAGCGTCCGAGAGCACAAACGAACCATGGTGGTGAGTGAGGGCGCTGGGGGGAACGAAAAAAATGTAAGGGATTGCTCTGCTGTCCAAGTCCGCCATCAAAGGCAGCATCAATTCGGCTCCGTATCGCGCATCAATGACTGCGCCGCTGAAATGCCAATCATGATCATGGACTGACGTCGCGGCGTAAGGACCTTGCAAAACCATCGACGCTTCAGACCATGCAGACTTGATTGCGGGCGTGAGCGTGTCGCTTTTGCCGAAGACGGCTATCGTCAAACGTCCGTTCGTCCCCAAGCGCTGCTCCGCGGTCGTTTTGGTCATATAGCAGTCCCTTGCATCCACCGATAATCGACTCGCCCTTCCGGCCCGTGGACGATCGTCATGTCCATCCGTCTTCCCGTCCCTTGAGGAACCGAACTGCGCAAACACGGTTTGGGCACATCACAAAATTGAATGTGAGCCTATCGGGAGGAAAAAATCATGAGCAATGACACGGTATTGATGCCCCATGAGCGCGGTTGGGCTGTGCTGCACAATGGCATGCTGACGAAGGTCTATCCAAGCCGTCATCTGGCAATGCAGAAGCTCAAGGACGAGATGAGCCGGCGCTCACTCAAGAACCAAAGGACGAATCAGAGCGAGCCCACCCATACCCCGCGGCGACAGGAAAGCGCCGTGCAAAGACGCGATCAAGCATAGAGCTTCTGATTGACCCTCCGTTCCAGGATGAGGACGAAAGCATTCCCTCATCTTAAAAAACAACGCCGGAACCTCATCCGCCCTCCAGCGTTCGACCCCTGATGCCTCTGCATCGCTTCAATGGAGGGCGGACGGATTTTTGGGGTGAACCAACCAGTTCCTTATTGCGGTCCTGCACCGCTGCCATCGCAAGTCTGGGGTGCTTGGAACTTAGACCCCTTTGCTCTGGCGGTCGTTGTCGCGCTGACGATGCTGTCGGCGCTTTCGCTTCATAGACACCGAATATGGATTGCGACGGCCGTTTTCGCCGTATCCACCCTTCTTTTGATTTCACCGCTTTGCGCTCTGACCACCGCGCTGTTTTCCGTGCGGGTGACCCATCACTTCATCTTGATGACAGTGCTTGCTCCGCTTCTCACCACGGTCTTCCGGACGAGAAGCGCTGTTTCCAGCCGCCTGCCACCGGAGATGGCGTTCATCTTTCACACTTTGATCTTCTGGTTCTGGCATATTCCGCCGGGCTATGCCTTCGCGCTGAATGGCATGATCCCCTATTGGATCATGCAGGCAGGCCTTCTTGCCAGTGCCATCTGGCTATGGGCGATCCTGCTGTCTCCGAGAACCAGTGTCTTCACTGCCGTTGCCCTGGCTCTTGCGACCGTTGCGCAGATGGGCATGCTTGCGGCGATCCTGACGCTCTCGCGCGCGCCGCTTTTCGCCGCACATCTCGATACGACACAAGCCTTCGGCCTCGAGCCGCTTCAGGACCAGCAGCTTGCCGGCGTCATCATGTGGACGGTGGGCCTGCTACCCTATCTCATTGTGGCATTGATCCGCCTTTATCGCGGTGTCGCTAGCCGGGATGGCAAGGGCAGCTGGCAATGGTGATGCTGCTGAAATTCATCCACATCGCAGCGATCTCCATCTGGGCCGCGACACTTCTCAGTCTGCCTGCTCTTTACGTCCAGCGCGCCCATGTCGGCAATCGACCCGCTCTTTACGCGCTCCAGCGCCTCGTGCGCTTCTGCTACGTCGTCGTCGCCTCGCCAGCGGCCTTCGTCTCGATCCTGACCGGAACGGCCCTGATTTTCTTTCAGCACACTTTCACGCTCTGGTTCACCATCAAGCTTGGGCTTATCGGCGTGATGGTGACAGTGCACATCGTCACTGGGCTCGTTATCATTCGTCTTTTCAACGAGGGAGAGGTCTATCCCGTGTGGCGCTTCATCGGCGCCACCGTGCTGACCGCCGCGACCGTGCTCGGCATCTTTTTCGTCGTTCTCGCCAAACCGGAGTGGAGCCTCGACATTATCCCGATCGAGGCTGGCGGGTTAAAAGAGATCGCGCGGTCGATCAGTCCTTGGGCGATACCATGAGACCGACGCCATGATCGAAAATCAACTTGCCGCCATGCCAGCCAGCCAGCCCCGTCAACCCCGACGCGATCAGCGACAGGACAAGGCCATGGGGCAGGACCTCGATGCTGGAAAAATAGCGACCGCCCCAATTGGCCCCGCAGACCGCAATCAGCGACATGCCAGCCACTGCATGCGCCCAGCTTGCAACACGCGCGCGGATGCCTGGAACGAGAAAGAGCTCGGCCGAGCCGATCAAACCGGCCGCAATGGCGCTGAAGAACGCAATGCCCGTCGTCCACAGCCCGACACGCAGCCAGAATGGATCAGCGCCCCACCAGTACATGATGTCCGCGCCGAGCGTCCCGAAGACAAGCGCAATCGGGAAATGCACCGTCATTGCATGAAGGGGATGGCCAGCAACGGCAACGGCCGAACTCGCATCCTTTTCCTCGAGCTTGGAGATGACCGGGTTTTTCTTCGGCGGTGTATCCAAAACACGTCTCCTCTTTCTCCGACAACCAGCGGGCCCGGGCAGAGGTTCCGCGCAATCGCGACGACGACCACCCTACCATTGATGCTGGCCGGCTGTTCCGGCGATCTTTCCACACTCGATCCGGCAGGGCCTGCATCCAGCGCCGTGGCGCAACTGTGGTGGATCATGCTCTTCGGATCGGCCGTCCTATTCGCTCTTGTGCTCGGCCTTTTCTTCCTGAGCCTCTTCTCTCGAAGGCTGGCGCACGTCCCTGCCTCGCGCTGGATTATTGGCGGCGGGATCATCATGCCCATCCCCGTTTTGACGGCACTTCTGGGTGTAGCCTTCCTCCAGGGCGAAGCTCTCTTCGGCGCAAGGGCAGATGCACCCGCCGACGTCATTCGCGTCCAGGCCAGCATGTGGAATTGGGATATTCGCTATGGTCCGGAAAACACCGGTCCTGGTAGTCGCAATATCCTTCACATCCCGGCTGGACAGACAGTCGAGATCGTCGTTTCCAGCACCGACGTGATCCACAGTTTCTGGGTGCCGCGCCTTGCCGGCAAGATCGATGCTATTCCAGGCCATGAGACGCGCATACGGCTGAAGGCGGACAAGGCCGGCACGTTTGGCGGGATCTGCGCCGAATATTGCGGCAACGGCCATAGCGCCATGACTTTCAGCGTGATCGCCCATGAACCGGAAGAATACCGGCGGGTGATCGAGACACTTCCAGATGCACAGGGATCGACGTGACGCAAAAGATTTCACCCATTCGCCTGCATCGGGAACTGGAAGCCGTCTGGGGTACAGGCAAGGGTTGGCGCCGCCTTGCCGCCGTCAATCACAACATCATCGGCGCGCGTTTCATGCTCACCGCCCTGGTCTTCTTCGGGATCGGCGGCTTTCTCGGCATGCTGATCCGCACACAACTTGCGACATCCGAAAGCCGCTTTCTCGATGCGGCAGAGTATGCGCAAGTCTTCACCATGCATGGGACTATCATGATGTTCCTCTTCGCCATCCCGTTTTTCGAGGGATTGGCGATCTATCTGCTGCCCAAACTGCTCGGCGCCCGCGACCTCGCCTTTCCGCGTCTCTCCGCTTACGGATACTGGTGCTACCTCTTTGGCGGCAGTATGCTGATCATCGCGCTCGTGGCCGGCGTCGCGCCGAATGGCGGCTGGTTCATGTATACGCCGCTCAGTTCCTCCACCTACAGCCCCGGCATCAACGCCGATGTCTGGTTGCTCGGCATCACCTTCGTCGAGATATCGGCGATGACGGCCGCGATCGAGATTGTCGTGACGATCCTCAAGATGCGCGCGCCCGGCATGTCGCTCGACCGGATGCCGATCTTTGCCTGGTACATGCTGGTGGTGGCGGGCATGATGGTGATTGGCTTTCCGCCGCTGATCCTGGGCTCGATCCTGCTGGAAGCGGAACGCGCCTTCGGCCTGCCCTTCTTCGACCCGACCCGCGGGGGCGATCCGCTCTTGTGGCAGCACCTGTTTTGGCTGTTCGGCCACCCGGAAGTCTATATCATCTTTCTGCCTGCAGCCGGCGTCATCTCCACCATCCTGCCCGTGCTCGCCCGCACGCCGCTTACCGGATACAAGATCATCATCGCCGGCATCCTGTCGATGGCCTTCCTGTCCTTCGGGCTTTGGGTCCATCACATGTATACGACGGGCATCCCGCATGTGGCCTTGTCGTTCTTCTCCGCGGCGAGTGCCCTCGTTGCTGTGCCAACGGCAACCCAGATCTTTGCGTGGATCGCAACGCTGAGCCAAGGCCGGCCATCCTTCACCATCCCGATGCTCCACATTTTCGGATTCTTCTTCGTCTTCGTCATCGGCGGCTTGACCGGCGTGATGCTGGCGATGGTGCCCTTCGATCAGCAGGCGCATGACACGCATTTCGTCGTCGCCCACCTCCACTACGTGCTTGTCGGCGGCTTCCTGTTCCCGATGCTGGCAGGCGCCTATTACTGGGTGCCTCATATCTCCGGTCGCCAGCCTATTCAGCACATGTCGCACGCAGCCTTCTGGATGATCTTTATCGGCTTCAACCTGACCTTCTTCACGATGCACCTGACAGGTCTCCTCGGCATGCCGCGCAGGGTCGATACCTACCCGGCGGAGTCGCCGTGGGAATGGCTGAACCTGATGTCGTCCATCGGCAGCTTCATTATGGCGATGGGCTTCGTACTGGCCGCAATCGATCTCTTTCTGGTGTTTTTCTTTGGCCGTCCGTTCCGGCGCAATCCCTGGAACGCCAGCACACTTGAATGGGCTATGCCGACACCGCCGCCATCCTACAACTTCGCCGCCCTGCCATCTGTCGACACACGGGCAGACAGGCTCGACATCAACCGCCTTGGCTCAAGCCTTGCGGCAGGCGATGGCTATCTCGGCTTCACCCGCAATGGCTGGATGGAAACGCTCGGGGTAAGCGCCGTTCATGCCAGGCCCAACCAGATCATTATCCTGCCACGCCAAACCTATCTTCCGCTCATCACGGCCCTGGTGACAGGGCTGTTCTTCGTCTCCCTGCTTGCAAAGCTCTACGTGATAGCGCCCTTGGCGCTTCTGGCGGTGATCGGTCTCTTCCTGAAATGGACGCCGAATGAGGCCGTGCAGACCACAGGCAGTGAACTTTACGCGGGCAAGGGGCTGGTCTTGCCACCGCATTTTGAAAGTGGAGATCCCCCGTCGCTCATGGCGATGCGCCTGACATTGCTGGTCACCGCCACACTCTTCACTTCACTTCTCTTTGGGGGCCTGTTCCTCTGGGTGTCGGCGCCTGGTTGGGAGAACCTTGCCCCCTCTTCCGTTTCATCCCTCTGGACGCTGTTAGCCTGCGCTGTCGCGATAGCAGCGGCAGTGCTTGGCTCACTGCCCGCGAAAGCTATGCTGCGCACGCCATTCCTGCGCCTTGCAAGCATGGCGCTATACGGCATCGCGATGGCGTTGCTCTTGGTGGACCTCGTCAGAACGTATGGAACGGAGTTTCACGCATCGGATGCCGTGATTTACGCCGTCAATATTTACGGGCTCATTCACATGGGTATCGGCGGGCTTTTGTCTGCGTTTTGCATCTGGAGAATCCAAACCGGCTACGTCACAGAAAACAGGCTGGTCGATCTGCTGATCATGGGACTTTGGAACAGATATGTGGCCGCAACGACTGCGATCGTGGCAGCCTATCCCTATCTTCTGTCGCTTCTGCAGGGTGGAGGAAGCTGATGCGATATGCGCTGGCCATCGCCCTTCTGCTGCCCTTCACGGGCTGGAGCCTCGGCTTTCTCCTTCTATATGGCGCTCAGGCCACCGGCTGCTCGCTGGGATGGCAGGACATGGCGATCGGCCCAATCTCTTCGCTGAGAGCGCTTCTCATTTTATTGTTCGCTGCCACGACCATCATCATAGCGACGACCGTCTTCGTTGCGCTGAGTTCTGAGAAAATCTCCTCGTCCATGAGCGGAACGATGCTCGCCGTAGCGCGCTACACGGCGGGTGCTGCGCTCTTCAGCACGGCTTACGTGTTTTCAGGCATTTTATGGCTGGACCTCTGCTGAAGCGTTTTGGCTGACCGCGAATACGAAGAGTCGCGAAGACAGAACTTTTCTTCCGCTCACGCATTCCCACACTGGTGGCTTGAAAATCTGCGCCATTGCCAAACAACTGTGCCGCGAGAGGAAGCAGAATGACTGAGGAACACGAGAAGCTTGCAGGCCAGAACCAATTGATCTCGTTCCTGCCGGATGACATTCGCTCAGAGCTCCTGAGGCGTGCCGTGGCTGTCGATCTGCCTGCCGGCGAAATCCTCATCAAAGCAGGCGAGAAGATTGAGAAGGTCTTTTTCATCTGTAGCGGCATCGCCTCGGTCCTCGTTCAATCGCGCTCCGGCAAGGTGACGGAATCCGGCATTGTCGGGCGGGAAGGTTATGTGCCGTCGGGCGCACTGGTCGATGCGGAGACAAGCTTTACGGAAGTCATCATGCAGGTCCCAGGGCAGGCGATGGTTTTGGAGATCACCGCGTTCCAGGCTCTGCGCAATCGTCATCGAATTCTTGAGCAACTCCTGACCTGCGCATCGCATGCGCTGCGCACTCAGATCGAGTGCACCCTGCTATCCAATACCACGCAGCCCGTCAGTCAACGGCTGGCCCGGTGGATTCTCGTCTGCCACAACCGGGTGGACGGCAACCAGCTTCATTTGACCCACGAATTTTTGTCTCTGATGCTGGCAGTCCGGCGACCGAGCGTGACAGATGCCCTGCATTTTCTCGAAGGCAGGGGGTTCATTCGCTCCGAAAGAGCCAAGATCACCATTCGCAATCGGGACGCCCTGGAAGAATATGCCGGCGATATTTACGGCCTGTCCGAGGAAGAGCATGACCGTGTCTTTGCCCGCTTTCGCGCGTCGGCACTTTTGCGCCCTGCGACGGCCGACACCCGCTCTGCGGGTTGAGCAAGAGCGCGGGGGCCGCCTCGATTGCGGACGGCCCCTTTCGCGACTTTGCTTTACCGCGAGGCGGTGCGGATGATCCGACAGAGCTTCACGAGATCTGCCTCATAGCCGCCTTTCATGATATCGACGCAACGCTTTGCCAAACGGAGCTGCTCCGTACGCGACATATCGTTGTAGGCACGTATGATGCCATTGGCCGGCAGTGACGGGTTGGTGCCGGGGTTGACGGTTCCAGGGTTCGGTCTTCCAGGACCGGTGCCGACACCGATACCAAGATCGACGTCAAGGGCTCTCGCGCCTCCGACAGTCGCTCCGACCGAAGCATTCAGTCCCCGGCTTCCGCCGACAGACGCATTCACGTCCGCATTTGCAATGCTCCGGCCTCCGACCGTCGCACTGGTATTGGCGTTCACGCCTCTGCTTCCACCCACCGAAGCGTTGACGTCTGCGCCAAGGCCACCTCCCGAACGGCCGCCGACGCTGGCTCCGGCATTGATCCCGCCGCTTCCTCCGACAGAAGCGCCAACACCCAAGCCGCCGCTACCATTGCTGCCGACACTCGCGCTAACTCCCCCCACACTGACGTCCAAGGCATGCGCATTGATCGGAAGCGCCAGACACGCGCTCACCAACAAAACAGTATTCAGTCTTGTCATGATTTTTCCTCCTTACACACGATACTCACTCCACATCAGCATCAAAGATGCCATTTAAGAGTGTATATTAGAGGATGCTGCTTTGAAACAAATATGTATAAGCGAGATCTAATATAGGAGAAAAATGACGTCACATTTTTGTGAAATCGGCAGTTTGTCTCATTTTGATACAAGTAATTTGCATAGGCGCGAAAGCAATGTGGTACTAAGATACTTGCCTTGCGAGTATATCTGTCATTAGGCGATTGTATTCGCTCTCTGCTTGGCCATATGAGCCACCGGCTTCCAACTCCAGCCCTTGCCGATTGATGATGGTAATCTGCCCCCGAGAGGCCCGTATCAGGCCTTTTCCTTCAAGAATATGAAGCGCGACAGTA
The DNA here is from genome assembly GCF_004310285.1 of Agrobacterium cavarae. Taxonomy (GTDB): domain Bacteria; phylum Pseudomonadota; class Alphaproteobacteria; order Rhizobiales; family Rhizobiaceae; genus Agrobacterium; species Agrobacterium cavarae. The sequence goes on from NZ_SISF01000030.1 coordinate 139,364, forward strand.
ACGCCAGGGCGTCTCACTCCAAGAACGAGGGCAAGGAACTCGTGGGTCATCGCCACCGTTGCGCCATCGATCCGATCGTGGATCATCAGCAACCAGCGCGCGAGACGTTTGTCGAGTTTTGATAGACCATTGGCGACGACCGTCGACGCAGTCTGTGTGAGCAATGTGTGGATGTAGGTCAGAAATACATCACGCAAGGTATCGCTGACTCTCATGGCATCGACGATAGCGGAAGACGGAACGGCGATCCCGTAGCCGCCCACTTGAACAAGGGTGCGGTGGGTTGCTTCTGTACTGCCGAGTACGATGGCGGAGCCCGACATGCCTTCACGACCCGTCAGCCCGACCTCGATGCTTTTTCCACTGGACAGATGACCGATGACGGAAGCGAGACCCGTTTCGAAAAAAATGACCCGTCCGATCGGGACATGCGGCTGCTCTATCACTTCATGGACGTTAAGCTTGACGATCTGCATGCTCGGCCGCAGCAGTTCGTAGTCATCCGGACGCAGAGCTTTTAACAGTTTATTGCGTACAGAGTTCTGTTCGGTATCCATTGACGTCGTCATTCCCTTCGATCGTCCACAGGACGTTTGAGGGACACTAAACTGTTGAAACCTTTGAGCAATACAATGTCATCTACCGTACAGAAATTGACCCACGGCAAACGCCCTATTCATATGATAATTATCTAATTAGTATACAGTGTACCCAGATGGGCTCACGTCATCAAAAGATGTTGGTGTTCAGGGAGTTGACGATGACATCCGCGGGATACCTCATTCGAAACACGCTTCTCAATGCCGCGAGCGAGTCAAGCTTCGGTTCTTTACGCGGCGCCCTGCAGCAGGTTAACCTCCCCTCAGGAACCGTGCTCATCAGGGCTGGCGAAAAGACCACCCATGTTTTCTTTATCGAGACGGGAATAGCGTCAAACCTTCTCAGAATGACGGACGGACGTGATGTAGAGATTCTGCAAACCGGCTTTGAAGGATTGATCGGAGGCCATGCGGTCTCAGCGGCAGCCTCCACGCCGTACAGGACCGTGATGGCAACGGACGGCGCGGCACTGAGACTGTCAGTCCGTGAGTTCCACGCCGTCGTGAACCACCACCGCACCCTCCAGCAAATGCTAGAGCGCTACGCCTATTGCCGTGAGCTTCAACTTGCGCAGCTTTCAGTATCCTGTCTCAGCCATCGTTTAAACGTGCGGGTTGCCCGATGGCTGTTGATGTGCCGCGACCGCATGCCGTCTGGTGTGCTTCCTTTCACCCATGACTTCATTGCGAGCTGTCTCGGAACACGTCGCGCCGGCGTGACAAACGAACTTCATATTCTGGAGGGGATGCATGCGATAAAGGCGTCCCGAGGAGTGATCGAAATTCGGGATGCGCAGCCTATCAGACGTGTTGCGGGAAACAGCTATGGACTGCCGGAAAAGGAATATCGACGCCTGATCCTGCCGCTGGCAAAAGCCAGCCGCAAGATCAGCGTCAACTGAAGCCGAGGGTGTCTCTCTACTTCTGCATTCCCTTGACCATCTCAAGGTGATGCTGAAGGGCTGGAAGCGTGCTCGCCGCCCAGGTCTTCAACTCACCATGATCGCCGCCTTCGGAATAACGCTTGAACAGGTCGACAGCATTCTCATGCGCCGTCACCTGATCATCGATATACTGCTCATCAAATTCGGCACCATTCAGTTCCTTCAAACCTTCCAACATATCCGCTTGTGACGACGCGAGCGTCGTTGATGGCGTGGCCTTTACCTTGCCTGACTCAATCATCTGCTTCATTTCCAGCGAGGTCTTTTCGTGATCGTTGATCATCTGCTGGGCAAAGCCCTTGGTCTTGTCGTTGCCTCTCTGAAGCGCAAGCTTGCTGGACTCGATTTCGAACATATCGCTTGCTGACGCCTGCTGAACGAAATCCTCTGTCGACGGCGCCACACCCATGACCGAGTTAATACCCGTCTTCTCGGCCGCGGATTGCGCCGCTGCGGGGCCTGCAATGGCGGCTGTTACGGCGAGTGCTGCAATGAGAAACTTCATCTCTTCGATCTCCTTTTGTCGGGACCGCCCTAACCGTAACTGCCACGGCATGTTCCCCGATTGGAAAAGGCAAACTGCGGAACCCTCTTGGCGCACCCCGGTTGGGCAGTCTGAAAGGAGAATGACATGACCAAAGACACACCCTCCACCGGCCCGGCCGGTACGACCGACCAGTGGCCACGCTGGGAAGGCCCCACACCCCAAAAGCCACGAGGCTACATGCCAGCGACAGATGACCCGGAAACCGACAGGGATGCCGTTGGCGAAAATTTGAGGGATCCTGAAAAGCGCAATATCGGTGACGCGCTGAAGACAAAAGATAATCAATAACAGCATGAAGGGGAGGATCTTCAATACCAGAGGCGACCCGACCGGACGGCAGCGGCGTAATTACGTAAACGCTAACATAAATCGTGAGACACCAATCCGCTGCCGGACCGGAAGAATGCCGAAATATTACTTCCATGTGCTGACGTCTGAGGGGCGCGTTATCGATCCCGAGGGCACCGAATTGAACGGCATGGACGCCGCCTATGTCTCTGCGATCGAAGATGCGCGTGCTTTGATGAGCGAAGCTATTTTGGAAGGAAAGGATATTTCGTCGCGGCGAATCGAGATTTGCGATGAGATAGGCAGACCGCTGCAGGTCGTTCCGTTCCGCTCTGCCCTGACTATTCTGGACTAATCAAGACATGATGCTGAACAGGCAAGCACTTATCATCGACGACTACCTGTGGTCGCGTTCAAATCGCGCCATAAATCGCTCTATTGGGTACGCTTCCAGACGTTTACTGCCTTCCGGTACCGCCCTATACTTCGAGGCATTCTTCTTTCCTCAAGCATGGGCCGGGTTGGTACTGCTCGGAAGATATAATGTGTTTTCAATATGAACATCAAAGCCAGGGCGTTTTTTCAAACGAGGACATGCGCGTCATTCAAACCGCGTATAATGGCGTGCTGTCCGAGCAGTGGGAGCCGCTCGGTCCCGATACCGCTGACGTGGCCCGCTATGTGCTTCAGATGTATGATAGGGGAATCGTCGAGGCGGATAAATTGACCCGTTTGGCGTCGCTGCACTTTCGCTATCGCCTTGATATGCTTCGCTACGGTTGACGCGATCCGCCGCTTCAAAATCCGGAACCTCGCCCGTCCCCTGAGGTTAGCAGCCGCAAAGAAGACGATGTATCTGGGGCGGTCGGACAATGGCTTACATCTATACGAATACTGACAATTGGCGGCACCTGTGCATCGACATGCAGCGGATGTTTTTGGAAGAGACACCGTGGCAGGTGGACTGGATGCCGAAGATCCTGGGTAATGTGGGCCGGCTGGTTGAGCAGTGGCCACAACAGACCATCTTCACCCGCTTCGTTCCGCCAGCCAATGCGAAAGTTGCCCCCGGTCAATGGCAGTCCTATTACCGCAAATGGTGGATGATGACGGGCGATCATATTCGCCGTGAATTGACCGAAGTTATTCCGGAGCTTGCGGCCTTCATGCCGCCGGCCGTAGACTTTAGCAAATATACGTATTCTCCGTGGACCGACGGGAGACTGCACCACTATCTGAGCAAACGGGATGTCGACACTGTCGTTATCTCGGGTGGAGAAACCGATGTGTGCGTCCTCGCGGCGGTTCTGGGCGCAATCGATCTCGGCTACCGCGTCTTCCTGATCGAAGATGCGGTCTGCAGCGGGCAGGACGAAACACACGATGCATCGCTGGCACTGCTGCGAGGCCGTTTCGCGGTCCAGCTGACGCTTGTGAAAACCGAGAAGATGATTGAAAGCCTACATGAAATTTTGGCCCACCCCTGAGATGCAGGAATGGGCCATGAAAGACATGGCAACGTGGCGGAACGCGTTAGTAAAGGTCGCGGCGCAAAGCTTCGCGAGCGCGGCTAACACGGCTCTTGATGGTGCCGATACGGCAGCCGCATAGATCCGCGGCGTCGGAGTAGCTGGTACCGTCCGCGATCAAGAGCAGCGCCTTCTTCTGGTCCGAGTCCAGATCGCCTATAGCACGCATGACCTGTTGATGCTCGAGGCGCCATTCTTGGCTCGGGGGCGTGGACATCATTTTCTCCACGCCCGAAGGCAGGCCGATGCGCTCTCGCTGAGCGACCTTATAACGGGTGCAGAATGTGTTGCGCATAATGGTGAACAGCCACGACTTTAACGCTGTCCCAGGCGTGAAACGATGAACGGCGCGAAGCGCCCTTAGAATCGTTTCCTGAACGAGATCGTCGACCTCTCCTTCCGTCCGAACAAAACGGCGGGCGAAAGCAGAAAGCGCCGGGCTGAGATCGGCAATGCCCATTCTCAATTCGGCAAGCTGGTCCTCGGTGACAACCAATTCGGATGCGGTGCTGGCGTTTTGCATGTCCATATTCCCCTCCGTGGATACAGTTCATAATGCAGGGGGAAGGTCATCGTTGCTGTACGCCAGCGTACACACAGTGGTTGAATTAGAGAAAACTTAATGAACGGAACAGGAATCTGACGGTTCGAAGCATCTTTTATGGCAGGATCACCGATGGGGAAAAGAGCCCTTCTATTGCCGGAATTAGAGCACGGCCCAGGCAAAACTGTGCATCGGTTTTGCGATAACGACATGCATCCCGAAGACCCTTCACCGCACGCCCTCGATCAGAGTCAATAACGCAAGATGGCGACGCACAATCTATGATTGAGTTCGCCTGCGCCTTCCTTCCAAGGCAGCCAGCGCTGCACCGGCGAGGATCAGCGGCAGGGCGGTGATGAAAGTGCTGGAGAGCGGCGACTTGAAGATCAGCAAGTCCGCCAGGACCGGCCACAGGATGGCGAGATATTCGAAGGGCGCCAGCAAGGATGCTTCGGCGTGTCGAAAGGCCATCGTCATGGCAATGTGCGCAAAGCCACCGAAAAGGCCGGCGAGAATGAGAAGTGAGAAACCTATGGGGTCCGGCATCACCCAGCCGAAAGGCACGGTGAAGAGACCGCCAATCATCGAGGCAATGACGAAGTAGAAGGCGATCGCGCCCGGATGTTCCGTTCTGCTGAGACTGCGCACCATGATCAGGGCGAAGGAGGTCAGCACCCCCATCAGTAGACCGAGGATATAACCCCACATTCGCGCGTCATCCATGACGCCGTGACCGATCTCTGGCCACACCAGCGTCACCACCCCGGCAAGCCCGAAAAGCACACCACCCACACGCCACTTGGTCAGCCGTTCGGAGAGAAGCACCACACCAGCAACACTGGTGAAGGTCGGCGAGAGGTAGGTGAGAAGCGTTGCCTCCGCCAGGGGCAGGCGCGCAATGGAGGCGAAGGACGCAAACATCGCAGCAGCCCCAAGACTGGAGCGCAGCAAATGGCCAAAAGGGCGTCGCGTCGCTAACCCACGCGGAAATTCGTTGCGCCACCATAGAAAGATCACGAGCGGGATCAGCGCAAATGCCGAGCGGAAGAAGACGATCTGGCCGACAGGCACCTCACCCGAGGTCGCCTTGATGCAGATTGACATGGCTGCAAAAAGAAATCCCGAGAGAACCCGAAGGCCAATGCCAAGCGTCTGGTTTTCGCTGATGGTTTTCACAAGAGTCCCCTGGACCGTAGATGGGTGGTTGCTGCCACCCATTCAGACGCGATGTTCTATCGAAGAAACTGGATATGTGGCTTGGCGTGGAAGCGTGAGGCCTCGACGACGGCTTCAACCGAAAAGACGTCCCGCAAGAGATCCTGCGTCATCACCTCCTCCGGCGTTCCTGACGCCACGATCTTGCCGGTCTGCAGCACGATCAGGTGATCGCAGTACATGGCAGCATGGTTGAGATCGTGGAGCGCGATGATGCTGGTGACCGGAAGCTGAGACACGAGACGCAAAAGGCTGATCTGATGGTGGACATCCAGGTGATTGGTGGGCTCATCGAGAATGAGTTCCTTCGGCGACTGCGCCAAGGCGCGGGCAAGATGAGCACGCTGCTTCTCGCCGCCCGAGAGGCTTTGCCAGGCGTCGTTGCGTTTGGCGGTCATCTCTGTGCGCTCAAGCGCTTCACTCACAGCCGCATCGTCTTCCCGCGTCCAACCGGAGAACATTGACTTGTGGGGAAAGCGTCCCAGCTTGACGACGTCGATGACCTTCAGATTGACGTTCGTCGTGGCGTGCTGCTCGATGAAGGCGATACGCTGCGCAAGAGACTTGCGGCGGATCGTCCTGATATCCTTGCCGTCTAGCAGCACCTGGCCTGAATGGGGTTTCTTCAACCCGCTGAGCAGTCGAAGCAGCGATGTCTTGCCGGAGCCATTTGGCCCAAGAAGTCCAAGCATCTTGCCGGGCTCGACCGTAAAGGAAATGCCATCCACGATCGTTTTGGCGCCGACCTTCCACACCAGATTGTCCGCTGTGATACTCATGACGCGCGTTGCAGCCTGTAGAGGATGACGGAGAAGAATGGCACTCCGACCAGAGCCGTCACCACGCCGATGGGCAGAACCTGCTGCGGCACAAGCGTGCGCGAGGCGATATCGGCGAGCACCATGAAGATCGCCCCGGTGATGGCGCAGGCCGGCAAGAGCCGTGCGTGCAGCGGCCCGACGACGAAACGTGCTGCATGCGGAACCACCAGACCGACGAAGCCGATCGTCCCCACCATACTGACGATGGTGGCGGTGATGACCGCGGTCAGCGCAAAGAGGATGATGCGCGTGCGCCCGACATTGACACCAAGTGAGGCGGCCGCCTCATCGCCGAAGGCAAAGGCATCCAGCACGCGCGCATGGAACAGGCAGCAGATCAGACCGAGACCGACGACGATGGACACGAGACCGACATCCGGCCAACGCACGCCACCGAAGCTGCCGAGAAGCCAGAACATCACGTCGCGGGCCTGCTGGGCATTGCCGGAAGTGGTGACCACATAGGATGTGGCGGCGTTGAAAAGCTGAGCGGCTGCAACACCCGCCAAGATCGTTCTGTCTGCGCCGCCGCGCGCACCATTGGACAGAATAGCGACCAGGAAGAATGCTGCAAAGGCGCCGACGAAGGCACCGAGAGACAGCGACACTGCGCCGGCACCGATCCCGAGAATGACGACGGCTACGGCACCGGTCGAAGCGCCAGCGGAAATGCCGAGAACATACGGCTCAGCCAGCGGATTGCGCAGCATGGCCTGCATGATCGCCCCGCACATGGCCAGGCCCGCGCCGCAGAAGACCGCCACGAGCGCGCGGCTCAGCCTGTACTCCCAGATCACCGCCTCATGGATGCGACTGATCTCGACCGACGTCCAGCCGAGCTTGTTGGTGATGGCGGCATAGGTGGTCGAGAGCGGAATTGGTAGATCGCCAATTCCGACACTGATGCCGACCACGAGGGCAATCGTCGCGAAACACGCAAGATAGAGCGCTACGGATGCAACAAGCCGCCGCATCCCGCTACCTGATCGATCCTTCGCCGCCACCGAACTCACTTCAGGCCGAGGGTCTTCAACTGCTGAGCAATCTGCTCGGCGCCGTAGATCGTCTGAACGCTCGGGTTCATCGCCTGCGCCGGCATGATGACGAGCGCCTTGTTCTTGACGGCATTCATCTGGCTGGTGGCAGGGTCGCTATTCAGGAACTTGATCTTGGAATCTGCCTTGTCGAGTTCCCAGCGATTGCGGTCGACCTGCGTCACGACGATGACATCGGGATTGGCGGCGATGATCGTTTCCCAACCAATGGCCGGAGATTCGGTTTCGGTGGTAATGGCATTGGTGCCGCCCAACAGATCGGCGATATAGCCCGATGGGCTGTTCTTGCCGCCGAGATAGGCGTCAGCCGATGGCGACGGACTGGAGAACCAGAAGACATAGGAAAGCTTCTTGCCATCCTTCGGCGCATCAGCACGCAATGCAGCCTCGCGCTTCTTCAGGTCGGCGATGACGGCCTGGCCCTTGTCGGCCACGTCAAAGATCTGCGAGAGATCGTCGATCTCCTTATACAGCGTTTCCATGTTCCAGAGTTTGGAGCGATTGCCATAACCGGACTTGTCTTTGGACATGTCGTCCAGCGCGCACATGCTGGGCGAAAGATAGGTGGAGATGCCAAGCTTGTCGAAATCTTCGCGCTTCGCCACCTTGCTGGTGGGGCCGACGAGTGTCGGCAAAGCGGCGGTCACAAAATCCGGGTTCTGTGCCAGGATGGATTCGAAGGTCGGAAACTCGACGGTCAGAACCTTTACTTTGGCGTTAGCCTCGGCGACCTGCGGCAGAACCTTGTTCGGCCAGAAGGCAGTGCCGACCATCTTGTCCTGAAGGCCAAGCAGCAGCATGATCTCGGCGTTGTTCTGACCGAGTGCCACGGCACGCTCAGGCGCCTTGTTGAAAGTGACCGTGGCGCCGCAGTTTTCGATCGTCAGAGGATAGGTCGTCGCAGCCGTCGCCGGGGTTGCCGCAAACCCCGCAAATGCACAAAATCCCACAGCCGCAAAAAGACGCTTCATCATCACCCAAAATCCCGTTGAACGCGGCTCCCGCCGCACAATGCCTGCGCCTATAATCACCTCTCCTAGTACAAAACAAGACCGTTTGCTTCATATTATGGTGTCGCCATTTTTCCTGTTGATATCAAGATCAGCCCAGTTCGCATCGTTGCAACAGCCTATTGACGCATTGAATGAAATGCATACTATATCTGGTATTCGAGGTTCTTCCGATTCTGTCGGAAGCGAAGATGGGAATACGGTGCGCGAAGCCAGCGATGGTGGAGCAATGCCGCAGCTGCCCCCGCAACTGTAAGCGGCGAGCATTCTCTCAGCAGCCACTGAAACATAAGGTTTCGGGAAGGCGAGATGAATGTGACGACCCGCGAGCCAGGAGACCTGCCTTGAGTCAGTACGTCCACCGGCGGGGTGCCCGGAAGGTCGCGAATGCGTACGGGATGACCCTGTGCGTCTCGCTTCCCCCATGCCTTCGCGTAGAGCCACTTCGGGGTGAAGTCTTATGATTACGAGTTCAGTCTTTTATCCGTTGGAGTAACCGGCGTCTGAGGCATGGTGCACATAAGCGTTCAGCGCTTTTGCTACCAAGCCATACCACAGCACCGTCCGGCAGACCTCGGCTTTGCGTTCAACCCTGTTTTTAAACCGTCACGCGCTTCACGGCGCGAGAGCGATTTCCCATGCCTTTTTTCCAACGAGGATCAAAATGAGCATCACCGTCTACAGCAAGCCCGCTTGCGTCCAATGCACTGCGACCACCCGCGCGCTCGATCGTCAGGGTCTCGACTACACAATCGTCGATGTCTCGACCGACGAGCAAGCCTATCAGCGGGTGCTCGGTCTTGGTTATCGCCAGGTGCCGGTCGTCATTGCCGGCGAAACGCATTGGGGAGGCTTTCGGCCCGACATGATCAGCACCCTTGCATCGTGACGCAGACCATGGCGGGGGAGATCGTCTACTTCTCGACGCGCTCGGAAAACACACATCGCTTCGTGACCAAGCTCGACACCCCCGCTCGCCGCATCCCGATCAGCGCTGCTGAAACTCTCCATGTTCCAAGCCCATTCGTCCTCATCGTCCCGACCTATAGCGGCGAGAACGGCAAGGGCGCGGTTCCCAAACAGGTCATTCGCTTCCTCAACGATGCGAATAATCGAGCAAACCTTCGCGGCGTGATCGCTGCGGGCAACAGCAATTTCGGCGCAACCTTCGGGATCGCCGGCGACATCATCTCCGCCAAATGCGGCGTGCCCTATCTCTATCGCTTCGAGCTGATGGGGACGGGTGAGGACGTCGTCAATGTCAGACAGGGATTGGAACGATTTTGGACACGTTGACACTCGAGAGGCCTCTGAAGCAGTCGGACGCAGCAGTGCTGGATTACCATGCGCTGAATGCGATGCTGAACCTTTACGATGAGGATGGCCGGATTCAGCTGGACAGGGACAGGCTGGCTGCTCGCCAGTACTTTCTTCAGCACGTGAACCAGAACACGGTGTTCTTTCACAATCTGCGCGAAAAGCTCGATTATCTTTTGAGTGAAGGCTATTACGAGCAGACGGTGCTGGACCAGTATGCCTTCAACTTCGTCCGCGATCTCTTCGACCATGCCTATGCGAAGAAATTTCGCTTCCCGACATTCCTCGGGGCTTTCAAATACTACACGTCCTACACGCTGAAGACCTTTGACGGGAAAAGGTATCTGGAGCGGTATGAGGACCGCGTCTGTATGGTAGCGCTGGCACTGGCGCGCGGCGACGAGACCCTGGCGCGCGGCCTGGTGGATGAGATGATCTCCGGCAGGTTCCAGCCGGCAACTCCGACTTTTCTCAATGCGGGCAAGAAGCAGCGTGGAGAGCTCGTGTCATGCTTCCTGCTGCGCATGGAAGACAATATGGAATCGATCGCCCGTGGTATCAACTCGGCCTTGCAACTCTCGAAGCGCGGCGGCGGGGTGGCCCTTTCACTGACCAATCTTCGTGAAGCGGGTGCGCCGATCAAACAGATCGAAAACCAGTCCTCCGGTGTCATTCCGGTGATGAAGCTCCTGGAGGATTCCTTCTCCTACGCCAACCAGCTTGGCGCGCGCCAGGGTGCAGGCGCCGTCTATCTCAACGCCCATCACCCGGACATCATGCGTTTCCTCGACACCAAGCGCGAAAATGCCGACGAAAAAATCCGCATCAAGACGCTGTCGCTCGGCGTCGTCGTTCCGGATATCACCTTCGAACTCGCCAAGAACAATGAGGATATGTACCTCTTCTCACCCTATGATGTGGAACGCATCTATGGCGTTGCCTTCAGCGAAATTTCGGTGACGGAAAAGTACCGCGAGATGGTTGCCGATAGCCGGATCCGCAAAAAGAAAATCAAGGCGCGCGAGTTCTTTCAGGTGCTGGCCGAAATCCAGTTCGAAAGCGGCTATCCCTACATCATGTTCGAGGACACGGTGAACCGCGAGAACCCGATTGCCGGGCGTATCACCATGAGCAATCTCTGCTCGGAAATTCTTCAGGTCAGTGAACCCAGCACCTATGAGGCCGACCTGTCCTATGAAACGACGGGTAAGGACATTTCCTGCAATCTTGGCTCGCTCAACATCGCAGCGGCGATGGATTCGGACGATTTCGGCAGGACCGTCGAGACCGCAATCCGTGCTTTGACGGCCGTCTCGGACATGAGCCATATCGCCTCCGTGCCATCCATTGCCAAGGGCAATGCAGAGAGCCACGCGATCGGCCTCGGTCAGATGAACCTGCATGGCTATCTGGCACGCGAGCGGATTTTCTATGGCTCCGAAGAAGGTGTGGATTTCACCAATATCTATTTCTACACGGTCACCTATCACGCACTGAAGGCTTCCAATCGCCTGGCAGTAGAGCGTGACCAGCGCTTCAAGGGCTTCGAACAGTCCAAATATGCGAGCGGCGACTACTTCGACAAATACACGCAACAGGAATGGAAGCCGTCAACGGCGCGCGTTGCCGATCTGTTCGAAAGGGCCGGCATTCACATCCCGACACAGGAAGACTGGCTGGAACTGAAGCAGGCTGTGATGGAGGGTGGACTGTACAATCAGAACCTTCAGGCGGTGCCGCCGACCGGCTCGATTTCCTATATCAACCACTCGACCTCTTCCATTCACCCGATCGTTTCGAAGATCGAAATCCGCAAGGAAGGCAAGATCGGTCGCGTCTATTATCCGGCTGCTTTCATGACCAACGACAATCTCGAATACTACCAGGACGCCTACGAGATCGGGCCTGAGAAGATCATCGATACCTATGCCGCAGCCACGCAGCACGTGGATCAGGGATTGTCGCTGACCTTGTTCTTCCGCGACACCGCCACGACACGCGATATCAACCGCGCCCAGATCTATGCCTGGAAAAAGGGCATCAAGACCATCTACTACATCCGCCTTCGCCAAATGGCGCTGACCGGCACGGAAGTGCAAGGTTGCGTCTCCTGCGCCCTCTGATCATTCGGTAACAACCATGAACATCCAACTGAAGACCACGGCGCCAAAGGCTGCCACCGCGATCCGCGCGATCAACTGGAACCGCCTTGAGGACGATAAGGACCTCGAGGTGTGGAACAGACTGACGGGCAATTTCTGGCTGCCGGAAAAGGTGCCGCTCTCCAACGACATCCCGTCCTGGGCAACGCTGAAGGCCGAAGAGCAGCAATTGACGATCCGCGTCTTCACCGGACTGACACTGCTCGACACGATCCAGAACGGCGTCGGGTCAGTCCGTCTGATGGAAGATGTGGCGACGCCGCATGAAGAAGCGGTGCTTTCCAACATCTCCTTCATGGAGGCCGTGCATGCCCGCTCCTATTCGTCGATCTTCTCGACGCTATGCTCCACGCCGGATGTGGACGATGCTTATCGATGGTCGGAAGAAAACGAGTTCCTCCAGCTCAAATCGTCCCTGATCCTGGAGCAATATGCCTCAGACGATCCATTGAAGAAAAAGGTGGCGTCGGTCTTCCTCGAAAGCTTCCTGTTCTATTCGGGCTTTTATCTGCCGATGTACTGGTCTAGCCGCGCCAAGCTCACCAACACGGCAGACATGATCCGCCTCATCATTCGCGACGAGGCGGTGCACGGCTACTATATCGGCTACAAATTCCAGCGCGCGGTCGAACGTTTGCCAGAGTCAGCGCGCCAGGAGATCAAGGATTTCGCCTTTGATCTGCTGCTGGAGCTCTATGACAACGAAGCGCGATACACCGAAGCGCTTTACGATGGCGTCGGCCTGACCGAGGACGTCAAGAAGTTCCTGCACTACAATGCCAACAAGGCGCTGATGAATCTCGGCTACGAGGCACTGTTTCCGCCGGAGGCCTGTAAGGTCAATCCGGCCATCCTTTCGGCGCTGTCACCCAATGCCGACGAGAACCACGACTTCTTCTCCGGCTCCGGCTCTTCCTATGTCATAGGTAAAGCAGTCGCCACAGAGGATGAGGACTGGGATTTCTGAAGCGCCGCGCGTCCTATTGGACCCAGGAAGGACGCCTTACCGTTTGAATCAACACATCGGCCGGAAAATCGAGCTCGATTTTCGGACCGATGCTGTAGGTACAGTCAGTCCCGCAGCCTCAGGCACCTCCAATCTACTTGAAAGAGTGCCTGAGACGTAGAGTAGCGTGTCCCAACCGCGAACGGTCGCGGCGATCATACTGGCGGAAAGTGTGAGAAAAGCGCCGCCAAGCCTTGTTGGATCAGCGTGCCTGTGTCCACTCCGGCAACCAGTCGCGGTGCGCGACGAGAAGGTCATCCACCATCGACCAGATCTGATCGAGGTCGAGTTCCGCCGCCGTATGCGGATCCATCATCGCCGCGTGATAGATGTGATCGCGGTTTTCGCTCATCATCGCCCGGACCGTCAGCTCCTGAACGTTGATGTTGGTGCGCATCAGCGCCGTCAGTTGCGGTGGCAATTCGCCGATAAAGGTTGGCTGCACGCCGTTATGATCGACGAGGCAGGGCACTTCTGCGGCGCAGTTATAAGGCAATGAGGTGATGCAGCCATTGTTGCGCTGGTTTCCGTAGATTACCGAAGGCTCGCCGGTCCACACCGAGTTGATGATCGAGGAGGCATATTCCTTCGATTGCTTGACCTCGATCTTGTTCGCGGATCGATAGGCGGCCGCCTCACCCTTCCAGCGTTCGATCTGCTCGATACAGCGCTTCGGATATTCATCGAGCGGAATGCCGAATTTCTCGATCAGGTCCTCACGGCCTTCCTTGATGAAATAGGGCGTGTATTCCGCGAAGTGCTCGGAGCTTTCGGTGACGAAGTAACCAAGGCGCGTCAGCATCTCGTAGCGGACCTTGTTGGGGCAGCGCGGGTTCCAGCCGGGCTTCGGGGCGCGGCCTTCGCGGTAGCCGCGCACCAGATCCGGGTACAGGTTCTTATAGCTGCCATCCGGCTGGCGGTGTTCGAATTCAAGGAAGAACGCCATGTGGTTGATGCCAGCGGAGCGGTAGCGAATTTCCTCGTAGGGAATATCAAGATCGAGCGCCAGTTCCATCGCCGTTCCCTGAACGGAGTGGCAGAGACCCACCTGGCGGATTGTCGGATATTTCTCCGCGATCGCCCAGGTGTTGATGGCCATCGGGTTCACATATTGCAGCATGATGGCGTTCGGGCAGACCGCCAGCATGTCCTCGCAGATCTTCCACAGATGCGGCACGGTGCGCAGACCACGCATGATGCCGCCCACACCAAGCGTATCGGCAATCGTCTGGCGCAGACCATATTTGCGCGGCACCTCGAAGTCGGTGACGGTACAAGGCTCATAGCCGCCGATCTGGAAGGCGACGACGACAAAATCGGCATCCGTCAGCGCCTTTCTCTGATCGGTGAAAGTTTCCGCCTTGGCGCTGACGCCGAGCGTCGAGATCAGCTTGTTGACGACGATGGCGCTCTCGTCCAGCCGCTGCTGGTTGATGTCCATCAGCGCAATGCGGGCGCCGGACAAGGCGGGGCGCTGCAACACGTCGCCGATGATATTTTTCATGAACACCGTGGACCCTGCCCCGATGAAAGCGATCTTGGGATTTCTTGTCATTTCTTTCTCCACTCTCGGAAATTATGCGATTTCGAACGCAGCCCGGACCAGCCGCTGCGTGTATTCGGTCTTGGGATTGGAGAGGACCTCCTCGACGGACCCCTGCTCCACGATCTGCCCGCGCTGCATGACGATGACGCGGTGGCAAAGAGCCCGCACGACCTTCAGGTCGTGCGAGATGAAGAGGTAGCTCAAGCCCTTCTCATCCTGCAGCTTGCGCAAGAGATCGATGATCTGCGCCTGTACAGAGAGGTCGAGCGCCGATGTCGGCTCGTCCAGCAGCAGGAACTCGGGCTCCAGCGCGATCGCGCGTGCGATCGCGATACGCTGGCGTTGCCCGCCGGAGAACTCATGCGGAAAGCGATTGGTGACATTGTCGGGAAGTCCCGCATCTCTGAGCGCCGCTCGCACGCGATCCAGCCGCTCGGCGCTGTTGGCGCCGATATTGTTGACGACCAACCCCTCACCGATGATCTGACCGACCGTCATGCGTGGATTGAGCGATGAAAATGGATCCTGAAACACCACCTGCATGCGTGAACGTAAGGGACGCATGCCATCGCGATCCTTGTTGTGGATCGGCTGCTTGTCGAAGAAGATTTCCCCGCCCTCATTGCTGATCAGTCTTGTCAGTGCCTGCCCGAAGGTCGTCTTGCCGGAGCCGGATTCGCCGACGAGCCCGAGGGTTTCATGCCGCCTGAGGTCAAGCGACAGGCCATCCACCGCAACGAGATCGTGAAACACCGGGCGGAAAAAGCCGCCGCTGCGCAGACCAAACGATACCCGGACATTCTTGCCTTCGAGCAGAATGGGTTGGTCGTCCGACAGTGGCTTGGCGCGGCCGCGTGGCTCTGAGCCGAGAAGATGGCGCGTGTAAGGGTGTTGCGGCGCCTCGAAGAGCGCGGCTGTGGTATTGTGCTCCTGCAGCAGACCCCTCTGCATGACATAGACATAGTCGGAGAAGCGCCGCACCACCGTCAGATCATGCGTGATGAGGACGACGGCCATGCCGTGCTTCTGCTGCAAATCGCGCAGCAGGTTGAGGATCTGCGCCTGCACGGTGACGTCGAGCGCGGTCGTCGGCTCATCGGCGATCAGCAGGTCCGGATTGTTGGCAAGCGCCATGGCAATCATCACGCGCTGGCGTTGTCCGCCCGACAACTGGTGGGGATACTGGTCGATCCTGAGTTCTGGATCAGGGATGCGCACTTCGGCCAGAAGTGCGATGGCCTGCTTGCGCGCCTCCGACTTGCTGACCCGGCGATGCGCGCGGATGGCTTCGGCAATCTGCGTGCCGATGGAGTAGAGCGGATTGAGCGAGCTCATCGGCTCCTGGAAGATCATCGATATCCGGCTACCGCGTAGCAGGCGGCGTTTGTCGCGCGAATATTTCAGAATGTCTTCGCCGCGAAACTTCACCCGCGTATCGGGACTGACCGTGGCGCGCTTGGACAAGAGCCCCATGACCAGACGTGCCGTGACCGATTTTCCCGAACCGGATTCACCGACGATCGCAATCGTCTCGCCGCGGTATAGCTGGAACGAAATATCCTGAACGGCAGAGACTTGGCCATGCTCGGTCTTGAAGTTGACGCCGGCGTGGCGAACATCGAGAAGCGGCTCGTCGGTATGAAGCGCTGCGTCGAGACGAAGTTCGGGGATGAGGTTTTGTGTCATCGTGATCTCTTTCTCGGCTCAATAGGGATCGATCGCATCGCGAAGACCATCGCCCAGCGCATTGAAAGCGAAGACTGTGACCAGCACGAAGCCGACAGGTGCAAGGATCCAAGGGTAGGAACCGATGACCGAATAATTGGCCGTATCCTGAAGCATCAAACCCCAGGATATCAGCGGCGGCTTCACCGCAAAGCCAAGGAAGCCAAGGAAGGACTCCAGAAGCACGATCGTCGGAATGTTCAGTGTCACCGCCACGATCACATGGCTCATCACATTGGGGAAAATGTGCTGGAAGATGATGCGCCGGTCGGTCGCCCCGATCGCAATCGCCGCCTTCACATATTCGATGCGGGCAAGTGCGAGCGTCTTGCCACGCACTTCACGCGACATCTGCGCCCAGCCGAGCGCCGACATGACGACGATGACGAAGCCGAGAAAGACATTGGTGGGTGCAGTAACCGGGATCAGCGATGTCAGCGCCAGATAAAGCGGCAGTTGCGGGAAGGCGAGCACGAGTTCGACAAATCGCTGCGTCCATGTGTCGAAGGCACCGCCAAGATAGCCGGAGACCATGCCGACGGTCGTGCCGATCGCAGTGACGATGGTGACGACGGTCAACGCAATCATCAGCGAGATGCGAGAGCCGTAGATCGCGCGGGAGAGAATGTCTCGACCAAGCTTGTCCGTCCCGAGGAAGTGAATGGGCTTGCCATCCGTCGAGCCGAAGAAGTGGATCGTGGACGGAATGATGCCGAAGAGCTTGTATTCGAAGCCGGTCACAAAGAAGCCGAGGACCCGGGGGTTCTCATAATCCGGTCCGCTGATGGGCTGGAACGTGATGGGATCGAGCTTTTCGGAATCGACGATCGGATAGACGCGGGGCATGACCAGATTGCCTTTCTGGTCATGGATCGAAATCGATTCCGGTGGCATGAAGGAATCTTCCGACAGCATCGGATCGACGGGGGCCAGGAAGCCCGCGAAGACCGCCATGATGAGAAGAACGCAGACGAGCACGAGGCCAAGCATGCCGGTGAAGGACCGCCGGAAGCGGCGCCAGACCAGAGCCTGATAGCTTTCGTTGCCTGCTGGTGCAGTCGTTACGGTCGGCTCAATTGTGGTTTCGGCTGGAACCAACATGGTCACGCTCCTCCCAGTTTGATACGTGGATCAAGCGCTGCCAGCAGCATGTCGGCGATGATGTTGCCGACGATCAGTGTGGTGGCCAGCACCAGCATGAAGGTGGCTGTCACATAGACATCGCCCACATGCATGGAACCAACGATGGCTGGTCCGACGGTCGGCAGCGCGAAAATGATCGCCACCTCGATTTCGCCGGTCAGCATGTAGGGCAGAACCACGCCCTGATACATGATGAGCGGATGGAGCGCATTGGGCACGGCATGGCGCATGACGACGGCACTTTCGCGCAGGCCCTTGGCCCGTGCCGTCTCGATATATTGCGCATTCAGCGTATCGAGCAGATTGCCGCGCATGACGCGCATATTGTAGGCAAGCCCGCCAAAGGTAGCGATGGCGACCACGGGCCAGACATGCTTCACCAGATCGACGAACTTGCCCCAGGACCAGGGAGCGCCGCCATAGCGGGGCGAGAAGAAGTTGCCGATCTCGCTGATGTTGAAATGAAAGACCAGGAGATAGACCATGATCAGTGCCATCAAAAAGCGCGGAATGGTCATGCCGAGAAAGGCGATGCCGGACAGGATCGTATCCACCCAGCTATATTGGCGTGTCGCGGCAAGAATACCGAAGCTGATGCCGAGGATGGATGCCAGGATGTGGCAGACAAGCGCGAGGATCAGCGTGCGCGGCAGGCGTTCGGCAACAATCTCGCCGACCGGGCGGTTGTAGTACATGCTGTAGCCGAAATCGCCCTTCGACACCATATTCCAGATCCAGTTGAAATACTGGATGACGAGCGGCTTATCGAGACCGTGGGCGACGGCATAGGCCTTAGCCTGAGCATCGGCCTGCTCGAAGGACGCGCCCCCGAGATTCATAAGCTGCGACCGGATATAATCTGCATAGTTGCCGGGCGGCGCCTGGATGATCGCAAATGTCACGATGCTCAGGATCAGAAGCAACGGGATTGCGGACAGAAGGCGGGTAACCAGAAACCTCAACATAAGAACTTCTCCTCGAGGGGACGGTGGCGGTCCGCAGCGTTAAAGCCGCCAGACCGCCACCACTTAGAGCGCCGTGCGTCCTTTAGGACGCACAAAGGACGCTCTAACTTTTTGAATCTACGCGTCGGGCTTTCCGAAAATCGGAATCGATTTTCGGGCCGTGCTGTAGGTTCCACGCCCCGCCTGATGCTGCGGGGCGCAGAGCCGGGAGGAAACGCTTACTTCTGCGGACCGTCACCGCCAGGCTTGCCTGGCAACATGTCCTTGAAGAGCTGGTAGTCACCCTGATCGGCTGCCGGAACATAGAGGCGTTCGCGGATGATCGAGTCTTCGGCCCAGTTGAACATGTAGATCGGCGCACCGTTCGGCACGTTCTTGAAGCGCTTGTTGATGATCAGAGCACCTGGATATTCCACAAGACCGACCGTGTTGACATTGGTCGTGTAGATTTTCTGATACTGCTTGATCAGTTCGGCCTGCTCCTTCGGGTCGCTTGAGATGACGAACTTGTTGATCGTATCAGCCAGCTCCTTCTCGAATGGCATCAGATCGAGCTCATTCTTGTTGTTGGCGCGGTGGAACCAGCTGGTGCGCGGACCGGTAGGAGCGAGCTGCGGCGTGTTCTGCACGACGGACGCGAGTTCTGCCTGGGTGCGGTGTAGCGACCAGTCGAACTTGCCACCAAAGTTTGCCGCATCGCGATCCTTGCTGGCCTGGGCGTTCAGCACCACACGAATGCCGAGCTTCTGCATCTGAGCGATGACGCCTTCGCCAAGACTCTTGTCTGTCGTGTAGTCATTGCTGACGAGCATCGAGATTTCGACATCCTTGCCGCCGGCAGTCCCTGCCGGGAAGTTGACGATGCCATTGCCATCGGTGTCCTTCAGACCGGCTGCAGCAAGCTCCTTCTTGGCGCCTTCAAGATCGAAGGGGTAGTAGAGGGTCGACTGCCGATCGTAGAAGTTCGAGCCGGAAAGGATACCACCGGCATAGGTCGCGACGAACGGTCCCTTGACGAGAGAATCGCCCAGTTCCTTGCGGTTGGTCGCCATGGTGATGGCTCGACGGAAGTGCTCGTTTCGGTTCAGTTCGCGAATGGCCTGTTGGCGGGCATCCGGATCGCCCCAGCCGTTGGCGGAGAAGTTCATCTCGATATTGTAGCCGATCAGACGCGGTCCGAAGGCAAGTCTCGCGGGAGCGTCCTTCTGGGCGGAGCGCTTGAGCGACTCCACGAAGTTTTCCGGCTGCTCCAGGTTGGAAATGTCGCCGGAGCCTGCAACTGCCTGAACGTCACGGTCGGCCCAGGTCGAGAGCTTGTAGTGCGTCTCGTCCAGGTAAGGGAGCTGGTTGCCCTTTTCGTCAACCTTCCAGTAATAGGGGTTGCGGCGCATGACGATGATGTCGTCCGGGCGATACTCGACCGGAACCCACGCGCCCATGACCGGGAAGTTCATGTAACTTGGCGGGAACGCGTTCTTGTACTGCTCGTAGGTGTTCTTCGAATACTTAGGATGCTGCGGCTTCAGCATATGGGCAGGGCCTGGGCAGAAGGTGCCATAGGCCATGTTGTAGATGAACTGCTTCGGAAAAGCGTCCTTGAAGGTCCACTCGATCGTGTATTTGTCGATGGCTTTCAGCGTCGTGCCGGCGCCGAAGGTTTCCTGTGTGGCGCCATTCAATGGCGAGACGTTCGGATCGAGGACGTTATCGTCCCAGTAGAACATCACGTCGTCGGAGGTGAAATCCTGGCCGTCGGACCACTTCGCACCCTCGATGAGCTTCATGGTCAGCTTGTGGCCGTCCTTGGACCATTCCCAGCTTTTTGCGAGGTTTGGCAGTGGCTGAAGGTCGTCCGCCTTGACCTGGAAAAGCGGGCCGGTGCGCGTCAGGCACTCGAAGAGACCGATATCGATGCCGCCCCATCCCTGGTTCTGACCGGCCCAATAGTTCCAGCCCTCCGGACGACCACCGATGACATGACGCAGCGTATCGCCATAAACGCCCACACCATCCGGCATGTTGCCGGTCTTGTAGACCATCGGCTCTTTCGGCAGGCGATCCTTGACGGGAGGCAACTTCTTCTGGTCGACGAACTGCTTCGTCACCCAGGAAGGCTCGTGATATTCCGGCAGCGCCTTATATTCGAGGATGGCCGAGCCATCCACATATTGCACCTTGGTCTGCGCCGGAAAATCCGGCGGCTGCGGCACGACGGTCAGTTCCGACGCCATGGCGCCATATGCCAACGCGGACACGCCAACAAGAAGGGCGGCCGTTTTCACAAGATATCGGTTTGTCATCCTCACTCCCCTTTTTGAACAACGGGCAATACCCGCCGTGGCTCTTAGAACCGGGCCTCCCGCCCGGTCTTATCGACGGCCCTCCTCAGGGCCGTCTGATCTCTCTGCGGCGATCAGCTCGCCTGCTTGATGGCGCGCAGTTCCTCGACGGAGCGAACGGCGCGACGCGCTGACCCTTCCCAATCGCGGGCCTTGACCGTTGCGTTCTTCAAGCGCTCGCGCGCGGCTGGAACGGCATCGGCATATTGCGGTAGCCACTGGGCCTGCGCCACGACCATTTCGTCGACCATCTGCCAAACCTCTTCCGGGGTGGATATCGCACCCACCAGCGGATCATGCAGCACGGCAAGCTTCAAGAGGTCGATATCGCCGGTCACCGCCGCATGCACCGACATACGCTGAACATTGATGGACGCCATGCAGGTCGCCGCACAGGCTTCCGGCAAAGTGATCCCTGAGACCATGTTGATACCGAAGCGATCGACGAAGCCGGGCGATTCGATGATGGCATCCGAAGGTAGATTGCTGATGACACCATTGTTCTTGACGTTGAAGTGGCCGCGATAGACGCGTCCGGTTTCCAGCGCCTCCAGAATATGGCTGGCATGTTCATTGGAGCGCTTGGCCGGATCGATCGGCTTGTCGGCAGCGGCCAGGAACTGCGGGAACTCGGTCTCGAACCAGTTGCGCGTTTCCGTCGAGTAACGGAGATAACCGCCGGTTTCGCCATGGATCCAGTCCGACATGTCGATCCAGCGGGAGATTTCTTCCGGCCGCTTACGATACCATGGCAGATATTCCGACAGATGACCGTTGCTTTCGGTGGAATAGACGCCGAACCGCTTCAAGACGTCGATGCGAAGCTTTTCCTGCTGCGAGAAAACCGGATGAGCTTCAAACGCAGCAATCAGCTCCTCCTTGCCGATCTTGCGACCATTGAGGCGCAGGTCGACAAACCATGTCTGGTGGTTGATGCCGGAGCAGATGTAGTCAAGTTCGGAAAGCGATTTTGCGCCCAGAACTTCGGCAATCTGTTCGGCGCCATGCTGGACACCGTGGCAAAGACCGACAGTGTCGACCTTGCCATATTCGATGGCCGCCCATGTGTTCATTGCCATCGGGTTTGCGTAGTTCAGGAACTTCGCATTCGGGGCAGCCACTTCGCGAATGTCGCGGCAGAAATCGAGAATGACGGGAATATTGCGCTGGCCATAGAGAATGCCGCCTGCGCAGATCGTATCGCCGACACACTGGTCGATACCGTATTTGAGCGGAATGCGAATATCCTCGGCATAAGCTTCCAGACCACCGACGCGCACGCAGCTGATGATGTACTTGGCGCCTTCCAGCGCACGTTTACGATCCGTGTGCGCGGTGACCTTGACCTTGAGGCAGTTGGCTTCAACGATCTTGTCGAGAATGGCCTTGATCATATCGAGATTGTGCTGGCTGATATCCGTCAGCGCCACCTCGATATCGTGAAACTCCGGTACGCACAGAACATCGGTAAAGAGCTTTTTTGTGAAGCCGACGCTCCCCGCCCCGATTATAGCGATTTTGAAACTCATAACGCCACCTCTTTTTCAAATGGAAAGGGTGAAACGGGCCAAAGGATTCTCGCGTCACAAAAACTCAGATGACCTTCCATCTTATTGGAAAATCAGAATTATTGACTATATCGTTTTTAAAAAATCCTGCTGGCTGTCTCCTCTGCGGGCGATTATGCGTATAAAGATGGTCAATGCCAGAGAAGGATTATGCTTTAATGGGTAATTTTGTGCTGCAAGATTTGATCGACCAAGGCCCTTGCATGCGCGCCGTATCCCTGCCGCGCGGCCGCCAGACGCTTCATACGATGCCGACCAGCAGCGGGTACGAAATCCGCCGCGGCGGAAATTACGACTGGGATGGGCGAAAGCGTGGACAGACGCCGTTCACAGTCCTGCAATATTGCATCAGCGGTTCGGGCAATCTGCGCTACGACAATCGTCGCTACCTAGTGAAGCCCGGTGAGACGTTGCTGCTTCTTATTCCCCACAATCACCGTTACTGGTTGGAAGAAGGCCAGGAATGGGAGTTTTTCTGGATCTCCATGAATGGCGAGGAGGCGCTGCGTATTCACCGCAACATCCTCGCCGTCACCGGCCCGGTCCTCAAGTTGAAGACGCAGACGATCGATCAACTGGCAAGCTGCTGCTCTCGCCTCGTCAACGGCGCAGAAACGCCCGGAGCGGCGTCCGCAGCCGCCTACGAGGCGGCGATGACGCTTTATGATGATGTCTTCGGTTCGCATCCCTCTTTCGGGGGCGAATATCGCACCATGCAGCAGGTGCTCAGCTATATCGACGGGCATCTCAATGAACGCCTCTCGGTCAATGATCTCGCAGCCGTTGCTGGTCTGAGCCGCGCGCATTTTTCGCGGATATTCACGGCGAATGAAGGGGTCCCGCCGGCGGAATTCGTTCTGCAGAGGCGGCTGCGTCGCGCTGCAAAACTTTTGACATCGGCGGCGGACATTCCCATCAAGGAAGTCTCCGTGCTCTGCGGCTTCGAAGACCCGAACTATTTTTCGAAGGTATTCCGCAGGCTCTATGGCACCAATCCCAGCGAGTTCCGCACCAGTGGGATGTATCCGGGCCCACCACAGAATTAGAGCCTTCGCTTTGGCGGCAAGACTTACTCGATGTACCCATGCGGCTGGAAAACGTCTGCAGTGGTTGCAATATCGCAGATGCAGTTCTTCTCAAGCATGTTTTCGATGTAAAACAGTTATGATGTATTAACTTCGATCGTAAGACCGGACTTTACTCTTCTGCGTTATCAGTCTCACCATAGACGATCAACATGCGGATGGTGAGATGAGCGACGGCTTTGCAAATGCACGGACTGTAGAGCAGGCGAGATATCATGCCTTGGCCAGAACCTGGCCGGCGCTCTACATCGCGCTGTGCGCCGACATCGTTGCTGTGGCGTTTGTCCATTCCGCCCTCGCACCCTGGTGGGCCTGGGGCATTCTACCGGCGGTGCTGGTGCCGAAGTCGCTGATCTGGGCCTATCTCTGGCATCGCAAGCGCAACGTGATCCCACCATCCGAAGAATGCACCCGCGCGGTGCGCATTCTCGGTATCGAGATCACCGTCTGGATGGCGATGATCGTCGCCTGGCAGGTCTGGCTCTCCCATTGGGGAACGGGCGAGTCGCTGCTGCTTTTGGCGCTTTGCATGGGCGGACAGATGGTCTTCCTGCTGTTTGGCCTCTTGCACCTGCGCACCTCTTCCATTCTGTCGGCCACATTTTGCGTTCTCGGCATGCTCTATATCGGTGCCCATTCCGGCTCTGCGCTGATCGGCATCGTCGTTCTTCTGGTCGGCGGAGTTGCGGGCCTCGCCTATGTCGCTCAGGGCTATTATCGCGACTTCACCAGCCTCGTCTCTTCACGGCTTTCGATCGAGACCAAGACGCGCGAAATCGAAGCGCTAAGCGAAGACAACTTCCGCATCGCCAATACCGACATGCTGACCGACATTGGCAACAGACGCCGCTTCTTTCGTGACCTGGAGCAGGCACTCGATCACGCCCGCCAAGCAGACAAACCGCTTGCGCTCGCTATCGTCGATCTCGATGGATTCAAGGCCATCAATGACAGCAATGGCCACCTCGTGGGTGACAGGCTGCTGAAGGCCATGGCGCAACGCTTGCAGGACATTCTCTTAGCCCATGCCGAGGTTTATCGACTGGGTGGTGACGAATTCGCCTTCTTCCTGCGGGATGAAAGCAATCCTAAGCAACTGATCAGCCTTGGCGACGGACTGATCGAGTCCGTGAAAGCGCCGATCTTCGTCGACGACCTGCGTCTGTCGCTTGGCTGCTCAGTTGGATTCTCGACGTTCCCGCAGGCGGGAACGAACTCGACAGAACTCTATGATCGCGCCGACTACGCGCTCTTCCACGCCAAGAAAACCGGCAAACAGCAAACTGTCCTGTTCAGCGCCGAGCATGAGGAAACGGTGCGCGAAGCCGCCCTGATCGAGCGCAGCCTGCGCGCCGCGGACCTTGAGAAGGAACTGTTCCTGACCTTCCAGCCGATCGTCGATTCCGGGCGCAACGAAACCATCCTTCTGGAATGCCTTGCCCGCTGGCAAAGCCCGGCCCTCGGACTCGTCTCCCCCGCGCGGTTCATCCCAGTCGCAGAGCAGTCCGGTCTCATCTCCACCCTGACCCCGATCTTGCTGCGCAAGGCCTTGGACGCGGTGCGAAACTGGCCGGACACCATCGGAATTTCCTTCAATCTTTCTGGTCACGACATCACCGCTCCGGACAAAATCCTTGGCTTGATGTCAATCCTGGAAAAGAGCGGAGTATCTGCACGCCGTGTCGAGTTCGAGGTGACTGAGACGGCCTTGATGATGAACCTGGACCAGGGCATTGCCAGTCTCAACGCACTCAAAGCCACAGGCGCCCGCATCTCGCTGGATGACTTTGGAACCGGCTACTCAAGTCTTAGCCAAATCCAGCGCCTGCCGCTGGACAAGATCAAGGTCGATGCCAGCTTCATTCGCAACCTCATCGACAGCGAGGCCAGTCAGAAGATCGTCCGGTCGGTTAGCTCTCTGTCGCGCGATCTGTCACTCGATTGCGTCGTCGAAGGCGTGGAGACCGAAGACCAGCTCAATATGCTGACCGAAATGGGCTGCAACCTGATCCAGGGCTACGTCTACTCCCGCCCGCTGAAAGCCATCGACGTTCAACCCTTCCTGGACCAGCAGGTCCGGACGGATGTTGTGGCCGTCGGCTAACGAAGCCAAAGCATGGTGTAGCTCAAGAGGTCTCAGTTCCGCGGTGCGTTATTCTCGACCGGTCGCGGTGATGGCAACGGAACATCGGCAGCAGCGGCCTCATTCTGCCAGGTCGTGATGCGGTGAACGATGCCAGGTATCTCATCATTGAGATAGCTTGGCTGGCCGGGAAGCCCCATCGGATACATGGCCTCGCGCGACGCTTCATATTGAACGCTTTGATTGGTGCAAAGCCGCACTCTCATATCCTCCGGCTTAACCTCGGGCCTGTTGGCGATCGACTCCACCGTCCCGAAGCTCGAGGGAAGCCGTCCTTCAAAACCCTCGTCCAGATATTTTGCAGAGCGTTCGTTGCGCTCGCGCTCGGTGGTCGCCCCCATCACCACCACCATGAGGCGGCGGTTGTCGCGCCTGGCGACGCCGACGAAGTTGCGCCCAGATGCGCAGAGAAACCCGGTCTTCATACCGGTGGTGCCGCGGTAGCGGGTCAGGAGCAAATTGTTGGATGGGATTTCCTTGCCGTTGATCGATACGGCAGAGACCTGGAAGAAGTTCTGGAACTGCGGGAATTGCTTTTCGATGGCCAGCCCCAGGATCGCGAGATCGCGTGCGGTGGTGTAGTTGTTCTTGTCGAACAATCCGTTCGGATTGGAAAAATGCGTCCCCGTCATGCCGAGGCGCCGGGCTGCTTCATTCATCTTCTCAACGAAAGGTGCCTCGCCATGGCCTACCCGTTCCGCGACGGCCATCGCAACATCATTGGCTGAGGCGACGATCATGGCATAAAGGGCGTCTTCCAGTGTCATGGCCTGACCTTGAGACAGACCGGACTCCAGAAACGCCTCGCTGACGGATTTCTTCGTCATGGTGAGAGGCGTGGAGAGCGAAATCTCGCCATCACGCAACGCCTCGAACGTCAGAAACGCCGTCATCAACTTGGTTGTCGACGCGGGATACCAGGGAACGCCGGCATCTTCCTGAACGAGCACCTGATGGGTATCGGCATCCAGCACAAGCACCGGAGTTGCATTTGCAGCAATCGGCGCGGCAAACAAGGATCCCAACAAAACGGAGCCGATCAGTCTTTTCATCTTACTGCACATCCAATGTCTTGCAAAAGCGGTTCCCATATCAGCTAAACGATCCGGATGCCACCTGAGCAAAGATGGCCGAGCATGTGAGCTGATATGCAATAAAGACATATCGAAAGTTTTGATTTTGAGAATTTGGAGCGGGCGAAGGGATTTGAACCCTCGACCCCAACCTTGGCAAGGTTGTGCTCTACCCCTGAGCTACACCCGCTCAACGTCCGCCGGTTCGGGGTAGATCGCTGAACCGCGGGTCGCCGTCATGCGGCAACGGGCGCTATATCGCTCAACCGACTTTCAAATGCAAGAGATAAATGCAGTACGGGTGCGATATATATTTTGCACGCCAGCGGCCAGCCGTCTGCGCCACAAACGCGGATTGCGCCATGGTCTATGGCGAAGAACGAGAATGAACATTGAAAAGAGAGATTTGGAGCGGGCGAAGGGATTTGAACCCTCGACCCCAACCTTGGCAAGGTTGTGCTCTACCCCTGAGCTACACCCGCTCAAAAATCCAACGGTTCGGGGTAGATCGCTGAACCGTGGGCGCCGTCTTGCGGCGACGGGCGCTATATCGCTCAACCGATTTTCAAATGCAACAGGGAAATGACGAAAACCGGGAGAAAAATTTACGCCTCATCGCAAGCATCGGAAAAGGCTGCTCTTTTGCGGGCTTCACGGCAGAATGGATTGCAAAAGCGGTGTGTCGGGCCTATTCACTTTGTCAAAGACAGACGAAATCCGGCAGAGGCACGCAGTGATGGTTGCAGAGCATTCCCCCAAGACGGCGCAGGATCTTTTCAGCTTTCTCGATGGCCTTGGCATAAAACACACGACCACGCAGCATCAGCCGGTCTTCACAGTCGCTGAATCGGAATCCCTGCGCGATTTGATCCCCGGTGGCCACACGAAGAACCTTTTCGTCAAGGACAAGAAGGACCAGTATTTCGTTCTGACCGTCGAAGAAAACGCGACGGTAGACCTGAAGACGGTTCACAAGACCATCGATGCCGCCAGCAAGGTGTCCTTCGGCAAGCCGGAAAAGATGCTGGACTATCTGGGCGTCGTTCCCGGTTCGGTCACCGTCTTCGGTGCGATCAACGATACCGACAATCAAGTGACCTTCGTTCTTGATAGCGAGTTGATGAAATCCGACCTGATCAATGGCCACCCGCTGACCAACGACGCGACGACGACGATCGGCCGTGACGATCTCGTGCGCTTCCTGGAGGCGACGGGGCACACGCCGCTGATCTTGAAAGTCACGGAATAAACCACGATCTGTGCGGTATGAGCGCACCGGCACGAGATGATATGGGAGACAAGATATGAGCGGAATGGATAACCCTTACGGAGCTTCGCTCGGAGGTCAGATGACGGGTTCGGCAAGCTTCGGCGGCGGACAATCCGGCGCTCAAGGCTCCTATATCAAGGATACGACAACCGCGAACTTCTCCAAGGACGTGATGGATGAATCGCGCCGGCAGCCGGTGTTGGTGGATTTCTGGGCGCCGTGGTGCGGCCCGTGCAAGCAGCTGACGCCCGTTCTGGAAAAGGTGGTCAATGAAGCGGGCGGACGCGTCAAGCTGGTCAAGCTCAATATCGACGATCACCCCGCCATCCCTGGACAGCTCGGCATTCAGTCCATCCCCGCGATCGTCGCATTCGTCGACGGCAGACCGGTCGATGGCTTCATGGGTGCGGTTCCGGAAAGCCAGATCCTGCAGTTCATCGAGAAGCTCGCAGGACCGGCAGGCGATGATCAGGAGGCCGAAATCGAAGCGGCGCTCGCCGAGGCAAAACAGCTGCTGGAGGCCGGCGATTTCCAGAATGCCGCCCAGCTCTTCGGCGCCGTGATGCAGGCTGATCCTGAAAATGCCGCCGCTGTCGCCGGCATCGCCGAGTGCATGATCGCGGTCGGCCAATATGAGCGCGCCAGCGAGCTTCTGTCGGCCCTGACCGAAGAACTCACCAAGGACCCAGCCGTGCAGGCGGCATCGAAAAAGCTGGCGCAGTTCGAAGAAGCCCGCAAGCTCGGCGATCCGTTGGCCTTGCAGCAGGCCCTGCAATTGAACCCGGACGATCACGCATCAAGGCTGAAGCTCGCCAAAATCCTGAACGCGCAGGGCAAACGGGAAGAGGCCGTTGAAGAGTTGCTGACCATCATGCGCAAGGACCGGACCTTCGAAGACGACGGCGCGCGTAAGCAGCTGGTGGAGTTTTTCGAGACCTGGGGTTTCAAGGATCCGGCCAGTATTTCCGGTCGCAGAAAGCTCTCCTCCATACTCTTTTCCTAAAACCGTCTTGCGCTTTGCCGACCCGCTCCTCATCTAGATTGGAGCGGGAACGATGAGACATAAGGAATCCCTCCGATGCATGTCGGAAATGCGAGATATCTGAAAGAAAGCGATCTACCCGAGACCATTCCTGTTTTTCCCTTGTCGGGTGCCTTGCTGCTGCCGGAAGGGCACCTGCCGCTGAATATCTTCGAGCCACGCTATCTGGCGATGTTCGACGCGGCCATTGCAAGCCACCGACTAATCGGCATGGTCCAGCCCGCCCTGCAAGCTCTTGAAGCCGGAACCGAGGGTGGCGCACTGAGCCCCATCGGCTGCATCGGTCGCATCACTTCATTTTCCGAGACCGGCGACGGCCGCTACGTCGTGTCGCTGACAGGCGTGTGCCGCTTCAGGCTGCTGGAGGAGATCGAAGAGAAGACGCCTTACCGCGTGTTCAAGCAAGCTCCGTTCATTGCCGATCTCTCCGGTGAAGATGGGGAGGAAGATATCGATCGCGCCAATCTCTTGCGCATCTTCCGCAATTTCCTTGAATCGAACCAGTTGGAAGCGGATTGGGACAGCGTCGAGCGCGCGGGAAATCGTGTATTGGTCAATTCGTTGTCGATGATGTCCCCCTTTGGACCGGCAGAAAAGCAGGCTCTCCTGGAGGCTCCTGATCTGAAATCCCGCGCGGACGCACTGATCGCCATCATGGAGATCGTGCTGGCTCAGGGCGGGGCAGAGGGTGGTGTCATCCTGCAATGAGCCACAACCATGGATGAAAAGCTGAGCAAGGTCGATCCGAAGCTTCTGGATCTTCTCGTCTGCCCTTTGACCAAGGGCAGGCTCACCTATGATCGAGAACATCACGAATTGATTTCCGAGCGCGCCAAGCTGGCCTACCCGATCCGCGACGGCGTGCCGATCATGCTGATTTCGGAAGCGCGGAAGATCGAAGACTGACGACCTCGAGTCGCCCCCCTAGATAGACAGCACGCATCCAATAAACGTCGCGGCACACAACACCCGCTTGCCTCGTGTCTGGGAACCGGCATTCCCCCCATGCGTTCGATCTTTGACGACAATCGTCACATTGCGATGAGGAGTTCGAACGATGGAAGACAAAAACGCCCGCGAGGCGATCGAAGAAAAAAACGTGAAGACCGAGCGCAATGAAGATATTCCCGCTGCCGGTCCGCACGCCAAAAAGCATCTGACCGACAACAGCAAGACGCCAGGTGCCGGCTCCCTCCCGGACGAGGACGACAACGAGGTCAATCCCGGGGCGGGCTAACCTCCAGGTAAAGTATTGGTGTGGCTTCTGGCCGCGGCGATCACAAATTTTATGAACGTTGCGGCCATAACAGTGATGGGTCAACAAGCGGCCTATCGCATCTGCTCGAAGACCGGGCACGAATTTCCAATATCGCGCACATCGCTCTGGTCGTCCATTTAATGGGCAGCCACTGATCGCTCATGGCACCAGCAAAAAATACGGTCTTTTTTTAACGCTTTTTCAAAGCTTGATTGCAAAAGTCTCCTCTGCCGGAAAACCGATAATAATCAACGGCATAATAATAATAGAGGCTCTGGGACAGCATGTTTATTGATAGAGTTCTGGCACGGTTTAAGATCCAGACAAAGGTTATTGTCTTCATTGCACCATTCATTCTTAGTATTCTTGCGGTTGGTCTCTCGGGTCTTTACACCTCAAAGCTGCTTCAAGGTCGCATGGATATTTCCAACACGACCCTCCAATCCTTGACCGGCTTCAAGCAGGTCTATGAAAGCATGACCTCGTTTCTTCACAACACCACCGAAGAGACGCGAAATACGCTTCATCATCAAATCGATGAGCAGATCACCTTTCTCAAGATGACGGGTGACGGAAGCGATCCGGCCATTCAGGACGCGATTAAAAGCACCTCGCTGATCGGCGTTCAGGTGGATGAGCTGTGGTCCTTTTACCAGAAAGAGCAGGCGCTCAGATCGCAAATGAATGGCGATATGGCTGGCGTGACGAAAGAGCTTAATGGCCTTTTGGCAAACGCCACCAACATCCGCAGCACGCTCGAAACCGACGAGACGAAGGCCAAGGAGATGTTGCGCGAGGCCGACAGGCTGGTTCGCGGCGCGACACTGATCGCAACCGTCGTTACTGAATTCAACAAGCGTACAGTTCCGGAAGAAAAGATTGCGGTCATTCGCGATTCGATTGGCGGGCTTGAGGCTACGGCAAAGTCGCTGTCTGCCATCGCGAGTGCCGACCAGAAGCTGGTCATTGACCAGATTTCCGAAAATGTGAAACAGATCCGCCAGCAGGTCGATGTCGGCGTCGTCAACGACATGACGGTTGGAACGATCGATCAGGCGATCAACATGATGCGCCCGGCAACCATCCGCCTTCAAGGATTTGCAACGGTAAAGTCGCGCCAGGCCACCGAGGTGTTCGGACAGTTGGATGGCAAGATCGAGCCCGCCGTCAATTTCCTGACGATGGCGCGCCAGATCGGCGACGACGCCAAGAACATGCAGCTTGAGATGGCCGGCTTTGCTGCAGCCCCGACGAAAGACGGGTTGGAACGGTTCCGCGATATGGCCTTCCGTCTGAGCGTCTCGGCGGGTGCCGTGATGTCCGACAAGACGATGTCGGAAAGCGCCATTAAAAGCGCGACCCTGATTGATGCGCTGTCCACAAAGCTCGACAAGAACGCCACCGATCTCCTGACCATGTTCAACCAGCGCAAGGCGGCCTTCGCAAAGGCGACAGAAGAAATCGGCCATATTTGGGAGCAGCTGACAGGCTTTGCCGAATCCCAGCGTCTTGCGGCTGATAGTGAACGCAGCAAGGCCGATGGTATCTCTATCTCTGCCATGCTTACCGGCATCCTGATCGCGATTTTCGCCGGCATCGGTCTGGTCATGACCTTCAAGGGCCCAATCCTGACGATCGTCAGCGCCATGAAGCGTCTTGCTACCGGGGACGTCAACGTACCGCTCAACGGCAACACCCGTCATGACGAGATCGGCGATATGGCGCGCGCGTTGGAAGTCTTCAAGGAAAATGCCGCTCAACGCCTGCGCCTCGAAGCGCAGACGGAAGAGCAGCGTTCTGCCGCCGAAGCGGAGCGGCAGATGAACGAAGCGGAGCGCCGGGAACTCGACCGTCAGATCCAGTTTGCGGTGTCCGCACTGGGCGATGGCCTGGAACGGCTGTCGGCCGGGGACATTTCCACGATGATCGATACGCCCTTTACGGGACACCTGGAGGAACTGCGCCTCAACTTCAACCAGTCCATGCAGCGGCTGCGCCAAACGATCGGCGGCATTCAGGACAATGTCGGAGCGATCCGCGTCAATGTGCAACAGATGTCGGCATCGACGCTTGATCTATCCCGGCGCACCGAGCGCCAGGCAGCCTCGCTGGAAGAAACCGCAGCAGCCGTGGATGAGGTCAACTCCAACATGCGCAATGCGGTGGAGCGTGCGCGCCAGGCCAACAGTATCGTCGACAATACGCGCCGCCACACAGACGAGTCCCTCGCTATCGTCAGAAACGCAATAGCGGCGATGGAGAGGATCGAGGCGGCTTCGCAGACGATCGGCAACATCATCGAGGTGATCGACTCCATCTCCTTCCAGACCAATCTTCTGGCGCTCAATGCCGGCGTGGAAGCGGCCCGCGCGGGCGAAGCCGGCAAGGGCTTTGCAGTCGTTGCCCATGAGGTACGGGAACTGGCGCAACGTTCCGCCTCTGCCGCGAAGGAAATCCGCCAGCTGGTTGCCGTCTCGACGCAAGAGGTCTCGGCAGGCTCAAGCCTCGTCAACCAGACCGGCGACGCCCTGGCGGAAATCGGCGTTCAGATTTCCAAGGTCAGCGATCAGGTGCACCAGATCACCCAGGCGACCCAGGATCAGGCGGTCGTACTGCAGCAGATCAACGGCTCCGTCGGAGAAGTCGATGTGCTCACCCAGCAGAATGCCGCCATGGTGGAAGAGACGAGTGCCGCGACGCAGCAACTCAACACCGAGACAGACCAGTTGCTGCAATTGCTGCAGCAGTTCCGCCTGACGAAGGATAGTGCTGCAACCCGTCACGCAGCCTGACTTAAAAGAGCAGGCCTTCTACAACAGGTCCGGTCATTCGGCCGGACCTATGCGTTTGTAAAAGAAGGTCGTGTCGCAGTAACGCCCATCGGGGAAGAGCGCGAAATCCGGGATGACGCCGGCGCGTTGCCAGCCGAAGCGCGGATAGATGGCTTCGGCCTCACTGCCTGTTGCCGTATCCAGCACGAGAAGCGTCCGACCAAGGCCTGCCGCCTCGGCTTCCACATGCGCCATCAATCGGCGTGACAAACCAAGACCACGGGCTGTTCGATGGATCAGCAGCTTCATCACGTCACCCCGGTGAGGCTGGTTGGGCTTGGTGGCAAGACCCACCTGAACCGTGCCAACCACCTTGCCATCGCGTTCCGCCACCGCATGGAGTGTCGTGCCACGGCCCACCGCTTCTGCAACATCCTGCCAGAAGCTGCATGCGTCGTCTGGCCCGAAGGGCAGCATGAAGCCGACGGACGCCCCACCATTGACGCAGTCCGACAGGACGTCGCAAAGATCCGGCAGGGCATTCAGTGTCTCCTGGCGGTCTAAAAGCCGGATGTTTATAATGTTCTCTTCCATCATATGCGCTTTCTCTGGTCCAGCACGACGGCATAGCGAGCGGGACTATCGGACGGATTGTGAAAAATGTGGCCCTCGCCAACGGGCATGAAAAGGCAGTCACCCTGCTCTAGCGGGTAGGTCTGCTCTCCAAGCGTCATGTGGAGCACGCCCTCAAACAGCCAGACATATTGGGTCATGCCCTTGCTGGCCGGGTGGGGCGGGAAGCTGACGCGCGCGGATGCGGGCAACGAAACTTCGACGATGTCGACATCCGAGCCCATGCGGGGTGGCGAAATGGCGCGGCGGACATAACCGGTTTCCGGATCTTTCCACGTCGGTTGATCGCTTCGTTTTACCAGCGGCGATGGCGGCGCCTCACCTTCGGCGAAAAACTGTGACAACGAAAGGCCGAGTGCGGCGCAGATGCGCGCAAGCAATGATGCGGTGGGGCTCGCCTCGCCTCTTTCGATGCGGGATATCATGGCGCGGCTCACGCCGGACGCGGTTGCAAGTCCATCGAGCGTTAGTCCACTTTGCTCTCGCAGAAGCTTCAGCCTTGCGGCGATTACCGGTTCAAGCGGGTCACTTTGATTTTCCATGATAAGAGAATATTCGATCTTATAATGGAGTCAATGGACAAAAAGGAAGCCGGGACGTGTCGCGCACTCCGGCTTCCTCACCTTTGATCAGACGCTTGCCCGTTCGACTTGCGGCTGCGCACTTTCCTCGTTGAGCCTGACATCGATCCGCTTGCCGGTCTCCTTGTCGAAAAAATGCAGCCTGCCGGGATTGATGGTGAGCGCGAAGATTTCCGGAAGCTCCAGTTCGGCGGAAAGCGCCACCGTCAGTGGCTGATCGCCAACGACGCCATGTACCAGTCGCTGCGAGCCGAGCTCTTCGACATAATCGAGACGGAACGGCAAGGCTGGCTCATCACCATTTGCAATGCGCAAATCTTCCGCCCGTATGCCGACCGTTACCGGGCCGGAGGTCGGCGCAACACCGTTCAGCGACAGGACAGCAGGGCCGATCGCCAGACGATCACCATGCAGTTCGCCAGACAGAAGGTTCATTGCTGGAGAACCGATGAAGCTTGCCACAAAGGTGGAGGCAGGCGTGTGGTAGACATCGAGCGGCGCGCCGATCTGTTCGATCCGTCCCGCATTCAGCACCACGAGACGATCCGCCAGCGTCATGGCTTCCAACTGGTCATGCGTAACATAGATGGAGGTGGTGCCAAGGCGGCGTTGCAGCCGCTTGATCTCACCGCGCATGGAGACGCGCAGCTTGGCATCGAGGTTGGACAGCGGCTCGTCGAAAAGAAAGGCTGCGGGCTTGCGCACGATGGCACGGCCCATGGCAACGCGCTGGCGCTGACCACCGGAAAGCGCCCGCGGCTTGCGCTCCAGATAGGGCTCGAGCTGGAGCATGCGTGCGGCCTCGGCCACACGCGCATCGATCTCCGCCTTTGGCGTCTTGCGGTTCTTCAGACCATATTCGAGATTTTCGCGTACCGACATATGTGGGTAAAGCGCGTAATTCTGAAACACCATCGCGATGTCGCGCTCGGCAGGCTCCACATCATTGACGATGCGATTGCCGATGCTGACGGTGCCTTCGGAGATTTCCTCCAGGCCAGCAACCATGCGCAGAAGCGTGGACTTGCCACAGCCGGACGGGCCGACGAGCACGATGAACTCCCCATCCTTGATGGAGATATCCACATCATGAACGGCGCGCATGCCGTTGGAGTAATCCTTGCAGACCTGACTGATTTCGATCTCGGCCATTGTTGGTATCCTTTACTTATCGCTTTCGGTGAGGCCCTTGATGAACCAGCTCTGGAAGATGATGACGATCATCACCGGGGGCAGCATGGCGAGAACCGCAAGCGCGAAAGCCTCGTTATAATCGGGAAGTTGCGAACCGACCCAGACCTGCAGGATCGACTTGATGCCGCGCATCAGTGTGAAGAAGCTCTCATCATTGGTCATCAGCATGGGCCAGAGATACTGGTTCCAGCCATAGACAAACATGATGATGAAGATCGCTGCCACCATGGTGCGCGACAGCGGGATCAACACGTCAATAAAGAACTTGATGGGGCCTGCGCCATCGATGCGCCCCGCCTCCAGCAACTCGTCCGGCACCGATTTGAAGAACTGGCGGAAATAGAAGGTGCCGGTGGCAGAGGCCAGAAGCGGGACGATGAGGCCGGTATAGGAGTTCAAAAGCCCCAATTTGCTCATCACCTCGTAGGACGGCATGATGCGCACCTCGAGCGGCAATAGCAGCGTGGTGAAAATGATCCAGAAGGCGAGCGTTGCGAAGCGAAAGCGGAAATAGACAATGGCGTATGCCGCCATCATCGACAGTACGATCTTGCCGACGGCAAAGCCGATGCCGAGGATCAGCGAGTTCATCACCATGCTGAAGCCGGTGACCTGGCCGGTGAAACCGCCCTTTTGTGTCAGCACCTTCTCATAGGTGGCGACGAAATTATTGCCTGGCGTCAGAGCCAGTCCATTCATGTGGATTTCGGCTGCGGTATGCGTCGAGGTCATGAAGGCAACGATGACCGGCAGGACCAGAAACAGCGAGCCGATGATCAGCACCAGATGGTCGAGAGGCTTTGTCTTGTACATGGGTCAACACCTCAACCGTAATGGATGCGTTTTTCGAGAAAGCGGAACTGCATGACGGTCAGCACGAAGACCACGACCATCAGGATCACGGATTGCGCCGAGGAGCCGCCGATATCGTTTCCACGGAAACCATCGAGGAACACCTTGTAGACCAGCGTGATCGGATTGTTCGCCGCCTTGTCCTTCACCATCACGTCGATGATGCCGAAGGTATCGAACAGGGCATAGGTAACGTTGATGATCAGCAGGAAGAAAGCAGTCGGCGCCAGAAGTGGCATGATGACGGTCCAGAAACGGCGAACGCCGGAGCGGCAATCAAGATAGGCCGCCTCGCGCACCGAGACCGGCACACTCTGCAGGCCCGACAGGAAGAAAATGAAATTATACGGGATCTGCTTCCAGACCGAAACAAACACCATGGCGAAAGCCGTGTCGAAATAATTGACACCCACCTGCATGTGCCAGCCGAAGAAGGCGGCGATCTTGACGAAGGGGCCGATATGCTGGTCGAAGAACATCATGCCGATCAGGCCCGCAACCGGCGGCGCGATCGCATAGACCGAGATCAGCAACGTCTTGTAGGCTGAAGAACCGCGGATGACCGCGTCGGCCTTCACGGCCAGCAGCAGCCCTATCGCCAGCGAAAACACCGTAACGAGAATGGTGAATATGCCCGTAAACTTGGCGATGCTGAGATATTCGGCGCTGAAAAGCGCATCTGAGTAATTCGAAAAGCCGACGAAGGTCGAGCCGAAGCCGAAGGGATCCTCGATATAGAAGGAGGATTGGACTGCCTGGACGGACGGCCAGTAGAAGAACACGAAAATGACCAGAAGCTGGGGCGCGAGAAAGAGATAGGGCAGCAACGAAGGGGAAAACTGGACGCGCTTGGCCGTCTCTGCCGCCACGACAGGCTTCTTCGCTTTCGCGGCAAGACCGGGAAGAACCTGTGTGGCACTCGGTTGGGAGGGAACGTAGGTCACGTCCGCAAACCTTCCTTGGTTATGGACCAGACATCTTGTGAAGGTGTCGGTCCCTGAATTTTGAGAGAGCGCTGCTTGTGTGCTGTGCGTCATGCTCTGCCATTGAGGCGAGGATGACGGAGCCTTGGAAGCGCCTTGCAATTGGAACGGACCTCCCCTCGATTATGAGGAGAGGTCCTTCGATAGGGTGACGGTATGATCAGCCAGCGGTCTTGGCGAAACGAGCCAGAAGGTCGTTGCCTTCCTTCTCGATGATGTTGAAGGCGTCCTTGACGGAGACTTCGCCGGAGAAGATGCGGCCATACTCACGTTCCATGATGGCGCGGATCTGCGGGTAGAAGCCGAGGCGGTAACCCTTGGACCATTCGCCGCCTGGCAGCGAAAGCTGCTTGATGCCGACTTCGGCAACAGGCTGCTTCTCGTAGTAGCCTTCCTTCTTCGCCAGCTCGTAGGCTGCCTTGGTGATGGCCACGTAGCCGGTCGCTTCATGGTAGAACTTCTGAACTTCAGGCGAGGTGAGGAACTGGAAGAAGTCCGCTACGCACTTGTTTTCAGGCTCAGGCTTGCCGGACATGGCAAACAGGGCCGCGCCGCCGATGAAGGAGTTGGTGCCAGCGCCCTTGATTGCGCCCCAGTATGGCAGGAAGGTTGCCGAGAATGGCATCTGTGCTGTCTTCTGCAGACCGCCGAAGGAACCCGAAGAACCGATCCAGAGAGCGACCTTGTTTTCTTCGAATGGCTTCTGGTTGTCGTTCCAGCCGGCACCGTAGTAAGCGAAGTAGCCCTGGTCCTTCCACGACTTCAGCTTTTCGAACATCATGATGAGGTTCGGGTCGGTGACCTTGAGCTTGGTGTCGACGACGCTGTCATAACCGTTGTTGTTAGTTGCGAACTGGACGTTGTTACGCGAGAAGAAGTTCTCTGTGAACTGCCAGGTCAGCTGCGACTGAACGAGCGGGATGAAACCGGCTTCCTTCAGCTTGGGCGCAATTGTCTCAAACTCTTCCCAGGTCTTCGGCGCTTCGACACCGGCCTTCTTCAGGGCGTCGGTGTTGATATACATGATCGGAGCGGAGGAGTTGAACGGCATGCCGACGAACTTGCCATCAGCTGCAGCGTAGAAGTAGCGAACGCCAGGAATAAAGGCTTCGCGATCGAACGTGTAGCCGGCCTTGGTGATGATGTCTTCTGCCGGGATGACGGCACCCTTGGCGTTGATGATGGTGGCGGCACCGGCATCGAAGACCTGGAGAATGTTCGGCTGCTCGCCGGAGCGGAAGGCGGCGATGCCGCTTGCCAGCGCTTCCTCATAGGAGCCCTTGGAAACGGGCGTCAACGCGCATGCGCTCTGCGCAGCGTTGAACTTCTGCGCGACCTCATTGATGACTTCGCCGTTACGGCCGCCCATGCCATGCCAGAAGGTGATGTTGGTTGCCGCCATGGAAGATGTTGCGGAAACGCTGAGGGCCATCGCGGCCATGGAAATTTTCTTGATCATCTTTCGATCCTCTACCGCCCTTGTTGGGTGAGGATGCGAATAGGGACGTTCCGTGACGGGGATTTTACAGTTTCATGTCAGATTTGTTACGTGAGAAGCTTCGAAATTGCAGGCCGATCGCGCCGGGCAATCGCAGGTAGATCATTTATGTCCCGTCGAGCGCGCCGGGTTGCCGACGACGATGTCACCTGGCGCGACGCTCTTCGTCACAACCG
Source organism: Agrobacterium cavarae (assembly GCF_004310285.1). Lineage (GTDB taxonomy): Bacteria > Pseudomonadota > Alphaproteobacteria > Rhizobiales > Rhizobiaceae > Agrobacterium > Agrobacterium cavarae. The sequence continues at coordinate 178,246 of NZ_SISF01000030.1, forward strand.
AACCGGCACCGACGATGGCTCCATCGCCAATTGTCACGCCCGGCAGTATGATGGCGCCGCCGCCGATCCAGACATCGTTGCCGATCAATACCGACCGTGCCCTTTCGATCCCCTGCCCGCGCAACGTGATGTCGCGATGGTGATCGGCACAATAGATGTGAACTCCGGGACCCAGCATGGAGCCCGCACCAATCTCGACCCTGCCAGAGTCGAGGATGATGCAGCCTGCATTGAGATAGACCCTTTCCCCCAGGCTGATATTGAGGCCGTAGCTGCAATGGAACGGCGCTTCGATGAAAGCGCTTCCCGCGGCCGATTTTAGAAGCTTGCCAAGCAGCGGGCCAATCGATCCACGCTCGTCCGGCGGCAGTATATTGTGCTGATGAACGGCAGAACGCGCCTTGACCCGAAGCGCGTCCAGCTCGTCATCGAGACAGCAATACCAGTCCCCAGCAGCCATCTTTTCACGTTCGCTCGACATGGAATCGTCCTCAAAAAGCATCGATGAAATGGACTGGCAGACGCCGCGGCAAGACAGCGACGATGTCAAAACGCAAAGACAACAGATGCGCATCTTTACGTCGTGCCAGCCAGAGATCGGCAGACGCGCGAATGCGCCGTTGCGATTGCGAGCTGACAGCATCAACCGCGCCATTTTCCGATCGACGGGCCTTCACCTCGATAAAGGCGATGAGATCCTTGCGCCGGGCAATGAGATCGATCTCGCCAAGCGGCGTGCGATAGCGCAGCGCCAGGATGCGATAGCCTTTCAGCATGAGATAAAGCGCCGCCCAATATTCGGCAGCGTGGCCGCGTTTTTCCGCACGGCGTCTTTTCACATGCCGCGCATTAGCCGCCATGGCTGTCCTTCATGTCGAGCAGTCTCTGATAGAGTTCCTTGCGTGGCAAGCCGGTAAGCTTTGCCGCCTCGGCAGCCGCCTTGGCCGCCGGCATGGTGGAGACCAAATCCTTCAACAGCTTTTCGACATCCTCAATATCGGGGATGTCATCATAGGATGGCGGCTCGACGAGAAGCACGATCTCACCCTTCACCGTGCGGTCTTCGTCATAATAGTCCGCAAGCTCGCCCAAGGTCCCGCGACGGAACTCCTCGAAAGTCTTGGTCAGCTCACGGCAAACAACGGCGCGGCGATCGCGCCCAAGCACCTCGGCGGCGACACGCACGGATGCACCGATGCGGTGCGGGGATTCGAAAAAGATGAGCGTTGCCGGAATTTTCGAAAGCTCGGCAAAGCGGTCGCGCTTGCCCCGATCTTTTACAGGCAGGAACCCTGCAAACAGGAAGGCGTCGCTCGGCATGCCCGATCCGACGAGTGCTGCAAGCGGCGCGGAAGCGCCTGGAATGGGTACGACGCGATAGCCCGCGTCCAGCGCGAGCTGGCCGAGCCGGTAACCTGGATCGGACACGAGCGGCGTGCCTGCATCGGAAACGAGTGCCACCGACTTGCCCGCCTCTAGAGCCGCAATCAATCTCGGCCCTACCTCTTGGGCATTATGCTCATGATAGGCATAGGGGCGATTGCGGATGCCGTAGCGCTCCAGAAGGATGCGGGTAACGCGCGTATCCTCGCAGGCCAGAACATCGGCGGAGCTTAGCGTTTCGAGCGCGCGCAATGTGATGTCGCCAAGATTGCCGATGGGCGTCGCCACGAGATAGAGGGCATTCTCGAGCGGACGTGCCGGAACCGAAACGCCCGCGATGCGAAAGCTCTTGCCCGAAGACGTCTCCGTCTGGTCGTGGTTGGTTTCGTCTGTCACGGGTCAGTCCAATCTATTTTGCCATTCCAAGGAAGCACTTATGGGCAATCGGACGCGGCTGAACAAGCGCAAGATGTCACTCTTATCTGTGGATCACGCGCGTTAGCGGGGAATAGCAACGGCTAGCGGATGCTGGCCTCTTGCATTTCACACGATAACTCTGCCATTTTGCCTGTCCCATTATCCGGCATCAGGCCGGGAAAGACTATCTTGCCGATCCGGCACCGCCGGGTCGCAACGGTTGAAAGCGGTAGCGTCCATGCGTATTACTCTTGAGCGGTCCAACCTTTTGAAGTCGCTGAACCACGTGCATCGCGTGGTCGAACGGCGCAACACTATTCCGATCCTGTCGAATATTCTGCTGCGCGCATCCGGCGCCAATCTGGACATGAAGGCGACCGACCTCGATCTGGAAGTGACAGAAGCGACACCGGCCATGGTGGAACAGGCGGGTGCGACGACCGTGCCGGCCCATCTGCTTTATGAAATCGTCCGCAAGCTGCCGGACGGGTCGGAAGTGCTGCTCGCGACCAATCCCGACGGTTCTTCGATGACGGTGGCGTCCGGGCGCTCCAAGTTCTCGCTGCAGTGCCTGCCGGAAACGGATTTCCCTGACTTGACCGCGGGCACCTTCAGCCACAGCTTCAAGCTGAAGGCCACCGATCTCAAGATGCTGATCGATCGCACGCAGTTCGCCATTTCCACCGAAGAAACCCGCTATTACCTCAACGGCATCTTCTTCCACACGATCGAAAGCGGCGGCGATTTGAAGCTGCGCGCTGTCGCGACAGACGGCCACCGGCTCGCGCGCGCCGATGTCGATGCGCCTTCCGGCTCCGAAGGCATGCCTGGCATCATCATTCCGCGCAAGACGGTCGGCGAATTGCAGAAGCTGGTCGACAATCCTGAGCTGGAAGTCGCTGTCGAAGTGTCCGACGCCAAGATCCGTCTGACCATCGGCGACATCGTCATGACCTCCAAGCTCATCGACGGCACCTTCCCCGACTATCAGCGCGTCATCCCGACGGGCAACGACAAGGAAATGCGCGTCGATTGCAGCAGCTTCGCCAAGGCCGTGGATCGCGTCTCCACCATTTCCTCGGAACGCGGGCGTGCCGTCAAGCTCGCCTTGACCGACGGGCAGTTGACGCTGACCGTTAACAACCCGGATTCGGGAAGTGCGACGGAAGAAGTGGCTGTTGGCTATGAGAACGATCCGATGGAGATCGGCTTCAACGCCAAATATCTCCTCGACATCACGGCGCAATTGTCCGGCGAAGATGCGATCTTCCTGCTGGCCGACGCAGGCTCGCCGACGCTGGTACGTGATACGGCGGGGGATGATGCGCTCTACGTGCTGATGCCGATGCGCGTGTAAAACAACAATCTTGGAAAAAAGCCGGCGGAATTTTCCTCCGGCTTTTTTTGGCTCCAGCATTGCGATAAGTTTTTCCACTTGCGACATTTTGCTTTTGATTTGCGCCATACGAGACAAGATGTCGCCACAGTTTCAACAAATGGTGTTTGACGACAACTAAGGGGACAAAAAATGGGACTGAGCCTGAAAGAACGCTTCGGCCGAAAATTCGAAGAAGAAATCCGCTTCTTCAAGGGGATGGTCAATCAGCCGAAAAAAGTCGGTGCGATCGTTCCCACCTCCGGCATTACCGCGCGGCGGATGGCAAGCGTCATCAACCCTCATTCAGGCCTTCCCGTTCTCGAACTTGGACCCGGAACCGGCGTTATCACCAAAGCCATCCTCGGCCGCGGTCTTCGGCCCGATCAGGTGACGGCAATCGAATATTCGACGGATTTCTATCAGCAGCTTCTGCGCAGCTATCCCGGCGTGAACTTCATCAATGGCGACGCCTTCGATCTGGACAAGACGCTGGGCGAGCAGAAGGACCAGATGTTCGACTGCGTCATTTCCGCCGTTCCCATGCTGAATTTTCCGATGGCTGCGCGAATCAAGCTACTGGATGAGCTGCTGAACCGCGTCCCGCACGGCCGTCCCGTCGTTCAGATTTCCTATGGCCCGGTCTCGCCGATCGTGGCGCAGCCTCACCTCTATCATATCCGCCATTTCGACTTCGTGGTGCGCAACATTCCGCCTGCGCAGCTGTGGACCTACACCCGCACCTAGTCTAATCTTTGGGGATGTACGTTCTCTACATAACCCATCCGCAGGTCCGCATCGATCCGAACGTTCCCGTTCCCGAGTGGGGACTATCGGATATAGGGGCAGAAAGAGCCCGAAGGGCGTTTTCGCAGCCCTGGGCCCGCGACTTGCGCCGTATCGTCAGCAGCACCGAGACGAAAGCGATCGAAACGGCGCAATATCTTGCCCGAGCCAGCGGTCTCGACGCCGAAACTGTTGAGGACATGCACGAGAACGACCGAAGCGCGACCGGCTTTCTTCCGCCTGACCTCTTCGAAAAGGCAGCCGACTGGTTCTTCGCCCATCCGCATGCAAGCTACAAAGGCTGGGAGACCGCAGCCGACGCACAGGCTCGCATTGTAAAATCGGTCGAAACCATCCTCGCCGCCCACGATCCCAGCCAGCCCATTGCCTTCATCGGTCATGGCGCGGTCGGAACTCTTCTTAAAAGTCACCTCAGCCACGATGTCATCCGACGCAGCACCGACCAGTCGCCCGGCGGTGGCAATCTTTTCAGATTCGATCTTGCGGACCGGAAAGTGACATGCGACTGGACGCCCATCGAAAATTGGCAGGGGTGAAGATGATGACCACGAACGAGCGCCTGATCGTTGGCCTGGATGTTCCAACCGTCAAGGAGGCCGAGGCGATCGTCACCGCCATTGGCGACGATGTTATCTTCTACAAGATCGGTTATCAGCTGGTCTTCGCCGGTGGGCTGGAGTTCGCCCGCGAGCTTGCGCAGAGCGGCAAGAAAATCTTTCTCGACATGAAGCTCTTGGATATCGACAACACCGTCGCCTCCGGCGTGGAAAACATCGCCAAGATGGGCATGTCGATGCTGACCCTGCACGCTTATCCAAAGGCCATGCGTGCTGCTGTTGCTGCAGCCAAGGGATCGGATCTTACGCTTCTCGGCGTCACGGTTTTGACCTCCATGGACGATGCCGATCTGGTGGAGGCAGGCTATCAGGGTGACGCGCGGTCGCTGGTGCTCAAGCGCGCCGAACAGGCGAGAGAAGCAGGCATGGGCGGGATCGTCTGCTCGGCTGAAGAATCCTCAGCCGTCCGCGACATCCTTGGACCCGACATGGCGGTGGTCACCCCCGGCATTCGCCCGACCGGTGCAGACGCCGGAGACCAGAAGCGCGTCGTCACACCTTTCGACGCCATTCAGGGCGGTTCGAGCCATCTGGTCGTTGGCCGTCCCATCGTCAAGGCGGCAGACCCGAAGGCTGCGGCACGCGCCATTCTGGACGAAATGCTGCGGGCCAGCTTCCCAGCCAATCGATAGGACGAAAGCCATGACCAAAGCCTATTGGATCGCCCGCGTGGATGTTCGCGATGCCGAGCGCTACAAGGATTATGTCGCGACAGCCAAGCCGGCTTTCGAACGGTATGGTGCAAAGTTTATCGCTCGCGGCGGTGCCTTCACAGAACTGGAAGGCCAGGCACGCGCCCGCAACGTCATCATCGAGTTCCCTTCGATGCAGCACGCCGTCGATTGCTATAACTCCGACGAGTACCAAGCCGCTGCTAAAATTCGCCAGGAAGTGGCCGATGCGGAAATGGTGGTTGTCGAGGGAGTTTGAGGCACGGCGGACGGATTTGCTGTTAAGCTCACGCGGAATGGCCTATCATGATGTTTTTCTTCATCCGATTTTTGATCTTCGTCTGCGTGACATGGCTGCCAATCGTTTATTCACAAGGCTTTGAGTTCGTCAAAGCCAACGACTTTTTCATATTCGCTGTGGTGTTCCTGGGTATCGCGGGCCTGATCGCTTATTTCCTGGTGTTATTTTCCGCGTCAGTGGTGATGAGTATGCTTACCTCAAGCAATCAGTTCCCCATCAATTTCCGCACCGTTGCGGTTGCGGACACAATTTTCTCTTACGGTCTCATAATGGTGACGTCGGCGATGTTCTTAACGGAAACTCGACTTCCTGTTTCCGTGGCTGTCGCTCGGGGACCATTGGTTGTAGATGGCATCAATACACTTCTTGGTTGGCAGGTGGCGGCGGAAAACACGAAGACCGCGATTTTCTGCATCATCGCAATTCATGCTTTGTTTCTCATTCATAACTTCATAGCTACGAGGCGGCAGCCAGTCGCAGACTCTTGACGCTACTCGCATCGTCTTTCGCAACTTTTCCCGTCCTTCAGCCAAGAGTCCAATCCCAAGGATCCTTCATGCTGTTCGCTCTTCCCGTGCGCCGAGCTTTCAGCTAAGACACCAGAATATATCCATTAACGCTTCGCAGGAGCCGTCCCATGCCCTTGGCCAACCTTCCTCCTCTCGTCACCGTTTTTGGCGGCTCGGGCTTTGTCGGGCGGCATGTGGTTCGCACGCTCGCAAAGCGCGGCTATCGCATCCGCGTTGCGGTGCGCCGACCGGATCTCGCAGGCTTCCTGCAGCCGCTCGGTAATGTCGGCCAAATCTCCTTTGCCCAGGCGAACTTGCGCTACAAGGACTCGATCGTCCGTGCTGTCGAAGATGCCGATCACGTCGTCAATTGCGTCGGGCTGCTGTTCGAAAACGGCCGCAACACCTTTGACGCCGTGCAGGAGTTTGGTGCGCGCGCCGTCGCTGAAGCTGCAAAAGCGGCAGGCGCGACGCTGACCCATATTTCGGCAATCGGCGCCGATGCGGATTCTTCGATCGGATATGCCCGCACCAAGGGCCGCGCAGAAGCCGCGATCCGCTCCATCCTGCCAGACGCCATCGTTCTGCGCCCATCCATCGTCTTCGGCCCTGAGGACGACTTTTTCAACAAGTTCGCCGGCATGGCCCGCACGCTTCCCTTCCTGCCGTTGATCGGTGGTGGAAAGACGAAGTTCCAGCCCGTTTATGTCGAAGATGTCGCAGAAGCCGTTGCCCGCAGCGTCGATGGTCAGTTGAAGCCCGGCGCCACCTATGAGCTTGGCGGCCAGGACGTTTTGACCTTCCGTCAATGTCTCGAGGCGGTACTGGAAGCAACCTACCGCGAACGCCCGATGATCAACCTGCCGTTCGGCATTGCCTCGTTGATGGGTTCGGTGGCGTCCCTCATTCCGCTGATCAAGCCTCCCTTTACCTCCGACCAGATTGCCCTTTTGAAGAATGACAATGTGGTATCAGCTGAGGCTGAGAAGGCGGGTCTGACGTTGGAAGGTATGGGGATCACCCCCGTTCGCATCACCTCGGTGCTGTCGTCCTATCTGGTCAGCTATCGCCCGCACGGCCAGTTCAGCAATGCGGGAAAAGCCGCTTAAAGCACAATTCTTCCTCTTCTCAGCACGAACGGCGCTTCAACTCTCTGAGTTGACGCACCGCGTGCTTTGATGAAGTCGATTGCGACTGCCGCACGATGCCTGCGGTTTTTTTCAAAACGCGCTGCAACCAAAGATTACTCCACCCGTTATGACCCCAACGAGCGTCCGGCAATGAATTCGTCGCTACGTTCAAGGGGTGGGAATGTCGCGGAAACGCGTGGGGAATGCCGCAAGCGTGGCGCAAGGGCAACGGTGGAAAAGTCTTCACGTTAACCCGGTGTTCAGCAACGTCAGTTATTGGTAAACGCCACAATCACGACACATCCTCCATCGAACAACCAAGCAGCGGCGTGACCGCTCGTATTTTAATTTTGAAAGGCAATGAGAAATGGGCAGGTCTATCGCACTCTTTTTTGCGTGTGCGGCGTTGGTTGTTCTGGCAGGTTCGTTCATGGCTCCGGGCACGGTTGCCGCGGGCAAGACCGGTTGCTCTCCTGCCTATGGGGTTGACCCATGCGCAACGAGCTCCATCTCTGCGCAGTGAGGTCGATGGCCCTGACGGCCGTTGCGTGAAAAGGCTAAGCGTCCGGAGGGAAAATCCAGGGCGCTTTTTTATTGCAGCCGCTCAAGGCCGTCACGAAAGAGAAAGAGTCCCGTGCATCCTTGGATGCACAAGGGACGCTCCATCTTATTCGAGCCTCCATTGCGTTTTCCGAAAATCGTCTCGATTTTCGCGCCCATGCTGTGGTGCAACGCAGCATTAAAGTTACGTTAAAAAAACTTCGTCTATTATTTCGTGCCGAAGCCGCACTTTGAGCTTTTTTCCACCACAGATAAGCAACCGCAAGAAACACAAACTCTGAGCGCAAATGCCAACTCTTTATCATTCCTCCATGTCGACAGCATCACGGTTCGTCCGGCTGATCCTTGCCGAATATGGCTTCCAGATCGATCTTGTCGAGGAGCAGCCTTGGGAAAAGAGGCGGGAATTTCTAGCGCTCAATCCGGCCGGTACCTTGCCCGTCTATCTCGACGACAACATGCGCTCGCTCTGTGGGCCTTATGTGCTGGCGGAGTTTCTGGATGAGGCGCATGGCGTGCTGAAGCGCGATCGTCGTCTTCTGGCGGAAGAACCGTTTCAACGCGCTGAAATCCGTCGTCTGACCGAGTGGTTTCTTCAGAAGATGGAAAACGACGTCACCAAGCCCTTGGTGCGCGAGCGTGTCTACAAATTGCAGATGACGGCCGCCCAAGGTGGCGGACCGCCGGACTCGAAACTTCTGCGGACCGCCCGGTCGAACATCCGCCAGCATATGAAATATCTCGAATGGCTTGCGGGTTCGCGTACCTGGATCGCCGGTGATCGCTTGAGCTATGCCGATCTCGCGGCCGCAGCGTCAGTCTCCATCCTTGACTATCTCGGGGAGATCAACTGGCTGGAAGCGCCGATTGCCAAGGAATGGTACCAGCGGGTGAAGTCGCGCCCGTCCTTCCGTCCGCTGCTGGCAGAACGCGTGCCGCGTCTGGCACCCTCTTCCCATTATGCCGATCTCGATTTCTAATCCTGTCACCACGCATTATATATAGCGTCTCAGTCGGCGCAGTGCCGGCAGGCGTCCCAGGAGAGAAGCAATCGACACGGTCTTGCAGAAGCAGGAGCTGCGCGCCCGCAAGCTGACGGATTTCGTCAAAGCGGAAGCAACGGCGCTTGGCTTCGACCTCTGTCGGATCACCTCACCGGACGCTATTCCGCTGGCGCCGGACCGATTGCGTGAATTTCTCGACAGTGGCTTCCACGGCACCATGGGCTGGATGGCGGAAACGCAGGAGCGGCGGGCCTCCCCCAAGACCCTGTGGGGCGATGTCCGCTCGATCGTGATGTTCGGCCTGAATTACGGACCGGATGAAGACCCGCGCACAATCCTTGAACAGCCGGACAAGGCCGCAATCTCCGTTTACGCCCGCAACCGCGATTATCATGACGTCATCAAAGGACGGCTAAAGGAGATTGCAACACGCTTTGCGGCGCGTGCCGAAGAGGACGTGAAGGTCTTCGTCGATACTGCGCCGGTGATGGAAAAGCCGCTGGCTGCCGCTGCCGGTCTTGGTTGGCAGGGCAAGCACACCAATCTCGTCAGCCGCTCCTTCGGCTCATGGCTCTTTCTCGGCAGCATGTTCACCACGGCCGAACTCTGTCTCGATGAGGCTGAGAGGGATCATTGCGGCTCCTGTCGCGCCTGCCTGGAGACATGCCCGACCAATGCCTTTCCGGCGCCCTACAAGCTCGATGCACGGCGCTGCATTTCCTATCTGACGATTGAGCATAAAGGGCCTATACCGCACGAATTCAGACCGATGATCGGCAACCGCATCTATGGCTGCGACGATTGTCTTGCTGCGTGCCCCTGGAACAAGTTCGCCGCCAGCGCATCGGAAATGAAGTTGCAGGCGCGAGAGGATCTCAAGGAACCCTCCATCGACTTTCTTCTTGGGCTCGATGACGCTGCATTCCGAACCTTCTTCAGCGGATCACCAGTCAAGCGGATTGGTCGCAATCGTTTCATCCGTAACGTTCTGATCGCGGCCGGCAATTCAAAGGATCAACGCTTGGTCGAACAGTGCAAGCGTCTGGCAAGTGATGCATCACCGGAGGTGCGCGGCATGGCCGTCTGGGCACTCTCACAGTTGATGGACAGCCATAGCTTCCATGCTTACGCTGCGGCGCACACGACCGAAGACGATTCGGATGTGCAGGAAGAGTGGCGTATCGCAGGAGCATAGATGTCGCAGCTGATGATTTTCGGTGCCGGATATTCCGGCAAAGCAATCGCCAAAAGTCTTCAGGACAGCATGGACCGGGTGTGTGGTACCACGCGAAGCGCGGACCAGGCCGACAGGCTGCAATCGCTCGGCATCACCCCCTTCATCTTCGATGGTGAAATGCTCAATGACGATTTGCGCGCGGCACTCTCAACCGTCACCCATCTCGTCCAATCGATTGCTCCTGGCAAGACGGGCGATCCATTGTTGCGCCTGTGCGGTGGGAATCTGCAATCGCTCATGCCGCAGCTGAAATGGGCTGCCTATCTCTCCACCGTCGGCGTTTACGGCAATCACGATGGCGCATGGGTCGATGAGGCAACGCCTTGCAAGCCCGTTTCGGCGCGCTCGCTGGAGCGCGTGGAGGCTGAGCAGGCGTGGATCAAAGCGGCGAACGACGCCTCGGTGCCGCTCTGTATTCTGCGTCTGTCGGGCATTTATGGACCGGGCCGCAACGGATTCATGAACCTGGAAAAGGGGACTGCCCGGCGCCTGATCAAGCAGGATCAAGTCTTTAATCGCATCCGCGTCGAGGACATCGGGGCAGTGAGCGCTTTCCTTGTGTCGCACAACGCCAACGGCATCTTCAACGTGACGGATGACGAGCCGGCACCACCGCAAGATGTCGTGACATTCGCCGCGGATCTGATGGCGATCGACCCTCCTCCCGAACAATCCTTCGAGACGGCGGAACTCAGCCCCATGGCCCGGTCCTTCTATGGCGAGAACAAAAGGGTCTCGAACGGCAAGCTCCGCCACATGGGCTTTTCGTTTCGCTACCCCGATTACCGCGGATCGCTGCGCCAATTGTGGGAAAGCGGCACCTGGAAAGATGAATGAACGTTCATCTTCAAAGGGTGAAAAATCCATCCAAGTGGCGTTTTGAGAATGTTTATCATCGTCAAATTTGTCTTTAACCTTTTATTAATGTGCAAATTTAGAGGATTTTTTCAGCTTTTAGAAAATTATTTCACTCGACTTTTGTGAAGTCATGACTCGGAGGCTGGTGCCGCAATCCTTTTGCGCTTGTGGTTTGATTCTAAAGAAATTTTTCCGAAACCATAGACGGCTATCTAAAATTGACTTTCACGCTATCGATCACGAATGTTACAGTCTGTAACAGTTCGTGATTGGAAGAAGGCAAGTTTTTGCCATTTTTCCGCGTCCCTAAACTCTCCGCAATTCATTCGGCGCGGGGCCGAGTATCAGGGAAGCACAGTTTGACGACTATCCGACGCATGACTATCGCGGCAGCAACTATTGCCGCCTGCTGTTTTATCGCTCCTCTTCAAGCCAGTGCCGCAAATGGTTGCGGCGGCGCATCTTGGTATGCTCTCACTTCCAAGACTGCTTCCGGCGAAAGGATGAATCCTTCCAATCTGACCGCAGCGCATCGCTCCTTGCGGTTCGGCACCAAGGTCAAGGTGACCAATGCACGCAATGGCAAAGCGGTTGTCGTTCGCATCAATGACCGTGGCCCGTTCATCAAGGGTCGTGTTCTCGACCTGTCCAAGGCTGCAGCCAAGAACCTCGGCATGGTTAGCTCCGGTACGGCGAAAGTCTGCTACGAGATCGTCGCCGCCAAGTAAGACTTGTTTTGCCGCATGTCGTTCTCGCGAGGCCGTTTAGGCGCTTGACGTGAACCATGCTTTGATTTCCGAAGCGCTTGTTCGGGAATTCCAGCCTAAGCCTTGCCCTCGCCGCCATTCGCGTCTACCAACCGGGCATCACAGAATGAGGTAGACAATGCGTTTGGGCGGGCGTTTGGCCGGAGCAATCGAAGTGTTGGCAGATATCGAGGCGCGCAGACGCCCGGTCGCCGACGCACTGAAAGACTGGGGACTGGCGCATCGTTTCGCTGGTTCCGGCGACAGGGCCGCCATCGGCAACATCGTCTACGATGCCCTTCGCATGAAACTGTCCCACGCATGGTTGATGGATGACGATAGCGCCACCGCGCTGGGCTACGCCGTCATGCTGCGCCAATGGGGCAAAACGCCTGAGCAACTGGCGCAAGAGTTCGATGGCGATAAGTTCGCACCCCCGCCTCTTTCCGAAGATTCAATCAACGCACTGAAAAGCCGCTCGCTGGCCGACGCGCCTCTGTACATCCAGGGCGATATTCCGGAATGGGTTCAGCCATCGCTTGTGGCGGCATTTGAAGACGACTGGCTCCGACAGGCAAAAGCACTGAATGAACGCCCGACGCTCGACCTTCGTGCCAACACGCTGAAGGCAAACCGCGACAAGGTGCTCAAGGCGCTGGAAGAGACCGGCGCCGTCGCGACCCGCATCGCGCGTCAAGGTATACGCATTCCAGCGGGCGAAGGTCCGTCGCGCCTACCCAACGTCACAGCCGAGCTTTCCTTCCAGAAGGGTTGGTTCGAGGTGCAGGACGAAGGCTCGCAGATCGTCGCCGATCTGGCAGGTGCCACGGAAGGTGAGCAGATCCTCGATTATTGCGCCGGTGGCGGTGGCAAGACGCTGGCCATGGCCGCGTCCATGAACAACAAGGGCCAGGTTCACGCATTCGATGCCGATCGCAAACGCTTGGCACCGATCATCGAGCGTCTGAAACGTGCCGGCACCCGAAACGTTCAGGTGCATGACAGGCCGGCCGGACTGAACGCGTTCCGCGACAAGTTCGACCGCGTTCTCGTGGACGCACCGTGCACGGGCACCGGCACATGGCGCAGGCGGCCCGACACAAAATGGCGCATCACGCAACGCAATCTTGAAGAGCGCGTCGGTCAACAGGCCGAAGCTCTGGATCAGGCAAAGGCCTTTGTGCGTCCGGGTGGTGAACTTCTCTATGTCACCTGCTCCGTGCTGCCGGAAGAAAACGAGCGTCAGGTTCGTCGCTTCTGCGCCAAAAACCCGGAATTCTCCATCACGTCGGCACTTGACCGGTGGACGAAGACGTTCGGACCGGCCGCTACCAGGCACCATTCCGCAGATGGTGAAACGGTAACTCTGACGCCAGCGACGACGGATACGGATGGCTTCTTCTTCTGCGCCATGACTCGCAAGGGCTAGAAAGGATTTCCTCATATAAACGCTGCTGCAAGGCAATAAGACCGTGTTAGTCCGTTTGTTGGAAATCTTCTAAACTAGAATATTTGACACCAGTTTATGATTGGTTCAGAACTCGCCTTCACAGCCTCGTTACCGCAGTGCTGGACAGGAGAGAGCATGTTTCGCAAAACCGTTCTGAGCGCCAGCATGGCGCTTTTCGCTGCATCGTCAGCCTTCACCGCGGCTCCCGCAAGAGCAGCGACCGATCCCGCCGCCGTGGTCAAGCATTATGCCGAGTTGGCTGAGGCGAAGTATCAGGATTCACTGACCACCGCACAAGCGCTGGACAAGGCGATCGACGCGCTGATTGCAGCGCCGAGTGACGCGACGTTGAAAGCTGCCCGCGAAGCATGGATCAAGGCGCGTGTTCCCTACCAGCAGTCTGAAGTCTATCGCTTCGGCAACCCGATCGTTGATGAGTGGGAAGGCAAGGTCAATGCATGGCCGCTCGATGAAGGCCTGATCGACTATGTCGATAGTTCCTACGGCACTGAGAGCGACGAGAACGAACTCTACACGGCCAACATCATCGCCAACAAGAAACTGACCGTTGGCGGAGAAGTGGTCGATGCATCCAAGATCACGCCCGAGCTGATCAGAAGCCTTGCAGAAGCCGGCGAAGTGGAAGCCAACGTCACCACGGGCTATCACGCGATCGAGTTTCTGCTGTGGGGTCAGGATTTGAACGGCACCGGCCCGGGAGCGGGCAACCGCCCCTACACCGACTACGACACGAAGAACTGCACGGGCGGCAATTGCGACCGCCGCGCCGATTATCTGAAAGCCGCCTCGACCCTGCTGGTCTCCGATCTGAAGGAAATGGCCGCGAACTGGGCGCCGGACGGCGAGGCGACGAAGAACGTCGAAGCCGATCCCAAGAAGGGCTTGTCCGCGATCCTCACCGGCATGGGCTCGCTGTCCTATGGCGAGCTTGCGGGCGAGCGCATGAAGCTTGGCCTGCTGCTGCACGATCCGGAAGAAGAGCATGATTGCTTCTCCGACAACACCTATAATTCGCATCTCAACGACGCGATAGGCATCGCTTCGGCCTATACCGGCGAATACACCCGCGCCGACGGCACCAAGATGACCGGACCTTCGCTCTCCGAACTCGTTGCCGCCAGCGACAAGAAGCTGGACGACGAGATGAAAGCGAAGCTCAACAAGACGCTCGATGCCATGCACGCGATGGAAAAGCGCGCCCAGACCGTTGAGGCCTACGACCAGATGATTGGCGAAGGCAACAAGGAGGGTAACGCCGTGGTGCAGGCCGCCATCGACGGGCTTCTCGACCAGACCAAGACGATCGAACGCGTGATTGCGGCTCTCGACCTCGGCAAGATCGAGCTTGAGGGGTCCCAGAGCCTCGACAATCCAAACGCCGTCTTCAAGTAAGATAGATTGATCCGAAAAATAGATGAGGCTGCCATCCAGGACGGCCTCATCACTTCGTTTCCATTTCTCCAAGCCGGGTCATCGTGAGCCGAGGACATGAAGCGCACTGATCTCGTTCGGCTTGTCACGCCCACCCTCGCCCTTCTCATATGCGGCCTGCCGTCACTGGCTGCCGATGCGACACGCCGTGACATCTCCCAAAGCGATCTCGATCGCGTTCGCGCCGTCACTAGGCCTACGACCGATTTCTCCAAGGCCGAGCCTTTCGAAGCCATGTCCGCCGGTGCGGCAACAACGAGGGTTGCGCCGGGCAATACGTCCTTCTCCCAACCCTCCGCCAACATCGCCCTGGAGCAGGACTTCAAGCTCGGCCATGCGCTGTTCCAGAAGCTGTGGGTGTCCTCACCTTCATCGACGCAGGCCTCCGATGGATTGGGGCCGCTCTATAACGCCCGCTCCTGTCAGACCTGTCATATCAATGACGGACGCGGGCGCCCGCCGCGTGAGGGCGAGGATGCCGTCTCGATGATCGCCCGCCTTGCACGCGCTCCACGCACGCCTGACGAGGACAAGCTTCTCCAGGATCATCGGGTCCTCAACTTTCCCGACGTGACCTACGGCGCGCAACTGCAAAACCTCGCCGTGCCGGGTTTGCAGGCGGAGGGCAAATTGACCGTTTCCTATGAGGAGCGGACGGTTACGCTTGGCGACGCCGAAATCGTGTCACTGCGCAAGCCGACCTATCGCGTCGATGGCTTGGTCGATGGACCTTTCGAAGCCACAACCTCCATCTCACCCCGGATTGCGCAACCGACGCTTGGCTTGGGCTTGATCGAAGCGATCGCTCAAGAAGACATTCTCGCCAACGCCGATCCTGAGGATAAAAACGGCGATGGATTTTCCGGCAAGCCCGCCTTCGTTCGCGACCATCGTTCAGGCACGTTGTCGCTCGGTCGTTTCGGCTGGAAAGCCCAGAACGTAACGGTGCGGGATCAGGCCGCGATGGCCTTTTCGCATGATCTGGGCATATCGACACCCGACTCGCCCAATGCCTATGGGGATTGCACGGAAAGGCAGACGGACTGTCTTGCCATGCCGACCGGCGTGCAAAAGCGGTTGGGCGACACCGAAGCACCCTCTCCTGTCCTCGATCTCGTGACGGTCTATACCGAAAACCTGAGCGTTCCTGCTCGACGCAATGTGGATGCCCCCGACGTTCTGCGCGGCAAACAAATGTTCTACGACAGCGGCTGCGCGACCTGTCACACGCCAAAATTTGTCACAAGACGAAACGCCGACGATCCCCTTCACTCTTTCCAACTGATCTGGCCCTATTCGGATTTTCTTCTGCATGACATGGGCGACGGTCTGGCGGATGGGCAGCAGGTTGGTGACGCGACAGGCAGGGAATGGCGCACGCAGCCGCTCTGGGGTATTGGCTTGACGGGCGCCGTCAACGGCAACGAATTCTACCTGCATGACGGGCGGGCCCGCAGCCCGACCGAAGCCATTCTCTGGCATGGGGGTGAGGCACAAAAAGCGCGCGACGCCTTTGCCGCCTTGCAAAAATCCGACCGGCAGGCATTGCTGACATTTCTGGAGTCTCTTTGATGGACATTTCGATGCGTAAACTTCTGGCAAGCCTGCCGCTGACGATCCTTCTCTTCATGGGTACGGCTAAGGCCCAGGATGTCGAATTGATGCCACCGCCGCCGCTCGACCCCGTCAAGGTGCGTGCGACGATGGAAAAGGCCGTCGACGGGTTTATCCGCCCTGGCTATGAGACGTTCCGAGACAAGGCACGCGCGCTGGAAAGCAAGATGCAGGCGCTCTGTGCCGATCCATCCGCCAGTAAGATGAACGATGCAAAGCAAGGTTTTGCCGATACGGTGGACGCCTGGTCGCATATCGAAATCGTCCGCGTCGGTCCGGTCACCGAACAGAACCGTTTCGAGCGCATTCTCTATTATCCAGACAAGAAGGGTCTGGGCTTGAAGCAGGTGCAGCGCTATCTCGCCGACAAGGATGAGAGCGTGACGACGGCAGAAGGATTGAAGACAAAGAGCGTCGCAGCACAGGGGCTCGGCGCTCTTGAATTCGTGCTCTACGGCACTGGCGCCGAGGCTTTGACTAGCCAGAAGAACGATTTCCGCTGCCGCTACGGCGCGGCGATCGCCGGCAATCTTGCCAATATCGGAAATGAACTGGTGACGATCTGGACGGCACCGGATGGGACAGCAAAGAACTGGAAAGAGCCGGGCCCGGACAACCCCGTCTTTCGCGATGAGCGGGAGGCACTCGTTGCCCTTCTCGGCGTGCTCGTTCATGCGTCTGAAGCGATCCGCGACCAGCGCGTCGAGACCTTCTACAAGGGGCCGGACAATGTGAAATTTCCGCGCACCGCTATCTACTGGCGCTCCGGTCTCACCTGGAAGAGCATCGGCGACAACATCGCCGCCGTCCAGGACCTGTTGCATACCGCCCATATTGGCGATCTCCTGCCACCGGATCAGCGCTCGATCATCGGCTCCATCGACTTCATCGCCAAATCCATGGTCCGCGTCTCCGGCACCATAAATCCCGATGTCGAAAAAGCCTTGGCTGACGACAAGGAGCGCGCCAAGGTCGACTACCTGCTGTTGAACGGCAAGGACCTGATCTACCGCATCAACGACCAGTATGGCGGCGCCATCGGTCTGAGCTCCGGTTTTTCGTTCTCGGACGGAGACTGACGTGGACAAGGACCGGCGGCTTCTTATCGACAGACGCAGCTTCATCAAGGCTGCCGGCGTCCCCTTTCTGGCTTCGCTTGCGCCGCGCTCGCTCTTCGCGCTCGAGCGCACCGACGCCGTCTTCGCCTCCGCCTTCCGCGGTCGCGACGGCGCCTATGGCGTGGCGACGCTCAGCGAGGCGGGAGAGATCATCGACAGGGTCGCCTTGCCGGCACGCGCGCATGGTATGGCTTTCAGCCCGGAGACGGGTATGACGGTCGCTTTCGCCCGCAGGCCGGGCACCTTCTTCGTCGCCTTCGATGCACGCGATCGTCGCGCTCCAGTGGTGATCAACACACCCGAGGGGCGGCACTTTTACGGTCATGGACAGTTTTCGCCGGATGGTACGATCCTCTATGCCAGCGAGAACGACTTCGACGGCAATCGTGGCGTCATCGGCCTTTACGATGCCCGCGACGGCTTCCGCCGCTTCGGCGAATATGACGCCCACGGGATCGGCACCCACGACATGACGGTGAGCGCCGACGGCGCGATGATCGTGATTGCCAATGGCGGTATCGAGACACACCCGGATTTTGGCCGCACCAAACTCAATATCGATCGCATGGAGCCCTCGCTGGTGCTTCTGGAGGCTGCGACCGGCAACCTGATCCAGAAACACACACTTCCGGAGCAGCTGAAACAGCTTTCCACCCGCCACGTCGATCTCGGTAATGACGGTCGGATCTGGTTCGCCTGCCAATATGAAGGACCGCGCAATGACCTGCCCCCACTGGCAGGCTATTTTTCCGAGGGCGACGATCTGCGTTTCGTTGACTTGCCCGATGAAACAACCGGCCGGCTAGCCAACTATGTCGGGGCCATCGCGGTCAACCGCGAGGCGGGTGTGGTCGGGTTGACGTCTCCCAACGGCAACGCCTTCGTAACGCTCGACGAGAAGCGCGGCACGGTGCTGACGCAGACCACATTGCGCGAAGCGGCAGGCGTCGCCGCATCGAACAGTGGCGTCATTGCCTCCTCCTATGACGGAGATTTTGCGGGCCGGATGAATGCTGTTTCATGGGACCAGCACATCGCACGCACCTCTCGCTAATTTGTTGAAATAGCGCGGGAACCAAAGCCTGTCGCCACCATTCATGCGGCATGAAGAACGCGCTCGTCGTCTATCTCGTTTTTATTGCTGTCGTCGTGACCTGTGGCGCGTTGATCGGCATCAACAACGTTCCCGGCGACTGGTACCAGTCCCTGAACAAGCCGCCATTCAATCCTCCCAACTGGATTTTCGGCCCCGTCTGGACGACGCTCTACGTGATGATCGCCATTGCTGGCGCGCGCACATGGTTGCGAAGCCGTATGGGCGGACGGATGCAGCTTTGGGGCAGCCAGATGCTGCTGAACTTCCTCTGGTCGCCGATGTTCTTCGGCATGCAGAGCCCGGCCGCGGGCCTGATCATCATCGTTCCGATGCTGATCTGCATCATCGCCTTCATCATTCTGACCTCCCGCCGCGACCGGCTGTCGATGTTGCTCTTCATCCCCTACGCGGCCTGGGTCGGCTTTGCCACGCTTCTGAATGCCAGCATTCTCTATTTGAACTAAAGCGCCGTGCGTCCTGCTGGACGCACAAAGGATGCCTGACCTTTTTGAATCGACACATTGTACTTTCCGAACATCGAGGCCGATTTTTGCAAAGCACGATGCTGTAGTCGCAAGTCTGCTCCGCTTCCGGCAACCATTGGGAGCACCGGAGTGGAAACCCAAACCGAAACTGGTTAAGCTCTCTGCGAGAGCCATGGGAGGCGGCGATCGAAAGCCGGCAGTCTATGAATGTTTCGGATCACATCAAAGAAATCGAGCATGTCGCAGATGGCAGGAACACCGGTCGCGATGCCGTCGTCCTGGAATCCTGGAGACGCTGCCTCGATACCTACCAGTTGGACCCGGCAAAAGCGCGGGAAGCGGTGATCGTTTCGGACACGCGGCTGCGCGAACATCGGCAGCGATCCGGAGATCTGGTGCACATTGCCCGTTCCGCCCTGGAAGCGCTCTACCGCCAGGTGGCGGAGCAGAATTACGTTCTCCTTCTCTCCGATCGGCAGGGCGTGACGGTGGAATTCCTGGGGGATCCCTCCTTCAACAACAATCTGCGCAAGGCAGGACTTTACCTCGGATCGGAGTGGTCCGAGCCCCGCGCTGGCACCTGCGCTGTAGGGGCCTGTATTGCGACGGGCGAAGCGCTGACCATTCACCAGACCGACCATTTCGATGTCACGCATACGCCGCTCTCCTGCACGGCCGCACCCATCTACGATACGCAAGGTGCTCTCGCGGCCGTGTTGGATATCTCGCTTCTGAGTTCTCCCATTCTCAAGACAAGCCAGAACATGGCCCGCCATCTCGTGTCTTCGACGGTCCGACGCATAGAACTGGCAAACCTGATGGCGAGCAGCCGACATGATCTCGTCCTGCGCTTTGCCAGCGCACCGGAGTTTCTGGATGTCGATCCAGAGGCGGCCCTTTCAGTCGATGGCGCCGGCCGGATCACGGGCATGACCCATGGCGCTGCCCGCTTCCTTGCCGCATCACGAGGTTTGGACTGGCGAAAGCCGGACGAACTTCTCGGACAGCGCGTCGAGGCGTTTTTCGAAGCTGACCTTGATGAGCTTGCTTCCCATACCCGCTCCAGCCTTCCGCAGGAAAGGCGGATCGTGGTGAAAGGCGGGACCATCCTTTACGCGCATGCAATCGAGCCGCAGCAGACCAGATCCACCGTGCCGCTCGCGAGGTCGAAACCTGAGGCGACGGTTTCCAGAATTGGCGAGAGCGGACCGGCGATCCAGAACCTCCAGCGGAAGGTGAAGAGGCTTGCACCTTCGAAACTCCCGATCCTGCTGCAGGGCGAGACCGGCACCGGCAAGGAGCATCTGGCGCGCATCATTCACGATTTAAGCGGGCTCTCCGGCCGCTTCGTCACGATCAATTGCGCAGCCATTCCCGAACAGCTGATCGAAAGCGAGTTGTTCGGCTATCTTCCAGGCGCCTTCACCGGCGCTTTGCCGAAGGGACGCAAAGGGCTCGTGGAGGAAGCGGATGGGGGCACGCTTTTCCTGGATGAGATTGGCGATATGCCGCTTGTCGCACAGAACCGGCTGCTGCGTGTTCTCGCCGAGGGAGAGGTTCTGCCGGTCGGCGGCTCGACCCCGCAGAAGGTTGATTTCAGGGTCATCTCCGCGTCGCACCGCCCTTTGAGGGACATGGTCCTTACCGGAGACTTCCGCGAGGACCTGTATTATCGGCTGAATACCGCCGTCATGACGTTGCCGCCGTTGAGAGAGCGGGAGGACTTTTTGTGGCTGCTTGAGAGGACCTTGGAGAAGCACAGCGTGCCGGGCCGCCTACTTTCTCTCTCCGACGCCGCGCGGTTGACGCTCGCGCATCATCGCTGGCCGGGCAATATTCGCGAACTGGACAATGCGATAGCCTTCGCGGCAGCGCTCTGCGACGACGGATTCATCACGGTGGACGATCTCCCAGAGCATCTGGTTTTCGCCTCGACAACGCCTGTGGCCGATGAACGGGAACTCGATCTCCGTACGCTGCTTGCCGCATGCGACGGCAATGTCTCCGAGGCGGCCAGAAGGCTTGGTATTGATCGCACCACGCTCCATCGTCGGATGCGCAGGCTCGGCATCGGCAAGCCTCACTGAGTGAGGCACGCGCCACAGCTGTAGCACCACAGCTGTGGCGGAATGCAAAACCGGCCTGTCGCGAAACCCCAGCAATCTCCGGCGTCTTAGCCTAGGAACGCGTCTGGCATGGGCATTGCACCTTCTCTGGCATCAGACGCCATGGAGGAAAAAAATGCGCGCCCTTAGATTTCATGCGGCCAAGGATCTGCGGATCGAGGATGTTCCAGATCCGAAACATCCCGGACCGGGCCAGGTGCTCGTCCGTAACCGCTTCGTCGGCATCTGCGGTACCGATCTCCACGAATACAGCTACGGTCCGATCTTCGTGCCCACCGAGCCGCACCCGTTCACCGGCGCGCATGGTCCGCAGATCCTCGGCCATGAATTCGGCGGTGTGGTCGAGGCCATCGGAGAGGGCGTGACCTCTGTGCGCGTCGGTGACCGCGTATCGATCCAGCCGCTGGTCATGCCGCGATCCGGCGATTACTTTGCCGATCGCGGTCTCTTCCATCTGAGCCCGCAACTGGCGCTCGTCGGACTGAGCTGGGACGGCGGCGGCATGGCCGAGGCAGCGCTGGTCAATGAATACAACGTCCAGAAAATTCCGGACGACATGACCGATGAGGAAGCAGCGCTGGTCGAACCGACGGCCGTTGCCGTCTATGCCTGCGACCGCGGTGGTGTAACCGCTGGTAACAGCGTCCTGGTGACGGGTGCCGGCCCGATCGGCATGCTGACGCTTCTCGCCGCCCGCGCCGCCGGTGCCGCACAGCTTTTCGTCTCCGATCTCAACGATGCGCGCCTCGAACTTGCTCGCAACGTCATCCCCGACGTGATCACCATCAACCCGAAGCGCGATCATGTCGGCGATGTGGTGCGCTCGGCCACCGAAGGGCTTGTCGGCTGCGATGTCGCGATCGAATGCGTCGGCAACGAACATGCACTCAAGGCCTGTGCCGATGCGGTACGCAAGCAGGGCGTCGTGGTCCAGACCGGCCTCCACCCCCACGAAAATCCGCTCGATTGGTTCCAGGTCACTTTCCGGGACCTGGAAATCAAGGGCTCCTGGGCCTACCCGACCCATTACTGGCCCCGCGTGATCCGTTTGATTGCCTCCGGGCTGTTACCCGCCACGAAGATCGTCACCAAGCGCATAACGCTCGATACCGCCGTGTCTGAGGGCTTCGATACCTTGCTGGACCCGGCCGGCACGCATCTGAAGATCCTCATCGATCTTTCCAAATAGCCCATCCCTGTCGCAACCCGGGAAGAGGAGCCCGGAATGCGGCAGGTCAATAGGCTGGCAAGGGGAGAGACCGCCGCTTGCCACGAGACCCAAGCAACCAATGGAGGAGATGAATATGCTTGACGTCAGTCCCGCCACCAAAATCGACACTGTTCTATCCAAGCTCGGCACAGCGCTTGAAGCTGGCGACATAGATGCTGCCATCCACCTGTTTCAGGCCGATTGCCACTGGCGCGATCTGGTGACCTTCACCTGGAACCTGAAGACGCTGGAAGGCCGCGAAGAGATCCGCGACATGCTGCAGAGCCAGCTTGCCGCAATTAAGCCTTCGGGCTTTGTGCAAGACGGTAAAGAGCCGGCCTCGGAAGGCGGTGGCGTCACCGAAGGCTGGTTTGAGTTCGAGACTGCGACAGCGCGTGGATACGGCCATATCCGCCTGAAGGACGGACTGATCTGGACCTTGCTGACCACGATGAGCGAGCTAAAGGGTCACGAAGAGCCGAAGGGCATGCGCCGTCCCATGGGCGCCGAGCACGGACACGACCGCAACCGCCGGACCTGGAAAGAAAAGCGCGAGGCCGAAGCCAGCGAACTCGGTTACTCCGAGCAGCCCTATGTCGTCATTATTGGCGGCGGCCAGGGTGGCATCGCGCTTGGTGCGCGCCTTCGTCAACTCGGCGTTCCGACGATCATCATCGAAAAGAACGAGCGGCCGGGCGACAGCTGGCGCAAGCGCTACAAGTCGCTCTGCCTGCACGATCCCGTCTGGTACGATCACCTCCCCTATATCCCCTTTCCGGAAAACTGGCCGGTCTTCACCCCCAAGGACAAGGTGGGCGATTGGCTGGAGATGTATACCAGGGTCATGGAGCTGAATTACTGGGGCTCAACGACGTGCAAATCTGCGCAGTATGACGAGGCCAAAGGCGAATGGACGGTTGTCGTAAACCGAGCCGGTGAGGACGTCGTGCTGCGGCCGAAACAGCTGGTCCTGGCAACCGGCATGTCGGGCAAGCCAAACGTGCCGAAAATTCAAGGGCAGGATATCTTCAAGGGTGAACAGCAGCACTCGTCGCAACATCCTGGCCCGGATGCATATGCGGACAAAAAGGTCGTGGTGATCGGCTCCAACAACTCGGCCCATGATATTTGCGCCGCCCTTTGGGAGGCCGGCGCAGACGTGACCATGCTGCAGCGGTCGTCCACCCACATCGTCAAATCGGACTCGCTGATGGAAATCGGTCTTGGCGATCTCTATTCCGAACGCGCGGTTGCGAGTGGGATGACGACGCGCAAGGCCGATCTCATCTTCGCCTCGCTCCCCTACAGGATCATGCATGAGTTCCAGATCCCGATTTACGACAGGATCCGCGAAAAGGATGCAGATTTCTACGCGGCACTGGAGAAAGCCGGCTTCATGCTGGACTTCGGCGACGACGAATCCGGTCTCTTCATGAAGTATCTGCGTCGCGGCTCCGGCTACTACATTGACGTCGGCGCGTGCGATCTGGTGATCGACGGCTCGATCAAGCTGAAATCCGGCGTGGATGTCTCGCATCTCACGGAAAATGCAGTGGTGTTGAAGGACGGCACCGAGCTGCCGGCGGATCTGGTGGTCTACGCAACCGGCTACGGCTCGATGAATGGCTGGGCCGCAGATCTTATCTCCCGCGAGGTGGCAGACAAGGTCGGCAAGTGCTGGGGTCTCGGCTCCAACACGACGAAGGACCCCGGCCCGTGGGAGGGGGAGCAACGCAACATGTGGAAACCGACCCAGCAACAGGCGCTGTGGTTTCATGGCGGCAACCTGCACCAGTCGCGCCACTACTCGCAATATCTGTCGCTTCAGCTGAAGGCGCGCCACGTCGGGCTTGAAACCCCGGTCTATGGTCTGCAACAGCCCCATCATCTGGCATGATGTGAAACTGGCCTCGATCCGTCGGTTGGCAACAACCGACGGATCAGCCACCCTTGTCTTGCGCGTGAACGGACGCCATGTCATTTTTGCGTAAAAATGAAAGGCAGGGGAATGGCATTCACCGATCCTGGCGATTTTCGCCAGCGCATTGAAAAGAGCTTTGCACGTCAGGGCGTCGTACAGGCGATCAAAGCCGAGCTCTCGCGTATCGAGCACAGGCTGGTCGAAATCGAACTGCCCTTTCATCCCAAGCTGACCCAGCAACACGGTATTTTGCATGCAGGCGTCATCGCCGCAGCGCTCGACACCGCCTGCACCTATGCCGCCTACACCATCGTAGAGCCTGAAGCGTCTCTGTTGACGATCGAGTTCAAGGTCAATCTGATGTCTCCTGGGCGTGGTGAGCGTTTTCTCTTCCGCGGCGAAATCACCAAGCCTGGCAGCAACATCATCGTTGCCGACGGGCGCGCCTATGCAATCTCCGACGGACCAGCCAAACTGATCGCCTCGATGACCGGCACGATGATGGTTCTCAAGGGCCGCGAGGGGTTCAACGAAAATGAGCTATGAACTGGTCGATATCGACGGCAAGCGGCTTCTCTTCGTCATGGCGGCAGATGCCGAGTATGGCCCGCATCTGAAAGCCCGCTTCCGGCCGCTGATGACCGGCGTTGGCCCGGTGGAGGCTGCCGTCTCCTTGACCGCGGCACTAAGCGACCTCAACGGCCAGGCGCGCCTGCCGCATCTCGTCGTGTCTCTCGGCTCCGCCGGTTCGCGAAAGCTGGAACAGGCGGACGTCTACCAGGCGGCGAGCGTCTCCTACCGCGATATGGACGCCTCCGCCTTCGGCTTCGAAAGAGGGCGCACGCCCTTTCTCGATCTGCCGGCAGAGGTGCCGCTCCCATTCGTCATCCGTGAGATCCCCACTGCCCGGGTTTCAACCGGCGCTAACGTCGTATCCGGAAGTGCCTACGAGGCGATCGACGCCGACTTGGTGGAGATGGAGACCTTCGCGGTTCTGCGGGCTTGTCAGCGTTTCGGCGTTCCGCTGATCGGCTTGCGCGGCATCTCGGATGGCAAGGCCGACGTGCACCATATCGGTGATTGGACCGAATATCTGCACGTCATCGACGAGAGGCTGGCAGAGGCCGTCGACAGGCTGAAGGACGCCATAAAGGCTGGAGAGATTCCGCTCTAAAGCTTGCACTGAAGCCCATTTTCTGGCTTTTCAAGGCATCTGCCGGGTTGCCTTACGCCCGGCAATTCTTTAAAGGCTCGCCATGACCCAGATAGCCCATCCCGACAGCATCCTCATCATCGATTTCGGCAGCCAGGTGACGCAGCTGATTGCGCGCCGTATCCGCGAAGCCGGGGTCTATTGCGAAATTCACCCGTTCCAGAACGCCGCCGAGGCATTCGAGAAGATGCAGCCGAAGGGCGTCATCTTCTCCGGCGGCCCCGCATCTGTCACGGCAGAAGGAAGCCCGCGCGCACCGCAGGCGGTGTTCGATGCAGGCATCCCGATCCTCGGCATCTGCTACGGCCAGCAGACACTCTGCACCCAGCTGGGCGGCACGGTCGAAGGCGGCCATGCGGCGGAATTCGGCAGAGCCGATATCGAGATCAAGAAGGCAAGCCCGCTCTTCGACGGTTTCTGGGAGCTCGGCGGCCGTTACCCGGTCTGGATGAGCCACGGCGACCGCGTCACGCAATTGCCCGCCGGTTTCGAAGTGGCAGCGACCTCCGAGAACGCGCCATTCGCCATCGCAGTCAATGAAGAGCGCCGTTACTACACCACCATGTTCCACCCGGAAGTGGTTCACACCCCGGATGGCGCAAAGCTGCTTTCCAACTTCGTTCACAAGATCGTCGGCCTGAAATCAGACTGGACCATGGCCGCCTATCGCGCCGAGATGATCCGCAAGATCCGCGAGCAAGTCGGCGATGGTCGCGTGCTCTGCGCACTTTCCGGCGGCGTCGATTCTTCCGTTGCAGCGATCCTCATCCATGAGGCGATCGGCGATCAGCTGACATGCGTTTACGTCGATCATGGCCTGATGCGTCTGGCTGAAAGCGAGCAGGTCGTCGGCATGTTCCGCGATCATTACAATATCCCGCTCGTCCATGTGGATGCCTCCGACCTTTTCCTCACGGAACTGGCTGGCGTTTCCGACCCGGAAGTCAAGCGCAAGACCATCGGTCGCCTGTTCATCGAAACCTTCGAAGCCGAAGCTGCCAAGATCGCAGCCGACGGCAAGGGTGCTCCGGCGTTCCTGGCCCAGGGCACGCTCTATCCTGACGTCATCGAAAGCGTGTCCTTCTCTGGCGGCCCGTCCGTCACGATCAAGAGCCACCACAATGTCGGCGGCCTTCCCGAGCGCATGAACATGAAGCTGGTCGAGCCGCTTCGTGAACTGTTCAAGGACGAAGTCCGCGCCCTTGGCCGAGAACTCGGCCTACCGGAAAGCTTCATCGGACGTCACCCCTTCCCGGGCCCAGGTCTAGCGATCCGTTGCCCTGGCGTCGTGACGCGCGAGAAGCTCGATATTCTGCGCAAGGCGGATGCAATCTATCTCGACGAAATTCGCAAAGCGGGTCTCTATGACACCATCTGGCAGGCCTTTGCGGTTCTGCTGCCGGTCCAGACCGTGGGTGTTATGGGTGACTACCGCACCTATGACTTCGTCTGCGCATTGCGCGCGGTCACCTCGGTCGACGGCATGACGGCGGATTTCTATCCTTACGACATGAACTTCCTCGGTCGTGCGGCCACCCGCATCATCAACGAGGTCAAGGGCATCAACCGCGTGGTCTACGACGTGACGTCGAAGCCACCCGGCACGATCGAGTGGGAATAATCCCGCTTCCGCTGTGAACCGGCAGCAAGTTGCGAGAAAATGCTGAAAGCCCGCTTATTGCGGGCTTTCAGGTTTCTAGATATGGCGCATTGACCCGGCGTTACGCGATTGAATGACTGGCCATGAGGCTCTCTTTGCCCTGCTGGTCAGTACCTTGCCGTCGATGACCTCGTGACACTCTCTCGCCGCGGAGGGTTTGCGGGCCGCTTCAGACTGTCTTGATCGTACCGCCATCGATGACAAACTCGGCACCGTGGATCGCAGCGGCCCGGTCGGAGGCAAGGTAGGCAATAAGGTCGGCAACCTCTTCCGGTTCGGCTCCGCGCCCGATCGAGATCCCGCCCAGCGCATCGAGCACGGACTGACGCGCGTCTTCGATCGTGCCGCCATTGGCATTGCGCAGCATGTCGAGGAAGTCGCCCGCGGCATCGGTCATGATCCAGCCGGGAGAGACGGAATTGACCCGCACACCTTTGGGCCCGAGTTCTTTCGAAATCGACTTGCTGTAGGTTCTCAGCGCCGCTTTCGCAGCGGCATAGGCTGTCGTGGATTCGGGCAGCGGCAGCACGGACTGGATGGAGGTAACGTGCACGACGGTTCCCTGACCGCGCTCCAGCATCTGCGGGATTAACAGTCGGTCGAGCCGAACCGTTGCTAGCAGGTTGAGGTTCAGTTCGGCAAGCCAGTGCTCATCCGTCAGCGCAGCGAAGCCGCCCGCCGGTGAAGCAGAACCACCGATAACGTGAGCGAGGATATCGATACCGCCAAGCCGCTCGATTGCCGCTTTGGCCACCGCTTCGCTACCCTCAGCAGTGGTCAGGTCCGCCTGAACATATTCAACGCCTTCAACCGGATCTTTGATCGTGCGGGCAGCCGTGACGACACGAGCGCCGCCGGCGAGGAAGCGTTTCACCGTGGCGCGGCCGAGACCTTTGGTACCGCCGCTGACGAGCACACGCTTGCCGGCAAATTCATGGGGAAGTACCTGGACACTCATATCGTGGTCTCCAGGGTCTTGATGGCATTGTGCGCCAGCGTGAATCGATAGGTGAAGCGGAGTGGGCTGCCGGGGAAATCTCCGTGAGCAGGACCTTCGAGAACAACGTCGCCGTTTTCTTCCCGAACACTATCGGGCTCGAAGATCGCTTTGACCGCGATCGCTTCCTCCTCAAGCAGCTGGCGGATTTTAGCCTGGCCCACGTAATGCTTGCCGTTATCTATGAAGACCGCATCATTCGTGAATTGCTTCATCATGCCTTCCAGATCGAGACGCGCATTTGCCTCGATGTAATCGGCAATCGGTCGAGGTAGGTTCAGTGACATGTTCATCTCCTTCTAAGTGGTGCGGCTAATTTAGCGCTGGACTTTTCTCCCGATAAGCGAGATGAAACCGCATGAGGTGTAACGGAAATCGGGACAATGGCGCGCCACTCTCTCATAGAACTTGAGGCGGTCTTGGCCATTGTTCGGTGCGGTTCGTTTCGAGCAGCGGCTCTCGAACTCGGCATGTCGACCACGGCGATCAGCAGCGCTGTCGGCAAGCTTGAGCGGGAGCTTGCCGTTCGTTTGTTCAATCGCACCACGCGCAGCCTCTCGCTCACCTATGCGGGACGCATCTTCGTTGCACAGATCAAGCCGGCGCTGGAAAACATCCAGAAGGCGATGAACACAGCACGCTCCCAGCAGGAGACACCGTCCGGTACGTTGCGCATCAATACTTTCGCGACGGCGGCGCGCGAGATCATGGCGCCGCTGGTCCTGAACTATCTGCAGCGCTATCCCCAGGTGCATATCGACATCGTGACTGAGGGGCGGCTTGTCGACGTGGTGGCAGCGGGCTTCGATCTGGCAGTGCGCAGCGCCGATCTCGTGCCCGGCGACGCGATCGCAATACCGCTGGGCCAGATGCGGCGCATGGCCGTCGTCGCATCTCCTGCCTTTTTCCAAAACCAGGCTGTTCCCAAAGTGCCGCAGGATCTGCTGAACCACCCGTGTGTTCGGGCGCGGCTTCCCGATGGCACATTGCTCCGGTGGCGGTTCGAGAAGGGTGGCGAAAGCCTGCAACTCGACGTCGATGGGCCGATCACGCTCGACGAAGCCTCCCTTGCGCGGATCGCGGTGACGAGCGGTTTAGGTATCGGCTATTTCATGGAAATGGATGTCCGCGAAGACATCGCTGCAGGACGGCTTGTGCGCATCCTCGAAGACTGGACGCCGCCGCTCGTACCGCTGTGCCTCTATTATTATAATCGGCGCAATTCCTCGGCTGCCTTCCAGGCCTTCATCGCATTGGCGCGCGACTATGCCGCCGGACGGCTCGCGCAGCCCTGAGCTTTTATCTTTGCAGCCGCTGAAAATCGGTCTCGAAGACCCCACCTCTCCGAAAAGGTGACGAAGACTTCGGCACTTTTTTTACTCCCGGCTCAACCATTCATCCGCGCGGCGCGTTAGGGACCCATTGTTCCAAGCACTGCGGACCCGTCATGCCCTCAACCTTTCGATTCGATCTGCTCGCCAAGAGTGGTTACGCCGCACGCGGTATCGTCTTCATGCTCGTTGGCGGGCTGGCGCTGCTGTCCGGTGTCGCGGGTGAGAAAGCCGAGACGAAGTCGGCACTCTCGACGCTTCTGAACCAGCCGTTCGGACGCATCTGGGTCGGCGCCATCGGCATCGGGCTTCTCGGTTTCGTCTGTTGGCGGTTGGCGCAAGCCATTGCCGATACGGACGATCACGGCACCAGCGCAAAAGGGCTTGTCATTCGTACCGCTCTCATCGGAAGTGCGATTACCTATTTGGGTCTTGCCGGCTTTGCGCTCGGTCATAGCTTTCTTGCCGGTGGTGGCAATGAAGGATCTGGCGAGAAAGATCTTGCTCAATGGATCATGTCCCAGCCCTTCGGATCTTATCTGCTGATTGTGGTTGGAGCGGGCTTCGTCGTTGGCGGCGGTGTGACTGCTGCGAAGGGACTGACGCGAAAGTTCGAGCGCTATCTTCGCATCCCGGATCAGAACGCCATCGCCACCTGGATTTGCATCTACGGGCTCGTCGCGCGCGGCTTGGTGTTTGCCATGATGGGCATCCTGTTCATCACGGCGGGAATGAAGGTCGATCCGCAAGAGGCTGGCAGTATGGGCGATGCGATGCAGTGGCTGAGGCAGATGCCATTCGGCAGCGCTCTTTACATCTGCGTTGCGGCAGGGCTTGCCGCCTTCGGCATCTACAATCTCATCGAGGCCCGCTACCGTACGATCCCGAGCCCTTCCTTAAGCGCAGTCACGCGATCCGTGCGCTCCGCTTTGCCCGGGCGGTGATAGCGACGTTCCAAGACCTTCTGACGATCCAACGCTCAAGAAAAGGAGCCTTCCATGGCCAGTAAGACAATCGAAGACATTGCCTCAACGATGAAGAAGATCGACTTCTGCATGATGGCGACGCACGGCTCATCCGGCGCCATCACCAACCGCCCAATGAGCAACAATGGCGATGTCGCTTATGATGGCGATTCCTGGTTTTTCTCGATGAAGGATACCCACAAGGTCTCCCACATCAATCGCAATTCTCAGGTAACGCTTTCCTTCACCGAGTCGCCAAGCCTGCTTGGCAAACCCGGCATGTTCATTTCGATCGAGGGCGCGGCAGAACTCATAGAGGACAAGGCCGCCTTCGAGCGCCACTGGGTGTCCGACCTTGATCGCTGGTTCACGGAAGGCGTCGATACTCCCGGTTTGGTCCTGATCAAGGTGCGCGGCGTTCGCGTGCAGTACTGGGACGGGGAAGAAAACGGCACGATCGAACTCTAGAGCGCCGTGCGTCCTGTCGGACGCACAAAGGACGCTCTATCTTTTTTGATCTACGCATCGTGCTTTTTGGAAAGTCGATTCCGATTTTCGGGCCGGCGCTGTCACGCGTCTCGCGAACTTTCAGATTCGCTCCAAATGCTGTGGGTACTTCTCCTGCCGCATGTCGTTATCGCAAAGCCGTCACGCAGTTTTGCGCGGCATGCGGCAGGCTGGCATCGCGCAGAACTCGGCGGGTGGATTGACAATAGTGGGTCTGATCACAACCGCCCTTGCTTTGAGCCCCGTTGTTTCACATTCGGTCGACCGTCGAATCGATATCTTCAGGCTCCGCCGAGTCCTTCGGACATTCCCTTCGCGATCACCTGCAATTGCGCTCCGAGTTCAGATATTCTGTCGTCGCTTGCTTCGCTGCGCAACATACTGATCGCAATTCCTGCAACCGCGGAACCTGAGTGATCTCGAAGTGCTGCCCCAATACAGATCATCCCCTCACGGATTTGCCCATCGTCAATGGAAAAACCACGTTCTCGCGTGAGCTCGAGCTCCTTCTCAAGCTCTTCGACGGTGCGGACGCTCCGTTGCGTCAGGGGCTTGGGAAAATCGGCCAGCAGATGATCGAGTTCTTCACGTTTGAGATCCGACAACAGTATTTTGCCAGTGGCAGTAAACGGTGCCGCCAGTCTCATGCCGATGCGGAATGTCTGGCCTAAAGGCTGATCTGAGTTACGACAGCCAACATAGACGACCTCTGCGCCTTCGCGTACCGTCAGCGTAACAGTGTAGGGGTCAAGTTTTCGGTCCCGTGCAAGCACTTCCTGAAATGTCGTGACGATGTCGAGCTGCGACAAAAAGGCGTTCGCCCATCTGAGTGGATGAGGTCCAATCTTCAACGTTCCATCCTGCGACCTCGCCACAAGATCGAGCTCATTCATCACCGCCAGGAGTCCGTGGGCCGTGCTCTTCGGCAGACCAAGTGCGCGGGCGATTTCAGCAGCCGTCAGATTTTTGCCAGAGGCGAGAATATCGAGAATGCCAACTGCCCGGCGCAGGGCCGGTACCGTTTGCGCGGACGAAGAGTCGGGCTCGTCATTTTGCATTTCGTCTCCTTGACAGGATCGGCAACAGCGATCATAGTTCAATACACGGACCGCGGTTCAATTAGATGAACTTATCTGGAGATCGCACAGTGCTCAAGTTGAGAAATCCTCGCCTTCTTACAGATGCATGTTTGATCAACGGAGAATGGATTCAATCGGATAGTTCCCAAACGATCAAGGTTGAAAATCCGGCGACCGGGAAGGTCATCGCTGAAGTTCCGTCGCTGACGTCCAGCCAGGTAGCGCACGCTGTCGAGGCAGCTGAACGGGCTTTGGTCGGTTGGAGAACCCGCTCCGCCAAGGAGCGCGCATCCATACTGAGGCGCTGGTTCGATCTGATGGTAGCAAACGCCGACGATCTCGCAGCGCTGATGACGGCAGAACAGGGCAAGCCGCTCGCCGAAGCCAAGGGTGAAGCGCTTTATGCCGCCTCCTTCGTGGAGTGGTTTGCAGAGGAAGCAAAACGGGTCTACGGTGAAACCATTCCTGCGCCCACCACCGACAAACGCATCACCATCCTAAAACAGCCGATCGGTGTTTGCGCTGCCATCACGCCCTGGAATTTTCCGGCGGCGATGATCACCCGCAAGGCCGCGCCAGCGCTTGCCGCAGGCTGCACGATGATCGTCAAACCTGCAGAGCAGACGCCGCTTACAGCATTGGCGCTTGGCGTTCTTGCTGAGGAAGCCGGCATTCCCGCCGGTGTGCTGCAGGTGGTGACAGGCGAGGCACGGGAGATCGGAAAGATCTTTACCGAAAGCGACACGGTGAGGAAGATATCCTTCACCGGATCGACCGAAGTTGGACGCGTTCTAATGGCGCAATCGGCCCCGACGATCAAGAAACTCTCTCTCGAACTTGGCGGCAACGCACCGTTCATCGTCTTTGACGATGCCAATATCGATGCGGCAGTCGAAGGCGCGATTGCATCGAAGTATCGTAATGCCGGGCAGACATGCGTGTGCAGCAATCGCATCTATGTCCAGTCAGCAATCTTCGACATCTTTGCGCAGAAATTGGCCACAAAAGTGAAGGCGATGAAGGTCGGCATGGGTACCGAAGAGGGCGTGACGATCGGTCCGTTGATCGACGAGGACGCTGTCAAGAAGGTCGAGGAACATGTGGCCGACGCTCTGGCGAAAGGTGCTGCTATCATCACTGGCGGAGGAAGACATGCACTTGGCGGAACCTTCTTCGAGCCGACCGTTATTGCGGGCGCGACACAGACCATGAGGGTCGCGCGCGAGGAGACGTTTGGACCGGTTGCGCCACTCTTTCGCTTCGAGACGGAAGAAGAGGCGATTGCCATGGCCAACGACACCGAGTTTGGTCTGGCGGCGTATTTCTACACAGAAAACTTCAGCCGCACATGGCGCGTCGCGGAAGCGCTGGATTACGGCATGGTCGGTCACAACACCGGCCTGATCTCCAACGAGGTTGCCCCCTTCGGTGGCGTCAAGCAATCCGGCCTTGGCCGAGAGGGCTCCCACTTCGGCATCGATGAATATCTTGAAATCAAATATCTCTGCTCGGCTCTCAGCTGAGACGTGATCGGGAGGATACTATGACCATCAATCCGTTCGAGTTTCGAACCGTCCCCTCCATGCAGGTCGCCTGGGGCGGGGCAGCAAAGCTCGGTGAAATTCTGGCTGGCCGTTTCGTACAGCGAAAAGCGCTTCTCATAACCGACAGCGGTCTGGTAAAGGCAGGGCTCATCCAACCGATTGCCGAAGCGCTGTCTGTCAGCGGCTTTTCCGTCGAGACCTTCGACAAGGTGGTTGCCGATCCGCCCGAACATGTGGTTGCGGAATGCGTCGCCTCCGCCAAAGCCTTCGGCGCGGATATCGTCATCGGTCTTGGCGGCGGTTCGTCGCTCGATATCGCGAAGCTTGTGGCTGTGCTTCTGGTTTCCGATCAGTCACTCTCGGACATGTACGGCATCGGCAACGTCAAAGGTTCGCGTGCGCCTCTGGTACTGGTTCCGACCACGGCAGGAACGGGCTCCGAGGTCACCAATATCTCGATCATCACCACCGGCGAGACCACCAAGATGGGCGTCGTTTCGCCTCAGCTTTATGCGGATTTCGTGCTGCTTGACGCAGAGTTGACGGTGGGCCTGCCGCAAGTCCACACCGCTGCCACAGGCATTGATGCAATGGTTCACGCGATCGAAGCCTATACCAGCAAGCACAAGAAAAACCCGCTCTCCGATTGCTTGGCACGCGAAGCCCTGCGTCTCTTGGGAGACAATCTGGTCGCAGCCTGCAAGGATGGCAAAAACCGTCACGCAAGAGAGGCCATGTTGCTCGGCGCCACGCTGGCCGGTCAAGCCTTCGCCAACTCGCCGGTAGCGGCCGTGCATGCTCTCGCTTATCCGCTTGGCGGACACTACCACATTCCCCACGGCCTCTCTAATGCTCTTATGCTCGGCCCCATCCTTCGTTTTAACGCCGCTGCAGCAGCACCGCTTTATGCTGAGCTTGCCGACGTATTGAAGGTGCCGGGCGAAGGTGACGCGACCACGCGATCCACCGCATTCGTTCAGCACATGGAAAAGCTGATGGACGAGAGCGGTGCGCCGCGCCGTTTGAGAGATGTCGGCGTTACCGACAACAGCCTCGCAATGTTGGCATTGGACGCCATGAAGCAGACGCGTCTGCTCGTCAACAACCCCGTCGAGGTGCGCGAGGAGGATGCGCTGGCGCTTTATCGGGAAGCGTTCTGATCACCGAAACCATTCAGAAATCTACTCTCAGGGAGGAAACGTTTATGACCGATATCAGGCTTTATATGCTTCAATCCGGAACCTTGAAGTGCAAGGTGCACAACATCAAGATGAACCAGGGAGACGGCGCGGACTACGAAATTCCCGTTCCTTTCTTCCTGATCACCCACCCGGACGGGCATACGGTCATCGATGGCGGCAACGCGATCGAAGTGGCGACCGACCCGCGCGGCCATTGGGGCGGCGTGTGCGATGTCTATTGGCCGGTTCTGGACAAGGATCAGGGCTGCGTCGATCAGATAAAGGCGCTCGGCTTCGACCCTGCTGACGTCAAATACGTCGTCCAGTCCCACTTGCATCTCGATCACACTGGCGCCATCGGTCGCTTTCCCAATGCCACCCATATCGTCCAACGCCGGGAGTATGAATACGCCTTCACGCCGGACTGGTTTGCGGCAGGCGGCTATATCCGAAAGGACTTCGATAAGCCGGGCCTGAAATGGCAGTTCCTCAACGGCGCGGATGACGATCTGTACGACATCTACGGCGATGGCACCCTGACGACCATATTCACCCCCGGACACGCTCCGGGTCACCAGTCCTTCCTGGTGCGAGTGCCGGATAGCAAGCCGTTGTTGCTCACCATCGACGCTGCCTACACGCTCGATCACTGGGAAGAAAAGGCATTGCCAGGCTTCCTCGCCTCCACTGTGGACACCGTGCGTTCCGTACAGAAACTCAGAACAATTGCCGATAAGATAGATGCGATCGTGGTGACGGGGCATGACCCCGACGCTTGGTCGACCTTCAAAAAAGCTCCCGAATATTACGGCTGATATGCCGTTCTCATCGGCGGCGAGGCTCCATCCCCGTCGCAAAGGTTGAACTCAGTTTCAAAAACGGAAAAACCGGGCTCTGCATCAAGCAGAGCCCGGCCTTTTTGATTGAGCTTTACGGTGCGCAGCACTTCAAGGCGCGCGACTAAATGTTACAGCTGAACCTTGTCGAAAGCCTTGGGATCGATGCCAAGCGCATCGAGATCAGAACCGGCAGGCTTGCGGTGCGCACGCACAGCGGCGGAAACCGAAACGGCGGCGCCGAAAACAGCAAGGGTTTCACTGAAAAACTTACGCGATGTCTTTGCAACCGAACGCATTTCTTTCTCCTTTTGGGTTAACCTGAATATGGGTAAATCCACCCGTTTCTACAACTCGTGATATAGCGGGGGAGCCATGCGGCAGAGCTCGAACTCCTTTGGATGACAGCTACGGCAAATTTGCATGGGTAATGGCGCTTTGACTGCGGCCCGGATTTTGTTAATCCGTGGACATGAAGGGAGACTAAAAATCATGGCGACGGTCATTTACGGCATCAAGAACTGCGACACGATGAAGAAGGCGCGCAGCTGGCTGGAAGCGCATGGCATCGATGCCGCCTTTCATGATTACAAGACGCAAGGGGTTGATCGCGCCCGTCTGGAAGCCTGGTGCGAGGCGGCGGGATGGGAAACCGTTCTGAACCGGGCGGGCACCACTTTCAAGAAACTGGACGATGCGCAGAAAGCCGATCTGACGCAGGAAAAGGCGATCGGGCTCATGCTGGAGCAGCCGTCGATGATCAAGCGCCCGGTTCTGGAAAGCGAAGACAAAATCACCGTCGGCTTCAAGCCGGATACTTACGCTTCGATTTTCGGCAAGTAGGCTCCATGTCCAAGACGACCCGTGCAACGCAGATGCTGACCAAGGCCGGCGTGGCTTTTACCACCGTATCCTATGAGTACGATCCGAATGCCGAGCGCATCGGTCTTCAGGCAGCGGAGTCCATTGGCGAGCCGCCGCATCTGGTGCTGAAGACGCTGATGGCCGATGTGGACGGCAGGGCCGTCTGCGTTGCCGTCCCATCGGACCGGGAGGTCAGCATGAAAAAGCTGGCGGCAGCCTTTGGCGGAAAGTCCGCCCATATGATGAAGCCGGCCGATGCCGAGCGAGCAACCGGTTACCATGTGGGCGGCATCAGCCCGTTCGGGCAGAAGAAGATGGTTCCAACGGCGATCGAGGTTCAGTCGATGGAACATGCATACGTCTATATGAATGGCGGCCAGCGCGGGCTGCAGGTGCGCCTTTCGCCCAAAGATGCACTCGCTGCCTTGAAGGCGAAGGCTGCATCGCTTGTCGCAGACTGAGCATTGCCGTCTGGGAAGGTGGTTGGCTTTCCCGATGGATGGTCTATTGTCCAAACCCATTCAAGCAGACATGTGAAGGCAGATCATGAGCGTTTCTCCTATCGATCCCGTCAAACTCGAAAAGCTGGCCGAAGTCGCCGTCAAGATTGGACTTCAGCTCCAGAAGGATCAGGATCTGGTGATCACGGCACCGCTGGCGGCCTTGCCGCTGGTCCGTTTCTTGACCAAGCACGCCTATATGGCAGGCAGCGGCCTGGTCACCACCTTCTATTCCGATGAGGAAACGACGCTGGCGCGCTATCGCCATGCAAGTGACGCCAATTTCGACAAGGCGTCCAGCTGGCTCTACGAAGGCATGGCAAAGGCTTACGCCAACGGCGCAGCAAGACTGGCGATTTCCGGCGACAACCCCATGCTTCTGTCCGAACAGGACCCGACCAAAGTCGCGCGCGCCAACAAGGCCAACTCAACGGCCTACAAGCCGGCGCTTGAGAAGATTTCCAACTTCGACATCAACTGGAACATCATCTCCTACCCCAACCCATCCTGGGCCAAGCAGGTCTTCCCGGATGTCAGCGAAGACGACGCCGTTCATAAGCTCGCGGATGCGATCTTCGCAGCATCGCGTGTGGATGTTGCCGATCCGGTGGCAGCCTGGGTGGAGCACAATGCCAATCTTGCCAAGCGCTCCAAGTGGCTGAATGGCGAGCGTTTCGCCTCGCTGCGCTTCACAGGTCCCGGCACCGATGTCACCATCGGCCTTGCAGACGGCCATGAATGGCACGGCGGCGCCTCGATGGCGAAGAACGGTGTTACCTGCAATCCGAACATCCCGACCGAGGAAGTTTTCACCACACCCCATGCGCTGCGTGTGGACGGTTATGTCTCCAGCACCAAGCCGCTCTCCCATCAGGGCACGCTGATCGACAATATCCAGGTGAAGTTCGAGGCCGGCCGCATCGTTGAGGCCAAGGCCTCGAAGGGTGAATCGGTGCTGAACAAGGTGCTCGACACCGACGAGGGTGCGCGGCGCCTCGGCGAAGTGGCGCTGGTGCCGCATTCCTCGCCGATTTCAGCGAGCGGTATTCTGTTCTACAACACGCTGTTCGACGAAAACGCCTCCTGCCATATCGCGCTCGGCCAGTGCTATTCCAAGTGCTTCATCGACGGGGCGACGCTCAGCCAGGATCAGATCAAGGCACAAGGCGGCAATTCCAGCCTGATTCACATCGACTGGATGATCGGCTCCGACAAGGTCGATATCGACGGCATCAAGCCCGATGGCTCCGTCGTGCCCGTTATGCGCAAGGGTGAGTGGGCCTGATCTCCGCACAGGCCTCCTAGAGCGCCGTGCTTCCTTTTGGACGCACGGACGCTCTACCTTTTGAATCGACGCACCGTGCTTTCCGAAAATCGACTCCGATTTTTCGGGCCGACGCTGCAGGATGAGAGGCCCGGCCCGCCACTGCGGTAGAGCGATTGGCGACAGCGATCGTAACGGATCGCTGCTCCTACCCGCTAATCCCTGTCGATCGGTCCTGAAGAGCGTGCGTCTATTAGACTAAAGTCATAAGCCAAAAGCATCGCTCTTCCTTTCGTTAAAATTCTGTCACTTTGCAATCAGGTGCATCGCGCCCGGAAGGGCCAGTTCGAGGGGAGTCGAGCTGTTGCGATGCGTCTTCTTGATTTCTGTGGAGGACAGCCAATGGCAAATATAGCAGCGACGGGCGTGGAAAAGGCCCGCCCCATGACGGGGGAGGAGAAGAAGGTCATTTTCGCCTCTTCTCTCGGTACGGTTTTTGAGTGGTACGACTTTTATCTCTATGGTTCGCTCGCCATCTATATCGGCGCGAACTTCTTCAGCCAGTATCCGGAAACGACGCGCAACATTTTCGCGCTTCTGGCCTTTGCGGCAGGCTTTCTCGTTCGTCCCTTCGGCGCTCTGGTCTTCGGCCGTCTCGGTGATATCGTCGGACGTAAATACACCTTCCTCATCACCATTCTGATCATGGGCTTCTCGACCTTTGTGGTCGGTATTCTGCCAGGTGCCGCACAGATCGGTATTGCAGCGCCCATCATCCTGATTTTGCTGCGCATGCTTCAAGGTCTGGCGCTGGGCGGTGAGTACGGCGGTGCTGCAACCTACGTGGCAGAGCACGCGCCGAATGGTCGTCGCGGCTATTATACCTCGTGGATCCAAACCACCGCGACACTCGGACTCTTCCTGTCGCTGGTCGTCATTCTCGGCGTACAGTTCAGCCTCGGCAAGGAAGCCTTTGCAGCCTGGGGCTGGCGCATTCCATTCCTGCTCTCCGTCATTCTGCTCGGCGTATCGGTCTGGATCCGTCTGAAAATGAATGAATCCCCTGCCTTCAAGAAGATGAAGGAAGAGGGTAAGACCTCCAAGGCCCCGCTCAGCGAAGCCTTCGGTCAATGGAAAAACGCCAAGATCGCCATCATCGCACTTCTCGGTGCGGTCGTCGGTCAGGCAGTCGTCTGGTATACGGGCCAGTTCTACGCCCTCTTCTTCCTCCAGAGCATTCTGAAGGTGGATGGCCAGTCGGCAAACATCATGGTCGCCTGCGCTCTTCTGCTCGGCACCGGCTTCTTCGTTCTCTTCGGTTGGCTCTCCGATAAGGTCGGCCGCAAGCCCATCATCATGGCTGGCCTCGTTCTGGCGATGCTGACCTACTTCCCGCTGTTTAAAGCGCTCACATGGGCGGGCAACCCGGCCCTTGCCGAGGCCCAGGCGACCGTTCGGGCAACCGTGACGGCTGCTCCCGGCGACTGCAAGTTCCAGTTCAACCCAACGGGCACGGCAAAGTTCACGACATCCTGCGATATCGCAACCTCGTTCCTGACCCGTAACTCCGTTCCTTATGATGTGGTGGAAGGTCCGGCCGGACAACCCGCCACCGTCAAGATCGGCAACACCACCGTAAACAGCTACGACGCTGTTGCAGCAGGTGCAGACGCAGCCGCCAAGGATCGCGCTTTCCAGAAGCAGATCAACATTGCCCTGCATGACGGCGGTTATCCGCTGGTTCGTGGCGCCGCTCAGGTTCCAGCCGCAAAGCTCGACGCTTTTGTTGCTGCAAACCCTGAATTGGCGCTCAACGCCGATGCCATCCGGGCAACGCCTTCCAAAACCGTACCCGTCGACAAGCTTGTCACCGACAAGCTGCTGACGCCGGCGGAAGCCAATGGCGCAACCGACATGGCCGTCTATACGGTTCCGGGCGGCGGTGCCTTCAGCATGGTTGCCGATCCGGCAGCCGTAAACTGGGTGGTCATCATCGCGGTTCTGACCGTACTCGTCATCTATGTGACGATGGTCTACGGCCCGATCGCAGCGCTTCTGGTCGAGCTCTTCCCGACCCGCATCCGCTACTCCGGCATGTCCCTGCCCTACCACATCGGTAACGGCTGGTTCGGTGGTCTGCTACCTGCAACGGCTTTTGCGATGAGCGCTGCCAAGGGCGATATCTACTACGGACTCTGGTACCCGATCGTCTTTGCCGGCATCACGCTTGTGATCGGTCTGCTCTTCCTGCCGGAAACGAAGGACCGCGACATCCACAAGATGGATTGAGGATCTCTCATATCCAAAAGAAGAACCCGGCGAGACGATCGCCGGGTTTTTTGTTGCTCGAAAATGGGAAGCTTAGGCCTTCAGGCCCTGCAGTTCGGCATTGACGCGATCGCGCCAGGGGCGGTTCTGAACGAGTGCTGGCGGGAACAGTCCGTCGATAGCAAAGAAGGACGCCGACGGGTCGCTCGGATCGACATTGCCCGCGGCGACAAGGATTTCCTCGCGACGCGGATCGTCGAGATTTCCGCGCTTGTGGATCGAGGCGATCCAGAGCGCGATCACATAGGCAAACTCCGCAGCATCTCGTCCCGCCTCCAGCGTTTCCACGGTTGCCGCCAGAACGCGCTGCGGCAGCTTCTGGCTGGTGTCCATGGCGATCTGGATATTCTTGTGGGCAATCGTCGGATTGGCAAAGCGCTCGACGAGCTCATCCATATAGGCAGGCAGCTCAATGCCCGGCACCGGATCGAGTGTCTTGACCGCGGCCTGCATGTGCCGCCTGACCTTCTCGACGAATTCCGGCACAGCCATCACGTCGCGCACGAACTCCAGATCGTTGAGAATGCCAAGATGGGCAATCATCGTGTGCGGACCGTTCAGCAGACGCAGCTTCATCTTCTCATAGGGTTCGACGGCCTTGGCGAAGACGGCACCGCCCGCTTCCCAAGCGGGTCGACCAGAGACGAAATTCTCTTCGATGACCCACTGCATGAAAGGCTCTGTCTCGATCGACAGCGTGTCTTCAACACCGAGCAGAGCTTGCGCGCGTGCGCGGCTTTCGGCCGTTGCCGCTGGAACGATGCGGTCGACCATGCTGCACGGGAATGCACCATTTTCGGCAATCCAGCGCGCCAGTTCGGGATCGCGACGCTCCGCCATGTCGAGGACGAGGTGACGAACCACGTGACCGTTGGAGGGGAGGTTGTCGCAGCAGAGAACGGTGTAAGGAGCGATCCCCTTCTCACGACGCTTCGCAAGACCCTCAACGAGGAAACCGACCGCACCGACCGGCGCGTGAGGATTGGCAAGATCGGCCGCGACGGAAGGATGCTTCAGGTCCAGACCACCCGTGACGGGGTCAAGACCATAGGCCTTCTCGCTGACCGTCAGTGTGACGATCTTGATGGTTTCGTTGGCAAGATAATCGAGCACATCCGTGCCGCGTTCTGCAGCGCAAAGCCAATCAACCGTGGCGCCGATGACTTCCGCCGTGTCGCCCTCTGCGTTACGAACGATGATCGAGTAGAGACCATCCTGCTCGGCAAGCGCTTCCACCGGATCAGGGGACCGTAGATTGACTGCAACGATGCCCCAGCCGCCGAACTGTTCCGACAAAGCCCGCTGCGTATAGACGGCCTGATGTGCGCGGTGGAAAGCGCCGAGCCCCATGTGGATGATGCCGGGCTGCAAATTCGCGCGGTCATAGGAAGGCTGTGCAACGACATCAGGCAATAGGGTTGAAGAAGACAATCTGCTCATAATCAAATGATTCCATAGTTGGGATGAGAAAGGGTACGTTCGATACCGCGAAGTTCCGCGAGACCCTTCAGCCGGCCGATAGCCGGATAACCGGGCTGGGCGCCGCGGGTCACATCATCCAGGATTTCCTGTCCGTGATCCGGTCGCATGGGTATTTGAT
Organism: Agrobacterium cavarae; assembly: GCF_004310285.1. Classification (GTDB taxonomy): domain Bacteria; phylum Pseudomonadota; class Alphaproteobacteria; order Rhizobiales; family Rhizobiaceae; genus Agrobacterium; species Agrobacterium cavarae. Next base: position 220,203 of record NZ_SISF01000030.1, read on the forward strand.
GATCGGAAAGACCGGCATCCAGGCGGCGCTTCTCTTCTGCGAGAAGGGCAGCAATCACCGCAACCATATCCGTTCCACCTTCCAGATGCTCGTCCTCAAAGAAGGAGCACGGCACGGTATCGGTGTCGCGGGTGACGTTGCGCAGGTGAACGAAGTGGATGCGATCGGCAAAGCGCTTGGCGATGAAAGGCAGGTCGTTATCCTGTCGCGCACCAAGAGAGCCGGTGCAAAGGGTCACGCCGTTCGCGCGGCTATCGACCGCTTTGAGCATATGTGCGTAATCCTCTTCCGTCGAGAGAATGCGCGGCAGACCGAGCAACGGCCACGGCGGGTCGTCGCCATGGGCGCAGAGATTGATGCCGACCTCTTCGGCCACCGGTACGACCTCGGAGAGAAAATCGATGAGATTCTGCTGCAGCCTTGCCCGATCAATACCGTGATAGCTGCGCAACTTCTCCAGAAGCTGATCAAGCGTGTAGCCATCGGCGGAGCCGGGAAGGCCAGCGCCGATGTTCCTGCCAAGTGCCGCAATCTTCGCGTCCGGCATATCGGCAAAGCGGCGCGCCGCCTCGTCCACCAGCCAATCGGGATAATCGGCAGCGGCATTCGGGCGCTTGAGAATATGGATATCGAAAGCAGCAAAATCGGTCAGGTCGAAGCGCATTGCTCTCGCCCCGTGGCGGGTTTCCCATCTGAGATCGGTTCGTGTCCAATCCAGCACCGGCATAAAATTGTAGCAGACGGTGCGGATACCGCTCGCTGAAAGTCGGCGAAGCGTTTCCTGCCAGTTAGTGATGTGCTGCTTCCAGTTGCCTGTCTGGGTCTTGATGTCTTCCGACATCCAGACGCTTTCCACCACATCCCAATAGAGCCCGCCCGCCTTAATCTCCGCATGACGCTTCTGGATTTCGTCGACAGGCCAGACATTGCCGGTTGGAATGTGATGCAACGCGCTGACGATACCGACGGCACCGGCCTGTGCGGCGTCCTGAACCGTTACTCTGTCCACTGGCCCGAACCAGCGCCATGTGTGTCTCATGATCCTATCCTCTGAATTTTAACTCTGGTCGCTGAAGGTGATCTGCACCTTGCAGGCCACCTGGCGGTCACCGGCCTGTTCGAAGGCCGCAACCGCCTGTTCAAGCGGAAAATGATGCGAAATGATCGGCCGCACATCAATGGCGCGAGACGAGATCAGCGAGACGGCCTCACCAAACTCTGCGTCGAAACGTTGCGACCCGCGCCAGTTGATTTCCTTGCCAACCAAAAGGTTGAGCGGGATGGTGATGTCTCCCGCCACGCCCACCTGCACAAGTGTCCCGCGCGGCTTGATGGCACTGAAGGCGGATCGAAGCGCAGGCGCGGCGGCCGAGCAATCGAAGACCACGTCGAAGCTACCCTTGTTTTCCTGATAAGGCGCTAGCGCCTCTGGGTTACTGGCAACGTTGATTGTTCCTGTCGCCCCCATGGCCGGTGCGCGGGCGATGGCAGCATCTGTAAGGTCGGTCACGATGATCTCGGCCGCACCGGCATGTTTTGCCGCGGCGACGGTCAGAAGCCCGATCGGCCCCGCTCCGGTGACGAGCACGCTTTGGCCGGAAAGATCGCCCGCTTGCGCAACGGCATGCAGGCAAACGGCGAGCGGTTCGGCACAGGCGGCCTCATGCGCGCTCACGCCCTCGGCGAGGGCAAAACATTGCTTCGCAGGCACGACCAGATGATCACGAAACATGCCCTGCTCATGCGGCAGTCGCATGGCGCTTCCCATGAAACGCATGTCGAGGCAATGGATGGGTTGTCCCTTGAGGCAATAAGCGCATTGGCCACAGGGCTGCGATGGATTGACGGCTACCAGCGCACCGATCGCAAGACCGCTGACACCCGCGCCGAGTTGCTCGACATAGCCTGAGGCTTCATGGCCGGAAATGATCGGCTCGCGCACCTGTACAGGCCCGAAACCGCCATCCTGATAATAATGCAGGTCCGATCCGCAGATGCCTCCGGATGCCATGCGCAGAAGGACTTCGCCTTCACCCGGTGCGGAATATTCCTGCGTTTCGACCCTAAGATCTCTTTTGCTGTAAAGACGCGCCACGCGTGTCAGCATTTCCAGTCGACTTTCCTTGTCGTGACAGAGGAGGTCCGCGCGAGCCTAAACCCGCGCGGACCGATTTCATAACCCTATCGGATCAGACCCATTTCCGTTGGCAGCCACAGCGTGATTGCCGGAATGAAGGTGATCAGGATCAGCGCCACGAAGAGCGGAACGAGCCATGGCAGAATGGCCATCGTCGTGCGCTCCACCGAGAGCTTTGCCACACGGGACAGAACGAAGAGCACCATGCCGAGTGGCGGATGCAGGAGACCGATCATCAGGTTCAACGTCATGATCAGACCGAAATGCACCGGATCGATATGGAACTGCAAGACCAGCGGCAACAGGATCGGCACCAGAATGGTGATGGCCGCGATCGTGTCGAGGAAGCAGCCGACGAACAGCATCAACAGGTTGACCAGCAAGAGGAAGATCCATTTGCTGTCGGTCAGAGTCAGGATCGCTGCGGAGAGCAGTTGGGCCGCCTGGCTGACTGTCAGAAGCCATGCAAAGACCGAAGCCGCCGCCACGATGAATAGAACCGATGCCGTGGTTTCGATCGTGTCGAATGTCGCCTTCGCCAGCGTTTTGAACGTCATCGTGCGATAACGAACAAGACCGAGAAAAAGCGACCAGAGGACGGCCGCGACCGCCGCTTCCGTCGGCGTGAACCAGCCCATCGTCATGCCGCCGATGAGAATGACAGGCGTCATCAGCGCCATCACGGCGGAGAAGTCGAAGTACCAGTCACAGAAGATCAGCACCGCCAGCACGATCAGGATGGAGAGGTTCAGCGACATGCCGAATAGGGTCAGCACGTAGATGCTGGCGGGAACGAGCATGACGATGAAGACTTCCAGCGAGGCACCGAAGATGGTGCGCAGGCTGAAGGGTGTGTCCGAGCCCCATTGCTTGACGTAGGCGAAGACCGCAACCGTGATCATCATCAACAACGTCATGACGACACCGGGCACGATGCCCGCCATGAACAACGCGCCGATGGAAACGTTGGCCATCATCCCGTAAATGACGAAAGGCAACGAGGGCGGGAAGATAGGCCCAAGCGTTGCCGAAGCGGCGGTGACGCCGACAGCGGCTTCCACCGGGTAGCCGTGATCCTTCATCGCCTTGATTTCGATGGTGCCGATGCCGGCGGCGTCTGCCAGTGCGGTGCCGGACATGCCGGAGAAGATCACCGAGCCGATGATATTGACCTGTGCCAGGCCACCCTTCATCCAGCCGACGAGGGCGACGGCGAAGGAATAGATGCGCCCCGTCACGCCGGCGGAGTTCATCAGGTTTCCGGCCAGAATGAAGAACGGCACTGCGAGAAGCGGAAAGCTTTCAACGCCCGCGATCATGCGTTGCGCCGCGATGATATCCGGCGCGACATTATAGAAAACGATGTAAAGCAACGACGACGTCGCCATCGAGATAGCCACCGGCAGGCCGACGACCATCAGAAGGAGGAAAGAACCGATCAGCAGCAGCATCTCAAATCTCCTCGCTCGTCTGGAATTCTTCCGGCCGCTCGAGAACCGAATAGCCGCGACGCTGATTGGCCACGAAGACCTGGATCGCGCGCAGGAACATCAGCACGAAGGCGCCGAAGACGGTGTAGAAAACGATGTTGCGCGGCAGCGCCACGGTAACCATTTCCTCATCGGCGACGATCTCTAGATAACGCCACATCAGCCATGAGCCGTAAGCGAAGAAACCGATGCGGATGATATCGACCGCGATCGCCATGATGCGCGTCACATGCGGCGGCAGGTAATGGTAGAGAACATCGACCTGGATGTGGCGCGACATGCGCACGCACATGACCGAGCCAAGGAAGACGACCCCGATCAGGCAGTTGACGGCGATTTCTTCCGTCCAGGCATAGCTGTCATTGAGGACGTAACGGGTGAAGAACTGGAGAAAGACGCATCCCGTCATCATCCAGAAAAGAGCGAGCGTCAGCCAGTCCTCGAAGGCATAAACGGAAAGGTCGGTATCGGGAGGTGCCTCGTCAAAGGTGTGGGCAAGCTCCTCGGGCGTAACCTGAGTATGGATTTCCTGCGTCATTGAAATGTTCCGGTTGGAGCATCGGCGCGAGCAGCAGATTCACAATGCGCTCGTCTGCCGGTGCTGAAAACGACAAGGACGGCGCGGAGACGAGCCCCGCGCCAGGCGCAATTTACTGAACGGCGCGGATCGCTTCCCAATCGGCCTTGTTGTATCCAAAGTCTTCGAACTTCACCTTGTCGAGCACATTCTTTTCGAAGTCGGCCTTATCGACCTCGGTCACCGTCAGGCCACGCTTCTTGAAGTCGTCCACGAGTGCCACTTCACGCTCCTCGATGATCTTGGTCGTCTTGGTCGCAGCCTCCTGCATCACGTCGACGAAGATTTTCTTGTCTTCGTCTGACAGGCTCGCCCAGCGAGACTTGGAGATCACCGTATTGAGATGGTCGACAATGTGGCCGGTCAGAACGATGTTCTTCTGCACTTCGAAGAACTTCTTTGCCTCAATGGTCGTCAGCGGATTTTCCTGCGCGTCGACCGTGCCGTTTTGCAGCGCGAGGTAGACTTCGGCGAAAGCGATCGGCGTGGTGTTGGCGCCGCAGGCGCGCGGCATGGCAAGATAGGCCGGCACATCCGGAACGCGCATCTTCACGCCGTTCAAGTCGCTGCACTTCTCGATCGGCTTGTTCGATGTCGTGTGACGCGTCCCGTAGTAGCTGACCGCCGTAATGACGTTGCCGGTCTTGTCCTCGTAACCCTTGGCAAGACGCTTGAAGACATCGCTCTTGGTGTAGGCGATCAGGTGCTCCGGATTGCGGAAGATGTAAGGGAAGTAGGTGACGCCAATTGGCTTGGAATCGCGCGCTGCGAAGCTGGAACCGGAAATGATGATATCGACCGTGCCGAGTTTCAGGCCCTGGTTGATATCGGCTTCCTTGCCGAGCTGCGATGCCGGGAACACGTCGATCTTGTAGCGACCCTCCGTGCGCTTCTCGATCTCCTTCGCCGCCCACACCGATTCCGTGTGAAACGGTTCTGTGGTCTCGTAAACATGGGCCCATTTCAGCACGGTCTGCGCCTGCGAAGACAGCGCAGAGGCCATGATGATGGCTGTGGCACCCAGCAGGCTTCTCAATCTGAACGTCATTTCTGTCTCCTCCCGAAATTGTGTCAGATGTTGCTTCTCTACCGCCGCGTCGAACGCGGCAGCACCTTACCTCCCCTCAAGCCTCCTCTCCGAAGCTTTGAGAAAATCTCTTTTGCGACTGGTTGAGATGTCGCTGCATGGCAGCTTTCGCCGCCTCCGGATCGTTCGCGGCAATCGCATCACGGATAACCACATGCTCCTCAAGCGCCAGGCGCCAGGTCCGCGGCCCTTCGAAATGGCTGGCAAGACGCTCGAAGTAAGGGGTCATGCGGCGGTCGAAGATATGTCCGGTGAAGCGATGGAGTGTGACATTGCCGATGATGTCGGCGATCGCCAGATGAAACGCCCGGTCGTGAACCAGCATCTTTACCGCGTCGCCGATGGCATCTTCCATCCGCTTCAAATTCCCATCCAGCAGAGCGACATGCGAGGCATTGGCGCGCTTTGCCGCCTCTTCGGCAATGCCACCTTCAATGATGCTGCGCGCCTGGAGAATTTCGAAAGGCCCGTCGCTGTCGTCCGCAGGCAAGATCGAGTGCGCTTTCGGACGTTGGCTTACATAGACCCCTGAGCCCATGCGGATCTGGATGTAGCCTTCAACTTCCAGCACGATCAACGCTTCGCGAACGGTCGGCCTTGAAACGGCAAACCGTTCGGCAAGATCGCGTTCTGCCGGAAGCTTGGCTCCGTCCGCGATTTCACCTGCCTCTATCAACCTCCTGATTTGATCCGCCACCTGCCTGTGGAGGCGACGCGGCTCAAGCGCCACAAACATGATATCCCCTCCCGCTGCGGCATCTGGTAAAGTGGTCTTACCAATCATCTCCATTAAGGCTGTTTCGCCGATGAAGTCAATTGGCAAACGTGGATCGCGCCTCCGACCCCGTCACATCAGGCAAATGGCTGCGTAATACCCAACCGATTTGCCAGATCTGCGAATGACTGCCGCGTCGCCGGGTCCAGGACGACACCTTGACGCTCCCTTTCGGCCGCGACTTCCCATTCGCGGTCCCCTGGCGCCATCACCCGCGCGCCCTCACGTGCTGGCGAGTTTCGCAACGAGTCCAGATAACGCGTCATCGCTCCCTCGAAGACGCTTTTCTCCAGAAATGCCTCAGGCTTCAGCGCAAGAACGAAGGCACCCATACCGCGTGGCGTGGAAAAATCCGGGCCACCCATGGATGCGATGTCGAAGCTGAGCTTCATCCCGGTCAACACCGCGCTGAAGATTTCCGCCACACCGCCAAGTGCTGCGCCTTTGAAGCCGAATTCGCCACCAAGCGGCGCAAGCATCGCCGCGGCATACGGATCCTTGGTATCATGGCCGCCTTCGTCCGAAGCGGTCGCATCGGGCAAAGGCTGACCAAGGCTCCGATAGAGCAGCACACGGTTATAGGGGATGGAGCTCGTCGCCATATCGAGAAGCCACGGATTGTCTCCGGTGGACGGAACACCAACCGCAATCGGATTTGTGCCGTGAAAACGCTGCGCGCCGTCGTGCAAACGCACGAAGCTATCGGAGTTGCAGAAGGTGATGCCGATAAACCCTCGCTTCGCCGCTTCCAGCGAATAGGCCCCAGCGGGACCAAAGTGAGAGGTGTTGCGAATGGCAACCGCCCCGATGCCGAACTGCGTCGCAAGCTCGGTGGCGTGGGTCATCGCCGTATAGGCAGCCAGCGCTCCATGCGCATCATCTGCATCCAACGTTTCGACAGCGCCCAGCCCAGCCACCTTGCGAAGGCGGGGTGTGCGGTTGATGCGTCCACCCTGCATGGCAGTCACGTAATGGTCGAGCAAACGGACGCCGTGGCTGTCCACGCCATAGCGTGTTCCATGCATCATGGCACGCGTCGCCGCATCCGCCGTTGGGGCGTCCGCACCACAGGCGGCGAAGACCGCGCGGCAGAACCGGTCCAGCAATATCAACGGGACATGGGCGCGCGCCTCGTCTTGCAGCATCCTGGCTTCTCCTCTTCAAAATGTCTTATGCATACACTAGACATTGTTTTTTGGCCGTGCAATCCCTGTAGCGCTAAAAACGATCGCTGGTCGGCCACGAGACCGAGAGTGAGAGAGGAGAACGATGAAGAGCGCTACGACTGGAATCGCGCCCCGCCTGTACCGCAGAGCCTGCGACCTTCTGGCTGCAGACATCGCCAATGGCGTCATCGTTCACGGTACGAGGCTGACCGAAACCATGGTTGCCAACCGCTTCGGCATCAGCCGCGCACCCGCACGCCAGGCGCTGGCGGAACTGGAGCGTCTTCATCTCGTGCGCAAGGCCGAGAGCCGCGGCTATGATGTCGTGGCAAAAAGCAGATCGGTGCCGGAGATAGGCACAACCGGTGAGAGTTCGGCCCCCACGACCGACACGATGCGCATGCAGCCGAGATCCAGTTGGGAACTTATCTACGACAATATCGAGATCGAGATCGTCTCGCGCACATCGCTCGCAGATTGGCGGATCAATGAGGCGATGCTGGCCAAGCATTATGGCGTCAGCAGAACCGTGGGGCGCGATGTCGTTGCGCGTCTGCAGCAGCGCGGTATCGTTCACAAGGACGAGAGCGGGCGATGGTATGCACCGGCGCTCACGGCCAAGCATATCGACGAACTCTATGAGCTTCGCTGGATTCTTGAGCCGATCGCGCTGGAAAAGGCGGCCGCCAATTTTCCGGACGGACTGCTGCTCTCCTTGCGCAAAAACGTCGCGGACGCAATCCAGTCGGTCGACAAGATCGACGGCGAGATGCTTGATGCGCTCGAACAACAGTTGCATGTCGAGCTTCTCGGCTACTGCGAAAACGCATCGCTGATGCGTGCCATCAGCCTGCCGCAGGCGCTGCTCGTCGCCCACCATTTTCTCTACCACTGGACCATAGGGCTCTTCGACACCGAGCCCTTCCTGCCGGAACACCTGGCGATTTTCGACAGCCTTCTGGCAGGCGATATCGAAGGGGCGAAAGCCGGGCTGACACGCCACCTGCAAATCTCCAGAAGCCGCGCGATGATGCGCATCAAAGCCGTCGCGGAGGTCATTTCGCCTGACGAGCTGCCCTATCTCGAGAAGATGGAAGGCGGCTGAGCAGCAGAATTCCACAAGACATACCACCCGATAACCGGAGGAGGGTTATCCGTCATGAGAATCGCATCTATCCACCCCTTCATTCTTCATTTGCCACTGACGTCCGATTCCATTTCGGACTCGACCCATTCCATCACCCATTGGGGCGTCGTCGGCACGAAGATCGTCACAACGGATGGGTTGGAGGGTTACGGCTTTACCGGCACGCACGCACATCTCGCCTCGGACCGGCTGATCACTGCCTGCATTCGCGATTGCTATGCGCCTCTTCTGATTGGCGAAGATGCCAATGACCATTCGCGGCTCTGGATGAAGCTTGCCCGCTATCCATCGCTGCAATGGGTGGGCCGTGCAGGCATCACCCATCTGGCACTCGCCGCGGTCGACGTCGCGCTCTGGGACATGAAGGCGAAGAAGGCGGGCCTTCCGCTGTGGAGCTATCTGGGCGGAGCCCGCACGGACAAGCTGGAAGCTTACAATACCGATATCGGCTGGCTCTCATTTACAAAGGACGCTTTGATCGAGGGGGCGACAAGAGCCGTCGAACAGGATGGTTTTACCCGGCTAAAGATTAAGGTCGGTCACGACGATCCGAATGTGGATATCGATCGGCTGACGGCGGTTCGCAAGCGTCTTGGCGGGTCAGTGCGCATCGCCATCGACGGAAATGGCAAATGGGATCTGCCGACCTGCCAGCGTTTCTGCGCGCTCGCACGGGATCTGGATATCTACTGGTTTGAAGAGCCACTCTGGTATGACGATGTCGGCAGCCACGCAGCCCTCGCCCGCAACACAGCAATTCCGATCGCGCTCGGTGAACAACTCTATACGGTCGATGCCTTCCGCTCCTTCATATCAGCGGGCGCGGTCGCTTATGTTCAGCCGGACGTGACCCGGCTTGGCGGCATTACCGAATATATTCAGGTGGCGGATCTGGCCCTGGCGCATCGCCTGCCTGTCGTGCCGCATGCAGGCGAGATGAGCCAGGTCCATGTCCACTTGAGCTACTGGCACCCCGCATCAACTATCCTCGAATACATTCCCTGGATCAAGGATCACTTCGAGGAGCCGGCAGATGTTCAGGGCGGCGTCTACAATCGGCCGCAACGCCCCGGCGCGGGCACGACGGTGCTGGAAGAAAGCTTCTCCCGTTTTGGCAAAAGCATAGGCTGAAGCGCCAGTGGCGCGTTTAGAGCGTGCGATAAGCCCGCTTGAAATAAAGCAGCGCCTCTTCCCCTTCTCCTACGGCAGTATCGACCACATCGCATATGATGATGTCGTGGGTACTGCCATCATGGATTGCGCGAACACGGCAATCGAAGGAGGCGAGTGCGCCTTTCAGAACCGGTGCACCGGTTTCGAGCGACGACCACTCCCCACCTGCAAAACGCTCCTCCATCGGGGTCTTGCCTCCGAAGAGCTGGCTCAATGGCTGCTGATCTGCCGAGAGCGTGTTGACGCACACGACGGCGTTCTCAAACAACATCCGGTACGCCGATGAACTGCGATTGATGCAGACGAGAAGGGTTGGGGGATTGTCCGATACGCTACAGACGGCGGTGGCGGAAAACCCCGCCCTGCCTGCCGGTCCATCTGTGGTGACGATATTGACGGCGCCGGCAAGCTGCGACATCGCGTTTCTGTAGTCCAGGCTGCGTTCTTCCGCAGTCTTGATCCCCATTTCGGCTTCCTTCTTCAAAGACATGGCTTTGCATCTAAGCCCTGCTTTCCTAACAAGTTATCTAACCAAGCATACAGAGAGACACTTTCGCAGCAATAGCAGGTTTTGGAATGACCGCTGCATCGGCGGAGATTTCGCGCATAGCAGACATGCCTATGATGCAAAGCGAAGACTACACCGTTGGGCCGACTTCCTGGACAAGCCGCGATTTGCGCCCTGCTCGCTCGATATTTCCGTTTGGGTCTCGCACGGGAGTAACCTAAGCCGATGAAACGCAAAACGCCGCGCCTACAAGGAGACGCGGCGTTTGCTTCACCCAAAATGGATCAGTCCATCTGGACGTTGGCTTCCTTCACCACTGGACCCCACTTGGCGATTTCTTCCGAAACGTGGGTCTTCAGCTCTTCCGGTGAAGAGCCTACGATCTTGGCGCTGAAATCTGCCATGCGCTTTGCAACGGCAGGATCGGCCAGTGCCGTCTTGGCAGCTTCGTTCAATTTGGCAATTGCCTCGGGCGGCGTTCCGGCCGGTGCAAAAAGCGCATTCCAGGTGTAGGTCTCATACCCCGGCACGGTTTCGGCAATGGTCGGCACATCCGGGAAGGAGGACGCCCGCTCCGCCGTCGTCACACCCAGCGCCTTCAGGGTGCCGGATTTGATATGTGCGGATGAGGACGGCAGGTTGTCGAACATGATCGAAATCTGATTGCCCAGCAGATCGTTCAATGCCGGGCCGGAGCCCTTATAGGGCACGTGCTGCATATCGACGCCGGCCATGCTCTTGAACAGCTCACCAGAAAGGTGAAGCGGCGTGCCGTTACCGGATGAGGCATAGGCATGCTTATCCGGCTCTTTTTTCAGGAGCGCGATCAGCTCGGCAACATTGTTGACCGGCAGCTGCGGATTGACAACCAGCACGTTCGGCACGACCACCAGCAGCGAAATCGGTGCGAAATCCTTTTCAGGATCATAAGGCTTCGTCTTGAGAATCAACGGGTTGAGGGCATGTGTCGCCACCGTACCCATGAGGATCGTGTATCCATCGGGCTCGGCGCGCGCAACGCGGTCGGCACCGAGATTTCCGCCGGCACCGGCGACATTCTCGACGATGATCTGCTGGCCAAGCGTGTCACCCATCTTTTGGGCAATGACGCGCGCAACGACGTCGGTGGAGCCGCCTGCCGCAAAAGGCACGACGAGCGTGATCGTGCGCTCGGGAAAAGCCTGCGCATGAGCGCCTGTGTTGAACGTTAATAAAGCTGCCGCCGATGCAGCAAGCATCAATGCTGCACGGCGTTTCAAATACCCAATTGCCATAAAATCTCCTCCTCACGGCCCAACGGCCTGGGAGGCATAGTACTAAAAGCGACGACCGTAGCAACCTCTACATGCGATCTCAGCTTTTCCAGGAGTCAATTTGTTATGAAATACACGCATGACGCGTTTCTTATATTTGGATGGCTATTCTGAGCAATAAAAAACCCGCCGTGAAAGCGGGTTTTTCAGCATCATGACATGGAGTAAAGGATTACGCGCGAAGCACGCCGCCCGTTGTCTTCTCGACATTACCGACGATCTTTGCAGTCAAGGCTTCAAAGTCCTCGTCCGTCAGGGTCTTGTCCATCGGCTGGATCTGAACTTCGATCGCAATCGACTTCTTATTCTCACCGAGCGACGCGCCTTCGAAGACGTCGAAAACATTCACGCCGGTGACGAGCTTGCGATCGGCGCTGGTTGCCGCCTTGATGATGGCGCCCGCCTCGACCGACTTGTCGACCACGAAAGCAAAGTCGCGTTTCACCACTTGGAACGGTGAAAGCTCCAGCGCCGGCTTGGTGCGCGTTGCCTTCTTCTTCGGTTCTGGCATGGCGTCGAGATAAATCTCGAAGCCGCAATAGGCACCGGAGACATCCAGAGCGCCGAGCGTCTTCGGATGGAATTCGCCGAAGTAACCAAGAACGACCTTCGGACCCATCTTGATCGTGCCGGAACGGCCAGGATGGTACCAGGACGGAGCACCGGCCTCGATCTGCACATTCGCCATCGGCAAACCGCAGGCCTCGATCACGGCAAGCGCGTCCGCCTTGGCATCGTAGACGTCAACGGGCTTTACGCCGCCCTTTGCTGTGTTCGACCACATGCGGCCTGCACCGGCAAGCGATGCGGTGCCGCGGCGAACGCCACCGGCGACGCGCCGCTGGCCTTCCGGCGTATCGCCCTCATAGGTTCCCGACACTTCGAAGATCGCCACATCGCCATAGCCCTTGTCAGCATTGCGCTGGGCTGCGGTCAGAAGACCGGGAAGCAGGGAAGGCCGCATGTCGGACATATCGGCAGCGATCGGGTTGGCGAGCTTGAGCGCGGAGGAGCCGCCGCCGAAGAGCTTCGCCTGCGCTTCCGGAATGAAAGACCAGGTGACGGCCTCCAGCATGCCGCGGCTTGCAAGTGCACGGCGAGCCGTGCGCGTGCGGATCTGCAGCGTCGTCAAAATGCGTCCGTTGATGGCGCCAAGGCTCTCAAGCGGCTCTGGCTTGATGTTATCGACGCCGTGGATACGCATGACCTCTTCCACCAGATCCGCCTTGCCATCGACGTCTGGACGCCATGAAGGCACCGACACGGAAACACGCTCGCCGGAGCCCTCGATGCCGAAACCGAGACCTTTGAGGATCGCAAGGCTTTCTTCCGCCGAAACCTCGAGACCCGTCAGGCGCTTTACCTCGGAGAGTGGGAAATCGATCCACTTCGGCTCGAAGCCCTTGTAGCCGACGACCTTTGCTTCTCCAGCCAAACCACCGCAAAGCTCGAGCACCAGTTCCGTCGTGCGCTCGAGGCCCGGCACCATATATTCCGGATCGACGCCGCGTTCGAAACGATAGCGCGCATCGGTGATGATGCCGAGAGAACGTCCGGTCTTGGCAATGTTGATCGGATCCCAGAGTGCCGACTCGATCAGTACATCGACGGTATTCTCGTCGCAGCCGGAATGTTCGCCGCCCATGACACCACCGATGGACTCGAGCCCGTTGTCGTCGGCAATCACCACATTGTTTGGACCGAGCTTGTATTCACGCTGATCGAGGGCAAGGATCGTTTCACCTTCTTTCGCGCGCCGCACGACGAGATCACCCTTGACCTTCGCCGCATCGAAGACGTGCATTGGACGGCCCTGATCGAAGGTCATGTAGTTGGTGATGTCGACCAGTGCGTTGATCGGGCGCAGGCCGATTGCCAGCAGGCGCTGCTGCATCCACTTCGGGCTGGGGCCATTCTTCACGCCGCGCACGATGCGAAGCGAGAAGCCCGGGCAGAGAGCCGCATCATCAAGCTCCAGCTTGACATCGACCGGCGTAGCGCCCTCGACCTTGAAGCTCGGTGCAGGCCGCGTCTTCAACCTGCCGAGACCGGAGGCCGCCAGATCACGTGCGATGCCATAGATCGAGGTGCAATCCGGACGGTTCGGCGTGAGGTTGATCTCGATGACCGGATCGTCAAGCCCGGCATAGGACGCGAAAGACGTGCCGACCGGCGCATCTTCCGGCAGATCGATGATGCCATCATGATTGTCGGACATGTTGAGTTCCTTTTCGGAACACATCATGCCGTGGCTTTCGACACCGCGGATCTTGCCGACGGAGAGCGTAACATCGATGCCCGGAACATAGGTCCCCGGACGCGCCAAAGCGCCAACGAGGCCGGCGCGCGCATTCGGAGCCCCGCAAACGATCTGCACCGGCTTACCGTCACCGGCATCCACCGACAGCACCTTCAGGCGATCCGCTTCCGGATGCTTTTCCGCCGACAGAACCTTGGCGATGACGAAGGGCTTGTAAGCCGCCTTGTCATCGACATCTTCGACCTCGAGACCGATTGCCGTCAGGCGTTCGCAGATCTGCTCCAGAGAGGCATCCGTATCGAGATGCTCTTTTAGCCAGGAGAGCGTGAATTTCATACTATATACTCCTCGACTTGACCGATCAGACGCTCAGACCGCCGAACAGCGTCGGCATGTCGAGCGGGCGGAAGCCGTAATGATTCATCCAGCGAACATCGGCGTTGAAGAAATCGCGCAGGTCCGGCATGCCGTATTTCAGCATGGCGATGCGGTCGAGACCCATGCCCCAGGCAAAGCCCTGATACTCGTCCGGATCGAGCCCACCAGCGCGCAGCACATTGGGGTGCACCATGCCGCAGCCGAGGATCTCCATCCAGTCCTTGCCTTCGCCGAACTTGATGATCGGGCCGGAGCGGTCGCACTGGATGTCCACTTCGAAGCTCGGCTCCGTGAAGGGAAAGAAGGACGGGCGGAAGCGCATGACGACGCTATCGACCTCGAAGAAGGTCTTGCAGAACTCCTCGAGAATCCAGCGAAGGTTTCCGACATGCGCTTTCTTGTCGATCACCAGACCTTCGACCTGGTGGAACATCGGCGAATGGGTGGCATCGGAATCCTGGCGGTAGGTCTTGCCGGGGATGACGATACGGATCGGCGGTTTCTGCGCTTCCATGGTGCGCACCTGAACCGGCGAGGTGTGCGTGCGCAGAACCTTGCGCTCACCCTTCTCATCCGGCTGGAAGAAGAAGGTGTCGTGCATTTCGCGGGCGGGGTGGCCTTCCGGGAAGTTCAGCGCCGTGAAGTTATAATAGTCGGTTTCGATATCCGGGCCTTCGGCAATGGAGAAGCCCATATCGGCAAAGATCGCCGTGATCTCATCGACGATCTGGCTGATCGGATGAATGCGGCCGCGTTCTGCAGGAGACTGACGGACGGGTAAGCTGACGTCGAGCGTCTCGGCCTTCAGCCGCGCTTCGATGGCTGCATCCTTCAACTCGCTCTTGCGAGCGGTAAGAAAGTCCGTCACTTCATTTTTCAGCTGGTTGATGGCCGCGCCGCGTGTCTGGCGCTCTTGCGGCGTCATGGTGCCCAGCGTTTTCAGAAGCTCGGAAACCGAGCCCTTCTTGCCAAGCGCCGACAGGCGCACGGCCTCGATGGCCGCCTCGTCTGCCGCCGCAGCGATCTCCGACATCAGTTGCGATTTCAAAGTGTCCAGTTCAGTCATCTTTTCCTGCCCTGCCGGAGGTCTTGGCCCCGACATCGGTTTCAACAGCATTCTTTAGAAAGTCGGTCGCCACGATAAAGCGTTGCAGATCACTACCCATCTGTACGCGGCCAATCAACCGGGCGAGCGGCAAAAATCGGCCAAGCACACGCACCAGGCGACGCAATTCATCGATGGTCGCCTGTGGTGCATGGGCAGACCATCCGCGATAGGCAGCGCCGAGCGTTGCATCGGTGTTTTCGGCAAAGGCGCTCAGTGGCAAGAACAGCAGCCACAGGTCACGCGCCTGAGCGCTGGCAAGCGGCATGACCGCCTGCGGCTCTTCCTCGAAATCCATGAAGCCGATACGGCCGCCTTTAAGAAAGAAGTCGCGAATATGCGGGCGCCCATGGCAAAGACCGGCGGCGTGAAGCTCGCCAAGCTCGATCGCCGATTGAACCAGCAACCGATCGGGATGTCCTTCGCTTGCCTTGCGCGCCACGATGCCCTGGATAGTCGGCCCCACGTCTTCCAGCACGATGGCGGTATCGGAGGAATAGATGATCGCCGGAACGGTGAAGCCTGCATTGCCGAACTCGATCATCCGGCGCTTTTCACGCGCCATCATCTCGACAGGCGAAAGCACCGGGGAGGGTCTGAGGAACGCGTATGGAAGAAGGCGGGCGGCGAAGCCCTGCAACTTGCTCCACCACCGTGGTTCTTCCGTTCCCTGACGCTTGATCCAGACGGCGCCGGAACTCAGCTCCAGCCGCTGGATGCGCTTTTCGCTCATCAACAGGGTCTGCATGAGCGCAGCAATATCGGCATCTTCCAGATGAACATGGAAGCCCTTTTCCCTCTCGCTCGCATTGGCAGCCTGAAGCATGATAGTCCCGTCGGCGCCAAAGCGCCCAGAGGGCTTCCTTCTGGAAAGGAAGCATTTTCAAACGTAAAACCCGCCCCGGTTGCCCGGCGCGGGTTTCAAATGAACAACAATTTGTCCGCGCCGTAATTACTTTACAGCGGATTCAAACTCGTTGGCCGTACCTGCATCCTTGAGGTACTCAAGAGCCTTCTTCGCGGCGTCGACGAGCGCGCCGAAAGCTGCCGGCTCATGGATAGCCATGTCGGACAGAACCTTACGGTCGACTTCGATGCCAGCCTTGTTCAGGCCGTCGATGAAGCGGCCATAGGTCAGGCCGAATTCGCGGACAGCAGCGTTGATACGCTGGATCCACAGAGCGCGGAAGTTACGCTTGTTGACCTTGCGGTCGCGGTAAGCGTACTGCTTGGAACGGTCAACCGCTGCCTTTGCTGCGCGGATGGTGTTCTTGCGACGGCCGTAGAAGCCCTTGGCTGCCTTGAGTGTCTTGGTGTGCTTGGCGCGGGAAGTTACGCCACGTTTTACGCGTGCCATGTCATGATCTCCTTAAAGTGTCCAAAAATGCGGAAAAGTCTTAGAGACCGTTCGGCAGGTAGTTCTTGACGACTTTTTTGCCGTCAGCTTCGGCCAGAACCATGGTTCCGCGCGCGTCGCGAATGAACTTGTTGGAACGCTTGATCATGCCGTGGCGCTTACCGGCGGCGGCTGCGAGAACCTTGCCGGTGCCAGTGATCTTGAACCGCTTTTTTGCAGCGGATTTCGTCTTCATCTTGGGCATTTTGCTACTCCGTTATTTTGTATCGAAACAGGCAGACGAAGCCCGTTTCAAGCTATTCAAGAACGGCCACGGCATGCCCTGCCGGACCGTTCGGACGCGCGCTTATAACCGCAGTTATGGAAAAGCGCAACGGGGAAGCCAAACTTCCCCTGCGAGAGTGGAAAACGCCGACCTCGATGCCAGCGCGCCCAAGCATTACTTCGGTGCAAGCACCATCATCATCTGGCGGCCTTCGAGCTTCGGCTCGGCTTCCACCTTGGCGATTGTCAAGGTATCTTCCTTCACCTGCTGAAGCAGCTTCATGCCAAGTTCCTGGTGAGCCATTTCGCGGCCACGGAACTTCAGCGTTACCTTCACCTTGTCGCCTTCTTCAAAGAAACGGTTCATTGCCTTCATCTTCACCTCATAGTCATGGGTGTCGATGTTCGGACGCATCTTGATTTCTTTGACCTCGACGATCTTCTGCTTCTTGCGCGCTTCGGCCGCCTTCTTCTGCGTCGAATACTTCAGCTTACCGAGATCGAGAATTTTGCAAACAGGCGGTTCTGCATTCGGCGAAATCTCGACAAGATCAAGACCGGCCTCTTCCGCCATCTTCAACGCCTGGTCCGTCGGCATCACGCCGAGGTTCTGGCCTTCTTCATCAATCAGCTGAATTTTGGGAATGCGAATTTCCCTGTTGGAGCGCGGGCCTTCCTTGACGGGGGCATCGGCTTTGAACGGTCTGCGAATGGTCGTATTCTCCTGATCTGTTTCGATATCGCGTCGGCAAAAACAGCTTGTCGGTGCAAATGGCTGAAATGTCGTGAACGCCTCTGGGAAGTCAATAGCATGGCTTTGCAAAAAAATCACCTCCTGTCGTGGTTTTTACGAATCTGGTCTACAGGGGAAAGAAACGTATGGAGAATAAGATGACGCAGGCACACGAAGCCCCACAGTATATTGTCGTCGGTGAAGGGGACGCCCCGCGCGAGATCGCCATCCTGTCTCGATCGGCGCAAGCGTCGGATCATCGCCCTGCCCTCGTATGGCTCGGCGGCTACCGCTCCGACATGACAGGCACGAAGGCTGTCGAGCTCGATCGCTTTGCGCAACAGGAGGGGCTCGCCTGCGTCCGCTTCGATTATTCCGGTCATGGCGCATCGAAAGGCGAGTTCAGAGACGGCACCATTTCACGATGGCTGGAGGAATCTCTTGCCGTTCTGGACGACAAGGCACCTGAAAGCGTCATTCTGATCGGTTCATCCATGGGTGGATGGATTGCGCTCAGACTGATTGAGGAACTGCGCAAGCGCGGCAAAGGCCCGAACGTCGCAGGTCTTGTCCTTATTGCGCCAGCGCCGGACTTTACTGCGGAATTGATTGAGCCCAATCTGACGGAAGCTGAAAAGGCGTCGCTCACCGAGCGCGGCTATTTCGAAGAGCCATCGGAATACAGCCCCGAGCCCAACATCTTCACCCGCGATCTGATGGAGGACGGCCGCAAAAATCTGGTTTTGAAGGGCGTGATCGATACCGGCTGCCCCGTTCATATTCTGCAGGGCATGCGTGATGAAGACGTTCCGTACCAACATGCCCTGCGACTGATGGAACACCTGCCTGCCGACGACGTGGTCTTGAGCCTTATCCGTGATGGCGACCATCGGCTTTCGCGTCCCCAGGACATCGAAAGAATGCTCAGTGCGGTCAAAAGCCTCGTAGCTTCGGGCACCGCGCGTCTTTAAGGGCGCACAAAGAATGCTCTACTCCTTTGAATCGATGCGCCGTTCTTTCCGAAAATCGATTTCGATTTTCGGGCGGATGCTTTGAGCATTTCGGCAACGCTCTTAACCATAATATTCATCTTGCGTTCATAGAGGGCCCGCTTCCGATTGACACTTACCCCTGATCTCTCTTAACACTTTATTAAGACTTCAAGGGACGGGTTTGATGATGAATGCATCGCAGGCACGGGCGCTGCTCATTGCAGTGGCGGCCGGACTACTTTCTGCGGCCTCCGTGCAGGCTGAAAACAAAGGCAGCCCGGCCATGGTGACGGGCGGCATTACATCGCAGCCGATCGGCCATTACGAATTCTGCCAGAGATACGCATCCGAATGCGATATTCGCAGCAAGCTGACACCCGCTCCTCGCGTGACGGATTATGGCTGGACTGTCATTCGCGACATCAACACCGAGGTGAACACCACCATCGTCGCCATGACCGACCAGGAAGTCTATGGCAAGGACGAGTATTGGGAATATCCCAAGACCGCAGGTGACTGCGAGGACTTCGTGCTGTTGAAGCGCAAGAAGCTGATCGAGAAGGGCTTTGCCGTCTCCGATCTTCTCATCACCGTCGTGCGCAAGCCGGATGGCGAAGGCCATGCGGTATTGACCGTGCGAACCAATGACGGCGACTTCATCCTCGACAATTTGTCGAACGAGGTGAAGCTGTGGACCGACACCAACTACACCTATTTGAAGCGTCAGGCTTCCTTCAACACCGGTCGCTGGGTCTCCATCGAAGATGGCCGTGATGTTCTGGTTGGCGCACTGCGCTAAACAGACAGCATTGGCAAACGCCGCTTAAGTATTCAGTCACCGAAGCGCAGAACGCGATGTCTCACCTGAGGCGTCGCGCTTTGCTTTCAAGCGGGGAACAACAGACCAGCCCAATGTCGAGCCTGCTGCGGCCGCAAGAATGGCAACCACGCCGATGATCTGCAGTGGCTGCAGGTGATGGCCGAAGGCAATACGATCAATCATGATCGCCGCCACCGGATAGATGAAGGACAGGGAGCCGGTGAGGTTGGTCGGCAATTTCTGGATTGCGCCATAGAGCAGAATATACATCAGTCCGGTGTGAACGACGCCAAGCGTCACCAACATCATCCAAGCCTGCGCCTCGATGCGAGGACCCTCTGCCGAAAATGGCATGAGCAGAAAAATGCCGGTGACCACCTGAATGAGCGCGATCAGTTGCGGCGGAACGCCCTTCAATGTCTTGGCGATGATGGCGGCCACCGCATAGAAGAAGGCGGCGGCGAGAGCGAGCGCAATTCCGGCGAGATAGTTTTCACCAGAATATCCGGCACCGGGCTTCGCATAGATGATGGCCAGCGTGCCGACCAACGAGATGGCAAGCCACGCTATCTTATTGAGCGTCAGCCGCTCTGACAGGAAGACAGCGCCCATGGCCACCAGCATAAAGGGTTGGGTATTGTAGACAGCAGTTGCAATCGAAATCGAAGCGCGTGGATAGGCGGCGAATAATAGCAGCCAGTTCGTGACGATCGCCATTCCGCCGAGCACTGCGAAACCCAACTGTTTGCGCGACATGATACCGAGCCGGAAAAATCCCATTGCTGCGCAGATCGGCAGCAGGATCGCCGCGCCGAAAACGCAGCGCCAAAATACGACGCTCGTCACCGGTTGGCCGGACACGACAACAAACAGGCCGATGGTGCCGGAAATCACCATCGCGCTTGCCATTTCAATTACGCCGCGCATCTTTTCAGTCATGGTCAGGCCCTCATTGTGATGCAGGGATCCTAATGGACTTGATTGGAGATTGCCTTGAATTTTAAAAGGCTTTACCTCAAGAATTCCTATCAAAAGAAGGCTGGGATTGGCCTTCGCTTTAAAGGACAAAGCCTATGCTCGACGATGTCGATAAGCGCATTCTGGAGCTTCTGTCGAATGACGGGAGAATGTCTGTCAAGGATCTTGCGCAGCATGTGGGACTGTCGGCGCCGAGTACATCCGAGCGGATCAAGCGGCTGGAAGAGCGGGGCGTCATCCGCGGCTTTACAGTGGAAATCGACCCGGCGAGCATCGGGTTCATGCTCCAGGCCATCATTCGTGTTCGCCCCTTGCCTGGCAAGCTGCATGTTGTTCAGCAACTCATCGAGGCAATCCCTGAGATTTCGGAATGCGACAAGGTGACGGGAGACGATTGCTTCATTGCCCGTCTGCATGTCCGCTCGATCGAGGAGCTGGACACCATCCTCGACCGGATCGCCGACAAGGCGGAAACCAACACATCGATCGTGAAGCTGCAGCCGGTCAAACGCCGGCTGCTTCCTCTATCCTGAAATTTATCCGTGGCCGATGATGATGCCGGCCGCCAGAACCAGCGAGCCGCCGAGGACCACCTGAAACACGGCGCGCAGGAACGGTGTTTCCATGAACCTGTTCTGGATGAAGGCAATCGCCCACAACTCGATGAAGACGACCACGGCGGCAATCGCCGTTGCCGTCCAGAAGTGCGGAATGAGGTAGGGAAGTGCGTGACCGAGACCGCCGACAGCCGTCATGATACCGGACGCCAGGCCGCGCTTTATCGGCGATCCGCGTCCTGAGAGCTTGCCGTCATCATGAGCGGCTTCGGTAAAGCCCATGGAAATGCCCGCTCCGACAGAGGCGGAAAGACCGATCAGAAAGGTTTGCCACGTATCCTGGGTGGCGAAAGCTGCGGCGAAAATCGGTGCGAGCGTCGAGACCGAGCCGTCCATCAGGCCCGCAAGGCCCGGCTGCACATAGGTCAGCAAGAACTGGCGCTTGGAGGTCTCATCTTCTTCCGATCGCGCATCTTCGGGAAGATGCTTGTCGCTCAGCATGCCGGCAATGTCTTTATGTCCCCGCTCCGCTTCGGCCAGATCGCCGAGAAGCTTGCGGGTTTCTGCATCGGTCACGTGGCGAATTGCCTCGTCGTAGAAGCGAATGGCTTGCTGCTCCATCTCTTCGGCCTGCTCGCGGATATGGTCTAGCGACAGCGTATTGATCAACCAGTCCGGCTTGCGCTCATAAAAGCCGCGCACATGCTCGCGCCGAATAAGCGGAATGACATCGCCAAAGCGGCGCTTGTGCATGTCGATCAGGACATTGCGGTGCGCGTGCTCCACTTCAGCCATGTCGTCGAAAATCTTGGCGGATTGCGGATATTGAGCGCGCAAATGATCGGCATAGGACCGGTAGATCCGTGAATCATCCTCTTCCGACGAGATGGCCAGGGCAAGGATCTCCTGCTCGTTGAGAGAGGAGAAGGGACGTTTGGAGGAAGAGAAGAGAGTGCGGAACATCGTGCCATCCTTTTAGAATGATTCTAATTACTCCTGCGATCGGTGCTTCGCAAGTCGTTTTAGAATAATTCTAATAAGGTCTTCTTGCATAGCCGGAAAGCTGAAGGACATGTCTCGCACACCAATGGACCGCCAGTATTCGACCAATGATGGCATGCGAGCAAAGCGCCACAAAACACAAGCGTAGGCAGCGCGCTGACCCAACAGCCATCAACCCATTCGTAGCACCCCGTTTATTGAACAGACTGCCAAACGGAATCCGGATCCGACACGCTTGGGGCAGACCATCATGTCCTTGATCCGGAACATTGCTGAAGGTTCGGCATTCCTCATTGGCAATGCCGCATCCGGCTGTGTTGCTCCCCAATCAAGCGAGTTTCGAGAGCGCAATGCCATCACCAGAAAAGAAAATCCGTTACGCCGTCGTCGCCGGAGGCCAAATCTCACAGCAGGCCTTCATGCCCGGCATCAAGCAAACCAACAATTCCGAGCTGGCAGCGCTTGTAACCGGTGATCCGGTGAAAGCGGACAAGCTTGCAAAACTTTACGGAATAAAACCCTGGTCGTACGAGCAATATGATGAGCTGCTGAAGTCCGGCGAAATCGACGCCGTTTATGTTGCCACCCCAAACTTCCGTCACGCCCCATTCGCCGTTGCCGCTCTCGAGGCTGGCATTCACGTGCTTCTGGAAAAGCCGATGGCGTCGAGTGTCGAGGAGGCTGAACAGATCCTGGCAGCACAAAAGAAAAGTGGCGCCAAGCTGATGATTGCCTATCGTCTTCATCACGAGCCCGGCAATGTCGAGCTTTTCACACGCGCTCGCAATGGCGACTTTGGTGATCTTCGCAGCTTCTCCTCAACCTTCGCCCAGAATGTCGCAGAAGAAAACTCTCGTGGTCATAACGGCTATTGGGGCGGCCCTGTGCCAGACATGGGTGCCTATCCGCTCAATGCAGTGCGCAACCTCTTTGGCAGCGAGCCCGTCGCGGTTCACGCGGTTGGAACCAAGGCCAAAGATCGCGGCTTCAACTTTCATGATACGGTCGCGGTCACCTTGCTGTTTCCGCAAGAGCGCACCGCGCAGTTTACCGTGAGTTACGCAACCGCATCGGCCGAAAACTTCACACTGGTCGGAACAAAGGCGACGGTCGAGGCTTCGCCCTGCTACATGTTCGCGCCTTCCATGGGGATCGCTTACCGCGAAATCACTGACGAGGGGGAGAAGGAACACGTCTTCGAGCCGGTAGACCAGTTTGGTAACGAGACACAGTATTTTTCTGACTGCATTCTGAACGACCGCGATCCAGAAGCCAATGGCGAGGAAGGCTTGATGGACATGCGTGTCCTGGCTGCAGTTGAGCGTTCGCTTGAGACTGGGGAGACCATCACGTTACCCGCAGCTTCACGATCTCGCAGGGTCGAAGCCGACCAGGCGCTTCACTTGGACCCCGCTGAGCAACCATCGGAAGACGAGATGATCAGCATCATTCCCCAATCGAAGTAAATAAGATCCACGCGCCTCCATGCGTCACGAGCAATCTGCGAAACGGGAACAAGCCTTTCGTGTCGCGGTTACGAGACGATGTTCACCTTGGAGGAGACGACAATGGCTTTGAAAGCAATCGCGCTTAATGCAACCTTGAAGGCATCTGGCAGCGAGCCATCATCGACGGATCGCATGCTCGCACTCATTGCGTCGGCGATGTCAAAAGACGGCGTAGAGACCGAAACTATCCGCCTTGCGGATTTTAACATAAAGCCCGGCGTGTCCTCTGATGAGGGCGACGGAGATGATTGGCCGGCGATTCGTCAAAAGGTTGTCGACGCAGATATTCTCATCCTCGGCACACCGATATGGCTTGGACAGCCCAGCAGCGTGTCGAAGCGTGCGTTGGAGCGAATGGACGCGTTTCTTGAAGAAACAGATGACGCGGGCAGAATGGTATCCTATGGGCGGGTGGCTGCCGTAGCCGTTGTCGGCAATGAAGATGGCGCCCATCATGTTTGTGCCGAACTCTATCAGGCCCTGAACGATGTCGGCTTTACGATCGCCGCGAACGCGGTGGCCTATTGGGTGGGCGAAGCGATGGGTAGCACAAACTTTTCCGACCTGGAGCACATCCCAGAAACAGTGGCGAAGGCCGTCGACATGCTGGCCCGAAACACCGTGCATTTGGCGAAGCTGACCAAAGAAAACCCCTATCCAGGTGAAGCGTGAGAACGGGTATTCATATCTTCCTCCACCAAGCGGGCGGCGCCCCTGGTGTCAATCAGGCCATTGATTAGCCGGCTAATGAAAGCGCCTTGATCGGTTTGTTAAAAGCTCGGAGGCGTGCAGGCACTGATCACCTCGCAGGGCACAGGCCCAACGCAGCGAAAAACATGGGGACGCCTGCTTTCGAAATAATAGGCGTCACCCGGCCCAAGAATGCGGCGTTCGTCATCGACGGTGACCTCCAGCCGGCCAGACAGCACGATGCCACCCTCCTCCCCCTCATGCACCAGAGGCACACGTCCTGTACTGGCGCCGGGTTGATAGCACTCTTTAAGAATCTGCAGGCTCCTGCCGAACAGGTTATCTCCGATTTGCCGGTAGGAAATCGGCCCCTTGCCGATCTCGACCAACTCTTCCGCAGCGTAGAACGCCTTGCGCGGCTTGTCCGGCTCGAAGGCGAAAAACTCTGCAAGGCCAATCGGGATGCCTTCCAGGATCCGCTTCAGCGCACCAACGGACGGATTGGCCGAATTTGACTCGATCAGCGAAATCGTCGAGTTGGTCACGCCTGCCCTGCGGGCCAACTCGCGTTGCGACAACTTGTGCATCGACCGAAGATGACGCAATCTGTTGCCAATATCGACGCTCATTGAAATCTCCGCGTTTCACATGTTCGGTATAGCGCAAACATACACCCTTCTACTCAGTTAAAACAATAGGTTAGTACTGAATAGAAAAGGACTTGTTTACAGCCATAAAGTCGCGGATGGATGCATCATCCAAGTCAAGGGGACCCTCATGGACCATCAAACCAAAGCCAACATGCCAAACCTCGCCAATTTCTGGATGCCGTTCACGGCGAACCGCCAGTTCAAGGCGTCACCCCGTCTGCTGGCAAGTGCCGAGGGCATGTACTACACCGATATTGACGGCAACCGGATCCTCGACGGCACAGCTGGCTTGTGGTGCGTGAATGCGGGCCACGGCCGCAAGCGGATTTCGACGGCTGTCGAGCGACAGCTCTCCACGATGGATTTTGCGCCCACCTTCCAGATGGGCCATCCCATCGCTTTCGAATTTGCCGAAAAGCTCGCCGCACATGCGCCGGGCGGTGCCGCTGCCGAACTCGATCGCGTCTTTTTCACAGGTTCTGGTTCTGAATCTGTAGACACAGCGCTCAAGATTGCGATCGCCTATCAGCGCGCCATCGGCCAGGGAACACGCACACGCATCATCGGCCGTGAGAAGGGTTATCACGGCGTTGGCTTCGGCGGCATCTCGGTTGGCGGTCTCGTCAACAACCGCCGCGTTTTCCCGCAGATCCCCGCCGACCATATGCGCCACACACTCGACTTGGAGCGCAACGCGTTCAGCAAGGGTCTACCACAGCATGGTTTGGAGCTTGCGGAAGATCTGGAGCGTCTCGTCGCCCTTCACGGCGCAGAGACGATTGCCGCGGTGATTGTCGAACCGATGTCGGGTTCGGCCGGCGTGATCCTGCCACCCAAGGGCTATCTGGAAAGGCTTCGCGCCATTGCCGACAAGCATGGCATCCTGGTGATCTTCGATGAGGTCATCACCGGTTTCGGTCGTCTTGGTCAGCCATTCGCAACCGATTACTTCGGCGTCGTTCCGGATCTGGTCACGACCGCCAAGGGTATCACCAACGGCTCGATCCCGATGGGCGCGGTGTTCGCGAAGCGCTACGTCTATGATGCGCTGATGCACGGCCCGGAAAACCAGATCGAGCTCTTCCACGGTTACACCTATTCAGGTCACCCGGTTGCCTGCGCCGCCGGCATCGCCACGCTCGAGATCTATGAAGAGGAGGGCCTTCTGACACGCGCGGCATCTCTGGCGCAGAAATGGGAAGATGCCCTCCACGGATTGAAGGGCGCACCGCATGTGGTCGATATCCGCAATCTCGGCCTCGTCGGCGCCATCGAACTTGCCCCGCGTGACGGTGCTCCAGGAACACGCGCTTACGACGTCTTTGTCGATTGCTTCAAGAAGGGCCTTCTTGTCCGCGTTACGGGAGACATCGTAGCGCTCTCTCCTCCACTGATCATCGAGGAAGACCAGATCGATACGATCGTCTCCATGATTGGGGATGCACTTCAGCGAGCTGCGTGATCGCTCAAGCTCTGAAGAAGGTCCGGGGTGAGGAACCCGCCCCGGACCGTATTCGACCAGATTTAGTCAAAATTTAAGAATTTTCATCCCGTTGTAATATAACGACAAAAATCCCCATATCAAAGCAAAGTCACGCTTTGCTTTCTGCACTTCGTATAGCTGTTTTTGCTGGATCTTGATCGCTTTGCGATGCCTCGACTTGAACACGTTGTTCGATCGATTCGGCGACTTTGCGAGTCTGCACGCGTATGTCAGGCACAGCAGTAATTTCCCAAAACTGCCCCGCTGTCAAGGCACCCACAGCGAATAGGTCAGACTGCGGATGCCCGTCGGGCTTGAGAACATGGTTCTGCGCATCGACCCTGATGCCTAGTCCAAGTGGGTCGGTATCGATCATGTTATCTGTGACCATCTGCTGCAGAAGCGGAGAGTGGGAAATGCCAGCTCGCTCCATGCCGGTACAATTTACCAGCCAGTCGAAGGGCAAACAAACCTGGCCCGTTTCACCTCGTTTACGGTAGGTCAGGAAAGGCCCCTCCTCCGCCCTGGCAATACTTTGTACGAAACCAGCGTGAACTTCGACCACATCCTGCTTCAGCAATCCAGCGAAGACCTCATGCACTTGCGGCGCGACCCGGTGCCGGTGAATATTCCACCAGGCAAGGGCATGGCGAAGGAACCGCGCCCGCTTCGGTTCATCCAGGGACTGCCAGAGCTTTTGGGTCTGTGGACGCAAACCATCCATGACAGCACGCCACTCCGCGCCCGCTCTTACAACGCGCCGAAGGTCGGCCATGATCTGACTGATTTCGCTGCATCCTGGATTGAGCTTCGGGTCTACAGGGGTAACAGGCGATGTGCTGTGGCCATGAGGGACAAGGCCTCGGCGCGAGATCACATGGATCTTTCCGCGATGCCCCATATTCCGGAGCGACAAAACCTGATCGATCATCGTCAAGCCGGACCCCAAGATACAGATCGTGTCATCGGGCTGAACCCTGGAGAGCCAGTTGAGACGCCATGGGTTTCGGACGACGCGGCGCAGCAGCGCCATATCGGCCTCTCGAGTTAGCCGCGGTAAACTTGCCGTCCCAACGCCAAGACACAGGACCCCCCTTTTAGCAATCAGCGACGTTCCGTCACTAAGACGAAAGGCGACACGGCCCTCACCAATGGCTGAACACGACATCGCCTTGGCCTTGATGAAGTCAACTCGAATCCGTTGCCTTTGATCTCGAAGAAGGGCGGCGAGCGTATCGCGCAAATAAAGTCCGTAGTCATTTCGGCTGGCAAAGCCAGACCCGTCTACGTCCCGTCCTCGGCTACTCAGCCAATTGAGAAAGTCATCGGAACGATCGACAAAAGCGCTCATTCGCGCTGCTGGTACATTTAACCGATGAAGATGCAGCTCAGTGCGATATGCCGTTCCTCTTCCGAAGCTCGCATCATCGCCGACGATGGCAATCGATGTGCCTGCGGGAAGCAATTGCAAAAGATTGGTTACCAGACTGATCGCTGAAAATCCGGATCCCACCACCGCGACGTCATAGATCATATTGGCCTCCTTGGTATTGCATGATCAACAAAGCTCACGCCAACTCAAAAAGCAAATGAAAGCATCGACACACGCTGAACTGAGATACCGATAGGCAGCGTTGCGGAAATCGGTTAGCCGCGGCTAACACGATGAAGAGGCGATCCGCCTCACGCCTTTGCCAAGCAACCAAACTCTATTTCTGATTCAAAATGCCGTTGTATGACGCTGAAAAGATTCATGTTTGGCTTAAGAAATGCCTATTGCGTCAAAAAGAGAATCGGCGCTTATATCCCAGTTGCGGAAAAATCCGATTTCGACGGAAAAAACCGCAACTGATCTAACGAGCGGAAAAGAGAGAAATGACACCTGGTGCTGACCCCAACATTGCTGAGAGAGCGCCCGATCTCACGAGCCTCATCTTACAGCATTCGGCAGCTTTGTCTGCACAGCTTCAGGCGCACAATGCTCACACATTTGCGCCGTTGTCCGAAAAGACCATGCGCACATTCTCTCCTTCCGAGACAGCAAAGCTGATCGGCATTGGTGAGGCCTATCTTCGCCAGATCGCCGCCGAGATGCCGGACCTCAGCGCATCGCAGAGCGGCGGTCGCCGCAGCTATTCCGTCGACGACATCCACGCGATCCGCAAACACCTAGATCAGGGTGCCCGCGGTACACGCCGCTATCTGCCGCATCGCCGTGAAGGTGAGGCGCTCCAGGTCGTCGCAGTCATGAATTTCAAGGGCGGCTCAGGCAAGACGACCACCTCCGCGCATCTCGCTCAATATCTGGCGTTGCGCGGCTATCGCGTTCTCGCCATCGACCTTGACCCGCAGGCCAGTCTGTCCGCCCTCTTCGGTCACCAGCCTGAATTGGATGTCGGTCCAAACGAAACACTATACGGTGCTATCCGCTACGACGATGAACAGCGTCCTGTCGCAGAAATTGTCAGAGGCACCTACATCCCTGACCTCCACATCATTCCCGGCAATCTGGAACTCATGGAGTTCGAGCACGATACGCCTCGTGCTTTGATGCGCCGCGCGCCTGGCGACACGTTGTTCTTCGCCCGCATCGGTCAGGCAATCGCTCAGGTGCAGAACTTCTACGACGTCGTTGTCATCGATTGCCCTCCACAGCTCGGCTATCTGACACTGTCTGCCCTGACGGCAGCGACCTCGGTTCTCGTTACCGTTCATCCGCAAATGCTCGACGTGATGTCGATGAATCAGTTTCTGGCAATGACCGGCGATCTTCTCTCTGAAATCGGCCGTGCCGGTGCGCGCTCGGATTATCATTGGATGCGTTATCTGGTGACGCGCTTCGAACCGAGCGACGGACCACAGAACCAGATGGTGGCGTTCCTCCGTTCCATCTTCGGTGAGAACGTTCTGAACCATCCAATGCTGAAGAGCACGGCGATCTCCGACGCCGGTTTGACCAATCAGACCCTGTTTGAAGTTGAACGGACCCTCTTCACACGGTCGACCTATGACCGTGCCTTGGAAGCCATGACTAACGTAAATGCCGAAATTGAAGGCCTGATAAAAAAAGCGTGGGGTAGAACCGCATGAGCAGAAAGCAAATCTTCGCCAATCTCGGTGGCACCGGTGCCGATAACAACGAAGCCGCTGCGGACCGTCCGCGCCCACGTATTCGGCCTATTCTCGGCTCGCCGGATCTGGTTACCGATACGGTCAACTCGCCCGTTGGAATGATCGGTCAGTCTCTCAACGAAGTTTCCGAACGCAGCAAGCGTGCCGAGGAAATCGAAAAGAAGCTGGCTGAAGGCCTGGCGATCGTTGCGCTTGATCCTGCCGATATCGATCCGTCCTTTATCCCAGACCGCATGCCGGCATCGCGTGAGGCAGATGTGGGTCTGGTCGAAGCCATTCGTGAGCAGGGCCAACAGGTCCCGATCCTGGTTCGCCCGCATCCAGATAGGCCCGGCCGCTATCAGGTCGCCTTCGGACATCGTCGTCTGCGTGCTGTCGCGGAAATCGGTATTCCTGTTCGTGCCGTCGTTCGTGATCTGACAGACGAGCAGCTTGTCGTCGCACAGGGTCAGGAAAACAACGAGCGCCGAGATCTCAGCTACATCGAGAAGGCGCGCTTTGCACAGAAGCTGCAGCTCAGGTTTTCGCGTGAGACCATCATGGCGGCGATGTCTCTCTACAAGAGCGATCTTTCCAACATGCTCTCGGTCGTAGGCCGCATTCCCGATGACATCGTGGACAAGGTTGGTCCTGCTCCTGGCGTTGGCCGTCGTAACTGGATGGATCTCGCTGATCAGCTGACGTCATCCAAGGTGAATGATGTCGCACGGTCCTTCCTTGAAGACGATCGCATCGAAAGGCTCGCCTCGGAAGAACGTTTCAAGGCTCTGCTGGAGTATCTCAAGCCGAAGGTGGAACCCAAGCGCAGCGGTGTTCTCGCGTCGAAGAGCGGTCAAAAACTCGCGAAGATCGTCGAGACGGACCGTAAGATCGATATCTCCATCGACCGTAAGGAAGCTCCTGAGTTCGCGTCTTTCGTTCTGGAGCATCTGCAGGCTCTGTTTGAGGAGCACCGGTCTAAACAATAGTGCCCGTCTGCGCGAGGTCAACCGAGGCTTTGCGATAGCGACGGGTTCGAACACGACATCCAAGCGCGAGACGGCTTTCTCAAGATTCGACGCGCTTTAACGAAACCAACGAGTGAAACAGAAACAGGAGCATCTGGCCCAAAAGAAAAAAGCCCCCGAACGTTGCCGCGCGGAAGCCTTTCTTTGATTTAAGCACCCGAAGAATCTCATTTCCGCGAATCATAGTCAAGAGTCTTGGCATCGAATTCTTTTCGGTGAGCGATTTTCTTTTGCCTTTTTGAAGGTGAAAGACATGAATAGCGATACTGTAACGACGCCCTTTGGGCGGCGAGGGGTTAGTTATGCCCAACTCGCACATCAATTTGCGTCTCAACGCATCAATACGGAACATTCCATCGACAAGTGGAAACTCTTCCGTCGCATCTGTGAAGCAAGAACCGTCCTAGGCGTTTCGGACCGGTCTCTGGCCGTTCTCAACGCACTTCTCAGCTTCTATCCGAAAACGGAACTGTCCGACGAACATGGTTTGGTGGTCTTCCCATCCAACGACCAACTGTCACTGCGGGCCCATGGAATGTCAGAGCAGACATTGCGCCGGCATCTTGCAGCACTCGTCGACGCTGGTCTCATTCTGCGCAAGGATAGTCCAAACGGAAAACGCTATGCCAGAAAGAACCGCGCGGGCAGTATCAGCGATGCTTTCGGATTCTCGCTCGCACCTCTCATAGCACGCTCCGACGAGATCGAAGCCATTGCGGGCATGCTGGCCGAGGAGCGCCTTCAGCTCCAGCGCATGCGTGAAAAGATCAGCCTGTGCCGGCGTGACATTGTCAAACTCATCGAACTTCTTGCCGACTGCACCGACCAAGAACGACTGGATGTCTTTCACGCACGTCAAATCGTCATCACTGCGAAGATGGATCGCAAGACAAAGGCACCGCAGCTCAACCTAATTCTCGATGAACTGAGCGAAATCCGGGCTGATATTGCTAAGCTTTTGGAAAAACAGCTAGAAATCGAAAAAATAAGCGCCAATGCCTATCAAAATGAGCGGCTTATACAGAGTTCAGAATCCGAATCCTATTTTGAAGATGGCAGCCCTGTGGAAAACGCGGACGCTCCGGACGCGGAAACTGTGGAGGCATATCCATTGGCGATCAACGCAAACCAATCCTCGAAAAGCGAGGGAACCCTCAGAGAAGAGAAATATGATCTCCAGACGGTGCTACGAGCATGCCCTGAGATCGCGCTTTACGGCCCCAATGGCACTGTGAGGAGTTGGATGGACCTCAAAACTGCAGCCAATGTGGTGAAAACCATGCTCTCTATCAGTCAATCGGCTTATGATGAAGCAGAGAGACAGGTAGGCCCACAAGCCACCAGTGCAATCATAGCGTGTATTCTAGAGAGATCTGGACAGATCAATTCCGCCGGTGGCTATCTACGAAGCCTGATCAAAAAGAGGCATAGCAACAGCTTCAGTGTGAAACCGATGCTAATGGCGCTTCTTCGTTCGAAAATGTCAGCTAACCTGGCTCCAGCATGACTTCGTTGCTGAAAACACCTCCTATGCCGCATATTCGGCCTGCTGAACCAAAAGGGCGAAGACAACGACCGAGATCAAAACCAGTACCGTAGACACACCATCCCTTCGCAATCTGCATTGGGCTTCCCATATCAGAAACAAGAAGAGCAATGACACGGAGCAGCCCATTGAACGACCAGAGCGTATCACTGAAGCCCATGGGACCTGTAACGGAAGCGTCGACGGCCAGAGCGCTGCTGGCGCTTATCCGCAACCCACTCGAAGCATTGCCACCGGCAGTCTTCACCGAACCGCTGGTGTTTTCAAAAGTCGCCGGGCGGGTCAGCATCTACATCTGCGACCCAACGCTGATCCATGAGGCGCTTGTGAAGAATGCGGATGTGTTGGGAAAGGGCGATCAGGTTCGTCGTGCACTTGGCCCCGCGCTTGGGTCAGGACTATTGACGGCCGACGGGGCACACTGGAAATGGCAACGCCAGTCAGTCGCCAGCGCGTTTCGCCCATCTTCGTTGACGGCACTTCAACCTGCCATGCTCGACGCTGCAAGACAAACGCGCGACCGATTGTTGGGCCACCAAGGTGAAACGGTCGATGTCGGCCACGAGATGATGAAGACGACCTTCGATATCATTGTCGAAACGATGATGTCCGGTGGTCATGGCATTGATGTTGAACGGGTTGAACGCAGCATCACCGACTATCTTCGCCCTAGCGGCTGGACCTTTGCACTTGGTGTCGTCGGTGCACCGGACTGGACTCCCTATCCGGGAAGACAGCGGGCCATGAGGGCGGTGGAATTTTTGCGCTCGAGCCTGATGAGCGTCTTGGAAGAGCGCCGGCGCAACCCGTCAGATCGTCAGGATCTCGTGTCCATGCTGATCTCCGCGAGCGATCCCGAAACCGGGCGTATGATGACCGATGTCGAGATCATCGATAATCTCATGACCTTCATCACGGCCGGCCATGAAACGACAGCTCTTGGTCTCGCCTGGACCTTCGATCTTCTGGCGCGGAATCCCGAATGCGAGGCCCGGCTGTTGGCGGAAATCGAAGAGGTCACGCGAGGCGGGGAGGTGAGGCCGGAGCACATCGGGGAGTTTAATTACACGAGGCAGGTGTTTTCCGAAGCAATGCGGCTTTATCCACCAGCGCCGATCATTACGCGAACGGCGCTAAAGGACTTCAAGCTTGGAGATTATCTTGTGCCGGAAGGCACCGTCATGTTCGTTCCGATCTATGCCGTCCATCACCACGCCGCGATCTGGAATGAACCGGAGAAATTCGATCCCGACAGGTTCCTGACTGACGCGACGAAGGCCCGGCACCGTTATGCCTATATGCCTTTTGGGGCAGGCCCGCGCGTGTGCATCGGCAACGCTTTCGCCGTGATGGAAGCCGTCGCGGTTTTGGCTGTTATCTTGCAGAAGCTGCGATTGAGAACAGACGGCATCACGCCCGAGCCGCTGATGAAGGTAACGCTGAGACCGAAAACCAGCCTGAAGATGAAGG
Organism: Agrobacterium cavarae; assembly: GCF_004310285.1. Classification (GTDB taxonomy): domain Bacteria; phylum Pseudomonadota; class Alphaproteobacteria; order Rhizobiales; family Rhizobiaceae; genus Agrobacterium; species Agrobacterium cavarae. The sequence goes on from NZ_SISF01000030.1 coordinate 253,508, forward strand.
TTGCATCAGCGTGATACTGGGCTGAGAGCCATGTGCAGGCTTGCAAGAAAATGGCCAGCGGATCGTCGCTGGCCATAATGGTTTCACATATCGACTTTGGCGTTTTCGCCCATATCTGGACGAGTGTTGCTGACGGCTGCGGCGGCCATCTTGATGTAGCTAATGACGGTGCCGGGGCTGTCCCAGTACTCAGCGGAGGAAGGCATGACTTTCAGGACACGAATGGACGGGTCTTCTGCACTGTCCCACCAGGCTTTCGCCGGCGTCGACCACAAGTCTCGGATCCGCTCAAGGTCGTTTTGAACCTCAGCGGTACCGGAAATCGAAACGTATTTCTGTCCCTTCGAGTCGGCGAAGGCGAGGCAGACATTTGGGTGTCGGGCGATCTCCTCATCCTTGTGACTAGCAACATCGGTGAGGAAGTAAAAAGCATTCTCCAATCGCTCTGCATGCGCTGCCATGGGACGTGCGCGAAGATCGGAACCGGTCTGCGTTGTCAGCATGCAAAAGCCTATCTTTTCAGCCAGATCCCAAACCTTGGTGGTGTCGTCTTCGATATGTGCCATCTGGCCCTCCTCTGATCGATCCCCCTTCAACGAGCTTCGCTATGACATCGTTCCTCTCAAGGAACTTCGAACGCACATGGCCATTTTTCCTTCAGGTCCTATCGGCAGAGAGACAATCACATGCAAAGCAAAGAACTGGGTAAAAGCGATCCATGGAGCGAACGCAACTTCGTGCTCGTCCTGGACGATGGCGAAGAGGCGTTTGGCGCCATCACCAAATTCTGCGAGGAGCAGAACATCACCGGAGCCTCACTCACCGCAATCGGTGCTTTTAAACGCGCTAAGCTCGGCTTTTTCGACTTCGCTCAGAAACGCTATATCGACATTCCGGTCGATACCCAATCGGAAGTTCTAAGCGCCATCGGGGATGTGGCCGTCGATGACGAAGGAAAGGCCAGCGTCCACATGCATGCTGTTCTCGGTTTTGCCGATGGCTCAACCAAAGGAGGGCATTTCATCAGTGGCATCGTTCATCCGACATTGGAAATCATCATCCGCGAAAGTGCTGTCGCTTTGCGTCGACGCAAACGGCCTGATCTGGGGATCGCGCTTCTCGATGTGTGAGGGGGGTGCTTCGGATCGCGTGCCCCGGCGATGTCTCGTCTAGCGCTTGTTCAAAGCTCAATATAAGAAATCATTAAATAAACCTTGGCGTTTAACCACCGTTGTGAATCATCTAATGATTTCAGATAGACAATGTCTTCTAAAAAGAAGCGCAGATGCCGATATAACAATTATCAAATTTTTATAAAATACTTTCCCTGTAAAAGACGCAATTGTGAGACGAACAGACGATCATTTTAGCAATGTAATGATTTTTATATTGAATTTCTATTTATGGAATTCACCGTTGATATTCGACGTTAACCATTCATCAGACGTTTCGCTGGGAATTTATCTCGAATTCAACGAGAGGAAATCCTATGCAGTTCCGTTCCCTGAAAAGTAAAATAGCAGTCTTATCCGCCTTCAGTGTTCTCGCGGCCGTCGGTGGACTGTTGACCTACAGCCTTATAGCAACGCAGAACAGTCAAGCGGTGGTCGCAGAGAGCGTGTCGGAGTTGACGCGCGACTTGACGAAGGAAAGCCTGCAGCGCCTTGCCACAGCACAGGCTAGTAAGATCCAGGGGTCGCTCAACGAAGCTTTCGATGCCGCCCGTAACATGGCGCGTAGTTTCGAAGCCTTGACGAACGGCGATGCATCTATTCCCCCAGAGACGCGCAGAGGTCGCCTCAATCAGATCCTGCTGAATGTGCTGAAGGACAATCCAGCGTTCAACGGCACCTATAGTGCATGGGAACCGGGTGCTCTGGATGGGATGGACGAGCGTTTCAAGGACAATCGCAAGGCTGGCTCAGACGCGACGGGCCGTTTTCTGCCCTACTGGACGCGAAACGCCGCGGGTCAGATCGATATCCAGCCTCTGGTGGAATATGACAGCCGGGATCTACATCCCAATGGCGTCACGAAAGGGGGCTGGTATCTCGGTCCCCAGAGCGGTGGGGGCGAGAGCATTCTCGATCCATTGCCCTATGTCGTTCAAGGCAAGAATGTCTATCTTGCCACCATGTCGGTGCCGATGACGGTCAACGGCCGCTTCGCGGGCGTAGCCGGCGCAGATTTTGACCTGTCTTTCGTTCAGGAACTGGCACAGTCCGTAAAAGCCGGAATCTACAGTGGCCGGGCCGTCGTGGAAATTATCAGCCACAAGGGCCTGATCGTCGCCTCCAGCCGCAATCCTGACCTCATCGGTCAACTATTTGACCGCAACGATCCTGAACTTCGCGCCGTCCTTCAAAAAATCCAGGCCGGTGAAGCCAATGTCTATAACGACGAAAAGGAACTGCGCGCCATCGCGCCGATCATGATCGGACGGACAAAAACGCCCTGGTCCGTCATGATCGAGGTTCCCGTCGAGGTGGCGCTCGCCAAAGCTGCCGACCTCGATCATACGCTTGCGCAGATAAGTACGCGTGACGGCTGGATGCTGGCGGCCGTGGGTCTTGCGGTCCTGCTCTTCGGTGTTGCCACAATGTGGTATGTGGCCCGCTCCATCGCGGCCCCGATCAGCGCCATGACATCGGCGATGAGCAGTCTTGCAAATGACAATTTCGAGGCCGTCATTCCCGGTATTGGACGACCCGACGAGATCGGAAAGATGGCCGCAGCCGTGCAGGTCTTCAAGGAAAATGGCCTGCGCGCACGCACGCTGGAAAGGGAGACTGAAAGCAATCGTCGTGAAACCGAGGAGGAGCGGCGTCGCAGTGCAGAGCGTGATGCCAAGCGGAACGACGAGATGCGTCACGCCACCGAAAATCTGGCTAAGGGTCTCAAGCGGGTTGCCGAGGGCGATCTGACTTTCAGCTTCGACGAGGCCTTCGCCGATGAATACGAAAGCTTGCGGCGAGATTTCAATGCAGCGGTGACACAGTTGAGGCAGGCGATGGTTTCCGTCGCGGCGGCCACCACCGCCATCGACGATGGATCGCGTGAACTCAGCCAGGCTGCCAACGATCTTTCCAGGAGGACGGAACAACAGGCTGCCGCGCTTGAGCAAACCGCTGCGGCTCTTGACGAGATTACGGCGAACGTCTCGAGCTCAACCAAGCGAGCGCAGGAAGCGCGTACCGTTGCGATCGATGCGAATGAGGCGGCGCGCAAATCCGGGATCGTGGTGGCAGACGCCGTGGATGCCATGAAGCGCATTGAGACGTCGTCGAGCCAGATATCCAATATCATCGGTGTGATCGACGAAATCGCCTTCCAGACCAATCTCCTGGCTCTTAACGCCGGTGTAGAGGCGGCTCGTGCCGGCGACGCAGGCAAGGGTTTCGCTGTGGTTGCGCAGGAGGTCCGGGAACTCGCCCAGCGTTCTGCGCAGGCGGCGAAAGAAATAAAAGGGCTGATCCGCAACTCATCGATGGAAGTGGAGGGCGGTGTGAGATTGGTTCAGGAAACCGGGTCCGCTTTGAAAGCGATCGAAGACTATGTGGCGACCGTCAATCACCACATGGACGCCATCGCAACCTCTGCACAGGAACAGTCCCTCGGTCTCTCAGAGGTCAATGCCGCCGTCAATCAGATGGACCAGACGACCCAGCAGAATGCCGCGATGGTGGAGGAGGCAAGCGCGTCCAGTACCTCGCTTGCCAACGAAGCAGATAAGCTGCGCCGGCTGGTCGCGCAGTTCGAGACCGGCGGAACGCTATCCCGACAGACCGCCGCAGCCCGGCCCGAGGCAGTCCGCTATGACCACAGGGCAACGCAATCGCCAGCGCGGCGTCTCCTCGCCAAAGTGGCAGGTGGTGTCGGGTTGCGCGGGGAGGCTGCCGCTGAAAGCTGGGAAGAATTCTAGGGTATGTCGCGCAAAACTGTGCCGGGGTTTTGCAACAACGACATGAGATAAAACAAAGAACCAAAGCGTAATGAGCGAATTGAAAGATCGCGACAGGCTTTAAGGGAACTAGACGACGTTCATTCTGTGCCCAGGGACGGTGTTTCGACTCGTCTCTGGGCAGCACCGTTCGATAGAGACGATTGCCTGGGAAAGGCTCTGTCGCTGCAAGATAGAATGGTGCGGTGTACGTCTCTACCGGCGGACCACCGATACTCCGGGATTTTTTATTTTTAGCGCAAATAGGCGACGTGGTTGTCCTCGAAGCTCTCGCGGTTCACAAGAGCACTAAGGCGGCATAGGCATCGAAAGAACGGGCACTTGGTTCCTGTTCCTGCTGCCTTACAGCCCCGATCTCAATCCCACTGAGATGGCTTTCTCCAAGATCACGGCCACCTGCGCGCCGCAGCCGCAAGAATGTTCAAGACCCTTTCAAATGTTCTCGGATCAATCTGCAATCTCTTCAAGAGAACCACGTGCTAAAACTATCTCAAAGCAGCGGGGCTATGCATCCGATTAAACGCATAGTGGTTTGAGTAGATACTGTGAGCTGACTGTAGCGAGCCGACCCCTTGCCGTTCAGGCGATGGGTTCGTTCGTGAATAGGTGGCAAGCGGTTCTATCGCGTGAACCTCAGCTCCAGTCTCCCGACCAAACCTGGACAACGTGCCCGGGCGAGACTTCCTGATAGGTGCGTGCAGGAGGGTTGAAATCCTTGTTGCGGATGGGGCTTTTCAGCTCGCCGATCGTCAGTTTGCGGCGCAATCGCCTGCGCGACGGGTCTGGTACGGGAACGGCCGATAGGAGCCGGCGCGTATAGGGGTGTTGCGGGTTGGAAAAGACCGCTTCGCGAGGTCCGGTTTCTACAATTTCTCCCAGATACATGACTGCCACGCGGTGGCTGATGCGTTCTACCACGGCCATGTCATGGGAAATGAAGAGAAAGCCGAGCTTCAGTCTTTCCTGCAAATCGAGCATCAGGTTCACGACCTGCGCCTTAACAGAAACATCGAGTGCCGAAACCGCTTCGTCGGCAATGATGAGCCCGGGCTCAAGTGCCAGGGCTCTGGCAATGCAGATACGCTGGCGCTGCCCACCGGAGAATTCATGCGGGTAGCGGCTTCCCATATCCGCCGAAAGCCCGACTTCACCAAGCAAATCGCGTGCAAGCTTGCGCGCATTCCTCGGTGTTTCCAGTCCGTGGATGAGAAGGGGTTCCGCAATTGCATTCTCAACCGTTAGCCGCGGATTGAGGCTCGCAAACGGGTCCTGAAAAATCATCTGCACCTGGCGGGACAGATCGGCACGGCGAAAGGATTTAACCTCGTTGCCATTGATCCGGATCGAGCCGGAATGCGGGCTGTTCAATCCGGCGAGCAGGCGTCCCGTCGTCGATTTTCCACAACCCGACTCTCCAACGATGGCAAGTGTTTCCCCTCGTGCCAAAGAAAAGCTGACATTTTCCACGGCGTGAACACGCGCCTGCACCATGCGGGTATAGGGAGAGCGTATTTCGAAGCGACCGGACAGCTTCTCGACTTCAAGCAGCGGGGGACCCGATGTATCGACCGTATCTGCCCGACTTGGGACCGGCAGAGCAAGACCTGTCTCCATATCGATGATGGGGAAGGGTCGCGGCCCGCCTTCACCGGCGGAGCCCAACTGCGGCACGGCCGACAACAGGGCTCGGGTGTAGGGGCGCTTGGGCGCAGCGAAGACATCGGACGTCGCGCCCGCCTCGATCTGATCGCCGCGATACAAGACCAATCCAGTATTGGCTTTAAAGAACTTCCCATAGTGTGCAGCGCTCTTGCGATGCCGACAGGCTGGCGAATCTCGAAGACTGCGACGGGCATTAGTCGCAGCGCCGTGAATGGATCAGGCGAATTCCGCGCTCATTCTAAAGAGATCTTCCCATAGGCTTTCGGCAAAGCCACGCAGCATGATGATCTCGAAGGCGCTCTCTTCCAAACGGGTCAGGTGGGCGGTGATGTGGCCGATCAGTGTCGTGACAGAACTGCCCACAGGGAAGGCCGTAAGAGAAAGATCGACCGCCGTCCCCTTGGCCAGAAGGCGTTCGACCATCTTGCCTTCGATACGGATGCGAACCCGACCCTGACTTTGGTCCACACCCGTCGCCTGCGGCTCTAGCGCGTCGAGCAGAGCCTTCAACTCGCCGTGAGACAGACCTTCATCGCTGACGATAAACCATTGCCCCGGCGATACAGTGCGAACATTACCCTTGCCCATTGCGTGCAGGCGATCTTCCACCGCAGGCGCGGATGGTTCTGCCAATACGTGGATGATGGTGCCTTCTTGCAAGGCGGACAGGGTAATCATGTTGGAGACGAAAGCTCTCTTCGCGCCAAGCACGGGGCGTAATGTCGGCTGAAAGCCGGATTTGAAATCAAGCTTTTGATCAGGCATGGAGCTTCTCGTTCTTGGGATCGAGGAAAACCGGATCGCACAGGCGCGCGGCGGTGTATTCGTTGCGAATGCCATTCCACACGATGACCTCCTCGCCATGCCTATGTGACCCCCTCTTCACGAGGGCAAGGCCGATGGTCGATCCGAGATGGGGAGAGAAAGCGCTGGAGGTGACGTAACCCTGATCGTTCTCCAGTGTCGCAGCGGCGTCCTTCGCCAGAATATGGGAGCCGGTGCGGAAGCTATGGTTTTTATCGATCGGGACAACGCCGACCAGATTTGGCCGGTCGCTGGCTGACAGCCCTTCGCGCTGCAGCATCGCCTTGCCGATGAAATCCACCTTGGTGGCGGACACCATCTTGCCGAAGCCGAGATCGGCCGGCACGACCGTGCCGTTGATCTCATTATGGGTGACGTGACCCTTTTCAACGCGCAGGACGCTCAGCGCCTCGACGCCATAGGGCATGATACCCTCCGGCTTGCCTGCCTCCATCAGCGCATCCGCAACGCTCTCGCCATAGCCTGCGGGAACGGCAAGCTCATAGGCGAGCTCGCCCGAGAAGGAGATGCGGAACAGGCGCCCTTGCAACTGGCCGCCGAACAGCGAGACCTCTTTCGCGGCAAGGAAGGCAAAGGCGTCATTCGAAAGGTCGTCATCGACGATCTTCTCAAGAATGGTTCTCGATTTGGGTCCGGCAATCGCCATCTGCGCCCATTGATCGGTGACGGAGGCTAGGCGCACATCGAGATCCGGCCACAGCGCCTGGGCGCAGAATTCCAGATGGTTCATCACGCCTGCGGCATAGGCCGTGGTCGTCGTCATGAAGTAGCGGTTTTCGTCCAGCCTGCTGGTTGTGCCGTCATCATAGATCATCCCATCCTCGCGCAGCATCAGGCCGTAACGCGCCTTGCCGACGGCAAGCTTGAGGAAGCCATTGCAATAGACCCGGTTGAGGAATTCCGCGGCATCGCGCCCGCAAACCTCGATCTTGCCGAGCATGGAAACGTCGCAGAGCCCTGCATTCTTTCGCACATTAAGAACTTCGCGATCGACGCTTTCGCGCCAACCGTTTTCGCCCTTGCGAGGAAACCAGGATGAGCGATACCAGAGCCCGGTTTCGACAAACACCGCGCCATTCTTCTCGGCCCATCCATGCAGCGGCGACTTGCGCACCGGCTGGAAATGGTGGCCGTGATAGCCACCGGTCAGCGTGCCGAAGGAAACCGGCGTATAGAAAGGTCGGAAGGTGGTGGTGCCGACCTCTGCCGGAGACACGCCACGCGCCTCAGCCAAAAGACCAATGGCATTGACGTTGGAAAGTTTGCCCTGGTCCGTTGCCATGCCATTGGTCGTATAGCGCTTGGCAAGCTCCACATGGGCATAGCCTTCGGCCACCGCCAGGCCGAGATCCTTGCGATGCACATCGTTCTGGTAATCGACGAAAGCCTTGGCTTTCACGCCAGGAATGGACCAGAGCGGCTTTGCCGCGGCTGCAACGACATCGTGTTCGACCGGTCCGAAGGACGGCGCGCTCGCGGCAAAGCCGAGGGCTTGTGCAAACTCCGCACCCTTGTTTGCACCGTCTTCAAGGCATGCGGCGAGGCCATGCGTGGCAGAGACCGCACCGGCGAGATCCAGCCCTTCGAGACAGCCGGGCGCGAGGAAGGCCGCCTCTTCGTCCGACCATACGGGTTTTCCGCCCCGGTGGCAGGCGAGGTGAATGACTGGGCTGAACCCGCCAGACATAGCAAGCGCATCGACATCCAGATGCTCGGTGTTGCCGTTTCTGTAGACTTCGACGCCGGTGAGCGCCTTGCTGCCCCGGGTGTTGGCAACGACGCCGCCTTTGATGACGCGCGCCTTTCCGCCATAGGAGAGATTTCCCTCATTGCGGCTATCGATAATGGCGACGAGCGATACACCTTTCGCTTCCAGGTCACGCGCCAGCGCATAGCCGCTGTCATTGGTGGTGAAAATCGCCGTCGCTTTGCCTGGGCTGACGGCATAGCGGTTGAGATAGCTGCGCATTGCGCCCGCCATCATCACGCCTGGAACATCATTGCCGCCGAAAACCAGGGGCCGTTCTTCCGCACCGGTCGCCAGAAGCGCACGTTTCGCCACGATGCGCCACAACCGTTCCACAGGCACATGAGGCTTGGGAGCGGCTAGATGTTTCTGCACGCGCTCCACCGCGCCGAACACATTGCCATCATACCAGCCGAATGCGGTTGTTCTGGTGAGGACGGTGACACTCGGCAGGGATTCGAGCTCGGCAATACAGGTTGCGGCAAAATCCGGTGCGCTGGCGCCGCCAATGGTCGCTGTTTCTGAAAGCAGCCCGCCGCCCGCGACGGGATGTTCGTCAACAAGGATGACGCGCGCGCCAGCGCGTCCGGCGGTGAGAGCCGCTGCAAGTCCGGCAGCACCGGCGCCGATTACCAGCAGATCGCAATGCGCCCAGCATTTGTCATAGGCGTCGGGGTCTGCTTCATAGCTTGCTTTGCCGAGGCCTGCTGCGCGGCGGATGAAGGGCTCGTAGAGCTTTTCCCAGAAGGCGGCGGGCCACATAAAGGTCTTGTAGTAAAAGCCCGCGCTAAGAAAGGGCGAGATCAGGCCGGTCATCGCGCCGATGTCGAAGTCGAGAGACGGCCAGCGGTTCTGGCTTCGCGCCTCCAAACCGGCATAAAGCTCCTGCATTGTGGCGCGGGTATTGGGCTCGGTTCTGCCGCCGTTGCCGATCGTCATCAGGGCGTTCGGTTCTGCCGCACCCGCGGTCAGGATGCCGCGGGGACGATGGTATTTGAAGCTGCGGCCGACGAGTTGCTGACCATTGGCAAGCAGGGCAGAGGCGAGGCTGTCGCCTTGGAAACCCTGCATCGTCTTGCCATCGAAGGTAAAGGAGAGCAGCTTGGCACGGTCGATCAGACCGCCAGTGGGCAGTCGGTATGAGGTCATGCGCTTTTCACCTTTGTCTTGTCGGCTGCGTCTTCGCAGGCGCTGATCTCGTGCGTTGCCGTATTGCGGGTCACCACAAGCCACCGGCGGCAGCCTGCCGTGTGGTGCCAATATTCCTCATAATCGCCACGCGGATTGTCGCGCAGATAGACATAGTCAAACCATGCCTCCGCACTGGCGTCCGGTGCGGGTCGCTGAAGAACGGCACCCTTGATGGTGAACTCTTCCTTTGGTCTTGGCCCGCAATGCGGGCAGGGCACGAGACTTGCCATTTCGAACGTCCTTGATCCGCTTTGTCAGTGAAGATTGGGCTGGGCGCCCTGGCCCTTTTCGTCAATAAGATAGCCGCGTTGAAAGCGATCCAGGCGGAACGCGGTGGCGGTTTCCTGCGGCGCTTCGCGCGCCAGAAGATGAGCAAAGCAGAAGCCTGAGGCAGGCGTTGCCTTGAAGCCGCCGTAGCACCAGCCGGCATTCAGATAGAGATTGTCGATGGACGTGCGGTCTATGATCGGCGACCCATCCATCGACATATCCATGATGCCGCCCCAGGAACGAAGCACGCGGACCCGGGAAAGCGCCGGGATCATTGCCTTGCCGGCTTCCGCGACATGTTCGACGGTCGCGAGATTGCCGCGCTGTGCGTAGGAGTTATAGCCATCGATATCGCCGCCGAAGACGAGACCGCCCTTGTCGGATTGTGAGACGTAGAAATGTCCGGCACCAAAGGTGACGACGCCATCGATGAAGGGCTTCAGTCCTTCCGAAACGAAAGCTTGCAGCACGTGGCTTTCGATCGGTAGCCGAAGCCCGGCCATAGCAGCGACCTGGGAGGAATTGCCGGCCGCTGCGAGCGCCAGCTTGCCGCAGCCGATAAAGCCGCGGCTCGTTTCGACGCCGACCACCTTGCCTTTGTCGCGGCGAATGCCTGTCACTTCGCAGCCCTGGATGATGTCGACGCCGCGTTGATCGGCCCCGCGGGCATAGCCCCAGGCAACCGCATCGTGACGTACTGTGCCGCCGCGCCGCTGTAACAACCCGCCCTGAATGGGAAAGCGCGCATTGTCGAAATCGAGAAACGGCAGCATGGACTTGACGGCAGCCCGATCCAGCAATTCGGCATCGACGCCATGCAGCCGCATGGCATTCCCGCGTCTGGTATAGGCGTCACGCTGCGCATCGGAATGGTAGAGATTGAGAACGCCGCGTTGGGAAACCATGGCGTTGAAGTTGAAATCCTGTTCCAGACCTTCCCACAGCTTCATCGAGAGTTCGTAGAATGGATTGTTGCCCGGCAGCAGGTAGTTGGATCGAATGATCGTGGTATTGCGCCCGACATTGCCGGAGCCGATATAATTCTTTTCCAGCACCGCCACATTGGTGATGCCGAATTCCTTGGCAAGATAATAGGCGGTCGCCAACCCATGTCCGCCGCCGCCCACGATGATGATGTCGTAATGGGGTTTGGGGGCGGGGTCCCGCCAGGCAGGCTTCCATGCCTTGTTGCCACGAAGGCCGTTCATCAAAATGGAGAGGGCGGAATAGCGCATGGCAATACCTCGACGGATGTCCGACCAGAGTAATCGTGCAATCCGTCACACGATTGCATAAACAGGACGTTTCAATATAAGAATGGGACATGTCACATCCCGATCAAAAAAATGTCCAGCGTATCGGCTTCGTTCTCATCCCGAACTTTGCATTGATGTCCTACGCCTCTGCAGCCGAGCCATTGCGCGCAGCCAATCTGATTGCCGGCACGGATATCTATGACGCCGTCCCCCTATCCTTCGATGGCGAGGCGGTGAGAAGTTCGTCTGGCATCATTGTGGAGTGTCAGCCGCTGATAAGCTTTGGCGAAGGGTGCAGCACGATTTTTGTCTGTGCAGGTGGCACGCCGCAGGATTGGGCTTTATCGGAGGGTTCACTTGCGCTTTTGCGCCGTCTTGCACGGCAGGGTGTCAGGATCGGCGGCATTTCCAGCGGCGCCTATGTTCTGGCGGCGTCAGGCTTGCTCGATCATCGCGACTTCACCATTCACTGGGAACATGCGCCCGTGCTGCGAGAAGCCTTCAACCATCTGGCGCCGCGGCAGGCGCGCTTCGTGTTCGATGGCGACCGGATCACCTGTGCGGGCGGGGTTGCACCGCTCGATATGATGCATGCAATGATTTCACAGCGCATGGGCGCCCATTTTGCAAGGCGCGTCAGCGATTGGTACCTGCATACAGCGGTGGCCGAACCGGGCGCGCCGCAGCGTGGCTCGATCGCCGAACGCTATGGCACCCATCATCCCGCCTTGCTCACCGTACTGGAGAAGATGGAGGCGACGATTGAGAACCCGCTCGATCGCAACACCATGGCGAAACTTGCCAGAACCAGCATACGCCATCTCGACCGGCTTTTCGCCGATCAACTTGGGGCGTCATTTCTGGAAACCTATCGTGCCATCAGGCTTGATCACGCCCGAAGGCTGCTGGAACAAAGCCCACTGTCCATAGCGGAAGTGGCCTTCGCCACCGGCTTTTCCAGCGCGGGTCATTTTTCAGGAAGCTTCAAGGCTCATTTTGGAAAGACGCCGGGCGCTGTCCGACAAAGATTTCCTGCGAATTAAAATCTTCTTCCTTTAAAGAAGAGTGACCATACCGTGCCGGAGGCTCCATGGCGAAACAATCCATCAGCATAGAAGCCGCGCAACAGGTCCTGTCGCAGGATCCGCATGCCGTTCGCGAACCGAGGGTCAACAATCTGGAGATGGCCATCGGTCACGAGGTGAGAGCCTATCGCAAGAAACTTGGCATCACCGTCACCGACCTTGCTTCCGCGACCGGCGTGTCGGTTGGCATGTTGTCGAAGATCGAGAACGGTAACATCTCGCCGTCGCTGACGACATTGCAGACGCTCTCCAAGGCGCTGGGCGTGCCGATCACTGCCTTCTTCCGAGGTTTTGAGGAGCCGCGCAGCGCCACCTTCGTCAAGGCCGGGCAAGGCGTCAATATCGACCGCAGAGGCACGCGCGCAGGCCACCAGTACAGCCTGCTAGGGCATATCGACAACAACACCAGCGGGGTGACGGTCGAACCCTATCTCATCACGCTCACGACCGATTCCGACGTTTTTCCCACCTTCCAGCACGAGGGCATGGAGTTTCTCTACATGCTGGAGGGCGAGGTCGTCTATCGCCACGGAGAGCAGCTTTTTACCATGCAGGCGGGGGATAGCCTGTTTTTCGATGCCGATGCGCCGCACGGACCAGAGGTGTTGGTGCAGCTTCCCGCACGCTACCTGTCGATCATCTCCTACCCTCAACGACGAGTCACGGGTGATTAATGTATTGCTTTAAAGGAAAAAAATATTCCTCATAGTTGACGTCTTGAAATTTCGTGTGATACGCCTTTGTTCACAAACGAACGGAGGTGCCTGTCGATGTGCGGCATTGTTGGACTATTCCTGAAAGACAAAAGCCTGGAACCGCAGTTGGGTCAGCTGCTCTCTGACATGCTGATCACCATGACCGATCGTGGACCGGACTCGGCAGGTATCGCGATCTACGGTGGCGCTGCCGCAGGACGCGCCAAGGTAACGATTCAGTCCGCCGATCCTGATGCAGACTTTACAGGACTTGCAGAGGCGCTGAAGGAAAAGGGCGTTGCGGCTGCGGTGACCGTCAAGAGCACGCACGCGGTTCTGGACATCCCGGCGGACAAGCTTGATGGCATCCGCGCCGTTCTTTCCGCTCTCCGCCCCAATGTCCGCGTCATGGGCTCCGGTGGCAGCGTCGAGATTTACAAGGAAACCGGCCTGCCGAAGGATGTGGTGGCCCGCTTTGACGTGCGCTCCATGGCTGGCACCCATGGCATCGGCCACACCCGCATGGCAACGGAATCGGCGGTGACGACGCTTGGCGCGCATCCCTTCTCCACCGGCTCGGATCAGTGCCTCGTGCATAATGGTTCGCTCTCCAACCATAACAATCTGCGCCGCGAACTGGTTCGTGAAGGGATGAGTTTCGAAACCCAGAACGACTCAGAAGTGGCTGCTGCTTACCTCACGGCAGAAATGGCCAAGGGGAAGGATCTGGGTGAGGCGCTGACCGGTGCACTCGACGATCTCGACGGCTTCTTCACCTTCGTTGTCGGCACCAAGTCCGGTTTCGGCGTCGTGCGCGATCCGATTGCCTGCAAACCCGCTGTCATGGCCGAAACCGATCAATATGTCGCTTTCGGCTCGGAGTATCGTGCCTTGGTCAATCTGCCGGGCATTGAGACCGCCCGCGTCTGGGAGCCGGAGCCGGCGACCGTCTACTTCTGGGACCACGAAAAAGCAGCCTGATGCCGTCATCGGCCTATCCGTGTGAAAGTCATATCCATGCCAGTCTTCGATCTCTCTCATACGCCGCTGCGTGACCTCAACAAGGCGCTGCACGGCCTTTCGGCGGGTGTAAACGACACCGAATTTGAAGTCGTCAATCCGCGCGGCCATCACGCCGTTGCCGTTGGCATCGACAGTCCCGTAACCGTCGATGTGCACGGTTCTGTCGGCTATTATTGCGCCGGCATGAATGATGGTGGCACCGTCACCGTTCATGGCTCTGCCGGTCCGGGTGTCGCCGAGAACATGATGTCCGGTACCGTCGTCATTGAAGGGGATGCCTCTCAATATGCGGGTGCCACCGGTCGCGGCGGGCTTCTCGTCATCAAGGGCAATGCCGCATCCCGTTGCGGGATTTCGATGAAAGGCATCGATATCGTCGTGCAGGGCAATATCGGCCATATGTCGGCCTTCATGGGCCAGTCCGGCCATCTCGTCGTCTGCGGAGATGCGGGCGATGCACTGGGCGACAGTCTTTACGAGGCAAAGCTTTTCGTGCGCGGCTCGGTCAAAAGCCTCGGCGCCGACTGCATCGAAAAAGAAATGCGGCCCGAGCATCTGGAAAAGCTGGCGGAGCTTCTCGACAAGGCCGGCATCACCGATGTCAAGCCTGGCGAGTTCAAGCGCTACGGCTCTGCCCGCACGCTCTACACCTTCAACATCGACAACGCCGATGCATATTGAGGCAGGGATTTACCGATGAGCTATCACAACCCATTCACCCCGCCGCGCAAGTCCGCAACCTTCGACGACCATACGCTGGCGGAAATCCGCCGCGCTGCGGCAACCGGCATTTACGATATTCGCGGTGCGGGCACGAAGCGCAAGGTTCCGCATTTTGACGACCTGCTGTTTCTTGGCGCTTCCATTTCGCGCTATCCGCTCGAAGGCTATCGCGAGAAATGCGATACGAGCGTCACGCTTGGAACCCGATTTGCCAAGAAGCCGATTACGCTCAAAACGCCGATCACGATTGCGGGCATGAGCTTCGGCGCGCTATCCGGGAATGCCAAGGAGGCTCTTGGCCGCGGCGCCACGATTGCCGGCACCTCCACGACGACAGGCGACGGTGGCATGACGGATGAGGAGCGCGGTCACAGCCAAACCCTGGTCTATCAGTATCTGCCCTCGCGCTACGGCATGAACCCGAAGGATCTGCGCCGTGCAGACGCCATCGAGGTGGTTGTGGGCCAGGGCGCCAAGCCTGGTGGTGGCGGCATGCTGCTCGGCCAGAAGATTTCCGACCGCGTTGCCACTATGCGTAATCTGCCGAAGGGGATCGATCAGCGCTCGGCCTGCCGCCATCCCGACTGGACCGGCCCGGATGATTTGGAAATCAAGATCCTCGAACTGCGTGAAATCACCGACTGGGAAAAGCCGATCTATATCAAGGTCGGTGGCGCGCGCCCCTATTACGACACGGCGCTTGCGGTAAAGGCCGGTGCCGATGTGGTGGTGCTGGACGGTATGCAGGGCGGCACGGCTGCAACGCAGGACGTCTTTATCGAAAATGTCGGCATGCCAACGCTTGCCTGCATTCGCCCCGCAGTCCAGGCCCTTCAGGATCTCGGCATGCATCGCAAGGTGCAATTGATCGTGTCGGGCGGGATTCGCTCCGGCGCCGATGTGGCGAAGGCTCTGGCGCTTGGCGCCGATGCGGTGGCGATTGGCACCGCGGCACTCGTGGCGCTTGGCGACAACGACCCGAAGTGGGAAGAGGAATACCAGAAGCTCGGCACCACCGCTGGCGCTTATGATGACTGGCACGAAGGCAAAGACCCGGCTGGCATCACGACCCAGGATCCGGAGCTTGCCGCGCGTCTCGACCCGGTCGCCGCCGGTCGTCGCCTTGCCAATTATTTGAAGGTGATGACGCTTGAAGCGCAGACCATCGCGCGCGCCTGCGGCAAGAACCACCTCCACAATCTGGAGCCGGAAGATCTCGTGGCGTTGACCATGGAGGCCGCAGCCATGGCGCAGGTTCCGCTGGCGGGAACGAACTGGTTCCCCGGCAAAGGTGGCTTCTGAAAAAGCATGCATTAAGGACGGGCGCGTTTGGGAGGATGCGGCCGTCTTTCTAAAATCAAGTGTCTGATACCAAAAAAAGGGGAATGACGTGACACTGGACCTCTCCGCATATGCAGCCGAAAAGGGCATCAAATATTTTATGATCAGTTACACCGATCTCTTCGGTGGGCAGCGCGCCAAGCTGGTGCCTGCCGAAGCGATCGCTGACATGCAAAAGGACGGCGCGGGCTTTGCAGGCTTTGCCACCTGGTTCGATTTGACACCCGCTCATCCTGATCTTTTTGCCGTGCCAGACGCCTCCTCGGTCATCCAGCTTCCATGGAAGAAGGATGTCGCCTGGGTCGCCGCCGATTGCGTGATGGAAGACCAGCCGGTCGAACAGGCGCCGCGTGTGGTCTTGAAGAAACTGATTGCCGAAGCCGCAAGCGAAGGCTTGCGGGTGAAGACCGGTGTCGAGCCGGAATTCTTCCTGATTTCGGCTGACGGCAGCAAAATCTCTGACGAATATGATACCGCCGAAAAGCCCTGCTACGATCAGCAGGCGGTGATGCGCCGTTACGATGTGATTGCCGAAATTTGCGACTACATGCTGGAGCTGGGTTGGAAGCCGTACCAGAACGACCATGAAGACGCGAACGGCCAGTTTGAAATGAACTGGGAATATGACGACGCGCTTCAAACGGCCGACAAGCATTCCTTTTTCAAATTCATGGTGAAATCCGTTGCAGAAAAGCATGGGCTTCGCGCCACCTTCATGCCGAAGCCCTTCAAGGGCCTGACCGGCAATGGCTGCCATGCGCATATTTCCGTGTGGGATCTGGACGGCGAGGTCAATGCCTTTGCTGACAAGGCGATGCCATTCGGCCTTTCCGCCAAGGGCAAGACCTTTCTTGGCGGTATCATGAAACATGCCTCTGCGCTGGCGGCTGTCACCAATCCGACCGTCAATTCCTACAAGCGCATCAATGCGCCGCGCACCATATCCGGCGCCACATGGGCACCCAACACGGTGACATGGACCGGCAACAACCGCACCCATATGGTGCGCGTGCCGGGGCCCGGGCGGTTCGAGCTTCGTCTGCCGGACGGTGCGGTGAACCCCTATCTGCTCCAGGCCATCATAATCGCAGCCGGCCTTTCCGGCGTTCGCGCTCAGGCCGATCCAGGTCCACATCACGATATCGACATGTATCGCGAAGGCCATACGGTCACCAATGCGCCGAAACTGCCGCTCAATCTTCTCGATGCGTTGCGCGAATATGAGAAGGATGAAGCGTTGCAGCAGGCGCTCGGCGTCGAGTTCTCCAAGGCCTATTTGAAGCTTAAGCATGGTGAGTGGGACAGCTACTGCTCGCAGTTCACCGCCTGGGAGCACCAGACCACGCTCGACGTTTGACAACGTTTCCCCGCCGCCTTGCGGCTTTTCCCGCGCTCCTTGCATAGCGCGGGTTTTTTCCATCGATGACAGAGAGGGCGCCAGATGACGACCTATGTATTGACCGTAGCTTGCAAATCCACACGCGGCATCGTCGCCGCCATTTCGGGTTATCTCGCGGACAAGGGTTGCAACATCGTTGACTCTTCGCAATTCGACGACCTCGAAACCGGCAAGTTCTTCATGCGCGTCTCCTTCATTTCGGAAGAAGGCGTGTCGCTTTCAGACATCAAGGAAGGCTTCAAGCCGGTTGCCGACCGCTTCAAGATGGAAGCCGAGATCTTCAGCGATGGCGAACGCACCAAGACGCTGCTGATGGTGTCGCGTTTCGGTCATTGTCTCAACGATCTGCTCTACCGCTGGAAGATCGGCGCGCTGCCGATCGATATCGTCGGCGTCGTCTCCAACCACTTCGATTACCAGAAGGTTGTCGTCAACCACGACATTCCTTTCCACCACATCAAGGTGACGAAGGAAAACAAGCCGAAGGCCGAAGCGCAGCTGAACGACCTGATCGAAAGCACCGGCACCGAACTCGTGGTCCTGGCACGCTATATGCAGGTTCTTTCCGACGACATGTGCCGCAAAATGTCCGGCAAGATCATCAACATTCACCACTCCTTCCTGCCAAGCTTCAAGGGCGCTAACCCTTACAAGCAGGCCTATGAGCGTGGCGTGAAGCTGATTGGCGCCACCGCCCATTACGTCACCGCCGATCTCGACGAAGGCCCGATCATCGAGCAGGACACCGTGCGCATCACCCACGCACAGTCGGCAGATGATTACGTCTCGCTTGGCCGCGATGTGGAAAGCCAGGTTCTGGCCCGTGCCATCCATGCGCATATCCACCACCGCACCTTCATCAACGGCAACCGCACCGTGGTCTTCCCGCCAAGCCCGGGGTCCTACGCGTCGGAACGGATGGGGTAAGTTGCTGCATGCGCCAAACGCCACCGCCGGAGTTCGGGCCATAGCAATGGATGCGCTACTCTGCGGATAGTTGTCTTTTCAACAACATTAGCAGCGCACGAGGTAAATGGAGAATCCAATGAAAGAGGCGCAATAGCGCTCCATGCGGTGCCGCTGCGCGCGATATAACAAGCTCACGAATAAAGAGGCTCCAGAGACTTATCGCCTCGCGGTCCGCAGCAGGCCAAGGTTATCGCGGAGCAGAGCGAGCGCTTCTTCCGGGGGCCGGTGAGAAGACACGGGCGAAAAGCCCTTCTGTAAACTGACCGGTTGAATTCTTGACATCGGAAGCAGGGAACGAAGCAGCGCATGCCATCAAAATTCTCCGGTGGATTTGGAAGCAACATAGCTACTCCACCAGACACTCGTTCTAGCCGTGGCAATCAAGCGTTTCATTCAGGCAAATATTCGCTCGATCCTCGCGCAATTATGTCTTCTTCACTCAGAGACTTATTCCAGTGAGAATAAAATATCATCCTTTCCTTGGGCAAACCGATTTCGCGCCTTAGATGACGATAAATCTTGGCGAACGTTTTATGTTCACATCCTCCCCAAAAGAATGGTTCATCTCGATTCTCGGGCCACGCAACTGATCTGACAGCGTCAGGCAACAAAGTGGTAGTTGCGGGTGCCGCATCTTGCCGGTGGAGCCATTTCATCGTCATGCCCTTGGGCTTTTGAAGCGGCAGTTCATCCTCCGCAGTCGCAATTTCAATGAACGCTATACCCGTCGCGTCATCATCCAACGTTTCTAAAATCCTTGCTATACCTGGCAGGGCTGTTTCATCGCCGGCGAGAACGTAGAACTTTGCAGGTTTGGGTCCGTTAGCGGCAGGACCAAGAATTCCAACCAGATCGCCAATCTGCGCCGCCAACGCCCAGCGCGTTGCCGGTCCGGGGTTTTCGTGCAATGCGAAATCTATGATAATCTGGCCTTTCGAAACGTCGATGCCCCTTATCGTGTAAACACGTGTGGGTACTGCCCCTTCCGGGGGCCATACGACGTGGCCGCGGTGATCCAGCCTAGGCCAGACAGGGTTGCCGATACCTCGCGGTTGGAAGATTAATCGACAGTGAAGCTGGTCGTCACGGTCGTAGCGCTCAAGGTTTTCGCCATGGAAAACGATTCTGCGGAAGGTGGGTGAAATATCGTTGATGGACACCACATGCAAAAAGCGAAGATCATCGGGAAGAGCCGGTTCGGCATAATCTCCCACCCAATCGATGTCCAATTTTTCGCGGGAGGCAATGAAGCATATCGGACCGACGAGCGCATGTTTCAGGCGGTTCAAACTGCTCGGATCATCAGCTTCGGCAGTGAGTTTGAATCCATCTTCGAAAGGCTCAAATGTAGCTTTACCAAAGGGCGATTCTAAATCCTGCAGCGTTCCACGCTTGCTCACTATCATGTCGTGACTTGCCAAAGCCTCTATAAAGGGCTCGACATAAGTGTCGATAGAGGCAAGCTTCACAGTGGCATGCGCTTGAAAGAGGCGCTTGGTGGTGGTGGAGGACATGGCGAGACCTATGCGCTGCTACAGTCCGTCTCAGGTTCATTCTGAACCAGTCAGACTTTCGATTGTTTTGGTGTCGTTTGTCTTTTCGGGATAACCGGTTTCCACTTATCCCGGGCAAACTTTAAAGCGACACCCAGAGAGGACCCTCGATCGCGAATGCTGCAAATTCCGTGTTGATCTTCGTCAGGATTGCTTCCGGCTCGAGGTCGGAGCAAAGCTCTGGATGGAGCCATTTTGCCGTGAGCACGACGAAAAGCACGTTCAGCGGAAGGTTGGAGATCAGCCCCGTCCAAATCCCGTAAACACGTTTGTTGACCGCGCTCGGCAATTGAGCAAAACCTGATCTGCTTTCGACCAGTTTCTCCAAACTTTCCCTAGCCGCCTCCCGGTCCAAACCTGGCCCAATCGCAGGCCGATTGCCGGCTGCCCAGCCGCCGCCCGAGGCGATGTACACGTCATGTGGGGTGGTCAGGACATATTCCAGCGATAGCTTCTCAAAATAGGGTGCTTTCACTCCGGGTAGAGGTTGGCCTCCCGCCAAGGCTAGCAGTTCACCCCAGACCTTTCGGCCTGCCGCCCAACAACAATCATCTGGTGTAGACTGAACTTCCAGATATGTCGTTACCCGTGGAGCCTTTGATACTCGTGTGGTAACCGACGCCAAACCATCTTCGACAACTGACAAAAAGGCCTCAGCTTTTTGCGGAACGCCTAGTATCTTGCCCCACATGCGCATGTAGGCCTTCACCAATGCTACTGGATCGGTGTTTTGACTGTCGGTCAACGCGTTGCTTGAAATATCACTGTACACGACCGGTATCTTCAGATCGTTCAATCGACTTACAATCGGATCCGCCCCGCCCTGCGGGCTCATGAAGGCGGTTGTGACCACAAGATCCGGCGCCAAACTTATCAATTGCTCAAGCGAAACGCTGTCCGGCGTCTGTTTGCCGATAACGGTTATCTGGTGACCATTCGATAATGACTTTATAAGAGCAGGACTATCGATACGATCGATGGCCGCCCAGCCCGCAACGATCGAAGCCGGATCTGGATGAAGCAGCGACATCGTGAGAAGATCATGCGCTTCAAGCAAGATGATCCTCTTCGGAGCGCCAGGGAGGCTGACCTGGCGCCCTGCCATATCCGTAACTGTTATCAACGATTGTGCCTGGGTCGGTCCCGTAAAAGAGACGACCCCGGCAGCCAAGGTGGACGTGCAAAAGCTTCTACGTGTCAAAGTCACGGAGATCACCACTTATATCTCAGTCCGGCCAGCACAGTCCGGCCATTGCCATACTGGCAGTAGTATTCCGAACTGCAGGAAGAGTAGTATTCCGTGTCCAGTAGATTGGTAACATTGAGTGTCGCCTGTAACCCTTTAAGGCTCGGGTTCTTTACGCCGAGATCATAGCGAAGAGCTGCGTCAAGTAGGGTGTAACCGCGGGCTTTGACAGTATTATCGTCATTGCTGTAGCTCGATCCGACAAACCGTATACCGCCTCCAACGCTCAAACCCTCGAGCGCGCCGGAATCGATGGTGTAATTTGCCCACAAGGACCCATAATACCGCGGTACGGCTTGGGGCCGCTTACCGACTACGAAGGGCATGCTGGATTCCGAGACTTCCGTATCGAGCAAGGAAATCGCGGCAATGAGTTCAAGATTGTTCGTGACGTTTCCTCTCGCCTCGAACTCGAGCCCACGTGAATGGATTTCACCTTGCTGTTCATTGAAGCGGGATTGCGCGTTGAAGTAAGCGACATTCTGCTGGCGAATATCGAAGGCGGAGAGCGTGAACAAAGCGTCCATACCGGCGGGCTGATACTTCACCCCAACTTCATATTGTTCGGCCTCTGTTGGTTTGAACGGAATCCCGCTTCTGTTGGTAAGGGTTGATGGTTCAAAAGATGTTGAGTAACTGGCGTAAGGTGCAACGCCATTATCAAACATGTAGAGCAAACCTGCGCGATAGGTCGTAGCACTATCAGATCTTTCGGCTGATGATCCCGCCAAGAGATTGTCGGTGTCCTGAGTGGACCAGTCATGCCGCACACCGAAAACCCCTCGCAAGCCGCCGGCTTCTATCTGGTCTTGCAAATAAATTCCCGTCTGGCGAAGCGTCTGGTTATTGTTGATGACGGGTCCAAGAGGGCCGACCGGTTGGCCGTATTGTGGATTTGTCACATCGAGAGAGTCAGCGCCCCCGAGCAAATACTCCCAGCTACTGTCTGAACGTTGAATGTCTATGCCGGCAAGAAATGTATGTTGAAGTGCGCCGGTACGGGTCTGAAATTCCATCTGGTTGTCATATGAGAACCCCCTGGCATCCTCGATGGAATGTACCGCCCATCGAGGTATCTTGCCCGATCCGTCTAGTTTGCCATTCATCTGAAGCGAGCGCATGTCCGTATCGATACCGGAATACCGGAAATTGGACCGGTATGTGATGCCTTCATCGAAGGTGTGTTCGAACTGATAGCCAAGACCATATTGTGTTCGCGCGAAGCTGTCATAGTTCGGATCACCGATATTCAAATCACGACCCAGGAAGCCGGAATAGGCTGACGGGTCGAGGAACTTGGGATAAATGGAGTTGAAGTATCCACCTTCAGGATCTCGCTGATAATAGCCGGAGATTGTCAGCGTGGTGTCCGCGTCTGGCTGCCACTTGATTGAGGGTGCAACGCCGAGACGTTTTTCGTCAACGTCGTCATAGCGCGTGCCAGAAGACCTCCCGATGATGCCAATTCCATACTGGACGTTTCCGTCAGAGGTTACCGGACCGGTGGAGTAGAGCCCACTTTGAACTCTTCCATCCGTACCCACTTCCAGCCTGACTTCATGGGATGGTATGTCCGAAGGCTGGCGGCTGACCTGATTCACAAGTCCACCAGGGCTTACCTGACCGTATAAGAGCGCTGACGGTCCTTTCAAGACATCCACACGATCAAGCAAGAAGGGATCGATTGAAGGTGTAGCGAAAGCTTGGCCTCGCTGAAGCTTGAGCCCGTCAAGATAATTCACGTAGTTGGTTGCCGTCCCAAACGCGCCAAAGCCACGTAGAAAAACCGAGTCGTAGCGGGAGTTCGAATCCCGGTCGGCCAGAACGCCGGCTGTGTAGCGAAGTGCTTCGCTGACCGTCTGTGGACTTTGATCATCTAGCTGCTTGCGCGTAATCGTTGAAATTGACTGTGGCGTTTCGATAATCGGTGTGGAAGTTTTGGTGGCAGAACGTGCAGTCTTCACATTGATAGTGTTGGAACTGCCATCGGTATCCGTGCCATGGATTATGATCGGCTTAAGTTGTGTTGCCGTTTCCTGTGCGGATGCAGAACCGACGGACACGAAAGAGGACAGCAAAAAAATATGCGTTAAGGAGTTCCTGTGCTTCACAAACAATCCCCTGAAAGAAGCCGGCAGACAATGGGGATTTCAATAATCAAACGGAACCGTCCTGTCCAGTTAATATGACGACGACGGTCATGTTTTGTGTTAATTGGTGCGCAAGCGTCAGAGAGCGAAAACCAGATGCGAAATGACGGAGAAGGTGACGATGGTTTCTGTAGGCACTAGCGAAGTTGCCAGAGTTGGTCGCCCGCCCAAAGCGGCGCGGGATATGGCCAGGGAGAGGATAATTGCCGTCGCGACTGAGCTTTTTTCAGGGAGAGGTTTTGCCGGGACCTCGATGGAGCAGGTGGCGTCCAAGTGCGGAGCGGGGAAAGATACGGTTTACCGACGTTTCCCATCAAAGGTGGCGCTGTTCGAGTCTGTTGTCGAGGATGCTCACAAGAACGCGGTCGCAAGGCTGGAACTCATGCCGACTGTGACCGGCGATCCTCTGACGCGGCTCGAATCCCTTGTTCGTCAACTTTTACGAGTTAACATGGAGCCTGACATGATTGCTTTGAAGCGCATCGCGTTCAGTGAGGCCGTCGTCTTTGAAAAGGGTGGTCCCATACCGCCTCAGCCTGATCCGATCATGGCAAAGTTGGTCGAAGCCGTGGAAAGTGCTCAGGAAGACGGCGCGCTCTGTCCTGGAAACGCTTCCGAAATTGCCGGACATCTCATCCACTGTATGGTCGCGATGCCGACGGGTGCGGCGATGATGGGAAGTAACGAGTTTGGGTCCCCAGCTGCTGTTGACGCCCATTTCGATAAGACGTGGACGTGGCTGATGAATGGTTTGAAACAGCTTTAAGAGCTAGAAGGCTTGCGAGATTCGACTGTGCTTCAGAGGATATTTTTGACGGAAGACCGTCTCCACGCACATCTGGTCATGAGGCCAAATGTGCCGCTCGATCCGGTATTGCCTGTATGAGTGCTGATGCGACAGGGGTTCGCCAACCGTTCCTCAGCGATATTGTCACCGTGCTTGATCATTGCGGGCACCACATCGGATTGCAGACGCAGTATTCGATCGATGCCTTCTCTCGATCTCTATTTGATATTTATGAGGTCGATTTCCCGACGAGATTGGGCAATGCCGTCCCCAAACGCCGAGGCGAATTCCTGGCCGGACGGGTGCTTGCTGGCGCAGCGTTGAAATCGCTCGGCATCATCGAAAGTTTGGTTGGCATTGGCGAGCGGGGCGCCCCTCTATGGCCAAAGGGCTCTGTTGGCTCGATCAGTCATTCCCATGGCAGATGCGCGTGCCTCGTCGCCCGTGGCGAAAACATGCTGATTGGCATTGATGTGGAGAAAGTCGCAACGGGTAATTCGCTCGAAGCCATTATGAAAGAAGCACTGTCGGCTAGGGAGTGCAATCGCCTTGCTCACCAGACATGTCTTGATCAGGCCATCCTAGCGACCACGATTTTTTCCGCCAAGGAGACCATTTTCAAAGCTCTGTATCCAGTCGTTCAAGATTTCTTCGGTTTTGATGCCGTGAGTTTCAACGGGATTGAAGATGAAGATACCTTGTCATTTTCAACCGAGCAGACGCTACATCCGACAATACCGATAGATACAAAGATGCTGATCAAGTTCGAAACCGATAATGAGTTCACAAGGACGTGGACAATAATTGACAGGACGATGTGAGCGTCATCTTTAGCGTGATGATGATAGTGGCCTGCCGCTGTCGATCCGACGGCGGCAGGCCACTGGTTGTGGTTATCGCTTTACATCGAGACCCGTTTCCGGTGGTGGGAAGAAGCCGACCTCGATAAAGTGTTGAACGTACCTATCAAGCACCGCGTCGGTAATCGGGGGCGGCGTTATCCCTGTGCCAGCCAACGCAGTCTCTATATGCTGCTGCCCGAGTGCTGATTCTGTTTGAGATCCATCGTACTTTTCAAGATGCCCCGCAAGCAGGAGTATCGATGCGAAAGAGTTGTCGCCCTGCTTTGCGCGTCCTTCAGCGGTCTGTATCAATCGCTCGCGCCATGCCTCGAACGACATGACCTCTAGTCGATAGCCCGCACGTCGAACCGCGTTGAGGATATCACTGATACTCGTCTGCATTACGTTGGATAGATGATAGGTCGCCCCAGGCTCTCCCCGCTCGATCAGCGCTACCAAGGCTCGCGCCACATAATCGACCGGAGCCAAGGTGAGGTGATCCGAGCGCAAATTAGGCGCTGCCTGGAGAACCAGCATTGACCGGATAAAATGCCAGAAGCCAATACTCGTGCTGCAAAAGCCGGTGAGACTATGGCCGCTGACGCGCCCCGGGCGGTGAATTGTAACCGGTAGGCCTCGCGCCGCAGCGCTATGCATCAGCTCCTCCGCCACCCATTTGCTCTGGACGTAGCCCGTGTCTTCCACCGCATCGATCGAAAGGCGGGTTTTTTCCAATATGATGGGAGGGTTGAATCCGCGGCTCGCCACGACCGACGCCGTCGAGACAAAATGGACCGGCGTTACGCGACTTCCGCTTGCTGCAAGCTGCAGGATTTGTTTCGCGCCACCGACGTTAATCGGGGCAAGGCGTGAATAGGGGTCGAATTCGTTCGTCGCACCTCCATTGTGGATGATGACATCGAGCTTATCGGCAAGGAGATCGAACGTTTTTGCAGTTAAGCCCAGACGTGGGTGCGAAAGTTCACCGGCAAGTCCGATGATCCGGTGCTGGAAAGCATCGTCCCACAAATCATATGCGGTCAGAGACCTGCGGACCCGCTCGGCCGCCGCCGCGTCGTCCTTCGCGCGCACCAGGCAATAGACGCTGGCATTGCCGTTCCGCAGAAGCTCCGCCAGAGCGAAAGAGCCGATGAAGCCTGCTGCACCCGTCAGCAGAACGGCATTAATGGTTGCAAGTGTCGGTCGCGGGGCGACTACTGCGTCTGCGGGAACCACGATGTCGGCAGGTAAAACCAGATCCGAACGCATGAGGCTTCTCTCGTGATCCGGGTCGCTGAGCTTTGGCGGTTTCGTTGTGATCTCCTCGACGGACCCTAGAGACGCCGCAAGGGCCGCCGGCGTCGGATGATCGTAGATCTGCCGGACATTGATGCCAGGGCCAAGGGTCTCGCGAAGCAGGCCAACCAGACGTACCGTCAGCAGGGAGTGCCCGCCTGACTCGAAGAAATCGTCAAACCGACCAATTACCTGACGCTCCAGAACTGAGGCGAAAATGTCGCAAATGACGCGTTCAGTTTCGTTCACCGGCTGTGCGATTTGTGTGTCTGTCACGGATGGATCTGGCAGCGAAGCAACGTCGAGCTTGCCGTTGATCGTTCTTGGGAGATCATCGACAAACATGATGGCGGCCGGAACCATGTAGGAGGGTAGGTGCAGGCGCAAAAGCTCGCGCAAGCTATCCGCATCAGTCGATAAACCGTCTCCGACAACATAGGCGACGAGTCGCACCGAGCCATCCTGCGCGGCCCTGCCCACGACTGCCGCGCGCTTCACACCTTCTTGCGCGACGAGAGCATTTTCAATTTCAGCGGGTTCAATGCGATAGCCACGAATTTTCAGCTGATTGTCCGAGCGGCCAAGATAGTCGATGCCGCCATCGGCGCGCCATCTTGCTAGGTCGCCGGTGCGATAAATTCGCTCGCCGGGACGTCCGAACGGATTTGCGACAAAACGCTCCGCCGTGGTTGCAGGTCGTCCAACATAACCGCGTGCCAATCCCACGCCGCCGAGGTAGAGCTCGCCCGTTACACCCACCGGTGCCGGTTGGAGGCCAGGACCAAGGATGTAGGCATCCGTGTTGGCAATCGGCCTGCCAACGGTCGGCTCGGCATTCTCCGCAAGATCTGCTCCGAGAGCGTTGATCGTGTATTCGGTCGGACCATAAAGATTGTAACCACTGACACCCTTTGCTTCGCGAAGGCGGGTCCACAGATCCTGGCCGACCGCCTCCCCCCCAAGAGAGACGAATACGACACCGGTACCAGGTCTTCCCTGCGGCCGATCTCGTTCGAGAAGTCCGTGTTCGACCAGATAGCTGCCATAGGTCGGTGTGACGTCGAAGGCATCGACTTCTTCACGATCGAATAGCGGAAGCAGCCGATCCGGATCTCGGCGCAGTTCGTCATCGATGACATGAACCTCGTGGCCGGCCAACAACCAGAGGAGTTGTTCCCAGGAGGCATCGAAGGCGAAGGAGGTCGTGTGAGCGATCTTTAGCCTGCGACCGCCTTGAGAGGCCAAAACCGGTGCAAAAATCTCCTGTCTGTGATTGATGAACATGTTGGTCAGGCCGAGATAGGGTACGGCAACGCCCTTGGGTTCACCCGTCGAACCGGACGTGAAGATAATATAGGCGAGATGCCTCAAGCCTGCCGGTCGCTCGATCTGCGGTAGGGTTTTCGGCAAGCTCTTGAGCTCGGTCTGCGTTTCTGGTGCGTCAAGAAGCACCAAGCGGGTATCTTTTTGGTATTCCGGCGGGAGAAGCCCGGCCAGTGTACTGACGCTGAGGATAACAGTCGGTTGCGATTGATCGAGCATCGAGCGGATTCTGTTGACAGGTGTTTCCAGATCGATCGGGACATAAGCGGCATGCGCTGCAAATACCCCGAAGAGGGCTATGATCATCAGTTCCGAGCGGGGGAGGAGCAACGCGACGCGGTGTTCGGGCTTTGCCCCGCGCGAATGAAGCAGGTGAGCCAGTTGATGCGCAGCCGTTGCCAATTGTTCGAATGTGAGCTTGGTGTCGCCTGCCGTGACGGCGTTGTTGTCCGGTGTAGCCAAGGCCTGTTTGAGGAGGAGATCTGCTACCGAGAGTGAGCCAATCTCCATCTCTTCGCCTGAAATTGTCTTCGGCAATAATGTGCTGGTGTCGGGCAGCGCGTTCAGGGCCAACAGAGGCAGGTCGGCGTCACTGCAAAAGCGTTCCAGGATATGCCCATAGGCTTCGATGAGAGCTTTCGCCTGATCTCCCGTGACGAGATCGCTGCGGAACATCAGCCGCAGATCGATGGCGTCTCCTTTCGGCGTCACGGACATGCTGAGTGGATAGTGGGTCGCATCGCGGACTTCAGCATTGCCGATCCGGATTCCGTCCTCGTCAGCAACGTCGAACACGGGCAGGTTCTGGACCGAAAACAACGTATCGAACAGAGGACTATGCCCGGCAATCTGCTGCAGCCGCGTCAGATTGACATGGGAATGCCGCAGGGAAACGGCTTTTTGCGCGTGCAGGGCGCCGAGTGCTGCCTTGACTGATTGCCGCCCATGGGCCTGAACGCGCACCGGCACCGTGTTGAACAGGAGGCCGATGATCTCGTTCACCTGCTCGATGTCGTTCGGCCTGCCGGAGACAACGTTTCCAAATACGACGTTTGCGTTTCCGCTCAATCGCATAAGAAGCGTACCCCATGCTAGCTCAAGGACAGTGCTTAATGTGGTCGATGCTGAACGTGCCAGCTGCGACAGCGCCGCAGTGGTGTTGGCGGCAATGGAGAGCGAGAGCTCATCACTATGCTCGATGCTTGCCTCCAGGCCGCGTGCGCCGGGATAGAGAATTGTCGCCTCGCTGCCGGCAAGTACTTCGCCCCAGACGGTTTCTGCCTCGACCACGTTCTGCTGCTTGAACCATCTCAGATATCGGCTGAAAGGTGGTGGGGCTGCCGTACCCGCCGGATCGCGGTAGAGCTGGACGACGAGGCGATAGAGCAGGCGGATGGACCAGCCATCCAGCAGGATGTGGTGAGCGGTCAGCAAAAGCCGATGGCGAATGGCGGCTGCATCGTCGGGCACGCGTATCAGCGCGAAACGGATCAATGGCGGATGGGCGGCATCAAAGCGCGCAGCATATTCTTCATCCGCGATCAGGCGAGCCTCGATCTCGCTTGCTACGCGTTCCGAGCGCCAGGGAACCTCGACATCGGCAGGGACCACCTGCACCATTTGCCCACCGATCTCGGCGAAACCTGCGGCAAGGGTCGGCGTTAGTTCTATCGCTCTCTTTATTGCACCATGAAGCCGATCGGCATCGACCTCGCCAAACAGATCGAGCGACGTCTGTGATATGTAGACCTCGCTTGAGCCCTCGGCCGCACCAACAGCGTGAAAGCGCAGCCCTTCCTGGAGTGGCGAGAGCGGTAGTGCTTCACGGACTGCGCCGAACGATTCTTCAAGGCGCCGCCGATCCCAGTGCGATATCTCGACAAGCTCATCGTCGATCGGCTGCTTTCCAGTGTGAGCTGGCTCGACCGCGGCAAAGAACTCTGCAAAGACGCTGTGCCAGGCCTCGATCAGCCTCTCGGTCTCAGACACGCTGCACCGCGCGTTGATGGCGAGCAGCGCCCGGCCACGCCGTGGGTCAAAACGCACAGTCCATCGCTCGTGTCCATCATGAGAGCCTTGCTCGCGCAGGATGGGCTCATCTCCATCATCGGTGATGACCATAGAGAGGGTGATATCCGGTCGGGGCACGTCATCGAGCGCGCCGGCGACATCCGGATTAACGTCACGTGCCAAAAGATAGGTCGCGGCGAAATCACCGCTTATCTCCCCGTCGCGATCGAGGCCAAGAACCTGGCGTGCAGCTCGCAGAAAACTGTCGGTCAGCTGCGGTGTAAACCGTGCGCCTTCCAATCCCTGCGGCGGGGCGACCAGCATCGGGAAGCTGCGTCTGCACCAACCGACGGCGTTTACCAGCGCACCTTTCGCCGCGCGATCGCGGTCTGGCTCATCGATTTCAAGCAGGAGCGGCGCGGTTGAATGACGTTTTACCCAAAGCAGGGCGGCAATAGCCGCTGTCCTGAGTTTTACTTTGTCGAGTTGATGGTCGAGGCCGGGAAGTGCAAGTTCGCGTGCGCTTGTCGTGAACGCATCCTGCGAAATGGCTTTGACGGCAGTCCGCCCCGCTGCCTGATCCAGCATATCCAACCAAGCTTCGGTATTGGCGACCATATCGTCCTGCACCCCCAACTTGGCGGTGCGGTTCAACCAATCCGCATAAGACCCGACAGCCTGCGGTACGATTGGGATCGTGTCAAAGCGCAGGTGCGAAAGCTCCGCAAGCAAAATGCCCCAAGACTCTTCGTCGACCCAGCCTGCGGGCGCCTGCAGAGTCAACATCCGCGGCGATGTCGCGATTTTGTCGCCGGGTTGTATCTCCAACCAAGCGGCAAACCGCTCGGAATCGGGAGCAGCGGCCGTTTGCCCCAAGAAGATGGGGGTTTCCCATAGCTCACCCGGGCCGGCAAAGTTCCACTGCCCGCTCGCGCGGTCGTGCTGCAGACGAAGGGCGTCATGACGTTCCAGCATCCGGACCAATGCGGCAACGATGTCGGCTTCATGTGCATCATCGGAAAGACGGATGGCACGCATCATGGCGAGCGGGCCTCCGCGGCGCTCCGCCACTATAGTCGCTAGTGATGCGGCTTCAGGGCTGAGGGGCTTATGCGCCAACTCTGCGAACTGTGACAATCGCAATTGCGGATGATGCGCTGACTGTCCGAGAATGCCAATGACAAGTTCGAGCAGATGCCGTGCTGTGGACTCTTCGAAGAGATCGCACGCATAAAGCAACGAAACGCCAATGCGTCCGCTCGTACCCTCGTCATGGATCACGAAAGTCAGATCGAACTTCGCCTGCGTCTGCCGGGGCTCCTCAAGCAGCATGGTCGTATCGCCGAATTGCAATTCGGGCCATGGTTTCGTTGCGGTGACCATGACCCCGAACAGCGGATTTCGCGCGGCGGCACGTGGCGGGTTAATATGCTCGACGACGCTCTCGAACGGCGCGTCGCGGTTGTCGAGAGCCTCGAGACTCGTCTCATGCACACGGCGAAACAGCGTAGCAAAATCGGGATCTCCGTTGGCATCGACGCGGACGACCACCGTGTTGCTGAAGAAGCCGACGAGCCGGTCGAGCGCTGAATCATGGCGTAGGTCGACGGGCATGCCCAACGGTATGTCAGAGCCGGCACCAACGCGCCCAAGCGCCACGGCGACGGCCGACTGAAGCGCGACGAGTGGCGTGCCACCATTTGTTTTCGCCATGCTCCGCAGGGCCGCGGACAAGCCGTCGCCGCACCAATATCTGATCTGACTGCCTGAAAAGCTCGGTGACTTCGGGCGCGGGCGGTCGAAGGGAAGGGCGATTTCTACAGGGAGATCCGCCAGCTGCCTTTCCCAGAATGCCAATTGCTTGGCATGCAGGCTGCTGGCATTCTTGGCATCGCCAAGATGTCGTTGCTCCCATACAGCGTAGTCAGAGTAGCGGATACTGGACGCCGGCGGCAGCGCATCAGAGTGTGCACCATCTCCATAGGCTCGCTCCAAATCCGCAAGGACGATGCCGAACGATCCGCCGTCTCCGGCAATATGAGGCAGCACGAGGATGACGGCGGCGACGATCGAACCGTTGCGAACGACCAACGCCCGCAAAGGCGTGTCTGTTTCAAGGTTGAAAGGCTCATCGCGAGCCTGGCATGCCACCTCGTCAAGCACATCTTCCAAGCGATCGGTTGCTGACAGTTCCAGATCGACCTCGGTGATACGAGGTGAAAGATAGGTCTCGATTATTTGCTCGGGGACCCCGGCCGGGCCGGCCCGATATCGAGTGCGCAGGATCTCGTGTCGGTCAACGACCTGATCGAGTGCGCGCCTCAAGGCGGTGAGGGAAAAATTGAGGTCGGTCGCCGGCCGGAGGATGATGCAGAAGTTGTATGCAGCGGATCCTTCAGAAAGATGCGAATGGTACCACATGCGACGTTGGGCCGAGGAGAGGACAGAAGGACCTTCATGCTCTTCGCGTCGCGGACGATCGTTCGCGACGGATCGCTCCGATTGGAGCAGGCCCGCGCCGCCGAGCCGCTTCGCGAGAAGCTGTTGCTTACGATCCGAAAACGTCATCTATCTTCTCCTGTCTGATGGCGGTGAGCTCCTTCGAAGGGCGCTCGAAACACCGGTATTTATTCGCTTAAGCAGACGCGCTCAGCGGGGTAATTGATGCTGAGCGTTGTGCGGTCATGCGTGCTCGTCTTCGGCGGAAGGGTTGAGAACGGCGCCGACCGAAATTTCGTCGGAGGATGTCGCGCGTCGCGTGCTTCCACCTGCAGCCAAGCGATAAATCTCCGCTCCCCTTGCTCTCTCTTGGGCAAGTGCCATGGCATGACGCTCCGTCCAGAGTTCCCCCGGCCGTGCCAGCGGCACGCCAGGAGGATAGGGGATGATATATTCCCGGCTGCACGAGCCTATCGAAGGCTCGAAGTCCTGCAGGCCAGTTGGCGGTAGGATGTTGCTCTGTGAACCGAAACCGGATTCCAGCAACGATAGGCCCTTCATTAAGGCCTGAAGATCATGATCGGTGACACCGAAATGCAGCCGGACCACAAGCTGGTCGCCAGCGATTGTGACAAGCACATGGTGCTCCCGCAGAAGCCAATCTCTGATGTCGCGTGAGCGCGACCCAACATGCAGGCGCAACACCATGGGATCGAAATCGTAATAAGCGTCGCCTGTTGAGGAGACGAGCATGCGTGCCGTCAGC
Organism: Agrobacterium cavarae; assembly: GCF_004310285.1. Lineage (GTDB taxonomy): Bacteria > Pseudomonadota > Alphaproteobacteria > Rhizobiales > Rhizobiaceae > Agrobacterium > Agrobacterium cavarae. Next base: position 286,067 of record NZ_SISF01000030.1, read on the forward strand.
GGCTCGGCGCGAAGCATGGATTCGAGTTTCACTTTGAGCGAAATCGTGCGCGAGAACTCTCTAGCGCCGAACTGAGCCGCGTGGGCGCGCGCAAGATCGAGTGATGTCAGGATGGGCCATGATGGCGACGTGGTGTGAATACGATAGCGCGCCAGCCGCACTCTTTCGATATCCGAGGCGGAGCCCAGCACGTGAAGATATGAACCCTGCCGAAGTGCTGCCATGGTCTTGTGTGCCGAGTGTGTCACCAGAACGGGCGCGCGCAACGGCAGGCTGGAGGCGACAGCAAGCGCCGTCTTGTCGGCCAGCGACGGAACAAAGGCATGCATTGCCGACCACGCCTCGTCGATGACGATCGCGGTTGTTGGGGACGACGTCACCAGTAATGGCAAAACTCGATCCAGGCGCAGCTTCCGGCCATCATATCCTGTCGCCGAAAGCACCAGGATGTCGAAAGGTCGGCCTTCGGCTGCACGCCGAGCAAGCAATCTGGCTGTTGCTTCGACGTCAACTCGGGGATTTTCCACGGAGCCAGCACAAGGTGTCGGCACAACCGTCATGGCCTCGGCCGCAAACAGCAATGATTGATGAGCCGCGCAGTCCATCAGGACTTCAGCGCCGGGAAACCGAAGGGATTCCAGGGCGATTTGATTGCTTGCGCTCGTGCCGCTGGTCCCGAAGAATGTCGCATCGGCGCCGAAGGCGGCGGCGGTTTTCTGCTGGGCGTCCGCCAGGGGTCCATGTGGCGTAAAAAATGAATCCACTGCGCTGCCGGACCAACTCGCGTCGATCCGCGAGAGATCTGCACCCAAAAGCGCACGATAGTGTTGCGCAAATTCCGACGACGCGGCGTCAAGAACCGCCGGCCACGGAACGGCATGAAAATTGTGGCAGCGTCCGCTACGCGTGAAATTCGTAAGATGCGTTGCGAGGGGTGCATCGAGATAGTGGCTATGCATCGACTGCATCCCCCGCTTGGATCGCCGCAATCCAGGCGTTGAGCAACTCCTGTGCAATAGCGGCATTGCCGGCTGCGATTTCCAATTCGGTTCGATCATCGAACGCCTGCCAGGAGGCGACAATCCGATAAAGACGATCAGTACCCCGAAGGGCAACGACGCCGTTCAATGCTTGAGGAGTTACCGTGCGCCGGACAAGCAAACCCGGACCTCCGGCAACCGGGCGGTGGCGAGCCAGATAATCAAGATAGGAGCGGGCAGTCCCAATGACCTCGCTGATCCCCACCTGAGCGAGGACAGGGACGGCAAGAAGCGGACTAACCTCAACGGGCTCAACTTCGACATCGGCAACGACAAGATCGGATTTTGCGATATCGCGCGCAGCCCGCAGCAGTGCGTAGGTAATTGGTGTTTTGCCGGAGGCAGCGATCGTCCCTCTTACCGTAACTTTCGTTTCTTCTGAGAGATGTTCGTCCGGCCCGACCCACCATGGGCTTTTCGGACCCGCGTCGAGAACCGACTGCCAGTCGTGGGCTGCAACCGTCGAAGTCCCCTCGATCAATCGGAAGACCTCGGTCATCTTACCGTCTTCGATCTCCGTGGCGATGCGCGCCAGAGACAATCCATCGACTACCGCTGCGTGCGCGATCAGCAGAGCATCACGCGGCGTCACGATGGCGGCGATGACGTCACCTTTTGCAATATCGATGGCAGACTGTGCCGCGGCCAGAATTTCTCCTGGGTCAGATTTTTGAAGCTCGATCACGTTCGCTGCGCGCGCCGGTGCGGGCAGCCGAGTGGCGCGCCATAGACGCCCTCTGACTGTAATCGCCTGCTGAAATGTCTCATACCTTGCAATGACGTCCGCAAGCGCCCGACGCAATTGCTCCGGGTTTGTGGAATTTCGTATCGGCTGCCAGGTGAGAAATTCAGAGATCGAGGCACCGGATAGCCGCAACCGATGAAGCTGTGGTGGGAGAATGACTGATTTTGGTTTTTCTTCGATGGGTGGGGGAAGTTGCTCCACCAGTTGCGCAACCGTCGGGTATTGAAACACGGCCGCTGCTGGAAAGTTGAATCCGGCCGCGTTGGCACGGGCGGCGAAGGATACGGCCGTCAGTGAATCCCCGCCCAGAGCAAAGAAGTTATCGTCAATGCCGAGGGGCTTGCCACCGAGAAGCTCGCTGAGCAAGCCAGCAAGACGTTCTTCTCGTTCGTTGCGGGGTGCGCGAGACGGCGTCTCCGCGATGACGGCAACAGTCTTTGGCAGTGCCTGACGATCAATCTTACCACCGACGAGCCGAGGCAGTGACGGCAGTACAATTATTTCGGATGGGACAAGCGGTCCTGGCAAGCGGTCTGCCAGTTGCGCCCGAAGCTTCGGGCCATCGGGTATTTCCAGGCCATTGCCGGAGACGTAGGCGACAAGCTCCGTGGTTGAATCCACGGAGCGTGGAAGGACGATCGCCTCCTTCACATCCGGTAACGAGTAGAGTTCCGCAATCGTCTCGTCCGGCTCCACGCGATGACCACGAATGTTTACCTGATCGTCGATGCGGCCGACAAGCTCGAGCCGGCCTTCCTCTCGCCAGCGAACGAGATCGCCAGTTCGATATAATCGGCCACCTCTGTTGAAGGGGTTTGCGACGAAGCGTGCGCTCGTCAATGCCGGCTGCGCCAGATAGCCGCGGGCGAGCTGCTGCCCCTCCACATAGAGTTCACCAAGAGCCCCTGGCGGTGACAACGTCAGATCCGCGGACAGCACGTAGCATCGTGATCCCGGCAAAGGCTGACCGATCGATATCGAGCCGCTTTCGGCATCGCGGCGGCTCACCCTTCCGGCGGTTACGTCACCTGTCGTCTCGGTGCATCCATAGGAATTGTGCAATTGCACGTTTTCTGCTGCCCGATAAATCGAGGCGGCGACACCGGCAAGGAGGGGTTCTCCGGTCGACAGCACGCGATCTCTGTCTGAGACAATGTCGGGAGATGCGATCGTGACAGCCTCGACCAGCCCTGGCACCGCCATGAGATGGCCGATGCCGTGCGTCGTGAGAAGGCGCCCGATCGCCGCAGCATCCCGTGCCTCGTCGTCGGTGGCCAGCACGATGTATTCGCCGGTGACGAAGGCCTCGCAAAGTTCGGCCGTCGCGTCGATTGCTGTCGGCGCACTTTTGGCAAGCCTGGCGCCACCCGAGCCCCCCGGCCAATGCTCGCAAACCCAGCTGGTGCGGGCTGTCAGGGAGGCATGAGTGGTCACGACACCCTTCGGTTGCCCTGTCGATCCCGAGGTGAAGCCGATATGCGCCGCTTCCAACGGGTGCGGGTTGTAGCCGGTGTCAGTCGGCTGATCGTGGGGCGCTTGCAGGACGCTGGCGACGGAAATAACGAACGCATCGCCGCCTGCAAGTTCCCTATCGCAAATCACGAGTTTGGCGCCGGCGGTCTGAATGAGCCTCTGCAAGCGGGATTGCGGGTGGTTAGGATCGAGTGGCAGATAGATTGCGCCGCATTTCCAGATTGCCAGGGGAGCAACGACAGTGATCAATCCGCGGCCAGCGGCCACGGCAACAACGTCCTGCTGCCGGATACCGCGTTGCAAAAGATGGGCAGCCAACCGATTGGCATGCTCATCAATCTCAGCGAAACGATAGCGGTCGGTGGCATGCACGAGCGCGATATCGGACGGTTTGACTTTGACGTGATGGCGCCAATGCTCGATAACGGAGGTCCTCTGGTCTTCGACCTCGGCACCACAGGAAAGTTGCATCAGGCGGTCGCGCTGTTGCGTCGGCAAGTCGCTGACAAGGGCGCATGACCGCTCAGGGCTGGCCGTTCCCTGAGAGAGGATCGATTCCAGATGCTCAAGCATCTCGAGCACCGTTTTCGGAGCGAAGAGCTCTGTGCGGAAGGTCGCTTCCACCTGCAAAACGTCGCCGGTCAGGAATCCCTGAAATGTCAGTGCGAAGGGCGACGACCCGTTGAAGATGTTGGTCCATCGAACATCGACATCGGGCAAAGCCGGACCCTCAATGTCGCGGTCGAGAAACAGGCCAAGCGTGTCGGTGAAGAAGCCGTGACCCGCTTCGCGCGGGGGAGAAAGCTCGCTGACGAGGCGCTCAAAGGAAACATCGCCATTGCTGACGGCATCGGTAACGATCTGGGCCGTCTGCGCGAGGAGCTCACGAAAACTTGCCTCAGCCGAGATGTAAATCCGTAGCAGGACCGTGTTTCCGAAATTGCCGATAAGGTCGCGGCTTCCCGGCTGATGGCGGTTGGCGACCATCGTGCCGATGGTGATATCGGATACCCCGGTCCAGCGATAAAGGAGGAGAGCATAGGCTGCGATGAACACCGCAAAAGGGGTTGTTCGCAAGGTGGCGGCGACCGTGCGCAGACCTGTGGCGCAAGCGGTCGGCATGACTCTGTCCAGTCGCGTCGCTTGCTCGCTGATGCGCGGGCCGCGCCCATATATGGTGGGCAATGGCAGCGCCGGAGGCGGAGGCGTCAGCACCTGGCGCCAGTAATCCATCTGCGTGTCGAGATTTGCCGCGGATCTCGCGTCGGGCGACTTCAGATGCGTCGCTAAATCTGCATACTGGACCGGTAGAGGCTCGAGCTCCGAACCACGATAGGCAAGGCTGAGGTCGCGGCTGAAGTTTCCGAAACATCCGCCATCCCATACGATATGGTGAACGGTCATGATGAGAGACCATTCTGTCGCGCTCACCTTGACCAAATGGGCGCGTAGCGGACTGGAGGACCCTATATCAAACGGCGCGCCAGCGGTCTCGCGCGCGACGCGTACGGGCTCGACGTGCTCCACAATCTCTATCGCCGGCCGCAAGTGCGCATGAATTTGCTGATAGGGTTCGCCGTCCTCTCCCGTTGAATAGGTCGTGCGCAGAACCTCGTGCCGATCAACGACCGCGGCTAGAGCATCGATCAGGCGCGATTCGTCGAGAGCGCCGGAAAGGTCAATACGAATGCAGACGTTATAGGCGCCGCTTGCGGGATGTAGCTTCTGATGCAGCCACATGCGATGCTGAGCGTCTGACAGGGGCGCTATATCTCCTTTTTGGCGCTTTTGAACGCCGGATCGAGCTACACCGGTCTGATCAAGTCGTCGGCGTAAAAGTTCAACTCGCGAATTCATGGATGTTACCAGGCCTCGTGGATTGCATCGTGGATGGTGGCGTCCAGGCAGGACAGCAGTTCGGCGACAATGGCGCGATCGAAGGCATTGCGGGCATAGGTTGCCTCAATGTCGATGACGGTGTGTGCGCCGCGCCCGCGCACGAATATCTCCAATCCCAAAGGGACGAGAGGAAACTGGATCGCCTCATTATGGAGCCTCTGCCAGCGCGTTGTCGCTCCGGGCAGGCGAGGACCCTCCGTTCCACTGGGAATGAAGACGACCAGTGAATCGAAAAGAGCTGGGGGCTCGGCGACATCGCATCTTCCAAGTGCCTCGATCAGGCTCTCGTAAGGAAGACTTCGATGGGCGAAGCCCGCATCGAATTCCGTCGCCGTCGCGGGAATGAGTGCTTCGGCGCTCTTACATTTGCCGACGGGTAGGCGAAGAACGATGTGGTTTGCGAAATTGCCGATGAGATGCTCGGTCTCTGGCTGATCGCGAGTCAACACCGTCGTGCCGACCATCACCTCATCTGCGCCGTTCCTGCCCAAGACCTTTGCCCAGCAGGCCATGAACGCGACGAATGGCGTTACCCTGTGCCTGGCGGCCAGACCTAGCAACGCGGCGGACGCTGCCAGCCGATAGTCGACGCGACCCGCTGCCTCTGGATGGGCCGCCTTGTCGCCGCCTTCGACAGGCAATGACTTCACCGGTGGCGAAATGCCGAGGCGTTGCTTCCAGTAATCCATGTCGGCGGAGTGGGTCCCGGTCGCTTGGTCGTGCTGCCACTCGGCGACATCGGCATATTGAATGGCAGGCTCCGACGACATGGCCGGGCCTGCCTCATAAGCGCTTTCAAGCTCCTTTGAGAGCAGGGCAAATGTAGCGCCATCCCAGACGATGTGGTTGACAATCAGCGCAAGCATCAGTTCGTCTGGACCCGTGCGAAAGAACATGAGCTTCAGAGGCGCATCGGTCTCCAGATCGAACGGGATTTGCAACTCGGCCTTTGCCAATTGCGTCCCCCTTTCGGCGGATGCGTGGTCGAATGATCTTGGAACATGCATGGACTTGCGTATTCGCTGAAAAGGAACGCCATCCGTGTCGAGATGGTAGGTCGTCCGCAAGATTTCATGGCGCTCGACGATGCGATCAACCGCTCTAGCGATCGCATGCTCATCCACCTTGCCGGTGAAGGTGATGAGAAGGCCGAGATTGTTGCTGACACTATCGGGAAAGGCCTGCTGATATCGCCATGTATGCTGTTGCGCAAACGATAGGCGTGCCGTTTCAGGATTGCTGCGAACCGGAATACGTCCGATTTTTGCGGCACCCGCCAGTCCGGCCGATGCGAGCCGCTGGCGCAGCAGCGATTGGCGATCCACGATCATGCTGCCGTTCCAGCCTGCGTGGCCCCGGTCGCCATCTCGCCAAGATGGCTCGCGACCTCATCATCCGACATGGCACGAATTTCGAGGACAATCGCTGCCACCTCATCCAGCCTGGCAGGATCGTCATCCTTGCGCAGCTGCTCGGCCAGCTCCGCGACGGTGGGAGAACGGAAGAGAGAACGCAGCGTCACCGCATTCGTATCGAGCTCCTCCTGCAATCGGGAAACCACGCGTGCAGCGAGCAGGGAATCGCCACCGAGCGCAATGAATTCCTCATTTACCCCGACGTCCTCGATGCCGAGAATCTCTTCCCAGACACCGGCGATGACAAGCTCCAGATCCGTGCGCGGTGCAACATGATCGGATATTCCCGATTGTGCGGCGATCAATTGATGGATGGTCTCAAGCGTCGGCCTGTCGTCCGCGTCACGGGGTATCTGGTCGACGATCACGATCTGGCCCGGCAGAAGATGAGATGGGATTTGCCGTGCAAGTTGCGCCCGAAGCGCCTTGCCGTTGGATGCGGCGTCGGGCTCGTCTATTGACTCAAGGACGACCGCGGCGACGAAGCTGTTGTCATGAGGTACGACCACCGTGTCCCTCACACGTCTATCGGACATCACCGCTTCTTCTACTTCGATCGGCCAGACAGATACGCCGTGGACATCCAGCCGCTCGCTGTCGTCACCGAGCAACGTCACTTCACCATTCCCGTCGGCACGGCCCCATAAGTGCGTTTGTTCGTCCTCAAACAGCAATCGTCCGGCAACATGATCGGGGCGATCTCTACCCATCGCATCGACAACACGGACATCGCGGTCACCGAGCCTGCGGGCTGGCGCGTTTTCGGCTGAAAGTTCGATTGGCCGCGCCCAGCTTTCAGGATCGTCGATAAGGTTACCCAGCACATCGCCAAACAGCTTGAACATGGCATCGACCACGCCTGGAACAAGAGCATCTTCTCTCGTATCCCAGTTCACCAGGAGGCCACCTTCGAATTCGGTCACCTGGGCGTCAAGAAGAACCTGCGGTCCTTGCGAGATGACCCAGACCGGTCGGCCAACGACCGAAGTCACCTTCGGCGCGAACAGTTCGCCAAGACCAAGTGCGCTGGTGAATACCACAGGCGCCAGCACAGTTTCGCCGCGCTGTCGGCTAATCTCGCGCAGGACATCAAGACCGGTATAGGATGCATGTGCGGCATCGGCATGCATGCGGTTTTGTAGAGAGCGGACCCTTTCCACGAATGCGAGTGGCTTTCGAAGGTCTATCTCGAGCATCACGGAGCTGGAGAAGTCACCAACGATCCGGTCGACATCGGGATGATCTGCGCTCCGATTGAACATCGGAACATTGAGCAGGAAGTGATCTGTCGCGCTCCAGTGCCCGACAATCTTGGAGAGCACGGTCGCGACCGTCATCGCGACGGTCACGCCATTCTGGCGGGCAATCTCGGTCAGCCGTCGCTTTCGCTCCGGCGAGAGCCAAAGGTGCCGTCTGGCAACTCTCGGAACCTCGCTTGTAGCCGATGCGTCGATCACTTGCGGCAGGATCGGTGCGCCCGGCAGCGACGTCATACGCTTTTGCCAGGCTTCCGCTGCAAGGCGTGTGCGCTCCTCTTGGCCGGATTTGCTGCTTGCGAGATAATCCCGATAGGTCAGCCCGAGAGGTGGAAGCTGTGCCGAGGGCGATGCATAAAAAGCCGCAAAATCGTCGAGCAAAATGCGGTAGCTAACGGCATCTGCCGCGATCATATCGACATCGAGATGAAGACGTGTCGCACCCTCGGGAAGCAGAGTGAGTGCAACCGCTATCACCTCGCCATTCTCGATATCAAGTGCCTGGTGCGAGAAGGCGCTGCGTATCTGATCCAGGTGTTCTTCAACGGCGGCGGAGGACTGAGCGCGCATATCATACACGACAAGCGGCGCAGGCAGCTTCGGCAATATGTCCTGCTTGCCATCCGAGGTGATACGGGTCCGCAGGGTCTCATGGCGTTCCAGTAGTCGTTCCAGGGCAAGCTTGAGCTTGGTCGGATCGATGGCGGGAGCCGTTCCCGTAGCGGCATGGTCGAACTCCGCGTAGAGATGCGCCGCGACACCGCCAAGTCTCTGGCCGTCGCCGCGACCTACCCAGTAGGCGTGCTGCATGACACCCAACTGACCGGGCTCATTATCGACCGACTTCGGGCTGTTGGTGGCCGCGACTGATTTGGCTGCAGGTTCGGCCTGTACGGTGTCTACGTTGTCGACCAGCCTGTCCCAGGCCGCAATCGTTGGCTCGCGTGCGAGATCGGCGAAGGTCACCTGCAATCCGCTTCGCCGCAGTCGATTGACGAGGCGTAGCAACGCCACCGAGTCCAAACCGGCTTCGAACAGGTTTTCCTCATCGCTGACTGTGGCCGGCTCCTCGCCGAGAATTTCGACAACGGCATCACGCAGCCACCGCTCGTTGCTCATGTTCATCTCTCGTTTCCTCTGGTCATTATCGGGGGCGGTTGACGAGGCGTTGTCGCAGCAGTTCCTCGCGGAGATTTGCTTTGCCCGTTTTGCGCGGCGGCGGCGCCGCCAGGGCACCACGGTCCAGTTTTCGATTGGGTGTGAGCGGAAGCGCTGCGAGTGCAATCACATGGCTAGGGACCAGGTGAGCCGGTAAAAGACGCGCCAGATGGTTACGCAGATCGCGCTCGTCGAGCTTGCCATTTGCCATCACAACATAGGCAACGAGGCATTCATCGCCATCCTTTCCATCCGGGTCTGGTTTGACGGCAACTGCGCTCGCGGTCACGCCCTCATAGGCATCGAGCGTTGCTTCGACCTCGTTTGGCTCGATACGGAATCCTCTCAAGGATAGCTGCGTATCGGCACGACCGATGAAATTAAGATTGTCACCGAAGCATCGCACCAGATCGCCGGTTCGATACAGTCGCTCACCATGCTTGTCAGGGTCCGCGACGAAGCGAGTGGCGGTCAATCCGGGGCGGTCGAGATACCCCCGAGAGACTTGTGCGCCGCCAAGATAAAGCTCTCCGATCTGGTCGTCGCCAACTGTCTCCAGTTGGTTGTCCAGAACATGGTGGTGGAAGCCCGGCAACGGTCGGCCGATCGGGCTTTCGCTGGAAGCGAGGATCATTTTCGGCAGAATGTCGATCGCCGTGACGTGCACGGTGGTCTCTGTGATCCCGTACATGTTCACCATGCGAGGGCGCGTCGGACGGCGGCCAAACCAGGCCGACAATCGAGCGGGATCCAGAGCCTCGCCACCGAAGATGACGAGCCTCAGCGCGGCAAGCGCATGCGAGCCGTTGGCATCAGCACGCTCCAGTGATGCGAATGAAGACGGAGTCTGATTAAGGATTGTGACACTTTCGGCTTCCAGCAAGTCCAGAAGCTCATCGCCCGACCATGTTGCTTCCGACGGGACGACGACTGTTCGACCGCCCGTCAGCAGCGGCGCCCAGATTTCCCACACAGAAAAGTCGAAGGCATAGGAGTGAAACGCTGTCCACACATCGGTAGCGCTGAGATCGAACAGCGGCACGGTTGCATCGAGCAGGGTCAGGACATTGCGATGTGAAACGACGACACCTTTTGGTCTGCCTGTAGAGCCGGAGGTGTAGATAACATAGGCCGGATGATCCGGTTCGAGCCTGGAAATCCGATCGGAATTTTCGATCGCGGTCGCGGCCCAGTTTTCTTCGCCGTCCTTCTCGGACAGCTCGATCCTCGCAAGACCGCTATCCGGGATATGGATGTCGGACGCGGTGATGATCGTCACTGGCTTCGCATCCGAGAGGAGATATTGAAGACGTGCGAAGGGGTAGGTCGGATCCAGCGGTAGGTAGGCTGCGCCGGACTTCAATACCGCCAGAAGTGCGACGATCAGATCAGCGGAGCGGGATAGCGAAACGCCAACAATACGATCAGGTCCTGCGCCGGCGGCGATGAGCCGCCGCGCCAGTCGGTTCGATCTGGTATCCAGCTCGGTATAGCTGAGTGAGTAGCCATTATACGTAACCGCATTCGCGTGGGGCGACCTGGTGGCGAAGTGCATGAAGCGATCGGGGAGAGTGTTCATGTCCGATCTCTCCAAGACCATGGCAAGTACAGGATCTGCGTCATCAACACATTTATGGGCTTTGCCTGTTTGTGGAATTTTTTGGACTCAAACCATTGTCGTATCGTTGGCATGGATAGCCTCTTTGATGCCTTGAAATGACTGTTTCCCGACGCTGTCTTATGGACACGGCATTTGGAGCGGCTCCCAGCTGCATGCCGGGAGTCGGTGAGGGTGTTTGAATTTTGGATGCAAAGATGCTGATTGGGATCTTTGCGATTGCCTTGGCATATCAGGCGGTGAGCGCTGAAGCTTCGACAACAACCATAACCAAACGGGACTGTCCTGTCCATATATTCTTGACTCATTTTATCATGTTATATCTTACCCGTATGAAGTGCTGTCGCTGAAATGCGAGATATCGTTGATGGCGAACGAAGCTCTTGGAACGCGGGAAATTGCACTCGCTAGTTCAAAGAGTAGCGGCGGCTCCGGTGCGTCCAGGAACGCAAAGCGCTCTATCCGAGAGCGTTGATGAACGTTCTCAGCTTTGTTCCTGTCTCCGTATGCTCTTTTTCCGGATCGGAGCCTGCCACGATACCCGCACCTGCAAAAACGGTTGCAGTGTTTCCACTGACGATGCCGCATCGAAGTGTCAGGACCCACTCTCCGTTTCCTTCATCGTCCATCCACCCGATCAATCCTGCATAGAAACCACGGTCGAAACCTTCGAGCTCTGCGATCGCTTTCCGGGCGGCCTCTTTCGGCCAGCCACCAACGGCTGGTGTCGGGTGAAGGGCGTATGCGAGAGCGATGGGGGAGACATTTTCTCGCAGCATGCCGGTGATGTCGGTTCCAAGGTGCCAGATGACGGGCGTCTCTACCAACTGAGGCTTACTGGGAACCTCGACCCCATCGGCAAATTGGCGGAATGTCTCACCAACAGCCTGAACCACGAGCGAATGTTCGACCAAATCTTTCTTCGAGTTCAGGAGCGTGCGGGCCACGTCCTCGTCTGCGACCGCGTCGGCGGCCCTTGGTATGGAACCCGCCAAAGGCGTGCTGCGGATCTTGCCGTTTTCGCTTCTCAGCACCAGTTCCGGACTTGCCCCCAGCAGCACCGCCGGTCGTTCGTCATGACCATTTGGAAGATCGATGCGATAAACATAAGCGTTCCCGTTCCGTGCGCACAAACGCGCATAGACTGCGTCGACATTGATTGGAGTGTTGAAATCGACGGTCACGCTGCGGGCAAGAACCACCTTATCCAGATCACCTGACTCGATGCGCTTCAGCGCTTCCGCGACGTTTTTCCTGTAGGCGGGAGAATCGTCCCCGTGGATTTCGAAGACATTGTGCCGTTCGTCCTTCGGAGTTGATACCTTCGGGTAGTCCGTACTGAATTCAACGTCCTCGGGCATATAGAAAACCGCCTCAGCGTCGACATCGAAGGGTACCAGACCAACCACGATCTTTTTTGTTCCATTGCGCGTCTTTTCGCCGACCGCAGCCATCGCGGCACTGACCGCAGTCGCAACCGAAGCGCCGTCGAAGCCCTCTGGATAAATCCGTTGTGCCACTCCACGGGTTCGCAGCTGATATGCGGGCGTTGTCAAATCAAACCGGGCATTCATGTACCTATCTCCGTTTCATCATCAGGAAGACACGTCACTTTCGTTCAAACGGGCTCTCTCAATCCTTGAATCTGTGCGTCGGGCTTTCCGAAAATCGATGCCGATTTCGGGCCGATGCCGTCGCAATTGCTCCCATTGGTTCACCTCGACCGATGCTTGAAACATGGCGCGCAATCTCCCTGGAGCCGGGATGCCGATGGCACCGCACGTCACGAAGAGTGTGCAATTTGCGTTTTGGTTGTGGGACGCCCGGTGCGCTATGCCGGCGAAGCCACGGGACCGCTCACATCCTCTGTGCAAGATTCGGCAAGAAGACGCTTACGGTCGATCTTGCCGAAACGGGTCAAGGGGATTTCATCGACAATGCGAATTCGATCGGGGAACTTGTAGGTCGCGACGCCGCGGCTTCTCAGAAAATCCTTCAGATCGCGCAGGCTAGGCGGTGCATCGACTGGCCGCACGACCGCGCAGGATGCCTGACCAAGACTTGCATCGGGTACGCCGATGACGGCAATTTCCCTTACGGCTGGATGATCAAGCAGATATTCTTCGATTTCGACGGACGAGAATTTCTCGGCGCCCCGATTGATCTGATCCCCGGCGCGGCCTTCGACCACCAGATGACCGCTTGGCAGGCGCCGCACCAGATCGCCGGTACGATAGAAACCGTCGGCGGTGAAGGAGCGTTGGTTCGCCTCCGGTGCTGCCACATAGCCGCGGATCGTGTAAGGACCGCGCGTCCAAAGTTCGCCGACCTCTTGATCGGCAACATCGGCGCCCATGTCATCGACCAGGCGGATCTCGTCATGTGGCGATAGCGGACGACCTTGTGTCGTCTCCACGAGATCGATCGGATCGCCATCGCGGGTGAAATTCAGCAAGCCTTCGGCCATGCCGAAAACCTGCTGGACACGCACGCCGAGAAAGCTATGGATTCTGGCGGCAACGGATGGCGCAAGCTTGGCTCCGCCAACCTGGATAACCCGCAAACTGGAGAGGTCAGCGTCGTCGAACTCCCGCGCCTCCAGCCAGAGTGATGCAAGCGTTGGTACGGCTGCCGTCACTGTCACCCTATGCTTCGCGATCAGCCCAAATACGGAATCCGGGCTGGGCTCCCGAGCAAGAACAACCGTGCCACCGACGATGAATGTGCCGAGTATGCCGGGGCAGGCGAGGGGAAAATTATGGGCCGCCGAGAGGCTTGCGAGGTAAATAGTGGCATCGTCAAAACCGCAGACCTCAGCGCTGGCACGGGCATTGTATTCGTAGTCATTATGGGTGCGTGGGATAAGCTTGGGTAGGCCCCCTGTCCCTCCCGAATGGAGGAAGAGCGCCACTGAGGTCGCATCCAGATCGGTGACTACAGCTGCATCCCTTGCGGCCCCGACGAGCTCGCTGTAGCTCGTCAGTGTGGGGTCGCCGCCAGTCTCGCCGACCACGAGGAGCTTTTGCAAGGATGGCACCGCTTGGCGAACACGTTTCGCGAGCGAACGGAAATCGTAACTCGCTTCGATGTCGGTGACCGCATAGGCAACGGCGCCCGATCCCCTGGCAAGATGGCTGACTTCCTGCTCCCGATGCGTTGGCAGAACCATGACGGGGATAATGCCGGCTCGAATCGAACCGAACAGGAGCGTGACGAGTTCAGTGATATTGGGCAGTTGCAGGATGATGCGATCGCCGCGCTTCAAGCCCCATGCCAGCAATGACGAGGCTACACGATCTGCAGCGCCGTCGAGTTCCGCATAGGACAGGCTCTTCCCGGCCGAATCAATGAGCGCGAGCTTGTTTGGATTGAGCTTGGCTTGATCGCGGATCGGGGCGGTGAGTTCTCGTCCCCGCCAGTAACCTAGTTCGCTATATCGTTGGGCGAATTCGCTTGGCCACATCCGTAAAGTCGGTTCTGACATATTACACCATGGTAACTGCTGGCATCTTACGCACCCTTGCGGTGGCAAGCGGCCGCTTGAGATAGTCTATGATAAGGCGGTTGGCCTCTGCGGGTTGTTCGAGGTATCCGAAGTGACCGGCATCGGCGATTTCGACATATTCCGCGCCTGGAACGACATCTGCCACTTCGCGGCTCAATCGAGGCGGAATGGCAGCGTCGTCGGCAAAGCCGATGATCAACATGGGAACGGAGATGTCTCGATAGGCGGAGCGTCGATCACTAAGGACCTGCGATATCTGTAACTGAGCCCTATGGCCGGCGCTGATGCGCCCGTCGTCAAACGCGAACATGTCCAGCCAATCTCGCGCCTGATCTTCGTTACGAAGCGTCGCTGGCGACAAATATTGCAACGCCATGACGGCGGCGCGATAGTCTGGTGGTGGCGGGTTACCATAGTCCGCCAGCGCGATCTCCCCACGCGTCATGGCCTGCTGCACAGGTTCCAGCCGGGCATGTGCGGCAAGGGCGATGACGCGGGACAAAAGGTCCGGCCTGGCGAGGGCTGTTTCGGTGACGATCCTGGCGCCAAGAGACGTGCCGATCAAAGTGACGTCCTCGCAGCCGAGATGGTCAATCAAGCCGATCACGTCGTTGACCATGTCATCCATGGTAAATCCGCCTGGGCATTCATCTGTTGGCGGAATACCGCGATTGTTCATGGAGATCACGCGGAAGCCCGCTGCTTTCAGCGCAGGTATCTGATGCACCTCCCAAACACGGGCGGGGCTTCCCGTTCCCATGACGAGCAGAACCGTAGCGCCAGATCCGCCCGTATCCTCGTAAGCGATACGAATGCCGTTGATGTGAGCCGTGATCACGCATTGTCTCCGGATTTAGGGACGAGAAACCGGCTGACGCTGCGCATCTTTTCCCGCGTCTCTTCAAGTTCGCGCTCCGGGTCGGACTGAGATATTAGCCCTGCGCCGGCGCGAAGCCAAGTTGCACCAGCGACCTGGTAGACGGAACGAAGCACAAGCGCCGCATCAAGGTTGCCCTTCGCGTCAAGCGAGAGGACCGCGCCACTGTACAGGCCGCGAGGGGAACCCTCGCGAATGCGGATCTCGCGGCATGCCTCGCGCTTTGGGATTCCCGATGCCGTGACGGAGGGAAAGAGCGCTCCGAAGGCGTCCCAGCAGCTAGCGCCAGGCCGCAACTGGCCACGGACATGAGATGCCAGATGCTGAACGCTGCCTCTGGAAACGACATCCATGAAGTTTTCGACGAAGACGGTTCCGGGCTCGCTGACGTCGGCAATTTCATCCTGAGCAAGTTTCACTGAGAGGGCATGCTCGTAAATTTCCTTGGGGTCACTCAAAAGGTCTTCGCGAAGGGCTGCGTCGCGCTCCGGCTGATTTGTATAGGCGCGAGTTCCCGCGAGAGGCTGCGCGACAACGGCGCCACTTGTCGACACCTCGACGATCGCGCCAGGGCTGACGCCTGCGGCTGCAATTCCCCCAAGCCTCATCAGGAAAGACCGTGCCGGCGTGTTATTGCGGCGAAGCGTCTGATAGCTCGCAATCAGATCGATCTCCTGTTGGACGAAAACGGAGCGCGAAAGGATCAGTTTACGGAGCTTCCTGCCGTCGATCGATTGAATGGCGTCACGTGCTGCATCGACGTAGCCGGTCGTATCCTCGATTTCATCGACGTGGACGCGTGCCGACCGGAGGCTGGCTCTGGCATTCTGCAATGCCCCATGCCAGCGCTCGGCGATTTCTGGATCTGAGACGATTAGCTTTGCGTCACCCGATCGGATTTGCGCGACATGTTGGGGTACGAACAGATAGAGCAGGGTACCGGCGTCATCGGCGATCGGAAGACCCTGCAGTAAATAGGAGAGCTCGAACGCCGCCCAGCCGAAGACGCGCGAATCGCTTGCTCCGTGAGTAGGAAGGATGCCTGCCAGCATCGAGTCCAATTGCTCAAACGGGCGGTCGCCGAGGGGTTCGGTTCGTGATCCGGTCGGAGCGATCAGGTGAAGACCGTTCCGATCAAGCCGGATTTCTATCGCGCAGCCCGCTGCAAATGTGATCTCATCGGCCTTCTCGTACAAAATATAGGGTGTGGGCTGTTCGTCGGCTTGCGGGGCTTCGGTGGCCGATGCAAGCGCCGCTGCGGCGGTCACAATATCAACGGTTAACGGGACTATATGCTCTGAATTGTCTTGCACTATGCCTGAGGTAAACACGGTCATACGGATGCTCCTCCGTCAGATGCTGCCAGTGGTCGAAGTGATGGAAGCCATCTGGCTGCGCAGGGATTTGGGCCGCATATCCGTCCAGGTATTCTCGATCCAATCGAGTACCTGCTGCCGCGGAGCGCCACCGGGCGCGCCGTAGGCGATGTTCCAACCCTCAGGTACGTCCTTAAATGTCGGCCAGAGGGAATATTGCTCTTCGTCGTTTACCAGAGCAAAAAAAACGCCGTTTGGATCATCGAATGGATTGATGGTCATTAGATCGCTCCAACAGTAGTGTGCTTGGCATGTGATTGTTCATAGGCTTCGTGATGAGCGTCCGCGGTGATCGCTTCCAGAATCTCAGAGGATCGAATTGCGACATTGGACAATAGGTTGGAGGTCAGCCCATGGCTGTGCTGAACACCGCCATTCAAATAGATGCGTCCGCTAATGTTAGGGAGATCAATCGAGTAGTCTCGATTGACGACTGGCAAGTCTCGTTTAAAGCCACTGCCGATATCTATGCTTGCGCCCAGCAGATCTCGCAGGTCGAACGGGGTGAAACCTGTCGCGAATATGATGGCGTCGAATGTGAGCTCAGATTTGTGCCGGCCGCCTATGTCAGAGATTGTTGCCGAAACACCGTCGACGTGATCGCTTATGTTCTCAACTACCGTCGTGCGATGGATGTGAAGACGTCTTTTGCCAGACACTGTCTCGTCATACTCGAGCCGATAGAGGTCATTGATCAAGTCCGCATCAACGGCTGAATAGTTGGTTGGCCAGTGGTAATGCAGCAAGCGTTCTTTCAGCTCTGCGGGAGCCGTATAGAATTCATCGACAGATTGCGGATCAAAAATGCGATTGACAAATGGGGTGTCATCCGAGGGCGAATAGCCGAACCGTCTAAGCGATGCATGGACATCTGAGTCGGAAAATCTCTCATGCAGATATGCTACGACTTCCGCTGCGCTTTGCCCCGCGCCGACAACCAAAAACCGCTTGTTTTCTCTATTTGGGACAGCTTCTAGATTCGAGACAAGATGTTGATTATGAAATACTCTTTTGCTTGGGACAATATTTTCCGGTAACGCGGCGCGATATCCCAACCCTAAGACGACATTCCGGGCAAAGAGTGTTTCAGACCGCGAGGCTTCGGTGACATCGCGTGAGGTCTCAAGAGCGAAACGGCCATTTTGCCATTCAATTTTTTGAGCGCTCACACCGTAAGATACCGGAACGGAAACGCGCTTCGAGGCCCATTCAAGATAATCGTGGAACTCACGTCGAGAAGGGAAAAATGTTTTCAAGTTGATGAAGTCGGACAAACGTCCTCGTTCGTGGAGATAATTGACGAAACTATAGCAGCTTGTAGGATTTCTAAGGGAGACCAAGTCTTTTAAGAAACTGATCTGCATAGTGGAATCGGGCAATAACATACCCGTGTGCCAACTAAACTCTTTTTTTAGATCTATGAATTTAGCGGATAACCTGTCCTCGACGGGGCGTGTCTCATTATATTCTTCGATAGCGATCGCTAAGGCCAAATTCGTCGGACCAAAGCCTACTCCTACGATGTCCAGTTCCTGAGCCGATCGAGAAGTCAACTGGTCCGTCAGTTTTGCGTCGAGGGAATATACATCTTTTCCTGGCATGATAGCCTTTCCTAAGCCCATATAGATGAGTTCGGGTTGTTTCAGCGTTCCAACCGATCCTGCCCTCGGTCCAGGCGTTCCTCTGATCGAGGAACCCTCGTGGACCCGCAGTGAAATGCAGTTGCCCGATGGCTATAAACAAACTGGACGTTCCCGTCCAGATAAAACATGATAAATTAACTCATGTATTTTTCGCGGGTGAGTTTTCATATGCGGCCGCTATCGGTCGCGTTCACGCCATTGACCTGCTAATGAAGTCTCACCCGGTCGCGTTTGGAGCCGGAGCGGTTTCTGACATGCCAGACTCGATCATCCCGGCATAGTCCGCCGGGGTCTCGTCCGAGCGATGAGTGCGGCGGGAAATTGTTGTAATCGTTGTCCATTCCGCAATGGCGCTGCGGTAAGACCGACCCAAAGACCATTTGTCCGTCCTCAATGGGCTGGACCCTCATCAGTTCTGCGGACATTCTCAGAGGCAGGTCGTTTCTCCTCTGCTTGACCCAGACGAAACTCTTTCGCGAACTCGCTCACACGCATAGTTTTCGCTGCCACCGTTGCAGCGGTGGCGCTGGCTTGGTTGGATGATGAACGATCGTATCCTTTAAGGACCACGATATGCTCAACGAAAATGTGCGAGATCCAGCGTAATCACGCTGGATCGAACTTTGGAGTAAGCGGAGGTCGCCGCTTGCAGAATTCTTGGGCGCAAAGCATCGAACGCCATCAAATAATCTGCCTCGGTGACATTTCGGGACGATTTCCCGTGGGCTAATACTTCGGTCGGCAGATAGAATTTGATCTCGAACATCCCGTCGTATCCGGTGAAACGGACACAGCGCTTTCTGTCGTCAAAACTACGAGCTTTGTTTGGAAAGGAGATACCCATCAGCGCCCACCGTCATCTTGCCAACGATCACCAGCGCTACTCTTTGGTTGGGGATCGGGACTTGCTCGTATCGACGACTGTTTCTGGCTGACGAGAGGTCCAAGGAGAGCCGATTTGGTTCTAACACCCCTGCCTGACACGGCTGAGAGGAGGGGCGAGGCGTCACGTTTCATGTCGGAACGCGCGTTCGACTGAGATTCCCGATGGCCGGCGGACTTTAAGACTTCCCTCACCACCTTAGAGCCGGCGAGGTCGATAGACGAGGCTGCTGGATTGGAAGACATTCCGTCCTCCTTTGTTGGGGCAAGGTTTTGCACCCTTGATGACAGCGCCCTGAAGACGAGCCGTCACTGCTATCTTAAGTCGTGCTTGAACACCGGATTACAAGGGGAGGCTGGGCCAAAGCGTAGAGTGCTGGATCATGAGGGCCTGTCCTACTGGCATTCGATGCTGATGGCGGGAAACCGATAGATTGAGACAGTCGGTGCTTACCGCACGCATGAAGACGCCATGCAGATCGTGCCAAGTCGATCGGCCAGGTCGAACATCCACTTGGAGGCCCCCTCGTCTTGCCGGGTTGCCGTTGAGATGGAGCGCTTCATCACATGGTTCAACCAATCCGGCCCCTATGGCCAAACGCCGCTTCGAGCTTAGACACACGCCGCCGTCGGTCAGCTTTAGTTTGAAAGCAAACATCCATTCGAGGACGGCAACGGCTGAATAGGCCGCGCGCTCGCTTCAGCAGCTCGTGGAAATCGGTGGGATGACATGTACAGGAAAACGTCGGCATAGCCGGTACTGGCTGTCATCGCAGGCATAAATTGCTGCTCTTCTAAAAGACTCCGCCAACGTCATCAGCGAGGTGAGCGATTGCTCTCTGCCGCCCAGGAGCTTTCAGGGACCGCTCTGGACGGTCCGAGGTTGGGGAAAAAAAGCTCGGCCGCCTCAATGATCGCGCTACCAGCGCAAGAGACGCGGGCCGAGCGCCATGCCGATCAGGCCGCATAGAGCAATACCGAGGGAATACCAGAGCGCCACGAAGGGGAGCCCGTTTTCGATACATCCCCAGGAATAGGTCCATGCCCCTATGGCTCCTGCCATCATGCCAGCGGTAAATCCCGCGAGCCGATACCGCGTCGGTGCGCAACGTCGCAAGAACCAGATATTGGCGGCGAAGACGGGAGCGGCGGACGCGACAATGATCAGTGGGCAGAACCAGTAGGAGACGCCGAAAATCAACTTCGGATAGTCCATAGCTGGCGATGCATGCAACTGCCAGAGCCCCAGCATTGCTAGCAACATATAGATGCCGATCGAGGCCAAGCCTGCCGATTTCGGCAGTCCACCGGGGCGCGCGACCATCAACGCGGCGCAGATACCATTGATCGCCAGCGCCAGCGGATAGAATGATTTTGCCCAGAAGGCGGGAAGAGACATTGCCGAGATTATGTCTGGACGCAAACCATGCACGAACAGGATAAATGCACCAGACAGCAAGACACCAGGTAGCAGCGCCTTTGTTAGTAAGCGGAGAAGAGCATGCGGCCGTACCGGCTGCAGTCCTCTTGCCAGGCTGTCGATCAGATCATCCGTTTTCGCCACGTTCGCCTCTCAATCTCGCAGCCAGTGCCTTGATGCCGCGATGAACGCTGACCTTGACCATTGCTTCCGTCTTGCCACTGGCAGCTGCCGTCTCGGCGACCGAACGACCCTCCAACCTGACGCGCCGGATCAATTCGCTTTGCCACGCCGGAATGCCAGAGAGCAATCGCTCCACATCCATGCTCGCGAGGATCGCGTCTTCGGAATAGCCGTCCGCGACGCCCTCGACCAGTTCCAGGCTGACAACCGATCGCCCGCCTCGTCGCCGGTGATCGACCAGCTTGTGGCGTGCGATGGTAAAGAACCAGGCCGTGAACGGTCGCTCGCGATCGTAGGTGATCCGGCGCTGATGCAGCGCCAGAAGCGTATCCTGGATCAGATCGTCCGTGTCCTGCGCGTTCGACGCCAGCCGTCGCTTGAAATAGCTCTCCAGCAGATGCCGCAAAATACCGAGCAGACAGCGATAGGCATTCTCGTCCCCGTCAAGGGACAGAAGCATCAACGCCTTCAGCTCGAATTCGCTCATCGCCATCATGTCTTCCAGCTTCATACGGCCCTATGGCGAAACGGTTACACAGCATCGCTGGTAAAATCGAGAAAAGTTCAGCCCGACCGAGTTTGCGATCACAACCGCGTGATGACTGTTACCAATTCCCGCCTTCCGCGAATGAGCCTGATGTGAACCTTCGGCGCAAACACGCGGCGAGCACATCAAACGGGAGACGCATCATGACTATTCGTTCCTTCACTGTCGCCATCGGCGCCGTCATTCTTGGTCTTTCCTTTGCGGCAGGCACCGCCGAGGCTCAGTCCTCCGACGCAATGAAAAAGACCGATACCATGAAGATGGATACGATGAAGAAAGACACCATGAAGACCGATAGCATGAAGATGGCCGGCAACAAGACCGACTGTATGCACAAGGCCGGCATGGAAAAGGACTCGATGAAAAAGTCCAACATGATGAAGAAATGCGACGCGATGAAATGATCCTGTCCGCCCCCGCGAAACGCAACTTTTGCGGGGGCGGTTTCGTATCGACGATAACGCTGGCGCTCGAGGGAAATTATGGATGCGACCGCACAACCCGTCACTGGAAAACGAATTCTCATCAGGCGACACAGTCTGACCGTGCGCCTGTCGCACTGGTTGAACGTTCTGTGCATGACCGTGCTGCTGTTTAGCGGACTGCAAATCTTCAACGCGCATCCGGCTCTCTATTGGGGTCAATATGGCGCCGATGACGACCCGGCCTTCATTGCCATGGACGCGGTGCAGGACGGCGACCGGGTCAAGGGCGTGACCCGCATCGGCGACGTCTCCTTTGAGACGACCGGTTTCCTGGGCGTGTCCAATGTCGATGGGGAGCTTACGGCCCGCGGCTTTCCCGCCTGGCTGACGCTGCCGAGCTATCAGGATCTCGCCACCGGTCGGCGCTGGCACTTTTTCTTTGCCTGGCTCTTCGTCATCAACGGACTGATTTATGTTGCCTATGGTTTCATTGCCCGTCATTTCCATCGGGACCTTTTGCCTAGGCGCGGTGAACTAGCGGCATCGCACCTCGTCCAGGAGGTGGCTGATCATGCTCGTTTGCGCTTTCCGAAGGGCGAGAAAGCGCGTCACTACAATGCTCTGCAGAAGCTCACCTATCTTCTGGTTATCTTTCTTCTGCTTCCCTTGATGATTGCAACCGGGTTGACAATGTCACCGGGTTTTAATGCCTTCGCGCCCTGGCTACTGGATCTGTTCGGCGGTCGACAGTCGGCCCGGACACTGCATTTCATCACAGCCAGCGCACTGATCGCTTTTGTCGTCATTCACATCGTGATGGTTCTGGTCTCCGGCGTATTGAACAATATGCGCTCGATGATCACCGGACGTTATGTCATCATCGAAAAGCCGGAAGGGGAGTTCAAGCCATGAGCCGCCTCATGACCCGTCGCCGTTTCCTGATCGGATCAACGCTCACCGCATCCGCACTCGGCCTGAGTGGCTGCGACGCGCTCGTCCAGAACGATAAGGTCCAGACAACCCTGAAACTCGCCGAGGGCCTGACGAAGCGTGCGCAGCGCTTGCTGATCGGCGACAACACCCTGGCGCGCGAGTATACGCTCGCGGACATCTCGCCAAGTTTTCGCGCCAACGGCACAAGCATGCCCGATGGCGCGCAATATCAGCAATTGTTGTCGACGCAATTTTCGCAGTGGCAGTTGGAGGTCGGTGGCCTCGTCGAGCGCCCAACCAAATTCCCCCTTGCAACCCTGAAGGCAATGCCGGCACGCAGCCAGATCACCCGTCACGACTGCGTCGAAGGCTGGAGCGCGATCGGCCAGTGGACAGGTGTGCCGCTCGCTGCCGTTCTGGATAAGGTCGGCCTCAAGCCGGAAGCGCGTTATATCGTCTTTCACTGTGCCGACGAATACGAGAAGACCCTGGATGGCAGCGGCTGGTATTACGAGAGCATCGATCTCGTCGATGCTTTTCATCCTCAAACCATTCTCGCCCATTCCATGAATGGGAGAGATCTCGAAGTCGCGCATGGCGCGCCGCTACGGCTGAGGGTCGAGCGGCAGCTTGGTTACAAGCAGGCAAAATATCTGATGCGCATCGAGGCCGTCGCAGATTTCTCCAATCTCTACGGCGGAAATGGCGGCTTCTGGGAGGATCGCGGCTACGAGTGGTACGCCGGAATATAGGTCGAAGTCCAGATTTCCATAGCCAGCGGATTTTTCAGCCCGCCTCCGCCGGTCCTTCAACAGACAGGGTTTGAAACACAAAGGAAGCACAATGTTCTCAACCTCGAAGACAGGTTTTAGCCTTTTCGCCGGCGCGCTGGTCGCGTTGACGCTCGGCGGTGGCGCCAAAGCCGCCGATCAGGTTCGTGTCCGTGGCACCGTCGAAAGCCTTCAGGGCAACATGTTGTCCGTCAAAACGCGTGAAGGCAGCAGCGCAAAGATCATGCTGAAGGATGGCTGGAAGGTCTCCGGCGTCGCCAAGGCATCGGTTGACGATATCAAGCCAGGTGACTTCGTCGGTATCGCATCACTGCCAACAGCGAGCGGCGGCGATGGCGCTTTGGAAGTGCTGATCTTTCCTGCAGCGATGAAAGGCACAGGCGAGGGGAGCTATGCCTGGGACCTGAAGCCAAACAGCTCTATGACCAATGCGACAGTTGCCGACGCCGTAAAGTCTGTTGACGGTCATGCGGTGACCGTGAGCTACAAGGGGAAGGAGAAGAAGATCACCATTCCGGATGGCACGCCGGTTGTCACTTTTGCCGATGCTGCGGAAACCGACATTAAGCCTGGTGCAACCGTTTTCGTACCCTCCGAAAAGGCCGATGACGGTTCGATGTCGAGCGGTCGCGTAGTTGTCGGCACGAATGGTGTCGTTCCGCCGATGTGAGCGGAGGAAACCGCTTAAGGGAGACAGAGACCGTCGGGCGATAAAGGCCGGCGGTCGAAACATGCGCACTTGGCTCGATATTCAAGTAAGGTTGGCAAGCTTCGCCGTCCGGAGAGTGATTAAGACTGACGTGACTGGTCCTCGCCGAACCGCCGTCGGCAAAGCGCGCGCAGAAGCGACCGCCTGACCCGACCATAAGCGGCCGTATATCGCCTCGCTTCGGCCATGCGAAAGACCGTCTATCGGCGAGTCGGCGCGGGCCGTGGAAGAATTTATAGAAACCAAAGGGAAAATTGAGGAAGCCAAGAGGATTGCTGAAACTAATGGTTTGCCGCGTTCGTAACTCGTCAGAACGCCAGGCCTGAAAGTGGGAGCGAAAGGTCGCGCAAGGCGCTCAGGATGAAAGTGCGCTTCTGAACTCGCGGGATTGCTCTGCTTCGGAATCGCATAGGGCAGTATCTGCTGGAGGCCTTGGCAATGTCGGAGTTGACCACATGATGACCTGTCCCATTGCCCATCTTGCCACGCTCATGGTGTTCGTCGCGATTGGCTTCTTCCGGTTAAGCAGCATGGAGAACCGCCTTCGCTGCTTGCCGTTGGATCGATCGGGCGACACTCAGGAGCCATTATACGATGCTGACCCCCGGGGGCTGATCGGGAGAACTCTTCTCTCGACAGTTACGGCAGGATCCGGTTTCTGGCTCATCCGACGCCAGTTGAGAACCTTGGATGCGTCGCGATGAACGATATTCGGGCCAATGGCCGATCGTGGACTGGCAGAAACAGCGTCTTTGTCGGGTTTACCGCCCGTCGCTCCTTGTTTTTTCCAGAAGCCACCCCCTATAAGGTTGGGGTGGCAAGGTTTTCTTCAATGCAAAGCAACGACATCGAAGTTTTGATCAATCGTGTCGCGATGGGAGACCGCGCCGCCTTTGTCGCACTTTACCAGGCGACTAGCCCAAAATTGATGGGCGTATGTTTGCGCATCCTCAAAAATCGCAGCGATGCTGAAGAGGCGCTGCAAGAAATATACATCAAGATCTGGCAACGCGCGAAAACCTTCGCGACCGGACATAGCGGTCCGTTTGCATGGCTTGCGACAATCGCGCGCAACCACGCGATCGATACGATCCGCGCCCGCAAACCTGTTTCCGATGATCTCGACGCAGCATATGATCTTGCCGATGACAGAACCCCGAACCCAGAGCAGCGCATGGGCATCGTCGATGAAGGCCGCAGGATCGACAGATGCATGGCAGAGCTCGATCCGGCACATGCCAGCGCAGTTCGTCGCGCCTATGTCGAGGGCCTGAGCTATATCGAACTTGCAGACGATCTGCGGGTGCCGCTGAATACGGTGCGCACCTGGCTGCGCCGTAGTCTCCTCAAGCTTAAGGAGTGCATCCAGCGATGACGCGTGATCCTGGCTCAAGCGAGCACTCAAGAGATGAAATCCGGGCAGGCGAATATGTCTTGGGTGTTCTGTCCATCGAAGGAAGAAGGATGGTCGAGCGCCGCATGGCCGGCGATGAGGCGTTTTCGCAAATCGTTGCGCGCTGGCAGGCCGACATGGAGGCCTTCAATCAGGACTATGACGAGATCACGCCTCGCGCCGCCGTGCTGGAACAGCTTGAACAGCGCCTCTTCGCAGCACCGCTGACGAGTAAGGTGAACGTCACCCTTTGGAATTCAATGGCTTTCTGGCGTTGGCTTTCACTCGGCACCTCCGTAGCCGCTGCTGCGGCCCTGATCTATGCATCGGGTATCGCATCGCCTCCTTCTCAGGACGGTAAGCTTGTTGCTGAACTCTCGGCACCCAGTAATTCCGTCAACATGCTGGCGTCCTACGATGCCGAAAGCGGGCGAATGCGCATCGTACCTGTCGCGGCAGGGCGCGCGCAGGAGAAATCGCTGGAGCTCTGGCTGGTCCCTGGGCAAGGAGATCCCTTCTCGCTCGGCATATTGCCGGCAGATACGGGCGGAGAACTGGTCATTCCATCGGACCTGCGTGATCGTCTGAGTGGCGGCGCAACGCTTGCAGTATCGCTGGAACCGTTCGGCGGCTCGCCCACAGGCAAGCCGACCGGAGCGATCGTGGCGAGCGGCACGGCAAGAAGTCTCTGAACTTTCGCTTTCCGGAGCGATGCGCTGCGCGATGGCACAAGGCACCTATTTGGAGATGAGATGGGATACTCCGTGGCTGCCTATCTGAGGACGGAAGCTTGGCGGCGCAAATGCGCGACAGGGCTCGCCTGCCTGTATGGCTTCGTCGGCACGATGCACCTTGTGTGGCCGACGCCATTTCTGAAAATCACGCCGGATTGGGTTCCGTCGCCACATTTGGTGATTTTGCTGACAGGTCTTTGCGAAATCGCTGGTGCGGTGGGGATCGTAACCGCACGACTTCAGCGGGCCGCAGGCATTGGTCTGGCGCTTTATGCGGTCTGCGTTTTTCCGGCGAATATCAAACACGCGATCGATGCGCTTTCTGGTGACCCGTCGGTGTGGGAGTGGATCTACCACCTTTTGCGCTTACCCCTCCAGCCCGTCCTGATATGGTTGCCTTTGTTTGCTGGCCGCGTGGTGAGGTGGCCACAACAAGCGAGATGACCGTGTAAAATAATTCGACGGCCCTGAAACTTCTTCTCAAGCCGTTCCGTAACCTTCTTGTCCCAGAAGAGGGAAGCCGACCCTTAGGAGATGCAGCCTTGCATCTGGGTGATCGGCCAGGAGGAATCACCATGTTCAAGCTCGCAATCCGTTTCGCAGCCTGCGCCACCGCAATCGCGATCGCTGCTGGCAGCGCGTACGCAGCCAATCCCAAGGTCGGCGGCGCCGCGATGTACGAAGACAAGAACATCGTGGAAAACGCGATGAACTCGAAGGACCACACGACGCTTGTGGCCGCCGTCAAGGCAGCCGGCCTGGTCGAGACGCTGCAAGGAAAGGGGCCATTTACCGTGTTCGCCCCGACGAATGAAGCGTTCGCAGCTCTTCCCAAGGGAACCGTCGACACACTCCTGAAGCCTGAGAATAAGGCGCAGTTGACCAAGGTCCTGACCTGCCACGTCGTCGCAGCCAATGCCATGTCAACGGCGATCGAGAAGATGATCAAGGACGACAAGGGCACGCATGACGTCAAGACCGTCGGCGGCTGCGTTTTGAAGGCCAAGGAAAGCATGGGCAAGATTACGCTGACCGATGAAAACGGCAATGTCGCGCATGTCACGATCGCCGACGTGAAGCAGTCGAACGGCGTCATTCACGTCATCGATAAGGTGCTTCTGCCAAAGATGTAATTTGCATCTTTCAATTGAGATAAAGCCGGACAACAAACCGGCTTTATTTTCATTGAGCCAGTCCTCGGAGCGGCAGCCCAAGGGGAGATCTGGAGCTTCGCAACGCTAGCGATTTCTCGATCTAACTCTTTGATTTTCATATCGGGCTTCAACTAAAGCGCTTTCGCGCCCTTCACCCTGCCCAGGGCAGTTCTTCGGCTTATTTCCTATAGAGAGTGGCCTGGTAAAAGGCGCCGGAGATCAGCGATCCATCCCGATGCTTTCGGTTCCGTTTTCTGGCGCTTCAACGGAACTTACGACAAAGCGCCGGCACCAAGGCCAAACGCCACCATCGCCGCTTCACACGCGCGCGTAAACCGCATCGACGGGCCTTCTTTTCCAGTTGCCAGCTTGCTGACGCGCGCTCCCTCCAGCAGCATGGAAAGCGTATCAGCCAAAAGTTCCGGATCGCTCGCACCCGTTGAACGACAGAGATCGGCAAGGCGGGAATGCTGCTGCATCTTCAGGGATTCGATGACCGCGTGTGCCGGGTGTCCCTGCTCTTTCAACTCCACGGCGGCATTGGCTAGATCGCATCCATATGGCTCACTTGAGAGACACTGAGCGCGCGCTTTTACCCATGCAGCAAGCTGAGCCCTCGGGTCGCCGGGGTTGTCTGTCTCGAGGTCTTTCCAAGCTTTCTCCAATGTCTGAGAGCTGTGCTTGAGCGCCTCGCACACCAGATCGTCCTTCGAGCCGAAATGTCGATACAATGTCATCTTGTTGGTAGCTGCGGCTTCTGCGATGGCATCGACGCCTATGCCGCGTATCCCATGTTCACGAAACAGTTGACAGGCCGTTGAGACGATACGGTCACGAGGCGGAATTTTCTGTTCGGAGGAGCGATCAGATTTCACGGATTTCATGATTTTTGATTTTTATCCTGAAGTGACGTTGACACGGGTGTGACTGGTCGGTAACTATCCAGTTGTTACTTACCGGTAACACCATGCGGGGTGGCCGTCAAGTAACTGCCGCCCTCTGGATTTAAAACTCGTCGAAAGGAGACTGTCATGACCGTTACGACAGGGGAGATGACGCTCGCTGAAATGTATAGAGATCCACTGATCCTTTCAGTAATGCGCGCGGATGGTATCGCTCTGAATGAGTTCAAAGAGATGATGGCTGCGGCTACCGCGTCTCTGAAGACACGGGACGCAACATTGCCAGAGCTGCGATTCCGGACGACTGAACCCGCAGCGTCTTCGAGACGTCCGCAGGTGGCGACGATGCAGCCGTTGTTCGCACGTTTATTTCAATCGTGCTGTGCAAATTTGTAACGTCTGATCAGTGGTTCGGCGTCTGTCAGGTCGAACGCACCCGATGTGACGTAGGAGTATTGGTTGAATTTTAGCGGCACGCCAGAATGGAAGCTGAGGTCTGTTTGGTGATAAGTTCATCGTAAATTCAGACAGCACGGTCCCTAATCTCCAGGCAGCAAGAGCGTCCCCGCAAGGAGGCGGAAGTCAACGTGCATTGGGCTGTGCAAAGCGCAGTCCGATTAGGGGGCAGAGGTTCGTATCCTCTCAAGAGCTTGCGATCGCTACCTCAGCCCATCTGAATTTCCGGGCGCCACAGCCATGTCAGTTTTTTGGCCGCTTTGACTTTAAACTCCTGCTGAAATCCGGTTCGTAGCGCTTGTCATATAAAGACGTGTGAAATCGATCGCCTTCATAGGGCGCCCGTATAGATAGCCCTGTCCTTCATCGCATGCGTATTGCTGCATCAGGTGTTCTTGTTCGACCGTCTCAATGCCTTCGGCAATCACTTCGAGGTCAAATCCCACAGCAAGTTTGGCGACCGCTTCAACGATGGCCTCGTCTTTCTTATTGCGCTCACTGCCGCTGACGAACGACCGGTCGATCTTCAAGCGCGTAACAGGATAGTCCTTTAAAAGGCTGAGCGACGCGAAGCCGGTTCCGAAGTCATCGAAAGCAATTCCTACGCCGAGTGAGCGAAGGTAATGAAGGGGCTCCATGAGCCGGTGTTCATTTCGCAGGATGATGTTTTCCGTTATCTCTAATTCCAGCGCCGTTGCAGGCAAATGACTGTCGGCAAGCGCTGCCTCGACGGATTTTGCAAAATCCCTTGCCCTGAACTGGGCTGCAAACAGATTGACACCGATCCTGAAATTTTTGCAACCGGCCTGCCGCCAATGTGCTGCCTGCGCACATGCTGTGCGCAATATCCATTCGCCCACGGGAACAGCAAGAAGGCTTGCCTCCAGTACAGGCAGAAAAGCGCCAGGCGAGACGACGCCAAGCTGTGGATGGTTCCACCTTATCAGCGCTTCCGCGCCCGCTAGGCTGCCATCGCTGAGTTTGATCTGAGGCTGGTAATAGAGCTCAAATTCCTGATTTTCCCAGGCTTGACGGATCGAGGAACTCATGGCTCCCTTCTTCAAAGCCGTTTGGCGAAGCTCAGGCGTGAATATGCGCACGAGATGGCGACCATCTGCCTTGGCCTGATAAAGCGCCAGATCGGCGTTCCCCAGCATCTGCTCACTGTCGTCTTCCGGGCCTGATTTCAAGGAAATGCCGATACTCGCCCCGATGTGAATGGGCTCGTTGTCGAATTCTATAGGTTCCTCAATAATAGAGATGAGCCTCGAAGCAAGCTCACTGGTCTTTATGGGATCGACCGTCTCAGAGATCACGATGACAAACTCATCCCCGCCCAACCGGGCCACCATGTGGTGGTCAGGGACGCTTTCTCTCAGACGCTGTGCAACAATCTTGAGGACAACATCCCCCGCGGAGTGCCCCAACGTATCATTCACGTCTTTAAAACCGTCCAAATCAAGAAGGAGGAGCGCCAAAGGCTCATGGCTTTCGCAAGCCTGCCGAATACGCCGCTTCAAACTTGACCTGTTTGCAAGGCCGGTAAGATCATCGTATTCAGCAGCATGTTTTAGTCGCTTAACAGCTTCCAAACGGCTGGTTATGTCCCGGATGATGGCCCCGAACTGTGGCTCGCCCGCCTCGTTCCACTGTGAAAGGGAGAGCTCTATCGGAACGTCGGAGCCGTCGCGACGCTTCGCCGTCAAATTGACAGAGGTTCCTATGATGCGAGCGGTTCCACCGGACGCGACTCTGGCAAGACCCGCACCGTGCCTTGCACGCATTGAGTCCGGCATGATGATGTCGAGAGGTTTGCCAAGCGCTTCTTCCTTGGAATACCCAAAAATCTCTTCTGCAGAAGCATTCCAAGACGTGATCTGGTTTTTGCTGTTTGCGCAGATGATGGCGTCTGGAGATGTCGATGTGATATTGATGAATTTGTTACGGCTAGTCTCGCTCTCCCGTTCCAACCGGCGCAATTCCATTCTTTCGAGGACCATCGCTGCCAGATCCTCAAGTATTCGCTGGTCACGATCCGAGAACGTCAATCTCGGTTTCGGGTCGATCAAGCAGAGGCTTCCAAGTGCGTGTCCTTCGGACGTGATGAGAGGTGCGCCAGCATAGAACCGAATGTTCGGATACCCTGTAACCAACGCATTCGTTCGAAAGCGCTCATCTTTGGTTGCATCCGGGATTACAAAAACTCTGGATTCCATCATTGCGTAGGTACAAAACGAGACATCTCGTCCGGTCTCACATACGTCCAGGCCGATACGGGCTTTGAAAAATTGTCGATTACGATGCACTAAGGAAATCAGAACAGTTGGGACATCGAAGATTCGTGACGCCATCTGTATGATATGGTCATACTCCTGCTCGGGCGCCGTATCCATCAGCGCGAAGCTATCCAGCACCTCTATTCGTTTTTCGTCATCGCTGGGAATCGGGTAGAGGCTCATCACAGTCGCTCGCTGGTTTATATCACATATGAGCAAAAGCGAAAAAGCTTAACGCACAGTAATTCCGAGACGAAAGGTTCGGCCAGCACGTTAAACCGTGCGATTAGCCTTTATGATTTCTAAATAAACTTAAGTCGGTACCAACTGAATTACAAAATGACAGCAATGCAAACAGACATGGGCAGCCTGCCTACGCCGCCCAGAACGAAGACACTCGCACATCATCGTCGTCTCAGTGTCCGATAATCCGCGCAAAAATCTTTGAGCGGACATTCTATCTGCAATCTTCGTCGAGCTCTTCACAGCGTGCTTGTACCGCTGCAGTAGCTAAGGCATTTGCCGTCCGACGAGGAGCCACGGCTCCGGATGGGCGTTGTCCTACCGAGCGGGAAACGGCCCACGTTGCGCTTTTTGTCGTTGGCTAGTTCGTGGCCGCTGCTGTCTACTCTTCCACCATGGCAGCGTTTTGCTGCGTGCTTTTGGTCGCTGTATTGATGGCGCGGTTAATTGCGCTAAGTGCAGTAGACTGCTCACGCGACGCCTCAACGATCGCTGTAATGTCGCTGGTTGTATCCTCCACGTGTGAGGCGAGATCTTGGAGCGCCGTACCCGCTTTCGTCACCAGAGGCTTGTTCCGTCTGGGCGACTTCAATGGTTCCCGCTTCTGTTTCACCGAGGCCGCGATCGACGCCATGAGCCTCGCCTAAGCCCTCTCGTCTTACGAATATAATTTCTATAAATATTATAGATAATAAAACACCGTTCCTCCCGTCCCGACCTGCGCTCTCGTAATGTTTGGTCATGACAAGGCTGTGCTGGCGGCCTGACAATGGCTGGAGACATGCATGAGTTCTGCACCCGACAAGATCAATGTCCTGTGGTTCCTACCGACCCATGGCGACAGCCGCTATCTTGGCACCTCCCTCGGGGGTCGCCATGTCGATCTCGGCTATTTAAAGCAGGTGGCGCAGGCGGCCGATACGCTTGGTTATTACGGCGTCTTGATCCCGACGGGTCGAAGTTGCGAAGATAGCTGGGTGGTCGCTTCGGCGCTTGCGCCTTTGACCGAGCGGCTGCGCTATCTGATCGCAGTTCGTCCCGGCCTGCTGTCGCCGACCTTCGCGGCGCGGATGACGGCAACGCTCGACCGGCTTTCGAACGGTCGGCTTCTGATCAATGTCGTCACTGGCGGAGATCCGATCGAAAACAAGGGCGATGGCATCCATGTTTCGCATGAGGGGCGGTACGAGGTGACGGAGGAGTTCCTGCACATCTACAAGGCGCTGCTGCGGGGCGAAACCGTCAACCACAAAGGCAAGCACTTCGACATCGAAGATGGCAAGGTTCTCTTCCCCTCTTATCAAAACCCGCATCCGCCGCTTTATTTCGGCGGTTCGTCGGGCGTCGGGCAACAGGTTGCGGCTCGCACGATCGACAAATATCTGACCTGGGGCGAGCCTCCGGAAGATGTCGCCAAGAAGATCGCCGAGGTGAAGGCGCTCGCCGACGCCGAAGGGCGTGAGGTTAGTTTCGGCATCCGTCTGCATGTGATCGTACGCGAAACCAGCGAGGCGGCATGGAAGGCGGCCGACGAACTGATCCAGTATCTCGATGATGAAACGATTGCTTCTGCACAAAAGGTCTTCGAGCGGATGGATTCGGTCGGCCAGAGCCGGATGAGCAAGCTGCATGGCGGACGGCGCGACAAGCTCGAAGTCAGTCCCAATCTTTGGGCGGGCGTCGGGCTGGTGCGCGGCGGCGCAGGCACCGCGCTTGTCGGCAACCCCGACGAGGTCAAGGCTCGCATCGAGGAGTATCGCGAGCTCGGCATCGATACCTTCATCATGTCCGGCTATCCACATCTCGAAGAGGCCTATCGCTTCGGCGAGCTTGTGCTGCCAAATCTGCCGCTCGCCCATCCGATTCGTCAGGCGGACACCGCGGTCAATACCGGTCCCTTCGGCGAGACGATCGCCGGCGATCACCGTCCGCGCCTGAAAGCCGTTCGTTAAGGCGTCCCATCGACTATTGATCAGGAGAGATCCATGCCCCCTCGCATCGTCGGCATTGCCGGAAGCTTCAATCGCCCGTCGAAGACGCGCGCACTCGTGGAGCACGTCGCAGCCATTGCAGCCGACCGCTATGGTTTTTCCGCCAATATCCACGATTTGCAGGATGTCGGTCCGTCGCTCGGCACAGCGCTCTGGCGCAACGAACTCGACGAGCAGGCGAAGGGAGTGATCGACGAGATCGTCCATGCCGATGCGTTAATCGTCGGCTCGCCGACATTCAAGGGCTCTTATCCCGGCCTCTTCAAGCATCTAATCGACCTGATCGAACCAAACGAGCTGCGAGGCAAGCCGATCATCATCACCGCGACCGGCGGCGGCGATCGTCATGCCCTGATGGTCGAGCATCAGCTGCGGCCGCTTTTCGGCTTCTTCACGGCGCATACGCTGCCGACTGCCGTCTATGCCTCCGACCGCGATTTTGTCGATTACCGTGTGAACTCTGAGCCGCTTGCCGCACGCATCGACGCCGTCATCGACGAGTTCTCTGCCTTCTTTCCTCCAGCGCGCGTCCGCCTTAAGGCTGCCCTGTGACATTGGCCGCTCGGACCCTGCAGGCTCAGCGCCGTCAGCGCGTCGCTATCCTCGGCGGCGGCTTTTCTGGAGCCGCGGTCGCGCTGCATCTCGCCGACGCAATTCCGGGGGGCAGCGTGGAAATCGTCGTCTTCGAGCCGCGCGCCGAACTGGGGCGCGGGCTCGCTTATGATAGCCTCGATCCGGCCCATCGGATCAATGTGCCGGCAGCGCGCATGAGTCTTTTTCCGGATCGGCCGTTGGATTTCGAGGATTGGCTTGCCGAACACGACGCGGTGGCCAATGATCCGGCTGCGCGTCGTCCTGACGGAAGCCTCTTTCCGCAGAGGCGCGTTTTCGGAACTTATGTCGCGAGCCGCCTGAAGCCGCATCTCGACGCAGGCCGTATCGTTCACCGCCGAACCATGGTCGCTGGCGTCCGGTGCTCGGGCGATGGCTGGATGATCACCGACGAGAATGGCGACGAAATGTGCGCCGATTTCGTCGTGATCGCCACGACACATCCCGCGCCGCAGCCGCCACGTCATCTGCAGGAGCGTCTTGCCGGCCATCCACGCTATGTCGCCGATCCGACGCTGCCGAACGCACTGGCGGCGATCCGTCCCGACGACCGGGTGCTGATCGTCGGCAATGGCCTGACGGCTGCGGACGTGGTGGCCTCATTGGCTTTGACGGGCTATCGCGGTTCGATCTTCTCGCTGTCGCGTCGCGGCTTGCGGTCACGAGGACATGCGCCAGATCCTCAGGAGCCGTTCGGTGATTTCGCAATCTCGCCGGCAAAGAGCGCTGCAGCGCTGCTTCATCATGTCCGCCGAACGCTTACGCAGGCTGAAACAGCCGGCATCGGCTGGCATGCGGTGCTTGATCAGGTTCGGGCGCAGGGGCGGACAATATGGCAGGCGCTTCCAATCGCCGAGCGGCGCAGGATCGTCCGGCATTTGCGACCCTTTTGGGACGCACATCGTTTCCGTGTCGCGCCGCAGGTCGAGGATGTCCTTGATCGGGCGATCGCTGAAAACCGTTTGAAAATCCTCGCCGGCTCGATCGAAGAGGTGACCCGCGATGGCGACGATATTCTCGCGACCTTTAGGCCGCGCGGCTGCGCTCCTCAAACGGCGCGGTTCGACGCCGTCGTCGTCACCACCGGGCCGGCACATGGTGCGATTCTGAACAGCCAGCCCTGGCTCATTCAACTGGCGCGCGACGGCTGGCTGACGGCCGATCCCGCCGGTCTCGGCATCGCGTGCAACGAGCAATCGGAAGCGCTGGGCCGAGGTCGCGCAGCTGAAGCTACGCTTCTCATCGCCGGGCCTCTGGCGCGCGGGACCTTCGGCGAACTGATGGGATTACCCCAAGTCTCCGAGCACGCGGTCTTCGTAGCGGGACAACTGCAATCGAAGCTCGTCGCGCACCAGATTTGCAAGCTCTGAAGCAGGTCGCGCAAGAGGGCTCACGGGTTGCGAGAAGAAAACACTCTAGCACCGCGCAGCAAATCGCGTGAGATTTGCACGAGGTGCGGAAAACACTTTTCGATGTCTACAGAGCCCATCAGCTACACTGGGTCAATTGACGCCTGGAGCTGCCCATGGACCGAGCCAAAACCATCATGACATCCCAGCATTATGTCGACATCCCTCGACCGCAGCTAAACGGTGCTTCCTCGACTGACACCATGGTCCGTTCGCGCTGTTTTTGAATGCAGCCCACACCTACAAAGACGGTTGGGGGATCCGCGAAAATTGTCTCGGCCCCATTAGCGAAGCCCCGTCTCCCGCGTCGCGACCGCTCACGGGCTCGGCAAAAGGCCTGCCAAATGCCCTAGCGGTAATATCGAAGGCCACCTGGGAGATCACCTTTTCCGTGTGACGTTCGAGTGATAGCCAGACGGCAGAAGGACCTGGCGTTATGCGGACGGGCTCGCCGGAAGCGACGTCGTCAGCTTTAACCTTTTAGCCCGCAGACGAGTGCTAAAACCCTGCGAAGTTCCCGCCGCAAAGTCATTGACCGTCGCTCTCGGCTTTTACACTACCACCCAATCCACTCCCTCTCGCGTGTGATCCCGCTGAGAACGACTGTGGTGTAATGCTACGATGCACTGGGATCGGTCGTGAGTAAGCCACATCGAGATCTATGGTGGTCACCCCATCCATCACCTTTCGCGGGTCTATCGCGGCAAATGATGCCGACGACGTCGATCGGTGGCTTCACCCCATCCTGTCAAACCATCCATGAGCTGCGACCACCTTCGACCTTGCTGGCCGCGTCGGTTCGGCAAAACCGATAATCGCAAAGATGCAGCGGTGCGCGAGGTCAGCCAGTGGCTTTCCGATTCTGAAGAAATGGGCGCTGCGTCGCTTCCCGGCTGAACGAGATTGCATTCTCCAAACGGTACCCACATTGGAACATCGATCTTTGATAATCTATAAAAATAATAGAAATTATAAAGAAGAAAGGAAGCGAGCCATGAACGTACTGGGCATAAGCGGCAGCGTGAAACAACCGTCCCGCACGGCGCGCATCGTATCGGATGTTCTCGCCTCTATCGAGACACGAACAGGCCTATCTGCGGAGACGATTGATCTGGCCGTGGCGGCGCCAATCCTGTTCAGGGCACTTCGCGCTGATCAACTGGATGAGGCAGGCCGCAGGATTATCGACACGGTGGAAGGTGCTGATGTGCTTGTCGTTGGTTCGCCCGTCTACCGGGCATCCTACACCGGCGCGTTGAAGCATCTCTTCGATCTCGTCGATTTTCGTGCACTCCAGGGCAAGCGGGTGGTCCTTGCGGCAACCGGTGGTACGCCGTTGCATGGCCTCATGCTGGAGCATCAGTTCCGGCCGCTATTCGGCTTCTTTGGCGCCGTTACCGTGCCAACGACGATCTATGCCGTTGAGGCAGACTTCACCGACTACACGCTTTCGAACCCGGCCGTCGAAGCACGTATCGAGCGTGCCGTCGCAGAATTGTTCGACCTTTTGCCGGCCGCGGCCGTCGCTGCCAACAATCATCATCAGGCCCCGCGTGCCGTTTTGCGCGAAGCGGTCGTCAACTGACATCGGGAAAGAGGAGATTTACATGACTGACCACCACGCCGAGCCGGTGAAATTTGCCTATTGGGTGCCGAATGTGTCTGGCGGACTCGTCATCTCGAATATCGAGCAGCGTACCAGCTGGACCATCGATTACAACCGCAAGCTCGCGCAGATCGCTGAAGCAAGCGGCTTCGATTACGCGTTGAGTCAGATACGCTTCACTGCAGGCTACGGCGCGGAGTTCCAGCATGAATCCGTGTCCTTCAGCCATGCTCTTCTAGAATCCACGACGACGCTGAAGGTTATTGCCGCCATCCTGCCTGGCCCATGGAATCCGGCGCTCGCCGCCAAGCAGATCGCCACGATCAATCACCTTACCAACGGTCGTGTCGCGGTGAACATCGTGAGCGGCTGGTTCCGTGGAGAGTTCCACGCGATCGGCGAACCGTGGTTCGATCACGACGAGCGATACCGTCGTTCGGAAGAGTTCATCCGGGCGCTGCGTGGTATCTGGACGGAAGACAATTTCACCTTCCGGGGCGATTTCTACCGCTTCAACAATTACTCGTTGAAGCCGAAGCCGATCGATCCGCAGCCCGAAATCTTCCAGGGCGGGTCCTCCCGCGCGGCCCGCGACATGGCGGCCCGCGTGTCCGACTGGTACTTCACCAATGGCAACACGCCGGAGGAAATCGCCAAGCAGGTCGAGGATATCCGGGTCAAGGCCAAGGAAAACAACCACTCGGTCAAAGTTGGCGTGAATGCCTTCGCGATCGTGCGCGAGACCGAGGAAGAGGCTAAGGCCGTGCTCGCCGAGATCATCGAAAAGGCCAATCCGGAAGCGGTCAACGCTTTCGGCCATGAGGTGAAAAACGCCGGCAAGTCTTCCCCCGAAGGCGAGGGCAACTGGGCAAAGTCCAGTTTCGAGGACCTCGTCCAATACAATGATGGCTTCCGCTCCAATCTTATCGGGACCCCACGGCAGGTGGCCGAGCGCATCGTGAACCTGAAGCGCGCCGGCGCCGACCTCATCCTTCTGGGCTTCCTGCATTTCCAGGAAGAGGTCGAATATTTCGGCAAGCACGTCATACCGCTCGTACGCGAGCTGGAAGAGGCGGAAGCAGGCGCGGCAATCGCCGCCGAGTAAGTCTTGCAAATCTGAGGGGCCGCGGCTTCGGCTGCTGCCCGCAACGCGGGCGTGATGGCGTCCGCGATCGACAACCTGTGCCCGTTTGGGCGAAGTATGGATCGAACGATGTCGGGATCGAATTTTCTGTTTGCAAGTCTCGGCGCCGAGGTGGCCGTGCCGACGGACATTCGTGAACACATCGCGCTTCATCGCGAGCGCGTCGAACACGGCCGTAGCGCGCCGCTTCCGGCTCAAGGGCTTGCGCTACAGCTTCGTGGTATCGACCTTTCCTTCGGAGGGGTCGTTGCTCTGCAGGATGTCGACCTTGCCGTGCGGCATGGCGAAATTCGGGCCATCATCGGCCCGAACGGCGCTGGCAAGAGTTCGCTGATCAACGTCATTTCCGGCATCTATCGCCCGGATCGCGGCCATGTCGCGATCGAGGGAACAGCCTATCGAACCGTGCCGACACAAAAGCTCGCCCGACTCGGCGTGGCGCGGACGTTCCAGAATCTCGCCCTGTTCAAAGGTCTCAGTGTTCTCGACAACGTCGCGACCGGACGGGCCTATGTCGGGCGGGCGAATTTCCTCAGCCAGATTGCAGGTCTAGCGCGTGCGCGTCGGGAACAGGCCGATGCCCGTGAGCGGGCGCAACGCATCATCGATTTCCTGCACCTGACCGCTTACGTCGACCGGCTTGCCGGCACGCTGCCCTATGGCCTGCAAAAGCGGGTCGAGCTTGCACGCGCCCTTGCCGCCGAGCCGCGCATCCTGTTGCTCGACGAGCCCATGGCCGGCATGACGGCAACGGAGAAAAACGAACTTGCCGCATATGTGCGGCTTGCGCGCGACGAATACGCAATCACCGTTGTCCTGATCGAGCATGACATCGGCGTGGTGATGGGGCTTTCCGACCGGATCGCGGTGCTCGACTACGGGCGCAAGATTGCCGACGGCACGCCTTCGGAGATTGCCAGCGATCAGCGCGTCATCGATGCCTATCTCGGTGTTGTGCCGGAAAATGAAGACGGGGAGGGTATATGATGGCCGAGTTTGATTGGTTGTTCTTTACCGAGGTTCTGGTCGGCGGGTTGCTTTCCGGGGTCATGTATTCGCTCGTCGCAATCGGTTTCGTGCTGATCTACAAGACATCGGGTGTCTTGAACTTTTCGCAGGGCGCGCTTCTCCTGTTTGCGGCGCTGACATTCGTGAGCCTAGTTGAGCGTGGCGTGCCGTTCGCGGTAGCCTTTGTCATCACCTTTGCAATCATGGTGGTCCTCGGCATCACGATTGAGCGCGCGGTGCTTCGTCCACTCACGAACAAGCCGCCGATCACGCTGTTCATGGCAACGCTCGGCCTGTCTTATATTATCGAAGGAGCGGCCCAGCTTCTCTGGGGCACGCAGGTTCATGGGCTTGATCTTGGTATCGAGGACATTCCCTTCGACGTGGGCGGCGTCTTCATCAGCCAGTTCGATATTTTCGCCGCTCTCGTCGCGGCCGGCATGGTGGCGATCCTGTCGGCCTTCTTCCGCTACACCCGCATTGGCCTCGGCTTTCGTGCTGTCGCAGATGACCAGTTCGCGGCGCTGGCCGTCGGTCTCA
The DNA here is from genome assembly GCF_004310285.1 of Agrobacterium cavarae. GTDB lineage: Bacteria > Pseudomonadota > Alphaproteobacteria > Rhizobiales > Rhizobiaceae > Agrobacterium > Agrobacterium cavarae. The sequence continues at coordinate 325,430 of NZ_SISF01000030.1, forward strand.
AGCTGCCCTGGATTTGGGCGAGCGTCTGGGCGGCGGCAGGCCTTGTTGCTCTGGTCGCCGGGCTGCTCTGGGGCGCGCGGCTCGGGGTGCAATTCTCGCTGTCGCTGGTGGTGCTCAAAGCGTTGCCGGTGCTCGTTCTCGGCGGCTTCGATTCTATTGTCGGAGCGATCATCGGAGGCTTGGTCATCGGCGCTTCTGAAAAGCTCGCCGAGGTCTATATCGGCGAGTATTTCGGCGGCGGTATCGAGGGCTGGTTCGCCTATGTTGTCGCGCTCGCTTTCCTGCTGATCCGCCCATCCGGCCTGTTCGGTCAAAAGCTCGTGGAAAGGGTCTGATATGTCCGCCGTTACAGCTGATCTCTCGCCGACGTTTTCCCTGCCGCGCCATGCCGGCACAGCCGCGGTGCTCGCCATTGCTTATCTCGTCGTTCCGTTCATCGGCACCAGCTACCTCTTCGAGGCGATCCTTTTGCCGTTTCTTGCGCTCAGTCTTGCCGGGGTCGGTCTTAACCTTTTGACTGGCTATGCGGGTCAGGTGTCGCTTGGTTCGGCTGCATTCATGGCCGTCGGTGCCTTCGCCGCCTATAATTTCAATCTGCGGGTCGATGGGTTGCCGCTTGTCGGTTCGATTGTGCTCGGTGGTCTTTCCGCAGCAGCCATTGGGATCTTCTTTGGCTTGCCGAGCCTGCGACTGCGTGGTTTCTACCTCGCAGTTTCTACTCTCGCGGCGCAGTTCTTCGTGCAATGGGCGCTAACGAAATTCAGCTGGTTTTCGAACGACTCCGCATCCGGCGTGATCGATGCGCCGGCGCTTTCGCTGGCCGGGGTTTCCTTCGAAGGGCCGGTCGGGCGTTATCTCTTCGCGCTGACCATCGTCGCAGTCCTCACCTTCCTAGCGTACCGCCTCGTGTCGTCGCAGACCGGTCGCAACTTCATCGCCGTGCGCGACAACGAGACCGCCGCGCGCATCATCGGCATTCCGGTGCTTCGCACCAAGCTGCTCGCCTTTGCGATCTCATCCTTCATCATCGGCGTTGCCGGGGTAATTTGGGCCTTTGCATACCTGCGAACGGTGGAGCCAGCCGGCTTCAATCTCGACCGTTCGTTTCAGATACTCTTCATCGTCATCATCGGCGGGCTTGCCTCGATCCGGGGCGCCTTCTTCGGTGCGGCTTTGATCGTTGTCTTCCCGCTCGTCCTCTCACGGCTTGGCTCTTTGCTGTTGGGCGATGTCTTTAATTCCGGCGTGCTCGATATGACGCAGCGAATTGTTCTCGGCACCTTGATCATTCTCTTTCTGATCCTGGAACCTGACGGCGTCGTGTCATTGTGGGACCGCTTGAGGTCACGCGTGACGGCCGCCGTCAGCCGGGCATAGGCCACGCGAAGACCCGCACCGAGGGCGGGGGGCTTCCAACACGAAAACCCAAACAAGAAACGCGCATGAATTCCTGAAATCAGACCGGATGGCAGAGCGCCAGCCGACAGACGGAGTGTGTCCAGATATGACCTTCTACACGAAAATCAAAGCCGCAGCCTTCGCTGCCGGCATCAGCCTCGCATCCATCGCCTTCCCGGCCATGGCCGATGAACAGTACTTCCCCCTACAGAGCTACCGCGTTGGGCCATATGCAGCGGGCGGCACGGGCTTTTTCGGTGGTTTCATCGATTATCTCAATCTCATCAATATCAGAGACGGCGGTGTCAACGGCGTCAAGCTGACTTGGTCCGAAGCCGAAACGCAGTACGAGGTCGAGCGCGGGGTCGAAGCTTATGAACGGCTGAAGAGCAATCCCGGCGTTGCTGCCTGGAACCCGCTGTCGGTCGGCATCGCCTATGCCATGATCGATCGCATCACGAAGGACAAGGTGCCGCTCATCACCATCAATCACGGTCGCACGGATTCGACAGATGGCCGCGTTTTTCCCTATGTTTTCCCGCTGCTGCTCAACCCGTACAGCGAAACCTCCGGCATCGTGAACTACATCGCCTCCAAGGAAGGCGGGCTTGAGGGACTGAAGGGCAAGAAGATCGTGGTGCTCTATCACGGCTCGCCCTATGGCAAGGAAACGATCCCGATCTACGAGCTTCTGTCTAAAAAGTATGGCTTCGACCTCCAGCAGATCGAAGTCCCACATCCGGGCAACGAGCAGCAGTCTCAATGGCTGACGATACGCCGTGCCAAGCCGGATTACGTGGTGCTGCGCGGTTGGGGCGTCATGAACCCAGTGGCGTTGAAGACGGCGGCGAAGACCGGTTTCCCGGTCGATCACATCATCGGTAATGTCTGGTCCAACTCGGAAGAGGACGTCATTCCCGCTGGCGATGCCGCCAAGGGTTATACCGCCATCACGACCCAGGCATCGGGCGCCGCCTACCCGGTGGTCAAGGAAATCGTGAAAACGGTCTACGATGCCGGCAAGGGCAACCTTGATGACAAGAGCCGCATTGGCTCCGTCTACCACAATCTCGGGATCGTCAACGGTATCCTGAATGTCGAGGCCGTGCGGATCGCCCAGGAGAAATTCGGCAAGCGCACATTGACCGGCGATGAGGTTCGCTGGGGCTTCGAGCATCTGCAGCTCGACCCGGCCCGTGTGGAGGCATTGGGCGCCAAGGATCTCTTCCACTCGATCAACGTCACCTGGGACAACCATGAGGGCAACGGCTACGTGACGTTCCAGCAGTGGGACGGCAAGAAGTGGAATGTGGTTTCCGATTGGATTGCACCGGACTGGGCTCTGCTGCGCCCGATCATCGAGAAGTCCTCCGAGGCCTATGCGGCGGAAAAAGGCATCAAGCTTCGGACCTCGGAAGATGCGAATTCCGTGACGAACTGATGTTCGCGTGGCCGGGCAAGGGTTCCCCTGGTTCGGCCACAACATTCGAAACGCGCCAAGGAGATGCTGATGACGAACGGGAACAGGCTGCTCGCTGTGGAGGGTCTCCATGCGACCTACAATCATGCCATCACCGCATTGCAAGGGGTCACGCTCTCGTTGGGGCGCGGGGAAATTCTTGCGCTGCTGGGCGCGAACGGTGCCGGCAAGTCGACGACGCTGAAGGCCGTTTCCAATCTCCTTGCGGCCGAACGGGGGCAGGTGCTTGCTGGCCATATTCTGTTCGAAGGGCGTGATGTCACGCGCGAAACTCCGGCAAGCCTTGTGCGTCTCGGTCTCGTACAGGTGCTCGAAGGTCGCCACTGCTTCAGAACGCTGACGGTCGAGGAGAATTTGATCTCCGGCGGTCTTGGCCGATCCGCCACGCGCACCGAAATTGCGACCGATCTTGAGAAAATCTACGCGCATTTCCCGAGGCTTAAGGAGAAGCGCCGCTTGCTTTCCGGCCTCACCTCGGGCGGCGAGCAGCAGATGACGGCCATCGGCCGGGCGCTCATGTCGCGACCCCGACTGCTGGTGCTCGACGAACCGTCGATGGGGCTGGCACCCCTCGTCGTGCAGGATATTTTCCGCACGCTGAAGCGCCTCAATCGCGAAGAGGGCCTGTCGATCCTGGTCGCCGAGCAAAATTCAGCAGTCGCGCTGACCTATGCCGACCGTGCCATTGTTTTGGAGAACGGCGTGAGCGTGCTGTCTGGCACGGCTGCCGAGCTCAAGGTGCGGGATGACGTGAAAGCTTTTTATTTGGGCCAGAAACCGGCCGCGCCTGTCGCGCACATTCACTGAAAATCAAAGGAAAGAGGAGACGTAGCATGACCATTTCCAACATCAAGACCAAAGATGCAGCTCAAGGCGTTCCGGCCGTGTCGCGGCCGAGCGAGCCGGCACACATCATCAAGAGCGACGTCGAGGCGATCGAAATCGCCAAGAAACTGGCCGCCGAAATAGCCCCGGGTGCGGCCCTTCGCGATCGCGACCGCATCTGGCCAGTGAAGGAACTCGATGCTTTCTCGCAGAGCGGTCTCTGGTCGATCAACGTGCCAAAGGCGTTCGGCGGTCCGGAAGTCTCCTACGCGACGCTCGCCAAGGTGATCGAGATCGTCTCTGCAGCCGATTCCTCCATCGGCCAGATCGCGCAGAACCATCTCGGCGTCGTCGCGGCAATCCGCACGGTTTCGAGCGAGGCGCAGCAGACGCTGCTGTTCGCCGAGGTACTGAAGGGAACACGCTTCGGAAATGCCTTCTCCGAATTCGGCTCCAAACGGGCGGCCGATTTCGAAACAAAGTTCGTCGATGCGGGCGATCATGTGATCGTCAATGGCCAGAAATTCTATTCTTCCGGTGCGCTTCTCGCCCATCTCGTACCGATCGTTGCTCTCGATGATCAGGGCCGCGCCTGGTATGCGATTGCCGAGCGGGATGCGCCCGGATTGACCGTCATCGATGACTGGTCGTCCTTCGGGCAGCGGACAACATTGTCGGGCACCGTGATCCTGAACAATGTCAAAGTGCCCAAGACCCATCTGGTTCCCGGCTACAAGGGATATGCGGAACCCACCGCCGATGGTGCAATTTTCCAGATTATCCAGGTCGCGGTCGATACGGGGATTGCACAGGCGGCGATCGATGAGACCGTCTCCTTCGTGCGCACCAAGAGCCGCGCCTGGGTAGACAGCGGCGTAGACAACGCCTGGGATGATCCCTACACGATCCAGGCTGTCGGCGATTTGACACTGCGCCTGCATGCGGCGCAGGCGTTGCTTGAGAAAGCCGGTTACGCCATCGACCGGGCTATCCAGAACCCGAACGCAGAAACGGTCGCCGAGGCGCAGATCGTCACTGCCGAGGCAAAAATCCTCTCGACCGAAATCGCCATTACGGCGACCAACAAGCTCTTCGAACTCGCCGGGACACGCTCCACACTTGCGGAGCACCACCTCGATCGCCATTGGCGCAATGCCCGCACCCACACGCTGCACGATCCGGTCCGGTGGAAATACTCGATCCTGGGCAAGTACTTCCTCAACGGCGAGAAACCCCCGCTTCACGCCTGGAGCTGAGGCCCTCTATGACAAGTGGGCGCTCCAAAGGGCGCCCCCTTCACCTCCCATAGAGCACACACGTTGACGGAAGCGGAAACTCGATACGTCGCGATTTACGCTAGCTTGCCATTCCGAGCCTAAGAGTGCGGTCACTAATGCATCTCGCGGCGTTTCCCGCTCACCTGCCACTGAGAATTTCCTCGGTGCGAGGTCACCGCACCAATTGTACCCGTCGAATAGAGCCAGAGCCAAACCGATTAGCGCCGGTATTGTGTTGATCGTTGAGAGCGCCTCGATATGTAAGTAATTCTTCGAGGCTTACCCGCTCTGCATCGGGCAGTTCGTGGGTTTTCCGCTTATTGTCGCTATAGATATCTCTGCGTCGCTCTCGAGCATTCTACGCGCGAATCAACCGCCGTTCTCAAATCAGGTGAACGACAGCTTGGAGGATAGGGGCATATCCTCAGCGCGCAAATTTCTCTTTAACTTCATCACGCGTCTGTCACTATCCAGAGTTAGACCAGCCTTCACATAGGATCATCGGTCATGGCGAATTTGGAAGATGTAGCGAAGAGGGCGGGCTGCTCAATCGCAACCGCCAGCCGTGCTCTGGGTGCGCGCGGTCCCGTGAGCGATGCGGTGAAGGCGCGCGTTCGGGTAGCGGCAGCGGAGCTTGGTTATCGCCCTGGAGTGGCGCTGCTTTCTCGTGGAGGCCGGAGGCCGCTGGTGGGGGTGCTAATTCCGAGCATTACCAATCCAGTTTTTGCGGCCTCGCTGTCGCAAATCCAGAACCGTATGCGGGTGGGTGGTCATGCAGTCGTGCTGGCCCAATCCAACTATGATCCTGCGCAGGAAGCTGATGCGATCGAGGCGCTCCTTTGCGAGCGTCCCACCGGACTTATCCTGACGCTTTGCAATGCGGAGAATGGCGTTCCGCAAGCAAGCCGATTGCCGCCTACGGTGTTGCTCAACAACCGTCCTACCTCTCTTTTTCGCGCAGCCGTCACAGTCGATAATTTTGAGGCTGGCCGCCGGATCACACAGCATCTGATCGATCGCGGACATCGCCGCATTCTCTTCGTGTCGGGCAGTTTCGCTGCGTCCGATCGAGCCCTGTTGCGCTACGAGGGATACCGAAAAGCGCTCGCAGACATCGAGGTTGCTCCGTTGGCCGCGCTGCAGATTCCGTTTGTCGAGAACCAAGAGCAACCAGATATTTTTGTCGCTGTCATGGAATTGAGGCCGACGGCCATCATTGCCTCGAACGATCTTCTGGCCTGCGGCGTGATCGGCGCTTTGCGTCGCGAAGGGCTTTCGGTTCCGCAGGACGTATCGGTCGCTGGGTTCGACGGTATCGCCATTGGTCAGTTGATGACACCACCGCTGACGACCATCGCAATGCCCGATGCGAGTATGGGAGCGGTCGCAGCCTCCCTTTTGCTGGATATTGCAGAAAAGGGCGTTGCGCCACGGCATCTTCAGGTGGATTTTGCCCTCAGAGCGGGGGGATCGGTCCGCTCCATCTGATTGTGGCCCGCCGCAGTCGATGCGGCGGGTATTGTTTCATCTAACGCATGTCACGCAAAAGTGCGTATCGGTTTTGCAATAAGAACATGCGGCAAAACTAAAACTTGGAGCGTGAGGAGCGGATCTGAAAGATCGCGCCACGCTCGAGTTCAGTTCGTGCGCGGCAGAAGGCGTTTTACTTCCTTGGCGGCATCGTCGAGCGCCTCTTGCGGAGACGCCGATTGGTCGACGACGCGCGAGATGTTGTCGACGATGGTTTGCGTCACACGTACACCATTGGCGCCGGGGAAGGCGTACCAGGGGATCATCCGCGGCATCTGGTTAAGGCCAGCCAGAAACAAGGGGTTTTTCTTGTAGAAGTCGCCGAGGTATTCCGGGGACTTTGCAGCCAATTCATTGTTCGGCACATAGCCGGTGCCGGGGACGACGACGGATGCGCCGTAAGGGCCTGCCGCGAACTTGGCGAACTTCCAGGCTGCAGCCTGCTTGGTTTCATCATGGGTGAGGATGACGACGGCATTGCCGCCGGTGGGAAGCTTGCCCTTGACGGGATCGATCAGCGGGATCGGTGCCGTGCGTAGATCAAACTTGTCGCCAACATTCTTGATGGTGTTGCGCAACGCGCCGGTTGTCTGGAAGGCAAAGCCGACTTTTCCTGCCACGAAGGCCTGCTCGCCGGCCGCCTTGGTGAAAACGGGCATGCCTGCTTCCTTGACCAGGCGGTCGATCATTCCCATGGCCTTCTGGCCTTCCGGACCGTTGAAGGCGACTTGCGTTTCGTCGGCACTCAGCATTGTGCCGCCAGCGCCGAAGAGAAGGGCGGAGAACATCCAGTCGTCGCCCTGCCAGCGGAAGTCGATGGAATCCACGCCGTTTCCAAGCGCCTTTATCTTCTTACCAAGCGTGATGACCTCGTCCCAGGTCTTCGGCGGCTGGTCAGGATCGCCGCCGGCGGCCTTCACCAGATCGGCGTTGTAGTACATGATCGGGTTTGAGGTTGCGAAAGCAAGACCAACCTGTTTGCCATTGACCTGGGCGAGCTTCAGGATCGTGTCCGAGAAGCCTTGATCCGCCATGCTCTGCTTGTCCTTGGCGATCATCGGTCCCATGTCGACAGGAATGTTGCGCTCATCGGCCATGCGCAGACGATTGAGACCGATGAAGGTCACGTCAGGCATTTCGGCGGTGCCCACCTGGCGCATGATTGTCTGGATGCCCTCTTCATAGGTCGCGGAAGGGTTGGCGAACTGGATCTTGATATCCGGGTTCTCTTCCATGAACTTCTTCGAAATCGTGTCCATCACATCCTTGAAGAAACCTGGCATAGGGTAGTGGACCGTAATGGTCGTTTCGGCATGGGCCGGTAGAGCCACCATCATGGAGACGGCGGCGGCAGTGAGTATCTTGGTGAAATGCTTCATGGCATGTCTCCTTGTGTGAGAGGTAACCGGTCAGCCCTTGAGACCGGTCATGGTAATGCCCTCGACGAAGCGCTTTTGGGCGAACAAAAACGCCAGGACGAGAGGAAGGGTGATGATGAGGGTTGCGGCCATAAGCGCGCCGTAGTCGTCGCCTGCCTCTGCTGCACGGAAATAGAGCAGACCGAGCGGAGGGGTGGCGTAGGTTTGGTTAGAGACGACGATCAGTGGCCAGTAGAGATCGTTCCAGTGAGCCACCACCGAGAAAATGGCGAAGGCTGTAATGGCCGGCCAGGCGTTAGGCACGATAACCCGGGCGACGATGCCCATCTCCGACATTCCATCCAGCCTTGCGGCATGAATGAGATCATCCGGCATGGCGCGGAAGAACTGCAGAAAAAGGAAGATGCCGAACACCGAGATGGAGAAGGGCGCGACGAGCGCGGTGTAGCTGTTGAGCACCGCCAGATTGTTGAAGGCCACATAGAGTGGAAGCGCTGTCGCGTGAATGGGGACCAGCAGGCCCAACATAACAAGCGCCATCATCAGCCTTGCCGCACGGAAGTTCAGCTTGGCAAGCGCATAGGCGCAAGGAACCGCAATCAGAACCTGGAAGAAGAGGATAAGACAGCAGACCACGACGCCGTTGAACAGCAGGCCGAGCATATTCACGCGCGTGAAGGCCTTCATGAAATTCTGCAGGAAGAAGGAGTGTTGCGGAATGAGGGAGAGCGACGAGGTGAAGATCTCGCTCTGGCCCTTGCCGGCAGTCGACAGCATAAACACGTAGGGTGCCAGGAACATCAGCGCGCCGAGGCAGAGCAGGCCAAGACGCAAGGCCCGACCGAAAGTGAAAGTGGCTTGCGGGTTCATGTGTAGTGCACCTCGCGGTCGAGCAGGCGGTATTGGATGAACATCATGACGACGAGGACGGCGAGGAAGATAACCGTCATGGCGGAAGCGTAGCCGACCCGCAGATAGACGAAGCCCTCCTGGTAGATGGTGAAGAGAAGCACCTCGGAGGACTTGTTGGGCCCGCCTTCAGTCAGCGTCTTCACTGTCTCGAACACCTTGACGGCGTTGATGACGCTGATTGTGATGACGAAGAGCGTGGTGGGTCCCAACATAGGCCATGTCACGAGGAAGAAGCGATCGAGACCGGATTTTGCCCCATCGACATTTGCCGCGGCATAGAGGTCCCGTGGGATCGCGGTCAGGCCCGCCAGAAAGAGGACCATGTTGAAGCCGGCGCTCTGCCAGATACCGATGATCGCCAAGCTGTAGAGCACGGTGCTCGATGAGCCGAGCCAATTCGGGCCGGTGATCCCGACCAGCTGCAGGGCGGCGTTGATCGGTCCGATGGTCGGATGAAACAGGTATTGCCAGACGGTGGCCATGGCGACCAGCAGCGAAGCGACAGGCAAGAAATAGGCGGTGCGGAAGAAGGACTGACCGATCTTTTCGCTTTCGATCAAAAGCGCGATGCCAAGTCCCAGGAACAGTGAGACGGGTGCCACGATGGCGCTGTAGATCGCCGTGTTCCACAGAGACTGCCGGAACGTGCGATCAAGGAAGAGCTCGGCATAGTTTTCGAAGCCGACGAAGCGGAAGCTGCCGTAGCCAAGCTCGAAATCCGTAAATCCAAGGAAGACCACAGCGGCAAGCGGGGCGAGAATGAAGGCGATCATCAGTATGACAGCCGGCAGTGCGAGCAACCAGGCGGTTCTTGCCTGCCGCGCAGCGCCGAGATCCGGCAGGGCGAGGGGCGTTGCGGGATAGGTTGCCTCAACCATGAGCAACCTCCAGTGCGTCCGCCGTCACGGGCTGAGAAGACAGGCGTTTGCCATCCTGTGCGAAAAGGAGCGCGCGGCCCGGTTCTGCAAGGATGGAGACCGGCATGCTCGCGGACATGCCTTTGGCTTCAGCAGGTGTCAGCTTCGCGACAATCGGCTGGTTCAGTCCATCGATCACCACATAGACGATGACCTCGGAGCCGAGGAACTCCAAGCGCTCCACATGGGCGGCAACGCCGCTTGGATTAGGGGGTGACACGCGTAGATGTTCCGGCCTGATTGCGATGGTAACTTCGTCCCCTTCGCGTGCAGCACCACTCACCGTCAGACAGATGTTCCCGAGCTTCACTGTCCTGTCCGACGTTACCCGCGTCGTGAGTGTGTTGATCCGAGGTTGACCAAGAAAACGGGCGACCTCGATATGGGCCGGATCGTCATAGATGGCCTGGGGTGAGGCGAGCTGGAGAAGATTGCCGGCAATCATCACGGCAACCCGGTCCGCCATCGACAGGGCCTCCGCCTGGTCGTGAGTAACGTAAAGGGTCGGCACGCCTGCGCGTCGATGCAGATCGACGATTTCTCCGCGGGCATGCACACGCAGATTGGCGTCGAGGTTGGAAAGCGGCTCGTCCATCAGGAACAGGGCCGGACGCCGTACCATCGCCCGTGCCAATGCCACGCGCTGACGCTGACCGCCGGACATCTGGCCGGGCTTGCGATCGAGCAAATGCTCGATCTTCAGGGATTGCGCCATGTCCTGAACCTGCCGTTGGATGGCGCTGCGGGCTTCTTTTTGACCGGGTAGCAGATTGCCAAGGATCGGCAGCCGCTGAACACTTGTCAGTTTGCGCATCGCCAGCGGAACGGCGATGTTTTGTGCAGCGGTTAAATGGGGATAGAGCGCGTATGACTGGAAGACCATCGCGACATTTCGCTCGGCCGGCGCGAGCGCCGTCAGTTCACGGCCGTCCGCCACGACGCTGCCCGAGGTGGGATGCTCAAGGCCCGCCACGATGCGTAGAAGCGTGCTCTTGCCGCAGCCGGAAGGGCCGACCAGCGCGATGAATTCGCCAGGCTCCGCCTCCAGGCTGATGCCTTTGAGGATGGCGTTGTCGCCGAAGGATTTGGTAATACCGGAAAGACGAAGCGCGTTCATTCAGCAGCCTCCCCGGCCGGTTGCGGCTTCGGGTAGACCTCGTCGATGACATCGTCGATGTAGTAGGACGTCATGCCTGGAACGGCGACGATCTCGCTCGACACTGTGGCACCCTCGAAGGTATGAATGACGGCGCCGATGAGGCGCTCCCCTGGCATTTCACGCTCCAGCGTGTCGATGAGGAAGGCGGACGACGGTCCCCAGACAAGACTGGTCTGGTTCAGCGTACCTTGCCAAGCCCAGTGCAGGTGACCGGTGGCAACGAGACCGACATCGTGCTGGCGCATCAAGTCGTAGAGCCGCGCGCGCGGCGCGGGGCGGATGCCCCAGTAACCTGTGTCGCCTTCCAGGGGTTCGTCCACAAATATTGGCTTGTGGGTAAAGAGAGCGATACGACGATCGCCCGCAGCGGCGAAGGCCTGCTCCAGCCAAGCGAGCTGAGCGTCCTCATTCTCGTCTTCCATGCCAAGCAGGAGAGAGTTGAAGCCGATCAGCCGCCAGCCGTCGATATCGCAAGTGAAACGATCTGGACCGACGAGGCTGAGCCAGCGATCAAGACGTGTTTGTGTAACCGGCTGTGGTGATCCCCGCAGGTGGCCGACATCATGATTTCCCGGAACAATCAGAACCGGCGCCGGAGCCTGACGCATCAGCTCCATGCAAAATGTCATGTCGTCGGCGTGATCGGCACCGTCGACGGTGAGATCGCCGGTATGAATGATCAAATCCGGCTTCTCTGTCTCAAGCCAGGCCAGCAGAGGCGCCCAATTGCTGTTGAAATGCGTCTTGGACGGGCTAAAGTGGGTATCTGTGATCTGGATGACCTTCACGGGCAAAACTCCGATGCGTGGGATGAAGGCAATCTGCCTCACCGTCTTCGGGCCCTGATAGAGGCTGAGCTTGTCAGGCGCGTTACAGCGCTTTCCAGTTCCTTTCCATTTTTGTCATCAAACGGTTACAAGCGCCTTTGGTTATGGTGCTCTGGGCCTGCGCAAATTTTTGTGGTCACCCCGATGTTGACCAAACCTCGTGAAATTCGCTCCCATTTAGCTGAGGGCAGCCATGCCCTAGCTCAGGAAAGGCGTCGGCTTTACGCTTGCGCGTCTCTTCGGCCTGCAAAGGTGAGCAAGCATGAAAATGCAGAGGCTCACGGGATCACCTCAGTCTACTTGATAGCTGCGACGAGCCTAGCAAAGTGGGTGGTGGTATCTCAATAACGACATTTGAAGGGAAAAAGCCTGAAAGTACAAGGAGGCAATCTGAAGCTTCGCGACATGCTTTAGGCTGAAGTGCTGATCTAAATTAGTAGGCGCCAATTTTTTCACGACTAAATTATTAACTTCAATATGAGAGGTTCGTCCAAACCGCACTTCAGGAACAAAGACCATGGCGCTTTTCTTCAATTCCGATGCCGCAAAAATATTGAATGCACTGGACCTTTCCTTTGCAGTCATCGAATTTGATGTGGATGGCAACATCCTTAGAGCCAACAAAAACTTCTGTGACCTGATGGGATACTCGCAAGCGGAGCTTCGAAGGAAGCATCACAGTATTTTCCTGGACAATGACTATGCGCGGTCTGCCGACTACAAGACCTTCTGGAACAAGCTTCGTGGCGGAGAATTCGTCTGCAGCGAGTTCACCCGACTTGCCAAGGACGGGACCGAGATCTTCATTCGCGGCAACTACAATCCGATCAAGAACAGTTCCGGCAAAGTGCTGAAAATCATCAAGTTTGCCAACGACATCACGCAAACCAAGATGCATGGCATCGACACGGGTGCGAAGATCGAGGCGATCTCAAGAGCGCAGGCGGTGATCGAGTTCAAGACGGACGGCACGATCCTTTCTGCCAACCAGAACTTCCTGCAGGCGCTTGGCTACACGGCCTCGGAGATTGTGGGCAAGCATCACAGCATGTTCGTTGATCCAGCCTTTGCGGCAAGCCCTGACTACGCAGAGATGTGGCGTAAGCTCAACGCTGGAGAGTTCATCGCCGACGAGTTCATGCGCGTGGGCAAAGGTGGCCGCCACGTCCACATTCAGGCATCCTATAATCCGGTTTTCGACTTCAAGGGGCGGGTCATCAAAGTCGTCAAGTTCGCAACGGATGTGACGGACCGCGTCGAAAACGTCGAGAGACTTGCCAATGCTCTGACGAGCCTGGCGCATGGCGATCTGTCGCAAACAATCGATAAGCCCTTCATGGCGGCACTCGACCGACTGCGCCGTGACTTCAATGCCGCATCGGCCAGGCTGCGGGATGCCATGGCGACCGTGCGCAATAATGCCGAGACGATTTCCGCCGGCGCCCATCAAGTCCGCATCTCCGCTGACGATTTGGCAAAGCGGACGGAGCAACAGGCGGCTTCGGTGGAAGAGACAGCCGCAGCGCTTGAGGAAATCACCACGACGGTGAAGGATTCGAGCCAACGCGCGGAAGACTCCGGCCAGCTGGTCGGTCGTGCGAAGGCTCATGCAGACCGTTCCGGTGAGATCGTCAACGAAGCCATGGTGGCGATGGACAGGATCAACCAGTCTTCGAATGAGATTTCCAATATCATCGGCGTCATCGACCAGATTGCCTTCCAGACGAACCTGCTTGCCCTGAATGCAGGCGTGGAAGCCGCGCGTGCCGGAGAAGCCGGAAAGGGCTTTGCCGTCGTCGCCCAGGAAGTCAGAGAATTGGCGCAACGTTCGGCCTCGGCGGCGAAAGAAATCAAGACGCTGATTACTGCTTCCGGTGCACAGGTTGCCAATGGCGTCACGCTGGTTGGCAAGGCAGGTGAAGCGCTGCAGGAAATCGCTGGCAATGTTCAGGACATCAACAAGGATATCGGTGCCATCATCGAGTCCGCCCGTGAGCAGTCGACCGCTCTCAACGATATCAACCGCGCCATCAATCTGGTCGATCAGGGCACGCAGCAAAATGCGGCCATGGTCGAAGAACAGACGGCAGCAAGCCACGGGCTTGCAACGGAAGCAAAGGCTCTCTTCGCCTTGCTGGAGCAGTTCCGTTTCGATGACCGCCCGCCGGCAAACCCGGTGACGTCCAAACCCGTTCAGGCCAGACCGCCGGTCCAGCGCGCCAGCCCGAAATTCGCCTCGCATGGCAATGCTGCGGTGAAGGCTGAATGGACGGAGTTCTGATACGGCCATCTCAGGTCTGGCGCTATCAGTTCCCACAGTTCCGATCGTCTAGAGCGCCGTGCGTCCTGTTGGACGCGCGGCGCTCTATCTTCTTTGAATCGACGCATCGTGCTTTTCCAGAAGCGATTCCGGTTTCCGAGCTGGTGCTGTGGGGATCATAAAAAGTGCCCGGCCTCAGGAGAAACGCCGCTCTTGACGCTGGAGCTTGACTTTGCACGGGATTGTCTCACCAATCGCGAAGGAGCGTCCGCGGGCTCTGCCGCCTCACGACCGTGTATATGGCGTATTTAAATCTGACTTTAAAAGGAAAGATTTTTATGTGCAAAAACGCTGATGAAAGCGCAAATCTATAAACAGGACGACCACAGAATATGAACAGCGTGAGCCCCATCGTGGATGAGAGCCAAATCGAACCCAGCCGCACGAAGCGTCTGAAAGCGGGCACGCGTGATGCGCATGGTGCGCTCGACAGCTTCATCATGACCGCGAAGCCGTTCGAAAGCCGCGAAAACTTCGGCAAGTTCGTGAAGACGCAATATCTCTTTCACAAAGATCTCGACGCGCTCTTCTTCAATGCGACGCTCGACGGTCTTCTGCCGGATCTGAAAGGACGCCGTCGCATAGGGCTGATCGAACAGGACCTTCAAGATTTGTCCCTCGATGCCCCGGAAAATCAGAGTGCTCGCTTCCAGCAGGGTGACCAAAATTTTGATCTGCCGGAAGCGATGGGGTGGCTCTACGTGGTGGAGGGTTCCAATCTCGGTGCTGCTTTTCTGCTGAAAGACGCTGCCAAACTCGGACTTGGAGAAGAGTTCGGGGCACGCCATCTTGCCGGTGCTCCGGAAGGCAGGGGCTTGCATTGGCGTACGTTTACCGCAGCGCTTGATGAGATCGAGCTGACGGAAGAGGAGGAGCGCCGTGTCGTTTCCGGTGCGCAAGACGCCTTCGTCGCGGTTCACAATTACGCCCGTCAGATGATGGCTTAAATTGCTTCGATCACCGTGAGAATATCTTGCCAAACGTCTGAGTGATGGAGCAGACCTGTGTGAATAAAACTCACAGATCCCGCTTGCAGCGCTGGTTGTCTTTAAAGGTGCTCTATCCTACATCAGACGGGCTTTTGAAAAGGAATTGCGCATGGCGAAGATCAAGAACGTTGCGATCCAGATGGATCATGTTTCCGGCATCAACATTGCCGGGGATTCAACATTCGCCATCAGCCTTGAAGCCCAGGCGAGGGGATATCGCCTTTTCCACTACACGCCAGACCGCCTGTCGATGCGCGATGGAAAGATCTACGCCACCGTCGAGCAGATGGAACTGCGCGATATCAATGGCGACCATTTTTCGCTGTCTGAGCCTGAGCGGGTCGATCTATCGACAATGGATGTGATCCATCTGCGCCAGGATCCGCCCTTCGACATGGCCTATATCACCTCCACCCACCTCTTGGAGCGCATTCACCCAAAGACTCTTGTCGTCAACGATCCGGCCTGGGTGAGAAACTCGCCTGAAAAGATTTTCGTCACGGAGTTTGCGGATTTGATGCCCGCAACCCTGATCACCAAGGACGTTGCCGAAATTGCCCGCTTCCGTCAGGAGATGGGCGATATCATCCTTAAGCCCCTCTACGGAAACGGTGGGGCAGGGGTGTTCCACTCCACCCGTGACGACCGCAATTTCTCCTCGCTCTTGGAGATGTTTGGCCAGATGTTCCGCGAGCCCTATATCGCGCAGCAATATCTGCCGGACGTGCGCAAGGGCGATAAGCGTATCCTGCTGGTAGATGGCGAACCCGTTGGCGCCATCAACCGCGTGCCAGCGGAAAACGATGCGCGCTCCAACATGCATGCCGGCGGTCGACCCGAGCCGACTGAACTGACGGCGCGCGAAAAGGAAATCTGCGAGCGCATTGGTCCGGCCCTGCGTGAACGTGGCTTCCTCTTCGTCGGCATCGACGTTATCGGCACCTATATGACGGAAATCAACGTCACCTCTCCGACCGGCATTCGCGAAGTGAAGAAGTTCGGTGGCGCCGATGTCGCCAGCCTTCTTTGGGATGCTATCGAGCGCAAGCGCGACGCTCAGGGCTGAAGCCACCACCACAACGCAACTGCCATCAGACCGCCTCAGCCGGTCCGATGGGCCTATTGTATCTTAGCGCCTCAATCCCAGAAGGATGAGCAAGAAGGCGGCCGCAAGCGGCAGCCATAAGTGCATGAGGCCGATCGCGCTGAAGACGGGAAACTCTTGCCTGCAACCTGTCGGGTTCATGCCGCAGCCAAGCGGGACGAAAAAGAAGAACCAGACGAAGGTCAGGCAGACGAGTAGCGCCCCCGCGATCAGCAAGATTATCTTCACCTCACTCTCCTTTCGGCTACCCGCTTCCGGCAGTTTGTGAAAGCGCACTGCGGGACGTGCTGAAGCGTTTGGTTGGTATCATTACCACGTCCAGCATAGACCGCTAACATACAAACAAACCAAAGCGCCATCGATTGATCGCGTCGATCATGTGATGCTTCCATCCAGTATGGAGGGCCATAGCCGCTATACCCCTCTTGGCGTATGTCCTGTGACGCGCTTGAAGGCGTGGGCGAAGGCGCTTTGCGAGCTGTAGCCGACGGCAAGTGCCACGTCCGAGACGCTGCCCCCATTCGCCAAGTGTCGCTGCGCCAGAACCATGCGCCAGCGTGTCAGATAGTCTATCGGAGCGCGGCCGACGCGCTGTGAGAAGCGAAGTGTCAGGGCGGAGCGCGACATGCCGATTTCTCTTGCGAGAGCATCGATCGTCCACCGGCGGGCCACATCGGCATGCATAAGCGTGATCGCCTTTGCAACACGAGCGTCCCCAAGCGCCGTAATCCAACCGACATTCGCAACCGGAGCGCTGGAGATATAGGAACGGACGGCCTCAATAATAAGGATTTCGGCGAGTTTCCCCGCTACCAGATCTCCGCCGATCTGACCGGCATCGGCCTCTTCTTTCAGCGTAGACAGGGTCCGCGCGATTGATCGAGCCCCTGGTGAGCCAGGATCGATCCGCAAAATGCTGGAAGTGCATCGAGGAGGAAAGACGCGTTCACACTGGCAAACCCGCTGCCGCCGCCGAGCAGCATCGTGTCGCAACAATCTCCCAGACGAACTGTGTTGTGGCCGGGAGGAGCATAGAGCGCCATACCATCGGAGGGCTCAATGTCGGGGTGGCTTGCCACCGTGTAGGAGATGTTGCTGAGCAGGATGACATCTCCCTCAACCAGCGCTTCCGGATCACGATCAGGCAGCACAAGCCAGCAACGTCCCGTCAGGACGGCGACGAATTTCAAGCGCTGCCTTCCGTCGAACGATAAGGCCCAGGTGCCACCCGCCTCAAGGCTCGTTCCACGCACACTGCGCGGTTCCAGGACGGTCAGAACATCGGAGAGAGGATCATTCATTTCGATTTTGGCCGATTGCGACAAAGATTGAGCCTATCACGCATAGAGCGTCCAAGAACGCCACCCTATCCTGACGGCTCTCAAGTCAGGAAGGAGAATCTCATGACCATTCAGGGCAAGGTTGTCGCGATCACGGGTGCCGGACGCGGAATTGGGCGGGCGACGGCGATTTATCTGGCCGCACGCGGCGCGCGCGTGGTGCTTGGGGCGCGTAGCGAGACAGAACTCCTCGACGTAGCAAAGGAGATCGAAAGAGCGGGTGGTGACGCGGCGTTGCGCAGCACCGATGTGACGAGGAGAACTGACCTTGAATCGCTCATCCGTCTTGGCCGCGACCGTTTCGGCAGCGTCGACGTTATCGTCAACAATGCCGGCATCGGTCCGATCTCCCGCTTCGATGCGTTGCGGGTGGAGGACTGGGACGCGATGATCGACGTCAACCTCCGCGGAGCTCTCTATGGAATTGCCGCTGCGCTCCCAGTCTTTGCGCAGCAAGGGAAAGGCCATGTGATCAACGTGATTTCCACGGCGGGTCTGAAAATCGTGCCGACCATGGGCGTTTACGCCGCTACCAAGAACGCGCTACGCACCGCCACCGAAGCCCTGAGGCAGGAGGCCGGCGCAAAGCTGCGGGTCACGGAAGTCTCTCCCGGCTTCATCGACACGAGCTTTGCCGATTCATCAATCACCGATCCGGACGTAAAAGCCATGATCAACCAGCAGAAGGAGCGGTTGGCGATCTCGCCGAACGCCATTGCGCGTGCCATCGCCTTTGCCATCGAGCAACCCGAGGATGTCGAGATTGGCAGCGTCGTTGTCCGTCCGACCGCACAAGATTAGGGCCGGTTATGGTTCTGCTCACTGCTACGGACTGCTCGCCATGGCTATACGAACGTGACATCGCTCAAAACGTCATTGCGCCTGCATCCGGGGCTTCCGGATGCAGGCGCAAGTGCGGGTTCGTCTCAAGACAATGGCTTTGAGGCCGTAGTGATCCTCGAAAATCATTTACGGCTCAAGCGCTTGCCGATCAGACGACTTGTCGGAATTCCTCGTCTGCACCGTCCGGGCCGCCCATCGACATGTCGAGTGCGAAGCCGTTGGCGCGGGCCTGCTGGGCGTGGACGGGTTGCGATGGGGCAGGGCGACGAACCGGGGCAGCAGATTTTGCCGCAGGACGGTGCGCGACCGATGGCGCTGCTGCGCGAGCCGGGGCGGGGCGACCATTTGTATTGGCACGCTCGACCTTGAAGAAGGCGATGCTGGCCTGAAGTTCTTCGGCCTGTGCAGCCAGCTCTTCGGATGTTGCCGACATCTCTTCGGAAGCACCGGAGTTCTGCTGCGTCACCTTGTCGAGCTGCTGGATCGCCTCGTTGATCTGGCTTGCACCAATGTCCTGCTCGCGGCAGGCTGCAGAGATTTCCGAGACCAGTTCCGCGGTCTTCCGGATGTCCGGAACCAGGCGGTTCAGCATTTCGCCGGCTTCGGTTGCCACCTGAACCGTCTCGCCGGAAAGCGAAGAGATTTCAGCGGCGGCCGCCTGGCTGCGTTCTGCGAGCTTGCGCACTTCAGAAGCAACGACGGCAAAGCCCTTGCCGTGTTCACCGGCACGCGCGGCTTCGACAGCGGCATTGAGTGCCAGAAGGTCGGTCTGACGTGCGATTTCCTGAACAATGGAAATCTTCTGCGCAATCGTCCGCATGGCAACGACAGCACGGCCCACAGCTTCACCGCTGGCCTCGGCATCCTTGGAGGACTGGCGAGCGATCTTCTCGGTCTGGGCCGCATTGTCGGCGTTCTGCTTGATGTTGGCGGCCATCTCTTCCATCGAAGCGGAGGCTTCTTCGGCAGACGATGCCTGTTCGGTTGCACCCTGAGAGAGTTGTTCGGACGACGAAGAGAGTTCCTGGCTGCCGGAGGAGACGTTATCGGCTGCGGCCAGCGCATCGCCGACGACGCCGCGCAGGCGCTCAACCATCGACTGAAGAGCAATGCCGAGCGTGTCACGCTCCGACAGTGGCTTCGGAGTGACGGTTAGATCACCGTTCGAAATCTTGTCCGCGACACTAGCGGTTTCGCGCAGATTGGTCACCATGTTCAGCATGGCGATGCCAAGTGCGTCCTTGTCAGAAAGCGGTTTTACATCCTTGGACAGATCACCAGCGGCGATCGTGTTGGCAACCTCAGCCGTTCCACGAAGATTCGTGGTCATGCTATTGACGGTCTCGACGAGGTCCTTGATTTCATCGTTGGTTTTGACCACCACGTCATTATCCAGATTGCCAATTGCGACGCTCTTCAATACGTCTTTGATCTTGCTGAGGCCTTTGCTGATGCCGATTGCAATCCATCCAGCGATAATCAGGCTGATGAGGACAGCAACGCCGACGACACCGATCAGGGTCATGCGGACCTGCTCGTAGAGCCTGTTGGAGTCGGAGAGCATCGACGCTACGCGCTCTTCCTGGATCTTGACGAGCTGTTGTGTCCCCTTGCCGACTTCCTTTGCCAGAATTCGCATTTCACCATTGGAGAAGGCGGTGGCGCCAGCCGCGTCACCTGCAAGAAGCATTTGGTCGTGCTTGGCTGACGCCACATCGAACTTCTCGAAGTCCGCGGCCGTTTGGATCCAGTAAGGCTTGCCCTCCGGTGAAACCTCATCGAGGCCGGTTTTGATAATGCCTGTGGTGTCTCGCATGAGATCGGTCACGACTTTCAGGAAGCTATTCGCTTCCTCGGTAGAGCGTGCCATGACAGCGTTCTTCTGCTGCCGAATAATTTCCGAAAGGTTGCGGTCAATCTGAAGCGCTATTTGCAGACGCTTTTCAGGCCCGCTTACCACATCACTTAGAGCCTGATTGACTGTTCCAAGGCTCAAGATGCTGTAGGTCGATATCCCGACGAGAACGAGCAGGATGAAGGCAAATGCCAGGATCAGTTTTAACTTTATCGTAAACCGCATATCAATGTCCCTCGCGCGCTTTATGATGGTGCGGCCGCCGACGCGCACGGTCGAGTTCGCATCGACTGGCTGGCCGCGATGAGAGCGCCCTGCATCCTATTGGACGCACAAGGAACGCTCTATGTTCTTTGATCTACGCATCGCGCTTTCCGACACTCGATTCCGATTGCCGGGCCCATGCTGTAGAGACGTGGAATGTCTAGGATCTGCCCAGAAGCGTCGATATGAGGAACGCTCACCATGTTAGGCGGCAGCATCGTAGATGCGGCCGGAAGAGACATGTGGGAGCGCCGCTAGAGGGCAAAGTCGACTAGGTTAGAGGTAAGACCAAGCGAGTCGCGATCTTTCAGATCGCCCATGCGCTTTAGGTCCGTGTTATCGCATGTCGTTATCGCAAACCGCCGCACGCTTTCGCGCGGACCATGGTCTAAGTGCTCTCGATGGAAACGCGGATATGAAGAGTTGATGGTTGTAACGTGTCGGTCGCAGGGTTTAACGCGGCGCGAGGCGCAACTGTTTTACTTATAGCGACCAATTCGATTCGCATGATTTTCTCATCAGCACAGTTTTGGGAATGCCCGATCACCTCATCCAAACAGGTTGGGTGTGGTCCGGTGGAACGACATTTTTCGTGGAGACCCGCGCATCATGCGATGGGAAAGGAAGAAGCTTTTTCAAGCTCGAGATCGAAGCTTTGATGGAACACAGGATAAAGTTATATGGTAAAAATAATGTTACTGATTTTGACAGAAGACAATTATCGGAAGGTGAGAATTTCGGAACGACTATATGACGCTTAGACGTGAACGTGCCTAACCTTACGTGAGGTCGGATTCATGGCGTTTACATCTGTCCGAAATCGTACTGTTCCTCAAATATAGTTCCAGAACGTCACCATTCAAAACAGTATTTCCCTGGTTGGTACAGGATCATCACGGCGGAACCGGATCCTATGACAGCAAGCTCCGCCTTGCACGCCGCGTTTAGGAGCAACTATGTTGCAGTCCGCTCCATCAAGTAATGGAGCGAGGCTCGTATATGCTCTCTTTGTTTGCTAATGGCACTCACGTGCGGTCAAGAAAATCTGGCCACTCTCTGACAGTGTTATGGTTTACTTATCTTCCGGTTTCGCCAGCTTATGAAGCGATCATATGCATGATCGCCTCGTAACCGTCATCACGGCGTCTGCGCGCCACGCGTCGCAAGATAGACCGAGTAGAGCGACTTGGTCGCTGTAATGAACAGGCGGTTTTTCTTCGGGCCGCCGAAGGTGAGGTTGGCCACCGTCTGCGGCACTTTGATCTTGCCGAGAAGCGTGCCTTCCGGTGAAAAGCAATGGACGCCGTCGCCAGCGCTGGTCCAAAGGTTTCCTGTTGTGTCGAGACGAAAGCCGTCGGGCAGGCCACTATCCAGGTGGCAGAACTCTTTGCCATTCGTCAGCGTCTTACCATCGACCACGTCGAACACCCTGATGTGACGCGGACGTGAGACATCATGGCTGAAGGAGCTGTCGGCAACGTAGAGTTTTGTTTCGTCAGGCGAAAACGCCAACCCGTTCGGCTGCACGAAGTCGTCGACGGCGATCTCCACCTCGCCGGATGCAGGATCGATCCTGTAAACGTTGCGGGTCTTCTGTTCCGGCTCGGATTTATAGCCTTCATAGTCGGAAAGAATGCCGTAGGTCGGATCGGTGAACCAGATGCTGCCATCGGATTTGACGACGACATCATTAGGTGAGTTCAGCCGCTTGCCATTATAGCTGTCCGCCAGCACCGTGATCGAGCCGTCGTTTTCTGTCCGCGTCACGCGACGGCCGCCATGCTCGCAGGAGATCAGCCGGCCCTGACGGTCACGCGTATTGCCATTGGCGAAATTGGACGGCTGACGGAAAACGGAAACTCCGCCATCCGGCACCCAGCGAAGGATGCGCTGGTTGGGAATGTCGCTGAAGAGCAGGCAGTTGAGGTCGGCGAACCAGACCGGTCCCTCGCTCCAGCGGCAGCCGGAATAGAGTTCTTCCAGTTCGGCGTTGCCGACGATCAGATGTCGGAAGCGGTCGTCGCGAATGTCATAAACGGAGCTTTGATCTTTGGTCATGGGCGTCAATCGGCTTGAAAGTGTTGCGTTGGTTCAGCGGGTGGCCTTGGGGCCGCTCGCCAGAAAAATCACGGAGATAATAATGAGGCCAGTGAGGATAAGGCGCGCACCCGCACCGAACCCATAAGTGTTCAGCATTGAGACCACAAGGAACATAAAGAGCGATGCGCCCCAGATGCCAGGCACGTTGGAATCGCCCCCGGCGACGGCTGTGCCGCCGATGACGACAACGGCAATCGACATCAGGAGATATTCCGACCCCATGTTGAGCGCTGCACCGCCGGAAAAGCTTGCCAGAAGATATCCGGCGATGGCGGCGAGGACGGAGCAGAAGACATAGGTCGCGAAGCGCGCGCCATCGACGGGAATGCCGGTCATGCGGGCCGCAAAGGTGCTCTGGCCTATGGCCGAAATCCAGCGCCCGTAGAACGACCGGTCAAGCAGCACCCAGGCGATGACCGAAAGGAAAAGTGCAACGAGCGCCACATTCGGTATGCCAAAAGTACTGGAGATAGCGAAGTTAGCCAGTGTTTCAGGTGGTCTGATGCGCAGCCCACGATTGGACCAGATCGCAATCGACTGAACGATGAAGCTCATCGACAGCGTTGCGATGATGGGCGGGATTCGTAACAGCTTGATCAAGGTGTAGTTGCCGATACCCACCGCAATTCCGATGAGGATGGCGATGAGCAGTCCGGGAAGGATAAGACTGTCGGACACGTCCATGAACTTCAGCGCCAGCGTGCCGGACAGCGTCATGGTGGCGGGGACGCAGAGATCGATATTGCCTGGCCCAAGCGTGATGACGAACATCTGGCCGATGCCGACGATGACCGAGAAGGCCGCGAATGTCAGCGCCGCATGGGAAAGCCCGAAGGAGCTTGCGCCGCCGGTGAACATCACGGTGATGACCCAGACAGCAACCGTCGCGGCAAAGGACCAAATCCACGGTTTTTTGGTGAAGGCAGCGAGGCGGCTCATTGGTTTTTCTCCCGCTTCTCGAGACGGTTGAGCAGAATGCGCAGGGCGAGCACGATGATGAGGATCGCGCCCTGTGCGCCGATCTGCCAGTCTGGCGAAATGCGCATGAAGGACAGGAAAGAGCCCGCGAGCGTCAGCGTCAGAGCGCCGATCACCGCACCGATCGGGGAAACACGCCCGCCGACGAATTCACCACCGCCGAGAATGACGCCAGCAATCGATAGAAGCGTGTAGCGCAGGGCAATGTTGGCATCGGCCGACGTCGTCAGTCCCACGAGCGCTATCCCGGAGAGGACAGCAAAGAAGCCTGCCAGCGCAAAGGTTGCGGCACGAATGCCGACCACCGACCAACCGGACCGCTCGACCGAGCGCAGATTGCCGCCGACGCCGCGCATCAGAACGCCAAAGGATGAGCGCATGACGATGTAATGGGCGACCACTGCGATCACGATGCTGGCAATGATGGCGACCGGGACGAATGGCGACTTTGCCGTCATCAAGGCGCGCACGAAGGCCGGTGCCTGTCCACCGGGGGACGGCAGGATCAGAACGGCAAGACCACCCCAGACGAAGCTCATTCCGAGTGTTACGACAATGGAAGGCAGGGCACGCAGGTGAATGACGGCGCCAAGCACCGCATAGACGCCGATCGCCGCTGCAAAAATACCGATTCCGATGACGGGAGAATCCTGAAGAAACGTTGCGGTCACGCAGGCGCAGAAGCTGACGAAGGTGCCCATCGACAGGTCAAGATCATTGACAGACATGATCAGCATCTGCGCGATGGTTGCTAGTGCGATCGGCACCGCCAGATTGAATAGCAGGTTCATGCCGGTATAGCTCATGGCCCGCGGCTGCATGTAGAAGACTGCAATCAGCAGGAAGGCGAGCGACGCGGCGGGAATGACAAGGCGAAGGGTGTTGGCGGAAACTTTCATGGCTGCGCCTCCCCTGAAAAGGATGCTGCCAGCACATTCTGTTCGGTAATGTCTTCGCCGACAAGTTCTGCCTGTATTGCCCCATCGCGGAATACGTAGACGCGGTCACACAAGCGAATCTCGTCCATCTCCGTCGAGTACCAGATGAAGGTCCGACCGTGCGCGGCTTCCGTTCTCAAGATGTCATAGACCTCCTGTTTGGTGCCGATATCGACGCCGCGCATCGGGTCGTCCATCAGCACGGTGCTGGCGGTTGTCGCCAGCGCCCGGGCAAAGAGCACCTTCTGCTGGTTGCCGCCGGAGAGTGAGAGAATCTTGTTGCCCATGTCGGGGGTACGAATTTCGATCCGCTTCTTCCACTCGGCGCCAAGTTCGCTCTCACGTGACCTGTCCACCAATCCACCGGACGAAATGTCCCGCAGTGATGCGACCGACAGATTTTTAAGAATGCTCCAAAGTGAGAAGGTGCCGTTCAGGCTACGGTCCCCGGCAACGAAGGCGAGGTCGGCCTTGCGGTTGGGCAGCCAGCTGCTGTTCTTTGCCAGATAAAGATCGAGCAGCGCTTCCGTCTGGCCATGACCGCCAAGGCCGGCAAGACCAATGATCTCGCCGCGATAGGCCTCAAACGCGATCTCTGAACCGCGGCGTTGCGCCATGGAGAGAACTTTTTCACTAGACCGGACGCGGGCAGTCTTCTGCCTGTCCTGATCCTTGACGACACTGCCCATGGCTTCGACCAGCGTCCGTGTGGTGAATTCGCTTGCAATCCGATTGGCGACGACGCGGCCATCCTTCATCACGACAATGCGGGTGGCGGTCGACAGGATCTCACCAAGAATATGGGAGATCAGCAGCACCGAGCCGCCCTCGCGCACAAAACGGCGCACATAGGCCATGAGTTGCTCCGCAAGGCCGGCATCGAGCGAAGAGGTCGGTTCGTCGAGGATGACGAGCCGGGGCGCATCCGGCGTGCGGCAGAAATTGATTGCGATTTCCACCATTTGGCGTTCTGCGATGGAAAGGTCGGAAATCGTCGCTTCGCAATCGATCCCGTGGCCTGGAAAGATGTCGTCGATGGTCTGGCGTATCGCGGAAAGCGCGCGTCCGCGCCAGTTCCGGCCGCTCATGCCCGGATGCATGATCCGCACATTCTCACTGATCGTCAGGTTCGGGCAGAGGGATAGTTCCTGGAATACGCAGCGGACACCACCTGCGCGCGCTGCCGAAATGCCCTGTCGACCCGGTGCTCCGCCATAGGAGATCGTGCCCTCATGCGGTGTCAGGCCACCATTGATGACATTGACGATGGTGGATTTGCCTGCGCCATTGTGGCCAACCAGGCCAAGACATTCGCCTGCGCGGATGATGAGATCGGCGCCGTCCAGCGCCTTGACGGCGCCGAAGACGACTTTGACGCCGCGTGCGGCGACGACTTCTTCCGTCTCGATGATGTCATTCATGAGCAAAACGCCAACGATCTGAAATGATGAAAAAAGGATGGCCGCTGCGGCGCCACGTCAGCCGCAGCGGATAGAAGGCGATGTCCGGCCTTACTTGCCGGCAATCACCTTCTGCGCATCAGCCTGGGAGTAATCCACATTGGCAACGCCACCCTTCTGGGTGTTTTTCAGGTTCTCTTCGAGATTGTCCTGATCGATCCGCAGGAAGGGAACGGTGAGATCCTTCTTCACATCCTTGCCGTCGAGAATCTGCTGTGCCACCCAGAAGGCGAGCGTCGAGACGCCGGGCGCAATCGAGACCGACATGGTCTTGTAGCCGCTGGCATCCTTCTGCTGCTTCCACCATTGCAGCTCATCCTCACGGTTACCCATGATGATGGTCGGGGTCGGGCGCTTGGCAGCGGCAAAAGCCTGGGCAGCACCGTAACCGTCACCGCCCTGGGTCACGACAGCCGCGATTTCAGGCAGGCTCGGCAGGATGCCGGCGACGGCGCGCTGTGCGACGTCCTGAGCCCAATCGCCATTGACCGAACCGGCGATCTTGAACTGCGGGTTCTTGGCAACGCCTGCGGCGATGCCCGCATGGATCTCGTCATCGACGGAGACACCAGCGAGGCCGCGGATTTCGAGCAGGTTGCCGCCCTTCGGCATGGCCTTTGCAAGATAATCGATCTGGCTTTCGCCCATGGCCTTGAAGTCTACGGCGATGCGCCATGCGCAAGGCTCGGTGACGATCCCGTCGAAGGACACGACGATGATGCCGGCATCACAGGCTTCCTTGACCGCGCCGTTCAGCGCTGTCGGAGAAGCGGCGTTGATGACGATCGCATCATAACCCTGGAGGATGAGGTTCTGGATCTGGGCTGCCTGCTCCGTTGCCTGGTTTTCGGCAGTTGTGAAGGCGTCCGCGGCTGCGACCTGCTTGTCGGCAACCGCCTGCTTGGTGATCTTGTCCCAGCTCGTCAGCATCGCCTGACGCCAGGAGTTGCCGGCATAATTGTTGGAGAGCGCGATTTTCTTCGCCGATGTATCGGCGTGAGCGGTGATGGGCATCGCGGCGCATAGGACAGCCGCCGATGCGAGAAGCATCTTTCTAAAAGCCATTGATTTTCCTCCCTGTGGCTTGCTCTTTCGGAGCCTGGAATATGTTTCGCCGCAAACCTTCCCCACGGCGGAAACGCAATTCCGTTGCACTGGAGCTCCTTTCCCCAGTAAGAGCTAAAATGACGAAGAAGGGCTGCCTTGTATAGGCGCATCACGGCAATCTTCGTGCGGACTTACGCACAAAGCTTGCGGGTTCCCGCAAGACGAAGAGCGTTGAGGAGCGCAGAATGCGAAACGGGCGCTTTCAACAGATCGCCGCCCGTCAGGTAAGATGCTTGGGAGGGCATCGGCACATGCTGGATAAACCGAGCAGCACGCTTTTTCACCACTATATGGGCATATCGCGTCTGCTCGCCGGGCAGCTTGAGTTCAACGCGATCATCCAGGCCGTGGCGACCGAGATCAGCCATATCATCCCGCATGACCACATGGATGTCTGCATCAAGCAGCTCGATGACAAATATCATATTGCCTATGAAAGCGGTCTTGCCAGTGCTTGGAGCCTCCAGCCGCCAGCGCTTCTGACAGGTAGCCCCATTCGCTCGGTTCTGTCAGGGGAGGTCGATTATCTCCTGAGCGGGGACGCCTGCGCCGACCCACGCTTTCATTTCGACGGTGCGTTCTCCAGCCCGATCCACGAACTCGATCTGCACAGCCGTCTGCATGTGCCGATGAAGGTGCATGGCGATATCATCGGGGCACTCAGCTGCTCGTGCCATCAGTCCAATGCCTATACGATGGAGGATGTCGCCAATGCGCGTGCCGTTGCCGACCTTCTTGCGCCCTACTTCTATGCGATCCGGGCGGCCGAGCAGGCCAAGCGCTCGGCCATCGAAGAGGCGCAGGCCAATGCCCGGGAGGAGGGCTTGCGCCTCGGTGCGCTGCAACTGACCGAGGCACTGGAGGCCGAGCGTCAGCGGATCGGCATGGATTTGCACGATCAGACGCTGGCGGATCTGACACGGCTTGTACGTCGCGTCGAACGCATGAGCCACGCGACCGAAGTGTCGGGCGAGATGCTTGAGCCGGTGATGCGCAGCCTGCAGCAATGCATGCAGGATCTGCGCGGCATCATCGAGGAAGCCAAGCCATCCATCCTGCAGCTTTTCGGCCTGGTTCAAGCGATCGAAACCTATCTCGACAGGTCGGTGAGGGACAGCGGATCGCCGATCGACTGGTCTGTCTCCGATACCACGGACGGGCTTGTCGACAACTTGGATAACTCTGTCGCCGTCTCATTGCTGCGCATCGTCCAGGAGGCGGTCAACAACGCCATCCGCCATGCACAGCCGACCATGATAGAGGTGGAGCTATCGCAGGCGGATGATGCGCTGCGTGTCACGGTGTCGGACGATGGTTGCGGCGTTCCCGACGATAGCGGCTCCGGTGGAGGCCTTGGCATCGGCAACATGAAGACGCGTGCGCGACTGATTTCGGCGCATTTTCATCTCGGCCCCAACGCTCGGGGGACCGGCACCCGCATCACCCTGACCTTACCGACCGGGCTCGGCGAAAAGCCTGAGGAGGCATAAGATGGACGTTTTGATCATCGAGGACGACGTTCTGCATCGCGCCTATCTCAACGAAGCGGTGAGGGCGGCTCTGCCGGAATGTGGCACGGTACTGGAGGCGGAGAACGGGCGGGCAGGTGAAAAGCTGGCGCGAGAAAATCGCGCCGCCCATATCGTTATGGATTTACAGATGAACGAGCGAAACGGCATCGAGGCCGCCCGCACCATCTGGAAAGAGAGGCCTGATACCCGCATCCTCTTCTGGTCCAACTATTCAGATGAAGCATATGTGCGCGGCGTCTCCCGCATCGTGCCCGAAGGTGCCGCCTATGGTTACGTGCTGAAATCCGCCTCGGACGACCGCTTGAGGCTGGCGCTACGCAGCATCTTCATCGAGGCGCAATGCGTCATCGATCGCGAAGTCCGGGGGCTGCAGGAAAAGAGCCTCGGCAAGGCGCACGGCTTTTCCGATGCGGAATATGAAATCCTGATCGATATGGCGTTGGGATTGACGGACAAGGCCATTGCACGGCGCCGGAACCTGTCGCTGCGCAGTGTGCAGAACCGCTTGCAGAGCCTCTATGAGAAGCTGAACGTGCATCAGTCGACGGGTGAGGACGAGGCGGAAGGGCGATACAATCTGCGCACCCGCGCCATCACCGTCGCCTACCTGCGCAAGCTTCTGAATTACAGCGCGTTGGAGAGAGCCGAACGCGAGTTGGCCGAGTGGCATGGTGGAAAATGACAAAGGCCCGGCTTTTTGGCCAGGCCTTCGAATTTCGATCAATATGATCAGTTCATCTGGCTGACGAAGCGGGTTTCGAGATAGGCCTCGACCGCTTCCGAACCGCCTTCCGTGCCGTAACCGGAATCCTTGACGCCGCCGAAAGGCACTTCCGGAATGGCAAGGCCATTGTGGTTGATCGTCAGCATACCGGCTTCGACGCGCTGGCCGAGAGCGTGCGCCGTCTTGACCGAACCGGTAAAGGCATAGGACGCCAGGCCGAAGGGCAGGCGGTTTGCTTCCTCGATCGCATCTTCCATCGTGGAGAAGCGGTTGACGATCGCCACTGGACCGAAAGGCTCTTCGTTCATGATCTTGGCGCTTGTCGGCACGTCGGTCAGAACCGTCGGCTCGAAGAAGTTACCCTTGTTGCCGATGCGCTTGCCGCCGGTCTTCAGCGTGGCACCATGCGAAACGGCGTCCTGAATCAGCGCTTCCATCGCCGGAATGCGGCGTTCATTGGCCAAGGGTCCCATGCCGGTGTCGGCATCCAGACCGTTGCCGATCTTCAGGCCTTCGGCATATTTAACGATGCCGTCGATGAATTTGTCGGCAATGCTATCCTGGATGAGGAAGCGGGTGGGTGCGACGCAGACCTGTCCGGCGTTACGGAACTTGGCCGCAGCCGAGACTTCGACTGCCTTGTCGAGATCGGCATCCTCAAACACCAGCACAGGTGCGTGGCCGCCGAGTTCCATCGTGGCGCGCTTCATGTGCTTGCCGGCGAGTGCTGCAAGATGCTTGCCGACCGGGGTCGAGCCGGTAAACGAAATCTTGCGGATGACCGGGTGCGGAATGAGATATTCCGAAATTTCGGCGGGAACACCATAGACGAGGTTGACGACGCCAGCCGGAACGCCCGCATCGGCGAAAGCGCGAATGAGTTCTGCCGGCGAAGCAGGTGTTTCTTCCGGTGCCTTCACGATGATCGAACAACCGGTTGCGACCGCTGCCGAAAGCTTGCGGACCACCTGGTTGATCGGGAAGTTCCACGGCGTGAAAGCCGCGACCGGGCCAACAGGGAACTTGATCGCCAAGTTGGAGACGCCGCCGAAACGAGCGGGAATGACCTGACCATAGGTGCGGCGTGCCTCTTCGGCGAACCAGTCGATGGTGTCCGCGGCGTTGTTGATTTCGCCCTTGGACTGGGCGATCGGCTTGCCCTGTTCGCGGGTCATCAGCCAGGCGATGTAATCGATCCGCTCACGCAGAAGATCGGCGGCCTTGCGCATGATCTTCGAACGTTCGAAGGCGGAAGTGTCACGCCAGACCTTGAAGCCCTTGTCGGCGGCGGAAAGTGCCAGGTCCAGATCTTCCTTTTCCGCATGCGCGATCGAGCCGATGATCTCATCGGTCGCTGGATCGGAAACGGCGATCGTTTTGCCGGAGAGCGCGTCGCGCCACTCGCCATTGATGAAGAGTTTAACGTCGGGGTAGCTGTGCATGTGAAGACCTTCGCGATTTTACCGACCGGCAGGGCGCCGGTGCATTTCGTTCAATCAGCAAATCGATTGCCGCCTGAAGCGGAACGGGATGTCTTCGGTAAAACCGAAGACGGTGGTGAGCCTCTTATATTATTTCGCCCGGTCGCGGTTTCAACCGGTAACTTCTAAAAGTATGATTTATTTCGCAGTGCAAAAGACCCGGTTCGGCGGCCGGGTCTTGGTGTGAGCGGGTGGCTTAAAAGAACGCCTGAAGGCCTGTCTGGGCCCGGCCGAGGATCAGCGCATGCACGTCATGCGTTCCCTCGTAGGTGTTGACCGTTTCCAGGTTTTGCGCATGGCGCATGACGTGATATTCGATCTGAATCCCGTTGCCGCCATGCATGTCTCGGGCTTGCCGCGCGATATCGAGCGCCTTGCCGCAATTGTTGCGCTTGATGATGGAGATCATCTCCGGCGCCATGCGATGCTCGTCGAAGAGACGACCGACGCGCAGCGATGCCTGAAGGCCAAGCGCGATTTCGGTCTGCATGTCGGCAAGCTTCTTTTGATAGAGCTGCATGCCGGCGAGCGGCTTGCCAAACTGCTTGCGGTCAAGCCCGTATTGCAGCGCCCGGAACCAGCAATCTTCCGCCGCACCCATCACGCCCCAGGAAATGCCGTAGCGTGCGCGGTTGAGGCAGCCGAACGGGCCTTTGAGCCCGGAAACGTTTGGCAGCAGCGCGTCTTCGCCCACCTCCACGCCATCCATGACGATTTCGCCTGTGATGGAGGCGCGCAGCGACAGCTTGCCACCGATCTTCGGTGCGGAAAGGCCCTTCATGCCCTTCTCCAGAACGAAGCCGCGGATTTCGTTGTTATGCGCTTCGGATTTTGCCCAGACGACGAAGACGTCGGCGATCGGTGCGTTGGAAATCCACATCTTCGAACCGCGCAGCCGATAGCCGCCCTCGATCTTCTCAGCGCGCGTCTTCATGCCGCCGGGATCAGAGCCGGCATCCGGCTCGGTCAGGCCGAAGCAGCCGATGAGCTCGCCTGAAACCAGACCCGGCAGATACTTGTCCTTCTGCTCCTCAGAGCCATAGGCAAAGATCGGGTAGATGACGAGCGAGGACTGGACGCTCATCATCGAGCGATAACCGCTGTCGATGCGCTCCACTTCACGCGCAACGAGACCGTAAGCGACGTAGCTGGCATCGGCTGCGCCGTATTTTTCTGGCAGCGTCACGCCGAGCAGACCGGCCTGACCCATCAGGCGGAAGAGTTCCGGTTCCGATGTTTCGGAGAGATAAGCGTCCTGAATGCGCGGAAGAAGTTCGGCTTTGGCGAAGGCGGCGGCGGAGTCGCGGATCATCCGCTCGTCGTCGTTCAGTTGATCCTCAAGCAGAAATGGGTCCTGCCAGTTGAATGATGCACGTTCGCTCACGATGAAGTCTCCACTTTTGTTGCCGCGATTATTGGCAATCGATCGTCGCCGGGCAAGCCATGTTTACTCATCCGGCTATTACCGATAGGAATGCGCCATGACGTCACTCAGCCGCAAACTCCTGCCCTCGACCAGCGCGCTCGCCGCCTTTGATTCCGTGGCGCGGCTTGGCAGTTTTTCGCTGGCTGCGGACGAGCTTTCCTTGACCCAAGGGGCGATCAGCAGGCAGGTCATGTCGCTGGAAGAGCAACTTGGGGTCAGGCTTTTCGAGCGTGGAGCGCGGGGCGTTTCGCTGACGCGAGAGGGCGAAACTTACGCGAAAGCGATCGGTATTGCGCTTGGCGATATTCGCTCCGCCTCGCTTCAGGTCATGACCAAAACGCATGCAAATACGCTCAATCTCGCCGTGCTGCCCACCTTCGGCACACGGTGGCTGTTGCCGCGCATTCCAAAATTCGTCGCTGCCCATCCGGAGATCACGCTGAATTTTGCCACGCGGATCGGTCAGTTCGATTTCGAAAAGGAAGGGCTGGATATGGCAATCCATATCGGCCAGCCGGATTGGCCCGCGGCAGAGAGCGTCTTTCTGATGGACGAGATGGTCGCTCCTGTCTGCAGCCCGGCTTTCCTCGCCAGCCATCCGATCGCCAGGGCTGACGACATTGCCGGTCTTGCGCTGCTGCATATGGCCTCACGGCCCGGTGCGTGGGATCACTGGTTCAAGAGTGTCGGTATCGTCGCGCACCAGACGCCCGCCATGCGCTTCGAGCAGTTTTCCAGTGTTGCCCAAGCCTGTATCGCAGGTCTCGGCGTTGCCCTGATGCCGCTGTTTCTGATCGAAAGCGAGCTCAAGTCAGGGCAACTCGTCCAGGCCTTCGATCACCCGGTCAAAAGCCCCAGCTCCTATTATGCCGTCGCTCCGCTGTCGCGCATCAACCACGGTCCCGTCGTCCTCTTCAGGCGCTGGCTGCTCAGTGAAAGTGAAACGTTTCGCGCGCAGACAGCTGGCTAGTTCTCGCTCTGTTTGCAGAGTTTCAAGGCCAAGCCGATGCTTGTGGCGAGAATTTCATCCTGCATCAATTTTAAGCTTGCGAAGACCTGGATTATGGTCCTAGATCGCCTGCGACGAGGACTGGTTGAATTGCGGCACGACGCCGATCACCCTTTGCTCGCATCACCCATCCGTCGATAAGCCTCTGGTTTATAACGATAAAAGTCTGCGTCAATCCTGGAATAACTTGAAATGCAATTGGTTTTCGACGGTCATAACGATGTGTTGCTGCGTCTGTGGCACAACGGCAAAAAAGGCGGGGACCCAGTCGCAGAATTCATCGACGGAACGTCGCAAGGCCATATCGATGTGCCGCGTGCCAAAGCTGGCGGTCTGGCTGGCGGTCTGTGTGCCGTCTACATCCCTTCCGGCGATCTGATTTTGCAAGAGCCGGACGAGAACGGCCATTATGTCACGCCGCTCGCCGCACCTCTTCAGCGGCAGCCCTCTCTCGATATCGCCATGGAAAAGATGGCGATCGCTTATCGCGTGGAGCGCGCCGGCGGTTGGAAAATCTGCCGCTCGACAGCCGATATCCGCAAGGCCATGAACGAGGACATTTTTGCTGCGGTTCTTCATATGGAAGGCTGCGAGCCGATCGATGAAGATCTGGATGCGCTGGAGGTTTTCTACGCCGCCGGTCTTCGCTCGCTCGGACCCGTCTGGAGCCGCCATAACGCCTTCGGCCATGGTGTGCCCTTCGCCTTTCCCATGTCGCCGGATAGCGCTCCCGGCCTGACCGATGCCGGTTTCGAGCTCGTCAGGCGCTGCAACCAGCTCGGCATTCTGATCGATCTGGCTCACATCACTGAAAAGGGTTTCTGGGATGTGGCAAAGACAAGCGATCAGCCGCTGATCGCCAGCCATTCCAACGCGCATGCCCTGACCGGTGTTGCCCGCAATTTGACCGACGTCCAGATGGACGCGATCAAGGAAAGAAACGGGCTCGTCGGTCTGAATTACGCCGTGACCATGCTGCGTCCGGATGCGCGCGACGATGCGAAGACACCGCTCTCCGACATGGTCCGCCACATCGACTACATGGTCGAGCGCATGGGCATTGATTGCGTTGCGCTCGGTTCCGATTTCGACGGTGCGACCGTGCCGGCGGACATCGCCGATGCGGCGGGCAATCAGAATCTGGTTGCCGCTCTCAAGGCTGCTGGCTACTCTGATGTAGAGCTTGCTAAAATTTGCCGGGAAAACTGGCTGCGTGTTCTGGCTCAAGCTTGGCATGAGCCGACCTGATCAAGAGTGATATGAACCTATAAAGGGGAGAACAATGACGAAGTCGCTCAATAAAATGGCCCGCATTCTGGCAACCAGCGCCGCGCTGTCGCTGATTGCGCTGTCCGCGCCTCAGGCCTTTGCCGCCACGCCTGCCGATACGTTGGTGGAAGGTTTTGCCATCGATGACATCATCACGCTCGATCCGGGTGAGGCGTTCGAGCTGTCGGCCGCGGAAGTCACCGGCAACACTTACTCCAAGCTGGTCTCGATCGACCTCAACGACACCTCCAAGGTCGTGGGCGATCTGGCCGAAAGCTGGACGACGTCGGACGATGGTCTGACCTACACCTTCAAGCTGAAGCCCGGCCTCAAATTCGCATCCGGTAATCCGGTAACGGCGGAAGACGTGGCGTTTTCTTTCGAGCGCGCCGTCAAGCTCGACAAGTCGCCCGCCTTCCTTCTCACGCAGTTCGGCCTGAAGGGCGACAATGTCAACGAAAAGGCCAAGGCGACCGCGCCTGATACCTTCACGCTGACGGTGGACAAGCCCTATGCGCCGAGCTTTGTCCTGAACGTTCTGACCGCGACCGTCGCCTCGGTCGTCGACAAGAAGCTCGTCATGGAAAAGGCCAAGGCGATGACGCCAACCGCCGACTACAAATACGACACCGATTTCGGCAATGAATTCCTGAAGACCGGCTATGCGGGCTCCGGTCCGTACAAGATCCTTGGCTGGAAGGCCAACGAAGCCGTCATCCTTGAAGCCAACCCGAACTACTACGGCGAGAAGCCGAAGCTGAAGCGTGTCGTCTATCGCCACATGAAGGAAAGCTCCGGTCAGCGCCTGGCGCTGGAAAACGGCGACATCGACGTGGCGCGTAACCTTGAGCCGGGCGACATGGAGGCCGTTTCCAAGAAGGAAGGTCTTTCCGTCACCTCTGCTCCTAAGGGCACCGTCTATTACTTCAGCCTCAACCAGAAGAACGAATATCTGAAGAAGCCGGAAGTTGTCGAAGCCTTCAAATATCTTGTCGATTACGATGGTATCGGTGCGACCCTGATCAAGGGTATCGGCGAAATCCACCAGACCTTCCTGCCGAAGGGCCAGCTGGGCGCGCTCGACGAGAACCCCTACAAGTTGGATGTCGCCAAGGCGAAGGAACTGCTGGCCAAGGCTGGTCTGAAAGACGGCTTTACCGTGACCATGGACGTGCGCAACACCCAGCCCGTGACCGGTATTGCCGAGAACGTCCAGCAAACGCTGGCGCAGGCCGGCATCAAGCTGGAAATCATCCCGGGCGATGGCAAGCAGACGCTGACCAAGTACCGTGCACGCACGCACGACATCTATATCGGTCAGTGGGGCTCGGACTATTTCGACCCGAACTCGAATGCCGAAACCTTTACGATCAACTACGACAATTCTGACGAAGGTAAGAACAAGACGCTCGCCTGGCGCAATGCCTGGGACGTTCCAGAGCTGACGAAGGAAACGCAATCTGCACTTCTGGAAAAGGACAGTGCCAAGCGCGCCAAGATTTATGAGGACCTGCAGAAGAAAGTTCTCGAAACCGGACCTTTCGTCATCATCTTCCAGCAGACGGAAGTTGCGGGTTACTCAAGCAAGCTCAAGGGTCTAAAGCTCGGCCCGAGCTTCGATACCAACTATGTCTACAACATCTCCAAGGAATGATCCGGCAGGATCGGTCCATTGAGTATCGTTGAAACCCCCTCAAGCCTGAGGCACGGCAAACGCCGTGCCAACAGGCGCCGCATGGCCGTTCTCGGCTTCGTCGTTACTGTCGTCACGACCTTTTTAGGCTTGCTGGCGGTAACCTTCTTCATTGGTCGCGTCATCCCCATCGATCCGGCGCTGGCGATCGTCGGCGATCGCGCGCCTGCCCATGTGGTGGAGCGCGTGCGCGAGGAGCTTGGCCTGAACCTGCCGCTCTGGCAGCAGTTCTTCATCTATCTGAAGCAGGCGCTGACCGGTAATTTCGGCACATCGGTGCTGACAAGCAATCCGGTGATGGACGACATCAAGCGCGTCTTCCCGGCCACCATCGAGCTTGCGACGCTTGGTACATTGATCGGAGCGCTCTTCGGCGTTCCGCTTGGCGTACTGGCAGCCGTCAAGCGCGGTAGCATCATCGACCAGATCGTTCGCGTCATCGGGTTGATCGGCTATTCCGTGCCTATCTTCTGGCTCGGCCTTCTGGCGCTTTTGGTGTTTTATGCCAAGTTGAACTGGGTCGCCTATCCCGGTCGTATGGATATCGTCTACGAGTTTACCTTTACACCAACCACCGGTTTCTATCTCTTCGATGCCCTTTGGCAGGGCCAGTGGGATGTGTTCTGGGATCTCTTCCGCCACATTATTCTTCCCGCAGGTCTGCTCGGCTATTTCTCGCTCGCCTATATCAGCCGCATGACGCGCTCCTTTATGCTGAACGAACTGGCGCAGGAATATATCGTCGCCGCACGCGCCAAGGGCCTGTCGGAGACGCGCATCATCTGGTTCCACGCTCTGCGTAACGCCGCAGTCCCTCTGCTCACTGTGATCGTGCTCTCCTACGCCGGTCTCTTGGAAGGCTCGGTTCTGACGGAAACGATCTTCTCCTGGCCGGGCCTTGGCCTCTACATCACCAATTCCCTGCAGAATGCGGACATGAATGCCGTTCTCGGCGGCACCATCGTTATCGGCGCCGTCTTCATCGGCATCAATCTCCTGTCCGATCTGCTCTACCGGACGCTCGATCCAAGGACGCGCAGCCGATGACGGATACCATGTCCATTGTGAAACCCTACAGCCGCGAGTGGCTGCTGTCCGACCGCCCGACTTCGCGCAAGCAGGCGCGGCTCGGGCGCGCCTATGTCATCTGGCGGCGCTTTTCCGAAAATCGTCTGGCGCTAGCAGGGCTCGGCATCATCCTGGCGCTGGTGTTCGTCGCAATCTTCGCCAATGTCCTGGCGCCGCATTCCCCGGTTCAGGGCGATCTTCGCAATGCCCGCTTATTGCCACCGGGGACGGACGGATATTGGCTCGGCACCGATGATCAGGGGCGAGATATTCTGTCCCGCCTGATCTACGGCTCTCGTTTGACGCTTTTCGTGGTCGTGCTGGTGGCTATCATCGCCGCTCCGATCGGCCTCATCGTCGGCACCGTCGCCGGTTATGCCGGTGGATGGATCGATGCGGTGCTGATGCGGATCACCGATATTTTCCTCGCCTTTCCCAAGCTCGTTCTCGCGCTTGCGCTCGTGGCAGCACTTGGTCCTGGCATTGAGAATGCGGTGCTGGCGATCGCCGTCACCTCTTGGCCGCCCTACGCCCGTATTGCACGCGCCGAAACCATGACGTTTCGAAATTCCGACTTCATCGCCGCGGTGAAGCTGATGGGGGCATCTCCCTGGCGCATCGTGCTCAAACATGTGATCCCGCTGTGTTTCTCCTCGCTCATCGTGCGTGTGACACTCGATATGGCCGGTATCATCCTGACCGCCGCCGGTCTCGGCTTCCTAGGTCTCGGCGCGCAGCCGCCACTCCCAGAATGGGGCGCGATGATTGCCTCTGGCCGTCGCTTCATCCTCGATCAGTGGTGGGTTGCTGCGATGCCAGGGGTCGCCATCCTGATCGTCAGCCTCGGCTTTAACCTCTTGGGCGATGGGCTTCGCGATGCGCTCGATCCGAAGGAGGCTGGCCAGTGACTTCATCTTCCACCACGCCTCTTTTGACGGTCGAAAATCTGCGCGTCAGCTTTCCGACCAGAACCGGCCTTGTCGAAGCCGTGAGAGGGGTATCCTTTACGCTCGGCAAGGAACGTCTCGGCATTGTCGGCGAGTCGGGTTCCGGCAAATCTCAGACCGGTCGCGCCATCATGGGGCTGACACCAGGGCACGCGAAGATTACGGCCGATGCACTTCGCTTTGGCGATATCGATCTCCTGACGGCACCGGCAAAGCAGCGTCGCACGATCCGCGGCAAGCGGATCGCGATGATCCTGCAGGACCCGAAATATTCGCTCAATCCGGTCATGACCATCGGTCGCCAGATCGTCGAAACGTTGAAGACGCATGAGCGGATCGGCTATTCCGAGGCGAAGAAGCGCGCGCTCGACATGCTCGAGGCTGTGCAGATCCGCGATCCCGAACGTGTCTTCAATCTCTATCCGCACGAAGTTTCCGGTGGCATGGGGCAGCGCGTCATGATCGCCATGATGCTGGTCTGCGGTCCGGAACTCCTGATCGCCGACGAGCCGACATCGGCACTTGACGTCACGGTGCAATTGGAAGTGCTGGATATTCTCGACAAGCTGGTGCGCGAACGCGGCATGGGACTGATCTTCGTCTCGCACGACCTGCGCCTCGTCTCGTCCTTCTGCGACCGGGTGCTCGTCATGTATGCGGGGCGCGTGGTGGAAGAGCTTCCATCCGCCGATCTGCAAAATGCGAAACATCCCTATACGCAAGGGCTTCTCAACTGTCTGCCGAAAATCGGCGAGCACCGGCATCCGCTGCCGGTACTTCAACGCCAAGCGGAGTGGCGTCTATGACGGTCGTATTGTCTGCCAAGGATATCGTCGTAGACTTCGACGGTTATCTGGCCCTAGACCGCGTCAGCATCGAGGTGGCGAAGGGCGAATCCTTCGGGCTCGTGGGTGAATCCGGGTCCGGCAAGTCGACGCTTTTGCGTGCAATCGCCGGCCTCAACCATTTTGAAGAAGGCGCTCTTATGGTGGACGGGCGGACCTATAGCCGCAAGTCACGTGACAAAAGCTTCTATCGCGATGTCCAGATGGTGTTTCAGGACCCCTATGGCTCGCTCCATCCGCGCCAGACGGTGGATGCCATTTTGCTGGAGCCGCTCGTCATTCATGGGGTGGACAACAAGGAAGCACGGATCGCCCGCGCGCTCGATGAGGTCGGTCTTGGCACGGGTTTCCGCTTCCGCTACTCGCACCAGCTTTCGGGCGGCCAGCGCCAGCGTATCGCCATTGCCCGCGCACTGATCCTCGAGCCGAAGATCCTGCTCCTCGACGAGCCGACATCGGCGCTTGACGCATCGATCCAAGCTGAAATCCTCAATCTGCTGGAACAGGCGCGCAAGGACAGAAACCTGACCTTCGTCATGGTCAGCCATGATCTCGGCGTGATTAGCCACATGTGTGACCGGCTGGCGGTGATGAAAAGCGGCAAGATCGTCGAGTCGATGGATGTCCATCAGCTGGAAACGAGAGAGTTTTCCGCCGATTACACGAGACAGCTGATGGTGGCGAGCGAAGGTTTCAGGCGCGATTGAGGCCAGCTTACACCTGGTGTATGACCGCAGCAGTGAGGGCCGCTGGTTGAGCCTGTCCACCAGCCTTTGATCGAACATCGAGGATGATCGCTCCATGCAATTGCGCGCATTGATGTATTTCGATGAACTCGTCCGCACCAATTCCATGCGCGCGGCGGCCGAGAATTTGAATGTTGCACCGACCGCGGTCAGCCGTCAGATCGAAAATCTCGAATATTATTTCGGCACGCCGCTGGTCGAGCGCTCCAGCCGAGGCGTGAAGCTGACGGCAGCGGGCGAGCTCCTTGCCGCACGTGCCGGCAAGACGCTGCGGGAGCTGGACCATGTCAACCAGCTGATCGATGATCTGAAGGGTCTGCAGCGCGGCCGCGTCACGATCTATGCCAATGGTGCCACGGTGGCCAATCTGCTGGCACCCGTCCTGGCGCAATTCAGCCTCAAATATCCAAAGCTGCGTTTCGAGGTCAACATCACCAGCGCGCGCCAGGCCATGGAGGCGTTGGGAACCGCGGAAGCCGACCTCGTCGTCAGCCTGTTTGCGCCTAAGCTCTCCGGCGTCAAGGTGCGATCGCGCACGCGTATCAGCTACGATGCCATCTTCCCGGCGGGACATGCACTTGCCGGCCAGGCCGAAGTGACATTGAAGGAACTGGCCGGGCTCCCGCTTGCCCTGCCGGACAAGACCTTTGCCGCGCGTCAGGCCTTTGATGCCCTCTTTGCGGATGCCGGCATCGAACTCGATCCGGTCTTTATCACCAGCTCGCTGGAGATGCTGAAGGAACTGGTGCTGGGGAACGCTGCGGCGACGCTTTTGCCCGCCCTTTCGGTGGCGCGCGAATTGCGCAGCGGCCAGATGGTCGCCGTGCCTCTGGCCGGCAAGAAGGGCATCCACACACAGATCGACCTCTGCGTTGCGCCTGATCGGCAACTTTCCTTCGCAGCCTCCAAACTCGCCGACTTCATCGAACGTTTCATGCGTGAGGCAACGACCTCACCATAAGGCGCATCGCGATCTTTCAGATTCGCTCCCGATGCTTTACGTCTTTCTTATGTCGCCTATCGCCCATTCGATCACCGTCTATCGGTTGATTTTCCTCCCAAAGACCGTGTAGCGTTTTCCGCTACGCGGAGCACACAAAAATGCAGATTGTGTGTGCGCCGTCACCGTGCCACTCTTTTTGCAACAGATGGTCTTTCAAAGGGCAAAAAGCCCGGGCCGTCCGACAGGGGATAATGATGCCACGCACTTATTTTTCGCAGGCGGCGAAGCTTTCTCGCCGCACCGCCTTGACCCTTGCCTTGGGCACCGCACTTTGGCTGCCATTCTCGGCTGTCGAGGCTGAGGCCGCACCCAAGACGGCGTTGACACTTGGCATGGCGATCGAGCCGACCGGCCTCGACCCGACGATCGCAGCCCCCGTCGCCATCGGTCAGGTCACGTGGCAGAACATTTTTGAAGGCCTTGTCACCATTGACAGCAAGGGGCAAGTCAAGCCGCAGCTCGCCGAAAGCTGGCAGATCTCTCCGGACGGCAAGACCTATACGTTCAAGCTGCGCAAGGACGTGACCTTCCACGATGGCGAGGCCTTTGATTCCTCGGTTGCGAAATTTTCGCTGGATCGTGCCCGAGGCGAAGGCTCGGTCAATCCGCAAAAGCGCTTCTTTGCTTCCATCGACACCATCGAGACGCCGGACCCTGAAACGCTGGTGCTGAAACTGAAGCAGCCCGCCGGCAGCCTCATCTATTGGCTCGGCTGGCCAGCCTCCGTCATGGTCGCGCCGAAGAGCGCAGAAAACAACCGCACGATGCCGATCGGCACCGGGCCGTTCAAATTTGTCAGCTGGGCAAAGGGTGACAAGGTCGAGCTTGAAAAGAACCCCTCCTATTGGGACAAGAACGTTGCGGTAAAGCTGGAAAAGGCCACTTTCCGCTTCGTCGCCGATGCGCAGGCCCAGGCGGCCGCTTTGAAAGCCGGCGATATCGACGCATTCCCGGAATTTGGCGCGCCCGAGCTCATGTCCTCCTTCGAGGGCGACGCACGTCTTGGTACCTTCATCGGCAACACCGAACTCAAGGTGGTTGCGGGCATGAACAATGCCCGCAAGCCCTTCGACGACAAGCGTGTGCGCGAGGCCCTGATGATGGCCGTGGATCGTCCGACCGTCATCGAAGGCGCGTGGTCCGGTCTCGGCACCGCCATCGGTAGCCACTATACGCCCAACGACCGCGGCTACATCGATACGACCGGTGTGCACCCTTACGATGTCGAGAAAGCCAAGGCGTTGCTGGCCGAAGCCGGTTATCCGAATGGTTTCAGCTTCACCATCAAGGCCCCGCAAATGGCCTATGCGCAACGCACCTCGCAGGTCCTCCAGGCCATGCTGGCTGAAATCGGCGTGACGATGACGATCGAGACGACCGAGTTTCCGGCCAAGTGGGTCGCGGATGTCTTCAAGGGCGGCAATTACGACATGACCATCGTTGCCCATGCCGAGCCGATGGACATCGATATCTATTCCCGTAATCCCTATTACTTCAATTACAAGAACCCGACCTTCAACGAGGTCATCGCCAGTGTCGAGAAGACGGCCGACGCCGGTGAACAGGAAAAGCTCTACGGAGAGGCTCAAAAGATTCTCGCCGAAGACGTGCCGGCGCTCTTTCTCTTCGTGATGCCGAAGCTCGGTGTCTGGGACAAGAAGGTCAAGGGACTTTGGCAGGATGAACCTATACCGTCGAACGTGTTGACGGACGTTCATTGGGAAGAATGAACATCATGGAGCGAGGCGTACCCATAACCCACTTTGTCCCGTCGCACGTCTCCCCCTCAAGGGGGAAGATCGATTGGTG
This sequence comes from Agrobacterium cavarae, assembly GCF_004310285.1. Taxonomy (GTDB): domain Bacteria; phylum Pseudomonadota; class Alphaproteobacteria; order Rhizobiales; family Rhizobiaceae; genus Agrobacterium; species Agrobacterium cavarae. Next base: position 367,985 of record NZ_SISF01000030.1, read on the forward strand.
TTCACCCTCTCGCCTTTCGCGGATGGTCGAGGTGCGGCATGGGCATGCCTCTTTCCAATCTCCCCCCTCGAGGGGGAGATGTCCGGCAGGACAGAGCGGTGCGCGCGACTCGCAACGCGTCACCAGTGATTGCAGATCATGACGACCCTGATCCTCAAACGCATCCTTGGTCTGTTCGTCACGCTCCTGGCGGTCTCCTGCCTGATCTTCTTCATCATGGGTCTGCTGCCGGGTGATCCGGCGGCCATCATGCTTGGCACCTCTGCGAGCCCCGATACGCTCGCGGCATTGCAGAAACAGATGGGCCTCGATCAGCCGCTGCCGCTTCGGTATGTCCACTGGCTGATAGGCGTGCTGCATGGCGATCTCGGACAGTCCTATACTTACGGTGTGCCAGTGGCAGGGCTGATCGTCGAGCGACTGGCCGTTACCCTCCCGCTTGCTCTCCTTGCCGTGTGCCTTTCGGTCGCCATCGCCATTCCACTCGGTGTGGCGGCGGCGAGAAACCGCAATGGCGCGCTGGATTTCGCCGCCGGGCTGTTTTCCCATGTGGGCATTGCCGTGCCTGGCTTCTGGGTCGGGTTGCTGCTCATCATTCTCTTCTCCACAACGCTCGGCTGGATGCCGGCTGGCGGTTTTCCCGGCTGGACGCCAAGCCTTTCCGCCGGTCTCATGGCGCTCCTTATGCCAGCCATCGCGCTCGCCGTCTCACAGGCCGGTGTTCTGACCCGCGTCTGCCGCTCTGCGGTGCTGGAGGTCATGAATGAGGATTTCGTTCGCACCGCCCGGGCGAAGGGTTTGAGCGAGCGGGTCGCGCTGTGGCGGCATGCGGTGCCAAATGCGATGATCCCGGTCGTCACCATGATCGGTCTGCAATTCACTTTTCTGATTGCCGGCGCGGTGCTGGTGGAGAATGTCTTCAACCTGCCAGGCCTGGGACGGCTTGCCTATCAGGCGCTGACCCAGCGGGATATCGTCGTCATGCAGTCCGTCGTGCTGTTCTTCTCAGCACTCGTCATCACCATGAATTTCCTGGTCGATATCGCCTATCTCTTCATCGATCCAAGATTGCGGACGGGTGCGCGATGATGCGACTGCTCCGCCGCCGCCCGGCATTCGTCATCGGTATTGCTGTTACGAGCTTTCTGATCGCCGTCGCATTGCTGTCCCTGGTCTGGACGCCACTGTCTCCCACCAAAATGCAGATCGTTCAGAAGCTGAAGTCGCCCTTCGTCTATGGTGGGCTCGGCACGGATCACTTCGGCCGCGATGTACTCTCCATGCTGATGGCGGGCGCGTGGAACTCACTGTCGACGGCGATTGCTGCCGTTGCCATCGGTGCCTTCATCGGCACCGCCATCGGCGTCACGGTCGCAGCCGTCAGAGGGTTTACCGAAACCGTGGTGATGCGCATCTGCGACATCATTTTCGCCGTACCGCCCATCCTGTCAGCGATGATGCTCGGTGCCTTTATCGGCACCGGCCGGTTTACCGCCATCATCGCCATCGCCACCTTCATGATACCGGTCTTTGCCCGGCTGACGCTGGGTGCCGCGCTGCAGATATGGGCGAGAGAATATATTACCGCAGCAACCAGCATCGGTCAGAACCGCGCCAAGATCACGCTTCTTCACGTTGTCCCGAATATCTCCAACCAGATCATCGTGCAGGTGACGATCCAGCTTGGCCTTGCGATCCTCACGGAAGCCGGGCTCTCCTTCCTCGGTCTCGGCATGCCGCCACCCGCCGCCACCTGGGGACGAATGCTCGCCGATGCCCAGACCTATCTCGGCGTCGCCCCCTGGCTTGCCATCATGCCGGGCCTTGCCATCGCGCTTGCCGTCTTCGGCCTCAACCTGCTCGGCGATGGCCTTCGCGATCTCCTAGACCCGCGCGACACGAGCTGATCGCCCGAAGCCGATATCACCCTCATCTCCTGTTATTTTTGACGAGACGATTCCATGACCGATCTCATAGACCTCAACACGCTCGAAATTCTGGCGCTTTACCGCGACAAGACACTGTCCCCACTGGAATATTGGCAGGCAGTGGAGGCACGCATCGAGGCATTCGAGCCGATCGTCAACGCGCTTTACGCCTATGATCCGGAAAGCGCCCGTGCCCAAGCGGAAGCGTCGACGCAGCGCTGGCTCAAGGGAGAAATGCTCGGTCCGCTTGATGGTCTTCCAGTCTCGCTCAAGGAACTCATCGCCACCAAGGGCCAGCCGGTGCCGCTTGGCACAAAGGCGGTCGAACTGGTTCCAGCCGGTGAGGATGCACCTGTGGCGGCGCGCTGCCGCGAAGACGGAGCGATCCTCTATGCCAAGACGACCTGCCCGGATTACGGCATGCTTTCGTCGGGCCTTTCCAGCTTCCATAAGCTCAGCCGCAACCCTTGGGATCCGACACAGAACCCCGGCGGCTCCAGCGCCGGTGCGGCCTCCGCGGGGGCCGCCGGTTACGGTACGCTGCATATCGGCACGGATATCGGCGGCTCCGTGCGTCTTCCCGCCGGATGGACCGGCCTGTTCGGTTTCAAGCCCAGCCAGGGCCGTATTCCGGTCGATCCCTTTTACACGGGTCGCTGCGCCGGGCCGATGGCACGCACCGTCACCGATGCCGCTTATGCGATGGCGACGCTGTCGCGACCGGACTGGCGCGACGGCACATCGCTTCCTCCCAACGAAATCGATTGGCTCGACCTGAACGCCGATGTGAAGGGCCTGAAGATCGGCTTGATGCTGGATGCAGGCTGCGGCCTCCCTCTGGATGACGAGGTACGTGACGCTGTCCTCTCTGCTGCCAAGCTCTTCGAAGCGGCGGGCGCCATCATCGTTCCCGTCGAGCCGGTGCTGACGCGCGACATGTTGGATGGGCTGGATGATTTCTGGCGGGCGAAATTCTGGGGCGACATGGTGGCGCTCAGCGAGGAACGCCGGGACCTGATCCTTCCCTATATTCTGGAATGGGCAAGCAAGGGTGCGGACGTGTCAGGGTCGCGCGCCGTCTTCGGCTTCAACCAGACCATGGAAATGCGCAAGAGCTGCGGCCGGCTGATGCAGAGGGTGGATGCCGTCATCTCGCCGACCAATCCGATCGTATCCTATCCGGCAGACTGGGCCTCTCCCACCAATGACCCGCAACTGCCCTTCGAACACATTGCCTTCACGGTGCCGTGGAACATGTCGGAGCAACCGGCCTCCTCGATCAATTGCGGCTTCTCGAAATCCGGCATGCCGATCGGCCTGCAGATCGTCGGCCCGCGCTTTGAGGATCTCTTTGTCTTGAAGTTGTCCAAGGCCTTCGAGGACTGGAGCGGCGGTGTGAAACAGTGGCCGCAGCCGCCAGCGCGAGGCTGATCACTTTCCTTAGACTCCTTTCGCCGGTAGCAACGCCGACGCTGGTTCCAGGCGTCCGTCATATCATGACGAACCCAGACGGCTCATCATGAGCCGGCTGGGTATTTACAATAGGCGGTGATGTTTCCTGCCTCAGTTCTTCAGCGCTCTCGGGTCCAGAGCATCACGCACGGCGTCCCCGATGTAGTTGACGCTCAGCACAGTCAGCGAAATGGCAAGCCCCGGCCACAGCACGCGTGACGGCGTCAACTGCAGGAAGTTTGCACCATCGAACAGCAACCGCCCCCAGGTCGGAAAATCGGACGGGAAGCCGAGTCCGAGGAAGGAGAGGGCCGACTCCGTGATAATGGCGGAGGCGATCCCGAGCGTTGCCGAAACCATGATCGAGCTCAAGACGTTTGGCAGAATATGTTTGATGATGATGCGGTGTTCGCGCATGCCACTCGATTTCGCCGCCTCGATGAATTCCTGGTTTTTCATTGCCAGAACATCGCCGCGCACGATGCGGGCCGTATGCATCCAACTCGTGATCCCGATCACGAAGACGATGAGGATAAAAATGCCGGTTTCCGGCCCGAAAGCGGCGCGGAGTGTGTCGCGAAACAGCAGCAAAATGACGAGCAGCAGCGGCAGGAGCGGCAGAGCGAGAAACAGGTCGGTCAGCCGCATCAACGGTCCATCCAGCCGCCGGAAATATCCGGACAACACGCCGATCAGCGTGCCGAGAAACAGTGCCAGCAGCATGGCCGTGATGCCGACGGCGAGCGAGATGCGCCCTCCCGCCAGCACCTGCGCCAGCATATCCTTGCCAAGATTATCCGTGCCGAAGGGATGGGCAAGCGAAGGCCACTGGTTGCGCGCCTTCACATTGAGAGCGTTCGGAGCAACGGTGTGGATGTAGGGGCCGACATAGACGGCGAGCAGGATGAAGATGAAGACGACAAGCCCCGCGACGCCACCCTTATGACGGCGGAACTGTTTCCAGATATCGGCAAAGGCGGATAGTGCCGGGTTTTTTGCAGCCGTCGGCTCGGTGATGGTCGCGTCAGTCATAGCGGATCCTCGGGTCGAGAATGCCGTACAGCACGTCGGCGATCAGGTTGAAAAGCACGATCAGCACCGCAAAAATGAAGGTCAGCGTCTGCACCAGCGGAATATCTGCACCTTGGACGGCGGTGATCATCAGTTGTCCCAACCCGTTCACGCGGAATATCTGCTCGGTGATGATAGCGCCGGAAAAGATCGTCGGCACCCCAAGAGCGATGACGGTGACGACGGGGATCAGGCTGTTGCGCAGCACGTGACTGAGCACCACGGTTTTTTCTTTGACGCCTTTGGCCCGCGCCGTGCGCACATAGTCCTGGTGTAGATTGTCCAGCATGGAGGCACGCACGAAGCGGCTGATCTGAGACACGTTATAGAGCGTCAACACCATAACCGGCAGGAACATCTGCTTCACCTGCGCCACAAAGCTTGCCCAGTCGGTGACGCGGAGATTGGTGTCGTAGACGGAAGGAAACCATTGCAGGTTTGAGCTGAAGATGACCACCAGCAGAACGCCGGTGAAGAAGGTCGGAACCGAATAGCCGACCATCGATACGAACGTGCCGATCTGATCGAAAAGCGAATATTGCTTATAGGCGGAGATTACCCCGATCGGGATCGCCAGCAGGGCTCCGAAGAGGTAGGCAAGGCCCACCACCCACAGTGTCTGCGGCATGCGCTGGACGACGAGATCGACCACCGGGCTGCGCGTCGCCCAGGACAGAATGCGGACACGATCGCCGTCGCCAATTTGCCAGCCGGTCAGGGTTTCAATCAGGTTCAGCGGCTCGTTGATGAAGAATTGCTGCAACCACATGAGATAGCGGATGAAGAAGGGCTGATCGAGACCAAGCGAGGCACGAATCTGCGCTCGCACTTCCGGCGGAATGGTCAGCGGCAGATCACCCGTTGGGTCATTGGGCGCGAGATCGAGAAGCGCAAAGATAACGAAGCTGATGACGAGCAGGGTGGGTACGGCGAAGGCAAGCCGTCGGAGTGTAAAGGTAAACATCTGAAACTCTCCAGACGCAGAGCGCGGCATGGCGAAAGTTGGAAGTCTTTACGCCGTGACGCGGCAAATGTGTCTTCAGATCATGGTCCAGGGGCATGCAAAAGGCCGGCCTCTATGAGGAGGCCGGCCATCTGCGTGTTACTTCTTGCGGGACCAGTCCGCGATATTCCAAAGCTCCGAATCCCAGCCGTTGATCTTGACGCCTTCCAGCGTAAGCGAATGCGAGGAGACGTTGCCTCGGTGGATAAGCGGGATATGCGCGCCCTCCTCGGTGAGCATGTCGTTCAGCTGCTTGGAGATTTCTTCGCGCTTGGCAGGCTCCGCCGTCTTGGAGAGAACAGCCAGCAGTTCATCGAATTTCGGGTTGCAATAACGGGGAATATTCTGCCCCTGCCAACCATTTGCCGGAGCGGGAACGTTGTTGCACATCCATTCGGCCAGATATTTTTCCGGGTCGGTGCCGCTGAAATTATTGGTGTACATTTCGACGTCGGCATAGAATTTCTGGAACGTGTCAGGGCTTGCGGGATCGCCGCCGAAGAAGACGGAGGCGCTGATATTGCGCAGCTCCGCGCCAACGCCGATCTGCGACCACATGTCTTTCACAAGTTCCTGAACGGCCTGACGAACAGAGTTGGTGGAGGTCTGGTAGAGGAAGGATAGCTTCACGCCATTCTTGGCGCGGATGCCATCCGCTCCCTTGACCCAACCCGCCTCGTCCAACAGCTTGTTGGCGCCCTCGATATCCTGCTTCAGGCACCAGCTGTCATTCTTGGTGGAGTTGAATGCTTCAGGCGCAGGCACGATGTTGCAGGTCGGTTTGCCCGCCTCTCCGTAACCGGCCTCATCGATAATGTCGCGGTCGATGGCAAGCGAAAGTGCCCGGCGCACGGCAGGGTCGGACAGGGCGGGGTGAGGGCCAGCTTCCTTGGTGGAGCGTTTGTCGCCCAGCGCTGGATCGGGATTGTACCAGTTGAGAACGATACGCTCGACATTGGTACCGAAGGCGGTGACCAGCTTACCCTTTCCGGCGGCAACCATGGTCGCCAGAACTTCCGGCTCGACCTGCATGTTCCAGGCATAATCGAACTCGCCGGTTTCAAGCACGGCGCGCGCAGCCGAGGCCGCATCACCGCCACCCTTCAGCGTCACCGTCGCGAAGGCTGGCTTTGCCGGATCGCGATAATTGGGGTTGGCGACGTAGGTGATCACGTCGTTCGCCTTGAAGTCCTTGACCACGAAGGGTCCCGTACCGATGGGCCCGAAATTGGCGGATGTGCAGCCGGGGGCGGCCGGTCCGACGCAGTTTTCGAACTGCTTTTTCTGGATGACGGGAGATTGCGCACCGATAAAGGCGGAATAGGGATAAGGCTTCGGCTCGGTAAAGGTGATCTTGACCGTGTGCGGGTCGATCGCCTCGACATTTTTCACGCCTTCATACTGTGCCCGCTGCGCACAGCCTCCATCAGGGGCGGTGCAATACTTCCAGGTAAACACCACGTCGTCTGCGGTAAAGGGCGTGCCGTCCGACCATTTGACATCGGTCTTCAGCTTCCAGGTCATGCTCAGCAGGTCTTTGGCGACACCGCCATTTTCGAGCGTGGGGATCTCGGTGACCAGCGTCGGGACCAACTCGCCCTTTTCATTGTAACGCGCCAGGGGCTCGATGATCATGGAGGAACTGTATTCCTCCTTTGTGCCGCCGGACAGATAGGGATTGAGAGTGGATACAGCCTGCCAGAACAGGATTTTCAGTTCGCCGTCACTGCCGCGTTCGGCATGGGCGGCGGAGCCTGCCAAGACGGCCGCCGCCATGGTGCCTGCGTAAAGAACACTGCGCTTTATCATCGTTATTTCCCCTTTTTTCGGATTGATTCCGTTTTCGTTTTTGACCGTCCTACCACGCGAAATATCTGCGGACTGTTATCTAATTATTTGATATTTATGAAGAAAAATTTATTTCTATATTGATGCTATGGTCTGTTTTCCTGAAAAGCAAGACACTTTCTGCGTTCGATGACCAAAAATTGAGCTAGCAAAAGTCAGGCCTATTTTTCGTTCAAATACTGAAATTCGCGCTTGCAAAAGCGAAAGTTCCAATCGCAATATGACGCTCAGCGGCCGGGCAGAAAATAAATAAGGGAACGCAAGAATGCCGATATTGAACCGTGCGGTTGAGATGCAGGATGAAGTCGCGGGTTGGCGGCGATACCTGCACGAACATCCTGAATTGCTCTACGACGTCTTCGAAACATCCGCCTTTGTGGCTGAGAAATTGAGGTCTTTCGGCTGCGATGTGGTTGAAACCGGCATCGGTAAGACGGGCGTGGTGGGCATCATCAAGGGACGGCATGGCGATGGCCCAACCATCGGCTTTCGATCCGATATGGACGCTCTTCCGATCCTCGAAACCAGCGGCAGGCCATGGGCATCGAAGACCCCTGGCAAGGCCCATTCCTGTGGCCATGACGGACACACGGCCATGCTTCTCGGCGCTGCGCAATATCTGGCGGAGACCCGCAATTTCAAGGGTTCGGTCGCGGTCATTTTTCAGCCCGCCGAGGAAGGTGGAGCCGGTGCGCTCGCCATGCTGGATGACGGCATGATGGAGAAGTTCGGCATCTCGCAGGTCTATGGCATGCACAACGAACCCGGCATTCCCGTCGGGCAATTTGCCATCCGTAAAGGCTCGACCATGGCGGCAGCCGACAGCTTCGAAATCGTCATCACAGGCAAGGGCAGCCATGCTGCCGCACCGCATCTGTCCGTCGATCCGGTACTGGCATCAGCGCATGTCGTCATCGCGCTGCAATCCATCGTCTCGCGCGAGACGGATCCTTTGAAATCGCTTGTCGTCACGGTCGCCACGACCCATGGCGGCACGGCCTCCAACGTCATTCCTGGAGCAGTGACGTTGACCGGAACGGTGCGGACCCTGCTGCCTGAAACGCGAGATTTCGCCGAAAAGCGTTTGACCGAAGTGGCGACCACCACGGCTATGGCCTTTGGCGCGACCGCGCAGGTCAAATATGATCGCGGCTATCCGGTGACGTTCAACCACGCTGACGAAACGGAGTTCGCAGCCGCTGTCGCCAAGGGCGTCGCCGGTGCGGCGGCGGTCAACACCAATCCGAACCCGCATATGGGTGCCGAAGATTTCTCCTACATGCTGGAAGCGCGCCCAGGCGCATTCATCTTCATCGGCAATGGCGATACTGCCGGTCTGCATAATGCCGCCTATGATTTCAACGACGACGCATTGCCCTACGGCATCAGCTATTGGGTTTCGATGGCCGAAACCGCGCTGGCTGCGTGACGACATCGCGGCCTGTCCGGCCGCCTTCCGCTTTTTTGGAGATCAGCATGCTTTTGGCCGGAACGTCCATGGAAGAAACCGGCGGGTCTGTGACCCCGGTCCTGTCGGTTCAAAATCTCACCACGTCCTTTCGCGTGGATGGCGGATGGAAATCCGTGGTGCGAAATATGAGTTTCGAGATCGCACCGCGCGAGACGGTGGCAATCGTGGGGGAAAGCGGCTCGGGCAAGAGTGTGACGTCGCTCTCCATCATGCGGCTTCTGGATAAAAAGATGAGCCGCATCGAAGGGGAGGTCATGCTCGGCGGGCGCAATCTTTTGAGCCTGCCGGAAGACGAGATGCGCAAGGTTCGCGGCAAGGAGATCTCGATGATCTTCCAGGAGCCGATGACCAGCCTCAATCCGATCTTTCCGATCGGTAAGCAGATCGCCGAAGCGCTGACCGTGCATCAGAACATCTCCTCATCCGCCGCCAAGGCAGAGGTCATCCGCCTTCTGGAAAAAGTGCGCATTCCCAATGCGACAAGCCGCTTTAATGATTATCCGCATCAGTTTTCGGGCGGCATGCGCCAGCGCGTGATGATTGCCATGGCACTTGCCTCCCGGCCGAAGCTCCTGATTGCCGACGAGCCGACGACGGCACTTGATGTCACGATTCAAGGTCAGATCCTCGACCTCATCAAGCAGTTGCAGGAAGAGGAGGGCATGTCGGTGCTGTTCATCACCCATGATATGGGTGTCGTGGCCGAAGTGGCGGATCGCACCATCGTCATGTTCCGCGGCGATGTGGTCGAGACCGGTACCACGGATGATATCTTCCACCGCGGACAGCACCCCTATACGCGTGCGCTTCTTTCTGCGGTCCCCAAGCTTGGTTCGATGAAGGAGCGCGTGCTTCCCGCCCGTTTCCCGATCATTGATATCAAGACGGGCGAGAGCCAGCCTGCGGTGGAGGTCAAGGACACGGTTTCGGGTGGCAAGACGCCCATCCTCTCGGTCAAGGATCTGACGACCCGCTTCGATATCCACTCTGGTCTTCTCGGTCGCAAATCCGGTGCCGTGCACGCGGTGGAAAAGGTGTCCTTCGATCTCTCCGAGGGAGAAACGCTTTCACTCGTTGGCGAGTCGGGTTGCGGTAAATCCACCACCGGCCGCTCGATCATGCGGCTGATCGAGCCAACCTCCGGCAATGTGATGCTCGATGGCTATGAGGTGATGCAGCTCGACAAGGTCACGTTGCGTGCTATGCGCCGCAGTGTGCAAATGATTTTCCAGGACCCTTTCGCCAGTCTCGACCCGCGCATGAGCGTGGGTGCGGCCATCATGGAACCATTCATCGAGCACCGCCTCGGCAGCAAGCAGCAGGCGCGTGACAAGGCTGCGGATCTGCTGGAGAAAGTGGGCCTTAACCCGGATATGATGCGGCGTTTCCCGCATGAATTTTCCGGCGGCCAGCGTCAGCGCGTCGCCATTGCCCGCTCCTTGATGCTCGACCCCAAGGTGATTGTCGCCGACGAGGCGGTCTCGGCACTCGATGTCTCGATCAAGGCGCAGGTGTGCAACCTTCTCCTCGATCTACAACAGAGCCTCAATCTGGCCTTCCTGTTCATCTCGCACGATATGGCCGTGGTGGAGCGGGTCAGCCATCGTGTGGCGGTGATGTATCTCGGTGAGATTGTCGAGATTGGTCCGCGCGCCGCCGTCTTCGATAATCCTCAGCATCCTTACACGAAGAAGCTGATGTCCGCCGTTCCGGTGCCGGACCCTTCACGACGGCATATTCGGCGCAACATGGCGACCGACGAGATCAAAAGCCCGATCCGCCCTGTCGGTTACGTGCCGCCGCCGCGCCATTACCGCGAGGTTTCCGCCGGGCATCTCGTACAGGAAGCAAGCTGAGGGATCGCCTACGCTGCTCAACAGCCGTCTGCCGTGTCTGATGGTTTGACTTTTTACTGCAAAAAATGCCAGCACTTGGGGAGCAGACAAGTTAGGGCAGAGACATGGCCAGGCGATCCGATAGCGGTGGACGGTTAGACGATGCGGCGCGCGCCGGCTGGCTCTATTATGTGGCCGGTCGCACGCAGGACGAGATTGCCGCTGCCATGGGAATTTCGCGCCAGTCTGCGCAGCGTCTCGTCTCGCTGGCGGTGGCCGAGCGTCTGATCAAGGTGCGGCTCGATCACCCGATTGCCGCCTGTCTGGAGAAGGCCGAGGCGCTGCGCGAACGCTTTTCGCTAAAGCATGTCGAGGTCGTCCCGAGCGATCCGGCAGGAACCTCCTCCACCGTTGGAATTGCCGAGGCGGGTGCGGCGGAAATCGAGCGCTGGTTGCGCCAGCCAGATCCGATTGTGCTCGCTGTCGGAACGGGGCGCACACTGAAAGCGGCGGTCGATCAACTGCCGCCGATGGACTGTCCGCAGCATCGCATCGTCTCACTCACCGGCAATATCGGCCCGGATGGCTCGGCCGCCTATTACAACGTCATCTTCTCCATGGCGGATGCGATCAAGGCTCGCCACTTTCCCATGCCGCTGCCGGTTCTTTGCTCATCGTCTGAAGAGCGCGTCTTGCTGCATGACCAACCCATGGTTCGCTCAACGCTGGCTTTGGGTGCTGCCGCGAATGTGACCTTCGTCGGAGTTGGCGAGTTGGGAGAAAACGCGCCGCTCTGTCTCGATGGGTTCCTCGCCGTTGACGAGATGAAAAAACTGATCGCCGAGGGTGCCGCAGGCGAAATCTGCGGCTGGTTCTTCGATGGGGATGGGCAGATCATGAACAATCCCATCAATGATCGCGTCGCCTCCGTTCCCGTGCCGCCGAGGGAGACTTGCACCGTGGTCGGTATCGCTCAGGGACGAAAGAAATCGCCCGCCATTTTGGCCGCTTTGCGCGGTGGGTTGCTCAACGGCGTCATCACCGATGAGCAATCGGCTGAATATCTGCTCACGCACTGAGCAAAAATATCTCATTTAAATCAGTATATTAGCTCCTTCTTTCGCGCTGCAGCGCAGGAGGATGCTTGACTTTGCGTCGGGATAAGTGAGTAATTGCCCTCGAGCAAAGCGAATGCTCATTTTTCTTCTGGGAGGAAGATCATGACATTGAAGACACTTCTGCTGGGCGCATGCTCGGCTCTCGCCCTTTCCGGCCTCGCGTCTGCAGAAACATTGACCATTGCCACCGTCAACAACGGTGACATGATCCGCATGCAGGGACTGACGAAGGAATTTACCGACAAGAACCCGGACATCCAGATCGAGTGGGTCACACTGGAAGAGAACGTCCTGCGCGAACGCGTCACGACGGATATCGCCACCAATGGCGGCCAGTACGACATCATGACTATCGGCAACTACGAAGTTCCGATCTGGGCCAAGCAAGGCTGGCTGCTGCCGCTGGAAAAGCTCGGCGACAAGTATGATGTCAACGACATGCTGCCATCCATTCGTGGTGGCTTGACGGTTGAAGGCAAGCTTTATGCGGCGCCTTTTTATGGCGAATCTGCCATGATCATGTATCGCAAGGACCTGTTTGAAAAAGCCGGCCTGAAAATGCCTGAAAACCCGACCTGGGAATTCATCGGCGATGCGGCCCGCAAGATCACCGACCGCAAGGCCGACGTCAACGGCATCTGCCTGCGCGGCAAGGCTGGTTGGGGCGAAAACATGGCCTTCATCACCGCGCTCACCAACTCCTTCGGTGGCCGCTGGTTCGATGAAAACTGGAAGCCGCAATTCGATCAGCCCGAGTGGAAGAACTCCCTGCAGTTCTACGTCGATCTGATGAAGGATGCCGGCCCATCGGGCGCTGCTTCCAACGGCTTCAACGAAAACCTGACGCTCTTCCAGCAAGGCAAGTGCGGCATGTGGATCGACGCTACCGTTGCCGCCTCCTTCGTGTCGAACCCGAAGGACTCCAAGGTTGCGGACAAGGTTGGCTACGCGCTCTTCCCGACGCATGGCGAATTGAAGAACCATGGCAACTGGCTGTGGTCCTGGAACCTTGCGATCCCGAAGAGCTCGCAGAAGGCTGAATCGGCAGAGAAGTTCATCGCCTGGGCAACCAGCAAGGACTATTCCGATCTCGTCGCCTCCAAGGAAGGCTGGGCCAACGTTCCTCCGGGCACGCGTACCTCGCTCTACAAGAACGCTGATTACGAGAAGGCGGCACCTTTCGCCAAGACGACGCTTGCAGCCATGAATGCAGCCGACATCACCAAGCCGACGGTCAAGCCTGTGCCTTACACCGGTGGCCAGTTCGTGGCGATCCCCGAGTTCCAGTCGCTCGGTACCACGGTCGGCCAGCTCTTCTCGGCGGTCGTTGCAGGTCAGTCCTCGGTTGATGATGCGCTCGCAGGCGCTCAGTCCACCGCGACGCGCGAAATGACCCGCGCCGGTTACATCAAGTAATCCTCCCGAAGCCTGCCGCCCGGCCATTGCCGGGCGGCGGATCTTCTCGATCGTCTTCATAATCAAAAGAATGCACCGCCTGCGGTATTATTCCCGCGCGCGATACTGGGAGGACAGCGAATGGCAACGCAGAACACCAGGAACCTGGCGCGCGTGATGATGGCGCCATCCGTTTTCCTGCTTCTCATCTGGATGATCGTGCCACTGGCGATGACGCTGTGGTTTTCCTTCCAGAACTACAATCTGCTGAACCCGGCCAATGTCAGTTTTGCCGGCCTGTTCAATTACAAATTCTTCTATACCGATCCGGCATTCTTCCAGTCCATCTGGAACACGCTGGTCATCGTCGGCGGTGTGCTGCTGATCACCATTATCGGCGGCGTTGCGATTGCGCTTCTGCTCGATCAGCCAATCTTCGGCCAGGGCATCGTTCGCATTCTGGTGATCTCGCCCTTTTTCGTCATGCCGCCCGTCGCGGCACTGATCTGGAAGAACATGATCATGCACCCCGGTTACGGTGTGCTTGCGGACCTGAACAGGTTCTTCGGCTTTCAACCTATCGACTGGTTCTCGCGCTTTCCGCTTTTGTCCATCGTCATCATCGTGGCCTGGCAATGGCTTCCCTTTGCGACGCTGATCTTGCTGACTGCCCTTCAGTCTCTCGATGGCGAACAGAGAGAAGCCGCCGAAATGGATGGCGCGAACTTCTTTAACCGCTTCATCTACCTGACGCTGCCGCATCTGGCGCGCGCCATGACGGTGGTCATCCTCATTCAGACCATCTTTCTTCTGGGCGTCTATGCGGAAATTCTCGTCACCACCAATGGCGGACCCGGCTATGCCTCTACCAACCTGCCGTTCCTGATCTACCGGACCGCGCTGCTTGGTTATGACGTGGGTGGTGCTTCGGCCGGCGGTATCATCGCCATCGTACTCGCCAACATCGTCGCCATCTTCCTGATGCGCGCGGTCGGCAAGAACCTCGATCGTTAAGGAGACGTCCCATGGCTCGTAAAGTCTCTACCCGTTCGAAGATCGGCTTTACCATCGCGGCATGGGTGGTTGCGCTCATTCTGTTCTTCCCGATCCTCTATGCCTTCCTCACCTCCATCAAGACGGAGCCGGAAGCGATTGCAGGCTTCAGCCTCTGGCCGTCGGGGACGCTGGAAAACTATGTGACGGTGAACACGCAGCGCGACTACTTCAAGCCTTTCATGAACTCGGTCGTTCTATCGGTCGGCTCCACGATCCTGGCACTGCTCATCGCCATTCCGGCAGCCTGGGCCATGGCCTTTTCGCCGACGAAGCGCACGAAAGACATCCTGATGTGGATGCTCTCCACCAAGATGATGCCGGCCGTTGCCGTGCTGGTGCCGTTCTATCTGATGTTCCGCAATGCCGGCCTTCTCGACACCCGCTTTGGCCTGACGCTGATGCTGACCATGATCAATCTGCCGATCGTGGTGTGGATGCTCTACACCTACTTCCGTGAAATTCCGGGCGAAATCCTGGAAGCTGCCCGGATGGATGGCGCGTCGCTGTGGAACGAGATCGTCTATGTGCTGACACCGATGGCTGTCCCCGGCATTGCCTCGACACTGCTCCTCAACATCATTCTGGCCTGGAACGAGTCGTTCTGGACCATTCGCCTGACGACCACAAACGCGGCACCGCTAACGGCGTTCATCGCCTCCTTCTCGTCGCCGCAGGGCCTGTTCTGGGCAAAGCTATCGGCTGCCTCGATGATGGCGATCGCGCCAATCCTGGTGCTCGGCTGGTTCAGCCAGAAACAACTCGTGCGCGGCCTGACCTTCGGCGCTGTGAAATAAGGATCATAACAATGGGCAGCATTTCGCTTAAAAATGTTTCGAAGGTCTTTGGCGAAGCCAAGGTCATCCCATCCATCGATCTCGACATTCAGAACGGTGAGTTCGTCGTCTTCGTTGGCCCATCCGGCTGTGGCAAGTCCACGCTGTTGCGTCTGATTGCCGGGCTTGAGGATGTCAGCGGCGGCCAGATCATCATCGATGGCAAGGACGTGACCGAAAAGGCACCGGCCGAGCGCGGCCTTGCCATGGTGTTCCAGTCCTACGCGCTTTATCCGCATATGAGCGTGCGCAACAATATCGGCTTCCCGCTGAAGATGGCGAAGATGGAAAAATCCGCCATCGACAAGAAGGTGAATGACGCCGCAGCCATCCTCAACCTGACCGATTATCTCGATCGCCGTCCCTCGCAGCTCTCCGGCGGTCAGCGCCAGCGTGTTGCCATCGGTCGCGCCATTGTCCGCGAGCCCTCCGCGTTCCTCTTCGACGAACCGCTGTCGAACCTCGATGCGGCACTGCGTGGCACGATGCGGTTGGAGATCTCCGAGCTGCACAACACGCTGAAGACGACGATGATCTATGTGACCCACGACCAGGTGGAAGCCATGACCATGGCCGACAAGATCGTGGTTCTCAACCGCGGCAATATCGAGCAGGTCGGCTCGCCGCTCGATCTCTATCGCAGCCCGGCCAATCTCTTCGTCGCCGGCTTCATCGGCTCTCCGCGCATGAACCTTGTCAAGGGTGCCTATGCCTTTGGCAAGTCAGCCGAGACGGTCGGGATCCGGCCTGAACATCTGCTGCTGTCGAAGGACAGCGGCTTGTGGAAGGGCAAGGTCAACGTGGCCGAGCATCTTGGTTCGGATACCTTCCTCCACATCGACGTCGAGGATATCGGCATGATCACCGCGCGCGCCGGCGGCGAGTTCGCCTGCCAGCACGGCGATATCGTCTTCATCACGCCGGATGAAACCAAGGTCCACAGGTTCGACACCAAGGGTCTGGCAATCCGGGCGTAGTGCCTGGATGTCGCCATTCGGCGAAAGCCATCACGACATGAACCTTGAGCGCGTTTTGCGCGCCGGTTCGATTGCGACTTATTCGAGGATTGTCTCATGACCTGCAAACTCTCGCTTGCAACGCTTGATCAGGCAAAGGCCACCGCCCAGGTTCCCTCCTATATGAGGAGCGACCTTTCGGCCGGCATCGTTCACTTCGGCGTCGGCAACTTTCACCGTGCGCATCAGGCGATCTATCTCGACGATCTCTTCAATACCGGTGCCGATCATGATTTTGCGATCATCGGGGCTGGCGTGCTGCCGTCGGATGCCGTCATGCGCGAAAAACTCGCCGACCAGGATTTCCTGACGACCGTCGTCGAGCAGGACAATAATCGCACAGGTGCCCGCGTTACCGGACCGATGATCGACATCTTGCCGGTCGGCGACGCCAAAGCGATTATCGAGGCCCTCGCCGATCCGAAGATCCGCATCGTCTCGATGACCATCACCGAGGGCGGCTACTTCATCGATGCGTCCGGCGCGTTCAATCCGCAGCATCCAGCCATTGCCGAGGACGGTAAGAGCCCGGCAGCGCCGAAGACGGTGTTCGGCCTCATCGTTGCGGGGCTTCGAGCACGCCGCGACAGAGGCATCCCGGCCTTCACGGTCATGTCCTGCGACAACATCCCTCACAACGGCAAGGTCACGAAGAATGCCGTCGTCGGCCTCGCAGCCCTGTCCGATCCAGCCTTCGCCACCTGGATCGGTGAGAATGTGTCCTTCCCCAATTCCATGGTGGACCGCATCACGCCAGCCACCGGCGATCGCGAGCGCTCCATTGCCCGCGACGACTTTGGCATCGAGGACAACTGGCCGGTCTTCTGCGAAGAGTTCAAGCAATGGGTCATGGAAGACAATTTCCCCGCCGGTCGCCCGGCGCTGGAGAAAGTCGGCGTTCAGTTCGTGTCCGATGTCGCACCTTATGAACACATGAAGATCCGCATCCTGAACGGCGGCCATGCTGCGATTGCCTATCCCGCAGCACTTCTCGATGTTCACTTCGTCCATGAGGCGATGGAGCATCCGTTGATCCGCGCCTTCCTCGCGAAGCTGGAAAAGGAAGAGATCATCCCGATCATTCCGCCGGTGCCGGACACCAATCTCAACGAATATTTCGAGCTGATCGAGCGCCGTTTCCTCAACCCGAAGATTGGCGACACCATTCCGCGCCTGGCGCAAGACGGCTCCAACCGCCAACCGAAATTCATCCTGCCTTCGACTTCGGATCGTCTCGCCCAAGGCCTCGATATTGTCGGTCTGTCGCTCGTGTCGGCATTGTGGTGCCGCTACTTCTACGGCACCTCGGACAGCGGCAAGCAGATCGTCTTCAATGATGCGAGTGCCGAGCGCCTACAGGCGGCAGCGATCAAGGCAAAGGACGACCCGATGGCGTTCCTTGCACTGAGCGACATTTTCGGCGACGTTGCCGACTCCGACCTCTTCCGCAAGCGCTTTGCCCATGCTCTAAAGACATTGTGGCATCAGGGAACGGCAAAGACGCTGCAGCTCTATCTGGACGATAAACTCATCGAAAGCTGACATCATGCCAACCGGAACCGGCCCCTTGGTGATCTTCGACTGCGATGGCGTTCTCGTCGATAGTGAGCCGGTTTCAGTTGCCGTGCTGATCGACATGCTGGCGCATCTGGGTGTTCAGATGACCGAGGAAGAGGCCTATCAACGGTTTCTCGGCCGCAGCCTCGCCAACATGACTGCAACGCTTTGGGAAGAATACGGTATCGAGACCGATATCGACTTCCTCGAACATATGAGAAGCGCGCTTTTCGAACGCTTTCGCCTCGAATTAAAGGCCATTGAAGGCATTGCCGAAACGTTGGACCGGCTCGACGTGCCTCGCTGCGTGGCCTCGTCCAGTCAGCCGGAACGCATCCGCTACTCATTGGGCCTGACGGGACTCATCGAAAAATTCGAGCCGCATATTTTCAGCGCGACCATGGTGAAGAACGGCAAGCCGGCACCCGATCTCTTCCTGCATGCCGCGCACGAAATGGGCGCGGAGCCCGCCAATTGCATCGTCATTGAAGACAGTCCGGCCGGTATTGTGGCAGCTAAGGCTGCTGGCATGTGCGTTTTTGCTTTTACAGGAGGCTCTCACGCACGCTTCCCCGCATTTCGCCAACAGATCGAAGCGCTTGAGCCCGATCTCGTGTTTGACGCGATGCCGGATTTGGTCCACCTTGTGCGCGACCGAAAGGGCCGCCAAGGCTCAAGAGCAGAGGCTGGTTGACGTGCAGGTGAAGACACGGAACGGTTCTCTCCCGGTTTTCGGCAAAACAGGGATGGGAAACTAGCTTCATGCGCCAATATCTCGTTGCGGTCGATGTCGGAACAGGCAGCGCGCGCGCCGGGGTGTTCGATCGTCATGGTGCAATGCTGTCTCGCGCCACTCATCCCATCCTGATGCAAAGGCCGAGGGAAAACCACGCCGAGCACGATTCCGAGAACATATGGAAGGCGGTCTGCCTTTCGGTGCGGTCTGCCATGGCGGACGCGGCGATCGATCCGGCGCGTGTGGCTGCTATCGGGTTTGATGCCACATGTTCGCTGGTTGCGCGCGGCAAGTCTGGCGAGCAGGTGTCGGTCTCGACCACCGGCGAAGACCGGTTCGACACGGTGGTTTGGCTTGATCATCGCGCCATCAACGAGGCGGATTTTCTCACCGCGTCGCATCATCCGGTTCTGGATTTCGCCGGCGGATCGATATCTCCCGAAATGCAGATACCGAAGCTGATGTGGCTGAAGAAACATCTGCCTCAAAGCTGGTCGAGAGCCGCTTATTTCTTCGACCTTGCCGACTTCCTCACATGGAAGGCAAGCGGCAGTGCTGCGCGCTCCAACTGCACATTGACGGCAAAATGGAATTTTCTGGCGCATGAACAGCAAGGCTGGCGCAACGACTATCTTGAACTTGCCGGGATCGGCGATCTGAAAGAACGCGCCGCGCTTCCTGCAAGCACCGTAGCGCCAGGTCAAGCCGTTGGTACCCTCTCGGCCAAGGCTGCCGATGAATTGGGGCTTGATACGCAGTGCCGGGTCGCGACCGGCATGATCGATGCCTATGCGGGCGCGCTTGGTGCGCTTGGCGGAAGCCTCGACAACCATGTGGAAAAAAACGTTGCGCTTATCGCTGGCACATCCAGTTGCCTTGTGGCGCTGACGCCCAATCGCATTCATGGTCGCAGCCTGTGGGGACCCTACTGGCAAGCTGTTTTGCCGGATCACTGGCTGGTCGAGGGCGGACAATCGGCAACGGGTGCGCTGCTCGACCATATCGTGCGCATGCATGCCGCGGGGGGAGAGCCGGATGCGGCACTTCACCGTCGCATCGTCGACCGCGTCATGGTGTTGCGGGCAGGGGAGGGAGAGGGATTTGCCAGCCGTCTGCATGTCCTACCGGATTTTCATGGCAACAGATCGCCGCTTGCCGATCCGCATGCCAGAGGTGTGATCAGTGGCCTGACACTCGATACCTCGTTCGACAGCCTCTGTGCACTGTACTGGCGCACGGCTGTGTCGATCGCGCTCAGCACGCGCCACGTTCTGGATGCGATGGAAGGGTTCGGATATCGCACCACCACGCTTCACGTCGCGGGTGGGCACATCCACAATCCGCTGCTGATGGAACTCTATGCCGACGCGACAGGCAAACGGGTCGTGGTGCCACAGACCAGCGATGCTGTTCTTCTCGGAACGGCCATGACCGCTGCTGCAGCGGGCGGCGTCTATGACAGCCTGGCGAAGGCGGGTGCTGCCATGTATCCCGGCTGTGAGGAGCGCCAGCCGGATCGATCACGCGCATCCGTCTATGAGCGCGATTACAATAAATTCCTCGCAATGTATCGACATCGCGAGGAACTGGATCGCCTTTGAGGGACGTGAGACTGCGCGGTTTTGGACGCGTCCCTCAGATCACCGGATAGAGCGACCAGAAGAACAGATCATGTTCCTGATCGCGATCGCGCTGCTCGGACTCGTCGCGCGTGACCTGGTCCTTTTTCGATCCGCTCTCACGCTTGAGCTTTTCTTCCTGTGCCCGACGGCCAAGGCCGAAGAGATCGAAGGAAAGCATGTTGAAACCAGCAACCATTTTCATTCCTCCTGTCACCAAACTTAACAATGTGTAAAGTTTCGCGCTTTGCCACGATTTCGTCAAGATTGCGGGAGGGATTCCTGTGTCACTGCTGTGGACGGGAGGGAAAGATCCTTCCAATAGCAGCGTTTCAGTGAGAGCATTTTTTCACGGGTCTGAAAGGCGGTTCAATCATCGCCTCACAAAGAATAGATGGCATCCAGCGCCTTAAAGGCTTTTTCGACCGGTCTTGAGTGGCCCTGGAATTGCAGGGCGTGGGCGAAGGCTTTGATGTTGGCACGCACCGCCTCCTTGCTGGCACGCTGGCCGGTATGGTTGAGGCGGACCAGTCGATCTGAGCCCGGTCCGACCGCTGCGCCAATATCTGCCCCATTTAGCCTCGCGGCCTGGAGAAAATTGCTATGGTCGATGTTCGCCGGAAGCTTGACGGCCGTCACCAGTGCCGAAGCCTGAGTGTCGTCGACCCAAAGCTCGGCACCCAGCGCGCGCAAAGCGTCGCGCGTCGCTTTCGCCGCCAGACGATGACGCGCTTCAACCGCGTCGATGCCTTCGGCTTCCAGACGGTCAAGTGCCGCTTCAAGCGCGAAGAATTCGAGCGGCGCAGGCGTACCGGGCAAAGCACCTCTACCGGCGTCGAGCCATTGCTCTTTCTGGTCGAGGAGGGAGAGTATCGAGTTGCGCGGGGCGCTCTCATGCTGGAGCAGCGCCCAGGCGCGGTCGCTGACCGAGATTGCCGAGACGCCCGCCGGCCCTGCAAGCGATTTTTGCGGACCGATCACGACGATATCGATGCCGTCTGCATCCACATTCAAAGCATGGCCGCCAATCGATGCGACCGCATCCACGATGGTAAGCACCCTTCTTTCTCTTGCAAGCCGAATGATGTCTTCCAATGGATTGAGAATGCCGGTGGCGGATTCGGCATGGACCAGTGACAGCACAGAGATATCGGGATGGTCGTCCAGTTGCTGTCGCACAGCCTCTATCGCGACCGGTCGTCCTGGCTCCGCCACGAGATTGATGACATCGCTGCCCCCGCGCTTCAGCCAGTCACCGAACCATGCACCATAGGGGCTGGTCACGATATTCAGCGCTTTCAGGCCAGGTCGTGCGAGGCTGGTGGCGACGGCTTCCAGCGCCAAGACCGCCTCGGCCTGAATGAGAAGCACATCGTTACGTGTCTTCATCAGGGCCGCCAATCGGTCTGCAAGCTTTGCGTAACGCTCCGAAGGAAAGGCGGGCACGTCGAGCAGATGGCTCCAGTTGCGATCAGGCATGGCTTTGGTCCTTACGAAGTGTTGGAACGGCGGCGATCAGTCGTTTTGCTGTATCCGACTGTGGGTTCGAGATCACGCTGTCCGTCTCTCCCTGTTCGACGACACGCCCCATCTCCATGATGGCAACGCGATGGCAGACGGCGCGAATGACCGCCAGATCATGCGAGACGAACAGACAGGAAAGGCCGGTCTCGCTTTGAAGGGATACCAGCAATTCGAGGATCTGGGCGCGGACGGAAACGTCGAGCGCGGAAACGGCCTCATCCATCACCAACAGGGACGGGCGGCAGGCGATGGCCCGGGCGATTGCGACGCGCTGTCGCTGGCCGCCCGACAGTTGGAGAACAGGACGTGCAGCGTAGTCCGCGCCAAGCCCGACCCGCTCCAGCAGGCGGGCGATCTCGGCTTGCCGATCGCGGGGCGCGACGATCCTGTGGATTCGCAACGGTTCACCGATCGCATCTGCCACCGTGGCGCGCGGATTGAACGCGCCATAGGTATCCTGAAACACCATCTGCACATGGCGACGGGCGGCTCTCAGGTCCTGACCCGAAAGGGCCAGCCAGTTCCGGCCCTGAAAGCGCACCTCGCCGCCATCTGCGGGCGATAGCCGCATGATAATGCGCGCCAGCGTCGATTTCCCGCACCCCGACGGGCCTGCCAGCCCAAGCGTTTCGCCGCGCGCCAGCGTAAAGGAAACATCGTCGAGCGCCTGCACTGTCCGCCCCTGCGATTGGTATCGCTTGGAAAGGTGGTTGACGGAGAAAAAGGGCTCCATCAACTGACCCTCCGGATCAACGGTGGAGTGGTGAGATCAAGGTGCGAAGAAAAGAGACGTTTGGTGTCGTCGCTTGCTGGATTCAAAAGCACATCCTGCGCCTTGCCGGACTCCACCAGTCGGCCTGATTGGAACACCGCGATCTCGTCCGCAAGGCTGGAGGCCAGCGCGATATCGTGGGTAATGAAAATCAGCGTCATGCCATTGGCGCTGACAAGGCGGTCGAGAAGCCGGGCGATCGCCGCTTGCGTGATTGTGTCGAGCGCGCTGGTGGCCTCATCGGCAATCAGGATTTTGGGCGCTGCGGAGATGGCGGCCGCAATCGCCACACGTTGCCGCTGCCCGCCGGAGATTTGATGCGGATAGGCCGACAGCAAGGCATCGGGGTTCGGCAATTGTACCTCTATCAGCAAATCCCGGGCGTGAGTCCGCGCCTGTTTTCGGGTAAGGCGAAGATGACGAATGGCGGCCTCCGCCACCTGTTCGCCAATCGTCAGTACCGGGTTGAGGCTGGCGCTCGGGTCTTGAAACACATAGGCGATATCGCGGCCTGGCGTTGGAAATCGTGTTTGGTGGCTCTTGTCCGGATGTCCATTCCAGACGATCCGACCGTCGGTCTTCGCCCCGTGCGGCAACAAGCCGGCGATGCAGCGTGCCAGCGTGCTTTTGCCCGACCCGCTTTCGCCGATGATTGCCAGGCGCTGTCTTTCCTGAAGCTGAAGCGATACGTTGCGCAAGGAAGGTTGCGCGGCGCCGTGGTAGGTGACGCTGAGCCCTTCGATTTTCAGAAGCGGGGCAAGGCTCATCGCACAGCCTCTTGACCGGCGAGCGTCTTGTTGATGCCCTCACCCAGCAGATAGACCCCGAGGACCGTAGCGAGCAGAGCCATGCCGGGGATAATGGAGAGGTAAGCCGCTGAGCGAAGTACGTTTCTCCCTTCGGCAATCATCCCACCCCAGGTCACGATGTTCGGGTCTCCAAGGCCGAGAAAGGAGAGGGCGGCTTCGGTCAGGATCGCCGCAGCGACGATGATGGCGGCGAGCGCCATAACCGGCGGCAAGGCGTTGGGGAGAATTTGGCGGAAGGCAATTTCCATCGGGTGCATGCCGATGGTGCGGGCGGAGGCCACATAGTCGCGCTCACGGATCGACAGCACCTGCGCGCGCGTCAATCGCGCCGGGTCGGCCCAGGCGCCGAGCGCGATGGCAATGACCACGATGGGCAGCGATGGACCGATGGTGCTGACAAAGGCAAGTGCCAGAAGGAAGCTCGGCACGATCTGGAAGGCATCGGTGATCCGCATCAGCGCCTCATCGATGATACCACCAGCGAAGCCCGCAAGCGTTCCCATGACGGTGCCGATCAGAAGGGCTGCGGCGGCAGCGCAGAGACCGACGAGCAGCGAACTGCGCGCAGCGTGGAACAGGCAGGCCATCACATCGCGTCCAAGCGTATCGGTTCCGAGCGGCAGGGCGCGCTCGGTGAATGGCGGAATGAGTGGCGCTGCGACGATGGAAAGCGGATCGTTGGGAAAGACAAAAGGCGCCGAAAGGCCAGCGATCGCCACGACGAGAAGGATTGCGAGACCGACGAGGCCTTCGCGACTACGGAACACTCGGCCAAGAACCGTCACGCCGTTTCCTCCCCGGCGCCGATACGTGGATCGAGAAGCGAGTAGACCAAGTCGACGATCAGATTGACGAGGATGACGAAAACGGCGCTGACGAGGATGATTCCCATCAGCAGGGGTGTATCCCGGCCTGCAACTGCCTCTTGCGCCAGCCTCCCGAAGCCCGGAATAGCAAAGACGCTCTCGATCACAACGGAGCCGCCCAGCATCATGGCGGATTGAAGGCCAAGCACGGTGAGAAGGGGAAGGGCGGCATTACGGGCAACATGGCGCAGCACCACCCGCGCACGCGACAGTCCTTTCGATTGGGCGAAAGTGACGAACTCCATCCGCCAGATTTCGCCCATGGCGCTGCGCATCACGCGCAGGAAAAGAGCGAGATAGATCAGGCCAAGGCTCGCAACGGGAAGAACGAGATGCCGCGCAATGTCGAGGGCGCGTGCGAAACCTTGCTTACCGGAAGCGATGGTTTCCAGACCGGACGTGGGGAGCCAGCGAAGCTTTACCGCGAAGACGAGCACGAGGACGAGGCCGAGCCAGAACCCCGGAACGGCATACAGTGCCAGCGACAGTGACGACAGCGCCCGGTCCAGCAGGCTTCCAGGCTTTGCTCCAGCGACAATCCCCAGAGCAGTGCCGAGAATGAAGGACAGGAGCGTCGCGCTCCCCATTAAAAGCAGCGTGTTGGGCAAACGCTCCATAATCAGCGACAGCACAGGGCGGTCGAAGGCGACTGACCAGCCGAGATCGAGTTTCAGGACGGAGGTGGCGTAAAGCCACAGCCGCCATAGCGCCGAGTGATCCAGCCCATATTGCGCCCGCAGGCTGTCTCGCAGGCTGGCATCTCCGCCACCGATCGACACCAGATAGGCGTCGACTGCGTCGCCCGACGCATTTTCCAGCAGCAGGAAGGTGAAGAGAAGCACGATGATCAGCACCGGAATGGCGCTGATCAGCCTACGACGCAGAATGCGGCCTGCGCCTCCCACCTCACTCCTCGATGGCGGTGTCCGCCCAGTTTGAAACCGCCCATCTTGGATTGCTGGCGACGTTCTTCACCGTGTCGCGGGCCACGGTGATGAAGCCCCACTCGGCCACGTTGATGATCGGCAGGTCCTCTTTGACCTTCTGCTGGAAGGTCTTGTAGAGTTCGGTACGCTGCTTTTCGTCCACCGTTTGCGCCGCCTTGTCGATGATGGCGTCCAGTTCCTTGTTCTCGTAACCGCCCTGGTTGGAGAAGGGCACGCCGGCGGGTGTTCCCGATTTCACCAGGATGGTGGTGGAAATGGCGGGATCGCCGCGGAAGACGGTGGGTGCTACGGCGAGATCGAAGGCGTGATCCGTATAGACCGCCTTCTGATGCGCGGCCGCATCGTTGTTCACCAGCTGCGCATCGATGCCGATGGCAGACAGTGCTTGGCGCAGATAGGCGCCGAACTGCTTGGTTTCGTTGAAATATGGTGCAGGCAACAGTTTGAGCGAGAAGCGGTTGCCATCGGCACCGCGCGGATAGCCGGCCTCATCGAGAAGAGCATTGGCTTTGTCGACGTTGAAGTCGTAGATTTTTACGTCAGGCGTATAGAACTGCGGCGCGTTCTTCGGCACGGGACCGGTGGAATTGGTGGCGTAGCCCAGGAACACCGTATCAACGACGAGTTTCTTGTCGATCGCGTGCGCAATGGCCTGCCGAACCTTGAGATCGGCAAGCTCCTTGCGGCGGTGGTTGATCTCCACCACGAGCTGGTAGGTCAGTGCCTCATAGCCATCGGCGATGACCTTGATACCGGGTTCCTTGGAAATGCGGGCAAGATCCGTCAGCGGCACAGCGGAGAAGGCCGCGAGCTGGATCTCGCCGGCTTCCAGCGCGGTTGCGGCACCTGCTCGGTCCGGAAGCACGCGATAGATGATCTCGTCCAGTTTCGGCTGACCCTTGCCCCAGTATTTTTCGTTGCGCGTCAGCCGGTAATATTCGCCGGGTTTGTACTCGGCAAAAACAAAAGGCCCGGTGCCTACCGGCTTGGTGTTCAATGGGTTGGTGGCAATATCGGTGCCGTCATACAGGTGTTTCGGCAGCACACTGCTCACCACCGGAAGCGCGTTGCGGATCAACTGGAACGGCGTCGGCTTGGAGAAGCGGAAGATGGCCGTGTGCTCATCCGGCGTATCGACACTCTCCAGATTGGCAAAGACCAGACGCCCGAGGTTCTGAAGCGGCTTCCAGACGGAGAGGGCCGAGAAGGCCACATCGGCCGAGGTGAAGGGCTTGCCGTCGTGCCAGGTCACGCCCTCGCGCAGTCTGAAGGTCGCGCTCAAACCGTCCTGCGATCCTTCCCAGGACGTCGCAAGACGTGGTTCCAGACCGTTCCTGCCGCTGAACGATGCTTCCGCCAAGGGCTCCACGATCTTGCTGGAGATGTAGAACACGCCGTTGGAGGCAACGATCGCCGGATTGAGGTTCTTAGGCTCCGAATCTGCCGCCACGACCAGTCGTTCGCCGCTGCGCGCCGCCCAGGCCAGATCGGTCCGCATCAGCGTGGTGGAGGCTGCGAGCAAGGCTGCAGTCTTGAGAAGTGAGCGGCGCGAAAGGGGGGACGGCATGAAGGACTCCGGGTTCGGATTGTGGGCGGCGTCATGGTGCCATTTAGGACCATGACGGCTTCAGTGTCCATGGGAAGTCATTGCATTGACAGCAATGTTTTCACGCCGCCTCGAATGCGCGAGGCAAATCTTTTCACCACCATCCAAGAGGTCGCGAAAATCGTTCGCGGCATCAAAGAGGCATGGGGTGGTCGATGGCCGAAGGGGCCGACGCCTTATCGCGGTCCCGCTGTCTTGGTTGTCAGTGCTTTCAGCACGCTGTCGGCTTCGTAAATCGCGCAGACGATATGATAGAAGGTGCTGGCCGGTGCCGGTTCGTCGATCATAGGTGCATCGGCGGGCCACTTGTCGAACCAGAGACCTTTAACCGGCGTGTCGAGGAAGGGCTGGATCGCCATCACCGCCCGCGAGGCGGAGGTGATATAGCGATGCCGCTCTTCGCCTTCGGTGGCACTGGCCAGGCGAGCGGCGGCCTTCAGCCATTCGGTTTGCGGCCAGAAACGAGCCAGGCGATCATGCATGCTGAAATCGTCGAGAAGGCTCATCACCGCGACTTTGCGGCGTGGGCAGATGCCATGGTTCTCCCCGATGTCGAACATCCGCTTTGCCTTTTGAATGGCATCGAAGCTGTTACGCAAAAGCCCCCATCTGACCAGAAGCCAGGCCCATTCGAACTGATGGCCAGGCTCCATGATGCGGCCTTTTTCGCCGGGTGCTGGAGTCCAATCCTTGTCGAAGAATTCGCGCAGACCGCCATTCTCCTGATCGATGAAACGCGTCATCGCGAGATTTGCGATCTCATCGGCGACAGTGGTCCAGGGGCCGGTTGGATCGACTGTCTCCCAGGCCAGCATGGCCTCGAAAAGATGCATATGCGGGTTGGAGCAGAGTGGATAGCGAGACGGACTGTCTTCCTCGAAGCCCTGTTCGGAGTGGGCATAACGCTCTTTGAGGAGCGAGAGGATGCCGAGCGCGCGCTCGCGCATCTCGTGCTTCCTCTCCGGCAACGCCATCGCCGTCTGGGCCGCAGCAAAGAGGGCGAAAGCCTGATTGTAAAGATCGAAGGATGGATCGATCAGCTTTCCGGATGCATCGGCAAGATTGCCGTAGAGTCCGCTTTCAAGAAGATAGACTTTGTCGAACCAGTCGAGACCGTGATTGATGGCGCGCTGCCAGTCACCGGTCCATCCGTTTTCGCCGGCTGCCGCGTAGCAGTAGGCCTGGCGGGGCTGCACGCGGGCGCGACGATTATCGCCAAGAACCGGCTTTCCGTCCTGATCGACCCTTTCATGAAAGCCGCCGTCGGGTTTTGCCGCTCCGGCCTCCCACCACAGCGGCAAAGCAGCCTCCTCCAGCCATCGACGCAATGCGGTGATTTCGTCCGTCAGTTGTGTTGTGGCGCTCAAGGTCTGCTCTTCCATACTGTTTCTCTTTCCGTATTTTGATTCCCTCGCGCCGTCCGTCAAGTCGTCATAGCGGCCGTCGCCCAAGTAGAGAACCATCCGCCCAATCTTGGTCAGACGATAAAGTTCCCGTGAGCGGATCGAGGATCGCGCCGCGACTTGCGGCATCACTCTATGCCATCGACAATTCGGATTGCTAATTCATGGCGCTCACGTATTTCGTAACTATGATTGTGCCACATGTGATTCGCGATGTTCGATCCCCGTCAAAGGGGCGTGGTGGTGTGATGAACACCGCCACTGCGACAGCATTGGCATGTGGCATGGCGCTGACGCTTTCAGGTTGCAATACGCCGGCCGGCGTGCAGCAATCCGGTGGGCCGAAGATGTTGGCGCCGGAAGAAGCACTGATCTTTCCGCCGCCCGGCGGCCCGGAAGTCCTCACCGTTATCAACCGCAATTATGCCAATGCCGTTCAGCAGGACGTGATCCTGCGCTCGGATGCGGCGACCCCTGGTCAGAACTATTTGAAGGTGCAGCTTTTCGGGCCGCAAAAGGCAGAGGATACCGGACGGGGTGGGCTGTCGGAGAGCAGTCTGCGTGTTTCTTCGATCTCGCGGGAGATCAGGAGCGCATTTCCCGGTGTGGCGATGGCGACGTCTGCCGAATATTTGCAGAACAATTACGGCACGTTTTCTTATGCGTCAGGCAGAGGTTATGGCAACGATGCCTGCATTTACGGATGGCAGCAGATCAGGTCGCCGGAAAGCGCCCGCCAGAGCTTCAAGAATCTCGGTCGCATCAATGTGACGCTGCGGCTCTGCCAGTCGGGTGTCACGACGCGCGATCTCCTGGCCGTGATGTACAACTACACGATTACCGGCAATTATCTGTCCACCAACTGGAACCCTTACGGAACCGCACAGGACCCAGACAAGGGCCTTGGACGGGCCGGCAATCCTATCTATCCCGTATCGGGCGCCGTGCTCATGCAGCCTGGAACGCAGACGCCCATCTCGGCTCCGGTTCGTTCGCAGCCACGACCTGCGGTGACGGCCTCGCCCACCGCAGCGCCGGTCGTTGTGCAGCCACAGCCCACCGCATCCTCCAGGCCGGCTGTCCTCATCCCGTCCCCGGCAGCGCCAAGGGCGGCTGGCAGCAGACCGGCAGACGTGCCCCCGCCAGCGCGGCGTATCGAAACGAAACAGGTCGCCATTCCTTCGCCCGCCTGCGTTGCCGGTCAGGCGAACGGACAAACCTGCAATTAACTGTTTCAGGTGTAACTGATCCACTTGGTCTCTTCGTCGCAGTCAGGGGCCAGTGGCATGAGGCCAGGAAGCGGTCCGCTTCTTATCGACTTGATGTAAAGGTTTGCTGATGAGCAAGGTCATCGCTTTCACCCTCTGGCTGTTCGTGTCAGCCTGTGTCTTGCTGATAATCACATTGCCCGTCAGCTTACAGACGCATCTCATCGCGACGGCGATTTCGCTGGCCTTGCTTGCCACCATCAAGTCTCTGAACGGCAAAGGCGCCTGGCGGCTCATCGGTCTTGGCTTCGGTACGGCGATCGTTCTGCGCTACGTGTATTGGCGCACGACCAGCACCTTGCCGCCCGTCAACCAACTCGAGAACTTCATTCCGGGCTTCCTGCTCTATCTCGCCGAAATGTACAGCGTGGTGATGCTGGCGCTCAGCCTTGTCATCGTCTCTATGCCGTTGCCGTCGCGAAAGGGCCGTCCCGGTTCGCCAGGCTATGTCCCGACTGTCGATGTGTTCGTGCCGACCTACAATGAGGATGCGGAACTTCTCGCCAACACGCTGGCGGCCGCGAAGAACATGGATTATCCGGCGGACAGGTTCACCGTCTGGCTGCTGGACGATGGCGGCACGGTGCAGAAACGCAATGCGCCGAACGGGCTGGAAGCGCAGGCCGCGACCCGGCGGCACGCGGAATTGCAAAAGCTCTGCGCCGATCTCGGCGTCAACTATCTGACGCGTGAGCGAAACGTCCATGCCAAGGCTGGCAATCTGAACAATGGTCTGGATCATTCGACGGGCGAACTGGTCACCGTTTTCGATGCCGACCATGCGCCCGCGCGCGATTTTCTTCTCGAAACGGTTGGCTATTTCGAGGAAGATCCAAGGCTCTTTCTCGTCCAGACGCCGCATTTCTTCGTCAATCCGGACCCAATCGAGCGCAATCTGCGCACCTTCGAAACCATGCCGAGCGAGAATGAAATGTTCTACGGCATCATCCAGCGCGGCTTGGATAAATGGAACGGTGCCTTCTTCTGCGGATCGGCAGCGGTTCTGCGGCGCGAGGCGCTCAAAGAAACCGATGGCTTCAGCGGCGTCAGCATTACCGAGGATTGCGAGACGGCACTTGCGCTTCATTCGCGCGGCTGGAACAGCCTTTATGTCGATAAGCCCCTGATTGCCGGTCTGCAGCCGGCGACCTTCACCAGCTTCATCGGCCAGCGAAGCCGCTGGGCGCAAGGCATGATGCAGATCCTGATCTTCCGCCAGCCGCTTTTCCGCCGAGGGCTCTCCTTCCCCCAGCGGCTCTGCTACATGTCTTCGACATTGTTCTGGCTCTTCCCGTTCCCGCGCACCATCTTCCTCTTTGCGCCGCTCTTCTATCTCTTCTTCGACCTGCAGATCTTCGTTGCATCCGGCGGTGAGTTCCTTGCCTATACGGCCGCCTACATGCTGGTAAACCTGATGATACAGAACTTCCTCTATGGAAGTTTCCGCTGGCCGTGGATTTCCGAGCTTTATGAGTATGTGCAGACGGTGCATCTCTTGCCTGCCGTGGTCTCGGTGCTGTTCAACCCCAGCAAGCCGACCTTCAAGGTGACGGCGAAGGACGAGTCCATCAGCGAAGCCCGCCTGTCGGAAATCAGCCGACCGTTCTTCGTCATCTTCTTCGTGCTGGTCATCGCCATGATCTTTGCGATCTATCGCATCTATGCCGAGCCCTATAAAGCGGACGTCACACTTGTCGTTGGTGGCTGGAACCTGCTCAACATCATCTTTGCCGGCTGTGCTCTCGGCGTCGTGTCCGAACGCGGAGAGAAATCCGCGTCGCGGCGCATCACCGTCAAGCGCCGATGCGAATTGCAGTTGCAGGAAGACGGCCCCTGGTTGCCGGCAACGGTTCAGAACGTGTCCGTCCACGGCATGCTGATCAACATTTTCGAAAAGGATCTGGATGTCGTCGAGAAGGGCCGCCCCGCGATTATTCGCGTAGACCCGTATAGCCCTGGGGCGCCCTCGTCGATGACGATCGATATCGTCCGGACCGTCAAGCAGCAGGGCTTTACCTCGGTCGGCTGTACCTTTGCGCCAAAGGAAAATATCGAACACCGCCTGATAGCGGATCTGATCTTCGCCAATTCAGAGCAATGGACCGAATTTCAGCGCGCACGCAGGGGTAATCCCGGCCTGATCCGGGGCACGATCACCTTCATGGGCATCGCGCTTTTTCAGACACAACGCGGCCTGTTTTATTTCATGCGTTCTTTCCGAACGAGAGCGCGACAGAAGGCTGCGGCAGGAGTGGCCAAGTGATGAAAAAGCCGCTCCTCCTCATAAGCTTTTACGCCATGTTGTCGGCAAGCGCATTTGGGCAAAGCGCACCGTTTGACATGTCTCCAGAGCGCCCGGCAAACCCGCCTGCGGCAAGGCCGGTTCCGGTGCAGCCCGCGACAAAGCCAGTGCCACAGGCGCCGTCCATGCCGCAAATCCCGGCTGCGCCGCCCAGTGTATCGCCGCCTGCAATGGTGCCTCCTGCACAGCAGCCGGCACCGGCACGGCCTTCGCCCGTTCCCGTCGCTCCTGCGCCATCTCCACCATCTTATCCCCAAGGCGCGCCATCACAACCGCAGACCCAGGCTCAGCCGACGCAGGCACCGCCGCTACCCGTCCAGACATCCGTCGATCCGCGCCGCCGTTACATATTGCCGTTCAGCGAACTCAGCCTGTCGGGTGAGATCGATCAGCGGCAATGGACGATCTACCTGACAGAGCAGCAGGCGCAGGCAGCGCAGGCCGTCACGATCGCGTATCAAAACGCCGTGGTGGTTGCGCCGGAAAGCTCGAGCCTGGAGATCGCGATCAACAATGTGCCGCTGGAGAAAAAGAGCATCGCATCTCCCGATGCGGAGGGGAGTGTCTCGATTCCCATCCCGCCAGGCACGCTTCAGGCGGGCGCCAATGTCGTGACACTTGGCGTCAAGCAGCGTCACAGAACCGACTGCACGGTCGAATCCACCTATGATCTGTGGACCGATATCAATCCTGCCGGCACCTTCATCACGCTCAACGCCGATGTTGCCAACCGTTTCGAGACGATCGAGGACATCCAGGCGATCGGCGCTGGCAGCGAAGGCCTCACCTCCATCGATATCGTGGCTCCCGGCCTGGCGAACCCGGTGATGGCGGAGTCGTTGCTGAAGCTGTCGCAGGCGCTGGCGCTGCGCACGCAGATGCCCAATCAGCAAATCGCCTTCCACACGACGGTGCCGAAGGAGCGTAAGGCGGGCTCGCTGGTCGTGCTGGCCGGCACATCGCGCGAGATCGCCGCCGTTGCAAGTTCGGTTCCGCCGGAAGTCCTGGCTGGCCCTTATGCCGGTTTTGAGAGCAACATCGTCAGCAATCTTTCAGCGTTGATCGTCGGAGGCCCGACACCTCAAGCGCTACAAACGGCGATCGACAGTCTCGTTGCCTCGGCCGAGCGTCCGGCCGGATCGGTGCGTTCGTTTCTGTCTACACGCAACTGGCACACACCCGATGCGCCACTGGTTGTCGGAAACCGCCGCCTGGTGCTCTCGTCGCTTGGCGTCAAAAGTGCGGAATTTTCAGGACGGCGCTTCCGCACCGATTTCACCATCGGCATTCCGGCTGATTTCTACGCTGCCGCCTATGGTGAAGCGACGCTGCTTCTGGACGCGGCCTATGCCAGCGACGTGCTTCCTGGCAGCCATATCGATGTCTATGTGAACGGCAATATTGCCTCCACCGTGCCGATTTCGAACCGCGGCGGTGGCATCTTCCGACACCTGCCGATCAAGGTCACGTTGCGACATTTCGTGCCGGGCGCCAACACGGTTGCCATTGAGGCCGTCATACAGACGCAGGCGGATTCGGATTGCTTGCCGGGAACGACGGCAAGCGGGGCACCGCGTTTTGCGCTATTCGACACGTCCGAATTCCACATGCCCAATTTCGCAAGAATTGGTCGCGCCCCGGATTTGGCCGCCAATCGTGGTGTGATACAGCCCTATCACGCCTCGCAGCAGCCCGTTGCGGTCTATATGGAGCGGATCGATCCGGACGTCATGTCGTCAGCGGCGACGCTTCTCGGCCGTATGTCACTTGCCGCCGGTCAGCCACTTGCAATCGATCTCGTCAGTTCCATTGCCGCCGTGGGAGACAGAGACGCCGTCTTCATCGGCACGCTGGCCCAGATACCGCCAGCACTGGCTGCCCAATTCAACATTGCTCTTGCCAGCCAGACGAGCTGGGGTGAGGGAGGACGCGCAACGCCACCCGTCGAGCAGACCGATCAGTTGTTTGAAAACTGGCGCGAGCGCGTGGATGGCGGTGTCTGGCAAGGGCAGATATCCTCCTTCGAGGAGTGGATCAGGCGCAACTTCGATATCAGCAGGGAGACCCTCAGGTTTCTTCCAGGCGCGGAACAAGTCTACACACCGCCAGGAAATGTCAGCTTCATGCTGGCGCAGGGGTTGAGCCCCGGTGGCGAGGGTGTGTGGACGCTTGCCACGGCACCGGCCATCGACACTTTGAGGTCCGGCGTCAAATCGATGACGGAATTGAAGCGATGGAGCGGGCTCTCTGGACGTATCGCCACCTTTGATCCTGCCGCCGACAAGGTTGAGACGATCGTTGCCCAACAGCAGACTTTCTTCGACACCGGGCCGGCGACGTTCTCCAACTGGCGGCTGATTGCAGCCAACTGGCTGTCCAGCAACACGCTTTCCTACGCGCTGGTGTTCATCGGCTTTTTGTCAGTGCTCGGATGGGTTACCTTCATCCTGCTGAGGCTGTTGGGACGCAAGCCGTGATGACATTTGCCAGATCACTGACAAGAATGGTGTTGTTGCTGGGGGTGCTGATGATCCCGCTGAGCGTCAAGGCAGCCTCCATCAACGCGGCGGACTGGCAGAGCTATCGAGCCGCCTTTCTCGACGCGTCCGGGCGTATCATCGATACAGGCAATAACGGGATCAGCCACAGCGAAGGCCAGGGTTACGGCATGTGGCTCGCCGTTCTTGCCGACGACCAGGCGAATTTCGAGCTGATCTGGTCCTTCACCAAGACCGAACTTCTGGTGCGAGACGATGGTCTTGCTGCCTGGAAATGGGATCCGCAATCGACGCCCCATGTCTCGGACATCAACAATGCCACGGATGGCGATATTCTGATCGCGCAGGCGCTGGCGCTCGCTGCCCGACAATGGGGACGCCAGGACCTTGCAGACGCCGGTCGCGCGATCGCCAAGGCGGTGCTCGACAAGGCGGTGGTGGAACGCGGCGGTCGAACCCTGCTTCTCCCAGCCGCCTCCGGCTTTGCCGATAACGACCGGCCGGATGGGCCTGTCGTCAATCCATCCTACTATATTTTTGAAGCCTTTCCGCTTCTCAACGAGCTTTCGCCGTCACCTCTATGGGGCAAGCTTGTGGCCGATGGTCTCGTCGCGATCAACGGCTTTGCCTTCGGCCCGCGAAAGCTACCGGCGGACTGGGTATCCGTGCGCACCAAGCCGCGTCCGGCCGATGGCTTTGCGCAGGAGTTCGGCTACAACTCCGTTCGCATTCCGCTCTATCTGGTCAGAGGGGCGGCAGGCTCTCCCGATCTCTACACCAGGATGGCAGCTGGCATGTCGCTCGAGGACGGCAATATCGCGACCTTCGATCTGAAGTCCGGTGCAGCCAAGGATGTGCTTTCGGATGCGGGTTATCGCATCATGGCCGCACTTCTGGCCTGCAAAGCCAGCAAAAAACCCATTCCACAGGAACTGAGAACCTACGCGTCAACACTTTATTATCCATCTACGTTGCATCTCTTGGCTTTGTCTTTCGTAGCGCAGGCGAATCAGGAGTGCCTATGAACAAGAAGCCACTGTTGCTGTCCGCTGCCGTCCTGGCACTGTGCGCCGCTGGCATCTTCCAGTCGCGCGATGCGCTTCTCGGCCACGTCAGCGCCGTTCATTCCGCCCCGATGCAGGCAGTCGGAACGCATGCGTTCGCTGCGGGCATGAACAATGCCGACGTCCAGAAGGGTGACAGCCCGCTTTCTCTCGGCACCAGAGAGCCGCAATCGCGCGCTGCCCCCTCGACCAATCTTTCGCAGGCACCGAGAACACCGCAGCAGACGCCTCAAAACACAACTCCGGCCCCTCCGGCTGGCACGGGCGATGCCGCACCGGTCGTCGATGAAAGCGCTCTTCGTTACTTCGCCACACGCGGCGACACGGTGCGTCTTCAGGCTGAGATCGCACGGCTGAAAGCGCTTTATCCAAATTGGACACCGCCTGCTGATCCTACCGCTGCCGCACCCACCGGTGATCCACAGTTGGACGGGATCTGGCAACTTTATGCCACCGGTCGCTATTCGGAGGCGCGCAAGGCCATTGCCGATCGTCAGGCTGCGGAAGCCGGATGGCAGCCGCCCGCGAATCTGACCGAGATGCTGGATCTTGCCGAAGCGCGCCAGCGTCTGGTGAACGCCTCTGATCTGAAACAGTATAATGCTGTGCTCGGCGTCGCGGCCGAAAACCCGGGCCTGCTGACCTGCAGCGAAGTCGATGTTCTCTGGCGCGTGGCGGAAGCCTTCGCGCGGACGGAGAAGCCTGCGCGTGCACGCGATGCCTATGGCTACGTGCTGACCAATTGCCAGAATCCGGCGGAACGTCTGGCAACCGTGCAAAAGGCCTCGACGCTTCTGCCGATCGAGATCATGGAAGACCTCCTCTCGCGGGAAAAACCCGGACCGGATGGCCAACTAGAGTTCGAGCCCGTCAAGGACGATCTCGCGCGTCAATTCGTTGCAAAGGCGGGTGAAGACCCCAAGGTCACAGTACCGCCTGCCTATCTCTCCCGCATGGAACGGCTGGCGGAAACCAACAAGCTCGCAAGCGATGCGCTCCTGCTTGGGTGGTACAATGTCGGGCGTGAGAAGATGGACGACGCGGAAAAGTGGTTCCGCCGCGCAAGGGATGTGGAGGATTCTGCCTCCGCCTCGGAAGGCTTAGCGCTTGCGCTGGTTGCGCGTGGAGAACCCCGCGAAGCCGAAGACATCATGTTCAAGTGGCGTAATTCCTCCGATGGTGCGCGCGCGACCTATCTCGCTGCAGCCGCCAACCTCCTGGCACTTGATCCGCCTGTCGCGCTGGAGCCCGATATTCTTCAGCGCATTGCAACAGAGACCGTAGCGCAGAAGGATGCCGCGACAGCACAGGAATTTGGCTGGTATTCTCGCGCCTTCCAGCAGCCGCAGATGGCGCAGCAATGGTTCTCCACCGCATTGCAGTGGAAGCCGGAGGATGAGCCATCCGCCTATGGTCTGGCTCTCACCTACCAGGAGCTCAACAATCTGGCGGAGGTTCGTCGGCTCCAGAGCCAATGGGGTAACCAGTCGCAGCGTATCTTGGAGATCGGCCGACCGACCGCTCAGGCGGGCGTGATCGCTGCCGCGCCCGCAGTCACGACACCTGCGCCCGTACAGCCTCAATCTCGCGCAATGACCACCGCACCGCGCATGGTCTCGCCGCAAGCGACCGCCGTCGCTTACGAGCCTTCACCGCCGCGCCAAGCGGGCGCCGTTCGGGGTGCGCGCCAGTCCGGCCGTTGCTCTGTGAGCCTTAATCCGGAAGCGCTTTCTGCGCAGAGTGCACTCCAGCAAGGCTGGTGTCTGATGGAGGCTAACCGGCCTGCCGAGGCGGTGAAAGCCTTCTCCGCAGCGCTCAAGAACGGCGATTCGACAGTTCGCAGCGATGCGGCCTATGGCCAGAGCCTTGCTTATCTTCGCATGGGTCTGACGGACAATGCGGCCGTTTCCGCAACAAAATCTTCGATGGATCGCCAGAAGGCAACCGAGCTTCAAGTGGCAATCCTCACCGACCGCGCGCTGGCGGCCTATGAGAGCAAGCACTACGAAGAGGCGCTGATCCTTCTTGATCAGCGGGCGAGATATGCCACCGAGCGTATCGATCTCATGGTCATCCGCGGCTACGCTTATCTCAACATGAAGCGTTACGGCGAAGCCGTACAGGTCTTCGAGGCTTCTGCCGCAACCGGCAATGCGGATGCGATCCGGGGCCTCGCCACGGCGCAAAATGCCCGGCCGAGCCGCGGCCCGCAGGGCGGCTAGCCGTTTGGCTCGAATAGACCATTTCCGAGTTACCGGGGCCGATCTATTCGATAATTTTCATGGAATTCATTGAAAGTTCAGGTGCCGAGCAGTATGTCGGGTCAAGCTACTGCTTGATGAAACGCGACCTGCTGGATGTGAAAGACGCCGATGCTGACGAAAAAGGGTAAATACGGTCTCAAAGCCATGATCGACCTCGCGAGCCTCGATAAGGGGCAGACCGCGTTCGTCAGCGACATTGCCGCGCGCAACAATATCCCGAAGAAGTTTCTCG